>NZ_AKIZ01000001.1 GCF_000282595.1 Phyllobacterium sp. YR531
GCTTTTCCCTCGACCATGACGACCGCGTTCTTCAGGCCGAGCCCAGGCGACCTGGACAAAACGGCACTGATGGAGCGCCGGCCCCTTCTCTCAGTCAGTTCCGTCAGAAGCTGGATGACGCGAGCCCGCACCGAAACGAATGAAGCACAAGCCTCGCTGTGGATCTCGCAGGAGAAGCAAGTGGGCCGAAGATCACTGCTATTAGGTGCGAGAAGGTGCGCAGAGCGGCGATCCCGATGAGGATAACTACTCTACTGGCGCTCACTTAAGCATGGTTTCTCGGAGGAAGTCCGCGGATCTCTCGATTGCCATAAGGTCGTTCGACATAAGGAAGTCCTCGACTTCAATGCTAACGGGACCAACATAAGATCCAGCGGCCAGTGTGGCGAAGAATTCCTTCCACCAGAGGTGGTCATGACCATAGCCGACTGCAACATAATTCCAGGCTCGCTCAGCGGCGGGCGCCCAGAAAGGCTGGACCTCGATAAGATCAAGTGCGCGATTGCTCTTGTTGATCCGGCAATCCTTGGCATGGACGTGGTAGACCAATTTCTCTTGGCATAGGACCCGTGCCATTTCGATCGGGTCGCCGCCCATAAAAAAGACGTGACTCGGATCGAGGTTCATTCCGACTATCTCTCCAAGCTCCTTCCTCATGATCCTCATGGTCCGTACATTGTAGACCATATTGGATGGATGATTCTCAAACGCGATCTTTTTCACCCCGTGTTCCGCGGCCTTTTTGACGGCACCCGCCCAGAATTCGAACGAGACCTCCCACTGATACTTCAAGATATCGAGGTTTTCGAAAGGAAAGGAGCTGGTAATCCAATTGACGCATTTGTCTTCAGCGGATCCCGCGGGGCAACCTGTCTGTGAAATTATAGTGTCGACCCCCAAAGCTTCCGCAAGTTCAAACGACCTGTAGATATCCTCCCTATGCTGCTTGCCACGATCTCCTGGTTCGAGCGGATTAGCAGAGCAATTAAGGACGTCGAGCGTCATCCCTCGCTGCTCAATCTTGGACAGGTAGGTCTTTCGAGCCTGTTCGGAGTCCAGGATCGCACCGACATCGATGTGGGGACAAGTCGACCATCCTCCAACGCCGATCTCGAGTCCTCGAATTCCCATTGCCGCGGCAGTGTCCAGCATATCGTCAAAGGACAGTCGCCCCATGCCCTCGGTGAACAAGCCCATATGCATTGGCAATGGACGAACAATTCCAGCAAAAGCTGTCGCGATATCAAGCATCGATAACCTCCTAAATATTTGTCCGAGTCGTGAAATGTTTCAAAGGTCAACCCATCTGTTTTCATCGGCGGATTGTTGGATCGCATCGATGACACGGTCTATTTCGGCGCCGAAGGAAAAATCGCATTCGTAGTCAGCGCCATTGACAAGCGCATCGAACACTTTGTTGAACTGGAACATCATCATCTCGGAGAAACTGCCCCACCAGACTCCGTCAGAATATTGCTCTGCGATCTTGACCTTCTTGAAGCCAGGATATTCATCATTGCCGAAGTGGACATATACTTCGTTGAAGTTGTCCTGCTCGACCCGAACGCTGCCGAGCAGCCCCTGCAATTCATAACCGATGCCGATAGGATGACCGCCTCCCAGGCCCGTGCATCCCAATGAACCGATCGTGCCATTCTTATACTCGATCAGAAATTGCGTGATGTCATCGGTTTGTACCTTTGCCATTTCGGAACTTCCGACAGCGATAGGCCGCTCCTTGATAATCGTACTTTGAATTCCGACGACACGCTTTGTGTCACCAAGTACAGCCTTGAGAGTAGAGAGGACATGTGTGCACGTATCGCCCAGGACGCCGCTCTTGGAATTTTTATCTTTCATACGCCAGTTTATGGGCATGTTTGGATCAAGTTTGCCGCCGTAGTCAAAGGTTCCGGTAACCCGCGTTATTTTACCCAGTTTGCCGGAGACCACGAGGTTTTTGACAAAGACGTTCTGGGGCGCGGTGACGTAGATAAATCCAACGTAGTTGAAGCACTGTCTCGTTTTCGCGAGGTCCGAAAGTTCTTGGGACTGCCTCGGGTCGGTAGTGAGCGGCTTTTCGCAAAAAACGTTTATGCCGTGCTCGATAGCTTGCCTGGAGATTTCATAGTGAGACTCGTTGGGCGTAGCAACGATAAGCAGATCAAGCTTGCAAGCCAGGGCATCCCGCCAATCGCCTGAATGTCGTTCGAAACCGTACCTTGACGCAACGGCTTGTGCTGCGTCGCCATTCGCATCACATACGATTGCCCATTCTATAGTACCGTTGCGCCCCTCGAAGATATCCTGCTGGGCAAGAATGGCACTGACATGCATTTTCCCGATGAAGCCGGCCCCAACCAGACCGATCCGAATTTTTTTCATTCTCACGTCCTTTATATATACAGCGTTCACATTTTGGCCCGGCCTGCCTTGGCTACAGAGACAGAGCTCCTGTCTCTGTAGCCACCTCGATGGCTCTCTCTGAGGCGGCCATCGCCTGGGCGCAAAGCGCCATTTCGTTGACTTTGACTTGCGGCATCTGGACGCACCTCCGGTGCGGTCAAATCGCCGAGCAGGGCTGGTAATGACTGTGATCCAGACCTATCGTCGCGCAGCCGCCGTCACGCGACGTTCAGCAACGCGCTTTACGCACTCGATAGCTCTCGCGATTGACAAACACGGGGATGACCAATGATTCCCCGCGTCACTCCTCCAAATCGATATCTAAGTTGGCGAGGGTTTGGCCACCCGCCATCAGATCGGTAATCTCCTCGCGAGTTTTCTCGCCTTTGGAAAAGTTCGCAGCCAGTCCCCCACGGATCAAGACGGCAAACTGATCGCCCACAGCCATGGCATGGGTCACCTGGTGGGTTATAAAGATCACTGCTAGTCCACGTTTCTTTGCTTCAAGAACAATTCGTAGAACATGGCTCGCCTGTTTGACGCCAAGCGCAGCTGTGGGTTCATCGAGAATAAGGACTCGGGCACCAAAGTAGACTGCTCGGGCAATCGCCAATGACTGGCGCTCTCCTCCAGACATACCCCCTACAAGACGATCGCCATCGTCGATGCGCGTGATCCCGAAGTCTTGCACCGCCTTTACCGCAATTTGGTTGGCACGTTTGCGATCATAAACCCTGAAAGGCCCGAAACTTTTCGTTGGCTCGTTACCGATGAAAAAGCATCGACCGATGCTCATGAGAGGAAATGTTCCACCGAACTGATAAACCGTCGCAATGCCCTTGTCCTGGGCTTCGCGAGGGCTTGCGAAGCTCACCCTCTCCCCATCGATGGAAAACGAACCGGACGTAGGCTTGTAAACACCGGAGAGCGTCTTGATGAGTGTTGACTTGCCGGCACCATTGTCACCGAGCAAACAAAGAACTTCACCTTTGTTGACCTTAAGTGTGATGCCATGGAGTACGTCCATCACGCCAAACGATTTCGTGACATTTTTGAGCTCAATCAAGGGTGTGCTCATGACGTCCTCCCCTTTTTCGGACTGTAGCTGAGCGCCATTTTCCGGAAAGTATTGTTTGTCAGCACCGCGAGCAGCAGCAGGACACCGATGATGAGGCTGGCCCAATTGGCGTCGAACTGCGTGAAATAGATTCCCTGGCTTACGACGGCGAAAGTGAGTGTTCCGAAGAAAATTCCCACGACTGAGCCGAAGCCTCCCGTCAGCAGGACACCTCCAACCACAACAGTGACGATCGAATTGAAGATATAGGACATGCCCCCAGATACCTGGGCCGAACTGTAAAGGATGGTCTGACACATCCCGACAAAAGATGCGCTCATAGAAGAGGTGGCAAAAAGGGCGACGGTCAAACGTTCTGTTGGGATTCCCACATTTCGAGCGCTCTCTCGATCACCGCCCATGGCGAAGATCCAATTGCCGTAGCGCGACATGTGAAGCACGAAGAAACACATCACCACAAAAGCCAACCACCAGAAAATCGTGACCTGAAAACTGTTGGCCACGTAGGAGCCAAACACCGTCTTGATCCAGTCCGGCGCACTTAGCGGGACAGAAGTGCTCCCCGTCAAAGCGACTGAGACACCGAGAACAAGCCCTTGAACGGCGAACAAGGTTCCGAGCGTCACGATCAGAGAGGGCACCCCGGTTCTGATCGTAAGGATTCCGTTGATCAGGCCGATGACAAACCCGAGAAGAAGGGAAGCGCCAATCCCTACGACAATCGGTGCACCGTAGTGGCCCGAAACGATGGCAACGGTCATTGCACCTGCAGGGATCATCGCTCCGATCGAAATGTCGAGCTCGCCAGCGATCATCAATAGTCCGACAGGGAGTGCCACGATGCCCAGGTTAGCGGCAACATTGAGATAGCTTGCAGCACCTATGGGAAGCACAAAGTTGGCGTTTCCAAAGAAGGCAAAGAAACCAAAGACGAAGGCCAGTCCTATAAATGCGCCAACTTCTGGACGCCGGATAAGTAGGCCGAGGTCAAATCTGGCATTGGGCAGTTCATCTAAATGCTTAGCCGGGATATTTTGTGTTGTATTCACGAATCAGGCTCCTCCTTGGTTAGTACCGACGACCCGTGTTCTTCGGCGGCAAAGGTCGACGGGCGTCGGCGGCATCAAACGCGATGGTCGATGTTTAACGCGTTCCCTGCTTAGCTCCTGCGAGGACCTGCTCGACGTTGGAGCTATCGACGATGGTGGGACCGGTCAGGATCGGTTTTGTCGGTACAGCACTGCCAAACGCCACATAAGAGTGAAGCAACGATGTTGCCAGAAAGCCTTGGAGATATGGCTGCTGATCGATGGCGAACATTTGAGTGCCATCCTTGATCCGATTTAAGACCCTCTGGCTCACATCGAAGCTAGCGAGCTTTACACGCCCGTTAGCACCGGCTTGCGCGATTGCATTCGCCGCGCTATCCGCATCGACTTGACCGACCGTAATCACGCTGTCGATTGTCGGATCATTCAGCAGTCGCGCCTTGATCGCTTCCGTTACGGCAATTGGATCTCCGAAACTTGTCGCCGGCAACGGCAACTGCTTTGCTGCTTTGCCGGCTGCGGTCATTGCCTCAGCAATACCGCCGCACCGTGCCTCCAAATTTGCTGAACCTGGGACGGTATTAACGCACACCGCGTTAGTCGCCCCATTTTGCGCAAGATACTTTCCACCTTCAATTCCAGCTAATTTGTCGTCGGTGCCGATGTAATTTAGCGCACCGACGGCATTGGCGACATCAACGCTTCCAGAATTATATAGCATTACAGGTATACCTGCCGATATTGCCGCAGTAATCGCTGGATTTTCTGCTTCTGGCACCCAATTCGGAACAGCTATACCGGCAGCACCTTGGTTAGTAGCTGTGCGAACCAAGTCTGCAGTATCGGCTCCAATCTTATCGTAACTTTGCAGAGCCAAATACTTGACCGATCCTCCATAAGGCTGCATCGCTTTTGCGGCATCATCAACGCCCTTCTTTATGACGGCGAAGAAGGCGTCGTCAGAACGGGCGCCGATCACGTAGATGCTTTTGCCCTCCTGCGCCGAAGCAGCGTTTGCCAACACGACAAGAATTGCAGCACCTGCTGCGACCATAGTAAGATAAACGTTTCTCATGCTTTTCCTCCCTGTAGAAATTTGTCTGTCTTTACCCATCTGGCCGGAGTTTCACGCCACCAGCCTCCAAGTGGTCGTTAACCGGCACATTTGCGCGACGTGTTGTGTTATGGCGCCTTTTCCCCCAATAACTCCTTCTCCAATCGCGCTTTCACTTGTCGACCATCGATGACCGCTCGTTCGGGGAAACCAAGCGGATTAAAATTCGCAATCGTGTCCTCTTGCTCCCCGAAACCCAGTTCACGGAGCGCCGCAAAGAGATCGTCAAATGGAATATCGCCGACACCGAGCTCGCCGAGATGTAGATGGCTTCTGATCGAACCATTCCAGAACGCTGCTGGCGGGTTGATGTTGTTTCGAAAAAGCTTTGTATGGTCGTATGTATCCGCGACCAGAATATGCTTGAGGTGTTTGCCAGCATACCGCAACATACGCTTCACATCGCCGACACCTTCATCGTAATGAAATGTATGCGGAATCGAATAGATGTAAGCGAAAGATGACGAGTCGTAGTACCTAATAATGTCGACCGTATCATCGTTACGCTCATAAAAATCATCGGGGTGGGCCTGTATATCCAACCGCATGCCTTTGCGCTCAAAAACGGGAAGCAACTCATCAAGCGAACGCATGAGTTTCGCTTCGCATAACTCAGGTGTAGCCCTGCTGCCACCGAGTTCGGAGTTAAATACTTGCGCTCCCATCTGTTCGCCGATTTCGATCATGCGCTTCCAGCAATCGACGGCATACTGGCGTACGAATTCATCCGTATCGGCAAGGCGAAAACCGGTAGTCAGAGAGGCGATTTTTAAACCAGCTCTCTCAATCGCCTTAGCGTGCCACGCAACCTCTGCGTTTGTAGCCTTCGGTCGCTTCCAATAGCCAGGAAAATATAGATCATATGGGGAGACATATTCGTATCCGGCCTCTGCGACCTTATGATAGACTTCCTCAAACTCCATACCTGTCTTGATCCGGCTGCCTTCCTTCACCCAGAAGGCGCTGGTGTCGAATGTGATCTTCATAGTTTCTTCCTCCCGGGCAGACTTTCATTTCCAATTGGGTAAAGGCGTTGGTGGTCTGGAGTTTTGCTAAGCTCGACCACCATAGCTCGCAACGATACAGCGCCCGTTGACACTATGACGCGTAACCTCAAGGCCAATTATGACAACTCGGCAAAGTCAAAGGTTTATCCGTCTCAGGCGGAAAGTTGCTTTGTGACTTCCTAGACGTGAGACCCACTTGACATCGATATCTTTGAATATAGCAGTGGGTTCCTCCTCCCTCTACTACGAATATTAAGTTCGCTCGAGTAGATATGCTTTTTGGCATTCAATAGCTGTGACATACGATATTACGCCCAGCGAAACATTACGACTGGCGTTTTTGATCGATTTCGATCATTTCCTAGATATGCAGCCCAGATTATTGACGTCGGCGACCGGCCGCCTCACGCCCCTGAGCTGATCTGTATGCGAGACATGGATTGTGCCAGCTCACGGCTTCAAATCCCGATATTGTAAGGTCCATGCACGGTAAAAGGTGCTTGCCCACTTGTGTTCGGTAAGATCGGACGGTCGTCGATTTTGAAATATGCCAAGAGTGTTTCAAGGGCGAACCTAGCTTGACGCTCAGGATTCTGATCAATCGCGAGGTCCATGGTTCCCTCATCGATCATTCGTCGCGTTTGATCAGTCAATTCATGGCCGATAAATGTGGGCCTTGAACCGAGGGGATATTGTTTTATCACTGCCTCTACGGCTTGATGAGCGGCGCCAGCATCGTAAATCGCCGTAACTCGTTGATACCGGCGGACAGCAGCTTTCAATAGCAGGGACGACATCCTCCCTTGGTCACCTTCATCGATAACCTCGGCGATCGTGTGTTGATCGGAATGGCGTGTGAGGGCATCTTTTAAACCTTGGAGCCGCATCAAGTGAGCCTGATATTGTTGATGATTGCATAATACGAGAACCTCACCTGGCTTAGCCATGCGTGCAATGAACCATCCCGCCGTAAGCCCTGAGGCCCGGTGGTCCGGTCCTGCGTACGTGAGGCGCAAATGTGCGGGTAGATCGGAGATAAGGGTAATCAAAGGTATTCCCCTTGCCACGAGAGTGGCCGCCGCCTCCAATACGGGCTCTTTATTTGGAGCGTAGGTGATGACCGCGTCAGCCTCTGTCGTCCGCATGCGTTCGGCAAAGTGTTCCGCTCTATCGTCAGCCAAGATGCTGCGGAGAATAAGCGCCGTTCTGCCAAGACTTTCACTCAGGATGCTGAATTCGCGGCTCATTCGACCGATGAGGGGGAGATCGGGTCGGGAGAGGAGAACCTCGAAGCGTAAGACCCTTTGATATGGCGAAGGAAGAATACGAGGTAAACCCAATTCCCGCGCCGCTGCGATCACCTTGCGCGCCGTTTCCGGCTTGACGCCCCCCCGTTCGTTCAAGACGCGACCGACGGTTGCTATGCCTACGCCGGCCAATTCGGCGACTTCCTGCAATCTGGAGCGCTCAGTGCGTTGCCTAAACATTCCACCCACTTAGCTTTATCGAGAGAGGTCGAGCACCCCTGAGGACGCGTCTGGACGAAGATAGCCGAAGCAGTAAGGAAAATCTAAAGATTTTGCCAGGGTGGCATCATGGCCCGTCCTCTCAAAAGCGGCTTTGGCGAGAATCTTTATCCAAGCTATGCAGCGATTTTCTCGTGCTGTCACATGACTTACGTCGAACTCAGCCAACGACGTTGCCTAAAGTGCTGTTGCCGTTCCAGCAATGAATTCAGCAATTTTCTCTTGTGTGCAGGGTGAACGGGATGAAGTCCACTTGCCTGTCTTCACGAACAAGTCCTGCGGTAAAACCGCACCATGCGGCCATGCGTTCAATCGCGCGCCGTGCCATGAGATCGGGGTTCTGGTCAATGCACAGGAACATCTCTCCGGTTTTCAGCATTGCGCTCGTGATCGGTGTGAGCTCGTGCCCGATAAAGCAGATCTGTCTTTGACATTTCTGCCGTTTGAGAACCTCGCCAATCATCTCATTTGCGGCGCCGCAATTGTAGACCAGGACTACGTCCTCATTTTTATGGAGTGCTTGAGAGAGCACGTTATAGCATTGCCTGTGATCATCATTCGTAACGTGAACCCCTGCAAGCGTTACGCCGGGAAGATACTGGGCAAGCGCATCCCTAAATCCATCTATGCGACCGGAAAGACCTGCCCCGTCTATTCCGCTCGTCAGAATGACAGCTGAACCAGATTTTTCGAGACGAGATGATGTGAGCCAGACTGCAGTGCGTGCTGCTGCACGATTATCAATTCCAATATAAACGTCGCGAGCGGTATTCGGGATATCGCCGATGATCGTTGCTATATAGATCCCACGCTGCTTCGCATTCTCAACCGCGTGTTGAAGAATGACGTCATTCGTGCCCGCAAAGGCGATTGCCTGAGCATTCGATGAATTAATCGCCCTCGCAATAGCGACCGCATCGAAGGGATCGCAATAGTCGATCTGGATACTGAGGTTACGGTCGACGATATTTCGGAATTCTCGAAACGCATGCGCCAAACGGATTCTGAAGTCGCTCTGAGGCTCAGGAAGCAGGAGCTGAATACGCGACAGCGGACGATGTGCGTCCGGCAGGATTCGGCGACTCCCTAGGCGCGTCGCGGCATCGACGACCCGTTTTGCCACCTCTGCCGAGACATTTCCTCGATCGTTCAGGACGCGATCGACCGTCGTCGTCCCGACGCCCGCCTCTCTCGCAATGTCAGCTATCCTAGCGCTTGTCATAATACACCATAGCAAACGCCGTTTGGTGTAAAAACACCAATTCAGCAGATTGTCATAAATAAAACGGAGATCAATTATCGCAGCGAGAGATCAGAGTATTCACGTTAGATTTGTTGGTAATGAATTCAGATAAACCGATCGCAAAAACAATATACGGGCCCGTCCAAGGCGAAATCATCAACGGCGTCACCAAGTTTGCTGGCATACAGTTCGGGGATCATATAAGCGGTGATGCCCGCTTCCTGCCTCCGCGCGCGCCTTCAAGCTGGACAGATGTGCGGATTTTGCGTTGCAACGCACCCAGAAGCCCTCAGCCACGAGAATCTGTTAACGAGGTGGCACCAGCTTGCCGCGAGTTCTTCTTCGGGCCTCGCACTGACGAACCGATCTCGGAGGAAGGGCTCTTTCTGAACATATGGACACCATCCGTCGATCCGGGGGCGAAGAGGCCAGTAATGGTTTGGCTCCACGGCGGTGGCTTTACAACAGGATGCCCCTCAGGAGCTCGCGAGGATGGGACAAAATTGGCGCGGAACGGCGAGGTCGTTGTCGTCGCGCCCTCCCATCGGCTGGGTGCGCACGGATATCTTTATCTGAACGAACCCGGTCCTTTCCAGAACAGATCGGCCAATCTCGGCATGCAGGATATCGTATTTGCGCTCAGATGGGTTGCCGAAAACATCGAGGAGTTTGGTGGTGATCCAGCAAATGTGACCGTTTTCGGGGAATCTGGCGGGGCAATGAAAGTCTCGACGCTTCTTGCGATGCCCTCAGCCAGAGGACTTCTCCACCGCGCGATATGTCAGGCAGGACCGTTTGCACCCGGTTTCAGATATCTGACGATGTCACGACCGGAGGCTGATAGCATGTCCCGACGTTTTTTGTCATCTGCCGGGTGCAAGGATATTGACGAACTGCTTACGCTGACGACGAGAGAATTTGTCGAGGCGCTCCAAGACACATGGGAAGGCATCATGGCGTGGCGTCCGGTAGCCGACGGCATCGTCCTTCCTAAAAGCGCGGAAGACGCTTTGCTCGACGGGTCCACCCTCGATGTACCTATGTTTATCGGCCTGACCGCCAATGAAGCCGATTACGATGTCCGCTTTGACATGAATTTTGGTACGAGAGATGAGCTTCGAAAATCTCTGGGGCAACACACTGACAGGATTTTCGAAGGTTATCGGAAAACCCGACCCGACGCCGATCAGGCGGCAATATACAGAGCCATATGGACCGACTGGACGTTCCGTATGGGCTCGATCCAGGTAGCGGAGCTTCGGTCGAGCCTCAAGAGCAACACCTTTATGTACAGTCTCGACTGGCAACGCAATTCGGAGCCAAAAGCGAAAGTAACGCACGGCAGCGAAGCGCTTTTTATCTTTGGTACGCTCGATCATGCCGGCTTCACACGTAACGATGATGAGGCCAGACGGCTGAGCGAGGAAATGCAAGGGGCGTGGCTCGCTTTCGCACGCACAGGCGACCCAAGTCACTCGGGTATTCCCCAGGTTCCGCCTTACAATGGGGCGACCAGATCAACGATAGTTTTCGCTACCGACACTCGTATTGAGCATGATCCTCAGCACGATGATCGACTCGTGTGGGAGCGCGAATGGAATTCTAAAACAGCTTTTTTCGGGAGATATCAGGCCGCAATAAAAAGCCTTTGAAGCAGCAATGTTGTCAATGAAAGGAAAGGGGAACGGATATGGATATAGCACGACGCAATCTTATGAAACTGATACCAGTTGCAGGGGTTACTGCAGCTGCCGCCGGTATCATCGCAGCTGGCGCGAGAGAAAGTTCGGCGCAAAGCGGGCCGAGCGGCACCTGGGACCAGATAATGAGTTCCAGAACATTGCGAGTCGGCGCTGCGGTGGCGGAGCCTTGGTACTTCAAGGACGAAGTTCAAAGCGATGCGCCAGGAGGCGCCACATCAGGCAGCACGACATGGCGAGGAATCGGGATTGGCATGGCGAAAGCCGTGGCTGAAGGCCTTGAAGTGGACTTGTCCGTTGTGGAAACCACTTGGGGAAACGCGGTGGCAGGACTTCAAGCCAACCAATTTGACCTGATGTTCATCCTCGACGCTACACCGCAGCGCGCCAAAGCGATTGATTTCCTAAGCGTTCCGATCGGTTATTATCCGCTTGCGCTGTGGGTGGCGGAGGCAGAGACACGTTCCACCTGGGCGGAGTTCAACACACCCGAAACGAAGATCGCAACGCTACTCGGCTCGTCGATGGATCAGTTTTTAACCAAAACCACACCCAATGCAAACATAGTTCGCTTGCAGGAAAGCTCTCAGGTAAATGCAGCATTCCGTTCACGCAGGGTCGATGCTGTTTGCGCTGTAGCCCCGGGTTTGGCACAGACAGCGGCGCAACTGAAACTCGGAAAGGTGCTTAACCCTTCCCCGTTTGTCCCTCTACCCGCTGGCACTGGCTTTCGATGGGAGCCCAATAACCGGTTCAAAGATTTCCTCTCGGCATGCGCCACCTTCTTTTATTCTACGGGGAAAATTGACGAGGTATACCGGGAGTTCATGAAATACCGTGGCGTGGATGAGAAGTACTTCGTCTCGATGATCAAAGAGCGGTGGTGATGCTTCGAAACCGCGAAGGATTGCCGTAGACCGGTTCCTCCACGCGGAACCGGTCTAATCGATGACCTCTGTTGAGAAAGCTATAGAATGCCTTACCAATGGGACTTCGGGACTATATTTCGTAAATGGGATGCCTTGCTTACAGGGACATTGTCCAGTTTAGAGTTAACCTTCTGGTGCATAATTCTAGCCATTCCTCTTGGACTTGCTATCGGCCTGATGCGTATGTCCGGTTTCTGGCCATTACAAATTGTCGGCCGGATTTTTGTCGACTTTTTCCGCACCTCTGCGGTTCTCGTTCTCATGTTATGGTTTTATTTCGCGCTCCCGGTATTGGCTGGTGTGGAGATTTCCCCTTTTGAAGCCGCTCTTCTGGCGATCGGCCTTCAGTCTGCTGCCTATTTTTCCGAGATATTTCGTGGGGCAGTCAGTTCCATCAGCCAGCAGCAGTGGGAGGCCGCTGCAGCGCTCGGCATTCACCGCTTGCATGCTCTCAGGTATGTTATCTTGCCCCAGGCGATTCGCCGGATGATCCCGGTTTCGTTCAACCTATTAATCACAATTTTTAAGAGTACCAGCATCGCGGCCGCAATCGCCTTCGGTGAACTCACTTATCAGGCATCGATCATGACATCATCGACCTATCGTCCTATCGAAACGTATACGGTGGTCGCCTTCATTTACGTCGTCATCATAACGACTTGCAGCTTCCTGGTCAGATATCTGGAAGATCGCTTTTCGATCGAGAGGCTGGGCAGATGAACGAATATTCCTGGGATTTCAGCTTTCTGTCCAACCATTACAGCATGCTGATCTACGGCATTGCAGGGACGCTGCTGCTATCGTGCCTGGTCACCATGTTCGGGTTTACGTTGGGAGCCTTGATAGGGGTCGCGCGCACCAGCAAACGCCAATTCATTCGCATTCCGGCAAGTTGTTACGTCGAGATATTCCGCAACACGCCTCCGCTTGTTCAGCTTCTGTGGTTGTTTTACGCGCTTCCGATATTGACAGGCATGCAGCCTCAGCCCCTCGTCGCGGCGGCTATCGCGTTTTCCATTTATACGAGCGCATTCATGGCGGAAGTCTATCGTGGCGGGATCCAGTCTATCGAGAGAGGGCAGTGGGAGGCAGGCCGAGCGATCGGGTTCACCTATATTCAGCAGATGCGCTATATCATATTGCCGCAAGCCATCAAGCGGATGATCCCCGCCGCAACAAACCAGTTCATTGAGACGGTAAAACTCACGTCTTTGGCATCGATCATCGCATACAAGGAACTTGTCTATTACGTGGGCTATATCTCGGACTTGGAATATCGGTCGCTTGAATCCTACACTATCCTGACACTGATCTTCACCCTCATTCTTATCCCTTTAAGCTATGTGTCGCTCGCATTCGAAAAGCGCCTGCGCGTTCGTGACTGACAGCAATCAGAAAAATTTGCCACAGGTGGGAAATATGAATGAACTCTTGAGATGTAACGACCTGGTTAAGCGCTATGGATCTCATTCGGCGGTAAACGGCGTAAATTTTTCGGTCAACGAAGGAGAGACGATCGCCATCATTGGCCCGAGCGGCTCAGGCAAAAGCACACTGCTGCGCTGCCTGAATCTGCTTGAGACACCGACTGAGGGGGAGATTTTCTTCAAAGGAAAACAGGTTGGGTGCAAGTCAAAGGTAGGCGCCATCGAATATCTGGAGCGCGACTTGGTCTCAGTTCGTCAGCGGATGGGCATGGTTTTTCAGAATTTCAACCTGTTCCCCCACCTGACAGTGGAAGAAAATATTTCACTGGGTCCATGTAAGATAAGACGTATTTCACACGATGTTGCTCGAAAGGCTGCCTCCAGCTTGTTGGAAATTGTCGGGATGGCTGGAATGAATGGCAAATATCCCGGCCAGCTTTCCGGAGGACAACAGCAGCGGGTTGCGATCGCGCGAGCGCTCGCAATGGAACCGGACGCAGTTTTATTTGACGAACCAACCTCGGCCCTTGATCCGGAAATGATCAGTGAAGTTTTGGACGTAATGAAGGCCCTTAGCGACCGCGGAATGACGATGATCGTGGTCACTCATGAGATCAGTTTTGCTGCAAACGTTGCCGACCGGGTGATCTTCTTCGATGGTGGACAGATCAAAGAGGACGGCCCCCCCGAATATGTCATCAGTCAACCCCGAACCGCGAGAATGGTGCAATTCATAAATCAGCACACGGCCTTTCGACCCGACATTATGCAATAGGACAGTGCTTTCAGCTTACATCGGACACGAGCGGAGATGACTATCCGCTCATATGAACTTCACTTTCGCAAGGCGCTTTGAGCGAATGGTTCGTTGACCTTCTTCTCGCCTCTTTTGGTTCACTTTCCAGATGCCTTGCGCCGACATGACAGTTCCGCCCGATTCAATCGTGCCCGTGAGGAAAGCCATCTTGCTCATCTTCTTTGTCACCCGTGGACGGATTGAAGCAAACGCTCCGATCTCCAACGGTGCCATGAAATCGCAAGTGAGGGTGGGGTAGAACACTCTTTCACGCTGATGCTGCGGCGTTTGCAGGTGATCGGTGACATTTCGAACTGCTTTCTCACCATCTCGAACACTAGCCCGAAGTATAAGGATGTGACGGTCATTTTCCTGACTTTCTATCGCATGGCTTATCGGTCTGATCCCGCGCGGGGATCAGACGCGAATTTCAGATGCCGGCCCGATCCGCTACATGTTAGCGTAGAAGGGTCCTTCGCCACCCTGCGGCGGCACCCAGTTGATGTTCTGGTTGGGGTCCTTGATGTCGCAGGTCTTGCAATGCACGCAGTTCTGCGCGTTGATCACGTAAGTTTCCTCGCCGTCCTTCTCCACCCATTCATAAACGCCTGCCGGACAATAACGCGTCGAGGGGCCGGCATAGACGTCGTGTTCGGAACGCTTCTGCAACTCCATGTCCTTCACCTGAAGATGCACCGGCTGGTTCTCCTCATGGTTG
The DNA here is from genome assembly GCF_000282595.1 of Phyllobacterium sp. YR531. Lineage (GTDB taxonomy): Bacteria > Pseudomonadota > Alphaproteobacteria > Rhizobiales > Rhizobiaceae > Phyllobacterium. Next base: position 14,994 of record NZ_AKIZ01000001.1, read on the forward strand.
GTGGAGGATAGGAACACCGATGAAAGACGGTCGAAGGTCAGAGCCCCGTCCGGCCTCGGATAGGCGATCGGCTTGTGTTTGGAGGCCGCTTCCAAGCTTTGTGCATCCGTCTTGCCGTGCTTCAGCGTGCCGAAGAAGGAAAAGCCGAACAGCTGGTTCGTCCACATGTCGAGACCGCCCAGCCCAACGCCGACCAGCGTGCCGAACTTCGACCACAGCGGCTTGACGTTGCGCACCCGCTTCAGATCCTTGCCAATATCGCCTTCGCGCCATTCCGCCTCGATCTCCGCCACCTCGTCATGGGCGCGGCCGACCGAAATCGCCGCGGCGATCTTCTCCGCCGCCAACATGCCCGACAGCACGGCGTTGTGGCTGCCCTTGATGCGCGGCATGTTGACGAAACCGGCGGAACAGCCGATCAACGCGCCGCCCGGGAAGGTCAGTTTTGGCACCGACTGATAACCGCCCTCAGTGATGGCGCGGGCGCCGTAGGACAGGCGCTTGCCGCCCTCGAATGTGCCGCCGATCGCCGGGTGGGTCTTGAAGCGCTGGAATTCCTCGAAAGGATAAAGATAGGGGTTCTTGTAGTTTAGGTGGACGACGAAGCCGACTGCAACGGTGTTGTCTTCTAGATGATAGAGGAAGGAGCCACCGCCGGTCTTCATATCGAGCGGCCAGCCGAAGGAATGCTGCACCAGGCCGGGCTTGTGGTTCTCCGGCTTGACTTGCCACAGTTCCTTGATGCCGATGCCGAATTTTTGCGGCTCGCGATCCTTGGAAAGGTCGAACTTGGCGATCAGCTGCTTGGCTAGCGAACCGCGCACGCCCTCGCAGATCAGCACATATTTGCCGTGCAGCTCCATGCCGCGGGTGAAGTTCGGACCCGGTTCGTCATCCTTCTCGATGCCCATATCGCCGGTGGCGATGCCAATCACCGCGCCTTCGTTATTATAGAGGACTTCCGTTGCGGCAAAGCCCGGATAGATCTCAACGTCGAGCGCTTCGGCCTTTTCCGCCAGCCAGCGACAGACCAGCCCAAGCGAGACGATATAATTGCCGTGATTATTCATCAACGGCGGCATCATGAAATTCGGCAATCGAAGCGACGCAGATGAACCGAGGAAAAGAAACTGGTCGTCCTTCACCTTTGTCTTGAAGGGATGCCCCTCTTGTTCGCGCCATCCCGGCAGGAGTCGGTCAACGCCGATCGGATCGACTACGGCGCCGGAGAGAATATGCTCGCCCACTTCCGCGCCCTTTTCAAGAACGACGACCGAAAGCTCCGGATTAACCTGCTTCAGCCGGATCGCTGCTGCCAGTCATGCCGGCCCGGCGCCGACGATCACTACGTCGAATTCCGTAGACTCGCGTTCGATTTCAGAAACTTGCATCGCGTCCTCCTTGGCCATCCGCATAACCTGGTTCAGTCCAGAGATTTCTCTGTCAGGAACTGCTTCATCAGGTCAGCAATTTTCAGGTTGTTGAGGTCGGAGAACGGGAAATGCGTATTGCCCCGAATGCCCAGATCAGGAAGGTGAACGACTATGGCGTCTCCGCCATGCTTGTTCACTGTATTCGCCCAGATCTTCGCCATCTCGAACCGTACGCGCCATGTGTCGTGACCCGGATTGGACAACGGCTGAGAGGGAATGTTGTCGCCATAGTACATAACGATCGGGATTGTGGTGAACTTCAGAAACTCTTCCATCGCAGTGGTTTTGGGGAACAGCATGCCATCGGACGCAGGCATCGGCTCAGGCGCCTCACCTTCTGGAAAAATATAGCCCTCGCCCGGTTCATAAGAGACGATCGCACGGACGTTGCTGTTTTTCAGCGCCTCCATCCATCCAAGTCCGCCGCTCTGAGAGTGCGTCACGAGTATCGATGGGCCTATCTTGTCGAGCAGTGCTGAAACGCCGGCAACTGCGACATCACGGTCGAAAGGGCCCGTATTTGGCGAAATCGAACGCAGATACTGATCAAGCACGGCTGGATCTTTGGAAAACTGCACGCCATCGAAATAGTTCGGCCACGTTCCTACCCGGAAAATATCAAACCACATCGCGTCGTTCAGATACGGTTCGATCTTCATCTCAACAGTGCTGCGGCCTGCGCGGCCGCGACGTGGTTGGTCGAGCAGATAGACGCTGTAACCCCATCGCAAGAAAAGTGTCTGAAAGCCTTCTCGCCCGTCTGGCGTTGTTTCCCAAGTCTTGGCTGTCTGATCCGCTCCATGCCAGAATACAAGCGGATATTTTCTGGCATCGACGGGCTTTTGGTAGAACGCGTAGAGGTGATCGCCATGAAGAGACGCCTCCCCCTGTTGCAACACAGTGCCGCCGACGGCAAAGCTGCCCTGTTCGGCAATGATGATCGGCTCGAAAGCCGTATTTTCTGCGGCCATAGCATCCGTACCCAAAAGCGCCAATCCGATAAGCGAGAGCATCCCCGAAGCTCCTGAAATAATATTCATCGCCATGCTCTCTCTTCGATCATTGCAGACATCTGCAACAAGCGTCGAGCGATCTCCGCGTGCAACCGTTCAACCATCTTGCCTTCGATATTGATGACACCAGCCGTACCGTTTTCCGGAAGATCGAAAGCCGCACAGACCTTCCGTGCCCAATCAACTTCCTCGACGGTTGGAGCAAAACTCTCATTGGCAATGGTAATCTGATTTGGATGGATCAGGGTTTTGCCGTCCATACCGATTTCGCGGCCGTCCATACACTCCACCTTGAAACCATCGTCATTCCTGAAATCGTTAAAAACACCATCGAGGATATCGAGGCCTGCAGCACGTGCCGCAGCGACACACTGCATAAGCCAGGGAAGATAACTGGCCCGTCCCGGCTTCAGGGAAACTCGCGTGTCTTTCGCCAGATCGTTCGTGCCGATCACGAGGGTTGAAAGTTGTGGGAGAATGTCCAGGCGCGCTTCGGCGATTTCGAGAGTGCGCAGCATTGCGGCCGGCGTCTCAAGCATCGCCCAGACCTCAGGGACATTTCTTCCTTCAAGGCGCGCCGCAATAGCTTGAAGATCTCTAGACGCGCTGATTTTTGGAAACAGGATCGCCATCGGTTCCGCTGCAAGTACAGCAGAGAGATCTGCTTCGCCCCAAGGGCTCGAAAGAGCGTTGATGCGCACAACGACCTCTTCCCGTCCGAACCCGCCATGCGACAAGATCTCCACAGCCTTCTGGCGGGCATTTTCTTTTTCGCTTGGCGCAATCGAATCTTCCAGATCGACGATGATGACATCGCTTGGCAACGATTTTGCTTTTTCAAGCGCGCGAGCATTGGTCGCTGGAACATAAAGTGCGCTGCGACGCAGACGGACGGACATCGGATTCTCCTATTCTAACGCGGCTTAACTCCACCTGGGCGAAGGACCAGATATTCAGGCCTTTATGCCCTTTTCCGCATAGGGGCGGTTGTCCACGATGCGCTGATAAGACAGCCGTGTCAGGTCCAGCGCCTCAAGACGGCCAGTGAGGATCAGTTCAGAAATCGCCCTGCCAGCAGCGGGGGCGTGCTGCAACCCGTGCCCTGAACAGCCGGCGATCACAAAGAAGTTGGAAAGGCCACCCTCCCAACGGCCGATGATGGCATTCCCGTCGAACACATTCTGCGCGTAGTGCGTTGCCCAAGCGTGCTTAAGGCGAATGGCCTCGAACTTTGGTACGCGCGTGGCGAGCATTGGCCAGATATGCTCTTCGAAAGCATCCCAGTTCGGTTCATCGACAAAATTGCCGACCCGGGACATATCGGTGAGACCGGAAAGGAAACCGACACCCTCAGGTCGGAAACCAACACCGACCTGATCACGTGTCAGCGGGAGCGGATCGAAAGTCTCATGGCACTCGAAATAATATTGGGTGCGAGGCAAAGGCTGAACGGGCAGGTCCATTCCAACCATCTTGGCAACTTTAGCCGCATACAGCCCGGCAGTGTTGACGAAATGGTCAGCGGTAATTTTCTTGCCGTCCGCGAGCGTTACCGAGCGAACGAGACTGCCGTCGTGCGCGATATCAACGACCTCACCGTGGATATAGGTTGCGCCGAGGGAGATAGCCTTCCGCCTCAGACCCATCAGCGCTCCATAAGGATCGATCCAGCCGTCACTGGGCGAGAATACGGCTCTCGTCACACCTTCATTGCTGATGTCAGGAAAACGCTGCGAAAGTTCCTCCGCATCGAACAGCAATGCGTTGACGCCATTGTTGGTTTGGAAGCGATGATTTTCTTCCATGTCAGCAGCCTGCTCAGGCGTGCCGGCGATAAAGAGGTATCCTTGTTTCCAGAAGTGGAGATCAACGTTGTCGTCGTCAACTTTCATCGACTCGCCAAAATTCGAGTAGAACTGGCTGCCGAATTGCGACATCTGTAGGTTTTCAACCTGGGAAAACAACAGTCGAATACCCGCCATCGAAAGAGCGGAAGGCGCTTTTTCGTAGCTCGGATCCTTCTCGATGACGCAAATCCGAAGAGATGGATCTCGTTGCAGAAGGTGATATGCGGTGCTGCCGCCGGCAAGGGCTCCACCGATAATGATGACATCGTAATCTGTTGCGCGCGTCATATGATACAGTTCCCCGGTTTTTGCGCTTGACTGAAAATTGCAGTTCAGAGCTTTTCGGTGAGCTCAGGCACCAAGCTGAAGAGGTCGCCGACCAAGCCGTAATCTGCTATCTGGAAGATTGGAGCTTCTTCATCCTTGTTGATCGCAACAATGACCTTTGAATCCTTCATCCCGGCCAGATGCTGAATGGCGCCTGAGATGCCAACAGCGATATAGAGCTGAGGAGCAACCACTTTGCCCGTCTGGCCAACTTGCCAGTCGTTGGGCGCGTATCCACTGTCGACTGCGGCTCGCGACGCGCCGGCAGCTGCGCCGAGTTTGTCTGCGAGTTTTTCGATCAGATCGAAATTATCTCGAGACCCGACGCCACGGCCACCTGAGACAACGATGCGCGCGGAGCTCAGGTCCGGCCGTTCCGATTTCGACACCTCCTCCGAGACCCAAGAGGACAGACCAGGATCCGCATTGGCCAGCAGAGTCTCGATCGGCGCGGCATGGCCTTCGCCAGCGGCAGTAAAGTTTGCCGTCCGGATTGTCCCGACCTTGACCTTATCGTTCGACTTGACCGTCTGAATGGCGTTACCGGCGTAGATAGGGCGCTCAAAAGTATCGTCCGAAACAACGCCGATCACATCCGGAATGATCATGACATCCAGAAGAGCTGCGATCCGCGGCATCACGCTCTTGGCCGAAGCGGTGGATGCGGCAAAAATGTGAGTGAACCCGTTGAGACCGGAAACCAGCTCCGCCAGCGGTTCCGGCAACCCTTTGGCATATTTTGGGTCGTCCACTAGAAGGACCTTTGAAACGCCTTCCATTTTTGCGGCCGCAGCCGCAGCATCTCCCACATTCTCTCCCGCAACCAGAACTGTAATCTCCCCGAGCTTCGACAAAGCGCCGACGGCTTTCGCGGTTTGATCCCTACCCAACTCTGAGCTGTTTATCTCTGCCATGACGAGCGTCTGCATCACAGTACTCCTGCCTCATTTTTGAGCTTCGCAATCAGTTCGTCGACGGAAGCAACCTTGATGCCGCCGGAGCGCGCTTTGGGTTCAGCCGTTTGCTCGACAGTAAGTCGTGGCGCAAGGTCAACGCCATATTCGCTGGCGGACTTCTCTTCGAGCGGCTTCTTCTTTGCCTTCATGATGTTGGGCAACGACGCATAACGCGGTTCATTGAGCCGCAGATCGGTGGTGACGATCGCAGGGAGCTTCACGCTGACGATCTGCAGGCCGCCATCGATTTCCCGCGTAACTTGTGCCTTGCCGCCCTCGAGCGTGAGGGCGGAAGCGAACGTCGCCTGCCCCCAGCCAAGAAGAGCGGCGAGCATCTGGCCCGTAGCGTTCATATCGTTGTCGATGGCCTGTTTGCCCATCAGGACGAGGTCAGGCTTCTCGGTGTCGACAATGGCTTTCAAAAGCTTGGCGACGGTGAGTGGCTCGATGTCCTGACTGACGTCATCCGAAGCGTGGATGAGGATCGCGCGGTCAGCCCCCATCGCAAGCGCTGTACGAAGCGTTTCCGTCGCCCCCTTAACGCCGATCGAGACTGCGACAGCTTCGGTAGCGATACCTTTTTCCCGAAGCCGAACGGCTTCTTCGATCGCGATTTCATCAAAAGGGTTCATCGCCATTTTGACATTAGCGAGATCCACCCCGCTGCCATCGGCTTTGACCCGAACCTTCACGTTGTAATCCACAACACGCTTTACAGGTACCAGAACTTTCAAGACTATCTCCTTTAGGCGTTCAGCCACTCAGTCGCGCGTTAGGCCGAGGATCGCCCGCGCCTCCGCGGCGGTTGCTGGATGGCGCCGATATTCGGGGCAGAGCGAGGTCACTCGAGCGACCAGTTCTGCATTCGATTTCGCCAGGCGCGTCTTGTCGAACTTGACATTGTCCTCAAGGCCTGTCCGGCAGTGTCCGCCCAGTTCCAGCGCCCAGTGGTTCACTTCTAGCTGGTGACGACCGAGGCCCGCGGCCGTCCAGGTCGCATCCGGAAGGATTTTCCTCAATTCGGAAAGTTCGAATTCGAGAATTTCGCGTCGGGCCGGTTGAGCATTGCGGACGCCCATAACGAACTGAACATGGGGATTGGGCTTCAGAAGGCCGCGATCGACGAGATCCTTTGCATTATAAAGCATCGCCAGATCGAAGATCTCGCACTCCGCCTTGACGTTATAGTCCAGCATCCGCTGCGCCAGATCGTCGATGAACGACGGAGGATTCTCATTGACGAACGTTGGGAAGTTGACCGAACCTGTCGCCAGCGAGGCCATATCAGGTGACTGGTCGAGCATGCCGCCGCGGGATGCCAATTCTCGACCCCGGGCGCCCGTGGAATACTGGATGATCATTCCCGGGCAATGCTTTTCAATACCTTCCCGCGCAGACCTGAACACTTCCGGGTCGGAACTCGAATTTTCATTTTCGTCGCGGGCATGCATGTGCACAAGCGAAGCGCCGGCCTCGAATGCCTCGTGGGTGCTCTCGATCATTTCCTGCACTGAAATCGGGACAGCCGGTGTATCTTTCTTTCGAGGCACGGATCCGTTGATCGCAACGGTGATAATGCAAGGCGTTGTTGTCACAGCTTCAGCTCCGGCAGTTCGTCGTCCACGGGGACGGTATAGTTGAGATAGGCGCGGCCGCCGTCGGCATAAACCGTTTGCCCGGTAACATAGGAGGCGTCGTCGCTCGCCAGGAACGACACAATGCCCGAAACTTCGTCGGCGCGACCAACACGGCCCATGGGCGTGCGCGACAGAACGCGGCGGTAGGCGGCCTCGTTCTTGTTCATGCCAAGCGACAAAGGAGTGAGGATCGTACCTGGTCCAACCGCGTTCACGCGCACATTCTGCCGGGCAAGTGCGATCGCGAAGATGCGGGTAATCTGATTGATGGCCGCCTTCGAGATGCCATATGGAACACGATCAGGGATCACCAGCTCTGCCTGTGCCGATGACATATTGACGATCGAACCGCCCTGTCGCTGCCCGATCATAACTCGGGCAGCTTCCTGTGTACCGAAATAACAACCCTTCAGGTTGACGTTCAGAACTCGATCGAGCTCTTCTTCGGTGAGGTCGATCGCCGGGGTCGTGCAGGTGATGCCGGCATTATTAACCATGATATCGAGCCTGCCGAACCTTGCCACGACGTCTTCGACGAGCTTTTTGATTTCGGTGCGGATACCCACGTCGCAGCGAATAGCGACGGCACGCTTGCCGGAGGGATCCAGATCCATCGCGGCAGCTTCGGCCTGCTCCTGATTGATATCGGAAAGAACGACGATGGCTCCATCGGCAAATAGCCTTTCAGCGCAGGCTTTGCCGATGCCCTGGGCCGCTCCCGTGACGATTGCTACCTTGTTTTCATGTTTCATTTCACTTCTCCAAAACCACCGCCGCCACCGGTTTCAATGATGACCAGATCGCCGTTCGACAGGACATGGCTGCCTGATGCAATCTGGGCGTTTCCGTTGATTTCAAGTTTTGCTGGCTTTCCCTGACCTCCTCCGAACAACCCGGGCGCGGGACACTTGATGCGGTTGATCATGAAAGACGCCATCGCCGACGATTCACCCCGGAATTTGAAGGTCATGCCAATGCCATCGCCCCCACGAAATCTTCCGCTTCCTCCCGAGCCGTGCAGGATATGACGGGATTGCACTTCGATTGGGGCCTGGTTCTCAAGGACTTCGACCGGCGTGTTGGAAAGATTGGACGGGAAGCTGACGGCGCTGGCACCGTCACGACCGGCTCCGCCGCCCTGCCCTGCTCCAAGAAAAGCATTGATGGCATAACGCTTGCGACCAGACAGGCTCGTGATCTGGATGTTGTTGGATGGCGAGCCCGGAGCGGCTTGGGTGCGTTCGCCCAGAGGCTCGGCCAGCGCGCCGAAGATCGCCGGCGGAAGGAGATGCCCGATCATGCCACGAGCCCCAACTGGCGCTGGCCGCAGAGGATTGAGGATGCTGCCTTCGGGAGCCGTGATCGAGATCGGAAGGAAAGCGCCCTCGTTATTCGGGATCCAAGGGGCAAACAGCGACTTCAACGCGTAGGCCGAATAGGCCTTGGTATAATTAAGAACCGTATTGATGGCGAGGTTCACCTGATCTGACGATCCTTCATAGTCGACAGACACTATGTCGCCCGAAATCGTGACTGTCGCCCGGATGACGACAACCCCACCCTTCAACTCGGCAGGGCCATCATTCTCGATTTCATAAGCCCAGGTGCCATCCGGAGCGGCACGGATGGCGTCGCGCATGGCAACTTCGGTGCGACCGATAATATCGTTTGCGAACTCGTCCAGATCGATTTCCGTCTCGTTCAGCATATTGACAAGGCGCAGGCCTAGCGATGTCACACACGAAGTCATCGCCCAGATATCGCCCATCGTCTCGTCAGGCACACGGACATTTTCGCGGATCATCCGAATGAGGACCTTGTCCTCCTCCCCCGCATGGAGCAGTCTCAGCGGTGGAATTTGCAAACCTTCTTCGAACAACTCGCGGTTCGCGGGGTTGCGAAGGCGCCCACCGATATCGGGAAGATGGCTGACGACGCCCGCAAAGCCGACGATGTCGTCTTGCACGAAGATCGGAGCGACGATCGTGGCGTCGTTGAGATGACCGGTTCCATACCAGGGATCATTTGTGATGAACACATCACCCGGACGCATCGACTCGATACCGAACTCGCGGCTGAAGAGGCGAACCGTTTCCGGCAGCGTTGCAATGAAGGAGGGAATCGACTGCGAACTTTGGGCAAGGTTGCGCCCTGTACGGTCGGTCAATACCACCGCATAGTCGTTCGCTTCACGTACAAGCGTTGAGAAAGAAGCCCGGACAAAAGTTGCGGCGGCTTCATCGACAATACCGACCAGTCTTGTCCAGAGGATTTCGGTTGCGATTGGATTCAACTTGCTCATGTTGCAACCTCATCAAGTACAACTTCAATTGTGCCGTCGTCGAGTATCTGTACGTCGGCGGAGTGGGAGACGATGAGGCTGGATTCCTTCTCAGTGATGATGCAGGGGCCTCGTAGTTTGGTGCCCGGCGGCAGACTTGCGCGCTGCAGGACTTCAACCTCTTCCATGGCGTTTTTTTCCGGGATGTACAGGCTACGACGGGTTGCCTCGCCATGCGCGCGCGACGTGGAGCCAAGTTCGAACCGGCGGACAGTCTCGCCGGAGACGCCCCAAACGCGCCATGTCACCACTTCGGGTATGCCGCCCGGTACGATCCTGCCAAACACGGAGGTGTATTCCTCGAGGAATTTCTCTGTCAGTTCCTGTTTGGAAGCCGTCACTGCTGGATTAAGAACGACCTCGACATTGGCACCCTGACCGAGATAACGCATCTCGACGCAGAGGTTCCAGTTGATTGAATTTGCGTGAGCGCCCGTTGCAGTGATCTCGTCGACGATTTCGTTTTTCGCGGCAGCTACTCGTGCTGCCAATGTCTCACGATCGAGATTTTCCACCGCCTCCACCTTCGACCAGGCACGGTCCGCGCGTGTCGGAGCGACGAGGAAGCCAAGGCAAGAACCGACACCAGACGCAATTGGGCAAAGAACGCGTCTGATGCGCAGTCGGCGGGCAACGTCAACTGCATGGACCGGCCCTGCGCCACCAGTTGCGATCAAGGTAAAACGCCGCGCGTCCAACCCTTTTTCGGCAATATGCGTCCTTGCAGCGGCCGCCATGTTTTCGTTGACAATCTCATTGATGCCCCGGGCTGTTTCGAGGGCATCAAGGCCAACCGAAGAACCAAGCTTGGCGAGCGCCTGCATCGCTTTTGACCCGTCCAGCTTCATTGTGCCGCCAAGGAATCCATCGGGATCGAGGTGGCCAAGGATGAGATCCGCATCTGTGACGGTCGGATTCTCACCACCAAGACTGTAGCACGCGGGACCCGGTTCTGAGCCGGCGCTTTCCGGACCCACCTGAAGAAGGCCGAGCGGGTTGATCTTTGCAATGGATCCACCGCCTGCTCCGATTTCGATCAGATCGATGGAAGGCGTTTGAGCAGGAAGTCCTGAACCTTTCTTGAACCGCTTTTCACGCGCGAATTCGAAAGTATGCGTTATCTCGGGACGACCGTTGACCGCGACGCAGGATTTCGCGGTCGTACCGCCCATATCGAATGCGAGGATATTGTCTGCATTCTGAAGCATGCCACAGTTGATGGCGGAAAGAACCCCGCCTGCTGGACCCGATTCCAGAAGTCGGATTGGAAATTCTCCGGCCTGGACAGCCGTGGTGAAGGCGCCATTCGATACCATGATATCCAATCGGCCATCGATACCACCCTCGGTGAAGCGCGACCGCAGGCGCTCAAGGTAGGTTTTGACGAGGGGCTGCACGAAAGCATTCGCGACTGTTGTCGACATCCGCTCGTATTCACCGATGGAGCCGGAGACTTCGGAAGAAATCGACACCGGTACACCAGGCAATGCTTCGGCTAGGATCGAACGCACCTCTTCCTCATGCCGGGAGGAAACAGGGGAGTGAAGGAAACAAACTGCGACAGCGCCGACCTTGTCGGCATGCAGCTTGGCAGCCACTGCCGAAACCTCATCACTGGAAACGGCGGCCCATTCGGAACCGTCCGGCCCCAAACGAGCGCTGATCTCGTGCCGGTCCTCGCGGTCAACAAGCGGCTTCGGATAAGTCAGCCCAAGGTCATAAGTATCGTAACGAAGTTCACGGCGAATATCGAGCGCATCGCGCATACCCGTAGTCGTTACAAGCGCAGTCTTCACACCTTTACGCTCGATCAGCGAATTCGTGATCAACGTCGTGCCGTGGACGACTTGGCTCACGTCTTTCGCAGTGCCATATTGCTCAAGGAGCTCGCGTGTAACTGTCGCGATCGCGTTGCCCGGATCAACATAGGTCGTCAGAGATTTAGCCAACCAGATTTTACCGGTTTCGTCATCCAACAGCACCCCGTCGGTGAATGTGCCGCCTACATCTATCGCAATACGCAGGGTCATTTTGGAAACTCTTCTTCAGGTGAAACAGATTTTTTCATTTGATCCACGGAGTTCCGCGCTTCCAAGAGAGCCGCAACCACTGTGGACGATAAGCGGATACCTTCCCGACGCGCCTTTTGCCGCAGGGCTGCGCCGCGAGCTCCCGGCATGCGGGGTGGGTGATTGGCGTCTACCGGTATCGTGTTTTCGATCAAAGCGCTGATCAATGAAATACGGCTTCCGACCGCTTCGACTCCTCCGAAGGCGCGGGCATCCATTGCTACAAATAGGTGGCTGACACCCCGCGGGCGGTTAGACCCTTCCTGGGGTACAAGCACCTCGGATCCGGGGTGTCCACCAGACAATGCAACGCAAAGTAGCTCTACGAGCAAAGGCAGGATCGTCCCTTTTTCTCCACCGAGCGCTTGCATGGTTCCCGTAAGTGCCACTTTGGCGTCGCTCGTCGGCAGACCGTTTTTATCGAGTGCCCAATCGAGCGGAATAGCGGTTCCATCGACCGCGGCTTTTCGGATGCGACCGCGAGAACCGGCGGTTGTGGCGAAGTCGATCAGGAGTGGCGAACCGTTCGGATCTGGAAACCCAGCAGCGATAGGGTTCGTCCCGAACAATGGTGTCTTCGCGCCTCTCGGAGCCACCGTTGCCGACGCATTGGAAAGAATTAGGCCGACCATCCCCTGGGAGGCCAGATACTCAGCAAAAGCAGACGCCGCCCCAAAATGTGCCGAGTTACGCACGGCGATTATAGCAGCACCACATTGTCGTGCCCGCACGACCGCCTCGTCACAGGCTTGCAACCCCGCGAGAACACCCGGAGCACAATCCGCATCCAGAACAGCCGCTGCCCGAAAGATTCCCTCCATGCGCATGGCCGGGCGTGCTTTAAGGGAGCCCGAAGCGATGCCAGAAACATATGAAGGCAGATGTGCAATCCCGTGACTGTCGATTCCGCTCTCCTGAGCAAAGACCAAGAGAGCGGACATACGCGCAGCGTCCTCCTCCTGCATCCCGGCGTCTGCCAGGATCGCGGCAACTCGCTCGCCTAGATCTTCGGAAGAAATTAGAGCGCCGACAGCCAAAGCGTTGTCCCCGTTCAAGGCCATCATGTATTCCAAACCGGCGTGAGCCAGCTCTTTTCCAGATTACCGCGCCCTTCAACGGCATCAAAATAATCCTTTTGAAGCAAAGATGTAACTGGACCCACTGCACCAGAGCCCACAGGGAGCCTATCTATGGAAATGATCGGAAGAACTTCGGCTGCGGAACCAGCAAAGAATGCTTCATCACTGGCATAGAGCTCGGTGCGATCGACCGCGCGTTCCTCAATCGAAATTCCCCGATCCTGTGCCAGGGTCAAAATAGTGTCCCGCGTGATACTTTCAAGGATGCCGCTGGTTACGCTAGGGGTAATGAGCTTGTTTTTGCGCACAATGAAAATACATGCTCCGGGTCCTTCGCCCACCTTGCCCTCATCATTAAGCATGATGGCGTCGTCGTAGCCGTCGATCTGCGCCTGAAAGCGAGCCAGCCTGGCGTTGGCGTAATTTGCTCCGCATTTTATGCGCGGCGGAAGAGCGTTATCGGACATGCGCCTCCAGGTAGAGACATGAGCAGCGATACCGCTCTCCACTTTCTTGCCCCTTGGTCTTGGACCTGCATAGACCATCCAACTGACTGGACCGGTCACATGATGTTCGCCAATGCCGTCGAGATAGGCCGTGGTCCGGATATGGCAATTTGCGCGATGGTTGTCTGCGCGAAGCAAACCAAGGGTCGCATCGGCAATCGCGTCCATCCTGAACTCAGCCTTGAAACGCAGAAGGCGGATCGACTGATCAAATCTTTCCAGATGTTCCTGAAGACGGAAGATATAAAGCTGCCTCTCATCATCGTTCCAGTAGCCACGAAGGCCTTCGAAAACGTTCAAACCATATCGCATCGCCGGTGACATCAAATGTACCGTGGCGTCGGCAAAGGGTACAGTCGTGCCGTTGACAACCATTTGTCTGGTCTTGGCTGATTCGGTCGGTAGGGCGTCACTCATCACAGGGCTCCGTGGTTCTGTTGTAGCCGAAAGCGAGGGATGGACACGCCTTCTTCGGACTCAATTGAAAGGGCAACCGGCGCATCCGGGGTAAGTTTTTTGCCGGCTTCGGAATCGATTACATTGGTGAGTAGGCGAGGCCCCTCGTCGAGCTCGACAAGCGTGACATCGTAAGGCACCCGCGCCTTCAGGTGGTCGGTGTAAGCGGTGTGATAAACGACCCAGGAAATCACACGGCCGCGACCGCTGGCCTCGCGCCATTTTGGATCCGCTGCCAGGCATTTTGGGCAGTTTGCCCGCGAGGGAAGCCACGTATTTCCACAGGCCTCGCAGCACTGGTAGCGCAGCTTACCTTCAGCAAGCCCGTCCCAATATGGCCGGTTGACGTCGGTTATGTTCACTGTTGGGAAGCTCAAAGCGGTTCTCCTAAAACAAGGGTTGCATGTGTATGCATCGAGCCGCCCTGGTTTGAGATGATGCAGGCACCCGGATTCTTCACCTGGAGTCGGGCGTCACCACGCATCTGCCTGACGCCTTCGATAATTAACTGCATACCTGGTGTTCCGCTTTCTGATAGAAGACCTCCGGATGTGTTGAGCGGCAGCCAGCCGTCAATTCCGAGACCTTCAGCCAGCGCTTTCGAACCCGCCTGTCCACGCGGTGCCAGACCGTAGTCCTCTAAGGTCTGAAGAACCGTCACGGTGAAGCAGTCGTAGATTTGAGCAACGCCAATATCAGAAGGTGCAATGCCGGCCATCTTGAAAGCGGCCCTGGCAGAATCCTCCGCCTTGGTCCGAAGCAGGTCCTCACGCAGATGGACATCCCAGCTCTCCTGACCCTGACCAAGGCCAAGAATCGGAACTGCCGCGTGCCGACCAAGCTGTTTCGCACGCTCAACACTCATCAGAATGACAGCGGCACCTCCGTCTGAAACCAGGCAGCAATCATCTCGCCGCAGCGGCTCAACGACAAATGGTCCACTCAGATAAGCGTCCATCGTCAATGGCATGCGAAGATGCGCGTCGGGATTTTCACTGCCATGCTCGCGTGTCTGAACGGCGACAATACCAAATTCCTCATCGCGAGGCTGGTAGCGGTTTCGGTACGCCTGATGGATCATCGCGTAGCCGGCCGCTGTCGAGTACCAGCCGACCACAGCGTCATCTCCGCGGGGCCGATGGTAGACGGCTCTCGATCCCGTGCGCGCTGTGTCTCCGTAGCACACGAGCGCCGTATCGATCATGCCTGCCTCGATGGCCATTGCGGCGTAGGTGATGAGGCCGATATTGGCTGCCCCGCCTTGATCCAGGGAGCAGCCGATGGTCGGCCGGAGCCCAAGCGCTTCGGACACTTTCTGACCATAGAGGATGGAAGGCTCCGAGTTCGCCATCTTGACGAACAAACCGTCGAGCATATCCTTGGAGATACCCGCATCAAAAATCGCGTTTCGCGCGGCTTCGACAATCAGGTCGATACGATCGCGGCCAGGATGCTTGCCGTACCGGGTGTTTCCGACCCCTGCTATGACGACTTTCCCGCGCATCTAGATTACCCCCTTCTCAGTCAGCCGTTCCAACGACTTGGCGTCGAGCCCGATCTCACCGTAAATTCGCTCGTTGTCGGCCGCATATGTTGGACTGCAACGGTAATTCGGCTGCGGCGTATCAGCGAACCGGATTGCGGAGCGCGGAAGCGTTATGTTACCAAATGCAGGATGGTCGACGTCTATGAGCGCTCCGCGTTCATGCAGGACGGGATCGGCGATCACTTCGGTAAGATCTCGCACGGGCGCTGTCGGGACTCTGGCTGCTTGCAGCAACTCCAACAGTTCCTGCTTGCCTTTTTCCCGTGTGAAGGTGGCAACAAGCTGGTCCACCATTTCCATGTTGGCAACCCGATCCTTGTTCTTGGCCGTCGACGGATCGTTGATGAGGTCTGGACGACCCATCGCGCGCGCCAAGCCTTCCCAATGGTTGTCGTTGTTGCAAATGATCGCCACGTAGCCGTCCCGTGAAGGGTAGACGTTATAGGGGCAAAGGCTCAGTCCCCCATGTCTATTGCCTGTACGCAAGGGGATGTCGTTACGCGCTCCGAACGTCATTCCGATATTGGAAGCCATCGTGACGTAAACTGCTTCAAGCATCGACACGTCGATGCGCGCTCCCTCGCCGGTCGTTGCACGACGGTACAAAGCTGTGGAGATCGCACCAAAAAGATGAACGCCTCCAAGGAAGTCACACAGGGCTGCGCCGGATTTGGTCGGTGGACCGTCAGGGTATCCGGTCACACTCATCACACCTGACATTGCCTGGATGGTCAAATCCATCGCCATGTAGTCCCGGTACGCACCGTCTTGACCATATCCGGAACCGCTGGCGAGAATAATGTCGGGCTTCGCCGCGCGCAGCGCCTCGTACCCTATTCCGAGCCGGTCAATAACGCCGGGAGCATAGTTCTCGACCACCACGTCCGCATTTGCGAGAAGCTTGAAGAAAATCTCGCGTCCCTCGTCTGACTTCAAGTTCAAAGAGACAGAGTCCTTACAGGCATTCAGCATCGCAAAAGGTACAAAAGCCCCTGAGCTTGCATCGCGCCGACGGAGGAATTCACCTCCGATTGGCTCTACCTTGATTACCTCGGCGCCAGCCATTGCCATCAGAAAGGTGGCATATGGTCCATTATAAATCTGTGTGAGATCAAGCACTCTGATCCCAGTCAGCGGTTGACCCATGGTCATTTCATTCCCCCCGGAATTCCGGCACACGCTTTTCGGCAAAAGCTTCCTTAGCCCGCTTCGTATCTTCCGAATGATGCAAGATCCGGTTCACAAACTGCTCCATTCGCAGGCCCTCAGAAAGGCTCATGTCGAGCGCGCGCACCGCCAATTCCTTGGCGGCCTGAACTGCGAGAGGAGCGTTCTTCTTAATGCGATTGGCGAGGTCGTGGGCCGTATCCAGCATCTTGTCTCGTGGAACGACGCGGTTCACCAAGCCCCATCTTTCTGCCGTCGCAGCATCCATAGTATCGCCGAGCAGCAACATCTCCATTGCTATGGCGTAGGGCAGTTGTTTCATAACGCGCTGCGTGCCGCCATTGGCAGCAATGATTCCGCGTTTCACTTCGGAGATGGAAAACGTTGCCTCTTCGCAAGCGACACGGATATCGGTGGCCATCAGAAGGGTCATACCGCCGCCGACACACGCACCATTCACTGCGGCGATGACGGGCTTCCAGATCTCCAGCCCGCGATTAAGAAGGCTGTCCTTTTGCGTCAGCCAGACCTCTGAGAGCGGTTGAGCCCGCCCAACGAAGGATTTGATATCCGCTCCCGCGCAAAATGCCTTGTCCCCGGCACCCGTTATAACTGCAACACGGACGTCGGCGTCGTCTCGGACCCTGATCCAAGCCTGTGACAACGCAGCATAGTGCTCGGAGTCAAGGGCATTGCGCCGTTCTGGGCGATTGATTGTGATGGTTGCGATGCCGTCGTGTAGATCAAATTCGATTGCCATGTTCTTACCCCCGAAGCAGTTCGCGTGCGAGTACCATACGGTGCACTTCCGAAGGTCCCTCCCCGATGCGCTTGATGCGCAATTCGCGGTACCAGCGCTCTATCGGCATCTCTTTAGCGACACCCATCGCACCGAAGATCTGGACAACGCGATCGATGACACGTCCCGCCGTTTCAGTGGAAAAGACTTTGGCAATCGACGCATCGGTCTTGATGTCTTTTCCGAGGTCGCCGTTCCAGGCCGCTTGGTATGTCAGCAGCCTTGCGGCCCTCAGTTCCATCTCGCTATCAGCGATCATCCATTGGATTGCCTGCTTGTCGGCAAGCCGCGATTTGTGGACGTTGCGCTCACGGGCCCAATCAATGGCGAGACGCAGGGCCTCCTGAGCAATACCGATTACTGCTGCCGAGTACGGGACGCGTGCATGAACAAGCCATTTCTGGCAGATCGCAAAGCCCTGGCCTTCTTCGCCAAGGCGATTTGCTGCTGGAACGCGGACGTTATCAAACGTCAGTTCATAGGGTGAATAAGAACGGATAACCCCGATCTCGCGATAGGTAATGCCAGGAGTTTCCTTGTCGACGATGAAGGCGGTGATGCCTTCGCCTTTTCCGGCTTCTCCAGTCCGGGCAAACACGATGCCCCAATCAGCGTTGCCGGCTGCGGTAATCCAAAGCTTCGATCCATTGATGATGTACTCGTCGCCGTCACGAACAGCACGGGTTTGGATTTTGTGTCCCGGATCCGAACCACCGGAAGCTTCGGAGATGGCGACGAAGTTCTTCTTGCCTCTCTGAATGCCCTGCACACCGTATTTCTGCCGCTGATCCTCAGCGCCAAGCCAAATCACAGATGGAGGATCAATCCCAAATGCGCCACATGCAGGAACGTAAGCGCCCATGCGGCACTTGGCTGCTTCCTCCGCAACAATCACTTGTGCGAGCAGGCTAAGGCCGCCGCCGCCGTATTGTTCGGGTGATGCCAGGCACCACAACCCGAGAGTTTTTGCTTTCGCCTGCAACGCTTCGAGTTCCTGAGGTGGCAACTCGAAACAATCGTGGGGCTGCTTTTCCTCGATTGGCCGGACCTGGTCATTCATGAAGCGCTGCACAGTATCGCGCAGCATCATTAAGTCTTCTGGCATCTCCCACGCGCCGGCGGGAAAGACAGTGTCGTCGATGGCAGTCTGTATGGTGGGCATACCTTCATCCTATGATGGTGGCGGCAACGTTTCGTGCTGTCGCCGTTTCCAAATCCATCCCACAGGATCCGTCGCACCACAACACAAAATATCAATTGTCGATGCATAAAGTCACTATATGATAAAAATAGGAAAAAATATACATGGGCTCTTCAATATTTGTCATTATATGACATAATGCTTCATTATCTAATTCTATATGTTGCCTTACGTCGTTTTTACTCATACCGTTTGGAGGCGCTGTCACATGGAGGCGTGCTCCCGACGGCACTAAAACAAAAAAGGGGAACTACGATGCAGAAGATATATTCCAATGTAATCGCAACCTCGTTTGCTCTTGCACTTGGAGCGACGACTGCTGCCACCGCAGCCACGGTCGATGACTTGAAGGCGCGCGGTCGTCTTTTATGTAGCGCCCATACCAGCAGCTATTTCGGATTCGCCGAACTGACGGACACTGGGACCTGGAAGGGCTTTGACATCGATTTTTGTAAAGCGGTAGCAACAGCGGTCCTCGAAGATCCGGAGAAAGTAAATTACGTGCCGGTCGACTGGAACCAACGCTTCCCTGCGCTTCAGTCCGGCGAACTCGATGTGGTCTTTAAAAACACGACATGGACGCTATCCCGCGATGCTGAACTCGGTTTCCAGTTCACAATTCCGTATCTATTCAACGGTGTGCAAATTGCGGTTCCGGCCAAGTCGGGTATCAACTCGCCGAAGGAACTTGCGGGAGCCACGGCATGCGGTCTTCAGGGGTCGTCAACCGAGCTCGTTTTGGCAGATTATTTTGCTACCCTCGGTCAGAAATATAACTCGATTACATACGGCTCTACCGATGAAGTCACAGCCTCCTATCTGGCAGGAAGGTGCGACTATATGGCGGCGGTAGGTCTTACGCTGGCGATTTCGCTCAAGGGCCATGAAGCGGAGAATAAGATCCTTCCTGACCTCCTGAATCTGAACGTGAACGCCGGTGCGGTCCGCCAGGGTGATGACCATTGGCTGGATATCGTCAACTGGACGATTGCCGCGCTGATTGAAGCAGACAGTCTTGGCATTACGAGCAAGAACATCGATGAGATGGTGCAGAAGGGCTCCAAGGATGTCGCCATCGGTCGTTTTTTGGGCGTCACTCCTGGTGTTGGCGCAAAGCTTAAGCTGCGCGACACTTGGGCAAGAGATGTTATTAAGGCGGTCGGAAACTACGGTGAAATCTACGACCGCAATATCGGTGCGGAATCGCCTTACAAGCTTGAGCGGGGCAAAAATCAGCCTGCGTCAAAGGGTGGGCTGCTCGTCGCGCCGGTCTTCGACTGACATGTATCGTTCCGCTGAAATGCGGCGAGTGTAACAGTCCCCCTTTTCTTTGCACGATCGCCAAATAAGGCGATCGTGCCACCTCAAAGGCTATTGGACCGATATGAAAGTAACCGCAAAAGCTCAGCGTCCGAGGCGAAGAAAAAAGATTTCTTACGCGTCAATGCTGATACAAACTGTTTTCGTTTTAGGCTTTATCGCGCTTATCGCCTATTTTGCGCATAATGCGCTTAGTGCTATCAATGCACGGGGAATGACGACTGGCTTCGGGTTCCTGGAACGTCCCCGCGGATGGGCTTTACCTCCGTCGATCTTCGAGTCGGTGTCGCAAGACAGCTATTTGAGGACCATCATTGTAGGGTCGCTGAACACGCTCATGGTCGGGGTCGTGGCGATCGTGCTGTCGACGATACTCGGTTTTCTTCTTGGAATCGCACAAGTCGGTAACAATTTCTTACTGCGCTCGCTTGCCCACGCGTTCGTCCAAATTTTCCGTAACGTGCCAACTGTCGTGTATGTTGTCTTTATCTTCAGCGTCGTCCTCACGCTTCCTCCACCGCGGGGAGCTATCAATGCCTTCGATGTGGCATATCTTTCAAACCGAGGCCTTTTGCTCCCCGCCGTCGAAACAACGGCCAGTTTCTGGGTGCTGGCGGTAGCAACTATCTTCAGCACCGGTGCGGCACTTTCTGTCGTAAGAAAGCGAAAAACTACAGCAGCCGGTACCGGACTCAAGCATGCAATAATATTTCTAACGGTTACTCTGCTCGCTCTGGTGGGCCTGTCTGCCGCGTTCGCGGCGTCCGGGTCGATCCGCATCTCGATTCCTCAGCTCGTGGGCTTCAATTTTACCGGCGGAATGACCTTGTCGGTGGAAGTCACAACGCTCGTCCTTGCACTTACAATTTTCGGCAGTGCCTACATCGGTGAAATCGTGCGCGGGGGCCTCGTTTCCGTTTCGCAGGGTCTCACCGAGGCGGCCGGCGCTCTAGGCCTCAAGCCATGGCAAGTGTTCTTTTATGTCAGGTTGCCGGTGGCGATGCGGTCAATCATTCCGGCTCTGACCAATCAATACCTTTATATGATGAAGGCAACATCCCTTGGAATTGTCATTGGTTTTGCGGACTTGTTCTCGGTAGCGAACCTATCGATCAATTACTCAGGGCAAACGCTCGAGATTCTCGGGCTCATGATGGCGATTTTCGTGGTCATCAATTTCACGATGTCCCGTATGTCAGCCGAACTGAACCGCCGCCTTCAGTTCAAAACCAGCGGAGCTGAAAGATGACCGTCATTACAAGTCAGATTAGGCCTAATGCTAAAGCTGGCGGCGCGCGCGAATGGCTCCGTAAGTCGTTTTTCGGTAACTGGTTCGATGCGTGTTTATCAATCGTCCTGT
The DNA here is from genome assembly GCF_000282595.1 of Phyllobacterium sp. YR531. Lineage (GTDB taxonomy): Bacteria > Pseudomonadota > Alphaproteobacteria > Rhizobiales > Rhizobiaceae > Phyllobacterium. The sequence continues at coordinate 36,051 of NZ_AKIZ01000001.1, forward strand.
TGTTTATCAGTTTGAAGCTCGGTTGGTCCTTTTTGCAATGGGCGTTACTTAATGCCGTCTGGACGCCGAACGCGCCAGAACTTTGCGGGGCTGGCGGAGCATGTTGGTCGGTCATCTCTACCCGATGGAGGCTAATCTTCTTCGGTCTGTATCCGGCCGATGAGCAATGGCGGGCAGCGCTGGCTTGTCTGATCATCGTCGCGGCTGTCGTGATGACTTGTATTCCGCGCTTTTTCACCCTCAAAGGAATCCTCATGATCTGGGGTGTCTCCTTTCCATCGTTTCTCCTGCTGATGGGCGGCGGCTACTTTGGCCTGTCTCCGGTACCAACTGAACGTTGGAGTGGCCTTCCCCTGACGCTTTATATTTACGCCTCGACAATCCTGCTTGGAATGCCGTCAGCAATCCTGATTGCGCTTGGTCGCCGCTCACCCTACCCGGCTATTCGGATCATACTGGGGCTGGTGGTGGACCTGGTCCGATCCCTGCCGCTGCTAACAATTCTTTTTAGCTTTTCACTGGTGATCCCGCTGTTTCTTCCCGCTCAACTGACCTTCGACAAAGTATACAGAGTGATTATCGGCTTTACGCTGTTCTTTGCTTGCTACCAGTCTGAGGTGATCCGCGGCGGACTTCAGTCGGTCGCCTCAGGTCAGGAAGAGGCGGCCCGCGCCTTAGGATTGAACTACTTTCAACGCATGGGTCACGTCGTACTTCCACAAGCTTTGAGAAATACAATGCCCATGACAATCAACCAGTTTGTCGTAACCTTCAAGGACACATCTTTTATCGTGGTCGTTGGACTGTTCGAGTTGCTCGCTGCAGCGAAGTCTGCATACGGCGTTCCAGAGTGGAGCGCCTACTCGAAAGAAGTATACGTCTTCATTGCCCTGATCTATTTCGTTTTCTCTTACTCGATGTCGAAATATGGGAAGTATCTTGAATTGAAGATGAAGGCCTCCAGTGCGCGCTGATGCACGTCACACCACCCCTCTTTTTTACAAACTTCCAAAGGATGCGGTCAAATGGAAACAACACTATCAGCGAGCAACGAAGCGCCTTCGGTGATCGCTATTACCATGCGCGGCGTCAACAAATGGTATGGTAGCTACCACGCACTACGCGACATTAACTTGAGTGTGCGGCACGGGGAGCGCATTGTTCTTTGCGGTCCATCCGGATCCGGGAAGTCTACGCTGATCCGATGTATCAACCGATTGGAAGAGCACCAGGAGGGCGACATCGTCGTTGACGGGATCGAGATTACCGATAATACCAGAAACATTGACTCCGTGCGCTCGGAGGTTGGAATGGTTTTTCAGAACTTCAACCTGTTTCCACATCTGACGATACTGGAGAATTGTGTGCTTGCTCCAACGTTAGTTCGCCGGGTCACGCGAAAGGAAGCGGAGGAGACAGCCCTCCACTTTCTCGAGAAAGTTCGGATTCCCGAACAAGCTCATAAATTTCCTGGCCAGTTATCTGGAGGCCAACAGCAACGCGTAGCCATTGCGCGCGCGCTTTGCATGCAGCCACGCATTATGCTCTTCGACGAACCCACCTCCGCACTTGATCCCGAGATGATCAAAGAGGTGCTCGACACGATGATCGAATTGGCCAACGAAGGGACAACAATGGTATGCGTCACACACGAGATGGGTTTCGCGCAGGCCGTAGCTGATCGCGTCATATTCATGGATCGAGGAGAGATCGTTGAAGAGGGGCCACCGAAGACCTTTTTCAATAACCCGCAGTCAGAACGCACTCGCTCATTCTTGGGCAAAATCCTGGGACATTGACGTAGCGAGAAGCGCTTCGTATCCCATTGCTACAAAACGCGCTCGAGGTCGAAATGAGTACAACGGTTGTTAAAGGACTTCAGGTAATTGAGGCATTGGCGCACAATGGTGGAGCCATGGGTATCACAGAGATTGCGCGTGTGTTGGATATGAACCAGAGCGCCGTGCAAAGAATACTAGGCGTTCTTACAAAACGTGGATACATTCAAAGACCAGCTGGAAGTCGAAAGTATGAGCTGACCCTCGCGTTGTGGGAGTTGGGGTCGCAGGTCGTTGAACATCACCAACAGCGCAGACTTGTGCATCCTATCTTGCGGTTCGCTGCCCAATCGACTGGTTTCACAGCTTTTTTAACCTATCTAGCGCATCCTTTTATTGTTTACCTCGACAAAGTTGAAGGCGCACATGGCCGAGCACATTCTAATGAGCCTGGCAGTCGCATTCCGATTCATCGGACTGCTGCTGGCAAAGCAGTGCTTGCCTATTTGCCAAAACAGCTCGTTCGATCGCTGTCAAAGCCTCAGACCGACTGGAGCGGCTTTTTAAGTTTTGGTCCAATCGACCCTGCGACACTAACTGACGAAATCAACGAAATACGTCGCCGTCGTTATGCCATTTCTCAAGGCGGCATGACCGTCGGTGTTAATTCAATCGCCTGTCCGATTTGGGCGACTGACGATATTCCCTTCGGCTCAATCGCATTGACGGCGGAAGACCGCGATCTGCCTGCAGAACGGTTTGCGGAGTTGGGTGAAAAACTAGTCGCGATGGCACGCGAAGCTACCGTTGCGCTAGGAGGACTACACCATCAACAAGCGGCCGAGAGTGAACTCACACAGTCACTAACATAGAAACGCTGTACCTGTGCAAGTCGTCCAAAGTCCAAGAATTTCTTGCCGATTGGTCCACCGAAATTTGCGAAATGGCCGGTCCCGGTTCCTCCCCTGGCCTGTTGAAGTCACCATGCAGCAATAGCATTCGCGTTTGAGGCGTTCGCCGCGGGACCACCTGAGTGCAAGCCTTGGCCGCAAATCGCCAGCTTTGACACTCAGCATTCGTTATTGCGCGTATCGTCGCAATGAAAGCCCAACACCGGCTATGGCAAGACCATGGAGAAGTAAATCGACAGCGAGAATGACGTCTGGCCTGATATTTGCGAGAGTAAAGTGGTCGAAAATGGTCCACGCCACGCAGAATAATCCCACCAGTCCCTGAGCGACAAGCCATGCCCGGCCATTTACGATGTTGAGCGTCAGGCCAATCCATATCGTTAGAACTGCCGAGGTGGTAAAAAGGCTGCAGAAGAGGACGAGGGACAAGGTAGAAGCAAATAGGGAGTCGTTTGAAAGTAAAAAACCCAATCCCACCCGAACAACTCCGTTGGCTATCCAGTCCAGATACAATACTGGCCGCCCCATTCGAGTGAGGACGATCGAAAGCAAGAGGCCACCAAAGATAGAAGACATGCCAGGCCAGTAACCAACAAAATTCCTGCCCAATATAGAGTTTGTGAGCGCTAGGCTTGCCAGACTGATCAGTACGACTCCAAGTGCGACGAGGCGGGTCCAGTCATAGGGGCCATTGAAGCGGCCTGAGACCTTGCCACGCCTCCTGTAGACTAGGCTCTGCCCGAAGGCCATGATGCCCCCCACACGCAAGCTGTCTGATTCACGTTCCGGCAGAATGAAAAAACGACTGCAGATAGACATTCGTCCCGCCCCTCACTCATGAGGGGCGACAGAATAGTCGCCCTCTTTACTTATCGTGAAAAGCGATTTCGCCTTTTCGCGAATACTTTGGAATGTCACATAGAGCATTGGTATCAAAATGATGCCGATGCTACTTGCAACAATCATCCCGACAAACACCGGAGTACTCACGTTTTGTCGGGCAAGCATTGATGCACCGTTCGCCCAGACCAAGGGAACGAGGCCGAGAATAAAGGCAATAGACGTCATCATCACCGCGCGAAAACGCAGTACTGCGCCTGTCTCCGCAGCTTCGCGGATACCAAGGCCCTTTTCACGCTGCTCCTTGGCAAACTCAACGATAAGAATGCCGTTCTTCGCAGCCAGGGCGATGAGGACGACAAGACCAATCTGTCCGTAAAGATCAAGCGTCAGGCCGGCACTAACAACCCCAATGAACGCGCCCAAAATGCCGACTATGACGGATAACAGCACAGGTACCGGTATCATCCAGCTCTCATACAGCGCAACAAGGAACAAATAGGCAAACAACAGGGCCAGAGCGAGAATAATGGTGGTCTGCCCGCTCGCCTTTTGTTCCTGATAGGAAGTGCCGGTCCAGTCGAGCAGATACCCTGCTGGAAGAATTTCCGATGCAGTTTGCTGGAAAGCCTTCATCGCTTCCTGCGATGAAATGCCGGGCGACGGTGAACCATTGATGGTGACTGCACGATAATTATTGTACCGGGTAATAACCGCCGGGCCAACAATCGTTTTGAGCTGAGCGATTGACTGCAATGGCACCATGGCGCCGGTCGAGCTACGCACATAGATGTTCCAGAGTGCCGGGATATCCTGGCGATCGTCGACGTCACCCTGTACTTTCACCTGCCAAGTCCGGCCAAACAGGTTGAAGTTGTTGACATAGGAGCCCCCGAGTGTCGTTTGCAGCGCCGAAAAGATTTCATTGATGCCAACACCAAGCGACTGGGCTTTTTCTCGATCGATGTCGAGATAGAGCGAAGGAGCATTGGCTGCATACGTTGTGAAAACCCGGCTTAGGGAAGGGTTTTGGTTTGCAGCCCCAACGAGAGCGTTCGCGATACTTCCCATCGAGGCAGGGTCTGCCCCCTCAAGCGATTCCACCATGGCTTCGAAACCGCCACTGGTCGACAGACCCATTACCGGGGGCAGGTTGAACGGCAGGATCGTCGCCGATCGAATCTGTTGCGCACCACCGAAGACCTGACCAATGAGCGTTTCGACCTTGTCAGCCGCGGCCTGACGATTCTCAAATGGTTTGAGCTGCACAATCATGAACGCGTTGTTGCTGGCTGAATAGTTGTCAAGAAACGAAAAACCTATAACACTGACCACGTTTGATACTTGAGGCAATTGCTTCAGCATTGCCTCAACCTGACGCACTGTCTCGCTGCTTCTCGCCACCGATGCTCCGTCAGGCAATTGTACATTGATGAAGAATGTGCCCTGATCTTCTTCCGGCAAGAAACCGCCAGGAACTATTTTTGACAGGCCAAATACGCCAAACCCGCAGAGCGCAACGATCACGATCGACAGCACTGACCACCGCAGCGTCTTGCGGACGATCCACGCATAACCATCGCGCATTCCGTCGATACGGCGGCTGATCCATCCCATGAGGCCGCGCTTCTCGCCGGTGTGACGGAGGAAAACGGCACAAAGGGCCGGCGACAACGTGAGTGCATTGATCGCGGAAATGAGCATTGCCACGCTGATCGTGACAGCAAACTGCCTGAAAAGTTCGCCCGAAATACCTGGAATAAACCCAATCGGGACGAAGACCGAGAGAAGCACAAGTGTGATTGCGATAATGGGAGCGGTCACTTGCGCCATCGCCTTCTTTGTGGCTTCCGCTGGCGAAAGTTCCGGCTCTTCCTCCATGACGCGCTCGACGTTTTCCACGACCACGATGGCGTCGTCGACGACAATGCCGATGGCGAGCACCAGCGCGAGCAGAGAGACGGTATTTGCAGAATAACCAAGTGCCAACATCACGGCGAAGGTGCCGATGACACTGACGGGAACGGCAATGACCGGAATGATCGTCGCCCTGAGATTGCCGAGGAATATGAACACGACAATCGCAACGAGAACGAAGGCCTCTATAAGCGTGTGGACAACTGCGTCGATGGTTTCATAGACGAAGTCAGTCGAGTCATACTTGATTTCGGCCGTCAGTCCTTGGGGCATACGACTTTTCAAGTCTTCGATCTTTGCTGTCACGGCGCTGCCGGTCGTGAGCGCATTTGCTCCTGGGGCCAGGAAAATACCGATTGAGACAGCAGGGTCACCGTTGAGGCGGCTCAAAGCATCTTCGTTTTGTGCCCCCAGTTCCACTCGAGCGACATCTTTGATCTTGAGGACAGAGCCGTCCGGGTTTGCCCGAAGGACAAGATTACCGAATTCCTCCGGTGTCTTGAGACGACCTTGGGTCTGAACATTAAACTGAAATTGCTGGTTATCCGGTACAGGCCGCGCGCCAATACGGCCAACGGGCGCCTGTACGTTCTGGGCGGAGATGGCACTCACAACATCTGAAGGCACCATGCCAAGACTGGAAAGCCGTTCCATATCGAACCAGATGCGCATTGAATAGTTCATCTGCCCGAACAGTTGGGCTGATCCGACACCAGGTATCCTGGCGAGTTCATCGAGCACGTTGATGGTTGCATAGTTCGTCATGAACAGCGGATCGAATTTGTTTTCAGCGCTGGTCAAGGTGACAAACTGCAGAATAGAGGACGATTGTTTTTGAACCGTCACGCCAAGAGCCTGCACGTCGGCTGGCAACTGCGACAGAGCCGTCTGAACACGGTTATTGACGTTGACGGTATTGATATCAGCGTTTGTGCCAAGCTCAAAGCTGACGGTTAATGTATAGCTGCCGTCATTACCGCTCGTGCTCTTCATATAAAGAGCTTTGTCTACGCCGATGACTTTTGACTCAATTGGCTGTGCCACAGCCTCTTCCAGAACCTCTGCTGAAGCACCTGGATAGATCGCTTTCACCTGGACCTGTGGTGGCACAATGTCCGGAAGTTGGGAAACCGGAATGCTCATGAGCGCAAGGGCGCCGGCAATTGAGATGACAATGGCGATCACAATCGCCAGTCGTGGCCGGTCGATAAAAGTGTTCGAAATCATGACAGTTATCTCCGGCTTGCTGTCTGTTCAGCGATTGGCTCGGGCGTAACAGGTGAAAGAGGACGGACGCGCTGCGCTCCTTCTGCGACGATTGTCTCACCCAACTTCAAACCCTGTAGAACCACCGCGCTTTCGGCGCTCGACTGCCCGAGCTTGATACGGCGGATTTCGGCCACGCTCTTCTCGTTGACAACATAAACAAAATCACCTTGCTGGTCGGTCAGGACAGCCCCTCGGGGAATAGAAAGCGCCTGCTGTGGCATCACAGCCTCCAGCACGACCCTTACGAACTGGTCATTGAAGAGACCACGCTGATTGTCGGACCTCAGCGGGTTGGGGATTGTCCCGCGCAGGGTTATTGAATCAGTATTTTGCGCCACGCTGATATCTGTGAAGTCCAGTCTACCTGTCGGTTCGTACACGCGGCCATCAGGAAGACGAAGGCGCAACCGCAAAGCTTTCTCAGTTCCACCCAGAGCGGCATATTTGTCTCTGAGTTCGATGATCTTTGACGTCGGAACCGGGAAAGTCACATACATCGGATCCTGGCTCACGATGGTCACAAGCGTTCCAGAGGAGGGGGACACTACGTTCCCAACAGTGACAACTGCTCGGCCGATCCGTCCGTCGACGGGCGCTTTGATGGCTGTATAGCTCAGATTGATCTCTGAAGTATGCAATGCCGCTTCAGCAGCCCGCACCTGGGCTTGTGCCGACCGTTTTGCTGCTGTCGCATTATCCAGCGCGCTTTGAGTGCCGGATCCAGTGTTACGAAGTTGATCCGCTCGCCCGAAAGCGAGATTTGCATTCTCTAGCGTTGCCTGTGCCTGCTCAAGTGCTGCGCGCTTTGCCTCGACATCTGCCTCGAAAGGCGGGCGCTCCAAGCGAAAGAGCAAGTCGCCCTTTTTGACATGCGATCCTTCTTTGAAAAGTTGTTCGTCCAGAAATGCGGATATTCGCGCGACGATGTTGACGTGATCAACAGCCTCGACACGACCGTTGAACTCAACGGATTCCGTGACGCCCTTTTCCTTAACGGTAACAACGCCAACTGCAGGCGGCGCACCGCCGGGCATCTGAGCTGCACTGGGTACGACGAGGCAAAGATAAATTGTCAGGATGAAGCAGATTTGGCGGCGCATGAACGGTCTCTTTTCAAAAAGGTTGTCGGCGCCTTATATAAACAAACGGTATGTTTGTAAATTGATTTCAGACGCTATATTTTGGTTTCGATTGTATGTGATTGGCAGTAAGGGGCTGCGGTATCGACAAGGGCTGAGCCAGTGATTTCGGCTCGTTGTCGACATGTTGGCTGATGGGAGTTAATGCACCGATAGGGAGATACAAAAGCAGGAATCACTGACGTATGGCCATATACGTCATAACCAAGGTATATGCGTTAAAAGTATCTCTATTTTGTTAGGCGAGTATCCTGGCGGCATGAATGCCTGAGCCCTGGACTGGACAGCCATGCTATTCTGGAAGAGTTGCGCAAACGCATCTTTGTGTATCAAGGAGAGGAGAGGCCAATAGTATGAAACGGACAAAGGAGCAGGCCGCTGAGACACGACGGCAAATCCTCCGTGCGGCAGAAAATCTGTTTCTGGATAAGGGTTACGAGAATGTTACCCTTGATGAAATTGCCACTGCCGCAGGCGCCAGTCGAGGCGCCCTGCATTGGCATTTCGGAAACAAGCAGGGTCTTTTGTACGCCCTGAGAGATGAAGCTCAATCCCCCTTGCAGGAACTTGCAGACTGCCTTGATGCGGGGACTGCCTTGTCCCCTCTTGATATGCTGGGTGATGCTATTTGCTCAATCTTCGCAGCAATGCACCACGACAAACGACGGCGTGGCCTTATCCGCGTTATGATGTATCTTGACATCTCGATATCTCAGAAGAAACCGTCAAAAAGTCAGCGCAATGAGGTCTATGACGACATTGCACGCATATTCGCTGAGGCAAATCGAAGACAACGGTTACCGTCGCCGTGGACACCAGTTGCAGCAGCCTCGGCCGTAAGCGCTGTTGTTGTAGGAATATTGGAAGAGTGGTCATTGGAGCGAAGTGATCTTCAGTTGGTTCCTCACGGCCAAGATCTTGTCAAGATGGTCGTTCGAGGATTTCAGCTTGGAAAGGCAGCAGCCGACGCTGGCAGTTGAAGAACTGATGTGGCTTGGATGGGAAGATAAAAGTCCGAGGCGACATCTACGTGTCTGGCCGGGAAGCGAGATGGAATGCACTAGAATACGCATGGGTTGATGCCAGCTGAAACGCGGACTCTACTAATCGCTTCTGGCAGAAACGTGTTCGGTACACATGGGTTTGCGAAAGCGTTAAAGGACTAACCGCAGAAGCCAAACGCATATCGTGGAAGAACCTGGCTATTACAAGAGAGCTTCAATACTCCGGTATGGAATGACGGTTAAAGTGGAGTTTGGGCGTCTTGTTTTTCCGGCCGTGAAAGGGTAGATGGCGGAGCCATTTGATGTCCAGAAATAACAGGAGCCGTCCTTGATCACGCTGAAATCACTATTAGCCATGGCAGGCATGCTTGCGCTCAGCCTCTCGGATACCTCAGCCATAGCGGCACCAACAAAATTTCCGCTGATCATTGAAAATTGTGGCGCTCAGGTGACCTTTGACAAAGCTCCGGAACGGGCGGTTGGCCTTGGCCAGAACAGCGCAGAAATACTGCTGCTGCTCGGCCTTCACGACAAGATGGCTGGTACAGCATTCTGGCCGAGCCAGGTATTGCCGCAGCTTGCCGAAGCCAACGCCAAGGTGAAGTTGCTGACGGTAGAGTTTCCTACTTTCGAATCGATTCTGGCAGAAAATCCGGATTTTGTGGCTGCAGCCTTGCCGAGCCTGATCGGACCAAGCAGCAAGGTCGCCAAACGCGAGGATTTCGAAAAGATTGGAATCCCGACCTATCTCTCGCCAAGCACCTGCCTCAGCACGAAGGAGGTAAAGGACCAGTACGGCAGCCGTACCCAAATGTGGAACATGGATCTCCTCTACAAAGAGATTGATGAACTCTCGCAGATTTTCGATGTTGCCGATCGCGGCCAGGCGCTGATTGCCGACTTCAAAGCGAGAGAGGCAGCACTTCGTTCGCGTGTTTCGAAGGATGGCGCGAATCTTTCCTATGTCTTCTGGTTTTCCAGTCCCAGCCCGTCGGCCGATGCCTATCTTGGTGGAAAGAATAGTGCTTCCAGCTTCATCGCCGACCTGTTGGGCGGACACAACGCAATAACCTCCGAGGCAGAGTGGCCGACACTGGGCTGGGAGAGCATCATTGCGGCCAATCCGGACGTCATCGTCGTGGCCAATCTCGACCGCAATCGCTGGGAGCTCGACAAGCCCGAAGCCAAGATCAAATTCCTGACCACAGATCCAGCCGTCAGCCAAGTCTCTGCCGTTAAGAACAAAGCGATGGTGGTTATGGACGGTCAAGCCATGAATCCCACGATCCGCACAATCTACGGTGCCGAACAGGTGGCCGCCCAGTTGAAGGCTCTCGGCCTTCTGAAGTGACCGAAATGCGCCGTTCCCTCCATCAGCTTTTTGCTTTTGGCACGTTGCTGCTTGCCTCGCTTGCGGCGATCGGGTTTGTCGTCGGCATCAGTGTCGGGATCGGCGACCTGCCGATCCCGCTGGCGACAACGTTCTCCGCTATCACCAATAGACTTGGTTGGACTGCTGTGGAACTCAATCGCATCCATGAGACAGTAATCTGGGACTATCGTCTCAGCCGAGCACTCGTTGCTGCGTTTTGCGGCGCCGGTCTCGCGCTGTCGGGGGCGATCATGCAGTCGTTGCTGCGAAATCCCTTGGCTGAACCCTATGTATTGGGCATATCGGCCGGCGCCTCTACCGGTGCCGTTGCAATCGTCATCTTGGGCATGGGGGCCGGCGCGTTGTCGCTCTCGACCGGTGCTTTCGCAGGATCCTTTGCTGCATTTTTCTTCGTGGCGCTGCTATCTAGCGGTACGCGGGGCGGCGCCGACCGGACTATTCTCGCAGGCGTCGCCGCATCGCAACTTTTTAACGCAGCGACGTCCTATATCGTTACAACGTCAGGCAATGCACAGCAGGCACGCGATGTCATGTTCTGGTTGCTCGGCAGCTTCGGCGGCGTGCGCTGGCCGGAGCTTATGCTTGTCTCCATTACTGTCGGTCTTGGGCTCGTCGTCTGTCTCTTTTATGCCCGGGTTCTGGACGCATTTGCTTTCGGTGACGAAGCAGCGTCGGCGCTCGGTGTTAATGTGGGGCGGGCAAGGATTGTGCTTTTCGCGCTGACCGCCATGATGACGGCCGCTATCGTCAGCATGGTCGGCTCGATTGGTTTTGTCGGCCTGGTCGTCCCACATGCTGCGCGCTTCCTCGTTGGGCCGCTCCATATCCGTCTCCTGCCGGCATGCGCTATCACGGGAGCCATCTTCTTGGTCCTTGCGGACATCGCCTCGCGCACTCTCGTTACACAGCAAGTGCTGCCGATTGGCGTAGTCACGGCATTGGTGGGTGTCCCCTTCTTCTCCATCATTCTCTATCGGTTCCAGCGTGCCTCATGAGTATCAAGGCTGATAACCTCACGTGGAAAATTGGTAAGAAGACTATTGTCGATAGCGTCTCCTTCAGGACGCAGCCCGGCGAGATGCTCGGGCTGCTTGGCCCGAACGGTTCGGGCAAGACTTCGCTCCTGCGTCTTCTTGCCGGTCTCAGGCAACCACATGCCGGCAGCATCACGCTTGGTGACAAAGATATCAGGACGATCGGCCGCCGCGCGATCGCGCAACGCGTCGCTTTCGTAGAACAGCATGCTGCAACCAACGCTAACCTGCGGGTTATCGATGTGGTGAAACTCGGCCGCTTTCCGCATCGCTCGATGTTTTCTGGGTGGGAAGCAACCGACGATGATGTGGTCGATGACGCCCTGGAACGCACTGGCATGACGAACAAGCGTAACGATCGCTGGCAGAGCCTGTCGGGTGGCGAAAAGCAACGGACTCATCTTGCAAGGGCTCTGGCTCAGGCACCCAGCGAACTGATCCTCGATGAACCCACCAACCATCTAGACATACAGCATCAAATAAGCCTGATGCGGCTCGTCTCCCGCCTGCCGATCACCAGCATCATCGCCCTGCATGACCTGAACCATGCAGCAATGTTCTGCGATCAACTGATTGTTATGCAACGCGGTCGGATCGTCGCTTCCGGCACGCCCGAAAACGTGCTCACGCAGGAATTGTTGCACGAGGTCTTCGCGGTGGATGCAAAGGTTGAGATATCAGAGCAACATTTTCGTCCCCATATCCAGTATCTGCCCTAGCACGTTTGCAGCTGGTCCCGTATAGATGCCAGCGGGGCACTTCATGGAAGGCGCCCATATGATCGACGGATCCAACCTTCCGCCGTTAACACATCTCGGAAACCTGCGCGTGCCCAGCACGGCGCGAGGCGGATCAAGGGTCAATGCCATCTGCTAGAATAGCACGTTGGGAACAGGACACCGCATTGTCAACCGACTGAAATGATTGCGCGCGCGGGTGCATGCGCGTCGACCCGTTTCCACCGCAACAGCCTCGCAAAAATCAGAAGCATTATTTTCGATATGCTGTCGGAAAAACAATGTCCTGATCAACAAGTACATTGAACTTATAGCCCGGGCGAATTTCCAGCGTCGGCTGGACGTCGAGATTCCGGTTGATCGTGCGCTCGGCAACGCGTCCGAATGTCTCTGCAAAGTTTCGCCTGGCTGCATCAGATGCGGTATCCTGTGTCGCAAGCGTCGAGCTTTCAGGCATGGCCATGTCGATTCCCGTTCCGATCATGGCGATGAGGGCGGCCGAACTGAACGTCTTCAGGTAATGGTTATTCACTTTGTCCTTGAAGCCCCCATAACCTTGCGCATCCGTGGCGGCCATGCCGCCGATCTGAAGCGTCGAACCGTTGGGGAAAATGATATCCGTCCAGACAACGAGAATTCGGCTTTGCCCGAAAGAGATATTGCTATCGTATCGGCCAAATAGCTTGGCTCCTTGCGGGATCAGAAGACGATGGCCGGTCGCGCTGTCATAGACGTTCTGGCTGATCTGCGCGGTGATACGGCCAGGCAAATCACTATTAATGCCACTGATCAGAATGGAGGGAATGACCGAACCGCGCTTGAGCTCATAGGGCGATTGCTGTGGGACTACTCGATTGGGCAAATAGCCGAGTTCCTTGATGTCCGCATTGAAGAATTCTTCCTTGGATGTCTGGCCGTTCGGATCGGGGTTTTGTCCGGCAAGGCCATTTCTTAGCGCTGCGGCATAGAGATCGGACGCGGACGCCTGAGATGAGGAATTTGAAGATTTTATTGTATTCGATGTGTCCGTCGTATCGCCTGCCCTGCTTGCCAGCTTGCTGCGATCGATGGCAAGTGGTGCATCATAAGCTGCGGCATTCGCCTGCAATCTCGCCATGCGCTGACGTTGACGCTCGCGCAGATATTGTTCATCCTGCTCGCGTCGAAGACGCGCCCGCCATATCTCGTCCGCTTCGAGGCCGCCTTTCCCATTCTGGTCTGCGGTCGCATGCTTTGGTTGCGAACTGAACGGGTTAACCGTTGTCTCCGGCTTCGTCTCCACGGGCGATGGCTGGAAATTCTGGGCCTGCTGAGGCTCGCCGATGATGCCGTTGGCCACACCCTGCTTCAACTGGTCGGCATAGGTCGAGGCTGGGTTTCCCGCAGATTGGTCAAGGCCTGGATCGTCACTAGAATACAGTCCGCGTCCGGCCAAACCAAAGAATATGATGGCGAGAAAGGCGACAGCCAGAACGATCACGACGATCACCGGCAGGCGATTGACGCGCCGCATCCCGGTATTCTGGTTGCTGTTATGCGCTCCGCCAAGCTGCAGTGATTGCACCATGACCGCCCCTTCCTAGCCGCGCTGCATGACCGAAAGCGGGCTTGCCGGTGTCGCGCCTTCAGTTGTCACGCTGTAAGCGCGGCCGATTTGGATCCTCGTAGTCGATAGGCGTGCAAGCATCTGTCCCTCGAATGACTCGATCACATAGGCAAGCGAGATGAGTTTCGTTTTCCCGTCAGTCTTCTGGTCAGTCACAACCGCATAGCCCCAGCCCTTGAGCGCCGCCTCGAGTGCCTTGCCGAACGGAGTATTATCCTGCTTCAAAGCCACGGTCGCAGTTCCCGGCCCGATCTGTTCGGCCAGACGGCTGACCATGTCGCCTGCGATCGCGCTTGCGGCAGGGCCAGAGATTTCGGGCGACGCGTTGCTCGTAACCAATCCCTCTGGCCCGAGCGATTGGCATCCGGAAAAAACGAGGGTGAGAAACCCGGCGATCGCTATGGTGCGAACAGGTGAATGCGACCGCATCACCGCCCTCCCCGCTTGATAGTGATCTTTTGCTGCTTCCAGCCGACGCCTGAGACCAGAACAGCGCGGTCGATATTGTAGTCGACCATCATCATGTCGCCTTTCATGCGGTAGTTTACGATGCGGTTCTGGCCGCCCGATACGACGAACAGAACCGGCGCGTCCTGGGCCGATACGGATTTCGGGAATTGAATATATGTTTTCGTGCCGTCACTATAGATGCGTGTTGGCCGCCAGCTTGCGCGGCCCGAGACCGAATAGCCGAAGTTCAATTGTTCTGCTGGCAAGCCGGCCCCGGGGATCGTACTGGCTTCCAGCCGTGCATTGATATCGGGGAGTTTCTCGGAAACGTCCTCGGGATATTCGAAGCCGACACGAGCCATATATTGCCTTGCATGCGATTTAAGCTGGATGTGATAGGTTCGCCGCGAGGTTGTCACCACCATGGAGGTGATCAAGCCCGGCTCGGATGGCTTGACGATCAGATGGATCGCCTGTCCACCAACCGCGCCGGACGTTGCCGGTTCGACCTTCCAGCGCACCGTGTCGCCGACGAGTACATCACGGACCACCTCGCCGGCCTCAAGCTCGATGTCGCAAACCTGCAACGGCGAGCAGACGACGGAAGGTTGCACCTCCCCAAACAGAAAGATGACCTTCCCGTCAGCCCCCTTTGTGACCAACCCGCGACTTCCGCGCCATTGACCGGATATGTTCGCACCCTTGGCTTCGTTTGCGTTCATGCTTTGAGCGATCGCAACCGGAAGGAATGTGGGCAAGGCCAAGAGTGTGACGGCTGCGGTCAGGACCAGCGCGGCACCTGCAGGGATGGTTCTCACGTTCATGTGGTTTCATGCCTTTCAGAGCTGCGCGGTCCAGTCGAAATCACGCAGGTAAAGACCAAGCGGATTGAACCGGATGATGCTTTCATCTTGCGGCGGATTGAGTGTCACCGTGGCGATGCCGCGAAACCGCCGGATAGCGGTTTCCTTGCCCTTCCGGTCACGCTCATATTCGGTCCAGTCGATCTGGTAGGATTGGTTGGACAGGGCAACGATGTTGTTGACCTCAATCGCGATGGTGGCGTTCTTCGCTTTTTCGAAGGGAGAATTTCCTCGGAACCAGTTATTCACCTTCTCGGTTGCGGGATCCGAAGTTCTGAGCAGCGCATAGGTGCGGTCGATATAATGCTTCTGGACAATCGCATCCGGAGTCACGGAACGGAAATTCGAAACGAATCCACCGAGCGTTGCGCGAACCACTCGCGGATCGGCATATTCGATCTGCTGCGGGAAGCCGGCATTGGCGGCCGTACCGAGCTTGTCAACTTCCACGATATAAGGGATCAGCTTCACCTGTGTGCTCTGGAAAAGAGCATAGCTGAACCCGATCACCGCCATCAGCATGCCGGTGATGCCAACGATCCGCCATGCCCTTGCCGCATGGACATAGGAGCCGTAGCGTTCGTTCCATTCCTGCCGCGCCGCGATATAGGGATTTTCCGGCGTCTCACGCGATGCCATGCGTCCCCCCTGCCTTGTTTCGATAAGCCCGTCGCCTCATGTCACTGTCCCTTCTTTCCGGATGAACCTTTGGGCGCCAGGGATGACTTTCGGGCCTCCTCGAGCTTGGCGTTGGCGAGCCCAAGCGTCGAGGTGCCGTAGGTGCCGCGTCCGCCCATCGCCTGATCGCGGGCCGCCGAGGCGAGTGCGCCGCTGGTGGCGCCGAACCCGCTTGCCATCCCCTTCAGAGCCGCACCGGCCATTGACGAGCCTGTCGATCGGGCATCCGCATAGGCCGCCGTCCCGGCTTTGGCTCCTCCCATCGCAAGCGAAGTCGCGCCGACCGTCGCGCCAACGCCAAAGCCGGATGCCTGCGAGCCGTGCCGGATGGTCTCCATGCCACCAATAACGGATACGCCCTGCACCACACCCTGCATGATCGGTGGGACATACATGGCGATGACGAACACGACGACCGATATGCCGGCGATGGCGAGCGTGGTGATGAACTGGTCCGAGGTCGCGGTCGGCGCCTCGGCCAGGCCGAGCAGAATATCTGAGCCAATCTTGGCGATCATGACGAGAGCCATCAGCTTCATGCCGACGGAAAAGGCATAGACTAGATACCGGACCGCAAAATCCTTGGTGTAGGAGGAGCCTCCAAGCCCAAGCATGATCATGCCGGCCAGGAGCCCGACATACATCTCCACCATAACGGCGACGAAGATGGCTGCGACGAGGGAAAAGGAGACGACGACCACGACCATCGCGAAAACGGCGGCGATCGCGAGCGCATTGTCCTCGAACAGGCCGAATTTCGCCTGCTCGGACATCTTGGACGCGACACGAATGCCGGCGTCAAAAATATTGGCGGGCGATGCGGAGCCGCCGCCGGCGCCTATCTGGTAGAGGCTGTCGACCACGGCCTTGGCAAAAGCCGGACCCCCGTCGAGGATGAAAGCGAAGAGACCGATGAACATGATCCGACGCACCAGCTCGGCGAACCATGCGTCGAGGCTCGCCGCATTGATCGCCAGCCAGACGGCAGCAATGCCGATCTCGATGCCGGCGAGGATCCAGAACAGCGAGCGCGCTGCGTTCATGATCGTCGTCTCCCAGCCCTTCGCGGCGGTGACGACCTGGTTCTCCAATGTTGTCAGGACTGAACCTTGCTGTGCAAGCGCTGGCGCGCTTACAAGCAGCAAAACTCCACTCACGATAAACACCGTCTCCAGCGTGCGAGAAGGATGTGCGCCTACCATCGGGGTTTCATCTCCTGCCCGCCGTGCACATCGCGATCCGGATCACTGCTGAAAAAGCGCTCCCGGTGTTCGCGCTGCGCCGCACCCGAGCCCGGTGGTTCAGTCGTAGCGTCCGATTGAACGACCACCCAATACATCATACCGGCCCCGAAGGCGACGACAGCCGCTACCCCGAGGGCGATGAGGATGCGCGGGCTCACCAGCGCGGCTCCATCGTCTGACCGCTGCGGATATCGCGGCTGGGCGCGTTGAAGAACTGCTCGCGGCGGGCCTGAGCGAGATCTTTTTGCGCCTGTTCCGACTGGAACCATGTGCCCATCATGGTCGTCTGCTGCGAGACGAGCCCACGCAGTTTCTGCATCTGCGCGACCTGCTGGGTGGCGATCTGGTGGCCGACCTGCAGCGCCTTCATCTGGCCGTCGGCGCTCTCGGACATCGAGCGAAGGGAATTCATGGTGGACTCCTCACTGGAAAACTGTTCCGCGGTCAGGTTCGCGGCCTTCAGTGTGCCCGCGATCGTGTCGCGGTTGGTGTTCGACCAATTCTGATAGGTAGTTGAGAAGGCTTCATTGTCCGGAAGATTGGTCTTGAAGTCAGCGAAACTCCCGAAGCGCTGGTTGAGGACATCGTCGATGTTGCCCATGGAGAAGGCGATGCCCTGCCCCTGCGCCACGACGCTTTGCAAGCTCTTCAGGTCATTTTCAACCTGTCCCCAGATGTGGCCTGGAAGCTGTGCCGTGTTCTGGAGCAGGTTGTTATAGATATTGAGCTGGTTCTGAATTTGCTCCGCCAACTGATTGATCTGGGTGATCTGATTGTTCACCTGCTCTGCTGACTTGCCGACGAGGCTGATCAGTTCAGCGTTGTTGGCCAGTTGGGTCCATTCCGTCGCTTGTCCGGTGACACCGCCGGCGCGCGTGGCTGCAGACGTTATTGGCACAAGCATTGCGACAACCGCGGTGGTCGCGACGAGCCTTCTTCTAAGCTTTCGGAAACAGCAATGCTGCATGGGCAATCCCCCTCTGCCGGGTCCAATGGAGAGGCCAGTCGGCCGCATGTTCGGAATGAAGGGCGCGGATACGCTTGAGATCTTCCTTGCCAGATGCGCCAACGAACGAAAGCGTGAGAGGTCCAAGGGCCATGTCGAACAACCGGCGGCCTTCGGGACTGGTTACATAATATTCCCGCTTCGGCACAGCGGAGGCGACAATCGCGATCTGGCGGTCGTTGAAGCCAATTCTCTCGTAGAACTCACGAGTTCCAGGCTCTCTTGCCGCTCCGTTCGGCAGGCAAATCTTGGTCGCGCAGCTTTCTTTCAAGACATCAATGATGCCGGAGCGATCGGCGTCCGAGATCGATTGGGTTGCAAGGATCACGGCACAATTGGCCTTGCGCAAGACTTTTAGCCACTCCCTGATCTTGTCCCGGAAGACCGGATGCCCGAGCATCAGCCAGGCCTCGTCAAGTACAATGAGGCTTGGGTTTCCTGTCAGCCGCTTCTCAATGCGGCGAAACAGATAGGTCAGGACCGGCACAAGGTTGCGCTCGCCCATATTCATCAGCGCCTCAATTTCAAAACACTGAAAGGCACCGAGTGACAATCCGTCCGCTTCCGCATCGAGGAGCTGCCCCATCGGACCGTCGACGGTGTAATGGTGCAGCGCGTCCTTGATCTCGCGCATCTGCACGCCAGAGACGAAGTCCGAGAGCGATCGGCCGCGCGATTCCGCCATCAGGGCCAGCTGCCTGGAGATGGCGTTACGATAATCGGGGGTGATGGTGACGCCCTGCAGTGCGACCAGCATCTCGATCCAGTCGCTCGCCCATGCACGATCGGCATCGGTCGAGAGCTCGGACAACGGGCAGAAAGCAAGTTCCCCTCTACCCCCCTGTGGCTCGCCACCGATCTCGTAATGGTCGCCGCCGACCGCGAGCGTCAGGGGGAGCATTGAACGCCCCTTGTCGAATGCAAAGAGCTGCGCTTCCTTGTAGCGGCAGAACTGGGCAGCAATCAGCGCCAACAGCGTGGACTTGCCCGATCCGGTCGGGCCGAAAACGAGCGTATGGCCGACATCGTCTACATGGAGATTGAAGCGGAACGGCGTAGAGCCACTGGCTACCTGCATCAAGGGAGGGGATCCTACCGGATAAAATGGGCACGGGGCAACAGGGCTCCCGGACCAGACGGAATTGAGCGGGATGAGATCAGCGAGGTTACGCGTGTTGATCAGCGGCTCACGAATATTGGCATACCAGTTCCCGGGCAGGCTTCCGAGAAAGGCATCGGTCGCATTCAGCGTTTCGATACGTGCTCCGAACCCTTCCCCCTGGATTAACCGGCGTACCGCTTCGCATTTCTCTTGAAGCCGGGCACTATCCTCATCAAACAGAATGATCACCGGCGTGTAATAGCCGTAGGCGACGAGTTGAGACGACGCTTCCGCGATGGCGTCCTCGGTCTCGGCTACCATCAGCATGGCGTCCTGGTCGACGGCGTTGCTTTGCGTCTGGAAAAGCTGGTCGAAGAACGGGCGAACCTTCTGCTGCCATTTCTTTCTTGTGCGCTCCAGCTTTGCCTTGGCCTCCTCGGCGTCAAGAAAGATGAAGCGGGAAGACCAGCGATAGGTCAGCGGCATCAGGTCGAGCGTGTTGAGGATGCCCGGCCAGCTCTCCGCTGGCAGGCCGTCAATTGCGACTACCCCCAAAGAGCGGTTCTCCACTGTCGGTGCCAGGCCGTGTTGAAGTTCGGCTGTCACCAGCCAGTCGAGATACATTGGAATTGTCGGCAGCCGGATTGGATGGTTCTCGGCGGTGATGCAGAAGCGAATGAACTGGGAAAGTTCATCATATCTTGCGACGCGGCGGCCTCCCTGTTCCTCGAATTCCTGCGTCATCATCCGGCGGATCGATATGATGTTTGCGAGGTATTGTTCGACTTCGCGGATCGAGGTCTGGAACATCTCCAACGCCTTGTCGGCGTAGGAGGCTGATCGGGTCTCGAGATCAGAATAGAGATAGCGTGTCAGACCGGAACGGCGTGGCTCTGGCGGGCGGTAGGTCAGGATCAGCGCGTGCTGGCTCTCGAAGTGGCCGCTTTCGCGTTCGAAATGCGCGCGGCGTTCGACATCGATCGCGCGGGTAACTGGATCGGGGAAAAAACAATCCTCGTCCGATGGGTAATTCGTGGTCGGGACGCGGATTGCCTCGACCTGGATCATCCAGCCGGAACCCAGGCGCGACAGGATCGCGTTGATCTGGCGCGATACGTCATTGCGCTCGAAGTCGGTAGAGCTTTCGGAATCCGGCCCGGCAAAATACCAACCGGCCATCAGTGAGCCGTCCTTGAGAAGGATAACGCCGTTGGCGACGAGCCCAGCATAAGGAACAAGATCGGCGAAGGACGGACCGGATTGCCGGAAGGGAGCGAGAGAGACCATAACAGCCCTTAGTACCGTCGCCAGGGCGTCGACGTCGCCCGGTAATAAGCCTTGTATTGGATGTGGCGGACATAGACCTTGCGCATCAACGGATCGGCTTTGGCCATCATTCGCAGCGCTGCGACGGCTATCAGCCAGATCGCCACGCCGAACAGGGCAGCGTACCACGTCAGGACCACGAAGATCAGGATCACTGAGGCAAGCCCGGTGAGCAGCACGAGCTCGCGGTCGGCTCCCATCATAAGGTTCGGGCGAGAGAGCGCCCGATGGATGCGTGATCGGAAGAGGTTGGAGCTTGGCTCAGCCATTGGTCCCCTCCCCTTCCGCAAGGGGTATCGGACCCGGCGCCTCGATCGGGCCGATCGAAGCGCCGGTGGAGCCGAACAGGGCGACAATCTGTGTCGCGCCGAGGAGCACGCCGCCGACAAGGGCAATATAGCAAAGCCTCCGCGCGAAGTCGTTGAGTTCGCCGCCGAAGATCAGCATGCCGCCTGCTATGGCGACCGCGGCCAGCGCAATGAATCCGGCAACGGGCCCGGTGATCGATTGCTGGATTTGCTGTAGCGGCGATTCCCAGGGCAATCCGCCACCTCCGGAAGAGGCAATCGCAGGTTCGATGAGGAGAAGGCCGAAGGTAATCGCCAGAGCTCCGGCTGCAAGAAGAGCATGGCGATCACGCGACATGACGTTCCTCGTCGATTTGGGGGTAGGTTTCGGTTTCGTACTGAGAGCCGGTGAAGCGATCTACATGGACTACGTCGCGAACGCGGCGCCCTTTGGGAGTGCGTTCGATCGAGACCACCAGATCGACGGCCTCGCCGATGACTTCACGCATCGGCTGCTGGCTGACCTCAGCGGTCAGTTGTTCGAGGCGGCGCAAAGCTGACATTGCCGTATTGGAGTGGATTGTGGTGACCCCGCCGGGGTGCCCCGTATTCCAGGCTTTGAGAAGAGTGAGCGCCGCGCCGTCGCGGACCTCGCCGACAACGATGCGGTCTGGACGCAGGCGCATGGTGCTCTTGAGGAGTCGCGCCATGTCGATCATATCGCTCGTGTGCAGGGCAACAGCGTTTTCGGCGGCGCACTGGATCTCGGCCGTGTCTTCCAGGATGACAATCCTGTCTTCCGGCGCGCTTTCGACGATCTTGGCGATAACAGCGTTGGCTAGTGTTGTCTTGCCCGATCCAGTCCCCCCGGAGATCACGATATTGAGGCGGGAGGAAATAGCATTGCTGATGATGGATGCCTGTCGCTCCGTCATCACCGTCGATCTGACATAGTCGTCCAGCGGAATGAGCCGCGACGCCCTGCGCCTGATCGTGAAGGCCGGGCGCGCAACAACCGGTGGAAGCAGTCCCTCAAATCTATGCCCGCCGATCGGCAGTTCGCCGGAAATGATCGGCCGATCTTCGTCGGCCTCAGATTGCAGCGCGTGTGCGACGCTTCCGATGACGATCTCTGCTGTGGCGGCTGACATTTCGCCAGCCGGCGTCATGCCGTGCTCCAATCGTTCGATGAAGAGCTTGCCGTCGGGGTTGAGCATGATCTCGACCACGCTTGTATCGTCGAGTGCGACACAGAGATGGTCGCCAAGTGCTTCCTGAAGCTTGCGGACCAGGCGGGGATGAGAGCGCAGATGGTTCACGGCACGCTCCTCACGCAGCACGCATGTGGCCGCGCGCGATCGTCGAGCGGTATCCCGTTGGGCAGACCTTGTTGAAGCTCTCAACGTCCGCAGCAAGAGAACCGGCGACGGCGACCGTGCTACCGATCCTGCATGGCTCGCTGAGGCGGCGCATCGGCCAGCCGGCCCTGTTCAGAATTCTTTCAAATCTGAGATCAGTTGCTGTGACTACTTCGTCGTAGCCGTTTGCTATCGACCATTCGATGATGCCAGCGAACATGGTGAGCGTGGCCTCGTGGAGAACCCCTCCCCTGCCCTCTACGAGCGATGTGTCGACGCAGAACCGCGAACTCTCGATCATGCGGGGATGGGCTTTGAGGCAACGTGAGGCTAGAAGCTGAGGAAATGTCCGCTGCAGCATAGTTGGTCCAATGGCCGGGAGAAGCCGGGCGCAGGCGACAACAGCGCCGGCCTCTGATATGGCGAGAATGTAGGTCGGTAGGAGAGCGTCGTATTCGTCGGTTTCGCGTCCATTCAATACGTTGACATTCCAGCCCAGCCGTCCCGCGAATACCCGGGCTCGAAGATGATGCTGTTCGTCGATCAGCCTGTTATCTCTGTCGACCGAAGCATCGCGTACTGCGTGCACTATCATCGTGTAGACCTCCGTCATTGCTAGTTGATGGGAGATCAGCACATAAAACCTGATGAAAGGAGTGTAGAATTCTACAGCGGTTGAGTCGGGTGAGTCGCAACGAGTCGTGGCTATTGTGTCAGACAGGCCGCACCGCATGGTTGCTGTAGGTCTGGATTCACTGGTTAATAAACGGGGGTAAGTTTTGCCCTCCATCTCGGCGGTTCAACGGATAAGTATCAGAAAAATATAAGAAAAAATGCGGATTCTCGTCTTCATGAAGCGTTGGGCTGCTAGCCGTTAAGTCTCTGTTAACCAATAACTTGTTGCAACGGAGCGGACTTTGGGTATCGTCACGGAAAAAGGTCGATATTGGCCAATTAACCGTGACGAGAGTTTAGACCGTGAGCAATGCCGTTGCCATATCCAGGAATGATCGCCCCTCGGTAGATGTTACCCTAGGAGAGCACGCCGAACAGCTGAGTTCACAGCTCCAGGCCATGAGCGAGGCGTTGTTTGCCCCAACGTCGCATAAGAGCTTAAGGAAGTTCACGTCGGGTGAGGCAGCGCGCCTGATGAAGATATCTGATTCGACACTCAGGAAGATGACTTTAGCTGGTGAAGGACCGCAGCCTGAGCTGGCAAGTAATGGACGGCGCTTCTATACACTCGGCCAAATAAATGAAATCAGGCATATGCTGGCGGGCTCTACTCGTGGACGCGAAAGTATCGAATTTGTGCCCCACCGGCGCGGCGCGGAGCACTTGCAGGTTATAGCCGTGACTAATTTCAAAGGCGGTTCCGGTAAAACAACGACATCAGCTCATCTTGCACAATATCTCGCGCTGCAGAGTTATAGAGTACTCGCAGTTGACCTCGATCCACAGGCTAGCCTCTCGGCACTTCTGGGCGTTCTCCCAGAGACGGATGTTGGTTCCAATGAAACATTATACGCGGCCATCCGGTACGATGGTTCGAAGCGGCCACTCAAAGAGGTTATTCGTCCGACATATTTTGATGGGCTGGATCTCGTTCCTGGAAATCTTGAGCTTATGGAGTTTGAGCACACAACCCCAAAGGCCTTGACCGATCGCGGCGCACGTAACGCGCTTTTCTTCACCCGTATCGCGCAGGCGTTCGACGAAGTTGCTGATGATTATGACGTCGTTGTGATTGACTGCCCTCCCCAGCTCGGGTTTTTAACGCTTAGCGGTTTATGCGCTGCAACATCAATGGTGATCACTGTGCATCCCCAGATGCTCGATATTGCATCCATGAGTCAGTTCCTCCTTATGACCCGCGACCTTCTCGGCGTAGTGAAGGAGGCTGGGGGAAATCTCCAGTATGACTTCATCCGCTATCTTCTAACCCGGTTCGAACCTCAGGATGCGCCGCAAACGAAGGTCGCAGCGCTGTTGCGCAACATGTTTGACGATCACGTCCTGACAAATCCGATGGTGAAGTCCGCGGCTGTTTCTGACGCCGGCCTTACTAAGCAAACACTTTACGAGATAGGGCGGGAGAACTTAACGCGATCAACATACGATCGGGCGATGGAGTCTCTGGATGCGGTGAACGCCGAGATCGAGACGTTGATCAAAGCTGCATGGGGCCGCGTATGACGAATACTACGGACCATATTCATTTGTTGTTGGGAGCTCCCAACACAAGATCGTTGAGGCGTATCCTGGCTGCCTTTCGCCGATCTCAGGATGTGTCCATCTCTGCAGGGATGCTTGGAACGAGCGATCGCCCCAATCGTAGAAACGCCAGCCTGTTGGGAACTCCCAACAGGCTGCTCGTTCGGTTAAACCAAAGGTGCCTCGAAACTTGCCCGCAGGGAGCAATATCATGAGTCGCAAAGACGCAATTGATTCATTGTTTCTCAAGAAGCCCGCATTGGGCGAGAAGACTACGGCCGACAGGTCGCCCGTTCGCGTGCGGACCGGTGCGATCTCCGCAATGGGCTCGTCATTACAGGAGATGGCTGAAGGTGCAAAAGCCGCTGCTCGGCTGCAAGACCAGTTGGCTTCGGGCGAGGCCGTGATCTCCCTGGATCCTTCAACGGTCGAGGGCTCAACGATTGCCGACCGGTTGCCGACAACCATCGATCCGAAGTTCGATCAACTCAAGGCAAGCATCGCGGAGAACGGGCAGCAAGTTCCGATCCTTGTTAGACCCCATCCGGAAACTGCCGGTCGATATCAGGTCGCATATGGGCGAAGACGGCTACGGGCTGCTGCCGATCTGGGCCGAGAGGTTTCGGCTATTGTCCGAAATCTTACTGATCGCGAATTGGTCGTGGCGCAGGGCCGGGAAAACCTGGACCGTGCTGACCTCTCGTTCATCGAGAAGGCGCTCTTTGCACTCCGGCTCGAGGCCGCGGGGTTTGACCGCGCAACTATCACTGCTGCCTTATCGACGGACAAGTCTGACGTAAGTCGCTATATCGCCGTGGCGCGAAGCATCCCGGAGAAGCTTGCCATTCAGATTGGCCCGGCCGCAAAAGCAGGCAGGTCACGTTGGATAGCGTTAGCCGAAAACCTGGAAAAGCCCAAGGACTTGGATGCAGTCGAAACGATTCTGGAATCTGATCGGTTCAAGATTGCGGATAGTGATACTCGCTTTGCGCTGATTTTCAATGCTGTATCGAAGCGTCCTGCCAAACCCTCCAGGAAAGTAAAAGCCTGGACTACACCAGAGGGCAAAACAGTTGCTCGGATCCAGCAAGAGCCAGGGAGAACGGCTTTAATTTTTGATGAGAAACGGGCGCCTTTATTCGGGGAATATGTCGCGGACCAGTTGAATCGCTTGTATGCCCAATTTCTTGAAACGAACGGAGGAGGCAAGGCCGATCAAGATTGAGATGACAGAAATAGCGGACCACTAACCGCAAAAGAAAAAGGCCACCGAAACGAATTCCGGAAGCCCTTCTCTGTAGTGTCGCAGCTGAGAGAATCGCATTTCTGAGAATCACCGTCAAGGGTTGATTGAGCCCAGCGTCGTTTTGGCGAGCGGATTTCTTTTGCCTGATTGAAAGGTAGAGGACGATGCAGTCGGAAAATGCATTCACGACGCCCTTTGGGCGGCGATCGCTATCGCTTGGCATGCTGGCAACACAGGTGCAGGCGCATGAGGTCGATCCGGAGGCTTCGGTTGATAAATGGAAGCTGTTTCGCTGGCTGTGCGAGGCGCGGGCGCTGATCGGGATATCCGACCGGGCGCTGGTGGTGCTGAACGCACTTTTGACGTTCTATCCGCAGAGCGAGCTCAACGAAGCGGGTGGCCTGGTGGTGTTTCCGTCGAATGCGCAACTGTCATTGCGCGCGCACGGCATGGCACCGGCGACCTTGCGCCGGCATTTGAGCGCGCTGGTGGAAACCGGCCTGATCTTCCGCAAGGACAGCCCCAACGGCAAGCGCTATGCGCGCAAAGCCCGGACAGGGGCAACGGGGGCAGGGGAGGGCGGTGAGGCCTTTGGCTTCTCGCTGGCACCGCTTGTGGTACGGGCGGGGGAGTTCGAAACCATGGCGGAAGCGGTGCGTTCGGAGCGCCTGCAGCTGAAACTGATGAAGGAACGGGTGACGCTTTTGCGCCGTGACATCGTCAAGCTGATCGAGCTTGGCTTTGAGGAGATGCCTCATATCGACTGGAACGGGCACTACAGGGCGTTTCGCAGCGTGATTGATGATATTCCCCGTCAGGCGACGATCCGCGATCTGGAGCCGGTTGTGGACGGGCTTGAATGCATCCAGCTGGAGATCTCCAAGCTATTGCAGAATAAGCTGAATTTACAACAAACAAGCGCCAGAGAGTCTCATTCTGAGCGCCACAAACAAAATTCAAATACCAAATCCACTTCTGATCTTGAACATCGCTTTCGAACAAACCAAGGGCGAAATGCTGAGCACAACCGGAACGATGATCCACTGGCGGAAACGCCCGGTAGCCAAACAACAATGGGGTGTGCTGAGAACCCGCATGAAGCAGGAGAGGCGGGCGATGCTGACAGTGCAGCTGGACGAGAGCCTGGTATGCCCGGCGTGGCTGGTTTGGACGATCCATCGGATCTGCGCACCGGCCTGCGCAGCCGCAGTCTTGATCTGGCAGCGCTTGGTGCCTCTGCCACAGCCTTTGATGCCAAACCCGTTCCGCTCGGTCTTGTCCGCCAAGCCTGTCCCGATATATCAGCCTATGCCAGGAATGGCCTTGCCAGCTGGTCCGAACTGATGGGCGCGGCCATTGTCGTACGTTCCATGCTCGGTGTCAGTCCTTCGGCCTATGAGGAAGCCTGCTCCGTGCTTGGCCAGGAAAACGCAGCCATTGCCATGGCCTGCATCCTGCAAAGAACCGATCAGATCAATTCCGCCGGAGGCTATCTCCGATCGCTCACCGACAAGGCGGCAAAAGGCGAATTTTCCGTTTGGCCCATGCTCCTTGCCCAACTCAGGGCCAATGGTGAGCACGTCAGGCTGGTCGAGGGAAGGGCAAAATGAGGATTGCCAAAGGCCCGCAAACCGCATCCATCCGCAAGTCCGATAATCGCACATCCACCGGTGCACAACGATCAGCCATGGCAAAGGGGCAATCCAGCCCAAAATACCGGCGCCATTATCACCCTTTGTATAAAGTCGTAAGTCATGAGTCAGTTGAAAATGCCGATGGGCTTCGCGAAACGTTTCGGTCCGCCAACGTGGAGTCGATCACACAAGGATCCGGGCGGCCCTTCCCATTTTTCGCTCGGCATTGTTATAGTAGCCAGCTGCTTGCGCCACGGACTTGTGCAACGACTGTTGCATGGCTTCCGCCAGCGGAATGCCGCGATTGGCCGCCTCTGTCAAATAGCCGGAGCGCAGCCCATGCGCCGAGAATAGCGCCGGATCGAGACCAGCTTGCTTGGCGCGTGTCTTGACGATGAGATTGATCGATTGCGGCGTCAGCGCCTGCCGGTCAAGATTGCCCCATTGATCGATACGCCGGAACACAGCGCCGTTGGCAATTCCGGCTGCCTTGATCCAGGCTTTCAGTGCAACGACCGGCCGACCGATCAACACCACCTGTTCGTCCTCGTCGGCCGAGGTGGTTTTTGTTCTGCCGAGATGGATGGTGAGGCAGGGCAGGGGAGGCGAGTCTTTGTTGGCCGGATCGGCGCGGACCGGCGGCTCGTCAACGAGATTGTCGAGACGCAGAGCGGCGACCTCGGAGCGGCGGCGGCCACCGGAGGCAAAGGCCATCAGCAAGATTGCACGATCACGGACATCGACCAGTCTGTCGCCGGCACAGGCAGCCAGCAGCGTGATGAGAACATCACCGGTGACCGCCTTTTTGCTCTTGCGCTGGCGGGGCCGGGCGCTGGCGCGAACAGCCAGCCGCAGAGCACTTTTGAGGGAGGGGGCCGAAAAGCTTCCGGTCAGGCCGCGCCAGCGTGTCAAGATCGACCAGCTGGTGAGCCGCCGGCGCACGGTGCTCGGCGCATGCGGGCCGGTGCTGCGCAACATGCCTTTGGCCCGCAATGCAACTGTCACGTCTTGCGGCATGCCGTGCTCCGGATTGTTTTCGCGCGCGGCGGGATCCCACAAATGGTGCGCGACGAATTTCAGCAGCAAACTTTCCGGCGCTGGCCAGGGCAGGGGGCCGCCGGTGACAGCCAAACACCAGCTCTCCAGATAGCCAATGTCCGAAGCCAGCGCCCGCATGGTGTTGTCGCCCATGCCGGTGCTGGCCAGATGCCTGAGCGTGGCTACATCCTCGTCGGTGAGGATTGCGGCGAGCTGGTCACGGCGGTCGAACGGCAGGATGGCATCAAGGGCGTCCAGCGCCTCGGCGCGGGCAGTTATCGACTTGGCGGGTTGCATCATCAGCGCTCTTCGCCGTAGTAAGCGATCGGAAGATTCCCGATCAGCAGCACCATGGGCACAGTGAAAGTCACAAGAAGCATAGCCGAAGCCGCAGTATTGACCAGCACGAGAATTTCCAGCCAGCTGGCGCTCGCTGCCCCACCCACGCTCTTCAAAAACGCCTCACTTGCCGCCAGACCAACACTGATGCCGAGCACAATGGCCGCACTGCCAATGATTGCTCCGGCGATGGCATTGGCTGAGATCCGTGCCATTCTCCGCGTCCAGCGCCACCTAAACAGCCCGATAGCCGCGGAAAGATACAGGAGCGTGATGGGCAATGTCATTGTTCCTTCGCTTATCGGGCGAATATACATCATTGCCACGGCAACAGCCTTGTCCAGTGGCAGACAGAGACGCAGGAGCAGCCCGGCAGCCAAGGCGCCTATAAGCATATACCGGAGCACGGTTGCGTGTTTGTCGAGATCGCGGTGCACGGCGGCGTACAGCGGCCGATCGTGGCGATTATGAAAGGACAGCATGGTGTGGTTTCCTCGTTGTGCCTGGCAAGGAGATGCAGGATGGCTGATTTGTTGGTTGAAATCAATCACTATTGATACTTGGTAGTTATCGGTGGTTAGAATGTGGTCAGTATGATGTCTATACAACAGAAGTTATTTCGTCTATAGCTTCGTGTTAACCTTGTACTGACCATGATTGCAATGGGTTACGATATCGCCAAATTACCATCTCAAGGCTGCTGCGGCCGATTTAGGACGTGGGCTCAGTGTTGACCAGTCTCGATGAGCGGATAGCCCGTTCACCGCTCAGTGAGGGTTTTGGCGAACGCTCGCACTTCACCGACGCCTGCGCCTCTCTGTGGATCGACGGCGAGCTGGTCCATCTCGAAGACCTCGTCCTCCACGACGCTACCCGGGATATTCGCACGCCGACCCACGAACTGACCATCGCCCGCGATGTTCTTAAAACCCGCCGCCGCATCGCCGTACAGGCACCCGACTGGGCGCTGTCGCCGGACGGTCTTCGCAACCTATGAGGCCAGGCTGCGGCGAAGGCATCTGGCGGCATCGTGGGCGGCAGCGAGACGCCCCCGGCTGCCGATGAGGTTTTCGGAGGAGGTGAGGCGGAAGAGGTGGAAGTTGGTGTAAACCCGCTTAACGCCGAACTCGCCGCCATTGATGCGCTGCTTGCCTGATCCGACGCAGCAATCGAGCGGGCAAAGCGGCCCGGCCGTGCCGGTGCCACGGAAAAAGATCCGCTCGTTTACGATCTCGACTGGGACGAGGACGGGCGGCTGGAAGAATGGCGCGGCATGTTGCGGCAGATGCAAGACCTACCCGCTGTGCTGCAGGCGCGGTGGTCGCCCTCAATGCCTGGAACGAATTGTTGGTGCTGCAGCATGCGCCCTGGCTTGGTCGGCTTCTGGCAGCGTCGATCCTGCGTGATGCTGGGCTGACGACGGCAGCGCATCTGGCGGCCTTCAACGTTGGCCTCAAAACTATCCCCGTCGATCGCCGTCGACATCGCGATTCCGAAACCAGGCTGTTGGCCATGCTCACCGGTATCATCTCGGCCTCAAGGAACATGACCGTCTGGCGCTGGCGCGAAAAATGATGGAGCGCCGACTGGTCGGGAAACGCACGTCGTCAAAACTGCCAAAGCTGATCGAGCTGGTGCTCTCGCGGCCTCTGGTGTCGGCCGGGATGATCGCGAAGGAACTTGCCATCACGCCGCGCGCGGCACTGCGGATCGTCGAGGAGCTGGGATTAAGGGAGATGACGGGGAGGGGGAGGTTTCGGGCGTGGGGCGTTCTATAACCAAGCTGCGGGCATTGATCCCACCGGATGACGTCGCACTCGGGCTTGTGTCACAGATTATACGAAGAGCTTATCTGCGGCGCCGGCGAGCAAGGCGGGCTTTCGCGACGATCGAGGTCAAGCTCACCGTTAGCTCGATGCTCTCAGTGTGGTCTATGCAGTCCTTGATCAATCGTCCCAGCGTTGCGTCATCAAAGCCCGACGAGATTATCAGGTCAGTCGCCTGATCGAGACCGGGAAATTCCGATTGCCGTATAGAAGGACCAGCATCAACCGAACGTCGGTCGTCGGACGCGCTCCTCATCTCATCAAAAGCAAAACGGTTTTGTCGTCCATCCGCGTCATCACGATGGCCGGCCCGCGTGCTGATTCGTGGCTGGCCAGGCAATTGATCTTCACCTATCAGAGCGGTGTTCTCGACACGCCGCTTTGCGAGGACAGTTTGACCAAACGGTAATTCAAACCATTGCCAGATTGCGTTCCCGGATTGATACTCCCGACTACGCGGGACAATCGGACCAAGTCCGGCAAGCGCCAATCCGCCATTGAAACGCACCACAGCATCTGACTGGCTGGTCGGTGGCTCCCACGAGGAAACATCCGGATAGGCAAATGTCGCTTGATCCTGTCCGAGGCTAACGCGCGCCAGCCTTCGTGCTTCCGCCTCGATATACGGACGATCCTGAATTTCCCACGTCGGCTCGCTGTCAGAAATTGCCCCAAGAAGAGCACCGGCCATGGTCGCGATCGTATCGGTATCGCTGTCCAACTCATTTGCGGAGATGATCAGGGCATCCTCGATCGACTGTTTAGCGTAAAGCTCCGAAAGCGCGAGAGCAGCAAGCGCAGTCTTAAAACCAGAGCCCCTGAACTTATCGGACAGGCATCCGATGCGTTCGAGAAGCTGCGGATAACTCTGCCCGTTTCCGGCGGCGATAATTTCTTCCGCGGCCTGGATATCTGCTAGGGCATCGGCCTGAAATCCCCGGATGGCCTCGGGGAAGAGCCTCTTGGTTTCTCGTTCCCAGGACGGAAGCCAGAACTGTGCCAGTTCATCGTCCTTCGCTACGATCAAGGGCAGGTTATCCAGGAAAGAAATAAACTCACGGGCACGCTTCATTGAAGGAATTGACCGCACCGCAAGGGTGTCCCAAAGGCACAGCGCATGAAATATCGCGCCGCAGAAGCCATGTGGGTGACCGTGGGTGACGATGGCATCCCGAAAGACCTGTCCGACTGTCTCGGGCAGTGGCCCTGTGGCTCCCCAAACATGAGGCTGAACGCGCATCGCTGCGCCGTTTCCACCCCCATTGACGTAGGACTGTCGGTCGCTTCTGAAGAAGTTGGAGAACCAGTTTATACCTCTCTTCGACAGGTTGGCCGCCGCCGCCTTTGATCCGAGGCCGGCGCCAAGAGCGTACCCCTGCCAGGCAGTAACCTCGATCTTGGCGAATGTCTCGACATCAAAAGTCCCGTTGCCCCT
This sequence comes from Phyllobacterium sp. YR531, assembly GCF_000282595.1. Taxonomy (GTDB): domain Bacteria; phylum Pseudomonadota; class Alphaproteobacteria; order Rhizobiales; family Rhizobiaceae; genus Phyllobacterium. The sequence continues at coordinate 67,725 of NZ_AKIZ01000001.1, forward strand.
GATCGAGCGCGACACGCCGAGACGCAACTGCGTGTCGTCGGAGTAGGTTCCGGCGGGCAAGTCAACCCGTACTCCCCCCCGGCCGCCGATAGTCCGTTGCCAATCGACGGGGGCCGTGATGCGCCCCTTGCCGGTCCGATACCGGACACCGTCCTGACCGCGGGAAAGTTCCGTGATCCAGCCGAGCGCATCGCCAGCCGCCGCCCAGAGCGATGAATTCACGATTGCCCGCTCATAGTCGTCGTTCCGATAGGCGGCGTTGAGGTTCGACCCTTTGATCATGTTCAATTCTGCCTTCCTATAAACTTCTGCATGCCTACCACGACTTTGACATTCTCGTACCCGTAGTCAGAAAGCCACCCAACGACCGTATCATGGTACTCACCTTCCTCCACATAGACTGTCCGCAGATAGTCAAGGCTCAGCTTCTCGGGATAAAGGACTTCAGCCTGTTCGCAGGTCGGCAAATGGTCGGGGCGGTTCGCCCGAAGCGCGTTCCACGGTCGACCATCGATGCCAAACCGCTTGCGTGAGATCTTTTGCGCAAACAGGGCGTCGAAGCCGGCGGTTCCCTTGGCGCGTGTGCAGGCATCATAGCCGTTGTTTGTGGTCGTGAACCAGACACCGTCATGCTCGATGAGCTCGGGATCAAAGGAAAGAATGCACCACCAGATATCGTGCGGATGCCATCTGCGCGAGACATCGAGAAAGCGGCGGTTCACCTCAGAAACCGTCAGGTTCACGAACCGCAGCCAGTCCTGTGATTTGTCGAAAAAGGCCGACTCCTCCGGTCTAACCGCCGCGTTGAGTTGCAGGACATGGCGTAAATAATTGTCTTCGCCAAGGAGCGGTCTCGACAGAAGATGTCTGCTGTGTAGACTGCCAAGCAAGCCGCGGTTCGTCGTAAAGTGGATGACCTCTGAAATGCCACGGTCCGATATGCGTTGAGCGAGCGTCACAGGCGGATCTCCTGGAACGTGCCCGACTGAAAGAATTCTGTCAGCCGCGATTGTTCGCCCGGTTTGTAACCGACAATGACGTGTTTTCTCGCTCGCGCGACCGCAACTGCCAGAAGCCTGCGCAAAACGCGAACCTGGTCGCTGGCCTCCTCGTCTCCATAAGCCGTGTTCTCCTGATTGAAACCCAGGATGATCACATGATCGAATTCGAGACCTTTCGCTGAGTGAAAGGTGCAGATTCCGACATTTGCCGGGCCTGTCGGCCAGTCTGGATTGCGCTGCATATCGACAAAGGGAATGCGCGCGTTTCCCAACTCCGCCTTGATTGTGTTGAACCAGTCCCCTCCTTGCGGTTTGAGAAAGGCAACAGAGTCGGTCTGAAGGTTGACGTGTCTGCGAATATAATCGATTGCCCATGAAATCTGCTGGGAGTACTTTCCGGCGATGACCTGTGGCAAAGGACCATTCGTCGTGGCAGCTGAGAGGTCAGGAAGCACGCCATCGCTGTCGATGGTCAGGCCCTGCAAGATACCGGCCGAGAAGGCGGCGATTTGCCGGGTATTACGGTGGTTTTCCTGGAGACGGTGCGAACGGTTTGGGGCGATCGTTACCCCAGCCTCCGTCCAGGTGAAGCCACGTGCATAGATTCTCTGAGCTGTATCGATGACAAATGTGACGGCGTGGTCGCGGGCCAGATGATAATTGATAGCCCGTATTTCGTTTGCCGAGAAATCCTGACTCTCGTCGATAATGGCGATGTCGTATTCCAGACTGTCGATTTCGCGCTTCATCTTAAGCGCGAGAGAATTCCAGTCGAGCCAGTCGTTGCGCTGCATAAGTTCGAGATAGGGGTAAACGACCTCATCAAGTATCCGGCGGCGCAACGCTCCATCGACGCGGGGAAGCAGTCCTCGGCCGGTTCTCTCTCTCGTTACATATTCCTCGAGATCCTCTGGCTCAAACCTGCCAAGTAGGTAGTCGACTTCCTGTATCACATAGCTGGTATCCAAACCCGCGAACGCTCTTGCGAGCCGCGCGAGTTGGCTCTTTGCTTCAGTCTCATGGACCCTCGGTTCATTGAGCTTCTCCAGGGCCCATTTAGCGAATGTTCGGATTTCGATGTCATGGGGCTTGCTGCGCAATTGCGCATTTGCCAGGGCTCGAACGTAACCGGCCAGCGTCCTGTTGAACGTCAGCAGAAGGATACGAACGGCGGAGTTGTCATTCAATCGGTCCTTCCGAGCTCGCATCATGCTGGCAAGTGAGGACAATCGAAGCAACGCCGTTGTCGTCTTGCCACTACCGGCAGCGCCGCGGATCAGTTCGGCGCCGGTTCGATTCGTGCTGATAATCGCGAGCTGTTCTGAGGATGGCGTGATCCGTCCAAGATGTTACATTGTTTTTTGGGCCCCCCGACCTTCTTTGAAGTGCTTATATCCATTACGTGAAACACTAACGAAAACAAAGCGGAAACAGGATCAATCGGCTCGGTAAATTATCGGCGGAGGTGGAAGTTGAAGATTTTGCCAGTTACAAAAAGTTAGCTTCACAAGTGGCAGCGCGAAAAAAACCGTGGAAGCGCCCTAGCTCGTTGAATTCTCTATTGGAGGCATTGTCCCGACTTCACGACTTCCTGGCCCAGATTATGTTTTGGTCCGGGTTATCGAGCCGGGCGGGCTGGAGTTAATGAACTCATGCAGCGGGCACTATCCCCCTGATCCATTAACCTTACGCAGCCGATAGGGGAACGTCTTCTGCCGTTGCAGTATTCAGACACCGAAGAGATTGGGAACCATCCAGCGCGAGTACTGGGCTTCCTCCAAGTCACGGGATCCTGTCTTCATTGGCCCAGTCCTTCGTTGATCGCATTGACAAAATCGTCGAGTGACGGCGTTGTTGACTGCCCCGTTTTATCGGTGAGCCGAACACGAAGAGCTCGGGTAATCTCGAACTGCACGCCCATTCCTAGTTTTGCGCGGTTACAGATGTTTTTTTCGGCAGTCCCCTGCAATGCTGGATTCTTGTGGGTCCTGACCGAGAAGCCTCTTTTCGAAAGTGCTTTTGCGATGCTTGCCACCAGTTTCTCGTGTCTTCCACCGAGATAGATGACCTCATCATCGCCTTCGCAGCCATGCATCGCCAGCGCAACATCACTACTTTCAACGATTGCTATCGCCTGCGGCTCATTGAAGTTTGCAGATGTCACATGAAGATCGCGATTGCCCTTCGGTTTCCGACCCTCGAACAGGTAGTAGCTGAGATGAGAGCCTGCCACTGCTCGGGCTAAATCAGACGTTCCCAGCTCAATCTTTCCGCCATGGGGAGCGAGCACGCAGATACTGGAATTCCGTTTTTCTGCCTCGATGCGGAAAGCGCTTGCATCTTCGGACGCGGCCAGTTCGTCAAAATTCCCGTAGCGATCGCAACGCATCTCATTCCGCTCCATATGCAAAGTGAACAATCAATCGGTGCGCGAATTTTGACATGTCAGATAAAAAAATACAAGATACCTGACATAAGGAGATTCCAATGAGCGACGGTCCGCATAAAAGCTTGCCTCTACGCCACGGATACCAACGTGTCGCAGCATGGGCGTTCAAACCAGCATTTGGCATTCAACAGGTCAGCGACGCGGCTGAAGCTGCCCTCATGCGTGACGTCAGGCTTGAGGTCGATCCGGCTTTGAAGCAGCTTGTCACTATCGCTGATGGTTGGGATCTTCTCACGCTGGCCTCTTCCGCAAATGAACAACTCGACCGTCTTCGCGTCGATCCCTCTGTACAGCCTTTGGCAGCAAGCGCCATCGAGGCGACGCAAATGGCTATCTCGGAAGGATACGCCGGATTGGCTGCTCTAGAGAAGGGCTTGGCCGCGTCGCTCGGCGAGCGACTGGCCGCCGGCGCTCGCGCGATGGAAGAGCATTACCTTGTAAAAGCGGGTCCAGGCGCCTGCCAGCAAATGCGCCGACGACTGGGAGAAACCATAGGCCAGATGATTGCCGGCGGAACGTTCGACCGTATGGCGAGGTCAATACTTGGCGATCGCACCGTAAACGTGACTAGATCACCAATGGTGTACGACGGCATCGATCAGGGGCCTCCGCTATGAGCGAATCCCGATTGGCAATACCTTTGATCCGTGTTGCGGTTGTGGAGCCAGGAGCTAAAGCTAAAGCAGCAGAAGGATGGCGCACGGCTGAAATCGGAAAGGCAATCGTTTTCAAGACGGAAGACCTGAACGACTATAGGACGAAAAACTGGGATAGCCGCGTTTATGACGCTATGCTCCTCATCGCTGCGGTCGAATATTGCGACAAGGCTTTGAAACGGCCAGGGTTCGGCTGGGCACGCCGAATTGAGCTGCAACTGCCCGTTCATGATACGTCGCGCTGGCAAAACCCACGCGTGATGGAATGTGTTGCCACCGCGTTGAAGTTCTTGACGGGGGATGAGTGGAAGCTGACTTTCACCGCCGCCAAGGCCAGTGTCGACAGCAATCTAGGACAACAGAGCTTGTTCGAGTGGGGAGATCCTGGCCGAACGATTACGCCTTTTAGCGATGGCTTGGACTCACGTGCTGTCTCGGCAATTCTTGGCGCTCAAGGCCGCTTCGATAGGCTGATCAGGGTTCGTGTCGGCTCGAAAGCCGACGATCGGCCTGTCCACGATCGCAAGAAGGTACCGTTTCTGAATATACCGTTCTCCGTCAACATGAAGCCGATCGGGATCAAAGAGTCGTCGGTGCGAAGCCGTGGATTCAAATTTACGCTGTTGAGTGCGTTGGCCGCATATCTCGTCGGAACCCATGACGTCGCTATGCCGGAAAGCGGACAAGGTGCATTGGGACCGACCCTTATTCCGACCAGCCACGGCTATGAAGACTACCGCAATCACCCACGCTTCCTCCGAAAGATGGAGGACGTGGTTGAAGCGCTATTCGATTGTCCGATCCATTTTCGATTGCCGCAACTGTGGAAGACGAAGGGGCAGACCCTGGCAGAGTTCGCTGCGATCGCATTCGAGCCAGATGAGTGGAACAAGACCCGCTCCTGCTGGCAGCAGAGCAGAAATTCTTCATTCGATAAAACGCGCAGGCATTGCGGTATATGCGCAGCGTGTATGCTTCGCCGGCTCAGTTTCCATTCTGCCGGTATTAACGAGCCAAAAGAGAACTACATTTGGGAAAATCTGCGGTCCGACCGTTTTGAGGACGGAGTGGTCCCGGGCTTCACGAAAGTGACCCGGGCAATGCAACGATACGGGATAGCCGGAGCGTTGCATCTTGATCATCTCGCCGAAATGCGCTCTTCCCCCCTCCACCGCTCTCGCTTAAAGCGACACGCTTGGCAATTGGCAGAGCAGCTCCGAATGACGACAACTGAGGCCGAGGAGAAACTTTCCGGCCTACTGGAACAGCATGACAAAGAATGGAAGGCGTTTATGAAGGATCTCGGGCCGAAATCATTTGTTTCCCAATGGTTGGCGTGACCTCATGAGCGAGAGTCACGAACAGCTTAACCGGGACCAGATCGGCGAACGCCTGCGTATCGCCCGCGAAAACGCGGCGAAGACGCAGGCGGACGCGGCAGCGGTAATTGGTGCAGCGCGTACCACCCTCGTTGCAATGGAGAAGGGCGCACGGCGGGTCAGAATTGGCGAACTCCAACAACTCGCGCAATTCTACGGCACGAGCGTCAATGCGCTGCTGCGCAGAGAAGCCGTTCACGTCGAGCTCACGCCCAAGTTCCGCAAGCTCGCCGATCATGACGAACCGGCCGTCAACACGGCTGCGGAACTGATGGCCCAGCTCGTCCGTGCGGATGTCGAGCTGGAAACGCTGCTCGGTATCGCCCATGTCCGAAACTTTCCGCCCGAGCGCGCGATCCTGGCGGGGGATGTCCGCGAGCAGGCGGAGCAGCATGCGCTGGAGCTGCGTCATTGGCTGGGGCTCGGACTGGCGCCGGTATCTGACATTGGAGCCGTTCTGGAAATGCAGATGGGCGTTCGCCTCTATGTCCGCCGCCTGCCCGGAAAAATTTCCGGACTGTTCGCGTTCGAAGAGTCTGTCGGCGCTTGCATCCTGCTGAACGCGAACCATCCTCTGGATCGACGAACCCAGACGGCAGCCCACGAGCTTGGCCATCTGGTCTCGACGCGTATGCAGGCTGAAGTCAGTGAGATCGACGAACTGGAAAGCTCGCGAGTGGAAAAATATGCCAATGCATTTGCACGTGGATTTCTTACTCCAGCTCAGGCCGTCCGGCAGAAATTCGAAGAGGTAACCGCCGGCGCTTCCAGTTTGACGCGCCGCCACGTAATTGTTCTCGCGCATTTCTTCCACGTTTCGCGGGAGGCGATGGTGCGAAGGCTCGAAGAGCTGCAACTGACCAAACGTGGCACCTGGGACTGGTTCCAGGCAAATGGAAACATCACCGATGATCATGTCCGGCAGGTCTTCGGGGACGTGGCCCAAAATGACCGAATGAAGGATGACGCGGTGTTGCCAGTCCCTATCAGGACCGGCCTCATGGCCTACCAGGCAGCCAAACGGGGCCTTCTGAGCGAAGGCCAGATTTCGAGAATGCTGCGTCTCGACCGTGTCACGGTGCGAGACATCCTGATGGATATCGATGCCGAAGAAAGTGGGGCCAATGCGGCAACCTCAATTCTTCGGTAAAATCTCGGCCCCACTTGTAGTGGATTCGAGTGTGATCATCAACTTGAACGCAACAGGCCGGGCCTCCGATATCGTTCGCGCATTCGATGTGACGCTCTGCGCGAGCACGGTCGTGCGGGATGAGCTTATGATTGACCGCTTCAACGGTAGGGACGACGCGGGCCTGGCGCGCGCACTGGCTGACGAACGACTTCTCGAATTCATCCCTTTCGATCATGACGGCGAGCTCATATTCGCCGGCCTTGTCAGCGGGCCTGCTGATCAGACGTTGGACGATGGTGAGGCTGCAACCCTCGCGCTCGGTGCGGTGCACGCTCGAACGGTCGTCATTGACGAACGCAAAGCGCTCAGGATTGCGGCGGATCGTTTTGCTGCGATGCAAGTGATTTCGACCGCCGATATCCTGTGTTCGGATCTAATTCTGTCTGCCTTTGGGCGTGAACAAGTCGCCGACCTTGTATTCAACGGCCTTACCGGAGCCAGGATGGGCATTCCCGAGCGCCATCATGGTTTCGTTTCCGATTTACTCGGGCCACGAACTGCAGCCTGCCGAAGTCTTCCGGCGTCATTGCGTCCGATTGCCGGGAGCGAGTGAGCAGCGCAGGTCTGAATCGGGCACGGTCTGCGAGCACTCCGCTATCCCTGTTCGCCCAGCAATTCAAGGGCCTTCCGCGCAAAGTTCGGCGTGGTGACGGCAAGTCTTGCAAGCAGCTCCGCCGTGGTCAGTGTGGGCTTCCTATAGCCGCTGGCTTGCCTATGCAGGATGTCGCTCACCTTCGACGGGGTTGCATTGAACAGGGCGCATAGAAACTCGTCAGGATGCGCCGCGTCGATACCAGTCGGGAGATTATAGAAGTCCCGGGTGTTCGCAGTGACGATCGCAACCGCGCCCGACGCTGCGGCGGCCGTCGCGACCTGGGTGGCAAGCGTTAGACCCTCTCTCTGAAATTAAAGAGCAAGATCAAGCTGAGAATTGCGATCTGCTTTCTCCAGACCTCCGAGGCTGACACCGAGTAGTCGGATTCCCTTTCTTGTCGGAAATACGGATTGGAGCAAAGGCTCAAGTATTATCCAGACAGAGGCTTCGGTGCGACTGGCTGCCGGCGAAGTGCGGCTGCGGGTAATCGTCTGAAAATCGAAATACTTGACCTTCAGCGTGACAGTCTTGGCGCCGGTGTCATTGTTGCTGCAGAACTGGCACACCTTGGATACGAGTGGATGCAATTGCTCGCGCGCGGTCTCGAGTTCAAAAACGTCTTCAGGAAAAGTATCCTCGGCGCCGATCGATTTCCTCTTTCGATCAGGCTGCACGTCCCGGTTATCGATCCCGCGGGCGATACCATAGAAGTACGCGCCTGCCTTGCCGAAATGCTGTGACAGGAACTCAAACGACCGCTGTTTCAAATCCGCGCCGGTTTCTATCCCCAGCTGATGCATTTTCTCGGCGGTTGCGGGGCCGACACCATGGAATTTCTTGACGGGGAGTCGCTGAATGAATGAGGGCCCGGTCTTTGGCGGAATGACGGCCTGCCCATTCGGTTTGTTGAGGTCACTCGCTATTTTTGCCAGAAACTTGTTGTAAGAGATGCCGGCTGAAGCCGTCAGGCCAGTTACGGCCAGTATCCTTGCTCGAATCTCCGAGGCGATCTCAGTCGCGATCTCCATTCCCTTGAGGTTCTCAGTGACATCAAGATAGGCCTCGTCGAGCGACAGGGGTTCAACAAGCGGTGTGTAGTCGCAGAAAATCTCTCTGATTTGCTGTGACACATCGCGATAAACTTCCAGCCGGGGCTTGACGAATATAAGGCTTGGGCATTTACGAGCCGCAGTGACAGAAGGCATTGCCGAGTGGACACCAAACTTGCGTGCCTCATAGCTCGCGGTCGTTAGAACTCCGCGCGCGCCCGAGCCCCCCACAGCGATCGGAAGGCCGCGCAATGCCGGATTGTCTCGTTGTTCTACTGACGCATAAAAGGCGTCCATATCTATATGAATAATCTTTCTTAACATCTGGAAAGCCTGAAGAGGTATATTCGCAGAGACGCTAGCACGAAAAGAACAAAAATAGAACATCTGGTTTGTGAAAAGATTTGCTTTGGGCCGTCGAGAACTGGACGTTGGAGCGCCACTCTATACCCGCTGCGACTTTCTCTGCCACTGCAAGCAACCATCAGCAGTACGTTTGCCGCTAGTCATTCGCGATGCGGTTTTGAAAGGTATTGTGGAGCCAACTTGTTTGATTCGACAAAGTTCAAGCGCCGGTTTCCCGAATTCGATGTGACCACATATCACGAGGACGTGGAGCTTATCCGTCGGGAATGGCCGAGCGAATCGACGTCATAAAATAGCAGCTATATGGTCAGCATGGCAGCTTATCGACATACGCCTCGCCCCTTCATCGACATTCCTGACAGCTGAGCACCCCGGCAGCTTTCGGCAACCATCGAAGCCCGGCGTCGGTCGATTCGATGGCGCAAAATAGCCGCCGTACTTTGGCCCTCTTCCGTTCTTTTCTCGCCAAATCCACACTCTGTTCTAGAAGTTACCATTGAATAGGCGAAACAAAGCAGGCCCTTAGTCGGGATTGCAGACATAGGCGCTACAATTAAAAATGCCTGAAAATAGCCTACTATCGGCATTTTCAAAGGAACATTTTGCGATGCCGGTGAGATCAATCGTTAAGCTGATTCGAATCCGAGATTCTGGCAGGGGCATGTGATCGTGAAACTGGTGAGCAACACAATGGGAAACGCGTCTTGCTTGGAAAGATATCTACGAGCCGGCAAAAGGCGAGCCATTGTTGACGGGCGACGAACACTCGGAGATAGGCTGGTTTGATATTGAACAGGCCATTGCTCTCGAAAATCTGGCACTGGACGGGTATCGGCATTTATTTCGTAAATTGCCAACGGTCGGATTCTTGCCCTGACATTCGGTGTGGTATTGGTAAATACCGGCTGCAACCAGTTCGGCGAGTATTGGAATCGTCTGGCTATCAGCATTGAGATTATGATCATCAAGATGGGTTAGAAGGGTCGCCAAGCGCGCAATGTCGTACTCGACCTGATGAAGAACCTGCCCGCAAGAGGCATTCCTCTACCCGTGGCGGATCGTTGATTGCAGTCAGTGCTGTCGCAGTGCCGTTAGCGGCTTGTACCGAGTTCCGCCAACGGCGGAATCTTCTGCGCGTCGGCGTTGAGACCCATTGGGTCGCCGAGATATCCGCGGCCTTTGATGCAGCTACGTTTTGGGATCGCTCTCCGCTTCCACGGTCTCCGTATTCTCTAACGCAGATTCGGAAGCTTTCTGGACGGCCTTCGTCGCGCTTTGGAGAACGTGTGGCTCCCAGATCGGGACATTCACCGTTTTGACGGTGCGGCGTCCATTTCGTTTAGTTTCGACAGTGAAGGACTTGGTAAGTTTCATGGACTTTTGCTTGGAGATGATAGGGGATGACTGACTATAACGCTTTTACCGCTCGGGCAAAACCTTTCCTCAAAATTCTTTTCTGCGGACTGTGTCACGGCATAGAGGGGTAGAAATTGAGAGAGAGTTAGAACTCGGACTACAAATGTTCGATCCCATACGGCCTTCATGATGGCTAGGATGGAGACCCGTGATCTTGGCCGTTGCCTTGACACACAGAAAACCGAGTGACGGTTCATCGGTGAAAAAGTCTGCCATCTATGATCATTGGGCTCGTCATGATCAACGCCATTCCGGCAAACTCGAACGGATCCGACCTCTCACCGAGGAATACTCAATACGACCGGAGAACGAATTGCGGATGCTGGCCTCTGGAGAAGTTGCCGTATGGTACTAAGAGGGCAAACTCAATCGTCCGCGCGCGTTTCCGATACCAGACGGGACATCTGCACGAATGTCGTGCCGAACCCCATGTGTTGGTAGAAAGACTGTGCGGCGATATTTTGAGCGGAGACGTTCAGGCAAACCATGTCAACGTCCTGTTGAGGCAGCCATTCCAGCATGTGGTTCACAAGCGCCGTGCCATAGCCCTGTCGCCGTTTCGCTTCATCCACGCCAATGGCCATGATGAAAGCGAATTTGCGAAAGCGTGCGTTCTTTTGGCCTGATACGTCAACAATCCTGACGGCATTCATCCCGACGATCTGATCATCTTCCTCGATCAGAAAGGTCGTGCAGTCGCGAACAATCCCGAGCAATTCCTCTTCCCCCCCATTTCTGCGTCGGCGGTTGTGGCGGCGACTGAACCGATCTGTCGAAGCAGGCGCACTATTGCGTGAGTGTCGTGTTCGTCTGCTGTGCGAATTCGAAAAGATGGCATTTGTTCTCACCAACCGCGGCACTTTGCGCAGTTGCAGCCGTCTGACCGGCAGGTCATCACTACAGTAGTCAAATGGAGTTCGATGGAGCGAATGCAAAGACCTATCGGACCTGTGTGGCGCGATGGAAGAACAGATGTTGCGCGCAGTCCAGGAGTTCTGCGAACCGGATCTCGGGTGTTTTGATGATGCGAACTACGACGAACTCCACAAAGCTTTACTTATTATCGCCACAGACAGCCAACTAAACAACGGCCTATCCATTTTACCTCGTATGGACATGCGTCTTATTCTCGATCTTGCCATCACGCACATCGCTGGACGCGGTCGGCAAACTCTGGTCGCCATTGTTGGCGTTGCGGTAGGGGTTGGCTTTTCGATCGCCATGGCGGCGCTGATGCAGGGCGGCCACGATGATTTCGTTGAACAGCTTATCAACGCCATGCCGCATGTAGAGATCAGCGATGAGCATCGCACGTCACCGCTGCTCTCGCGACTGGTGTGCTTGCCGGACAAGAGGAAGGCGCGAAAGCGCTTGACATAAACACGGGGAATAGAGAAGCAGACCAAATTCCCACTGTGGCTTTGTGTGCTTGCCGCTACGCATTGGATAAGCTAGCGTCGTAGTATGACAGACGCTCTCCTGACCCGCGAAAAGGCACTCATTTTTCGAATAGTCCACAAGGACAATATCGGTCAGGTGCTCAAGAATGGATGCCATTGCAGAAGCACAGTGGCAGGTAAGGCGTCATATATAGAAATTGGAAATCAAGAGCTTATCGAAAAGCGGACGCAACGGGCCGTGCCTTGCGAACCAGGCGGGACTCTCAGCGATTATGTACCGTTCTATTTTACCCCATTCACGCCGATGCTTTATAATATTAAGACTGGGTATGGCGTTCCAAAAAAACCGATCTCAGACATCGTAATTCTCGTCTCGTCGTTGCCGTATTTGCAGGAGCAAGATATTCAATTCGTTTTCAGCGATCGTCATGCGTATCTACGGACCGCGCAATTTTCGAACGATATTGATGATCTTGATCGAATTATATGGCCTGTACTCCAGGCACGAGACTTCAAAAAGGATGATGCGGATAAATTCGAAAAATACCAAGCTGAAGCTCTTGTGCACAAGCACCTACCGGTCAGCGCCTTGAAAGGCATCGTGTGCTACAATACTGATACCAAGGATGAAGTCGCGGACCTTGCTGACAGGCACGACGCAAACGTGAAAATCATCGCGCAGAAGAAATGGTTCCTATGATGATTACCTTTACACAAGGAAACCTTCTCGATTCAGATGCTGAGGCGCTCGTCAATACCGTGAATACGGTCGGTGTGATGGGTAAGGGCGTCGCCTTGATGTTCAAGGAGGCCTATCCGGAGAACTACAAGAGATACGAAGCCGCTTGCCGCGCGAAGGAAGTTCGCGTCGGAAAAATGTTTGTCACTCACAGAGATGCATTTATCGGACCGAAGTGGATAATCAATTTCCCCACTAAAGCGCACTGGCGGTATCCTTCAAAGATTGAATGGGTCGAGCAGGGCTTGGACGATCTGAAAGCAGTGGTCATAAGCAATCATATTCGCTCGATTGCTCTACCGCCACTGGGGGCAGGAAACGGAGGCCTCGAATGGGAGGAGGTACGCGAGCTCATTGTGAACAAGCTTAGCGAGCTCCCGGACGTGCAGGTCATCATATACGAGCCCACCAAGCAATATCAGAATGTCGCGAAGCGAACCGGAGTCGAGACTTTGACACCGCCGCGAGCATCGATTGCTGAGTTGGTACGCCGGTATTCGATATTGGGTATCGAATGTTCATTACTGGAGGTTCAGAAGCTCGGCTATTTCCTAGAACGGTTTAATCAAAAGCTTTCCTTGCCCAGTTTCGAATTTGAGTTCGCTGCTAACAAATATGGCCCATATTCGGACAAGCTAAAGCACATGCTCAACGGCCTGGATGGGAGTTACCTCCACTGTGACAAACGGCTGGCGGATGCGAGTCCATTCGAGCCAATCCGGTTCGATGAAGCAAAACGCGATCATGTCGAGTTATATCTGAGGACAGAAGGCAGGGATTACGTACCGGCAGTCGAAGCGACGTCAGCATTGATAGACGGTTTTGAGTCGCCACTGGGAATGGAATTGCTGGCTACAGTCGACTGGCTTGTCGATAGAATGGAGACGGAACCTTCTGTCAGCGCGATCCGTGCAAAGTTGGCTGACTGGCCAGGCGGGAAAGAGTCTGCGGATCGCAAACTGCGCCTATTTGAGGATCGTATTATCAGTATCGCGTTGGATTCTTTACGTGAATCCCCCCTTATTTCATGACCGGGTTAATATGAGACGGAATTGACGGTCGACAGAAATCTTCTCCGGACGGCCGACGGGCGAAAGGATCCTGCTGCGCGAACTCTCGATGCAAAAGGTGGTAGAAAACACACCGAACGGCTTGGCACACCAGAACGTCATTATCTCGCTGTGAGTCGCTCCAAAACCTATGCGCAAATCCGCTAATAGGCGATCATTCGCCTGCGCTATCTGTAAGCCAGTCTGCGAAACGCTTAGCCAAGCGCCGCTGGGTTCCACTTTTAGGATAGGCAAGATAATGCCCGGTATACCGACTATCGCGGCAACCAGTGAGAGGTCGGACGAGGCGCCCGTTCTCAAGCTCCCGCCGGGCTAACGTATTAGACTCAAGCGCAACGCCCAGGTCATTTGCCGCCGCGTCGACCGCGAGGAAGCTTCGATCAAAGCTCATCGTTGGCAGCGGGGGTGCCCCCAAATTGTTTAGTTCAAACCAGTCGATCCACTGAATTCGTTTGAGATCACTTCGGATAAGTGGAAATCCAGATAAATCCCTTGGGGACTTCAAACGCTCGGCCATTTTTGGAGAGCACAGCGGGGAAACAACCTCCTGCCCCAATGGGACTACAATCAGATCCTCACGATTGGAAGGCTCACCGTAAACGATGTCGACGTCGAACAGGCCGTCGACAAAACGGGCGTAGTTGGTACTAGCAGCAATCCTTACCTCAACCCCTTCATTCCGGCTCAGGAAGTCTGGAAGGCGGGCGGACAAGACTTGCGCCGCGTAACTCGGAGCGCAATGAACGCGGAGAAGATGCGCCTTGTTAGATGAGATCATCTCAACACCACGCCTTAACTCCTCGAAAGCGTTAGAGGCATGGTTAAGCAGCGTTTGTCCGGAAAGCGTCAACGTCACCTTCCGCGTACTTCGTTCAAACAGAGACGTTCCGAGGTCCCTTTCAAGCTTCGAAATCGCGTGACTGACGGCACTCGGCGATAGATGCATCTCCTCGGCCGCGGCCCGAAACGACGCAAGCCGAGCGGCGGCTTCAAAGATGCGGACAGCGGAGAGCGAAGCAATCTGTAACATCTGATTAGTGAACCAGATTCATCTACCGGTGTAAACTTCGCGTTTGTCTAAACTATCCATCTACGTCAGTTTTGTGCCTGCAAGGCCGATTGGCCAGTTAATTTGCCAGATGCACGGGAAGCATCAGGAGGAGATTTCATGCTTTTGAAAGGAAAGACCGCGGTCATATCGGGCGCGGCCAGCAAGCGCGGCATCGGCCGTGCGACCGCACAGCTTTTTGCCGAACATGGCGCTCGAGTCGCAATCCTCGACATCGACGCTGCTGCTGCGTCGGAGGCCGCCTCGTCTTTGCCGGCGGTAGAAACCGGTCAGCATGTTGGGCTGCGGTGCGATGTTGCAGACCGGTCGTCGTGTGGAGACGCTGCGGCGAAAGTGATCGAAGCGTTGGGAGTAGTCAATACGCTGATCAACAATGCTGGCATTACTCAGCCGATCGCCACGCTCGACATTACCGAAGCTGACTGGAACCGCATTGTGGCTGTAAACATGACGGGTGTTCTCTTTCTCAGCCAGGCGTTCATTCCGCACATGCGCGACAACGGCAGCGGATCGATCGCTTGCATGTCGTCTGTCTCTGCGCAGCGCGGCGGCGGGATCTTCGGCGGGCCGCACTATTCTGCTGCCAAAGCGGGTGTTCTAGGGCTCGCAAAGGCAATGGCACGAGAATTTGGACCGGCAGGCATTCGGGTCAACTCAGTCACGCCCGGCCTCATCCAGACAGACATCACCGGTGGCAAGCTCACGGATCAAATGCGCGCCGATATCATCAAGGGCATCCCTTTAAGCCGGCTGGGCGAAGCGACTGATGTCGCCAACATCTATCTGTTCCTCGCCTCGGACCTGTCGGCTTACGTCACGGGCGCCGTGATCGACGTCAACGGCGGTATGCTGATCCACTGAGATCTGTCGAGCAGCGACTCTAGGAGGAAAACATCCAACCATGAATCAGATGGGTCACAACATCAGTCTGACGGAACGTGCTAGGCGCATCCGGCGTTATGCGCTGCGCATGGGCGAGGTACAAGGCCAGGGCTATATCGCACAGGCTCTCGGCGTCGCCGACGTTCTCGCTGTTTCCTATTTCCACGCGACTAACTACCAGCCGAACGACCCGGAGTGGGAGGGACGCGACAGGTTTCTCCTTTCAATTGGGCACTATGCCATTGCTCTCTATGCCGCCCTGATCGAGGCCAAGATCCTTCCCGAAGACGAGCTTGAAACCTACGGCACGGACGACAGCCGTCTACCAATGTCCGGCATGGCGGCCTACACACCTGGAATGGAGATCACAGGCGGTTCGCTCGGGCATGGCCTGGGTATCGGCGTCGGCATGGCGCTCGCGCTAAAGCGGAAGAAGTCCTCTTCTTTCGTCTATAACCTATTCTCCGACGGCGAACTCAACGAGGGCTCGACGTGGGAGGCGGCGATGTCCGCTGGGTCCTACAAGCTCGATAACCTCATCGGCATCGTCGATGTGAACCAGATGCAGGCCGACGGTCCGTCGATCGGCGTGCTCAACTTCGAGCCGCTCGGACCGAAATTCGAAGCCTTTGGCTGGTTTGTTCAACGAATAGACGGCAACGATATCGATGCACTGGTGAAGGCTTTCGACGCGGCCCGCAACCATGACGAAGCCAAACCTCGCATCATCATCTGCGACACCAAAATGGCGAAGGGCGTCCCGTTCCTCGAAGCGCGCGATCGAAATCATTTCCTGCGCGTTGAGTCGCATGAATGGTCGGAAGCCATCAGGGTCATCGATGAGGGAGTGGAAGAATGAAGCGTTCCAAGTACATCCGCCCGGCGCACCTTGAGAACGGCGCAGACAAGCCCCGCTTGACGACGTCTGCGATGATCGCCTCGATCGCCGGGCCTGACCAGCCGACTCGGCCTGCGCCATTCGGGAATACGCTCGCTGCGCTGGCCCAGAAGGACGACAGGATCGTTGGGATGTCAGCCGATCTTGCAAAATATACTGACCTTCACGTCTTCCGAGCCGCGCATCCAGACCGTTTCTACCAGATGGGGATGGCGGAGCAGCTTTTGATGATGTCGGCCGCCGGCATGGCCCGTGAGGGGTTCCAGCCGTGGGTCACAACCTACGCGGTCTTTGCGTCGCGCAGAGCTTATGACTTCATCTGCCTCGCGATTGCCGAGGAGATGCTTGACGTGAAGATAGTCTGCGCACTTCCCGGACTTACGACCGGATACGGACCGAGCCATCAGGCGACCGAAGATCTTGCCATGTTCCGCGGGATGCCGAACCTGACGATCATCGATCCCTGCGACGCGAGCGAGATCGAACAGGCCGTTCCGGTGATCGCGGCACACAAGGGGCCTGTTTACATGCGGCTACTCCGCGGCAATGTACCGGTCGTTCTTGAGGAGTACGGCTACAAGTTCGAGCTCGGCAAGGCCAAGCTAGTTCGCGACGGCCGGGACACCTTGATCATTTCGTCAGGTCTCATGACCATGAGGGCGCTCGAAGCCGCCAAGCAGCTTGAAAAGGATGGGGTTGATGCTGCCGTGCTTCATGTGCCGACCATCAAGCCGCTCGATGAAGAAACGATCATCGCAGAATGCCGCAAGGGCGGCCGCTTGGTGGTCGTGGCGGAGAACCACACCGTGATTGGTGGTCTTGGAGAGGCGGTTGCCGGTGTGCTCATGCGTGCCGGAGTCGCACCGCCGGCATTCCGTCAGATCGGTCTGCCGGACGAATTCCTGGAAGCGGGAGCCCTACCAACACTTCACGACCAATACGGTCTTTCGACCATAAAAGTTACGGAAGCGATCAAGAACTGGCTCTCGACCTAGGAGAATCCCGACCCGTTGAGGAGAACGGGCAGGGTTTTCAATCAAGCTTACGATGGAGGATAAGATGAGCTTGCAGATCAACAGACGATTTTTCCTGACGAGTGTCGGCGCCGTTCTAGCCGCGCCAGCAATCATGCTATCGCGCCGCTCGGCAAATGCGGCCACGACTACGCTGACTCTCGGGCATGGCGCTGCACCTGGGAACCCTAGAACCATCGCGGCGGACAGGTTCGCCGAGCTTGTCAGGCAAAAGACCGAGGGCCGCATCCAAATTAACGTCGCCGGGGCAGAGACACTGGGCAGCGACTCTGCAATGTTGACCAGTCTGCGCACCGGCGCACTCGACTTTACCGCCAATAGCCAGGGAGCAACGTCGGCCATCCTTCCAGAACTGAATGCGCTTGGCTTGCCATTCCTGTTCGAGAATACGGACAAGGCGATGGCCGTGCTGAACGGCCCGGTTGGTGCCGAACTCAACAAGCGATTCGAGGCGGTGGGCGTCGTGCCGCTGGACTGGTGGGACAACGGGATCCGCCACCTTACCAACTCCAGGCGAAGAGTCGCATCTCCTGCGGACTTGGCAGGTATGAAGATCCGTACACCGGCCGACCCAATGACGATCGACATCTTCCAGGCACTTGGAGCGGGAACCGAACAGATCGCGTTCGGGGAACTTTACATCGCCCTCCAGCAAGGCGTGGTGGACGGTCAAGAGAACCCTCTTACCAATATTGAGAGTTCCAAACTCCACGAGGTCAACAAGTACATCAGTTTGACAGCACACAAGTGGGAGTCGACGCCTTTCCTTATGTCAAAGATCGCTCAAGCTCGGCTAGGCAGTGATCTCGAGGCTGTGATGGCGGCCGCGAAGGAGGCAGGGGACCTGCAGAGAAAGCTTTCGAACGAAACGACCTCAGAAGTCCTCGCGAACTTCAAGAAGAACTCAGCTGTCGAAGTCGTCGAAGTTGATCACGACGCGTTCGTCAAAGCGACCGTCTCGGTCGCTGACAGCTGGAAAAAGAAACCGTTTGGCGATTTCGTTGCCCAAGTGGAAGCTGCAGCAAGGGGCTAACGCCCTCTTTACCGGCCCGGAGGTCTCATGAGTAGGTTTTATCAAGCCGTCGATATGGTCGCCGGTATCATCGTTACTTTTTCGCGTCTGGTCATCATCGTTAGCGGTATCGCTCTAACGGTGGTCACGACTACCAACGTGATCGTTCGCTATGTGTCTGCAGGCGGAGGTCTTTCTTTTGCGCAAGAGCTTCCGATGCTGATCTTCCCTTGGTTTATCATCGCGGGGATCGTCATCGCGGCTCATGCCGGAGGCCACATGTCAGTCGAATGGCTGTATGACAAGCTCGAAGGTAGCGCGCGCATGACGGCATTGGTCGTGGCCAATGCGATTAGCGTCGGAGCGTTCCTGATACTCGCTTACCAAGCAACGGTCGTAGCCGAGATCGCTGGCGCGGAACACAGCCCTGTCCTGCACCTGCCCAACAGCATCGGGTACTACTCCCTTTCCATCGGCGCAATCCTTGTCTCCATAGTTACAATCGCAGCGACAGCACGCGTGCTTCGGCTGGGCTGGGATCATCGCCTCGAAATCAAGCCAGAGGAGATCGCCCTATGACTCTCATCATGATCGTCTCTTTCTGTATTCTCATGGTGCTTGCTGTCCCTGTTGGCTACGGGCTAATAATCGCTGCCGGCCTCGGTGTGCTCTTCAATGGTTTCGTTCCACTGTCAGTTGTTGCCCAGCAGGTCTATGACCAGACGCAGTCCTTTCCCATGTTGGCGCTACCGTTTTTCATGCTTGCAGGCACGTTGATGCTAGGCGGTGAACTGGGCCGTCAGCTTCTGGAGCTCGCGTCCCGCGCCATGCAACGCTGGCGAGGCGGTCCGCTATCGACCACTGTTATCTCGTCGGTCGTGTTTGGAGGCGTTTCCGGGTCGGCAGTGGCAAACGCGAGTGCACTTGGCTCTGTTCTTATTCCCTGGCAAAAGAAACAAGGTCTTCCGCCTGCCCTTTGTGCGGCCAACAACGCGACGTCCGCGGTAATCGATGTGCTCATTCCTCCTTCGATCCCGATGATCCTCTATGCGCTAATCAGCGGCGTCAGTGTCGGCGACCTGTTTGTTTCCGGTATCGTGCCTGGCCTGATCATGGCGGCAAGTTTTGTTTTCGTTTGCTGGTTCATAGCGGTTCGGCGAGGTTACGAGGCACAAGCTACGAACGTCCGCAAGCGAGAGCTTGCCAAGCTTGCCCTTCAGAGCTTCCCGGCGATCCTCCTGCCAATCCTGATCGTCATCTTGCTGCGCTTCGGCTTTGCTACGCCGACCGAAGTCTCGGTGCTTTCGGTTGTCTATTCGTTACTGCTGAGCCTCCTGTTTTATCGCGATCTGACCTGGACGCGGTTCTGCGACAACATGGTTGAGGCCGGCGTCGCGACCGGCGTGGTCATGCTCGTAATCATGGGGAGCGCGGCAGTCGGCTGGGTTCTGACTTTCGACCAGGCTCCTCAGCACATGGCCGAATGGGTCTCAGTGCATATTACTAGTCCAATCGTTATCATTCTCATGATGAACATCATCATGCTAATTGTCGGCATGCCTCTCGACATGCCTCCGGCGATCCTTCTTCTCGGTCCGATATTCGTACCGCTGGCGGATACCATTGGTCTTGATCGCGTACAGCTCGGGCTAATGATGGTAATCAACTTGGGGATAGGGCTGTACACGCCGCCGATCGGGACGACTCTTTTCATTTCGTCGTCCATAGCTAAGGCCCCGCTGGGAGCGACGACCAAAGAGTTGTGGCCGTACTTCGGCATGGCAATGCTCCTACTGCTAGCGGTCAGCTTCTGGCCAGCTCTAACGATCTACTGAGACAGAAGCCGATGGCCGAGACACCAGGTTTCGTTATCACCGTCCAACGTTTTACGAAATCCCACGGAGCCACATCGGTTCTCAAGCGCGTCGACTTCTCCGTAGCGCGTGGGGAAGTCCACGCGCTACTTGGAGAAAATGGGGCGCCCAAATCTTAGGAACGCCGCATAAGGCGGTCTGGGTATCCGGCGATCTCATGTATTGACTGATGAAATGTATATGCACGACTGGAACTTTCGACAGGACACGACACGACACGACACGACACGGCGGGCGCGGTGGCATGCCTGGACGCTTGCTCGAATAATGGCCGCACCGTCATGACTTCGCATTTTCCCCTTGTCGTCGGGTGGAACTATTTCACGACGCGCCTCATTATTCTGTTCGATGATTATCAACCGAGGCAATCGCGCTCGGCATGCCTGACCCGGTTGCGATCAGGATGGCGCCGCTCTGCGTGATATCGCTTTAGGCCATCCGTGTTAGGTCGTACTCGCCTGCTTGTAACAGGCATTGAAGGAGAACTTTTCTGCAGTGCCGTCTACGCGGATTACCCAAAAGCACCGCGTGCCGTAGTCCGCCGCTCGCACCTCGAATGATTGGATCCCAAAACCGATCTTAGTTGCCGCCTCAGGATGTCTTTGTAGCGCAGAGGTCATAAATTGCGAATCGGCAGCGTCAATTGTTTCGCCAATGCGGTACTTATACAAGATGCTTCGGAAGCGCTCCCGCGCCTCCACCTGAGTCGTGAATACTTCTCCATCAATTACGATATCCTGCCGCCGGGCCATCATACTCGCGTCTTCCATCAAAGAAAATTCAACGTCCCTTTTTCGAGGGTTGAAAACCGTCCGACAAATAGCTGCTCGGGAATCTCGCTCCAAGGCATAGCGGTGGCAAATATGACCTGATGCTCAACCGGGGAGGCCGCAGAGGTTTCAATAACCTGTCGTTGGAAGTTGTGACTGCGTGCTTGCTCCATCCCTTTGTCCTCTGTGATGTCGATCATCAGGAAACGCGGGTGGCGGAACTGGGGGTCTTTAAGTGCAGCCCCCAAAAACCCTACGAGAAATGCGGTTTTAAGCACGACACGTGAGCTTGCCGAAAAATACGTATGATCGTCCACGGTGATCGAGTTTTTCCCGAACGAGAAGTCGACAGTCTTGGGATCGACGAACGAGTCCTGACGCTTCAGATCACCCTTGAGTATCGTTATCGTCTCACGCTCGATCGCGGTTCTGGCAACGCGCAGCCTGTCTGTTTGGCTTCTTTTCAGTGACAGAATTCGGCTGTCCAGATCCTTGATAGCAAGGTCAAGGCTCTCCCTTCTTGCAGATAGGTCACCGATTTTATTGGCGAGCTTGACCTGAGCTTCGACATCCTCGATCGACTTATCGATGTAGCCAAGCTGCCGATGTAACTCTCTAATATCTTCTCGTACCTTCGATGTTGGTCGCGCCGTAATCGCCGCAAGTTCTCGCGACTTGGCGGTCCACGCGGTCTTTAAACTGTCAACCTTCGAAGCCTGTGTTTTTAGCCGCTCGCCGCGAATACCCTGCAATCGCTCAGACTGTTTTATCTGAATCGAAAGCTCATTGATAATGCCGGTGACACGATCACGAGCTCTGTCAGGATCTATTGGCGTTTTGCAAAGATGGCAGGAGAAGGCATGCTCCTCTGCTTCAAGAACGTCGGCATAGCATGCGGGACATGTTGCGAAGTGCACGTCGGGAACGATTTCCGCTGCCAGTCTGGCATCCTTAAGTGCTTCAACTTTCCGCTTCAAGCTCTCGATGAAGGATTGCGAGTCTGAGATCTCGAACTCAATCCCGCTCAAAGCTTCCTGCGCCGCCGCAAGCTCCTGCTGCAGCTTTTGGACGGCATTATAGAGCTCTTTTTGCTGCGTCAGGGTCAACCTGTCGGAGGCAGCAGACGAATAGAAAAGCTCTTCCTTTTCGGCAATCGATTCAAGGACGCGCTCTCTATCAGCTAATAGTGACGCTCGTTTTTGGGAAATCCATCCGAGCCCCAGACTTTCTTCCCCGCCGACCACTCTGAAAATACTTCTGAGCTCGGCGGAGACCTCCTGGAGCTCTCTCTCCTTCAGTCTCCGCAACTGCTGCGACTCGTAGATCGCCGTATCAAAGGCACCGCAGAGAAGGTTTCCGACAGCTTCCCGGAGGTTCTCTGGATCGTAACCTTCAAATCGGAAAAGACTGTCGGTCGGCGAGAGCTGGTCGGCGTATAGCAGTCGAAGAACCTGATGCATCGTAATGCTTGACGTGCCTTCAACCGCCACGTCTGGCATGCCAAGGAGGCGGAACAGGGCTTGCGAGAAGCTCTCCTTGTTTTGCGACCTGGAATAAGAGTACCGAAGCCAGGATTCGATCGGAGCTTCGACAGCTGCCTCGTATCGCCCGCCGAATATTTCCATATCGGATTGGGATGCGGCGTCAATTTTGCGGCGTAAAACCGCGGGATTGCCGTTTAACTCCACCTCTAACCAAACGTGATCGCACAGGAGGGCGTGGCCACTCCAATCGAGTTTGCTGAGGTCACCACCAAGCCCAAAGAAAATGAAGTTGAGTATCGTCGACTTTCCCGACGAATTGTCTCCGCGGACCACGTTGACGCCGACATGAAAGCGCTCATCGTAGGCGACGTGAACGCCGCGCTTCACGACCAGTCGGCGAACGATCAAGCAGGGGTCAAACCGGATCATAGCGATACTCCAGCAAGCCACTTCTTGCTTTCAGGCCGTCACGACCGTTAAGGGCGTACCGTTCATTGATTTCATACAATATGCCAATGATATCGGGCATCGTGTCATTGAGCTCCAGGCACCGCTTCTCAACTTCACCACCAAGGCGAGCGGGAACAAACAGAACTCGGTTTCGCGTCCACTCGTCCTCGGAGATGATTCCGACCCTTGCCAGGCTGGAAGCCGCGGCCTTTTGGAATGCAGCCATTCGCTCGAAGAGCGAATTATCGTCGGGCAATTCGCCGTATGGCTTCAATCTGGCATAACTTCTGCTTACAGCTCGCCAACGGGTGTCGTCCGCGAAGAGCTGAAGGTTTTGCAGGCGGAAGGGGTGGAGCAGGTAGAAGTCGAGAATGCGAAACTTGTCGTATGGAACGGCGCGTTCAAGCTTGCAGCCAAAGAATAGGCGCAGGAAGCGAAACACAGTATGATATGGATCGAACGCCTCGTTGTATGAGAGCTGTGTCATGCGATCGCCCTCTGCGCGTGGTGCCATCGGATAAAGCACTGCTCAGCCAGCCAGTAGACCATGCCGAAAACCACATTGTGGCTCACGATCATCAGTTCGCTGCTGCATTCTTCCACTATTGGGTTGACGATGCGGTCCATAATCATCGCATTCATCTGTGCCTCCGAAACTTTCGGAATTTCGGGATAGATTACATGCGAGAATTCGGTCTCCGCCTTCGCCAAAACGTGGA
This sequence comes from Phyllobacterium sp. YR531, assembly GCF_000282595.1. GTDB lineage: Bacteria > Pseudomonadota > Alphaproteobacteria > Rhizobiales > Rhizobiaceae > Phyllobacterium. The sequence goes on from NZ_AKIZ01000001.1 coordinate 91,229, forward strand.
CGAATATCATTTGTGCCGAGGAGTAGAGCGACCACTTCTCGAGCAACTTCACGAACATTTCTTTCTTTTCGATCGCATCATCATAATAATGATGCATATTGGCAGCAATGAGCTTGTTCTCAAGGCCTTCGACGCCGTCCTGAGCGCGGCGCAGGTGATATCGCGCCAACTCATCAATCGTTATTTTTGTCTCGTCGCTCGCGTCGTATTGCTCCTTCAGCCGAAGGAGCAATTTTTCGATCTTTCCCTTCGGCGACTCGACCTTGATGATCTTGTCACGACCGATAATATCGCCGTCAGCGCAGGCGTTCGTTTGGTTCACCGAGTTCATAGGTTGGATTACGAACCGTGCGTGGTCTTGTCGCGCCCTACAATGTCTCTTCCGGCTTTCGCGCGGCTTTGATCGACTGCATTTCCATTGGTTCCGGCGCGAAATGTCTTCGTTACTTGATAGGTAAGAAGGGCTCCGCCAACGCCTCCGGTCAGCAACCCAAGAACAAAATTTGAGACGTCGAATGTGAAGTTCATAGCTACCCCCGATTAGTAAAACCTACGCCCTGTTTGCCGTGATTTGTCAACAACGCGGATGGGATTTGCTCTGTTATTCTTCACGTTATAGGTAAAAACTGCGTATCGTCTCCTCACACAGGAGGCTCGCATGTTTACCCGTACTAGGAGCGTTAGCATTTCATGGTGGCAACCTAAGAGCGCGCGAACACCAATAGGGGTTCGATCTCGTGGTTGTCGGCCGCCCGGAGCACTATGACATAACGGGCACGGGTCTCGCCAGCATTGATCAGGTTTGCCCGACCCCAGCTAAAGGACGGCCGTCCGAGCTGCCGCGCGAGCAGGTCGCCGACCAGGCGAGAGAGCCGTCCGACGGCGCGGACGTGTTTGTGCATATCTCAGCGGTTGAGCGTGCTGGGTTGCGTAGCCTCAATGATGGGCAGAAGATTAGTTACGAACTCGTACAGGACAAGAGGTCGGGCAAGACTTCCGCCGATCAGTTGAGTGTGCTCTAGGTCGTGTGGACTCTTGGGATTCCCAAGGCTGAGCAAATCAGATTCAAGACTGTCTTTTGGAGGCAGTCATGGGTGTTTTGGATCGTCTGATTTTGCGTGATGAGCAATGGGAGCGGATATCGCCGCATATCATTGGTGACGAGCGCACACGCGGTTCGTCCGGCCGCGACAACCGCATGTTCGTGGAAGCGGTACTTTGGATCGTGCGGACCGGCTCGCCTTGGCGCGATCTGCCTGAAGTGTTTGGTGAATGGAACAGTGTCTTCCGCCGTTTCAGCCGCTGGAGCAAAAAGGGCGTCTGGTGGCGCATGTTCGCGGCGATGTCGGACGATCCGGATTTCGAATATCTGATCGTCGATTCCACCATCATCCGCGCCCATCAGCACGCCGCTGGCGCAAAAAAGGGGCTGAAGATCAGGCCCTTGGCCGCTCTCGAGGCGGCCTGAGCACCAAAATCCATATGGCTGTGCGTGGTCTCGGCTGCCCGGTCCGCTTCACACTTACCGCAGGCCAGAAGGGCGATGCGCCGCAAGCCGATGCCCTGATCGAGGGCCTACCTGCCGACATCGTCATGGCCGATACCGCTTATGACAGCGATCGCCTGCGCAATGCCATCGCTGATAAAGGGGCTGTGGCGGTGATCCCCAACAATCCCTCCCGCGCTCAAAAATACCCGCTGGACAAGAACCTCTATGCCCAACGTCACCTGATCGAATGCTGCTTCTCCAAACTCAAGCAGTTCAGAAGAGTCGCAACGCGCTTCGAGAAAACGGCGAGAAACTACCTCGCCGTCGTCACCATCGCAGCAACCGTCCTATGGATCAGATAACATCCAGGCCACCTAGAGAGAAATAGCTTGGCCCACACCCAGGCGTTTGGCCTCGCGGTAAGCGAGGTCGGCTGCCACCATATCTTCCATGGCGACGCCCATGGCCTTGTAGATTGTGATCTGCTGATCTGACGTCCGACCTGGTCGCTGTTTTAGCAACATCGCGCCAAGATCGGTGCCTGCCTCGGGATCAATATTTGCAAGTTCGCAGCAACCCACGGGTGTTGGAGCGAACGAATCCCGCGTCTCAACAAAGAGGTTGCCGCGAGCCATCAAATCGATCGGAAGTTCGCCGCCGGGTGGCGCGACACCAACCGAGGACACGTGCGTTCCTGGTTGAACCCATTCTGCGGATATCACGGGGACATAGGAGTGCGTCGCGAGGCACACAACATCTGAAGAGCGTATCGCGGCCTCGAGGTTCTCGACGGCAGTGATACCTGAATGACGTGAAGCCAGCGCCTGCGCATCAGCAAAATCTTTAGAGAACACTCGAATTTCCTGGAAGTCGCGAACGAGTGGCAACAGGTGAAGGTGCTGGCTGGCTTGAACGCCAGCGCCCACGACGGTCGCGACCTTGGCATTGCGCCTGGCGAGTTCTCGCACTGAGAGGACGGCCGAACCAGACGTGCGTACGGCCGTGATGTAGGTGCCATCCATAATGCAAACAGGCATTCCTGTTTCTGGATCGAAGAGATGTATTGTTGCGAGGTGACTTGGGATACCCCGGGCGATATTGCCTTCGAACACGTTGACCAGTTTTACGGTCAAATGCATTCCCTTCATCCAGGCCGGCATCGCCAACGAATAGCCTGCATTTGGAATATCGAGTTGTGGCCGCGCTGGATTGACGACACGACCGTCGGAGAGCGCTTTGAACCCCTCCGCTAGCGCGTCGAGCAGCTTGCGCAGGTCGATACATGTTCTGACCTCCGCTTCGCTCAGCGAGAGAATCTTGATCTCACCCTTGGTGTGAATGCTCGAGGTAGGTTGTCTACTGCTGTCCATGATGTCGCTTGCCTCCGTTCTGGTTGGGGTTTCGTCACTTTCCAACCGTATTGCGGCAAACCGCGTGATGAAATATGATAATTTCAATTTCTTTGCGTGATTGTCGCGCATTCAAACCCAAGAAAGTGTGAATCCGAAATGAACGATCTGGACCGTGTCGACCGCATGTTGCTCGGGCTATTGCAAGAAGATGGTCGCCGGACTGTTCTTGACCTCGCCCAACGCGTTGGATTGTCACCGACCGGCGCATCACAGCGCATCAAGCGCCTTTTCAATGAAGGTTTTATCCGCGCCGTCCGGGCTGTGCTCGAGCCCTCAAAGATCGGACGCGGTACGCTCGTCTTTGTCCAGGTAAGGCTCGATCACACCGCGCCGCACGTCTTCGACCGCTTTGCAGAGGCTGTTGCGAAGGCACCCGAAATCATCGAATGCCATATGGTGATTGGTGGTTTCGACTACCTGGTCAAAGCACGAATAGCTGACATGGCGGCGTTTCAGGAATTCCTGCAGCGGGTCATTCTGCCGCTTCCTGGTGTCAGGGAAACGCACAGTTACGCATCAATCGGTGATGTGAAGCCTGACGCATTGTTGCCGCTTTGACACCTCCGATTTTCTGGACCGGTTGAGGCTGGAAATTCCAGTCTAGATGGAGTTTTCGGCATGAAAAAGTCGAAGTTCACGGAGGTGCAGATCGCTTTCATTCTGCGGCAAACCGGGGAGCGAACGCCGGTTCCCGTGGTCTGTCGGTAGTCGCGCGTCGCCGCCATCGTCTTTTCGATCAGACAAGTGTCCACACCATCTAGAGCAATTTCCGATCAGGAAGATGTCACAATCCTACAGGAGAAGGGCGAATCTGTTTTGGTCGAGAAGGATGAGCAGTTCGTTAGCCCGAAGTTGGCGTTCGATTCAGATATCGCAGAACCACTGACTTCACACTTTCGTGCCCGAGGTTTGGGAACCGGCTTCGGGATCATTACGGCAGCGCTCTCTGGAATCGAGTATCGCTCGATATTCGCCGCTTCGGGAGCCTTCCAATGCTGGCCTCGATCCAAGTAAAAAATGACTCGATTTCTGATCAGGCACGAGCCAATTGCTATCTCATGGTCTCAACTGCGAACCGTCTGGTTATGAAACCGTAAGCCTGTGCAGCTCACGCCGAACTGTGGGCCAGGCTGCACAGGGCCTTTGCTTGCTAAGCTTATTTGATCCGTGGGCATGCCGATACGGCTTTGGCTCCTTCGAACCGTTGCACAAACCAGCCCGGCAATGCTGCTGCGGCGACCGGCACGATGTTTTCATGGCCGAGGCCCGCGCTCTCCCGATAGTCGACCGTGACTCCGTCAGCGCAGAGGTCGGCAGCTACCTTGCGCGTCTGCCCGACCGGCACCGCATCGTCTTTGTCGCCTTGGAAGAAAACAAAAGGTACGTTCTTTGTCGGCAGGAACGCGTCATTCTCGTCAAGCAGCTTGCGCCACGGTGTGCCGGGCTTCAGGCCTTCCTGATTTGCGTAAAGCGTGGTTGGATTGCCGGTGGTCGCGGCCGCGAGATCCCAGCAGCCCGAGCTGAGATGCTCGAGCATTTCCAACCCATCAATTGACAGGACATCGCGAAGTTTCAGGTCGACGCGTCCGACGTGCAGGCCGGCCATGCGCATGATGTAGTATCCGCCAGTTACCGTGGTAGTCAGGTCGTATTCAGTGAGATCCCAGTGCCGCGAGGCGGGCGCGATCTCCCCGACACCGATGAGATCAAGCTCGGGCGCATATTTTTCTTGCAAATGCGCCAACCAAAGCGACGTTTGGCCGCCTTGAGACCAGCCATAAGTGGTGAATTTCGGTCCGACATTGGCACCGGGGAAACTCTGCGCGAATCGGGCTGCATCCAGGGAAGCCCGTGCTTGAGCTGAACCGTTGAGATAGACAGTTGCGCCGGGCGTTCCTAGCCCCTGATAGTCGCTGCCGACTACGACGAAGCCTTTTTTCAGCAATTCGTCCAATCCCGGAATACGGGGTCCGTACGCACTGACAAGACTGCGTCGGGACGGGGCGCAACTGTCCTGGCTGCCGGCAGTCTCGTGGTTCCACAACACAAGCTGCCGTTGCCCACCGTCGGGCCTTGTTGGAATGTAGATTTCACCCGACGCATAAGTCAGGCTGCCGTCCACAGCTTCTGTGACATAAATGACGTTCCAGCCTTTGGAATCCGACGGGGCGTCACTGCGTTCCTGCACCCAATAAATCTGACCGCGCCTCGCGTCTGCAGGAACTTTACTCGGAACGTCATCCCAAAAGATCGACCCTTGCGGTCCGTCTTTGATGTTCGGTCCCAAGCTTTGCCCCACGACTGTGCCGGACCCTGCCGTCAACCAGGAGAGCAGCACTGCTGATATCAACGTCGTCTTAAGTATCCTTCTCAATCGTTCCTCCCAAGAAAAATCCACTGACGTGCTGATAGCATCCTTAATCGTAGTAAGCTGATGGGATATTCACAAATAATATGATTCGAGCAATGTATATGGATTAGGTTATGTTATGGGACATCCGGCTTTTGGCGAAATCGATTGTTTGGATTTGGACTGTGAAACCAAACACACTGGCAGCGTGTCTGATTTCGGCGAAGGCTAAATTGTTGAAACCGTTGAGCGCGGCGCGGGCTACAGCGGCGATGTCACTCAAACCTGCCGTTCCGCATCGCTGATCGAGGCCCTCGCTCAATACTCTTGCCATCATCCACCTCGTCAAAGTGGGTGTTGGATCACTCGCCAACGCCGCTGTCACATCACAATCGATCATCGATCTCAAGACATGCTTGTCTTATGACTTTCTGTACCGGACGGCGAGGGTTGGATCGGAGAATTGCTGACCGTGTGACAGGTCAAGCTAGAGTTGGATCGCCTCTTCACCCTTGCGGCATTCTGGCGAGTGTTGTTTGCGGAATGCCTAACCCGCTGTTCTTGCGTGCGGTTCTCGCCTCCGCTCGCCCGTGCACTTCATCATCCTGGGACTTGTGGTGCTCAACCTTGTTTGTGGGCTTCCAGGCGCTTGGGACACTGTTATCCGTAGATTGAGATATTGTCGGCTGCTGCCAGGTTCTGGTGCCAACGTGTTCAAACGATGTGCCTATTGACCATTTTGTTCGGTCTAAGGGCTTCGATATCAGGGCCGCTTCTTTGACCGGCCGAAAGGTGTGGCGGTCGAGACAGGCCCGTCGAAAGCGAGCATATGTTTCCATCTCCTGGGTCATACCCACCCTTTCGCCTATCGGACATGGAAAAGGCAAAAGACCTGACAGGACGGGAAGAAACATTCGCGCAGAACGAAGCAGGATATCTCGCACGGACGAGACCCGCCTCCGGGCAACATCGTCATTTGGCGCGGTCTGTCCCGTCTCATTGACATCACGCTCGGCGCAGCCATTGAGGGCGGAACTTTTGGGTAATTGAAAGCCTCACCGAGGCTTACATTAAGAATCTTCCGGCGCAATCACCACTCGCAAACCGTCCAAGGTTTCGGTGATTTTGATCTGACAGGAGAGACGCGAGTAAACGCCACGATGCTGAGAGGTTTCCAAAAGAGCCTCTTCGTCGTCGTTGATGTCGCCAAGCTCACCGATCCAAGCTTTGTCAACATGGACGTGGCATGTCGCGCACGACATGGAACCGCCGCAAATTGCAAGCAGTTCGTCCAACCCAGCGTCACGGATATTTTCCATCACGGACATTCCCACGCGTGCATCGATCAAGTGCTCCTTGCCGGATCGATCAACAACAATTATTTTTGGCATCTCAGCTCCATTCTGCGCTCCCGAAGAACGGTACGATGCTGAGCGGTCGATACGCATCAGCGTCTCCCGTAAATCACAACGGCTACTCCTTGGTCGGACGAGACATCTAGTGAGTTTCACAAGGCACTAATCACTGCTTGCAAACACGGTCACCGCGTAGCGCCTACCTACACCAGCACCTGACCGGTGCTGGTGTACGGACACGCTCCAAAGCGTGCGCTGTCAGGATTAGATGACGGTATTAACTCTGTTTTCGCCCATGTAGCCACCGAACTGGGCGACATCTGCAGACGGCCTTACGCGTACGTGCATTTTGACGACTCGATGCGCCACGGTTCGATGCTTTTCCTCCACGTCGAGGATTTCCCACGTTTCAACACGCTTGATCAACTCCTGTAGGAGTACCTGCATTTCCAGCTTCGCGAGGTGCATACCTGGACATACGTGACGGGCAAAGCCGAAGCCGACGTGATCGGCATTCGAACGTCCGATGTCGAACTTTTCCGGATCAGGATAATGGCGCTCATCACGATTCGCACTGACAAAGTTCAATCCGATGAACGTACCCTTCGGTATATCGATTTCTGCGATTTTCGCATCACGGTCTGCCCGTCGAAAAGCGTACCCACCCAGGGGGCCTTGGCGAAACAGGCGCACAACCTCGTTGACAGTTCCATTCACAAGTGACGGATTCTCGCGGAGACGATTCCACTGCTCTGGATTAACGGCGAAGAGACGAACCATTTCAGTGATATGGTTGATGGTATTGTCCAGGGAGCCATAAACCAGAACCGACATCAACCCGGGAAAGAAAGCCGGTCCCAGATCGCTTCCGGTTTTTGTCCCTTGTTCAACGTGAGCTGACCAAGAGTGCGGACAAACCCGATTGCGGAGGCCCGGATCTAAAAGATAATCAAGGGACTCCCTGAATATGCGATTGACCTCGGGATCCATCGGGTCGTCAAAAAGATCGAAAAGATTGCGTTGCCACGGCAGCAGTTTCGCTGCTTCATCCGGTGGGACGCCAATCCGCGGAAGTACGGCTGCGAGACCGAACGCCTCGGCCAGTTCAGTCATGACCTCGAACGTGCCCCGCTCACACAGTTTCTCGACGATACCTGCTGCGAGTTGCTCAAACTCGGGACGGAAATCCTTGAGTTGCGGAACGGTCAGCGGTCGCGCAACCACCTCTCGCACTTTCTGATGGGTCTCTCCGTCATTTCCGGTTGGAGCACCCCGAAATATGTCACGGAGTGTCTCGATCGGAGTTCCTTTGTATATCTCGTCTTCAGCGTCGAAGCCGAAAGCCGAGTCCTTGTTGAGAAAGGTATCGGTCTCCACGAACGTCTTGCGAACGTCCTCATAGCGACCGACCACCCAGGATCCATCGGCCAAACGAACAACAGGTCCAGCATCCCTGATCGCCTTGCGCATTGCCATCGGATCATCGATCGCTCTTTGTGACCTCGGATCCCAATCGATTTGCGGTGCTTCCACAGTCAATCCTCCCATTTTGGATTTCGGAATTCTGCCAAAGTTCAAGCTGACATCGATCCGCGTACCTTGATCGGCTGTCCTCCTACATGCGCGGGTGGAATATCGCGCAACACACTCGAATTCCAATTAGTATCTGGAGTCGAGTGGGAATGTCAAGAGATTCATTCGCACTCGGAGAAGGGTGGCCCTCTCATCGCTGCGCCTGGCGCCACCGAGAAGCCTGTATGGCGTCGGTTCTGTTTTGGAAAATAGGGCTCAACCTCTGATCGAAAGCGCTTCCAAGTCACACCTGACTCGTCGCGAGAGAATGACTGTCACAGACACAGCGCTGCCATCGTACGAGGGGTCGCCATCACGCCCTGCGTTGAACCAAAGTCCATCCTCGATCCCTGGAACCAAATGCAAAGTTTGATTTCAGCGTCGTGGTCAAATCGAAGTTTGGGCTTTACGGCGACGACGGAACAGGAACGCCACAGCGGCCAGTTGACATTCCAATTGGTTTTTGAATACTGTTAAGAATTGCTACGGGAGGGGTGAGAGGAGTCATCTTCCGCTGGGACGACCTGCAGGCGGTTTTCGCGCTTGATAGCTGCACTTTTTTGAAAAATGGGTGGCAAGGGAGAGTCTGCGTGATCGGGACTTCTTTCACGTATTCGGGTTCTGGTGACGGTTATCAGTGTGGAGGGAAAATAGTTGAATGCTGTCGATGTTGCTGGAAAGCGAATGCGATGGGCGGGGCGCAGCGCCGACAGAAATTCTGGGAGCCGATTGGCTTGGTGAAACCAGAAGTGCTGTACTCAACCACAGACTTTGTCGCATCTTTTCAGATAATGCCGTCCTCCGACGCGATCTCGGGCTCATACGAAGCTGTCCTGCTGGGACAGTTCTGCCGAACCTCACACCACCGTTACGCTCTGCTTGCAAGCTCGCGCTCCTCTTTATCGAAAACAACTCGGAAGGTGACAGCTCGAAACGCTGCGGAAAAGCTGATCCGCATACATAAGCTGCATGCTCAAGATCTCTTATCGAAGAGGACAAAATAACGATACCTGCTTGAAACCTGGAATATCTGAGGGAGGAGAGATTTCATCATGAGAAAAGCGAAAACGCTTCAGACATGGATTACCGTAGTCTTCACATTCGTCTGCGTCATATTTATAGGACCGGAGCCGTCAACCGTACTGGCTGCAGAGTCGTTTATATTGATACAGCCACCCGGGGGCACGGATCTCGGTCAGGCAATATTGCCTCCGCCGGGTCTTTACGGTGGAGTTACAATGATCCCATATAGTCGGAATGACCATTTTTATGATGCCAACGGGCATGTTCTTCCTCCAGAACAAGATATAATTCTCGACAGCCCGATAATCGCGGCCGGACTTCTCTACGTTTATCCGTTTGAGGTGTTTGGAGGAAGTATAGCGTCGTCGTTTGTGCTTGTAGCCACCGACTTGGACTATAACCTCCCTGGAGATATTGATGGCAATGTGACAGGGTTGGCTGATGCGTACGCGGATGTTTTCTACTGGACGAAAAACGTCGGCTTGGCCGGGGTCACTGCGGGTGATCTGCCATTGTCCTACGGATTGAATATTGGAATTGGTCTTGGGCTCCGCATTCCAACAGGAGACTACGACAAGTCGGCGACAGCCAACCTGGGGAGCAATGTCTGGACGCCTATTCCCAACATAGCCGTGACGTATGTGACGGGCCCAGACATGTCCCTCGGCGACAGCACGGAGCTAAGTGCCAGAATATTCTATGGGGTTCCATTCGAAAACCCAGATACCGGATACAAAACCGGGCAGATATTCAATATGGATTACTCAGCTGTACAACGATTTGGTAGCCTCCGTGTTGGAGTGGCTGGCTCGTATCAGATGCAAACGACGGGTGATACTCCCCCATCTGATGGCTCTATCCCAGATCGGGGCAAGACGTCTTTTGCGTCGATAGGTCCAGTCGTCGATTATACTTTTGTTGAGCAAGGAATTAACATAAAAGGGAAGCTCCAATTTACTTTTTCTCCTAAGAATACGGTAGACTCGACCGTCGTCATCCTTTCCATCAGTAAGAAGTTCTAGTCTCCCGAATCTCGATAGCGGCTCGCTTTAAGTATGATCAAGAGAACACTTTCTTTGCGAGACGCTAAGACGTCACTTGGCAGAAATACCACAATAGCGGACGCTACAAGCTAGCTAGAGCGCTCGTGCGATTTATGCGATCACGCCGGGTCGCAAGAGTAGCCAGCAGTTTTTGACTTCGATCCGTCCCAGAAAATCCTGGAACCAAATACCTACTCGTCTGGTGCGACAACAATCCGCATACCATCCATTGGTGGTTGAAACACAACCTGACAAGAGAGGCGAGAATTCGGCTTTAAATAGTCAGAAGCCTCGAGAAGATCCTCTTCATCCTGGGATTTCGAGGAGAGTTCTGCGCCGCCTGGAAGGTTTTCAATGTAGATATGACACGTTGCGCAGGAGAGCGAGCCTCCGCAGATTGCCAGAAGTTCCTCTATACCTGCGCTGCGGATGTTCTCCATAAGCGACAGGCCGACATGTGCTTCAACAGAGTGCAAGTCGCCATCCCGTGTCTTGACTGTGAATTGCATAGTGTTGGTCTCCTCCTCTGCGATTTCGTCGCTACTCTTTTCAGGCGGCGATAGCGATGTCCTTGAGCGGTATCCGGTCGTCGGCCAAAAGCGCAGGATCGACATGCGCATGGGCTTCAACCAGTTTGCGGCCTTGCACGTAGTCTCGCGTCGCGTTGATGCAATCGAGCGCGATCACCGCGCCGTCCTTCAGATAGACGAGCGAGAACTCCCGGTCCACGAGGTTACCGCGAAGCACTGTCTGATCATAGCCGAGACTGAGGCCAATCGTCTGAAGCCGTAAGTCGTATTGGTTCGACCAGAACCAGGGCACGAGCCGCAGGGGCTGGGGCTTCCCGCAGACAGCCTTCGCCGCCGTTTGCGCTTGCTCGTTGGCGTTCTGAACGGATTCGATGCGAATGCCTGGCCCGTCGCGCATTATCGTGCAGTCACCAATGCAGTAAACATCGGGCAGCGTCGTTCGGCAGAAGTCGTCAACCAGAATGCCAGTCTCGCCCCTCGTCGCTTCCGCACCTGCTGCAAGCAGGGGGCCGATGGCTGGCATGATCCCAATTCCGACAATGACTTGATCGGCTGCGATCGCTGTCCCATTCTGCAGACGCACGCCGCTCACTGCTCCATCGCGTGCTGTAAGCTCCGAAATGCCTGTACCGAGCAGAATCTCCACCCCGTGAGTACGATGCTCCGCTTCGTAAAAGCGGGACACTGGCTCGGCGGCGACGCGGGCAAGAACCCGATCCTGCGCTTCCAGGAGCGTGACCTCCTTGCCTAGTTCGCGCAATACAGCAGCGGCCTCCAGTCCGATATAACCGCCACCGATGACAGCAATGTGCTGGCTCGTTGGCAAAGCGGAAAGAAGGCGATCGCAATCGCCCTTGTTACGGATGGTGTGGACCCCAGAAAGGTTATGGCCGGGGCATGAAAGCGGGCGGGGTTCACCACCGGCCGCCCAGATCAGGACGCCGTAGCCGATCGCGGTATCATTGTCGCAGACTACCACCTTCGCGCTGCTATCGAGGGCTATTACACGCCTGCCGAGCCGCAACACCACCTCGCGTTCGTTCCAGAGCTCTGGTGGGCGCAGTTGCAGGCGATCAAAGCTCTTCTTGCCGGCAAGATACTCCTTCGAGAGAGCGGGACGATCATAGGGAATCACGGGTTCATCCCCAATCAGACCGATGCTGCCCGCAAATCCAGCCTGCCGCAGCGCGATCGCTGCCTGTGCCCCCCCGTGTCCACCGCCAACGATCATGCAATCGAAACGCTCCATCATCAATTGCCTTCCCTTACGCTGCCTTGGCGCCGATGAGTACGAAGCACATGGTCGCGGCGTGGTCGCCCTTGTTGCGCCAAGCGTGCCGTGTCCCGCATTGGATCACAACGTCGCCAGTCCGTAGATGCCTCGTTGCACCATCGTCCAACTCGAGCCATATCTCGCCATCAAGGACGATATCGTAGTCGACAGTGTCGGTCTGGTGCATCCCCGGCGCGTCCGGTTCGAAGCGCTCGGCAAGGCCCGGAATAAACTCACGCTGCTCCCGATCAGCCGCCAGGGGATCGAAATCCGGGTGCAAGAAGGACGAGTCGGGTGGGAACGTGACGATCATCAGTCGGGTCTCGCCCGCCGCGGGAGGAACGCGCAGTCGTAGCGGCGCGCTTTCACCTTCTCCCTGCGGCAATGCTGGGGAGGCCGCAGTCGCGTAGACCACTGACGTCATCATACCCGGAATTGATGCATAGTGATGGGCATTGGCCACGGGGCCATCACTTACGAAGGCGGATTTTCCGTCCTTGACGCCAGTAACGATCCTGCGGGGCACTTTCGAGCTATCGAACTTACTCATAGATCAATCCTTTCTCCTTCAGACGCGTACGCATGTCATTGATATCTAGGCTGAGCTTGCCGTCCGTGTAGAGCCGCCGCTTCTCCTCCTCCATCGCCGCGCGGCGATGTGCCTTTTCGAGGACGTTGGCGGCCAAGGCTCGCGACACCACGCAGACGCCGTCGTCGTCCGCCACGATCACATCGCCGGGCGTAACAAGCACGCCGGCGCAGACGATCGGCACCTGGACACTGGCGAGTGTTTCCTTCACGGTTCCCTGCGCGCTGATGGTCTTGCTCCAGACGGGAAAACCCATCCGCCGCAGATCTGCAACGTCGCGCACGCCGGCGTCGATCACCAGTCCCCGGATCCCGCGGGCGAAGGCCGACGTAGCAAGAAGATCGCCGAAATAACCGTCGTCGCAGGGAGAGGTGGGCGTGACCACAAGGATATCGCCCGGCTTTGCCTGCTCCAAAGCCACGTGGATCATCCAGTTGTCTCCGGGCGCAACCTCGCAGGTGAGAGCAGTGCCCGATATGCTCGCGCCCGACTGGATCGGCCGCAGGCGCGGGTTCAAGAGCCCGGTGCGGTCCTGCGCCTCGTGCGCGGTTGCGACGCCGAGGGCTGCGAAGCCGTCGGAAATCGCCGGGTCCGTTCGCGCAACCGTCGTTACTACTTTCGCCATGTCATGCTCCTTGGTGGCGGGTGTGTATCCTGGACGGCAGACCCAGCGTTAGCCTGCCGCGATGAAGCCAGGATCGAAAACGCCAGCAGCTTTCGCACGCTGGTTGGGTGAGATGAGCCCTGCGCGGGTCATAACGTCGATGGAGGTGGCGAGCGCGGTGGGCGCTACGGTGAGCTTCTTCGGCCACATGCCCATGCCACGCGTATAGGCGAGCCCCCTGGCTGCTAGATGCGGGTCGTCGGGCGTCGTGATGCGCTGGTAGATCGGCAGGGTGACGGCATCGTTCGTCGGATCATTGACGAAGTCATGCGCTTCTGCCAGTGCGGCAAGCAGTCTTTCGACCGTCTTGTGATTTTGCGACACCCAAGCTGCATTTCCTATGATCGCCGCAAAGACGATCTCGGGGATGATGTCGTTGACTTCGCCGATTAGGCGGAAGCCTTCGCGCTCCGCGAGAAAATTCCACGGCGCGGGCTGCGGGGCGCAGTCGATCTCGCCTTTCTGTAGTGCTATCCACCGCATGGTGTGGACGCCGGTTAGCACGAATTCATAGTCGCCGGGATAGGTTAGGCCATCGCGATGCAGCATCATCCGCGTGTAGATCGCCGTACCCTCGGTGAGGGAGGAGGTCCCGATCCGCTTTCCGCGCAGATCCTTGATACCGTCGATGTCGGAGCGCACGACCAGCGACATGGGCAGGCGAACCGAATTGGCCGCGAGGATTCTGAGATCGCCTCCGGCGATATAGTCCAGAATTGCCCCCTCGGGCGGGGTGATGGCGAGATCGGCGGTGCCGTCGCGCACCGCAGCCGTCGCCTTGTCTACCGAACCAAGGCGCAAATATTCGATCTTCAGCCCATTCGTTTTGAAGAAGCCCTGGTCTTCCGCGACGAAGACCGGAAGCCAGTTGAAGCCCTGCGCGCCGCCGGCGAAGCGTAGTGGCGTCAGTTCAGTCATCATTGTTCTCACTCCTTTTCCGATCGGTCCTCTTCAGCGCCCCTGGGCCCTCAACAGCGCATCGAGTCGAGGGTAAACTCTCCGTACGTTACCCTCGAAGACGGCGTGCTGAGTCTCTTCATCAAGGCTGAGGGCGTCGATATAACGTTTGGTATCATCGAAGCCGTGTCCGGTTTCCGAGTCCGTCGCACGAACCGCCCCGAGAAGCTCGGAGCCGAAGAGAATGTTCTTCGCGTCAACTATTTCGAACAGCAGATCGATTCCCGCTTGGTGGTAAACGCAGGTGTCGAAGTAGAGATTCTGCATCAAGTGCTCGGGTAGCGGCGGCTTGCCCAACATGACAGACAGCCCCCGGTATCGGCCCCAATGGTATGGGGCCGCACCTCCGCCATGCGGAATGATCAGTCGGAGCGCCGGATGCCGCTCGAAGAGATCGCCTTCGATCAACTGCATGAAGACGGCGGTATCCGCCGCGATGTAGTGCGCGCCAGTGGTGTGCAGGCAGCGCTCGCAGGAGCCGGAGACATGGATCATGGCTGGCACCTCGAGCCGTATCATAGCCTGCCAGAGCGGATCCCACCAGGGATCGTAGACCGGCGGCGCCGACCAGTGGCCGCCGGAGGGATCTGGATTGAGGTTGCACCCGACAAAGCCACGGGCGATGCAGCGTTCCAGTTCCTTGATGGCGGGTCCGACGTCGCCGTCCACCGTCTGCGGCAACTGGCACACGCCAGCGAAGTTCCTGGGAAACAGGTCGCAGATGTGCGCGATCATGTCGTTGGAAAGCCGCGCCCATTCGATAGCTATATCCTGTCCCGGGACGTGATGACCCATGCCGGAAGCGCGGGGAGACAAGATCGTCAAATCCGATCCCCTTTCTCGCTGAAGACGAAGCTGGTTGTTCACGATGATGTCAATCAGCTCACTATCGGCTATCCCAGCATAGGCCGGCCGCTCCCGCGACTGCCCTTCAGCGAACGCGACCTGCGCCTTACGAAAAGCATGAAAGCCGGGCGGTTCGGTCGTGAAGTGGCCATGGCAATCTATGACGAGACCCATCACACATCCCACTTCGCCGGCAAGTCGGAGACGCCGCGGAATCGCCAGCCCTTGGCCTGCATCTCGCGGTTGTCGTCAAGCCGAAGGTTCGGCAGTTGATGAAATACCTCCTCTAGGGCGATCTCTCCCATTGCACGCGATAGGAAGTGCCCGGAACAGAAATGAGGGCGGAATCCGAAGGAGACATGCGGCCGTTTCTTGCGAAACATATCGAAGCGATCGGCGTCCTCGAAACGGGTTTCGTCACGATTGGCCGATCCCATGACAATGGCGACGGATGCGCCGGCCGGGATTTTCGTATCGGCGATTGTGAAGTCCTCAGCGGCCACTCTTGGTGTTACGCCGATGGGAGCGATCCAGCGCAGGCCTTCGTCGAAGGCGCGAAGCGCATGATTCTTCGGATCAGCCGCCACAACCTTAGTCTGCTCGGGATCCAGCAGTAGGCCGGCACAGGCATTGGCGGCGGCGTGTCCTGGCTCTTGGAGGCCTCCCAGGATAATAACCTTCATCGTCGGCATGATTTCGGAAAGGCTGCGCACCTTTCCGTCCGGCATTCCGCCACTCACGACATGGCTCATCAACGTATGATCCGGCTTGGAGACGACACGCTCATACAGCGCACCCATCTGGGCGTCTATGTCGGCCAGCGCCTGATCGAGCCGATCCCACACAGCTTGGTCGCTGGAGACGTTTTGTAGACCGGCGGCCATGGCATGGAACCATTCGACCAACATTTCGTTTGGTGTATGGGTAAGTCCGATCACGTCCCCGATGCAGCGCACCGAAATCGGCTCGAAGAGATCCGCAGTGAGGTTCGCCGCTCCGCGCTGCTTCAGCCCCGCGAGGTAGCGATGCACGACCGGGCGTGTCAGCTTATCGACATAGCTACGGACTGCCTCCTGTGTTAGGTTCTGATCGATGCCCTCCCGCAGACTCTTGTGCTCTTCGCCCGACATCGTCAGCACGTTTGGCATACCCATGACGCGAGCCTCGGGTCGATCAGGACTACCCGACGGGCCAAAAATCCGGTCGTTCGAACCGACAGTGCGACAATCCTCGTAACGGGTCACGAAATACTCTTTCGTGCCCTCGAAGAAGGCAACAGGCTCTTCTTTGCGCAGCCGCGCGTAGACGGGATAGGGATCCCGGTATAGGTTCTCGCTCGTTAGTTCAGTGGCCGACATGTTTTTCCTCCCTTTCGCAAGGCAACGTCCGCCCGGAAAGGCGGTAGAATCTATATTAGGCGGATGTTCCTCCCATCACGCCGTTCGGATGTCAGGTCTGCATTGCCTCGAACCTCTTGACATACTCATTCGTCTTTAGATACTGAATGGTATTCGTGGCGATACCCCTTGTCAACACGGCAGGACGGCCTGCGAATAAGGTAAGGATAGCCAGAGGAGGAATATCATGGCTGCAGGTGAAGGAGCTCCGAAGAGCCTCGAAGCATTGATCGACGAAGCGGGCGGAGCGGTGAAGCTGCTGCGCGGGTCCAACCTTGGGCCCTATGTCTTCCCGGGCATCCCGCCGGAATTCAGCAACTGGCGCGACGAAGTGCAAGCCTGGAAGGACAGCGTCGCACTGCTGGAGTTGTCCTACCATATGACTGAATTACACCTGCGTGGCCGCGACGTGATCCCTTTCTTGGGGCAATTTGCCGTGAACAAGCTTGATCCGTTTCAGGTCAAGCGTGCTAAGCAAATCGTGCTTGCAGGTCACGATGGCAATTTCATTGCCGACGCTATCCTTTTTCGTGAGGAGGAGGAATTTTTTCGCATCGTCGGAGCGCCTTTCGCCAGCGACTGGCTGCTCTACAACGCGCAAAATTCGCCGCTCTCCATCACAGTGGAGAAGAACGACAACTGGTCTGTTCGCCAGACCCCTCGCGACGTTTTCCGACTCCAGGTGCAGGGTCCGGAGGCTTTACCACTCATGCAAGAAGTTACGGGCAATACTTTGCCGGATATCAAGTTCTTCTTCGTTGGCGAGCTCCAAATTGCCGGCAAAACAGTCCGGGCGCTTCGTCACGGAATGGCCGGGACACCAGGATTCGAGTTGTACGGACCGTGGGACGACCAGCAGACCGTGCGCGAAACGCTCGAAAAGGTGGGTGAGAAATATGGAATGCGGAAGGTCGGCGCGCTCGCCTATTCCGCTACTGCCCAGGAATCAGGCTGGATGCCGATGCCGATGCCGGCCATCTATCATGGCTCTGAGATGAAACCGTATCGCGAATGGCTCAACAACTACTTTCTCGAAACCATCGGTTCGCTCGGCGGAAGCTTCATCTCCGATCGGATCGAAGACTACTATGTCGATCCGATTGAGCTGGGGTATGGCAGTTTGGTGGACTGGAACCGCGACTTCCTTGGCAGGGCCGCTCTTAAGGAGAAGGCTGCGAACCAGAAACGTACGAAGGTTACCCTGGTGTGGAATGACGACGACGTTGCCGCGACGATCAAGGCTTCGCTCTTCGACAACCAGAAACCTGACCGCTTCATGGCTCTTCCCAACCCGATGTATGCGACATTCCAGGCCGATGCTGTTTTCAAGGGCGCTAATGCTGCCGGCGTTTCGCAATGGCTGGCCTATTCGGCGAATGCGCAACACGTGATCTCGCTCGCGGTCGTCAATGTCGAGGACGCGACCCCCGGTACAGAACTCACCCTTCTGTGGGGCGAACCGAATAGTCGGCGGCGAACGGTGGACCGCCACGACGTCCGTGAGATTCGGGTCACCGTCGCGCCGGCACCGTATTTCGACAAGGTTATCAAGATCGGTCACCAATAAACGCCGAATTGGAATATCGCCGCGCCTATCTGTAGCGCGGCGCTTCCGACACAGGCTCTGATCGAACGCTTTCGTGTAAAGTTGAGTGCGCGTTGAAGCTTCTACTTTGCAATACTTTGACAGATTTTCAGCGGAGAGGGGCCGCAGTGCGGACAACGGATTGACGGAGGTTGTCGGAGTGCGCCTAGGATTGCCTACCGGACGACAGGAAGGCTTGGCTGTGGCGGAGGGCTGGGCTTCTTTTCCCTCCTGCCGCTTGTTTGAGGCGGCTATCCCGCACGGACGAAAGACCCGCCATTTATAAGTTCATGACCTAGTAAGAGAACGATCGCGAACTGCGGCGACTTCGGAGAGGGACGTTCGGTCTGCACTGTGGTTCTCGTACATTTCCCTCAGCACCTGTCTGACCATTTGGCCAGCTGAACGCTCCTTGAGAAAGCTTGAGATGCCGCCGTAGGTGAGTTCGAATACCGTTCCACCGAGGAGAAAGGGATCTACCGATTTCTTACAATCTGGAAACAGCTTTTCGATCAGGATGTTGCCGAGGCCCCTCCATTGTTCGGCAAAGACATCCAGGTGTCGCTTGGTCAGTGATCCGTCGCGGCGCGCCCTGCGAAGCAATTCCATTGCAAGAATGCCCCAGCGCTGCTCGCTGGCCCGATCGCTAGACCATTCGGCGAGAGTATCGATCACATCATACGGATCATCATGCTTGCTCAAGAGCTTGCCTAATTCAACGACGTCGCCCCCGGCGTTGCCTTCCAGCAACTGCATGACTATTTCTTCCTTGCTGGAAAAGTTCGAATAAAATGCGCCCTTGGAGAAACCAGCCTCTTCAGCAATTCGCTCCACAGTTGCCCCATCGTAGCCATCCCGCGCTACGACCTCGTATGCGGACGCCATAAGTTTCTCACGGGTCAGAGCCTGGCTCTGCTCTCGCGTCAATCGCGCCATTCACTTTCTCCTAGTTGCGTATTCGAATACGAAGAAGTACGCGAATACGCCTGGATTATGCAAGTAGCAGGATGAGGCAGATTGTCGCCCAGAAAATCGGGAACTCCGGGCCCATCTTCTGCCAGCGCCAATGGAAGCCGTTAATTCTGGCAATCGCATAGGAGGCGCCCAACAGGACGATGAGCGCCAAGGTCTCAGAAACTTTGGGAAAAATGTTGAACACCATGCCAGCACAAGCCAGTACCTCCATGGCGATCGTCCCCCCCACGAAAAACCGCCCAGGCCGAAAGCCTGCCGCTTCGAAAGTGGCCGCGGCCTTGACGTAGTTTGTGGCCTTGCCGACGATATGGGGAACAAACCAGATGCCGCACAATACCCGCATGACATCCGTGATCTCCCAGTAGCCAAGTATCATTTTGTACCTCCTGACCCCGTAATGAGAGACCGCGAAATCTTCTGGCTTGTCATTTGGGATACCATTTAGTATTTGTAGACCATTGAGGATGTCAAGTGGCTCGGGCTGGACTAGCCGCCGCAACTGTCAATCAAGGAGGAAGCATGGTGGAGTTGATGCGCGCAGCGCGGCTACATGAGGTTGGCGCGAAAATGGTCATCGAGAATGTCGAACGGCCTGTTGCCAAGGGGACCGATGTCGTCGTCGCCGTCAAGGGCTGCGGCATGGTCCCCAATCTCGCGAACGTTCTCGCCAACTGGGAAACTTGGTATCCGCACATGCCCCTGCCGCCACGACCGGCGATCTTCGGGCTGGACCCGGTCGGCGTCGTTCATGAGATCGGCCGGCAGGTCATGAACATCAAACGGGGCGACCGGGTATACGTCAACCCGGGCCGTTCCTGTGGCGCGTGCCATGCCTGCAACTCAGGCACTCCCCAGAAGTGTGAGTACTGGACGCTGAACGGATACTTTGGCTACAACCCGAACAGCTTGGAAATCTTCAAACGCTATCCATATGGCGGATTCTGCGAATACATGCTCGCTCCACAAAGCGCGCTCGTCAGAATACCGGATAATCTCCAGTTTCAGCAGGCGGCTCGGTTGGGCTATCTCGGAACGTCCTACGCGGCGATCAAGAAGATGGGACCTCTCGCCGGGAAATCCCTGATCGTGCATGGCGCAACTGGCACGCTCGGGGTGGGAGTGACACTTGTCGCGCTTGCGCTTGGTATCTCCCGCATCTTTGCGGTGGCGCGCGGCAGGCCCCTTCTCGACCGCCTCAGGCTGCTTGCACCAAACCGAGTCGAGATATTTTCGAACCGCGATGCCAGCACAAAGGACTGGGTGAAGTCGCTTACTGGCGGGCGCGGCGCTGATCTGATGGTCGATACGCTCGGAGCGGTCGCTTCGCTCGACGCCTTCAAAGATGCAATGTACGGCGTCCGGCGGGGAGGGCGTATCATCAACATTGGCGGTACCGCGGGTGAGCTGCCGGTTGACGTTAAATGGTGGATGGACGAGCAGATGGAACTGGTTGGATCGGTCTGGTTTACCACGGCCGAGGGGCAGGAACTCGCTGACATGATACAACAGGGCGTTGTCGACATATCATCGCTTCAGCCTAAGACTTGGCCGCTCGACGAAATCAATGAGGCGATTTCCAGCGTTGCCAGCGGTGATGGCGGCTTTACGAGCTACCTTGTTGAAATCTGAAGCGACGAATTGGTTGCAGTAGTTTGATGATACTTGCGGGTGCGCTAACCTTTGCCTGTTTGGGTTTTCAGTGTTCCGCTTAGTTGTGTGATGACTGTTTTGACGCCAGGGGCAGCTCTGCATGACCGCATTCATTCTCGATGGTAGAACATTTGTTGCTCAAATGCGGGCGGCGGCAGACGTGGTCGTACACTTGAAAGCTGAGCACGGAGTCATTCCGGGCTTAGCGGTGGTGCTCGCCGGTGAAGACCCAGCAAGTCATATCTATGTTCGGAATAAAGGCAAACAAACCGTAGCAGTAGGAATAGAATGTTTCGAGACCAAGCTGCCCTACAATATAACAGAGGCTTAGCTCCCTTCGGTTGTCGCCCGGTTGAATGCCATGCCACATGTGCATGGAATTTTGCTGCAGCACTCCTGATTCAGGCGGCAACTTCGATACCGGTAGACGCTTGCACAGCTATGGGGGCCTGATCTCGCCAGAGTAGGGCGTCGCGCGGCATTCTAGCGATGGTTGCATCATGGTCAATGCGATCCTGCTGATGGCCGGTTAAAGGGCACGGCCTAACGCGCTCAACTTGCCGCTTATGGTTTGGGTGCCTCCGGCGGGCGGAACGTCCGGTAAGACTGTTGACGCGCTTCAAATCACAATATACTGATTGGTATCTAAATACTTTGCAGAATTTAGATTTGTTGGGCAACCGTCAAGGACGAACTATCTTGTTCTTAGGAGGAGGAAATGGCTGGCATTGGTTGTTGCCTTTAACAAGTCGTGGTTTTCGAAGTCGCAACTTACATCGCCGCCATGAAACGGTCTAACGACAGGAAGATTGGCACACAGTCTGACAAGATGGACCGGCCAAGCTATTGCAGGCGTCCATGCGGGAGGGGTCATGCAGCGGTATATCCTGAATCTGAAATGCAGGAACCAGCCAGGTATCGTCGCCAAGGTTTCAGGAGCGTTATTCGAACAGGGGGGAGATATTTCGGAGGCGCATCAGTTCGATGATCCTCTATCCAACAATTTCTATATGCGAGTGACGTTCAAGTCACCTAACCGCCAGGAAGCAATTGAGGGACGACTGAATAAGGTCGATGTTGGCCCAGGTTTGAACTGGTCACTATATCTGGCAGACGCGCGTCCGCGAATTCTGATCATGGTTTCAAAGTTCGATCACTGCCTCGTCGATTTAGTCTACCGATCTCGCATTGGCGACCTCGATGCAGAGATCGTGGCTGTAGCCGGCAATCATCCCTCCAACGAACTTCGCTTTGAGCCACGGCCGAACATGCCTTACATCCATTTACCTGTGACCACCAAGACGAAGCAGACGCAGGAGAAAAAGCTTCTGGAATTGGTCAAGAGCACTGGAGCAGAACTCATAGTGCTCGCCCGTTACATGCAGATCCTCTCACAAGAGTTGACGGATGCACTCTCAGGCCGCTGTATCAACATTCATCACTCCTTCCTTCCGGGCTTCAAGGGAGCCAAACCTTATCATCAGGCGTATGAGCGCGGAGTGAAGATGATTGGCGCAACCGCGCACTACGTGACATCCGACCTAGATGAAGGGCCGATAATCGCCCAGGACGTCGAGACCATTAGTCACGCCGACACGCCGGATGATCTCGTTGCGAAGGGACGTGATATCGAGCGGCGCGTACTTGCTCGCGCGGTCCAACTCCATCTGGAGCGGCGCATTCTGCTAGACGGGACCAAAACCATCGTCTTCCAAAAATGATCAGGCCGCTAGGAAAGGTTCTGAGTATGCTGAATTTTCTGTCGGGATCGAAGACTCTGACTCTTAAGCACGGCGATGTCGTCACCGCGCGTATTGGCGCGCTCCTGCGCGACGCTTCGGTCGAGATAATGCCGCGCACGGCATCCAAAATAGAGGATTTCCATGAGCTGTTCCCGAAAGGCACACGTATCTATATTGCCCACATTGCCGGCACGCCTATAGGTGATATGGTGGCAACGGCACGCAGACTGCGCGAAGCGGGCTTTGCGGTGATGCCGCATTTCCCCGCCCGATCTATCCGCGACCGGGCCGAACTGCGCGAATGGATCGACCGTTATCAGGCTGAAGCCGGTGTCGATCAAGGCCTCATCCTCGCTGGTGATGCTAGCACGCCTCTGGGGACTTTCGATTCGTCCATGCAACTTCTCGATACTGGATTGTTTGAGGAGACCGGCTTCCGTTATCTTCACGTCGCTGGTCACCCGGAGGGAAATCGGAGTATCGATCCGGACAAGGATAGTCGCAATGCCGATGCCGCTCTTTTCTGGAAACAGGAGTATGCTCGCCACAGCCGGGCAGAGATGGCCATCGTTACTCAGTTTTGCTTTTCGATGCCGCCGGTGCTCGGCTGGATCAAGCATTTGCGGACTATTGGAATATCCTTGCCAATTCATCTAGGTGTTGCAGGCCCGACAAAGTTGCAGACGCTCATAAAGTATGCCGTTACGTCGGGCGTTGGACCATCGCTGTCGGTGTTGCAGCGCAGAGCCACAGACCTGGGTCAACTAGTCAAGCCTTACGAGCCGACACAACTGTTTCAAGCACTCCTTGAGGATTCAGCGGACATTGATCGCGCGCTGCTTCCTGATGCAATTCATATGTTTCCATTTGGGGGAATCAAAGCATCTGCCGATTATCTGATGCAATACCAACAGGTCGGTTAAGACACTAATAACGACTCTCCGGAAACATTTAGCGCATGAAAACTGGGATACATCCATCTGTCGATTCAGGGTTCAAGGCGATCAACGCCGCCGTTTCTGGCGGCACGCTCGTCTGCAACTGCACGAGCAATCCCGTGAAGGTCCGCTTCGGGGGGTGACGTCACCACAACCACGTTTGCGGCGCTTGCAGCTGCGCGAACGAACGATGTTTGCCTTCACCAAGAGCATCGCTATAGATGGCTGGCATATCGGATATCTGACGGCTCCGGCGAACATCATCGAAGGCCTGCTGAAAATCACTGCCAACGACGTGACCCACGTCAACACCTCATCCAGGAACGTGCCTATGCGGCGGTAACCGGGCCTGAGGAAATTCTGCATCACCTAGTAGATGAGGACCGCATCAAAACGCGATATCGTCGTGAGCCGCCTCAATCAAATGCCGGCGTCGCCTGTGACTGGCCGCAGGCACGATCTACGCCTTCCCGAACAAAACCTTGCTTGGTATTTCTGTGCAAACGCTTGCTGAAGCGATCCTGGAAAAGGCTGACGTCGTGGTTGAAGCCGGTAGCTTTTACGGCAGTGCCGGGGAATGTCATCTTCGAGTCTGTTTCGGCTCCCAGTCGACCGAGCGGATTACGGAGGCTATGAACTGTCTCCAAAATTTCTTCGGCACCTTCTAGACCGCTTCCCGCAAGTGGAAGCTCCGGATGATGACGAGTGTCGATTACATTTGGGCCGACATTCCACCATCGACGGTAACCGTCGCGCCATTGACAAAACTTGCGGCGGGCGAAGCAAGGAAAAGCGCTGCTGGGGCAAGTTCTTCGGGCCGCCCCCACCGTTTCAATGGAATACGCATGTGGACGAAATCTTGAACCTTTGGATCATCCGCAAGAAGCTGGTTAGGTTCGGTTGCAAACCAGCCGGGCGCAATAGAATTGACGGTGAGGTTTTCTGCACCGAATTCGACGGCAAGGGACCGAGTAAGAGCCGACAACCCACCTTTTGCAGCAGTGTAAGCGGGATCGGGAGCTCGGGCTATTGACGCCGCGATCGATGTGACAAATATCAATCGTCCGGACTGCGAGCGTTGAAGTAAGGGTAGGGCGGCGCGCGCCAGACGATAGGCAGCCGCCAGATTCACATCGACAATGGCTGAAAAATCAGCAGGGCTCATATCCAAAGTACCGCGTCGGTCGCGTACACCAGCCGCATGAACGAGTATATCCAACCCGCCAAGGAGCTCGCTGGATTTGAACGCCAGTGCCTCCGCCTCGTCTATCAGGTCCGCCGCCAAGACCCGCAGCATCAACCCTCGGTCTTGCTGCTCTGTCTGTATTTCATTTAGAGCTTCGGCGTTCCGACCACTGATGACAACGTTGGCTCCCGCAAACGAGAACGCTTTCGCGATCTCCAACCCCAGGCCCCGGCTGCCACCCGTGACAAGCACGCGCTTTCCAGTGAAGTCAAAGAGTTCTTTGTTCATCGGTTACTTCCTCATTGTCGGCTTTGACGCACGCTTTTTCGCTCATCAACCACCAAGCTGTCCATATTTGAAACAATATCAAAGCTTATGTGCTCACAAGGGATCGAATGTTTTGACAAGTGTGCCATCGGCCGGCTCGGCGGTCCAGCCCTCAGGGTGGCGACAGTTCGAACACGCAGGGGAAACACTTCTTTCTCGGTCAAGTCTTTATGGCGGGGCTCTGGGAGCGCATGCAGGAAGTTGAATGCTGCTATTTCCGGCACCTCTGACCGGAAAGTCGCCAATCGCATCCGTTCAGAACGCTACTCTGCCGATCTCGCCTTTTGCAGATCTTCAAGCGTTTGACGGCAAATCGCAGGGAGTGTGGAGTTGGCGGCAAATGTACCGGCATGGCACCACAGGTGCTGCGCTCCTGCAACATTTCCTTGTGACATAGGCTGACGGAAAATCGGTGGCAGCCAGACAGCACGGGCGGTGATTTTCATAGTTGGCTGGGCTAAGCCCACATTCACTGTCGATAAGTCCTTAACCCAAAAACAAGGTCATTTCCAAGGTAATCTGTATAACATCAAAAATATATTAATATTACTATAATATATACCTACCAGCATCAGAGCAATATTCTGATTATCATATATAACTTTGAATTATATTGAATATACACTAATTCAAAATGCAATTCAACTAAATATGATAATTTTACTCCTGTTTTATTTTTCTTATCGGGTGCATAAGTTCTGTGCGCTATAACTGCGTGTTTTTCTGAATTTAACACTACACCGATCAGGAGTTCGGCATGAAGCCAAGTCTTTCTGAATTCATTGGAAATACACCGTTGGTAGAGATAGAGTTACCATTCTCAAAAAACCGGTTTCGTATTTTCTCTAAGCTTGAAATGTTCAATCCAGGCGGAAGTATAAAAGACCGCCCGGCGCTATATATGATCCAGCAAGCTATAAGGGCGGGGCGGATAAAGGCGAATACCCATCTTGTCGAGAGTTCTTCCGGTAACCTCGCGATCGCCATGGCGATGATCGCACAGCAAATGAAGCTCAGATTTACTGCCGTCATCGACCCAAACATCACGAAGACAAACCGGGCCCTGATCGAGGCTTACGGCGCGTCCGTCGATCTTGTGGAAGAGAGGGATGAGGAAGGCGGATTCCTTCATACACGTATCAGGCGCGTGAATGCGCTGCTGCGCGAAATTCCGAACGCGGTATGGCTGAACCAGTACGCCAATCCGGACAATCCCGCCGCGCACTACCGTGGCGCTGGAGAAGAGATCGTTCGAGACATGACCGTCGAGCCGACACATGCCTTTATCAGCGTCAGCACGTGCGGCACCATTATGGGGTTGGCACGCCGATTAAAGGAAACCTGGCCTAACATCCGGATTATAGCAGTCGATATTGCGGGCTCCGTCATTTTCGGTCCTTCTGCTGATCGAAGACGGATTCCGGGAATTGGTGCGAGCCGCGTTCCTGAACAACTCGACAGACGTGAGATCGACGAGGTCATTATCGTGAACGATTTCGAGTCCGTCGAAGGTTGCCGCCTTCTCGTTCAGGAAGAAGGTCTGCTCACGGGTGGTTCTTCGGGCTCGGTTATTGCTGCCATCCGGAAAGTCGCTCCGCAACTACCCGACAATTCAGTCATAATTACCGTCCTTCCAGACCGGGGCGAGCGTTATCTTGATAGTGTTTATAATTCGGAATGGCTGCCGGAGGTGGAGCGTGTCCATCGCCCGCTAGCCACATCCCATGTCTTGGTCGATCAAGACTCTTCCTATCTGCGAAACGCCTCCTGACCATCAGGAAGCATTATATAACCTGGAGGAAACACAAGATGAATATGATTGAAACCGCCCGGCAACGGGTGAATGCCCCCGCACGCCTGCGCTTCCTGTCGCGTCAAGACATTGTTGCCCTTGGCGGTGATCGTTCACAAATCTATATGGACGCGGTCGAAGAGGGTTTCCGGCTCCATGCCCGGGGTGACTATGCCCAACCTCTCAAGCCATATCTCCGCAATCCGAATTCCGGCCACATTGCTGATCGCATCATTGCCATGCCTGCGTGGATCGGCGGTGATGATCCCATCTCGGGTTTGAAATGGATCGGCTCCAAGCATGATAATCCGTCACTGCGATTCATCGATCGGGCAAGTGCTGTCATCGTGTTGAACGACAACGAGACCAATTTTCCCATCGCACTGCTGGAAGCGGCGCGTATAAGTTCGCTTCGTACTGCCGCAGTGACGGGGGTGGCAGCGCGGCATCTGGCACGTCCAAATTTCACCGACGTTGCCGTGATCGGTTGCGGCCCCATCGGGCGAACGCAAGTTCAGATGTTTTGCGAGCAGTTTCCCTCTGTCGAACGGATTCACATCTTCGACCGGCAACCCGCGGCGATGACAGCAGTGACCGACTGGTTAGGTGATACATTCCCTTCTGTTCAGCCGGTTGTTCATGATAATGCCCGCGCCGCTATCGGCGCGGCAGATGTGGTCGTCACCGCAACTGTCACGGATCAGCCCTACCTCAAGTTTGATTGGCTGCGGCCCGGAACCTTTCTTTCCAACATATCCATTATGGACATCGAGAAGGAGGTCTTTCTCAAGGTCAACAAGGTCGTGGTCGACGACTGGGATCAGTGCAATCGCGAGAAGAAAATCATCAACCAACTGGTTGAGGAAGGATCGTTCTCCCGCGAGAAATTGCATGCGGAGATCGGGGAGATCGTGACCGGCATCAAAGCGGGCAGGGAGAACAATCAAGAAATCATCATGCTTAATCCCATGGGAATGGCGATCGACGACATCGTATGTGCTCGAGCCATCCTGCGGCGGGCTGAAGAAGCCAATGCAGGCATATTGGTGGATTTGTTCTGATGAATTATGTAGCCAGTATCCACCCGGGCAAAGAGGATCGCGACAGGGTTCTCGACGACCTCCTCGATCTACTATGGACGGAGGACATTGCAGGTCTGCAGACGCGCACTCTCTGCGCAGGGCAAGACGATCGTGCCACGATAACTCTCGGGAAAACAGAGGTAGTCATCTACCTAGAGGCCGATCGATGGCGTGGAGGTTCTCGTCCAGTCCGGATTGAGTATGCCGGGACCGGAAAGGGCCTCGATCCTTCTGAGTTGCTCTGGGTCGTACTCAATACTCTGCCTGAACTCGATCTGCAGGTTTTAGACAGGACCATGCGGCAGCTCAACGAAAGCGCACGGAACGAAGAACTTGTACGAGCTTTGGGCGCGCTCCTTGCAAATACTGCGAGACAGGAAGGAGCATTGGAGAATGCGCTCCTTTGGGAGCGCATGGCGGCATGGCAGGATCGACCCTTCCATCCCTTGTCCCATTCGCGCGGAACCTGGGAAACCGCTGAAATTGAACAATATGGCGCAGAATTCGGCCGGTTTTTTCCATTGCGCTGGTGTGCGGTAGAGCGCACGTCCATCTTGGCGTCACCACATGCGAAGAAAGGTGGTCCCGCTGCAAAGATCCTGAACGATGTTCAGTCCGACGTGCTTCAGCAAGAGGTGAAGCGGCGCGGAATCGGCGCAACACACCAGGCCATCCCGCTGCATCCCTGGCAGGCAGACCATGTCCTTGTTCGGGAGTACTCCGAGGAACTCGCAGGCGGGCAGATTATTATGCTCGATTTCAGGGGCCCCTTGGTTGCAGCGACGTCGTCGCTTAGAACTGTTGTGGTTCCATCCAATCCTGCACGCCACATCAAGCTTCCACTGGATGTGGAGACCTTGGGCGTCCGCCGTCTGCTGAGCGCGCAATCTCTGCACAACGGTTTGAAAGGGGCAGATCTGCTGTCTGCAGCGCTTGCAAGACGACCGGATCTCAGCCGGGTTGCCCGTCTCGCCGACGAGACCCAATTCTGGACTTTCTCCGAGCCGTCGGGAGATATTCTTGCACCTAGGACGGCATTTCTTGGCTGCGTGATCCGCGATTTGCCTCTCAATGATGGGGCAAACGTCATGCCTCTCGCGGCCCTGGCGGTAGCGCCTGCCGACGGAATACCTTCTGCTATGGCGGCTGCGCTGAAGGCCAACCCTGGGTCGACGATCGAAGATTTTCTGACCACGCTCTTTGATCTTCTTGCTGGGTTCGCTGTTGAGGCGTTCGCCTGCGGCTTCATCCCGGAAATGCATGGACAGAATGTGCTCGTTGAAATTTCTGGCGGGCTACCGACAGGTATAATCCTGCGCGATCACGATACCGTGCGGTGCGTGCCAGCAGTTCTCACGGACAATGGGCTCAAAACACCGGAATACATCATAAAGGATCCACGCCGCGCGACGATGTTGCTGTCGCAGCCCGAGGATCTCTTCGCCTATGGCCAGACCCTGCTCTTTGATGTCGCGCTGCGCGCTATATGCGTTGAACTGGATCGGGCCGGAGCAATTGGCCTGTCCACCTCACGTCGCCTCTTACGATCGTCCGTTGAACACCATGTCGGGCAAATTGACATGCCATCCAAGCTACGCGCCCGGTTGAAATCCGCTTTACTCGAGCAGCCAGAATGGCCGTTCAAGCAAATCCTGACACCACTGCTGCAGACGGCAGAACTTGGCTTGGGGATGCCAAGCCGCCTCGGTCTGGCGGGTAACCCGCTTCGCTATTCCGAGTAAGCCAAGATGGTAACCAGGCTCAAACAAGCACCCTGGTGGCTGCTGCTGTCGGTACAATTCATGACAGTCGCGACGCCCCTTGCCATGTTGCCTTTCCTTTCGCTCCATGTGCAGCGCCTGTCCGGCGTGGGCGGAAAGGATGTTGCAATCTGGACTGCATTAATCGCGGCTGCACCAGCGATCGGTGCGGTCTTGTCAACGCCAATCTGGGCCCGCTCCGCAGCCACCTATCCGCTCGGGCGCCTTCTGAGTTTGTCATGCTTGGTGAACGCGGTCAGCGCTGTTCTACAGGCGCATGCAAGTTCGGTCGAAATATTCGCGCTCGGCAGGAGCTTACAAGGGCTAACGGGAATCGGTATCCTCCTCCTGCTAGGCGTGGACAATAGCCCAACAAGCGCCGGAAAAGGCTACTTCGGTCTACAGCAGGCGCTGGCAGCAGGCTGCATCACAGGGCCTCTGCTTGGCGGCCTTGCTTTTGACCATGACGCATTCCCTGCGCTTCTTACCGGATGTGCGTTGAGTCTGGCCGTCTTGAGCGTTTTCTGCGGATTTATCGTCCGCGCCGCAAATCCTGTCACGGCCAAGGGCCAGAATACGGGTTTCTTCATACAACTCCCGTCGAGCGGAACGCGCATACTTATTCTGTCAGCCATGTTGGCAACAGCAGGTGCATTTGGATTTATGCCGTTTTTTGCAAGCTGGGCAATGGAGCGGGGCGGAGCAGTCTTCACGGCAAGCCTTGTCGGTTTCATTCATGCCGGAAGCTGGGCGGCGGCAATCGTAGTTCTGCCGCTATGGGGAAAAGGGATAGATTCGGGGCGTGAGATTGCCGCCGTGAAACTCTCCGTAGCGGGATCCGTTGCCGCCCTCCTGTTGCTGCTGACAGGGTCTACCGTGGTCTGGATTTCACTATGGCGGATGGCCCACGGTGCGCTCAATTCGGGTCTTTCCCCATCATTGTTCGCGCGGTTGGGACGGTCGAAACATCGCATCGTTGATCTTGCAGCAGGACGCATGGCCGTCACACTCGGCCAGATAATCGGACCAGCCATCTGTGGGCTTGCCGTATCTGCGGCAGGCAATGACGGAGCGCTGTTTGCGGCCGCACTTCTCACCCTTCTCGGCGCAACCCTTCTTTATCTGCAACCGGAGGCTCAATTTCATGATGGCGAATAACGTGACGATCAGGCTTGCGATGCGTCTTGAGCTGGATCGATTTCTCAACACATGGCTGCGTGAATTTCAGCCTGCGGTTTCTCATTCACTTCGTCCAGATCGTGACATCGAGATACCGGTCGGCGATCTGACGATCGTCGCGAAGTGCAGTCGATATTCCCCCAGTGGCTTTCATCGCTTCGATGAGCGCCTTGTTGTGCGAGATCGCGATGGTTCCGGCCCAGTAAAGGATGTCTCCGCTCTGGCCACTCTTCTCCTTACAAGACAAGCAGATATCTCGAGCGAACAGATCGCCGATGTTCTGCACAGGCTTCGCCAGTCCTCAGCGGCGAGCGCCGAACATGCAATATTTCAAGCAGCTGGAAAGCCGGGCATCTCCGCTATTGAGCTGGAACAATCCCTATGGTTCGGGCATCCGTTCCACCCTCTGGCGAAAAGCGTCGGCGGGTTTGGCGAAGACGATACCAGCGATTATGCACCAGAACGCGCTGCGCGTTTCCAGCTGCGTTGGCTTCTCGTGCATCGCCGCCATGTCGCCGAGTATCAGCGAAATCGCCAACGTCTGGCCGAGTTGGATCTCCTCCTTCTGGCGGCCTCAGGTCTCTCACAGCGTGATTTGGGGGATTACATTCTCTTTCCATGCCATCCGTGGCAGGCGAGATTTCTGGAAGCGGATCCGGATATCGCAAGCCACATACGAACGGGAGAGATGAGACTCATTGGAACACACGGGGACGTTGCCGTACCGACGTCATCGGTTCGCACGGTCTGGTTTCCGGAGCGCAAACTGTTCGTCAAACTTCCGATCGAGGCGACGATTACAAATTTCCCCCGTGTCAACACGAACGAGCAGATCGCACGCAGCATAGCAGGCGCGCATGCGGTTGCGATCGCGCGGACGGCCATAGTGAATGCCGGTCTGACAGTACTCGATGAGCCAGCGGGGCGAATCGTGCGAATCCAGAAGGACGATGGCGTCAGTCGATATCATCCTGAGACCGGATATCTGCTCAGGGATGCAGATTTTGGGGCAGGGTCCCTGCCGCAGGTTGTTGCGGGACTGCTTGAAACAAACCCACTCTCGGGCAAAGCGAACCTTGCAGCCGTTTGTGGGTACCGTCTTAAAGAACAGGACGGTGAGGAGCGCTGGCTGGAAGCCTACATCCGTGTTGCACTCCTGCCTTTGCTCCGTCTCTTCAGCACGACCGGCATAGCTCTCGAGGCGCACGCCCAAAATAGTCTTGTTCGGTTCGTCGATGGTTGGCCGCAACGCCTTTATGTTCGAGATCTTGAAGGCATCGCTGTTGATCGCGACGTCTTTGAACGATGCTTCAACGTTGAAGCAGCGGTTTTGGATCAGGCTTTGTTCTATGACCGGGAGACCGCCTGGAAGCGCCTTCTCTACTACGTCGTGGTCAATCATTTTTCGCATGTCGTTGCGACCGTTGCGGATGTCTCCGGCAGCGATGAAGCAGATCTCTGGATAAAGGCGAGAAGTGGGTTGGAGCGTTTTTCGGAGGTTGCGGCTGTGCAGGACCTTCTCGCAGCAAACACGCTGCCGGCAAAGGCAAACTTGCGAAGCTGCCTTGGCGGACATGCCGATATGCCGAGCTATGTCCAGATCCCCAATCCGTTTCATGCCGCGAGAATGCCGGCGGGACTGCACGCCGAGTCTATAGAGTATACTGAGGCAAGGATGATATGATGACTAACGAGTTGGAGTCACAACTTACAGTAGCAAGTCAGGATAAAGGGACAACCCCCGCGGTAGTTGCCGCAGGTCGCCGCGTGGTGTCGCAGACGCTCGGTGCGTTTCTCACCGAACGGCTGTTGCGTGAAGGTGCAGTTTTTGCCCACCCCTCGGCCGGGCGATGGGGGGAGGTTTCAATCCAGGCCGCCGATCGATCGGTCATCTACCACGCATGCGTCAAAAGAACCGTTGCATATGATCGCTGGCTTGTGGACGAAGGGAGTGTCTGGAGGCTGCACGGACTGGACAGTTCCCGCTGTGATGATCCGTTATGCTTGCTGGACGATTTACTTCCTCTCATCGTCGGTGACAGCATCACTCATGACCGGTTCAGAGAAGAAATCCGCCAGACTTTCCTCAATCACACCGAGGCGCTGGCTGACGGCGGCGCGCGCGGTTGCTCACTTGCCAACCTGGGCTATGACGCTGCGGAGGCCTTCTTAACGGATGGTCATCGCTATCATCCAAGCTTCAAATCCCGGATAGGCTTCACGCCAAAAGACAACAAAAATTATGGGCCGGAGTTCGCCAGCGTCATCAAACCGATCTGGCTTGCAGTTCACAGGGATCTGGCGAGAAGCTCGTCGATAGAGGTTCCGAATGAGCAGGACCGCTCATTGCTGTTACGGGCCGAGACGCCTCCGTTGAAGAATGACTATCACATTCTTCCTGTTCACCCATGGCAGTGGGAAAGGGAAGTAGAGTCTGCGGTCCAGCGCGAACGTGAAGCCGGAAGGATCATTCTTCTGCGCGAATCCAGCCACTGCTATCTCGCACAGCAATCCATACGGACTCTTGCCGACCAGACTTCTTCAGGTGCGCCGTCGCTCAAGCTTTCTCTCTCCATCAGGAATACCTCGACGGCTCGGACACTCGCCCCTCACACGGTACTTAATGCTCCGATCGTCAGTGCCTGGCTTCACAACATCGCGGTCAAAGATAGCTATCTGAGCGAATCGGGCACGATCTTTCTGCTCGAACGCATGGGCACGACGGTTGCCCTGCCTTCCGAGCACGATCCCGACGGGCGCTTTCAGGGCAGTATGGGCGCGATCTGGCGTGATCCATTGCATCGCTACCTTTGGCCGGCTGATGAGCAGGCGTCTCCATTCTCGATGCTGACACATCTCGACGCGGGCGGGTACCCTTCTATCAGGAATTGGCTCGACACTTTTGGGGTGGAAAGCTGGACGCGTGCGCTGTTGACTGTTTCCGCAATACCAGTCGTGCACCTGTTGACTGCTTATGGAATTGCTCTCGAAAGTCACCAACAGAATATGGTGCTCATCCACCGGAATGGTTGGCCACTGCGGGTCGCTTTGAAAGATTTTCACGATGGGGTGCGCTTCGTCCCGAAGTTACTCCGGACGCCTGCGCCACGCCTGGTCGCAACGCCTGCCGACCACGCCCGGGTCAACCCGAACTCCTACGTGGAGGCACGTGACCCGGAAGATGTTCGTGATTTTATGTTCGACGCTCTCTTCGGAGTCAATTTGGCCGAACTGGCTTTCTTTCTGGAGAAGCATTTTGCATTTGACGAGCGAGCCTTCTGGAGTCTGGTCGCCGAAATTATAGAGACCCACCACAAAAGCTACGACATTGGGAGAAAGGGAGTAGCCGAGTTCGGATTGCTCAGCCCCGATGTCGTTGTGGAGGATCTTGCACGACGTCGACTGGAAAATGGCCCCGTGCCCGGCCGCCGTGCTCCAAATCCGCTGGTCCACGCATCTGCATCCCGGGGCCAGCAGCCATGAACGCCCGCACGAGACTAAATGGTTTGCTCAAACAGCGGAAACCCGCCGGGGGATTATTTCTATCGATCCCCGCCCCAACCATTATCGACATTGCCGCCGTCGCGGGGTTTGACTTCGTTCTGATCGACCTGGAGCACACCCTTATTGATGGCCAGGATCTCGAATTTCTGCTGGCCGCCGCTGACAGGTGCGGCATCAGTGCCTTGGTGCGCGTCCCGAGTTCGAGTTCGGACCGCATCCTTCAAGTGCTGGATGCCGGGGCTGCGGGGATCGTCGTTCCGCGGTGTTCAAGTGTAGAGGATGCCAGGCAGGCTGTAGCGCGGGCGCGCTATGCCCCTTTGGGCTTGCGTGGATTAAATGCCGGCCGCCTTGGCAGGTTTGGTGACTGCGATCTGGTGGAGCTTGTAGCGACCTTGAACAGCGAGACATTGGTCATCGCAATGGTCGAGGATCAGGCTGGACTGGAGGTGGTTCATGAAATTACTGAGGTTGAGGGTATCGACGGTATCCTTCTGGGAGCTGCCGACTATTCGCAATCCATTGGCCTGCCGTGGCAGACGACTGCCCTTCCTGTCATCGATGCTGAAGGATCGGTGGCAGCGGCAGCAAGGTCTGCGGAGAAATATCTCTTCGCCATTCCGCGCCGCAATGAAGACATTGAGCGCCAGCTCGATCAGGGAGCGTTGGGAATTATCGCTGCCAATGATCGCGGAATACTGCGGCAGGCACTGACGCAGGCGAATGGAAACTGGCGCAATATTCAGGCTCTGCAATCAAAACCTTCTCCGGAGGATTCGAAGTGACCATATTCAGCCCATCGCTTTCCCATATTGAGTCGCTGGTCAAGCCAGGCATTCCCGTTTGTGCCTATATCCACGATCTCGACGCTCTTGCATCCCATGCCATCGAACTCGTTTCACATCTCCCGCCGCGAAGCGAGTTTTTCTATGCGATCAAAGCCAACAGTGATCCGGCGGTTCTTAGCGCCCTTGCGCCCATTGTCGCCGGTTTCGAAGTGGCGTCGGCCGGCGAAATCCGAAAGGTACGGCAAGCCGTCGGACCAAACGCCCGCATTATCATGGGCGGTCCGGCACGGACTGAAACGGATTTCCTGGCTGCCATCGACCATGGTGTCGAACGCGTCCACATCGAGAGTCTTCATTTGCTGCATATGGCTGATATTGTCGCCAAGCGTACCGGCAAGAGACTGCCGGTCTTGCTACGAATCAATATGGCAGGACCGGTTCCCGGCGCCACGATAACCATGGGGGGGCAGCCCACCCAGTTTGGCATTGATGAGGCGCATGTCGATGAAGCGCTCAAGCTCGTCAAAGAATGCGACTATCTGCGCTTTGATGGTTTCCACCTCCACACTATTTCCAACAATCTCGATGCAGAAGCTCATTCTGTGTTCTGCGAGGCCGCGCTTCGCCGCGCGCAGGACTGGGCCGCGCGAAACGGCCTTGTGCCGAAAGTCGTCAATCTTGGCGGGGGCTGGGGCGTCGATTATTCCGATCTCAATAGACGTTTCGACGTGCGGCTTTTCTGCGAAAGGCTCGCCGGCAGCATTCAGGCGGAAGGCCCGCTTCTTCAGTTCGAATGCGGGCGGATCGTGGTCGCGTATTGTGCCGTCTATGCCACTGAAATCATCGATCTCAAGACAACTCATGGCGAGACTTTTGCGCTGCTTCGGGGAGGCTCACATCACTTCAGACTTCCTTCTGCATGGCAGCACCGCCATCCGCACAAAATCTTGGCAAGGACAAACTGGCCCTGGCCCTGGCAACGGCCGCGCATCGGCGCGCAGCTCGTTACCGTCACCGGAGAACTATGCACGCCGAAGGATGTCCTTCTGCGAAAGGAGCAGGTTCAGGGTCTGGCGGTTGGCGATATCATCTGCTTCCTTGCTGCGGGTGCCTATGGCTGGGATATCTCCCACCACGACTTTTTGAGCAATGCTCATCCTGAACGTATCTTTTTGAACGAACATGCTTCCAACGCGACAGAAAGGCTTTCGGCATGATTTCTTGCGAATTGCGGCTCGTACCGCCCTCGTCCTTGGTTCCCCATGAAGAAATCATTCCTGATCGCGTAAACGAGCTGACTGATCTTCTGATCCGGTGGCAAAGTTGGACAAGTCCAATTTGCATCGAACGGCACAGCCGCTGCATCATGGATGGACATCACCGCCACGCTGCGGCGCTGCGGTTAGGCCTGACACGCGTGCCAGTCGCCGAGTTTGACTATGAGGAGGTGCTGCTCGGGAGCTGGAGGCCTGGACAGTTGTTCAAGCCTGAGGAAATCATTGACTGTGCCCGGCGCGGTGCACTACTCCCCCATAAATCGACACGCCACGTCTTTCCTCCCGTGCGCGTGGCACCGGTTCCGCTTCATCAGCTTGTCATGCCCGGCGCAGAATTAACAATATGAAAGGTGCCCCAATGATCGCGGTCATCAACCCGACCGGGATTTCGATGGGCGCAAAAAGAGTTCGGCCGAGGCCATCAGCAATCACCATCAAAGCGGCGCCGATGATCATGCTGGCGGCAAGAAGATCGCGCTGTCGCCCGGGATTGAGAAGTCTCGCGGCATGTGGCGCCATCAAGCCCACGAAGGATACAGGACCGAAGACGGCAGCGACCAGGCTTGCACACAATGCGCCGATCAACAGATGCGCCCATTCTATCATGCGGACATTGAGGCCGAGGCTCGATGCCTTCGATCGACCAAAGCCCAACATATCTGTAACGGAAAGCAGGAGATATGCAGCTGGGATAATACCAAAGAGGGCACCAGTAAGAATAATCAGATCGGTCGCGTTTACGCCGTAGGTTGATCCGGCCAGCCATGTCGCAGCCTGACTGGCCTGAAATCCACCGCCGATCACCAACGTCGTTGCGGCCGAGGCAGCGAACGCCGCCAGGCCAAGACCGATCAGCGCCATAGCAGATGGCGCAAGATTCGACCGCAGCCCAAGATTCGCAACGAGGAGGGCAGCTCCGAGTCCGCCGGCGATTGCTGCCGCTTGCACGCCCAGGAAGCCATACTCCGGAAAAAGAAGAAGCGCGACAACGGCGAACAGGCCAGATGTCTGGGTCACTCCGACGAGTTCGGGACTGGCCAGAGGATTGCGGATCACGCCCTGGAGGAGGAGGCCTGATAAAGCCAGAAGTGCGCCGCCCAACGCCGATCCAGTGACCCGCAGAGCACGCAATTCCAGGATGTTGTGGAGATCTGCGGCGGCGGATCCGGTCAGAAATGCCCCAACACTCCCAAAGTCAATAAAATCATTGCCGCTCATGATCCCTGCTAGACAGGCAGTGGCGAGCAGAACGAAAAGAAAAATGACCCGAGAAGCTTTCGGTAACGCGTGGTGCATCCGGTACCTGTCTGCGAATTCCGTGACGGCACGGCTTTCCCCCGCATGACGCCAGGCAAGCAGGACGAGGACCGGGGCACCCACAAGCGCGACCGGCACGCCAACCGGCAATTCAACGGTGCTTGCCGATAGGCGCAGCACCAAAAGATCGGCGCCAACCGTCAATGCGATGCCGGCAATGATGGCAGAAGGAAGAAGCACAATATGGCGCGACACCCCCGCCATTCGCAGCAGATTGGGCGCCACCAGGCCGACAAAGACCACCGGTCCGGCGAGGGTGACGGCCAATGCGGACAGCCAAACGCCGAGAACAAGCGCTGCGCCCCGCACCAGGAACAGGTTTTGACCCAGCATCCGCGCTGTATCGTCACCAAGTGCCAGAATGTCGAGCTGCCTTGCAAGAATAAGCATCAATAGAATCGCCGGAAGGAACCCGATAAGAGCACCGATCGACGCGCGCCAATCGGCCTGGACCAGACTACCGCCACCCCAAAGGTGGAGGCTCGCCCCGGTTGACTCGTCAAGCAGTGCCAGCGCTGCAGCCGCCGCCCCCGCCATCAACGAAACCGCCATGCCCGACAAAGCGATCCTGACCGGACCGGCGCCGCTTCCCCTTGAAACCATCCAGGTGATGCATCCCGCCGTCAATCCGCCCATGGTCGCAGCCATGGTGTGGGGCACAATGAGGGCAAAGGCTGGCACCACGGTGACGAGGGCAACGAATAGTTGTGCGCCCGCTGTCACCCCCAGGATTCCCGGCGACGCCAGAGGATTGCGCGTCGCGGCCTGAAAGAGAGTGCCCGCGGCGGCAAGGCAGGCACCCGTCACGATTGCTGCCAATGTTCTCGGCAGGCGAAGATAATGAAGCAGCGCTCCGGCAGGGTCATCCACAGGTGCGGCCAAAATGCTGCCAATAATCGTGGAAAAGGGAGCACCGATGCCGAAAGCCGCGTGCCAGTATACAAGGCACAGCGTGCCAAATGCACTAATGGCGACAATCAACACGCGGCCAACGAGCCAAGTCTCTCCCCGCAAGGAAACCGTCATGATGGCAAGAGGGTTTCAGCAACCTTCCCAGCGAAGGCTTGGGCGGCCGGTACACCACCAAAAGGCCAGACGACATCGGTCAGAGCATGGAATTTGTGCGAACGCACGAATGGCAGGCTTTGCCATAGCGGATTTTTGGCAAGTCTGGTGTAGCTGTTGTCTGATCCAACTGCGACGCCAAGGAACGTAACGTCGCCAAGGACAAGCAGGCGCTCCGGACCGACCGTTGTGAACCCGAAGCCCTCGGATCGACCAGTCCAGGCATTGACGAGACCGAGCCGGTCGAGAAGCTGGACCGGCAATGAGTTTGAGGAGAAAAGCCGCACATTGTTCACTCCGGAAGGGAACTGGGCAAAAACGATGCGCCGTGCTGACACCTGTCCGGATGCCAGTTTCTTTGATTGTTTTGCTAGAAAGTCATCGAGACCAACGGTAGCAGTTCTCGCCGCATCGGCGCGACCAATCTTTTCCCCCAATTCACGGAGTTCATCAAGCATCAGAGCCAATTGATCGACATTGTCGCTGCCAGTTTGAGTGTATTTATAGAGAACTGTGTCCGCAATGCCGGAGAGCTGGGGCAGAATGCGCTCGTGACGGAAATTGACGCCCAAAATGAGGTCTGGCCTGGCCGCAATGATCGCCTCCATAGAGGGTTCCTGTCTGCGGCCCAAGTCCACCGTTCCCGATGCCTCCAGTTCTTTCCGGTCGACCGAAGACTGCCTCGCATATTCGCCCAGATCGGCAATGCCGACAGGTGTCACTCCGAGCGAGCGGGCGTGATCAGCATAACGCCATTCCAGCGCTACAATGCGTGGAGACGGTACAGCTGCCTGGGAGATCCGCGACATCAATGTATAGGCACAGGTCGCGGCGCAGAGGCTGCCAAGAAATTTGCGGCGGTCGAGGTGGTTCATAGCTGAGCCTGACCGCGGTTGACCTTGGGACGCCGTGACGGCAGGAGAACCGGTCCACCGTCGTCGGGGTGGGTCATCCGCAATACGTCGACACCAAAAACGTCTTGAATGAGGTCCGGTGTCAGTACGCTTGCCGGTGATCCGTTTGCAACGCAACGCCCTTTGGAGAGAACGATAACGTCGTCACTATAGAGTGCGGCCTCATTCAGATCATGGAGAACCCAGCAAACCGTCACGCCACGCTCGTCATGCAATCTGCGAACGAGTTCAAGAATTTGAATCTGATAACGCAGATCCAGATACGTCGTTGGTTCATCGAGCATCAGGATTTGCGTCTCCTGCGCGAGAGCCATTGCGATCAAGGCTCTCTGACGTTCACCGCCCGAAAGAGCGCCCACGGGACGGCCGGACAGGTCCGCAAGATCCGTAGCGTCCATTGCCTCTTCGATGATCTCCCGGTCTCGCGCGGTCTCAGTCCGCCAGGTGGACCGGTGAGGATGTCGCCCGCACCCTACGAGCTCCCGCACGGAAAGCGCTGGCGGCGTCTGCATATCTTGCGGCAGAAACGCCAGCCGACGCGCGAATTCACGGCGCTTGAAAGTAACAATATCCTGCCCGGAGAGTAACACCCGACCCGTGGCCGGTTTCTCCAGCCGGACCAGAAGTCTCATGAGAGAACTTTTCCCAGAGCCATTGGGACCCACCAGCGCAGTAATCCGGCCTTCTCGAACACGGCAGGAAATTGCATCCAGAATCCTTCGGCCTCCAGCAACGAAGGACAGGTTCTCCCCAATCATCGCTGCTTCATGATTAACCTCGGTCGTCTGCCTGTTCAGGCCTGAAACAGTTACCATTCGGCCTCGTAAGCAACCTTAAAGGTCGTTCCTGGTGATTTGATGTGGCTTGTATTATTGGAATTTCTCAACAGTTGAGCATAGACATTGTAATAGTCAGCATTGAAAATATTATCGACCCCGACACTGAGTTTGCCCCGGTCCAGCTTGAAATCGCTGGAAAGATTGAACACTGCAAAATCGTCGACCTCTCTACCGCCGAACGCTACCCCGTCCTCGAATGCATCGTCGCGGGAACCGCTATAGATTCCCTCCAGGCGCAATGTCCACCATTCCTTGGGAATGTACTCGACAAAACCCGTCACCTTAACCGGGGGAATACGGAACCCGTCCAGCGCGATTTTCTGACCCGTCGCGGCTGTTCGGTCTCCGGTCGTATAGGTGAAAGTTCCTCCGGCGGACCATTGCTCATTGAAGCGGTAACTGGCGGCCAGCTCAACACCCTTGATCTCTTCAGGGTCACGATCCTGAACAAGAATAAAGTCTTCGGTCCGCAGGGCGCCAAGTTCGGACTTGCTCAGGAAGACAGCCGCACTCCCCGTGAAATCGCCTGCCGACGCACGAATGCCAACTTCATAATTGTCGTAACTCAGTGGCTGGATATCGCTGCCGCTGAGATTGAACCCGCGCGGGGCCTGACGGAGCTGGATACCTATGTCCGACAAGTCATAAGACTGGGAAAAATCAGCAAAGAGACTCACCCCATCGACAAACTCGTAGTTCATGCCAATGTTGTAGAGCGCGCTGGAAAAGTCCAGTTTGCCTCCCTCGATAGGATCTCCGATGATCGTCGTGAACGGGTCTGCGGAAAGCTGGGCCCATTGCTGCCGAACACCGCCGCGAATGGTAATGCGGTCTGTCGGCTTTACTTCAAGCTGGGCAAATACCGAGTATTGGTCGAGGTCGAAGGGTGGCGTCCAGATAGTCGTACCAGTTCGCGTGAAATTCGTTCCATTGCTGTTGTCGAAGTCCGTTCCATCGAAAATATCCGCGGGGCCGACCGAGCTCTCCAACTGAGCATCCATTCCCCACATGAGACTGACGGGGATCTCCTCACTAAGCGGAATCGGAGTATTGAAGACGACGCTTCCGCCATAGATGTCGCTCTCGAAATACGATTGGATAATGGCAGCACGGTTACGGATGTTGCGGGCGTCGGCAGGGTAAAATCTTGACTCCGCACGACGCGCAAAGACTTGAGCGTCCAAAGTCCCGCCGAGAATGTCTTCGTGCCTGTAGTCAAGCGTGCCCTGGATGTTGAGCAATTCGCCCTGCTTATCGAGCGACAACCCGTCAATTGCACGGGCGGGCACCGTACCGGGCGGCGAGCCCGTGACACTGACATCGGCCGCATAGTCACTGTCTTGCTTGATTTTCTTGAAGATTATCGAAGCACCGATACTCTGATCATCAAAATGGTGACGCACACGACCAAACAGACTACCGGACAACGTATCGAAAAGATCGCCTTGGCTCGGTTCCGGAGCGATGCGATTGCCACTGGCATCGAAGAGACCCCGATTGATATCGCCGGAAGCGGAGAAGGCATAGTCCGTATCCCCGAAGCGTCCTTGAGCGGACTGTGAGATTCGGGCGCTCGTTCCGTTGCGTCCAAAGTTGGTCAGGCTGTTGCCGGCCTCGATGCGAGTTTTAAAACGAGGTTCTCCGCCACCTTGCAGTGTTGTGATATAGATGATGCCCCCAGTCGCTCCATTGCCGTAGAGCGCAGAGCCACCATGGACCACTTCAATTTTCTCGATGGCGGCAATGTCGACGTTGAATAGGTCACGTGATGTATCGCGGTTGAGCTTTTGAGGCACGCCATCGATAACGACAAGCGCGCTTCGACCACGAAGTCCTTGGCCGAAAGTAGTGAATGCGCCAGTTGAAAGAGCAAGACCGGGAACGGCTTTGCCAAGCAAATCGGGTAAGTTGCGGGAGGTGCTTTGGAGTTTTTCTATTTCTTCACGATCCAGGGTTGTTACATTCCGTGTCAAACTTTCCGGACGCGACCCCAGACGATTGGCCTCAATGGTAATCGGGTCCAGTACAATAGTCTCCCCACTCTCCTGGGCGAACGCGGATTGATTCAATGCCAGGACCGAAACGGAGATCACCAGCCAAAAATTCTTTTGTCGCAAGGATAGGTCCCCTCTTCTTGCAATGGAAATCTAGGAGCGCCACGCGCTCAAAAGCTCACGCACGTCGGGTCTTGCCCGTTCGGCGGGGCGCTTGACGGGTGTGCCCAGCGGAAATAATCCGATTACTTTTTCGTCTGGGGCGAGGCTCAGGATCTGGGCAGGTGCCTCAGAATAACATGGCCAACCGGTGAGCCATATTGAGCCATATCCAGTGGAATGGGCCGCATGCAGAAAATTCATTGCAACCGCGCCGGCACAAAGAAGCTGATCAAGTTCCGGAAAGTTTGCAGCCCGATTGGGGCGCCATATCAAAAACACGATCACCGGTGGTCCAATCAACCAGGTGCGTAGCCGGGAAGCCATTGCTGACCTTGCGGCTTCGTCATTCTCTTCGGCCTCATGCGCCTGAAGTAATTCACTCAAGAGATCATCAGCCTGATGATCTCTAACGAGAATAAAGCGCCAGGGAACGAGCACTCCGTGATCCGGCACCCGGGATGCAATGGTCAAAATATCCATCAGGTCCCGATCGGTTGGGGCGGGCGTTCGTAACAGGGCCGGAGGCACTGATCGGCGGCTCATCAACCCCAGTACAGATTGATCCACCGGATTAATTCTAACGTGGGTTGCTGGTTCATTAGTCGTGTGAGCCATGGATCCTGTGCCTTGAGTGCGCCGCATAAATGCCACATTAATTTTGCGTGTCAATAAATATGAGTAAAAATGTATAGATTAGTGGCTGTAACAATTAAGTGACTGTGATGCGGCTCATTGCGGGAGGCGAACATTATCGATTGTCAGTTCGGCGGCGCAGACCTTCGTAATGCGGACCTGGGCGGGGTAAAGCTGAGTGATGCCAATCGCTTCAAGGGCGCCATTATTTCCTACAAACGGGCAGCCGACTTGCTCGCTCAACTCGGATTGATAGTGACTTAGGTTGCTCTAACTGATTCGCGAGTCACGCTCTCCGAAGCAATAGACGGCATGATGACGTGCGAATGATGCTGAACATAAATCGGCGTGTCTTCCAGTGAAGAACGTGCGGCTAACAGCAGCCCGCCCGAAGCAATCCAATTCCGCTCTTCTGTGATGGCTTTCCTGGCCCAACTCCGGATCTTCCACGATCAACCCACAAGGGGTCCGCTAGCAAGCTGCGGCCGCTTGCGGCTTCGCCTTCGCGGTGATCGCGCCCGGAGCCGGATACGGACGGAGCCATCGAGCGGGAATTGGCCTGCTCCGAAGATGGAGCCTTCAAATGTCGCAAGATCTTTCCCTCGCCCAAAACCACGCCTTCCAGCTCGCCTGCACTCTCATGGTCCCGGTCACGCTGTTTGCAGTTGACGGTCATTTCGGCGTGTTGCCGAGCGACGAGCTCGACGACGCCGACGTCGATGTCATCCACGAGTTCGATCCCCACGAAATCAGACCGGCTCGTTGAGCCGGGCTGTGGCCCTGTGGGGGAGGCTGCCACTTGCAAGCAGGCGGCGGCAAGGGAGGCTTCGCCGCGCTGGCTGGTGCTGTGGCACTGAATGATTCCTCAGTTGCCAGCTGCGCCCTTGCCCTCTTTGCTCTTCGCGGCTGCCCTTTGGGATGCCGCAGGTATGCGGACGGAAAACTCGAATGGAAAGGACCGGCGGAAAAGCCGGAAAGAGGAAAAATGGACAAGAACGAAATTGAAGAGTTGCGCGGCCGCGTGCAATGCGCGGCGGTGTTGGAACAGGCCGGATTTGCCGTCGACCTCAAGGAGAGTACGAGGCGGGCGGTTAAATATCGCCGTGGTGGCGAAATCATCATCATGATTCATGATGGCCAAGGCTGGTTCGACCCGCTCTCCCAGGCGAAAGGTGACGTATTCTCGCTGGTCGAGCATCTGGATGGTGTCGGGTTCGCGCAGGCGAAGATGCTGGTCACGCGGTTATTGAGCTACAAGCCGTGTGAGCCGGTGTGGAAGAGGCATGCCCGGGAGCGCGAGCCGGATATGGGCGTTGCCGAACGCTGGAGCGCTCGCCGCAAGCCGTGGCCGGA
Organism: Phyllobacterium sp. YR531; assembly: GCF_000282595.1. Classification (GTDB taxonomy): domain Bacteria; phylum Pseudomonadota; class Alphaproteobacteria; order Rhizobiales; family Rhizobiaceae; genus Phyllobacterium. The sequence continues at coordinate 135,788 of NZ_AKIZ01000001.1, forward strand.
TTCGATGACATGGCTCTATCTGCGTGATGAGCGCAATCTTCCGGAACGCGTAATCCGCGCTGCCATCCGCCATGATCTGCTGCGGGAGGGTCCCCGCGGTAGCATGTGGGCCGGTCACAGGAACGGGGAGGGGGTCGTGACCGGCTGGGAGGAACGCGGTCCAGAATGGCGCGGCTTCTCGACCGGCGGCGCGAAGTTGCTGTTCCGGTTCGGCCCCTGCGATGCGCTCCGCCTTTGCATTACCGAGGCCGCGATCGATGCCATGAGCCTTGCCGCGCTGGAGAGCACGCGACGCGATAGCCTCTATGTCAGCACCGGCGGAGGATGGGCTCCCGCCACCGATGCGGCCATCCGGCTGCTGGCGGCGCGGGAAGGACTGTTGCTGGTGGCCGCCACGGACAACAACACCCAGGGTGATACCTATGCAGATCGCCTCAAAGCGCTCGCCGGCGAGGCTAGCTGCGGCTTCGAACGTCTCCGGCCGCAGGAGGACGACTGGAACGCCGAGCTCAAGGCAAGGGTGAAGAACCAGGGAAAGAAGGAAAAGAGGGAAGAAGAAGCCTGGCTGCCGCATGCCCGCCAGCCGGGTCAAGGGTGAAGCTGCGCCCGGCTGCGCCGGCCCTTGACCCGGCTGTGCGGAGAGGCGGCCGGAGAGGAGGGGTCAGGAAGGGCTGAAGAGGATGGCGACATCGAGAGGATGAGCCGCGCTCCGGCCCGATGGCGTGACAAGGAGCACACCCATGACCCTCTCTTCAATCCGCAAGGTCTATCAGGGCATCGCCGAGCGCCGGCAGATGTTCCGCATGTTCGACCGCCATACCCAGCGTCCCAACCGTTTCGAGGCCGCAGCAGGCGGTCTCTATCGGGGTGAATGGTTCGAGATTTCAGAGGCCGAGCACGATTGCATGTTCGAGATCTTGCCCCCGCTCTGGACGCGTAGCGAGATGTTTGCCATGCGAGAGTTTCTCACTGGCAGCATCACCAGCATCTTCTTCACGCTGAAGATTGACGTCCGCATGCGGTATTTCCACGGCTATTGCGACCTGTCCGACAAGGGCTCGCCTGGGCGGATGCGCGATGCGATCGTGGAACGCGAAACCCGTCCGGTTCGGACGATGACCCGCGAGGAGCGTCTCGAGCACATCTGGTCGAGCACCCATGACGAATATCGCGGCTATGCCGGCGAGCGCTGGCCGGAACGCGACCGCGGCAAGCGCACAGTGATGTTTTATGCCGGCCTCCAGGGCACCACGCTGAAGCTGCTGGACGCCCTCACGGATGCGGAGATCGCGGCGAAGCTGCCCATACATCTGCGCTATCTCCCCGAAGCAATCGCGGCGTGAGGGAGGCGTAAGATGATGTTAACCTTCACCATCACCACCGTCCGCGAGGTCATCGCTCGCGGGATTGTCGATGCGAAAGCAAATGGCGGGTTCCGCGATCCTTACTTCGGACTATCCGCCGCCGATAACCGGAAGCCCGGTCTCTGGATCGTCGGAGACCACGGCGTCTACCTCTGCTCCAACGGTGAGCTCGCCAAGGGAGCGACGCCGCTCGTCGCCTATGCGGAGGAATGCGACCCCCACAGGAACGACGACTGGTTCGAGGTCAAACGTTGGACCTTTGGCGGCGACGACGGCGTGGATTTCCTCGACGCCGAAGGGCTTGAAGCCCTGATTGCAGCCAGTCCCGGCTGCACGCATCTGCGCATCGCGTTCCTGCAGGACACGGTGCAGCTCTGCGTGATCGAGCGACGCTAGCGATCCGTCGGCGAATGCCGACCGTCTTCCGTCCAACGTCCCAATCCCCAACATTCCGCGCATGTCCGGCCTGCCGGAGCCTTCCAGCGGGACGGCGACGTGCGCCCTCACTCAGGAGAAACAGCTATGTCGCATGACGACCCCTACACCATCGACCTTTTCGGCAACACCGCACTCTCATCTGGTCTTGGCCTTGGGGTCATCACCTTCGGCAGCAATTTTGAGCCTGGTAACGACGACGATCCCGACCCGGACCCTTCGACGCCGGCGCCCGCGATGCCGTCATCGACTGCCTGCCGCGCCCGTGGCTTGAACTTCCATCTCGCCGATGCCCGTGGCCTGGCGCGCGGCTGGAAAGAGCGGGCGCGCGACAATATAATTGCGATCCTGCTCTCGGGCGAGATAGAGGCGGAAGAACGTCCGGCCACGCGCGAAGAGCAGGAGAAGCTGATCCGGTTCGCTGGTTTCGGCGCATCCGACCTTGCCAATGGTGTCTTTCGCCGTCCGGGCGCAGTCGATTTCCGCAAGGGTTGGGACGAGATCGGCGCGGCGCTCGAGGATGCCGTCGGCGAGAGCGACTACGCCTCGCTTGCCCGTTGCACCCAATATGCCCACTTCACGCCGGAGTTCATCATTCGCGCGATGTGGTCAGGCCTTCAGCGCCTGGGGTGGCGAGGGGGCAGAGTCCTGGAGCCTGGTATCGGAACGGGCCTGTTCCCGGCGATGATGCCGGGGACGCTGCGCGCCGCGTCCCATGTCACCGGCATCGAACTCGATTCCGTCACCGCACGCATCGCCCGGTTGTTGCAGCCCCGTGACCGTATCGTCACCGGTGACTTTGCCCGCACGGAACTGCCGGCGAGCTTTGACCTCGCCATTGGCAATCCGCCCTTCTCAGATCGCACGGTTCGTTCTGACCGGGCCTATCGTTCGCTGGCCTTGCGCCTTCATGACTATTTCATCGCCCGCTCGATCGATCTGTTGAAGCCGGGGGCGTTCGCCGCCTTCGTCACCAGCTCCGGCACACTGGACAAGGCGGATTCTTCGGCGCGGAAGCATATTGGGAAAACGGCAGACCTGATCGCGGCCATCCGCCTGCCCGAAGGCAGCTTCCGCTCCGACGCTGGCACGGACGTCGTGGTGGACATCGTCTTTTTTCGGAAGAGGAAGATCGGGGAACCGGAAGGCGAACTGTCCTGGCTCGACACCGAGGAAGTCCGGCATGCGATCGACGATGAAGGCGCGATCCGCGTCAATCGCTGGTTCGCGCAGCACCCGGATTTTGTGCTTGGCACGCATGCGCTCACCTCCGGCCCATTTGGCGAGACCTACACATGCCTTCCCAGTGAGGGTGAGGACCTCGCCGCCGCTCTATCAGTTGCCATCAATCTCCTTCCGGAAGACCAATATGAGGGTGAACCCACGGAGATCGATTTCGACCTGGAGAAAGCGGATGATCAGAGCGTCGTCGATCTACCCTTCGACCGGCATGTACGGGAAGGCAGCTTCTTCTTCGACAACGCCCGCGGCCTCATGCAGGTGATCGACGGCGAACCGGTCGCTGTGAAGTTGCGCAAGGGCCGCGGCGCTGACGGTATCCCCGAGAAGCATGTCCGGATCATCAGGAAGCTGCTCCCGGTCCGCGACGCCTTGCGCGAGGTGCTGAAGGCACAGGAACTTGACAGGCCGTGGAAGAACCTACAGGTGAAGCTCCGCATCGCCTGGTCCAGCTTCGTGCGGGACTTCGGTCCGATCAACCATACGACAGTCTCGATAGCCGAGGATGCGGAGACCGGCGCGCCGCGCGAAAGCCATCGACGGCCGAACCTCCAGCCCTTCCTTGACGATCCCGATTGCTGGCTGGTGGCTTCCATCGAAGACTACGACCTCGAAAACGATACTGCCAGGCCTGGTCCGATCTTCACCGAACGGGTAATATCGCCGCCTGCACCCCCGACAATCACAAGTGCCGCCGATGCTCTCGCTGTCGTGCTCAACGAACGCGGTCGTGTCGATCTCGACCACATCGCCGAGCTTCTGCATCAGGATCCCGAAGATATCGTCGCAGAGCTCGGCAGTGCCATCTTCCGCGACCCCGCCGAAGGCTCCTGGCAGATGGCGGACGCCTATCTCTCCGGCCATGTCCGCGACAAGCTGAAGGTCGCGGAAGCCGCCGCCGCGCTCGATCCCGTCTATAGGCGCAATGTTCAGGCACTGGTCGAAGTCCAGCCCGCCGATCTCCGACCCTCCGACATCACCGCCCGGCTTGGCGCACCGTGGATTCCGGCGGTGGACGTCGTCGCCTTCGTCAAAGAGACGATGAACGCCGACATCAGAATCCACCATATGCCAGAACTGGCGTCATGGACCGTCGAGGCACGCCAGCTTGGCTATCTCGCGGTCGGTACGTCCGAGTGGGGCACGGACCGAAGGCATGCTGGCGAGCTTCTCGCCGATGCGCTCAACAGCCGCGTGCCGCAGATCTTCGATACGATCAAGGAGGGCGATAGCGAAAAGCGCGTGCTCAATGTCGTCGATACCGAGGCCGCCAAGGAGAAGCTGCAGAAGATCAAGACCGCCTTCCAGACCTGGATTTGGTCCGAACCCGACCGGACCGACCGGCTGGCGCGGGTCTACAATGATCGTTTCAACAACATCGCCCCGCGAAAGTTCAACGGGGACCATCTGCAACTTCCGGGCGCCTCTGGCGCCTTTACTTTATATGGCCACCAGAAGCGCGGCATCTGGCGCATCATATCGTCGGGCTCGACCTACCTTGCTCATGCCGTCGGCGCCGGAAAGACGATGACCATGGCTGCCGCGATCATGGAGCAACGCCGGCTTGGCCTGATCGCCATGGCGATGCAGGTCGTTCCGGGCCATTGCCTGGCGCAGGCCGCACGTGAGTTTTTGGCGCTCTATCCGAATGCCCGCATCCTTGTCGCCGACGAGACGAATTTTACGAAAGACAAGCGGGCAAGGTTCCTGTCGCGTGCCGCCACGGCGACTTGGGACGCGATCATCATCACCCATTCGGCTTTCAAATTCATCGGCGTGCCGTCCACGTTTGAACAACAGATGATCCATGACGAGCTGGAACTGTACGAGACCCTGCTGACCAAGGTCGAAAGCGACGACCGTGTGTCGCGCAAGCGCGTCGAGCGGTTGAAGGAGGGCCTGCAAGAACGGCTCGAAGCACTCTCCACCCGCAAGGACGATCTCCTCACCATCGCCGAGATCGGTGTCGACCAGATCATTGTCGACGAAGCGCAGGAGTTCCGGAAGCTCTCATTTGCGACGAACATGTCGACACTGAAGGGCGTCGATCCGAACGGGTCGCAGCGGGCCTGGGACCTCTATGTAAAATCCCGCTTCATCGAGACGAAAAACCCCGGCCGCTCGCTCGTGCTGGCGTCGGGTACGCCAATCACCAACACGCTCGGCGAGATGTTCACGGTGCAGAGGCTCATGGATCATGCGGCCCTGATGGAGCGCGGCTTGCACGAGTTCGACGCCTGGGCGTCGACCTTCGGCGACACGACGACCGAACTCGAGCTCCAGCCATCGGGCAAATACAAGCCGGTGTCGCGCTTCGCCAGCTTCGTCAACGTCCCCGAGCTGATTGCGATGTTCCGCTCTTTCGCGGATGTCGTGATGCCGGACGACCTGCGGCAGTATGTGAAGGTGCCGGCGATCTCCACGGGCAGGCGCAAGATCATCACCTCGAAGCCCACCCCGGCCTTCAAGCGCTACCAGTTGGTGCTCGATGCCCGCATCGAGGCGATCGAGGAGCGCGACCGGCCGCCGGAGCCGGGCGACGACATCCTGCTCTCCGTCATCACTGACGGCCGCCATGCGGCGATCGATCTTCGCCTGGTCGATGCCGACAATGACAACGAGGCGGACAACAAGCTCAACAAACTGATCTCGAATGCTTTGCGCATCTGGAACGAGACCGCGGGTAACACCTATGTTCGCCATGACGGCAAATCGTTCGAGCGGCCCGGTGCCGCGCAGATGATCTTCAGCGATCTCGGCACGATCAGTGTCGAGAAGACCAGGGGATTCTCGGCCTATCGCTGGATCCGCGACGAGCTGATCCGCATGGGCGTACCGGCAAGCGAAATCGCTTTCATGCAGGACTACAAGAAGACCGAGGCCAAGCAGAGGCTGTTCAGCGACGTCCGCGTCGGCAAGGTGCGCTTTCTGATCGGCAGTTCAGAAACCATGGGTACCGGCGTCAATGCCCAGCTGCGGTTGAAGGCGCTGCATCACCTCGACGTGCCGTGGCTGCCCTCGCAGATCGAGCAGCGCGAGGGTCGCATCGTGCGGCAAGGCAATCAGCATGATGTCGTCGATGTCTTCGCCTACGCCACCGAAGGCAGCCTTGATGCCACGATGTGGCAGAACAACGAGCGCAAGGCCCGCTTCATCACGGCAGCACTTTCTGGGGATACATCCATTCGCCGGCTCGAAGATATGAGCGAGGGCCAAGCCAGCCAGTTCGCCATGGCGAAGGCCATCGCGTCCGGCGACCAGCGTCTGATGCAGAAGGCTGGGCTTGAAGTGGATATCGCCCGGTTGGAGCGTTTGCGCGCAGCTCATCTCGATGACCAGCATGCGGTGCGTCGCCAGATTCGTGATGCCGAGCGCGAGATCGAGCTTTGCGTGCGGCGGATCGTGGAGGTCGGACAGGACATAGAACGGCTCGTCCCGACCGCAGGCGACGCTTTCGCCATGACCGTTGCGGACAAGACCTACACCGAACGCAAGGAGGCGGGCCGTGCGTTGATGAAGGAAATCCTGACCATGGTACAGTTCCAGAGGCAAGGCGAGACCGTCATCGCCTCGATCGGCGGCTTCGACCTCGAATTTGCCGGCGAGCGCTTTGGCAAGGACGGCTACCGCTATTCCACCATGCTCCTGCGCAGCGCTGCCGCCGAAATCGAGCTTCCCATGACGGTGACGCCGCTCGGCGCCGTTTCCCGCCTTGAACATGCACTCGACGATTTCGAGGGCGAGCAGGAGCGCCATCATCAGCGCCTCGCCGATGCGCGCCGCAGGCTCGCCTCCTATCAGTCGCGGGGCGAGGGCGACTTCGCCTTTGCCGGAGAACTGATCGACAAGCGCCGACAGTTTGCCGAGGTGGAGAAAGCCCTTGCGGCGGATGTTGAAGGCACCGGTGACATTAAGGTGAACGTTACATGATAGAATTGGCTGGCCAGCCGTGCCATCAGGTGCGACCGGCCATTCCTGTGTCGTCCATCATGGTCGATTTCCAGCCGACGCTACCGCGACAACCGGCTCTCGTCATCGATCAACGTCAGGCGGCAGGGCGCAGCATCACTCCATTTCCACAGAACAAGATTGAGATCGTCAAAAGTTGCACCGGGTGCAAAACTCTTGATCAGCAATCCCTGATAGCCCGCGGTGGTGAGCCTCCGAGCGAAGGTTTGTGTTTTTGCTTCCCCGGTCTCTCTCATCTGATCGCGCCAGGTCGCATCAGCGAGCGTCGCGGCATCGATCCCCTCTGCCCTTAGGGCCTCGTCATCCCGGCCGTCAAAAATACGCTCGATATTTACATCATAGGAGACGATCGTCGTCGGTTGCAGGCTGCCGATCTGATTGGCCTCCCGCAACGCCGTCATGATCGATAGGGACGTATAGAGTGCCGGCGTCCCCTTCCGATTGAAGCGGCCACCGCAAAGCTCTGCGCCGCGACCCGACATCGGCTCGCGCGCATGGATCGGGTTCAGCGCCCGGTAGAGGGTTCCTGGAGATGCATCGCCCGAATTACGCGTAAACGCCGGCATCGACCGCGTCGATATAGTCGAGTACATCATCGGCACGTCCGTCTCGAACCAGTTGCATTGCCGTCTGGCCGGAAAAACCCGGCAGCGGCTCGGAACGATACCAGGCATAGGCCATCAGCGCCGATCCGAAACGGGGCTCGACCTTATTGACGACTTCCGTCATCTCGCGCAGCCGCTTTTGCGTCTTGTCCGATCGAATACGGTCCTTGCGCTGGATCGCATCCTTTCCGAGCCCGGCCGTGCGAGCGATCTCTTCACTGGTCGTGCGCAACGCTTTTGCGATTTTGCGTGGCGAGAAAAGTCCGCCGTCTGCATATTGGGCAAGTCCCATGTCACTGCCGCTCCTTGATGCCAATAATTATGACGCAATATAGCGTCAGAAAATGCGTAAATAAATCCGAATCTAGAGGGAGAAGGAGAAGGAAGAGAAAATCTGCTCGCAGTTCGGGCGGACCGCTGACGCTGGCGCTCAACCGCGCCACTCGCGATCCCGGCCGTTCGCTCCGCGCAGGGCTGTAAGCCCCGCTTGATCGGCCCGGCAGGGATGCTCGGCCGCAATTGCACCGGCCCGTCCGCTCCGCGGGCCAGTGTGTGTCTTCGAGAAGAAGATGAGGAAGGACGCAGCGATAGGCGGCGTCCGGTAACCCCTTGAAGGAGCATCCCCATGGAACTGAAGTTTGTCGATCCGCGCGCACTGAAGAAAAACCCCGACAAGGCGCGGCGCTCGAAGTCCAGCCCGCAGGCGGACGCGTTGCTCTTGGCAACGATCCGCGCCGTCGGCATCGTGCAGCCGCCCGTCGTGACTCCGGCAACGGAGGGCGGCAATGGATATATTATCGATGCCGGTCATCGGCGGGTGAAACAGGCGATCGCCGCCGGCCTGGAAGAAATCGCTGTCTTGCTCATCGACCGCGCCGAGGATGGCGGGGTGATGCGCTCGCTGGCCGAGACGCTGGCACATGAGCAGCTCAATCCCGTCGATCAGTGGCGGGCGATCGAACGTTTGGTCGCGCTCGGCTGGACCGAGGAAGCAATCGCTGTCGCTCTGGCTCTGCCTGTGCGTCAGATTAGGAAGCTGCGCCTGCTCGCAAATGTCCTGCCAGCCATGCTCGACCAGATGGCCAGGGGCGACATGCCCAATGAGAGCCAGCTGCGCACGGTCGCCTCCGCCTCGCTGGAAGAACAAAAGGAAGTCTGGAAGAAGCACAAGCCCTCCAAGGCCGATCCCCAGGTTTCGTGGTGGAGCGTGGCGCAGGGCCTGCAGAAGACCCGAATGTATGCCCGTGACGCGAGCTTCGGAGACGATCTGGCGCAGGCCTATGGCATTGCGTGGGTCGAGGACCTGTTCGCGCCAGCAGATGAAGACAGCCGCTATACGACGAATGTGGAAGCTTTTCTGGGCGCACAGCAGGAATGGATGGCGAACCACTTGCCGAAGCGTGGCGTAATCGTCGAGGCAGGGCAGTGGGGCGAACCGAAGCTGCCGCCCAAGGCCGAACGCATCTATGGCAAGCCGGGCAAGTCCGATCAGACTGCCATGTATCTCGACCGCGACGGAAAGGTACAGTCCGTTGCCTATCGCATGCCCGAGGCGAAGAAGGCGAAGGGCAAGCAGGGCCAGCAGCCAGTGGTCGAGGGTGACGATACTGCGGTCACGGTGAACACGCGGCCGGATGTCACCCGCAAGGGCATGGAGATGATCGGCGACCTGCGCACAGATGCGCTGCACGAGGCGCTGTCGCGAGCACCGATCGAGGACGACACGCTGATGGCGTTGTTGGTCCTCGCGTTCGCCGGACAGAACGTGACAGTGGCGTCCGGCACACGCGACATCTCGTACTACGGAGCGGCCAGCCTTGGCGAACATGCGGCTTGCTTGTTCGACCAGGACGGCAAGCTCGAAGTCGACATGGACACGCTTCGAGTCTCTGTGCGTTCGCTCCTGATCGACGTCCTGTCATGCAGGGAAAACCGTTCGGACAGTGGCGTTGTCTCCCGTGTGGCTGGCGATGTGATCGGCGCGGATAGCTTTCTGCCCAACATGGGCACAGAGGATTTCCTCTCGTGCCTGTCGCGACCGGCATTGGAAGCGTCGTGTACGGATACATCGGTCCTGCCCCGGCAGAAGGTCAAGGACACCCGTGCGGCCTTGGTCGAGCACTTCAAGGAGGGCCGCTTCGTTCATTCGTTGGCGCTGTTCACCCCCGACCCGGCAAAGCTTGGCTCGTGGCTGAAGAAGAACGAGCGCGTCGAGCAGCCCGAAGACGACGGCACGCAGGAGGATCAGGAAGAGCTCGATGGCGATGCGATCGTCGAGCCCGCACACGATTACGTTGATGAAGATCCGGCTGCGCAGGACGAAGACCTCACCGACGAGCATGCCTACAAAGTGGCTGCCGAGTAGGCAACCCCTCTTTTCCTCTGAATGATCATTCTGCCGCCGGCACATCACCGGCGGCGGTTCTGTTTCCACCATGACACCACGGAGAAAACCATGTCCGCTCAATTGATCTATGACCTTGTCCCACTCGCTTCCATCGTGACTTATTCTGACGGATCTCCACGCCCGCCGGAGCGGCACGTCAAGAAGCTCGCCGCTTGGGAAAATCGCAACAGCTGCGGCCGCTTGATCCGCAAGCGGGACGAAGTCCGCGTCGGCAACACGACGCTGGCTGCCTCGATTACGCTGCACAAGGGCGACTATGGCAGCCAGGGGACCATTGTCCTGCGCGTCCATCAGACCTTTTCCGTTAACAGCGACCTGACGTTCGCGGTCAAGGAGCGGCCCGCTATCGGCGAGATCCTCGTGCTCGATCGCGTCGGCGACGGCGCCGAGCTTGTTCATCTTGCCACCAACCGCGCGGCCGCTGAGGAATGGCTCACGTGCCACGGCTATCCGAACGCCGTGCTGCAGGAAATCACGGCTGACGCGGTAGGGGCGGACATTGTAGAAGGGAGGACGGCGGCATGAGTACGCTCACCCCTGATAACCATGCCATCGCCACCCCCCCCCAAAGATATGGCGGGCCGTCCAGCTTTTCTGCCTGGCGTGTGAGGGCGGCGTGATGTTAGCTCAAGATCGCCCCGCACAGCTCTTCCGCATGGAGGAAGCTCGCCGGCAAACGCAGCGCCAGCTTGACATGATAAATAGGCACATCACTCGGCGCATGACGGCGTTGGTACCGCAGCTTGGCCAAAAGCAGTGCGGATATCGACGTGGAAAGGCCCCTGATCCCGGCGCATTCCTCGAACGGTATCGCGCTAACCTCGCTGCCGTTACCGCCGAGCGCCAGCCGGAGATCGACGCCTTGTCGCGTAAACTGGCGCGGCAGGAAAGCGCCATCGCGATATTGTGGGAGCGGCTTCAATCGGAGACGCTCTGTGGGTGATCGGAGGAAGTGGCGGCCGCCAG
>NZ_AKIZ01000002.1 GCF_000282595.1 Phyllobacterium sp. YR531
CCCGCCAGTGGCAAAAGATACTGAACTGGAAACGACATCGATGCCAGCAACATTGCCCTCGATTACCTTGTCGCCGACATTATCGACATAGTATCTGTCGCTGCCCGCACCGCCGGACATGATATCGGCACCAGCCACACCGTTTAGAAGATTGTTTCCGGCGTTACCTGTCAGATTATTGGCCAGTGAGTTTCCGGTTGCATTGGTGTTGCCCGATCCGGTCAAGATAATGTTCTCAACGAACTGCGTTACAACAGAGTATGAAACAGAGCTGAAAACTCGGTCTGTACCGGCACCGTTCAGTTCGAAAACCTTGTCCCCGGCATTATCTACATAAAAAGTATCATTGCCGCCGCCGCCATCCATTGTGTCAGCACCGGCGCCACCATTCAGGACATCATTCCCTGCCTGTCCAATCAGCGTGTTGGCAGCACTGTTGCCTATTAAATTGTTGTTCAAGCCATTGCCGGTTGCATTGATCGCAGCAGTACCGGTCAAAGTGAGATGTTCGACGTCCCCGAAAACTTCCGTCAGATCAAATGATACAGAGGAATAAACTTGATCGATGCCCGTCGTGGGAGTGGGGTCTGCGCCAAGGGTAGACTCCCCAATGTAATCATCGACATCATCGACGTAATAGGTGTCGTCCCCATCACCGCCGTACATGTGATCCTCACCCGTCTCGCCGAACAAAAAATCATTTCCAGCGTCACCAAACAGATAATCCTCGCCGGCTCCGCCCCTAATTATATCTGCTCCGCCCCCGCCGTAGGCATAATCATTATCGTCCTCGCCATAAATGATATCGACTCCATTTCCCCCGTAGAGATAGTCATTTCCATTTCCACCATACAGACTGTTTTCACCGTCTCCCCCATAGATATCATCCTCGCCATCACCGCCATATAAAGTGTCGTTACCGCTGGCTGTGTCGTTGTTTAAAACCCCTCCATAAATATGATCGTTACCCGCGCCGCCATTTATCGTATCGTTACCACCGCGGCCATTAATGTCGTCGTTTTCAATGCTACCGAAGTAGTTATCATCACCTTCAGTGAGATAAATTGGATTTGCCATCGTAATCCTCCTGTTTTAATTCCCCTGGTAACTTACGAACTCAACAAATTTCATCTGAAATCATATTGAATTTAATCAAGTGAACCCTTCTGGCAATAATAATTCTCCAAGTTCGCAAACACCCACCCTAAAGACTTGGCTTACAAACGATTATTTTGTCCATTTGATCGTGGTTTGCCTTTAAATTATCGAGTGCAGTGCGAAACTTCTTGAGAACATTAGCGAGATTCTACATGAGACTTAAATGGCTCAACGCTGGTCAAAATGCTTTTATGTGCAGTTTGTTCCAATTCTGCAATTTTGCCTATTGCTATAGAAAGCCCAGTATTCTACGGGTTTGCGCAATGGCGGAGTGTAGCGCAGCCCGGTAGCGCACTTGACTGGGGGTCAAGGGGTCGTCGGTTCGAATCCGGCCACTCCGACCATTTTCTGTAAGTATTACAATTATTTACCGCATTTTGATGTTGTATGAAGGTCGGGCATTCCGTTGCGCGGCCTTTTTTGCCGTTTGCACTGGTATTCTGCGGTGAGCAACGCTAGCTAAATAGTATTGCTTGGCTGGATAGGTCATGGGGAGTGAATGAAATGCGTAGTTTTGCTACCGATCTGTTGCCTGTGCGCCGTATTGCAGCGCCAATTGTGCTGGTGACGCTTCTGGCGGTAACGGGTGGCAGCGCCTCTGCGGCGCAGTGCGGCAGCATGGCGGCACCTGGTCTTGACTGGAGCGAGTGCAACAAGCGAAGCATCATTATTCCGGGAAGCAATCTCGAAGGGGCCAATCTTTCGGGAACTGATTTTACCGGAACGGATCTGAGTGCGGCCAACGTAACATCTGCGAATTTCGAAAAAGCGACCATGACACGTTCATCGCTCGCCGAAGCGACTGCTACAAAAGCAAATTTCAACCGTATTGAAGCCTATCGTTCCAATTTCTCCAAGCTGTCCGCAGCCAATTCGACATTTGCGAGTTCGGAACTGCAGCGAGCCAATTTCAAGGGCGCTGATCTGTCATCGGCAAATCTGGCCAAGGCGGAACTGGGGCGCGCAAACTTTCAGCAGGCTAACCTGTCTGGAGTCAATTTCAGTCTGGCCAATCTGTCCCGCGCCGATCTTGCAGGTGCAACGACAGAAGGGGTGCTCAATTTTGACAAGGCCTTCATGTTTCGCACCCGCATAGAGGGGCTTGATCTCTCATCATCCAAGGGTCTGCAGCAGGCGCAACTTGATCTTGCATGCGGTGATAAATCGACGAAGCTGCCTGCCGGGCTTGCCACACCTGGCAATTGGCCTTGCCCACCCGATCAGCCCGACTAGGGGCGGTTCGGCTTTTGATTTTCCAATAATACTGCCTTGGTGAACCAATCGGCACTCACAGCCGTATTCCAATGAAGAAATCGAGATTCGATTGCTGATTGGAGTCCAGCTTTGAGGAATGGTTTAGCGGGAATTCTTGCGTTAGGAATGGCGGCTTATGCCATTTGTCCAGCTGTTGCGGACGATCTTTCAGGTGCTGAAATCAAGAAATTGATAAGCGGCGAAAAAGTATTCTTGTCCACGCCCTTTGGCGGGGAGTTGCCCTTGAGTTACCGAACCAATGGCCAAGTGTCCGGCGATGTTTCGGGAATATCGGCGGCAAGCATGTTTGCACCAAAAGAGATCGGTAAGTGGTGGATCGAGGGTAACCGACTCTGCCAGCAGTGGCCCACATGGTATAAGGGTCGCCAGTTCTGCTTCACCATAGTCAAGACAGGAGACAGCACCATTACATGGTTGCGCGATGACGGCACATCAGGAACCGCCCGCATCGGAAATTGAAAAGGCTCTAGTGATGCGAGTTTTTCCGCCGGATGAGAATTGCATTCACGGTGAAACTTGCAATGGCGTTTACATCGCGATTGCCGATGATAAAGGCCGCACGAACGAAGCGCATTAGCGAATTACGCTCGTCGCTGTTCTCCTCGGCTATACCAAGTTGTTCTGCGGCAAGGTCCAGCGCCCGCTGCATCAGTTCCCCATCGGACTTTGTGTAGTTCGGATTACCTTCATTCAAAAAAGTCAATTATGGCTTCCATCCTGTTTTTCGTGTTCTGGATGTTGCACGTCGTAAATGCGAACTGTCTGGCGAAAAATGATTTAGTTATTCAAGAATACAATGTTGATATTCGTCGTTGTTCGGCTCCTGCAAATATATCTGCAGGTGAAATATTATCATTTAGAGTTGATCCATTCAATTCCGGAAAGCGACACGAGCATTATAAAAAGCGCAAATGATCCGCTGTTTTCCCATTGAAGTAACGTCAGTGCTATTGTCGCATTACTTGGTATTTTTTGCCTATTTCGAGTGCTGAGCAGCCCCAAATTATCCCGATGAGCAAATAGAAGTGGCGCCAGTGGTCGGTGTCGATCACGTTGCCTACAACAACATGCGTCACATAGGCGAGATAGGCGCAAAGGAGATAAGGTTGCCAGGGTCTGTCGCGAAACAGGAAACGCAGGCCCAGACCAAGCGTCAGCATCGTCAGCGTCAAATAACTGGCAAATCCGATCCAGCCATAATCAAGCGAAGCCTTCAGCCAGATATTATGGGTGTCTTCGCCATAGATGGGGCCAAACTCCAATGGCCCGATGCCGAGCGGGTGATCGATGGATAGCAGCAAGCCGTACCAATGGCGTGCGAAACGTCCAAATTGCGCATCGTCATAATCCTGTACGAGCTGAGCCCGCGCATTGAACAACTCTGCCACGCTTGGAATCTGCAATGCGATGACGATTGCAATCAACGCCAGCGCAACCGCCACAATCGCCATGATGATAATTCTCAGGCGAAAAAGCGGGCTCGGATTACGAATGAACAACAGCATCGCCAGCCCGATAATAGTAAGCAGCGCCATGCCCCAGGCAGCGCGTGAGAAGGAGAGAAAGATCGCGAGCGTCAAAATGAGGATCGGTATCAGGCGCACCGGCAGGGCACGCAGATTACCTGCCAAAACTCCATGGATCAGCCATGCGAAGGGCAGCATGAGAAATGGGCCGAAGACGTTGGGATCCTGAAACGCACCCATCGCCCGCCCATACCGGGTAAAAAGTTCTGCGCCGGGAAATGCACTGAAATAACCCAGAATGCCAAGCATTGAGGTGCAGACAGCGGCAAGCAGATAGCCGCCGAATATCACTTTGAGAATACGGTAATCATTATTGATGATTGCCGCGAAAAATACCGCTGTCAGCGAGAGGAACAATGATACGGCGAGATACATGGGAGCAGTTTTCAGATCGGACATCTGCCCCATCGAAATTACGCCGCCAATGTTGAAAATCACCAGAATGGCAAGCAGCGAACTGCTGACCTGTGAGAGCCTCAGCCCGAAGAGGGCCCAGATCGCAATCAGGCCCGCCATGTAAAGCTCGTATGGTGCAGGTTCGTCGATAACGAAGCCGCTGAGGAACACACCGAAACCCACCGCGAAATTTGAAACCAGCCTTATCAGCGCGCGGTTCTTTGCAGCGTGGTCAATACCGCTTGGCAAAGCCTGGTGGGTAACAGTGCTCAATAGGCGTTGTCCGTGTTCAAAAGCCGCACTGGCGTAAGAAACAGGATTTTCAGATCGAGCCAGAGCGACCAGTTCTCAATGTAGTAAAGATCAAATTCCGTTCGCATCTTGATCTTGTCGTCAGTGTCGATTTCACCGCGCCAGCCATTGATCTGCGCCCATCCCGTTACGCCCGGTTTGACCCGGTGCCGGGCGAAATAACCGTCTACAACATCATTGTAGAGCAGGTTATGGGAGTGCGCTGCGATGGCGTGGGGACGGGGCCCGACAAGTGACAATGTACCCATCAGCGAGTTGAAGAACTGAGGCAGTTCGTCAATGGAAGTTTTGCGAATGATGCGGCCAACGCGCGTTACACGCGGGTCATTCTTCACAACTGCGTTGCGCGCTGTAGGATCGCACATTTCCGTATACATGGATCGGAATTTCCAAACCTCGATGATCTCGTTGTTGAAACCATGACGCTGCTGCTTGAAAATCACGGACCCCTTGCTTTCCAGCCGGATGGCGATAGCGGTTGCCAGCATGAACGGGCTGAAAACAAGAATACCGAAGAGGCTGAAGAAGATGTCGAATGCCCGCTTGGCAACCGAATCCCAATCATTGATCGGTTTGTCGAACAGGTCGATCATGGCGACGGAGCCGATATAGGAATAGGCGCGCGGGCGGAACTGCAGATGGTTGTTGTGAGCTGACAGCCGTATGTCGACAGGCAGCACCCAGAGCTTCTTCAGAAGCGAAAGCACGCGTTCTTCAGCCGTTATAGGCAGGCACACAATGAGCATGTCGATATGGGCGATACGGGCAAACTCTATCAGTTCGGAAATATTGCCGAGCTTGGGATAGCCGGCAACGATGGGCGGCGAGCGTTTGGCATCGCGATCGTCAAAGACACCGCAAATGCGGATATCATTATAGGGCTGTTGTTCGATCGAACGGATCAGATCTTCAGCAGGCTTGCCGCCACCAACGATAACTGCACGCCGTTCCATCTTGCCGTTGCGTGCCCACCGCCGGATAAGGCGTGACATGACCAGCCTGAATGCAACAAACAATACAAGTCCGGAAAGAAACCATACGCCAAACCAGACGCGTGAATAGTCCTCGGATATTTTGAGGAAAAACGCGGCAAGCGACATGATCGCAAAGACACCAGACCAGGTGAGGATCAAGCGCCCGAACTTGCTGAAAGGATCGCGCATTGTAGCAAGCTGATAGCTGTCAGTCAGTTCCAGCATGAAAACAGTCACCACTGCCGTTGCCAGAACCGCCAGTAGATAATGCAGGAAAAGGCTGGGCGATGCGCCAACATAATAGATGTAAACTGCAATGCCCGAAACAGCGACAATCATGAACTCGATGATGCGCATGATGCCGCTGATCATCACCGGTGAATTGGTGGCCTGTGCATATTGCGAGGCAATAGTGTAGGCGACCGGGCTGAGCGTATTCGTGGCCGCGGAGGATTGATCCGCGTCTGGCGGCAATTTACGAACGGACTCGCGGGTGAGTTTTTGGTTGTTATCTTTCATGATGCTACTGTACGTAGCATGTATGCGCTAAGAAAGACTTGATATTTAACGACGAAGTGAGACGAAATATTCCGCCTCGAGCTTGGCAGACATACTGTCAACGCTAAAGCTTTTTCTCAAATCATCTCTATCAGGCATGCATGCCTCAAACGCCTGAATATCGCCAATCGCAATTGCCATTTTCTGTGCAAGTTCAGTCGCATCGGGCCGGACAAGCGCGAGTGACTGATCACCAAGAATTTCAGGAATGCCACCGACGCGGCTGGCGATAAGAGGTTTGCCCGCAGCCAGCGCTTCAAGAACGATATAGGGCAGGGCTTCTGCGCGGGATGGTACGACGACAACCCTGGCCAGACGAAACGCCTCACGCGCCTTCATGGGTGGCAGAAATTCCATGGCGACCTGCGCCGCGACCGCTTTGGCCTGCTCAGCAAATATTGCGCGGTCCTTGCCTTCGCCAACAATCACAGCAGTCAGTCTCCTGCTCATGGACGAGCTGGCCTTTGCCAAGGCATCAATAAAGATATCTGTGCCTTTGAGGACCCGCAGTTCGCCAATGAAAAGAAAGTCAGCCGCTGTGTCGCTTGTAGTTACTGGTTCGAATTCTTCCGCAGAAAGGCCATTGTGGATCAGCGTATTGGCACAACGCGGTTCGCCAATCTTTCGCACATAGGCGTCGCGCTCGAACTTCGAAACGAATATGAGGCGATCTGTCATTCGCTCCATCAACCGCTCAATCCGGAAAATCACTTTGCCGGAGAGCTTTGTGGGGTCGTAGTGAAGGCTGCCGCCATGCGGCGAATAAAAACGGGCAACGCTAACACCAGATACCCGTAACAGTGAGCCAAAAACCCTTGCATAGGTGCCACCCTTGGCACCATGCCCATGCAGGATATCAGGCTTCAATTTCTTGATCGTCTTGTAAGTCCGCAATGCCGCTACAGCATCGCTTGGTCCAATTTGTCTTTGCATGGGAATGCGCACTAGTCCGAGCGCCAAACCGCTGCCAAGCTCAGCAAGCAATGTCTCTTCCAGCTTACTGCCAACAGTCGCATCACAAATGACGCCAACCTGATGCCCCGCCGCATTCTGCGCGGAGACGAGATCGCGTACATGCCGGAATACTCCACCTACAGGAGCCCGGAAGCAGTGCACAATCCGAAGTGACCGGTTGGTCGTCATTTCCGGAAATCAGAAAAAGCGTTCGCGCACGTAGATCGTATCGCCGGGCAATACCTGATCGGAGATAGTCACGCGCCCGGTGAGGCTTTCGCCGTTGAACTGCCGCGTTATATCCACATCGCTTTGATTTGCGCGGGCGCTAAATCCACCGGCAGCGGCGATGGCCTTTTGCGCGGTCATGCCGGGAACATAAGAATATTGTCCCGCGGCACCCACTTCACCCATGATAAAGACCGGCCGGTAACGGTCAATTTCTACCGCAACATCCGGGTCGCGCAGATAACCCTGCTTCAGCTTGGCCGCTACGGCCGCCTCGATTTGCTGGATGGTCTTGCCACGCGCAGGAACACTGCCGATCAATGGAATGGAAATATATCCAGCCTGATCGACACTGTACGTATTGGTTATACCTTCTTGCTCGAAGACGGTCAGGCGTATGCGATCACCTGCATCCAGCATATAGGGCTTGTTGATAGCCTCATTGAAAGCTGCTGGGGCGGGGCGGTAACTGGCGCAGCCGCCAAGCGTCATGCAAACAACGCCGATGGATACCAGAAATATCTGCTTGCTGAACACGGTTCGGACCCTAACTTGGCAACGAGCTTGTCGATTCTCTGGGGCATTATCAATTCATTAGGGTTAATGGCTGGTAAAGCGGTCTGGTAGGCATGCACGTATTGGCTATTTTTTGCCGTCTTGTCGGGCCCTTTAGTGTTTTAACTTGGTGGTTACCATGTGTCTTTACTATTAAGGCGTATGGAGTGGGGTGATCGCATGGCTCAGGCCAAATCTGCTGGCAATGATGTGGACATTGATATGGGTGCGCTGTTTGTCAGTCTTTGGCAAAACAGGCGGCGTATTATCATTGGTACATTGCTTATCACTGCTCTGGCATTCATTGCCCTGTCGATGGTCTCGCCCAAATACCGTGCAGAGACCCGCATTCTTATAGAAGCCCGTGAATCCGTATTTACCCGCCCGTCAAACCAGCAGACCGATGATCGCCCGGTGGTGGATCAGGAGGCGATCAAGAGTCAGGTCGAATTGATCGGCTCATCAGACGTATTGCGTAATGTCATCACGAAACTGGATCTGGCAAAAAATGCGGAATTGGCCGCCAGTGCCGAGCCTTCATCACTCTCCAAACTTCTGGGGGCGGTGGGGCTTGGCCGCAATATCAGCGAAGAAACCCGCACAGACTATATTCTGCAGGCACTGCGTGACAGGCTGCTGATTTACAGCGTCCAGGAATCCCGTGTTATTGTCGTGCAGTTCTCATCCAAGGATGCAGCCCTGTCTGCTTCCGTCGCCAATGCCATCGCCGATGAATATATGGCCATGCAGCAGGCGGCGAAGTCGGAGATCAATACAGATGCCACGGGCTGGTTGCAGCCGGAGATCGCCGACCTTAGCAAGAGGGTCAAGGATGCCGAAGCCAAGGTTGCGGCCTATCGCAGCTCTTCCGATCTCCTGATCGGTCAGAACAATGCCGTGCTGGCGACCCAGCAGCTTTCCGAGCTTTCCAGTGAGTTGTCGCGGGTTCGTGCCAACAGGGCAGCAAGCGAGGCGCGGGCTTCCAGCGTACGCGCTGCCCTGCAAAGTGGAGCGCAGGCGGAAACCCTGCCTGATGTCATTGCCTCGCCATTGATTCAGCGGCTACGCGAACGTCAGGTCCAGCTCAACAATGATATTGCCGATCTTTCCGCCTCATTGCTTAGCGGACATCCGAGGATCAAGGCATTGCGTTCGCAATTGGCTGATCTGAACGGCCAGATAAGACTTGAAGCGCGTAAGGTGCTCGCCAGCCTTGAAAACGAGGCGGAAACTGCACGTCTGCGTGAAACGGAACTGAACCGCTCGCTTAACCAGCTCAAGGCGCAATCTTCGCGCGCCGGTGAGGAAGAAGTGGAGTTGCGGGCGCTGGAGCGCGAGGCCACGGCGCAGCGCCAGCTGCTGGAATCCTATCTGACCCGCTATCGCGAAGCTTCGTCCCGTACAGACAGGGGTTATATGCCTGCCGATGCCCGCATCTTTTCCCGGGCGGACCGTCCCATAGAGCCTTACTTCCCAAAAAAGGTTCCCATGACGCTGGCGGCCTTTGTTGCGTCATTGCTCATCCTGAGCATCGGTACGCTTCTGCATGCCCTGTTCAGCGGCCGGGCACTGCGTCCTGTTGCTGAAACTTACGAATCCCCGGCACCTGCTGTTGTTCAGCCAGCGCCCATGCCGACGATTATCGAAGAGCCCGCGCCACTTGCTGCTGCTCCTCCAATCGAAAAAGAGCCTGACCCTCATCCCGAACCCGAGCCTGAGTCTGAGCCTGTAGATGTGGTCCCCGCTGTTATGCTGCCCGAACCTCCACAGGCCGTTGCAGCTCATCACACAGCTATCGACAATGTTGCAGATCGCCTCATGGCCAGTGGAGCGGCGAGGGCAGTCGTCGTTGCTCCGGAGGGCGATGAAGCATCTGCATTGACGGTCCTGCTGGTCCGCGAACTTGCCGACAGGGGTGTGCGTGTCATTCTCGTTGACATGACTGGCTCATCTGAAATCGGGCGAGCAATGCTTGATGATGGAAACTTGCCGGGAATTACCAATCTGCTCGTTTCCGAAAAGCATTTCAGCGAAGTTATCCATCTCGATCACTATTCGCAGGCTGAAATCATTCCACTGGGCAATCATGATCCGGTTAAAGCGATGCAATCCGCAGGCCGCCTTCCAATGATCCTGACAGCGCTGCAATCTGCCTATGATCTGGTCGTGGTCGATAGCGGCCCGGCGACTGTTACGGAATTGAAACACCTGATGGTGGACGGCACGGAACTCATTCTTGGTGTCATCAATCCTGACGACCCGGATGTGGTTGGCACAGCCAAAGCGGTTTACGACGCACGCATTCTTGAACCTAATCTGCTTTCGCCCTTCCAGCCGGATGAGTTGCGGCTGGACGAAGGTAGGCTTGTGCGCCGCGCCTGAAACTCTAACGCGCGCCGCGCAGCATTGATCGAAGCTTTTTCACCTTCGACCAGACAAGCTCGTTCTTTTTGATCATGCGCACAAGCTTGCGGCGGACGCGCAACCAAGCCTGAAAAACCCTGCCTTTCGCCGTGAGGCTTATATCGGTATCGTAGGTTGGCAGCTCGATATCAGACCAGCTACGCTTGTAAGGCTCGTCTCCGATGCCGAAACTGTAAACTTCCAGATCAGTCTCGCTGCTTGCGGCGATATCCTCGAAGAACAGAAACTCGCCCGGACTTGCGCTGACCAGATCGTCTTCAGTGATGCCGACGAAATCAATGAAGGTCTGACTTGCCGCATAGGATTTTCCAAGGACAGCGCGATATTGTCCGGCAACCTTTAGCGCTTTCAATTGGAAGCGGGGTGAAGCATTCAGCACTTCCTCCGCAAAAAGCTTTTTGAAAAAGTCCTTTACCCCGTCGGGATC
The DNA here is from genome assembly GCF_000282595.1 of Phyllobacterium sp. YR531. Taxonomy (GTDB): domain Bacteria; phylum Pseudomonadota; class Alphaproteobacteria; order Rhizobiales; family Rhizobiaceae; genus Phyllobacterium. The sequence continues at coordinate 10,788 of NZ_AKIZ01000002.1, forward strand.
ATAGGTGTTCTTGATACCCGCCTTTGCCAGCCGCGTGGCTTTGCACTCGAAATAATTATCGAGCATGGCGGTCGTCTCTTCGGGGCTGGTGGCCGTAACCACCTCAAAACCGCCGGCATCTTCGAACTTACGCATATTGTGCCGGTGCTTTTTCTTTTTGCGCTTCGAGTTGCTTCTGGCCAGAACTGTCTCGAAATTGCCTTCAAGCGTAATACCGAGGCTCACATTGGCATTCACTCTGCTGGGAAACTGCATGAGAGGATTGGCAACGCCGTCCATTTCGCTCATCTGGCGGGTCAATGATACCAGATCAACGTCGGGGCGCTTGGCATGCAGAGTATCAAACAGCAAGCGAAGCTCTTCTGGCGATATGCTCTGACCTGTTGCAACCGCAGGAAAATTGCAGTTCGCGTGCGGTCCGCCAGCAAAGATTGCAATGCGAAGTGGTCCCGTTTGTTCGACTTCCAACGGTAGAATGAAGACTGGACGCTCGCCGGAATATAGCGCCGCAACAATACAATCGCGATTGACCATTGATTGCCAAAACGCAAACCAGCGAGCCGTTTGCGAGGCGCCTGACGTGAAATCCGTGCCAAATTTTTCCCAGGCGGATTGAATATCGCGGCAATCGACGGATATTTTTGCTTCAAGCTGCCGATTGTTCATTCTTGCGTTCCATGAAAAGACAATTTACGACGAAGGTGATCAATCTGTTATTAGCATTCAGTCGTGTTTATTTGAGCAATAACTACCCGGTTGCTTCTACATAAGTAAAATTGGTGAAGGAATGGTCCACGCGGCCGATTTAATACGCAAGGCCGTGATGAGGCTCGCTTGGCATAGCGGCTTTGCATCGCGCGCCCGTGCACGCCTTGGCGGCCTCGGGTCAATCATCATGCTGCATAGGGTCCGGCCAGATTGCACAAGTCCGCTCGGCGTAAATCGATCGCTTTCCATTTCGCCGGCTTTCCTCGACAAGATACTGGTTTCGCTCAAATCAGAAGATATCGAGCTTGTATCCATGGATGATGCCGTTGCCCGCATCAAGTCCGGATCGCAGGGCGGAAAACGCTTCGCCGCAGTCACGCTTGATGATGGATATAGCGATAATCTTCATCACGCCTATCCGGTGTTTCAGAAACACCGTGCACCTTTCACGATTTATACGACTCCCGGACTTGTGGATGGCGCAGCGGTTCTATGGTGGGAAGTGCTGGAATTGCTGGTTGCAAAGGCAGACTTCATCAAGGCGCCCAACGGGCAGGAGTGGCGCTGCGTCACCATGTTTCAGAAACGCGCTACATTCTACGCGCTCATGCGTTACTTCACCGAGACATTGACCGAACTTCAGCAAATACCTGTCTTGCAGCAATTATGCGAAACTCATGGCTTGATCTGTGGAGTGCCCGCTGATCGCGATGTGATGAGCTGGAAAGAGCTGCGCCAGATCGCCAGTGATCCGCTGTGCACAATTGGTGCCCATACCATTCATCATTACAATCTCAAGCGGTTGACCGCCGAAATGGTGTCATTCGAGATGCGGCAGTCTGCCGATATGCTGGAGGAGAAACTCGGCAAGCGTCCTGTGCATTTTGCCTATCCCTATGGCTCCGCCAAGGCTGCTGGCGAACGCGAAGCAATTTTGGCTGCACAGGAAGGGTTCGCCTCGGCAGTGACGACCCGCCACGGTACTATTCATGCGGAACACAGAGCGCATATGCACATATTGCCGCGTATTTCGATCAATGGCCGTTTTCAGGAATTGGTCTACGCAAAAACCATGATGAGCGGCGCAACAACCCCTATCGCAAATGCGGGCAGGCGGGTTGTGCAGGCCTGATATTTCATTGAATAACAATCGCATAAGCCAGACAGCTGAATCAGAAGCTTGAAAGTTCAAGCCTTGTTTTTGGGCGCCTTTTCCATCCAGCTGATAATGAACATTGCGGGTACTACCCATAGGATACCTGTCCCAAAGAAATAAAGCAGATGTATCCATGGGCTGGCATCGCCAAGCAGCGCCACGGCGAAGATCGTAGCGACGATTGCGTAGACGCAGACCAGCACGACGAGCAAGAATGTTCCGATGAGTTTCTTCAGCCTTACGGGCATAATGCTTTCCAATTTAGCGTTGTGCCTGATCTATCTGTAAAATCTCCCCGCGAAAAGTAAAAAAGCCCCGCATGTCTGGTAAACGCGACTGCGTGTCGCGCGAACAGTGCTTGTCATCGCTGCCCAGATGCTTCACCTATCCGACGCGCTACAGGAGTGTTTTGCATGGCCGCCCATATCACATCCGAAGACGTGCTCGTCTCGGTGCAGGATCGCGAAGCGAGAAACCGCCACTATATCCGTATCTGGCTATATCTCGTGCTGATCGTACTGGCGACCATTGTCTTTGTGGGTGGTGCCACGCGCATGACAGGTTCGGGGCTGTCGATCACTGAATGGAAGCCGATCCACGGCATTATTCCACCTATCGGATATGATCAGTGGATGGAAGAATTCGACAAGTACAGGCAGATTCCGCAATACCAGCAATTGAACAAGGGCATGAGCCTTTTTGAGTTCAAGCAAATATTCTGGTGGGAATGGTCGCATCGCTTCCTTGCGCGCGGCGTCGGTTTTCTTGTCGCGCTGCCGCTTGCCTTCTTCTGGCTCACCGGCCGCCTTGAGCGCCGTCTGCGTTGGTCAATGATTGGGATTCTCGCGCTTGGCGGTCTGCAGGGTGCGGTAGGCTGGTGGATGGTCGCATCTGGATTGTCTGTCCGCGTCGATGTCAGTCAATACCGCCTTGCTACGCATCTGACGCTGGCCTGCATCATTTTTGCCGCTGTCATGTATGTCGGAAGAGGACTGGCAACCTATACGGACAAGCCGGCGGATCGCCCGACACAGCGTTTTGCCGGATGGCTGGTGGTTCTGGTGTTTATCCAGATTTATCTCGGCGCACTGGTCGCAGGTCTCGACGCTGGCCTGTCCTATAACACCTGGCCACTGATGGACGGCTCCGTTATTCCGGGCGATATGTTCCCGATCCAGCCAATCTGGCACAATTTCTTCGAGAACCCGAAGACAGTGCAATTCGTCCATCGCTTCTTTGCTTATTTTGTTTTTGCCATGGCTATCTGGCACGCAATATCCACCGCGCGTGCCGCGCCGGACACAACTCATGCGCGCCGTGCAATCTTCCTTGCCTTGCTCGTGGCTGCTCAAGCAGCCATCGGTATCACGACATTGCTTATGCAGGTGCCGATTGGCCTTGGATTGCTGCATCAGTTTTTTGCGATAGTGCTGCTCGGCTTTGCTGTCGCACATTGGCGTGCAGCAAAAGGCGCTTATCCGCTGCAAACGGAGATTGTATCGGGACGCTGACTGTTCTTGGAAACAGACTCAGTTTAGTCGTGTCGAACACACAATAAATACCGGGACCTGAAACCATGATCATCAGCGCCAGGCGGTCGCTGGCTACGGTAGTTGGCCTCGGTATTACGCAGATCATCGGTTATGGCACGCTGTTTTACAGCTTCAGTATCATGGCTCCAGTCATAGGGCAGGAGTTCGGCCAGACGCGCGAGTGGCTCTTTGCCGCTTTCTCCGGAACATTGTTGATTGGCGGCATCATCTCGCCATGGTCAGGTCGCTGGGCAGACAGGTTTGGGGCAGGGCGTGTCATGACGTTTGGCTCGCTTGCCGCTGCTCTGTCACTCGTGTTCTGCGCATTGTCGACCAGCTGGTGGATGTTCGCGACTGCTTTGATCACAACGGGCCTCGCGACCCCTTTCATACTATACAACACCGCCTTTGCCGTGCTGGTACAGGTCGATCCACAGCTTGCCCCGCGCCGCATAACCTATTTGACACTTATGGGCGGGTTTTCTTCCACTCTTTTCTGGCCATTGGTAACCACGCTTTTAACCGCTTTCACATGGCGGGAAATCTTCCTGTCTTACGCATTGCTGCAAATCATCCTGTGCCTCCCGATCCATTTCTGGTTGTCACAGATGACGCGTCGCTCACCGGTGATTACGGTCGATACTGCGCCACAGGAGCTTAAGCCGGAAAGCAGCGGATCGTTACGTCAGGACAGCAGGAAAACTGCGATGATCCTTCTTGCAACGGGCTTTTCTCTGGCGAGTTTCGCGCTCTCATCAATGCTGGTGCATTTCGTGCCCGTGCTTGGTGCCGTCGGCCTTGGCGCTTCCGCCGTATTTGTGGGAACAATGTTCGGACCTGCACAATTTGCCAGCCGCCTCATCAATATGCTTCTCGGCGGGCGATTTTCGGCTTTGAACATCGCGATCATCTCCACGGCGATGCTACCGTTAGCCTTTATGATGCTGTTATTGCCTTCGTCGATCCCGTTGATCGTCGGAGCGATATTGTTCGCCATTCTGTTTGGCATGGGCTCCGGGTTGAACAGCATTGTGCTCGGAACACTCCCATTGGCGCTGTTCGGTCATCAGAGTTATGGCGAAATCCTCGGCAAGATCACATCATCCCGGCTGATAGTGTCCTCAGTCGCGCCTTTTGTTCTCGCGTTTCTGCTTGAACATTTCGGGCCGACGACAGCCCTTGTCACCGTTGCTGCCGTGGGCGTGCTCGGTGTCATGACATTCATCACGGTAGCAAGATTGGTCAAACGTTCAAGCTAATGATGCCAGCACTCCGCGTATGGCAATTGCCACGGCAAGACTGCGATCGCGCTCTTCCTCATCTTCATCCTCTTCGTGCCACGAAGCGGAAAGGCAGGCGTGCGAAATGCCGAATTCCAGATAGTCCTTGCGATCGCGATTGAAAACACGCTCGAAAATTTCTGCCATGGCGGCAACACGTTTTGGATCGGTACGAAGATCAGTTCGCTCCACCGGATTATAAAACATATTGGCGGCATCGTAAGCCGGATCACCCAGCAGCGCCTGCGGGTCGATAACCAGCCAGCCGCGTTTGCCAAACAGAATGTTCTCGTGATGTATATCGCCATGCAGCGGTCGAATATCGCGTTGATTGTTCAGCAGCCTGTCGGCGATGCCCGCGACTTCAACAAATATGCTCTGCGCTCCGGCCTTGCGGTCTTTCTCTGCCTTCTTGAACAGGCTGGAAAATTGCTTGCGCAATGGCACGAAATCCGGGGTAATCGGCTTTTTGCTGTTAAAAGTTTGCTGCAACTGCAGGAACACATCGGTGAAGATCAGGGTTGCTGATTCATCGCCATGTTCGTTCAGATGATCGAGCAGAGTGCGTGACCCGCCATATTCCAGCAGCAGGTTGTTGTCCTGTTGCTTGAGGACGCGCACGCAACCATGGCCATCATGCCAATCGAGATAGTGTGTGCCGCGCAGCTCGTTCTCCATGCCGTTGGCATTGAGTTGTTTGACCACGGCCAGTTGCCCATCCTCCAACCGCACCATGATGATGCGGCTGGTATGGGTTTCAGTGAACAGTTCCGGCTCAGATAGGTGCCATTCCGGTGGGAGGCTTTGAAGAAGTGTATCAACCATGACCCAACATGAGATTGAGATTTTGAACTGCTGCGCCGGAGGCGCCTTTGCCAAGATTATCGAGCAGGGCGACCAGATTGATCTGTCCTGCGCCTTCTGTGCCGAATACATAAAGCTTCATGATATCGGAATCGCGTAATTCTTCGGGATCGAGGCGGGGCAGTGCAGCGCTTTCCTCAAGCGGTACCACCTGCACAATCTCCTGACCGTTATAATGCGCTGCCAAAGCCGCATGAATATCTGCCAGTGAAGGATTGCCATTCAGATCACCCGTATAGATGGGCACCTGCACGATCATACCTTGGGCAAAGCGGCCAACGCTCGGGCTGAAGATCGGCTTGCGGTCGAGATGGCCATGGACCTGAAGTTCAGCAACATGCTTGTGCTTGAGCGGCATGGCATAAAGGAAATGATTGGCTGCGATGTGGTCCGGCGCTTCCGGGTTTTCCATCTGAGCGATCATCTGCTTGCCGCCGCCCGTATAACCGGAGACCGCGTTGACCGAGATGGGATAATCGCCCGGTAATATGCCTGCGTCACGCAACGGGCGGATCAGCGAGATCGCCCCTGTTGGATAACAGCCAGGATTGGCGACAAGTCGTGCTTCCGCAATCTTCTTACGCTGCGCAGCATCAAGCTCGGCAAAGCCGTAAGCCCAGTCCGGATGAACGCGGTGAGCCGTTGCCGTGTCGATGATCTTCGTGGAATTCGTTCCTTCGAGGATCGTCACAGCCTCTTTCGAGGCTTCATCGGGCAGGCACAGTATTGCGACATCAGCAGCTTTGAGGAACTCCTCGCGCAGATCCTTATTTCGCCGTTCGGCCTCCGGAATGGATATAACCTCCAAATCGTCGCGACCTGCCAGTCGCGTGCGGATTTGCAGTCCTGTCGTGCCGTGTTCGCCGTCGATAAAGATTTTCGGTTTCATGGAAATGCCTTTGGAAGCTTTGAATTCAAATAGTTGGCGGAGGAAGCGGATTCAATATGAAAGGTTGGCAGGATTGTTGTGCGTGGTTCGACGGGGCTCACTATGAGGAATGTGGATTGATCGCAATTAGTGAACATTGACGAAAGTGACTCCCTGCAGTCAATTTGTTTTCCTCATGGTGAGCCCCGTCGAACCACGCACTATGGTCATGCCAACCTTTATCGTCGCGTAGCCTTCTGCTCGGCCAATATACCCAAATAATACATCGCTATTGTGGCACCTGCGATTGCCGTCACATCTGCATGGTCGTAAGCGGGTGCGACTTCCACCACATCGGCGCCGATAATGTTGAGTTCTGTCAGGTGCCGCAGAACCGAGAGGATTTTTGCCGAGGATGGGCCACCTGCGACAGGCGTTCCTGTGCCTGGCGCATATGCCGGGTCGAGGCAGTCAATGTCGAAGGTCAGGTAGACTGGCTTACCCGCTGTGCGTGCAATAATCTGTTTTGCAATTTCCGCTGCGGAAAGCTCTTCGACCTCATAGCCATAGACAATCTTCAGGCCGCAATCATCAGGCGCATGGGTACGAATACCAACCTGAATGGAATGAGCAGGATCAATGACGCCATCGCGGGCTGCCCGGCCAACAAAAGAGCCGTGGTCAATGCGTTTGCCATCATCATACCATGTATCCTGATGCGCATCGAACTGCACCAGTGCAACCGGACCATGCTTGGCGGCGTGGGCCTTCAGGATAGGCCAGGTGACAAAGTGATCGCCACCAAGCGACAGCAGGAATGCGCCTGATTTGACGATCTTTGCTGCTTCCCGCTCAATTGCTGCAGGTGTCTTCTGGTGGTTGCCATAATCAAGCAGGCAATCGCCATAGTCGATCACGGCCAAATCTTCAAAGAGATCGCGCTGGAATGGATATTGCGGGTCATTGTCGAAGATTGCTGAAGCACGGCGAATTGCTTGCGGGCCGAACCGCGCACCGGGCCGGTTCGAGACAGCCGAATCGAAAGGGATTCCCCAGACCACAACCTCTGCGCCGTTGAGGTTCTTGGTATAGCGTCTGCGCATGAAGGACAGCGCGCCTGCATGGGTGGGGTCGGTTGCCGCGCTGGTCAAAGTGCGTGCTGTAAAGGCATGATCGATGGATTTCGATGGCATTGGCTTAATAACTCCGGGAGTTCTGGCATCTCGGTTGCGCGTGGTTCGACAAGCTCACCATGAGGAAGGTGGTGCTTTGCAGGGACGCAATAACTGGCGATCTTGCAATTTCTCAGGAAGTTGTCCTCCAATGAAGAACACCACCTTCCTCGTGGTGAGCTTGTCGAACCACGCACAGCGGCGAAGCTATCTCAAGCAAATCTTAGCGCAACAAAAAAGCGGACCCGAAGGCCCGCTTTTTTGTTCTGTCCGTATAAAGCGATATTAGCGCTTCGAGAACTGGAACGAGCGACGGGCTTTCGCCTTGCCGTACTTCTTACGTTCAACAACGCGGCTATCGCGTGTAAGGAAGCCGCCCTTTTTCAGAACGCCGCGCAGTGCAGGTTCGAAATAGGTGAGGGCCTTGGAGATGCCGTGACGAACTGCACCGGCCTGACCGGACAAACCACCACCGGCAACGGTAGCGATGATGTCGTACTGGCCAGCGCGGTTAGCAGCAACGATTGGCTGCTGCAGGATCATCTGCAGAACCGGACGGGCGAAATAAGCGCCATATTCCTTGTCGTTGACAACGATCTTGCCGGAACCTGGCTTGATCCAGACGCGGGCAACCGCATCTTTACGCTTGCCGGTTGCGTATGCACGGCCCTTGGCATCGAGCTTCTGGACATGAACTGGTGCAGCAGCCTGCGTTGATGCAGCAGCGGAACCGAGTTCTGCGAGCGAGTTGAGCTCAGCCATTATTATGCGCTCCTTTTGTTCTTGGAATTCAGCGCGCCAACGTCGAGGACTTCAGGTGCCTGCGCTTCATGTGGATGGTTTGAACCGGCATAAACGCGCAGGTTCTTCATCTGGCGACGGCCGAGCGGTCCGCGTGGAACCATGCGCTCAACTGCCTTTTCAACGACGCGCTCAGGAAAACGGCCGGAAAGCAACTGACCAGCAGTACGTTCCTTGATGCCGCCTGGATGGCCGGTGTGCCAGTAATAAATCTTGTCGGAAAGCTTCTTGCCTGTAAGGGCAACCTTTTCGGCATTGATGATGATGACATTGTCGCCATCGTCAACATGCGGGGTGAAGGTAGCTTTGTGCTTGCCGCGCAGGATGTTTGCGACGATGGTGGCGAGACGGCCGACGACGAGACCTTCGGCGTCAATCAGGATCCACTTTTTCGTCACATCTGCCGGCTTCTGTGTGAAGGTAGCCATTTGTGTTGTCCTTGAGATCATCCTTCATAAAAGAAGGCTTTTCTTGTTGCTTGGGTTGCGCGGATCATTGAAATTCGCACAACAATGAAAAACGGCGGGAAACCCCACCGCAGTCATGGGTCTCAATAAAGACTGCAGTGCAGGGCGTCAAGTTGTAAATTTCTGACTTATTGATAAATAGATAAGCGAATTCAATGGTTTGTGGTAAAGGTATTATATTACCACACTCACCTGCACGTTTAATCGATGCTTGCAGCCCAGCGTTGGTTGCTTTATGTGATCTATTGCATCACGCTGAGGCATGATCAGAAGTTTTCGTCATAAGGGTCTGAGGGAGTTTTTTGTAACGGGCTCCCTTCGAGGCATAAACGCTGCACACTCAAAGCGGCTGGCGTGCATTCTGGCCTTTCTCGACCGTGCTTCAATGCCTGATGACCTTAATATTCCGGGTTGGCGACTACATCACTGCATGGTTCGTTTGATGGTTTCTGGTCCATCTCGGTTACCGGAAATTGGCGGGTGATATTTCGCTTCGCCGGGAATGATATCGAGCTGGTTGATTATCTGGATTATCACTGAGGAATTACTGCATGGGACAGTTCAATCCACCACATCCCGGTCAGACGCTTCTGGAAGATGTTTTACCGGCTCTTGCTATAACGGCAACCGAATTGGCTCGGCGTCTTGGTTTCGCAAGGGAAACATTATCGCGTATCATGCACGGTCACGCGCCTGTCAGTCCTGATCTCGCGGTAAGGTTGGAACGTGCGGGCATAGGCAGGGCAAAGGTCTGGCTTGGTGTACAGGCGGACTATGATCTGTGGCAGGCGGAACACCGCCATCAGCCACCAATCGAGCGTTTTGCTAATCTTCCATAGTATGAGCAAGTAACGCCCCCGGAGGGGCATTACTTTCCTGACAGATCAGCCATCCAGTCCTTCGAACAGCACCGTTGACAGGTAGCGTTCGGCGAAGGAGGGGATGATGATGACAATGTTCTTGCCCTTGTTCTCAGGGCGTTTGCCAACTTCAATTGCTGCGGTCAGCGCCGCGCCGGAGGAGATGCCGACAGGCACGCCTTCAACACGGGCGACCAGACGGGCATTGGCGAAGGAATCCTCGTTGGAGACCTGTATGACCTCATCATAAATATGTGTATCGAGCACGCTCGGCGCAAAACCGGCACCGATGCCTTGAATCTTGTGCGGCCCGGGATTGCCACCAGACAGAACAGGCGAATCCTTTGGCTCAACGGCGATGATCTGCACGCCGGGCTTGCGCTGCTTCAGCACCTGGCCAACGCCGGTAATCGTGCCGCCGGTGCCAATACCGGAAATCAGGATGTCGACGGTACCATCCGTATCGTTCCAGATTTCCTCAGCTGTTGTCTTGCGATGGATTTCAGGGTTGGCCGGATTGTCAAACTGGCCCGGAATGATTGCGCCCGGCGTGGTTTCAACCAGCTCGTTTGCCTTGGCAATCGCGCCTTTCATGCCCTTGGCACCTTCCGTCAAAACCAGTTCTGCTCCGAGCAGCTTAAGCATTTTGCGTCGCTCGACAGACATGGTTTCTGGCATGGTAAGTATCAGGCGATAGCCCTTCGCAGCAGCGGCAAAGGCAAGCGCAATACCTGTATTGCCGGAAGTGGGCTCCACAAACACTGTCTTGCCGGGAACGGCCTTGCCCTGATCTTCCAGTGACTGGATAAGCGCTACGCCGATACGATCCTTGACGCTTGCGATCGGGTTGAAAAATTCGAGCTTGCCGAGAAGGTTGGCAACGACACCGTTTTCCTTGGCAAACTTGTCGAGACGTACCAGAGGCGTGTCACCGATCGTATCGACAATGGAGTTGTAGATACGGCCACGGCCCGGTTTGTGTGTCGCGTCGTTGCTCATGAATAGTCTCCCGATTTAAATATGGTTCGGGCGATCTTATGGTCCCGGGCTGAAAATTCATAGTCGGGCATATACACAAACGAGCATGCTGTTGGAAAATTAAACTAATAATCCATAGTCAGAAGAATAAAAATCCTTGTCAGCCTGCGCGGCCAGCAATCGCCAGCGCCGCGCCCGCCATGAAGGCCGCGGCAGTGCGGTTCAGACGCTTTAGTGCACGTGGCGAAGCCAGAAGTCCGCGCGCCTTGGCAGCCAGCGCCAGATAAGGCACCAGCACAATCATGAGCACGATAACCGTAATAATGGCCAGAATGGAATAATCAGCCAATGTGATCGAATGAAGATCGACGAGGGTAGGCGTCAGGGCGATATAAAAGAGCATGGTTTTCGGATTGCCCAAGGTCAGCGTCAATCCTGCCAGAACTGCCGAAAAATTGCCGCCGCGGCTCTTCTTTGCCTGAATCTTCTCGGTCGAAATACCTGTGGTCCAAAGCTTCCAGGCCAGATAGCTCAGATAAGCAACGCCAGCCCATTTGATGATCAGGAACAGCGTGCCGAAAGTCTGTGCCACGACTGCAAGACCCAGCACCACAGCGGTCAGATAGGTCAGATCGCCGAGCACCAGCCCGATGGACATGAACAGCGACGAGCGAAAACCAGAGCCAAGTGCACGGGCGACAAGGGCGGTAACACCCGGGCCGGGGATGGCTGCGGCGATAGCAAGTGCGCCCGAGTAGGCAATAAAACCGGCGAGTGTCATGATACTGACTCTGATGATGTTGATGAACGCGGCGGAAGATACTCTCACGCATGCACCCTGTCTATCGGCTGATTTCAACAGTGATTATCAATTTTATTGATCGTTTGAGATTTAATAAGTTCAGAATGAAAGGTCGTCGGTAATAGCAGGGCAAACCACGCACTATTTCAATGCAGCTATCCAACTTTCTCACCTTGAAAAATCCTATCAAACTCTCTAGTTTAGAATTATTCTAATTTAGGATATCATCATGCTCAGCCGTTTCTTCGGTCACCGCCGTCACGACCTTTCCTCTCTTTCGGAACAGCAAATTCTCGCCCTTGCCATCTCCTCGGAAGAGGATGATGCGCGCATCTATCTCGCTTATGCGGATGGTCTGCGGGATGATTTTCCGCAAAGCGCCAAGGTTTTTGAAGATATGGCGGAGGAGGAAAACAGCCATCGCCAGGCATTGATCGATTTGCATGTCGAGCGCTTCGGCAGCCGCATTCCTCTGATCCGGCGTGAGCATGTGCGCGGTTATATCGAGCGTAAGCCCGATTGGCTGGTTCGCCCGCTTGGCATCGACAGGGTGCGGGAGATGGCTGAAAAAATGGAGGAGCAGGCCTATCGGTTCTACACTGAGGCGGTAAAACTCGTAAGCGATGCATCAACCCGCAAGCTGTTGGGTGATCTGGCTATTGCTGAAAAAGTGCATGAATCGCTGGCACATCGTCTGGGCGAGCATCATACACCTGACAGCGTGCAGCAGGATGAAAAGCAGACAGAGCGGCGCCAGTTTCTGTTGACCTATATTCAGCCCGGTCTGGCTGGCCTCATGGACGGGTCCGTCTCGACGCTTGCGCCTATTTTCGCCGCGGCTTTTGCGACACAGGACACATGGCAGACATTTCTCGTTGGCCTGTCCGCATCGCTTGGTGCAGGTATTTCCATGGGCTTTACCGAAGCTGCCCATGATGACGGAAAGCTGTCCGGTCGTGGTTCGCCACTCAAGCGTGGTCTGGCCAATGGTTTGATGACGACAATTGGCGGTCTTGGTCATGCGCTGCCTTACCTGATCACGAACTTCTGGACAGCAACGACAATTGCGGCGCTGGTGGTTTTCGTCGAGCTTTGGGCGATCGCGTTTATCCAGCACAAATATATGGAAACGCCGTTCTTCCGTGCTGCCATACAGGTTGTGCTTGGGGGCGGACTGGTACTTGCCACGGGCATATTGATCGGCAATGCCTGATCAACATGCACTAATGTGCAACTGACGGCTGCGGCGGGGCAATGTTGCGCCGCCACACGATGAATAGCCCCAATGCCAACAGGGCTACGCCTCCATGGAAGATATAAGCCAGGGAATAGCCGCCCTTTGTGGTCAGCCAGCCCGCTACAATATTGCTGGTGGAAGCGCCTATGCCTTGCATCGTCATGACGGCGGCCAAACCTACATTGAACCTGCCTGAGCCCGACAATATGCGTTCTGCCGCAATCGGCGTCGCAATGCCGATCAGCCCGGCACCAACTCCATCAAGTATCTGAACTGGAAAAATCACCCAGAAATCAGTGAAACTCCCGGCGATCAGCCCGCGAACCGGCAGCGCAGCAAGAGCAATAATGAAAACCGTAGCAAGCCCGAAGCGTTTGATCAGCCACGGTGCAGCCACGGCCATCACAATCATCGCCACCTGTGAGACGCCAGTGGTGATAGCGGTTGTGCGGAAAGGTGTTCCGAGTTGAATGGAGAAATCCTGAGCGATAAGGCGACTGATCGGGGCATTGCCAAAGTGAAATACCATCAGGATAACAGCCAGCAGAATAAGGCCCGGAGTGCTGATGAGCACCGAATAGCCGGATGGTCCAGGCGCACCGTCATCATGCGCCAATCCACGTGCAACACGATGGTCTATTTTCGCTGGATCAATCGCGTATACGGCTACCAATGTTGCCAGCGCTGTTATGATCATCAGTCCGATCACACCGGACAGGCCGAAAAACGTAGTTGCGGCATAAACAGCGGCCAAGGAAACGACATTACCGGCGTGGTTCCAGAATTCATTGCGGGCAACCTGCTGCGGAAACAGCGTTTCGCCGACAAGTCCAAGCGTCAGGCCCATCAACGCCGGACCGATGACTGCGCCAACGATGGCAGTAACTGCCTGGCCGCCGAACACGCTGGCATTTCCCGGGCTGTTGAGTGTCCAAAGCGCCGCAGCGGTAACCAGTACGACAGGCACTGCGATCAATGTTCGCTTGTAGGACGAGCCATCGACAAGCGCTCCGAATAATGGCGTTGCAACCATTCCGAGAATTCCGCCAAGCGTTGCAATCAAGCCAAGGGTCAGCGGTGACCAACCATGCGTAGCCAAAAATCCATCAAGAAATGGTCCGAGCCCATCGCGGGCATCGGCAAGAAAGAAATTAAGCGCTGCAAGCGCAACAATGGACCGACCGGCGAGTGTGGTAGCAGGCTGCACGATCGTGTTCCTTTCAGAACATAAGGGAAGTGGCTTTGGCTCGACTTAACAGGGCTATAAAATCTTCAGGCAATAACTGTGAAATAGGCGTGCCCCATAACGGTTCACGCAGTTTCCGGTTCCCCGCATCGAGAAGAAAATTTGGAACAGCGATCAGCAGGTCGTCTGCCTTGATCTTCCTGCCGATAAGTCGGAGGCAATTTGGATTGTTAGCGCCGCAATGTTAGATGTGCTGAATGCTCATTGATCGGGGAGGGATGCGTGAGAAAGCTTAAATTGCAGATGGGAGTTTCTGTCGATGGTTTCGTTTCGAGACCAGAGAGTGAAAGCTGGATTTCCGAGTGGGATGAGCAGCTTTGGCGGTTCACGGCGGACTTGATCGAAACCAGCGATACGATTCTGCTTGGCAGGGGCATGACCCCCGAATTCATGACCTATTGGGAAGAAGCGGCGAACAAACCGGAAGATCAGGAATTTCGCATCGCCAAATTGCTTGTCGATATGCCAAAGATCGTCTTTAGCCAAACCATCAATGAGGTCGCAGGTCTCAATTCGCGGGTGGAAAATGGCCCGCTGGTAGAGGCCGTCACGCAGTTGAAGCAACAGCCGGGAAAAGACCTTATCGTCTATGGAGGGATAGGCTTCGTTTCGTCACTTATAGAGAACGGATTGATCGACGAGTTTCACTTCTTTGTTCACCCCTTTGCCTTTGGTGGCGGCGGACGGATTTTCAAATCTCTTGTTCCGCTGAAGCACGAGGCGTCGACCGCCTATGAGTGCGGTATCGTCGTGAATAGCTACATTCTCGACAATAACCAAACCTAATTGGGGGGTATGGAATAGGTGGCTGTAGCTTGAGCGACAAGCTCGCCGCTGGCTCCGCTGGTCAGTGCAATATCGACCACCGCGAGGCGCTTTCCAAGTTTCAGCAGCGTAGCTTTTGCATCCACCGGGCCAATTTCCGGTTTGCGCAGGAAGTTGATATTGAGGTTTGTTGTGACGGCCAGCGCAACGGGGCCGATCTGAGCGAGAATGGCAACATAGGCTGTAATGTCGGCAAGCGCGAAAAGGGTCGGACCTGAAACTGTGCCGCCCGGGCGCAAATGCCTGACCGTAGGTTCAAGCCGCATGGTGGCGTAACCATCGCCGGCACCCGTTACGGTGTAAGCCACGCCATCGGCATTGACCTGGGGAAACTCCTGCTCGAGAAAGGCAGTAAGGGCGCCAACATCCATCATCGCAGCCATTATCGCTTCCCTTGCTGTTTTGTTTACAATTTCGCTGTTACTATTGGTGTCGCATCGTCTTTGCAAGGATGGGCCGTTTATGAAACCGCCGGGTATTATTGTCACTTCGCTTGTTGTCACTATTGGTTATGCCGGTCTGTTTGCTGCGCGGCCTCTTCCGCCTATGGCGCCTGTCGTTGAGCGTTATTCGCTGCCAGATCAGGTCGCGGCTCTTAACGAAGAAACGATCCGGCGCTACCTTTATGGCTACGCGCCCGTAGCCGCGACCGCACGCGAACTCGAACGGGACTCCGAACTACCAGGTGGCGCAGCGCTTCTTGATACAAAAGCCAGAGAATACGGTTTTGCCAGCTATGCCGACTGGCTCAACGTCAATAACACCATCATGGTCACCTATCATTGGGCAACCCATCCGCAGCCGAAACTGGAAGTTGAAAAGGCGATTGCTGAAGTCCCGACGCGGGTCAATCTTTCAGACGCTGAAAAATCGGAACTCATCAATGGTTTGAAGGCTGGGTTGGTTCGCGTGGAAAATGCGAGACCTACAGCGGAAAACCTTGCTGTTGTCGAGCGTCATTTGCGCTCACTGAAGCCCTTCTATAATCAATGGGCCAAGCCGCAATAATATAATGAGGAATCACATGGGAGAAGTTCATGCCATCCGCAAGGAAGGGCCGGTTGGCTCTATTGTCGGTTATGAGCTGCTGGACGGTGTCCTGCGCCTGACCATGCAGAATGCTCCTGCGAACGCACTGTCGATTGCCATGATGCAATTGCTGCTGGAACATCTTCAATCGGCGAGAGAAGACAAGGCTGTTCGCGTTATCATCCTCGATTCAGCATTGAAGCTGTTTTCTGCGGGGCATGACCTCAAGGAATTGTCGAGCCATCGCGCCGATGATGATCGCGGCCGTGCCTTCTTCGAACAGACCATGCGCCTTTGCGGGGAACTGATGCAGGCAATCGTCAATCATCCAAAACCCGTAATTGCTGGAGTGGACGGTCTTGCAACCGCTGCGGGATGTCAGCTCGTCGCTTCATGCGATCTGGCCGTCTGTTCGGATAAATCGACCTTCTGTACGCCCGGCGTTCACATTGGGCTGTTCTGCTCGACACCGATGGTCGCCCTTTCGCGCAATGTATCGCGCAAACAGGCTATGGAGATGCTGCTGACGGGCGAAACCATCGATGCTTCCACCGCTCGCGAGTTCGGGCTAGTCAATCGCGTGGTGCCGCAGGAATATCTGAATCAGATTGTCAGAAAATATGCGCAAGCCATTGCTGCCAAATCTCCTTTGGTTCTGAAAGTCGGCAAGGAAGCATTTTACAAGCAGGCTGATATGAATCTTTCTGATGCTTATGACTATACGGCTCAGGTCATGGTGGAAAACATGCTGGCTCGCGATGCGGAAGAGGGTATCAGCGCATTTATTGAAAAGCGCAAACCCGAATGGACGGGCGAGTAACAGGCATGGATCACGATCATTATCCGGACGAATACATTCGCGATATCCTCTCATCGGTCAAAACGATCGCTATGGTCGGTGCCTCCGCTAATGAGGTGCGGCCAAGCTTCTTCGTGATGAAATATCTTCTGGCCAAGGGCTACCATGTTATCCCCGTTAATCCGGGACAAGCCGGTAAAGATATCCTCGGACAGCTGACTTATGCACGCTTGGCGGATATTCCGGGCACCATCGACATGGTTGACGTGTTCCGCGCATCCGATGCCGTCCCGGCAATTGTCGATGAAGTGTTGGCTCTGAGCACTTTGCCGAAAGTCATCTGGACACAACTTACGGTACGCAATGATGCAGCTGCGGCGAAAGCCGAGGCAGCTGGAATTCAGGTCGTAATGAACCGTTGTCCGAAAATCGAGTATGCGCGACTTTGCGGCGAGATCGGATGGAGCGGGGTGAACTCGCGGGTGCTTTCTTCCAAGAAACCAATCCTTGGAAAAGGCTTTCAGAGTTTTGGATTAAACCGGTCGAAGTGAGAGCAGAATTTGGAAAAGACTTTTTGGTGTTTCATCGCAGCTTTTTTGAAATAAAAGCAGGTTTCCAGAGAATGAAGGGATTCTGTGAGCAAAATCATCGAATCTGCTAGTAAAATTAAAATCTACAGATGCAATTTAGTTGTGCTTGGTTGAATACGTTTATCTTGCTGGATTGAAAAAACTTTCCTTGGCGTACGCTCTCCTATCCCATAGCTTGCCTTCATCAAATGCTTTGGAGGACACCCAGTATGGCCAATCGTGCACCCGGAATTGAAACCTTGGCGATACACGCCGGAGCCCAGCCAGACCCGGCAACCGGGGCGAGGGCGACCCCGATTTATCAGACCACTGCTTTCGTTTTCGACGATGCCGATCATGCCGCTTCTCTCTTCGGCCTCAAGGCTTTCGGCAACATCTACACCCGAATTACCAATCCAACCAATGCTGTACTGGAAGAACGTGTTGCAGCACTTGAAGGCGGCACCGCCGCACTGGCAGTTGCATCGGGCCATGCAGCACAACTTCTGGTATTTCATACGCTAATGCAGCCCGGCGATAATTTCGTCGCTTCCAACAAGCTTTATGGTGGCTCGATCAATCAGTTCGGCCAATCATTCAAGTCTTTCGACTGGCGTGTCCGCTGGGCTGACGGTACCGATCCCTTGGCCTTTGAAGCCCAGATTGACGAGAAGACCCGCGCCATTTTTATCGAGAGCATCGCCAATCCCGGCGGCATCATTTCCGATATCGCTGCCATCGCCGAAATTGCGCACAAGCATGGCATTCCGCTGATTGTAGACAACACTTTGGCATCACCGTATCTGATCCGACCGATCGAGCATGGTGCTGATATTGTTATACATTCTGCCACGAAGTTCCTTGGTGGCCACGGCAATTCGATGGGTGGAATCATCGTTGACGGCGGCACGTTCGACTGGTCGAAATCCGGTAATTACCCGCTGCTTTCCGAGCCCCGTTCGGAATATAATGGCATTGTCCTGCACGAGACTTTTGGTAATTTTGCCTTCGCCATTGCCGCGCGGGTTCTCGGCCTGCGGGACCTTGGTCCGGCGCTTTCTCCCTTCAATGCATTTCTCATCGCCACCGGCATCGAAACCTTGCCGCTACGCATGCAGCGCCACGTCGACAACACATTGGCTGTCGCCAAGTGGTTGAGAGAGCATGATAAAGTTGGTTGGGTCAGCTATGCCGGGCTGCCGGATGACCCGTATAACTCACTTCAGAAAAAATATTCACCGCATGGTGGAGGCGCTGTTTTCACCTTTGGTTTGAAGGGTGGGTATGATGCCGGTGTCAAGCTGGTTGAGAGCCTTGAGCTGTTCTCTCATCTGGCGAATATCGGCGACACGAAATCGCTGGTAATTCATCCCGCTTCGACTACCCATCGCCAATTGGCTGACGCTCAGAAAACTGCTGCAGGCGCTGGTCCCGATGTCGTGCGCCTGTCTATCGGTATAGAGAACGTAGCCGACATTATTGCTGATCTCGAACAGGCATTGGCGAAAGTCTAAGTCTATGACAAACCTTGTAAAAATAGATTTTGGCGATATCGATCCTGAACATGGGGCGCCAAAACCGGATAGGGTAATTTCCGGCGATCCGCAGTTCCGCACCTGGAATTGCGATGAGGCCGATGGTGGAATTTATGCGGGGATTTGGGAAGCAACGCCCGGCAAATGGCGTATCGCCTATGATGAATGGGAGTTTTGCCACATTCTTTCCGGGCGTTCGATCATTACGGAAGATGGCGGCGACGAGCGCCATATAGAGGCAGGCGACAGCTTTGTCATAAAGTCCGGATTTCGCGGAACATGGGAAGTGCTTGAGACGACACGCAAGGAATATGTGATAAGACTTTGACGAATTGCTGCATGTTCGCTAGCTTTGTTGAAAAGCAGTAAAAACAGAGTCTTATAATGAAAATTACTATTGTCGGCGCCGGTATTGGTGGCCTTTCCTCGGCTTGGTCCCTGACCAAAGCCGGTCACTCCGTCACGCTGATAGAGCAGGGCACCATCCCTAATCCGCTCGCTGCTTCGGGCGATCATCACCGCATCATTCGCCGTGCTTACGGTGCTGCGGGTGGCTATGCCAATGCGATTTCCGAGGCGTATGAGGCTTGGGAGGAGCTTTGGCGTGATATAGGCGCTGTACATCTCGATTCACGCGGGTTTATGGCCGTATCACGCGAAGCCGGAGACGAAGCGGAAGAATACCGGGAAGGTCTTGAAAGCGGCGGCTATCCCATTGAAATCTATGATCCTGCCGAAGCTTTGAAGCGTTATGCCTATCTTGAAGAGGATACGTTCAAGTATGCTTTTTTCTCACCGGAAGGCGGCGCATTGCACTGCAAGAAAATCGCAACGGATATGGTCCGCTGGCTTCGTGAAAACGGTGCGGAAATCCTTAAGGATACCCAAGTTACGGCTGTCGATACCGATAATGGTTCTGTGGTCATCGCCGATGGTACAAGAATAACTGCCGATAAAGTCATCGTGACGGCTGGCGCCTGGGTGACAAAGCTGTTTCCGGATATCACTGCAGAATTAACGACTTACCGTACTGCCGTAGTCTATCTGGAGCCTCCGACAGACTTGAAAGCCGCCTGGGATGCCTCGCCCGTGGTGCTGGATGTCGGCGGTCGTACAGACGGTTATATACTACCGCCAAGCGGCGGTGGCGGTTTGAAGTTTGGCTCTGGTCTGCACAAGCGCAAAACCCCGAGTGCTGATCTGGATCGCGTTCCCGTTGACGGAGAGGGCGAGATCATCCGAAATCTTTTCGCACCTCCTTTGAAACGCCTTTCCGAATATCGGGTAACAAATGTTGTGACCTGCGCCTATACTTTCACCTCAGACGAGCGTTTTTTTGCGACTGAGGTGGGCAAGTGCATCGTCGTTTCGGCCTGTTCCGGCCACGGCTACAAATTTGGTGCAGCCGTTGGGAGGCGTGTGGCGCAAACCATCGAACACGGCGATGTTCCGTTGCTGAAACGGTGGTTGAGAGCTGAAGCCTCGTGATTATCGGCCATTTGCCCTCATATTGAACCTGCATCATGCCGCGAACATCTTGCAGAAGCGGGTCCCGACACCCTATGTATCGAATCCTTGTTCCACGAATCTGAGGCGTTTTCCGCCCCGTATTCTCTTAAAAGCTGAGGCCCACCGATGAGAGATCCAATCGAAACAGCTATGAACCTCGTACCTATGGTCGTTGAACAGACCAATCGGGGCGAGCGGGCCTATGATATATTCTCGCGCCTGCTGAAAGAACGCATTATTTTTATTACCGGACCAATCGAAGATGGCATGGCGACGCTGATCTGCGCGCAGTTGCTATTCCTTGAGTCCGAGAATCCAAAAAAAGAAATCAATCTCTACATCAACTCGCCGGGTGGCGTGGTGACTTCAGGCATGGCGATTTACGATACGATGCAGTTCATTCGTCCTGCCGTATCCACCCTTTGCTTCGGTCAGGCCGCATCAATGGGATCGCTCTTGTTGACTGCCGGTGAAAAGGACATGCGTTTCGTGCTTCCCAATGCGCGCATCATGCTTCACCAGCCTTCCGGTGGTTTCCAGGGGCAGGCTTCCGATATCGAGCGCCACGCGCAGGATATCATCAAGATGAAGCGCCGCCTGAATGAGATTTACGTCAAGCACACTGGTCAAGATTACGAAACAATCGAGCGCACCCTCGATCGCGATCACTTCATGACCGCACAGGAATCACTTGATTTCGGATTGGTCGACAAGATGTTCGAATCGCGCGCTGCGGTCGAAGGCGACGTAAAGTAACCGGCTAAATTGCTCTCATGGGTCGAAAATGAACTTTTTTTGACCCATGTGGGGACTTTCTGCCACATAAGCGGCTTGCATAGAGGCGAGCAGACGCTACGTTAAGTTATTGGTGAGTTTGAAGAGCTTATTCTACCAATGACTGATCGAATCACTTCCATCTAACGGAGGTGGCGACCCCCGGAAGTGGAGGGGTCGATACTGAAAGGAAACTGCAATGAGCAAAGTCAGCAACGGCGGCGGCGATTCCAAGAATACGCTTTATTGCTCGTTTTGCGGGAAGAGCCAGCACGAAGTTCGCAAGTTGATTGCGGGCCCGACTGTTTTCATTTGCGATGAATGCGTCGAATTGTGCATGGACATCATCCGCGAGGAAAACAAATCCTCGATGGTGAAATCTCGTGAAGGCGTCCCGACGCCGCAGGAAATCATGGCTGTTCTGGATGATTATGTCATCGGTCAGAACCATGCCAAGCGTGTTCTCTCTGTCGCGGTCCACAACCATTACAAGCGGTTGGCCCACGCATCAAAAAATAATGAAGTCGAACTGGCGAAATCCAACATCCTTCTTGTTGGCCCGACCGGTTGCGGCAAGACCTATCTGGCGCAATCGCTCGCCCGCATCATTGACGTGCCGTTTACAATGGCAGACGCGACGACGTTGACGGAAGCCGGTTATGTTGGTGAAGATGTCGAAAACATTATTCTCAAGCTGCTTCAGTCGGCCGACTACAATGTCGAGCGGGCGCAGCGAGGCATCGTTTATATCGACGAAGTCGACAAGATCAGCCGCAAGTCGGACAATCCTTCGATCACCCGGGACGTTTCAGGCGAGGGTGTTCAACAGGCCTTGTTGAAAATCATGGAAGGCACTGTCGCTTCTGTACCGCCTCAGGGCGGCCGCAAGCATCCACAGCAGGAATTCCTGCAGGTGGACACCACGAACATTCTGTTCATTTGTGGCGGTGCCTTTGCCGGTCTTGACAAGATCATATCTGCTCGGGGCGAAAAAACGTCGATCGGCTTTAGTGCAGCGGTTAAGGCTCCGGATGATCGCCGGGTCGGCGCGATCTTCCGCGAACTTGAGCCGGAGGATTTGCTGAAGTTCGGTCTCATACCAGAGTTTGTCGGTCGCTTGCCTGTTATCGCGACGCTGGAGGACCTCGATGAGGTTGCTCTGGTTCAGATATTGTCCGAACCGAAAAATGCCTTGGTGAAGCAGTATCAGCGCTTGTTTGATATGGAAAATGTCGAGCTGACATTCCATGAGGACGCTTTAAAGGCGATTGCGAAGCGTGCGATTGCCCGTAAGACGGGTGCTCGCGGTTTGCGGTCGATCATGGAGAAGATCCTGCTTGATACGATGTACGAGCTTCCGACGCTTGATGGCGTTCAAGAAGTGGTCATCTCAGGCGATGTTGTAGAGGGCAATTCACGTCCGCTCTACATCTATGCTGAACGCAAGGAAGAAAAAGGCAATGTTTCCGCATAATCTTTCGGAAATAGCGCAAAATAACGAGGAGCTCCGCGTTGTGCGGAGCTTTTCTGTTTTCAAAGCTGTGTACTGCCAAGCAAGAGATTGCGCTCCAATCATCCGGGGCGCAGGATGATTACGATTCTGTGAAGATGCTTGGGGCCCGGTGACTTGAAACGTAAGGGTTGCCACTCCAAGTAATAGTTAAGCCGCATAACTGGTGGTACGCCGCTCAAAACATGGTTTCCGGACTGGAGTATTTTCTCCCATTCATCCTCCGGAAATCATGAAACCAAAGGGTACCCGGACGCGGTGATCTGGCCTGATGGCCTGAGAAAGGACACTGAAATGACGGTTGCAAGCAAGAAGACACCGGCGGGTGGTGAGAGCGGGCTTTATGCCGTTTTGCCATTGCGCGATATCGTTGTCTTCCCACACATGATTGTTCCACTCTTCGTCGGACGCGAGAAATCAATTCGTGCACTTGAGGAAGTGATGGGCGTCGACAAGCAAATCCTGCTTGCCACACAGAAAAACGCTGCGGACGACGATCCCCAGGCTGATGCCATCTACACAGTTGGTACAATTGCCAACGTCCTGCAATTGCTGAAATTGCCGGACGGTACAGTCAAAGTACTTGTTGAGGGTATTGCTCGCGCTGAGATCACAAGTTTCAGCGACCGCACGGATTATCACGAAGCCAATGCAACGACGCTGGCCGAACCAGAAGAAGATCCGGTCGAGGTTGAAGCTCTTGCGCGCTCCGTTGTGTCGGATTTTGAGAATTACGTAAAGCTGAACAAGAAGATTTCGCCTGAAGTTGTTGGCGCTGCCGGTCAGATTGAGGACTACTCGAAGCTTGCTGATACGGTTGCATCACATCTGGCAATCAAGATTCCAGAAAAGCAGGACATGCTTTCAATTCTTTCCGTGCGCGCACGGTTGGAAAAGGCAATGTCGTTCATGGAGTCTGAAATCTCTGTTCTCCAGGTGGAAAAGCGTATCCGTTCGCGCGTAAAGCGCCAGATGGAGAAGACCCAGCGCGAGTACTATCTGAACGAACAGATGAAGGCGATCCAAAAGGAACTTGGTGACGGCGAAGACGGTCGTGACGAAGCTGCCGAGCTGGAAGACCGCATCAAGAAGACCAAGCTTTCCAAGGAAGCCCGTGAGAAGGCCAATGCCGAGCTCAAGAAGCTGCGTCAGATGAGCCCAATGTCTGCCGAGGCGACAGTTGTTCGCAACTACCTTGATTGGCTGCTGTCGATTCCTTGGGGCAAGAAATCGAAGGTCAAGAACGACCTGAATCTTGCTGACGAGGTGCTGGACGCTGAACATTACGGTTTGGACAAAGTCAAGGATCGCATCGTTGAATATCTGGCGGTACAGGCGCGTTCCACCAAGATCAAGGGCCCAATCCTTTGCTTGGTCGGTCCTCCCGGCGTGGGCAAGACTTCGCTGGCCCGCTCGATTGCCAAGGCTACAGGCCGTGAATATGTACGCATGTCGCTTGGCGGCGTGCGTGATGAGGCTGAAATTCGCGGTCACCGCCGTACCTATATCGGTTCAATGCCCGGCAAGGTCATTCAGTCGATGAAGAAGGCGAAGAAATCCAATCCACTCTTCTTGCTCGATGAGATCGACAAGATGGGTCAGGATTTCCGCGGCGATCCATCTTCCGCATTGCTGGAGGTACTTGATCCGGAACAGAACTCAACCTTCATGGATCATTATCTTGAGGTCGAATATGATCTTTCGAATGTGATGTTCGTGACGACTGCCAATACGCTGAACATTCCCGGTCCTTTGATGGATCGTATGGAGATCATCCGTATTGCCGGTTACACCGAGGATGAGAAGCTGGAAATCGCCAAGCGGCACTTGTTGCCCAAGGCAATCCGGGATCACGCTTTGCAGCCGAAGGAGTTCTCGGTATCTGAAGGTGCTATCCGTGCGATCATCCGCAGCTATACACGGGAAGCCGGTGTCCGTAGTCTTGAGCGCGAGTTGATGAAGCTTGCCCGTAAGGCAGTAACGGAAATCCTGAAGACCAAGAAGAAATCAGTGAAGGTCACAGAGGCCAACATTGATGAATATCTCGGTGTCGAGAAGTTCCGTTTTGGCCAGATCGATGGCGAGGATCAGGTTGGCGTTGTTACAGGTCTTGCCTGGACCGAGGTGGGCGGCGAGTTGCTGACCATTGAAGGTGTCATGATGCCCGGTAAGGGCCGCATGACTGTTACCGGCAATCTGCGCGACGTTATGAAGGAATCAATTTCTGCTGCGGCGTCCTATGTCCGCTCGCGTGCAATTGATTTCGGTGTCGAGCCACCTTTGTTCGACCGTCGTGACATTCACGTGCACGTGCCGGAAGGCGCTACACCCAAGGATGGCCCTTCAGCTGGTATAGCCATGGTTACGGCCATTGTATCGATCCTGACTGGCATTCCGGTTCGCAAGGATATTGCCATGACTGGCGAGATCACGTTGCGGGGCAGGGTGTTGCCTATCGGCGGATTGAAAGAGAAGCTGCTGGCTGCCTTGCGCGGCGGTATCAAGACGGTTCTAATTCCGGAAGAAAACGCCAAGGATTTGGCGGAAATTCCTGACAATGTGAAGAACGGTCTTGAGATTATTCCGGTTTCGCATGCCAATGAAGTTATCAAGCATGCGCTTGTGCGCCAGCCGGAGCCAATCGAATGGACTGAACCAGCTCATGTTCCTACAACCGCTGTGGAAGATGATACTGCAGCCCAGATAGCTCATTAACAGCCAAGAAAATCAAAAAGCCGGACACGAAATTGTCCGGCTTTTTTGATTCTACAGCCTGCCGCTAAAAGCTAACGTTTGCTGCCAGTCTCGCCGTCGCATCCTTTACCAGAGCCTCTAGCGTCGGTCTTGCAGGGGCAAAGAAAGTGGTACCAGTGAGCGGAGTAGAATAATCCAGCAATCTGTCATAGTTGCCGGGCGGATCGCCCAGGTACATGCGCCTGAGCATTTCCTCTATAACCCACAAATAACGCGAATAACCGATGAAGTAGGTTCCATATTCCTGCTG
The DNA here is from genome assembly GCF_000282595.1 of Phyllobacterium sp. YR531. GTDB lineage: Bacteria > Pseudomonadota > Alphaproteobacteria > Rhizobiales > Rhizobiaceae > Phyllobacterium. The sequence continues at coordinate 36,313 of NZ_AKIZ01000002.1, forward strand.
ACCCGGTCGACCGAATGGCATGTTGTCGCGCAGAATATCATGCTCGTTCCCCTCAGCGTCGAGAATAGTAGCCAGAGATTTGTGTGATTTGCGTGGGGCATCATCATCGTCAATCTCAACATTGTCGATTTTCTTGCGGCCGATGATTTCTTCCTGCTCATTGGTTGGAAGTGCCGTCCATTTTCTAAGGTCGTGCAGATATTTTTGCACCACGATGTAACTGCCGCCTGCAAAACCCGGGTCTTCGTCACCTATCAGCGTGCTAGCAGGCAGATCGGTGCCGGTCGGGTTCGCTGTGCCGTCGACGAACCCGAGCAAATCGCGCGAATCGAAATACCGGAAACCAGAAACTTCATCCACAACGGTGGATGAGCTGTCGAGCCTATCGAGAATCATGCGTTCAAGTTCAAAGCAGAGGTCTACGCGCTCTGATCGGATATGAAAGATCAGGTCGCCGGGCGTGGCGGGCGCGGTGTGCACAGGGCCTTCGATTCCGGTGAATGAGCGTAGCTCAAGGGGCTTTTTACCGGGCGAAAGCCGGTTCCATAGCTCAGCGCCAATACCCACGATGCAAGACAAACGTGCCGACAAATCGCGGAATCCGACAGTTTTTATCAGATCGTTCAGTCCATCCAACGTGGAACAAAGCTCTGCAAGCGATAAATCGTCATCATTGATGGTAAGAACAAGAAAAACGGCTGACAGCGATAAGGGCGCATCCACACTTTGCGCGTCAATAGTCACCCGGTCCCATTTTTGTTTTGGCACGATTCGACTGTCCTTCCACTGGTTCGCATATAGGCAAGTTCCATGCTAACAGAACTGACAAATGCGCTGCAAAATGAATGTCAACAGTAGTAATTTATTGCGATGCCAGTTGGCTTTGAGGGGGAGTTTTGAAATTTCAATTGCCGTATAAACAGTAAGCCCATCCGGGGCACTGTTTCAACATTCTGATCTTGTGTAGAAAGAATGGTGGGCGATGAGAGACTCGAACTCCCGACATCTTCGGTGTAAACGAAGCGCTCTACCAACTGAGCTAATCGCCCTTCGCAAAGGGTGCGTTCCGGAGCGTTTAGGCGTTTCGAACGATATTGGCAAGGGGGGATGTAGCACTTTTATGAATTGTTTGAAGAGTTTTTCACAATCGCATTTTTCATGGCTACTTGCGCTTGACACTCTCCCGCGAACCCCTTAAACGACCGCTCACGCCGGACAAATTGTTCGGTACGAAAGTGCGCGGGTGTAGCTCAGTTGGTTAGAGTGCCGGCCTGTCACGCCGGAGGTCGCGGGTTCGAGCCCCGTCACTCGCGCCACTTTTCCCCTAGGCAGATCAATATCTTATTTGGCTATCGGAAAAGTGGCGGACCCCGCAAGCTTCACCTCATGATTTCATGATCTTTCAAAGCATCACTTACAAAATGATCCGTCTTATTGTCGATGGTAGCCTTATCGCTCGGCGTAGCTCACGTTTACGCTGCGGCTGCGAGCAGTTTTTGCTTTAAAAGTGTCTCAAGCCAATCGGCGAATACCTGCAATCGCCGTGATAGGTGCTGGCGATGGGGATAAAGCAAGGTCATGGGCATTGGCACTGCTCGATATCCCGGCAAAACCTCGACCAATTCACCAGTATCGATATGAGCCTGGACATCATAGGCGGGGATTTGAATGAGCCCCAGCCCCGCCAGACAGCAGGCTATGTAAGCTTCAGCGCTGTTCACGGTGACACGGCTGGGCACATGCAAGGTAAATTCTTCTCCATTCTCCGTCCATTCCCATTCCATCGAGCGCCCAGAAGAGGGAGATGCATAGTTTACTGCATAGTGAGAATTGAGATCTGCAGGGGAGTACGGAACGCCAAACCGTTTCAGATAATCGGGTGTAGCAACGTTGATCAGGGGAAGCGCCCCGATAGTTCGGCCAATCAGACTTGAATCTGAAAGCGGTCCGACGCGCAGCACGCAATCGATATTGTCTTCCACAAGGTTGACTGCCCGGTCTGTGACGCCGAGATCAATGTGAATTTGCGGATAGCGCTCAAGAAAGTCCGGGAGTGCGGGTGCAATAACCAATCGTCCTATTCGGCCGGGAACGTCCACCCTGAGCTTGCCTGATGGTTGGGCGGCTGTTTGCTTGAATAGGCTTTCGGCATCCTCGAAATCGGAAATAAGCTGCTGACAGCGATCATAGAATACGGTGCCATCCTGTGTTGGGGACACTTTACGGGTGGTTCTATGCAGAAGGCGTGCACCGACTCGCCCCTCCAGTTCCAGAACTGCCGCTGACACGGACGAACGTGGAATTCCAAGAGTGTTGGCGGCACGCGTAAAGCTAGAGCATTCGACAACGCGCGAAAAAATGCGAAAGAGGTCAATTCGGTCCAAAGCGCAGCCATCTCCATTGTGCGGAAAATCTGACAGGTGATGTCGAAATCTCCAGCTTTATTCAGAAAATCTAACCGATATCTTTGATGCATGAAAGCGGGCGCCCGATGCGAACCGTATTAGAAGGAGACCAAAGATATGGCGGATCACGGTATCAAGGGAAAAACAGTCGTCATTGCGGGAGGCGCAAAGAATCTCGGTGGTTTGATCGCCCGCGATCTGGCTGCCCATGGCGCCAAGTCAATAGCTGTGCATTACAACAGCTCGGTAACGAAGGTTGATGCCGATGCAACTGTATCAGCAATCGAGGCTACGGGCTCTAAAGGAATAGCGCTACAGGCCGATTTGACCACCGCTGGCGCTATGGAAAAGCTTTTCCGCGATGTGGTCGCTACCATTGGCCGCCCGGACATCGCTATCAACACGGTAGGAAAGGTATTGAAGAAGCCTATCGCGGAGATTTCAGAAGCTGAATATGACGATATGAGTGCGGTTAATTCCAAAACAGCCTTCTTCTTCCTCAAGGAAGCCGGCAAAAATCTCAACGATAACGGAAAGATTTGTACTCTCGTCACATCGTTGCTGGGAGCGTTTACGCCCTTTTATGCGGCCTACGCAGGGACCAAAGCGCCGGTTGAGCATTTTACACGGGCGGCTTCAAAGGAATTTGGCGAGCGAGGCATCTCGGTAACGGCCATTGGCCCGGGACCCATGGATACGCCATTCTTCTACCCTGCAGAGGGTGAAGATGCTGTGGCCTATCACAAGAGTGCAGCAGCGTTGTCGAACTTCTCCAAAACCGGACTTACCGACATAGAAGATATTGTGCCCTATATCCGCTTCATGGTCTCGGAGGGTTGGTGGATGACGGGGCAGACAATCCTCGTCAACGGCGGCTATACGACGAAGTAAGCTGTCAAAAGAACCAAGAATGCATTTGAATAAACTTCGGCGTCCTGACGGATGCCGGAGTTTTTGTTTTCCCCATGCCTCGTAACAAGCAGTTTGTTCGATTTTTAATTAGATTTAATCATGCTCGGTAAAGCTCAATTAAGCAACAAAATCAGATAGTTTTCGGTAACCATCTCCCTTAAGGACCGCTCAATTCCTGTCGATCTATGTTCACGACGGTTCAACGAAACCACACAAACTTAAAACCAGACAAACAGGACAGGCAAATGACAACTCTCTTCGCACGCTTCATCAAAGACGAATCCGGCGCAACAGCAATCGAATACGGTCTGATCGCAGCTCTTATCTCTGTAGCCATCATTGGCGCAGCAACAACTCTGGGCGGCAGCATCAGCACAACATTCTCCACAATCAGCGGTGATCTGGATACTGCTAACGCCAAGTAACATTACTGATGCTTGGGAGTGCGGGTTTCATGCCAGAACATTTGAACTAGAATAATCGGCATCAAACCTCGCTACCTGATCGCGTCTTATGGAACCAGACCGTTTCCCAACGGTCTGGTTCTTCGTTTGTCAGAGCAAACGATCATCTCATCACAATGATCTCTCGACGATAGTCCCGTTTCGGTGTATAGCGCACGCGCATTGCAGCCCTTTTTACCGGACCCAAAAATATGGAAGAATTTCATAAAGTTCGCCGCCTCCCGCCTTATGTTTTCGAGCAGGTTAATCGCCTGAAGGCCAGCGCGCGAGCCGCGGGTGCGGACATTATCGATCTTGGCATGGGCAATCCGGATCTTCCTACCCCCCAAAGCGTCGTTGACAAGCTGTGCGAGGCGGTTCAGGACCCGCGTACACATCGCTATTCTTCGTCCAAAGGCATTCCTGGGCTACGCCGGGCGCAAGCGGCCTATTATGAGCGCCGTTTCGGCGTGAAGCTCAATCCGGACACGCAAATTGTTGCAACCCTTGGCTCAAAAGAAGGGTTCGCCAATATGGCGCAGGCTATTACTGCGCCGGGCGATGTCGTTCTTTGCCCGGATCCTACTTATCCGATTCATGCATTCGGCTTCATCATGTCTGGTGGCGTTATCCGCTCGATCCCGGCAAAACCGGATGATCATTTCATCCCGGCGTTGGAGCGCGGCATTCGTCATTCCATTCCAAAGCCGCTTGCTCTGATTCTCAATTATCCATCAAATCCCACTGCGCATGTCGCATCGCTCGATTTCTACAAGGATGTTGTGGCGTTTGCCCGAAAGAACGAAATCATCGTGCTTTCGGATCTGGCATATTCGGAAATCTACTTTGATGACGCGCCGCCACCATCCGTGCTTCAGGTGCCGGGGGCAATTGATGTGGCTGTGGAGTTCACGTCGATGTCAAAGACATTCTCCATGCCGGGCTGGCGTATGGGATTCGCCGTAGGCAATGAGCGCCTAATTTCCGCTCTGACCCGTGTTAAATCCTATCTGGATTATGGCGCATTTACACCTATTCAGGTTGCTGCATCGGCGGCGCTGAATGGTGATGGATCGGATATTGCTGAAGTTCGCTCGATATATAAGCATCGCCGTGACGTGCTCGTTGAAAGCTTTGGACGTGCGGGTTGGGACATTCCTGCTCCTGCAGCAACCATGTTTGCGTGGGCACCGATACCGGAGAAGTTCCGCAGTCTCGGTTCATTGGAATTTTCCAAACTGTTGATTGAGCATGCGGATGTCGCGGTTGCGCCGGGCATTGGTTTTGGGGAGCATGGCGATGACTATATTCGTATCGCTCTGGTCGAGAACGAACATCGTATTCGTCAGGCGGCCCGCAGCCTCAAGCGTTTCCTCAGTACTGCTGATGAAAAGCTGCATAATGTTATTCCTCTGAATGCACGCCGTTAAACTAGGGTAGCCCGAAGCGGAATCTGCGGCGCTTACTGCGCGCCGCATCAATGGAAATCCAAGGAAGTGAATGATGAGTGAAGCACTGCGCGTAGGAATCGCCGGGTTGGGTACTGTTGGTGCCTCGGTCCTGAAAATTTTGCGGGACAAGGGCGAAATGCTCACCCGTCAGTGCGGAAAACAGATTGTTGTAACGGCGGTATCAGCGCGCGATGCCAAACGCGATCGCGGTGTGGACTTTTCATCAGCCGCCTGGTTCGATGATCCGGTTGAATTGGCCAAGTCAAACGAGATCGATGTTTTTATCGAGTTGATTGGTGGCGATGAAGGGCCCGCACGCGCTGCTGTCGAGGCTGCACTTAAATCCGGACGTCATGTGGTCACCGCGAATAAAGCCCTTTTGGCCAAGCATGGCGTTTACCTTGCAAAGATTGCCGAAGAAAAAGGTGTGCTGTTGAATTTCGAAGCTGCTGTGGCCGGCGGCATTCCTGTCATCAAGGCGCTTCGCGAGTCTTTGACTGGCAATACGGTATCGCGCGTTTATGGCATCATGAACGGCACATGCAATTACATCCTGACAAGGATGTGGGATGAGGGGATTTCGTTCGAGGATTGCCTCGCGGACGCACAACGCCTTGGTTATGCCGAAGCTGATCCAACCTTCGATATTGAAGGCAATGATACCGCGCACAAGCTGGCCATCCTCACGAGTCTCGCATTCGGCACGCAAATTGCTGCGGATGACATTTATCTTGAAGGTATAAGCAATATTTCACTGGCCGATATCAAGGCCGCTGATGAACTGGGCTATCGTATCAAGTTGCTCGGCGTGGCGCTGAAGACTGAAAGCGGCATTGAACAGCGCGTGCATCCAACAATGGTGCCGGTGGAATCGGTTATTGCCCAAGTGCATGGCGTGACCAATGCCGTTGCAATTGAAACCGATCTTTTGGGCGAGCTTTTGCTTTCTGGTCCCGGTGCTGGCGGCGCAGCGACCGCTTCGGCCGTCATCGGTGATCTTGCAGATATTGCCAAGAGCCGACCTGGCTTTCAGCATGGCCCGGTTTTCGGAACGCCTGCAAAGGCGCTGGCAACATATAAAAGAGCAAAGATGCGGGCTCATGAGGGCGGTTATTTCATCCGTCTGACCGTTCATGACAGGGCTGGTGTGTTTGCCGCGATAGCAAAGCGTATGGCGGATAACGACATTTCGCTCGAGTCCATCGTGCAGCGGCAAAGCGCCGATGTTCAGTCTGAAATTACGAAAACAGTGATTTTGGTAACGCACGAAACGACTGAAGCGGCGGTTAAAAAAGCGCTTGATGGTATCGTCAAGGACGGCCATGCAACCGACAAACCGCAGATGATCCGCATTGAAAGAGCAGGATAAAAACCGGCATAGGACGTTTAATCGATTAGCTTTTTCGGTAAGTGGCTTTTCTTCGGTGCAAGCTCTTGCCGGGTGGTTGCGACTTTGACAAAAGATTTGCATAGCGATGCTACTAAAGCCGCATTGCTGATCTTGAAATGCGGCCATCTCCACAAAAGCAGGAAAAACTATGCCGAAAACTTCTGACCAGACTGACGTAGGCCTTGACCGTATTTTGACCCTTGAGTTGGTTCGTGTGACCGAACGCGCTGCCGTAGCGGCTGCAAGGTTACGTGGACGCGGGGATGAAATGGCTGCCGATCAGGCTGCAGTCGACGCGATGCGTCAGGAACTCAATCGTCTACCCATATCCGGAACCGTTGTGATTGGTGAAGGAGAGCGTGACGAAGCGCCGATGCTCTATATTGGCGAAGAGGTTGGAACCCGCACCGGTCCTGAAGTTGATATCGCACTTGATCCACTGGAAGGCACGACCATTTGTGCCAAAAACCTGCCTAATTCCCTGGCCGTCATTGCAATCGCCGAAAAAGGCAATTTGCTGTATGCGCCAGATGTCTACATGGAAAAGATTGCAGTAGGACCGGGTTACCCTGCCGGCATTATTAATCTTGATGCTCCTGCCATCGAAAATATCATGGCGGTGGCAAAGGCAAAGGGTGTGCCAGTCAGCGAAATCACTGCCTGTATTATGGATCGGCCGCGTCATGCGCGTCTCATCGAAGAAGTTCGCGCGACAGGCGCTTCCATTCGTTTGATCGGTGATGGTGACGTAGCTGGTGTTATCCACACGACTGATCCGGATGAAACAGGAATCGATATTTATATTGGTATCGGTGGTGCTCCCGAGGGTGTGCTGGCCGCCGCAGCACTTCGCTGTATTGGCGGACAGATGCAGGGCCGTCTCCAGCTCAACAGCGACGACAAGATCGCTCGTGCTGCCAAGATGGGCATCAGTGACCCCAAGAAAATCTACACAATGGAAGAAATGGCAAAGGGCGATGTGCTTTTTGCTGCGACCGGAGTGACCGATGGCAACATGCTTTCCGGTGTAAAGTTTGCTCGCGATTATATTCAGACGCACACGGTGGTCATGCGTTCTCATTCGCAGACGGTCCGCGAAATCAAGGCCAAGCATCAGGATATGAGCAAGTTCCAATAATTGGCACTGGATTGGACTTTCGGGGCATTGCATTCCACCGCGGCGGGTGATTGAACGCTCAGATGACATCTGAACGGCTTTTCCTCGGCGTTGGGCAATCGGCTACCGGCCTCAAATGGGTAGACCGGCTCGGTCAGCGCGAAGCCAATATCGCGCTGGCCATGGCACAAAACCATGGTTTTCCAGATATTGTAACGCGCGTGCTCGCGGGCAGGGGCGTCGGATTGGATGAAGCGGCGGCTTTTATGGAGCCGACGCTAAAAAGCCTCATGCCTGATCCTGCATCCCTTACGGATATGGTATCCGCCGCCACGCGTATCGCCAAAGCGATTATCACGCGCGAGAACGTGGCGATTTTCGGCGACTATGATGTGGATGGTGCCTGTTCGTCCGCTATTCTTTCGCGCTTTCTGACGCACTACGGCATCACCAATCGGATATATATCCCGGATCGAATTTTCGAAGGCTATGGGCCAAATCCCACAGCAATGCAGGAACTGGCAGTAGAAGCCTCGTTAATTGTCACCGTAGACTGCGGAACAAACAGTGCTGCAGCAATCGACGCTGCCAAAGCTGCAGGTGCAGATGTGGTCGTTCTGGACCATCATCAAGTGGGGGGCGATCTGCCCGGTGCAGCGCATGCTATCGTGAACCCCAACCGCGAGGATGACTTGTCTGGTCAAGGTCACCTCTGCGCTGCGGGCGTGGTGTTTTTGACCTTGGTGCAAATATCGCGGGTGCTGCGAGAGGGGCAAGCAAAGCTTGATTTTCCCCCGCCAGACCTTCTTTCGCTGCTCGATTTGGTGGCGTTGGCAACGATTTGCGACGTCGTCCCGCTGAAGGACCTGAACCGGGCCTTTGTCGTAAAGGGCGTACTGGTAGCGCGCACCCAGCAGAACGCTGGCCTTGCCGCGCTGGCGAGAGTGTCACGGATTGGTGAACCGCTTAACGCGTTTCATTTCGCCTATATGATTGGACCACGTATCAATGCTGGCGGGCGTATCGGGGATGCAGGGCTTGGTGCGCGCCTTTTGACTCTGGATGATACTGACGAAGCTGCGCGTATCGCTCAAGAGCTGGATAGGCTCAATCAGGAGCGTCAGGCGATGGAGACAATCATGTTGGAACAGGCCGAGGCAGAGGCGATGATTGAGCTTTCTTCTGCATCCGGCCCGGCGGTTCTTGTCACTGCCAGTGAGGATTGGCATCCTGGCATTGTCGGTTTGATTGCAGCACGGCTAAAAGAACGGTCACGCCGCCCGGCATTTGCCATTGCATTTAATTTAAATGGTACCGGTAGCGGTTCTGGCCGTTCGATCAACGGCTTTGATCTTGGCAAGCTTGTCAGAGGTGCTGTCGAGCGCGGTCTGTTACTCAAGGGCGGCGGACATGCGATGGCAGCCGGTATCACAGTCGAACGTGGGAAAATGGGGGCTTTACGAGCTTTTTTTGAAGAACAGTCTGCTGAGATGGTTGGGCAGCTGCGTGAGAACGCCTCACTTGCCATTGATGGCGCCTTGAGCGCCGCCGGCGCGACCGTACCGCTCTATGACACTATGGAAAAAGCAGGTCCATTCGGATCGGGGCATCCACAACCGGTACTGGTCCTTCCTCATCATCGGCTGATCGACGCACGATCCGTGGGCACCAGTCACGTCAAGGCGACTTTGGCGGGAGCGGATGGAAAGCGTATTAATGCCATTGCTTTTCGCGCTGTCGGCAGTGCACTTGGGGATTTCCTCTTCAATCAGGTAGGTCAATCCATTCACGTGGCAGGCAATCTCGCTCTTAACCATTGGAATGGCTCCACGACAACACAGTTTCGCATTCTGGACGCCGCCAAAGCTGTCTGAGTAACCGCGCCACTTGCATTTTTCTTCAAGATATGTTCTCTTTTTGTTCTGAATTGAGAGCAAATAATAATGCGCAAACCTGTCTATGCCGAAAAGCTTTATCTGGATTTTGACAGCTTTTTCGCCAGCGCGGAACAGCAATTGATTCCGGCCTTGCAGGGCAGGCCGGTAGCGGTGGTGCCATTGGATTCGCCACATACAAGCGTAATTGCCGCTAGTCGACAGGCGAAGCCTTTTGGTATCAAAACAGGCACATCCGTCCGAGATGCTCGGGAAAAGTGCCCCGATATTGTGTTTATCGCGGCAAGGCCCGATGTCTACGTAAAGCTTCACAATCGTATTCTGGAAACGATTGAACGGTGCGTGCCTATTGCGGCTGTCCGTTCAATCGATGAAGTGGCCTGTCATTTGCTGGAATCTGAAGCAAGGCAAGCGCAGGCATTGGCGATACGTATCAAGCGCGTATTACGCGATGAGATTGGTCCCATTCTGACATGTTCCATCGGAATCTCGTTCAACGAGCTCCTGGCCAAGATTGCTGCTGAAATGGACAAGCCGGATGGTTTTGTCCTGCTTGATCACTCCGATCTGCCGGGAAAGCTGACAGGTTTGGAATTACGCGATCTTCCCGGCATTTCCAAAGGTATGGAGAGCCGGTTGGAGCAGTCGGGAATCACAGACATTAAAGGCTTGTGGAGTCTTGCACCCAAACATGCTCGTGCCATTTGGAACAGCGTTGAGGGCGAACGATTTGTTTCAGCCTTGCATGGTTATGCTGTCGAAAAACCCGACACCGTGAAGCGTATGTTTGGGCATGGCCGTAACCTGCCACCAGATTGGCGGGCGCCGGAAAAAGTACTTCAATGTGCGAGATTATTAACCCTGAGCGCTGCACGGCGCTTACGCCGGTCGCACTATCGAGCTGCCGCCATGAGTTATACGGTCGGCGTTCGGAGGGACAGCCGGGTAACGCTGGAAGGGGAATTCCGACCTGCACGCGACGATCGTAGTTTTCTCGACTGCCTGAGTGCTTTACATCGCAAAATGGTCGAGGCGGGCGAAATGCGCAATATAAGCTCGGTGACCGTGGTTTTGCATAATCTTTCGGCGGAAGAAGAAGATGGGAAAGACTTGTTCGATACAGGTGAGAGTGTCAAACAACGCGTCCAGTGGGAAAGCGTCTCCGATGTCATAGACAAGATCCGAGTCCGCCACGGATCGAAGGCGCTTAATCTGGGCCCCGCACAGGGCCCAGGTGATTATATCGGCTCGAAAATTGCATTTGGACGCATTCCCGAGCCTGAAGATTTTTAGAAAAGGGCCCCGAGGAAATCAGTAGGCTGCAGTAAAGCGTTGCTGCTTGTGCTTTGGATTGTGGGCTTCGTCGATAATCGCGACGGCAAGATCACTGGCGCTGATTGCGCTCTTGCCTTCAGCATCAAACACAGGGTTTTCCTTGCCAAGACGGTACTTTCCGGTACGTGGACCCGGCGCAAGGTTAAACGGCGGTGAAACAAAGCTCCAATCGATAGCCGTTTCAGCGCGCAGATCAGTCAGCGCCTGTCTGGCACCCAAAGCGCCTTCCTTATATTCTGCGGGAAAATGTGCGCCATCAACGAACTGAGTTCCATCTTCTGCATATAGGCTTCCCGCACCGCCGATAACAATCAAACGCTTCACCCCAGCTGTTTTGGTTGCCTCAGTGATCGATTTGCTGGCTTTGATATGAACAGCCTGAATATCTGGCTCTGCCCATCCGGGGTTATAGGCGGAAATTACAACATCGTGGCCCTTAAGCTGTTCTGACAAGGCCGCAGTATCCAAAGCATCTGCTTCCACCGCTGTTACTCCACCCAGTTTTTCAACTTTTGCCGGATTGCGCACCAAGGCAGTAACGCTATCCCCGCGGGCAGCGGCTTCTTTCAGTATTTCCTTGCCGACGAAACCGGTGGCACCGATCAATGCAATTTTCATCATATGCTCCTTGATGCAGGTACGCATCGTTTTCTGGTTACTAACGATAACTATCTATGATAGATGCGTTGAACTGAAAAGAACGCACTTTTTCCGTTTCAGGGCACACCAGAGTAACCGCCCTAACCATGGTGATGACAATGAGCATACACGCAAATGCCAGTAGCAATGTGCCATTGCTGGAATCCATGCCCGCAATGAGGGCAGAAGGCGGTGACCTATGTCCTATGCGGGAAGTTCTCGACCTTGTGGGCGATTCATGGAGCATGCTCACAATCATCAATCTGCAGTCTGGACCACGACGCTTCAACGTACTACGGCGAATGATTCAGGGCATTTCGCAGCGCATGTTAACGGTAACTCTTCGTTCGCTTGAACGCGATGGACTGGTTCTGCGCACTGTCAAGCCGACTTCACCTCCCGAGGTCACATATGCGCTCACCGAGATTGGTCATTCTATTGCGGTTCCAGTGGGGGCTTTGGGGGAATGGGCAGTGACAAATCGTGATCATCTGCGCAGTGCCCGCGCAGCATTTGATTCTACAAAGATAGAATAAGGGAACTGTCCCAACTGCCTCGCGTTCCTTCAGTTCAAGCAATGTTTGAAGGGAGAAATGCGATGCCAGCCAAATCTCAAGCGCAGCAAAAAGCTGCGGGAGCTGCTCTTTCCGCAAAACGCGGCGACACGAAGAAGAGTGAACTGAAGGGCGCGTCGAAGAGTATGTACGAGTCGATGAATGAGAAGCAGCTCGAAGAGTTTGCAGAAACTGATCGCAAAAACTTACCGAAGAAAAAGACAAAGAGCTGATTTTTCGGCGCGCGCTGTCACTGACAGATGCGCGCCTCACAGCTTTTGCCATGGCATCCGAGGTCAAGATGCAGATTGCCCTGATGTGCCGCATCTCCATCCGGCCCGATAACTGTCATAAATCGCTCACAGCTCGCTTTGTGCAGTGACGACCAGAATGCCTGCTCTTCAGGTTTTCCTTTCCAACCAGAGCCAAGCTCTGTCGTTTTTCCATTCTTGAATTTGAACGAAACGATATCAAGCGCATTGGCAAAAGCGTGTTCGGATACACGGCCTTTATGGCCGTTATTGACTTTTCGGCACTGATAGTCGGAGCCAGTTGTTATGCTTTCAATCTCGGCACCGAAGTTCTTTTTCGCTTCCTTTTGGATCTCTATCACCCAGTTTGCCAGCGATCCCGCCATCGCGCAGTTGGTTGTGATAGGTGCGGCCAACTTTACCGGATTATCCTTGCCTATCGCGGTAATTTTTAATGGCGAACGTTCTCCGCATGTTCCTTCCGATAGTGGCGGCACCAATTCACCCTGTACTTCGCCATTCATAATAGCGGGGCAGGCGTTCTGATACACCCGGTCCGGCGACGTGGCAGGGTCTGACTTTTCAGCCGGTTCGTCACGCTCCGGTTTTTCTTCACTCTGCTGATCTGGTTTGGGTCCCAGTTGCTCTGTCTTTGGCTGTTCGACGGGCTTTTCCGCAGGCTTGATGTCAGGAACGGGTTCCGCCGGTTTCTGATCAGGTACAGGTGTTTCCTGTGGATCCGCTTTCTGCATCTCTTCCGCTGGTTTCTCTTCAGGCTTTGGAGCCTCCGTAGCAGCTGCAGCACGTGGATTCTCCGATGGGACCGGCGGAATGACGGGTAAAGGGGGGGTGGCTGTTCTGCTTTGGTGACCACGCCTGTGACGGGCATCTGCACCGTCCACCGAATTAACGAGCGCCAGACTTGAAATAGATGCGGTAAGGGATAGGAGGACGAATAGATTGAAACGCGACGGACGCGAGAATAGGGTCATTATCGGCTCTACTCCTGTTTGAGCGTATACCCTAACGTGCGAAGCCTGACATCGGTTTCAATTTATGTGAGCCGTTGAAACATCAGCTGCACAGTTCAATCAGCTTCCCACATCAAAATTTCATATGGAGAACGCGACTCGTGCCCGTAAGTAGTTACTACCGCTGGTGTTAGACGTCCCTTCTTGGACAGGGGCCCAATTACCTCTTTTAGATCTTTCCACGACATCGTGTTCTCGGCTCTAAAGTATGCGCAAGTAGCGCCCGTTGATTGAATCTGTTGAATAACGCTTGATATGTTTGCAGCAGACTGTTGATTGAAAAAAAGATGCCCATCTGTCTTTGCGGTAATGTATATAGGCGGTTTGGTTTTATCGCAGGCCGCCCATGAAAGAGATGGCGATAGAAAAAACAATAAAGATAAAACAAAGAATTCTGATGACATTGAAAATCCCGTATAAAATTGGTTAGCAAAAATTCATTGATAGCTGCGAATACATAACTGCACAATTTGAGTTAGGGTCTGCTGAAAAGTCAACCGCGCTTGACATCGCGCAACCTTCACACTAGAAGCCACAACAACGCAGGGCCTAACAGCTCTGCGTTTCATTTGACGTGTCCCGTGAGTGATCTCGCAAAGCGTGCGTGGGTCGTTCTGTCAGTCTTCGAAAACGGAAGGCAGAGGAGGGCGCGTTTCCTTGAGCCAGGGTGTTAAGCCTTGGTTTGGTTTTGTTGAAAGGAAATGCGATGAGCAAGCGCGAATCGTCCAAGTATAAAATTGATCGCCGTCTTGGCGAGAACATCTGGGGTCGTCCTAAGTCCCCTGTAAACCGCCGTGAATATGGCCCAGGCCAACACGGTCAGCGCCGCAAGAGCAAGCTGTCTGACTTCGGTGTTCAGCTACGTGCAAAGCAGAAGCTCAAGGGCTTCTATGGCGACATTTCGGAGAAGCAGTTCCGCAAGACCTATGAAGAAGCATCACGTCGCAAGGGCGATACTGGTGAACAGCTCATTGGTCTTCTGGAGTCGCGTCTGGATGCGATCGTGTACCGCGCAAAGTTCGTTCCAACGATCTTCGCAGCGCGTCAGTTCGTCAACCATGGCCACGTGAATGTAAACGGTCGTCGCACCAACATTCAGTCTTACATCTGCAAGGCTGGCGACGTGATCGAAGTTCGCGAAAAGTCAAAGCAGCTCGTGATTGTTCTGGAAGCCGTTCAGCTTGCTGAGCGCGATGTTCCTGAATACATCGAAGTTGACCACACCAAGATGGTTGCCAAGTACAACCGCGTTCCGGCCTTCTCGGATGTGCCATACGCTGTACAGATGGAACCAAATCTGGTCGTCGAATTCTACTCGCGTTAATCGGGTATTGAAGTTCTTGAAAAAGCCGCCTGGAGCAATCCTGGCGGCTTTTTTGTTGCAGGATCAAAGAGGAAGCGGGAATGACTGAACTACAATCCATTGTTGACAGTGTTTATCGCGATCTTTCAGACAGGATCGGCGAGGGCAAGCTTGCTGACTATATTCCCGAACTGGCAACAGTTGATGCCAAACAGTTCGGCATAGCTCTGGTGACCGTGGATGGACAAGTTCACTCTGCAGGCGATGCGGAAACCTCTTTTTCGATACAGAGTATTTCCAAGGTTTTTACGCTGACTTTGGCGCTCGGCAAAATTGGTGACGGGCTGTGGAAGAGGGTTGGGCGCGAACCATCCGGAAATGCATTCAACTCCATTGTGCAGCTCGAACAGGAGAAGGGCAAACCGCGTAACCCCTTTATCAATGCCGGTGCGATCGCCGTGGCCGACGTTGTTTTGGCTGGCCATGCTCCAAAAGAAGCAATTGCAGAGATTGTCCAGTTCATCCGTCAATTGGCGGATGATGATACGATTGCCATCGATCATAATGTGGCGCGTTCGGAAACCAACACCGGATATCGCAATGTAGCACTCGCCAACTTCATGAGATCATTCAATAATCTCAATCATCCGGCCGAACATGTCCTAGGCGTGTATTTCCATCACTGCGCGGTAGCCATGTCTTGCCACCAGCTTGCGCATGCGGGACTATATCTTGCTTCGGCAGGGCGCAATCCGCTCAGCGGTGGCAGTGTGGTTTCACCGAGCCGTGCACGCCGGATCAATGCCCTGATGCTTATGTGCGGTCACTATGACGGGTCGGGAGATTTTGCTTACCGGGTTGGCCTGCCGGGCAAAAGCGGTGTCGGCGGTGGCATTCTTGCAATAGCGCCGGGCAAGGCTTCTATTGCTGTATGGTCACCGGGGTTGAACGAGAACGGCAATTCGCAGCTGGGCTCTGCAGCGCTGGAGCTTCTGGCGCAGCGCACAGGCTGGTCAGTCTTCGGACAGTGACAAAGCCTTGCATTGCTGGCGCTTGCGAGGCAATGAAGGGCCTTAAGAGGTGTTCCCATGACTATTCATGATCTGGAAATTGCTGAAGCTTCCGGCTGCCATCCGATGTTTCTCGGCGTTCAATCCAATGTCGAGTTCAACAAGCTCCGAAAACGATTACTGCGCAACACACGGCAGGCTCTTGAAGATTTCGCGATGGTCAAGCCGGGGGAGCGCTGGCTGATCGGACTTTCGGGCGGCAAGGATTCCTATGGCTTGCTCGCTCTCTTGCTCGATCTGAAATGGCGTGGATTGCTTCCGGTCGAATTGATTGCCTGCAATCTCGATCAAGGGCAGCCTAATTTTCCCAAGCATATTCTGCCCGATTTCCTGACTCGTCACGGGATCCAACACCGCATTGAGTACAAGGATACCTATTCAATCGTTACCGATAAGGTAGCCGAAAATCAGACCTATTGCTCACTTTGCTCGCGGCTGCGGCGTGGGCACCTTTATCGCGTGGCGCGTGAAGAAGGTTGCTCGGCCTTGGTTCTTGGCCACCACCGCGAAGACATTCTCGAAACATTCTTGATGAATCTGTTTCATGGCGGCAGGCTTGCGGCGATGCCGCCGAAACTGCTCAACGATGATGGCGACCTGATGCTATTGCGTCCTTTGAGCTACTGCGCCGAGGATGATCTGGAAAAATTTGCCCAGGCAATGCAGTTTCCCATTATACCTTGCGACCTTTGCGGTAGTCAGGACGGACTTCAGCGTAACATGATGAAAGCCATGCTCTCCGACATCGAGAAACGCATGCCGGGCCGCAAGGAAATCATGATCCGCGCCCTTGCCAATACACGGCCAAGCCATTTGTTGGATCGCAAAATCTTTGATTTTGCAGGGCTTTCATTGAGGCTGGAAGAGCCTTCCGACAGTGAGATAGTGCTCGCCGATTATAGGAAATAGTTCTCAGCTGAGAACAAATTCCCATGTTGAAATCAAACGAGCAAGCTTATCGTAATGTAGGGAAAGAACCCGGAATACTTCCGGTATTCCTGGCTCTTTCCCTATAATTTTCACTGCATTTTGCGGAATTTTGCTCGCATTTTTTGCGTTGAAATGTGGCGAAAACTGGCTTTTTCAAGGCAGTCCCGCCATAATTCATGTTTGGCGAAATACTTAAACCGGCTTGTTATGCGGTTTAAACAATCTTCCACGTTCAGCGATAAGCACGAACACCAGACCAATCAATGACAGGACGAAGAAGCCCGCCACCAGTGGCGTGGTCGTGCCGTCAAAAGCCTGCCCGATCAATGCACCGATCGCACCGCCGCCAGCGGTTCCCATGAAGCCGAGCACCGATGATGCGGTGCCAGCGACATGGCCCAATGGCTCCATGGCAAGCGAATTGAAGTTGGAGCCGATCCAGCCAAACTGGAACATGGCCACTGCAAAAAACAGCAGATAGATCAGGAACGGCGTGGGATGCGGACCAAACAGCGTCACCAGCAGCCAGAGGGCATTAATCGTCAGGAAGGCGAGCAGCGCACCGTGGGAGAGGCGGCGCATGCCGAAGCGCCCAACGAAGCGGGAATTTACGAACGATGAGAACGCCATGGTTACGGCTACCGCTGCAAACGCAACGGGGAACCACACGCCGAGCTGATAGATGCCAACATAGATTTGTTGTGCGGAATTGATGAACCCGAACAGCGCGCCGAAGATGAACGCGCTTGCCAATGTGTAGCAAAGGGCAACACGGTTGGTCAGAACGATGATAAAACCGCGTGTCACTGACTTCAGCGTAAAGGGACGTACATCTGCCGGATCAAGTGTTTCCGGAAGACGAATGTAAACCCACAACGTTACCGCAGCGGCGATCACTGCCATGAAAATGAAGATCAGGTGCCAGTTGCCAAACAGCATGACCGCTTGGCCTGTGCCAGGCGCAATAACCGGAACCACCATGAAAACCATCATGATCAGCGACATGACTTCTGCCATCATCCGCCCGCCATAGACGTCACGCACAATCGATATGGTGATCACACGTGTTGCAGCAGATCCAATACCCTGAAGCAGGCGGAAGGCAAGCAACGACGCGAAACTTGGTACGAATACGCAAGCCATTGCCGATAGAATATAGATGGTCAATCCGACAAACATTGGCTTGCGGCGACCGAAGCGATCAGAGATAGGGCCATAGAACAATTGAGAGATGGCAAAGCCCATCAAATAGGCGGAGATGACGTACTGGCGATGATTTTCGCTTGCTACGCCAAGGCTTGCTCCGATTTCCTGCAGACCGGGCAGCATAATATCGATAGCAAGCGCGTTCAGCGCCATAAGGGCTGCCATCATTGCAATAAACTCAACCTTGGACATGCCGCCAAGATTAGGAGTTGAGCTCGTGGTGGACGTATTCATTTTCAAACCTGCAAACATTGTCTGCTCAGACTCGAGACATCGCAGCCAGACGGAGAATCTTTAGTCGCCGATCGACGGGTTTGAACCTCGTTTTCCCGGTTGCTAAAGCAGCTCTGGTTGACTGCCATGGCTGGAATCCCTGCGGACCCTCAAACAACGACAAAGGCGTCGGAGTGTCCGACGCCTTTAGAATATAATTCCGCTAAAGCGCGGAATAGACTGATTTTATTGCGTAATCAGGCGGCCTTGGTGGCGACGCCCTTTTCGCTGAAGAGAGATTGAAGTTCGCCAGCCTGAAACATTTCGCGGATAATGTCGCAACCGCCAACAAATTCGCCTTTGACATAGAGCTGCGGGATCGTCGGCCAGTTCGAATATTCCTTGATGCCCTGGCGCAGTTCGTCAGAGGTAAGGATATTCACGCCCTTATAATCGACACCGATATAATCGAGTATCTGCACGACCTGACCGGAAAAGCCGCACTGAGGAAAACCCGGTGTGCCTTTCATGAACAGAACAACGTCATTGCTCTTCACTTCATTGTCAATAAATTCGCTGATACCGCTCATTTCGGGAAACCTTCCTACCAAACACGGCGAATCGCCATTATTGGTCCAAATTGACCTTTTCTAACAAATAGCGTTTCAATTCTTGCAAAACAAGGCTGGTCATTGTGTCATCTCGTATCATCATTACGATCAGCTTCATTTTATTCGTCGCTTTGGGTGGGATTATCTGGTTTTTGTGGCCATCGCCCCGGCCAAAATCGCCCCCCATACCGCAGATAGACGTTTCGGATGCAGACCTTCCAGGTGAATGCCGGAAGATGACATTTGAGAATGCGGATTCGATTATCTGTGAAATCGACCTGCGATCACATCATATTGAACTGTCGAGGGCTGACGCTGATGGCAAGCCTTATGGTTCGTTGAAAGCATTCCTTGCTGCACAATCTCAGGATTCTCGGCCTATCCTGGCAATGAATGCAGGCATGTATGAACACGACCTGTCTCCAGTCGGTCTTTATGTAGAAGACGGGAAGCAGACAGGAAATTTGAGGGCAGACGACGGTGAGGGGAACTTCTTCCTCAAGCCCAATGGTGTCTTTTTCATTGGAAAAGACGGACTGCCCGGTATTCTTGAAACTGGTGCGTTCGCTGCCGTCACGCCTCAAGTTCGCATAGCAACGCAATCGGGACCAATGCTGGTTATTAATAATCAGGTTCATCCCCGTTTCGAGCCCAACGGAACGTCACGCTTTATCCGCAACGGCATTGGCTTGCGCGACGCCAATACAGTTGTACTGGCAATATCGATGGTGCCTGTGAGCTTTGGGAGTTTTGCCCGCCTGTTCAAAGATGGGCTGGGTTGTGCCAATGCACTTTATTTCGATGGGACGATTTCAGCGCTTTCCAATAACAGGAAAACACTGATTGGCGGGATCGACCCTGTTGGGCCGATCATCGCAGTTTTTGAGCAGAAATAACTTATTCCGGAGCACTGGTCTGCAGGGCAAGGGCATGCAGCACACCACCCATATTGCCCTTCAGCGCGTCATAGACCATCTGGTGTTGTTGAACCCGCGACTTCCCGCGGAAGCTCTCTGCTACAACTTCAGCCGCATAGTGGTCGCCATCACCCGCCAGATCGCGGATGGTAATCTTCGCATCGGGAATGGCGTCCTGGATCATTTTTTCGATATCACGTGCGTCCATAGCCATGTGTTGTTCTCCTCAAGCGGCCTTATCTTTTTGGTTTGCCGGACCGTTCATATAGTCAGGGAACCACGATTCGTGGGCTTTTGTCAGGTCTGTTACTGATATGGAGAGCAACTGTCCGATCTTCAATGCGTTGCCTTCGACGGTCCCGAGCTTGCGGAATGGAATGCCTGAGCCTTCGGCATTCAGCGTCACGAAGTTCGCCATATCGGATGATACAGCGATAATGTACCGCGCCTGATCCTCACCAAAGAGCAAAGCGTGTGGCGCATCTTCACCAATCGACACGGAAGCGCCTTTGCCAGATGCCATGCACATTTCTGCCAAGGCAATGCCAAGTCCTCCATCCGACAAATCATGGCAGGCAGTGACTTGGCCATTGCGGATTGCCGAACGGACAAAATCGCCATTCCGCTTTTCAGCAGCAAGGTCAACAGCAGGGGCTGGGCCATCCGAACGACCATGGAGATCTCGCAAATAGATCGACTGTCCAAGATGTGTGCCATCGCCGCCTATGAGGATCAGGGCATCCCCATTGGACATACCACCAATCTTGGCTGTTTTTGACCAGTCTGGAATAAGGCCGACGCCGGCAATGGTCGGTGTTGGCAGGATCGCCTGCCCATTGGTCTCATTGTAAAGCGAAACATTGCCGGACACGATCGGGAAGGCGAGAGCGCGGCAAGCATCACCTATGCCGCCAATGGCCTTTACCAATTGGCCCATAATCTCGGGCCGCTCCGGATTACCGAAGTTGAGATTATCGGTCGCCGCGAGAGGCTCAGCCCCAACAGCTGTAAGATTGCGCCAGCATTCAGCAACAGCCTGCTTGCCGCCTTCATAGGGATCGGCTTCGCAATAACGTGGTGTCACGTCTGATGAGAAAGCGAGTGCCTTAGTAAGATGGCCTTCAACGCGAACAACACCTGCATCGCCACCCGGCAATTGCAAGGAATTGCCCTGAATGAGGGTATCATACTGCTCGTAAACCCAGCGGCGCGAGGACAGGTCTGCGGAGTTCAACATCTGCAAAAGCGCCGCGCCATAATCTTCGACTTGTGGAACGTTAGACGCTGGTAACGCAGCATGCTTGCCGGGCTCCATCCAGGGCCGGTCATATTCGGGAGCCTGATCGCCAAGATCCTTGATAGGAAGATTGGCAACTTCGTCGCCCTGATGGATGACGCGGAAACGAAGATCGTCAGTGGTGTGGCCTACGATGGCAAAATCCAGACCCCATTTCTTGAAAATGGCCTGTGCTTCTTCCTCTTTTTCCGGACGCAAAACCATGAGCATACGCTCCTGGCTTTCGGAAAGCATCATTTCGTAAGCTGTCATACGCTCTTCGCGCACAGGCACCTTATCCAGGATCAGTTCAATCCCGAGGTTGCCTTTGGCACCCATTTCAACTGCGGAGCAGGTGAGACCAGCAGCACCCATGTCCTGAATTGCGATAACCGCGCCAGAAGCCATCAACTCAAGCGAGGCTTCCAGCAGGCATTTTTCCGTAAAGGGATCGCCAACCTGAACGGTCGGGCGCTTTTCTTCAATCGACTCGTCAAATTCGGCAGATGCCATCGTTGCACCGCCGACACCATCGCGACCGGTCTTCGCACCGAGATAAACGACGGGAAGTCCAACGCCCTTGGCTTCGGAAAGGAAGATCGCATCAGTCTTGGCAAGACCGGCAGCGAATGCATTGACAAGGATATTGCCATTGTAGCGTGCATCGAAATTGACTTCACCACCAACAGTTGGCACACCGAAGGAATTGCCATAGCCGCCGACGCCTTCAACAACACCAGAAACAAGATGGCGGGTCTTGGGGTGGGAAGGTTCGCCAAAGCGCAGAGCGTTCATCGCTGCGATGGGGCGGGCACCCATGGTAAACACATCGCGCAAAATGCCGCCGACGCCTGTTGCAGCGCCTTGGTAAGGCTCGATATAAGAAGGGTGATTGTGGCTTTCCATTTTGAAAACGACGCAATCACCATCACCGATATCAACGACACCGGCATTCTCGCCCGGGCCTTGAATGACCTGGGGGCCAGTGGTGGGCAAGGTGCGGAGCCATTTCTTTGATGACTTGTAAGAGCAATGCTCGTTCCACATGGCGGAGAAAATACCAAGCTCGGTAAAGCTGGGCTCGCGTCCGATCAGATCGAGAATGCGTTGATATTCATCCGGCTTCAGCCCATGAGAGGCGATTAGTTCCGGTGTGATCTGAACAGTGTTGGAAAGACCCATGAGCAATATCAATTCCGTTGCGTGTTAAGCGGTTCTCTTAGAGCAATTTGCTTCGGGAATACACCATGTCGGATAGAAAAAAGAACAGGGAATCACCGAAAAATACCTCGTTTATTGCAGCAGACAGGGATGTTGCTACTGGTAGCGCCTTTCAGCGCCACCAGCAGTCTCAACGATTGTCGAGTTCCGAGCGGACCAGTTGCAGGCCCCGCCGCGTTACAAGATAAGGTCCGCCGCCTGACGAGGCGATGGCCTTCTTTTGTTTCAGTTTACGAAACAGCCTTAAATCACAGGCCGTATATCGGGCACCATCACGCGTGAGGCAGATGATATCCCGGATAATTTTGCGCTCGTCTTTTTCAAGCAGAATTTTACCGCCTTGAGCGAGCAAGTGTAGAATGCGCTGTTCGTCGCGCGAAATGTCCATTTTGATAAGTCCCGAAAACGGGCAAAAATGCCCATGAGAACACGTCCGCAGCCATATGGAAGTGGCGCGGGGCTCCTGTTTTCATGCCCCAAACCTCATAGAAGTTGGGGCTTTAGCGGGACTCAGACTGATTGGACATAAAAACTCCATCGTGTGGATGGCGGCTATATAGCAATGCGAGGGTAGGGTGTCAAAGAGGGAGCAGCTTCAAGCTGCACCCAGCTTTGCATAAGCCAGCACGAATGCGACCAGCGAGCCTGTGCTGGCAATTGTGCGGACGTGATTCCACGGCACCCACTCGGCAAGATAGCGGGTCCAAAGTGCAGCGCCTTCGGGACTGGCAGGCGAGACGGCTTGCAGCGCATCATTCAGTGGCACATTGAATGCAACCGTAACGGCAATTATCCCGATCAGGTAAAGCAGGCTGCCTGTGAGCAGCCATGCCGAGCCAGGCTCTGTCCAGCGCAAGAAGCTGATGATTGCCAGAAAAATGCAGAGCAGCGCTGTACCGAAAAAAGCAAGTCCAAACGTGGCATTGAGGATGGTCACATTGATCGAGTTCATGGCCGCAATACCCTGTTCGGGCGGAAGTCTCGAAAAGGCCGTCATGATGAAACTGGAGAACGCGAAGAAGAGGCCAGCCATGATGCCGCTGCCGACAGCGGCGAGTATGGTCAGAATTGGTAAAAGAAGGATCATTGTCTCTGCTCCCATATGCCGGTTGCGGCGGTTTCACTCGCGAAGATTGAAAAGTCACGCGGCGCGCGTCCGAGCGCTTCGCGAACCCCGTTGCTGATATACTCGTTTCGTCCGTCCAGCACGACTGTGAAAAGCTCGTTGACCAGAGCTGCAATGTCATCAGGAACGTTTTCTGCAGCAAGTCCTTGCATGAATTCTGCCGGAGTGATGGTGAGGTAATCGATGTTGCGTCCAGTTGCTTTTGCGATTTCGGCAGTCGCTTGTGCAAAGGTCAGCATTCTCGGGCCAGTAACTTCATAGAGCTGGCCAATATGGCGATCATCAGTCAAAGCGGCAGTGACGACATCGGCTATGTCATCGGCATGAATGAATGGTTCGCGAACACCATCCGCCGGAAGAGCCAGTGTCCCCGCAATGATCGGCTCCAGCATCATGCTTTCGCTGAAATTCTGCATGAACCAACTTGCACGGACAATCGTCCAGTCTGCACCGGACTGCTGCAGAAGCTTTTCCGCGTGCTGTGCTTCAGGTTCGCCGCGCCCTGAAAGCAGAACAAGCCGGATTACCCCTTTGCGGACCGCCAGACGTATGAAATCGCCAACCATTTCTGCCGCACCGGAGACCGCTAGGTCGGGATAATAGGTAATGTAAGCGGCACAGACACCCTCAAGCGAAGCGGCCCATGTCTCTGGTTGCTCCCAATCAAAGGCGGGAGAGGCATTGCGTGAGCCGATGCGTAAGGGAAGGCCCTGTTCAGCCAGTCTTTGCGCAACGCGGCGTCCGGTTTTCCCTGTGCCACCGACGATCAGAATGGGTTTTTGCCCTGCAGATATATTCATGATTTTCATCTCCGATTGAATATGAGTAATCCTCATATTTGCAAATGTGATAAATCCTCATATTATAAGAGTCAACAGAAATGTGAGGGTTGCTCATGAATCAGAATCTTCCTGTCGATCAAGTGTCCACTACGCGCCGGGAACCCACGCAACGTCGGAGCAGGGAACGCGTAGAGCGTATCCTTGGATGTGCGTCGGAACTGATCGAAAAGGCGGGAAGCGATTCCATGCGCATGAGCGACGTCGCAGAGATGGCCGGAATTTCCATCGGTTCGCTCTACCAGTACTTTCCAGACAAGGCTGCGATTATTCGCACTTTGGCGGAGCGTTATAATCTTGCCGGACAGGCATGCATTGCAGACGGTCTGGTCGGTGTTCGCGATAGTGCAGGATTAATCAAGGCTTTCGGCGAACTGATCGACATCTATTACGCCATGTTTCTGGCAGAGCCGGTGATGCGCGATATCTGGTCAGGTACGCAGGCGGACAAGGCGCTGCGCGATATCGATATTTCGGACAGCCGCATTAATGGGACGGTGTTGGCCAATGCACGTGAAAAGTCAGGCTCTCATTTGGGCAGGCAGGAACTGGAAAGCTCAAGCTTTCTCATCATGCAACTTGGCGAGGCCACGATGCGCCTCGCCATATCTGTTGAGCGCGGGGAAGGGGCTGCGCTTGTTGAGCACTTCAAACGCATGGCACTGCGCGAGATGGTCGAGACTTAGCTCGCAGCGGAAGCACCGAATTTTGATCGCATAAAC
Organism: Phyllobacterium sp. YR531; assembly: GCF_000282595.1. Taxonomy (GTDB): domain Bacteria; phylum Pseudomonadota; class Alphaproteobacteria; order Rhizobiales; family Rhizobiaceae; genus Phyllobacterium. The sequence goes on from NZ_AKIZ01000002.1 coordinate 61,170, forward strand.
TGAATATATTCGGCTTCTGATGTCTCGCGCCGAGCCCGTACCAAGGGCTTGATATCATCCGTTGCCACATAGCGGAGCTGGTCTGTTCCATCGGTAACTGCATCATGGATGACCTTTGCTACATCCTCTTCGGTCGCCAGGCGCTGCCCACGCATTGTTTCAAAAATTGCCAAGGATGACGTTACGAATGGCTCGTAATCCGGAATCGATTGCGCCTGTCCTGCTTCCGCACCACTACGTTGACCAAATTTCGTGCTGATAACGCCGCCGGGCTCCACTACCTTGACCGTGATACCAAGGCCGGACAATTCATAACTCAGCGCCTCGGAAAAGCCCTCAAGGGCAAATTTGCTGGCGCAGTAAAGGGAAATCATTGGCAATGTGAAGACGCCAGCGCCGGAGCTGACATTGATGATCACGCCGGCTTTATTGGTCCGGAAATGCGGCAGTATCGCCCGCGTGACCGACATGACGCCAAATACATTGACATCGAACTGCTCTTTGATCTTTTCTGGAGAGGTAGCTTCGAAAATGCCGAAAAGGCCGTAGCCCGCATTGTTGACCAGAGCATCAATGCGCCCGAAACGTTCAATCCCCGCTTCTATTGCGCTGGCAATGCTTGCCGGGTCCTCGACGTCCAGACGTGTCACCAGCACATTGTCCAGTTCGGCTAGCTCTTTGCCATCGCTGATGTTGCGCATCGTCGCGATGACATTCCAGCCTTGCCGTACGAAATAGCCGGTGGCTGTCTTGCCAAAGCCTGAAGAGCAGCCGGTTATCAGAACTGTCTTTGTCATTTTATCTTCCTGTAGATGGATGTGTTGCATTACGACCGAAAGCTAGTCATTGTCGATTGATGCGATAAGAGGCATATTTCGGCATAAGTCATTGCAGAAATCGGGATAATCAGTGACGAGCGATTTTCAGGAACTCAACGCAGTTGTCGCGCTGGCAACACATCGCAACTTCAGGATTGCGGCCTCCAATCTCGGTATGTCGCCGTCAGCGTTCAGCCGTGCGATTGGAGCTCTTGAAGAGCGCATGGGCGTTCGGCTTTTTCACCGCACAACACGCAGTGTTTCACTTTCCGAAGCTGGTGAGCAGTTTCTGGCGCGCGTTCAACCCGCTTTACGCGAGATATCTGACGCAATGGATGCAGCGAATATTTTCCGGGACACGCCTCGGGGAACGTTGCGTATCAATATGTCAGAACCGGCTGCCCGGCAGATATTTCACCCGCTGATACTGGAGTATTTGAAGCGCTACCCTGACATGAGCGTTGATCTGGTGGCTGAAGGCCGTCTCGTGGATATCGTGTCCGGAGGTTTTGATGCAGGTATCAGGCTTGCCGAAACGGTGCCGCAGGACATGATTGCAGTATCCATTGACCAAGGACAAAGAATGGTCGTCATGGGCTCTCCGGAATATTTTCAACGCAACGGAATGCCCAAATCTCCGAGTGACCTTTTGCGGCATGAGTGTATTCGCCTGCGCTTGCCCAGCGGAAAAATATACCGCTGGTCTTTTACAAAAAATGGCGAAGAAATCGTGCTGGACGTGAACGGGAGGCTGACACTCGATGCACCAAGCCTCATCGTTGATGCCGCCTTGGCTGGGGTAGGACTCGGGCATCTCAACCGCTGGTCGGTCCAGGATCACCTGAGGGAAGGTCAACTTGTTGAGGTTCTCGAAGATTGGCTGCCACCATTTCCCGGCTTGCAATTATATTATCCCGGTCATCGCCATATTTCTGCAGGACTTCGGGCGTTCATTGATCTTGTTCGCGAGGTAAATAGCCCTGCAAGGCGTCATAAGCGTGAGCCTTGATAGGCGAAAACCTCAGAATCACTTGCCTCATAAGCCGGATTGCACTAGCCAGTATTCAGATATTTTCATTCAGGAACGACAGACCAGCATGACTCTCGTTGATACCCGCACGCCCGAACCCAAGCGTTTTGTTTCAGGTGCCACAGGCGATTGGGAAATCGTCATCGGCATGGAAGTCCATGCCCAGATAACCTCCAATTCAAAACTGTTTTCTGGTGCCTCGACAACATTTGGTGCAGGCCCGAATGAGAATGTTTCGCTGGTGGACGCGGCAATGCCCGGCATGCTTCCCGTCATCAATGAATGGTGCGTGCGTCAGGCAGTGCGTACCGGTCTTGGCTTGAAGGCGCAGATCAACCTGAAGTCGGTCTTTGATCGCAAGAACTATTTTTATCCGGATTTGCCGCAGGGCTATCAGATTTCACAGTTCAAGCAGCCAATCGTCGGCGAAGGCACAATGATTATCTCCGTTGGTCCCGACAAGAAGGGCGAATTTGAAGATATTGAGATTGGCGTCGAGCGTCTGCATCTTGAGCAGGACGCCGGTAAGTCACTGCACGACCAAAACCCCACAATGTCCTATGTTGATTTGAATCGTTCGGGTGTTGCCCTGATGGAAATCGTATCGAAGCCGGATATGCGATCGTCCGATGAGGCCAAGGCATACCTGACCAAGCTGCGTACCATTGTGCGTTACCTAGGCACTTGCGACGGCAACATGGATGAGGGCTCCATGCGGGCCGACGTCAACGTTTCGGTTCGCAAACCGGGCGGCGAATTTGGCACGCGTTGTGAAATCAAGAATGTCAATTCCATCCGCTTTGTTGGTCAGGCGATCGAGTACGAAGCACGCCGCCAGATTGCCGTTTTGGAGGATGGTGGTTCCATTGATCAGGAGACACGCCTTTTCGATCCCGTGAAAGGCGAAACGCGGTCCATGCGCTCCAAGGAAGAAGCGCATGATTATCGCTATTTCCCCGATCCTGATCTGCTGCCGCTGGAATTTACACAGGCATATGTCGATGAATTGAAGGCAGACCTTCCCGAACTCCCCGACGACAAAAAGGCTCGTTTGGTCTCTGCGCTTGGCCTGTCCGTGTACGATGCATCCATCCTTGTGACCGAAAAAGCAATTGCCGATTACTATGAGGCGGTAGCCAAGGGACGGGACGGAAAACTATCTGCCAACTGGGTGATCAATGATCTTCTTGGTGCTTTGAACAAGGCAGGCAAGGGCATCGAGGAATCACCTGTTTCACCGGATCAGCTTGGCGGAATAATCGATCTCATCAAGGAAGGTGTTATCTCCGGCAAGATCGCCAAGGATCTTTTTGAGATCATCTGGAATGAAGGCGGCGATCCGCGTGACGTCGTTGAAAGCCGCGGTATGAAACAGGTCACTGATACCGGGGCTATCGAAAAGGCAGTTGATGAAATCATCGCCGCTAATCCGGATAAGGTTGAACAGGCTAAAGCCAAGCCAAGTCTGGCGGGCTGGTTTGTTGGTCAGGTGATGAAATCGACTGGTGGTAAAGCGAATCCGCAGGTTCTGAGCGATCTGGTCAAGGCGAAGCTGGGGATTACAGAGTAGATGTGGGTCCGCAGCGCAACCAAGGAAGATTTGAGCGCTGTCCACGACTTGCTGGTCGAGACTTGGCACGCCACTTATGACGATGTCTACGGCGTTGAAAAAGTCAACGAAATTACAGCTCGCTACCATTCGTTGGATGCACTCAAAAAGCAACTGGCCAAGCCCTATTCGGAATTCATTATCGCGGATGATGGAGCCGATATTATGGGTATGGCCTACGCTTCGCAGAAGGATCACAAGCTTTCGATCCTCAATCAGCTTTATGTTCATCCGGAACACCAAAAGAAAGGTGTCGGGTCATTGCTTCTGGCTGAGGTCGAAAGCGCGTTTCCGGGTGTCTTTGCCCTGCAGCTTGAAGTGATCGACAAGAATCGAAATGCTGTCGAATTTTACGAGAGCAGGGGATTTGAGAAAACCAGCACAAAGATTGATGACTGGGGCCAGCCAAATTCCGGCATATCAGTGATTGTTCTCGAAAAATCTCTCACCGGATACGAACTCGCACCATGAGTGTTGAAATTGGTCTGGGCTTTCGGGAAGCGACGATCGATGATCTGCCTGAACTCATAGCTCTGTTTGCCAATGATGCGGTTGGCGGCCATGGGGACACGACCGATGCGAGTGCGTTGCCAGATTATGAGCGTGCATTCGCTGCCATTAGCGATAGTCCCAATAACAGGCTTTTGGTCGGAGTCATCAACCGGGAGGTTGTTGCAACGGCGCAGATTACCTTCATCACCTCACTGACCGGCCGTGGTCGCAAGAGAATGGCAATAGAGGCCGTGCAGACCAGGGCTGATATGCGCGGACAAGGTATTGGCGCGCAGTTGATCAACTATTGCTTGCAGATTGGACGCGATCACGACGTCTCATTGGTGCAGCTGACGTCAAGCAATCAACGCCCGGATGCCCATCGCTTTTACGAACGCCTTGGCTTCGAGAAATCTCACGCGGGCTTCAAACTCAGTTTGAAAGCGGCTCCAGCGTCAACTTGACCCTTGCTATCGGCCAGTGATACGGCCATAAACCCGGTAACAAAACGACTTCGTTGCAAGCAGGATTGCTATGAAAAACCTCATTACCCAGATTTTCACATGGTGGAACGGCCAGACAATCGGTACCCGTTTCTTTACATGGCGCAAGGGCACGAAGGTTGGTGAAGACCAGTTTGGCAATGTCTATTACGAAGGCACGTTCGACTCTGAGGGCCGCAAGCGCCGCTGGGTCATCTATAATGGTTATGCGGAGGCTTCGGCGATTCCAGCAGGTTGGCATGGCTGGATGCATCACCGCGTTGCAACAGCGCCCTCGCAGGAAGATTACAAGCCGCATGCATGGGAAAAGAATCATCAGCAGAACCTGACAGGTTCCGCTGCTGCTTACCGCCCCAAAGGCTCGATTGCACATGGTGATAACCGCCCGGCAGTGACCGGCGATTACGATGCCTGGACGCCCGGAAACTAAACGGATTTTTTGTCGCCACAATTGATCTTTATCGACGGAGAGGAATCTTCGTCGTTATGCCAAACCGGAAGTGAAATGATCCGTCCGACCCAGTTCTTTCCCTTCTTCAAAGGCCAGTTCATTAGCAGACTTTTTGTCGGCGCGATTGCTTTGGCAGGCTTGACGGTTCCAAGCTTGGCGCAGGAAAAAATCACCAATCCTATTGCCGTGTTTTCCGGCCTGGACAAGATTACCGGCCGTATCACGACTTTCGACGTCTATATCAACGAAACGGTCCAGTTCGGTGCGCTGCAATTGACGCCGCGCGTTTGCTATACGCGCCCCGATACGGAAGCTCCCAAAACGGACACTTTCGTTGAAGTCGATGAGATCACGCTCGACCGTAAAATCCGCAAGATTTTTTCCGGCTGGATGTTTGCCGATAGCCCGGGGCTCAACGCTGTTGAACACCCGGTTTATGATGTCTGGCTCAAAGCCTGCAAACAGAAGTCAGATATACCAGCGCCCGATAAAAGCTGATCCTACATCGGTTTCGGGCAGTTAACGATCCATGGCGTGCCGAAGCGATCGGTAAACATGGCAAACTGCTGCGCCCATGATGTCTCGCCAAGGGGCATCATGATGCTTTCGGCTTCTTTCGATAAATCCGTGAACAGACGTTTTGCTTCATCCGGAGTGTCGATATTGATCGCGACGGTCATTCCCTGCGCCTTCTGAAAATAAGGCGGTGGCGCGTCCGAGCCCATCAATACATTGTCACCAATGGTCAACATGGCGTGCATGACATTCTTTGCAGATTCAGGTGGAAAGTCGCCACCTTCCGGCATTTCATCATAGCGTATTATGGCTTCTATCTTGCCGCCAAGAACTTTTTCGTAAAACTTGAAGGCTTCTTCACATTTGCCATCAAAGTTCAGATAAGCGTTGATTTTCATCATAATTCTCCTGTTCGGGATCGTTCCCAATCAGAGGACGAATGAAAAACAATAAATCCTACTCTTTGACGAAAATATTCTTGTCGTCAGAACTCTGCGGACTGGGCGAGGGCGTTCTCAAGCATCTTTTGATATTGACGGCGTGGGACTTCCACGGCGCCAAAGGTCTCTAGATGATCGGTGGTGAACTGTGTGTCGAGCAGCGTAAAGTTCTTTTCGATCAAATGGCTGACCAGATGAACCAGACACACTTTGGAAGCATCACGTTGGCGCGAGAACATGCTCTCGCCAAAGAATGCAGAGCCCAGTGATATGCCGTAAAGTCCGCCGACGAGTTTATCGTCATGCCAGGCTTCGACTGTGTGGCAATAGCCGAGTTCGAACAGCTTGCCATAGGCGTTGCGGATTGGCTGATTGATCCATGTGCGGGCACGCTCGCCACTGCCACTCGCACAGCCGGCAATGACCCCTTCAAAATCGGTATCGTAGCGAATATCGAACGTCGCCTTGCGTACAGTTTTGCGCAGGCTGCGGGATACATAAAAGTTTTCAAAGGGAATAATGCCACGCTTTTCCGGGCGAACCCAGAATACTTCCGGGTTATCGGCCTCTTCTGCCATGGGAAAGACCCCGGTTGCATAAGCTCGAAGCAGCAATTCGGGGTCCAGAATAAATGTTTGTTCCGGGTTTTTACCCGCCATTCCTGAGCCTTGGATTATTCTTCGGCTGTTTCGGGAGCGTCACCAGCCAGATATTTTTCAAGCCAATGAATGTCGTAGTCGCCATTGGCAATATCAGGATTGTTGATCAGGTCCTGAAACAGCGGCAGCGTTGTCTTGATACCGTCGACGACGAACTCGTCAAGAGCGCGACGAAGACGCATCATGCACTCAACGCGGTTGCGACCGTGTACAATCAGCTTACCGATAAGGCTGTCATAATATGGCGGGATTTTATAGCCCGTGTATACGCCTGAATCGACGCGGATGCCGAGCCCGCCCGGTGTATGCCAATGGGTGATCTTTCCGGGAGATGGCGCGAATGTACGCGGATCTTCAGCATTGATGCGGCATTCGATGGCATGGCCGGAGAAGCGGATATCTTCCTGTTTGACGGAAAGACCGCCACCGGATGCGACACGGATTTGCTCGTGCACAAGGTCAATGCCGGTAATTGCTTCGGTTACAGGATGCTCCACCTGAAGCCGGGTGTTCATTTCGATGAAATAGAACTCGCCGTTTTCATAGAGGAACTCAATTGTACCTGCACCGCGATAGCCCATGTCGGCCATCGCATTGGCACAGATCATGCCGATCTTTTCGCGAGCATCGGAATTGAGCGCAGGCGAGTTTGCCTCTTCCCAGACCTTCTGGTGGCGGCGCTGCAACGAGCAATCGCGTTCGCCCAAATGCACGGCATTACCGAAACCGTCGCCCATCACCTGAACTTCGATGTGGCGTGGCTTTTGCAGATATTTTTCAATGTAGACTGCATCGTCGCCGAATGCCGCGCCGGCTTCAGTCCGTGCAGTCGAGAGAGCAATAGAAAGCTCGTCTTCGTTCAGCGCGACCTTCATGCCGCGTCCGCCACCACCGGCAGAAGCCTTGATGATGACCGGATAGCCGATCTCTGCGCAGATGCGTGCAGCTTCCTTGTCATCCGTCACGCCGCCATCAGAGCCCGGAACAACGGGAATGCCAAGGCGCTTTGCAGTGCGCTTGGCTTCGATCTTGTCACCCATGACGCGTATATGCGCTGCGGTGGGGCCGATGAAGGTGATGTTATGCGCTTCAAGAATCTCAGCGAATTTTGCGTTTTCGGACAGAAAACCGTAGCCGGGATGGATTGCATCCGCACCGGTAATTTCGCAGGCAGCAACGATCTGATGAATGTTCAGGTAGCTATCGCGCGAGGGGGGCGGTCCAATACAGACGCTTTCATCGGCAAGGCGTACATGCATGGCATCCGCATCGGCGGTGGAGTGTACGGCAACCGTCTGAATGCCCAGCTCTTTGCATGCGCGAAGGACGCGCAAGGCAATTTCACCGCGATTGGCTATGAGTATTTTTTGAAACATTGCGTTCTCGATCCAGTAACGGTTCCGTCTATTCGATTACGACCAGAAACTCGCCATACTCTACAGGCTGGCTGTCCGAAACGAGGATCGAGGTGACAGTGCCAGCGCGAGGCGAGGCAATCTGGTTCATCGTCTTCATGGCTTCGATAATCAAAAGGGTCTGACCCTCTTTGACCTGCGTGCCGACCTCAATGAATGCGCGAGCGCCAGGAGCTGGTGACAGATAGACGGTTCCTACCATCGGGGAGGGTACGGCGTTCTTCGATGGGTCACCGACGGGTGCGGCAGGCGCTGCGGCTGCCGAAGGGGATGCAAGTGCTGCGGGCGCTGCTGCCTGTGCATAGACAGGAGCACTGGCCTGCATTGTTATTTGCCGTGATACGCGGATGCGCAGGTCACCCTGTTCAATCTCGATATCGGTAAGGTCTGTCTCATTCAGGATTTCCGCGAGATCGCGGATCATGACCTTGTCGATCCCGGTGGTTTTGGTAGCCATGCTTTTTCAAGCCCCTTATTGCTGTTTGGCGAATGCCGCTATTGTGGCGCCAGCTTAACGAGTGCGCGCAGACCCATCACGTAGCCATCAACTCCGAAGCCACATAGCACCCCTTTGGCCAAAGAGGAAACGTAGGAGTGATGACGAAATGGCTCGCGCGCGTGAATATTGGAAATGTGAACTTCCACCAGCGTTACACCTGCTGCACGAATAGCATCATGCAGTGCTATGGAAGTATGCGTATAGGCTGCAGGATTGATCAGCACCAAAGCGCGACGCTCTCCTGCTTCCTGAATCCAGTTCACGAGATCACCTTCGTGATTGGACTGGCGAAACTCGATATCGACACCGAGTTTCTCCCCTTCGGCCCGGCACAGTGCCTCGATATCGCTCAACGTCGTGGCACCATAAATCCCGGGTTCACGCTTTCCCAGCATGTTGAGATTTGGGCCATTGAGGATGAAGACTTGCTGTTTCATGTTTACCGGGCAGGTTGAAAGGTTCTGGTCCCATATAGACGGCTTATGTCCAAGCGGAAAGCCTGCAAATACGCCTTATTGCTTGTCCACAATTCGTTTTGGCAAGAAGCAACAACTATTTGTTGCGAATATGGCTGATTTTCTCTGCAAGAGCGTCCGCGCCAAGTGCTCCAGGTACAACCTCGTTGCCGATAATATAAGATGGCGTGCCGGTAATACTCAGGCTTTGCGCCAACTCGAAATTGGTGCGGAAAGCATTGGCGATCTCCGGTTGCTTCATGGTTTCGCGCATCTTGGCCTCATCCGCACCCAGCTTTACTGCAATGGCCATGGCAGAATCTTCAGTGGCACGACCTTCGGCGCCTAGAAGATCCCTGTGAAACTCCAAATACTTCTCTGGCATCAGAGTCTTGAAAGACTTGGCAACAAGATGGGCGCGTGTGGAGTCAGGGCCAAGGATTGGAAACTCTTTCATGACAAAACGCAGATTGGGATCGCTTTTGAGCAGCGCGTCCATGTCTGGCAAAGCTTTTTTGCAGTAGCCGCAATTATAGTCGAAGAATTCGACGATAGTTACATCGCCTTTGGGATTGCCGAAAACCGCATCCATCGGTGACTGGAAAAGCTTATCTTTGTTTTCACTGATAATTTCGGTGGAAGCTTGCTGCTGTGCAGCTTCCTGTTTCTCGTTCAGCGCGGTTTGTACTTCGATCATGACTTCCGGATTGTTGATAAGATAGTTCCGGACAATCCCCTCAATCTCGGTTCGGTCAATTGCCGGTGCTGCAACAGCTACCGGTTCAGGCGCAGCCAGCGCCATCTGTGAACGGCCAGCCTGATAGCCAAGCGCCAAAGCACCGATAGCGATAAGCCCGGCGGCGATGCCGATAAGTGGGGCCTTTGTCATGATATCTATCCCTTTTTATTCCACTGGCAGAATTCTGCCTTGGCAATCATTTGCTCTTGCTGCGCTTGGCATTGATTATGTCCTGCGCCTGTATCCACTCAGGGGAGCCCTTTGGCAAGGCACGCTGGGCACGGATCGCAAAGATTTGAGCGTCCTGAATTTTTCCGGAGTAGTATTTTTCTTCAGCGCTGGCCAGGTCTGAGCGCGCAGCATCGCCGAGCTGCCCATAGGCCTGTGCCAGATAGGCATAGCCTGCTGGAGATTCGCGGTCGCGACCAATACTGGCTTTCAACTCATTGACGGCGGTTTTCAGGTTTTCAGGCTTTCCGGTGAGCATCAATGTTCGCCCGTAATTCATACGTATCAGGCTGGATTTTCGTGTGTCGAGGCTGCCAGCTCGCTGGAAAGCTTTTGCTGCCAGATCAAGTTTGTTCTGCTTGAGCAGGATTTCTCCCCGAATTTCCTCGAAATAAGGGTTCTTTGGTTGCTGCTTGATCAAAGCGTCGATTTTACCAAGCGCCGACTCCGTAGATCCATTGAGGAAGGTTGCAATGGCATCACCGTAACGCGCGCCGATGTTGGACGGGTCCTTCCGGAAGATTTGCAGCACGCGTGCCCCACCAGCCGTATAGGCGGCAATTTTGCCACGCATGAGGTCGTGTCTTTGTTGCAGGGCAGGGCTGTCTTTCTTATCGAAATCTGGGCTTGCGTGAGCAAGTGTCTCAAGATTTGCAATACGTTCGCGTGGCATTGGATGGCTGATACGATAAGGATCAACCCGCGTACCGGTAAGAGAGAGAGCATTTGAGAAGCGCTCAAATGTCGTCAACATGCCCTTGGCCGATTGACCTGTACTGGCCAGATAAGTGATGGCAGAACGGTCAGCGGCCATCTCTTCGGTGCGTTGATAGTTCAGCAGATTACGCATCGCAACTTCCGGAGCACCCATGGCAATACCACCGCCAGCTTGAGCCAAACCACTCTGCTTGCTGGCCGCACCGGCAATCGCCGCACCTATGCCAAGCAATCCCGCGACGACAGCCATTGTTTTTGCTGCAGCAAGTTGCTCGCGCAGTTTAAATTGATGTCCACCGGCAAGATGTCCCGTTTCATGCGCCAATACACCGATGATTTCATTGGGCGTTTCCGCTTCAAGCAAAGCGCCCGTGTTAATGAAGATCCGCCTGCCATCAACAAAGGCGTTGAAACTGGGACTGTTGACCAGAACAATCTTGATTGACTGCTTGCCGAGACCAGCCGTTTTGATAATCGGTGCAGCGTAGTCTGTGACCAAAGCTTCGATTTCAGCGTCGCGCACAATCGGCACGGATGATGATTGCGCAAAGCCGTTGCCGGTTTGAATAAGGCAAAGAGCACTGGCCGTTACGGCAGCAATTGCTCCACGCATCAGACCTGCAAGAGGGGAAAGCGAAACTGTCTTTTGTAATACGATCATGCCTATTCGTACCCAAATCAATCTTCGAATGAAAGAGAGCTTATTGAAGCTCCTTGAATCGTGAAAAGTCGGTTTATTCGGGCAATATTACGATATTTTTGAAAGAAGATGCCCAAGACAAAGAAAAACCGGCAATCAGCCGGTTTTTCAATCTCAATAATTCAGGAGTTCTTAAAAGAAACCCTTCTTTTGCCACCAGCCTTTTTTAGGAGCTGGTTCATTGTCGGCCTTCTTGTCTTTTCCCGTGGACGTGATGACAGGTGTGCTGTCGTCAACCTTCTTTGGTGCGAGTGCTGCTTCAACCACAGGTTCCGGTGTCGGTTCAACTTTTGGTGCTGCAACTTCTACAACTGGTTCTGCAGCGACTGTCTCAGAAGCGGCGGCCGCTTCAGTCTTCTTTGTAGATTTACGCGGAGCACGCTTTGGCTTGACTGGAGCTTCTGCAGCCACTTCGGCTGTTGCCGGCACGTCTGCTGCCACGACCTCAGCTTTTTCAGCACTCGCCTTGGCACGGGAACGGCGTTTTGCCGGTGCTTTGACGGGTGCCTCTTCGATAACCGTCACCTCAATGGCGCTTGCATCTACAGGTTCCGGTGCAACGACGGGCGCTTCGGCAATTACAGGTGAGACATCTGCAAGCTTGGCTTTGGAGAAATCGGGAAGAGGGATGGAAACGAACACAGGTTCGGCATCCGGCACGGCTTTTGCAGTGCTGCGGTTTGCATCATCACCATCTTCGAAACGCTTATTCTTGCGCCCGCCGCGACGTCCGCGACGACGCTTCTTGCGCCGTTCATTCTCTTCTTCGCGGGCGGCTGCCTGTGCAGCATTTTCGCCTTCCACAGGTGGCTGGTCTGCATCATCTGCGTCTTCGTCACCTGCGGATGCCTGACTTTGGTCAGCGCCACCATTTTCATGGCGGTCGCGACCACCACGCCGACGCCGCTTGCGTTTGCGCTTACGGGATGCGTCATCATCCGAACGAACAGTTTCTGTGGCCACAGCCTCGGCTTCATCATCGATATCCTCAATGACCGGATCACTCTCGTCGAAATCATCCGCAATACCCAGCGCAGGTGTTTCTGAAAGCGGCACAACAGGTCCAAGCGCCAGCGATCCTTTGTCGATAGCAAAATGCTGAGCGCCCACGCTGTCATCAGCTTCGATGCTGATAGTCAGGCCAAAACGCGTTTCAAGATCGGCGAGGTTCTGGCGCTTCTGGTTCAACACATAGAGCGCAGTTGCGACGGTTGTCCGAACGATAATGTTATTCTGCGAGTGACGTAGCAGATATTCTTCAATCGACCGCATGACATGAAGCGCAATAGAGGAGGCGGAGCGGACATGGCCGGTGCCGCCACACATGGCGCAAACCTGCGTTGTGCTTTCCAGGACGCTGGCGCGGATGCGCTGACGCGACATCTCAAGCAGTCCGAAGTGCGAAATGCGTCCCACCTGAATGCGGGCGCGATCATCCTTGAGACAATCTTTCATCCGCTTTTCAACCGCACGGTTGTTGCGGTTTTCTTCCATATCGATGAAATCGATAACAATCAGGCCGGCAAGATCGCGCAGACGCAATTGGCGCGCTATTTCATCTGCCGCTTCCAGATTGGTCTGAAGGGCAGTGTCTTCAATCGAATGTTCGCGTGTTGAGCGACCGGAGTTGACGTCAATCGCAACCAGAGCTTCGGTCTGGTTGATGATGATGTAACCGCCTGACTTCAAGGTAACCTGCGGCTGCAGCATGCGGTCAAGCTGCGCTTCAATGCCGTTGCGGGCAAAGATCGGCGTCAGGTCGCGATAAGGCTGCACGACTTTGGCATGACTCGGCATGAGCATGCGCATGAAGTCTTTGGCTTCGCGATAACCATTCTCGCCAGCAACCTGAATCTCGGCAATGTCTTTATTATAAAGATCGCGGATCGAGCGCTTGATCAGGCTGCCTTCTTCGTAAACGAGGGTAGGTGCGCTGGACGCAAGTGTAAGGCTGCGCACGTTTTCCCACAAACGCATCAGATATTCATAGTCGCGCTTGACTTCAGGCTTGGTGCGCATGGCTCCGGCTGTGCGCAGGATAACGCCCATGCCTTTCGGCACTTCCAGATCCTTGACGATATCTTTCAGACGCTTGCGGTCCTGTATGCTGGTAATCTTGCGTGAAATGCCACCACCACGGGCGGTATTTGGCATGAGCACAGAATAGCGCCCGGCTAGCGAAAGATAGGTTGTAAGAGCCGCGCCTTTATTGCCGCGTTCTTCTTTAACCACCTGTACCAGCAATATCTGGCGGCGCTTGATCACGTCCTGAATGTTGTATTGGCGGCGCTGGAAACGCTGATGTGTTGGAACTTCTTCCATTGCATCTTCAGCACCGACGGACTCAACTTCGTCCAGCTCGTCGTGTGGCTCTTCCTTATCGTCGTTTGACCTATTGCGTGAACGCCTGGAGCGTGTTTCGCCGCCTTCCGATTCTACAATTTTGTCGTCATCTTCAGATGCATCATCTGAATCCGATGAGACAGCTTCCGATATGACATCTGTTTCAACAGCAGCAGCCATAGTCTGGCCATTACCATCATCATCAGGTGAAGCGTCGTCTTCGTTTTTCGGGAAGGGCTGCTCTGTATTCTCGGAAACTTCGCCAGCATCGATAGCGACTATGGTTTCATCATCGGACTCTGCGGAGTCGGACTTTACGGCGTCGTCACCCTGACGCGAACCGCGACGTCCGCGACGCCGATTGCGCGAACCACGATCATTGCGATCGCGCGTACGTTGCTCATTGGCATTTTCTTCGTGATCTTCATCCTGACTGGCGGCTTCCGCCTCAGCATCAATCAGTGCCTGACGATCAGCAACGGGTATCTGGTAATAGTCCGGATGGATTTCGCTGAACGCAAGGAAACCATGGCGATTGCCGCCATATTCCACGAAAGCGGCCTGAAGCGACGGCTCTACACGCGTTACACGCGCCAGATAGATATTGCCTTTGATTTGTTTCTTGTGTTCAGATTCGAAATCAAATTCTTCAATTCGATTGCCGCGAACCACGACAACCCGTGTTTCCTCCTGGTGGGAGGCGTCGATTAGCATTTTGTCCGACATTATATCTGCTCTCCCCGGCCAAAACGCTGGCAACGTCAGACAACCAGGAAACCCGTGGGGTTTCTGGTGCGGCGTGTTCACATTTACCGGATATATTAAAGTTCGCAGGAACAGACAGAACCGGCGTCGCGCGGAGCTGCCCTCGGGCAGCCGCGGCTTGCAAGCCGGTTATGATACTGTCTGTAACAAACATTCCTGTTCCTGACGAAACGACCTCATGAATGGCACGCTTTTCACGCTGTGCCGACCCGTTACTGCGCCGTGCGTCCTTAAACGCACTAAGGACGCAGTAACAAACTTAAGATTCTGCATGATTCAAAAATCGAGGATTTCTGGACCATGCGGTAACACCCTTGATAGGGCTGGCCTGATACGCCTTTGTCCGGGCGATCTGCCGTTCACAAAAAGCGCTACAGACAATCCCTGTCCGCTCGCGCCAAATTCTTTTTCGGTCAGCTGCAGCGAAAATCGCTATCGCCACTCCAGATCATGCATCTTTGTTATCCGGTCATTAGCCGTGACATCAAAGTTCTGATTCCAAGGGGCATGAAGCTAACCCACCTTTGCTTTTAGGAGGTGTGCTGCCTTATGACAAGGGCTTCTTCATAATCGTGTCATTCTGGTGACTGGAACTCGCAGCTATAAGATAATATTAACCATGGTTCCTTACCTATTGGTTATAAGTGATGTTGCGCCTGCAGGGTGCAACCAAGTGCTCGATCTGATATTAAAGAGGGGCCTGTCTGTGTGGTATTCACGCCTGCCAGGTTCCGATCGGTAAAGAGATGAATGTGATTTATCGGATAGTTTTGGCTGCATTTGCGGGTTTGCTGGTCCTGTTGCCGGCAAGCGTAAATTCTTATGCATCCGATGATTTGGCCGCTCTCACATATCAGGCAGCCGGGGACGAGCTGCGTACGCGTGTTGTCATCAATTTTGACAAGGAGCCGGATGTATCGACCATGCTGCTCGAACACCCACACAGGCTCGTCGTCGATATGCCGAAAACAGTTTTTGCGTTCGACAAGAAGTCAGTTGAGCCTCGCGGTCTTGTCGATGATGTGCGCTACGGCATGCTTGATACGGAGCGTTCGCGACTCATTTTCTCGCTTAAAGGTCCATTTGCCGTAGAGCGAATTGATGTCATCAAGAATGACAACAGCCCGGGTTACCGGCTTGTCGCTGATCTCGTTGCATCATCAGACAGGAAGTTTGCGGAAGATTTGAAAACCCAGAACGCAACCACCGCATCGACGGAAAGTACACCGAAGGGCGACAGGATCGCGTCAGCTGCTCCGGATGAAAAGAGCAAGGCTCCCAAACCTTTTACTGTTGTAATTGATCCCGGGCACGGCGGTATCGATAGTGGCGCTGAAAGCGCGAGCGGCATCATGGAAAAGAACGTGACTCTGATGTTCGCCCAGCAGTTGCGCGATGAACTGGCAAAGATACCGGGTCTGCGTATCGAAATGACCCGCACTGACGATACGTTTCTTCGTCTTACCGAACGGGTGCGGGTCGCCCGCCAGTACGAAGCTGATTTGTTCATCTCGTTGCATGCCGATACGATCAACCGCGGCAATATTCGCGGCGCTACGGTTTATACCGTCTCTGATAAAGCCTCTGACGCCGAATCACGTGCCATGGCTGATCGTGAAAACCGGGCAGATGCCGTTGCCGGTATTACTTTCGACAATGAAACGCCGGAAATTGCAGATATCCTTATGGATCTGACGCGGCGTGAAACGCATAATTTCTCATTGAGCTTCGCCAAGAACGTGGTCAATTCGCTCAAAAAAGACGTCAACATGATCAATAACCCGCACAGATTCGCTGGGTTTCAGGTTTTGCGCGCGCCGGATGTGCCTTCTGTACTGGTTGAAATCGGTTATCTTTCCAATGCGGAAGACGAAAAGCTCATGCTTGACCCGGCATGGCGTACCCACGTTGCTTCAAGACTAGCTACGGCAGTGGGCGAATTTTCAGGTTTGAAGACAGCCGGTGCGCTTAATTAGGGCGATGTGCAACCATTGCGTGCGTTGCCGAAACTCCACAATTAGTATTTAAATTGTGAACGCAGGCGGGTTGTCCTTGCCTTTGTCACATTTGTCGCCCAATTGCGTCAGCAACATCCGACTTTCGCAAATGTGATGCCGGATATGGAAAACCCTTCGGGGGTTGGTGTTTTCCACGACACGACCTGCATGGCTTAATGTGCAGCGATGTTAAATGCCAACTGGGTAAAATGGATTCCGGATACACATGATACGCTTGATCGGATATTTTTTCGGAATCGGCACCGTGATGGCGCTGCTGGGTGCAGCAGGCGTTGCGCTTTATGTTGTCAGTATTTCGAAAGATTTGCCCGACTACGAAGTTCTGGCCAAATATGAACCTCCGGTCATGACCCGGGTTCACTCATCCGATGGGCAGCTTATGGCGGAATTTGCCCGCGAGCGCCGGTTGTATCTGCCAATTCAGGCTGTTCCTGATCGCGTAAAGGCTGCCTTCATCTCTGCTGAAGACAAGAATTTTTATCAACATCCCGGTGTTGATATTAGCGGTTTGGCCCGTGCTATCGTGGTGAACGTACAAAACTGGGGTTCGCGCCGTCCTGTCGGTGCTTCGACCATCACGCAGCAGGTTGCAAAGAACTTCCTTCTCAGCAATGACCAGACCATTGGCCGAAAGGTCAAGGAAGCCATACTCTCGTTCCGCATTGAACAGGCCTATTCGAAAGACCGTATTCTTGAGCTTTATCTCAACGAAATTTTCTTCGGTCTCAATTCCTATGGTATCGCCGGCGCAGCGCTGACTTACTACAACAAGTCGGTCAATGAATTGACTATTGCGCAGGCCGCTTATCTTGCCGCACTGCCAAAGGGCCCATCCAACTATCATCCTTTCCGCCAGCCTGACCGCGCAGTCGAACGGCGTAACTGGGTTATCGACCGCATGGCAGAGAATGGCTATGTGACGATGGAAGAGGCCAAGGAAGCAAAGAACGAGCCGCTGGGCGTCACACCACGCCATACGGGCAATTACCTCTTTGCTTCAGAATATTTCACTGAAGAAGTACGTCGCCAGATCATCCAGCGTTACGGCGAGAACGCCCTCTATGAAGGTGGGCTTTCGGTTCGTACCACACTTGATCCAAAGATGCAGGTTCAGGCACGTGCCGCCCTGCAGCATGGTCTGTTCAAGTTCGATGAAGCCAAAGGCTATCGTGGTGCTTACAAGACCATTTCGACAGCGGGTGACTGGGGTCTTCCTCTCTCCGAGATCAAGGAGTTTTCGGACGTTCCTGATTGGCACCTAGCCGTCGTGCTGGAAGTAACGCCGCAGCAGGCCATTATCGGCTTGCGACCAGAGCAGGATGCATCCGGTAAAGTGGTGCAGGAACGCAAGCAGGGCACGATTGCCGCTGACGATATCAAATGGGCTTTCCGGGTTATTGATGGCGATAAGCGTACCAGTGCCAAATCGCTCGAAGGCGTGTTCCATGTCGGCGATGTTGTCTTCGTTCAGAAGAAAGAAGGCAGCGAGACTGAGTTTGATCTGCATCAGATCCCCAAGATTGAAGGTGGCGCTGTAGCCATGGACCCGCACACGGGCCGTGTTCTCGCCATGGTGGGCGGGTTCTCCTTTGCTCAATCAGAGTTTAACCGCGCCACGCAGGCGATGCGTCAGCCAGGCTCGTCATTCAAGCCTTTCGTTTATTCAGCTGCACTCGACAACGGCTATACCCCGGCTTCCGTGGTTTTGGATGGTCCCATTTCCGTTGATCAGGGCGGCAGCCTTGGCGTTTGGGCACCAAAGAACTACAGCGGCAAGTTTGCCGGACCATCGACGTTGCGCTACGGCATTGAGCAATCACGTAACCTTATGACCGTCCGGCTTGCTCAAGACATGGGTATGAAGCTTGTTGCTGAATATGCCGAGCGTTTCGGGATTTATGACAAGATGCTGCCGGTTCTGGCCATGTCACTAGGATCAGGTGAAACCACGGTTCTGCGCATGGTGACGGGCTATTCCATTATTGCCAATGGTGGCCGCAAGATCACGCCATCCATGGTTGACCGCATTCAGGACCGCTACGGCAAGACTGTCTTCAAGCATGACGAGCGCAAGTGCGAGAACTGCTCAGCGGAAAAGTGGACAGGGCAGAGTGATCCAGAATTAATTGACGATCGTGATCAGGTGCTCGATCCAATGACTGCCTATCAGATCACTTCCATGATGGAGGGTGTGGTTCAGCGCGGTACTGCAACTATTCTTAAAAGCCTGAACCGCCCGATTGCCGGCAAGACAGGCACTACAAACGATGAAAAAGACGCATGGTTTATCGGCTTCACGCCTGACCTCGTTTTCGGCGTCTATCTCGGTTATGACAATCCGCAACCCATGGGCCACGGCTTCACCGGTAGCGGCTTGGCCGCTCCTGTGTTCAAGGATTTTGCAGAGGCTGCACTAAGAGATCGCAGACCAGTTGATTTCCACCCACCCGAAGGCATGACACCAATTGCTATTGATCGCAAAACCGGGATGCGTGCCGCTGAAGGTGGTGCAAATGTGATCATGGAGCAGTTTAAACCGGGTACTGGGCCAGCAGATAGCTACTCCGTTATCGGCATGGATACCTTCTCCGAAGGCTCGCCAGTAGAAGTTCAGTCACCTAACGTCAACCGTGCCATACAGGGCGGCGGCGGCGGACTATTCTGATCACCAATTCTTGCGTCTTCATTGACGTTTTCAAGACTTTACATCGTGTTGACCAGTCAATATGGTCCGCCGAAATTCGAATGAACTTTAAGGAATAATACCCCATGCGCGCCGAAATCGAAACGCTGGTCGATGAGATCAAGCAGGCCATAAGCCTGCTGAGGAGGCATCTTTGACTGGGATACTTCAATCAAACGTTTGGGATATCTGAATCAGCTCGCTGAAGATCCGGCGCTGTGGAACGACGCGCAGGAAGCACAAAAATTGATGCGTGAGCGCCAGCAGCTCGAGGACAGCATCAACTCCATTCGCACACTGTCGCAGACACTCGAAGACAATATCGAGTTGATCGCCATGGGTGAAGAGGAGGGCGACAAGTCAATTGTTGACGAAGCTGAAGCCGCCATTCGCGACATCAAGACCGAAGTAGACAGGCGCCAGATCGACACCCTGCTTTCGGGTGAGGCCGATGCCAACGATACCTATGTCGAAGTACATTCCGGTGCCGGCGGAACTGAAAGCCAGGATTGGGCCAATATGCTTTTGCGCATGTACACCCGCTGGGCGGAGCGCAAAGGCTATAAGGTGGAATTACTTGAAGTCCATTATGGGGAAGAGGCGGGTATCAAATCCGCTACAATCCTCGTCAAGGGACATAATGCCTATGGTATGATGAAGACAGAGTCTGGCGTTCATCGGCTGGTTCGTATCTCGCCCTACGATTCAAATGCGCGGCGACATACATCATTCTCCAGCATTTGGGTCTATCCAGTAGTCGACGATAATATCGACATCGCCGTTACTGAAGCAGATGTTCGCATCGATACATATCGCGCATCAGGTGCAGGCGGTCAGCACGTCAACACCACTGATTCTGCGGTACGCATTACACACATAGCAACTGGTATCGTTGTGCAGTGTCAGGCGGAACGTTCGCAGCACAAGAACCGTGCCACGGCGTGGTCAATGTTGCGGGCGCGCCTATACGAAGCTGAGCTTGAAAAGCGTGAGCAGGCGGCAGATGCGATTTCTGCTTCAAAGACCGATATCGGTTGGGGACATCAGATACGCTCCTACGTTCTGCAACCTTACCAGTTGGTCAAGGATTTGCGTACCGGCGTGGAAAGCACCAGCCCCCAGGACGTTCTGGACGGCGAAGTCGATATGTTCATGGAAGCAGCGCTCGCTCATCGCGTCCATGGTACGGACGTTGAAGTAGAAGATATTGCTTAGATCAATCTCAACTATAGCTCGGCCGCGATCTGGCGGCCGATGCTGAGATAGCTTGCCGGATTAACAGCGCTGCCACCTTTGCGAACTTCGTAGTGCAGATGAGGGCCAGTAGAGCGCCCTGTGCTACCGGCCTTACCGATTACATCGCCAATATTTACCTGCTGACCAACCGCGACCAGAATCTGGCTCATGTGACCATAGCGCGTTGAGAGTCCATTGCCATGGTCGATGTCCACCATATTGCCATAACCGCCATTGTAATCAGCGGCTGTCACTGTGCCTTTGGCAGTTGCAAGTACAGAACTTCCACTCATTGCGCGAAAATCCATACCGGAATGAAAGGCCAATAAGCCCAGCAAAGGGTCTCTGCGGGTGCCGAATGGACTTGAGACCGGCATGCCGGGCGCAGGATTGGCGATTGGAACCGAATTAGCCAGCGTCTTGGCCTGCTCAAGCTGTAGCAGCGCAGCATCAAGATCGGCTATGCTCGTATCAAAATCTGTTGTGGGGGTGGCGCTTGCCAGAATGAGTGGTCCGCCGGTGCCAGTCTGCTCTTGGGAAATGGGTGATTTTACACCCGCATTTGCGAGCGCGCCATTAATTCGATCAGCACTCTCATAGGCCTTGTTCGACAATGCCTGCACCTGTTTTACCTGATCTGTCTCAAGCATGCCGAGAGAGCGATCTACACGGTCAAACAGCAACTCTGCCTTGTCGATGCCAAGCTTGGCCGGTTTGCTTGGTGTCGGGACAATCTTGCGGCTGGATGTCGTTGGCCCGGTGATAATTGGATCTATGCCGTAGAATCCTTCGGATTCCTCAGAATCCGCAAGGCTCGGAAGATTGTTATCTACGCGCAACTCTCCAGGAAGATTTTTACCTGCGCGTTCAAGGACAGGTGCTAGACGATTACTTTGGTCGCTCAGAGTTTTCTGGCGCTCTACGAGTTCGCTGATCTTGCCTTCCATCAACTTCTGATCAAGCATCTGGCGGCTGGTTACCCGATCAAGTTGTGTCCGCAGCGATGCAATGCGATCTTCATAGGCTTGTTGTAATCGCGCTTGTCTCGCAACGCTGCCATGAAGCAGATCGTCACGAAAAACCAGATAGGATGTTGCCAACAAATAGCAGGTTGCCAATCCAATAACGAATGTGCCCGCAGCGATACCCATCCAAGGCTTCAAAGTAAAATGCCGAATTGTATCGCCCCGCGCGATAATGATCGTGTGGGGCTCTTTCATGCCGTTGAAGATGCTTTGATTGGGACGTTTCTTCACTGCGGCTACACCATCGTTTGGCGGGCTTCGATCTATCAAAGTATTAGACTTTAGTAAGGTTAATAAACTCTGATAGATTAGACCATGCCAACGAGTTTAATGACCCGTCAGGCGACGAGAGCCCTGGTTTCCTCCAGCACTTCGGCAGCATGGCCGGGGACTTTGACCTTGTTCCAGATTTTTGCGATTTTTCCGTCTGTGCCAATCAGAAATGTTGTGCGTTCCACGCCCATATATTTACGACCGTACATGCTCTTTTCGACCCACAGACCATAGGCCTCGACAATTTTCTTTTCCTCATCGGCGACAAGATCGATTTTAAGGTCATGTTTGGCGATAAATTTATCGTGTTTCTTGACTGGGTCAGGGGACATACCAATGACCTTGGCGCCAAGTTTCTCAAATTGGGGTTTCAACCCCGAGAACTCTATCGCTTCCTGCGTGCAACCACTGGTATCGTCCTTTGGATAAAAATACAGAACCACAGGGCCACTACGCAGCGCAGACAAGGTGATCGTGCCGCCGCCATCTTTCGGCAGTGTAAAATCCGGAGCGTTGCTGCCGATTTCCAAAATTGTCATAGGAATGCCTTTCTTTGATTCTTGTATGCGGTCTTCAATTACGTAACTATAGCGAGGTACGGGAATCATCTACGGTTTCCCAATTGATTCCTCAATTGGCTTGGGAATTTGACAGAGAAACCGGAAAAAGTCCGCTTTACAAAGCGTGATTTCACGAAGCTTCACAAGCACCCGTCTGCTAGCGAGCAAGGTCAGGTGCCGGTTGCTACTTTGCGTCGGCGTTCGCTTTTATACAAGCTCACAGGTGCTTGTTTTTCCTTCATTATTCTTCTTGCCGTGCTTGGCGGAATAGCATTTGTGGTTTTGCGCGTAGGTGTGGGCGGAGAGGCGCTTACACAGCGGGCAGAGGATGCCTTGAAGTCGGTTGCCGGGCCTGATGCCTATGCAACAATCAAATCTGCGCAAATCTCGCTGGATCAAAGGCGGCATGTGGCTCTCGAAGCCCGCGACGTGAATATCACCGACGATAAGCGCGGCATTGCCATTAACAATGTACGCGCAGTCCGTATCGGCTTGGCCACCATGCCATTGCTGCGCGGCAATGTACGCGTTGAACGGCTGGAACTTGAAGGCGCTCAGATCAAGGTGACATCGCATAGTCCCTTTGATTTCATGAGCCTTGTTCCCAAGAATAGTCGAGGCTTGATTGATCTCGATGCCGCTTCGCAAGCAATTTTTGCAAGTCTGGAAAGCGCTGTTTCATTGCTCGATCAACGCGAAACCCGGGATATCTCCATTTCGGACACTGCGTTTGATTTTACGCTGGCGGGGGAACCCAAGCGCCTACGCATTGTGCAGCTCGATCTTTCGGAAACGGGTGGCCCTGTCGCCATTGATGGTATCGTAGAATGGCAAGGCAAGGAGATTGAAATTTCCGCGCAGGCTAAAAGGTCTGCAGTCGGCGGCAAAATCGAAGCTTTCTCCCTTGCGATCAATAAAATCCCGCTGACGGGGAAGCTGGGTACCGCCCCCGTGCCGGATATTGATGGAATCAAGCCGGATGGAGCTTATTTTTCCTATGACAATCTTTCTGATTTGAAACTCGACGGAATTGCCGCGAATACCGCTGAGCCTGCCAGAGTGTGGGGCACGGTGAACATTGGAGAGGGACCTGTCACAATCGGCAATGTCGATGACATGATTGTAGCGTCAGCAATTACGTTTGAGCACATCTCAGGGACCGAAAAAATCGAGATCAAACCTTCAAGAGTTCATTTTGGAGCTTTTGAAGGCATCATTGAAGGGGCAATAGGACCGGAGCCGGTCAAGACGGATGGTAGCAATTCGGCTTCAAATCCCGGTTATCGGTTTGAGCTTATAACCGAGGAGGCGAAGTCAAAACCGCAGGACTCAACGGAACAGCCATTGGAATTCAATGCGCGGGTCGCCGGTAGATACGATCCCATCGCAAAAAGACTGGATGTTGCGGAAATTGCCGTCCGCGGCAATGGCGAAAGCGAACTTTACGGTCAGGCAGGGGCGACGTTCGGGCAGGGGTCGCCTGCCATGAATCTGGATTTGCGCATTCCGAAAATGCCCGTCTCCCATGCCAAGCAGTTATGGCCGGTTTGGGCTGCCACCGGCGCAAGGCGCTGGGTGCAGGACAATCTTGTCGGGGGTACCGCAAAGGATGGTCGCATTGACGTGGTTTTCCCCGCCGGCCGCTTCAATGGCCCCGGAAAGCCGCCGCCACTCACCCAAGACGAAGTGCAGGTCGATTTTACCATTGAAGATTCGCGTTTTGACATTGTCGGTGATCTGCCTCCTGTGCGTGACGCATATGGAAAGATCAGCGTTCGCGGCGCCTATACGACGATCGATCTCGAAAAAGGCTCTTCATTTACGCCGAATAATCGTGAAGCACGGATAATTGGCGGCAAGCTCATCATACCATGGGGACCGCAAAGGCCGGTATTGTCGGAACTAGATCTTAATCTGGAGGGAGACGCTTCTGCTGTTGCCGAAATCATCGGGTTCAAGCCGATAAATGGCTTGAACAAGCTGCCTTTCGGGCCAGACGACATCAAGGGTAATGTGAAGTCCCATGTTTTGGTAACATTTCCGGTTACACGACATTCTCCGCCGGGTAGCCTCAAATGGTCGGCCGACATGGAAATCTCGGATGTCTCGATTGCGAAGAAAATCGATGGGCAAATGGTCGATAATGCCAATGGCAGCCTGTTTGTAACGCAGTCTGAGGCTCGTATTGATGCTGAAGCGGAACTCAATGGCGTACCAGCTGAAATCGAACTTTTTGAACCTTTAGGCGACAATACCTCCCGACGTGAACAGAAAGTTACGCTCAAGCTCGACGACAAAACCCGTAACAATCTTTTCCCGGCGCTCGATCCGCTGCTTTCCGGACCAATTTCCGTGGATATCGAGAAAGCAGCGGATGGCTCAAGGGTGGCTGTGGCTGATTTGACGAAAGCCGAGATCAGGCTGGCGCAACTGGGGTGGACAAAGGGAGCTGGTGTCAAAGCCAGTGCCAAGTTTGCGATCCAGCAGGATGGCGACAATGTGAAGATCAGCAATTTGGACATAGCTGGAGATACTTTCCGGCTGCGTGGTGATGTCAGCGTTGTCGACGGCGATCTGAAGACAGCTGAATTCAGCACGGCAAAACTTAATCGCGGTGACGATGTTGCTGTGAAGGTGACGCGTACGCAATATGGCTACCGTGTTGATGTAAAAGGAGACGCGTTTGATGCGCGACCTTTGCTCAATCAGATCACTGAGCGAAAACAACGCGGTGAAAGCCCGAACACGGGTGGTAAACAACGCATTCTGGTCAATGCGGATATAGGTTCCGTCACGGGATTTTATGCGGAAGATCTCAGCAATGTTTCACTGTCCTACGAGGGGGTAGGGTCTGCTGTTTCGGGTCTTGCATTCAACGCGTCAACCAAAGCTGGGCGCAAGATACTGGCGGCGGACAGTTCCGAGAGTGGTTCGCGGTCAATCAGCCTGCAATCCAAAGATGCAGGGGCTGTACTTCGGTTCTTTGGCTTCTACGACAAGATGCAGGGCGGTGACATCAATGTAACGCTGGATTCAAAAGGCGATGGACCACTGCGCGGTCAGATCGATGCGCGCAACTTCACACTCGTCAACGAGCCGAGGCTTGCAAGTCTGGTATCATCTTCGCCAAATGGGACGAGCCTCAATGACGCTGTGAAGAAAAACATCGACGTTTCGACAGTTACGTTCGAACGCGGCTTCTCGCAGATCGAAAAGGGTGAAAACTATATAAAGCTCGCAAACGGCGTCATCCGCGGATCGACGATTGGAACAACATTTCAAGGTGTCTTGAGTGACCCCAAGGGGAACATGGCTCTGACGGGAACGTTCATGCCAGCCTATGGTATCAATCGTATATTCGGCGACTTGCCAGTGCTTGGCTTGTTTCTCGGCAATGGCCGGGATCGCGGACTGATCGGCATTACCTACAAGCTGGTAGGACCATTGAAGCAACCACAGATCATCGTAAACCCGATTTCCGTGATTGCACCGGGCATATTCCGCTCAATATTCGAGTTTCAGTGATAGGTGTCTATGCGTGGCTTTGAACACGCATAAACATTTTAAGAGAGTCAGTTTACGCTGGACGCACCAGGATGTGTTTCTTCTTGCCCAGCGACAGCTTGATTATGCCATCGGCTGTCACTTCCGATGTTCCGACTTGCGCCTTTTCATCTGAAACGCTCACATCGTTGATACGTACAGCTCCACCTTGAACGTGCCGGCGAGCTTCGCCATTCGATGCGGCAAGGCCAGCCTTGACGAGAAGCGTGAGAATACCAA
Organism: Phyllobacterium sp. YR531; assembly: GCF_000282595.1. GTDB lineage: Bacteria > Pseudomonadota > Alphaproteobacteria > Rhizobiales > Rhizobiaceae > Phyllobacterium. Next base: position 87,127 of record NZ_AKIZ01000002.1, read on the forward strand.
TTCCTGCTTCCAGTTCGCCGGAAGCAACTTCAACAGTCGGCAGATTGGTTGCCAATGCGCCTTCTTCAAATGTCTTACGAGCCGTTTCCGCAGCTTCCTCAGCCGCCTGCCTGCCATGCAACAGGGCCGTGATCTCCGTCGCGAGCACTTTCTTTGTTTCGTTTATCTCAGCGCCACCGAGTGCGCCAAGCTTTGCGATTTCAGCAAGTGGTAGCGTCGTATAGAGCTTCAGGAAGCGTGTGACGTCCGCGTCTTCCGTATTGCGCCAGTACTGCCAGAAGTCATAGGGGCTGAGCAGATCAGCATTCAACCAGATTGCGCCGTTCATGGACTTACCCATTTTGGCGCCGGAGGATGTCGTAAGGAGAGGCGACGTCAATGCATAAAGCTGCGGCGTACCAAGGCGATGCCCCAGATCAATACCGTTGACAATATTGCCCCACTGATCGGAGCCACCCATCTGCAGGCGAAGACCGTAACGCTTGTTCAGTTCGACAAAGTCATAGGCCTGCAAGATCATGTAGTTGAATTCGAGGAACGAAAGCGATTGCTCGCGGTCAAGCCGCTGCTTGACCGAGTCGAATGACAACATGCGATTGACCGAGAAGTGCTGGCCGACATCACGCAGGAATTCAAGGTAGTTCAAGGGCAGCAGCCATTCGGCATTGTTGACCATCAAGGCGTCTTGCGGGCCATCTCCGAAATTCAGGTAATTGGCAAAAACCTGCTTGATGCCATTGATATTACTTTGAATAATCTCCGGCGTCATCAATTTGCGCGCCTCATCCTTGAAGGAAGGATCACCCACCATACCGGTACCACCACCCATCAAGGCGACGGGGCGGTGACCGGTCTTCTGCATCCAGTGCAGCATCATGATCTGGATCAGTCCGCCCGCATGCAGGCTGGAGGCTGTAGGATCAAAACCGATATAGGCTGACACGATTTCCTTGGCAAAAAGCGCATCAAGGCCTGCATCATCAGATGTCTGATGGATGAAACCACGGGTGGAAAGCGTGTGCAAGAATTCGGATTTGAAGGCAGACATAGATTTATTCCTGATTTATCCGGTGCTGCAAAGCTGCAATGCGGAAGACGTCCGTGAATTGGCCGGTGACGACGCGGTAGACGCGCCCCGATTTCAGGGCGCTGTCATTCGTTCTGCTTAACTTAACGCAAGCGTTTTGGCTTGGCTTCGACCAATTCGCCATTAAGGCGGCGGTCGAGATAGTCAGAGCATTCGGCAATAACTTCGTCAGTCATGCCAGAGAAAAAGTGATTTGCACCAACCATCGTCTTTTGTGTGATGGTTATGCCTTTCTGCGTCTTCAGCTTGTCGACGAGACCCTGCACATCTTTGGGCGGTGCAACCTTGTCCTGATCGCCGTGAAGAATCAGTCCGGATGAAGGGCAGGGAGCAAGGAAAGAGAAATCATAGGTATTCGGCTGCGGGGCAACGGAAATAAAACCTTCAATTTCCGGGCGGCGCATAAGCAACTGCATGCCGATCCACGCTCCAAAGGAATATCCTGCCACCCAGCAAGTCTTTGAATCAGGATGCAGCGACTGCACCCAGTCGAGAGCGCCGGCAGCGTCTGACAACTCGCCCGATCCGTGATCGAATTCGCCCTGGCTGCGTCCAATGCCACGGAAATTAAACCGTAGTGTTGTGAACCCGCGCTGCTGGAACATATAGAAAAGATCGTAGACGATCTTGTTGTTCATCGTGCCGCCAAACTGCGGATGCGGATGCAGAATAATGGCTATAGGAGCATTTTTTTCCATCGAAGGCTGATAACGACCTTCAAGACGTCCCGCAGGTCCATTGAAAATTACTTCAGGCATGTATACTCCAGTCTTCGCCAACGGGCGCTTCTTGACCGGCCGGGCTTGACGGCAATCAACAGCACCCATAAAACCAGTTTAGAACCGTTCAAAACTGGTGTAGAAACTATATCGAAGCGGCTTAATAGGCTGGTCCGAGGTGCAATTTCAAGAAAATTGCGCTTTCAGATCATATAGACCGCAAAAGAACAGGATTTGACCCCGATATGGCCCGCAATCGCGCCTATCTTGACTATAATGCAAGCGCACCGCTTATCACAGCGGCGCGCGATGCTATTGTCGATACGCTGACGCATGTGGGCAATCCATCATCAGTTCACACTGAAGGTAGAGCTGCGAAAGCAATTCTCGAAGCAGCACGCCGTGATGTCGCTGCTCTTGTGAACGCCAAACCTGATCATGTGTTCTTTACATCGGGAGCGACTGAGGCTGCTTCAACCCTTCTGACGCCGCAATATAGTATGGGAAGGGCTGAAATGCGCCTCTCACGGCTATATGTCAGTGCAAGCGAGCATCCATGCATGCTTGCCGGTGGCCGTTTTCCGGCGGAGCAGATTGAGATCATTCCCGTTGACGGCAATGGAATCTTGAATCTTGAACGTTTGCAAGAACTCCTCGCATCTCATGACCGCAACCAAGGGCTACCGTTAGTTGCAGTGCAAGCTGCAAACAACGAGACGGGTGTCGTGCAGCCAATTGCGGCTATTGGCGCTGTAGTTAAGCAGTTTGGCGGTTTGTTTATTGTTGATGCCGTACAGGCTGCCGGCAGGATTATATTAGATATAACAACTAGTTCTGCGGATTATCTGATTCTATCTGCTCACAAGATTGGCGGCCCAAAAGGTATTGGCGCAATTATCGCGGTGTCTGATCTGGTCATGCCTAAGGCGCTCGTACGTGGTGGCGGCCAGGAAAAGGGACATCGTGCTGGAACCGAAGCGCTGCCATTAATTGCGGGTTTTGCAGCAGCGGCACGGATGGCGCGGGACCGTTTGGAGCATGGCGGCTGGTCCGTTTCTCAACGTGAGAAAATAGAAGATGGCATCCGTGCAATTGCGTCGGATGCGATCATTTATGGCGCGGATGTTGAGCGGTTGGCAAACACCACATTCTTTTCCCTACCGCTTGTTAAAGCAGAAACGGTGCAAATAGCGTTCGACCTTGCTGGTATAGCACTATCAGCAGGCTCCGCATGTTCATCCGGAAAAGTTGGTCCAAGCCATGTTCTGGCAGCGATGGGACATGGTGCCGGTACTGGCGGTTTGCGGGTCTCCACTGCGCCGGATACGAGCGATGATGACGTTGCCCGCTTTCTTGATGCGCTGACCAAAATCGTTGCCCGAAGGGACCGCTCGGGTGCCGTAGCTGCTGATGCAGCATGAAAGATTTCAATTATCGTCGTTTTTTCGTCGATAATTGCAAAAAATCCGGTGAATACCGGTGTTAAATCGTGCGATTGCACATTACATGAAGGCAAATATTCAAGACGACATACTGCCTTGACGTTTGCAACTGCGGGACCTTGAACCCCGCGAGGATGGAGAACGCCAATGCCTGCAGTGCAGGAAACCATTGACCGGGTCCGTACGCTTGACGTGGACCAATATAAGTATGGCTTTGAAACGCTTATCGAAATGGATAAGGCGCCTAAAGGCCTGAACGCTGACATTATCCGTTTCATTTCCGCCAAGAAGAATGAACCGGAGTGGATGCTGGAATGGCGCCTTAAAGCTTACGAGCGCTGGTTGACGATGGAAGAGCCTACATGGGCTCGCGTCGATTATCCAAAAATCGACTTTCAGGACATGGTCTATTACGCAGGTCCGAAGAACCAGACTGGTCCGACTTCGTTGGCAGAAGTTGATCCGGAGCTTTTGCGCACCTACGAAAAGCTTGGCATTCCTTTAAAAGAACAGGAAATCCTTGCCGGTGTACGCAAGGTTGGAGAGCCGAGCCCTAGTGACGAAAACGAAGAAGCCAGTGACAATGTTTACAAGTCGGGCCGCGTTGCGGTGGATGCCGTATTTGATAGCGTGTCCGTTGTAACGACGTTCAAGGCCGAACTGGCGAAGGCTGGCGTTATTTTTTGCTCGATTTCCGAAGCAATCCGCGAGCACCCTGAGCTGATCAAGAAATATCTGGCTTCGGTCGTGCCTGTTTCGGACAATTTCTATGCAACGCTGAATTCTGCAGTCTTTACGGACGGCTCGTTTGTGTATGTGCCGAAGGGTGTTCGCTGTCCAATGGAACTGTCCACTTATTTCCGCATCAATGAGCGGGATACGGGGCAGTTTGAGCGCACACTGATTATTGCCGAAGAGGGCGCTTACGTTTCCTATCTGGAAGGCTGCACAGCACCTCAGCGCGACGAAAACCAGCTGCATGCGGCGGTTGTTGAATTGATTGCTCTGGATGATGCCGAGATCAAATACTCGACTGTCCAGAACTGGTTTCCTGGAGATGCGGAAGGCAAAGGTGGCATCTACAATTTCGTCACCAAGCGTGGCGATTGCCGCGGTGTAAATTCCAAGATTTCCTGGACGCAGGTTGAAACCGGTTCTGCAATTACGTGGAAATACCCATCTGTCATCCTGCGTGGCGATAATTCACGCGGCGAGTTCTATTCGATTGCTGTGTCCAATGGTCATCAGCAGATCGATAGCGGTACGAAGATGTTGCATCTCGGCAAAAATACGTCGAGTCGCATCATTTCGAAGGGAATTTCCGCAGGCAAGTCGAACAATACCTATCGTGGTCAGGTCTCTGCCCATCGCAAGGCGGAAAATGCGCGTAATTTCACCCAGTGCGATTCGCTGCTGATCGGTAATGATTGCGGCGCGCATACTGTGCCTTACATCGAGGCGAAGAACGCGACTGCCCAATTCGAGCACGAAGCCACTACATCGAAGATTTCTGAAGATGCACTGTTTTATGTCATGCAGCGCGGTATTCCCGAGGAGGAAGCGATTGCACTGATCGTCAATGGTTTCGTCAAGGAAGTCATTCAGGAACTGCCGATGGAGTTTGCTGTTGAAGCGCAAAAACTGATCGGCATCAGTCTCGAGGGGAGCGTCGGATAATGGCTGTCACCGTCACGAAGGAAGAACTGGACCGGTTGCGCAAGCGTTACAAAGAGCTTGGCAGTGTTATCGACGAGCTTACGGATACACTTGGTCGAGCTTCTACCGCGACGGAACGCGTTCTTGAGCCCGAATTGATGAGAGCCCGCAAAGAGCTGGCATCGGTTGTAGAGCGGCTCAAAAGCCTGAGTGGCGACAGTTCATCGTAACGCGGCTTCGATAGCTGCGCGAAATTTAAACATCAGGGTCGCCACGGCTGATCCATGTAATATCAAAGGGTACTGAAATGCTGGAAATCAGAAATCTCCATGCGAAGATCGCAGACACGGACACGGAAATCATTCGCGGTTTGAACCTCACGGTAAAGGCTGGTGAGGTTGCTGCCATCATGGGGCCGAATGGTTCAGGTAAATCAACTTTGTCTTATATTCTCGCTGGCCGCGATGATTATGAAGTCACCGAAGGCGACATTCTTTACAACGGTGAATCCATTCTCGAGTTGGACCCGGCAGAACGTGCCGCAAAGGGCATTTTTCTGGCATTTCAATATCCAATGGAAATACCAGGCGTTGCAACGATGGAATTCCTCAAAGTTGCTTTGAACTCGCAGCGCAAGGCGCGCGGTGAAGAGCCTTTGAAGATTCCGGAATTCATCTCGCGCGTTAAAACAGCAGCAGGATCGCTGGACATGGATCTGGCGATGCTGAAGCGTCCGCTCAATGTCGGCTTCTCCGGCGGTGAAAAAAAGCGGGCTGAAATCCTGCAGATGAAATTGTTGGAGCCCAAGCTTTGCGTGCTTGATGAAACCGACTCCGGTCTCGATATTGATGCGTTGAAGATCGTCTCTGATGGCGTCAATGCGTTGCGCTCCCCGGAACGCGCTGTGATTGTCATTACTCACTATCAGCGCCTGCTTGATTATATCGTGCCGGACAGTGTGCATGTGCTTTACAAGGGCCAGGTCATCAAATCCGGCGACAAAAATCTTGCACTTCATCTCGAAGAGAATGGCTACGCCGATATCATCGGCGAAGCTGCTTGAGGATTGATGTCATGAATGTTCACACAGGGCGTCAGCCCACCGCAGCAGAATCGACCCTGGTCGATGCTTTTGTTGACCGCATGGGCGAATTGCCGGGCGATGGTGAAGTTGTCAGTGCCCGTGACAATGCTATCGAAGCACTGAAAACGCAGGGATTGCCTTCGCGAAGGGTTGAGGCTTGGCACTATACCGATCTTCGCACCCTGCTGCGTAGCATACCCGCCTATGATTCTGCCGCCGGCAGCTCTGCTTTGCCTTCAGTTATTGCCGGATCGTCGGTAGCAACAGTTTCAAATGGCATTGCTCTCAACGCGCCAAAAATCGAAGCGGTCACTTTCACGAAGTTCAGTGAGACGCTCGCGAATGGTGAAGCAATTCGGCATCTGGCCATACGTGATGGCGATGACGCTATTGGTCAGATCAATGCTGCATATGTCACGGACGGGTGGAATATCGTCGTTGCGGACGGCGTCGAGCTTGACTCGCCATTGGAAATACAAAACGCGCAAACTCGTGGACAGGGCCATGTGCGTTTTCCGGTTCAGTTTGGAAAAGGCGTCAAGGCGACGGTCATAGAGCGCCAAACCGGCGGCGAGGGTGAAGGTTTTTCGACCAGCGTCAGTAATCTTACCATTGCGGATGATGCGGAAATAAACTGGATCATTCTGCGCGAACAGGGTGCCGATGCAACACAGTTGGCGCAGTTTACGGCCACACTTGGCACCAATTCCAAACTCACGCTCTATGTTGTCAATGCTGGCGGCAAGCTGGTGCGCCAGGAAGTGCATGTTCTGGTGAAGGGTGAGGGGTCTGATTTCCAGTTGCGTGGCGTAAACCTGCTTGCAGGCGATACGCATACCGATGTGACAATGACGCTTGGCCATCTGGTCGAGAACACAACGTCAGTGCAGATCGTTCGCAATGTTGTTACGGATCGTGCCCGCGGCGTGTTCCAGGGGCAGATCAAGGTCAACAGGATCGCCCAGAAGACCGACGCCCGTATGGCATGCAATACGCTACTCTTGTCTGACGATGGCGAGTTTGATGCGAAGCCGGAGCTTGAAATCTTTGCTGATGACGTAGCTTGCGGTCACGGTGCCACTGTTACCGAGATTGATGGCAATCATCTGTTTTATCTGAAGGCTCGTGGAATCCCCGAGAACGAGGCTCGCGGTCTTTTGATCAAGGCTTTTGTCGCGGAGATTATTGAAGAGCTGGAAAGCGAACCTTTGGTGGAAGCGCTGGAAGCAATTCTCGATAAGTGGCTGGCCACGCACATCTGATTGATTGACGCGGCAAACCTCAAGGACGAGTGCAGCTATCATGGATACGAAGATCATCAATAATGGCTATGACGTAGACGCAATACGTCAGGATTTTCCGATCCTTTCGCGCGAGGTTTATGGCAAGCCTTTGGTCTATCTCGACAATGGCGCATCGGCACAAAAACCCCGAGCCGTCATTGATATGATTTCGCAGACCTATTCCAACGAATATGCCAATGTGCACCGCGGACTGCATTTTCTCTCTAACGCGACGACCGATGCATATGAAAAGGCACGCGAAAGCGTTCGCCGTTTTCTGAATGCCGGTTCGGTTGATGAAATTGTCTTTACGAAGTCGGCAACGGAAGCCATCAACACTGTTTCCTATGGCTTTGGCATGCCCAATATCGGCGAGGGCGACGAAATTGTCCTCTCGATCATGGAGCATCATTCGAATATTGTGCCTTGGCATTTTATTCGCGAGCGGCAAGGGGCAAAACTAGTCTGGGTTCCTGTCGATGAACAGGGCGCTTTTCACATTGAGGAATTTGAAAAACGCCTGACAGATCGCACGAAGCTTGTTGCGATTACCCACATGTCAAACGTGTTGGGCACCGTAACACCGATCAAGGAAATCGTCCGGATCGCGCATGCACGCGGTATTCCCGTGCTTGTCGACGGCAGTCAAGGCGCTGTGCACTTGCCTGTTGATGTGCAGGATCTTGGCTGTGACTGGTATATCTTTACTGGCCACAAGATTTACGGACCTTCCGGTATCGGTGTGCTCTACGGTCGCAAAAATATTCTCGAAGCGATGAGGCCATTTCAGGGTGGCGGCGAAATGATCGAAGAGGTGAGCGAAGATATCGTCACTTACAATCATCCGCCCCATCGTTTTGAAGCCGGTACGCCGCCTATCGCACAGGCAATCGGTCTTGGTGCCGCAATCGAATATGTGGAAAAGATCGGGCGTCATGCGATTCTGGCGCACGAAGAAAACCTGCGCGACTACGCGCATGAACGTCTGCGCGAGATCAACTCCTTACGTATCTTTGGTGATGCCAAGGGCAAAGGTGCAATAATTTCGTTTGAGCTGCAAGGTATTCACGCGCACGACGTTTCCATGGTCATCGACCGGGCGGGCGTTGCCGTTCGTGCGGGAACACATTGCGCACAGCCTCTCTTGAAACGGTTCGGCGTAACATCCACATGCCGTGCATCATTTGCGATGTACAATACGAGAGACGAGATCGATGTTCTCGCCGATGCGCTGGAGAAAGCGCGAAAGTTTTTTGGGTGATTTGTCATGACCGATAAAGTCGAAACACTGCAAGATGCGGCTGTCGAAGGCGTGCACCCGGAACCAGCGGAGCAGGTGTCGGCAATTCCGGCCGACGAATTGGCGCGTATGACTGACGATGTTATCGGTGCGTTGAAGACAGTTTATGATCCGGAAATTCCAGCCGACATCTACGAACTCGGTCTCGTCTACAAGATTGATATTGAAAATGATCGCTCGGTAAAGATTGAAATGACGCTTACCGCCCCTGGTTGCCCGGTCGCAGGTGAAATGCCAGGTTGGGTGCAGGACGCCGTCAGCGCTGTCGAGGGCGTAAGTTTTGTCGACGTGACCATGACATTTGATCCCCCATGGACACCTGACCGCATGTCAGAAGAAGCCCAGGTCGCAGTTGGCTGGTATTGATATCAGCTGACATTTCTAGACGAAAGTCTGACTTGAAACTTAACTTTATTCTTTCGTACAGAAGGTCACCTTAGATAGGCGACCTTATTTTCTTTCATTTTCTCAATTCTTATTCTGTTGTCTATGGCAGGGCTTGCAGTGCTTGACGGTCTCATAATGGCCAAAGTACTTTTAGGACTCGCCTGCCTTGTTCTTCTTTCTCAAGGTCTGTTGGCATAGGCATGAAATATCCGAATTGCTGAACGCAGCGGATATTGCAGGTCTTTCCGATGGGCGTTGCATCTTATCTCTATAAAAAGCGATAGTGCAGCAGTGAAAAAAACTACAGGCTAGGGTGTTCGCATCTGCCGGATTGGCGATAATGGCGCTCATAGTGGTCATCGCACTAAACTATTATTTCAGTTGATGAAATTCGCAGATAAGTCGAAATAATGGTTCGTCATGTTGCTGGATTTGGCAAAGGGGAGTCGACAACAATGTGCGTTTAAAACTCGAATAACGGGTGCCGATAAGTAGTGCGCAGATATTAGACTTTAGAACTACAACTAACGTACGGATTGTTATTTTGGATATTTTAGTAAATTATAAACATATGGCGAGCGCGAATAGAGTAAAAAGCGTGCTTCTAATTAAGACGAGCGCCTGTTTGTAATTTACTGGTTCTATTTGAGTATAAGTTTCCAAAACTAAAAGCATACATTTTAATCACGGTTTTATTCGGATATTGATTATGCAAGTCTTGTGGTGCCGGACAATTCTATCGAGAGAACAATTGGTTAGTGTTTCCGGCACCTACGGACTGCGTCGTATCATGATGGCGAACAGCAGACGTGCGCTGAGGAAAGAAAAGAGAGACCATGCTGTCGCCGTTATAAGCGTACTGGCGATTGTCGCGGCCGTCCTTTGCTTCATCTAAAATGCAACCTAATGCAATCCTGGGGTATTCAAGGTGCTTCGCAGCCCTCTGGTACGCTGTCTTCCATGCTTTTTTCAGATTTTTGTAGTGTTCCGTCGATTAGCGATAAGGGCAAGAATGGTACGCCTTGTATGGCTGGGTTCGCGAGCTTGAGACGATAACAGCCATAATAAACAGTGATTGCTCCGTCTTTTGCTTCGGATTTGATTGCGACAGGTTGGCTCCAATAGGCTGATCCAGCTGCACCTTCACCCTCTACTTTGCCAAACTGAACTGTGACGGATGCGGTGTTTTCATATCCGGCCTGAAACTGTGGGAAAGGCTGTGGTGGGCTGTCAGGGACGTAATAGCTGTAGGCCCGCGCATATTCTTGCCTATTAATGGCATTATAGTAAGACTTGATCAGTGTTTCCGGTGTGCTGCGATTATCAAGATACTCCGGTGGGGTCTGAGTTTCGCTTTGTGCTGCTGGTTTGGTCTCACTGTTAGGAGCAGGCGAAGACGCAACAGGTGCCTCTACAGTTGCACCGGTTTCGGGCGTTTTTGCCTCTTGTGCCAGAACGGGAAGTGAGCCACTTATCAAAATTGTAGCGCCAATGAGAGCGCGATAGCGATTTTTCATGATCCAGACCTTCGCTGTCTTGTTTATGACTTCACATTCATTGTGAGCACTTGCAGTGACATACGCGTAACACTAACTATAATGGCAGGTGATTATTGCACCGGTCTTGAACAAGAGAGCTGATAAATGGGTCGTTTTTCTGTCATCACATTAACTGACGCAGCGGCAAGCCGCGTAGGCGAGATTGTGGCGACGCGTGAAAACGCGCTCGGCATTCGCGTTGGCATCAAGAAGGGCGGCTGTGCAGGAATGGAATACACGATCGATCTGGTCACCGAAGCCAAAGCTGGTGACGATGTGATCGAGAAAGATGGTTCCAAGGTTTTCGTCGCGCCGGAGGCAGTGCTTTATTTGCTCGGCACGGAAATGGACTTTGAGGTTACCAAGCTGCGCACAGGTTTCGTTTTCAATAATCCAAATCAGACATCAGCCTGCGGCTGCGGCGAATCGGTTGAACTGACGCCCGCCAAGCCGGAAGCTTTGGCGTCTGCCGCTTCCTGAGCGTTGAAACGTGGATAATGACGCAATCCGCGATTTATTTGATGGGTTGGGTCGCGTAACAATCCGCAAAATGTTCGGTGGTAAAGGCATTTATTTCGAGGGCTTGATCTTCGCTCTTGAGCTTTCAACCGGACATATTCTCCTAAAGGCCGATGAGGTTTCAATACCTGTGTTCGAAGCGGCAGGCTGCGAACAATGGACCTATAACGGCAAGGAGAAACTTGTGAAAATGCCTTACTGGTCTGTTCCAGAAGAAGCGCTGGATGATCCGGAAATCATGACGGAGTGGGCGAGGCGTGCATACGAGGCAGCGCTCCGCGTAACGAAATAGCTAAACTAGAGCAAGTTTTTTATATAGAGCTAGACCAGCGAAGCCTGCTCCAGACTACGTTGTCGTATAAGTTCGAGAGCATGCTTGGTGGGGAGTGTCAGAAAACCTGGCAATTTATCCAAGGGAAACCAGTCTATTCCGCCGTGCTTCTCGGGTTCGAGCAATTGCATTTCACCATCAAAGTCTTCTGCGAGGAACAATATTCCCAGCCAATGCTGTTGTTCATCGTGAAATAGCTGCTCACTAATTCCCAGTAAGCTCATGGTTCCGGCTGAAAGTCCGGTTTCTTCCAATGCTTCGCGCCGCACCGCCTCCTCGGCAGTTTCGAGAAAATCGACCTTGCCGCCCGGTATGCCCCAAGCTCCCGATTCCGGGCTTTTCTTGCGTTGAAGCAAAAGTATGTGGGCGTCCTTTAAAAATACGAGGCCGCATCCAACACCCGGGTTTTGCACAGTAAGCCTCAGATTTTGGTATCAATCAGCATGAATGCTGGAATTTCATCACCAAAACCGATGGGCGCCGCGCCCATATCGTCGCGATCTCTGCGATGATCCCGCCGTGGTTCCGAACGCTGTTCGGGTCTTGCGCGGCGTTGGTCGTTTTCGGCTTTGATCGCAACCTTGTTGGGCTTGTCAGCCGTGCGGATAACCGGTTGATCGTCCAAAGGCTCGACTTCAATTTCCTTGGCTTTTTCAGCGGCGGCAATGATGTCAATCTCAGACTGCGGCCGCTCGCGTTCCCGACCTTCATTGCGGCGACGCTTTGGCGCCGGCTTGTCACGACCGCCGCGTCCGCGGCGTGGTGCCTCGTCAGGTTCACTGGAGACGGGGAGGGTAGACAAATCGCCATCGTGCCATGTGATATCTTCGCCGATCAGCTTTTCAATAGCCGCAAGATACTTGGCGTCAGCTTGCGTTACGATCGTGAAGGCCTTGCCAGAGCGACCTGCGCGTCCGGTACGACCGATACGATGAACATAATCCTCGGAATGGATCGGGACATCGAAATTGAACACGTGACTGACGTCCGGAATATCGAGACCACGTGCCGCAACATCGGATGCGACGAGTATCTTTAGCTTGTTATCCTTGAAATTCGCCAGCATGGTTGTGCGGGCACGCTGATCCATGTCGCCATGAAGTGCACCAGCATCAAACTCGTGTTTGACGAGCGAGCGGAAAAGCTCCGAAACATCTTTCTTGCGATTGCAGAAGATGATCGCATTCTTGAGTCCATCGGCTTCCGCGCGTATCAGATCGCGCAGGATTGCCCGCTTTTCCCAATCCTTCTTGCCGGACTTTACGAGCTTCTGCTCGACGGTCTTGGCTGTTGTTGCTGCTTTCGCCACTTCAATACGTACTGGCGAATGGAGAAACTGTTCCGTCAGTTTTGTGATTTCCGGCGGCATGGTTGCCGAGAAGAACAGTGTCTGCCGTGTAAATGGAATGAGTTTGCAGATGCGCTCAATATCCGGGATGAAGCCCATGTCGAGCATCCGATCTGCTTCATCGATAACGAGAATATCAACAGCGCTCAAAAGCAGCTTGCCGCGCTCGAAATGATCAAGCAGGCGGCCCGGCGTTGCAATCAAAACATCTGCACCACGCTCAAGCTTGCGCAGCTGATCATCGAAAGACACGCCGCCAATGAGCAGCGCCACGTTCAAACGATGGTTTTTTCCGTATTTGACGAAATTTTCTTCTACCTGTGCCGCAAGTTCGCGTGTCGGCTCGAGAATGAGTGTGCGTGGCATGCGGGCACGGGCACGGCCCTGCTCAAGCAATGTCAACATGGGCAATACGAATGAAGCGGTTTTGCCGGTTCCCGTCTGGGCAATTCCGAGAACATCCTTGCGTTGCAGCGCATGTGGAATTGCGCCTGCCTGGATGGGTGTCGGGATTGTATATCCTGCTGCTTCTACAGCATCGAGCACTTTCGGCGAAAGGCCCAGATCAGTAAAGGTGGTCAATGGAGATTTAACTTTCTATCTGCAGTCGGTACCATGCATGCCTGTCATCGGCATAAAGCTGCATTTGCCAGAAGCATCTGACGCTTATCTGCATAGCGTTTGCTGCAATTGCGTTACGGCTCATACCAGCAAAAGTCAACTCTTGGGTATGGTCACATTTAAGAGTTTGTTACAATTGTCCGTCATTTTATTCTAATGTTGTCAATAAAGGAACTGTTCCTTGAGAATTCGTTCGTTCCAGGAATGGTTCTTGTCAAACAGAATGGTCGCCCGCAACTGCGAAGCTTCTTCGATTGTGACGGATAAAACCGACTTTACTTCCGTATGATCTGCGACAGCGTTGACGGGGCGCTTTTCAGGCTCGAGAATATCAAGGCGCACGGTTACCTTGTTCGGTAGCAGCGCTCCACGCCAACGCCGGGGCCGAAAGGCAGAGACCGGAGTGAGTGCTAGAAGACGAGCATCAAGTGGCAGGATAGGGCCTTGAGCTGAAAGATTATAGGCTGTGGAGCCCGCAGGTGTTGCTACCATGACCCCATCGCAAATCAGCTCTTCCAGTCGAACTTGATCGTCGACCGAAATCCGGATTTTTGCTGCTTGGTAGGATTGGCGAAGGAGTGAGACTTCATTCAATGCAAAGGCAGTTACAGTGCCTTCTTCAACGGACTCCGCCACCATCTTGAGCGGCCTGATTGTCTCTGATTGAGCAGCTTCAACGCGATCTTTTAACCCAGTGCTGTTGAATTCATTCATCAGGAAGCCGACAGACCCACGATTCATGCCGTAGATCATCTTTCCCTGGTTCATATAATGCTGCAGCGTTTGAAGCATAAATCCATCGCCGCCAAGTGCAACGATTACATCCGCATCGCGGGCGTCCGATTGACCATAGGTCTTGATCAGCTCCTCAGCCGCTTCATCGGAATCCGGTGTGCCGGAGGAAAGAAAAGCAAATGTTTCAATTTTCCGGTTCATGGTTGCCTGCGGGTATGAAAGAGTAAGAACTATCGCCTAGCACGGCGAGCGTGATCTGGCAAAAGTCGAAAGCGATGTATGGTAAAGGAAACCGGCAATCTCGGGTGATGTCAGGATGCCATCGGTTCGGAAGCCAGTTTGAGAATTTCATCGACGGTAACTTTCAAAGGGCCGCTTGTGTCGATTTCGTGATGAGCCGCCTGTCTCAACATTGGTTCTACTGTCGCGACAAGCTCGCTGATCTTGTTTCGCTCGGCGTCAGTACTGCCGTAACTATCGGACGAACGAGCCTTCAAGCGCTGCATTACTAGTTCCAAAGGCGTCGACAAGAGTATGATCTTGTCGATCAGTGGATAGAGATTTTCCATATTCTCCGCGCAGCCACTGATAAACAGAATGTCGTTGTGATCTTCCGAAAGGAGGGCGCGCACGCGATCTTCGCGCCAGACCCAGTCTTTGCCTTCCGCAGGCGTAAGGACATCTGCCGAATCGACATTCACCCATTCAGACCATTCCGGAGTATCCAGATCAACGGCTCGGTAACCGCGTGTGATAAGCTCTCGCACAATGGCTGATTTGCCTGTTGCAGACATGCCGGTAAGGAGGATGTGATTCATGATCAAAGCCTGCTCTGTGTTCAAACACATCATGCAGGAAAACGAACACGAGTTTCAACCCGGTTCATGCGTATAGGATTTGTACAAGTGAAAGGTGGTGCCCCCAGAGAGACTCGAACTCCCGACCCTCTGATTACAAATCAGATGCTCTACCAACTGAGCTATAAGGGCAGCGGCGTTCGATTAGCACAAAGCTCCCCAGTGTAAAATGGAAAATGTGATTTATATGAAATAATTTTGCAGAAAGTCTGGAAACCTCGCAAACACGGTCTTTCAGGGCTCGTCGCGTAAGCCGTTTCTCCATGGCAAAGTCGTATGGTCGCCGAAAATCGCAATGCCCGGAGCAAACCAGCTGAACGGGAATCGATTTTGTATAACGCCGTTGACGTAAAGGTAATCTGTAGTTCAATGTCATCGGGACGGGGAGGGTTTCGAATATGGCATATGATGCAGACGCTATTGTGATTGGAGCAGGGCTGGCAGGACTTGTCGCCGCAACTGAACTGACGGATGCGGGAAAACGTGTAATCATTGTCGACCAGGAGCCCGAACAAACACTTGGTGGGCAGGCCTGGCGTTCTTTTGGTGGCTTGTTCTTTGTAGACAGCCCCGAACAGCGGCGATTGCGAATCAAGGACTCCCGCGAACTGGCTCTACAGGACTGGATGGGGTCTGCCGGTTTTGATCGCGAGGAAGATCATTGGCCTCGCAAATGGGCTGAGGCCTACGTGGATTTTGCTGCAGGTGAGAAGCGCTCCTGGCTGCAAGCGCAGGGCATGCGCTGGTTTCCCATTGTTGGTTGGGCAGAACGCGGCGGTTCGCTGGCCACAGGGCACGGAAACTCAGTGCCACGTTTTCATATTACATGGGGAACCGGATTGGGTGTGGTTGAGCCATTCATCCGGCGGGCGCGTGAAGCAGAACAAAAAGGCCTTTTGACCTTTCGTTTTCGTCACAGGGTGACATCTCTCGGTACCAATGGTGGCGTCGTCGACAGCGTAGAGGGGGAGGTGCTGGAGCCCAGCAATGTAAAACGCAGCGAACCAAGCTCGCGAGTGGCTAGTGGTTCATTCATTCTACGCGCGCAGGCAATCATTGTTTGCAGTGGTGGCATCGGGGGCAATCATGATCTTGTACGCAAGAACTGGCCGAAGCGCTTGGGCGATGCGCCGAAGCGTATGATTAGCGGCGTACCCGATCATGTTGATGGTTTGATGCTGGGTATCGCTGAACAAAGCGGTGCGCATCTGATCAATGGCGATCGCATGTGGCATTATGTGGAAGGCGTACATAATTGGGACCCGATCTGGTCAAAACATGCGATACGCATTCTTCCGGGCCCATCATCATTGTGGTTTGATGCGAAGGGAGATCGCTTGCCGGCGCCGTGCCTGCCCGGATTCGATACCTTGTCTACGCTCAGTCACATCATGAAAACGGGTTATGACTATTCTTGGTTCATTCTGAACGAAACTATCGTGAAAAAGGAATTTACCCTTTCGGGTTCGGAGCAAAACCCTGATTTTACCAGCAAAAGCTGGCGGCAGGTGTTGAAGCGGGCTCTTGGGGGAATTCCAGCGCCCGTTCAGGCATTTCTCGATAAGGGCGAAGACTTCATCGTTGAAAGTAATCTGACCGATCTGGTGCGGAGAATGAACACCTTGAGTGGTGACAACCTGATTGATGAGCAAAAGCTTGAGGCACAAATTACGGCGCGGGACCGCGAAGTTGATAATGCTTACACCAAGGACGTGCAGATCACTGCGATACGGGGCGCCCGCAATTATATTGGCGACAAGCTTGTCCGCGTCGTACCTCCGCACAAGATACTCGACCCAAAGCACGGGCGTTTGATCGCGGTGCGCCTCAATATCCTGACACGCAAATCCTTGGGTGGTATCGAAACTGATTTAAGCGCGCGAGCGCTGAAACAGGATGGAGAGCCGTTGGCAGGCGTTTACGCAGCCGGTGAGGCTGCAGGCTTCGGCGGTGGTGGAGTTCACGGTTACAACTCGCTTGAAGGGACATTTCTCGGAGGATGTATATTCTCCGGACGGACCGCTGGGCGTGCCGCTGCGAAGGCAGTGTAACAATTCAGGTGCGCTGCGCCTCAATTGTCATGTCGAACTGGACAACGTTCGAGTAAATCGGCGTGCCCACATCCATGCCATAGCGTGAACGCATGATCTTTCCATCTACATGGAATGTGATCGTATTCTTTCCATGTCCCGACAGGGTTGCCTGAAAGGTGGCTGGACTGCTTTTGCCGCGCGCCGTCAGCAAGCCGGAGATGACTGCAGTATCCGGACTGGTTTGGGTGATCTGGGTAGATTTGAACTTTATGGTCGGGAAGTTTTCCGTGTCGAATACCGCGTCCGAACGCAGAAAGTTCTCGATGCGCGCCTGACCCGTGACGACACTTTCTGGATATAATGTGAAATCTATCATGGAGTGGGCAATATCGGATTTGTTTAATGCAAAAACCCCGGAAAATTTCTTGAAATCTCCGGTTATGCCACCGCCGCCAACTTGAGCGACTGTGAAGCCAATATGGGATGAGGGTTGTATATCGTAACGTCCTGCTACTTCAGAAAGTGTGTCCGCAGCAGCAACAGAAGCGGCCATGGCCAACATACCGGCGAATATCACTTGGACTCTTCTTAATCTTTTCCTCGCGGGCATGTGCAGATTTCCCTGATTTAGCGCCTTTCGGCAGGGGCTGGGCTCGGCCGCAGCATACGGGTTAATATTGCGTCTTTTTTCCAGAAATGATGATGAAGTGCTGCCAGAATATGCAAAGCGGCAATCGTGGCCGAGAAATATGCCAGATAGGCATGGCTCGCTGTCCAGAATGCTTCAGCATTGTCGGACACCTGTAAGGGTAGCGATGGTATGACCACCAGATTGAACATATAAGTGGGGATCAGCAAAGGTGAACTGGAGGCAATCGCCCATCCTGTCAGCGGTACTATGAACAGTGCTCCATAGAGCGCGGCATGGACTATGCGCGATCCAACTCGTTCTATGGTTGTCATGCTTTCAGGATTTGACGGAGACACGCTCGCAGCCTTCCAGAGCAACCGCACTGCGGAGAGCCCGAGAACCAGAAATCCGAAGGATTTGTGCCATTGAAACAGGCTGAACTGGAGTGTGAAATCGCTGACCCGCGACATCAGATAGCCCAGCAAAATCTGGCCAAGAAAAATCAGGGCGATGATCCAGTGGAACAGGATCGAGATCAGGCCAAAAGAATCTTTGCTGTTGCGCAGCATTGCCGCACTCCGTTGGCGAGCCAACTCAATTAACGAGTTGACTTTACGCCCACGGGAATGCGGCTGTCACTGCCAAACTATGCAGTTCAAATTCAATTGATCTATTTGGTCAGGAAACGCTGCGCTGCATAAAGTGAGATCGCAGCCGCGTTGGATACGTTCAGCGATTTTATGGCGCCGGGCATGTCCAGTCGGGCGAGGTGAGTGACAGTCTCACGTGTCTTCTGCCGCAAGCCTTTACCCTCAGCTCCAAGTACAAGTGCAATACGGCCTTGTTGCATCGTCTTCTCAAGCTCGAGTGGACCTTCCGAATCAAGACCTATCGTCGTGAAGCCAACTTCATGTAATTCGCCGATGGCATCAGCAAGATTGCGCACTTCGATATGTGGAATGAGTTCCAGCGCCCCGGAAGCGGCTTTTGCCAGCACACCTGATTCCTGCGGGCTATGGCGTGCCGTGGTGATGATGGCGCCTGCACCAAAGGCAACTGCCGAGCGCATGATTGCACCAACATTGTGCGGATCGGTTACCTGATCAAGAATCAACAGCAACTGACTTTCCTGAAGCGCCTTCAGGGATTGTGCTTTGAGCGGTTTTGCCTCGATCATTACTCCCTGATGCACAGCATCAGAACCAGTTTCTTTGTCGATTGCGCGCGGTTCAACGATATCGATATTAAACGGCAAGGCATCCGTATCGGTAATTTCCAGCCGGTCGAGGGCGTTTTTCGTCACCAGCATGCGCTTTATTTGGCGTGCAGGGTTATCCAGCGCTGCACGCACGGTGTGCAGCCCGTAGAGGCGCACCAGACCTTCCGGCGCCTGTGTGCCTGCCACCTGAGG
Source organism: Phyllobacterium sp. YR531 (assembly GCF_000282595.1). GTDB lineage: Bacteria > Pseudomonadota > Alphaproteobacteria > Rhizobiales > Rhizobiaceae > Phyllobacterium. Next base: position 106,109 of record NZ_AKIZ01000002.1, read on the forward strand.
GCGAGAGGCGCGATCCGCTTGCTGTGGCGGTCCTCCGGCTTTCTGGTCACGGTACTGGCGGCGCAGTGTCGCGTAATGGGAATCTTTTTGCGTGTGGGTGGGTTTTTGTGTTGTCATGGCGCGACCATATACCCTTTCAAGCTGGGCAGCGATACGACTAATCGTTGAATTTATTGACTGCAGCACTCGGATTGGCGCATTTCACCAAGCAATTTCCACAACTCATTCATTTTCTTTCGGTAAGTGTTGACACCACGTAGCCTAGTCGGCATAAGGCCCTCCGCAAGCAACAGCCTGATCGATGATCTGGCCGGTGTTTGTAAAGTGCCAAATGGCGCGGTTCCATCGGCAGTGACCGGAGGAGTGCCCGAGTGGTTAAAGGGGACGGACTGTAAATCCGTTAGCTTGGCTTACGTTGGTTCGAATCCAACCTCCTCCACCACTGCCGGAACCGCCCGCCTGGCGCATAATCCCAAGACGAATTGGTCTTGGTGGAGATTATGTGCCAATTTGAGTGTTGTGCGGGTATAGCTCAGTGGTAGAGCAGCAGCCTTCCAAGCTGAATATGCGGGTTCGATTCCCGCTACCCGCTCCAGTTTCGATAGAGAGCACCGCGTGCACGCGAGAGCGCGTATGGTGCTCTTCGATTTTGTCTTGAGCTTGTACGCCGCTCATGTGTCCCCATATGAACGAGCATAACCCAAGACAAACCCAACCCGGATCGGTCGTGTTTGGCCGGGCGGGTGACTGTGCTGACGGACGGCTCGCTGTCTCGTCTGACTACAAACATGGTACCGGCCTCTAGACCGGTTGTGATGACGAGAGAACGACGATTATGGCTAAGAGCAAGTTTGAAC
>NZ_AKIZ01000003.1 GCF_000282595.1 Phyllobacterium sp. YR531
GCAAAAGCGGGCGTGGCAAAGGCGGAGTACACACCCGCGATCTTTGACACGAAGCTGATGTGCGGTTGCAAGGTTCACGCAAGGCGACCTTGATACCTCTTTAGCACTGACGAACATGCAGGAGCAGGTTTTGGGTATTCTGGTTGGACTGGTCGTAACAATGGGTTGTCTGCTTGGCGGTTTTATCGCCATGGGCGGGCACGTTGGTGTTTTGATGCAGCCATGGGAATTCGTCATTATCGGCGGTTCCGCGCTCGGCACCTTTCTGGTGGCCAATCCATTCTCCGCGGTCAAGGATTCCGGTCGTGCCTGTATGGAGGCATTCACCAATAAGGTTCCCAAACAGCGCGACTATCTTGACGTACTTGGGGTTCTCTACGCCCTCATGCGGGAGTTGCGTGCAAAATCACGCAATGAAGTAGAAGTTCATATCGACAACCCCAATGAGTCTGCGATCTTCCTGACATTCCCGAGCGTTCTCAAAAACCACGATCTTACACATTTCATCTGTGACTACTGCCGCCTGATCATTATCGGCAATGCGCGCTCGCACGAGATCGAAGCTTTGATGGACGAGGAAATCCACACGATTTCACGCGACAAACTAAAGCCCTACCATGCCATGGTGAGCGTGTCGGAAGGCCTTCCGGCACTCGGCATCGTCGCCGCCGTACTGGGCGTTATCAAAGCCATGGGCGCACTGAATGAATCGCCGGAAATTCTTGGGCACCTGATTGGCGCTGCTCTTGTCGGAACTTTTGCGGGTATCTTCCTGTCCTATGGTGTCGTTGGTCCGATTGCCACCAAGATCAAGACAACCCGTGAAAAGCAGAACAGGCTCTACATAATCGTCAAGCAAACATTGCTGGCTTACATGAATGGTGCCCTGCCTCAGATTGCACTGGAATATGGCCGCAAGACCATTTCTGCCTATGATCGGCCATCCATTGACGTCGTTGAACAGGAAACACTCTCCCCGGCACCTCTCCAGCAAGCGGCCTAAGGTTCTGTGATGGACATTGAAGCCGAACACAAAAAACCTGACGCACTGGCTGACAGCATCCTGCGAGCCGCTGGCCTTTCGGTCGACGATCTCAAATCTTTTGAAACAGTCTTTCGCGACTTGGCCTCATCCTTTGGCAGCAGAATTGCAGCACAGACCGACGCGGCCGTAACTGCGGAGTTCATTGCTACCCGTTCCCTTGAAAAAGAAGCTGTAGCGGAAGCAATCCTTCGCTCGGCACTGGTCGGCATGGTTCCCGTGCCGAAATGGGGATCGCGCATTCTTCTGGCTGCCGACCGGAGCTTCGTTGATTGCGGTTTGGAAGCCCTCTTCGGTTCCGGTGGAAGTTCTGAAACCGGAACCGCTTCAGCGAGACCATTTACATCGGTGGATATGGGAATTGCCCGCCAGATATTCAGTGATATCACATCATCTCTTGATCACATGTTTTCCGGCGGTGATCCAATTTTCCAAACTGGCGAGCTTATCGAGTCAGCTCATCTTGCACCCGGCACCATAACTGAAACGCGGATGATCGGGTGCACGATCAGCCTGAATGTTGCGGGTCGCTCCGGGCATGTGAGCATTCTGTTGCCCCGGTCTGCGTTCCGCCCGATGCAGGATGCAATCGCGCGTCTCCTACGCCAGCCCGCTCATCATCTTGACCCTACCTGGGCGAAGAAGATGCGCCTTGAGGTCAGCCGTGCACATATCGAAGTCGAAGCCTATCTGCAACAAGGCTCCATGACACTGGAACAACTCTCTCTGCTGCGCCCGGGACAAGTCTTACACCTTCCGAAGGATGCGATTGATCAAGTCCGCCTGCGTAGTGGTGATCAGGCACTTTACAAGTGCCGTCTTGGCAAAGCCGGAAGCGCATTCACAGTTCGTATCACCGATCCCATCAACGAAGAAGAGGACCTCCTTGATGAGCTTGCTGCTGGTTAATTTGATCTCGATGGGTTTGAGCGCTGTATCCCTGATTATCTTTTTCACTGCGCTCCGCAAGGCAAGCAGGCTTACCGCCATGAGCAGGCTTATGGCAAATCAGGTCGCAAGCTCAGCAAACAATCTGCAAAAAGCCTTGGCCATACTGCAATCAGAGCGAGAAATCTGCAGGGATGAAAGCATTCGGCTCGAAGCACGCTTGAAAGACTCTGACCGGGTGCGCTCTGAAATGGCCCGTGCGATGGAACTCGTGAAGCGCGCGCGGCTGGATTTGAATGAAGACGCACTCGTGGCAGCGGCTATGCAGCAACCTGCGGCTGCGCCTCACATCACGCCAAGCCCTATGAAGATAAGTCCAGCCGATCTGTTCGTTACCGAACCGCTCAAATCAGCGATACCTGCCCGCACAATACCAAGCGAACCGGCGCGCCCATTACCGGTTTTTGTCAATCGTATCGTTCGTGCCAGCGATGTCGCTGGCGCCGTTCTTTAAACCTCCGTTTTCGGGATCATTCGTATCATGCCTACATCCGACAAGAATTCCATCGAAGACGAATTGAACGATGCAATAGAAGAGCTCCAGCGCGACGAACCGCAACCGGCACGCAAACCGGCAGGAGCCAAGCCCAACATCGATCTCATCATGGGTATTCCGGTTGACGTTCAGGTGGTTCTTGGCAGCACATCCATGCCGGTTGCCAATCTCATGAAGCTTGGACGCGGTTCTGTCGTGACCCTCGATAAACAGATCGGTGATCCTGTCGATATCGTCGTTAATGGCCGCGTTATCGCGCGCGGTGAAGTGATTGTCCTCGAAGACGATAGTTCAAGGTTTGGCGTTAGTCTGACCGAAGTTATTGGCAGCGGAAATTAAGCGTGGCCGGATGAGCGATCAAGCAACCGACGAAACCGCAAGCGCCATTCAGGATCTGTCAGGACCTGAGAAAGTGGCGGCGTTGCTTGTTGCCATCGGGCGGCCCTCCGCTTCGCGGCTGCTCAAGCACTTTACAGCGGATGATCTACGTTCGCTGGCGATACATGCGCGCAAGCTGGAGCCCATTACGCCAGGCGATTTCGAGGAATTGGTAAAGCAGTTCGAAAACGCATTTGCCGATGGCGCACCGGTATCGGAAGCGGGCATGCGCTTTGAGGGTTTGTTGCGGGAATCTCTAACTGCCGACGAAGCAAGTGCGGTTATCGAAAATCGTCGCCCGGAACTTCTGGCTCAAGAATCTGTCTGGGATCAGTTGCCTCGCATTCCTGCGGACACTCTGCATGCCTATCTGGTAGGGCAACATCCGCAGGTTACGGCCTATGTTATTTCGCGTCTGCCTTCTGATATAGCGGCAAAGCTGCTTATCCGTTTCACGCCGGCAACGCGCAGCACATTGATCCAGCGTACTTTGCATATTCGCAAAGTTGCTCCCCCTGTCTCTGCCATGCTGGAAGCCATTCTCCAGCGGGAAGTCACAGGAAAAGACAACACCGCATCCGAAAAGAGCCATCACGGTACGATTGCCAATATTATCAACCAGCTCGAAAAATCCGAGATTGATGAACTGCTTGGCGATCTGACCGACCTTGGTGCGGATGATCTGGCGAAGATCAAGGCCAAGCTGTTTACATTCGAAGACATAGCCCGCCTGTCGCAACGCTCGAGGCTTGTTCTATTTGATGATATCCAGACTGACGTTGTTACCACCGCCTTGCATGGGTGTGAGCCGCAATTGCAGGAACTCATTCTCCAATCGCTTTCAACACGCGGGCGGCGCATGGTTGAAACGGAACTGTCAAGCCCGAACAATATCAATGCCAACGCCGTCACAGAGGCCCGGCGCTCCATTGCCCGCACCGCAATTGCTTTGGCCGAGCGAGGCGATCTTCGCCTGGAGCCCGAGCAGGTTGCACCTTGATAGGGCCGGCCTGCTAGATGTCAGATGATACCGACAAAGAAAGTAAAACCGAGGAAGCTACTGAGAAGAAAATCAGCGATGCAATGGAGAAGGGCAACCTGCCTTTCTCCCGTGAAGCGCCCATCCTGGCCTCAATCATCGCGCTCATCATCATTCTGGTTTTCGTTGCAATACCAAGCGGTGCAAAACTCTCATCATTCCTTTCCGAACTCTTCGACAAGTCAGACGACTGGCGGTTAAACAGCGCAGACGACGCCCGGCAATTGTTCGGGATAATTGCCGCTGCTGTGGGGCTGGCGCTGCTGCCGGTAATGATCCTCATTCCCGGCGCTGGCATTCTTGCCTCAGTCCTGCAAAACGCTCCAAGGGTTGTGTTCAACCGCATTGAACCTCAGATATCCCGGGTGTCGCTAGGCAAGGGTTGGGGGCGTATTTTTGGCTCGGCTGGCCGCGTGGAATTTTTGAAATCGACCTTCAAATTTGCCGCTGCGAGTATCATTGTTTTCATGATCTTCTTTCGCGACAGCCATTTCTTCGTGGATGCCATAATTACCGAACCCGGGCAGCTCCCGGAGCTTATCCGAACGCATATCACACGATTGCTTTCGTCCATTGCAATTGCAGTAACAGTGCTGGCGGCCTTCGACATTGCCTGGTCGCGAATCCACTGGCGCAACGAATTGCGTATGACGCGGCAAGAGATAAAGGACGAACACAAACAGGCAGAGGGCGATCCACTGCTTAAATCCCGGCTACGATCTCTTGGCCGAGATCGTGCCCGCCAGCGCATGATTGCTTCAGTCCCGACCGCAACGCTCATCGTCGCAAATCCGACACACTTCTCCGTTGCACTTCGCTACAATCCGGCACAGGATCCCGCTCCTGTTGTTGTCGCCAAGGGTCAGGACATCATCGCTCTCAAGATCAGGGAAATTGCAGAGGCCAATGATATACCGGTTTTTGAAAATGTACCGTTGGCGCGCTCACTCTACAAACAGGTACAGGTCAATAACGTAATTGCTCCGGAATTCTACAAGGCCGTGGCTGAACTTATTCAATTTGTTAATACCCGACGAAAGTAATACTCTTTATCGATAGCCGGATGAATATATGAAGAAAACCCAGTATTCCGCGACGCGTGTTGATATTCTGGAGCGCCACCTGACAGAGGTCATCAAGGATCTCCGGCTTGTTGACGTCGCTGACTATATCGCATTTATCCGCTGCGAACTTTTCGGCAATATTGCAGATATTGTAAACTCGGCCACGGAGTTGACCTTCTATCCCGACACACTCACTTTCGGCCATGGCGGAGACTACAATCTTGATTGGAACGTCACACCTACGGTGACGCTCGATCTTGAATTTCGGAACATGGGCGTGAATGCCTATTTTCGCTTGATCCTGTCAGCGCATTCTACCGAAATTGATCTGCATCATTTGCGCTTTGCTGAAGCCGGGCGGAGTCCGGCAGAAAACACAGCACTCCTTGAAGCGGCTTTCGCAGATGCGCATCTGCCTCAGCTCACCGCTTCCGAAAGCACTGATTAAAACTTGTTTGCAATAACCGGCATCTCTATGACACCCAAAGCCAGAGCTGTGGCAACAGTTGAAGTCCTATTTGCGCAACCAAGTTTATTCTTTGCATTCTGCAGGTAAGTAACGACTGTCCAGCGGGCTATATCAAGAATTTCGCCAATTTCGCCGTCCGTTTTGCCATTGGCAGCCCAATAAAGACAATCCAGTTCCCGCTTGGTCAATAATTTGGCTACAACCGCGGCAAGCGCAGGATTGCGATTGCCGTGCAGTATCGTGTGCAACCTACCCGCACAGGCAACAAGCCGTTGACGCATGCTCTCGATAAAACTTGTCTGCTCAGATTTATCAACGTTAAAAGTAAACTCGGTAATGCCCTTGAAGCCGTGATTATTGGAAGTACTAACCGCGAGAAACAGGTTCCCGGTGTTACGCGTCTCGCGATCATGAAAGTATCTTTCAATCTCGGTTGACGTTTTAATGTCCTGCGCAAGATTGCGGATGCTGCCCGATGCCTGAGAAGGTTTGTTGGGCGCTATCACCGATTCAAGCAGTGGGTCCACCTTGTGATAGCCTTTGGCGGAATACCGCATTACCCAACTGAACGGCAAAGTTGTCGTAACGGCAACATCGGCGGCTGTCCCGCGGCGGGCGATAGCCAAATTGGAATAGCCGACGTGAGTGATATGGAGACAAGCCAGTTCTTTCCGGAGTTCGACAAGCGTCACCAACGTATCGGGCTTGGCAGAGCCACCGAAAAAGCCTTCCTGATAATCCGGGAAATGGGCCAAATCAAAATGCATCGGATAACGAACTAGTCCCCCTTGCGAGCATGATATGCCAGCATGTCATTAGCACTCTCAAGGAATGTCTGGTTGTAACGGGCAAGAATCAGCGGCAGGCATATCGTTGCACACCCCTGTTGGCGCACACAAGACATGAACAATTGTATTTTCAAACTTTCACATATTTAAATATTCCGTGATGTCCCGCTACATCACACTTGTCCATTCAACATGATAATCGCTTGTGCCCTGTGGCTGTGTTACTGTTCGTCATGACGACTGAAACAACCGACAATTTTTTTGAAACATTGCCTGTTTTTGAGCAGTTTGTGGGCGTTGCGGACAACTCCAACTACAAGGCTTTGCCCGATGACTGGATGCTGGCCACTGCAGATATTGTGGGCTCGACCGAAGCCATTAAACAGGGCCGCTACAAGGCGGTGAATGTGGCAGGAGCCAGTGTCATATCAGCCCTCCTTAATGCGTTGGGGAAACAGAACCATCCGTTCGTTTTTGGAGGTGATGGTGCATTGATAGCCCTTCCGGCATCACAGGTTTTGGAGGCTCGCGATGCCCTCGCGACAGTACAGGCTTGGGTTAAAGACGAACTGCAATTGGACCTGCGTGCTGCGCTTGTCCCGATGACCGATGTCCGCGCACAAGGTCTGGATGTTCGTGTGGCCCGGTTCAAAGTTAGCCACGATGTGTTCTACGCTATGTTTGCCGGTGGAGGCGCGAGTTGGGCCGAAGCCCAAATGAAGGCCGGGAGATATTCAGTCCAACCTGCATCTTCAGGTTCACGACCTGATTTGACGGGCCTGTCCTGCCGATGGAACCCTATCCAGGCCCGAAATGGAGAAATCGTTTCCATCATCGCCGTGCCTGGCACATCCGGGGCAGATGCCAGCTTCCAGCACTTGGTCGCGGATGTGATTGCCATAGCGGCCGAACAAAACCGTGGCGCCCATCCCATTCCAGAGGAAGGCCCTCCTATCAAGTTTACATTGCAGGGTATTGATACAGAGGCAAGGGCGAGTGCCCCTGCGGGGAAACGATTCTACCAAAAATTGGCTATTTTCGCCCAGATCGGACTGACCGTCATATTGGATAAGTTCGGCATGACAGCTGGCGGCTTCGATCCCAAAATCTACAAACGGGAGTTGGTTCAGAATTCCGATTTTCGCAAGTTTGATGACGGCCTAAAGATGACCATCGACATTGACGCCACTCGCCTATCACGCATTGAAGAGCGATTGGAGAAAGCGGCAAAGGAAGGGACGTGCCAATATGGTTTACACAGACAAAGCTCTGCTTTGATAACCTGCTTTGTACCGACTCCCCTTGCACACGATCATATTCACTTTATCGACGGAGCTTCTGGAGGCTATGCCATGGCCGCCAGTAATCTTAAGGCGAAGCTTGTATGACCCCAAGCTTGTCGCAACTCTTTTGAACTTTACGACTTTACAATATTGTCAGCCATCAACCCGCGCTTGGTAAAAACATTTCGCGTATCAATTATCAGGGGCGACCAAGCCGCAAGAGACGCATAGTCAACATTGTCATGATCGGTTGAAATCAACACCGCGTCATAAGATTGAACAGCAACCTTTGTCAGTTCGACCGAGCGGCGACCTTTCAGCGCCATATATTCGCGTGTCGAGGGCACTTCAGCAACATAAGGATCATGGTAATCAGCAATCCCACCCCGCTCATGGATAATCTCCATCAGCCGAAGCGATGGGCTTTCCCGAATATCCGGAACATTTTTCTTGTAAGCCAAACCTATGATCAGGACGCGCGAGCGGCTAAGCGCCTTACCCTCCCGAATATCAAGCGCTTCCGCCAGCTTACCCACCACATAACGCGGCATCGCTGAATTGATTTCACCTGCCAGCTCAATAAATCGCGTTGGCAACTCATACTCTCGCGATTTCCAAGTCAGGTAGAAGGGATCAATAGGAATGCAATGCCCCCCAAGGCCAGGACCGGGATAAAATGGCATGTAGCCAAATGGCTTGGTCTTCGCTGCTTCGATAACTTCCCAGATATCGATACCCATTGCAGCGTAAAGCGTTTTAAGTTCGTTCACCAATGCAATATTGACAGCCCGGAAGATGTTTTCGGTCAGTTTAACTGCTTCCGCGGTTGCGTTGGACGAGACGGGAACGACGGTTTTTACCGCCTGACCATAGAATGCCTGCATCAATTCGCCAGCTTCGGAACCATCACCAGCAACAATCTTTGGGATGCTGGAGGTATCAAAATCGCGATTGCCCGGATCTTCACGCTCCGGCGAAAACCCGAGGAAAAAGTCTTTACCGGATTTCAGCCCGGTTTTTTCCAGAATGGCTTTGACAATATCATCGGTTGTGCCGGGATAAGTGGTCGATTCCAATATAACCAATTGGCCCGGACGAAGGGTGGCCGCTATAGATCGGCTCGTCGCCTCTACATAAGACAGATCAGGATCACGATGCTTTGTAAGCGGCGTCGGAACGCAGATGATAATGACATCGCAGGAAGCCAGCTTTGAAAAATCCGCTGTAGACCCGAAACGTCCGGCCTTCACCTCTACCTGCAGTGCGGCATCGCTCACAGCTTCAATGTAGGATTTACCAGCATCCAATGCTATGATTTTTGCTGGATCAACATCAAATCCGGTTACGCGAAATCCACTCCTTGCAAGTGTTATCGCCAGAGGAAGTCCCACATAGCCAAGCCCAATCACCCCTGCCGTTGCTTGAAGGTTTTGGATCTTACGCGATAGGTCGGAGAAAAGAGTATTGCTCAATGGATTTCCCGGTCATTCCTGAACTCTAGCCGTCGGTTCTAGATGGCTGCTATACCGATAGCTGTCAAGCGAGCGGGATACTCCCGTTTATGTCACAATGAAGTGAGCGTGACCTATTGTTTCAGATCGATAAAACACCCATTTAACGGGTGCCAATGTAATCAGTAAAGGACGCCCGTCTGTTTGCCTGCGAAAGTCGCGTAAGATTGGTAAAATCGCCCTATTGGCGAATTGTTTGCCAGCGTTGACACCGCATCCGGATTCACTCATCCTGTTGTAATTATTCTCCTGTTCGCGCGTAACTGATACGTTCGTCGAATGGTATGCGCGGGAAATGGACGTGGCTCGAATTTGTAAGGACGAGGGATGAGCGCGACCCAAGCAGATATTTCCACGATACTTCTGGACAAAGTAGCAGACTGGGTCACCCAGTCTGCATTGGCGGGAGACAGTCTCGAAATTATCGTTCGCGGATTTTGCGAACGCATAGCGGCTGCAGGTTTGCCAATCGCCCGCGTCAATCTCTCGTTTTCAATGCTTCATCCACTTTATGACGCTCTCGGTTTTACCTGGAAACGCTCCAGTGGGATGACTGTAGAAGGCTATCGTCATAACCCGGGTGAAAAACCTGAACGGTTTCTTCTCAGCCCTTATTTTTATTTGCTCAGCAATAATCTGGAACATCTGCGGCGCCGTATCGATCTGGACGGGCCATCCGAATTCCCGGTTCTGGATGAGTTGAAACTTGAGGGCATGACCGATTATCTTGCGTTTCTGCAATCATTCGGAGGTCAGTCCACTCAGGGCATGATGGGGTCTTGGGCAACCGATTCCAGTGACGGCTTCAGCGATGCAATGATCGCGAAATTGCTGAGATTGCAAAACCACCTTGCGGTTGCGGCAAAAATGGCGGTCCTCGGCAAATTGGCCGACAATATGCTTACGACTTATCTCGGTGGCAATGCCGGTAAGCGTGTTCTCAATGGCCAGATACGCCGCGGGGATGGCGAAACTATTCGCGCGGCACTGGTTATGGGTGACATGCGGCAGTCTACGATGCTTGCGGAAAAAGAGGGACGGCAAGCCTATATCGACACTCTCAATCACTTTTTTGATGCAATCGCTGCACCCTTTAACCGCAGCGGTGGAGAAATATTGAGCTTCATGGGAGATGGATTCCTTGCGGTTTATCCATGCGGCCGGCATAAAGACCCGTCCAAAGTGGCATGTCAGGCGGCTTTATCTGCCGTTTCCAAAGCACAAGCACGCGTTGCAGAACTGAACACGATGCGCCAGCAAGATGGGCTCAGCGCCATCAGGTATGGCATCGGCTTGCATGTAGGCAATGTCATGTTTGGGAATGTTGGACTGAAGGACCGGCTGACATTCTCCGCTTTTGGTTCGGCAGTGAATGAAGTGCAGCGGCTTCAAGGTTTGACAAAGAAATATGATCGTGAGGTTGTCGCCAGCCAGGCATTCGCCACTTATTGCGGCGGCGATTGGACAACGCTCGGCGAAGAGAAACTACGTGGGGTCGGCCAGAAAGTAACGGTTCTTCTACCAAAGCAGGCAGATCAAACAGCTCAACTCGATGACGCATACGACGAAATTACCTATGACGGACTTTCGGAAGCGGAACAGGTCATGCTACTGCACCGTGATGCGAAAACCACTCCGCCCAAACGCCCCCTCCTAGAGAAATTCATGCAATGACAGGAAACTACGTCGCTATGGCCTTTCTTGCGGCAGCTTTAAGTGCAACAGGTGCAGCAGCAGAGTCCACGAGCGACGTGCTGATTGATGGTTTCGATGGCAAGGATTTTTCAGCGGCGGGTGGGCTTTATTACCGCCAGAATTTTGAACAGCAGGCCGGTAGGGTTGAGTTCCAGTCCGAGGTCAAGCAAACCGGTGCAGGAGCCTTGAAATTAAGTGTCAAGCCGTTCTGCCCGAAGGTACGGAAAAATTGCAGCGAGCGCGCCGAGGTTTGGGAGAAAACCCAGCACCGCGTGCCTTATGACCAAGGCGTGTGGTATGGTTTCGCAGTCAAATTCGCCGATCCCATTCCCAAGGGCGATCATCGCTATCTGATTGCCCAATGGAAAAGGGAAATCGGGCCTGAAGCTGTTGGCGATTTCAGCCCGTTTTTGGCACTGCGTCTCAATCACGGGAAACTTTTCGCGACGATTGAAACCAATTATATAGCCCCGCCAAAGGCTTCAGGCACGAGCCCTGTAAAAGCCTGTGGCGACCAACAAACACCTGTCTGGTATCGACCCGACACCAATCAGATGCGCGCGCTCGTAGCGACCGACGATAAGTGGACCCCGCAAGACGGCAAGCAATTCAACAGCTGCACAGATGCAATCGTTATAACCGACAGGGGCAACAAACTACCCACGCCAGATTCCGGTTGGATCGACTTTGCCATTTACACCAAACCGGGGCCTGACGGATCTGGTCATGTCGAGATCTTTGCCAATAACAAATGGATAGTGACTGTCAAAGGCCATATTGGCCATGGCGACAAAGGGCTTGGCGACAATCAGTATTTCAAGTTCGGACCATATCGCGCGGCCGATAAAACGGAATGGGCACTCTACTTCGATAATTTTCGACGCTCTCCTCGCTGCTCCGATGTTCTTGATGCTTCTGTCTGCCCCATCCCCTGACTTCGAAGCGATATGTATTTGATCTGCTTAGGCAATCGCTATTCAACCAACTGGACTCGTGTAAAAGCGTAAGCTAGTCTCATTTCCGTTGACAGAAAACGACAGCCTTTAAGGATTAAGTCGCTCGCATGACGTCGGGAACGGATTTGTTACGCATTGAGAACCTTGGCATCTCTTTTGCGATGTTGGGTGGTCGAATGAATGTGGTAAAGGGCGCAAATCTTCGCGTTCTGCCAGGTAAAGTCACGGCCCTCGTTGGGGAATCTGGTTCTGGAAAATCCGTTATAAGCCAATCGGTTATGGGTATTTTGCCCAATACTGCCTATGCAACGGGCAAGATTCTATTTACTGATCCCGAAAATGGCAGAACAACTGACATTCTGCAGATGCCACGCGATGGCGCAGAACTGCGGGACTTGCGCGGCAAGCGCATGGCCAAAATCTTCCAAGAGCCTATGACATCGCTGTCGCCGCTGCACACGGTTGGCAATCAGATTAGCGAAGTTCTGCAAATTCACACCGAAGCCACCAAGGATGAACGCAGAGCCCAAACTGAAGAGATGTTGAAGCTTGTAGGATTTCACAATCCTGCACGAACCTACGATATGTACCCTTTTGAGCTGTCCGGCGGCATGCGGCAACGCGCAATGATTGCAATGGCTTTGATTTGTCGACCTGCTCTTTTGATTGCTGACGAGCCGACAACGGCACTCGACGTTACGATCCAGGCACAGATACTCGAATTGTTGAAAGACCTTCAGCAGAAACTGAACATGGCGATGTTGCTAATTACGCACGATCTTGGCGTTGTAGCCAATATGGCTGATGAGGTTGTGGTAATCTATCACGGCGAGATTATGGAAGCTGGTCCCGTAGATGCCATTTTCCGGAATCCTCAGCATCCCTATTTGAAAGGGTTAATGGCTGCGGTTCCCCATTTTGATATGAAACCGGGAGAACGGCTGAAAGCATTGCGGGAAGTCCCCGTCAATTCCGACACGCTTTGGGCAAAAAAGCCAAAACCTGAAAAAACACCCGAAGTTTTACTTAGCGTCCGAAACCTGACGAAAACCTATGCCATTCGCAAATCCGGCATGTTTGGCAAGCAGGATAAAACCCGCATCAAAGCTGTCGATGATGTCAGCTTTGACATTCGCCGCGGTGAATGTCTTGGCCTTGTCGGCGAAAGTGGCTGTGGCAAGACCACGCTTAGCAAAATCCTGATGCGCGCAATCACGCCCGACAGCGGTAGCGTTACTTTTGACGAAGGCAAGGGTGAAATCGATGTTCTGGCTGCACAGGGTGAAGCTCTTCTGGACCTGAGAACACATATCCAGATGGTTTTTCAGGATCCTGTTTCCTCGCTATCTCCACGCATGACCATCCAAAATATTCTGAGTGAGCCGCTGGAAATTCATGGGCGTGGCGACAAAGCCTATCGTTTGGAAAAAGTACGCGCCTTGATACAGGCGATTGGTCTCGACCAACGCTTTCTCAATCGCTATCCGCATAGCTTCTCGGGTGGGCAGCGCCAGCGTATAGGCATTGCCCGCTCATTGGCATTGGGACCGCAATTGTTGATTTGCGACGAGCCGGTTTCCGCATTGGATGTTTCTGTTCAAGCGCAAATTTTGAACCTGCTTAAAGATTTACAAAAGAAACTGGGCCTCACCTACCTCTTTATCTCCCACAATCTTGCTGTGGTGGACTATATGGCTGATCGGATAGCCGTGATGTGTGCGGGACGCATTGTCGAACTGGCACCTCGGGAAATCATATTGCGAAATCCGGTGCATCCCTACACCCGCTCACTTCTCGCTGCTGTTCCTTTCCCCGATTTGGATCGGCCGCTTGATTTTAAGACTCTCAAAGCCAGCGGGGCTTCCGATAAGAGCGCTTGGGGACCGCAGTTTGCAGGCAACGGAAGGGCCGACGACCTTGCACAGGCCGATCTGGGTGGCGGTCATCTCGTGCTGGCCAGCCGCAATGTCGACGCCAAGGAGTTGCGGGTTTGGTAACGCGGCGTAAAATATTGGGTACGATCGGGTTAGGCGGGCTCGGATATCTGCTATCCCCCAGCTTTGCATTGGCGGCAGACCGCGATCTTGAACCTGAGTTTCTGGCCGATAGACTAAAGGCTCGCAGTCTTCCGCCGCTTGTAGATCGTTTGCCTACACGCCCTAGAATTATTGGTCTCAAGGAAATGGGCCGAGTACCTGGCCGTTACGGTGGAACGGTTCGCACCATAATTGGAAGTGCCAAAGATATTCGTTTCATGACGATCTATGGTTATGCCCGATTGGTGGGTTATGATGAGAACTTGGTCCTGCAACCAGACATTCTGGAGTCATTTCACGAAGAGAATGACACGATTTTCACCTTCACCATTCGGGAAGGGCATCGTTGGTCAGACGGTTCACCGCTTACCGTCGACGACTTCCGCTATTGGTGGGAAGATGTGCTTCTCAACAAGGATTTGACACCAGGCGGAGGATCGCTTGACTTGCGTGTCAACGGCAAACTGCCACGTTTTGAAGTCATCAACGATCTGACTGTGCGCTACACTTGGGATGCGCCAAATCCTAACTTCCTTCCTAGTTTGGCAGGACCACAACCGCTCGCTATTCACGGCCCCTCGGCTTACCTGAAGCAATTCCACAAAAAGTATCAGGATCAGTTCAGACTATCCGCGTTGATGCAGGAAAACCGCGTCAAAAAATGGGCTGACCTGCATATCAAGATGGCGCGTGAATACCGGCCGGAGAATCCTAATCTTCCAACGCTATATCCATGGCGGAACACAACTGCCCCACCTGCAGAGCAATTCGTTTTCGAACGCAATCCCTATTTTCATCGTGTAGATGAGAATGGCAGGCAGTTGCCCTATATCGACCGCTTTATTCTCAATGTGAGTTCGTCTTCGATCATCCCTGCGAAAACAGGTGCAGGGGAAAGCGATCTGCAAGCCACCGGCGTTGATTTCAACGACTATACTTTCCTGAAGGATGCTGAAAAGCGCTATCCGGTCAAGGTCAATCTATGGAAAATGACCCGCGGTTCACGCGTTGCAATTCTGCCCAATCTGAACTGTGGCGATGAAGTGTGGCGTGGATTATTCCGCGATGTACGGGTACGCAGGGCACTATCGCTTGCCATAGACAGGCATGAAATCAATATGGCCGTGTTCTACGGGCTTGGAACCGCCAGTGCAGACACGGTTCTTCCGGAGAGCCCTCTTTATAAACCGGAATATGCAAAGGCGTGGGTCGATCACGACCCCGTTCAAGCGAACGCTCTGCTCGATGCAGCCGGTCTGCAGAATCGTGATGATGACGATATCCGTTTATTGCCTGACGGCCGCCTTGCCGAAATAACGATCGAAACGCCCGGCGAAAGTACATTGGATACCGATGTGCTGGAGCTGGTTGCGGATCATTGGCGCAAGATCGGCATCGCTCTTTATACCCGCACTTCGCAGCGCGACATCTTCCGTAGCCGGGCACAGGCTGGCAGAATTATGATGTCGATCTGGTATGGCATCGAAAATGGCGTTGCCACTGCGGATATGAACCCGCAGCAACTCGCGCCAACATCTGAAGATCAGCTTCAATGGCCATTATGGGGCATGTATCACCTTTCGCTTGGTCAGAACGGCCAAGCGCCGGATTTGCCGGAAGCAGAAGAACTGGTCCGCCTTCAAAATCGCTGGCGCGATTCCAGAAGCATGGATGAGCGAACCGCAGTCTGGCATCAAATGCTTTCCATTTTTACCAGCCAGGTTTTTTCGATCGGCCTGATCAACGGGACATTGCAACCTGTAGTGCACACCAACAAACTGCAGAATTTTCCGGAGAAGGGTCTCTATGGCTTTGATCCAACATGCTATCTCGGCATTTATATGCCGGATACGTTCTGGCTCGAAACGGAGCAGGTTTAAACATGCTCCGCTATATTCTCTGGCGCATCGCCGCCATGATCCCGACCTTGCTCATCATATCAGCTTTGGTTTTTGTTATTATTGAGCTGCCGCCTGGCAATTTCATCGACAGCCAGATCGCGGAAATGCAGGCACAGGGTGAAACCGTAAACATACAGGACCTTGAGGAACTGCGCAGCCAGTATGGCTTGGATAAGCCGCCTGTACTGCGTTACTTTTATTGGGTTGCCGGAATGCTTCAAGGCGATTTTGGCTATTCGTTCGAGTATCAGCTTCCGGTAAGTGAGGTTATAGGCGATCGCATGTGGCTGACAATACTCGTATCGTTTGTCACTATTCTCTTCACTTGGCTGATCGCTTTTCCAATTGGAATGTACTCAGCCACGCATCAATATAGCTGGAGTGATTACGGCCTGACATTTCTGGGTCTGCTTGGTATCGCTGTTCCAAACTTCATGCTTGCGCTTATCCTCATGTATTTTGCCAATGTTTGGTTCGGTACATCCATAGGGCACCTCATGGACCAGCAATATCTCAACGAGCCGATGAGCTGGGAAAAGGCGCGTTCTATCCTGTCGCATTTGTGGATACCCGTCATCATCGTTGGCACGGCAGGAACCGCGGGAATGATCCGTCGTCTGCGCGCCAATCTTCTCGACGAGTTGCAGAAGCAATACGTCATGACAGCAAGAGCAAAGGGGCTTCACCCGTTCAGGACACTGGTGAAATACCCTCTTCGCATGGCACTCAATTTTTTCGTGTCTGATATTGGTTCCATTCTTCCTGCCATCATTTCCGGTGCGGAAATTACGGCCATTGTGTTGTCTCTTGAAACCACAGGCCCAATGCTCATAAAAGCACTTCAAAGCCAGGACATGTATCTGGCAGGTTCATTTCTGATGTTCCTAGCATTCCTGACTGTTATCGGAGTTTTGATCTCTGATATCGCTCTCGCATTCCTCGACCCACGTATCCGGCTTGCTGGCAGGAGCACCAAGTGACCGCGCAGATACCTCTCCCCGGCGCTCCGTTGCAGCACTTTGTCTCGACAGCGCCATTCGACCCGATGTCTGTCGAGGTAATGACCGAGGCACAGGCCAAGGTTCATCTCGCTTCACAACTCAAGCTGATGTGGTGGAAGTTCAAGCGGCACAGGATTGCCCTTGCTTCAGGTATTTTCCTGCTTTTGCTGTATGGCATGATCATAATTGCAGAGTTTCTGGCTCCTTATAATCTGCATACACGCAATGTTGATTTCATCCACTCACCACCTCAGCGCGTGCATCTATTCAATGATGGCAATTTCGTTGGGCCGTTCGTTTATGGCCGTGAGATGAAGTTGGACATGGAGTCGCTGAAGCGCGTCTACACAAACAATATGAATGACGTTCAACCGATCCGTTTTTTCTGCAGGGGGGACGATTATCGTTTTTGGGGACTTGTGCAGTCCAACGTCCATTTTGTATGTCCCGCAAAAGGTGGACAAATGTTTCTGCTGGGAACAGATCGCCTTGGGCGGGATGTATTATCGCGCATTATCTATGGAGCGCGCATTTCTCTGACCATCGGTTTGATCGGCATAACCATCAGCTTTGTTCTTGGCATCATCATTGGCGGGCTTGCCGGATACCACGGTGGCGTTTTTGACTTACTGGTTCAGCGTGTTATCGAAGTTTTACAATCCTTGCCTAGTTTGCCGCTTTGGATGGCACTCGCTGCCATCATGCCCGTGACTTGGAGCCCGATACTGATCTACTTTGGCATCACCATCATTTTAGGCATGCTCGATTGGACCGGTCTTGCCCGATCGGTCCGTTCCAAGCTGCTTGCCCTGCGTGAAGAAGATTACGTCTTGGCTGCACAGCTTATGGGAGCAAAAAGCAGCCGGATTATTGGAAGGCATCTCGTACCAGGCTTTATGTCGCACTTGATCGCAACAGCAACAATTTCAATTCCCGGTATGATCCTTGGCGAAACTGCTCTCAGCTTCCTCGGACTGGGCTTGAGACCACCAATAACAAGCTGGGGCATACTGCTCACAGAGGCCAAGAGTGTAAGCGTCATTGCGTTTTATCCGTGGCTTCTCTTCCCGATGGTACCCGTCATTCTTGTCATCCTGGCGTTCAATTTCTTGGGAGATGGGTTGCGCGACGCCGCCGATCCATACAGATAAGAGGCTTGCAGGTTGCAAATAATCGCCTATTTGAGTTGTATTGCGCGGGCCTATCCGCAGAAAAGAAAGTTCCAACCATGATGCGTCGTTTCGAGGATGCACGGATCCTGATGTATAGTCACGATACGTTCGGCCTGGGCCATTTGCGGCGCTGCAGAACGATAGCGCATTCGCTTGTCGAGGATTATCGGGGATTGAACATCCTGATAATTTCAGGCGCTACTATCGCCGGAGCGTTTGACTATCGTGCCCGTGTGGATTTCGTTAAGGTCCCGAGCGTCATCAAGCTGCGTAACGGAGAATACACGTCTCTTGCCCGCCATATCGACTTGCATGACACGTTGAAAATGCGCCAGTCGATCATCCGGCACACTGCAGAAACTTTCCAGCCAGATATTTTTATCGTCGACAAAGAACCTATGGGGCTCAAGGGAGAAGTCGAAGAGACGCTGACTTATCTCAAATCACGGGGCACTACACTTGTTCTGGGATTGCGAGAGGTTATGGATGCCCCACACCTCTTGGAGGCCGAGTGGAAGCACAATCAAGTGATCAATAAGATCGACCAGTTATACGATACCGTATGGGTGTACGGTCCCCCGGATTTTTACGATCCATTGGTTGATTTGGAAGTTCCGGAAACCATTCGGGATAAAATGAAGTTTGTGGGATTTCTGCAACGCAGCGTCTCTCATGAAACCACCTCTGCGCACGTGCCTGACGGCGATTACATATTGGTGACAACAGGCGGTGGGGGCGATGGTGCGGATCTCGTCCATAATGTCATTCACGCTTATCAGCAAGATCCCTCGCTGCAGCATAAAGCGTTCATCGTACTTGGTCCTTACATGCCTGCCAAGCAGCGCGCAAAGCTTGTCAAGAAGGGCAGCAAGATTCCTTACATACAGGTAATCGAGTTCGATAACCGAATGGAGGAATTGATCGCGGGGGCAAAGGCAGTGGTCGCCATGGGCGGATACAACACCTATTGCGAAATCTTGTCGTTTGATAAGCCTGCGTTGATAGTGCCCCGTATTGCTCCCCGCGAAGAACAGCTTATCCGTGCCAAGCGCGCTGCTGAACTTGGCTTGATTGAAATGCTTCTGCCGGAAGAAGCCGAAGATCCACTACGACTTGCAGAGGTACTTAAGCGCCTACCAGAACGTGCACCTCCCTCGCAAAGTGGCAAGGGTGAAGGTATGCGGCTTGAAGGACTTGTGCACATCTCTGAAATAGTCGGAGAGTGGCTGGAAGACCGGGAAAATCAGCCACTTCCTGCCGTGGCTGAGTAAGAGAACGCATTTTGTCTTTACGCCGTAAAACACTTGTTGTTCTGAAGGGCTACCCACGTCTTTCGGAAACGTTTATCGCGCAGGAATTACTTGGGCTGGAGCAGGCAGGCTTTGACCTCACCCTCATTTCCATGCGCAGGCCCACGGACAAGAAACGCCATCCCATTCACGATGAGATCAAAGCGCGTGTCGTTTATTTACCGGAGTATCTTCACGAAGAACCGCTACGTGTCCTACGCGGACTGATTGGCAGTTGGAAGCGTCCGGGATTTCGACCATTGCTTCGCCAATTCTGGTCCGACTTTTTGCGTGATAGAAGCCGCAATCGTTTTCGCCGGTTCGGACAAGCATTGGTATTAGCACATGAATGGCCCGATGCAGGCGAGTGGTTGCATGCGCATTTCATTCACACACCCGCATCCGTCACGGCCTATACGAGCATTTTGACGGGGATTCCGTGGACCTGTTCCGCCCATGCGAAAGATATCTGGACCTCCCCTGATTGGGAACTGACAGAAAAGCTTGGCAAGGCACGATGGAGCGTTACCTGCACTCGCTCGGGTTTCGAACATATGCGTGGGCTTACCGAGCGAAAAGAGGAAGTTCATCTGAGTTATCACGGCCTTGATCTGGCTCGGTTTGGACATTTCGACCAACCGCGGTCGGACCGCAACGGTGCTGTCAAGTCCGATCCTGTGCAGCTGTTAAGTGTCGGGCGGGCTGTTCCAAAAAAAGGCTATGATGTCCTCCTAAAGGCTCTAGCGCAGCTATCGACTGATCTCAACTGGCGGTTCACCCATATCGGCGGTGGCGATGAGTTGAGCAAGCTTAAACCTCTTGCAGAAACGTTGGGCATATCTGATCGCATTCTCTGGAAAGGCGCACTAGCTCAAGAAGATGTCCTTACGCATTATAGGCAATCGGATATTTTTGCCCTGGCGTGCCGGGTTGCTGAGGATGGCGACCGCGACGGATTACCCAATGTGCTGGTAGAAGCATCCAGTCAAAACCTCCTTTGCGTATCAACGAATATCTCAGGAATTCCAGAATTGCTGACTGGAGGAGAGAATGGTCTGGTCGTACCACCGGAGGACCCTCGTCTTTTGGCCATCGCCATTGAACGGGCTATTCGTGAGCCGGACCTGAGGCATCGTCTTGGTCTGGCTGCTGAGCGCAGGGTTCGTGAACATTTTGATCACAATTCCAGCATCCGGCAACTCACTCGATTATTTGAGGATGAGTGGCAAAAATCATGACATCACCGCGCGTATTCTTTTACGTACAGCACTTGCTTGGAATAGGTCATCTGGCAAGAGCCAGTCATATCGCGCGTGCTCTTGTGGATAATGGGTTCGACCTCACCATGGTCACGGGTGGTTCAAATGTGCCGGGCTTTCCTGGACATGGGATAAGAAAGATTGCGTTGCCCCCGTTACTGGCAGGCAATGCCGGATTTAGCGGTCTTGTGGACGGTAATTCACAAC
The DNA here is from genome assembly GCF_000282595.1 of Phyllobacterium sp. YR531. GTDB lineage: Bacteria > Pseudomonadota > Alphaproteobacteria > Rhizobiales > Rhizobiaceae > Phyllobacterium. The sequence goes on from NZ_AKIZ01000003.1 coordinate 20,535, forward strand.
CCGCCAGCGAAGATTATCTTAACAATCGCCGCGAACTCCTACTCCATGCCTTTCACGAGGCTAAGCCCGATATCGTCATCATCGAAGCGTTTCCGTTCGGACGGCGGCAAATGCGATTTGAGCTTATGCCTCTGCTGGAGGCGATCAAATCCACGGTTCCAAAACCCATACTCGTAACTTCCGTCCGCGATATTTTGCAAGAGCGGGCAAAACCGGGCCGCGACGAAGAAACGGTTTCTCTTATCAAATCCCATTTCGACCATGTGCTGGTGCATGGCGACCCCAATTTTGTGGCCTTGCACGATACATTCCCGCTGGCAAAATCCATCACTGACAAGATTATCTATACCGGGCTTGTTGCTGGTTCCGTAGCGCAGCCCTCTCCCGACAAATTTGATATCGTAGTCTCCGCAGGCGGCGGCGCCGTAGGATTCGATCTCCTTCGTTCTGCGAGTGAATCCGCAAGACAATCCAGCTTTCAAGGCACATGGTGCCTAATCACCGGGCCTAATCTACCGGAGGCAGACTTCGCAAGACTATACGCGGATTCGCCGGAGAACGTGACGATTGTAAGGTTCCGTCAAGACTTTCCGGCTCTTCTCCAAAATGCCCGACTGTCAATTTCGCAGGCTGGCTATAATACGGTGTGCGATATGCTTCGTGCGCAATGCCGGTCCATACTCGTCCCTTTCACCGCAGGTGGCGAAACCGAGCAAAGTGTTCGTGCAACCCGCCTCGAAGCGCTTGGACTTGCAGTCGCGCTGCCTGAAAACGGCCTGACTGCTGCGATGCTCACAGGCGCAATTACCTCAGCCCTTGATTTGGCATCTCGCCCAGAACACAACCTGGACTTGAATGGCGCTCGACAGACTGCGGCACTATTGGGGCAGATGCTCTAGGTTTGATTTTCAAGAATACGCATCCATAGCACCATGTTATGTGGCATCATCGCATTTCATGATGTAAGTTCAGGTGATTCAACCAATAAGGTCCCTTCACCGCCTCACCTGTTTCACGATATAAATTACTGCTGACGTCACAGCCCACGGTTGTTCATGGAAAAAAGTTTAACACGCTATATCTGGTCGAATACACGACTGCAGCAGATATGGATTCTGATTGTTGTAGCCGTTTCGATGGTCCCCTATTTCCTGTCGTTCGATCTGCCAAAGCAGATTGTCAACGGGCCCATACAAGGGACAGGTTTTGAATCTCCCGGCGCTACGCAAACTTTCATGCGCATCCGCTTCAATATTCCTTATATGGGTGAAGTCACATTCTTCAATGGACTGGAGCTGACCCGTTTTGAAATGCTCATGGCACTCAGCCTTGTGTTTCTGCTCCTGGTGATCATAAACGGCCTCTTCAAACTCTACATCAATACCTATAAGGGCCGCCTCGGCGAGCGTATGCTGCGCCGGATACGCTTCGAACTCATTGATCGTGTGCTCCGTTTTCCACCGTCCCAGTTCAAGCGGGTAAAATCGGCGGAAATCGCTACCATGATCAAGGATGAAGTCGAACCAATGGGTGGCTTCACAGGTGATGCGTTTGTGCAGCCCGCTTTGCTCGGCGGCCAGGCTCTGACAGCTCTGGTTTTCATCATCATGCAGAATTTCTGGCTGGGTATGATAGCTGCTGCAATTGTCGCCATACAAGGTGTCATTATCCCACGCATGCGCAAGCGTTTGCTTGAGCTTGGAAGACAGCGCCAGTTGACAGCACGGGAACTCTCCGGCCGCGTAGGCGAGATTGTCGAGGGGATCGGTGCTATCCATGGCAATGATACATCAAACTATGAACGGGCCGACATAGCATCACGTCTCGGACTGATTTTTTCGATCCGTTACGACCTTTATCAATGGAAATTCCTGGTCAAGTTCATCAATAATTTCCTGGCGCAGGTCACTCCATTTCTGTTCTATTCGGTGGGTGGTGTTCTGGCGCTGCAGGGGAGGCTCGACATCGGTCAGCTGGTAGCTGTGATCAACGCGTACAAGGATTTGCCCGGCCCGTTGAAAGAGCTGATCGATTGGGATCAGGCACGACAGGATGTGCAGGTAAAATATGCGCAGGTCGTTGAGCAGTTCAATGTGGACCGCCTGGTTGATCCCAAGATTCAAGCCTTGGCACCTGCTGCAACAAACCGACTTGAGCATTCCTTGCATGCAGTGAATCTGACAGTATCCGACGACAGTGGCGCGCCGCTGCTCAATCATATTTCGGTAGAAATCAAACCGTCTGAAACCGTCGCAATCATTGGCAATAGTGGCAGCGGCGCGGAGGCACTTGCCGAAGCTTTTGCCCGATTGGTTTGGCCGGACCAAGGGCGTATTACCATTGACGGAGCAGACTTGCTCGAACTCCCGGAATCGGTAACAGGTCGCCGGATCGCTTATGCTGCGTCCGACACCTACTTCTTCCACGGAACATTGCGGGACAATCTTCTTTACGGACTTAAGCATGCTCCATTGACCAAGATTGAGTATGAGGGTGCGCAAGCGGTCAAGTATAAATGGAACCTGAATGAGGCACGCCGTGCGGGTAATCCGGAGCTAGATCTGAACAGCGACTGGGTGGATTACACTTCTGCAGGCGTTACCGGCCCCGACGATCTTTTCAAAGTGGTTCGTCCTGTTCTTGATGCTGTGATGATTTCGCAGGATATTCAGGATATGGCGCTGCGGTCGTTGGTCAATACAGCCACCCACAGCGATCTTACTGACAGAATCGTCGAGCTTCGCGAAGCGCTTCGCAAAAGGCTGAAGAAAGAGGACCTCGATGACCTTGTGGTGCCGTTCAAGCTGAAAGAGTATAATCCGCAAGCGACTATTGGGGAGAATCTATTGTTCGGGACGATGAAACGCCCAATGATGACCAACAGAAAGCTGGCAGCTCATCCCTATTTCCGCTCAGTGCTAAGGGAGAATGACCTTTACATCGATTTGTATCTCATGGGTCTGGAAATTGCATCGAATGCCGTTGAACTCTTCCAGGATTTGCCGCCGGATCATCCGTTTTTCCAGCAACTTACATTCATGACTGCGGATGATATTCCCGCTTACCAGATACTCCTGCAAAAATTGCAAGGTCGTGGCATCGAAGCTGCATCGCCGGAAGAGCGCTCCAACATCATCCGATTGAGCTTCTCATACATTGAACCGAGGCACCGTTTTGGTCTGTTGAACGATGAACTCATGGCCAAGATCGTGGACGCGCGAGCTCGTTTCCATCAGAATTTGCCCGACGACCTCAAGGGCGTTATCGAACGATACGATCCTAAAAAGTTTATTTCCTCAGCAACTTTGCTGGATAATGTGCTTTTTGGCAGAATTGGTTTTGCACAAGCGGATGGCTCGGACAAACTCCGCGATATCATGCGGGACATCTTCAACAAGCTCGAACTCTTTGAAAGCGTCCTTTCTATCGGTCTTGATTTTGATGTGGGTTCAGGCGGCAAACGCCTTACCAATGTACAGCGGCAAAAACTGAATGTGGCAAGAGCTTTGCTCAAGCGATCTGACTATTTGATTTTCAACCGCCCTCTTCCCGCGCTTGACCAACGCGTTCAAGACAAGATCACGCATAACATCATGGAAAACCTTCACGAAGAAGGTCATTCCCCATCCATCATTTGGGTACTTTCAAACACTGGCCTCGCCAAATTATTCGATCGAGTTGTAGTATTTGACAATGGGGCACTGGTGGAGGACGGAACACATGCTACTCTTCTGCAGAAAAACGGTGTATTTAAACAATTGGCTTCATAAAATCCGATGATGGCCACAGGGGATGCTACGCATATGCTGCTTAAAGACGAAGTGGAAATGTTGCGACGAGTGCCATTGTTTTCGGGAGTTGCTCCCGCAAAGCTGAAACTTCTCGCATTTACTTCGGAGCGCGTGAGCTATAAGTCCGGCCAGATATTGTTCAACCAAGGCGATCCCGCAGATGCGGCATACGTGATCCTGTCCGGCGCGGCTGATATTCTTGCTGATAGCCCGAGCGGAGAAATAAAGGTCGCTGAGATCGAGCACGATTCAATTGTCGGTGAAATTGCTATTCTTTGCGATGTCTCCCGTACCGCTACGGTCAAGGCCAACTCACCGCTTGAAGCCCTGCGCATAAGCAAGGACCATTTTATCAAACTCTTGAGCGATTATCCCGAGATGACCATTGAAATCATGCGGGTTCTTGCGGATCGCCTGAGCCATACAACAACCGAGCTCAGTGAAGCGCGTAGCAAACAAAAGCAGCACGCGGCAAAATAAGAGAGAGCTTTAAAAGATTTTTATCTGACCTGTCGCAAGAGAAACAGAGAAGTTTCGCGACGGTAATCCAGCCATGTATGAAGCCATCATCCGGAAGATTGTCGCGAACATTTGCCTGGCCTCACTCCCTTCTACTCCTTCAGATGCATAGGCTTCGATCAGTCTGCGATACATCACCAATCTCTTTGTTGATATCCAATCCAACGCCATCTCGCTACCCATGCGCAAGCGATACCAATCCCCAAGCAAATCAAGAACGGAGATGGTATCCATTCCCTCCAAGCCCATACTCGCCATAGCGGAATGAGCCCGGTCCATTCTCAGTGTCTGAACAATATCATCCAAACTTATTGCTTTCTCAGATCGGGCCAACACAAGTAGATCGCCAAGTGTCAACAGTTTGACTGCCTGCGCGAGTTTGGCAGGCCACTCCCTTTTCAGATAACGATGGATTACCAGCTGGTCCACATGAGCCGAAAGAAATTCTCCATAACTGGTAGCGTCCAGCATGGCCCCTACATTCTTCTTTGTAACGGCAATCTCGGTCCGATACTGCGTATTGATCCTGGTATCTATCGTAAGACCATCCAATGATATGGTCTCTACGTTAATTTCATTGTCTTCAATCGTTAAAATCTTGAAGGCAGGTGGAAAGGCAACAAGCGATGGGACGCCCACATTCGTCAAAGTTCCCTTGCTGTTCGTGATACTCGCTGTGTCATTGACATGGAGATGACCACTGAAATGTATGGAAGTGCCGGTATCAATCACTGCATCCGCTACTGCCAGCGAAGGGGTTCTCCTCGTCGAACTAGTTGCTCCAAGCAATGAATGTTCATCTTCATTCGTCCCATTCATCATATCGATCATTGGATAGTGGGAAAATGCCAAGAGCGTTTTACCCTCTAGCTTGGCTCTTTTCGCAACATCTTTCATCCATTGGAGAATGAAAGGCTTGTGTACAAGCATCGAGTTCCAGCCAGCATCGGTACTATCAATGAATGCTGCAGGATCATTGTCTGAGAAGGCGCCTATGCGAGGTTCGAATACATTGGCATCAATCATCAACAACCAGAGATTTGGCAATGGTTCGATCAGATAAGAAGCATCCATCAGCTCATACTGGTTGAGGCCGTCCGCCGACCGCACCTTATGGCGGCGGGAAGCGGGATCACTGCTGTTTCCAAATGGTGTTTCCCAATGTATGGCATCTGACGGCGCGAAGAATCCAAGATCAGGCATTGCTTGCAAGCCTTCGGGGTACCCTTGGCAGTACATTTTATCGCTGAAGACCATTGCCTCAGCATCCTCGTCGACAAACTCGCTATCGCTGGCAACCGTGGTATAGGTGCCATTAGCGTTTAGGAACCGCTTTGCGTGATGGCGTCCGGCTATACCAAAGATGTCGTGATTTCCGATGGTTGCGATGAAGATCAGCCCATGATCTTTGCTATAACAACCGAGAATTTCTCTCAGCGCAGACAGTGTTCCTACTTGGCCATCATCCGAATAATCACCAAGTAAAATGACAAGTTTGATTCCACGGGTCACAACATCATCCAGAGCACCTCGCAATGCATGATAACTCTCGTTGAACACGCGGGTAGACCGGATCGTGTCCGTCAGGCGCCGAGCGATCATCTTGCGGCCGTCTACTTCAATTCCCTCGAAGTCATAATCGCCATAAAGGTCGTGGAAATGTGCATCTGCTATAACGGCGATACGAGGAAACTTCGAAGAAGACATGAGCGAGCCGTTCTAGAGCAAGTTTTGTTTATATAGAGTCATTCTGCCGGAGAGAATTCGCAGACAAGGTCGAAGGATTTGGTGAGGCCGATGTTTCCCCATCGGACGAGACTAAAGCCTGATGGATTTGGCCCGAACTCCCCTGCCCTTACGGGTTTCCAGCTGACAGTCAACCACTTTGTCAGGCAGCTAGTCCAATCGGTAAACATCGACTTTGCTACCTTCCGTGTGGATTGTCTCGTCATCCGAGAAACAGAATTGGCTCTATATAAACAAAATTTGCTCTAGTGATCACTAATCTAATCGTATTGGTTAATTGTCATAAACCTTAAAAAGCAAGTTGCTATTTCCTACATATCAACAGAAGCGAATTTTTAATGCGTAGCCTGTCAATAAAAAGGAATACAAGCCTCGCATAACGATCGCACTTTGACTACGATATCCCCAAAATGGGGAACCAGGTGTAAAAAGCATAATGAACGACCAAGTATTTCGGGTGAAATTCTGGGGGACACGCGGCAGTGTTGCGGTTTCGGGACCAGAGTTCATACGGTATGGTGGAAATACCGCGTGCATCGAGGTTCAATGCGGAAAGCGGCGACTGATTTTTGATACCGGTTCTGGCGTACGCCAAGCCGGCGAGGCTTTGTCGCGCGAAGGTGTCGAGCAACTCGACATCATTTATACGCACTGCCATTACGACCATATCATTGGTCTTCCGTATTTCACGCCGCTTTACAACCCCATGATGAGTGTTCGTCTTTGGTCGGGACATTTGGCTGGACAGATGACGACCGGTCAAATGGTGAAGCAGTTTATGCGTCCACCGTGGTTCCCGATAGAATCGGATATTTGCCAAGCATGCCTGAACTTTCAGGATTTCCGTACAGGGGACGTACTTACCCCGTTTGAGAACGTCGTAATACGCACCGATAAGCTAAATCATCCCGGTGGCTGCGTCGGTTATAGAATCGAGTGGGCGGGCCGTGTCCTCGCGCTGATTTTTGACACCGAACATATCGCAGGCGAATTGGATCCTGCAGTTCTTGGCCTCATCAAGGATGCCGATCTGGTTGTCTATGATTGTACCTATACTGAAGACGAGATGCCGCGACGCTTTGGCTATGGTCACTCAACATGGCAACATGGGGTAAAATTGGCAGAAGCCGCCAAAATCGGCAAACTGGCATTGTTCCATCATGCCCCGTCGCGAACTGATGATGAGATTGACGAGTTCGAACGGCTTGCAAGGCTGCGCTTTGATGGAACATTCGCAGCCCGTGACTTTCAAGTCATAGACCTCTAGAGCAAATTTTGTTTATATAGAGCCATTCTGTTTCGTGGATGACGAGACAATCCACGCGGAAGGTAGCGAGGTCGATGTTTATCCATCGGACGATGCTGCCTGACAAAGTGGTTGGCCGTTAGCCAGAAACCCGAAGGGCCGGGTGAATTCGGGCCAAATCCTTCGGGTTTTATCATCGTCCGATGGACAAACATCGGCCTCGCCAAATCCCTCGACCTTGCCCGCGAATTCCATCCCACAGAATGACCCTATATAAGCAAAACTTGCTCTAGATCAACTCGCGGGCGGATACCCAACGGCATCCTCCCGTATGAACGGTAATTTCGAAAAGTTTTTGCAGAAAAACCCAAGCCGCTTCATCATGTACAAGATGATGAGCAAGAATGCCGATAGTGCTGTCTTCTCCGCTAAACCGGTCACGCATCTCCCGCACAATATCAGCTACCAAATCCCCGTAGTTTCGACAGCCTCGCGTGCCGTGCCAATCCATCAAGTCAACATGCGTGTTCACAACGGGGATATGACTGGTTTGGATTTCTTTTGGCGGTCCAAATACCGAAAGTGCTGCAAATCCCAGGCCGCGTAAATGAGGCAGCAACGAACCATCAATACGATTCCATGGCGGAACGAGTATCGGCAAAGCTCGTTGCGGGAATAATTTCTCTATGCAATTTCTCCCCTCCTCAAGCTCGGCAAGAACCGATTGTAGTGGTCGATGGGGTCCAAGTTCCTGCTTTTTCTCTCCGTTATGAGCATGATTTACATGTGACCAACCATGCACACCAATCGTGATTAGTTGCTCCGATTTCAGTCTGTCAGCCAATCCATCACCCGCCAGTGCGGGTATGACAGCCAGCAACGTCGGCACCCCATGTTCTTTACCAAGCTTTAGCAAGCGTTGCAGAGCTGTCGTTGGTTGAACGGCATCATCGTCACGCAGCCAGAATTGCACGCTCCGACTGACATTTATCCAACGCGAGAGTTCATCGCGCAGTGGTTGCCAAATGACATCTTCGGTCATTGATCTCGTCTCACATATTTTTCGAGCAGCCAAGCCAACCGCCGTGACGCTTGTTCAAGAGAACGTTCTGCAAAAACAAACTCCCTCGCAGCCTTGCCCATACCAAAGCGCCCCTCGCTGTTCGCGCATAATTGTTCTATTGCACGGCTGAAGGCAGACACGTCATTCACTGGTGTAAGAATTCCTGTAATACCATTCTTTACGACCTCCGGAACACCGGCCACCTCCTGTGCTACGACGGGCAGCCCCGCCGCCTGCGCTTCAAGATAAGCAATTCCATATGCTTCACCAAATCCCGGCCAGATGTAGACACCAGAACCGTAAAGTATTTCCATAACTTCTTGTGATTGTTTTTGCCCCAACCATTCAATGCGATTGCCGATCTGGTCAAAACACGCCTGTACCTCAGCCTTGCTGGGGCCATCTCCCACGATTCTCAGGGTCCAAGGTATGTGCTCCAACTGCGCCAATGAAGCTGCGAGCATCCGGTAGCTATCCAGTTTGTCACCCGGTCTCATCATTGCGACGGTAACAAATTGATTGGAATGAACCGGCGTCGGATCTGCCGAGAAGGCTGCAACATCAATAAACGGGGCCAATCTTCCCAAACGTTCATTGGATACGATTTCTTGAAGACCAATTTCGTCCCGTTGCGTGAAGCAAATATTCAATGCGGCTTGTCGGAGACCCGCAACGACATATGATTGCTGCTCTTTCCACTCCCCGCCATCGCGGCTTTTGGAATAGGAGGCCTCAGCCGTAACATAAGGAAGTTCAAACATTGATGCCAAATCGGGGCCGAGCAGATCGGGGGCCTTGTAATAAGTGTGATAGGTGAACCACAGATCAGGTTTTACGACGGTCTGCCATAATTTAGCTATGCGTGCACGTTCCCGTGCAGCACTATTATGAATCTCTTTTTGAACAGGCCCTTCTGGCGTTTTGGAAAAGCTTCTGAGCTCAGAGACCAGCTCGACTTTATGTCCCGCACTTTGCATCGCGCGGATCAACAGTCGCGCCATCTCACGATCACCAGAGGGGACAGGATGGTTTGGCGATTTCAACGGGGCATAAAAAGCAATGTGCATCTGCGAAAGCGATATAGCCTGACAATAAAACGTAGACCACCATGCGGGAAGATTGGAAGCCGCACAATAGATTGTGCCCACTGGACCAGAGTCGCATCAACTTTAAAACAAATATCCATCAAGACTGGCTTCGTCTTGCCGTTTTTGCCCGGCAAGTGAGCACATTGTCCACTCGCCAAATCACAACCGCTCAACTAAGCTAACATGACAGAAATTTCTACGGATTTCATGACAGCTTTCGCCGCTAGTAAAGTCAGTTCCGAACGGTCATTGCGCAGACTACGCTTGATCTCAGGTTTGATCATGCTCGTTTTTGTCATGCTACATCTGGCTAATCATTCACTCAATTTGATCTCGCTAAAGGCCGCGGAAGAGGGTCGTCATTGGTTTCTTGCCATTTGGAGAAACCCGGTCGGGACATTTCTTTTCTACGGCGCAGCAATTGTACATGTGACATTGATCATGAGAGCACTTTATGTGCGCCGAACACTGGTCATGCCCATGCGTGAGGCAAGCCAGATCATACTGGGATTGCTCATCCCCGTTTTACTGATTGAACATATAATTGGAACACGCATCCGATACGAAGTGGCGGGCCTGCACGATACATATGAGTTTGTCATTCGCAGCCTGTGGGTCGATTCTCCAGGTAGTGCTATCAGACAGACACTGGCATTGCTTGTAGTATGGGCTCATGGATGCATTGGAATACATTTCTGGTTGCGGTACCGTGACTGGTACTCGCGGGCTGCTCCGTTCTTCCTTACATTGGCAATTTTGCTGCCGGTTCTCAGCCTTTTAGGTTTTGCCTATACGGGCCGTATTCTTGCAAGCGAACCGGTACAATCGAGTTATGGCAGCGGCTACTCTTCGGGGATTGCGCATGGAAGTACATTTGTTAGTAACGCGGCGCTGCAGCAGCTGATGATAATTAAACTCATGCTCTATGGCGTTTTTGCCACTAGTCTTTTGAGCGTCCTGACCTTGCGACTTGTTCGCAGTTGGCGTGAACGTTCCGACCAGATCGAAATTCGTTATCCGGAAGGTCAGCTTGTTCGTGTTCCGCGTGGGTTCAGCGTCCTTGAAGCGAGCCGGCTTGGTGGCGTTCCTCACTACGCCGTGTGCGGTGGCAAAGGCCGCTGCTCGACATGCCGCGTCCAAGTAGTAGAAGGGGGGGATACATTATTGAGGCCGGATGCAACCGAGCAAGCAACATTGAACCGTATCAACGCAGATCCAGATGTTCGCCTTGCCTGTCAGCTTCGACCTTTGAATAGTATCAGCATAGTACCCTTGCTTGTGCCCACTGTGGAAAGCAATCTGCCCGCAAACAGCCAGCAAACTAATCCGGGCCGTGAGCAGGAAATTGTCATTCTCTTCTGCGATATACGCAATTTCACCACCCTGACCGAAGCCCAACTGCCTTATGACGTGGTGTTCCTGCTTAACAGATACTTTGCCATCGTAGGCCAGGCCGTTGAACGGGCGGGCGGCCGCTTGGACAAGTTTATTGGAGATGGTGCAATGGCCTTGTTTGGGCTGCAGGGGTCATCGGAAGATGCCAGCCGGCAAGCTCTCAAAGCATGCGCAACAATTGTTCGTGAAATAGACCGTTTAAGTCAAGAGCTTGCAACTGATCTCGCCATGCCGCTGCGTGTCGCAATAGGTGTGCACTCCGGTCCGGCGATTGTCGGGGCAATGGGCTATGGCAACGTAAAGAGCCTCACCGCGATTGGAGACACTGTTAACGTTGCAAGCCGTCTGGAAACAATTGCGAAGGAACTTGATGTTGCGCTGGTCGTGTCGGAGCCAACCATAGTTAAAGCAGGATCTGATACTACGTTGCTGGAAAGCCGGGAAATAACCGTGAGGGGGCGCGCCGAGCCGCTCAGGATTTATGTTGTTACTCAGGAAATGAGCGCTCACTTCACATGAAAAACAGATGGCTTCGGCGCTTTGAGCAATGGAGATACGATACTATCGCCCGCTTCTTTGATACGCGGTACGGGCGCAAGTTGTTGGTCAATATAATTGGCCCCAGAGTCACGAACATGACGATCAATTGCGGGGATCATGTCATGACAGTTTCACCCCGTGACTACATCGGAAAAAAAGTGTTCCGGAAGGGCAACTTCGAGCGGGATCACGTTGACCGGTTACTTTCAATTCTTCAGGAAAGGAAGCTTCTGATTGATGGAAGCACTTTGCTTGAAATAGGCGGAAACATCGGGACGCAAACGATCTATTTTGCGCTTTCGCAGTCATTCTCACAGATCGTCAGCATCGAAGCTGATCCCCGTAACTTCGAATTGTTGAAGCTGAATATCACTCAGAACGGGCTGAAAGATAAGGTGCTTCTGGTAAACTGCGCAGCGGGAGACACGGAGGGTGAAATTGACTTCTTTCAACACCAGAATAATCATGGCAAAAGCAGCACAACACGCAAAAGCAATTCAGATCGAAAAATCACCGTACCTGTAAGACCAGTAGAGGAGATTCTATACGATACAAATGTATCCTTGCAGCAGATTGGACTGATCTGGATGGATATAGAGGGATATGAACCAGTCGCATGCAAATCCATGCGGACCTTATTAACAAGCAATGTCCCCGTCTATATGGAGTTTTCACCTGTATATTACGGTGAGGATCAATCGATCGCTTTCATACAATATCTGGCCGGCTTTTATGAGGATTGCCTGATATTTCGCGATGGTAGCATCGAGGCGATCAAGGTTTCAGCTCTGCCATTCAATGAACCTCAGTTTGACATACTACTATTCAATTCGGCGATATAAGAAATAACGGCCGGGCTTCACACTCGCAGGAAGCGGCAACCGCGCCAGTGCAGGATGGTCCAATTCCAAACCGCTGGCGACAATACCATGTGACGACAAAAGACCGGCCGCCAATTCTGGCAACCATGTCAACGTCACCGCATCCTTATCGTCATAGCCAGTACCGATATCCGCATGAACAAGTGCAGCGCCTATACCAGTGAATTTCTGTGCAGTGTCGCGAATCTCGCCAATGACGAGATCTTCGGGGTTGGGTGTGGAACTCTTATGAGAACCAACTGCGCGATCAAAAGCAATAATCCGGCGATCAGGAAATCTTTCGCGGAGGTGATCATAAGTGCGGCCATTGCCCAGCCCGAGCTCGATTACCGGTCCCTCCAGTTCTTTCACAGCATCACAAATATGATTGAGAATGTCGCGTTGTGCCGTCATCCGGCGAATAAAACTGTCAAGCCTGCTCATAAATATTCTATGCCCATTACATCGTCATTATAGTGGTGGCTTAACATGCCGATTGCGGACACGTCGATCATTTGTCGGTAACAAAAGAGTGCGCAATCAAAAGTCATCCGGCTTCAGCATCATGTTTGATCTGGCTGGCGCGAAGTAATCCCATAAGCAATGGCCCCGAGGAGAATGATCCCTCTCTAGCCTTGTCAGTCAGAGCACGTAAATATCCGCCAGGACTCAAAATATCCTCACCTTTTTGCAGGATTGCCGAAACAACAGTTGCCGCTTCATTGGGTCCAAAAACCTCAACGGCTTGGTTCCAGGCATCAGGACTAATCCCGAGAGTTACCCGAACCAGGTTCGCGGTTTGCACAAGATCGGGCCAACTATCTATCCTGCGGAGTGCATAATTGATTATATCCGGGCAGGCTTTCAGGACGAGACCAAGTGGAAATGTTTTTGGTGATTTGTGTGTCTGCCTTACAGATACTGCAGGGTCATCTGCTTTAATGGCGTCATCATGCCAGTCAGGATTGTACTGGTTCGCTGCTCCCTTGGCTTGTCTAAAGCCGGGTTCAAATGCAAAATTAGAGTCTGGGTTTTGATTCTGTATATGCCGGTCATTTTGAACGTCACTGGCGTTTGTTTTATTGGAATTATTGTGTGATTCCAATAGTTTCTCTACTTCAACACGTAACTCGCCAAGGGCATCCGCCAGCGTTTCCAGTCCTCGCTTGTCAAAGCTCCTCAACAATGGGCGGGCTAAGGGCGTGAACCGCTCCATCAGTGAATTCCATGGACCGTCAAGAGCTTCTTCCTCGGCAAAAATGATCATCTTTGCTATGTCACGGCGATGAAGGCTGACCTGCTCCCGCAATAGGCGTTTTGCCAGATCTTCAGCGCGGATTGTCGCAGCAAGCTCCTCATATTCGGCTGCCTTCATCACCAGAGGTATCAAATCAAAACCGAATGCGGTCTTTACCTCACCTTCCTGGTCGCGTCGTACATACCGCTTGCCGTTAGGACTATCGCGGCGGATGATCATTCCTGCCTCGACCAAGGAGGCCAGATGCCTGCGCAAAGTAACTGGTGCCATGCCGTGGCAACGCAGCGACAATTCTCTGTTTGAGGGGAAAACGATGAGATTATTGGTGCTATCCAGCTCGTTCTTTTTGTGGAAGCTGAGCAATGCATGCAGTACTGCCAGCGCACGATCGGAAACACCCAATAAAGGCTTGGCTTCCGTAATCATACGAAAAAGCTTCCATTTGTCGGCGATCAAATGAGCATCAGTTGCTCGGGCCTCTGTTTGCGCATCCAACATGGCATACGACATTGGCCGCCGCCCAAAGGGCGTCGTCGTCATTTCCCTATTCATTGCTTTCACCCTTTGATCAGGCAAAAGAAATCCGCTCACCGAAACGGCGCTTAACGCTTGACAGTGATTCTCGGAAATGCGATTCTCAAGCTGCTTAGACTTTGAGAGGGCTTCCGTGACGTCTGTTTCGGGGGCCTTTTCTTTTGTGATCTCTCTCCAGTTAGAGTTGTCGAATACGCGGTTCACTCTTTTCGCCGCGAAGATATGCAGCGTAGATTTCAGGCAAGTGCGTTATTAGATAGTGCCCGAACTCAGGTGTCAGGGCTTCATCAATAGTTACTTTCGTCTTGCCGTTTGCTTGTTCAATCTGGGCATAGGATAGCCCTTCTTTCGATTTCAGCGGGTAGATATAAGGTCCATATTGCCGAGGCATCAGGCTCTTCAGTATCAGGGCAAAACGGGCATCGCTATCGATCTGGAGTAATCGTTCCAGATCAACTCTCTCTCTCCAGGGAGTGTCGTCTTCCTGTAGTAATTGTGAAAGTTGTTCCCAACGGGGTCGGCCAACCTTGGGGGCTGGGCCTATGACCTGGATCAAATCTTCCGGCAGGGAGTTTGCCACGGCAATCATTGTCGACAAATTGCCTTTATGAACCGCTAAAGCCGCAATGAGGGCGTTTCGCTCAATGCCATGCGCCTCCAGTTTCGCCGCGAACAATGCCCGTTCGATAAAGGACAAATCCTTTCGCTCAAGGTTTTCCTTACCTTGCGCAACGATCAAATCCTCATCGGAAAGATTGCGGACAATCGCCTTGACCGGCCTGCCTATTGCCCGCAATGCTGCAAGCCGCCTATGCCCATAGGCCACCTGATAACGGCGATCATCCTGAGGATGGGGCCGCACAAGGATTGGGACCTGTTGGCCATGTTCCTCTATACTAGCCTTGAATTCACTGAAATCATCGGTGTTGATATCGTCAAGCCGATCCCGGATGAATGACGCGTCAATTAGGTCAGGCTCGATTTGAACAACATGTTCACCGGCAGATATTTGCTCACGTAATGCCTGTGCTTCATCTGCATCATCTGACAGGCTTTGCAGCGACAAGCCCATAGCCTTGAGCGAGCCGGATTTTTGAGGAGGCTTGGTATGTCTGTGTTCGGTATGCGACGCATCATTGATAGGCGTCATCATAGCTTTTAGAGCATCCCTGCGCTTATTCATGGAGCCCTCCCCCACGCGTCGCGTACCAGCTCTTCGATTTCGAGATTAACCGCATCCAGCGCCTCGATAGCCCTGTCATAGGTAGCGCGGGTGAAATATTCCCGGCCAACTTCGTACAGCGTCTGCTTTGTTAGACCAGCGTCTGAGATTGCAGTAGATTTGAGCAGGGCGTTTGTTAAAACGCGCTCGCCGAAAAGACTCTTCAGCAAGCCGACAATTTGGCCTTGAGGACCGTCGCTCGGTTCATATCGCGTCACAACGTAACGGAAAAAATCGTAATCAGCATCACCGCCAGCTTGCTCCACGACATCAAGGAGACCGGCAGTCATATGCAGGAACTGCGACATTGAAGCCACATCAAGCATTTGCGGATGAATGGTTACAAGCACACTACGCGCCGCGCAAAGGGCCGATAATGTCAAGAATCCCAGTGATGGAGGGCAATCCAAAACAACGATGTCGTAACGATCATCCACAGTAGCGAGCGCATTTGCTATACGAGAAAAGAAAAGCCGTTCGGTGCCCCTACGCTTCTCCGCCAGAATGCGCGGCGTATCGTGTTCAAATTCCTGTAGCTCAAGGTTACCCGGAATGATGTCGAGGCCAGCAAAGTAGGTTTTTCGGATAATATCAGACAGCGGCCGCTGTTGATCATCATAGCGGATAGCGCCGTAAATCGTGTCATTGTCTTCCAGATCAAACTCCGGCTGAATGCCGAACAACGCCGACAATGACGCCTGCGGATCGAGATCGATTGCCAGTGTACGATAGCCTCTCATAGCGAAATATTGCGCAACATGAGCAGCTGTCGTGGTTTTGCCTGAACCACCCTTGAAATTGGTTACGGCAATGACCTGCATATGCTCGTTACCTTGACGAGAAGGCAGATAGCTCTTTTTGGACTTGGCTAGATATCGCCGTATCTCATGAACCTGTTCCAGCGAATACAGCCGACGCCCACCAGATGTCTTTTCCGCTTCAGGGCCTTCGCCCGCCAACGATAGATGTCGGATATAGGCATCGGTAATACCGATCAAACGAGCAGCTTCGCCAGAAGTGAACTTTCTAAGTTCCTTCTCTGCCGTAGGTGGAAAGGCGCGAGACCTCAGCTCCTGCAACTGGGCGCTAAGCAGATCAGCATCCGCTTCGACCAGCCGCGTCAGTGAGCGAACACGCTTTCCTGTACGGTGGCTCGGGTCTTTTTCAGTTGGAGACAACATACACGCTTAAAATCCAATTTTAGAGATTAAAGCGTAAATTCACCTGAGTCTGGCTGAGTCGTCAAGCGATTTCAGATTTTGCCCTGAGCAGTCCTGCATTTCAGTCGATTTCGCCAAGCGCTGGAACCCGCAAACCAGTGCTATCGAAGAGCGTAATATGCTGCTCGTCAAACGAAAACTCAACAATATCGCCGGTCTTGATTACATCATCCGTGAAAATACGGGCTGTCACCCGATTGCCATCAGGTCGCTCTATCGTAACCAGGCTTTCAGGACCCATGTTTTCATTTGCGAAAAGTGTCCCGGAGATAACATTGATATCTCCGGTATGAGCGATGCGCAGATGCTCGGGTCGCACGCCCAATGTCATCGCCTTTGCCTTGGCTGCTTCCGCAATGTGGCTGTACACGGTCAACCCTTCTACTTTGATACCGTCGGCGTGGACCTGCAATTTGTTCTCTGCGACTTCTACCCTGATCGAAATGAGATTCATGGGAGGATTACCTACAAAATTGGCGACAAAGGTTGTTGCAGGCCGACGGTAGATTTCAAGCGGTGGGGCAAATTGGGCGATACGCCCCTTATCCATCACTGCCACACGTGTTGCCAGGGCCATGGCTTCCGCTTGATCATGCGTGACATACACTGCAGTCATGCCAATATCCCGCTGCAGATGATTAAGAAAACCACGTGCCTCAAGACGAAGCTTGGCGTCAAGATTGGAAAGCGGCTCGTCAAACAAATAGACCTGACTGGGATAAACAAGTGCACGTGCAAGCGACGTTCGCTGTTGCTGCCCTCCTGAAATTTGGCTTGGCAAACGCTTCAGCAGATCACCAATTTTGAGAACGTCCGCCACTTCTTTCGCACGGGCATGACGCTCGGCTTCGCCTTTGCCCCGGACCTTGAGTGGATAAGCAATATTGTCTGCAAGATTCATATGTGGGTAAAGCGCATAATCCTGAAAAACCATCGAGATTTGCCGATCTTTCGGGTGCAGATTGGTTACATCTTTCCCGCCGATCAACACTTTGCCGGAAGTAGGCGTTTCAAGCCCTGCGATCATGCGCAAGCTTGTAGTCTTGCCACAGCCTGACGGCCCGAGCAGGCAGACAAACTCACCATCCGCTATATTGAAACTGATATCGGGTACTGCATTGAAAGTACCGAAGCTCTTGGAGACATTCTGAAATTCCACAGAGGCCATAAGATTGATTATCCGTTTAAGATTTGATGCCACCGAAGAACCGGAAACCGAACTTCCAGTTCACGAAAAGATAAAGTGCGATGACAGGCAAGGAGTAGATCAATGAGTAAGCAGCGAGCAAGGTAACCACAGGCGTGCCAGCTTCCGAATAGAATGAGTAGATCGCAACGGATGCAGGCATCAAATTGTCACTACGCAGGAGAATGAACGGGATAAGGAAACTTCCCCAAATGTTCACAAACGCCCATACAACCACGACAACGATTCCCGGCCGGATGACTGGCAAGGCCACATCAAAGAATGCCTGAAGGGGCGATGCACCCGCAACCATCGCACTTTCTTCATAAGACCGGGGAATTGCATCAATGAAATCTCGCAGGATGAACATTGCAGTGGGCAATAATCCGCCAGCGAATACGAGGATTACCGCCAAATGCGTATTGATGAGGCCAGCTGCCGAGATGATCAGAAAGATCGGTACCATTGCAGCGGAACCGGAAACGACTGATGAGAAGAGGAGGAGGATATAAGTAACGGCACTTTTTCCGGGTATCGACGAGCGGGAGAGAGCATAGGCAGCCAAAGTTGCCGAGACCCCAACCAATATCACACCGCCAAATGCCTGAATGAGACTATTCAACAAGGCTCGCATGGCAAACGTGTTTTGAAAGACCGCCGAAAAATTGGAGATGCTGAACGCTTGGGGGATCGCGAGGCCAAGTTCTGCACGCGCATTGAATGGAGCGGAGATAAACCAGATCAATGGCAGAGCGAACACCACACCAAGAATGGCGGCTATCGCTGAAAAGCCCATACGCCGGACGTATACTTGTACAGGCACTTGCATCAATCTGCCTCCGCCGGTTTTTTACGCGCCATCCGCAGATAAACCAGTGCGAATGCCAGATTGATGAGCATTATGATAACCCCAACAGCAGCGCCCTTTCCGAACTCAAAATCTTTGAAAGCAATCCGGTAAGTGTAGATAGACAGCAATTCTGTTCGATATGATGGTCCGCCATTGGTCAAAAGGAATGGCGTAAACACATTGAACGTCCACATGGTAATCAGGATAAGATCAGTAACCACATGGCCCTTGATCAGCGGCAGCGCTATGTCGCGCAGCTTTTGCAATGAACTGGCACCGGCGACGTCAGCTGCCTGAAAATAACTCGGCGGAATTGATTGGAATGCCGAGTTGAACAGCATCATGGAGAATGCCGCACCGCGCCAAGTATTGAATACTACAATCACCCAGAACGGATTTTGCAGCAACCAATCACCCGGTGGCAAACCAAGCCCTCGCAGGATCATATTCAGCGTACCATTGTCAAAATCCAGAAATGCGAACCAGGCAAATCCAATAACAACTTCTGGCAATATCCATGCGGCAATTACTGCGGTCTGCAGGAAGGACTTTATCTTGGGCGAGACAGTTTGACTCAACCAGGCCAGTATCAATCCCAGCAGTGCCTGGCCGACCAAAGCTGACAACAGCACAAACTGAGTGGTCAATATCAATGAGAAGCCGAACTGCCCACGGGAAAAGAACGTTAATGGATTGAACAGGGCGATGTAGTTTTGAAATCCCACAAAGTCGGGATTCAGCGCTGTGCTGCCAAGCAAAGTCCTGTTCGTAAACGAGACAACTATGACCCAGAAGAATGGGATGATTACAAACACGCCAATCAGTGCAGCCGCTGGAGCGAGAAACAATGCGCCGGCTCTATTAGAGAGCAGTGAGAATGTCTTCATCTGCGTGTCCCGACGCGATGCCGTTTCGTGGATAAAGCCCTCGTCAATGTGAAACCGTATTTTCTTCGCCCACAATGGCGATCACAGCAGCCTTGTATTGCTCCATTGCATTCTCTGGCGAAAGCTCGCCTGAAACCACACTCTCGGTCATTCGCTGTATTTCAGTGGAGACCTTATTGTAATTACCGTCATTAGGCCGTGCGGTCGTGATGGGCAGCAAGGTTTTTGCGGTCTCGGTCAGGAACGGAGAATTGGGAATGGCAACGTCATCGCGTATACGGATTGCCGGTTGAATTTCCTGAAATGCCGTGAGCTGATCCTTGCTGTTCATGAATGAAAGCAGTTCCCACGCCTCTTTCGGTGTATCTGAATGCGGGTTAATCACAAAGCCTGTACCACCGGAAACCGTCACGAAATCTTGCCCGCGCAACCCTTTTCCGGGCTGTATCGACGGCATCTTTTTCCATGCCATCACATTGTCCCGGTCCGCGACAGCAAATTCCGCTCCGGGTTTGGTCACTGAACGATAGAACCAGTCACTCTCAATGAGCATCGCGGTTTTTCCATCGCGAAAATTGGCGAATGTCCGATTGCGGCCATCTGCCAGAAGCTGTGCGCGCTGGTCACCGAGCTTTTCGTCAACATAGATGGTTTTATAAAGCTTCAGCGTGTCCAGAATCCCCTGGCTGGACACAATATATTTGCCACTGTCATCCGTGACCTGTTCACCTGTACCAAGTAGCGCCATCCAATAGCCCTGCATTGCAGTGGCCTCACCCATTGAAACGCCCGCGTTGATTTGTAAAGGGAATGATGAAGGGTCTGCTTCCTTGATCTTTTTTGCTGCATCAAGGATTTCGTCCCACGACTTCGGCTGCCAATTATCTGCGTCAAGTCCAGCTTTATTGAATACATCCTTACGAACAAAGATCATTCGTGCATCCGTGCTCAGAGCAATGCCATATGGCTTACCCTGATAGCTCATCAGCGCCTTCAAACCTTCCGGTATATGGCTCCAACCCTCCCAGTTGTTGACCTCTGCTCCTGCAACTTCGTCCAACGATTTCAACAGACCGCCTTGCACGAAACTGGGTATGAGAAAACCGTCGAAATTGGCGACGTCCGGCCCCGATTGAGTTGAGAAATCCAAGGCCAACTGTTGAGCCAATTGCTCGTCCTCACCGCCAAACTGCGTCAGTTTGACGACAACTTCCTTCCCGTTGGCTTTCATTTTCTCGGTAAAGGCCGGGATAACTTTGTCTTGAATCCATTCCGCCATTCCGCTGTTCACGCCACCGATGACGCAGCGGCACGTAATGTTGAGATCGGTCGCAGCCAGAACAGTGGTAGGCGATGCAATCATTGCGGACATACCGAATAATAAAGACGAAATAATCGTACGCATTGAAACTCCTCCCAGATGTTCCGGTAATGACGGACCGGCTCCATAACATTATCAGTAGAAGGCCCAACCCTCCTCCGGCCAGCCCGCTCACTCTCCATTAGAATGAACACGCTTTCATTTTTGTCAACAGTAGTTTCAAAATTGGAATACATACATCTTGTATATGCCAGCATTTATTTCATTTTCTATTGACTATTGCAGCCTTGGCAGCGCACTAATAGTGAACACGTTTTCATTTTTTTGGCAGAGCAGCTATGGTTCTTCGTACCGATAAGAAACTTCCCCGAGCCACTGCCGACTTGGTGGCTCGTGAGGCTAATGTATCGCGGGTGGCTGTTTCTCGTGCCTTTAATCCCAATGCATCTCTCAAACAGGAAAAGCGTGAATTGATCCTGCAAGTCGCTCGGGAGTTGAATTACACTCCCGACATGGCCGCACGAGCACTTGTGACCAAACGCTCGCACCTTGTCGCGATGATTGTTCCCGACGTGTGCAGCCCTTGGGAGAGCCAGGAAATTGACGCCTTGACTACAGCCCTTCAGGCAGAAGGATTTGCAACTTTGCTGTTTAAGGCAAAGTCAGACTTCAGTATGGATCCCATGCTGCTGACGTACATGCGAGGTTTCAATCCGGACTCGGTTATCGCATTCACGGAAAATATAGAGCCTGACATCCTTACCGGTTTTCTCGATCGCGCAGTCCCCATCTATGTCATCTATGATGATGCCGAGCCATTTGGTGGAATGACCACCTCCAGTCTTTTTGACCGGCTGTTTGTGCAGCAAAAAGAAGGTATTGAGCAAGCTGTTGCACTCTTGAAGGGATATGGCGTCAACCGTGTTGCTTATCTGAGCGGGAAGCAGCAATCGCTGGCAAATACCGAACGCCAAAGAATGATTACACAGGTTCTTGCAGCACATGGTCTCGCGGCTCCGGTGATTGTACCGGGGGATTTCACCTACGACACCGCTTACAGGGCGACATTAGACCTGTTCAGAGTGGGCAATGGTGCTGATGCTGTCTTTGCATCAAACGACGTTGGCGCTTTTGGCGTCATTGATGCTTTGCGGCACGATCTTCAACTCTCTGTTCCCGGCGATGTCAAAGTCATCGGATTTGATGATATCCCGCAGTCAAACTGGAAAAGCTATAATCTGACGACCGTCCGTATCGATCTGGAAGATCGCGTGCGTGCATTGGTGCGGCTGATCCTAAGGCGTCTTAAGGCACCGGACTCCGCGCCTCTTGTGGAGACATTGACCACCCGTCTCGTCGTTCGCGGCACTGTCGGTTGACTAAACTGCAAATGACAGAGCCCCGCATCCATCTCATATTCAAGACCCACCTCGACATTGGTTTTACAGACCATGCCGAGAAAGTTCGCCGCCAGTATCACGAACGATTCATTCCTCAAGCAATCGAAACAGGCGAGCATTTCTACACAGAAAACCCTGACCGACCAAAGTTCATTTGGACAACGGGAGCATGGTTGATCTGGGACTATCTCAACACGGGTTCACCTTTTGAAATAAGAAGACTCGAACAGGCAATTGATCGCGGATTGATCCGTTGGCATGGCTTGCCTTTCACAACACACTCAGAACTCATGTCGGCAAATCTTTTCAGGGCCGGATTGTCTTACTCGCAGGAACTTGATGGTCGCTTCGGAAAACGAACTACCGCGGCAAAGATGACTGATGTGCCCGGCCATACACTGGGCATTGTGCCTCTCCTCGCCGAAGCGGGCATCCGCTTTCTGCACATAGGTGTCAACACAGCTTCCCCACCACCTGACGTGCCGGACGTTTTTCGTTGGCGTGCACCGAGCGGCGAAGACGTGGTTGTTATGTACCAGCGATCCTATGGCGAGACTTGTTTTCCCGCTGGCCTCATCGATGGTCTGAGCTTTGCCCATACAAACGATAACATCGGACCACAGAGTGTCTCACAGACCGCGGAAGCCTATCGTTCGATCCATAAACAACATCCAAAAGCAATTATTCAAGCCTCCACCCTTGATGATTATGGGACCCTTCTTTGGGACATAAAAGACAACTTCCCGATTGTTGAAATGGAACTGGGTGACAGCTGGATACATGGCAGTGCCGCAGACCCCATAAAAACGTCAAGGTTTCTCAGGCTTCAAAGCATCTATGATGATATGGCCCGTGATGGACTGACAACACAACGACTGACGTTTGGGCGCAAGCTTGCGATGGTTGCCGAGCATACTTGCGGCGTCGATATCAAATCCTATCTTCGCGATGAAACCGCGTGGTCCAAGCCTGATTTTGAGACAGCACGTAAAGATGATTTTCGTTTCGTTTACACTGAGGCATCATGGGCCGAGCAACGAGCTTATCTTGATGATGCACTAACGGAGTTGAACGGAAAAGATAGAACTGCGGCAGATAAAGCGCTCACAGCCTTGTCAACGCCCAAGATTGAAACCTCCACCGGCAAGCATTCAACGCTTGAGTTTGATGGCTGGCACATGGAAATTGCTCCGGACACAGGGGACATCATCACAGTCACTGATCCTGGTGGAGTCGTTTTGTCGGGGCGTTCCGGTTCCTTGATTGCCTATCGATATGAAAGCTATGACGCTGACGACATCAATCGGCATATGGACACCTATCTTACTCATCGAGAAGAGTGGGCCATTCTCGATCACGACAAACCTGGCCTTGCCCGATCAGGGGCCGCTCTTTCCAAAGTCTTTCTCCCCATTTTGAAAAGTATCGGTTCATCTGGCGTTGTCATGACAATGCCGGATGAAGCTGTTGAAATGTATGGAGCACCCGCTCAAGTTTCACTGCAATTCTCAATCTGTGAAGGATCATTGAATTTTTGCCTGAGCCTACATGGCAAGAGCGCAAATCGCATGCCCGAAGCCAGCTTCCTTTCAATTACTCCGGAAGGCTCGGGACAGTGGGAATTGCTTAAAATGGGGCTGTGGCATAAGTCGGAAAACTTCGCACAGGGTGGGGGCGCGCAACTGCAGGCTGTATCTGCAGTTCGTAGTCATCTCGCCTCCAACCTGTCACTCGTGATTGAGCCTCTGGACACCCCTCTTGTCGCGCCTCAGAGTTGGGACTTTATGACTTTCTGCAAAACGCTTCCCGATTTCAAAGACGGCATTCGTTTCAATATTCACAACAACAAATGGGGGACCAACTTCCCCATGTGGTGGGAAGGTGATTTTTCTGCCCATTTCAAATTGAAGCTATCTGGTGCCAACTAACTAAATTGCGGAATCGCGATGCCGCAATCCTCCAGTGGTCTCAATAAATGAGACAACTTCCTGAAGGCCATCGCGTCGCAGCATGTCTGTGAAAACAAACGGCTTTGCCCCGCGCTGAATCTTGGTATCGCTGGCCATAACATCAAGATCAGCTCCTACATAGGGTGCCAGATCTTTCTTATTGACGATTAAAAGATCAGAGCGGGTAATGCCCGGACCTCCTTTGCGCGGTATTTTCTCACCTTGGCAAACCGATATCACATAGAGCGTCAAATCTGCGAGGTCTGGTGAGAATGTGGCCGCGAGATTATCCCCACCGGACTCTATGAAGACGATATCAAGATCAGGATGCAGCTTGTTCATGGCAGCAATCGCCTGCAGATTGATCGTTGCGTCCTCGCGGATCGCCGTATGCGGACAGCCACCGGTTTCCACGCCCATAATCCGATCTTCAGGGAGCGCCTGCAGCCTGTTGAGGATCAAGGCGTCTTCCTTGGTGTAAATATCGTTTGTGACCACAGCCAGCGAATAGCGATCACGCATAGCTTTGCAAAGCATTTCAGTGACGGTTGTCTTGCCCGACCCCACGGGGCCGCCAATACCGACGCGCAGTGGACCATTTTTGGAAATCATGATCTGAAAACCCTGGAATATTGTGTTTCATGACGCATCGCCACGATGTCGGAAATGATGGCACAAGTGCCGAGCTGATCTATGGATGATCTGGTCGCCTTCCTTGCGCAAGCTTGTATGCGCTCTTCCAGTTCTGCAAGTATCGCGACACCATCACGCTGCCCTAAAGGAACAAGCCTCACCGCCCCTTGGATCAGATTTGAAATGAACCCGTGCAGATAAGCACAAAGCCCAGCTTCCAGATCAATACCATGCGCGCCGGCTACAGCACCTACTGCAATTGGGCTGGCAACCCGGGCAGGCAGCTTTTCCAAAACAGGGTTAGGCCAAGCCTGCACAGCCGACAAGAACGCTTCGCCTTGCAACATGGTTTCCATGTGCCTTTCGCGCGATCCGGCAAGTGCTTCAGCCAACTCGGCTAGTACTGCAAAGTCATCTTGAATTTGAGAGCAACGATGGCTTTCCGCAAACAGGATCGCATCACTCCACCCGGAGCCTTCTTCAAGAATATCTAAAAGCCAATCCTTCAAACTTTGCTTGTTGCAAATTACACCTTGGTGAATTGCCTGTTCGATGCCGTGACTATACGAGAAGGCCCCCACCGGAAAGGCCGGCGAGAGCCACGTCATCAAGCGAAGCAATGCTATATTTTCAATCATGATGGTGGTGCGACTCATGTGAATGATGATCGTGATCGTGACCATTGTGATAGGCACCCCGCAGTGGCTGAAACTGTGCAGTAATCTCACTCACACGCGCGCCCAATCCCTCCAACATTGTTTTGATCACATGGTCCTTTAGAATAAGAATTCTTCCCTCTTCCAACTGCGCAGGCAGATGACGATTACCTAAGTGCCAAGCCAGCTCCGTCAGATGCTGACGACTTCGTGGCAGCACTTCGTAGAGCGCCTCTTCTGCAGCAATAATCTCCGCCAAGCCACCATCTTCAAGGACCAGAACGTCTCCATGGCCAAAAAGTACAGCTTCCGGAAGATCCACCAAAATCTGCTCACCTTTTTGCAAGGTGAGCACCTTGCGGCGCAAGTGTCGTTCATCATGTGCCAGCACTATCGTGTCGAATGGAGTCCCGCGAAAATGTCCGGAATGATCGTGACCGATAGCGCGTCTCATGCTTCAATACTTTCATTGAAATCATCATTCATGCAAAAGAAGAAGTCCAAAGCTGGCGCATCACCCGTTAATTGGGAAAGCAACGTATGAGCCTGACCACGGTGATGAGTCTGATGATTAAAAATCTGTGTCAGACAACGATCCAAAGTCGAGGTATATGGCTCTCCATTTATCATGATCCAGCGAAATGGAGCGACAATATCGGCTTCGTTAATAGCCTCGACAACCGCGATAATATGATCATCGAATGCAGCACGAACAGCCTGTAATTCATGGAAATTGTCATGCAGAATGACGTCATAGGATGGGAGGGCATAGAGATCACCCGTAAACCGGCCAAACCATAGTTTGTCGACTGCCAGCAGGTGATTCAAAGTGCCGTGCATCGATTTGAAATAGGCTCGGCGATCCGCGAAATAATCATCCTTGTCCAGTAGACCTGCAGCATTGTAAATCTGTCTGTTCGCCCACTGGTTGTAATGCGCCAATCGTAGGAAGTGTTTTTTCATTTTATTCTGCTCAGAAAAGGAAATAGCGCTGTGTCATTGGCAGTGTAGTCGCAGGCTCACATGTCAATAGCTCACCGTCTGCCCGAACTTCATAAGTCTCCGGATCAACTTCGACGTGAGGTGTAGCCGAATTGTGAACCATAGAAGCTTTGGAAATACCATTTCGCGTATTCTCGACAGCAACCAATTCTTTTTCAACTTCCAGACTCGACCGAAGCCCGTTCTCAACAGCTGCTTTGCTGACGAATGTTACAGATGAAGCTGGAACATTCTTCCCGAACGCACCAAACATGGGGCGATAATGCACCGGTTGTGGTGTCGGGATCGAAGCATTGGGATCGCCCATTGGCGCAGCAGCAATTGTTCCCCCAAGCAAAACAAGGTCAGGTTTGACTCCGAAAAATGCCGGGTTCCATAGAACAAGGTCAGCACGTTTACCCACCTCAATTGAACCGACATGCTTTGATACGCCCTGTGCGATTGCCGGATTAATGGTGTATTTGGCGATGTAACGCTTCACCCTGAAATTATCATTATCACCCTGCTCTTGCGGCAGACTTCCACGCTGGCGTTTCATCTTGTCGGCTGTTTGCCAGGTGCGGATCAAAACTTCACCGACGCGACCCATGGCCTGACTGTCTGAAGAGATGATCGAGAATGCGCCTATGTCATGCAGAATATCCTCTGCTGCAATTGTCTCTTTGCGAATACGGCTTTCTGCAAATGCAACATCTTCCGGTATTGATGGCGAAAGATGATGACATACCATCAGCATATCGAGATGCTCCGCGATGGTGTTTCTCGTATAGGGCCGCGTCGGATTGGTAGACGATGGGATTACGTTCGGGAGCCCGCAAATTTTGATGATGTCAGGTGCATGTCCACCTCCTGCACCCTCAGTGTGAAAGGCGTGGATGGTGCGCCCTTTGAATGCCGCAACAGTGTCTTCCACGAAGCCGCTTTCATTCAAAGTATCAGTGTGGATCATGACTTGCACGTCATACTGATCAGCAACCTTGAGGCAATTATCAATTGCAGCGGGCGTTGTGCCCCAATCCTCGTGTAATTTTAGCGAGCACGCCCCACCAAGGATCATCTCTTCCAGCGCCGCAGGGCGTGAAGCATTACCCTTACCGGACAGGCCTATGTTCATGGGTATCGCGTCAAAAGAGCGGATCATTCTCCCCAGATGCCAAGCCCCCGGGGTACAGGTCGTTGCCAGCGTGCCGTGAGCAGGCCCCGTACCACCACCAAACATTGTGGTTATGCCTGACATGAGCGCTTCATCAATCTGTTGCGGACAAATGAAATGGATATGGGCGTCCATACCCCCGGCAGTGAGTATCTTGCCCTCCCCGGCAATGACCTCGGTGCCCGGCCCGATGATAATCGTCACACCAGGCTGGGTGTCCGGATTGCCAGCTTTACCTATGCTGGCAATCCGCCCGTCTCGCAAGCCTATATCCGCCTTGAATATACCTGTCGCATCGACAACGAGTGCGTTGGTGATAACTGTATCTACCGCACCATCTGCACGCGTAATCTGACTTTGGCCCATGCCGTCACGAATGACTTTTCCCCCACCGAACTTCACCTCTTCACCATAGATTGTGAAATCTTTTTCAACCTCGATAAAAAGGGCTGTGTCGGCCAGCCTCACCTTGTCTCCAACTGTAGGACCGAACATCTGGGCATAGGCAGATCGCGTTATTCTGGCGGGCATATCAAAGCTTTCCCATGATTTTCTGTTGGAACCCGTAAACAGTCCTATCGCCACCAAGTGGGATAAGCCTCACATCACGCTCTTGGCCTGGCTCAAACCGAACTGCCGTACCAGCGGCAATGTCCAGTCGCATACCCCTCGCCTGCTCCCGATCAAAAACCAGACCTTCGTTGGTCTCATGAAAATGATAGTGCGATCCGACCTGTATCGGACGATCGCCGGTATTCGCGACTTTCAGGACAATTACAGGAGCTCCGACATTGAGCTCGATATCGCCTGCTACAGTGATGATTTCTCCCGGGATCATTTTGCTTATGCCCCAAAGGCCAGCCAGAGACCGGCGAATGCTGTACCAGCTCCCGCTGCCCGGATCATCACCCGGCCACGACCAGCCCCCAACAATGTGCCAAGACCCAACCCGACAGCATGCAGGAGGGTCGTAGCCACGGCAAAACCAAGAAGGTAGCTGATCGCCGTTGCTGCACCCATCTCACCACCATGGGCATGGCCATGGAACAAGGCAAAAAAGCCGACAAGTAACATTGCTATTGATGTTGGAACCTTGATCGCTACAGCGGCAAACAATCCGATAGCGACAACCGAGGCAAGAATTGTTGGCTCAACAAACGGCAAGGGTGCACCAGCAATGGCAAAAAAGAAGCCGGCCATCATGGTGCCTACAAATGCCGCTGGTACCAGCCAGAGCGCTCGTCCGCCCAGCAAAACCGCCCATAATCCGACAGCCACCATAGCCAGAATATGATCCGTTCCGAACATCGGATGAGAAAAACCTGCAGCAAACGAGCCATGTTCCGCAGGATTAAGGTGAGCGAAGGCTGGTGAAGTTGCGATCAAAACCAAGGGCAAACTTAGAAACAGTGTCTTCTTCATGTTATCTCTCTCAAATTAATTAGCGAATGGGTTCGTGAACGGTGACGAGCTTGGTACCATCGGGAAAAGTCGCTTCGACTTGCACATCGTGAATCATCTCAGCGATACCTTCCATAACCTGACTGCGTGTAATCACATGCGCGCCAGCCTCCATAAGATCCGCCACTGAACGGCCATCGCGCGCGCCTTCGACGACAAAGTCAGTTATCAGAGCGATTGCCTCAGGATGGTTGAGTTTCACACCACGTTCCAGACGGCGTCTTGCCACCATGGCTGCCATGGAAATCAACAATTTATCCTTCTCGCGAGGCAGCAAATTCATCGTTCAGTTGTCCTTCTAAGTTGACCATATTCGTGGCAGCTCGGCCCCACCATTCAACAGGCGTAGTAAGGGAATAAGTCGTTTGCGCAGATGATATGCGTCAATGTCCACCATACGAACGAGTAGCTTGCCCATCCATGATGATGCCCCTCCCCGCTCGCCAATGACCAAACGCGCCGGCTCAAGTAATTGCTCGCAGTGAGGCGAAACCAAGAGCACTGTCGTGACCGCACGGTAGTCACCAAACAACGCGGACCGCTTCAGTGATGAACCTGCATTAGGTCCGATTGCAAAATTTTCTGCGTGGATCAGTTGGCCTTCCTGACGGACACGCCACTGATCTGAAAACCGCACAGTATCGATTGTTTCACCAAATGCCTTGCGCCCGAAGATGGTGGATTCAACCAATAGTGCTTTGGCATCTGCCGCGAGATTTACGTTTAATGATCGCTTGAGATCGGCAGCTTCGAACAGGATGGTTTCTTGGGGTAGCCATGCGACGAAAGAACCCTTTCCCGCTTCGATATGCGTTGAAACCGTCGCGACTGTACCAGAAACCGCTTTGTAGATTTTCTCGCAGGCTTGGGTCGTTATGTGGGCGTTGCAGAAATCGCCGAGGACGAAATTCCACTGCATCGCATCACCGCCAGTAAGCCCTCCAGCACTGTTGATCATTACTGCCTCCAGACCGTCTTCCGCAACAACCGGAAAGCGCAGTTTTGCGCAGCCTTCTTGAAACAGTTTTGCAATCCGGGTTTTTCCCTCAACTTTCCGAACAGACAGTCGCCCCGTCCCGGACGCTCGTTGCGCCCGCCCCTGAACAACCAGTGGATAGTCGAGTATATCCAAACCATATCCCCAAATTTCAGACCGTCAGGTGGCGTCGTGCTGCAGCTGTGTCGAGTATTTCGGCAGCGCCTTCGGTCACGATCTCGCCCCGGTCCATGATGTAAACATGGTCCGCGAGTTCGCGACAAAAGTCGAGATATTGTTCGACAAGAAGTATCGCCATTCCAAAAGAATCCCGCAGATAGATAATCGCGCGGCCAATGTCTTTGATTATTGATGGCTGGATGCCCTCAGTCGGCTCATCAAGCACCAAAATTTTCGGGCGCATCACCAGCGCACGTCCGATTGCCAACTGCTGCTGTTGCCCGCCGGAAAGGTCACCACCACGACGTGACAACATGGAGCTCAGCACTGGAAACAGGTTGAATACATCGGAAGGAATGTTACGCTCAGAACGAGGTAATTGAGCATACCCCG
Organism: Phyllobacterium sp. YR531; assembly: GCF_000282595.1. GTDB lineage: Bacteria > Pseudomonadota > Alphaproteobacteria > Rhizobiales > Rhizobiaceae > Phyllobacterium. The sequence goes on from NZ_AKIZ01000003.1 coordinate 51,064, forward strand.
TTTCAAGATTCTCCTTCACACTCAGAAGCGGGAATATCTCTCGTCCCTGTGGCACATAGCCAATACCACGTTTTGCACGGGCATATGGCGCCATGCCATTCAGCTCGATACCCTCGAATGCGACCTTACCTGCGCTGATATTGTGCTGGCCGGTAATAGCCCGCAACAAACTACTTTTCCCGACCCCGTTTCGGCCCAACACACAGGTAATTTTCCCCGCTTCAGCCTGCAACGAAACTCCTCGCAATGCCTGTGCCGCGCCGTAATGCAAATTCACCTGTTCAACAGTCAGCATGCTCATCTTCCCAGATAGTTTTCGATGACGCGGGGATCATTGCTTACGAAATCCAGCGAACCTTCCGCAAGCACGGAGCCTTCGGCAAGGCACGTAACTCTCACATCAAGATCGCGAATGAACCCCATGTCATGTTCCACAACAACTACCGCTCTGGTCTTTGCTATTTCTTTGAGAAGAATTGCTGTCTCGGCTGTTTCTGCATCTGTCATCCCGGCAACGGGCTCGTCTACCAGCAATAGCTTGGGTTCTTGTGCCAAAAGCATTCCGATCTCCAGCCATTGCTTTTGACCGTGGCTCAAATTGGCTGCCAGCTCATTCCTGCGTGCCGTCAACCGCACTGTTTCAAGGATTTCGTCGATACGCGCGCCATCCTCTTTTGGTCGGCTGTAGAACAACGTTGCAAATGTTCCTCGCTTGCGATTAAGGGCCAATTCGAGATTGTCCCAAATGGTATGACTCTCGAACACAGTGGGTTTTTGAAACTTCCGCCCTATACCCAACCGGGCAATATCAGCCTCGTCTTTCGTTGTCAGATCGATACTGTCCTCGAAGAACACTTCGCCTTCGTCGGGGCGTGTCTTCCCCGTGATAATATCCATCATTGTTGTCTTGCCAGCGCCGTTCGGACCAATGATCGCCCTAAGCTCTCCGGGGGCAATTACAAAGGACAAAGCGTTTAATGCCTTGAAGCCATCGAACGATACGGACACATTATCTAAATAAAGCAAACTCCTGGGTTTGGCTTCAGACATGGTTTACTCCGCGGCCAAGGGTTTGAGGGTCACTTCAACGCCTTTTTTAACGTCTTCGGCAGCGTGCAAACGTTCCATTGTCTCCGCATTCTTCCGGTCTTTGCCAGACCGCAAAGTTTGCTGAATTGTTCCGACAATGCCCTTTGGCAAAAACAGTGTTGTAGCGATGAAAAGTGCGCCTAACGCAAACAGCCAGATTTCCGGAAACTGTGCAGTGAATATGCTTTTGCCAAAATTGACGAGGGTTGCTCCGATAACGGGCCCAATGAGTGTTCCCCGGCCTCCTACCGCCGTCCAGATCACCACCTCAATGGAATTCGCGGGGGCAAATTCCCCCGGATTGATGATCCCGACTTGCGGTACATAAAGAGCACCTGCAACTCCTGCCATCATCGCCGAAACCGTGAAGGTCATCAGCTTGTAATTTTCCGGGCGATATCCCAGAAAACGAGTCCTGCTCTCTGCATCACGCAGACCAACAAGCACCTTACCGAACTTTGACCGGACGATAGCCGAGCAAATAAGTAACGCCATTGCCAGCGCAATTGCAGAAACGGCAAATAGTGATGTTCTCATCCCTTGCGATTGAATGTTGAAACCGAGAAGATCCTTGAAATCGGTAAGACCGTTATTGCCGCCAAAACCCATCTCATTGCGGAAGAAAGCAAGCAGCAACGCATAGGTCATCGCCTGCGTAATAATGGATAAATAGACGCCCGTCACACGCGAGCGGAATGCCAACCAGCCAAATACAAAGGCCAAGACACCGGGAACGGCTAGCACCATAAGGGCGGCAAACCAGAAGTGGTCGAAACCATACCAAAACCACGGCATTTCTTTCCAGCTTAAAAACACCATGAAGTCTGGCAAAAGCGGATTGCCGTAAACGCCACGGGAGCCGATCTGGCGCACCAGATACATACCCATCGCATATCCGCCGAGAGCAAAGAACGCAGCGTGTCCCAGAGACAAAATCCCGCAAAATCCCCAAACCAGATCAAGTGACAAAGCGAGCAGCGCATAGGTAAGATACTTGCCGAACAGCGAGACTACATAGGTTGGAATGTGGAACATGCTGTCTGCAGGCACCAGCAAATTAAGCATCGGCACGATGCAGCCAATCGCCAAAATGATTGCAACAAAAATCAGAATACTTCTGTCGAGTGACTTGAAGAGAAATGCAGTGATCATGTTTCCACCGCCCTGCCTTTGAGCGCAAAGAGCCCGCGGGGTCGCCTTTGAATGAAGAGAATAATCAGGACCAGAATTAGAATTTTACCGAGCACCGCGCCGGTATATGGTTCAAGCAACTTGTTGACGATGCCGAGCGACAGCGCGCCCACGAGTGTTCCCCAGAGGTTCCCTACGCCACCAAAAACCACGACCATGAAGCTGTCGATGATATAGCTCTGGCCGAGATTGGGCGAGACGTTGTCAATCTGCGAGAGAGCCACCCCTGCAATACCGGCAATGCCGGATCCCAAAGCAAAAGTGAAAGCATCCACCCAAGGGGTCTTGATACCCATTGATGAGGCCATGCGTCGGTTTTGGGTAACGGCGCGCATCTGCAATCCAAATCTGGAGCGCTTTAGTAAGAACAGCAGCATCACGAAGACGCCTGCCGAAAATACGACAATCCACATACGGTTATATGTCAGCGTCATCCCACCGAGTTCAAAGCCACCTGACATCCAGGATGGATTTCCAACTTCCCGGTTACTTGGTCCAAAGATCGAACGCACGCCCTGTTGCAGCATAAGCGACACGCCCCATGTCGCCAGCAGCGTTTCCAGTGGGCGTCCATACAGAAAACGGATAATGCCGCGTTCGATGATCAGGCCGATTAAACCTGTAACACCAAATGCAATTGGCAGCGCTATGATCAGCGACCAGTCGAAGAGGCCCGGATAGGATGATCGAATGATCTCTTGCACAATGAATGTCGTATACGCACCGAGCATTACCATCTCACCATGCGCCATGTTGATGATACCCATAACGCCGAATGTGATGGCAAGACCAATTGCGGCCAATAAAAGTACTGACCCAAGTGACAGGCCATACCAGACATTCTGGCCTGCATCCCATAGCGCCTGTGCCGTCTGCAATTCCTTGATAGCGTTATCGATATCCGTGCGAAGCTCACCTTCGGCACTTGTTTGAGTGGCACTCAGAATAGCGAGGGCATTCCTGTCACCGCGCTGTGAGAGAATTTTTACTGCTGCACGTTTCTCCGCAACTGACCGATCCGACTTCACAAGCGCAGCCGCCCTCGCCTGTTCCATGACCGTTTTGACAATCACGTCCCGCTCGCTCTGGATTGCACTTTCCAAAAGCTCAAGCGCGTCTTCACTCGGCGATGAGAAGACGGAGTTGGCGGCCTGAAAGCGAACCTCTCTGTCAGGACTAAGTAGCGTAAGAGCACCAATCGCGGTTCTGACTGCACGCCTTAGGTTATTGTTAACCTTGATGCGCTCGAAGTCTACCTTAGTCCCCTCCCCTGCCGGAGCGCCGGTTACGGCGTCGGTCAAATGCAGCACGTTACCGCCTTCTTTGCCCATGAAGACAATTTCATCGGCCTTTCTCGTGTAAAGATTGCCTTCCGCGAGTGCCTCGAAAACCGGCACAAGTTTGATATCACCCGTGCGGGAAAGTTGAGCAACCTTGTCCGCTACCTGTGAGAAACCACCTTTGCTCAAGGAATTTATACCTAGGCGAATGTCTTGTTGTGACTGACTCTCTGAGATAGGAAAAATCAGGATCAGACAGGCTAGCAGAGTGAATATTTTGAATGCACGATGCATGGCTTTTGAAAAGGCTGCGGCCTATCCTCTTGTCGAGCAAATGGAAAGCCATGGGCCCAACCACCCATGGCTTTATTGACTTATCAGGAGCCTTTTCCGCCACACTTGCCGGTAGCAACATTGAAGTTGCCGCACGACATGGGCTTACGCCAATCGGAGATGAGTTCTTTGGAGTCCGGCAGATAGTCTGACCACTCATCGCCCACTACCAGTCCCGGTGTCTCAAACACGGTTTCAAACTGGCCATCCGATTGGATTTCCCCGATCAGAACCGGCTTCGTAATGTGGTGGTTCGGCATCATCGTCGAATAGCCGCCGGAAAGGTTGGGGACGGAGACGCCGACAATGGAATCAATCACCTTGTCAGGTTGAGTTGTACCGGCTGCTTCGACAGCTTTCACCCACATGTTGAACCCGATATAGTGCGCTTCCATCGGATCGTTGGTCACACGCTTTTCGTTCTTGGTATAAGCTTTCCAGGTCTTTATGAATTCCGCGTTGGCTGGCGTATCGACTGATTGGAAATAATTCCAGGCTGCCAGATGCCCCACGAGTGGCTTGGTATCCAAGCCTGCAAGTTCTTCTTCTCCAACGGAGAATGCGACAACCGGAATATCTTCAGCCTTGATCCCCTGATTGCCTAGCTCCTTGTAAAAAGGAACGTTGGCATCACCATTGATCGTCGAGACGACGGCCGTCTTTTTACCTGCCGAACCAAACTTCTTGATATCGGACACGATAGTCTGCCAGTCCTTATGGCCAAATGGTGTATAGCTCACCATAATGTCTTCTGCAGCAACACCCTTGGCCTTCAGATAAGCCTCAAGAATCTTGTTAGTTGTCCTTGGGTAGACGTAATCTGTGCCCGCAAGAACCCAGCGCTCAACGCCTTCATTTGCAGCAAGATAATCGACGGCTGGTATCGCCTGCTGGTTTGGTGCTGCACCAGTGTAGAATACGTTTCGCTCACTTTCCTCACCCTCATACTGGACAGGGTAGAAGAGGAGGTTGTCGAGTTCCTTGAACACCGGCAGGACCGATTTGCGGGAAACTGACGTCCAACAACCGAAGACAGCGGTAACTTTGTCCTTTTCGATCAGATCGCGTGCCTTTTCAGCAAAAAGGGGCCAGTCGGATGCTGGATCGACGACGACAGCCTCAATCTTCTTGCCAAGAATTCCGCCCTTTTTGTTTTGCTCGTCAATGAGCATCAACATTGCGTCTTTTAGGGTGGTTTCTGAAATGGCCATGGTTCCAGAAAGCGAATGCAGGATACCAACCTTAATCGTGTCTTCGGCGGCAAATGCTCCTTGCAGCGCTGTAGCCGAAAGCATGCCGGCCAACAGAGCACCTGTAATACGTGCTTTAATATTCATAATGTGATCCCCATTGTTTTGAACCGGCGCTGATTGCGCCTTGTAATCCAGATGCATCAGTACAAATCTGCTGCGTTTGACGACTATCCGTCAGCGGCCAAGGATCCCACATACGTCAAACGACGTAGAGACTATGACCAAAGTTGACAGATCAGTGCTTTCTTCCGCATCTGATCCCGTGTTTAAGTGAGCAAAACATCATCCGGTCGCGGCTTTAAACGCGTCGGGCCATCACAACGGGGAAAACAGGACGAATGGTTGCTCGCCAACGCATCGTTCCTATCAGACGCGACTACAATCGCTGGGTAGCGGATCAGACACTGGAAGACTATGCGCTCCGCTTCACTGCGAAGAGCGCCCGACGTTACTCATCCCAGCGTATCGCACAAACGGCTATTGGAGCCATTTCATTTCTGGCGCTGGAAGCTATCGGTGGTGCCATTACGCTCTCCTATGGCACCACCAATGCCATTGCGGCGATAGTTGTTGCCTGTCTTGTCATGCTTTGCGTAGGCGTACCAATCAGCCGTTATGCAGTCCGCCATGGCGTAGACATTGATCTCCTCACCAGAGGAGCCAGTTTTGGCTATATCGGATCGACGATAACTTCGCTTATCTATGCCACGTTCACGTTTCTGCTCTTCGCGATCGAGGCTTCCATCATGTCCGGCGCCTTGGAGCTCGCCTTCGGAATTCCATTATGGATCGGCTATATCATCAGCGCTGTCGTCGTGGTTCCGCTGGTTACTTATGGCGTGAGAATGATCAGCAAATTTCAACTGATCACACAACCATTCTGGATCGTACTGAATGTCCTGCCATTTATCGTCATAGCATTTGTCGATTGGGAAAAATTCGATCTGTGGCGTGCGTTTGGAGGTATTCATGCACCCAGCACCGACACCGACAGGGTCGCTCCTTTTGTGCTGGCGCAATTCGGGGCCGCTAGCGCAGTCATTTTGGCCCTGATGGCACAGATCGGCGAGCAAGTGGATTTTTTGCGGTTTCTGCCACCCGAGGGGCAACAAAAACGGCGACATCGAATTGCAGTGTTTCTCGCAGGATCTGGCTGGGTCCTTGTCGGCGCACCAAAACTGCTTGCCGGTTCATTCCTTGTCGTACTGACCCTGAGCAGCGGCGTAGGTGCAGATCGCGCCTCCGACCCTTCACAAATGTACTTGACCGCCTTTGGTTATATAACCCCCTCAACTACGTGGGCGCTGATGCTTATGGTTGCTTTTGTCGTAGTGTCACAGCTCAAAATCAACGTGATGAACGCCTATGCCGGTTCATTGGCGTGGTCGAATTTCTTTTCCCGCCTCACCCATAGCCATCCCGGGCGCGTAGTTTGGCTGTTGTTCAATGTTGGAATAGCCCTTTTGCTTATGGAGCTTGGTATTTACAGGCTCCTGGAAGAGACTCTGGGCATTTTTTCGCTTATCGCCATGGCGTGGTTATGCGCCATTTCTGCGGATCTGTTTGTCAATAAACGGCTCGGGCTCGCCCCACCCGGCATCGAATTCAAGCGTGCTCATCTTTTCGACATCAATCCGGTAGGCGTCGGAACAATGGCCTTGGCAACATTGATTTCACTGATAGCTCACTTCGGGTTTTTTGGAGAAATGGCATCCGCTCTTGCGCCGTTCATAGCTTTGATCGTCGCCTTTGTTGTTTCGCCACTGCTTGCTTGGCAAACCAAAGGAAAATATTATCTGGCTCGCAAACCACGCCAAGCCTGGAAGGCCCTGCCCATGCTTAAATGCTCGATCTGCGAGCATGATTTTGAACCGGAAGATATGGCGTGGTGCCCGGCTTACAGTGCCCCTATTTGCTCACTATGCTGCTCCTTGGATAGTCGCTGCCATGATATGTGCAAACCAAATGCCAATCTGAACGCACAAGTGGCGACTGTTGCCCGCTCCTTTTTGCCGCAACAGATAATTCAGGCGCTTGCCACGCGACTGGGACGCTATGGAACGTCCTTGGTGGTGGCGCTGACGGCCATCGGAACAATCCTGGCAATGATCGCTTATCAGGCCGGTGGGCCTGCCGAAACATCTGGTGTCGTTGACCGGACGCTATTGATCGTTTTCTTTGTGTTCGCCGTGATGACCGGTATTGTCTGCTGGTTCTACGTGCTGGCACACGATAGTCGCGTTGTTGCTGAAGAAGAATCCTCGCGCCAAAACACTTTACTCCTGAAAGAAATAGCCGCTCACAAGAAAACAGATGCAGCGCTTCAGGAAGCAAAAGATACTGCCGAAGCCGCCAACCGCGCCAAAAGCCGTTACGTCGTTGGCCTGAGCCATGAATTGCGTACACCTCTAAACGCCGTACTTGGATACGCTCAAATTCTGGAACGGGATGAAACCATTCCTGCTCCACGACAATCTGCGATCCGCGTTATTAGACGCAGCGCAGATCATCTTTCGGGCCTCATAGATGGCTTGCTCGATATTTCGCGCATTGAAGCCGGTCGTCTGCAAGTCTTCTCTGATGAGATCAATCTCACCGACTTTCTGGACCAGATCGTGCAAATGTTTCAGCCACAGGCCGATGCAAAACAACTTATTTTCAAACACACACGGCCAGACAATTTGCCGACCTACGTCCGGACTGATGAAAAGCGGTTTCGTCAAATTCTGGTAAACCTGCTGTCAAATGCGATCAAATTTACCACCAAAGGCAGCGTCCTTTTCGATTTGGCATATCGCAGCCAAGTTGCGACGTTCACAATCTCAGATACCGGCCGGGGAATTTCTGAAGCCGATCTTCCGCGAATTTTCGAACCCTTTCAACGCGGGGAAGCAGAAAGCATTCGCCCGATGCCAGGCCTTGGGCTTGGCCTGACGATTACGCGTCTTCTAACCGAAACATTGGGTGGCGATATTCAGGTTTCGAGTGTCTACGGGGAGGGGTCTACATTCCGAGTCAGATTGATGCTGTCGACCGTCAACCGCCCATCCATCCAGCAGCCACTGCCACGGAAAATTCACGGCTACGCCGGACGGCGGCGCACCATCGTGGTTGTCGACGACAACGAGGATCATCGCGAACTCGTGCGGCAGGTTCTCGTGCCACTTGATTTCGTCGTGCTGACAGCTGGTAGTGGCCCTGAGTGTCTAACGCTCATCGAGGGTGTCACGCCGGACCTCTTTCTTATCGATATTTCCATGCCCGAAATGGATGGTTGGCAACTGGTAATGCGACTGCGCGAGATTGGTGAGATTTCACCTATCATCATGCTCTCTGCAAATATAGGCGACGCTGCGCCAACAGGCGGCCCCACGGGCCATAATGATACTCTCGCAAAGCCTTTCGACCTTCGACAGCTGCAAAACAAAATTGCTCAGTTGCTGGCGCTCGATTGGATTTACGAGGATGAGAGGCCATCTCCCGCTGCGACATCTTTTGGGAAACTGGTCAGTCCTGGCGAGATGCATGTGCGTGAGCTGATCAGCCTCGGCGAAATTGGATACATACGCGGTATAGAAACCAAGATCGCTGAGATAGCCAAAGAAGAAGATAATCGGGCATTCACAGATGCGCTGGGTCAATTCGTTCGGGCATTTGATCTTGCCGGATATGATAAATTTCTTCGTAGCTTTACAAATGAGGAAGGAACTGATCCCAAGTGAATGATCCGGCCACCCCGCGCGACATTGTCTTGATTGTCGATGACTCGCCACAAGCCCTCGGATTTTTAACCGACGCACTTGAGCAATCTGGATTCTCGGTGTTAATCGCAACGTCTGGGCATGCCGCGCTTAAAGTGGTCGAACGCATAACTCCCGACATCGTTCTGATGGATGCCGTTATGCCGGAGATGGATGGCTTCGAAACCTGTACCCGGATCAAAACAACAGCCTCGGTCACACAAGTACCAGTTATTTTCATGACGGGGCTTTCGGAGACGGAGCATATCATCCACGCACTTGAAGCTGGCGGCGTCGACTATCTGACCAAACCGATCAATATTGACGAGTTGCAAGCGCGCATTAGGGTTCACCTTGCCAATGCCCGCGCCGCTCAAAGCGCTCGTATAGCGTTGGATGCCGCAGGGCGCCACCTGCTTGCTATCGGCAAAGACGGTTATTTACGTTGGTCTACTCCTCAGGCAAACAATCTCATCGAACTCACAATGGGCACAACGAAAGCGGGATACTCAGCAATTTCGACGTCGGTTGCAGAATGGATGAGCGAGCGGGATACGCATAAGGATGGCGCTGCCATTATCATTCCGGGCGACCAAGGCGGATTGCAACTTGGTTACCTCGGCGCCCTTACTGCTGATGAGTATCTTTTTCGGCTGACACTCGCCAATCAAGCCAGCCCCAATGATTTGCTTCGCCAGAACTTTGGCTTAACGACGAGAGAGGCTGAGGTATTGATCTGGATTGCAAAGGGCAAATCCAATCGTGATATCGGCGAAATACTTGGACTAAGTGCTCGAACCGTCAATAAACATCTCGAGCAGGTTTATATTAAGATGGGCGTCGAAAACCGCGCAACGGCGGCCGTCAAAGCTGCAGGCTTGTTGCACGGCATTTGAAAAAGTTCTCAGCTGAGAACTTTTTGGCCTATAACCCACCATCTGAGCCCAGCCATAAGAAAAGTTCTCAGCTGAGAACTTTTGATATGCATCACGTTGCCGTCGCAAGAATAAGCGTACACTAGCTGTTCATCTCGAATACGCTTTAAAACTAGCGGCTAGTTGGATCAACGACCCATGCTGATATATTTTCCAGGCACTGGATCGAAATTCAGGATGTAGCGGAAGCTAACAGGATTTTTACTGCTGTTATGCCGTATGGTTAATGCTTTCTCAACAACTTACTATATATCAGCAGTTGTCCTGTGGCGGCTCTTATTTCCAGATTTGGGCATATACCACGTACTCCCTAAATGTCGATCACAGACACTTCCGCGTGTAACATTCGCTTACTTGCAATCACTGGATGAAAGAGCCATTCTCGCCGGGCAATGCCACCATTGATCGCAGAACGGGCCTTTTTGATGCTTGAAAGACGATCCAACGCTATGTTGATCCGTGAACCCGTAATGGCATCAAGTTTGTCCCTGAATATTCTCAGCCACAATCTCAATAGGGCAGTGCAGCTCGGCATGCGTGGTGCAAGCCGGGGAAAACCACAACACATATGTCAAGGAACAGGACGATGAACCAGTTTCGTTTCAATAGCTTTGCCACTGCATTGGTTGCTGGCGCAGGACTGGCATTTCTAACATTGCCGGTCACCATGACAACTGCGCAAGCGCAATCCACAACGAAGCAATGTAGCACGCAATATCAAGCGGCCAAGGAAGCTGGCACACTTAATGGGCAAAAATGGCCGCAATTTCTTTCGGAGTGCAGTGCAAAGTTGAAGGGCGATGATGACGCCGAGGCCACGGCACCTGCAAAGAAAGCTACAAAAAAGGAAGCTAAAGAAACCCCTGCCAAGCCGAAGAAAACCGAGACAGCGGCAGCCTCAAAAAGTGGCATGTCTGGCAAAGCTGTAACCAAGGAGTGCAGTTCGCAATATCAGGCAGCTAAAGAAGCGGGAACACTAAACGGCCAGAAGTGGCCACAGTTTTTGTCTGAATGCAGCGCCAGTTTAAAAGCAGATAATTCCGATGACGCAACGCCTGATGAGCCAGTCGCTGCTCCCAAGAAAACAACTGCCAGCAAACCTGCGAAAACGCAGACTGTGGCAAAGACGACTTCCGCTGATGGCAAACCTTTGTCCCCGGCACAGATCGCGTTTCGCGCCCGCATCAGCGAGTGCGGTGATCAGTGGCAACAAGCCAAGGCCAGCAACAGGACTGGTGGCAAGACTTGGCCCCAATACTGGAGTGCTTGCAACACGCGTCTCAAATCCGAATAATAACTACGTCTGATATGAGAGATCCCGATGACCGCCCCAGGGTCGTGTTATCGGGGTCTTCGTAATTTCTGTTTCTGGCAGGAAGTGCTAACCGCAGAGTGCCGTGATGATCGGTTAGTCAACGCGCTGCCAAACGGAAGTCTTGCAAAGAAGCCCGCCAAGAATGCATCCCGACAATTCAACGTCCTTATCAGAAAACTTTGCCTTGCCTGAATAGGTTTTGCCGCTTTCGGTATCATAAAGCGAACCCGCATAGGTCGATTCACCTGTCGATTTCAAACTCACGGCCTGTATACCGACAACGGGGCGATCCCTCTTGGAAGCATCCGGATTATTGACGTCATTTACTGGCGTTTTCATCCAGATAACTGTTCCACAAAGACCCGCGCCACAATGCGCCAGTTCAACCTTCGTGCCTCCTGACTTGTTGATATATGTCCCGACTACCTCCTGCACTTGCGCTATCGCGGCCGTCGACAATGTTGCCGCCAGAAAAAGAGGAACGCCAAGTTTTAGATAATTAGCCAAATGGTTTCTCCGCAAGAATAATCCGATCGCGCATGACGCGCGCAAGAATCTGATGTGTTGTTTTGGTGCTTAAATCTGAAATTGGACAAGATTAGGGGCAAGCCGGCTATTTATCTATCTCATTAACAGACGTGCAATTTTCGCTTTCTCTCGATAGCGCTTGCGAATCACATAAGTGTATGCTTATGTATTAGACATGAGCGAAACAGAACTATTCAGGGCACTTGCCGACCCGACGCGACGGGCCGTTTTTGAACGCCTCGCAGACGGTGAGATGAATGCCACGGAATTGCGGCAGGGTTTTGAGATGTCTCAACCCGCCATGTCGCAGCACCTGGCTGTTCTGCGCGGGGCAGGATTGATTGCAGAGCAAAAGCTTGGCCGCAATGTACTATACAGGATCAATCCCGCCGGAGTTGCGCAAATGCATACATGGCTAAGCCGCTACAACGCATTCTGGCCGAAGCGAATCGACGAGCTGAAAAAACTTCTCAGGGAGATGGATCAATGACACACAAAAACGATGAGCGCATCAGTTTGACATATGAACTTGATGCCTCACCAGCCAAGGTGTGGCGTGCATTGACCATTCCTGAATATGTGTCGCAATGGCTGAGCAAGCCTACCGATACAGACAATGACGAGAAGCAAAAGGAAAACACCTTTGAGCTAAGGCTCATATCAGCGGAACCGGGCACTCGCGTGCGTTACAGTATCAGGGACAATGACGCAGTAAGCACTGTCACATTTCAAATCGGTGCAAACAGCAACGGCGGCACCACCTTTCATATTGTACATGAACATTCGATGGTTGCTGCCAACCTCAATATACCGAGGCGGCTTCTAGCCGCCTGACACGACCTTCCGACATCACAAACAGGAGTTCGCCTTATGCGCGACATGATGCAACTTGTCCCTATGGTAGTGGAGCAATCAAGCCGTGGAGAGCGATCCTTTGACATATATTCCCGGCTGTTACGCGAGCGCATCGTTTTTCTTAATGGCCAAGTGGAAGACGGGATGGCAGCACTAATCTGTGCACAGTTGCTGTTCCTTGAATCGGAGAGCCCCACCAAACCAATCTCCATGTATATCAACTCCCCCGGCGGCGTCATTACCAGTGGCCTCGCCATATATGATACAATGCAATTCATCACCTGTCCGGTGGCTACACTGTGCATGGGCACAGCACGATCCATGGGGTCGTTTCTCCTCATGGCGGGAGAACCAGGCCATCGAACCGCTCTGGCAAACTCCAGCCTTCATGTGCACCAACCGCTTGGCGGCTTCCAAGGACAAGCTTCAGATATTTTCATTCATGCCGAAGAGATGCAGCAAACCAAGCATCGCATTACAACGCTTTATGCTCAGCACTGCGGAAGGTCTTTTGAAGATGTCGAGCGCACGTTGGACCGTGATCATTTCATGACTGCTGAAGAAGCAAAAGAATGGGGGCTGGTCGATACAGTACTGTCGAAAAGGGGAGGGCAGCAAGCACTACTTCCGAGCGTAAGTTAGACGAGTGCAAATCCCCTGACATCGCCTGCAAAAACATGTAGACCGTTCTCAACTATAAAGTGAGCCGGAAAGCTGCGGTATGAACAAGACGAAGCGGACGATTTATTTCGTATTGGGCTGGGTGATGGTCGCACTCGGTTTCATTGGCGCGCTTCTACCGGTCATGCCTACAACGATCTTTCTCATTCTTGCGGCCTGGTGTTTTGGGCGTTCCTCGCCGCGGTTTGAAAAATGGCTTCTCGAACACCCGGTGTTCGGGCCTACATTGGTCAAATGGCGCGAACAGGGCGCCATACCGCTCCGCATAAAGGCGATTGCTTGCGGCGGCATGGCTTTCGGCTATGCATCATTCTATTATTTTGCCCGGCCTTCGCCACTGCTGGCTGGGTTCGTTGCTATATTTTTCATCGCGAGCGCGGCTTATGTTCTTAGCCGCCCCAGCATCTAGATTCTCTTTTCCGTGGCCCTGTCAAACACGTGCAAGGCATCGGCATCAATAGCGAAGCGTTGGCTCGTTCCTGCGGTGACTTGTGACCGGGGCGGCAGGCTGGCTGTGAGCCGTTGTTTGCCAACTGTTGCACTGACGACAAGTTCCGGTCCCGTAAGCTCAACCACTTCAATTTTGGCATCTATGGCAAAGCCAGTTTCTTCTTCATTGGAGAGAGTCAGGCCCTCCGGGCGGATTCCGACAGTGATATCGCGGGCCAGGCTGGCAGCCTTATGCAATTCCGGAGGCAGGGGAATACCACTCAATGTCCCATCGATATGGGCGATCCCATCGGCAAAAGTGGCATCCAGCATATTCATGGGTGGGGAACCGACGAAACTGGCGACATAACGCGTGGCTGGCCGATTATAGATTTCGTCTGGCGTGGCAAGCTGTTCGATCTGGCCGTTCCGCATAACAGCAATACGCGTCGCCAAGGTCATGGCTTCAATCTGGTCATGCGTCACATACACAATTGTCGTGCCAAGCATCTGATGCAATCGCTTCAGTTCGGTTCGCATTTCCATCCGCAGTTTCGCGTCCAGATTTGAAAGCGGCTCATTGAACAGGAATATTTGCGGATCGCGTACCAGTGCGCGACCAATGGCTACACGCTGACGCTGGCCACCGGAAAGCTCCGATGGTTTCCGCCCCAGAAGATTCTCGATCTGAAGTATTTTCGCTGTCTTTTGCACGGCGACATTTCGTTCCGCCTCAGCAACTTTGCGCATTTCAAGACCGAAGCCTATATTGCGGGCGACCGACATATTTGGATAAAGCGCATAAGACTGGAACACCATCGCGATATCCCGGTTCTTCGGATGAACTCCGGTTACAGAGCGGTCTCCGATGCGCACATCGCCACCTGTTGCCTCGGCAAGCCCGGCAATGATGTTCAAGAGCGTAGATTTGCCACAACCCGAAGAACCGAGCAGTACAAGAAATTCCCCGTCGGCAAGCGATAGATCAATCCCTTTTAAAGTCTCGACGGTGCCGTAGCGTTTGCGGATATCAACAAGCTCAAGAGCGCTCATTACGCTTTCTCCGACATTACTTTTAAGTCCTCACCGTCATAACGGCGAGGAACAGTTGATATGGCCATGGAGGCAATCCGTACCCCGGCGCGCAGGCTCTCTTCGATGCTCTGTCCGCTGGCTTGCGCCGCGACGAAAGCCGCATTGAAAACATCGCCGGCACCAATAGTGTCAACAACCGCAACCAAAGGAGCTTCCGCCGAGACAATGATATTGTCTGGACCTACGGCAAGAGCCCCTTCCGGACCCCGCTTTACCACCACGATTGCGCCCTCGGGCATCAAGGTCTTGAGCTTATGCGCGGCTTCAACCGGATCGGTGGTGTGGGTCAGGCGTGTCGTCTCAACTTCATTGAACAGAGCAATGTGACAGCGGCTCAGCCAATACCGTGCGCGCGAGCGATTTTCTTCCGTCCACCCATCAATCGGCCAACCGGTGTCCAGAGCGATTTTGATATCATGTGCATCGGCCCAATCGAATAGAGCGTCGTAGTCATTGACCAAGACGTCTGTAAGAAATGCCCCGCAAAGAATGACTATCCCCGTCTTGAGACGTTCAGCGTCAAGCATAGTACGTACTTCAGACCATGAGAGTTGAGCAATGTGCCCCCGTGTCGTGAAGAATGTACGCTCCCCATTCGGGTGAGTTATGCCGACGGAAAGGGTCGTGCCCATTGCCTCTACAGGCCAGTGGGTAGCGTGCACGCCAAAACCCTGCCGCAGCCACTCGCCAAATTGATCATTGCCGACATTGGCCGCGATCTGGAAATCTATGCCCAAGCCCAGCAAGGTCAGTGCTGCATTGCCTGCCGAGCCACCAACCCGAAGTTCATCGTGATCGACCATGATCTCGGTTCCCGGCGTTGGCCATGGATCCGCAGGACCAAGGATAAGATCAACATTTACGTTACCGATAACGGCTAGGGGCCGAAGCGTCATCTCATTCGCTCCGCGTGATCTTGGTTGACCGGACAGGCGTACCGAGATCCGATACGCGTGCCCCCGCAAAGCTGAGCATGAAATGTTGCGCGGCGGGCAAGATAGCGAAGACGGCAGCAATATCGCTGGCGGGTTCAGCATTGACCATCACTGCGCCATCGATTGGCTCTTCACCAGACGCATCGAAAATCACCACCGGCGAACCAGCTTCAAGTGCGGAAACAGCCATACGACTTACGAATTCTGACGTACCATCTTTGGCTCGAAACAACACAACGCCAACATCTGCGCCAAGCATCTCCATCGGCCCATGCCGTAGTTGACCGCCTTCCAGCGAGAAGCAGGGAATACGCGACAGCTCGGTGAGGCCCAGCGCAATGGCTTCTGCAACCCCCTGCATTTGCCGTCCGGATGTGACGACTGCTTTCACTTTGGAAAGGGCGGCAGACGCTTCATTGATGTCTGTATTGCCCGTCCCTCTGAGAATGCGTAGTGCGTCAGCGGTGTCACCTCCCAACGCTCCGATGATTGCAAGATGCAACGCGAAGCTGATCGTTAAACTGCGTGTTGCGGCAAAAGCTTTTTCAGTTCCTCCAGCGCCAACAAGTGAAGGGACTGTGCGGGCAAGCGTCGAGCCTTCTTCCAGCGTAAGACCGAACGTATCTGCCGGAACGCCTGCTTCATCAAACCAGCGCAAAACCTCGGCACTTTCGCCTGATTGTGAGGTAACAAGAATGCTTCTGCCATCTACCGACAAGGGTTGGCCCAGTTGCTCGGACAAGGGAACCGCAATAGCATCGATACCAAGGCTTCTGTAGAACGGCTCAACCGCACGACCGACGGCATGAGAACCACCCATTCCAAGCAGCAGTAATTGACCGGTTTTTCGCAATGATTGTGCAATAGTGAAAGCTCGTCCCGACGCGTTTTCAAATGAGGCAATAGCATCAGCATTCTGCCGGGCCATTTCTTTCTCAATAGCAACAAGTCCGATGGGTTTACTGGTTTCAGATAGCATGTTCATCCTTTAACGCCGCCGCTTGTCAGGCCCGAAATCAGGGCGCGTTGCATAAAAAGACCGATCAGCAGCGGGGGGAGGGCAGCCAGCACGCCCGCTGTTGCGATCAATCCGTAATCCGAAACGCGTCCGCCAGCCAGATCAGCAATTGCTACAGTCAATGTCTTGGCGCGCTGGTCCGAGGTAAACAGCAGCGCATAAAAGAACTCATCCCAAGCAAGCAGAAACGCAAATAGCGCAGCGGTGGCCACGACAGGGGCAGCAAGCGGCAGCGTAATAAGGCGCAATATCTGGTCCAGACGCGCCCCATCCATGACGGCGGCGCTTTCGATCTCGCGCGGGATCGAGTCGAAGCCCGATTTCAGCAACCACGTGGTGAAGGGTGCCAGTATTGTCAGGTAAACCAATGCGAGGCCGAAGACATTGTTGAGCAGGCCGAACCATGCGAGCGCCATGTAGAGCGGAACGGCAAGGGCAACTGGCGGAAGCATGTAAGTCGCAATGACCGCATAAAGCGACCAGCCAACCGAAGGTGTGCGCGAAACAGCCCACGCCGATGGAATTGCCACCGCAATAGCAGCAACTGTCGCCATGCCTGCTACTTTCAAACTGTTGAAAAGCGATGCGACAAAAGCCTCGCCCGCGCTATTGGCTGCCGAGGAAAGTAGCACGCCATATCGCGAAAGATCGACGGTTTCCGGCCACCAATGCAAGGGTTTTGCAATGAGGTCCGGCGTCGACGAAATGCTCATGATGAACAACCATACTACTGGAGCAAGAATGATGATCGCCAGAAGCAAAGCTGCAATGTGAACGAATATGGCTGCTGTTAAACTGCGACGTTCCATTATGACGTTCCTGCCGTTTTTCGAATAAGCGCAGTATAGGCCACAGCAAGCACTGTTACGAGCAAGGTAACGATAAGCGCCAGCGACGCCCCCGATCCGGCACGCTGGAATGAAAAGGCTTCCTGATAGACGAGGATTGAAAGAGTGCGCGTGCTGTTTGCGGGACCACCACGCGTCATCACCCAGATGATATCGAAAACCTTGAATGCCTCGATCGTGCGCAGAACCAGCGCAACCACCAAGGGGCCTGCCAGATAGGGTAAAGTAACGAACCGGAACCGCGACCAGACACCAGCCCCATCCACCATGGAAGCAGCGGTGATATCTCGCGGCACCGCCTGCAACGCAGCAAGTGCAATAAGGGCAACCAAGGGGAAATTTTTCCAGCAATCGGCCAGGATCAACGACGCAAGCGCCGTGCCGGGTTCGCCAAGCCATGACCGATAGGAATCCAGCATTCCAACCTGCACAAGCAGAGCATTCAGGGCACCATATTCCGGATTATATATGAGCCGCCACAAAGTAGCATTGACCACCGTTGGAAGCGCCCAAGGCAAGATCATCAAAGCGCGCAGAACTGAACGGCCATAGAATTTTTGATTGAGAAGTAATGCTGCCAGAACACCGATAACCATCTCAGCAGAGACTGACAGAACCGCAAACCAGAAAGTGGTTACAAGCGACCGCTGGAAACCGGAACCGGAAATGACCTTCACATAATTGTCCAACCCGACAAAACTTCCCTGAGTGCCGACAAGCTTTGCATCCGTGAAGGACAGCCGGATCGTGTCGACCAGCGGCCAACCAATAACCGCGATCATGACGACAAGCAGAGGTAGCATCAACAGCCACGCCCGGGTGGTAATCCAATTGCTCGTCATGAAATATTGCCCACTATACCAACAACAATACAACTATAGTGAAGGAAAGGCGGCAGACAAAGCAGCCGCCTTTTCGATCAAATCATAGCCCGCTATTTTCAGCGGCTGTCTTCAATGCCGCTTCCGGTTCTTCTTGGCCTAGAAGCGACTCCTGAACCGCTTGCTGTAATGCCGTGGACAGTTCCTGATATTTTGGCGTTGTTGGCCGTGGATACATTGCAGCAAGTCCGATCTTGGCTGCCGCAATCAATTCTTCCTGATCCTTGGAAACAGTGGGATCGTCATAGGAAGACGTCCAGATCGGCAGACTCAATTTTGCGTACTGGTTCTGAGTTGCCTGCGACGTCATGAAGGCAATATATTTCCATGCTTCATCCGGGTGTTTGCTCGTTGACGTAATACCGAGGCCCATCGAGCCATTGACTGCTGACACAGTACTTTTTCCATCAACTCCGGGCGCTGGAACCACGCCTACCTTGCCGGCAACCTTGCTGTCCTTCGGGTTGTTGGCCATGTTATACATGTAGGTCCAATTTAAAGCGAAGGCTGCCTCGCCATTCTGGAATACCCGGCGTACGTCCTCTTCAAGAAACTCTTTCGAGTTGGGATTCGTCAGGCCAGACTTATAGCTTTCAACCATATAATTAAGTGCGTCCAGGCCACCACCCGTCTGGAATACCGGTTTACCGTCTTTTATGAAGCTACCGCCATAGGCGCTGACAAGCGTCGTATAATCGCAAATTGCAGCCTCAGCCTGTGACCAGCTCCATGCTATTGGAGTTGCCAGTAAGCCTTTATCCTTGATGGTCTTGGCTTGTTCAGAAAGCTCGGCCCAAGTCTTGGGAGGATTCTTGATGCCTGCTTTTTCAAGGATTTCCTTATTGTAGAACAAATATTTGGTATCCAGAATCCACGGAAGACCATAGCGTTTGCTCTCGTACTCCACAGTTGTCCATGCACCAGGAAGAACGCCTGATTTCATTTCGGGAGTAATCTTGTCCGAAACATCGAGCAGCACTTTGTTCGATGCATATTCGGCAGGCCAGATTACGTCAAACAACACAACATCGTATCCTCCGCCTGACCCTTGCGCCAGGACAGTCTTGTCGTGCAAGCCTTCATAAGGAACAAATTCAAGATTTACCGAAACATCCGGGTTTGCCTTCGTAAATGACTCTGTCATGGCACGTACATCAGCTTCGCTGTAAGCGGCCTGTGCCATAAACAATGCATTAATCTTGGTTTCAGCGTGAGCGGGCGCAGATAGCGCTGCCGCCAGAAGTGTTGCGCTCAGAAGCGCTGTGGTCACGGATTTCAACATTCTTACCTCCTATTTAGCTCTGGCAGTTCTGAACGCCGCCCGTTATGGACAGAGTTCGATGATCGTTACAGATCGAGAGCTTCTGCTCACGTTCCCCTGGAGACGATTTTTCGGCAACTCTTTCGGTTGGCTATTAAATCAATTCTCTTGACTTATTAGTCGATCAATATTCTTCTGCTGTCAAGAGGGCTCACGCATGGATGACAGACCGTCGATACGGGCAAAAAGCGGTACCAATCTTGGTGGCGCAAGCGCGCATAACCGCCGCATCATGATTGATGCGTTGCGGGTCAACGGAGCTTTGTCACGTGCTGACTTGGCGAGGGCAACCGGGCTAACTCCCCAGACGGTATCCAACATCATCGAAGAGCTCGCCGGAGAAGGTCTCGTACGATCGCAGGCAAGTGTTCGTAAGGGCAGGGGACAGCCCGCAACTCCATATCAACTTGTACCCGAGGGTGCCTTTGCGATTGGCCTGCAGATTGACCGTCATGTAACCCGCACCGTTATCGTTAATCTGGTTGGCGACGTATTGGTGCAAATCGAAGCAATCCTGCCGCCGGGCGGACCGGAAACAGGCGTTGTCGTTGTGCTCGAACTTGTGGCAAGAGCAAGGGCAATATTAGCCAAGCAAATCTCCGGTGCGGAAGACCGCCTGGTTGGCTTGGGGATCGCGATGCCGGGACCTTTTGGGATCAACACACTTTATGATGATCCATGGATGATGACCGCATGGCAAAGCTTTCCGCTTGTGGAACGCATTGCAGAAGGTACAAGCCTTGAGGTTGCGCTCCAGAACGATGCATCAGCCGCTGCAACCGCAGAGCGATTGCTCGGTGCAGCCCATGGACTCGATCACGCTATCTGTATCTATTTTGGATACGGATTGGGCACTGGCCTCATTCTCAATGGAGAGCTATACGGCGGCGCTTATTCCAATGCTGGCGAGATCGGCATGATGCTGACTTTGGTGCCGGGCGATGGGGCGGATGTAGAGCCACTGGAACATTATGCTTCGATGGCAGCGCTGTGCAAATTGCTGGAACTCGATCCATCCGCACCTGATCTTTTTGCCATGATCACTGACGCCGTGATACTTGGCGGGCCAAAGCTTGAGCGCTGGATGGATGATGTTGCCGAGCGATTGCGCCGTGCAGTCCAGATGCTCGAACTGGTTTTCGATCCCCAGACAATCATTCTTTGTGGTGGAGCTCCACGCATTTTGATTGACCGTCTTGTGGAGAAGATTGAACCTTTGCTACCGTCAATTGCCGAGCGGGCCAGCCGATATCCACAACCACGACTGCAAGCCGGACTTGCAGATCCTTGGTCCGCGGCTTTAGGCGCCGCTGCCGAACCCATTGCCCGGGCATTTGACCCACGGTTCTCGGCAATTCTCAAGAACGGGTGAGTTATAGAAAAAGCTTGCTATAACTCATATATCGAACGATAGTGAGCTATAGAGAGGCATTCTATAACTCATGACATGGAACTGGCAGCAGGCTGACTGGCCCAACTTTACCTATGACAGCGCAAAACTGGAGCCGCTGGAGCGCGAGTTCCTTTTGCACTCAGGCGAGTTCTTTGGAGCGTTCCGTCACGTCAATGACGATGATCGGGATATGCTGCGGGTCGAACTGATCAGCGACGAGGCATTAAAGACCTCGGAAATAGAAGGTGAATTCCTCAACCGAGACAGTCTGCAGACATCCCTACGCCAGCAATTCGGATTGGCATACGATACTCAAGCCATCCCGGCTGCTGAACGCGGCATCTCTGAAATGATGGTAAACCTCTATCGGTCTTTTGCGGCCCCTCTTGACCACGAAACACTCTTTGCCTGGCATAAAATGCTGATGACAAGCAGCACCGACCGTATCCAGGTTGTTGGTGGATTCCGGACACATAGCGAGCCAATGCGAGTGGTGTCCGGGCGGGTCGAAAAACCAACAATTCACTTTGAGGCACCTCCATCGGTACAAATGAACCGGGAAATGGATTTGTTTTCGCAATGGTTTAACGAGACATCTCCGAATGGGCCAAGACCATTGCCCGCCTTAACCCGTGCCGGTCTGGCACATCTCTATTTTGTCAGCATCCACCCTTTTGAAGACGGTAACGGTCGTATCGGGCGGGCAATTGCGGAAAAATCCCTTGCACAAAATTTGGGGCAGCCAAGCCTTATTGCACTCGCCTATACAATCCAGAGAGCACGCAAGGCGTATTACGACATGCTGGAAATCAGCAATAAATCCAATGAGATTACGGAATGGCTCATTTACTTCGCGCAGACCATACTTGAGGCGCAACGCACCACATTGGAACGTGTGGAATTCTACATAATCAAAGCAAAATTCTACGATCACTTCCGTGGGCAATTGAATCCCCGACAGGAAAAAGTCATCGCACGGGTGTTCCGTGAAGGTATAGGCGGTTTTAAAGGCGGGCTGAGTGCCGAGAACTATATCAGTATTGCCAAGACATCACGCGCGACAGCAACAAGAGACCTGCAAGACCTTGTTGCAAAAGGGGCATTGAGCAAAACCGGCGAGCGTCGCCACACCCGGTATCATCTTGATTTGAAATCACAGATATAGGCGAACCTTTGATTGGTGCCTTTTGCAGATTTCCGGGAATTACTTGTCTTGCCAGAATCCTGATGCTAACTTTTTTCACAATGAGGAAACAAATGCACAGACATGCTGGCATCTTCAGCAGCTAGAGTAGCGTTGTGCAATCCACATCTGGGAGGATGAAATATGGAACGCCGTCAATTTCTTGCTGGTGCAGCAGCGCTTTCCCTGCTTGGCATGTCAACAGTTAAAGCAGGCGCCCAAACAGCTGGTGCATTGGAAAAGACCAGCCTTACCTTGGGCGTCGGCGGCAAACCCCTTCTTTATTATCTCCCACTGACAATTGCCGAGCGAAAAGGCTTTTTCAAGGAAGAGGGCCTCGACGTAACGGTCAACGATTTTGGTGGCGGCGCCAAATCCTTGCAGGCCTTGATTGGCGGCTCTGTTGATGTTGTGACCGGAGCCTACGAGCACACTATTCGTATGCAGGCTAAAGGGCAGGACGTCCGTGCCCTATGTGAACTCGGGCGGTTTCCTGCCATTGTGATTGCAGTTCGTAAGGAACTCTCTGAAAAGGTCAAATCTCCGGCGGATTTCACAGGGTTGAAAATTGGCGTAACAGCACCTGGATCATCGACTGCGCTGACTGCACAATATGCAATGGTCAAAGCCGGTCTCAAAGCCAATGCTGCGCCGCTGATCGGTATCGGTGGTGGGGCCAGTGCCGTGGCTGCCATCAAGCAGGGCCAAGTTGATGTGATCTCCCATCTGGACCCGGTGATCGCCAAGCTTGAGTCAGACGGCGATATCAAGGTGATCATAGATACACGCACTGAGGAGGGGACGCGGGCACTGTTTGGCGGGTCAAATCCAGCAGCAGTCCTCTACGTCAAAAAAGAATTTGCTGACGCAAACCCCAACACATCGAAAGCTTTGGTCAATGCCTTTGTAAAATCATTGAAGTGGCTACACAGTGCCTCCACAGAGGAGATTGCCGATGCCGTTCCGGCAGAATATCAGCTGGGCGACAAACCCCTTTACCTGAAGGCAATTGCCAATTCGCTCCCCACTTACTCGCTCAATGGCGTTTTGACGATGGAGGGTATGCAATCAGTTCTCAACACCCTGAAGGTACTGGACCCGGAGTTTGCCAAAGCCGATATCGATCTTGCTGCCACCTTCGATGATCGTTTCATCAAAGGATAAGCACAGAGCCGATGACCGAACTGAAAATTGAGACAGCCAGCCGCGCAGACGCTGTAGAACTGCAAGGCATTGCAATCGCCTTCCCTGTGGCCAATGGAGCGACTTACGAAGCGGTAGGCACTACCCAGCTAAGTGTTCGCGATCGTGAATTTGTCGCTATCGTAGGACCAACAGGCTGCGGGAAATCCACCTTGTTAAACGCAACGGCCGGGCTGCTCAAACCGGCGCGTGGCCAGATTAAAATATTCGGCAAAACACATAGCGGGATCAATGGGCATGCAGGGTATCTCTTCCAGCAGGACTCGCTCATGCCCTGGAAGACATCCCTCGACAATGTTGCAATAGGGCTCGAGGTAGCAGGTGTTTCGCGGCGAGAAGCCTTGGAATGCGCCCGATTATGGCTCGAAAGAGTCGGCCTGTCTGCCTTTTGCGATCGCTACCCGCACATGCTTTCCGGTGGGCAACGCAAGCGCGTAGGATTGGCCCAGGTTCTTATACGCGACCCGAAAATTATATTGATGGATGAACCTTTCGGGCCTCTTGATGCACAAACCCGCCTTATTATGGGGGATCTGTTGCTCGATTTATGGTCGGCGGACCGCAAGGCAGTGATGTTCGTGACCCACGACCTCGACGAGGCAATCGGGCTTGCGGACCGGGTTGTAATCATGTCGGCAGGGCCGTCGTCACGCATCATCGGCGATTATACAATTCCGCTCGCCCGCCCACGCAACATGGCCGACATCAAATCCGAACCACAATTCCATGAGGTGCATCGGGAAATCTGGAATGCCTTGAAAGAAGAAGTGCTCAAGGGTTACCGGCAGACGGAAAAAACATCATGAATCGAGGCATTCTTTTTCTCCTGCAAATTCTCGTAGCGGTTATTGTTCTCGTCGTCTGGCACATTGCTTCGACAACAACACTTATCGGCAATCCTAAGACCATCAGCTTTTTCTTTGCCGAACCGCTGGCTGTCGGTGCACGTATCGTTGACTGGTTTGCCGATGGATCTATCTGGTATCACCTTGGGATCACGCTAACAGAAGCCGCGCTGGCATTCGTAATTGGCTCGTTAGGTGGCGTGATTATTGGCTTCTGGTTCGCGCGTAAACCCCTGCTTGCAGCGGTGTTTGATCCCTACGTGAAGGCAGCCAATGCTTTGCCGCGTGTTGTCCTTGCTCCAATCTTTGCACTTTGGTTGGGACTTGGCATCTGGTCGAAAGTGGCCCTTGGCGTGACACTCGTTTTCTTTATCGTGTTCTTCAACGTCTATCAGGGTGTCAAAGAAGTCAGCCCTGCTGTCCTGTCCAACGCGCGCATGCTTGGCATGAACGGACGCCAATTATTGCGCCACGTTTATATGCCTTCGGCGTTGTCCTGGATGTTCTCATCACTCCATACTTCGGTTGGCTTTGCTGTAGTCGGCGCAGTGGTTGGAGAATATTTGGGCTCGGCCGCGGGGCTTGGTTATCTGATCCATGAGGCAGAAAGCGTATTTGATGTTACCGGCGTGTTTGCAGGAATGTTTGTGCTGACTTTTTTCGTCATTCTCGTCGATTGGCTGGTAACGCTGGTTGAAAATCGACTGCTCGTCTGGAGACCCAAAAGCGCTGCCTCTTTCTAATCAACGCAGACTTGAGAACCACGCAATAAGTTCGGCACTGTTACGGAGCGCGTGGGCGCGCATGAGGCGTGCGCGATGCGCTTCGACAGTGCGTTTAGACAAGCCGATTTCAAGCGCGATCTGCGCATTGGTCTTACCCTGTGAAACCAAAGTCAGAACCTGTTTCTGTCGGTCGGAAATCAGACCGATATCACCTGCAACCGCACGGTTCGTTGGTTCAAAACAATATAGTGCTTCGGCAAATGGATCAGTCTGATTACGGCTGCGTCCGCGAACACGGCACCAGAAGCTGCTTCCATCCCGGCGGCGCATGAGACGCTCGTCGTAGTACACTTTGCCTCCTCCAAGATTGCCTCGCCACATCTCGCCGGTGCGAACGAAATCCCTTATCTTGGGATAGAGCCGGCTGAAACTCTGGTCCAACAGCTCTGCCCGCTCATAACCGAACATTTCAGCGAATTCGGAATTGCAATCCCTTATGATACGGTGTGTCGCGTAAACCATCGGGACTGGCAGCTCCGTTAACTGGAAGCGTTTGCCGCTTGCAGCATTCACAATGTCGGGACTGGAAAACTCCGGTGCTATCATACCGTATTAATACGACTATCTGTAGTACCGGCACAAGTCCTACCGTTGAGACAGAGGAGTAGACAAATGGGAGACTATTCTTGAAAAAAGTTCAATCAAACGTCAGTGACGCGCTGGCAGGCGTATTGTTCGACGGCATGACAATCATGGCTGGCGGGTTCGGTCTATGCGGTATTCCCGAAGCGCTGATTTACGCCATACGAGATTCCGGCGTCAAAGACCTTACCGTGATATCCAACAACGCCGGTGTCGATGGCATTGGCCTCGGTGTGTTGCTGGAAACCAAGCAAATCCGGAAAATGATCTCGTCTTATGTGGGCGAAAATAAACTCTTTGCGCAACAATATCTTTCGGGTGAGCTGGAACTCGAGTTCAATCCACAGGGCACACTTGCCGAGCGTATCCGTGCAGGGGGTGCGGGCATTCCAGCCTTCTTCACCAAAACCGGCGTCGGCACCATCATTGCTGAAGGCAAAGACGTTCGCGAATTTGATGGCGAATCCTATGTCATGGAACGCGGCCTTTTCGCCGATCTCTCCATCGTCCATGCCTATAAAGGGGATACCGAAGGCAATCTCGTTTATCGGAAAACCGCTCGTAACTTCAATCCGATCATGGCAACGGCTTCAAAGTTCACGGTAGCAGAAGTCGAACATCTGGTAGATGCGGGCACGATTGATGGCGATCATATTCATACGCCCGGCATTTTCGTAAAGCGGATCGTACATGTGCCAAATCCGACCAAACATATTGAACAAAGGACGACCCGACCGCGGCTCGTCGCTGCAAGCGGAGTGAACTGAAATGGCTTGGACACGCGATCAAATGGCTGAGCGGGCAGCACAGGAGCTAGAAGACGGGTTCTACGTCAACCTCGGGATCGGTATTCCCACATTGGTTGCCAATTACATCCCGACTGGCATGAGTGTACAGCTCCAAAGCGAGAATGGCATGCTTGGTATGGGGCCATTTCCTTACGAAGGCGAAGAGGATGCGGACCTCATAAATGCGGGTAAGCAAACGATCACCCAATTGCCTACGACCAGCTATTTTAACGGTGCTGACAGTTTTGGAATGATCCGTGGTGGACACATCGACCTTTCCATCCTTGGCGCGATGCAGGTTGCCCGCAATGGTGATCTGGCAAATTGGATGGTGCCTGGCAAGATGGTCAAGGGCATGGGCGGCGCCATGGACCTGGTCGCAGGCGTCAAGAAAGTCGTTGTGGTTATGGAGCATGAGGCAAAGGGCGAAGCCAAACTGCTTGAAGAATGCACGCTACCCCTGACGGGCCAGCGCGTAACGGACCTTGTTATTACTGATCTTGGTGTTTTCACCATTGAAAGGCGCGGAGCCCCCAAAATGACTTTGATCGAAATTGCACCCGGCGTGACTGTGGAAGAAATTAAAGCAAAAACCCAAGCCACACTCGACGTTTCTGTCTGAATCCAGAGCGGAGATGGCCCGGGAACCGGGCTATCTCGTCCTCTTCACTTTGCAAACCACGTCATCATTGACTGGACGATCCATGCAATTGGCCTCATAGCGAAAGGTGCCGTAATAGACTTGAGCGCAACCAGAAAGCATTGAGGCAAATGTTACAAAGCTAACAATCAAACCTGTGAAATAAATCTGACCAAAAGCCTTCTTTTTCATAGCGTTCTACCTATATATATCGAGCTGCAAGTGACACAGCGGCGTTACAATCCACTGATATTCTTCAGCAATTGGTCAAGTCAACGATCGGCATATTTGTCATCTTACCGAAATTTGGTGCCACTTTAAGGCAAGCTTTCAACATAGTTTTTCGATCACGTTTTATGTGAACAGACATAAAAGGGTTGATCCAGAACGATGGACGTATAAGTTCTGCCTTCCGATTTGTTAACCAAACCATTCACGTTAGGAGCAAAGCGATGAACAAAACCATCGATAACTATTCATTGCCAGAAACGATTACGACGGCGTTAGCCAATGGAATTAATATTGTCAGGGCGTTTCGCGAACAATTCGGGTACTCAATTGAAGATCTGGCCGTTTCGTGCGGTCTGACATCTCTTGAAATCGAGACCATTGAAAGTGGTCAAAATTCCGATCCGAGCAAGCTTGAGCGCATTGCTCACGCGCTCGGTTTGCCGAGCAATGCGATGATAATTGAGGATTCAAAGCGTCTTAGCGCCTGATCCCTCAATTGCAATAAATCGGTAAAAAGGCTGCCAGGATGATATCCCAATCCTGGCAGCCTTTTTGTTAAAGGCAAAGCAGGCTGCGTGTGAGCGGATGATCCGGCTCTGTCAGGCCTTCAATAATATTGGCGTGGTGTTTTTCGGATTCCTCAACTGCATTGATGCTACAATCGAACCCTGACCAAATATTAGCAAGCAATGCGTTCTGCCTGACAAACTCCGGGCGTTCTGCCGCCCCGACCCATGCAGTAACATCAATTCCCTCCTGAGGCTCAAGTAGTGAAGGGCTTTCCAGGCGTGCCTCGATAGCGTCCAGATGAAGAGTCTCGTTCATTTTCGTCTTCATTAAGGGCCGCAGATCAGTAAGGGCCGAAATCGGTACTGTCTTGCGAATGCGCTGCCGGATCGCCTGAGGCAGCGGTGACGTTGCCGTAACCATCCGTGCCACCAGGTGCCCACCTGCCGAATGCCCAGTCAAATGGATTGGCCCGGCTATTTCAGCAGCAGCTCTGCTAATAGCAAGGCCGACTTGCACAGTTATGTCGCTGATGCGGACTTGTGGGCAAAGCACATAGGAAGGAATTGCGACTGCAAAGCCGTGCGCATGAGCGCCTTTTGCCAGATGTGACCACACAGTTTTATCGAAATCCTCTTTCCAATAGCCCCCATGGATAAAAACAACGAGTCCCTGGAGACCACCCCATGGCATGAAAAGATCGAGGCGGTTACGAAGATCAGGGCCATAGGCGATATCGGCTCTCAGCAGGCCTTTATCATCCATTTCCGCTCGGAAATTAGTTGCTTCCTTGCGCCATTTATCCGGATAGCTGGCACCATCCGGAATATAGGCAAAATTTGAATAGGCATCATCCCAGTCGATAGCATCCGTCACGATCGTCCCCCCGATTTGCGGATTACTCCCTTATTTTCTCACGAATCTGACTACTGCCACCTGATTTACGAAGGTTTGGCAGGGCCAGCATCAATAGTACAAAGGCACCTGTAGCGAATTTAAGATCTGCAGGAGCAAGCCCGAGCGTCAAGCAGAACGAAATCAGCTGATAATAAATCAACGAACCAACAACCGGAGCCAGTATCTGGCGCAGGATTGTCTGGCGACCAGTGATGGCTTCACCTATGATAAGCGCCGCAAGGCCGTTGATCAGAATGCCAAATCCCATATTGACGTCCGCAAACCCTTGGGTCTGCACCATGATACTTCCGCCAGTTGCCGAAAGCGCGCTGGCCGCACCAACACCTATGATCGTCGCCGTGCTGACGTTGATACCTTGTGCTTCGGCCATATCCGGACTGGCACCAACCGCCCGCATTGAAGTGCCTTTCTCTGACATAAAGAAGTACAGCATCGCTGCAACAACGAGTGCGATCAAAGCGCCCACAATGGCAATTTTGACCCAAGCAAAATTGGCGGCTGGACCTGCCAGAAGCGTGAACGTCGTATCATAGGTGAAAAGGGGAATATTGGTGCGGCCCATAATGCGCAAATTGATGCTGTAAAGCATCGTCATTACCAAGATACCGGCAAGCAGCGTGTTGATCTTGAAGCGCAAGTGAATGAATGCCGTTGTGCATCCCGCGGCAAATCCACAAAGCAGCGCGACAAAAACCGCCAGGAAGGGGTTTATGCCGGCCGCGATCAATGTACCGCAGACACAACCGCCGAGTGGAAATGCGCCCTCAGAGGTAAGATCGGGAAAGTTCAGTATTCGGAAAGGCAGCATAACGCCAAGTACAACGAAGGATACTATAAGGCTCTGCGCAATCGTGACGGGAATTAGCCCATAGAAACTGTTGAAAACATCCAGCATTTCAGGCCCCTTGCAACGCGATTGCATCAGATTTCGTATGAAACCTGTCTATAAGGCTGGGCACTGTAATGCCCCGCTTTTCTTCCGGGCCTATATCCACGAGGACCTTTCCGGCATCCATCATGATGATCCTGTTGCCGTAGTTGATGGCATGCTCCATGTTGTGCGTGACCATCATTGTCGTGAGCTTCAGTTCATCGACTGCCCGCACGGTCGTATCCATCACGAGCTTGGCTGTGCGCGGGTCCAGAGCAGCGGTATGTTCGTCAAGCAACAGTAACTTGGGATGCGTTGAAACAGCCATCACCAGCGAAAGCGACTGACGCTGCCCTCCAGAAAGCAATCCGACCTGCATATCGAGACGATTCTCCAGCCCAAGATTCAGCTCGGCCAATTGCTGGCTGTATCGCGCACGACGGGCCGCTGTAAGTCCGTAAGAAAACCCTCGCGGTTTCCCTCGCAACTCGGCTAGAAGCATATTCTCACCAATGGTCATGGTAGGCGCCGTGCCTATCATCGGATCCTGAAAGACCCGAGCGATAAATTGGGCGCGGCGATGAGCATTCAGTTTCGTAACATCTTGACCATCAATGGAAATTCTGCCGGAATCCAGCGGTAACTTACCGGAGACGGCATTGAGGAAACTCGACTTTCCTGCCCCATTGCTGCCAATGACGATACAAAAATCACCGGATTTCAGCGTTACGTTCAAACCGTCGAGCGCGCGGCGTTCGTCCTGCGTGCCACGATAGAAGATTTTGGTGCCGTCCTTGACGGAGAGCATATCGGTCATGTGAGCCCCTTGATGCTGAGCCGCTATAATATGATAGTTCCCGCTACTGAAGCGGGAACTATATGCATATGGCGTGCAAGAGAAGGCTTATTTAACGAAACAACCGCAATCCTTGAGACTATCCGGAACTTTTTGACCCGTTTTTGCCAAAACGGCTTCATTTATGGCAGCTGCGTGATCTTCATAAGCCGGCTTGATTGGTGCCAGGCTTTCTGTCGATTTTCCTGCCAGTATCTCAGAAGCAAGTTTCGCTGCATTCTGGCCAACCTTTGTGTACGAAACCTCAAAGGCAGCTGCGACGAGGCCATCCCGCACTGCTTGCGCTGACGCATTTACGACAGGGATATTGATACTGAGCGCTGCAGCAGCAACTGCAGGAACAGCTGGCTGCACCAAATTCGAGCCCGGTACATAGATAACGTCAGCCTTGCCGGCCAGTGAGCCGACGCGGATCGGAATGTCGTTCGTGTTGTCGAGGCCCACCTCAACGAGTTCCATGCCCTGCGCCTTGGTGATTTCCTGCATCAGCTTCAGAACCGCAACGTCATTGTCTTCGCCAGGGTTGTAAAGATAAGCGACGCGCTTTGCATCCGGCAGCAGCTTTTTGATGAAAGTAATTACCGAAGCAACATCCTGTAGATCAGACGCCCCGGTCATGGCTTTGTCGCCCGCTTCCCATGAAGGGGTCAGCTTGGCAGCGACCGGGTCGGTGACGGCAGCAAAAACGACCGGCGTATTGGTACTTCCGACAATCTGGCGTGCACCCTGTGCAACCGGCGTGGTCACAGCAAGAATGAGTTTAGGACTGTTGGATGCAAGCTTTGTCACCATCTGGGGGATCAACGTTGCATCAAAGTTTACCTGCAATTCGTCGTAAACTGCATCAGTCACACCCAGCTTGGTCATTTCGGCCTTGAAGGCTGTAACCGTTTCATCCAGCTGAGGATGCTTGCCGAATTGAGCAATGCCAATGCGTGTTTCCGCTGCCGCAGCGCCCAGTCCCAAAGCCAACCCCAATGCCGTTCCGATAGCCAAACGGGCCAGTTTGTTTGCCGAAATCATCCGATTCTCCCTTTTTTGTATGTTCCGCTCTGTAAAGCTTGAAAATAGTATAACAAACGTGAAATGATATACAATACGAGAATTGTTGACGGCACCACAAAGGGAAATGATGGCCGATAGCGTAAAATCTGATGGCCTATACGCAGTACTCCGATCCCGCATTCTCAATGGGGAACTGCGACCCGGACAGTCACTGCGTTTGCGGACTATCGCCCAAGAACTTGGCACCAGTGCCACACCCATGCGCGAGGCGCTAAATCGCCTTCATGCCGAAAACTTTGTCACAACTGAAGCCAATAAGGGTTTCCGTGTCGCGACAATGACCTTGGAAGAACTGGAGGATCTCGAAACAGCCAGATCTGTGATTGAAACTCAATTACTCACACGCTCCATTGAGGAAGGCAACCGTGATTGGGAAGCAAATCTGGTCAGCGCACATTATCGCCTGACCACCTGCACGACACCAAACTCCTTTTCCCAATCTGAAGCCATTGATGCGTGGGATATGGCCCATGCGGAATTTCATCTGGCATTGATCGCGGGCACATCGTCAAAATGGCTTATGAATTTCGCACAGCAAACGACAGCGCAGCTACAGCGTTATCGTCGCCACATTATCCTACGGATAGATCATCTCAACCGTACCGCCGAGGGACGAGGAGATGGAGAGCAAATCCTTTCCCGCGAAGCGTTGGGGATAGACGCGCACACGGCTTTGCTTGAGGCTGCTCTCGCCCGGGACAAGGCAAAAGCAGAAAGACTAATGATTGATCATGTTCGCCTCGCGAAAGAAGCTTTTTTGAAACTGGCACGCGCAAGTGGAATAACCACCGTCGATACAGCAGCTTGATGGAACAACAATACTCATGAAAAATCCCAAAGCCAATTTGGCTGACCAATCCGATCCGTTGAAGTCATTTCGTGACAGGTTCGAACTGCCAACTGACGTGATTTACCTTGATGGAAATTCACTCGGCGCGCTGCCAAAGAGCGTGAAACAGCGGGTAGCAAAAACCATTAGTGAGGAATGGGGCGAACAACTTATCCGCAGCTGGAACACTGCTGATTGGGTGCATCTTCCACAACGCGTTGGAAATAAGATCGCCCGTCTGGTTGGAGCACCGCAAGACTCGGTCGTTGCCGCTGACAGCACATCCATAAATCTTTTCAAGGTCCTATCAGCTGCGCTCGGTCTTAACCCCGGTCGCGGCAAAATTGTTTCAGAAAAAGAGAACTTTCCAACGGACCTTTACATCGCCGAAGGTGTTGCAAAACAGATCGGTAAAGGTCACCAGTTGGTTCTCATCGACGGGCCGAATGACGTTTTAGACGCGCTTGATCGCGACGTGGCTGTTCTCATGCTAACTCATGTCAATTATCGTACGGGTTATCGCCACGACATGGCAGCGATAACAAAGGCAGCGCACGATAATGGCATTCTCGTGGTGTGGGATCTCGCCCACTCGGCGGGTGCGATGCCTGTCGATCTGAGTGGGGCGGACGCCGATTTTGCTATCGGATGCGGATATAAGTACCTAAATGGGGGGCCCGGTGCTCCGGCTTTTCTATACGTCAATCCACGCCATCAGGGAGCTTTTAACCAGCCGCTATCAGGTTGGTTTGGACACCGTGCACCGTTCAACTTCGAGACGGCATACTCACCATCCAATGGCATAGAACAATATCTCTGTGGCACACCGCAAGTTCTGGGCATGGTTGCCTTGGATGAGGCACTGTCACTATGGGACGATGTCGACATGAACGCTCTGCGCGCCAAATCGGTAGCGCTGTGCGACTATTTCATCGAAGGCATTGATAAATTCGCGGGTGATTATGGCTTGTCGTTGGTCACGCCCCGTGAAGCAGATCAACGTGGCAGTCAGGTTTCTTATTCCTGCCAGAATGGCTATGCCATCATGCAAGCATTGATCGCTCGTGGCGTGATCGGTGATTTCCGGGCACCCGACATTATACGCTTCGGATTTACACCTCTTTATCTGAGCTTTGCCGATGCCGAACAAGCGATCGCTATTCTCGAGGATATTCTGGCGACGCGAAGCTGGGATTCTGACGAGTATCGCGTGCTTGGAGCAGTCACATGACGCGCACTCCCTACGATCCTTCGGGTGAAGGTGCGCAAATGTCATTTGACGGTCGCATGTCCTACGGGGACTATCTGCGGCTCGATACTATTTTGACCGCGCAGGCCCCTCTTTCCGACGCACATGACGAGATGCTCTTTATCGTACAGCATCAGGCATCAGAAATTTGGATGCGCCTCGTTATTCACGAACTGACATCAGTCTGCGATCATATTGCCAAAGACGACCTTGCGCCTTCATTCAAAATGCTTGCCCGCGTTTCGCGCATTCTCGATCAATTGAACTCGGCATGGGACGTGCTCCGCACAATGACGCCCAGCGAATACACGACATTTCGAGAGGCGCTCGGCATGTCCTCGGGGTTTCAGTCGTTCCAATATCGAGCAATCGAATTTTTGGCAGGCAATAAAAACGCAGCGATGATGCGTCCCCATGCACATAAAGCGGACATTCATACCTGGCTTACGGGAATTTTGAATGCACCAAGCATCTACGACCAATCAATCCGATTCTTGGCCAGAAAAGGGTTCTCAATCGATCCATCGGTAGTGACCCGTGATTATTCACTCTCCTACGAGCCAAATGAAAGCGTCCGCACAGCATGGCTAACGATCTACCGCGATCCGGAAGCATATTGGCCGCTTTATGAGCTTGCTGAAAAGCTGGTCGATTTCGAAGATTATTTCCGACGTTGGCGTTTCAATCATGTCACGACCGTCGAGCGTATTATCGGATTTAAAACGGGGACGGGCGGAACGTCCGGGGTAAATTATTTGCGGAAGATGCTGGACGTTGTGCTCTTCCCCGAGCTATGGGCTGTGCGGACTGATCTTTGATCAGGCCGCGTATTTGTCAATCGCAACGCAATCCATCGCCGACTTGGCATGAATATGGTTGCTATGCGTGAAGCCATGCTTTGCAATAGCTGCAAGGTCATCATCGGGCTTGATCGGACGCGACCACCAGTTATCATCAAGCTTCCAGCCATGTGCGGTGGCACTTTCCACCTCAGAACTATCCGGGCGAAGTGTGCAAGCCTCATGCACTATACGGGCAGCGGGCGAGCGTTTACTCATAAGCTCGCGACCCTGTGCAAGAGCGCTCGCTTCATCATCAGCAATAACCAATTGGTGAAACAGATGGCGAGACTGCTTGTATTTTGTCAGATAAGCAAACTTCACTTGATAGGCTGGCACGGCACGCTCCTGCATCAAAGACTCAGTCGTTAACCAATTATTAATATTGGTACTTGACACGTCTTTTGCAAGATTATCGGCCGATTTATACACGCTTAACACAAGCTAGGCGCGAGAATAATCCCCGCCTAACTACCTGTTATTTAAATGAAAGTTTCGCTCGTTACGATAGCGAAATAAAACTTGATCTAATTGCCATAGACGAGCTTGTCTTGACGGGCCCGCAGCTCGACAATCTTGGATCCCGGAACTGGCGCCGCATTGGCACTAGTTATCAGTTCACCTTTCTTGATCGAGGCAGTGACCGTTCCACCTTGCAACAATCCGCAAGGAATCGCGCCAGCTGAGCGAGCTTCCGGTGCAGTCATGATCCAAGCGCGATAGCAATATTCGCCAATGGCATCGAGCTTGTCGCCAGGTCTCAAATCTTTTTTGGCTACAGCACAAACTTCTGCAACAGGTTTTGCCAATGGAACCATATCTGCCTTGCCGTACAAAACCACGCGAGCGCAAGTGAGAGGCACTTCAAGAGAGGTCAGATGATAGGGGCGGTGGAATGTAAAATATGGACCTTTGCCCATCTTCAAATCTTCCATGCGCTCCGATATGCGGGGAT
This sequence comes from Phyllobacterium sp. YR531, assembly GCF_000282595.1. Classification (GTDB taxonomy): domain Bacteria; phylum Pseudomonadota; class Alphaproteobacteria; order Rhizobiales; family Rhizobiaceae; genus Phyllobacterium. The sequence goes on from NZ_AKIZ01000003.1 coordinate 86,530, forward strand.
GAGACATATCGGCAATAACAAAAACGCCTGGTGCCACTCCCTTACCAATGGAGTAGTCAACGACGCCCACCCGAGACAGTACGCCCCCATCTTTCTCCGGCACGAGCACTTTGGAAAGCTGGTCAAGCGTAGCGGCTGGACCATGCATACCCGGCTTATCCGGCACAAGGCCGGTGGCATTTGCAATCGCTGCCATTTCAACCATAGTCTTTGAGCCATCGACGAACTCGACGAGCATACGCACATTCATATGACGTCGAGCTGCTTCTTCCTCGTAATCATCAGGAATCGCATCAATGTTCAGCGGGTTGTTTTTGCCCTTTCCAGCAGCAACGATAGGGTGCCCCATTGCCGAGACAAACTCGATCAATTCCATGCAAGATGAAGGCTCATCGCCAGCACCGAGCGAATAGGTCACTCCAAGGCGGTCGGCCTCGCTTTTCAGATAGGCCCCAATGGTGACATCAGCTTCGACATTCATCATCACCAGATGCTTGCCATGCTCCATTGCACGCAGGCCGATCTCCGCTCCCACAGCCGGCACACCCGTCGCATCAATAACGACGTCAATCAAACCGTTCTCAAGAATAAGATTCGCGTCATTCGTTACAGCGATCTTTCCTGCTTCCATTGCCTCAGTCAGCGCAGAAGAATTGGAGACTTCGCGGGAATGCCCTTCTTCGCGATAGGCAATATCAACTGCCTTCAAAGCGTTTGGCGTATTCAGTTCGGAAATAGCGCCGATTTCAATACCCGGCATATGGGCAACGCGGGTAACGATATCTGTCCCCATTTCGCCAGAGCCGATCAGACCGATGCGTATAGGGCGACCTGTATCAGCGCGCGCCTGCATGTCCCGCGCCAAACCCGTCAATGCAACATTTGTGCTCATAATTCCTCCAGTGTTCTATAATTGGAATAGGACGAGAACCTGCAGTTGGCAACTGACTACAAAGCTTTGAAGCGGAATTCCGTGGTTTGCCGGTAAATTTCATCCGGCATAAGCAACCCGCTTGGAAAGTTGAGCTGGTTTGGCCCATCTGGAAAATTCTGAGCCTCAAGGCAGAGTCCAGCATGTAAATCGTAATGTACGCCGCCAAGACCTCTGAGAGCAGGGATCATTGCTCCATCGTAAAACTGGAGGCCAGGTTCACTGGTGTGGATTTCCATCGAAAGCCCATTATTTCCGGTGAGCAACGCAGCTTGGCGCAAACCGCTGTTCAAAGGATACGAGAGAACGAAATTATGATCAAAAGTAATTCCTTGCTCGCTCCTTATCTTGCGCTGCTTGCAAAAATCAAACGGGGTTCCAGCAACCAGAGAGATCTCGCCTGTTGGTATGAGATCTGAATCTACCGGTGTATAGGCTTCCGAAAAGATGCGCAGATCATGATCGCGAACATCGCTCGATCCATCCAGGTTGAAATATGAGTGCTGAGCGAAATTTGCTATTGTTGTTGCGTCACTCGTAGCCTCAACCGACACTCTCAAAGTGGCGTCGCCCACAAAGGAGTAGGTGCATTGCACGTCCATATTACCGGGAAACCCTTGATCACCATCGGGTAAGTGGATGCCCAAAGTGACCGACGAGGCATTCCAGTCAACTATCCTCCATAGCTTCTGGGAAACACCTCCACTTCCACCGTGAAGAGTCTGTTTTCCGTTCTCATTTCGGTCAAGCTCTACGGTCTTGCCACCCAATGTGAACTGGCCATTCGATATCCTGTTGGCATAGCGTCCTACAAGTGCTCCAAAATAAGGTGATTTTGTCAAATAGGAATCAAAGTCATCAAAACCGAGCACCACCCGCTGCAAGCTTCCATCCTTCAGTGGTACCTTCAAGTCCCGAATGACAGCACCCCAGTTCAGGATGTTTGCAACCGCGCCCGCTGGTGAGAGTATGGTGGCTTGCAGCACAGGCTGACCTTCAAACGTGCCAAAAGTCTGCGGAGCGGCGAGGGCACGCAAATCAATGATCCTTGGCAGCTACGCCGCCTCGCGAGGCAAGTTTAGCCTGCAGGATCACGACAACCAGCAGAAACAAGCCGCGAATAACAGACTGCCAGTACGCGGACAGGGATATCCAGCCTTTCCCGTTTTCGAAATTCAGGACATTAAACAGAATACCGAGCAACAGCACACCAGCCAATGTCGCACCGACAGAACCCACACCGCCCGTAAGCAGCGTTCCGCCAACAACAACAGCAGCAATCGCAAACAATTCCCAGCCGACGCCCTCAATAGGTTGTCCGGCACCAAACTGCGATGCGAGAATGACACCTGCCATTCCCGCCAGGCCACCACTTGCAAGGTAAACGAGAAATTTGATGCGGTCGGCAGGAAGACCCATGAGACGCGTAGCATCTTCATTTCCGCCTACGGCGAGAACACCGCGACCTGTGCTTGTGAAATTCAATATGACCCAGCCTACAATATAGGCAAACAATGCAATCCAGGCAGGTATGGGAAAACCAAGAAAATTGTCCTGCCCCAGTGTGGTAAAACCACTCTCATAAGAAACGGAAACTGATTGATTGTCTGCAAGGAGCAGGGCTGTGCCGCTTGCAGCCAACATCATCGCTAATGTCGCGACAAACGGCATAATCCGCAATCGCGTAACAAGGATCGCGTTGATGAGCCCAACGCAAAGCCCCGCACCTACACCAGCGCCCAAACCTATCCAGACTCCATGGGGACTGGCCAGTGCGGCAACCACGCTTCCAAGCGCAGCCGTGGACCCCACAGACAGATCAATACCACCTGTCATGATGACAAAGCACATACCGAGTGCGACCAGCGCGAACATTGAATTGTATCGCAGTACGCTTGTAATGTTGAAAAGACCCAAGAAATAATCATAGCGCGCCCAGCCAAACAGGATCAGCAAAAGCAGGGCAATAACAACGCCATAACTTCCGAGTATTTTGATAAGTTTAACTTGGGTCATGCATGTCTGCCTTGCTGCTGTATCCACACGGCAAGTACAATTATTCCTGCTTTGACAACCAGCGCAGCAGCATCCGGTACGCCATTGGAAAGAAGCGTGTAGCGTACCAGCTGAATTGTCATGGCACCCAAGAGTGTGCCGATAATTGTGGCTTTACCCCCGCTGAGAAGGGTACCGCCGACAGCGACGGCAGCAATGGCGTCAAGCTCCATTCCGAGACCAACAAGATTTGCATCACTGGATGAGTTGATTGCTATAACAATCAACCCTGCAATACCTGCGCAAAGACCACTAATGCCGTAAACGATGAGCTTGACTTTCGAGACAGCTATTCCGGACAATTCTGCGGCACGTTCATTGCCACCAATAGCGATGATCTGGCGCCCAAATACCGTGCGTTTTAACACCCACGCGGCAATGATGACGATGATTGCCATCAATATGACTTGCACCGGGACGCCGAGAATTCGTCCAAGTCCAATAAACTGGAATTCCGGCACCCGGAATGTCTGGAGATTGCCATTTGTCATGACCTGCGCGATGCCACGACCTGCTATAAACAGGACCAGCGTGGCAACGATCGGCTGGATTCTGAAACGCGCAATCAGCCAACCATTAAAGAGCCCGAATATACCAGCAATCAACACCGCAATGATCATCGCCGCCGCTACTGCAAGATAGATGTTCCCGATTGGAAGAATCTTTCCCAGAAAGATCATGGGTGCCAAGGCACCGGAAATAGCCATAAGAGAACCGACTGACAAATCAATGCCGCCGGTGCCGATAACCAGCGTCATGCCGACTGCAACGATTACAATCGTACAAACCTGGGTAAGATTGACGTTCACAGTCTGCATTGACGCAAAGTTACGCGTGAAAATCAGATTGAAAACAATCAGTAAGGCCAGAGCAATCAATGTTCCGTAGCGTGCCAGGAATTCGAAAGGATCAAAAAGACGTTGCTTCGGCTGGGCCGTAAGATCGGTCATGCTGGAGTTTCCTCGATCCGAGGAGCACTGCCTTCTGCCATGGCAGACATCAGCGCCTCCTCTGTTGCCTGATCCCGATCAAACTCCGCAACACTTACACCTTCTCTCAACACAAATACCCGATCAGCCCCCTCCGTTACTTCTTCCAGCTCGGAAGAAATCATCAGCACAGCAAGACCCTGATCAGCCAAAGACTTTACAAGAGACTGAATTTCACCCTTAGCGCCAACGTCAATTCCACGCGTGGGTTCATCCAATATGAGCAGCCGCGGATTCATTGCGAGCCAACGTGCCAACAATACCTTCTGCTGGTTTCCACCGGACAATTCACGAACCTTCTGATCCGGCCCGGAACACTTTATACCGAGCTGTCTGATGAATTTTTCAACGATCTCCCGTTGGGCTTTTTCATCAATGATGCCGGATTTCGCCAACTTGGGCATGAGCGCCAGCATCATGTTCTCGGAAACACTCATCTCCGGCACAATACCTTCGCTTTTCCTGTCTTCAGTACAAAAACCCATGCCAGCGGCAATCGCATCCGCAGGTTTTCTCGGGTCATAGGCTTTGCCATTGAATTGCATTGATCCGGCACTTGGGCGGTCAATTCCGAATACCATGCGTGCAGTTTCCGTCCGCCCCGCGCCTAACAATCCGGCAAAACCCGCGATTTCACCGCTGCGGACATTGAATGTCACATCCTGGACGGACTGGTTCACCGCAAGATTATCTGCAGCAAGCAGAACCTTTCCAATGTTCTTTTTGTCTCTGTCACCGAAAGCAGTAGCATGACCGTCAGTTCTTTCAATGGAACGTCCAAGCATTGAAGAAACAAGACTGATCTTGTCGATCTCGTTCATGGCTGCAGTCGTAATGGTTCTGCCATCACGCATGATCGTAACACGATCGCAAACCGCATAGAGCTCATCAAGCTTGTGGCTCACGAATACCACTGACACGCCTTCATTTTTGAGTTGGCGGATGACATCAAAGAGTACGGAGACTTCCCGCTCATCAAGCGATGAAGTCGGCTCGTCCATAATGACAAGCTTCGCCGAAAATCCGATAGCTCGAGCTATTGCCACCATTTGCTGCGTAGCAGTGTTAAATTCCATCAGCGGACGGCGCACGTCCAGACGCACGTTAAAGCGCTGCAGCAAAGCTTCTGCTTCTTTGTGCATCCGTCGCCAATCGAGTAATCCATAGCGGCGAGCTTCCCGGCCAAGACAAATATTTTCTGTTATGGATCGGTAAGGGACGAGATTGATTTCCTGATAAATTGTACTAATTCCACTGGCCTGCGCCTGCTGCGGCGAGGAAACCTCAAACGGCTTGCCCTCAAATGTAACCTCCCCGGAATCGCGTTTGTGATAGCCGGTAAGCACTTTGATAAGAGTTGATTTTCCTGCACCGTTCTGACCGATCAACGCGTGCACTTCACCGTGTTGTACAGAAAAACTGGCTTCGGAAAGCGCAGGAATTCCGGCGAAACGTTTATCAATGCCGGTCATCGACAGAAGGGCAGTCATGTCAAATGATCTCCAAGCGCAAGGAACGCCAGCGCCCTCAATTAGAGCGCTGGCTGAAGGGCAATATCAATAGGCCGTGCCAAGTAGTTCTTTTGCGTTCTTGGAATCGTAGAACTGATCCGGGTTAATGATCTTCTCCGGAATTTTATCGCCATTCGCGTAAGCGACTGCCGTGTCAAAAGCCTTAGGTCCGAAACGAGGATTACACTCGACGACCGCTGCAATCTTGCCGTCCACTACACCTTGCACAGCTTCTTTGCCGCCATCGATTGAAAGTACAAGAATATCCTTGCCTGGCACCTTGCCGGCAGCCTCAATCGCGGAAATCGCACCGATCGCCATTTCATCATTGTGGGCGTAGATCACGTCTGCATCCGGATGCGCCTGAAGCAGTGTTTCGGCAACCTGGCGCCCTTTATCACGAGCAAAATCACCCGTCTGCGACGCCAGTATTTTGAAATCAGAGTGTTTTGCAATCACATCATCAAAGCCCTTCTTGCGATCATTTGCGGGCGATGATCCCGTGCTGCCTTCCAGCTCGATGATTTTGGTTTTTCCGTTGCCATTGGCCACGAGCCAGTCAGCGACCCGTTGACCTTCTTCAATAAAGTCAGAGCCAATGAAGGTCACATAATCTTCACCCGCCTTCGCAAGCGAAGGATCAACACTACGGTCAAGCAGGATCACCGGAATACCGGCATTTTTCGCGGCCTTGATAGCCGGGATCAATGGCTTTTCCTCGCGCGGCGCCAAGAAAATGAGATCCACTCCCTGAGCGATCATCGAGTTTACGTCAGCGACCTGCTTGGCAGCAGAACTTGCAGCATCCGTATAGACGAGCTGCCAGCCACGTTTCTTGGCTTCTTCCTGCATGCTGGCGGTCTGCGCCAACCGCCATGGATTGTTGCTCTCAGTTTGAGCAAAGCCAACCTTGTATGTGTCTTTCTTTTTGAGCGGTGGTGACGCAGCAAATGCGCTGCCCGCAACCATTGTCGCGGCTAGTCCGATAGCCGACGTCAATAACAGTGTGCGACGGGTAACATTCATTGAAATTTCCTCCCAGAAATTTAGAGCAAGTTTAAGCTCGTGGCGATCCCACTACAACGATCATCGTCATTTATAAAAATTAGTCAATAATTATTTATGTTGATTAGTCGAACAATCTCCTCCTACTATCGGCACGTAGAATTTGATCCTGTTTATGCAGAGGCGGTGTTGCAGATGAATAATACAGTGGAGAAAAAGACCACTGGAAAACCCGAGCGCGCAAACGATGCGAAACGGCGTAAACGCATTGGTAAACGCGTTACGATGACAGATATTGCACGCGTCGCTGGATGCTCTCAAGCGACAGTCTCTTTTGTTCTTAACAAGACGCCCGGCATCAAACTGGCCGCCGAGACGCGTGAGCGCGTTATTGAAGCAGCTCGTTCACTCGGTTATGCAGCTCCCAATTTTGCGCATCTCGATATAGTCAATGCATCTGCACCAACGACAGACGGGAAAATAGGGTTTGTTGTCGACCAGTTGGCTACGAGCCCTGAGGCCGTCGTTGCCATAGAGGGTGCCCGTCAAGCCTCATGGAGTGCTGGCAATATCATTCTGGTCGCCCAAACGCTCAATGATCCCGAGATGGAACCGCGTACAATTCGGGCTCTTGCAGAACAGGGCATATCTGCTCTCATCTACATGGCAATCTTCACGCGCGAAGTAACGTTGCCTCAGGCCGTTTACGACCTTGATGTGCCGGTCATTCTGTTGAACTGCTACAGCACAGATCACGCATTTCCTGCAGTTGTCCCGAGTGAAATTGCAGGAGGGCAACATTCGACCCGCCATCTAATTCAGCACGGCCATCGCCGTATAGGTACGATCACTGGTGAACCTTGGATGGAAGCTGCAAAGGATCGTTTGAAAGGCTATCGTCGCGCTCTGGCAACCGCTGACATTCCTTTCGATCCAACCTTGGTCATAGAAGGAGATTGGTCTGCAAGTGCGGGATACGAAGCGACAAAAAAACTACTCATGTTGAAAGAACGGCCAACAGCCATTTTTTGCCAGAACGACCGGACAGCGATTGGTTGCTATGAAGCGTTGAAGGAAGCCGGAATGCGTATTCCGGAAGATATTTCAGTCATTGGTTATGATGACGAAGAAATTTCCCGGCACCTTCATCCGCAACTGACAACCTCCGTTCTCCCGCATCGCGCTATGGGACGCTGGGCAATTGAACAGCTCGAAAGTCCCATAAACTTCACGGGGGCACGCCATTCGATCACCAAGCTGGAATGTCCATTGGTTGAGCGTCTTTCAGTAAGTGCATGCACTGATCCGATAGCGCGTTTCGCGTAATATTCTTACTTGTCTGCAACATAGTCTGAACGATCGATGCCATGGCGCTGCAGTTTGTCGTAAAAGGTTTTGCGGGGAATCCCCAGCGCTTCGATTGTCGAACGCACATCCCCGTTGGTTGCCGACAGTGCACCACGGATAAGCTTTGCTTCATATTGTTCCATAGCTTTTGGCAAGCTGGACGTATCATTTAACGGGTTTTCATCAGGCTGCGTTATCTCGACTGTTTGTAACCCCAAAGCTGTACGTTCGGCAAAATGCGACAACTCCCGCACGTTACCTGGCCAGTCATGCTCAACAAGATAGGCGCGGAGTGCTGCCGTAATCGCAGGTGGCTCCGATTTGAACCGTGCGGCGGCACGGTGCAAAAAATGGGTGAACAGGAGCATTATGTCATCGCGGCGCTCGCGGAGGGGAGGGATTGAAACAGTAACAACGTTAAGCCGGTAAAAAAGATCTTCCCTAAAATTGGCACGCTGCTCCGCGCTGCCCAAGTCAACCTTCGCTGCAGCAACGACACGCAGATCTACTTGCCGGTGATCGTTGGTTCCCAGCGGTGTAATTTCGCGAGTCTCCAAAACCCGAAGAAGCTTTACCTGTGTGGAAAGCGGCATGCTCTCGATTTCATCGAGGAACAAGGTGCCACCACTTGCATGCTCGATCCGGCCTACACGCTTCTTTTGAGCACCTGTAAATGCACCGGCCTCATGCCCGAAAAGCTCACTTTCGATGACAGTTTCAGGCAATGCTCCACAATTAAGGGCAACAAAGTTTCCTGTTTTGCGCCTGCTCCACTCATGCAAGAGACCAGCCACCACTTCTTTGCCTGTACCTGTCTCACCGGCAATCAAAACATCTACATCGGCGCTTGCCACGTGGCGTAATGTTTTCCGAAGATTCTGCATGACAGGCGTCTGACCGATCAGCGGCAAGGTTTCGTCAGAGCTCTCCATTGCCAGCCTCAACTCGCGATTTTCCATGACAAGCCGACGTTTTTCCAACGCTCGCAATATGCTTTGTACGAGTCGATCCGCCGGATAAGGCTTGGCGATAAAGTCGTAGGCACCTTTATGGATCGCTTCCACGGCCATATCGATATCGCCGTGTCCGGTGATAAGAATGATGGGCAAATCCGAGTCTGTTTCTCGTAAACGGCGGAAAAATTCGAGCCCGTCAATGTGGGGCATCCTGACATCGGTAACGACCACACCCGGAAACTCCGGCGTTAAAGCCCGCAACGCAGCGATCGCATCTGAAAATGGGTGTACCGTAAAACCTGCAAGCTCGAGCGTTTGGCAATTTGCAGTACGAAGATCGTTATCGTCATCAACAAAGGCAACATGATTTACATCCATTTTCAGACCACCTTTCTCAGATGCACTGTAAACTCCGCTCCAGCAGAACTGCTTTCAACTTCAATGTGCCCTCCATATTCGGCAACAATGTCATGGCATATCACCAACCCAAGCCCCAATCCCCGGTCTTTCGATGTATTGAACGGTGTGAAAAGCATCTGCATGATCGAATCCGGTATTCCCGGTCCGTTATCAGCAATGGTCAACCGCACTTCCTCATCATCAATCGCGCAACGCACGCTGATCCTGCTCGCGGGACCACCCTCTGTAGCCTCAAGGGCGTTCTGCATCAGGTTGATCAAAACCTGCTCAAGCCGAATACGATTGCCATAAACCTTGACATCGGCAGGCGGCATTTCGGTCAGTATTTGTCCCGCACGCTGGCGAAATCTGCTCCCTAAAAGCAGCATTGCGCCTTCAATGATGTCTACCACATTAACTGGCCCTGACTCTCCCGTGCCTTTGCGTGAAAACGTTCTAAGCTCGTCGGTAATACTTCCTATCCGCTCCGTAAGACCAGCGATCGTCTTGAGATTATCCCTTACCGATGCAACTTGATGCCGATCCAAAAACGTTGCGGCATTATCCGCATAGGATCGAATTGCGGCGACAGGCTGATTGATCTCATGGGCGACACCTGCAGTCACCTGACCAAGGATTGCCAAGCGGTTGGCCTGCACAAGCTCCAGTTGCACCGTCTGAAGTTTTGTTTCCGTTTTTTGCCTCTCTTCGGCTTGCATAACCAGTTCCGCATGCGCTGTGCTTAGATCGGCGGTACGCGCCTCGACACGACGCTCAAGTTCAAGCCTTGCCGCTTCCTGTTCGCGCGCGCGCCGCAGAGCCAATCCACGGCGGCGCAGGAAAAAAGCCGTCAGTGATAATAGCGGAGCGAGAAAGAGCAACGTCACAACCTGTGCGTTACGGACTGACTCTGTTACTGCTGGCGTCGCCGGTGTCAGTGACTGAAGTTTCCAGCTTGTGGTGGGGACTTGGGTTTGAACCCTCACGAATTCCCTTCTAGACGTCGCACCCGGCAAACGTGCCCTGACGATATCCGGTTCCGCCTGTGAGGTTGAGGGAACAATATCCAATGGCGTCAGCGACGCACCACCGAATTGCAGACTTTCGCGAAGCGGACCCATGCGATCAGCCGGAATTACGCCCTCGGTCATAAACCGCCAATCGGGAAAACTGGTAACAAGCACGATGCCACGCTGATCAACTACAAATGTTGGATCGCTGTTACGACGCCAGTCAGCCTCAATCTCATCGAATTCCAGTTTGACGACGATGACGCCAAGAACCCCAGTTGGACCGTCAATGCGTCTTGAAATGTAGAGGCCGGGCCGCTTGCTCACAGTTCCAAGTGCATAATGTTCCGCACTGCCGTTTCTTACCGCACGCGTATAATATGGCCGGAAACTGTAATTGGTTCCTACGAAGCTTATCGGTTCATTCCAGTTGCTTGCTGCTATGGCCAAACCACCTGCATCAAGCAGATAGATAACGGCCGAGCCTGTTCCCCCAATAAGACTTTCCAATTTGCGATTAAGAAGCTGCAGCACGCTCTCGCTTCGTGTTGAGAGGGCACTTATGACATCGCGATCCTGGGAGAGAACAAATGGAATTGATCTCTGCTTTTCGAGAACCGTACGCAGAAGCACGGCATTGAGTTCGGCGGTATTTCGGGCCCGATCAGTGACGGTCTGGTATCCCCGCTGGCGCCCGTAATCTGCAGCTGCGAAAAGCGCTGCAATGATAATTACCGCCGCTACAGCAACCAATGCGACATTGATTGCCCAACCAGATCGAAGGGCTCGATAGGATGTTCGGGGCAAATTTTCTGTTTCTTCTCCCATACGTTAAGTGTGCATATATCCGCACAAAACTCAACATGATTGAGCGGCATACCGCACAAACAGTCGCCTTTCAAATCTGACACTATATAAAATAGTAAAGTATTTTCAATAGCTTAAAAAGAAAAATATCAACTGGCACACGCCTTGCAAATACCGGAGCAAAGGACGGTAGGCCCGCCCTTGCAACTGAGCCTGGGAGGCTAACAGGTTGAACCTGTCAGACGAGGCTCGCATCATGGAGGAAGTCATGAGTCCGGTGACAATAAATACAAGCACTGCTAGCCCGCAGCCATCAAAGAAAATTCCAATCTACAGCCATCTCTACTTTCAGGTGCTTGTTGCGATAGCCATTGGTATCGCGCTTGGACATTACTATCCCGATATTGGTACCAGCATGAAGCCACTCGGCGATGCTTTCATCAAGCTGGTGAAAATGATCATCGCTCCAGTAATCTTTCTTACAGTATCTACCGGCATCGCCGGAATGAGCGATCTCAAAAAAGTTGGCAGGGTCGCCGGCAAGGCGATGATCTACTTCCTGACATTTTCTACACTCGCTTTGATTGTCGGGCTCGTCGTTGCCAATGTGGTGCAGCCAGGCGCCGGTATGAACATTGATCCCGCATCACTCGATCCGAAAGCTGTGGCGACCTATACACAACAGGCGCATGAACAGAGCATCATCGGTTTCCTGAACAACATCATTCCGACTACGATTGTCGGCGCTTTTGCCTCGGGCGATATCCTGCAGGTCCTGTTCTTCTCCGTATTGTTCGGCCTATCATTGGCTATGGTCGGCGAAAAGGCTGAACCTGTCACCAACTTCCTGCTGCTGCTTTCAGCCCCGATCTTCAAGTTGGTCGCCATTTTGATGAAGGCCGCACCTATCGGTGCATTTGGAGCGATGGCATTCACCATTGGTAAGTATGGTATCGGTTCCGTTGCTAATTTGATCATGTTGATTGGCACATTCTATCTGACGTCTCTGCTGTTCGTCCTTATCATTCTTGGTGCCGTCGCCTGGTATAACGGCTTTTCCATCTTAGCGCTCATCCGTTACATTAAGGAAGAATTGTTGCTTGTGCTTGGCACAAGCTCTTCAGAGGCGGCGTTGCCGACCCTGATGGCAAAAATGGAAAAGGCAGGCTGCAAGAAATCTGTCGTAGGTCTTGTCATCCCAACCGGCTATTCGTTCAATCTCGATGGCACGAATATCTATATGACGTTGGCGGCTCTGTTCATTGCACAGGCAACAAATATTGATCTTAGCCTGTCGGACCAAGTTCTTCTTCTGCTTGTAGCAATGTTAAGCTCCAAGGGTGCCGCAGGTATCACTGGTGCCGGCTTTATTACTCTTGCAGCAACGCTGTCTGTCGTACCCGCCGTCCCTGTTGCAGGTATGGCGTTGATCCTCGGTATCGACCGCTTCATGTCCGAATGCCGTGCATTGACCAATCTTGTTGGCAATGCCGTAGCAACAATTGTTGTAGCCCGTTGGGAAGGCGAGCTGGACAAGGACAAGTTGGCTCAGGCTCTCAATGGCGATTTTGCCGATGACGACGCCTTGGCTTTGGCGAGCTGATCATTCTGATCGCAAATCTAACAGACAGTTCTGCGGAGCACCAAATTTTCTGTAGTCTGGTGTCTCCGCAGACATTGGGAGGTATTCATGAAAAAGATTCTTTACGCACTGACATTCGCTGCGGCGATGAATAGTGGTGTAGTACTTGCTGCAGAGAAAACCCAAAGGGATGAATTCTTCTGGTTGGGGATGATCAATAAGGCAACTATTGTCATTAACTCCGAGGAAGGTCTGCTCGATAAAGCTCTCACTCCCAAGATCGCTGCCGGCCTTGAAAAGGTGCTAGTGGACGGCAATGCCGCGGGAGGAAAGCGGCCATCAACCGTAATATCGTTCGAACCATTACTTATTGATGCGGCGGGCCCGGAAGTTACGTTGATCCATGCCGGCCGCTCAAGCCAGGATATGCATGCTACATTCAGGGCAGCCATCCTGCGGGATGATCTGCTGAGACTCGCGCGCCAGTTGGATAAGACAACGAGTGTTATGGTTGACCTCGCAGAGCGTCACGTCGATACGATTGTACCCAACTATACCAATGGCGTCGCAGCACAGCCAAATAGTTTCGGGCATTACCTGCTTGGTCATGCTGCAGGTCTTGAACGTGATGCCCAGCGCATCAGGGAAACCTATGCCCGGATTGACAGAAGCCCTATGGGTACAACTGTGCTCAATGGAACGAGCTGGCCCCTTAATCGAGCCCGCATGGCTGATTATTTGGGTTTCTCTGGCATCGTTGACAACGCCTATGATGCCTCGCAAATCTCGTCGGTAGATGAACCGGTAGAAGTAGGAGCGATTGTTACAAGCATAGCGCTCCATACGGGACAGTTCATCGAAGATATCATGACGCAGTACGCGCAGCCGCGCCCGTGGATATTGTTGCAGGAGGGTGGAAACAACACTTATGTATCCAGTGCAATGCCTCAAAAGCGTAACCCTGGAATTCTGAATTCCACGAGACAGGATGCGTCAACGGCTGTAACTTTGGCCTTGGGACCTGTCATCCAGGCGCACAACATCACCCCCGGCATGTCTGACCCAAAAGACGTGGACGCCAATACCGAGGTTGTCGAAAGCGCGATCAAAGCTTTGAAGGGTTGGGAGAAAATACTCGGTTCACTTGTCATAGATCCAGACCGCTCGCTGGAAGAACTGAACAGCGATTGGACCGCCTCGCAAGAACTGGCCGATGTTTTGATGCGTAAATACAAACTGCCATTCCGGGTCGGACATCACTTCGCGTCTGAGGTTGTAGACTTCGCCAAATCGAAGAATATCAAACCACTCGATTTTCCATATGCGGAAGCAAAAAAGATATACTCCGAAGCGGTCAAGGGTACTGACTTTGCAACAGAGCTACCTATGAGCGAAGAAGAGTTTCGCTCAACACTCGATCCTGTCGCAATCGTGAGAAACCGAGCTACCGTCGGAGGTCCACAGCCAAAAGAAATGGCGCGTATGATTAAGGCTGCCAAGGACAAAATCGCGAATCAGGATGCTTGGGTGAATGATAAGCAACAAGTAATCTCAACCGCCCTAGAGCGCTTGGATAACGATTTCAACAAACTGTCGGCGAAATAGCTACGCGAACTTAAGGAATAAGACCCGTTCGTAAACAGGATTGCTGTTTACATCGAAATCAGGGAGGGCGCTTTCGTCCTCCTTGATCTATTTGATAGATAGGTCTGATACAGATTATAACAGTTTTATTGATGCCGCTTTTACTGCACCCTTTGAGCATTCTCCGTTGTGAATGAATCAAAGGTATGTCTATGGAAAAACGGACGGGGCAGCCGGGCCGAAATTGGCTATATGTCTTCATCGTCTTTATTGCCGGTATCGTCGCGGCCATGCAAGTTATCAAGCCCTCGATAGCCGCTCCTTTCCTGCAAACCTCCCTCGCAATTGATCTGCCTTCAGTTGGATGGTTAATCTCAGTATTCGCATTGTTGGGAGTGGTGGGTGGCATTCCAGCGGGGGCATTTGTAAGCGCCATGGGTGACCGCCGCATATTGTTGTGCGGCCTTTCGGCAATCACATTGGCTGCTGGTGTTGGCGCTGCAGCACCAAGTTTTGAACTGCTCCTTGCGACACGTATTATCGAGGGTATGGGCTTCACTCTGGTTATTGTAGCTGGACCCGCGCTGATCACGCGATTAGCACCGGAGAATAGCAAATCAATGGCGTTCGGATTGTGGAGTTGCTTTATGCCAACCGGTATAGCTCTCTCGATGTTATGCGGGCCATTGTTGCCAAATTGGCAAGCGGTATGGGGTACCAGTGCCGTAACAGTCGCTGCAGCTTTGATAATTTCCATGATTGTTTTGCCGCCGTCTCAAAAAGGCTCTTTTTCATGGAAAGAACTTCGCGCCGATACACGGGCAACATTCAGATCGAGCGGCCCTATCATATTGGCCATAACCTTTGCCCTCTACAGTCTGCAGTTTTTCACCATTTTCAGTTTTCTGCCGGTCTTGCTGACGGAGCGCATGTCCGTTTCGTTGCAGACAGCCGGTATGCTGAGCGCGGCAGCAACAGCAATGAACATTTTGGGCAACCTTACCGCAGGGTTTCTTATCGGGCAGGGTTTGCAGCGATGGAAACTTATTGCTGTTGCAACGCTGGTCATGGGCATGTGCAGCATTGGCATACTGCTGCCCATTTTGCCAAATTCAGCTGTATTGGCGTTATGCATGCTGTTTTCTGCTGTCGGCGGCTTGATCCCCGCCACACTGCTCGCCACGGCTCCAGTGCTTTCTTCGGAACCTCGGCTGGCCCCATACACTGTCGGTCTTGTCATGCAGGGCAGCAATCTTGGCCAGGTTGTCGGGCCAATCGCTGTCGGCAGTGTGATCAACGCATTTGGTTGGTCGTCAGTCGTGGGTATCTCGGTACTGGCCGCAGCACTCTGCGTTGGTGCGTCTGTACTGCTGCGGCAAGTCCTTTGCACTAAGTGATGTTGTCCCACCAGTGTTTTGCATAAAGATCAAAATCCGGACCCAGCGGGAATATTGTTTCGCCACCAGACTGCGAAGGAAATAATGTACCCGCCAGCAGCGCTGCCCCAAGACTCGTACCGGTTGAGCCCTCAGTAGCGATGACTTCACGTGTGGTGAGCGACCGCAACGCGGAAAGATAAATCCAATTGCGGGCAAATGGCCCCTCAACGATCGTCGGGCCGGACGCACCTATCAGGCGGAGGCTGGTTTCGGTCATCATCGCAGCATACAGGGAAGCAGCAGCATACCGTTCCGGCGCTGCCCTTGGCTCACCATTAATCCAAACTGCCTGCCGGTCCGGGAAAGGGCCCGAACCTTGAACGATGCTGGGGAGGACCATAATCTGGTCGGCCATAACCCGTGCAAGCGTTGCAGCATCTGGAGCAGCAGAATTGCCGAGCGTTAGCTGGTCGAATTCCCTGCCTCCCATAAAGCGTGCTGATGGAACGGCCTTGCCGTAGGCATCGACGTTTGCCAAGGTATCGCGTGCCGGATCAAGCCCATCAAGCGCACCTCCGGCCGCAAATGCCACTACCCATGTGCCCGTGGAAATCACGGAAAAAGGGGCGCTCCGCGTCATGAGGTGTGGAAGCAATGAGGCGTTCGAATCGTGAATGCCGCAATAAACCTGAACCGCACTATCAACACCAATTCGCGCTGCCAACTGTGGCAAAAGTCCACCGATAGCGTCAAATGCTGAAGCGATCGGCGCAAGCAATGGTCGCAGTTCAAGCGTATCGACAAGACTAGAATATTCGCCTGTTTGGGGATTCCACAGATCAGTATGGCAACCCAGAGAAGTAACCTCGTTTCTGGCAATTCCTGTCAATAGCCAAACCCAGTATTGTGCGTAGGTCACGATTGTTTTTACATTGGCAAATTCAGTCGGGAATTGCGTTTTCTGATAATGGATTTGTGCGCCGACATTCAGTCCACCAGATTGCAGTGGAGAATGCGTTTCGGAAAAACTTGGACGAAGTGCAGCATAGGCTAAGCGCACCTCTTCAGGATAGATGTACTCATAGTCGATCACCGGCATTGCAAGTCCCTGCTCATCCAGCAGGACTGCAGCAGCGCCATGGGCGGTGACTGAGATAGCGTCAAAACCGGGCGCAGCGGCAAATTCAGTTAATGCATCAATACAAAACGTCCAAAGAGCTCCAACATCGTAGTGCGGGTATAGACCGTTCTTCAAAACTTTGTTCGGCGTACTACGTCGTGCAATTTCCATACCCGTATTCGTGTCAACAACAACCACCTTTGCATTGGTCTTGCCGATATCCAGAACTGCCACACGATGGACGGCACTCATGGTAACTGGAACACGCAAACAAGTTCGGTTTGTACGGGCGAGTTATCCGGGTTGGTTACCATGATATCAGCCATGTAGCCCCACCATTTCTTCATAACGGGATGCTCCGCGAGCGTCTGCATTTTATGATCTGCAGGTCGGCTCAACATCCCAAAAAGAGTATTGGTAGACCGGTCGAGATGAATTGAATACTCCTTGACACCGGCCCCACGCAGGACAGCCACCAGCTCCGGCCATATCTCCAGATGACGGCGCTGATACTCATCTTCCATACCCGGATTGAGCGTCATCGTGAACGCATGTTTCTCAACTGGACTCACGATGCTCTACCATATCTGAAACGCCGGATAAGGATTGGCAAGGTGATTGTGGCAATCAGCAACAATCCGATAAAGATCGACATGACGATCCCGGGCACGTTCAGCAGGCCAAGGCCAAATGTAACTAGCCCCATTACAAATCCCGCAATAACAACGCCTCCAACACGGCCGGAACCACCAAGAATTGAGATGCCGCCAAGAACAACCATTGTTACGACTTCCAGCTCCCAGCCCTGCGCAATGGACGGCCGTGTAGAGCCCAGGCGGGAAGTCAGGCAAACGGCGGCAATTCCAGACATCAGACCGGTCAACATAAACAGTATGAATTTGATACGCTCTACGTGGATACCAGAAAACCGTGCTGCAAATTCATTATTGCCTATTGCGTAAATGCGGCGGCCAAAATTCGTTGCATGCAGCAAAACTGCAAAAATACAAGCTGAAACCGCGAACAGGACAAACTCAAAGGAAATAACCCAGAAAACATACCCTTGTCCGAAATAAGCGAATGACGCGGGATATCCACCGTAGGCTTTGTCACCCAAAACAATATAAGAAATACCTCGAAACAAACTCATCGTGCCAATCGTAACGACGATCGAAGGAAGGCGAAGGCCTGCAACGAGAATGGCATTTACTGTACCGCATCCAAGCCCAACACCGATGCCAATCAAGACAATGCCGAATGTGCCGACACCCGTCTGGGCGGCGGCTCCCATTGCCGTCGACGCAAGTGCAATAATGGCAGCAACAGAAAGATCTATTTCACCGGCAATGATCAACAGTGCCATTGCAAAAGCTATAAGTGCCTTCTCGGTGAAATTGAAAGTGGCGTCAGAAAGGTTCCACGCATTCAAAAAGTACGGTGATGCAAGACTGTTGGCGATAAAGATCAGTACAGCAACACAGAGTAAGAAGGTTTCCCAGCTCGCAAACAAGCGCGATGCGGATGTACCAAGCTGATCGGGAATATGACGCTTTTCCGACACTGTGCTCATACCACCACCTCGATCTGTTCCGATGCGCCGCGATCCCGCAGGATGATCCGCCCGCGTCGACGTTCTTGCCGTGCGTTAAAAATAACTGCTGCTATGATTACCGCCCCTGAAATCGCCATTTGCGAAAAAGGTGAAATGTTGATGACTGGCAGGGCATTCTTGATGACACCAAGAAACAAGGCACCAAGAACAGCACCTGCGACTGAGCCTATGCCTCCCAAGGTGGAAATCCCGCCAATTACACAGGCAGCAACACTATCAAGCTCGAAGCCGGCAGCAATATCTACATAGGCGACGGCATACCGGGAAACCCAAAGATAGCCGCATAACCCGGCCAGTGTACCGGAAATGACAAATGCGAAGAACCGTGTCCGCCCTACGTCGATACCAGCATAAACTGCTGCAGTCGGATTCCCGCCCGACGCGTATATCGCACGTCCAAGAAATGTACGTGACATAACAAGATACATCACGGTGACGATGATGATAGCCGCCCAGCCGAGAACCGGCAGCCCAAGAAACAGATGGCGCGGTGCCTGAAGGAAAGGTTCAGTCATTTGATGCGCATTAACCCAAGCACCCCCGGATAGAACAAATGCCATGCCTCGATAGATTGTTAGCGTGCCAAGCGTAACCACGATTGAGGGAATGTTGAGCTTCCAGACAAAGAGGCCATTGATCGCTCCCAGTATTGCACCAATGAAGAGGGCAACAAGGATAATGGCTGGCAACGGCACATCTGGGTAGGTCGCGTTCAGCATACCGACAATCATGCCGGTAAAGGCAACATTTGCTGCAACCGACAAATCGATGGACTTGGTCAGAATAACGGTCATCTGCCCCAGTGCCAGAATGATCAGAATTGAGCTGTCGTTAAAGATGTTTGCCAGATTGCCGGGCTTGGCAAATCCCGGTGCGCGTGTGGAAAAGACGGCAAGGAGGATTGCAATGATAATAACCAGCAACATCTCCCGGAATCTGAAGATCAGTTTGATCATGACTTGCTCGCATTGCCAGTTGCCGCTCGAACCAAGGTTTCGGCGCTTAGTGTTTCTCGTTCGTAGATGCCCGCTGACAGACCCTCGCGCATGACGAGTACCCGATCCGACATGCCCATGATTTCGGGTAGTTCGGAGGAAACCATAATGATGCTGAGACCTTCACCCGCCAGTTCGCTGATGAAGGCGTGGACAGCAGCTTTTGATCCAATATCAATGCCCTTGGTCGGCTCATCAAGAATAAGAATATTAGGCTGTGTCGCCAGCCATTTGCCAATGACCACTTTTTGTTGGTTGCCACCCGACAATGTTCCAACAGGAACTGAGAGTGCCGCAGCACGCAGATCGAACCGTTCCGCATATTTGCGAGCCAACGCGAATTCTTCTGCAGCGCGCAAAAACCCGGAGCGTGACGTGCGCGTCAAAGAGGGTAGGGAGATGTTCTGGTAAATTGGTAACTGCAGCACTGCGCCATGGCGTCCCCGCTCTTCGGGAACATAAACGATGCCGGCGCTGATCGCTTCTCCGGGACTCCCTATTGCGATCTCTTTACCGTTCAGCCTCACCTTGCCACCGGTTGGTTTGGTGACACCAAACAACGATTGGCAAAGCTCCGAGCGGCCAGCCCCTACAAGACCGTAGATCCCTAAAATTTCACCTTTCCTCAGTTCAAAAGATATATCTCGAAACTCTGTGGGATGGGTGTAGCTCTCGACCGCGAATACGGTTTCGCCCAAAGCGATATCCACTTTGGGGAAGGCATGTTCAACAGAACGTCCAACCATAAGCTTGACGATCTCGTCTTGGCCCACCTCTGCAAGCTCACCGCTGCCGACGGCTTTCCCATCACGAAACACCGCATAATGGTCGGCAATTTCGTAGACCTCATCAAACTTGTGACTAATGAAAAGGATCGCCTTACCGTTTGTCTTCAGCCGGTTGATTATCTGGAAGAGGTCATCAACTTCCTTACGCGATAAAGCCGCAGTCGGCTCGTCCATAATGACTATACGTGCATCGACTGACAGTGCGCGGGCAATTGCAACAAGATGACGCTGCGCAATTGATAAGTCCTTGAGACGAATACGCGGGTCGATATTGCTTTCCAGGGAATGCAACAACGCAAGAGCCCGCGCATTAACAGCCTTCCAATTTACCAATCCAAATCGTGACTTTGGCGCATGACCCAGGAAAATGTTTTCAGCAACTGACAATTCATCGAAAAGTACGGTTTCTTGATGGATCGCAGTCACGCCGGCGTCTATGGCATCTTGTGCATTGGCGAATACAGTTGGATTGCCGTCGACCAAGATTTCACCTTCGTCACAGGCATAAATGCCTGTGAGAATTTTGACGAGTGTCGATTTCCCCGCACCGTTCTCACCAATAAGAGCGGTAACCTTACCGGGATACAGGGTAATGTCGACGTTATTCAACGCTTTGACACCGGGAAACGACTTCGAAATCCCACGCATCTCCAGAAGCGGCATCTCAGGTGACTGCTCTAGCGCAACAGTTTGGGTCATTGATTTTACCGTGAGAAAATGCCCGGCAGATTATCTGCCGGGCCAACAATGATTGATCCCGCTCAAAAAATCTTGGAGAATTCATCAATGTTCTTGGCGTCGTAAACGAATGGATCTGCCATGGCAGCCTCACCATTGTCGCCAATCTTTATCTTACCCATTCGTCCGGCCTCGATTTCGCTGCCGGGCGCACCATCTGTCTCTTCTTTCACGAGGCGATATGCAATCTGTGTTGCCGAATACCCCAAGTCGATCGGATTCCAGATAGCAAATTCCTTGGTAGCGCCCGACTTGATTGCGCCCGCCATTTCAGAGGGCAAGCCAAGACCTGTCACATATACTTCACCGATTTTCTTGGCATCGGCCACCGCTTGAGAAGCAGCGAGCACACCCACTGTCGTGGGAGCTACGATGACCTTAACGTTGGGTTGGGATGTCAGAAGCCCTTGCGCCTCGCGATAACTCTTATCAGCGAGATCATCGCCATAGACCGTTGTGACAAGGTTAAGGCCTGCAAAATTCGGCAACTGCTTCTTCATTTCCTCAATCCAGGTATTCTGGTTTGTCGAGGTCGTTGTGGCGGACAGGATAGCGAAATCGCCCTTGCCATCCTGCAGGTGAGCGGCTGCCAATTGCAGGCACATCTTTCCAATCAATTCGTTGGACGAAGGGTTCAAATGAACAATGCGCCCATCCTTGCCAACCGCAGAATCCCATGAGATGACCTTGATCCCACGAGCCATCGCCTTCTTCAAAGCAGGCACAACCGCATCCGGATCATTTGCTGAAATAGCGATTGCGTTAACATTCTGCGCAATCAGCGAATTGATTACTTCAATCTGGCCTTCCGCCGTTGTCGATGTTGGACCGGTATAGATTACCTCGACGCCACCCAATTCCTTAGCGGCTTCCTGTGCGCCCTTGTTGGCGGCTTCAAAGAAACCGTTACCAAGGGATTTTGCCACGAGACCGATCTTGATCGTATCAGCGGCTTGAGCATGTGATGCAAACATGGCAACGGCAAGTGCCGAGCCCAATGCGATTTTCTTCAAAAGCTTCATTTCATCCTCCCAGATAATGAATGTTGATTGTTCTCCGTTCGGCAGCTAAGCAACCGAAGCGGAATCTTTCGATCTCTCCTGCGCATTTACCGTAGCAACGATAAGATGAACCCCGGCATCCTCGATCATTTTTCTGTCTGTCTCGGAAATACCGTCGTCTGTTATGATCGTATTAACACGTTGCAAAGGGCAGATAATCAGCCTTGAACGTTTGGAGAACTTTGTTGAATCGACAAGCAGAACAAGCTCATCAGCTTGGTTTATCAGCTTCTGCTCGCCCTGGATCATAAGTGGGTCAGCCTCCATTACACCAAATGGTCCAACACCGGGCGACCCCATAAACATACGCCTGCCATAGAAATTTCGCGTAACGTCATTATCAAATGGCGAAAGGATCATGCTCTGTTCGCGATAGATGGTTCCGCCCGGGACGGTCACTGAACTCTTTGAGTTTTTGACAAGGTGCTCTGCAATCGCGAATGAATTCGTCATCACATGCAGACGGCGGGCCGAAAGATAGTGCACCATTTGGAATGTCGTGGTGCCACCATTGATTATGATAGCATCACCTTCTTCACAAAGAGCGACAGCCTCTCGGGCAATAGCGCGCTTCTTGTCAGCATTTTCGGATTCGGAAACATAAAAATGGCGACCTGAGAGCGGCGCGAGTTGCGGTGGATGTACCGCCTCCGCACCGCCCCGAACCCGCCGTAGCTTGCCTTGAACATGGAGAGAGGCAATGTCGCGACGGATCGTTGCTTCCGACGCTTCCGTCAGTTCTGCTATATCTTGGATCGTTATCACCGGCTTTTCCTGAACAGCACTCAGGATAATGCGGTGGCGCTCACGCTCATGCATATATTGCTCCTCTTGTTTTAATTTATTGCTCAAATTCAAACTCAATGTCAATCAACTTCAGTCAAATAGTTTCATATTGCAGTGCACAATGAAATTTTATGATTGAATCTGACTGTTTATGATTGACAGCCAAGCTTTACCTGCCGCATAGCTAGCATAAATCAAGGACCTCGGTGGAAGGTCCAGTATTGAATCTACGGGAGGCCAATATGGCAGATACGATTCAGCTTCTGGATAATCGTTGGAATGATCAAAAAGCAGCTGGGCTGGATGAGCCGGGAAAATTGCTTTATCGCTCCAATCTGCTGGGCTCAGATAAACGCATAACCAATTACGGTGGTGGTAACACATCTGCAAAAGTTCTGGAAACTGACCCGCTAACAGGCCAGCCTGTCGAAGTTCTGTGGGTTAAGGGCTCAGGCGGCGACGTAGGCACGATCAAACTCGATGGTTTCGCCACTCTCTACATGGAAAAGCTCAATTCGCTGAAATCCATTTACAAGGGTATCTACGATGAAGATCGGATGGTTGGATTTCTACCGCACTGCACCTTCAATTTGAACGGCCGTGCTGCATCCATTGATACGCCACTTCATGGCTTCGTGCCTTTCAGGCATGTCGATCATATGCATCCCGACGCAATCATAGCCATTGCCGCTTCGAAGAACTCCCGTGAGCTGACAAGGCAAATCTTTGGTGACGAAATTGGCTGGTTGCCATGGCGGCGTCCCGGTTTCCAACTCGGACTTGATCTAGGTGCTTATGTAGCAGCGAACCCGAACTCCAAGGGAGTTGTGCTCGAAAGCCATGGACTTTTCACTTGGGCGGATGATGCCAAGGATTGCTATGAGTTGACGTTGCAAATCATCAATAAGGCAATCAGTTGGTTTGACCAACAAACTGCAGGAAAGCCAGCTTTTGGAGGAGAGGCCACAAACAGCCGGAGCGCTTCAGAAAGGCGCGCCATTGCTGCAAAGCTGATGCCGGAAATTCGCGGCAAAATTGGTATTGCCGAACGTAAACTGGGTCATTTTGACGATCAGCCTGCCGTGTTGGAGTTCGTCAACTCGAATGATCTGCGGCCTTTGGCTGCGCTTGGCACCAGCTGCCCGGACCATTTCCTGCGGACGAAAATCCGGCCGCTCGTTCTCGATTTCGATCCGGAAAAGTCCAATGCTGAAACGATCATTGCCGCATTGGATTCCGCGCTTGAAGCATATCGGACCGACTATGCGCGCTACTACAATGATTGCAAGCACGACAATTCACCGGCTATGCGTGATCCAAATCCGGTGATTTTCCTCATCCCGGGTGTCGGCATGCTTTCATTTGCCAAGGACAAAGCGACTGCCCGCATTGCCGCAGAATTCTATGTTAATGCAATAAATGTGATGCGCGGTGCATCCTCAGTATCGGAATATCAGGGGCTTCCGGAGCAAGAAGCATTTGATATCGAGTACTGGTTGCTCGAAGAAGCCAAACTGCAACGTATGCCCAAGCCGAAGTCACTGGCGGGTCGTATTGCTTTTGTCACGGGTGGGGCAGGAGGTATCGGCCGTGCGACTGCCGAACGGTTGCTGGGCGAGGGGGCGTGCGTCGTACTGGCGGATATTGATGCCGAAGCCCTGAAGAGTACTTACGAAAGCTTCAGCAAGCGCTACACTTCAGATAATGTGCGAAGCGTTCAGTTGAACGTAACAGATGAAGCCGGCGTTATTGCCAGTTATGCGGAAGCTAGCGTTGAATTTGGCGGAATTGACCTGCTGGTTTCAAATGCCGGAATTGCTTCTTCGGCGCCGATCGAAACGACCGAGCTTTCGACCTGGAGCCGCAATATCGATATTCTGGCCACTGGTTACTTCCTTGTATCACGGGAAGCTTTCCGTTTGTTCCGGCGACAGGGTATCGGCGGCAACGTAGTCTTCGTCGCTTCCAAGAACGGCCTTGCCGCTTCACCAAATGCGAGCGCCTACTGTGCTGCCAAAGCGGCTGAAATTCATCTCGCCCGCTGTTTGGCACTGGAAGGGGCGGACGCAGGTATTCGCGTCAATACGGTTAATCCCGATGCAGTACTGCGTGGCTCCAAAATCTGGAACGGCGAGTGGAGAGAACAGCGCGCAGCGTCGTCAAATTTGCAGGTGGACGAACTTGAGGAGCATTATCGCAAGCGCTCCATGTTAAAGCTCAACGTCTTCCCGGAAGATATTGCTGAAGCAATCTATTTCCTTGCCTCCGATGCATCTGCCAAATCCACTGGCAATATTATCAATGTCGATGCGGGAAATGCGCAGAGTTTTACGCGCTAGTCGGTCTGGGAGGACATTATGGCTGAACTGAAAATTTCCAGCGATCTTATCGCCGTTGAAAACGATAAATTGCGCAATGCACATAAGAGCGACTACGAAGCTTTGGGCGCGCAACTCGCGCGTCGTAATATAAACATTGAACACATCACCCAAAAAGCCGCAGATTTTTTTGTGGCCGTGCCATCATGGGGGGTGGGCACAGGTGGAACCCGTTTTGCGCGTTTCCCCGGAACGGGAGAGCCCCGTGGCATTTTCGATAAACTCGACGATTGCGCAGTAATCCACCAGCTGACACGATCTACCCCAAATGTTTCACTGCACATCCCTTGGGACAAGGCAGAGCCACAGCAGTTGAAAGACCATGCCGCCGCACTTGGTCTTGGCTTTGATGCCATGAATTCCAATACATTCTCCGACACGCCAGACCAGCAGCACTCCTACAAGTATGGGTCGCTCAGTCATACCGATAGGGCGACGCGCAATCAGGCCATCGAACACAATATCGAATGTATCGAGATCGGTGCTGCCATTGGTTCAAAGGCGCTGACTGTATGGGTTGGTGACGGTTCCAATTTTCCGGGACAAAGCAATTTCGCCAAGTCCTTCGACCGATATCTTGTTTCAATGGCCGAGATATATAAATCGCTGCCCGATGACTGGCGTATCTTTTCCGAACATAAAATGTACGAGCCCGCCTTCTATTCCACTGTTGTACAGGACTGGGGCACCAACTATCTCATTGCTCAAACTCTTGGACCCAAAGCCTTTTGCCTGGTTGATCTTGGTCACCATGCACCAAATACCAACATCGAGATGATCGTCTCGCGGCTTATTCAGTTCAAGAAACTTGGCGGCTTTCATTTCAACGATTCGAAATATGGCGACGATGATCTTGATGCAGGTTCAATAGAGCCATACCGGCTATTTCTCGTCTTCAATGAATTGGTTGACGCGGAACATCGCGGCCTAAAAGATTTCCATCCGTCGCATATGATTGATCAATCGCATAATGTCACGGATCCTATTGAGAGCCTGATTTCAAGCGCCAATGAAATCCGCCGCGCCTACACGCAGGCGTTGCTAGTCGATCGCGAAGCACTTGGCCACTATCAGGATGATAATGATGCAATGATGGCTTCCGATGCCCTGAAACGAGCTTACAGGACAGATGTCGAGCCTATCCTTGCCGAAGCACGGAGACAGGCAGGCGGTGCTATCGATCCCATCGCTACTTATCGCACTAGCCAATATCGCCAAAAGATCAGCAATGAACGACCTGCAAGCAAGGCAGGTGGAGGCGGCATTATCTGATTCAACCCCTCATTGCTTCGATAAAGGCAGCGCCACCTCAGCGCTGCCTTTATTTTTTGAATTGACAGCACTCCCTACATTTGTTCTTATTCTACTATAAGGAATTATAATCCATAATAATAGAATAACAAAGGGAACGACGATGAAAACATTAAAGCTTGCTCTGCTTCTTGGTTCGGCACTGATTGCGTTGACCCCATCTGCCTTCGCTCAGACAAAGGGGGGAGTGATCAATGTTGCCACAATTGGCGAACCACCAACGCTTGATGCGATGGCCTCCACTGCTGATCTGGTAGGTATTGTTTCGCAGCACATCTTTGAGACGCTTTACACATTCGACAAAAGCTGGAATGTGACGCCACTACTGGCCGCGGCTCTACCTGAAGTATCCCCTGACGGTAAGGTTTATACAATCAAGTTGCGCGCTGGCGTCAAATTCCATGATGGCACAGATATGGATGCAACAGATGTCGTTGCCTCTCTCAAGCGTTGGACGGAAATCGCATCCCGCGGGAAGCAGGTCGCTTCGTTGATCACTGCGATTGATGCTGTTGATCCAACAACCGTCAAAATTAGCCTTAACGCACCCCATGCTCCTCTTCTTTCTCTATTGGCATTCAACAATGCGGCTGCAATCATCCTCCCAAGCGAAAAGCAGCAGAATCCCATGACCGAGCCGGTTGGCACAGGTCCCTACAAACTGAAGGAACGAAAAGCTGACCAATATATCCAGCTTTCCCGCTTCGATGACTACAAGTCACCTGAAGGCGAAGAGACCGGATATGGTGGCGCACGACACCAGTACCTTGATGAAATCCGGTTTGTGCCTGTTCCAGATGCCAATACACGCGTGGAAGGCGCAGTTGCCGGCCAGTTCGATTATGTAGATAGTTTGCCGGTAGAGGCTTACGCCCGCTTGAAAGATCAAAAGACAACCGAGGCCGTTCTGCTCAAGCCTTTTGGCTGGCCGGTCTTTGTGATGAATACAAGTGCGGGCATCACCAAAAATCAGGATATACGTCTGGCAATCCGCGACTCTCTCAGTATGGAAGATATGCTGGCAGCAGCCTTCGGAAGCACCGACTTCTATTCCCTTGATGCTTCGCTTTATCCTGACGGGTATAGCTGGAAGACCGATGCCGGAACCGAAGGGGCATACAATGTCGCCGACCCGGAAAAAGCCGCAGAACTCATGAAAAAAGCAGGCTACAACAGCGAACCCATTCGCATTTTGACCAGCCGTCAGTATGAGTTTCACTACAAGATGGCGCAGGTCGCTGCCGAGTACCTGAAGGCCGCCGGCTTTACTGTCGATATGCAGGTAGTCGACTGGGCTACCCTCACACAACGCCGTGCTGACCCCAAGCTCTGGGATATCTATATTAGCCACAGCCCCTTTTTGCCAGAACCAGCCCTCATAGGTGCCATGTCCACCAGCGCGCCCGGCAATTGGGACACCCCAGCGCGAAAGGTAGCCGTTGACGCATTCAATTCCGAAGTTGATCCGGCAAAACGTGTAGCGCTTTGGGCAGAAGTTCAAAAGGTGATTTACGCAGAAGTGCCTATCATCAAGATTGGTGACTTCAATGCCCTGTCCGCTAAATCACCAAAATTGGAAGGCTTTAAACCGGCACCTTGGCCTTATTTCTGGAACGTCTCGCTAAAGCAGTAAGACAGTCAATTCGGCAGCGGAAAGAACCCCGTTCCGCTGCCATTCCAGATTTTGCCACTCCAACAGGACGGCTAGATGCTTCGTTATATTATCCAACGCTTTATCGGCATGATCATCGTGATGTTTCTGGTGGTGACGATTGTATTTGTCATCGTCCGTGTCACGCCGGGTGATCCTGCTGCTGTAATGCTCGGCCCCGAAGCAACCGCCGCCGATGTCGCTGCTCTACGGCAACAACTGGGACTCGATCAATCGATCCCGCTGCAATATCTCTATTTTATCGGTAACCTGCTTAAGGGAGACCTTGGGCAATCGATTTTTCTCAATCAGCCGGTGTTGCAAGCGCTTGCTCAGCGTGCAGAGCCCACGTTCTTCCTGACGATTTTCTCGCTGCTCATTGCCAGCGTCATCGCCATACCCATTGGGATTTATGCAGCCTATCGTCGTGGCTCGGTTTTCGATCAGGCCGCAACTGCTCTTGCCATGCTTGCCGCAAGCATTCCCAGCTTCTGGCTGGGTCTCATATTGATGCAAATTTTTGCAGTGCGCTTCGGGCTTTTTCCGGTTTCCGGTTATGGCGGCCCCGGAACATCGCTTGTAGAGCGGCTTGGATATCTTGTCCTGCCTGCCTTTGCGTTGGGTATTGTGTCTTCTGCCTTGATCATGCGATTTACAAGAGCGTCCATGCTGGATGTGCTTGGCGATGATTACATTCGAACCGCACGTGCCAAGGGCGTTAATGAGCGGCGAGTGGTTCTGAGGCATGCTTTCAAAAATGCGCTCATTCCAATCCTCACTGTTATAGGCTTGACTGCAGCCGTGCTTATTTCCGGAGCTGTTGTCACGGAAACAGTTTTCGGCCTACCGGGCGTCGGTAGCCTTGTTGTGTCAGCCGTACTTCGTCGCGATTACCCAGTTATTCAAGGCGCGCTTCTGATCATCGCGGCACTCTACGTGCTCATCAATTTCGCCATAGACATGCTCTATCTGGTTGTGGATCCGAGGGTACGCTACTGATGACTGAGATCGTATCAAACGTGGCACCGAGCGAGCGCTCCAAGTTCTTCCGGATCCTGATCAGGCGCAAGACCGTGCTTTTCGGTCTGATTGTTCTGGCAATCTTTCTGGCGCTGGCAATTTTCGCGCCTTTGATCACGCCCTATGCGCCTAACAAGCTTTCAATCGTCAACAGGTTAAAGCCACCTGACGCGCGATGGTTCTTCGGCACCGACGAGTTCGGTCGAGACGTCTTTTCCCGCACGATCTTTTCAGCAAGATTATCTCTCTTGGTCGGGTTTGCCGTAGTTATCCTAGCGTCGGTGATCGGCGTTACACTTGGCATTCTAGCCGGATTCTTCCAAAGGCTTGATGCGCCGATAACACGGCTTATCGATGCCATGATGGCATTCCCTGATATCCTGCTGGCAATTGCTCTTGTAGCAGCGCTTGGCCCATCACTAACTACGGTGATAGTTGCGCTAAGCATCGTTTATGCACCGCGATTGGCACGCGTTGTCCGTGCGTCGACATTGGTAATTCGTGAACTGCCATATGTGGAAGCGGCCACGTCTCTGGGTATCTCCAAATGGCATATTATGAGCCGTCATATTCTGCGTAACCTGCTGTCGCCCATTCTTGTTCAGGGAACATTCCTTTTTGCCAACGCCATGCTGGCTGAAGCGGGGTTGTCCTTCCTTGGTCTTGGCGTAAGTCCCGAAGTTCCCACTTGGGGGACAATGATCGCATCAGGTCGCCAGTACATCGGTACCGCCGACTGGATGACCCTGTTTCCCGGCATAGCAATCGTGCTCGCCGTTCTCTCCCTGCAAATGGTCGGCGACGGATTCCGCGACC
Organism: Phyllobacterium sp. YR531; assembly: GCF_000282595.1. Taxonomy (GTDB): domain Bacteria; phylum Pseudomonadota; class Alphaproteobacteria; order Rhizobiales; family Rhizobiaceae; genus Phyllobacterium. The sequence goes on from NZ_AKIZ01000003.1 coordinate 116,361, forward strand.
TTCTAGACCCCCGCCTCAGAAAGGACCTCTGATCATGCCTGCCACTTCCGCAACCGCTGCTTCTTCTCCCAAGGAAGGGCGCTTGCTGCTGACGAACGTAAATCCGGTAGCATTCGGCCCTAATACTCCATCTGCGAAAATCGACATTCTGATTGATGCCAGCGGCAACATCGCTGCATTCGGTCCATCACTGAACGTTGCTGGTGATGTCCAGCGTGTAGATGCGAATGGTTCATGGATTTCTCCGGGCTGGGTCGATCTGCATGCTCATATCTGGCATGGTGGCACGGACATTTCGGTTCGCCCGCAAGTGTGTGGCGTTGAGCGTGGCGTTACCACCATCGTCGATGCCGGTTCTGCGGGTGAGGCCAACTTCCACGGTTTTCGCGAGTATATCATTGATCCCGCGAAAGAACGCATTAAGGCATTTCTCAATCTTGGCTCTATCGGCCTGGTAGCTTGCAACCGCGTTAGTGAGCTGAGCGATATTCGCTCCATTGATATCGACCGGACTGTCGCCTGCGTGAATGAAAACCGCGACCACATTGTGGGGCTAAAAGTCCGGGCAAGCCATGTCATCACTGGCTCTTGGGGTGTTACGCCAGTAAAACTCGGCAAAAAGATTGCCAAGATTCTCAAAATACCAATGATGGTACATGTCGGTGAGCCTCCAGCACTATATGAAGAAGTGTTGGAGATTCTAGGGCCCGGCGATATCATAACCCATTGCTTCAATGGGAAGGTTGGTAGCAGCATCATCGAAGATGATGACCTGTTTGAGCTGGCTGAACGCTGTGCAGGAGAGGGTATACGCCTCGACATCGGGCATGGCGGCGCTTCGTTCTCTTTCCGCGTTGCCGAGGTCGCCATCCAGCGGGGGCTTCTGCCCTTTTCCATATCGACCGATATTCACTTGCGCAGCCTGAATTTTTCGGTGTGGGATCTCGGTACGACCATGTCGAAATTGTTGAGCGTGGGCATGCCATTCGACAAGGTGGTTGAGGCTGTTACTCTTTCGCCTGCATCAGCCATCGGCTTGCCAACTGAAAATCTGCTCTCTGTAGGCAAACGCGCCGACTTCACAATATTTGATCTTGCTGATTCAGACCTCAAAGTCATCGATTCGATGGGATATGAGGCCAAACTCACCAAACTGTTTGAACCACGAATGGTAGTTCTTGGCACCGAGACGATTGCCGCGAGCCGCTATCAACCCGCAGTACCGGAAACATCCGGCGCTATCGCACCTTATTCATATCGTTAGGATCTCGTCTTGAGCCATAACATCAGTACAGCTGCAAAAGCTGAAACGTCGCCCTACGACCGTTTGCGCGCGCTTGGCATAATATTGCCACCTGCACCAAGCCCCATAGCGAACTTCGTTACCCATATCCAGGAAGGCAATCTGCTTTATCTTTCGGGACAGGGCCCGCGCGAAGATGATGGCTTCATGCATACGGGTAAGGTCGGCGGCAATGTGTCTGTTGAAGACGCTTATAAGCACGCACGGCTGACAGCCATCAATCTGCTCGCTGTCATGCATTCTGCACTGGGTGATCTCAACCGGGTCAAACGGGTCGTGAAACTACTTGGAATGGTGAATGCAACATCGGAATTCGGTGACCATCCACTCGTTATAAATGGCTGCTCGGATCTGTTAATCGATGTTTTCGGTGAAGCAGGCAATCACGCGCGTTCAGCCGTCGGCTTCGGATCACTTCCCGGCAACATCACCGTAGAGATCGAGGCGATTATCGCCTTGAAAGACTAGGAATCAAGAATGGCTGCGCCAACCCATAATCGTTTCGATTCTTTCCGCCGATGCTTGGACCTCGGTGGTGTAACGATCGGGGTTTCCTGCAATCTTCTGCTCGGCAAGGACGATGGAAATCGTAGCAATACAGGCACCTTTGTCATCGCAGATCGGCGATGCAATACAAGCTACCGCATAATCAGACTCGCCCGCTTGAATCGAGATGCGCGCTTTCAGCGCTTCGCCTGCAGCCACCGAAAGAGCGCCCGGATCAACCACGGCACGCCCAGTTGGAGAAGACTTTGCACAATGCTCAAACAGGTCCAATCGCTCCTTTTCAGGAAGGTGCCCGACCAGCAACCGGCCAGATGCAGTCCAATTGAGGGGCACTCGCGTACCGACCCGAGAGGTGACCTGGAAATGTCCGGGGCCATCAGCCATCGCCAGTACCATCATGTGATCGCCATCGCGGCCGCATACCTGGACTGTCTCGCCCGATACACGGCTCAAACTATGCATCTCGTGATTTGCCACATTGAGAAAATCCAGCGAACGAGCATAGGCAAGACCGTAATGGTAAAGGCGGGCTCCAAGCCAGACGGTACTGTCGCTGTTGCGGGACAGCATGTTCTTTTCAACCAGATCATCAATGATCACATAAACGGTCGAAAGTGGCGCACCGATCGCCTTGGCAATTGCGTAAATTCCGGCAGGAGAACCCGTTTCGTAGAGATAATCGAGCACCTGCAGAGCGCGATCCATGCCACTTACGCGAGAGCGTTTGGGCCCGGAGCCAGCCTTCTCATGACCGCCAGGTGCATCGATGTCTGATATTTTGGCGTTCAAGTCGTGGCTCCTACTGAATCGGCATCATCTGCTGAGGTCTTTATTACATTATAACGGCATACATGCCAAGCAAATGGAATGCACTGCAAGGAGAATAACATGACTGATATTCGCGCGTCGCGAGGATTGCGACCGGTGATCAACGTTTCAGGGACAATGACTGCACTTGGTGCATCGATCGTTGTTCGCGAAGCGGTGGCTGCCATGACTGCCATACTGCCGGAATTTGTTGAAATCAACGATCTGCACAAAATTGCCAGCCCCGTTATTGCGCGCTTAACCGGAGGGGAGGCGGGCTTCATAACCGCTTCTTGCTCAGCAGGAATTACACTCGCAGTTGCGGCAGCGATGACTGGAAACGACTTGGCTGCCATTGAACGCCTGCCTGACGCTACAGGTCTCAAGAACGAGGTCATCATTCAAACCGGTCACGTTGTCAGCTATGGAGCACCTGTTGATCAGGGCATTCGCATGGCTGGCGCAAAGGCTATTCTGATTGGCCAAGCGACCTCTTGCTACCCTTACCATCTGGACGGCGCAATTAATGAACACACCGCAGCAGCAGTATTTGTCGTTTCGCATCACACTGTACAATATGGCCTGATTGCATTGAAGCAGTTCGCGGAAGTCTGCCACGCACGTGGAGTTCCGGTCATTGTTGATGCTGCCTCCGAGTATGATCTCAAAATATTCCTGGAGCAGGGGGCAGACATCGCGCTCTATTCCTCGCACAAATTCCTTGGCGGCCCAACCGGTGGCATTGTTGCCGGTAAAAAGCAGCTCGTGCGCGATGCCTTCCTGCAAAATCGTGGCATCGGTCGCGGCATGAAAATCGGGAAGGAAAGTATTCTCGGTACAATTGCAGCGCTTGAGGCTTGGGAAAAGCGAGACCATGCAGCTATTCGTGAGCGGGAAACTGGCTATCTCAACCTATGGAAACAAACACTGACCGGAAAGCCCGGCGTGACCGCGCAGATTGAGGCTGACCCTACGCATAATCCTCTCGATAGGCTCCGTGTAACGATCAATCCACAGGAAACCCATATCACCGCTTGGGATTTCGCAGATGCACTTGCAGGAGGATCGCGCCCTGTAATCGTTCGTGATCACGAAGCCGAGCATGGGTATTTTTATCTGGACCCATGCAATCTGCACCCGGGCGAAGAGGCCATTGTCGCAAGTCGCCTTGAAGAAGAACTGAACAAGGCCCGCGCTTCCAATGCAATCATCGCATCTCCTTACGAGGAACGTTATCAGGCCCGTATTGATGCGTTGATGCGTTGGCCCGATTGATCAACTAACTCTGCCTGAAAGGATCGACTCATGGAAAGAACCACTCCTCCCGTTTTGTCGGTTTCAAACCTGACGACGTCCTTTCTGGCTGATGGTAAATGGCGGCCCGTAGTCCGCAATGTTTCATTCGATGTTGCGCCTGGAGAGACAGTGGCAATAGTCGGCGAATCCGGTTCCGGCAAAAGTGTAACCTCATTATCGATCATGCGGCTTCTTCAGAGGGATAAAAGCCGTATTGAAGGCAAGATATTGCTGGATGGCAAGGATATCCTCAGCTTGCCCGAAAATCAGATGCGCTCAGTGCGCGGCAACGATGTTGCAATGATTTTTCAGGAGCCCATGACGAGTCTCAACCCGCTGTTTACGATAGGCCAGCAGATTGGCGAGGCTCTGCATTGCCATCACGATATATCACGCGCCGATGCGCGGGCAGAAACAATAAGACTGCTGGAAAAAGTTCGCATTCCAGCCGCCAAATCGCGCTTTGACGACTATCCTCATCGTTTTTCAGGGGGTATGCGCCAACGTGTGATGATTGCCATGGCGCTCGCCAGCAAGCCCAAACTTCTCATTGCTGATGAGCCAACGACTGCCTTGGACGTTACGATTCAGGGGCAGATTCTGGACCTTATCAAACTGCTGCAAGACGAAGAAGGCACATCGGTTCTTTTCATTACCCACGACATGGGCGTCGTGGCGGAAATCGCAGACCGGACGGTTGTCATGTATAATGGCGAAGCGGTCGAAACTGGTCCGACAGAAGACATTTTTGCCAAACCCAAGCACCCCTATACGCGCTCACTGCTGTCGGCCGTACCAATTCTTGGCTCTATGAAGGGGCGTGATCGCCCATTGCGCTTTCCAGTTGTTGATCGGAATACAGGCACGTCGGACATCCCGGTTGAAGCAGCCGATACAGTTCAAAGCGAAAAACCGCCATTGCTGGAAGTACGCAATCTTACAACACGGTTCAATATTCACTCCGGCATGTTTGGTCAGTTGGAGGGAAGAGTGCATGCTGTCGAGAACCTGTCTTTCAGTCTCCAACCCGGCGAAACATTGTCTTTGGTTGGTGAGTCTGGCTGCGGCAAGTCGACCACCGGCCGGTCCATCATGCGGCTCGTACAACCTCAAGCAGGAGAAGTTCTGCTGAATGGCCAAGATGTCCTTACTATGGATCCAAAGCAGCTGCGTGACATGAGACGGAATATGCAGATGATCTTTCAGGATCCCTTCGCAAGTCTCAATCCGCGCATGACCGTCGGTTCGGCAATCGCCGAACCATATCTCGAACACAAACTTGGAACGCGCACGCAAGCCAAGGATCGAGTAGCCGATCTTTTGGAGCGCGTCGGTCTGAGCGCAGACATGGCGTCACGGTATCCGCATGAATTTTCCGGTGGCCAGCGGCAACGTGTCTGCATTGCCCGCGCGCTCGCACTTGACCCGAAGATCATCGTTGCGGATGAATCTGTCTCTGCCCTGGACGTATCGATTAAAGCGCAGGTAATCAACTTGCTGCTTGATCTGCAGGCAAGCCTAAATCTTGCCTATCTGTTCATCTCGCATGACATCGCCGTAGTCGAGAGAGTGAGCCATCGCATAGCGGTCATGTATCTTGGCGAGATCGTCGAGATTGGTCCCCGTAGTGCGATATTCGAGAACCCGCAGCACCCATACACCCAAAAACTTATTGCCGCTGTTCCGGTACCAGACCCGGCCCGGCGCGGTATCAAGCGAATTGTATCCAATGACGAGATCAAAAGCCCAGTTCGGACACCCGGCTTTATTGTGCCCGCAAGGCAATATACAGAAATTTCTGCTGGCCATTTAGTTCAGGTTGCATAACTCAATTCGGCAAATTACCGGGCATATGAGCATTTTATAAGAATTATTGCTGACAGGTGGAAGAAACCATTCCCTTTCGTGCGGTTTTTGCCGCCTTTCACTGGGGGGCTTGAGACATTTGTCTGATCGTGAGAAGACACTGGCAACATCAGGCCAGAGCAGGATCCGTCATGACCAAACCATTTATCGATCATCTTGTCGCCGAACTCGACGGACTTAAAAAGTCCGGTCTCTATAAATCTGAACGCGTTATCACATCGAAGCAGGCAGGCCAGATTGAAGTGGCTTCCGGCGCAAAGGTACTCAATTTCTGCGCGAACAATTACCTTGGCCTCGCCAACAATGAGGAGCTAGCAGAAGCCGCAAAAGCGGCATTGGACCGCTATGGCTATGGCATGGCCTCCGTACGGTTCATCTGTGGCACGCAAGAAGAACACAAGCAACTTGAGGCACGTATCTCCAGCTTTCTCGGCTTGGAAGACACCATTCTTTATTCAAGTTGTTTCGATGCCAATGGCGGCCTGTTCGAAACATTACTGGGTGAAGATGATGCCATCATCTCCGATGCGCTCAATCACGCCTCTATCATAGACGGTGTCCGACTGTCGAAAGCCAAACGCTTCCGCTACGCCAATAACGATATGGCTGCACTTGAAGAAGAATTGAAGAAGGCGGAAGGCAGCCGCTTCAAATTGATTGCCACGGATGGTGTGTTCTCGATGGATGGCATCATTGCAAACCTGCAAGGCGTCTGCGACCTTGCCGAAAAATACAACGCAATGGTTATGGTTGATGATAGTCATGCCGTTGGCTTTGTTGGTAAAAATGGCCGCGGTTCGGCAGAACATTGTGGTGTCGAGGGCCGGGTTGATATTATCACCGGCACGCTTGGCAAGGCCCTTGGTGGCGCATCAGGCGGCTACACTTCCGGCAAGGCAGAAGTTATAGACTGGTTACGCCAACGCTCACGCCCTTACCTGTTTTCGAATACACTCGCACCTGTCATCGCGGCGGCATCGTTAAAGGTTTTCGACCTTATCGAACAAGGCGACGAGCTTCGTGACCGTCTTACTGCCAACGCAGCACATTTCCGTCGCGACATGACAAAGCTGGGTTTCACACTGGCCGGCGCAGATCATGCCATCATTCCGGTAATGCTCGGTGAAGCAACACTGGCTCAGGAAATGGCCTCCCGTATGCTTGAAAAAGGCGTATATGTTGTCGGCTTTGCATTCCCCGTTGTGCCAAAAGGCCAAGCACGGATACGCACCCAAATGTCTGCAGCGCACACAACAGAAGACGTCAGCCGTGTCATCGAAGTCTTTGCCGAAGTCGGGCGCGAACTCGGTATCATTGGAGCGTAACGACCATGTCAAACATGATGAAAGCATTGGTGAAGGCTAAAGCAGAACCCGGCATCTGGATGGAACGCGTGCCGGTACCTGAACCAGGTCCGAACGATGTTTTGATAAAAGTCAAAAAATCAGCGATTTGCGGCACGGACGTCCACATCTACAATTGGGATCAGTGGGCGCAGGCGACGATACCAGTACCCATGGTTGTCGGCCATGAATTCTGCGGAGAGATTGCAGAAATCGGCTCTGCTGTAACAAAATACAAAGTTGGACAACGCGTCTCGGGCGAAGGCCATATCGTCTGTGGAGTCTGCCGCAACTGTCGCGCCGGACGTGGGCATCTTTGCCGAAATACACTTGGTGTTGGTGTGCATCGCCCGGGTTCATTTGGTGAGTATGTCTGTATTCCGGAAGATAACGTCGTTCCTATACCCGACGATGTGCCAGATGAGATTGCTGCCATCTTTGATCCGTTCGGCAATGCGGTTCATACTGCTTTGAGTTTTGATCTTGTCGGTGAAGACGTACTCGTTACCGGCGCTGGTCCTATCGGCATCATGGGCGCACTCGTTGCAAAGCGTTCGGGCGCACGGAAGGTGGTTATTACTGACATCAATCCATCGCGGTTGGCGCTGGCCAGCGCGCTCGGCATTGATTATGTCGTTGATGCATCCAAGCAAAACCTAACTGACGTCATGCGCGAAATCGGCATGACGGAAGGGTTTGATGTGGGCCTCGAAATGTCTGGGGCAGCGCCCGCGTTTCGTGACATGATCGACAAAATGAACAATGGTGGAAAGATCGCCATTCTCGGCATTGCTCCGACTGGGTTTGAAATCGACTGGAACAAAGTGATCTTCAAGATGCTCAATCTCAAAGGCATCTACGGGCGCGAAATGTTTGAAACATGGTACAAGATGATCGCTTTTGTTCAGGGTGGACTTGATCTGAAACCCATTATCACACACCGGCTCCCGATTGATGATTTTCAAGCTGGCTTTGATGCGATGCGTTCAGGCAGTTCCGGAAAAGTCGTGCTCAGCTGGTAATGAATGCTTCTCGGTTGACCAATATTAGTTCCATAAGCTGTCTTATGCGATTAGTTCTGCACGGCAGGGTGGGTTAAAGGATGAACTCACGACCGAATGGATAGACATGCAGGTGTGTCATATACACCGTGAGTCTTATCAACCTCACCACGTAAGGCAGAAGCTATCGATTCTGGATAATCGATAGCTTTGATCATTATGAAACCGCATTAAAAACTTCCGGTTCATATTCGCGCTCGCCACTCTCTTTCGAGAAAAGAACACATGGGCCATAGGAGCCGCGAGGATCATATGCGTATCCTTTTCCGGCCAAAGCCAATGTGATGTCACGTACGCCTTGCAGGCCATAAAGGTGGTCGTGAAGTTCAAGAAAAACACGCTCCACTCCGGGTAGCTCGGCTCCTTGAACAAGGTCCCGCTCAGCCCCTTCAATATCCATGACAAGAACGTTTATGCCATGATCAACAATGAAGTCATCGATATTGGTTGATTTGAGCGATATTTCATCCTCATAAGGACCTTGGTCGCGATCCATGGAAGACATCCAAAGGTCTTTACGAACATAGAACTGAAAAGTCCGGGGGTCACCAGCTGCCAGTATGCCTTGCTGCAGGGTCACGTTGTCGAGATCGTTGGCATTAATTACCCGCTTGGCAAGGGCTGCGGTTAACGGGTTTGCCTCGAACGACCAAACCTGAACATCGGCAATTTTGGCAATAAGCGATGTGATCACCCCAAGACCAGTTCCCAGTTCCAGAACGCGGTCACTGCTTCTTATAGCCTTGAAAATCCACCGCGCTTCTTTTGCTTCGTAACTGCCGCTGGCGAGTGCACGCCAGATCGTTGGAGATACCTCTTCCGGCGTGAGAGGTATCTTAATTCCGTGCACGGTAAACAAGCCAAAACTCCATTGATTGTTGTTGATTTATCAAAGGAGCTATTCCCAGGACTGTGAAGTTGTCCAGATCAGAGGAAGCGATTGCTTTACTTTGCCGACATGAGGTTGATTAAAATGATCCAAAGTGCTGAAAAGTGAACTCCCATCAGGATGCTCGGCTATCAATCAGTCCGTTTGCGCGGAATTCTGGCCTATTATGCTCGAGCTCTGTTGCGGGCAGCGGCATTCCAATCAGATAGCCTTGTACCTGATCACAGCCGACCTGTTTTATGACTTCAAACTGCTCTTCAGTCTCAATACCCTCTGCGATAGTCGTCATACCAAGGCTGCGCCCGACACCCGTGACCAGTTTTACGATGGCGAATGCATCTTCGCGGGAAGTCACATCACGAATGAAAGAGCGATCAATTTTTATTTTGTCGAAAGGGAAGCCTTGGAGACTGCCAAGCGATGAATATCCCGTTCCAAAATCATCCATCGCGATCTGAATGCCAACAGCTTTAAGTTGCGTCAAAGTCTCCAAAGTCTGCTCATTCTTGTCCAACAGAACAGATTCTGTGATTTCAAGCTCCAGCCGATCCGGGCCGAGACCGCTTTGAGCGAGCGTGGAGAGAACACTCTTGATCAGATCGCGACTTCTGAATTGCACCGGTGAAAGATTGACTGCCACCTTGAGCGACTTTGGCCAACTGGCTGCATCAATGCAGGCAGTCTTCAGAACCCAATCTCCCAGCTCATGGATAAAGCCGATCCGCTCGGCAACAGGAACGAATTCCGAAGGGGATACTTGTCCCCGCGTTGGGTGAAACCAACGCAGGAGGGCTTCATAACCACAGATCTCTCGTGTTACCGTGTTCGCTTGAGGCTGGTAATACACTTCCATTTCGCCATTTTGCAGGGCCTGCAAAAGGTCTGTTTCAAACGATTTTTTCAATATCAGGTTGGTTTGCATCTGCGATTGGAAAACGCAAGCGTGCCCCGGACCAAGGGCCTTGGCCTCATAAAGCGCCAGATCAGCATGTTTGAACAGTTCTTCGGTATCTGATTCCATTTCCGATATGGCGACGCCGATACAGGTACCGATCTTGATTTCTCGCCCGCTCACACGATAAGGAAAACTGACCTCATTCATCAGCCGGTGGGCAAAATCAAACGCCTGTTTTGCTGCAAGACCCGCGGTCAAAACAGCAAACTCATCGCCACCCAGTCTGCAGATCAGGCTACCGTGGTGACCCGCCTGTGTTAGCCGGCTTGCAACGGCTTGTAAAAGTCTGTCTCCGACATCATGGCCCAATGTATCATTGACATCCTTGAACCCGTCCAGATCAAGAAGAAGGATAACCGCGGACGGGCCCCCTGCCCTAGCAGATTTCAGCCTTGCCTCCAAATCCTGCCGGAACAGGATACGGTTAGGCAGACCGGTAAGCGCGTCGTGGTGTGCAACATGCTCCAAACGGTTATTCTGAGTTTGCAGTTCCTTTGTTGCCTGACGAAGTTCATCGGTCAGACGCTGCATCTTACGGTGAGCGCTATCCAATAGATTGTTATGGCGAAGCAGCAAAATGACCAATCCCATTCCACAGAAGATGAGGCCGCCTGTGAGACCGGTATAGATGAAATGAAGCTGCTGCAATTCTGCCTGAGCATTTGCAATCAAAGCGACATCGAATTCCACGGAGGCAGATGCCAGAGCAGTCATTGACCCGTCTAAAGCAGCCATGGATCGGAGTGTCGCCTTGAGACCGTCCGCGTCCAGGGTGTCGAACTGCTGATCCAACGTCTCCAGAACATTGCGGAGCTTTATGATCAGCTCACGGCGTTGAATATCCCGTTGAATAAACTCATCGAGATTGCCTTGTTGCAGCAACTCCAAACGGCCCAGCATGATATCGAGACGGAGGCGAACCTCGTCGCGATCCACGTCGTTCAGCCCTAGAGTAAATGCCGCCAAACGATGCTCAAGCCGCATATACTCGGAGACTGTCTGACCCACAGCCCAGGAATCATTGTAACGGGCAAACTTTTGAAGCGCGGTTTGGCGCTCGGCAATATCATAGGATATATAGCCCGTAGCTAACATAAAGCAGCAGATGACGATCCCTAGAACCCGTCTCACGCTTGTTCTACTCAATGATCAGCTTGGCAACCTGCCATGCGGATCGGGTGTAATAGGTCTGGGTTTGAAGTTGCGGATCACTGTCGTAAGGATAGACGATAAACAGCGGTCCTTTATCCCGAACAGGCATATAGTTGCCATTACGCTTCATAGCCAGGATGACTTTGAACTTCTTGAAGTCTTCGATGGGAATAGTTGTTACATAATCGTTCAACGCTACAGCGGTAACCTTTGTACCGGAGGCTCCGACCAGCTCCATAAGCTTATCGAGTGGAACGCCCTCGAACCGCATTCGCGTTTCGTACCATGGAGTAGCCGTTTCGATAGTCTGCAGGCCAGTATTTTCCAGCATCGCTCGATCGAAGTCCGCACCCGATTCCGTGTTCTTATTGGTAATATTCCCGGATATTGTGAGTATCGGTTTGCCAACAGGCTTTGACAGGGAGCCAGCGGCAGCGCTCGAGACAGATAGCATCAACAAGGCCAGGCAAACAAACAACTTGCGAAAACTCATCATACATCTCCCCGTGGTATACTAATGTCATAAACCAAATTAGTTAGGTCAGCACACAAAAAATCACATTACTCGCAGGAACGTGCGTATCTGATTTTTCTGGGTGCATTGTTCCTGCATCAAGGTGGGACGTTAAGCGGATATGGGTTCCCTTCCAGCAGGAGAGTGCTCTTAAAATGCTATCACGTAAAGATATAAACATTTCTTTATGTGATCTTGACAATATTTCTCACTTGCCCGAAATTGGTAGCGTCATGGTTCTTTGAGCGTCTCACAAGATGCATCAGAGCTAAGAGGGAAGCCGGTGCGCAAATGCAATGCCGGAGCTGCCCCCGCAACTGTAAGTGGTGAGCCAACATCCATTATGTCACTGGAGCAAACCTCTGGGAAGACGGATGAAGGTGTTGACCCACGAGCCAGGAGACCTGCCACGACGAAATAACGTCCACGGGCGGGGTGTCCCGGTGTGTCGCAGCAACAGTTCGCGTCTCTGCGCCCTGTTATTGCACGCGTTCGCCAACCCATGCCCCCAACTTATGTCGGGGTTACAACTATGTCTAAATCTAAAATTTCCATCGCCACACTCGGCGTGCCTCGCATCGGGCGGCGCCGCGAACTGAAATTTGCCCTTGAGGCTTACTGGGCGAAAAAGTCTTCCCACAGCGAGCTCCTCAAGACGGCACAAAAATTACGCGCCGCCAACTGGATGGAACAACGCGATCGTGGGATCACGAAAATCGCGTCAAACGATTTCTCATTATATGATCATGTTCTTGATACGGCCGTTATGGTCGGCGCTATTCCTGTATCTTACGGATGGAGTGGTGGAGAGGTTTCATTGGAAACATACTTTGCCATGGCCCGCGGCAGCCAGGGAGATTCTGCAGGCGGATGTAGCCACCCTCATCACGGGCATAGTCACGGCGTTACAGCGCTCGAAATGACAAAATGGTTTGACACCAACTATCACTACATGGTGCCGGAACTCGCCGACGATCAAACTTTCGCCCTATCATCCACCAAACCAGTAGATCACTTTCTTGAAGCGAAGGCACTGGGCATTCATACACGTCCAGTCATTCTCGGTCCGGTCACTTTCCTTAAGCTTGCCAAGTCGCATGAAGAGGGTTTTGATCCGATCGCGCTGTTGCAGAAGCTGCTACCTGTCTATGAAGAACTCTTGAACAGATTGGCACAGGCAGGTGCTGATTGGGTCCAGATTGATGAGCCAGCTTTGGTGCTCGATCTGGTTCCCAATGAACGCTATGCGTTCAAATTCGCTTATGACAAGCTGGTAGCAGCCTCGCCGAGCCTGAAAATCCTACTCGCAACCTACTTCGGTGCACTGGGTGACAACCTTGATACAGCAATTGCCCTACCTGTTCATGGTCTGCATGTCGATCTGGTTCGTGCTCCAGAGCAGCTCGCCAACTTAGTATCGAAGGCTCGCAAAGATCTTGTGCTCTCGCTTGGCGTTATAGATGGCCGCAATATCTGGCGTTCCAATCTCAACGCGATTGTCGATCGCGTGGAGCAACTTGTTGCGCAACGTGGAACAGACCTCATCGAAATCGCACCATCGTGTTCACTGCTGCATGTGCCGATTGATCTGGAACTCGAAACCAAACTGGAGAGTGATCTTAAAAACTGGCTGGCTTTCTCAGTTCAAAAAATGGATGAGCTTTCCATTCTTGGCCATGCCTTATCTGAGGGGAAAAATAGTGTTGCAGCTGAGCTAAGAGAGGCGGGAGATGCAATTGCTTCCCGTCGCGCTTCGACAAAAGTACATAGTCCATTGGTGCAAGAACGTATCGCCGGAATTGGCGATGCCATAAAAAACCGTAAAAGCCTGTTCTGGCAGCGTCAGAAGTTGCAAATTGACAAGCTTGGCCTTCCGGCATTTCCCACAACGACCATAGGCTCCTTCCCTCAGACATCGGAGGTGCGTAAAGTACGTTCTTCCCATGCCAAGGGTGAAATTACCTATATTGAATATGAAGGCTTCCTGCGAAAGGAAACCGAGGCAGCTATCCGGTGGCAGGAAGAAATTGGTCTCGACGTATTGGTTCACGGCGAATTCGAACGTAATGACATGGTGCAATATTTCGGCGAACAGCTATCAGGTTTTGCCTTTACGCAGCATGCCTGGGTGCAGAGTTACGGTTCGCGGTATGTCCGCCCGCCAATCATCTTCGGTGACGTCTCCCGCCCTCGCCCGATGACAGTGGGCTGGTGGAAATATGCACAATCCCTCACGGACAAACCGGTCAAGGGTATGCTTACAGGTCCGGTGACCATTCTCAATTGGTCCTTTGTGCGTGATGACCTACCCCGTTCTGCCACATGCCGACAGATCGCACTCGCTATCCGTGATGAAGTGACCGATCTTGAAAAAGCTGGCGCAGCGATGATCCAGATCGATGAAGCTGCCCTTCGGGAAGGACTGCCTTTGCGTAAGGCTGATTGGAAAACCTACCTCGATTGGGCTGTGGAAAGCTTCCGGTTATGCTCGACCGGCGTCGCGGATGATACTCAAATACACACCCATATGTGCTATTCAGAGTTCAATGACATTATCGATGCCATCGCTGCAATGGATGCGGACGTGATTTCCATCGAAACATCGCGGTCGAAGATGGAACTTCTGGATGCTTTCAAAACGTACAAGTATCCAAATGAAATCGGACCTGGCGTCTATGATATCCACTCGCCGCGGGTTCCCGAGGTTGGGGAGATGATGAATTTGTTGAAGCTCGCCCGTAAACGGCTGTCAGACGGTCAGCTCTGGGTAAATCCGGACTGCGGCCTGAAGACACGGAAGTGGGAGGAAGTTCGGCCTGCTCTCGTCAACATGGTTTCGGCCGCGAGGGAGCTGCGAGCTTTAGCTGTTTAAAACAACAAGGAGCCGTCAAAAACTTGGCGGCTCCTGCCGACTTACTTTAAAAATCCCAGTCTTCGTCTTCAGTCGCAATCGCCTTGCCTATGACATAGGATGAGCCGGAACCAGAGAAGAAGTCGTGGTTTTCATCAGCATTGGGTGACAATGCCGACAGGATTGCCGGGTTCACCTTGCAAGCTTCTGCCGGGAAGAGTGCCTCATATCCAAGGTTCATCAATGCTTTGTTGGCATTATAGTGCAGAAACTTTTTCACATCTTCGGTCAGGCCTACACCGTCATAAAGCGTCTCGGTATATTTCGCTTCATTATCATAAAGCTCAAGCAACAAGTCGAAAGCGAAATCCTTGATTTCAAGGCGGCGCTCCTCGCCAAGCCCCTCCAGACCACGCTGGAACTTGTAGCCGATGTAATAACCATGCACTGCCTCGTCACGTATAATGAGGCGGATCATGTCGGCTGTGTTTGTCAGCTTGGCCCGGCTCGACCAGAACATTGGCAGATAGAAACCGGAATAGAACAGGAAGCTTTCAAGAAATACACTGGCAATCTTGCGCTTTAGCGGATCGGGATTGCGATACTGCTCCAGAACAAGCGCAGACTTCTTCTGCAGATGCTCGTTTTCCTCTGACCAGCGATAGGCATCATCGACATCCGGAGTCGAGCACAAGGTCGAGAAGATCGACGAATAGGACCGGGCATGTACGGCTTCCATAAAGGAAATATTGGAGTAGACCGCCTCCTCGTGAGGAGTGATCGAATCTTCCATCAGTTTCGGTGCACCCACGCTTGTCTGGATTGTATCGAGGAGAGTCAAGCCCGTGAAAACACGAATGGTGAGCTGCTGTTCTTCAGGCCGTAAGGCTGCCCAAGAAGGAATATCATTTGATAGCGGTACCTTTTCCGGTAGCCAGAAATTACCGGTAAGCCGATTCCATACTTCCAGATCCTTATCGTCCTCAATACGGTTCCAATTAATGGCACGCACCGGTGCGGGGAGCTTT
Organism: Phyllobacterium sp. YR531; assembly: GCF_000282595.1. Taxonomy (GTDB): domain Bacteria; phylum Pseudomonadota; class Alphaproteobacteria; order Rhizobiales; family Rhizobiaceae; genus Phyllobacterium. Next base: position 131,933 of record NZ_AKIZ01000003.1, read on the forward strand.
GCAGCCTTGTTCTTGACTTGAATGTTCATTTGTTTCCCCAGAATATCAAAGCGTGCAGGATACGCAGCCCTGCACTTCCGTGCCTGACAAAGCCATTTGACGAAGACGGATGTAGTAGATCGTCTTAATACCCTTCTTCCAGGCGTAAATTTGCGCCTTGTTGATATCGCGCGTGGTTGCCGTATCGCGGAAGAACAATGTCAGTGACAGACCCTGATCGACATGCTGCGTTGCCGCGGCATAGGTATCAATAATTTTTTCCGGCCCGATTTCATAGGCGTCCTGATAATAATCAAGGTTATCGTTGGTCAAGAAGGCAGCCGGATAGTAAACGCGACCGATCTTGCCTTCCTTACGAATTTCGATCTTCGAGACGATCGGATGGATAGATGAGGTCGAGTGATTGATGTAGGAGATCGATCCTGTTGGCGGCACAGCCTGCAGGTTTTGATTATAGAGACCGGAAGCCATCACCGCCTGTTTAAGTGCGATCCAGTCTTCCTGCGTAGGAATTTCGATGCCTGCTGTTTCAAACAACTCACGGACACGCTCGGTTGCCGGCACCCACTCCTGCTCCGTATATTTGTCAAAATATTCGCCGGATGCGTATTTGGAGTTTTCAAAGCCCTTGAAGCTTTGACCACGCTCCACGGCCAAACGGTTGGATGCGCGAACAGCGTGATAGGTGACCGTGTAGAAATAGATATTGGTGAAATCTACACCTTCTTCAGAGCCATAATATATCCGCTCACGGGCCAGATAGCCGTGCAGATTCATCTGGCCAAGGCCAATAGCATGGCTATCGTCGTTGCCTTTCTCGATTGAAGGCACCGAAGAGATGTGGCTCATATCCGAAACAGCGGTCAACGATCGGATTGCCGTTTCGATGGTCTTGCCGAAATCAGCAGAATCCATGGCAGCAGCGATATTCAACGAGCCAAGATTGCAAGAAATATCCTTGCCCATATGTTCGTAGGACAAGTCGGCATTGTATTCGCTGGCTTCGCTAACCTGAAGAATTTCAGAACATAAATTGCTCATGGTGATGCGGCCAGCGATTGGATTGGCGCGGTTCACCGTGTCTTCAAACATGATGTAGGGATAGCCGCTTTCGAACTGGATTTCTGCAATCACCTGAAAGAAATCACGTGCCTTGATCTTCTTCTTGCGGATACGGGAATCCGCAACCATTTCGCGGTACTTTTCTGTTACCGATATTTCCGTAAAGGCAACCCCATAGACGCGCTCGACGTCATAAGGCGAAAACAGATACATGTCCTCATTATTCTTTGCCAGCTCAAAGGTAATGTCCGGTACGACAACCCCGAGCGACAATGTCTTGATGCGAATCTTCTCGTCAGCGTTTTCACGCTTCGTATCCAGAAAACGCATGATGTCAGGGTGGTGTGCATTCAGGTAGACAGCACCGGCACCCTGCCGTGCGCCAAGCTGATTGGCGTATGAGAAGCTATCCTCCAGCAATTTCATGACTGGAATAATACCTGAAGACTGGTTTTCGATCTGTTTGATCGGTGCTCCGGCTTCGCGAATATTCGTCAGCGATAAGGCGACGCCGCCACCACGCTTGGAAAGTTGCAGCGCCGAGTTAATGCCGCGCGCAATCGATTCCATATTGTCTTCGACTCTCAGCAGAAAGCATGAGACGAGTTCGCCGCGCTGTTTCTTTCCCGCATTGAGGAAGGTTGGGGTCGCAGGTTGAAAACGCCCGGAAATGATCTCGTCCACCATATCCCGCGCCAGAGCTTCGTTGCCTTGTGCCAGCGCCAGAGCCACCATACAGATACGGTCTTCGTAGCGCTCAAGATAGCGTTTGCCATCGAAGGTTTTCAGCGTGTAGCTGGTATAATACTTGAAAGCGCCCAGAAACGTTGGAAATCGGAATTTCTTTTCATAGGCGTAGTCAAACAGGTCCCGCACATAATTGAAGGAATATTGATCAAGTACCTCGCGCTCGTAATAGCCCTCGGTGACCAGATAATCGAGTTTCTCGCGCAAATTATGAAAGAATACTGTGTTCTGGTTTACATGCTGCAGAAAATACTGCTTCGCCGCCATACGATCCTGATCGAGCTGGATCTTCCCCTCCTCGTCATAGAGGTTCAACATAGCGTTGAGTGCGTGATAGTCCAGCACCGGCTCGGCGACTTTCACTGGCCTTTCAAGGGTGAGGGTGTCCAAAATCGTTCCAATCCATGTTTCACGTTTACGACATCCTCCTGCGTGCCGATGAGCTCAAACCTGTAAAGGTAAGGCACCTGGCATTTGGCGGAGATGATGTCGCCGGCAATCCCGAAAGTCTTGCCGAAGTTGCTGTTTCCCGCAGAAATGACCCCGCGGAGGTTTGATCGGTTTCCCGCCTCGTTAAGGAAGCGGATTACCTGTTTTGGAACGGCACCCTTGCCGCCATCGCCGCTATATGTCGGCACAATCAGAATATAGGGACTGTCTGTTTTCAGCTCCTCACGGGAGCTGATGGGTATCCGTTGCAAGGCAAGGCCCAGCTTGGTGACGAACCGGTGGGTATTTTCCGACTTGCTGGAAAAATAAACGATCCCACCCATCACGCCTGCCCCTGCTAAGCGAGTGCGTTGATCATATCCGGGCGGAAACCAGCCCAATGCTGCTCGCCAGCAATTACAACCGGCACCTGGCGGTAACCGAGGCTTTGAACCAGTTCAAAAGCATCCGGGTCGCTTGATACATCAATAACGTCATACTCCACGCCGTGACGATCCAAAGCGCGGGTAGTTGCAGTGCACTGAACACAGGCAGGCTTGCTGTAGACGATAATGCTCATTTTTTCCTCGTATGGCTCTAGTCGTGGGAACATGCCCCGGCAATTGAATTGCCGCAGGCTCAATAGGTCTGGGAAATGCGTATGAGGGCGTTTACATATCGGACCAAATCCGAACCACTGGCATTCAATGCACTGGAAAGATTGCTCATTGATATCACCCCGTCACTTGCTTATGGCGAGGTCAGGGGAAGCGGCACGTGCGGCGTCATCGCCTCACATCACGTTCGCAACCCTCCCGGCACCCCGCCGGTGGACTTGTTCGATCGAGGCAGGTCTCCTGGCTTGCGGATCATTGCACCCATTCTACCTTCCCGGCATATCGCGCCAGTGGCATTGTCGAATGAATACTCGCCGCTTACAGTTGCGGGGGCAGCTCCGGCATTACGGCGCCCTTAAAAGGCACCACTCACCAAATTCCCGTCTTAGCTTCCCAGTCTTGCGAATCGAAAGAACCTCGAACACTATATATAGTAGACCAGGTTAAAATTGCGTCAACAGCTAGTTCACAGAAACTTCAAAATCTTGACACGAATCATCTGCAGCTGTGGATATCGGGCACTTGTTATTCAGCGAAGCAAGCATGCCTTGACGGCCTATTTGCAGAATCAAATCATCTTAGGCAAAGCGCCTGCCAGTGCATCTACAGCAACCCTTACCTTTAACGACAAGTGAGGTGTCTGCAGCCACATCGCGTAGCAGTCGTAAAGCAGTCCCGGCTGATCTGGCACCAAATGAACGAGCAAGCCTTGCTGAAGACGTTCGCGCACCAACCAGCTTGGGAGCCAAGCCAACCCCATCCCGCTGACTGCCGCATCAGCAATCGCGTCGAGATCATCGAGACGTATCCGGTTTCTTGGCAACAGAGCCTCGCCGTCCGGAAATACCCATTGGCGTATACGGCCTGACCGCCGATATATTATTGCCTGATGTTGGCTAAAATCACTTACCTGTTCGGGCTTGCCATGTTTTGCAAGATAGGATGGCGATGCACAGACAATCATATGCTGGCGTGCAACTCGGCGGGCGGTAATCCCTGCCCTGTCTTCCGGATCGCCAGTTCTGATGGCCAGATCAAATCCGTCCTCTGCAAGATCGGAAAAACCATCGCTATAGGATAAATCCAGCTCCAATGAAGGATATTGCTGGGCAAGTTTGAGCAAAATTGGCGTAACGCAGTGCCGCCCGAAATGCACGGGCATGGTAACCCGTAACTTTCCGCGCGGCTCCAAAAGCTGATCCGCGGCAAAAGCATCAGCCGATTCTACTTCCGCAAGAATCAAACGGCAGCTTTCATAATATGCGTGGCCAAAATCTGTCAGGCTTTGGCGGCGGGTTGTCCGGTTAAGGAGACGCAGACCAAGGCGCTCTTCGAGAAAGCGGACATGCTTGCCAACCATAGGTGCGGATAAACCCAGATGATCCGCGGCAGCAGCAAATGAACCTAAATCCACCGCTTTCACAAACACAGTCATACTTAGAAGACGATCCATATTCAAAACTCCTGGTTTTGACTGCACTGCTCATAAGCTAATTTATCCAAATTTCTATTCCTGTCATAGGCTATTGAGTTCAAATAGTTTGGAGTTATGACATGACACGCATAGTTCGCCTTCACGAGTTTGGTGCACCGGAGGTTCTCCATATTGAGAATGTTGATCTCCCCGCTCTCGGTCAGCAAGACGTACGAATACGGGTAAAAGCGCTTGGTCTCAATCGAGCGGAAGCGCTGTTCCGGTCAGGAACCTACATCGAAACACCGGCTCTGCCGTCCGGTTTGGGATTGGAAGCGGCGGGCATAGTCGAGGCTATTGGTGAGGGCGTGCGTGACTTCGCACTGGGCGATATTGTAAGTGTTGTACCCCCTGTTTCGATGGCTCGCTGGCCTGCCTATGGTGAAGCCGCAATCTTTCCTGCAAGACTGCTGGTTAAACACCCTCCATCCCTCGGTTGGGTAGAAGCCGCAGCTTTGTGGATGCAGTATCTCACTGCTTACGGCGCCTTGATTGACATAGCACAGTTGCGCAAAGACGACTTCCTTGTCATCACCGCAGCATCCAGCAGTGTTGGACTTGCCGCCATACAGATTGGAAACATGGTTGGAGCAAACACAATCGCTGTCACGCGCACATCCGCCAAGAAAGACGCACTGCTTGAGCATGGCGCGCAACATGTAATCATTTCAGACGAAGAAGACTTGGAGCAGAAGCTGAAGGAGATTTCCGGTTCGTCAGGTATCAGAGTGGTGTTCGACGCTGTTGGCGGGCCAATGTTCGAGGCATTCACTGGTTCTATGTCCGAGGGTGGGATTCTTATTGAGTATGGTGGCCTAAGCAAGGAACCAACGCCATTTCCCTTGTTCAATGTGCTGAGCCGAAGACTGACGCTACGCGGCTATCTCGTCCATGAAGTTATTACTGACGACAAAAAACTGGCTGACGCCAAAAGATTCATTCTGGCCGGGTTGGAGTCTGGTGAACTCAAACCAGTGATCGATAGAACATTCCCCTTTGAGAACATCGTCGAAGCTCATCGCTTTCTTGAATCAAACCAACAGTTTGGCAAGATTGTCGTGACGATATAGGGACTGTTGCCCAATGCTTGCCATATAGGGGCTAGGGTTTTCTGTCATCCTAGCCTGCCTGTCACTATTTACCGTGACAGTATGACATAGTGTTTATTTTTCAGCTTCCGCTTCAGGCTCAGCAAGCAAATGCTGAAATGAAGCTCGAACTGCGTTGACATTACATCTGGACAGGGATTGAATTGCAGTGCGCGATTTCTGCGCCAAGATTCCCGTCGCCAACAAAGCTCACTATCAGGAACGAATTATTGGAGTGCTGGCTGCCTGGCCGGCGAATGCCGCCGTTCTCGAGAAAACGTCAGAAGAAATCATCATGATCGATAAAGTTTCCAAAACGAACCGCCCATTGGTTATCGTATCGATCGTGCTGGCGACCTTTATGGTTGCTATAGAGGCAACGATTGTCGCGACAGCCATGCCTCATATTGTCGGCGAGCTTGGTGGGTTTACCTACTACAGTTGGGTATTCTCGGCATTTCTTCTGGCGCAATCAACGACCACTATTATCTATGGCAAACTATCCGACACCTTTGGACGCAAGCCCATATTGGTAGTGGGCATTATCATATTTCTTATCGCTTCCACACTTGCAGGTTTTGCCTGGTCAATGGCATCCCTCATCGGATTCCGCTTGTTGCAGGGTATTGGTGCCGGAGCAATTACGCCCGTAGCGATGACGGTGGTTGGTGATCTCTACACGCTTGAGAAACGCGCAAAAGTACAAGGCGGCCTTGCAACCGTTTGGGCGTTCTCCGCAGTGGTGGGTCCGCTCGCAGGTGGCCTAATCGTCGACTACGTTTCGTGGGGATGGATTTTCTGGATCAACATTCCCTTGGGCATACTCACAATACTTGGCTTCGTGCTTTTTCTGCATGAAACAATCGAACATAGGCAGGTGAAAATTGATTATCTCGGAACGGTGCTTTTCTCGATAGCAATTGTGTCGCTCCTGATCATGCTTACCGAGACTGATGCGGGTTTCGTGGTACTTACGGCACTCGCCGTACTGGTAGTTGTCGCCGGCTATCTCTTTCTCCTGCAAGAGCGCCGGGCTCCTGAACCGATAATATCGTTGGAACTCTGGAGTCGCAGACTGATCGCAACGAGCAATACTGTTGTCCTTCTGGCTGGCATGGCTCTTATCGGCCTGACCACCATGCTGCCCATTTATGTGCAAGGTGTACTCGGGCGTTCACCGCTGGTCGCTGGTTTTACGTTGACGATGCTCATTGTAGGATGGCCATTAGCCGTAATGCTCTCTGGTCGCTTGTTCAGTACTTTTGGAATTCGAAACACCTTACGCGTCGGAAGTTGCATGTTCCCCCTCGGTGCCGCACTTTTGCCTTTCCTGCACATCGACAGCAGCCCGGTCGTTGCCGGGATAGGTGCTTTCATGATGGGTTTTGGGATGGGCCTGATCAATTTTACCAGTATCATTCTGGTTCAAGAGAGCGTTGACTGGTCAATGCGCGGCAGTGCAACCGCATCTATAATTTTCTCACGAAGCCTCGGCAATACACTTGGCGCGACAGCACTCGGTGCAATCCTGAATGTCGGCATATTACACTTTGGCAGCGGAGAACTTGCGGATCAGTTGCACAACATGTTGAACCAGCCCGCAGGCTTGATCAACCTTTCCTCAAACCCCGCAATTCAGTCGGTCTTCTATTCTGCACTGCATTGGACGTTCTGGGGAGTGTTCGTGGTCGCGGTTCTTACATTCATCACAACCTGGCTAGTCCCGGTCTCAACCGATGCCGGTCGGAAAAACGCGCAACCAACAACCGAACAGAAGATTGAGAGCATTGATCCTGCTCTTGTGTCATTGGACGAGAAACAATCATGAAGACGCGTTTTTTGCCATTAGGCTTTCTCATATTATTGCAGTTGGCATTATCAGTCTCCGTGCGCGCCGAGGACTGCGAGACAAACGCATCCAACATGGCCGAGGTGCGCGCCTGTTTGGATGATAAACTGGAAGCCGACCTCTCCACAGCAATTGACAGCATGCATGATTTCGTCCAACCGCAGAATGCCGAGGCAGCAAAGCTATTATTGACTGCCCAGACAAGCTGGCGGAAATTTGCCGAGGACTCCTGCAACTACTCGGTCGCTGCACGTCAGACAGCTGAACTGGAAAACGATGCACGCTTGGCGTGTTGGAGCACTTTTGTTCGTGCACGTATCAAGGTGCTCAATGCGTATCGCCGGAATTTTGGCAAAGCCGATTTTTAACGCTTCCCCACCCAAGCTCTCAGCCGTGATTGATCATGATGTGGCGCACGGCGGTATAATCCTCCAAGGCATAAACAGACATGTCTTTCCCATAGCCTGATTGTTTGACACCACCATGGGGCATTTCATTGGTCAGCATGAAATGCGTATTGATCCACGTACAACCATATTGCAGTCTCGATGCAGCCTTCATCGCTTTGGAGATATCCTTTGTCCATACTGAAGATGCCAGCCCATAATCACTGTCGTTTGCCCAGTTTACGGCTTCATCATCTGCGCGAAAACGAGTAACCGAAACAACCGGGCCAAAAACCTCACGCCGGACAATTTCGTCCTCCTGAGTTGCTCCGGCGACAACGGTAGGCTGAAAAAAGAAACCTTCGGCACTCCCTGCACGACCGCCCGTTGTAATCTCTATATGTTTTTGCTCTGTTGCGCGCTCGACAAAGCTGGCGACGCGATCACGCTGTCGGCCAGAGATCAATGGCCCGATCTCATTTACCGTATCGTCTGAATCATTGTAACGAATGGTTGAAACAGCCGATGTCAGGTCAGCAACAAGCTTTTCATAAATACCGTCCTGCGCATATATCCGGCAAGCCGCAGTGCAGTCCTGCCCCGCATTGTAATAGCCAAAAGTACGGATGCCATTAACCACGGCTTCAAGATCGGCATCGTTGTAAACAATGACAGGTGCCTTACCGCCAAGCTCCAAATGAGTGCGCTTCACCGTCTTTGCTGCCGCCTGCAGCACTTTCTTTCCCGTCGCAATGTCACCGGTAATCGATACCATGCCGATTTTAGGGTGGTTGATCAGGGCATTACCCACCGTATCGCCACGGCCAAGAATGACATTCACTACACCCTCAGGCAGTATTTCAGCGAGCAGTCGGGCCATCTTCAAAGCCGTAAGTGGTGTCTGTTCAGAGGGTTTGAATACCACTGTGTTGCCGCCCGCAATGGCTGGGGCCAGCTTCCATGCCATCATCATTAGCGGGTAGTTCCAAGGCGCAATGGAGCCAACAATACCAATGGCGTCACGACGAACCATAGAGGTATGCCCGGGAAGATACTCGCCTGCAACGGGCGCTTGCATGGATCGGACGGCACCTGCGAAAAAACGCCAGCAATCGATTATTGCTGGCAACTCATCATTGCGTACCGCATTGATGGGTTTTCCGCAGTTGAGGGCCTCTAGTGCAGCAAAATCGTCCGCATGTTGCTCTATGGCGTCTGCAATTTTCAGAAGGTAACCTGACCGCTCGGCTGGTGTCGTCTGCGACCATGAAACGAAGGCACGTTCAGCAGCATCTACCGCCGCGTCAATCTGACTATGGGAGGCCTCTGCCAGATCTATGATCTTTGCGCCTGTTCGGGGATTGAGAATCTGTTCTTCAACCTCTGTCCCGGCTTCGAATTTCGAACCGATCAGCAATTGCGTGTCCATTCTTCTTTCTCCCATGATTATTTGCCGGAACCAGCGATCTGGTCGCCGTCGCGTGTAAGATAGTAGGCAGCAAGGATCGGCAGAAACGTCACGAGGACAACGACCATCGCTACAACATTCGTAACGGGCCGCTGACGTGGCCGGATCAACTCTTGCAACATCCAGATTGGCAAAGTCGACTGCTGCCCTCCTGTGAATGTAGTGACAATCACCTCGTCAAATGACAGGGCAAAAGCCAGCATTCCGCCTGCCAGAAGCGCGGTGCCGATGTTGGGCAGGATGACATGGCGGAAGGTCTGAAAGCCATTCGCCCCAAGGTCCATTGAAGCTTCGACAAGCGATCCCGAAATACGCCGGAAGCGCGCAATCGCATTGTTGTAGACGACCACGACGCAAAAGGTGGCGTGACCAAGCACAATGGTCCAGATTGAGAATGGAATTTCCGCCATGCTGAATGCTGAGCGGAGAGCGATACCAGTGATAATCCCCGGTAGAGCAATCGGCAGAATGACCAGCAGCGATATTGTTTCACGCCCAAAAAACCGGGTCTGGCTCACTGCTGCTGCACACAACGTTCCCAGAACCAGCGCGATGGCAGTAGCAATCGACGCAACGCGAACCGAAAGGCTTAGTGCCTCCCATACATCCGGCCGATTCCACGTCACGGCAAACCATTGTAGGGTCAGGCCCGGGGGTGGAAACTGATAGCTTTTTTCCTCGGTGGTAAAAGCATAAAGGAAAATCAGCAAAATTGGCACATGCAAGAAAACCAGACCGCCAGCAGCGGCAATCTTCAGGCCAAGTGGCGCAGAGGCGGAACGATCAGAGCGCATCGAAAGCCCCCATACGTCGTGCCATCCATAGATAAAGGCCCATGATGATAATCGGGACCACAGTGAAAGCTGCAGCCAATGGAATGTTCCCGGCAGTTCCCTGTTGCGCATAAACTGCCTGACCGATGAATAATCGCGACGAGCCGATGATCTGCGGGATGATGTAGTCGCCAAGCGTCAATGAAAAAGTGAAAATTGATCCGGCCACGATTCCGGGCAAAGCCAATGGCAACAGCACGTGGCGGAATGTCTGCTGTGGTGTGCTGCCAAGATCAGATGATGCTTCGATCAGGTTGACGGGTACACGTTCCAGCGACGCCTGTATGGGCAGAATCATGAATGGAAGCCAAACATAGACGAATACAATGAAGGTGCCCGTGTAACTGACTGACAGGGAATTGCCGCCGATAACAGGAAGAGACAGCCAGGCATCAAGTAGCCAAAGGAGGTTCAGTTTTGTCAGGAGCCAAGTCAGTATTCCTTCTTTGGCTAAAATAAGCTTCCACGCATATATCTTGACGAGATAGCTCGACCACAGGGGCAGCATGACGCCCAGATAGAAAAATGCTTTCCATTTCCCCTTAGCGTATCGCGCTGCGTAATAAGCGATGGGGAAGGCTATAAGAGCGGAGAAAAGCGTGACAATCACCGCCATCGAAACGGTGCGGATGATGATATCGAGATTGGTCTCGTTCAACAATTGCCCGTAGGTGGACAAGGTGAACTCATAATTCACCAATCCTGAATAATCGTCGATCGAGAAGAAACTTTGCAGCAGAAGTGCAAGAAGCGATCCAAGGTAAATGATGCCCAGCCAAAGCAGTGGCGGAGCCAGCATCAGGGCCAGGAATACATGTGGATGCTTCCAGAAGAAATCCGATATACGCCCTACAAGTCCGGCTTCCTTCGCCAGCATGACTCGTTGGCTGGTCACCGTGCTCATGTCGTTGTCTCCATGAGATGGAGATCGTTTGGCGCAAAACTCAATGAGACAGTGCTACCCTCCTCCGGCACGGGCTGAGTGGCAGGACTGGTAATATGCAGCTTTGTATCGCCAACAATGACAATGATACGATTGGAGGCACCAAGGAAACTGCGTGAAATTACAGTACCGGAAATTGAGAGCTGCCCTGCCCGCTTGTTATTCAGCTCTATTGCCTCCGGACGCAGGCTGGCAAGTCCCGCCTTGCCGCCCAGCTTCTTGACAAACTCCGGCTCCAAAATATTCGATGAGCCGACGAAATCTGCTACAAATCGGGTAGATGGTCGCTTGTAGACCTCTTCAGGAGTGCCAAGTTGTTGTATTTTGCCTTCATTGAATACGGCGATACGGTCAGCCATGGACAACGCCTCGCCTTGATCGTGAGTAACAAAGACAAATGTAATGCCGAGCGACTTTTGCAAGGATTTCAATTCGTCCTGCATCTGTTCGCGCAACTTCAAGTCGAGCGCGCCCAAGGGCTCATCCAAAAGCAGAACCTTTGGTTTGTTGACAAGTGCCCGGGCCAGCGCAACGCGTTGTCGTTGACCACCGGATAGCTGACCCGGCCGCCTCGCTCCATAGCCGGGCAGTTTCACCATAGCCAAGGCATCTTCCGCTGCCTTCCGGCGTTCTTCCCGGGCAACACCTTTTACCATCAGCCCATAGGCAACATTGTCGAGAATGGTCAGATGCGGAAACAGCGCGTAATCCTGAAACACCGTGTTGACGTTACGCCGGTATGGCGGGATGCCTTCTGCGGTCTCGCCAAAAATCTCGATATGCCCGCCGGTTGGTTGTTCGAAACCCGCCATCAGGCGCAGGCAAGTCGTCTTGCCTGAGCCTGAGGGGCCAAGCATGGCAAAGAACTCACCCTCTTCGACTGCAAGGTCAACAGAATCTACAGCCCGGACAGCACCAAAAAAGCGCGATACTTTTTCGAACAGGACAGCGGCGTTCATGTCTCGCTCCAGTTTGCCAGATCATTCGGGGGGTCCCTGTGTTCCATATGCATGCCTCAATACGCCACGCATATGGAACAGGAATCAGCGGCCACCGATCACGCCGATATAGTCGGAAACCCAGCGATGATAGGGAACGCACTCGCTCTGGCTCTCACATTTGGAAACTGGAGTCCGCCAAAACTTGATCTTGTCGAAATCGTTGTAGCCGTTGGTGGCGCAGCCTTCGTCAGTGAGGAGTTCGTTGCCCTTGCACGCAGCCCCCACAGAGGGATTAGCGCCAAACCAGGCAGACACATCACCCTGCACTTTTGCTGAAAGGCTGTGCTCCATCCACATATAAGCACAGTTCGGATGAGAGCTCTCCGCGTGTAGCATCGTGGTATCAGCCCAGCCTGTCGTGCCTTCTTCCGGAAACTCCGAGGCAACGGGCTGCTTTTCCGACTTCAGCAAATTGACCTGAAACGGCCATGAACCGGAAGCGACGACACCTTCGTTCTTAAAGTCATCTACCTGGATCATGGCATCGTGCCAGTAGCGGCCTGCAAGTTTGCGCTGGCCACGCAGCACATCAAGCGCAGCCTTGTACTGGTCTTCATTCAGTTCATAAGGGCTTTTGATCCCCAGTTCCGGTTTGTGAAACATCAGATAGTTGGCAGCATCCGCAATGTGGATAGGGCCGTCATAAGCTTGAATACGCCCCTTGTTGGACTTGCCGTCCGGCAGGTTCATCTCTTCAAAAACAACGTTCCAGCTCTTTGGCGGCTTGTCCTTGAAAACTTCCGTATTGTACATCAGTACGTTCGGCCCCCAAACATAAGGCACGCCGTAATGTACCCCTTTGACCGTGTACCATGGAGCTTCCTGCAATCGCTTATCGACATTCTTCCAGCTTGGAATGAGGTTCGTATTGATCGGCTGTACACGTTTGCCGGCAACAAGGCGTAGCGATGCATCACCTGAGGCAGTGACAAGGTCAAAGCCGCCCTCGTTCATGAGCGCAACCATTTCATCAGAAGTCGCTGCGGTTTTGACGCTCACCTTGCAGCCAGTTTCCTTTTCGAAACTCGAGACCCAATCATATGCCTTATCGGTGTCGCCGCGCTCGATATATCCGGCCCAGGCCACAATTGAGAGCTCGCCCTCACCTTTGCCAAGTTCCTTCAAGGCTTCTTGAGCGATGACCTGAGTGCAGAACGCAAGTGAAAGGGTAAGTGCGGTACAGGATTTCAGAATCTGCTTCATCTTGAGTCTCCCGATTGCGCCGGCTTCGCGGCAAATGTTCCCGGGAGAAAGCGTGCCTCGAAATCGCCGCTTTCGCAAATTCATTTATCAAAACGCCGTTATCGGTTTTTCCGATATCAACGACTGCGTCCGCTGCGTGATGCTTCAGCAATGCCAACGAAATCACGGGCGGCCTGTGGCAGGCTGGACCCCTTTCGCCAAACCATGCCGACCTGAACGACAGGTAAAGAGCCGGATACATCCCGGCTTTCAATGCGATCTCCTTCAAGTGACCAAGGGCGGTAAACAAGATCAGGCAGCAGCGCGAGCCCTGCACCTGTTGCGACCAGACTGCGAACAGCTTCGACAGAACGTGTTCGAAACGCCACATGCGGTCGTGCGCCGAGTGCGGTAAGAAGCTTACCCGTATTCTCTTCGATTTCATCCACTGTCAGCATGATCAGTGGTTCGCTTGTAATGTCATTGATCGAGATAATGTCTGCGCTTACGAGCGGATGGCCAAGGGGTAACCATAGCCGGTAGGGAGATGTTTCAATAATTTCCGCCTGCAGGGCCATGCGATCACGCAGATTGGAGATTACCATAACGGCGACGTCCAATTCTCCGCCAACGAGCAAATGTTCAAGATAGGAACCATTGTCTTCAATGGCGCTGATTTCGACACCGGGATGTGCCCGGCGATAGCGTGCCAAAAGATCGGACAGGACGTAGCCCGCAACCAATGATGTAACGCCTAAATGCAGCTTGCCTGCATTTGATGCTTTTTCATCCGAGAATGAACGTCTCGCGTCGGAAACATCTGCCAATATCTTGGTTGCGTGACGTAGAAACTGATGGCCGTTATAGGTTATGTGCAGACCGCGTGGATGCCGCTCGAAAAGTTCGACACCCAGATCCGTTTCCAGTTCCTTGATGGCTTCCGTGATCGACGACTGTGAGATCGACAGGCTCTGTGCGGTGCGGGTGATTGAACCCTGTTCCGCAACGGCGACGAAATATTGTAACTGCCGAAGTGTGAATGCCATGGTGTGATTAATAACGCCAAACTGTTTACTGACAAGCTACAGACTTCAGCTGATTTGCTGACTGGTAATAAGCCCAAGCCTGCCAAGTTACGGTCTTAAATGATATCTTGCCTGCCACCTTGAGATATGCAGAGTGGTGCAGCAAACCAGTGCGGAGGATGGCGTTGCAATACAGTGTGAATGAGCGAATTCATTCCGCATCGGAGCTGACCTCGCTTGTCGAGTTGTTGGCCGGAGATGGTACGAACGATCCCTGGTGCTCCGTGATACCGGGATTGAGGTGAGTGAGTTGAGCAAGCCCGAGACACTTGTTTCGGTTTCGCAAATGACATCTGCAATTCGCAATGCATTAAACCTTTCAAACGATCCGCACATCGGGCTCAGACTGGGCCTCGGCATGAGAATTACAACTTATGGAGTGTATGGATTTGCTTTGCTGAGCAGTCCGACCTGCCGGGCTGCATGTCAGTTCGCACAGAAATACCATGCCTTGACGCTGCCAATGAGCGATCAGCTTTTTACCGAAACCAACACTCATGGAATTTGGTCAACAGAACCCAATGCGAGCATGGTCTCGGACCTCCAACTTTACATCTTTAAAGTGGAGCACATCCTCGGCACCATCATTGCTTTCGCCAAGGATATTATCGGGGATTTTCAGGTGGCGGCAATCAGGCTGCGATACCCGGAACCGTCCGACAGCTCGACCTATCGTCAGGTGTTCAACTGTCCCATCCTGTACGGTCAGCCGGCCAATGAATTGATGATCGACACTGCCCTTTTGGATAGAACACCCCGGCACGCCCATGAGAGTACATTCTCTGCGGTACAGCGTCTTTGCGATGACATGCTTGGAAAAATGGCCACATCCAGCGGGGTTGCGGGACGTCTGCGTGAAATATTCATGGAAAGCGCGGGCCGGTTTCCTCCGATTGAGATGGCATGTGAGCATCTGGGAATTAGCGCACGAACCTTACGGCGCAGACTCGCCAGTGAGGGCGTATCATATCAAACGGTGTTGGATGAAACGCGGCTCAACCTTGCGAAAAGATACCTGTTGGAAACTGGTTTGACCATGGAGGAGATCGCAAGCCGTTTGAACTACAGCGATGCCTCCAACTTCCGTCACGCATTTCGACGTTGGACGGGCAAAAGCCCGGTGGAATTCCGTACGGGATAGAACCTCCCCAACTCTGTTCGCTGCACGAGGGCGCTGCCGTGAAATGGCTGAAAAGCAGAACCGTGGCCCACAATGACCGTAATTCACCTTCGCGTGGCCGTAGCTAACCTGTAACGAACCAATAAAATACGTCACTCTTACACAAGAGGGGTCGGCTTTGCCGAGGGAATGGCTGGGGGGCTATTGATGAATCATAAAGCACTGATTGTTGCAGTTGCATTGGCGGGCTGCGCATCCAACGCCTATGCGGGCGGTTTCTCTTGGGGTGTCGCCGACACCGATATCCTCTATGAAGAGGGTGATATCAACATGCGCTCCGGCGTAACGTTTGTTCGTCCCAACCAAAAATACTCAAAAAATGGCAATACGGATCTTGTTGGTACAAGCCAGTACGAGACTTACGTCATCCCGTCCTTCGCAATCAAACTGAGGTTGACTGAAGGGCTGAGTTGCGCAGGCACCTACACCAAGCCGTGGGGTGCTGAAAAGAAATACGATGCTCCGACCGTACGGGGCGACCTTTCTGAACGATTTCATGTTGACGAGTTCGGTGCGACCTGCGCCGTCAAACTGAGCGTAGGCAAAGGCAATGTCTATTTTCTCGGCGGGATGTTCATTGAACAGTTTGACTATGAACGTGAAATTTTTGGTGGCGCCAATCTGACCCTTGAAGGGCAGGATACTGGCTACAGGGTCGGAGTGGCCTATGACATTCCCGAAATCGCGTTTCGCACGCAACTGAAATACAGATCAGGGACATCTTATGGCGCGGATGGCACCTTATCTCTACCGGGAGGACTGGTAGGCGCACCGGTACCCTTTGTTGACTTTGCAGCCAAAGGCGAAGGAAGCCTGCCCCAGAGCGTTCAATTTGACATCCAAAGCGGGATTGCACCGGGTTGGCTGGTTTTCGGTACGGTACAATGGACTGACTGGAGCGTACTGAAAACACTCCGAGTGACATCTGACATAGACAAAACGGCGGATCAGTATAATTGGCGCGATGGCTGGACTGTAACAGCAGGTGTAGCCCACGAATTCAGCAAAGACATTGCTGCCAATATAAGCCTGACGTGGGATCAAGGCGTGTCGACTGGTTGGGACCTGACCGGCGAAACGTGGATGCTGGCCGTAGGCGGTTTGGCCAAAGACAAGTTTGGTGGCGAATTGCGTGGCGGAGTTGGCGCAGTCTACATGCCTGGCTTGAAGGAGACAAAATACGGCCCTGCCAATGCTGAGGTAGATGATGGATGGGCTTTCGTTGCCAATGTCGGATACGCCATCAAATGGTGATCCGCAAATGAGTCCGGTCAGCACTCACCCGAACTGGCTGGTTGGGAACCCTACCCTTGTGCAGCAATGGGCGGCATTGTGGATCGGTTCTGCCGGCCTGCTTGTCCTGGGTCTACAACCCATATTGCTCGGCGCCCTGTTCTCTGAGCAGCGGGTGAACTTCGACGAGTTGGCCTTAATTGCAACGGCCGAGTTTATCATGATCGCGTTGGGATCAATCCTCGCCGCAACAGTGATCTCAACAAAACATTTACGTATAAAATCAGCTACGTTGATGCTTTTGCTAGGAGTATTGAACTACGCAGTTTCTTTTGCCACCACAGCCAATGAGCTGCTGCTCGTGCGTTCGATTGCAGGTCTGGTTGAAGGGGGAACGGTCGCGGTTTCCATCGAGTTGATAACACGTTGCCGTCACACCGAGCGGATGGGCGGCTATTTCATTTCATTGCAGACATTGGCGCAATGCGCACTTGCCGCGTTGTTGGCACTATGGATCGTCCCGTTATCGGGCTCAAATGGTGGCTTCAACGTGCTTGCCATAGTTTGTTTTGCTTCAATTACCGTGGCTTTGCTGGTTCCTGCCGAGTATGAAAAATTAATCAAGCAAAAAGACAATCTGGATGGCGTATTCACCCTTCGCTCGGCCCTGGCTTTACTGGCAATCTTTTCATTCTTTCTGTTCATCGGCTCTCTCTGGGCATTTCTGGAACCGCTCGGTGCGCAATATGGCATTGACGCCAGACATGTCGGAATGCTGGTTTCCATCAGTCTTGGTGTTCAGGTGGCTGGCGCAATCTGCGCAACATTGATTGATCGCCGACTTGATTATCGGGTGGCAATG
The DNA here is from genome assembly GCF_000282595.1 of Phyllobacterium sp. YR531. GTDB lineage: Bacteria > Pseudomonadota > Alphaproteobacteria > Rhizobiales > Rhizobiaceae > Phyllobacterium. Next base: position 149,372 of record NZ_AKIZ01000003.1, read on the forward strand.
ATCGCGAGCGTCATAGCGGCGGCGGGTGCCGCGCTCACTCTCGGCAACCAACCCTCCATGTTAGGGTTCTGGGTAAGCGCACTCGTTGTCGCTTTCCTCTGGATGTTCATTACGCCCTATCAAATCGCTTTGACGGTAGCGGCAGACAAGTCACGTGCAACAGCGCTTTTACTTCCCGCAGCACAGCTGCTTGGAGCTGCGCTAGGGCCAATTGGAGCTTCCCTCTTTATTATCAACGATGATGTCGGTGCAGTACCTTATTTCGGCGTAGCGGCACTGAGCTGCAGCCTAAGCGCATCTTGTGTCCTGCTCATTTTACTCGCTGGAAATACCGTTACTCTCGATACAAAGGACAAACCATATTGAACATGGCGATTGGCAATTCCTGGCAGAATTGGGCTGGCTCAGTTACGGCAACCCCACAACTGAAATCCACCCCGCAGACCATTGATCAACTCTCTGCAGCAATCCGATCATCTCCAGGGCCAATCCGCATCGTGGGCACTGGCCATTCTTTTACGCCACTTGTCAAAAGTGATGGCACCATTCTTTCGCTGGATAATTTCAGCGGGCTGATTTCCCATGATAAGGAGACCCTGCAGGCACGCGTTGGAACCGGCACCAAAATCGGGGCGCTCGCTAAATTGCTTCATGGTGTTGGTCAGGCACTGCCCAATATGGGCGACATCGATAAGCAGGCATTCGGTGGTGGTTTGGGCACTGCAACCCATGGCTCAGGCATTAGGCTCGGTGCTTATCATACGCAGTTGACGGCCATGCAAGTCGTGGATGGACGGGGCAAGGTTCACGAGTTCAGCAAAGAAACCACTCCAGATCTCATGAACGCTATGGGGGCTTCACTGGGCGCATTTGGCGCCGTCACAGCGGTAACAATTCAAAACATGGAGAACTACCGGCTGCATCGCCGACGCTGGGTCGAACCCATCGCCAACGTTCTTGACCAGTTCGAAAAGCGAATGACGGCTTATCGGTCTTCCGAGTTTTACTATATTCCGTTTTCCGGACAGGCATTATTTCTATCGAGCGATATTACTCGTGCAGTATCAACTGTTCGCCCGCCGGAAGAGGACGACAGTGCGCTTGTCACGTTGAAAAGACTTCGCTCGTATCTGCTGCATTTTCCATGGTTGCGTCGCAAACTCATAGGATCAGCCCTCGCACGGTTTCCGGTTGAGGATTACGTGGAAGATTGGCTGCGGGTCTACACTTCGGAACGAAATGTGAAGTTTAACGAGATGGAGTATCACCTTCCTTTTGAAGAAGGAGCTGGAACTCTTCGAAAGATTATTACGTTACTTGAACGGAATTTCCCCAACGTCTATTTCCCTATAGAAGTGCGCGTTGTTGCAGCCGATGATGTCTGGCTCAGTCCGTTTTATAAGCGCCCGACCTGCTCGATTGCCATCCATCACGATTCCCGCGAAGACCCTCAGCCTTATTTCAAAGCCGCAGAGGCGATATTCCGGGCCGCGGGTGGCAGACCTCATTGGGGAAAGATGCATAATCTGACCGCCGCGGAGTTGAGCAAAATTTACCCTCGCTGGGCTGATGCAATGGCAGTCCGTAAAGAAATGGACCCCGAAAACCGTTTCGTTTCGCCCTACATTGCCCAGCTTTTAGGTATATCTCTGTGATAGAGGAACAATACTTCTCAAGCATGACGCATGCGCTTCGTGAGGCCGGATTTCATCAGCCTTGCATGGTCCTCGACATGGATCGATTGGATCACAACATTGCAGCAATCAAGCACAGCCTTGCGCCCGGACTTTCTTTGCGTTTGGTCGACAAGTCACTTCCCTGCCTTCCCTTATTGGAACGCATAAGCAAGGCATTCGATTGCAAACAATTAATGACATTCCATTTACCCGTCACTGCGGCAGTTTTGGACAGTTTTCCCGACGTAACCGTACTTCTCGGAAAACCAATGCCCGTTGAAGCTGCAAAAAAGGCGCTTATGGATGGAGTTTTGACCAGAACACATGGTTCTGAAACACGGATTTCGTGGCTCATCGACTCGAATGAACGGCTGGCGGCTTACGGCGAGTTAAGCAAAGAAACAGGTCTGAATCTGCAGCTGTGTTTCGAGGTTGATGTCGGACTTCACCGCGGCGGTTACAAAGACAAGACATCATTAAGATCGGCACTGAACCTTTTATCAAATTATCCCAAGCTCAAGTGCAATGGCATTATGGGCTATGAAGCACATATAAATCGCATACCTGCTCTTATCGGCGGCCCAAAACGTGCCTTCGAGAAAGCACGCAGCCTCTATATGGAATTTGCGTCCTGTCTTCGCCCCGACCAACGTTCCATTCTGAACATTGGCGGTAGTTCGACAGCGCTGCTCTATTCGTCGGAACAAACGGCTAACGAGCTTTCCATCGGGTCGGCATTTCTGTTGCCCGGTGATTTTGATGTCCCAAGTTTAAGTGCGTTGCAGCCAGCGATTTTCATTGCCACGCCCATCCTGAAGGTATTGGAACCCAGCCTGCCGGGGCTGGATGGGAAGTCCAGATTATTGCAGAAAATCGGTTTGTTTCCGCGGCATGGCTGCTTCATCTATGGGGGGAAGTGGATGGCTAATCCCGTTTATCCTGTCGGTATGAAGACAAACAGCGCGATGGGATTATCGACAAACCAGCAGTTCATGAGTCTGCCAGACAATACAGATATCCAACCCGGCGATTATGCATTCCTGCGACCGACACAAAGCGAGTTCGTGCTTCAGCAGTTCGGCTCGATCTTGATGTACCAACGAAAAAAGATTGTTGGGGTGTGGCCCGCTTTGCCGATGTCCTAAAGGACTAGCGGACAAACAATCGGACAATCAAGTTCGCCAGACCCTTATAAGGAGGCTTGAGCCTGTCACTCAAAGGCATTCTGGCCTGATGCAGCACCGGCATCGCTTTTGAAAAAGTCCGAAAGCCCTCACGCCCGTGATAGTGTCCCATCCCGCTTGCACCCACTCCGCCGAATGGCAGGTCATTACATACAATGTGCAGCAAGGTCTCATTGACGCAAACACCACCCGCAACAATGTTCGACAAAAGCTTCTCGGTCTCAAACTTATCGTCACTGAAACAGTAGAAAGCCAAGGGACGTTCATGCGCATTGATATAGTCGATTGCCTCATCAACTGTCGTGTAAGTTTTGATCGGAAGAATGGGACCGAAGATTTCCTCCTGCATGATCCGGGAATCGTCGCTGGGATTTAGTACCAGCGTCGGCGGCAAAAGGCGTTTGATTTCAGCAGCGCCCGCATCTCGCGGCTCAGCCAGAGTAATCACTTCATGGCCACGATTGACCGCATCGTCCAAGAGACTTCTCAGCCGCCGGTACTGACCCTCATTAACAATGTGCGTATAATCCGGCGTTGTGTCGATCTGTGTGTACCGGGAGGTTACTTCACGACGTACCGCTTCGACAAACTCATCCTTGCGTGCATGTGGAACCAGCGCGTAGTCCGGGGCAATACAGGTTTGACCGGCATTATACAGCTTTCCCGTTATCAGGCGCGTGACAGCCTTCTTTACCGGAGCAGTCTCCCCAAGAAATACGGGGGATTTGCCGCCCAACTCAAGCGTTACGGGTGTCAGATTGGGTGCAGCAGCAGCCATCACCTTCTTGCCAACAGCTGTAGACCCGGTAAAAAGCAAATGATCGAAGGCAAGTCCGGCAAAAGCACCACCCACTTCCGGACCGCCCAGAGCAACCGCCACCCGGGAAGCAGGAAAAACATCTGCTAAAAGTGCTGCCAGAAACTCGCTTGTGCGCGGTGTATGTTCAGAGGGCTTAAGATAGACGTGATTGCCTGCAGCAATGGCCGTTGCCAATGGAGTGAGAGCAAGATTGACAGGATAGTTCCAGGGAGAAATCACCCCTACAACCCCGACGGGCACATAGCGCACCTCTGCTTTTGCAGGCCACATGCGCCAGCCAGCAGAGCGCTTTTCGGGTTTCATCCATGATTTCAGATGCGAGAGCATATGATCGATCTCGCTAAAGACCGTCATCCCTTCTCCCAGCAGACTCTCATGGCGTGAACGGTGGCCGAAGTCAGCGCTGATCACGTCAACCATGAGCTCCAGGCGATCCTTCAACGCGCTGCGCAATCGCTTGAGGTCATCATAGCGTTGCTCGTAGTCTGGACGGTTGGAAAGCCATGCCGTGCGCAGCTCTGCAAGCGTCATGCTCATTTGATCAATTGCAGGTGTATTGCTTTTCATCGTCGCACGTTCCCAAAGTCTGTCGGCTCATAGAACAAGACACTTCCTGGGGAAAGTTACAAGGTTGTATCGGGCCACATCGAGGTGAATAGTGGTCACACCATCGATCACTTCCCTTGGTATGCATGCAAACAAGGACGGATCGCACAAGACTGGTGGCTATACATCCTGCGGGTCGGTTTGGCGATTCAAACCAAGCGCGATGAGCGTACAAACGGCACCGGACAGCAAATAACCGCCTGCCGCTATCAACCCGAAATGACTGGATAATAGCAGCGCCACAAGTGGCGCAAAACCTGCACCAAACAACCATGCCAGATCGCTTGTCAAAGCAGAACCGGTATAGCGGAATTTCTTGGAGAAGCGCGAGGCAACCGAACCCGAGGACTGACCGAAAGACAGGCCAAGCAAGGTAAATCCAAGGATCATGAAGATCAACTCGCCAATATCACCACCGTCGAGCAATTGTGGAGCGAAGCCACTGAAAACCGCAATGGCTATTGCAGTGCCGCCAAGGAGATTCCGTCGTCCTACACGATCGGCGATGGTGCCTGACGCAAATACGGCCACGACGCCGACTGCCGCACCGAAGGCTTCAATCAGCAGGAACCGCGCCGGACCCTGTTCGGTAAACAGGAATACCCATGATAGGGGAAACACAGTTACCATGTGGAACAGCGCAAAGCTTGCTAGAGGAGCAAATGCGCCAACAACAACGTGACGCCCCTCATGCTGTAAAGTGTTCGCCACGGTTGTGGGTTGCAATTCACGGCTCTCATAAAGCTTGGCATATTGCGGAGTAACGACCATACGAAGACGTGCAAAAAGTGCGACGACATTGATGGCGAAAGCGACAAAGAAAGGATAGCGCCAGCCCCAACCAAGGAAGTCCTCCGCGGAAAGGTTCGCCACGAAGAATGCAAATAGACCGGCCGCAACCATAAGACCGAGGGGCGCACCAAGCTGCGGTATCATTGCATACCACCCGCGCCGCTGCTTGGGAGCGTTCAAGGCCAGCAGTGAAGCAAGACCGTCCCATTCACCACCCAGTGCCAAGCCCTGCCCTATCCGGAACAGTGCAAGCAACGCAGCAGAAGCCCATCCCACCTGCTCATAACCCGGCAAAAAAGCTACCGCGACTGTCGAACAGCCTAAAAGGAAAAGGGCAATCGTCAACTTCACGCCACGACCATAAGTCCGGTCAATCTGCATGAATATGATGGTGCCTATAGGGCGGGCAATGAAGGCCAACGCAAAGATGCCAAAAGAATAGACCGTTCCCGTCAGTGCATCCACGTGGGGGAATACCAGTTTTGGAAACACGAGAACTGAGGCAATCGCATAGACGAAGAAATCGAAAAACTCGGATGTTCTGCCTATGATGACGCCAATCGCAATTTCACCGACATTGACATCGTCGTGGCGCGAATGAAGACGCTTGGCGTCCTCCTCAAGCGCCGTCGAAGAAACCGCTCCTGTTTTCGCGCTCATTGCCCGGTGCGCTCCTCGATCCAATACTGAAACAGCTCAGCACCGCCCATTCGCGGTGACTGCTGGCTTATCCTTTATCATTGTGACACACTACGGGAGGATTGGGCAAATTGTCCAATGTCGCTCTGACTATGGTGCAGCTAGTGAAGGCGCAACTAGGCGCTGTTTCCATTGACAGGAAGTCTCTTGAACCGTTTTTTTGCCATAGCCCTGCTTCCGCTTCTCGCATTGCTCACCGCATGCAATGCCGTCGTCATGAGTCCGTCCGGTGACGTCGCTGCCCAGCAGCGCGATCTCGTCGTTGTCTCGACAATCCTGATGCTGATCATCATTATCCCGGTAATGGTGCTCACCGTATTTTTCGCGTGGAAGTATCGCCAATCGAACACTGACGCCCCTTATGATCCCGAATGGGATCACTCCACCCAGCTGGAACTGATCATCTGGGCGGCGCCCCTGCTGATCATCATATGCCTTGGTGCCGTTACCTGGATGGCGACCCACCTGCTCGATCCATACAGGCCTCTTGGCCGCATATCTCCCGGCAAAGCTGTCTCGCAGACAGTTAAACCATTGCAGGTCGAAGTGGTCGCACTCGATTGGAAGTGGCTCTTCATTTATCCGGAATACGGCATTGCCAGCGTCAATGAGATGGCTGCACCTGTCGACAGGCCAATCGACTTCCGCCTGACATCATCCGCCGTAATGAATTCATTCTATATCCCGGCACTCGCAGGACAGATTTATACCATGCCGGGGATGCAGACCAAGCTCAGCGCGGTGATCAACCATCCCGGCGCATATCAGGGCTTTTCAGCCAATTATAGTGGTGCCGGATTTTCTGGCATGCGGTTCACTTTTCATGGACTGGCAGACGACGCGTTTGACACATGGGTTGCTGATGTGAAGGCAAAGGGTACAGCGCTGGATCGCATGACCTATCTTCAGCTCGAACGGCCAAGTGAAAATGTGCCTGTGCAGCACTATGCCAATGTTGATCCGGAACTATTCAGTGCGGTTCTTAATCGCTGCGTTGAGCGCGGCAAGATGTGCATGAGCGAAATGGATGAGATCGATGCCAAGGGCGGCTTGGGCATGGCCGGCATCTACAATATCCGTTCTCTGGAGTATGACAAATATACCCGACGCGGTGCGGTATTCGGCCCAGAGCCCACATTTGTCGTGGGGATTTGCACCACGGAAGAAGCGTTGCAATCAAGCATGAACCTGCAAACCCTGCCGCCTCTGAACACTGCCCCCTTTACCGGTGCGGGCCTTCCCCGCCCATCATCCACCCAATTATTCGGTCTTCAGCGCCGTCCTTCGAATACCTGAACGAAACGAGCCCGATATGTTTGACAATCCCGAACTTATAAAGCTGGTTTTCGGTAGGCTCACGCTGGAGTCTTTTCCGCTTCACGAGCCTATTCTTGTTGCCACATTCATCGTAGTCGCACTTGGCGGCATAGCGCTTGTCGGCGCACTTACTTACTTCCGGCTTTGGGGTTATCTCTGGCGCGAGTGGTTCACCACTGTCGATCATAAACGCATCGGCATCATGTACATGATCCTCGGCATCGTCATGCTGTTGCGCGGCTTCGCTGATGCCATAATGATCCGCCTCCAGCAGGCAATGGCATTCAACGGGTCCGAAGGATATCTGAACGCCCATCATTTCGATCAGGTGTTCACCGCCCACGGCGTGATCATGATTTTCTTCGTGGCAATGCCGCTTGTTACGGGTTTAATGAACTTCGTGGTTCCTTTGCAAATTGGTGCACGCGACGTATCATTCCCGTTCCTCAACAATTTCAGTTTCTGGATGACCACCGCTGGTGCAGTCCTGGTGATGATGTCGCTGTTTGTCGGCGAATTCGCCAAAACCGGCTGGTTGGCCTACCCCCCCTTATCCGGCATCGGATACAGTCCGGACCCGGGCATGGATTATTATATATGGGCGCTACAGATAGCGGGTGTCGGCACGCTTTTGTCAGGCGTCAACCTGCTCGCCACCATTGTGAAAATGCGCGCGCCGGGCATGACTATGATGAAGCTGCCCATCTTTACCTGGACAGCGCTTTGCACCAACGTGCTGATCGTTGCAGCCTTCCCTGTTCTGACCGCTGTGCTCGCTCTTCTGACACTTGACCGCTACATCGGCACCAACTTCTTTACCAATGATTTTGGTGGCAACCCGATGATGTATGTAAACCTCATCTGGATCTGGGGTCATCCAGAGGTCTATATTCTCATCCTGCCTGCCTTTGGCATCTTCTCCGAAGTAACTTCCACCTTCTCGAGAAAGCGTCTTTTTGGTTATACGTCGATGGTCTACGCGACTGTCGTTATTACCATTCTTGCCTATCTCGTATGGCTGCACCACTTCTTCACCATGGGCTCGGGTGCGAGCGTAAACTCGTTCTTTGGCATCACAACGATGATTATTTCGATCCCCACGGGAGCGAAAATATTCAATTGGTTGTTCACAATGTATCGCGGCCGCATCCGTTTCGAGCTTCCCATGATGTGGACTATAGCATTCATGCTCACCTTTGTTATCGGCGGCATGACGGGAGTGCTACTCGCCGTACCTCCAGCCGATTTCGTGCTCCATAACAGCCTGTTCCTTGTCGCACATTTCCACAATGTCATCATCGGCGGCGTGCTTTTCGGCCTCTTTGCCGGAATCTATTACTGGTTCCCCAAGGCATTCGGATTCAGGCTTGATCCATTCTGGGGCAAGATGTCGTTCTGGTTCTGGGTGGTCGGTTTTTACTTTGCCTTCATGCCACTGTACATATTGGGCCTTATGGGTGTGACCCGCCGCCTACGCACATTTGAGGACCCATCCCTGCAAATCTGGTTCACCATTGCTGGCTTCGGTGCGTTTCTCGTCGCTATTGGTATCCTGTCATTCCTCATTCAGATTTTCGTTAGCATCCGCAATCGCGAGTCACTGCGCGATCTGACGGGTGATCCATGGGATGGACGGACATTGGAATGGTCCACGGCATCGCCGCCTCCAGCCTATAATTTCGCTTTCACGCCGGTAATTCACGATCTCGACAGCTGGTACGATATGAAAAAACGAGGTTACAAGCGTCCTGAAAAGGGGTTCCGCGCAATTCATATGCCAAGCAATACCGGTTCGGGAGTGATCTTGTCCGGGCTGAGCCTCGTCTTTGGCTTCGCGATGATCTGGTATATCTGGTGGCTTGCAGCGGTATCATTCGTCGCTCTCCTGGCATGGTCGATAGGCCACACATTCAACTACAAGCGTGATTTCCACATATCGACTGATGAGGTTGTTGCCAGCGAAAACGCCCGTACTGAACTTCTTGCGACGGGGTTGAAATAATGAGCAGCAAATCCGCTACAGTTTCTGCAAATGCAGAAGGACCAGTGTTTTATCTGGAAGACGAACATGATCACGCCGAAGGCGGGAGCACCATGTTCGGCTTCTGGATTTACCTGATGAGCGATTGCCTCATCTTTGCCGTTCTATTTGCCACTTACGGTGTTTTGGGAGGAAATTACGCAGCAGGTCCTGCTCCGAAAGACCTGTTCGATTTGCCATTGGTGGCGATCAATACTTCCATGCTGCTTTTTTCCTCCATCACCTATGGTTTTGCCATGTTGGCAATGGCAAAGGGGCGAGTGGGAGCAACCCAGGGCTGGCTTGCTCTAACGGGTCTATTCGGTGCCGCTTTCATTTGTATCGAACTCTATGAATTCGCGCATTTGATTCATATCGGTGCCACACCACAGCGCAGTGCTTTCCTTTCCTCCTTCTTTACGCTGGTTGGAACACATGGTCTGCACGTTACAATCGGGTTGATCTGGTTGGTTACGTTGATGGTGCAAGTTGCACGCTACGGCCTGATCCAGGCAAATATGCGCCGCCTGATGTGCTTGAGCATGTTCTGGCATTTTCTCGACGTAATCTGGATCGGCGTATTCACCTTCGTTTACCTGATGGGAGTGTTGCGATGAGTGCGAAATCCAAGGTTGAGCACAACAGCCATGGTCATGACGACGGACACGCACATGGTTCACTCAAATCCTATCTGATCGGTTTCGGACTGTCCGTTGTCCTGACCGCCGTTCCTTTCTGGCTTGTCATGAGCGGTGCCTTGGACTCAAAGCAAGCCACTGGTCTGATCATCATGGCATTTGCCGTCGTGCAAATTGTCGTGCACATGATTTTCTTCCTGCATATGAATGTCCGATCCGAGAATGGCTGGACGATTTTGGCGTTGATTTTCACACTTGTGCTTGTGATCATCACCCTTACGGGGTCGCTTTGGGTCATGTATCATTTGAACACCAATATGATGCCTTCCATGGATATGAGTCAGATGCCATGAAAGCAGGCCGAACCGCGCGCGGACTTGCCGCAAGCGGCGAACGGGCCGATCAGCTACCCACTATAAGCGACGACGAGGGGGATATCCAACATCGTCACCCGATCAAACTTACATTGATCGGCTGCCTGATAGTTTTCTGTATTATTGTTCTTACCGCACTTGGTATCTGGCAATTGGAACGCCGGACGTGGAAACTTGATTTGATCAATCAGGTTGATCAAAGAGTGCATGCTCCGGTCAAGCAGGCACCCGGCCCTGATCTTTGGGCCGAAATTAATGCCAAAGACTTCGCATATCTCCACGTTACCGCAAGTGGAAGATTTCTGGACAAGCCTGCAACCCTCGTACAGGCAGTGACTGCACGAGGCAGCGGATTTTGGGTACTAAGCCCTTTTCAAAGCAACAGCGGATTTACCGTTCTCATCAACCGCGGTTTTATTCCCACAGAGAAAGCAGCGGATGGATGGCGACCTAACAATCTATCCTTCACCAGCGTCAGCGGCCTTTTACGCATAACAGAGCCTGCCGGTGGTTTCCTGCGCAACAACGATCCCACATCCAACCGCTGGTACTCGCGTGACGTTGCCGCAATTGCAACAACCCAGAGCCTTGACGTTTCCGCACCTTATTTTATCGATGCCGAAGCCAATGCAGCACACACTCAGCTGCCGATCGGAGGACTGACAGTTGTTGCATTTTCCAACAATCATCTGGTTTATGCGCTTACTTGGTTTGGCATGGCACTATTGTTGGGACTTGCCTTCATCCTTATTGGCCGTAATGAACTGAAGGCACGTCGACGTTTCAAAGCGTAGATTGCGCACGAACCATGAAGCAACCCACAATGTCCTCTTCATCCACACAGCTGCCTCAATCCAGCACTGATAGTTCTCCGGCATTTCCTCCGGCGGACCATACGGCAAACTGGAAGAATATGACCCTGTTGGTCCAGTTGCGCTGGATCGCAGTTATCGGTCAGATTATTACGATTACCGTAGTGCACTCGGGCATGAAGATTGCTCTACCAATTGTCGCTATGATCGTCGTACTTTGCGCTTTGGTCATTCTCAATTTTGTCAGCATTTTGTGGCTGCGTAGTCGTCGAAGTGTTACGGCATCCGCTTTGTTTATTGCGCTGGTTCTCGACGTTGCTGCGTTAACAGCACAGCTTTACTTGAGTGGTGGTGCTACCAATCCATTCATTTTCCTCTATCTGCTTCAGGTGACTCTTGGAGCAGTTCTGCTCGATGCAAAACTCACATCAGCTATTGTCGCTATTGCCTGTGCCAGTTTTGCAGGTCTGACAATATTCTATGAGCCGCTACTTTTGCCCGGTCATGCACCCGACGAGCTATTCCGGCTACATATACTTGGAATGCTCCTGTGCTTCGTTCTTGATGCTGCTCTACTTGTTGTCTTCATCGCGCGGATCAGTCGTAATTTACGCGAACGCGATGCCAATCTCGCCGCGCTCAAACAGCACGCGGCCGAGGAAGATCATATCGTTCGCATGGGGCTTCTCGCATCCGGCGCAGCGCACGAATTGGGCACCCCCCTCTCCTCATTGTCGGTCATACTTGGCGACTGGCGGCGTATGCCAGCCTTGTCGCACGATCCTTCACTGCTGCAGGAAATAGATGAGATGCAAGCTGAGGTTCAACGCTGCAAGTCAATTGTGACCGGCATTCTGTTATCTGCCGGCGAAGCGCGCGGCGAGTCTCCCAAAATCACTACGGTCAATACGTTTCTGGATGAGCTTGTCAGCGAATGGCGAATTGCACGCTCAGGAGCCACCCTGTCTTATGGCAACGCATTTGGACTTGATGTCGCCATCGTATCGGACTCCGCGTTGAAACAGGTTATTTATAACGTTCTCGACAATGCCTTCGATGCCTCGCCCTCCTGGATAGGCTTCATGGCCGAGCGCGATGGTGATACGCTGGTGCTACGGATCAGCGATGCTGGACCCGGATTTGCTACCGAAATGCTGGCCCAGTTTGGCAAGCCCTATCAATCAAGCAAGGGCAGACTTGGTGGAGGGCTTGGTCTTTTCCTTGTGGTGAATGCAGTAAGGAAGTTGGGCGGTGTGGTCTCTGCTAAAAACCTGCCGCAAGGGGGTGCTGCGGTAACGATGAATCTGCCTCTTGCTTCGCTAGCGATTGGAGCGCGTTCTAATGACGGATAAACGCCTGCTGATCATAGTCGAGGACGACATTGCCTTTGCAAAGACGTTGAGGCGGTCCTTCGAACGTCGCGACTATGATGTATTGCTTGCGTCCAGTTTGGAAGAACTTGTCCAGGCGCTGAACGACCACTCACCCGGATATGCGGTTGTGGATCTCAAATTGGCTGGCGCTTCCGGCCTTGCCTGCGTTGAAGCCTTGCACGCACACGATTCCTCAATGCTGATCGTTGTTCTGACAGGCTTCGCCAGCATTGCGACGGCAGTGGAAGCAATCAAACTTGGCGCATGCCATTATCTCGCCAAGCCGTCCAACACGGATGACATTGAAGAAGCCTTCACCAAGGCGGCAGGGAATACCCAAATCGCACTTACCGCCCGCCCTACTTCGATAAAAACGCTCGAATGGGAACGCATCCATCAGATGCTTGTCGAGACGGATTTCAATATTTCCGAAACGGCCAGACGATTGGGCATGCACAGGCGAACCCTTGCCCGTAAACTTGAAAAACGCCGAGTGAACTGAAGAGGCTAGAACCGTCGCATCCAAATCCGTACAGTTACCCTACCTGCAACAACGCAAATCTATTAAATATGGCAGCAGTAGGGTACGAGATTACTCGCTTACGTGAAATAAGCATTTGCGACTTCTACAGCGTCGCCATCCATTCGAACCTTGCCGTGTTCAAGCCAGATAATACGTTGGCAATTCTCAAGCAGCAATTCCTTAGAATGGCTGGCGATAACTAGGATTTTTGTATTGCCAATCAAGGTACGTAAGCGTTCATTCGCTTTCTCTTTAAAACCCTCATCTCCAGTTGATAGCCATTCATCCATGATAAGAATTTCGGGCTGGATTACAGTTGATATCGAGAAAGCCAAACGAAGCTGCATACCCGTCGAGTAAGTTCTAACTGGCATTTCAAGAAAACTGCCCAGCTCTGAGAATTCTTCTATTTCTTTTCGCCGTAGCTTGAGTGCACGCTTTTCGAACCCCAGCAATGCTCCTCTCAAAGCTATATTTTGCCGACCAGTGGCTTCCGGATCAATACCCAGAGAAATATTGATGAGCGAAGCGCTTTTCCCCTTAACGTTTATCTTTCCTTCAGAAGGCGTGTAGACACCACTCATTACGCGGAGCAGCGTTGTTTTGCCCGAACCATTATGTCCGATCAAACCCACACGTTCTCCCTCTTTCAAAATAATGTTCACTTTCTCCAAGCCACGAATTGTAACGTGGCCTTCCGCGTCAGCGTTGATCGCACCGCCAGTAGCATAGCTTATCATTCGGTTTTTTAACGACCGTCCGCGCGCATTGAAAATGGGGAAATCTACTGTCACATTTTCTAATTCTATCGAAGTCATCAGTATCGCTATCCACTACGCGAAAGAAGCTCTTTTAAAGCCAATAATTTATTCGTTGCCGGTATTTACCAAAAAGAAAAAGGGCAACTGTCCAACCCAAAATTGCCATGAGAGCGGGGACATACCAGTTGATCGGTATAGGCGATCGCCCTTGAAGGGGTTCTCTAATGATACTCAGCAAATGAAAAAATGGATTTATGTTCAACATCAATGGAGAGGTGCCCGTCGGCAAATGACTGGGCATCCACATAACTGGTGTGACATACATTCCGACTTGCATAATGTTTTGGATAATTTGAGCCAAATCTCTATATCGCGTGCATAGAATAGCAAGAATGAGCATCATCCAAAGGAGGTTTATAGATAAAAGGATAAAACCAGGAACCACCAACAGGACGTCAGTATCCACCAATGCTCCGAAAAAAATCAAAACTACTGGATATATTACCAGATTGTGCAGCAGAATAATGGTGTTACGCCACCAAGTACGTAGCACAAAGGTGAAGAATGGTATCGGAAGCTGCAACAAAGTTTCACTATTGGTGATGAAACTCGTGGAGCCCTCATTAATAAGCTGGTTGAAATACCCCCAGAATATTAGTCCAATGCAAATAAACGGCAAGAATTCTGACATCTTGCTATCAAAAATTGTTCCGAAGACGAACCCTAAGGCAGCTATCAACACGCCCATATTGATGGTTAGCCAAAACGCTCCAATACTGGACCTGCGATAACGCTGGACAACATCCTGCCAACCCAATAGGGCGGCCAATTGAAAATTACGTATGGAACGCAGTATATCATCTCGAGCAATAGCACCGTACGAGTGTTCTTTATGCATTAAACGTAATCTTCAAATTTCAACTCGTGACTTAAAGAGAATTCAAAAAGCATCTGCACCTGACACTATTTTACCAATAATATTAGCCACCCATACTACTCTCAACACAATATACACCTCTTGCCGTTTGGATCATATTAGACATTAGTATACATTCCCTTTTCCCCTTTTTATCGATAAGAACTGCACACTTTAATTATCCCAAACGGTCAATGGATGTGTTAAGTATTTCAATTAGAATACGATTAAAATCAATTACCCAACTTTTATATGATTCTGCACTCTTTACATTGACCGAGTGGTTTCCCGCAAAGAAACGCGCGTATTTAAAATTTGAAGATATAGAACTGGTTCAAAATAACTTATCCTATATAAGGAATAGTGATATTATTCTGTTCTGTACAATAAGGAACGAATCTTTTCGCATACCTTCCTTTCTGGAATACTACAGAAAAATCGGTGTCAATCATTTTATATTTATTGACAATGGATCTACCGATAATTTTATGGAGGTAGTTCGCCCTTCAGGTGACATTTCTGTATGGCACACGACTCACAGCTATAAACAGTCCAACTTTGGTGTTGACTGGATTAACGCACTCTTGCGCAAGTATGGCAGTAATCATTGGTGTATTGTTGTAGACGCTGATGAGTATTTGGTTTTTCCGTATATGGAGAGCAGGAGCCTCCACGAACTTACTGACCATCTTTACGCTCAAGGACTTGCAACACTACCGTGCCTGCTGGTTGACATGTATGCCGCAGCCGGTCCTGATGCTGCAATTATAACAAACAATACCAATCCGATAGAAGTCTGCCCGTTTTTTGATGATCGGGGGTATCGTTTCCAACAAAGCAAGTATCTCGGTTACCACATTCAGGGAGGAGTCCGGGAACGAGTCTATTTCCGCGACCAGCCCGACAAAAGCCCGGCTCTGAACAAGCTTCCATTGGTTTACTGGCGACCAAGCTACAATTATCTGAGCTCAACTCATACACTTGCGCCACGCCGACTAAATATATGGCATGCCGAAGGTCAACCATCCAGAGTAACGGGCGCTTTATTACATTTCAAATTTGTAAGCAACTTTAGTGAAAAGGCGGTAGAAGAGCTTTCCCGAAAACAACATTACAAGAACGGCATTGAATATGAACGCTATGTCAACTCAAGTAAATTAGATGCCGATTGGACCTTTGCCGGAACTCGAAAATATTACTCGTCCAAAAGCCTTGTCGAAAACAAACTAATAAGTCCTGGAACATGGTTTTGAAAATAAAGATCACTGCCATCGTAATGATTCACGATCAACCTGTATTGGCAAAGCAATTAATCCATACCTTGCTGGCTGAAGACATCAAAGTTATTGTCCATTTAGACGGCGATTCTGATCCTGCGGTTCGAGATCAGCTAAAAAATTCATTTCAAGGCAAGATTGAATTTTCACCCAGTTTCAAGTGCAGCTGGGGAACATATTCCCTGGTTAAAGCCACTCTGGAGGCGTTGTTATCTATTCGGCGACTTGATTGGAATCCAGACTATGTCCTCTTGCTGTCTGGTTCTGATTTTCCAATCAAAAGCCACCATGCATTGTGCGCTTTTCTTGAAAACAACCACGGTCGGCAATTTATTCAATCCAAGCCAATTTCAGAAAAATGGGTAAAAGGTGGCCTTCAAGAGGAGCGTTTTCAATACTACTTTCCCTTCAACTGGCGCAGCCAGCCCTTGCTTTTTGATTGGGCTTTTAAGGCTCAATCAACATTGGCGCACTTTATTGGTACGCGGCGAATTCCTACAGATATTGATCTGCATATTGGTTCACAGTGGTGGGCTCTCACGTGGGATGCTTGTACTGCCATACTCGACCTTGTTGCTAAGCGGCCGGAAATTGAGAAGTATTTCAAGCTAACGTGGATACCGGACGAAAGTTTCTTTCAAACGCTCATCCGATGTGTTGTCGCCGAGGATGAAATAATCTGTGATACTGGTCTGACTTATTTTGAGTTTGATGAGAAAGGCCGCCCTCTCGTCTTCTATGACGATCATTTTGATCATTTAAGACGCCAACCATTCTTCTTTGCCCGAAAAATATCTAATCACTGTCAGCGGCTTCGTGAAAACCTCCATCACGTTTGGCAGGAAAAAACCACGTGTTCCTCTACGCCAATATCGCCAAACGATCTAGTTGTGACCAAGCACTATCAGGATTTCTTGCAAAAAACTAAAGTCTAATTGTGGGATTTTTGTACCATCGCTATTAATCTGACATGAAAATTCGAACGATGGCCTACGATGCACTTCGGAGAATGCCGTTGCTGATCTCAGCAGTGCGATTGGCAAGAGAGTCTGCTCGAGTTGTGAAAAGACGTATCAGATATCATCAAATTGTCCGCGAAAGTCGAACTTCAACATTAACCCTTGTGCGTAGCCACCGAACTGTAGCGGAACGTAAGCCAGTCATTGTAATAATGACTGTTCGCAACGAAATAATACGGATACGAGCAAGCCTCACTTTCTATCGGTCACTCGGAATCAACGAATTCTATATAGTAGATAATGGCTCCACGGATGGAACCAAGGCTTTCCTAGAGCAGCAATCAGATGTCACGCTTTATGAAACTTCTCAAAGCTATAAACGCGCTTGTTACGGCATTCTTTGGACAAACTGGCTTATGCATAAGCACGCCAAAGGCAGGTGGGTTTTATTTGTAGATGCAGACGAATTATTTCACTTCGACACCAGTATTCACGCGACTATTTTTGATTTGATAAATGATTTGGAGGGCAGTAAGCAAACCTACTTTTTCGCCCCCCTTATCGACCTTTATGGTTTCAGCGATCTGGCAATTGCAACGGTCGTTGATATATCGGATCTTTATGCTGTTATTGAGGCTGCTTGGTACGATACACAGACTTATAAATCCGGCGGAATATTGCCGAACGGGTATCGCGCGCTTCTGGGAGGACCTCGGACGCGGTTATCTATGAATGGCCCCCTGTCAAACTTAACTAAATATCCACTGATACAACATCAATCAGACCGATATTTTACAGCATCATCGCACGAGTTTGCCCCTCAGCGCAGAGAAGCACATCAGTTTGCAGGCTGTCTTTTGCATCTAAAACTTGGAAATCGCACTAGTTTGCAGCACAGCGATCCATCTATAGAAAAAGAACATTATCGCAATGGAGCAGAGCGAAAATCCATAGCACTTTCAAAAAACAGCGATGATCTGCTTTATCCGTCATCATCTAAGTTCAACTTCAACTATATAATTAAAAATACATTGGAAATAATAACAAACCCACAAGACTAAGCACTATAATCCACTAGTCATAATAATTATAAAAAATATATTTCAGCAAGGTTTATCGTATGAAATTTTCGGTACTGATGGCCGTTTATGGCGGCGAAAAACCTGAGTATCTCTCCAAATCCCTCACGAGTATATGGGACGAGCAAAGTCTGCAACCGGATGAGATTGTTCTTGTGAGAGATGGACCGCTAAGCGAGTCTTTAGAAGAAATAATAACACACTGGAAAATAAAACTTGCTTCGCAAATTAAGATCATCGCATTTCCAATCAACTTAGGACTTGCGGTTGCTCTTAATCAGGGCCTGCTGAAATGCTCTAATGAAATCATAGCGCGGATGGATTCTGACGATATCTCTGCACCTTCACGATTCAAGGAACAAATAGAATTCTTGGTTACACACGAAGAGGTGGATATTCTAGGCTCGTTTGCTCGAAATATCGATGAATATGGAACTAAGAAGGACATACGGCAGGTTCCGGAACAGCACCAGGACGTACTTTCCAATATATGGGCATGTCCGCTTATACACCCTTCAATAATGTTCAGGAAATCGGCGATAATTCGCGTCGGCTCCTACAAAACCACTGTTTCCTCCCGTCAGGAGGATTATGAGCTATGGATTCGATCCGCACGTTATGGCTTGATCTTTCACAACCTGCCGACAGAACTGCTGTATTACCGGATTGACGAGGCCGTTCGAAAGAACACAGCCTGGGTTGGCTTGAACAGATTGAGAATTGGATGGCACGCTGTAACGCAGTTTAATCCTCGGCTTCGATCTTATTTGGCTATCAGTTACCCACTTTTACGAAGCTTATTACCCGCTCCTATGAAAAACAGACTGCACCTGTTTGCACAGCGATACGATCCCAGAAAACAAAAACGACCTTCATAGGGGCTAGCGCGAAAGTCGCTACTCTTGGCCTTGTCAAATTGGCGTAGTTGAGCTCGATGCTTCAAGAAATAGCGTGTTTGGTAAAACAGCCAAACATGCTTTTCTTATTTTGGCTCAAAAAATAATGTGTAGCAATGTCGAATCGGACCTTCGCCAAACGATTATGGGTGTTCAACAAGCTAACTGAAGGAAACCAGATTATGCGTTACGCCTGTCTCATCTACTACAATGCCAAGACGCTCTTCGGCGGAAGCCCTGAAGCCAATGCTGTACTTTCCGAGTGTGCCAACTATGACGATAAACTGAAGGAAAGCGGTCACTTCGTCATGGGCGAAGCGCTCGAACTCCCCGAAAATGGCATGACCTTGCAGGTTCGGGATGGCAAAATGTCCGCCGTCGATGGCCCGTTCATGGAAACCAGGGAAATGCTCGGCGGCATTATCCTGATCGAAGCACACGACCTGAATGACGCTGTGCGCGCCGCGTCGGGGCACCCGTTGGCTAAAATCGGTTCGATCGAAGTCCGGCCCGTTGTCGACTTCAGCACGCCACCGCCAGAGCTGTGAGCCGATCTGATACCGATGCGGCCTTCGAGGCAATCTATCGTTCTGAGAAGCGCCGCGTCCTTGCAACATTGATCCGCCTTTTGGGTGGGTTTGAAGTGGCGGAGGAGGCTTTGCAAGAGGCCTTCACCGCCGCCGCGGAACGTTGGGCGCACGATGGTGTCCCCCAAAATCCCTATGCGTGGCTTGTCTCCACCGGCCGGTTCAAAGCTATTGATCGCTGGCGCAAGCAGGCTCGGCTTGCTGCCGCATTACCCGAGCTTACCGCGCTGGCGGATGAGTTGTACGAGCCTGCAATTCCGGAAGACATCAATGATGATGAGTTGCGGCTGATCTTCACATGTTGCCATCCGGCACTCGGTCCAGATGCGCGTATTGCGCTGACCTTACGCGAGGTTGCCGGACTAACCACAGAGGAAATTGCGCGGGCTTATCTTGCACCCGCACCGACGATCGCCCAGCGTATTGTGCGAGCCAAGACGAAAATACGTGATGATGGCATCCCTTATGAGGTACCGGACCGCACCCAGCTTCCAGAGCGCCTCGAAAGCGTCCTGCGTGTGATTTACCTCATTTTCAATGAAGGTTATGCCGCAACAGAAGGGCCTGCGCTGACACGCGCCGATCTATGTGCAGAAGCGATTCGTCTTGGGCGTCTCATAACGGGCCTCTTACCCGAGCCCGAGGCTTTAGGCTTGCTCGCTCTCATGCTTTTGCATGAAGCCCGGCACCATACCCGCACAGATCAGGCGGGAGATATTATACTGCTTGAGGATCAGGATAGGTCCTTATGGAACCAAACCCTGATCGATGAAGCCGGGGCCTTGGTGAACCAAGCTTTTGCTTCGCGCAATGTCGGTCCCTATGTTCTGCAAGCGGCCATCGCCACCATTCATGCCAATGCCCGGTCGGCAGGAGATACGGATTGGTCACAAATCGTAGCGCTATATGATGTGCTGCTGCGTGTCGACCCATCACCAGTCGTGTCTTTGAACCGTGCGGCAGCACTATCAAAGCGTGATGGTGCTGCCGTTGGACTTGCTGCAATTGAAGCGGTTATTCAGCAAGGTAGCCTCAAGACATATCCGCTGGCCTATGCGGCTCGCGCTGATATGGAGCGGCAGCTTGGGATGACCGAGGCGGCTACAGATTCTTACCAGCGTGCAATATCCATGACACGCCAACCTGCAGAACTGCGTTTCCTCAAATCGCGCCTCGCCAGCCTGACCGCAATCAATTCAGAAACCAAATGACTGCTGCGCCGGTGGAACAGGGTTAAGCTCGACACCCTCCAGTTCAAGCATATGCGCTTTGGCAACAGAACCACCTGGAGCTGAAAATCCACCTATCTTGCCTCCGGCCGCCAGTACCCTGTGACAGGGAATAATCAAAGGCACAGGATTTTTGGCCATGGCCTGCCCTACGTCTCTGGCAGCTTCTGGGCCAGCGCCAAGCTCTTTTGCTATTGTTCCATAGGTTGTCGTATGGCCCCAGCCGAGTTGCCTCGCTGCTGCATAAATCTTTGTGAAGAATGGTTCCTGAATACCGATATCGATAGCGACATCGGAGAAATCCATTTCTTCTCCATCAAAATAGCGCTTCACCGCAGCAATCGTTTTTGCAACATCCGGTGTCGGTGTACCGGGTAACGCGTCAGGTAAACGGCGACGCAAAACGCGTTCTGTTGCCTCTGTAGTCTTTGTTGGCAGCTGGAACCGGCTTATGCCAATGCTGTTCCACGCGATGCCGCAGAACCCGCCTGCGGTTTCGAAGATAGTATAGTGATGTATTATCTCGCTCATGAGGCAACCCTCGGATTACGTTCTGTCTAGAGAATCGTGCACCCAGACAGAAAATTCAATCCGATTCTTGCTCTTGATGTCAGCAGATTAAATCAGTCGGTAGCGGACATCACGATATCGCAAAGGCCTTTACGTACGACCTTTTCAGATGTGACCTGTCCCTGCTGAATATTGAACATGGCATCAACGCGTGTGCCAGTGCCTTTCTTGCGAGCAACGATCCTCAAGGTCTGTTCCCGGCCGGAACCTGTCGTCTCCTGATAGGCGTCAATTGCGCCAAGAGACTTATTTACCTGTATTCCCAGGAAGCCTTCCGCGGCCACAGCCTGTGCCAATGCTTTCAAAACCTGATCTGCCTTGACCTTTGGAAAATCATAGGAGGTCTTGTATGTCATCGCTGTAATCAACGGTACTCCTGTCACCTTGAAGTTACCCTCGCAGCTCTGAGCATGACCTGCTGAAACACCTGCAACGACAAAAAGAAAAGCTAGAATAACCTGTTTTTTCAACAATATGACTCCCCGAGTTTGACCGAAATGCTTTTAGTCCCAATCCGGTAACATTCCACTAGAGTAAATGAACTAGTCCCTCACAGCTCAAGAAACAGGCCAGCCCGCACTGGCCTGTCATTTGCATAACACTACCGAAGCCTCTGAAAGGTCATCGACTGGCACTCGCCGGTCTAAGTAGATCTTCCAGGCCGATCCGCCGGAACATTTCGGCGCGCACCCTATCGGCAACTCCGTTGACTATTTCAGCTCCATCCTGAGAAGGATCTATATGAGTCCGGAATGGACGGCTGCCAAAAGGCATTGCCACAACATCGACAATGGCCATAGCAACTGCACTTGCATCGGCATCCGCCGGTTCAAGCGCGGCCAATCCCTGCAGAGCTTGCTCCGGCACCCCTTTGTAAGGACCGTTGTCGTACTCGGCAGCACGCTCCCTGTCTGCGGGTGCGCCGGAATGGGCAAAATGATTGGTGCCTTTTGTGAATGCTCCGGGTACGATAATTGCAGTCTCTATACCCCATCTCGCAAGCTCTGCAGCGTATGACACTGCAAGGGAATCCATGGCTGCCTTGGCCGCAAAATACGGCGAAAGATATGGAGGCGTACCACCCCTCGTGCTCGACGAAGAGACCCATACCACAAGTCCCTTTCCTTGTTTGCGCATGTGAGGAAGTGCAGCCCGGTTGACCCGCTGCGTGGAGAGAACATTTATATCGAAAAGCTCAGCGAATTGTTCCGGCGTGAAGGCTTCGGCTGGACCAAATGACATGTGACCGGCATTGTGAATGACAACATCAATTCGCCCTCGATCAGCGATGATGCTCGCTATTCCTGTTTTGACCGAGGCTTCATTTGCTACATCCAACTCAACCGGAAACAGGTCGACCCCATGTTCTCTAGCGAACGCATTGGTATCAGCTGATGCCGGGGCGTTCCGGCCTTGGGTGTCACGTATTCCGGCGTAAACGATGTGGCTTTTCCTGGCGAGTGCCCGAGCCGTAAGCGCTCCAAATCCACTGGATGCCCCAGTGATTACAATGACTTGTCTGTTCATGATCTTGATACTCTCGTGGTGGCGTTGATGTTGGTCACGCGATGCCGCCATTGGCACGCAGTATCTGGCCGTTAACCCAGCCAGCATCGGACCCAACAAGAAACGATACTACATTCGCTATATCGTCCGGCTGGCCGAGGCGCTCGAGTGGTGGCATTTTCGCAAACTGGGCCACCTGTTCATTGCTTTTGCCTTGCAGAAAGAGTTCCGTCTCAACCGGACCCGGTGCCACTGCATTCACCGTGATATTACGGCCACGCAGTTCTTTGGCGAACACGTGTGTAAATGCCTCAACGGCTGCCTTTGTGCCGTTATAAATCGCGTATCCTGGCATGTTGAGCGCCAAAGTGGTGCTGGAGAAATTCACGATTCTCCCGTCATTCCTCAAGCGCTTTGCAGCCTCACGCAGCGTGTTGAAGGTGCCCTTTGCATTAATGGCAAAGTGCCGATCAAATTCCTCGTCCGAAGTGTCAGCCAACGGAATGGTTTTCAGGATACCTGCATTGTTGACCAGAATATCAACACCGCCGAACGCCGTTTCCGCAGCGTCGAACATACGGGATACGGCGTTCGCATCACTTACATCCGCTTTGGCAGTAAGAGCTTTGCCACCTTCAGCTTCGATCTTTTTGGCCAGCGCCTCTGCAGGTGCTGTATCGCCGGAGTAATTGATAACGATGATAAAGCCTTCGCTGGCTAGCCTCTCCGCAATTGCTGCGCCAATGCCGCGCGAAGCGCCTGTTACAATCGCTACTCTTTTTTCGTTCTGTGTCATGCTTTTCTCCATCATTTTGCGCAATGCGCCATTGATGAAGTGAGCATGCCCTATTTTTCTTTTCGGATAATCATGCAAGAATTGGCATCACTGTTTTGGATTTTCGAATAATGGACACTTTGAATGCCATGCGGGTTTTTACCCGCGTTGTTGAACGCCGCAGCTTTACCTTGGCCGCTGAGGATGTCGGCTTGCCAAGGTCAACGGTTACGAACGCAGTTCAGCGACTGGAAACCAGACTGGGAGTTGGACTGCTGAACCGCACCACGCGGCAGGTCAGCCCGACTTTGGACGGCCAAGCCTATTATCAGCGCTGTCTGACAATTTTGGCCGATATAGAAGATGCGGAGGGAGCCTTCGCCGGTGTAGTACCCAAAGGCCTACTACGCGTTGATGTGCATGGCACTCTGGCACGGCATTTTCTGCTACCGGATCTTCCCGCTTTTCTCGCCGCCTATCCTCAATTGCAGTTTCACATGAGCGAAGGAGACCGGTTGATTGATCTTGTTCGTGAGGGCGTGGACTGCGTATTGCGCGTCGGCGAACTCTCCGACAGCGACATGATAGGCAGGCGCGTTGGAATGCTCGAAGAAATCACCTTGGCCTCACCGGGCTACATCGCGAAATACGGTATGCCGCTTCATCCTGAGCATTTGGATGGTCATCGTATGGTAGGTTTCCATTCGACCGTAACCGGAGGAATTCTTCCACTTGAATTCACTGTTAATGGCATCATTCGCAATATCACTCTGCCTGCAGATGTTTCAGTAAATGCTGCGGAGAGTTTTGTGGCCAGCGCACAGCTCGGTTTCGGACTGATTCAAGTACCCCGCTATCACGTCGAGACAGGCCTTGCGACGCGTTCCCTGATCCAGGTTCTGCAGGATTTCCCGCCCTCACCCACGCCTGTATCTTTGCTCTATCCCCGCAACCGGCAGCTCTCGCGCCGGGTGCGGGTGTTCATTGACTGGCTGACCAAGGAGTTTGCAAGCAAGAATATCAACAGGCAGCCATGAGTTCCACTTTTGAGAATGACAACTGAGCAATCAAGCGGCAGCCTTGGCTATTTGTTGTAAGGCATTCTTAAACTCCACATGTCCGGCAAACCCGCCTCGCGATTGTGCAGATTCCTCGTGCTCGATTGCATGGGCAAACTTTACAGCAGGATCAGCTTCCAGTCTTTCATAGAGCTTTTTCAAGCCTGTATAATCGGCATAACTGGCAGTCTTGTGGAAATTACTCCAGCGCGCGATTCCCATGAAGTAGGCATCTGCCAATGTCGGCCTGTCACCTAACAGCCATTGCTTGTCACCCAGCAAGAGCTCCAAATCTTCGTGGGCTTTGCTGACCTTGGTCTTGCCATAAGCAATCAGGGTTTCAGATTCATCGCCTGCACTTGCATGCTCCAACGCGTACCAAAGCGGCGAGTAAGCGTTGAAGAATGTGGTATTCAAGAATGCCAGCATCTGATTGAGGCGATCGAAATCCTTTGTTCCTTGTTTAAAGGCAATACCCTGCTCGATCGCGCCCGCGCCGATATGGTTGAGAATTGCCATGCTTTCGCTGATGAATTCTCCTTCCGCGGTCAACAAGGTTGGCGTCTCTGCAATAGGATTGATCTGCCGGTAAGCTTGGCTGGTAACCGTTTCCGGCATTGCGATACGTGAAAGCTGGTAAGATTGCTTTGACCACTCCAACGCAACAATGGACCCAAATGAGCAGCCCTCTGGCACACCGTAAAAAAGTATCTGTGTCATAATAGTTCCTCGTTTTTACCCAAGGCACTCTCGCCTCTACATCCATTAGTTATTACATGTGGACGATCTGACGGTAGATGGCTATTCTGCAACTTATCGTCCATACTTGTAGACTCTGAGGCGAACCCGTGATCAATCTCAATGACCTTTTTCTTTTCGTTCAAGCGGTTGAGGCAGGCAGCTTTTCGGAAGGTGCCCGCCGCCTTGGTATCCCCAAATCCACCATCAGCAAGCGTATAGGAGAGCTTGAAGCCCAGCTCGGCGCACGTCTCATCCACCGCACCTCACGCAGCTTTTCACTATCCGATGCGGGACGGGATTTCTTCAATCATGCACGTGGTGCTTTAATCGAAGCAGAGGCCGCCGAAAACATCGTTCGCAGTCGGCTGGCAGAGCCGAGTGGCACGGTCCGCATAACTGCCTCCATTCCAACTACACAATTCTATCTGGCCGATTGCCTACCCGTACTCGCCCGCAAATACCCAAAGATAAATCTGGAAATGTACGCCAGCGACCGGTTTGTCGACCTTGTGCAGGAAGGCTATGATCTGGCAATCCGAAGTCATTTCGCACCACTTCCGGATTCGGATCTCGTCCAAAAGCAATTGATGACAGAACCGATATTTGTCGTTGCTTCGCCCGGCTATCTTTCAGCCCATGGCCAGCCTGTATCGCCGCAGGATGTGAGCAGCCACTACGGACTTCTCAGTGCTTCTGGTGCGGAAATCTGGCATCTTGTTTCTGATAGCGGTGCGGAAGTGAAAACAAAGCCTATCCGCAGAATGCTTGCCAATGAATCCATAACCCTCATCAAGGCAGCCATCGCCGATATGGGACTTACCTGCCTACCTTCCTCCATCTGCGAGAGTGCAATTAAACATGGCGAGCTCATTCGTGTTTTACCGGATTGGTCAGCGGGCATGGTAACCACGACATTGCTCATGCCCCATCGCCGAGGGCAGCTTCCGAGCGTTCGAGCGGTCGTCGATTTCTTTTCCAATGACATGCGAAAGGGCGGTGAATAATTCGGCTATCCGGCGATCAACAATACGTGATTTTACAAACTACCGTTCGGTAGTTTTTATAAAGACTTTCTTACCTCCCAAAGGAAGTCGTCATGCATGTAAAATACAAAACTGCCACAGTGGATGATGTTGAAGTTTTCTATCGGGAAGCCGGGTCTGCCGATGCGCCGACCCTGTTGCTCCTGCACGGATTCCCAACTTCCAGCCACATGTTCCGTGATCTTATTCCTGAACTGGCGGAACATTATCGGGTCATCGCGCCAGACCTTCCCGGGTTTGGTAACACCAAAGCACCCGAACGCGGCAAGTTTGCTTATACCTTCGATAATCTGGCTCATGTAATTGGCCGGTTCACAGAGGTCCTCGCGCTGGAGCAATACGCACTTTATATTTTTGACTATGGTGCTCCAACGGGATTGCGTCTGGCTCTTGCTCATCCGGAGCGTGTTTCAGCGATCATAACCCAAAACGGTAACGCCTATATTGAGGGCTTGAGCGAAGCATGGGGCCCATGGCAAACATACTGGCGCGAACCAACCCCGGAAAATCGTGAGGCTTGCCGGGAGTCGCTCTCACCTGAGGTTATCCGCGACTGGCAATACTTCACCGGCACTAATCCCATCAATGTTTCGCCCGATGGTTACACGCTGGACAACGCATATCTTGCCCGCTCAGGAAATGATGAAATTCAATTGGACCTGATTTTGGACTACCGCTCCAATGTCGAATTATATCCGGCATTCCAATCCTATTTCCGCAAGCATCAGCCGCCGCTCTTGGCCGTATGGGGCAAGAAAGATCCCGCTTTTCTGCCAGCGGGCGCTGAAGCCTATAAGCGTGATTTGCCTAGTGCACAGGTTCATCTGCTTGATACCGGGCATTTCGCCCTTGAAACACACGCTTCTGAGATAGGCATGCTCATCCGGAATTTTCTGCGTGAACATATTTGACAGTAAAAAGAGCGCCTGCCCCTAACGGATTTGCAATTGTTTATGGGTAAACACTGACAAATTGCCGGATCGCATACTGCGGTTTGAGGTTCGGCTTTCATGATACTTTTGAGAAAGTCGATGTCAGCGTCCAAGCCCGGTCAATCCGAACAAAGAGAACAGGAACGCAAGCGGACAAGATTGCGTTCGGGCAAACTTGTGACCCTTGATGGTCAATTTTTAAAGGAATGCCATTTTCAGGACCTTGCCGAAGGCGGAGCCCGGATACGACTTATCGGTCAATGCGATGTACCCGAGCGTTTCTGGCTATTCGACGATCAATATTGTGGCGCGCTTATCACGCGGGTTATCTGGCGCAAGGATTTGGATCTTGGGGTGCAATTTGCTCCGGATTCAACCGTCACCCCGCTAAGCGACAGGATAATTCATGCACTGTCCGGAAAGTATTATTCACTGGGTTGAAAGCGGAAAACTCCAATGATCAACCGCGGCTGATACCTTTGGTATTCTGGTCACGAATCTCTTTTGATGAGATATAATTGAACTGCTGGACGAGCAGGTCTTTGACAAGCGGCGCGGGGAACCGGGCGTTTACACCATCAATGATTGCCTGCTTGACGTCGTCAAACTTCACCTTCTGCACATCTTTGACATCAGAATAGTGACCGTAGAACTGCCGGAATATCTCATCATTTATAAAGGCAGCGACCGGTACTTTGACGGAAGCTTTTACCGCACTGTCCAGTGTATAGATTAGCTGCGTAACGACATAGCCCTCTACTGCACCGTCAATGATAATAGGAATACTGAACACTTCTGTCTTGCCATCATCTAACACCTGTGTGGATTGGGATGTCACTGATGCTGTCGCAGAATTCTGCTTTACTGCAAAATACAGCGACCCAAGAGCAACGACGCAAATCCACAGTCCGATAATGGCAATGCGTATCATGCGCCCATGCCATCCCGCATCTGGCGCGCCGTATAGGTACCGTCAGCTTCATGAGTTTCCAGCGCATCGCGGATAATGCCCGTCAGTTCGCTGACGGCACGCAAATGCAGCTTCAATGCTTCGCAATTGCGCTCGAGCTTCAAACGAAGATTATCGAGCACTGGTTGAAGGGCTTTGAGTGCGGCATTGTCGACCGATTTCACAGCCTTCCCAAGCGCCTTGTTGAAATCACGCAGCCCACGGCTTTTGCTTGCATTGATTTCGGCCAAATCAACAGCGCCACCATCCATGAGGAGACCCGTCTCGTGCTCAATAACGTCCTCAAGCCGGCGAATGGCGAAAAGTACCGGGTCCAGCGCAGGATCAAGGCCGGTCTGCTGTTTGTTGTCGTTGACGATTTCCATATCCATTCCTTCCAATCTTCGGCCTCAACTCTGACGAGTCTTTGTGAGATCTTCTGTTGATTTCAACTGCTTTTGGATGAGTTGCCGTTCGATCTGGTGCAATATTGCATTTGAAACCTGCTCTTTGGTATCAATGTCCGGCGCGGTGTTGAGAGTTTCAACCGCTTCGGGTTTAATTCGTTTTGCGCTCTGCTCTTCCAGCATGCGAGCAACGCCAATGCCGCCTGCATTGGCCATTTGGTTGGCGATGGCCTCCGACATCATCGATTTCCAATAGCCGCCCGCGATACCTTCGCCATAAACTGCTTGATTCTCACCTGAGAACATCGATTCCACAAAAGACTGAAGCATAAAGGCTTCGAACTTCTTGAACGCCGGGCTTGGAGCGGGCGTCTTCGCCAGCGCATCTTCAGAGGCACTCCCTCCCATCTGCAAACGCGCAAAGTTCTCAGACGATAGCGGGATCTGTGCTGATGCGCGATCCGCCGTCATGGTCCGCAATCTTTCAGCCGATGCCCGCATTGCTTGCGGGTCAGCAGCCATTGCCACATCCAACACCAAATCTGAAGGTGGATTAATAGCCATAAAAGACAGTCCCATACTGTTTCATGTTTATGACATTAGCTCCCCAAACTTGACTGAGGCTTGAGCCCTGCAAACTAGCTTGCGACTTTGCCAAGCAACTGGCTGATATGTTCATCAATCTCCATAGCTAGTTCCTGTCGTTGCCGTTCATTCTCATAGGCACGTAGTCTATCGTTCAGAACATCAAGCGTTCTGGAGTTCTTCAGAAGTTCCTGCCGCTCAATTGCCAATTGTCCGGTCAAGCCCAAGGCTTTTATCCGGTTGGCTTCAAGGCGCTTTATGATGATATCGGAAGAGACAATATTGACGCCGGATTCAAAGCGGTCATTCTGCATCTTGAACAGAGCTTCATCTTCCTGCGCTATTGCAAGCACGTCGGCATTGATTGTCGCAATCCTCATTTCGGCCTTGGCTTTCTTCAACCCCTGCAATCGGATTAAGCCCCGATAAGATGCGCGAGTACCGGCCATCAAAACGACCTCAGATAAGAGCCGGCTTCGCTTGTGAACAACCTCAACAAGTCCGGCATGGCAAAATAAAGCAGCATCAATCCACCAGCCAAAACAAAGGGCATGGAGATAAAGTACACCGGAATGGCAGGCGTCAGCTTGTTGATCAACCCGACAGCGATATTTACGACAACTGCAAACACAATGAATGGTGCAGCTATGCGTATGGTGCTCATAAAGGCCTTTGAGAGAGTGTCCGTCAAATTGACCATTGCCGTGCCGGGTTGGAAAATACCATCTACCGGAATAGCCGAGTATGAAGACAGGAGCGCGCGAAACACCTCAAGGTGCAAATCCGTGATGAAGAACAGGCACAGAGCCGTCAGTGTCACAAAGCTTGCTATTGCAGCCTGCGGCTCCTCTCCTTCAATCGATCCGGCTGGAGCACCCGAATAACCGACAGTCATCGCGATCGTATTGGCCATGAATTGGAGGGCCCAAAAATACATGCGAGCGAGCACGCCTATCAGCCCACCGACAATAATCTCCACAACTATGATCCGCATGAGCATCAGCGGCGCTGCTTTGGCAGCTGGCGCCACTTGGGCAAGCACAAGAGGCACGACCATCAGTGAGCAAGCCAGCGCCAGAAAAAGCCGGACCTGCAGAGGAATTCGCGGGCTGGAAATTCCCGGCATGATAAGCAGACAGGCACCCACCCGCGCAAATACCAGAAATCCTGCAAGCGCCGTATCACCAAGCGGAAGCATTCAAAGCGATCTCACGAAATGGTTCCAAGAGAACGGACTTCGACACCTCGCGCTATTTCTACGTGCGATAGCACTGACAGCGTTGTGAAAAGGCGCTCGATAATCATCCGGATATAGGGTCGGGCTTCTGGTGAAGCGACCAGAACAAACCGCTCGCCAGCGTCGAGATGCTTGCGGATTGCCGTTGTCGCCTCGGTTCCGAATTGCTCCAAAAGACGTGGATCAATATCAAACTCGGTGACCTCGCCCTTTGCATCACGCTTGAGGCTTTGATGGAAAACCAGATCCCAGCGATTGCCAAGGCGCAACACGGAAAGCACACTGTTATCAGCCAAGTCACCGCAAATCTGTTGGGCCATGCGCATGCGCACATGTTCAACGATCATCTCAGAGCGCCGCACATGCGGAGCTACCTCAGCTATGGCTTCTAGAATGAGATTGAGGTTGCGGATTGAGACCCGCTCGGAAAGCAGAAGTTTCAATACGGCCTGCAAACCGGAATAAGAAAGATTGGCAGGACAAATATCGTCGAGCAGCTTCTTGTATTCCGGACCAAGCCGATCAAGCAGCGCCCTCATATCTTTGTAGGATAGCAACTGCGATAGATTATTGCGCACGATCTCGCTGAGATGCGTAAGCAGAACCGAGAGATTATCGACAGTCATGTAGTTGTCGCGCTTAAGTTCTGCAGCAAAGGTTTCCGGCACAGAATAAGCCTTCATGCCGAAAGCTGGTTCCCGCACTTCTTCGCCCGGGACATGGGGCGGCGGACGATCTCCAGGAATAACCAGTATCTCGCCCACACGAAGCTCATGCGAAGCCACCACGGTTCCATGAATTTTGATGCGATAGGTTTTTGGCGGCAACAGGAAATCGTCCGTGACCTTGATCTCAGGTACGACGAATCCGTACTCAACCGCAAATTTCTTGCGCATTTTGTTGACGCGGTGCGCCAGTTCAAGTTGCGATGACATCAATCGTGAAGAGAGCTGCTTGCCAAGGCACAGCTCAATCTGAGCTGTCTCAAGTGAAGCTTTGACCGAGTTGCGATCTTCGTCCTCGGCAGTCTTCTGCTTGATTGCCAATTCAGCCTGCGCTGCGGCAGCAACCTTTGCCAGTTTGCGCGGCACCGAAATGCCAATCGCGGTCAAACCTATAGCAAGCACAAAAAACGGAAATGCCGGCAGTCCCGGCAATACGCCGAGAACGAAGAGCAGCAATGCAGCTATGAAAAGAGCTTTTGGATAGGCTCCCAGCTGTCCGAAAACGGCTTTATCAGTCGATCCGCGGGTGCCGCCTTTCGACACAAGAAGACCAGCTGCCAGCGAAACGATAAGAGCAGGAATCTGCGTTACCAGACCATCACCGACCGACAGCTTGGTGAACACATCTGCCGCCTCGCTGACTTCCATGCCGTGGCGGGTTACACCAATAATGATACCGCCAAAAATATTGACCGCGGTGATGATCAAACCGGCAATCGCATCGCCCCTGACAAACTTTGAAGCACCATCCATTGAACCGAAGAAGGCACTTTCCTCTTCCAGTTCGCGGCGGCGATGTTGGGCTTCTTTCTCGTCGATCAATCCGGAGGAAAGATCTGCATCGATGGCCATCTGCTTGCCGGGAATGGCATCAAGTGTGAAACGTGCACCAACTTCTGCAATACGTGTAGCGCCCTTGGTGATGACGAGGAAGTTGACAATAATCAGGATCGCAAAGACCACGAGACCGATAACAAAGTCTCCACCCATGACAAACTGCGAAAAGCCGTGGATCACCTGCCCTGCAGCGGCATAGCCTTCGTCACCATGAGTAAGAATGACACGCGTTGTTGCAATGTTAAGCGAAAGACGCATCATGGTTGCAATCAGCAATACGGTGGGAAAGGCCGAAAAGTCGAGCGGTCGCTGAATCCAAAGCGACACCATGAGGATAAGCACGGACAAAGCTATGGAAAAAGCCAGCCCGATATCGAGAATCATCGGGGAAACGGGCAGGAACAGCACCGTCAGAATGATGACAATGCCGAGCGCAAGGCCGACATCACTGCCGGTCAGATAACCCTTGTCACCCAGTCGTTTTACTGCTGCCTGCTGCACGGACTTCTCCTATTGTCGAAACAACAATAGGGCACGAAGCTTACGCGAAGCCCGCGCGTGCTCGTTCTGGGTTAAAAACCCTTTTCAATCCGCGAATAGGTCAGCAACGTCAGCGTATTGATCTGCGATCCGACGAAGGGGGCGGTCAGGGCAAGTACCGCCAGAATAACCAGTATTTTTGGAACGAAAGTCAGTGTGACTTCCTGAATCTGCGTCAGAGCCTGAAACAGGGCAATGCCGACACCAGCCAGCATAGCCGCAGCAACAGCAGGCCCCGCCGCGACGATAACGGTCCAGATCGCCTGATTTACAATATCGAGTGCATCAGCCTCATTCATGATCAGCTGATAACGATACCCGGAGTGATGATGAGTTCAGCTCCACCCTTGAGCTTGGCAACCATACCATCACTATAAATGCGTACGGATTCGACCACGCCCGATACCTTGCCGTCAGGACTTGTCACCGTCCTGCCAATAATACCGTCAGCTTGCGACAGGGACGAACTGGCGAGCAACTGTTCAAGCTTGGCGTTCATTTGAACAGCCTGCTCAACGCTCGAGAACTGCGCGAGCTGTGTCACCTGCTGCGTTGCATCCATTGGCTTCGTCGGGTCCTGATTTTTCATCTGGGCCACAAGTAATTTCAGGAAGGTCTGATAGTCGGCACCGGCAACAGGTTTGGGTGTGTTGTTGGCCTGACTTTTCTGGTCTGCTGCAACGGGAGGAATGCCGGTCATATTGTTACCTCTGGCCTGTTGATCTGGCCCGCTTGTGCCGGGATATCGGTGTCGGTTGTACCCGACATGATTTGCGCTTCCAGTGCAAAAAGCGAACGTATGGCTTTCAACGCTTCGAAGATGCGGTCGTTACACACGATCTCGTCGATAAGCTTCAGCTCTTTCAACATTTGCGGATTGGAGAATGTCCCGAGCAAGGCTGTCAGCATACGTTTGAAAGCTTGTCCCGCTTCGCTCTTTGCCGATGGATTGATCAGCATGATCTGAGCGGCAAAATAGAGTTGCCTGAGCGGTGATGTCGTCTCGTCGGCCTGAAGCACATGGCCTTCCAGAAGGAAGCTGACATCATTCATGAATTCGAGTGAGACTTTACGGTCAGCCCGCAAGACGGCACCATTCACGTATATCTTTTCACCGGCACGAAGGGAGACTTTCATGACACTCAGATTCCGTCGCGAATGGTACGTGTAATATCGATGATACTGTCATAATCGACCGACCTCTCCTGACGGATCGACTCCAGTTCCTTCAGGATGAAGATACCTATTGATATCAAGGAGGCGCGCAACTCCTGCGGTAACTGGTTCGCCGGATCACCCAGATCTTCGATTATGATCATCCATAGACGGGACGTGAACTGGACCGCTTCAATCCCCTTGAACGAGTAGCTGCCCTCATCACGTGCAGCCTCCAGCATCATGATGGATTGATCGAACAATGACCGCTCGCGCTCTTTGGCACTTGTAGCGCCGTCATTAATGATATCGTCGTATCGAGCCTGGTACATTGTCTTCTCAAGGTTCTGCTGCACAAAAATCGCGCAGCTTCAGGTCTATTTCAGATAGTTCAGCAAGCTCAGGCTTTGCATTTTCACCGTCAGGGCATAGGACGCATCTATCTGCGTGCGCAATGCTTCCACCCTGTTGGCGGCTTCATAGGGGTCGACGCCCTCAAGACCGATTACTGAGCTGTTCAGCACCTTCAATTGCACTTCCAGACGATCTGTTGCGTCTTTCGTCCGGGCCTGTGCGGTTCCAAGCACCGATTGCACACCCGGAAGAGCTGCATTGGCTGCCGTCGTCGTCTCAATTGCCTTGGTAATCACCGTATCGAAAGCACTTTGATTCAGGCCAATATTGGCGAACTCGGCTACCATGGTGTAGCTCATCATCATTTTGCGGAACCCGGCATTGTTGGCACTGACCGAAGTCTCTGCCAGTTCCGTCGGCGCGATGCGGCTTTTCATGAGTGTGTCGGAAGCAGAAGACCAGTTATCAGACCATGAGCCTGCATCAAATTCCGAGGCGAACGGTCCGTCCAAAAAGGCTTTCATATCGTTTGCCGTAATCGTCGAAACCTGCGGATCAGTGACAGGAAAGCCGAAATGATCCGCGAAAGATTGCAGCACCGCCGCACGCGCCGGATTGCCTGCTGCGTCATAATCACCAAGCGGCTTCACATCCGTATTGACACCGGCAAAAACATACTCGCCATTGAAACTCGTATTAATCAGCGAGGTCGCAGTCTGAAGCAATCCTTTGGCAGCGTTTGCCGCAACCTCATGGCCTTGCCCGCTGCCACGCATGGCAATAATCGTTCCCAAAAAATCTTGCGAGCCTTTGACGGCATTGCTCAGCGCATTCTGCGATGTTGTCATGCGTTCAGCCAGCAGCTTGTTCGAATCCGTCAGCACGGAAAGCCGGTCATGTTCCTTGCGCAAGGACAGGGATTGTCCGGTGCGGCTACCCAGCGCAAGACCCGTGTCGAAAACAAAACCTGTCGTGGCCTCCTGCTGCGCCTTGACCAGATCCGCTTGCGCCTTGGAGATGATGCTCCGGGTGGCGTTTGCTAGCACGTACGACGAAACTGATTGTGTTTTCATGTTTATGATGCCGCCTGGAAGAGTTCTTGGAACATCGCGTCTACGGTAGACAGAATGCGGGCCGAAGCCTGATAGGAGTGTTCAAGGTCCAGTAATGATTGCATTTCCGTATCAATGTTGACGCCGCTTACGTTGGAAATCGCATCACTCGCTCTGGACGACAGGATTTTGTTGTAATCATTGGTGTCGGTTACCGACTTACGCTTTTCTTCAAGCGAGCTGATTGAAGCAGCTGCGAAGTCCAGCAGGCTCTTATTGTTACCGGCCGCCGCCTCCGGATCAAAAGTCCGGGGAGCGCCAATGGCTCCTATCAAGCTCTGCAAGCGGTCCGAATAACCAGCAGACCCGTCCGGGTTCTGCATATAGGGCGTACCCGCCGGGCCACCGTCGCGCAGCCGTGAAGGATTGCCTCCCTCCGACAGGATAAAGGCCGATGATACTTTCAGTGATCCGGCAATCCCCGGGAGGATCGTGGCGTCTGTGGGCATGGCGGGTGCGCCGGAATATGTAAACAGGCCGGGAACCGTTGGAACTCCCGTCCCTTGTTCCGCAAACATGCTGACAAGGCTGCGGGCAACTTCGTCCAGTTGCTTCTGATAGGCCGGTGCTGTCTGATCACGCAATTGCAGCAGGCCGCTCAGTCGCCCCGTCCCAAAGGGCTGGTCAAAGGTTCCGTGCGATAGCGGTACGCCATCTACATAGACCTCATTGCCAGTCGTACCAGCACTGAAAGCGCTTGTTGGGGTGAAAGTCACCGAGCGGGCTGATTTTTCGAACAGGGTCACGCCATTCTCGGCAAAGATGACCATATCATTGTCATCGCGCTTTAATGTCGTGATGCCGATCTCGCTGGAAATCTGCTTCAGCAATCCATCGCGCTCGTCAAGATCATCCGCCACATCGGCACCGGCACGTGTGCCGCTGACAATGCGATTGTTGGCCGCTTCGAACTTTGCCAGAAGCGTGTTGATGTTGTTGACGGAGTCCGCAATATCATTATCCGCGTCCTGCCGCAGCTTCTGGGTTTCCTGCGTTCCGCGGTTCAACGCATTGGCAAGAGAAACCGCCTTTGAAACCGTGGATTCACCGACTGACGTATTGCCCGGCTGCGAAGCATAGAGCTGCAATGAATCGCGCAGATCACCAAGAAGGGCGCGGGGTGAGTCTGAAGCATTACTGGCGGAGTAAATGCCTGAAAGGCGGTCAAGGCCGCCCTTCAACGTATCTGATGCCCCCAGAAAGCTGTTGGCTTCAACGAATTTGGAAAGAAGGGCTTCATCCGCGGAGCGTTTCACCGACAGATAAGTCAAGCCTCCGGCTCCGCTAACCACGGAACCGATGCGCCGCGAGAAGTTCGGATCTGTGGCACCTGCAATATTGCGGGATACCACCGAGGTCTGCTTCGACACGGTATTGAGAGCACTCTGAGCAGTAAGGAGCGCCGAGGTTAGTGACATGCCCTTTGTCCAATTCCCATTATAAGTTCAACTATCGTTTCAGGTTCACCAGTACGTCCATCAAATCGGCACCGGTCTGGAAGACTTTCGAATTTGCTGTGTAGTTTCTCTGTGCCTCAATCATCTCGGTCAGATCCTGCGCAATATCAGCGTTGGATTCTTCGAGGGCTTCAGCGGTGATGCTGCCAAAGCTTCCCTTGCCGGCAAAACCAACCTGGACCTCACCGGAGTCGGCACTCGTCGAAAACACATTTCCCGACAAGACCTGGAGGTTGTCGGGGCTCGGCACATCAGCCAGTGCGATCTGATAGATCGGGCGGGTTGTGCCATTCTTGTAATTGGCTACGACAATGCCGTCGGCTCCGATCGTTACATCTTCAATCGGGCTTGGGGAGTTACCGTCAATTTTCACCTGAATCGGATTATAGTCACCGGCCAATTGTTTCGTGCCGGAAAAGTCGATTTCCAGCTGCTGGCCGTTTGGAACGGCAACTGAAATGGATTTATCCGCAGAGACCAGCTTTCCGGTGACAGCATCAAAATCGAAAGTCTCTGTCGTCAGCGGAGTCGGCGGCGTGTAAGGGAAACCACCCGACGCCGAAGCATTGGCTTTGTTATAAACTGCGGCTTCCCATTTATTGTCAGCCGTCTTCGTGTAGTAGATATCCAGCACCACGACATTGCCGAGATTGTCATAGGTCTGAACCGATGACTTGGCGGTGAACTTTGCCGTAGCTGTTGTATTTGCAGGCGGACGGTCTGCAGCCGGAATAATCTCTGCTCCCGCCGGCAGGTTGGCAGTGAAGATGCCCTTGCGGCTTGGATCGGCAATCAGATCATTCTGTGAAAGATTGATCTTCTCCAGACCCTGATAACCATTGGCGACCGGATTCACATTCCCGTTCGTGATCGGATAACCCATCAGATAAAAACCCGCGGTATTGACGAGATTTCCAGCGGCATCCGGAACAAAAGAACCGGCGCGAGTGAGATAGGGAGTACCGTTGGCATTGCTGACGATAAAGAACCCCCTGCCCTTCAGGGCGAGATCCGTCGATGAAGTCGTGAACCGTAGCGGGCCGTCGTCAGAAATGTGGTGACGAACCGAAGTCTCTACACCACCGGAATTGTAAGAGCCGCCGGAACTTGGAAGAACAAGCGACGAAAACTCTGTGCTCGCCCGCTTGTAGCCGGTCGTGCTCGAGTTGGCGATATTTTCGGATACCGTCGACAGGCGATTGGCCTGGCCGTTCATACCCGACACGCCGGTTCGCATCATTCCGTAAAGGCTCATTTCCGTCTCCTAAAGCGCGATTCAGTCCAGAATCGTTATGCTTCGATACTTGCGCGAAGCTGACGTCGGGAATCACTGAGAGAAGCTAAACAATTTCGATTTGGTCAGGACGGCGGTGCCCGCCGATCCATCAGTCGAGATTTATGCAATAGCCAAGGAAGCGTTTGGAATCGATTGGATCATATCCAAGCTGCTCGCGCAGTTTCTTGCGAAGCTTGCTGATATGGCTTTCGACAACACTTTCTTCGACTTCGCTGTCGAAGATTCCATAGATCGCGTTGAATATCTGGGCCTTGTTCAACCGCCTGCCGCGATTGGCAATCAGATATTCCAGGATGCGGCGTTCGCGGCGGGGCAACGAGAAATCGATCCCGTTTACCTGCGGATCGCGCCCATCGGAAAAAATCCGAATCGGGCCGATCTGGGTACCACTGCTGCCATTGCCGTAGCGTCTGCGGATGGCATTGATGCGTGCCAATATCTCACGGACATGCATCGGTTTGCGCACCACATCGTCGACCCCAGCCTGGAAAAGTTCCAGCGTGTTCTCCAGCGATTGAGTGTCATTGACAGCGATCACGGGAGCGGAGCAACGCTCTCGAATTTTATGTGGAAACTGGCTGCGATTTGCGCATTCCCCTATGAGAAATGCTTCCACTGCCATAATGTCATTCTCCTGAACGGTGGCGACCCACTCGCCAAAATCGTTCGGAGAAAAACCTGTTGTTGTTATGCCCTCACGGGCGAACCACGCAGAATACCCACTCGTCACCAGACTTCGTTCGTCGACGACTACAATCACAACCCCACCTTCCGAATCAGTAACTTACCCCAAGCAACACACACCTAGCGGCGGCGGGGAGTCGTCGACAATCCCCAACAAATTGTTCCTAATTTATTGGGAGTCGGAAAGAGCTAGGGCAATTGCTGATTTGAAGGGCAAATGTCAGTTTGGCGAGCGCAACAAACTTAATGAGATAAGTTTAACAAAGTACGACCAAAAATTAAAATTCACGTTTTATTACCGTGTATTAACACGGTCACTTCTCGCAAAAGATACGCGCCTTTTGAGTCCAATTTCCAAAGCCGCTGGCGATCATATTTTCCATTACCCGGCAAACATATTTTTTCTGCGCAGGATCATTGTTCGGACCTGCATGATATCTGGCAACGGCCATTGTCCAGCTGCCTTCGCGATTGTGCAGCTGTTTTAGAAAGCGTGCGGCGTAATCCACGTTCGCAGCCGGATCGAACATCTGATCTACCGACCTGAAGTTCCGACCGTGAAAATGGTGATTGATCTGCATGCATCCGAGGTCAATCAGTTTTGCTCCCTGCAATTGTGCCTCGTCAAATTTTGCTACTGCTGCACTTACCGTCGGCATAAAAACCGCATGCCCTTCAACGTTCAAAGCATATGGTTGGAGCGAATTCTTTCTACCTGTTTCCGTCAGACCCACCGCATAGAGTATTCCGATGGGAATATCGTACTTTGTCGAAGCATTGTGCATTTGCCGCTCGCAAGCATTATCCGCATAGGCAAGCCGGCAAGCAGCAAAAAAGCTAAACAACAAGCCCGCGAGTAGAGTTAAGCCGATTGTCTGCTTTTGCCGCCTTTTCAGGCTGGTCATCCGGCACCGCTTCTCCGAAGAAAGGTTGATTTGCTGACCGATCTCCCGGCGTGTTCTGAAAACCCGATTGACCCTGACCATTGTTCCGCGCACCCGATTGTTGCTGGTCTTGCCCGCCAAGGTTCTGCTGCCCCGTCAGAGTGCTCCCTGAGCCCGCTGACGAGCGATCGACAATTGATATCGTGACGTTCGACGCATCATCCGTGACCCCTGCCCTGTGCAGTGCTTTGCCGAGAGCTTCCCGATCATTCGACAGATGCTCGGCCATAGCCGTGCTTGTAGCGGCAATCTGTATATGCATGCCCTCCGACGTCAGACGCAAACGTGCAGTTACAGTACCAAGCTCGACAGGTTGGAGTTGGATAACCAGCGTTCTAGCTGCACCTGTGGTTTTGTCGGAGATTACCTGAACGTCAGCAACTGCCGGATGGTTAACCGGAGCCGCAATCGTCATGATATTTCCCATGGGTGCTTTCGGTGCTGTCTGCGACAAGGAAGGAGCCGTTTGCAAAAGCGTGCTCTTGTCCGAACCAGTAGCAACCTCTTGCAGCTGCGGTGTCTCCGCATCTGGCTTGGAACCGCGATTGTCTGGCTTCACCTCTCCCGTCGCAATAGCAGGCGAGGCAGTCTTAACCTCTTGCCTTGTTGTCGTAGCTGGAATCAGAGGCAAAGGCTCGGAATCCGATTCTCCAGAAACCGGCAATGAAGCGGAAGCCATCTGTTTGGCAGAAGAATGCTCTTGCTTTCCCGACTCCTGCTTTTTCGCCACCGGTACTGGTGCCGCTATCACCTGCTGCGGAATATCTTCTTTGCCAATGACGGGCTCCAGACTAACTGTGGCTTCAAGGACTTCCTTGGCAGCAGATTCTTCCACTTTGGCAATTGGTACTGCAATGCTTTCATCATGCTGACGCCTGTCGAGCATTTGCTCCAGTGCGGCGATGGGCTGCATAAATGGATGTTGCGCAACTGATGCGGAATCATCGTCTTTTTCATCGCGAAAATCATCTTGCGAATGCGCGACTTTTTCCTCACCTACAGCGTGTTTTAAATCAGTTTTCTGCTTTGGCTTGATGACATTCAAGAGCGATCCGAAATCAGGCATCGGCTCGCTGGCGTCAGGCATGGCCTTCAAATCGGTCTGCACTTCTTCTTTACCTGCAATCCGGGGAACGTTCTGGAATTTCAATTTGAAGGGCATGTTGCTTCCGATTGTCATTTCCCGGCCTTTCCAAGAATTGCATCGATCGCGTCGAGCTTCTTGCGCGTTTCCGTAATCATTGCATCGTCTGGGTCAGCCGCGGCAGGTTGCTTCGTCGTTTGGGGCTTTCGCGCCGAAACCTCCGCTGCAGGCATGGGCTGAGCATCTGCAATTGGAGGCGCAGCCTCGGGTTGAGCCGTAATCTTTCCAGCCATGGCGGTGGCAGCTTCAAGCAGCTTTACATCGCGCCCATGCAGGCGATCCTTCGGTAGGCTGGACAATATTCTGCTTGCTGCTCCCGTGGCGTCGGAACCGACATTGCTGACAGCCAGATAGAGTTTTGCCTGCGTATCGTCGCTCTTGAGCATCGCGGCCAGTCCCGCCGCTTCCTGCGATGCAAACCGCGCTCTTCCCAGATCACCATTGACGATCGATCCACGGGCTATGCGCAAATAAAACGGCATACGTGCGCCCGGCCAAGCCAGCGCTGCCAATTCCTTGATCTCCTCGTCAGTCACCTTGCCCTTTAACTTCAGCAATGCATCTACGAGTTGGCGAAAAAAATCTTCCGAATATGGCGAGCGCTCAAAGCGTTGCAGATAGTTTCTGGCAAGTCCTATCAGCTTGTCCTTATCACCAAGGTCTGCAGCAATACTGAGGCCCCGACGTAGCGCAGCTTCTTCAAGCAGCGTTCCCGGGGCATTCAATCTTATATAATCAAGCCGCTTCAGTGCCGTGATAGCGTCAATCGACGCAAGCTGAGATGCCGTCACCAGATAGATGGAAGCGTTGAGCTCCGTCGGTAAATTCGCAGGTAACTCCTGAAAGCTTTCGACTATGTGCAAAGCATCCCCATCGGCATAAGCCAACGACCCTGCGATAAGCTTCGGATCAACCTGATCGGGCTTCAGCGTGGCAATAACCCCGCGCACCACATCGGGATTTCCACCATTCAGCAAGTAGATGAAAAGGGCATAGGCGTTGGCGGGCTTGTCCCAAGCGTCCGGTTTCGCCTCTTTAAACTGCCGCGAAATATGAGCGAGCACGCGGTTGAGCATTGGCAGGGCTTCCGGCTTTCCGGATGCCACCTGATCCTGAAGCATACGCATTGACCGAACCAGCAGATATGGTTCCGCAGCAGGCACATCGGCACGCGCCTGCGCTTGCTGAACAACAAGCAGACCCAGTATCAACAGAAGATGATACCGCCTTATTCTCATCTGCTGGCCGTCTTGAGAAAGATATCGATCCGGCGGTTTTGCGCGGCATAGGGGTCGGAAGCGATTTTCGGGTCACGATCCGCATAGCCGTCAATTCGCAGGATACGTTTCGCGTCCAGACCGCCGCGTGTCAGCATGTAATAGGCCATGTGAGCTCGTGCCGACGACAGACGCCAATTGTCATAGCTATCGCTTTTGAATGGCCTCGCGTCTGTGTGACCACTGATGACCACATCTCCCTTGCGTGTAGCGATGATTTTCCCGATCTCATCGAGAACCTGGACCACACGCTTGTCCGGCTTGGCTGAACCAATGGCGAACATGCCGTAATCCACCTTGTCGGTGAGCTGAATCATCACGCCGTCATCTGTAGGGACGACTGTCACTTCCGGGGCGTTCTTCTCGTTTGCGACACCGGTCTTTGCTATCTCTGCGGCAAGCTTTTGCGCAATCTCGGCTGGACTGATGTCTGGTTTGTTTTCTTTGGCCGCCTTATCGGCAGACTTCACTACGTCAGGGGTCTTTATAGCTGGCTCCGGCTTCACATCGCCCGCACTGATCCGCTGCTCAAGTGAGGCCTGTTCGATTTTCGCCAGTTCTTCCTTTGCACCCTTTTTGTTGACACTCGCACTTTTTTCGTACGATGGCGGCGGTACAGGTGGACTGTCCGTCAGAGGGAAAATTTCTTCATCTACCCGGTCCGTCCAGTAATTGGGATTGAACGGATCGCGATAGGCCTCTCCGCCTTCAGCGCCCGTCAACGGCCCTGCCCGATTGATACCACCCGCACCTGCTACGGAACGGTTCTGCAGCACACCGGAGTCCGTAGCGATCTCCGCAAGAACCGCATATGGGTCCTTGAATATCTGTCGTTCTTCCCGCTCTGGCTGAGTTTCCGCTTCCCTGTCATTTCGCGAACTTTTGGTCTCGGCATCGGTAGAATCCGGTCGTTCAAAACGGAC
This sequence comes from Phyllobacterium sp. YR531, assembly GCF_000282595.1. Classification (GTDB taxonomy): domain Bacteria; phylum Pseudomonadota; class Alphaproteobacteria; order Rhizobiales; family Rhizobiaceae; genus Phyllobacterium. Next base: position 192,162 of record NZ_AKIZ01000003.1, read on the forward strand.
CTTACCCTTTTCTTCATCCGAATCCTGAATACCTTTTGGCCGCGCGTTACGATCCATCAATTTTACGGGATTGAAGTAGCTGGCGACGGCAGCTTTTGTTTCTTCATTGGCCGCATTGATGAGCCACATGACAAGAAAGAATGCCATCATAGCGGTCATGAAATCGGCATAGGCGATTTTCCATACACCACCGTGATGGCTGTCCTCACCATCACCGCGACCGCGTCGTACGATAACAATCTCACGATGTGTTTCGGGATCAATATTCATCGAATGTGATCCTTCAAACTATCGATCAGGCGGCCAAGGCGCGTCTCGACAACTGCATCATCAAGCCGCAAGGACAGTTCTGCCTGATTTGCCTCTGTCATTGTAAAACGCATAGTCTCAAAGTCCGGTCGGTTGCGGAGGGCATCCAGGAGATGTAGCGGACCGGTAATGTTGGCCGTAATCCCCGCTTGCCCTGTGGTCAGCAGTTCAATTTCTGTCACAAAAGCAGCTACTGCCCGCTCCCGCATATTATTCTCGACCAGCGGCACGATAACCGCCGCCAGTGAGCCGGAAAGATCAGACGCGATTGCCTTCAGGCCATCTTCAATCTGCGATGCAATGCGAGCGCCTGTCTGTTCGAGAAAAGTAACTTCTGCGCCAGCGAGTTGCTCTTGAAACTCCCGTTCCAACCGTACTTTTTCCGCCTCAAACAGAACGGAGGATTCAACCTGTCCGGACTCTCGTCCTGCGGCAAAAGCCTCCTTGATCTTGAGCTCGTAATCGATGAGCTCAACCACTTCTTCAGGGGCATCGTCAAAGTCAGGTTTGATCGCTATCCGTTCACCCGGCGCGGTAAAAACAGTCACCCGATCAGCCGGAACGAGCTTGGGCGTAAAATCCGTCAACATGCTGGCAATAGATTTGGATTGGGTTGCAGTCATGCTGCTTCATGCACCCATTGTTTGAGGATGGCAGCGACGCGCTCTTCATCCATATCGATCATTTGCTCCAGCCTGTTTTGCGCCGGAACGCGCATACGTCGTCTCAGCTCGCTGAGATCGTCATAGGGCACACTCTGTTCTGTATTCGCAGCAGCGACAGCTGGAAGATTGGTTGCCGGAGCTAGTCCTGGCATTGCGAATGACGGCTCTGACGCAACCTGCAACGCTGTCTGTTGATTGCCCATTTCACGCATCAGTGGACGTACGCCGAACCAGAGAACCAAACCAACCGCCGCTATCAGCGCCGCTGCATTGATGAGTGTGCCAGTCTGCCTGAAGATCATTTCCGATATGGGCGTTGAAGCCGGTTGCAACTGCTCATCCGCCGTTTCCATGAAATTCACCGCCGTGACATTGATAACGTCACCACGCTTTGTATCGAGGCCGGCAGCCGTAGCGACCAATTGCGTAATCTTGGCGATCTGCTGGTCAACGAAATTGGCGGGTGGTGGTGTTTCACCTGCCGTAGCAAGCAGCCGCGCTTGATCAACCACCACCGCAATGGAGAGGCGTTTGATCTGATAGCTGTCACTTGTTGTCGAAACTGTCTTCGAACTCAACTCGTAGTTGGTCAGCTCTTCCCGCTTGTCGGTCTTTTCCGTAGCGCTGTCACCATTCCTGCTGGCAATTTCTTCCTGCGGAATGTTCTGCTCGACGCCAGTTGCGTTGTCACTGGTCGAATTTTTGGAATCGCCACTCTCTCGAACCACTCTAACCGAACGCTCAACACGTGATTCGGGATCAAAAACTGTCTCGTTGGTCTGGCGACGATCCGTATCGAGGGCTACCTGAACGCTCGTCTGGAAATGTCCGACACCCAGATAAGGTGCCAGTGCCTTTCGGATGTTCTCATCAACAGACGACGAAACATTCTGCTCCAGCGTGGCCGACATCACCGCACCCGCATTGGTGCCGTCATCCTTTGAGGCCAGCAGACGGCCATTCGTGTCGAGAATTGTTACCTCGGAGGCTGTCAGTTGCGGCACAGCAGCGGCAACCAACTGGCGTATCGACTGGGCGGATTCAATGGCAAAGTCACCCTCAGTACGGATGACGACCGAAGCGGAAGGAGCCTGATCGCCGCGGCGGAAACTGCCCTTTTCCGGCAGAACGATATGCACGCGTGACGCCTTGATTCCGCGTATCGCCTGAATGGTCCGCGATATTTCGCCCTCAAGGGCTCGTACGCGCGTAATCTCCTGCATGAAGGAGGTCAGGCCGAGCGAGCCCATATTGTCAAAGAGTTCGTACCCGGCATTATTGCTTGTCGGCAGTCCTTTTTCGGCAAGATACATCCGCGCCTGATCCGCTTTGCCGAATGGTACCAGAACCGAAGTTCCATCTGATTTAACGTCGAACGGTATGCCTGCTTCGCCCAATGCCATGCCCATGCGATTGACGTCGTCGCGACTGAGGCCAACATAGAGGGTCTCGTACTGAGGGCGGTTCAGATAAAAACTTGATGCGAGAATCGCAGCGAAAAGCGTTACGCCGATGATGCCAAGCGCAATAAGCCGCCGGGCCCCAAGCTTCTGCAACGCTGTACCCAGCTGCTCGAAAGTCTGTCTTATGTTCTTTTCCATCAATTCCCACCGCAACGCCGTACGGTGACAATAGATGCTGAAGCTTGCGCGAAGTTAGAGCGGCGTAAGCCACAACCGCTTCCCACAATAAAAAAGGCCACGCGCGATGCGTGGCCAATTCAAGTTTTGCAGAATTATTCTTGTTAGCCGCGGAAGAGCGACAGAATGCTCTGGTTGCCGGAATTGGCAATCGAGAGCGCCTGAATGCCGAGCTGCTGCTGAACCTGCAGAGCGGACAGACGAGCTGATTCTGCGTTCATGTCAGCGTCAACGAGCTGGCCAACGCCGCGATCGATCGCATCCATCAGCGAGCTGGTGAAGCTTACCTGCGTGTCGATACGGGTCTTTGCGGAACCGAGACCTGCTGCTGCTGCCTTCATGGTGTCGATGGCTGTGCCGACAGTTGCGGAGGTTGTAGCTGTTGTCAGAGCAGCTTCCAGATCGAATGCAGCAACTGCAATCGTTGTTACACCAGTGCCAGCTTCGTAGCCGGTAACGATGTTCTGTGCTGTGCCGCCTGTCTTGAGCAGGTTGACGCCCTGGAATGTCGCGCCTTTTGCCATTTCAACGATCTGAGCCTTGAACTGTGCAATGTCGGCATCAATGATGGCGCCGTCTGTGCCTGGAGTTTCCTTGGCAACATATTTTGCCTGGATCTTCTGAGCGAGATCGATAGCCTTCGTCAATGAAGTATAGGCTGTGTCGACGATGGAAGCACCAAGGCCAAGACCGTCTTTAACAGCGGAAAGAGCCGAATTCTGCGTACGCATGCCGGTTGCAATTGACCAGTATGCTGCGTTGTCGGAAGCTGTCGAAACGCGCTGACCGGTAGCAATACGGTCCTGCGTTGTAGCAAGGTTCTTGTTTGTTGCAGAAAGAGTCTGAAGCGCAGTCATTGCTGATGCGTTTGTAAGAATGCTAGCCATAGGATGAAGTCCCTGATGAGATACTGATTGGGACATACCGGGTTGACCGGTATAACGGAGCGGCATCATGCCTATTGTCGTAGCGACAACCCGTTATGTTCGTGATGAGTAAGCCAAAAGTATTACAGTTTCAATAACGCTCATGATTAATTTTTCAACATTGGTTATCGCACCGGTATCCGGCTAAGAATATGACCTGATGAGACTGCCGACCAGAATGTTCCAGCCATCGATCAGGACGAAGAAAAGTATCTTGAAAGGTAGCGAAAGCACAGTTGGCGGCAGCATCATCATGCCCATAGACATCGTCAATGTCGCCACAATGAGGTCGATTACCAGAAACGGCAGAACGATCAGAAACCCGATTTCAAATCCACGGCGCAACTCGGAGATCATGAAGGCAGGGACGAGAATCCGCAGATCGACAACCTGATTCGCCTGCGTGCGAAATGATTCATCGGCCAGATCTTCGAACAATCGCAGGTCCTTATCGCGAACCTGACGCAACATGAACTCGCGGAAAGGCGTCGTAATTTCGTTGATCGCCACATCCTGCGTGATCTGATTATTCACAAGTGGCTGAACGCCATTCTGCCAGGCCCGATCAAACACCGGAGCCATAACATAGAACGTCATGAACAATGCAAGACTGATCATCACCAGGTTGGCCGGCGTGGTTTGCAACCCGAGCCCCGCCCGCAGCATTGAAAACGCAATGGCAAAGCGCGTAAAGCTGGTGACCATAATGAGAATACCGGGAGCAATTGACAAAACGGTCAATGCCGCCAGCATCTGGATGATCTGGCCGCTTGACGACGCACTGCCCTGCGGTATCAATCCTTCAAGCAAGGAAGTTTGCTGGGCCACTGCAGTTCCGCCAAGACCAAGCATAAGCCCGGCAAATACAAGCGGTGTCAGAAAAAGTCTGTTCATTCCATCACCAGCGCCCAGATATAAACTTTATCGACCTTGCCCTCTGTGCGCATGCGGGCACGTTCCTGCAAATCCATCCTTAGATACTCAAGTCCGGCTGGTCCACGCAATTGCATCAGATTTACCGTACGAAGGAACGCCATGAAGTCGCCAGCTACGGCTGTGGACAGTTCATCGGAAATTGCTTCCCCCGGCCGGACAATCAAACCTGCCTCAAGTCTTATCCAGACATCCTGCGGGATTTTGACATTGGTGAGGATCGGCTTCAGCACGACGACGCTTCCGGTGGGCATTGCTTCCGTAGCCGGAGTTTTTTGCCCTTCGACACCAGAAGCGGCTTCGGGTACGGCAAGGCCCAGCTGACCGCCCAAGAACCAGCCTCCACCCGCAGCAATAAGCGTCAGCACGACAACCACAATTGCCAGAGCAGCTATGGAAGGAGCCTTGCGTGTCGACCCTGAGTCTTCTGTGACAGCACTCATTCTCTGTCCCTAGATCGGTGAAACCGCGTCCAGGACCTGCTGGCCCCATGGCGGCTGTTGCACTTCGCTTTGACGGCCACGACCGCCATAGGAAATGCGGGCTTCTGCAATTTTCTCGTAGGAAATCGTATTATATCCGGAAATGTCCCTTGGCCGGACGACCCCGGCAACATTGAGCACGCGAAGCTCGTTATTGACACGGATTTCCTGCGATCCGCGAATGATCAGATTTCCGTTCGGCAGGATGTCGGTGACAATGGCGGCAACCGAAAGATCAATCTTCTCTGATCTCTCAATCTTACCCTCGCCCTTGGTTCGACTGTCTGAATCATAATCCAGATTGCCGCCAATATTGCTGACAGAAATACCACTACCGCCAAGATCCGCCTTCGCACCATAAATGCCTGAGGCGACACGGGAACGGTCAGATTTATTATCCAGCTTTGCGCGATCATCAATGGAAATGACCACAGTCAGCACATCGCCCGGGTTTGTTGCGCGTGGATCGCGAAAGAAGCTGGCCTGCCTGTCCTGCCACAGGGAATACTTCTGCGGGCGGGGTTGTGTTGGATAGTTGGAAGGGTCGCTGACAGTAAAATTGTGCCCCACACCAGTCCCGACAGGAGTCATTTCCGGAGGCCGGTTAAAATCACGCGGATTCATCGCGCAACCGGAAACCAGAAGCACGCTTGCAAAGGCGATTGGCATTGCCGCTTTTTTCATTGCGCGGTTCTTTCTTTTGTCGTCACCACCCGCGATCCGACAATCACCCGCGCGAGCTTGGATGATTTCTCAGGAGGCATTTCATTGAGAATAACGCTTGAAACTCTTGGGTTGAGTTTCAGCAAAAGGGCTGCCGCGGCTTCATCGCCTAGCAGCGCCATTTGGGCGGCGGCCGCATCGGGCCGCATTTTGGAGATGATCCCGACAAGCGAATCTTCCGCCTTGTCGATAAACTCATCACGGCGTTTCAACCAGACTTCATATTCTTGACGCTTGGCATCAAGCAGCTCGATACGGCTGTCAATGTCTTCGCGAAGCTGCTGAAGCTCACGGGTCTGCATCGCATAGCGCGCGTCCGCTGCCTTGTCGGTGATATTGGTGCAGTAACGATCAATTTCCTGTCCGGTATCATCCGGCGCTTTGGCTGCTTCCTGTGAAAATCCGTAAGTGGCGGGAAGAAGCAAAGTCAGGCAGAACGCCAGGACTGCAACAAAGGACCGGATGAATCGTATGGTCATGATCATTGAACCACCAACTCGGCGTGAAGTGCACCCGCTGTCTTGATACCCTGCAGAATAGCAATAATACCCTGTGGCTTTACGCCGATCTGGTTCAATCCCTTGACCAAGCTTTCAAGGTCAGTACCGCCTAGCAATCCTATTTTCGAAGCTTGGTTGACGTCAATTTCGGTGTTCGGCTCTACCGCCGTTTCGCCATCCGAGAATGGTTCAGGCTGTACGATAGTCGGCCTTTCGGTTACGCGTACCGACAGGCTGCCATGGCTGATTGCAACCCGCGAGATGCGCACTTTTTCACCGATGACAACCGTTCCCGTTCGCTCATCGACAACCACCCGGGCTACCTCATCGGTAACGACGGGCAGTCCTTCAATCTCGGCAAGAAAGCGTGTCGCAGAAATGCTGGCCGGTTTACGCAGTCGAATTGATTTTGAATCCCGCTCTTTCGCAACCGCCTGCTTGTAGCGGCGTTTGGCAAAGGCATTGATGGTATCGGTAATGCGTACTGCTGTCGTGAAATCGGGCTCACGCAGTTCAACAACCAGCTCATCGTGGCCAAAATTACCGGTCACTTCTTTTTCGACAAGCGCGCCATTTGGAATGCGCCCGCTTGTGGGCACACCTTGCGTTACGGTTTCCGCCTGACCCGAAGCCGTGAAGCCTGAAACGATCATATTGCCTTGAGCCACCGCATAGGTCTGACCGTCTGCTGCGGCCAATGGTGTCATGACAAGCGTACCACCAGCCAGAGACGTGGCATCGCCCAAAGATGAAACTGTAATGTCTATTCGTGAACCGCGCCCGGCGAAGGGCGGCAGGTTGGCCGTTACAATCACAGCGGCGATATTCTTGGTGCGGGAAGCACCGGCCGGCGGGCTGATACCCAGATTATCCAGCATGGCGCGCATGGATTGTTCGGTGAATGGTGCGCTGCGTAAGCTGTCACCTGTACCGTTGAGGCCTATAACAAGACCATAGCCGACAAGCTGGTTCTCACGCACACCTTGAATATTGGCGATATCTTTAAGGCGGGCAATCGCTCCGCCCTCACCCAATTGCGATGAAGCACCGCCCCAGCGGCCGTCATCCAGTTCTTTCTGGAATGCTGCGCGCGCTTGACCCGGCGTCCTGTAGTCTTTGGCATTGGCTGAAGGCTCCGCCGCATAGGTTACGGAGGAAGCTGCAAACATTAAACCGATAAGTGCAGTGAGGGTCTTCTTTAACCTCATTGCATACCGACCTGAATGCTACCATTGGCAAGCACAGTTCCAGTTACGATAATACCGCTGTCAATATTCCGCACCTTGACGAAATCGCCTGAACGCCCCGGCTCCATTGGTATGCCCTTGGCGGTAATGACCAGTGTACCCGTATCGTAAATGATTGGCACGGCAACCCCTCGTTGAATGAGGTCCGGCTCGTTGACGGCCGTTACCAGAATGGGTTGTCCGGGAAGAAGCGTCTTGCGCGCAACTTTCCCCACAAGCTGATCAACCGAAAGCACATAGCTGCCGGCTGCACTTGCCTTGATTGTAAACATCTTCTCCTGCAGGCCGTTGCTGCCGATAGCTTGACCGGGATAGATGATCTGCGATGGAACGATAAAAGCGATGCGGTCTGCCGATGCGGCAGACGCAACCAGACAGGCAACGGCGAAAGTGCTTGCCTGAAAGAAATTTCTTATCGTTTCAAATCGCACCATCATGGACCTCAGCGCAGATTCTTCGAGACGACCGATGCCATTTCGTCTGCCGCCTGAATGACCTTGGAGTTCATCTCATAAGCGCGTTGCGCGGTGATAAGATCGGTAATTTCCTTGACGGGATCGACGTTGGAGCTCTCAAGGTAATTCTGCTTCAGCGTAGCAAAACCCGGGTCGCCGGGAACGCCGACAACCGGGTCGCCTGAAGCGTCCGTCTGACGGAAAAGATTGTTCCCTAGCGGTTCAAGACCGGCTTCATTTGCAAAATTCGCAATCTGCAACTGTCCGAGATTAACGAGCTGGGTTTGGTCCGCCATCTTTGCAAAGACCTGGCCACTTTCCGTAATCTTGATTTCGATGGCATCCGTAGGAACGACAATGTTCGGTTCGACGAGATTGCCATCCAGCGTGACCAGCTGCCCCGTTCCATTGATGTTGAATGCACCCGCGCGGCTATACAATGTGTCGCCAGCCGGGTTCTGGATTTGAAACCAGCCACGCCCGATGAGCGCCACATCATAAGGGTTACCCGTCTGGTTAAGCGGTCCCTGTATATGAAGGTTGCGTACGGCAGCGGTCTGCACGCCGAGACCTACCATCGCTCCTTCCGGAATAATGCTCTGGTTTGCGGCATTGGGAACGCCAGCTGTCCGCTCTGCCTGATAGAGCAGATCGGAGAATTCCGCCTTTGCGCGTTTGTATCCGGTCGTGTTGATATTGGCGATATTGTTCGCGATGACTTCCAGATTGAGTTGCTGGGCATTCATGCCGGTGGCTGCGATGGTGAGCGCTTTCATTGGGATTCCTTGTCCGGCTAAATCGGCATGCGGCTGATTTCGAGATAGGCCTGAACGATCTTGTCACGGATCGCGATCGCGGTTTGCAGCGATTGCTCCGCATCCATGACCGCATTCACCACGTCGCGGGTGGGCACATCTCCCGTCATGCTTTTCATGGATACCGCTTCAGCATTCTGCAATTTCCCGCTCATTGAACTGGCAAGCTGGGACAGCACATTGTCAAAAGACGGCTGACCTGCCGCGGCCGCGGTTGCCGCTCCGGCGGCAGGACCCTGGTTCACTGTCTCAGTCAGTTTGGAAAGAGCGTTGCGAGTAGAAACGCTTAGAAGCTGGTCTATCATCAGGAGTTCCTCAAAAGATCGACGGTCATGGCAATAAGCTCGCGTGCTTGCTTGACGACCTGGAGATTGGCTTCATAAGAGCGATTGGCTTCCCGCATATCCGCCATTTCGACGACCATGCTGACATTGGGATACTTGACGTAGCCACGGCTGTCGGCAGCCGGGTGGCTTGGCTCATATTCTTCAACAAAGGCCGACGTATCCTTGCCAACTTCAGCAATCCTGACTGTTTCAACACCTGTGGTGCGATCAAGTTCAGTCGCAAAGGACACTGTCTTCCGGCGATAGGGATCGCTACCGGCAGTCTTGCCGGTCGACTGGGCATTGGCAAGATTTTCAGAAACGATGCGCAGGCGGGTCGACTGGGCCGAAAGGCCGGATGCCGCAACCTTGAGCGCTGCTTGTAGCGGATCACTCATGCGCTTAACCCTTCACGGATGACATCATCATGCGATGGAACGCCTTGACGATGCTGGTGTTGAGCGCGAATTCGCGGTTGATCTCGCCGGATTTTACCATTTCCATTTCAAGGTTGACGGTGTTCTTGGAATGGTTCTGTTCGGTCACTGCGTCCTTGCGCAAGGCGGTTGCCGCGATCCCGGAGGCATCAATTTCCAGATGTTTGGGATTGGTTGCAGTCATTGTCAGTTGCGACTGGGCAAGTACGTCATGGAAAGGCTCCACGTCGCGAGCCTTGAATCCCGGCGTATTTGCATTGGCCACATTTCCCGAGACCGTCGCCTGTCTTACCGACAGCCACTCGGCCTGACGTGATGCCAGATCGAAGAGATGAATTCCCTGCATGTACTTCCCCGCAGCCGAACCGATTAACCCGTTCTTAATATATGCTGTCAGGCTTGCGTGAGACTTGCGGCGGCACCAGCTTCAGACAAATTACGACTATATTAGAATGTCCGGTCGATAACATCGCCATCCGAAGTTTTGATATTCCAGCTGCCGGGCGTCGCTCCCCGCTGTATCGCCACCAAGGTGCTGCCGTCCGGCAGAGGCGAGCCCTTCTCGACGAACCAGTATCCGGTTTCGTCCTCTATCATGACCAGACCACCAACCACTTCACGCACGAGGAATCGCGGCTTTCCCGGAAAGGGCTGTGTGCTTGCGTCTGCAATCTTTGCAAGCCTGTCAGCTGTCTGCTCAGATGTCGTTGCAGTGGTCATCGGGTCGAGCTCTTCGCTCGAATTAGGTGATGTGGATGTGACTTTGCCCCTCGTGTCGCGCACAACCTTCTGGTTTGTACGGTTAAGAGGATCGCGTACCTGAATACCGGAAGATTCAGGCCTTGGACGCGCATCCAGAATGTCATAATACATGACGAATGGCAGAACGAATGAAATCACAGCCAGCACAAAACCTGCCGTTTTCAGATAGCCGTCAAAGCGCTTGTCGCGTTGCTTGGGTAGCACAGGTGCATCTGCATCAATGGATACGGGCTTTGCAGTTGTGGCTGACTGTTTTGTCATGATGGCTCCGTTGGCCGCAGGGCGGTGGCAAGGTCGCTGTAAGGATCTAGAGACAATGGCGATGCCGGCGTCTGCTGCATTGTCCCGTAAATAAGCGGAACAAGATGAACTGCCTGATCGATCTGCGGATCGCTGCCTGCTTGGTAAGCGCCGATCATGCGAAGATCGCGTGTTTCTTCAAACCGGGAAATCAGGCTGCGAAGACCTGTCGCAAGCTTGGCCTGATCCGGCGTCCAATTGTGATGTGCAAGGCGCGATATAGACCCCAGAATATCGACTGCCGGAAAGCGTCCCTGCGCTGCGATACTGCGGTCAAGCACGATATGGCCGTCCAGCGTTCCGCGAATGGCGTCCGAAATGGGATCATTGTGATCATCGCCATCGACTAGCACAGCATAGAGACCGGTAATCGTGCCGTTTCCTTCAAGCCCCGGCCCGGCCCGTTCAAGCAGGCGTGGCAACTGGCTGAACACACTGGGCGGATAACCACGCGAGACCGGCGGCTCACCCGCAGCAATGGCGATTTCGCGCGCAGCATGGGCAAAGCGCGTTATCGAATCCACGATCAACAGCACATTGTCACCGCGATCGCGAAAATACTCAGCAATGGCGGTAGCTGTATTAGGCGCGAGCCGCCGCATCATCGGACTTTCATCGCCTGTTGCAATCACGGCAATTGTCTTGTCGAGCTTGCCCGCCATTGTGTCTTCGAGCATATCCCGCACTTCGCGTCCGCGTTCACCGGTCAGCGCCAGGACAACAGTGTCAAAGTCAGCGGCTTTGGTCATCATCGCCAGCAATGTCGATTTACCCACACCAGAACCTGCGAAAATTCCCATACGCTGGCCGAAACACATGGGCACGAAAACATCCACGACGTTGACGCCGCATCTCAGGCCCTTTTCCACCCGGCTCCGGTTCATTGCGGATGGTGCCGGACAATCCACGGATACCGCTTGCGTGCCGGTCGTCATCAACCCCTTGCCGTCAAGCGGCTCGCCAAGTGCATTGATAACCCTGCCTTTCCAATCTGGTGCGGGCGCAATACGGAATTGGCCTTCGGGAAATACCGGGCTGCCCAGCGACGGGGTAATCCGGTCATCAAATGGCTTTATCAATGTCCGGCTTTGCTCAAGACGTATGACTTCTGCAGGATGAAGCTGCTGACCAGACCGGATCATCACCAGATCACCAAGCTGCACTCTTTCCGAAATACCGCGCACGCCTATCGCCGAGCGTGACACCTCATTGACGTAACCGCCAACCGCAATCGGCCGGTGATCGTCACCGGCTTGCGACATAACACGCGCCAGATCATCAAGCTTCACCGAACCGGTGTTCATGGTATGGAGGGCAGTCTCAAGCGCAGTCATGAGAACCAAACATCAGGACGACGAGCCGAGCGTCTTGATTGCGCTTGTGAAGGTCGCTTCGCTACCGCTCAACAACGCATTAACGCGCTCGAAAGCTCGTGTAACATTCATGAGCCGCGTCATCTCGCTGATCGCATCCACATTCGATCCCTCAACGGCTCCCTGAATGACACCCGCATTCGGATTATCGAGCACGGGCTGGGCGGCAACGCTTGGTATGACTGCGGAATTATCGAAGTAACTGAGTTTTGCACCCGGATCGATCGTGAACAATCCGATGGCGCCAAGCTGGCGCCCGTTTTGATAGACTGCACCATCCGACGATATTTCGGGCGGCCCGCCATTCGGGTCAATCGTCAAGGGTTGCCCTCCGGCGTCGAGCATCGGATATCCTTTTACCGACTGCAGTTCGCCGGTCGTTGACATCTTCATGCGGCCGTCGCGGGTGAAAACCTGACCGGCCGGAGTCTGCAGCGAAAACCAGACATTGCCTTTGGCCGCTACATCAAGCGGGTTTCCGGTCTGATTTATCGGCCCTGCCTCTGTCTTGATGAAGCTTTCACCAGCACTGACGAAGCTTGAATTCTCTGCTGCCTTGGACACCATCGCATCGAATTTCATGCCTGTCGCCCGAAAGCCGGGTGTCGACATGTTCGCCACATTATGTGCCAGCACATCAAGTCTCCGCTCCAACGATATTTGCGAAGAAAGACCTACATATATGGAGTTTTCCATCAGCGCCCTCCAAGCTTGAAGGATTGGAGAGTTGCCAGAATGCTTGGCGATATGCCGATCTCCGCCGCTCCTCCGAGCAGTTGTACTGATGGTGCCGTGCTCGTGCTGGGATTGGCCATATCATACATGGCTGTAAACCGGACCAGGAGCTTCTCGACCTTCTTGGGATCCTTCAAATCCTTGAGATCCAGTTTTTCCTCGACCATTTTTGCCTGACGATCAATATCAAGTGCCGATGTCTGTTTCGGAATATTGAAGGTCGTCTGGAATACTGCCAGAAGTCGCTTGTCTCCTAGAATCTCATAGGCATTGGTGATGGATGCAGCTTTACGTGAAAAGTAAAGGGCAAGGCGCGCTCCATCACTTTGCTTGCCTGTTTCCTGCTCAAGCGTCATCTGAACATAGCTGTCAACGACGGGCTTCAATACTGCCGGTTCAGCGGTTGTCTTGTCGCCATATTTGGCAAAATTGAAGGCGGTAGCGAATTCTTTGTAGCGCGTGTCGGTTAACTTGTTGGCAAAGCTGTCCCTATCTTCAATGCCCTCAGTCAGCACCTTCTTGATAAAAGCTTTAGCGTAAGCCATGTCTTCAAGACCGAACGCCTTCAACGCATAATTGTAAAGTTTGGTATCCTTCATGAGATCATCGATGGTTTTTACCTTGCCGATGTTCTTCAGATAATAGTCGCTATCGCGTTGAACCATGGGTTCTTTGGCAACGCGGGCGAGCGAGCGCGGCAAATCCGCAGCAATCAAACGGTAGCTCGTCATCGTACTGGTCATGATGCGCCTTTCAGAAAGCTTTGGCGTAGCTGTCGCAAATCAAGCTTGCCTGAAGCTGTCGGGTTAAGACCAGCACTTGCGTTATGCGTGGTTCGACGGGG
>NZ_AKIZ01000004.1 GCF_000282595.1 Phyllobacterium sp. YR531
GCCCCTGCCGCAACATATGGCTGGCGGACCGGACAATCCGCTGGGTGCCCGTGCACTTTATCTGGGCGATACCCTTTATAGAATTCACGGCTCCAATGAGCCTGAAAGTGTTGGTCAGTCATCCTCATCAGGGTGTTTCCGCATGACCAACGAAGACGTCGTCGATCTCTATCGCCGTGTAAAAATCGGAACAAAAGTAGTCGTTTTGTAAGGAGACAATACAATGGCATTTGTCGTGAAATTTGATGGAAAAAGCTTCAGCCTGAAAAGTGCAGATGGAGCGCAGACCTACAATGTCAATCCGGCTCAGCAGCAGTCGTGGCAGGTAGCCCTTGAAAAGCAAGCCAAGCAGCAGGGCTTCAAGGACACATCCGAGATGTTGAGCAAGGTTACCGTGACGGTGCCTAATGCCGGTGACTCACAGTACAAGATCGCGGATCAGTTCGGCATCGGTGTCGAAGGCGCGCAGGTTATGGTGGAAGGCAATGTGCAGTTTGCTGATCCCGACCTGATACACACCTATAATGAGGGAGACCTCAAGCCGGATTTCGTAACCGTTCCGGTGGCACCAGAGCCAATTCTGGGATCCGATGCTCCTGCAGGCAAACCTGAAACCAAGGGCGCGCCGGTTGAAGGATCAGAAGCGCCTGCGGGCCAGACTGACAGCGTAAAAAAACAAAACGCGATCGACACTCTCAAGAATCCGAGTGCGACGGCAGAGCAGAGAAAGACAGCCATCTCGACCTATCTCGACGGGCATAATGGCAGTGTCGAGGAGCGGACGAAGGCGGCAATCGACCTGCTGGATCCAAACCAGGATTATGGCGAGCAGAAAGTGCGGACAGCAAAGCGTCAGGAAATCCTTGATGTGCTTGTTGAGCCCTACAAAGACAACGATACCAAGAAAAAAGTGTTCGACAGTCTGCTGGAACATACTTGGGTGTCTGAAAAATTCAGCGACCAGAGCATGGACAAAGTCATCGGCGAACATGCGAAGAACAAGTACGATATCGATTGCGATCCGACGAAGTGGAACAAATAGCGCTTTCGTCAAGATAGCGGATTGCAAAACGTCCAGTTTCGGGAGGAAATGAGATGTCTTTTGGTGCGAACAATATTTTTCAGCGTTGGCGGCCCCAGCCTGTAAATACCGACAACAAGTTCGATAGTGCGCTCACGCAAAGTGCCAAGGCGGCTCCCGTCCCGGCGGCGGCACCAAAGCCACCGGTCGCGCCGCACGGATGGAATGAAGCACCAGCGGGCATTTCCCAGCACCGCACCGAACCGGGGCTTTGGCCGTTCCGCATTTATGACAAGGCGGGCATTGATCCAAACGACAATAAGGCGTTGCACGACCAGCTGGTTGCAACGCCTCAACTCGACCCCAAGGCTTTTGGTAACCGGCCCGCTGCGCCTGCGGATGCGGATAAGGCATTGGAGAAATGTGACCAGATTAACGTGCTTAGCCCTGAGCGGCTCTCCCTGTTGGAGACACAGCGCACCGCCTTGGCAACGGCAAGCGACAGCACAAAGACCCAAGCAGAGCGGGATACGGCAAAGGACGATCTGATCGTTGCCATCGCCGGTGAGATTGATCTGGCAACTGTGGGGCAGGGGGCGCCCAAGCTTGGTACTGACCAGAACAACGACAAGAAGGTCGATGTCAACGAGGCCAGTGATGTCACCAAGCCAATCCTTGAACGCGCGCCCAATGATCCTGTGTTCGTTGATGCCTTCAATCAGGCCAAGGAACTGAAAGAAACCAAGTGGAAGGCGGAAGGCCGCACCGATGACCAGATCGGTGTGATCGCAAAGGCAGGCGATGCCAAGGACTATGACAAGGTCACGAGTGAAACCAAGAAACAGCTCGTTGATCTGGCGCTGAAGGCAGGACCTACCGAAGGCGAACAGATGACGGCGCTGACCAACCGCGCCAATATCTATATGAACTTCAGCGCTGGCGATCCTGAAAAGTATCAGGCCGCACTGCAGGCGGGCGCTGAGCAGGCTATCAAGGACATACGTGTTGACCGAAAGGTCGATGAATTGAGCCAGGCCTTTGGCAAGGGTGATCTTGGTGGTGCCCAGGCATTCATGGCAAAGCTGCGCGAGAAAACCGGCACGGAGAATACGCTTCCCGGCAGTGGATCACTGCTGGCTTCTGATCCCCGTGTCATGTCGATGCTCGATAAGTCTATCGATGCGATTGCCGGGGCAGGTCCGCGCGACGGGGACATGAAACAGAAAACCCAGGCGGTTGTTGATCTGAGCGTGGCCAGCCAGAACATTCTTTACAATGATGGCGATAAGCCTGGCAAAGGCAAGGAAGTTGTCGACCACGTTGCAAAATACGTCGTCGACAAGATGCGTACGGATTTGCCCGGCGGCCCAATGAATGTGTTCCATCAACAAAAGTTTTTCAGCATTGCCAGCCGTGAAGATGTCAAGGGTGGTGGTACGTCGCTGCTTTCGGCGATCTCGGCACATACTGCTGTTGAAGCGGACAAGCAGAAAGGCACGATCAATACGGACGACGATAGTTACAGCGCCTTAAATTCCAATGCGCAGTGGGCAACACGCCGTAGTATCGAGAATTTCGGTTCGGCCTCCAAGGCTCTCGATGAGGACATGAACGTCAAGTACAACGAGCTTTATCACGGGCTCGAAGGCTGGGGCGCTAACGTCAAAGCCGATACGGGCATTCCTCCGGAAGCTCAGCTTGCCCGGGATATGGAAGCCATCGACAATATGTCGCCGGAGAACAAGAAGAAGTCCGAGGATCTGGTCAAGCTGGGTAACGACAAGCAGAAGCAGTGGGAACTGCAGGAAAGCATTGAGCTTGGCGTTAACATGTACAGCAACGACAACAAGAAGGTCGGGGGGTACGATAGCGAAGCACCCATACCAATGTTGTTTGGTACGGGCATCATGATGACCAAATCCAAGTCTGTGAAAGAAGCGATGGCAGATTTGCCAGAGCGTCCGAAGCAGACCGAAGACCCTTATATGGACGTTGACAAAAACGGTCAGCCAAAAACTGCTGGTACAATCTGGGTCCAGAGAGCAACGCGTGGCCTTGCTACCATGGCTGTGACCGAATCGCTCAAGGGCGGCGTCAAGGATATCAATGTCGCTCTTGGTGAACAGCGCTACCAGTCCATCCTGAATGATGGGACGATTGCCACCAATGAAGAACGCAAGGCGATGAAGGACGCCAAGACCTTGAGTCCCAATGCGGATGCGTATGTTCGCAATGCGAAAGCTGCGCTTGGCGAGGCAAGGTTTAACGATATTGTTGATGGCAAGTCTGCACCCACCGACGCGGAAAGAAAACAGCTTTCCAATCTTGGCGGTCTTCGCTTTGGCTTGAATGCCGTCAATCGTATTTCAGGCGGTGGCAGTGCTGTCCTCTTCGGGCGCAATATAAACTCTCTTGATAGCTCGCCCGCGGATCTCGTTTATTACGTACCGCACACTTTGATGATGCTGGGAGCAGCACAAACGGCTCTGCTGCCGAAGTCAGGACAGATATTCCTGAACAAGGGTGCTGAACATGACACTCCGGCACGCATGAAGATTGAGGACCTTCAAAAGAAAGTGGACGCGAACCCGAACCTCACGGATGCCCAGAAGAAGAAATGGACAAACAGCCTTAACGTCCTTGATGGTGTCCGTGGCGGCGGCATTGATTCAGCCTATGTTGCCGCAGATCTGAGCAACGCTGTCATGAACGGCTTTGGACTGTTCGGAACCAAGCAGGATGGTGTCAAGGCGTTCGGCTATGGTACCGCGACAATCAGCGACGCGTTGTTTGCCACGGTCAGTGCCCGTGGAGCCGACGCAGCGCTGCTGAGTAGAAGCGAAACAGGGCTGTCAAGGCTACTTGTGAAGCTTGGGCCGCTCAAAGTTTCGGGGATCGCTGCTGTGTTGCAGGTTGCAGGTGCGGGCATTGTCGGCGGGCGTGGCGCTTACAATGCAGCCCATACCTACGACAAGGCCGATGCTGATGCCATTCAGGTTCTCTACGGCGTCAAGGATCGCAAGACAGCTGAAATGCTGGCGGAACATAATGACCTTCTTGACGAAGGGCTTATGGGCATTCTCCAGACAGTATTCCCGGGCGATAAACATCTGATGGGTGGCGACGAGGGCACTCGCAGCGCAAACAATGTCCTGACAGACACCTATGGGGATCTCGATTACAATCGTGCTCGCCTTGGGCAGCTTTTCAACAGCTGGACGCCTGATCAGGCGAAAGAAGTGTCAGAGACCGTCCGGAACATGACGACCAATGACAAACATGAGTTGAAGGACACACAGGATGACTTGAAATATCTGCAGCTTCCTCTGGACCCGGGGAAGGTGGATATCAGCAAATATCCGACTGTTCGCTACAATAATGAAACGAAACGCTTCGAAGACTCAAACACTTCCATGTATTGGGATGGCAGCAAGTGGTGGGCTCCTCCAAAGAAAGTTGATCCCAATGCGCCAATGACATTCCATACATTATGGTATGACCCTGCGAGAGGTCAGTTAATGCGCAATGATGGATTCTCAAGTCAGGTGAAACCTGACAGCAAGGAAGGGTTCAAAGTGTGGTTGAGGAACAAGGGTTATATTGATTGATCTGCGGCTGACAAAAAAGCCGGCATCAGTGCCGGCTTTTTTCTTGCCTTAGAGCGAAAGGCCCAGAGTTTTCAATCGCTTCTGTACATCCTTTTTGCGATCGGGATGAACCGCAAGGATATTGGCCACTCTGCCTGAAGGGAAAGCGGCATCAACTTCAGAGGCATTCTTGAATGGTGCGATGGAATCGATATCCACTTCCCATATTCCGTATCCCCATTCCGTGAGGACATCGCAGATTTTGCCTGGGGTCACTCTCGACAGGTTCCAGAGTACGTCGCGGTTAATCTCCACCAGCATGGTCGGGTGAGAAGATTGGATTGTTTTGGCAGCGCCGGTGAAGAACATGCCTTCCGCGCCTTCGATGTCGACCTTGATCGTATCTGGCTTGATACGTTTGGCGATTGCATCGAGAGTCTCAACCCTGACACTGCGATCAGAATTCCGGTTGCGGGAACCTGCTACGAGGCTGGTTGCACCCGCATTCACGGTTTCATCTGCCCTGTTTAGCTCCATTGTACCCGGGACATCTGCCAAGGCAATCTGATGCACCGTGATGGTCTTTGAAAGCTTGTTTTCCTTGATTGATTTGCTGAAAAGCGTCCACAGATGCGGCAGAGGTTCAAACGCCACCACCTTGCCGGTAAAATCCGGCTTTGTGGCGACTGAAAGCGAGTAATAGCCAACGTTTCCGCCTACATCAAAAAACGTACCTGCGTCCGGCGTTATCGCCTTGATGATATCAATGTCGAACTTCTCGTAACTGCCGCTGAAAATACCGAATGTCATATGGTACTGGCGCAGATCGAGATAGATCTTAAATCCATCCTTGGTCTCGTACAAAACTTCGATGCTCTTCGGCACAAAGTTATTGAACAGGAGTTCGGCGTGCCGCTGATGAAATTCGACGGAACTCATGAACCGTCTTCGGTGTTCGGTCAGCGGCAGCTCAGAAATGCTGAAAAGGTTCTCGGAAATAACGCGAGTTTCCTCGACATTCACGTCACGCCCGAGGATGTACTTATACGAATTGAGGATATCGTTATAGCTGGTCATTACGCTTTCACTCGTCCCTACGCATGAATTGCACTGGTTTGGTCGGTTGACTTGCTCTTCCGGCTGGCTGCCGCGTCCAGCAGTTCATCAAGTTGGTCAAAATGTTTTTCCCACTTTTGCAATGTCAGCGGGGTTCTGCGGCGATGCTCTGCAGCATGGGTTTCGATTGCCTCGCGCCATCCGAGACCATCCAGCGGGTCAAGGAATATTGCGTGTTCGCCGGCTATTTCCTTATGTGATGGTATATTGGAAGCAATAATGGTTGTGCCCGTCGCCATGGCCTCAGCCAAAGGCATCCCATAACCTTCGACGAAGGATGGAGCGAGCAGGGCTGTTGCACCGGCCATCAAATCGGCAAGAGCGGCATCTCCAAGGTCGGGAGCCTCAATGACGATGTCGCGCAATTGAGGGCAGCGGTCGAGCGTGGCGAAAACCTGCGCGTTTTCCCAACCGCGTTTTCCGGCGATGACCAGCCGCGGAGTGTCCTTGCCATGCTTGTCAACCAATGCGCGCCAAAGTTGCAGTATCATCGCATGGTTCTTACGCGGCTCAAGAGTACCGACCATAAGGAAATAGGGTCGCTTCGAGCGCGGTGCAGCTCTGCTGGCTACGTTGAAGCTATGCTCTACACCGGGTGGGAGAATGGAAATCGGGGGAACCGCATGGCCCCTCTCTTCGGCAAAAGCCTCAAACGAACGGGCAGTGGTTTGCGAATTGCAAAGAACCAGTCCTGCATGTTTCAGAACAGTTTCCATACGTTGAAGGTGCCTCTGTGGCTCATTCTTGCGTACGAATTCCGGATGGGTCAGCGGGATAAGGTCGTGAACATAAAATATGCCGTTGCTGCGTTGGGCATCCAGCCACGAAAAGGCGGCAGGGCGATGCAGGTTGGTGTGTGAAACATGCACAAAGGGTGCACTGGTGGCCATGCGGCTCATCGGCAATATTGTGCGCATCACCTTGCCTGCATTCATGCCCCATTGATGCAGCTTGGATTTATTTTTAGGGGATGAGATGCATTTCAACTGTGACCAGGACAGACGCCCGTCGATTGCAGCATAGATCTGCTCGAGTTCAGTGGATTGTGACTGGCTCAATGCGGCCGTCGACCATCGTTGCTCCAATTCAGTGATGAGGCCATTTGCACGTCCCCTGTTGATTTCGATGGGTTTCGTTCTCCCCATCTCGATGAAATAGGAACTGCGTGCTTTGGCCCAGTTTGCATATTGAAGCTCAAAACGGTCAATGCCGGTCGGCGTTGAAAAGTGCGATCTGTCGATCAACCGGGAGATATCCATCGCAATTGCATTCATCATGACCATCCCATCATGCGCAGAGCAGTCTTCAACCGGGACGGCTCCGTTGGCGTTTCGCCATACAGTTCGTCAATCACGTCCTCAACCTCGCAAAGCAGGTTGGTACGTGTGGAAAAATAGAGCGGGTAGAGAATGAGGGTGGCGGCGACCAAAGCGTCCAGCGTCAGGTATTTGCGCGGACGCAAAGGTGTTACGCAATCATGCGTCAGGCCCCAACCCGCATAGAATGGCAGTCCGTGACACCATACCTGGCGTCCGCGCATGAGTGCCTCAAATCCTATCAGCGAGGTGGCAACATGAACTTCGTCACAAGCGGAAAGCAAATTGCCTGCCGATACATTGCCGATGACCAGATCGGAATATTGTGCGAGCTGGCCAGTATCCGTGGCCGTGCCACGCCTTCCCGCCAGCATGTCCGGGTGCTCTTTGAACATGATGAATGCCTGCGGCCGCTGGGCACGCACCACCTTGAGCAAATCGATATTGGAGATATTGTTCGTCAGGCCAAAACGAAGTGACGCGTCGCCGGGTACTTGTCCCGCAACAAGCACAATGGGTTTGTCACCTGCCAGCCTGCGGTAGTCGGGTGCGGGAGTGCCTTCAAGGTTATATTTGGTGACGTTGTACTCCACGATGCTTTGACGCAGGCGGCGGGCACGGGCGAGCAAGGCAGGCGTGAAGTCAGTGTTGAGCAGCAATCGCTCAAGCCCACTCTCCCGTGTGGCGTCGAAGTAAATGCCGTCTCGATCAAGGCAGAGCGACGAAGCGGGGATCAGATGCGAGCCAAGTCCCACCGAGCGGATGAAACCGTCTTCCATCCGGAGCATGGGCACAGAGCGGGCGAGTTCGCCGGCAACTGGAGGCTCATCGTGTTGACCCCATCGTACGACATAATCTGCCCGTGCAAGCTCCCTGGCATCGGGTTTTGATCCCGTGAACCGGACGGTGGACCATGGCCCGGAGAGAAAGCGTTTGACGCTGCGGTGCTTATGTTTGGAAAAGCCGACGCACAGATAGTTGCCGCGTCTCGCCAAGGCGTGATGCCGCCAGGCGATAAGACGGTCGATGGCCTTCTCGGCTGTCGTTGCCTTCCGGGTAACCGGGTCGACATAACGCGAGTAATGCAGCAAAGCCGCTGCAACAAATCGATCGAGGGTCGGGCGGCTGGTCCGGCGCGAGAATGCCGCTCTTGCGATCGGCCCGTCTGCCCAGTCGGTCGTAAGCCCCCATCCGGCATAAAATGGAACGCCAAATGTCTTGACAGGAACGGACCGGATCAGGGCATCGAAGCCAAATTGGCTGGATACTGTCCAGACCTCATCCACGACATCCAGCAGGGCATGAGGCGAAATATTCTCGGTGATGACATGAACGTTTGCCTCACCGGCCAGCTGCGTAAGATACCCTCTGGCGAAACCCGCAACAATGTCGGGATGGCTTTTGACCATCACTGTCGCGCCCGGAACAGCCAATGCCTCATGCAGCATTTGGCGGAAAGTGAGCTCATCTGCGCCGGCACCAGCGATAGAGTAATCAGATGCAACCTGATCAATCAAAAGAATGCTGCGTCCGGTGGTGGGTGCGAGGGAAAATGGGTAATCCGGCAGATGATTATATTTGGTCAGTCTCTGTTCAACGATCTGCTGCTGGATTGACCTGCTTCTGCACAGATCCTGATCTGTAACAGGCGCTTCGACGAGACGCTCCAGTCGGGAAGGTTTTGCCGCATTGAAGTATATGCCGACATCATCGGCAATGATCGAGACCCCAGGGGCTCCGGCTTTGCCAAGCCCGACAGATCGCAGGAATCCGTCTTCAAGGGCCCAGTAGGGCAGTCCACGTAATTTGGCCAGTCGCCTTGCCATGCGTGCCAAGGGTTTTTCACCCCAGCCGACAATGCCGTCAGCCGGTCGTGCTGGCAGCTCGGCACCGCGCATATGCGATGTTTCCAGGGCAGCGCCGATCAATGGAAAACGTAGCAGGGTTGGCGTGAAAGCCAATAGTCGCGCATTCTTCTGCGGCAGCCATCCTCGCGACGCTCCCGATATTGGAAAGTCATCCAGAACCACCGGAGCAGAATTTGCAATTGGAGGCGCCGGGATCACACTCATGGCATCAATTCACCGTATCCACTGATAGCGAAGCGCTTATCTGCGTGGTTCCGGACTTCTTTGGCTTTTTCTCTTGCTCCGCTGGTGGGAGGTTCGTTACCAGCACGGATGCTTCGTCAATGGGGACGATCTTCAATTCCAGCTGGATACGTTTCACAACCCTTCTGGCTGTCGCCTCAAGCAGGGGCCGAAGATAGAAACTGCCATTGACGAGACTTTCATCATGCATTCTGGCATTGAATGCTTTGACGGCTGTCTTGTCGGGCGCTTTCGGCGATGCCCAGAAGGCATCCAGACTGCGGGCTGCGGCACCCTGTTGCGGCTCCTGTACGGATGAAAGGCCTTGTCCGCTATAGACGGCATCTCCCAGCGTCAGCAGCGGCTTGCCGTGGTTCAGGGCCAGCAGGCCCGACGTGCTGTTGACAGTCACAAGTCCTAGCGAGTGCCGGATGAGCAAGCCTATCGATCCATCATCGACAATATGCACGCGGTCTTCGCAGCCGGCGATCCGGGCGAGAGCCATGGCAAAGTGGCGGTAGCTCTTGTGGCCGCGGTCCATGGGATGGATTTTGATGACGAGATGATGGTTCTTTGCCGCATGTTGTTCGAAAGAGCGCAGGCTCTCGGTAATCAGTTTCTCCATGGTCCAGCCCCGGCCGTGGCGAAGGAGCTGCTGATCATCATGAACCTGAAGCGCAACGACGAAATACTGATCCTCAAGGTTCTCGATGAGGTTGAGCATCAACTCGTTGTTTGCCGGATAATAACGGAGTTTCCGATAGAAATTTCGTGTCCATAATACGGATTCTGAAATTATGCCGCGGCTGCGGTGGTGGGCATTACCCCGGAAGAACATGGCCCCGGCTGTCTTTGCCAGATAGTAGCGGATGGCAAAAAAAGTCATTGCCCGGAAAAGATTGCCCTTGACCGGTTCGGGCGGCAGGGCGGGTCCCTTTGCGTGAAGACGCGGCTTGTGCGTGCGCAAGGGTGACATGGCATTATTGCCACCCCATTCGAGCGTAACGAAATTCGGGCGGACATATCCTTCCTCGAAAGACGCCACAGGAATGCCTGCCTGCTGAGCCACCTTGATCGCCTGACGATGATAGGGGCGGCTGTCGCCGAACAGGACAATCGCTTCCGGTTGCCGTCCCCGGATAAACGCACTGAGCCAATCGCTCCAGGCGTCGGTCGTGCCGGAAAAATGCAGCGTTTGCGTGCCACGAAAATATGACCAGTCACCACCGTTGAAGTTTACCTTCAGGACGTCATAGCCCTCGTTTTCGAGCTCTGCGGCAAGAACACGAAAGAACGGGCCAACAGGGCCCTGCAAGAGAAGAATGAGAGGTTTTTGTGCAGGCTGTATGTGGTCTGGCCGTTCCGGAAATGAAACGATTGTACCCAAATGGTCGGATTCATGGCGTCCGATTTTATGCCCCACAGGTCCTCAAGCCCCTTTACAACGCATACTCTGGTCAAAACTCTACTCAGAGCATAAAACTAATGTATTTTCAGATAGTTATTTCATCGGGGAACATCGTTCGCCATACTAATTGCGCCAGAACAAGTAAAAAAACGCCAATTACCCATTAAAATTATCTATTATGGTTTCTATTCTGAAATTTATTTACTGAATAATGTTTATATCAATATTTACAGTGGTTTATAATTGCGACCAATGTATTTTCATTATATGCTGCACTTGGGTTTAGTACCGATAGCGCACTTTTTAGTGCATGTATTGGAGTGCAATTTGGCTTGCAGTTGGCTCTATAGTAGCGGGTTTTGCTCTGGACGGCGGTATCAGGCAACATGACGCGCGTTAGTACAAATGACGAGTTTACCGACTATCTGACCTTGGTCGATATTCATGCAGGTACGATGCTACCTGAGAAAAAGTCGGCTATCAGGCGCGCGCTTTCCTGGGCTCGAAACCACATTCTCGTTCTGCTTATGGTGGCGCTGCCGACTGGCGTTGCAACCATATACTATGGAGCAATCGCATCGGATCAGTATGTTTCCGAAACCAGGTTCGTTGTGCGCAGTCCCAACAGGAATGCAGCGGGCTTGCTCAGCGGATTTCTTCAAAGCACCGGTTTTGTGCGGGCTCAGGATGACAGTTATGTTGTCATGGAATTTATTGAATCTCGTTCCGCCGCAAGCGATATGGCGGAGCACAGCGGATTGCGGGAAATACTCTCGCGCCCGGAAGCTGATTTTCTTGCCCGCTTCCCATCGCCTTGGGGCGAGCCAACCGGAGAAGCGCTCTATCAGCATTATCTCGATTTCGTGACGATTGAGACCGATTCCGGTGGCGGTGTAACGACCTTGCGTGTACGGGCTTTCCGTCCAGAAGATGCGCAAGCGCTGGCACAAGCACTCCTTGATCGTGCCGAATCTCTGATTAACCGGCTCAATGATCGTGCGCGTCAGGACGCGGTGCGCTTCGCCCGCGTGGAGATGGCAGACAGCGAAAAGCGGTTGAGCGATTTGCAAAAATCCCTCACGGCTTTCCGCAACAAAGTCGCGATGGTAGATCCAAGCAAACAGTCCACTGCCATGTTCGAGATGATTGCAAAATTGTCCGATGACGTTGCTCAAAGCAAGGCACAGTTGGCCTCGCTGATAGAACAGACACCGCAAAGTCCCCAGATACAATCAATGCGCAGTTCCATTGATGCCAAGGAACAGCAAATCATTCAGGAGCGTGCAAGGATCGTTGGTGATGATGCTTCCATGGCCCCCCTGATCGCTGAGTACGAGCAGTTACTGCTGCAGCGCGAGCTTGGCATGCGGATGCTGGAATCGTCGGCGACATCGCTTGAAAATGCCAAGTTGGAGGCGCAGAGGCAGCAGCTCTATCTGGAGCGTATCGTCAATCCAAACCGCCCCGACTACGCGATGTATCCGAAGCGGATAAAATCAATCCTGTTGGTTCTGGCTTTGTGTTTTGCCGCATTCTGGATTGCCCGCTTTTTCCGTAACCAGATTTACGATCATTCAGAGACATGACCATAGACGGCACGATCACATTTCAGGATGGAAAAGACGGTTTGCCGGGCTCGTGGGTGAGTAGCAAGCCTGTAAAGTCTGGTGCTGTTTCCGTACGCAATGTCATCAAGGAATATCCGATGAATGGCGGCACACGCCGCGTGCTTGATGACATAAGTTTTGAAGTGAAGGCGGGAGAAAAAATTGCCGTCCTCGGCCACAATGGTGCTGGCAAGTCAACACTTGTCAGGCTTATTGCAGGGATGGAGCCTCCCACCTCCGGTGAAATCACCAGAACCATGTCCTTGTCATGGCCTATCGCTCTAAGTGGCGGATTTGGCGGCTCGATGACAGGCATAGACTGCATGCGGTTTCTGTCACGCGTTTATAACAGGCCAGTCGATGAAATCCGCGATTGCGTCGAAACGTTCAGCGACTTGGGCAAATATCTGCGCATGCCGATCAAAACCTATTCTTCAGGTATGCGCGCGCGTCTGGCATTCGGACTGTCATTGGCAATTGATTTTGACTGCTATCTGATCGATGAGGTTGTTGCCGTGGGCGATCAGCGGTTCCAGCGCAAGTCCTTCGAAGAATTGTTTGTAAAACGACGGGACAGGGCCATGATTATCGTCGGTCACAGTCTGGATATCATCGCCGAACATTGTTCGTCCGCGCTCGTGCTCAAGAATGGACGGGGCAAGGTTTTCAGCGATGTCAAATTCGCCTTTGATATTTACGCGTCGCTGTAGGAGATGCAGATGCAGCTCACAGCGCAGCAGTACAAGGCAAACACCTTACTCGAACTTGATATGATCGCGCACCCGCTCGATCAGATAAAGGCCGATGGCTGTGGTGATCAGGCAGCAGGCGAACACGTATTGAATGTCGTAATGAGCGACGATCGTATCGCCAAATGTGCCGGCACGAAACATTTCGAAGCAATGCACAAGCGGAACGTAAAGAGCCAGTTTCTGTATGTCGGAAGGCAGCCACGAAACCATGAAGAACATGCCGGAAATAGGCAGGGTCAAATATTGCAAGGGCGCAATAAGCTTCTCCACGAATTCAAAGAATTCGGCCAGTGCGGCGAGGATCAGACCAACACCAAATGCAAACCATGCCATGAAGAACCAGCCTGCCATTACCAGCCCGAGATCCTGATAGGGATCCATGAGATCGGCAAAGCGTGTTCCGGTATAAACAATGACCAAAGCGAGTGTTGTGCCGCCCACTTCCAGCAGGGCGCGGGCCATGAGGGTATCAGCCATCCGGATTTGACGGTGATACATCAAGGGCAGGTTGTGCTTCAGGCAGGAAACGAGCTGGGACGAGACATGCCGCCACAGCGTCAATGGCATGTAACCGCTCAAAACGAACGCAATGATGCCGAGGCCATGCGACTCATGTTTCATCAGCGTCCACATTGTCATGACGCCGATGGTCAGGATCATGGGTTCAAGGATCAGCCACAGAAAGCCGACATTTTCCCGGCCATAGCGCGTAATCATCTCGCGCATGATCAGTGCACCAAGAACGCGCAGCTGACCACGTATGCCGGTCATGAGCGTCGTCTTCAAAGCGGGTTTCGCCGATGCAGCTTCCATTCAGTCTCCTTGATATCAACTAGAGGAGTTCATTGACGACTATATACGGAATAAAGTATTATACAATAGAAATAGAAATGAAAACTTTATCTATTAACTATAGGTATAGTTAAATTGTGCAGTAATAGTTGAGATGCTAGTACCGTACTTCAGAACTAGAACGAAGGGGTGATTGTCATCAATAGTCTTGCGCCAGGTCTGTTCACGCCAGCAACTGCCCCTCGGCCCCTATACTCGCGGCCAAAGTTTTTGCAGCGGTTGCTCGCTGCACTATTCATTGGTGTGCCTACCTTGCTGGTGAGCATCTACTATATTTTCATAGCTTCCCCGATGTTTGTATCGGAGTCGGCTTTTGTCGTGCGCATGGCTGCGCCGCCATCGTCGTCGAGCTTCGGATCTATGCTGCAAAATAGCGGTATTACGCGGTCGCAGGACGATACTTTCTCGGTGCAGGAATATATCCGCTCTCGCGATGCCTTGGCTGTCGTGCAGGATTCGCTGCCGTTGCGACGCTACTACGATAGCACTCACGGGGATGTTCTGGCGCGGTTTCCGGCCCCGTGGGAAAGCGGTCTTTTCGAAGAGCTTTTCCGCTACTACAGCAAACGCGTGCAGATAGTACACAACGACACCACTGGTATAACGGTGCTGCGAACTTCGGCATTCCTGCCACAGGATGCGCTTGCCCTTAACAAAGAGCTTCTGGATATCGGCAATGCGCGACTGATCAAGATGAACGAGCGGGCGAGGGGCGATGCGGTGCGCTTTGCGACTGCGGAAGTTGAAGGTGCTGAGCACAGGATGATCGAGGCTCAAAAGAACATAACTCTCTTCCGCAACAAGGAGCTCATGATTGATCCCAAGCTGAACTCCGTGTCCATGGTGGAACTCATGAGCCGGATCAGCTCGGAGCTTGCCGTTTCCCGAGCCAATCTTGCAGAAACCAGATCGACCGCGCCGGACTCAAGTTCGATCCCCTATATGACCAGCCGCATTGATGCGCTGGAAAAGCAGCTGGCGACGGAACGGAGCAAGGTGGCGGGATCGGATGGTTCGATTGCTCCACGAATTGCAGATTATGAAGCATTGATGCTGCAGAGGGAGTTTTCCAACAAAGCACTCATTTCAGCGCTCGATTCATTGAAAACCGCTCGCGCTGACGCTCGCCGTCAGCAGCTTTATTTGGAAGTGGTTGTTGCACCCAACCTGCCGGACCAGGCCGAATTGCCGCTTGCTATGAAAAACATCGCGATTGTGCTGTTCGTCACCTCGATCGGATATTTGCTTGGCTGGCTGCTGCTGACCGCAATCCGCGATCATGGAAGCTGAGCCTGTTATTCAGGAAGGCGGTGCAAAGCAGGTATAAATCTCGCTGACGCATGCCTGAATTTCGTTCTCTATCGCGCCTGTCTGATCGATATATCCGGATCGTTGCGCTTTCACATTGCGAGCCAGAATGTAATGCGACAGCGCTGTTTTGTAATCGCCGGCCAGTTTATGCAAATGCCCTAGCTGAAGCTCTACGTCTTCCAGACTGTTCTGATCAAAGGCTTCCGCATATTCGCGATACTCACCATAAAGTTTCTTCGCTTCGTCAAAATCGCCGTCTTCTTTGGTAATGTTTGCGTAGACGGCGATCATGTCGCGCTCATTGTCCTCGGTAACGAGTTCGCGCAGAAGATGCCGTGCACGCGACCAATCCTGTGCGTCTACAAATTTCATTGCTTCGCGGCGTTTTTGTTCCACGCCCGGTTTACCCGATCTGTTGCGGGCCATGTTTGCGTGACGGATCAGCTCCACATCCGTTGGTGCCAGTTTGAGACCCTTTTCGTACCATTCACGGGCTTTCTGGGAGTCGCCCATCCGGCTGAAGAGATGCCCGAGTTGCAGATGAACGTCTGCATTTTGTGGGTTCATGCCAACGAATTTCCGGTAGGCAGTTTCGGCACGATCGTAATTGCCGAGTTCCTTTTCGGCATGGCCCAATTGGACAAGCAATCCTGTACGTGCCGGGTCGGCGGCAATCGCTTTTGTATATAGCTCTGCAGCATCGGCCCAGTTGCCCTTATCGCGGGCCGCATCAGCCTGCAGGGAGATGCTTCTTGGGCTGTTCGCGTTGTCGGTTACAGCCGCCAGTTGCACCGCCATGCGCCGTGTCCGCTCGGAGAAAGGCAGCTTGATCATGTGTTCACCACGGACTGCTTGCTGCGGATCATGGAGACATCACGCAGCTTGATCCAAGGCTTTGTATCAGGCGTTTCGAGTATTTTTAGCCGGAGCTCAACAAACCTGTGCTCATTGCGAATATCCACGCACAGATTTCCGATGAATGAACCGGCGATTATAAGCTCCTGCAAGGTGTCCAGTCCTGAATTGGCGCTGACCTGTACGGCAATTCGTGCCGCGGGGTCCTGTACAAGATCGAGCCGGACCATCCAAGTGCCTGCTTCCAGACTGCGCTTCGGGCCGGTAATCAGCCAGCCGGGCGAAACACTCCAGCCGCCATCGACAACATTAACAGGCTGATGGAGCAGGTCAGGGCCTATCATCCAGCCTTCTCCTGCCACCTCGCGAACGAATATCAACGTCTGGTTGCCGTCCATATCATAGGACAGACCTGCTGGCAGGGTACGTGCGGAGCTGGGGTCGGGTGGCTTGTTGCCTGGGTCTTGGGTAGCTGGCTGTTCCATCGTGTCCCAGAGCGAAATTTGACCATCGCGGCGCGCGATTGAAACGACCCGTTTGACGATATCCTCGCGGGTGGTCACATTGCGCCTCAGATCAAATTCCATCGTCAGGCGTTCCTTGTCCGTTGGGTCGCGACCGCAAATCTTGTCAAATGTATAGCGCAGGAAAGCCACATCATTATCCGGTGCAAAGCGTGTAAAATTCTCGATAATGGCAAACTGGTCGGGCGTACGCCTCAGCACCTGTGCTTCATAATCGACCGATTGTTTTTCACCCTCAGATGAAGCTGCACGTAGTGCATCAACGACCTTCAGGCGGTTTGTACCGTTGCGAATGGCTTTCACGAGATTTTGCCTTTCTTCGTCGCTCAGTTCCGCTGGAGACAAGTTGAAAGCACTTGCCCATGCATCCACGAAAGCTTCTCCAGGAAGGGAAAAGACATCCTTTGGTACTGACTGAAGCGGGATTTTATGCAGCTCTGCGATTGTCATGTTTCTGGTCCAGCATCTGTTCGATCAGCGCAGCATGTCTTGCCGCCACGCGCGGATAGGAGTTCCACTGTACTGCCTGGCGACGGTCAGGATCGCGCAACCCGAGCAGGACGGGATTTTGCGCAAGGCTGATCAGGGCTTCGGCAACACAGTCAATGTCCACGGAACGGACCACATGGCTTATCGGCCACATGTCACGTAGCACCGGCGAGCGTGAGCACAGCAATGGGCGGTCCGCGCTCATGGCGATACGGGCTGCGCCTGTCGCCGTTTCGTTTGACGGGCCGTAGAGAAAAGCGAGAAGATCGGACTGTGCCAGCTCATTCACGAGTTCTTCCTGCTCAACAAAGTCGAACCGTGCGGAAGCTACATCGTGCAGATCGAAATGGGAGAAGAGGTTTTCGATAACAACCCGGACCTCCTGCGATTCATCATTGGGTAGCATGCAGTTCAAAAGCTTGAGACGCAGACGCGGCTCGAATACCCGTGCCCGCGCAAAAGCCTGTACCAGCAGGTCGATGTTCTTATGCCGTGTGAGAAATCCGAATGACCCTATGGTAAAGACTGATGGATCGGGCCGGATGCTGTCTTCCGATGTTGGAATTACCCCATGCGGCATGACCACAGGGTTGGGGTGCCCGGCTTTTGCCAGCAAGCCCGCATCCTCGGCGGAATGCACGAACACTATGTCAAAAAGCTTGGTCCATTCGAGATGACCGTGCCGAAGGATTTCCTTCACGCTGTGCATGGTAATGACGCGTAGTTTGTGCCGGGTCTTGGCAAGCGTGTTGTTTACAAGCTCCATGTCCGGCGTGGAGAAATGTCCGGGATGGTGCTGTATCCACAGAACATCGCCGCGGGCACTTTCGATTTCGGAAATGAATCTCGTCAGGGATGTCAGGTCATAGCCCCACGAGCGGGAAACCAGATCCGGTATATGGGCAAGTTTGGCCTGCGCAGTTGCCGGCAACTCGTCGTTGAGCAGGCGCCTTGCATAGATGTGTGAAAATCTGCCGGCAAACGCCGGGGTGGAGTAGAGATGTTCGGAGTAAGTGGCGATTCCGCACTGCTGATGCCATGACGAAACAAGATCGAGGCTCCATGGCTTGCGTGCAGCCGCCGCAGTCTTTTTGGTCTTGGCAATGGATGCAAGCACCCGCCGTGCGACAGAACTCCAGCTCATATGGTCGGCCAGAAGTTTCTGCGCGTTTTTGCTTCGCGAACGGGCCTCGTCCCGGTCCGCAAGGGCCGCACGCATCTGAACGCCAAGATGTTCGATCGATGGTTCCGCCCATAGACTTAGGGAGCCGGAAACATGGGTCTGTGAGGGAGCCATGCGGTAGTTCACCATCCATGCGGTCTCAGGGGTACAGAAATCCACCTGTCCGCTATAGGCAGTCGTCACCACCGGGATATCAAGCCGCATTGCCTCCGCCAAAGGCAGGCCAAAACCTTCGCCTCTGCTTGGTGCAGCAACGAGGGAGGCTGTGCGGTAGAGCGCCAGCATCTGCTCTGAAGTATAAAGGTCGTTGATAATCGTGATCGGCGCTGCACCCGGCAAGCGCTCGCTGAATTTGTCCATGACGGAGGAGAGAATATTATCCGGGTTGGGGAATGTCTTGATGACAAGTTCAACCTGTTCGTCTTGCTTGAATGTTTGCGTAAACGCATCGACCAGCGCATCAATTCCCTTACGCGGAAAACAGGAAGAGACGTGCAGGATACGCTTTCGCCCGGTCGAAGGCACAGGTGAGGCAGTGCCAAGCCCCGCATCAAGGGCGACATGATCGGTGCCATTGCCAACGACCTCGAGAGGAATGGTCAGGCCTGACTGCACAAATGCCTGTTTAACAAAGTTCGCCGTCACCATGACCAGATCAAGGTCGCGGTTGAAACGCTCGATAAGGTATTGAGGAACCTCCAGTTCTTCCCAGGCAAAATTCACATAGGCGTTGAAACGCCCAATCATGTCATGGGTAGTAGGGGGCCATGTATTGCGAAGGTGAATGTCATATTTTTCGGATGGGTAGCCGGGTAATAAAAGGCGTTTGACCTCGGGAGCGGCATTGAGCCTTGCATCACTCTGCCAATCGGCTTCGGGCGTGTAGCAGTGAAGGTCGACGCCAGCCTCTACGAGGGCTTTAGCAAGAAGCCGGTTGACGATTGCCAGGCTGTAATCGCCTTTGAATACACCGTCAAAAAAGACACGCTTGCCGGAAAATGCCTCACGCGCGAGCTTCAGATTTTTCTCATCAAGATCAATAGTATAAGGCGAAACGGTTGGCGCAGTGCGCATACACTTTTCTCCAGAACATCTGTAGATCAGTCATACTGAATGTGAATAGCTTCTAATGCGTAAATCGACCCCTACCTTGCACGGTAGAGGTCGATTCAAGGTTAAGAAAGTACGTGGGGTGCGTTGACTGGAGTAAAACGCGCCCCACGATGTATCAGGATACCTTGGCTTCGTCTGTGTCGTAGCCAAGTGCTGCTTCACGCTCGGTGATGATTGCGCGGGCAGCATCCACAGCCGGACCGGAGTAGGCCAGTGGATAGCAGGCCTTGGCGTCATATGCCTTCAGCGAAGTGAACTGAAGGACACCTGGCTCGAGGAATACGTGACGGTTGCCAAGGTCGAGATAGGTTTCTGCCATGGCACCATTTGCCCAGATCACATCATGTTGCTCGAGTTCGATGTGATAGTATTCGACCGGGCTGAGTGTAATCGGCTGACTGACGGTAGTCCCGTTGATCAGCAGCTTTGCCGGAACCAGCGATCCATTGACGAACATGCAATGGTCTGGCGAGACAAAGAGGTCATCCGATGGCATATTTTCAGCAATGGCACCGGCCAGAATGCGAACCGGCAGATCATTGCGCGGCTTGTCCAGTGTCTTTGGGTCAATGGCACGATTGCCAACCCACTTGACGGCAACAGCGCCGTTATTCAGGCTGGAAATCACGTCGCCTGCCTTGAGATTCTCGACTTCGATTTCACCTGTTGGTGTCGTGATAAGAGTACCGCGAACGAAGCAGGGTGTCAGGAAGGTGACAGTGTCATTGACGTTGTTGAAGCTGTATGTGGCACCAGCCGGGATGTCGTAGGAGGCAATTGGAAGGATGCCCAAAGGACCGCCAAAGAACGTGATGGTGTTGCCAACCTGGC
Organism: Phyllobacterium sp. YR531; assembly: GCF_000282595.1. GTDB lineage: Bacteria > Pseudomonadota > Alphaproteobacteria > Rhizobiales > Rhizobiaceae > Phyllobacterium. The sequence continues at coordinate 20,056 of NZ_AKIZ01000004.1, forward strand.
TCACGCTGTTTGCGCCCACAACAGTGACGCGATCGCCGTTGTTTACACCCACGATGTCCGGTGGGCTGCTGAGGCTGAGGTTTAGCAAGCCGGGGCTATAGGTGAAGTGACCCGTACCCGCAGCATTGATAAAGTCGATGGTGGTGCCGCTGAGCAAGTCTGCAGCAATTGCCGCCGCGTTCATCGTCAGACTGGTGCCCGCACCGATCTGGTAGTTGAACGTTGTACCGGCCGCAACACTCAGGACAGATGTGTCGACTGTAAGGTCAGCACCATTCTGCAGGATGATTGTTGTGGAGGTGATGACGCCGGCGCCAACAAGGCTGTTCAGCGTGATATCAACGCCGTTGACAATCAAAGTGCCGTTGGAGACGAGCCCGAGCTCAAGTGTATCACCATCTGCGCCATTGTTTGAGTCGATTGTCTGCGTACCATTGTTGATTAGATCAATGTCAATTAGAGGCATAGTAATTCCCTCTCCTGTTAAGAGTTAATTCATTACCGAACTGTGTTTGTAGGTTAGAACTTGTAGTTCAGACCGATGCGAATGCTATGAAAGTCAGGTGACGCCCGTGTCGATACGCCTTCGCTTTCGACAGTGTAGTCGCCAAAGTTGATGTACTGGTATTCAAGCTTTGCAGTCACATGGTCTGTGAAAGCATGTTCGATACCTGCACCGGCAACCCAGCCTGCGCGTGTCTTCTTTTCATTCATAAACTGATCGCCATCAGCAGACATCTTGTAATTGACGCGGCCATAGGCGAGACCACCTGTACCGTAGATCAGGGTGCGATCCCAAGCGTAACCTACGCGGGGACGGAGTGTGCCGTACCAGTCGATGCTCGACTTGGCATGAATGTCGACGCCTACCAGTTCACCAGAGGTTGTGTCGTCCAGACCAGCGCCTTGGAAGTCGGTTTCAATACCGAGAACGAAGTTATTGATCTGATAGTTATAACCAATCTGTGCACCACCGACGAAACCGCTTTGCTCAATCGTGCCGATATTGCCGATGAAATCACCGCCACTACGAATTCCGACGCGGTCATCACCACCGAAGCCGTAGCCGGCATTCAAACCTGCATAAAAACCTGTCCAGACAAAGCCCGGATCAGCCAAGACAGCTTCGGGAGCAGTTTCAATGACAGCATCGGCGGCATGCGCGCCCCCCGAAACAACCAATGCTGACAAGAATAGACCGATAACGTTGAAATTCCGCATGAGATTCACCTTTGAATGTGCAACTTCAACTTATACTTGCACAGAATAAATACTGTGAATACAATATAGTTAGCTCGATAATGCTAAAGATATTCGTTAAATGTGCTTAATTGACGTAATCTGTATTGAACGTAATGGTGATTGGTTATGGAGCACTCGCAGACGTTTCTTCTTTTGATTCCACAGCGTCAGTTGTGGTAAATTCCTGATCATTCTTGGGAAGTATAGAGGGCCTTTCCGGACGGTTCTCCCGCTTTGGCTGTTCTTCCGGAATCAACTCAACCGACCAATGCGCAATCGAACCTTCGATGGATCCGCTTTCTGTAAACAATCTGATTTCTATTGGCTCCTTGGCGCGTTCAACAAGGAACTGTGCCTCGGCAATGAATGACCCGGTTTGAGAAGGGCGAATGCGAATCCTGCTCAGCAGCTCCGAGTTATGGATCTCGATGGTGAATATCTGGCCATAGATTTCAGTATCGATGCGCAACGAGAAACGGGCAGTCCATTCGCCGGGCGGCAGATGGAAGTATGGACCGTAGACGACACAGCGAGCACGTCCAACAAGTTCGATTTCGCTGACAATACTTGCACCCTCCTTATCGGCTAGCAGGAAGGTTTGAAGGGGCCAGATCATCTGCTTGATCGGTGTTCGCATGATCGAGCCATCGAGTGGCTTGAGCACATCAAGCGCAATAGCGCGGATGTCCGGCGATATCGCCTCATACTCGGCACCGGGAGGCATATAGTTGGCGTCCAGTTTCTTTGCCGATACTTCAAATGTTGGAATACGCGAAAGATCAGGTGCAGGCCCGGAGAAATCAGCGCCAAGTTTTTCAAGGCAGCGAACTATGCCATCTTTGGAGAGATTGATCCCTAGAGTCCGGCAGAAGTGACCAAGTATACGGTGTATTTGTACCGGTCCCATTTTCTGGCGCTGGACCGCGACTATCAACGGGTGTGAACGGATTTGGGAGATACAGGCAATACTTGCGGACATGGCGCGTACCAGCGGTATATCGGTCGTTCCGGTTGTCTGTGATAACCAGTTCATCGAGTCCATTACGTCTTCTGTGAAGACGAGGTATGGCGCTCTTGACCGCATCAGGAAGTCGCAAAGCTCCTTGTCCGGATAATGCGATGTGATGATCATCGCTTCGCTGGTGCGGTTTCGCCATGCCTCCTGCAGTTCGGCCAGTGTCTCTACTTTAACGGTATTGCAGTCGCCGAAAACTTCATGGGCGATGGCGCTGAGTGCAGTAGTACCCCAAGAGAACATGGTTCCTGGCAGCCCGAAGGCGACGAAAAGTGTCATATTACTTCGGCCTCCCTAGCTCCCTAATAGATTATCATAAAGCGTGGCTATCGACTGCTGGTAGCGTTCGGGTGAAAACTGAGCGGCTTGTTTGGGGCCAAGCTCTGCAAGATGGTCGCAAAGGTCCTGATCATTGGCAAGTGCACGTACGGCATTGCGAAGGGACTCCGTATTATAGGGATCGATCAGGAGCGCGGCATCGCCTGCTATTTCGGGAACCGAGCCTTCTGTGGAAGTCAGCACCGGTGTGCCTAGCTGCATTGATTCCAGAACGGGAAGTCCGAACCCCTCATATAGAGAAGGGAAGAGGACAGACCGCGCGCCGCGGATCAGGCTGACGAGCAGATTGTAAGAAACAAAATCGAAACGGTGAATACGTCTGCCGGGCGTTATGCGGTTATCCTGCTGAAGGAAGAAACGGAAACGGTCATCTTCAATCAACAGTTGTGTCTGATCGCCTTTCCAGCCCGGCGCACCTACAATGATCAAAGGATAATCGACCTTGGCCGAAAGGTAGGCTTCGACGAGACGTGAGAGGTTCTTCTTCGGCTCGAATGCGCCAAAGAACAGAAAGTATTTTTTCCAGTCCAGATTGAATATTCCGGCAATTTCGTCAGCAGCCACATCCTGCGGCTTTTCACGCAGCTCCAGCGGAACATGCACAGCCTGATAGGTGTTGGTTACCCGGCTTTCCTCAACACCGAGAAAACGGATGATATCCTGACGCGATGTTTCCGAAACCGTGACGATATGATCGACGGATTTCACAAGATGAGTCAGCATCTTGTAGTGGTATCGTTTGTTATCTTCGGTAAGATAGGGCAGGCGCAACGGCACCAGATCATGGATCGTACAAATGTTCAGCGCTTTTCTCGCCCGCATCGGTATCGGATAGGTGCAATGGAGAAGATCCGGTCTGTGAGCGAATGAAAGCGGCAGGCTTTTCCCGTAATTCTTGAAGTGCTGCCGCGCCGTAGCAAACAGGTCGTTATTCGCATAAAGATATTCGGAGTCCAGTACATTGCCCTGCAGAGATTTGAGAATGACGGTTCCCGTCAGTTCAACATGTGTTGGCGTGACTCCAAAAGGCGCACCTATCCGGCGGCGTGCCCAGCGTTTGCCAAGTGCGACAGGGCCGAGTTTCCTGTTTGAGTTATCGTCAAAAAGCACGACTTCACGTAGAGCCGGATTGCGGGGCAGTTTGCTCTGGACACTGTGCACGATACCCGTCTGGTGTCCCAGACTGCGCACAGTTTGAATCAGGCCACGTGTATAGGTAGCCACGCCTGTACCCTTCTGCAGGGATAGATTAAGTCCATCATAGAGGATGGTTTTCACCAAGGCGGCATCCTTTCAGCGGTATTCAAGGCCAATGGCCTCATGCAGGTTCGTTGTCCGAAAGCACGAGCAGCCAATCCTGGCCATAATTCTGCGTCATCAATTCATGAGCTGTAACCGGTTGGGCATAGCCTTTGAAATCGAGACGCCGTACTTTTCCGTAGATGTTTGTCAGCCTTTCGATGAACTGCGCGCTATTAGCGGAACGCGCTGCATTGAACTCCACTACAATCATTGGCCGGTGACGCATTATTGTTTCGTCCATGGCAGAAAAAATACTCTCTTCTGCGCCTTCTGCATCGATCTTGATGAAATCAACCCGGTCGAGCGGCGTGCACAGTGCATCCATGGTCACGGCCGGAATTTCGATAAGGTAGCCACCTTGCTGGCTGGCATTTTCAGTGTTGAAAGCCGGAGACACAACTGTCGCGTTTTTCGGCTCATGATCCCTTATGAAAAGATTTGCACTACTGGATCCGGCACCGCCGAGCACCATTTCGATAACCTGGCTACGGGGAGTAAAGCCGTTCAGGTCGAGGCTTCTTTTCAGGAAGTCAGCCGCATGCGGATTGGGCTCTACCGCGATAAGCTTCCCTGCTTCACCAACAAGTTCTGCGAGCAGCACTGAATAATAGCCAAAATTGGCTCCGACATCGATGGCGGTCATGCCTGCACGCACGTTGCGGGCGCAAAACTGTGTCAGCCAAATCTCCCAGTAACCGTCGAGCAGGATATGCGATCCGAAGCCACGATCCCTCGTGTCAATATAGAGTTTGTAGCGGCCTAGCACGCGAGCTATGGCAGTGTGATCTCCGAGATAAGCGTTGTTTGCAAGTCCCAGTATTGCCGCCTCGAGATCGAGGCGTTTCAGGTTTGCTATCTCGTGCAGGTGAAGCAATGACGGCATGCGCTCTCTCATTCCAGTACGCGGTAATAGACAAGAACAGTTTTCAGAGACGACTCGCAGTTATGCCGAATGACGTTGCATTGATTGCAGGAGAACTTACGCCCTGGAAGATAGCCATGATTTTCTGCACATCTGCGCCAGCGGCATTGGCAATATAAATCACATCGCGCGGCTGGATTTCGAAACGCTGCATGGAAAGCATCACGTTGGTATCACGCATGTTAAAGCGATAGACCACGGGTATGTATTCGCCCTTGCTGAGGATCGGGTTGCCTTCCGGGATGAAACGTCTTGCGATGGATGCCAATTCGTACCGCAGGACGAATACGCCACTCGCATCCGCACGCTGATCGTTCAGGCCGGCAGATTTTGCCAAAGCATCGGCCATGGTAATACGGGAAGCGTCAAACGGAACTTCCGCATTGCGGCCCGCAGCGCCGAACACGAGAAACGTACGGGGTTCGCGAACCACTGTGATCAGATCACCGGAGCGCAAGCGGACGTTTTCTTCCGGATTTTCCAGCATCACATCGAAGGGAACACGGGCAACAACACCATTGCGGGTTAGCCCGACCATGCTGTCGCTTGCTGCTGCGCGAATGCCACCTGCGGTTGCAATAGCATCGAGAACCCTTTCGCCGGCACCTGTAAGCGATATTCTTGCGCCGGCGGCGACTTCGCCCGTCACGGTTACCGCATTGGCGGTGCTGCGCTGAATGGTCACCAAGGCCTGTGGCTGAACAGCCTTGCCCTCCAGTGCCTTGGTTATCTGTTGTTCAACCTGCGTTGGCGTGTTGCCGATAACTTTGATGCGGCCTGCATAGGGTACGGCTATCGTACCATTACCGGAGACGGTTTGAGCAGGAATTGTCGTGGAACTGCCGGAAGGTTGCTGGAACCCCGCCATTGTAATATTGCCGCCGAAGAGGCTGCCGGGAGGTGCTTCCCAGATGTTTACCCCGACAACGTCGCCTACCGCAATTCGCAGATCGCTAGAACGTGGTCCAGCGCCGAACTTGGCAGCGAGACTCTCCCGCGGGCGGGTTCCCGCATAGCTCAGTATGTCCTTGCCAATGTCGACGAGCGCATAGTTCAGGTTTGTTGATGTCTTCCGCTGGTTGAGAATGTCACCCGTGGTTGGTCCCGACCGGGGAATGCAGCCCGAAACAGAAACTGCCATTGCCACCAGAAGTGGCAAAACAGTCAATCGAGCCATGGTGAGTGGTTTTGAAGAAGGCAGGCTACGCAAGGTACAAAACAGCATTCGCGGCATGTGTCAGGTATTCTTTTCATGAAAGCGCATCATAGCCGATGGGCTCATTCCATAGGCATTGCGGTAAAGTGACGAAAAGCGTCCGGGATTGGAGAACTGCAGGTGTATGGCGAGATCGGTGACATTGCGTGCACTGCCACTCAGGATTGCTTCATGCGCTGCAGATAGTCTGTACTCGCACAATACGTGCATTGGACTTGTGTCGCGATATTCCTTGAACATTCTCTGTAGCGCGCGCGCACTACAACCTGCCGCATCGGCAATATTGTCGAGAGTCACCGCATTGTGGATGTTTTCGCGCATGAAGGCTTCGGCACGCTGCAAATAGCGTGGCGATATCCGGCGACCTGCCAAATTGTTGAGGGTATTAACGTTGTCAGGTTTCGTCATGAACAGTTTCGCAAGTAGTAGGCGTTCGTAGACGTTGGTCAGAACGTCTCGTGTCGAGTTGGTCGCGTTGGCCAGATCCTCACTCACGTAACAAAGTGTCTGATACAGAGCTGCGGCACCACCTGAGCGGAAATCATGGAGCGGTGCAAAAGCCTGCTCCTGGAAATAGGGTCTGTGCATCAAGCGTTCGAAATATTCCCTCAGTGTTGTGATCGGAACCCGATAGGCAACCCAGGAGCATCCGGGATGGATTTTAGCCTTCACATCTGGCCGGTCGATGATGCTTGTTGCATTGCCGGCTACCAATGTTTGTATTTTCCGCTTCTTCATGTCGACAAGGTCAATAGTTCCCTTGATCACAAAGAGAAAACTAAGAGTCGATGAAGCTCCTTTGGAGATCATCTCCAGCCGGCCATGAGTTTCGCCGTAGATAATTGTGGTCTGGTGCAGTTTATAAAGATTACGACTGTATCCAATATTGCCTTTGTCATCGCTATAAGAGGACCAACGCCATTTCTCATCCGGAGCTTCTGCATCCCGATCAGTATCGTCCGCTACAGTCAAAGACTTGTAATCAGATCTACCTAGAGAATTGTCGTACATACTTCCTCCAATTACCTAAACCGTGTTAACCAGTTTCATACGAAACTAATGATCAGTTCTTGAACCAAAGGGATTTATTTGCAATTTTATCAATATTGTACAGTTCATTAAGAATAGCTGTATTCAAAATTCGTAAACAATCCGATTTACAACTTTCTCACCTAGAGACTGCTTCATCGCCTTACATATGGCAATAAATTTTTTTGAATAATACGCAGACAAAGCGATTTTAACCGAAGATGTTTGACGAGAAATTACTTTTTGACGCTTATAATACTTTCTTGTCGTAATATGTATGTTTGCTTAACCCAAAAAATCGAACAGATATATGAATATACTATTCAAGTTCGAAACTTCGGGCGGATTTTGGCTGAAAGAATCGCAACGCATATCGTCTGGACGCTTTACGTCCGACGCAATTTGTACTGTTGGTGCGGATTGTAGGAGATTGCCGATTTACGTCCTCAGTCTCGATTCTCGGGATTGAGAGGCGATGCTTCGATGGCTGCCTGGATGGTCCGCGAGGTAACGGAGGGGCGGGCGCGGTTGGCGGCATCGATCATTTCGTTCGTCGGATCACGAAGCACATCATAGACGACGGGGAGCGCGACATTGGCATAATCACGATAAGTCTGACGAATAAAGTCGGGTATCTTTTCCCATTCCTGGGTGCCCGTACTGCGGTAGGCATGAATGGCTTTTGCCACCGCTTCGATCAGTTTTTCGTGTTCCGTCATCAGCTTATTCTCGTCATTTTTTGGACTGCCTCCGCCAGCGTGACAGTCTTCCTCCAGATAAATTCAGTCCAGAAGTCATTAATTACAGGGGGATTCGTTTGTTTATTGCAATGTCTGCAAGCATGTCTTTGCTAATTAAGATGTGTTATGGTTACTAGCAGTTGTATTGAATTGTCTCTTTGCGGGCAGTTCAATAAGTAACGATCCTGACATGCTTTATTCATTTCAGTCGAGCTCCGCGTGGAGTGTAATTATGCAAAACCTTGATCGAGAGATCATATGCCACGAGTGCAAAACCAGTCATACGACGGTCCCGGATGAGGATGAAAGCGATGCGCCGGTGCATTGTGCTGAATGCGGTGCGTTCATGTGTCTGTGGGGCGATGTTGTTACAAGCAACGAACTGGCCATGAAGAAGGCATAGTCCCGCAGCATGTCTCGAGCTTGGCGGCGATTTGTAACGAAAGCTCTCCCCCCTTGTTTTTACTTGATCGCTGCTTGCAACTTCTGGTCGCAGAGCAACAATATATATTGTTAGCCTGCATTTTTGCGGCCTGTCATCCCCGGCTCGAAAAAAAGGCGCTGGGATTGTCGCAGTTTTGCGACAATCCCAGACAAATTCCGCAATTCAATCACAGTGGCCCTTTGAATACGAAGAATGCGCCGCCGCAAATCATCGCGAATCCCACCGCATGGTTGATTGTTATCTTCTCGCCAAGATAGGCCACTGAGAAGCCTGCGAAGACCACAAGCGTTATGACTTCCTGTATGGTTTTCAACTGGGCAGCCGAATAGACCTCATGTCCGTAACGATTGGCCGGCACTGCAAGGCAATATTCGAAGAAAGCAATCAGCCAGCTGACCAGGATGACCAGCATCAGTGATTTATTGCCGAATTTGAGATGCCCGTACCATGCAAATGTCATGAATACGTTTGACCCGAGCAGCAGCAGGATGGGACGGATATAATCGAAAGACGGCATGAAAACCTCTATGGGTTGGCTTGGATTTCATGGTGATACCAGAGTCAACGCTGCCAAACGATGGGCAATACTAAACGCTTTCGCATTTTCAGGCAGTGCAGCGCTTTGGCAACGGATCAAAGATAGGAGTTGAACGCGACACCAAGCAGGTCAGTCTGCGTTATCAATCCCAATACCAGCCGGGATTCATCGACAATGATGACCGCGTGGGTCGTGCCGTCTGTCAGCATGGGCAAGAGCTTCATGGCATGATCGTCAACCTTGGCAGTCACCGCGGGGCTGAGCGACTCCCTGATTGATGTGTCTGCGCTTGCCAGCTCACGCAGGCCAACTGTGCCGAGCAGCCGCCCTGAATGATCAAGAACGGGTAGCGCACGAATATTATGTGCAAGCAGCAGGTTTCGTGCTTCGTCCGCACTCGTATCCTCGGACACCTTTATCACGTCGCGTGACATGATATCCCCACACAGCAATGCACGATGGCGCCGCACGGCGGCCTGAACCTGAACTTCCCGCAGCAGCACATCAAGGTCGCTTCGCTCTATGTCGAACGTCTCGTCCAGCGCCTGCAGGGCATTGTCGACATCTTCACTTTGAAATCCTGAGCGCAACGGGGCTGGCGGGTCCTGTGTCCCATGGGTATTGGTAGCGGGAGCGGCGGCCTTATGCGGATAGGAGCGGCCGGCCAGTCTATGGAACACGACACCCAGAGCCACAAGCAGCACGGAGTTGAGCGCAACTGGCACGAATGGGAAGAGAAATCCTGATGAAAGGACCGCGGGTCCGCCAATAATTGCGGTCAAGGCCGCTGCGCCACCCGGCGGATGCAGGGAACGCGTTACCGACATGACAGCAATTGCCAGAGCAACGGCAAGCGCGATTGCCAATTCCGGCTGATGTACGAAATGAGCAACCGTAACGCCGACCAGTGCGGAAATCGTATTGCCGCCAATGATTGGCCAAGGTTGTGCCAAGGGGCTGGCAGGCACAGCAAACAATAGCACGGCGGAAGCCCCAACCGGCGCAACGATCAGCGGTACGGCAGGCCCGCTGCCGAAAAGAGCACCGCAGATCCACCCCGTCAGGCCGATGCCGATCAATGCACCGATGCACCCAATAATTCTCTCGCGCAAAGTTGCGCCTGCAAGGATCGGTACGAACAGGCGAAAACGCTCTGTCCCGTCCGGACCTTTGGAAAAGAAAAACTGGCGCATTGGGAAAATTCCGGCGGCTCTCAGGCTGATACCCGCGTTTACGGCGTCTGGAACCCGATGAAAAGGGATTTCATACCCGCAATGGTGGAATACACGCAAAAAGATTTCCAGGTTGCAACGCATCCGACAACTATCTGATCATCGTGGCGGGTCTGGTAACCAAATACCAAGAAAGCCCTGTCAGGTTAGGACATATCGCGATTCGATATTCCGACTTTACCCGGTCCCATCAAGGGCTGAAAAACGGCAGGACTGAATGGCCCAGAAAAAGCGTCGCACTCGCTCAAAATCCCGTTCACCGAAGCGATCCTCATCAAGATCCTCGCAAAACTGGTCGCCAGTCGGCCTGTTGCTTGCTGTGGCGGTTATGGGCGGCGTTGGCGTTTTAGCTTTCTGGACAAAGGAACAGGCGAACAAAACGCCTGCGACAAGCTCCAGATCTGTGGCAAGTGCAACTGTGCCGAAATCCCCCATGGCGGTGGCAAGACCAGAGAAAGAAGTGAAGCAGACTGTGAAAACAACAGCTGCCCGTCAGGAAAATGGTCGCTCGGATGTTCTGCCCTCGCCAGTACCACGCCCCACTGTAGCTGTGGGCGTACCGCAACCGAACCCCGCCGTAGCAAAGCCCGTGCAGCAGGCATCCTTGCAGCCTGTTCAACGCCAGCAGAACTCTGTTTTCGCTACAGGCAAAGCGGTTGCTGAACCTCCTCGTGGCGTCAATGTGCCTGGCATGGCACCATCGGTGGTTTATGCACGAGACAAGCTGGTTCTGCGGCGTAGTGCATCGGTAGGTGCCGCATCGACAGGTTCCGTCGAGAAAGGGCGTGAAATGCGTTCCTACAGCAAGTCCGGCAAGTGGCATCACATAGCCGTGCCGACGACAGGCATGATCGGGTGGGTGCACGAGGATATGCTTATCCCGGGAAAACAGCGCTCCCGCATATCACGCATGACAACAGGGTCGATTTCCGGCGCTGCCAAGCCAGTGCAGGAGCAGGCGGCCTATCCGCCCCGTGCCGTCGGTGCCCAGTAGAACCTAAGCGCCTACCTGACGGATGAAATGATCCTTGTCGATGCAGATTGAACGTGCATCCGGAACAGCGGAGATGCGTCGTACCTCATCCACATCGGAAGTCTGCAGATGCGCCCTGGGGTCATCGAACCGGATTTCCGGGTCCGGTACAGCCGAAAGCAGCAGTTTTGTATAGGGGTGCTGCGGGTTGTCGATAACCTTGTTGATATTGCCCCATTCGACAATCTGTCCAGCATACATGACGATGATATCCTCAGCGACATAGCGCGCCGTGGCGATATCATGCGTGATGTAAAGCAACGCCAGCTTGAGATCGCGCTTCATCTCGTTGAGAAGGTTGAGCACGCCAAGCCGCACCGACACATCCAGCATGGAAGTCGGCTCATCCGCCACGATCACCTCGGCACCGACTGCCAGCGTGCGGGCAATGTTGACCCGCTGGCGCTGCCCGCCCGAAAGCTCGTGCGGGTGTTTGGGAGCAACAAGCGCCGGATCGAGCTTCACCCGCTCCAACAATTCGTTGACCTTTGCATCAATGTCTTTGCCCTTCAGATCGCGCTGATGCAGTTGCAGCGGGCGGCGCAAATGATAGGCGATGGTGTGTGCAGGGTTGAGCGATGAGAACGGGTCCTGGAAGATCATCTGCACCGAGCGCCGGTAATCAGCCAACGCCTTGGCATTGCCGGTCTGCACAGGTTTGCCTTTGAAGATCAGCTCGCCCTCATTGGGTTCATACTCCCGCATCACCAGACGCGCGCAGGTTGTCTTGCCACTTCCGGATTCCCCGACAAGCGCCAAAGTGCGGCCGGGATGAAGTTCGAATGAAACCGCCTGTGCTGCCTTGACCAGATATGGCACGCTACCGAAAGTCTTGGAGACACGGTCGAGTTTGAGAATTGGTTCGCTGCCTGCGCTCATGATGCGAAAGCCTCCGCGGTCTTCGATCCATGCAGCGAGGGGAACGAAGCCCATAATTTCTTCGTGTAATCGTGCTGCGGTGATGCGTAAATTTCCTGCGCGGTATTCTGCTCGACAAGCTTGCCTTCCAGCATGATCCCGATGCGGTCGCAGACCTGTACCATCAAGCCAAGATCATGGGTGATGAACAGAACAGAGAAGCCGAGCTTCTTTCGCAATTCATTGACGCGCTGAAGAATTTCCCGTTGTACCACCACGTCGAGGGCAGTGGTCGGTTCATCCATTACCACGATTTTCGGGTTGAGCGCCAAACATATGGCGATGACGATGCGCTGGCGCATGCCGCCGGAAAACTGGTGCGGATAGTCGCTCATGCGATCAGGCTGGATATCCACCAGCCGCAGCATTTCCGCCGTGCGTTCACGCGCCTGCTTGCGGTTCATGCCCTGATGGGTGCGAAGCACGTCATAGAACTGTGCTTCAACGCGCAGAACAGGATTGAGCGAGTTCATCGCACTCTGGAACACCATCGCCACTTCGCGCCAGCGGAAGCTGCGCAACGCCTGAATGTCGAGATCGAGCACATCGCGACCCTCAAGCAATATTTGCCCGCTGCGGATCAGTGCCGGGGGCTTGTGCAGACGGCTGATGGCGAAGGCAATCGTGCTCTTGCCGCAACCGGACTCACCGGCAAGCCCGAAAATCTCACCGGCAGCAACGTCGAAGCTGACATTATCGACCGCGCGAAAATCGGTATTCTCGCCGATATAGTCGATGGTGAGATTCTTTATCGATAGGAGGGGTTGGGTCACAGGCGGCCATCTCCCGAACGGATCAATGCGGTCCAGCGATTAAGCCGGTTTCCGCTACGAAGTCGCGGATTGGCGATTTCGTCGACAGCGAAGTTCAGGAGTGACAGGCCTATCCCGAGCAGTGCCAGGGCAAAGCAAGGCGTCAGGATGTCCCACCACGCACCGACGGAAAGCGCGGATGCTTTCTGTGCATTATAAAGCATCATGCCCCAGGAAACGGTCTTGGGATCGCCAAGCCCGAGGAACTCCAGCGTCGCTTCGGTAATGATCGCGAAGATGACACTACCGATGAAATTGATGCCAACAATGGAGATCAGGTTGGGGAATATCTCGAACATCATGATGCGCCAGCGCGGCTCGCCCATCATCTCTGCGGACTTGATGAAGTCCTTGTGCTTGATCGAAAGCGTCTCAGCACGGGTAACGCGTGCGCCCCACGCCCATGACGTAAAGCCAAGAATAATGGCAATCACCAGCGGGCTTGCCTGTCCTATGAAAGAAGCAAGCACAAGCAGCAATGGCAGGTTGGGTACGACGAGCACCATGTTGGTGAAAAAGCTGATCACCTCATCCGTCTTGCCGCCGCGATAACCGGCGATGATACCAAGCGCCGTGCCAAGCACCGTAATAAGCAGGCCAGCACCAAAACCAACGGCCAGCGAAGTTTGTGCGCCGTGGATAAGCCGGGAGAACACATCCTGCCCGATACGCGTTGTTCCCAGCCAATGATCGGCTGACGGTGGCTGATGCGGTCTGCCAACGCGCGAAGCCGGATTATACTCGGTCAGCAAGGGCGCGGCCAATGCCACGACAACGATGAAGGCAATGATGATCATGCCGATCAGCGCTTTACGGTTACGTGTCAGGCCGGTGAAAAGCACCTTGATCATGACGTACCCCGCAGGCGTGGATCAAGCAGGACATAGCTGACGTCAACGATGAAATTCGCAATCAGCATGGCAACGGTCATAATGAGAAGCTGGCCCTGAATCACGGGATAGTCACGGGCGAGGATCGCCTGATAAAGAATATTGCCAAGACCCGGATAGTTGAACACCACCTCCGTCACCAGCGAGCCGCCGAGCACTGTACCAATGGCAATGGCAAGGCTGCTGACTGTCGGCAGCAGCGCGTTTCTGGCGGCATACCAGAGCATGACGCGGCTGTCGGAAAGGCCCTTGGCGCGTCCCATGACGATATAATCCTCGCCGAGAAGATTGATCATGTTGTTGCGCATGGTCACTGCAAAGCCGCCGGTCAGTACAGTGCACAGCGTCAGCATTGGCAGGATGCCGTGATAGAGAAGGCTGCCGATATAGGTCAGCGAAAAGCTCGGATCGAGCGATGGATCAGCCGCATAGCCGGTCGGAAACCAGCCAAGCGTAAAGCCGAAGAAGAACAGGACGATCAGCGATGTCACGACTGCAGGCACGGAGGTCGCGAAGATCGCGCCGACCGACACTACGATGTCGAAAACACTACCGCGCCGCCACGCTGCCAGCACGCCAAGAAAGGTGCCAAGCGTAAAGCTGACAATGGTTGCTGTTCCCATCAGGCCAACTGTCCAGATCAGCGCATTGCCGAGAACCGAGGTAACGGGGAGGGGGAAATATTTGATCGAGCGGCCAAGATCGCCAGTGAATATGCTTTGCAGATAGGTCAGATATTGCTGCCATAGCGGGCCGTCGACAAAGCCGAAGGTCAGCTTCAGCGCGTCCAGGTTTTCCGGGGAAAGCTCCGCCCCTGCGCTCGAAAACATGATCTGGATGGGATCACCCGGCATGAGACGCGGCAGGAAGAAATTGATTGTGGCAGCCGCAATGAAGGCTGCCAGATAGAATCCAAAACGGCGGATCAGGAAAGCCATATGCTTCTCCAAAAATGCAGGAGCGGCGTTGCGGCCGCTCCTGCTGGTCTTTTTAATTAACTGGCTTCAATGCGAGCAGGTGAAGCAGACGCGCCGGATTGGTGCGGCTGATGGTCGGGTTCACGAAAGGGTTTTCCGCAGTCGACCAGCCTGTAAAGCGCTTCGTATTATACTGATACCAATTGGGATTGTTATAAACAGGAAGCATCGGGAGGTTTTCAGCAACAATGCGCTGGGCCTTGTTCATTGCTTCTTTCTGCGCTGCGGGATCAGCAGTTTTGGTAAAGTCAACGAGCGCCTTGTCGAGATCGGTGTTGAACCAGCGCTGCGCGGTAAAGCGGGTCTTGCCCTTGTCTGTCGGGTTGTAGGCACGCTGATAAGGATAGTAAGGCGATGCCGCTGCCGGGAGGCTGTTGATTGCCATGTCGAACTTGCCGCCGATAAGGTTTGCCGTCCACACGGCTTCTTCCGGTGTAGCGACCTTCACGTCGAGGCCGGATGCCTGCAGGCCTTCTATGGCAATCTGCACCGTATCGATCCAGTCGGTCCATGCGCTTGGCACGATGACCGTGAACGAGATTTTGCTACCATCCGGATTGTCACGGAAGCCGTCACCATCCTTGTCCACATAGCCTGCCTCATCGAGCAGAGCAGTGGCAGCATCAGCATCGTGCTGACCAAACTTTCCAAATTCTTCAATGACCTTCGGGTCCGACCAGCTCTTGTAGAGTTCGCCCAATCCGGAAGGGTCTTCATTCAGTGTCGGATAGCCATAACCTGCGACATCCACCATCGCCTTGCGGTCGAGCGACATGCTGACCGCCTGACGGAATTTGATGTCATTGAATGCCTTGCGGTTGGCTTCATTGGCTGTTTCGAGATTGAACAGGAAAGCGACCATGCTGCTCGGCGTGTACCAGAAGTGGAAATGTTCTTTGTCCTTGGCAACATAGGTGTTTTCCACGTCGGGGATGAAGGAGACGCCCCAATCCAGCGTACCGCTGGCGGTTGCCGTGAGAATCTGGTTGTTGTCGGCAAGCTGCGGCAGACGCATGCAATCGATTTTCAATGTCGCGGCATCCCAGTAATTCGGGTTGCGGCACTGGTCATAAGTCTGGCCGGTAAAGCGCGGAATTTCTGTCAGCGGGCCGCTGCCAACAGGCGTTTCATTGGCATATGTCACTGGCTCGGCAATATCCTTCCAGACATGCTCGGGAACGATTGGAACCTGTATTAATTGTTCGGCCGCAAGTGAGCTTGGATTGACCAGCGTGAACTTGATGGTTTGGGCGTCTACCGCCTCAACACCATCGATGAACTTCCAGATACTGACGAAATCGAGCGCCGGAAACTTCTTCAGATAGTCATAGGTGAATTTGACATCGGCAGAGGTGAGCGGCTTGCCGTCCGACCATTTCAAGTCGGGACGCAGCTTGAACTCGATGCTCTTCAGATCGTCGGCAAGCTTGTAACTTTCCGCCAGACGATAGTTCGGCTTGTTATTGTCGAAGCGGTTGAAGATGACGAGCGGCTCATAGATGAAGTCGAGCGTGCTTTGGCGTGCCGATGTCTGGTTGAACGGGTTGAAGTTGCGAACCCAAGTAGTTGCAGGCTCGATATTTGCCGTCAGCACAGTCTGCGCTGCGGCCGGGCCGGAGAGCAGGACAAGTGCGGATACGGCGCTAAGCAAAGTGTTCTTGAACATTATGTTCCCCTTATTATTGGCTTTAGCTGACAAGTACGCTTGCGAACATTTCTTCCACTTCGGCGTGAGCCTCGGTGACATTGACTTTCTGTGAGCCGACACGCGCCTTACCGGCATCGATCCGGCGGATTGCTTCTTCAGTTAGAGGCCGCGAAGCCTTCGCGGCTGCCTCGCTGTCGGCAAGGTCGCCGTGGCTGTGCAGGGCAATATCATAACCTGCATCCAGAACCTGCTTGACGCGCTCCGGCATGGTGCCCTCCAGCGCATTCATGAAAATGCAGTCGGAAATCAGCACGCCGTCATAGCCAAGTTCATTGCGGATAACATCGAGCATGGTCGGCGAAACCGATGCTGGAAGTTTCTTATCGAAGGCGGAATAGACGACATGCGCCACCATTGCCCAAGGCGTATCCTTAAGGTCAACGAATGGCTTGAAATCGGTGGCGCGCAGCAGTTCCTTGCTGGCATCGACGACAGGGCGCTCTTTGTGAGAATCGAGCGTTGCGCGGCCATGACCGGGAATGTGCTTGATGATCGGCATATTGCCGGTTTCAAGCAGGCCATAGACAACTTCGCGGCCAAGCGCGGCCACCAGTTCAGGGTCAGCACCGAAGGAGCGCGCGCCGATGACGCTGCTTGTCGTTGCGAACACCAGATCAAGCACGGGTGAGCAGCCACTGGTCAGCCCCAGTTCGCTCATCATCGTGCCCATGGCGCGGGAGGAAAGACGCAGCGCCTTCTTGGCAAGCTCAAGATCGCGATGTGCCAGCTCAGCAAATTCTCCAAAGCTGCGGAAAGATGGCCAAGGTCCGGCGTCGAGATGCTGCACGCGCCCACCTTCCTGATCGGTGAAAACCGGAGCATCGTCGCGGCCGACCGCTTCACGGAAGCTTTCGATCAGGGCTTTGACCTGCGCCGGTTCCTTCTGGTTGCGGCGTCCAACGAAAAGACCGTAGGGGTTGGTTTCGCGAAACAGGGCGATCTCATCTGCCGAAAGCGTCGTGTTGGGAATTCCGACGAAAAGGGCGAGAGGCGTGGATGTGGACAAGTCTTTTACTCCGGTTGGGAAATCGTGTGATTAGTTCAGTTTCGCTTGGCGCGTAACATGCCTTCATAGATGCCCTTATCGGGCGCGGGGATCGTTATGGCCCCGACCGCGTCGGCATAAAAATCGACCGGTCCTGCGTCGCCGATGATCGCATAGGCATAACCGGTGGATTTCATGGCCTGCAGGGAGGCTGAAAGGAGAGCAGCTCCGATACCCTTGCCGCGCATGTCGGTGTCGACGCCGGTCGGGCCAAAAAAGCCGCGAGCCGTGGTGTCATAGCAGGCAAAGCCTACAAGCCTGCCATCAACGACTGCGATAAGACAGGCAGATGGCTGGCGGGTGATCGCAACAGATGCCTCACTTGCCCAATTGGCACTGAAGTTTTCGCTTACCCAATCTACAACCAGTTGCATCTCGGGAGCGAGCACGGGGCGGATAATTGCATTGACGGAACGCGTCTTGTTTTCCAGATCGGACAATCTGTCATTATAAAGACTTACCAGCAGGTCAGGCAAACATCGCTCCTCTTCGAAGTTTCCAGTATTATGGAATATATACCCTTTTAATGTAATACATTTGGATTTTTGACCGCTCTTGTCAATTGTTTTGTTGGCATCGCATTTTGCTGGGTTCCGCGAAATTGAAAAAATAAACCTGCCCGGGTAATCCGGAAAATCAGGAACCTCACCTCCACCTGCGGGTTAGCCTTTCAGACGGCTGACAACACGGTCGCGAAATATGGAGGTTCACATGAAACGTATTGCACTCGCGCTTGGCGCTCTCTCGATTGCTTCACTGGCCTATGCTCAGGAAGCCCCCAAGCCTGCAATGGACGCCGAAACTCCAGCAGTTGCCACGCCGGATAAAACCAATCCCGCTGCGCCCGTTGCAGGTGAAAACAGCTTCACCGAAACACAGGCCAAGGAGCGCATCGAAGCCAAAGGCTACACATCCGTGACGGGGCTCGTCAAAGGCGAGGACGGCATATGGACAGGCACCGGCTCAAAGGATGGTAAGCCATTCGAGGTCAAGCTCGACTATCAGGGCAACATCACTGAAGCCGCAAAATAATCAATCAACAAGAATTCAGGGAGATCAGGTATGCAAACTGTAACAGGACTATATGACAATCATCACGATGCGAAAGCTGTGGTTGAGCAACTTGAGGATGCAGGAATTTCGTCCTCCGACATCAGCATCGCCGGACGCGGAGATGAAGGCGGCGAGACCTATGCAGGCGAAGGCGCGACTGCTGGAGCCGGGGTCGGCGCGGTCGTTGGCGGTACAGGCGGTCTGCTTGCCGGTCTTGGTATGCTGGCAATTCCGGGCGTCGGTCCAGTCGTTGCGGCAGGTTGGCTTGCGGCAACGGCTGCGGGTGCGGCTGCCGGCGCTGTGGCCGGTGGTGCCGCTGGCGGGCTGATCGGTTCGCTCACCAGTTCCGGCGTTGATGAAGATGACGCGCATGTCTATGCGGAAGGTGTCCGCCGGGGCAGTACTGTCGTTTCGGCTCGGGTTGAAGACGAACAGGCGGACGTGGCCCGCTCCATTATCAACGATAATGCGCCAGTAGATTTGGAAGCGCGCCGCTCCATGTACCGCGAAGAAGGTTGGGATCGTTTCGATGAGAAGAGCCCGGACTTTACCGAAGAAGAACTTGCGCGGGAACGCGACAGGGTTCGTGATTACCGCCCGCTGTAATCATACTATCAGACGATATAAGGAAAGAGCGCCCCGTAGGGCGCTCTTTTTTATTCCGCAGCTTCGGTGATGATCCGGGCCGGGTGAATAAGTGGCACCGGGCTGCTGGCATAGACATGTTCCACATGTGGCTCATCAGGTTTGTTCGGCCGCATCGACCAATGGAATGCTCTGCCCATCCAGTGACTGAGGTCATCCATGATCGTATAGAACGAAGGGACGAAGACCAGCGACAGGACAGTCGAAACCAGAAGTCCGCCGATCACCGCAATCGCCATCGGTGCACGGAATTCACCGCCGTCACCGAATGCCATAGCTGCGGGAAGCATGCCTGCCGACATGGCAATTGTCGTCATCACGATTGGCCGGATACGCTTGCGGCCCGCATCGATAATCGCCTCATTGCGGGGTATTCCGTGCTTCACCTCTTCGATCGCGAAATCGACAAGCATGATGGCATTCTTGGTGACGATACCCATCAGCATCAGAATACCGATGACCACGGCCATTGAGACGGAATTATTGGTCAAAAGCAGCGCCACGGCAACACCGGCAATCGACAACGGCAGTGACATGAGGATGGTGAATGCGTGGAACACGCTGCCAAAGAGCAGGATCAGCACCACGAACACCAGCATCAGGCCCATGATCATGGCATCGCGGAAGCCTGCGAACACTTCACCCATGACCTCGGCGTCGCCGGTTTCCTGAATACGTACGCCAGCTGGCATCGACTTTGCCTGCGGCAGGTTCTGAACGATGGAAAGCCCTTCGCCAATCTCCTTGCCATGCGCCATGTTTGCGCCGACCACCACCCGCCGCTCGCGGTTGAAGCGTTCAATGGAGGATGGGCCTTGTCCAAAGCTGATCTGGGCAATTGATTCCAGCGGTACCACCACACCGGATGGCGTTGTTACGGTGAGCGTCTGAAGCACCGAGAGATCGCGGCGTGAATCTTCAGTCAATTGAACACGGATAGGAACCTGCCTTCCATCGACGGTATACTTTGCCAGATTTGCATCAAGATCGCCGAGTGTTGCCACGCGCAAAGCTTCTGACAATGCGGAAGTCGAAAGACCAAGTTCAGCCAGCTTGTCCATGCGCGGAGTAACAATGATTTCCGGGCGATCCAGCGCAGCCGTCGATGACACGGCCTGGAAATTCCCCGTAGCAGTCATGGCGCTTTGTAGTTGGCGTGCCTGCTGCGTGACCTTCTCGCCATCATTGCCGATAACGCCGACAGCAAATTCCCGTTCGCCGCGATCATTGACGAAGTTGGCGCGCAGATCAGAGACTTCCGACAGCTTGTTGAAAATGTCGGTCTCTACCTGTTTCTGTGTACGATCACGCTCGGACTTGTGGCTCAGCTTCACGATCATTGTCGCACGTCTTGTGTCCAGCGAACCTGTCGGAGACGCACCACCGGTTACATAAGTCTGCTTCACTTCCGGTATCTGGCGCACAAGCGACGCTGCCTGATCTGTAACCCTGCGGGTTTCTTCGATAGGCGCACCGGGTGGAAGTTCAAGGCTCACTGCAACGCGTGCTTCGTCCTGCGGTGGTACGAAGCCCGCTGGCAGGAAGCCCATGGCCCAGATGGCAACAGCGAACAGTGCCACGCCGCTACCCAGCGTCAGCCAGCGGAATCGCAGGGTGATAGTCAGAAAGCGGGTATAGGCTTTGATCCAGCCGGTTTCTTCCGAGCCGTGATGCAGGCTTTTGCCATCGCGCAACAGATAGGCTGTCATCATCGGCGTGATGAGACGCGCTACCAGCAGCGAGAAGAACACTGCGACGGCCACCGTCAAACCGAACTGCTTGAAGTATTGTCCCGCAATACCGCTCATGAAGCTGACGGGCGCGAACACCGCAATGATCGTTGCCGAGATGGCGATAACCGCAAGGCCGATTTCGTCGGCAGCTTCCAACGACGCTCGATAGGGCGATTTGCCGGATCGCATATGCCGGACAATGTTCTCGATCTCGACGATCGCATCGTCCACGAGAATACCCGTCACCAGCGTAATACCGAGAAGGCTGATCAGGTTGAGCGAGAAGCCCAGCATGTCGATGGCCCAGAAAGTGGGGATGGCAGACAGGGGCAGGGCTACTGCCGCGATCAAAGTTGCCCGCATGTTACGCAGGAACAGGAACACCACGATGATCGACAGAACGGCGCCTTCGATCAAAGAACTCATGGCGGATTCATAATTGCCATAAGTGTAGTTGACCGAGTTATCGATCATGCTGAAACGCGTGTCAGGATATTTCTGCTGCAGTTGGTCGATACGTGCCTGAACAGCTGCATAGACTTCCGTATCGCTGGCACCTTTTGCGCGGAAGACACCAAGGGAAACGACGGTCTGGTTATCAACGCGCGCAAAGGATTTAGGCTCTTCGAAAGCGTCGCTGACAGTGCCGATTGCATCAAGTCGCACCGAGCGACCACCGGCCAACGGGATTTCCACTGCACGCAAATCTTCAAGCGAACGCGAGCCGCCAAGCGTGCGGATGGTCTGCTGGGTATCGCCAAGATCACCACGCCCGCCCGTCAGATCAGCGCTCATGGATTTCAGGGCGCGATTGACATCAGCAGCAGTGACACCAAGTGCGGTAAGGCGATCAGGATCGAGCGAGACGCGGATTTCGCGTTTGACGCCACCATACCGCTCCACCTTGCCAACGCCTTTGAGGCCCTGAATGTCACGAATGATCGTATCATCGACAAACCAGGAAAGCTGCTCGGAGGTCATGGCAGGAGCCGAAATGCCATAGGTCAGAATTGCCGAACCTTCGACATCTACCGAGTTGATCAGAGGTTCCTTGATGGTCGCTGGCAGATCGTCACGGATACGCGAAACAGCGTCCTTGACATCATTGAGCGCCTTTTGCGTGTCCACCTCAAGACGGAATTCCACCAGCGTGGTCGAGTTGCCTTCGGTCAGGTTGCTGATGACATTCTTGACGCCGGTAATATTGGCAACCGAATCCTCGACCCGCTTGGCGATCTGGGTTTCAAGCTCTGTCGGCGCAACACCCGGATCGGTGATCGAGACGGAAATCAACGGCACGTCGATATTGGGAAACCGTGTAATCGGCAGTTTGGAAAAGGCCATCAGCCCGAGCACGGTCAAGACGACGAAAAGCAGGATCGCCGGAACCGGGTTGCGAATGGACCATGCGGAAATATTCCAGTTCATTTGACCGCCCCCGTCTGTTCAGCCGAAACGCGAACCGGGGTAACATGGTCGCCATCGGCTACGAAGGTTCCGGCACGCGCAACGATTTCCTCGCCTTCGGCCAATCCTTCGAGTACTTCGGCGGAATGGCCGTTGCGGATACCGATCTTCACCTTGCGGCTTTCGATTATGCCATTGTTGACGACCTGGATGAGAGTAGATGGTCCGTTATAGACGATGGATGAAAGCGGCACGCTGATGCTGTCACGGCGTGCAAGTTCAATCACTGCGCGGGCAAAGTTGCCCGGGCGGATGGAAGGGTTTTTCTCCAGCGAGATTTTCACGGCACCAAGACGTGAGGTGGCGGAAATTTCAGGCGAAATCAGGCGGATACTTCCCGAAACCGGCTCTTCCATGCCGGAAACACGCACAGCAACAGGCATGCCGGGCTTCAGCAGCGGCAGGTCAACTTCAGGGATGTTGCCGGCGAGTTCAAAATCATTGTCGCGGGCAATTCGAAAAAGCGGTCCTGCATTGGACGAAACAATGGCACCGAGCAAGGCATCGCGGCTGAGGATCACGCCGCTAGCAGGCGCACGAACATCGGCCTTTTCCAGCCGCAGCATGACATCGCGCTTTTGCGCGGCGACAAGTTGCAATTGCGTTTGCGTTGCTACCAGCGCGTGACGGGACGTGTTCAGCTTGGCATTGGCGCTGTCATGGGCGTTGGTCGCATTGTCAAATTCGGCCTTGGAGGTAAAGCCCTTGGCGCTGAGCGAGCGCGAACGGTCCAGCGCTTCCAGCGCTTGCCGCACGGCAATTTCAGCGTCGACAATCTGCGCTTCCGACTGGGCAATGGAGGCCGCAGCCTGTGCGCTTTGCGCTTCGATCTGCGCAAGCTGGATTTCCAGCGAAGACTTGTCGAGCTTTGCTAGAATATCGCCTTCCTTGACCACATCGCCTTGATCGGCATTGAGTTCAAGCACCAGCAGACCCGCAACGTCTGTTCCTACAGCAACTTCCTGTCGTGGAACGATGGTCCCGGTAACGGTGAGCGTCGCCACCATTTCGTTCTTGCTGGCGGCGACCACATTGATCGATGGGGCTTTGGTTTCCACCGCCGCAGCAGGTGCATCCTCGGCCATGGCGGTGATGGGCAAAGACATGGCGAAGCTGATCGCCACAACGGAGGAGAAGAGAGCTTTTCTGAAATTGCGGTGAGGGTGGCGGTTCATCTTGGAGCCTGGGGTTGGGAGCTATATTTGCTTGTTTGCGGGTCGCAGGACAGCGGTGGCCAGTGCACGGAAAACCGGTTCCAGTGCTTCAAGCGGCACGCCTTGTGCGGGGAAATTACGTAGAATAATGCCTTCGCCCATGGCTGCGAGCGTGGCGACAGCGAGTTCAAGATCGACAACCGGATCGATAAGCCCCGCCTGTTTGGCGGCAGTGAAGGCTGCAAGCAGCTTTTCGCGCATCATGCCTTCATGCAGGTCGCAGATTGCGGCCACAGTGTCATTTCGCGTGGCTTCTGCGCGCACTTCCATGAAAAGGCGCGCATGGGCATCGGCAGGGCCGTCGCCAGCGGTGTTCATGGACATGTGGCGAACGTGTTCAATGCCCACTTTGACGACAGCCTCGATAATATCATTCGTGCTGGCCATACGATCAAGGATTTCAGCGCTTTCGCGCCGATGTTGTGCGGAAATGTGCTCGATAATGGCTTCTTTGGAGGGGAAATAACGATAAAGCGCACCTGGGCTCATGCCGGCTTCGGAACAGATATCGTTCATGGATGCGCCGCGGAAACCCGCGCGGATAAAGCAGGCGGTGGCCGCACTGAGAATGCGCTCAACCTGGGCTTCGCGATTAAGTGCACGTTTGCCGAAAAGCCTCGTCACAAAGCAACGTGTATCCTCAGCATCATCGCTGGATACAACAGCAGGCTGTCGCGGCATTGTATGATCGACCATCAGTCACCAATTAAAAAAGAGAGAACGTTCTCTCTCATTTACACGCAGGAGAGCCGCTCGTCAATATGAGAATGATCATTCTTGTTTTATTAATGGCAAAGAAATCTGAAATGCATGGGAATAAACCTGCGATAGGCTACGTATACAGGCCATGAGCAACCAGAAAACCCGCTTCGACGTCATAGGCCAGCTTGGATCGCTGCGCCGTTATGCGCGTTCGCTTGCCCGCAACGAGCAGGATGCCGAAGATCTCGTGCATGACGCGCTGGTGCGTGCCTATGAGAAGCAGGCGAGTTTCAGGCCGAGCGGCAATCTGCGGACATGGCTGTTTTCCGTATTGCACAACACGTTCATTGATGGCTTTCGCTCACGTCAGGCTGAGGCACGCAGAATTGCTCAGGCGGCAGAAATTGCTGAAACAGTGCAGCAGCCATCACAGGAACATGCGGTGCGGCTGGAGCAGATCCGCCAGATATTTGACACCCTGCCGGAGGAACAGCGTAGCGCCCTGCATCTGGTAGCTATTGAGGGGCTTTCCTATGAGGAAGCCGCCGGAATTCTTGGCATACCCATCGGCACATTGATGTCGAGGATAAGCCGTGCCCGGGCTTCCATGCGCGCCAGTGAAGGCGAAGAGTCTTCCCGAGCTGCCAACTTGCGAATTGTCGGAGGTCGCAATGATTAAGACAAAAGACCCGATCGTGCAGGCTGATTTCGATGCCTATGTTGATGATCAGCTTGATGCTGCGCGCCGTATCGAAGTTGCAGGTTACCTTTCGGAACATCCGGAAGTTGCTGCGCGGGTCATGGCTGACTTGCGCGTTCGGGATGAGTTGCGCCTTGCCCTTTCTGCGCCTTCTTCCGTTTCCGGGCTTGCTTCGGCGCAGGCCGCAGAACGCCTGCAGCGCAGTCTTGGTCGCAGGCAGATTTTCAATCGCCTGCAGCGCGTTGCAGCTGTGGCATTGCTGGTTGGCCTTGGCTGGATGGCCCATGCGGGATTCGGTCCGCTGGTTGTGTCAGAGGTCGTCGCTTCGCAGCCTGCTCCGGCCTATGTCGAAGATGCTGTCATGGCGCATCGCACCTCTTTGATGCGTGCAGCGATGCCCTCACAGCCCGGCACAAAGCATTACGATCCGGCCGAGATACGCGCCGCTACGGCAATTGTCATGCCCAAGCTGCCATCGGAATGGAAGGTGAAGGATGTTCAACTCTTCCCATCCACATTCGGGCCGAGCATCGAACTGGAAATCGGTTCGGACAGGGATGGTGCGCTCTCGCTGTTCGCAGTCCGGCCCGGCTCGTTTGATGTCGTCAAACCTCGCATTGTCGGGGTGGGGGATATGTCAGCCGCCTATTTCCAGATTGGCGAAGTCGCCTATGCGCTGGTTGCCAATGCGGGTTCAACAGAACTCGACAAGGCGGCCAACCAACTTGCCAACACACTTTACTGATCAACAAACAGAAGGAATGTTCTGATGAATACACCACTTCGTTATGGCATCGACCGGGCAGGCGGCCAGTCAGCCGCTGCGTTCGACGAGGGCCTGCGCCAGCATATGCTGCGCATCTACAATTATATGGGCCTCGGCCTTGTGCTCACAGGCGTCATCGCTTTCGTCGTTGCGTCGACGCCTGCGCTTTACGTGCCGATTTTCTCGACACCGCTCAAATGGGTTGTCATGCTGGCACCGCTCGCTTTCGTCATGTTCTTCTCTTTCAAGATGCAGACAATGTCGGCAGCTTCCGCTCAGCTCATGTTCTGGGCATTCTGCGCGATCATGGGCCTCTCCATGGCATCGATCTTCCTGGTCTTCACGGGCAACAGCATTGCGCGGACATTCTTCATTGCCGCAACAATGTTCGGCGCGACCAGTCTTTATGGCTATACGACCAAGCGTGATCTTTCGCAGTTCGGCTCATTCCTGATCATGGGTCTGATCGGTGTCGTCGTCGCCAGCGTCGTCAACATCTTCCTTGGTTCGACAATGATCCAGTTTGTGGTTTCCGTTGCCGGTGTTCTGGTCTTTGTCGGCCTGACGGCATGGGACACACAGACAATCAAGGAACAGTATGCCGAAAACCTCGACTCGGAAACCCAGCAGAAAATGGCTGTATTCGGAGCCTTCTCGCTCTATCTCAACTTCATCAATATTTTCCAGCTTCTGCTGAACCTTACAGGCGAACGCGAATAACAACTGCGTATCGACGATAAGAAAGGCCGGGTTTCCCCGGCCTTTTTCCATATTTGGTTCCGTCCACCGCATCCAATCAGATGCGAAAGCGTTCAACTGATTGGAGGAACCAATGACCACACGTATTGAAACCTGTTCGTGTTTTTGCGGTGACATTACAGCCGAGCTTCGTGGTGAGCCGTTCTGGATCAACTATGACCATGATGATGATTGCCGCAAGGCAATCGGTAGTCCGCTGACTGTATGGGTGGGCTATAGGCCGTCGCAAATGCACCTGTTGTCAGGGCTGCCGAAAACCTTTTCGCGAACCAAGGGCGTTACACGCAGTTTTTGTGGCCGATGCGGTACTTCCATCGGCTATAAGGATGACGGAATAGCAGATGAACTTTATCTCACGATTGGCTTTTTCGATTACCCGGAGCGGTTCAAGCCGACAGTGCATGGCTATTGGAGCATGCGCCTGCCATGGGTGGAATTTGCCGATGGATTGGAAAAAGCCGACACCTATACGCGGCAACGCGATCCTGCCATCGGGACACCTGCAGAACGCATCAGCGGTGAACGCTGATGCCTATTCGCCGCGTGGCCCGAAAATTGCTGCGCTCGCCCAAGTTTGTTCGATACGGTCGAGTGTGCGGAAAGTGATTTCGAGATTGCGGATATTATCAGGCCCGTCAGCAACGATGCTGTGGCAGCTTGCGGCAACAGCCGTCATATCCGCGCAAAGCTCCTGACCCTTTTCGGAAAGCTTGATCCGAGCCGCACGGCGGTCACGCTGCAGGGCATTGCGCTCGATATAACCGGATTCACCCAACTGCTTCAAATAGTAGGACAGATTAGTGCCCGCATAGGGGCCTCGTTCCATCAACTGGCTGACAGAAATCTCATCATCACCAATTGCCAGAAGCAGCATCAGGTGCGCCGGGCCTATCTCCTCTACGCCGCGCCGGGTCATTTCAGATTGCATGAAAGCTGAAAAGCGGCGGTTTACCCGCTCCAGCGTACGGGCAAGCTCAAAATGCGTGATATTCGGCGCAGGCAGATTGGCTGGCTTGCGAGCGCTAGGCACTTCGCGGACATCATTCGATGTCGCGTCGGCAATATGTTGCAGATAGTTCGGTACCATCGAAATCTCCGTAACGGTGCCGTACCGCCAGTTGCGTGAAAACCCTGCCAGTGAGTATTGTTGCACTGCACAATGGGTCAGTCAATTAGAAGCTGTAAGGGTATATAATCATAAAGTATTAGATAAAAGCGTTCATTTATGTTCCCGGCGCTTTTTTAGTGCGGTGAATGGCAAGCAATCTGTCTGGCCAGTTTCCGCCATATTGCGCCAAATTCTGATATCTGAGGCATAAATACCAGATGATGCGCACAATGCGTAAGCGCATACCTGATGATGGGTAAAGATTAGGCATGTTCCATCCTTGGACAAACTGTCTTGATTTCACCGGCATCGAATAAAGAGGTAGCTTAAGATTTTTTGAACTTAGTCGTCTCTTCTTTGAAGTTATTGAATCATGCAAATGCAGCAGCGCACATAAAGTCGTAAGCGCGTACTTATGACTCTCCGCAACAATTGTTGAGAATCCACGAATCGCGTGGCAAAAAAGTGTTAACTTTTCCTGTCTATATCAGGAACAATGTTACGAAAATTGTCCCTGAAAATGGCAGCAGTCGCTGTCGTGCTGGCTTTGGCAGGATGTGCGTCCGCCCCAAGCCGGATTAACAATGTCTGCGCTGTTTTCGAGCAGCGCGATGGCTGGTTCGACAATTGGTATTCCGCTGCCAAGGCAACGGAGCGCGAATATGGTGTGCCTGTTCCGGTCCTTATGGCAACGATCCGCAAGGAATCGGGTTTCAGCCCGCGCGTCAGGCCTCCACGTACAAAGCTCCTCGGCTTCATTCCGTGGAAGCGGCCTTCCTCAGCTTACGGCTTTTCGCAGGCCCTGGATGGAACATGGCAGCGATACAAGCGCGAGACTGGACATTATGGTGCAAGTCGCAACAAGTTCAGTGACGCGGTTAATTTTGTCGGCTGGTATCACTCAACGAGCAACAAGATAAATGGCATCGAGTTGAATGACGCATATCATCTCTATCTCGCCTACTATTTTGGCCACACTGCCTTTTCGCGTGGTGACTGGAAAAGCAATGCCAGCATGCAGAAAGTAGCCCGTGATACAACGAAAATGGCGCAGGACTATGCTGCGCAGCTGCGCAACTGCAATCAGTAGATTGAAGACCGTTGTGGCAATTGCGCCCTTCTGCAGAGTGCTGTCACTGCCGACTCCAAATTCTTTCTGCTGAGAGAATTGCACTGATCATGTGCGTGGTTCGACGGGGCTCACCATGAGGAAGGTGGAGTTTGGCAGAAAGCCAGAACGCGAAAACGATGGAGATTGTCGTTGCAAGCCCCGACATTCCTCATGGTGAGCCCCGTCGAACCACGCACAATAGGTATTGCCAAGGGCAGACATAAGCTCAACATTCGAAGGCGCTGCGAAAACAGATGATCGCTTGTGCATCAATTGGACCGAAATGGGCAACCCCCATTCCGGTCCAATGCAGGTTCAGGCAATAATATCTTCAAGATTTGAGATAATTGCGGTCCAGCCGCCCTTGTGGCCATCACGCGAGCTTTCGTCGCGGAATTTCACATGCCGCAAGGTGACATTGGTTTTACCGGGATCGACTTCAACGAAATCGATGGTAACCACGCTGTCATCAATGGAATGCGGCGAACTCCAAGTGAAGGAAAGCCGGGCATGGGGATCTATCTCGAGATAGGTTCCGTAATGCGGTACTTCGCGATCAGGTGTGATCATGATGATCTCGAATTTTCCGCCTTTCACGGGATCGTTCTTCACGCGGGATTCCGTATCGATTGTTGGCGGGCGCATGAATTTTGCCATTGCGGCAGGATTGATCCAGGCGTTGAACACTTTCTCACGGGATGCGGAGATTGTGCGGTTTATGGTCAGTTCAAGCTCACTCATTTTCTTCATCCTCTAAAAGTATGTTTTCCAGCGCTGTAAGGCGCAATTCCCAAATGGACTTCAGTTGCACGAACCAATCTTCGGTCAACCTCAGCGGCTCAAGTTCGGCAGCGATATAGTGCTCGCGGCCTGAAGTCTGGCGAGTGACAAGTCCTGCTTCCTCCAGCACCTTGATATGCTTGGAAACGGAATTCAGGGACATGTCGAAATGCGAAGCCAGCGATGTCACCCTCATTGAACCCTCCTGAACCAGGAGCGTCAGAATCTGTCGCCGGGTTGTATCGCCGGCAGCTTTCAGAATTCGTGACAGTGCATCTTCATTCATTTCATTCACCCAAGTGGTTGAATATCGCATCTGCGCTTGATAGTCAACCATATGGGTGAATATTATTTTCATGCAATCGCGAAGACCGGTTTCACACAGAAAACCGGGGAGGCACAGGTCATTGGTGGGCTACATCTGCAAAAGCAGGTTGAACCCGCCATAAATCATGCGTTTGCCGTCAAACGGCATTTCGCTCATCTGTTTTTCGATGCGGGTATCGGCCATGACCTTCTCATTGATCTTGTCGCGCTGCTCGCGCGATTCGTAGGTGATCCATGAAAAAATGACGACTTCATCGTCCTTTGCCTGCACGGCGCGAGGAAATGACGTTAGTTCGCCGTAGGGCACATCATCGCCGGTACACTCCACGTAGGAAAGGGCACCGTGTTCCATCCAGACCTCGCCCGCCAGTTGAGCGAGAGCCTTGTAGGCGTCGATCTTGTCTTTCGGAACTGCGAGTACAAAGCCGTCAACATAGGTCATTTTCGTTTCCTCTCATTGTTTCGACACCAGAGGAACGTTTGAGGTGCGCGGGTTGCTACATTGTCATTGTGTTTTTTTCAGCAACGTGCCGCGGGGATATCTGCTCATGCGTGTCGCCGGCTGAGCAGAAATATCGGAATATCTGTGCGAGGGTGTTGGGCAACGGATTGTTCGGAGCTATACCATCCGCATTTGCTGCTTCATCCAACATGGGTCCGCTCAGGAATGACAAAACTGCTAGCCAGCGTACAGAACCTGCATGAGGCGGAAACCGTCTTTGATAATGGCGCGGATATTATCGATGTGGGCGGTGAGGCGATCGGCATGGCAGGCTCAGTCGAATCGGGTCCCTTGCCGGAAATCATCAACTTCGTTGCCGGGCGCAGACCCGTCTGTGCGGATGCCAGCCACCTGCCAATGCAACCGGAACTGGCACAACGCAAGGTTGGCGAGTTTGTCGCTGCCGGTGTGGAGTATATCCGGATCGGCCTTCGTCCAAGCGCGGAGCTGCAAGCTGTCATCGAGATCACCAGGACCTTTGCCTCGAAGGTGAAACTGCTTGCGGTCATGTTTGCTGAAGAGCAAAGCCAGTATCCGCAGTCGTTTCTCGATGATCTCGTCGAGGCCGGTTTTCATGGTGTGATGATCGATACGGAAAGTACGCTTGGCGAACGGCTGCTCAATCACATGACGCCTGACCAGATCGGGCAGTTTTTCAAACTGGTTCAGTCCAAGGGGTTGTTGACCGGCGCTGCGGGTTCGCTGGAAGCCCCCGATATTCCCCGACTGCTTTCCTACAAGCCGGATTTTCTCGGCTTCTGCGCTGCATTGCGGACGGATCTTTATTGGGCTGCGCCGATAGATGCGCCAGCGGCAGCCAAGATAAGGGGCCTCATTCCGCGCGGTGTGATACGGGCCGCGCCGACCCCAACCGAGCATCAGGAGACTGGTCTTGGCACCGACAAGATTTTCGTGCGTGATTTTGTGCTGCCGGTTCAGATCGGTGCTTATAGTTTCGAGCATGGCAAGACACAGAAAATGCGCTTCGATGTCACTGCCGATGTGGTGCGTGTTGCCCGCAATGCAGAACAGTTGCGGCACGTCGTTTCCTACGATCTGATTATGGATGGCATCAGAGCCATTATCGCCAGAGGCCATGTTGAACTATCGGAAACGCTGGCCGAACAGATTGCGGCTTTCATTCTTGAAAATCCCCGCGTGCTGAGAGTTGTGGTCCGTGCAGAAAAACTGGAACTGGGACCCGGTGGCGTGGGAGTTGAGATTGAGCGCCGCCGCGGTGAAACCGGTTGGGGCGGTTTTCACTGAGGCGTGATTGGTGGAATGTTTCTTCGCAGTGCGTGGTTCGACAAGCTCACCATGAAGAAAGTCTTGAACTTGAATAATGCCAGCTTTGAAAGTTATGACGCCCTGAAACCTACAACCTTCCTCATGGTGAGCTAGTCGAACCACGACCAAAACAACCATAATTAAAATTGTCTATATTTACCAAGTTCTTGCAAATTTATTCAGGGTCTGCTCGGGATAGTTTGACCGTGTGCTAAATAATCGCCTTGTTGTCGCGGGATAATTGTCCGGACAATGGGAGAGAGCACGATGAGCCGACCGAAATCGAAAACCTATTCGGAGTCCGAGATCGTAACTCGCCTGAAAAGCGAGCTACCACATTGGACATATGAAGACGGTTTGATCTGCCGCACTTACAAAACCCATGGCTGGAAATCGACATTGATGGTTGCCGGTGCGATTGCCCATCTTGCAGAGGCCGCGTGGCATCATCCGGATCTCAATCTCTCCTATTCGTCCGTAAAGATTACGCTTTCCGATCATGAGGCCAAAGGCATCAGCGACAAGGATTTCACGCTCGCGGCAATGATTGAAAAAGTCGTGCAGTGGCAGCCGGGCAAGGAAGATGGTGCACTAGAGGGAACGCCACAGGACGATCCTCGTTATGCCTATCTCAAATATGATGTCTAAACGGTAGGGTTGCGCAAGTGTCGTTTCCACCAGCCAAGATTGAAAGTAGCAGGCTGTTTCTCCGGCGTGCACAGCTGCGCGATGCATCAGCTATTTTTGATGGTTACGGACATGATGCTGAAGTGATCCGCTATCTGTCATGGCATTCGCATCAATCGATCAAAGATACGCGTGATTATCTTCGTCAGGTCAAGGAAGACTGGGATCAGGGCAAAAGCTACACCTATGCCATTTGCCTGGAAAAGGATTCGCCGCTGATCGGAATGGTGATGATGCGGGTTAGAGATGAGCGTGCAACCTTTGGTTATGCCATGGGCCGAAATTATTGGGGTAAGGGTTATGTGCCGGAAGCGCTTTCCACATTGATTGATCTTGCTTTGGCCCAGCCGGATATCTGGCGGGCAGAGGCCTATTGCGATGTCGAGAATATCAGCTCTGCCCGGGTCATGGAAAAAGTCGGCATGACCTATGAAGGCGTATTACGACGCTGGACCCGTCATCCGAATGTTTCGGATGCTCCGCGCGACTGTCTCATGTATTCCAAGGTCAAATAATCGCTCCGGAAAAAAACTGGAAGTGGCGATTCGAGATTAAAGAAACGACCGTTCGATTAACTTTTTTGGCAAAACAGGCCGAATCGACCTGTTTTGCCATGAAAAACGAGGTTTCGAGCAGCGTTGCGGCAAAATGGCTCTGATCTGCGAGGAAATTCGTCATTTGGGGGAGCAAAATCGCCGAATTTGGGAGCAAAATAGCAACCAACAGGCGAAATTTAGTTGTCCAAAGTTGTGCTAAGCGCAAATTTCATGAGCCTTATTCCAGTCCATGACTGGCGCTACGGGAATTATTGCCTGTAATATATAAGACCCGAAGCGACCTTGCCCGAACAAGAAAGTTGACGCGGTGACAGACCGAAAATCGCCCTTGGCGCCGTTCAAAAACGATACTTTCCGCAACATCTGGATTGCAAGTCTATCCTCAAATTTTGGATCGTTGATCCAGTCTGTTGGTGCGGCCTGGATGATGACGACAATATCGAATTCCGTGGGGATGGTTGCCTTGGTTCAGGCGTCTACAGCGCTACCTATCATGTTGTTTTCATTGGTTTCTGGTGCGTTGGCCGATAATTTCAATCGCCGCAGAGTCATGCTTGTCGCCCAAAGTTTCATGCTGGCGGTCTCGGTTTCCCTGTCTGCTTTTGCTTATTTCGGGCTCATTACACCTTGGTTGCTTCTTACTTTTACTTTCATGCTTGGTTGCGGAACAGCGCTGAATAATCCCTCCTGGCAGGCATCTGTTGGTGATATGGTTCCGCGTGATGATCTTCCCGGTGCTGTAGCTCTCAATAGTATGGGTTTTAATATTACCCGCAGCGTGGGCCCGGCAATTGGTGGTGCGATAGTCGCTTTTGCGGGTGCTGCGGCAGCATTTGCTGTTAATACATTAAGTTACTTGCCTTTGATTTTGGCGTTGTTTCGCTGGCAGCCAAAATACGACACTAATCCATTGCCTCGCGAAACTATGGGTCGGGCAATTTCTGCTGGTCTGCGCTATGTTGCGATGTCTCCGAACATTGCAAAAGTCATCTTCCGCAGCTTTGTGTTCGGCCTTTCTGCGAGTGCCGTCCTGGCATTGCTTCCGCTGGTTGCACGCGATCTCGTTGGCGGAGGGCCGCTGGTTTACGGTGTTCTTCTCGGTGCCTTTGGCATCGGGGCAATAGGAGGAGCGCTGCTGAGCGCGCGTCTGCGAGAGTTCATGTCGAGTGAAGCCATTGTAAAGTCAGCTTTTATCGGCTTTGCGCTTAGTGCTATTTTGACCGCCGTCAGCACCAATACATGGTTGACCAGCGCCGCATTGCTCGTTTCCGGCGCGTGCTGGGTTCTGGCATTATCGCTCTTCAACGTTACCGTACAGCTGTCGACACCACGCTGGGTTGTGGGTCGTGCGCTCTCTCTCTATCAGACGACCACCTTTGGCGGCATTGCCGGGGGAAGCTGGATATGGGGTCAGGCAGCGGCGGAAAACGGTGCTGAAATGGCGTTGCTTGCGTCGAGTGTGGTAATGCTTATTGGTGGCGCTATTGGACTTCGTTATGCTTTGCCTGAGTTCAAGACACTCAATCTCGATCCACTTAATCTTTTCAGCGAACCGCTACTGGCGCTTGATCTGAAGCCGCGCAGCGGCCCCATTGTCATCATGATTGATTACATTATCAAAGAAGAAGACATGAATGAGTTTCTTCAGGTGATGGCAA
Organism: Phyllobacterium sp. YR531; assembly: GCF_000282595.1. GTDB lineage: Bacteria > Pseudomonadota > Alphaproteobacteria > Rhizobiales > Rhizobiaceae > Phyllobacterium. Next base: position 54,515 of record NZ_AKIZ01000004.1, read on the forward strand.
CCCGGCGGCGCATCCGGATTCGCGATGGAGCGGGACATTGGGCATTGATGCGCGATCTGGAAAATCCCGAAGTCTGGACGGAAAGCTACCATACGCCGACCTGGGTGGAATATGTCAGGCATAATCAGCGGCGCACCAAGGCTGATGCTATCGTCGGAACAAGAATTAGAGCCCTGCACAAAGGGGATGCCGAGCCGCGTGTGCACCGCATGATCGAGCGGCAGACGACCCTGCCGCACGATATTGCCGCTCACAAAATGCCGATAGATATGTCTTGATTATCAGGGTGTTAGATCAATGGCAGCCTTGAAACTTCCATCCATATAGAATGGTACGGAGGCGTGGGTATGAGCAATTTTCCAGATATCGTCCCGCTTGATCAGACCTAATGTTTGTCGAAACCAGAGATCGGCTTTTTCGCCACTGGTCTTCGTGCCTGTCATTCGTACCAGGCATCGCACGAAGGCCACATCGCCGCTTGAAGTGATATGTACGTCACGCGCTTCATTGCCAATATTTCCAATCCATGTATCGAACCAGCCTTGAATGCCGTCAGCATCCTTGCCGCTATATTGCAAAGGCGGGGCGAGGCTAAACTCGACAATGTCATCAGTCAGGCAGGAAAGGGTGCGCCGCGCATCTTTGCTGGTAATAGCTTGTGACCAATCATTGATAACGGCTTCTATTGCAGCGTCTTCACTAATATTTACCACGGTTACTTCCTTCCGAATATTCTTTCAGGGTGCATTACATCGTTCAAAGTTTAGCGACTAACGCTTCAAGTTGATCGGTGCATTGACCCCAACCTTCGTGGAATCCCATCTTCTCATGTGCTTCGCGATCAGCTACTGACCAATGCCGGACGAGGGCTGTGTATTTCGTTTTCCCGTCCTGCTCTTCGAAAGTAAGAATGATTGTCATGAAAGGTTTTTCTGAGGGTACCCAAGCAGTTGTGTAAGCATCTGTTACAACAATGCGCTCGTTTTTGACGACCTCCAGATAGACGCCCCTGTTCGGAAATTCATTGCCGTCAGGCCCCCGCATGGTGATGTAGTTTGAGCCGCCGACGCGGACATCCAGTTCGGCATGAGGTGTCGTATAGGGCAGGGGTGCAAACCATTGCTTCAGCACTTCCGCATCGGTCCAGGCTCTGTAAACCTTTTCCCGTGGCGCATTGATGAGACGTGTCAGAACGAGATCGCGATCAGTAGTTGCTGGTGTGTTCATTACAGTTCTCCTTGTTTCGGTGTTCTGAACCAAGGACGAATGGCCAATAGTCAATCCGACAACGGCCCTTAAAAAAAATGAAATTTATTTTTTGGAGAGACTGTCGAGATGCATGCGGATGTGAGCAGCTTCCGCGGCTGTATTGGCAAGGGCGATGGCGCGGTTGAACGCTTCGCGTGCTTCGCCATTCCGTCCGATTTTCATCAACAGGCCACCCTTGACGCCGAAATAATGAAAGTAACCGGAGAGGCGCTCTTCCAGCGGCTCTATGAGCGTTAGCGCCGCCGCGGGGCCACGCACCTTGGCAACGGCAACCGCGCGATTGAGCGTAATAACTGGCGATGGCATCATGCGTTCCAGCGCGCCATAGAGCAAATCTATTTCGATCCAGTCAGTGGCATCGGCTGTTTGGGCCCGGGCATGAAGTGCAGCAATTGCCGACTGAATTTGGTAGGGGCCCGGCTGCCTGTGGCGCATTGCCTTATCAATCAGGGCGAGGCCCTCATTGATCATTTCGCGATTCCAGAGCTTGCGGTCCTGATCCTCAAGGAGCACGACTTCGCCCTTTGCATCAAAGCGTGCAGCTGAACGTGCATTTTGCAGCAATAGCAGTGCGGCAAGGCCCATTATTTCAGGTTCCGTCGGGTACATTCGCAGCAAGAGCCGTATCAGGCGGATCGCTTCCTCGCACAGTGGAATACGGGCCTGCTGTTCGTTGGCCGCTGCGGAATAACCCTCGTTGAAAATCAGATAAACCATGGCTGCCACAGCCGCCAGCCGTTCCGCACGCTCTATTGGATCAGGCGTTTCAAAAGGAATTTCGCCCGCTGCAATGCGGCCTTTCGCACGGGTTATCCGCTGTTCCATGGCGCTTTCGCCAACCAGAAACGCTTTGGCAATCTGCTTGACTGAAAGGCCTGAAACGATTCTCAGTGCGAGTGGAATCTGTTGCGTTGCCGGAAGGTCCGGGTGGCAGCAAATGAACAAGAGCCGCAGGATATCGTCACGATAATCGGCACCGTCAATTTTTTCGGCGATTGCCGTTTCATTGTCCTCCAGATCAGACAGGACTTCTTCCGGCGGCAGGGGCTGTTGCTTTGCCTGACGGCGAACCACGTCTATTGCGCTGTTGCGGCCGACAAAAATCAGCCATGCTGTAGGATCGCGCGGCGGGCCATTTTTGGTCCAATTTTTCAGCGCCTTTACGCACGCCTCCTGAAAGGCCTCTTCCGCTACATCAAGGTTGCGAAAATAGCGAAGAAGAGCACCCACTGCTTGTGGGCGGGCTGCTGTCAATGCCGCGTCGATCCAATTAGCATCTGTCATGATGTGGTTTGTCCAGGTCTGAATATTGAAATTGGCCGGATCTCATATGAGCCCGTACCGGGGTTTGCGATTGACAGTTCACGGGAAATATCAAGCGCTTCATCAAGAGAAGCGCAATCGACGACATAGAACCCGAGGAACTGTTCCTTGGTCTCAGCGAAGGGACCATCGATTACGATTGGCTCATTGCCGCTCTTGCGCAATGTGGTTGCCGCCGTTGTCGGCATAAGGCGCGCAACGGGTCCAAGACGGCCCTGCTTGGTGAGCTTTTCCTGAACGGCTGCCAGCCGTGTCATTACCTCGTCATCTTCTTCTTTTGTCCAAGCGCCGACAACGTCTTCATCATTGTAGCAAAGAATGGCGTAGAGCATTTCAATTTCCTCTTCTTGATAGGATGACGAACCAGTATGACTAATCCCGACAACCGGTCAAAATATATTGCGATTCGGTATTTGAAAGGCGTCATTGTGAGAAAAACAGGCTGGTCACCAGAGCAATATCTGAAGTTCGAGGATGAACGTACGCGCCCGGCAAACGACCTTTTGGCCGCCGTGCCAACAAACCAAGTAGAATTTGCAGTAGATCTGGGGTGCGGACCGGGAAACTCTACAGAACTCTTGCTGAAACGGTATCCTTCAGCAGAAATTCTGGGAATAGACTCATCTGCAGAGATGATCGCGCAAGCGAGTGAACGATTGCCCGATTGCCGCTTTGAACAGGGCGATCTGGATACTTGGCGCCCGGAAAAGAAAGCTGATGTTCTTTACGCTAATGCTTCGATGCAATGGCTATCCGGGCACGACAAACTTTTCCCGCAATTCATGGGCTTTCTCAATACCAATGGTTCTTTGGCAATACAGATGCCGGACAATCTGGAGCAGCCCACGCATATCGCAATGCGTGAAGTCGCGAGCGATAAAAGCTGGGCGGAAAAGCTTGCCAAGGCCAATGCCACGAGGAGCAGCCTTGGCGACGCATCATTTTACTATGATCTACTTAAACCGCACGGCAAACGCGTGGATATCTGGCGTACGACCTATCACCATCCGCTGGAAGGTATCGAGGGCATCGTCCAATGGTTTCTTGGATCGGCCTTGCGGCCTTATCTTGCAGCGTTAAACGAAGACGAAAAACCGCAATTCCTTGAAAAATATAGGGAAGTTCTCGCACGGTCCTATAAGCCGATGAGCGATGGCGTGGTGCTTTTGCCATTTCCTCGCCTCTTCATTATAGCGACAAAATGAAAACCGGGCATTAGCCAAGGGGGAAGACCATGTTCGAAAAGCTCTTCAAGCTTACCGATCACAATACATCCATTCGCACTGAAGTATTGGCAGGACTGACAACGTTCCTGACCATGTCGTATATAATTTTCGTCAATCCCGACATTTTGTCGTCAACAGGTATGGATCGAAACGCTGTTTTTGTTGCCACCTGTCTGGCAGCGGCGCTTGGTTCGGCCATCATGGCTCTTGTTGCCAACTGGCCAATCGGCATGGCACCTGGCATGGGCCTCAACGCATTCTTTGCCTTTACAGTCGTAGCAGCGCTGGGTTTTACCTGGCAGCAGGCGCTGGGCGCAGTCTTCATTTCGGGCTGTATCTTCCTGCTGCTGACAGTGACCGGCATTCGTAGCTGGCTTGTTACGGGCATTCCAAAATCGATACGCAGCGCCATCGCGGCGGGTATCGGACTGTTCCTCGCGCTGATCGCTTTGAAAACGTCGGGCATCGTCGTGGATAACCCGGCGACGCTTGTCGGATTGGGTAATCTTGGCGATACAGGCGTTCTACTTGCTATACTTGGCTTCTTTGTCATTGCCGCTCTGGATGCGCTGAAAATTCGCGGTGCCATTCTCATCGGGATTCTGGTTGTCACCGTCCTTTCCATGCTGCTTGGGGTAAGCGAATTCAAAGGCGTGTTCTCCATGCCGCCAAGTCTCGCACCAACCTTCTTCCAGCTTGATATCATGGGCGCTTTGCATACCGGTTTTCTGCAGGTCATCCTCGTGTTCGTATTGGTCGAGGTTTTTGATGCTACCGGTACTCTTATCGGTGTCAGCAAACGTGCAGGTTTGATCGAAGAAGGCAAGCCAAACCGCCTTGGCCGCGCGCTTTTTGCAGATAGCACAGCCATTGTCGCCGGTTCTGTTCTCGGCACCAGCAGCACCACGGCCTATGTTGAAAGTGCCTCCGGCGTGCAGGCAGGTGGACGTACCGGACTAACCGCTTTAATCGTCGCGCTACTGTTCTTGGCAGCCTTGTTTATCTCACCTTTGGCTGCGTCCGTTCCAAGCTACGCAACAGCTCCCGCACTGCTTTATGTTGCGGGTTTGATGATGCATGAACTGGTGGAAATTGAATGGAATGACATCACGGAAGCTACACCAGCAGCGTTGACGGCACTGGTTATGCCATTCACTTATTCAATCGCAAACGGCCTTGCTTTTGGCTTTATCAGCTACGTCGTTCTAAAAACAGTAACCGGAAAGTTCAGAGATATTCATCTCGCGACGTTGCTTGTTGCGGTTCTATTCGTAATCAGGTTTGCGTTCTTTCCGCACTGAAAAATACAACAACAGCGCGGATATTTGGCATCCGCGCTGTTCATTCCATAGTCGAAAAGGTTAATTGTTTGTCCGCTGAAAATGCATTCGGCACCCAACCGTTTTGGCATGCAGATATTGTCGATTGTGAATGATATTATAATATTATAAATAAGATGTGAGGGAGAGCGGGAGGCAGAGGCTGTGCGGTTAAAACCGTTGCACGGCATGTTTTACAATCTTCATAAGTATATAGTAACGCAAGAATTTACAGGCGAGCATTTGGCAAGCAGGGAACTCACCGATTACGATTTTCGCACGACTGGCCAGTCGCGTACGCATCATGGTCATGTCATGCGGGATCTCGGTTTGAAGATCATCAGCGGTGCCTATCCCGAGAACAGCATATTGCCAGGCGATACGGAGCTTTTGCAGCGCTTTGGTGTGTCGCGCACAGTATTGCGTGAGGCGCTGAAAACACTGGCTGCCAAGGGCCTGATCCAGCCAAAAGCCAAGATTGGCACAAGAGTGTTGGAACGTTCGCACTGGAATCTCTTCGATCCTGATATTCTTGTCTGGCATTTTGAGGCAGGAGCAACAGCGGAGTTTCTGGCGAGCATTGTTGAAATGCGCTTGGCGCTGGAGCCGGAAGCGGCAGGACTGGCAGCGCTGCGCCGTACCGATGAACAACTGGAAACGTTGTTCACATGGGTCGAGCGGATGGGGGAGGCCAAAGAGTCCGCAACGGATTTTGTTTACAGCGATCTGCAGTTTCACATCGCCGTAGCGGAAGCTTCCGGTAACCCATTTATGCGCTCAATCAGCGCTCTGATTGAGGTGGCCCTTGTGACGACCTTCACTATCAGTTCCCCCATACCCAATTCAGAAAGCCATATACGCTCTGTTGCGCGCCACGCGGCAATTGCCGTAGCCATCCGCGACGGTAATGTTGAAGCCGCAAAGGCTGCAATGCGCGTGGTCATCGCAGAGGGTGCGGAACGGGTGCTGGTAGCAGGCCGAAAAGCGCTCTAGTCTCTCACAATGGTCTTATGCTCCCGGCCATCAGGATGGCAGAGAGCATGCTGGTTCAAAGTGCGGTAACTTTTACCTTGGCAGGTTTTTCCAGCTTGAGCGGGTTGCGTAGAGGCAGACCGAAGGCAGGCGCGTCGATCTCGAAAACATCGCCATTTTCAGCCCTGATCCCATCGGCAAAGGACAGTGTTGCGGTCCCGAACATGTGGATGTGAATATCACCGGGCTGCCGGAAAACGGAATACTTGAAGTGATGGTGTTCAAGGTTTGCAATCGTATGGGACATGTTGTCCTCGCCTGAAAGAAACGGCTTTTCCCATATGGTTTTATTCTTTCGGGAAATGCGAGATGTACCGCGAATATCTGCAGGCAGATCACCAAGAAGCAGTTCCGGTCCCACGGAGCAGGGACGTAATTTGGAATGGGCGAGATATAGATAATTAACGCGCTCCATAACGTGGTCGGAGAACTCGTTGGCCAGTGCAAAGCCGAGGCGGAAAGGAGTGCCATCCGGCCCAATAACATAGATGCCGGCAATCTCAGGTTCTTCTCCCGCGTCATCAGCGAAGGCCGGAGAAACCAATGGCTGGCCGGGGCCCGTCAACATCGACCCATTCCCCTTGTAGAACCATTCCGGCTGCACCCCGGCCTTTCCCTTCTTTGGCTTGCCTTCCTCAACGCCCATGCGGAACATCTTCATAGAGTCGGTCAGCGTTTCTTCTTCTGCGTTACCAATCTTGCGATGCATTGCATCACGCGTAGAAGCAGAACCCAGATGGGTCAGACCCGTACCGGTCAAATGGATATGTGATGGATCGTGCGTATCTATCGGTGGTAATAAGCGGCCTTCGCTATAGGCAGTTTGAACATCAACTGTCTTGCCAAGCCCCCGGCTTTCGATGATGGCTGCAATGCCGGTCCCGGCTTCAATTGCAGCGTGGGCCAGTTCAAGCACGGAGCGCGTCCGCTTTACATGGCGGAATTCTTCGCCTGAACGTGCAGCGACCTGCCGCTTGCCTTTGGCATTGATCAATTGAACCAGATTCACAGCTTCCTCCCGGATGTTTATCGCGGTCATTTATATGCGCGGTAGCTCGATGCGTCGACTCATCTTTCCAAAAATATTATAATAGTATTATATTGAATTGTTATTGGAATTGCTGGCCAGAGTTTGCTTTTGCGAATAGGGGCGGCTGAATCTGATGATCGGGCAGCATGACCTATTCCAAAAGTCATACTTTTCGGATAAGTGTTCAAGCGGACCCTGCTCTGGGAGGAACTGGTTCGATACCGATAAGCTGGCCGAGGCCGACAGAAGTGTATCGAACGTGATTGGAAACTGGGAGGATAGAAGTGAAAATACTCAATCTGGTTGCTGCGGGACTGATCGCGCTCGGCGCGATGAGCACGCAAACATTCGCACAGGATAAGGGCACGGTCGGTATTTCCATGCCTACCAAAGCCTCCGCGCGTTGGATCGCCGATGGCGACAACATGGTAAAGGCTTTGAAAGAGCGCGGTTATGGTACGGATTTGCAGTATGCGGAAGATGACATTCCAAATCAGCTTGCGCAAATTGAAAACATGGTCACCAAGGGTGTCAAGGTTCTGGTGATCGGCGCCATAGATGGCACGACGCTTTCGAACGTCCTGCAGCAGGCGCACGATGCAGGCATCAAGGTCATTGCCTATGATCGTCTCATCCGCGATTCCGGAAATGTTGACTACTATACAACCTTCGACAACTTCCAAGTGGGTGTTCTGCAGGCAGGCTCCCTAGTCAAAGGTCTAGGCCTTCCTGAAGCAAAGGGCCCTTTCAATATCGAACTGTTCGGCGGTTCACCTGACGATAATAATGCCTTCTTCTTCTATGACGGCGCAATGTCCGTACTTCAGCCTTTGATCGATAGTGGCAAGCTCGTCGTTCAATCCGGTCAGACAGGTATGGATAAGGTCGGAACCCTGCGCTGGGATGGTGCGGTGGCTCAAGCCCGTATGGATAATCTCTTGTCGGCCTATTATACCGACAAGAAAGTCGATGCCGTTCTCTCGCCATATGATGGTCTTTCCATCGGCATTCTTTCGTCATTGCGCGGTGTAGGCTATGGCTCCAAGGATCAGCCATTCCCGTTTGTTTCCGGGCAGGATGCGGAAGTTCCTTCGGTTAAATCGATCGAAGCAGGCGAACAATACTCGACGATTTACAAGGACACGCGTGAGCTGGCCAAGGTTACAGCCAATCTTATCGACAAGGTGCTGAAGGGCGAAGAGCCGGAGATCAACGACACCAAGACCTATAATAATGGTGTGAAAGTTGTTCCTGCCTATCTGTTGAAGCCTGTCGAGGTCGACAAGTCGAACTGGAAGGAAATTCTGGTTGGCGGCGGTTATTATACCGAAGACCAGCTGAAGTAAGTCATGAGCACAAATGAACCCTGCACAGATGCGTGCAGGGTTCATTTCCTATTGTAGTGACGTCGATGAGGATCTCGATGGAAACCATCCTCGAAATGCGCAATATCACCAAGACCTTTCCGGGGGTCAAAGCGCTCAATAATGTCAATCTCAACGTAAGAAAAGGCGAGATTCACGCTCTGGTCGGCGAGAATGGAGCTGGCAAATCTACCCTTATGAAGGTGCTGAGCGGTGTTTATCCTCATGGCAGCTATGAGGGGGAGATTTTCTACAAGGGCGAAGAGCAACGGTTCCGCGATATCAGCGACAGCGAGAAAAAGGGCATTATCATCATCCATCAGGAGCTGGCGCTAGTGCCGCTGCTATCGATCGCCGAGAACATCTTCCTTGGTAATGAGCCTGCAAAGTTCGGTATTATTGACTGGCATGTTGCGGAAAACCGCACACGCGAATTGCTTGCCAAAGTCGGCTTGAAAGAGGACCCGCTAACGCTCGTCACAAATCTCGGTGTGGGCAAGCAACAACTGGTTGAGATTGCCAAGGCGCTGTCGAAGGAAGTTGAGCTGCTAATCCTTGACGAGCCCACGGCCAGTCTCAATGAAAAGGACAGTGATGCCTTGCTTGAGCTGTTACTTGAATTCAAGGCGCAGGGCATTTCATCGATCCTGATTTCTCACAAACTCAATGAAGTGGGCAAAGTTGCTGATCGCATTACGGTTTTACGTGACGGTGCTACAATCGAGACGCTGGATAAACAGGATATTTCCGAAGACAAGATCGTCACACTGATGGTGGGGCGCCAACTGGCTGACCGGTATCCGCAGCGCGAGCCGAATATTGGCGAGGTTGTCTTTGAAGTAAAAGATTGGGTGGTTCACCATCACATCCACGGTGACCGGACAGTTGTTAACGGCATTACCCTTAACGTTCGCAAGGGAGAGGTCGTCGGTATTGCCGGCCTGATGGGGGCCGGGCGTACCGAGTTCGCCATGAGTGTTTTCGGCAGAGCCTATGGCCGTAACATCAGCGGCGAGGTTTTTATCAAGGGAAAGAAGGCCGATGTTTCAACCATCGGAAAGGCCATCGATAACGGCATTGCCTATGTTACCGAAGACCGCAAAACCTATGGCCTTAACCTGATCGATCATATCAAGCACAATACGACAATCGTTAATCTGGAAGGTGTATCCAGCAGCGGTGTGCTTGATGATATGGCAGAGTTGAAGGTAGCGAATGAATATCGTGCCAAAACCAATATCCGCTCCTCCAGCATTTATCAGAAAACCGGCAACCTTTCCGGTGGCAACCAGCAGAAGGTTGTCCTGTCGAAATGGCTCTTTGCAGATCCGGACCTTCTGATTCTGGATGAACCTACTCGGGGTATTGATGTCGGCGCAAAGTATGAAATCTATTCGATCATCAATCAACTTGTGGCGATGGGAAAAAGCGTGCTCGTTATTTCGTCTGAAATGCCTGAACTGCTTGGCATTTGCGACCGGATATATGTCATGAATCAGGGCAGGCTTGTTGGCGAAATGGCTGCCAGTGAAGCCAGTCAGGAAAAAATCATGCGCGCCATTATTCGTGCTGAAGGGAAATAATCATGAGTGTCGAAACTGCTCCGGCTAAAATTCAGACCGATGGATCAGCCACAAAAGGCAATTTGCGCGAATATGGTTTGGTCGCAGCCTTGATCCTGATCATGATATTCTTCCAGTTCACTACCAATGGCACGCTGTTTCGCCCGGTCAATCTGACAAATCTGGTCTTGCAGAACAGCTACATTATTATAATGGCCCTCGGCATGCTTCTGGTCATTGTTGCCGGACATATTGATTTGTCGGTTGGCTCAGTATCGGGTTTTGTTGGGGGGCTTGCTGCCGTAATGATGGTGAAGTGGCAAATCCATTATGTTCCGGCAACGATTCTTTGTCTTGCGATGGGCGGTATTATAGGTGCCGCGCAAGGCTATTGGGTAGCTTACCACAAGATACCCTCCTTTATCGTCACGCTGGCGGGCATGCTTGTTTTCAAGGGCCTTGCCCTCTGGCTTCTTGGTGGCCAGTCCGTTGGGCCGTTTCCACCACAGTTCCAGCTTTTGAGCTCCGGGTTCATTCCGGATTTCTTCGGCGGTGCCGGTTTCAACATTACCTCTATGCTGATTGGCGTTATTCTGGTCGCGCTGATGGTCTATTCGAGCGTACGCGGTAGAGCCAAACGTGAGAAACACGGATATCACGGCGAACCATTCGCGCTCTTCCTGGCAAAGAATTTGATTATTGGCGGCATTATTCTGTTTCTGGTCTATCTGCTGTCTTCTTATAAGGGCCTTCCCAACGTTCTCGTGGTTATGTCGTTGCTCATTGCCCTTTTCGTGTTCGTGACAAAGCGCATGACGATTGGCCGACGCATCTATGCCATGGGTGGCAACGAAAAAGCGGCAAAGCTTTCCGGTATCAAGACAGAACGCCTCACCTTCTTCACCTTCGTGAATATGGGTGTGCTCGCGGCGCTTGCCGGATTGATCTTCGCCGCACGCTTGAACACGGCGACACCAAAAGCCGGTCTTGGCTTTGAGCTGGATGTGATTGCCGCTGTGTTTATTGGTGGTGCGTCAGCAATGGGTGGTGTCGGTCAGGTTATGGGGGCTGTTATCGGGGCCTTCATCATGGGCGTTATGAATAATGGCATGTCAATCATGGGCGTCAATATCGATTGGCAGCAGGTAATCAAAGGACTGGTGCTTCTCGCAGCGGTGGTCTTTGACGTCTACAACAAGAACAAAGCCTGATCTTTAGACGCAGGTTCCGTTTCACCGCATGGGAATTGCAGTAGTACAAAGCCGGAGCTGTGCTTGAATGTGCAGCGCCGGCTTTTCTGTGAAAAAATCGTAAACCGGCGCAGGAAATTCACTAATTCAAACGAGTTATCCCCAGGGTAAGTGT
>NZ_AKIZ01000005.1 GCF_000282595.1 Phyllobacterium sp. YR531
GCTTTTCCCTCGACCATGACGAGGATGATCTCATTCGATCCTGTCACCTCGCCGATACGTTCACCTTCCCGCAATCGGTAAAGCGAGAAGCCGACATAGCGCCAGCCGGCGGACTGGGCGGTGATCTCGTGCACCTTGCCATGGGTTCCGAAGGGTTTGCGAAGAAGGCTCGACATGTTCCACTCCAATCAAGTCCAGTTCGCCGGGCGATGCACTGGCATGGGTTATCAGTTTACGAGATTCTGCTGGCTGAGGTTCTGGACATAGGCCGCCCGAGCCTTCTCCTGCTTCTCGTTCCGGGTTATTTCCGGCACGGCGACGTCCCACCAATGGCCGCCGCCGGCCTCGCCAGGGCCATGCATCGGATCGGTGTCGATGACGATGACGGTCGGGCGGTTACGGTCGCGCGCGGCGGCGATCTTCGCTTCAAGATCGGCGATGTCCTTCGCCTTCTCGGCGTGAACGCCCATCGCAGCCGCATGGGCAACGAAGTCGATCTCCGGCTGCTCTTCGACGTTGCAGTCTTTATAGAGATTGTTGAACTGCTCGCCGCCGCATCCCATCTGCAGCCGATTGATGCAACCGTAACCGCGGTTGTCGGTGAGGACGACGGTGAAAGGCACACGCCGCATGACGGCAGTGGCAAGTTCAGCGTTCGCCATCATGTAGCTACCATCCCCGACAAAGCAGATGACCTCCCGTTCCGGCAACGCGAGCTTCACGCCCATCGCGCCGGCAAGCTCGTATCCCATGCAGGAAAAGCCGTACTCCATATGATAGCCACCCTGGAATGGCTGCCAGAGCAGCTTCAGAGCACCCGGCATGGTGCCGGCCGCACACATAGCGATGCTCTTTTCGGTCGAGGCACGCTGGACCGCGCCGATCACCTGCGCGTCAGTCGGCAGGTAATCGCCGGATGCATCGACAGGCGCGGCGCAATGGGCGTCGACACGCTTCAGCCATTCGATACGCGCGTTTGCGTCGAAGGCGGAGGCCCTGTAACCATCAAGGGCTACCGTGAGCTTTTCCAGCGCCACACGCGCATCGCTAACCAGGCCGACAGCACCGTGCTTTCCGGCGTCGTAAGGCTGCACATTGATCGAAACGAGCTTGCGTCCGGGCTGACTGAACAGCGCCCAGGAGCCTGTGGTGAAATCCTGGAAACGCGTGCCGACGCCGATCACGAGATCGGCCCTTTCGCAGGTCGCATTGGCCGCCGCCGAGCCATCGACGCCAGCGGCTCCGAAGTTCATCGGATGAGCCTGCGCCAGCGCCGACTTGCCTGCCTGCGTCTCGACCACCGGAATGCCGTGGCGCGTTGCGAACTCACCCAGAGTCTTTTCGGCTTCTGAATAGATGACGCCGCCGCCGCAGAGGATCACCGGATTCTTCCCCGCCTTGATCAGGTTGGCGACGTGGGCCAGTTCCCGTGCGTCCGGCTCGGGGCGGCGAATGGTCCAGACCTTCACCTCGAAGAATTCCTCCGGCCAGTCATAGGCTTCGGCCTGCACGTCCTGGCAGAAGGCAAGCGTCACCGGACCGCATGCCGCCGGGTCCGTCATGACGCGCAGCGCCCGCGGCAGGGCCGTCAGCAACTGCTCCGGGCGCATGATGCGGTCGAAGTAGCGGCTAACCGGGCGGAAGCAGTCGTTGGCCGAGACCGTGCCGTCCTCGAAGTCCTCGACCTGCTGGAGGACCGGGTCCGGGCGCCGGTTGGCAAAGACATCGCCGGGGATGAACAGCACAGGCAGGCGGTTCACATGTGCGAGTGCGGCCGCCGTCACCATGTTCGTGGCGCCGGGCCCGATTGAGGAGGTGACGGCGTGGGCGCGCTTCCTCTTCTTGGCCTTGGCATAGGCGATCGCGGTATGTGCCATGGTCTGCTCGTTCTGGCCGCGCCAGGTGGGCAGGGCCTTGCCGATGCCCTGCAAGGCCTCGCCGAGGCCAGCCACATTGCCGTGGCCGAAGATTGCCCAAACGCCCTCGATGAAGCGCTCGCCCTCCTCGGTCATCTGTACCGAGAGCCAGCGGACCATGGCCTGTGCGGCCGTCAGACGGATCGTCTCCATATCAATTCCTCTTAGCGGCGTTGCGCGCCGCGTCCCAAATTTTGCAAAGGCGTGTAAAGCGACGAGCCATTTCGGTTACAGCCGCCATGTCGTCCATCTCACCCTTGAGCCACGCTCGCGCAACGTTGCCGAAGATGGTACGGCCCACGGCAAATCCCTTTACAAGGTGATAGGATGCCGCAACGTTGAAGGACGCCGCGAGTTCATCCTCGGTGGCGTCGAGGCCAAGCACAACAATACCGCGCGTATTGCTGTCGTTATTTTCAATTGCTGCAATGGTGTTTGTCCACGCTGCCGGCGTGGTCATCGGCTCGAGCTTCCACCAATCGGGGTAGACCCCGATTGTGTAGAACTGTTCGATCAACTGTGCTGTTGTGTGGTCATCGACAGGCGCGACCTTCGACGGGATGATCTCCAGAAGGAACTCAAGACCGTTGCGACGCGACGCCTGATACAGGCGCTTAACCGTTTCTTCTTGTTCAGTACGCATGTCCGCGTCGTCGGTCGGATGGCAGAAGCACAGGACCTTGACTACATTATCTCGTGTCCACTCCTCCAAGCCGCCGCAATCAATTCCGAGCTCTGACTCGAACGATAGTGGGCGTGAGCCCGGCAATTCGCAGGGACGACCGACCCAAAGGCCCGTTCCGGATGCCGCATGCAGCGCGCGCCGACCGATACGGTTGTCGCAGAGGATGCCGTATCCTGGCTGACCGTCCTGAGCCTTGAGTGTAGCTTCGAGGCAGAGTCTTTTGAACGCTCCGCCCTTTTCCACGGTATAGCCGTCCATCTGCTCCAGTTGCATGCGGTGATCGAAGGCGAAGACACGCATGGTCGACCAGTCGTTCGTGCGATTTGTTGACCAGTGTAGTTGTTCCAGTTCCCTGTCGTTACGCAGATCCGGGCGTGTCACGCCACGTTTGAGGAAGAATCTAAGCTCCTCCAGACTGGGATAAGCTGGCGTGCAGCCGTGGCGGCTGACGGCAAAGGCGCCGCATGCATTGGCGTACTCCAGAGCCTTCGCCCAGTTCTCGCCATCGAGCCAACCCTTGAGGAGGCCGGAGAAGAAGCCGTCCCCGGCGCCAAGCACGTTGAACACCTCGATCGGGAAGCCGGGCCCGGATTGTCCGTTATCGAGGCTGTCGGGAATGTCACCCTCGAAGGCGACCGCCCCCTTCGCACCACGCTTGCACACCAATGTCGCATCTGAGACCTTGCGCACGGCGCGCAACGCCTCGATGGTGTTGGTCGAGCCTCCGGCTATGTGAAATTCCTCTTCCGTGCCGACGATCAGATCGAAGAGTTGCAGCATCGACTGCAGCTTGGCGGTAACAACCCCGCTTTCGACGAAGCGTCTCTCACCCTCACCATGGCCGGCGACGCCCCAGAGGTTCGGGCGGTAGTCGATGTCGAGCGCGGTCTTCGCGCCGTGCTTGCGGGCAAGGTTCAGCGCCTTTAGGACAGCCGCCTCCGTACGCGGGTTCGACAGGTGCGTGCCGGTCGCCAGCACCGAACGGGCTTCGGCGATGAAGGCCTCGTCGATGTCGTCCTCGCAAAGCGCCATGTCGGCACAGTTCTCGCGGTAGAAGATCAGCGGGAACTGTTCCTCGTCCCGAATGCCGAGCAGGACGAGCGCTGTCAGGCGCTCAGGATCGGCTGCCACGCCACGAACGTCGACACCTTCGCGCACGAGCTGCTCGCGAATGAAGCGGCCCATATGTTCATCGCCGACACGGGTGATGACGGCGCTCTTCAGGCCGAGCCGAGCCGTGCCACAGGCGATGTTGGTCGGGCTGCCGCCGATATATTTACGGAAGGAGCCCATGTCCTCCAAACGTCCGCCGATCTGCACGCCGTAAAGATCAACGCCAGCACGGCCAATCGTGATCAGGTCCAAAGGTTTATTCATATCGAGACTCTCCAAGTTGTTCGCGACAAGCGCAGGGAGGCATTTTTCAAATTGACGGTCGCCTGTGCACCCTCAAACGAGCGATGGCAAAAGCTTGTCGATCGATTTCTTCGCGTCGCCGTAGAACATCCGCGTGTTCTCCTTGTAGAAGAGCGGGTTCTCGATGCCGGAATATCCGGTGCCTTGGCCACGCTTGGAGACGAAGACCTGCTTCGCCTTCCAGACTTCCAGAACCGGCATGCCGGCGATCGGTGAGTTCGGGTCTTCCTGCGCGGCAGGGTTGACGACGTCGTTCGAGCCGATCACGATAACGACGTCGGTGTTAGCGAAGTCAGCGTTGATCTCATCCATTTCGAGAACGATGTCGTACGGCACTTTAGCTTCGGCAAGCAGGACGTTCATGTGGCCAGGTAGACGACCGGCAACCGGGTGAATGGCGAAACGGACCTGCTTTCCAGCGGCGCGCAGCTTGCGGGTGAGCTCGGCCACGGCCGCTTGAGCCTGCGCAACGGCCATGCCGTAACCCGGTACAATGATCACGGTGCCGGCTTCATTAAGCGCCGCCGCCACGCCCTCCGCTTCGATGGCAGTTTGTTCCCCGATGATCTCCATTTGCGGTCCAGTAGTTGCACCAAAGCCGCCGAGGATAACCGAAATGAAGGAGCGGTTCATCGCCTTGCACATGATGTAAGAGAGGATCGCTCCCGAGGATCCTACCAGCGCGCCTGTGACGATCAGGAGATCGTTGCCGAGTGTAAAGCCGATCGCGGCGGCCGCCCAGCCGGAATAGCTGTTCAGCATGGAAACGACCACCGGCATGTCAGCGCCACCGATGCCCATGATCAGATGATAGCCGATGAAGAACGCTACAGCAGTCATAAGCACTAATATCCGGACATCCGCGCCGCTCAGATACATCAGGAACAGGATCAGCGAGAGAATTGCTGCGCCAGCATTAAGGAAATGCCCGCCCGGCAGCTTCCTTGCCTTGCCGTCCACCTTGCCGGCGAGCTTACCGAATGCGATCACCGATCCAGTAAATGTGACCGCTCCAATGAAGACACCGATGAAGACCTCGACCTTCATGATGACAAGCTCCACCGGCTCTTTGTGAGCGAGGATAGCTGCGAAGCCGGTCAGCGCAGTACGGGCGGTTTCGTCCAAGCCAGCCACGCGGACAGCTTCGACATGGGCATTGAGGCCGATGAAAACGGCAGCAAGCCCAACAAATGAGTGCAATGCCGCGACGAGCTGCGGCATCTCAGTCATCTGCACCCGGCTCGCCACGTAATAGCCGAGAATTGAACCACCGGCGATCATCGAAAGAATAATGAACCAGTTGCCGACGCCGGGGCCGAACACCGTTGCGATAACAGCGAGCGCCATACCGGCAATGCCATACCAGACGGCGCGTTTTGCGCTCTCCTGGCCGGACAAGCCGCCGAGTGACAAGATGAAGAGAACGGCGGCTACGATATAGGCAGCCGATACGATACCGATTGTCATGTGCGATTTTCCTCCCAGATCAGGATTTCTGGAACATGGCCAGCATGCGCCGTGTCACAAGGAAACCCCCGACGATATTGACCGTCGCGATCAGCACTGAAAGTGCCGAAAGTAGCACTACCAGCCAGTTGCCGGATCCGATCTGCAGCAGTGCACCTAAGAGAACGATGCCGGAAACGGCATTCGTTACCGACATCAGCGGCGTGTGCAAAGAATGGCTGACGTTCCAGATGACCTGGAAACCGACGAAACAGGCCAGCACGAAAACGATGAAATGGCTCATGAAGCTTGCCGGCGCATAAGCGCCGACCAGAAGCATGATCATCGTGCCGATGGCGAGCAGGGCGACTTGGTTTTTCGTCTGCGCATTGAAGTTGGCAACCTCTTTGCCACGCTTTTCCTCGGGCGAAAGTTCTTTGGCTTTTTCCTTCGGCTTTTGGGCGGAAATGGCCTGAATCTTCGACGGTGGCGGTGGATAGGTGATCTCGCCGTGATAGGTGACGGTTGCGCCACGGATGACATCGTCTTCCATGTTATGAACGAGGATGCCATCCTTGGCAGGCGTCAGATCGGTCATCATATGGCGAATATTGGTGGCGTAAAGGGTCGAGGCCTGTGTTGCCATCCGGCTGGGGAAATCCGTGTAACCGATGACGATCACGCCATTGTCAGAAACGACACGGTGGTCGGCGACTGTCAAGTCGCAGTTGCCACCGCGTTCAGCAGCAAGATCGACGATGACCGAACCCGGCTTCATGGCCGCGACCATGTCAGCCAGCCACAATTTCGGCGCATCGCGGCCCGGTATCAGGGCTGTGGTAATGACGATGTCGATCTTAGGCGCCAGCTCGCGAAACTTTTCCAGTTGCTTCTCGCGGAATTCCGGCGAGGAGGGGGCAGCATAACCACCAGTCGCCGCCCCGTCCTGTTGCTGGTCGGCGAAATCGAGGAAGACGAATTCCGCCCCCATGCTCTCAATCTGTTCGGCCACTTCCGGGCGTACGTCAAAGGCATAGGTGATGGCGCCAAGCGAGGTTGCCGTGCCGATGGCGGAAAGTCCTGCCACACCTGCGCCGATGACCAGCACTTGTGCAGGCGGCACCTTGCCCGCTGCCGTTATCTGACCGGTGAAGAAGCGGCCAAAATTGTTGCCCGCTTCGATCAGCGCGCGATAACCGGCGATGTTGGCCATGGAAGACAGCGCGTCCATTTTCTGCGCACGGCTGATACGGGGTACCATGTCCATGGCAATGATGTTGGCGCCCTTGTCCCTGGCTACCTCGAGCAGGTCCTTATTCTGGGTGGGGTAAAAAAAGGAGATCAGTGTTTTTTCGGCTGTCAGCCACTCGATCTCCACCGGTTCCGGCGGTCGGACCTTGGCGATTATATCCGCGACCGCATAAAGCGCGTCTGGCGTATCGACTACGGCCACGCCGACCTCTCTATAAGCGTCATCGGAGAAGCCCGCAGCCTTGCCGCTACCCGCCTCGATTAAACACTCGTGGCCAAGTTTCTGCAGCTGGATTGCGCTCTCGGGTGTCATTGCAACCCGTGCTTCTCCGCTCACTATTTCTCGGGGGGTTCCTATACGCATTTTGCGTCCTTGGGGTGCACCGTCTTGCGGGGTGGTTTGCTTGCTTCAGATTTGGATCCCGCCGATAGGCCGCGCAGGGCCCATCGAGCTTGCCTTGTGAATGCGACTAGGCTTGTTCAGGCGATCGTGATTCGCTGCTTTTCTGTTACGGAGCGGGTAGCCGCATCTGCTAAAACCAATGCCGCAAGTCCATCGGCTCCGCTCGGGGTGATTGCTTTGCCAGTCGTCAGCGCGTCGATGAAGGAAGCGATCTCGTTTGCATAAGAACGGGTATAACGATCCATGAAGAAGTTCAGCAGCGGACCCTTGCTGTAGCCGGCCTCGTCACCGATCTCGATGGAAACGGCACGCTGGTTTTCCGCCGAGACCACTCCCTTGGACCCATGCACTTCGACCCTTTGATCGTAGCCATAGGTGGCGCGCCGCGAGTTCGAAATCACTGCCTGTTTGCCGGAGGCAGTTTCCAGGATAACTGTCGCGCTGTCATGGTCACCAATCTTGCCAAGCTCTGGATCGACAAGGACGGAGGCGTGAGCACTAACCGATACCGGTTCCTCGCCAAGCAGGAAGCGGGCCATATCGAAATCGTGGATTGTCATATCGCGAAACAACCCCCCGGAGCGCTTTGCATATTCCACAGGCGGAGCTCCTGGGTCGCGGGAGGTGATCGTGACCATTTCAACCGTGCCGATACGGCCTGAATCGATTGCATCGCGAACAGCTCGAAAATGTGGATCAAAGCGGCGGTTGAAGCCGATCATCAGTTTTGCGTTCGTCTGCTTGACTATCTCTAGCACCTTGCGCGCACGCTCGACGTCGAGGTCGATGGGCTTTTCACAGAAGATTGCCTTTCCGGCTCTTGCAAAGCGCTCGATCAAATCAGCATGTGTATCGGTCGGTGAGCAGATCAGAACGGCATCAATAGAGCGATCAGTTTCGATGTCATCAAGCGATCGATGAGCACAACTCCAATCCCTGCTGAACGCTTCCGCTGCAGCCGGCAGAGCATCGGTGACGGCACTGATCTCCGCTTCCGGGTTTTCGCGAACAGCGCGGGCATGCACCTTGCCAATCCGACCGGCACCGATGAGAGCGAGTTTGATAGTCATTTTACCTCCTGCGAAGCGCCATAAGCTGGTCACTTCGATGATTACGCGTTGGACGATTTGGCGTACGTCACGCCTTACGTTTTTTCTTCTGTCGATAGACGTCGATCACAACGGCCGCGACGATGATCACGCCTTTCACGATTTCCTGATAGAAAGCGTCGATCCTCAGAAACGTGAAGCCCGAGGTCATTGTGCCGAGGATTAGGGTGCCAATAACTGTACCGGTGATGCGGCCGAGACCACCAACGAGAGATGTGCCGCCGATGACAGCCGCAGCGATTGCGTCAAGCTCGTACATGACGCCCATTCCGGCCTGAGCCGTCTGGGCGCGTGCTGCCGTAACAACGCCTGCCAATCCAGCAAGGAGGCCGGCTACCGCATAGACTTTGATAAGATGCGCTTCCACATTGATGCCGGAAACTCGCGCCGCTTGCGGATTGGCGCCGATCGCATAGGTGAATTTGCCATAGCGCGTATAGCGTAGCGCAATATGAAAAATGACCGCAACGGTGAGGAAAACGACGACGGGCCAGATGCCGGTTCCTACGAAAGTGAACTGTTCGGTCAGTCCCGAAACCGGTTGGCCCTTGGTATACCATTTGGAGATACCGCGTGCGGTGACCATCATTCCGAGAGTTGCGATAAACGGTGGAATTTTCGTTTTGGCTATCAGCCAGCCGTTGACGAAACCAGCAGCAAGGCCAATCAGAAGCCCGACCGCGACGGGAACGATGAATGGCATATCAGTCAAAGTGGGATAGAGCGCGCGCGACCATGACGCTGATTGGGCAAAGCTTGCCGCGATCATCGCGGTCATCCCAACAACAGAGCCTGAAGATAGATCGATTCCGCCGGTGATGATGACCTGTGTGACGCCGACAGCGATGATACCGATAACCGAGACCTGCAGGATCATGATCGTCAATCTCTGCGGGTTAAGTAGAAAGCTTTGGCCGATGAATATCCATCCCAGGATTTCGTAGACGAGCGCAATCCCGACCAGTACGAGGAAAATGGTTACCTCGGTTGGCATGCGGCGCTTTCCCGCCCGTCTTTCATATACCGTTGACGGTTTTTCTAGATTAGCGTCCACATTCTCCTCCTCGAGATTGTTGTTTTTCTGCTTGCGGCTACTGCGCCGCGAGTTCCATAATTTTGACTTGATCGGCTTCTGCTCTATCGAGAAAGCCAGTTACATGTCCCTCATGCATGACCATGATGCGATCGCTCATTCCGAGAATTTCCGGCATTTCCGAGGAAATCATGATAACGGCGACTCCGCTTCGCACGAGTTCCGTTACCAATCGGTGGATCTCGGCTTTCGCGCCGACATCGATGCCGCGCGTCGGTTCATCCAGAATGAGTATACGTGGATTGGTCAGAAGCCATCTGCCAATCAATACCTTCTGCTGATTGCCTCCTGAAAGGTTTTCGATCCGCTCTTGAAGATTGGGGGTTTTTACCCTGAGACGCTTCGCCATTCTCTCGCAGCACTCTTCGATCTGCTTCTCCTGGACGAAACCCGCTTTGATGAAGCGATTCTGCAGCACGGCGATCTGCATGTTCTCGAGGACGCTGAGAATGAGCAGGCAACCGGTATCCTTGCGGTCTTCCGTGAGGAACGCCATGCCATTGGCGATCGCTGTCGTCGCGCTATCGATGTTGACCGTCTTGCCATCGATTGCGATGGTGCCAGCAACAGCTGGTGTAACTCCAAAAATCGTCTCGGCGACATTCGAGCGACCTGAGCCGACAAGTCCAGCGATGCCGAAGATTTCGCCAGCGCGAACTTCAAACGACACGTCCTTGAAATAGCAACCATCTGACAAGCCGTTGACGGAAAGAATGACATCCCCGATGGGCACTTCCTCCTTGGGAAACATCTGAGTGATTTCCCGGCCGACCATCATGCGAATGATATCATCGCGCGTAACCTCCCTGGAGGCATGAGTGCCGATGTACCTACCGTCGCGGAACACCGAAAACTCATCGGCGATCTCAAACAACTCGTTCATTTTATGGGTGATGTAGACGATACCGATGCCCTGCGCTCTCAGATCGCGAATGATCTGGAAGAGGTGCCCGACTTCGCGTTCTGTCAGTGCCGATGTCGGTTCGTCCATGATCAGGACGTCCGAGTTATACGAAACTGCTTTGGCGATCTCTACCATCTGGCGGTTCGCAACGGAGAGATACCGGACTTCAGTCTCAGGGTCGAGATCGATGTTCAGTCGCCGGAGCAGGTTGTCGGTCATTCGGTACATTTCCGAATGGTCAACCAGGCCGAAGCGGTTCAGTGGTTCGCGGCGGATCCAGATGTTTTCCGCGACTGTCATATATGGCATCAGGTTGAGTTCCTGATGAATCATTGCGATTCCGCTCTGCAGCGCGTCGAGCGGCGATTCGAGTTGGATTTCCTGACCTTTCAGTCGGATAATGCCCTTGTCCGGCGTGTAGATACCGGAAAGGATTTTCATCAGGGTCGATTTGCCTGCCCCATTTTCCCCCATGAGCGCATGAACGGTGCCGCGCCTGAGTCGGAACTGCACATTATCGAGTGCTACGACCCCAGGGAAATCCTTGCGAACTCCCTCAGCCGACAGAAGATACTCAGCATTCGGCACAGCTCGGCTGGCATGCACCGCCGCCATTGTGGAAGAACTGACAGGCATTTCTCTTCCTCCCGTCAGCGCGCCACTTCGACCCAGGCATTGGTTTTTGCCGAGGCGAAGAGTGCATCCATGACCTTCATGTTGGCTATCGCATCGTCGATTCCGAAGAAGGGGGCGGTTTGGCCACGAATTGCCCGCGAGAAGTTTTCCACTTCCTGTGCGTATTGATCGATTGGCTGGAATGACGTGGTGGAGACATCCGACATATCATGGCTGGGGCTGACGTCGATATCGATGTGGGAAGCTTCTTCGCGTGCCGGCACATACGGTTTTGGGACATCGATAAAGCCACGCTCGCAAACGATGTGCAGTGTTTGCGCAGATGCCATTGCCGTCGACACGGTGAAGCTTGCGTGACGTCCTCCACCGAAATCAAGAATTGCGGAAAGAAACGTATCGACACCGTGACGGTCGAGCTCCGAAACTGCAACGACGCGAAGCGGTTCTTGCTCGAAAACAAATCGGGCGGTCATTGCCGTGTAGCACCCAAGGTCGTAGTTGGCGCCGCCACCAAACTCCGGCCTATTCCGGAAGTCATCGGGATTATTCATAAAGAAGGAAAGCAGCATTTGAGCTGTTTTTGGGGCGCCATATTGGCCGGATCGCAGGATATCGCGCAGCTTTTCCCAACGTGGCTGCTGGCGAACCATGAATGCTTCGCTGATCTTGATCTGCGGCGGCACAGACCGGAGTTCAACAGCTTCGCTCGCTGTTAGAGCGATAGGCTTTTCACACAAAACGTGCTTGCCGGCCTTTGCCGCCTTGAGCGCCCATTCAACGTGAAGATGATTGGGAAGCGCAATATAGATCGCTTCCACGGCAGGATCGGAGATGACATCTTCGTAGGATCCATAAGGTCTGGGGATTTGGAATTGGTCTGCAAGGTTTTGGGCACGTGAGAGATCGCGCGCGCCAACAGCATACGGTACACACCAACTGCTGGAGATCATACCGGGAATGGTTTTTGCTGTTGCAATTCTCGCTGCGCCTAAGATGCCCCAGCGAACCGGGTTCTGTTTCTTATCCATTAAAACCTCACGTTAATAAAAGGTCACGGGTTGCGATGTTTATGCGGAATCAACCGCCAACACCGCAACCCGCCTGGGAGGAGCTTAGTTCTTGCTCTCGTATTCGGAAAGATTTTCAGGGGTTACCAACTCGAACGGAATCCATACAGTATGTTCAACCTGTTCGCCGGCAATCATTTTCAGAGCTGTCTCGACGGCGCCACGTCCCTGCCCGGCCGCGTCCTGGAAAATAGTGACCGCGAGATCTTTCGCCTTCATGGCAGCCAAAGCATCCTGTGTCGCATCAATTCCGCCCACGACGATCTTACCTTCGCCGACGCCGACAGGCTTATTAACCGCTTTTAGCGCCTGAATCGCGCCAAGGGCCATTTCGTCGTTGTTCGCGATTATAGCGTTGGCACTCAAACCGGCGCTCAGCCAGTTGGTGACAAGGTCGGTACCAGAGAGGCGAGTCCACTTGCCAGCCTGCTTTTCCACGACCTTGATTCCCTCGCATTCGGGCTTCTTCAGGACGTCTTCCGCCGACTGGGTGCGCTGGCGGGCTGCCTCATAGGCAAGATCACCCATAATGATTGCAACTGTCCCCTTGCCGTTCAAGAGCTTGCAGACCTGGGTCATTTGCAGCATTCCGGCCTGCTTTTCATCACTGCCTACGAAGCTAACACCCGAGTCAGGCAGCGTCTCGAGCGGTTGACGATTGACATAGATAAGTGGAATTCCGGCTGCAGTCGCAGCTGCCGTAATCGGCTGGGGGGCC
>NZ_AKIZ01000006.1 GCF_000282595.1 Phyllobacterium sp. YR531
GGACCTTTACGGAAATGGCGATTCGTCTCTAATCCGGCGATGGAACAGATTCTCCACAAAGACGCATAGAGGATATCACTGGCAAGAAGCCGCAGCTTCGGCACCCTTGCCGGCCATCTTATTGAAGCGGTCTCCCCCAGTCGAAATCAATGATGACAAAGCGTAACCAGTGGCGTTTAGTTAGCGTTTAAGTCTGAGAAGCCGTAGTTGGGGGTGTCCAATGCTCCCTCTATCTACGATAGTAAATCGTGCTTCCTGCACAGGGCGGGTTACCTGTTTCGGATCGAGAGAAACCTCTGCGTTTCAAGAGTTCTTGCGTACAAGATTTATCATCATGGTGGCGCACAGACGTTTAAAATTATTGTGGGCGGCGGCCGAAGAATTCCCAAATATAAGGTGGGGAAAGCGAGATATAGCACTTCTTGATTGTCCATAGATGCCTGCCTCAAATCAGGAAACGTGGCCAACTCGCTACGTCTGTTTGCAGCGTTGCTTTGGCACTGAGGTGCATACAGAGAGTAATGCAGCTTGTTCTCCAAGCGACGAGTTGAAACCACTTCTGATCGTGAAGCACTCATTTAGAGCAGATATTATCCTAGTCCCCTGTCTCAAACATAAGCCGCGTAGAGCCGAGCTGCGAGCGGGATAAGTCAAAACGCTTCATCGATTGTGCAGCGTTTGACCCAAAGTATTTTTTACCTGAGAAAATCATTGATGAGTTTTGCAGCTTTTTCCGGCTGTTCCCAGAACATGTTGTGACCCGCCCCCTCGAAGATCTCATATCTTGCCGTGGGGTATGCGACCTTCAACGTCTTCTGATGGCTGGCGTCGAAGAGCTGGTCCTGGTCCCCCCATAAGATCATAATGGGAGCTTTGATTAACTGCGAAACTTTTGAGAGATCTCCCAGGGATGTTCCCCACAACACTCCCTTCCACACGTGCATAGGCACCTTCGCGCTTTCTTCACGCTCCAGCTTGATGAAGGTTCCATCGACTGGGTTGGGATTCCAATACCAATCCATCATGAATTTACCGTTTTGATCGATGGGAGGCGTGAGCGGCATGATGTTATCCCAAAGCCAAGTACCCGGCCCGCCGCCTGTATTCACTGTCGAGGAAATCAGTACGATGTTGTCAACAGTGTTTGGATGTTGGGCAGAGAGGACTTGGGTGGTGATTGACCCCAGCGAGTGACCGACGACATCAGCCTTCTCGATTTTCATTGCGTTGAGGAACAGATAAACGTCATTAGCCAGGTCCGTATAGGCGTAGCAGCACTCAGGCGCACTTGATTTGCCATGCCCGCGCAGATCGATGGCGTAGATGTGGTGCCCGACGAGATAGGGGGTTAACAGCGACCAGCTGCGGCTGTTGTCGGTGTAGCCATGGATGAGTAGGAGCGGTTTTCCATTGGTATCTCCCATCTCTGAATAAGCAATCGTTATCCCGTTTGGTAGACTGACAGACTTCTTGGCCGCCGACCACTCTGACTGGGTCGGCACTGCTATCTGGGCCGCCGACAATTGTACGGGAGAGGCCAGCAGCCCAAATGAGATTCCAGCGCTCATGAGATGATTCTTCATGTAATTTCCCCTCGCAAGTTGTTCTGTCCGTCCAGACATACTATTGACCACGTGGACAGTATTTTTACCACGGATCAAAATGTCAACGTGCATTTCAGAGGAGTACCGAATGGCACTTGCCAAAATTCGTGATATCAGAAGACAGGAATTAAGGCGTGCAGCCGTGGTGGTCATGCAGCGCGAAGGGGTTCCCGGAACGACCTTGGAGAAAGTTGCGCAAGAGGCTGGAGCATCAAAAGGAATCGTCCTGCATTATTTCCGTAATAAGAAGCATCTGTTCGAAGAAGCGATGCGCGAAGCGAATTCTGACCTTCGTGAGCATGTTGTAAAGAAGCTGAACGCAGCAAACACCCCATTTGAACGTGTCTGGGCGGTCATTGAAGCGAACTTGGGAGAGCATATCTACAAGCCACCCCAAGGGCATGCATGGCTATCTCTCTGTGCTGAAGTTCCCCGCGAACCGCAGTTGGCACGCCTTCAGAAAGTTTTCCATTCCCGAATGCATTCAAACCTGATGTCGGGACTGCTTTTGCTGTTGCCCAAGCAGGAAGCCCAGGAGGCTGCGCTTTCAATCTCGGCATTAATTGATGGGCTATGGGTGAGACTGGGTATCGGCGATCAAGCACTAAATTCGGCAATTGCTCTTAAATTGGCTCGTGACTTCTTAAAAGGGGCACTGCCTAATGAAACCTCTTTAACTTAAATACGAAGGAATAAAGCTGCTTCGATCATGTTGAACAGCTCGGAGGACATGGCGTAAGCGATGTCGGTACTGCAGCCGCCCGGAGATCTCATCGGATCCTGTTTCAATTAGTTACAATAACCGATGACTCTGCTTTGTTCATCCATGGAAGCTTAACGTAATCTTTCGCTTGTGCTAGGCCTGCTGGGTTGTAAAAGAGCGCTTCGCTGCTCAATTTGCGTGACTGATAGGGACAAAATAGCTCTCTTACGAAAGTAACTCTACTTATGAACAAGGCATCACCATTGCGAAAGCAGCAGCAACGCGGGTTGGACAGTGCGCGTAAATTGTTGGAAGCTGCCACATTCCTTTTTGTTGAAAAAGGCTTCGATGAAACCACTATTGATGAGATCGTTTTACGCGCAGGTAGCGCCAAGGGAACATTCTATCATCACTATGAATCCAAAGCCGCGCTGCTCGTGGCGCTGCGCGAGAAAGTTATCGACCATTTCCAGGAACATATAGATCAAGCCTTATCCAACTGCCCAGATGATGCTCTCGAACTTAAATTGGAAACTTGGGTGAGTGCAGCATGCGATGCCTACGCCCGCATCGGAACATTGCATGATATCGTATTCGGAAACTGTGGTTCACGCTGGACTGTAAGCGATGAAATCTTCATGAAAGGCCTTGCGGCCCTCTTGGAAGAGGGCCACCGTAAAAAGATCTGGACTGCGGAGGTTCCTGATGTGACTGCTACCTACATCTTCAGAGGAATGCTTGGCATAATCGATGATTTAATCGTAACATCCAAGACGGTTACCACAGTCGGAGAAGAAATGTCTGTATTGGCGCGTCGTACCGTTGGACTGTAGCAGTTTGACATTTTATTGTATATTTCCTGATCAGAAGTTTTGGCCAGCTTTACTGGCGTTTTCCATGCTCAACTTTTTCGCCCGGTCCAACTCATCTCCCTGCAGAACGTCCGCCCAGTCCATCAGAACTAGTTGAAAGTCAGTGATGCCAAGGAATTCAAACTGCTTTCTCACATAACGCTCAGCCATCTCAAAAGGCTCCCATTTCCCTTCAGAATAGCCTCCTCCTCTGGACGAAATCAAAACGGCTTTCTTTCCTTTGCCTCCGAGCATTCCAACAGCACCGGTAGCCGTATAATAGAATGTCAAACCTTGGACATTTGCATAATCGAGATACGCGCTAAGAATTGCCGGAACCGTCAAGTTCCACATTGGTGCCGCGATAATATATCTGTCAGCCTCCACAAACTGTTTTGTATAGTGGACAAAGTCTATCTTTTCAGGATCCTTCGAAAACATCTGGTTTAGATTATCAAGATCAAGAAATCGAATATTCTCTTCGTAGAGATTTAGAGTAGAAATCTCGTCATATGGATTAACCGACTTATAGTTTTCAATGAAATTGTGCGCCATTTGAAGTGTAATGGAATTTTCCATCGGCTTCGGCGTAGAATTTATGAATAGAACTTTTTTCATAGACTTTTTATCAACGTCACTATTCTCAGACATTTGGACTCCTGATTGCTTATTACGCGTGCGTTGTCTCGTAGTATTTGAACCATGCGATCAAGTCCGAGCCTCGATGTATCGATCCCTTACGTTGTCTTGCCTGACCCTCATGCGGCATTTTTCCGACTGTCAGTCGGTTTTGTCAAGACAGT
This sequence comes from Phyllobacterium sp. YR531, assembly GCF_000282595.1. Taxonomy (GTDB): domain Bacteria; phylum Pseudomonadota; class Alphaproteobacteria; order Rhizobiales; family Rhizobiaceae; genus Phyllobacterium. Next base: position 3,962 of record NZ_AKIZ01000006.1, read on the forward strand.
TATAATGCTACAAAGCAAATTGCGCTTTCTCAGTTCTAATATAGGGGCGTGATAGGAGGGCCGATCGGTGCAGTATCGGATGCCATTTGGAGTTTCGAGAGCTTTTCGTCTCAGGATTTTCAATGAGCTTTTGGGGAGGTAGGCCTGACTTGCCAAACGAGTACTTCAAGCAATTTAAGGGGTGCAAGCATCGATCCCAAGAGAAGCGCGGGCTTGCGAAAGACATGATGTGATTGTTGAAAACGAGGTCACTTCAGATGCAAAGTGCGATAATGGGAGGCAGCAGTTTGAGAATTCCAGAAAAATTTCATGTCTTCGAAACAGACAACTGGTTCGTGAACCACAGAATTAACTCAGCCTTGCCAGGTTATCTTATGGTCAGCCCAAAGATCTTTACCAATGAACTTTCCAAGCTATCGGATACCGCCCTCGCAGAACTTGGTCCATTGTTGGCAAAATTGCAGAATGTGCTCGAACATTTATTGGGAGCGCAACGCGTGTATATCGGTCGATATGGCCACACCGAGGGTCATATGATCCACTTTCACGTCATACCCATTTGCGCGTGGGTCGAAGCGCTTTTTTGGCATGACGATCGATACCGTCTTCTTGAGAGTTTCGCACAGGGACCCGGAGAAACTGCAACGGACGGCGCCGAACTGACATTATTTGTTTGGCGAGAGTTTTGCGAGCGAACTATCCCACCACCTGTTGACGGTCCAACAGTTGAACAAACTATCAATGTCTTAAGGGAAGGCATGCGCGTCGCTTGACCGACGCGAATGCAGTCCGATCAATGGCTACTGCGAAGGATCAACGTGGGTTGAAGAACGATGTGTTCGGCATTTACGCGGCCAGCTATCCGGCTGAGGATGGTATGTGCAGACGCTTTGCCCTGTTCCACACCGAGTTGATCTACACTCGTCAAATCAAAGAGCGAGAGTGAGGCAAGGGAGGAGTTATCGTATCCGATCACGGCGAGGTCCTCCGGAACGGATATTTTGGCGTTTCGCACCGCGTCGATCATCGGAATAGCATCAAGATCCGACCAACAAAAGATAGCGCGCGGGCGTTCGTCGCCTGAAACGAATTTCTTAAGAGTACGCACACGATCCTGTTGTTCACTGGGCATATAAATGATGCGCGTGTATCGATTGAGGCCCAACCCTTCCATCGCGGCTTTGTAACCGATTTCTCGCATGGTTACGATGTTGGCATCATTCGTGTCAGGCTGAGGCATGCTGAGCATGGAAATGTCTCGGTATCCACGCTTGGCAAGCGCGAAGACCGCGAGTTCTGCGCCCTTGGCGTCGTCGCAGTTTACCGTGTCAAATGATCCTGCTGACGGCTGATGATGACCGATGACCACCATTGGAATTTGCTGCGCGAAATGGTCGAGAACTTCATCTGGCAATCTCGGTGCAATGAGAATGACACCGTCCAGACGGAGATCGATCATGGATTCGATCATTCCCGATTCGAGCGGCTGCTTGTAGCGACCCATTGCCATCACAACTTTATACCCGCCACTCTCGGCCACCGATGAGATGCCGCGGACGATTTCGGATACGAGGGGATTTTCGATGCCACCTAGAAGTACACCAAACGTAAAAGTCTTCCCACGCATGCCCCTTGCTGCAACCGAGGGGCGATAACCGAGCCGCGCGATCGAAGCTTCGACTTTTTGCCGCAGAGCGTCCGATACCCCATATGCATTGTTGAGGACTTTCGAAACAGCTGCTCGGGAAACACCAGCGTCGTCAGCAACGGCAGAGATTGTGGCTCGCTGTTTCAGTTTCTGTCTACTCATGTCGACCATCATTACAATTATTTGATCGTAGAAAAAAAAATGTTGCGGTGCAAATGGTTTTGTAGAATGATCTACGTAGATCGATACACACTATCGAGCTGCGACAGTGAAGACTGTCGCCCAAGGGAGGGCTCCATCGCTATGTCCATTTTAAAGGAGCGCTCTCCTTGCGCTCAAGCGCGCCCGATCGCGCGTCAGTTTTCAGCGAGCATGATTTCCCCACGCTGCGATCAGGGGCAGGGGACGCAGGCTTCTTTCGTTGCGAAGGAGTTCCATTTATATGCGGTTGGAAGATCCGCGCAGCTCTTCATATCTGCTCTGGGTCTTTACCGCGCTTTTGTGAACGGAGAACGTGTGGGGTCCGACCTCCTCACTCCAGGATGGACCTGTTATGATCATCGAATAGCGTATCAGGTGTACGACATCGGGTCGCTGCTGAAGGTTGGCCGAAATCGCGTTGAGATCTGGCTCGCGGATGGTTGGTTCAGAAGCCAGATGATGTGGGTCGAAAAGCCCATCTTCAATTGCTGGGGTGATCGGATCGGCGCGATTGCAGAGATCTCAATTGACGGTAAGACAATTGTTCAGACGGACTCTGACTGGGTCTCAGGGCTCTTGCCTGTCCTGAAGTCTGGAATCTATTGGGGCGAAGATTATGATGCTCGAGTCCATCCCGTCGATAGCGGTGGCGTCGACCTGATCGAATTTGATCGGGGATTGCTGGTCGCTCACGAGGCTGGCCCGGTCAAGGAGTTAGCACCGCTCCTGCCGATAAGGCGCTGGCACGACGATATCGCGCGGGAGATTGTTGATTTCGGCCAAAACGCGGCCGGATATGTGCGTTTCACAGTCGAGGGCGAGCAAGGTGCCTCGATTGTGGTCGAACACTCGGAGGTCTTGGGTCCGAACGATGTCTTCGACAATCGCAACTATCGCTCAGCACGGGCAAAAGTAAGCTACGTCCTGAGCGGTAAGGGGGCAGAGACGTTCGCGCCGATGTTCACTTTCATGGGTTTCCGATACGCGCGCATAAGCGTCGCCGGAAAAGCTAAGCTCAAATGCATCGAGATGGTTCCGATTTCGTCCTTGCCGGAGACCGCCGGGGGCGTCAGCACTAAGCTTGATGTCGTCAATCGTCTCGTGCTGAATACTATATGGTCTCAGCGGGCGAATTTCATCGAAATCCCGACCGACTGTCCGCAACGCGACGAGCGCATGGGGTGGACTGGAGATGCGCAGGTCTTTGCCAACACCGCATGCTGGCTCGCAGACTGCCAGGGCTTTTTTCGGAAATATCTTCGCGATGTCATGGCGGATCAACGGTCAAATGGAGCAATCGCGCATTTTTCACCTGATCCCACGAGGCTTCATCCCATACCGGGGCGGGGCGACTGGTCTGGCTCGACCGGCTGGGGTGATTGTATCACGGTAATTCCGTGGCAACTCTATCGCCATTATGGCGACGAACAGGTGCTGCGCGAAACCTTCCCCGCGATGGTCCGATGGCTCGACTATCTCTGGAGCATCTCAAACGGCCCAATCATTCGCCCGACAGCGGTTTGGGGCGGCCAGGGTTTCACGTTCGGAGATTGGCTTCAGCCGCTCGGTGACAATCGAAAGCCGCGTCCCACGATCAGTGATGACTGCGCCGCAACTCTCTATCATTTTATCTCGACGGACCTGGCTGCCAAAATCGCGGACGTGATCGGACAGCATGATGAAGCGGAACGTCTTGGAGCTCGTGCCACGACGATAAGGGGAGCCTTTCAATCTGAGTACTTCTCCGCGTCGGGCCGTATTGCTCACAACGATATGACGTCCTGGGCCCTGGCGTTCGAATACGGCCTCGTCCCTTTAGAACACATAGCCGCGGGCAAGGAATACTTCCGTAAGACCGTGGAAGACGCTGGCGGGGTGATCGGGACCGGTTTCATCGGAACGCCGGCGCTTTTGCCCGCTCTCACCAAGTTGGGGATGGGGGATCTGGCGGAGAAATTGTTCTTGAACCGCCGTGTCCCCGGTTGGCTCTATCAAGTGGAACGCGGCGCGACGTCGATCTGGGAGCGCTGGGATTCGATCGGTGCGGACGGAACGATCTACTCGCCTGAAATGAATAGCTACAACCACTACGCCTATGGCGCCGTCTGCCAGTGGTTGTTCGAGCAGGTAGGCGGTATCCAGCCGTCATCGGACCATCCGGGTTTCGAGGAGGTGATCATCGATCCTTTCGTAATGCCGGCGCTCGGTCCGTTCTCAATATGGCATGATTGCCGGTTTGGCCGGATCGAAGCCAAGTGGTCTGTCGAAGGGGGAAGGGTTCGATATGATCTTCGCCTGCCCGACGGAACACGCGGACGCTTTGTGAAAAGCCGCCAGCGAATGGACGTGGTTATCAATGGGAGGCGAACTGAACTCGAGCGGGAAGGACTGCTTCTTAACGCGGGAGATCACCGGATCGAGTTTTCGGTTCACGAAAACGCACTCGTCTGAAAGCACGATTTCAAACCACTAAGAGGAGGATGACAATGAACAGGATGATTTTCGGGGCATTCGCAGGCGTGGGTCTGCTGCTGGCTCCAACCGCAAACGCGGCCACACTCACCGTACTCGTTGATTCCAATACGGAATCCGTCAACGCCATGCAGGCCTTGACGGAAGCCTATTCTCAGGCGCATCCGGATGTCACGTTTGATTTGGAGACCCGTCCAGGAGGAAGTGAAGGCGACAACATCATCAAGACCCGCCTAGCGATCGGAGAGATGGCGGACATCTTCAACTACAATGCCGGTTCGCTCTTCCTGAATCTGAAGCCGATTCAGACCCTTGCCGATCTGAGTGACCTCCCGTCGCAGTCAACCATCAAACCCGTCTTCAAGCCCGGCGTTACCAGCGTCGACGGCAAGGTAAGAGGTGTCCCATTCGGCGCCGCTCGTGGCGGCGGCATCTTCTACAATAAGAAAATTTATGCGGATATTGGACTGCAAGTGCCTGTAACCTGGCAACAGTTCATGGAGAACAACAAGAAAATCAAAGAAGCGGGTTTCGTCCCTGTGGTGCAGACCTACGGGACGTCATGGACGTCGCAGGTGCTCTTTCTTGGTGACTTCTTCAATATTCAGGCCAAACAGCCCGATTTCGCGAAGCTCTATACCGAAAATAAGGCCAAGTACGCCACCGATCCAGTAGCCTTTAGAAGTTTTGAGAAGCTCGAGGAGATCGCAAAGGCCGATTATCTCAACAAGGACTACGGCGCGGCGACGATCGACGACGGTCTGCGGATGATCGCTGACGCCAAGGGAGCCCATTACCCGATGCTCTCGCATGGCATCCGGGCACTGTTGAAAGATGATCCGAAAGCGGCTGAATCAATCGGTTACTTCGCCGTTCCCGGAGACGACGATGAGCACAACGGTCTAACAGCTTGGCTTCCGCCCGCGCTTTATGTTCCGGCCGCCAGTCCCAACTTGGAGGCTGCGAAACAATTCGTAGATTGGGCGGCGAGCGTCAATGGCTGCGAAACAATGATCAAAGCGATCGGCGCATCGGGACCATACATGATCGATGGATGCGCTCTTCCCACAAATCTTCCGTCTCCAGTCGCGGACATGATCCCCTACTTCCAGACCGAGGGGCGGACGGCACCCGCGCTCGAATTTCTTTCGCCGGTGAAGGGGCCGGCACTTGAGCAGATCACCGTCGAGATCGGTTCGGGCATCAAGACCGCAAAGCAGGGCGCAGCACTCTACGATGCGGATGTGGGAAAACAGGCAAAACAGCTCGGCCTTCCCAACTGGTAAGCACTGATCCGAAGCCGCTCCCTGGGGGGCGGCTCCTCTATGGAGGCATATATGAGAAAACCGAAATCTGCATATCCCTACTGGTTCGTGCTGCCGGGCGCCGTGATCTTCACAGTACTATTTCTGGCTCCGACTGTGGCGTCCTTCTGGTTTGCGTTCACACGATGGGATTTGTACTCAGCGCAATTCATCGGACTCGATAACTTCGTGCAATTCTTCAAGGAGCCTTTTCTCGTACAAGGCCTCTGGAATACCCTGATCTACGCATTCTTGACGTCGGGAACGAAGAGCATATTTGGATTGCTGCTCGCAGTCTTGCTGACATCGGGAATCTGGGCCCAGGGCTTCCTCCGCACCGTGGTTTTCTTCCCGGTACTGGTCTCGACGATCGGCATCGGGATCACTTTCGCAGCCCTGATGCATCCTACAAAAGGCCTTATCAATGTCGGTCTGGATCAGATCGGAATTGCGGGACCAGGCTGGCTCACGAGTGCTTCACTTGCACTCTATTCGATCGCCTTCGTTGACCTCTGGAAAGGAGTCGGGCTGGCGACACTGATCTACATTGCTGGCCTTTCTGCAATCAGTCCGGATTACTACGAAGCGGCACGGATCGACGGAGCAACGAGACTACAGCAGTTCTGGCGCGTTACAGTGCCACTCGTGCGGCCTGCAACGGTGACCGTCCTGACGTTATCTTTGATCGGGGGACTTCGAAGCTTCGATCTGATTTGGGCGATGACCAAGGGGGGGCCCGGTTTTTCGTCCGACGTGCTCGCGAGCGTCGTCTACAAACAGTACCAATCGGGTTTCTACGGTCTGTCTACAGCCGGCAACGTCATCCTATTTGTGCTGATCGCAATCATTATTGTGCCAATGACCTACCTGTTTAGCCGCCGGGAGGTTCATCAATGACACGTCGCCAACTCATGACCGGCCTGTTAGCCACGGCTATCGCTTCGATTATCTTCCTCCTGCCATTCATATTCATCTTCGTCACCGCAACGAAGAGCAGCCAGGAGGCATCCCTCCTCAACTTCTCGTTGCCTGGCGGATGGCACCTATGGGACAACTTCATCAAAGTCCTGCAGGCACGTAATTATATGCTTCTGCTCGCTTACCTAAACTCCACGATCATCACTGTCTGCGCTGTGGCCATCATGGTCCTGTGTGGTGCGATGATCGGCTACCTGCTGCAGCGTCGTAGCTCAAGATGGAACAAGATCATCTATGCCATGGTAATGGTGGGGCTGATCGTGCCGCCAGCCGTCGTTCCAACAATCTGGGTCCTTCAGGGTATCGGTCTGTTCAAGACGATCCATGGAATGATCCTCATCCAAGTCGCCTACGGTCTACCATTCTCGGTTCTGATGTACCGAAACTTTGTAGCGGCCATACCCCAGGACCTTGATGAGGCAGCCATCATCGACGGCGCAAAACCATTGCAGGTTTTCTTCAAGGTGATCCTGCCACTTCTCAAGCCTGCGACTGTGACGCTCATCGTCGTAAAGTCGATTGCTGTCTTCAATGACTTTACCCATCCACTCTACTATTTACCGGGTCGAGAAAACGTAACGGTCCAATTGACCCTGTACAACTTTCAGAGCCAGTTCGAGACCCAGTACAATCTCCTGTTTATGAACATCTTGCTCGTCACTATCCCCCCCCTGATCGTTTTCATATTCTTCAACAGACAGATCGTAGCCGGCATGACAGCAGGTGCAGTTAAAGGATAACGCCATGTCCAGTGTGACGCTAACGCAAATCAAAAAAAGCTTCGGTTCTGTCGATGTGATGAACAATATCGATCTGAGTATAGAAAAGGGCGAATTCTGTGTCTTCGTCGGGCCATCGGGCTGCGGGAAGTCCACACTCCTTCGGCTGATCGCTGGTCTGGAACTGGTGACTTCGGGAAAGATAGTGATCGGCGACCGTGACGTTACCCACGCCGAACCTTCGGCCAGAGGTATCGCCATGGTGTTTCAGAGCTACGCGCTCTATCCCCATCTGACTGTTCGCGAGAATATCGGATTCGGCTTGAGCCTTGCCAAACGGCCAAAGGCTGAAATCAAGGCGAAGGTAGAAGCGGCGGCCGAGGCACTCCAGCTTGGCCATTTGCTCGATCGCAAACCAAAGGCCCTTTCGGGTGGACAGCGCCAACGGGTTGCCATCGGTCGCGCCATTGTACGCAATCCTGCCGTGTTTCTTTTCGACGAGCCCCTTTCGAATTTGGACGCGGCTCTGAGAACCCAGATGCGTATGGAGTTGACGGATCTTCACCGTAAACTCGGCGCGACCATGATCTACGTCACCCACGACCAGGTGGAGGCTATGACAATGGCTGACAAGATCGTCGTTTTGAACGGAGGGCGAATAGAGCAGGTGGGTACGCCTATGGAGCTGTACAACAAGCCTGCCTCCCCATTCGTTGCCGGCTTTATCGGCAGCCCGAAAATGAACCTTATCGAAGGCTCCGCCGCCGAAGCGCTTGGCTGCAAGGTCTACGGGATAAGGCCCGAGCACCTTTGCCTTTCAACTACAGAAGGTCAGTGGGAAGCAAATGTAAGACATATCGAGCGGCTTGGTGCTGAGACCATTTTACATCTCGATACTGTCGTCATCGGACCTTTGATCGCCCGCGTAGCGGGGGAGGAAGTTCCGCCGGTCGGAACAAAGATTTTCGCCTCCGCGATAGAAGGACGGGAATTCAGGTTTTAATTCTCGCCTATCATCTGTCGCCAGTAGCAATCCCTGGCAGGCCACCATCACCTTCAAGGACACTGAAATACCTTAGGGTTGATCAGCGAACGGAGGTCTTCGCCGAACAAAGGAGAAGTTCAATGTCAGGTGAATACAACGGTCCTAGCACAGCCGAACCGCATTTCGTACGACACAAGCCACACATCGTCTCAGTTCGGGCAACCGGACGCTACAGAGGGCGTCCGCGAGCTCACACGAGACAGTCTTCGAGCGCATCAGCGCAGGCTTCGGCATCCAACCTGTCTAGGCAGCCACGGCCATGTCGGCACTCGACCGCGGCGTAGAGCCGTTCCAGAGCGACAAGATGCTTTCGCCTAGGCTCGATGCTCGTCTTGAGGACGTCGGATCAGATCGCGTGGGAACCCGCGATGAACGACGAACGCGAACTTTCCACACTCAGCGTTAAAAGCAACGGTTACAAAACCGCCTATCTGTTCCATAATTCTCATTTGCCCCGATAGGATTGGAACCGAAATACTGGTTCCATAATTTCCATTATGCTGCAAAATCGTGTAGCAGCAATTTAGTAATGAGACATATGGGCAAATTAGAGGTGCGACAGCGCCTCTGCCCTCCGATCCACACAAACTTCAGGAAAGGAAGGTTTGGCGTTTCATCCATCTGATTGATTGTGGAGCTGCCCTGCCTTGTCTTGTTACGATGTCCCAGAAAGAGTTTCACCGCCTGGAGGCGGTTCTAAAAGTCAGAGACGATCGGTTGAGCGTCAGCAATGCAGCCAGGTTGCTGTCGATCAGCCGCAGCCATATGCACCGCCTGCTTGCTGCTTACGATCGTGATGGTGAGGATGGGCTTGTGTCGAAGAAGCGCGGCCGGCCGAGCAACCGGCGTTATCCGGAAGCTTTTCGCAATGCGGTTCTGGATATCGTACGTGAGCACTATCATGATTTTGGCCCGACGCTTGCCTGCGAGAAGCTGGCCGAGCGTCACCGGATCGGGCTCAGCAAGGAGACCTTGCGGCAATGGATGACGCAGGCTGGTCTGTGGACGTCACGCCGGGAACGCAAGAAGCGCTTGCATCAGCCGCGCAATCGCCGTGAGTGCTTTGGCGAGCTGGTGCAGATTGATGGCTCGCACCATTGGTGGTTTGAAGATCGCGGTCCCAAATGCGCGCTTTTGGTTTTCATTGATGATGCGACGGGCAAACTGCTGCACTTACGCTTTGCCCGGTCGGAGAACACATTTGACTATTTCCATGCGACCAAGGCCTATCTCAAGGAATGGCGCAAGCCGCTGGCCTTTTACAGTGACAAGCATGGCATCTTCCGCACGACCCATGCTTCTGACCTGGACCGGACGAGCGGCTTCACCCAGTTTGGGCGAGCGCTTGCCGAGCTCAACATCGACATTATCTGCGCCAACAGTCCGCAGGCCAAGGGCCGGGTCGAGCGTGCCAATCTGACGCTGCAGGATCGCCTGGTCAAGGAATTGCGCCTGCACGATATCAGCACGATCGAGGCGGCGAACGCCTTTGTGCCTGGGTTTATGGCCGATTTCAATCAACGGTTTGGCAAGGGGCCGCGCAATCCGAAGGACCTGCATCGCCTCCTCGCCGCGCACGAGAACCTCGACGGCGCCATGTGCCGCAAGGAAATGCGCAAGCTGTCGCAGACCCTGACACTGCGCTACGACAAGGTGCTGTTCATCCTTGAGCCAACGGATGTTGCCAGGCGCCTGGCGGGTGAGAAGGTTATCGTGTGCGACTACCCGGATGGCCGGCTCGAGGTCATGCACGACGGGATCACCCTGCCCTACAGGACCTTCGACAAACTGCGCTCGGTGCAGCGGTCGGACGTTGTCGAGAACAAGCGTCTGGACGAGGTGCTGGCTTTCGTTTCCGAGATGCAATCCGGCCGTGCGCTCCAGCGCAGCCAGCACGGGCCACGCCGCCCGGGCCAGACGAACCACATGTTCGCCCTTCCTGACGGCAGCCAGAGCAATGGCTATCAGAAGCGCGGGCGCAAACCACGGACGGATTATATGAATGATCCTGCTGTCATTGCCCGGCGCGCGCAAGCCAAAGCGCGCATGAAGGCGACGGAATGACGGATGGGATCCGGCTGTCAAGCTGACGGATTGCTCGCAGCGATCCTATCCGCCGCCGTCCGGGCTGCGCAACACGAACCGGCTGCGCCCGGTCGGCTGCTGGCGGGGCTGTATTGCGAGAAGACGTGCTAGAAGCATTACTGGTAATAGAATATACGCTTGTTGCATTTCTACATTTCTAACAATGTCTCTTCTTTAAATTGCTTTGACAAATCGTATAGCCGGGTCGGCTCTTTATCAAGCAACACCATTGCAATAGCGCAAACTACGGCGCTTGGAATTCATATACTGTATACATATCCCTTTCCAATTCGCGGTACAGGCGTTAGACAGGAAGCAAATGAGGTAGGTGGCATGGAAAATACAGATGGACGAGGAGTCAAATGTACCTTTGACATAATTCCCAAAAGTGGCGGCCCTAGGATAGCCGCCCTACGCAGCTGTGTCATATATATTCTGTTCGCGATTTCGGATCGCAGAATTTTGAAGAACTCCACCTGCCCCTATCGACTTAGAAAGTATATACTGTATACAGATACCCCTTTTCCAATTCGCGGCATAGGCGTTACACTTGCCCGACCGTATTTCAGATGAAGGCTGCTTAATTGACCCGCAAAGCAACTGAGGTCGGCGGTATGGACAATACGGATGCGGTTCTACCCACAAAAAAGGACGAGGAGTCAAATGTACCTTTGACATAATTCCCCAAAACGCTGGCGCTGGTGGCCCGCAACACCAAAGGAGGTTTCGAAGTTGGACGGACAGTTTCAGTCTCTCATTGACGCACTTGATGTTACAAATGACGAGCGCACGGTCAGAAGCGCATTAAAAAGCTTCACGATTGGGTGTGGGTTCGAGCGCTTTGCCTATCTCCAGACTGCCGGAGGCGAAATCAAGACATTTAACTCCTATTTGCCTGAGTGGCAGGATATCTACTTCGCAAACCGATATTCGCGGGTCGATCCAGTCGTAACGACTGCAAAACGGCGAAAAACGCTGTTTGTCTGGTCAGCCGATCAGTGGCTTGCCCGGAATCAAGCGAAGGAACAGAAGCTGTTTCAATCTCAGGCCATCGACTTCGGTGTCCGTTCAGGCATCACTGTTCCAGTTGAGGGTAGCTTCGGATCGATTCTCATGCTTACCGTCGCATCGTCGCGATCACAGGTCGATGCTTTCGCGCTCGGGGACCATGCTGTGGCGGCACGGGCTGTCTTATATGTCCATCATCGGCTGCGGATGCTGGCAGCTCGCTCCTTCAGCACCCCAAAGATCCTTCTCTCTCCAAGAGAGCTTGTTTGCCTCAAATGGTCGGCCAAGGGCAAATATATGCCGGAAATTGCCGAGCTGACTAATACGCGACATCGGACGGTTCAATACTATCTCGACAATGCGCGCGCAAAACTCGAAGCGACAAACCTTACCCACGCCGTTGCGATTATGAAAGATCGCGGTCTTCTTGAGCCCGATTGACTTCTTCGGAGCGATCCTCCAGCACCTTCGGAATGTATCCCAATAAATCGAGAAGATCAGACAAGGCATCCTGTTGAGCTGCCGTCTTCTCCTGCCGGGAAAGACATTCTGCCTCAAGTCTTTCGATCTGATCCAACGGGATGTCCGGATCCACGCTGGCGCTCTCCCATTCTTCATAGACGACCTGATCCGATTCCAGCAGGCGTCGATGTTCCCGGATAGCTTCGATAACATAGGGTTCCAGTTCGACCTTGCTCATTGAAGCAAAGCGCATACGGTCGATCTTATCGTTTGATTCATCCGGAATTTCGAATTCACACATATTCCACCCAGCTTTATTTCGTTTCAAGGTCCACTCCCGCAAACAACGTTGTATTGGCGGAGGACCTGTAGTCTCTGAAGCACGTTACCAAATTGACATGACGTTTTCTTGAGGCGCATAGCATTCCCCTACGGTTGGCATCAGCATGAATCTAAATCTTTTCAAAGAGTTGAGCATACCAATGTTGCATAGAAAATGATCTGCGTAGCTTACAACTCCGCCCTTTCTAACCCTGTCGAATTGATAGAAGCTGTGCCGCATTCCCCCTATGTTTTCAGGTTTTTAGCCATTCCTCACCGCCTGATGGTCCGCCGCCAGTTAAGTTGTTAACGTTTCCGTCCCCGTTAGGAACAAGTTTGCAATTTGCGGAAAGCTGATACTTAGACAGCGGGCGGACCACAACTATTGTAGAGTATGCTATGTAGATGAATACACTGCAACACGCCTAACTCCGAATTATAAACATTCAAGAGATCTTCGCGTGGAATCTCAGAACACTGCGAAACGCCGGGGCTTTCGTGAGAGGAACTCGCGCACCGCCCGAGTGGCACGATAGCTACTTCGCAAACCGATATTCGCGGGTCGATCCAGTCGTAACTGCAAAACGGCGAAGGGCGCTGTTTGTCCGTTCAGGCGTCACTGTTCCAGTGGAGGGAAGCTTCGGCTCAATTCTCATACTTACCCTCGCATCGATCACACGTCGATGCTTTCGCACTCGTGGACCAATGGCGGAGAACGGGCGGTCTCTTATAAGTCCATCATCGACTACGGCCGCTGGCTGAGCGCTCCTTCAGCACTCCAGAGATCCTTCTCTCACCAAGAGCTTGTTGGCCTCAAATGAGCTGCCAATGGCAATTACATGCCGGAAATTGCCGAGTTGACGAATACGCAACATTGGACAGTCCAACACTATCTCGATAATGCGCGTACAAAACTCACCCACGCTGTTGCGATTGTGAAGCACCGCCGCCTTCTCGAACCTGATTGGCCTCATCGGCGCTATCCTCAGGAACAAGACATCTGTTAAGGTGCGTTGACGGAGGCCAACATGGCAAAGGGCTTTTGGTTGTTCTTTGCCAAAGCGTTATAGTCGTCGCGAGAGAGAAGCCGTTCGGCAAAGCAGCGCGTCGCAGCCGAAACGCGAATGACAGCACGGCACTAGACCAACACAGATGTGCATCAAGGTTGTTTCACGTACAAACCCATTCGCGAATATTGCATTTGGTACCGCCAACCTCACAAGCACTGATCGCAGCATCCTCGGCTTCACCACGATTTAAAGCAGATTTCGCGCTCCAGTTCGAAATCTTGGAGGTTTTTTCCTTTGCGACCGCCAGTGCCCCACAGTGAAGATATGGAAAGCCGGTATTGTCATCGTCGTCCCAATGGCGATGATTACGGAAGACTTCGACGACGACACAATCTTTACCGCCATCATTCTCGCAGTGCTTTATGGCGAGATCAGTAGCTTCTTGTCGCTTGTCCGCGCCCCAGAAGAAGCCATGGACACCGTCGGCCTCGGAATAGGCGATCGCCGCCCAGATGCCGCGCTCCTCGACGTCCGGAACCGGCACGTCGGGCACGATCAGGTCCGCAGCGGCCAGATAGGCCGTCGACAGCAGCAGCGATCCAATGACGCCCATGGCAAAACGAAATCTCATTCCTTGCCTCCATTTGTTCCGGCCGCAGAGGCGACGGAAATTACAACGCAGCTGGTTCCGCTGGGCAGCAGCATGGCATTGCCGCCATTGTTCGGCAGCTCATAGACACTGACCTGAGCGAGATTGTTGGTGAGCTTGCTGCCCTTCGGCAGCCGGGTGGGCATGTCTGCGCATGGCACGGGGAAAGGCGCTACCCGCACAATCGAGCCTTCGCAAGCGGAACCGGTCGGCGCCGCGACGACGACACCCGCCGCTATGCCAGTATATCCTTCGGTGGCGTAATTCATGCCGACAAGAGCCTGGACCGCATGCTGGTCCGGCGTCTCACTGTTCCAGATCGACTGGACCCCATATTGCGACCCGCCCGTCAGCAGCGCTCCAAGACCGGGGAAGACATTCGAACAGGCGAGCAGACCCGCCTGTTTCGCATGTTGCCGGAACGGCGAATCCGCAGCATCGGCGCCGGCCTCCGGCGTGTCGGCGACTGCAGGTTGCGATAGAAGGCCACTGATGACCCCATAGCTCGTCGCGCCGTAACCGGTGGCACCGACTATCCCGATTCCGAGCAGCGACAGCGCTATCGTTTTCCACCAGTTGCGTGGCGACCCCACATTAACCTCGCTTGGCGTATCGTTATTGTGTTCCCGAGACATTATTCTGTCATGGATCGATTGCTGGCTCATTCTGGATACCTCTTCAATTGATCGCTTCTACAGCCGCGGACAGACCGCTCAAGGGAGCGACGATACTGATCGTTTTTCCAGTTTTGGTCGTATAGGAAATGGTTGGAGAAGAGCTTTTGGAAATTTGTTCACGCATAATTGGACCAACCGGCAACATGCCGATGCAGACGGCTTGATTGCAACCGTCCAACCGAATCTTGACTGGTTCTTTTCGGCCTTGGAAAGCAACCGCTATTGGACTGTCCGAGTCTGCGATTGGTGCAGTCCGTACGATCATATACGGACTGCCTTCTTTCGTTGCAGCAAGTGACCAACTGAATGCAATCTGTCCCAATTGATTCTCAATGGTTTGCGTGACGTTACAGACCCTTTGGCGCGCCTTGACTTTCTCATCACAAACTAACGTCCAGTTCTCAAAAGGGCGTACGGTTCGTTGATAGTCGCCGAGTTTTACATCCGATGGTGGCACCACCTCCGACCGCTTGACTCGAAACCCGGTATTCACCTCCTGTCCCTCCGCCAATGGGCAAGACAGGATCGAAAGGGCAACCGAATATAGGAGCCAAAATGACGTATGCCGCGACATCATGTTCTCAGTTCAGCGTGAAGCTGAGACCGGCTCCCACACCCCAATGGCCGCCAGCGGTTGTGCCTGAGAGATTTGCACGTATACGGCCGTTTTCGCTTGTGTAACCCGTACCAAAGGCAAGTGCACCAGCGTCCCGCCAGTAGCCACCACCAACGGCTACACTGACCTTCCCAGGTCGATCATCATAGCGCAATGAGGCAGCGGCCAGACCGATGGCGGCGGCCTGACGAGCCTCGTCACGGATCGAGTCGAACTCCTGATTGAGTTGTCCGAACTTTTGATCCGTGTAGTTATTGGCTTCATTCAGCGTAGTTGTTGCGACGCTGTCGGTGTAGTCGTTCGATGTCTTGACAGCGTGAGTTACACTCTCGTTCAACTGGGACACATTGACAGCATCATTATCAGCCACGCCTTTTCCGACGTTGGAAATTACAACCGGTGCATTAACGTCACCACCTTGCAGGGTAATGTTGTTTGTCTTGCTTCCATCAGTATTGCGATCGTAGAAGACAGCATTGTCATTGATATTTCCAATTCCGCCCTCCAGATCCTCAATCGCTGAGTTCGTTGCATGCAACTGCGATCCATTGATGGCGTCAGTACTATCAGCCGAAATGCGTCCAGCGGCTACGTTTGTAATCGTCCGTTCGGCACCGTCGGCACCGACACTGACCGTTCCGACAGGAGCTGTTCCAGCGAAATCATACTGCTCGCCACGGATGGTGGTTCCCGATGTCCCGACTGCGGCCTCGGTCACCGATCCGGATCCAAGAGCGACATCATTGGCATTGTTCGCCTGAGCCCCGTTGCCGAGGGCGACAGCGCCTTGGCCAACAGCCGATGATCCATGCCCGGCTGCCAAACTATCGGTGCCGCTTGCAACGCTCTCGGGTCCGATAGCGACGCTGTCCGTTCCCGTTGCCGATGAATCGGCCAATGTTGAGTTCGCGTGGAAATATTTGATACCCCCACCGTTGTTGATCTGGTTGTTGAGGGTTGTCAGGCTGGCATCTACAGCCGTGAAACCATCATAAACGGTGGTGTAGTTGCCGCCCTGGATATTGTAGGTCGGTCCAGTAATCGTGCCGTCGGGATTGACAACAGAGCCGCCTCCCAGATGGTTGGTGATCTGCGTTCCCAAACCTCTCAACTGGCTCACATTCACAGCATCCGTTTCGGCAGAACCAGCCGCAAGATTGGTCAGTTTGCGTTCCGTGCCCACCCCGCCGATGGAGACTTCACCGAACGACGTCTGCGGAGCCGCAAGCGCGAATGCCGTATAGCCGGTCTGTGCCCCGACCGTCGTCACCGACTGCGCGCCGAGAGCGACGCTGTTGATGTGGTTGCTCTCGGCACCGGCGCCAAGGGCCACCGACTGGATACCGGCCGCCGTGGCCTGGGTGCCGAGCGCAATGCCGTCAGCCAGGAGCACATGCGCGCCCTGACCGATCGCCGTGCCGCCGGGCGCTGTCTGATCGACAATCGCGCCATTGCCGATGCCGACGCCATTATCGCCATTGACGACGGTGGTCGGGCCGACGGCAATCGATTCCGCACCGACAGCTAAAGAATCCCCGGCCGTGGAATTGGCATGGAAATACATGGACGGCGTAGCGGCAACTGAAGCAATGGCACCCTGGAGCTGGCGTATCGTAACGGCATCCTGGGAATCGGTACCATCTGCAACATTGGTGATCTGCCGGTAGGATGTAGCGGTACCGACCGACACCGCGCCCAGCAGCGTCTTGTCCGTGGTGTTGTATTCAATGAAGTTGGTTGGACCCGCTGCAATCTGACCTGTTGCGGGCGCCAGCGCACGATCTGAGATCGATCCGGATCCGAGTGCTATACCGCCCAAAATTGTGGACTGGCTTTCTCTTCCAAGTGCCAGCGAACTGTCGGCAATGGCAGTGGCATTATATCCAACAGCAGTAGATCCCACACCTTGAGCAGACGAGTCGCTTACCGCCAGGGTTCGATCATTCGTGCGCACATAACGAATGCCGTCGCCATTCGCATCCGTATAGGCGGTGGAGGTATCGCCCGCGATATTGTTGATCGTATCGCCGATATCGCCGATGGAATCGCCGAGATTGGCGATGTCGGTCGTATTGGTCGTCACCTGCTGGTTGGTCGCGAAGAGCTGCGAACCATTGACCGCATCCGTGGACGCGCCGGAGAGCTGGCCCGCTGCAACGTTCTGCACCTGGCGCTCTGCCCCTGCGGATCCGACGGAGAGTGCACCGGCCGGAGCGTCGCCGGCAAAGGCGTAGTTCACGCCGCCGATGGTGGTACCGCCGACTGCGGTCGTCACGCCGCTTGCCGAATTCAGGCCTATCGCCACATCGCCGGCATTGTTGGCGACCGCGTTTGGACCGATCGCGACGGAATCCGTGCCGATGGCCTGCGAGTCAGGCAGCGTCGAATTGGCATGGAAATATTTGATGCCGCCGCCATTGTTGATGTTGGTGATGGTCGTTGCGATGCTGTCCACCGCCTGGTTCGTCGCGAAGAGCTGCGAACCGTTGATGCCATCGGTCGAGGCGGCACTGATGCGGCCGGCGGCCACATTGGTGATTGTCCGCTCCGCGCCGGCAGCGCCGATGCTGACGGTGGAGGTAGGCGTCGCGGTTCCGGCGAAATTATAGGTCGTGCCGGCGATCACCGTGCTGGCGGTGCCGACTGCGACGTCCGTGACCGAACCCGAACCCAATGCGACGTCGTCGGCATTGTTGGCAACGGCCGTATCGCCAAGGGCGACCGCACCCGCTGCGCCTGCGCGGCTCGTATTGCCAAGCGCAACCGAACCCTGGCCGATCGCGACATTGCTGTTGCCGATCGCCACGGCGCCATTGGCCATGTTGGCCGCCGTTGCGCTGGCCGTGCCATCCGCATTGGCGATGTTGTTCGCACCGCCGGTGAAGGCGCCTGTGCCGCTCGCATAGCTCGGATCACCGATCGAAACTGCGCCGTCGCCATAAGCGACATTGTCCGCGCCGATGGCCACAGCCTTGCCGCCGCCTGCATTGGCCCTGGTGCCGATCGCTACGGCATCGGCCGCATCAGCCACCGCGGCATTGCCCATTGCGATCGCGTTGTCGGCGCTCGCAGCGGTCGTTGCGCCGATGGCGATGGACCCGGTTGCGCTCGCAGTGCTGGTCGCGCCAATCACAATGGAGTAGTCGCCAGACGCGGCGGATCCTGCGCTACCTAACGCGGTAGCACCGGCGCCAGTGGCGTTGACGGAGACGCCGAGTGCGACGGCCTGCGTTGCCGTCGCGTTAGTCGATGAGCCCATGGCGATGGCGCCATCCGCCGTGGCATTGGCCAGCGTACCGAACGCCATCGCATTGTTCTTATCCGCAAGCGCATTGGTGCCGATCGCGATGCTGTTAGGTATGGCCGTGTCGGCCTGAACGCCTGCAATCGCGCCGAGGCCGAATGCGATCGACTGGTTGCCCCAGGCCTTGGCTGTGTTACCCATTGCCGTCGCGCTGGTGCCCGTTGCACTGGCCAGGACGCCGACGGCAATGGACCTTTCCTGAGATGCCAGCACATCGGTGCCAAGGGCGATGGCGCCCTGTGCCAGCGCACCCGTTCCCACGACAGTGCGCCCGCCAATATTGATGGAGTTGATCGCGGACGCGGTCGCCTGGAAGCCGATGGCGACGGCATTTTGCTGACTTGCGCTGGCGCTGTTGCCCTGGGCAAAGGCATCGATTCCCGACGCGGTTGCCTGAAATCCGAGCGCGGTGGCGCGCAGCCCGCTCGCATTGGCGTCCTGGCCGATGGCGACCGTAACGTCGCCGCTCGCCAGGGCCCTCACGCCGAACGCCATCGCTGCGGCACCGGTCGCATCGGCGGAGTTGCCGAGTGCGACGGAATTGACCCCCGACGCCACGGTGGCGGTGCCTAGAGCGTAAGCGCCATCGGCAGATGCGTTGGCATTGATACCTATCGACGCGGCATTGGTCCCGGTCGCCCGGCTTTGGGTACCTATCGCAACGGCGTTGGCCTGAGCCGTCACATCCGTGCCGATTCCGATGGCGCCGCCAGCCAATGCGCCTGTCCCGGCGCCGGTGCGAGCGCCCAGATAGATCGAGTTGATGCTTGAGGAATAAGCCCCGAAACCTATGGCGATGGCATTCAGTGCTTCGCTACGAGAGACAAGCCCTACTGCGATCCCCCCGCCGACAGTGGCGGCCGCACTAGCGCCCAGCGCGGTTGCCCCATGCCCCGTGGCCGTGGCCGACAAGCCCATGCATGAGGCAGTGGAGGAATATGCGTTGTAAGGCGCTGCAGCACAATTTACTGTCTGAGCTTGAGCTGACCCCGAGAAGCCACCGATCGCCACTGCGACGCCGCCTACACCTAACATCCCGAGCCCCAGACCCTTGCGCTGAACGCCAAGAACGCGATGTGCCAGGCGCAGGATCGCCATCAGCCGGCGCCGGTGTGAGGCGCTGTCTTTGCGGGTCTGGTCGCTGCACAGTCCAAGGCGGAACATACGCTGGACAGAACGTTGCATGTATTCAATCATTGCGTTTCCTCGCTTTTGACCAGGCGTTCCAGGGCACTGGAATTCGCATCTTCGCCTGCAGGTTCTTCGGTGACGTTTGCGCGTTGCGACAACGCGCTTCCTACTCTCTCGCCCTTACTCTCGATGAGCGTCCGGGCACTTTCGATCCATGGCTGCGACGCCGGCGGCACGCTGCGCAAAGCAGCCTCCGTCCGCTCCGGCGTCAGCTTGGCCGACACCAGCGCATGGCAGATTTCATAATGGGAACCCGGGTTTTCCTTGGCGAACTGCGGTGTCGTCAGCCCCAACACAAAACACGCGAAGAGATGATCGAGCTCCGCTGACGTCATGCGGCCCGCATATTGCTTGTCAATAACCGACCAGACCGCTTCGACTTTGAGAGCAAAAACTTCAATGTCAGGAGACTGCATCTGGCTCATATTTGGCGAACCCAATTCGAGCCATACAAAATGCAGAAATCTGTCATACGACCCCCATCGCAAAGCGAAATCTACGCGGTCCACTGGCCGCCCTGAACGCTATTGACAGGTCAATTTTTCAACAAAGTCATTACACAAAAAAACCGCATTTGTAGATTCGTGCTCAATAACGCAATCAAATGCGCCTTTTTCTAATTAATTCGATGTATGTCGTGGTAAAAACGTCACTCAGAGAAGCCAGAGTTGCAGGCGCTTCGAACTTGGCCTGGGGTAAGATTTTTGAGCCGCTTCATCGTATTTGTCAGATGGCTTTGGCTTGAAAAACCAGACCGATGTGCAATCTCAAATATTGGAAGGCTGGTTTGAGTTAGGAGCGTCTCCGCTTCCTCCAGTCGAACTTTGGTTAAATACTGATGTGGCGGCATCCCGAACGTGAGCGTAAAGGCTCGAATGAAATGGCTTGGCGAAGACTGGGCAATGCTCGCCATTGAAAGTATCGTCAGGTTCTCAGCCAAATTCTGGTGGATATACTCGCGGATACGTTTCTCATTATGCCCAGCCAAGCGCGTTTGTATCCGTTTTGTAAGTGTATGTGCCGAGTAATTTCTGATGATATGGACACCCAATACGGTAATCAAAGCGTCGAGATATATTGGATTGATTGCAGCGCTGGATAATTCTTTGGCCATCGCTGTCCCAATGCGTAATGCTCTAAGGTCAACGTGACCGAATTTTGCGGGGCGGAGGTTCCACGTATTCCCATCAAGTTCTGTGGCTGCCAGTGCTGCGTAAATATTCCGTCCGAACGCAACGGCAATATTTCTTTTCGTACCTGACCAGCGCAGAGTTCGATCAATATCGGCAGGGTTGACCACCAAAGCACCTACCGGTGCATTAAATTGGTGCATCCTGTCGCTCGCGAATGCAGCCTCCATTCCAGTCGATGGAGAAAGCATGATACTGGCAACGTCCACACTCGTGTGGAAACTCATCGAACCTGCAGGTCTGGTGGCCTTGATCACTGCACCGATGGCCGTCTCAAATCGCGGTCCAACGCTTTCGGGAATCGCGTTCAACAATCCCGAAGAATTCGAAAGATCAAGATGTACAAGCGAATGGGTTATCGGCGTATTCATATTTTATAACGCTGTGCCCCCGGGTTATATTCAATGATAGCCGTGACCCTTGCCGGAAAATAGGCAAGAGATACGCTACTCGTCATTGAGTAACGTTGATTTGCAATGTATTGGTTAAACACTCTGATAAGTTTCGCCACTCGTCAGCGTCGGGACGCCTGAAGTCGGTGACACTCTTCACGCCGAAAAAATCATATAAATCAAAAGTTGTAAATATTGGAAATTGTCATCTCCGGCTAGTGCGAAACAGAAGAAACAGCGGTGCCGGTTTCACGCACGGGGATAAATGCTTATAAAACATATGACTATCAACGGGTGATCTGCGAAGGCTGCGATCTATTCGTGGGCATCGTTTACGGCTTTTATAGCAATAATGTGTAACAGAAGAAATTTTATGCAAAGGCTGCGGCAAGGATTTAGACTACGCAGTCTAATTTCTTGAAACCTCTTTCTTCAATTTCTCTGTACTAATCTTGCTTTCCCGCTGACGATAATGAGAAGAATACATTGGGGCGACTCGCAGCATCGCAAGCGCCTTTGAGATCGTGTCCGTATTCAACGCCATGCTCGGGATCTTAGGACACCTCGTCCACAGCACGCCTTATAATTGCTGTAATCCTCTCAGGCTCGAAAGGTTTCGATAAAATTCTTGCGCTTGGTGGCAACGCTGCAAGGCAGAGAGTTTTATCAGTTGTTATGAACAGGGCCACGTGGGGAAATTGCTTAGCTATCATTTTTGCAAGAGTTGTATTGGTCGTTGCTCCTCCCTGAGCATACTCAACAATAACAGCATTTATATCGGTGCGAGTTTGTAGTGCTGCGTAGGCCTCTTCGGTAGTCGTCACATCGATGACCTTGAAACCGGCACCCTCGAGAGATTCGCTAATGAAGAAATTCAAGAATAGATCTTTCACTACAAGGAGCACAACAACGGAAGATATTGATTCTGGTTCGAGTTCGTTCATCTAATGCCCCACATAAATTCGACTATAAGCGTAAACGCTGAGATGAAACCACGAGCGCATACGGCAAAATCCAGCAGAAATTCGAATTAATTTCATAGTATCGTCTGCTGATGCTAAAAAACAGCCCTGTCATTTGAACCAGATTCAACTCGCAGCCCCTCGCCTCCATTATTTATACACGATTGCAAGTGACGGCCGACATTAGCCGTCGGTTAGGGCTTTCTACATTCCGTATAATGCCGCAAACGCTCTTTTAAAGGCGACCGGCGCGCACTACAGGACAAAAAGACGCAGAAAGTTGAAGGCTTTGTAGCCACGACGGAGAGAATTGCCTGATAGGCACGACATTCGGCTTGATCGCGAGCTCGTCAGATGGACTGTGATCGTGACTTACCTCGGCCAAGCTGCGACTACTAGTAAGTGCGATACGACAGCATCGTCAGGATAGCGTCATTATCCATTGATAAAAGTGGCGAAGCTCCCACTCAGCTACGAATCTTCAAATCGAACGAGAGGAATGCCTTTCTACAGCCTGTGTACGAAGCCGATATGCGTATGATTGTATCAAATACTCTGTAGATGAATGCACTGCAACGCGCATGACTCCGATTGATGGATATTCGAGAGATCTTTGCGTTGAATCTCAGGACATTGCGAAACGCCAGAGGGCTTTCGCAAGAGGAGCTCGCGCATCGCGCAAACATCCATCGGACCTATATCAGTTCTCTGGAAAGGTGCCTCTACAGCCCGACTATCGATATGGTCGACGGCATTGCTCAGATACTGGGTGTGGAAGCGTTCGAATTACTCATTTCAAAGTACGGCCCCAAAACGACCAAATCCGGTTCCGACGTCTCGTCAGATATTTAACTTCGACACAAAGGGCCTCCCCTTTTCCCATCTTGCAGTATTTGGAAGTGACCTGGCTCATCATTTGACGCCCATGCCCTCTTTGGCGTTTTTTGCTGCAAGGGTGCACAACATAAGAACGGTCTCGTAGGATTTTTCGAAAGCAGGAACGGGCAGAAATTCAAAGCGCGAATGGAAATTATAAGCGCCGGTGAAAAAATTCGGGGTGGGCAAACCCCGTGCCGACAGCACTGCTCCGTCAGTTCCTCCACGCATTGGAATGAGTTGTTTTTCGATCCCGAGCCGGTCCAAAGCGCTGAACAGCAGTTTGGTCGCGCGGTTGTCACGTTCCAGACAGTCGCCAATGTTATGATAGGTATCGACGATCTGGTATTGCACCGACCCGGCGGGGTGTTGCGATCTCACCAGGTCAGCGACATCGCCGATACACTGTTTTCGTTGCTCGAATTCCAGCCTGTCAAAATCACGGATCATGACCTTAAGCCGGGCTTCGTTCTCATTTGCAACAAGGTCCTTGAACCAGAAGTAGCCTTCGCGTTTGTGCGTGCATTCAGGTGTTTCGTTGCGGTCAAAATGAGAAATGAAGTCGAGCGCCATCAGGAGTGGGTTGACCAGCACACCCTTTGCCGACATCGGATGCGCACTGACGCCGGTAAAGACGATCTCGCCGGATGCGGCATTGAAATTCTCTATGGCCACTTCTCCGAGCGCGCAGCAATCGATGGTGTAGGCGAAATCGCACGGGAAGCGACCCAGATCGAGCGCCTTGGCGCCCCGTAGACCGATTTCCTCATCTGGAACAAAGGCGACGAAAATATCGCCATGGGGCCGCCCCGATGGCTCGAGCCGCGCCAACAACGTCATAATGACCGCGATGGCAGCCTTGTTATCTGCACCAAGGACGCTTGTGCCATCACTTAAAATAATGTCTTCACCCCTCCAAGCGAGAATTTCCGGATGTTCCGCTACGCGCAACCAGATGTCTTGTCCCGGATTGAGACACAGGTCCAATCCTTCGAAGCGTTTGATTTGCGGCCGGATGAGCGGGGAGAGGCCGACATCGACTGTATCGAGATGGGCGATGAAGCCAATACGCGGTGCGGTGGGGCAGTTGCCGCGTTTGACGCCGGTGACGATGGCGTGCGCATCGACGATGACGTTATCAACGCCGAGATCGCGTAATTCCTGTGCGAGCAACCTGGCGAGTTCAAGCTGTCCCGGCGACGAAGGCAGATGTGTTGATGCCGCATTGCTCTGGCTATCTATCGCAGCGTAGCGGAAGAACCGGCTGATAAGTTCGTCGCGAATGCCCAGGCCCTGTTCAATCGAAGACATTTAATTCTTTCTATAATTGTGAACGTGATAATGTTTTTAAGCACGCGTCCCGTGCGCATCCGGGACTCTGCTTCCTCCCTCACCTTGCCACTCCACGGAAATCTCCAGGTCTCCACAGGCAACCCACGATCGCGCCGGCTATCAGACACGGAGAATGCCTATTCCATCTTCCAGGCCGATGTGCGCGCCCAGATTTGCGGATTGGTCTCTGAACCGTTGCAGGATTCTTGTCGCGTTCCCGCCCGTTGCCAGGTGAGGAACCAACCGGCGTTCGAGCGAATGATTGTTCAAACCATCCTCGCCGCCGATCACAACCGGATAGAACCGGATGTCGATCAGCGTGTTGTCTTGTCCGTAGGAACACAGGCCGACAACACTCTCCCAGACCTCAGGGGCATGCCACGCCGACGTTTCCGACCGGACATGAAAGATGAAATTGCCTAGGCTGTAGAAAATCGGCCGGCGCCGATAGATTTCTACGGGTTGAAGCACGGGGGCGCCATGACTAACGAACATGGCAGCCCCGGCGTCAATAAATTGTCTTGCAACACCACTGACCCATTCCGGTACCTGGTACCAATTGGAAGACCAGTGATGATGATGCAGATAGGCAATGACGAGGCAACCATCCTTGGCAGCAGCAGCTATTGCTCCAAGGTTGCGGGCAATATCTTCTTCATCGATTTTGACGCTCCTGCCAAACCTTTTGGATCGTTTGAAGATTGCCCGGGCAATACCGATCTCCTGATGTGGATCGACAGAAGGTGGATCATCCGGCTGACTGTCATTGGTGAGGTCGATCGCCGTATAACCAACTTTTTCCCGGACAGATCGAATCTGATCGAATGCTGCCTCATCCAGCTCGATGACCTGTGACAGTCCAAGCCTGTTCACGCCGGGTCGTTCGGGCCTGCTGCTGGTTGCATTTGCGGCATACATGAAATCCGGACCGGGACCGCCATCCATGGCGACGATGGCTACACGCCGCCCACCCATCGTTGCAATACTCGCCTGCGACGCCTCGCTCTGGTTGCGGCCGAGCCCCGCATGGAGAAAACCTCGCTTCTCGACCTCCTCCAAGGTTGAGAGCACACCGGACGGGCCGAGGTCGAAAGCATGATTGTTCGAAAGCGAAAGTCCGCCAAACCCGATCGCCTGCAGTGCATCGAGGACGACGGGCTCGCTGCAGCCGAAGAATGATCCCTTGAGGGGCCACCCGCCATGGCTTCCAAGGATCGTCCCCTCGAAATTGGTAAACGAAAGATCGGCTTGATGGACCAGTGCCTGAAGCGCCTCAAATGCCGGCGTGCGGATATTGCGAATATCGTGTTTGATGAGCGATTGGCCGGTGACGGCCAGTGTGAAGCTGTCATTCATGTGTCACCTTTTGCGGGAATATGAGCCACCCGTTTGGATAGGCAGGTGTTGAAGATGATGCGGACGATGGTGCCGCAGACGAATCTGCGCCGCCTTCACCTTCAACACGTGAACCGGCTGGGCCGGGCGTCGATGAGCGCGCGTGTGTAGGGGTTCTTGGATTGCGAAAAGACGAAGTCGGAAGACCCGAAATCCTCTACCTGGCCGTCCTTGAAGATGTAGAGCGAACTGCACAGCTGTTGCACGACGGCAAGATCATGGGAGATAAAGACCATCGTCATGTGCTGCGTGGTGATGCTGTCTTTGAGAAGCTGGATGATTTCGGCCTGTACGGACACGTCAAGGGCTGAGGTCGGCTCGTCTGCAATGATGATCTGCGGCTTCGCCAGTAGCGCTCGGGCGATACAAATGCGCTGTTTCTGGCCGCCCGATAGCTGATGGGGATGACGGTCAATCAAGCTGCGCGCCAGACCGAGCCGGTCCATCATCGTTGCAGCATCCGCCGGTCCTTCCTTGGGATGCAGGCTTGCGCCAAAGCGAATGCTCTCGCGCAGTGTTTCTCCGACGCTCATCCTGGGATTGAGCGACACCGCAGGATCCTGAAAGATCATCTGCACCCGGCTGAGGAGACCGCTTCGGCGGCCATTCTTCGACACATCAAATTGGGTTCCGTCGATCGTGACTGATCCCGCGGGCGCCCTGTCGAGGCCAGCGATGATCCGGCCGAGCGTTGTCTTTCCGCTGCCGCTCTCGCCAACAATGCCGGTGATCGTGCCACGCGGCAGCTTTATGCTGACATCGCGCAAGGCGAAGATTGCCTTGTTGCGGGATGAGTTCCAGACGAACCCTTGGCGGACGAAGGTTTTGGAAACACTTTTTGCAACGAGAAGCATGGTGTTGCCCTCGCCCACGTTCGTGGAAATGCTCGCATTGCCATTCGCTTGGCCCTTGCCGGCAGTTGCCGAGAGCCGCAGTCGCGGGACTGCGGCTAGCAGGCTGCGTGTGTAGTTGTTTGCGGGTGCATCGAGAATGACCGCGGTGCGATCCTGTTCCACCACCCTGCCCTTTCTCATGACGAGAACCCGGTCGGTTATCTCAGAAACCACGCCCATGTCGTGAGTGACCAGGACGATGGAGATACCGGTGTCATCGACGAGGGTTCGAAGGAGCTTGAGTATCTGCTTCTGAACGGTGGCATCGAGTGCCGAGGTCGGCTCGTCGGCGATGATAATGTCGGGGGATCCGGCGAGCGCAATAGCGATGACCGCCCGTTGTCTTTGCCCTCCGGAGAACTGATGCGGATAATTCCCGTATCTGCGCTCGGGTTGCGGAATTCCGACGCGGGCCAGGAGCGCGACAGCCCGTGCGCGCGCCTCCTGTCTCGGGACAGAGGCGTCGATCGCCAGGATCGTTTCCTGCACCTGTGCGCCGACGCTCATCAGAGGATCGAGGGAGGCAGTATGATCCTGGAAGATGGCCGATATTCTTCGTCCCCAGATGGCATCTCCATCTCCTCCCATGGGATCGATCGGCCTGCCATCTAGTTCGATCGATCCTGACGTCCGCTGAAACTCGGGAGCAAGCAAGCCGAGAACGGCATTGCCCAAAGTCGACTTTCCGGCACCCGACTCGCCAATGATGCCGACAATCTCACCGCGGCCGAGTTCGAAACTTACATTTTGCAGGATCGTTATCGGTCCGGAGGCAGAGAGATGACGCAGGCTGAGGTTTCTCACCTGAAGCAGTGGTGGTGTTGCAGTCTCACATGTCATACTGGGCGGCTCCTTGGATCGAGATGACGGCGAACGTCTTCTCCGACGAAGTTGATACTTGCGATGAGACCGAAGAGCGCGAGACCAGGGAAAAGGCTCGTCCAATATTGCCCGGTCAGTAGGTACTGGAAGCCGTTTGCGACCGCAGAGCCAAGCGAAGGCTTGTCGATAGGAACGCCGAGCCCGAGAAAGGACAAGGTTGCTTCGAGCGCGACCGCGTGACCGATTTCGATCGGGATCAACGTCACAGCCGGCGCGATGCTGTTGGGCAAAAGGTGGCGGAAGATAATCCGGGACGTAGGCAGTCGCATGAGGCGGGCTGCATCCATGTAGGACTTGTTTGTCTCGCTCAATGCGACGCTGCGCACCAATCTTGCGTAGGTCGCCCATTGAGCGATGATCAACGCCAGAATGATCCGGTCGATTCCGGGGCCGAGCGTGACGATGGCAATCAACGCGACGAGAATGGTCGGAAGGCTAAGCTGAAGATCGACCAGTCGCATAATCGCGCTATCGACCCAGCTGCCGAAATAAGCCGCACTGACCCCGGCTGTCAGCCCGATCAGTGCGGCGATGGCAGCGCTTGTGATTGACACCACCAGGCTGATACGCAAGCCATAAAGTATGGTGCTGAGGATATCTCTTCCAAGCCCGTCTGTTCCCAGCAGATAGAGATAGCCGCCGCTGCCCGGTGTGCCCGGCGAAGAGGACGCTTCCCATCCATAGATCTGCAGCGGATCATAGGGGTTTTGCGGGGCGATGACGGGGGCTGCAAGTGCAAGCAGGATATAGGTTGCAAGCACGATCATGGGTACGGTCAACACCTGCCCATAGGGACGCTTTTTCAGCGCCCGGAGGATTTCAGTTTTCATGGCATTTCACCTTCAGGAGGACAGGCGCACGCGCGGGTCGAGCACGGCATGGAAGAGATCGACAAAGGCATTCAGCGCAACAAACGTCACCGAGATGAAGGTCAGTGTCGCCATCACCACCGGCCGGTCGAGGAGCTGGATAGAGTCGATCAGGAGCTTGCCAACGCCCGGCCAGGCGAAAATCGATTCCACGACCACCGCAAAAGCAAGCATGCCGCCAAATTGCAGGCCAATGATCGTCACGATAGGCATGCTGATGTTCGGAAGGGTGTGGCGGAGCAGTATCCTTCGGGGGGAAAGTCCTTTCGCCCGGCAAAATCGCGTAAAATCGAGGTTTTCTACTTCTATCGTGCCCGAGCGCGAAAGACGCGCGATCAGTGCGATGTTGGGTATGGCCAGCGCAAGGGCTGGAAGGAAAAGGTGCCAAAAACCGTTTCGGGTCAGGACACTCCACTCCTGTCCAAGGAAACTCGCCGTCGCACCTCTTCCGCCCGATGGAAACCAGCCGGTCAGAATGGCACCGGCGAGGATCAGCATCATGCTCAGCCAGAATGAGGGAATGCTCAGCGCAAATACACTTGATCTGAGGACAATCCGGTCGAAAACTGTCCCGCTTTGCCTCCCGGCGAGAAGCCCGAGGCCAACACCGACCGGAGCCGCGATAAGCATCGCGACGCATGCGAGTTCCAGCGTTGCAGGCAACTTGCTTATGACCAGCGCGAAGGCCGGCATATGATAGATATACGAGGTGCCGAAGTTTCCGCGAACCACGTTGCTGATGAATACGCCGTATTGATGCCAGATCGGTTGATCCAGCCCAAGCGCGATCGTCGCATTGCGGATATCCTCGGGCGTGGCAGTTTCGATATTGACGATATTGAACACTGGGTTGCCGACACTGTGAATGCCGAGGAAGCCGACCAACGACATGGCGAGAAGGAGAAGGAAGGCTTGAGCCAACCGTCCCAATGCGACTGAAATCAGGGCCATGATCGCTTACTCCGTCACGGGAAGTGTTTGCATGGCGGTCGTCCAGCCGCGGGGATGCATAGCATAGGCGGCAACCCGGGCGCCGTAACCGACGATGTGATGGAAGTGATAAAGGGGGATGATCGGCTGGTCGGCCATGACGAAATCCGTCGCCTCGGCAAGTGCATTGTTGCGCTCCAGCCCCTCCTCAATGCTTTGCGCCTTTGCCAGCATCTGGTCAAAAGCCTGGTTGCGATAGTGGCCGAAGTTCAAGGCACCGCTCCCACCCTCGGGATCTGGCGATGCGAGGAGAGCGTGAAGGATGACATCCACCGTCTCGCCGGAGGTGCCACCGTACCAAAGAGCATAATCACCGGCGGCACGCCTGGTGTTGAAAACAGAAAATGGCGAGGTGGCAGGCTGGACGGCCACCCCGATACGGGCCCAGCTTTGCGCGATCGCCTGCAGGCTTTCGCCATCACCCGGATAACGACCAGCAGGTCCGGCCAGCACGACATGGAAGCCCTCTGGGAACCCAGCTTCTGCGAGAAGTGCTTTCGCTTCCTCATAATTGGGAGCTTCAGGCGTCAAATTGGCTGAAGTGCCCGGCAGACCGTTCGGGAAAACCTGCGCTGCAGCGGTACCGTAACCTGCGAGAATCTTGTCAACCAGGACGCCGCGATCCGTTGCCATGGCAAGCGCGCGCCGGACCAGGGGATTCTTGAACGGATTGGCGATCTCAACTCCCGATTTGTCTGTTACGCCGGGAAGTGTCTCTCTTTCCACGTCGAACTGGATAAAGTTGATCCGCGCTGCGCCGACGCTGGCAATCTTTGCGCCGCGCTGTTTCAGGGACGCCACATCGCGGGCCGGTATTGCATCGGCGATATCAACATCACCGGTGGTCAGTGCAGCAACACGTGCAGCAGGGCTTTCGATAACCCGGAATGTTACCTCCGGCCAGTCAGGTTTATCGCCCCAATAGTCATTGTTTCTCTTAAGCTTGAGCATCTCGCCGGAGCTCCAGCTTTCGAACCTATAGGGACCCGTGCCGACGGGAGCGTGACCTGCGTTGAGTTCCTGCGTCGTCTGGAACCCCTGCCCCGGCCGGTGCATGACGAAAATCGAGGAGAATGACAGTGGCAGGTTGGGAACGGGGCCACTTGTCTCGATGACGACAGTGAGCGGATCGGGCGCCGAGACCGACTTGATCCCGCTCACATAGGAGCGAAAGCCGCCGTTTGGTGATTTCACGAAATCGCGGATGCGTTCAATCGTGTAGACGACATCATCCGCTGTGAACGGCGAGCCGTCATGAAAGCGGACATTTTCCCTCAGTTTGAACTGCCATTGCGTCTCGGAGGTCGCGCGCCAGGAAACAGCAAGACCGGGCTTCAGATCCAGCTTTTCATCCTGATAGACAAGGCGCTCGTATATATGGGAGAGCAGCGAGGTATTTTCATTGAGATTTGCGTAATGCGGATCGAGTGTCATCAACTTATACGATGTCGCGATCCGAAGTTCGTCCTGTGCCCGTGCCGCCCCCGGAAAGATGTTCCAAGACATGACCACAATCAATAACATGGACAAAAGACATGAACGAAATGGCTTTGTTGATCTCATTATAAAAGTTCCCTCTTTTTTTGTTTTTTGGGTACAGTTGCCCCACTGTGGCGGAAGGGATTCCATCACATATCCTGCATGAGACTACGTCCTCAAAGACACTGACTTTGATCGATTTGAAGAGTATTCTCTGTAGATGAATACTCTTCGTTGCGGGATCACTCCTTATCTGAAGGCCTGACAATCCGCCGGGTGAAATCTGAAGAAGGCAAAGGCAACAACTTGCTTGAAACTGCTATGACACACGAACAATCAAAGACCTTTGCCAGACAAGGTGCAGTGTCCGTTGCGGACTGCAAACGACATACTACCCACATCGAGGTGTCCTTTGGCTTGCCGACGTCGATACGGGATCACGCCCGTTTTTGCGAAAGGACATTTGTGCATCGATCTTCAAAAGGTCGGCAATGACGACACGGATTTGTGGCCAGGGATACGCATCGCTGTCAGCGCAGGGCTGCCACTTGTCGACGATGGCATGGAGCTTGGCTGTTGCTCCGATAATCGATTGGGCCGGTGTGTACCACAAGATTTCTGCCACTCTGTTCTCGGCGATAGAAGCGCGGCTCTCTTCTTTAAGAGCCTTGCTGTACCCAACCTGTTCGTCGGCAGCCTTCCAGGCTTTGGATGAGGTCGGCGGCGAGCCGACTATTGAAATGAGTTTCGCTTCGAGCTTTTGCTGGCGCAGGCACGATTCAGTTACGTCTTGCCGGGCAGCGCACCACTCCCGCCATGTCACGAATGCCGGATCGTCATCGCAAATGTCCGGCGATGTGATAATTGAGGCGGCAAGCTCTGGATATGTGGGTAAAGAAGCCGCCAAGACCGAATGGAAATCTCTCCGCGTGACCGGAGGCAAAGTTCTGCTATTGTCGGAATCAGCCATGATCCGAGCTCCTTACAGCTTGGTAGTGGTTAGGCTGCATTCGGTGTTCGAGCACCAGATGCAGCCGCAGTTTATCTTGACGCCGCTATTCGAGAGTGAACTGCAGCATCAAGAAACGTCTAGATATCACACGAGTTCCAATTGATCAATTCGAAATCACATGATGATAACAAAATCACTGGCGCGCAGGTGCGCGCAGCGCGTGCGCTGATCCGTTGGAGCGCAAAAGATCTCGCAAAAGCAGCCGGAATTGGTGTTGCAACAGTGAGCCGTGCCGAAGTTGAGGATGGAGTACCGTCAATCACGAGTGCAAACTTAAGGGCAATCCGCCAAGCTTTGGAGGCTGTCGGCATTGAATTCACCGCACGCAATGGCGGTGGTGTCGGCGTGCGTTTTAAGAATGACGAGCAGTAGTCTGTTTAAATAGAGCAATGCTCTGGAGCACGGGGCCATGTTAGGCTGGAGCCAAGCAGAGCTTGCAAAGGCAGGCAACGTTTCACGACAGACAATCGCTGATTTTGAACGCGGGGCACATATGCCCATCGGCAACAATCTCGCGAGTATGATTAAAGCTTTTCCCTCCCACTTTGCAAGTGTCATGCTACTGCGAACAGTCGATAAGAAGATTACACAGCAACAGGCAACACAACCGGGCAACTGCAATCAGTAGCCCGGCGCGAATCCATCGCTGCCATCATGCAGCGATTAAAGTCGCCGTGGGGCCAAAAAACTCGTAATGAATTCGGTCAGGTGCAATGCCTGCACGCGATAAGCCGCCTACGAAAACCTCCAGAAATGGCTTAGGGCCACACAGATAGAAATCTGCTTGATCAAATGGAGTATTCTCCTTCAGCCATGGAATGGTCACGAAACCTGTGAAATCGTGGGTTTTGCCGAGTACATCGCCTTCGCACGGGTCGCTATAGAATGTCGTAACGGAAATGCGACCATGCTGTCGAGCCAAAGCATGAACATGGTCGTTCATTGCATGCGTGGTACTGTTCATCGTGCCATGCACGTAATGGATTTCAAGCTCACTGTGATGATCTGCAATGGTTTCCATCATGCTCACCATCGGTGTCAGTCCGACACCGCCAGACAGGAGGATAATCGGACGCTTTGGTGCGTCAGACAGGAAGAAGTCTCCAGATGGCGGTGTTGTCTCCAGAACTGTCCCGATTTCGGCATAGTCATGAAGGAAACGCGAACCACCCTGCCCATTGGGCTCGCGCTTGACTGAAATACGATAATATTCGCCATTGGGCGCGCACGAGATCGAGTAATTGCGTTTCAAGTCAACCTGGTCGGGCGCATCAAATCGGAATGTGAGATACTGGCCAGGCCTGTGGCGCAGAACTGCTTGACCGTCGACGGGACGCAAAATCAGAGATGTGATAACTTCGCTTTCCCGTATCTTTTCAGAGACAACGAACGGACGCCATCCGCTCCATCCACCGTCAGTATGGGCGATCTCCTCGCGGATCACCTTCTCTCGTCCCTTCAATATGTCAGCCAGAAACCAGTAGGCTTCACCCCAAGCGGAGAGAATTTCTTCCGTCGCTGCATCACCAAGAACTTCGGCAATCGCTCCGATAAGGGCGGTAGCGACGTAGGGATAATGCTCGGGTAGGATATTATATCCTATATGTTTTTGAGCAATGCGTTCAACTACCGGTACCAACGCTTCAAGATTATCGATGTTCTGTGCATAGCCCAAAATAGCGCCTGCAAGCGCTTGTACTTGCGAACCGCTCTTCTGATTGGCCTGATTGAAGAGGGCGCGGATATGCGGATCTTGAAGCAGACGGCTATACATGTTGCTCGTTATCGCCGGGCCGTGCGCCACAAGTGCCGGCACGCTCGCTTTGACAAGCGCGATTGTCTCCGCACGCAGAGTTTTTTGCATCGGGAAGTCTCCTTTTGGACGTTGGGGGATCAGTCGGCGAGCACGGGCTTATGATTGTAGAATTCTATCCGCATTTTCATCATGCCAATCGGTTCGACACGATGCGGTTGTTCAGGATGGATAATGCCCGGATTTCTGGAGGTCAGGATCAGGGATAGCTTCGCTTCATCCAAAACGTGGTAACGAACGGTCCCCTCAAGAACACGGATGACGCCCCAAACACCTGACTTGGTTCTATGCTCACGGAGCAGGGCATCCGGCAGGGTATCAGCGTCGAAAAGGGGCGTTGACCGGTATGGCGCCGAAAAGCGCTCGTGATGAAGCGTTGCGCGCCCGATGGCTACTTTCAATGTTTCAGCGATGCGCCGTGCCTTGTCCTGAATTGCATGGGCCGACTTTTGTGGAAGCATTTCGTCCGTTGTCAGTGTCCACAATGCCAGCCAGCGGTCGAACATTTCTGGCGAAATCTGTTTGGCATGCACCGCGTGCTTCATGGCGGGATTGCCTTTATAACGTCCTGTTGTGAGCATTACCGATGACCAGAAATCCGCCAATTGAGAAAGGTGCCCGGGCCAATCTTCGATGGCAGCGTTGAACACGGGCCCAAGTAGGGCGTCCTTCCGCACGCGATCGTAAAACACCTCGAGCAGATTCGGCAGTGCAGCCTCATCCATAATCGGCAATTGGGTCATGATGCCCTCTAAATCATTCATTTGATATGCATCTATTATAGCGAATAATAATATGCAATAGAAATACATCTTATTTTTGCGGACGTAATGACGCGACTCCGGGGGCTCTATGAAACTGACGCGATATACCGACTATGCAGTTCGGGTGATGATACACCTCGGCTCGCGAGATGGCGGGCTATCTTCCATAGCGGAAATCGCTCGCGTTTATGGCATCTCGCAGAATCACTTGATGAAGGTTGTGCAAAATCTGGTTCGTGACGGGTATGTTGAGTCCGTCCGCGGGCGCAATGGTGGAATACGTCTGAGTCGGCCGGCAAGGGAAATCTCTTTGGGCAAACTTGTCCGCCATACAGAGGGTGGCTTCAATCTCGTTGACTGTTCCAGTTGTATGATTGCCCCCGCCTGTGGCTTGCCTGGTATTCTCTCGGAGGCAACAGCGGCTTTTATAAATGTGCTCGACAAATATACAGTCGAGGATTTGCTCGGTCGGAGAAACGACCTGCGTCAACTGTTCTCTTTGGCATCTTGAAATACAGCAACGTCAAATCCCGGTGTCCGACTTGCCTCGGGTCAGGAAGTGACCATAGCATAACCCGAGGAGCTGTTTTGCCAACCACTCTGCATAAGCCCTCACATCTATCATCGGCACGATAGCGCTAGACTAAAGTCTGACGATGAGTTCGAGGAGAAACGCTATCCACTACTACTGACCCGCCGCCTTCCACGGTAATCGCAGATCGGTTCGACCTTTGGGAACCGTGAAGGCCGTTTGGGGGGGTGGGGATGTCGGTAACAAATCCTAGTCGCCAAGATCTGCTCAAATGCCGCTTGGGCCACGAGGGGTGACAGATTATGCTCTGTGATGAGACCATCTTCGTCTATTTTACCGCAGACCACATGTTCAGTCTCACCGGCACAAACCGAATACCGTAGAAAAAGCCTCTCGCCATGATGGTGTATGCCAATCACTTGGCGCTGCGCGGCACCGGCAAGGGTACTTGGCACGGTATCGGACAGAGGCGCTGGGTTATGCTGAACGAGCGAAACCCGCATCATGCACCGACTCTGCGGGTGGCATTTTAACGGTTCGAGATGGAGCGCTTCCTTCACGAAATTTTCAATTGGTCACCCGCATACTTTCAGATAGCCATCTCTTGACTTTCAATTAGTCGCGGCCATAATTTCAAACGGTCACCAAGGAGCAAGCTATGGCGATTTACCCGAGGTTTGTTGAGCAACGGATCAACGACGCGACGCTGGACACTCGCGTGGTACTGGTCACCGGTCCCCGGCAAGCTGGCAAAACAACGCTTGTCAGGAAGATGGCCCATGCCGAGATGGATTATTACACGCTCGACAACGCAACGACCTTGGAGGCAGCCCGGCGCGATCCGGTAGGATTTATCCGGGGTATGGATCGGGCTATCATCGACGAGATTCAACGCGCTCCCGAATTGTTATTAGCGATCAAGGAAAGCGTTGACATCGACCAGCGGGCTGGACGCTTCCTCCTGACGGGATCAGCCAATCTCATGATGCTTCCGCGTGTGGCGGATTCGCTCGCCGGGCGAATGGAGATCGTTCAGTTGCTTCCCCTTGCTCAAAGCGAAATCAAGGGGTCAAGCGGCAGTTTCCTGCGTGACGCTTTCCGAAACGAAGTTAAAACCGGCGATCCAGTCATCGGAGATGACTTGATAACCGCTCTTCTCGCAGGCGGATATCCCGAGGCACTGGGACGCAAAACTCCGTCGCGTCGGCAGGATTGGTATGTCGATTACCTCCAGGCGATCGTGCAGAGAGATGTTCGCGATGTCGCTCAAATCGAGCAGATTGCCCAGATGCCCAGATTATTACGCATTCTTGCCGAGCACTCCGGGCAGCTTGTAAATTATTCCGGAATCGGTGCAGCAATTGGAATGAACCACATCACGACACAGAAATATGTTGGCGTATTCGAGAACCTGTTCCTCGTTCGAACTTTGCAACCCTGGTTCTCCAACAAACTGAAACGTCTCACAAAAACACCGAAAGTGCATTTTCTTGATTCCGGCCTTTTGGCATCACTTCAGGGCTTCTCGTTTGATCGATTAAAGTCCATGCGGGGACAATTTGGGCCGTTACTCGAGACATTCGTTTTTGCTGAAGTCCTTAAACTTGCAGGTGCCGGGGAGGAACGCTTTGAGTTTTCGCATTTTCGCGACAAAGAGCAAAATGAGGTCGACATCGTCATTGAGGACAGACGGGGACGGATCGTCGGCATCGAAGTCAAGGCAGCAGCCACTGTCTCGAACTCGGATTTTTCAGGATTGCGGAAGTTGGCAGACGCATCCGTTGATCGGTTTGTTTCGGGTTTTGTCTTGTATGATCATCATACAGCCATTCCATTTGGAGACAATTTGCACGCAATGCCTATTTCGGCACTTTGGCGCTAGTCCAGTTATAGGTGTGATCCAATGACCTGAGAACGATGACGGCATCCATTTAGGTCCAAGACCAAATGTCATGATGTGCCCAAAAACCGTTTTAGCGTGGCGCCGCTGTAGGTCCTTATCCCCTCAATCGCCGCACCATGATGACGTCGTCAATTTCCCTGTCATGATCCAGTAGTCCGCTGGGGATCCGGCCGACCTCGATAAAGCCGTGCCGATGATAGAAGTGCGACGCCGCTAAGTTCTCGACGTTGACCGCAAGTTCAAGCTGCCAAATCCCCTCTCCTCTTGCAAAATCGACGACCGCGTCCAGAAGATTTCCGGCAAGAGTTGTCCCACGAAAGCTCGCCCGCACATAAACCATGACGAGCGTGGCGCGATGGGCCATCTTTGCCGGGTGCTGGCGCAACAACCCCATGACACCGACAGGTCGGTCTTCGTCAAAAGCGACAAAGACCGGATCGTGCAGTCGCTGACGCCAGTCCCTATCAGAAAGAACTACCCAATCTTCAAATCGGCTAGCAAACGAAGCAGGTTCACAATGAAGCGCTTCCAGGCGAATGCGCCGGAAAATTTCAATCTCATCAAGGGAAATGCGCCTGATCAATATTTGCTCGGCACCCACGATCGATTCCTAAAAAGGTGAAGGGTATCTCCTAAGGAAAATTCCAGCTTAACCAGATACTTCTGACATATAGGGACATTCTCTTCACGGGCGTTCCAATCAGCTTTGA
Source organism: Phyllobacterium sp. YR531 (assembly GCF_000282595.1). GTDB lineage: Bacteria > Pseudomonadota > Alphaproteobacteria > Rhizobiales > Rhizobiaceae > Phyllobacterium. The sequence continues at coordinate 41,646 of NZ_AKIZ01000006.1, forward strand.
AACGACGAGTGTCAGGCCCATTGCCACTCCGGGGAAGCAGGGTGAATCGCTTGGGCTGTGATATAGGTCGACAATTCGGCCCAAATTGAATCGCTGGTAAAACTGGCGAGGTTCCCGGACGCCTCTTCCAACGATCTGCTGGCGTATTGTGCAGCCACTTCGAATGTCGCCCCATCTTCGATCTCCAGAAATGGACAGCCGTCTTTTGGCCGCAGGACGCGGTGTCCCCACATTCCAGGGTGCTCATCAGCACGCATCGCGTCAATCAGATCGCAATCGTTTGAAGCAGCGAGAGTGGTGGCAACAAGATACCGCATGAGGGGATAATATACGACCTGCCGGCATCCACCGAGAACACGAACGCCCGGCAAGATCGACGTCACCAGAAATGTCATAAGCAAATTTGGCACCAGTTTGCGTTGGCGTAGTGAGGTTGCAATGCATACAGGATCGAACTTCACTTTTAAAATCGAGTTGGATCCGCCTGATAGAACGCCTTCCTGCAAACGCAGGGGAAATATCCTGCCGTCCTCCAAGCCCCAGAAAAAATCCGTTGTTTGGCGTACCCACCCTTTCCATGGCCCGACGTTTAACTGGTCTATCGCGCGCAGTATGCTTTCCGCGAAGAGGCCATCGCCGGAAAAACGAGCCGACAGCCACGATGTGGTATCCTCGAAATGTTCCGCCACAAGGTCGGCAACATCGATATCATCAAATTGCAGCAATCCGAGAGACGCAGGAAACGATCTGCGCCACAGAATCTGATTGGCAGCTTTGATCGCCTCGGCTGCTGACGGAAATTCCACGTTCGGCAAAATAGCCTTAAGCCGAGCGACAGCGGCGTTGGTGGGCGTACCATTTTGCCCGGACAGGGTGAATCGATACGGCCCGTTGAATCCACAAACACTGTGAGGGTCCATCCGGCTTCGCGACAGGCCGAAAACGTTCACCGCCTCGCCGCCGAGCGAAAGCCATCCGGGACCTTTTTTTGATTTTTCGATGAACTTCACCGTCGAAGAGCTGTAGCAGATGTGCCACGGGCGGCAGTGGGCGGTCAGGCCGAGTGCGCTGAACAGGTGCGTATAGAATGCATCCGGTTCTATCAGCAAATGACAGTGCGGGCCGCTTTGTACAACCGGCGAAACCGCAATTTGCCGGCTTGCGTGCTCGGCATCATCCTCGCTGGCTCCTGACCTTAGCACAATGCGCGCGATAAACTTCTGAAACCGGATCATCGCGTCGTCGCGGACGGAACACCGACCGCGTGCGCCTTTATCATAAACTGCATAGGCATAGTCCTTGAGCGGACGCGTCCAGAAACGACCAAGGGCGGGCAGGAGAAACGACAACGCCTGCCTGACCTCCTTTGCAGCCTTAGGATCGTAAGTGGCACTCGACAGCTTTCTGCTCATTTCTGGTTACTTTCGCATGGAGAATTACCGTTCACATTTCACCGCCGATCGGCTGTGGTGCGCGCCATGTCCAGGTTGATGGCAGCGGATCCTTGTCGTCGTTTACGAGGATGCGCGGCAGTTGTTCATAGCAAAACTCTGACGGCAGGGCCGGCTGGACCATCGAAGTGACAAAATCGCGTACCGATCTTAGGGAATTGGATGAGACGATGGTGTAGAAATTTCCACTGTTCCACGTGACGACAGCATAGCGGAAGTGCGATTGAAGTGCCGCTCGCGTCGTCTCAAGATCGACCTGGAGGTCTTTCATCGTATCGAGAACATCGCGCTTCTTTTCGACAATTTGCGCCGCGGAGAAAAACCTGGATTTGAATACCCCGTCCTTCTGGCGCTCACGCTCAAAATAGACCTGAGGGTTTCGGTGGGTAATTTTCTGCACCTGCACCAGCACGCCATTTGGCCTCACCCGAGGCCCTATGAAGGCTGTTTGACTGTCCCGATCCGGGCCGTACATCTGGAAAGTCGTATCTTCCAACAGCACATCATACCCGTCCCTGAAAGGCTCAAGAGTTTTATCTGTCGCATACCGTTCATCGTCCAGTTCGAAGAATGGCCCATGGTAAAAGTGAGCATCGCTGCTGCCTCTTCGCGCAAAAAAACAGTCCCGATTGCCCTCTGTAGGGCTGCAGTTGAGAGTTTTCAGACGCCCGTCCCCGAGCTTCGCCAATGCTCTTGCAAGGGTGCCGGCACCTGCCCCCAGGGTATAGATTGCGGCAGCACGTCCATTGCGCGCCCACACTTTCTGCCCAAACAAGAGGATCGCCGCAGCAAGACGGCACTCCTCTTCGAGCCGAAAGGGAATGCTTGCAAAATAATGACTGTCGAAATGCCCCCACAAACGCCGATGCGTGTCCCAGAACATCATGCAGTCGAGATCGAACGAGAGTAAATCCATAGCAGGCTCCGGTCTGCCCAGATCCGGGGCTCCTTCCAATCCACTTGCCGTTCTTTCGAAAAAGGTGGCGAACGAATTAATCCGCGGAGCCCTCCGCCAGTTCTCAATGGTCTTTCTGTCCACCATGGCGCTGTCCTCGCTATCATGCCAAACGACAGGTGCCGCCCGATCCAGTCTTGGAAACAGCCCATTGCAGGGGCTCTTGCGGCTATCCGTGATTGCGTAGAACTGATTGATGAAGGGCGTCCGTGCAATCTATCGATTTCGACAGATTGACTTGCGATCTGGAGTTGTAAAAAACACGCCAGAAGAATTCGGAAAGAACATATGCATAGGTGGTCAGGTCTGGATTATCTCAAGAAAACTTGCCCTTGCGATAGCCTGATAGATCGTCGCGGCATTAAGTTTGCGTTTGGCTGATCTGAGGTAAAGACGCACCGCACTTTCCGAAATCTGCAATCTCGGAGCAATGCGCTTTGGGACGAGACCGCGCGCCAGGAGTTGAAGACATTCCTGTTCCCGTCTGGATAGTTTCTGGTAGTCGCTGGTTTCCCGCAGCTCCGTCACGGAAAGCACTTTCTCGTGCAGATATTGGGAAAGAACCTGAATATCTTGGTTGCTCCACATGCGTAATTTTCGCCACTCGGGCCTCGACAGGTTCGACGTTGCGGAAAAGAGACTGCGTTCGCCGCCCGGACCTCTGATCGGAACCGTCACGCCATGCCTGCCGATATCGAATGAATTCGCCTCTTTGAAAAAGTCCCGAACCCTTGAAGATCGTCGATCAAGATTTGACCAATCGACCGGGAGGAAGCCGGTGCGGCTAAGTTCGATAATCGGGTCGATCTCGAAATAGTTGTTGCGAAGATAAAGAGAGGTCCATTCGTCTGGATATGTTGTGCAGCAGAAGGGGTAGCTGTCTGCCCGGTTTGCGGGGCGGACCACCAAAAAGACCAGGTGAGTAAATCGGTAACGGTCTCGCATATTAGCAATGGCGACATTCAAATCCGTTTTGCTGCTTACCCTTTGCAACATCGCCAACGACCATGACAGTGGCGACTGTTGTTTATTTTCCATTGAATTCCTTTCGAAAAGTGTGCCGAAATTACAGGTTTTCTTATGTTCGAGGATCTGCTGTACTCGCTTGGTATTCACTGTTGAACGATCGCGGTTTCACCGTGACCCCGTGGGGATGCAGTCTATTTCGTACCGCCGATTCCGGAGAGATCGACGCGCATCGCTGCCTTGTTAGGGTCGTTCCCGGCGTCGACGTCTGTGCGTGCACTATCCCGCCGCTGACCGCTTGTATCCTCCCCAGGCACGCTCGCAGTCTCCTCTTCTTTCGGCATGGCCAGCTTGACCTCGCCCGGATCTGCCGCACGGAAGACGGCCGTCCCCTCGAAATAACCGGTCTGCCATGCGATGATCGCGTCCTCGAACGCCTCTTCGACGGGATTGCCGTACCATTTGGTGACGATGCGGTAGACCTTGGCGAATAGCGTCGTTCCCATGCGGATATTCGCGCAGCTATCGACCAGATCGGGCTTGATTTCGGCGGCCCCCTTCACTCCAAGACCTGCTGGAAATTGTGTGATGCCGACCCGGACGACGGCGGCGTTCCCCACATAATGCCGGATCAGTTCCATCGCCTCGTCCGGTGTGGCCGGTTTTGGAACGAGAATGACGCGGTCGCCAGATCGGACCGTGACCGCAAGCGGATCGGAAGATCCGGCCCGCGCGATAAAGCGTTCCATGATCGCGGGTTTTAGCGACGGATCGCCACACTGCTGAATAAGGGCTGCGTCGACCATCGCGATATTCTCCTCTTTCTACATGTTGAATGCGGTGACGATGCGAATACCGAACAGCCGCGCCCAGGCGCTCGTGCTAGCCCGCTGGATGGCGACGATCGAAGTGCCGGCGGTCCACCAGCCATTTCCAGTTGCCATGATGAAGTCGGGCGCGTGCAGCATCGACTGGATGATGGGCCAGACAATGAGCTGCTCATAACAGATCAGCGGCGCGATCTTCTTGTCCTCCAGCTCCACCATCGGATTGGCGAAAAAATGCGCGCGTGCACCTCCGCCCTGCCCTGTCCAAGCGATCCAGGGCTGCCACATGGAGACAGGCACCGGCATCCGTTCCCGGTAGAGGACGCGAGCCTCTGCACCGGACATCGCGACCATCACATTGTCATAGCCTTCCTGATTCACGATCGCCGCACCGGCGATCACGGTGACGTCGATGCAATTCAACCCGTCCCGCCAGAGCCGATCGACGGTCGGCGTCCAGAAGCCAAGCGTACTCTCTGGCAGAACCACAGCGCGAGCGCCGTCATCCGCTGCGGAGCGAACCGTTGCGATCATTTTACGATGCTGGTGGAGCGTGACGTCGCGGCCGAGCGTTCGGCCGTGTCGGAGGTCAATGCCGTTCCATCCCTCCGGTAGAATCGGCGGCGTCCACGTTGCGGCGGACCAAAGCCAAAAGGCGATCATGGCAATGGTGGCAGCCAGCCACCATCGCGTCGTCATGACGGTAAGGCCGGTGGTGGTGACCGCGAGCCCCAACCATCCCCAACCGGGAAACAGCGCGCCCGCAGCCGTTACCGGATGCGCCCAGCCGACGACACCGAACGGGGGGACTGCCATCAGCACGGCCGCCACTAAATACCGCAGTGCCCTCCCTCTTCCCGGACGCTTTGTCCAGAGTGCAGCATGCACGATAACGAAAGAGTATGAAGCTACGATCCAGAGCAGAAATCCCGGCCAGAGATCGGCGGCGTAGAAATTCGCGACGCCCTGCGGCAGGCCGCGTGACGCTGACAGAAAATATCCCGCCGACACAAGGCCGGCGATCAAGCGTGATCGCGCATGCGCCCAGAATGCGGGAAACAGGAGCGCAGCCGGAAGGGCAAGAACATAGCCGCTCCAGCCGCCCGCTCCGATGACGATCGACGCGGCAACGAGGATCGCGTCATGAAGACGATCAGGGATCGAGGACAAGGACCGGGCGGGCAAAACCAAGCAGGCCATCGACCGGCACCGGCCCGAAATATCGTGAGTCATAGGAGCTCGCAAAGGATGAGTGGAGAAAGACAAATCCGGACGGAACGACACCGCCCGGAAACGGTGTGACCGCCCGACCCTCGCCATCGTTCTTTCGGACGGTCGAGTTAACCAGAGGAGTGCCATCGATAGTAACGTCGGCGCCAACCTCGACATGCTGACCGGAGTGAGCGACGACCCTCTTGATCAGCGGCGCGAAGCCCCCTGGGCACAGGCCGCGCCTGAGATAGCCGCGCTCGAGCGCGTTCTGGAAGAATGCATTCACGGGCGGGCAGGCGAATACCAGATCGCCGTTCTCAACCGGCCGGTTCATTGTGACTATGCGCCACAGTCCGAGCGGTTCGCTCGGGGTTATGTTGACCCGAAATCCACCAAACCAGGCTGCACCAGCGGCCACCGAGAGGCCGAGGGCGGCGATACCGATGAAGGTGATGGTGCACTGTCGTCTCATTGCTTCGCTACCTGGCTCTGCCGTTGCGACAAGTGCAGTTTCTCGGTCTGCTTCAACGTCTGGGCGGTGCGCTCATGGGCGGCGAGTTGCTGCACAGTGCGCATCACCGGCCATGCCTTCACAAGTTTCTCGCGTTCCGTGGCAGCAAGCCCCGCCGCCGCCTTGTCGAAGATGCTGCCGGAGGGATTGCGCGCTGCGTTCACCAGGAGGGTACGCTCCCCGAACCGTTCCGCCACGGCCTTGCTGACGACGTCGATTTCGGCCTTGATCTCACCGTTGCTGATCGCATAGCCGACGGCTGCCGACAGATCGTTGCGGTCTATGGCGTCGCGGACCCGTTCCAGCACTGTTAGAGCCGCCGGCGAGAGTGCCGGAATGTCGATAGAGAAGCGATGGCGCAGCGTCTGTTCTTCTTTCCTTAACCGCTCTTCCGCCGCCTGGCGCAGATCCACGTAACGTTCGATGCCGCGCTTCAGCGCCGGCACATTGACCTCAGCGATGCGGCGCGCTTGCCTGTCGGACCTTGAGGCGAGCATGCCCGTCTTGCCGCTGAGCGGTCCGAGGGATGCGGGTGCGGCGACCAGACGGTCAAGCGTCTCCCTTGCAGCCTGCCGATCGGTGAGGACCGCGTTGAAATCCATTGCCCGGAAAGCGGTTTCGGGATCGGCGAAGACATAGCGGAAGCGGATCGAAACCTCCTCCCATTGTTTCTTGACGGCGGGATCGGCCAGAAGTTTCTGCTCCACCGTCTCGTCGAGTGCAGTTGGGTTGAGAGGGATGCCGGCAACCATGGGCTCGATCTCCTTTCTGGTCTGGGTTTTGCGAATTTCAACAAGGCCAAGCCGTTCACCAACACTGCGCAGGCGCTGGACGAAATCGGTCAGTTTCTGCTTCTGACGTACGGTCCATTCGAGGCGGTCATGAAGCAGCGTGCGGGCAACACGAGCGATCTGCAGACCGCGGTTGTCTGCGAAACGGAGCGCCTGTCGGTAGAGTTCGTTGCGTTCGTAATCGAGCGTCGTCTCCTTGACTGTACGACGCGACAGGATGGGCACCAGACCGCCGGCTTTCGCGAATGAACGGGTACCGTAATAAAGTGCCATATCCTCGCGGTGGCGGGTCATCGCTACATAGATCAGGTGACGGTCGAGGGAGAGCGACGCGAGCACTTTCACGCGGTCGACGGTCGACCCTTGAGACTTGTGGATCGTCGTCGCGTAACCGTGGTCGATAGTGTTGTAGAGACGCTGTTCAATCGTGACCCGTCGGCGCTGATCGCCTTCCCCAACCTCGGCAACGAGGCAACTGGGTGCAGCCTCGACGACACGGGCGATCATGCCGTTCTTCACGCCGAGCGCGCTGTCGTTTTTCAGGAAGACAATCTGGTCGCCGGCATCGAAATTGCGGATACCCTCTTCCGTCCTGAAAGCGTATCCTTCTCCGACGATGCCACGTTCGACCAGCTTAGTGCGTGCCAGCTCGTTCAGCTCGCGCACGTCGCGGCGAAGGTGCGCCAGGATCAACGTGGTCTTCGCCCGATCGTATTCGTCATTCCAGTCGGCAATCAGCCGCGCCACGGCGCCTGCTTTGAGCTTCTCGCCGATGATGCGACCGTTGCCTTCATATGCCTTGATCGCCTCGGCAACGCGCCCCCGGGCGAGGGCGAGCGAGGCGGTCCGCATCCATTCCTCACGCTGGCGATAGATGGTCTCGAGCTCGGCGTAACCGATGTGGTTGACGATTGCCCGAAAGGATGCGCCCGCCTCGATCGGCTGAAGCTGATCGGGATCGCCGACCAGCACGAGTTTGGCCCCAGCCCTGACCACCGCTTCGAGGAAGGCCGTCATCTGCTTCGAGGCCACCATGCCGGCTTCATCGAGGACGAAAACACTCTTCGCGTCGAGCGTGTTGCGGCCCTCGCGCCAGCGCAGTTCCCACGACGCAAGTGTGCGACTTTCGATCCCGGCTTCCTTTTCGAGACCCTCGGCCGCCTTGCCGGCAAGCGCACCGCCTAAGACGCGATAACCGGCGGTTTCCCAGGCCTCGCGAGCCGCCTTCATCATTGTGGTCTTGCCGGCACCAGCGCGACCGACCACAGCGGCGATCCGGGCATTGCCCGTCACATGTTCGATCGCCGTTCTCTGCTCCGGCGAGAGGCCTTCATGGCGTGCGAATGTCGCTTCGAGAACCTGTTCCTTCAGGCCATGGCTGTCTCGTTCACATAGCCAGATCGAGCGCTTCGCCATCTCGGCTTCGAGCCGAATCAGCTCCCGCGTCGTATAGCGGGCATGGATACGCTCGCCGGTCGCAAGGTCGATGGCATCGCGATCGATGCGGAGCAATTCCCGGCTCTGGAGAATAGCCGCCATGACTCGGCGGAACGTGCCTATATCGTCGATATAGCGGTGCAGGACTTTGGCGATGTCCCGCTCGTCAAAAACGCTCTTTTCATTCGAAAGGAGGTCGAGAATGATCCCCGGCCGCTTCATGATCCGGGCAGCGTTTTCTTTTCTTTGGGCGTTATGAAGGTCGATCCTTTCGAGCGATGGCTCCCATCCTTGTGTTTGCGCCTTGCGCTGGATCGCCTTGGCGCCAACGCCGATATGGGCGGTCGGAATGAGGTCAATCCCCCGTTCCGCATAGGAACGCCCGTCGACACGCATGTCGAAACCGCGTAGCGCCAGATGCTCGTTCTGCAGGTCGAGCCAGCGGTTTCGCTGCTCCAGGAACTCCTTTTTCTCCCCGGCCCAGAGGCGATACTGGATTTTGCCGCGCTTGGTGCGCACCGGCTGGCCGTCCTCGCCGATCACGGCAATCTTCTTCGCTCCGAAACCCTTCTCGGTTAAAGGCCTCAGCGTCGTCATAAGATGGACGTGGGGATTGCCCGGCTCGTCATGATAGACCCAATCGGCAACCTGTCCGCGGGACAATACCTGCTCGAACACAAACTGACGCATCAGCACAACGTTCTCGTCTCTCAACAACTCCACCGGAAGCGCGATGATGAACTCCTTGGCGAACTGGGCATCCTCACGCTTCTCGAAAGCTTCGACGCGGTTCCAGAAGGATTCCGCCGCTCCAGCAACCGATCGGTCAGCGATCAGTGCCCTCGCCCATTCAGGCGCGTCCGGCGGAAGCAGGAACTCCTCATGGGCGAGATTGCCCTTGTTGGAATAGTCGACGGTCTGGCCTTCAATATCGTAAGTCATCTTCGCGCAGTGCCGGTAGGCAGCTGACAGCACGGCGCTACGACCGTTGCTGCGTCCGATGAGCTGGGGCGTGAAATGCGTGATGGCCAAGGCGAAATGGTCTCCAGACGAAAAAACAATCACCATGTTCGGCTGGAGTCCGGTTGGGCCGGCGCAAGGCGTCGCGACAGCGACGTATTACTGCGCCCTTGGAACCGCTCCTTCGGAACGGCCGGGATGATCTCTCAAAGCGTCGGCTTTGCCGACTGTAGAATAAACGGGGATGCGCTTTGCGCCTCCGTGGTGAATCCTTGGGCTCCAAGCATCGCTTTGTCACCCAAGGAGATCCATCCGGAATGAAAAAACCATCCTCGAAGATCAGAGAAGAAATCGCTCGCCTGCAGGACCAGTTGAAGCAGGCGGAGACGCGCGAGGCGGAACGCATCGGCCGGATCGCGCTAAAGGCGGGCCTCGGTGAGATCGAGATTGATGAACCGGAGCTGCAGGCAGCCTTTGAGGAGGTCGCCACACGATTTCGCGGAGGCAAGGCCGGTTCGACCGGAGGGAAGAAACCGGCAGGCCGAAGCCCCGCAAGCACCTTACCGCCGACGATCCCGTCTGGCACGGTTCAAGGCAGCGCTGGCGAGGCTTGAGCGGATGAAGCGTTCTACTACATCCGCGGCTCGAAAAAAGGATACCCGCGAGAAAATCGAGCTCGGCGGTCTGATCGTGAAGGCCGGAATGCGCTACGAGAAACGCGCGCTCTTGCTCGGTCTGCTGATCGACGCCAGCCAACGTCTTCGCTTCAATGAACGAGAGCGCGTCCGCCTGACGGAGATCGGCACGGAGGCGTTCGGCTATGACGGTGAATAGGCTTCTGCTCGCAGCAATTCCCGCAGCGCTGATGTTCACGGCGATATTCGTAGTGGCAGGAATCGAGCATTGGCTGGCCGCATTCGGAAAATCCGATCAGGCGCGCATGATGCTCGGCCGTACCGGCCTTGCCTTACCCTATGCAACGGCTGGCGCGATCGGGACCATCTTTCTGTTTGCAGCCAATGGCGCAGCGAACATCAAGGCGGCCGGATGGAGTGTTGCAGGTGGAAGCTTTACGACGGTTCTCGTCGCCGCGCTCCGCGAAAGCTTCCGTCTTGTCGATCTGTCCAATAGTGTGCCACCGGGTCAATCGGTCCTCGCCTATGCGGATCCGTCGATCATCCTCGGGGCGTGCGCTGCGCTGTTTGCCGGTATCTTCGCATTACGGGTCTCGATGAAGGGTAATGCCGCTTTCGCCAAACCCGCGCCGCGCCGCATCAGGGGGAAGCGCGCCATCCATGGCGAGACCGAATGGATGAGTATGACGGGGGCGGCAAAGCTGTTTCCAGAGGCGGGCGGCATCGTCATCGGCGAGCGTTACCGCGTCGACCGCGACAGCGTGGCAGGCGTCGCGTTTCGGGCGGATACGCGCGAAACATGGGGTGCTGGTGGCAAGGCACCGCTGCTTTGCTTCGATGCAACATTCGGTTCGACGCATGGCGTCGTATTCGCGGGATCGGGCGGTTTCAAGACGACATCCGTCACCATTCCGACAGCGCTTAAATGGGGTGGTGGCCTCGTCGTGCTTGATCCGTCAAGCGAGGTCGCGCCGATGGTGATCGAGCACCGGCGCAAGGCCGGTCGAAACGTCATCGTGCTTGATCCGGGCAATCCTGAAACCGGCTTCAATGGGCTCGATTGGATCGGTCGGTTCGGCAGTTCGAAAGAAGAGGACATCGTCGCCGTAGCAACCTGGGTGATGACGGACAATCCGAGGCAAGCACCTGCCCGTGATGATTTTTTTCGCGCATCCGCCATGCAACTCCTTATCGCCCTCATCGCCGACGTTTGCCTGTCCGGTCACACGGAAAAGAAGGACCAAACGCTGCGGCGGGTTCGCGCCAATCTGTCCGAACCCGAACCGAAGTTACGCGAGAGACTGACGCGTATCTATGACCAGTCGGCCTCAGATTTTGTCAAGGAAAACGTATCCCCCTTCATCGCCATGACGCCCGAGACATTTTCGGGTGTTTACGCCAATGCGGTGAAGGAGACCCACTGGCTGAGCTATCCGAATTATGCCGCTCTCGTATCGGGAAGCGCATTCTCAACGGACGACCTCGCCGCTGGCGAGACGGACATTTTCATCGCGCTCGATCTCAAGGTGCTCGAGGCGCATCCCGGACTTGCCCGCGTGGTGATCGGCTCATTTCTGAACGCGATCTATAACCGCAAAGGCAACATGAGCGGGAGAACCCTGTTTCTCCTCGATGAGGTGGCCCGCCTCGGTTATCTGCGTGTCCTTGAAACCGCGCGCGATGCTGGACGCAAATACGGCATCACACTCACCTTGCTATTCCAGTCCATCGGACAGATGCGCGAAGCCTATGGCGGCCGTGACGCGACATCGAAATGGTTCGAGTCGGCATCGTGGATCAGCTTCAGCGCCATCAATGACCCGGACACCGCCGACTACATATCGAAGCGATGCGGCGACACGACGGTCGAGGTCGACCAGTTGAGCCGATCGACGCAGATGTCCGGCTCCTCGCGCACACGCTCCAAGCAGCTTGCGAGTCGCCGGCTGATCCTGCCGCAGGAGGTCATGCGTATGCGCGCCGACGAACAGATCGTGTTCACTGCCGGCAACGCACCGCTCAGGTGCGGCCGCGCCGTCTGGTTCCGGCGTGAGGATATGAAATCGGTTGTCGGCCGAGAGAGGCTTTTCACAGGGCGAGATATCAGCGCGGTGAATCGATAGCGCCTGATCGATTCATAAAAGTCGTTGGACGCGGCTTCCGAAGGAAGCGAGACTCGTCCTCATGTCTGACGAAACTGTCCGTCCTGTCCACCTTCGCCGCATCGATCCCACACACAACATGCGGCGCTTCTACACCTTGTCGATCCAGCCAACACTATTTGGCGGCGCCTCGCTCGTTCGCAACTGGGGACGCATCGGCGCGAAAGGGCAATCGATGATGGTGACCTTCGACGAATCCGCTGACGCGGGTCACGCGCTGATCCAGCTTGAGCGAGCTAAAAGGAAACGCGGGTACTGCGATGCTGGTGTTCGGCGACGGAAGTAACGTTGGGCGGCTGCCAACGCCCTTATATGTCGACGCCGAATTAGTTCACACGAGCCACATCCTCGAGCGGCACCACCTCGTAGTCGTCGAACATGACGCCGTAGTCATCCTCCAGACGTCATCAAGGATAAGTCCAGTTCCGTCCGGCCAGATGACGATATCGTCATGATGCAGGTGATTTGCGCTTGGGCAGCCGATGTTCGTTATCCCGGTCTCCACTTGATCGTGGCCGTTCTCTGATAAAGTCGCTGCGGGCCCCACCTTCGCTGGCGGGGCCCTCGGAGCGATGGCTCAGTCCCGGTTTGGCCGGGACCAGATGAGCTGCAGGCCTTCCTCGCCTTCCACCTCGATCAGAGTGGCGTAGATTGGAGCGGGAAAGCTAGGGTCGTCCAGCTTGACCGAGAGGTAGTCGCGGCCCTCGTTAGAGACTTTCTGCCAGGCGGCCCCCAGTTCGACACTACCCGAGTAGATGCGGAAATGGGGACCCTTGTCGGAGGGGTTCTCGACGCGGGCCAGCTTGGCCTTGACGTTGAGGTTCAGAGTCTTGATGGCGCCGGAAAAGCCGTTGCCCATAGAGGTGAAGGTGCCGATGGTAGCCATGTGTTTCATTCCCTTTTGTTTTCTCGGGCCGCGCCCATCGCGACCTCGATGACGGTCGGCCGACCGAAGGCGATCGGCCTGCACCCTGCAGGGGCTGGAACGAAGTGGAAGGCGGCCGGAGGGACTTTCTTGGGCCGCGAGGAATGGCGGCGCAGCCGGCAGGGGAAGAAAGTTATGAAGGCCGTTGCTGGGACAAGATCGAGGGACCGCTAGAGCGGGATCGACCTTCGGTCAGACCAGTCACATCGAGGACGCAGATGGACGTCGCCTCTTGTGGAAACGGGAATGAAGACCGGCTTTCCGTCGTCATCGCCTCATCGCCATAAAACCGTGATCTGCTCGACCGACCGATCGTTGCAACGATAGGCGGCCTCCACGACGACAAAGACCCAGCAGGCAGAGTCGCTCTCACGCCCAGACCTATGGCAGAACGAAACCGCCTCGGCAGGATGGCAAAGTGGGCGCTCGACGTCACTCATCCGGCTGACCCGGACATTGGACCAAAGCCACCACTATGGCGTCGATTCAGCAGAACGCGGGTGCTCACGGCGTATCCGGTTCCACTTCAACCGGAATCGGCTTCACCGTGTAGGCGATTGCACCGCGGGGTACTCGCTGGACGAAAAGTCCACGGGCTACATCTGTGTGCCATAGAGCACACGCGAGATCTGGATCATATCAGAGGTCAGGACATAGGCTGCGATATATAGTGTTCAGTAGACGACTAGCCCCGCCGGTGCCGGGCAATCGGAACGAAGAGAACCGTCGTTTGCGGCCGCAACGCCAGTGGATGACGGCGGTGATGGACATGGCCTCGACGACGACTTACATTTCTTGGCTTTGGAGGCCCTTGTGCACGCGAAGAGGCTGGCGCCCAAAAAAGACGCCAGCCTCAATGGTGACAGATCGGGCGAAGCCAAAGCTTCGCCCGTTTGCCGTTAGCCGAGGGCTGCCATCTGGAGATCGGCCGCTTGCCGGCTGATGGCTTGGCCGGGGTTTTCGGGCTGGCGCTCGTAAGGCTTCCAGCTCTCGCCGACGATGTGCTCGTAGGCGGTAACGGCGCCCTCGGCCGCCATGCGCAACCCATGTGCCTGGAGACCCATGTCGGCGGCGAATTCGCGCTTGCGCTGGGCGTTGCTGTCGAAGCCGACGGGGCCATCGAGATCCTCATTGCGGATATCGTTGGCGAGTTTGGCCGTGGCATCCTTCGCCTCAGTGACGGCCTTCGAGTAGAACTGGCCTGCCCCGTAGGCGGAGCCGACATAGGATCCGACGATCCTTTGCAGATGGATCTGCATGGCCTTGTCGGAAAGCCCTTCGGAGAGGGTATCGGCGCCTTCGATCAGGCTGCGCTCATGGAAGTCACGGATGCCGTCACTGTCAAGGACAGGAAGGCCGAAGCTCTCGGAAATAAGGGCGGCCTGGTTGCCATCCGGGCAGCAGAGCCGGACCATTTCTAGGGTCGTGCCCTTGCGAAGCTGGAGGACGCGGGCCTTGGTCTTGGTGGAGCGGGTTGAACTGGACATTGAGCTTACCTTTCTAGGAATGCCCTTCAGGTGATCCGGCCCTTGCCGGTCTTCCCTGCGGGTGCGGTCAAACAGAACCGGCGGAAGCTGGACGCTTCAGGGTCCGGGACCTGCCAGGCGAGCGAGGTCGGCTTGCGAATAAGCGGGGGCCAGTCCTTCACTGGCTCGTGCGAAGGGCGCGGGTCCGGCCTTGCCGAGATCGGCGGGTTCCGGCCGCTCTGCGGCGCGTCAGCGGCCTTGAAGCGGCCAGCCGCAGGTTCAGACCGCAGCAAACCCACCGGGAAGACCGGCAAGGGATGATCACGAACATTGGCACCCGGAAGGATAGGCGCCTATTCCGCCTCACGTCGCCATAAAGCCCCATGGTTGCCGCACTAGCGTGTGGCGCCTGCGACCTGATGACGGTAGGCCGCTCGGCGCGGATGTCGCCACCTCCGCATCCATACTCGATCTTTGGCACTGGCGGCCGCC
>NZ_AKIZ01000007.1 GCF_000282595.1 Phyllobacterium sp. YR531
CATTTTCAATGTGCTGCCCGCCCGTAGCAAAAGATACCGAACTGGACACGACATCAATGCCAGCAACATTGTCTTCAATTACCTTGTCGCCGACATTATCGACATAAAACTTGTCACTCCCTGCACCGCCCCAAAAAGTATCCGCTCCGACTCCACCGTCCAAGACATCATCGCCATCCTGGCCGTTAAGATTGTCATTGCCTTCGCCGCCATTGAGCCGGTCATTGCCTGGCGCCCCACCATTCCAGTCTCCAAGAAGCCAATCGTCGCCCGCGCCGCCATGAAGCAGGTCATCGCCATCACCTCCCCGGAGATCATCTTCGCCCTCACCGCCGTAAATCGTATCACTCCCGGCCTCGCCGAGCAGCAAATCATCGCCAATGTCGCCATTAAGCACGTCATTGCCTTCACCGGCGAAGACCCAATCGGAGCCCGCTTCGCCATTGAGCGTATCGTCACCCTCGAAGCCATAAAGCCTGTCCAAGCCTGCGCCGCCCTTCAGTCTGTCATTGCCTGCTCGCCCGAAAAGCTGGTCGTCACCCTCAAAGCCATTAATTATGTCTGCATTGGGCGTTCCCTCGAGGTTATCATTGCCGGTTGTACCATCAATAATTGCCATTTTCTCGATCTCCTCCGGTCGCTAGCACTTAATCAGCAAATCAGCCTGACCATACAGTGTCAATGCGCCACAAGATTGGACGTCACCCCTTCCGATCCAAGGCACTGTCAGAGACACACTCCGGGCTCATAGGTCATGGATTGGTCTATCATTGTTCCGACCTGAGCCTCAAAGCCATGATCATCGAACGCAATTCAGCAGGGCGTATCGGTTTTGACAGTATCGGTATTTCCGGATCGCTGACATCGTCACGCACCCGGTTTTCATCATGGCCGGTCACAATAATAGCCGGAATATGGAGGCCGTTTTGCCGGCGAACATAATCGATACAATCCGTACCGGTCGTCTTCGCTCCAAGGTCAAAGTCCGTAATGACCAAATCGCAGCTTACGTCTTTTCCTTCGGGCAGCGCATCTTCCTGTTGGACGACGCATCCCCACTTCTCCAGAAGGATTCCGGTTGCAATAAGAATATTGAGATCATCTTCGATCAACAGTACCCGCAAGCCATCCAGTGGCGAAACAGGTTTGACCCGGATTACATCAGGCAGAAGAATAGGCTCTGCGACGATGGTCAGTCCACCAATTACAACTGTTGTCCCCTGCCCCACGACAGATCGCAGAGAGACATTCAAACCCATGAGTCTGGCAAGCCGTTGCACAATCGACAGTCCAAGGCCAACGCCTTCCGTGTCCTTGTCACCGCGCTCGCGCACCTGATAAAACTCTTCGAACAGCCGCGGCAGATGCTCCTCTGCAATACCGGAGCCGCGATCATGCACCTCGATGGATAGCTTTCCGTTCCGAATACGTGTCCCAACAAGAACGGGTCCACCCGGAGCGTATTTCAACGCGTTGGAAACAATATTCTGGATCATTGTCGTTAGAAGGCTCGGGTCGGTTCGGACGAATCTCTTGGTTTTCACAACCCTGAGTTCAACACCTGTCCAATGCGCTGCTTCAGAATTCTGCCGTGCGATATCCAAGAGAATTTCGCCGATCGCAACCTCTTCCAGATGCGCTGTGATCTTGCCGCTATCGAGAGTTGAGATATCAAGGAGTGACTGGAACAGTCTTGAAACGCTCTGGAGTGACCTGTCGATATTGTCGACCATCTGTTCTTCTTCAACGCCCAATCGCGCATCGCGCAAGCAGGCAATGAAAAGGCTTATAGCGTGAATGGGCTGACGCAGATCATGGCTTGCTTGTGCCAAAAACCTTGACTTGGCGAGATTGGCCTCCAAGGCAGAATTATAGGCCTTGTGAACCCGGTTGAGAAGAACGTAGACATATGTCGGAACGAGAATGGCCGTCATTACAAAAGTGGCGACAAGATAAGGCTGCTCGCGCCAGAAACTGTTGAAATAGGTTATCGCTGCCAGGGATAAGAGCGCGAGGGTTGTCGCGGCTGTAAGATAACGGGGGCCATAACGCAGTCCGTTTCCAACTGTTACCCATAAGATCATCGCAAATACTGGAGCAGTTATTGCTCCGCCGACAGCCATTGCAAATGTCATGGCAAGGTAGTCATTGACCATTGCAAAGATGCGGCGTCCAAGCCTGTAGCCGGGCTTTTTTACAACATTGTGCAGCAGCAGCCAAGAGCCTGGAATATAGAGGGTGGCGTAAATGAGCATGACGATCATGACAATGCTCATTTCACGCCCGCTCGCGAAAAGTGCGACGACCATATAAAGGAAAATCAGGGGCACTGTTATGACGCGCGATATGGCCTGACCACGTTCAGCATCATATTCATTCTTATCGTTATATGAGTAAGAACCGATGTTCTTTACGACGCCCCTCAGCCAGTCATTCATAGGTCCTCTCCGGCAATTCGGAGCTGAATATCAACTTCCTCTATCCTTCGCTAGGTGAGAGTATGATATCGGATTCTGCAAAATTGCGCTCAATGGCTAATAACAGGCATTGCTATGACAACAATGGCATTGCAATCCGAGAAGAACGGGTACGGCGCAAATCTGACACCAACAACATTTTCATATTAATAGAAGCGCGGCATCGATAACGGGATATCAGTCAAAGTGGTGGTGGCTCACCGTTCAACCTAAAGCGGCGCATAATGGGGCAAAAATGCAATATGGCGGCTATTTGCCGCCATATTATGCAATTATTTCAAGTGGTTAGCGAAACCAAAATGGTGCGGTCGAGAAGACTCGAACTTCCACGTCTTGCGACACAGCGACCTCAACGCTGCGCGTCTACCAATTCCGCCACGACCGCACTGTGGTAGAAGCCGAACATGTCGGCTTGGCGCTAGTAGCAAATAGGTTTCCGCTAAACAAGCCCTATCAGGCGATATCTCGAATTGTTTTTCACAAACCTGTCAAAAAGCCGCGCCCGAGCCACCCCACTGGAAATCCAACCGGAAAAAGTCCATATGCGCGGGACCCATCCTGATCTCCGAGTGCGGAGCCTGACAGGCAGTCTTAACTGGAATAACTGAACACCATGAAGTCCAGCCGCGATGAACTCGCTCCCGCTTTTCTGCCGCAAGACGGCTCAGCACCAGTAGAATGGAAAGTGGCCGAAGGTCTGACCGATTATGATTCCGCCCTCGCCTTCATGGAAGAACGCGTCGCAGCAATCCGGGAGGGCGCAGCGCCCGAGCTGGTCTGGCTTGTCGAGCATCCACCGCTCTACACTGCGGGAACAAGCGCCAAGCAGGGCGATCTCCTCACCGCCGACCGGTTCCCCGTATATGCAACAGGCCGCGGGGGAGAATATACCTATCACGGCCCCGGCCAGCGTGTAGCCTATGTCATGCTTGATCTGAAACGGCGGCGCGAAGATATCCGCGCTTTTGTAACTGCTTTGGAACAATGGATCATTTCGACACTCGGCTCATTCAATGTAAAGGGCGAGCGGCGGGAAGATCGCGTAGGTGTGTGGGTCACCAGACCTGAGCGCCCTGCCTTGCCCGATGGGTCCCCTGCTGAAGACAAGATCGCCGCTATCGGCATCCGCCTGCGTAAATGGGTCAGCTTTCACGGTATCTCGATCAATGTGGAGCCGGAGCTTGCGCATTTTGACGGCATCGTCCCCTGCGGAGTACGGGGGCACGGAGTCACCAGCCTGGTCGATCTTGGCTTGCCGGTCGAAATGCATGACCTTGACCATGCATTGCTGTCGTCTTTTGAAAATGTGTTCGGCCCTGTAGAGCAGGCTTAAGATCAGGACTCTATTCGAACTCCATAATAACGGCTCCCACTGCCAAGCTGTCGCCCTGCTTTGCGTTGATGGCAGAGACAGTCAGATCGCGCTCGGCACGCAGCACATTTTCCATCTTCATCGCTTCGACAATGGCAAGGGTTTCACCAGCCTTGACCTCCTGCCCGACGGCCACATTCACCGCAACCAGCAATCCCGGCATTGGGCAGAGCAACAGCCTCGATGTATCTGGCGGGATTTTTACCGGCATCAGCTTTTCGAGGGCCGCCACATGCTTTTGCATGGGATGCGTAATGACGGATAGACCTTTCCAGTCAATTCGCATGCCATTTGCTACGGGACGAAGCTGCGCCTTGACGGGACGCTCATTCACATAGCCATCCCAAACAGCATCGCCCGGCCGCCAGTCGCTGCGTACAGTGACAAAATCGCCGCCCCGCAAGGAGAACTCAAGCTTGACGGGAGGCTTCGCGGTGTTACTGCGAATTGTTACCGGCATATATTCATCGCCGATACGCACTTCCCATTCTGCATGGATTTTACCTGAATGCGGGCGCAGGCGATCGCCGAGACGGTCCAGCCGCTCTTTTCTTACCAGTTCAGCAGAAAGCGCAATTGAAGCGAGGATGCCAAGATCGTCGGCTGTGGGCGATATAGGCTGGAACCCATCAGGAAACTCCTCGGCGATGAAAGCGGTGGAAAGTCTGCCTTCGCGCCAGCGCGGATGCTGCATCAATGCCGCCAAAAACGGGATATTGTGCTCGATGCCATCGACGACAAAATTGTCGAGTGCATCTGCCATGGCATCCACTGCTTCCAGCCTCGTCGGCGCCCATGTGCAAAGCTTTGCGACCATGGGATCGTAAAACATCGAGATTTCAGAACCTTCCGTAACGCCCGTATCATTGCGGATGATTGCCTTGCCGACTGGCCCTTCCACAGGAGGACGATAGCGCGTCAAACGGCCGATTGAGGGCAGGAAGTTGCGGTAGGGATCTTCGGCGTAGAGGCGGCTTTCTACAGCCCAGCCATTAAGCTTCACATCACCTTGCTTGATCTCAAGTTTCTCTCCGGCAGCAATACGGATCATCTGCTCGACAAGATCGATACCTGTAATCAGTTCAGTTACAGGGTGCTCAACCTGCAAGCGCGTATTCATCTCAAGAAAGTAAAAATTACGATCCTTGTCTACGATGAACTCGACAGTTCCGGCGCTTTGATAATCAACGGCCTTTGATAGAGCGACGGCCTGTTCGCCCATTGCCTTACGCGTCGCCTCATCCAGGAACGGTGACGGTGCTTCCTCAACTACTTTTTGATTGCGTCGCTGCACCGAGCATTCGCGTTCGCCCAGATAGATGCAATTGCCAAATGCGTCGGCCAGCACCTGAATTTCAATATGTCTTGGATCGACAATAAACTTTTCAATGAAAACGCGGTCATCGCCGAAAGAATTCCGCGCTTCCGAGGTGGCGCGTTCAAAGCCATCGCGTACTTCATTCTGGTTCCAGGCAATACGCATGCCTTTGCCGCCGCCGCCGGCGGATGCCTTGATCATGACGGGATAGCCGATTTCTCCGGCAATCCGCTCCGCATGTGCTGTGTCAACGATCACATCGGGAGAGCCCGGGACGGTGCTTACCTTTGCTTCATTGGCAAATTTCTTTGATTCGATCTTGTCGCCCATGGCGATGATTGCGCGTGGCTTCGGGCCGATGAAGATAATCCCCTGCTTTTCCAACTCTTCGCAAAAGGCAGCGCGTTCAGAAAGAAAGCCGTAACCGGGGTGGACAGCTTCCGCTCCGGTCTGCTTGCAGGCTGCAATGATCTTTTCAGGAATGAGATAGCTTTCAGATGCCGCCGCCGGGCCGATATGCACAGCCTCGTCAGCCATTTCAACGTGCACGGCATCGCGATCAGCGTCGGAATAGACCGCAACAGTAGCAATGCCCATCTTGCGCGCGGATTTGATGACGCGACATGCAATCTCGCCGCGATTGGCAATCAGAATCTTTTTAAACACTTAGACCTCCCAACAGATCTTTGTTTCTATTGTGAAACGCAGGTTTGCTCAACTGCTCACGGTCAATTGTATGCAGGTTCTGAAACTTCGCGTTTCTTGCCTTCACGCCAGATCAGATAAGCACCTGACGCAACGATTATGACGATCCCTACCCATTTCGATGGGGTTGGAAAATCATTGAAAACCACAAGTCCGATAAGCACTGCCATAACAATCTCGAGATATTGAAAGGGTGCCAGCAACGAAGCAGGAGCAAGCCGCGATGCTTGTGTAATCAAGAGATGCCCGATAGTTGCAATCAAACCCATCGTGAACAGCAGAAACCAAGACATTGCATTACCGGGCATGGCAAACGTCATGTCCTGAATTCCCAAAAGCGCAGCAGGTATCATAGCCAGCAAAACGGTGATTGTTCCGCCAATACCCGCATAAAGTTGCATTACCAATGGAGTATCCACTGTTCCATAACGGCGATTGAGGGTCAGGTAGATTGCAAAAAGCGCCGCCGTACCAAGCGGCAAAAGAGATACCCAGCCGAATAGAACCCAGCTGGGCTGGATTACAATCAACGTGCCGATGAAACCGACACCAACTGCAATTCTGCGACGCCAACCAACCTGCTCTTTCAACACAACCGCTGACAAAACTGTCAGCATCAGTGGTTCGACGAAGAATACGGCCATTGCGTCGGCTAACGGCATATATTTCACGGCTGCATAGAAACAAAGGCTGCCAATGCCCATGAGAAACCCGCGAAACAGGTTACCCCAAAGCTTTACAGGCCTCAGGGATTTAACCCCCGTCATGGGCACAATAATGATCAGAGTCAAAATGGCCTGAACAACAAACCTGAACAGAGTGGCGGTTGCAGGCGGCAGGCTATCAAACATTGAGAGCCACTTTGCGATAGCATCCATCATAGGCAGGAAGAACATGCCGATAGCCATTGCAGAAACGCCCCGCACTTGCTGTGAGGTCGTGTTTTCCATCGCCGTGACCCTTCTGGAGAAAGCCTGCTGGTAGGACTTTTGGCTTATCCACTCCATGGAAAAAAGCAATGTCGTCCCACCAACAATCTCGCGCAACACGTGCAAAATTTGACTTTTTGCGCTGCAAATGGTGCAACGGGCCCTCCCAAGACCGAAAAAACAAGAAGAAACTGGAGAATTCGATGAATTTTCATTCTAACATCATGACTGAAACCCCAGACATGGACACAATGGGTGGAAGGCTTTTGCGGGCTCGCGACGCCAAATCCATGAGTGTGGCACAGGTGGCGGAACGGATTGGTGTCAAGAGCCAGACGATCCTTGCATGGGAGTCAGACAGATCAGAACCACGGGCTAACAGGTTGGTTATGCTCGCTGGATTTCTTGGTGTCACACCAACATGGTTGATGCATGGGATTGGTCAAGCTCCGGTGGACTCAGCCGAAGATGAAACAACAATCAATATGGAACTCCGGACACTCAAGAATTACCATGAAAAGCTTGGTGACAGGATCAGTCAGTTGGAAGATCGGGTCGCGACGCTCAAAGCCGCATAAAACATGGGGATTCGCCGCTTTGTTCTGCGGCGAGCTCCGGAACATATAGCGAACGCCCATCGCGTTTGACGTCGAACCATGCAAAGATTACGAGTGATTCGAAACGATAGAATATTGGCCTGCCATGGATGATAATAACGATCTATTTTCAGCAATCGTGAAAACTGCTCGCGAACGGCAGGAAGCGGCGGCTCCTGCGAAGAAGCCTGAAATTGCTCCGCAGGTTGCTGTGGCTGCCACTGTAGCGCCTGCGCAACCGGTAGCTGCGCGTGCTCCTGCGCGCGCGGTACCGGAAAGTAGCGGCAATTATAACGCTTCGGACATTGAGGTTCTGGAAGGTCTCGAGCCTGTCCGCCGTCGTCCCGGCATGTATATTGGCGGCACGGACGAGCGCGCTCTTCACCACCTTTTCGCTGAAATCATCGACAACTCCATGGACGAGGCTGTCGCCGGCCACGCTAATTTTATCGATATTGACCTTGATGAGAACGGCTACTTGTCCGTGACGGATAACGGCCGTGGTATTCCGGTCGATGCACATCCGAAGTTCAAGGATAAATCGGCACTCGAAGTCATCATGACCACGCTGCACTCCGGCGGTAAATTCGACTCCAAGGTCTACGAAACATCCGGCGGTCTGCATGGCGTGGGCGTTTCGGTTGTCAATGCGCTATCCGATCACCTTGAGGTTGAGGTCGCGCGCAATCGCCGTCTTTATCGCCAGCGTTTCTCACGCGGCAAAGCACTTGGCCCGCTTGAAGAAGTCGGCGAAGTGCAGAACCGGCGTGGCACGCGTGTAACCTTCCATCCGGATGCTGAAATCTTCGGTCAGGATGCAAAGTTCGATCCCGCACGCCTTTATAAGATGGCGCGTTCGAAGGCTTATTTGTTCGGCGGCGTTGAAATCCGCTGGAATTGCGCCCCGTCGCTGCTTGATCCGAAAGACCCTACCCCTGACAAAGCTGTTTTCCACTTCCCCGGAGGGTTGAAAGACTATCTTGGCGCTTCTCTGGGCAAGGATTTTCAGATCACGCGGGAAATGTTCGCTGGAAAGACCGAAAAATCCGGCGGCCATGGTTCAATGGAATGGGCAGTCGCGTGGTATGGCGGCGACGGTTTCGTAAACTCCTACTGCAATACGATTCCCACAGGCGAAGGCGGCACTCACGAGGCAGGATTGCGCATCGCCCTCACCCGTGGCTTGAAGGCCTATGCGGAACTGACCAACAACAAGCGCGCATCAATTATTACGACTGACGATGTGATGATCTCTTCTGCGGCCATGTTGTCCGTCTTCATTCGCGAGCCGGAATTTGTCGGTCAGACCAAGGACAAGCTTGCAACCGTCGAGGCACAGCGCCTTGTGGAAAATGCTATCCGTGATCCATTTGATCATTGGCTTGCTGCATCCCCACAGGAAGCATCCAAATTGCTCGATTGGGTGGTCGATCGCGCGGAAGAACGCGTCAAACGCCGTCAGGAAAAAGAAGTAAACCGCAAATCAGCGGTCAAGAAGCTTCGTCTCCCGGGTAAATTGGCAGATTGCAGTCAAACTGGCGCACTGGGTGCAGAACTTTTCATCGTCGAGGGTGACTCGGCTGGCGGTTCGGCCAAGCAGGCGCGGGATCGTGCGACGCAGGCTGTATTGCCGCTACGCGGCAAAATATTGAATGTTGTAAGCGCCGGCCGCGAAAAGATGACGGCAAACCAGCAGATTAGCGATCTTATTCAGGCACTTGGTTGCGGAACGCGATCGAAATATCGCGACGAAGATTTGCGCTATGATCGCATCATCATCATGACGGATGCCGACGTGGACGGTGCACATATCGCTTCGCTGCTGATCACCTTCTTCTATCAGGAGATGCCGGATCTTATTCGCAATGGCCATCTGTTCCTTGGTGTTCCGCCATTATATCGCATCGCACAAGGTGGTACGGTCGCCTATGCGCGTGACGACGCACATAAAGACGAGTTGATGAAGACACTCTTTACCGGTCGCGGGAAGATTGAAATCGGCCGGTTCAAGGGCCTTGGCGAAATGCGTGCCGATCAGCTCAAGGAAACGACTATGGACCGCAAGAAGCGTACATTGCTTCGTGTGCAGATCGATGAGGAATGGGCCAATGAAACCCGCCTCGCCGTTGATGATCTGATGGGAACGCGGCCCGATGCCCGCTTCCGATTCATTCAGGATCGCGCTGCCTTTGTTGAGGAATTGGATATCTAGATAGGGTTGCATCAGTATGCTGCGTGGTTCGACGGGGCTCACCATGAGGAAGGTGGTTTGATTGCAGAGAGACAGTACTTGTAATCTACTACAAAGTTGACTCTAGCTTGCTGCAGCCCTGACATCTTCCTCATGGTGAGCCCCGTCGAACCACCCACAAAGTTTATGCAGCTAATGTATGTGCAATTAACTGATAGAAGCTCTCAACACTGCCCATTGGCGGCGGAGTGGTGATATCTCGGCTATCTCCATAGCGGCATCAAAGCCTTTGGCTTTCAACCGCTTAAGATATACCGGCGTAAGCCAAACCGGCAGATAGGCAGGGCGCAGCGATTTCGGCAAGGTTTTAGCGCCTGCTTGAAACTTCGTAAAATGATCTTCAGCGAGCGCAATCATAGCCGTAATCGCGCGCTTGGTTGCATCGGGATCATTCCCTTCCAGCAGCATTTGAGGTGTGCATCCTACCGCGGCAAGTATATCAGCCGGAATATAAATCTGACCACGCCGCCGATGCAGCGGCAGGCTGCGCAAAAGCCCGGTAATAGCTTGCGCAACACCGGCATGCCCCGCCAGATCAGCATGTCTGGATGCTTGCTCCGCATCAAGAATGAGCGACGCCAGCTGGATTATGGCTGAGGCGATCTCTCCGCAATAACCTTCAAGATCATTGCGGCTTGGCATGGGATCATCATAAAAATCGAAAATGCGCGCTTCACAGTAATTATCGAAAGCTGCTCGCGGCAGATCATATGCGCTGATCGCGTCCAGAAGCGCCGCCGCTACCGGATTTCCTGCCGCCGCTCCATGTTCGGTGCCGCTGATCAAATCGCGCCACCATTGCAAGCGAACTTCACCCGGAAGCGGATCGCGGATCAGGTCGCGAATACGGGCAATTTCGACATTAAATGCATAAAGCGCTGCCAAAGCTCCGCGCTTTGCTTCAGGCGCGTAAAGAACCGAAAGATAGCGATCAGGATCAGCGTCCCGCAGCAATTGCATGCAGTGAGTTTCATTGACATTCATGGCGTGAGATATAGCGGGCCGGTGGAATTAATCCACCGCAAACAACGCCGCAGCCACAGCACGATTTTCAGCCAGGAGCACATTATAGGTGCGTACCGCAGCGCCGGTGCTCATGGGGTCTGAAGAGATACGATATTTGCGCAGAATTTCCCGCAGCTCTTCCGGCAAACGGCGCAGCTCCGTCCCTGTCCCGACCAGCAAAATTTCTATTTCGCTGGACTGCGCGAGAACGAGTGCCAGATCAGTCGCAGTCGGTATTGGTGGCGCCTTCGGTTCCCAGCCATGAATGCCCGAGGGAAGACACAGAATGGAGCCGCGATGCGACATATCCGCAAAGCGGAAACCGCCATTTCCATAAGCATCAATGGGCGCGCGCCCCGGAAAATGCGCATCCCGAATTTCAATGCCTTTCGCCACAATTAAACTCTGCCTTCGTCGGAAATCGGTGCAGGGCTCTGCTCGTCCATTACATCTCGCCCCTTCAGTCCAAAAAGCATTAACAATGGCCCAGCCACGAATATCGATGAATAGGTCGCCACGATAATACCCACGGCAATTGTCAAAGCGAAGGAACGAACATCATCGCCGCCATAAAGATAGAGCACGATGAGCGCAAGGAACGTTGCCAGCGATGTGAGGATCGTACGCGACAGCGTTTGGTTGATCGAGGCATCAAGAATGGACGCCAATGATGCGGTATTACCATACTTCCTCAGATTTTCGCGAACGCGGTCATAAATAACCACGGTATCATTGAGCGAATAACCGACAATCGCGAGCAAAGCCGCAATGCTCCACAGATTGAATTCCATCTTGAAGATGATGAACATCAAAAGTAGCAGCAAAACATCGTGGATCGTAGCGAGAATTGCACCTAGTGCAAAATGCCACTCGAAGCGGAACCACACATAGGCAAAAATCAGCACAAGGCATAGGCCCACTGCCAGCAAACCAGCTTGCGACAGTTCGCTCGATACAGACGGTCCGATAACGTCTACACGCGGAAAATTATATTCGTCCTGAAATTCACCACGAATTTTAACGCCCACTGTCTGCTCGGCATCTTCGCCTTCGCCCTGACTACCAACTGTGATCAGCGCCCGGTCATCGGATTTGAAACGCTCAATCTTAACGTCACCAATATTCAATTCGTCGAGACGGCTATAGACATCATCAAGGTCGATGGCACCTTCCAACGATTGCATTTCGACCATCGTCCCGCCCTTGAAGTCGATACCGAAATTCATTCCGATGATTACGAACAGGGCAATCGCGGCAATGCTTGATAGCGCCGAGAAGCCGAGTGTCAGACCACGCAGCTTCATGAAGCCGATTCTGGTATTGTAAGGAACAAGCTTCAACAGCGCGCCAGGCACTTCTTTCGGCTTGGAACGCTGCACCCAGACGGAAACCAGCAAGCGTGTCAGCGTGAAGGTCGTAAACAGCGTCGTCACGATGCCGATGGTAACAGTCAGTGCAAATCCATGCACTGGTCCGCTGCCAAGCGTGAACAGAACCAAGGCGGCAATCAAAGTAGTGACATTCGCATCAACGATCGTGGCAAGAGCTCGGGCAAAGCCGGAATCGATTGCCTGAATGACGGAAAACCCTGCACGGCGATCTTCGCGAATACGCTCATAGATCAGCACATTTGAGTCGACGGCCATACCGATGGTGAGAACGATACCGGCAACACCCGCAAGCGTAAGCGGCGCACCGAATAATGTCAGGACAGCCAGAATCAGCACGACGTTTACCACCAGCGCAACGCTGGCGATCACGCCGAGAAAACCATAGGTCAACAGCATGAAAAGGATAACCAGAGCAGCGCCGATCAGAGCAGCGATTTTGCCTGACGTAACAGAAGCTGCACCAAGATCAGTACCGATGGTGCGCTCTTCAAGAACAGTCACACTGGCAGGCAAAGAACCGGCGCGCATGACAAGCGCCAGATTACTGGCACCGGAAAGGTCAAAGGTACCAGCGATCTGCCCGGTATTGCCGGGTATCGCCTCTTGAATGACAGGAGCAGAAAGCACCTGATTATCAAGGACAATCGCAAAGGATTGGCCGATACCGGCTTTGGTGGCCTTGGAAAAACGATCCGCGCCAATGCTGTCCAGACGGAAAGTAATAACAGGCTGTTGCGTGGCGGTGTCTATTCCTGCCTGTGCATCGACAAAATTGCTATTGGTTACAAGCGGTTCTTTCTTGACGAGATAGGCCACTGGCGGATCGTCGAAAGAATAGACAACCTCATCGCCTTCTGGCGGTGTGCCATCGATAGCCTGCTGTACCGGCACTGATGTATCCACCATGCGGAAACTCAGTTCGCCCGTCAGGCTCAAAATATCCTTGAGCAATTGGGAGTCGTAGAGGCCCGGCACCTCAATCAACACACGACCATTCCGCTCCGTCACAACATGCGGATTTGAATAGCCAAGCTCGTTGAGGCGTCGCGTAAGCACGGCAACAGTCGCGTCGGTATCAGGCAGATGTTCCTTATCCACCTGCAGTCGCATGCGCGAGCCGCCTTCAAGATCAAGTCCCAGAGCCAGCTGCTTCTTGGGAAGCCAGTCCGGAAAACTGTCCAATTGGCTTTGCGTGAAACTGTTTGGAAGTGAAAGTATCAGTCCCGCAAGGACTACAGCCCAGATGAGAACGGTCTTCCAGCGGCTAAAATAAAGCATACGGTCGCAACCTCAAGAATCAGAAGGGCGGCTCCAAGGCCGCCCTTCACTTAATCGTTATTTTTTGTTGTCGGCAACCGGTTCGCCTTTTACGCGAACATCCGCGACCATGCCGCGAAGCACACGCGCCTTTACGCCATCGCCGATTTCAACGTCGAGTTCTCCGGTTTCCTCATAAACTTTGGTGACTTTGGCAATGAAACCACCGCCGGTAATGATGGTGTCGCCGCGACGGATATTCTTCAACTGCTCTTCACGCTTCTTCGCGGCTGTACGCTGCGGGCGGATAATCAGGAAGTACATGATCACGAAGATCAGAATGAACGGCAGAATGCTCATGAGCATTTCCGGTGCGCCACCGGCACCCGTTGCCTGTGCATATGCGGGAGTTACGAACATAAAACCTCCAGTAGATCAAATTTGAAACAATCAGAACCTGCGCAATACAATGTTTAAGCTGGCAAAAGCAACAGTACAAAACGGACACTGCTGCTTTTCCATTACCGATCAGCGTGATAGTTACGACGCGCTGATAAATGTAAGGGCCTGAATGGTATGACCGAGGAATTGCTGAGCGAAAAACTTGACCGCCTTATCGCTGTACTTGAGCGTATGGCTCCTCCCACCCCACAGCCGGTCAATCTTGAAATTGCAGACTGTTTTGTCTGGAACCCGGCCCGGCTTGGCTTTGATCCTGTCAGCAAGGTCAACCGCGTTGATATTTCGCTCATTCGTGGCGTGGATACGGTTCGCGATATTCTGTTCGATAACACCAAGCGCTTTGCCGATGGAATGCAGGCCAATAACGTGCTGCTCTGGGGCGCGCGCGGCATGGGTAAATCTTCGCTGGTAAAGGCTGTCCATGCCTCGGTAAACGCCGATGCACCCGCTGCTGCTCATCCTCTCAAGCTGGTAGAAATTCATCGGGAGGATATCGATAGCCTCCCCGCGTTGATGGGTATCATCAAAAATACGCCGTATCTTTTCATCCTGTTTTGTGACGATCTGTCATTCGATCACGATGACACCTCGTATAAATCGCTAAAAGCGGCACTTGAAGGAGGCGTCGAAGGCCGCCCGGATAATGTTATATTTTACGCCACGTCAAACCGTCGTCACCTCCTGCCGCGTGATATGATCGAGAATGAACGATCGACAGCGATCAATCCGTCGGAAGCTGTTGAAGAAAAGGTTTCGCTATCGGATCGCTTTGGTCTCTGGCTCGGTTTCCACAAGTGCAGCCAGGATGATTATCTGGCAATGATCGATGGTTATGCCGCACATTTCGATCTGGTTGTGGAGAAAAATCAGCTCCATGCGCAAGCGCTGGAATGGTCCACAACCCGCGGGGCGCGCTCCGGGCGCGTTGCCTGGCAGTTCATTCAGGATCTCGCGGGACGGCTCGGCAAGAAGCTGTAAAGAAAAAAGCCCGCATCTTTCAACGCGGGCTTTTTCTTTAGTTTGGTGGTTCGATCAGAGTTCGAGATATTTTGCAGGATCAACAGGTGTTGAGTTCTTGCGCACCTCGAAATGCAGTTTCGGCGTTGTCGCATTGCCGGTCATGCCTGACATACCCAGTTCTTCACCACGCTTGACCTTCTGGCCACGTTGAACATTCAGCTTGCTCGCATTGCCATATACGGTGACCAGACCGTTATCATGGCGAACCAGAACCGTATTGCCGAACTCTTTCAAGCCGTCGCCGGAATAGATTACAACACCATTTTCGGCGGCCTTGATTGGTGTGCCTTCTGGAACCGAAATATCGATACCGTCACTGCCTTTTCCGTAATTGGCAACGACACGGCCACGCACTGGCCAGCGCAATTGCGAAGCGCCGGTAGCTGATGGTGCAGAAGCGACTTCCTTCTCGGCTTCACCGATAACCTTTTCGCT
The DNA here is from genome assembly GCF_000282595.1 of Phyllobacterium sp. YR531. Classification (GTDB taxonomy): domain Bacteria; phylum Pseudomonadota; class Alphaproteobacteria; order Rhizobiales; family Rhizobiaceae; genus Phyllobacterium. Next base: position 15,219 of record NZ_AKIZ01000007.1, read on the forward strand.
CGCTTGTGGCGGAGTGTAAGGCTTGGCTTCTGATCCTGCGGCAGCAGGCGCAGCTTGCGCCGGTGCACTTGCAACGACCTTTGGCTGTTCAACGGGCGGCGTAGCTGCTGTCTTTACCTGATCCGTACCGCCCTTGGGCTTCATCGTATTGGCAACGTTCTGAGCCATGGATGAATTGGATGGCGGAATAATCAGCGACTGACCAAGACGGACTGTTCCGTCCTGCATGTTGTTCGCTTGCTTGATCGCATCGATGTTTGCGCCGGTCTTGCGTGAAATTGCATGAAGCGTATCGCCCGACTGAACCTTGTAGGTGCTGCTGGCCGTTGAACTGGTCATTGGTTTTGCTGCGGCCTGCGCCGGAGCAGTCGTTGTCGGCATTCTGGCTTCGCGACCATCAGGCGTCTTCAAGGTCGCCGATCCCGCTGGCGCGGTCTGCATCGGAGCGGCCATTGCCACCTGTTGCTGACGAACCTGTGTATTGCCGGATACGGGCGCTAGCGCCGGGCGCGACGGCTGCGACGAAACAGGAGGCAGAGACGAGGCGCTTTGGCTACCAACAGGAGGCAGGTTACCGCGCTGAACACCCCCGGACGAGCGGACAGGAGCATTATTGACAGAAGCTGTGTAAGTGGAGTCGACCGGCGGTGTATAACCGTTCTGGCCATTGTTCTGCGTCTGCATGATCGATCTCTGGTTATCGCTGTAACCGGAGCTGAAATCTGCACTGGAGAAACGTGACACTCCGGAGCTGCAACCGGCAGCAATGCCGGCAACTGTGAGAATGGCGGCATTAAGAGCCAACCGCCGTGACGCTTTGTCTAGTATACTCAAACGCATCGCTTAATCCCGCCCGTACTCATACAAGAATATTAGACGCATTAGATCGCGTTAATGTTACCCGACCGTTAAAACTCATAAAAAATTTGGAAAAAATTCACCAAGCTCGTAAACCCTTGGCGCAATCGCGACAGGCAATCAATACTCAGAGCGCCGAAGAAACCCCTTCAGCCAAGGGTAGAAACCGCACCCGCATCAAATCCTGCTGGTCAAAACGGCTGCCAACTTTTGTAAGCCGCGCCACTGTTTGCTGTCCGTCAACCGGCCCTATCGGCGCCACCAGAATGCCGTTGGATGAAAGCAGGTCAACAAAATGCCTTGGCATGGCATCAAATGCCGACCAGACAATAATTCTGTCGAACGGGCCATCACTGGCAAGACCAAGCCGCCCATCCGCATGTTTGACAATGCAATTTTCAATCTTGAGCGCTTGAATACGCTGCTGGGCCAGTTCAACCAATGTGCGATAACGCTCCAGTGATAGAACACGTCCTGAAAGGCGGGCCATAACAGCAGCGGTGAACCCCGATCCCGTCCCGATCTCCAAGACGCGGTGCGACGGCTCCAGTTCGAGCGTCTTGATCAACTGAGCCTGCAAATCCAGACCTTCGATGAATTCACCGCATTCAATGGGCAAGCTTCCGCGGGTATAGGCCATATTTCCCAGATTACCGCTCACAAAGCCCATGCGCGGCGTTGCCTCAAGAGCGCTCATCAATCGTTGATCACTCAGACCCAAGCCCCGCATACGCAGCACAAAAGCGGCAAAACCCTCACGCTCGGACATGGCGGGCTTCATGTAAATGTTTCCTCAAGAACGGCACGCATTTCATGCGCAGTCAGATCGAGCTGCAAAGGTGTTATGGAAATGAAATTGTTGCGGATTGCCGCGACATCGCTGTTTTCAGCCGGCACATCCTTGCCCCGTCCGTAGCGTAGCCAGTAATAGGGCAATCCACGGCCATCGTGACGTTCCTCGATCGCAAGTCCGTGCGAAAGCTTGCCTTGCACTGTTACCCTTGTGCCTGCAATTTCCGATGCCTGACAGCTCGGAAAGTTGATATTGACCAGAACACCCTTGGCAAGTTCAACGCTCAAGACCTTCTTCAGTACAGCCGGGGCGCGTTCTTCCACAATCTCCCACGGTAGCACGCGAGCGCCCCCATTGAGATTGTACTCCTGCGAGAGCGCAATGGATTTTATACCAAGCAACGTGCCCTCTATGGCAGCTGCAATTGTGCCAGAATAAGTGACGTCATCAGCGGTATTTGAGCCGGAATTAACACCCGAAAGAACCAGATCAGGTGGCTCTGGCATCACGTGTTTGACACCCATGATTACACAATCGGTCGGCGTTCCGCTCACGGCAAAATGCCGGTCATCTATTTTGCGCAGGCGCAGCGGATTAGAGAGCGTCAGCGAATGAGCAAGGCCACTCTGGTCTGTCTCGGGCGCGATCACCCAGACATCATCAGAAAGCTGGCGGGCGACGCGCTCCAGAACACTCAGACCCTCCGCATGAATTCCGTCATCGTTGGTCAAGAGAATCCGCATCGCCCTATCCTGTCTGTTATGCCGCTTTTTCTATCCGCGTCAGTCCACCCATATAAGGCACGAGTGCTTGAGGAACTGTAACACTGCCGTCTTCATTCTGATAATTTTCGACAACTGCGATCAAGGCGCGACCAACCGCAGTACCCGACCCATTCAATGTGTGGACAAAGCGCGTGGATTTTTCGCCTTCTGGCCGGTAACGGGCATTCATCCGTCTTCCCTGGAAATCACCGCAGACCGAGCAGCTTGAAATTTCGCGATATGACTTCTGGCCCGGCAACCATACTTCCAGATCATAGGTTTTCTGCGCCCCAAACCCCATATCACCGGTGCAAAGCGTCATGGTGCGGAACGACAGTTCAAGCCGCTTGAGAACTTCTTCTGCGCATGCCGTCATGCGCTCATGTTCTTCAACGGAACGTTCCGCATCGGTAATCGAAACCAGCTCAACCTTCATGAACTGATGCTGACGTAACATACCGCGTGTATCGCGTCCGGCAGAACCTGCCTCCGAGCGGAAACAAGCCGTCAATGCAGTCATGCGGATCGGCAGATCACGAATATCGAGAATTTCCTCGCGCACCAGATTGGTCAGCGGCACTTCTGCGGTCGGAATAAGATAGCGCCCATCAGTGGTCTTGAAGAGGTCTTCGGCAAACTTCGGCAATTGCCCAGTACCGTAAAGCGTATCATCGTTAACCAGCAGCGGCGGGCTGACTTCTGTATAGCCATGCTCTGTCGTATGTATGTCCAGCATGAACTGGCCAAGGGCGCGCTCCAGCCGAGCAAGCTGGCTCTTCAATACAGTGAAGCGGCTACCGGACAGGCGAGCAGCACGCTCGAAATCCATATAGCCAAGCTTTTCACCGATCTCGAAATGCTCTTTCGGTTCAAACGAAAAATTCTTCAGCAGGCCAACACGGCGTGTTTCCACGTTGCCGCTTTCATCCTTGCCCAGTGGCACGCTGTCGAGCGGAATGTTGGGCAATACTTCCAAAGCTTCGGTGAGAGCACGTTCCAGTTGACGCTCTTCCTCTTCGGCTGAGGTAAGCAACTGCTTGATATCTGCAACTTCCGCCTTGAGCCGGTCAGCTGTTGCCTGATCCTTGGCGCCCATTGCCTTGCCGATTTCCTTCGAAGCAGCATTACGCCGCTCCTGTAAGGCCTGTGATTTGGCAATGGATTGCCGACGTTTTTCATCAAGTTCGATCAGACGGGACGAAACAGATTCTAACCCACGCTTGGCCATGGCGGCGTCGAAAGCCTGCGGATTCTGGATGATCTGTTTAATGTCATGCATGGGAGTAAAGCCGTGTTGGAAAAGTTCTATCTATCAGGGGCAAGCCCCGGCGAACTGGAGAGCGTCAGGACGAAAGTTCGTTCGACTGTGCTTCTGTTTCAGCCGCTGCACGCTTTCTCTCTACCAGACGCGCCATCCAGATCGAAACCTCGTAAAGAAGGATCGTCGGGAGAGCAAGACCGATCTGGCTCACAGGATCGGGCGGAGTGATGACTGCCGCAACAATGAACGCAATCACGATGGCATATTTGCGCTTTGATCTCAGCCCCTCATAGCCGACGAGGCCAACCCGAGCGAGAAGCGTGGTAACAACCGGAAGCTGAAACACCAGGCCAAAAGCGAAGATCAGTGTCATAATAAGGCTGAGATATTCGGAAACCTTGGGAAGCAGTGAAATCTGTACCTCACCCGCACCACCAGTTTGCTGCATGGCGAGAAAGAACCACATGACCATTGGGGTAAAGAAGAAATAAACCAGCGCGCCCCCCATCAAAAACAGGATTGGCGAAGCAATCAGGAATGGCAAAAATGCCATACGTTCATTCTTGTACAGGCCGGGCGCGACGAATTTGTATATCTGTGAAGCAATAACCGGAAAAGCGATGACTATGCCGCCAAACATGGCGATCTTTACCTGCGTGAAGAAAAATTCCTGCGGTGCCGTATAGATCAGCTGCGCTTTTGCAGGATCGAACCCGGCCCAACTTACCGCCCACTGATAGGGAATAACCAGCAAATTGAACAATTGCTTGCCGAAATGGAAGCAGCCAAGAAACGCAACGAAAAACGCCAGCAACGCCCATATGAGGCGGCGGCGCAGCTCAATCAAATGTTCGATCAGCGGGGCTGAACTCTTGTCAATTTCATCGTCGGTATTGCTCAAGATTTCGTCCCCGTATCGCCGGTCTTGGCACGCGGCTTGGCCGTTTTTTTGGCTGACGCTGCTGTCACCTTGGCTGGAGCCGGTTTCGCTGCTGTCGGCTTTGCCGTGCTTTGCTTGGCGGCGGCTGGCTTTGCAGGTGCTGCTTTGGCCGGTTTGGCAGTAACAGTTGATGCCTTTGCAGCAGCTTTCGCCTTTGCAGCGCTTGTCTTCTTCTTATTCTCATTGAGAAGCGGCAATGGCTCCATCACCGTAGGCTGTATTTGAGTTGCCCCCGGTGCTGAAGGATCTGGAATAGCCACATTGTCTTTGGCGGTCTCAGTCGCATCTTTCAATGTCGAGCGAATTTCTTCGCCGATTGTGCGAACGGGATCAAACACCTTCCGGATATCGTTGCGCGGATCGAGACTCTTGGCATCATTTATGATGCCGCGAACATCGTCCAGTTCAGCTTCTTTCAAAGCTTCATCGAACTGTTTGCGGAACTCGCCAGCAGTCGCGCGAAACTTCGAGGTCGCCTTGCCGAATGCGCGCAACATTTTGGGCAAGTCTTTCGGACCCACAACCACAATCAATACGACTGCGATGACCAGTATTTCCGACCAACCAACATCAAACATTCATCATGCTCCAGCCACAACGTGGCCATTCAGCCACGCGCAGGGCAAAGGCTCTCACCTCACCATTCAAGACTTCTTGGTCTTTTCCTTGACTGAATTCACCGGCTGACTCGTCGTGTTGTCGATGGTCTTGGAATTGTCGGCATCCGCAGCAGCCGCGTCATCATCGCTCATGCCGCTTTTGAAATTCTTGATGCCCTTGGCAACATCGCCCATCAGCTCAGGAATCTTGCCCCGTCCGAAGAGAAGTAATACGACCGCGAGCACGATAAGCCAGTGCCAGATTGAAAAACTACCCATTTTACCCTCACATTCACCCAATTGCTTGGGTTGATCTAAGCCTTTTCCCCGTGCTTTTCAAACACAAGTCGCTTTTGTTCTTTCACATTCGCGTAAAGCCAGCGCAAGTGCGAATTGGCCTTGCAGCTACGAATTCTGCCTGAAGAGACTATCCGCCGCAAATGTGGCGAGAAATAATGTCACTCCTGCTCAACCTTTGGCGTTAAAAGCCCCAGCTCTTCCAGATCGATATCTGTCAGCGGATCTTCATCTTCGGTGAGCTCGTCCGGATCGTTGAAAGGCACAGGAATGGCAAAATTCGATGGCATTCGCGCAGAAAGAAGCCCAGCGCCGCGCAATTCATCGATACCCGGCAGATCCCGGACTTCCTGCAAACCAAAATGATCTAGGAAAGAAGCTGTCGTTCCATAAGTGATTGGCCGCCCGGGCGTGCGCCTACGTCCGCGAAACTTGATCCAGCCCGTTTCCATGAGCACGTCCAGCGTACCCTTCGACGTTTCAACGCCGCGAATGTCTTCAAGCTCGGCACGCGTTACCGGCTGGTGATAGGCAATGACCGCCAGCACTTCCAGCGCGGCTCGCGAGAGTTTCTTCAATTGCACCGCTTCGCGGCTCATCAGGAAGGCAAGATCAGCGGCGGTACGGAAAGCCCAGGCACCACCGACCTGCCGCAGATTTATGCCACGATTGGCATATATCTCCTGCAACTCACCCAGCAGCATCGCGACATCAACACCAGATGGCAGTCGCTCCTTGAGCGCTTTTTCAGTGACTGGCTGAGCCGAGGCAAACAGGATCGCTTCCACCATGCGCAACGCATCAGACGCTTTTACAGCATTGTTCCAGCTGTTCGCTTCCTCATCCCCATCAATCTTGATGTCATCATTAGCGGGATCAGCCATTGACCACGTCCTTCACTGGTTCTTCTGGCCTGTTACGAAGATAGATCGGCGTGAATGCGCCTGTCTGGCGAATTTCCAGATGCCCTTCCCGGACCATTTCAAGGCTCGCGGCAAAAGAGCTTGCCATGGCCGATGCCCGTTCGGACGGTGTTGCAATGAACTCCAGCAGATATTGATCCAGCGCCGTCCAGTCTTTCATTTCGCCGACAAGACGCATCAATATGGTCCGAGCATCCTTGAGCGACCAGACAGAGCGCCGGGCAATCTGCACATGCGATGTTGCGCGCTTTTGCCGTTGCGATGCGTATGCCGTCAGTAGTTCATAGAGCGTAGCCGCATAGGCGTTTGTCTGATCAACAATCACCGCTTCCGGCATGCCACGCGCAAAGACATCGCGTCCAAGCCGGTTGCGATTGACCAGTTTCATCGCCGCGTCGCGCATTGCTTCCAAGCGCTTCAGACGGAATTGCAAGGTGGCAGCCAGTTCTTCGCCGCTCTCCCCATCATCGCCCGGAGCTTTCGGGATAAGCAGCTTTGACTTCAAATAGGTTAGCCAGGCAGCCATCACCAGATAGTCAGCCGCCAACTCAAGTCGTAAAGCCTGCGCTTGCCGGATGAAGATCAGATATTGCTCGACGAGCGCCACAACTGAAATACGCGCAAGATCTACACGCTGATTGCGCGCAAGATGAAGAAGCAGATCGAGCGGACCTTCAAAACCCTGAATGTCGATCACAAGCGAGGGTTCGCTGGCGGCGCGATCAACCTGGCTCTCCCAAAGCGCCTCCATTGGAGCCGCTTTGTTGCCATTCATGTTTTTCTCGCTAACAGCCAAACTTCTCTCTCTTCCATACTTCCGTATCTATGCGACCATTTCAAACATGCTGCGGAACTCGTCCCTCAGCTCTTCTTCTACGGAATCATCAGGTTTCCGCTTGTATTGGATAGCCTTTGCAGCGCGCTCCAATGCCTTGTCTTCGAGTTCTGGCGTGCACGAAGCAACCGCCGTCATCTGCTCCATAATCCCGTGACAATGAAGCACCATATCCAAGCCTGCGGCAAAGATTGCTTTGGTCCGATCGAAGTAATCCCCAGAAAGTGCGTTCATGGAGACGTCATCGCTCATCAAAAGCCCGTCGAAGCCTATATAGTCACGGATAATCTCCTCGACCACCTTGCCGGACGTTGTAGCGGGATACTTCGGGTCAACCGCTGAAAAAATCACATGCGCACTCATTGCCATGGGCAGATGCGAGAGCGCCTTGAATGGTGCGAAATCATGCTCTGCCAGTTCATCAAGACCCGTCGTGACCGTCGGCAACTCATGATGCGTATCGGCAAAGGCTCTACCATGGCCGGGAATGTGCTTCATCACCGGCAACATACCTCCAGCAAGCAGTCCTTCTGCAGCTGCATTGCCCATAGCCGTTACTATCTCAGGATGCTTTCCATAGGCACGCGTGCCGATAACGTCGTTGGCACCTTCAACCGGCACATCCAGCACCGGCAGGCAATCCACATCTATGCCGAGCTTTAGAAGATCGAAAGCATGGAGGCGCGACAAAAGCCAAGCTGCGCGCAAGCCCTTTTCCTCATTTTCACGGTATAGGGCCCCAAGAGCCGATCCTGATGGATAATCCGGCGCGAGTGGCGGACGCAGACGCTGCACACGGCCTCCCTCTTGATCAATCAATACGGGAGCGTCCTCCCGCCTGACCAGATCACGCAAATGCGCGCACAAATCCTCGATCTGCGCAGGCTCTCTGACATTGCGGGCAAACAGTATAAAACCCCAAGGACGCTCATCGCGAAAGAATGCGATTTCATCCGGGGTCAGTTTCAGGCCGGTTGTTCCGGCAATCCATGCTTTTGATTCGCTCATGTGCAGAGTCTACTGCGTAGACGTACAAAAAGAAAAGGCGGCCCGAAGCCGCCTTTTGCCCAATCTTGCCTGCTTTTACTGCGTTACGAAGCAGCTGCCGCCAGCGGACTTGTACTTGGAGCACAGGTTCGCAGCATCAGCCTTCGAACCGGCAGGAATGCGTACACGATAGAAGGTACCCTTACCTGCAATTTCAGCTTGCTTGATATCGACGCCACGTCCACCAATCACACCGGCGTGCTTCTGTGAAAGCGATGCATAGGTTTTCTGTGCGCCTTCAACGCTTGGTTGCGAAGCAACCTGGATGAAGTAGCTACCGGCAGCAGGGGCAGCTGAAGCTACCTGTTGCGGCGCGGCAGTCTTCGGCGGCACACGATCTACGATCTCCAGAGGCTGTTCAGCCGGACGAGATTCCACCACAGGAACATTCCTTGGTGCCGAGGCTACCGTTTCCTGTGTGATTTTCTTTGTCTCCACCGGCTTGGCAGCAACTGGAGCTTTAGGAGCAACAGGTGCCACGGCGGCTGGTTTAACCGGCGCCAGCGCTGGTTCAGCCTCTACTGGCTCTGCACCTGCAAGCGCACCAACCGGATCATCTGATGACGCCGGCCCGGTCGCTGTACCCCCTGGACGCTCTACGGGCGCAGCCGCTGCACCTGTACCCGCAGGCGGAGTGTCTGGAGTAATGGACGCAACCATTGTCCCGTCGGGCTTGACAACCATGGTCTGAACCTTACGAGGCGCAAGCGCACCATTGCGTTCCGGAGCAGGTTCATTTGCCGCCAGATCCTGATCAGCAGGTTCGACGCGGGCGTCAACCTTGTCTGCGATCGGTACTTCATCATCCTCATCAGCAGCCAGATCGACCGGATCTTCCCGCGTCGTTACAAGCTGTTCCTGCTTAGGAGTTACCGGAGCAGTCGTTGCGCCCTTATCAAAAACAGCCTTGTCCTGATTCGGCACCACGGCATTCGCCGTTTTCTCAGGCTGGACTTTTATCGGTGTCTTGTCGGCCATGATGACCACAGGTTCGCCACCCGTTGAACCCGTCCATTTGTAGGCCACTGCACCCGCAACAGCTACTAGAACCACCGCAGCAGCTATGCCGGGAACAAACAGCGCGTTTCGGCGAGGCTTGTTTTCGTTCTGAGCATAAACGCCTGCAGCCATATCCACATCATCGCGACGCGGATCATAGCCGAAATCCGTATTGTCGTCCTCAGGACCATGCTGGTAGCGGGGAGCTGCTGCTGCAGGTGCCTGCGATGCAATTCCTGCCACTCCAGCCGCTGCTACTCCAGCCGTTGCGTAACCGGCTTGATTGTAACGACCTTGTTCAGCTTCATTGCCGAAGACATCGGCAAAGATGTCCGCATATTCATCTTTTGCGGCTTCCGTCTTTACCGGCTCTTCAGTCGCTGCAAAATCATTGTGCTGCGTATCGGATTCGATTGAGCCGAATACCTCGGCAAATTCACTCTCCAGCTCGCTCAGTCCATTATGCTGCGGAGCATCGTCCTCGTAATTTACCGCAGGAAGATCAAGCGACTCCGTGTAATCAACGCGGTTTTCAGTAACAGCAATCGTATCAACGTCCGGCGCTTGAACTGATTTGGCGGCGCGATCAAGCTCATCGGCGTAGTCGCTTAGAGCATGGACTTCGGGAAGCTTCGGCGCACCGGCAATAGAGGCCGCCACAGGAACAGCGATCTGTTCGCGTACCGGGGCAGATTGTTCTTCCACATCCATGGGCACTTCAAAATCGTCAAGAGCCGCCATGAGCTCTTCATCATCGAATGCGTCTTCGATCTCTATGTCGAGTTCTTGTTCCTCGACATAGGATGTTTGCGGTTCGTAGGACACCTCCGGTACCGCATAGGCAACTGGCGCAGGTTCCTGAGCAACCGGCTGCTGATATGCAACAGTTGCTGGCGCTTCATAAGCCACCGGAGCGGGCTCTGGCTCAGCTACTGGATGCTGGTAGGCCGTAGCACGGCTGATTACCGGAGCAGGCTCTGTGCGGCCGACAACATTTGAACGTGAGCCATATCCCCAGGAAGCATTCGCAGAGCGTTGCACGACTGGCCTTGCGGAACCCGCAAGTAATGTCTCCAACTCATCCTCAAGGCTTATAGCTGGCGCGGCTTGCGCAGCCACGGGCGCA
>NZ_AKIZ01000008.1 GCF_000282595.1 Phyllobacterium sp. YR531
GGACCTTTACGGAAATGGCGATGTTGCACTATCGAGCGCCTCCAGGCAATCTGTCAGGAGAATCGCTACAGCTCACCGAAAAATCGCTGCAACCGGTCCATAGCCTCCGAAACTCGTCCGGCGGACTGCGATCCGAAGCAGACGCGTAGATAGCCTTCACCAATCGGGCCGTAAAAGCTGCCCGCTTCAACCACAACGCCAGTTTTCTCCAAAATGGCTTCGGCGAGTTCCTGCGAAGGAATGCCGAGTGAGGCCACATTCGGAAAAGCGTAGATCGTCCCTTCTGGCCAATCACATGTAACGCCAGACATCTGATTGAGCCGACTGACTACGATATCACGTTTGATGCGATCTTCCTCTACCAGCCTGTGCAGCATTTCCACGGGTCCAGTTACCGCGGCATAAGCGCCTTCCTGTATGAACGTGTTGACATGGGTAACGTCATTCATAGTGATTTTCAAAATACCTTCGATAAAGTTCGACGGGGCCGTAAGATATCCAATGCGCCAACCGTCCATGGCGAAGCTCTTCGTGAAGGCGAACATGGAGACTGTTCGTTGGCGCATGCCTGGAAGTGAGGCGATGGAAATATGCATTGCGCCGTCGAAGAGGATTTCTTCATAGACTTCATCTGAAACAATCAGCAAATCGTGTTTGATAGCAAGGTCAGCAAGGCCCTGCAGTTCTTCCCGGCTGTAGACGCGGCCTGTTGGATTGCAGGGATTGATGAGGACGATCATCTTCGTTTTCGGCGTAATCTTTTCCTCGATCAGACTAGGATTGAGCGAAAAGCGGCTGGCAGCATCCAACGTGGCAAAGACTGGCTTGGCGCCCGCGAGTTCAATCTTGCCTATGTGTTGTGGGTAGTATGGTTCAAGCAGGATGACCTCATCACCCGGATTCAGAAATGCCATGAAGGCGGCGAAAGAAGCATGCGTCAAGCCGTTTGTGACGACGATCTCTTCCGGTCGATAATCGATGCTGTTCTTGCGGGACAGCTTTTCAGCCAAGGCGTCCCGAAGTTTGGGGAGACCTTGGAAATGGGAGTAATGGACGTCTCCGGCAAGCAAGGAACGGATCGCCGCGTCCTTGATCGGCTGCGGCGTATCGGCATAGGGGCTGCCGAGCTCCATGTGGATGAGTTCGTCCGAGTTGCCCTTCATGGCAGCAGCTCGCGCATACATGCCGAACGATTTCTTGGAACTCTCGGTAATTCGCTTCGCAAAATAGGTCATTATATTGGGTCTTTCTTCTTCGAGATGTTGCGCGTGAGGCTTCGGCCAACCGATCACTGCATCCAGCCACCTCGTTGGATCGCTTTTGCGGCACGATGCAGGGCCGACCGCTTGATGATCGCCCTAGAACAGCTCACGAGCTGCGTAGAGCACCCGGCACAGGCTTTCGGTGTCTGCTTGCGTTGTGACGATACCTGGCGAAAGCCGGATGGTTCCTCCGCGGTGATCGACGTAGAAATCCTCGCACTTCAGGCGATGCACCAAGTGTGCCGCAGCATCCTCGGAGCGAGCGTTCAGCATGATGCTTCCCCCTCGCTCCTTCTCATTTTTTGGTGTGGAAACTTCTAGGGAATTCGACGATGCGAATTCGATGATCGTCGCTGTCAGCAGTTGATTGTGCTTCGACAGCTTATCAACGCCTTGCTGCAGTACAAATTCAATCCCCGGCAGAGATGCGTAGGCGGAAAGGACCGATGGGGTTCCATGATCAAATCGGCGCGCGTCCGGAGCATAGGTGAAAGCATCGAGGTTCCACGAAAAAGGATTTTCCTGACTAAACCAGCCGCGCAATTCTGGCCGACATTCCTGCAACAGGTCCGCGGACACGTGAAGAACGCCAGCGCCGGCAGTCCCGCACAGCCACTTCAGTGTCGAGCCCACAACAGCACTGATACCGTCTTCGACCTTGAAGGGTATAATGCCGATCCCTTGCGTGACATCGACGATAAGCAGACTGCCTGTATCCCGGGCGCGCTGTGCCATCGCTTCGAGGTCACAGCGCTTCGAGGTGGTTGACGATACCCATGTCACCAGTGCCAGGCCCACAGACCCATCCCATGCCGACAGGAAATCGTCATCTTGGACAAAATACTCGCCCGATCGCGTAGGCACGGTCTTCAACGTGAACCTGAATCGTTCGGACAAACCTGACAGCAGAAAATGCAGGCTGGGAAAGCAATCCTGAGCGACAAGAATGGTCTTTCCGGATAACCGCGCCCGGGGCAGGCCGCCGATAAAGCTGTAGAGCGCCAGCGTGACGTTCTCGGTAAGCGTCAAGGTTTCGTTCGGTGCTTCTATCAGTTGCGCCCATCGATCGAGAAACCTGCGCCGCGTTTGGAGCGCATCGCCCCATTGTCCATCGTCGGCTGCAGACCAGATATGAGCGAACTGCGCCAGAACTTCCTTGAGATCGCCTTCCTTACCTGGGTAGGTGCCAATAGAGTGATAGAGGAAATATTTCATGATCTTCGGCCAGTTTCTGGGAATGACACGTCGTGATGATCAGGTGCAGCAATATCTTTGCACGAAAGATTTCAGGAGTGCCGTGCACGACTCCAGTTGCACCTCCTCGATAAATTCATCCGGTTGATGGGACTGGGCCGTAAAGCCAGGTCCAAGAATATAGGTCGGCATCCCGGCTTTCTGGAATATCCCGGCTTCAGTGCCGGCCGCCTTCGTCTCCGCTTCTGCCTGGTTGAGCTGGGCGAGAAGCTCCCGTTCGGCCTCGATATCATCATTCGGGCGAAGAGCCGGAATGGTAGCTATCGGCTCGATATCGATCCGGCAGTTATTGTCTACAGCTTTCATAGCCGGCTCCAGTACATCTCGGGCGTAAGCCAATATTTTCTGGAAAATATCCTGTGGCTCGGCTCCGGGAATAACCCGCATTTCCCAAAAGAAGCTGCAAAGCTCCGGCACAATGTTGCCAGCGGTCCCTCCGTGGATCTGATTGACCTGGATGGTGCTATAGGGCGGATCCAGCCGCGGCGATTTCGGTCCCTCCCGCATTTCAGAACGGATCGCGCTTATGAACGCAATCAAATCCGCGGCGACCATAACCGAATTCACATATATGTCGGGGCGCGAGGAATGCCCCGTCTTCCCATGAACGTGCGCCCAACCGATCATTCCGCCCTTATGGACATTGACCAGCTTGAGACCCGTCGGTTCGCCAACGATGACGTGTTGTGGCTTCAGATCGGACGCTCCAAGCCAGTTAGCCATATCGTGAGCACCGACGCATCCCACCTCCTCGTCGTAAGAGAACGCAAGATGAAGCGGCCGCGCCAGTGTGTTCAGATCGAGACTTCGAGCTGCCGCAAGCGCACATGCGAGAAAACCCTTCATGTCGGTCGCGCCACGACCAATCACCTTTCCCTCTTTTCTGCGCATGACAAAGGGAGCTGCGGACCAGTTTTGTCCCTCAACCGGGACAACGTCGGTGTGTCCCGACCAGACAATACCGCCAGGCTCTTCCGGTCCGATCGAGACGAGGAGATTGGTCTTGTCGCCCGCCAGGTTGGGGAACTTCCTCAGTCTGGCGTTAAGGGGACTGACTTCACTCTCGATCCAGGAAACGAGTTCGAGATTGGATGCGGAGCTTACGGTCGGAAACGCGATAAGGCGGTCGAGCAGGCGAAGGGTTTCGTTCATCGAATCCTCACAGTGAATAGAAGGGCGAGCCATTGCAACCGCGGCTATATTAGCTGTTTTCCGTCACCCACTTCGCCACCTCATCGTGGCGAGCAAACCAGCAGTCGCCTTTGCCTTTGATGTAGCTGATCAGTTTTTCGAGGATCCAAATCCGCGATCGATAGCCGATTACGAATGGGTGCATGGTGAGCTGAAACAGTCCATGCTCTTCGTATGCACGATCGAACTCATGCTGGAAAATGTTGTAGACAGCCTCGGGGGGAGTGTAGGGCCGCAGTCCTGCAAACCGATCCATCCCGAAATACACGGCGTCGTCGCGGATCCATTCGACTGGAATTTCCGTAATGCCAGAAGGATCGCTACCCTCATTAAGCTCATAACAATCATCATCTGCCATGAGGGAGGAGTCATAGAGGAGGCCAAGCTCTTTCTCGATCTTGAGCGTGTTGGGGCTAAAATCCCAGGAGGGGGTACGCAGGCCAGAGGCGCGAACACCGGACACCTTTTCGATCATATCGGCGGAGCGGAACAAAAGATCCCGCTCAACTTCATAAGGCAGCTTCGAGTTCAGTTCGTGGATCCAGCCGTGCAGCCCGATCTCGTGACCCTCTCCGATCACTTGGCGCTGCTCTTCGGGATGAAGAAGGGCGGAGACAGCTGGAACGAAGAAGGTCGCCTTCACGCCATTTTGCCGGAGCGCCTCGAGTATCCGCGGAATCCCGGCGCGGGTGCCATATTGCCCCCATGCCATTCTTCCGATGGAACGTCCGCCGTCGCGCAGTTCGCTTGTCTCATGGTCGGAGTCGAACGATAGCGCAACGGCGCAACGGGCGCCGTCTTTCCAGGTGGCCGGATGCAATCGTCGCCCGGCTCTGACCTGACCCACCAGCGATCTCCAGTGTTCTTCTGACCATTCCCATGGCTGCATCTGCTCTGTATTCATGTGAGCGATCCCTTTTGAGTGTGGCTGTTAGTGCAGTTCCTGACGCGACGTTTCCGGCACGCGCGCAATCGCAATGATCGACAGAATTGCCGTCAGGATCAGGAAATAGGTGGGCGAGGCGGGGGAGTTCGTGACCCCGACCAACCAGGTCGCGATGAAAGGGGCAGAACCGCCGAAGACAGCAACAGCAAGGCCATAACCGACGGACATTCCGGTCGTTCGAGAGGAGGTCGAGACCATTTCCGCCAACATTGCGGGACCCGCGCCAGAAAACGCTCCGACCAGAAGTGCAAAGACACACTGCACAGCATAAAGCATCGTCGTCTCGGCATTGACTGTCAGAAGATGGAAAAGGGGGTAAGACAGAACCGCAAGTCCAACCGCTGCAAGCAAAACGACCGGCTTTCGTCCGATCTTGTCCGACAGATGACCCCAAAACGGCATTGACAGTGTCATGACGGTGATCGCCACGGTGCTCATCCAAAGAGCTTCCGTTCTCGACACGTTGAGATATCGCTGTGTGAAGGTCGGCATGTAATTGATCGTGACGTATGATGCGCCAACCCAGCCGGCCGAAAACATTCCAATGTTCAGCATCGCGCTGAGCTTCGGCTTCGCGAGGTTTTCAGGAGCCAAATTCTTCGCCTTTTCGAAAGCTGGGCTCTCTTCCATGTCTCGCCGCATATAAAGGCCGAAGGGAAGCAGGATGCCACCAATCAGGAACGGAACGCGCCATCCCCACTCCAGCATTGCCTGGTCCGATAGCATCGAACTTGTGAGCGCCGCCACGGTCGATCCCAAGAGCAATCCAACGCCTGCGGAGAACTGCTGGAAGCTTCCGAACAGCCCACGGCGTCCGGGCGGCGCCCATTCGACGATATATGCAGTGGCTCCGCCCCATTCGCCTCCCACCGAAAATCCTTGAAGAATACGGCACAGAACGAGAAGGACGGGTGCCATCAAGCCGATGGTTTCAAAAGCTGGGATCAGACCGATCCCGACCGTGCCGATTGCCATAAGCAAAATCGTAATCAAAAGGGCGGGTTTGCGTCCCTTCGTGTCCCCAAGTCGGCCGATCAGAATCGCTCCAAGCGGACGAAAGAAGAAGCCAATTCCGAAAGCTGCAAAGGTCGCGAGCAGAGATGCGGTTGGATCATCGTTAGGAAAGAATTTGGACGCGATAATTGTCGCAACAAATCCGTAGACCCCGAAGTCATAAAGTTCCAGCGCATTTCCAACCGATCCAATAACGACTGCGCGTTTTGATGATCTAGAAACAGAAATCTGTGTTGATCCCGCTGTGTTTGACTCCGACATCGTCTCCCCTTTGGTCTCTGATCGAAAATGAGTACCGGAACGCCCAGCAAGAGTCCATATCATTTGATCAAAATATCTAGAATGCTAAAGCAAACGTGATTAGTATATCGTCGACTTCAATGCTGCAGGTGTTGGCGCTGGATACCAAAGGATTGGTATGAAAGCATTTTTGCCAACCTCATGGTCTAAGGATGAATTTTTGAAAAACCCAATGGTAAATCGACGACTCCTAAGAGTGACTTCGAGAATAACCGTTCAGGATGGCGTATACGAACAATTGCGAAATGCACTCATGTGGGGGGCTTTTGAGCCTTCGCAAGCGATTACGATATCGTCTCTTGCAAACGAATTTGGTGTCAGCCACATGCCGGTTCGAGAGGCCTTAAGAAGGCTGGCTGCGGAAAACGGCCTTGAGATCGGACACAACGGCTCCGCAAGGGTGCCGGCAGTATCGCGACGAAGGCTGGATGACTTATGCCAGGCACGTAAGGAGTTGGAAGGACTTGCAACAGAACTTGCGGCAGCCAAGATGACAGATGAGGCAGCTAACCGCCTGCAAGTGCTTGCAGAAGAACACCAAGCCACCGGACAAGCAGGTGACATATTCGGAATGCTGAAGAAAAATCAGGAATTTCACTTCAGCATTTACGAAAATGCTCATTCCGAAGTTTTGCCTCAGCATATTGAGATGCTTTGGCTTCGGTTTGGGCCATATATGCGAATGCTGAGTGATTACGTCGCTCAGGAATTTGAAAGAGGCATCATCCACCCGTTCTCGATACACCATCTCGAGATTGTTACAGCCCTTCGCGAGCGAAACGGAACGCAAGCACGTGAAGCCATCGTTCGAGACATTGCAGCCACTCAGGCCTTGCTTCAGAGCAGACTAGAACATCTGGCTCAGGAGTTGAGCGTCAGCAAATCTACCTAAATCTTCCATATACGATCGATATTGATGCGCAATGGCTGGTGCATCAGCATATACATCAGACCGCATGGTGGGCGCATCGGCGTGCGAGGCAGAAGACAAGGTGTGATCGCGACGATCAGGTGAAACGACTAACTTCCATCCCGGCCGTCAAATAGGTTCTGGGCGCTGTTGATGCCATCGATGTTGTCGCACGCCCATTTGCATAGCGTGAGGACTGGCGCGCTCAGCGACTTGCCGAGCGGCGTGAGTGCGTATTCGACCTGCGGCGGGCTGAGCGGAAGGATCGTGCGGCTTACCATCCCGTCCCGCTCCAGCGCGCGCAGCGTTCTCGTGAGCATCTGCTGCGAAATGCCATCAATGCTGCGCTTCATGTCATTGAAGCGCCTAGGGCCATTCTGAAGGATGTAGATCACCATCATAGTCCACTTGTCTCCGACGCGGGAGAGCACTTGGCCGATATTGCGCCGGTCCTTCAGGACGATGCGGTCAGTTCTAGTCATGTCCATATGGCCTGGTCCTGCCCTTCTGCCTTCTTGCGATCTACAGAAGAATAGTCACATATTCCTCTGAAGTCATCATTTGGGACTGGGAAAGACATTCATGGAAACGATAGCCGTCGTAACAGGAGCCAGCCGTGGCGCTGGCAAAGGCATCGCCATAGCGCTCGGCGCAGTCGGACACACTGTCTACGTCACGGGCCGAAGCGGTTCCGACAAGGATACCGAATGGGGCGGCACCATTCATGAAACCGCCGAGCAGGTGACGGAGGCCGGAGGAAAGGGCATCGCGGTCGCGCTCGATCATTCAGATGACAGTTCGGTGGCGGAATTGTTCAACCGTATTCGCAAGGAACACGGCGGGCTCGACATCCTCGTCAACAATGCCGCCAAACTGGTGGCGACGACCGATCCGGGTGGCTTCTGGCAGAAGTCTCTCGAAGCGGGCGATCTGATAACAGTTGGACTGCGGTCCCACTTTGTCGCCAGCTACTACGCGGCCCCGCTTCTAGTTGCCAACGGTAAGGGGTTGATCGTCAATACCGGACACTATGGCGCGGTCTGCTATTATCATGGCCCGGCTTACGGCGCGCAGAAGGCGGGTTCGGACAAGATGGCGGCCGACATGGCGAAGGAGCTTCGCCCGCACAATGTCGCTGCCGTATCAGTCTGGATGGGCTCGCTCGATACGGAACGGGCGCGGGCTCACCTGGCGTCCCTTCCCGAAGAAAAGCGCCCGGTCCAGAAGCGTCAGTCACCGCAGTTCACGGGCAGGATTATAGCTGCTCTCTATGAATCTGAGCGTCTGATGGAACTGTCCGGGCGCGCCATGATCGATTCCGAGCTCGGGACACTGTTCAATGTCACCGACATCGACGGCAGCCGTCCGGTCTCCCATCGCTTCAACATGGGCGGTCCGCCCGAGCTGCATCGCTCGCTGCTGGGATAAGCCACCAGACGTGACGCCACGGGAAAGTTGAAAGGGGATTTGATGAGGGTCGGGATCATAGGATCAGGGGCAATTGGAGATTCCTGCGGCAACAGCCGGGTGCTCAGGTCTACTGCATCGCTTTCGTAGCGAGTGAAGTCGCCGAATGTGGTGCTGCCCGAGGTCCATCTGGAGCTTCTGCGCCCTATTTTTGCCGAGAGAACCGTCTGCTTTCTGGCAAGGCCGATACAGTGACTGTATTGGGCCTAGCCCCGTTTTCTGCCATGTCGCCAACAGGATTCAGGATGCTGCGGCCAGCCTGACCGTTGGATTGAACAGTCCGCCGGGCGAAAGCGTGAATATCTCGCACCCGGTTTCGGTGATGCCGATGGAATGCTCGCACTGCGCCGAGAGCGAGCGATCGCGCGTCACCGCTGTCCAGCCATCCGCCAGAACCTTTACGCCAGGCTTTCCGAGATTGATCATTGGCTCGATCGTGAAGATCATGCCGGGCCTAAGCTCGACGCCTTCTCCCGGTTTGCCGAAATGAAAAATTTGTGGCGCGTCGTGATAGACGCGACCGACGCCATGCCCCACGAAATCGCGCACCACGCTCATGCGCTCGCCTTCGGCATAGGTCTGGATCGCCACGCCGATGTCGCCGGTGGTGCTGCCGGGCCGGGCGGCAGCAATACCGCGCGCAAGGCTCTCATAGGTCACCCCGATCAGACGCTCGGCCTTTCGCGAGATGGCGCCCACAGCACACATGCGGCTCGTGTCACCATACCAGCCGTCGACGATCAGGGTGATGTCGATGTTGAGAATATCGCCTTCGCGCAACTCGCGCTCGGCCGGAATGCCGTGGCATACGACATGGTTGATTGAGGTGCAGAGTGTGTGCAGGAACCCGTGGTAGCCAACATTCGCCGGGGTTGCTCCATGATCGTTGGCAAACTCGAAGGCAAGTTGATCCAGCGCCAGCGTGGTGACACCGGGCTTTACTGCACCAACGAGCATGTCGAGGGCAAGGGCGCCCAGCCGTCCGGCCCTGCGCATGCCCTCAAACCCTTCTTCTCCGTAGAGAGGGATGTCGCCGACATTGCCGACGATGCTGGGGTGAGCAGAATTTCTTTTTGCTTCTTGTTTCATCGTTCAGATCGTTCTCAAGAGTAGGTCCGGTTCCGGCCAGCGCCGAAGCCGACAAAGATGGATATAGCCGTGAGGATCGCCAGCACCCATAAGGGCGCGTTCCAGTCCCCGGTAAGATCATGCAGCAGCCCAAAGCATACGGGGCCTCCCGCCGCGAGCAGATAGCCGACCGATTGCGACATGATCGAGAGCGAGGCCGCGTCGTGATGGTTGGACGCACGCAGGCTGATGAATGCCAGCGCCAGGATCATCATAGCCCCGCCGCCAATGCCAATCATGACCATCCAGAGATAGGTTGCGGCCGGAAAAAAGACCAGTCCCAGCACGGACATGGTGACCAGGAGGGCAGCGCCCGCGGCGATAGCCGACTGGTCATGGGCACGCTTGAGGATCAATGGCATGATCATGGTCACAACGAGGGCCACGAGCTGGAACATGACAATGATCAGGCCCGATTCCTCCGCGCTGTATCCGCGGTTCTGGAAGACCGTCGGGAACCAGCCCACCGCCACGTAGAAAAACAGCGACTGCATGCCCATGAAAATGGTCACCAGCCAGGCAAGGCTCGACCGCCATGGCGAGACCGGAGCAGCATGATGATGTGAAGAGCTGCCATTGGGTCCGGTCCTTAGCGCAGCGGGCAGCCAGACCACAGCGGTGATCGCGACGGGAATCGCCCATATGCCGAGCGACGCTTGCCAACCACCAGGCAGCCATTGCGCAAACGGGACGGCAAGGCCCGAGGCGATGGCCGCGCTCAGACCAAGGGTGACCGCATAGATCGTGGTCACCCCCTTCGCCCGATCGGCAAAATCGCGCTTGATGATGCCGGGCACCAGGACATTGCCAACGGCTATGCCGGCCGCCAGGCATGCGGAGCCAAGAAACAGGGCGGCGACTGAACCTTGAGAGCGCAGGAGTATCCCTGCCGTCAGAATAAGCAGGGCGGCTACCAACGTCCGTTCCAGCCCGAAACGCCGCCCGAAATGCCCAAGCGGTGCGAACAGACCAAGAGCAAGAAGCGGCAGACTGTTGAGCAGGCCGGCAGTTGTCAGCGATATGTCGGTCGTTTCCCTGATAGGCTCGATCAGGAGACCGACCGTTGTAAGTGGCGGTCGCAGGTTTGCCGCCAGCAGGACAAGAGCCATCATCGGGACGGCATGCGAATAAGAGATAGAAGAGTGTTTGTTCATAGGGACATCGATGTCGGAGCCAGGATGCGAACTCCGCCTGAAGAGTTGAAAGTTAGGAAAACCGGCGAAGCTCGGCTGATGCTTTACTATCAAAACGACTACTGTCCGCATCTATGGTAAGATGACAGTCTATCGCTTAAAACAGACAAAGATCATCTATGACTGCTTCGTTCGCCAGCTTCGATCCTGATCCGGGGGCCAATCCGCTCACTGCGCTCCGCGTCAGCGTGCTGGCGCAAGATCAGGAAACGCCAATGCATTCGCACCGGAGCGGGCAGTTCATCCTGGCGCTGACCGGTGCGTTAACGTGCCGGGTGCCAGGCTTCATCTGGATCGTTCCGCCTGACTGCGCGGTCTGGATACCGGGTAATGTGCCGCACAGCACTCGAACGACATTGAACGCGAATGTCTGCTTTCTGTTCGTCAAGCCGGGCGCTGCTACCCTGTCCGAGAGCCCCTGCACGGTGAAGATCACCCCGATGGTCCGCGAGATGATCCTGCACCTTGCGGACAGGGAGCACGCCGACCAGCCAGCGGACGAACACAGTGGCCGACTGATGCAGGTCCTGCTGGAGGAACTGGAGGCCATGCCGCGCACGCGATTTGGCTTGCCCATGTCCGTCCATGCGAAGTTGAAGCCGATCATCGAGGCACTGACCACAGATTCAACGGACAGATCCACCCTGTCGAAATGGGCTGAGCAAGCGGCAATGAGTGAACGTACGCTCGCGCGGCTGATCATCCGCGAAACCGGTATGACCTTCGGCCGCTGGCGGCAGCAATTGCGAATCTTGATGGCTCTGCGCCAGCTCGCGGAGGGCAACACGGTGCAGCAGGTTGCGGATGGACTCGGATATGCCTCCACGACTGCCTTCATTACCATGTTCAAGAAGGCGCTCGGCACGACGCCTGGACGATACTTCTAACGGGATCAGCATCTGGCAGCCGCCTTCGTATGTCGGTCGGTAGCTGCTGATGCGCAGTTACTTCCAAGTTACGATTCCAGCTACGAATATTCCGATCACTGCAAGACGGCTCTCACCGTGTTGCAGTTACCTCCATCCGAGCGTCGCTGCTATATCGGTTCCGAGGCGAATGTCTGTCAGCCGGCTAAGGCCGCGCCAGACGACCGTATTTACCGGTGGCGGATCTGATGCTCTTGCAAGGTAACCACCTAAACGAGCGAGTTTGATGAGATAGAAGTTTAACGATCCAGCGCCTGTCGGTTGCCTGAGTTGCTGACCATTTGATCGAGGATTTCAATTTCCTGTTGTGAAAGCAGCAGTTGGTGGTGTATCGGGGCCGGACGCTCTTCCTCATTCGATATCTAAACACATTGTTTGATGGGTTTAAAATGGGTCAGCCATTACTTTCCGTCCGATGTAGTACAGCTGAAATTGGCTCCGTCGTTGAGATCTCCACTGCCGGAATATTTGGCCGCTAGCGGATAAGCACAGAGTGGCCTAGTGCGAATGATATGGCCGCCTTTAACCTGCCGTGCTTGGATTACGTCCGGAGCTTTGCCATTCTCCACCCAGTCGATTAACGGCGTGAAGGCATCAAAAGTATCAGTGCCATAACCTTGTCGACAATGGAACATTCCAGGAACCATGAAGAGACGATAGAATTCGTCGGTGCGTTCAGCACTCAACTTCTCTCGAACGGATTCATAGTAGTTCACGCCCATCATCGGGTTTAGCGCAGGGTCCGCCCAGCCAAAGTAGCTAATCATCTTCCCTCCGCGTTTCTGGAATTCGCTTAAATCGGAGTCAGTGGCGTCGAGAATGTTGCGAATAGCCTGAATCTTCGTATATTCAGCGTCGAAGTCAAAACTTCGCCAGTCGATGTCCTTTCCTGATTCCGGCAGCATGGCCATGTTCCGAAGAAAGGTTTCGCCATAGGTGAGTTGCCGGCTTGGTCCGTTGTCAGAAATGATCCAGCGATTCCAACCACTTTCACCGCCGTCATCAAGGCCCTCAACACCCCACGGGACGCCAGGGAATACTACTTCGCCGTTGATCTTCACACCTTCCGAGATCTTCGTCAGCGCCTGCGCTTGGTTCTCTGTGAAACAATCACTGGAAACGACCTTCTCGCATATTGGCAGATCCTTCTGCGGATCAAACTTGCATGCACGTGGATCGGTGATGAGCCCATCCTCGGCGCCGTCAGGCCTGTCGCACTTGTCCATTACGGTTTTGGCCAACACGCGTAACTGAGCTTTTGATATCGGTGCCTTTTCCAGTACTCGCGCGTTCCAAACACCCCATAGCTGTGTGCCCGTAAAATCAAGAGCGGGAGCACCTGCCAATATACCGTCAAAATCTGCCGGATACCGCTGTGCAGACATCAGTCCTTGACGCCCTCCTGTCGAACAGCCGTCCCAATACGAAAATGTAGGATGCCGGTCGTAGTAGTGAGTAGCGATCGACTTGGTCGATATAACGACAACGTGGACTGCACGGGATGCGTAGTCGATGAGCCTGTCAAGATTTCCGTTGGCAAAGTCACCAAGATTATAGGTTGCAGCATCATGGCCGGTATTCTGCTGTACCGTCACGAACCCCCGAGCGAGAGCTTGGTCACGTGTTTCGATACGCGTGGGGTCAGCCAAATTCTCTCCCGCATAGCCACCGTTACCGAACATGTAAATCCTTCGGTTCCATCGAGCCGGCAGGGTGATCTCAAACTTGATTTCCGGCCTAATATAACCGGTCACTTGACAATGGGCGGGAATTTTATCCGTCGCGTCGAAATGAATGGCTTTCAATAGGGAAATATCAGAAAAATTCGAACTGTTGAGAGATTGGCACGACATTTGAGCATCAACGGTAGGTGCAACAAAGCCTGCATTGTCCGATTGATCGATAAAACTGCTTTTGTTCTGTGCCACACCGGGAGCGATGCTGGCCAATAAGGCAAGCAGCGTGGATACTAGCAGCGATGGATATCTCATCACGATTCCTCCCAGAACAATAGATTATGGTATGAATGATATTTAGACCCCGCTTGCTCAACAAATGAAATTTTGCAAGCCATGCATAACCAGGAAGCTTGTCCAGTGTCTCAGAAATGTAGCATCCCGCCTCGGACGGCCGCCGGTACAGTGGCCATGACGGAAAATAAAACGGTTTCTGTTTAAGCATCGAGAGCCGGAAAACCCAGCCCCGAAACATTGGGGTGCGTACAATGTTATTTCCTGCAAAAAAGTCGAGGCGATAGTCGATTTCGGGTGACCGGGAGCTGCCCCTATTAGGCTGCCTCCATTGACAGCGGTCAGTTCGAGGTGGCTTTCCAGTAGGCAGCCACTATTGCCTGCTGGACGGATTCAATTCGCAAATGTCAGGCAGAATTCCCTTGACACTTATCGCCTGATGCCATCTTCTGTATACAGAATACAGTGCTTGCAGACGGGAAACTTCGGACTGGCCGCGACAACAGTTATGGCGCCTCCGGAAAGGGGGCTTTGGTCCGTTTAAACGGGTATTGCGACCAGTATCGAGCGACTTTTCACTTCCGGCAGAAAATCGGGAAAAAAACTACAATATTGTAATGAAAGTGAGAGACAAATGAGTGAGAGTCGACCGACGATTGCAATCCTCGGTGGAGGCGGAAGCGAAGGGTCCGGCTTGGCCTTTAGATGGAGCAGGGCCGGCTATCGCGTGATTATCGGGTCACGGGATGCCGGAAAAGCCGCGAGTTTTGCCCGGGCAATCTACGAACGGACCGGAACTGAGGTTTCAGGCTATGCCAACACCGATGCGGCAAAGGTGGGTGATATCGTTGTTCTTACGGTACCCTATAGCGCGCAACGAGCGCTTGCCGAAGAAGTCGCAGTGTTCCTGGAGGGTAAGATTGTCATTGACGTGACCGTGCCGTTGATGCCTCCCAAGGTCGCGCGGGTACAGCTTCCGCAAGGCGGTTCAGCAGTTGAGGCCCTGCAACAGCGGCTGGGCACTGGCGTTCGGGTCGTATCGGCATTCCAGAATGTCTCCGCCCACCAGCTTTCCGATCCGGATCACGATGTCGATTGCGACGTTCTCGTCAGCGGAGACGACGAAGGAGCCCGTGACATTGTGTGCAAACTCGCTGGCGATATTGGTCTGCGCGCTTGGCAGGCCGGGCCTCTGGCAAACTCCGCAGCCGCCGAGGCGCTGACATCTGTACTGATTTTCATCAACAAGCGTTACAATGTAGCTAAAGGTTCCGGCATCCGGATTTCCGGCATAGAGAACTCCGCTCAATAAGTTCTATTGCATGCCATAATCTGGCGTGCACCAGCGCGGCGGACCTATTGGTCAATCTTGAAACATCCTGGATGAAGGGGGCTGCATGATAAGTATCCTTCCGGTTACTGGACTGCCGGAAATATTGCCTGGAGATGACGTTGGTTTTCTCCTGTGCAACGCGATGCGCGAGCAAAATATCCAATTTGATAAGGATGATATCCTGGTCGTGACCCAGAAAATTGTCTCCAAGGCCGAGGGAAGGCATGTCGCGCTGGGTTCGGTCGAACCGGGAGTAGAAGCACGCAAGCTTGCCGAGCTGACCCGCAAGGATGCACGTCTCGTGGAGCTTGTCCTGCGGCAAACCGAAACGGTCGTCAGAGCAGTGCCACATGTTCTCATCGTGCGGACCCGGCTTGGCCACGTCATGGCGAATGCCGGGATTGATCAGTCCAATGTCGGTACGTCGGCCACTGACCGGGTGCTTCTCCTGCCGCTGGATCCCGATGCATCCGCCAAGCGGCTTTCTGAGCAGCTTGGTTGCGGCGTGATCATATCCGATAGCTTTGGAAGGCCGTGGAGGTGCGGTGTGACGGCAGTCGCGATCGGTGCGGCTGGCTTTCCTGCACTGCTGGATCGGCGCGGCGAGCGGGATCGTGATGGGCGCACACTCGAATCGACAATCGTGGCTATCGGCGATCTCATCGCAAGTTCGGCCGCCCTGGTCACGGGAGAGGGTAGTGAAGGCATACCGGCTGCCCTCGTTCGCGGTTACCGCGCTGCCGGGGAGCAGAATTCAGCGTCTTCCTTGATCCGCCCGCGTGAACAGGACCTGTTTTTATGAAAATAGTAGCACTGACCGGTGGTGTTGGAGGGGCCAAGCTGGTTGTCGGCCTTCAGCGCATCGTAGCGCCGGAAGATCTTACCGTAATTGTCAACACGGGAGACGATTTCACCCACCTGGGGCTTCGTATATGTCCGGATATAGACACGTTACTCTACACGCTGTCTGGGCGGGCAAGCCGGGAGCGGGGATGGGGGCGCGAGGATGAAAGCTGGAGCTTCATGGCGGCGATGCGTGAACTTGGCGGCGAAGACTGGTTCCAGTTGGGCGACCGCGATCTGGCCCTGCATATTTTGCGAACCGTTCGCCTGCGTGATGGCGACGCTTTGACGGCAATCACAGGCGATCTTGCACGAGCGTTCGGGATTCGATCAACAATTTTGCCGATGTCCGACCAGGCAATTGAAACCACTCTGGACACCGACGTTGGGTTTCTCTCGTTCCAGCGCTATTTTGTTGCCCTGAGAGCAGAGCCGCGCGTGCGGCGCATCGAATTTTCAGGGGCATCAGCCGCCAAACCCGCGCTTGGCGTTATCGAAGCGATCAAAGAGGCCGACGCGGTTTTGATTGCCCCCTCAAACCCCTATCTGAGCATTGATCCCATTATTTCCGTGCCGGGGCTTCGCGATGCGCTGCTTGCGTCATCCGCTGCGCGTGTGGCGGTATCGCCTCTGGTCGGCGGCACTTCGGTCAAAGGCCCGACAGCAAAACTGATGCAGGAATTTGAGTGCCCCGTGGTCAATTACACGATTGCTTCGCACTACGGCGACCTTCTTCAAGGGTTGCTGGTTCACGAAGGTGACAATATTCCAGAAGGTTTGGAAACTGCCTCCTGTGACACATTAATGCGATCAGAATCCGACAGTGAACGTGTAGCGGATGCGGCGCTGGATCTCGCCCGGCGCATCATGGCGCACCGCTCCTAATAGGTGTAGCCGGCGTGCTTGGCGCGTCGGCTGAAGAACGCGCTGGAAGTCAGAAGCGACGCGGGGTGCCTCTGATTCTTGATTTTTCCAAATTTCGGCTTCCGTTGCGGCAGGCCTGCCTCGTGATTTCTCATGGAGTGGCTTGGCCTGCCACAATTTTTCTGGAACGGAACGGCGTGTTTACCATTTCGGCAAGCGGAGCTGCCTGCATTGCCCGGTGCCTGCGTTCTTCCTCCACCGGCCCGTACAGGGTCGACCTTTGGCGCGGTTCGCGCTTGATTGAGCGGATCAGATCCTCCATTTGCCAGGGTGCGAATTCCTGTCCGTGTACGGCGCCCGCAGCGCGGGTAATGCTCTCGTTCATCAGGGTGCCGCCCATGTCGTCGGCCCCGGATTGAAGGCAGACGCGCGCGCCCTCCGGACCCATCTTCACCCATGACACCTGGATGTGATTGATAACGTCGTGAAAAACGATGCGCGCGACTGCATGCATCAGCACCGCCTCACGCCAGGACGGACCCTTGCGTGACTGTCCGCGCAGGTAGATGGGCGCCTCTAGAGCGACAAAGGGCAGCGGAACGAACTCGGTGAAGCCACCATATTCAAGCTGATGCGAGCGCAGCCTTATGAGATGACGCGCCCAATGCTTCGGCTGCTCTACATGGCCATACATGATCGTGGCGGTGCTTTTCAGGCCAAGCGTATGCGCTGCCCGCATAACTTCGAACCATTGTCCGGTCGTGATTTTTCCGGGGGCGATGATCGCGCGAACCTCGTCATCGAGGATTTCCGCCGCAGTACCCGGAAGCGAAGACAGGCCGGCGTCTTTCAGTTTGCTTAAATAATCCGCAAGCGACAGGCCAAGCGTTGCGGCGCCCTGCCAGATTTCCAGCGGCGAGAATGCATGAATATGGATACCTGGCGCTGAGGCACGGGCATGCCGCAAGAGGTCGAGATAGGTTTTCCCCGTGTAGTCCGGGTGAATTCCGCCCTGAAGACAGATTTCCGTGCCGCCACGTGCCCAGGCTTCCCTCACGCGCCGGGAGAATTCCTCCATGTCGAGATCATAGGCGGGACCACGAAGGTTCTCATTCGTCTTTCCCTTAGAAAAAGCACAGAACCGGCATGCATAAGTGCAGACGTTCGTGTAGTTAATATTGCGGGTAACAACATAATGCACCCGCTCGCCGTTCACGGCGCAACGTAGTGCGTTCGCATGGGCACAAACCGCATGAAAACTGTCGTCGCGCGCGGAAAAAAGAGTCACGATTTGCGCTTCGCTCAGTTCCTTACCGGCAGGCAGATCGAGGATTGCCCTGATCAGCGCATCGACCCCGCCGCCACTCCGGATCGTTGGCGGTGTCTCGAGTCCTCCCGGCACCCAATTGCCTTCGAAGGCCAGACCGCTAGCCTCGGCGGACCGTAAAACGAACCGCAACATCCCTGGATCGATCCAGTCATTCGCGTGTTCAATGAAGCGTGGATAGACGGTAAGACGCGGGGCCAGTGTCTTGCCTTGGGTGGCGGTGATATCCGCCAGTTTTTCCAGATTGGGCCAAGGCGCTTCCGGATTGACGTGATCGATGGTAACGGGCGAAACGCCGCCCCAATCGTTAATCCCTGCCTCGATCAGTTCCGCACCCGATCCAAAGGCAAGATTCGGCGGCGCCTGCACGCTGATACTCTCCGGCAGCAAGAGCCGGGCGACAGCGATGGTCCATTGATGCTCGATCGGGTCAGCCGGCGGGAAAGCGCGCATTTTCGTATCGGACTTCGGCAGGAAGTTCTGGACAATCACCTCCTGCACGTGGCCGAATTCTTCGTGCGAATCCCCGATTTTCAAGATTGTCTCCAGCCGTTCCTCGCGTGTCTCGCCAATGCCGATCAAAAGTCCGGTCGTAAAGGGAACCTTAGCTACGCCGGCTGCATCGAGGGTTGCCAGCCGGAGCACCGGGTCCTTGTCGGGACTGCCGAAATGCGGTTGTCCACGTTCGGAAAGCCGGGCCGATGTGGTTTCCAGCATCATTCCCATGGAAGCGGACACGGGTCGCAACTTGACGAATTCCGCAGCCGTCACGGTTCCCGGATTGAGATGGGGCAGCAATCCTGTTTCGTCGCGAACGAGTGCCGCCACATGAGCGAGATAGTCGATGGTTGTTTCGAAGCCAAGCCGTTCCAGCGCCTCTCGCGCGGCCCGGTATCGAAGTTCCGGTTTCTCACCAAGCGTGAACAGGGCTTCGCTGCAACCCGCCAGCTTCCCCTTTTGCGCGATCTCCAGAACTTCGTCCGGCGACAAATAGACAGGTTGCCCCGGGCGCGGTGGCTTGGCGAAGGTGCAGTAGTGGCAGACGTCGCGGCAAGCTTTGGTCAATGGAATGAATACTTTCGGCGAATAGGTTATGA
Organism: Phyllobacterium sp. YR531; assembly: GCF_000282595.1. Taxonomy (GTDB): domain Bacteria; phylum Pseudomonadota; class Alphaproteobacteria; order Rhizobiales; family Rhizobiaceae; genus Phyllobacterium. The sequence continues at coordinate 19,026 of NZ_AKIZ01000008.1, forward strand.
ACGAACCGAAGGCGCGATCCCGTTTCGTTCTTGCCGCCGCCATGAGCGCGCGAATGTCGGTTTCTCCAATCAGCGCATCAAGATCGGGGCCGTGTTGCATGTTCGACGTCATCACGCCTCCTTGGCTGCAGACGATGGATGAAAAGTTAAAGCCTCCAATACTGCCCTGGAATGCGGGCCTAGGCCCTCGGCCGCAGTACGGGTCAGGTCTTCCGGCCAATCCAGATCGGCAGCAAGCCTAGGCAGATTGAGCGTGGTCTGCGCCAATAGCCTTTCCTCCGCTTGTTTTAGGTGCTGGCGATAGCTGTCAGGACCGAAGGCATAGGCAAGACGGGCGTCAGGTCCGGTCAGTAGTGCGTTCGTCCCGCCCCAGTCATGGGCGGGAGCGATCACGACAGCACTCGGGTTCTGGGTTGCGACAAGCATGTAGCCGATATCCGCTGCTGTAACCGCGGGTAGGTCCGCTGGCAGAACCAACACAGAAATCCGGCCATAGTCTAGCTCAAGTTGGGCACGGCCTATCTCAAGCGCACCGTTCAGATCGCCAGCTGTATCTTTGATAAGCCTGAGTCCAGCTTCCTTCGTGATCGGGGCCAAGCGCAATTCCGAACTGACAATCGCGATGCCGGCAAGCCCATCGACCTGACGAAGCTCGTTAAGCACATCCCGCAGCATGGCCTCCGCTAGTTCTGCACGCTGATTTGCCGTCAACAGACAGGACATGCGGCTCTTGGCAAGACCGAAGCTTTTGACAGGAACGAGGGCCCAAACGCTCATGATTTAAAACTTCCGGCAATATCCGCCAACATGTTCAAGCATCTACGAGCCTCCTGGCTCAGGTCAAATTGATGACATGCGCCTTCACGGTGCAGTTCTGAAGCACAGCTTCTTCGCCCAAATCGTGACCCATGCCGGAATTCTTGACGCCGCCGAACGGCAGTGCCATGTCGAGCACGTTGTGGACGTTGACCCAGACGGTTCCCGCTTGGAACCCCTCGGCGAAGCGATGAACCTTGTTGATGTCCTGCGTCCAGATGCTTGCACCCAGGCCATAGGAAGAGTCATTGGCGAGCTTAAGCACTTCATTCTCATCGTCGAAGCGCATGACCGAAAGGACCGGGCCGAAGATCTCCTCGCGCACGACCTCTAGGCTGTGGTTAACATTGGCGAGGATGGCAGGCTTCACATAGGCGCCCACATGGTCGAGCGCGGTGCCGCCCACAACAAGCTCGGCGCCCGCTGCCACGCCACGCTCGACAAAGCCGAGGACCCGTTCCTGCTGCTTGCGGGAAACGAGCGGTCCCATTTGGCTTTCAGGGTCCAGTCCGCTGCCAAGGACGGTGCCCGATGCGATATCTGCGATACCGGCGACGACCTTGTCGTAGATAGACGAGTGAACATAGAGGCGCGAGCCCGCGCAGCAATTCTGACCGTGGTTGGCGTAGATTGCCATCGCAGCGCCTGGGATGGCATTTACGAGATTCGCGTCGCCTAACATGACCATGGGCGATTTTCCGCCAAGCTCAAGAGTTACTTTCTTGAGGCCTTCGGCGCTGGCACGGGCAATTTCCTTGCCGACGGCGGTCGATCCGGTGAAGGAAATCTTGCTGATCAGGGGGTGAGAGGCCAGCGCCGCCCCAGCCGTCCGTCCAGTGCCAGTCACAATATTGACGACGCCCGCCGGGATACCGGCCTCAAGTGCAAGTTCGCCAAACCGCAATGCACCGAACGGCGTCAGTTCGGACGGCTTCAAAATGACGGTGCAACCGGCCGCAAGGGCAGGGGCAATCTTCCAGACGGCCTGAACGAGCGGAACGTTCCAGGGCGTGATCGCCCCGACGACACCGATCGGAGCCAGCTTCGTATAGGCGAAAAACTTCATGCCGGGCGCATAGGGAGCCGTGAGATCGATGGTTTTGCCAGTAAGCTTGGTCGCCCAGCCCGCCATATAACGAAGACAAGTTACGGCCAGGTCGCTGTCGAACGCCTGCACCGCGCCGAAAACGCGCCCACTTTCAAGAACTTCAATCTCCGCCAGCATCACGCGGTCGCGCTCGACCAAATCCGCCAGCTTGAGGATAAGACGCTCGCGCTCGCCCGGCGTCATGCGCGGCCATGGGCCTTCCTCAAAAGCACATTTGGCAACCTTTACAGCCTTGTCGACATCAATAGCGCCAGCTGACGGCGCACGGCCGATCGGTTCGTTGTTGGTCGGATCGACAATCTCGATGGTTTCGCCCGATTCAGCCGCAATCCTCTGACCGTTGACCAGCATCAAATGGTCGCGAAACAGGTAATCCCGCGCCTGTTGCGACAGACGGCTGTAATCGTTTGTTAACTCAGGCATAACTTTCTCCCATTAAAAAATACGTATGTTTTATTTCGGTGTCCGCGACGCCGTAACTTGTAGGGTAGCTCAGGTTCAATTCGTGAGCCCCGCAGCGACCTGGTCGCCTTTAACGGTTGGGGCTAGCTGCAGGCTGGTCGGTGTGCGCCGCATGGCGAGAAGAACGAACGCCGAGACACACGTGAGTGCCGCCGCAATGAATGTGCCGATTTCGTAATCGCCAAAATGATCATAGAAGGCGCCCAGTAACGGAGGAGCGGAACTCGTGCCGATCATAAAACCGGAATAAGCAAGGCCGAAGAAGCGTGAGAAATACTCGATCGGGTAAAGACGGCTGACGATATAACTCAAGAGATCCAGCTCCGCGCTGACACCAATACCGAACAGCAGGGCACCCACCGCCAGCATCGGGCCGCTCGGGGCGTGATTGAGAATGAGAATGCCGCTTGCCGCACCCAACATCAGGACGGCTCCCACGCGATTGGCGGGGAGTCGGTCGAGAAGATAACCGCAGCCCAGACGGCCAAGGAACATTGCCATACTTGCGACAGAAAAATAAGCGGCCGCTGTGGAGGCTCCCACTCCGCGATTGACCAGCATCGGTGAGAAGAAAATGAGCACGCCGTGGAGACCGGCTCCGATCAAAAGGAATGCAAACCAAAGCAAAACCAATTGAAGCGTAATACGGGGTTTTTCACGCTGAGCCGAGGCTTGGCTTTCAAACGTGGCGGTACGCGGCGCCTCATGAACGAGCAGCAAGGTCGAGGGTAGCGAAACTATCAGCACGATTGCCGCCAGCGTAAGATAGGCGGATTGCCAACCAGCAGATTCTATTATGGCTTCTGTCAACGGTGCCATTAGTGCCGCGCCAAGTCCCGCACCGGACATGACGAAACCGAGCGCCAATCCGCGCCGTTTGTCAAACCAGGAAGACACGATGCGCGGAACCGCAACCAGATAGCAAGACGCCAGGATGCCTATCATTGCCATGGCCACATACAGGCCGCCCAAAGTCTGGCATAGAACGGACATGGCCGCAACGACAATGACCAGCCCGATATTGCCAAAAATAATAATTGTTCTGGTGCCGTTGCGATCGGCGATCCTGCCTATAATCGGAGCCGCGACCGCGATAGTCAAAGTGCCGACGGTGATGGCAAGCCCGAGGCTCCCGTGCCCCCACTGTAATTCTTTCGCGAGCGCATCAAAGAAGACGGTAAAGCTGTAAAAGGCTATGACGACAGGACTCAGCAGGGTACATAGAAACGTGCCAATGAGCGCGGCTGTCGGGGATCGCAAAGAAGAAGACATGGTCCAAGCTCCATATTTAAGTACTCTAGTATTCGAGTGTTAAGTGCAAGTCCTCTGACAGGTTCACGCGGGCCCCATTGCAATCAAGCGGCGAATGATCGTCCCTCGGGCTGGTGGAACTTCTCCGGGCTTTTGGACGATATGGTTCAGCTAACCACTGAGGTTGCGAACGGGAGCTCAGTCTTGCGGAGAGCGGAAGAAAACACCCAGTATAGACTTTATCCCGCCGGTCAAAATCAGCGCACAACGGCTTTGGGGTCGCTGTTCTAAAAAAGCCATGCCTTTCCCGAAGCGGCGCAGCGTTTTCGGCCTCCACCGGCTTCTTTTGGCATAGAGACAGCACAGAGACTTCGGCCAACACTTGCCCGCCGCTGTACTCCGGAAGAGGTCCAATTATGATCGTCCCAGCATGCCCCATCCCACACCCTTCCAGACATAAAAATGTCATGTGTACGGTATACAGTATGGTGACTGTGTCAAGCAGCTTTTATTGCGCGCTGTGGAATTCTGTTCGAGAAACAGGTGGCGCGGCAGGCGGAGATTTCTCCCGCAAGTTCCGTTACTGCGAAAAATTCGCTTCCCCGGGGCAACAGGATATGACGGTACCACACTCGACATAAAATCTCTTGGACGGTTGGCGCCGCCCTATTTCATTGCATTTTTTTTCAAGGGAAATGGCCGGATTATCAGGCGCGCCGCGCCGACTGGCGTTTCCAACGGATCGATAGCTCGCAATGGGTGTCGCGAGCCTGCGCAAAATTTTTCTGTTGACAGGGGAAATTTTAGATGAATACAGTCGACGGTATACAATTGATGACGCTTTGCTGTTTTCGCTATGTTTCTTAGGTAGGGCAAGATTACTGCTTACCCTTCACCGGTCGAGCGTTAACTGCGCGAGGGATCACGTCTTTGAGGACGTGGTTTTTGGAGTTGGCGGGTAAGCCGAATGCATCCGGGAGATGCATGTGAGGAGACTTTATTGCAATAATTGCCGCGTTTCCGGCGGCATGGACCTGTCAATCTGGATAGATCAGCAGACAGGCGAAGTAAAAGATCAACGCAAGCTGGAGAAATGGGAACAAATGAAGCTGGGAATCATCTTTTCTGTTAGAAACCATCCTGAAAATCCTTATTCTCTACAGGAGCTATACTCGGAGTATCTGGATGACGCGGTTTACGCCGACGAAGTCTTGGGCTTTGATCATTTATGGATGAACGAGCACCATCTTTCTCCGGATCAATGGTGCCCGTCGCCTTTCACCATGCTTGCTGCGATTGCGGCGCGGACCAAGAAAATTCGCATCGGGACGGGTGTCTTGTGTCTGCCCCTCCATAATCCTTTGCGGGTATCCGAGGATATCGCAGTGCTCGATAATATCTCGGGCGGGCGTTTCGATTTGGGTGTGGCCACGGGGTCTTCTTCCGAAGAATTTGAAGCTTTTAAAGTGCCGCAAAAGGAAATGTGGCGCCGTGCCTGGGAAGCCCTGGACTTCATAAGCAGGACTTACAGCGAAGAACGCGTCACATTCGAGGGTGAATTCTACCAGTACCGCGACGTATGGCAAAACACACAGCCGATCCAGAAGCCGCTCCCGATGTGGTGGGGCGGTTTTGGGCCTAACAGTATGAAACGTGCTGCGGAGCGCGGCTTCAATCTGCTTGGCGGCAACTATCCTGGTTACGATGATACCTTGCTGGCGCTTGGCCAGTCGCTGGATGACTATCAGGTGGCCCAGGTCACCGCAGTACATGTCGCGGAAACGCGCGAGCAGGCCTGGGACGAGGCGCAGAACGGGCTTCACTGGCTAATGAATTTCCACCGCATTCGGCACAAAGTTCCAGCGGGCATGGGCGTTAACGGACCGCTTGAAACACTGCCGGCGCCGGAAGAGCTGCGGAATGTGGAAGGACTGTACTTCATGCCAGGAATGCCGATTTACATCGGAACGCCGGATACCGTACGCGAAGAGCTTCTCGCCGACTGCGCGGGCAGAAGAGGCAGGCTCACTCAATTGGCGCTTCATTTCCGTTTGCCGGGAATGAGAACCCCGGAAGTCCGGAGATCCATGGAGCTTTTCCGGACCGAAATCATGCCGTCTTTGCGTTGAAAATCGAGATCAAGAGAATAATCATGCCAATTGCAAAAAGCGTACACGGTATTCAATTATCATATGAGGTTACCGGTGACGGTCCCTTAGTCGTCGTCTTTCAGCATGGCTGGGGGTCGACCGTTCGCCACTATGATGCAATACTGAAGCATCTGCCTGTCGAGGGCCGCAAATTCATCACTGTCGACCTGGCGGGGCATGGCGCCTCGACAAATCATGATGATGCCCACGGTGTCGCCGCCTATGCGCAACAGCTGATCGATGTTGTGAACGACGCGGGCTGCGACAAGTTCGTCACCGTAGGACACAGCATGGGGGCGAAATTCAATCAGTATCTGCGTTTGATCGCACCTGACAGGCTGCTCGGCCAAGTCTCCCTTGCGCCTTCACCCGCGGGATTTGCCTTGGAGGAGGCGACCGATGAAGCCATCAACTATTTGGCCAGCAATTCCGGCAACCCGGCAGGTTTCGAAGGCGTGCTTCGCAGCCTTATCACCGAGCCGGTCCCGGAGGATTTCATAAAGAGCTGGGCTGCTGAAGCCGCACGCATTCCATCCTCCATTCTTGCGGCCTCGATGCATTGCATCGGTCACACGGATTTCGAGGGCGACCTTGCGAAGTCCGGCGCTGTCGTGCCGACTCTGGTCCTGGCCGGCAAGCGCGATCCGATTTATCACATGGACAAGGTTGCCGAACGCATCCCGCGTGAAGCGCCGCATGCCGTTCTTCGTTTCATGGAATCCGGACATGACATTCCGAACGAGCGGCCGCTTGAGACATCATTGATCGTGGATGGTTTCTTATCCGCCATTCAGTCCGGCCTTGCGGCGAAAGCATAAAAAGGCGGAAGACAACCAAGCTGTTGCCATGGAAACGAGCGCTGGAATGAACAGGTTCCTCTTCTGCTGCCAAGCTAGTCAAGCGACATCGTTCTTCGGCAAGCTTTCAGACTCCGGCGGCCTTTTCCTTCTTTTCCATCGTCGAAAAGATCCATGTGATCGCCTGCTGCATCCACCGAAGGCCAGCGTCGTTACGAAAGTTTGAGTGAATATGCAGTTGTACATCAATGCTGGGCAGATCGAACGGAATATTCAACAGCGCAAAAGCACCTGTCGCGTTTATCTTCTGCGACGCAGAGTGCGGAAAGATGGCGGCAAATTGAGAATAGCGAACGATCTCCGGAACATTTGTGAAATGTTCAAGCCTGACAGCGGTGCTTCGCCTGACACCCAGTTGCGTCAACAACGCGTCTACCATCTTGTAACCGGTCGCGTGAACGGCAACCTCCACAAAAGTCAACTGCGAAAAAGCCTCTTGCGTCAGAAGCTTGCCAGCCATCGGATGAGAGGCCCTAACCAGGCATATAAACCAGTCCTCCAGCACGAAGGTGCTGATATAATCGGGTTTAACAAGATCTGGCAGGTATCCGAGCGCCAAATCGACTTGGCCGGACCGAAGCGCAGCGCCAACGGTGTGAGCCTCGAGTTGGATGGACTTGATGCGCACGGCCGGCGCCGCTTTTTCCAGATAGGAAAGCATCAGCGGAAGGCAATAGAATTCGGAAATATCCGACATTGCGATGGTAAATGTGCGGTCCGATTCGGCAGGCCGGAATTCATTGCTGTCCAAGACCGTGTGGCTGATAATCTGAATCGCCCGGTTGAACGGTTCGTAAAGCCGTTCGGCCACGTCGGTTGGCAACATCCTGTGTCCGGAACGCAGGAAAAGCGGATCGTCGAAACGTTCGCGCAGACGGCGCAGGGAATGGCTGACGGCGGGCTGCGTGAGGCCAAGCCTTTCGCCGGCCACCGAAATGCTGCGCACCTCCCAGATCGCCAGAAAGACCTTCATCAGGTTCAGGTCGAAATTGTTTATATTCTTTCTGTTCATGGGAAAGATAAGAACAATAAATATCCTTCATTACAAGTACCCGCAGCTACCGGACTGACATTATTCGGCATTCGGCGAACTTTCCCTGCGGTAGTGCCAGTGGATCTCAGCAGCCAAGCCAGGCGCAATATTTCACATGTCATTGCGACGGGAGTGTTATGCATATCCCAGGTTAACGCGCAAAACAATCAATCAAAACAAGGTATTAGGGTGAGAACCCTATATTATTATTTTTATTCATGCGGAAGATTAGAAAGATGCATTGGACGAATTGTTACGATGGCGCTTTGATATGGAAAAGACGAAAGGGAGTTATTTCATGAATGGATTCGCGGTGCGGCAAGCTCAGCAGGCGGAGTTTGAGTCTTCCGGTTCGATTGAAGGCGCGAAGCTCACGGAACAGCCTGCCTTTGTCACTCTGCTGCAGGCAATCGAAGACAGGCGTGGCGAATTCGACCGGTTGCGGCATGTGCCACGTGATGTCATCGACATGATGAAAGCGGCCCGCATTTTCCGGGCAGCGACTCCTACGCAATTTGGCGGCGATGCTTTGGCTCCACACCATTTTTTGAAAATGGTGGAAAAGATCGGTGAAGTGGACGGGTCTGCTGCATGGGTGGCCGCATTCGGCTCTGCCAACACCTATATCGCCGCATTGCCATCCGAAACCCAGGCCATTATTTACGCAAAAGGCCCGGACCAGGTCTATGCGGGCGGGCTCTATCCCTTGCAACCGGCGGAACGGGTCGAGGGCGGCTGGAAGGTCAGCGGCCGCTGGAAATTTGCCTCCGGCTGTAAGGGAGCCGACTGGATAGGCGTCGGCATGACCGGCAAACTTTCGCCCAATGATACAGATTCAGGACAGGCGCCGACGGTTAAAATGGCTGTTTGCCCTGCGGATGAGGTAGAGATCATTGAAACTTGGGATGTCGTCGGAATGCAGGGAACCGGCAGCCACGATACCCAAGTGAAAGACAAGTTCTTTGCCGACGCATGGACATGCGACCGCGGTAGTCCCGGAATTTTTGACGCCCCGCTTTATCGTTATCCTCCTCTCGCCTATCAGGCACAGGTCCACGCTGCTGTAAACCTTGGCTTGGCACGCGCCGCGCTGAATGTGGCGGTGGACATGTCGGGCGGCGCCAAGATCATGCCAGGAGCGCCGATCCTTGCAAGCCGCGGCTATTTCCGTTCCGGTCTGGCCGAAGGAGAAGCAAGGCTACGCTCGGCCCGTTCATTCTATTATGAAATGGCGGAGCAGGCCTGGGATGAGTTGCAGAATAACGCCTCTCTCTCTCTGGAACTGAACAATCTGTTGCGGTTGAGCGCGAGCCACGCAGCGAAAGCGTCCGCTCAAACCGTACAGGATTGTTACCGCATTGTTGGAATGGCCGCTATCCAGCGCACACATCGCATGCAGCATATCTTGCGCGATGCGCTGGTCGTGACACAGCACGCTGCGCTCAACGATGCGACCTTCGAAAACGCGGGGGCGGTTCTTGCGGGCATGCCGGCAATCGCTGGTTATCCGTGAGAAATCGCGGTGTTTTCCCCGCTGAACGGGATCGGATGAAATCACTGTTTTGTACGGCCTCTGGCCTGCATACAGACGCAAGCTTGCCTGCCAGGCCGGAGAATACGGAAAGGAATGAACGATGACGAACATCGACAACGTCGCTACCCCGCAGTTCGACTATGAGAGGATGGTTCAGGCAGACCGCGCGTTGCCGGTCCTTTATACCGATCCTGCTCTTTTCGACGAGGAAATGCGCAAGATATTTTCCAAGACGTGGGTTTGGGTCGCGCACACCTCCGAAATCGCGGAACCGGGCAGCTACACGATGGCCCATGTCGGTCTTGAACCCGTCATCGTGACACGTGATCGCAAGAATAAGGTCCATGTTCTGGTCAACCGTTGCCGTCACCGCGCTTCGACGGTTTGCGAAGTGCACAAGGGCAAGACCAACAGCTTCGTATGCCCCTATCATGGCTGGGCGTATGCGCTCGACGGCAGCCTGCGCGGTGTTCCTTACGAAACCGGCTATGCAGGTAAGCTTGAGCGTGGAGAACTGGGACTGAAGGCGCTTCGAGTGGAAGAATACAATGGTCTGATCTTCGCGACCTTTAATGAGGATATCGAGCCGCTGGAAGGCTTTCTCGGACCTGCCAGGAAATGGATCGATCTGTTCATGAAACAGAGCGCCGGTTATCCGATGATCACGCAAGGCGAGTTCAAATTCACCTTTAAGGGTAATTGGAAAATTCAACTCGAAAACACTACCGATGCTTATCACTTCCCGCTTGTGCACAAAACCTTTCTCAATGTGACAGATGCTGAAACCGAGGACATGTTCGACATCTTGAACAAAGGTGGTTGGGTTGAGGATTTGGGCAACGGCCACAGTGTCATGGTCATGATGCCGGAGTTGGTCGATCTGGAAGAAAATCTCGATGCGCCAATTCCCGAGAAATTTGCAGAATTGGCTGACCAGTTGCGTGCCGAAGGTCATAGCGAAGACAAGGTCCGCCAGATCATCCGCGCTGTCGGCGGTGCCGGTTTCAACCTGAACCTTTTCCCCAATCTTGGCTGTTCTGCCGCCTTCTTCCGCGTCCTACAGCCGGTCTCGGTCAATGAGACGGACGTGCGCCATCTCGCTCTCGGCATGGGCGGCGGTCCGGAGGTGGCCAATCAGGCACGCCTTCGCATCCATGAATTCTTCCAGGGGCCCATGGGCTTCGGTAGCCCGGATGATGCCGAGGTGTGGGATCGCGTGCAGCACGGCGCACGCGGCCGTCAGGATCTCTGGGTGCTGTTCAATCGAAGCCTCGAAAACGAAGAAGCGGGCGAAACCGGTCTGGGCCGTGGCGATGTCAGTTCGGAGATTGGGATGCGTTCCGCCTATCGCCAATGGAAAACGATGATGGAGGCTTGAGATGGACCTGACAATCAACACGGCGCACCCCACGATTATGGACGCTATAGTCTTCGCATGGCTTGAGGCTGATCGGCTGGATAACGGCGAATATGATGAATGGCTTTCCATGTGGACGCCAGACGCGCGCTATATCGTGCCGGTCGAGCCGGGCGTAACCGATTTCAAGGCGCATCTCAACTACGCCTATGACGATCACGCTATGCGTGAAAAGCGGATCGAACGTATGTTGAGTGGTGTTTCGGTTTCGGCCTCTCCACTTGCGGTCACGGCCCGCTCGCTGTCACGCTTCCGGCTGCTATCGGATGATGGTGAAACAATAGAATTGCGTTGCATGCAGCGGCTCACCGAATTCCGGCGCGGTCGTTCACGCGACTACGCGGCCAATGTCGAATTCCGCCTCAAGCGAGAGCCTTCAGGTCTCAAGATCGATCAAAAGGTCATTCGACTGATCAATGCGGACCATGCGCTTGGGGGCATCAGCTACATACTCTGATCGGCCGGAAATCAGAAATTTCGGGAACAATGATGATAAACGTAATTATTTCGAAACGGGAAATGCAGGCGGAAGATATCGTCGTGCTGGACCTTGCCAGGGCTGACGGCTCCGCTCTGCCAACTTTCGAGCCGGGCTCTCACGTCGATGTCGAAATCGAACCAGGTCTCGTACGCCAATATTCACTTTGCGGCGACCCGGCTCAATCGGGCAGCTACAGGCTAGGAATTCTGAAAAGTCCAGAGTCTCGTGGCGGTTCCACCGCTATCCATGCTCGCTTTGCGGTGGGAAGCACGATTCGCATCGGCGATCCCAGAAACCTCTTCCCACTTGAAAAGAATGCGCCGGCAAGCATTCTCGTCGGCGGCGGGATCGGTGTAACACCGATGATTTCGATGGCCTACGCTTTGCATAGTGCCGGCAAGCCGTTCCTGCTTCATTATTGCGCCCGCTCCCGTTCCCGGGCGGCGTTTCTGGACGAGTTGGCCGAGGCGCCTTTTGCGGATCGGGTAAATCTGCACTTCGATGATGAGCCGGTGGATCAGCGATTCAAGCCATCCGTTGACCTGCCATCGCCCGAAAGTGGCGCGCACGTCTATGTTTGTGGTCCCTCTGGTTTTATGACCTGGCTCAAGACCGAGGCTGATAGTCGCCGTTACCCCGCCACGCAATTCCATCAGGAATTCTTCAACGCCGAGGTGGAAAAAGGCGGGGAGTCATTTGAGGTGGAACTTGCGCGCGACGGCCGCACGGTAACCGTGCCGGCGGATAAGACAATTGTCCAAGCGCTCTTCGAAGTTGGTGTAGACGTGGACGTTTCGTGTGAACAAGGCATTTGCGGAACCTGTCTTTGCACGGTTCTTGAGGGTGTGCCCGATCACCGCGACATCTATCTGACAGACGAAGAAAAGGCGGCCAACGACCAGATAACCCTGTGTTGTTCGCGCTCAAAAGGGCCAAAACTGGTTCTGGATCTGTAATTTCAAAGGGAGATATCTCTATGACTGCGGCTCATTTACAGGCTTCCGCCCAAACTTTCCGCAACGCCATGTCTCTTTTGGGCGCCGCGGTCAATATTGTTACCACGGACGGTCCGGCAGGCCGGCAGGGGATTACAGCTTCGGCAGTTTGCAGCGTTACCGATACGCCGCCGACACTGCTTGTTTGTGTCAACCGCAATTCGAGTGTGCACGACAAGATTGTCGCTAACGGCACTCTCTGTGTCAATGTTCTGGGACACAGCGATGAGGCCCTTGCCAAACAATTCGCGACGCCGGGGCTGACATCGAAGGACCGCTTTGCCGGAGGCTCCTGGACCAGTTTTGTGACAGGGGCGCCGGCTCTCGAAAAAGCAACGGTCAGTTTGGATTGTCGTGTGGTCGAGCGCCACGAAGTTGGAACCCACAGCGTGTTCTATGCGCAGGTATTGCATGTAGCGCAAGACGACAATCGCCAGAGCCTGGTCTATTTCGACCGCAGTTTCCATATGTTGGGAGCAGCTGGTCAACAGGCCGCCCTATAAAAGGCAGCGCTTCAAACCGCAAAGGTGAATTCATGCCGGAAAATAACGAAACCATAAAAGCCCTCGTCCTCCGAGTCGAAACTCTTGAGGCGGAGGCCGAGATCCGGCGGATACAGAGCCGCTATATGTCTTTATGTGATACGCCAATTCCCGAATATGATGTGAAGAGCGATGCCGAGCGCATCGACCGGATCATGGATCTCTATACAGAGGATGCCATTTGGGAAGGCGTTGGCGAGTATTACGGCAATCAGTTCGGTAAACTGAAAGGTGCCGCTGCCATCCGCAAACATTTCGAGGCTTTCTGGAATGACAGGAAAGATCCGGCCCTGCTTCTTAATTGCCATTATCTGACATCCGAACAGATCCACGTTGATGGAAGCACGGCGAGCGGACAATGGGTCCATATGCAGCCCTGGTTCTTTTCTGACGGCAAGGCGCTACTGCGCTCCTCGCGTCTCAACAATGCCTTCCGTAAGGCACTGGACGGGAAATGGAAGATTGCACGTACGCGGACGGAAAACGTGTTCATTGCGCCACTGCCAGCGGGCTGGGCAACGGACTATCCGGTCACTTCGGTATTGATGAAGCCTTGATTGATATCGCAAACCCGAGGAAATATCACTGTGAAACATAAATCCGCAATGTGGCAGACTTATCAGTATCAAGGTCATGAAGTCGTCATTATCCAGCAATGGCAAGACCCTTTCGGCAAGTCGATGGTCCGCATTGCAGCCAATCTCGATGGGGGTTTGATCGCGGACGGCATGCTGGAAGAAAAGTTCCTGTCGGAGGCGATTTTTCTGGGTCAGATGACCTTGGAAATCGTGGAAGGTGCGAATTGATGAGCGCCTTTATCAATAGAATGGAGCTCGGCAGGACGACCGGGTTGCGGGTGGCAATAAAAGACACGATCGATATTGCGGGCCTGCCAACGCGTGCTGGCTGCCGCGCTCTTGATAGCACCCCTGCCGCCGCTGCCAATGCCGTCGTGGTTGACCTCATTCTTGATGCCGGTTGCCGGATTGTCGGAAAAACGGTTCCACACGAACTAGCCTTTGGCGTCACCGGCATCAACGACTGGGCCGGGACACCACAAAATCCGAAGTTTCCCGATCTTATCCCAGGCGGCTCCTCCAGTGGCAGCGCGGTTGCTGTAGCCGAAGGGAGTGCCGACGTAGCAATCGGAACAGACACGGGCGGATCGATCCGGATTCCGGCCGCTTGCTGCAGCGTGTGGGGATTGAAACCGACTTTTGGACGGGTGAGCCGCAAGGGCGTTATGCCTGAGCGGACGACGTTGGATTGTGTCGGACCATTTGCGCGATCTCTTGGTGGGATTGTGCAAGCCATGGAGATCATCGCGCCCGATTTTGTGCCAACAGCCGTTGACGGGGCAAAGGTCGCGATGATCAGTGGACTGGCTAACTGGGAAATAGACCACCAGATGGACAAGACCATTGCCCGAAGCGGCTTTGAAACCTTCAAAGCGAGCTTGGAATTGATGCCGGTGGCTTTTACAGCGGGCCTCAGCCTGATCAACTCTGAGACCTGGGCTGCAGTTGGCCATCTCGTCGCAACCGGTTTGGTCGGCACGGACGTTGCTGACCGGCTGATTGCGGCGTCACAGGTCGATGCCAGCGAGTTGAACGATGCTGAGAAAGTGCGCCGACAATTCACCGAAGAAGTAGATGCGTTGTTGAATGAGGTGGATGTCATTATTCTTCCCACGCTGCCAGTCTTCCCGCCGACTGTCCTTGAGGGCCGAAACAATCGCTCTGCTGTGGAACTGACCCGGCTTGTCAGACCCTTCAACCTTTCAGGCCATCCGGTATTGGCAATGCCGCTCGGGCCGCTTGAGGCAGGTCCCGTGTCTCTTCAGATTGTCGGGCGGAAAGGTGAGGACGAACTTGTCTGCGCAGTGGCTGCTCTTATAGAGCCTGTCGCAACTTTGATCTGAGATTCTAGAATTGCCACGTTCCGGGTAGGATTTTCGTACTCAATTCCCTAACTGAATTCAGGCTATCTTCCGCTTGACTACGCTTTCGAGCGCATAGCGCTGCGCGATGTTAAGAAAATTCCTTAGCTGCGGAGAACGATTGTCACGCCGGTAGTTGACTGAAAGCGATGTATTTGGGTTAGGACCGGCATATCTTTTATAGCTGACACCCGCGCGCTGTGTAGTCGATACCGATTGAGGCACAATCGATACGCCAACGCCGACCGAAACTAGGCTGATTGCCGTCTGATAGTCCATCGCCATGACCGTCCGAACATGCGGGATACCGGCTGACTGACAGACGTTGAGCACATAGTCTGCAAAGCTTGGCCGCGGTTTACTCGGATAGAGGATAAAGGTCTCGTCACAGAGATCGGCGAGGTTTGGAACAGCTTGTGAATTCAGCGGCGAATTGTCCGGCAACGCAAGGATGAGGGGCTCCTGGTGCAGGAATTCCGTCTTCACCTCGTCGTCCACAATCGACGGGCGAGCGATTGCCACGTCGATCTCACGCTGGATCAGCGCCCGCTTGAGTTCGGCATTGTTCATCGTCGTCAGCACCAGCTCGACTTCGGGATAGTGCGAACGATAGGATTTGACTAGCGTCGGCAACACGCCATGTGTTGAGGACCCGACAAATGCGATCCTCAGCCGCCCCTCGCTGCCGGTGCCGATACGGCGCACCTCGGCAAAGGTGCTGTCCAGACTGGCCAACAGATCGCGGGAACGTTCGAGTAGTATTTCGCCAGCCTGCGTCAGCCGAATCTGGCTGCGTGAGCGATCGAAGAGCAGTGCGCCGACATCCTTTTCGAGTTGGCCGATTTGGCGGCTAAGCGGTGGCTGGGCCATACCGAGGCGCACGGCCGCGCGACCGAAATGCAGTTCCTCGGCCACCGCGATGAAATATCTAAGCCGCTTCAGTTCCAACGGCGGTCTTTCCTCCCGTGACGATCGCCAGCGCGCGAGCAAAATAGGGCCGGAAACGCGCCGGGTTCTCGCTCATCGGAAAATGCCCGAGTTCGGTCATAATCTCAAGCGACGAACCGGGGATCGCCCTGTGTGTTCGTGTCGCATCCTCTGGCGTGCAGGTGAGATCGTATTCGCCGCACAGGATGTGGACCGGCGCAACCTTCGTATCGATCCTGCCGATATTGGCGACAAGGCTTTCGTCCTTCGTGTAAAAGCTCAGATCACCGCGGAACACACCCGGCCCCGACTGCATGAACATCCAGAGTGTGTTCCAGCGCTCGGCAGTCGGCGCGTGCGGGGCTATGTTGGCGGAGACCAGAGCTGCACCCATCTCGCCGCCATGCGCATCGGGCCGGTGGAACCAATCAATGTCGTACCAGGCCGGCTGGAAATCGGATGCCTCGATGGCGACAAAGCCCGAGAACCGGCCCGGATGCAGCGCCGCAATCTGCAGCGCGATGCGGCCGCCCATCGAGCAGCCGGCAAGCACCGGCTTATCAAGCTCGAGCGTGTCGGCAACTCTCAGTACTGTCTCGATATAGCAGTCGGTGGTGAGGAGATATTCCTCGGTCTCGAAGCCTTCTGGCGGCAGCGACTTGCCATGCCAAGGCATGTCGAAGGCGATGATTCGATGGTCGGACGAAAACGCGGAATCGTTGAGGATATGCCGCCATTGGCGCGTATCGGCGCCTGCCGTGTGCAGGCAGAGAACCGGCGGGCCTGCGCCGTTCTCCTCGAAATAGATGCGGTGCGGCCGACCCGCGATGTCCACGGTGAGATAGCGGCCGATAATAGGTTCGATGACGCCGGTCATGCTCTTTCCTCCTCGCGGGGAATAGCCAGAAGCTCCTTGAAAAAACGAAGGTTCTTGACAAGGCTCAATATGTCGCCGTCGATGCTGGCACGGCCGAGCTTGACGAGGCCGAAGAGGTCGTGGAAGCCCGGCGCCGGCTGAACCTGCCAGAACCGCTCGAGCGCGTCAGCGTCGGTGCGGATGGCGAAGCGCCAAGGTGTCTTGCGGTTGCGGCCGTGCGCGATCTTCTCGATCCGGCCGCGATGGAAGGTGAGATAATAGCAGTCATCGTCGATTTCCATCAGCACGGTCTCGCTGAAGAGGGCGCCCATGCGCAGAAGATGTGGCCGGGCGTCGAGGCGTTCGGCGATGCGTTCAAGTGTCGGCAGAAGGGCAGGGGTGTCGCTCATGCTCAGCCCGCCCGCGTCAGGTGCTTGATACGGTCCTCATCAAGCACGAGACCGAGGCCCGGCCCCTCCGGCAGATGGATCTCAAAATCGCGATAGGTCGGGCCTTCGAGCACGAGGTCGTTGACAAGGATCTTCGGACCGAACTGCTCTGTGCCCCACTCCATCTTCGGCAGAGTCGAAAAGACGGCGAGATGCGCCGCGGCCCCGATGCCGCTTTCGAGCAGGCAGCCACCATAGAGTTCCATGCCGACGGCGCTCGCCACTCCCGCGGCGCGCTTGAGTTCCAGCAGGCCGCCGCTCTTCACCAGCTTGAGCGAAATGACGCTGCCGGCGCCAGCCTGTCCGGCACGGATGATATCGGCTGAAGTGAACACCGCCTCGTCTACCATCACTGGAATCGAGGTGCGGGCCGCGATGCGGCCGAGTTGCTCGATCTGTGCCGCCGGCAGCGGCTGCTCGATCAGGCTGATGCCAAGTTCGTCGAAGGCAGGCAGCCAGCGCATCGCGGTCGCTTCGCTCCAGGCCTGGTTGACGTCGACGATGACCTCGACGTCAGGGCCGAGCGCGGTGCGGATGCGGGTAAGACGCTGGATATCGGTCTTCGGGTCGGCAAAACCGATCTTGACCTTGAATCGGCGGTGCTCACGCTTCTCGATCTTCTTCTTCGCTTCCTCGATTTCCTGTCCGGCATCGCCGGAGGCTAGAGCCCAGATGATCGATAGGCTGGAGCGCACCGCCCCGCCGAGCAGAGCCGGGGCTGGCAGACCAAGCGACTTGCCGACTGCATCAAAGAGAGCTGCTTCGATAGCCGCCTTAGCAGCGTTATTGCGGCTCGCAGCTTTAGAAAGACGGATGGCGTTCTGCTCGAAGCTTGCGGCATGGCAACCGGCAAGCGCCGGGGCCAGATAGCTGTCGATCACAGATTTGATCGATTCAACGCTTTCCTCTGCCCAGCGTGGCCCCCCAAGTGTGGAGGCCTCGCCATAACCCTCGACACCGTTTTCCAACATCACCCGAACCAGCACATAGTTCTGGTGCGAAATTTCAGTGTTGGACAGTTTGTGCCGACGCACTGTGGGTGCATCTATGATCGACGAAGCGAAGCTGCGGACTGCAAGATCACGCCATGAGGCGCTCTCGTCGAGCACTGCCATCGGTTCTACAAGAGCCATGCTCGTATTACTCCAGGTGTCGGTAAAAGGGAGGCATGCCTCCTCTAAGAGGCGTGGCGGAGAAGCTATTCGGCGGCTATAGCCACTGCTTCACGCTTGAGCACGAAATCGAAATCCATGACGTAGTCGGTCTTTGACCCGGAAGACGTCTTCTTCAGTTTCCCGATAAGATCTTCCTTGACGGCAAAGACAGAGTCATTGTCCAGAAACTTCGTCTCGGAATCGAATATCTGCGAGATCAGTGGCCGGTAACCATCCTTGGTGATCATGAAGTGAATATGGCCCGGTCGCCAGGGATGGTGCCCCATATAGTTGAGCAGTTCACCTGCTGCCCCGTCATAAGGGATTGGATAGGGCACTGGCCGGATACCGATAAAGGCATAATGCCCGTTTTCATCGGTTTGGAAGCGGCCACGCAGATTGTAATCCGGCTGATCCGGATCCTGCTGCTCGTACAGCCCGTTCGGCGCATCTTCCCACACGTCGATCGTGACGCCCGCGAGCGGTTGGCCGTCGGTGCCGAGGATGCGCCCCTGCACCAACACCGTCTCCTGGTCAGGGAAATCCTTCTGGATGATCGAAGCGCCGTTCGGCAGCACCGGCGGATTCTCGCGGTAGAAGGGGCCGAGCACGGTCGAACAGCTTTCACCTTCGGTCACCGGATGGTCGATCATGTCGACCAGAACTTCAATACCAAGAATATCGCTGATCAGGATGAACTCGTTCCGGTTCTCGTCGGATATGTCGCCGGCGCGGCGCAGGAATTCGCAAGCTTGCAGCCATTCGCTGTGGGTCACCTTCGTTTCCTTGCAGAAATCGTGTGCGTGCCCGATGAGGCCGGTTAGAATTTCGCGGTGGCGTGGCGTGATATCGTTGCCCAGTGCGGCAATGACAACATCTGAAATATTGTCGATGGTAACGTTTCGCATTTCATTCCTCCCTAGAGAGCGGTCCGTCGTCAGCAATGTTGATCGTCGTCTGCCCAAATCACAATGCCCGCAAAGATATGAGATCATACCTCAGCGCTACTCGGTCACGGCAGAAATGAGTTCTTCATTGCAAACTCATCGATAGAGGATGACGGCCGAATATCAGCCTACAGCGGTGATCCGTGCTGAGCTTACAAAGGGGCTGTTTTTGCTTTGCCGGGCAGGCGTTTGTCCACAGGATGGAGGCATTTAGAAGCGAGCAACTGTCTTTATCGATAAAAATCCAGATCGATCCGCACGATCGTTTGAGAAACTGCCTTTGCTCCACGTTGCGGCAAATTGATGTGACATGCAACAGGATAGCCTAAACGCTCCTGGTCTTCCAATTCCGGCGCTGCCGACTGTGCTTATTCCCTTACCAAATCGCTTCAGTCCGAAGCTTGCGATTCAACTCGATCAGGTGACCAATTGATAATCGCGGCAATCAATGTCTTTTCGGTCAGATCGAGATAATGCATCCAGAGGCTTTCTGCTTTATCTGCATCATGTGATTTTATCGCATCGCGAATCTGTTCCTGCCGATTGACGATTTCCTTCCGAAGCTCGAGATCGGAAAGTGTGGAAGAACGAATGAGGCCCAGGTGGTTATTAAACTGCGCAATCGCATTGCTCAGAATCTTATTTGAAATGCGCTGGAAAATCGCGTCCCGGAACTCTTCGTTGGCTTTGGCAAAGTCTGCCGCACTTCGTGTGCCTATATGCGCGACCTCGCCGGCGATCGCACCAGACATACGTTCGATCTCGCCTCTCCCGAATTCATCAGCAGCAAGACGGATCGCAGCCGGTTCAAGTAATTTGCGAACGAAGATGATTTTGCGAATTTCGTCCGGGGTCGGAAACGGAACGATATAGCCACCGCCGGTCCGTGCCTCGAGCAATCCTTGATGGGTGAGTTGGTTTAGGGCCTCGCGGACCGGCGTGCGAGAAACGTTAAAACGTTTTGCCAACCCCTCTTCCGTCAAGCGTTCACCAGGCGAAATACTGCCCATGCGCAGGTCATGGAGTATTGCCTCGACCATCTGTTCGCGCAAACTCTCAGTCCTCTTGACGACATAGCCGGACATTCTTTTCTCCTTTTTCACGTTTTACTCTACTCAATCACAAGCACCACATTTCTGGCTGAAACCGCCATCGTGCAATCAGCGTTTGAATTCCGGGCGTATGTCGAACATGGAATATAACGAAATCCCTGGGTGATATCCCATGCGAGAATTAATCAACAAAACCGCAGTTAAAAAGCCCTATATACAGAATACAGTGCGTGTGAAAGGTAGGCCCGGATAAATAAAGCGAATTTCAAGCTTCATTCTTGTTCTCACAACGCAGCTAGGGCGGCGGTTGATAACGCGCGCCCCTGATTTCCGGGCGTTTCTGACGCAAAACCAGTCAGGACGAAAGCTTTCAGGGGCGATTTTTGATATCCGGCCATATAGTCATCCAAGTCCTTGGCTGCGCCAAGTAGACCGCCGTTATCCGGTGATAGCAC
This sequence comes from Phyllobacterium sp. YR531, assembly GCF_000282595.1. Classification (GTDB taxonomy): domain Bacteria; phylum Pseudomonadota; class Alphaproteobacteria; order Rhizobiales; family Rhizobiaceae; genus Phyllobacterium. The sequence continues at coordinate 39,451 of NZ_AKIZ01000008.1, forward strand.
GTGCGTCCAAAAAGCACCGCCTTTGGAACTTGACATGAATTGTATACGGAGTACTGTATTCGAATAACGCTAGAAAAATGGGATTTAGAAAATGGGGAATACAAAACTCAGTATGATACAGTCGGAACCCGTGCAGGCAAAAACAGACGTTCGAACCAACGGGTCCCCTTACTTTAGCGAACAGGAGATCAAAGAAGTCCGTGATGGAGTGGACGGTCTCAAAAGCATGCTGCCCGCGCGGTGTTATTATGACAATGACATCTACAATTATGAAGTCGAGAACATCCTCAAGAAGAATTGGCTTTGTGTGGGTCGTTGGGACTGGGCAGAGAACCCGGGTGATTATTTTACAACCCGCATGTTCGGTGAACCTATCGTTATCGTTCGCGGCCAGGACAGTGAGCTTCGTGCACTGATTAACGTGTGCCAGCACAGATGGGCTCAGGTCGTGCCCGATGGTTCCGGAAACACGAAATTATTTGTTTGTCCATTCCATAGCTGGACCTACGGCCTCGATGGTCAGCTACGCGGTATCGCTGCGCGGAGCCTGCCTGGATTCGACAAGAAAAACTGCAGCATGCCCTCGCTACGTCTGGAAGTCTGGGAAGGTTTCATCTTCATTAATTTTGATCAGGAAGCAAAGCCACTCGCGCCACAACTTGAGGGCCTGAAGGACGTCATCGGTAGGCATGGTTTGAGTGAGTACCGCTCTGGTGGGCGTGTCGAGTATGAAACGCAATGGAACTACAAGCTATCCTTTGAAACCGGTTACGAAGCGTACCATCACGAGGGTTGCCACAAATCGATTCTAGGAGGAACGGCGCACCAGTACGGACCGATTGCCTTTGGTGACATTTGGGGCGTGTATGCCGGAGAGCCTGAAGATGGACGCCACGCTTACCCATTCGGAAAGCCATCTTGGTTTACACCGGACGATGAAGAGAATTTTGACGAGAAGTCGATTTTTATAGGGATTTACCCGAGCCTTATTACCTATCTCAACACGCATCAGGTAACGTTCATTGTTACTGAATATGACGAAGTAAGCCGCAATCGGGCGATTACGGCCAACGCGTTTGCGCCGTGGGCTTTCGGGCGGCCAGGCGCTGATGATCTGATGAAAGAGCAAAATGGGCGTATGGCATTTGTCCAGGATCAGGACACTTCATGCTGTCAAAATCTGCAGAAAGGTCTTCGCTCCAGCTACAATACAAAAAGCGTTGTTCATCCGCTCGAATCTCAACTTTCCCATTATTACAACTGGGTAATGGGCCATTATTTGAAATAAGGCGACACGTTAGCGGTGCTTCTTGGGCAGTTCCGCGGAAGTCACGTTCGTTTTATGCCCAAACTGCTTAAGAAACAAAAAGAGTAACTGCCGTTATTTCTAAAACGGCAGCTCTGAATATACATTCACAAGGAGAGTACTATGGCATTATTGCGCGTTTCCGATGGTCGCGTGTTTACCGCAATTGAAGATATCAATGCAATTGTCAAACCCATGGAAATCGGCCGTTTTCCGTTTGACGATGCGCTGCGCGCGCGCGTTGACGCACTGCCGCAGCCGCTTTCGCCAGAGAATGCCAAATTGATAGTTGGCTCGCTCGATTCTTCTGTGCGTGAACGGTTGGATTCGGAAGGTTATGTTTCCTGGAGGGTGGGCAATGTCCTGTCCAAAGGAGAAGAGGGCTTTGCTTTTCACCAACATTTCGAAGGCGGCGAAACCGGCGGTGGCCAAAAATCACCCGAGCAAATAAAGGATTACCTGACGCCGCATCATGTGCTGGTAAACGATATTCACTTTGTCTTCACCGGTGCGATCATCAAGGGCGTTCAACTCGAAAACGGCTTGCAAGCTGTTTGCTATGTCGAAGCCGGCGAATGGATCCGTCTTGGACCAACAATCCTGAATTGGCCGATCTTCCCCTCCGGCAAGGCGATCACGGGCCTAAGCTTCTTCGATCAAAAGGCGGGTCCGGACCAGACATGGAAGATGGATCTCCATCCAGAGGTAAAGGTCGATCCGACCATGCTGTTTTGAGGCTGTCGCTGGCATATAAGAGGAAGACAAAGTGTCCAATAACGATGAAAAAGCCGCTATTGCGGCGACAATCCAAACCTATATCGATGCAATAAAGCATTCTCAGCCCGATCGCATGATCGAGGTATTTCATCCTCACGCGACCATCAGCCGGGAACGTCCGGATGGCTTTGCGATTTCAAGCAATCCGGGCGAAACGATCGCCGCCTATATGCGCTCAGCGCGTCCGACATCCGAAACCAGTCCCAATTTCAGCGGCGAGGTCATTTCCATTGATCAGACGCACGATATTGCTTCAGCCTGGATTATTGAGCGCCAGCTTGAGGGGAAAAACTTCGATACGTTTTTCCTTTTGCACAAGATCGACGGTCGCTGGGTCATAACATCAAAAGCGACTCAGGGCGTGGCTGCGTAAAACATAGCGAAAGAAAGCGGCAGAACAGCGTCTTCACTAAAACCGGAAAGCCCACGGGATTTGCCTGCCGAACAACGGACGAACCACAAAACCTGACCCTTACGCATCTGATGCGTGAGGGCCACCCTTTGTCCCACAGTTGTCGTGGAACTGACTGCAGGGGATCATAGAGGAGATTTCAGCGCTGACGTTGAATTTGAAAGTGAAGCAGTCGATCAGGTCGGTTTTGCTCTAGCGAGGGGTCTGAAAAATATCAAAAACAGTCTTGGCGGCGAGAGAGCCCGATCGAATGGGGAAATAGCGGAGGTGGTCCGAACCTGTCCTAAGGGGTAGCCTTTGTGATGACAGGCCTAGGAATAGAGCTCCCGAATTTTACAATGATAACACGCTCTTCGAGGCCGCGTGGTTAACCTGTTTTGGACTGGCAGAGTGCGGCCACCTCGGGTTGAGCGGGGCGCTAACAAGATCCACAGTTCTTTGAAGCTGACTGGGTCCACTGCGAAACCACGACGATCGCTTGGGTGAAAAGGCCCTCCATCGAGACCTGCTCAGCGCTTAGCGAATTGGACAACATTGACATAGAATTGAACAGCGGGCTGAGGGTCCCGGAGATTGAAATAATGTAGCAGCGCACGTTTCGTCATGCCTTTCTGGGTCGCTGGCGACATTCCACGCATCTCAATGCAGTCAAGCGTTAGCGTCTTTTGCAGGCGCTGCGTGGGGATTTTTTTGATTAAAAACGTGTTTGGGAGGACACAATGAACAGATTCAAAATTGCCATTCTTATCAGCATAGGTCTGAATTCGGGGTGTCCAATTGAGGCGCGAGCGACCGAGAATGGCTTTAGTGCATATCCACAGGGAGTTAATACCATCTTGAACGGGCTTGTTCCACAACCGGGACAGACTTGGATCCAGAATTATTCGACTTACTACTCCGCCAAAAGTTTTAAAGACAGCAACGGAAACAATCTCATTCCAGGATTTGATGCCGATCTAGCGGTGGAAAGTATTCGCGTAATGCATACTTGGGATTGGCAAATTGGTCAGTTCTCTGTTAGTTCGACTATCGTCTTGCCGTTCATTCACGCAGACATTGATACTGCGTTTGGCGGCACCGACAACACGGAGATAGGAGATGTTTCCGTCGGCCCGATGTATCTCGGATGGTCAAATCCCGATAAGACGTTTTTCGCTTACGCAGGGCTAGAGTTCTATCTACCCTCAAAAACGGAAGTATCGAATAAGGTTTTCAGTATTTCACCAAACCTACATCTGACATGGTTGCCGGATCCGCAGCTTGAGTTATCTGGGACTATAGGCACCGAGTTTCATTTGAAAAATGAGGATACTGACTACCAGTCAGGATCGCTTTCTTACATGGATTGGGCGGTAAACTATAGAGCATTCCAGTCCTTACCCCAGTTAGCTATCGGCGTTCAGGGTTATGCAGCGAAGCAGTTCTCCGATGACAAAATCGGCGGAACGACCGTCAGCGACGGTTTTCGCCAACAGGCTTTTGCGATCGGTCCCCAACTCGTTTATGCTATCGGGAACCGCGGCGGCGGCGTCGTTCTCAAGTGGCAGCATGAGTTTGACGTTGAAAACCGGCCAGAGGGCGACAAGTTCTGGTTCCAATTTCAGGTTCCGATCGGCAATTGAATCCGCGATTGCCGGCACATGGAGCGCATCTTTTTGGGTACGCCACATGTACTGTCGTTTCCAGAAAACCGACAAACGGCTGAGTGTCGGATTAGGGACTGATTTTTCAATGGGATTTTGCGGCGGGAGGCAGTCTGGTGTTACTTAGGTCCTCAAAGTCGAAAGCCCGTTCGAGAGTCGGCAGGAACTATTTTAGAAAGAGCGCGATTGGTTAGCACCTTCGCTGCGCAACAAACAGCAAACTTTTATCGACACGCCCTATAATAGTCCACGCTTTACGTGCGGGCGTCACAGAGTTGAAGTTGACTTAAATTGTATACCGAGTACAGTATTCATAGAGCGCGGAGACGGATTTAGACAATGGGAAATGTCAAAATCAGCATCGTAGAGGTGGAACCAATATGTGCAAAAACAATCCTAGACACAGACGGCTCCCAAAACTTGAATGAGCAGGAAATCAAGGCCGCGCGAAGGCGCCACCGGTATCAAAGGCATGTTACCCGCACAGAGCATCTACAAGTACGAAGTCGAAAATGGCATCCAGTCGAGAGGGCTCTGCGTAGGCCGGCGAGACTGGGGCGAGAACTCCGGCGATTTTTTCATAACCTGCGTGTTCAGCGAACCTGTCGGATCGTTCGAAGCCAAGATAGCAGGCGTCGCGCGCTGATCAACGTGGGCCAGCGTAGACGTTCGCAGACGTGCCCTACGTTTTTTCTTTTGCGAAAGGTCGATGACCGCTGGGTAATAACGTCAAAATTAACTCAGGGCGTAGCTGAGCATAAGCGAAGCTAGCCTGCGTGCGTCGCAAGAGCGGCTGACTGAAACTGGCAACCACCCGGGAATTTATATGCCGAACAACAGAACGAGCCGGGAAACCCTGACCCTGACCCATTGGGGTGCGTACCGTGTGATTTCCAGGGATGAGAGAATCTTGGCAATCAAGCCAGTTTCGGATGACCAAGAGCCATCCTTAATTGGCCAATCTCTTCTTGATACCCGGGACTGTCCAGTTCGCATTACAGCGCCGATGGTGCGCGCAAGCTATCTCGAGCGAGGACGTTTAGCCCATACGGACACGCGTGGTACAGAACCGTTTGTCGCGGTAGACTGGGCGACCGCCATCGATCTGGCGTCGACCGCTTTGCTGGACACGAGGCAAGAATACGGCAATTCGGCCATTTATGGCGGCTCATACGGTTGGGCAAGTGCAGGTCGATTTCATCATGCCCAGAGTCAGGTCCATCGCTTCCTTAAGATGTTTGGCGGCTACACAGACTCTCGGAACACGTACAGCATGGGGGCGATGGAGGTCATCCTTCCACATGTTCTTTGTGATCTCAGTACACTTTTTGCTCGAATGCCAAGCTGGGAAGAGGTCTCCCGCAATACCAGGCTCGTAATTTCCTTCGGGGGATTAGCGCTAAAAAACACGCAAGTAAATGTGGGTGGGGTCACCCGACATGATGCATTGAAAGGTATGAAACGATCTGCAGAAGCCGGCATAAAGTTCGTCAATTTTTCTCCGATCGCAGGCGACATAGTAGAGGATGTTAATCCAGAATGGATCCCCATTCGTCCTAACAGCGATATGGCTGTCATGCTCGCAATCGCCTACGTTCTGATCAAGGAAGGCTGTGTCGACTATGATTTCGTCGACCGGTGCTGCGTCGGATATGAGACGCTGCAAGCTTACATCCTTGGTCGGACGGACGGCATTCCCAAAACACCGCTGTGGGCAAGCGACTTGAGCGAGGTGCCTGCCCACACGATAGAGCAGATCGCTCGTGAGATGTCGTCCAAGCGATGCTTGATCACCGTCAGCTGGTCGGTTCAGCGGGGAGAGCATGGCGAGCAGCCGATTTGGATGGCAATTGCGCTCGCAGCGATGTCCGGCTCGATGGGGCTTCCTGGTGGCGGCATCTGCCTTGGACAGAATTCGATTCACAGCTTGGGCCACGCTGGCGCTTACCTTCCGGCAGCGTCATTGCCGCAAGGAGAGAACCCCGTAAAGAATTTCATTCCGGTTGCCCGAATTGCCGATATGCTGCTGAATCCGGGCGGCGAGTTCGACTATAACGGGCAACGCTTGGAGTATCCCAATATTAATCTGATTTATTGGGCCGGGGGCAATCCCTTCCATCATCATCAGGATATTGGAAAATTTGTCAGGGCCTGGCGCAAGCCGGAGACGGTCATCGTACACGAGCATTACTGGACGCCCACCGCTCGTTTTGCTGACATCGTCTTTCCATCCTCGACTATGCTGGAACGAAATGACATCGGCGTGGGAATGGACGACGGGACTATCATCGCGATGAAGCAATCTGTTCCTCCACCGCCCGGAATCTTTTCCGACTTTGAGGTCTTTTCGATGCTTGCTGAGCGATTAGGATTTGGCGCGCAATTCACCGAGGGCCTGAGTGAAATAAAGTGGGTCGAAAAGCTCTATGTGCAAACTCAGGATCGATGCCATCAAATAGGGATTAAGTTACCTGATTTTGAAGAATTCTGGATGGAGGAGCGATTTACCCTCGCCCCAGGCCCGGGATTGCCTCCGATGTGCGCTGAATTGCGTTTCGATCCTGCTACTCACCCTCTATGTACGCCATCAGGAAAAATAGAGCTCTTTTCCTCCACTATCGCATCTTTCAACTATGCTGATTGTCCAGGGCATCCGACATGGATTGAACCGGACGAGTGGCTCGGCGGGAAACATGCTGAGCGCTTTCCGCTCCATTTGATTTCCAATCAACCTTCCACGCGCCTGCATAGTCAGCTCGATTTCGGCCGAACAAGCCTCTCCGGGAAAACGGGAGGGCGTGAGCCTTGCGAATTGAACAGCTTTGATGCCAAAGCCCGAGGCATCGCTGAAGGCGATCTCGTTCGGCTGTTCAATGAACGCGGCAATTGCATTAGCGTTGTCCATATCAATAACGGCATTCGACGTGGTGTCGTGAAGCTCTCCACGGGGGCTTGGTACGACCCCGAAATACCAGGTGACCCCACAAGCAGGTGTTTGCACGGCAATCCCAACGTGTTGACCCGTGATAAGGGAACATCACGTCTTGCGCAGGCTACGAGTGCACATAGTTGCCTCGTGGAGATGGAATTGCTGGATGGCAAGCACATTCCTCCCGCCAAAGCGCATCGGCCGCCACGGATCATCAAGGATCGCGCTGCTAAATCACCAGGCAGCGACGATCACTTAGAGTGCAAATAGTTTTCAGTCGGGCTGGCGTACGATCGATCAATCGCTGGTGCTTTGCACACAGCTGTCACCGATTGAGCACATCGACCCCGCGCTCTGCCAACGGACGGAGGTTACCTTTATTTATCGATATGACCACCCAAAGCAGTGTTGTACCCTTTAATTCGCAAGTTGCGAACACGAACTTGCTGCTGCTTCGTTACCATGTCCGTTTGGATAGCAAAGGCAGGCCTCTCATCATGCTGCTCAGCGACGGACTGAGAACGAACCTAGAGTTCGGTCCTCAGAGCCCACAGCTCGGGAAACAATTGGACCTCCAGCATTCGCTTCAGGTAGGAGACTCCACCCGTCCCACCGGTGCCGCGCTTGAAGCCGATCACCCGTTCTACTGTCGTAACGTGGTTGAAGCGCCACCTGCGAAAGTAATCCTCAAAATCGACCAGCTTCTCGGCAAGCTCATAAACCGCCCAGTGCCTCTCGGGATCCTGATACACTTGTGTCCAGGCGGAACGCACCTGCGGGCTTTCCTGCCTCATCGTCCGCCAGTCGCCACGCCGGGCGTCGATCCCAACGTCAAAACCCTCTCGGGCGAGAAGCAGGATTGCCTCATCGTAAAGGCTCGGAGCTGCAAGTATCGCGTCCAGCGTCGCAATAACTTCCGGTCTGTGCTCATGAGGTTTGAGCATGGCCAGATTGCGGTTACCGGCGAGAAACTCGATAGCCCGGTACTGGAAAGACTGAAATCCGGATGACATTCCGAGATACGGTCGAAACTGCGTATACTCACTGGGTGTCATGGTCCGCAGCACATCCCAGGCATTGTTCAACTGCTCAAATATGCGGCTGACACGGGCGAGGTTCTTCAATGCAGGATGCAGCCTGCCATCATGAATCGATGCCATTGCCGACCTGATTTCATGGACAGCAAGCTTCATCCACAATTCCGAAGTCTGATGCTGAATGATGAACAACAGCTCATCGTGCGCTGGGGAAAGAGTTTCCTGGGCGTCAAGCACCTTTTCCAGTTGAAGATAATCGCTGTAGGACATCCGTCCTTTGAAGGACATCTGCGCGCCTTCTGCGGCGGGATCATAAGCTTCAGTGCTCATGTCACATCCATTTTACTTTTGAATCTCGGAGAATCCCATGATCTGGACACCATAATTTGCTCCAGCACGTCGACAGACCGCATGACATCCCCCTCGTCGATGTAAAGGGGGGTGAAACCAAACCGCAGGACATCGGGGGCCCGAAAATCGCCAATAACGTCGCGGGCAATCAACGCCTGCATAATGCCGTAGCCTTCAGGATGGCGGAATGACACCTGGCTGCCCCGCTTGGAGCTATCTCGTGGGGATGCCAGGGAAAGGTCGGGACAACGGCTCTCAACTTCGCGGATGAATAAGTCGCTAAGGGCAATTGATTTTGCCCGGACTTCTCCCATATCCACCCGATCCCACACATCAAGGGCGGCACTAAGAATGCTCAATGCAATAACCGGCGGGGTTCCAACACGCATGCGTTCTATACCCACGCCGGCTCGATAGTCCAGATCGAAGGCGAAGGGCTGAGCATGCCCCATCCAACCCGAAAGGGCCGGTCTGGCTTCATCGGCGTGTTCGGGGGAGACGTAGATGAAGGCCGGGGCACCCGGCCCACCATTGAGGTACTTATAGGTGCATCCCACGGCGAAATCTGCTTTGGCGCTGCTAACATCAACGGGAATGGCTCCTGCAGAATGCGCAAGATCCCAGATCGCGAGGGCACCTGCCTGATGGGCTTTGCGTGTCAACGCCTTCATATCGTGAAGTCGTCCTGTACGGTAGTCAACCTCTGTTAGCATGACGACAGCAACAGTCTCGTCAATTGCTGCCTCAACATCCTCCGGATCAACCACTTTTAGGACGTAACCCCGGTCGAGTGACTTCAACAGTCCCTGAGCGATATACAGGTCAGAAGGAAAATTGCCGGTATCCGATATGACGACACGACGCTGCTTTCTCAACTCCAGTGCAGATGCCAGAGCTTGGTGGACCTTGATGGAAAGTGTGTCGCCCATAACGACTGTTCCGGCTGGCGCACCGATCAACCTGCCTATTCGGTCACCAACCTGGCCGGGTTGTCTATACCATCCGGCAGTATTCCAGCCCTTGATCAGCTGGGCGCCCCATTCATCGACAATCACCTTGCTGGCTGCATCTGCCGCCGCTGCAGGGAGTGGACCCAATGAGTTTCCATCAAGATAAATCATGCCCTCCGGCAGATGGAAAAAGTCACGCATGCTCGACATCTTCGCCTCCTTGTCCTGCAAGGAGATAACGCTCGGCCAATCTCGCCCAGAGAGCGGCCCCGACAGTGAGGTTTTCATCGTTAAAATCATATTGCGGACTATGCAGCGGTGCGGATTTTTCACCATTACCAAGCCGCAGAAAGCAGCCTGGTTTGTGCTCCAGGAAATAGGCAAAATCCTCGCTACCCGGGATCAAGGGGCATACGGAAACGCGATCGGCACCGACGAGCTCCGTCACTACCTTTGTTGCAAAGGCCGTTTCTTGTTCCGAGTTGGAAACAACAGGATATCCCAATTCGTATTCGACCTCAGCGGTCGCACCGTGTGCTTCGGCAATGGAAGCAGCAAGTTGTCTTATCCGTTGCTCAAGAAGTGAGCGAACCTGGGACGAGAACGACCTGACGCTGACTGAAATCTCGGCCTGGTCCGGGATGACATTCGAGGCGGAGCCACCACGGATCGTACCGACTGTTACCACGGCAGTTTCGATAGGATTGATACTCCGCGATACAACGGTCTGTAACGACATCACGAGGTTCGAAACGGCCACGATCGGGTCGATCGTAAGATGGGGCCGCGAGGCATGGCCACCACGTCCTTTGATCTTTATTCGGACTGTATCTCCTGCAGCCATCAGAGCTCCCGAGCGCATAAGAAAAGTTCCAGCGGGTGCCCCTGGATGATTATGCAATCCAAAGATTGCATCGCACGGAAACCGTTGGAACAAACCATCGGCGATCATCCTTTGTGCGCCGCTGTTGGAACCGGCTTCCTCCGCGGGTTGAAAGATAAGGTTGACAGTTCCGTTGAATCTGCGAGTGCGCGCAAGATATTCCGCCGCGCCAAGCAGCATGGCGGTATGGCCGTCGTGACCGCAAGCATGCATCTTGCCGGGTGAACGGCTGACATAGGAGACCCCCGTCGCTTCCTCAATCGGCAGTGCATCCATATCGGCGCGAATCGCAATGCTACGGGTGCCGTCTCCCTGCTGCAACCGTCCGACAACCCCGAGCCCGCCAATATTACGGTGTACCTCATAACCCCATTCTTCAAGCTTTTCAGCGACATACGCCGCCGTCTGGTGTTCTTCAAAGGAAAGTTCCGGGTTGGAATGCAGGCTCTGCCGGATGTGTCGAAGCTCATCACGGCGCAAGGCGAAGTCCGAAAGTTCCGCAAAATTGCCCGGTTGTATTGTCATGATTTTTACCCGTTGTAGAGCAGATCGCTCTGCTTGAGGGACATTAGATGAAGCGGCTAAGGAAACTGCGAGTGCGCGGATGCTGCGGCCGGGAAATCACCTCCTCTGGCGGCCCGACTTCTACGACGCTGCCGTCGTCCATAAATACGACGCGATCCGCAGCTTCTCGAGCAAAGCCGATCTCATGTGTAACGACGATCATTGTCAGGCCCTGGCTCGCAAGATCGCGCATCGTCGTTAGCACTTCTCCCACCAGCTCCGGATCAAGGGCAGAAGTCGGCTCGTCGAAAAGCAACAACTTGGGCTGGATAGCAAGTGCGCGCGCAATCGCGACGCGTTGCTGCTGTCCACCCGACAGCTGGCGTGGATAGGAGTTCACTTTCTCCGAAAGGCCAACACGTGCAAGAAGCTCCGTTGCATAGCGGCGGGCTTCTTTACTGTTCTGGCCATGAACGCCAACGGGCGCTTCTATCACGTTTTCCAGAGCTGTCATGTGAGGATAGAGATTGAACTGCTGGAATACCATGCCGATTTTGCGGCGCTGGGCAGCAATCGCTCGGTTGGGTAGCTTGTCGAGTCTCCCTTTCTGCAACCTATAACCGATCTGTTCACCGTCAACTTCGATCAATCCCTGGTTAATCGATTCCAGATGGTTGATGCAGCGCAGAAAGGTTGACTTGCCTGAACCGGAAGGCCCGAGAATGGTCACCACCTCGCCACTGGCAACATCGAGGTCGATCCCCTTGAGAACCTCAAGCGGGCCGAAAGACTTGTGAACGTTTCGTGCACGCACAAGGGGCGTGTTGGCAATCGCTGGGCTCATGCGGCATCTCCAGTTAATGCGGTTTCCGGCTCTTTACGCGCTGCAAGCTGCTGTCCACGATCGCCTCGGCTGTAATAGCGCTCGATCGCACCCTGTCCCACATTAAGGACCGAGGTAATCAGGAGATACCAGACTACGGCCACCAACAGCATCGGTATGACCTCGAATGTCCGGTTATAGATTGACTGTACGGAATAAAGGAGGTCGGCCATGGCAATAACACTGACCAGTGAGGTGGCCTTGATCATGCTGATGAGCTGGTTTCCTGTCGGCGGCACGATCGAACGCATTGCCTGAGGAAGGATAATCCGCCGTAGCGCACGAGCTCTCGTCATTCCGAAGGCTTCGGCTGTTTCTGACTGTCCCCTGTCGACCGAAAGCAAGCCTCCACGAATGATCTCGGCCATGTACGCTGCCTCGTTCAATGCAAGGCCGATGATAGCTGCGGTCACGGGAGTCACGAGATCGTTTGTGTTCCAGCTTGCGAGAGTCGGGCCGAACGGAATCCCGATCGACAATTTTGGAAAGAGCGTCGAAAGATTATACCAGAAGATCAACTGTACGAGCAGTGGTGTTCCCCGGAAGAACCAGATGAACAGAGAGGACAGAGACGACGCCAGCCGATCTTTTGACATGCGGGCGACCGCCAGCAACAGTCCGAGAATAACACCAAGTACCATTGCAACGACAGTCAATCCGAGCGTGACCGTCAACCCCTGTATGACCGCCGGGTCAAAGAAGTATTGTGCGACGATGGGCCACCCAAAATTCTTGTTCGTTCCCACCGTGTAAGCAAATCCACCGCCGATGGCGAGCGCCAGCGTCCAAAGACCGATGCGGTCAAACCGTAACGGTTTATGCGCAAGCTGGACGTCACGCAGCGCATCTTCGCCTTCAGTGAGCAGTGTTTGCCCGTGCTTCATCGCGTTGTTCATTTTTGATCCTATACGCCCCGATTGATGCCCGGTTCGTCGATCATGTTGTTTTCAAGCCCCCACTTCTTCATCACGATCTTGTAGGTGCCGTTCTCGATGAGAATTTTGAATCCATCGCGCAACACTTCTCCAAGCGGAGAGCCCTTGGGCACCACGGCACCCTGGAAGATGTCCTTAAAGCCATTGCTCTGGCCGATGCCGGCAAGTTCGAGTTCACCGTCAGCCTGCTGAACATAATAGACCAATGGCGCCTGCGAGGAGAAAAAGGCATCTGACCGCTTTGAGCGAACCGACAGGATGGAACTCGGCTGATCGGTGTATGACTGGACCTCCACCGAGGGCTTTCCATCACTCACGCATTTCTCGGCCTGCTCCTTGATGACCTTCTCCGCCGAACCTCCCGCCATCACGGCAATACGCTTGCCGCAGGCAGAATCGAGCGAAACCACGGCGTGTGGATTGCCTTTCTCAACCGCAAAAACAACATACTCGCGTACCCAATCGACAAAGTCACTGGCCTTTTGGCGCTCTGGGTAATCGCCGACCGGTCCAAAGGCGAACTGGAACCGGTTAGAATTAACCCCGGCAAGCATCGCAGGCAAACCAGCCACCGAAGAGTGTTTGATCTCGACACCCAGCAATTCCCCCATCGCTGCAGCAAGGTCTGCACTCGCACCGGTCATCTTAGTTCCGGTGACAATCTCGTAGGGTGGGAAGGAGCCATTGTTGACTGCCGTCATAAATCCGGCATCGCGTATCTCCTGCGGCAAGCGCGCGCGCAACTGTTCATCGACGCTCTGCTTTGGCAAATCCTGGGCATAGGCTGCCTGGCACGCCAATACAGCAAGGATGGCTCCGATAGTGAATCTCTTTGTCATTCTCATTCTCCACTCTGTCGGTTGATTATTATTGATTGTCCTGTTCACCATTTCTATGCGGCAGAGCCGTACTCCGCCGCATAGGCAGGGAACAGCTCCTCCGGGGTAAGCTGTCGACCCAGAATGCGCTGTTCGTGCAATTCACGTGAAAAGTCAGCGATCATGGTGCGATTGGCTAAAAACCCGCTTTCGCACCAGCTTTCCGGCAGATCGCGCGCATTATTTAAAAGCTCGTCGATGATCCACGGCGTCGTATCAGCATACTTTCTGCGCTTTTGCGTCCACATCTTCTGGCTCGCATCGATCATCGCGCTGAGTTCACCCGGCAGCCATGGATACCGCTCAGCAAGACCGGACTTGACCCCGACCAGATGAATCCCCGGAACATATCCAACCGCCCGAAAATAATCGAGCTCGGCGCTACGGAAGTCGCGCTGCAACTGGCGGAAGCGCGATCCTGCCTCGAAGTATCCGTTTGGCATAAATGGCGTGAACACAGCATCGATTTCTCCCACGTCGAGGAGCTCTATCAATGGCCGCTCTTCAGGTGCAGACTCAATGAGTCCCGGTCGTCCGAAACCATCGAGCCTGTCCACAATCGGATGCTCGGCGGTCAAACGTCCTGCAATCCAGAGGGCATCATCGATACCGACACCGCCACGCCTAAGCGCTGCTCGCGTCCAAGTATTGCCAGAATCGCGCCAGCCAGTCACTCCGATGCGTTTGCCCGCAAGTTCGGCTAGTTGTTCCAAGGAACTATCTGAACGCGTGATGATACAACGGTGCCGAAAACTGCGCATTAAAAAATTGGGAATCCCGAACACGGATTGATCGCCCGCCTCTCGCTGGGACGCATAGCGGCTAAACGAGAGTTCCTTCGCGTCGTACACCGGATCTGTCGCAAGTTCACCAACCAGAGTATCCACGCGATCAACCTGTACAGTGAGCTTTTCCGAAGTTATATCTCCCAGGATGAGCGGTGTCAGGTAATCCCAATCTCGCACGGCAATTCGGATTGTGACGGGCATGAAAACTCCTAGGTAATTTGCATTCTTAACGGGCAGCATAAATGTTGAGTGTTTTCCGATCAAATGTTATTATGTTACTGAACATTTAAATGTGAGGTCGAGATTTGGACAAAGAAGCACAGAGGTACGATGCGAGATGGTTTGCCGAACGATTGGGAAATCGCACAACCAAAGGCATAGCCCAGGAGACCAGCGCCCTGATCCGAACAGGAGCTTTGCCCGTGGGCGCCAAGCTACCGCCGGTGCGTGACCTCGCATTTCTGCTGGGTGTTAGCCCGGCAACGATCTCTCAGGCATGGAGCGACCTGCGCCGCCACAAGATTATTGGTGGTCGCGGCCGAAATGGCGCATGGGTACTGGGCGATCGCTTCACCGCTCGGCCGGAACGCCTTGCGAGTAGCGGAAATTATGGATCAGATGTAATCAATCTCGCAACTGCAGTGCCTGACAGTACTTTGCTCCCACTTTTGGATCAGGCGATGGCTCATGGTGCCAGGGCAGAAAATCTCAACAGTTATGAACGGGTGCGAATTCTCCCCGAACTGCAGGAAGCAGTGCAGCGAGGCTGGCCGTACAGCGGATGCACATTCCTGGCCACCAACGGTGGCTATAATGCCGTGTACACGGTACTGCACGCGCTTGTGCGGCCGGGTTCTCCGGTAGCGATAGAAGATCCGACCGCGTTGCGTCTTCTCGATATTCTGGAAGATATGAATGTGCCGATCATTCCGGTTGAATGCGACTTACAAGGGCCGATCCCCGCTTCCCTGGAAGAGGCGCTGAAACAAAAACCCTCTGCATTCCTCTTTCAACCGCGCATTCATGCGGTAACCGGTCATTGTGTAACGCAGGAACGCCTGAAAGCGATCGGTGATTTGCTCGTCGGCACCGAGACTCTGATAATCGAGGATGACGGCGTTGCCGACATTACAGACCTGCCGAGAATCTCACTCGGGGATCGCTTTCCTGATCGCGTCATTCACATCCTGTCTTTTTCCAAGACACTGGGACCCGATTTGCGGCTGGCTGTACTGTCAAGTTCGGCCAGTGTTGTCGAACAAATTCAGTCATACCGCAGCTTCAGTGCCGGTTGGACAAGTCGAATATTGCAATCTGCAGCGGCTTGGCTGCTGAATGACCCCATTACCGAGAAGGCATTGGCCCACGCCCGAACTGTCTATCGTTATAGGCGCGAGGAACTCGCAAGGGCACTTGCTCGGCGCGGTGTTGAGATCGACGCCGGTTTCGGCATAAGCGTTTTCATTCCGGTTCCTTCCGAGTCCTACGCTCTGGTTACGCTCGCGGCACGGGGCTTTGCAGTCAGCCCCGGAACGAAATACTCGATGCGACCGACAAGTGCCATTCGCATCGCAACCGGCATTCTTCAAGATGAAATCCAGGAACCCGTCGCTGAAGCGATTTTATTAGCGTCGCGCATTGAATAACTCCAAATGCAGATTACAGATGACCCTCGTTGAGTCGGTCTTGCTGATTTCACTTTCCAATTGGCAAAACGCCTCAAAACTGAGCAGGAACCTTTTTCATTTGGTTGAAGACTTTTTTGCATTGTCGCCTTGATCGGAGAGCCGACGTGGAAAATGTCCAAATCGACACTTTTTACTATTCGGGAGCGCTCTCATGTGCTTCTATGCGTACAGTTGTCAGCGATGCTGGCGATTTGACAACAATCGATGTAACGCTCCTGTTTGGTGGAATGAAACAGCTTAATACTCGACGCGCCGCTACACTCGAAGATGTTGCCAGGACAGCAGGTGTTTCCCGTTCGCAGGCATCGCGCGCGCTTCGCAACGATCCCGGTGTAAAGCAACAAACGAAAGCGCATATTCTCGAGATCGCTGCAAAGCTAAACTACACACCTAATCTTGCAGCCCAGACGCTCGCCAGTCGGCAGAGCCGCTCCATCGGTATTGTTGTTGGAGATATTCTCAATCCCTACGAAGCGATGCTGGCCCGCGAATGCGATCTTGTCCTGCGGCAAACAGGTTACTTTGCGATGTTGGCTGTTAATGGGACTGTAAGCTCAGTCAACGCTTTCATCGACCAACGCATAGCTGGGCTTGTGTTGATCGGTACGCCGGGCGGCAGGGATGAAATCATCAACGTTTCGAAACTGCTACCCACCGTCTATATCGGCAGAAACCTCAAGGAGGACGGCGTCGAAAGTGTTAGCTCAGATGACAGTCTTGGGGCAGGGTTAGCAACTGAGCTTCTGGTTAAATCAGGCCACACCGCAATTGCACACGTTTCGGGCGGGAGCGGAGCGGGTGCAAAGCGGCGCGAGGCAGCCTACCGCGGGACGATGCTCGAGCATGGACTGGAAGCGATGGTTGTTGAAGGTCGCTACAATGTCGACGCTGGAAGTATGGCAGCCGACACACTAATGGCCCGGAAAACACGACCGACAGCGATCTTTGCGGCAAATGACCTTATTGCCCTGGGCGTCATCAGCCGGCTCGCCTGGCTGGGTTATCGCGTGCCCGATGATGTCGCCGTTGTCGGTTTTGACGATATTCCGCTCGCGTCGTCAGAGCCAATTTCTCTGACGACGATCCGGCAGAAGGTGCCAAACATGGTGAGTGCCGCGATAGAGATCCTGCTTAGGAGGATTGAGGCTCCGGACACCCCGCTGACCAACCCGGTTCTTGCGCCGGAGCTTGTCGTGCGCCGGTCATCGGGAATCCCAATTGGCCAAAGTATTGTGCGCTAAGCGTTATCTATGCAGAAACGAAGTGTGTTTACTGAGGTCGAGATCGCATCGGTCGCGGTCATTGAGTAGTCCTCATTTTCGATGCTGATGACATCAGCGTATCCGACACCCTTGAGAGCGCGAATGATGTCGAGCCAGCCGCGAACTGCGGTGCCGTGCCCCAGGGATACGAAGTTCCATGATCGCCCACCAACCGGCGTTACGTGCTTTGGATCGAGCAATCCATCAACACGTGCCTGCAATTCAACGCGCGAATCCTTGCCGTGGACGTGATAGATACACTCACCCAGCGCCGAGATCGCGGAGATCGGATCGCCGCCCATCCAAATAAGGTGACTCGGGTCAAAGTTTACCCCGACGGTCTCGCCAACCGCTTCACGCAGCCGGAAGAAGCTCTCAACATTATAAACCGCTTGGCGGCCATGCTGCTCAACGCAGATGCGCAGACTCTTTGCTTCGGCTAACTTAGCAAATTGTTTCCAGAATGGAATGACACGCTCGGACCATTGCCATTCCAGTATCTCCATCGCCTCGAGTGGCCAAGACGACGTGATCCAGTTCGGATGCTTGTCGCCGGGGCCTCCGGCGGGCAAGCCCGACATCATCACGATTCTGCCAACGCCTAGAAGTGATGCCAATTCGATCGTTTTGTAGGCAAGGTCGGTGTCCTGGGAACCGATATTGCCCGGATGCAGCTGGTTGCCCGAGCAATTCAGTGCCGAGATTTCCAGATTGCGCTCTCGCAACATGCCGAGAAGCGCATCACGCGCTCTAGCACTCTGAAGCAAATCGCCGATGTTGAGGTGGGGGGCGCTCGACCAGCCTCCAACACCAAATTCGACGCAGGTCAGGCCGAGTTGGGCGACATGGTCCAAGCAGGATTCCAAAGAAAGGGCACCGAAGCCATCGGTATTCAATCCGATTTTCATAATTGATCTCCTTATGCCACTCGCGAAGCGAGCTGCGCAGAGGCTCTATTGACGATGGCCGACTTGCCTGTGTCCGCAGCCTCTTGAATTGCGTCGAGTATTTCGGCGGCACGCAGACCGTCGAGGATCGAACCGTTCGACATGGGCTTGTCACTCGCTATCGCGTCGAGAAAATCGTAAATCATGAAGCCGAAGACTTCGGCGTAGCCGATAGCCACGCCATCATGAGGCACCGGCAAAAGATGAGTGTACGGAAGGGAAGGGTTATTGGCGACACTTGAAAAAGGTGACTGTCCCGAACCATCGAAACGGGCGATCTCGAAGTGCGCGGGTGTTTGTGACGTGTAACGCACGGTGCCTTTCGTGCCAGTGACAAACAAGGAAAGGGTATTGCCCATTCCGACCGCCACGCGACTGGCCATGAACAATCCTTGGCACCCGCTGTCGAAACGTAGCAGTGCCGACATTACATCATCATTGTCGACCGCAAGCCGCTTTTCGCTGAGGCCCACCTTGTTGTGGCCGATGCTCGTACCGGCAGGCAGGAAACGCTCTTTGATCGAGATCGAGGCAATCGCACCCGCGACTTCGCAAACCTCGCCGCACAGAAATCGCGCTGTGTCGATTGCATGAGTGCCTAAATCAAGCAGTGCACCAGGTCCTGCGCGATCGCGTTCATATCTCCAGCTGTGCGGAAGATTGGGATCGGCAGCATATTCACTTTGGTATTGAATTGACACATTGACCAACTCTCCAAGTTCACCAGCGGCAATCAGGTCTCGAATAGCCGCTATCGCCGGTATCCGACGATAATTGAAGACCGTTGCAGAGACTGACTTTGAACGCTCAGCATCGCGATATACGCTGAGAGCGTCTTTAGCGTTCAGCGCAAGCGGCTTTTCGCAAATCACGTGCTTGCCGGCCGCGAGCGCCGCCCGAGTCACTTCGACATGAAGAAAGTTAGGAAGGCAAATACTGACAATTCCAACTTCCGGATCCGCCAGAACGCCAGCCCAGTCAGCGACTGCCTCTTCGAAACCCCAGGTACGAGCGAGGTTGGATGCAAGCAAATCGTTTCCATCACACACTGTCTTCAAGCGAAGTCCGGCAATCCTTTCACTGAAACGCCCGAAATTTGAGCGGTAGCCAAATGCATGGGCTGCGCCGATCATGCCAGCTCCGATAATAGCGATAGCGTTTCCTGTCATAAAGGTACCCTCCCTAACTGTGAGATTTTCACCATTATGGGAGCGCTCTCAAATAGTCAATATATAATATTAATTCCATTAAAACAGAGTATTATATCATTTTAAGTCGAGCCGGAGTTTTGGTTTATAAAATTATCAGTTGACTTTATAAGAACGCTCCCATAAACGATTTGACGGTCCGCGCGATGGATGAGGAGCCTTCGCATTTGCGGTGTTTCACTAGCTATAAAGGGAGGACGTTCCATGAAATCACTACTCGCCGCACTCATGCTCTCGACTGCAGCCGTCGCGCCGGCGAATGCCGCCAACATCGGGGTCGCCATGTCGAACTTCGATGACAATTTCTTGGCAGTATTGCGTTTGGCCATGCAAAAATCCGTCGAAGGAAAAACTGACGTCAGCCTGCAGTTTGAAGACGCGCAGACAGATATCGGCAAGCAGCTCGACCAGATCAACAATTTCGTTGCTCAGGGTGTCGACGCCATTATTGTGAATCCGGTGGACGCCTCGGCGACCCAGCCGATTACGGCAGGGGG
>NZ_AKIZ01000009.1 GCF_000282595.1 Phyllobacterium sp. YR531
TGAGTAAGATTGTCGTCTGACAATTCGAATCGGGAAGGGCGGTCCACTGGATCGCCCTTTTTGCATGGATGCCTGTTCCGTGTGACAAATCTGAGAAGTATCGGTAAACAAAGGACAAACAGGTGGGTGTTATTAACGGGCGCATAGTGTTTCCGGGCAACCCTTGGCCGGATGGACATCGCATCAAATCCTGCAGATGGAATGCGGCAATCTACAATGAGTTCGGGCCGTATTGTTTCGATGGTCCGCAACCGGAGCCGGCTATGTCGATCGCATTCGAATTAATTTCGGAAGACTATAATGCGATAGATGGCACCCATTTCGTAGCCGGAGACGAGGACGGCAAAGCGGATTGGCAGTCAAAACACGCCTAGAACAATTATCAGCGATGCTGGATTGGCGGAAGTCATACAAGCTCCAGTCCCGGCATAGCCGTATCAGATGGCACAAAGCCATTTTCATTTGACTGCAACGAGTATCATTTTTCGGCTGATCCTCTACCCGTAAGCTGGGATACCTTCTTTGATGCTCAGGCGTTTGGCATATATTTATTAGGTCATGATGCTGTCGCAGACCACAAGACTAAGCGCCATAGCCGCACCTCTGACGGCAGTTATACGTTAGAATGGACAGGGAAAATTGCGGAATACTACGTTGGCAAGACGGAATTCGAACATGGTTTTATAGCGAAGATTGAAGGGGTGCGATTCGATTCCATCAATCTTTTCGGCTTTGATATTGCTAAAGCTCGAGAGAGTAGGGGACGAATTTGGCAGCAGCTGCGCAAAATTATATTGCGCCATTCGTTGCTGAACCCGATCGCTTCCGTTTTGAGGAAAGAAATAACTTTTTGCACGCTGTTCTTATAGCGTAGAGCAACGAACTTCGTCTTATAAAGCGATAAGTTTGTAATATGGCCCTTGAAAAGGCTGCGGCTTTGTGGAATGTACGCCCCGAAGATAGGGGAGTAGCTCAGTTGGTAGAGCGGCGGTCTCCAAAACCGTAGGTCGCAGGTTCGAATCCTGTCTCCCCTGCCATCTATATAGTCTGCTGGGTACACGATTGGATGGTGTAACTGCAGATGTTGAGAAGGAATTGACTCCGGGGCCTTGTGTTTTACCGGAATCGGTTCTATGTAACGTCAACAGACACGCGGTGCGTGGAGCTGAATAATCAGCTTTACGGGCCGTAATGGTGTGAACAGTCGGCATTTTATTATTAATGCAGTGTGTTTGCAGCGAAATGACACGCACGAGCGGTAAATGGCATCCAAAACGAATCCAATAACTTTTTTTCAGCAAGTGCGCGCTGAAACCGCAAAGGTCACATGGCCTTCGCGTCGCGAAACGCTCATTTCCACTGCGATGGTGATGATAATGGCGTTCTTTGCTGCGATCTTCTTTTTCGCAGCTGATCAGTTGATGGCATACGGGATTGATCTCATTCTCGGTCTTGGTCGTTAACGCAGGCTGACAAGAAAATCGGGATTGGGAATTCAACAATGACCGCGCGCTGGTATATCGTTCACGCCTATTCGAATTTTGAGAAGAAGGTTGCCGAGTCGATCGAAGAGAAGGCGCGACAGAAGGGTCTGTCGCATCTTTTTGAAAAGATCCTCGTTCCAACTGAAAAAGTGGTTGAAGTGCGCCGCGGCCGCAAGGTTGACGCAGAGCGCAAGTTCTTCCCCGGTTACGTCATGGTTCGCGCTGATCTGACAGATGATGCCTATCACCTGATCAAGAACACGCCGAAGGTTACAGGTTTCCTTGGTTCGGACAACAAGCCGATCGCCATTTCCGACAAGGAAGCAGAGCGCATCCTGACCCAGGTTCAGGAAGGCGTCGAGCGTCCGAAGGCTTCGATCTCGTTCGAGATTGGTGAGAGCGTTCGTGTCGCTGATGGTCCGTTTGCATCCTTCAACGGTACCGTACAGGAAGTTGACGAAGAGCGTTCACGCCTCAAGGTCGAAGTTTCGATCTTCGGCCGCGCAACGCCGGTCGATCTGGAATTTGGTCAGGTGGAAAAAGTCTGATCATTCGGGCGGCTTTTGTAGCTGTCCTGTCACCACGGTGACGAAGGGTGGGAGGCGAGAAACCTTAGCCGGGTTCTCAAACCGAACCACCAAACTGCAACCGCTGGTTCTCCAGCATAATGTAAAGATGCCGGTTTATCCGGCATAACCATAAGGCAGAGTATAATGGCTAAGAAAGTAGCAGGCCAGCTCAAGCTGCAGGTATCGGCAGGATCGGCAACGCCATCCCCGCCAATCGGACCGGCACTTGGTCAGCGCGGCATCAACATCATGGAATTCTGCAAGGCCTTCAATGCGGCTACGCAGGAAATGGAAAAGGGTTCACCTGTTCCAGTCGTGATTACATATTATCAGGACAAGTCCTTCACTTTTGCGATGAAAACCGCTCCGGTTTCCTACTTCCTCAAGAAGGCTGCAAACCTGAAGTCCGGTTCCAAAGAGCCAGGTAAGGTCGTTGCCGGCAAGGTTACGCGTGAGAAAGTCCGCGAAATCGCTGAAGCAAAGATGAAAGACCTGAACGCAGCAGACGTTGAATCTGCAATGCGCATGGTCGAAGGTTCTGCCCGTTCGATGGGCCTGGAAGTGGTGGGCTGATCCAATGGCAAAAGTAGCAAAGCGCGTAGCGAAGGTTCGTGAAGGCATTGACCGCAACAAGCTCTATGATCTGACTTCGGCTATTGCCATGGTCAAGGAGCGTGCAGTTGCCAAGTTTGACGAAACCATCGAAGTTGCAATGAACCTCGGCGTTGATCCCCGCCATGCGGACCAGATGGTTCGTGGCGTCGTCAATCTGCCAAACGGCACTGGCCGTACTGTTCGTGTTGCCGTGTTCGCCCGTGGCCCCAAGGCTGATGAAGCCAAGGCTGCCGGTGCTGACATTGTTGGTGCGGAAGATCTGTTTGAAATCGTCAATGGCGGCAAGATCGATTTTGATCGCTGCATTGCAACACCAGACATGATGCCGCTCGTTGGCCGTCTCGGCAAGGTTCTCGGACCTCGCGGCATGATGCCAAACCCGAAGGTTGGTACTGTTACGACTGACGTAACGGCTGCTGTTAAGGCTTCCAAGGGCGGTGCTGTTGAGTTCCGCGTTGAAAAGGCTGGTATCATTCATGCTGGCGTTGGCAAGGCTTCCTTCGATGCCAAGGCACTTGAAGAGAACATCAAGGCTTTCGCCGATGCGGTAACCAAGGCAAAGCCTGCTGGTTCCAAGGGCGAATACGTAAAGCGCGTCGCGATTTCTTCGACGATGGGCGCTGGCGTGAAGATTGATCCTGCAACAGTTCGCATTGCGTAATTGTTGATATTTCAAGCATAACAGCTTGATTGAAAGGAATTCCAGGCCTTTCGGGGCCTGGATAATCGGATGAAAGTCCGATTATCCTGTCCGAGATTGCGGGTGGTTCGCCTTAATTCGTCAGAACCTGCATGAGACGTGGAAAAACTTTGATTTGAGGGCTTTGCCCGAAGAACAAGGTTCGAACCGTAGTTGCCTTTCGCTTGCAGCCAATCCGGCGAAGCAGGGGGGACAGGATCCTCAACTGTTGTTTGGTTTCAGTCTTCGGACTGGAGGCTGGCAACAAAAGGCAACCCGGCAGAAATGCAATATCGCATTTCTGTCAAATGGAGAGAGACAGTGGAAAAAGCGGAAAAGCGCGAATTTGTCACTTGGCTGAATGGGGTCTTCAAGGATTCCGGTTCAGTTGTCGTGGCCCACTATACCGGTCTCACCGTTGCGCAGCTGAGCGACCTTCGCTCCAAGATGCGTGATGCTGGTGGTACTGTTAAAGTCGCGAAGAACCGCCTTGCCAAGATCGCTCTTCAAGGCACGGATTCGGAAGGCATTTCTGATCTATTCGTAGGTCAGACACTTGTTGCCTATTCCAATGATCCGATTACGGCACCAAAGATCGCCATTGAATTTGCCAAGGGCAACGAAAAGCTCGTTATCCTGGGTGGCTCAATGGGAGCAACAACTCTAGATGCTGATGGCGTGAAGGCTCTTGCCGCACTCCCATCACTCGACGAGTTGCGCGCAAAGCTGGTTGGTATGATCCAGACACCGGCCTCCCGCATTGCTCAGGTCGTAAACGCACCGGCAGCTCAGCTCGCTCGCGTTTTTGGCGCCTATGCCCGGAAGGACGAAGCGGCATAAGGCCGTTCTCGCTGTCAATATATCGAACCTTGTAAAGGAATAACACAATGACTGATCTCGCAAAGATCGTAGAAGACCTGTCCAACCTTACAGTTCTTGAAGCTGCGGAACTTTCCAAGCTTCTCGAAGAGAAGTGGGGCGTTTCTGCTGCTGCTCCTGTTGCTGTTGCCGCTGCTGGCGGTGGTGCAGTTGCAGCTGCTGTTGAAGAAAAGACTGAATTCGACGTCGTTCTGACCGATGCCGGCGCTAACAAGATCAACGTGATCAAGGAAGTCCGCGCAATCACCGGTCTGGGCTTGAAAGAAGCCAAGGACCTCGTTGAAGCTGCTCCTAAGGCAGTTAAGGAAGGCGCAGCCAAGGACGAAGCAGACAAGATCAAGGCTCAGCTCGAAGCAGCTGGCGCCAAGGTCGAACTCAAGTAATCCTTGCGTTATTGGCGGGCAGGGCAACCTGTCCGCCGACTACCCTCTTCGGAGGGCCCGGTACTCAACCCTTTTCCTGATGGCAATTTGGTGCTTTCAGGAAACGGGTTTTGTCCCGTTCACGGGGCCGCATACGCGGTTTTAAGAAACAGGCCAGTTTCTGGCATAAAGACGAGGAGCGACGATGGCTCAGACCCATTCTTTCAATGGTCGTAGGCGCGTACGCAAGTTTTTCGGTAAGATTCCGGAAGTCGCAGAGATGCCGAACCTCATCGAGGTTCAAAAGGCTTCCTACGATCAGTTTCTGATGGTGGAAGAGCCCAAGGGCGGACGTTTGGACGAAGGTTTGCAGGCTGTATTCAAGTCTGTTTTCCCAATCCAGGATTTCTCTGGCGCTTCCATGCTCGAATTCGTCAAGTACGAATTCGAAGCTCCAAAATTCGACGTTGACGAATGCCGTCAGCGCGATCTGACATATGCTGCGCCACTCAAGGTGACGCTGCGCCTTATCGTGTTCGATATTGATGAAGATACCGGCGCGAAGTCGATCAAGGACATCAAGGAACAGGACGTTTACATGGGCGATATGCCGCTCATGACCGATAATGGTACGTTCATTGTAAACGGCACCGAGCGCGTGATCGTTTCGCAGATGCACCGCTCACCCGGTGTGTTCTTCGATCACGACAAGGGCAAGACCCATTCGTCCGGCAAGCTTCTGTTTGCGGCACGCGTCATTCCTTATCGCGGCTCATGGCTCGATATCGAATTCGATGCCAAGGACGTTGTCTATGCGCGTATCGATCGCCGTCGCAAGATTCCTGCGACTTCCTTGTTGATGGCGCTTGGCATGGATCCAGAAGAGATCCTGTCGACATTCTATAACTCGCTGACATTCAACCGTGATGGCGATACGTGGCGTATTCCATTCTCTGTTGACCGTTTCCGCGGCTTCAAGGCGACCTCTGACGTTATCGATGCGGACACCGGCGAGGTTATCCTCGAAACCGGCAAGAAGCTGACTGCACGCAGCGCCAAGCAGCTTGCTGAAAAGGGCTTGAAGTTCATCAAGGCGACTGAAGACGATCTGCTCGGCTCATATCTTGCCGAAGATATCGTCAACATGGAAACCGGTGAAGTTTATCTCGAAGCAGGCGATGAGCTTGACGAGAAGACACTCAAGGTTCTGCTCGACACCGGCGTTTCGGAAATCAACGTTCTCGATATCGACCACGTCAATATCGGACCGTACATCCGTAACACGCTTGCCGTGGACAAGAACGAAAGCCGTCAGGACGCATTGTTCGACATTTACCGTGTCATGCGCCCGGGTGAACCACCGACAATCGATTCGGCGGAAGCGATGTTCAAATCGCTCTTCTTCGATAGCGAACGTTATGATCTGTCGGCTGTTGGCCGCGTCAAGATGAACATGCGCCTTGATCTGGATGCGGAAGATACTGTCCGTATTCTGCGCAGAGAAGACATTCTTGCCGTCGTGAAGATGCTGGTTGATCTGCGCGATGGCCGCGGTGAAATCGACGATATCGACAATCTCGGCAACCGCCGTGTGCGTTCGGTCGGCGAATTGATGGAAAACCAGTACCGTGTTGGTCTGCTTCGCATGGAGCGCGCCATCAAGGAACGTATGTCGTCCATTGAAATCGACACGGTAATGCCGCAGGACCTGATCAACGCGAAGCCAGCTGCAGCTGCCGTTCGTGAATTCTTCGGTTCCTCGCAGCTTTCACAGTTCATGGATCAGACCAACCCACTGTCCGAGATCACGCACAAGCGTCGTCTTTCGGCCTTGGGACCTGGCGGTTTGACCCGCGAACGCGCTGGCTTCGAAGTGCGCGACGTTCATCCGACACATTACGGTCGTATCTGCCCGATTGAGACGCCGGAAGGCCCGAATATCGGTCTGATCAACTCGCTTGCAACCTTTGCCCGGGTCAACAAATACGGCTTCATTGAAAGCCCGTACCGCAAGATCATCGACGGCAAGGTAACGGACGACGTTGTCTATCTGTCGGCAATGGAAGAAGCCAAGTATCACGTGGCGCAGGCCAATGTGGAACTGGATGCTTCCGGTGCCTTCACGGATGAATTCGTTGTCTGCCGCCATGCAGGTGAAGTTCTGATGGCGCCACGTGAAAACGTGGATCTGATGGACGTTTCGCCTAAGCAGCTCGTTTCGGTTGCCGCAGCGCTTATTCCGTTCCTGGAAAACGACGACGCCAACCGCGCTCTGATGGGCTCGAACATGCAGCGTCAGGCCGTTCCTCTGGTTCGTGCTGAAGCGCCATTCGTTGGTACAGGCATGGAGCCGGTTGTTGCTCGCGACTCCGGTGCAGCTATCGGTGCACGCCGCACAGGTATCGTCGATCAGGTTGATGCGACACGTATCGTTATTCGTGCCACGGAAGATCTCGTGCCTGGCAAGTCAGGCGTTGATATTTATCGCCTGATGAAGTTCCAGCGTTCGAACCAGAACACCTGCATCAATCAGCGTCCGCTGGTACGTGTAGGCGACCGGATCGAAAAGGGCGATATCATTGCTGACGGTCCTTCGACGGATCTGGGTGATCTGGCTCTTGGCCGCAACGTGCTGGTCGCGTTCATGCCTTGGAATGGCTACAACTACGAAGACTCCATCCTGCTGTCTGAAAAGATCGTTTCGGATGACGTCTTCACCTCGATCCATATCGAGGAGTTCGAAGTCATGGCTCGCGATACGAAGCTTGGACCGGAAGAAATCACGCGCGACATTCCGAACGTTTCGGAAGAAGCTCTGAAGAACCTTGACGAAGCCGGTATTGTTTACATCGGTGCCGAAGTTCAGCCGGGCGATATTCTCGTCGGCAAGATCACGCCGAAGGGTGAAAGCCCGATGACGCCGGAAGAAAAGCTTCTGCGCGCCATCTTCGGTGAAAAGGCGTCGGACGTTCGTGACACCTCAATGCGTATGCCGCCCGGAACTTACGGTACGGTAGTGGAAGTTCGCGTTTTCAATCGCCACGGCGTTGAAAAGGACGAACGTGCCATGGCAATCGAGCGCGAGGAAATCGAGCGCTTGGCCAAGGACCGCGATGACGAACAGGCTATCCTGGATCGTAACGTCTATGGCCGTCTTGCTGACGTTCTCAACGGCAAATCTGCTGTTGCAGGACCGAAGGCCTTCAAGAAGGGCACGGTTGTTACTCAGGACGTCATGGGCGAATACCCGCGTTCCCAATGGTGGCAGTTTGCCGTGGAAGACGAAAAGCTTCAGGGCGAAATCGAAGCTCTGCGCAACCAGTATGACGACTCCAAGAAGTTGCTTGAACAGCGCTTCATGGACAAGGTCGAAAAGGTCCAGCGCGGCGACGAGATGCCTCCAGGTGTCATGAAGATGGTCAAGGTCTTTGTTGCTGTTAAGCGCAAGATCCAGCCAGGCGACAAGATGGCTGGCCGTCACGGCAACAAGGGTGTTGTTTCACGTATTGCTGCTGTTGAGGATATGCCGTTCCTTGAAGATGGAACGCATGTTGACATCGTTCTCAATCCGCTTGGCGTGCCAAGTCGAATGAACGTCGGTCAGATCCTTGAGACGCATCTGGGCTGGGCTTGCGCTGGAATGGGCAAGAAGATCGGGGAACTGATCGAAGCTTACAAGGCGCAGCATGCACAGGGTGAGCAGGGCGATATTGCGCCGCTGCGGGCAACGATCGAGTCGATCATTCCCGACAACGACCGCAACGAGCCGGTTCGCAATTACGACGATGAGAGCATCGTTCGTCTTGGCGAGCAGATGAAGCGCGGTGTGTCGATTGCTACGCCGGTGTTTGATGGTGCGCATGAGCCAGACATCAATGTGATGCTGGAACAGGCAGGCCTCAAGTCCTCTGGTCAGTCGACATTGTACGATGGACGTACGGGTGAAACTTTTGATCGTCAGGTGACTGTCGGCTACATCTACATGTTGAAGCTGCACCATCTGGTTGATGACAAGATCCACGCCCGTTCGATCGGACCTTACTCGCTCGTTACGCAGCAGCCACTGGGCGGTAAAGCTCAGTTCGGTGGTCAGCGCTTCGGTGAAATGGAGGTCTGGGCACTGGAAGCATACGGTGCAGCTTACACGCTGCAGGAAATGCTTACGGTCAAGTCCGACGATGTCGCCGGTCGTACCAAGGTCTACGAAGCAATCGTCCGTGGCGACGATACGTTTGAAGCCGGTATTCCGGAGAGCTTCAACGTTCTCGTCAAGGAAATGCGTTCGCTCGGCCTCAATGTCGAGCTGGACGACACACGCCAGCAGGAACAGCAGCAGGCATTGCCTGACGCTGCAGAGTAAAAACGTCAGGGTGCACGAGCAGTTTCGTGCACCCCGACATTCGTTTCGAGCCGCTGAAGAAGCGGCATTTGATCTAGATGGACCGCGGTGGCGGATATTCATCGCAAGGAGAGGGCACTTTTTGCCCCATGGAGAAACGGCATGAACCAAGAGGTCATGAATCTTTTCAATCCTCAGGCGCCTGTGCAGGCATTCGATTCCATCAGGATTTCGATCGCCAGCCCTGAGAAGATTCTGTCCTGGTCATACGGTGAGATCAAGAAGCCGGAGACGATCAACTACCGCACGTTTAAGCCGGAGCGGGATGGTCTTTTCTGTGCTCGGATCTTCGGGCCGATCAAGGACTATGAATGCTTGTGCGGCAAGTACAAGCGCATGAAATACAAGGGCATCATCTGCGAAAAGTGCGGTGTGGAAGTCACGCTGTCACGTGTTCGCCGTGAGCGCATGGGCCATATTGAACTTGCTGCGCCGGTTGCGCATATCTGGTTCCTGAAGTCCCTGCCAAGCCGTATCGGTACATTGCTCGACATGACCCTGAAGGGTATCGAGCGCGTTCTCTATTTCGAGAACTACATTGTTACCGAACCAGGCCTGACTGCCCTGAAGGAACACCAGCTTCTTTCGGAAGAAGAATACATGATTGCTGTCGATGAGTATGGTGAAGATTCCTTCACTGCGCTGATCGGTGCAGAAGCAATTCATGAGCTTCTCGCTTCCATGGATCTGGAAAAGATTGCTGGCGACCTGCGTGAAGATCTGGCGACAACAACGTCCGACCTGAAGCAGAAAAAGCTGATGAAGCGTCTGAAGATCGTCGAAAACTTCCTGGAATCGGGTAACCGTCCGGAATGGATGATCATGAAGATCGTTCCGGTCATTCCTCCAGACCTGCGCCCCCTGGTTCCACTGGATGGCGGACGTTTCGCCACGTCCGATCTGAACGACCTTTATCGTCGCGTGATCAACCGTAACAACCGCCTGAAGCGCCTGATCGAACTGCGCGCGCCTGGCATCATCATCCGTAACGAAAAGCGCATGCTTCAGGAATCGGTTGATGCGTTGTTCGACAACGGTCGTCGCGGTCGCGTCATCACCGGTGCCAACAAGCGTCCTCTGAAGTCGCTGTCCGATATGCTCAAGGGCAAGCAGGGCCGTTTCCGTCAGAACCTTCTCGGCAAGCGCGTCGATTACTCCGGTCGTTCGGTTATCGTTACTGGTCCGGAACTCAAGCTTCACCAGTGCGGCCTGCCAAAGAAAATGGCGCTCGAACTGTTCAAGCCGTTCATCTATGCCCGTCTCGACGCGAAGGGTTATTCCTCAACCGTCAAGCAGGCAAAGAAGCTGGTTGAAAAGGAAAAGCCGGAAGTCTGGGATATTCTCGATGAGGTCATCCGCGAGCATCCGGTTCTGCTGAACCGCGCTCCGACGTTGCATCGTCTTGGTATCCAGGCATTCGAACCCACCCTGATCGAAGGCAAGGCTATCCAGCTGCACCCGCTCGTTTGTACCGCTTTCAACGCGGACTTTGACGGTGACCAGATGGCTGTTCACGTTCCGCTTTCTCTGGAAGCGCAGCTTGAAGCCCGCGTTCTGATGATGTCGACGAACAACATCCTGCACCCTGCAAACGGTCTGCCGGTTATCGTTCCGTCGCAGGACATGGTTCTTGGCCTGTACTATCTGTCGATCGTTGCGGTTAAAGAGCCGGGCGAAGGCATGGCGTTTGCCGATATGGGCGAACTTCATCATGCTATCGGCAATGGTTCCGTTACTCTTCACACGAAGATCAAGGGCCGCTTCAAGAGCATTGATGCTGATGGCAAGCCAACGTCGAAGATTTTCGACACGACGCCTGGCCGTATGATCATCGGCGAGCTTCTGCCTAAGCACCACAACGTGCCTTTCGACATCTGCAATCAGGAAATGACCAAGAAGAACATCTCCAAGATGATCGACACGGTCTATCGCCATTGCGGACAGAAAGAGACAGTCATTTTCTGCGATCGTATCATGCAGCTCGGCTTCGGCCACGCTTGCCGTGCCGGTATTTCTTTCGGCAAGGACGACATGGTCATTCCGGAAACCAAAGCGAAGCTGGTTGCCGAAACCGAAGCTTTGGCGACAGAATACGAACAGCAGTACAATGACGGCCTGATCACTCAGGGCGAGAAGTACAACAAGGTTGTTGACGCTTGGGGCAAGTGCACCGAGAAGGTCGCTGACGAAATGATGGCCCGCATTAAGGCTGTCGAGTTTGACGCTGTTACTGGTCGCCAGAAGCAGATGAACTCGATCTATATGATGTCGCACTCCGGCGCTCGTGGTTCTCCGAACCAGATGCGTCAGCTGGGCGGTATGCGCGGCCTGATGGCCAAGCCTTCGGGCGAAATCATCGAAACGCCGATCATTTCGAACTTCAAGGAAGGCCTGACCGTGAACGAGTACTTCAACTCGACCCACGGTGCCCGTAAGGGACTTGCTGATACTGCCTTGAAGACAGCTAACTCCGGCTATCTGACACGCCGTCTCGTTGACGTTGCTCAGGATTGCATCGTCATTTCGGTTGATTGTGGCACGACTACCGGCCTCACAATGCAACCGATCGTGGATGCTGGTCAGGTTGTTGCAACGATTGGTCAGCGCGTTCTCGGACGTACCGCACTCGAAGATATCTTGCATCCTGTTTCAGGCGATGTGCTTGTTACTGGCGGCAATATCATCGACGAGTTCGACATTGATGCCATCGAAAAGGCTGGCGTTCAGTCGATCCGCATCCGTTCGGCTCTCACATGTGAGACCCGGGGCGGCATCTGCGCCAAGTGCTACGGCCGCGATCTGGCCCGTGGTACTCCGGTCAACCAGGGTGAAGCTGTCGGCGTTATCGCTGCTCAGTCGATCGGTGAGCCGGGCACGCAGTTGACGATGCGTACGTTCCACCTTGGTGGTACAGCGCAGGTTGTCGATCAGTCGTTCCTCGAAGCCAGCTATGAAGGCACAGTGCAGATTCGCAACCGCAACGTGGTGCGTAACTCGGATGGCCATCTGGTCGTCATGGGCCGCAACATGGCTGTTGTCATTCTGGATGCGACAGGCAAGGAACGCGCAACACACCGCGTTACCTATGGTTCGCGCATCTATGTTGACGATGGCGATACGGTCAAGCGCGGCCAGCGTGTTGCTGAGTGGGATCCGTATACCCGTCCAATCATGACGGAAGTCGAAGGTCATGTCGAATTCGAAGACATGGTCGATGGTCTTTCGGTCACGGAAACGACGGACGAGTCCACCGGTATCACCAAGCGCGTGGTTATCGATTGGCGTTCTACCCCTCGCGGTTCGGATCTGAAGCCATGCATCGTGGTCAAGGATAAGGCCGGCAAGGTTCTGAAACTGGCAAAAGGTGGCGATGCTCGCTTCCAGCTGTCAGTGGAATCCATCCTTTCGGTCGAGCCTGGCTCGCACGTCAAGGCTGGTGACGTTCTTGCGCGTATTCCGATGGAAAGCGCCAAGACCAAGGACATCACGGGTGGTCTGCCGCGCGTTGCGGAACTGTTCGAAGCACGCCGTCCAAAGGATCATGCTATCATCGCCGAAATCGATGGTACTGTTCGTTTTGGTCGCGACTACAAGAACAAGCGCCGCATCGTTATCGAACCGAACGACGAGACGTTTGAGCCAGTTGAGTATCTGATCCCCAAGGGCAAGCCTTTCCATCTTCAGGATGGCGACGCTATCGAAAAGGGCGATTATATCCTCGACGGCAACCCGGCACCGCACGACATCCTGGCGATTAAGGGTGTGGAGGCTTTGGCTTCCTACCTGGTCAACGAAATCCAGGAAGTCTATCGTTTGCAGGGCGTTTTGATCAACGACAAGCACATTGAAGTGATTGTCCGTCAGATGCTGCAGAAGGTCGAAATCACCGAATCCGGTGACACAGGCTTTATTGCTGGCGATCATGTCGACCGGATCGAGCTGGACGAAATTAACGAGCGTCTTGAAGAAGATGGCAAGAAGCCAGGCTACGGCACACCAGTGCTGCTCGGCATCACCAAGGCATCTTTGCAGACACCTTCGTTTATCTCGGCGGCGTCCTTCCAGGAAACAACACGCGTCCTTACGGAAGCTGCTGTTGCCGGCAAGATGGATGCTCTGCAGGGCCTGAAGGAAAACGTCATTGTTGGACGTTTGATCCCGGCAGGTACAGGCGGAACGGTGAAGCAGATCCGCCGCATTGCCGGAGCTCGCGACGAGTTGATCATCGACGAGCGCCGCAAGGAAGCCGGAGCAAGTGCTGCGAAAGCTGGTCCGATGCTGACCGACATGACGGGTCAGCCAGCCGAATAAGCTGGTTACCTGAATCTGATAAAAAGGCCGCCCCGGAGAAATCCCGGGCGGCCTTTTTCTTGGCTGAACAACCAAGCACAACTAAATTGCTACTGGTGATGGTATTTCTGCTACCAAAATCGCCAATTTTGCTCGCACCCCAGCCTAAAATGCTCGAAATTGTTGGAGGAATGCCTGCATTCGTCGTTGAGACTTCAGAGACTGTCATGGAGAGCTGCAAACAGTCGTTCAGGATAGCGATACAGTCGTGGAAAACTGTGAAGAGTCACGAATGGCGAAACTGTCGTGGACCCATACAAGACGGTCGTGACCAGACAGAATAATCGACGCCAATGTTTGCATTACACTGGTCGTTACCGCTGCATTTGATGACCCCTGCAACACTCGCTGTTTTATTTCAGGGGGGTAGCTGTTCGAGGAGACGATGCACATAGACTGAGCCTGCAAAGGGGAACGCAGCGGCAAATCAATTTCCAGAAAATGGGATCAGTCAATTTACGGCGTTAACAATATTGCCCGGGTATAATTTGTTGGCGGCGATGGATTCATCTCAACAGCAGATGTTAATCGAACTTGAGCCAGCTTTCGCCCTGAACCAGCTTCCCGCCATGTTCGCAGCCGTCGGTGATGCGGGCAATCTTTTTGCCATCGATCTTTGCAATTGATGATCCGCCGGTAATGGCGGCAGTCGTGGGGACGCCGGTGCACAGGCATTTGTCGGTAACGGTGGCGATCGGAATACCATTGACGGTCACGAAACTTTGGCTCGTGGATACAACCGGTCCACCAACATGCGGGCGAGGGCCGGGATCAACCATGGGACAGGTATGCATGTGTCCGAGAAGGGTTACCGCTTTGGCCATGATCAATCTACCCGAGTTTCGCTGTCATGATCTGAGTACCCTGCCGGAAAACCAACCGCGCGTCAAAGCTGTCCATATTGTCCCAAGAATAGAAGCACGGGTCTGATTGAACGCTATAGGGGTTGAGCTCAATTAATCGAGCCTTGAATTGACCATCGGGCAACGTGCGCAGATAGACGTCGGCGATGACCGTATCCATATGCGATATCTGGCTGAACTCCACGCAAAACTCTGTCAATGCAGCGCGCACCTCGGTCAGGTTCTCTGCAATTTCTGGAAAATGGTCCCTATAGTAATACTGGGAAATGCCGGAAAACTTACGCGCTTTCATGAATATTCTGAATTCTGACCATGCGGGAATATCGGCCCATTGGCGCAGGAACAGCGGCGTTTCAACACCGTCTACTGCGTTTTCCTGCAAGGCGGTGGCGATACGGCGATTGGGACGGGTAATGTTCGAAAGCACTTGCTTTGGTGTTTTGGCGGACTGGTGCACAAGCGTTGAATCTTTCCAGCTGCAATATCCAAGGCGAGGCATTACCCCCTCAGAAAATTTTGCAACGCCGGCATTCAAAGCTTCGTAGAACTCATCGGAAAGTGGATAATTTCCGAAGAGGGACATTGCTTCACGGAATTCCACTGACATGCTGCCCAGAGCAATTGTATCCTCAACTGACAGCACAATTTTCTCATGGCGGAAGGAGCGTTCAAGCAACTCTTCCGGCCAATTTTCCAGAAACGTTTTTCTCAGCTCGATTGGAAACGCCATTTAGAGTGCCCGTTCAGTGATTTTACGCGAAGCTGATACGACTTCAGATTTCAAGTTTGCGCTCGAGATGAGCCAATCCCGGGCGATGCCAATATTCATAGGCGTCCTTATCCGCATTGTCGTATAAGCTATCCATGAATTCCCGAAACGAAGCTGCTTGCGGATAAATCGTGTCATTATTTTCAGCCCCCCAGCTTTCCTGGGATTGCACCCAAGTGAAAATTTTGCCGAAGCTGTCTTTCTGCAGCGAGAGCAGAACTTGCAGTCCGCCGGGATCTGATCCAATAGCCAGCATATTGGGCGGGTTGCTTCCCGGATATATTTCTCCGTTCCATATCTGCATGGCAAAAGCCCAATCATACAAAGGATCGAGAAATGTTACCGGCTCCGCCGAAGGATATATTTCCAATGGTACCGTATATTTGAACATGCAGGGATAAACGCGCCCGCCATTATAGTTTAAAATAAAACGGCGATAGTCATTGGGCAGCGTAAAGTTATTTTGACTTTCGAAGGCTGTGACTTCCGCGGTGGGATTTGGAACATCGTCCCAAGTTATTCTTTGAGATCCCTGTTGACTTGGTCTGATCAGCTTGTTGCTCATAAAAGCTCCTTAAAATTCAGCGGTCTGGCTTCCGTCGTGAAGCGAAGCGCCCCCCATGTGCGGTGTGGATGCACCGCCGCCAGTCGCATGAACATTTTGGGGAATAAGTTCCATCGTCACGCCATTCTCATTGTGATGCCAGGTATGGCCGCTCGGTCGTTCCCAGTTCGGATCTCCCAGCTTCTCGCGCATGGCCTTGTCCGCATTGGTAAAATCGGAAGTTCTGTTTCCCTGCATGGGAATATCAACTTCGCCTTTTGAAAAAGGTTTGTAGTCAGGAAAACCATTCTTGTATTCCACTGGCGGGCCGCCATTGGTAGGCGTCCAGGTGCCATCGCCACGTTCGCCTTTGGTCCAACTGCCATTGGGTCCATCTTTGGGAGTATTTGCGTATTGGGGTCCCTTTTTCAGGGCCGCTGCTTCCTTGCAGGCTTTTGACCCGTTGCACTTTTTAAGGGCCTCTTCGTAGGCAGCCTTGTTCCGTTTAATGATATCGTCCCAATATTTCGTCGCTGCGCTTTTTGTCTTGTTCATCATTCTGGCAACACCGCTGGCAGCTGCATCGACACCACGTTTGATATCTACCAGCTTATTGGCAATCCTGCCCGCCTTGGCAGCATCGCCAAAAATCGGAACGAAGCCAACAACGTCAAACAATGCACCACCCCAGTCACCTTTCCATAAAGAGCGACCGAGTGAAGCGACATCGGCCGCCGTGCCGAATGGTGGAGGCAGCGCGCCGCCTGCCGCAAGACCGACATCAGTCGCCAGCTCACCATATTTCTGGTTCAGCTGTTGAAGTTCGCCGTAAGCGGTGCGTGTCTGACCAATGTCGACACCTTCTCTTGCCAGATAACTAGACATTGGTCGTTATCACTCCCGCTGGCATCAAATGACGTTGCTCTATCGGAACCATCTCCGGCCACCACCAGTTATCATCGCCGTTTTCAATAGCAACAGCAGCCTCTTCCGGTGGAATTTGATAAATCCTGTCAAACTTCTCGGCTTCTCCGAGCTTTGAATTGGTCAGTATTGTCCTGAAAGCCGGGAAGGAAAAAAAGTTGGGGCCCATCTGCCACATCAGAGTGATAAAATGGGCTTGATGTTGTGAATCCAGAAGACCAAAGCCCTTTGCGTAATGGCGGCCATTAATGGTCATTTCGCGTTTTCCGCTGTCGCTCACTTCGTAATAGAAGGTAGCAAGATTGTTTTTCATGAAATCTTCAACGTACCATTCGGCAAAATCTGTGTCGTCGCGCACATGTGCCATGGTCTGCTGGCGGGTGAACTTCATGATCATGTGGAAAACTCCTCTGCTTCCATTGGCAGTCGCAGCGAATGTGTGTTGTGCGTCAGGGCGTCTCCATCTATCCGGAACTCAATCAGTTCATCTGGATTGAGGGTGTTTTCCAGATAGTAGGCGTCAACACCTTTGAAAAATCTCGCCAATTGCTGATTGTCAAAAGCGGGTAAAAATTGACGCAAGGTCTGAGGGTCGTAAAATCGGAAAAAGTGGTGGGTTCCTTCGTCATCCTCGATGAGCGTGAATTTGCGTAGATGAGACACGAAAGCCGCAAGCTCCAACCGCGATGTTGCAAAGATCGCCCAACGTTTTCCAAACCCTTCCTCAACAATCCAGTCGAGGGTGCTCTCTGTCGGCAGAAGCTCTGCTACCCATGCTGTATCATCTCCAAACTCTTCCAGTGCTTTTCCACGATAAAGGCACTCAACCCTGCTGGCCCGTGCATCCAGTGTTGCCGGAATGAGCATTGGACCGCGCGATGCATCAACGATTGCATAAAGATGAAGTTGGGGGGATGTGCCAATTTGAACCCCGGCATCGTAGCCGGAGGCTCGCAGTAGCAATCCAGCAAGCAGTTCGTTCTGATTTAAAGCGGACGACGGCTGTTCCATTGGGGTTTATTTCTTCTTTGAACAGTCTTCAGCGAGCGGCTTTTTGGTGTTTTTCCCATCGCTGCCACGCTTGAAATTTATCGAGTTGGCCTTGAATTCGATTTTCTTGGCTTTGATAAATACACCTTGCTTGTTGATCTCGATGACCCCGCCAGGTGCTGCCAGAATGATCTTGTCACTCGCAATCATGGTGTGCTTTTCGGTGGTGCTGAAAATGACGTCCTTGACCTCGATTTCAAAACGACCGCCGACCTGAATTTTTTTGATCTGGCCGACTTTCTCCAAAGAAGTCTTGCCGACATTGGTCACTTTGCTGACACCGATCTGTTCGGCCCTGGCAACCCCGATCGTGTCAGATTTGAAATTGGAAACAATGGTGTTCATGATACCGGGCAACTGGAAGAGCGACCCGGTTGCCTTGCCCATACCATCGCCAGATGCGGCGAGGGCCGTTCCCTGATCGGAGCGCGGGCTTGGACCAGACACAACACCCTCGCGAGCGCCGAGCCCCGAAGCAGAGAGAAACCCAAGTGCAGATTGGCCCAGTGACATTGCAAAGTTTATGAGGTTGGGAGCGCCACCGGCTTTCTGACCGGCTTGTTGCATCAGTCCTGCCGTCTGGCCTGCAAGACCCGCAATCTGGGTTACAAGACCCATGGCATCGGCGCCCGTGCCGCCTACGACCATATTCATCGAGCCGCCAATCTCATGCTTTTGATGACCAGCGACCTCAACGGCGCGGTTGGCACCCACGGACGAGACTTCATTGGCGTCGATACGTTTTGTTCGGTTGTTCAAAACGCGTGTGGTCTGATCCTTCTGGGCGTGAAAGAACTGGTTCTCCTTGCCCGCCTCATCTTCGAACGACAGCTCGTTGAAGCCTTTACCCTTATGCGTGTTTGAACGGATGACCGTGCGCGTCTTGTTGACAGGCAGATCATAGGGAACTTTTGTGCTTGGATTTGGCACGATGCCGGTGACAACCGGTCTGTCCGGATCGCCTTCAAGATAGGTAACCATGACTTCCATGCCGATGCGCGGAATGATCTGCGCACCAAATCCGGCACCAGCCCATGACTGCATCACCCGAATCCAGCAGGTGTCCGATCCATCCTTCTTGGCGCGCTTGCGCTGCCAGGGAAACCACACCTTGATCTGGCCAAATTCATTCGGGTGGATTTCTTCGCCGGGAGGTCCGGCAACAATAGCAACCTGCGATCCATCGATGCGCGGGCGAGGGGTGGAGCGATGCGGCGTGGCCGGCAAGCGTGATGGCAGAGCGACGAATGAATTCTCGTATTCCAGTTCGCCGCCTTCTACGGTTTCGTAGGAATGATCGACGATGACGTGTCTTATTGCGGTCACGACATATTCTTCAAATGCGTGATCGGCATGCGAGACTTCATATGGTTTGAACTTGCGACCGGCAGCGAGGGTGCGAATTGAAGAGCCACCATTGATCTTCTCGTGATCCGCTTCCACAGCCTGCATACGCAGCTTGGATGCTTTTTCGCTGGACGCTACATCGAGTGCTTTTGCAGGATATTCGAACAACTCATATTCAGCATTGCCCGGCAGCGAGACCAGAGAGTTGGTAACGGCTCCCTGCGGGCCGCTTGGTATCTGGAAATTCCAATCGCCGGTGGCGCGTTTTCCCGGAGTGAACTGATAGCTGCGCTGAAAGCTGGTGATATGATTGCGGTCCGAGGAACCGGCGGCCAGACGGACTTCAGTTTCCGGGCCTTCCGTGTAACCGAAAGGATGGCTGGCAACATGCAGTGTGTGCGAACCTTCTTCATGTTCGAACCAGAGAAAGATGCCATCAACCTCAAGCCGTCTTGTCAGGTAGGCCAGATCGGTTTCGCCGTACTGCACACTGTAATGTTCAGGAGCAGGGGGGGTAACGATACCTCCCGTAACCGCAGACTTGATCCCGTGTTCTTTCAATAATGTCTCAAGAACCTGTACGGAGCTTTGATCCATCCAGATTCTGTGGTCGCTGCGTTGCGACAGCAGCCATAGATGCGGGCGGATGATAAGGCGGTAAGTGCGCAAGCCTCGCGATACGGGCGGACCTTCCATCAGTTCCGTGACCAGCCCATTCCATGGGCGGCGCACACCGATGGCAATCTCCAGTGACAGATCAACCATCTTGCCGACGATTTCATCGGGCTTGATATCTGTGCGTTTGGATTTGACGAGAACTTCAATCTCAAAAAGACCGCTGATCTGCTCGTGAACGATCATCTTCTCCGGCAGCATGACATCCGCTCCAAGAGGAGTGGATATGCGCAAAAGTCGATCAGCCTGCGTCAGGCCCGCATCGAAGAACTCATATTCCATACTATGCCTTTAGATTTACGACTTTGTATTTAGAGGTCTACGAAAATGTTACGCAGGGAATAATACAATTGCAACCTATGGTATTAGGCAAGATGCAAGCCTATCCTTGCGGGAAGTAGCTCCCTTATAAGTTTGTTGACTGTAGATTTGATGACAATGACCGATTATTCATTGAACTCTATCATTGCGATCTGGCCGGTGAGCGCGTTCTTGTAGGCGGAGAGGTGGGGTTCTTCAGTCGGCTCTTCTGTCAGTGTGCCGATTTCAAGCAGTTCTGCTTCGTCATAACCTTCATTGGCCAGAATCTGCAGCGCGAAATCTACCAGACCTTCGGAATCATCCCTCATAAGAAGAAGGTGAACCTGACGCGGCTCTTCCTGTTTGGCTTTCCACACGTCAGCAACGACGAGATGAACGATTTTCGGTTCCGGATTGTCCGTTGGCATTGGTTTGATTCCCGATTCTTCGATTTCTTCGGTGAGAATAGACAGAACAGGTCTGTGTGGCACCCGAGTCGCCAGGATTCCCTGTGAAGAAAACGAAATTTAACTTGAATTAATGATTGTCTGACGAAACTATCGGTCTTCGGGCTGCAAAAGCGCCAGCAAATGCTGCGTGCTTCAAGAATATTTGGGGTTCAGGCTTGACGAAAGGCCGGAACACCAGTATCAGCAGCCCATCTGAGCCGATGTGAGATTGGTCATTTCGGAGCGACACGCTCTGGAGTTCATCTCAAACAGGGTTCGTTTTACGAACGAAATGCAATTTGCCGCTCGCATGAGGCCTTCTGGCTTCCTCTGCTTTTACTCGGGCAACCACCCTCGCGGTGGTTTAGTTGCCCGAATTCGTGCATGAGCATGGCGCTGAAACGGCCCTGACGGGCGAAGATACGAGATTTTTGAAAGAGGGAAGGTTGAATGCCTACCGTAAACCAGTTGATCCGCAAGCCGCGCACTGCGCCGGTAAAGCGCAATAAAGTCCCTGCACTGCAGGAAAACCCGCAAAAGCGCGGTGTTTGCACTCGCGTCTATACGACGACACCGAAGAAGCCAAACTCGGCTCTGCGTAAGGTCGCCAAGGTGCGTTTGACCAATGGCTTCGAAGTCATCGGATATATTCCAGGTGAAGGTCATAACCTTCAGGAGCACTCTGTCGTGATGATCCGCGGCGGTCGTGTAAAGGATTTGCCGGGTGTTCGTTACCACATCATCCGCGGTGTTCTGGATACCCAGGGCGTAAAGAACCGCAAGCAGCGCCGTTCCAAGTACGGTGCGAAGCGTCCGAAGTAAGATTTTCCGGGACTTTGGCCACCAGGTAGGTCAACCCGATGCAGATAAGAGACAAAGAATATGTCCAGACGCCATAGTGCAGAAAAGCGTGAGATCAACCCGGATCCAAAGTTCGGTGATCTCGTTCTGACAAAGTTCATGAATGCAGTCATGCATCATGGCAAGAAGTCGATTGCTGAACGTATCGTTTACGGTGCGCTTGAGTCAGTCGAAGCCAAGAGCAAGCAGGAGCCAGTTGCCCTGTTCCATCAGGCCCTCGACAATGTAGCGCCGCACGTTGAAGTGCGTTCGCGCCGTGTTGGTGGTGCGACTTACCAGGTGCCGGTCGATGTTCGTCCTGAGCGCCGTCAGGCTCTTGCAATCCGTTGGCTGATCAATGCAGCCCGTGGCCGCAACGAGACGACAATGGTTGATCGCCTGTCCGGTGAGCTTCTGGATGCTGCAAACAACCGCGGCTCGGCTGTGAAGAAGCGTGAAGACACGCATCGCATGGCAGAAGCCAACCGCGCATTCTCGCATTACCGCTGGTAATCGTCGAAACCCTATTCTTAGAGGCACCAGATCATGGCCCGCGAATATAAAATCGAAGACTACCGTAACTTCGGTATCATGGCGCACATCGACGCCGGCAAGACAACGACCACCGAGCGTATTCTTTATTACACCGGCAAGTCGCACAAAATCGGTGAAGTCCATGACGGCGCCGCTACGATGGACTGGATGGAGCAGGAGCAGGAGCGTGGTATCACGATCACTTCCGCTGCAACCACGACTTACTGGACCGGCCGTGATGGCAAGAAGCGTCGCTTCAACATCATCGACACTCCGGGTCACGTTGACTTCACGATTGAAGTAGAGCGCTCGCTGCGCGTTCTCGACGGTGCGATTGCACTGCTCGATGCCAACGCCGGTGTAGAGCCGCAGACTGAAACCGTATGGCGTCAGGCTGAGAAGTACCATGTTCCACGCATGATCTTCGTCAACAAGATGGACAAGACCGGCGCCGATTTCTATCGCTGCGTTGATATGGTCAAGACACGTCTTGGTGCCAAGGCACTCGTCATGCAGCTGCCAATCGGTGCTGAGACAGAGTTCAAGGGCGTTATCGATCTGATCGAGATGAAGGCGCTTGTATGGCGCGACGAACAGCTCGGTGCTGAATGGGATGTTGTGGAAATTCCGGCTGACCTTAAGGATCGTGCTGAAGAATTCCGCGAAAAACTCATCGAAACCGCTGTTGAAGTCGACGAAGCTGCTACCGAGGCTTATCTCGAAGGCAACATGCCAGACAATGACAAGCTGCGTGAACTGATCCGTGTCGGTACATGCCGCGTTGAATTCCATCCGGTATTCTGCGGCTCGGCATTCAAGAACAAGGGTGTTCAGCCTCTGCTCGACGGTGTCGTTGACTTCCTGCCTTCACCTGTTGACGTTCCTTCGATCAAGGGTATCGACCCGAAGACCGAAACTGAAACAGTTCGCAAGTCGTCGGATGAAGAGCCATTGTCAATGCTCGCGTTCAAGATCATGAACGATCCGTTCGTTGGCTCGCTGACATTCTGCCGCATCTACTCCGGCAAGCTGACCAAGGGCATCTCGCTCGACAACACGGTCAAGCTGAAGCGTGAGCGTATCGGCCGCATGTTGCAGATGCATTCGAATTCACGTGAAGACATCGAAGAAGCCTTTGCTGGCGACATCGTTGCTCTGGCAGGCCTCAAGGAAACCACAACAGGCGATACGCTTTGCGATCCTCTGAAGCCGGTTATTCTTGAACGCATGATCTTCCCTGAGCCGGTCATCGAAATTTCGATCGAACCAAAGACCAAGGCTGACCAGGAAAAGATGGGCCTCGCGCTTAATCGTCTTGCAGCTGAAGATCCTTCATTCCGCGTCAAGTCGGATGAAGAATCCGGCCAGACAATCATCGCCGGCATGGGCGAGCTTCACCTCGACATTCTCGTTGACCGTATGCGTCGCGAGTTCAAGGTTGAAGCCAATGTCGGTCAGCCGCAGGTTGCCTACCGTGAATCGATCACCCGCAAGGCGGAAATCGACTACACACACAAGAAGCAGTCCGGTGGTTCGGGTCAGTTCGCCCGTATCAAGGTTATCTTCGAGCCGCATGAAGGTGATGATTTCATCTTTGAATCGAAGATTGTCGGTGGTGCTGTTCCTAAAGAATACATCCCGGGTGTCGAAAAAGGCATCCAGAGTGTCATGGGTGCGGGTCCGCTCGCAGGCTTCCCGATGCTCGGCGTGAAAGCCACGCTGATCGACGGTGCCTACCATGACGTCGACTCTTCGGTTCTCGCCTTCGAAATCGCAGCTCGCGCTGCATTCCGTGAAGGTGCGCAGAAGGCTGGTGCCCAGCTGCTCGAGCCGATCATGAAGGTCGAGGTTGTTACGCCTGAAGATTACGTCGGTGACGTGATTGGCGATCTGAATTCACGTCGTGGTCAGATCTCGGGTACCGAAGCGCGTGGTATTGCCACTGTTGTCAACGCAAACGTCCCACTGGCCAACATGTTTGGTTATGTGAGCAACCTGCGTTCGATGAGCCAGGGCCGTGCACAGTACACCATGCAGTTCGACCACTACGAACCTGTCCCGGCAGCTGTCGCGCAGGAAATTCAGAAGAAGTTTGCGTAACCAACAGGTTGCGCTTGACAGTTGAAGTTAAGCCTGA
The DNA here is from genome assembly GCF_000282595.1 of Phyllobacterium sp. YR531. Taxonomy (GTDB): domain Bacteria; phylum Pseudomonadota; class Alphaproteobacteria; order Rhizobiales; family Rhizobiaceae; genus Phyllobacterium. Next base: position 23,770 of record NZ_AKIZ01000009.1, read on the forward strand.
GCAGGCGAACATATAACGGAGAGCTCAGATGGCTAAGAGCAAGTTTGAAC
>NZ_AKIZ01000010.1 GCF_000282595.1 Phyllobacterium sp. YR531
CACTCCACAAAACTGTCAACACGGTTTTTGAACTTATTATGAAAAATATGACAGAGTTTTTGAATCTCTCCCTCGCTTCTCCTAGAATCCCGTAAATCTGGCTTTGAGCCTGTGGATAATTGCAGAGGCCACAAACCCGCCCGATTTGCATCATAGCGCTCGTGCATCGTGCGATGAGCCATCCATACAATAAGAAGTTAAAGGCGCATCGCGTTGACACAGCGATCTTACAGGGGCAAAACTGCGACCGCATGAAATACCAGAGCGAGGCCGCATGGCTGATGCACTGATCATCTCGTAAAGCCTTAATCTTATAAATGGCGACAGGTTCGACACGTAATCGTATGAATGAGTATGAGGGGCATTCTCTGATTGATCCGGGCAACGAGCCTCCGCTGATTACAGACGGACGCCGTGGGCCGCCGGATCGACGTGAGGTTTCAGCACGCTGGCTTGCAGGCACGTTCCTGACAGGCATCACATCAAGTATGCTTATTGGTGTCGCACTTTTTGCTGCTCTTGACGGACGTGAGCAACTTGCCACACCGCCGGAACTCATGGCGCGTAATGCGATGCCGAGTGCCAATAACAGCGACGTAGTCAAAGGCGCTCGTGTGGCGGCCACCACTCCCGTCCAGAAAAATCGGGATCGCAGGCGCCTTGATGTATCGACCATGTTTAAAGAGGGCGAGCGCGATGTCATTCGCACAATGCCGTTCGAACTGGTTCACATTGCACTTGCGGATGTTCACAATACCAATCGTCGCTACCCGTCCTTCAATCCTCTGAATGTATTTGCTGAGGCAAATGCCAACACCGATCCGATTCCACGAACCGGTCTGATCTATGGAGCCAAGGTCGAAAGCGAAGTAAGTCTGCGAACGTCGGACTTTCCGTTGGCGACCGCTCAATACGATCCTTCAGATGATCTGAGCGTCGATGAGGTTGAGGAAGTCGTCCGGAATACCGGCGCATTGCTCTCCGATGGGGCAATCCAAGTCGCCTCGCTCCATTATGTGGATCCACTGCGCTTCGGTTCAGATGAAGACCCTTATAATTTGCGCAGCCCGCTTGCCGTAAAAATCATTCAGGAAAATGTAAGCGTCTCGCCCCGGTTGGCGGAGGATGCAGTAAGTGCAGGATATTCTGAAGAGCTGATTCCCTTCAGACGCGACAATGACATCCTGACCGCGCTTAGCGACGCCGGTTATGAAGGCAGCGATGCTGCAGGGATGGCGGATGCCATTTCTAAGTTGCTCAATTCCACGCGTTTGAAAGCCGGGAGTGTACTCCGGTTAGGTATTGAGTCGGAAAACAACACCGACCAGATCATTCGCGCCAGCATTTACAATCGCTCCACCCACATACTTACGATCGCGCTCAATGATCGCGAACAATATGTGCCGGCTGATGAGCCGGAAATGACTCCAGGTCTTCAAGTGGCATTTGACGATAGTCCACCTATCATGCGCAGGGCTGAGGATCTGCCGACTGTTTATGATGGCATCTATAGAGCCGGCATGGCCTATGGCATGACTGACACGATGATCCAGCAACTCATTAAAATGCTGGCGTCTGATGTGGACTTCCAATCCCAGCTGTCACCGACCGATCAATTGGAAGCGCTCTTCTCCTTGCCAACAGGTTCCGAGAAAGCCGACGAGCAATCTGAAATTCTTTATGTGGCGGCCAATTTCGGTGGCGATTTGAAGAAGTTCTATCGCTTCCACGGTGATGATGGGACTACTGACTATTATGACGAGGACGGTAAGAGCTCTAAGCAGTTCCTCCTCCGCAAGCCTGTCCCTAACGGTGTTTTCCGCTCGCCCTTTGGTATGCGCCGTCATCCATTGCTTGGTTATTCGCGAATGCACACGGGCGTCGATTGGTCTGCACCTCGTGGAACCGCAATCATTGCATCCGGCAATGGTGTGGTGGAGAGAGCCGGGTGGACCAATGGATATGGCAATCAGACGTTGATTCGCCATTCCAACGGCTATGAAAGCAGCTATTCGCATCAGAACGCTATCGCCAGCGGCGTTACGCCCGGCGCAAAGGTTCGTCAGGGTCAAGTCATCGGCTATGTCGGATCGACGGGTCTGTCGACGGGACCACACCTGCATTATGAGGTGATGGTCAACGGCTCGAAAGTCGATCCGATGCGTATAAGATTGCCGAGTGGCGGCGAATTGCGCGGGGATGATCTTGTGGCGTTCAAGCGTGAACGTGAACGTATCGATCAGCTTATCCAGGATGACGGTACACCGCCAACCAAGGTTGCGGCCAGCGGCTGATTCCTTCTCCCAAGTTCCGTTATTCCTGAAATTCTACCGTGACGCCCTTCTGCACGAGTTTTGATAGCTCGGTTGCATCCCAGTTGGTGAGACGGACGCAGCCATGACTGTTGGTCTTGCCGATCTTCGACGGCTCCGGCGTACCATGAATACCGTAAGTCGGCTTTGACAAGGCAATCCAGACTGTACCCACCGGGCCGTTCGGTCCCGGAGGAATTGTCAGCACCTTATCGTTTTCGCCCTGCTTGAAATTCAGCTTGGGATTATATGTATAGTTCGGGTTAAGCGCGATACGCTCTACCTGAACGGTACCGGAGGGCGAAGGCGTGTCGGTCGAACCGATGGTGGCCGGATAGGCAACAACCAGTTTCCCCTCCGCATTATAGCCGCGAACCTGCTTGCGGCCTTTATCAGCAATGATCTTTGTAACTGCCCCTCCAGCACTTTGGCCCGTATTGGCCACCTGAATTGTCACCCCGGGAGTATTGAAGTCGACGCCGGGATTGAGCTCTTTCAGATAGTTCTCATCCATATGGAATCGCTCAGCCAGCAATTCGGTCACAGATGTAAACGCCATCCGCTCCAACTGGGCCTTGTGGGCATAGTCTTCCGGAATGGACGCAACATAGGGGTAAGCCGCGTCTTCTGACGAAATCGTATAAGATGTGATGGCCGGACCGCCAGTTTGTTCAAGCGATGCGTTGATCCCTTCCTCATTGAGCGGATCAAATTGCTGACCGGTCATTTCCTCAAATGCCGCAACCGCCTTGTCGACATTGCCACCCTTATGGCCATCAATCACCCCAGGCGACACGCCAATCCGGTCAAGCAAAACCTGAATCGCCGTAATCTTCGCCTTAGCGCCCTGCCCTTTCGGCAGTTCGACAGTTGGAGCCGGATTGGGGTGAGCGGGAATTTGCTCCTGTGGCGCATTGCTCAGGCCATCGGATGGAAAATCCGGGTCAAAAAGATTGGGGTCGGACGGCTGCAAGCCCGGTTCACCATTTGCAGGCGGCAAAGGTTCACGGGAAACGTTTCCATAGTCCTGTTCTGATGGAACAGGATCACGTCCACCATAAGGGTCATTTGGAATAGCACCGGTGTCGTAATTGTCCTGTGGTGCCTCTGGAAAATAGTCGGGACTCTCACCATACTGGTCGTTCTGTGGTTCTTCGACAGAAACGATGCGACCACGGCGGTCAACGGTTACCCGGCGGCCATATTCATCAAAATAGGAGCGGAATGATTCGCGGCGCGGTCGGCGTTCCTGCGGTTCAAACAATTGCGCGATTTCATAAGACTTTTGCTGATCGGCAGACACGGCAACACGCGCCGCCGCTGCGGCAGTGCCAAAACCGATAGCGCCCGCCGTCGTAGCGAGCAGTATTTTCATCAACGGACCACGGTAAAACGCCATGCCTGAGCTTCCGATTTCCAACTCTTTTGACGCAGTCCGGCGCTCCCGGAACTGCCCAATAACTTATCATTAATCATAAAATGACGCGTTTTCATGTTTTTATGGTTAATGCCATCAAATGATAATCGCATTTACCGGATGAACGAGACATGAAAATGGCCGCCCTGTGGCGGCCATTTTCGCTGTTTCGATGTGTGCCGTTAAGCAGCTTCATTATTCTCAATCGCCGGGCCCGCTTTCGAAGCCTTGAAATTAAGCCGATCCGAGCCGGATGTAATCTTGACGGTAGAGCCGTCCAGAATTTCACCAAGCAGAATTTTCTCGGCTAGCGGGTCCTGCACCTGCTTTTGGATAACGCGCTTCAACGGGCGGGCGCCATAAGCAGGATCGTAGCCCTTGTCGGCCAGCCAGTTTGTAGCATCATCGTCAATCTTCAGGACAATCTTGCGATCCGCCAGAAGCGACTGCAAACGCTGCAACTGTATGGCAACGATCGTTCCCATTTCCTTTCGTTTCAAACGATGGAACAGGATAACTTCATCGACACGGTTAAGGAACTCCGGCCTGAATGAGGCTTTGACCACATTCATCACATCCTCGCGCACGTCTTCAACATCCTGATCCTCACCGAGCGAAACAAGATACTCCGCACCCAGATTCGAGGTCATGATGATCAGCGTATTGCGGAAATCGACAGTACGCCCCTGACCATCCGTAAGGCGTCCATCATCGAGAACCTGCAACAGCACGTTGAACACATCCGGATGAGCCTTTTCGATTTCGTCGAACAGGATCACCTGATATGGCCGCCGCCGAACCGCTTCGGTCAAAGCCCCGCCTTCCTCATAACCAACATAGCCGGGAGGCGCACCAATCAGACGGGCCACCGAATGTTTTTCCATATATTCCGACATATCGATACGAACCATGGCCGTTTCGTCAGAAAACAGGAAGGAAGCCAGCGACTTCGTCAGTTCGGTTTTACCCACACCTGTCGGCCCGAGGAAAATAAACGAGCCAATCGGCCGGTTCGGATCCTGCAAGCCGGCACGCGCGCGGCGTACGGCCCTGGATACAGCTTGAACAGCTTCACCCTGACCAACAACCCGCTTGGCAAGTTCGTCTTCCATTCGAAGCAACTTGTCGCGCTCGCCTTCCAGCATCCGGTCAACCGGAATACCTGTCCAGCGGGATACGACCTGCGCAATATGGTCCGGCGTCACGATTTCTTCGACCATGGAGGTCGAACCATCATTCTTTTCCGACTCAGCCAGCTGTTTTTCCAGTTGCGGAATTGTGCCGTAGGCCAATTCACCCGCCTTCTGGAATTCACCATTACGCTGTGCCGAGGCCAATGCATTGCGCGCATCGTCAAGCTGCCGCTTCAAATCAGCCGCCAAACCAAGCTTCTGTTTTTCCGCCTGCCAGGTATTGGTTATTGCCGTCGACTGTTCTTCCAGATCGACAAGTTCCTTTTCCAATCGTTCCAGGCGGTCACGCGACGCATTATCCGTCTCGACTTTCAACGCTTCGCGTTCGATCTTCAGCTGCATGATGCGCCTGTCGATCTCGTCCAGTTCTTCCGGCTTGGAATCGACCTGCATGCGAAGACGCGCCGCGCCTTCATCAATGAGGTCGATAGCCTTGTCCGGCAGGAACCGGTCGGTAATATAGCGGTTCGATAGTGTAGCTGCCGCCACAAGTGCCGAATCGGAAATCCGGACTTTGTGATGCTGCTCATACTTTTCCTTCAGACCGCGAAGAATCGATATCGTATCTTCAACAGTTGGCTCATCGACAAAAACAGGCTGGAAACGCCGAGCAAGCGCAGGATCTTTTTCAACATGTTTGCGATATTCATCGAGAGTCGTTGCACCGACGCAATGAAGTTCACCACGTGCCAGTGCCGGTTTTAAAAGGTTCGACGCGTCCATAGCGCCTTCGCTTTTGCCTGCACCGACGAGCGTATGCATTTCATCGATAAAAAGGATGATATCGCCATTTGCCGAAGTGACTTCAGAAAGCACGCCTTTAAGCCGCTCTTCGAATTCGCCGCGATATTTTGCGCCAGCTATCAGTGACCCCATATCAAGGGCCATTAATTGCTTATCTTTCAAGGATTCCGGCACGTCGCCATTGACGATACGCAAGGCAAGACCCTCAGCTATAGCCGTCTTGCCAACACCCGGTTCGCCGATAAGCACCGGATTGTTCTTGGTGCGGCGTGACAAAACCTGAATTGTCCGGCGAATTTCATCGTCACGGCCAATAACGGGATCCAGCTTGCCCGACCGCGCATCAGCAGTCAGATCGCGTGCATATTTTTTCAATGCATCATAGCTGTTTTCAGCAGATGCAGAATCCGCCGTCCGGCCTTTGCGGATATCATTGATAACCGCATTGAGACCCGCTGCTGTAACACCGGCGCGGCTTAATATTTCCGATGTTTTGGAAGATTTTTCGATAGCCATTGCCGTAAGCAGCCGCTCGACAGTAACAAAGCTGTCACCTGCCTTCTGGGCAACTTCTTCTGCGGTAGCAAAAACTTTGGCAAGTGGCTGGGCAAGGTAAAGCTGCCCATTACCGCCAGTTACTTTTGGCAAGGCATCAAGTGCTGCCTGCAACCCGAGGCGCACATCTGCTATCCGACCACCTGCTCTCTCAATCAGAGATGCGGCGAGCCCCTCTTCATCATCCACCAGCACTTTCAGAAGGTGTTCTGGCGTGAATTGCTGGTTGTTGGATGAAAGGGCAAAAGTCTGCGCCGCCTGAATGAAGCCGCGGACCCGCTCAGTATATTTTTCAATGTTCATTCTTGTCTCCTTTTACCGGACAACCCGAAATCGGCATTGCGCGGTGTGTTGGTGACGGATCCCCTACATAGAGGCAGATCCATTCGCTCGATGCAGATATGGGAATATTATCCCCGGCGTACAAGGTCACATTCCCTGCTTTTATGACGCTTGTTCGACGTGAAATCTAACATGATATGCTTCCCCTTTGCCAC
>NZ_AKIZ01000011.1 GCF_000282595.1 Phyllobacterium sp. YR531
GAATTCGTCCTGACGTTCTAGCTCAAAGCGCATAACCCCAGGAATTGTGATCGATTTTTGGAAGGACTTATGCGCCGGCTTAATAATTGCTGCGTCTTTGATAAGTGGAGACAAAACGCGGTAATGGGGGATACGAATGGCACTTGACGTTCGTCGGCAGGAGGACAGGATTCGGGCACAGCTCGGGTCGGTATCAGCACGTCCCGATGCAGCCCGGGTTGAACAGGCCCAATCGAAAGCTTTTGATGCATCGCTGGCGAGATCAGAACAGGCCGCCAGACGTGCCAAGGAACCCTTTATCGGTCAGATAGGGCGGCTGCGTAAGCCGAAGCTCGCAAATCCCGGCGTGTTCGATCTGGCACGATCACAGGAAATTCTCGACTATCTTATCAATGATCTGTTGCCGGAGCTGGATATAGACGAAGAAATCGCGGCAATAACCGCATCGATGCTGACGGAAGAAATCGATAGCCGTCGTGAACTGCAGGAGCGATTGAGCCTTGCACAGAATCAGGCATTGGGCCAGTGACACAGCAGCGTCAGGACAGTGTCGAATTTCTTCACGGGCTTGGGTACCTTTATTGCAGGGCCGGTCAGCCCGAGCGTGGGCTGGTCTTTCTGCTGTTGGCAGCAAAGATTGCACCGCATGAAACATCCGTCCTCAAGTCTTTGGCAGCAGTCTTCGTCGAAACCGAATCGGCTACGCGTGCGCTGACAGCGATTGACAGGATCGAGGATATTGAAGGGACGATTGCTCCCAGCCTCGCCTTGCTCAAAAGCAGGGCACAGTGGCTGCGCGGGGAACATGACCGCGCACGCGAAACCTTTCAGGATTATATAGATCAGAGGCGATCGGCATGAATATTCTCGCCTCACTGAACCGCTTTGCCCGGGTAGCATCCAAGCGCTCCGACATCGTCATTGCAGCGTTTATGCTTCTTGCCATCATCATGATGATCATACCGCTGCCGACATTTCTGGTCGACATGCTCATTGGTATGAATATCGCATTCAGCCTGCTCATATTTGTCGTGGCATTCTACATTTCGAAGCCTGTACAGTTTTCCGCCTTGCCTTCGATTATCCTGCTCGGCACGCTCTTCCGTTTGTCGTTGTCCATCACGACGACAAGACTGATTCTGCTGCAGGCCGATGCCGGCCAAATTGTTGCTGCCTTTGGTGATTTTGTCGTGGGCGGCGAAGTGGTGATTGGTCTCGTGGTCTTTTTGATCATTACCATTGCCCAGTTTGTCGTGATTACCAAGGGTGCAGAGCGTGTGGCCGAAGTCGGCGCGCGTTTTGCCCTTGATGCTATGCCCGGCAAACAGATGAGCATCGACAGTGAAGCCCGCAGTGGTGACATTGACCAGGCAGAAGCCAAGCGCAGGCGGCAGGGTCTGGAGCGCGAAAGCCAGTTTTATGGTGCCATGGATGGTGCCATGAAATTCGTCAAGGGCGACGCTGTTGCCGGGCTTATCATCATCGCGATCAACCTGATTGGCGGTCTTGCCATTGGCTCGCTGCAGCACGGAATGCCATTCAGCGAAGCAGCCCATACCTACTCACTTCTCACCGTCGGCGATGGCCTGATTTCGCAGATACCTGCGCTGATGATGGCTGTCGCTGCAGGTACGGTCGTGACACGTGTCACCTCTGACCGGAATGAAGATCTGGGAACAGAAATCATCGGGCAGCTTGGTGCCAATCATCGCGCGTTGGCTTTGGCAGCGGTTATTCTGTTCGGCTTCGGTGTTGTGCCAGGGTTTCCCACCGTGGTGTTCTGGACTTTGTCAGCTCTGGCAGGCGGGCTTGCCTATGTGGTTCACAAGCGAGCAGTAAACCAGCAGGACGAAGCCATGGATGAAAATGGCAACGTTGTTCAGATCGGCAATATCACGAAGCCGCAACCGGCTTTGGCAGATGGGCAGACCGGACTTCTGGCAGGCTCACAGCGCCTGGTGCTTTGTCTTGGATCGCATCTTGCAGAGACAGCTGCACTACCTGTCCTGCAGGAAAATATCGAGCAGGTCCGTACCAGCCTCTTCACCGATATTGGCGTTCGTGTCCCGCAAATTGGCATCCGTATGGATATGATGCTCGAGCCAGATCAATTCCGCATTGATCTTGAAGATGTGCCGGTCACGGATGGCGTAATTTTCATCGACCAGATTCTGGTGACGGACGACACAGTTCATCTTGAACTCATGTCCATTCCTTATCAGGTTCGCCCCGCGCTGATCGGACGGAATGACTCAGTGTGGGTCGAGCAGCGCCACAGGCAGACACTGGAAGATGCAGGCATAACATTCCATGAGCCGGTTGCAGTTCTGATGGAGGTTTTGACCCGCTCTGTACGCCGTTATGCCGCCGATTTCATCGATGTGCAGGAAATCCGGTTTCTGCTGTCGCAGGTCGAAGAAGATTATGGCGATCTGGTCAAGGAAGCCGTGGGTGTCTCGTCCCTGCAGAAAATTTCCGAGGTTCTTCGCAGGCTGGTCGAAGAGGATATCCCGATCACCAATTTGCGTGTCATTCTTCAGGCTATCGTGGAATGGGGACCGCAGATACAAAATCCCTATGTGCTGGCAGAATATGCCCGCATCGGACTGGCACGACAGATATGTCACCGCCATTCTGAAATGAACCGTATCGTGTCAGCCTATCTGCTGACGCGGGAAACCGAAGATGCTGTGCGTGCAAGCGTGCAGCAGGGACCCGGCAATCCTTCAATCAACATTCCGGAAGATATATCCCGTCCGATCATTGAGCAGCTGAAGGGCCGCTTCAGTAGTCGGGACACGGATATCGTCAGAACGGTCCTGACGACAATGGATATTCGCCGCCCGATCAGAAATCTCCTGATCCGAAACGATATCAATCTGCCGGTGCTTTCCTATCAGGAAATATCACCAGAGTTCAGTGTGCAGTCTCTTGGCTATATCTCGCTACCGGCCTCCGGCCAGATGCGGCAGATCGGGGCAGGGGCAAATGAGTAAGCGTTCAGTCAGTTTCCGTAACCAGCAACATCAGAATATGGTGGACAATTACCCTATGCTCATACTGAATTCCTTTAAAAGGATACGGCCAGCAAACATGCCGCTGCCGCTATTTATACTCACGATCCTGTTGGCATTGTTCGCCTGCCTTCAGCCCGCTTCTGCGCAGGTCAAGGTTGATGCGACGGCCGGGCAGGTGCTGAAGCTCAGCATGGGGCAAGGCCAGATTTTGCGCTTTGACCAGCCTGTGGAATCGGTGTTCCTCGCCGATACGACAATTGCCGATGTTCGGGTCGTGTCTCCCGGTGCCGTGTATATTTATGCGACAAAAATCGGCAATACCAATCTGATTGCGCTGAGCCCCGATCAGGGAACGCGTGGTACGGTCCAGATTCGCGTTGTTGGCAATCCTAAGGAAGCACAACAGTCAGCCAAAGTGCTGCAACCGACATCCACAGTCGATATCACTCTCTTCGGGGAGCAATATGTCGGCAAGGGCCAGACCAACAATGTTGGCGAGGCGCTGGACACAGACAATGTGCTCCAGAGCTATTCGAAGCCTGACAAGCCTGCACTGAACAATACAACGATATCTGGTCCCAATCAGGTCAATATCCGGGTGCGCTTTGCCGAAGTCGCGCGCAATGAACTCGCCCGCTATGGTGTTGACTGGAGCGCCGTTGTTAATAGCGGTTCCTTCTCATTCGGTCTTGTACGGGGCGGTAATGTTCCCAGCCGGGAGGGCGCTACTTCGATTGGCGTGAACAGTCGCAACGTCAACGTCGGTGTCTTGCTTGATGCACTGAAGGACAATGGTGTTCTGACGATTCTGGCAGAACCGAACATCACGGCCGTGACCGGGCAAACAGCAAGCTTTCTTGCAGGTGGTGAAATCCCGGTTCCGATTCCGGTAGGCAATGACCAGATCGGCATTGAGTACAAACAGTTCGGTGTTTCTTTGCAGTTCACACCGACGCTTCTGCCCAATGATCGCATTGCCCTGCAGGTGAGACCAGAGGTCAGCAGCGTATCACAGGACAGCGTCGTATCGATTCGCGGTCTCGTCGTCCCGTCCTTGCGCATCCGGCGTGCCGACACCACTGTCGAAGTTGGCAGCGGCCAGACATTTGCCATCGCCGGCCTGTTCCAGCGGCAGGAAACACAATCGATCAACAAGACGCCGGTTGTCGGTGACGTGCCCATTCTCGGAGAGCTGTTCAAATCCAAGCGCTTCCAGCGCAACGAGACGGAGCTTGTCATTCTGATAACGCCGTACCTCGTTACCCCAACATCTTCCCGCAATCTCAAAACGCCGCTGGACAGCCCGTCGGGTGCAATTTCGTCGCCTCGCAAAAAGTCCAAGAAGGTCGTCAATCAGGGGTATGGTTTCTATGTTGAATAATGGCCCCGTCTTGACGATTCGTACTGGTCTGCATCTCTTGGTCGTATTGGGTGCATCTGTCCTTGCAGGTTGCACTGGTACCAAGATTCAACCCTACTCGCCAAATTATAGCTATCTCGATACCGGCGGTACATCGCGGCCGGGTGTGGTCAGGAAGGGTTATGACAGCGAGCGTGCCGCCATGCTCGTTCCGGACGCCTGTATAACGCCGGACACAGGGGAAGACCCGATGTACCTGCCATCCGGTTGCGCAAACAATCTCAATTTGCAGCACATGGCCGCAAAAAAGCAGGATCTGATGCATGGCCGCGAGATGGGGCCTGCCATGGCTGCGCCCGTGGCTCGCGCAGCACAAAACTACATTGAAGGGACTGAACCTGAAACCCGCCGTCGCCGGCTACCGGCGGACGAGGCGAATCAGTCAACCCAGTGAGGATGATCGACATGATCGATGGATATCGGGGAGCATCAGCATGATCATGAAGCATTTTGCGGGAAGTATCTTGCCTGTTCTGGCTTTGGGACTGGGGGTTTCGGGTTGCGTTTCGACGCCACCTGAGCAGGCCGCTGCGGCTAAAAAGCCGGTAAGCCAGCAATCCCAGTTGATGAAGATCGCCAAGGATATTGATGCAAAGGGCGAGAGCGGCACCGCTCTGGCGCTCTATGAGCGGGCTGCGGAAATGTCGGCGGATGATTCCACCATTCATGTCAGGCTTGGCAATGCCCGGATGAAAGGTGGCGATCCGGATGGCGCTGAGCAGGCTTACAGATCTGCCTTGCAGATCAATCCGCAGGATGCCAATGCCATGCTCGGATTGGGGACAGTCCAGCTGCAGCGCGGCGATGCAACCGCTGCCGCCAGAATTCTGGCAACTGCTGCGCCAGCTGTGAATACGGTATCTGCCTATAACAAACTTGGAACAGCCATGGTGCTCAGTGGTGACGGTCCCGGAGCGGAAGGTGCCTTCGCAAAAGCACTTGCATTGCAGCCGGGCAATCTCGACACAAAGACCAATCTGGCATTGGCACAGGCTCTGTCCAACAAGCTGCCGGACGCGTCTTCCAGCATGAACAGCGTGGTGACATCGCCGCTCGCAGAGAAGCGTCACTTCGTCAATTACATGATCATTCTCAGCATGTCGGGCGATTCCGCCGGGGCGCGCGCAATTGATGTTCCGGACATGCCGGCAAACCAGAAAAGCCAGATTTTGGCGAAAGCTGCAAAATTGCGTTCAATACAGGATCCGGCGAAGCGTGCGCAGGCAATCGGCCTGCTCGCTTCGGCGTAATCAAAGGCCAGGGATGTGAGCCAGACCAGCGAAGAAAAAACACTTCCGGCGTCAGACAAGAAGATACAGGACGCGCGCAAGAAGGGTCAGGTGCTGCACAGCCCGGATATGGTTTCGGGCGTGATCATCCTGTCATGCACCGTTTTCCTGATCTATATTGCTCCGCTCCTGCGCGTTAAGGTCGGTGCCTTGCTGGAGGAAGCTTCGCACATTTACGACCGGCCTTTTGCCGAAGTCTGGTACCGGCTGATCACGATTTCGGTGCAGAGCCTTTTGACGGCGACAATTCCCATCCTCGTTATCACCATGTTCGCAATCCTGATCACCAACGTCGCAGTCACACGCGGCTTTGTCTTCTCAGCCAAGCCTATTGAGCCAGACTTTGACCGTATAAATCCGGCAACAGGTTTGAAACGGATATTCTCGCTCAAAAGCGTCGTGGAGTTCTGCAAGGCACTGTTCAAGATTGTTGCTGTGACAACAGCTTTTGTCTTTGTCTTTCAAGCCGGACTGAAAGCTTTATTCGAGTCGCCATCCTGCGGCGGGTTGTGCATGCAGGCGACCTTCTTCGCCATGCTCAAGCCATTGGCTGCAATTGCCGTGGGTGCCTTCCTGATACTCGGGTTCTGCGACATTTTTCTGCAGCGCTGGCTCTTCTTGCGCGAGATGCGCATGACAAAAACCGAGAGCAAGCGCGAGCATAAGGACATGGAGGGCGATCCGCTCATCAAGCAGGAGCGTCATCGCCAGCGCCAAGCTGTAACAGGCGGCAAGACAGGGTTGAAAAGTGCCGTACTGCTGATCGGAGAGCCCGGCGGCACCCTTGTCGGCATCCGCTATGTGCGCGGTGAGACGCCTGTTCCCGTGGTGGTGTGCCGCGCATCTGGAGCAGGGGCCATGCAAATGAGCCAGCAAGCCGCGGAGCTTGGAATTCCAGTGTCGTATGATGGCGAACTCGCGCGCCAGATCGCCAAGACGGCCAATATAGGCAATCCGGTTCCGGAACGCGCTTTCCAGCCTGTCGCCAATGCCCTTGTTGCAGCGGGATTGATTTGAATGTCGCGGATTTTTGAACAGCCGAAGCATGTGATGCTCTCAATGGAGGAATATTTTTCATGATGACCCTGAAGTCCGGCATCGGAGCATTGGCAATCATTCTGACCTGTCTGGGCAGCACCTCTGCGGGAGAGCGTATACTTTCCACAGAACCATCGCCGCCTGTTCTCGACAAGAAAAACCACAAGGTTTGGGTTCAGCAAGGCTATCTGGATTTCCTTATGGAGCCGGAGAGCTATCCACCGCGCCATGCGCGGCAAGGTGCAGTTGCAGTTGATACGTTGCGGCCTGCTGTACCACGGGGTGTCGTCAGCTACGAAACCCATGAAAAGCCCGGCACCATCATTATTGAGACGGAAAATCGCTCTCTTTATCTTGTGCAGGGTAATGGCCGTGCAATGCGATATGCGGTTGGTGTCGGTCGAGAGGGCTATGGCTGGCGCGGGACGGAACGTGTCTCGAGCAAGAAGGAATGGCCCGAATGGCGCCCGCCTTCAGACATGCTCGCCCGTCGACCGGACCTGCCGCAACATATGGCTGGGGGG
>NZ_AKIZ01000012.1 GCF_000282595.1 Phyllobacterium sp. YR531
CGCCAACATTGACGCCTTCATACATGGCTTCGGTAACACCTTTAGCGTTAAGAGCCTTTTTGGTTTCGTCAGCAAGGCCCTGACCATATGGAGTCTTGTCGTGAATGACCGCAACCTTGGCGTCCTTGAACTTCTCGGCGATGTAGGCCCCGGCAATTGTGCCTTGCTTGTCATCGCGACCGCAGGTGCGGAATGTGTTCCACAGACCGCGTTCCGTATAAACAGGATTGGTTGCAGCCGGGGAGATTTCCAGAAGGCCGTTCTCCGCATAAACCTCTGACGCAGGGATGGAAATGCCCGAATTGAAGTGACCGATAACGAACTTTACACCGTCAGCAACGAATTTGTTGGCTACGGAAATACCCTGCTTCGGATCGGATACGTCATCTCCCAATACGATCTCAATTTTCTCGCCATTGATGCCACCGGCAGCATTGATCTCTGCAATGGCCGCTTCGGCACCCTTCTGGATCTGCGCGCCGAATGCAGCATTCGGGCCAGTCAATGGTGCGCCGACGCCTAGCAAAATGTCGGCGGAGGCGTAGCTATTGAAAACCAGACATGCAGCGAATGCTACACCCGATAATAGTGACTTTTTCATTTCAAACTCCCAGTTTGGTTAAGTGACGGATAAGAACCATCTCGTCATTTGCTTCGTCGGCAAATGAGGCGGGATTCGACAAGCACATCTGACGGTGTCGATTGTTGGTGTGCGAAATTCATTGACGCTCGCTCCACGAAAGGAGGGAAGACTTCGCGTAAATCCACGGATACTGTCTGACCATCTGG
>NZ_AKIZ01000013.1 GCF_000282595.1 Phyllobacterium sp. YR531
AGCGGGCGTGGCAAAGGGGAAGTGCAATAAAAACAACCGCCTACCAGTACAGCCGCTTGCGTTGGACAGTCACAGCCTTTAATCTTGCCTTGCTCTAACGGGGTGCCTGCATCAACAGGCTGAGAGGCTGGAATTATCCAGTCAACCCGCGGAACCTGATCCGGTTTGTACCGGCGGAGGGATTAGATGCGGCTTTAAAAGCCGGCGCACCTATCCTTTTGAAATTCAACCTTAGGAGGCGCCTATGCGACCATACGATTTAATAAAGTTTGCCCTTCTTTCCAGCACCATTGCCCTTTGCATGGTTGGCACTGCAAGCGCAGAAGGCAAGCTGACAGTCTACACTTATGAAAGCTTTACCGCCGAATGGGGCCCCGGACCGAAAGTCAAAGAAGCCTTTGAAAAGCAATGCGCATGTGCCGTGGATTTCGTGGCAGTTGCTGACGGTGTCGCCCTGCTTAATCGCCTCAAACTCGAGGGTGCATCCACCAAAGCTGATATCGTTCTCGGGCTGGATACCAATCTGACGTTCGAGGCGCAAAAGACAGGACTTTTTGCACCCCATGGGATCGATGTAAGTGCGATCAATATTCCCGGCGGCTTTAAGGATGATATATTTGTTCCTTATGATTATGGCTACTTCGCCGTCGTTTACGACACTGAGAAGTTGAAAGACGCTCCTTCCAGCCTGAAGCAACTGATCGAGGGTGACCCCAAACAGAAAATCGTGATTGAAGATCCGCGCACCTCCACACCGGGCCTCGGTCTCGTATTGTGGATAAAATCGGTTTATGGCGACAAATCCGGTGAAGCCTGGAGCAAATTGAAGGGCCGCGTTCTGACCGTCACACCCGGCTGGTCGGAAGCCTACGGCCTCTTCACCAAAGGCGAGGCCCCGATGGTTCTTTCCTATACAACCTCACCCGCCTATCATCTGATTTCAGAAAAGACCGAACGCTACAAGGCAGCAGCCTTCGAAGAAGGTCATTATTTGCAAGTCGAGGTAGCTGCGCAAACACCAAATGGAACCAAGAATCCGCTTTCGGCTGAATTCCTGAAATTCATCACCAGCACGGCGTTTCAGGACGCGATTCCGGAAAACAACTGGATGTATCCGGCGGCGAAGACTTCAACCCCTCTTGATCCTGCATTCGATACTTTGGTGAAGCCAACAAAAACATTGGCTTTAAACCCCGAAGAGGTGGCTACAAACCGCAAGGTTTGGATTGATGAGTGGCTAGAAGCCATGAGCAAGTAATGCAGATGGCCGCACATTCAATGAAACCACTGGCGGGGGCTCTCGCCCTCACCTTTCTGGCTACGTTGGCGGGCGGCTCTCTCCTCAGCCTTGTTGTTGAAGCTTTCCGAGGCAGTACGGAAGGCTTCGCTGCTTTCGACAGCTATCTTTGGCGGATTGCCCGATTCACGATTCTTCAAGCACTGCTTTCCATGGTGCTTTCAGTAGGCTTTGCCATCCCTCTCGCTCGCGCGCTGCATGCACAGCAGAATTTTGCCGGGCGGGCTATGATCCTGCGTCTGTTTGCATTGCCGCTGGCGTTACCGGCGCTTGTCGCTGTACTCGGGATCACAAGTATATATGGGCGAAACGGCCTGATTGCAGCAATCTTCTCCTGGCTTGGTCTGGACAACGTTCCTGATATTTACGGGCTCACCGGCATTCTTGTCGCCCATGTATTTTTCAATCTGCCTCTGGCAACCCGGTTGCTGCTTTCAAGTCTGGATTCCATTCCCGAGGATTACTGGAAGCTCTCCTCACAACTGGGGATGGGCAATTGGACACAATTCAAGTTGATCGAATGGCCTGTCATTCTGCGCAATATTTCAGGCGTAGCCGGTTTGATTTTCATGTTGTGCATCACCTCTTTCACTGTGGTGCTGACACTTGGTGGAGGACCGCGTGCAACAACGCTTGAAGTTGCGATCTATCAGTCGCTTCACTTCGATTTTGACATTGCCAGAGCCGTCTCCCTGACGCTGCTGCAACTTTGCCTGACTGTCGCAATTCTTTCGCTACTGTCCTTGGCGGGGCGACCGACCGAAGAAGGCTTCAGCATCCGCACCACGACACGCCGCTTCGATGCATCTTCTTCGGCCAGCAGGGCCTGGAATACTTCGGTGATATTGATTGGCTTTCTTTTCATAGCCTTACCCATAAGCGGCACCGTGCTGTCCGGGCTGTCCGCCGATCTTGTACGATTGATGTCTGAAGCAACCGTATGGCGTGCAATTGTTACAAGTCTTGTTCTTGCTTCACTCGCTGCAACGCTTTCCCTTGCTGTCTCACTTAGTCTTGTCGTGGCCCGCGAGTTTTCAGCGACGAAGCGACGCTACGCCAAGGCTGGCATTTTTGAGCGCTCTCTTGATTTGGGCGCGAGCCTGATCATGGTCGTGCCACCAATCATCATTGGTGCGGGATGGTTCATTCTCTCGCGTCACTTCGTCGACCCTTTCAGCTTGGCGCCTTTCATGGTCATATTCGTTAATGCAGCCATGGCTGTGCCGTTTACATTCCGAATCCTCCGTCCATCATGGGACACCGCGGCAAGCCGCCACAACCAGCTATGCGCACAGCTTGGAATTACAGGTTGGAACAGGATGAAAATCATCGATTGGCCGGTCTTGACCCGGCCACTCGGTATCGCCTTTGCGTTTGCCATGGCCTTGTCACTCGGAGACCTCGGAACAATAGCACTCTTCGGCAATGACAGCGTTTTGACTCTGCCCTATCTGCTGTTGCAGCGCATGGGGAGCTATCGTACCGATGACGCCGCGGGCCTTGCGCTTATCCTTGCCGCTCTTTGTCTGATTCTCATGGTAATAGCCGACAGGGGGGCAAATCGCCTGATCAGAAGGGATAGCAACAACAATGGTTAAGCCGGTGCTGAATGGAATGTCGATCCGGCTTGACGCTGTCCGGTTTGATTATGGCGAAATGGCAATGCACTTTGATGCATCGATCGAGGCTTCTTCGATAACAGCCATCATCGGACCCAGCGGATCTGGCAAGTCGACACTGCTCAATCTCATTGCAGGGTTTGAAAAACCTGCCAGTGGCGCAATTCAGATCGATGATGTTGATGTTACCGACTTACCGCCATCGCTTCGCCCGGTATCAATGGCATTTCAGGATAACAACCTGTTCGCCCATCTTGATGTGACATCGAATGTCGGGCTTGGGCGCAAGCCCGACCTTAAACTTGATCCGGCTGACATCAAGTCTGTTCAAACTGCTATTCAAAAAGTCGGGCTTGCCGGAAAAGAAGCCCGCAAACCTGATGCCTTGTCCGGGGGTGAGCGTCAGCGTGTTGCTATTGCCCGAGCGCTCGTCCGCAACAGACCTGTGCTGCTTCTCGATGAAGCTTTCGCATCGCTCGGCCCCGCATTGCGTCATGAAATGCTTGGTCTTGTTGCAGATCTTCATAGGGAAACCGGAATGACGATCATTATGGTGACGCACCACCCGGACGATGCTTTACGCCTGTCTTCAGCGCTCCTGTTTCTGGAAAACGGCCGGATTGTCGCTTCCGGACCCGCTAAAGATTTGCTGTCTGACAGGGGGCCGGCGCTGTTGCGAAATTACCTCGGTAGCAAAGAGTCTGGCCTTTGACATATTTTCGACGCCTTGCCCCCTTCAAGAAAACAATGAAATTCTTGCTCCCGACCGCGCATCAGGCTAGCAAGAACAAAGACATACGAGTCTGCCGCTATTCGGTACGAAGAGGATATGATTCTGGGTCCGCACATACTCCCAATGAAGTCTGGTTGGTTTAAAGCGGCCAAGCGCGGTAAAAAGCCTGCGCAGGTTATGCTGATGCTCGCCTTTCTTTCAGGCTGCCAAGTGCTTAATGTTACCAAGGAAGATGCCGCCCTTGGTCCTTCGTCCAACCCTGTCACGGTGGACAATGTCAATAAAAACGACCGGCTCGCCAAGCTCAGCGCCGAGCAGCATCCACGTATTCTCGCGACCTATGGCGGAGAATACAAAGACGCAAAGCTTGAACGCATGGTTGCGAAAGTAGTCGGCAATCTGACGACTGTATCCGACAATCCGACCCATACATATCGCATTACGATCCTGAACTCGCCTAACATCAACGCCTTCGCGTTGCCAGGTGGCTATCTTTATGTAACGCGCGGGCTTCTGGCGCTTGCCAATGACAGCGCTGAATTGGCCGCTGTCATTGCGCACGAAATGGGCCACGTGATTGCCAATCATGGTATCGAACGCCAACAGCGGGAACAAGAAGCCGTTATTGCAGGGCGCGTCGTTTCCGAGGTACTACAGGGTGATACTGCAGGACAGGAAGCCCTGATCCGTGGCAAGCTGCGCATGGCACAGTTTTCGCGAAATCAGGAACTTCAGGCCGATGCTATCGGCATCAAGATGATTGGCGAGGCAGGATACGATCCATTTGCAGCGCCGCGCTTCCTGCAATCCATGGCTTCTTACGCCGACTTCCGCAATGTTTCCGGCGCTACTGATGCCAGCCTTGATTTCCTTGCCAGCCATCCATCGGCACCGCAGCGCATCGAATTGGCGCGGGGGCACGCCCGCCGTATTGGCGCGCCGGGTGTTGGTACAACCGACCGTGACTCGTTCCTGAAGGGAATAGACGGCATTCTCTACGGCGATACACCGGAAGAAGGTTATGTGCGTGGGCGCAACTTCGTTCATCCGCTTTTGGGCGTAAGCTTTACGGTCCCAGATGGTTTCACCATCGATAACAGCGCAGATGCGGTCATGGCAACAGGCCCGGGCGAAGTGGCCATCCGCTTTGATGGGACACAAATCTCCGGCAATCCCTCAATGACCGATTACATGCGAAGCGGGTGGGTTACCGGCCTCGACGATGCCAGCGTCACTGCCACCACCTTCAACGGTATGCCCGCTGCGAGCGCCAAAGCGAAAGCCGATCGCTGGGAATTTGATATTTTCGTCGTCAATGCCGGCAACCGCATCTATCGTTTTTTGACCGCCGCACCTGCCGGTAGCACCGCCTTGATGCCGGCATCTCAAACAGTTGTTCAAAGTTTTCGGTTACTGACACCCGAAGAGAAGGCAGCAGCCAAACCTTTGCGCATTCGAGTCGTAACCGTCAAATCCGGTGATACGCTGTCGTCCCTCTCAAGCAAAATCATGGGAACGGATCGCAAGCTTGATCTTTTCCGTTTGATTAATGCAATGCCGCCAGGTGGAACCGTATCGGTTGGCGACAAAGTGAAACTGATCAGCGAATAACAAAAAGCCCGGCTTAGCCGGGCTCTTTGTTAGAAAGGAAGATTACTCTTATGCAGCTTCTTCCTGCTCATCTTCGGCAACCACGTCTGCCTCTATCTCGGCCTCAGCATCGTCAGTCTTCGCACCACGCTTCGGACCCTTTGCGAGATTTACTTCGATCAGGCGGACAGCTTCGGTTTCCGACATCTTGTTGACGGCAGAAATTTCACGAGCCATGCGGTCAAGCGCTGCTTCATAAAGCTGGCGTTCCGAATAGGACTGTTCCGGCTGATTGTCAGCGCGGAAAAGATCGCGGACAACCTCGGAAATCGAAATCAGATCACCTGAATTGATTTTCGCATCATATTCCTGCGCACGGCGCGACCACATAGTGCGCTTGATGCGTGCACGACCCTGAACCACTTTCAGTGCGCGTTCTACATAATCCGTTTCAGAAAGCTTCCGCATGCCGATCGCTGTTGCTTTGGCAACTGGCACCTTCAGACGCATCTTGTCTTTCTGGAAATCAATTACGAACAGTTCAAGCTTGTGGCCTGCGACTTCCTGTTCTTCGATATTGACGATTTGACCAACGCCATGTGCCGGATATACAATAAATTCGCCCGTCTTAAATCCAATACGCTGGGCGGCTTTTTTCTGCGGAACTACTGTCATGCGCTTCATTACTCCCTGCTGCGCCCGGCAAAACGCACCGGTTAAACCAACCACTGGAAACCGGAACCCGGTTTGTCGGTCGTCAACGGTGTCGCGCAAAAGCAATCCGGACGGATCAGTTGGGCTGAATGACAAACAAGCATACCCTGAACTGCTACGTCCGAAAAAAATCTAGCCAAGTGGTGATTTATACTTTAGCGCCACGAAATTGACGTCCAATGATCAACATATTCCGCGACCATAACATGAAAAGCGAGCAGAATCAAATTTTTGCTGCAATTGCTCAAAGAATGGGCTTCGCAGACTTGCAAATTACGGCGAATCCAGTTTAGCCAAGCTTGATTCCCTAGACTGTCAGTCGCCTTCGCCGGGTTCAGCAGAGAAAAACTTCTCGAATTTCCCGGTTACCCCATCCATTTCCTTAGCATCCGAAGGAGCCTCGCCCTTCGTCGAAATATTTGGCCACTTCTCAGAATACTCAGCGTTCAACTGGAGCCAATTGTCGAGACCTGGCTCAGTATCTGGCCTGATAGCTTCTGCAGGGCACTCGGGTTCACAAACACCGCAATCGATACATTCATCCGGGTGAATGACAAGCATGTTTTCACCTTCGTAAAAACAGTCTACCGGACAGACCTCAACGCAATCCATATACTTGCAGCGGATGCAATTGTCGGTCACAACATAAGTCATTTACAGGCTCCAGAAGACACCGCTATCAGCGGTACAATCGTTGAGGTAACGATTTGCTGCCAAGCTGACAAGAGGTAAGAACAGAACTGCGGCACCAGAACGCGGCTATATGGGTACTGGCGGGCATTCGGCGGCATTGTTCGCACCTTCGTCAAGCACGAACAAGCAAAGAGATTTCATTACAAGTGAGAATTACTAGAATAACGTATCCACCTACAGCCAAACCACGGAAAACTATTCCAAGCGTATTAGTGGCACGTTAATCAGTTTCGTCATTCTCACCCTGCATAAGGCGATCCACCTGTCGGCGTTCTCTTTTGGTAGGCCGTCCGCTTCCGGCATCACGCTTCGGCAGGGCGTCTATCCGGTTCTCATCTTTTGGCAAAGGCGGCGGCGAGATGTCTATATAGAGTTTCCTAGCCTCTTCAGCCGGGCCGCGCCGTTCGCCACCGGAAATAACCTCATAGATGAGAATGCGCCGGTCCAATGAAATTGTCAGCACATCACCGGGTCTTACGCTCTGCGATGGCTGATCAATTTTGACTTTGTTGAAACGAACATTCCCGTTAGATACCAGCTTGGCCGCAAGGGAGCGGGATTTCACCACCCGCGCAAAAAACAGCCACTTATCAATCCGCTGTCCTTTTTTCCCTTCTTGTCCGGCCTCCGCCATGGTCCTATTTCTTCATCTGTTCTTTCAGGGCGAGCAATTTTGCGAAAGGTGAGTCCATATCAATCTTGACAGGGCGCTCTTCCCGCTCCGGACGTTTGGCCGGGACTTTGTGCTGCACCTGTGCCTTTCCGCCGTGTTTCGCACCGTCCTGTTTGAAACGTTCATTACCCCCGGCTTTACCTTTACCGCGGAAATGCTCCTTACGTTCACCCCTCTCACTCGTCGGCGTCGAGGGACGATCAGTCCGAGCGGTTCTTTGCTCAGCTTGACCATTGCGCGCTTGGCCACGTTGATTGTCGCGCTTCTCGTGATTGCCGCGAGAATTGCGGTTGTCAAAACGCACCTGACGCCACAGCAGAATTGGCTTAGCTGCCTCTTCCGGTGCGGGAGCAGAAACAGGCTTGGTATCCTCTGCTGGCTGCGCTACGACGGCTTCGGACACAGGTGGCTTTACAAAACCGGGGCCGACAGGCTCAGCGGCAGGAACAGATGAAGCAACCTGATTTGATGGTTTTGTCGCGGCATTCGCCGCTTCAAGCTCAGCGAGTTTGGCGGCAACAATCGCTGCTTCTACTGGCTCCTGACGATAACCAAGATTCTTGAGAATCTCTTCCATATCGTCGGCAGTCGCACCAAGTATCGACATCATCGCTGGTATCACGAGAAAGCGCGAACCATCATAGGCACCATCAGGACGCGCACCCGTGCCGGGCTTCCACGCCAGCGCAGGACGAATAAGATCAGCCAAACGTTCAAGAATATCGATACGAACTGCTCTACGGCCAAGCAATCTATATCCTGCCAAACGATAGAAGGCTGGATCAAAGCTAGCATCGGTCACAACAGAGGTTCTGCCCGCAGACAAGACCTGAACAACGTCGCCATACCCTGGACGATCTTTGGCGTCTTCCTTGAGTGCCCACAACAGTGTCAGGAGACCCGCTGGAGCAGGTTTGAGCAAGGCTGGCAAAAATACATGATAGGCGCCAAACCGTACTCCGAGGCGACGAAGAGCTGCGCGAGAGTCCTGATCCAAACCACGAACTTCTTCCGCTACATCGCGGCGCTGCAGAACGCCAAAGTTTTCAACCAACTGGAAGGCGAGGCCTTTGGTGATGCCAACCAATGCATCTGCATTGGCCAGATCCACAAGCGGCTTTAGCACCGTGTCTATGTGGTGATTGAGAAAACGATCAACGCGTGCCGCGACTTTATCACGAGCCGGGCCAGTGAGCTGTTCATCTGCCAACAATACAGCGCGAGGCTTTAGGGGTTGCTCACCCGAAACAATCGAAGCGATCGTCGCGCCGATCCAACGCAGGGTTCCGTCCGACGCCAACGCAAAGTCACCATTGGCCGATGCAGAAAAACGCTCGGCGCGGTTTTCAAACTCTGCGGCCAGAGCTTTCTGCGCTGCAGCCTTGATGGCTTTGGCGTCTGTTCCATCATCTTGAGCATCCGCAGTAAAGCGGAACCCGTCTAATCGTCCAACATGGTGCCCTTCGACAACAACGTCCCCGGCAGGGCTAATTTCGGCTTCTAGCATTGTATTCTCTCTCAGGCGCCTCATAAGCACGCTTGTCCTGCGGTCTACGAAGCGTTTCGTCAACCGTTCATGCAGTGCATCGGATAATCTGTCCTCAATTTCACGCGTCTTTTCTTGCCAATGTGCCTGATCTGCCAGCCAACCGGGTCGATGAGACACAAAAGTCCACGTTCTGATCTGTGCAATTCGCCGAGAAAGAGCGTCGATATCGCCATCAATGGAATCAGCTCTGCGGACTTCTTCAGCCATATAGTTTTCGTTTACATGACCTTTTTCAACAAGGTCAGTGTATACGGATGCAATGATATCCGCATGTTGCGCAGGGGCAATTTTGCGGTAATCCGGCAAAGCACAAGCATCCCACAGCAACGCCACTCTTTCAGATGTATTTGCGAGAGGTGCTATATCCGGATCGCGGGCGAGATATTCCAAAGCTTGCTGATCAACGGCTGGCAGAGCTCTTGTAAGCCCCTCAATTGGAGCGGGCGTATCAATGGAACGTTTGAGGGCATCCAGGCTGGAATAGTCAAAGCGTGCACTACGCCATTGTAAAATCTTCACTGCATCAAAAGCGTGCGACTCGACCCGCTGAATCAGTGTATCGCTGAATCCCGAGACGTGACCTGTCACCCCAAACGTACCATCGCGCACATGCCGCCCGGCGCGCCCGGCGATCTGACCTATCTCGGTAGGAGAAAGGTCTCGGAACTGATAACCATCGAATTTGCGATCTTGCGCAAAAGCAACGTGGTCGACATCAAGGTTCAATCCCATTCCAATCGCATCAGTCGCAACGAGATAATCCACATCTCCAGACTGGTAGAGCTCAACCTGCTTGTTCCTGGTACGCGGGCTGAGCGTTCCCATAACCACAGCAGCGCCACCGTTTTGCCGACGGATCAACTCCGCAATGGAATAAACCTCTTCCGCGGCAAAGGCGACAATGGCTGTGCGTGGCGGTAGGCGGGTAATCTTCTTTGATCCGGCATAGGTGAGATTGGACAATCTTGGTCGTGTAACCACTGAAATGCCCGGCAAGAGCTTTTCAAGAATGCCACGCATCGTTGCGGCGCCCAGAAGAATTGTCTCCTGACGTCCTCGAAGATGCAGAATGCGATCTGTGAAAATGTGCCCGCGTTCCAGATCATTGGCGAGCTGCACTTCATCAATGGCGACAAAGTCTACATCTGTCTGGCGTGGCATGGCTTCAACTGTGCAAACAGAATAACGCGCACCGGGCGGACTGATTTTTTCTTCACCGGTGATCAAAGCAACATTGGCGATGCCCGCGCGCTCTGCCACGCGATTATAAACCTCGCGTGCCAACAGCCGCAGCGGCAAGCCAATCATTCCTGATCGATGTGCCAACAGACGCTCAATCGCAAGATGAGTCTTGCCAGTGTTCGTAGGTCCCAAAACTGCCGTAACATCGCGGCCAGTCAATGCGAGAGGCAGTTCGGTCTTGGGCATAAGGTTCATCAATTAAATTCCAACACCGCCCAAACGAGCAAACCAACGTTTGGTATTCATCCAAACAGCATTCTCAGCATCTACAGAAGGTATGTGGCCCGATCCAGATAAACAATCACTAATCGATTCACGGAATGTACCGTTAAGAAATAGAACGCGAGCAGAACGAATCAGCTACGAATCAGCTTTAGGATCAGATTCCTGATTTGTTCACGGCAATATCTAGATTTTTTCCACCCGCCCAACACAACATCCTGAATCGCGCACCTTGTTCCAAGGCCCGTTTTTCCTCAAATATTAACTTTTAAACATTTTCTATCGTTCGCAATCTTATTCAAGAGTCAAGCACTGTCTTAGGATAGGATTCCGCCTAGAGAATAGTGCCGCGCATCCTCAAGATGCGCGGCAGAATCTATCAGCTCAGATATTGTCCACCGTTAGCGGAGAGTGTCGAGCCCGTAATAAATCCGGATTCGTCAGATGCCAGAAACACAACGCAACGCGCAACTTCTTCTGGCTCTCCCAATCGTCCGACCGGAATTTGTGGAATAATCCGTTCGTTCAAGACCTTCTCGTCAATTGCCCGTACCATTTCGGTTCCAATATAGCCGGGGCAAATAGCATTGACCGTAATCCCCGCACGCGCGCCTTCCTG
Source organism: Phyllobacterium sp. YR531 (assembly GCF_000282595.1). GTDB lineage: Bacteria > Pseudomonadota > Alphaproteobacteria > Rhizobiales > Rhizobiaceae > Phyllobacterium. The sequence continues at coordinate 10,952 of NZ_AKIZ01000013.1, forward strand.
CGCAAGCGCTTTTGTGAAGCCGATATCGCCAGCCTTTGCGGCTGAGTAATTGACTTGCCCTGCCTGACCCTTTTGCCCGTTGATGGAGGATATGTTGATAATGCGCCCGAACTTGCGGTCCCTCATCCCGGTCCAAATGGGATGGGTCATGTTGAACAGACCATTCAGATTGGTATTGATTACTTCACTCCATTGTCCCGGCGTCAGCTTATGAAACATGGCATCGCGTGTGATACCCGCATTGTTCACCAATACGGACACTGGCCCGAGGTCAGCTTCAACCTTGGCAATGCCAGCAGTACATTCTTCATAGCTTGAAACATCCCATTTATAGGTCGCTATACCGGTCTCATCACTGAATTTCTTCGCTGCTTCATCATTACCCGCATAGCTTGCGGCTACTTTGTAACCTGCAGCTTTCAAAGCAATGCTGATGGCGGCACCAATACCGCGCGTACCACCAGTTACAATTGCTGTTTTGGTCATGTTTCCCCTCCCTGAAATAATCTCGCTTAAACAAAGTCAATAAGTCAGTTGCTGAGAGCAATGTGCCCTCTTTCAAAAATGCCGGCTTTGCCAAGAACAAAGCCGGCAAGATTTTTGATTAATCCTTCAGACGCTCAACACAAAGCGCGACACCCATACCGCCACCGATGCATAATGTGGCAAGGCCCTTGGTTCCGTTGCGCCGCTTCAATTCGAAAAGCAGTGTGTTGAGGACACGTGCACCGGAAGCGCCGATCGGATGTCCTATGGCGATCGCTCCACCATTGACATTGACGATATCAGGATTGAAGCCAAGGTCTTTGTTGACCGCGCAAGCCTGAGCGGCAAAGGCTTCATTTGCTTCTACCAGATCAAGATCCTCTGCTTTCCAACCTGCTTTTTCGAGTGCTTTGCGGGAGGCTGGGATAGGGCCGGTTCCCATAATTGCCGGATCAACACCTGCTGTTGCCCAGGAAACGATACGAGCCAGCGGTTTGATACCACGGCGCTTGGCCTCTTCTTCACTCATGAGCACTACGGCGGCTGCACCATCATTCAAACCGGAAGCATTGCCAGCAGTTACTGTTCCTTCCTTATCAAAGGCAGGACGCAGCTTTGCCAGGGAATCCAATGTCGCGCCATGGCGAATATATTCATCGTCCGAAACAACCACGTCGCCCTTACGTGTCTTGATGGTAAACGGAACGATCTCATCCTTGAAACGTCCGGCTTTCTGCGCAGCTTCCGCCTTATGTTGCGACGCCAAGGCAAAATTATCCTGCTCTTCGCGGGTCAACTGCCATTTGCGGGCAATGTTTTCAGCGGTAATGCCCATGTGATAGCCATGAAAGGCATCTGTGAGGCCATCTTTGATCATGGTGTCGATCATCTTGAAGTCACCCATTTTGACACCGCCACGCAAGTGCGCACAATGCGGTGCCATGGACATGGACTCCTGACCACCGGCGACGATGATATCCGCATCGCCGGTCGCAATCTGCTGCATGCCAAGAGCCACTGCTCGCAGACCTGAACCACAAAGCTGGTTCAATCCCCACGCCGTCGCTTCCTGCGGAATTCCAGCTTCCATTGCAGCCTGTCTTGCCGGATTTTGTCCCTCGCCTGCACCAAGCACCTGACCCATGATCACTTCGTCGACATCGGCACCCTCAACACCAGCGCGGCTAAGCACTTCCTTAATAACCGCTGCACCCAGCTCATGCGCGGGCACATTGGCAAACGCGCCATTGAACGAACCTACGGGGGTACGCGCTGCGCTGGCGATAACGATTGATTGGGTCATAAACGTTTCCTCATTTTGTAATGCTCAATTCAAAATACTTCTGCCAAACAGAATTCCCTCCCTTCAACCATTTGACAAGGCCCAATTCAGCTTGGAGTAGATTTATCCGTTCCGCAGTGCAGCATAACTTTGCGGGTAACTGGTTGTATGCGGTGCACAAATCACTTTGAAATGATGCGCTTTGCCCCTATCCTTCGTGATCTACCGTCAAGCTGGCGCGTGAGTTCGGCAATGGGATATGCTTGGGGAGTTAAGTAATGGCAGCGAAGACCGGCGAAATCATCATTAAGAAATACGCTAACCGACGTCTCTACAACACGGGTACAAGCACATATGTAACCTTGGAAGACTTGGCGGGCATGGTTAAGCGCAATGAGGATTTTACCGTACAGGATGCCAAGACCGGAGAAGATATAACCCATTCCGTTTTGACTCAGATTATTTTCGAGCTGGAGAATAAGGATGGGCAGAACATGCTGCCGATTCCATTTCTTCGCCAGCTGATTGCCTATTATGGCGACCAGATGCAGGTTGTTCTGCCAACTTTCCTGGAACAGTCCATGTCCGCATTTGCAAAAGAACAGGAGCGTATGCGCGAGCAAATTACCACCGCTTTTGGCAAGTCTCCAATCGATATGATGAATGTCAGCACTCCAATCAAGCTGGTCGAAGAGCAGGTTCGCCGCAATACCGAAATGCTGCAGCATGCCATGAAGATGTTCACTCCGTTCCCGCTGAACAAATCGGCAGAAAGCCCAGCACCGGACGAAGGTCCCGCGGCTGAAAAATCGGCCGAAACTTCAGGACTGAATGAGCTGAAAGAACAGATTGCTGCCATGCAGCGCAAACTGGATTCTCTCGATAAGTAGAGCTATTGGGTTCGGGAGGAAAAATGACCGGATCAGCCAAAGCAACCGTTTTCATCGACAATGAAAAAGTGATTGTAACCGAATATCGCTTCGGTGTTGGAGACAACACCGGGTGGCACAGGCATGGTCACGATTATGTTGTGGTGCCTTTGATGGACGGTAAAGTGAAACTCGTCACGAAAGACGGAGATTCAATAGCCGAGATGAAAAAGGGCGTGCCTTATTTCCGATCCGAGGGCGTGGAACACGATGTCATAAACGCCAATGACGGCGAGTATGCCTTCATAGAAATCGAGCTGAAATAGCTGCTAGCGGAAATTCACATCTCTACCTGCTGAGCGAAGCGACACCGTGAAGCCTGCCAGGATGTCGAAAAATGCCATCGCCATGAGAATGAAGAACAGCGAATGCGATGCGCTTGGCACGAGCAAAAACTCAACCAGAAAAGCCACAAACACAAATGTCGAGAGCAGATGATCGACTACTGATGCATTGCTGGTACGTGTTGATTTCATGATTTCGAAGAAAAGCAATGCAAGGGATAAGACGATCATCAGATCGCCTAGTGTCATAATCCATGTGCCGCCGGATAACATCTGCACCGAATAAAGTTGCGTGGCCCAAGGATCAGCACCGCCGATACCAGCCAGACCGGCGATCACCAGATTGAATACAATGAGCGGCACTATCATCAACGGTATATTTGAAATCACGAAGCAATCTCCCCAAAAGCCGTCGGATCAAAATAAAAAAGACCGGCACATGGCCGGTCCTTTTAGCATGCTTTCGAAGGAAATATCAGCCTTCTTTAGGCGTCAAAACCTGACGGCCACGATACATGCCGGTCTTCAGATCGACATGGTGTGGACGGCGCAGTTCGCCTGAATTCTTATCTTCGACATATGTCGGTGCCTTCAACGCGTCAGCGGAACGGCGCATGCCGCGCTTCGACGGAGAAGTTTTTCGTTTAGGTACAGCCATTGTTCCAGCTCCAGTAATCAGTCAAAATCCGGCACTGGCCCAACTGAGCCTGTCACAATGGACAAAAATCCGGAAAGTTCGGCTGGGCTATACACCGCCAAAGAGCTTTTGACCAGCATGAGTCTTATATTTTTTGTCATCAAGCCTTTAAACAAGGCAATTAGACACTATTGGCCCTTAACCGACACATCCGACATATGCCCCAGCAGCTCGTGCGCGGCGCTCATTGACCCTTGCAAGCATTTGCAGACCACGGCCCGGTTTAGCCGGGTTTCGCATAATGGGATTAGGCAAAGTGACTGCCAGATAAGCTGCCTGACGTGCGGATAGCTTGGCGGCACTGGTCTTGAAATGATGTTGTGCAGCAGCCTCTATGCCGTAAATTCCAGGACCCCATTCTGCAATATTGAGATAAATTTCCATCAATCGGCGTTTTGGAAGTATCAGATCGGTCATGACCGCCAGTGGCACCTCAAGACCCTTCCGAATAAAAGAACGGCTATTCCATAAAAACAGATTCTTTGCCGTTTGCATCGGTATTGTCGAAGCGCCCCTCGTTTGCTCCCCATCAATCGTATCTGAGACAACTGAGTTCAATGCATCCCAATCAACGCCGGAATGCGAGCAGAACTTGGCATCCTCTGACATCATCACTGAATTGACGAGCGTTGGCGATATGTCATCGATTGAAACCCACTGACGATCATATCCTGAAAATGTAACAAGGTCCTTGACCATCAAGGTAGAAACGGGATGCACAAAAGGCAGCCGATAAAGTGTCAGCAGTACCAACGGCAACATAACGAGTATGACGCCAATCAGAATTGCATAGCGCATAACCCGCCCTAGAGGCGAGCGTCCGGGATCGACAAGATACCCCCTGCCCCGCTTGTTTCTGACCAGTACCCTTGCCACGTAGACCTTCCGTTTGAATTTTAACTTCGGACATAGAGCATCAGGAAGAAGAAGGGAATTCTTTCTGCAAGAATCGGTGCACCATTTACATAATGAACAGAAAATTTATCCGATGCTTGACCCAAAGACCATTTATTGATCATTGAGCAGCCATGAACGACAATGATTTTTCGCTTTTCCATTTGAGCTTGCAACACCGGGCATCGTCCGTGGAAATGTTGCTGTCAGAGCTTTTATCTGAACACTCGCGCAATGGTGAAATTACCCGCCCTCCACGATTGCTCGCAGCGATGCGACATGGCGTTCTCAACGGCGGCAAACGGCTGCGGCCATTTCTGGTCATGGAAAGCGCGGCGCTGTTTGGAGCCGACAATTCTGCGGCCTTGCGTGTCGCAGCAGCCTTGGAATGCATTCATAGTTATTCGCTGGTTCATGACGACTTACCTGCCATGGACAATGACGATTTGCGTCGGGGACAGCCCACTGTGCATCGAAAGTTCGATGAAGCAGCTGCAATACTTGCTGGGGACAGCCTTCTCACTTACGCGTTTGAACTCATTGCCAGCGAAGAAACTGAAATCAGTGCGCAAGCGCGGGTGTCACTTATAACCGAGCTTGCACGGGCCGCTGGAATTGGTGGAATGACTGGCGGCCAGACGCTCGATCTGGAAGCTGAAAAGGTAAAGCCGGATGAGCAGGGCATCATTCAGCTTCAAGCAATGAAAACCGGCGCACTTATAAGATTTGCATGCGAATCGGGCTCAATTATCGGCAATGCAAGTCTACAGGATCGCGAGCGTCTGGCTGAATATGGTTCTGCAATCGGTCTGGCGTTTCAGCTTGCGGATGATCTGCTTGATGTGACTTCTGACGCCGGGAATATGGGCAAGGCAACTGGCAAGGATGCGGCAGCCGGCAAAGCAACGCTGGTCTCGATTCATGGAATCGAATGGACCAAGCGGCAACTTTCCGGCCTCGTTGAACAGGCGCAACTCCTGCTTGAACCCTTCGGAGAACAATCTGCCCTTCTGAAAGAGGCTGCGCGTTTTATCGCCGAGAGAAAAAACTAGAATCTATTCCGCGGCCTGATTTCCATGGCCGAAACGATTTTCAATATAATCGGCAACCATTTTCTGAAATTCCTGAGCAATACCTGCTCCACGCAATGTTGCCACTTTCTTTCCATCAACAAATACTGGTGCGGATGGCGTTTCGCCTGTTCCGGGGAGAGATATGCCGATATCGGCCATCTTCGATTCACCCGGACCGTTTACTATGCAGCCCATCACAGCAACATTCAGCGCTTCGACACCCGGATATTTCTCACGCCAGATTGGCATGTTCGTCCGGATATCGCTCTGGATGGATTGGGCTAATTCCTGAAATACTGTTGACGTTGTACGTCCGCAGCCGGGGCACGCGGCAACAATTGGGATGAATTGCCGAAAGCCCATTGTCTGTAGCAATTCCTGTGCAACCTGCACTTCTCGTGTTCGGTCTCCACCGGGTTCAGGTGTTAGGGAAATACGGATTGTATCGCCAATTCCCTGTTGCAACAAAATGCCCATTGCAGCCGAAGAAGCCACGATACCCTTCGTTCCCATGCCTGCTTCTGTCAGTCCCAGATGCAGGGCATGATCGCAACGGCGAGCCAACTCTGCATAGACCGAGATCAAATCCTGAACTTGGCTTACCTTGGCCGAAAGAATAATCTTTGAGCGCGGCAGACCAATTTCCTCAGCCAACTGCGATGAAATCAGTGCCGATTGAACAATGGCCTCACGCACGACTGCCTCTGCGGTTAAGGGCGATCCGGCAGCGCTGTTTTTATCCATCAGGGCAGTGAGTAACTCCTGGTCAAGAGAACCCCAATTGACACCAATGCGGACAGGCTTGTCATATCGGACAGCCATTTCAATGATGGCGCCAAACTGTGCATCTTTCTTGTCTTTGAAACCTACATTCCCCGGATTGATGCGATACTTGGCCAAAGCCTCGGCGCAGGCAGGATGGTCGGCCAGCAATTTATGACCGATATAATGAAAGTCTCCAACGAGAGGCACACTAAGGCCAAGCCTGTCGAGCCTTTCGCGAATACGCGGAACGGCGGCCGCTGACTCGTCACGATCCACAGTAATACGAACGATTTGAGAGCCTGCTCTCGAAAGTGCTGCAACCTGCGCAACGGTCCCATCGACGTCTGCTGTGTCGGTATTGGTCATGGATTGCACCACGACAGGTGCACCGCCACCGACCATAACGCCACCCACGTCGACTCCAATCGACGAACGCCGGGCAAAAGGTTGCGAAATATAGTCGGACATCATCAAGCTCCAGAGATGCTGTTCAGGTGGCGCAGACACAGTCATTTGTCAACACCATGCAACCTTAGCGCATTGTACTGCACTGCGAACATATAATCAGCATGACAAAGTGTTCATGATCCAAACCTAGTAATTTTGCTGCAATGCAATATATTCCACTCACAGATAAAAACTCACAGCAGTTCAGGAAGCTCCACATCATGGCTAAAAAGACAGCTATCGTTACCGGTTCAAATTCAGGCATTGGACTTGGTGCCGCGCATGCACTTGCCGAGGCCGGTTATAATGTGGTGATCAATTCCTTCACCGATCGGCCGGAAGACCACGCCCTAGCCAAGGAATTGGCTGAAAAGTACTCTACAGATGTTGCGTATATCAAGGCGGATATGTCGAATGGAGCTGAATGCCGAGCACTCATTGAAAACTCTGCCGGAAAGTTTGGAAGCGTCGACGTATTGGTAAACAATGCGGGTATCCAGTTTGTTGCTCCGGTTGATGAATTTCCAGTTGAGAAATGGGATGCAATCATCGCGATCAATTTGACGTCCACTTTCCATACGACTGCCGCTGCTCTTCCCCATATGAAAAAAGCTGGCTGGGGCCGCATCATCAATATTGCATCTGCCCATGGTCTGCGGGCCTCGCCATTTAAATCCGCTTATGTAGCTGCCAAGCACGGAGTGGTAGGGTTTACCAAGACAGTTGCGCTTGAAGTCGCTGAAAAGCACATCACCAGCAATGCCATCTGCCCGGGTTACGTCCTTACGCCTCTGGTAGAAGCACAAATTCCCGATCAAATGAAAGCGCACCACATGGATCGTGAAACGGTTATTCGCGATGTTATGCTCGAAAAGCAGGCCACCAAGGAATTCGCAACGGTCGATCAAATCGGCGCAACAGTCGTTTTTTTGGCCAGTGACGCTGCGGCTCAGATCACAGGAACATCCATATCGGTTGATGGCGGCTGGACTGCTGCATAATGGCCAAGCCTAAAACCATCAATGTGGCGCTGCAGGGTGGCGGGTCGCACGGCGCTTTCAGTTGGGGCGTTCTTGACCGTATCCTTGAGGACGGCCGTCTGACCATTGAAGGAATTTCGGGTACCAGTGCAGGAGCGATGAACGCTGTTGCGCTTGCAGATGGCTGGTCACAGAACGGTGCCGAAGGTGCCCGCGCCAAACTGCACGAGTTTTGGCGCGCTGTCGGACGCAGTGGCCGCTTCAGTCCGGTGCAGCGCACACCTTGGGATGTGTTCTTCGGCAATTGGTCAATCGAGAACGGGATCGGCTACAATATTTTTGAGAAAATTACCCGGATGTTCTCGCCTTATGAGTACAATCCGCTCAATCTGAACCCACTTCGGGATCTCGTCGAGAAAGAGATCGACTTCGACCGAGTTAAGGCTTGCTCCGCACTCAAGCTTTTTATCTCCGCGACCAATGTCGAAAGCGGCAGATTGCGGGTTTTCTCCCAGAGCGAGCTCAATGCAGACGTTATCATGGCATCGGCGTGCCTTCCCTATATATTCCAAGCCGTTGAAATTGATGGCCACCCCTATTGGGATGGCGGGTACGGTGGTAATCCGGCCCTGTTTCCATTCTTCTACTCCAGCGCCAGCGAAGACGTGCTTCTGATCCAGATCAATCCTATCGAGCGCAGAGGAACCCCCAAAACGGCGCGTGAAATCACTGACCGGATCGATGAGATCACCTTCAACGCAGCACTTCTACGCGAATTCCGCTCGATCGCTTTCGTCAATTCCCTGATTAAAGCGGGAAGGATAGAGCACGGCGAATATCGCAATATTCGCATGCACCGCATTGATGCCGATGAGGCGCTGGCCGGGCTTTCTCCGTCATCCAAGATCAACGCGGAATGGGCATTCCTTGAGTATCTTCGCGACCTTGGCCGAGCAGCAGCTGAAGACTGGCTGGAGGAACATTTCGATGCCATTGGAGAGCATGAGACGCTTGATCTGTCAGACGAACTCGCGCCTGAAATGAACATTGGCCTCAAAAAGAAGAAGCCTGGAAAACGCGTTACTGATTTCCTCATTCAACGCAAGAAGCCAGCCGCCTGACTTTCCCCTAGTTCTTGGCGCGATCCGCACTTGCAGCAAGGTTCGCCATTAGAAAAACGACAACGAGCAGAGCGGCAAGCACCATATAGACAGGGCCGAAACCTGTTCGACCACCGACAAATCCGATTGCCGACGGGGCAACCAAAATTCCCGAATAGCCCATCAGTGTCACCATGCTGAGAGCAATGCCCGATGACGTTCCGGGCTGATTGCCTGCGGCGGAAAATGCAATAGGCACCATATTCGCAATACCAAGCCCTGAGAATGCGAACGCCAGAATTGCTATCCATGGCGTTGGCGCAATACTAGCCACGAGCAAGCCGGCCGCGCCGATGAGCGCCGAAACCCGCAAGGTTTTTACTGCGCCAAACCGGTTACGCACGCCATCCCCCAAAAATCTCATGATTGACATCGTGCCGGAGAATGCTGCGAACGCGAAGCCAGCAGTTGCAATATCCGCTCCTCTTTCCTGCTTCAGATAAAGTGCGGCCCAGTCGAGTACCGAACCCTCGGGTACCATGGAAAACAGCGCCATTATTCCAATGAGGTAAATCAGTGGATTTGTGGGAAATGATAGTTTCTGCTTTTCATGAACAACCGGTTTATCCTCGGTGATCATATATCTGAACGAAGCAAGACCAAGAACAATAGCAATACCCGTCACGACAGTTGCATGGATCAAGTGACCATGTGCTTCAATAAGAATGCCGCCTAACGCACCACCTGCGAAGCCGCCCAGACTCCAAAATCCGTGGGACGATGACATAACTGCACGTGACAGTTGTTTTTCAACTTCAACGGCATTGGCATTCATGGCCACGTCCATACCACCAATAACTGCGCCGAAGAGAAAGAGTGCAGGCGCTGCCGTGACAAGATTTGGGGCGAGCGCTACGAGAAGAAGAGAAAACGAGCAAACGACCGCAAAACTTTTTACGACAGCACGCGACCCGAACCTGCCAATCAGATAGCCACACCAAGGCATGGCGACCAGAGCACCAATGCCGAAAACCAGAATCATCAGGCCCAGAGTAAACTCGCTTATATCCAAACGCGTCATGAACACCGGAATCTGCGGAGCCCAACTGCCCACCAGAAATCCATTGAAGAAAAACGCACTGGCGACTGCCCACCGGCCGAAGACGGCGCGCTTGCGATATACAGAAGCATCCATTGATTTTACTGCCATTCGAATTTCGGGTCGCCTGAACCTTTAAATCGATTTAATTTGATGTCAAATCACTCTTTCTGATCATTTATGAACGAAATTGAGATGGATTCTGTAAGAACATCTTATTCATAGACAATCATGAGATCCTTGGCGTCAATCTGATCTCCCGAGCGAACAAGCACTTCTGCAACCACCCCATCGCGCTCAGCACGCAATGCAGTTTCCATTTTCATCGCTTCGATTGACAGCAAAACATCACCGGCGTTGACTTTCTGGCCTGCCAATACGCCGACTGTGGACACGATGCCGGGCATTGGTGCACCCACATGCTTGTCATTAGTAAGCTCTGCCTTACGTCTTACCCCTGCTCCGCTTGCACCGTGTGTTCTGTCTGGAACCTTCACGCGCCGCGGTTGACCGTTCATCTCAAAGAACACGGTCCGCATACCCTTCTCGTCAGTCTCCCCGACAGCCTGGTTGCGTACAACCAATGTCTTGCCGCGTTCGATTGTAAGAAAGACCTCTTCTTCCTGTTCCAGACCATAAAAATAGACATGCGTTGGTAGAACACTGGTGGGCCCATAGGTGTTATGAGTCACTGCAAAGTCGGTGAATACTTTCGGATACATGAGATAGGAGGCAAACTCCTGATCACTGATTTTGCGTTCCAGCTTGTCTTCGATTTCCTTGCGCTCTGCAGCAAGGTCCGCCGCTGCCAATAGTGCACCGGGACGTTCAGTGAAAGGCTTCTCGTCTTTAAGGACTTTCTTTTGGATGTCTTTTGGCCAACCCTTCGGAGGCTGACCAAGGTCGCCACGCATCATGGACACAACCGAGTCGGGAAACGCGATATCCTTATCCGGGTTCTTCACATCGTTAACCGACAGATCCTGACTCACCATCATCAGGGCCATATCGCCCACGACTTTGGACGATGGTGTTACCTTGACGATATCACCGAACATCTGGTTGACATCCGCATAGGCTTGCGCAACTTCATGCCAGCGTGTTTCCAGACCGAGAGAGCGAGCCTGTTCCTTGAGATTGGTAAACTGACCGCCGGGCATCTCATGGAGATAAACTTCGGAAGCTGGCCCCTTCAAGTCGCTCTCAAATGCCGCATATTGTGTGCGCACGGCTTCCCAATAGAAGGAAATGCGGCGTATCCACTCTGGATCAAGTCCCGGATCGCGTTCGGTTCCTTTCAAAGCTTCTACAATGGACCCGAGGCACGGCTGGGATGTATTGCCCGAAAGCGCATCCATAGCGGCGTCGACTACGTCGACACCTGCATCTACAGCAGCAAGAACCGTTGCAGCAGAAATGCCCGAGGTATCATGTGTGTGGAAATGTAGCGGCAGGTCGGTTGCTTCCCGCAGCGCTTTAAAGAGGATTTTGGCAGCGCCAGGCTTGAGGAGACCGGCCATATCCTTGACCGCAATAATATGCGCGCCCGCTTTTTCCACCTGCTGAGCGAGATCCACATAGTATTTCAAATCGTATTTTGGGCGGGCAGAGTTCAGGATATCACCCGTATAGCAAATAGCTGCTTCACAGAGTTTGTCCTCTTCCAGCACGGCATCCATGCTGACCCGCATATTCTCAACCCAGTTCAGACTGTCGAAAACACGGAAAACATCAATTCCTCCGCGCGCTGCCTGCTGAACGAAATATCTCACGACATTATCGGGATAGCTCTTATAACCGACGCCATTAGCGCCGCGCAGCAACATCTGCAACAGGATGTTCGGAGCCTGCTCGCGTATCTCTGCAAGACGCTCCCAAGGGTCTTCAGTCAGGAAGCGCATGGCGACATCGAAGGTCGCGCCGCCCCAGCACTCCAGCGAAAAAAGTTGCGGCAAAGCACGGGCATAAGTCCCCGCCACACGCGCTATGTCGTAGGTGCGCATACGCGTTGCGAGCAACGATTGATGACCATCACGCATGGTCGTATCAGTGAAAAGTGCGCGCTTTTCATTGCGCATCCATTCAGAAAACTTTTTCGGCCCCAATTGATCGAGCAGCTGTTTGGTCCCATCCGGAATGGGTGTTTCAATGAATGGTACTCGTGGCAATGCAGCCTCAGCCGGTGGCACTGCCCTTCCCTTGGTTTCTGGATGACCATTCACTGTCACGTCTGCAAGGTAGGTCAGAAGCTTTGTCGCGCGATCCTGACGCTTAACTTGCTCAAACAGTTCCGGCGTCGTGTCGATGAATTTCGTTGTGTACGAATTATCGGTAAACTTGGGATGGGTGATGATGGCTTCAAGAAAGGTCAGATTTGTCGCAACACCGCGAATACGAAACTCACGCAAAGCGCGGTGCATGCGGTGTATGGTTTCTTCAGCTGTTGGAGACCAAGCCGTGATCTTCTCAAGCAATGGATCGTAGAAGCGGGTGATAACCGCTCCGGAATAGGCCGTACCACCATCAAGTCGAATACCAAAGCCCGTCGCGCCGCGATAGGCAGTGATGCGTCCATAATCAGGGATGAAGTTCTGCTCTGGATCTTCGGTCGTGATACGGCACTGCAGGGCGTGACCGTTTAGCCGGATATCCTTTTGCGCAGGCACTCCCGATTCCGGTGTACCAATCGTCGCGCCCTCGAGAATACGAATCTGGGCTTTGACAATATCGATACCCGTCACTTCTTCAGTAACCGTGTGCTCCACCTGAATGCGCGGATTTACCTCGATGAAATAGAACTCATTGGTATCTGCATCCATCAAAAACTCGATGGTTCCAGCACCAATGTAGGCAGTTTCCTTAGCGATCTTCAGCCCGTAATCAGCAATTTCCTTGCGTTGAGCCTCGCTCAAATAGGGTGCGGGAGCGCGTTCAACCACCTTTTGATTGCGGCGCTGGATAGAACAATCTCGCTCAAAAAGATGAACCGCATTGCCATGCGTATCGCCCAAAATCTGTACTTCCACGTGACGCGCACGTTGGACCAGCTTTTCGAGATAGACTTCATCTTTGCCAAAAGCTGCTTTCGCTTCACGCTTCCCTTCAGTAACCTCGCGGGCAATATCCTCAGGCTTGAAAATGGCCCGCATACCACGGCCACCACCACCCCAGGAAGCCTTGAGCATGACAGGATATCCGATCTTCTCGGCCATAGCCTTGATCGCATCCATATCTTCCGGCAAAGGCTCTGTAGCAGGCACAACCGGAACACCAATCTCGATTGCCAGATTGCGCGCGGCAACCTTGTTGCCAAGACGGCGCATGGTCTCAGGCTTTGGACCAATAAATATTATACCTGCTTCCGCGCACGCATCGGCAAATTCCGGGCTTTCCGACAAAAGGCCGTAGCCCGGATGAATGGCATCTGCACCCGACAACCGCGCAACGCGGATAATCTCTTCGATTGAAAGATAACTCTCGATTGGGCCCATATCCTTTGCCAGATGCGGGCCACGTCCAACCTGATAGGACTCATCAGCCTTGAACCTATGCAATGCAAGTTTATCCTCTTCCGCCCATATCGCCACGGTTTTCATGCCGAGCTCATTGGCTGCGCGGAAAACTCGGATGGCAATTTCCGATCGATTGGCGACGAGGATTTTCTTGATAGGCAAAATGAAAACTCCGGACGAGGGCAATCAAAATTGATTTGATGCTTTTAAGACGACTTACAGATTGCTGCAGTGCAAACAATATATATTGACCACAGGAACAGGAAATTTCCAATAGCAAAATGCCCGGTACAGGACCGGGCATTCGCTAATGTCTTAAGCAGGGATATTACTGCTGCGTATAGGTATACTTGCCGTCTTCACCCTTCTTCCATTCATACATGACGTAGCCTGGAAGCTTCGGGTCACCCTTTTCATCGAATGCAATGTCACCAAGAACGGTCTTGAACGGACCCTTTTCCTTCAGTGTCTTTGCAACGGTTTCCGGGTCGTTTGACTTGGCAGCAGTTGCTGCGGCGGCAATGACCTGTGTCGCGGCATAGGAGTAAAGCGTATAGGCTTCAGGCTCGAAGCCCTGAGCGCGGAACTTCTCTACGAGTTCCTTGTTGGCTGGGTCCTTGCTTGGATCTGGGCCGAATGTGTTCAGAGTACCGGCAACAGCGTCACCAGCAATGGAAGCCAGTTCGTTCGATACAATGCCATCGCCCGAGATGAAGGTAACCTTCAGGCCCTGATCAGCGAGCTGACGGATGATCAGACCAGCTTCCGTGTGCAGACCACCCCAATAGAGAACAGTGACACCAGCCTGCTTGGCCTTGGCGATCAGTGCAGAGAAGTCCTTGTCGCCAACATTGACGCCTTCATAAAGCGCTTCTGTCACGCCCTTCGCATTCAGAGTCTTTTTGGTTTCGTCAGCAAGGCCCTGACCGTATGGAGTCTTGTCGTGAACGACAGCAACCTTGGCGTCCTTGAACTTCTCGGCGATGTAACCGCCGGCAACAACGCCCTGCTGGTCATCACGGCCGCATGTACGGAATGTGTTCCACAGACCGCGCTCGGTGAAAACCGGATTGGTCGCGGCTGGAGTAACTTCCAGAATGCCGTTTTCCGCGTAGACTTCGGATGCTGGAATGGACACGCCCGAGTTGAAGTGACCGACAACGAACTTTACACCGTCAGCAACGAATTTGTTGGCGACCGAGATGCCCTGCTTTGGGTCGGAAACGTCATCGCCAAGTGACAACTTGATCTGTTCGCCGTTAACGCCGCCAGCAGCGTTGATTTCTGCGACAGCGGCTTCTGCACCCTTCTGTAGCTGAGCACCGAATGCAGCATTCGGACCAGTCATCGGACCGCCAACACCGATCAGAAGATCAGCATAAGCATGGCCACTCAGAGCGAGCATCGCAGCAAATGCAACGCCTGAGAACAGTGACTTCTTCATTTGAAAACTCCCATTTTTCTAGGTACTTACCAAACCCCTCGCGATGTTTATTGACATCGCTTAAGACTACATTTGCCGATTTTCCGGCGGTTGTCACGCTGATTCATTTCGCATCAGCGAGATAGATCAAGCTCCTGTTCTTTCCTTCCAGCCGAAAGGAGAAACTTTTTCGTAGAGCCAGTGATACTGTCTGACCATCTGGTTTGTTCGTGTGTACCGGTACCCCAATGTTCCGATGATGATGAGGACGATGGTGTCGACGATATAGTAGTGCAGTGTGACCATTGTACCGCCGAAGAGGGCGAAGTGGATGAAGCGGACACCGACGCCGAGGAGGAGCATGTAGAAGACGAGGATGGCGATTGGCCGCCACGTCTTTGCACAGGCCCTGCCCGCCATCCATGCAGCCCAGCCCCCCATGATGCAGGTGACCAGAATGAACAGCCAGATGGAAGGTTCTTCGTATAATATGCCCTGCATGGCGAAGTTCTCCTTGCGGCTCTTTTGAGCCGTCTTGTCTTGTCAGTGACGCCCGCCTTCAAGATAGGCTGCCCGTACTTCCGGATTGGCCAAGAGGTCCTTGCTTGCACCGCTCATGGTGACGATGCCGTTGACCATCACATAGCCGCGATCCGCCAGCTTCAAGGCACCAAAGGCATTCTGCTCGACCAGAAACACGGTCAGACCCGTTGTCTTGTTGAGTTCCTTGATTGCCTCGAAAATGTGCTTGATGATCAGGGGAGCAAGCCCGAGCGATGGCTCATCCAGCAACAGCAGGCGCGGCCGTGCCATCAATGCGCGGCCAATGGCCAGCATCTGCTGCTCACCACCCGATAATGTTCCGCCGCGCTGGTTGATGCGTTCTTTCAGGCGCGGGAAGAGGTCAAAGACCTTGCGCACGTCCTCATCGAAATATTCAAGCTTGTCGAGGCTGGCACCCATTTGCAGGTTTTCCTGCACGGTCATGCGCGGAAAGATACGCCGGCCTTCCGGTGATTGGGCAATGCGCAGCCTTGCGATTTCGTGGGCTGGCAGCTGCGTGATGTCCTTGCCATCAAAAATGATCCGGCCGGTGCGGGCGCGCGGCATGCCGAAGATGGTCATCATCAGCGTTGACTTGCCGGCACCATTGGCACCGATCAGCGTGACGATCTCACCCGCATCCGCATGCACCGTTACACCGCTCAGCGCGCGGATATTGCCGTAATAGGTCTCGACATTCTCGATGCTGAGAAGAGCTTTGTTCTGCGCCATCACTTGGCTCCTCCGCTCTTGCCGGGCACCGGCTTCTTCTGGCTTGCCTTGGCCATGGCTTTAGCCTGGCCAATCCAGTCCTCGCGAGCGATGCGCCCGTCAAAAGCCAGATAGGCCTCGGCGGCGATCACATCGGCTTTCTTCCAGGAAGCTATCTGGTCGAAGTGGAAAATCCCGTGCTCGTTGAGCTTGCGCTCGTTAACCGGCCCGATACCCTTGATATCGATCAGCCTGTCAGCCTTGCCATCACGTGGTGCCGCCAGTGCATTTGCCGTTGCCCCTGCCTTGATGGGCGAGGCTTGCGGGGCTTTTGCCGGCGCGGCCTTTACGGGCGGCGCTTTTGCAGCAGCCGGTTTGGCCACTGGCTTCTTTGCTGCAGCCGGGGCAACAGGCGTGACAGTCTTTGTTGCAGCAGTCTTTGCTGCGGCAGGATTGCCAGCTTCCGGTTTGGCAGTTGCCACCTTGGCAGGTGCCGGTGCAGAAGTTGCCTTGGCTGCTGTTTTTGCCGGCTTGGCTCCAGGCTGCTTTGTTGCTGCCGCAGGCTTTGCCGGACGCGCCGGACCGGTTGCGACGAGAGCAGCAGCCGGAGCATCCGGATGCGTCTCTTCGATCACATGGATGGCTTCGGTTGACATCAGGTCGACCGCCGCGGTGATGTCATCGACACCTGCGGCTTCCGCCTGTTCGAGCATCTCGACGATTTCCTCGTCCTCAACGCCGAGATAGGCGGCAATGACCTTCGGGTCATTCTTGACGCTGTCGGGCGTGCCGTCGGAAATCTTGGTGCCATATTCAAGCACAACGACATGATCGGAGATTTCCATGACGACCGACATGTCATGCTCGATCAAAAGGATCGAGGTTCCCGTCTCATCGCGAATGTCGAGCAGGAGCTTGTTGAGCTCTGCGGACTCGCGTGCATTGAGACCGGCAGCCGGCTCATCAAGGCACAGCAGTTCCGGCTCGGTGCACATGGCCCGGGCAATCTCCAGACGGCGCTGTGCGCCATAAGGCAGATCGCCTGCCGGATCATCGGCACGATCAACAAGATTGATCTTCTCCAGCCAGAACCTTGCCTTCTCGATCGCATCGGCCGCCGCCTTCTTGTAGGTCGGAAACCCGAGCAGTCCGAGAATGGTATAGCCCGACGACAGCATCAGGGGATTGTGCTGGGCAACAAGCAGGTTCTCAAGCACCGTCAGGCCGGAGAACAGCCGGATATTCTGGAACGTACGCGCCACCTTCGCCTTCTTGGTGATGACGAAATCCGCCATGCGTTCAAGCAGATATTCCTCGCCGTTCTGGCGCGTCATGGTCAGCATGCCTTCGGTCGGCTTGTAAAAGCCCGTGATGCAGTTGAAGACGGTTGTCTTGCCTGCGCCATTGGGGCCGATCAGCGCCGTGATGGCACCACGCTTTGCCTCAAAGTTCAGGTCATTGATGGCGATCAGGCCGCCGAACTTCATCGACAGGCGTTCCACGCGCAGGATTGCGCTATTGTTCTTTTGCACTTCCGAAACCATCAGCCGTGCCCTTCTTTGGTGAACTCGCTCGATATCAGCTTTCGCTTGTGCAGGAAGGCGCTCGGTTCCCGGTTGCCGACAAATCCGCGCGGCTTCCACACCATGACCACGATCATGGCCAGACCGAACAGCAGCATGCGATAGAGCTCCGGTGTGAAGTCATTGCCGAAAATGTGCTTGAGGAATTCAAGCTCGCGCAACAGTTCCGTGCCGCCAATCATCACGGCCGCAGCAATGGCAATGCCGACCAGCGAGCCCATGCCGCCCAGAACCACAATGGCAAGGATGATGGCAGACTCGAGGAAGACAAAGCTTTCCGGGCTGACAAAACCCTGGCGTGCAGCAAAGAACGATCCGGCAAAACCACCGAACATTGCCCCTGTCGCAAAGGCCGTCAGCTTGGTTGTCGTCGTGTTGATGCCGAGCGAACGGCAGGCGATCTCATCTTCACGCAGCGCTTCCCAGGCACGGCCGATCGGCATGCGCCGCAGGCGGATTGTCACCCATGCCGTCAAGAGCGCCAGAAGCAGGATCAGGTAATAGAGGAATACCTTGTAATAGACGCCGGAGTTCGGCAGGCCGAGCAGATTGGCAAAGCCGCCGGGGCCGGGTGTGAACGGAATGCCGAACAGCGTTGCCTTGGCAATTCCCGAGATCCCGAATGTGCCCTTGGTAACAACCGTCCAGTTGATCAGCACAAGGCGGATGATCTCACCAAAGGCCAGCGTCACGATGGCAAGGTAATCACCGCGCAGGCGCAGCACCGGAAAGCCCAAGACGATCCCCCACAGCGCCGCAAAAATACCTGCCATCGGCAATAGCAGCCAGAATGACAGGCCAAAATGCGATGACAGCAAGGCGTAGGAATAGGCCCCGACCGCATAGAACGCCACATAGCCCAGATCCAGAAGACCGGCGAGGCCGATAACAATATTCAATCCCCATGCCAGCATGACATAGATGAGAATCTGGATGCCGAAATTGTCGACATATTTGAGCGAGCCCTGCAGGCCGCCCATCAGCGAGCCATTATAGGCCGCAAGGATCGCAATCACCAGAAACGGATAGACGAACAACAGCGCCAGCCCGATCCTGGGAAAGCTCTTGCGAAATGCCGACTGTTCCTTTGCCTCTTTGGCAACCGCAGCACGCTTGCTTGCCGCACGCGCCGCATTCCACGGCGTCACATACGCCGTCAGGAAAAACCGCCCAAATCCTGCAACCAGAACAAAAATCGCTAGCAAACCCCAGCGCTGATTCAGCACCAGCTCGTTGCGAATATTCTGATCCGTGCGAAAGCCCACGATGAGCAGGAACAATCCCAAAGCGAGCGCAGCAGCAACCAAGCCCTCCTTGACCGCCTTGGCAAAGTTGGATTCCGGGTTAGAAGTTTGTACATCGGCCATGCGCTTAAACCTTTTCGACTTCGGGACGGCCGAGAATACCCGACGGCAGGAAGATCAGCACGATCGCCAGGATCGAGAATGCCGCGACATCCTTGTAATCAATGGAGAAGTAAGCCGACCACAGCGCTTCAATAAGGCCGATCAGCAATCCACCAATCACCGCACCCGGCAGGGAGCCGATACCGCCAAGCACCGCTGCAGTGAATGCCTTGACCCCAGGCGTAAAGCCATCGGTAAAGGAGATCACCCCGTAGAACATCAGGTACAGCGTACCAGCAACAGCAGCCAGCATTGCACCCATCACAAAGGTCATGGAAATCGTCTTATCGACATCAATACCGAGCAAGGCAGCCATCTTGCGATCCTGCTCACAGGAACGCTGGGCTCTACCAAGAGTGGTCTTATTGACGAGGTACCAGAAGGCAATCAGCAAGATTGCCGTAACAACGATAATCACCATCTGCTTATAGGCAATGCTGATATCAGTGCCGGGGATAAGAATACCGCCATTGACGAGAGGGGGAATTGGCTTGTTGCGAGGACCCTGTGTGACCTGCACGAAGTTCGACAGGGCAATGGACATGCCGATCGCTGTGATCAATGGTGCCAGCCGGAAAGAGCCGCGCAGCGGCCGGTAGGCCAGCCGCTCGATTGTCCAGCTCCACAGCCCGGTCAGAAGCATGGCGACAAGCATCATCAAAAGCAGCGCCAGAACCACCGGAACGCCACCGATAAATGTCGTCAATGCAAGAAAAACAATCATCGCCATGAAGGCGCCGAGCATGAACACATCGCCATGGGCGAAGTTGATCATGCCGATGATCCCGTAGACCATCGTGTAACCAATGGCGATCAGGCCGTAAATAGAACCAAGCGTCAACCCATTGATCGATTGCTGGATGAAATACTCCATTGCAACGATACCCCTCGTTTTTATTGGGAAGTTTCTTGTCCGGTTTTTTTATCCGGTTACTGTTGCCCCAACGTCATTACACCTAGCGCCTGCGATAAAGAAAGCAACTGCTTTTTTGGCACCGGCGGCACACTTTTATTTGCTGGCACAGATTCTTCGGAATTTTACACCAAATTTGAGATGTTTCTTGGTGCTATCCACAACCATTCCGTCCATTTTAGCCGAAATCACCACCGCCGCCACAATTTCGCACTGCAGCAAAATGCGTTACTTCACTACAAAACCGTGGGCAAATGGATCTCTCTCATCGATGAAGATCGTATTGTAGCCGGTCATTCGAGCCCAGCCCGCGACAGAGGGGGTAATCGCAGGCTTGTCACCAACGGTCAACGCCTTCTCCACCCGGCCATGAAATAGCGAGCCTATTATGGACTCATGGACAAAATCATCTCCCGGCTTAAGTTTTCCCTTGGCAGCCAATTGCGCCATCCGCGCTGATGTACCCGTCCCGCAGGGCGAACGGTCGATCGCCTTATCTCCGTAAAAAACTGCGTTTCGAGCGTGCGCTTCTGCATGGATTGGCTCACCCGTCCACAGGATATGGCTTAGCTTGTTGATACCGGGATTCTCGGGATGCGTGAACTTATAGCGTTCATTCAATCGTTCCCGCAGCACCGGGCTCCAACCGATCAAATCCAGCGCGCGATAATCAGCCATGTCCCGATAATTTGCCTGCGGTTCGACAATGGCGTAGAAATTACCCCCATAGGCCACATCTACAAGGAGCGTACCCAAGTCCGGGCATTCCACTTCCAGCCCTTCGGAATGTAAAAAAGCTGGTACATTGGTGATTCTCACGCTCGTAACGTACTGTCCCTCTTGTTTGTACTCGGCAACAACAAGACCAGCAGGCGTATCCAGTCGCAATATTCCCGGAACCTTTGGCGAGACCAGCCCGTTCTCAATTGCCATGGTTACGGTGCCTATCGTGCCATGACCACACATCGGCAGACAGCCGGAGGTTTCAATAAACAGAATTCCAACATCGCAATCATCACGTGTTGGCGGATAGAGGATCGAGCCTGACATCATGTCATGGCCGCGAGGCTCGAACATCAAACCGGTTCTTATCCAGTCAAATTCAGCCAGAAAATGTGCGCGCTTTTCCATCATCGACGCGCCAGCAAGATTGGGCCCACCGCCGGCGACAAGCCGCACCGGATTTCCGCAGGTATGTCCATCAATGCAGAAAAAAGAATGACGTGCCATCTGGGACTAGCTCCTGAAGCGTTTTGGACTATAGGGATCAATCGGTATTGAAGGCTCTTGGTTCTCAATCAGATCACTGATGAGCCGGGCAGTTATGGCAGACTGGGTGAGCCCGAGATGGCCATGCCCGAAAGCATAAAGAACATTTCTTGTCGAACTGGAAAATCCTATAACGGGCAGGGAGTCCGGTGTCGAAGGCCTGTATCCCATCCACTGGCGCCCGCCCTTTGACTGAAGTCCGGGCATGAATTGCTCTGCTTTTTTCAGCATGATCTCTGACCGCTTGAAATTTGGCGGCAATTCCAAACCACCCAACTCCACCGCGCCTCCGACACGTATACCGGTCTCCAGTGGGGTGACAACAAACCCATGCCCGGAAAAGATGAGTTGCCGTTTCAAATCGAAAGCACCAACAGGCAAAGTTGTGTTGTAGCCACGCTCGGTCTCGAGTGGGATTACATCACCCAGACACTTTGCCAGCTGATGTGACCAAGCCCCAGCTGCAATGACGATCTTTGCAGCATTTATCGTTTGACCGCTCGCAAGTTGAACAGTCACTTTCTCATCAGTCGCGGAAATCGATAGAACTTTATCACGCAGATCCACCGCACCTTTATTCTGCGCATACGCCCAAAGACCCTGGCCAACATGCTTCGGGTCGCTAACGGTCTTCCACCCCGGAACGAAGGTGCCTGCTATGAAACGGGACGAAAGACCCGGTTGGCACTCACGTAATTGATTGCCGCGTAAATGTTCAAAGGAAATTCCAGCTGCCCTTTTCGCGCTCCAACCGGGCAATGAAGCATTCAGCTCGCTTTCGGTCTCATATAGTTCGAGAGAGCCATCTTCCCGAACCATACGGCCAATACCCGCGCGTCGCATAAGTCCAAGCATTTCAGGCTCGGCCTGACGCATCATTGCACCCTGGGCCTGAACTGTACGCTCAAGCATATGGGCACTGCTTGCACGCCAGAATCGATATAACCAAGGTAAAAGCCTGGGAAGGTAAGACGGGCGGATCGTGAAAGGTCCGAGCGGATCCATCAACCAGCCGGGCACCTTCGCAAGCACACCCTTGGATGCCATCGGCAATATATCGGAGAATGCCAACGCTCCCGCATTGCCGGAACTGGTACCTTCACAAATGCCCTGATGGTCGACGACAGAAACCTTGTGGCCACTCTCCGCAAGAGTGGCCGCCGTTGCTACGCCAACAATACCGGCGCCTATGATCAGTATATCGATATTATCTTTCGGCATGGTCACAAAGTTTGCACGAAACCTAGAGCGCCGGTAGAGCCGGACGCGACGCTATTGCATCACGAACGGTCTTTTCAACAGATGCGCGTCTTTCGCCACGCAGTGGCTGCCGTGGCAGACGGACGCGATCATTCGTTCCAATTTCCAGAACCTCAGCCAGCTTGATGTTCTGCACGAGATAAGTAGACACATCAAGGTCAAGAAGCGGGCGGAACCAGCGATAGATTTCAAGCGCTTCAGCATAACGGCCAGCAAGCACAAGCTTGTAGATAGCTACTGTTTCCTTTGGGAAAGCTGTCACTAGCCCAGCAACCCAGCCAACAGCGCCAGCAGTTAACGCTTCAAAAGCAAGGTTGTCTACGCCGGTGAAAAGATCAAAACGTGTGCCAAACTCATTGATAATATCGGTGGTGCGACGAATATCGTCCGATGACTCTTTGATGGCTACGAAATGATCATCGACGGCAAGTTCGGAAAGGATCGCACTGGTTACATCAACGCGATAGGCGATGCGGTTTGAATAGATCATGACTGGCAGGTCACCTGCAGCGGCAACGGCTTTCAATGTTGTGACAGTCTCTTCCGGGTCCGTGTGATAAATGGGACTTGGAACCAGCATCAATCCGTCAGCACCTGCCTTGGCGGCTCTTTTGGCAAGAGCAGCGCCTTCACGAGTTGCTGCCTCATTGATCGTGAGCAGGACTGGCTTGCCCCCGGCCACACCTTGCGCAACTTTCAGTACTTCAAGTTTTTCATCGTGACTGAGCATTGGGCCCTCGCCAAGGGAACCCGCAACAATCAAGCCATCGCATCCGGCCTCCATCAAGAGAGAGAAGCAACGTTCCATTTCGCTATGATCAAGCCTATCATCATCTGTAAATTTGCTGGTAACCGCCGGAAGAACCCCTGACCACATGATCATACTCCTAGTTGATATATCAGAAATATATCTATAATATGCATATCTGTCAATTGCCCCAATGAAAGTTGCTGCACCATGTTTCAAACCGCTGCACATACACCCGTACAGTCAGGCGAAAGTCTCGCAGAACTGGCCTATCGTCAGATCGAAGAGATGATTGTCACGCTAAAGCTTGAACCAGGTGCGATCGTCAACGAGCGGGCCCTGACAGACATAACCGGCATGGGCAGAACCCCCGTGAGAGAGGCTGTTCAGAAGCTTGCCTGGGAAGGGCTGATGGAAATCCGGCCAAGGTCCGGTATTGCAATCGCAGAGTTGAACCCGCAGGATTTTTCCAAAGTTCTGGATGCCCGAGAAGGCATCGAGCAGGTATTGGCACGCGGAGCAGCACAATATGGCGCGCAGTTGCATCACCGCAGGCTGAAAGAAGCCTCCGATGCCATGAGCAAAGCTGTGACTTCGGAGGATGTCACTGCCTTTCTGGTAGCTGACAAAACGTTCGACACTGTGCTGGGACAGGCAGCAAGCAATCCTTTTGCAGCTCGTCTTGCGTCACCATTGCAAACCCACAGCCGGCGCTTCTGGTTTCGTTTACAGCGGCCGGGCGGACTGCAACAATCAGTTGCAGCACATAAGGCGCTGATCGATGCGATCATAGAACGTGATCCGGAACATGCCGAGAAAGCAGCGGCGAAACTTATTGATCATTTGCGCGTGGTTGCCCCATAAATAAGCCGCCGGATCGCTCCAGCGGCCTATAGGGTATTCGGTTCGAATGCTTAGTTCATTGTCGGGATGACGAACTCGGCACCATCCTTGACGCCAGATGGCCAGCGGGACGTGACAGTCTTTGTCTTCGTATAAAAACGGAATGCATCAGGACCATGTTGATTCAGATCACCAAAACCTGAGCCTTTCCAGCCGCCAAATGTATAATACGCAATCGGAACAGGGATTGGCACATTAATACCAACCATGCCAACCTGCACACGTGATGCGAAATCACGCGCCGCATCGCCATCGCGGGTAAAGATTGCAACGCCGTTGCCGTACTCATGCTCATTTGGAAGGCGTAACGCATCTTCATAGCTATCGGCACGAACAATGCCGAGCACCGGCCCGAAAATTTCTTCCTTATAAATGCGCATATCGGGCGTCACGTTATCAAACAGGCATCCGCCCATGTAATAGCCGTTTTCGTAGCCCTGCATTTTGAAACCACGGCCATCCACAACAAGGTTTGCGCCTTCTTTCACGCCAAGATCAACATAACCCTGGATACGTTCAAGTGCCTGCTTGGTCACAACAGGACCATAGTCAGCTGTCAGATCAGTTGACGGACCCACCTTAAGTGCCTCAACGCGGGGAATGAGTTTTGCCACCAGACGGTCGGCCGTTTCCTTCCCGACAGGCACAGCGACAGAGATCGCCATGCAGCGCTCACCAGCCGAACCATAGCCCGCGCCAATCAACGCATCCACTGTCTGATCCATGTCCGCATCCGGCATGATGATCATGTGGTTCTTGGCACCGCCGAAGCACTGAGCGCGCTTGCCGTTAGCCGTTGCGCGACTATAAATGTACTGGGCAATCGGTGTGGAACCAACGAAGCCAACCGCCTTGATGTCTGGGTCATCAAGCAGCGTATCCACGGCTTCTTTGTCGCCATTGACTACGTTGAAAATGCCTGCTGGCAAACCTGCTTCGATAAACAATTCAGCCAAACGCATAGGCACGCCGGGATCACGCTCGGATGGCTTCAAAATGAAAGCGTTGCCCGAAACGATTGCAGGACCAGCTTTCCAAAGCGGGATCATCGCCGGAAAGTTGAAAGGCGTGATGCCGGCAACGACACCGAGGGGCTGGCGCATGGAATAGACATCAATGCCGGTACCTGCACTGTCAGAGAACTCACCCTTGAGCATATGCGCGGCACCAAGGCAAACCTCGACCACTTCCAAGCCGCGTTGAATATCGCCCTTAGCGTCGGGAATGGTTTTGCCATGCTCACGAGCAAGAAGCTCAGCCAGAGAGTCATATTCCGCTTCAACCAGTTCGAGAAACTTGCGCATGACACGAACGCGGCGCTGCGGGTTGGTTGCTGCCCAAGCAGGCTGCGCCGCCTTTGCATTTTCAACCGCTGCGCGAACCTCAGCAGGAGTGGCAAGCGCCACAGTTCCCTGCACTGTACCATCCATAGGTTGAAAAATTTCGGTCGTACGACCGCTTGTTCCAGCGACGTGCTTGCCACCGATAAAATGTCCAACTTCGCGCATTGCGAGCAACCTCCCTTGGTAATATTCGTATGCCACATCATCGCGCTTCAAAATATTTATTGCAAGGCGTGCAAAAGCGTATCTGTTGTGCAAAAATTAAAGCAACGATACCGGAGACTTGCTATGAACTGGGATGACGTCCGTATTTTTCTTAGCGTCGCACGCTCGGGCCAGATACTCGGTGCAGCGAAGCGGCTGGGCGTTAACCATGCAACAGTGGCGAGGCGTCTTACGGCATTAGAGGCCGCTCTCAACACCAAACTGCTGACGCGACGCACGAACGGCTGTGAATTGACCCGCGCCGGTGAAGAGTTTCTTCTTTCCGGAGAGCGTATGGAAGCGGAGATGCTGGCTGCACGCTCATCCCTTGGCGATGCTGATGTTGCGATATCCGGCTCGGTGCGTATCGGCGCGCCAGATGGCTTTGGTGTCACTTTTCTAGCCCCGCGGTTGGCTACATTGACAGCCAGCTATCCCGATCTGAAAATACAGCTTGTTCCCGTTCCACGTTCTTTTTCGCTGTCACGCCGAGAGGCAGATATCGCCATCACTGTAGATCGCCCTGACCAAGGCCGGCTGGTTGCACGAAAACTCGTCGACTACAGCCTCTGCCTTTATGCAAGCCGAGCTTATCTTGCAAAACATGCAACACCACAATCCATTGATGATCTGCCAAAGCACCGGCTGGTTGGTTATGTTGACGATCTCGTTATCAGTCAGTCTTTGAACTATGCCCCCGAAATTACTCGAGAATGGCATCCAGCCTTCGAGATATCCAGCGCTTTAGGGCAAGTGGAAGCGGTGAAAGCAGGTGCAGGTATAGGCATTCTGCACACCTTCATCGCCCGCGAGCACGATGATCTCATTCCAGTTCTGCCGGAGCGTCAGATACGCCGGTCTTACTGGCTTTCCTATCACGAATCGGTGCGCACTCTTCGGCGCATTACTGCAGTATCGGGATTTATTTCAGATCTCGTGCACAGGGAGGCAGAGCGCTTTTCCTGACCTATTCTGAACTTAGCGCCACTGCGGGTTGCAACTTCGAAGCGTTTCTGGCTGGCAGATAGCCAAAGACGAGGCCCGTCAAGAATGAACAGGCGAAGGCCAATGCAACCGGTCCCACCGTAAAGCTGATTGGTGCTCCGAGGAATTTGGCCAACACACCCGTGGCAAGACCAGCTACAACACCGATGGCGCCCCCCACTGCCGAGACAACCAGCGCCTCAATGAGGAACTGCAACAGGATATCACGTTGCCTCGCACCGGTTGCCATTCGCACGCCAATCTCGCGGGTTCGCTCGCTAACACTTACAAGCATGATGTTCATCACGCCGATTCCCCCTACCAGCAGAGAAATGGCTGCCACAGCGCCGAGGAACAGTTTGAGCGTGTTGGATGTTTCGGTCACGGCCTCGCGGATCGACGCCATATTCGTTATTTGAGTATCCTGCTTTTTATGTCGTTCATCAAGCAATTGCTGAATTGTCGTCTGCGTAGTATCAATGAGCGAGCCATCGTTGACCTGCACCGTAATAGAACGCACATTTCGCTGACCGAACAGCCTTGTGCTGCCGGTCGTCAATGGCACGATGATTGTATCGTCCTGATCATTCCCACCGGGCCCTGCGCCCATCTCACTCATTACACCAATGATCTGGAACGGAATCTTACTAACCAGAACATATTTTCCCAACGGACTCTCGCCATCCGGAAACAGTGTTTTTGCAACTGTTTGGCCAAGAACAGCGACCGGCGCATAGTTGATCATGTCGCGTTGATTAAGGAATTCGCCTGTTCCTATCTTCCATGACTTGGCATCCGTATACTGCGGAACAGTTCCATTCGCCGAGGTCTGGTAATCGATATTGCCGTAGCGAACAGTCACTGTGCTGGTCATTTCCGGAACAGCAAAAGCTACATTGGGAACTTCGAGGATTGCATCAGCATCGGCAGGAATCAGCGTCACAATACTGCCGCCCTGCCCTCCGCGAAAATTCGCCATGTTTGGCCTGACAACCAGCAGGTTTGATCCCATAGACGAAATACGATCCAGAACCGAGTTTTGAGCACCTGTACCTATTGCCAGCATGGCCACCACCGAGCCGACGCCGATCACAATCCCGAGCAACGTCAAAATTGTGCGGAAGAGATTCGCCCGCAGAGCCCGAACCGCCATTTTGATCGCTTCGGACACGTCAGCGATTGCCGCAACGCCGTCAACCGCCCTTTGCCTTAAACCAAGAGCTGCCTCGGGATTGCTGCGGCCTTTCTTTGTGCGATCAGAAACAATTCGCCCGTCACGCAGTTCGATCAATCGATCTGCCTGTTCGGCAACCTCGCGTGAGTGGGTAATCACAATGATTGTATGGCCGCTTTCATTCATCGCCCGAAGAAGCGCCATCACTTCTTCACCGCTTTGGCTGTCCAGCGCCCCTGTGGGCTCATCCGCAAGGATAATCCGTCCGCCATTCATCAACGCACGCGCAATGGAAACACGTTGCTGTTGCCCTCCAGACAATTGATTTGGCCGATGATCCAGCCGATCCCCGAGGTTAAGCGTGCTTAAAAGAGCTTCCGCCCTGTCATGTCGGTCCTTGGCGGAAGCACCCGCGTAAACAGCAGGAACTTCAACGTTCTCCTGCGCGCTGGCGGTCGGAATAAGATTATAACTTTGAAAGACGAAGCCGAACGTCCTACGCCGTAAGCCAGCTAATTCATCAGGTTCAAATCCAGAAACATGCTCTCCATCCAGCAGGTAGCTGCCACTGGTCGGCTGATCCAGACAGCCGAGAATGTTCATCAGCGTTGACTTACCGGACCCCGATTGCCCGATGATCGCAACAAATTCACCAGCCTCAATATCAATCGAGATATTGTGCAGAACCTCAACGGAAATATCCCCATTAAAGTAGGTTTTACTGATGTCCTTGAGTGAGATAAGGGCTGTCATTTTCAGAACATCCGCGGCATGCGCTGACCGCGCTGCGAGCGATTGCCTCCACCATTTCCCGGATTATTGGCATCGCTTGCTTGTCCGACAACAACCAGATCGCCCTCATCCAAACCACTTTTGATTTCAGCATTTACACGATTGCGGATACCGACTTCGACTTTACGCACCAATGTTTTCCCTGCAGCATCGACCACACTGACCTCAAACGTCCGCTTTCCATTCTCAGCCTCACCAGAATTGCGCTGAGACCGAATTGCTGAACTTGGAACCACCAAAACGTTTTTCGCAGATGATTGCAGGAAGAATACCTGTGCGCTCATGGAAATCATGAGGTCACCGTCGGTATTTGGCACGTCAAACAACGCATAATAGAGCACAACATTGTTTTCGATATCCGGAGTGGGCTGTATCTGCCGCAGCTTTCCAGCATATCGCTTGCCCGGCTGACCGAGCAAAGTGAAGTACGCATCCATCCCGATCTTGAGTTTGCTGACATCTGCTTCCGACACTTGAGCCTTGACGGTCATCGTAGAAAGGTCAGCAATCGTTACAATAGTTGGGGCTGTCTGGCTGGCATTCAGAGTCTGACCCTCTTTTACCGGCACGGCGGCAATTGTACCTGCCATTGGCGCATAGATTTTCGTGTAGCCAAGATCAACCTGATCGCCATCAAGGGTAGCCTGCTGTTTGCGTATCTGGGCTTCAAGCGCATTTACATCAGCCTCAGCGGTCGCAAGATCGGCAACTGCTTGATCCAATGTCGATTGCGAGACGGAACGCGTTGCCACCAGATTGCGCTGGCGCTCAATATTGGCCTGTTTAAGGACAAGCTGGGCTTTCTTGGAGACCAACTGCGCCTGCAAGTTCGCAAGCTCTGCCTGATCGATCTCAATCCTGTTTTGAATAGTTGCCGGATCAATCTCGGCTATCAGTTGGTTTTGGGTGACCTTATCGCCAATTTCGACATGCAGAACCTTCAACTGGCCGGAAACCTGCGCACCTGCATCAACCGATTTGATCGAATCGAGAGTACCAACTGCCGTTACTGCATTCTCAATATCTGCCCTGACAACAGGCTGCGTAATTACGGCAGCCGTAGATGTTGAAGCTCCATAGGTCGACCATGCATAGTACCCAGCCCCAAGGGCAATGATGGCAACAGGCAACCACAACCAAAGACGAGAACGTTTTTTCTTGCGTCCTGGAGGAATGGCGCCGGGTATAAAGGTAACGTTTGACCCGTCTGGACCTTGTTTAATCTGGCTGGTTACCTTGGCAATTTTAGTCATCGACCCATTCCACATTCTTCGCAGATGAAATACCTCCATCCTGATGGATATTACCAAGAAATGGATAGAAACAGTTCACTCGAAAAGCATTGAGATCATTATATTTTTGTAATGATCAGTGGAGGTCATTATCCCAACACAGCATGAACACGGGCTGAATTACTTATTTGTAATCAAATGCGATGATAAGGGTGCCCGGAAAGTATCGTTGTGGCGCGATAAAGTTGTTCAGCTACAAGAATGCGAACAATCTGGTGTGGCCAAGTCATTGCGCCGAGCGCAAGCACCAAGTCTGCACGCTCCCTCAGTGCAGCATCATGACCATCCGGTCCTCCGATAGCTAACAACAGCTGCCTTTTCCCGTCATCTCGGAAACGCTCAATACTGGATGCGAAAGCTTCGGACGGCATGGTTTTACCCCTCTCATCGAGAAGCACGAGCACACCGCCGCTATCAAGGGCTTTCAGGACCTGCGCGGACTCTTCTTGCTTTCGCAAATCGGGTTGTTGCGCACGGCTTTCCACGATTTCCGTCACCGACGAAAATTCAAGTCCTAAAGGAACGCCGGTTTTTTTCAGGCGATCAAAATACCGATCCGCAAGCTCACGCTCCGGCCCGGACTTCATGCGGCCCACGGCAAAAACACTGATGCGCATAACACTCCAGTCCGGGCAGAGTTAAGAACAAACCTGCTCACACCGGACTTGCAGCCGGCCTATAAAACGCCAGAGCCTCGGCCCTAGTGTACGGTTTCACCATCCAGTTCCGGAGCCTGCCACATCTTTTCGATGTTGTAGAACTCCCGCACTTCGGGGCGGAAAATGTGGATGATGATATCGCCCGTGTCGATCAGCACCCAATCACCGCTGGCTAGACCTTCGACTTTGGCATTATTGCCGTGTCCATTCTCTTTCAGAGTACGAAGGAGTTGATCGGCAACCGCTGTAACATGGCGATGCGAACGACCGGACGCGATGACCATATGGTCAGCGATGACGGATTTGCCTCGAAGATCGATGGGGACAACTTGTTCAGCCTTGGAGTCATCGAGACTATCAAGCACTGATTTGAGGGCACGAGCGACGGAATTGATACCGTTGATCTCTGCCGTTGAAGGAGCCAAAGCTTCCTTCTTTTGAATTGCTGTTCTCAGTGTAATTCCTTTCCCTTAAGAACAACGCGTCGCAGCTATTGAACTCGCTGCACACGTATAAGATAGGCAGAGTCGCATGGCAGTTTCAAGACATCATCTTGATCTAACCACTTCGAACGCGATCTCAGCTTTCAGTTTGCATTTTCCCGTTGCGTATTGCTGTGGATGAGAGCAGCGATCTTGGCCCGTGAATAAAGGTCCAGGCGGGTGCATGCGTGCGGGCGAGAAGCGGAGCATCGTCCTCATCAATTCGGGCGTAGTCGAACGTCTTTGCCATGCGAGACGATAGGAACGCCAGCGTGGAACCCGGGCGATCTATGACGGCAATAGGAAACGTTGTGGCAATCTGCTGCCACCGTTGCCAGCGATGGAAATCCGCAAGACTGTCTGCACCCATTATCCAGACGAAATGAACACCTGGATTGCGGAGTTTTATGAGAGCGAGCGTATCCGCCGTGTATCGAATGTGATGAGCCGCTTCAAATGCCGTAACTTTCACTCGAGGATCGTGAATAAGCGCTTCGCACAACTCCAGCCGCTTTGACAAAGGTGCAAGCTCGCGCTTGTCCTTCAGCGGATTACCCGGCGTTACGATCCACCAGAGCTGATCCAGTTTCAGTCGGCGCATCGCGATTTCGGCAACCAAAGCGTGACCGGCGTGAGGTGGATTGAACGATCCGCCAAACAAACCGACCGCCATACCCTTTTCAACAAAGGGCATACGCAGATGCGCATCTTCGATGCCGGGAATGTTCGCTGGTCCGAATGTCACGGACGTATCTGGCCAGTGCCGCGAACGCGGTATTTGAACGACGTCAACTGTTCAACGCCCACGGGCCCGCGCGCATGCATCTTGCCGGTCGCGATACCAATCTCCGCACCCATTCCAAACTCTCCACCATCGGCAAATTGCGTCGAGGCGTTGTGCAGAAGGATCGCGGAGTCGATCTCGTTGAAGAACCTTTCCACGACATCTTGGTCTTCGGCGATAACCGCTTCCGTGTGATGAGAGGAATAGTGATTTATATGATCAAGAGCGCCATCTATGCCGTCGACCAGTTTTACAGAAATGATCGCGTCCAGATATTCGGTTGACCAGTCCTCCTCGGTCGCAGTGTTGGCTTTACCATAGAGCTTGACGACATCTTCATCGCCGCGGATTTCACAGCCCGCTGCCCTGAGGTCATCAAGCAGAGGTGCAAGATGCGCCGATGCAATAACGCGGTCGACAAGAAGAGTTTCGGCAGCTCCACAAACCCCGGTCCTGCGCATTTTGGCGTTCACGACGATCTTGCGCGCCAGATCAATATCTGCCGAGGCATCAATGTAGACGTGGCACAGGCCTTCCAGATGCGCAAAAACCGGAACGCGCGCTTCTGACTGAACGCGCGCGACAAGGCTTTTGCCTCCACGTGGAATAATAACATCAAGATTGCCACCAAGCCCTGTGAGCATTTCCCCTACCGCGCTGCGATCTCTCGTGGACACCAACTGAATTGCATCGCGCGGTAATCCAGCCGCTTCAAGTCCATCGGCAAGAGCAGTATGAATAGCCCGCGATGAGTTCGCCGAATCCGAACCGCCACGCAAAATCACGGCATTGCCAGACTTCAGGCAAAGCGCGCCCGCATCTGCCGTGACGTTTGGCCGACTTTCATAGATCACGCCAATAACCCCGAGCGGCGTACGGACGCGTTCAATATGCAGCCCATTGGGACGATCCCATTCGGCAATAAGCTGGCCAACAGGGTCTGCCAGATTTGCAATCGTGCGGATGCTTTCCGCGATCCCCGCAATCCTTTTTTCGTCCAGCTTCAGGCGGTCAAGCAATGCTGCAGTCATATCGGCAGCCACACCATCTGCCATATCCAGCTCGTTGGCCTGCAAAATCTCCGCTTTTCGGCGCTCGATCGCGTCCGCCATGGCGAGAAGCGCAGTGGTCTTCACTTCCGAAGATGCGATAGCCAATGGTCGTGCCGCAGCACGAGCCTTGCGACCCATCTCGGCCATCAATGCAACAGTGGATGTATCCTCGGAACGTGTCAACATTCTCTACTCCTCCGCTACGGCAAGGCGTTTTGCTGAGCGTACCACCAGATCGTCGCGGTGTATCATTGCTGAACGGGCATCGTACCCCAATATTGCAGCAATCTCGCCCGTCTTTCGTCCGGCAATTTTAACGGCGTCCGACGCGTCATAGGCAATGAGCCCGCGCGCTGCTTCCCGGCCATCAGGCCCAACGACAGCAACGGTATCGCCGCGCATAAACTGCCCGTACACCTCGCGAACACCTGCTGCCAGTAAAGATTTTCCAGATTTCAACGCCACAAGCGCACCGTCATCAATTACCAGACGCCCTGAAGGTTCCAAATTACCGGAAATCCAGGTTTTCCATGCATTTACAGGTGACGTGCTTGGCTTGAACAGGGTTGAACGTTCACCCTGGTCTATTGCACTCAGCGGATTGAGCCGCGTACCCGACGCGATAATCATTGCAGTACCAGCGGCGTTGGCAATTTTGCCCGCATCAAGCTTCGTCTTCATGCCGCCCCGCGAATATTCGGATGCTGCCGCTCCTGCCATCGCTTCTATGTCGGGTGTGATCGCCTCGACAACTGGAAGAAATTGCGCATCCGGGTTCTGGTGCGGCGGCGCCGTATAAAGCCCGTCAATGTCCGAGAGCAGGATCAGCAGGTCAGCGCTCATCATCGTTGCAACCCGTGCCGCCAGCCGGTCATTGTCCCCGTAACGGATTTCAGTCGTCGCCACCGTATCGTTTTCATTGATGACCGGGATGGCCTTCAACCGTAAAAGTGTGCCCAATGTAGCGCGGGCATTAAGGTATCGCCGACGTTCTTCGGTATCGGCCAAAGTCAGCAGAATTTGCCCGGCGCGCAGGCTATGGTCGCTGAGCACCTCGGCATAGGCCTTTGCCAGTTCAATCTGTCCTGCCGCCGCTGCTGCCTGGCTTTCCTCTAACCGCAATGCACCTTTCGGCAGGCCGAGCACACTTCTGCCTAGTGCGATTGCACCCGACGATACAATCATCACTTCCACACCTGCTTCAGTGAGCGCAGCAACATCGGCACCAAGGCTTTCCAGCCATTGCCGTTTTAATCCACTGACCCGATCAACAAGCAGGGCTGAACCGATTTTTACAACGATCCGTCTATAGCTGTGCAGCTTGGGCAATACCTTCGCCTTGGCAAATTCACGATCTTTTCGGCTTGGCGTGGATTTTACAGACATTTTGGTACTCAGGACTTGTAGCGGTTGTCGACCTCAACAGGGGCTTCCGACTTACGGGATTCAAGAATGATTGCTGAAAGTGCGCGCAACACCTGCTCGACACCCTCACGGCTGACCGATGAGAGGAGCATTGGCTCAACACCGGACGCTTTCTTCAGTGCGGCAATCTTCTTTTTGCGTGCCGCTGCATCCAATGTATCGATCTGGCTCAGCGCTACGATTTCAAGCTTTTCCGCAAGCCCTCCGCCATAGGCTTTCAGCTCATTTCGAACCGTCTTGTATGCCTCGGCAACATTCTCCTCTTGCGCCGAAATAAGGTGCAATAAGACACGTGTCCGCTCCACATGGCCTAGGAATCGATCGCCAATACCGACGCCCTCGTGAGCGCCTTCGATAAGGCCCGGAATATCCGCAATAACAAATTCGCGTGCATCGACACGAGCCACGCCCAAATTGGGATGGAGCGTTGTAAAAGGATAATCGGCAATTTTCGGCTTGGCTGCCGTAACGCTGGCGAGAAACGTCGACTTGCCGGCGTTTGGTTTACCGAGCAATCCGGCATCCGCAATCAGCTTCAAGCGGAGCCAGAGATTGCGTTCTTCGCCCTCAAGGCCAGGGTTTGCGCGCCGTGGTGCCTGATTGGTTGAGGTCTTGAAATGCGCGTTGCCAAAACCACCATTGCCGCCTTTGGCCAAACGATAGCGCTGTCCAACAACCGTGAAATCTACAATGAGGGTTTCATTGTCATTTTCAAAGATTTGAGTGCCAACGGGCACCTTCAAAATTACATCTGAGCCTTTGCCGCCCGTCATGTCACGTCCCATGCCGTGCATTCCCGTTTTGGCCTTGAAATGCTGCTGGTAGCGATAGTCAATCAAAGTATTCAAACCATCGACAGCTTCTGCCCAGACGTCGCCGCCACGACCGCCATCCCCACCGTCGGGACCACCAAATTCCAGGAATTTTTCACGGCGAAATGACACCGAACCGGCACCACCGTCGCCAGAGCGGATATAGACTTTCGCCTGGTCAAGAAATTTCATGGAAACTCAGTCCTTTTGTGTCGCTTGGAGGCAATACAGCAATTCCAGCTAGAATAAAACTGGCCAATTCCCGCGAAGATGACCTTTCGGGAACTGGCGTGTTGAACTTGTGTCGGTCCGCGGCGGAAGCCAAAAGAGGTCAGACAACGCTGTTAAGAGGTCCAGCTCCGCAGACCAATCCAGGTGCGCCGATCAAGCATATAACGCTCCACAGGAACATTACCTGCATTGATCGAATCCATCATCCCTGTGTTGGTATACTGAAAGCCGCTCTTATAGAGTACCCGACGCGATGCGATGTTGGAGACACGGCAGGAAGCATAAAGCTTTTCCACCTGCGTTGCGCGAAACACCAGATCGACCAGCGCGTGGGCAGCTTCTGTCGCATATCCCTTGCCCCAGTGCGGTTCACCCAGCCAGTAACCTATCTCCAGTTCGTCCTTGCCAGCGCCACGTCGGTAATTGATCCCGCAACAGCCAACAAATGTACCTGTTTGAGCAAGGGTAATGGCGTAGACACATTTGCCAATCTCGCCCGCATTGGCGCGGCGCACGAAATCCACAGCATGGGCTTTCGTGTAAGGGTGCGGCATGCGTGACAGCATTTCTGCCACGCGCAGATTATCGGCAAGATTGGCAATTGCGTCCACATCCTCAATATGAGGCGCGCGCAGAACGAGGCGGTCTGTAACGAGAACCGGACAGTCTATCAGGTCCAGCCGTTCATCATCTTCTTCGAGTATATCAGCAACCATTTTTCATTCCTCCAGATACGAAAAGGGAGACGGGTAGTGCCCCATCTCCCTTTGATCTTTTGGCGGTTGCCATTTTTCACCGGGTCCGATGGGACGCCGGTGCTTCAAGCATGACCGGCTATTCTGCTGCTTCGGCGATCGGGGTGACGATCGACACGAAGCTACGGCCGTTAGCTTTGGTACGGAAAGATACTGTGCCTGCTTCAAGCGCAAACAGAGTGTGATCCTTACCAACGCCAACATTGACGCCGGGATGCCACTTGGTGCCACGTTGACGAACGAGGATATTGCCAGCAAGCACGCGCTCGCCACCAAACTTCTTTACGCCAAGGCGCTTTGATTCTGAATCACGACCGTTGCGTGATGAACCACCAGCTTTTTTGTGTGCCATGGGATTGCTCCTTTAAACCTGTTCTTATTCGCCCGAAGCGGGCTTCTCAGCCTTGGCAGCAGCCTTCTTGGGCGCAGCCTTGGCCTTTGGGGCGGCTTTGGTTTCTGTCGCGTCAGCTGCAGCAACTTCAGCCTTGGCAGGCTTCTTGTTGGCTGGCTTTTCAGCAGCAGTCTTCGAAGGCTTCGCACCACCTGTAAGAATCTCTGCAATACGGATCGTTGTCAATTCCTGACGATGACCACGTGTACGCTTTGAGTTCTGGCGGCGGCGCTTCTTGAAAGCGATAACCTTGCGTGCACGGCCCTGCTCAACAACCTCAGCTGTAACCAGCGCACCGCTAACAACAGGAGCACCGATTGTTGCGTCAGCGCCAACGCCAACCATCAGAACTTCTGCGAACTGTACGATATCACCGGCATTGCCGGAAACTTTTTCGACCTTGAGAAGGTCATTGGCGGCAACGCGATACTGCTTACCACCGGTCTTGATGACTGCGAACATTTTGTGCCCTTTCGGCGTTCGGTTCGGTTTTCTGCCATTATTCCGGCAATAACCGTCTTTTTGTCAGTCGTGACAGATTGATCGAAAGGCACTTTTATCCATAAGAACGAAGGCACCCGAATTCAAAAACAAACGGCGCGGAGAATCCCCCACGCCAGTCGTCGGGCGCTTATAAGATCAGTATCCAGGCAGAGTCAAGAAATTTAACGCAAAATTGCTCTTGTATCTGGGCGCTTTGCCCGCTATCTAGCGCGTCGCACGCTCAAGCCAAGCCCTTCGGGGCATCGCGGCACTATAGATACGGGGTCTCGATAGCGATCCCAGACGCGGAGAGGTGGCTGAGTGGTTGAAAGCACCGCACTCGAAATGCGGCATGGGGGCAACTCCATCGGGGGTTCAAATCCCTCCCTCTCCGCCATTATGTTCCATTGGCCACAAAGTTTTTTTCGCACTCAATCTAAGCTTATACCATATCGGGTCGATGGCCCTGCAATCTCGAAAGGCGGCCTTGAAATTCTCGTGAACAACGAGATAAACCTATCCCAATGGCGAAAGAACACAACCGGTGGAAAATCCTGCGTCTGGCAATCTTGGCTCGCATTTCTCGCGACGGGGCTGAGCATTGCAGGTTTTCTGTGGTTTCTCACGAAACCGGGTATCGGATTGGAACAGTATCCGACAATCGAATTTCAGCAGAAAACGTTCATCATGCTGCCCGAAGGCACCCAAGTCACGACATGCCAGCAAGAAGGCGGTAAACAGATGGTTTGCATAGCACTGCCGACTTAAAATTAGATTGGCAGGAACTGTCAGACGGATGTTGTGTTGCTATGTCTGGTTGCAATCCATATGCCAGCCACTACTGCAATTGTACCCAAAGCCAGATTCCAGCCGAGCGGTTCGTGAAGCACGGTCGCCCCTACCAGAGAAGCACTGATCGGATTGACCGCAATCGAGACTGCAACCCGCGTTGGCGTGGTACGTTCAAGCGCAAAAGCCCAAAGATAAAATGTAAGCGCGCTACCAAACGCACCAAGGTAGACGATTGCAAACCATTGTGGCGTTGTGAAATCCGCAACCGGCGCAAAACTGCCATTAAGGCACCCGGCGCAAATCAGCAATATAGCACCCACTCCCATGGCCACGGTCGTAAACCGAATCGCTCCTGAACGCTGGATATAGGGACGTGACCAGATACTGTAAAATGCCATGCATAACGCAGCACAGCCCATGAGCAGATCGCCTTTCCAAGCGCCCGATGGGGCGTTTTGCAATCCTGAGACGAGGGCCGTCGCCACTCCCGTTGTGGCAATCAGAACTCCGGTGGTTTTACGGATCGTCAATCGCTCAATTCCAAGCGCTGCGCCGATAAGCATGGTCATCAGCGGAAGTGTCGAAAGAGCAAGTGCTCCTCGCGCCGCCGTGGTGAACATAAGTGATGCGTTGAACAGGCCTGGAAACACGGCAAAAAAGAGCAGGCCCAGTGCCGCGACAGCCGGCAGGTCGCGAAGCGACGGCCAGTTTCCCTCCCTTGAAATGGCCACTGGCAACAAGAGAACGAAGCCGACGCCAAACCGGAATGAACCAATGGCAATCGGATCGGCAATATGTGCAAGATAGCGCGTTGCGCCAATTGAACTACCTCCAAGTGCGCTTGAAAACATTGCAGCCAAGACACCCCAGACTTCGCTCATTCATCAGGCCCCGCATATTGATTGCACAAATCCTAGACTCGACTATTTTATCAAGGAACAGAATTTAACTGATAAGGTGTATGAGATTTCGTGATGAGTATGCCCGGACTTGATCCAGATCTTTTGAAAGCCTTTGTCGTTGTCGCGGAGCAGCAATCCTTTACGCGGGCAGCAACAATGCTTAACCGGACACAATCCGCCGTCAGCATGCAGATAAAACGTCTGGAAGAACGGTTGGACGTTCAACTGTTCCACCGCACGACAATCAAAGTTGACCTGAGTACGGCTGGCGAAGAGCTTTTGGGTTATGCGCGGCGTATCCTCACGCTTAACGATGAGGCCGTCGGGCGACTGCGGGAACACAAGGTCGAGGGTGTTGTCCGTTTGGGTGTCATGGAAGACTATGGTGCCTATATCATTCCGCCACTTCTGACGAGTTTTGTTGCTGGCTATCCGATGATCCATATTGAGATGGAAACAGGTCTTACCTGTTCGATGCCCGAGCGGCTTGGCGATACATTCGATCTGGTAATAGCAATGCACCCTGAAGGGAAAGGCGAGGGTCAGTTTTTGCGCAGAGAACAAGCTGTATGGGCTGCCGGCCCTGATCGGTCGTCGGTAGAACTCAATCCGCTCCCTGTTGCGCTTTATCCGCAGGGATGCCTGTTCCGGAAATGGGCGATGGAGGCACTGGATAGTGTAAAGCGTCCTTGGCGGCTTGCCTTTGTCAGTCAGAGTCAGGCTGCCGTTGAATCCATAGTGGCTCAGGGACTCGCAGTGACCGTAGTGAAATCTGGCATGTTCCCGAAACGGTTGCGACGGCTTACAATCGAAGATGATATGCCAGATCTTCCTGGCGCTGATATCTGTCTGCACAGGGCAGCAAATATTTCGCCAGCAGCCATGCTTCTTGCAGATCATTTTGTGGAGGCACTAGCCACTGCAGATAGTAATGTCTGACTTGCCAGAATTTCAGATGTCCTCCCACGGTCAACAGTGCCCTAGTCTCAGCAGGTTTTGCGTCCATTCCGCTTATGCTAGAAGGTTGGTATCGAAGGGGAGATGTTGAGCATTGAAACGCATCGTCAGTCCGATTTTTGTGGGCCGGAAACGCGAACTTGACGAGTTATCAGCCGCATTCGCGGCAAGTGTCACAGGCCATCAGTCCACCACGTTCATCGGTGCTGAAGCGGGCACAGGCAAATCAAGGCTTATCCGCGAATATCTGGCCCGGGCTGGTGCCGATGCCCTGATCCTGAAAGGAGATTGCATCGAACAGCTCGACAATTTTCTGCCCTATGCCCCTTTTGCCGCGATCCTGAGGGAATTGGTTTCCATTCAAGGCGTCGCAAGAATCAGGACCTACCTCGGCAACAATGCAAACGAGGAAATGGCTTTTTTGCTGCCAGAGTTTGGGCCAATGCCCACAAACCTCGAGCCCGACTTTGTTCGAACCAGACTTTTTGAAACTTTACGCAAGCTTTTTGTCAGTTTGAGCCGTGAACAGCCGCTGATTGTGGTGATTGAAGATTTACATTGGGCTGATGCGGCCAGTTACGATTTGCTGCGATTTCTCATTGGACGTATGGAGAATGCCCGCATCCATCTCGTTCTTTCGCACAGAACGAATGACACGAACTACCGACCAGCGATGAAATCCCTCCTTGCCGGCACAATGACTGGCGAGAGCGTTTCGCGGTTGACACTTGGCCGACTGTCACGGCCTGAAGTCGCTCGTCAGTTGGAAGGTATCCTGGGGCGTTCACCGGACCCAGCGATTGTAAGCGAGGCCTATGCGCGCGCAGGCGGGATACCCCTCTATACGGAATGTTTGGTCGAACCGGACGGCAAGATCAGCATGAAGATGCCACGCGCATTGCAAAGCCTCCTGCTACAAGCGATAGAGGATTTGCCCGAACCTGTACAAAGAGTGTTACGTACGGCATCTGTGGGTCGCCAGCGTATCAGCCATAGATTGCTTACCAGAGTGGCTGGACTCAGCGACGAGGATTTGACGGATGCCATGCGTCTGGCATCCGCAACAGGCGCAGTCGTGAGCGATGCTGACGGCTACATGTTTCGGCACGCGCTGATTCAGGAAGCCATACGCAGTGACTTGCTTTCAGGTGAACAGGTCCAGTTCAATCGGGCTTTCGCGGAGGCTCTGACCAGCCACCCGGACACGCATCCGGATATCTGGCTTTCTGTTGCATTGACCACACATTGGGGAGCTGCCGGCTGTCATGATCAGGCTATACAAGCAGCTTGGCGGGGCTCGCGCGAAGCAGCACTCAGATTTGCATACGCGGTCCAATTGCAACTTCTGGAACAGGTGATCGAGTTATGGCCTAAAGTTAAATCCGCACAGCAGTTGCTCGGCGCAGAATATATTGATGTGCTTGAGCTGGCCGTAGATGCCGCCTGTTGGGCGGCCGAAGCTGAGCGCGGCCTGGATATGGTTGAGACGGCACTTGGCGAGCTGACAGCTGCGAGCGATGCGGAAAGGCGGGCAGCGCTTTTA
Organism: Phyllobacterium sp. YR531; assembly: GCF_000282595.1. Classification (GTDB taxonomy): domain Bacteria; phylum Pseudomonadota; class Alphaproteobacteria; order Rhizobiales; family Rhizobiaceae; genus Phyllobacterium. Next base: position 52,316 of record NZ_AKIZ01000013.1, read on the forward strand.
CTGCAGCGAGCCATAATGCGGCAGCAGGGTCTGCTGGATGGTGAAATTGATGACCTCCAAGTCGCTTTACAGCTCGCCACGGCCGTCACCCCAATCCGGGCAGAAGCTCTTGCTCAAGCTTTCCGTGCCTGCATGCTGCACCATCTCTATGAGCGAGCAAGAGAGTTGTCCTCAGAACTGTCGTCTGTGGCTGATCAATTGAAGCTGAAGGAATTTCAGATCGAGGCGCAGCTTACGACCGCGCATTTCGGTAAACATGCCGGTAGAAATATAATATTGGAGCTTCGTACAGCGATCGATGAGGCCAGATTAAGCGGTTTTGGCAGGTTGGAGATAATTGGCCTTGGCTTATTGCTTGAAGCGCTTGAGGAACAGGGCAACCGGACCGAAGCATTGTCGGAAGGCAGATACGCTATCAAGCGCACTGCTGAATTTGGCCAGGCGCGCTACATGGGCGCGCGAATTGCTCAGCGACTCTTCGCTTCGCTGTTCTGCTCCGGTGAATGGGATGAGGCACTGGATATTCTTGACGAAGTTCTGATGCTGAATCCGGCACCGCTTGGTCGTATGCAACTTCTCCTCTGCAATGTTGAAATCGCGGTTGCCCGCGGTGAAAACGAAAAAGCCGAACAGTTACTTGCCGAACTGCAAACATTGCCCGATGGCCCCCAGCAAAGACCCGAGCGATCAATGCTGACGGCGCGGCTAAAGCTAGAATTGTGCTTTGCGACAGGCGATATGACCGCCGCCCACGACCTTATCAACATGGCGATTGGCGCGGCTGACCCGCGTCTGCCTTTGCTTGTCTGGCCACTGCTCTCTTCCAGCATGCGCCTTTGCATTGATTCCAACGCGCCTGCATCCTTGCGCAAGGCAGTCGAGAAACTGGCGATGGATACTCCGCAGCCCGGGCCCGTTGAAATGGCATATAGCCTGATCTTGCAAGCAGAGAGCGCCCGATCCCATAACTCCGATGCGAATCTTTGGGATGCTGCCGCCAATGCTTTCTCGGATGTCGGATGCCCCTATACTCAAGCCTATGCACTGTTCCGGTCTGGAACTGCACATGCTGTAAAGAACAAGTTTGACGGGGCGGTACGTCTGCAAAAGGCATTGAACCTTGCCTCAAGCTTGAGAGCTACGCCGCTGCTTGCAAGGATAGTATCCGTTGCAAAACGCGCCCGCATCAAACTCAATGATGGTCAGGAAGTATTTCTCCCCAACCCCGGCCATGGCCTGACTTCCCGTGAGCGTGAAGTGCTCCAACTCGTTTCCGCTGGCCTGAGCAACAGGGAGATCGCAGCGCAGCTATTCATCTCCACAAAGACAGCCAGTGTTCACGTGTCAAACATTCTGAGCAAGCTCAATGTGGCTAATCGCGGATTGGCAACTGCCATGGCTCATCGGCTTCATCTGGTTGATGCCTAATTTCAAACCGCAATCAAAATCTCAATAAACATAAAAACTAAGGCAATTGCCTGATGTGCTCTACCCTACCTTAGACCAAGTATCAGCAATATTGGTACGGTGGGATGAGGCGCAATAATCATGACAGATTTGAAAAGCGATATGGCAAACAGCAATCGCATAATTCAATCATATGAAGAATATGCAAAGGAATATAGCGAGATTGTAGGGACAGAAGTCTCACAAAGAACAGCCGAAACGCTACAGAGAATGGTTAGTTTTACAGGGCTTGGCGCTCATATGCTTGAAGTCGGTTCCGGGCCGGGTATTGAAGCAGATTATCTGGAAAGTCTGGGCGCTGTCGTTCGTCGTACAGACGCCACACGCGCATTTCTCGCAATGCAGGTGGAGCGCGGTAAAAATGTTGATTTGCTCAATATCATATCTGATAAGCTTGGCGGGCCTTATGACGGTGTTCTTGCCCTTTGTGTCCTTATCCACGTAGACCGCGACCACACAGCCAATGTTCTGAAAAAGATCCGCAATGCGCTCCGGCCGGGCGGTGTTTTTCTGGTTTCACTTCGTGAAGGGCAAGGTGAAACCGGCGGTGGCTTCAATACTATTTTTTGGGAATACGACGAGTTCATTGCCCATTTGGCTGCTGCTGACCTCCATGTAAGGTGGCATGACCGAAACACTGATCATGAGGGCGAAGTCTGGCTTACATTTCTAGCGGAGCGGCAGCTATGAGCGCACGCGGACTTATCCTCTTTATCGCATTGAGTATCTTTTGGGGCATCCCATACCTCATGATCAAGGTAGCGGTATTGGAACTGTCAGTACCATTTCTGGTGTGTGCACGATCTATCGTCGGCTCACTGGTACTTTTACCCTTCGCCGTTTACACGGGAGGGTTCCAGCAGGTTTCAAAAGCCTGGATTGCTGTCGTCAGTTTTACTGTCATCGAGATGATTATCCCATGGGGGCTTCTAGCCCATGCGGAAATAAACCTGACCAGTTCAACAACAGGATTACTGATCGCCATTACCCCGGTTATTGCAATTGTGATTGCAAGAATGACTGGCGAAACCAGTCGGCTTTCGCCGCGACGATTGGTTGGATTGGCCATAGGATTTGCCGGTGTTCTGACCTTGGCTGCTCCTGAGCTGGGAGGCGACTTCTGGTCAATTGCTCAAGTGGTTTTGGCCGCTGCGTGCTATGCAGCAGGATCAGTCATTGCTGCACGCTGGCTGAACAATGTTCCCCCGCTGCCGATGACTGCCGTCTGTCTCATTCTTTGCGCACTTGCCTATCTGCCTCCAGCGTTAAATGCATGGCCGGTAGGTCCAATTTCGATGAATGCAATTTCAGCAGTCGCCGGACTTGGAACCATCTGCACAGCGATTGCTTTTTTCACCTTCTTTCTTCTGGTCCGGGAAATCGGTTCTGAACGTGCCGTGATCATTACCTATGTTGCTCCAGCAATCTCCATCGCGGCCGGTGTATTGGTCTTGGGAGAACCGCTGACACAAAGGATGATTGCAGCCTTCGCTCTGATTATCTGCGGATCATATATTGCAACCTTATCGGCTTCCGCGGCGAAGTCATCCGTCACCGCGTGAGCCTTGCAATCGGGGCTCAGTCTCAATTGGCGGCCCATAAATGGGGTTAAGTCAGTATGAATGAAGCAAAAAAGCATGCTGGACGAAGCCAGTCCAACGGAGAACAGCTGCTCGTTGGAGATGGTGTCGAGCTTTGCGTCGAGACCTTTGGAGACGCGGCTGACCCTGCCATTCTTCTGATCCATGGAGCATCTGCTTCCATGATTTGGTGGGAAACCGATTTGTGTCGGATGATTGCGGATGGCGGGCGATTTGTCATTCGATACGACAATCGCGATACCGGTCTTTCGACGAGCTACCCTACAGGCAATCCGGGCTACGCTCTAAGTGACATGGCATCAGATGCAATTCGAATTCTCGACTGGCTGGAAGTACGCAGTGCCCATATCGTGGGCAGATCGTTAGGCGCAGCTATTGCATTGGCAATTGCTATTGATCATCCGAAAAGAGCCTTATCAATAACATTCGTTTCCGCAACAACGGGAGATGATGATCTGCCCGCCATGACCAGCGAGTTCGAAGAAGCCACCTCCAAAATTCCGGACTTTTCAAATCTCGCAGCACTGGAAAATCATATTGTGGAGGTGTTGCGTATTTTCTCCGGTAATTCACCACATTTTGATGAGGTTGAAATGCGATCCTTGTCGGCGCTGGACATTGCCAGAACAAGAAATATGCAGTCCACGCTTGCCAACCACTTTCTGATTGATTTCGACGCTCCGCGCAACGGCGAGCTTTCCGATCTCTCCATTCCTGCACTGATCGTGCATGGGGAAAATGATCCGGTGTTTCCGCTGCCTCATGGTCGAGCACTGAGCGACGCGGTACCCGGCTCCAGATTGCTGGTACTGCCTGATACCGGGCACGACATTCCTCGGCAGCACTGGGAGATATTTGTCACCGCCCTTACAGACCACACCAAAATATAGGCTTTTGCACCGTCCAGAGGAATGTCCGGCTAACTCTCCGGATCAGTATCCAGTACATTAGCTGGTCCAAAGCAAACCTCGTAATCCGGATCTTCGACGAACACCTGCAGGTCATTGTCTACACGACCCCAATAGCGCAAAGATTCGCCTTGACGCTCGACCCTCGTGATGATGACCCAAAATCGCTCACCTGTGTCGGCGATTTCCAAACCAACTTTTGCAGACTGGCCGGCTTGCAGGCGCTCACGTTGTTCTTGCGGTGGCATCCAGAATTGGTCTGGATAATCCTTGTTGCGCTGAACCCCGTCGATAAGTATTCCTTCCGCAAGATGATAGGCGCTCCCTCGCACTCCACTCATCGGATAAACCCTTTTTACTTGTTTCCGGCTGCTCGCTTCCACCACACAATTGGTAGCCACCACTATATCAATGTCCCGGGTGCAGCGCATCGTTGAGATACATGCAGGTCAGCATTGTAAACACATATGCCTGAATACCTGCCATCAAGAATTCCAGCGCGGTGATTGCAACTGTCATGAACATCGGAGCAATCGACCCAACCACACCCAAGGCTCCCATTTTTCCGAGTGACACCGCAAACCCCGCGAAAACCTTCAATGTTATGTGACCTGCAAGCATCACCGCAAACAGACGAACCGAGTGGCTTATGGGCCGTGAAATATAGGAAATGATCTCAATTGGAATAATGATGGGTAGAAGGAGGACAGGAATACCCGCGGGCATGAACAGACGGAGAAAACACATGCCATGCTTGAAAATGCCATAAAGGGTTACAGTTCCGAACACGATCATTGCCAATCCGAAAGTGACGATAATCTGCGCCGTTACGGTGAAGGCATACGGAAACATTCCGATCAGATTGGCGACAAGAATGAACATGAAAAGTGTAAAAACCAGCGGAAAGAACCGCATTCCACGTTCCCCGGCATTGTCTCGCAAGGTTTTTGAGACGAACTCGTAGAGAAGTTCCGCACTGGACTGCCACCGGCCTGGAATGATGCGTCGATAGCTTGTGGCCAGCATCAAGTAAGCACCGGCAAGCATTATCGTCAGCACCATGTGAGCAGACGAGTTTGTAAAGCTGATGTCCATACCTGAAAAATTGATGTCGATTAGCGACTTGATCTCGAATTGCTCAATAGGTCCGGCCATGGGATATCCTTTGACTTGCTGCAGCCACGGCTGAGTTTTCGCGTGACATGGCAGTGCATAAGCATTGCGTGCCGCGCGAATGTCGCGTGTCCGATATGATTTGCGGATTGGGAAGCTTGTTCAATTCGGCGGCCTCATTTTGATCTCGATGGCGAGATTCTGGGGCCGTCCCCGAAACGATTCATGGCGCAGGTCGTCCTGCGCGGTGGCTTCTTAGCTGCATCATTCGCCAATGGCAACAACCTTTGAACCATCTAGCTTGAAGGTGCGGTCAGACAGCTGTCAGGGGGGATGAATTTGTTGGATGGGTGTCTTTTGCAGCTTCTCGCATGATCCAGTCAAAGAATGTTTTGGTTGACCAGCCGATAGTGCGGCCCTTTGGCAGCACAACCCAGTGAGCTGCACGATAGGATGTGATTACTTCCGGAAATGGTTGAACGAGGCGTCCAGTGCGAAGATGCTCACTTATCAGCAGATTTCGACCTATCGCAACACCGTGCCCCTCCAGCGCCGCCTGCAATGTAATATTGTAGTCCGTTAGTTGTATCGTATGTGCTTTTCTGAAATCCAATCCGACTGCCTCAGCCCAGACTTCCCAATCAATCGGCTGCTTTGCCATGAGCAGGGTGTGGTGCATCAAATCTTGCGGATGAGTAAATTTCGATCCATCCCCAAGCAGTAACGGACTGACAACTGGGCTAAGCTGCTCCGCCATTAAAAGATGAGCATCGCTTCCGTCCCACGGTCCCTCCCCGTAGCGGATAGCAATGTCGATATTACCCGATGCAAAGTCCGTGACGCGAAGCGTTGGTTCAAGGTCGAGATCAATATCCGGATGTTCCGCATGGAATCCGGCAAGCCGGGACACCAGCCAGTTGGCCGCGAACGATGGTAGCAGGCTGACGTGAACCTTATTGCGCCCTGAACTAACCCGTACATCGTGTGTTGCGTCGGCGATAAGCCGGAAAGCCTGCTTCGTTTTCTTATAATAAGCTTCCCCCTCGTCTGTCAGGGCAATACTCCTGGCACTGCGTATGAAAAGACTGACCCCCAATGTTTCTTCCAGCAAGCGAATGTGATGGCTGACCGCGCTCTGCGTGATTAACAGCTCCTCTCCTGCTTTTCGGAAGCTTAGCAGCCTGCTGACGGCCTCAAATGCTCGAAGCGACTGAAGCGGGGGAAGTGTGGAAGATGTTCGCATGGGCTGCGACTCTCATTGTGGATGTTCAAATATCCAATAGCGCGGGTTCGAGACATTAGCCAGTTAGATCACACCAGAGCGCATTTTGAATTGGATAAGCTACTTTCTGCCGTTCATCATCTATCTCCGTAAAAAGGAGATAACGATGTCCGAGACCATTGCAACAAAGCTCTCTTCACTGGGATATAAACTGCCAGCGGCATCCGCGCCCGCAGCAAATTACGTTTCTACCGTGCGGACAGGAAACCTCCTCAGCATATCGGGACAAATAAGCCGTAACGACGACGGCACTGCATTTTCAGGCACAGTGGGCGCCAGCGTTACAGCCGAGGAAGGGCGGAAAGCCGCCGAAATTGCTGCCATAAACGTTCTCTCGCAAATTGCCGGGGCGACGGATGGAAGCCTTGCTGCTGTAAGCCGGATTGTGCGTCTCGGTGTGTTCATTGCAGCAACGCCGGATTTCAATCGTCATTCTGAAGTGGCCAATGGAGCATCGGATTTGTTCGTTGCTGTTTTCGGCGATGCAGGTCGTCACAGCCGTGCCGCCATCGGCGTCAGCTCCCTACCGGTTGGTGCCGCCGTGGAAATTGACGCTCTTGTCGAACTTGCGGAAGGTGTCTGATGAACTCGCTGAACATTGAATATTTACGTTCCGAGGCACCAGGCTGTGCGGTTGGAATGCATTTCAATCATGCAGGCTCATCCCTGCCTTCGAGGGCAGTGATTGAAGCCATTACCGACCATCTGCATCGCGAAATGCTGTATGGCCCAATGGAAGCTGCAAACAATGTCAGCGCCTTGCTCGATGAGGTAAGAATCGACGCTGCCGCAATCATTAATGCTCTTCCTCAAGAGATCGCATTCTGCAGCAGCGGCTCTGCCGCATGGGGTGCGGCTTTTGCTGCACTACCGCCATTGCGGCATGGTGACCGAATATTGGTCGGACGTCACGAATGGGGCGGGAACCTTGCAGCGATTTATGCAGCGGCACAAAGTGCAGGTGCCAATGTCGAAACCATCCCTTGCAAAGAAGATGGCAGTGTTGACGCGTCCGCTCTAGCTGAAATGATCAATGATCGGGTTCGCTTGGTGGCCTTAACCTGGCTGCCTGCAAATGGGGGGCTTATCAATGATGCAGCAGCCATCGGGAGGGTAACGCGTGCCGCGGGCGTCCCTTATTTCATTGATGCAGCGCAGGCTCTCGGGCAGTTGCCTATCGATGTTTCCATAATAGGCTGTGACGTTTTGAAGGCCTCATGCAGGAAATTCCTTCGTGGCCCGCGTGGTACGGCTATTCTCTACATCCGCAAGGATTTCCTCGACAAGCTGAATCCAGTCAGTTTTGATGTCCTGTCCGCGCCTTTGCACGATGGCATGCCCAAGGTCAGATCCGATGCCCGCAAGTTTGAAACAAGCGAGCGCTCCATTGCCTTGGTGCTGGGCCTCGGTATTGCCCTAAAGCAGGCGCGGACATTGGACATAAGCGTACTTCGCCAACGTATCGCAAGCCTCTCGGAAGCACTGCGGCAAGAACTCAGCGCCATCAATGGCGTCTCAGTGCTTGACCTCGGTACTGAAAAATCCGGTCTCGTCTCCTTCAGTATCAGAGATGTCGGTCCTCAGATAATCCGCGATAGGCTGGCCGCCCAGCGCATTACCATAGGCTATAATGGCGTGCCCTATACACCGCTCGACATGAAGGCACGCGGCCTCAATGAAATTGCCCGTGCCTCCGTCAGTTATCTGAACACTGTTGAAGAAATCACAGCACTGAGCTCGGCCGTCGCCGTCATTGCAAGTAACCCGGCTTGATCTTCGCCAAGAATAAACCACAGGAAACAATATGAATCTCGGCATCAGCGGAAAGCGCGCGATAGTTTGCGCAAGTTCAAAAGGTCTGGGCAAAGGCGTGGCTGAGAAGCTCGCTGAAGCGGGTGTTCATCTTACGCTCAACGGGCGAACGGAAGAAACCCTTCATGCAACCGCAACTCAGATCGTCGAGAAGTATCATGTGCATGTTCAGATTGTAGCTGCAGATGTGACCACTGAGGAAGGGCGGCGGAAATTATTGGCCGCTGAACCGCAACCGGACATCCTGATTAACAATGCGGGTGGACCGCCCGCCGGGCTTTGGTCCGATTGGGACGAGAATGACTGGCATAAGGCAGTGAATGCCAACATGCTGACCCCTATTCTTTTGATGAAAGCGGTATTGCCGGGGATGATCTCTCGCAAGTGGGGTCGGGTCGTGAACATCACCTCGGGCTCGGTCAAATCACCCATACCACAGCTTGGGCTTTCCAATGCAGCACGCGGTGGTTTGACAGGTTTTGTTGCGGGAACAGCGCGGCAAGTCGCCAGACACGGTGTTATCATCAATAATCTGCTGCCGGGATCGCATGAGACAGACCGCATCCACCAATTGATGCAAAGCAATGCGGCTCGCGAAGGTATTTCCGTTGAACAGGCGAAAGCGGCAGCTCATGCCGAAAACCCCACGGGCCGTTTTGGAACAACAGGTGAATTCGGTGCCGCCGGAGCGTTTTTATGCAGTCAGTATTCAGGATATATTGTTGGGCAGAACCTGCTGCTGGATGGAGGAGCTTTCAACTCAACACTCGGCTAGGTGCTATTCTTCGTCGTCGCAGATACCGAGGTTTTCCAGCTCTTTTTGTCCAGCAGCCAGCGCCTCATCCTCGGTATCATGCGGTCCCATCAAGACACCGGTTTCACCATCGACAACGACGACATAGTACCATTTGCCATCGCTTTTCTTGTCGGTTTGCACACAGCATCTTTGATCATTGGACATGCGGCATTTTCATTCATATCGAGGTAAAATGCAAACTCCGCAGCGTGCTTTGACTGGAGAAAAACCTTAGTAAACCGAGCGGTCTCCATAGATGCCGCTGGGATCATACATTGCGAACATTTCCAGCTCTACGGCGCTGAAAAAAGCACCCACCTGCTCGTCCTGTTCATCCTCGGAAAGGCCTATCTTTGCAAGATGCTCGAACAGACCATCGGCTATACTGTTCCGGTAAGCTTCAGCATGGCGTTCGTTTTTTTCCCTTAGCTTGGACGCTACTTCGCGGACCGTAGCCAACCGCTTCGTCAGCGGAAAAGGGATAACCTGACAACTCACCGCAGATACAACTTTTTGCATGCTCGCTTATTCCCGAACGGCATTTGCCGCGTTTGCATTTGATTCGGGTGCAAGGATACGGGCAAGGTTCCTAACAATTTGTTCAGCATAATTTTTCGGCAAAAACATAAATGATTTCAATCGTTACGTAACAATAGAGGACCCTCTGGACCGTAACAGATTTGTGCGTAACACCCGCTGAATCTTGCCCGTTACGGCATGCGGGCTTATCACTTGGGGGTAAGTGATTCGTTTGTTAACGGCGTAGAGATTCACATATGGCACTCAGTAACGCAGAACGGCAGAGAAGGCACCGCGAACGCCAGAAGCAAAAACTGGCAGCCGCAGCCCCTGACATCGCTATGCAGTATGAGAACGTCGGGGCTGATCTGCGCGAAAAATTCTATGCCCTTATCGATGCGGAAAACGCAGCCAGACAACGCGCGGCGGCTGGAAAACCGGTCGAAATCACAGATTTCCGGCGCGTGATTCTTGATATTGCCCTCAACGAAAATCAATCGTTGATAGCAAATGCTGCACGCATGATTCTCCTGAAGGCCCTTTCAATGGGCGAAAGTTCAGAGAACGAGATTTTGGAAGCACAGCGTCAAAAATCTGCGAGAATTGGCGTCAAGCCTGAAACTTCTGCAATCTCTGAAAATCGCGTCCTGAAAGAACAGGTAACCCCGCTTCCGCATTATCTGCGTGTTCCCAATTTCGGCTGATCATCAGATATCGCCTGAGACCTGTTGAAGCAATCAAAGCATTGAGGACGTTGCCATGACCCATCCCGCTTTATCAAAATCCAGCGTTGCAGTGGTCACGGGTGGAGCATCCGGAATCGGTCTGGCAGCAGCAAAGCGTTTTGCTGGTTTGGGCATGAAAGTTGCCATCGCGGATATTGGTGGAGACCGACTGGAAGAGGCACACCGTCAGGTTGCTGACACAAACGGTGCCTTGGCCGAAAACATCATTTCTGTCGCCACAGACGTTACGCAGGATGATGATTTGCAAAATTTGAAGCAGGTCGTAGATCAGAGGTTTGGCGGGACTGACGTTTTGATGAACAATGCCGGCATACAACCCGGAAGCAGCGTGTTCGATTCCGGTAATTGGAACCGGATCATCGCGACAAACCTTATGGCCATTGTCCATGGCTGCCAGATATTTGGTCCATCGATGATCGCGCGCAGAACGCCGGGCCTGATCATCAATACCGGCTCGAAGCAAGGCATCACCACGCCGCCCGGAGACCCAGCCTATAATGTCTCGAAATCGGGCGTAAAGACCTTTACTGAAGCGCTGCAACACGAGTTACGTAACACGAAAGACTGCCATGTAACTGCGCATCTTTTCATTCCCGGCTTTGTCTACACAGCCCTGACGAAGGGGAGCCGGACTGAAAAGCCGGCTGGCGCATGGACATCTGAACAGACTGTCGATTTCCTTTTGGAAAGCATATCAGCCGGCGATTTTTATATACTTTGTCCGGACAATGATGTTGTAAGAAGTTTAGATGAGAAACGTATACTTTGGGCTGCCGACGATATCATCCAAAATCGGCCACCCCTTTCGCGTTGGCATCCGGACTTTGAAGCTGAATTCTCCGACTTTTTGAAACAACCACACTAATTGCGATTTACCACCTATTAGCATCCAAATTATTTGACAAAGGAATTTTCATGAAAGGTATAGATCCCTCTTTGCAGGGTGCGCGTGCTCCCGATGACCGGACCCGTTTAAAGTCTATCATAGGTGGCTCAGCCGGCAATCTGGTCGAATGGTACGATTGGTACGTCTATTCGGCATTTACCCTCTATTTTGCGCCCGTATTTTTCCCCTCGGGAAATCAGACAGCGGAACTTTTAAGTGCCGCAGCGGTCTTTGCCGTAGGATTTCTGATGCGTCCGATAGGCGCTTGGTTCATGGGCATTTATGCTGACCGTAAGGGTCGCAAAGCCGGACTGACGCTTTCTGTAACATTGATGTGTCTGGGATCACTATTGATTGCTGTCACACCGGGTTATGAGGCAATCGGCATTTTTGCTCCCGCGGCACTTGTATTTGCCCGATTGCTGCAAGGCATCAGTGTGGGTGGCGAATATGGTGCAAGCGCAACCTATCTCAGTGAGATGGCAGGCAAAAAGCGCCGCGGATTTTACTCGAGCTTTCAGTATGTAACCTTGATATCCGGCCAGTTGACTGCACTGGCGGTTCTGCTGATCTTGCAACGCATTCTTACACCGGAACAGCTTGGCTCATGGGGATGGCGCATACCATTTGCCATTGGCGGGGTATTGGCAATCGTGGTTTTCTACATTCGCCGAGGCCTTGTTGAGACACAATCATTCCACAACTCCAAGGATGGTGAGAAACCAAAATCCAGCGGCTTCGCCCTTTTCCGGTACTATCCGAAGCAAGCGTTTACAGTCATAGCAATGACAGCCGGCGGCACTTTGGCGTTTTATACCTACACGACTTATCTGCAGAAATTCCTAGTCAATACATCAGGTTTCAGCAAAGAATCGGCAAGTGAAATTACTGCACTGGCACTGTTGGTTTTCATGCTGTGCCAGCCGATTGCTGGAGCATTATCGGATCGTATCGGACGCAAACCTCTTATGATAAGCTTTGGTATCCTTGGGCTGTTGTTTACCTATCCGATCTTCTCGACACTGGCGACTACAACGAGTCCTTACACAGCTTTTGCTCTGTCCCTTGCTGGTCTGCTCATCGTGACAGGATATACGTCGATCAACGCCGTCGTTAAAGCGGAGTTGTTCCCTGCTCATATTCGAGCCCTCGGTGTTGCGCTACCCTACGCCCTCGCAAATACGATCTTCGGCGGCACGGCTGAATGGGTAGCGCTCAGGTTCAAGCTCGCTGGCTATGAAAGCTGGTTCTTCTGGTATGTGACGATTATGATTGGCCTGTCTTTGATCGTCTACATACGTATGCGCGACACCCGCGATCATAGCCTTATCAAAGAGGATTGATCGGTCCTGACCCAAAATGCGGACCATTGGCTTGAAGAGACCAATGGTCCGGTTCTATGCTGGCACGGAAACTCATGAACCGCATGGAAGCACTTATGAACACGCCTCAAAAAATTCCGACTGTCGATCCGGTCAAGCTTGACCGGCTAGGTGAAGTGGCCGTAAAAATCGGTTTGCAACTGCAGCCGGGGCAAGACCTGTTAATTACAGCGCCACTTGCAGCATTGCCGCTCGTTCGGCGAATTACCGAACACGCCTACAAGGCAGGCGCGGGGCTCGTTACGACATTCTACAGTGACGAAGAAGCGACCTTGATGCGTTATCGCAATGCGCCAAGTGATAGCTTTGACCGTTCCGCTGGCTGGCTCTATGAGGGCATGGCCAAAGCATTTTCTGCCAATACCGCCCGTCTCGCCGTCGCCGGTGATAACCCCATGCTGCTTGCGTCGGAAGATCCGGAAAAAGTCGCGCGTGCCAACAAGGCGCAATCCCAGGCGTACCGTCCTGCACTCGAAAAAATCACAGGTTTCGACGTCAACTGGAACATCGTTTCGTACCCGAATCCTTCCTGGGCAAAGCAGGTTTTTCCCGATCAGGATACCGAGACCGCCGTTTCAATGCTCGCCGACGCGATTTTTGCAGCTTCTCGTGTGGATATCGACGACCCCGTGAGTGCATGGCGTGATCACAACGCAGCATTGCTGAAGCGCAGGGAATGGCTGAATGGCTTGAACTTCGCCTCCTTGAACTTCAAGGGCCCCGGCACGGATTTAACTGTAGGGCTTGCCGATGAACATGAATGGCAGGGCGGCGCTTCAAAGGCCAAGAATGGCATTACATGCAATCCGAATATTCCGACGGAAGAAGTTTTCACAACGCCGCATGCGCTTCGCGTTGATGGACACGTATCCAGCACCAAGCCATTGTCCCATCAGGGCACATTGATCGAAAACATTCAGGTTCGCTTTGAAGGCGGCAAAATTATCGAAGCCAAGGCGACCCGCGGTGAAGAAGTCTTCAACAAGATTCTCGGCACGGATGAAGGCGCACGCCGTCTCGGCGAGGTTGCGCTCGTCCCGCATTCCTCACCTATTTCAGCGTCGGGGCTGCTGTTCTTCAACACGTTGTTCGATGAAAATGCAGCGAGCCATATTGCGCTGGGCCAATGCTATTCGAAATGCTTCATCAATGGCGGAGAATTAACCCCGGAAGAGATCGCTTCGAAGGGTGGCAATAAGAGCCTTATTCACATCGACTGGATGATCGGTTCAGGTGATGTAGATGTCGATGGCATCCACAAGGATGGCTCGATTGTTCCGGTTATGCGTAAAGGCGAGTGGGCCTGATCGAATTTAGGCAATAAAAAATCGCCACCGCATACGCGATGGCGATTAAATTGTTCACTTATATCTATCAGGCTACGAGACGACCTGCAGTTTCAGTCTGGGCATAAGCCTTGCCGAAACGGTTAGCCAGGAATGCATCAAGAGCGATGTCTTCCTGCTTGATGAAGCCCTCTTGTGGAAGATCACCATTGGCAAGCATGTCAAGCACAGCACAGATAGCCGAGGCTGTGGTGATCTGGATGCCGCTGTAAAGCTGCGAACCGATGTGATTGCTGTAAACCTTGTTTGCATAGGTTTCCTGCAACAGGCGACCCTTCTTGCGGCCACTGACTGTCACAAAGATCACGACCACGTCCTGAAGCGTCGATGGCAGCGCGTTTTCAAGAATATCCTTGAATACATCGCGGCGATCGCGCAACCCGAGATCATTCAGCAGGGCCTTCATGATGGCAGCATGGCCTGGATAGCGGATCGTGCGGTAATTGAGCGTGCGCACTTTACCAAGCAGGCTTTCGCACAATGTGCCAAGTCCGCCGGATGTGTTGAAAGCCTCATAGGTAACGCCATCAAGCGAGAACTCTTCACGTTCTTCAAGCGGCGGCACTTCAGTCAATTCACCATCGACGATAGCTTCGCATGGCTCGCAATATTCATTGATAACGCCGTCTGTCGACCAGGTGAGATTATAGTTCAGCGCATTGGAAGGGTATTGAGGTAACGCACCGACCCGCATACGAACGCTCTCCAACGTGTCGAAACGCTTGGCAAGATCATTGGCGACGATGGAAATAAAACCTGGAGCCAATCCACACTGCGGAATGAACGCGCTCTTTGCCGTTGTTGCAAGTTGCTTGACGATACGTGTGCTTGCGACATCTTCGGTCAGATCAAGATAATGCACGCCAGATTTGGCAGCAGCTTCTGCAATGCGAGTGGTCAGGTGAAAAGGTGCCGCACTCAATACAGCGAACTTGCCATCAAGCACTTTTTCAAGCGCACCAGCCTCTGCAATTTCAATACAGGCAGTGGCTACACGCTCAGAAACCTCAAGTGAATCAAGCTGCGCTTGTGCTCGGTCGACCACAGTTACGCGGTAGTCTCCTGTCTCGCTCAGCAGATTGGCAATCGTTCCTCCGATTTTGCCCGCGCCTACGACAACGATCTCTTTCATGTGCTTCCCCTGAAAATACTTGAACGTAGTGAATTTTCGCATATTGCTCGGCGAAATGTAGTAGGTATACTGACGATATAGCACATTAATTTAATCGATATGCCGAGTGGATTCATCATTATGCTGACAGACGCCGATCATGCGCTGCTTTCACTGCTTCGTGAAAACGCCAGAGCCTCCACTGCCGATTTGGCACGCAAGCTCGGGCTTTCACGTACAACGGTGCAAAGCCGCATTGAGCGTCTCGAAAATCGGGGAATGATACGTGGTTATAGCGTTCAGCTATCGCCGGAATACCAGCAAAATCTGGTCAAGGCGCATGTGCTTGTGACAGCCTTGCCTAAATTTGCCGTACGGGTTGAATCGCTATTACGAAAGATACCTTGGGTGAGAACCCTTCATTCGGTTAGCGGGCAATTCGATATGATCGTTATTGTCGAAGCACCATCAATTCAGGAATTGGACAAACTTCTCGATGAGATTGGCGCACTTGAGGGCGTTGAAAGAACGATGTCCTCAATCATCCTTTCCACGCGAATAGATCGGTAAAGCATTTTACGTTTTTATTGGTCCGATTTTGCCAGAGCGATCCTGTCGATTGCAGCAATCATGCAGACTTCCAAATCGCCGAGACCATCGTTGATCTCGGTTTCGCTGATTCCCGCTGCCTGCGCATCAGCGGAACACCGCTCAGCCAAACGCTGAGGTCGTTTGTCATGATGTTCCATATCCGCCGGCTTGGCAGTATCGACATTGGCGTCAATCCAGTTATTGACGAAATCAATGGCTCTTTGACTCATACTGGTCTCCCGGAATTATTGCGCATCCACAAATGAAACAGTTTGAGACCGATAAGGTTGCGATCTAACGCGCTTCGCTGGCCCAAACCTTGAATTTTGTCAAATAATTTGGCCCGAAAATATTGGTCAGCGGGACATCTGCAGCGTCTCGCCCATGAGCCACTTTTACGCGTCCTATACGGGGGGTGTTGTTACGCGGGTCGAATGAGTGCCACTCTCCACCGAGATAAACCTCCATCCACGCGCAGAAGTCCATTTCCGCGTGCGGTGGCGGCACACCAATATCGGTGATGTAACCCGTACAATAGCGTGTTGGAATGTTCAG
This sequence comes from Phyllobacterium sp. YR531, assembly GCF_000282595.1. Classification (GTDB taxonomy): domain Bacteria; phylum Pseudomonadota; class Alphaproteobacteria; order Rhizobiales; family Rhizobiaceae; genus Phyllobacterium. The sequence goes on from NZ_AKIZ01000013.1 coordinate 68,431, forward strand.
GCATCGGCAGAACGCAACGGCCAGATGAGTGAAATCACGGCACACTCCCCGCCCCTCATAATAGCCTGAAGAGGCGGTTCTGGTCGGGTTGGAATACTCATATCCGAACGTGATATGATTATGGACGAAATCGCAAACGGCTTGAACCCGCTGCCAACCTTGGGGCGTATTGCCAAAGAGCCGCCACGCTTCGTCACTCAGCAGATCGGTTTCGCAATAGCGACTGCCCATAAGATAAACCAGCGTTTCATCCGGAAGATCCTGCACTCGGTGCTGCTCAGCGTTGAACACCACCGGATCGGGAAGTCCGCTATCGCGAATAATAGCATTCGTGGAACAAATAAATGTTCCGGGTGCAGCTACAATCCGATTACACCAGTTTCCAAACTGATCGTGATAGCCGGTAATAGTGGAATCAAAATTGGTATGAAATGTTTCAATGCCTTCCAGATCGTCGAACCGTGAATGATGCACATTCAATATCGCTACAAGGGGTGTTTCCTGCATGAACTCAAAAGTCAGCTCGCACCCAACATGTAATCTCATCCACGGTTCCCTTGATTTTTGATTAGCGTTGAAACAGCATCGGCAGACTCTTGCCCAAAAAGCAACCGGCCCGAAAGCGGACCGGTTAAACTATTTCCTGAACGAGACGATCAGGCCTTATCCACGACCTTCTTGGCCGCATCTTTTGCCTTACCCTTGGCAGTCTGTGCATCGCCTTTCAGCTCCTGCACTTTGCCTTCCGCTTCAAGCTTTTTAGAGCCTGTGGCTTTGCCGGCTGCCTGTTTAACATTTCCAGCTGCCTTGTTTGCAGCGCCAGCAATCTTGTCACTTGTACTACCCATGAGAAACTCCTCGAGAACTTTTATCTACAAAAGCTAAACGAATATTTCTTCAGTTTGTTCCAGATGGAATTATAATTAACTAGTTGAAATAAAAGCATAAATACAATCACAACAAAACGACCCGGCACCCACGGGGGAACAGGCACCGGGTCTTATGCTACCGATCAAAGGTTCGATCAGCTTGTGGGAAACGCCGTAGCCATATCTTGGTTCCGCCGAATTCCGGCACGAAAAAGAAATACAGAAAACGACCCCTCAAGCGCGAATTTCCTGAATTGCATTTTCGATCGACGATGCAAAAAGGCAGTTGCGTGTCGAGCCTACAATCTTCTCGCCATCAACATTCTCAGCACCATCGCCCCAGAAGCCAATAATGATTTTTACACGGGCATTGCGACGTCTGATTCGCCTTATCAAATATCGCGCATGCGCAATCGATGACGTGTTGAGATAACTTATGCAGATTGCACTTACACCTGTGAGTTCGAGCTTGGCTATGTTGGCAGCTTCAAGTTCATCATGCGTGATGTCGTGCACTTCAAATTCATTACGCTCAAGGATGTCGCCGACAATGACAGCGGCAGCGTCATCAAGGTTACCGCGTCCGCCAGCCGAAATGATGGTTTTCGGCTTGGCGGGTTCTGTCTTTTTGGTAGGTTTTTTGCCGTCTTGGGCAGGTTGCTCTTCCGTCTCGAGTTCGTCGTCGTCCAAAGGATCGTGGTAGTCAGACAGGTTCTCGACGAGAAACACCATGCTCTGGGCAACCCTGTTACGCCTTGGAGCATCAAGAACACCACGCCCGCGATCATGCTCAGCCAGCAGCAGTGCGGGGACAGCGACGGACGAATAATAATCAACCACCGAATTCGACTGAAGATACTCCTCCGCCTTTTCTGTTGCCTCATCAGGATCGCCCGACAACAGCCTTTGGTATAATTGTTGCGGCGGTAGCAGCACCGGCTCATTCCCCAGCAGCACGTCCAGAAATTCGAACTTCGGCACATGCCGACCGAGTACGACAAGGCACACAGTCAGTGGTGTAGATAGAATGAGGCCGATGGGACCCCATATCCATGTCCAAACAATTGCCGCCATGAGAATGGCGACAGGGGAAAGTCCGGTCTTTGATCCGTAAAGCAAAGGCTCCATAATATTGTTGCTGATCAGCTCAAGCACAATGAAAAGGGACGCTGTCCACACAAGCAGCATCCATCCCGGATCAACGGCAAGCGACAGCATCAGTGGGAAGAACGCCGCGATGATTGGACCAATATAGGGTACAAATCTCAGCACAATCGCCAGCATGCCCCATAACATTGGGTTGGGTATGCCGATCAGCCACAGACCGATGCCTATCGGTACGCCAAAGCTGATATTGATGATAAGCTGCATCAGCAAATATTGACCGACGCGTTTGCCAGCATCATGGAGTGCTGTTGTCGTTCGATGAATATCACTGGCCCCGACGAGTTTTATGAACCGGTCGCGAAGATCTTCTCTCCGCATCAGCATGAAAATCACGACGACGATAACAATACCGATCGTTGCCAATGGCTGGATGAGCGGCCCCGCAAATGTTTGCAAAAGGCTCAGCGGATCGGGCGGGGGATAGCGTATTTCAACGGGAACAGGTTTGTTGGGGTCTTGCGCCTTCAATGCTGTCTCAGCTGCCTGTGACTGTACTTCAACATTTTCCGGAGGCTTTCGCGCCTGGTCAGCATTTTCAGGCGCTTTGTCGACTGGAAAACGCTCTACTTCGTCGGAACGGCCAATCTCTTCACTGAACCTCTTGAACATACGCGCACCGCGATCAAAAATGCTGTTACCCGACTGTGCATCTTTGACAGTGCGTATCTTTGTCTCGATATTGTATTGATAGCTGGGCAGATTTTGAGCAAGAACGGTCAGCTGACTGACAACGATACTGAAGAATATCGCGATTACCATAAATGCCGTAACGACCACACTGATAACGGCAATGGCTTTCGGTACCCTGTTACGATGCAGGCGCGTAACCAACGGAGACAAGGCGAAGGTCAGAAGCAGGGCCAGAGCGAGCGGCACGAAAACATCGCTGGCAAAATAAAGTGCCGCGACAATTGCAATAGCGACAATGACTGGTGGAAACTGTGCCCGGGTATCGGCTTCAACTGCGGCTGGTGAATACACGGATTTACGCGTTACTCGCTCCACGGCACGTGGCGACCGCCCGCTGAAGTCTTCAGAAGGCATGGTAAACCCCTAACCCGAACTGCATGAAACCTCTCTCCATTGTCACCCGCCACTGCAACGCCGGCTGAGCAAATTGGTTGCATGGGCATTATGCGCTTTTACGCAGACATTATAAGCCGATCATTTGGAACGAATTTCGGTGTTGCGGTGTTTATTATCCGAACAATAATCAACCAGGGGGTTGGACCATGCCGCTAACAACCATTCTTGTAATCATCCTTATTCTTGCACTGATCGGCGTCTTTCCCAGTTGGCCACACGCTCGCAACTGGGGCTATGGACCTTCCGGCCTGCTTGGGATCGTGCTGGTAGTACTTGTAGTACTGCTGCTGATGGGCCGCATCTGATAAATTCGACAAGGAGTCTGCATCTATGCTGCGTGGCGTATTGCTTTGGCTTATTGGCCTGCCGCTTCCAATCATCATCATTCTTTGGCTGATGGGCTATCTCTCCTGACCTTTCTTAAAATCAGCTCACCTTACTCATCCGCCGGCTAATAAAGCCGGCGTTCTGCCCTATGGGCGCAAAGGAATCCTATATGTTGAAACGTCTTCTCTCTACTTCCGCCATTATAGTCACTCTGTGCACAGCAGCCGCAGCACAGGAAGGTTCTGACATATTCGGTCAGCCAATTATGGAAGCGCCTGTACAGGACCGTTATCTCGTTGCCGCCCCGGGACAAGTGCTCACGACTGGCCTGATTGGTCAGGCCGTATATAACAGCACCAAAGATGATGCAGCTTCCATTGGCGAGGTCAAAGATGTGGTGCTTAATCCCGAGGGCAGAGCCGAAGCGGCAATCATTGGTGTAGGCGGATTTCTGGGAGTCGGTGAAAAAGAAGTAGCCGTTGGTCTCGATCAATTGTCCTGGACGGAGAGGCCTGACAAGAAACGCTGGTTGGTAATCGCCACCACCAAGGAAGAGTTGGACAAGGCACCGGCTTATGATCGTTCCGCACTACTAACGGATGGCGCTTCCGACCCTGCGAAAGCTCCGGAACCAGCTGTCGTCAATCAAGATCAACCTGCTGGCAAGCCGGCTGCAGAACTTCGCAGCGCTCTCAAGGCTGTTCCATCCAGCGCAATGAGTGCTGACAAGCTTATTGGCTCGGTCGTTTACGGACCTGATGATGAAACGCTCGGCAGCGTCGGCGATGCTTTGATGACACCGGATGGTCAGGTTGAAGCCTTTGTGGTGGACGTCGGCGGATTTTTGGGTCTCGGCAAAAAGCCAATCGCAGTGTCCATTGAAAACTTGGATTTGCTTGCAGATGACAGCGGGAAAATATCTGTCTTCACGCCGTTCACAAAAAAAGAGTTGGAAGCCCAACCCGCCTACACGGCAGAAGCCTATAAGGCCGACAGTGAAAAAATACTCCTGCGCGGTACTGCCGAATAGTAAGCGCGTAGCTGAACGATAGCGGATCCGGCCATCGCAAGTTGCAGTGGCCGGTTTCGCATGGAACAAATAGTTTCGAACAACGTTTCCAAATCATATGCATCTATTTTCCAAGGAGTTATCGCATGGCCACAGTTTCCTCCAAAGTTCGAAAAGCAGTCGATGACGCTACGGAGACAAACCCTGATCTGCAGGCGCAGGTGGCTGCACTTAAAGACGATATCGCCAGCATTGCTGCCACTCTGGCGAAAATAGGCAAAAATTCGACCCAAGGCGCGCGAGCCAGTGCTGCCAACTCTTTTGAAAATGCCAAGGTGAAGGGCGAAGAAGTGTTAGAAGATCTCAAATCCCAAGCTCTGGATATCGAAGATCAATTGACTGAAACCATCCGCGACAAACCGCTGACTGCCATTGCCGTAGCGGCCGGCGTTGGCTTTCTTCTGGCACTGATCTCCCGTCGCTGATCATGCTGAAACTGCTTACCCCTTTATTGACCAGCCTTGCCGCAGGTGAGGTTGGCCTTGCCGTTAATCGCGTTAAGAGAAGCGCGATATTTCTGAGTATTATTGGCGTTCTTGGTGCTATCGGCGCCATTTTTTTGCTGATTGCGGGTTACATAGCGTTGTCTGAACGTTTTGGCGAATTGCGCGCAGCCCTTTATATCGGCGGTGGTGCATTCGCCTTGGCTATTATTCTCTACATCATTATGAAAATTTCTGACGCTATCATCCGGAAACGCCAGCGCGACCGTGCGAAAACTGACACATCTGCTCTTCTGGCGATTGCTGCAGTTGCGGCAACGCCAATGGTCCTGCGCTCCCGCACTTTGTTGATGCTTGCCTTACCGGTTATTGCTTTTGGCGGGCTATCAATGCTGGGAAAGAAGCCTAAATCGAGAAGGCGCCCGCGCCGGAAATCAGAGGAACTCGGGGATTGAGTTATCCTTGATCGGCATGGAGATTACAGCTTCCACGCCGCTTTCCGGATAACTTAATCTAACGCTGCTCGATATTACTTTATCCAGACTGCGCTCGATCAACCGCTCACCAAGACCGCGTGTCTCGCGTGCCATGACAGATGGCCCGCCTATTTCCACCCAATGAATAACAACACGAGATCCATCGAGGCCCGGCTCGATTTCCCATGACACCCGCACCTGGCCACCCGCTGCCGAGAACGCACCATGTTTGGCTGCGTTCGTTGCCAATTCATGCAGCGCAATTCCCAAGCCCAATGCGTGATCCGGCGGCAAAACAATATCTTCACCGACCAATACCATTTGTGCGGCATCGTAGATTGCGTAGGGTTCGACCTGTCTCGTGATCAGATCAACAAGACTGATACCGCTCCATTCACGATCGGATAAAAGTGTATGCGCCTCAGAAATAGCGCGTAGCCGGCCGGAAAAGGCTTCCATAAATTCGGCTGGATCAGAGGTGCGGTTCAAAGTTTGCCGCGCAAGCGACTGCAGCATGGCCAATGTGTTCTTGACGCGATGGTTGAGTTCCCTGAGCAGAAGCCGCGTTTTCTCAGCAGCGTTCTTTGTCGCCGTGATGTTGATGTTTACACCAACGGCGACTGCCGGGCGTCCCGATTCATCCCGTTCAAAGATTCGGCCTCTGCCCAGCAGCCATTGGCCTGAAGAGGCTGCGCGGAATTCTCCTGCATAATCCTGATCATGCGCCAAGGCGCGCGTGATCGATGATTTCATCATGGGGAAATCATCGGGGTGCATTGCCCGGAAAACGTCTTCGCCTGTGACAGGATTTTCATCACTTAGACCCAACATGGTGTAAGCCATCTTGTTGCCGGTGAATATGCCGCTTTTCAGATCCCAAACCCAGCTGCCGACATTTCCCACTTCGAGTGCCATGGCATTGCGATCTTCATCGCGGTGCAGTTGATTGACAATGTTTTCTTCAAGGCGGGAATTACGCTTCAACTCTATAAGCGAGCCCGCAAGTTTGGCGAACTGTACCAGTTTCTCTTCCAGCTCGAATGTAAACTCCGAGGTCGCCTTCAGCGACAGAACGCTCAGCGCACCAACAGGCTTGTCTCCCACGTGAATTGGCGCAATTGCCAGAAACCTTATACGTGGTTCCTGCGCAACGACGTTGATCTCGGCAAACCTCACATCTTCGGCCGCATCGAGTACAACGAGGCATCTTTTGTCTTGAGCAGAAATCGCATGTGCCTCAATCGTCCAGATATCAATGTCACCTACCGCGCCGGATGTCGCAAGTGGCTCACTTTGATCACTGTCAACAAGCACTACCCGCACGCCATCAGCGTTGAAAACCGACAATGCAAGATCAGTGAGATTTTTCAGATCGCTGTCATCTTTCCCTATCGGTCGGAGCGAGGAAAGCACCTCCCGGCGCGACGTATCCGTCAGGAACAATAAAGTATTTTCGGAAATATCGTTTAACTTCATATCCCACATGACAACCTGTGTTAAGGCGCCCTTACTCCACTAAGTTATATATCCCACCGACTTCAACGCAGCCACCTTGCCATTGTTCCTCTAACGGAACATTTAATGATTCCAACCGTTCACAAATAGCAGTGAATGGAGGAAAAAATGCTTGAAGCAAATGATATTCTATCCGATGGAAGCCTTAGCAACATCCAAAAGATCACACGGCTAGAGGAACTTCTTGCAGAAGCCCGCGGGCTGCAGCGCGCCGCCACTGAAGGCGGCATGGACCCTGACGACGGCGTTACGCGCAATCTGCGCGACATTGAACTTGCGCTGGATAAACTGAACGCCGAGAAGCCCGAAACAGGTGCTGCTACGCTGTAGGGTCAGATATAGGGCCGCGGCACGCTCGGCAGTCCCTGCCATCTGGAAATATCCAGCAGCATTTGATGGTCAAGAACCTCGCACCCACGGTCAAGCCAGCGCAATGCACCCTTTGCCGCAAGTTTCTTCAATGTCTTGTTGGTGTGGACAATCGATAGTCCAAGAGTATCAGCCACATGCTGTTGACGCAGTGGGACCATCAGTTTGTCATTCTTGACCATTCCAACCGATTTGGCGCGCTGAAACAGGAAAGCGAAAAGATACGCTGCACGTTCAAGAGCTGATCGACGCCCAACGCTGAGCAATATCTCATCCAGCATCTGCTCCTCACGGGAAGCCAACCAGGTAATGTCATATGCAATGCTTGGAAAGCTTCGGAAGAGGTTTGGCAATTTATCACGCTGAAACATGCACAATACCATCGGAGACAAGGCCTCGACAGAATGCTGCATCTCTTTCATTACTGAACCTTGCAGCCCGATAAGGTCACCGGGCAGTACGTAATTCAGAATTTGGCGACGGCCATCTTCCAGCGTTTTATAGCGGAATGCCCAACCTGATAGCACAGTGAAAAGATGCGCGCTGCTTGTGCCTTCGCCGAGCACAGTGGTGCCTATGTCGGCAACAAGCTCGCCCATCTTGAAGCCTGACAGAAACTCGACCTCATCTTTGTCATGCGGTTGGAAATGCGGAAAAGCCTGCAAGGGACATCTCTCGCAGGGATACTGTCTGACTGTCGACGCCGCATTGTTTTTCATTATTTTATCCGGTTGTAGCTGCGTGCAAATTAGCACGCCCTCCAAAATTCACATGAGCTTTCTTCGTAATCGATATGTCTTAGTTAAATGACAGCCAATCCGAGTAGCTCCATAACCACCGCCAAATTGGAGTGATGGAATATGGAACTGGCCGGCAAACACCTTTTGGTACTCGAGGACGAATACTTGATAGGATTGGAGCTGGAACGAATCGCGGAAGAATGTGGTGCGAAGTCCGTGCATGTTGTTTCTACAATTGACCAGTTGCTGGACTGGATAAAAAGCGGCCAGACATGCGACCTTGCAATATTGGAAGTGGAAGCAAGAGGCGTTTCGTCTCTCAAAACCGCATCCATGCTACGGTCACGTAATATACCTCTCCTGTTCACCAGTGCCTATGATGCTGACCTGAGCGGGATCACCGAGTTTGCTGGCACGCCCGTTGTTGGAAAACCTTATGGGAAAAGTCAAATCGTACAGGCTGTAGCTTCGCTCGGCAGCCTCACTTCTTCCAACCGGGGCTCGCGGATGGACGATTCATCAGGCGAACTTGTTTGATGTAACCTGAGTGGCGATAGCATCCGGGCCGTAATCGACTTCACCCTCAATTTCCAGAAGCTCCTGCAGCCGAGTTCTGGCGCGGCTGACCCGGCTCTTGATTGTTCCGACAGCGCATCCGCATATATCAGCAGCCTCCTCATAGGAGAACCCAGAGGCTCCTACGAGGATTATGGCTTCACGCTGGTCGTCTGGAAGCTTTTCCAGTGCCTTGCGGAAGTCCTGCAGATCCAGCGATCCGTATTGCGCAGGGTGAACTGAAAGCTGCTCAGTGAAAATTCCGTCGGAATCCTGCACTTCGCGACCGCGCTTACGCATCTGACTGTAGAATTCATTGCGCAGAATCGTGAAAAGCCATGCCTTGATATTTGTGCCCAGCTCGAACGAATCCTGCTTGGCCCAAGCCTTCATGATCGTATCCTGCACGAGATCATCTGCCCTATCCGGGTTGCCGATCAATGAAACCGCAAAGGCTCGAAGCTTCGGCAACGAGGCAATCAGATTTCTTTTGAAGTCCTTTGATTCATGTACCATTCAAGGGCCCGCTTACTTCGAGGATCGCGAATGCAGGCGTTCAGCCTCGTCGAGCTTTTCCAGAAGATCGAGAAACCTTGCCGGTATCTCTTCCTCTTGTACCGACGCGTAAAGCGCACGGAGCTTCAAACCAATTTCCGTTTCAGCAGTTTTTGCATCGCGTCGAAGAACACGCGCCTTGGCTGGCGCGGCGGAAGAATTTGTTTTTGCGTTCATTGCTTGATCTTTGCTGGTATGTCGACGCGATGTTCATAGGCACATTAATGCCGATAATGTCCGAATGTAGAAAAAGTTCCGTTTGCTGGAACTTTTTTTTTGCATAAGTGTTGTAGGACGGAACTCTCTATTTATTCTGAACAATATCGCCTGAACAGGGAACGCACTCGAATGTCATTATCCACCCGGATAGCCCCCCACCTGCCATATCTCCGCCGCTTCGCCCGCGCCATCACCGGCTCACAATCTTCAGGTGATGCTTATGTCGCCGCGACGCTCGAAATTCTGATAACCGATGTTTCTCTGTTTCCTGATACGGGATCGGACCGGGTGAGTCTTTACAAACTACTGGTGAAGCATTTCAATTCGGTCAATGTCCGGCCTTTGGAAATGCAATCGGAATATGGTTGGGAGAAACACGCTGCAGCAAATCTGACCTCAATCGCGCCAAGGGCGCGGCAGGCATTTCTGCTTATCAGCCTTGAAGGCTTCAGCCAGTCTGAAACTATGGAAATTCTCGAAATTTCGGACGACGAGCTTTATGCGCTTCTCGACGAAGCTTCCGTTGGCATTTCAAAGCAGATAGCTACGGATATCCTCATTATCGAAGATGAACCTCTGATCGCCATGGATATCGAACACATGGTTGAAAGCCTTGGGCACAGGGTTGTTGGTATCGCGCGTACCAAAGACGAAGCATTGAAGCTTTACTCAGAGACACAGCCGAGCATGATACTGGCAGATATTCAGTTGGCAGATGGCAGTTCGGGAATTGATGCCGTCAACAACATCCTCAGCCAGGATGCGGTTCCGGTTATTTTCATTACAGCATTCCCTGAGCGCCTACTTACCGGTGAACGCCCCGAACCGACCTTCCTCGTCACCAAACCGTTTAATCCAGACATGGTGAAGGCACTTATTACTCAAGCTTTGTTCTTTAAAGAGAGCAGCAAGGCAAAAGCATAAGATAGCATAGCTGTCCCTTTGATCTTGTCTGGAACAAAACGGACGCGGTTTCGTTTCTGTTTCAACAATAAAGGGAGATAACAATGCTTTATTATGCAGTAATATTTCTGATCATCGCACTTGTTGCAGGTGCCCTCGGTTTTGGTGGAATCGCCGGCGCTTCTGCCGGTATTGCGCAGATTATATTCTACGTATTCCTGGCACTGCTTTTGGTGTCATTGATAGCTGGTATCATTCGCCGTGCCTGAATAATGAAAGCCGTCAGCTTTGCTGGCGGCTTTATCGTTACATCGTTACACATATTTAAGGTTGTAGGTAACGTGTTGGGATTGCACCTGCCCGCCTATCGTAGTAGTCCACCTTGAAAGCAAGCGGTGGGGTTTTGGGTGACTTGGCGGAAATTTAACTTGGCCGCACTTGATGGGCCGGAAATAAATTGGGCGTGGTTTGCACGCCGCGCCCCTCGCATAATTGCAGTCTACATTATTCTTGTGCTTGCCCTGCGTTTGCTGTTGTCCCGTTTTATGGAAATCGATGAGGCCCAGTTCGTTGGAGCGGTCGACTTTTCCTGGATTTATAGCAACTCGCACCCACCCTTATACAACTGGCTGGTTCGGTTGGCTCTTGAGCTGACAGGTTGGAACTGGGTGCTCTCACTTGCACTCGTTCGTCTTTCTCTGTTGGGCTTGTATCACTGGCTTGTCTTTGACACGGCAAGGCGTTTGGCAGGCGACAGGGCAGGCGTATTGGCTCTGATGGCGTCAGCATTTCTGCCGCAAATCGTATGGATGTCGATACAGACAACCGCACATACGGTGCTTGTCATCGCCGCCTCTATCGGCATGATCCATGCGCTGGCGCTCATGAGGTCCGGCAAGGGAAACATTGCCTATGTCTGGTTTGGGGTTTGGGCTGCCATCGGCGCGCTTGCAAAGTACAACTTCTTTATATTCCTGATCAGTTTCCTCGTTGCCGCACTGTTTACCCCGTCAATACGCCGCCAGCTTTTCAGTCGGCCATTCTGGATATCCATCGCAATCTTCGTTGTTGCTTTTACTCCAGTTGTCATTGCCTCATTAAAAGCCCCGCTGGCCGCGACCGCAGGACGGATGGCCAAACTAAACCAGCCAGCGGAATATCTTGGTGGCATCGATCTTCCCTATATTGGCCTTGACGGGTTTTTCAGCCTCATTGTTTCTGCTGTGCTTTGGGCGGGGTTGGCCTTTATCGTTTACATTATAGGCAGAACGCGGGACCATCCTCGTCCTCCAGCCGATGGTGATGCAGATGTTCGCAAACTGCTTTTACGCACCATATTTATTGGTATGGCAGCTTTTGCCCTATTGGTTTTGGTAGCCGACTATCACTCAGTCGCGCAGCGATACATGGCGCCCATTCTGGCTCCGACGGCTATACTGCTGGCATTATATCTCCCGCAGATATTGGGAGCGCGCAATCTCCTGTTTCTGTCTGCCTGCATGTTCGTTGTTGCACCAGTCGCCTTTGCCAGTGTAGCGCTTTTCGGCACACCGCGATTCACATTTCCATATGATGCGGTGAGTAGCGCCATCCGCGCCCAAAACCCGGCTCCGGCAAGCATTCTTTCAAATCGTCAGGATGATGCGGCGAACATAGCCGTTCTTCTGCACTGGCCACCGGAACGAGGATCTGCAAGCGACATTGTGATTGTCTGGCAGGATAATGATGCCCCTGCGGAAGAGCTTCTCGCTCAATTGCCCGCAGATGCCTTGCCCACCAGCCCGGTCACGCGCGTGTCGGCTCCTGTCAGGAACTTCAGCGAAGAGTTGCGGACCTTCAGTTTTCAGCGCTTTTCATCTCGGTCACTTGTACCGGATCAGAGTAGCGGCGGATAAGCCAGAATACGCCGACAGTATCGAGAAATGCTACGGCCGCACGATCAAAGAAGCCGTATTTCGAAACACCAGCCAATCTTGGCCGATCTTCAATATCCACTTCAATGACGGGTAGCCCAGCCCGCCGCGACAACGCCGGAATGAACCGGTGCATATTGTCGAAATAGGGGAAGTGCAAAGCTGCGGCAGTCGGCAGGATTTTGAACCCGCAACCTGCGTCTCTGCAATCATCCTTCAAAAGGCGCTTGCGAACAAAATTGGCAAAGCGCGATGTCAGCAGTTTGATCAGACCATCGTTACGACGCTTCCGGACACCGGCAAAAAGCGCTGGGGGTGATGATTCTATACGGCTCCAAAGTTTTATGATGTCGGCTGGATCATTCTGACCATCGCCGTCCAATGTCGCAATCCACCGACCATTTGCCGCCTGAAACCCGCTCAGAAGTGCCCGCGATTTGCCCGTGCGTTTTTCGTGGCGCAAGACACGAACCTTGCGGTCTGCGCTTAAAGCTTCTTGAGACGAATTATCTGTCGAGCCATCATCAACAACGATGACTTCATATGCAGGACCATTAACAAAGGCAGCACTTATCTCTTTGACGAGCGGGCCAATATTGCCGGCTTCATTATGTACGGGAACAATGATCGTCAGTTCTATCATGTCAGGAAACCATTAAAGCAGTACCGGTAGAGTGCTGGCGGCGGCACCAGCTCCTATTCGATACGATAATTTGCTATGTATAGATATGCCGAAACAATTTCCATCCCGTGTCATTGGTCAAATATTGACTGTCCGCTACTTTGATAATGCAAGCTTGGAACGCATGCCGCAATTCCGCCATCCCGATTGCCCTAGAATAAAGAGCTTTCGATGCGAACCGATCATGGTTAATGCTTCATTAAGCGGAGCTTTCTAGAGTCGCATCAATAACGCATTGATTCCGGACAGATAATGAAACTTGAGCTAACCAGAGCATTTATCGGTTCGGGCAAGACCATTTCCGGAGCAGTTATACTTGCCTGTGCATTGGCATTCAGTACGGCAAGTCCCGCCCAATCGACTGCCACTCCATCCACTCTATCCTCCGTCGAGGCAAAGCGCGCCGAAACAGCCAAAGAGCTTCAGGACCTGACAAATCAGATTTCGCTATCGGCGGAAAAAGTTGCTTCCCTCGACAAGGAAATCTCTGGTTTGAAAAAGGACCAGACGACAATCACTGCGGCGCTTATCCAATCGGCCAAAACCGAAAAGAAGCTGAGTGAGGATATCAGCAGCTTCACGGATCGGTTGACCGGACTGCGCGAGCGCGAAGATGGTGTGCGCCTTGTATTGCGGCAGCGCCGCGGGGCCTTGGCCGAGGTTCTCGCTGCGTTGCAAAGAATGGGCTTGAACCCGCCTCCTGCCCTGCTGGTGCGCCCTGACGATGCCTTGGCTTCCGTCCGCAGCGCAGTGCTGCTGGGTGCTGTAGTACCCGAAATGCGCGAACAGACAGAGGTGCTGATTGCCGATCTAAAGGAACTGACCAGGATAAAGACCTCTATTACAGAGGAACAAGCCCGTCTGACTGCGGCCCTATCCAGTCAGGCGGAAGAAAAGAAGCGGCTTGATCTGCTGCTGACCGAAAAGCAGAAACTGCAAACCACGTCTGAGGAAACTCTTGCCGCTGAAAAACAGCGTGCTGAGGATCTGGCAAAGCGCGCTACCTCGCTACAGGGGCTTATAGCCTCTATGGAAAAAGATATGGCGGAGGTTCAAAAAGCCGCTAATGAAGCCAGCATTGAAGAGCAGCACAAACTTGAAGCCAGCCGGAAACGTGCCGATGAGTTTGCAACCAATCAGAACCGCCTCGTTGCACAGGTCAATTTCGCCTCGCTTCGCGGGCGACTTGCAACGCCTGCTGCCGGGAAACTCGTCAAGCATTTTGGAGATAATGACGGGCTGGGTGGTACGCTTCAGGGCGACACGCTGGAAACCAGTCCTGGAGCCACAATAACTGCACCGACAGACGCAGTTGTCCTTTATGCGGGCGCATTCCGTTCTTATGGTCAACTCTTGATACTTGATGCCGGCAATGGCTATCATGTCGTCTTGGCAGGAATGTCCAGAATCAACGTCTCGCAGAACCAGTTTGTTCTTGCGGGAGAACCGGTCGGTGTAATGAACGAACAACTTATCGCGAGCAGTGCACCTGTTCCGGTGGGAAATGGAGCTCCAATGCTTTACATTGAGTTCCGAAAAGATACAAAACCTGTTAATCCCGCCCCATGGTGGGCGGATCGGCTTGCTGGAAGGACCGCAAATGATACGTAGACTGTCGCTTCTCATGGCTGGAGCACTGATGGGCGCTACGGCAATGGTCGTTGTGCAGGGTGCCCTGCCCACTACCGCTGCAGAGGCTGCGGGCACTGACACCTATAAACAGCTATCAATTTTTGGTGATATTTTCGAGCGTGTCCGCGCTCAATATGTTACGCCGCCAGATGACAAGAAGCTTGTCGAGAACGCCATCAATGGCATGTTGACATCACTTGATCCGCATTCTTCCTACATGAATGCAGAGCAGGCTCAGGATATGCGAGTCCAGACCAAGGGCGAATTTGGCGGCCTTGGTATTGAAGTCACCATGGAAAACGAGCTGGTAAAGGTCATCGCACCGATTGATGACACGCCAGCAGCAAAAGCCGGTGTACTTGCCGGGGATTACATCTCGAAGATTGACGGTGTTGAGGTTCGCGGACTGACGCTGACCGACGCTGTCGACAAGATGCGCGGTGAGATCAAGACTCCCATTGAACTGACACTTATCCGTCAGGGCGCAGACAAGCCAATCGTGCTGACAATCGTCCGTGATGTCGTCAAGGTTCAGGCGGTAAAATCCCGCGTTGAAAACGACATTGGCTATGTCCGGGTGATCTCGTTCACCGAACAGACCTTTGATGATCTGCAGAAAGCAATCAAGGATATCCAGACCAAGATTCCAAAGGAGAAGCTCAAGGGCTTTGTTCTTGATCTTCGTCTCAATCCCGGTGGTCTCCTTGATCAGGCAGTCGCTGTTTCCGACGCATTCCTCGACAAGGGCGAAGTTGTTTCGACGCGTGGCCGTGATCCGCAGGATATTACCCGGTTCGACGCCCGTGCGGGCGATCTGACTGACGGCAAGCCACTGATCGTTCTTATCAATGGCGGTTCGGCAAGTGCGTCCGAGATCGTTGCCGGTGCCTTGCAGGACCATCGCCGTGGCACCATTCTCGGCACACGTTCATTCGGCAAAGGTTCCGTGCAGACAATCATTCCGCTTGGCGAAAACGGTGCATTGCGTTTGACTACGGCGCTTTATTATACGCCAGCGGGCAAGTCCATTCAGGGCAAGGGCATCATACCGGACATTACGGTTGAGCAGCCTCTGCCGGATGAACTGAAGGGCAAGGTCGAACCAATGAGCGAGTCCAGCCTCAAGGGCCACATCAAGGGTGCTCAGGAGGACGCTGAAGGTTCCGGTTCAATCCCTTACGTTCCACCGGAACCCAAAGATGATCTGCAGCTCATTCAGGCAATGAAGCTGCTGCGCGGCGAACAGGCCAATGCGGCGTTCCCTGCCGACCCCGAAAAGGGCGTTCCTAACTGATATGATAAAAATGGCCGGAGTTCCTTGAATAATCCGGCCATTTTCTTCTGTGCGCGCGGCACCCGCCGCCAGCTTCCCTCCCTTTTTCTGGCCGATAAGCGTGAATTCAGAACTGAACAGGCCGCTGGGGCAAAACAGCAAAAGGCCGAACGTTAAAGCTGGCGATAAAGCTGCAAGGCAATGGATTTTGCCTTCGATCGTGTTTGCTTCCATGCTGGTGGCGTCGTCAGTAATCTCCTACACAAGCCACCAAGGATTCCGGCGACCTGTTGCCCCGCCCGCTCCCGCAGCGGTAGCTCAAGCTCCGGTTGCAGTACCTGCCCCCTTGAACCCACCCAAACAGAGCCAGAACCAGCTTCCCGGCAATATTGCCAGTGACACAGCGAATGGGCCGAAAGTAATTATTGTTGGTGATCCGACGAGACGGGCGCAAGACCCGCGCACTGCGCATCTGCCGGAACCGGATCTGCTCGAGCAATCGCCACAGGGGCCACTGCCTGTCATTTCTCCTGATGGGCGCCGTCCGCTCGACGCCTATGCCAGGCCATGGTCCGGCGCTCGCGGTGCCCGCGTTGCCATTGTCATCGGCGGTCTTGGCCTGTCTCAAACCGGCTCTCAGAACGCCATACGGATATTGCCGCCAGAGGTAACGCTTGCCTTCTCGCCCGAAGGCAACAGCCTTGGTCGCTGGATGCAGGCAGGAAGACAGGAAGGCCACGAAATACTTCTGCAGATACCGCTGGAGCCTTTTGATTATCCGCGTGTAAATCCCGGACGCAATACACTCACTGTGGGTGCAAATGCCGCCGCTACGATTGAAACCCTGCACAAGACAATGGGGCGTATTACCAACTATACAGGCGTAATGAACTATATGGGTGCCCGCTTTACTTCGGAGTCAGCGGCAATGACTCCTGTTATGCAGGAGATCACCCGTCGGGGCCTGCTTTATCTGGATGACGGCACTTCAGCACGCAGTCTGGCTGACCCGATTGCTGCCCAGCAGGGCACTCCCTATGCTGCAGGTGACCTGTTAATTGATGCAACGCAAGAACGGGGCAGCATTCTCAAAAAGCTAGACGAGTTAGAACGAATAGCTCGTGCCAAGGGCACGGCGATTGCCACTGGCTCAGCATTCGATGTTACCGTTGAGGCGGTCGCAGCATGGGCCAATGAAGCCAAAACACGTGGCATAGAGATTGTTCCCGTATCGGCGCTTGTCCGCGACCCGGAAAAGGGCTAGCACCACCAAAACCGCTTACCGGAGCATCCCCATGAGCAAGAACAAGAAGCCCGTAGATCCGCAATCCCTGCCTTATCGGCCTTGCGTCGGCATCATGGTGCTCAACAGGGATGGGCTTGTGTGGGCCGGTCATCGCATCGTCATTCCCAATGATGAAATGGAAGGCCAAACCCAGCTATGGCAGATGCCACAGGGTGGCATTGATGCGGGAGAGAATCCTGAACCGGCTGCGCTGCGTGAACTTTACGAGGAAACCGGCATGAAGTCCGTATCGCTGCTTGCCGAAGCTCCCGAATGGATCAACTACGATCTGCCACCGCATCTCATGGGTGTTGCTCTCAAGGGCAAGTATCGCGGCCAGACACAAAAGTGGTTTGCTTATCGCTTTGAAGGTGATGAAAGCGAGATCGCCATCAATCCTCCTCCGGGCGGACATACGGCTGAGTTTGACGAATGGGCCTGGAAGCCCATGGCCCAATTGCCTGATCTGATCGTGCCTTTCAAGCGCGCCGTTTACGAAGAGGTTGTCGCTGCTTTCAGGCATTTGGCAGATTAAATCAAAACGGGCCTAAAGCTCAGAATTTGATTTGCTTGTCAGGTACCTTGCTTCGGAATTACTGACTGCCTGTCTGAATAATCTATCCCTTCCGAATTCCAGAATATCCGAACGACTTTACCGATAAGGTTTTCAAACGGCACTGTGCCCAATGAGAAACGGCTATCGTCGGAGTTGTCTCGATTATCACCCATCACGAAATATTGCCCATCCGGTACAACGTAGGGTCCCGTGTTATCGCCAACGGAGTTGTCTACGAGACTGAGAACATTGTAGTAGACGCCATTAGGTAAAGTTTCCCGATACTGGGCAACAGCACTGCTATTTCTGGCTTCGTACATGGAATAGGGCGTACCTAGTTCCATTTTTACTGGCGTTCCATCTATATGGAGAACGCCGTCAATCGTCTGAATTGTCTCGCCGGGCAATCCTACAATACGCTTGATGAAGGCCACGCCATCATCTGAATTGAACGTGACGACGTCGCCACGCTCGGGCTCTGTTGAAAATACCCGTCCCTGAATTGGCAGCAAGCCAAAAGGCACACTATGGCTGCTATAACCATAAGCTGACTTTGACACGACAAAATAGTCACCCATGACCAATGTTGGCGCCATACTCGTTGTGGCTGGAACATTGAATGGCTGAAAAACAAATGTACGTATGCAAAGGGCTAGAAGCATAAGGCTAACTATCACGCCAGATACGATGAATCCGTTAGAGTATCTTTTTGGAACATGGCTGGCGATCAATAGGCAAATGCCCACACCAATGATTCCCTTAATCACCAATTCGACAAATATCTTGTTTGGATAGGCATTAGTCGAGAATGCTGGCCAGCCGAAATATGATACCCCAATAATTGTGCCATACAATAGAATGGCAGTGGCCAATGCCAGTTTGCCCCGGCCAATCCAAAGCAGTCCTGCCACAGGCTCAACCATAGATATGAAAAAGGTGGAAATCGGGCTACGAGGTTTGGAGTGGGTCATGACAATCCATAAAAAAAGCGGGCTTAGCCCGCTTCATCATTGTCGTTGAGTTCAGAATATTCAAGCAGCCTTGATGGCATCCTGCAGCGTCGTCAACTGGCCAAGCAGATCTTCCGCGCGGGACTTCTCTTCGCGCGTTGTTGCATCTTCGAAGTCTTCTTTCGCGTCCTTGATGCGGTTCTGCAATTCATCAGCCTTTATATCGGTGACGTGTACCGCCGACTCAGCGAGCAGAATGCAGCCCTCTGGCGTCACATCAACAAAGCCGCCGAAAACAACATAGCTGTCCGGCTTGCCGTCAGGCGTCTTGACCGTAACAACGCCCGGCTTGATCGTTGCCATCAATGGAGCGTGATGCGCCAGCACAGTCATGTAACCTTCCGTGCCCGGAACAACGACTTCAATAACCTGTTCCGAGAGGAGCAGGCGTTCTGGCGAGACGAGTTCAAACTGGAAGGCTTCAGCCATGATATCCACTCAATTCCTGTGATCTTGACCTGATCAGTTCAAGCAATTGCAAACGCGGGAACAGGTTTCCCAATAGAAATTGCCAAGTTGGACAGAAAAGGGCGGGCCATAGCCCGCCATCATTTCCGGATTTAGGCTGCTTCTGCTGCCAGACGCTGTGCCTTTTCGATTGCCTCGTCGATCGAGCCAACCATGTAGAATGCTGCTTCCGGCAGGTGATCGTAGTCACCGTTGCAAAGACCCTTGAAGCCCTTGATGGTGTCTGCCAGATCGACCAGCTTGCCCGGCGAACCAGTGAAGATTTCAGCAACGAAGAACGGCTGCGAAAGGAAGCGTTCGATCTTGCGGGCACGTGCCACAGCGATCTTGTCTTCTTCCGAAAGCTCATCCATGCCGAGAATGGCGATGATATCCTGAAGCGACTTGTAGCGCTGCAGAATGGACTGCACCTGACGGGCAATCTGATAGTGCTCTTCGCCTACGATCAGCGGATCAAGCATGCGCGATGTCGAATCGAGCGGATCCACAGCCGGGTAAATACCCTTTTCGGAGATCGCGCGGTTCAAGTTTGTCGTCGCATCAAGATGCGCGAAGGATGTCGCTGGCGCAGGATCAGTCAAATCGTCGGCGGGCACGTAAATGGCCTGAACCGAAGTGATCGAACCCTTGTGGGTTGTGGTGATGCGTTCCTGCATCTGGCCCATGTCGGTTGCCAGCGTTGGCTGATAACCCACGGCAGAAGGAATACGGCCAAGCAAAGCCGACAATTCCGAACCAGCCTGCGTGAAGCGGAAAATGTTGTCCACGAAGAACAGAACGTCCTGTCCTTCATCGCGGAAATGTTCCGCAACTGTCAGACCTGACAGAGCAACACGGGCACGCGCGCCTGGCGGCTCATTCATCTGGCCGTAAACGAGTGCAGCCTTGGAGCCTTCTCCGCCGCCAGCCTTGTTCACGCCGGACTCGATCATTTCGTGATAGAGATCGTTACCTTCACGGGTACGTTCACCCACACCCGCAAATACCGAGTAACCACCATGCGCCTTGGCGACGTTGTTGATCAGTTCCATGATCAGAACGGTCTTGCCCACGCCGGCACCGCCGAACAGGCCGATCTTGCCGCCACGAGCATAAGGAGCGAGAAGATCGATAACCTTGATGCCGGTTACCAGAATCTGAGCCTCTGTCGACTGATCGACATATTCAGGAGCTGGCTGATGGATCGCGCGGGTCAGTGTCGTCTTGATTGGACCAGCTTCGTCAACCGGCTCACCAATAACATTCATGATACGGCCGAGAGTTTCCGGTCCAACCGGAACCTGAATTGCCGAACCTGTATCGTAAACAACCTGACCGCGAACCAGACCTTCAGTCGAGTCCATGGCGATTGTACGAACGGTGTTTTCACCCAGATGCTGCGCAACTTCCAGAACAAGGCGGTTGCCGAGATTGTCGGTTTCCAGCGCGTTCAGGATTTTTGGCAGTACGCCGCCATCGAAAGCCACGTCGACAACAGCGCCGATGACCTGGCTGACACGTCCAACAACGCCCGTCGCCTTGAGGGCAGTCTTCGGTGTTGAAGATGCCTTGGCCGACTTCGCTGCCGGAGCTTTGGTTGCAGCTGCCTTAGGTGCAGGTGCCTTGGCAACAGGTGCAGCTTTGGCTTCAGCTTTAGGCGCTGCTTTTACAGCCGCTGGCTTGGCTGCCGGAGCAGCCTTGGCAACTGCTGCCTTGGGTGCAGCTGCTTTTGCGGCTGCGGGTGTTTTCGGGGTCGCTGCTTTTGCCATCGATCCTTACCTTCGCGATTAGAGCGCTTCCGCGCCCGAAATGATTTCAATCAGTTCTTTGGTGATCTGGGCCTGACGCTGGCGGTTGTACGACATTGTCAGCTTGTTGATCATGTCACCGGCATTACGGGTTGCGTTGTCCATGGCGGACATACGCGCACCCTGTTCCGATGCCGCATTTTCAAGGAGAGCGCGGAAAACCTGGACGGAAATATTGCGCGGGATCAGGTCACCGAGAATGGCGGCCGGATCTGGCTCATATTCATAGACTGCATCGCCCGCTGTTTCCGGCTCGGCATCGCCAATGGCGCTCGCCGGGATTAGCTGCTGTGCAGTTGGAATCTGCGAAATTACCGACTTGAACTCGGAATAGAACAATGTGGCGACATCAAACGCACCTTCATTGTACAGACCGATGATCTTGTGACCGATCTCGTCAGCATTGCTGAAACCAACCTGCTTTACTTCACGCAGATTGACGTGATCGATGATCAGCTTGCCGAGATCGCGACGCAAAATATCCGCGCCCTTCTTGCCGACTGTGATAATCTTCACTGTCTTGCCGTCTGCAAGCAACCGGCGCGTATGTTCGCGGGCCAAACGCGCAATCTGCGAGTTGAAGCCGCCACAAAGGCCGCGTTCGGATGTGCAGACGATCAGAAGGTGCACATCGTCCTTGCCGGTTCCGCTCATCAGCACAGGTGCATCATCGCCATCCACATTAGAAGCAATGTTCGCCAGAACTGCAGCCATACGCTGTGAGTAAGGGCGAGCCGCTTCCGCAGCTTCCTGCGCACGACGCAGCTTCGCCGCGGCGACCATTTGCATCGCCTTGGTGATTTTCTGCGTCGCCTTGACCGAGGCGATCCGGTTTCTCAGATCCTTTAACGAAGGCATCCGTTCATCCCGTCAGTGTTTAAGCGAAAGTCTTGGCAAAGGCATCAACCGCTGCCTTGAGCTTGCCCTTGGTGTCGTCGCTGATCTGCTTTTCCTTGGCGATTGTGCTCAGAACATCTTTGTGTTCCGTGCGCAGCCAGGTCAGCAGACCCTGCTCGAACTTGCCAACCTGATTGACGGCCAGCTTGTCGAGATATCCGTTAACACCAGCGAAAATCACGGCAACCTGCTCTTCCGTCTTGAGCGGCGAGAACTGTGGCTGCTTCAAGAGTTCAGTCAAACGTGCACCGCGGTTAAGCAGACGCTGTGTTGAGGCATCGAGATCGGAACCGAACTGAGCGAAAGCAGCCATTTCGCGATACTGGGAAAGCTCACCCTTGATCGAACCCGCAACCTGCTTCATCGCTTTGATCTGCGCAGCAGAACCAACGCGGGAAACCGACAGACCGACGTTAACAGCCGGGCGGATACCCTGATAGAACAGGTTGGTTTCGAGGAATATCTGACCGTCGGTGATCGAGATCACGTTGGTCGGAATATAGGCAGATACGTCGTTTGCCTGCGTTTCAATAACTGGAAGGGCGGTCAGCGAACCGGCGCCATTTTCATCATTGAGCTTTGCAGAACGCTCCAGAAGACGAGAATGCAGATAGAAAACGTCGCCTGGATAAGCTTCGCGGCCCGGAGGACGGCGCAACAGCAGGGACATCTGACGATAAGCAACAGCCTGCTTGGAAAGATCGTCATAAGCGATCAGCGCATGCATGCCGTTATCACGGAAATATTCGCCCATGGCGCAACCGGCGAATGGTGCCAGATACTGCATAGGAGCCGGATCGGAAGCAGTTGCCGCAACGATGATCGAATATTCAAGCGCACCGCGCTCTTCAAGGATCTTCACGAACTGGGCAACAGTCGAACGCTTCTGGCCGATAGCGACATAAACGCAATACAGCTTCTGGTTCTCGTCACCGGCATCGTGTGCTGGCTTCTGGTTAAGGAATGTGTCGAGAATGATCGCTGTCTTGCCGGTCTGACGATCGCCGATAACCAACTCGCGCTGTCCACGGCCGACCGGGATCAGAGCATCGATAGCCTTGAGGCCAGTCGACATTGGCTCGTGCACAGACTTGCGGGGGATAATGCCCGGAGCCTTGACGTCAACGCGCGAGCGCTGGGTTGCCTTGATCGGGCCCTTGCCATCGATTGGGTTGCCAAGGGCATCCACAACGCGGCCAAGCAATTCCTTGCCGACTGGAACGTCAACGATCGCGCCTGTGCGCTTGACCGTATCACCTTCTTTAATGTCGCGGTCGGAACCGAAAATAACGACACCGACATTGTCGCTTTCAAGGTTCAGAGCCATGCCGCGAGTTCCATCTGGGAACTCCACCATTTCACCGGCCTGAACATTGTCCAGACCGTAAACGCGGGCAATACCGTCACCGACGGACAGAACCTGACCAACCTCGGAGACTTCTGCCTCCTGGCCGAAATTCTTGATTTGATCTTTAAGGATTGCGGAAATTTCCGCGGCGCGGATGTCCATCAGCCGACCTCTTTCAGTGCAAGCTTAAGCGAAGAAAGTTTTGTGCGAAGCGAAGTGTCGATCTGGCGGGACCCCAACTTGACGATGAGACCTCCAAGGATCGACGGATCAATGGTGACATTGATTGTCACGTCCTTGCCGGCGACGCTTTTCAGCGTGGCCTTCAATTCTGTCTGTTGCGCCGCCGTCAAGGCATGCGCGGAAGTAACATCTGCCGAAACCTCACCGCGATGAGCGGTAGCGATCTGGCGGAATGACTGGATCATTGCAGGCACCGAGAACAGGCGCCGGTTCTGCGCAACGAGACGCAGGAAATTATTGACGAGACCGCCAATCTTGGCCTTGGTCAGAATGGCGGAAATCGCCTTTACCTGATCACCGGAAGAGAAAACCGGGCTGACGATCAGACGCTTCAATTCGGGACTGCCATCGATGAGAGCCTCGAACCTGCCGAGATCTTTCTCTACCTGTGCGACGGATTTTGCCTCCAGCGCGAGGTCAAATAATGAACCCGCATAGCGCTGGGCAACACCGGAAATGAGCGACGAAGTTTCTGCCACGAACGACAAGCTCTCTGCGTTTTGGCCAAAAATCGGGCGACCTGAAGGAATTTCGGGTCAAATCTTTGGCATTATTGATTTTTTTAACCTCAGAACATGACCCGGAGGCCATCCCTGACGAGATTTGATTGCCGTCTAGCATAGGAATACCGGACTCGCAACACGGGAATCCGGTAAAATGGCCATCTGAATTGCCTCAACTCTGGATAATTATGAGTAAGGTATTCCACTAATGATGTTTTACGCTAGGCAATAAAGCCGAAAGCGAAGAGCAGGGGGCCGGCGGCAAGTGCGAGTTCGATAATGACCATCAGCCAGTTATAGATGGTATTGCCGCGATCTGACATCATGGAGATCAGGCGGCCAAAAAGTGTGAGCCCCCAGGAAACGCCAAGCGCGATCCACAGAAAGGGTTGTGAGAAAATCAGCGCGGATAGGCCAAGCCCGAGATAAAATCCCGCAAGAGGCCCACGAACAGCCGCAAGCGCTTCCGGATGTGCAGGAACAGTCTGAAGCCGCAAAGCCTTTAAGGCGATACGCGGTGCAAAAAACAGGATAAGTCCGAACACGACGGTGATGGCTGCGGAGAGCCAAGCCATCCACTCGCCCTGACTTGCCGGCCAGTAAAGTTCCATTCGCGATCACCTTCCCCACACAACTGATTCAACGCTTATACCTTTTATAACGCCGACCCGAAACTTGTCATGGGGCGGCGAAATGGTGACTTTTGAACCGAAACGTACTTTTGGATACAGAAATCGCCATTTGCAGCCCGCCATCGCGGGTTTGTTATAGAAAGCTTTGCGGATCGATATCAACCTGTACCCTTATCGATCCCCGCTCTTTTGGGCCTGCGCTGAGCATGGCGCGAATGAAGCCCTGAATATCCGCCTTGCGCGTACCGTGAATGAGCAGCCGGAAACGGTGGCGACCGCGTACCAGCGCCAAGGGTGCTTCCGCCGGGCCGAGAACATTGATCTGCTGTGACGTTGGCGCGGCGCGGCGCAATGCCCGGGCATGCCCTTCGGCCTCCGGGCGGGTTGCAGCGGAAATGATCAAGGCGCCTAACCTTCCAAACGGCGGGAGACCGGAACGTTCGCGCTCTTCTATTTCACGATCATAGAAGGCCTGAGCATCGCCCGAGACAATAGCACGCATCACTGGATGGTCCGGCTGATAGGTCTGGAGAAGGCCGGTACTCTTCTTGCCGGTTCGCCCTGCACGTCCCGTTACCTGATTGAGCAATTGGAATGTACGCTCTGCGGCGCGCGGATCGCCATTGGCCAAACCCAGATCGGCATCGACCACGCCAACCAGCGTCATGTTGGGAAAGTTATGCCCTTTTGCAACAAGCTGCGTGCCGATAACGATGTCCGCCTCGCCGCGTGCAATTGCATCAAGCTCCAGCCGCAAGCGCTTCACGCCCATGAGATCGGAGGACAGAACGATAATCCGCGCTTCCGGAAAAGTCTTTTCCACTTCTTCGGCAATGCGCTCCACACCCGGGCCGCATGCGACCAGATGGTCGAGCGTTCCGCAGGAGGGACAGGCATCCGGCTTTGGCTCGTGATGGCCGCATTGATGGCAGACAAGCTGTCCGCGAAACCTGTGTTCGACAAGCCAGCTCGAACAGCAGGGACACTGGAAGCGATGCCCGCAAACCCTGCAAAGCGTCAAAGGCGCATAGCCACGCCTGTTGAGGAAAAGCAGCGACTGCTCTTTGCGCTCCAAGGTTTGGTTTACAGCTTCCACGAGCGCAGGCGATAAAAACCCACCGGGTCGCGGCGGCGACCTGCGCATATCTATCGCGCGAAGGTTGGGCATTGCTGCCTCTGCGTAGCGGCCAGTCAGGCGGATGCGGGTGTATTTTCCCTGTATAGCATTGACCTGACTTTCTATAGAAGGCGTCGCTGATGCGAGGATCACCGGAAAATTGCCGATATGCCCGCGGACAACAGCCATGTCGCGGGCATTATAGAATACTCGATCTTCCTGCTTGTAGGCAGCGTCATGTTCTTCATCGACAATGATCAGGCCAAGATCATTGAATGGCAGAAACAGGGCTGACCGCGCTCCAGCCACAACCCGTACCTGCCCCTCCATGACCTGCCGCCATACCCGCTCGCGCATTTTGGGCGCAAGATCTGAATGCCACTCCGCAGGCTTGGTGCCGAACCGGTCATGAAAGCGGTCGAGAAATTGCTGAGTCAGTGCGATTTCGGGCAGCAGGATCAGTACTTGCTTTCCCTGCTCAATAGCCTTGGCGACCGCCTCGAAATAAACTTCCGTCTTGCCGGAGCCGGTAACGCCATCAAGCAGCGCAACCGAAAATCCTTCATTCGACACAGCTTCGACCAGTTTGTCTGCAGCTTCCGCCTGATCGCCGGAAAGAATCGCCTTTGCATAGTCAATATCGGGCGCTGCCACGACGGGACGCGGCGGAATCATCACCTGCTCGAACACACCCGCTGTATGAAGACCGTCAACGACTGTTGCTGACACGCCGGCCGCATGGGCAAGGCCTGTTCGTGTCCAGGCCATGCCATCTTCGGCCAGCTCGAGAACCCTAGCGCGCGCGCCGGTCATTCGCTCTGGCTCCTTTCCTGAAAAGCGCAAGCCTGGCACATGCGGCTCGGGATCGAAGGCGGCTGGCACGCGCAGCACCATGCGCGCAACCATCCCCGGTGGCGATATCGTGTAATCCGCTGCCCAGCGCATGAAACGCATCATGCCCTCATCGACAGGCGGGCAATCAAAAAGCTGCGAAATGGGCCGCAATTTCTTGGCCGCTACATCATTGGTCACATCGCTCGTAACAATACCTGCGACTTCTCGCGGGCCAAGCGGCACCCGTACGATGGAACCGGGTTTTACGTCCATTCCTTCCGGCACGGCATAGCTATAGGGCCGCTCAGCCGGCATTGGCACGAGCACCGGAACTATTTTTTGCGGGCTGGACGAATCTTCACTCATATGTGCGTGACCTTGACGCGGCTTTGGTCTAAAGAAAAGCCACTTTCCGGAGATATATCCCATCTCCTGTTTCAGGCCAGCGTCATATTAGGAAGGACTGCCCCGATGAAGTTTTTTGTCGATACTGCCGATGTAAAGGATATCCGCGAGCTTAACGACCTTGGACTGGTCGATGGCGTGACAACCAACCCTTCGCTCATTCTCAAATCCGGCCGCAGTATCCTGGAAGTCACCAAGGAAATCTGCAGCATCGTCAAGGGTCCTGTTTCCGCTGAAGTTGCTGCGGTTGAATATGAGCAGATGATGAAGGAAGCGGCGGTTCTCGCCAAGATCGCCGACAATATCTGCATCAAGGTACCATTGACGCTTGACGGCCTTCGTGCTTGTAAGGCGCTTCGTTCCGACGGCCATCTCGTCAACGTAACTCTGTGCTTCTCGGCCAATCAGGCGCTGCTTGCCGCCAAAGCCGGCGCAAGCTTTATTTCGCCGTTCATCGGCCGTATCGACGATATCGGCATTGATGGCATGGAGCTGATTTCCGAAATCCGCACCATCTATGACAATTACGATTATCCGACAGAAATCCTTGCGGCCTCCGTCCGCACGGTCAACCACGTCAAGAGCGCAGCTCTGATCGGTGCCGATGTTGTTACCGCACCACCAGCTACCTTGAAGGCACTGGTCAAGCACCCGCTGACCGATAAGGGCCTTGAGACCTTCCTCGCCGATTGGGCGAAAACCGGTCAGTCCATCGTCTAAGCGATCTGATAACCAATATTGAAAACGCCCGCTGATCGAAAACCAGCGGGCGTTTTCGTTTACAGCAAATCCGAATGATGCCTCTGCGCCACATCCGGATGCGAGCGTAAACGGCCTTTCAGATAGTTTCGGCCAACTTCGCGGAACAGAGGATTATCCGGATCGGTATCTTCCCCACCAGCTTCTGCTGCAAGCTCAGGAGGCAGGGTTAAAACCGGTACGTTGGCCTTCAGGTCTGCACCAAAGAAAAACGCGACAGACAGACGGTCTTTGCCGGAAGGCGGTGTCACGACCCGGTGCACTGTTGCTTTGAGATAACCATTCGACGCCAGTTCCAGAATCTCGCCAATATTGATGACGAATGTTCCGGGCACCGGCGTTGCATCAATCCATCCACCATCTTTTTCGACCTGCAGGCCGCCCTGCACATCCTGCAAAAGCAGCGTGAGGAAGCCACTATCCTTATGTGCACCAACGCCTTGACTGCTTCCGGTTGCGTCGCGCCCCGGATAGCGGATGATTTTCAGGTGCTGGTTGGGTGCATCCTGATAGATTGGCTTGAAAATGTCTTCGTCCTGACCGAGAGCCAAGGCAAATGCCTGTAACAACTCAATGGCAACGCGAGTCAATTCGCTCTGCCACTCAAGGGTGGTCAGCTTGAGGTCCGGCAAACCGGCAGGCCATTGATTCGGACCTTGCAAGCGCGACCATGCGGGAGAGCGTACGGTCTGCTGTATGGCTTCTCTTTCAGCGCCAATATCAAATTGCTCGCGCCAGTCCGCCTCGCCCTTGGTCCGTTCTCCACCGGCACGCGTATATCCGCGAAAGTGCGGTGAACGCACCATCTCCACCGCCAACTTTTCCTTTTCGGGCAGCGCGAAAAACTCTTTGGAAGTTGCAACAATCCGCTTTTGCAATTCGTCCGAAATACCGTGGCCGCTCAGATAGAAAAAACCGAACTCGCGTGCAGCATGCCTCAAATCCTCAAAGAACCCCTCACGTTGTGCCGGATCGCGATACCGCGAAAAATCAAGTGTCGGGAGGGTTGTGTTCGCCGGCGATCCGGTCATTGCGAATTCTCCAAAGTTCAGCGGTTATAAAGTCTATCCAGTATCTGGCGTTCATAAAAGGCCAATTCCGGCGAAGCATGACGCCGGGGACGCTCCACCGGAATGGTCAGATCAAGCGAAATCCGGCCGCTATCGATCACCACGACCCTATCTGCCAGCGCGACCGCCTCGGTGACATCGTGGGTTACCAGTACGGCGGTAAATTTCTTGGCAATCCAGATTCGCTCCAGCAATTGCTGCATCTCGATCCGGGTCAATGCGTCCAGTGCACCGAGCGGCTCGTCCAGCGCCAGTATGGAAGGATGGCCTACCAGTGCCCTGGCCAAAGCCACACGCTGCCGTTGTCCGCCCGACAGAACGGAAGGCCATTCACCGCCACGGTCGGCCAATCCCACCTCTGCAAGTATTTCCTGACTGTTACGGCGTGCAACTTCACCCTTTTCGATGCCGGTTAATCCGACCTCAACATTGGCGATAACCCGCGCCCACGGCAAAAGCCGCGGCTCCTGAAACATGATGCGCGTGCGCTTTTGTTCCTTGGCTTCCGCACCGTATACAATTGCGCCGGACGTCGGCCTGTCGAGTCCCGCCAGCAGCCGCAACAAAGTGCTCTTGCCACAGCCGCTTTTGCCGATAATCGCAACGAACTGACCTTCCTGCACATCAAGGTCGATGCCTTGCAGGACCCGTTTGTCCTTGAACTGTTTGGTTACATTGCGAAAGGAAAAAGCAAGCGTAAGTTGCTCTTCTTCAGCCTGTTCGCCCGGGGCCACAAACGAGGTATCCGTGAAGGCGCGGCGTGCTGTAACAGTTGCTGCGGTCATCTTTGTTCCTCAGACAGTTTGATAGGCCGGGTGCCATTGCAAGGAAAGCCGTTCGAGAAATCTCGCAAGCGCATCGGCCAGCTTTCCAAGCAGGGCATAGATCAGGATCGAAAGAACCACGACATCTATGAGCAGGAATTCTCGTGCCTGCATCGCCATATAACCCAGTCCGGACGAAGCAGAGATCGTTTCGGCAACAATCAGGGTCAGCCACATGATCCCGAGTGCATAACGCAGGCCGACAAAGATCGAAGGCAGTGCGCCGGGCAAAATCACCCGCAGGAACAATTGCCGTCGCGACATTCCATAAATGCGCCCCATCTCGACCAATTGAGGATCGACACCCTGAATGCCGAGCAATGTGTTCACATAGATCGGAAAGAACACGCCAAGCGCCACAAGGAACAGCTTTGCTTCCTCATCAATGCCAAACCAGAGAATAACGAGAGGTATCAGCGCCAAATGCGGAATATTACGAATCATCTGCAATGTCGTGTCCGTCAGCTCACGGCTGAGCGACGAAAGACCGTTTGCAAGGCCAAGTGAAAATCCGATGAGACCGCCCACCGCAAAGCCACTCAATGCGCGCAACGTGGAGATGCGGATATTCTCGATAAGCTCGCCGGAAAGCAGCAGTTTCCAGAACGCTTCCCCGACTGCAGAGGGTGCAGGCAGAACATTCGCGGGAATCAGTCCCGCCCTCGATGCTCCTTCCCACCCAGCCAACAGTAATGCGGGCAAAAGCCATCC
Organism: Phyllobacterium sp. YR531; assembly: GCF_000282595.1. GTDB lineage: Bacteria > Pseudomonadota > Alphaproteobacteria > Rhizobiales > Rhizobiaceae > Phyllobacterium. The sequence goes on from NZ_AKIZ01000013.1 coordinate 98,673, forward strand.
CAATGTGCTGCGTCCAAATGAAGAGAGAGCCCTGCTCACGACGAGGCCTGCAAACGTTGGGGACTATGAATGCCCACGCCAAACTCGTTTTCCTGTGTCCGGCGAGGCTCGCGTTTCGCATTGCCAAGGCCAAGCACCGGGAACAATAGCTCTGCAACGCGGTATGCTTCTTCCAGATGCGGGTATCCCGAACCGATAATCGTATCGATCCCGATTTCCTGATATTCGCGGATACGTGCAGCAACGCTTTCCGGAGATCCTACGAGTGCAGTTCCCGCACCACCGCGAACCAGACCAACACCGGCCCAAAGGTTTGGCGCGACCACAAGCCTGTCACGTCTTCCACCATGCAGTTCCGCCATGCGGCGCTGCCCGACCGAATCCATCTCCTTGAGAAACCGTGCCTGCGCGACTTCTATCTGATCGTCCGTAATCTTGCTGATCAGGCGGTCAGCCGCAGCCCAAGCCTCATCTTCGGTTTCACGCACAATGAAATGCAGGCGAATACCGAAGCGCAGCTTACGGCCTTTCAGTGCTGCCTTGGCACGGGCGCGTTCAATTTTTTCAGCCACCTGAGCAACAGGTTCACCCCAAGTCAGGTACATATCCACCTGCTCAGCAGCCAGATCCTGTCCGGCATCAGACGAGCCACCAAAATAAAGCGGCGGGCGCTCCTGCGTTGGCAGAAGATCAAGTCTTCCACCGTCGACACGGTAATGCTTGCCGGCAAAGTTTACGGTTTCACCGGAAACCAGATCACGCCAGATTTTCAGGAACTCCGCAGCTTGCTCATAGCGCTGATCGTGCGGCAGGAAAACGCCATCTCCGGCAAGCTCTTTCGGATTTCCGCCAACCACAACATTCAAAAGCAGCCGCCCTTTGCTGAGGCGGTCCAGAGCCGCTGTCTGGCGGGCCGCAAAGACTGGTGAGGTAACACCCGGGCGCAGGGCAACCAGAAACTTAAGCCGCTCCGTCTGGGTGGCAAGTCCGGCCGCCGTAATCCACGAATCCTCGCAGCTTTGTCCGGTCGGCAACAGGACGCCGGGAAAACCCAACCGGTCTACCGCCTGCGCGATCTCGCGGAGATAATCATGCTCCGGCGGGCGCTGCTGCTGTTCAGAACCAAGGTAATTTCCATCGCCGTGAGTAGGGATGAACCAGAAGAAATCCAGTGGAAGTGTGCTACCGGAAACTGTCATCGGATATGTCCCGTCAGGTCTAGATCAATTCGTTGGTGCGGTCCAAACCGCATCGGAAATCTTGATCGCATTTGGAATGAGTTTCAGCTTGGCAAAGCGGTCTGCCGTTTCCTGCTGATGAGCTATGATTTCCGGAGTAATCGGCTCAACGCTAAATACGGAGCGGTTTGCAGCCAGGATTTGCGCATCCAGCGGCACACCGGTCACCTCATGCAGCGCCTCTGCAACTTTATCCTTGTTCGCGTTGGCCCACTTCGCCGCCTCGCCCAAGGCAGTGACTGTGGTTGTCACGGCGGCGGGCTGTGCAGCGGCAAAGTCTCTATTGGCAATGAAATAGGTTTTTACGTTCAAAACTTCACTGCTCAGAGCCAGAACGCGTGGCTTATAGCGAGTTTCCGCAATGGCAAAGAATGGGTCCCAAACGGCCCACGCATCAATCTTGTCGCTGGCAAATGCAGCAGCGGCATCGGCAGGGCTCAGATAGACCGGCGTAATTTCATCAAATCCGAGCTTGGCCTTTTCCAGCGCAGCAATCAGCAAATTATGCGCGCTGGTGCCTTTTCCAACACCAACCTTCTTGCCCTTCAGATCGGCTAGCGACTGAATTGCCGATTCCGGCTTTACGAAGACAGCTTCACCGGCACCATTGGAGGCAAGGGCGGCAACATAAACAATCGCAGAGCCTGCTGACTGGCCGAAAATCGGAGGCGCATCACCCACCCAGCCAACATCAATACTGCCGACATTGAGTGCTTCCACCAATGGTGGACCAGCAGTGAACTCAACCCACTTGACCGTAGCGGGCGCTATGGCTTTTTCAATCACCTTCTGTTGGCGGGCAACCACAGGCAGACCTGTTTTCTGATAGCCAATCTTTAGTTCCTTCAACGGCTCCGCCGCGAACGCACTGGAGGACATGAAAGCTGCTGCAAAGAATATGGCTCCAAGAGCTCGGCGTGTCAGTCTTGTCATGGTCCCTCTCGACATTACGGGCATGCGGCAAATCTTCCGCCCGACATGGAATTGGACCTATGTTATTTAACTCGACCACTCTAATAGAGAAAAGAAATTTCATAGAGGCACAGTAAAGACGATTAATTTTCTACGGGAGTCCGGAAGCATTGATATGCACCGCTTCTAACTCAATCGTCGCCGAAACTGCCGCTGAGTTTTAGGCCCTCAATAGTAGTTGCGCCATCCTTGCGCACGACTGTCATCGAACGTATTCCCGTCCGGGCTGTTATCTCATCGGCAAGGACTTGCGAGTGGGTCACAACCCACAGCTGTGTGCGAGCGGCAGCCTGCGCGATCATCTCGGCGAGCGCTGGCAGCATTGACGGGTGCAGGCTGGTTTCGGGCTCATTTAGTGCAACCAGACCCGGCAGGCGGTAGGACATCAGTGCCCCCGCAAGCGCAAGAAACCTTATCTGCCCATCTGACAATTCTTCGGGACGAAAGACCCGTTGTGGGAACTCAGGCAATCGCAGTCCAAACGTAGCCGTTTCCCCCGGCAAAGGCACGTCCAGCATGGCGCCCCCCAATGCATCGGCAATGCACGCATCAAGGTCCGCCGTGTCTTCGCGAATATGAACCAGCGTCGCAAAAACTGCCGCCAGATTTCGCCCGTCTTCGTCAAGCATGGGCGCGGTAATGGCCAAGGCCGGGCGTCTGATTGGCGAATCCCTGTCCGTGCGAAAGCCGTGATAAAACCTCCAGCCGAGAACCGTGGCCCGCAGATCGCCTATCTCGGGATAACGGCCTGAGACACCGATAATAGCCAGCGCGGTTTCCGAATCGAGCAGTTTGAGGGGATATTGTGTGCGCCTGCCCGCATCATCCCGCGCAGAAACGACCGGACCCTTGCGGTCCATCATATCGACCGGCCGACCACCGCTATCGATAGACAGCCCCTCTTCCTTGATTTGGGGTTCAAAAGCAAAGCCGGCTGCCAATGGCGGACGCAGGCCCAGCTCTACTTTGTAATTCGCACGTATGCCGCTGTCGTCATCTTCAAAACACGCATCAAAGCCCATGCGAACAGGCCCGGGTTTGCGCTTGCCGCTCCACAAGGCTGACTGCATGCCACCCTCGCGCGCGATTTCGTAGGAAAGTGAGCCTTCCGCCGCTGCTTTGATCAACTGCATGGAACGATAGAGATTAGACTTGCCAACACCATTCTCGCCAACGAACAGCGCAAGCTGGCCAATATCGAGCCGTATGGAGCGGAGCGACCGGTAACCGGTCGCAAAGAGTGAGGTCAGGCGCATCAATTGCTTCCGCCCGCAATCATAAAATCAGAACTTGGACAGGTCCTGTGCAACACTCAGGTTCAACGCCTCGGCAAGTTCCCGCGCTGCACGATTATTCGCATCACGAGCCGCCCGTGTGGCTGCAAAACGCTGTCTTGGCGAATCATAATTCGACGTAACGATCCGGGTCTGCTGGCCAACGACCTTGCCGTCTGACGTCCGGGTCAGAACATAGGTACCCGTCATACGAATCAAACCTGCCGTTGGCTGCCCTGATTTGTCGTTGGTTGCGTTCTGGATGAGTGCCAGAGACAGATTCTTTGAGCTTACCACGAGCCGCAGTGAATATGCGGGGCTGGCAGGCTGACCGGCACCACCGGCAAACAGGAAGATCATGTGATTACGCACTTCCTGCGTAACGCGGTCGTAAGGCTGATTGATGGAAACACTCGCCAGCTTGGAGCGCATGCTTCCGTTCACGCCAACGCTGCTACCGGCGGCAGGCGCTGAATCGGAATAAAGCGGCCGAACCTGACAACCACCTGCAACCAACGCCAATCCCACAACGCACAGGGATAATAAACGCTTGGGGCTGGAGCCCTGCATCCAACGATCAGACAACAACATTGATGATCCTCTGCGGTACGATAATGACTTTCTTTGGCGAATTGCCATTCAACGCTGCCTGTACAAAATCAAGCGCAAGCACGGCCTTTTCGGCCGTCAATTGATCCGCATCGCGGGCAATTGTCAAATCCCCACGCTTCTTTCCGTTGATCTGCACAGGCATGGTGACATCGTTCTCGACAATCAGCGCCGGATCGAACTCGGGCCATGGCCGGTGGGCAATCAAATCATCGCCGCCAAGCACCTTCCAGCACTCTTCGGCCAGATGCGGCATCATCGGTGCAATCATGGAGAGCAGCATTTCTGTTGCCTGCTTACATGCGCCGGTCGACACAGCGTCGGCTTCTCCCGCGGCAATCTTCTGCAGAGGTGCCACCAACAGGTTTACCAGTTCGTACAAGCGCGCTACGGCCTTGTTGAAGCCCAGTTTTTCAAGGTCTTCACCGACCAGCTTGACCGTGCGATGCGCCGCCTTCGAAATCTGCAAGGCGTCGCCGTCTCTCGCCGCAACCGGCTTCACGCCGCGCAAAGCTTCAGCCGCTTCCGAAACCAGCCGCCATACGCGCTGCACAAAACGATGAGCACCTTCTGCACCGGCTTCCGTCCAGATCACATCGCGCTCAGGCGGCGAATCGGACAGCATGAACCAACGGGCAGTATCAGCACCATAGGACGCAATGATGTCATCCGGATCGACAACATTTTTCTTCGACTTCGACATCTTCTCGATCGAGCCGATTTCGACTTCCTCGCCGGTGGCAATCAAAACCGCACGGCGTTTGCCGTCAGCTTCTTCCAACCGCACCTCTGCTGGAGTAACCCAATTGCCGTTTGCGCCGGTGCCAAGGCGATAGGTCTCATGCACGACCATGCCTTGTGTGAACAAGCCTTTGAAGGGCTCGCTTATGTCCAGATGACCGGCAACCTTCATCGCGCGTGTGAAGAAGCGTGAATAGAGCAGATGCAGGATCGCGTGCTCGATACCGCCAATATACTGATCAACCGGCAACCAGTGATTGGCGACTTTCGGATTGGTCGGCTCGTTTTCCCAAGGAGCGGTAAAGCGTGCAAAATACCAGGATGAATCAACGAATGTGTCCATCGTGTCGGTTTCGCGGCGTGCTGCCTTTCCGCAATTAGGGCATTTGACATGACGCCAGGTTGGATGACGATCCAGCGGGTTACCGGGGCGGTCAAACTCCACATCGTCCGGCAACTTCACCGGCAGGTCGGCTTTGGGAACCGGCACGACACCGCAATCGTCGCAATGGATCATCGGTATCGGACAACCCCAATAACGCTGGCGGGAGATACCCCAGTCACGCAAACGGAAATTGACCTTGCGCTCGCCTTGCTGGCGACCACCGATTGTCTGGTTTTCAAGCTTTTTCGCAACTTCGTCGAAAGCGGCCGCTGGGGTCAGGCCGTCGAGATAGCGTGAATTGATCATCACACCATCGTCGACATAGGCCGTTTCCGTAATCTGGAACGTCGCCGCATCCCCGCCTTCCGGCATGACAACCGGTACAACAGGCAAGCCATACTTGTTGGCGAAATCCAGATCGCGCTGATCGCCGGACGGGCAGCCGAAAATCGCACCCGTGCCATATTCCATCAGAACGAAGTTCGCGACATAGACCGGCAGCGTCCAGCTCGCATCCAGCGGATGGACGACGCGCAAACCCGTATCAAAGCCCTTCTTGTCAGCCGTTTCCAGCGCAGCAACAGATGTTCCGGCACGGCGACATTCCTCGTTGAACTCAGCCAAAGCAGGATTGCTCTCGGCAGCTTTCTTTGCAAGAGGATGGTCGGCAGCAATAGCAATGAACGACGCGCCAAACAGCGTATCGGGACGGGTCGTATAAACTTCGATCTCAGCGGCTTCAGGCGTGGCGGAGTTCCCATCCAGCGCCCAGCGGATCAGCATGCCTTCAGACTTGCCGATCCAGTTGCGCTGCATCAGGCGCACCTTGTCCGGCCACTGATCCAACCCGTCCAGCGCACCCAGCAATTCTTCGTTGAAATCGGTGATCTTGAAAAACCATTGCGTCAGTTCGCGCTGTTCAACCAGAGCGCCCGAACGCCAGCCGCGTCCATCAATGACCTGCTCATTGGCAAGCACCGTCATATCTTCCGGGTCCCAATTGACCTTGGAAGATTTGCGCGTCACCAGACCCTTCTCAACGAAATCAAGGAATAGTATCTGCTGGCGGTGATAATATTCAACGTCGCAAGTTGCGAATTCACGCGACCAGTCAAGCGACAGCCCCATGGACTTCAGCTGTTTGCGCATCGAATCGATATTCTGATAGGTCCAGGCCTTCGGGTGAACCTTGTTCTGCATGGCGGCATTCTCCGCAGGCATGCCGAAAGCATCCCAACCCATGGGATGCAGAACGTTGAAACCCTTTGCGCGCTTGTAACGCGCTACAACATCACCCATCGCATAATTGCGCACGTGCCCCATGTGAATGCGGCCTGAAGGATAGGGGAACATCTCAAGCACATAATAGGGATCACGCGGATCATCATTGCTGGTTTCAAAAAGCTTGGCATCGTCCCAAACTTTCTGCCAATGCTTTTCTGCCACACGCGGGTTGTAACGTTCGGTTGCCATGAACGGAATTCTCTTCCAAAGGATACTGGATTAGGGTGCGTCGAAGTTCAGGTCAGGGTGAGCCCAAAATGGTCGTTTTCGTGAACCGGAACGGAGTGAACTTTTGGTTCATCAGTACCGGAAACGTAGAAAAATGCCATTTGCAGGCCACCATGGCGTGAATCTCGCACACCCTAGTTGGGCGGACCTTCACCACGTATTAGATGAACCGTCAACCACTTGACACTTATCGGGCCTGCTAAAACCGGCTCGAAACTTATAAATAGGACAAGAACCTGCCATGTCGACTGTTGTTGATCAACTTTTTATCGTTCGTACTGCAATCGGCAAGGCATCGGTTGAAGCCGGGCGCAAGGAGGATTCGGTAACACTGGTCGCCGTTTCAAAAACCTTTGACGCTGATGAAATCCGCCCCGCACTGGAGGCCGGGCAACGAGTGTTCGGAGAAAACCGCGTTCAGGAAGCACAAGGCAAATGGCCAGCGCTCAGGGCGGAATTTCCCGACGTCGAATTGCACCTCATCGGACCGTTGCAATCCAACAAATCCGAGGACGCAGTCGCCCTCTTCGACGTCATCGAAACTGTCGACCGCGAGAAAATCGCCGCTGCACTTGCTATGGAAATGAAAAAACAGAATCGCTTTCCCAAGCTTTATGTGCAGGTCAATACAGGGTCGGAGCCGCAAAAGGCCGGAATTGAACCAAAAGATGCCGTGACTTTCGTCAAGCGTTGCCGCGATGTCCACGGCCTGACCATTGAAGGGCTCATGTGCATTCCTCCGGCGGATGAAAATCCCGGGCCGCATTTTGCCCTGCTGCGTAAAATCGCAGAGGAAGCTAAAGTCGAAAAACTTTCCATGGGCATGTCGGGTGATTATAAGACCGCCGTCGGTTTTGGTGCAACGTCCGTGCGCGTTGGTTCGGCAATCTTTGGTACGCGATAATATTTGACTTCATTGCATGCATTGCATACATTTTTGCTTCCGAGCTTATGGAGTTTGCCAATGGCTATGCTGACAATCCGGAATATCGATGAAGGTGTGAAAGAACGGTTGCGTGTTCGAGCCGCCCAGAACGGTCATTCCATGGAAGAAGAGGCACGGCTAATTCTGAAGCGGGCAACAGGCGGCATTACCGGAAAAGAGCTTTGGGATTTGTCTCGCGAAATGTTCGGAGAAGATGACGGTGTTGCACTCGAATTGCCAGATCGTCACAATGATCGACCACCGGTTAATTTTGAACAATGATCGTTCTTGATACCAACGTTATTTCTGAGCTTCTAGGCGTCAAAGCCGACAACGGCTTGCGCAAGTGGCTTGTCGGGCTTGATGACACGCCTCTCGCTACAACTTCGATCACGATCGCTGAAATTGAATTTGGAATACAGAGACTGCCTGCGGGAGCGCGCAGAAACCAGCTTCACACAGCCTTTGAAACCTATATCCGTACACTTCCCGTTTTGCCCTTGGACGATGTAGCTGCATATAAGGCTGGACAGTACCGCGCTTTGCGTGAATCCGCAGGAAGGCCAGCCACATTAGCCGATATGATGATTGCGGGTATAGTGAGTGTGGTAGGTGGCACATTGGCAACGCGCAATACCAAAGACTTTACAGGCCTGCCGCTTCAAATCATTGATCCGTGGCAGGTTCAGTAGATAAAACAAACCGTTCAAGTGGAGGAAATGAATGTCCGAGAAGGTATATCCCGTGCTGGCCAGCGCGAAGAAAAACGCGCTTATCGACAATGATACCTATCTCAGCTGGTACAAGCAGAGCATCAAGGACCCGGAAAAATTCTGGGGCAAACACGGCAAGCGTATCGACTGGTTCAAGCCCTATACCAAGGTCAAGAACACCTCGTTCACCGGCAAGGTTTCCATCAAGTGGTTTGAGGATGGCGTAACCAACGTCGCCTATAATTGCATTGACCGGCATTTGAAGAAGCGTGGCGATCAAGTTGCGATCATCTGGGAAGGTGACAATCCTTACCTCGACAAGAAGATCACCTATAACGAGCTTTACGATCAGGTCTGCCGCCTCGCCAATGTGATGAAGAAGCATGGCGTCAAGAAGGGCGACCGCGTAACCATCTACATGCCGATGATCCCGGAAGCATCCTATGCGATGCTGGCCTGCGCGCGCATCGGCGCCGTTCACTCCGTTGTCTTCGGCGGCTTTTCGCCAGACGCTTTGGCCGGACGCATCATCGATTGCGAATCCACTTTCGTTATTACTGCCGATGAGGGCATGCGCGGCGGCAAGCCGATCCCGCTCAAGGACAATACCGACAAGGCTATCGACATCGCTGCCAAGCACCACGTCATGGTCAAGAACGTGCTTGTTGTGCGCCGCACCGGCGGCAAGACTACCTGGGCCAACAGCCGCGACTTCTGGTATCACGAAGAAATCGCCTCGGTAAAAGGCGACTGCAAGCCGGAAAAGATGAAGGCGGAAGATCCGCTGTTCATTCTTTATACATCAGGATCTACGGGCAAGCCGAAAGGTGTCCTGCACACCACGGGCGGCTATCTCGTCTACGCCTCCATGACCCATGAATATGTTTTCGATTATCACGAAGGCGATATCTATTGGTGCACCGCCGATGTGGGCTGGGTTACGGGCCACTCCTATATTGTCTATGGCCCGCTCGCCAATGGTGCGACGACGCTGATGTTTGAAGGCGTTCCCAACTATCCTTCCGTGTCGCGTTTCTGGGAAGTCATCGACAAGCACAAGGTCAATATTTTCTATACTGCACCCACCGCCCTGCGCGCTTTGATGGGTGCTGGCGATGAGCCGGTCAAGAAGACGTCGCGTAAGTCATTGCGTGTTCTCGGTTCGGTTGGTGAACCCATCAACCCGGAAGCCTGGGAATGGTATTATCAGGTGGTTGGCGAAAAGCGCTCCCCCATTGTCGACACCTGGTGGCAGACGGAAACCGGCGGTATTCTGATAACCCCGCTCCCCGGTGCAACGGCTCTTAAACCCGGCTCTGCAACGCGGCCTTTCTTCGGCGTACAGCCACAGCTTGTCGACAATGAAGGCGATGTGGTCGAAGGCGCTGCAGATGGCAATCTTTGCATCGTCGATTCATGGCCGGGCCAGATGCGTACGCTTTATGGAGATCACAAGCGTTTCATTGAAGCCTATTTCTCTACGTACAAAGGCAAGTATTTTACAGGCGATGGCTGCCGCCGCGACAAGGACGGCTATTACTGGATTACCGGCCGTGTCGACGATGTTCTCAATGTCTCGGGCCACCGCATGGGAACGGCAGAAGTCGAATCGGCGCTGGTATCTCACGATACGGTTTCCGAAGCGGCAGTCGTTGGTTATCCGCATGATCTCAAGGGACAGGGCATTTATTGCTACGTCACTCTGATGGCTGGTCTCGAAGGAACAGATGAGTTGCGCAAGGAGCTCATCACCCATGTCCGCAAGGAAATCGGACCCATCGCTTCCCCGGACAAAATTCAGTTTGCGCCGGGCTTGCCCAAAACACGTTCGGGCAAGATCATGCGCCGGATTCTGCGCAAGATCGCAGAGGATGATTTCGGCTCGCTTGGCGATACATCGACACTGGCAGACCCGGCCGTTGTCGATGACCTGATTGCAAACAGACAAAACAAGAAGGGCTGATACTCGGGCACTGGCGATCTAGTTACGTGGGGTCGCCTTTGACTCGTTAGCTCCATAAGCACGCTTGCAATATCATCAATGCGTGGTTCGCCCTTCGACAAGCTCAGGACGGCTCGCCATGAGGAAGATTGTGCATGGCAGGGTTGCTTGCAGCCTCTCAAATGAGGTTTCTGCAATAACCAACCTTCCTCATGGTGAGCCCCGTCGAACCACGCATTTTAGGATCTGCAGCTAAATTAGCTTCCAACATTGTAAATGCTCCTCATGATGCAAGCCGCGGGTATGAAGGGCGCGAAGCACGCACAACACGTTTGCACGCAGGAGCTATCAGCAGCCAATTTGCTGTCTGATCAGATCGACCTCTTCTTTGGAGCTACAGACGTTCTCACAAGGGATTCCGTCGCTATCCCCGTCTGCGCGGCCATATCCATCGCACCAGATTTGCACCGCTTCTTCGCAGGAACTCACTTGCTTGCAGGTGATACGGGCCACCAATTTAAGCCATGGCGATTGCAATGGCCTTTCGCCCGTTTCGAACAGCGGGGCAGTATTGGCCGCAACGCCGAAGAATGTCGCCGCAAACAAACAAGATACGAAGGCAGAAACGCGCATGAATACCCCTGACAATGGTACTCATGCTACGCTACAACTAGAAGTAGATTTGTCTATACTACCTTCTATCTATACAAATCAGCCCGCGTTTGCGGCACAGCGGATATCCCGCGCTTGCGCTTGGAAGCCAGTGTCTGGTTGATTTGCACAGTGCCGCGTTCAAATGCCAGAGCGCAGCCCGTTAGGTAAAGCAGCCAGAGACGAGCTTTCGGTGCACCTACTTCTGCAATGGCCTCATCAAAGCGGGCATGCAGCCGGTCGGCCCAGATACGGCAGGTCTTGCCGTAATGCTCGCGCAGGTTTTCCGCATCATGCACCTCAAAACCATGACCTTCGAGGTTTTCGACTGTCATACCCAGATGATCCAGTTCACCGCCCGGGAAAATATACTTCACCAATGCCAGATGTTCGGCACTCTTGCGTCCAAAGGCTTTCTTGTTGCGTTTCATGCGGCGCGTGATGGCGTGATGCAGATACAGTCCGCCCGGCTTGAGCAGCTTGTGTACGCTTGAATAATAAGTGTCGTAATGCGCAATCCCGACCGCTTCGAACATGCCAATCGACGATATCTTGTCGAAACGCATCTGGGGATCTTTGGCCAGTTCCTCATAGGATTTGACGTGAATAGTGATTTTGTCCTCAAGACCTTCGGCCTTGATGCGCTCGCGTGCCAGTGCCGTCTGTGCTTCCGACAGGGAAACGCCTGTGCCGGTAACGCCATAATGCTTGGCAGCATAGATCAGCATGGCGCCCCAGCCGCAACCGATATCGAGAAGCCGTTCACCGGGTTTTAAGCGCAGTTTGCGGCAGATCAATTCCAGTTTGTCGGCTTGCGCCTGATCGATAGTGTTGTTCCAGTCAGTAAAATAGGCGCAGGTGTAGACCATCCGGTCATCAAGAAAGAGCTGATAGAACGCGTTCGACACATCGTAGTGATGCGTGATCGCCTCCTTGTTGGAACCGCTGACGTAAGGGTTTTTACCGCCAAGACCGGATGATCCGCTTTTGCCGCCGCCCAGCAGCAGAGCAGGAACATCCTTAAGCAATTGCCATTTCGGCAATGCCTTGATTTTCTCTTTCAGCTTGCCCTTTGGCCCGCGCTCGACAAGGTCAAACAATGTTCCATTCTTCACATCAATCTGGCCGGAAACCCACAATTCGACGATGGAGCCAATATTCGGTTTAAGGGCGAGTTGGCGTACGGTCATGGGATCATTGATCACCAATACGGGCCCATCAGCCACATCGCCAATGCGGGTTCCATCCCACAACTCCACTGAGAATTGCGGCTCGATCAGATCGATTACGGTGCGGATAATTCGGGCTGCCCGGTGCTCAGCTGCCATTTCTTGCCTCCAGGCACTGCATCAGTGCTTGCATGAAAATTATGAAACTCGATTTGCTCTAAGCAGGTTTCTGAAAACTGTCCAACGGTTTTCCGGCAACACCCGCCTGGTAAACAGCGCGGAAACGTCCATTTGTCGGCAATGCGGCATGTCAAAGTTACTTTTTCTCTTGAAATCTGTAAAAAGGCACCCCATTCTCTCCATGTGTTCAACGAACGTAAAGGAGGTGATCCGATGTCTAGTGATTTCGATATGTGCCACAAGGCGTCTGATGCTACTCTGCGGGGATCATCTCTCCGTTGAAACGGTGTCCCCGGCTCACGCCGGGTATAGGCCCTTAGGCCAGACGGAATTACGGGGCCATCCTTCGGGGTGGCCCTTTCCTTTTTGGCTTAATTAGTTGGGTTTGATTTACCTATGTGTGGGGTGAGCCCAACATTGAGAGCTTTCAAAACTGCGAGCGTAGTGGCAAGGGTCGGATTGCCATTTTCGCTCAAGGATCGATAAAGCTGCTCGCGCGCAAGACCGGTATCGCGCGCTACTCCTGTCATTCCTTTTGCTCTGGCAACGACGCCAAGCGCCTTTGCGATATAGGTGGCATCGCGTGTTTCAAACGCATCGGCCAAGAACACCTCTATGGCTTCATCGGAAGTCAAGGCATCCGCTGGGTCGTAATCATAGAGTTTAATCACCATTTAGTCGTTCCAGTTCTTAGCTAACCATTTTGCATTCAAAATGTCTCGTCGCTGCGAGCTTTTATTCCCGCCACACAAAAGAAGTATAATCGTGCTCCCACAGCGTTGGAAGTAAATGCGATAACCTGCGCCATAATGAATGCGAAGCTCACTGATGCCTTCACCCACGGGTGCTACATCACCCTCCAATCCATTTGCTAAACGATACAGCCGCGCAGCGATCGCTGCTCTGAGCCGAACATCTGTTATACCTCGTTCCCATTCTTCGTAAATTTCAGTCTGCTTAATCTGCATAATGTATTTTTTAAATCACAAAATGTCAATGCTCGCATCATGACAGAACGTACCTCTGCGCGACACCAACCCTCAATTGCATAGCCCAAGGTTTTGCTTCCTCTGGCAAATAATGATACCACCTGATTTGCCTGAAAATGGTGCACCTTGCCTTTCAAAAAGGCATTCCCCTTCGAAAGACTGAACAATGTCGGTGGTAACAAATCAAGATGCCGTGCCGCAGCGCGTATGGCGTGACGAAATCATAGCGATGCTCACTTTGAGCTGGCCGATAATCCTGACCAATGTGGCTCAGGTTGCGATGACCGCTACCGACGTAATGATGCTGGGTTGGTTGGGTCCGCATGCATTGGCTGCAGGCGCTCTCGGCACCAATCTTTACTACATACCGATGATTTTCGGACTTGGTCTCATGACCGCGACAACGCCAATGATTGCGCGCGAGATCGGCCGCAACCGTTTTTCCGTTCGCGATGTGCGCCGTACCGTGCGTCAGGGCATGTGGATCGGTGTAACCATTTCCATTCCCATCTGGATCGCCTTGTGGAATGCCACGCCAATCCTTTTGGCTATGGGTCAGGATGCCGATCTTGCAGCGGAAGCAGGTACCTATATCCGGGCCCTGCAATGGGCGGTGCTGCCGTTCTATTTCTATGTTGTCCTGCGCTCGTTCATGGCAGCCTTAGAGCGCCCGGGTTGGGCACTGGTCATCGCCTTTATGGCAGTTGGCTTCAATGCACTGGCAAATTATGCGCTGATCTTCGGCCATTTCGGGTTTCCTGAAATGGGAATCGTTGGTTCGGGCATTGCAACGGCTCTTTCCTCCGTACTCATGTTTGTCGGTTTGGTCATTGTCATCTCGCTTGATCGCCGCTTCCGGCGCTATCATCTGTTTGGCCGTTTCTGGCGTGCGGACTGGCCACGTTATGGCCAATTGATGCGGCTTGGATTGCCTATTGCTGCGATCCTCGGCTTTGAGGTCACGATCTTCAACGCAGCAGCCTTTCTCATGGGACTTATCGGTCCCAATTCGCTCGCTGCCCATGCCATCGCAATCCAGATTGCATCGATAAGCTTCATGGTGCCGCTCGGCTTCGGGCAGGCGGCAACCGTGCGCGTCGGCCGTGCCTATGGTGCGCAGGACCCTGCAGGCATAAAGCGGGCCGGATGGGTAGCGTTTACTGCCGGCACAGGATTCATGGCGCTCACGGCTTTGCTGATGATAATCGCGCCTTTGCAACTCATAGGTGTCTTTATCGACATTCACAGTCCCGCAAATGTCGAGGTTGTCACTCTGGCGGTTTCGTTCTTGGCTCTTGCGGCACTGTTTCAGATTTTCGATGGCGCACAAGCGGTTGCCGCCGGCATGTTGCGCGGCCTGCATGATACAACCATTCCGATGATTTACGCTGCCATTGCCTATTGGGGCATTGGTCTACCCCTGTCGGTAGCCTTTGCCTTCTGGCTCGATATGAAGGGTGTTGGCATCTGGATAGGGCTGCTTGTCGGCCTTGCCGTGGCGTCACTTCTGCTGCTGAGCCGCTGGCTGCGCCGTGAAAAACTCGGGATCGAGGTTATTCGGTAAAGGCCGCCCACTAAAAATCGATCGTGCGGCCTTTGATTTCCCAATCACCAAACCGGGCGGGGTCTTTCCCACCTCGCCCGCCGATTTCGCGAGGCTTGTCCGCTTCTGCTTTTTCCGCTGCGTGCCGTGCTTCGGCTTCCTTCAAGGCGCGTTGCGCGGCAGCGGGCAACTGGTCAAAATTCGGGCGCGGTCGCTGATCGTCATTATCGGCCTGCGGCGGCGTTGAAGTCTCTTCACCGGAATTGGATGGGGTCATGTTATACTCATTCCGAATATACTGATCATTGAAGCTTGCGATGCGAAACACCATCATATAGCGGAATGAACGCAATAAAAGGAATAACCTTGCCTATCATAATGTTACCGGAAGAGAGACTTCAGCCATGAACGTAATGCGCACAGGAATGCTGCTCGCCTTCATGACAGCCCTTTTCATGGGCGTCGGATTTCTCATCGGCGGAACCGGCGGCATGATGATCGCCCTTGTCTTTGCTGCGGGCATGAACCTTTTCAGCTATTGGAATTCCGACAAGATGGTGCTGAGAATGCACAATGCCGTCGAAGTCAACGAAGCCAACGCCCCGGAATATTATGGCATCGTGCGCGATCTCGCGGCCAATGCCAACCTGCCGATGCCCAAGGTTTACCTGATACAGAACGCCCAGCCCAATGCATTCGCGACCGGACGAAATCCGCAAAATGCCGCTGTAGCAGCCAGTACCGGACTGTTGCAGGCCCTGACCCCGCAGGAAGTAGCGGCTGTCATGGCGCATGAGCTTGCCCATGTCGAACATCGCGACACGCTGACCATGACAATCACCGCGACATTGGCCGGTGCCATTTCAATGCTCGGCAATTTCGCCATGTTTTTCGGCGGAAACCGCCAGAACAATAATCCCCTTGGCTTCATCGGCATTATCGTGGCCATGGTCGTTGCGCCTTTCGCAGCAATGATTGTGCAGATGGCCATCAGCCGGACCCGTGAATATGCCGCCGACAGGCGCGGCGCGCAGATTTGCGGCAATCCGCTCTGGCTTGCATCTGCCCTCAACAAGATTGCGCGTGGCGCAAAGCAGATCGTCAATGAGGATGCCGAGCGCAACCCGGCATCGGCTCCATTGTTCATCATCAACCCCTTGAGCGGTCGCGGTGCAGACAGTCTGTTTTCAACCCATCCCGCAACCGAAAATCGCATAGCAGCTCTGGAGGCCATGGCGCAGGAGTTCCGTCAGGCCCAACCGGCACCACAGCAGGGACGTCCGGTTCAAGCGCCGGCTGAGGAAGAAATACAGGACGACAGGCCATCACCCTGGGGCCGTAATGGCGGCGGGCGCAAAGGCCCATGGGCATGAGTGTGGAGCACGGTACCAAACGCCCATTCGGTAAAAAGCCAAAAGATTATATCGATGCAGAAGACCGCCCGGGTCTGGCAGCGCGCCAATGCGCCACACGCCTGCTTGGAGCTGTCATTGAAAAGCACACGTCGCTGGATGGTTTGACCGACAACAGCAATGGTCATCCGCAATATATGGAGCTTGAAGACCGCGATCGTTCGCTTGTGCGCGCCATTCTTGGCGCAGCCCTGCGCAATCGCGGCACGATAGACGCGGCGATCAGCCAGATGATCGACCGGCCATTGCCTGAAAATGCAGTAGCACTGAAGCACCTTCTGCATGTTGCGGCGGCGCAAATTCTTTATCTCGATGTTCCGGACCGCGCTGCCGTTGATCTTGCTGTAACCGCAGCGAATAATGACCCGCGCAATCGCCGCTTTGCTTCCATGGTGAATGCTGTTTTGCGCCGCCTGTCCCGCGAGAAAGATACGTTCAAGGCTGGTGCCAGCAATGTGCCGGAATGGTTTGAGCAGACGCTTGTTGCGTCCTATGGCAATGACAAGGCCAAGGCCATTCTCGATATACAGGCGAAAGAGCCGCCTATCGATCTGACCGTAAAAGGTGATGCAGCAGAATGGGCGGAAAAGCTTGGTGGTATTGCCTTGCCGACAGGCTCCGTGCGGCTTGGTACCGTTGAGGGTTCGCTCACCGAACTTCCCGGCTTTGTAGAAGGCGAATGGTGGGTGCAGGACACCGCAGCCAGCCTCCCTGCAAAGCTGTTTGGCGACATCAAGGGTCAGCGCGTTGCGGATCTGTGTGCGGCGCCGGGCGGCAAGACTGCCCAGCTTGCCCATGCGGGCGCAAATGTCACCGCGCTTGACCTTTCGGCCAACCGGCTGAAGCGTCTTCGTGGCAATCTTGAGCGTCTGGGTCTGACGGCTGAAACAGTCGAAGCAAATCTTTCAGCTTACAATCCAGCCGAGCTTTTTGATGCGATACTGCTTGATGCCCCCTGTTCCTCGACGGGAACAGTGCGCCGTCACCCCGATGTACCATGGACAAAGACGCCCGAAGACGTGCGCAAACTTGCCAATCTGCAAGCGAGGCTACTCGACCATGCGGTAACAATTGTTCGTCCGGGCGGCATCGTGGTGTTTTCGAACTGCTCTCTCGATCCACTTGAAGGCGAGGTCGTGTCGCTTGATCTTCTCGCTAAAAATCCCGCCATTGAACTCGTGCCGGTCACGAAAGAAGAGGTTGGCGGCGTGGCTGAATTGATCACGAAAGAGGGATTTGTCCGTTCAACACCTGCGGACCTGCCGCATGAAAATCCCGCACTTTCCGGCATGGATGGCTTCTTTGCCGCCCGGTTCCGCCGAAAATACTAAAGTTTTAACTGTTCTGGCTGCATAATCGCTGACTGTCGACAAATTTCGAAGCAATAAATATGGTCGCGCTGAGCGAAACACCGCAACTATGGGGACTTGCAACTGCGCAACTTTGGCGCCGTTTTCGCAGACGTGTGCGTATGGGACCGCTCTATCGTTGGCGGTTTACCGGTTTCACCCCCGAGCGCGTACTTATTGCTCCACAGGATCTGCGCCCTGCCGATCCGCAGCTCGCGGAAGAGTTCTATCACGGCCGTTTTGCGCTGGCTGGTCGTGTAGTAGAAACCGGCGGGCGCTCGCCTTTTCTTGTCGAGCCGCCTAACGCCGCCTGGCAGGTCGCTCTGCATAATTTCGGCTGGCTGCGCAATCTGCGTGCCGCAGGCACGGAGCTTGCCACAGCAAATGCGCGGGCATTGCTTGGCGACTGGATTACCACCCATGGCCGTTCCATTGGCGGACCTGCCTGGGCACCTGAAGTAACCGCACAGCGCATTATCGCCTGGTTACAGCATTCCAATCTGATTCTCGCCGGTGCCGAGCTTCGTACCTATCGCCAGTTCATGCGCTCACTGGCGATGCAGGTTCGTTATCTGCGAACCATGGCTGCCGTCATGGATGATGGCGAGGAAAAATTGCGTGCGCGTATTGCGCTGGCTTTGGCAGCTTTGGCATTGCCTGTTTCGTCCAGCACCACCCGCTCCGCGCGGCGCAATCTTGAGTTGGAACTGACGAGACAGATATTGCCCGACGGCGGACACATCTCGCGCAATCCACTGGCAATACTTGAGCTGCTGGCCGATCTGCTGCCCTTGCGCCAGACCTATGCGAGCGGGCAGGAAGCACCACCGAAAGCGTTGATCGAAGCCATAGAGCGCATGTTGCCGGCACTGCGATTCTTCCGCCACCATGATGGCAGTCTTGCCTTGTTCAATGGTGTTGGCGCAACCATGCCCGAACGAGTTATCGCCGTGTTACGGCACGACGATATTGGTGGCCTGCCGCTGATCCATGCGGCGCATTCCGGTTACGAACGCCTGTCCATGGATTCAACGACAATTATCGCAGACACCGGCCTCGCGCCGCCCGTTACGGCATCACGTGACGCCCATGCAGGCTGCCTGTCATTCGAAATGTCCTCGGGCCGCAGCCGTTACATCGTCAATGCTGGCGTTGACCGTTACGGACCGGCCGAGTTTCGCCCGTTGGCGCGCTCTACGGCTGCACATTCAACCGCCACCATCAACGACACCTCGTCCTGCCGTTTCAGCAACACATCCGGCCTGTCGACAATGATAGGCACGCCCATCATTGCAGGTCCGAACAAGGTCAATATTGAACGCATTGAAAAACCCGGAACGATTGGCTTTGTCGCCAATCACAATGGCTATGTCCGGCCTTTCGGCATTTATCATGAACGCCAGATCGTCCTGTCGCACAATGGTAGCGTGATCGAGGGCATAGACAGTTTTTTTGCTGCCGGTAGAAATCCATTGCGTCAGACAGGCGCTGAAGAAATCGTCATTCGTTTTCATCTTCACCCTGCAGTGAATGTCAGTGTCGACGATCATGGGCTCATCGTTCTCCAGGCTGAGAATGATGATGTCTGGATGTTCTCCTCGACAGTCCAGCCTTTTGTTGAAGACTCGCTTTTCTTTGCCGGTTTCCGCGGTCCTGTGAAAACCCGCCAGATCACACTTTCGGTCAACGCAGCCAATCGTCCGGAAGTTGAATGGCAGTTCACCCGCACGTCGCTTGGCGTTTACGGCTAAGACAATATCACTGAATCTTGTACGACAACGGGGCGACAAAAGCTCCCCAATCGGCTATAGGAGGGCGACAGTCATTGCCGCGCTCGCCGGCACAATCCCATTTCCAGTCATACCATCAGGAGCCGATCCATGGAGTATCGTCAGCTTGGCCGTTCCGGTCTTAAAGTATCTGCGCTCAGTCTTGGAACCATGACATTTGGCGGCAAGGGTAATTTCGCCAAAACCGGCGACACCGATCTTGCAGGGGCAAAGCGGCAAGTCGACATGGCGCTCGACGCGGGCATCAATCTTTTCGACACGGCAGATATTTATTCAAACGGTGCATCCGAGGAGATTCTGGGGCAAGCCTTGAAAGGCAAGCGTGACAGGGTTCTCATTGCCACTAAGGCACGCTTTCGTATGGGCGAAGAAATCAACGATGCGGGTCTGTCCCGCTACCATCTGATCCGTGCCGCCGAGATAAGCCTCAAGCGCCTTGGTACAGACCATATCGACCTTTATCAACTGCATCAATGGGATGGTCTGACACCTCTCGATGAGACCCTTGAAGCGCTTGATACCCTCGTACGCTCAGGCAAAGTCCGCTATGTCGGCGTATCCAATTTTTCCGCATGGCACCTGATGAAGGCGATGGGCGTTGCGGCACTGGAAAAATTCATCGCCCCGGTCAGCCAGCAAATCCATTACAGCCTTGAATCCCGTGATGCGGAATATGAATTGATCCCGGCAACGCTTGACCAGAATGTGGGTGTGCTCGTCTGGAGCCCTCTTGCCGGAGGTCTGCTTTCTGGCAAATACCGCCGTGGCAAGGCGACACCGGAAGGCACCCGCCAATTGGCCAACTGGGGTGAGCCGCCAATCCGCGATGAAGAGCGCCTCTACGATATCATAGAAGTCCTTGTTGGCATTGCCGAGGCGCATAAGGTTTCGGCGGCTCAGGTAGCTCTTGCATGGTTGCTTGGCCGCAAAGGGGTAACGTCACTCATAGTCGGCGCAAGAACGGATGAGCAGCTTGCGGATAATCTCAAGGCCGCTGATCTCGCATTAACAGCAGACGAGCGCGCAAGCCTTGATGCGGTCAGCCAACCGCCGTTGCTTTATCCCTATTGGCATCAGGCCCGCACAGCATCTGACCGGCTATCCGCAGCGGACCTTTCACTCATCGAACCTCACTTGAAGAAATAACCAGAAACCGGCGGAGGGAGGCCACCGGCAGCGAGATCATAAATGGCCTATTCAAACAATCCTGCGCTTCAGCCCGGCGAACCTGAAATTGCGGTTGCCGAGCCCAATGGCCTGTCACTTGCACTGACTTTCCTGTTTGCCTTCGCCTGCGGCGCGATGGTCGGCAGTATCTATTATGCTCAGGCGCTGATCGGGCTTATCAGCGATGATCTTGATCTGCATGGCGGCATGGCCGGGTTTATTGTTACGGTGACTCAACTTGGCTATGGCGCGGGCCTGTTGCTGCTCGTTTCGCTTGCCGACCTTTTTGAAAACCGCCGTCTGGTCCTCTTGACCCTTGGCGGCACCGCGCTTGGGCTTGCCGGTGCTGCATTATCCGGCTCGGCAATGACATTTCTGATATCATCCTTCGCCATTGGTTTCTTCGCCTGCGGCGCGCAGGTGCTTGTTCCCTTTGCATCGCATCTCGTTCCGGCGGCTTCGCGCGGCAGGACGATTGGCAATGTCATGGCCGGACTTTTGACCGGCATCATGCTGGCGCGGCCATTGGCCAATCTCGTGGCTTCCGAATTTGGCTGGCGCGCTATTTTCTGGATATCGGCAGCAGCAATGCTGGCTGTACTCGTCCTTTTGCGCATTGCCCTGCCAAAGCGTCAGCCGCAAGGCGGCATGCACTACGGCGCAATCCTCAAATCCATGTGGAACCTGCTTATCACCACGCCTGCCTTGCAGCGCCGCGCCTTTTATCAGGGCATCATCTTCGCCAGCTTCAACCTGTTCTGGACGGGTATTCCGCTGCTCCTGACGGAGCAGTTTGGCTACAGCCAGCGCCAGATCGCACTGTTTGCGCTGGCCGGTGCTGCCGGCGCTCTGGCGGCACCCATCGCGGGGCGCCTCGCTGACCGTGGCTACACCCGGCAGGGAACAGCAATCGCAATGATGACGCTAACACTCTGGTTTCTCATAGCAGGCTGGGCCGGTACGGCCATCTCTATCGCGGCACTTGTTCTGTCTGCAATCTTTATCGACAGTGCGGTGCAAACCAATCAGATTTTAAGCCAGCGCATTATCTTTTCACTGAATGATGCAGCACGCGGGAGGCTAAATGCGGTCTATATGACGATCGTCTTCCTGATCGGCTCCAGTGGATCAGCCATCGCTGCCGCGAGCTATTTCTATGGCGGTTGGTGGGCGACCTGCGTCACCGGAGCTGTCATGGGGCTAATCGTTCTAAGCGTGTTTGCTACCGAGAGAACCGCGAAATCACCCGTGTGAACTTACGCAAAAAGGTAGGATTCCGGCGCGGCCTGTGCTAACGGCCAAGCCGTGTTCGCTCACTTCTTTTAGCAATAATGCGAACCATTCTTTGGTTCATGTATGATACAGGGCCATATTGCGGCAATCCCAAAAGGGATAATCGAGTCCTGTCAATCGATTGATCGGCCCGTAATTAAGCACTTATTTTTCTAGTACTTCTTCGTCAGATAAATTCCAAAATTGTGCGAATCGTAATCGTAGAGATCAACATTCGAGCTATTGATGCGATAACCATATTCCAGCCGGGGCGCAATATTTTTATAACTCAGCTTTCTCAGTGTCAGTCCAACACTCGCGCTGAACTGCCTGTCCTCCCTTCCTTTGCCAGTCATGGGAAATTTGCCGTCAAAGTTTCGGAACTCATATCCCGCCGCAACACTACCAAGAATACCCAATGGTAGATCGGAGTAAACTTCTAAATTGGGGCGGATGCTTGTATAGGCGTTAAAGTTCTGGGCATTCATCCGCGTCGCGGTAGCGCCGACACTGGCCAGTAAAGAAGCAGAAAACACGTGCTGATATCGAAGGCCAATGGTCGTTTCCACACCATCATGGTAATCCTGAACATCGTAATCCAGATAACGCATACGGGCCGTCATCCGAATGGTGTCACCGCTGTTGCCTAGCCGCTTCTGAACATATCCCTGGACGCCATAACCCCAATTATGCCCCTCCCACGCAAAAGAGGTTCGCGCAAGGGTTGGTCCAATACCGAAACGCCAATCATGAGTCCTATAAGAAAGTTCTGAAAAGACTTGTCCTGACAGCTCGTCAAAGGCCCGATCACGGTATTTAACGCCGTCCAAGCTCCCGCCAAATGCCAAGGCGAACCGCTCATCCAGTTTGAATTGATAAGTTCCCGAAACACCGTAGTTGAGACCAACACCACTTTGTTTCTGATTCTTTGGAGTGAAGGGGATGCCCGCTATGAAAATAGTGTCTTCGCTTGCGCCTCTGGTAATATTCGTACTGGGTGCCAGTGCAATATAACCATCAAGAGTCCAAGGGCGCTTTGCATCTATAGCGTCGATATAGTTATTATAAAGCGACCGGAAGTCTGGAGACTGGCTTGATGCCGCCAGCAATTCGAATTGGTATTTTGCGTGCTCGCCATCACCTAACAGGAAGTAGGTATGCGCCAATTCCTGGCGCACCCTGTCATATTGTGGATAAGCGATAATGATTTGCTGCATCTTCTCAGCAGATGCCTGAAACTGCCTCTGATGCTTCAGTATAAGCGCTTCAGTAAATATCTGGGCAACTTGATTGGCTTTCCCACCATCACCAGAAGTCGCAACAAGATTGCGAGCCTCGTCATACTCTGATGCTTCGATCAACGCCCTGACTTGCGCAAAAGAATAAGAGGGACCCTGTTGAACGCTGGCATGCGTTGGCTCAGCCCCAAAGAAACTCAAGAACGCAAATCCATAGCATGATGACTTCACTAAACGCTGGAGCAAGATATTTTCCAATGTACGGGAGTTGGACGCATAAACTATGGTTGGAACGGCAGCCGAAATTACACGAATAGGCGCGATGCCTCAGCCAAGATAGTGGGGCGATGCATTAGCCTCACCCCTCCATATTAACTAAGTAAGTTAGCCCTAATGCGGATAGCACCCATCAAACTACGGTTGCTTTTCACCATGGAACGTACCAATTATTGTTGAGGTGTCTTCAGCATCGGTCGTGGCGCTGATAATACCAGCTGTCTCGCTTGCATTGGCATTGTAGAAACCGCCCTCAACATTAGCTGCGAGGGTTTCGCCCTCGAAAGTGACCTTATCTGCTGAGTAGGTTGGCTTGTCCTTGGCTATTGTACCGTCGAATGTCAGGTCGGTTGCATTGAGGTTACCGGCCGCTATTATAGGATCTCGATGGGTGGCATTAAGCTCGGACACAGTGCCCTTGACGGTACCTGCTCCAAAGTCAGCAGCGAGATTAAACTTTCCAGAAACGTGCCTTTGCTCGCCGCCCACAACGCCGCTCTCATTAATCCCGCCGGCAAACTTGCCACGATAGCTAGCCTGACCGGAAGTGGGCACATTCGTTGCATTCACGCCACCATAATAAGCAGCTGCATTAAACTTGTCTTTACTGGATTGGTCGCGGAACACACCAAATGCCGTCGGCGCATCCTTGGAATTGATAGATGTATCACTCATGAGAAAACGGGTATCATTGCCATAAGGCCCATAGTCCTCACCGCTGTCGCGCCGCGTCCCCGTGGTTGTACCCGTAAATGGCTTATCACCACTATAAGCCAGCTTTACCAGAGGCGTATTGCCTTTAAACATAGCAGACTCTGTTTCCGATAGACCGCTGACCTTGGCACCAACATTGACCGCCACCAACTTTCCATCAGCTCCTGTCACAAAACCATGACCTTTAAGGTCATATTCTGCTACGGATTTTGTCGACTCTGGTTTTGCGACAGTGGGCTGTACGGAAACGGGTTCGCTGCCAGCTGACGATGTGGAAACAGTTTTCTCTGAAGAATGGCCACATCCGACCAGAGTCGCGCAGAGGCCAGCGACAAAAAGCAATTTCACAGCCATATAAAATCCCTCGATTTGAAAATACATTATTCCTAAAGTTTTATCAGCAAAGCAATACAGTGGAAATTATACTATAGTTTATTTCAGAGTTTATTTTACACAACCGTCTTCAACTAGTAATTGATACTAAACTATAATAAAAATTACAAAAAATCTTAAAACCCAATGTGTAGTTTCCATCAAAAGACAGCTCCGGATCGTTATGATAAACAATCCTGACATGAATCTTGGATCACCCGTGTGAACTTACGCAAAAAGGTAGGATTCCGGCTCGGCCTGTGCTAACGGCCAAGCCAAATCCATTGATCCATACGAAGTTTAAGGACGAACCCATGGCCGTCGCCGCGAAATCTTTTCCCGCTCCCAATCTTCATCCAGTCAAGCGGGCGCTTATTTCCGTTTCCGACAAAGCGGGCCTGATAGCTCTTGCTCATGCCCTGCATCGCCATGGCATCGAAATCCTGTCCACGGGCGGCACGTCCAAAGCCATTGCAGCCGAGGGTATTCCGGTTCGCGATGTTTCCGAAATCACCGACTTTCCGGAAATCATGGATGGCCGCGTCAAGACCCTGCACCCCAAGGTACATGGCGGACTGCTCGCCGTGCGTGATGATCCGGAACATGTCGAGGCGATGAAGACCCATGGCATCGGCGAGATCGATCTTGTTGTCATCAATCTCTATCCTTTCGAGGAAGTCCGCCATTCCGGTGCTGACTATGCCAATATCGTCGAGAACATCGACATCGGCGGCCCGGCCATGATCCGCGCTGCCGCCAAGAACCATGCCTATGTTGGTGTCGTTACAGAAACTGGCGATTACGACATGGTTATCGCCATGCTCGACAAACACGAAGGCTCGCTGCCCTATTCGTTCCGCCAGAGCCTTGCGGCCAAGGCCTATGCCCGTACGGCGACCTATGATGCGGCTATTTCCGGCTGGTTTGCCGAAGCATTGATGACGGAAACACCTTCGCGCCGCGCCATTGGCGGACATCTCCATTCTGTCATGCGTTATGGTGAAAACCCGCATCAGTCCGCTGGCTTTTATCTTACCGGCGAAAAGCGCCCCGGCGTCGCCACTGCTACCCAGCTTCAGGGCAAGCAGCTTTCCTACAACAACATCAATGATACCGACGCGGCTTTCGAACTGGTGGCCGAGTTCGATCCTGAACGCACATCAGCCGTCGCAATCATCAAGCATGCCAATCCTTGCGGCGTCGCTGAGGGGGCAACTCTCAAGGAGGCCTATCTCAAGGCGCTTGCTTGCGATCCTGTCTCGGCATTTGGCGGTATTGTCGCGCTCAATAAAACGCTGGATGCGGATGCTGCGGAAGAAATCGTAAAGACCTTCACCGAGGTCATTATTGCTCCGGATGCTACGCCGGAAGCACAGGCCATCGTCGCTGCCAAGAAAAACCTGCGCCTGCTCGTAACGGGCGGCCTGCCTGATCCGCGCGCAGGTGGTATCAGCGCCAAGACAGTTGCTGGTGGTATTCTCGTTCAGTCCCGCGACAGCGGCGTCGTCGATGATCTGGACTTGAAGGTCGTCACCAAACGCGCGCCGACCGAAGCCGAAATGTCTGATCTCAAGCTGGCCTTCCGCATCGCCAAGCACGTGAAGTCCAACGCCATTGTCTATGTCAAGGATGGCGCGGCGGTCGGCATCGGCGCCGGTCAGATGAGCCGCGTTGACAGTGCCCGCATCGCTGCCCGCAAGGCGGAAGATGCCGCCGAGGCTGCTGGGCAATCAACGCCGCTTACCAAGGGTTCTGTCGTCGCTTCCGACGCATTCTTCCCGTTTGCCGATGGCCTGCTTTCAGCCGTTGCAGCGGGCGCCACGGCTGTCATCCAACCGGGCGGATCAATGCGCGATGATGACGTGATTGCCGCGGCCGACGAACATGGCATTGCCATGGTCTTCACCGGCATGCGCCATTTCAGGCACTGATTTTTGCGGCCGGGTATGGCGTCCTTGCGAGGATCGCCAGACCGACAAGCAGGAAGATAAGGATCATCGCCATGCCAAGGCGTGGCGATCCACTTAATGCCGTGACTGTTGCCACCATGAAGGGCGCAAGGAAGCTCGTCGCCCTTCCCGACAACGCATAGAGGCCGAAGTAGCGGCCTGCCTCATCGGACGCGATGCTCCGCGCCATATAGGAGCGTGATGAAGCCTGAACCGGCCCGAACGCAATGCCTATAAGCAGGCCGAAGCCGATATAGGCTTTTTCCGCCGGTGTACCGAACAGGCTGCCGCTATCCGCGCCCGGCAATTGCAGCAATCCGAAAAGCGTATAGCCCGGCCCGGTCGAGACAATCCCCAGCGTTGCAATAATCAGCAGGACCAGCGAGACAACAACCACGACCTTTGAGCCGAGCAGCGTATCGAATTTGCTGGCGGCAAGGCATCCGAAAATAGCAACGACATTGAGTATGATGCCGAAAATGCCTATCTCGGTTGTTACCCACCCGAACATGGTTGCGGCAAAGGCACCGCCCAAGGCGATAAGCGCGTTAACGCCGTCCTGATAGATCATGCGCCCGACGAGAAACCGCACGATACCCGGCCTTTGCCTCGCCTCCCCTATGGTGGATTTGAGTTCGGCCAATCCTGCACGTACAGCCTTGCCAACCGGCAGTCCCTTCGTGCCATCAGGCGTGAAGAAGAACATCGGCAGGATGAAGACCAGATACCACAATGCCGACAAAGGACCTGTCGCGCGGTCACCTTCGGAGAGGGTCGGGTCCAGCCCGAAAAGCGGATTGGCACCAAGCAGCGTCTTGCCGGTTTCCGGCGATGCCGCCAGAAAGGCCACGACAAAGATCAGCACGATCATGCCACCGAGATAGCCAAGACCCCATGCAATATTGGATATGCGGCCAATATCTTTTGGCGCAACAAGCCGCGGCATCATGGAATCGTTGAACACGATGGAAAACTCAGCCGCGATCGATGCGAGAGAAAAGAAGATCAATGGTGCGATCAGGCCTGAACCCGGTTCAGCAAACCACAACATGCAAAGCGACAGGATTTTGATAAGGGCAAAGAAACCGATCCAGGGTTTGCGCCGTCCCGTCTGATCGGCAATGGAACCAAGCACCGGCGATAATATGGCGATGAACAAGCCTGATACCGCAATGCCATATCCCCATGCCGCCTGTCCCATCGCAGGGTCACTTACCATGCGCGAAACGAAATAAGGCCCGAAGATGAAGGTGGTAACAACCGTGAAAAATGGCTGCGCCGCCCAGTCAAAAAACATCCAACCCCAGATGCCGCGTTTTGGTGCTTGTTGCATGCAGACTCCATATTCATGGGTACTGTAAGTCAGATAAACATTGCTGTGCGTGGTTCGACGGGGCTCACCATGAGGGAAGTTGAGGATCAGAAATCCGTTTTACAGAGGTAACTCTTTCTCCGCGAAGCACCTAACTTTCCTCATGGTGAGCCCCGTCGAACCACGCACGGCACTATCTGCCAAACACCTATTCGCTACTCATTCAGATCACGAGAGATCAGACAATAACCCCGCAGCGACAGCCAGTCGCGACACGGTCAGATCACCTGTCTCGACAATGTTTGCCATGCGCTGACGCACCTCTTCGAGACGTGAACCACGGCTTGCCAGCCATTCTTTGGCCGGGTCGGATTTCTTCCCATGCTGGGTCAATGCTGCCACCGCAATACCGCGCCGCGCCTGACTGATCAGATCGGTGGCGCGGGCAAGCGCCAGCCCATCATAGTAATCAGCCACGGAAACACCGCGAGCAGCATCTTCGATACGCCCGATTCGGAAGGCTTCGGAAATGTCGAAATAGGCCTTTGCTGCTCCAGTAATATCGACATTGGCGGCCTGCGCCACCGCAGCGATATCTGGAATGATCGGAGCAATTTCCAGACGCGCCATCTGCTCGGCCAAGCCCTGCGGTGCGCCAAGCGCCACATTGTTGGTCGTGTCCTCGCGGATAAGTGCTGTCATGGTCGCTGGCAGGAGCTTGTCGAGACGTGGCAGCAACGCATTGCGCGCCGCCTTTATTTCAGCAATTGCCGCACCAAGATCGGTATTTTTGCTATTGCGCAATACCCAAGCCGTCGTCCAGTTCAACATCTGCGCAACCTTGGCGTAGAGCCCGTTCTGAACATCACCCGGCATTGTATTGTCCAGCCGGTCAATTGCATCGAACAAACCGTCCACCTCAAAGCCATCACGGACGATAATATAGGCGCGGACTATTTCCGGTCCCGATTGTCCCGTCAGGTCCGAAAGCCTGCTGACGAATGTCGGCCCGCCCCTGTTGATTACGTCATTGGCAAGCTGGGTTGCAATGATTTCACGGCGAAGACGATGGCTGCGAAGTTCGTCCGCAAACCCCTCTTTCATCTGAATGGGGAAATATTCCATCAGTTCGCGCTCGAAATAGGGATCATCCGGCAGATCGCTCGCCAGAAGCTGATCCGACAGAACGATCTTGGCATAGGCCAGAAGCACGCCAAGCTCGGCGCGGGTCAGCGGAATGCCTTCAATCTGGCGCTCCTGCAATGCCTTGTCATCCGGCAGGGTCTCTACCTTGCGGTTAAGCAGCTTCTGCGTTTCAAGGTCGCTGATAAAACGCGCCTGATAGGCAAGGTCGGCAACACCGCGTCTTTGCGCAAGCGAAAGCGCAAGTGTTTGCAGATAGTTGTTGCGCAGGACGAGCGCGCCAACTTCTTCGGTCATTGATTCCAGCACCTTGTCACGCTTGTCGCGTTTCAGCTTGCCACTGCGCATGGCCTGAGCCAAAGCAATCTTGATATTGACCTCAACGTCAGACGTATTGACGCCAGCCGAATTATCAATGGCGTCGGAATTACACCTGCCACCCAGAAGGCCGAATTCTATACGCGCTTTCTGCGTCACGCCGAGATTTGCACCTTCACCGATTACCTTTGCCCGCACATCGCTGCCGGTAATACGGATGGCATCATTGGAGCGATCACCAGCCTCCGCATCGGTTTCGAGCGAAGAACGGATATACGTGCCGATACCGCCAAACCACAGAAGATCGACGGGCGCTTTGAGAATTGCCGTCATGATCTCGAATGGCGTTGCAGTTGTCTTGCTTAGGCCTATCGCCTTTGCCGCTTCTTTCGATAGCGTGATCGACTTCTGCGAGCGTGAGAAGACACCGCCACCTGCGGAAATCTTCGACTTGTCGAAGTCCTGCCAGCTGGAACGCGGAAGGTCGAACAGACGCTGCCGCTCTTTCAATGTGGACTTCACATTGGGTTCAGGGTCGATGAAGATATCGCGATGGTCAAAAGCCGCGATCAGCTTGGTCTGTGGCGACAACAGCATGCCATTGCCGAACACATCGCCGGACATGTCGCCCACACCAACAGCGGTGAATGGCGTCGTCTGGATATCAGTTCCGATCTCTCGGAAATGACGTTTGACGGCCTCCCAGGCACCGCGAGCGGTAATGCCCATTTTCTTGTGGTCATAACCAACCGAGCCGCCAGAAGCGAAAGCATCGTCCAGCCAGAAATCATGGGCCTGACTGATGGCGTTGGCCGTATCCGAGAATGTGGCTGTGCCCTTATCCGCAGCGACGACGAAATAGGGGTCGTCACCATCAAGCCGGATGACATTCTCGGGCGGAACAATATTCTCCCCGTGCAGATTGTCCGTCACAGACAGCAACGTGGAAATGAAAGTGATATAGGCGGCGCGACCTGCTTCGAAAATCGCATTCCGGTCGGTGCCTGTCGGAAGCCGCTTCGGATAGAAGCCGCCCTTCGCGCCCACTGGCACGATAACGGCATTCTTCACCTGCTGAGCCTTGACCAGACCCAGAACCTCGGTGCGATAATCCTGCGCTCGATCCGACCAGCGCAGACCACCACGCGCAACAGGGCCAAAACGCAGATGTACGCCCTCGACCTCGGGACCATAAACGAAAATTTCGCGATATGGACGCGGTGCAGGCAATTCGTCCAAAGCCCGCGGGTCTAGCTTGAAGGCCAGTGTAATACGCTCGCTGCCATCCTCTTCCGGGGCAAAGGCGTTGGTGCGCAAAGTCGATTCGATAAGGTTAAGGAAGCGGCGGAGAATGCGGTCGTCATCGAGACTCGGCACACCTTGCAACGCTTCCTCGATCTTCGCGCGTAGCTTCTGCTGTGCAGTTTGCGACTTCGCCTCTCCCGCCTTGTTCCTTGCCGGATTGAGGCGTTGGTCGAACAGATCGAAAATCTGCTTTGCTATTGCCGGATAGCGGTTCAGCGTCGCGGCAATGAAATCCTGCGAATAGGGAATACCCGCCTGCTGCAGATAACGGCCATAGGCACGCAGAATGATAATCTGCCGCGATGCAAGCTGACCCGTAAGCGCCAGTGCATTATAGCCGTCATTGTCCGAAGCACCGTTCCAGATACTGCGGAAAACTTCCTCGAACAGGTCGCCATCATCGGCAAGACCGATGGGAGTTCCAGACGTACTGGTCAGCTCCATGTCATGCACGAAAAGCGGGCTGCCATCTGCCGCCGGCAGAGCAAATGTCTGCTCGCTGATAACGCGGAAGCCCATATTTTCCAGTAAAGGAACGCGCTGCGAAAGCGCAACCGCCGAGCCGTAATGATAAATCTTCAGGGATGCGGCACCCGGACCGTCAGTGTGATGGCGATAAAAATCGACAAAGAGGGGATTATTGCGTGTCAGACCTGCAATACGTCCGGCATCGACCAGCGCCTCGTCAGGCGAAAAGTTTTCGCGGTAACTGTCAGGGAAAGCGGCAGCAAGCGCCGTGAATTCCGCCGAGCCGGTGCGGTCGCCAACTTCTGCGACAGCATCCTCCCAAGTGCGGACAATGGCGCGGACATTCTCTTCAAGCGCCTCACGCTTGACCTTGGGGAAATCATTCTCCGCATGGCCTATAATGAAATGCACGCGGGCGAGATTTCCTTCCGGAAACGCCGGATAATAGGCTGATACGTGTCCATCATAGACCGAAGCGAAATACGATCCCATCTTCTCCCGTACAACGGAATCGTAACGCTCGCGCGGAACATAGACGATGATCGAAGCAAACCGGCCGAATGGATCAATGCGCGGCAGGACACGCACACGCGGGCGCTCGCCCAAGGCGAGGATGATCTCGGCATTGCGCGTCAATGTCTTGACGTCAATCTGGAAAAGATCGTCGCGAGGATAGCCCTCCAGAACCTTGATGAGCTGCTTGCCGGAATGATCTTCGCGGTTGAAGCCAAGACGGCTGATGACACTCTCGGTCTTTGAGCGGAGATAAGGAATTTTCAGCACTGAACGTGTATAAGCGCCCGACGTAAACAGGCCGACAAACCGCAGCTCGCCGCTGACTTTCCCTGCCGCGTCATAAGTTTTAACGCCGATATAATCCATATAGCCGCGACGATGCACCAGCGACTTGGTATTGGCCTTGGTGACGATCAGAGGCTCTGGCCCTGTAAGAAACGCGATAATCTGCGGCGTTGTCGTCACGC
This sequence comes from Phyllobacterium sp. YR531, assembly GCF_000282595.1. Taxonomy (GTDB): domain Bacteria; phylum Pseudomonadota; class Alphaproteobacteria; order Rhizobiales; family Rhizobiaceae; genus Phyllobacterium. The sequence continues at coordinate 130,584 of NZ_AKIZ01000013.1, forward strand.
CCTGATTGCCACGCTTGAGAACGCGCACATCGGGATCGCGCAGAATGCCGAGACCGGGCTTGCCCGAACGTTCAAGCTCACCCTGATTGCCATCGCCCTGATAGTCATACTCACGGACGCCAAGGAAGGTGAAATTATTGTCACGCAGCCATTCAAGGAATTCCACCGCTTCATCTGCGGCAGCTTTCTTCATTGGTGTTTTGCCGGACTTGTAGGCCTCAATGGCATCATCAAGACGGGCAGACATTGCCGCGCGATCATTGACAGCTTCGCGGACCTGTTTGAGCACAAGATTAAGCGCTGCCAGCATGATTTCACGCGAGGGAGCATCCAGCGCAGGCACATGGATCTGCATCACGGAAACGCGTGCTTCATCTTTCCCGGGCTTATCGGGACCGGCTGCACCGATGACCGCGCCGCTCTTTTTATCTATATCCATCACCGGGTGCAGCACCAGATAGACTGAACTGACGCGTTCGCTGATCTCGCCCAGAACCGAGTCGAGCAGGAATGGCATATTGTCGTTGATGAGGGTAACAACGGTTATCGGTCTGCCATCGCGGGAGATTGCACTGCCATCGGAAAGATCGATCAGCGGCTTGCCCGATTTGAACCGGCTAAGCGCATCTTCGGCAAGCTTGGCGGAAGCGCTCAGCGCTCCAGCATCATAGACCGCCAAATCCTCTTCTGGAGCGCGCGCAAACAGCAGTTCCTCGAAGAGCCGGACCTTGGTTTTTGTGGTTGCAGTCTTTGTGGCTTTTGTCGCCGGTTTGGCTTTCTTCTCGGAATTTTTGCTGGAAACCATAAAATATCCCCCCTGAATCCTCAAAACTGACCGATCATAGCCATTAAATAAGGCTTTTCGACCCCAAATTGCACGTGGACGTGAAAATAGCGTGACACGCAAGAAAATTACAATTCGACGAGATGATCATCGAGTTCATTGATGTCTCCGGGGCTGACGGGGAAATGTTCCTCCAGCAGCAATCCGGCTTTTTCTATCGCCAGCAGGAAACCGGACGCGAGTTCGCCTTTTTTGGCATGGTGGGTTAGCAAACTTACAATTCCATTCCACTCGTCCTGGTGTACTTTGGCATTGATTCCCGCATCGGCAATCACTTCGGCATATTGTTCTGCCAGCGAAACGAAAAGCAGTATCCCGGTACGCTCGCTCGTCAGATGAACATTGCGTGCAAGAAATTGCTGAACCGCATTCTGATGTGCCCGGCGATATCGAACACGCCGCGGCACAAGCAGCATTGTCACTCCCGGCATCAGCCACAGTAAAAGTATCGCAGTCAGGAAGGCTGCCAGAATTGCCAGCCCGAAAGTCGGAAGCGGGATCGTGAACCAATACCAATGTGCTGCCAGCGCTACGATGACGCTCGCGAGCAGAATTCCGCAGGCGGCTGCAAAACCGGCCACAAAGAAATAGCTGTCGCTCCGCCGCGCCACCACCGCATATATTTCGCCGCTGGTACGGCTTTCAGCTGCGCGGATAGCCTCAGCGACACGTTTATGATCATCATTCGTAATCAGTGACATGGCTACCAGCTCCCCGATGCGCCGCCGCCGCCGGAAGAACCGCCGCCGCCCGAAAATCCACCACCGCCGCCTCCACCAGACGACCAGCCACCACCGCCGGAGGACCAGCCGCCGCTATTGCTGCCACTGCCGCCCTTTTTTGGCCTTGTGTCGATATTCATCCCCAGCCAGCGATATTGTCCTGGCCCGATCTTCTGCCCGAAAATCGGCGCGAGAACCGCTATGCCGAACCCGCCGAAGAAGATGATCACCCAAATGGTGATGAAGATCACCATGAACCAGTCAACCTCGCTGCCCGGCTCTTTTATATTGCGCTTGGCGCGCGCTTCCAGCTCTGCAGCATCGCCGGAGAGCACGCTCAGTATGTCGTCCACCCCCCGCGATATGCCGCCGGAATAGTCGCCCGAGCGAAACCCCGGAATGATGGCGTTTTCAATGATGAGTTTTGACAAAAGATCAGTCAGCGTGCCTTCAAGTCCATAGCCAACCTCGATGCGCACCTTGCGATCATTGGGGGCGACCACCAGAAGAACACCATTGTTTTCCTGCTGCTGTCCAAGCGCCCAGCTGCGGTAGAGCCGATTCGAATATGGCTCTATCGCTTCACCATCCAGATCCGGCACCGTTACCACAACCACCTGATCGGAGGATTTTGCCTCGAAAGCCTCGAGCTTTTGCGTAATTGCCTGACGTGTCGCCGCATCGATAACATTGGCACCGTCCACGACACGGCCCGTCAATGCCGGCAACTCTGCAGCAAACGCATGAACAGAGAAGACAGCGAGCATCACCAAAGTCAGCCAAAAGCGGCTGACACCGGCAGCTATTGGATGCAGTGCTTTCACATCAAATGCCTAGAACTTCACCTGCGGCGTCTGCTTGGCTGATTCTTCGATATTGAATGTCTGGTAAGGCTCATTGCCTGTGAACCAGATCCACGCCCAGATCATGGTCGGCATGGTTTTCAGTGCTGTATTATAGACCCTCACCGCCTCGATATAATCGCGGCGCGCCACGGCAATGCGGTTTTCCGTGCCCTCTAGTTGCGACTGCAAGGCGAGGAAGTTCTGGTTGGACTTCAAATCCGGATAATTCTCGACCACAGCCAGCAATCGCGACAGGGCGCCAGTCAACTGCGCCTGATTCTCCTGAAACACCTTCATTGCATTGGGGTCAGTCAATGTTTCAGGCGAAACCTGTACGGAAGTCGCCTTGGCACGCGCTTCAACTACCGATGTCAGCACGTCTTTTTCCTGTGCTGCATAACCTTTGACGGTTTCAACCAGATTGGGAATAAGGTCTGCACGGCGCTGATATTGGTTCAGAACCTCGCTCCATGCCGCCTTGGCGCGCTCTTCATTGGTTGGGATCGTGTTGAATCCGCAAGCTGATAGCAGCGGGACAAGCAAGGTCAGCGCAAGAACAGAAAGTACGCGGCTCGAGGGCCAGCGGCGCCCGGTTGAAAAAATGGTGGTCTGCATAATCCGCTCTCCAGTTTTCTACTCGTCCCATCCGGCTAGTGGCCTGATTCTAACATTCGTATCCCATTTCGATTAGGCTCACACGACGAATTTTAGAATCAAAAGGACCACTAGCAAGTATATACTTCTAGTGGAGTTTACGAGTTTGACATTTGCCCACAGCTTGCGACCGGAAGAGATGCAAATGTCAAATTCACTCCACTAGTGCCGAATATGCGCGAGCCTAGCTATTTTTTATTCCAAAAGGAACCGGCAAAGCGCTATGCTGGACGCGAAGCAATGGGGCCACCATGACAGGCAGCAACAGAGACGATCGGCAAGACAAGGAAGCGCAGCGCATACTGCAACGTGTGGGCGACGAAAATGTTTCGAGCGGGCTTTCCTTTACTGACCGTACGAAAGGCCATTTTTCCGCCAAGGATACTGATGCAGCGGATCCTATCGAGGTTCTCGGCACGCGTATCGGCAGGGGCTTGGGATTGCTTGTCGTCATCGCCATGTTTATCTGGTTCGTGATTTCCTTCTTCGGCCTGGGTTAGGGTCCGGACCCTAGAGTCAAAACCCTAATCTTTGCCTTCTCCCACTCGCATGAGTACCCCGATGAGTAACCCCGCCATCTCTTCCAATGCTGTTATCGTCATCTCCAGCCATGTCGTGCGCGGCTCGGTCGGCAATCGTGCCGCCGTCTTTGCGCTCGAAACGCTCGGACATCCCGTCTGGGCGGTCCCCACTGTCATTTTGCCGTGGCATCCGGGACATGGGCCGGCAAAGCGTATCGTTCCGCCGGTTGAACAGTTTGACGATCTTATCGCGGACCTTGAACGTGCGCCTTGGCTTGGTGAAATCAGCGGCATCATGACGGGTTATCTTGGCAATGCAGCGCAAGCGTCAGCAGTGGCGCGCCTCGTCAAAACAATAAAGGCTAAGAACAAGAACGTTCTCTATCTTTGCGATCCAGTCATTGGCGACGAAAAGGGCCTCTACGTTCCGGAAGCAACGGCCACCGCAATAAGAGACGAGTTGATGCCGCTTGCCGATATCTCGACTCCCAACCGTTTCGAGCTTGCCTGGCTGGCAGGTGCCGACCTGCCCGACAACAAAGCGGTCATGCAGGCGGCGCTTCATGCAGGTCCGGCAACAATGCTCGTCACCTCTGCCCATCCAATGCTGGCAGGTGGCACGGGCAATCTTCTGGTCAATCACACACTTGCGCTGCTTGCCGAACATCGCCTCGTTACCGGGCCAACCAATGGCCTTGGCGATCTGACATCCGCCCTGTTCCTTGCGCGCATGCTTTCCGGAATTGAACTGGAACAAGTTCTGCAACGCACCACTGCTTCAGTCTTTGAAATAATGGCGCGGTCTGCCAAGCGCGGCGCCGATGAACTGATGCTCGAAGCTGACGCCTCCAGCCTTTCAACGCCCATGGCAATGGTGCAGATGCGGCACTTGACCCACCCAACCAAAGGCATCAGGGCCTGATATAATGGCAGTCGTCCTGAAACAACTCACGACGGAGCTTGTCGACGATGCGGATGTGATCGATGGATCGTTCCAGGTAGATTCCTGCTTGGTGCTCTCTGCTGTAAACGGCAATGTTGATTTTTCAATTGCCCCCACAGAGCCGCGCATCAAAACCTATGAGCGTGACGATCAGGATGACCTTGCCAGCTATATTGAAACAGATTCAAAGCTTGCCATGATCGCCTATGAGAAGGAAAAGCCGGCCGGATTGCTGCTCGTCAGCGAAAACTGGAATGGTTACGCCCTGATCGATAATATCAAGGTGGATATTCACCACCGCAAAGCGGGCATCGGACGGATGCTGATCGACGCGGCCGCCGGTTGGGCGAAGACACGCGGCCTCCCGGGGATTATGCTGGAAACGCAGGACAACAACGTCAATGCCTGCCTTTTCTACCAACGCTATGGATTCATCCTGCGGGGATTCGACACAGGCATATATTCTGCAATTCCTGCCACTCGCCATGAAACTGCATTATTCTGGTATCTGACTTTCTGAGCGGCAAACCCTTGCTGCCAAGCCGATTGAATTTCCAAGCAATCAGTATTAGAGCAAACTCATGACACTGCTTCCCGAGAGACTCCTCACCGGTTATCGCAACTTCATGGCACACCGCTTCTCGAATGAGACGCTGCGCTACAAGCAATTGGCCGAACAGGGTCAGACGCCGGAAACCTTGGTTATTGCCTGCTGCGATTCCAGATCCGCCCCTGAAATCATCTTCGATACGGCACCCGGCGAAATCTTCGTGGTTCGTAACGTTGCCAATCTTGTACCGCCCTATTCACCTGACGGCGAATATCATTCCACTTCGGCAGCACTTGAATTCGCAGTGCAGAGCCTCAAGGTCAAACATATTGTTGTCATGGGTCACGGCCGTTGCGGCGGCATCAAAGCCGCGCTGAGCCCGGACAGCGCACCCTTGTCGCCCGGCGACTTCATCGGCAAGTGGATGAGCCTTGTGGCCCCCGCTGCGGAAGCTGTCGCGGCAAACGAACTGATGACGCCATTCGAGCGCCAGACCGCGCTGGAGCGTATCTCCATCCGTTATTCCCTGAAGAACCTGCGCAGTTTCCCCTGCGTCGATATTCTGGAAAAGAAGGGGCGGCTGTCGCTCCATGGCGCTTGGTTCGATATTTCAACGGGTGAATTATGGATCATGAACCCGGAAACAGGCGATTTCCTGCGGCCTGATCCCGAAGGCAATCCGGCCGCCGAAAAGTCTGCTTGAGCTGTTCAATTTGAGCTGACAAAAAAGCGGCCTTGTGAGCCGCTTTTTTCTTTTACTTTTTAATGATCCGTCGAACGCTTCATAATCTGGATTTCACCAAAAGCCGCCCGGGGGTACCACCAGCCATCATGACCGCGGCGATAGCCGGCTCGCTTTTCCCGATAGCCACGATGGCCGTTCCAGCGACGTTCGCGTTCACGTCTGTTTTCGACATGCGAGCGGCGATCATATCGCTCATATCGGTCCCGGCGGTCATGCCGCTTTTCAGCACGGTGCTTGCGCTTCTCGCGATATTGCGCCTTTTCAACACTTGAAGTGACCTGTACCTGCAGGGCTGTAACCGGTGCTGCATAAGACGAGACAACCGAAGTTAACCCGATAATAACGGCGACAATACCCGCACCAATTGCTGAAATTACACGTTTCATGAAATGCTCCTTTAAAGTCTGCAACCCATGGGTGCGCCTTTATCGATGAACAGAGAGTGAATGAAAGAGTTACTATTTGACAATCGTGCTCAACGCTTCTTCTTGCGCTTTTGGGTTCCAGACCTGTTTTCGAAAAGATCGGCACCGCCATCGGTCGCGTTAACTTCAGGCGTTGCGGCCTTTGCTGTTTCTGGTGCTTTTGTCTTCACCGAAACCTTGTCCGCCGGAGGAGTTTTCGTGTCACCTGTCTTCTGTGCGAATTTTATCGCCATTTTGCGGGCTCCTTGCCGTGTATCGGGACGTGATGTGCGGTGCCTATCACGCAACAGGCTGCGGATCGCGTTAAATCGCAATCTTTCAGCAGCTTTGTTGGATAACCATGCTGCACCTGCTCACAAATGCGCCTGGCTTGTCTATATTTTCACCGTTTTGCATAGCAGCTATGCAATTATAGCGATTGCTGCGCTGCAAAAAGAGGCCTATGTTATCGTCAGTCGTCGCGGTACTCCTCCCATTTTGCCGCGATGGCTGTTCCCCTCTGGAGGTTTTTTAACCTTCACAATTCAGGCCGGGCTTTTTAGTCCGGCTCTTTTTTTTGCCTGTTATTCAAAACCTGAATTAGAATCAGGACTTGTTCACCTTATTTCGGAAAGATTTTTTCATTCCCAAAGCATATGCTTGCCTATGAATGCTGGAAGGTGGAAATGAATCTATACAACCACTGGTCGACGAGATTCGCGAGTCTGTCGCCGGTTATGCAAGTTCTGATTATGGTGAGCCTTGGTGCCGTGTTGGCGGACGCCATGGCTGCGGCATTCTTCATGCTTGGCGGATATACCCGGCTTGATCGAACAATCTACCTGACAACGATTATCGTATTCACGGTTGGGGGCCCTCTATGCGCCTTTCTCGTCAGCTGGAACTACCGGCTGAAACAGATGACCGGCGAGCTGGATATTGCTTTTCGCAAAGACGGAATGACCGGGCTCTACACCCGCCATGAATTCTATCTCCGCGTCAGTCATTTCATTCAGGCCAGCAATCCTGTTCTGAGCGCGGGCGCCGTACTCTACGTGGATGTTGATCATCTGAAACAGATCAATGACCGGTACGGGCATGCGGTGGGAGACGATATTGTGCTTGATATCGGGATCTTGATACGTGAAATGATGGGGCGCCGCGATGTAGGTGCACGCTTTGGCGGCGAGGAATTTGCAGTTTTTCTTGCCGACGCCGATTATGGCCAAGCCGCATGGGTTGCCAACAGAATACTTGCTGGCTGCAGGGCAGTTACGAGACGCGCTGGTGACCGCGATGTTTCGATAACTGTCAGCATCGGTGTTGCTTTTCACGCTCCGGGCCAAAAACTGGAACAGTTGGTGGATAGCGCTGATCAATGTCTTTATCTGGCAAAAAATCAGGGGCGTGACCGCATCATCTTCGGGCCTGCCAGCTAAAGGGCAGCGCCAGCTGGCTTGAATTGCCTGCAGACTCCCTTCATCTTGCCAACAACAGTTCCTCTCCCATGAATCCCCCGAGGTCCAATCATGAGCCATTTATTTCAGCCATTGCGTTTGGGTACGCTAGACCTGCCAAATCGTATTATCATCGCCCCCATGTGCCAATATTCGGCTGAAGGCGGCAGCGCGACGGACTGGCATATGATGCATCTTGGCAATCTGGCCCTTTCAGGTGCCGGTCTGCTGATCACTGAAGCAACTGCAGTGACACCTGAAGGCCGGATATCCTACAAGGATCTCGGACTTTACAATGACGAGAATGAAGCAGCGCTTGCCCGCGTCGTGAAAGCAATCCGCGATCACTCCCCCATGCCGATTGCAATACAGCTGGCACATGCAGGACGTAAAGCTTCAACTGACCTACCCTGGAAGGGGGGCGGGCAGATCGCGCCCGGCCATTCGGACGGGTGGGAAACGGAAGCGCCTTCCGCAATTCCCTACCTCAATGAATATGATGCCCCTACAGAACTCGATAAAACGGGGCTTGTGCGCATTCGGGATGCCTTTGCAGCAGCCGCTGAACGCTCCGCTCGGCTAGGGATAGACGGCATTGAAGTGCATGGGGCCCACGGTTATCTCTTGCATGAGTTTCTTTCGCCACTGTCGAACAAGCGCAAGGACGAGTATGGCGGCAGCCTGGAAAACCGCATGCGCTTTCCCCTCGAAGTGTTTGAAGCTGTGCGCGCAGCTTTCCCGGCGGACAAGCCGGTATGGATACGGGTATCAGCCACGGATTGGGTTGAGGGCGGCTGGGACGTCGATATGACGATTGCCTTTGCCAAGGCGCTGGAGAAGCTCGGTTGCACAGCAATCCATGTCTCCAGCGGTGGTCTTTCACCCTTGCAGCAAATGCAACTGAGCCCCGGCTATCAAGTTAATCTCGCTCGCAAAATCAAGGCAGAAACCGGGATGACGACGATTGCCGTAGGCCTGATCAATGAGCCGGAACATGCCGAGGCAATTATCGCCAACGGTGATGCCGATGCCATCGGACTTGCGCGCGCAATTCTTTATAATCCACGGTGGCCGTGGCATGCGGCAGCTGCACTCGGCGCAAAAACGTTCGCGCCGCCGCAATATTTGCGATGTCAGCCTCGCGCTCATCCAAAGCTTTTCGCCCACACCGATTGAACGCCGAAAAGGACCCGAAGGGGATCAGCCGTGGTGGCTGTTCCCTGCTCTGGTGTAATGCTGGTGCTTATCCTCATACATCAGAAGGTCAGCACGTTTTGCAACCGCCTCCAGCTTTTCACCGGCAGCACTCGTCGCCCAGCCAATTGAAACATTCAGGACGATGTTCGAGTAATACTGGTTGTTGATCTCGATCAGGCTGCGGATTTCATCAACCATGCTGGCAACACCCAGCTCATCGATTGACGGCAACAGCACAGCAAACTCATCGCCGCCGATGCGCGCCGCATAGGATGGGGGCTTGACCGCTTCACCGAGCACCTCACCCATACGTCGCAACAGACCATCGCCAACACCATGGCCCCACTGATCATTGATGGCCTTCAAGCCATTGAGGTCCAGTATGATGATGGATACCGGAAAGAACTCTCGACGTTCAAGCCTGTTCAGTTCGTCCACGTAGAAGGCACGGTTGTGCAGTTTCGTCAGTACATCATGCTTGCCGAGATATTCCAGATAGGCTTCGGCTTTCTTACGCGCCGTAATATCCGTCAAAGAAATCTGGACCAGCGACCAATCCTGCTCATGTCCCGGCAGCACTGAGAACTGCAGCAGAACATGACGCTCTGTACCGTCGAGCGCATAATTCACCGTTTCGCGGGTGTGGAACAGATTACCATTCCAAAGCTCGATCAGCTGCTCCCGGAAATGCGTGTTCATGACATCGCGGAAAACATCGGGCAAACGGCGCAGCAATGTCATCTTGTCCGGTGCAAGGAAAAGCTTGAGAGTTTCCTTGTTGACATCGATAACGCGGATTTCACTGGCGCATTGGCCAACAAACTCCGGGTGGACATCGGTAAACACCCGGAAATCGGTTATGCCACGCTCCCGTACCTCATCAAGCAGCCTTTTGATGCGGCTAAAATCCTCCACCCACAAGGATACGGGCGAATGCTCGAACAGACCTTCGGCATATTGCTTGCTTTCAATCTGCTGTCGGCGCGCATCCTCACGCTCGGTCACGTCTTCAATGGAGAGCAATACGCGCTCCCATGTATTTTCATAACCGGGCAGAACCGTGCCACGCAGCTGAATGTCGAGACGGCCGCCGGACAACGTGTAGTTCACTGTATCGCTGGAGAACTCGGTTTCACCATTCCACAGCGCGGCAAGCTCCTGCACATGGGATAAAAGCATGTCATCGCGAAAGATCGTGTCAAGATTGGCTGTCAGGTTTTCAAAGCTTTCCGCCTGAAAAAGCGAAAGTGTCTTCTTGTTGACTTTGAGAACGCGGATCAGGCGCGAGCATTCCCGGATGCGGGTAACATCCTCCAGAAGATAGGATTTGACATCTGTAACACCAGCCTTGCGCCAGGTTTCAAAGAGGGACCGCACATCGCTGAAATCTTCCAGCCACAATGAAATAGGCGCGAGATCGAAGGTATCGCTCTCGGTCCGTTGATCAATTCGGTCGTTCATCGAAACTTTGAACTCTTGGCTTGGAGGAGCATTCGGTTTGGCGGGTCCGGCGCATTGCACCGGACCCTTAATGCCGGACGGATATTACTGGCCGTCGATCTGTGCGCCCATGATGGCGATCGCCTGCTGATAGACGCTTGCAGCATTCCAGCCCTGGATGGCTGCATAATTGGGCTGTCCCGGCTGATATCCGGCACCCGGTTGCCAGCCATGGCCACGCAGGAAGTTTGCCGTTGAAGCCAGCGCATCAGCCTTGGAACGCACCATATCGATGCGGCCATTGCCGTCACCATCAGCGCCATACTTCAATACGTTCAGCGGAAGGAACTGTGTCTGGCCAATTTCGCCATGCATGGCGCCTTTGGCATCGGGAGAAAGAGTGCCGTTGTCGACCAGCTGGAGCGCCGCATTCAGATGCGGGCGGAAATAGGCGGGACGGCGGCAATCATAGGCCAGCGTTGCAACTGCAGAAAGTGTATTCTGGCTGCCCAGATACGCGCCGAATCCGGTTTCCATGCCCCATATGGCCAGGAGTGGACCAGCAGGCACACCATAACGCTGCTCGATACGGTCAAACAGTGCCGCATTCTGCGCTTTCTGCTTCTTGCCGCGGGAAATGATCGTCTGTGCGCCACGAACCTGCATGAACTTATCGAGCGAATATTTGAAGCTCTTCATATTCCGGTCGGCATTGATGGTCTTGCTGGCATAAGTCACACCATCCAGAGCCTTGAGACCCCGGCTGCCAATGCCCTGCGCCTGTGCTTCCTGCTTGTACTGTTGAATCCATTCGGGGAACCCAGCAGAATTGTTGCCACATTGACCAGCTGCATGTGCAGTGCCGGCCAAGCCGAGAATAGCGGCCGCGACGCCCGCAAAAAATCTGCCTTTGGCAACAAATGCCATGGATATCTCCTTAAAAGTTGAATCGTCTTGTGCCTATCTGCCACTTTTCGCGTGTCCTGTCATCTGGCTGAATCGTGCTAAAGCCCTCAAAACGGCGCTAATTCGGGCAGTTTTGGACTTGTTATGGCAGTTGGGAGACAGGTTGCCCCGCTTGAGTGCTCATCCAACATTGCAATCCTCGGTTGCTCACCACGCTAGTTTCCACCCGAGCAACCCTATTCGACTAATTGATGAGAGCGCCGGTCGATCTTTTCGTCGTACCTTATGACACGCGCATATAAACGCATGAATATTTTTGTATATACAATAATTATTGACCAGAGCAGTTTTTATGAGTAAGTTTGAATGGGATGAGGAAAAGGCAAAACGCAATCTGCGCAAGCACGGTGTGGCTTTTGAAATACTGGACCAATTTGAATTTGATACCGCGATCGAGTGGATTGATGATCGATACGATTATGGCGAAGAACGGATAATCGCGACGGCATTCGCCGGAAACAAGCTTTATAGACTTGTTTACACAATGCGAGGTTTTGCCCCACGGGCTATTTCTTTGCGGGAGGCCAATCGAAAGGAGGTAGATGAGTATGTGCGCGCAAAAAAACAGAACATGGACTAATGCAGAGCTTATTGAACGCGCGTTGGCTTACCGCGCAACGATAACTGATGAACAGGATGCGGCCATCACCAAGGCTGCCATGGAAGACCCTGATACGGTTCTGGCTGATGTTTTGACCAAGCGTCGCCCCGGCCGTCCTGTTGCCGATGCGCCAAAGAAACCTGTCTCCATTCGCCTCAGCCCTGATGTGCTGGATTACTACCGCTCGACCGGCCCCGGCTGGCAAGGCCGCATTGATGAGACCTTGCGGGATGCTGCTGGCCTGAAAAAGCGGGCGTGAGGCCACACATCTTGACTCCACGCTGCATTTCCTGTTTAAGCCGCTCATCAATCCGCGACGAGCAATAAACTCCGAGCAGCCAACCGGGACCCCGCAAGGGTCAAACGATCCCGGAGGTCAACACCCGACAGCGCGATGCGCCCTCGGGTGTCATTTTGCTTTGTGCTCATTGCCTTGGCGCGGTTGGTACTTATCTTTCGGGGAACGGTCTTCGAAGGGATAAAGGAAAGTTTGGATGTTCGAGAGCTTACAGGAACGGCTAGGTACTATTTTGAACGGCCTCACAGGCCGTGGCGCGCTGTCGGATGCCGATGTCTCGGCAGCCCTGCGCGAGATACGCCGTGCGCTGCTTGAAGCTGACGTTGCGCTGGATGTTGTCCGCTCCTTCACCGACAAGGTGCGCGCCAAAGCTGTCGGCGCTGACATTCTGAAAAGCATCAAGCCCGGCCAGATGGTCGTCAAGATCGTGCATGACGAGCTGGTGGATATGCTCGGCGCTGAAGGCGTCACCATTGATCTGAATGCGCCCGCGCCCGTTGTCATCATGATGGTCGGTCTGCAGGGTTCCGGTAAAACCACGACCACCGGCAAGATCGGCAAGCGCCTCACCGAACGCTCCAAGAAGAAAGTACTTCTTGCTTCGCTCGATACGCGCCGTCCCGCTGCGCAGGAACAGCTGCGCCAGCTTGGTGTGCAGACCGGCGTTGACACACTGCCCATTATTGCAGGCCAGACACCCGTTGAGATCGCCGCCCGTGCCGTACAGGCTGCCAAGCTCGGTGGCCATGATGTTGTTATTCTCGATACTGCCGGCCGCACCCATATTGACGAGCCACTCATGCTCGAAATGGCCGACATCAAGAAGAAGGCCAATCCGCACGAAATCCTGCTCGTTGCCGATGCGCTGACAGGTCAGGACGCTGTCAATCTCGCACGCTCCTTTGATGAGCGCGTCGGCATTACCGGTCTTGTCCTTACCCGTATGGATGGCGATGGACGCGGTGGTGCCGCTCTTTCCATGCGTGCCGTTACCGGCAAGCCGATCAAGCTTATCGCCACCGGCGAAAAAATGGATGCGCTGGAGGAGTTCTATCCCCGCCGTATCGCTGACCGCATTCTCGGCATGGGCGATATTGTTTCGCTGGTTGAGAAGGCTGCTGAAAACATCGATGCGGAAAAAGCCGCGGCGATGGCCAAGAAGATGCAGTCCGGCAAGTTCGATCTGAACGATCTTGCTGACCAGATCGGCCAGATGCAGAAGATGGGCGGCATGGGCGGCATCATGGGAATGATGCCCGGCATGGGCAAGATGAAGGATCAGATGGCCGCTGCCGGTCTTGATGATTCCATCTTCAAGCGCCAGCTCGCAATTATCTCGTCAATGACCAAAGCCGAACGCAGCAATCCCGATGTGCTCAAGCATTCGCGCAAGCAGCGTATTGCCAAGGGTTCCGGTACCAATGCCGCCGACATCAATAAGCTTCTGAAAATGCATCGCCAGATGGCGGACATGATGAAGTCGATGGGCAAGGGCAAAGGCGGCATGATGAAACAGATGATGGGCGGCCTTGGTGCCAAGATGGGCCTTGGCGGGCTCGGCGGCCCCGGAGGTTTTGGCGGAGGTATGCCTGACCTGTCGAAGATGGACCCGAAGCAGCTTGAAGCTCTGCAGAAACAGGCAGAAGCAGCCGGGTTCGGCAAGGGCGGCGGTCTGCCCGGCGGACTTGGTGGTCTTCCTGGTGGTCTCGGTGGCCCGGGCGGTCTCCCACGCCTTCCAGGTCTGGGCGGCGGCCTTCCCGGCTTTCCCAAGAAGAAAGGCTGATCATGAGCTCGTCATCCCTGCCAAAAGAATTGCTCGAACTGCGCGCCTCCATCGACAATATCGATGCCGCGCTCATTCACATGCTCGCAGAGCGCTTCCGCTGCACCAAGGCGGTCGGCGTTCTCAAGGCGAAGAACGGTCTGGCACCTGCCGACCCGAACCGCGAAAAACTTCAGGTTGAACGCCTGCGCTCACTGGCGCTGTCCGCCGACCTCGACCCCGATTTTGCCGAGAAGTTCCTGAACTTCATCGTCAAGGAAGTGATCAGGCATCACGAAACAACCGCTGCCAAAGAAAACGGCACGCAATAATTAGCTAGGAGACTACCAATGCCATTAAAAATCCGTCTGGCCCGTGCGGGCTCAAAGAAGCGCCCTTACTACCACGTCGTTGTTGCTGACGTCCGTTCGCCTCGCGACGGCCGTTTCATCGAAACCGTTGGTGCATGGAACCCAATGCTTCCTAAGGATGGCGACCGCGTCAAGCTTGATGCAGAACGCATCAACTACTGGATCGGTCACGGCGCACAGCCAACAGACCGCGTTCTTCGCTTCCTTGATCAGGCTGGTATCGCCAAGCGCGACACCCGCAACAACCCTGAAAAGGCACTGCCAGGCAAAAAGGCGCAGGAACGCGTTGCCATGGCCAAGCAGGCTGAAGAAGATGCGAAGGCAAAGGCTGCTGCTGAAGCAGAAGCTGCAAAGGCTGCAGAAGCACCGGCTGAAGAAGAAGCTGCCAGCTAATCGGCACTTTCATCTATTGAATGCAAAACGGGTGGCCATGTGCCGCCCGTTTTGTTTTTAGCTATAGATTCAGAGTTTAGATAACCGACAAAATATTTTACCACGCCCGCGAAGGCTACAATCCAAAAGACGAGACTATGGGTCGAATTTTGTGCCACCTTTGATAGCAGCGCCACGTTTTGAAAGATAAATTGCAAAACAGCAGTGCGTGGTTCGCCCTTAGACAAACTCAGGAGGGCTCACCATGAGGAAAGTCGTGACCGGCCATGTAGTTGCGAGGTGGCAAATCACCTCATTTCTGCGGTACACCCATCTTCCTCATGGTGAGCCTCGTCGAACCACGCACTACTGTTTTGCAGATACATTTACGAATGGCGGAAAACCGAAAGAATTTATACTTAGGCACCCCCACCAAACCGCCTTTCAATTCTCAATCCACCTGTCATGATTGCCTGTGTCATCGGGCGCGCCAAAAATTCATGCGGGAAGCCGAGGTCTATTTTGCTCGCCTCCTCCAGTCGTTGCCGCTGAGCTTGTCCAGAACAACGCACCGAGATTTTCTTCAAGCTGCCATCTCCCGAACTCTTCGACGTGAAACATACCTGTAAAAGGCAGCTGCAAAAATGAGTCCGCCCAAGGCCAGCCCCAGGGCAACAATCGGTAGCCCGTTCTGGTCAACCGCCGCGCCGATAATGGTCGCGGATATTGCCATTCCTCCAAACGCACAACCGTAAAAAATCACCATCAGGCATGGAACATCATCCATCTTTGATCGCGTCAGAATGCTGTTCATCGACATCATGAAAATGATTTCAAAAACCATCATGAAAAGAAAATAAAACAGAAAACTGACGGTGACTGATCTGGTCGCGAATGGTGTGCATAGCAAGACCAGAGCGCAGAAAAATACCGTTGGAATATTCCAGTTGAGGCCTTTTGTGCCAGTCAGAAACCTGCTCACGAAGGCCAAGCCCGACACGACCCCGAGAACGCCGACAACTTCGCTTATGGCGCCTGAGGATGCCGGCAGTTGAAGCCATGCCAAAGGTATCCATAAACGCGCAACCTGGTTGAAACCCTGAAGAATAATGACGGTTGCAACCAGATATCCCATGGCTTCGAGTAACGCTGCGTCAGACAGCAAAGCATCACGTCCGCGCCGCCAGAGCGCCGCGTAACCGCCTTCGGCACTTTTGATGGCAGCGCGCCACGGAAGAAGGACGCACAGACCCGCCGACAGGACAAAGGTTACAGCATTGATGCTCGCAATCGACATCATGGGTTGTCTGGCAATAAGGAGGAAACCGAGAAGCGCCCCAAATGCCTGCCCGGCATAGGAGGCAGCACTGATCATATTGTTCGCCCGCCCGATACTCTCTGGCAGAGCATACTGCTTGGTGGCGACATTTCTTGCAGCTTTCGTGGTCATGTCAAAAAAGCCGCGTGCAAATATCAGCGCATATGCCAGCCAGAGATAACCACCGGCGACGGTCGCTCCCACCAGAATTGTCAGCAGTGCCGCTACCAACTCCAGTGATACAAGGGCCGTTCGCAGCGGCAAGCGATCGCAAATCCTCCACGCGAGCGGCATGAAAATGATGACCGGGGTAAACTGTGCAACATAAACACCAGCCGCGCCTAAGGCCGATCCGTTCAACTGAAAGAAATGAACTGACAAAGCAACGAGAATAAGATTCGTACCAATCGAGCTGGCAAACATTGATAAAATTAACAGTCTAACCGGAGATATCTCCTTCAGGCCAAGCACCATTCTTCACAAACTCTCTATCGAATAAGGGGAATACCAATAGCCACTTCAAATCTGTCGAGCAGTTCGTCGGCAATCACGCCTGCATCATCAAGTGAGTTTCGACGGATTTGATAGCGGGCCAGAACCTGATTTGCCTTTACCTCTTGTCCAGGACGCAGAGCGTAGGGATCGAAATGTATGAGCCCCTCGGTTGCAGCGGCCCAACTCACATCAATCTGGCCTGCAAGTTGTCCGTTGTTACGCGGCATGAGCTTTCGTGATGTGATGAAATCACGCACATCAAGCTCAGGCGCTTCGACAGGTAGATCGAGATGGATATTGATCAGGTGTTTGGAGATATCGTCGCTGGTTAGATGCTTGTACATGCCGGGCATGACCCCTCCCATCAGTCGGGGATTGACCTCGACAAGCGTCGGACCCCGCTTTGTCAGAATCATCTCTATGTGGAATATGCCTATATCCAACCCCAAAGCAGTCACGACACTCTCGGCATAAAAAAAGCACTCTTCGCGCAACTCGCTGGAGATATCCGCCGGCATTGTTGCGCCCATTTCGATACATTCGTTTTCCTTGGATCGGGGACGCCCGGAAACCATAAAACGATAGAATTTCCCGTCTTTCACACCCAGTTCGACAGAAACGAGCTCGCCTACCAGCAGCTCCTCCACAAGCACGCCTTTTTGCAGTTGTGAATGTATCTGCCGTGGTGTGTCCTTGATGCCGTTCAATAGCGCATTCGTTGCAGACGCTGCCTGCTCGGGGGAATGAGCTGGGTATGCCAACAGGCTATCGTAGCCCGTCTGAGGTTTGACAATGACAGGGCAGCCAAATTCTGCAGTCACCTGCGCCGCTTCGTCCGGCGTAGAGACGATCCTGCAACGCGCAGATCTGATGCCGACTGCCTCGATAAGCTCACGCGCCTTTGCCTTATCCCTGGCATTTGCTACAGCGCGCGCATTTGTAAATCTGATGCCAAGATCGGCACAGGCTTGTGCAACGACATCCACACAAGCCTCCAACTGAGTAATCACACCATCTACTGGCAACAAATTGTGAATGGCAGACATCGCCTTTTTGACCTGATCCAGACTTGTCGGATCATCAATCGAAATCACATTGGCAACGCCATACACTGTCCTGATCACGTTTTCCGTTACGGTGTAAAGGCGATAATTGGAGCGTATGAACGAAACAATTATGCCAGCGTCCGAGGCATTTTGAATAGTGTCGAATCCCGGCACATTTGAATCAACGATCAGAAGATGCTTGCTCATGATGCTCTATCCTCCATGCATGGCGAGTTCGCACTGAATCGCTTGCAGCTGAACATTGGCCCTGACGCTTGACTGAATACTCAGAACGGCATCACTCACCCGCTTGAAGAATTGTGGAAGCAGGGTTTCGTTCGATTCTGCCTGTTCAATCTGACCAAGAACCCCGATCAGGAGAACAGCACAGTTCAAATCTGCCTGTGCGCAAAATAAAAGCGACCCTGCTTCTGTTGGTTCCTCAACGAGAAAGGCATCCTCCGAGCTGAGGTTGGGGATTACCTCATAAGCAACCAGCAATCGCTGTCGAATGGTGCTGTAATCCTCAGACGTGTGCAAACGCCCGTTAATCGCCAAATAGGGCGTACGGGAATGGGTTTTGAGCCAAACCCGGGAACCATCGGCTTTCTCATACATGGCAGTATCCTTAATGAGGATAAATCGGGAAGCTCCGCGATAGCTCTTTGACTGCGATGAGTGTTTCCGGTGTGGAAGCATCTGCACCGCGCGCGCCGGACACAACCTTGTCCAGCACGTCGGATAAAAGACCCGCAATTATGTCGGCCTCTTCTGTTTTCATGCCTCTTGTCGTGATGGCGGACGTGCCGATACGCAGGCCTGATGTAATGTTCGGCTTTTCAGGATCGTATGGAACAAGATTTCGATTACATGTCAGTCCGGCGGCTTCCAATGCTTCCTGCGCAATGTCGCCGGTCACTCGTTTGGCACGAAGATCGATCATGACAAGTGGCGTGTCGGTCCCGCCCGTTACAATTTCATATCCCCGTTTTTGAAGACCAGCCGCTATCGTTCTCGCATTGGCCAGAACATGCCGGGCATATTCAGAAAACTCCGAATCCAGAGCCTCTCCGAAACATACTGCTTTTGCCGTTATCATTTCAGGAAGGGGACCACCCTGTATTCCCGGGAACACTGCTGAATCAATCAACTTGCCCAGATCCGCATCTCTTGAAAGTATCAGACCGCCTCTGGGACCACGGAGATTTTTGTTTGTGGTCGTGGTGATGATGTCGACATGGGGAAAGGGATGAGAATACTGGCCGCCAACAATCAATCCAGAAAAATGCGCAACATCGGCAAGAACCTTCGCACCAACACTTTTTGCAATGGATGCTACTTTCTCAAATTCAATTGTGCGGGGATATGATGAGCCACCCACTATGATCAGTTTTGGCCGATGCTGCAGGGCCTGCTCCTGCATGTCTTCATAATCAATTAGCCCTGCGGTATCTGTCCTGTAGAAAACGGTTTTGAACCATTTGCCTGACAGGTTTGATTTCTGGCCATGACTCAAATGTCCGCCGGCTGACAGTTCCATGCTTAGTACCGTGTCTCCCAACTGCAGGAGAGCAAAATAGATGGCCTGGTTTGCTTGCGTTCCGGAATGGGGTTGGACATTGGCGTGCCCCGCATTGAACATGGCCCTTGCTCTGGCAATGGCAATACGTTCGATTTCATCAATATTGCCTACCCCAGCATGATATCTGCGACCCGGATAGCCCTCGACGGAGGTGAACGCCATCATCGATGCAACCGCCTGTCTGCTAGCCACACTCAAATAATTCTTCGGGGCGATAAGCTCGATCTGATCCTGTTGCCGCCCTTCCTCACTTCTGACTGAGCGACTTATCGCCGGGTCGACTTGGTCCAGGGATTTTATAAAAAACGGCAGGGAAGGCTGCAAATTGCGCAAATGCATATCAATATCTCCGAACAAAAATCAGCCAGAGTGCTCTTTAAATATCGGTCGTCGTTTTAAAAATTTTAATATCAGTATCGCTACAATTGCATATGATTATGTATAATTACAACCAGACATACAGGTAAAGCATACTTTAAAAGCACGTGGACAGGAAATAAATTCCATTATAAGGCATTTGCAGATACTATTTTCTATTTGTTTGCAAATATAACTTTTTAAATTAGCCGGGTAAATTATTTTTCACGGCGGCTTTTATCGCGAAAGATGCAGCCATATTAAACCGAAAAGCGTTGGCGGTAGGTTTGGGGATTGGTGCCCAAGCTTCGCATGAATGCCCGGCGCATGGTCTCTTCCGATCCAAAGCCGCAGCGCCGCGAAACGCGGGCAACTGTCAGCCCTTCCTCCAGCAGGCGGCGGGCGGTTTCAATCCGGATATCTTCGATGGCGCGGGCTGGTGTCCGCCCGGTTTTCTGTCGGTAATGGCGCGAGAAACTGCGCGGGCTCATATGCACCTGCGCAGCCAGCACCTGAGTTCAACAGTTTGATCATGCGTATTCAACTAAGGTCTGGGTTATCCGATTACGCAAGTGAATATACATTTCAGCGGCATGTAATTTAGGGTGCGATTATATTGAGCCGAATCTGGATAGTGCTATGCGCATCGAGCGCAATTATAAATATTCTGGCGCTGACATCGCCACTTTTCATGTTGCAGGTCTATGACCGCATGCTGACCTTCCATTTTGATTCCAGCACCCATCGCACAACCATGGCAGAAGGTTTGACAACTGTGGGCAGTCTTTTCTCTAGGACTCCTTACGCGATCGATATCCCAGATTCTATTCCCGTCTCATGGAGTGGTGATTAATGTTAAAATGTATTGCAATAGGTTTCGGCACTTTCGTTGCCATTATATTTATCATTGTCGGCGCGCTTTTTTTCAAGCCTTTATGGTACACTGTACCACAATGTGGTGACACTCCCATCGAGACCGTGAGAGCCGACATACTCTCCGTCGTTTCTCGACCGGGGTTCTTCAAGTATATTGACGCTGAATATGACGGTTTCGAGCCTGTTGAAGATATCGGTTATACCGATCCAGCAACGCTTTGGTCCCAGACTTTTTATGTGACCAAATCTGGGCGGAAAATCGCTAGAATTTTCGGAATGCTAATATGTGACGGATCATTCGAGATGTCTGTAGATCAAACATTTATACCGGAGCCGCCAAAGTAATTATCAATCACGGCTTATAAAACTATACAGTGCCAACGCAAAACTTAGACCGAAAAGCGTTGGCGGTAGGTTTGGGGATTGGTGCCCAAGCTTCGCATGAATGCGCGGCGCATGGTCTCTTCCGATCCAAAGCCGCAGCGCCGCGAAACGCGGGCAACTGTCAGCCCCTCTTCCAGCAGGCGGCGGGCTGTTTCAATCCGTATATCTTCGATGGCGCGGGCTGGTGTCCGCCCGGTTTTCTGCCGGTAATGGCGCGAGAAACTGCGCGGACTCATGCATGCCTGCTCAGCCAGTACCTCAAGCGATAGTGTCTTGCTCAAGTTCTCCATGATCCAGCCATGAAGTCGGTCGAAATGCCGGTCGCCCTCCTGCAGGGTCAGTGCAGCGCTGAACTGCGTCTGTCCACCGGGGCGCTTGAGGAACACCACGAGCTGCCTTGCGACAGCCAGCGCCATATCGCGCCCGAGATCTGCTTCCACCAGCGCAAGTGCCAGATCAATTCCAGCTGTCACACCTGCTGATGTCCAGATATTGCCATCCTGCACAAAGATCGGGTCCGGATCGAGGAGCACCAGAGGGTAGCGTTTGGCGAATTCATCACAGCGCTGCCAGTGTGTCACCGCCCGCTTTCCATTCAGCAACCCCGTTTCAGCCAGAAGCAGGGCCCCGCTGCAAACCGAGGCAGTGCGCCCTGCCAGCTTGGCACGATCCTTCACCCATTTAACCAGCGTCACATTTTCGCAAGCAGCATTGACGCCTCGCCCACCCGCCACGATCAGCGTATCGGGAATACTTTCATTGCCCGGCAAAGGCACCGCCGTCAGCTCCAACCCGGATGTGGTGAGTACGGGTGTCTTCTCGGCCATGACCACCATTTGATAAGGCAGCGCAATGCCCTTGGCTGCGGCTAGATCATTGGCCGAGGCAAAAACCTGCAAAGGCCCTGCCACATCCAGCAGCTGGGCCTGATCAAAGGTCAATATCTCGATACGGCGCATGGCACTTGGCTTGAAACGAGGGTTGATTGGCAATCTTGCCAAGTTCTATTCCTGTACATTGCCAGCGTCAACAGGAGTACCCTTATGCCCTTAACCTTTGGAATACTCGCATTTCCCCGCGTTCAACAACTCGACCTCACGGGCCCCTATGAGGTGTTTGCATCAGCCCCTGACACACAGGTTCACCTTATCTGGAAGGATCTCGAGCCCTTGACGTCCGCGACCGGCCTCAAGCTGACCCCCACAATGACGTTCAAGGACTGTCCGCAACTTGATGTCATTTGCGTTCCCGGTGGCGGCGGTATCAACGCGTTACTGCGCGACGAAGAGGTGCTGGCATTTATCCGCAAGCAGGCGGATCAAGCGCGCTTCATCACCTCCGTTTGCACCGGATCTTTGGTGCTTGGTGCAGCAGGCCTGCTCAAGGGCAAGCGTGCGGCAACCCATTGGAACGCGTTGGATTTTCTGCCGCATTTCGGTGCAATCCCCGTTGAGGAACGTGTCGTGCAGGATGGCAATCTGATTACAGCGGGCGGTGTAACATCAGGAATAGATTTCGGCCTGACTGTACTGGCAGAATTGATCGGGCAGACAGAAGCGGAGATTGTCCAGCTATCGCTGGAATATGCGCCAGCCCCTCCGTTCAAATCGGGAACGCCGAAGGAAGCATCTGCAGAGATTCTGGCGCATGCCAGACAGCGCCTTGCGAAAGCCCGCACTGAACGAGAAGCGATCCTTGGTCTAGGCTGAAACCAGTTCATCCCACGCGGCCATGGCCGCGCGGGCAGTCTTGGTCAGCTGCTCCAATGTCGCTCCATCGCGTGCGGTGATCGACATGCCATGCTGTACGGTGACATAGAACTCAGCCACCTGCTGGAGATCGACGGCGTCCGCAATCTCGCCATCGCGTACCCCGCGCTCCAGTCGCCCGCGCAACAGCTCCACATTGTCCAACCTGCGATCCCGCAGCAAAGCGCACGGCGTGTTCTCCGCATCATCTCCATGCAGGGCGCCCAGGACCACCATGCAGCCATGCGGCTGGTCAGGGCTGGTATGCGAGATGGCGGTTTGCATCAGAAAATCGGCAATGCCTTCCTTGGCGGTGACCGCATTCGGGAGCGAGTTCTTGATGCGTTGCCCTACCTTGCCCGTGTAAAGCGCCACCGCCTCCCTGAACAGATCGGCCTTGCTGCCGAATGCAGCGTACAGGCTGGGCGCGTTGATCTGCATCGCAGCGGTAAGATCCGCCATCGAAGCGCTATCATAACCCTTTTTCCAGAATATCCACATGGCGCGTTCCAGCGCCGCATCACGGTCGAATGCACGCGGACGACCTTTCGAAGACATGGCTAAGTCCTTTCTTTAATGATCGATACATAAATCACTTGACGCCCCGTTGCAACAGTGCCATCAATTATGTATCGATCATTACATAAAAGGAAATATGATGTCCCGTCTTGAAAACAAGGTTGCCTTTATTACCGGCGGAAGCCGTGGAATGGGTGCCGCCATTGCACTGAAACTTGCTGAAGATGGCGCCGATATCGCCATCACCTATACCAGTGCGGCATCCAAGGCCGATGAAACAGTCAAGGCGATAGAAAAGCTTGGCCGCCGCGCCGTTGCCATCAAGGCTGACAATCTCGACGCCGCCGCTGTTGAAAGCGCTGTCAATGAAGCGCACACCAAGTTTGGCCGCCTCGACATCCTTGTCAATAATGCGGGCGTCTATACGATGGACACAGTTGATCAGCTTGAACTGGCGGAGTTTGACCGCGTTATGTCGATCCACGTTCGTGCCAGCTTTGTCGCTTCGAAAACCGCTGCTGCACATATGAGCGCTGGCGGTCGTATCATTACCATTGGCAGCAATCTCGCTGAGATTGTCCCCTTCAGCGGAATTCTTGCCTATGCCACCAGCAAGGCAGCGCTCATCGGCCTGACAAAAGCCCTTGCCCGCGACCTCGGCCCGCGGGAAATCACTGCAAACATCGTCCATCCCGGCTCTACGGATACGGATATGAATCCTGCCAATGGCGATCATGCCGATGGGCAGCGCGCCCGCATGGCCATTCCGAAATTTGGTGAGGCCAGGGATATTGCCGGACTTGTCGCATTTCTTGCCAGTGAAGAAAGCCGCTTTATCACCGGCTCAGGCTTTGTCATTGATGGCGGTGCCAACGCCTAGGATTTCACGCTGATTGCCGATGATCCCTATCTCCCCATCATGGGGAGATAGGGGCATTGCGATCCTAGAACATGCTGCTTTGCGCAGTAATCGGATGGTACACCGGGCTTTCAGAAATACCCGCCGCGACGCGATGTTCGAGGTCGAGCAAATAACGTTTGCGGTGTTTGCCGCCGCCATAACCAGTCAGCGCACCATCAGCCCCGATCACCCGGTGACAGGGAATTACGATCGCTATGCGATTCTGGCCATTGGCCGCGCCAACAGCCCGGCTTGAGTTGGGCTTACCGAGATCACGCGCTATGCCGCCATAGGTACGGGTTTCCCCATAGGGAATTTCTTGCAGCACAGACCATATCTGCTTTTGAAAAGGCATTGCCGGCAGCGCAAGTGGTGTTTCAAATCTGGTCAGCTTTCCCTCGAAATAAGCGTCTAGTTCTGCCTGTATACTGTCAAGCACGCCATTACTTCCCGCCTCTATCTTGTAGCCATAGCGCTGCTGCAATTCTTTCAGCTCATATTCAAGGATTGTACGGTCGTGAAATTCCAGCAGCACCAGAGCTTCGCTGGTGGCCATGGCGATCATCGGACCAATTTTGGTCTGGATGGATTTGCTGAGCAATAATTTGGACACGTCTTTTCTCCGACTCGTGCCTAGAATAGCCTTGATTATTTCCGCGCCAATCCTTTTCTTGCTCTGTGGAACTCTATTTTATTGCCGCGTGGCGATCGTCAACAGCGCACCTGCTTCACCCAGAGCTTGCCTTATATCCGCAGGTGGGTCCTGATCCGTCACCAACTCATCAAAGCCATCAAAGCCGCAAACCTTCACCAGCCCGCGACGGCCAAATTTCGTAGCATCGGTTATGGCCAGTTTGCGGGCTCCCCGCGACAATACAGTGCGGGCAAATTCCGCCTCTTCAAGATCATAATCCATCACCCCCCCCGATGCGTCTATGGCACCGATGGAAATGACAGCGTGGTTCACGCTGAACCGGCTGACAAATTCGATTGCCGAAACGCCAAAGGCGGCACCGCTGTCACTACGCAACTCTCCACCTGCCATGAAAACCCTGTTGCCATTCACAGTCGAAAGGGTGCGGGCGATATCAGATGAATTGGTTATCACTGTCAGGTTGCGATGCTGCAAAAGTTCGCGGGCAAGGAAACTCGTTGTCGTACCCGTATCAAGCATGATGGATTCGCCATTCCTGATCGTACGCGCCGCATATTCGCCTATTAGCCTTTTCGCATCGGCATTCTCACGCATGCGAAGTTCAAACGGCGCTTCTCCAAGATGCTGCGGAAGTCCGATGGCGCCGTGCACGCGGGTAATCGCACCCTCGTCATATAAGGGCTTGACGTCGCGCCGGATGGTTTCGAGAGAAACGCCCAGTTTCATCGCCAGGTCAGCAATCGAAATCGTTCCTTCATCCTGTAAAAGGCGCTTGATATCACCGCGGCGCTTCGAACTCATGACCGAACCTTTGACCAAACCGTAAGATAACGGGCATAACTACCACATAATTCGATGTAATCAGGCATAAAAACCACAAAATACCACATAATTCTGTTGACAGACGTCACAGGATGCAGGAACCTCACATCATAATAAGAAGCGTGGTTAGACAGGCTCATCGTGAGGGGAATCCTCGAATAACAAGAAGCATGTATGGGGATGCTACGCAGCAAGTCTTGAATAATCGTTCTGTTCCATGGAGAGCTCACACCCTCGTGAAACATGTTCGTTGCTCATGGTGAGTCTGTCTGACTGCGCTTCATGCCAGCGTCCTGAAATATTGGCCCCGCAGTGAGGAGCGGACGCGTCGCATGACTACTGCAATACCTCCTGCTGATAATGGGATTGTGCAATCGCGCATTGCCAGCCTGCCACTGTGGAAAGGCAATATAAGCGTAGCCCTTTTAAAGGGCGGCATCAGCAATGAAAGCTATGTGGTCGAGGACAATGCAGGCAAATATGTTGTCCGCTTCGGCACAGATTATCCCTTTCATCACGTATTCCGTGCCCGCGAGGCAATGACGGCCCGGGCCGCACATCGCGCCGGATTCGCGCCTGAGCTTTTTCACGCTGAAGATGGAGTCATGGTCACTGCTTTTCTTGGCGCAAAAACTTGGGACGCAGACGATGTGCGTGCAAATATTCCGCGTGTCGCAAAGCTCATCCGGCAGTTCCACACCAGCATGCCTCAGCATATTCTCGGGCCGGGCTTCATGTTCTGGGTTTTCCACGTGATCCGGGATTATGCCCGCACACTTGAAGCGGGCAAAAGCCGCTTTGTGTCCAAACTTCCTTCCTATCTGGCTATCGCCGAAGAAATGGAAACGGTGCAGAAACCGCTGCCCATCATCTTCAGCCATAATGACCTTCTGCCCGCCAATATTCTTGACGATGGGGAGCGGCTCTGGCTGATCGATTTCGAGTATGCGGGGTTCTCGACAGCCATGTTTGATCTGGCGGGTCTGGCGTCAAATGCCGGCCTCAGCACGGCAGAGTCGCAAACCCTTCTGGAATCATATTTTGGTGGTCTGCCCGACCCTGATCTCCAGCGTTCCCATGCCGCAATGCAGTGCGCCTCCCTCTTGCGCGAAGCCATGTGGAGCATGGTTTCAGAGCTTCATCTCAATGCACCGGGTGTCGATTATGCAGCCTATACCGCTGAGAATTTGCTTCGGCTGGATCAGGCATTGGAGAGTTATCGGGCTGTGTATGGATAATTTTCCAAACTGCAATCCCATTGTGCGTGGTTCGCCCTTCGACAGGCTCAGGAGGGCGAACCACGCAATAGTGAAATACAAACAACCGTTAGAGTAACGTAATCATGACCCTTCCTTCCCACGCTCAGATCGTTGTTATTGGTGGTGGCATTATCGGTTGCTCCACCGCCTATCACCTCGCCAAGGATCACAAGGCGGATGTTGTGCTGCTTGACATGGGCCAATTGACATCAGGCTCCACCTGGCATGCGGCTGGTCTTGTGGGCCAGCTCCGCTCTTCCGCCTCCATCACCCGCGTGCTCAAATATTCCGTTGAACTGTACAAACGGCTTGCCGCCGAAACCGGCCTTGAGACCGGATGGAAAATGACTGGCTGTCTACGTCTGGCGACCAATCAGGATCGCTGGACGGAATATAAGCGACTGAAAACAACTGCTGGCAGCTTCGGCATGGATATGGAGCTTTTGTCGCCCAAGGAAGTAAAGGCGATGTGGCCACTCCTGAACGTCGATGATCTTGTCGGCGCAAGCTGGCTGCCCACTGACGGCCAGGCAAGCCCTTCCGACATCACCCAGTCGCTTGCCAAGGGCGCACGGATGAATGGCGCAAAGCTTATCGAAAATATTCGGGTGACCGGCTTTGAAATGGAAGCGGGCAGGATCATCAAGGTCAAGACAGACCAAGGCGACATTGCCTGCGAAAAAGTTGTCAACTGCGCCGGACAATGGGCAAGGCAGGTCGGCGACATGGCGGGCATCAATGTGCCGCTGCAGCCGGTTAAGCACCAATACATCATCACTGAGAAAATCGAAGGGCTCGCAGCCGATGCCCCGACCTTACGCGATCCTGACCGGCGCACCTACTTCAAGGAAGAAGTTGGCGGGCTGGTCATGGGCGGCTATGAACCCAATCCGCAAAGCTGGATGACAGGCGATGTGCCGAACGATTGGCAATTCCGCCTGTTCGATGATGATTTTGATCATTTCGAGCAGCATATGGTTCAGGCCATCGAACGTATTCCGGCGCTGGAAACGGCGGGGGTCAAGCAGATGATCAACGGACCGGAAAGCTTCACGCCCGATGGCAACTTCATTCTGGGTGTAGCGCCCGAATGTTCCAACATGTTCGTCGGAGCTGGGTTTAATGCATTTGGTATTGCCTCCGGGGGTGGTGCCGGTTGGGTTCTGGCGCAGTGGGCCATTGATGGGGAAGCACCCCTTGATTTGTGGAGCGTCGATATTCGCCGCTTCTCCAACCTCCACCGCAATCGCGATTGGGTGCGCGACAGAACCCTTGAAGCCTATGGCAAGCATTACACAATTGGTTTCCCGCATGAGGAATATGCCTCAGGCCGCCCTGCCATTGTTTCACCCCTCTACGAGCGCTTGAAAAAGCATCGGGCCGTCTTCGGCTCCAAGCTTGGCTGGGAAAGGCCAAACTGGTTCGCACCGGAAGGCACGCTTGCCGAAGACGTTTATTCGATGGGTCGCCAGAACTGGTTCGATGCCGTTGGCGAAGACCACCGGCTGGTGCGCGAGAAGGTCGGCATTTTCGATCAGTCATCCTTTGCCAAGTTTGAGCTGTCCGGCAAGGATGCCGCCAAAGCCCTCGACTACATCTGCGCCAATGATGTTTCCAAACCTGCAGGCCGTCTGACCTATACCCAGCTTCTCAATACAAGAGGCGGCATTGAATGCGACCTTACGGTTGCGCGCCTTTCCGATGATAAATTCTACATTGTCACCGGCACTGGTTTTCGCACTCATGACTTTGCCTGGATCAGAGATCACATCACGGATGATCTCGACGCCCAGCTCATCGATATTACCGAGAATTATGGCACGCTCTCACTCATGGGGCCGAAGTCCCGGAGCGTGCTGGAGAAGGTCACCAGCTCCGATGTCAGTAACAGCAATTTCCCCTTCGGCCATGTTCGGGAAGTTGAGATCGCCGGAATAATCGTTCGCGCGTTGCGTATCACCTATGTCGGTGAACTCGGCTGGGAGTTGCATGTCCCGATTGATGCAACCGGCACGGTCTTTGATGCACTTATGTCGGCAGGCGAAGAATTCGAAATCCGTCCCGTTGGTTATCGCGCCATTGAATCGCTTCGCCTGGAAAAAGGCTACCGGGCCTGGGGCTCTGATATCACGCCAAATGACTCGCCATTCGAGGCGGGCCTCGGCTGGGCGGTCAAGCTTCGCAAAAATACGGATTTCATCGGCCGTGGCCCGAGTGAAGCTATCAATGCCAAACCGCTGAAAAAACGTCTGGCGGGTTTCACCGTAACTAATAGCGATGTCGTGCTGCTCGGGCGTGAAACGATTTTGCGCAACGGCGTCTTTGCCGGATATCTCACGAGCGGCGGCTTCGGTTACACGATCGGCAAACCGGTCGGCTATGGGTATGTCCGAAACGAAGATGGCGTCAGCGACGACTTCCTGCGCGAGGGAAAGTATGAGCTCATAGTCGCCAATGAACGGTTCGCAACAAAGTTGCATATGGAGCCACTTTACGACCCGCAGAATGAAAAAGTGAAAGCCTGAGCATTTTTCAGCGGGTTTTGGCAGCGCGGAAAAACTCTTTATCAGGAATGAAAGGGCCTTTCCGCGATTTGGCAAAAGGTTTGCTCGGAATTTCCAGATTTTGCGAGCGAATTAGCCAATTTTGGGAGCATTTTTGCAATCTTGACATGCAATTTGGTTGTACTTGATTGAGCGACTTTGCAGGGGGTTGACTTTATAGCGCCGCGGAGCCAAATGACCTCCATGCAGCCCGCATTCCGCGCCTGCTCAATTCAACCAGGAATCTATTTCCATGCCCAACGACGACAGTAGTCGATTGTTTGCGCCGTCAGCGGTGATCCTGGCCTGATTTGAATCAGCTCGCCTTGATCCCCCTTGACGGCGGATCGACGGAAAGGCGAGTAAAATGAACAACATCCTCGTAAATCAGGATGCGCTGGCCGCAGACCTGAATATCGCTCAGCGCCTTGCATCCATGCATGCCGCAGATGCAATCGAGCTTCTAAACGAGCTTGAACTAACTGATATCATTGATATTTTCATCGACATGCCGCTTGAGCATGCCGTGCTGATTTTCGATCAGCCCGAGCTACATTCAGCATCGGAAATCATTCAAAAACTCCCAGCGGCAAAGGCTCGCGACATTCTCGACGAGATGTCGATCGACCGTGTTACAGATATCTTTCAAGAATTTGACCCTGAAACTCGAACCCGGCTTGCTGCCGGTCTTGGCCCTGAAACCACCGCTGCGCTTCGCAAACTTTTGCGTTATCCGCCCCATACTGCGGGCAGCCTCATGACAACTGAGTTTGTCAGCGTGCCGTCGGATTGGAACGTCGGGCAAACCCTGCAACACATCCGTGAGGTCGAGCGGTCCCGCGAGACCATATACGCAATCTATGTCATTGATCCTGCTTCGAAAATTCTGCTTCGGACTGTGACATTGCGGCGCCTTATTACCAGCGAACCGGAGGCCTCTATCCTCAGCGTCGGCCGCGATGTTGCACCTGTGGTGGTTAGCCCGCTGACCGATCAGGAGGATGTTGCCCGCCTTTTCCGCAAGCACGATCTTCTGGCTGTTCCGGTCGTGACTGACAAAAACCAAGTCATTGGAATCGTTACGGTTGATGATGTTATCGATGCCATGACTCAGGAAATGACCGAGGACACACTGAAGTTCGGCGGCATGGAGGCCTTGAACAAGCCCTATATGCAGATCGGTTTCTTCCAGATGATCCATAAGCGCGCTGGTTGGCTCGGAATCCTGCTTCTGGGCGAGATGCTGACTGCAAGCGCCATGCAGCATTTTGAAGGAGAGTTGGAGAAAGCCGTTGTTTTAACACTGTTTATCCCTCTCATCATGAGCTCTGGTGGCAATTCCGGCTCGCAAGCTACCTCCCTGCTTATCCGTGCCTTGGCCCTTCAGGACCTAAGGCTGAAAGACTGGTGGAAGGTTGCTTTGCGCGAAATTCCAACGGGACTGGTGCTTGGTTCGTTTTTAGGAGCAATCGGCATTGCCCGTATCGCCGTCTGGCAAATGCTTGGTCTTTATGATTATGGCCAGCATTGGGAATTGGTTGCCGCGACTGTTGGCGCTGCTCTGGTCGGCATAGTGACCTTCGGCTCGCTGGTCGGGTCCATGCTGCCGTTCGCCATGCAGCGTTTGGGTTTTGATCCGGCAAGTGCCTCTGCACCATTTGTCGCAACGCTTGTCGATGTGACCGGATTGGTGATTTATTTCAGCATTGCACTGGTTATCCTCTCGGGAACCTTGCTCTGAGCCACGCTTTCAAAGCCATGTGGGCGGCATATTCCTCTGCCGCCCCCTTTCGCAATTGCGAAAAAACATGTATGGAGCGCGCAAATGTAAAGCGTCGCATGCAATTTTGCGTCCACAATCCTCCAAAGAGAACCTTATGAAACTGCGCAACATCGCGATCATCGCACACGTTGACCATGGCAAAACCACGCTTGTTGACGAACTATTGAAACAGTCCGGCAATTTCCGCGATAATCAGCGCGTTGCCGAAAGAATGATGGATTCCAACGACATCGAAAAGGAACGCGGGATTACCATTCTCGCCAAAGCCACTTCTGTTGTCTGGAAGGATGCCCGCATCAACATCGTCGATACACCAGGCCACGCCGATTTCGGCGGTGAAGTTGAGCGTATCCTTTCGATGGTTGACGGCGCAATCGTTCTGGTTGACGCGGCTGAAGGCCCGATGCCGCAGACAAAGTTCGTCGTTGGCAAGGCTTTGAAAGTCGGTCTTCGTCCAATCGTTGCAATCAACAAGATTGATCGTCCTGACGCGCGTCACGAAGAAGTAGTGAACGAGGTCTTTGACCTATTTGCCGCTCTCGACGCTACCGACGAACAGCTCGATTTTCCGATCCTTTACGGTTCAGGTCGTAATGGCTGGATGGCAAAGAACCCGGAGGGTCCTCAGGACCAAGGCTTGGCCGCTTTGTTCGACATGGTTCTTGATCATGTGCCTGCGCCAACCGTTGGCGAAGGCGCATTCAAGATGATCGGAACGATCCTTGAAGCTGACCCATTCCTCGGACGTATCATCACTGGCCGTATTCATTCAGGCACCGTGAAAGCTAACCAGCCCGTCAAGGTTCTGCATGGCGACGGCACACAGATTGAAACTGGCCGTATCTCGAAGATCCTTACGTTCCGTGGTCTTGAGCGCCAGTCGATCGACGAAGCCCATGCAGGCGATATCGTTGCCATCGCTGGTCTGCAAAAAGGCACTGTTGCCGACACGTTCTGCGCCCTCGACGTGACCGAGCCACTGCATGCGCAGCCTATTGATCCGCCAACAGTTACAATGTCCTTCATTGTCAATGACAGTCCGCTTGCAGGTACTGAAGGTGACAAGGTTACCAGCCGCGTCATTCGTGACCGCCTGATGAAAGAAGCTGAAGGCAATGTCGCGCTCAAGGTTGAAGAATCCGGCGACAAGGACTCTTTCTTCGTGTCCGGTCGCGGCGAATTGCAGCTCGCTGTTCTTATCGAAAACATGCGCCGTGAAGGCTTCGAACTTGGTGTATCGCGCCCACGCGTTGTGATGCAGAAGGACGATGCAGGCAATCTGCTTGAGCCAATAGAAGAAGTTCTGATCGACGTTGATGAAGAGTATTCCGGCACGGTCGTCCAGAAAATGTCCGAGCGCAAGGCCGAAATGGTCGAGCTTCGTCCGTCCGGCGGTAATCGTGTCCGCATGGTGTTCTATGCACCGACACGCGGCCTTATCGGTTATCAGTCAGAGCTTTTGACGGATACACGCGGTACTGCAATCATGAACCGTCTGTTCCGCGCCTATGAGCCATTCCGTGGTGAAATTGCAGGTCGTAACAACGGCGTTCTGATTTCCAACGATCAGGGTGAATCCGTAGCATTTGCGATGTGGAACCTTGAAGAACGCGGTCAGATGATCATTGAAGCCGGCGTCAAGGTCTATGCAGGCATGATCATCGGCATTCACTCACGCGACAATGATCTTGAAGTGAACATTCTCAAGGGCAAGAAGCTCACCAACATCCGCGCCGCAGGCAAAGATGAAGCAGTGAAGCTTACACCACCAATCCGTATGACACTCGAGCGCGCGCTTTCGTGGATTCAGGACGACGAACTCATGGAAGTTACGCCAAAGTCCATTCGTCTGCGCAAGCTTTACCTCGACTCGAATGAGCGTAAGCGTTTTGAGAAGAGCAACAAGGCTGTAGGCGCAGCATAGGCCCCACCTCAACCTGATACTTTCGAAAAGCGGCGATTTTCGCCGCTTTTCTTTTTTGTACAAAAAACGCTGCCGTCCCGTTGCGAAATCGCGTGTCTCAGGTTTATGCTCTTGCCATGAGCACGTACGTAACCGAGATCAGAAAAGCCGGTTTGGCCGATGCAGTGGCAATTTCAGCCATTCATCTGGAGGCATGGCGTGGTGCTTATTCCGGCATAATTCCCCATCGTGCACTCAACACAATGCTGGAGCGCAGGGGCGCTGACTGGTGGACACGAGCAATCAAACGCTCTACGCAGATACTGGTGGCCGATATAGGTGGCATCGTGGCCGGCTACGCTACATTAGGACCAAACCGCGCACGCCAGTTGCCGGAAAAAGGTGAAGTTTACGAACTTTATATCCGTCCTGAATATCAGGGCTGCGGGCTGGGCTCCCGCCTGCTTGGTGCTGCAAGACGCAGTCTTGGCGACCAAGGACTGAAGGGCATGGTCATCTGGGTACTCGAAGAGAATGATCTCGCTGTCTCCTTCTATCATGGTGCTGGTGGCCGTGACGTTGCCGAAGGCGTCGAGAGCTTTGATGGCAAGATGCTCAAGAAGCGTGCTTTCGTCTGGAATTGACAATCCACTCCTCACCAATCAACCCCGACATAAGCTGATTTTGCGCCTAATCGTCGCAAGAATAGGTCGGATATCGGCCTAAAAGGCGACGCGTTGTTGCGCAAAGGGCCAAAAATCAGTACAGCACTCCCAAACCAACAAGGACTCTTAGAATATGCGCATCGATGCCATTCCTGTCGGCAACAATCCTCCTGAAGACGTTAACGTGATCATCGAAGTCCCGGTCGGCGGTCAACCAATTAAATATGAGCTGGATAAGGATTCCGGCGCCCTTTTCGTCGATCGCTTTCTGCACACGCCAATGACTTATCCGGGCAACTACGGTTTCGTGCCGCACACATTGTCGGATGATGGCGACCCTATCGACGTCCTGATCTGCAACACCCGCGCATTGATGCCTACGAGTGTTATCAACGTTCGTCCTATTGGCGTTCTAGTCATGGAAGACAATAAGGGCCAGGACGAAAAGATCATCGCCGTGCCTTCACCGCACCTGACGTTGCGTTACGAGAAGGTTCACAATTACACGGACCTGCCGGAGATCACGTTAAAGCAGATTCAGCATTTCTTTGAGCACTACAAGGATCTGGAGCCCGGCAAATGGGTGAAGATCGGCGATTGGGGCGATGAAGATGCTGCGCGCCAGTTGATCACGGAAGCCATTGAGCGCCATAACGCCAAAGTTGGCGCTGCATAACCCTTATAATTTCAGTAATCCGGATAGTCTGGCGATCAGAGTGTCCGGATCACCCTGGACCTTGATCTGTTTAAGCCGCGACGTTGCTCCAGCAACAATTGTGATACTCCGTGGCGGCACATCCAGCCATCGACCGAGCAGCTTTACAAGCGCCGCAATTGCCTTCCCATCCTCAGGAACCGCACGCACGCGTGCTTTTACACGCTGGTGGCTATCATCCACCGCTTCCACACCTTCAATCGCATCTTTTGCAGACTTTGGCGTCAAACGCACAAAGAGAGTAAGTCCGTGATCATCGGTGCGAAAATAAGAACCAACCACTTCCTAGAGAAGAATTGGCGCGATTGTTGTCCACAACAGCTGACGAACGAAGAAGATAATGAGCAGCAGGATGATCGGCGAAATATCGATGCCCCCAAGATCAGGGAGAAAACGTCTGATAGGCCGCAGGGCTGGCTCAGTCACCTTATAAAGAAACTCGCCGATGGAAGCCACGAACCTGTTGCTCGAGTTGATCACGTTGAAGGCGTAGAGCCATGAAAAGATCGCACTGGCAATGAGTATCCAGGTATAAATATCAAGGGCAAGATCTATGGTGCGGATGATAGCGAGCATCTGTTTCTCCTGAAAGTCTCCGATTATGTAGCGATTGGCTGGCTCACGGGCAAGGGGCCAACAGCCGGGCACACTACTTACCTTCATTGCGAAGGTCGCTCGTAGTATTCCCACGTCGTATACTGTCTCGAAAATACTAGACTATGGTAGTACGCCGTAAGAAACCACTACATATTGTTGAACCCTCAAAACAGGAATAAATATAAGCCTTGTGATTCGGGCTATCCCGGCCCGTTTTTCATCTAGGGGGTTTATCATGTTAAACAAACTATCAGCTGAATTCTTCGGCACATTCTGGCTTGTGCTCGGTGGCTGTGGCAGTGCTGTCCTTGCTGCCGGACTTCCCGATGTTGGCATTGGTTATCTTGGTGTTGCGTTGGCTTTTGGCCTGACTGTTCTCACAATGGCCTATGCGGTTGGTGGCATATCCGGCGGGCATTTCAATCCAGCAGTATCGCTCGGTCTGGCAGTTGCGGGACGCTTTGACTTCAAGGAACTGATCCCATACTGGATCGCACAGGTTGTCGGGGCCATTGCTGCGGCGGCTGTGCTTTATCTTGTTGCATCAGGCAAGGCCGGCTTTGCTGCTGGAGGCTTTGCATCAAACGGCTACGATACGCTTTCCCCGGGTGGTTATGGTTTGACAGCAGTACTCGTCGCCGAAGTCGTCCTCACCGCTTTCTTCCTGATTATCATTCTTGGAGCAACCTCGGCCTCTGTACCGGCTGGTTTTGCGCCAATTCCGATTGGTCTCGGTCTGACGCTGATCCATCTGGTATCAATCCCCGTCAGCAACACCTCAGTCAATCCGGCTCGCTCCACTGGCGTGGCGCTGTTTGCTGAAACCGCCGCTCTTGGCCAGCTTTG
The DNA here is from genome assembly GCF_000282595.1 of Phyllobacterium sp. YR531. Classification (GTDB taxonomy): domain Bacteria; phylum Pseudomonadota; class Alphaproteobacteria; order Rhizobiales; family Rhizobiaceae; genus Phyllobacterium. Next base: position 166,290 of record NZ_AKIZ01000013.1, read on the forward strand.
GTTGTTCTGGGTCGCACCTCTCGTCGGTGCTGCTATTGGCGCAATCATCTGGAAGGCTTTGCTCGGCAAAGACTAATCGACTTTGGAGCGAGCCGGAATGCCGGCTCGCTCCCCTTGGTTTTCAAGCTGTAATATAAAGTGCCGCTTTTCGCTCTACTTCTGCGGGAAACTGTTCTAGAAGAAATCTCCATCTTCCGGAGCTTTCCACCGAAATGACTATTCCCGAAACGGACGCGGCGCATGATCGCTATGCCGCCTTTCGCCATTCCTCTTTCACACTTTACTGGCTTTCACGGTTTTTTGGCTCGTTCGCCATCCAGATTATCAGCGTTTCAGTCGGCTGGCAGATTTACGATCAGACACGTGATCCATTTTATCTGGGCATTGTAGGCCTTGTGCAGTTTGCTCCGGCACTTCTGCTCGTCCTGGTCACTGGCGCAGCGTCGGATCGTTTTGGCCGCAGGCTTATCATGGGATTATCAATCGGCGTGGAGCTGATTTGCGCAGCAATGCTGCTGATCCTGACCGTTACACATAGTTTCAGCCCTGTGCATGTATTCATCGTGCTGGCAGGATTTGGTATAGGGCGGGCATTTCTCGGCCCGGCATCATCATCACTGGTAGTCAATCTTGTTCCGGCAGAGATTTTTTCAAATGCAGTGTCGTGGAACTCTTCCGCCTGGCAAATTGCTACTCTGGTAGGGCCTGTTGCAGGCGGCTTGCTCTACGGCATCTCTCCGGTAGCAGCTTACGGCGTTGCATGCCTTATGCTCCTCATTGCAGCAATAGCCATTTTCTCCATCCCAAAACCCACTCAACATACGTTGAATGAAAAGAAATCCCTGCAGACGTTACTTGCGGGCTTCCACTACATCTGGAAAGAAAAAGTCGTTCTAGGAGCGATATCGCTTGATCTTTTTGCCGTACTATTGGGCGGTGCCGTAGCACTTTTGCCTGTCTATGCACGCGACATTCTGGAGCTTGGGCCATGGGGACTTGGCATGCTGCGTGCGGCACCCGGTGTAGGAGCTATCCTGACCGCTGTCTGGCTAACCGGCCACCCCATCCGCGACCATGCCGGCCTCATCATGTTCGCCTTTGTTGCGTTGTTCGGCCTACTTACCATCATGTTCGGCGTATCGAACCTCGCCTGGCTTTCAATTGTTGTCCTCGCACTGATGGGCGCAGCTGACATGGTAAGCGTCTATATTCGTGAGACACTGCTTCAGCTCTGGACACCAGACAATGTGCGTGGCCGCGTCAATGCGGTGAACATGGTATTCGTCGGTGCCTCGAATGAATTGGGTGAATTCCGCGCTGGCATCATGGCTTCAATGATCGGAACCGTTCCTGCGGTCGTGTTTGGCGGTCTTGGAACAGTTGCCGTCGCAGGGTTATGGGCGTGGTGGTTCCCGCAGCTACGCAAGGCACGCAACCTGCAGGGAAGAACCTAGGCAGTAACGGGAGCGCCGAACACTATTCCGAGAAAGCGCTGCAGCCATGCTTTGAGAATGGCGTCGTGGATCATCCGGCCTTCCAGATGATCTCGGCCTTGCTGGGCACCGCTTAGGGAGAACCGTTCCGATCCACGGACCACCCAACGCTGCATCATGGCTCGCGTCAATTCTGCATGAAACTGTACGCCCCAAGCATTCTTGCCATAGCGAAAAGCCTGATTGGCATAAGTATTGCCCGTCGCCAGCAAGGTCGCTGATTCCGGCAGGTCAAAGCCTTCACGATGAAAGTGATAGACCATTGACGGCCAGTCCATAAGCGCCTTGCCGGCGTCGGTTGGCTCCAGAGGGTACCAGCCTATTTCGACCAACCCATCGGGATGCGGTGAGACCTTTCCACCCAGATGACTGGACAGCATTTGTGCGCCAAGGCAAATGCCGAGGAATGGCTTGTCTTCGGCCAGCGGGACTGAAAGCCAATCCGTTTCACGGCCTATGAATTCTTCAGGATCATTGGCACTCATTGGTCCGCCAAAGATGACAGCACCCGCGTGATCTTCGAGCGTCTCCGGCAATACATCGCCAAGCGGCGGACGGCGTATATCCAGTGAAAATCCCGCCTCAAGGAGCAATTGTCCAACGCGGCCGGTGCTTGACCTTTCCTGATGGAGAACTGCAAGGATTTTCGGGCGTTCTATCTTGTTCCCGTCCATCCATTCTGTCTGGAACATACGTTTTTGGTCCTATTCTTCGGGCACTTCTCGTTCAGCTCGAACGGCGGCCCTCTGCTTCATCGTGACCCGGTCACGTGTGGATACGCCGATCAGTTCGGCCACCCGCCAGACAACATTGTCCTCAAGCTCATGAGCGACACCGTCGGCAAAAACCACTTCCCACATGAGTTCAATGAACCTGATACGGGCTTCTTCGTCAAGATTGCGCTTGATAATGCTGGTGAAGCTATAGAGATCGACGGCTTCCTGATCCGCCTGCTCACCTTCGTTCAAAAGCCGCTTTAACGCCTCGCCTTTCAAACCATAGGCATCGGATATGAGTTGCGAAATACGTTTGCGCTCCTCTTTGCCACTGGAGCCATCAGCGTCCATCACGTGGAAAAGCAGGGCAGCAGCTGCAAGCCGCGGATCGGACTTTGAAAAATGCTCTGAACCACCTTCGCCAGATGGCAGCGTTTTGAAAAAAGTAACAAGACGATCAAGCATTTATCGAAGTCTTCCAGCTTCAAGGGTTATCATATCCACTGATAGCCCGAGTCGATATTCCTCGCTACTGTGCATCTTGCCGCAAAGCATCCCTGATCGTTTGCCGGCACTAGAACAGCTTGAACTTCTTGTTGATCTGCGGCGACTTATATTCAGGCTTTACCCCGGGGTCATCCGGAACAGGCCCGAAAAATGGCTCGCTGCTGTCTTCTTGCACCTTCTCCGTAAGAGGAGGCAGAACTGACGCTCTCATTTGAGAAATATCTTTCTCGGCTGCAGGCTTGTCCTCCGCCACTTTTGCAGGTTTTGGTGCCAGCGGTTCAAACGGCACAATCTCTGCATCCACGACATCCGTGTCATCAATGGTTTGTTCAGGTTGCGGCTTTGTCTCCTGTTTGCGCGGAGGTAAAACTGGCTTCGCTTCGATTGTCTCCGGCGTCTGTTTTGACTGCGCTGTTGCCAGTGCGCTGTCAAAATCATCACCCGCATCGATTACAGGGCCAATTTGTTCAACCGGAACCTTCCATGTAAAAGCGTCAAGTTTACCTGTAACAGGCGAGGCCGGTGCCCAGCGTTCCGATACATAGCCATCGGCTGTCCAAGCGGGATCGCGCGGCGCTTTGACAGCCCGTGACAACCATTGACGGACACGTCCTTGATCGCCTGTCTGTGCTTCTTCGATATCTGCCAACAGCAGATAGGCGCTTTCACGCGGCGTGCTGCGTAACACAGCCTCTGCGGCTTCGCGCGCTTCTTTCAACTCTCCAGCGCTGAGTGCAGCATGGCCTATAGCCAGACTGGACTCGGCGTGATGTGGATAGAGCCCGGCCAGATGACGTGCGCGCTTCAAACGGTCAACGGGTGAATCACCAACTCTTGCGTGAATGTAGGTTTCTGCCACATCCGGATGTGGCTCTCGCTTCCAGGTATATTCAAGGATCTTTGATCCTTTGCGCAAATCTCCCTGAGCGAACAGTGCTTTTGCAGCTACGATTGCTGCCGGTACCAGATCAGGAGCGAGTTTATTGGCTTCAATAGCGAGCGGTTTTGCATTTACCGGATCGCTTTCATAGGTTTCAATGGCTTTTGCTGTAAGGATAACAGCCCGCTCACGCTTGGCTTTCTCCTTGTCGATCTGTTTGGTCGCTTTCTGCTTGTCCAATAGCAGCAAAGCGCCATCCCAATCGCCATGGGTGGTTTTCTGGCCAAGGGCCGCAGAAGCTGCCCACTCTACATTCGGTGCCAGCAGAGCAGCTTCCTCGGCATAATGGCGGGATGCATCGCGAGCACCCAATCTCTGGGCTTCGAGATAAAGACCGCGCAGACCGAGCAGCTTTGTTTCAGGGTCGTCCAGCATGGCTTCAAATTTGGCACGGGCGTCGTCAGTGCGCCCCTCAAGCATCGCAGCTTGCGCATCAAGCAGTTTGATCAGCGGCTCCTGATCAACATTCAATAGCTTTTCTGCCTGCTTGATCATCAAGCGTGCTGTTTGCCCATCACCCGCTCCGGCAGCAATCAGACCAGTGGAAAGCGATTGATACCCACGATCCCGCTTGCGCGCACGAAAATGCCTGCGAAGGGCGTAAGGCGATGTGATGATACTCTTCACCAGCCACCAGGTCAGCATGACAGCCGCGACAATAGCTACAATGCTTGATGCCGCCACCATGAGGCTGACTTTGTACTGCATGCCGGCGAAGGTCAGGACGAGATCACCGGGACGGTCCGCAAGCCAGGCAAAGCCAACACCAAGCAGCAAGACGACGATAAAGAAGAACAGAATACGCGTCATGATCTTCTTACTCCTGACCGGCTGGTGTCTTGATGCCGCTCAAAGCATCTGAAAGAGCCTTGGAGACAACTGCGCTGGCGTTTTGACGCGCCTTCATGGCGTTGCCAAAGTCGACAGAGGCCGCTTTTGCAGTGTCTGGAAGTTTTTCCCATTCCGCAATCGCGGCACTCAGGTCACCTGCATTCAAATGGGTCTCAATACGGGCAGCAATGGCATCAGCACCCTCGCCTTCAACCATTCCGACAGGACGTGCTTCGACCAGACCGGATGCGCTGGCCCAAAGCCTGTCAAGAATCCCGGCGTCGGGATCGACAGTGCGGGTGCTGGCTATGATGCGCGCTGCGACATCGCCGAACTCACTCGCCAACGTGTTTACAGTAGGCACACCTTTTGTTTCGGCCGAGCGCAATGTTTCAAGATCGCCCGCAGCGGGGGCAACAGCAATGTAAGTATCCAGTTCAGCCTTATAGGGCTCACCTCGATCAACCGCCGCCTTCAGGCCAGTCGCTGCCATTGCAAGCGCCATATTGGCCTGACCGGACGTATCATTCACCTTGGCTTCGAGCGCATCAAGCCGCGTCGTCGCACCTGCCGCAGCACCATCTGCCTGGGCAACCTGCTGCTTGCTGGCATTTAACTGTTCTTCCAGAGAGGCTATCCGCGCATCAATGGCACTTGTATCCACGGACGCGCCGGAATTTGACGCATTGCTTTGGATATCTGCAATACTCTGTTTTACAGAACTCAACGCCGCCGCAAATCCGGCTACCTGATCAGACGCTTGCTTGGCGGTTGTAGTCGCGTTGTTCAGTGCTGCCTGACTGCCTTCATCGAGCGGTTTTGCAGGAGCTTCCCGCAGTTGCGCTATTTGTTGCTCCAATGCGGAAACATCCGCCTTTGGGGATGGCAAAACACCAGCCCATTGCAGTGCCGCCGCGCCAACAAGCACAACCACGCCTCCAACAAGGCCAGAGACCAAACGTCCAAATGAGTCGTGCGCCTTTTGCGGAGTTGCCCGCACACTGCCACTGGGGATGCTTGTACCGGCAGGTTTTTTATCTGATTCCGGATTACCACGGCCAAAATTCGGAGATGAGCGAGTTGGCTCAGCCTCTACAGTTTGTTCTGCGCTTATACTTGTCGGAGCGGTGGCTGCTTTAGTTGCAGGGTCGAAACCAACCGGCTCGGGTTCCGGTACATTTTTGGACGCTTCTGCATTCTTTGTTATCGAAGTTGGCTCCAGTTCGATCGTCATCGATTTGCGGGTCGTTTTGGAATGACGCGGAACGGTTGATTTGGCCATGGAAACTCTCTTTTGGAACAGATGCTTCGATTGAACTCTAAAGCTAGCAAGGAAGTTCCTCATATGAAACCACCCGTCGAGCCGGCTTGTTGATTACCAGATGGTGTCAGGCCTTCAGTAATTCGAGTAATGCTGTCTCATCCGGTAAGCTCGCAGTGGCAATGTAGCCAAATCCCTGTCCGGAAACGACCGCCGCGATACCATCAGAAAGGCATAAAAACTCTGTTTTTTCAAATAGGTATTGAATTTGAGTTTGCCTTATTGCCCCCATCAGGGCTTCAGCGCCTTTTGTTGAATATAATAGGCATGCATCAACGAGAAACCGCTTTAACAGGGCAACCAAATAATCGGTTTCGTAACTCTTCAAAATCGTGTCATAGACCGCAATCGATGTAACGGCGCGGCCAGTCCGACCAACGATATCCTCGAATTTGGATGATCTCACACGTCCGGTGAGATACAGCAAATGGGTTTTTACGGGTGTTGAACTGTTGACTTTACCTGCCAGTGATATGCCATCACCATTTCCTGTATTGACCTTTTTGAAACCTGTACTCCGCGCAATTTCTGCTGTTGTTTCGCCGACAACAAAACACGGCAAGTGGTAAAGTGGTGTCAGAATTTCCCTTGGGGCATGCCGCAACGCATTGGCGCTGGTAATTGCCACGGCATCAAATTTTCCACTCGGCGCTTTCACGTACAACGGCTGAATTTCGGTCAGCGGCAAAATGATTGGGTTGAAACCCCGGGCGGACAACCGTTTGGCCGTTCTGGTTGCGCCGGGCTCAGGCCGTGTAACCAAAACAGTCTTCATGGTCAGAGCCAGTCTGTAAAGAAGTGAGCGCCAGCCTTTTCCCTCACCCGCAATGCAGCGTCCCTACCGATCGCAGCAGCATCCGCTATAGATCCTTCCCCGGTCACTTCGTGGACCTCGCTGCCATCGGGCAAGAGGATCATGCCGTGGAACTGTAACATTTCGCCGGAGATTGTTGCCAGACCCGCCAGCGGAGTGCGGCAAGAACCATCAAGGGTGGCAAGAAACGCGCGCTCGCATGCAAGGGCCGTAGACGTTGGCAGGTGATTGATCGGAGCAAGAAGATTGTCGATCCGATCATCACCAATCCGGCTTTCCACTGTAATGGCACCCTGCCCCGGTGCTGGCGGAAATGCCTTGGCATCCATGAGCTCGGTTACGACATGGCCAAGGTCAAGGCGCTTCAAACCGGCAAAAGCCAGAAATGTTGCATCAACATCACCTTCAGCAAGTTTACGCAGACGCGTCTGCACATTGCCGCGAAAATTGACAACCTCAAGGTCCGGGCGAACGCGCTTGATCAATGCCTGACGGCGCAGTGAAGCCGAACCAACAACTGCCCCCAAAGGCAGATCGGTGAGCGTTTTTACCTCACGCCCAATAAATGCATCCCGCGGGTCTTCGCGCTCCAGAAAGACTGACAAATGCAAACCTTCCGGTAAAAATGTCGGCATGTCCTTCGACGAATGAACTGCAAGATCAATACGGCCATCGGCAAGCTGCTCCTCGATTTCCAAGGTGAAAAGACCTTTGCCTCCCACTTCGGCCAATGACTTGTCCTGTATCCGGTCGCCACTGGTAGAGATTGCAACAATTTCAATATCTTCTTCACGCAAACCGTGCGCCTTGATCAGCCGATCCCGTGTCTCTCGGGCTTGTACAAGCGCAAGCGCACTCCCACGTGTACCGATCTTGAGCGTTTTTGTTTGCATTGGCCGCAGTCCGTGTTACGCGAGTTTCATATTCATGGCCTCTACTAACGGGGTTTTATTCGACGGGCAATGCGACGAAGGATATCGATGCGGGTTCTGGGTATTGAAACGAGCTGTGACGAGACGGCGGCGGCTGTTGTCGAACGCGATGAGTATGGTCATGGCACCATTCTTTCGAACGTCGTCCTCAGCCAGATCGAGGAACATGCGCCCTATGGCGGTGTGGTGCCAGAGATCGCTGCGCGCGCCCATGTGGAAGTTCTCGATCGTTTGATCGGTCAGGCACTGCATGAAGCACATTTGACGCTTGAAGAAGTGGATGCCATTGCTGCTACAGCAGGTCCCGGTCTCGTCGGTGGTTTGATCGTCGGGTTGATGACCGGCAAAGCCATCGCCATGGCAAGCCAAAAGCCATTCTATGCGATCAATCATCTTGAAGGTCACGCACTGACGCCCCGCTTGACTGATCGCATCGAGTTTCCTTATCTTTTGCTGCTAGTTTCCGGCGGACATACGCAGATGGTGCTAGTTAAAGGGCTCGGCGATTATGAGCGGCTGGGCACAACAATTGACGATGCACTCGGCGAAGCTTTCGATAAAACCGCAAAAATGCTTGGCCTCCCTTACCCGGGTGGACCGGAAGTCGAAAAAGCGGCGATGCTGGGTGATTCAACACGTTTTAATCTGCCGCGCCCTCTGAAAGGTGAAGAGCGCCTCGACTTTTCTTTCTCAGGCCTCAAGACTGCTGTCCGGCAGTTGGCGACCAGCCTTGAACCTCTGTCCCAAACGGATGTGAACGATATTTGCGCGGCTTTCCAAACTGCTGTGGCCGACACATTGGATGACCGCGTCGCTCGCTCTCTCGCACGATTCCGCGAAACATTCCCGTCCGTTGCCAATCCTGCATTGGTCGTGGCCGGTGGAGTTGCCGCAAACAAGGTTCTGCGAAGTGTACTTCAGCGCCTTTGTGACAAGAACGGTTTCGACTTCATTGCGCCGCCAATGGTATTATGCACCGATAATGCGGCCATGATCGCATGGGCTGGCGCTGAACGTGCAGGGAGCACACCTCCGGATTCTCTCGATATAGCACCTCGATCCCGTTGGCCCCTGGACATGCATTCCGCGCCTCTTATCGGCGCAGGCCGCCGTGGAGCGAAAGCATGAGCAAGAGACCACCGATCACCATAATGGGCGGTGGTGCTTACGGGACAGCGCTGGGAACCATGGCTGCATCAAATGGCAGCTCTGTTGTGCTGTACGCCAGAGATACGGCAACAGTTTCGTCGATAAATGAGACACATCGCAATGATGCCTATCTGCCTGGGATCGACCTTCACGCCTCTCTAAAGGCGAGCGCAGACGCCAAGACTGCCCTTATGCATGGCAAGTTCATCCTATGTGTCATCCCTGCACAAGCACTGTCATCGGCACTGCAGGAGCTCAAGGACCATATACCCGTATCAACGCCACTAATCATCTGCGCCAAAGGTATCGAGCGATCCACCGGTCGGCTTATGTCGGAAGTCGCTCACTATATTCTGCCTGATCATCAGTTGGGCATATTATCGGGCCCAAGCTTTGCTACAGATGTTGCGCGCGGGCTGCCCACAGCAGTTACCGTCGCGTCCCGTAATCAGGTGTTGGCAGACCAGATCGCTCTGGTCCTTTCGGGCTCAACATTCCGCTGTTATTCCACCGACGATGCGACCGGTGTCGAGATCGGTGGAGCGTTGAAAAACGTGCTTGCCATTGCAGCAGGTGCTGCCATCGGCAGGGGTTATGGAGCCAGTGCACAAGCTGCTCTGGTTACGCGCGGATTTGTCGAATTGCGCCGCATAGGCCACGCTCTGGGAGCCAGATCAGAGACAATCATGGGACTTTCCGGGCTTGGCGATTTGATGTTGACATGCTCCACGCCACAATCACGCAATTATTCGTACGGCCTTGCACTTGGCAAAGGTGAAGACCTGACCGGGCGTCCGCTGGCGGAAGGCGTTGCCACCGCCTCCATTGCAGTAGAACTGGCCGCGCGTCATGATATAGATGTGCCAATCATTTCGGCTGTTTCACGAATACTGGATAATGAGATTACTGTTGATCAGGCCATGGAAGCATTGCTTTCCCGACCGCTGAAGAACGAAGACTAGGAGAATAGAATGCTTTTTGCGCTTTTATGCAACGACAAGCCTGACAGCCTGCAGCTACGTCTTGATACCAGGACTTCTCATCTCGAATATCTGAATGGTCTGGGCGATCAGCTTAAATTTGCAGGCCCGTTCCTTGGTGATGATGCAAAGCCGAATGGCAGTCTGGTTGTTGTCGAGGCGGTTGATTTGGCTGCAGCAAAGCAAATCGCGGCCAATGACCCCTACGCCAAGGCTGGGCTTTTCGCCTCTGTTGACATTCGCCCGTGGAATTGGGCAATCAAGAACCCGGACAATAAATAGGCTTCAACATGGCATACTGGCTATATAAATCCGAACCCGACGCATGGTCGTGGGAAAAACAGAAAGCTGCTGGTGCCAAAGGCACGGAATGGACGGGTGTTCGCAACTATCTTGCCCGAAACAATATGCGCGCCATGAAAATTGGCGACAAAGGCTTCTTCTACCATTCGAATGAAGGATTGGAAGTCGTAGGAATTGTTGAGGTCTGTGCCCTGAGCCACCCCGATTCGACCACGGATGATCCTCGCTGGGACTGCGTTGATATCCGCGCTGTCAGGGACATGCCAAAGCCCGTTACCCTGAAAGACGTAAAAGCAAATCCGAAGCTCGAGAAAATGGCTCTTGTCACATCAATGCGCCTTTCCGTTCAGCCGGTTACAGAAGATGAATGGGAAGAAGTTTGCCGTATGGGCAATCTCCTTCCTGCTCCCAAGTGATCGTCTATTTTGGTTGAGCTTACGCTGGACCCTGCCAGCGAACGTTTCCGGCAATTCGTTCTCGCAAATACGTCTTTACAATCGCCGCCGCATGTTCCGGAGATCAAGCTTCATCTTGCCGATGAAGCTCATGAGCTATGGCAGCGCACCGAAGACGAGCTTGCGACTATCGGCCTTCCACCACCTTTCTGGGCCTTTGCCTGGGCTGGTGGTCAGGGCGTCGCGCGCTACCTGCTTGACCACCCCGAAGTGGTAAAGGGCCGCTCGGTGCTTGATTTTGCGTCAGGTTCAGGTCTCGTCGGCATAGCCGCTGCGATGGCAAAGGCAAAGCAGGTTCAGTGCTGCGACATCGATCCTTTTACAGCGCCAGCAATCCGTCTTAATGCCGATGTCAATGCTGTGAAGCTCGACGTGCGCATAGCTGATCTGATTGGCAAAGATGAAGGTTGGGACGTCGTTCTTGCGGGCGATGTCTTCTATGACAAGCCTTTGGCAGATCAACTCATTCCCTGGTTTACCGAACTGGCTTTACGTGGAGCCGACGTGATTATTGGCGATCCCGGGCGATCCTATTTCCCCAAAAACCTGTTGGAGCAGCTGGCGGTTTATTCAGTTCCCGTTACCCGCGTTCTCGAAGATGCAGAAATCAAGAAAACAACTGTCTGGCGCTTCCCGAACTAACGCAGCACGCGGATCACTGTTTTATCCGAAAGATGCGGCAGGAGCCTGTTCATATCAGCCCGATTTAGGGCAATACATCCCTCTGTTGGGGTGTATTGCGGCCTAGCCAGATGGAAGAAGATCGCGCTGCCACCCGCCCTTCTGCGTGGCCGGATATTCCAATCCAAAACGATGCAGATATCGTAGAGATCATCTTTGCGCCACATGGTTTCGTGGCTGGCATTATAGGGTATTTGAACCTGGCGATTATAATTGCGATCATTGCTGACTTCGCACCAGCCATCATTAGTTTTCAGCGGGTTAAGCCTTAACAATCGCGTTGCCCTTACCTGCTTGTCTGGTCTTTTGAACCCATAGAGGAGGCGCATTGATGCCAGCGGGGTGCCACCGTCACCTTCGCGTTTTCTGGAGATTATGCCACCTTTACCCAGCGCACAGCGCAGGACAATTCCACCCGCAATGAGCTGTCCCTGGCTTTTATGACCGGGACGCGGGCGAACATCTATATATTTCAAGGAGCTTCGTGGCATGCTTGCCTCATAAAAAGCATTTTTATGGCAGAGTGATGCGCCGCATAAGCAATATCAAGTCGATGCTCTTTCTTTCCTGTAGAATTCGACTTAAATTCCAACGACTTCTTTCCATCTGCGGGAGATCCGATGACAGCACGTACCATTCTAATCGTCGACGACGATGCAGACCTGCGAGCCATTCTTGTTGAGCAGCTGAGCCTTTATGAAGAGTTCCAGATTGTTCAGGAAGACAATGCGACCAAGGGCATACAGGCCGCACGGAACGGTGTTGTCGACCTTTTGATCATGGATGTCGGCTTGCCGGACATGGATGGTCGCGAAGCCATCAAGCTTTTGCGCAAAGGCGGGTTCAAGGCTCCGGTCATCATGCTTACCGGCCATGATACTGATTCCGATACGATTCTTGGTCTTGAGTCGGGCGCTAATGACTATGTCACCAAGCCGTTCCGCTTCGCTGTATTGCTGGCACGTATTCGCGCCCAGCTTCGTCAGCATGAGCAGAGCGAAGACGCAACATTCGTCGTTGGCCCTTATACATTCAAGCCCGGCCAGAAGATGCTGATCGATGCCAAGGGCGGCAAGATCAGGCTGACCGAAAAGGAAGTCGCTATCATAAAATACCTGTACCGCGCTGGCGGTAAGGTCATTACTCGCGATATTCTTCTGGAAGAGGTCTGGGGCTACAACTCTGGCGTGACAACTCACACGCTTGAGACGCATGTTTACAGGCTTCGGCAGAAAATCGAGCAGGATCCATCGAATTCAACCATACTTGTCACGGAAAGCGGGGGATACAAGCTCATTCCTTGATGCCGATTTGGTCAATCTAGGTATATGTCTGTAATTGCATGGCAATTGAAGATGATATTCGCATTCTGGAGACGGTGGGACTGTTCGGCACATTTACGCGCGACCAGTTGCGGCTGCTTGCCTTCGGGACAGAGCGACTGGTTCTTCGGGAAGGGCGTGAGCTTTACCGCGAAGGTCAGTCGGCAGATTGCGCCTATGTCATTGATCGCGGTACGATTTCCCTGTTCCGCGAAGGTCCTTCCGGCCGGATAGCCCTTAAAACAGTCGGGCCTGGAGCCGTTCTTGGTGAAATGGCGATTATCGCCCAAACCAAACGCCTTACCAGCGCAATGGCTGACACGGAAACCGAAGTCATACGCCTGAACCGCTCATTGTTCAGGCGTATTCTCGAAGAATATCCTGAAATCGCGGCCGCATTGCATGACCAGATTTCGGAGGACCTGAGCGAGATGATCGCAGAGATTTCGAAGTACGAAAAACTGTTTGGCGAATAGCCAACTCGCGTAATCACAACCAAATTTCCCGCACTGGTTGTAATTTTGCTCCCCGAATCGATGTTTTTGCTTTCAAAACGTGCGATTTTTGCGCGTAACAGCTCCGGTTTACGGAAAACCCCTTACAGGTTGCGATCAATCCAGATCAAACCGTGCGATGACCGGAACATGGTCGGACGGACGCTCCCAGCCGCGTGCTTCGCGCAGGATTATTATGTCTCTCAAATCGGCTTCGAGGTCTGGCGATCCCCAGATGTGGTCCAGCCGCCGCCCGCGGTCTGCTGCAGCCCAATCCGCCGCCCGATAACTCCACCAGGTGTAAATCTTTTCGGATGGCGGAATGTGGTGACGCATAAGATCGCTCCAGCCACCGTTCTTGCGCAAATTTTCCAGCCCTTCAGTTTCTATTGGCGTGTGGCTTACAACCTTCAGCAACTGCTTGTGCGACCAAACGTCGGTTTCAAGTGGAGCAATGTTGAGATCACCAACCAGCAGCGAGGCATGGCCATCGCCATATACTGCATTCATGGCTTTCATCTCATCAAGGAAACCAAGCTTGTGTTTGAATTTGGGATTGATCACCGGGTCAGGTTCATCGCCGCCAGCCGGAACGTAGAAATTATGGATACGCATCCGCTTTGAACCAGCGGTGACAATCGTGCTCAGATGGCGGCAATCAGCGATATCGCAAAAGCCGACACGCGCCGGTTCTGTCAAAGGCCGACGTGAAAGCGTTGCGACGCCGTGATAACCCTTCTGGCCGCTGATCTCGATATGTTCATAACCGGCCATATGAAATGCTTCACGCGGAAACAGGTCATCGGGACATTTGGTTTCCTGCAAACATAATACATCCGGCTGATAATCGCGCAGGAATTGCAGGACCAGCGGCAAGCGCAAGCGCACCGAATTGATGTTCCAGGTAGCAACGGAAAAAGGCATGAAGAAAAAGTCTCGCGGGTGATGATGAAGCCGCGAGACTAAAACAAGTTCAAGATGATTGAAACCGGATAACGCTACGCGAACACCACTGTCCTCGCTTTATCTGCCCTTCATGGCGATACGCGTATAGTCGATGGTGAACATATCCTTGGCGAATTTGACGCCGGTACGCACATTGGTGATCATAACGGTGGTGTCGAGGCCCTGTGCATCGGTGATGGTCCATTGACGCAGTTCAAAAGTCTTGGGGTCGAACATCATGGTAATGGTCGAATTGCCGAAGATCGACTTGTCGCCAAGAACGATGGTTGTCATGTCCGGCTCTTCCTTGACCGATTTGACCGTATTGCCGGTAAGGTTGATCTGGTCACTCAGGAGAAGCTTCAAGGGCGTTTTCGACAGCGGAACAAGATCCCATGTATCGAGCTTGCGATTATTGATGACGACGGAATCGCCATCCGAAATAACGCGGATAGGCGAAGGCTTATTATAGTTGAAGCGAATCTTGCCCGGACGCTCAATATAGAACGTGCCTTCGGTCTGTTCGCCGCGCGGACCGAACTGGACAAAATCACCCGTCAGGGTCTTTACGCTCGAAAACTGGTTGGCAATCTGCTGGGCAGCACCCGGTACCGCATTCTGCGCTATTGCCGGTACCGCCAGGAGGCCCATGCCAATAATCGAAGCAGCTACGACGCGCCGAGCAAACGGGCTTGCAACGCGAAATAAGGCTGTCATGGTTTTCATGGGTCTACGGTCTCCTGTCATATTATCTTAGGCCTACTCGATCAGTTTGGCTTGAGTATGGCCAAGAAACGGCGGGCTGCGTAATCCGGTTCCACGTTTCCGTCACGTAACAACCGCAAAACACATATAGGAATTGGGCTTACCCAGTTCCATAACGTTCGTAACAGCCCGTTACGTCACGCTTAGTCTTACAAGCAATTTCAAATCGTTAGATGTGCTTGCCTGAATCTAGAAATCATCGTCCTGCGTCGGCACAAGAATATCACGCTTGCCCGCATGGTTGGCGGGGCCAACAAGCCCCTCTTCTTCCATGCGTTCAATAATCGAGGCAGCACGGTTGTAGCCAATACCGAGACGGCGCTGAATGTAACTCGTCGAAGCCTTCTTGTCGCGCAACACAACGGCAACGGCCTGATCATATGGATCGTCCGAATCTTCCAGATTGGATGTTCCGGCAGGCCCGCCGCCACTGTCGTCCTCATCATCTTCCTCGGTGATCGAATCAAGATATTCGGGCACACCCTGCATCTTGAGATGCTGGACAATCTTTTCAACTTCATCGTCGCCAACAAAGGGTCCGTGTACACGCTGGATGCGTCCACCGCCTGCCATGTAAAGCATATCGCCCATACCAAGCAGTTGCTCACCACCCTGTTCACCAAGAATAGTGCGCGAGTCGATCTTGGACGTAACCTGGAATGAAATACGCGTTGGGAAATTCGCCTTGATCGTACCGGTGATAACATCCACCGAAGGACGCTGCGTCGCCATGATCACATGAATGCCAGCGGCGCGTGCCATCTGTGCCAGACGCTGCACCGCGCCTTCAATATCCTTGCCGGCCACCATCATGAGATCGGCCATTTCGTCGATGATCACCACGATATAAGGCATCGCGGTCAAATCGAGCTCCTCGGTCTCATAAACCGCTTCGCCCGTGGCACGGTCAAAGCCGGTTTGCACAGTGCGGGCAATACGTTCACCCTTTTGCCGGGCCTGTTCAACACGCTGGTTGAAGCCGTCAATATTGCGGACGCCCACTTTCGACATCTTGCGATAACGGTCTTCCATCTCCTTGACTGTCCATTTCAGCGCGACGACGGCTTTCTTGGGATCAGTTACGACGGGCGTCAGCAGATGCGGAATCCCATCATAGATGGAGAGTTCCAGCATTTTCGGATCGATCATGATCAGCCGGCACTGTTCCGGCGTCATCCGGTAGACCAATGACAGGATCATCGTATTGATGGCAACGGACTTGCCCGAGCCGGTTGTACCGGCAACGAGCAAATGTGGCATCTTCGCCAGATCGGCAATAACAGGCTCGCCATTGATGGTCTTGCCCAGCGCCAGCGCCAGTTTGGTCTTTGTCTGCTCAAAATCACGGCTTGCAAGCAGCTCACGCAGATAGACCATTTCACGCGTCTGATTGGGCAATTCGATACCAATGGCATTGCGACCAGGCACGACAGCAACACGTGCTGCGATAGCACTCATTGAGCGGGCAATATCGTCCGCGAGTGTTATGACACGCGAGGATTTGATGCCCGGTGCCGGTTCAAGCTCGTAAAGCGTAACAACGGGTCCCGGCCGGACGTGGATGATCTCGCCGCGAACGCCGAAGTCTTCCAGAACACCCTCCAGCAAACGTGCGTTCTGCTCCAGCGCTTCCTTGGAAAGGCTCGGATTGCGTACAACATTTTTTGGCTCGCTGAGGAAATGCAGCGGCGGCATTTCAAACCCGTCGGACTTGATCAATGAAGCCTGAGCTTCACGTTGAATACGGACACCGGCCTTGGGTGCCGGAGCAGGCGTTGAAACACGAGCTGCTGGTTTTGCCGCCGGGCGTGCTGGTGCAGCCTGTGGCGCCCAGTCATCGACGGCCTCATCCTCATCACTGAAAGCGACAGGATCAAAGCGGTCGCTCTGGCTGTCAAAATCATCATCATCGATTTCGATTGATGGAGCCTCAATGCGGGGAGATTCATTATGGAAGCCCGGCTCCCGCCGCTCACCGCTGTTACCCGCCTTCTGGCGTGACACAGGAACATCGCCGAAGCCATCATCATTGCGAGCACCAAGACTGCGTGCGCTGTTGTAAATTCCGGCACCCCTGCCGGAAAGACGGCGGAATAGAGCGCGCGTGCTGTAGAAAAAATGAGTTACCGCACCAAGTGCGAGCAAACCACCGCCCTCGCGGTCATCATCCTCATCTTCGTCATCCTCGAAATCATCCGGCTCAGCCACATGGCGGGTTGTCTTCTTGGCAATGGCAGGCTCGCTACCGCGATAGGTAAGGCCGCTGGCGAAGGCGAAAATCCATAGTGTTGGAACAGCAAGGACGCCGACCAAGATCATGGCAAGGCCACCGCGCGGGAAAGTGCCGGTGAAAATTGCCGGAATTTTCAGCACCATATCGCCCAGTACGCCGCCGAGACCAATCGGCATCGGCCAACTTTCCGGTATCGCAAAGCATCCTGCCATGGCCGCCGCGAGCAGAGACGCACAGAACCATGCAACGGTGCGACGCATCATGCGGTCAACGCCACGCCCAGTCATGAAAAGCCCGCCCCAGAACACGGCTGGCATCAGCGCAACGACTGTGGAAAGGCCAAAAAACTGCATTCCAAGGTCGGAAAACACTGCTCCGGCATAACCAAGGGCATTATGTGTGGGGTTGGATGTGGCGTGGCTAAAGCTTGGATCAAGCACATTCCAGGTTGCCAGACTGCCGATAGCAAGCGCGACGAGGCAAAGGATTGCCAGACCGATCAGGATGTTTATCTGCCTGCGGAACAGGTTATAAAAACCTGTCCTGTCGTCGTCGATGGCATAAGAGGCTGAATATCCTTGACGCATGAAATCCGGTCCCACGTGAATCTATGCCCTGTGGCTGTGCATTCCACGGAGCTGATTCCAAACTTACGTGGTGGATGGTTAAGGGGCCATTAACCATGGGCACTGTGTAGGAAATTAGCTGGTTTTATCGGATTCTTGCCTGCCACTAGTACAGAAATTTGCTACCCATAATGGAACGTGAGGACCTGAAGCTCGACCCTAAAAGCGCAAAAGCCCCCGGCAACCGTAACATTGTTGCAATGTTGAAGCTCAATTTCTGTGTCTCCAAAAAATGGAGATAGCCTTGACCACAACAATTTTCCGTACGATCCAGCTTGCCGTCATTGGCAGCCTGATGATCACTACCGTGCCCGCTGGCGCACAGCAGCAATATCCAACCGGCAGTTATCAAGTTGCGCAATGGGATGGCAACAGGTCTTGCCGTGATTCTGACCGTTGGGAACGCGACCGCTGCTGGCGACAGAAGGACAAATGGCGTGACGAGAGGCGGCATGATGAGAGAAAGCGCGAACGCCGTCGCGAAAAGAAAGAAAAGGATGCTGCAATCGCTGCCGGAATCATCGGTTTGACGCTCGGTGCGGTGGCAATCGGAGCCGCAAACCAGGCGGCAAAGAAACGCGATGCCGACCGTGAACGGCGTGCCCGTTGCTCCGACCGTTACGGCGAAGGATATGGAACATATATAGGCCGCGATGGCCGCCGCTACCGTTGCTGATCAGTTAAACAGAAAAGGCCCGGAAAACCGGGCCTTTTGATTCTCGCAAGAATGCTATCAATTGTGATAGGCAGCTTCGCCGTGTGACGTGAGATCGAGACCGATGGACTCGTTTTCTGCAGTTGGACGCAGGCCGACAATCACATCCACGATCTTGTAGAGGATGAACGACCCGATACCGCTCCAGACGATGGTAACGGCAACGGCCTTGATCTGCGTAACAACCTGCGCGCCCAATGTGACGCCTTCTGCAAAGCCAACGCCACCAAGAGCCGCGCTGGTGAAGATGCCGGTGCCGATAGCACCAACGATGCCGCCAATACCATGCACGCCAAACACATCGAGGCTGTCATCATAGCCGAGCTTCGGCTTGACCACTGCAACCATGTAGTAGCAGATCGCGCTGGCAATCGCGCCAAGGACGATAGCGCCGATTGGACCGACAGTACCCGCAGCAGGAGTGACGGCAACCAGACCGGCAACAATACCCGATGCGGCACCCAGCATGGACGCGGTCTTGCGGGCGAAGGCTTCGATAACAACCCAGGCGATGATCGCACCGGCAGTCGCGGTAAATGTGTTGATCATGGCAAGAGCCGCAGTGCCATTGGCTTCCAGTGCAGAACCGGCATTGAAGCCGAACCAGCCAACCCAGAGAATTGCAGCACCGATCATGGTGAGCGGCATGGAATGCGGCGCCATCATATCGCGGCCAAGGCCTTTGCGCTTGCCGATAACAATAGCACCGACCAGACCGGCAACACCCGCATTGATGTGAACGACGGTACCACCGGCGAAATCAAGCGCGCCCCAACCGAAGATCAGGCCGTTTGCGTCCCAGACCATGTGGGCAATCGGGAAATACACGAAGGTTACCCAGAGAGCTACAAACAGGATCGTTGCCGAGAATTTGATGCGCTCTGCGAAAGCACCGACGATAAGCGCTGGTGTGATGCAGGCGAATGTCATCTGGAAGCAGATGAAGACGAGTTCAGGAATCTGGACGCCATCGGTAAAGGTGGCGGCTGCAGAATCAGGCGTTACGCCAGCAAGGAAAAGCTTGCCGAGACCGCCCCAATAAGGGCTGGTGCTGCCACCAAATGCGAACGAATAACCATAGACGACCCAGATGACCATGACGACGGCGGTGATGCCGGTGCACTGCATGAGCACAGAAAGAACGTTCTTGGCGCGGACCAGACCGCCATAGAACAGGGCAAGACCCGGAAGGATCATGAACAGGACGAGGATGGTAGCGACCATCATCCAGGCAGTGTCGCCCTTGTTGATCGTTGCCACCGCCGCTGCCGCGGCTTCAGGCGCAGCAGCCGGAGCTGCTTCCTGCGCAAAAGCGGCTAGTGAGCCGAATGCGGTTAAAGCCAGCGACCCGAGAAGGGTACTGCCTACCGCTGTTGTCAATCTGCTTGGAATTTTCATTATGCTCTCCTTGAACCCCAATTACTTACAGCGCTTCGGTATCGGTCTCGCCCGTACGGATACGGACGGCCTGCTCGATGCTGAGAACGAAAATCTTGCCGTCACCGATCTGGCCGGTCTTGGCGGCGGCTGTGATGGCCTCAACGGCGGTATCGACGAGATCCGACGCGACGGCGACTTCAACCTTCAATTTTGGAAGGAAGCTGACAGCATATTCCGCGCCACGATAAATCTCGGTGTGTCCCTTTTGGCGGCCATAACCCTTCACCTCGGTGACGGTCAGGCCCTGAATGCCGACAGCGGTGAGTGCTTCGCGCACTTCGTCCAGCTTGAACGGCTTGATGATGGCCATCACAATTTTCATTGACTATACCCCTGCGCTTTGCGCGGTGCCCGTCAGATGGAATTATCTGAACTCTCAGCAACCGCGTTGAACCCATCGCCTCAGGCCGAGAGACCCTTGGTGACTGAGAAGGAGCATTCAAGTTCCGTGCCAGATTCGAAAATTACTTCTAATACTTTGAAATTAAATGGATATTTTTTATAAAGGCATTCAAGCTTATGTGCACTGCAGCAATATGCCTAAAATTTAGGCGATAATGGACAGTCGCTCAAGTTTCACTCTGTACTATGCACACGAATTAGGCCCTCCTGCGCAGTCGAGGCGATTAAAGTACCGTCCCGGCTATAAAGCGCGCCACGATTGAAGCCCCGCGCACCCGAAGTGCTTGGACTGTCGGCCGTATAGAGTATCCAGTCATCAAAGCTGAAGGGCCGGTGGAACCACATGGCATGATCGAGGCTGGCAACCTGCAGATCGCGATCAAAAATATTGCGGCCATGAGCGTAGAGCGATGTATCGAGCAAAGTCATATCCGACAGATAGGCCAGAATCGCGGCCTGTATGGCGCGATCTTCCGGCACGGGACCGGTCGCCTTTATCCAGACGCTTTGCTCAGGCGGAAGCTTGTCCCGTGTCAGATAATGCCGAAGCGACAGCGGCTTGATCTCGATTGGCCGATCCTGCTCCCAGTACTGCCGGATGATCTTGGGCGCATTTTGCAGATACTGCTCTTTCATGTCCTTGTCGGAGATGAGGCTTTCTGGCGCGGGAATATCCAAAGGCTTTGGCTTTTGATGCTCCAGCCCCTCTTCCTCAATCTGGAATGAGGCTTCCAGTGAGAAAATGGCGTGACCATGCTGTATGGCAACGACGCGGCGGGTGGTGAAACTTGAGCCGTCGCGAATACGATCAACTTCATAGATGATCGGCACTTTGGGATCGCCTGCCCGCATGAAATAGCCATGGAGCGAGTGCACATGCCGCAGCGGGTCTACTGTCCGCTGGGCCGCAACCAGCGCCTGACCAATAACTTGCCCGCCGAAAACCCGTTGCCAGCCGACCTGAGGGCTGCGACCTCTAAACAGGTTGTGTTCAAGCGTCTCAAGGTCGAGTATGGACAAAAGCTCGGTCATTGCTGTTGACTTGGGCGCTTCAGACATGATCGACAAATCTCCTGTTCATCTGTGTCATCGCTTGCAACAGGAACAGGCCGACAAGTCAAGTATAGTCAACCCGGAGACCATCATGAACGCACCCCGCACAGACATCATCATCGCCGGCGCAGGTTATGTTGGCATGGCGACTGCGGTTGCGCTGAAGTCATCTGCGCCGCATCTTGGAGTGACTGTCATCGATGCTGCACCCGCCGGTGTATGGCGCAATGATACGCGTGCATCGGCCATCGCGGCGGCAGCAAGCCGTATGCTGGACCAGCTTGGATGCTGGCAGTCGATTCTCCCAGATGCCCAACCTATCAACGAGATGATTGTCACCGATTCGCGTACATCCGATCCGGTACGCCCGGTCTTCCTGACTTTTGACGGCGAAATCGAGCCCGGCGAGCCGTTTGCGCATATGGTGGAAAACCGCCTGATGAATGCCTCGTTGCGGGAAAAGGCCGACAAGCTCGGTGTGGTTTTCATTGAGGGTGCGCCAGTGCATGGTTTCGATCAAGGCGATAATAGTCTGACTGTGCGCTATGGCGATGACAAGTCTTTACAGGCCCGCCTGCTGATAGCGGCGGATGGTGTAAAGTCGCGCCTGCGTGATATGGCGGGTATCAAGACCGTGAACTGGGAGTATGGCCAGTCCGGAATCGTATGCACAGTTGCACATGAGCGCCCGCATAATGGCCGCGCGGAAGAACATTTCCTGCCCGCAGGTCCATTTGCCGTGCTACCGTTGAAAGGCAACCGTTCTTCGCTGGTCTGGACGGAACGTACCGCCGATGCGGAGCGCTTGATAAAGGAAGATGATTTCGTCTTCGATGCGGAGCTTGAACAGCGCTTCGGCCTGAAGCTTGGCGAACTGCGTGTCGAAGGTGTCCGCAAGGCTTTCCCGCTCAGCCTGACGCTGGCGCGCGATTTCATCAAGCCACGGTTTGCGCTTGTCGGCGATGCGGCCCACGGCATTCATCCTATTGCCGGACAAGGGCTGAACCTCGGCTTCAAGGATGCAGCAGCCATTGCTGAAACAATTGTCGATGCAGATCGCCTTGGCCTCGACATTGGTTCTATTGCAGTGTTGGAGCGCTACCAGACATGGCGCCGTTTCGACACGGTACAGATGGGCGTAACCACCGACGTGCTTAACCGCCTGTTCTCGAACGACAATGTACCTGTCCGCGCATTGCGTGATTTCGGACTTGGTCTTGTCGAACGCATGCCGCGGCTTAAAGGATTCTTCATCCGTCAAGCCGCCGGACTATCACCGACTGCCCCGAAGCTGCTGCAGGGGCAGTCGATCTGATCTTTCGCCATTAGTCGGTCTGGCGTAAATTATCCCGCAATGTCGTACCGGTATAAGCGGACCGGTAGCGGCCACGTCTTTGCAATTCCGGCACCACCAGATCGACGAATTCCTCAAAGCAACCCGGCGTGTAAGTGGCAAGCAACATGAAGCCATCTGCACCGCCCCGATCCATGAAGTCCTCCAACTGATCGGCAATATCGGCGGGGGTACCGACGAGTGCCGGCATGGAGAAGCGTAAGGAATAGGTTTGGGCTGCTTCCGCAATGGTCACGGTCTTTCCAGAGCCTGATTCCACCAGAGCGTCCTTCACACCTTGAATACCCGGCACTGCAATATCGGCGAGCGCCTGATCCGGATCGTATTGCGAGAAATCTACGCCAAGCTGTCCGGAAATCATCGCGAGCGATCCTTCCTTCGGCACCAGCGAGCGGATAAACTCGTATTTCTCTTCCGCCTCTGCGCGCGTTTCTGCCACTACAACCTGAATGCCATAAATAAGTTTGACGCTGTTGGCAGGGCGGGAAAACCGCGTAACAAGCCTGTTGTTGAGATCATCACTATAGGCGCGCATACGCTCTACCGTCGGGTGAATAGCAAAGATTGCTTCGGCATGTTCCGCCGCAAAATCACGGCCCGCATCGGACGAACCCGCCTGCCACAGAACCGGATTTCCTTGCGGAGATGGCGACACGAAATGGCGGGCGCGGCATTTGAAGAATGGTCCGTCATGGTTGACTTCACGTACCTTTGACGGATCGGCATAAACACCGTTTACCCTGTCCGCAACGATCGCACCCTCATCCCATGACGACCAAAGCTTCTTGCAGAGATCGATATAGTCGTGAAGCCGCTCATAGCGCAGCGAGCGATCTGGCATTGTAGAGCCATAGGCATCCCATTCGCTCTTGGAGTAGGAGCTGACAATATTCCACGCAAGGCGGCCGCCCGTCAGATGATCGAGGCTCGAAAGCCGCCGCGACATTGAATAGGGATGCTCGAACGCAGTTGAAAGAGTTACGCCGATTCCAAGATTGCGCGTCGCACCTGCTATCACCGGCACAATGGTCGATGGTTCGTGCGTCGGAAATTGCACGGCGTATTTGACCGTCGTGTCGGAGCTATCCGCATAAGTATTATAGGGCGCAAGTTCATCGGCGATGAAAATTGCATCGAACAGGCCTCGTTCCAGCGTCTGTCCCAAATGATGCCAATAGGGCGGAGATGCATAATCCCAGCCAACCTTGTCTTTTGGATGCCGCCACATGCCGGTCGCATGGCTGCTGACCCCATGCTGTATGAAGCCCAAAAAATGGGCTTTCTTCTTGGTCATATCAATCACCGCTTATGGAGGCCAATGCCTCGAAAATGAATATTTAAAGATTACTGGCTGGCAGGTCAGGAAGGCCGCTTCTCAATGAAGAAAGCGAGTGCAGTTCCGGCAGCTGTGACCAGCACCAACAAAGGCCCCGCATAGATAAAGCGATAGTCATAGCCGATCCCTGCAATGACAAAGATCGACAGTGAGAAGACTATAGCTATGCTTGCCCAATGGCCGTTCTCAGGCATTTTGCCTGCCGGTTCAGTGGAGCGTATCGCGGCGATGGCATTGCGCACGCCGCGAATGAAACCAAAGGTGAAGAAAATGCTGACGGCAACGCCAAGCGCAATGATGATGAGTGAAATTGTTGACATGGTTCTTTCCTTACGATGCCGTCTGTGAAGCGGATTTGCCAAGGCCATGCACAGGTTCACCTGGCGCAGCAGCCCCGCTTAAAACCCCGGCTTCCCGCAAGGATGAAAAGTCAAATCGCACAGGCTTGAATGCAGCAGCAATGACAACCGCAAGGCCGCTGATGCTGACGATAGAAAGCGTCCCGATGAGATCACCGTAATATTGGCGGATAGGCATTCCGATCAGGATGGCGAGAACGATACCGCCAACAAAACCAACGGTGTTTGTCCTTGGCCACAAGATTGCCAACACCAATGGAAGCAGAATGGAAGATTTCAACGCATAGGTGGTCAGTACAAGCGTTGTGAAATCAACACCGGAAAGGACGATGGAGAGGGCAATAAATCCACCGCCCAGAATGGACAGTTTGGTAATGACGAACAGCGTCTTTTCCGATGTTGCCGGCGCAACACGCTTAACGATGTCCACTGCAACTATAGAAGACAGAGCAGCACTGGCTCCATCAATGGTTGAATAGCAGGCAGCTAGAATGACTAATGCGTAGATAACAATTACGAATATTGGCAATCCAAGATGGGCGATGAGATATGGGCCAATCGCGGCACTGTCGCCGCCAATTTCCGGTAGCGTGATGCCATAGGCGATGCCGATGAGACCGAGCATGCCAAGGCAAATCGGGATCGGGTAAAACAAGGCGCCGGACCACAGGAATGTTTTGTTCACATATTCCGGACGCAAGGCCCAGGCTTTTTGCCAGAATGTCTGATCTGCAATTGCCGCAGCGAAAATACCGAACGCCAAAGTAATACCGAACCCGGCAGCAGCTTCAGGGCGCAGTACGGATAGATTTTCAGCGCCTGCCGCACCAACCTTTTCCATGACTGCCGCAGCACCACCCGGGACCTTGTCAAAGGCCAGAGACACGATGATCGCTGCCGGTACAGTGATCATCAGCAGATTGATGGTTCCTGTCATGACACTGGTCCACAGGCCGCCAAAGTAAGAATAGATCAACACCGAAAGCATGCCCACAAGCGCAGCAATGGCCCAATCAGTGCCGAATATGGTCGACATGACCACAGATGTGCCCTTGAGGTTGATCAGCAATTCCAGAATGATCCCGAAGATCATTGTGGCAGTCACAATGCCGGTCGCCACATTGGATCGATTGAACCTATGGCGTACAAATTCTGAAATAGTATATCCATTTGGCATCTGGCGGCGCAGCACCCGCGTAAAGGGGATCAACAGCATGATCGCCAGTCCGTTGGGCACAACGAACCAGAACAGCCCGGACAGGCCCCATTGAAAGGTCATTGCGGATGTCATCATGACTGCCATCGACCATGTCCAGACGGAGATGACCGAACCGACACCGAAGCCGAAGCCAATCTTTCTGTCAGATATGATGAAGTCATGTGTGTTGCGCACGAGTTTGGCGCGTACAATGAGTGCTATTATCAGGGAGACCAGACCCAATCCGATCATAAGAGCGTAGCCAAGGGCGGGTGTTAATCCGGGCGTTAAAGCCAGAGTCGATTTATCCATTAAAAAATTCCAATAAAAATAGGTTCGCTAAAAATTTCTTGTAAAATACCCATTGAGACGAGGTTGGCGTGGGATAGAAATCCAAACACCACCCGAGTTAAAGAAAAAACAAATCAAAAATTGCATTAAGGTGCAGAGTATCGTCTCACTCGCGAATACAGCCGCCAAAAAAGAGGGTCAGGATGTATTCGGTTATAGAGCAGACCAAGCAGCAGTCTGCTCTACAAATCACGCCTAAAGTGCGCGCGGGTATTTCCGGTAGATCGCGTTGATTTCGGCCAGAAGTTCTGGCGAAAGTTCGAGATCGGCTGCCGCAATATCCGTCTTCAAATGGTCCATCGTCGTGGCTCCGATAATTACCGAGGTCATGAACGGACGGGTGAGTGCAAAAGCAATTGCCATTTGCGAGACATCAAGACCATGCCTTTTGGCAAGATCGACATAAGCACGAACAGCAGGCTCCGAATGCTCATTATTGCGCCAGAGTCCACCTGTCTGAATTGCACCGCGCGAACCAGCAGGAACCTTGCCATCCAGATATTTGCCGGTAAGCACACCGGAAGCCAGCGATGAATAGGCAAGCAGGCCCACGTTCTCGTGGTGGCTCAGTTCCGCCAGATCGAGATCAAAAACCCGCTGGATGAGGCTGTATTCGTTTTGCACGGAGACAACGCGTGGCAGATCGTTGCGCTCTGCCAGTTTCAACCACTGACCAATGCCCCATGCGGTTTCGTTGGACAGGCCGATCTGCCGTATCTTGCCTTCCTTGACCATATCGCCAAGCCCAAGCAATGCATCTTCAATCTGGTCGAGTACCTGCGTCCGGTCTTGCGTGTGTGGTTCAAACTTCCAAGCACCACCGAAATGATAATGCCCCCGCGCTGCATAATGCACCTGATAAAGGTCTATATAATCGGTCTGCAGGCGCTTCAGGCTACCTTCGACAGCTTCACGCACGCTTGTGCGGCTTGGTTTGCTGGCTTCACGTATCCAGCTTTGACCACCGCCCGAAATTTTCGTTGCCAGAACGAAACGATCACGCTTGCCGGTTTTCTTGAACCAGCTGCCAATATATTCTTCGGTCTTGCCATAGGTCTCTGCACTGGACGGAATCGCATAGACTTCTGCCGTGTCCATGAAATTGACGCCTGAATCCAGAGCATAGTCGATCTGGTTGTGTGCATCGGCTTCAGTGTTCTGTACGCCCCAAGTCATCGTGCCGAGGCAAATTTCCGTGACGTCTATATCCGTCCGGCCAAGTTTCTTCAGTTTCAAGGGAAATTCCTATCTGGATTGTCGCGTTTGATCAGTCGATTTCAAGACCAAGCTTTTGCTTGAGCTTCTTCACACGCTGCCCGTAAGTGGGAGGAACCGTAATGGCGGCGGCAGCCCTGCCCACCATATCAATCAATTCGCGTTTTTCCACATCGTTTAATCGCGTGCGCAACAGCGGTGTGGTTTTTTCTATCACAGTGACCGTATCATCAATCTGGCTGACAGCCCATTTCGCATAGATAACCGCTTCATCGGCTTTTGCCGGTTCGCTTATATCGATAATCGCATCGCGCACCGCTTCATAATGCGCATCAGTGATCAAAGTGTCTTCCGAAATGATTGCAAAAATGACCGTGGCCGCCGCAAGAACGGGATCATCAATCGCGGTCAAAGGCGAGTGCTCGTGCTGCAGGCGGATCTTTTTACGGCGCAGATAACCTCTGGCTTTTCCCGCTGTGTCGATGACATCGCTTGCAGCATCGCCCAGTGTTCGCACCCGGTACCACCAGAACAGCCCGCCACCAACGATCCCAAGCAAGGCCAGAAGAATATGCATTAACAAACCCCCATTTGATTTTTCCGTTCTACAGAGGAGAAATCCGTTTGTATATTAGGCGAACGGACGGCAGCCATGGATTTGATACGGAACACTGATAGGGATCGTACGTTACGGTAAGTACACCAACATGACATCAAACCAACGCACACCTTAACGAGGGAGAGTCACTCATGGACAGACAAGCAACAGCAATCTGGCAGGGCGCACTGAAGGATGGCAAAGGCACGCTCGATACGCAAAGTAGTGCGCTGAAAGCCCTTCCCTATAATTTCAAAGCCCGCTTTGAAGACGAAAGCGGCACATCCGGTACCAATCCGGAAGAACTGCTCGCTGCCGCTCATGCCGGCTGCTTTGCCATGCAGCTTTCGCACTTTCTGGCTGAGAACGGCACACCGGCAACGAATCTCGATGCCAAGGCGGTTGTTACTGTAGGCCCTGCTGCAGGCGGCGGGTTTGAGATTACCAAAAGCGCATTGACGCTGGTCGGCGACGTTCCGGGCATTGATGCAGATACATTCGCCAAGCTTGCAGACCAGTCTAAGGCAACCTGCCCTCTGTCAAAGGCACTCGGCGCTATCGAAGTAACGCTGGACGCCAAGCTGGCTTAAATTTTTCAGCAAACGTAAATCTCCAAATGGGCGCTTCGGCGCCCATTCCTGTTTTAATTGGTTGCTGCGATGCTAACCCTTGAAAACTACACTAACGGCATTTCACCTTGGAAGCCTCGCATCCAATTCGATTCATTGTCACGCCAATTGGTCGATAACCAAAATCATGTTTCTTGATATCAGAAGCTGCGTTGATCAAAGCGACTACAACAACACCTGCAAACCCGCCAGAACCTGCGCTGGACATACGTTGTTCCATAGTCCTATTGAAAGCCGACGCATTCTTGTAAGAGGTCTTGAAACCCGGCGCATTGCATTTCGCTGAAATCGGACGCGACGCATAACCATAATCAGGCACGCGCACTTCCGCTGGCGTCTTGACTGAGGCTGTAAAGCCATCGCTTTCAAGTACGCAATCAACGTTCTCCAACTCGACGCTGGTGACGAAGCCACCGTCCTTCTTCTTGGTATGTTCGTAGGTACGTACAGTGACAATTTCTGTGCCATGCAATGCGGGTATATCCAAGCCAGCTCGGCGTTGCGGTGCCAGAACATCGCCATTCTGGATGTTTGATGCCGTTGGCTTTGCAGTAACAGTCATGGATATTGGCTTGCCAGTTTGGCAACCAACAACGCTCAATAAAACTATGGAAAGAACAGGGAACATGAATAACGGGCGCATAAATCAATCCGTAATTTGAAAATGAATTTAATAAATCCCGGTTGCTCGGCTAACGAGCGTCCGAATAAAAATAATAAAACAACGCTAAATCACTGATTTGGAATTAGATCAATCTCCAGCGGGAAGTCAAGCATGCGGATCAGGCAAAGCGTTTTTGATTAAACGTTTGCTTCTTGGGAAAATAATTCGACTTCGCTTCTATAAAAATCCTGAGCCGCTGCAAATCTGACCGAGCCTTTACGGGTAATCTTCTCCTCGAGACGCGGCATGTTCAGTTCATGAAACAGTCATAATCACTGTCGGGCGACGGAAAGCCCCAAGCCCGGCTACCACTTTCAATTGCCAAAGGTATGGCGACGCCTGTGGACTCGATCTCAGCCAAACGCTGGCGAATTCCGGAAACCGCTTCTTGAGAAAAGCCCGAAGGCAGGTTCAAACGCGGCGCTCCACCATCATCTTCTTGATCTCGGCAATTGCCTTGGCAGGGTTGAGGCCCTTCGGGCAGGTCTGTGCGCAGTTCATGATCGTGTGGCAACGATAGAGCCGGAACGGATCTTCAAGATTGTCCAGACGTTCGCCCTTTGCCTCATCGCGGCTGTCGATCAGCCAGCGATAGGCCTGCAGCAGCACAGCCGGGCCGAGATAACGATCGCCATTCCACCAGTAGCTCGGGCAGGATGTTGAGCAGCAGGCACACAGGATGCATTCATAAAGGCCATCGAGCTTGGCGCGATCTTCATGGCTTTGCAGCCATTCCTTTGCAGGCTCCGGCGAAACTGTTTTCAGCCAAGGCTCAATAGAGCGATGCTGGGCATAGAAGTTTGAAAGATCGGGAACCAGATCCTTCACCACCGGCAGATGCGGCAGAGGATAAATTTTTACTGCACCTTTGATCTCATCCATGCCCTTGGTGCAGGCGAGCGTATTCGTGCCGTCAATATTCATTGCACATGAGCCGCAAATGCCTTCACGGCAGGAACGGCGCAACGTCAGCGTCGGATCGATCTTGTTCTTGATCCAGAGCAGGCCATCGAGAACCATCGGACCGCAATCATCCAGATCGACATAATAGGTGTCGATACGGGGATTTTCACCATCATCCGGCGACCAGCGGTAAATCCGGTATTCGCGCAGATTATTCGCGCCTGCCGGACGGTCCCAGGTCTTGCCGGGCTGCATCTTCGAATTCTTCGGAAGTGCAAGTTCAACCATAATGTTCTGGTCCTTTTTAACGATTCCCTGACGGGGTCAATGAACCGCTTTCTCTCTTTTGTTCATTGCAGCCGGGGCTGCCTTAGTACACACGCGCTTTCGGCGCGATCTTGGCGAGGCTGATACCGCCATCCTCTTCCTTGACCAGCGGATCAAGGTGAACAGGACGATAGCCGAGCGTAACTTCCCCTTCCGGCGACAGCCAGGCGAGGCTGTGCTTGCGCCAGTTGACATCATCACGGCTGGGGAAATCCTCGTGAGCATGCGCGCCGCGGCTTTCCTTGCGGGCTTCTGCGGCAACCACAGTGGTCAAGGCATTCGCCATGAGGTTTTCCAGCTCAAGTGTTTCCACCAGATCAGAATTCCAGATCATTGACCTGTCCGTGACCTTGATATCAGGCAGCTCGCTCCAGATCTTTTCCATGCGCTCAACACCGGATTTCAGCGATTCAGATGTGCGGAACACGGCTGCGTCTTCCTGCATGGTCTTTTGCATCTTTTCGCGAAGGACAGCTGTTGGCGTTCCGCCATTGGCATGACGCAGGCGATCAAAGCGGTCCATGATCTTCGTCACCGAAGCCTCGTTGATTTCCGGAATCTTCGAGTTGCGATCAATCACCTGACCGGCGCGAATGGCAGCAGCGCGGCCAAACACAACCAGATCGATCAGCGAGTTGGAACCAAGACGATTGGCCCCGTGCACCGAGGCGCAGCCCGCTTCACCCACAGCCATGAGGCCGGGCTGGATGCGATCCGGATCTTCAGGTGTGGGATTAAGTGCTTCACCCCAATAATTGGTTGGAATACCGCCCATATTGTAATGAACCGTAGGCAGGACCGGAATTGGCTCGCGGGTCAGATCAACGCCTGCAAAAATCTTCGCGGACTCGGAAATGCCGGGAAGGCGTTCATGCAGAACGGCAGGATCAAGATGGTCCAGATGCAGGAAAATATGATCCTTGTTCTTGCCAACGCCACGCCCTTCGCGGATTTCCAGCGTCATGCAGCGTGAGACCACGTCACGGGATGCAAGATCCTTGGCCGATGGCGCATAACGCTCCATGAAGCGCTCGCCTTCGGAATTGACCAGATAGCCACCCTCGCCGCGCGCGCCTTCAGTGATCAGGCAACCGGCACCGTAAATGCCTGTTGGATGAAATTGCACGAACTCCATGTCCTGCAAGGGCAAGCCGGCGCGGGCAACCATGCCGCCGCCATCGCCGGTGCATGTATGCGCCGACGTTGCGGAGAAGTAGGACCGGCCATAACCGCCCGTCGCCATGACAACCATCTTGGCGGCGAAACGGTGAATTGTTCCGTCGTCGAGATTCCACGCAACAACGCCGGTAATCGTGCCGTCTTCATCCTGAATGAGATCCAGCGCGAAATATTCAATGAAGAACTGCGCGTTGTGACGAAGGGACTGGCCATAGAGTGTATGCAGGATGGCATGGCCCGTGCGGTCAGCCGCGGCGCATGTGCGCTGCACGGGCGGACCATCGCCGTAATTCATCATGTGGCCGCCGAATGGGCGCTGATAAATCTTGCCCTCTTCAGTACGGGAGAATGGCACACCGTAATGCTCAAGCTCGTAAACAGCCGCTGGTGCTTCACGGGCAAGATATTCCATGGCATCGGTATCGCCGAGCCAGTCAGAGCCCTTGACCGTATCGAACATGTGCCACTGCCAGGAATCCGCGCCCATATTGCTGAGCGAGGCTGCAATGCCGCCCTGCGCTGCAACCGTATGCGAGCGGGTCGGGAAAACCTTGGTAATGCATGCCGTCTTCAAGCCTTGTTCGGCCATGCCGAGCGTTGCGCGAAGACCAGCGCCGCCAGCACCCACAACGACCACATCGAATTGGTGGTCAACAAACGTGTAGGGCTTTGCGGCTTTGTTTTCTGTAGTAGCCATAATCGAGATTAAACTCCGAAACTCAGCTTGAGGATCGCAAAGAGGCTGACAACACCCACGGCGACTGTGAAGAACGTGTTGAGCATGATGCAAGCAAGCTTTGCGCCTTCGCCATGCACGTAATCTTCAATGACAACCTGCATGCCAAGACGCATATGGTACAGGCCGGACAGAAGTACCAGAATGAGAACCAGCGCAGTCAGCGGGTGCGACAATGCTGCCCGTGTTTCTTCAAAGCTTGCGCCGTGGAGGGACACAATCAACCCGATAAAGAACAGCATCAGCGGAATGTTCGCGACTGCTGTCAGTCTCTGGCGCCAGAAATGTTCGGTGCCTTCCTTCGCAGAACCCAGTCCGCGAACTTTGGAAAGTGGAGTGCGCATATCAGCCATGGTATAGCTCCTTACGCGAGTGCAAATACGGCGACCCAGACAAGGATCGTCAACAGAACGGAAGCGATGAGCGAAGCCCACGCCATTTTGGTGGTGGTGTCTTTTTCCAAACCGCGTCCGGTATCCCAGATCAGATGGCGGATACCGCCAATCATGTGATGGATCAGCGCCCAGGTATAACCGAGCAGCACCAGAAGACCGATCCACGAGCCATAGACCATGGAAACAATATCGAACTGTTGTTGGCTCGTTGCGGCCGCAATCAGCCACCACGCAACCAACAATGTGCCAAAGTAAAGCGCGCAACCTGTGATACGGTGCACGATGGACATAACCATGGTGGGAATTGGTTTGTAGATTTGCAAATGCGGCGATAATGGCCGGTTCGAGTGCAAATTTGTCTTGCTCATAGCGTCCCCAATGAGAAAAGCCGCGCCTCAGGGATGATAAAAAGACGGGCAGGGCCGAAAGGCTGATGGAGCCAATTTAGAAGGGTTTTAATGCTGTTTTTGCACTGCGTCAAAGCCCCATTCAGAACCCTCATGCGGCGAATTGGCTCTAATAGCAAGTCAATAAGGTTTTTGTATAGAATTCAATCGTTTAAACGGCATAAATCGCCTTTTCGCAGGGCAAAAAAGTTCATCAAAATAATGTCAGAAATAGTTGAGTGAGTCTGTCCAGATTTACTGCCCGACCATTTGCCATGGCCAAGACATCGCAAGTTCATCTGCGACGCTGAGAGTCGCTCCCAGCTTGGAGCAACTCCTTAATCTCTTCGGTGGTTATTGATTGCCGAAACGAATGATGAAACTCGTCCAGTCTGCCGGAGCGGCAACCTGTTCGTAGAGCTTGCGGCCATCTTCCGGCAGACGCGGCGCGTTGAGCGACAGCTTGGTCCATCCGCGCTCTTCCGCCTTGTCGGCAAGAACATCGATCAACGCTTTGGCGATACCTTTGCCGCGATGGTCATGGTGCACATAGATATGATCGACTTGACCAGCCCGCATACCCGATACCGGCTCGGGCAGATCGTAGAAAATGACGAAGCCAACAAGATTGCCGTCAAGTCTTGCCCCGGCAATTTCCGCTGCGCGGTCACGCAGGAGATTTTCGGCGTAATAATCATCAGGACGGCGGGGCGCACCCCGCTTCAGCGCCTGTGCATAGCTGGCCAGCAGCGGCGCGAATTCATGTGCATCATTCAAATGCAGCAGGGAAATATCAATGGCGTGTTCGTCTGCGGCTTTCTTGGTCATTATCGCTTCCGTCCCTTTGTTGCTGCTTGTCCAAGGATTGGTTGATTGTGCCGTTCGCGTCAACCTTAAGCCGGAATCAAAATCGATTTGATTGCGCTCAAGCAGATGACAATCGTTAACAAATGGTTAATGCTGGTGTGACGATCCCTGATTTGAGGTCTCGCCATGTTGCGCACATCACTTTTCGTTCTGGCCGCACTCGGAAGCCTATCGAGCGCAGCGCTCGCCGACAACGGCACTTATGGCGATGAATATGGCAATGTCATCATCCATAACGCCGGCGGGCCAAAGATCATTTTTGTTGGTTCAAGGGCTTCCAAGTCCGACATTGTGGGTCAGCAGGTACGGCGTAATACTCCAGTCTATAAGCGCGCCAGCGGGCCCACTGTCATCTATCCGGCGGCTGACCCGCTGGTTGTGGGTGTCATTCCCGCACCTAATACTGGTTGCGATGCGCCTATCGTCATCAAGGGCCTGAGCTACCGCTATGGCCTCGACCGTAATGAGATCGCAATCCTTGAACATCCCGGCTGTCCCGACTGACGAATCCGAAATTTGATTTGCCTCATATGTGCGGCGCCTGTATGGGACCGGCTCATTTGAAAGGTATTCATTATGGCTCAACGCAGCGGCGGTGCCCTCGTTCTGTTTTCCGGCGGCCAGGATTCTGCAACCTGCCTGGCATGGGCTCTATCGAATTTTGAGCGCGTGGAAACCGTGGGTTTCGACTATGGTCAACGTCACAGGATAGAGCTTGAGGTTCGCAAAGAATTCAGGGTGGCGTTAATAAAGCAGTTTCCGCAATGGGCAGCCCGGCTCGGCGAAGATCATATGCTCGATGCAGGAATTGTCAGCCAGCTTGGCAGCTCAGCAATGACGGATGATATCGCCATTGAAATGGCGGAAAATGGCCTGCCCAATACATTCGTTCCCGGCCGCAATCTGCTGTTTTTCACGCTGGCGGCCGCCCTTGCCTATCGTCGCGGC
>NZ_AKIZ01000014.1 GCF_000282595.1 Phyllobacterium sp. YR531
CACGCATTACTTTTGTGCAAACCTGATTAAGGAGCACTTACGTTCCCCGTGGTTTGGCCCGTGCAGTTGGAGCGGCGTTGGCTGGGTCTTCCGGCCAGACGTGCCGGGGATAGCGGCCGCGCATGTCGCTGCGAACATCTGCCCACGAGCCTTTCCAAAAGCCAGGAAGGTCGCGGGTTATCTGGATGGGGCGATGTGCCGGAGACAATAATTCCAGCAGCAGAGGTATCGTGCCGTTGGCGATGGCAGGGTGGACAGCCAGTCCGAAAAGCTCCTGCACCCGGACAGCCAGAACAGGCTCGCCTTCATCATAGCGGATCGGGATATTCGACCCCGTGGGAACTTCAAAATGTGTTGGCGCGAATGTTTCGATCTTGCGCTGCAGATCGTAAGGGACAGCCGAGCGTAGTCCCTCGATCAGCACATGCGCTGGAATCTGGTTGAGCTGCGCACCGCCCGTGAGGAAAGGCCTTAACCAGTCGTCGAGGGACCCAAGCAGTGCATCGTCGTCCATTGAAGGCCAAGGAGTACCTAGCCCCTTATGCAGCCAGGCCAGACGACGGCGTAAGGTTGCCGCCTCTTTCGACCAAGGCAGGATATCCAGCCCATGCGTTCGCACGGCGGCGATCACGCCAAGATCGGCCTCTTCCCCCGTCGGAGCGGGCATGGTCTTTTCCGACAATGCGATTGCGCCGATCCGCGTGGCATCACGTGCCTGAAGCGCGTTTCGCGAAGCATCATAGGTGACCTGCCGCCCGCTGACGATCTGACCCGCCATCGCTTCACGGATTTCCGCTTCGCTCACCTCTGCCGCAGCAAGGATTCTTGCCCGTCCGGCACGCCCCGAAATGTCGGCCACGACGAGCCAAGGGGATTTTGCCAATGAAGTGGCAGGATCAACTTCGCCGCCCCGCCCGTTGGCAAGTGTAAACTGGCCATTGCCGCGTGACTTGGCGATACGGTCCGGATAAGCGCCGATGAGCAGACGGCCCACACTGTCATCTCCTGCAGCACTCCGCCCTGACCCGGCCAGCCGCTTCGCCAGTCCCCGCGCTCGCGTCGCACGATCTCCACGCTCGCGCTGAAAGCGGGACAGCCGCACGTCGAGATCGGTGTCATTGCCGCCGAGTCCGCGCTCGGTAAGCAGGACGGCAAGTTCTGCCGCCCGGAATCCCTGCCCGCGTTCGCGTGCGGTCAGCACCATATGCGCAAGGCGCGCGGGCAGTGCCAGTCCCCGCATCTGGTTGCCCATAGGTGTAACACGGTGGTCTCTATCAAGCGCACCGAGATTCTCCAGAAGGGTCTTTGCTTCTTTGATAGCCGGAGCAGGCGGCGTATCAAGAAATGCGAGGGTAGAAGGGTCGGAAACACCCCACGCGGCGCAATCCAGCACAAGGCCGGTCAAGTCCGCCTCGAGAATTTCCGGAGGGGCAAAGGCTTCGAGTGCAGCAGTCTGTTCAGCCCGCCAAAGTCTGATGGCAATGCCGGGTTCTGTTCGTCCCGCACGACCTGCGCGTTGGTCGACCGCGGCGCGGGCAGCGCGAACAGTTTCCAGTCGCGTGAGGCCGGTTGCGGGTTCGAACTTGGGCAGCCGGGCAAGCCCGCTATCGATGACGACACGCACGCCATCAATGGTGATCGATGTTTCAGCGATGGAGGTGGCAAGAACGACCTTTCGTTGTCCCTGCGGTGCAGGCTTGATCGCCGCATCCTGATCGCGCCCTTCGAGCGCTCCGTAGAGCGGTACGACAAGTGTATCGGCGGACACGCGTCCCTCCAACGCTGCGGCAGTGCGCTCGATTTCACGCTGACCGGGCAGAAAGGCCAGAATGCTGCCGGTCTCGTCGGCCAGCGTATCGCGAATGGCTCTGGCCATAGCATCTTCAATACGCTCGTCGGGCTTGCGCTCGCGGTAGCGGACATCGATAGGGAATGAGCGGCCCTTGCTTTCCAATACAGGCGCATCACCAAGCAGCTTTGCGACGCGTGCGCCATCCAGCGTCGCCGACATGACGAGCAGCTTGAGGTCAGGACGTAAGGCAGCCTGCACATCCAGCGCTAGCGCGAGGCCAAAATCCGCATCGAGACTGCGCTCGTGAAACTCATCGAAAAGTACGACGGAAACGTCCTTCAAGTCAGGATCATCTAGGATCATACGGGCGAAAACGCCCTCGGTGACGACGAGGATGCGGGTTTTCGCCGAAACCTTGTTTTCCAGCCGCATACGATAGCCGACCGTTGCGCCGACCTCTTCGCCTAGAAGGCTCGCCATACGACTGGCAGCGGCACGGGCGGCAAGGCGTCGCGGCTCCAGCAGGATGATCATGCCATCGCCGCGCCAGGGGGTATTGAGAAGGTGCAAGGGTATGAGCGTGGTCTTGCCGGCACCGGGCGGCGCAACCAGCACGACAGAATTGCCCGTAATCAGCGCATTGTCGAGCGCAGGAAAAATCTCGGTTACGGGAAGGGTGGGGAGAACTGGCACGGCATATCCGCTAATTGTTATTGTCGCGTTTGACAATTTTTCTTACGCGAAGTCCAACAATTTTTAACTGTGAGAACCAACGGCGCGATCAACGAATTAGCTGCGACAAAGCGGTTTCACGGCGGGAAATGTCGCCGATTTGATTGACGATCCCACCTGCGATCTTGATAGTGCCACATAGCAAATCACTAAAAGACGTATTGGGAGAGATATTCATGAAATCGCGCGCCGCCGTTGCATGGGAAGCCAACAAGCCACTCACCATCGAAACAATCGAGATAGGTGGACCCAAGCCCGGCGAAGTTCTCGTCGAAATCATGGCGACAGGGGTCTGCCATACGGATGCCTATACGCTTTCCGGGCTCGATTCCGAAGGCAAGTTTCCGGCGATCCTTGGTCACGAAGGCGCAGGGATAGTACGGGAAGTCGGTGCAGGCGTAACGTCGTTGAAGGCCGGTGATCACGTCATTCCGCTCTACACGCCGGAATGCCGCCAGTGCAAAACCTGCCTGTCGCAACGCTCCAACCTATGCACTTCCATCCGTGCCACGCAAGGGCAGGGTGTCATGCCGGATGGGACCAGCCGCTTCTCCTGCGATGGCGGCGAGGTCTTCCATTACATGGGATGCTCGACCTTTTCGAATTTTACGGTCCTGCCGGAAATCGCCTTGGCGAAAGTGCGTGAAGACGCCCCCTTCGACAAGATCTGCTATATCGGCTGCGGTGTGACGACAGGTATTGGCGCGGTGATTTACACGGGTAAAGTCTGGCCCGGCGCCAATGTTGTAGTGTTCGGCCTTGGCGGCATCGGTCTCAATGTCATTCAGGGTGCACGTATGGTTGGCGCGGACAAGATCATCGGTGTCGATATCAATCCCGGCAAGGTGGCGATGGCGAAGCAATTCGGCATGACCCATTTCATCAATCCGACTGAAGTGGGCAACGACAAAGTGGTTTCCGCCATTCAGGATCTGACCGATGGCGGCGCTGATTTCTCATTCGACGCAACCGGAAACACCAATGTCATGCGGCAGGCGCTGGAATGCTGCCATCGCGGCTGGGGCACAAGTATTGTTATCGGCGTTGCGGAAGCGGGTAAGGAAATTTCGACGCGGCCTTTCCAGCTTGTTACGGGGCGCAATTGGCGCGGCACGGCATTTGGCGGTGCACGTGGGCGTACCGATGTGCCGAAAATCGTGGATTGGTACATGGAAGGCAAGATCGACATTGACAGCCTGATCACGCACACCATGCCGCTGCCTGAAATCAATACGGCGTTTGACTTGATGCATGAGGGCAAGTCCATTCGTAGCGTTGTGACTTTCTGATGGACGCAGAGGTCTACAAAGTCGTTCTTTCAGGTCTCGATGAGCTTTCGCCACGCGACCTTTATGCCATGCTGAAGCTGCGTGTCGATGTATTCGTCGTCGAGCAGAAATGCCCCTATCCCGAGCTTGACGGCAAGGATGTCGATGCGCTGCACCTGCGGATACTCAGTGGCAGGGCCCTTGTAGCCAGCGCACGCATTCGCAAACCCGCAAAGAGCGATCCTGCAGCACGGATTGGCCGGGTGGTGGTATCACCGGAGCATCGCGGCAAGCGGCTTGGCGACAGGATCATGGTCGAGGCGATTTCGCAATGTGAGCGGCTTTATCCGGAAAGCCCGATCAAGCTTTCAGCGCAAAGCCATCTGTCACGCTTCTACGCGTCATTTGGTTTCGTGGTGGTCTCGGAGGAATATCTGGAAGACAATATTCCGCATGTCGATATGCAGCGACCTGCGGCTGTGACCTCCGAGTAGTATCCGATGCAAAAGCGGCACACACCTTTCTATCTTGCCGCCGTAATAGGGATTGCTGCGTTAGGGTTTGCCTTGGCCTTCACGCCGCGCATAGCCTATGTCATTGCGGCTAATGCCTTTTTCATTGTCTATCTGGTTCTCATGGCATTCAGAATCCCCAAGTTGACGGCGGATTATCTGCGCCGCAATGCGGCCCGGTCCGACGAGCCGGTTTGGATCATTTTCGCGGTTACCTTTGGTGCTGTGGTCGTTGCGGTTGGCTCATTGTTTGTGCTGATCAACTCCAGCCAGAACCCGCAACCGCTAGACCTTGCATTGGCACTGGCTGCGGTACCGCTCGGCTGGCTGACCATCCACATGATGACAGCCATTCACTATGCGCATCTCTACTGGCAGCCGGATGAGAATGCGGAAGGTGCAAAGGGTAAAACGCGAAGGCATGTGGGCGGGTTGGATTTTCCCGGTGACAAGGAGCCCGGCGGCATCGAATTTCTGTATTTTTCTTATGTTATCGGCATGACCGCGCAGACATCCGATACCGGAATCACCAGTACAGATATGCGCAAGATTAACCTGCTACACGCAATCGTATCGTTCTTCTTCAACACGGTGCTCGTTGCCGCTGCAGTCAACGTCGCCGTTTCGCTCGGCCAATAATACTCACGGGAATAGTCATGGAAACGCTATCGATCGCAAAAAGCTTTGGCGGAACACAAGGCGTCTATCGCCATCGCAGTGATGCCTGCCTGTGTGACATGACATTTGCCGTATTCCTGCCGCCGCAGGCAAAGGACGGGCCGGTGCCTGTGCTATGGTATCTGTCGGGCCTGACCTGCACGCATCAGAACGTCATGGACAAGGGAGAATATCGCAGGGCCGCAGCGGAGCTTGGCGTCGCAATCGTCTGTCCCGATACCAGTCCTCGCGGCGAAGACGTGCCGGATGAGAAAGACAATTGGCAGTTCGGCAACGGAGCCGGGTTTTATCTCGATGCGACGCAGGAACCCTTTGCCACCAACTATCGCATGGCGACCTATATTGGCGAAGAACTGCCTGCGTTGATCGCTGCGAATTTCCCGGTTGATATGCAGCGTCAGAGCATCTTCGGTCACTCTATGGGCGGGCATGGCGCAATCACATTGGCACTAAAAAATCCCGGGCGCTACAAATCGGTTTCCGCTTTCGCCCCCATTGCCCGTCCCATGGTTGCGGGCTGGTCGCGTCCGGCATTCGAGAAATATCTGGGCAGCGATGAAAAATCATGGCGCGCCTATGACAGTGTGGCCTTGATCGAGGATGGCCATCGCCTGCCGGAGCTGCTGGTTGACCAGGGCAAGGCGGATGGATTTCTGGATGATGGTCTGCGGCCATGGCTGCTTGAGGAAGCTTGTGAGAAAGCCGGCATTCCGTTGACCTTGAACATGCATGACGGCTACGACCACTCGTATTTTTTCATCGCGACTTTCATGGCAGATCATATCGCCTGGCATGCGGAAAGATTGGGCTAGACTATCGCCATGCGTGGGTCATCGGCAAATGTCTCACGGTTGAAACCAAGACGAAGGTCCGGCTGGTCACAGATGGCTTTGACGCCATAGCTGGAGAAATGCAGCCGCCATGTGGTCATCTTCGTGGGGCGCGGCATGGCGAAGCATGCACATGAAAGCAGGGCAAGATTGGCACGGCGATCAGGGTCGCGGACTGATTGATAGCGGATCAGTTCAATATCGGCCTGTTTGGCTTTGTCGGACAGATCGAGACAGGCGGAATAATCGCTAAGATGTGTCCACTGGGCTGCCTGTTCCAGAAAAGGCGGTGCCATGAGATCAAGCGCTTTGGTCGTGGCATAGCGCGATTCGAAAGCCGTAAACTCCAGCGCATTATGCGGCCATGGTGTGCCAGGGCTTTCTGCAAAGAACAGCAGCCGGTAGAATGCTGTTTCGGCAACCGCTGTTTCAACTGCTTCACTGGCGTAGAAAACTCCGGGCGAATAGCCTTCCCGACGAAAACGGGAATTGCCGGGATAACGGCCATAGCGGAATGGCGTGGCCAGCAGGTAATCAAGATGCGCACATTCGGCAGGCAAGGGAGGTTTGGTTGCTTCCAGCTCATCCTCGAGCAAAGCCTGCTCGTCCAGCGTATCGACAAGCTTCATCGTGGAAACGCGGTGCTGCGCCTCAACCAGACGCCAGCAGGCGCCATGAACAACACGGGACTCAGATCGGAGCGCGTCGGGCGTCCAGATAGGCGAGGACATGGGTAAGACCGTCAATGGTTTTGATGCGGTTAAGCGGTTTGCCACCAAGCATGGTGTTGTCGGTTCGTATCCACTGCCGTGCGACAGCGTCATCGCCGCCAACAATTGCATCCAGCGAACGGTAAAGACGGATGAACAGGAGGGCCAATTCATAGCTCTTGCCGGTCAGCGGCGAGCCATCAAGGCTGCGCTTCAGGCGTGACAGGCTGGGTTCTGACAGGCCGACAATATTGGAAAGCTCCTTGGCGGTCAGCCCAAGCAACTCAGCGGAACGCAGCAGCGCCTTGGATACCACCGTGGTCTTGCTTGGTGTTTCTTTATATTGAGCGGTAGTTCGCATGACACATCCTTTCACTGGAAATATAAGTACAATAAATTTCTGGTGAAATCAACCTTATGCATCGAAGTATTGCGTTGTTCGACAAGCCCACCATGAGGAAGGTGAGGTGGCCTGCATGCTGATCCCGAGCGAACCAAGCACTATTAACGTCTTGAAGTAACACTCATAGGCAGACCGCCATCCGGTTGCGTTGTCAATTTCTGCACGGGCCAAGGCTTTACACTGCCTGCCATATCAAAGCGGAAGCGGTGGAGAAGAACCGCAAGCGCGATTATCGCCTCCTGCAGGGCAAAGCTCGCCCCTATGCACACGCGTGGTCCTGCGCCGAAGGGCAGATACTGAAAGCGGTCGATCTTACCGCGATTTTCCGGATGAAAGCGCGATGGCATGAAGGCTTCCGGTTCCTCCCAATAGAGACGGTGCCTGTGCACGGTCCAGGGCATGACGAGAACGGCCGCGCCCTTCGGGAGTTTCAAGTCCTTATACTGGTCGTCTTCGACAGGTTCACGGTTGATTGATGGGGCAGGCGGATAAAGCCGCATGGCTTCTTCAAAAGCAGCGCGTGTGAAGGGTAGTGCATCAAGCCATTCATGTGGCGGCGGTATATCGCGCTGATCCATGAAAGCGTCGATTTCCTGCTCGATCAGGTCACGTTCCCATGGCGCCCGTGCCACCAAGTACAGCGTCCAGCCAAGTGCACGCGCAGTTGTTTCATGACCGGCGCCGATGAATGTAATGATATTGTCTTCAATTTCAGCACGTGAAAGACCTTCAGGGCCCTCAGCACGTAGAAGAAGCGTCAGGAAATCATTTGGAACCCTGTCGCCTTCCTTGTCCATGCGGGCTTTGCGCAGTTCGATTGTGTTGGCAACAATCTGGCGAAAGAAGGCAAGCGCCCGGCGACCGCGAATTTGCGTGAAGCGGGGCAGCCATTCCGGCGCGCCAAGAAGATCAAGCGGGTCGACCCGCCCCATGGTTTCAAACAGGCGGTCTACCTCATGCGAAAACTGATCGGGGTCGCCGGCGATTTCGCCGGAAAACAGCGTTTCAGCCAAGATGTCATAGGTCAACATGGTCATGTCGCGGGACACGTCGGTAATGCCGGTCAGTCCGTCATAACGATTGGCGAAATTCTCGGTCGCGCGTTTCATACTCGCTGCAAAACCATTGATATGGCGGGGTGTGAAAACCGGCGCCATGGCTTTGCGCGAACGCTTCCATGTGTCGCCTTCCGCTGTCAGCAAGCCATCGCGAAGAATGGGGCGCAAGATGCGCTGGCGGACAGCAGCCATCCTGTAGTTCCTGGCATTGTCGACGAGCACATGGCGAATAAGGCCGGGGTCATTGGCGA
The DNA here is from genome assembly GCF_000282595.1 of Phyllobacterium sp. YR531. Classification (GTDB taxonomy): domain Bacteria; phylum Pseudomonadota; class Alphaproteobacteria; order Rhizobiales; family Rhizobiaceae; genus Phyllobacterium. Next base: position 8,235 of record NZ_AKIZ01000014.1, read on the forward strand.
TGATGGTGTGAGCGAAAGACCACTCGATCGAAACCCATGGCTCGTTGTAGGAAGGCTCCCCCCACAATTCCAGCGGATTGCGATAAATGGTGCGGATGAGCTGCAGCGTACCAACCGGGCCAGTACGCGGAACGGGTGCCGGGGGGGTGAATGCGGTTCTCAGAGTGTCCATTGCGTCTCCATGAATCCGATGTGGGGACGATTATGCCCGATGTCCACAAATTTGGCAGGGCAAGGTTTAGGTAAACTTTGCAAATTTATGTGCCAAATTGACGCAATTTTTCTTGACCGGAACGCCTCGGTGGGCTCTAGTCAAACCACGCCCAAGAGGTGTTTTTATCGACGTTAGACCAAAGTATTATATAATTATATCAAATATTTAATTCGAAATTTTTATTGTGAGGTTTTTAAATCATGCGTTTTCGTTCTTGCTGGCTGACGCTAGCGGTTTTTCTCGCCGCCTGTAGTGGTGGCGGTTCAGATTCGGAGCCAGAAGAAACCACATCAACGTTCGCGCCTCCGCCCGTAATTATTCCTCAAACCAACGTCAAGCCAAGGACCGGCTCAGATGTTTTCAAGTACGGTCCAGAGGATGGGATTATACGCTGGAAAGTAAGCGAAGAGCCGTCAAGCAAGTCGCACAGCATCAATATAAATGGCACTCCAATCAAATTCACCGCCTCAGCCGGACATCTTGTTTCGACGGGGTCGGTCCAAATTGGAAGTGGGCTGGCATATGTAAAAGCCGACGCTGCCATCTTCTATACTGCCTATACGCGCGATGGTTTGCCAAAAGAAAACCGGCCGGTGACATTTGTATTTAACGGCGGCCCCGGCGGGGCGTCAGCGCCCCTTGATCTCGATTTTCTGGGCCCGAAAAGTTACGATGAAGAAGCTTCTGAAAAAGCAGGAGCTCCACGTTTAAAGGATAATCCGAACACTCTTCTTGATAAGACTGACCTTGTTTTCGTCGACCCAGTTGGCACAGGCTATTCTGCCGCCGTCAGCCCGTTCATAAACCGCGATTTTTGGGGCGTGGACAGCGATGCAAAAATTTTGAGTAGTTTCATAGCACGTTTTGTCGAGACAAATAATCGCCACAGCTCACCAAAGTATATCTACGGTGTATCATATGGGGGGCTTCGTGCACCGATTATTGGGCGTTTGCTGCTTGAAAGCGGGGCAGGGAAATCTGCTGCGAGCTCTCCAACAAAATCCGAAAACGTGCTGAGCGGCTTGATCTTAAATTCGCCAATTCTTGATAAAAAAACCGATTGTTACAATTACTACGTTTCTTGCCATGGTGCTCTTCCCACGTATGCAATGGTGAAGGCATTTCACGATAAAGCTACAGAGAAGGAGGATTTTGATGCGCCGATCTTTCTTGCAGCAGCCCGTACATTTGCGGGTAAATTCAAGGAACTTTACCTCGATGTGTTCCAAAGCGTTGATAAGAAAGTACCGGACCGGTCCAAATGGGAGGCCTATCTCAACAAGACAGAGGCAGCAGATTTCCTAAATCAGTTGTACCAATTGACGGGAATAGGCAAACTTTACCAGTCAACCGATAACGCCGCCGATAATCCCTGGATTGCCAATCCAAATATGAACAGTAGTGCGTTTGCCGAGAGATTTGATCCCGCAAAAGGTAAGCTATTGCTGGGTGACGGACGGTTTTTTCTGGACCAAGGCAAGGTCGATCCGGCGCTTGACAGAAGGGATGTGAATTACGACTACGTCAAATTATATCAAGCCGATTTCATTAACTACAAAGCGCAATCAAATTACCTTGGTAGCAACGGCCAGATTATCGGCCAATGGAATTTTGAGCCGGATCAGCGCCTCTCTCTAACGGATGACAGGTTTGGAAGTACAATTCCTGACTTAGGTTACAGCATGACACTAAATCCAGAGCTTAAAGTCCTCGTCCAGCACGGTTACTACGATCTCAATACGCCATTCTACCAGTCGGAGGTGGATATTCAAAATGCGAAATTATCGTCAAAGATCTCTGTAAAAAGTTATTCTGGCGGTCATGGAGTAGGCCCTTTTGACACCGACAAATATGAAACTGTACTAACGGAACTCAAGGCATTTTATGATCTGCCAGCAGTGAAGCTCGCCGCCCTTAACTCGGTTTTGCCGGAAGCGAGGAAGCCATGATCAGTTTAAGATTTTTCATTGTTTTGCTCGTATCTTCCACTGCGTTTCAAGGAGGCGCATTGGCTGCGGATAATTCTGTCACGCTGACAAAGCCGCAGAGATTTGGCGCGGCAATTTCTGGAAAAATCCTTTCTCCATCCAAAATCCCCGCCAAAAGAACTGCCGTTCCGATTACTCCAGAAACTGTACTTAACGCCGTCGATGATCGTATTCGTGCGCTTTTCGACAGGGCAGCAGATCCGGTGACGCATCTGGTGACAGTTGCCTCAGCCGACAGGGCAGGTGTGGGATACTTTATCGATAATTTCTCTCAGATCGACAAGGATCAGGATGGCAGTCTGAGGTTTAGCGAGGTCAAGGGTTTCCTAGAACCACAATTACCAATCGAAAGACCTGTTTCGCAGGAAATTCAGATTATCGAATAGTCGTTGGCATTATCGCCTGCGCGTGTTGCAACCGGAAGGTTTGCTTGCAGGCAATCAACCAGAACAGCAAGAAACAACGCAAAGAGGTCCGCATACGGTTTCTCTCTGCGTTGTTTTGAATTTTTTCAGCTCTCAAGACACAGATTATCCATAGTGCAGGCCTAGTCGAGCGATCATCCGTGGACAGCCAAGCGGCATGAATTGGAAAAAGCGATATAAATCACTATATCTAAGCACAGGTTGGGCATGATTCGCCCAAGATATGATATAAAGACAGACGCACTGTTCCTGCCTTCAGAAAAGATTGAATTTACATGAGTGAAACACCCGAGATGCCAGTCGAAACCTCGCCGGAATATGGCGCGGAGTCCATCAAGGTTCTCAAGGGGTTGGATGCGGTTCGCAAGCGCCCCGGAATGTATATCGGTGATACGGATGATGGCTCCGGCCTTCATCACATGGTGTACGAAGTCGTGGACAATGCTATTGACGAGGCGCTTGCCGGTCATGCAACCCGCGTTACCGTAACACTCAATCCCGATGGTTCCTGCACGGTTACCGACAACGGTCGCGGTATTCCAACCGACATGCACTCGGAAGGTGTGTCGGCGGCCGAAGTCATCATGACCCAGCTGCATGCGGGCGGTAAATTCGATCAGAACTCCTACAAGGTGTCCGGCGGTTTGCACGGCGTTGGCGTTTCCGTGGTCAATGCGCTTTCCGTATGGCTGAAATTGAAGATTCGCCGTCAAGGCAAGATTCACGAGATGAGCTTCACCCATGGCGTTGCGGATTCGCCGCTTGTGGTGACGGGCGATGCTGGTGATCTGACAGGTACGGAAGTGTCGTTCCTGCCTTCAACCGAAACTTTCACCATGGTCGAGTTCGACTTCAAGACGCTGGAACATCGTTTGCGGGAACTGGCGTTCCTCAATTCCGGTGTACGTATCCTGCTTGCGGATCGCCGTCATGCCGATCCGGTGGATCTGGAACTGTTCTATGAGGGTGGTCTGACTGCCTATGTGAAGTATCTTGACCGCTCCAAGAAAGAGCTGGTTGGAGAACCGATCTATATTCGCGGCGAACGCGACGATACGACTGTTGAAGTCGCCATGTGGTGGAATGACAGCTATCACGAGAATGTCCTGTGCTTCACCAACAATATTCCTCAGCGCGATGGTGGCACGCATCTGGCCGGGTTCCGTGGCGCACTGACGCGCCAGATGACCGGTTATGCGGAAAGCACCGGACAGGCCAAAAAGGCCAAGGTTACACTTACCGGCGATGATTGCCGTGAAGGTCTCACCGCAGTTCTTTCGGTGAAGGTCCCTGATCCCAAGTTCTCGTCGCAGACGAAGGACAAGCTCGTATCCTCAGAAGTGCGCGCCGTTGTTGAAGGTCTTGTAAACGAGGCTTTGTCGACATGGCTTGAAGAGCATCCGACTGAAGGCAAGGTGCTGGTAGACAAGGTCATTCAGGCCGCCTCTGCCCGCGAGGCGGCCCGCAAGGCTCGCGACATCACCCGTAAAAATTCGTTGAGCATCAGCTCGCTCCCGGGCAAACTTGCCGATTGCCAGGAGAAAGATCCGGCCAAGTCTGAAATCTTCATCGTCGAGGGTGATAGCGCCGGTGGCTCTGCCAAGGGTGGGCGTTCGCGCCAGAACCAGGCCATTCTGCCTCTGCGCGGCAAGATTTTGAACGTTGAGCGCGTCAAGCTTGATCGCATGCTGTCATCTGACCAGATCGGCACACTGATCCTGGCGCTCGGCACAAGCATTGGCAAGGATGAGTTCAATCCGGACAAGCTTCGCTACCACAAGATCATCATCATGACCGACGCCGACGTCGATGGTGCTCACATTCGTACATTGCTGCTGACGTTCTTTTTCCGCCAGATGCCGGAACTTATCGAGCGAGGCCACATCTATATTGCCCAACCGCCGCTTTATAAGGTTTCTCGCGGCAAGTCTTCGCAATACATCAAGAACGAGATTGCCTATGAGGAGTTTCTGATCGAATCCGGTCTGGAAGAAGCTTCGATGGAGCTGGACAGCGGTGAAGTTCGCACAGGTGCTGATCTGCGCTCGGTTATCAATGACGCAATGGCCGTGCGCCATCTCCTGCAGGGCCTGAATACGCGCTATGATCGGGCGGTTGTGGAGCAGGCTACGATAGCTGGTGCGCTTAATCCGGAAGCCATTTCGGATACGGCGCGTGCGCAATCGCTGGTGACAGAGGTTGCAGGGCGTCTTGATCTCATTGCCGAAGAAACCGAAAAAGGCTGGAGTGGCCGGTTGGCGACGCCGGATGACGGTGTTGATGGCTATGTATTCGAGCGCTCGCTGCGCGGTGTGAAGGAAACTGTAACACTCGATATGGCACTGATCGGCTCTGCTGATGCGCGCCAACTCGACCGTTATTCGTCGAAACTGCACGATATTTACTCCAAACCGCCGGTCCTTCGCCGGAAGGAAAAATCGGACACGATTGCGGGTCCGATTTCACTGCTGGAAGCGGTTTTCGCCGCAGGACGAAAGGGTCTGTCATTGCAGCGTTATAAGGGGCTCGGCGAAATGAACGCTGATCAGCTTTGGGAAACCACGCTTGACCCCAATGCACGCTCGCTGTTGCAGGTGAGGGTGAATGATGCAACCGATGCGGACAGCTTGTTCTCAAGGCTGATGGGCGATGATGTAGAGCCACGCCGCGAGTTCATTCAAGATAACGCACTGAGCGTCGCAAATCTGGACGTTTAGAAATTCATCAGCAGTCAGCTTGCTGAAATTAATCAGGATAATGAGAAAGGCGGCAATCCGGCAGATTGCCGCCTTTCGATATTTTACGCTGCAGTCTTCATGGATAAAGCGGCGCAGGTCACCTATCAGATTGCACAATGTCTGTGCAGATTGCCGGACAGCCTGCTAATTATACTTTTGTGTAATAACTCACTTGAATGTTCACGGCGGGCATGATCTTTTGGCAAAAAGTGGCGCCGGGCAATCCAATGAAACGATTACCGTCGGGCGCATGTCTTTTACATGAATCTGAACGGGAATTGAAATGCAGCCAGTCTTCGATGGTCACAACGACGTGCTCTACCGGTTGTGGAAACATTCGAAAAGCGGAACCGATCCGGTTCAGGAATTCATCGAAGGAACAGCTTCCGGCCACATAGACAAGAAGCGGGCGCTGAAAGGCGGCCTGATTGGCGGGCTTTGCGCAATCTACGTTCCCTCAGGCGATCTGGCTTTCAAAGCTCCTGATGCCAACGGGCATTATTCCACACCATTGGCTGCACCGCTTGAGCGGGCTCCATCGCTGGATATCGCGCTGGAAATGGCATCAATTGCCTTGCGGTTGCAGCAGGCGGGTGGCTGGAAACTCTGTCGTAGTACAGCCGAAATTACCGAATGCATTGAGCAGGATCAGTTTGCAGCAGTTCTCCACATGGAAGGTTGTGAAGCGATTGGTGCTGATCTGGCGGCGCTTGATGTGTTCTATGCTGCAGGGCTGCGTTCGCTCGGCCCTGTTTGGAGCCGCAATAATGTCTTTGCCCACGGTGTTCCATTTGCCTATCCCATGAGCCCGGATACTGGCCCGGGATTGACCGGCGCGGGTGAGGAGCTGGTTAAAGCCTGCAATCGTCTCGGAATTCTCATTGATCTGGCGCATATTACAGAAAAGGGTTTCTGGGATGTGGCGCGGCTCAGTGATCAACCGCTGGTGGCGAGCCACTCCAATGTGCATGCGCTGACACCAGTGGCTCGCAACGTGACTGACAAGCAGTTTGATGCCATCCGCGAGAGCAAAGGGCTCGTCGGGCTCAATTATGCGGTAGCCATGTTGCGTCCCGATGCACGGGAAAATGCCGATACGCCGTTGACCGATATGGTTCGACACATTGATTATATGGTCAATCGCATGGGCATTGATTGCGTGGCACTTGGCTCTGACTTCGATGGTGCTAAAATCCCCGGTGAAATTGCCGATGCAAGCGGCAATCAGAAACTGGTCGAGGCATTGCGTGAAGCGGGCTATTCAGAGGATGATCTTGCAAAAATCTGTCGTAAAAATTGGCTGCGCGTGCTTGGCTCAGCCTGGCATGAACAATAAAAAGAAACAAAGGCTCGAGCCAATCTCGGATATGCTCGAGCCGACAGCTCTAAACAGGGAACCAGAACAATGTTGATGACCAAGATGAATCCAAAATTCCGAATGATGCTCGGCGGTGCGGCCATGTCCGCCATTATACTGTCGGGCACGACTGCTTTTGCCGAAACGCCAGCTGACACGTTGGTCGAGGCATGGGCGATTGATGACGTCATCACACTTGATCCGGGCGAAGCTTTCGAGCTGACGATGGGCGAGATCAACGGCAATACCTATGACAAGCTCGTACGGCTCGACATCAATGATCCATCGAAGATCATCGCCGATGTCGCAGAAAGCTGGACCGTTTCTGATGATGGTTTGACCTATACATTCAAGCTCAAGCCCAACCTGCAATTTGCTTCCGGTAATCCGCTGACAGCCGAAGATGTTGCTTATTCATTTGAACGCGCAGTGAAGCTTGATCTGAGCCCTGCTTTCATTCTCACACAGTTTGGCTTGAACAAGGATAATGTGACCGAGAAGGCAAAGGCGACCGACGCTTCAACATTTGTCTTCACTGTCGATCAGGCCTATGCGCCAAGCTTTGTATTGAACTGCCTGACATCGACTGTGGCTTCGGTTGTCGACAAGAAGCTGATCTCCGATCACATCGTCAATGGTGACTTTGGCAATGCGTGGATGAAAACGAATTATGCGGGCTCCGGCCCGATGAAGATTCGCGACTGGCGTGCCAATGAGATTATCGTACTAGAGCGCAACGATAATTATTATGGCACCAAAGCGCCCTTAGCCCGTGTCATCTACCGCCATGTCAAGGAAAGTGCTGCGCAGCGCCTTCTGCTTGAAAAAGGCGATGTTGATGTTGCCCGCAATCTTGAACCAAACGATCTGGAACAGGTCGTCAAGAACAAGGAAATCACGACGACCAGCGCTCCAAAGGGCACGCTGTATTACATCAGCCTCAATCAGAAGAACGAAAACCTGGCCAAGCCGGAAGTTCGTCAGGCGTTCAAATATCTGGTCGATTACGATGCAATCGGCGAACAGCTGATCAAGGGTATCGGTGAAATTCACCAGACCTTCCTGCCGAAGAATATTCTGGGCGAACTCGACGAAAAGCCTTTCAAGCTGGATGTGGCCAAGGCCAAGGAACTGCTTGAGAAAGCCGGTCTGAAAGATGGCTTCTCCTTCACCATGGATGTACGCAACAACCAGCCCGTTACCGGAATTGCTGAATCTGTTCAGCAGAGTCTGGCGCAGGCGGGCATCAAGATGGAAATCATCCCGGGCGACGGCAAGCAGACACTGACCAAATATCGCGCCCGTACGCACGACTCCTACATCGGTCAGTGGGGCGTGGATTACTGGGACCCGAATTCCAACGCGGAAACTTTCACCAGCAATCCGGACAATGCGGATACAGGTACCAACAAGACACTTGCCTGGCGCAATGCCTGGGACGTGCCAGAGCTGACGAAAGAGACCAAAGCAGCGCTGCTTGAGCGTGACAATGCAAAGCGTGCGGCTATGTATCAGGACCTGCAGAAGAAGGTGCTTGAAACCAGCCCGTTCATTCTGATCTTCCAGCAAACGGAAGTGGCTGGCCTGCGTTCGAACATCAAGAACTTCAAGCTTGGCCCATCATTCGACACCAACTACGTTTTCAACATAACCAAGTGACCCGGAAACCATACCGGTGAGCACTTCTGACATGCAATTGGAGGCCGGGCGCTCAGGCGCCTGGGCTTCAAACTTCGCTTGGGCCGTGGGCAGGTTTCTGCTCATCGGCGCCATCACTTTTCTCGGCCTGCTGGCTGTCACATTCTTTATCGGTCGCGTTATTCCGATTGATCCGGCGCTGGCAATTGTCGGCGACCGCGCACCGGCTCATGTTGTAGAGCGTGTGCGTGAAGAGCTGGGTTTGAACCTGCCACTCTACCAGCAGTTTTTCCTTTATCTCAAAGGCATTCTGCAAGGTGAGTTCGGCAATTCCGTTCTGACCAGCAATCCGGTGATGACCGACATTATCCGCGTTTTTCCGGCGACATTCGAGCTGGCGACGCTTGGCACCTTTATCGGCGCATTCGTAGGCGTTCCACTTGGCGTTCTTGCAGCAGTCAAACGCGGCACCATCCTCGACCAGATCGTGCGGGTGATCGGGCTTGTCGGCTATTCCGTGCCGGTGTTCTGGCTCGGCCTCCTTGGCCTTGTACTGTTCTACGCCAAACTTGGCTGGGTTTCCGGTCCCGGGCGTATCGATGTCGTCTACGAATACACGTTTACGCCGATCACGGGCCTCTATCTGCTTGATGCTATCCTGCAGAACAACTGGGAAGTGTTCCGCAATATTTTCAGCTTCATTATCCTTCCCGCATCGGTGCTGGGCTACTTCTCGCTCGCCTATATCAGCCGGATGACACGATCTTTCATGCTCAACGAACTTGAGCAGGAATATATTGTTGCGGCACGTGCCAAGGGCTTGTCCGAAACCCGGATCATTTGGGCGCATGCGTTGCGTAATGCGGCGGTACCGCTGCTGACTGTGATCGTTCTGTCTTTCGCCAACCTGCTTGAGGGTTCGGTGCTGACCGAAACGATTTTCTCGTGGCCCGGTCTTGGCAGCTATATAACCAATTCCCTGCAGAATGCCGACATGAATGCAGTGCTCGGCGGGACGATTATCATTGGTGCCGTATTTATTGCCATCAACCTTCTTTCCGATCTCCTGTATCGGTTACTTGACCCACGGACGCGCGCACGATGAGTGAGATTGCAAAACCATTTTCGCGCCGCGAATGGCTTATGAGTGACCGGCCACAATCGCGTATGCAGGCCCGGCTTGGCCGCGCCTATCTGATCTGGAGCCGCTTTGCGAGCAACAGGCTAGCGGTGATCGGCCTTGGCATCATCTTTGCGCTGGTTCTGGTCGCCATATTCGCTCCATTGCTGGCTCCGCATTCACCGGTTGCAGGTGACCTGCGCAATGCGCGTCTTTTGGCACCGGGTGGAGACTACTGGCTGGGTACTGATGATCAGGGTCGCGATATTCTTTCGCGCCTGATCTACGGCTCGCGGCTGACGCTTTATGTGGTTGTTCTCGTGGCAATCATTGCCGCTCCGATTGGGCTGCTTGTTGGCACCATCGCCGGTTATGCCGGCGGGTGGCTGGATGCGATCCTGATGCGCCTGACCGATATTTTTCTGGCCTTTCCCAAACTTATCCTGGCACTGGCTCTGGTGGCTGCACTTGGGCCCGGTATCGAGAATGCTGTGATTGCCATAGCAGTTACCTCATGGCCGCCCTACGCGCGTATCGCCCGAGCTGAAACACTGACAGTCCGCAATTCGGATTATATTGCCGCCGTGCAACTTATGGGCGCGTCGCCGATCCGCATCGTTATGCGCCACATCATGCCGCTGTGCCTTTCCTCGTTGATTGTCCGTGTAACGCTCGACATGGCGGGAATCATTCTGGTCGCGGCAGGTCTTGGCTTTCTCGGACTTGGTGCCCAGCCACCATTACCTGAATGGGGCGCGATGATCGCTTCCGGTCGCCGCTTTATCATGGATCAATGGTGGGTTGCTGCGGCACCGGGGGTAGCCATTCTTATCGTCAGCCTTGGCTTCAATCTGCTTGGTGATGGTTTGCGTGACGCACTTGACCCGCGGGGTAACAATCAATGAGCGCCCTCCTGACGGTCAAGGATTTGCGTGTGCAGTTTCCCACACGTACGGGCGTGGTTGATGCCGTGCGCGGAGTGTCATTTACCCTTGGACGTGAAAGGCTTGGTATCGTTGGTGAGTCCGGTTCAGGAAAATCACAGACCGGACGCGCGATTATGGGGCTGACAGCTCCACACGCGAAGATCACCGCTGAAACGCTGAATTTCGATGGGACGGACCTTCTCGATATTTCAGCCAAGGAACGACGGAATTTGCGTGGCAACCGTATTGCCATGATTTTGCAGGACCCGAAATATTCACTCAATCCGGTCATGAGCATCGGCAGGCAGATTGTCGAGACTTTGCGAACCCACGAAAAGGTCAGTAAGTCTGAGGCCCGCAAGCGCGCTCTCGATATGCTTTCAGCAGTGCAGATACGTGACCCGGAGCGTGTCTTTGACCTGCATCCGCATGAGGTGTCGGGCGGTATGGGGCAGCGCGCCATGATCGCCATGATGCTGATAACGGGTCCAGAATTGCTGATTGCGGATGAGCCGACTTCGGCGCTTGATGTGACTGTCCAGCTGGATGTGTTGCGTATTCTTGACAATCTTGTGCGCGATCGCGGTATGGGTCTGATCTTCATTTCCCATGATTTGCGACTGGTCTCGTCCTTCTGCGACCGGGTAATCGTTATGTATGCCGGTCGCATCGTTGAAGAGATCGCCGCGAGCGATCTGAAGAACGCCAAGCACGCCTATACGCGCGGTCTCATGAATTGCATGCCGCAGATCGGCGTTGACCGGCATCCACTGCCGGTTCTTGACCGCAAGCCGGAGTGGGCCGCATGAACAATCAGCAAAATCTGGCTTTGACTGTTGAAAATCTTGAAGTGAAGTATGACCGTTTCCGTGCCTTGCGCGGGGTCAGCCTTGATGTCCATCAGGGCGAGTCATTCGGCTTGGTGGGCGAATCCGGCTCCGGAAAATCCACCCTACTGCGAGCGGTTGCCGGACTTGCACCTGTTACGGGTGGCACGATCACGGTCAATGGCAAGACGCTCGGATCATCCCGCACCAAAGCATTTTACCGAGAAGTCCAGATGGTGTTTCAGGATCCTTATGGCTCACTGCATCCCCGGCAGACTGTGGATCGCCTGCTGCTGGAGCCATTGGCGGTGCATGGATTTGCAGATATCGAAAAGCGCATCCTGCGTGCCCTTGATGAGGTAGGTCTTGGATCAAGCTTCCGCTTCCGCTATTCGCATCAATTATCGGGCGGACAACGCCAGCGTGTCGCCATCGCACGGGCGCTTATCCTTGAGCCATCGATTCTGCTGCTTGATGAACCGACTTCAGCGCTTGATGCTTCCGTTCAGGCAGAAGTGCTCAACCTGCTTGAACAGATCAGGCGGGACAGGAAGCTGACCTTCCTGATGGTCAGTCACGACCTGGCAGTTGTTACCCACATGTGTGACCGGCTGATGGTTATGCAAAATGGCGCAGAGGTGGAGCGTCTGTCAGCATCGGAACTGGCGCGTCACGCTGTTCAACAGGATTATACGCGCAATCTTCTGGTCGCCAGTGAGGGATTTGTCCGACCCGCAACACCATCTTAGGTTCACCGGATTTTTACCATCATTGCAGGTTTCTGCGATGTCTGCAGTGCGACAGCAGAATAGTGAAAATCTGAATGAATTTCCTAAGCCGTAATTTACAGGGCTGAAGCAATGGTCTGCTCAACGACTGGAGTGGGCCATGAAAAAAATAAGAAACTTCCTGAAAGACCGTAGCGGGGCAACGGCTGTCACATTTGCTCTGCTGCTTGTGCCAATTGTTGGTATGACCGGACTGGCGGTTGATTACACCCGCGCAAGCACTGATCGAGCCAGGTTGCAAGGCGCTGCAGACTCTGCAGCTTTAGCTGGAGCTTCTGTTTTCACGGGTCTTAATAAGTCGGCTGCTGAAGAAAGCGCCCGCGCTTATTTGCGCGGTAACCTTGGCGCGGAAGCGGATAAGGTAAAGATCACTTTCAGCGCTGCTGACCAACGCGTAACTGTTGCAATAAGTGGAGAAACAAATTCCCTTTTCATGCAGCTGCTGAACAAGGATAAAGTTGCCATCGGTGTGACCTCCCAAGCTCTTGCACCGCTGAAGCCAACATCCGTGAAATTCTATCCGGGAGACATGTATGGTTGGTACTACAAAAAAGTATCGATTGTCGTCGTAAAGGGCGGAAAAGAAACAGTAGTGGGGACGATATCTTATACGAGTGAATACCGGAGTGGCCCTAACAGTGCGAGCGGTCGCGGCACCGGTAAGAAGGAAACGATACCGCCAAGTGGCACCAACATCGATCTTGGGGAGTTCGATAGCCTCTATCTCAAGATGGAAGTCAAAAATGACGGCTGTCCAATTGGTCAAAAATATTCGGCTGACCCTAAGGATAGCAATCATACGATCTGCGTTACGAGCAATGCCTCGGCAGACTCTAAATACAATAAAACGTTGCGAACTGACGATGTAAACACCGTGCATTACCTTTTCGTGGACGGCGTCCAATTGAAACAGGGCTCCAAGCCGCCGCTCGACGATCTGTTTAATTGCGACGGGAGCAGATTAAAGCATGCTTGGGAAGATGGCGGTGGGTTTGCTTTGCAAGACTTCTTCTATGAAGTCACATCGGGCTGCAAGGCAGTCGATAATGAAAATGTCCGACTGACCCATTGAGTAGTAAAGTTTGATGGCGCATTGACTTCCGCAATGCGCCATCTCATCATGACTTCATTCCGAGGGGGGCATCGTACGATGCTGAGATGGCGTTGAGCCAAGACCCTTGAACCTGATCCGGATTATGCCGGCGTAGGAACGGGAATTGAGCAGTCTTCGCGCTGATTTCGTCTCTCATCGCACATATCCGGGTCTCCAATTTTGAATGGAGTCCGTGACGTGCCAAAAGTAGATTACCGCCTCAATGCCATTGTGGATTTCGATGCTATCGGTCCAGACAAAGCTTTGGGAGAACTGGCTCTTGCTGCTGTCCATGGCGGCGCGACAATCATCCAGTATCGTGACAAGAATTCTCCAACACGCGACATGATCCTGCGGGCGCGCGAAATACACGCGGCAATCAAGGCGACAGGCGTGCCGCTGCTCGTCAATGACCGGATTGACGTTGCTCTGGCTGCGGGGGTCGAGGGAGTGCATGTGGGACGCGAAGACATGGCGGTCGCCGATGTCCGCCGCCTGCTCGGGCCAAACGCCATTATCGGTCTTACCGTGAAGAACGAGCTCGACGCACAGGCGGCAATAGATGGCGATATCGACTATGCCTGCATTGGTGGTCTGTTCGAAACGCCTACGAAAGAGAACCTTGAGCCTATCGGTTTTGAAGGGTTCAAGCGGCTTGCCGCCATCATCCGCAAGGTGAAACCGAACCTACCCGTAGGCGCGATTGCCGGCATTGGTTTGGAACGTACACCGCTTGCCATTGAAGCAGGCGCTGACGGCGTGGCCGTCATTTCTGCGATCTTCCGGCAAAATGACCCGCAAGCGGCAGCCAAAGGTCTGCGTGATGCTGTAGATGAGGCACTGCGGGTGAAAGAGCGGCAGGTGAAGCAGGCATGACTGCAATAGCGCTGACAATTGCCGGGTCAGACAGCGGCGGCGGGGCGGGCATTCAGGCCGATCTGAAAACCTTTTCGGCGCTTGGTGTCTATGGTGCCAGTGTCATCACAGCCATTACGGCACAAAACACCAAGGGTGTTACAGCCATTGAAGACCTCTCTCCCGGGATTATTCGGGATCAGATGGACGCGGTTCTGTCCGATCTCGATGTAGATGCAATCAAGATTGGCATGGTATCGACAGTCGCAACAATAGAGACCATCGCGGAAGGGCTGGATCGTTGGCAGCGGCAGGCTGTGTTCGATCCGGTCATGGTTGCGGCCGCGGGCGATCCTTTGCTCCAACCCGCCGCCATTGATGCGTTGCGACAGCTTCTCTTGCCACGGGCGCTTGTGCTGACGCCCAATCTGCCGGAAGCAGCTTTGCTGACCGGCTTGCCCATTGCCGAAGATGAAACGCAAATGGGGCGGCAGGCAGAACAGTTGCTCAAGCTTGGCTCGGCCGCGGTTTTGATAAAGGGCGGCCACGGCAAGGGTCTGATGAGCTCGGATCTGCTGTTTGGCGGGTCGTCAATAAAGCAATTTTCAACGGTGCGTATCAAAACCGCAAATGATCACGGCACGGGATGTACGCTCGCTTCTGCCATTACTGCCGGTCTGGCAAAAGGCATGGCTCTGCACCTCGCGGTTTCAAATGCGAAGGACTATCTGACAGAGGCCATGGCCGCCGCCGAAAAGCTCAAAGTCGGTCGAGGGCGGGGTCCGGTTCATCATTTCTATCGCTGGTGGGCGGCGTAGCAGTGGCCCGTGCAGCATCGGCATTGAGAATGCGCTGATAGAACAGGCCAACGCCGACCAGTGACAGTCCGAGGCCGATAAAGGAGAGCGCCCGCAATATTCCTTCAAGGTTCGACATATCGAGCAGGAATACTTTGGCAATAACCAGGAAAACCACCGGTGCCGAGATGAGGCGCAGCAACCGGTTTTGCTGCCATACACCGAGCCCGAATAATCCGAAGCCGAACAGCAGCCAGACCGCCGAATAGGTGAACATCTCCATGGAATCGATGCCCCAGTCGAGCACAATGCTTGATCCCCAATAGAAAACGCGAATGGTCAGAGTGATCCAGGTGAAGAGCATGAGACCTGCGGCAATGGCCAATATTATCGCATAGTGCTTTGGCCGACTGGTTTGCGTCATGACGATCGGCAGACCGAAGAGCCTGATCTGCGGCCCACCGAAGGCATTGAGCGCCAGAAGAGTGGTCAGGAGGCCGGGAAGCAGATAGCCGAGGAACAAGCTGTTTAAGATAAGTCCATTGCCGACATGGCCTGTGAGAAGCGGGTTCAGCAGAACAAAATGCTGTACGGCAATGTAGGCGATGCCGAGATAACCGATAACTATCGAAGCAATGCGATAGAGCCAATCCTGTCCACCACGGCTGAGCATCATCAAACACAACGAAGCACCAAGTGAGATGATGCTGTAAAGTGACTGCTGGCTCAGCGTATTCGTATCGCCGCCATACCATGTTCCGCCGTTGAGCCAGTGATGAGCAAGGACATTGACAAGCACAAAGCTTACCAGAACGCCGAGCGCCTGCGCCAGCCGATATGCCGTATCTTTAATCCGCCTTGCCAAGATGATCTGTGAGGCAACCATCGCCAGCGCGAACGCCCCGTAATATAGCAGAAGCTGGTTGAAGACTGGTCTGGGGGAGAGGGCATCCGCCCCGACGATTGTCGGGTCATAGATGATCTCGCCAATGATGATGACTGCGAAAAAGGCGGGTGCGAAGCGCAGTACAGGTGCCAGACGCGTGCGCGTGATGAGTGTATATGCAACAGCCAGCGCACTGGCGCCCAGTACAACGCCCCATGGTTCGAACCACACGACCAAGGCGAGAAATGCAAAGGCGAGCGATGCCGCATCGAACAGCCACGAGGGGTCAACCAGTGCTTTCTTGCCGTTCCAAAGTCCGGCGAGCCATGTGGCTGCACCCAAAGTCACGATGGCAAAACCTACGGTTAGCAGTTTCTCGGTCCATTGCGGCTCATAAGCGAGTGTTACGAGCATGATCGTTATCATCGCCAGCGGAACAGCGGACCCCAGCGCGCCGTAGGCAGGCGCACGGATGCCATCGGGTAGCCGAGCGAGAAGGCCGGCAGAGGCAGCGCCGATAATGAAAAGAGCGATTGCGCCCAGAATGGCGAACAGGCGATAGGCGTGTTCATCATAGAAGGAATAGGGCGCGAAATAAAAACCGTCCCGCCAGAGAAAGATCAGATCTTCCTGAAAGAGCGGCAGGATTGCCAAGAAGGCTGCTGTGACAATGAACGGCAATGTGCGTTTGACAAACAGCGGCACGATGGCAGATGCAGCGATGATCAAAGCGGCGATTATCAGGAAGCGCGAAAGCGCGAGACTGAATAGGCCATGTGAGACGCAGGCAAGTCCAATAGCTAATACGCCGATTGCCCCCGCTATCGTAATGGGGTCGAAATAGAGTTTCTCTGACCCGTCAAACAGTTGATAGAGCTTTGGCTTCAAATGGCCGAATAGCGCAAGGCCAAGCAGGCAGATGACAAGCAGGGTCAGCGCACCGCCGCTTGGGACAAGTGTATAACCGCCATAGGCGGCACCCCAGAGTGAAGCCAGGAGAATAGCGGCACCGCCGATCCATTGCCAGTTTTTGAGCCGTGACAAGGCTGTTGCCACCGTGGCCACTATAATCAAATAAAGGACGAAACTGTACGGTGCAGGGGCCTCGGAGCTGACAATTGCAGGTGTGAGAAAAGCACCGACGAGACCAAGTCCGGCAATCCATGGGCCATGTTTAACTGCGATCAGCAATGTTGCGATGCCGACCGCACCAAGCAATGTGAAGGCGACAGGTGCTCCAATGAAACCGTAAATGCCGTGAGCAGCGTAGACCACGGCAAACAGGGCGGAGGAACCTACCGCTGTCAAAACACCCGGGATATAGTTTGTTGCGTTGGGTGATAGTGCAAAAGGTGCATCCTTGCGGCGCAAATACTCACCAGCGGCGAGCAGAGCCAGCCCGAATATTGCACCGATACAAAGCCGGATACCGGGTCCGAGCAAAGCATTCTCGATGGAATATTGAACGACGAAGATGCCACCGAGGAACAGTGCTATGCCGCCAATCCATACCGGCCAGTTACGTCCGATTGAACGCTCATAATCTCCATAGGATTTTTTGGGAGCAGCTACCTTTACCGCTGCTATTGCCGGATCGATCTTACGCGGACTTTGTGGAGCAGCGCGTAGTGGTTGGACGGCGGGAACGGGCTCAGCAGGAGGCACGGACTTTGGAGTGTTTATGGCTGTTGGCTGCAGAGTTGCTGAAGGAAGTGATGCGGTCTGGGGGGAAGCTTTCGAAGGTTCGCCCGTTGCCGCAAGTCTGGTTGCCAGTAATTTCTCAAGCTGCTCGATACGGCGCTGAAGCATGTTGCTCTGCTGTCTGGATAAACCAGCCAAAATCAACGCTATGATTGCAATAACAATAGACATGCCAGACACCCCCGTGTGGATGCACAAGGCCATGAAATCTATAAAGTTTCAACTAGCAGACATGCTGCATGCACAGATGCTTGAGACGGTCGAATCCCGATCTCAGAGCGGTGCGGCAGCGCTCACCGATGAAGAAGTATCAACACCTTTGGCCGTTGATCCGGCAGGTGTAGCAGTTGCCAGTTCCGGGCGTTGCATTGGCAGCGGTATTGCAGCCGGGAACACGATGGCAGGCTCATCCGAATAGGCAAGCTGTGTGGGCAGGGCAGCAGGTGTCTCGACTGGCGCCATAGCGGTCATCGTGGCGGGGGCTGGTTCAACAACAGGCGTAGCAGAAGGCTTCAGGCCCGTTTCTTCAAGCAGGCCCTTCTTCTTGGCCTGGTAATAATAGCCCCGTGCGTAAAGCCGTACTGCCTGATCAGGATTGCTGTCGGCCACCCTGTAGGCACCTGCAAGATACTTCACGCCGTATTTCAGGTTGGTTTCCGCATCGAGCAAATCCTGAGCACTGCCTGTGTGTCCCATACCGCGTGCAGTCGCTGGCAGCATCTGCATCAGGCCCCAATAGGGACCGTTCCTGGCCTGTGGATTACCGCGGCTTTCACGGTGAACAACACGGCGCACCAGCGATTCAGGGACTTCATAGGCAACGGAGTATTTCGAAATCAAACTATCCAGCGCTGTGCCGGTCGCCTTGAATTCGGGTGCATTTTTTGTGGTTGCTGCAACTGCGACATTTGCCTTGCCGTCTGTCGCTACATCCGAAGTTGTAGCGGCCTCGGCAGCGGCAACCCGCGGAGATTGCTCAGGAATTGGCAAGGATGCAGCTTCGGGCAGCTTGGGATCAGTCGTGGTGCAAGCGCCCAAAATCAAGGCGAAGCTCAAGCAAGCAAAGGTCCGAAGCGATCGTGTATCAGGCAGCATTTATCACCGGTTTGACGAAGCATATCTTTTAACGAATGGTTTCTCATAGCGCGTTCGCTGGCCGTTGCGGCAATCACTTTCTGATACAAAATGTAACAACGCGTCCGGCAGCATTTCAAAGCCTCCAAATTATGCCGGGATCAGGCTCTGTGCATCCGTACACAACCGTCAGTTGACTCAATCATATATATCAATGTATCAGTTGGATATTGGTAAGGCCAGTTTACCAGTTGTGCGGAATGGGGAAGCTGCGCGGGGAGGTTCAAAATGTTTGCAGCCATTCAGTCGCGCCGGCTTTACCGGCAGGTGGCAGACCAGATACGCAGCCAGATCGAACATGGTCAGCTGGGTGTCGGTGAACGTTTGCCCGGTGAACGCGAGCTGGCCGAAGAACTGGGTGTTTCCCGCCCAACCATCCGTGAAGCCTTGATTGCGCTGGAAGTGGAAGGGCTGATCCACATACGCATGGGGTCAGGTGTTTATGTCGCCCGTCCGATACGGGAAAAGCCGGTCCTGCTTCAGGCCGAGGAGCTCGAAGGGCCTTTCGAGCTGCTGCGGGCACGGGCGCTGATTGAATGCGCGATTGCAGAAGAGGCGGCGCGTACTGTCACCCCGGAACATGTTGCGGCAATGGATGATGTGCTGACGCAAATGGCGCGGACATTCAACAGTCCTCAGGTCTCGATCGCGCTTGATAGGACATTCCACACGACGATTGCCGGGATCATGGAAAACGCAGCGTTGGATCGCGTTGTCGGCGAATTGTTCGACCAACGCATGACGCCCTATTTCACCAAGCTGGCCAGCTATTTCGAGAGTGCCGCTTCTTGGCGGGAAGCTTTTGAAGAGCACCGTGCGGTTCGTGATGCAATTGCTGCCGGCGATCCGGCCCGCGCCAAATCGGCGATGCAGTATCACCTGCAGCAATCGCAATTGAGATTTTCCAGAAGTTTCGACGAGGAGCTGGAAAGTGACCGGGGTCATCCTGTGAAGGCCTCTAAACAGAAATAACGGGAATTGAAATTCAATCCGGGAGGAAACAGATGAAATTCAAATTGGCTACACTCTTTGGCGCTGCGGCGGCTCTGGCCATATCGGCAGTGGCTGCACAGGCGCAGACCGCACTCAAATGGGCGCATGTCTATGAGACATCCGAACCGTTTCATACGGAGTCTGTCTGGGCGGCGGAGGAAATCGGCAAGCGTACCAATGGCCGCTACAAGATTGACGTGTTTCCAGCGTCGCAGCTGGGTAAGGAAGCCGATATCAATCAGGGATTGAAGCTCGGTACGGTAGATATCATCATTTCGGGGTCAAGCTTTGCTGCCCGTGACTTCAAGCCTATCGGCGTCACCTATTTCCCCTATATTTTCCGCGATTCCGACCATCTGATCGCTTATACGAAGAGCGATGTATTCAAGCGGCTGGCAGCTGGTTATGAAGAAAAGACCGGCAACCACATCGCTTCAGTAAGCTATTATGGCACGCGTCATACGACGGCAAACAAACCGATTGCCAAATGCTCCGATATGGCCGGGTTGAAAATCCGCGTTCCGGATGTTCCAGCCTACCTGGCAATGCCACGCGCTTGCGGTGCGAACACTACGCCTATCGCTTTTGCTGAAGTCTATCTGGCGCTGCAGAACGGTACTGTCGAAGCACAAGAAAACCCGCTGACAACAATCGAAGCGAAGAAATTCTTCGAAGTTCAGAAGAATATCATCCTGACCGGCCATATTGTCGATCATCTGAACACCGTTGTGTCGAAGCAGCTCTGGTCCAGCCTTACGGACGAAGACAAGAAAATCTTCGGCGATGTGATGCAGGAAGCTGCTGAAAAGACCACCAAGAACATTGCTGCCAAGGAAAAGGAACTTGTTGCGAGCTTCAAGGAGCGGGGCTTGTCCGTCACCGATGTGGACAAGGCTGACTTCGAGAAGACCGTGCTCGAAAAGGTCAAATTCGAGGACTTCGGTTACGAAAAGTCCGATTGGGAAGCCATTCGCGCCATCAAGTAACCCGATAGGCCTGGCCGGGCGGCAATGCCTCCCGGCCTCATTCCTGCATTGACGGACGGAGACAGCCATGTCCAAGGAAGTTCACACACAGGTCACAGCGGAAGAGCTTGCCCATTCATTTGAGGATGCGGCACCGGTTGCCAACATATCTGATTATGCGGTTGAGGACTGGTTGACGCTCATCGTTTTCTGGCTGATGACCGGATGCGTTTTCCTGCAATTTTTCACGCGTTATGTTCTCAATGACAGTTACGCCTGGACTGAGGAAATTGCGATTAATTGCCTGATCGGCGTGGTGTTTTTAGGGTCCGTCATGTGCGTGAGGGTCTCCCGTCACATTCAGGTGGATGTAATCTATCATTATATTCCAGCCACCTATGCCCGCATCCTGGCAACCTTTGTCGATCTCGTTCGCATCGGCTTCTTTACCTATGCTGTCTGGCTGATGTGGCGCTATGTCGAGATCGTAGCGGACGAAATGATGGTTACCGTCGATCTGCCCCGCAACATCGTCTTTTACGGCGTGCTTGTTTCATTTGTCCTGATGCTGCTCCGCTCCATTCAGGTTTTCATTGCCAATATCCGCCGTGGTTATTCCGTTCTGGAACGCCCCGAAGAATTCCAGAGCGTCGAGGGCTGATCCATGTTGCTGCTTGTTGGTTCATTTCTACTATTGATGGTTGTCGGCGTTCCTGTCGCCATTTCCATGGCTGTCGCCTCAGTGCTTTACCTGGTGTTTTTCGGAGTCGCCCCGGACATCATCGTCGCGCAGCGCATGATTGCCGGTGTTGAAAGCTTTCCGCTACTTGCGGTGCCGTTTTTCATTCTGGCCGGCAATTTGATGAATTCTGCTGGTGTGACGGGCCGTATCTATTCATTTGCGGTTTCGCTTGTGGGCTGGATGAAAGGTGGTTTGGCGCAGGTCAATATTATCGGTTCCGTGATTTTTTCCGGCATGTCCGGAACAGCGCTCGCCGACGCCGCCGGTATCGGCACCATTGAAATCAAGGCTATGAAGGATCACGGCTATCCGGTGGAAGCAGCTGTCGGGGTGACTGCCGCCTCCGCAACGCTCGGCCCAATCTTTCCACCATCACTGCCTTTCGTCATCTATGGCATGATGGCCAATGTCTCCATTGGCGCGCTGTTCATGGCGGGCATCCTGCCGGGCATCGTGATGACCGTGCTGATGATGATTACGGTTGCGATCTTCGCCTATGTGAAGCGCTGGGGTTCCGATGCGCCATTTCAGATCAGGCAGCTGCTTGAAGCCTCGCTCGAAATTGTGGTCGTCGCTTGCGTTCCGGTGCTGATCTATTTGCTCACACTGACAGGTCTATCTATCAATGCTTCGGTTGGCATTGCACTTGTGCTGCTGCTCGCTGCTGACTGGTATTTCGATTTCTCAGCCGTCATGGCTTTGATGACGCCTGTCATTCTGATTGGCGGCATGACCATGGGTTGGTTTACACCAACCGAGGCTGCCGTTGCGGCTGTTCTTTGGTCACTGTTTCTTGGCCTGGTGCGCTACCGCACCATGACAATGGCGAGCCTTGCCAAGGCAAGCTTCGACACGATTGAAACAACAGCCTCCGTGTTGTTCATCGTCACGGCAGCTTCGGTATTTGCATGGCTGCTGACAGTCAGTCAGGCGGCTCAGCTCTTGTCAGCGGCGATCCTTTCGATCACCGAGAACAAATGGGTGTTCCTGATACTGGTCAATATCCTGATGCTCTTTGTCGGGTGCTTCCTCGACACCATCGCGGCCATAACGATTCTCGTGCCGATCCTGTTGCCGCTTGTGTTGAAGTTCGACATTGATCCGGTTCATTTCGGATTGATCATGACACTCAACCTGATGATCGGGCTGCTGCATCCGCCGCTCGGAATGGTACTGTTCGTACTATCCCGTGTGGCAAAACTTTCCGTCGAGCGAACGACCATGGCGATCCTGCCATGGCTCGTACCGCTGTTTATTGCACTGATCGCCATCACCTTCATTCCGGCGATTACACTTTGGCTTCCAACCCAACTGGGTCTTATAAAATGAGCAATAAAGGTATCGCTGCAACGCTTTTTGCAGCGGAAGATCTCCGCGTAGTCGACATTGAGCTTGGTGAACTCGCGCCGAATATGGCGCGGGTCAAGTTCGGTGCCGGCGGAATATGCGGCTCGGATATGCACTATTTCCGCCATGCAAAAACCGGCGATTTCGTTGTCACTTCACCGCTCATTCTGGGTCACGAGGTTGCGGGTGAAATCATCGAAGTCGGTCGCGCCGTGACCGGCATTGCTGTTGGTGACCGGGTTGCGGTCAATCCTTCGCGCTGGTGTGGAACCTGTGCCTATTGCCATGAGGGACGGCCCAATCTTTGCGAGAACATCTATTTCATGGGATCTGCTTCCAAGACACCACATATGCAGGGAGGGTTCGCCAGCGTATTCGACGCGGTGGCCGCGCAATGCGTCAAAGTACCCAATGAGCTGCCATTTCAGGCGGCTGCTCTGGCTGAACCCCTAGCGGTTTGCCTGCATGCCGTTCGTCGTGCGGGCCATGTGAAGGGAACTTCAACGATAATCTTCGGGTCCGGGCCGATTGGCCTTCTGACCTTGCTCGCGTTGAAACATTCGGGAGCTGAATCCGTTACGATGGTAGATGTTGCCGCTGCCCCTTTGAAGTTTGCCGAAGAGCTTGGCGCTGACCAGATTGTCGATATATCCGGCGGAGAAGAAAGGCTGGCGGAAGTGGCTGTGGCTACGCCATTTGACATTGCCTTTGAAATCTCCGGTACACCGGCAGGTCTGGCCTCAGCTATTCGCACAGTCCGGCGCGGCGGAACGGTCGTTCAAGTGGGTAATCTGGCTGGTGGGTCTATCCCCGTTCCCGCGAATGCAATCATGTCCAAGGAACTGGACCTTATCGGCACATTCCGTTTCGGCGATGAGTTTTTCGAAGCCGTGGAGCTGATTGTCGAAAACAAGGTTGACGTGCTCAAACTTGTGACAGGTGAGTACAAGCTGGCTGATGCACCAGAGGCATTCCGCACCGCGCTCGACAGGTCACGCAGCGTCAAGGTTGTTTTAACCGCATAATGGCTGGACAGCTTGGCGTTGCCACTGAAATCGGCTAACAAGGCGCTCAATGTCCAATCATAATGTGCCGCGAGTATCCATGTTTCTGCATCCTGTCGTGAAATTCGCAGCTGTATTTGGTTTGGTTCTCAGCGTTGCAAGTGGATGCACGACGGCCACGTCTCTCGATCCAGTTGGAGCCATTGCGCCTGTTGCCGTTACCGAAAAATCGGCTGCGATTGTCGTTGATGGCAGTACGGGTGCGGTGCTCTATCAGGCGGGCGCCGATCTGCCGCGTATCCCGGCATCACTGACCAAGATGATGACGCTTTATCTGACTTTTGAGGCACTCCAATCGGGCCGGATAAGCAAGGACACGCAAATCCCGATCTCGGCTCATGCGGCCTCGCAAGCCCCCAGCAAGCTCGGTTTGAAACCGGGAAGGTCGATTGATGTGGACACCGCCATCAAAGCACTGGTGGTAAAATCGGCCAATGATATTGCCGTGGCTCTGGCCGAATATCTCGGCGGTACAGAAGAGCAGTTCGCGGCGCAGATGACGACGAAAGGCCGCGCGCTGGGTATGCGCGGTACAGTTTTCCACAATGCATCCGGCTTGCCAGATCCACAGCAAATTACCACTGCCCGTGATATGGCCTTGCTGGGACTTTCTCTGCGCAAGCACTATCCGCAGCAGTATTATTACTTCGTGACGCAGGACTTCATGTTCGACGGCAAAGTCATTCATGGACATAACCGCGTGCTGGCACAGCTGAACGGTGCCGATGGCATCAAGACAGGCTATGTGCGTGCCTCCGGCTTCAACATTGTGACCTCAATCAATGATAATGGCCGCCAGCTCGTTGCTGTTGTCATGGGCGGCGAAACTGCCAAGTTGCGCGATGCGCAAGTCGTCAGCCTCGTCAATGCTTACCTGCCGCAAGTCGCCCAGAAGTAAGGTCGCTTCCACGAATTTCGCGGCAGGGTTGAAATCTGCCCCTTTGCTGTTGCATGGTTCCGCAAAGTGCGACTCATTGTGAGTTCGGAACGCTAGCGGAGAGACGCGGATAGATGTGGTCCCATTTCGTCACGTTTCGCAGCAAGGCTTCAGCCTGGCTGACAGCAGGTCTTGGATCGTTCGCAGCACTGGGCGTTGCCTTTGCCATGGGCGCCTTTGAGGCTGCTGAAAAGCCGGTTCTTCCGCAAATTACTGCCGGTCAGTCGATGGAAGCGGGCAAATGGCTCATAAAGCCGCTGAAAATCTGGACGACCAATCAGAAAATATATGGCATTACGCCGAGGGACGGCCAGAAGGCAGTTGTGTTTGAAGTCGAGCTGATGAATCGCACGATACAGTCCGACAGAGGCTATTACACTACGTTTCAATGGCCCGCGGTTATTGCAGATAAGATCGAACAGCCGATGATCTATCTGATGAGGGATGAATCGGTGACGCCGAGCCTGCAGCCGGGAATGCCTGAGAAAATGGCTTACGTATGGGTAATTCCAGCAGGTGTATCTATAGATAGCGATGTCGATTTGGCCATCGAGGCCTGGGCGTTCAAGCTTCGCAACAATCTGACGGGAACTCCGGGCTGGTGGAGCAAGAGCATAGTAGGTTCGTTGCGCATGCCAATGCAGCAGGAGCAGGGCTGATGCGCAGGCTGTGGAATATCGTCGTTATTCTTGTCGCGGTGGCACTGCTTTACGGCATGTGGGTGACTAAACCCCGCTACGGTGAACTGACAGGCCCTATAGTATCCTACGGGAAGATGCACGATCTAGTGCACACGCGTGAATTCGAGGTGAAGCTCAACCAAGTCACTTTTGCCCGTGAGTTAGCCTATACGCAGTTCGGCAAAGAAAAGGTTCTGACGACCTCCGGCCTTTGGGTTGTTGCTGCGGTTGAGCTAGCGGCAACAACCAAAAGCACAGGCGTTTCATCGGCCATCTGGCAGGGGCCGACTGGTCTGAGATTCGAGCAGAGCAACCGCGTTGGCTGGCTAGCGGGACAGCCGCCATTCATGCTTGAGCCGGGCTTACCAAAACGGGTGCAACTGGCATTCGAAATAATGCCGGATCAGGTAAATGGCGCAACCTTGCTGGTTTCGGCGCAACTTGACCCTTCGCTGGATTCGGAAGCGAGGATTGCAGTTGACGATTTCAAGAAGTTCAACGATGGGCAGCCGCTAATTGTCGACAGGTTTGATATTTCACGCCCGCAACCGGCGGCCGGGAGTTGATGCAATGACAACGCTGGAGCAGCAATCACAGGGTTGGGAACGTCGCTGGTACTGGCGCAGCCTATGGGCGCTCGTAGTGATAGTGCCGCTATCGTTGTTCACCATCAGCTATGGCGATTATGTCGAGATGAGCCGTTACACCGACCTCTATCCCACTGAAGTGGCAGCAGGTGAGGTCAAGCATTATGGCGGGAGCGACTGGCAGTTTTACGGGACGCGGAAAGTTGAAGAGGGCATCCGTCCGGGCGCTTTGCCAGCGGGTTCCGTGCCGGTCGTAGCGCGGTTTCTCGTAGAAATCGGTGAAACCAATTTGCAGGACCTGTGGCTTATGTGCGCAATCCGGTTGACGGATAATGCCGGAAGATCATGGTCGCCTACCTCCATTCCGGGAATGCGGTCGGCTGAAAATGGCATTCAGACATGCGTTTCGGCCATGTTTTCAGGCGCGGAAAAAGGCACACGAATGGTGATCGAAGAGCGATTCCTCGTGCCGGTAAATGTGGCGGATGAATTACGCCCGACCTTGGGTGTCTATAGCGAGCGACCGCACTATTTGAGATTTGCCCGGACCAATTAGGATGCGACTGGGGTAGCCACCGCGCCGACATCAGCTTGTGCTGGAGTCTTCCTCATCGAAAAGGCGGTTTCCAGCACGGCGGCAAGGAAACATATACGCAAGGGTTCAACCAGCACACCGGTAGAAGAATCCTGCATCGGACTACCGAACAGGAAGACGACGGCATTACCCACAAACTCCCAGACCTTGCCCGATTGCGGGCCAATAATATGGGCTGCTCCAAGCCAGGCCCATGCCGCAGCCCATTCAATAAACCGGTATCCAAGGATGAGCGTGATAATAAGCAACAGGCCGGAATTCATGGTCAGCTTGATGCCATTGGCGATAGGCAGATAGCGGGAGCGATAGCCGCCGACGAAATGGTTGATGAAGTCACGAAGGAATTTAGGAATGGACTGATAACGTTCACCAAAACGCTCCATCCGGTGATGAACCCGCATAAGCTCTTTCTGATCGCGCACGTCATAGCCATAAACAAGCGCAACCATGACGAGCCAGATCACTGGAATGAGCGCGTTAAAGAAGAGGTTTGTCGCAACAGCTCCAAAGCTTTCCGGCACCTGCTCCACAGGAATCATCACGGCGGCATAGGCATATGAGACTGGCTGGATAATACCGGCGAGCAATTGCTCAAACCACGACCAGAGCTTGCCGTTGACCAATGCCTGCATCCACTCGTCTTTCCAGCGGCTGATAATGTAGAGACCGATGAAGACCCAGTTGGTCTCGCAGATGACGATGACAATTTCCCAGAACGAGCGGTTGGGTTTTTCCTTCAGGCGCTTTGCGAACCAGCGCAACAGCCACGAGATTGCTACGGACAGGAGAATCCATTTGGAATCGAGGACATCCAGAACATTGCCGCCACCGCCGAAAGGCATCATCACCA
This sequence comes from Phyllobacterium sp. YR531, assembly GCF_000282595.1. GTDB lineage: Bacteria > Pseudomonadota > Alphaproteobacteria > Rhizobiales > Rhizobiaceae > Phyllobacterium. The sequence continues at coordinate 35,482 of NZ_AKIZ01000014.1, forward strand.
AAGCGAGACGCGAATATTGGCGAATGGTGTCGCTGAGAAATCCCCAGGCAGCGTAGTAAGCGAAGAAGGGAATGAGAGCAATTGCGACAATCGTGGTCAGGCGAGAAATACCGCTCAACTTCCTGTCGGAAATCTTTTCCGATTGCAGTTGAGAAGCCACGACGGAAGGCAGTCCCGGGCGAACAATCTGAATCAGCGAGACTGTTGTTACCAATTGCGCAAGCGCGACGAGTGTCAGCACGCCAAGCCCGGCATAATGGTTCATATATGCCGTCTTGACGGCCAGATACATCAGGATATGGGAAACAGTAAGCCCCAGAAGCACAACGGCCACCAATTGGGGCCAGAAGCGCAACCAGAGCTTGAAAGTAAGCTTGATGGGCAGTGCCACTTCGGCCAGCATGAAAAACCCCTCGCGAATCTCATGCTGACCTTAACAATTTTTGCGGCGCTGCCAAGTTTAACAGGCAGGAGCGAGTACCCGTGATGTTTCGCGCCTATCGAGCAGTTGACTCCACAATGTGAGACCGAGCGCGCCGACGACTAGCAGCGAGCCGACCCAAGGTGTTGCGCCAAGGCCGAGTGGCGAGGCAACAATAATACCGCCGAGGAATGCGCCACCGGCAATGCCGAGATTGAACGCGGCTATATTGAGAGCCGATGCCACATCAACTGTTTCAGGCGTATGAATCTTGGCGAGTTGCACCACATAGAGCTGGAGCCCGGGCACGTTCGAGAATGATAATGCGCCCAGGGCGGCAAGCGTTACCAATGACCAGACCGGTGAAACTGCGGTGAAGGTAAAGACCGCCAGGACAATGGCTTGCAATAGGAACATGACAGCCAGAGCCTTGACCGGATTTCCGTCTGCAACACGTCCGCCAACCATGTTTCCTACGGCAATGGACAAGCCATAGAGCACGAGGATCAAACTGACAGTGGAGTTTGCATAGCCGGTAATCTGTTCAAGAACAGGTGCGAGAAATGTGAACATCACGAATGTTCCGCCATAACCAAGCGCCGTCATGGCAAAGGCAAGCAGAAGGCGGCCGCTGCCTAGAACACGAATCTGGTCAATGATGCGAGCAGGGGGAGCTTTTGCAATCTTTGATGGCAAGAGCATTGCGATGGCAAGAAATGCAATAACGCCGAGCACGGTAACGGCCCAGAATGTTGCACGCCAGCCGAGCTGCTGGCCGATGAATGTGCCAAGCGGAACACCTGTCACGATGGCGACGGTTAGTCCAAGGAACATCATGGCGATGGCAGAAGCGCGGCGATTGGGTGCAACCAGATCAGCAGCGATTGTTGCGCCGACGGAGAAGAATACGCCATGCGCAAAAGCGCTGATGACGCGGGCAACAAGCAAAAGCTCATAAGTTGGCGACAGTGCGGCTGCGGTGTTGCCGATGATGAACAAAGCCATTAACCCGAGCAGCAATGGTTTGCGCTCGATACGTCCGGTGAGGGCGGTCAGGATGGGTGCGCCGAAGGTAACGCCGAGTGCGTAAACACTGACGATAAGGCCGGCTAGTGGCAGGGTGATATTGAGATCAGTAGCGACGGTGGGTAAAAGGCCAACGATGACGAATTCTGTCGTCCCGATGGCGTAGGCGCTGATGGTCAGCGCCAGAAGTGCGAGAGGCATGATCCTATCCTTTGAATGGATGCTGCGTTTGAGCCAGCCCTCGAATTTCAAACAATTGATGACTGGTTGGTTGCGCTCAATATGAGCCCTTGCCATTCCATTGATAATAACCAGATGGTGCTCAACGTTTATGAATTGAATTCACAGGTTGGTACATGCAGTTGCGGCGCGTCTTCACGTGGAAGAGACGCCGCAGCTTTACTCGCGATATTTGGAGGGATTAATCCCAGTTGGGGGCGAGGTTGCCCGGATTGACGATACGGCCATCAGCCCGCGCCAAAGAATGCAAAGCCTGCATTTCGTCATTGGTTAATTCGAAATCGAAGATCTCGAAGTTGTTACGGGCACGCTCTTCGCTGACAGTCTTGGAAAGCGTAATGACGCTCTCCTGCTGTATCAACCAGCGCAGAACGATCTGTGCTTCGCTCTTGCCATGGGCTGCAGCAATCGCGTTGACAACCGGGTCATTGATGACCTTGCCATCTGCCATTGCATAATAGGCTGTGATGCTCATGCCGCTATCGCGCGCTGCCTTCAACACGATACTCTGGTCGAGATAGGGGTGATATTCCACCTGATTGGTGACGATGGGCGCTTTGCTGAGTTTGACTGCATCCGCCATCAGGGCAGAACTGAAATTGCTGACACCGATGTTATGCACTTTGCCCGCATCGCGAACTTCGTTCAGCGCGCCAATGCGCTCTGCCAAAGGTACGTCGCTCTTTGGCCAATGAAGGAGCAGGAGGTCAACATAATCGGTCTTTAGCTTGGACAGGCTTTCATCAACCGATTTGATAAAGGCGTCATGCTTGTATTTGTCGACCCAGACCTTGGTTGTCAGGAATATTTCGCCACGAGGAACGCCGGAATTGTGGATTGCTTCACCGACTTCAGCTTCGTTGCCGTAAATCTGCGCCGTATCAATATGGCGATAGCCAAGCTTCAACGCGGCTGGAACCATACGCAATACATCGGCACCGGGCATGCGGAACGTGCCGAAGCCGATTGCCGGGATCTTTGCGCCATTGGCGTTTACATTAAACATTGTTGTTTCCTTATTTGTTGGCGGCAGCTTCAAATGCTTGATGATCCAAAACTCCGTTCATCCATATTAAATGGCCGTGCATCCGGATATGGTTTGAAACGCCTGCCATGATAATCGCTTGTTATCGCTCAGCTGTTGTGAAACTAATTCATAGATAACAACGGGATCATGACATGGATAATAGAGCCGGAGAAATGGACGTCTTCGTGACAGCGGTGGAACTGGACAGCTTCTCCGCGGCTGGCAGGAAGCTTGGTCTCTCTCCATCAGCGGTCAGTAAGATGATCCGGCGTATAGAAGACCGGCTGGGTACGCGCCTGCTGGTGCGTTCAACGCGCTCGTTGCAACTGACACCGGAAGGCGAGATTTACCGCCAGCGCGCACTGCGGATCATCTCGGAAATCGAAGAAACGGAACGCGTCGTCGCTTCGGGCGCGTCCGTGGCACCACGCGGGCTGCTGCGTGTGAATTCCTCCGTCGCCGTCGGCCAGTTTCTCATATTGCCGCTTATGCCAAAGTTCCTGAAAATGTATCCGGAGGTGGAACTGGACTTCACCTTGAGTGAGCGTGTGGTCGATCTGATCGGCGAGCGGGCAGATATTGCTATCCGTGTTGGCCCTATGCGCGACTCAAATCTGAAAGCGCGGAAACTTTGCGAGAGCCGGAAAGTTGTCGTTGCATCGCCGGATTATATCACCGCCCGCGGCAGACCGATGCGACCGTCTGATCTGCAACATCATAACTGCCTTAACTTCAACTTTCGCCGTGCGCTTGAGGAATGGCCGTTCAAAAACCCCGATACCGGAGAAGTTGAGCCAATGGGCATTTCCGGTAACTTCCTCGCCAGCAGTGGTGCGATTGTACGTCAGATGTCTCTGGCAGGACTGGGTATTGCACGGCTTGGTTATTTCCATCTGGCCAGCGATATTGAGGCCGGGCGGCTTGAGGTTATTCTGGAGGATTATAATGCCGGTGATATGGAACAGATAAACGCTGTATTTGTCGGTCATGATTATCTGGCCACACGCGTGCGAACCTTTATCGATTTTCTTGCCGAAAATATGCCCCGTTAGCAGGAACCAAATGCAGCGCGGCGCATTACCGGAGACCGAATTTCCAAAACAAGGAGATGGCAATGGCCGATGTGATTGAAACAACAGCCTCCGCGATCACTGCAGGTGTCAATCTTGTAAAAACGATCAAGGAGAAATTCGGCTATACCGCTGAAGATCTGGCGATTGCCTGCGGCCTGACCGTGGAAGAACTCAACTGCATTGAGACCGGTGCCGACGCTGAACCAAGCAAGCTGCATCGTATAGCCCATTCAGTCGGGTTGCCTGACGTAACACCTCAAATCCAGCATTGACAACTATAATACGAAATATGTGCTGTCTTTCGCGCGTGATGCAGGTGAATATGCAGCCATGACCGACGAGACTACAAAAGAAAATGGCGGCGTCGCCCGACTGAAACAGCATGCAGATCTGGTGCAGCAACTGGTAAAACAGGTTCCCGCAGCCCTCGCAAAGTCAGGGCTTACCTTGGAACAGGTTTCCAGACTGCGTAACGTCATTCAGAAAGGCGTTGATGACTTCCATGAGGTCCAGTCTCTGGTCAACGAACCGGGTCTGGATGGAACCTATCAGCGCGCCGCCAGCAGTCTTGAGAAAATCTGGTCGCATTTATTGGCCGCAGCCGAAGCGCGAATGCGGGATTTGGCCGGAGAAGATGCTACAGAAAGCAGCGCTGAGAAGCCGGAAGAATAGGCCGATTACACAGTAATGTTGGAACAATTACGCCCGCCAGCCTTTAACAATGCAGTGTTAAGGAGACGGATATGACAAATCGTGCTGAAAAAATCGAAGCCTTGAAAAATCTGGTTGCTGAAGAAATCTCAGAAATCGTAGAGGCGGTTTACGCAGACCAAGTCAATGATCTGGACAAGCTTGCCAACCATCAGACAAGGCTGACCGACTTGGTGAAAATCTATCAGGCAGCCGAAATTGCCGAAACCACCAAAAAGCAAGGCACCTATAATCTCGGCAATATTCTCTAAGCGATAGTCGGCTTCACCGGCTCGGCGCGTGCGCGATTCTTAAGGTTGAGCAAATTTCCCGAAAGGATCAGTGCCGCGCCTATCGCCGTATAGGCATCAATCCGCTCGGAATAGACCAGCCACCCAACAACGGCGGTGAGCGGAACGCGCAGAAAATCCATTGGAATGACAACGGTCGCATCGGCATAAAGCAAGGCCTTTGCCATGCAAAAGTGTGAAAATGTGCCTGTAAAGGCAATGATGATCACCCATGGCATTATTTGCAGGGACGGCCATTGCCAGACATAGAGGGCAGGCAATAAGCCGATCCCGGATTGAATCACCAGCATCCAGAAAATGATCTTCACCACGCTTTCCGTTCGGGTAAGCGATTTGACCATGGTGAATGAAATTCCGAAAGTGAAAGCGGCGCCAAGTACGATAAGCTGACCGATTTCGACGGTATCGATACCTGGCCTGACTATGATGATGACTCCGATAACACCCAAAGCTATTGTAAGCGTACGCCAGATGTTCAGCCGCTCACCCAGAAATGCCACGGCCATCACAGCCGTCCAGGCGGGGGTGGTGAATTCAATCGCGATAAGCTGTGCCAGCGGTATCATGGACAAAGCCATCAACCATGCAAACTGACCGGCGTAGTGCGCTGTGTTGCGGCCCACGTGCTGCCAGATGCGGCTTGTTTTCATGGCTTTAAACCCGCCCGATGAACGAATAAGCGGGTAAAGCATGGCAAGGCCGATCAGCGATCGCATTTCCATGATCTGAAAGACATTGAGTTCCCGTGAAGCTTCACGGCCGGAAACAGCCATCAAGATGATGGCGGCGAGCGATCCGGTCATCCAGAACGCGGCCCTGATATTCGACGGCTGCACTTCCATGATTTTTCAGTGCGACCTTACTTTGCGTAAATGCTGGCGAAGTCTGCAAAACCTTTGACTTCGATAGGATTGCCCGATGGATCACGGAAAAACATGGTCCATTGTTCGCCAGGTTCGCCTTGGAAGCGCACGACGGGTGGCATGACAAACTCTATGTTCGCGGCCTTAAGCCGGTTCGCCAGCACGTTCCAGTCCTCAAGTGCAAGGATAATGCCGAAATGCGGCATGGGAACCATATGATCTCCGACCTTGCCTGTTTTGGTCGTTTCAAATGGCTTGCCGAGATGCAATGAAATCTGATGGCCAAAGAAATCGAAATCAACCCAAGTCTCAGTACTGCGACCTTCTTCGCATCCGAGCACTCCACCATAAAAACGGCGGGCCTCATCAAGATCGGTTACGTGATAGGCGAAATGAAACAAGGAGCGCATGGGGGAATTCCTGAAAGCAATGGGGAGCGAAGCCGAAGCTAACAGTATGGCCCGAGCCAGACAATGCGGCGAAAGCGTAAATGCACTTTTTACCCGCATGTGATGGAACCAAAGTCGGCTTATGAGAGTTTCTGAGGGCTACACTCGTATTGATCCAGAAAACAGGAAATATGTAATGTCGATTTTGATCAGTCTTTTGATCACCGTTCTGGTGATTTTCCTCGTGCTCTATCTCGTGCAGATGCTGCCACTGGATGGCCGCGCCAAGCAGATTATTCAGGTCATCGTTGTGGTGATCGGTATTATCTCCCTGCTGCGCTATCTCGCAGTATTTTAAAGATCGGAGCGGGCGGGATTTATCCCGCCCTTTTCAATTCAAGCATCGCTGAGCTGGCCAAGCATCCAGTCGCGGAATGCGCGGATTTTAGGGACGTTTCTGCGCACTTCCGGGTAAACCAGCCAGTAAAAATGATCACCATCAGCGCCTGTAATATCAAAAGGCTGGATAAGCTGACCTTGTTTGATTTCGTTCTGATAAAAGGCGGGAGTAAGGATTCCGACGCCCATCCCCGCCAGAACAGCCCTTCCTTCAAGATGCTGATCGCCAAAGCGGCTTCTCGGATCACCGAGCAGATTTGGCTCTTGTATCCCCACAGCCCGAAACCATAACTTCCACCAGTAATCGCCGGTATCGATGAGCGGCAGTTTCAAAAGGTCAGCGGGTGTCTTGATGCCCCCGATTGTCGCCGCCAATGCGGGTGTCAGCATGGGTGAGAACTCGGCAGCAAATATTCTGTGGCTGATCAGGCCCGGCCATTTGCCACTGCCTGATCTGATACCAACATCCGCCGGTTGACGTGAAAAATCTATCATATCGCGCGTGGCCTGCAGGCGCACAGCCAATGCTGGATGTGCCAGCTGGAACGAGCCGAGCCGCGGAACAAGCCAGTTTGCAGCAAAGGTTGGAATGGTGCTGATGGTCAAAACCCCATCGGCATTCTCACGTGTTGCTGCAATTGCCGCACGCATCAGGTCGAATGCTTCACTGATCGCGGGGGAAAGGCGAGCTCCTATTTCTGTCAGCATCACTTGACGCGATTTACGCAGAAAAAGCAGCGCTCCGATACGTTCCTCAAGCAGCTTGATCTGATAACTGACGGCGGCCTGCGTCATGCCGAGTTCTTCCGCGGCCTTTGTAAAATTGCCGTGGCGAGCTGCAGCTTCAAACACACGGATTGCCGATAAGGGTGGAAGTTGCATTGTCTATCTCACATAAGCTGTCCTTATGTATACTACTTTGCGTTTTGTTGGAAAACAACCACAGGAAAGCGCATGTTCACTCCAACAAGAGGACTAACTGCCCTGCTTTTTGGAGTTAAGGAAATGATGATGTCCAAGACACATGCACCAGCTGTTACGCTATTTTCAGCTTTGATGGATTGGTTCAGAGGATCGAAAAAACAGCAGGTAAGAAACGAAACTGCCAGTTTCCTTCATACGGAAGAATTCTCCGATCACATGCTGCGTGACATCGGTATTCTGGATGGCAAGAATGCAAGAGGTTCTAGGCGAAAACGCTCTGTCGACAGTTTGTTGAACGACCCGCGATAGGGGCGATCTAGGAATCGAAGTCAGTTTCGAGCTTGCGTTCAAGCGCTACAAGATCATCGGGCAATGGCATGCCCATGGCCCGGAGTTCGTTCAAATGCTCACGCAGGGTTTCGTGAATTTCATGGGCGTCCGCTGGTCGCTTGACCATCTCTTCAACCAAAAGCGCGATTTGTGCCTTAATGTCTTCGAATGCCATGATTATTCCCTTCTCTGCAACTGGCAGTCAGTCTAGCAGACTAATCGTGGCCGGAATATTGCGTATCTGAAACCTTTTCCATCCACTCGACCGCTACGCCATCAAGCGCTTCCTGCATGGCAATATGGGTCATGAACGTAGTGGGTCCGGCCCCATGCCAGTGTTTTTCACCGGCAGGAATCCAGACAGTGTCGCCCGCTTTGATCTCCCTTATCGCTTCGCCCCAAACCTGGGCAAGTCCGGAGCCCGATGTCACGTGTAAAGTCTGACCAAGCGGATGCGTGTGCCAGGCGGTGCGCGCGCCAGGTTCGAACCGGACAGTAACGGCGCGCAACCGCGCTGGCGCTTCGGCTTCGATAATGGGATCTTGCCACACGGTTCCGGTAAACCAGTCGGCGGGTGCGCGACGTGTTGGCATTGAGCCGTTCGGCGTTATTTTCATGATTGCAATCCTGACTGTTCCGGAAACTCGTTCGACGATGAGGCTGCGCCGGGTGCGAGCTGTTCGGCAGATGCCAAAATCGAAGCGAGAAAACCGGGAAACCGGTTTTCCAGATCGGTGCGCCGCAGGGAAAGCAAACGTTTCGTGCCTTCCGGGCGAACATGAATGATACCTGCTTCACGCAGCTTTCCAATATGATAGCTCAGCGCGGTTTTTGACCCGAGGCTAAGAAAGTAACTGCAGGTCATGTTGCGCTCGTCCTCACCAAACCTTGCCAGCATGGAGATGATCGCGAGACGGGTCTCGTCGCCAAGCGCCGCTAGTACAGCAGGCAAAGTGATTTCTTCTGGAGAGGGATGATGCAGTGTATTCGTCATACGGGATGTAATAGCAATTGGCAGGAGAGATTTCAATGTTCAATAATTTTTGAACTTATCGCTTGACTTTAATTTGTCAGCGCTGAATAGTTCAAGGATCATTGAACATTAAGGTATTAACCATGGACATTCGTCTGGTTGGATTGGCATTGGGCACGTTTGCAATTGGCATTGAAGGCTTTGTCGTGGCCAGCCTTTTGCCTGAAATAGCGGGAGATACCGGTGTCAGCCTTGTGCAGGCTGGCTATCTGGTTGTAACTTATGCTTTCGCCTATGCAATCGGCGCACCGATTATCGCGGCCCTGACCGGAGCGCTGGACAGGCGCTTGGTGCTGGCAGGCAGCGCATTGGTGTTTGTTTTGGGTGCACTGCTCGCATCAATCGCTCCAACATATATGCTTCTGTTGATTGCGCGTCTTCTGATTGCCGTGGTAGCTGGGCTTTATGCCGCAACGGCACAGGCGACGGCGGTCGCAATATCGGAGCCGCATCACCGCGCAAGAGCAATTTCAGCAGTCGTAGGCGGAACAACACTGGCCGTGGCTTTTGGTGCGCCGCTTGGCGCGTTCATAAGCAGTTTTGCAGGCTGGCGCGGCACCTATATTTTCATTGCCTTGATTGGTGTTCTGGCGACATTAATAGTGTGGGTGTTGCTGCCGCGCGGTCTTTATGCAGACAAAATGACATTGGCCAAGCGTCTCAGTGTCATTCGTCATCCGGGTTTGTTGCCTGCGCTTCTGACAATGCTGCTTTATATGGCAGGCGGATTTGCAGTTTATACCTATATCGCTGCCGTTGCGGTTCAAGGAACGGGACTTGGCCGCGAATATCTGCCTGTAATTCTTCTGGCTTTTGGTGTTGGAGCGGCATTCGGCAATTTTCTGGGCGGACAATTGGCCGACCGTTTCGGTGCGACAAAAACGGTGATTGCCGCGTCAATCCTCAATACCGCAGCTCTTCTGGTTGTCAGCTGGATCATGACATTGCCGCATGAAATAGCGGGCAGTTTGCTGATCGGTCATATGGTGTTGTGGGGCGTGATCGCCTGGATGTTTCCACCAGCACAAGCGAGCCGGATACTGGCAATAGCGCCAGAAAGCGCGCCGCTTGCGCTGTCGCTGAATTATTCGGCGCTTTATCTTGGAGTGGCGATTGGATCAATGATCGGCGGATTGGTTATCGCCAATCTGGGACTGGCCTATCTCGGCACTATTGGCAGTATACTTTCGATCCTCGGCCTTGCGGTAATACGGCTGGCCCGCGCCACAAAACGTGAGCAGCTTTCAATAGCCTGACCAACAGGCAAAAGAGGGCACAGATTTTAAACCTGTGCTCTCGCTTCCCGGAACGAGACCAGCCTTTTGCGGTTCTCGTCCCATAGGACAAGCTTCACGCAGCGCAGGCTTTCCATGATTGTAATGCGGCCAATATCGCCAAGCTCCGGATAGTCTTTCAAGACTTGCGGTAGCCGGTAGCAAGGAACCTTGCTCGACAGGTGATGGACGTGGTGAATTCCTATATTGCCGGTGATCCACCGCAGGAAACCCGGCAGAATATAGTGGGATGACCCATGCAGGGCAGCTTCGTGGAATTGCCATTCCGGCGCAGATGACCAGTGTGTTTCCTCAAACTGATGCTGGACATAAAAGAGCCAGATGCCAGCGGCACCTGCAAGTGTAACGATAGGTAAATGGATCAGGAGAAACGGGCCAACGCCAATGAGCCACATCAGGAATATGGTACAGACTGCAATACCAAGATTGGTTGCCATGGTGGATACCCATGGCTCAGCACCCGACCGCATCATGCCAAAAGGCAGACGTTGCTTGAAAAAGAAAAGCCATACGGGGCCAATGCCAAACATGATTACCGGATGGCGATAGAGTTGGTAACCGATGCGGCCCCAGCGCGAAAGCGCGCGATACTCTGCAACGGTCAGCGTAGTTATATCACCAATGCCGCGTTCATCCAGATTGCCTGCTGACGCGTGATGGATGGCATGGCTTCGCCGCCAGTAATCATATGGGGTCAGTGTCAGTACGCCGATAACACGACCGGTCCAGTCGTCGGTATGACGATGAGCAAAGAATGATCCGTGACCACAGTCATGTTGGATCATGAAAAGCCTCAACAGAAAACCCGCAGCAGGCACGATCAAAATCAGTCCCCACCAGAAACCATAGTGAACGGCTGCCCAGCATAAAGCCCAGAAGATTGCGAATGGGACCACAGTTACAGCAAGTTCAAAAGCACTGCGGCCCCTGTGTGGCTTGCGATATTGGCTGAGAATTTTGAGCCATGGACGAGCATCAGGGCTTGGTGCTGGGTAATCTTTTTCGGGAGAGGTTTTCATCGGCTATTATAGGATTGGCCTATCCGATCACGCAAGGTGCGCTCTGAAAATAAAACGTTACTGCACCTAGGGCAATATCTACCCTGTGGCCGCAATTGGAACCGCTATCGACGTCTAGAGTTTAACTGGTATCGGGGCGTTACGTCCCAAGTGTTTGCTGATACCGCTAAAGGTCCGAGCGACTGATTCTCTGTAGCAAGTTTGAAAATTATTATTTGACGTAAGGTACGCGCAATGGACCCGGTGCAATTGATTGTTGTTATGGCCTTTGATCAAGGAGATGCTGGCGAGCTTTTTCCAGTTGGAGAGCCGCAGCAATTCGAGACAAAAGAACGCGCGATCCGTACGGCGAAAGACCTCGCTTCAAAGCATGCGGGAGTTATCGCCTGGGCACGGGAGGCCAAGCCGGATGTTGGAGAGTACGGCCCTCCGGAAGTCCTGTACACGGCTGGCGAGGTTCTTGAGCTGGAATGAATAAGGCCATACAGATTATTTCGGGGGCGACTGTGCGGAACATTTCTGCGCGGTACCAGTTCATGAGCATGGAGGAACTATGATGTTCATAAAATCTCTAGCCGTTACTGCACTTATTGGTCTTTCCGGTGTTGTTCTATCCGGTTGCGTCGCTGACGATGGCGGCGATGGTTATTATGGCGGTTCAGGCGGATACAGTTCAGTCTATGTCGATGACGGATATTACGGCAGGGACCGTTACTACGATCGGGATCGCTATGATCGCCGTGACAGGGATTGGCGGCGCGACCGCGACCGTTCCCGCCGTGATTGGGACGATAGAAGAGACCGACCAGACGACAGAGGATCGTCAATTGGCCGTGATCCCAATCGTGACCCACGGCCAATCAGGCCTCCGGTTGTTCAGCGTCCTGACAGACCTGATCGGCCCGACCGTCCGGATCGGCCAGAGCGGCCTGACCGGGCAACGTTTACCAAAGAACGGAGCATGTCATCCGACGCCCAGAGGCAGCTTCAGGAACGTCAAGGCGTGGGAGGCAGTCGCGTTATTCTGCCCCGTGTACCGGGTAGCAGGTAAAGCGGCGATATAACTTATCCTGCGTCTCAGGGGTCTGCGGATATTTCAATGATATCGCGGACCCTTTTGTTTGTAGCCACACGACCTATCCGAACTTCGGAGCGTTCGAAGCCTATTTCATTACGACAGCGATCTACTTGGTGTTGGCTATTTTGCTGCGCCAATCCCTGCACTTTGTAGGCAGATGCATTTTCCCGAAAAAAGTTCGCACATGACCGATTTTTCATTGTGAGATACCTGAGGGTATCAATATCGATATTGATCGGGGGAAGTGATTGCCATTATTGGCAAAAGCGGCTCCGGAAAATCCACGCTGCTTCGCTGTATCAATGGGCTGGAATTGATCGAGGGCGGGTCAATTTCGGTTGCCGGTGCGCAATTACTTCCAGATGAGCTGCATTTGAAAGCACTGCGATTGAAAGTCGGCCTGATCTTCCAGCAGTTCAATCTCTTCCCGTATCTCTCTGCAAGCGGAAATGGCTCGCTTTCGCAAATGGTCGTCAAGAAAACTTCGAAAGCCGAGACAGAAATCATGGCACGTAAAATGCTCGACCGGGTAAGGCTGGCTCACAAATATGATGTCTTTCCGGACGAGTTGTCCGGCGAACAGCAGCAACGTGTGGCGATTGTCCGTGATGACACGGGCGGTGATGCCGTTTTCGCCCGCTTATATCCAGAACCAGGATTTCGCGATCTCAGCCTCAGCCTGGTCTGGTGTTATTCCAATATCACGCAGTTGGTCGCTGGTCATGTTTGACAGTGCGAGGCGGCTGCGGCGCTTTGCCAGATAAACAGCGATTTCGCGGGCTGGACCCAAAAACCAGCTTGGATGACTCCAGCTGTGATTGCCGGCGGGAATTGTAAAAAGTGCCATGGAATTTCCTTTCTGGCTGTCGGCATAAAATGCCGTGGAATCCATGCGAAAAGAAGCTTATGATTGTTATGCAAATCATAAGGAATACTTTGGTGTCTTTGAGCATTGATCACGTCACGACATTCGTTCACGTGGTGGAGCTTGGCGGTTTCACAGCCGCTGCGGACAAAATTGGCTTGACGCAGCCTGCGGTCAGTTTGCAGGTCAAGCTGCTTGAGCAGGGTTTGGGTGTGCGACTCATTGAGCGTGTCGGGCGCAAAGCTCAACCAACGGCAGCGGGGCTGGATTTTCTCACCCATGCGCGACGTATAATTCAGGAAGCGTCTGCTGCCGAAGAGGCCATGCTGCCTTACAGGCACGGAGTCGCAGGACGATTACGTATCGGTACGGGCGCGACGACGTCTATTCACCTTCTTCCGCTTGCCATTGCGAAAGTGAAGAAGCGTATGCCGGGCCTGGAGATCACAGTGCTGATAGGCAATGTGGGCGAAATTTTACACGATCTTGAAGAAAACCTTCTTGATCTTGCTATCGTTGCGCTGCCGGCACATGGCCGCCCGTTTGAGATAGAGCCATTTTACGAAGAGCAACTGCTGGCCGTTGCACCAAAGGACGCCGAAATGCCAGAAGATGGACCGGATGCTGCATTCCTCTGTGGACAGAGCCTCTTGCTGTACGACGGTGGGAATACACGCAAATGCATTGACAATTGGGTTGCTCAAGCAGGATTGCAGGCCAAGCCATCAATGGAATTTGGGAGCATTGAGGCAATCAAGGAACTTGTGGCGGCCGGATTGGGCTGGTCAGTTCTGCCGGAACTGGCGCTAAGGCGGGATCGTGCCAATTTTTTGAAAGTATCTCCGGTCAGGCCTCAATTAAAACGGCAGCTGGGCATGGTCGTCCGGCGCGATAAGCAATTGACGCGCGGTTTACGCATGATGATGGAATCGCTTCGTGGTCTAAAAAGCAGATAAGGCTTGTGTGGTTGTCACATCGTAATTCTGGTGGCGTGGATGAGAATGACTGTCCACCGACCATCGTGCAACGACCAAACGCGGCTGTAAGCCAGCTTCTCGGAGAAGCTTTCGCCATAGTAGGTTCCAGAAAGCTTGCCGGACCATGAGACTGCTGCCGCATTTTCCATGATCCTTACCGATCGTTCCAAAAGGTCGAACCGATCAAGTTTAAGAATGCATGCCCGATGAAAATCGAGGTTTTCCTGTTTGTTCAACTTACGCCCGAAAGGGTCTATCGAAATAAGACTGTCATCCAGATATTCTTGCAATGCGTCGGTATCACCGGAGAGCATTGCCCTGTGCAGCGCATCCTCGAGCTGTTCGATATCTGCGATAGAGAAGTTCAAATCGGATTCCAGTGTCATAATGAACTCTGTCGTTGGCGAGTCACGTTGCCCATCCAGCAATAATCGAATGCCGATTAAGGTCTGGTGAACGGCCATGTTTGGGTTTACCCAGCACAAATATGCGCTTCGTACGGCAAGCAGATGCAATGCCGCCTTGCGATACATATTGCAACAATATTCTGGGTGTTTGGTTCCATATATAATTGGTGACGGTTTATGGCGCACCCGACAGGATTCGAACCTGTGACCTCTGCCTTCGGAGGGCAGCGCTCTATCCAGCTGAGCTACGGGTGCATGAGGCTGCGATAGCTCGCATGCGCGAAGCGGTTCTAGCTGATGCGCGCCGAGGCTTCAATGGCGAATTTTGATTAAGAATGGCGGAAGTAAAACCGTGACAGTAGCGGCAGGCGGGCCTGGCGTTCGTAATGTTTGCAACCAACACTTGCTCCAAAGTTCTATTTTAGCCACGATGTGACGTGTTTGCTGCAGAATATGGGTGCTGAAATGGCGACATTCATCTTGATACCGGGAGGATGGCAGGGCGGCTGGGCATTCGAAAAAGTGGCAAATCTCCTCGTTGCACGTGGTCACAGGATAGAGACGCTAACGCTCACCGGCCTCGGCGATGTTCCGGCACCGGCAGCAAATCTAACTACTCACATCGACGATGCGATTCAGGTGATTGGAAAATGTTCCGGTGATGTGGTTTTGGTTGGCCATTCTTATGGCGGCATGGTCATGACTGGAGCGGCCGATGCCGAACCTGCCAATATCCGTGCACTGGTCTATCTCGACGCTTATGTGCCGCAGGCGGGCGAGTCCGTATGGTCACTGACAAGCCCTCGCTTTCGGGAAGCCTTCATCACCGGAGCAATGGGCGACGGGTTAAACTGTGCTCCACCACCAAATCTTGACGCAAGGTGCCGCCCTCATCCGATGGGAACATTCCTTCAGGCAATCGATCTATCCGGCCGTTGGCGCGAAGTCCCGCGTAAGGTCTATGTTGGAGCACATGGATGGGAAGGAAGTCCGTTTCTCGAGCTGTACGAACGTTTGAGCATTGATCCGGAGTGGGAGACCTTCTCACTCAATTGCGGGCATAATATCGCCCGGCTGCAGCCGGAAGCCTTGGCAGGAATATTGCTGGCGCAGGTTTAAGGGCACGGTCCGTGTGATCAACGATCAAAACCTTCCGCATTGGCGGTCCTCTCCAACTCATCCGCAAGAAGTTTGGCTTGAGGCGTCAAATCGCTGAAGCATTTCGCACAAAGCTGTAAGTGCCGTGTCGCCCATTCGTTCGATAGCGGTACAATTCTCAGGTTGCGGACAACTGCAGACCGGCTTGCTGCAGCCTGTGATACAATGGCGATCCCGACTTGGCTGGCGACAAGCTGGCATGCAGCCTCCAGCGAGGCGACTTTCACTCGGAAATTGAGATGCCGTCCTAAGCGAGAGGCCTGCCGGATGACATGTTCCTGCAAGGCATTGCCCGAGCCAAGTCCGACAAAGGGCTCTGCAAGGATGTCTTCAAAGCGTATCGAACGAAACCCTTTGGCAATGTCGCTTTCCTTTGCGGTTATGACAGCCAATTGATCCCTACAGAATGGTTTTTGTTCCAGGTTGGAAAGATTGGCCCAACCCGCAGCGATACCCAAATCCGCCTGACTGTTTGCCAATTTTTCCGCTATGACATGGCTCGGCCACTCTTCCAATTCGACATCAATATTACGATTGTTTGCCAAAAACCGCGCAAGAATATCAGACAGGCGTGAACCCGCAGCTGTGTTTGCAAGCAGGCGGATATGGGCGCGTAAGCCGCGGGCATGCTCACCAAGATCCCCGGCCATTGTTTCAATCTGATTTTGGATAGTGCGGGCGTGATACACCAATGTCTGCCCGGCAGCAGTGAGCGTTACGCCTCGGCGTTTGCGCTCGACAAGGGCAATACCAAGCATTTCTTCCATGCCTTTTATTCTTGCGCTTGCCGACGCCAGCGCCAGCCCGGAACGCTCTGCACCGGCTGTGATGCTTCCGGCTTCCGCAACGTGCAAGAACAGTTTCAAATCGACTAGGTCAAAGCGCAAGACATCCTCCGTGCCTTCGGCCTGCACGAAGGCTGGCTATCGGAAATCCACATTGTGAGCCTGGCGGAAAAAGGTCAAGGCTGTGTGGCAGCAGCTTGGCAGGAGATTAAGCAAATGATTGAAACGGTGGCAGATTACTCGCGCATGGCAGTGGACAGTTTCTTGGCTGATCCAATGGCGTGGGGGATTGTCGCATCGGTTTTTCTGCTCGCCGGCTTTGTGAAGGGCGTTGTGGGAATGGGATTGCCAACAGTGGCAATGGGACTGCTGGCAGTATCCATGCCCCCCTCGCAAGCGGCGGCAATTCTGATCCTCCCGTCCTTCATAACCAATGTCTGGCAATTGATTGCAGGCCCCTCATTTATCAGATTGCTTGCCCGTCTTTGGGGCATGATGGCGGGTGTCGTCGTGGGGACGATTGCCGGAAGTGGCGGGCTGGTGGGCAATCATTCCGGACTTGCCCTGTCGGGGCTGGGTGTCGCATTGGCGCTCTACGCGATACTTGGTCTTTTGCAGGTGAAGTTTCATGTTAACCCGCGCCATGAAAGCCTGCTTTCACCATTGGTAGGACTGTTGACTGGCTTTGTTACAGGAGCAACGGGCGTCTTCGTTATCCCAGCTGTTCCGTATCTCCAGGCATTAAAGCTTGAAAAGGAAGATCTAATCCAAGCCTTGGGCCTTTCATTCACAGTCTCAACCATCGCACTTGCTGCCGGCCTTTGGCTGCGCGCTGATGCAAGCTCGTCTTCGGCAATGTTGGTCGGGATGTCACTGCTTGCCCTTGTTCCTGCATTGTTTGGCATGATCATCGGACAGGCGCTTAGACTGCGCATGAGTGTCGAAACCTTCCGGCGCCTGTTCTTCTCAGGACTGCTCATTCTCGGTTTTTATCTGGTAGCAGAAGCCTTAATTTAGAAAAAACCGCTCCCAAGCATTGAACCCGAGCCAAGAACGCCGCACTCTTTCCCGGCAATAACAGGAGGAGATGCTTGATGTTTCGAAACTGCGGGAACGTATTACAATTCAAAACTGCAATATCTGCCTTGGGCGTGACGGCGCTTTTCGGTGCAGTAATTTTGCCAGCACAGGCACAAGACAATGCCTATCCGCATGCCAATGAAACCATTGGAACCGTCGAACAGGTCTATGACGGTGCGCTCTTGCCGGATCTGGCTGTTAGTACTTACCGAAATATTGACCGGCTTTTCCCGACGCGCACGATCAAGGCCGGGGCGAAGGCGCTTGAACTGCCAAAAGCTGAAAAGCAACTGAGCAACGTAAAGTTCAAATATGAGGACAAAGATTACGATCTCTATGATTTCATAGCGCTGGACAGCATTACGGCTATGCTCGTTATCAAGGACGGGAAAGTTGCTTTTGAGACTTATCAGCGGGGAAACACTGAAAAAACGCGTTGGATGTCGATGTCGGTTGCAAAATCGGTCAGTTCAACTCTCGCCGGGATCGCAATCAAGGAAGGTTTGATCAAAGGGCTGGACGCTCAGGTTGTCGATTATGTTCCGGAACTCAAGGGCAGCGCCTATGATGGTGTGTCCGTCAAGGACGTTCTGATGATGTCCTCCGGCGTCAAGTGGAACGAGACTTACACGGACCCGAATTCAGATCGCCGCGCCCTTTTAAGGGCGCAAATATCGCAGAAGCCACGCTCAGCTGTGGAGCTTATGGCAAAACTGCCACGTGCCGCAGAACCGGGTAGCGTGAACACCTATAGTACAGGCGAAACGCAAATTCTGGGCGAGATCGTTCGGGGAGCGGTGAAGAAGCCTTTGGCCGAATATTTGTCGGAGAAAATCTGGGCGCCGTTCGGCATGGAAACTGACGCAAGCTGGTGGCTTGATTCACCGGATGGCGTCGAAATCGGCGGTAGCGGGATAAGCGCAACCTTGCGGGATTATGGGCGCTTCGGTCTGTTTTTCATGAACAATGGTGTGGTCGACGGCAAATCCATATTGCCGGAAGGCTGGGTTAAAGAAGCGACAACGCCCAAAACGCTTAAAGACGGCAAGAAGCTCGACTACGGCTATATGTGGTGGACGGCATGGACAGAACCCTCCATCAAGGATGGTGCATTTTCTGCCATCGGTATTCAGGGTCAGAACATCTACATCGATCCGGTGGAAAAAGTCGTCATTGTGACGTTTGGAGCGCAGCCGAAGCCGGTTGGCAAAGAGCCGATTGATCCAAATGTATTCTTTGATGCTGTCGTAGCGGAATTGAAGAAGTCATAGGCTAAGCAGTGGACAAGTAATTGTGTGCGGTGGAACTCTGGTGCTTCGCGGTCGTTTGCCCATGTAATGGAGATCCACGGAACACAGGAGAACAGGAATGAAAATGAATCGCCGCCACATGCTGGCGTTATCCGGAGTGGCGGCTGCCACGACACTTTTTTCTCCGTCAGTTCGTGCGCAGGCCGCCGCACCCTTCAAGCAGCCCGAGTTGCCCTACGAGGGTGCCGCTCTGAGTCCGGTTATTTCGGCGAGAACCGTTGGCCTTCATTTCGGAAAACACCATGCGGGCTATTTCAAAAAGCTGAACACTCTGACGGAGAAAACGCCCTTTGCTGACCTCACGCTGGAAGAGGTTGTCGTGCGTGCCAAAAAGGAAAATGAGACAGCGATTTTCAACAATGCGGCACAGGCATGGAATCACAATTTTTACTGGCAACAATTCAAGGGTGGCCCGGCTGCCGCGGAGGGCGCTTTTCTGGATGCTGCCAAAAGCTCATTTGGCGGTATTGACGAACTGCAGAAACAGATTGTCGCGGAATCGGACAAGGTGTTCGGCACCGGTTGGGTGTGGCTGGTAAAAGACGGTGACAAGCTGGTCGTCGTTGGGATGCAGGACGCAGGCAATCCGCTGGCAGATGGCAAGAAGACATTACTAGGTGTCGATGTCTGGGAGCATGCCTATTATCTCGATTATGAGAACCGCCGGACCGAACATGTTGCCGCCGTACTGGGCAAGCTGGTCAACTGGACGTTCGTAGCGGAAAAGTTTCAGGCCGCTTGAGCTGGCGTAAAAAAATCCTCCCGCTGTCGAGACAGCGGGAGGATCATCTATTGTTTGTGTGGATCAATCGATATCGAATGATACGCCCTGAGCCAGAGGCAATGCCTTGGAGTAATTCACGGTGTTGGTCGCGCGGCGCATGTAAGCTTTCCACGCATCAGAACCGGATTCGCGTCCGCCGCCAGTTTCTTTCTCGCCGCCAAACGCACCGCCAATTTCTGCACCTGACGTGCCGATGTTGACGTTGGCGATACCGCAATCCGAACCATCCGGGCTGAGGAAGCGTTCGGCTTCCTGCAGGTCGAGAGTGAAGATGGACGAGGACAACCCGGCACCCACGGCATTGTGATCAACAATTGCCTGATCGAAATCGCTATATTTCATCACATAAAGGATTGGCGCGAAGGTTTCTTCGACCACTGGTCCGGCCTGCTTCGGCATTTCAACCAAGGCAGGACGAACGTAGTAGGCATTGGCGTGATCTGTTTCTACACGTGCACCGCCAGTTACCTTGCCACCATGCGATACGGCTTCGCTGATCGATTTCTGCATGTTGTCGAATGCACCCTTGTCGATCAATGGGCCAACCAGAGAGGGTGTGTCGAGCGGACTGCCGACAGAAACGCTTT
The DNA here is from genome assembly GCF_000282595.1 of Phyllobacterium sp. YR531. Classification (GTDB taxonomy): domain Bacteria; phylum Pseudomonadota; class Alphaproteobacteria; order Rhizobiales; family Rhizobiaceae; genus Phyllobacterium. The sequence goes on from NZ_AKIZ01000014.1 coordinate 55,553, forward strand.
CATAGGCTTTCTTCAGACGTGGAACGAGCGTGTCATAAACGCTTTCATGTACGAACAGGCGGCGAAGCGTGGTGCAACGCTGTCCTGCAGTTCCCATAGCTCCAAAGGCAATGGCACGAAGTGCCATATCAAGGTCGGCTGACGGGCAAACGATACCTGCATTGTTGCCGCCAAGTTCGAGAATCGAACGGGCAAAACGTTTCGCAAGTCGAGGGCCGACTTCGCGGCCCATGCGGGTCGAGCCTGTCGCCGAAACAAGTGCAACCTTTGGATGGTCCACCAGAGCTTCACCAATCGTGCGGTCGCCCATCAGGGTTTGCGCCAATCCTGCTGGCACATCGCCAAAACGCTTTGCTGCGCGATCAAAAATGGCTTGGCATGCAAGACCGGTCAGCGGGGTCTTTTCCGAAGGCTTCCAGACAACCGAATTACCGCAGACCAGAGCAAGCGCGGTGTTCCATGACCAGACCGCTACCGGAAAATTGAATGCTGAAATGACGCCAACAACACCGAGCGGATGCCAGGTTTCCATCATCCGGTGGCCTGGACGTTCAGTAGCAATTGTCAGTCCGTACAGTTGACGGGAAAGACCGACCGCAAAATCGCAAATGTCGATCATTTCCTGAACTTCGCCGAGACCTTCCGACGGAATTTTGCCAGCTTCGATTGAAACAAGGCGGCCGAGATCATTTTTGTGAGCACGCAGCTCTTCGCCGAACAGGCGAACAAGTTCACCACGTTTCGGTGCAGGGACAAGGCGCCATTCGCGGAAAGCTGCATCGGCAGATTCGATCGCTTTCGCAGTATCGGCAGCCGAGTGTACCGCCACATCTGCTACCTTTTCGCCGGTAACAGGGCTGAACGAAGCCATTGAGCCACCCGTATAGGCGGCCTCTGCAACGCCGAGTTTGGAAAGGAGGATCTTCACTTCTTGAGCAATAGTCATCTTGCTTACCTTTTGTCTGTCGAAAGAGCTGACCGGCTTTTATCAGCCGGTGCGGATTTTTGAAACGGCCTAACTGGCGAGTGCAACTGGACGCAGTTGCTGCAGGCAGGCTTCGATAGATGCATTTTCCAGATTTGCGTAATGTTCAAATTCATCCAGCACCGGCACACCCAGATGTGCTTCGAACTCCTGCTGGCTTGGGCTGGCAGCAAATTTCTGAACATCGGTATCGCCAAGATTGGATTGGAAAATCCCTGCAGCACTGACCGGCAGGAAATCCTCATAGACGATGGGATCAAACTGAACGGCACCTTCGCGGATGAGGTCTTCGAGCTCGTTGCTCCGGACTTTGGTGCCAGAAACGGGCGTATAGCGGAAATAGCCCAATTTCGCTGAGCGAATAGTATCCCAATTGTCCGGGAACTCTTTGAAGGCTTCATGCAGGGCAGCGATATAGTCCGAAGCATTGGACCCATCAGCGGCAGGGCGAACTATTTCACGGGATTTGGCCAATAGCTGGTCATAGAGTGCCCGGCCTTTTGGCGTCAATGCGATTCCCCGCTGTTCAATTTCACCGAATCGGGCCGTGTGTGAGCCTTGCTCCCAATTGCCTTCGGCATTGATGAAGGAAACGTTCTCTTCCAAAGCTTTAAAAGATGTCTGGCGCAAAAGGATCGGGCATTCGCGGGTAGGTGGGCCTTCAATCACAGCTTTGGGCGAAATGCCATTGGCTGGCATCAGAGCCTGCACAGCATCGATATCGAGGGTGCGCGGTGTCAGGTGATTGATATGCGGGCCCTTGAATGAGACAACATCGGCGATCAGACGATGAGCATCATGGAGGCGTCCATAAAGATGGCTGCTGACACTTGCCCGGTCATGCCAGCGGAATGTCTCAAGAATCTCTTCGACGAAGGACGCGGCATCTTCAGCTTCGAGGCCACCATTCGCTTCAGCCTTTTCAACGAGCGTTATCGCCTTGGCAGTGAATATCTGGCGAGCGTTGAGCGTCATACGAGCTTCTTCACGCAGTATCGCATCTTCTATGAGATCAAGACGCAGCAGCGAGGTGAATACCCGGAATGGATTAATCTTCAAGGCTGCGTCGCCTACCGGACGAAATGCTGTGGAATGTACAGGAACGCCGGCTTCTGTCAGGTCATAATAGCCCACAGGATGCATGCCCATAACAGCAAAGACCCTGCGAAGCATTGCAAGTTCGGCTGGCGTGCCAACGCGAATAGCACCGTGACGTTCTTCGGAGATGCGGTCGAGTGTATCAGTCTGTTCCAGACGCTGTGCCATTTCCGGTGAAGCAGCCAAGGTTTTCGTGTTCACTTCGGCAACGAGCGACAACAATGTTCCGTAGGCAGGAACCTCGGTGCGATACATGGAAGACATGGCCGAAGAGAAGGACGCCCGGATCGTATCCGGCGCAAGAAACGTCGATGATTTCATAAAGATCGATTCCGCATTGATGTTGGACAGTAAATCTTTTCCTGTCATGCTCAATTTGGATTATACAGACTGACAGCACCCGCGTATTACGACGATTCAAACTGAGTTGATGCGAGAAGAGAATGAAGTTAACGAGACGCTTGATCCCCGACATCGATATTCTTCAAACGTTTGAATGTGCGGCTCGCCACGGCAGTTTCACACAGGCTGCCAAGGAACTGAGCCTCACACAAAGCGCCGTATCGCGACAACTGAGCGAGCTTGAAAATCAGATTGGCGTACTCCTGTTCGAGCGTATCCGTCAGCGTGTTGTGCTTTCCGATGCGGGTCAGAAATTTCTGCCGGAGGTTCGGCGCCTGCTTGGTCTGACAGAAGAAACAATGCTGCGTGCCATGGCCGCATCTCAGTCAGCATCATCTTTAAGCATTGCGACATTGCCGACATTTGGCAGCCGTTGGTTAATGCCAAGATTGCCGAACTTTCTGAATGATCATCCCGAGATGGCGTTAAGCGTTGCTTCGCGCTCGCAGCCCTTCGATTTCGATGAAGAACCTTTCGACCTGGCGATCCATTACGGCCAGCCGGTTTGGGCCCATGCCACTTGCACCTATCTGTGCAGCGAGATGATAGTACCTGTAGGCAGTCCCGAACTTTGCCGGGCAAATCCGATCGATACCCCTGCGGGGCTTGCAAGTTCAGCACCTCTGCTACACCTGTCGACAAGGCCGAAAGCCTGGGCGTCCTGGTTTGAAACGCAGCAAGCAGAGGTTGTCAGTCCCTATAAGGGACATCGGTTCGAACATTTTTCCATGGTTATAGAAGCGGCATTGGCAGGTTTGGGATTTGCGTTGCTTCCGCGCTACCTCATAGAAAAGGAGCTCGAAACCGGGCGGTTGCTGGTGCTCTTTGACCAGCCGCTGCAAACAGAGAACAATTACTATCTGGTCGTGCCGGAGCACAAAAAGGAGAATCCACTGGTGCAAAGCTTTATCAGTTGGATTGCTGCACAGGTCAGCGAGCAGCAGCCTGATATGTCAGTCATTCTGTGACAGCATAATATATGTCGGAAATTTCACTTCCGTTGGTTGAAACCCCATTTATAACAGCAATCGATACAAGAATGCTGGCTAGATGGTGATGCTATGCTGAATGACGAACACTCCCACGGCCTTTGGGAAAAAACCGCACCTGCCGCTCCCAAAACCGAACAGTTGCGGGGTGATATCTCTGTTGATGTAGCGGTGATCGGTGCAGGATTTACCGGGCTGTCGGCAGCGTTGCATCTTGCCGAAGCTGGAACAAAGGTCGCCGTGGTCGATGCGGTGGAAATCGGCTTCGGTGGCTCGGGCCGCAATGTTGGGCTCGTCAATGCCGGCATGTGGGTCATGCCCAATGATTTGCCCGCAGTGCTTGGACAATTGCATGGAGAGCGTCTGCTTGAACTCTTGGGCAATGCTCCTCAATCGGTTTTCAATCTTGTTGATAAGCACCAGATCGAGTGCGAACTGGAACGTAAGGGCACACTCCATTGTGCTGTCGGTGACAGTGGACTCAAACAGCTTGAACAGCGTGCAGCGCAATGGCAGGCGCGGGGCGCAAATGTTCATCTGCTGGGCGCGAAAGAGACTGCAGCCAAAGTGGGATCATCTGCATTTGCCGGTTCGTTGCTTGATAACCGCGCTGGAACCATACAGCCGCTTGGCTATGTTCGTGGTCTGGCCAAGGCAGCCCAGGCAAGTGGTGTTGCCATTTATACCCGCACGCCCGTGAATGCGACCGAACGTTCAGGCACGAAGTGGCTGGTGCGGACCGAATCCGGTACGGTTTCAGCAGACTGGGTGATCGTCGCGACCAATGCCTATACGACGTCGCCATGGCCTGAACTGCGATCAGAACTCCTGCATCTGCCATACTTTAATTTCGCCACGACGCCTTTGCCGCAGGATGTGCGTGACAGTATATTGCCGGAGCGGCAGGGCGGCTGGGATACAAAGGAAATTCTCAGCTCTTTCCGCATGGATCGTGCAGGGCGGCTTGTTTTCGGTAGCGTTGGCGCATTGCGCGGAACCGGCATGGCCGTTCACAAGGCTTGGGCAGCCAGATCGATCGGCAAACTTTTCCCGCAGGTCAAGGACGTGACATTCGAGGCGGGCTGGTATGGCAAGATCGGCATGACGAATGACAATCTTCCGCGGTTCCACACACTTGCTCCAAACCTCATAAGCTTCAGCGGCTATAACGGTCGCGGAATTGCTCCGGGTACGGTTTTCGGTCGCATACTGGCCGAACATATTGCCGGGCGTGTCAGTGAAGCTGATTTGCCCCTTCCGGTGACCAAACCCAAAGAGGAAGGCATGAGGGGGTTGCGCGAAGGCTATTATGAAGTCGGCGCGCAGTTGGCGCATCTGGTTGGCAACCGACTCTAGGGTCCGGACGCTAAAGGTCTGCTTGCCATTCAGAGCATACCGATTTATCTCTATAGTATGGATAGCAAGAAGCCGACGCGGCCAATCAAGCCAAGCGTCTCAGCAAGTATTCTGGCCGCTGTCAGAAATCGCAAAAAGCGCCCCACCGGGGTGATACGCGTTGCGCGTAGCAATTTGTTGATTGCCTCATACAATGTCCACAAATGCGTCGGCATAGACAAGAAATTTGATCCCGACAGGATTGCTCACGTCATCAGCGAAATTGATGCGGACGTTATCGCCATTCAGGAAGCAGACAAGCGTTTCGGTGAGCGGACGGGGTTGCTGGACCTTGCGCGTTTACAACGTGAAAACAGTCTTGTTCCTGTGCCGGTAACATCGCTTTATCCTAAAGGGCACGGCTGGCACGGCAATCTCCTTCTGTTCAGGGAGGGCGTTGTACGTCACGTGCAGCAACTCGTATTGCCCGGTCTCGAGCCACGGGGCGCATTGGTCGTAGACATTGATCTCATTGCAGGCCCGCTACGGATAATCGCGGCGCATTTCGGCCTGTTAAGGCATTCGCGCCAGCAGCAGTCGGAAGCGATATTGCGGGCGGTCAATGCCGATCCCTCGCGTCCAACCCTGCTGATGGGCGATCTGAACGAATGGCGCGTTGGCAAGGGTTCTTCGCTGCATTTCCTGTCGCCGGTCTTCGATCCGGGACAAAATGCCGTTCCAAGTTTTCCATCACGATTTCCCGTGCTGGCGTTGGACCGGGTGCTGGGTCATCCTCACAATCTCGTTACGTCTATCGAAGTCCACGATACGCCACTGGCACGGGTCGCTTCTGACCATCTGCCGATCAAGGCCTATGTCGATTTGAAATCAGCTGTCGCTGAAACAGGCTTTGTCAAAGATAGGGTGAGCCTAGCCAGATAATCCGGTCGAGCAAGCGGTCCCAAAATGAGCGGGCCCTAAGGTGCTGGAGCAGCACGGGTGTGGCATGATCCAAGGCTTTCTGAACCAGTCCCTCTACTTTCGATGCAAACTCAGCATCCATAACCTCAAGGTCCACCTCGAAATTCAGGCGTAGTGATCTTGGGTCGAGATTGGACGAGCCTACATAGGCCCACACGCCATCGACTGAGAGCAATTTGGAGTGATTGAAGTTGCCGTTGGCGCGCCATATCCGGCAATGGCTCTTCAATATCTGATCAAACTGTGCAGTCATCGCGCGATCTACCAGTTTGAGATTGTTATTCGACGGGATAACAATATCGACTTCGACGCCACGGCGCGCTGCGGTGACCAATGCGCTGATGAGTTCCCTGTCGGGTAGGAAATAGGGCGACATGATGCGTATGTGGCTCTGCGCTATGGAAAAAGCGCCCATCAGCATTTTGTGGTTAGCTTCAAGACTGCGATCCGGACCAGAAGGCACAGCACGAATGAATACCGGCTCACCGGATTGTTTTTCGGGAGGAGCGATATGCCATGCTTCGCCGACCAGAGCTTCGTCGGTTGCAAAACGCCAGTCTTCAGAAGCTATATGGAAGAGATCGGTTACGATTGGCCCGGTCAGACGGAAATGCGTATCGCGCGCGTTATCCTCACCTGCGACCTCTGCGGAAAATCCTGCGCGAATGTTCATGCCACCAGTGAATACAACTTTGCCATCGACAACAAATATTTTGCGGTGCGTGCGGAGGTTGGCATAGGGCAGGCGAAGGCCGATAATGATATTGCCGTTAAACACATCCACCTTGACGCCGTGCTTGGACAAATAGCCGACGATGCTTGGAATGGAATAGCGCGCGCCCACAGCATCGATCAGAACGCGGACCTCCACGCCCCGCTTTGTCGCTGCGATGAGGGCGTCCGCAAGTCGTAAACCAATCTTGTCACGGTCAAAAATATAGGTCTCAACGAGAATGCTTCGCTCCGAAGAGTCAACAGCTTCAAGCATTGCATTATAGGCATCATCGCCGGTCTGAAGCATTGTGATGCTGTTGCCGGTTGTAAGGCGGCAGCGGCTGACACGGTCGCCCAACGTCTTCATCGCTGCAAGACGTTTTTCGAAGTGCGCCAGAACATCTTTTTCAGCAGCATCGAATCGCAGGAAGTGGTCTTGTCCGATCTCATGCAGAAACGCGCGCTGTGATGAAATGGAGGAGCGCCTTATGCGGTTGATGCCCACCACGGCATAAATAAGCGGACCAATGACCGGGGAGAGTATGATCACACCGACCCAACCAATTGCAGCGCGCACTTCTTCTTTTGTCATCGTCGCGTGTATGGCGGCTGGAACGCCAAGAACGACAGACAGGACGAAGAAAATTTGCGGCCAGTAGGCGGGAAGGTACTCAGACATTGCGCTTGAACTTCATGTCATGAAATTGAACTGCGGCGGGATCGCCATTCGGCCAAGGATACCGGCTGGTCGGGTATCCGAATTTCGAAACTGGTTCCAGCGCCCTCATTGTCACGCAATTCGATGGTGCCACCATGCGCGCGGACAAGTTCATGGACAATGGCAAGGCCGAGGCCGGTACCGCCTGAGCGCGCCGAGCCTTTGAATGCAGTGAAAAGGTTCTCACGTGCTTTTGCTGGCAAGCCGGGTCCAGTATCGTCAACGCCGATGATTGATGTCGTGCCAATTTGTCCGGCTGTGATCGTCAGGCGCTGAACCAATGACGGGTCGTTGCGGGTATCCCCAAGCATGGCCTGAACGGAATTGCGGCACAGGTTGGAAATGATCCGGAAAAACTGATCGGGATCGACATCAATTTCGAACGCTTCCGGGACCAAATTCTTGAATTCAACGCCCGACTTCGTCTCTGCTCCAGCCTTGGCATCAAGATCAAGCATCTCTTCCACGTCACTGATGATGGTATGGAGTTTGACCCTGCGCCGTTGAGGTGGAGCTTCCTGCGTCCCGCCATAGGCTAGCACCGTCTGGGAATAATTGATGGCCCGATCAATCGTCCGTACGAGTTTCGGGACGAAACGCTGTATGGCCGGATCGCTGCTATTGGCAAGATGATCGGATATCAATTGTGCAGACGCAAGAATGTTGCGCATGTCGTGGTTGATCTTTGAAACAGCGAGGCCGAGGTCAGCAAGGTGTTTCTGCTCGGAAAGTGTCCGCTGTAGCCGATGCTGCATATCAGCAAGTTCCCGTTCTGCTATGCCCAGCTCGTCCTCGCGTTTTCCGGGTACGATAATGCGTTGGGGATCATCAGGTTCCTGCGCAAAGGCAAGCATGTTGTCGCTCATTCGCTGGATAGGTCGAATGAGCAGGCGGCTGATGGCGAGGAAGACAAGGCTTGCCGTAATCACGGAAATGAACAGCGAGATCAGCGCCACATTGCGGGCATAAAGCAGCATGGCATTGCGTAAAGGGGCGTCAGAGGTGAGCAGCTCGATAACCTTACCTGTGTCGCCAACGGGCCCGTAAACGCGGATGATGCGGTCGCCACCATTGATGAGTTCGTCAAATGCGCCCCGGATCATTGTCAGCGGGTCGGTGACCGTGATGTCGATATGCTTGTCGACTTTCGAAGGCATGTCGGAAACAGCGAGGAGACGCGACGCGCCCTTTTCCCGCAAGGCGATAGCCTTTGTGCCTGTAGCCAGCAGAACATCGTCCTGTACGGATTGCGGAACATCCTTGGCATCGCTGGCCGCAAGAACAACGCTTGCAGCGGCTACCGTATTGAGCCTGTCGGATAGCCAGCGAATGCGCATATCCGCAATGGTCGGAACGAAGATCATGACTTCTGCTAGCAAGCCAAAGAGCAAGGTAAGGCGCAGCAATTTGCCCGAAAGGCGCTTCAGTACAGGCAAACGCCGTCCTGCATGCAGTTGCACGCGCTTCCCGGGCTTTTGCTGACTGGCTACCATATATGCTCCATTGACCCTACATGGTGTAGGTCATATGCCTGTGCCATACAATAAATCACTTGCCGGATTTTGCCTATTTTTGAATCACGTCCATCAATTGACTTATAGGCTTACCGCATCTATAAGCCGCCCACGTCCGGGTTGACCGCCCCGCGTGACGTTCTATCAACGGTGTATTTTTGAAATACGCTAACGGCGGTCCTGATATGCTCCTGTCATAGAACAGACCACAAGAAGGGCCGCACACCGCGGTATTTAACAAATGAAGCGTACTTATCAGCCATCCAAGCTTGTCCGCGCACGTCGTCACGGGTTTCGTGCCCGCATGGCAACGGCAGGCGGCCGCAAAGTTATTGCAGCGCGTCGCGCTCGCGGTCGCAAGCGGTTGTCGGCATAAGTCATTCCGCGCGATTTCGTGCGGGTGGCCAAAGTTGGCACTAAAGAATGAATGAGCAAAAGCCACTCCGCCTTCGCAAGAGAGCGGAGTTTTTGGCTGTCCGGAATGGGGAAAAGCGCCGAGGCGCCTATTTCCTTGTTGAAGTCAAAGAGCGGGAAGATCGGGACGGTCCAACCCGCGTAGGCTTTACGGTCACCAAGAAAAACGGAAACGCAGTCGTCCGTAATCGTATAAAACGCCGCCTGCGGGAAGCTGTGCGCGTCAATGTTGCTGATGACATGTCTGCCGGAACCGACTATGTCATCGTTGCCCGCCCCGACGCTCTTAAAGCGCCGTTTGCGGATTTGACCCGGGAACTCTCGAAACGGGTTGCCAAGAAATCAATGAACCGGCGTTCGCCCAAGCCCTGACAGGCATGATTGAACCCGGCCCCGACTGGATCAGACCAAGGACTGACAATGGAAACCAACCGTAATTTCTTTATCACCATTGCCTTATCCATTGTGATCCTGACGCTTTGGCAAGTGTTCTACATGAACCCCAGAGTGGAACAGCAGCGTGAACAAGCCCAGATAGAAGCGACGCGGCAGGGGCAGACACGCGTTGACGGACAGGCGAGCACGCCAGCAGGTACGAACCCGGACGGTTCGGCAAATCTTCCATCATCGACACCGGCAGCACCGGGCGCAAATATTCCTGGCCAGTCACAAGATGGCGCGCAGGCTGGAACATTGACCCGTGCCGCAGCATTGGGCCAGACAAGCCGTGTCCAGATTGATACTCCAAGTCTCAGCGGTTCAATCAACTTGACAGGTGCGCGGCTCGATGATCTCCAGCTGAAGCACTACCATGAGACGGTTGACGACAAATCCCCGTCAATTGAATTGCTTAGCCCTGCACCCCTGAAAGATGGCCAGTTTGCCGAAATCGGTTTTACCGGCAATGAAGCTACTGGCACCGTGCCCGGGCCCACAACTGTTTGGGCCGTTGAAGGTAACAACAAATTGACGCCCGCAACTCCGGTCACTCTGTCGGTTACGAACGATAAGGGATTAATTTTCAAGCGTACCTTTGCTGTGGACGACAACTACATGTTCACCGTCAAGGATGCTGTAACGAACCCAACTGCAGCGCCGATTTCGTTGGCTTCCTATGGGCGTATCACACGCTTTTCCAAGCCAGCGCACGCGAGCACTTATGTTATCCAGGAAGGGCCCATTGGGTTCGTTGCTGACAAGCTGGTCGAATACAAATTTGCTGCGATTGAAGATGCTAAAGAAGTCTCTCCAGCGAAGGCAACGACCGGTGGCTGGATTGGAATAACTGACAAATATTGGGCTGCAGCGCTTGTACCGTCTGCCGCAACTCCATTCCAGGCAAGAATGTCATACTTCGCAGATGGCCGTCCGCGCTACCAGAGCGACTATCTGTCCGACCCGACAACGATAGCTCCGGGCCAATCTGCAACAATCGAGAATATGGTTTTTGCAGGAGCCAAAGAGGTTGGCAAAATCAACGACTATATGAACAATTTGAAGATTCCAAAATTTAAGAATCTCATTGATTGGGGTTGGTTCTATTTCATTACTGAGCCGATGTTCTATCTTATCGACTGGCTCTACAAGGCAATTGGCAACTTTGGTGTCGCTATCCTTGTCGTCACAGTTATCCTGAAGGCCCTGTTCTTCCCGCTTGCCAACAAGTCCTACGCATCAATGGCGCGTATGAAGCTGGTGCAGCCGAAGATGACCGAAATCCGCGAGAAATATGCGGATGACAAGGTCAAGCAGCAGCAGGCCATGATGGAATTGTACAAGACTGAGAAGATCAATCCGATCGCTGGTTGCTGGCCAATTCTCATCCAGATTCCCGTCTTCTTTGCGCTCTATAAGGTTCTATATGTCACCATCGAAATGCGCCATGCGCCGTTCTTTGGCTGGATTCAGGATTTGGCTGCTCCGGATCCAACGTCAATTTTCAATCTGTTCGGCCTTATTCCGTGGACTGTACCAGCATTCCTTATGATCGGTATCTGGCCATTGATCATGGGTGTAACGATGTTCCTGCAAATGCGCATGAACCCAACGCCTCCAGATCCAACGCAGCAGATGATCTTTAACTGGATGCCTGTGATTTTCACTTTCATGTTGGCAAGCTTCCCCGCTGGTCTGGTTATCTACTGGGCATGGAACAACACGCTTTCCATCACGCAGCAGGCGATCATCATGAAGCGCCAGGGTGTGAAAGTAGAACTTTGGGACAATCTGGCGGGATTATTCCGCAAAAAGCCGAAACCCGCCGAATAGGCTGTTTTGCATAAAGTTTCAGAGCCCCCGGCATGACCGGGGGCTTTTCTTTTGAAGGCCCTCCGGTTGACAACAGCCCGATTAATATTGAATGCAGTCTGGGACTGACTGCCGAATGAACTGGAAAAGACGTGAACGAAGCGCAGAACAACACAAACAGGCTGATCGAAAAAGGTCGGATGCTCTTTGCCAAGGGATGGGTTTTTATCCGCGGCGTGCCGGCCATGAAGTTTTTGCCGCCAGAAGGACCGCTTGAGATCGCGTTTGCCGGCCGCTCCAATGTCGGCAAATCGTCACTGATAAATGCAATCATTGGGCAGAAGGGTCTGGCACGCACATCCAATACGCCGGGCCGTACACAAGAGTTGAACTACTTCGTTCCAGAAGGCTATTCGGGAGAAGCAGGCGATCTGCCGCCGCTCGCTGTCGTTGATATGCCCGGCTACGGCTTTGCAGAGGCGCCCAAGGAACAGGTGGATGCATGGACACGTCTTGTTTTCGATTATCTGCGTGGCCGAACCACACTTCGCCGCGTCTATCTGTTGATCGATGCGCGTCACGGTATCAAGAAGAATGATGCCGAAGTGCTCGATCTGTTGGACCGTGCGGCAGTATCATACCAGATCGTGCTGACAAAGATCGACAAGATCAAACCTGCCGGTGTTCCACGTCTGATGGAAGAGACGGCACTGGCGATCAAAAAACGCGCCGCCGCCTATCCGCATATTCTGGCAACGTCTTCAGAAAAAAGTTCCGGTCTGGATGAACTGCGGGCGGCAATTGCGCAATTGCTGGAAGAGCAGGAAAATCGCTAAAAAGCCCCGCCTGATCCGGGTGTCGGTGGATCGTGCGGGGCAGTATGCGCAGATGCCCGTCTGCGCATAAAGGACTGTTGTTCGGATTACATCTTTGGCAGCAGTACCTTGTCGATGACGTGAATCACGCCATTTGACTGCTTCACGTTTGCAATAGTCACATTCGCGACTGTTCCATTTTCGTCGGTCAATGTGAGCTTCTTGCCTTTGTACTTTGCTGTCCAGACGCATCCGCCAACAGTTTTGACTGGATGCGCACCCTTATCGTCATCGACCATTTTCATAATCGCCTTTGACGAAGCGTTGGCCGCAACGACATGGCAGGTCAAAATTTTGGTGAGCTTGTCTTTGTTTTCAGGCTTGAGCAGTGTTTCCACTGTGCCTTTAGGCAATGCAGCGAAAGCTTCATTCGTTGGTGCGAACACGGTAAACGGGCCTTTGCCCTGAAGTGTCTCTACAAGTCCAGCGGCTTTGACAGCGGCGACGAGTGTGGTGTGATCCTTGGAGTTAACGGCGTTTTCGACGATATTCTTGTTTTCGTACATTGCAGCACCACCAACCATCGGGTTTTTGGCATAGGCTGCACCAGCGATCAGCATTGTTGAAAGTGCGATCAGGCCAAGTGATTTCTTTAACATGTCTCTCTCCACTGTTTGATTCCCTCGGTTGAGGTCAAATGGAGATACGGGAGAGGTTTGATTTAAGTTTCAGAAAAAATTTGCGGTGATTAAATTTCGCGAACGGTGCCTGCTGCAACGACAGCGCCCGTGGGTGCTTTGCTAGGCGAACCGCCAACAGGCTCGATAGAGATTGCAAGTGTTGCGCCATCCTTGAGTTTTTCTGCGAGCGCGCTGTCGACGGAAAATTCAGTGACCTGTGCTGACTTGATTAAGCCCAATGAGGCGGGAGCGTCTTTGCCTGCAATCAACCAAAGCTCAAGCGAGTGCTCAGCGGGCAACTCGCCAGCCACAAAACTGACCTTCAACTGGTTGCTGGCTTTGTTATAGACCGCAAGCGTTTGATAAATACTGCCATCGGACTCCATCGATGCAACAAGCTGTTTGTCGGATACAGACGGGTTGGTCAGGAAGTCACGACCGAAGCCGATTGCTGCAAGAATCAACGAAGCAAATGCAAAGGTTCGCCAGAAAACCAGATTACTGAAAAACGGAGCTGGTTGCGGGTTAATGGTTCCGAACAGGCGTCTATCTATATGGGCCTTCATGTCGGACGGGGGAATTGACGGCTCGAACTCGGCATTCATTCCGTCAAACTGTTGCTGCCAGCGCGCGACGAGGCGGGCAAAGGAAACGTCTTGCTCTATCCGCCGCTCTATATTGTGTTTTTCAGCAAGCGAAAGCACGCCCAGCACATATTCGGCGGCGACGAAATCATCGTCTTCCGGCGGTGTGCTATGTGTATGGGTCGCGCTCATGCTTCGAGACATTCCTTCAGTTTCAATAAGCTGCGTCGCAGCCAGGTTCGCATTGTATTCAAAGGTACACTATGCCGAGCTGCGAGCTCTTCATAGCTATCGCCATTTAGATAAGCCCCGCGTACTGCGCTTGCACGGGCCTGATCCAGTTGGCCAAGACAATCGTAAATGCGTCGCGACTCACCTGTCGCGATAGCTGATTGTTCCGGATTGGCTGAAGGTTCTGCAATTTCGGACGCCTGATCAATATCTGTGGATGCTGGCTTGCGCGCGCGCAAGACATCAATGCAATGGTTGCGTGCAATGGCAACCAGCCATGAAATCGGACTGGTGTCAGCCACCGCAAACCGGTCCGCCTTGTTCCAGATCTTCACGTAGATGTCCTGTAGTGCGTCTTCAGCCTCCGTTCTGTTGTTCAAGATACGCAGGCACACGCCAAAAAGTTTCGCGCTCGTGGAGGAATAGAGCGCATCGAAAGCGTTGCGGTCACGCAGCGCGACACGCGATATGAGCTGAGAGATGCCTTCAGGCGTCATACGACAGCGTTTCCAACTTTCTTCTATTTTCACCAAGTTAAATCTGCCCACCGGACTTGCTGTCAATGGCTGGTGTAGAAAAACATTCGGAAATGACTGAAATCATGTTTGCCCCATCCGGACTTTAGCGTTAAGAACCCACCGTCCTTGCAAAACTGGAGCTTACGCATCCATGTCATCCCCGACCGAAGCCGACCGCACTGCCGAAATTCAGGCAAGCCTGCTTTCTGCAGCGCTTCCCTATATGCAGCGCTACGAAAACAAGACTGTTGTTGTAAAATATGGCGGGCATGCCATGGGGGATGCCGCACTGGGCAAAGCCTTTGCGCGTGATATTGCCCTGCTGAAACAGTCAGGAATCAATCCGATCGTGGTGCACGGTGGTGGCCCGCAGATTGCCTCCATGCTGGCGCGAATGGGCATCGAATCAAAATTTGAGGGCGGGCTGCGCGTTACCGATGCAAAGACACTCGAAATCGTCGAAATGGTTCTCGCCGGTTCGATCAATAAAGAGATCGTGGCGCTGATCAATGCTGAAGGCGAATGGGCCATAGGCCTATGCGGTAAGGACGGAAATATGGTCTTCGCCGAAAAGGCAAAGAAGACCATCATTGATCCAGATTCCAATATTGAAAAAATCGTTGATCTGGGCTTCGTGGGAGAGCCGGTTGAAATAGACCGCACGCTGCTTGATTTGCTGGCTCGGTCAGAAATGATCCCGGTTATTGCCCCTGTTGCACCGGGGCGTGACGGAAACACCTACAACATCAATGCAGACACGTTCGCCGGGGCGATCGCTGGTGCTCTTGCAGCCTCACGCCTGCTTTTCCTTACCGACGTGCCGGGCGTGCTCGACAAGAACAAAGAGCTTATCAAAGAGCTTTCCGTCGGTCAGGCACGTGCCTTGATCAAGGACGGTACGATTTCCGGAGGTATGATCCCGAAGGTGGAAACCTGCATCGATGCGATCAATCGCGGCGTTGAAGGTGTTGTCATTCTCAATGGCAAAACCCCTCATTCTGTCCTGCTCGAGCTTTTCACCGAGCGTGGTGCCGGAACTCTGCTGGTTCCCTGATTATCGTTTCAAATGGTCCAAAGGTATTTTCCCGGGACCTTTGATGTTCTGCAAAACAAGTTGGGTGTGCACATCGCGTACGCCCTTTAAACGCATGAGCTTGTGCATGACAAAGGCGTTGAGGTCATCGACGTCCGGGACCATGACGTGGAGCAGAAAGTCGTGCGTCCCTGTCATCGTCCAGCATGATGAAACTTCGTTCAGCCGTTGAATCTCCTCGATGAATTTTTCGGGCGAATCATCGCTATGGGTATTCAAACGAACCTGAATGAATACCTCCACCATCAAACCAATGGCTTTACGGTCGAGGATTGCGGCAAAGCCTTTGATCACGCCGCTTTGCTGCAGTTCGTCAAAACGCCTTGCACAAGGCGTGGCGGAAAGGCCAATCGCTTGAGCGAGGTCTGTAACCGCTATGCGGCCATTGTCTTGCAACGACCGGAGCATCTTGACTTCAAAATCATCAAACTGAGGGTTTTTCACTCAGGTTTCTCCTCACAAGTCATGAATCTCCTCGAAAAGATTACTCATTGAGATGAATAGGTCAAATCCTCCTCTCGCACTATTCTAATGTGGGCTCATAAGAGGAGGAGAGTATCATGACTGTTACGGTGGAAGCCTATGCCCGTGAATGTGCCGAGCAAGGATTGCGAGGCGATTATGCAGCCTGCAAATCTGATTTTACCGTCGAACAGAAATATGATTACTCCAGTGAGGACCAGGAGGTTTGGCGAACTCTTTGTGACCGCCAGACGAAGCTGACTTCAAAACTCGCGCATCATTCCTATCTAGATGGCGTGGAAGCCTTGGGCTTGCTGAAGCAGATACCTGATTTCCACGAGGTCAGCGAGCGTTTACACAAGCTGACAGGGTGGGAGATTGTTGCAGTACCCGGTCTTATTCCCATTGAGCCATTTTTCGATCATCTCGCCAACCGCCGTTTTCCGGTGACGAATTGGTTGCGCAGCAAGAAAGAGCTGGACTACATCGTCGAACCGGACATGTTCCATGACTTCTTTGGACACGTGCCGATTTTGAGCCAGCCGGTCTTTGCCGACTTCATGCAGCTTTATGGCGAGAAAGGCGGCGAAGCAGTGAAAATTGGCGGCGACCAGATGGTATCACGGCTCTATTGGTATACGGCAGAATTCGGTCTTATGCAGGAGGAAGGCGCACCGCTCAAAGCGTTCGGCGCGGGTCTGATGTCATCATTCAGTGAATTGCAGTTCGCAGTAACAAGCGCTGATGCGCACCACGTTCCGTTCGATTTGGAGACGGTAATGCGGACAAATTACGAGATTGATAAATTTCAGCGCGCATATTTCGTGCTGCCATCTTTCGACACGTTACGAGATGCGTTTAGCAAGGCGGATATGCCAACATTGGTGGCACGTTGGAAAGATACCGAGCCGCTTGATCCGGCGGTGGTCTGAGTTTCAAGCGGCTTTTCGCAAGCTACTCTGAATGAAAACGCAATTGCGGCCATTGCGCTTGGCCTCATAAAGTTTTCGGTCTGCCGTCTGAAAATGATCCACAACGGCACCGGTGGATATGTCGACGACCCCGCCTATGCTCACGCTAAGCCGGACACACTCACCATGCGGCGTTCTGTAATCCATGCGGTTAACTTCTGCACGGATAATCTCGGCTATGGCCGTTACTTGGGTATCGTCTTTTGTGGCCAGATAGATACCAAATTCCTCGCCGCCGATGCGGCCGATACTATCATCTTTGCCAACACATTCCGTAATGCAATGCGCAATGGCCATGAGCGCGCCATCACCCACAAAATGGCCGTGAATATCATTGATCTTTTTGAAATGGTCGACATCAATGATCAACAGCGAACATGGCTGTAATGTCCGCACACTTTCCAGACGATTGAAGAATGCTTCGCGATTGAGCAAGCCCGTCATGCTGTCGTGGGATGATTTCTCAAAAAGCTTTGCGTTGGTGGCTTCAAGTTCATCTTTGACAAGCTTGAGTGTTTCGAGGGCCTTTCGTAGCTTTTCCGATTGCCGAATAACAATAAAGGATATGATTGGAGCGATCAGCAAGGGGCAAACGGTTGCGATTACGTAGCCCATTTTATTGTGCATGTCATTTGCATGCATGATGATCCCTGTGATCAACAGAGAACATATGATGGAGATGATCGCTATCGCCAAACATTTAAGAAGAATTCTGGACATCAAACCTCGGAAGCAACACACGGATTACTACGGCGAATTCATGAAACAGCAGTTAGCGAAAAACTTAAAAACGGTCGTAGTTAAGTCTCTTTTCCTCTATTGCTTCGGTAGGCGAGCATATCCCCGGATTTGCTTATGATGAGAAACTGAGCGAAAGCCCGATCGAATATGACAAACCAGCCAGATCCCTTGAGTTTTGCCCACGTGACGGATTGGGTGTTCGATCTCGACAATACCCTTTACCCGCACCATTCCAATCTGTTTTCACAGATTGATGTGAAAATGACAGACTATGTGGCTGATCTGCTCAAGCTTTCCCGTGCGGATGCAAGGGTTGTACAGAAACAGTTTTACAAGGAATACGGGACAACTCTTAAGGGTTTGATGGATCGCTACGATATCGATTCTGACGATTTTCTCCAGAAAGTGCACGACATAGATTATTCATGGCTGGTTCCTGATCCATCATTGACCATTGCCATTCGTCAGTTGCCCGGTCGAAAGTTCATCTTCACGAATGGTGATCGCGGTCACGCGGAGCGCGCAGCCAGACAACTCGGCGTTCTGGATGAGTTTGATGATATTTTTGATATTGTCGCAGCCCAACTGATGCCAAAGCCAGAAAGAGCGACCTATGATCGTTTTCTGGACTTGTACAAGATTGATCCCGGCAGCAGTGTCATGTTTGAAGATCTGGCACGCAATCTGATCGAGCCTAAAGCGCTGGGCATGAAAACAGTGTTGATTGTACCGCACAATTTTGAACCGACATTCTCGGAGATATGGGAGCGCGATCCTGATCAAACCGATCATGTTGATTACGTTACCGATAACCTTTCTGCATTCCTGAATTCTGTTCTGCCGGGACAGGTCAATCGGCCTGTTCCAGCCTAAGGAATGATCAAACAGCCGCTTATCAATTTAGTGATCGGCTGCCACCATTATCAGGGAAGTTCGTAGAATTTACGAATGACATCCCACGCTTCCTCTGCCTCGTCCACGAACGTGATGAGTTCAAGATCCGAGGGAGAAACCACACCCTGCTCGGCGAGGTAGTCGAAGTTGATGGTTTTTTCCCAGAACGACTTGCCGAAAAGCAGAAATGGTATCCGCTCCATACGACCGGTCTGGATCAACGTCAGCGCTTCAAAGGTCTCGTCCATTGTCCCAAAGCCACCGGGAAAGATGGCCATTGCTTTCGCTCGCATCAGGAAGTGCATCTTGCGTATCGCGAAATAGTGGAAATTAAAGCAAAGGTCCGGTGTCACGTAGGCGTTGGGCGCCTGCTCGTGCGGCAGAACGATGTTAAGACCGATTGTTGGCGCACCAACATCTGCAGCACCGCGGTTGCCGGCCTCCATGACACCCGGTCCGCCGCCGGTGACGACAACAAATTCGCGGTTGTAGGTGCTAGCGGAATAGGTTGAACAGAGCTGCGCGAATTTGCGTGCCTCGGCATAATAGCGCGAGTTGGCTTCCAGGTTTTTCTTTTGTGTTTCATTCTTTGCCGCCCAAGCCTCACCACCCGGTTCGGGTATGCGCGCGCCACCAAACAAAACAACCGTCGAGCGGATGCCTCTTTCGGTCAAAGCCATTTCCGGCTTGAGCAGTTCGAGTTGCAGCCGAACGGCACGCAATTCGCGTTTGGTCATGAAATCGGGATCAGCAAAAGCCAGCCGATAAGTATCCGACTGGGTTTGAGGTGTAGAGGGAGCTGTTTCTACGCGACGGACCGCTTCAGAAGAATGGGAGAATGGTGTCCAGTTATTTTTTTCATCGGTATTCAATTTTAACTTCTCCTTCTGCGGCACTCATGGCGCTAGCAGACATTCAATGGGATTCTTACCCAACATATGGTGCTGCGATTGACCCTCTCACAGACTTATCTTACTAGGCCATTGATATTAACTGCCCGTGTAATGGAGTGACCTTAAAATGTCCAAGCCCGATCTGAATGGCCTCGAAAAGACTATCGATAAGGCCTTCGAAGAACGCGATACCATCAGCACCGAGACTCGTGGCGAAATCCGCGACGCTGTCGAAACATCGCTCCTGCTGCTTGACAGCGGTGAAGCGCGCGTTGCCGAGAAACAGTCAGACGGAAACTGGAAGGTCAATCAATGGCTGAAAAAGGCTGTTCTTCTGTCATTCCGGCTTAATCACATGGGTATTATCGAAGGTGGCCCTGGTGGCGCGACCTGGTGGGACAAGGTGCCCTCGAAATTTGACGGTTGGGGTGCAACAGAATTTGCAAAAGCGGGTATCCGTACTGTACCAAACGCAATTGTACGCCGCTCTGCATATATAGCGCCCGGTGCCATCCTGATGCCGTCCTTCGTCAATCTTGGTGCCTATGTGGATGAGGGTACGATGGTGGATGCATGGGCCACAGTCGGCTCCTGTGCGCAAATCGGCAAGCATGTGCATCTTTCGGGCGGCGTGGGCATTGGCGGTGTTCTGGAGCCGATGCAGGCTGGCCCGACCATCATCGAGGACAACTGCTTCATTGGCGCGCGCTCGGAGGTCGTTGAAGGCTGCATCGTTCGCGAAGGTGCCGTGCTTGGAATGGGCGTATTCATCGGCAAATCGACGAAGATCGTTGATCGCGCAACCGGAGAAATTTTCTACGGGGAAGTGCCAGCCTATTCAGTCGTTGTTGCGGGCACGCTTCCGGGCAAACCATTCCCGAATGGCGAGCCGGGCCCCGGCCTCTACTGCGCAGTGATCGTCAAGCGTGTCGATGAAAAGACCCGCTCCAAGACATCGATAAACGAACTCCTGCGCGATTAAGCGCGGATTTCATCGACCGAGTGGCTGCGGAGGGGTTTCCCCTCTGCTTTCTTTACACAGGCTATTACTTTGGCTGAAAGTGGAGCAGCCAAGCCCTTTTCGCTGGCAAGTCTGATAACAACGCCCTGTAGATAGTCGATCTCGGTAGTGCGGCCTCGCGAAAAGTCTTCCCACATGGATGATCGGGCCCTCGGGTCGATAGCCAGCATCCTACGTGCGATGACGCGAAACAGGACGTCTGGCAACCGTAATATCCATGGAAGAATGGCGGGCTTTACGCCTTGAACCTTTGCGGGCCGAATATTGTGCGCCGTCATTGCTGCCAAACCTTCGCTCATCAGGTCCGCAACCAGCTTCCGCCAGTTCCTGTCTGCCAATTGTTGTGCCAGCGGGAGATTTGACAATGCGTTCGGTGCGTTGTTCAGGTTCATCAGCAACTTGCCCCAAAGAACGCCCTGTATGTCTGTATGCGATTGTACAGGCATGCTGGGGGTTGAGAGGACCTGAGGCAGCTCCGGCACATTATCGCCTATCAGGACTGTACCCTGCGTTGTGCGCCGGACTGTCAGTGGTTGTCCCGTCTCGTCAGACTGAACAACGTTGAATGGTACCATTCCGGCAACTACGGTCATCGTATCAGGCAAGAACCGGCGTAAAGTTTCTGCATTGCTGACACCGTTCTGCAGGCTTACGACAATTGTATTGTCCGGAGCAAACTGGCTGATGAGTTGAACGATTTCTTCTGTAGCGCCACTTTTGACGCTGACAAGAATGATTTGCGCCCCTGCAAACGCGATTTTGGGATCGCTGTTCAGTTGAAAACTGTCGGTCGAAACGAGATGCTCTGCTCCGTCCAGGTCGACGATCCTGAGACCGGATTGGCGCAATTTCGTCTCAGCTCGCGGCCTTGTAAAGAAATTTACGTTGCGATTTGCTGCTGCAAGACTTCCGCCAACATAACAACCAATAGATCCTGAGCCAGCTATAACAATGCGCGATTTATCGGAAACCATGGCATGTCCTTCAAACAAAAAGCGGCATAAAATCAGCCACGTGACGCGTGACAGGATCGCGCTTTTCCATTATCGCATTACACATGAAATCCTCTTTTGATCCAGTACAAAACCTTGCCCGCCTGATAGCGTGTCCTTCTGTAACTCCGCTTGAAGGCGGCGCGCTGACGGCAGTTCAGTCTATGCTCGCTCCATTGGGTTTTTCCATTGAAAGACCAATCTTCAGCGAGGATGGGACGCCCGATGTCGAAAACTTGTACGCGAGGCGCTCCGGCAATGGTCCACACCTCATGTTTGCGGGACATACGGACGTAGTTCCGGTCGGTGATGAGGCAGATTGGACTTATCCGCCGTTTTCCGCCACCATTCACAATGGCGAGATGTATGGACGTGGGGCGGTGGACATGAAGGGCGGAATCGCCTGTTTTGCAGCTGCAGTCGCCCGCTACCTCGAAAAAAATAAAGAGCTTAAAGGTTCGATCTCGTTTCTGATAACCGGCGATGAAGAGGGACCCTCGATCAACGGCACCGGAAAATTGCTGGAATGGGCGAAAGCCAAAGGCGAAAGCTGGGACGCTGCTATCGTTGGAGAGCCGACCAATCCCGATAAACTGGGAGACATGATCAAGATTGGCCGCCGTGGTTCACTGTCTGGCACAATTGTCGTGCGTGGCATCCAGGGACATGCTGCCTATCCGCATCTTGCCGATAATCCCATCCGCGGCCTGACAATGCTTGTCGACAGCCTGCTTTATCCTGCATTTGACAAGGGCACCAAGGATTTTCAGGCGACCAACCTTGAGGTTACGACGATCGATGTGGGCAATCCGGCAGTCAATGTCATTCCTGCTGAAGCCAGAGCGACTTTCAATATCAGGTTCAACGACACGTGGACCGACGAAACCCTGATGGCCGAGATTCATAATCGCCTCGACAAAGCTGCAGGTCGCCGCAAGTTGCGTCCCGGTAAAAAGACGCCGGTAAATTATGAACTGATCTGGCGTGACCGTCCAAGTCATGTTTTCCTGACGCATAATGAAAAGCTGATAGGAACGCTGACTTCATCGGTTGAGGCTGTAACAGGAAAGCGGCCACAGCTTTCAACGTCCGGGGGCACATCGGACGCCCGGTTTATCAAGGATTACTGCCCGGTGGTCGAATTCGGCCTTGTCGGCCAAACAATGCACATGGTTGACGAACGGGTAGCGGTTGCTGATCTGGAAACCCTGACCCAGATTTACGAACGTTTCATTGCCGATTTCTTTGCGTGAATAGTTGATGAGCGATTTGCCCGACTGGAACGAGATACAACGGAGCTTGCGAGGTGCCTGGCGCATGATGAACGGTCATGCAGATGGTCTCGACGATCTCGATTTTTCGGAAGACGGGTTCTGGCAGTCTTTCCACGCCATCACAATTTCCCTGCCGCCCCTTATATTGGGCTGGATTGCTCTTGCAAATGATGTGGCTTCGGTGCGCCCGCAAACGGGAAGTCGTCTTTCCACCATCGGAAGCGCTGCATTCATCGACCTCGCAGTATGGGTTCTGCCCATTGTAATATTGGCTTTTCTTGCCGGGCCACTTGGAATTGCCAAGCGCTTCAGCCCCTATGTCGTTGCGAGCAATTGGGGATCGGTAATCGGCTCGTGGCTGACAGCACCAGCAACGCTGGTGCGGACATTATTGCCTGAATGGCCGGCTCTGGTCGCCAGTATAAATCTGGCTATTTATGCGGTGATTGTGATTTTGACCTATAGGCTGGTCCATGTGGCATTGAAGAAATCTTACCTCTGGTCGGCCGGATTTTTTCTGGTGCTCATCATCGGATCGATATTGATGGTGGTCACGCTTCAAAACGCACTGGGAATTTTCGTGCCTGCGGTAAGCGGGTAATCTACGCCTATCAGGTATAATCCGTGAGGTGGAGCTACAGGCCCGCATGTCTGGCGGTCACGTGCTTCAAGCGCGGCGGTTACGTCATCCGCATCCCACCGCCCACAGCCGACTTCCTGCAAGGTACCGGCAAAGGACCTGATTTGATTGTGCAGGAATGATCGGGCGGATGCTCTGATTTCCACGATCTCGCCATTTCGGCTGACGCTCAAATGGTCCAAGGTTTTGACAGGGCTTTTTGACTGGCATTGCGTTGCGCGGAATGTCGTAAAATCATGTGTGCCGATCAGTCTTTGCGCGGCAATATGCATCGCCTCCACGTCCAATGGCTTTTTCACCCACCATGCGCGAAAGGCTTCCAGCGGAGCCGGAGGCCGACGATTAACAATGCGGTAGAGATAATGGCGTCCGGTTGCGGAAAATCGGGCATCAAACTGCGAACTAACAAGCTCGACATTCATAATGCTGATCGTTTCGTCCGCAAAAACAAGGTGAGCATTGAGCGCTTCGCGAACCTTCGAGCTACTCCAATCCTTGGTCAGGTCAACATGGGCAACCTGTGCACTGGCATGAACGCCAGAATCCGTGCGGCCAGCAGCACCGAGGGATATGGTTTCGCCACAAAACTTGAATATGGCTTGTTCAATGGCAGCTTGAACGGTGTGCCCGTTTTCTTGACGCTGCCACCCGGCATATGGGGTACCATCATACTCGACGGTAAGCTTATAGCGGGGCACTAAAGTGATCCAAACGCTGGAGAATAGTGCAGTGTGCCTGCCGACGGCGTATCGGCAAAAGCCAAGGCTTGCAGATACTCGCCCTGATAGACGCTCTCAAACCCCGCAGCGCGCTGACGGTCGTAACCAAACTTTGTGTAATAGGCGGGGTCGCCCAGAACGAATGATAATGTCTCGGCCTTGTCGGCAAGTATTTGATGTGCTGCTTTAATAAGCAGGCTTCCAACACCCTGTTTCTGAAAATCAGGAAGTACCGCCAAGGGTGCCAAAGCAACGGCATCACTGGCGTGATCGCCGGTAACTTTTACCCGGGAAAACAGGATATGCCCGACTGGGACATCAGCGATCAGGCCGACCAGTTCCAACACGACATCATTGTGGTCTCTTAGAGAGGACACCAGTTCGGCTTCACCACGATCACCGAAGGCAAGTTCAACAAGTTTGGCAACTTGGCTGTAATCGCCTGGTCTCACTTCCCTGATAGCAATAGCACTCATGGCAGCCGGTCACCCTGCACGATCTTGGCACCACGTTGAAATTCCTGTCCGTCCATGGCTTTGCCACCGGCCCGTTGCAATGTACGCAGACGAACAGCACCTTCGCCGCATGCAATACGCAAATCTTCGTCCAATACAGTGCCAGGAGCGCCTACACCTGTGGCGAGTACAGAACGCAGAAGTTTTATACGCTCAAGGTCATCACCAATTTCCATTTCGCACCAGGTGCCCGGGAATGGAGCCAGTCCACGAATGCGATTATGGACATCGATTGCCGGTTGGGTCCAGTCGATACGTGTCTCGACCTTGGTAATCTTAGAGGCATAGGTTACGCCTTCGTCTGATTGGGGCGTAAGAGTCAGGCTGTCGCGTTCAAGAGCAGCAGCGGCACGCACCATCAGGTCGGCCCCAGCCATGCTAAGCTGGTCATGCAATTCACCTGCCGTCATATCGGCAGTGATGTTGATTTTCTCGACCATGGCGACGGGGCCGGTATCGAGCCCTTCATCCATCTTCATTATCATGATGCCCGTTTCGAGATCACCAGCCATGATGGCGCGTTGGATCGGCGCGGCACCGCGCCAACGTGGGAGCAGCGAAGCGTGTCCGTTGTAACAGCCGAGGCGCGTGCCTTCGAGAATCTCTTTTGGCAAGATCAGGCCATAGGCGACAACGATAGCAACGTCGGCATTGAGATCGATGAAAGCCTGTTGCTCTTCAGGATCTTTCAGGCTCTTGGGCGTGCGAACCTGGATGCCGAACTGTTCAGCATTGCGATGAACCGGCGACGGCGTCAGCTCCAGACCACGGCGGCCTGCGGGGCGCGGCGGTTGGCTGTAGACGGCGACGATCTCATGTCCCTGACCAATCAGCGCGTTCAGGATAGGCACCGAAAAATCCGGCGTGCCCATGAATACTATGCGCAAACTCATCGGTTAAACCGCCAATCGGCTTGGCGGACGGTCTTTCGCAAGCTTCTTGAACTTCTTCACAACCATTTCCCGCTTGAGCCGGGAAATGTAGTCGATAAACAACACACCGTTCAGGTGATCAATCTCATGCTGAAGACACGTTGCCAGAAGTCCGTCCGCGTCTACTTCTTGAGCTTTGCCGTCAATGTCGAGATAGGAAACTCGCACCTGTTTTGGACGTTCGACTTCCGCGTAATAATCCGGGATCGAAAGACACCCCTCTTCGTAGACATTTCGCTCGTCGCTGGACCACAAAACCTTCGGGTTTATGTAGACTTGCGGCGCTTTAGGCTCATCTTCCTTGGCAAGATCGATCACCAGCATCTGGAGTGGTGTACCAATCTGGATTGCCGCAAGGCCAATGCCGGGTGCGTCGTACATTGTATCGAGCATATCTGCGGAAAATTTACGCAAATCCGCATCAAAGCTCTCAACAGGCTTTGAAATCTGTCGTAGCAGCGGATCGGGAAGGATGACGAGTGGTTTGATAGACATGCCCTTCACCTAATATCTCGATTTTCAGCCGTCAATGAGGCATCGAACCCAATCATAAAAATGTTCCTGTTTTGATCTCACATTTGACATTCGAATCGGTTAGTCTAACAGTATGGAACCTTCTATCTCTTTAGATCAGACGCTTTTTCAACTTGGTGCGACGTCTATATCATTGGGCGCTACACTCTTCGCTGGAGCAATTATCGCGTCCTTGGTCGTGATCTTTGCCATTATTGCTGTCATGCGCTCTGCTCGAATGCGGCTTGTCGCAGAGATACAGGCGGAAGACCGCGCGCGTGATGCGGAAGCGCGAATGGGAGAAATCCTGAAAAGCCAGTCCGAAATGCAAGGGCGCATGCAGACAATGGCCGAGCTTTTCGGTTCTCGCCAAGCTGAGCTCAATCAATCCATCCGGGAACGTCTTGATGGAATGACCAACCGCATCGGCCAGACAATGACCGAGCAAACCAAATCCACGCACGAAAATCTCGCCAAACTGCAGGAGCGTCTGGCGGTAATCGACACGGCGCAGAACAACATACAATCGCTGGCAGGGCAGGTTGTGCAATTGCAGGCGATTCTCGCCAACAAGCAGACCCGCGGAGCATTTGGGCAGGCACGTATGGAGGCAATTATTGCCGATGGCCTGCCACAGGGCGCTTACGAATTTCAGACAACGCTATCAAATGGAAGCAGGCCGGATTGTGTAGTGCGTATGCCAAATGGTGCTGCCAATCTTGTTATCGATGCCAAGTTCCCACTGGAAGCGTGGAACGCCATACGCGAATCCGAGACCCCTGATGGCAAGAAGATCGCGGGCAACCAATTCCGCCGCGATATTGAGATTCATATTCGCGATGTCGCGGAGAAGTACCTCATCAATGGCGAGACGCAAGATACAGCATTTCTATTCGTTCCATCAGAATCGATTTTTGCCGAAATTCACGAGAATTTTGAAGGCGTGATACAGAAGGCGCATCGCTCGCGCATTGTTATCGTGTCACCTTCATTGTTGATGCTCTCCATTCAGGTCATTCAGGCTGTGCTCAAGGATGTTCGCATGCGCGAGCAGGCGCATCTGATACAGGGAGAAGTCATACGGCTTATGGAAGATGTAGGCAGGCTGGACGATCGGGTCCGCCGTTTGCAAACTCATTTCGGTCAAGCCAACAAGGATATCGACGATATTCTGGTTTCTTCCGGCAAGGTTACCAAGCGTGGCCAAAAGATTGAAGCTTTGGAGTTTGCCGAAGCGCCTGTAGGTGAACCAGCCAAGTCTTCGGATCAAAGCCGTTCGGCAGCATCAACCACAGGTCAATTGCGATTGCGGGTGGTGGATGGCGAGGACTAGCCAGCTTCGATGATCTTCCGGCGAACCTCCCATGTTCCCGTGGTCTGGGGTTTCACAAAAAGCGTTACGATATCGGGATTGGCTTTTTTCAACGCAGATTCGATACGTTGAACGCAGGCTTCAATCTCCGGAGCCAGCACATGATCTTCAAATTCGACACTAAGGCCTGCCGCAATCTGTTTTGGACCCATATGGACTGTTAAAACGCCATTCGCCCGTTGAACGGCAGGGTCTTTATTGGCGATATCAAGTATTTGCTGCTCGACTTCCGGCAATGCAGCTTCGCCCATAAGCAGGCCCTTGCTTTCACGGGCAAGGAAGATCGCGGTTGCGCCGAGAATGACCGAAATTCCGATGGACGCAACGCCATCCAGCTCCGGCATATTGAATAATTGTGCGGCGGAAATTCCGACAAAAGCGATAATAAGTCCGAGCAAGGCAGCCGTATCTTCAAACAGAACGGTGAAAACGCTGGGATCCTTACTGATTCGCACCGCTTCGACATAGCCGAGCTTGCCTTTAACAGTGCGCAATTCCTTCAGCGCGATATACCATGAGGTGCCTTCAAACAGCATGGCAAAGCCAAGCACCACATAGTTGACAATGGGGTTAGCCACCGGTTCAGGGTCGATTATGTGGATTACACCCTCATAGAATGAAACCCCGGCCCCAACTGCAAAAACCAGCAGTGCGACGATGAAACTCCAGAAATAAAGCTCGCGCCCATGACCGAGCGGATGCGTTCTATCTGCTGGCCGGGCGGCGCGGCGAAGCCCATAAAGCAGCAAACCGCCATTTCCAGTATCGACCAAAGAGTGCACGCCTTCGGAGAGCATTGCGGAGCTGCCTGTGAAAAAGGCCGCAATGAACTTCGTTACTGCTATCAGAAGGTTGCCGAGTATCGCCGCGTAGATAACTTTTTTGGATCCGGCATGCGCCGTTGCCGATTGAGATGCCATGGAATGCCCCCTGTTATTCGGAAAACGCTGAATCTTTTGTATTGTTCCGGCCAAGGATAGTGCAATGACATGTTGCGGCAGCAACTAGTCGGTATGACGCTAGTGGTTTTACATTTCATGAGATAACTCTGCCTCAAACAATGCAGGGCATCATGACTGATTCCACAACAGGACAGGCAATTTTTCTGGGTCTGGATACCGGCGGTACCTATACCGACGCCGTCCTCTGGTCGGAACAACGTGGTGTAATTGCCAAGGCAAAAGCGCTGACAACACGCCACGATTTGAGCGTAGGCATTTCAGGTGCTGTAGATGCCATTATTGCAGAAGCGTCTGTGCGTCCGGCCGATATACGACTTGTGTCGATGTCAACAACTTTGGCCACCAATGCTTTGGTTGAAGGTCAGGGCGGACGCATTGCTTTGGTGATGATCGGTTTTTCCGACGCGGATATGGAGAAGGCGGGGCTCAGAAGCGCGCTGGGTACGGATCCGGTTATCTTTATACCCGGCGGCCATGATGTGTATGGCCGGGCTCAACCTTTCGATTCATCCATTCTTGAAGAGGCTCTGCCACGGCTGAAATCTGAAGTGACGGGCTTTGCTATTTGCGCATACTTTGCGGTACGCAATCCGGAACATGAGATTGCAATACGCGATCTTGTGCATGAGAAAACCGGACTACCTATTACCTGCAGCCACGAATTGTCCGCAAAGTTGAACGGTCCGAAGCGCGCGTTAACCACCGTGCTCAACGCACGGCTTATCGCAATGATAGATCGGCTTGTCGATGCAACAGAAGGCTTTTTGGACAAGCGCGGAATCCATGCGCCTCTGATGGTGGTTCGTGG
Organism: Phyllobacterium sp. YR531; assembly: GCF_000282595.1. Lineage (GTDB taxonomy): Bacteria > Pseudomonadota > Alphaproteobacteria > Rhizobiales > Rhizobiaceae > Phyllobacterium. The sequence goes on from NZ_AKIZ01000014.1 coordinate 84,580, forward strand.
TGACGGTGCGCTCGTCTCTGCTGCATTTGCACGCCACAGGCCAATCGAAACCATCTTGTCGGGTCCTGCGGCCAGCCTCGTCGGAGCAAGGCATATGACCGGTCTGGACAATGCGATCGTATCGGATATTGGCGGGACCACGACGGACGTTGCCGTGCTGGACGATGGCCATCCGCGACTGGACCCTAACGGTGCTACGGTTGGCGGTTTCCGTACTATGGTAGAGGCTGTGGCAATGCGCACATTCGGCCTTGGTGGCGATTCAGAGGTGTCGCTGGACGACAATGCCATGACGCCGAGCATCAAGCTTGGCCCGAGAAGACTGGTGCCCCTGTCTCTTCTTGCTGCCAATCATGGAGATGTCGTTATTCAGCATTTGGCGCGTCAGGTAAAGGCAGCCAATGCAGGACGTCTCGATGGTCGTTTCGCCCTTTTGACAGGTGTTCCGGCACAGATGGCTTCTGGTTTGAGCAAAGGCGAAGCCGAACTTTACGAGCGTATGACGGTTGAGCCGCAACCACTTGACCGGCTGCTGAATTCTGTTTCGCAGACGGCAGCAATAACGCGGCTGGTTTCGCGCGGACTGGTGCATCTTTCAGGCTTCACACCATCGGATGCCTGTCACGTTATCGGTTTGCAGAATAACTGGAATGCGGAAGCGGCACGTTATGGTGCTATTCTTTATGCCAGACGCAAAGATGGAGCCGGAAGGCCGTTTTGCGATACGCCGGAAGAAGTTTCACGCCGCACCTATGATGCGCTCATAAGGCGCTCGTCGGAGGTGGTTCTGGAAACTGTCTTTGCAGAGGACGGGCTAGAAGGGCAGGAGACGGTTGCAAGCACGCTCGTTCAGCGGACACTGTCGAGCAAAAGCGGAATCGCCGGTATCAAGCTACAGATTGATCGGCCTTTGGTGGGGTTAGGGGCATCCGCGCCGGTTTATTATCCTGCAGTGGGCAACCAACTTGGTGTTGAATGTATCGTTCCCGTTGATACTGATGTGGCCAATGCTTTGGGCGCAGTGGTCGGGCAGGTTCGGGTTTCGCTGGAAGCACATATAAGCCAGCCTGTAGAAGGTCTGTATCGCGTGATGGCTGGTGACGCTCTTCAGGATTTCCAGATTGAAGAGGATTCTATTGTATTCGCCGAAACAACGCTGAGGCGTCAGGTGCAACAAATGGCGCTTGATGCGGGGACTGATGAACCGCATATCACTATTGCCCGTCATATCAGCGCGGCTACGGTAGAAGATCAGCGAAAATTTATTGAAGCTGTATTGATTGCCACGGCATCAGGCCGCCCACGCATCGCACACTAACCCATTTCAATCGATACAGATTCCGGCACAACCCATTGGAGAATTGACTGGAAAGGCCTGTGCGTGTTCAAGGGTATTCAATGTAAAAGCATAAGGACGTGATCATGGTTGAGCGCATTGAAATTAATGGTCTGAAGGTGGCAGAAGAGCTTTACGATTTTGTCGTGAATGAAGCCATTCCCGGAACAGAAATCGATGCCGCACAGTTCTGGTCAGGTTTCGCACAGATTGTTGATGATCTTGCACCGAAGAATAGCGCCCTGTTGGCGAAACGCGATGCGTTTCAATTGAAACTGGATGATTTCTATAAAGGCAAACGGGAAAGCGGTTACTCTCAAGATGAGTACGAAGCTTTCCTGCGCGATATCGGTTACTTGCTGCCAGAAGGCGACAGGTTTTCTGTATCCACCAATAATGTTGACCCTGAAATCGCCGTAACGGCGGGGCCGCAGCTCGTTGTCCCCGTCATGAATGCCCGCTATGCGCTTAATGCCGCCAATGCCCGCTGGGGATCACTGTATGATGCACTTTACGGGACAGATGCTATTTCCGACGAAGGTGGGGCTGAAAAAGGCAAAACGTTCAATCCTGTGCGTGGCGCAAAGGTCATTGCCTGGGCCAAAAACTTTCTCGATGACAGTGCTCCGTTAAAGGGTGGGAACTGGGCCGATATTTCTGGATTTGCCGTTGAAGATGGAAAGCTCGTTCTCAAGTCCGGCGCTGCATCGGTTTCTCTCATTGATGAGAGCCAATTTGCGGGGTATCGCGGTGATCCTGCAAACCCGACTGCAATCCTGCTGGTGAAGAACGGACTGCACGTCGAGATTGTTATCAATGTGGATCATCCGATTGGCAGGACCGACAATGCGCATATAGCGGACGTCCTCCTCGAATCTGCTCTGACGACAATTCAGGACTGCGAAGATTCAGTTGCTGCAGTTGATGCCGAAGACAAGGTGATTGTCTATCGCAATTGGCTTGGCCTGATGAATGGCGATCTGGAAGACAGCTTTGAAAAGGGCGGAAAGACGGTTACCCGCAAGCTGAATCCTGATCGCGAATATACGGGCAAGGACGAGAAGCCGTTCACAGTGCCTGGCCGTTCTTTGATGCTCGTACGCAATGTCGGGCATTTGATGACCAATCCGGCGATCCTGGACAAGGATGGCAATGAGGTGCCTGAAGGCATCATGGATGCTGCGATCACTGCCCTCGCGTCACTGCATGACATTGGCCCGAAGGGCAGACATATGAATTCGCGTGCTGGTTCAATGTATGTTGTGAAACCGAAAATGCATGGCCCGGAAGAAGTTGCGTTTGCATCAGAATTGTTTGGCCGCGTTGAAACCCTGCTTGGAATGCAGTCAAATACAATCAAAATGGGCATTATGGATGAGGAGCGCCGCACAACGGTCAACCTCAAAGAGTCAATCCGCGCTGCAAAGGAACGGGTCGTTTTTATCAATACGGGCTTCCTTGATCGTACAGGTGATGAAATTCATACCTCAATGGAAGCCGGGCCTATGATCCGTAAGGGTGATATGAAACAGGCATCCTGGATCGGTGCCTATGAGAATTGGAACGTCGATGTCGGTTTGGAGTGCGGGCTTTCCGGCCACGCGCAGATCGGTAAGGGCATGTGGGCGATGCCGGATTTGATGGCGGCCATGTTGGAGCAGAAGATTGCTCACCCGAAAGCCGGTGCAAATACTGCGTGGGTGCCGTCACCGACAGCAGCCACGCTGCATGCAACGCATTACCACAAAATCAATGTTGCGGTGATTCAGGCGGGACTTAAATCGCGCGGGCGCGCCAAATTGAGCGATATTCTATCCGTTCCCGTCGTATCGCGACCAAACTGGACACCGGAGGATATCCAGCGCGAAATCGACAATAATGCGCAGGGCATTCTGGGTTATGTTGTAAGATGGGTCGATCAGGGCGTTGGTTGCTCAAAAGTGCCTGACATCAACAATGTAGGGCTCATGGAAGACCGCGCTACGTTGCGTATTTCTGCCCAGCACATTGCCAATTGGCTGCATCACGGTGTCACCAGTGAAGCGCAGGTGTTGGAAACGATGAAACGCATGGCTGCAGTCGTTGACAAGCAAAACTCCGACGACCCACTTTATCAGCCAATGGCCGGTAATTTTGAAGGATCTGTAGCTTTTCAGGCTGCATGTGAACTTGTTTTCAAGGGTCGTGAACAACCAAACGGCTATACTGAGCCTGTCCTCCATCGCAGGCGACTGGAGTTGAAAGACCAGAAAGCAAAAAGTTAATCAGATGTGGCGGCGTGGTATGTTGAAGTGCTGCGCCGCTTTCCTTTCCCTTGTACTGGTTCTGGGTGGTGTAGCTTTTGCGGCAGTCACAGACCTTTATAAGGCGACAGCTGTCGTCTCCGGTCGCAGTGAAGAAAACCGCACGATCGGGCTGGCTCTTTGTCTTGAGGACGTGCTCGTCAAAGTTTCGGGAGACCCTCGACTGATTGGTGATCCGAGAGTTGATACCCTGAGGCGCAAGGCTTCAGATCTGGTTAGTTCCTTTGATTATCATGACCGTCTTACGGGTGTACCGATTCATGACGAGCAGGGGTCATATGACCGGCCACACGATCTCACCGTGGAATTCAATCACAAGAAGATTGATGATGCTTTGGCATCGCTGGGTCGCAAGCCGTGGCTAAGTCCTCGTCCAAAGATTACGGCCTTTATTCTTGTTCACGGCATGAAGGACCGTTTTCAACTGACAAAGAACAGCAATGACAACATGCGGGACTCCCTTGCTGCTGCATCGGCCAAGGTAGGGCTTCCTGTTGTTTTGCCGGAAATGTTTGAGGAGCCTTCAGGCAGATTCCCACGATCTGGCAAGGACGTTGCGCTATATGGAGCCTTGCGATGGAGCGACGAGGCCTTGGGTTGGATTGCCGAGTGGGAGTTGGGTGCGGGCGGTCAAATCTATCGCTGGGGCGTGCGCGGCGTTGGTTATGACGATGCATTTCGAAACGCAGTTCGGGGCGCGGCACAGATACTCTCCGGAAATGGTCAGCCTGACGCGGCAGGTCAACTGATCTTGAAATGAGTGTGCTCTTGTTTGCCGACTGATTCTTGTTTAGGCGATAGCACATGAAATTGCTTGCGCTCGATACTGCTGCCAATCTTTGCTCTGTTGCGATCTTCGATACCGAAACCGGTATGATAGTTGCGCAGGTCAGCGAAGATATCGGTAAAGGTCATGCGGAGCGGCTCATGGCCCTGATTGAACAGGCCGTTGCAAGTGCCGGAACTTCCATCCGCGAAATAGGTAAAGTGGTTACCAGTATCGGTCCGGGATCGTTCACTGGTGTGCGGGTTGGGGTAGCGACGGCACGTGGCCTTGCTCTGGCTCTGCGCTGTCCTGCCATCGGTATAAGCACGCTACAGGCGCTGGCTTTTGATGCGGGGGAAATCGCATCGGGTCGGCCGGTTCTAGCGGTGATCGATGCCAGGCGCGAAGAGATTTATGCGCAATTTTTTGACGCAGATGGCAACGGGACCTCTGATCCGATAGTTGCGGCTTTACCTGAAGTTATCGAGCGGCTGGCAGACTACGAAGGCAATCTTGTTCTTGCCGGCTCGGCATCCGGTATGGTCAACAGCGCACTTGATCATCCATTGGATATTGTCTCAACAATGGCTACAGGCACAATCGAGGCATTCGCTCGTTTGGGCATGCAATCGGCGGATTTATCGCCGCCGAGCCCGCTCTATTTGCGCGGTCTGGATGTGAAACCACAGCAAGGTTTCGTGTTGAAAAGGCAGATTGCAGAATGATGGGATTGCCTTTCGACAATTTGCGACCGCGTACCTTCATTATCGAAGCGCTCAGACGCGAAGACGCCGGTAGTCTGGTGCCAATTCACGCGGGAACCTTCCGACAACCCTGGAACGAGGATGATTTTCACGCACTGTTGCGTGAAGGCAATGTGTTTGGCTTCATTGCGCGTGAAGAGGGAAACCGTGGCGCGCCAGCTGGCGGTTTTGTTCTGGCGCGGCTCGTCCTTGATGAAGCCGAGATATTGACCATTGCCGTTGCTCCGCAGTTTCAACGCAAGGGTGTCGGCCATGCTTTGATGGATGCCACCTTGCGCCATTTGCACAATGAACGGGCCGACATGCTTTTTCTGGAGGTAGATGAACTGAATATACCAGCACTCGGATTATACCGCGGGCTGGGTTTCAAGCAGGTCGGCAAACGACCAGGCTATTATGAGACACCCTCAGGGCGCTCGGCGGCGTTGACAATGCGTCGCGACCTTGGGCGTCGTGCAGGTTCCGGCCGCTGATATGATGGCACGTCTGAGATTTGTTTTCACAGCGACAGGCTTTGTGTTGGTTACGATAGCCCTGCTTCCGCTTCAGCTGCTTTTTGTAAAAACCGGCTGGTCGTTACAAAAGAAGCTCCCTGTGCTCTTTCACAAAATTGTCAGGCGGTTGCTGGGGATTCGCATCCACGTGCATGGTGAAATGGCAAAGGGGCGCCCGCTTATGCTGGCCGCCAATCACTCTTCATGGGCTGATATTGTTGTCCTTTCAGCCGTTGCGGAAGTTTCGTTCATTGCCAAATCGCAGGTGGCAACCTGGCCACTCTTCGGCCTCTTTGCCAAATTGCAGCGTTCCGTTTTCGTTGAGCGTGAAAAACGCGGCAAAACACATGATCAGGCGAGCGAGATAGCAACGCGTCTGGCTGATGGCGATGTCATGGTCTTGTTTGCGGAAGGCACGACATCGGATGGCAATCGTATATTGCCTTTCAAGACATCGCTTTTTGGAGCTGCGCAGGTCGCCATTCGCGAAACCAGTGTTGAAACGGTGACGATTCAGCCAGTCGCTATCGCTTATACAAAAGTCCATGGGGTGCCAATGGGGAGGTTTCACCGGCCGATTATTGCATGGCCGGGAGATGTGGAGCTTGGGCCAAGTCTCATCGGTATGTTGAAAGAGGGTGCCTACGATGTGGACGTCCGGTTTGGCGAACCGGTTGTAATAGACAGTAAGTCAGATCGAAAAGCTCTGGCACGGACTATGGAAGAGCGGGTTCGGACAATGATGCAGGTCTCGCTTCAGGGGCGTGATTATATCGATCCTGTGACTAATCTCCACGATCCTGCTATTTTCAAAGAGGCTAAAAAGCTTTAGAAGCCTCAGCCATGGACGATATCAGTATCAAGCATCAGCCGGACGAAACCTCCGGAGCAGCACTTATCAATTCACCAGCACTTGCCAATACACGCAAGGTGTATGTGAAAACCTACGGCTGCCAGATGAATGTCTACGACAGTCAGCGTATGGCAGATAGTCTTGCTGCCGAAGGCTATAGCCCGACAGATACGGCGGACGATGCAGATCTGGTATTGATCAATACCTGCCATATCCGCGAAAAGGCTTCCGAAAAGCTTTATTCAGCGCTCGGGCGCTTGCGCAAAATGAAAGATGCGCGCGCCAAGGAAGGACGTGAGCTGACAGTTGGCGTCGCTGGCTGCGTCGCGCAGGCCGAGGGTGATGAAATTACTCGCCGCGCGCCGGTTGTTGATCTTGTCGTTGGTCCCCAGACATATCATCGTCTGCCGCAGGCTCTCGCCCGTGTAGCAAAAGGTGAACGTGTCGTTGAAACCGAATATGCGATTGAGGACAAATTTGAGCACCTGCCTTCTCCAGGAAAAGAACAGACGAGAAGCCGCGGTGTAACAGCCTTTCTGACAGTGCAGGAAGGCTGCGATAAATTCTGCACATTCTGCGTCGTGCCTTACACGCGCGGTTCGGAAGTCTCTCGTCCCGTTGCGCAGATACTCAAAGAAGCAGAAAAACTTGCTGATGCAGGTGTGCGTGAGCTGACTTTGCTTGGACAAAACGTCAATGCCTGGCATGGCGAAGGCCCAGACGGTCGTGAATGGGGATTGGGCGAACTGCTGTATCGGCTTGCTGAAATCCCCGGTATTGCAAGACTGCGCTATATCACAAGCCATCCACGCGACATGGATGATGCCTTGATCAATGCGCATCGTGATCTCGATATGCTGATGCCTTATCTGCATTTGCCTGTTCAGGCGGGTTCCGATCGCATTTTGAAAGCCATGAACCGCAAGCATACTGGTGACGATTACCTGCGTCTGATTGAGCGGATAAGAAATGCCCGTTCGGATATAGCACTTTCCGGTGATTTCATTGTCGGCTTCCCGGGAGAAACCGATGAAGATTTTGAGGCAACGTTACAATTGGTTCGCGATGTAACCTATGCGGCCGCATACTCGTTCAAATATTCGCCGCGCCCAGGCACGCCTGGTGCTGATCTGCCTGATCATATAGATGAAGCGGTCAAGGATGAACGGCTTCAACGCTTGCAGGCTTTGCTTAGTGAGCAGCAATATGCCTTCCAGCGCAGCCTTGTGAATAAAAGCTTTGACGTGCTCATCGAAAAGGCAGGAAGGGTGCCCGGACAGATGGTCGGACGATCTCCTTGGTTACAACCTGTAATTATCGATGTACACGGCGGCAGAATCGGCGACATTATCAATGTACGAATCATCGACACCGGAACCAACAGCCTTATCGGCGTCCGGGAGATGGTTTGAGGACAAGTAGCGACTATATGAACAGGCGAATAGTTTTGTAGGAGAGCCGTTTGAACGCCACCGAAAAACTGAAACCCGCTCCCACCGGAGCCTCGGATCTGGCGCATATCGTACTGACATTTGACAACAACCGGCTGGCGAGTGCGCTGTTCGGCCAGTTTGATGAGAATCTAGCCCGCATCGAGAAGAAATTAGGTGTTGACGTCCGCTCCAAGGGTAATCAGCTCGCTATCCGCGGCGAACCGGGAGCAACAGAGCAGGCCCGGCGAGCGCTTGATCAACTGTATGAGCACCTTCAAAAAGGCCACGATATATCCGCGTCAGATGTTGATGGTGCATTGCGGATGGCAATTGCTGCCGATGATCAATTGACGCTTCCCACAATGGAAAACAAGAGCAAGATGGCCGTAGCCCAGATATCCACCCGCAAGAAGACGATCTTTGCCCGTACACCGACGCAGGATGCCTATATGCGTGCGCTGGACCGCTCGGAGATGGTCTTTGGTGTTGGGCCAGCAGGTACGGGTAAGACTTATCTGGCTGTTGCCCACGCGGCGATGCTTCTGGAACGTGGTCTGGTTGATCGCATTATTCTTTCCCGTCCCGCTGTGGAGGCTGGTGAGCGGCTCGGCTTTCTTCCCGGAGACATGAAAGAGAAGGTCGATCCTTATCTGCGTCCCCTGTATGATGCTCTGTATGACATGATGCCTGCCGATAAGGTGGAGCGCGCGATTGCCGCTGGCGTTATAGAAATTGCACCGTTGGCCTTCATGCGCGGGCGTACACTTGCCCATTCTGCGATTATTCTGGATGAAGCGCAGAACACCACTGCCATGCAGATGAAGATGTTCCTCACTCGTCTTGGCGAGAACGGGCGTATGATTATCACGGGTGATCCAAGCCAGATCGATCTTCCGCCCGGTCAGAAGTCCGGACTGGTCGAGGCGCTCAACATCCTGAATGACGTGCAGGGAATTGTCACTGTCAAGTTCTCGGATGTTGACGTGGTTCGTCATCCTCTCGTTGCAGCAATTGTTCGTGCATACGACAAGGAAGGCGCCAAGCCGAAAGCTTGACGGAACAGCTTGATCGATATCGATATACTGGTTGAAACCGATGGCTGGCCGGAAGAGGCGCTGCTATCGAATTTATCATCAGCTGCAATAGCTGCTGTCTGGGATGAGCTTGCCGCCGGCAAACAGCCGGATAGTGAGCTCAGTCTGGTATTCACCAATGATGCATCGATCAAAGAACTCAACAATGACTGGCGCCATAAGGACAAGCCAACCAATGTCCTGTCGTTCCCTGCTTTTCCGATCAAGCCCGGGCAAAAGCCCGGACCCATGCTTGGTGATATTGTTATTGCCCGAGAAACTGTTTTGCGCGAGGCAAATGACGAGGAAAAGCTCTTTGACCATCATCTGACACATCTGATTGTACATGGCTTCCTGCATCTTCTGGGCTACGATCATCTCACAAGCGAAGAGGCTGAGGAGATGGAGCAGCTTGAGCGCAAAATTCTTGCGCGTCTTGCAATTCCCGACCCATATGCGCTATCGGTCATAGACGATTAATTCGATTGAGGACCATGTCTGACACGTCTCACCAAAACGATCCTGCTGCGCCAGCCAAGGGCATGAATGGGCAGGAGAGTGATGCCGAAGGGCAAAGTATCACCAGAGCGCCTGCTCCAGAAAAGCGCTCGCTTCTTTCCACGATTTTTCCATTCCTGCGCGCACGCCCGGGCACTTCCCTGAGGGAAGACCTTGATGCAGCTCTTGCAGAAGATCATCATGGCGATACGGCGTTCTCACCTGAAGAACGCGCCATGCTTCACAACATACTGCGTTTGCGCGAATTACGGGTTGAGGATGTCATGATCCCGCGCGCTGATATCGAAGCGGTTGAAATCGGCACCAGTCTCGGCGATCTTCTGGAAATATTTGAAAAATCTGGTCACTCGCGCATGCCGGTGTTTGCTGAAACGCTCGATGATCCACGTGGCATGGTTCATATCCGTGATGTGGTCAACCACATCACCAAGATTTCCAAAGTCAAAGTCCAACGCAAAACTGCGCGCGCGACCAAACTGCCTACTGCAGCAAAGTTTGATCTGACCAACATCGATCTCACTAAAACGATCTCGGATTTGAATTTGATGCGCACGATCCTGTTCGTGCCCCCTTCAATGCTTGCAAGTGATCTGATGGGACGCATGCAGGCCCAACGCATTCAGATTGCACTTGTCATCGACGAGTATGGCGGGACTGATGGTCTGGTTTCGCTTGAAGACATCGTGGAAATGGTGGTCGGAGATATTGAAGACGAACATGACGACGACGAAGTGATGATCGTCGAGGATCCGGAAGGCATCTTTACCACTGACGCACGGGCTGATCTTGACGAAGTGTCGGAGAAAATCGGTGCCGGTTTTGTTGTCGGAGAGCATGGTGAGGATGTGGATACGGTCGGTGGCCTGATCTTTTCAATTCTCGGGCGCATTCCTGTTCGCGGTGAAATGGTGCAGGCTGTACCTGGATATGAATTTCATGTTCTGGAGGCAGATCCTCGCCGAATACGCAGGGTTCGCATTGTTCCGCTGCGCCATGCGGAACGCAAACCACGCAACCAGCGTCAGGGTGTCGTTGAACCTTCAGCGGATGACGAATGATCTCTATTGATTTGGACAGGGCATGATCCGGCGTTTGATCGACAGGATCGTACTTCTGTCAGGTTGGCGGCGTAGCGGCCTGGCATTTCTGATGGGGGCTTTGGCAAGTTTTGCGCTGCCACCCTACGACTTTTTTGCTGTAGCATTTATTGCTTTTCCGGTCCTCGTATGGCTCCTCGACGGTGCCGTCGATAATGCCGGAGGAAGCCCGGTCAGACGGCTTCTGCCAGCCGCCTATGTCGGATGGTGGTTCGGCTTCGGCTATTTTGTTTTCGGGCTCTGGTGGATCGGCAATGCTCTGCTGGTCGATGCTGCAAACTTTGCCTGGGCTATTCCGCTGGCAATCTTTGGCCTGCCAGCGTTCCTGGCATTTTTCTATGCTGTTGCAGCAGCACTCGCCCGGCTCATCTGGAGCGAAGGGATTGGCCGCATATTTGCACTGGGCTTTGGTTTCGGCGTCGCTGAATGGCTTCGCTCCTTTATCATGACCGGTTTTCCATGGAATGCGATCGGCTATGCCGCCATGCCGGTGCCAGTGATGATGCAGTCGTCAGTCATTGTGGGACTGCTCGCAATGAATGTGCTTGCGGTTGTCGTATTTGCCATGCCGGCACTCTACAGCGCCCGGCAAAACCGGATAGCCGGGGCTGCTGTTGTAATAGCGCTTATCATTGCCCATGTCGGCTTTGGAGTTATCCGTCTTTCAACAGCAGAGATCAAGTTCGACGGACCTCATATCCGTATCGTGCAGCCCTCCATTTCCCAAGAACTTAAATGGGATGCGGAAGCGCGGCGCGGTATACTCGATAAATACCTCGCCATGACAGCTGAGAAGCCGGAAGACGGCAAGCTCAAGGCGCAGATTATAATTTGGCCGGAAACCGCCGTACCCTATATTCTGACTAAAACGCCCGAAGCATTAAAAGCTATCGCCGACGCACTGGCCGACGGGCAGACTCTTTTAACGGGCGCGATTAGAATGGAGGAGCCGGGAGGCGCGGACGAACCCCTCTATTATAATACGATATATGCCATCGACAGTGCGGGGCAAATCACCGGTGCTGCTGATAAGGTGCATCTGGTTCCTTTCGGCGAATATGTGCCCTTGGAAAGTATTCTGCGCAAAATGGGCATCAGTGAAGTGGTGGAGCTGCCGGGAGGCTTCAGCGCGGCATCGATGCGCCGATCTCTCGAAGTCGTCAGCGGCTTCTCGGTATTGCCGCTGATATGCTACGAGGCCATCTTCCCGGGCGAAATGTCCTATCAGGGCGCTGCAGCTGATGCCATTGTCAACGTCACAAATGATGCTTGGTACGGTGACACGCCCGGTCCCTATCAGCATTTCAGACAGGCCCAATTGCGCGCTGTGGAACAGGGATTGCCCATGGTTCGAGCTGCTAATAACGGTCTTTCAGCTGTGATCGACCCCTATGGCCGAATCATTGATGCACTTGCTCTGGATGCGGTCGGTGTAATTGATGCCCAACTTCCATCGCGGGTACGGCTACCTTGGGGGGAGGCGGCTCATCAGATTCAATTTGCGGTTGTATTATTACTGGTTCTGATTGTAGCGGTGCGGTATTTTTTGCGTAGCAGAAGGCGTGTTGGTTGACATTTCTGGTACAGCCCCTATCGAATAAAGTGATATTTGGTGCGTTGATACATTGATGGTAAAATTCATTTTCATTTCCATTTCATACGAATGAGATTTTCATGTCTGATAATAAGAAGAGCCCAAACCCGGTGGATATCCATGTTGGCGCAAGAATTAGATTGCGGCGCAATATGATAGGCTTGAGCCAAGAAAAACTTGGTGAGAGTCTTGGAATAACGTTTCAGCAGATTCAAAAGTATGAAAAAGGCATGAATCGTGTGGGCGCTAGCCGTCTTCAGGCAATCGGGAATATCCTCAACGTTCCTGTTACTTTCTTTTTTGATGACATGCCGGGTCAACCGGATAAGCCAAGGGGTTTTGATGAAGAAAGCGAGACAACATATGTTGTCGGTTTTCTCAATAGCTCGGAGGGCATCCAGTTGGCGCGGGCCTTTGCAAAGATTGGCGACGCAAAAATCCGACGTAAAGTACTCGACCTCGTTCGCACACTTGGTCAAGAGGATGACGCAGTCTAATTCAGCGGGGTTCGCGTCATTACGGTGTGAAACGGGAAAAAAATCCCCCTGAAGCATTCCTTTTGAAAGTGAAAGCAATTGACGGAACCGCTGCAGCTTGGCAAACACTATGCGGCCAGTCGGCATTTGCCTGCTGGCATTCGTTTGCTTTCAAGAGGGGTTCCCCGTGACGCGCAGTTCATATCTTTTTACCAGTGAGTCGGTTTCGGAAGGTCACCCGGACAAAGTCTGTGACCGTATTTCCGATGAAATCGTTGACATGATCTACAAAGAGGCGAAGAAGACGGGTGTTGATCCGTGGACTGTTCGCATTGCATGCGAAACGCTGGCGACTACGAACCGGGTTGTGATTGCCGGTGAAGTCCGGGTTCCGGATACATTGCTCAAGAAAGATAAAAGCGGCGCCGTTGTTAAAGATGCCAAGGGGCATCCGGTCATTAATCCTTCAAGGTTCCGTGCTGCTGCACGTCGCGCTATTCGCGATATTGGTTACGAGCAGGAAGGCTTCAGCTGGAAAACAGCAAAGATTGATGTTTTGTTGCACCCGCAATCAGCAGATATCGCTCAGGGCGTAGACAATGCCGCCGACCGTCAGGGTGAAGAAGGTGCCGGCGATCAGGGTATCATGTTCGGATATGCATGCCGCGAGACACCTGATCTCATGCCTGCGCCAATCTATTATTCCCATAAAATTTTGGAATTGCTGGCAACAGCCCGCCACAAAGGCGAAGGCGATGTTGGCAAGCTTGGGCCAGATGCCAAGAGCCAGGTAACCGTACGCTATGTTGACGGCGTTGCGGCGGAAGCAACGCAAATCGTGCTTTCGACACAGCACTTGGATGCAAGTTGGGACTCCAAGAAGGTCCGTAGCGTGGTTGAGCCCTATATTCGTGAGGCCATGGGTGATCTCAAGATCGCTGCTGATTGCGTCTGGTACATCAATCCGACTGGCAAGTTTGTCATTGGTGGTCCAGATGGCGATGCGGGTCTGACTGGCCGCAAGATCATTGTGGATACATATGGTGGTGCTGCACCACATGGCGGCGGTGCTTTCTCCGGCAAAGATACAACCAAGGTTGATCGTTCTGCAGCCTATGCAGCACGTTATCTTGCAAAGAACGTTGTAGCTGCAGGCTTTGCTGACCGCTGCACAATCCAGCTTTCCTACGCAATTGGTGTTGCACAGCCGCTTTCGGTTTATGTCGATTTGCATGGTACTGGCAAAGTCAAGGAAGATGCAGTGGAAGAGGCATTGCGCAAGGTCATGGACCTGTCGCCAACCGGCATACGCAAACATCTTGATCTCAACAAGCCAATCTATGCCAAGACTTCTGCCTATGGCCATTTCGGACGCAAGCCTGGCCGCGATGGTTCATTCTCCTGGGAGAAGACCGATCTTGCCAAGCAGTTGAAGACAGCATTGGCCGCCTAAGCGGCCGATATGGATACTGGTATGACCGAGCCCAGACGCGAGCGTTCGACGGAAGCATTCTTCGGCAGGAGAAACGGCAAGACATTACGTCCTTTGCAGCGCTCAATCCGGGATGAACTTCTACCTCAGTTGAAGCTCGATCTTACCGCTAAAGCGCCTGATGACCTCCGCAGCCTGTTTGCTGCGGAGGTCGATCTGGTGCGAATGGAAATTGGCTTTGGCGGCGGTGAGCACCTCCTGCATGAAGCCGCACGTCATCCAAAGTCGGGCTTCATAGGTGTTGAACCCTTCGTGAACAGCATGGCGAAGTTGATTGTTGATCTTCACGACAATCCGTTGAGCAATATCCGACTTTACGATGACGATGCGACGCAAGTGCTGGACTGGCTGCCCGATGCGTCGCTCGATGGCATCGATCTCTTCTACCCCGATCCATGGCCGAAGAAAAAACACTGGAAACGCCGGTTTGTCAGTCAGAAAAATCTTGACCGCTTTGCACGTGTATTGAAATCAGGCGCTCGCTTCCGGTTTGCGTCCGACATCGACACTTATGTCAACTGGACGTTGCAGCATTGCCACGAACACGGCGAGTTTGACTGGCAGGCGCAAACCTCTGCTGATTGGCATACGCCTTATGAAGCATGGCCCGGTACCCGCTATGAACAGAAGGCCCATCGCGAAGGCAGAATAGGCGCTTACCTTACGTTTTTGCGCCGCTGACTCTTTCGCACGCTATTTCGCGTGACAGCTTCCTGACAGTTTTCTAGTATCATTCTAAAGATGAGGAGACCGCTGGGAGGCTGTCCATATTTTTGTGCGCAAAATCAAGGCAGCAACGGCCTGCAGTTTGCGTTGAAACAACTTCCCGATCTTCGAGAAACTGAAAAAACGATGGCCGAGGGCCGTTTTGGGAGGACTTCACACAATGCGTAAGATGTTGCTTGCTTTTGTAGCTGCCGGTGCAATGGTTATTTCCGGCCACGCCTTTGCGGCAGACTATAAGATTATGGCGCCGGCCGCCCCAGGTGGTGGTTGGGATCAAACGGCCCGCACACTCCAGACAGTTCTTCAGGAAGAAAAAATCTCGGGCAATGTGCAGGTTGTCAATGTTACCGGCGCTGGTGGAACAATCGGTCTGGCGCAGTTTGCAAATTCGGCAAAAGGCGATCCTTCGCAGCTTATCGTTGGTGGTTATGTGATGGTCGGGGCGATCCTCACAAATGCGTCGCCGGTAACTTTGGAGCAGGTAACGCCCATCGCGCGTCTGACCGGTGAGTATGAGGCTCTGGTTGTGCCAGCCGCATCACCAATCAAATCGATGGCCGATCTGGTGGAAAAACTCAAGGCTGATCCGGGCGCTGTATCCTGGGGCGGCGGTTCTGCAGGCGGTACTGATCATATCACGGCAGGCTTGCTGGCCAAGGCTGCAGGCGTAGATCCAACGAAGGTAAACTACATTGCATTCTCCGGCGGTGGTGAGGCGTTAGCAGCTATTCTCGGGGGCCAGGTAACGGTTGGCATTTCCGGTTATGGCGAGTTTGAGTCGCAGATCAAGTCTGGCGCGCTCCGCATCATCGGTATTTCCAGCGATGCAAAGGTTGAAGGCATTGATGCGCCAACCTTCAAGGAAGGTGGCGTAGACGTCTCTATCCAGAACTGGCGCATGGTTGCAGCAGCACCTGGAATTACCAAGGAACAGGAAGCAGCCATTGGTGCCGATGTTGAAAAGCTGGCCAAATCCAAAGGCTGGCAGGAACAGTTAAAGGCCAAGGGCTGGGCTGACACATATCTCGCAGGCGATGCATTCAAGGCTCAGTTGGCGAAGGATACGGAAGCAACTTCCGCTATTCTGAAAGATATCGGCTTGGTAAAATGACGCAACAGTCATCAAACTCCAAAACGCGTCGCCCTGATCGGGCGGCGCTGTTTATTGCAGCCTTCCTGGCGGTCTTGGCCATAATAATCGGGTACAGCACCGCCACCACTCATGGCGGTAGTGCCACCCGTATCGGCCCGGCCGTTTTCCCATATGCCATCAGCATCGTATTGTTTATTCTGGCTGTGTGGACGGTATTCGAAGCATATCGCGGCGAATTTCCGGAACGTGAGGCACAGGCGCCAGGTCCCGTCCTTTGGATCGTCGGTGGCCTTGCAGCTCAAATGCTGCTTCTCAATGTCGTCGGCTTCTCGATTGCGACAGGGCTTCTTTTCGCTGCAACGGCCAGAGGCTTCGGCAAAACCAAATTATGGGTGACGATACCTGTTGGCATCGTACTTTCCTTTATCGTCTGGATACTCTTTGCCAAGGGGCTTCAATTGTCTCTTCCGGCAGGACCGCCAGAACGTTTGATTTTCGGGGGTTAAGGTCAATGGAAACCTTTGGATTGCTATTCCAGGGCTTCGCTGTGGCGATGGACCCGATGAACCTGCTCTACGCACTGATCGGCGTTACGCTCGGTACTGCTGTTGGCGTATTGCCAGGCATTGGCCCGGCTCTTACGGTCGCTTTGTTGCTGCCGGTAACATACAAACTGGACCCGGCAGGCTCGCTGATCATGTTCGCCGGTATCTATTACGGTGGGATGTACGGCGGGTCGACGACGTCCATTCTGCTGAATACGCCGGGTGAAAGTGCGTCCATCGTCACTGCGCTTGAAGGCAACAAAATGGCCCGTGCCGGGCGCGGTGGGCCTGCGCTTGCGACGGCTGCGATTGGTTCATTTGTCGCCGGTTTGATTGCAACTATCGGTCTGGCACTGATTGCGCCGTGGATCGTAAAATTTGCCCTGTCTTTTGGACCTGCAGAATATTTTGCACTTATGGTCCTTGCTTTCATGACTGTTTCGGCAGCCTTTGGCGACTCGACTCTTCGCGGCTTGACTGCGCTGTTCATAGGGTTGGCGCTTGGTTTGGTCGGTCAGGATCAACTGACCGGACAGGCCCGGCTTGCATTCGGCATTCCTGATCTACTTGACGGGATTGAGGTGACTACATTGGCCGTCGCGCTGTTTGCGATTGGCGAAACGCTGGCCGTTGCCGCATCGCGGACTACCATGGATGAGAAGATTGAGGCCGTTAAGGGTTCAGTCTGGATGACCAAGGAAGACTGGTCGCGTTCATGGAAACCATGGTTGCGTGGAACAGCAATTGGGTTTCCAATCGGGGCCATGCCGGCTGGCGGCGCCGAGATCGGTACATTTCTCTCCTACTCAGTAGAAAAACAGCTATCGAAGAAACCGGAAGAGTTTGGCCACGGGGCAATTGAAGGTGTGGCCGGTCCGGAGGCAGCAAACAATGCATCCGCTGCAGGGACACTGGTTCCGCTGCTGACATTGGGCTTGCCGACAACAGCGACAGCGGCGATCATGCTTGCAGGCTTCCAGCAGTTCGGACTTCAGCCGGGACCATTGCTTTTTGCTACCAGCCCACAACTGGTCTGGGGTCTGATTGCAAGTTTGCTTGTTGCCAATCTTATGCTGCTGGTTCTTAACCTGCCATTGATCGGTCTATGGGTGCGTCTGCTGTCGATTCCCAAGCCTTGGCTTTATGCGGGGATTCTGGTTTTCGCGACACTGGGCACGATAGGCGCCAACTCCGCCATTTTTCAATTGGGATGGATCGCTTTCTCATTCGAGCTTGCGATGCTGATTCTCTTTGGATTGTTTGGATACTTCATGCGGCAATTCGGATATCCGATTGCACCTGTGGTCGTAGGACTTATCCTGGGGCCAATGGCCGAAACGCAATTGCGCCGTGCAATTCAGATCAGTCAGGGTGACTTTACCGTGCTGGTTGGATCACCAATAGCGGTAACCTTGCTGGTTCTCGCCGTGTGTGCGGTCGTTGTGCCGCTGATCATGCGTGCCCGAGGCCAAGGTAAAGTTCTGGCCTCGCTTGCAGCGAACGAAGACTAGTCGCCTCATTCACCGTCCACCGGGATTGATTAGTTCCGGTGGATGGAGCTGAACTGAACAGGATCAATACCCAGAGTGCGCAGATCAGAAGCTATTGGCTGATGGCCAGTGCGGGTTGCTGATGCGACTGCAACGGCGCTACCGAATACATTCAGCATACGGCCAATTCGTGAAGTTGTTGATGTCTTGTGCATTTTATCATCCTTTCGCGTTTATATTGCGATGCAGCAAAGATAGGGATGAGGCACGTTTTTGGTAAGAGCCACTTATGCAGGGCAGCTATGCATTATTGCGATATAACGGCTAATGC
Source organism: Phyllobacterium sp. YR531 (assembly GCF_000282595.1). GTDB lineage: Bacteria > Pseudomonadota > Alphaproteobacteria > Rhizobiales > Rhizobiaceae > Phyllobacterium. The sequence continues at coordinate 102,965 of NZ_AKIZ01000014.1, forward strand.
TTCACGAGTTCGCAGAAATTTGTTACGGAGCTTGAAAGTCTCCCCCCATTTCGGTATACAGAACGCATATTCTTGGTCGATAGAACAGGGGTGGGTCCACACAGGTCCCGCTCTTTTTTGTTTCTTGGGGCCAAAACAGGGAAAATTTGTGTGACAGACGGCACCAAAACAGAACATCAAACTGTTCCGGTTTCAGCATCGGAAGAGCGTATTATTACTGAAACGGGTATCGACGCTCGCGTCGCTTCGATCATCGAGCCTGTTCTCGAATCCATTGGCTTCCGGCTTGTTCGCGCGCGACTTTCGGGTCTCAATGGTTTGACGCTACAAATCATGACTGAGCGTCACGATGGTACAATGACTGTCGAAGACTGCGAGCTGGTAAGCCGGACATTATCGCCAGTACTCGACGTGGAAGACCCTATCGACCGGAACTATCATCTGGAAGTTTCGTCGCCGGGGATTGATCGACCACTCGTGCGCAAATCGGATTTTACAGTTTGGAGCGGCCATATTGTAAAGGTAGACACCTCTGCAATTCTGGAAGGCCGGAAGAAATTTCGTGGCCGTATCGCTAACGTAACCGATGAATCAATAACGATTGAAAGCGATCAGGCCACGTACGGCGACAAGCCCGCTGTCGAGGTCCCGTTTGAAATGATTGCCGATGCCCGTCTCATTCTGACGGACGATCTCATTCGCGATGCATTGCGTCGTGACAAGGATCTTCGCGAAGGCCGTATACCAGAAGAAAACAATGATGCTCCTGACGAAGCAGATGCTTCCGAAGAGGGGCAGAGCTAACAACCGGATTGAATTTCATACACCCGCAGAGGAAGCGTGGTGGTGAACCCAAGGAGAAGAAAATGGCAGTCAGTGCAAACAGGCTAGAACTTCTGCAGATCGCCGATGCGGTTGCGCGCGAGAAGTCGATTGACCGCGAGATCGTTATTGCGGCGATGGCCGATGCCATTCAGAAAGCTGCACGCTCGCGTTATGGTCAGGAAACCAATATCCGCGCTGACATCAACGCCAAAACTGGCGAAATCAAGCTGCAACGTCTGCTTGAAGTTGTCGACGATGTTGAAGATCCGGTTACGCAGATCGGTATGGATGCCGCCCGCGACCGCAACCCTGATGCACAGCCAGGCGACTTCCTCGCCGACCAGCTTCCACCAATGGATTTTGGCCGGATCGCAGCTCAGTCCGCCAAGCAGGTTATCGTGCAGAAGGTTCGTGAAGCCGAGCGTGATCGCCAGTATGACGAATACAAGGATCGCGTTGGTGAGATCATCAACGGCAGCGTCAAGCGCGTTGAGTATGGCAATGTGATTGTCGATCTGGGCCGCGGTGAAGCAATCGTTCGTCGCGACGAGCTGATCCCCCGCGAAACATTCCGATATGGTGATCGCGTTCGCGCCTATGTCTATGACGTTCGCCGCGAACAGCGTGGACCGCAGATTTTCCTGAGCCGCACGCATCCGCAATTCATGGCAAAGCTTTTCACCATGGAAGTGCCGGAAATTTACGATGGCATCATCGAAATCAAGTCGGTTGCTCGTGATCCGGGCTCGCGCGCCAAGATCGCGGTTATTTCGCGCGATTCGTCCATTGATCCTGTGGGTGCCTGCGTTGGTATGCGCGGTTCGCGCGTCCAGGCAGTCGTCGGGGAACTTCAGGGCGAAAAGATCGATATTATTCCTTGGTCGCCAGAGCCTGCATCCTTCATCGTTAATGCCTTGCAGCCCGCAGAAGTTTCCAAGGTTGTTCTGGATGAAGATGCCGAGCGTATTGAAGTTGTGGTCCCGGATGACCAACTATCACTAGCGATCGGTCGTCGCGGGCAGAATGTCCGTCTGGCTTCGCAGCTGACAGGCTGGGATATCGACATCCTCACCGAGCAGGAAGAGTCTGAGCGCCGTCAGAAAGAATTCGTAGAACGCTCCAACCTGTTCATGGAAGCACTCGACGTTGACGAGATGGTCGGCCAGGTTCTTGCGTCCGAAGGTTTTGCCAGCGTGGAAGAAATCGCTTATGTTGATAGCGATGACATTTCCTCCATCGATGGTTTTGATGAGGATACTGCGACAGAAATCCAGCAGCGTGCTCAGGAATATCTCGGCCGAATCGAAGAAGAGCGCGATGCCCGCCGCAAGGAGCTGGGTGTTTCGGACGAGCTTCGTGACCTGCCTGGAATGACCAATGCGATTCTGGTTGCAGTCGGTGAAGACGGTGTCAAAACCGTTGAAGACTTCGCCGGATATGCTGTTGACGAATTGACCGGATGGCGCGAACGCAAGGATGGGGAGACGGTTAATTTCCCCGGCATCCTGTCAGCATTCGAAGTCAGCCGTGCCGATGCGGAACAGATGGTGCTTGCTGCTCGTTTGAAGGCTGGATGGATCACTGAAGATGATCTGGTTGCAACCGAGACCGGTGCAGAAGCAGACGAAGAGGTCGCTGGTTAATCCCGGACGATCCTAATATGGAAGCGGAAATGAACGACAGAACGTGCATCGTCACGCGTGAAGCAGGTTCTGTCGATGACATGATCCGATTCGTGGTAGCCCCGGATGGATCGGTTGTTGCTGATTTGAAGCACAACCTTCCCGGTCGGGGTTGCTGGGTCAAAGCCCAGCGTCGTTATATTGACGAAGCGGTGAAGCGGAAGCTTTTCCCGCGTGGACTGAAAACAGCGGTGATTGTTCCGGATGATTTCGGAAAGATCGTTGACCAGATGCTGGCAAAATCAGCTTTGGGAAGTTTTGGGTTGGCGCGAAAGGCCGGTGTTGTGATAACAGGGGCCGCAAAAGTGGATATCGCCATCCGCAACGGCACGGCCGGGCTCGTGCTGCATGCTTTTGAAGCAGCGGAAGACGGCGTCCGAAAGCTTGACCAGGCCCGTCGTTCGGTAGTTTATGCCGACGGACCTGATATACCCGCCCTTTCATTGTTCAGTAGCGATGAAATGGATTTGGCATTGGGTGGGGTTAATGTGATACATGCTGCCGTACTCAAGGGGAGGGCAGCTGCCGGGCTTATGAAGCGAGTCTGGATGCTACAGCATTTTCGCGAAGGTCTGGACGAGCAGACCAGCGCTAAAGCGGCAACCGCTGCGAAGGAAACGGAAACGGAATGAGCGATACAAAATCGACAGACGACAAGACGCTTGGCGTCAACAAGAAAACCCTGACCCTGAAGCGGCCCGGTATCGAACAAAGCACGGTGCGCCAGAATTTCAGCCACGGGCGGACTAAGTCTGTTGTCGTTGAAACGAAGAAGCGCAAGTTCAGCCTGCCGGACCAAAAGCCGGAGGTTGCACCTGTTGCTGCGCCAACGCCAGCGCCAGTCCAGCCGACGGCAGCGCCCAAGCCGGTCGCGCCAGTAGCAGCAGCGCCTGCACCACAGCCTGTTGCTGCACCGCAGCCGACGGTTGCGTCGCAGCCAGTTGCAGCAGCGCCAGCCCCGCGTCCGACGCCAGCCCCCGCTGCACCAGCGGCCAGTGCGCCAGCATCGACTTCGACTGCGCGCCCTGCTGCGAGCCGTCCAACCCAGCCATCTTCGCCGCAGCGCGCGGGCCAGCAGCCCTATCGTCCGGCAGGACAGCGCCCGAACGATCGCTCCGGCATGGTGTTGAATACACTTTCAGCAGCAGAACTTGAGGCACGCCGCAAGGCCCTTGAGGGTTCAAAGGCGCGTGATATCGAAGATCGTGCAAAGGCCGCTGTTGAGGCGGCCCGCCGCGCGGAAGAAGATGCATTGCGCGCCAAGGAACGCGAAGAATCAGCACGCCGTCAGGCAGAGGAAGAAGAGCGCCTTCGCAAGGAAGCCCAAGCCAAGCAACGCGCTGAGGAAGAATCGCGCAAGCGCCAGCCTGAACCATCGGCTGCGGAAGATACCGGCTCGAAAGTTTCTGTCCGCAAGACCAATGTTGCGGAAGAAGAAGAGACACGACGCGGTGGACCGGCAGGCGCACGCCGTGGCAGCAGTGCTGCTCCGGCAAAGCCTGAAGTTCGTGCACCGAAGGTTGTAAAAGGTGAAGATGAACGCCGTCGTGGCAAGCTTACATTGGGCTCCGCGCTCAATGATGAAGGTCGCAGCCGTTCACTTTCCGCGATGCGTCGTCGCCAGGAAAAATTCAAACGCGGCATGCAGCAGGAAACACGCGAGAAGATCGCGCGTGAAGTCGTGCTTCCGGAAACCATCACCATTCAGGAACTGGCCCAGCGTATGGCTGAGCGTTCGGTCGACGTCATCAAATATTTGATGAAAGAAGGCCAGATGATGAAACCGGGCGATCTGATTGATGCGGATATGGCCCAACTGATTGCTGAAGAATTCGGTCATACGGTCCGCCGTGTTGCTGAATCTGACGTTGAAGAAGGCATTTTCAACGTTCAAGACGATCAGGGAGCTTTTGTTTCCCGTCCACCAGTTGTGACCATCATGGGTCACGTCGATCACGGTAAAACATCGCTGCTTGATGCGATCCGCAAGGCGAATGTCGTGTCGGGCGAAGCAGGCGGCATCACGCAGCATATCGGTGCTTATCAGGTCGAACAGAACGGCCAGAAGATCACCTTTATCGATACGCCGGGTCACGCCGCATTTACCGCAATGCGTGCACGTGGCGCGCAAGCGACGGATATTGCCATTCTGGTGGTTGCTGCTGACGATAGCGTCATGCCGCAGACGATTGAGTCAATCAATCATGCCAAGGCTGCTGGGGTTCCGATCATTGTTGCCATCAACAAGATCGACAAGCCTTCCGCTGATCCACAAAAGGTGCGTAACGGCCTGCTCCAGCATGAAGTTTTCGTGGAATCAATGGGCGGTGAAACGCTCGACGTTGAAGTCTCCGCCAAGACTGGTGTTGGCCTCGACAAGCTTCTCGAAACAATCCTGCTTCAGGCTGAAGTTCTGGATCTCAAGGCTGATCCGACTCGTACCGCTGAGGGCGTGGTTATTGAAGCCAAGCTTGACCGTGGCCGTGGTTCGGTAGCAACCGTTCTCGTCCAGAAGGGTACTCTGCATCCGGGCGATATCATCGTTGCAGGCAGCGAGTGGGGCCGTGTACGTGCGCTGGTCAATGACCGCGGCGAAAACATGAAGGATGCCGGACCGGCCATGCCGGTTGAGGTTCTCGGCCTTGGCGGACCGCCACAGGCTGGTGATCGCTTTGCCGTCGTCGAGAATGAAGCCAAGGCGCGCGAAATTTCCGAATATCGCACACGTCTTGCTCGCGAAAAGGCTGTGGCCAAACAGGCTGGTTCACGTGGTTCCCTGGAACAGATGATGAGCCAGTTGCAGGTCACCGGCTTGAAAGAGTTCCCGCTACTCATCAAAGGCGACGTTCAGGGCTCGATCGAAGCGATTGCTGGCGCCCTCGACAAGCTTGGTACGGAAGAAGTGCGCGCGCGCATCATTCACTCCGGGGCAGGCGGGATCACTGAAAGCGATATCGCTCTTGCAGAAGCATCGAATGCCGCAATTATCGGCTTCAATGTGCGTGCCAACAAGCAGGCCCGCGATCTGGCCGAACGTGAAGGCATCGAAATTCGCTATTACAACATCATTTACGATCTCGTAGACGATGTGAAAGCTGCGATGTCCGGTCTTCTTTCTCCAGAACGCCGCGAAACCTTCATCGGCAACGCGGAAATTCTGGAAGTCTTCAATATCACGAAGGTCGGCAAGGTCGCCGGTTGCCGTGTTACGGAAGGCAAGGTCGAACGTGGTGCAGGTGTACGCCTTATCCGCGACAACGTTGTCATCCACGAAGGCAAACTCAAGACGCTCAAGCGCTTCAAGGACGAAGTATCCGAAGTGCCGATGGGTCAGGAATGCGGTATGGCGTTTGAAAACTACGAGGATATTCGCGCAGGCGATACAATCGAAGCTTTCCGCGTCGAACATGTGACCCGCACGCTCTAAACCCAAGCGTCTCGATTAATGATAACAGGATCGCCGGAATAATATCCGGCGATCTCTTGTTTGTCTGGATAGGTAATAATGGCTCGTTTTGCTACCGGATCAGGTCCTTCCCAACGTCAGTTGCGCGTTAGCGAACAGGTGCGCCATGCAGTATCGCAAGTTCTGCAGCGTGGCGATGTTCGCGATGATCAACTGGAGAATGCAGTGATTGCGATCTCGGAAGTGCGTATGTCTCCGGATCTGAAAATTGCCACATGTTTCGTCTCGCCAGTTGGAGCTACAGACAGCGAGGCGGTTATTAGCGCCTTGAACAAACATGCGCGATTCATTCGCGGACGCGCGGGTGTGTATCTCAAGTCCATGAAATATATGCCGGAATTTCGTTTTCGCATTGATACGAGTTTTGACAATTACGCCAAAATTGATGCCCTGCTGCGCAAGCCGGAGGTCACCCGCGATCTCACCGATGATGACAATGACGATGATGACGGCGGCGACCCCAACCCGGGCGATGTGCCAGGACATGGCGATAATTAAATGGCAAGACAGCGCAAGAAAAAGGGCCGTCCGGTCTCCGGTTGGCTGATCTTCGACAAGCCTAAGGGTATGGGTTCAACGGAGGCGGTCTCCAAGATCAAATGGTTGTTCAAGGCTGAAAAAGCGGGTCATGCTGGTACGCTCGACCCTCTGGCATCGGGCATGTTGCCGATTGCTCTTGGCGAGGCGACCAAGACTGTTCCCTATGTCATGGATGGAACAAAAATCTATCGCTTTACGGTCAGTTGGGGTGCCGAGCGCACTACCGATGATTTGGAAGGCGAAGTCAGCGCGACATCTGACAATCGACCGGAAGAGACGGCAATTAAAGCACTGCTGCCCAAATATACCGGAGTTATTCAGCAAACGCCGCCAAAATTTTCTGCGATCAAGATTGCAGGTGAGCGGGCCTATGATCTTGCTCGCGGTGGCGAGGAGGTCGAGATACCGTCACGGGAAGTCGAGATCGATCGCCTTGAGCTGATTGAGCGACCTGATGACGCAACGGCTGTTTTCGAAGTGGAATGCGGTAAGGGAACTTACGTTCGCTCGCTTGCGCGTGATATGGGCCGCGATCTTGGGTGCTACGGTCACATTGCTGACCTGCGTCGTATAGAGGTTGCTCCCTTTGACGAAGCCGATTTTGTGACGCTGGAGGAATTGGAAGCTGCTCATCCGCCAGTCCCAACAGATGAGACCGGCGACGAGGGCGGATATGAGCGCCTTGCAGATCGATTTTCCGTTATGGATGCCTTTCTCATTGAGACAGGCGCTGCGTTGGAAAGCTTGCCACAGGTGGCAATAACGGATGATCAGGCCCACCGTATTCGTATGGGTAACCCTATCATCCTGCGTGGTCGCGACGCACCCGTGGAGGCGGATGAAGCTTGTGTAACTGCAAAGGGCAAACTGCTTGCGATCGGCTTCATAGAACACGGCCAGTTTAATCCAAAGCGCGTGTTTACTATCTAGGCTTTTACATAGACCCAAGCCTGGATACCCGACTTCAGGCGCACCTCAATGCGTTTGTAGTCCGAAACCTCATAATCATCTGCGGCTGCCAGTTCCCGCTCGGTGATCTGGAATACGGTTCCCTCCAACTCGTCGGCAGGATTGTCACTTGGTCCGACGATAGGGTGAAAATTGCTGCCGCTGGCCTGGATAACTTCAGGATCGGTGATTTCCACCATCGCGCTGCGGAATCCGGAAATGGAATCCTTGGTGCCGGTAAGCAACCTGCCAAAGGAAGACAACTGAACACTTTCCAGCTGCAGGGTTCCGTAGGAGAACAGGTTTATTATAGCGTCTTCGCTCATTGGGCTCCCCGGGTAATTGGTGAAGATTGTTTCTACCACCGTAGCCTGAAAATACCGCACAACAGCTAACGGATGCGTGCAATCCACATATTACTGTACTGAATTTTCCTCTCGTGGACTGAGGCGTTAGAACCACTGATTTCTTCTGGAGAAAATAGCTGGTTGAGCCATTGCATACTGCACTCGGAAAGCGGTGCAATTGATGCGGATGTTGCACCTGCGATGGGTTATTGATTATTCGTGATAAGAATGCTCGCGTCTATTGGACAGGATTGTATCAAGCCCGGCTGGATACAGTTTTAGGTTTGCCGCCTTCAGTTCCAGCGGATCGTACCATTTGGCCCAGCAGGTTGTATCACCCGCTTCGCGATGAATGATTTCTTCGCGGGCATAATAGCTTTTATCCATTAGTTCGACGGTTGTTACGAACAGATGTTCCTGACCTGAGTATTCCTTACTCTCGAAATCATGCCATGGGCCGACTATTTTGATCGGGCTGCCAAGCTCCTCGAGAAACTCCCGCTCCAGGGCATTCTCCTTGGTTTCTCCCGTTTTAATAAGGCCGCCAAACGGGCGGACCCCATCGACTTCTCCGTCACCGTTCTCAACCTCAAATGCCAAAAACTTGTCTGCCTTCCATACAAGGCCAATTGCTTTTGCCCGGACAGAGGCTTGTGGGCGATATACGTCCATCGGTGTTCCTATGAATTGTATAAAAGGATCACCTGCCTTCTTCTGGGGCAAATATGCAATATAGCAATTAGTCTAATGCGCCATTTGGGCGGGGAATCATTTGCGGCTGGTAATTCGTCACAATTTCGACTATACGGCCCCAAGCTTCAGGCTTTGCCCGTTGCTTTAACTGGCCCCCGCTGGACGACATCCCGGCCGTGGGCATCCTGTTTTCCTCTTCAAAAGAAAGGATATACGATGTCGATAACCGCTGAACGCAAGCAGGCAGTGATCACTGAATATGCAACGAAGCCAGGCGATACCGGTTCTCCGGAAGTCCAGGTTGCCGTGCTGACAGAGCGCATTGTCAATTTGACCGAACATTTCAAGGATCACAAGAAGGATAACCATTCCCGCCGTGGTCTTCTCAAGCTCGTCTCGACGCGCCGCAGCCTTCTTGATTATCTCAAGAAGATTGATCAGAGCCGCTACCAGACGCTGATCGAAAAGCTCGGCCTGCGCCGCTAATAACGGATTGAAACCGGCGGCGGCATTCATGTCCCGCCGGTTTCTGCTCATCCTTTAAGGGGATGAAGAATACCCATGTGACAGGTCATGGGGCAGGATTGCTGGCAACTCGGAATGCGAGTTGCAAATTGTCTTGCCCGTGATTGGTCGAAACGAAACGGTAGAAAGATGCTGCGATCCAAAGGGAAGCGCGTTTTTCTCCACTCAAGGACAAGATATGTTTAATCAACACAAAGTTGAAATCGAATGGGGCGGACGTCCGCTCATTCTGGAAACCGGCAAGATTGCCCGCCAGGCAGATGGCGCAGTTCTCGCCACTTACGGTGAGACAGTCGTTCTCGCTACTGTTGTTTCCGCAAAGTCACCAAAGCCAGGTCAGGACTTTTTCCCTCTGACCGTAAACTATCAGGAAAAGACATACGCAGCCGGCAAGATCCCCGGTGGCTACTTCAAGCGTGAAGGCCGTCCAAGCGAAAATGAAACTCTGGTTTCGCGCCTGATCGACCGCCCGATCCGCCCGTTATTTGCCGATGGTTACAAGAACGACACACAGGTTGTTCTGACTGTTATCCAGCATGATCTTGAAAACAATCCGGACATAATTTCGCTCATCGGCGCTTCGGCTGCCCTGACCCTTTCCGGCGTTCCATTCATGGGCCCGATTGGCGGCGCTCGCGTTGGTTATATCAACGGCGAATACCGTTTGAACCCAACTGTCGACGAGATGCCAGAATCGAGCCTCGATCTGGTTGTTGCCGGTACTGGCGATGCTGTTCTGATGGTTGAGTCGGAAGCCAAGGAGTTGGCCGAAGACGTTATGCTCGGCGCTGTCATGTTCGGTCACCGCAGCTTCCAGCCGGTAATCGATGCGATCATCAAGCTCGCTGAAGTTGCTGCGAAAGAGCCTCGTGACTTCCAGGCAGACGACGTGTCAGCAGCTGAAGCAGCTGTTCTCAAGGTTGCCGAAACCGATCTGCGTGCAGCTTACAAGATCACGGACAAGCAGGATCGCTACAATGCGGTTGATGCTGCCAAGGCAAAGGTAAAGGCGCACTTCTTCCCTGAAGGCGTTGAAGAACCAGAATTCTCGGCAGAAGAAATCGCAACTGTATTCAAGTCGGTTCAGGCGAAAATCGTTCGCTGGAACATTCTCGATACAGGCAGCCGTATCGATGGCCGTGACCTTTCCACAGTTCGTCCAATCGTTTCGGAAGTTGGCCTTCTGCCACGTACGCACGGTTCTGCACTGTTCACACGCGGTGAAACACAGGCGATCGTTGTTGCCACACTCGGCACAGGCGAAGACGAGCAGTATGTCGACTCGCTGACCGGAATGTACAAAGAAACCTTCATGCTGCACTACAATTTCCCGCCCTATTCGGTCGGTGAAACAGGTCGCATGGGTTCGCCCGGCCGTCGTGAAATCGGTCATGGCAAGCTTGCATGGCGCGCTATCCATCCGGTTCTGCCTGCCAAGGAACAGTTCCCCTACACGCTCCGCACGGTTTCCGAGATCACCGAATCCAATGGTTCGTCCTCCATGGCAACTGTCTGCGGTACGTCTCTAGCCCTTATGGATGCTGGTGTTCCCTTGCTTCGCCCGGTTGCGGGTATTGCGATGGGCCTGATCCTCGAAGGCGAGAAGTTCGCTGTTCTTTCCGATATCCTCGGCGACGAAGATCATCTCGGCGACATGGACTTCAAGGTAGCTGGTTCTGAGAACGGTATCACTGCACTGCAGATGGATATCAAGATCGACGGCATCACCGAAGAGATCATGAAGGTTGCTTTGGCACAGGCCAAGGACGGTCGTCTGCACATCCTCGGCGAAATGGCAAAAGCCATCACTGAAGGCCGTTCGGAACTTGGCGAATTTGCTCCACGCATTGAAGTCATGAACATTCCGACTGACAAGATCCGTGACGTTATCGGCTCCGGTGGTAAGGTTATTCGCGAAATTGTCGAAAAGACTGGCGCGAAAATCAACATTGAAGATGATGGTACAGTCAAGATTGCATCGTCCTCGGCCAAGGAAATCGAAGCTGCCCGCAAGTGGATCCACTCGATTGTTGCGGAACCTGAAGTAGGCGAAATCTATGAAGGCACAGTTGTAAAGACTGCTGACTTTGGCGCTTTCGTAAACTTCTTCGGTCCACGTGATGGTCTGGTTCACATCTCGCAGCTTGCTTCGGATCGTGTCGCCAAGACTTCGGATGTAGTCAAGGAAGGCCAGAAGGTCTGGGTCAAGCTCATGGGCTTTGATGAACGTGGCAAGGTTCGCCTATCGATGAAGGTTGTCGATCAGGAAACCGGCAAGGAAATCGTTCAGGAAAAGAAGGCTCAGGAAGACGCTGAGTAATCTTCTGACCATGCAATAATAAAAGCGCGTCCCTGTGGCGCGCTTTTTTCTTGGTGTAACCATCTATAGACGGACTTTGTAATGGCCAACGGCGCTCTCCAGACACTGTTTCTGCCCTTCGAAGATGAGATATTGCCGGTGCCCAATAAAGGCGCGTCGTGGTTGTTTCTCGGTGCTGAAACAGATCGCGCCATTGGAGATGAATGGAAGTCTATCCTCACTTGCCTGCAACCATTCAAGCCGGATTATCTGGCGTTGCAGAAAGCAGGTTTTACTGCGGTTCCAAGGTTACAGGAAAATACCGAGTTTGACGGCGCGCTGATCTTGCTTGGCAAACATCGTGGCCGCAATGAAGGCTGGTTGACGCAGGCGCTTGATCAGGTAAAGGTCGGCGGTCGCATGGTGGTTTGCGGCAACAAGAAGCTCGGCGTAGACAGCTTCCGCAAGACTGTTTCGAACCTCACGACTATCGAAGACAGGCTGTCAAAAAACCATGCGGTGGCATTCTGGTTCGTTCGCTCGGGTGAAATAAACAGTGAGGATATTCAAAAGCTTACACCCAAGAACATGCAGGTTGAAAGTCGCTTCAATACGGCGCCGGGTATGTTTTCTCACACGGCAATCGACAATGGTTCGGCCATGCTGGTGAAGCACTTTGCCGGTCGCATAAGCGGTCATGTGGCAGACTTTGGAGCGGGCTGGGGATATCTTGCCAGCGAAGTGTTGAAATACCCCGAAAAGCTGAAATCGCTTGACCTTTATGAGGCCGATTTCGAAGCGCTGGAAGCCGCAAAAACCAATATTGATGGCGGGGAAACGCCGGTCAAATTTCATTGGCACGATGTCAATAGTGAAGCAATTACAGAGATTTACGACACGGTCGTTATGAACCCGCCGTTCCATGCAGGACGGAGCGCTGACCCGACAATGGGGCAGGGCTTTATTGCTGCTGCTGCAAAAAGGATGAAGCCGGGCGGCAGACTATTGCTCGTTGCCAACCGGCAGATGCCCTATGAAGCAGGGTTGAAATCTCTGTTCAAGCAGGTGACACCGATTGAAGACAATGCCGGTTATAAAGTGATTGAGGCCAAGAAGTAGTTTCTACCGCCTGCAACCATTTTGCAGCCCAAGGTGGCAAAAACGCTCGCATTTTTGCCGGTTTTACTCGCAAACCCTTTCATTCTTCCTGCAAATTGCATTCTGAGCGATTGAGGGCGGATCAACTGCGCCGAAAAAATCTTCGGACTATTCCTTGCCGTCGTCAGACTTCTTCAATTCTTCCAATGTCGGCATCGAGACAATGTTATAGCCGGAGTCCACATAGTGGATTTCGCCGGTAACGCCGCTTGAAAGATCAGACAGCAGGTAAAGCGCCGAACGGCCGACATCGCCAATGTCGACAGTGCGGCGCAAAGGTGCATTGCGTTGCTGATAGGAGAACATGGCGCGGGCATCGCCAATACCGGCACCCGCCAAAGTGCGCACAGGACCCGCAGAGATTGCATTGACGCGAATTCCTTCCGGACCATAATCCGCAGCCAGGTAGCGAACCATGGCCTCAAGCGCTGCCTTGGCAACACCCATGACATTATAGTTCGGCATGACTCGCGTCGAGCCGCCATAAGTCAGCGTCAGGATAGAGCCGCCCTCTTTCATCAGCCTGGAAGCGCGCTGCGCAACCTCCGTGAAGGAGTAGGCGGAGATGACCATGGTGCGTGAGAAATTATCGCGGGTCGTCACGTCCGCATAGCGGCCCTTCAACTGCGACTTGTCGGAAAAGCCGATGGCATGAACGACGAAATCGATCGTGCCCCACTCTTTTTCCAAAGTCTCAAAAACCGCATCGACCGTAGCGATATCTTCGACATCGCAGGGTAGCAGAAGCTTGGAGCCGAGCTGCTCGGCCAATGGCGCAACGCGCTTGCCAAATGCGTCACCCTGATAGGTAAAAGCAAGCTCGGCACCATTATCGGAAAGTTCCTTGGCAATGCCCCAGGCAATGGAATGGCTATTCGCGACTCCCATGATGAGACCGCGCTTGCCCTTCATCAGATCACCCATTTTTTATCCCTCGTAGCGCTGGAAAACCAGCGACGCGTTCGTGCCGCCAAATCCGAAGGAATTGGTGAGGACGGTGTTTAATTTTACATTATCTATTCGCTTGCGCACGATTGGCATATCTTCGAATGCCGGATCGAGTTCTTCGATATTGGCGCTTTCAGCGATGAAATCGTTGTTCAGCATGAGCAGCGAATAGATCGACTCATGAACGCCTGTTGCGCCCTGCGAATGGCCGGTAAGTGATTTGGTCGCCGAGATTGGCGGGCACTGGTTGCCAGAACCGAAAACTTCGCGGATTGCTTCAATTTCCTTTAAGTCTCCGACTGGCGTCGAAGTCGCATGCGGATTGATGTAATCAACCTTGCCTTTGACATTGGCAATGGCCATGCGCATGCAGCGGGCCGCACCTTCGCCACTTGGAGCAACCATGTCGGCACCGTCCGAAGTCACTCCGTAACCTACCAGTTCGCCGTAAATCTTGGCACCGCGGGCTTTCGCATGTTCCAGCTCTTCAAGCACGAGAACGCCAGCGCCGCCGGAGATAACGAAACCGTCACGGTTCTTGTCATAAGCACGCGAGGCTACGGAGGGTCGGTCATTGAATTTGGAGGACATGGCGCCCATGCCGTCAAACAGGACGGAAAGGGTCCAATCGAGGTCTTCGCAGCCACCGGCAAACATCATGTCCTGCTTGCCATACTGGATCATCTCAAAGGCATTGCCCACGCAGTGATTGGAAGTGGCGCAGGCCGACGAGATGGAATAGTTGACGCCCTTGATCTTGAACCAAGTGGCGAGAGTTGCCGATGCTGTCGAAGACATGGCTTTTGGCACAGCAAAAGGACCGACCTTCTTACTCGAGCCGGATTCGATGGTCTTTTCCGAGGCTTCAACAATGGTACGGGTGGATGAGCCGCCCGACCCCATGATTATGCCGGTGCGTTCATTTGAAATGTGGCTCTCATCGAGACCGGCATCGGCAATCGCCTGATCCATGGCAACATGGTTCCATGCTGTGCCGCCGCCGTGGAAGCGCATGGCACGCCGGTCAACCAGCGTCGATGGGTCGAGTGTTGGCGCACCCTTTACCTGGCTGCGAAAACCATGGGCTGCATATTCTTCTGCGAATACGACGCCCGATTTCGCTGCGCGCAGGGATTCAAGAACCTCCTGCACATTATTGCCGATAGAGGACACAATACCCATGCCCGTTACAACCACTCGCCGCATCGCGATCTCCTTAAAGGGTAGGCGCTTGCACTAGGCAGCGCTTTCCTTGAACAGGCCAACCCGCAGGTCGGTTGCCTTGTAGATAGTCTCGCCATCGACCTTTAGCCAGCCATCGGCAATGCCAAGGACCAGGCGACCGCGCATTACGCGCTTGAAATCAATGCCATACTCGACAAGTTTATTTTTCGGCGTAACCATTCCGGTGAATTTTACCTCGCCCGTGGAAAGCGCGCGGCCCTTACCGGGTTCGCCCAGCCAGCCGAGATAGAAGCCCGTCAACTGCCACATGGCATCAAGCCCGAGACAGCCGGGCATGACAGGATCGCCAATAAAGTGGCAAGGAAAGAACCAGAGATCAGGTTTGATGTCGAATTCGGCGCGGATATAACCTTTGCCGTTTTCACCGCCCGTTTCAGAAATCTCGGTAATGCGGTCGAACATCAGCATGGGTGGTGCTGGCAATTGGGCATTGCCCTGACCGAACATCTCTCCACGGGCACAGGCTAGGAGCTCTTCATAGCCGTAGCTTGATTTCTGTTCTGGCATTCTTTCTCCCATCGGTAACTTCTAATCTTGCGCTTGGGACGCACGACATCCAGGCTTGCAGGAACCCTATCACAGAGTATTTCCGCCTGAAAACGCTTCCTAGAGCAAACCAAGCGTAAATGGAACCCTTGCTTTGATCGGAAACAGTGCGAAATTAATGGTTCTGGTCTGCTTTCAAACACATACTAATGGCGTAATTGCTGCCTATTGATCGATTTCGCAAGACGGCATATATCATTGGTGTAGCACGCCAGATAAAAATCTGTTGTGTGACTTTGGATATCAGTTAACGGAGTGGCACAAGCGCCATGCATATTTCTTATGAAATCGACGACGACGTTCCTTTGCAGGAGCGCCTGCGCTTTGCTGGTCTGCGTCCTACCCGTCAACGTATTGCACTTGCCAACCTGATTTTTTCCAAAGGTGACCGTCACCTTTCCGCAGAAGAATTGCACGAAGAAGCTCTTGGCGCCGATGTGCCGGTTTCGCTTGCAACGGTCTACAACACGCTGCATCAATTCACTCAGGCGGGGATGCTGCGCATTCTGGCTGTTGAGGGTGCCAAAACTTATTTTGATACCAATACCTCTGATCATCATCACTTTTTCGTTGAAGGTGAAAATGAGGTTATCGACATTCCGGATGGCTCTACAATGGTAGGGCATTTGCCGCCGGTGCCGGAAGGCATGGAAATTGTGAATGTCGACATCGTTATTCGTCTGCGCAAGAAACGCGGTTAATCGTTTTCTCAAACTCAGAAATATTTATTTCGATTTTATCTGGCGCGAAGCACCGTACTAGTGCGCCATGTTTTCTGTGTCCATAAGACTTTATAATGCTGCTGGCTGACGCAAAGATGCTACGCATATCTCTCGCAATTTTCAGATTCTATCGTGGATTACAAGCTGCACGGTAGAAGCCGGTACAGTATTTCGAGAAGTACCAAAGTTGAGATGGAGACACTGATCATGGCGCGAACACGATATTGGCAGCAGGTGGCGGCAGCAGTCATCTTGAGTTTGATGTTTACGTCGACTTTGACCCGAGTTGCCTCTGCACAGACAAGTGATGCCCCTGTCAGTATTGTGGTTAGCGGCGGCGAAACAATCTCCATTGGCGGTGTGAGCAACATTCTCATCCGAAAAGATGATGCGAAGGCAAGTCTGATTCTTCTGACTGGCGGCAATGGCAAGCTGGATGTTGGGCCGGATGCCAAGTTCAGCAGCGGTGGTGACAATGTGCTCATCCGTAATCGTGATGCTTTTGCCCAAAAAGGTTTCAACGTGCTGCTGGTTGAAAGCGGCACCAGTCTGCCTGCAGCTGTCAAGGCAATGGCCAAGATCAAGCGGCCAGTGACGGTGGTGGGCACAAGCGCGGGCACGCAGCGTGCAGCGCAGGGGCTGGTCGAAGGTGCCAAGCCTGACAGGCTGGTGCTGACATCGGGCTTTCTCAGCCGTGGATCAGGACCATCGACCAACATGATGACAATCCTGCCCTATGCGGAACTCTTGCCACCAACCTTGGTAATACATCATCGCGAAGATACCTGCCGCTTTACCAAGGCTGGCGGAGTTGACCCGTTTCTTGCATGGGCCGGTGGCAGGGCGAGAGTTGTCTGGTTGAGTGGAGGTATTACCGAAAATAATCCCTGCAATTCGCGGGCGCATCATGGCTTTAACGGCCAGGATGCCGAACTCGTCTCAAAAATCACGGAATTTGCCGGAAAGCCTTGAAGGCACGACCCTAAGCGAGCCTTCTGGCAGATTTAGGCGCTGGAGCAGCTTTGGGCGGTTCAGGCATGTCTGAAATCAGCTTGCCGAACTCCCGTGCCGCAGCGGTTTTGCTGCCGCCACTCCAGATCAGGGTGAAGGCTGCCTGCGGCAGTGATGGCAGCCCGTACTGTCCATCAATGACTTTCATGCCCGGCCGGACGTCGCTTTCCGGCAGTACGGTAATTGCCAGTCCCGACAGCACCGCCGCATGCAGGCCGTGTTGACTGGGTGAGGTAAACACCACGTGCCATTGAATGGAGGTATGGTCGAGCGCAGCAACTCCCGCTTGCCTGTGGAAACAGGGTATTGGCGATAAAGCGAGGGGAAGGGAGGCGCCGGAAGCGATCGTAAAAGTATCGGACGCAACCCAGACGAGCTGGGTCCAGCGCAATATAGTGGCCTTGTCCGAATCTTCTTCTCCTGCCAGCACAACAGCCAGATCCAGATCATCATTCTCGACCATAACGCGCAGGTCGATATACGGGCCGACATGAACATCGAGGCGTGCGGCAGGAAAGCTGCGGGCGAACTGGCACAGCAAAGTTGGCAGGCGGTCGCCCATGAAGTTTTCCGGCACACCGAAACGCACAATCCCGGAGACGGGCGAGGGCTTGAAGCGACGTGTCAGCGAATCCAGCATCTCAATGATTTGCTCGGAGCTGCGCAGGAAATCTTCGCCGTCCTCGGTCAGGGTAAGACTGCGGGTCGTGCGATGCAAAAGCGGGCGGCCTACCTGTTCTTCCAGGCGCCTGATCTGGTGGCTGATGGCAGACTGGGTGAGGTTCAGGCGTTGCGCGGCGCGGGTGAAGCTTCCCGTATCAACAACAGCAACAAAAGCACGCAGCAGAGCGGGATCGAAGTCGATAATCATAATTAATGACCATTTATAATAAATCCACAAAATTAAATCATTTCTATCATGAATGGCTCTTGGCTACAACGGCGGCACCTCATCTCAGCAAGGAGCAAGCCCCCATGACAAACTCTCACTCTGGTACAAGTGCTTTTGCGCTGGCAGCAGTGTGCCTTGCGTCTCTCATGTTCGGTCTGGAGATATCGAGCGTACCGGTGATCCTGCCCATTCTCGAAAAGGTACTGCACGGCAGTTTCAACGAACTGCAATGGGTGATGAACGCCTATACGATTGCCTGCACTGCTGTGCTAATGGCTGCGGGTACACTCGCGGATCGCTTCGGCCGGAAAAGGCTGTTTGTTATCAGCATCGCGCTTTTCGGCATCACATCGCTAATATGCGGACTGGCTCAAAGCATGGGTGTGCTTATCGTCAGTCGGTTCCTTCAGGGCATGAGCGGCGGCATTATGCTGATCACGCAGATCGCCATACTTTCCGAACAGTTTCAGGGGGCAAGGAAACGTGGCCGCGCCTTCGGCATATGGGGTATTGTCTTTGGCATTGGGCTTGGTTTTGGGCCGATCATTGGCGGGCTGATTGTCGCTGCGATCGATTGGAAATGGGTGTTTCTTGTCCATGTGGCGATTGCCGCATTGACGCTTGTTCTGGCGCTGGGCGGCGTAAAGGAGTCTCGCGATCCTGATGCGAAGCGTCTGGATATTTTCGGCATGATCACCTTTTCGCTGGCGGTGTTCTGTCTCGTCTATTTCATTACACAGGGCCCGAGCCTCGGCTTTACGAGCACAATCGCACTCAGCATTCTTGCCGTCTCGGCAGCGAGCCTGATTGCCTTCATCATCATCGAAATGACCCATACATATCCCATGTTCGACTTCTCGGTTTTCCGTGTGAGAAATTTCTCGGGAGCGTTGCTCGGCTCGATGGCAATGAATTTCAGCTTCTGGCCATTCATGATCTATATGCCGATCTATTTTCAGGGCGGACTAGGCTATGGCAGCGTTGCTACGGGGCTTGCTTTATTGGCCTATACGCTGCCAACGCTGATATTTCCTCCGCTGGGCGAAAAACTTTCGCTGCACTATCAACCGGGCGTAGTCATTCCCGCAGGTCTGTTCACAATCGGGCTCGGCTTTGCCTTGATGTGGCTCGGCAGTGGCGGGGCAAGTGCCAGCTGGCTGACAATGCTTCCCGGCTCGCTGTTGGCAGGTATCGGCCTCGGGATAACCAATACGCCTGTGACCAACACCACGACCGGCTCGGTTCAAAGCAGCCGTGCGGGCATGGCATCTGGCATAGACATGAGCGCCCGCATGACATCGCTGGCTATAAATATAGCCCTGATGGGCTTCATCCTGGTCAGCGGCGTTGCTTCATATATTGAGCGAATTAAACCCGGCATTGACGTGGCAAAATTGCACTCCACGGCTGAAGGCGTTGCATCCGGAAATATTGCCGGGGTTGAAGCACTGCTGTCCGCGCCGGTCGTGCGGGAAGCGCTCATCCACGGCTTTGGCTGGGTCATGCTTTACGGCGCGGTTGGCGTCTGGATACTTGCGGCAATCAGCTTTGTTGTTTTCCGGAAAGGCAGGGTGGCCGCACCTTCACCAGCTTAATCGTCAAACTTCTCGCCGGGATAGGCACCCCAGATATCGGTCTGGCGCATCCAGCCGCTTGCGCCGCCGAAGACCACACGGCAGAAATCGCCGTTACAGTTTTTTAGCGTGCCGAGTACGCCCGGCTGCACTTTGGCAACAACAGCTGTCTTGTCATCCGCCTTGGAGAAGACATTGAGCATGACGCCGTCCTTGTCCTTTTGCCAAGGCGCTGTCATTCCGGTGCGCTTGCCGGAGAGCAGAGATTGGTAAACCCAGCCCTCGGTGCCTTCCGAATCGCGAATTCGCCGCCAGTTGTCATATTCCTGTACGATCTCTACAGGCAGGCCGGACTTGAGGAACAGCCAAGTCACCGCATAGTCCCGTCCGGGTCCAACACGCAGGTTGACGCGCCCGGGCTTCAGGCTGACGAAACGCGGCAGCGGCAGTCCGCTCGGGCCGATCTGTCCTGCAGCGGTGGCGCTGGAAAGATGCGGAACTCCCAGCGAAATTGCCGGAACGAGTGCCGCCGCAAGGCTTGCAGTGATGGTGAAGAGGCGGAATTTCTTAAAGTTCAACAATATTGGTCCTTCATCGTTCGGCCCGTAATGCGGACAATTTCCGCCCGATCCTTGAACGATCCTTGTTTTTCTTTGTCTTCTGTCCGCACCCTTGATAGACAAGTATCCGAGCGGCTAGTTAGCAAGGACAGTTTGCAACGGTTTGGTTAAAGAGCTCTCAATATTGCAGGCGAAAGGGAGGGGAATATTGGTGAGCAAAAAGCCTCTGGTCGTAATTACCCGCAAATTGCCGGATCCAATCGAGACGCGCATGCGCGAACTTTTCGAAGCGCGGCTGAACGTAGATGACCGGCGGCTGACCAAGGCGGAACTTATAGAGGCAGTTTCGCAGGCCAATGTTCTCGTGCCGACTGTTACCGATCGTATTGATGAAGAAGTCATCAAGGCGGCAGGCCCGAACCTCAAGCTGATCGCGAATTTCGGCAATGGCACCGATAATATCGATGTTGTTGCAGCCGCCGCGCGCGGTATCACCGTGACCAACACGCCGAATGTCCTGACCGAAGACACCGCCGACATGACGCTGGCGCTGATGCTGGCCATGCCACGCCGTCTGGTCGAGGGCGCTTCCATCCTGCTCGATGATGGCAAATGGGAAGGCTGGGGGCCGACATGGATGCTTGGACGCCGCATCTGGGGCAAGCGCCTTGGCATTGTCGGGATGGGCCGAATTGGAACAGCTGTGGCGCGCCGCGCCAAGGCTTTTGGCCTTTCGATCCATTATCACAACCGCAAACCGGTAAGCCCGAAGACCGAGGAAGAGCTGGAAGCCACCTATTGGGAAAGCCTCGACCAGATGCTCGCCCGTATGGACATCATCTCGGTTAATTGTCCTTCGACACCTGCAACATTTCACTTACTCTCGGCACGCCGCATCGCGCTGATGCAGCCAACGGCGTTCATCGTCAATACGGCGCGTGGCCAGATAATCGATGAGCAGGCGTTGATCGATCAACTGGATCAGGGCAAATTGTCGGGTGCAGCGCTTGATGTGTTCGAGCATGAGCCCGCCGTCAATTCCAAGCTGCGCAAGCTCGCCAAGGCAGGCAAGGTGGTGATCTTGCCGCATATGGGCTCCGCCACGCTGGAAGGCCGTATCGACATGGGTGAGAAAGTAATCATCAATATCCGCACCTTCATCGATGGCCACAGGCCGCCAGACCGGGTGCTACCGCGCGAACGGTGAGAATTGAGCCTGAGGTTGGCAAACCACTAATGCCACGATTTTAGCTAAAGCTGATTGAACCTTCAGCACTAATAAGAACTTGCCGCTCAACTAACCCCGCAAACTCCCCGCGATCCAACCGCAAAGCCATTGGCGTAGTGTGGCCCATCTCCTGCGCGACGATCAGGCCAAGCAGCAAAATTGCATCTGGCTCGTGCAGGATGATGGCAGCGGGGGCGAGATTGGCCGAAACAAGCTCAAGCAGCACCGCTGCAGCGGAAGACGAGCCAATCGTGCCGGGAAGGCAAAGTACCTTGCCGGTGATGGAAATGCCGTGCTGCGGGTGGCGCACATCGGCAATCAGCCCGGTTTTCGGATTAACGCCGCCCCAAAAGCTGATCGGCGCTGTCAGCACCAGCGCTTCGGCCCGAGTTGCCTGACCCTCGACAAGAATTGCCGCTTTCATGCCGCTGCACCAAAGACCGGTTTTGCCAGCACGGCACTTTCGACGCATTCGGCCATTGATCCGTAAATGACGCCATAGCCGGTATTGCCGGGTGCGTAATGCGCAAATTTGCCGGAATTGGTCATCAGCACCGCATCCTTGATGTCAGGCAGGATAGGCGTAACCACCACACAGGTGTCAGCAACAATGATAACGCCAGAAGCTTCCAGCAACTGGCGGCGGCCATTGCCCTCCAGTGCCGCGAGAGCGTGGCGACCCGTGCAGGCATAGAGCGGTATCTTTAGTTTGCGCCCGGCAATGAGATTTTCCAGCCGGTCAAACTCCACTGTGGAAAGATGCGGGCTGCCGATAGCAACGGCGTCAATACGCTTCATGTCTTGCGCGGTAGAAAGACGGCGGCGCGAATCCATAACCATCTCGTTGGTGACTTTGATTGTCGCTTGCGGAGCCTGATGATGCAGCGCTGTTGCAAGGTCCGGCGCTTCGGGGGTCACGCCAGCCACATGGAAAAGCCCAACGGCACCCGCCGAAGCGGAGGCGGCACCAAAAGCTTTCAACGCATCTTCGCCGGGGTGAGCATTGATCCCCGCAACCACGCCGACCGCATCACCAATTTCGCGGCCGAACAGACTGCCAAGGATCGGCCACGCCACTTCCGATGTTAGAAATGTAGGCTCAAGGTCAGAAACATCGAATACCACCGTGGCACGGCGATTTTCCGGGCGATGAAAGCCGTAATAGGGCGCAAAACCCGCAATGGCACAGGCAATGTCTAAGAAATCGCCATATCGATTGGTGCGTGCACCAAGCACTGAATTGCAGAAAACAACGGCATTGGATTCGCCCCATGCGACGTCGCTGCCAAGCGCTGGTCGATGGCCTGCCTGATAGGGCGCGCAGGTCCAGCTCGGTTCGCAGCCAAGCGTGCGATAGGCATCCATCATACGTCGCGCCATATCGCGCTCATGCACAGGAAGGCGGTTTTTCGAGCAACCTGTAAGGTCGAGCGAACCGACATTCAGCGTGGCGCGCACCGCAACCTTTGCGTCGCCTTCGACCAGCTTTTCCGCAAACAGCGTGCCGCTGTCGCCATGATAGAGCGCGCCGTCAATATGCGCGGAAGCAATCGGGATCAACGAAGGCGCGCCCATCAACCGCGCGGTGGCAGCAACGATACGCATGGCCATGGCAGCGCCTTCGCCCCGCAAACCGTTGGCTATGGCCTGCTGTTCGGCTGAAAGCTCAAGCGCCATCGGATTTCCGGGCCTTGTATTTGATTGTTTCAAAACGCGAGGTCAGCGCATCATAAAGCAGCAGCTTGCCAATCAATGGCTCGCCTATGCCTGTGACCAGCTTGATGACCTCGGTTGCCTGCAATGTGCCGATGACACCCGGCAGAACACCCAGAACACCGGCCTCCGCACAAGCTGGCACAAGACCGGGTGGGGGCGGAGTGGGGAATAGGTCCCGGTAGGAGGGATTCGAACCCCCGGATTCGTTCGTGGCATAGGGCATGAGCGTGGTCAATGACCCATCGAACCGCCCGAGCGCTGCCGAAACCAGCGGACGCTTTTGCTCGTGACAGGTATCGGCGAGCAGATAACGCGTATCGAAATTGTCGGATCCATCAACAACGATATCGTAACGGCTGATGAGATCAGCGGCATTGTCCGGAGCAATGCGCATATCATGCACTTCTGCAATGACATGGGGGTTGATGGCGGCAATGGCGCGCGCGGCGCTTTCTCCCTTGGGAGCGCCGACAAGATCGGTTGAATGAATGATCTGCCGCTGCAGATTTGACAGGGAAACGCGGTCATCATCGATAATGCCAAGTGTGCCAATGCCCGCGGCTGCAAGATATTGCAGGACCGGCGCACCCAGCCCGCCAGCACCCACCACCAGAACACGCGCACGCTTCAGCTTCTGCTGGCCGGGACCGCCAATCTCGCCAAGGATGATATGGCGGGCATAGCGTTCAACTTCGGAAGAGGAGAGGGCGGTGTCTGGCTGGTCGGTCATGCTGTTACTTTAAGGGATGCTGAACCTGAAACCAATGGTGATGATTGGTCTCTCCATTGGTAGCTTGCAAACCCTAATACGTGGTTCGACGGGGCTCACCATGAGGAAAGATGGCGTGTGGCAAGAGCCAAAACGGCCGGTATTGGCGATGTTTGTGCACTCAGCATACCTTTCTCATGGTGAGCCCCGTCGAACCACGCACAAGTTTAATGCAAGCCCTCCTGAGCTAATCGAAGGGCGAGCCGCGCAGAATGCTTCTGCTACATAGCTAAGCCAGGAACTTTAGCCCGCCAATTCCGGCAACGATGAGCCCGATGCACACCAGCCGCACCACTGTTGCGGGTTCACCGAAAATATACATGCCGAGCAGTGCCGTGCCGACTGTACCGATCCCGGTCCACACCGCATAGGCGCTGCCTACGGGGAGATCACGCAGAGCAAGCCCGAGCAGGACCACGCTGATGATCATGCTGCCGGCCGTGAGTACGGAGGGAGTGATCTTGGTAAAGCCATCGGTATATTTGAGCCCGATGGCCCAACCGATTTCGAAAAGTCCGGCAACAATGAGAATAATCCAGGCCATGACGACCATCCTTTTGAACTGTCGGGCCGTCCCGGATTGTCTGAAGCACTGCGGCGCAGCGGAAGGTCGTCCTTCGCGGATTTATTTAAGGGTGGGAAATGCGTTAGGCAAGCCAGCCAAGCGATGAGTATTTTTGGTGTTTAACATCAAGCGGAGTGAAGGGGCGCAAATGAGCCTTCCCACAAGTCGTCTCAGCCTATATTCTACAGGCGATACAGCGAGGCTTCCTCGCTGTATCAGCAAGGCAATAATCCGGGGAGAACGGACGCATGCCCGAGACGCGTCGTAAGCTGACCACGATCTTTTCCGCCGATGTTCAGGATTATACCCGCATGATGCGGGATGATGAGGAAGGAACGCTCCACACGCTCAAATACTACCGCGATGCCATGAGCAGGCTGATCGATGCCCATCACGGGCGGGTCATCAATACATGGGGCGATGGGTTGATAGCCGAGTTTTCCAGTGTTGTTGAAGCGGTACGCGCTGCCCTTGATGTGCAGACCGAACTTGCCGGTTACAATTCCGACCGACCGGACGAAACGCGCATGCTCTTTCGCATCGGCATCAATCTCGGCGATGTGATTGTGGAAGGCGATGATATTTACGGCGATGGTGTGAATGTCGCGGCCCGTCTGCAAGCCTCGGCTTCCGCTGGCGGCATCGTGATTTCGAACACTGTCTACGATCAGGTCCGCAACAAGGTTGCCGTGGGTTTTGAATGTCTGGGACAGCTTCAGGTCAAGAATATTGAAGGTGGCGTCCTCAGCTATGCCGTGCGCATTGGCGAGGAAAAGGCTCCGGAAACGCCAGCAAAACCTTTTGTCGAGCCTGTTTACCCCGCTGCCGAGCAGGCGACGGCAAGAAGTATAGATACGGCGCCCAGAAATGTGAGCCTGTGGCTGCTGGCGGTAATTGCCGCCGGGCTCATCGGGATCAATGTGCTTTCATGGGAAGGCGAATTCTGGGCTCGCTGGCCGGTGTTCTTCATGGCTTTGGCGGCCGCGCTGCTCTGGGTGCGGAAAACGCATAATATCGATCGTTTTATTGGCACGCTTGCCGTTGTCGGACTGCTGCTTGTCGGGATCAATCTTCTTTCATGGGAAGGTACGTTCTGGGCCGCATGGCCTCTCCTTGCCATAGCAGTTGCCGGCGGTATTCGGTGGGCAACGCGCCAGCGCGGCAGCGTCGGGAGTTGATCGACAGAGCCGTGCGGTGCTGATTTTACCTGGCTTGACAAGCGCTCAGTTATATTACTAATAGTAACTTACTAATAGTAATATAAGCTGGGAAGCCCTGCCATGACCAATCACACAAATGCCCCCGTTCTCATTCTAGGCGCTGCCGGATTTGTCGGCAGCCGTACAGTCAGGATACTGCGCAAGCTCTATCCGGACCTGCCCATCGCAATCGCTGGCCGCGATCAGGAAAAAGCCCATACGCTTGCAGCAGAAGTTGGCAATGCGCATGTCGTGCAGGTGGATATCCAGCGTGCCGATCTGGGACTTGACGCGGGTGCAGACTACAGCGCCGTTGTGGCTATTCTGAAAGAAAACACGCTCAACCCGCTAAAATATGCTCAAGCAAAAGGCCTGCCATATCTGAGCATGGCCGATGGCGCTTTTGAAATCGGACCGGCGGTCGCGTTCCATATGTACAAGCCGCAGAGCGCACCTATCCTGCTCGCCAGTCATTGGACGGCAGGGATGGCGACGATGCCTGCCCGTCACTTTGCGGATGAGTTCCGGGCGGTACGCTCCATAGAGATCGCCGTAATTCTTGATGAAGGAGATGTAGGTGGGCCCATGGCCTATGCCGATGTCGAAGAGATCGCGCAAAATTCCCCGCGTCCGCTCCTGCTTGATGCGGGCATCTGGCGTTGGGCTGGCGAACCTCTAGCTGGCCGAAGCGTCCGGGATATGACGGGCGCGGAGATCGACGTGCATGGCATGAGTGTGCTTGATGTATTGAGCCTTGCCGCATCAACCGGCCTGAGTTCCGTGCGTTTTGATTATGGCATGGGACAGACTGAGGGCAGCCGACATGGCGGATCACCCTCGCATGACATGATCATCGAGATCGAAGGCGAACGAAAGGATGGCAGCGAAGGGCGCTCACGCATTGACATTGTCGCTCCGCAAGGCGTGTCCGGTTTGACTGCGCTTGGCGTTGCTCTGGGTATCGAGCGATTGCTTGGTCTGAGTGGCGGCGAGCCGGTCGCTCCAGGGCTTTATTTCCCCGAGCAGATTATCGCACCCGCCCATGCAGTGGAACGTCTGACCGAATTCGGCGGACAAATCCGTCAGTCTTGAATGCCATCAACCACTTGGTAACCAAGTTTCTTCATTCTCTGTTTTCGTCAGCAATCGCCATTCGGGCATGTGTTTTGCCCTCGGCCATAATCCTGCCCTTACGGCAGTGATTTTGCGGGGTGCTGATGTGTTGAGTAAAGAGTTCGGGAAGCTTGTATCATGGCGTTTGCAGTCAAGACGGTCAGGGGCGCCAAGCCTAAAGCCAACAAAGACCGTCATACAGGGCGGAGATTTCTGTCCGCCGCCTTCCTTGCAGGTATGGGTGTAATAGGCTCTCTGGGCGCTGTTGCTGCCGTCGTCAGTCTGCAGCGTGGTGTTGTCCCGCATGCCTCGGCGAGCGCCGGTAATCCGGCTATACGTCCTTTCGCAGCACATTCCGTGGCTTTGGTTACCTACGATACGACGCGGAAAACACCGAAATTTCCACGTGTGCCGGAGCTGAAGCAGGCGGGCTGGCAGGTCAGCGATTTGGATGAAGGCTCTGTTATCGGGCAGGATGGCGAAGTGATTGTCATTACCCCGCCAAAGCCCAAAGTGGTGGTGGCGGCGAAACCGCCGCTTGATCCAGATGCCTTTGAAGCGCGCGCCGCCGGTCTTGATATGATGCAGGTCGCATCGATCTATACGCCCGTCCGGTCTTACAGTTCCCTCGATGCGCCTGCACCGGCGGAAATCGTGGCGCTCGAAGAACCCGGTCCGGCCATTGGTACATCGCCGCAGGAACCGTTCAGCCTTGTTCTGGCCGAAACGGACGATGATACGGAAATCCCCTTACCAGGCATGAGACCAAAGCGGCTTGTCGATGCTGCAAAGCGCGCACCGCAGGTGATGGCCTATGCGCCGCAGGACAACAATATTCAGGATATCGCCCCGAGCTACCGTCCCGCGCCGGTGCTGACTGCCCGAGCCCGTACGGCCATCTACAGCATTGAGCAGAAGACGGTTTATATGCCGAACGGCGAACGTCTTGAAGCGCATTCCGGTCTTGGACCGATGCTCGACGATCCACGTTTTGTGCACAAGAAGATGCGTGGGGCAACACCGCCGCACACCTACAGGTTGACGATGCGAGAAGCTCTGTTCCACGGGGTGGAGGCGATCAGACTCAACCCGCTCGATCCAAGCAAGATCTTCGGGCGTGACGGCTTGCTGGCTCATACCTATATGTTGGGCAAGCGCGGCGATTCAAACGGCTGCTTGGTATTCAAGGATTACAAGCGTTTCCTTGCAGCCTTCAAGCGGGGCGAGATCACACAACTGGTCGTGGTTGCCCGCCTGCCGGGTGGCTCAACCAACGTTGCATCGCGGTAGAGCAAATTATGAAAGGCAAAGAGCAGGAAGCGCAAACCTTCCTGCTCTTTTTTGTTGATACTGGTGATTAGAGCGCTGTTTTAAGCTGCCCGTGCGGTTTGGGGCCAAAGTTTAGATAGAAGGTGACTGCAGCGATGAAGGCGAGCAGACCGGAGCCGACAGAGACATAGAAGCCGCTGCTGGCACCGTAATGGTCGATGGCCCAGCCCGATAGCGATGAACCAACCGCCATGCCAATGCCGACACCTGTCATCGCCCATGTGATACCCTCAGTCAGTTTGGCAGCTGGGACCAGCCGTTCGATCAGACCCATGGAAATGATCACAGTAGGTGATACAGCAGCACCGGCCAGAAAGAGAGCAATGGACAGAGTGCTTATACCGGTGACGATCAGCAATGGCAGCGTTGTCAGCATGGCCAGACCAATTGCCAGCAGGAACTGTTTTGCCAGCGGCATTTGCAATTTCAATGTGCCAAAGACAAGGCCAACGATGAGCGAACCCGTTGCATAGCTGGCGAGCGCAATGCTGGCTGCGGCCTTCCAGCCTTGCTCTTCGGCAAATGCGATTGCGGTAACTTCAGCAGTGCCGAACAAGGCGCCCACAGCGGCCAATGTAATGGCAATCAATTGCAGCGATGGCAGGCGGATTACTGAAGTGTTGCCCGTGCGATCCTGCGGATGGATTGCCGGTTCAGTGGATTTTTGTGCAACGAAAAGCACGCTGCCAATGGCGAGAAAAAGCGTGGCTGCAAGCGGGCCTGCTTGCGGAAACAAACCGACACTGAGGCCGATAGCGATGATAGGTCCAACCATATAGATGATCTCATCGACAATGGATTCAAAGGCAAATGCCGTGCGCAGCTTTGGCGTATCGCGATAAATTTCCGTCCAGCGTGCGCGAACAAGCGCGGTCATGCTGGGCATGAAACCGGAAAGAACAGCGAAGAGGAACAATGTCCATGCGGGTGCATCGTAACGGGCCGAAAGCATCAGTCCTGTAAGTGCAAGCACTGTGATGATTGAGGACATGGGAAGCACGCGGCCTTGGCCAAAACGATCAACTAGCCGCGATACCTGCGGCGCTATGAGCGCATTTGACAAGGCGAAGGTGGCGGAGACCGCACCCGCGAGCCAGTAGGTGCCGTGGGTTTGCGACAACATGGTAACGATACCGAGTGTAACCATGCTCAGGGGCAGGCGGGCAATGAAGCCGGTAGCCGAGAACGCAACGCTTCCCGGTGCTGCGAAAATTTCTTTGTACGGATTTGCCATGACAGACATCCTTCGGTTGATAGCCGCCATTGACATACACGGCGTATATAAATGAAATAGTTGCATACGCCGCGTATGTCAACTAATATACGCAGTGTATGTGAAAGGAAATTTGATGGCCCACAAACCGCGTAGCGAGATGATCGTTGAAACCCGTGCAAAGTTGCTGGCTGCCGCACGGCAGGCTTTTGGCACGGTAGGCTATGCGGAAGCCTCGATGGATGATTTCACCTCATCGGCAGGGCTGACGCGCGGCGCTCTCTATCACCACTTCGGCGACAAGAAGGGCCTGTTTGAAGCAGTTATCGCGCAGATCGATGCCGAAATGAACGAGCGTCTGTTCAAGGCCACTGCTCATATGCCAAGCCGCTGGCAGAGATTTGTCGAGGAAAACGTTATCTACGTTCAAATGGCGCTAGAGCCGGAAATACAGCGCATCGTGCTGCTGGATGGACCAGCTATTCTGGGCGATACAGCAAACTGGGCAACAACGAATGCCTGCATTCGCTCCATGACTGAAAATCTTAAATTGTTGCGGGATGAGGGCGCTATCAAGGATGTAGACCCGGAAGCCATGGCCCGTTTGCTGACCGGGGCGTCCACTCAGGTCGCCCTCTGGATTGCGAACTCGACGGAACCTGAAGCCACGTCCCGCCGGGCCGTGGAAGCCATAAGGCAATTGCTCGAGGGCTTGCGCGCCTAGAGCAAATTTTAACGCTCGACAAAAGCCCGCAGTCGTCCGAGAGCATCGTCCCATTGACGTGAAACACTGTCGAGATAGGCACGTATATCGTTGATCGGCTCCGGCCGGAATGCAAACTGGCTCTCTCGCCCGACCTTCTTGCTGATCACCAATCCGGCGTCCTCAAGCACTTTGAGGTGCTTGGTGACAGCCTGGCGGGTAATATCAGTGTCTGACGACAAACCGGCAATTGAACGGCTTTCCCCATCGCTGAGCTTTGCCAGCAGCGACAAACGAGTTCTGTCACCAAGGGCTGCGAACAGCGGCGCAGGATCTGTGAGGGCGCTATCGTTCAACATAGGCTTTGATATTCTTCATCTGCTCTTCCCAGCCACCCTCATTTGCACGCATGGCCTCGTTGCGGCGGTGCGTGGGAATGGCATCGAAGCCGGATTCGATCCCCCTCAGATGAGTTCCATTTTCTGTGGCCTTCAGATGGAATTCCACCACAGTCGGAGCTTCCCCGGAGTAATCCACGTCAGGGTCAATGGCATAAGGGTGCCATGTGAAGCTGAACAGATGTGGCGCATCCATGGCCTTGATTGTCACTTGCCATTTTACATGTTCGTATCCGGGGTAGGTGATGTAACCCGTGGAAACTTCACCAACCACGAAGGGCTTTTCAATTTTAACGCGAAACCATTCGCCGAAAGCTTGGTAGTCAGTCAGGGCGTGCCAAACCTTCTCAATGGGTGCGTTGAGTTCAATGTTCTTTTCGATACGATCTAACATCATGCAACCTCCTTGTTGCATGTTATTTCGCATATACCAAAATGAAATGCAACCATAAAGTTGCATTTTATCGCAAATGGAACTTTTCAGGCTATTATAGCTTTGAAAACCAGATGCAGCGCAGGGAAGTACCATGACTAAATTCTATAATGGCAACATCGTTGAATGGGACTGGGGAAACGGCACCGGCACGGGCAAGATCGTCCACACATTCACCAGCAAAGTTACGCGGAAAATCAAGGGTGCAGAAGTGACGCGCAAGGCATCCAAAGACGATCCCGCCTATCTGATCGAACAGGAAAATGGCGACAAGGTTCTTAAAAGCGGCTCGGAACTGAAGGCCGCGGGTTGATCGAGAACCAAGTGTCCTCCCTAAAGATCATCCCGCAGTTTTTCCTGATCAGTCCGCTCAGGATCGGGCCAATAACCCACATCCTCTTCTACTGACTTTTTCCGTACCGGAACTTTAGATTCTTGCTGACTTGGCTCGCGTTTGGGCTCGTCATAAGGCATAAAACACCCATTTATTGAAATAAGTAAGTAATTGGAAACAATAGTCTGACAATTCAGGCGCAGCTTGACCTTGAGTAGTTTTAAGCCTGAACCGCTTCAATATCTTTTGAAAATGCCGCATCCAATATTGCAAGTCAACAAATGTTTGCGAGGGCAAAATAAGGCTCTTGTGAAGGCAACAATACTGAACCAAACCTTGCCTGGTGCGTTGCCCTTTCATAACGAAAAGGGAGCAAGCCATGAGCAAGAATATTTCCTACCTCGCAGAAAAGATGCGCGATATCGATATCTGCATGTTGATGACGCATACCAAAAACGGTGCCATTGCCGGTCGCCCGATGAGCAATAATCGGCAGGTCGATTATGACGGAGATTCCTATTTTTTCACGTGGGATGACGCACATATGGTCGCCGATATTGGCGGGAATTCCAAAGTTGCGCTGACTTTTCAGGGAGAGAAAGCCTTTGCGATTTCCCTTGAAGGAAAGGCAGAGGTTATCAAGGACAAGAAGAAATTCGAAGAACACTGGACGCCGGATCTCGACGATTGGTTCAAGGACGGTGTCGATACCAAGGGATTGGCGATGATCAAGGTGCACGCAGACCGGGCCCATTACTGGGACGGCGAAGAAGAAGGCGAGATAAAACTCTGATCCTCAAACAAAAAGCGCAGCCACTGGCTGCGCTTTTTCCATCTTGGCCGAGTCGATCAAGGTGGCGTCACAATCATCCACGTAAAGACGTAAGCCTGCAGCATGACCAGAATGCCGACCAGACAGGCCAGAACAATCGAATGCTTGAAGACAAAGCGCAGGATTGTTCCTTCATGCCCGTACCAGTTGGTTGCGGTTGATGCGACGACGATTGATTGTGCATCAATCATCTTGCCCATGACACCGCCGGAAGAGTTGGCCGCACCCATGAGAATTGGCGAAAGGCCAAGCTGCTCCGAAGTTATCTTCTGCAGATTGCCGAACAGCACATTCGATGCCGTATCAGAACCTGTTAGCGCCACCCCGAGCCAGCCAAGCAAAGTGCCGAAGAACGGATAAAGTACTCCGGTCGTTGCAAAGGCCAGCCCGAGAGTGGCATCTATGCCGGACAGCCGTGTGAGCGTGCCGATTGCCAGCATTGCGGAAATGGTGATGAGTGAGTAGGAGCAAAGCTTGAGCGTGCGTCCATAGCTGCGGATGAGCTCAAGCGGTGTATAGCCCATGAGAAATCCGGAAATGATGGCTGCAATCAGCATGCCCGAGCCGGTGTAAGACAACCATGTAAATGCAAAAACGGCTTTCTCTGGCGTTGGTGTTGCCGCGATTGGCGCAACTTTCATGATCTGCTCGTTTAGGCCCGGCACAGGATAGTTCCATGTGGCCCACGGATTGACCGAGCCCTTGAACCAATCAGTCCCCCATAGCAACAACACTGCGCAGACGATGATCCATGGCGTCAGCGATGCCCAGACTTCAGCGCGAGTCGGCTCTTTCTTCGATTGTTTTACCGGCGGCACCTGGCTGGCGGAATCATCTCGAATGCGCAGGGCGGTCGATGTCCAGATGACCTTTGGTTGCCATATGCGCAGAAAGCCGATGAGGCAGGCCATGGAGATCAGCGAAGCACCGATATCGACGATCCAGGGATTGATGTAGTTCGAAATGAGGAACTGCGGAATGGCAAAGGACAGGCCTGTAACCAGAATGGCAGGCCAGACTTCCTTCATCCCCTTATAGCCCGCAAAGGCCCACACCACCCAGAACGGAATAATGACAGAGAAGAACGGCAACTGCCGCCCTACCATTGCGCCGAGCAGGAACGGATCGATGCCGGTCACGCTGGAAAGACCGGCAATTGGTGTGCCAAGCGCGCCATAGGCAACAGGAGCCGTATTGGCGATAAGCGAAAGCCCAGACGCTGCGAGCGGCGAGAACCCAAGGCCGATAAGGATTGCCGCCGTTACGGCAACCGGCGTTCCAAAGCCGGAAGCGCCTTCAAAGAAGGCTCCGAACGAGAATGCGATGAGCAGGATCTGCAATCGTCGGTCGCGTGTCACGCCGCCGATCGTATTTTGCAAGGTCTCGAACACGCCTTTTTCAACTGTCAGCCGGTAGAGGAAAATGACGTTGAGAACGATCCACCCGATGGGGAAAAAGCCGGTAATGACCCCCAGCAATGAAGCACGCAACGACAAGTCGGCGGGCATGGTGAAAATATAGATGGCGACAAGATTGGCGGCGATGAGCGCAATAATTGCTGCAAGATGAACTTTGACTTTGTTGGAAGCAATCAATGCAAGCAGGATAACGACAGGTATCGCAGCGGCTAGTGTCGACAGAACAGCATTATCAAAGGGATTGTAAACCTGATTCCACATAATGAATGCTCTCCCATCATTAATATATGTGTCAGATTCCTTCAGTAATTACGCGAAGCAGCTATATTGCAAGCAGAACTTATAAGCAGATGGGCGTAGAGCGAGTTAATCCACTTGATTTATTGAATGAGCATGAACTTGCAAGGTCGCAAGGACCTAACTCAACTTGCTTTCACTTCGCCATGTGACACATCAAAGAATTGCGCGCGTCCTTCAAGGCTTTTGAACAGTGCCTTGTCTGTACCTGTCATGAAGGCTTGGCCGCCAAGCTCTTCTATAATGTCGAACAGGGCAGCTCGGCGACCTTCATCAAGATGCGCGGCGATCTCGTCCAGCAGGAGAATGGGCGCCATCCCTGCCAGCTCCCCGGTAAGGCGCGCGTGGGAGAGTATGAGCCCAATCAAAAGCGCTTTCTGCTCTCCCGTAGAGCAAAGCTCGGCAGGCATGGATTTGGGCCTGTGCCGGACAAGCAGATCGGAGCGATGCGGACCGTCAAGTGTGCGTCCGGCTGCGCGGTCGCGCGCGCGGCCATCATGCAAAGCCCGGCGGAAGGTTTCTTCGACATCCGTTGCAGCTTCAATGCCGACGCGCTGTTCCAATTCGCCTTCAAGCAGGCAATCAGCCTTGGGGAAGGGGGTGTCATCCGGCATGCGTTCAATCATGCCATTGATGAGGCGCATAAGCTCCGCGCGGGCAGCTGCGATTGCAATGCCCAGCTCTGCCATGGGCGTTTCAATGGCATCAAGCCATGAATCGTTAGCGCGGTCTTCCGTAAGCAGTCGGTTACGGCTTCGCATGGATTTCTCATAATCGAGAACCCGCTTGCCATGTGCAGGATCGATAGCAAGCACCATGCGGTCGAGAAAGCGCCGCCTGTCAGCAGCGGGGCCGGTAAACAGGCCGTCCATCGCTGGAACCAGCCAAAGAATGCGTGAATAATCGAGAAGATCATCGGCACTTGATGCTGTCACGCCATTGACGCGGACACGCCGAGCCGTATCGCCGGGCGCGTTTCCAGCGAGGCCCGTTCCGACATCGACTGAACCTTCAGCCGTATCAATGGTGGCATGAATGGCAAAGCCGTCGAGAGCATCATTGCGCGTAACATCCGTGTAAGCGGCGCGGCGCAATCCGCGACCGGGAGACAGAAACGAAATCGCTTCGAGAAGATTGGTCTTGCCTGCGCCGTTTTCCCCGGTAAGCACGACATGCGATGGTGCAAGCCGTAAAGACAGGCTTTCGTAATTGCGGAAATTGCTGAGCTTCAGCCTGCCAATGGAAACGCGGGCTGGCTTGCCCGCGTCCAAGATGGGATCATCGGTCATGGGATTTTGGAGCGGGATTAAACCCGCATCGGCATGAGCACATAAAGCGCATTCTCGTCGCCGGTATCACGCACGAGTGTTGGCGAGCCGGCATCTGCGAGCATGAAAATCGCTTCCGATCCTGTCAATTGCGCCGTGATATCAAGTAGATACTTGGCATTGAAGCCGATCTCGATTGCATCTGAGTCGTACTCAGCAGCGAGTTCATCCGTTGCACTGCCGGAATCCGGATTGTTAACGGTAAGCGTAACCTGACCTTCAGCGATAGTGAGTTTGACCGCCCGGCCGCGTTCGCTCGAAATCGTTGAAACGCGATCAACAGCGGAGGCAAAACTCTGGCGGTCAATTGTCAGCTTCTTGTCATTGCCGGAAGGAATGACGCGCTGGTAATCCGGGAAAGTACCGTCGATCAGCTTGGAAGTGAGTACAACCGAGCCAATTGTGAAGCGGATTTTGGTCTCCGATAGCTCGACAGTGACGACAACATCCGGATCATCGACCAGCTTCTGCAACTCGGCCACGGTCTTGCGCGGAATGATGATGCCGGGCATGCCCTCGCTGCCAGCAGGCGCTTCAAGCTCGGCACGGGCAAGACGATGTCCATCCGTGGCGACAGCACGGAGCTTCAAAGCACCGTCACTTTCAATGGCGTGGAAATAGATACCATTGAGATAATAGCGGGTTTCTTCGGTCGAAATGGCAAACTGCGTACGATCGATCAGGCCTTTGAGGGCGCTCGAAGGGATGCGGAATGTGTGAGTGAATGTCCCTGCTGTAAGCTCTGGAAAATCCGATTGCGGCAGGCATTGGAGACGGAAGCTCGAGCGGCCGGAGGTCACGGCCATGGAATTGCCATCGGTATTGGTCGCCAGCATCACTTCCGCGCCATCGGGCAGCTTGCGCACGATATCATAGAGCAGATGTGCAGGAACCGTGGTTGCGCCCGCCTGCTCGATTTGGGCTGCTGTCGCTTCCGTTACTTCCAGGTCAAGGTCAGTTGCTTTCAGGGCCAGGCTGGCACCGTCGGCATGGAGCAGAACGTTCGACAGGATCGGAATAGTGTTACGTCGTTCAACCACACGGTGGACATGGTTGAGCGACTTCAGAAGGTTGGAACGTTCAAGAGTTACACGCATGATAAACCGGTCTCACTGACTTTTGCCAAACGATAGCGTCTGGTGGCGGGGAGGCATTCCCCTAGGTCAAGCAAATTGGCAGAAAACAGACGTAAAAAGCAAGCCTGTGGGAAAGAACACATGCCCTCGCCGCAGGCTTTCTGTTGATAAGCTGTTGAACAGCAATGCACGGATGCAACCAGCGGCTAAGCCATTGCACTCACCCGGAGCTTAGAGCACTTCAAACTCGCCCGAACGCAGATATTCAGCCATATAATCGAGGAATACCCGAACGCGGGGAGTAAGAAATCTCCCTTTGGGCATCAGCACCCATAATGAGATGGGGTTTGAACGATTTACGGTTGCGAGAATCTCTACCAGACGGCCCTCTTTTACCGCTTGAGAAACAACAAAGTCCGCCAGTCGCACAATTCCATGTCCGGCAAGAGCCATATCAAACAGCATGCCCACATTGTCGGATGAAAAAGAGCCTGTAGGGAGAAACGATACAATCCCGCCGCCCGTTTCGATAGGCCAGCTGGCGGGCGGTGTTTGACCAGACAAGGCAATGCAATTGTGATTGGACAAATCCGATAGTGAATCAGGTATGCCGTATCGTGCCAGATAGGCGGGGGAAGCACAAATCAATCGACGGCCACGCGCGAGTTCACGGACAACAAATTCCGTCCCGACTGCAGCACTGCCGCGAATGATTATATCGACTTGCTCGCTAACCGGGTCAACGAGGCGGTCGGTAAGGCTAAGGTCGATTCTTACCTCCGGGTAACGTTCAAGAAAACCGGGTATTGCGTGCAGGAGAGTTTGCTTTGAAAACCCCGTACTGGAATTGATCCGCAACAGACCTTTTGGATGAGCGCGAGACGAAGCAACATCAGCTTCCGTCCGCTCAATCGAGTTCAGTATTTCACGGGCACGCTCAAGATAAAGCGTTCCTTCCGGGGTAAGCGCAAGCCGGCGAGTGGTCCGCACCAGCAGCCTTACACCCAGCCTGTCTTCGAGACGGGAAACCAGTTTGGACAAGGCAGACGGGGTAATGTTCAGATCCCCGGCAGCCTTGGCAAACGATCCAAGATCTACAATCCGTGTGAATGCTTTCATACTGTCGGACGAAGACATATTCATGAATTCCAGTCACGAGTGAGTGGCAAATTTGAACGATTATCTGCCTGCAGAGCTATGATAAATCTGGGCCCTTGTCCATTCGCAACTGGTCATGCTCATGCAAAACGAAAAACCATCAAAGCCGGATTCCGTTCGGAATGGATCATTTGACTATGGTGGATATCACGCTCTCGTCGCGCGCCATCGACGACGCGTCAAGGCTGTGTTGCTTCGCCGGTGCTTCTGTAGAATATGGCGGCTCCTCTCTAGGTTGCAGAGAGGCTGGACCGGATCATAATGTGAATGAATATTCGGCCATTTGACGATCTAGTAGGTAATCTGCGGAGAAGAACACGTGTCTTCGCCGCAGATTTGTTTCGATAAGCCGTAGTGACGCTGCTTACTGCGCCTGATCGTTGATGAGGCGCTTGAGCAGTTCAAGCTCCTGCGACAGTTTCTGATCCTTGCCGACAATATCCTCGATCTTGCGCACGGCATGAAGAACAGTCGTATGATCACGTCCGCCAAAGCGTCGGCCAATCTCGGGGAGGGAGCGCGGTGTCAACATCTTAGCAAGATACATGGCGATCTGGCGTGGCTTGACGATGGTGCGCGTGCGGCGGTTCGACAGGAGGTCCTGCTTGGAAACATTGTAGTGGCGCGACACGATGCGCTGGATTTCCTCGATACGGATGCGCTTGGCTTCACCGCCACGCATCAGATGGCTCAAAAGCTCGTCCACACGATCTACCGAAAGGTTTGGCTCGAAAGTCTGGCGGAACAGGAGCTGGTTGAACGCACCTTCAAGTTCACGGCCGCTGCCGGTAACAGAGCGTGCAACGTGATCAAGAATTTCCGGAGTAATATCCAGCGACTTGTCTTCAGCCTGCGCCGCTACAAGCCGGCGCTGGAGAATTTCGAGACGCATCGCATAGTCTGGCGAAATCATTTCGAGGGCAACACCGCCCTGAAGGCGCGAACGAACGCGTGGATCAAGCGATTCCAGTTCTGACGGCGGACGATCGGCAGCGACAACGACCTGCTTGGCGCTGTCGAGCAGCGTGTTGATGAGATGACAGAACTCATGCTGGATCGACTTGCCTTGCAGGAACTGCATATCGTCGATGATGAGAAGATCGATATCGCGCAGTTGTTCCTTGAAGGAGAGGGCATTATTGTCGCGAATGGCAGTTGCAAAGCGCCACATGAAGTATTCGGCAGTCAGATAGACAACGCGAGCGCGCTCCGGGCGCTTCAGGGCTTCGGCTGCAATGGCTTGCAGAAGATGCGTCTTTCCGAGACCGACCGAGGCGTGAATGAACAGCGGATTGAAGCGGACAGCGCTGGCACCTGCATCGGCAATGGTACGGGCTGCGGCAAGGGCAACCCGATTTGGCGTGCCATCGACAAAGGTATCGAATGTATAGCGCGGATCAAGCGGTGAGCCGAAAACAGCATTCTGCGCGCGATCTGTGAAGTGCGCGGGTGTCTTCTTGTCGGAAGCGAGGTTGCCAACAGGGAATACCGGCTTTTCACGGGCGAAGCCG
Organism: Phyllobacterium sp. YR531; assembly: GCF_000282595.1. Classification (GTDB taxonomy): domain Bacteria; phylum Pseudomonadota; class Alphaproteobacteria; order Rhizobiales; family Rhizobiaceae; genus Phyllobacterium. Next base: position 141,566 of record NZ_AKIZ01000014.1, read on the forward strand.
GACTTTTCAGAGCCAATGCGCTCTACGCCGAGAGTTTCGCTACGTAATGCGCTTTCTTCGCATGCAGGGCGGATCGGCGCGCGGCTTGCGCTGCGGAAAACGATCTCAACCTTGAGAACCTGCTCGTCCTCTTCACGCCAAAGCGCTGCGATCATGTCTGCATAGTGATTGTTGATCCACGAGCGGAGAAATGCTGTTGGAACGGATAGCCGGACAATGCTCTTGGATGTTTCATCCAGCTTCAGACGGCCAAACCAGCTTGAATAGACTTCGCTTCCCAGTTTCGCCTTCAGCTTGAGTTTCACACGCTCAAAGATCGCTTCGCCCGGACTGGTGGCTATCTCCATAGATTTCCCCTCACCCATGTGGAGCGGGACCATGGCTGCTTTTGCGCCGTTTTCCATTATTCCGCTGTTCATTGTCATTCGCCTCATCCTGAAAGTATCGGGTCTTTTTGTTCTGCCCGTGGTTTTTTCGTGCAGGCTTGCGCCGCACAGTGATTTCAGACGTTCCACCCCCGCGAAACTGTCTGATGAATTTAAAGCTAGTATTTGGAGTTTGGAACGCTGACACGCATTTGGACTGAAGACCCGTATTGCGAATTATCTATCAATGTCACCGTTCTATCCTTCTCAAGTTTTGAGCGCGACAAGACTCACGCCCGGCTCGCGCCAGCGTCGTCAACGCCCTCGTTTTATGAAATGACCCAAATCCGCTGGACTTGGGTACTGACAAAAACTACCCGTTACGCAAACCAGAAATCTGCGTTCGCAACCAAAATTTTATAAGCCTGTTAATTGGGTTTTTCCCACCCCGTCGATGTCTGGACCTTACAAAAACCTTTGCAGGAAGAGCAAGTGCGCTCGCCACGATTTTTGATGAAGTAAGGGTTAACAGATTTGCATTTTTTTTAACTGTTGCCGGGGCAAGCTGGAAAAAGTGTTCGGATTCAAAGCCTTTTTTAGGGCTCACATTTTGTTGCAGTGCGGAGTCCGGTGACCAAAAAAAAATAATAAATATTCGCTTGACAGTAGCTCTGGCCGGAGAATCCGGAGCCCTCGTTCAGCCCGTTGAACCTACCTTCTCTAACTTATTGAAAATAAACGAAAAAGAGTGGCTGTCGCTTTCTGTCTTACATTGGTTATGACAGGCATATGACATTGCTCATGCAAGCTGTATTCTTTTCCTCAGGAAACGAATTTATTCCCAAAAAAACGACAATAAAAAAACCCGGCTAAGAATTTAGCCGGGTTTTGATAGGTAAATTGGAATGACTTTAAGCAGTCATGCCCTTCAGACGTGAAGAAAGGCGCGAAACCTTGCGGGAAGCAGTGTTCTTGTGGAACACACCCTTCGATGCAGCGCGCATAACTTCTGGTTCCACTGCCTTGAATGCAAGTGCAGCAGCTGCCTGATCACCGCTTGCTACCGCATCTTCGAACTTGCGAAGGAAGGTACGCACGCGTGAACGGCGGGACTTGTTTACTTCGGTGCGGGCTTCGATCTTACGCGCCGCTTTCTTGGCCGAAGGAGTGTTGGCCATGATGCCTCTCTTTTCTGTCAGCTAATCGACAGCTTCAGGCTGTCGTCACAAAATAATAGGGCGGCCGAGGGCCACCGAACGTTGACGGGCTTATAGATGACGTTTGCTTTTGCGTCAACTTGGAATCTGTGGAGAGTTTCCGCAAATTCGCATCGCCCCGCCTGACAGGCTTTTCGGCGACCGGCAGGGTGCCATTTGGACCTGTCAAACAATCATTACAGTCTTATCTGTCCTTGAAGTTGGCTGTCCGTTTTTCGGCAAAGGCGGCCATGCCTTCTTTCTGGTCTTCCAGCGCAAACATTGAATGGAATACACGCCGCTCGAAACGCAGCCCTTCAGTCAGGGTTGTCTCATAGGAGCGGTTCACGGTCTCCTTGGTCATCATGACGACCGGCAGCGAGAAAGACGCGATCTTCTGGGCGGCCTTCAAGGCTTCTTCGACCAGCTCATTTGCCGGAACCACGCGGGAAACCAAGCCGCTGCGTTCCGCTTCGCTTGCATCCATCATGCGGCCTGTAAGGCACATATCCATGGCTTTGGACTTGCCGACGAAGCGGGTCAGGCGCTGTGAACCGCCCATGCCAGGCATTACTCCAAGCGTGATTTCCGGCTGGCCAAACTTCGCTGTGTCGGCAGCAATGATAAAGTCGCACATCATTGCAAGTTCACAACCACCGCCCAGCGCATAGCCGGCAACAGCCGCAATCATGGGCTTGCGAATGCGCGTTACGCGTTCCCAGCCGCTAAAAAAGTCGCCGGTATAGGCATCGGCGAACTGCAGTGTCTGCATTTCTTTGATATCGGCCCCGGCGGCAAAGGCTTTTTCAGAGCCGGTGATAACGATGGCACCAATTCGGGCATTGGTTTCAAAGAGTTCAAGAGCCGTTATCAGTTCAGCCAGCAAGGCAGAGTTCAGCGCGTTGAGCGCCTTGGGCCGGTTAAGCTGGATGAAGCCAACCTTTTCCCGCGTCTCCACGATGATGTTTTCATAAGCCATAAGAATTCTCCTAATGCTGGCAGACAGGACAGTAGAAAGTTGAACGGCCGCTTTGGACGATGCGCGATATCGTGCCACCACAGCCCTTGCGCGGGCAAGGGGAACCTTCGCGATCATAGACCGAAAACGAATGCTGGAAATAGCCAAGCTCACCATTGGTCTGGGCGTAATCCTTGAGGCTCGACCCGCCCGCCTTGATTGCATCGGCAATTACATTGCGGACTGAAGTTGCGAGGCGGTCAGACATGGGAGTGGCTTCGCCATTCGGACCGCCAATGCTGCCGGCCATCCGCACAGGAGAAAGTTCCGCCCGCCAAAGCGCCTCGCATACATATATATTGCCGAGCCCGGCTATAAGCTTCTGGTCAAGCAAGGCTGCCTTGAGCGGCGCCGCCTTGCCGACGAAAAGTCGGGCGATCAGAGACCCGTCCAGACGGTTTCCCGTCGGCTCCGTGCCGAGGTCTTTTATAAGAGGGTGGGCGTTCAGCTGATCCGGCTCGGCAAAAAGCATGAAGCCGAACCGGCGCGGGTCATTATAGACGATACGCCGGTTGATACCGTCGCTCCCGGCAAGGTGCAGCACCACATGATCATGCGCCGAAAGTTTCGAGCGCTCGTGGTGAAAACTGCCCGGCACATCACTGCCATCTTCCTGTTCAATGCGGTAGGAGCCCGACATTCCCAGATGGCTGATAAGCCCAAGGCCGTTATCAAGGTGAAAAATCAGGTATTTTGCCCGGCGTTCCAGCGATGAGATTTGGTGCCCAGTCAGGCGCTCTGCGAATTTTTCCGGAAAAGGAAACCGCAGATCAGGACGGCGCTGCTCCACCTGGCGAATGATAGCGCCTTCCATTGAGGGTTGCAGGCCACGCTTGACTGTTTCGACTTCGGGCAATTCAGGCATTGGTATTCTTCAGAAAGCTTTTGCCATGCTTGCCGGAGGCGATATTCAAATGCGCGGCAATCGTCTCACCTATATCGGCAAAGCTGGAACGAATTCCGAATGAGCCGCCGGGCAGGGGGCTTCCAGCGCACAGAACCGGGACCCGTTCACGCGTATGGTCGGTTCCCTTATAGGTCGGATCACAGCCATGATCGGCAGTCAGGATCATCAGGTCGCCCGGTTGCAGTTTGGCAAGCGCTTCGGGCAGGCGGCGGTCAAATGCTTCAAGGGCTGCGGCATATCCGGGAACATCGCGGCGATGGCCGTAGAGCATGTCGAAATCGACGAAGTTGGTGAAAACAAGATCACCATCCCGGGCTTCGTCCATGGCTTTCAGCGTTTCGTCAAACAGCGCCATATTGCCATTCGCCTTTCGTACATCGCTCACGCCGCGATGCGCATAGATATCGCCTATCTTGCCGATTGCGAAGACAGTACGCCCGGCATCGGTCAGCCTGTCCAGCAATGTCGGCTCCGGTGGCGGAACAGAGTAGTCGCGGCGATTGCCGGTTCGCTCGAACGTTGCTTTGGTTTCCCCCAAAAAGGGTCGCGCTATGACGCGTCCTATATTGAGCGGATCAACCAGCTCACGCACAATCCGGCAAAGTTCATAAAGCCGCTGAAGCCCGAAATGCGTTTCGTGAGCAGCGATCTGGATCACACTGTCGGTGGACGTATAGAAGATCGGCTTGCCGGTTCTGATATGCTCTTCACCGAACTCGTCAATAATATCGGTCCCTGAAGCATGTTTATCGCCGAGAATGCCGGGAAGCTTGGCGCGTTCGATGGCGGTACTGACAAGATTTGCCGGGAAGGCGGGAATCGTCTGCGGGAAGTAACCCCAATTGAAGGTTACAGGTACTCCCGCAATCTCCCAGTGGCCGGAAGGTGTATCCTTGCCGTTGGATATTTCTTGCGCGGCACCCCAAAGGCCCGATGGTTCTGCAATCTGCGATGGCATCTGAAAACCGGAGGCCAGATGGGCAGCATGCGCCAAGCCAAGCGCAGTGAGATTGGGCAGCGAGAGGGGACCGGAGCGAAGACCAGCCTTATCGCCGTTTCCTGCGCGGCATGCTTCTACAATATGGCCGTAGGTGTTGGAGCCCTCGTCACCAAAGGCGGCGGCATCCGGCGCACCGCCAATGCCAAAACTGTCCAGTACAAAAAGAAAAGCGCGAGACATGCCTCACTCCATGGAAATCAGAACCACAGATAGGTGAAAGAACGTCCAAAGACAAACTGTGAACTTACTCTAGGGTCAGGACCCTAGTCGCGATCGAAGCTCTTGCTGCCAATGGTCAGCAATCGGAACACTTGGTCGATTGGCCGATTCTTACCCGGCCATATGCCTGCTGTGTAAGATCAAGACCGATGGCGGCAGTTCCATCCGCCTTGCTCACGGTTTTTGTAATCGTCCAGGCAATAAGCGGGACATAGGCCATAGTCATATCGACTCGGATGACTGACGTGTTCTTGATCGCAACGTTGGAGTCGAGCGCGACGATTGTTCCCTTGGTGAAGGGGCGCGATTCCACACCATTCACCCGGCGTCGCGACCATTCAACCTTTGCCACGCCATCCGTGCCAACAACTATCGATGTCACCGTGATCTTTGGCGTATCCCGCGTGTAAGGCAGCAGAGTTGCCGTCGCAAGGTTCATGACATCAGTAATTTTGGCCTTGGTAATCGTATCCTTCTCCTGCGTGAGCAGGGCGGACATCATGGTCGAGGCACGGTCCAGCTTTCGGTTGACGTCCACGCCTGTGATGGTTTCCACACTGCCCATATACAGCAGGACCAGGACTGGGGAGATCAGCGCAAACTCCATGGCAGCGACGCCGCGCCTGTCAAAGCAGAACCGCTTGCCCAAATGGATAAGGCTCTTCATGGCAGTGCTCATTTTACAAATAGGATTCATTTCGCCACGTCGCACTTGAGAAGATGAGAATTCGCTTGGTTCCTTCGATCCTGCGCGACAGGAAATCGGTCACGACCGGATACCGGTAAAACACCCGCAAGTGATTGATCGTACCGGCTCCGCCAGGTGTGCTGACAAAACCTGCGCTGTTGACGTCGCCATTCGCTTTTATCGGCAAGGTTTTTGGGATGGCCGCAAAATTTGTATAGGAGCGAAGATCAACCACCAGATTGGGGCAGTCTTTTTCCGGCATCAGCAAGCCTGCGCAGATTTTTGCTTTGAGATTGGCCATCGACAAATCTGCCGTGCGCAGCTCTCCGGTGAGCACTTGCCGCGCTATTTTATCAGTGGAGTTGACCATGGCTTGTTGCGCGGTGAAACCAACGCCAACTTCCATGATCGAAAAAATCATGAAAAAGAATGGAAGCGCGATCATTCCGAATTCAATCGCGACAGTCCCGCTGCGATTGCCGATAAACCGCGAAAGCAGCCCCCGGTTCCGGGATATTGTTCTTGTTATAGGCGACATGCACTTCCCCGCGCTTTACTCAAGGCGAGAGGTAGCATGCCAATCGTTAGAATCCGGTTCCGGGAAAGGCGTAAATTGCGATCGTGCAATTCATTCTTTCTCAACCTTGAAGGGAGAGGCGGAGTTATTCACTTGTTCCGATTGTACGGTCCGATTCTTTTTCCGCATCCGTCTTTTGCGCTGTTTCGCAGTACGGCGTGCAGGAAAGCGTCTGCACGTTGGAACGGCGATACACGCGTGTGGTATTGGCAACGCTACGGCTGACCATCACCTCATCGTCGACGATTGCTCCACCTTCAGCATCCAGAATAACAATATTCGTGATGCCAAAGCCCTTGCCGGTAAGAACAACTGTCCGGGCATCTTTCACGACCGCGTCTGCGATGGCCGGATCACCCACCACAACCGTATCTGCCGGTCGGGCAAGCTTGAGAATGCGCGCCTGATTCATGACGACATGAATGCCTGTGTCGGCTTGTGCAAAAGGGATAGCGCCGAGCAAGGCAACAAGGGCCATTCCATATATTTGCAACGGCTGGAATCTGATCTGAATCATCGAAAGCCCTTCACGTGGAAATGTTCCATGTAAAATGGCCAGTATTGGTGAAGGAAGATTTAAATCCGCAATGAAATGTTAAGCATAATAATCCGTGTGATTGCGAAGCAGGTAAAGTTCGCTGTCGGGAATTTACTATTCCCTAAGTCTGTTTCTTAAACCGAATGCAATGCTGCATAGTTAATTTGTGCATCAACGATATCCAGGTAGATGTGAGGCTGACCATGAAGCGCCGCGTAAAACGCTTTCCTGCCGTACTGGCCAAGCTGCTTGGCGATGATTCAGGTGCCACAGTCATTGAATACACTCTGATTGCCTCCATTATCAGTATCGGAATTATTGTCAGCGCAGGTTCAGTGGGAACAGCGGTCGGTGTTCTTTACACAAATGTTGCAGACGAATTTACAGCGGCCATGGATTAAGGCGCATTATGGTTGAAGCAGCAATCCTCATAATTTTCCCGTTTGCCATGGTATTTGCGGCGATATCCGACGTTCTGTCCATGACGATCCAGAACCGCGTTTCGCTGATTCTGCTTGTCTCATTTGCCGTTTTGGCACCCGTAACCGGCATGGAGTGGGGTGCATATGGAATGCATTTTGTGGCAGCAATAGCGGTGCTTGCTGCAACATTCGCTCTTTTTGCCACGGGCACAATGGGCGGGGGAGACGCAAAACTCATGTCTGCGAGTGCGCTCTGGCTTGGCTGGAATCTCGAACTCGTCACCTATTTGCTGACGCTCTCATTACTGGGCGGGCTTCTGACAGTTGCAATCGTCAGCTACCGGAACTCGCAGACGATTGTTGTCTATACGGCGCGTTTTGCATTCATGCGGCGTCTTGCGCAAAAAGAAGAAGGTGTCCCATATGGCGTTGCGCTGGGTCTTGCGGGGCTGATGGTCTTCCCGGCATCACCTCTTGGTTCGTGGGTGGTGCAACAACTCGCACATGTATAAGGCTTCGCACTACAAGTTGAGTCTGGCGCAAATCTTCGATCAATTTACGTGCGCAACTTTAAGACGTTAAGCGACATTAATCATACTTATAAGTGTATTGTTAACCATAAATACACCAATTTTCTGCATCTTGCGACTTTAGTATCAAAGACGAAAGTCTAATGGGGCGCATAAATGCAAAGAGCACGACTGGTCATCCTGATCGTGGCGGTGACGGCCGCTGGTGCGGCCGGTTATCTTGCCATGAATATGAAACCGCAAACCACGGTGACGCAGGCTAAGGAAAAGCCGCAGATCGAACTGCGCGATGTTCTGGTTGCAACTGAAAATCTGGGCGTTGGTGCTGAGATGCAGGGTCAGATGCGCTGGCAGGCCTGGCCCGTTTCCGCACTTACCGAGGGCTATATCACCCGCACGGACCGCCCCAATGCGGAAGAGGAACTCAAGGGTTCCACGGTTCGGCTGCAGATATTTACCGGCGAGCCCATTCGCGAAGCCAAGTTGATTGGCAAGGGCCAGAGCTTCATGTCTGCCCAACTGCCGGCTGGAATGCGCGCAGTTGCAACGCAAATTGCTGCCGATACCTCGGCTGGCGGCTTTATCCTTCCCAATGATTATGTCGATGTGATCATGATTCGTCAGATGGACAATGACGAGAAGCAGTTTGTGACGGAAACCATCCTGAGCAATATCCGTGTTCTGGCTATCGATCAAACCATTCAGGAAGACGAAACCGGCGACAAGACCAAGGTTGGTTCGACAGCCACGCTTGAGTTGACACCGGATCAGGCGGAAATACTGACCGTTTCGCAGCAAATGGCAACGCGTCTGGCGCTGGTGTTGCGGTCCATTCAGGACACGCAGGAAGCAACCGGCCCCGGAGCGGGATACCTCGTCAATTCTCCCGGGCGTGCGGGCAACGTCAAGCTTATCAAGTCCGGTACAGTCACTGAAATTCTGGGGCGCAAATAAATGGCAAACAAGCCAGGCAAGGTTTTCACACGCAAATATGCCGGACCAAGATTGGCCGTTGCAGTCGTTGGCTGTCTGCTTGCTGCAATCCCGGTGCATAATTCCGCAACAGCCCAAAGCAATGTTGTGCGGCTTAATCAGGGGCAGGGCGAAGCCAAGCGCATCAATCTCGGTCTTAACAAGTCTCTGGTCGTCGATCTTCCGGCCGACGCCTATGATATTCTCGTTGCCAATCCGGGCGTAGCCGATGCGGTTACACGTACTGCACGACGCATCTATCTTTTTGGCAAGCAGGTAGGCCAGACCAATGTGTTTGTTTTCGGCCCCAATGGCGAGCAGCTCGCCAGTTTCGATCTGATCATCGAACGTGATGTGGCGGGTCTTGAAGACAGCCTCAAAAAATATATTCCGGATTCCGATATTAAAGTTGAGCTGATGAATGACAACGTCATTTTGACCGGCACTGTGCAAACGCCACTGGACGCAAAACGTGCGACCGATCTTGCAAGACTGCTCGTTTCGGGTGGTGAAGCGACAACCGGCCAATATTCGCAGACGTCAATCGGTACAGGCAATGGCGGAACGAGTATTGTCGTTGGCGATCAGGATGAAGAACGGCAGACGAGCAAGATCGTCAACCTGATCCAGATATCCGGCGAAGATCAGGTCACCCTGAAAGTCACTGTGGCGGAAGTCAGCCGGACTGTAATGAAACAGCTGGGCGTCAATCTTGTAGCTTCAGCCGCAAATGACGGTTTCCAGATCGGTGGGTTTTCCGAAAACCTGACAGGGCTTGGGCAACCATTGAGCAGGTCCACTCTGGGCGGCACCGCATCAATTGGCAGTGCAAGCATAAGTGCCTATTTGAATGCGATGGAACTTGCCGGTGTGATGAAGACGCTGGCAGAACCCACACTGACCGCCATATCCGGTGAAAAAGCCACGTTCAAAGTTGGTGGTGAGTATAATCTTCTCACCTCGCAGGATGTAGATGAAAAGGGCAAGATTACCCGCGAGCACGAGAGAATTGACTATGGTATCGGGCTTGAATTTGTCCCGGTCGTGCTATCGCCCGGACGTATAAGTCTGAAGGTTCGGACCTCGGTTTCTGAACCCACCATGGAAGGCTCGCTTTCCGTTGGAACATCAAGGTCGGAGCCGTCTGTCAATCTGCTTTCCATTCGCAAACGTCTGGCCGATACGACAGTAGAACTGCCTTCCGGCGGTTCCATGATGATTGCCGGTTTGATGCGCGATGAAGCGCGGCAGGCGATTTCCGGCTTCCCGGGCCTGTCGAAAGTGCCGATCCTCGGAACCCTGTTTCGCAGCCGTGACTTCGTGAGAAACGAAACGGAACTCGTCATCATCATCACGCCCTACCTTGTGCGTCCAGTTGGCCGGACCGCACTCGCACGACCAGACGATAATCTGAATCTGGCAAGCGATGCTGCAGGAATATTCCTGGGTCAGGTCAATCGTGTCTACGGATCTCGGGAAGCCAAACAACCTGCCGAACGCTATGAAGGCAATGTCGGATATATCTACAAATGAGCAAGGACACGATCATGTTCGACACAAGCAAGCGTTGTGGTCTCAAGTCAGTTCTGGCGATCCTCGCCGTGTCTCTGCTCGCAGGCTGCGCACAGAAGAACGACACGACAGCCAGTATCCCGGATGATTATCGGACAAACCATCCAATCGTGATTTCCGAGCAGGAACAGGTTGCCGACATTCCGGTCGGTCATGCGGACACCCAGCTTTCATTGGCTCAACGCAGCATTATCCAGCATGCCATCGGCAATTACCGCAGCAATGGTTCCGGGGTAATCCATATCCTTGTTCCAACCGGGTCGCCCAACGCGCGTGCAGCGGCGAAGTTGAAGAATGACATTGCAGCCACGCTTCGCCGCGGTGGCATCAAGCCGTTCAATATATCCAGTGAAACCTATCAGGCGGAAGGATCGTCTGCTCCGGTACGCCTGTCCTTTTCGGCGATGACTGCCTCTACAAATCAGTGCGGACAATGGCCAAAGGATATTCTCGATACGGCCGACAACAAGCATTATGCCAATTACGGCTGTGCCAGCCAGAACAACCTTGCCGCGCAGATTGCCAATCCTGCCGACCTGTTGGGTCCAAGGGCAACGGCACCTATCGATGCGGAACGGCGCGGTTTCATCATTGACAAATATCGCACTGCCGCAGTGCCTGTCATGCCGAACAGATCGGAAGTCGATTACAACCTTGATTAGAATGAACTTTTCTCGAAACGGTGGAATACGACAATGAGTCAACTGGCCTTGGAATCGGATCCATATTTGGAAGAGGCAGGCAATGTTCCTCATGCCGGGCGCTTGAACGCGCACCGGCCAATTCCCCGTATTTCGATCCAGGTATTCTGTGAAGCGGAAGCAGTGGCCAAGCAGATATCGCGTGCAAGCGAAGACCGGCGCATGGCCAAGGCAAATACCCAAATCCATATGGGAGGCGTTGAGGCGGCGGTAGAGTTGTTTCAAACTGTGCCGACACCCAATCTCATTGTTCTCGAAACAGGTGCATCGCCGCGAGATATGCTGCCGGCGCTTGCGGCTCTTTCGGAAGTTTGTGATCCGAGCACCAAGGTCGTCATCATCGGGCACTACAATGACGTATGGCTCTATCGGGAGCTCATGAAGAACGGCATTTCGGAATATATGGTAGCGCCGATTGATCTGTCGGACGTCATCGGCGTGATCGGCGGCCTGTACAGTGACCCGGAATCAAAGCCTTTGGGCAATTCGATTGCCTTTATTGGGGCAAAAGGCGGTGTTGGCGCTTCAACCATTGCTCATAATGTCGGCTGGGCCATTTCATCCTTGTTCAAGAATGAAGTGGTGATCGCTGATATGGACCTGCCCTATGGCACGGCGAATATCAATTTCGATCAGGACCCGGCGCAGGGCATTGCAGAAGCCGTGTTTTCTCCCGAGCGTATCGACGATGTTTATCTTGATCGCCTGCTGGCGCAATGCGCGGATAACCTGTCCCTTCTTGCCGCACCGTCGACTCTCGACCGCGTATTTGATTTTCGCGACGATTCATTTGCTCACCTGATCGATATCGCCCAGCGGTCAGTTCCGCATGTCATTCTCGACGTTCCCCATACCTGGAACGGCTGGACCCGGACGACGCTGGCCCGCGCGGATGAAGTGGTGATTGTTGCATCGCCGGAACTTGCCAATCTACGAAACACGAAAAATCTTATAGATGCCCTGAAGCAATTGCGGCCGAACGATACCGAGCCCCAGCTGATCCTCAATCAGGTCGGCATTCCCAAACGGCCGGAAATAGCACCACTCGATTTCTGCAGCCCCTTGGGGATCAAGGCTATCGCCACGATCGCGTTCGACCCGGCGCTGTTTGGCAATGCATCCAATAATGGCCGGATGCTGGGCGAGACTGAGCCGGCAAGTCCGGTGGTTCAGAGCATCAATGAGATCGCGCACATTCTGACGGGACGGCAAAAGGTCAACCCGAGGAAGAAGGCCGGTTTGGGCTCAGTATTTTCGAAGTTGAAGCGCAAGAAATAGTTGTGAGCAGGTAAAGCAACATCATGTTCGGTAAACGCGGCAATGCCCAGCCAAACGAGTTCAAAGCTCCGGTCCTCCCTGTCGCCGCGATAAAGCCCGATGGCGGACGGCTGCCCCGCGATATATTGGAACCGAAACGATCTCCGGTGGAAGCACCAAAGGTCGTCATGCCCATACGCGAGAGAAACGAAGCTTACTACGATACAAAGTCACAGGTTTTTGCAGCGCTTATCGATGCAATTGATCTGGCACAATTGTCAAAGCTCGACCCCGAAGTGGCACGCGAAGAAATTCGTGACATCGTCAACGACATCATTGCCATCAAGAATTTCGCCATGTCGATCTCGGAGCAGGAGGAACTGCTCGACGATATCTGCAATGACGTGCTTGGATATGGTCCGCTGGAGCCATTGCTGGCGCGGGACGAAATCTCCGACATCATGGTCAATGGTGCCCGCAAGACCTATATCGAAGTTCTGGGCAAGGTCGAAGAATCCGGTGTCCGGTTTCGCGACAACCAGCAGCTTTTGAACATATGCCAACGCATCGTCAGCCAGGTAGGGCGGCGTGTCGATGAATCCAGCCCGATATGCGACGCACGGCTTCCGGACGGTTCGCGTGTCAACGTCATCGCGCCTCCACTGGCGATTGATGGGCCGGTCCTGACAATCCGTAAATTCAAGAAGGACAAGCTGACACTTGACCAGCTCGTCCGCTTTGGGGCCATTTCGCCTGCCGGTGCCGAGCTTCTGCAGATCATTGGACGGGTTCGCTGCAACATCGTCATCTCGGGTGGTACGGGTTCCGGTAAAACCACATTGCTCAATTGCCTGACCAATTATATCGACAAGGATGAGCGTATCATCACCTGCGAAGACTCGGCGGAATTGCAGTTGCAGCAGCCGCATGTGGTGCGCCTTGAAACACGGCCCGCAAACCTTGAAGGTGAGGGCGAAATCACGATGCGCGACCTTGTCAAGAATTGCCTGCGCATGCGTCCTGAACGCATCATCGTCGGCGAAGTGCGCGGACCGGAAGTTTTCGATCTCCTCTCGGCCATGAATACTGGCCATGACGGTTCCATGGGAACGATCCACTCCAACAGTCCACGCGAATGTTTGAGCCGTATTGAATCCATGATCGCCATGGGCGGGTTTGCACTACCTCAGCGCACTGTGCGTGAAATCATTGTCGGCTCGGTTGATATCATCATTCAGGCTGCTCGCCTGCGCGATGGTTCACGCCGGATCACCCACGTGACCGAGGTTATCGGCATGGAGGGTGATGTGATTATTACGCAAGATCTCCTGACCTATGACATCACCGGCGAGGACGCCAATGGCAGGTTGACTGGCCACCACGTTTCAACAGGCATCAGCCGCCCGCATATGTGGGAGAGAGCCAGATACTACAATGAGGACAGGCGGCTGGCCAATGCACTCGATTCCATGGAAAAGGCCCAGCTATGACCGGCAGTGCCCGCATGGAGGAGCTGTTGAATGTTTGGCTTTGATCTGACACAGCTGGCTTTTGTAGGCTTGGTGGCCGTCGCATTCGCAGCCTTGGCCTATGTTTTCTTTTTTGAATCAATGGCGCGGCAGAAGAAGACCGAGGAGCGCCTCAGCACGATCAAATTGGCAAGCGCAGATGCGCTCGGAAAGTTCGCCGTACGTGACAGGCAGGCAGAGGCAACAAAACGCCGAAAATCTGTTCAGGACACACTAAAGGACATGGAGCAGCGCCAGAAGCTGCGCGACAAGAATATCAAGTCTCCGCCTTTGAAAATGCTTATTCAGCAGGCGGGCATGACCGTTTCGCCGATACGCTTTTACATCTTTTCGGCCATTGCCGGCCTTGTCGTTGCGGTGATTGGCCTGTTCTTCGGATCGCCGCTGTACCTTTTGCCCGGACTCTTTATAGCAGGATCGGTCGGCTTGCCGCGCTGGTTCGTCTATTTTCGCCGTGGTCGGCGGATCAAGGCTTTCCTGAATGAATTTCCTAATGCGATTGACGTTGTTGTCCGCGCCATCCGGTCTGGCCTGCCTCTTAACGACGGCATTCGGCTTATCGCTCAAGAAGCGCAGGAGCCGGTGAAATCAGAGTTCAGGCGCATCGTTGATCAGCAGCAGGTGGGTATCAGTATTCCGGATGCGGCTATGCGCATGTCTGAATACATGCCGTGTGCCGAAGCCAGCTTTTTCGGGATCGTCATCCAGATACAATCCCAGGCGGGTGGCAATCTTTCCGAGGCGCTGGGCAACCTTTCGCGCGTTCTACGGGACCGCAAGAAAATGGGCGCTAAGGTGCAGGCCCTTTCCATGGAAGCGAAAGCGTCAGCCTATATTATCGGTGCACTGCCCTTTGTTGTGGCGATGCTCGTCTATCTCACAAGTCCTGACTACATCATGATCCTGTTCACGACGTCCAGCGGAAACTTCGTTCTCGCATGCGCTGCGGTGTGGATGTCGATCGGCATCATGATCATGAAAAAGATGATCAACTTCAAATTCTAGTTGCGCGGATATGCCATGATCGACGCCTTCAGCAAAGCCATTCACGATCCAGCGGTCATTTTTGCCGCTCTTGTGGCCGTGTCAATTTTCGCAACAGTCATCACATTGCTTATGCCGGTATTTTCAGGCTCCGGGCTCAAGTCCAGGATGAAGTCCGTTGCATTGGAGCGGGACCAGATTCGCACGCGCGAACGGGCGCGGCTTGCAGCAGAAAGCGAGAGCAGGCGCAAAGGGTCGTCAAACTCGCTACGCCGCGTCGAACGCGAAGGCGTTCGGCAATTCGTGGAACGACTGGATCTCCAGCGTGCTCTGGCAGATGAAAAAACAGTGGCTGCTCTGAGGGTCGCGGGCTTCCGTGGTCAAAATGCTCTCAATCTTTTTCTTGCAGCCCGTTTCGGTCTACCCTTCCTGACACTGGGCATTGCCGTGTTCTGGATATTCGGCATGGGAGGACTGGCGCATCAGAACAGCTTTGTCCGGATGGCCGCCTGTTTTGCCGGAGCCTATGTCGGTTTCTATCTGCCCAATCTTTACGTAAAAAACGCGGGTACAAAACGGCAGGCGGCAGTGCAGGGTGCCTGGCCAGATGCTCTTGATCTGTTGTTGATCTGCGTGGAGTCAGGCATGTCGATTGAGGCGGCATTCAAGAAAGTATCGGAAGAAATTGGCGTACAGTCGGGCGAACTTGCCGAAGAGCTGGTGCTGACGAATGCGGAGCTTTCATTTCTGCCCGAACGCCGGCAGGCTTATGAAAACCTGGCACAGCGTACAGGGCTGGAAACTGTCAAATCTGTTGTGCAGGCACTTACTCAATCCGAGCGCTATGGTACGTCGATAGGCAGCGCATTAAGAGTGCTTTCGGATGAAAGCCGTGAAATGCGCCTGATGGCCGCTGAAAAGAAAGCGGCTGCCTTGCCGCCAAAGCTGACCGTGCCGATGATTGTGTTTCTGCTGCCGGTATTGTTTTGCGTTATCCTTGGCCCTGCAATCATTCAGATTAATGCGCAGGGTGGCATCTTCGGGCACGCAACACCCAAGTGAAGGCAAAGCCGCAGTCTTTTCAGGCGTTCAATGAATGGAAAAGCGAGAGAGCTGAGTTGATCAGCTCTTGGGTTTCTTCTTGTCTTTGAGCATGTTCCACGAGTTCTGCTGTGACAGCATGGAACGCAGATATTGAATGTTGGTGCGCGCCTGCTGAGCGGAAAGTTCCTGACTCGCAATCTTTTCGGCCTCGTCAAAGCGGCCTTGCAACCCCACAACCAGTGCAAGATTCTGGCGAACCCGGCTATCTGAACCTGGAGCGCTGACTGCCTTGCGCATATAGCTTTCGGCAGTGTTGAGATCACCTGACAAGACGTAGGACATGCCCATATTGGACAGAATGGAGGCTTCATCAGGTTTAACCTGCAAGGCCTTGCGGTAGAGGTCACGTGCTTCGCCGGTTTTGCCCAATTGGTCGAGAATAGCGCCCTCGGCTGAAAGTAGCCGCCAATCGGGATATTCCGGCGTTTGTGCCCGGCGCAGTGAATCCAGCGCTGCTTCAAACTCTCCGCTGCTTGCCAAGGCCTTGCCATAGGCGGCCAGAACTTCGCGATCTTTCGGGTAGGCGATTGCAAGACTGCGCATGACAGCCAGGGCCTGATCACTGCGATTGGTCATGCGAAGAACAGTCGCGTAACTGACTGCGGTCGCCTTATCCTTCGGGTTTTTCTGATAACGGCTTCCAAGGCTTGTGGATGCCTGCATCAATTGCTGTTCGTTCATCTGGTCATAGTTGCCTGTCGGCATTGCAGCTGAACTACTGGCTGCAGGTCCTATCGAACCTGTTGTTGTTTTATCAGTGGTTGAACAGCCGGATATGCCAGTCGCAAGGGCGATTAACGCTACCGAGAAAATGAAACTGCGCTTGCGTTGAATAAAAGCTGGACCTGTCATAATTTGCCCCATGCGCAGTTTATCGTCTGCGGACCCATTCCCATATGAAAGAAATAATCTGTTAACCCTAATGGACTCTTAACAACGTCGATCCGGGATGCAGAAGTTTGATCAGGAGACGCCCATGACCGCCGAAATTACCGCGAAAAAGTCGCGTACCAGCAAACCGGTATGGTTTGTACGTAAAGGCGAGCTGGATACGGCTGGTCTTGATGGCGCAACGCTAGGCTGGGCCAAAGCGAATAACTTCGAAGGGCAGGCGGGACGGGTGCTGACGGTACCGGGCGAGAACGGTGAAATCGCAGGCGCGCTTTTCGGTTTGGGCAAGGACGACAATCGCCTGGCAGCAGGCAAGCTCGCCACCGCTTTGCCGGAGGGCGCATGGCATATAGCTGGAAACGTCAATGAACCGGATTTGACGGCTCTCGGCTTTCTGCTCGGTGGCTACAAGTTCACCCGCTATACCAAGAAAGACAAGACCAACGTCAGCCTGTCCTTGCCTGAAGGAGCGGACAAAGCAGATGTAAAGCGCCTGGCAAAAGCCGTGACACTGGCCCGCGACCTTATCAATACACCCACCAATGATATGGGTCCGGTAGCACTCGAAGCCGCTGTCCGCCAAGTTGCCGATGATCACAAGGCTTCAATCAACGTGATAAAGGGCGATGCACTTCTGAAAAAGAACTTTCCGATGATCCACGCCGTTGGACGCGCCGGCAGCGAAGAGCCGCGTCTGATTGATCTGCAGTGGGGAAAGAAAGATGCACCGAAGGTAACGCTGGTCGGCAAGGGCGTCTGCTTCGATACGGGTGGTCTGGATATCAAGCCGCCCAGCAGCATGTTGCTGATGAAGAAAGACATGGGCGGCGCAGCCAATGTGCTGGCGCTTGCACAGCTCATTATGGATGCAAAACTGCCCGTTCGTTTGCGGGTATTGATACCGGCCGTAGAGAATTCAATCTCTGCCAATGCTTTCCGGCCAAGCGATGTGCTGATCAGCCGCAAAGGGCTTACAGTGGAAATTGGCAATACCGATGCGGAGGGACGGTTGGTTCTGGCCGACGCTTTGGCACTCGCCGACGAGGAAGAGCCGGAACTTCTCATCGATATGGCGACCTTGACGGGCGCAGCACGCGTGGCACTCGGACCGGACCTGCCGCCATTCTACTCCAATGATGATGCTTTCGCGTGGGATGTTGCCTCCAGTGCTACTGCAGTCGCCGATCCGGTTTGGCGCATGCCGCTCTGGGCACCTTACGATGCCAAGCTTTCTTCGCGTGTAGCTGACATGAACAATGTCACCACGGACGGTTTTGCCGGTTCGATCACGGCGGCCTTGTTTTTGCAACGCTTTGTCAGCAAGGCGAAGATTTGGGCCCATTTCGATATATATGGCTGGAACCCGGTGGAGAAACCGCATTCGCCAGTTGGCGGGGAGGCGCAGGCTATTCGCGCACTTTACCATCTTTTGAAAGATCGCTATCCCGCAAGCTGACCGGCTTGGCGCTGCAAGACATACAATATAGAATGAAACGGAACCGAAATGATTGCGGAACCGTCCATGCTGGAATTGAAGCCCTTGCAGGCGTTGACATTATGGAAAGAGATTGCGCTTTCGGAAGTGCGCGATGATGCCCATGATCTGACAATGCGCCAGCTTGCCGTGCTGCTGACAGTCTATCTGGAGCCACCGCCACATACGATCAGGGCTATGGCGGCCAAACTGGATGTGACAAAGCCGGTTATCACCCGTGCTCTCGACACAATGGGTACCTATGGTCTGGTTGATCGCCATCGCGACGAAAAAGACAAGCGCAACGTTCTTGTCAAGAGAACGGTAAAGGGTGCTCTCTATGTTGAAAGACTGGGTGATCTCGTGATTGCCAAAGCAAGAGGATTGCCACTTTGAAATCGACACAGATACTCGATAAAAGGCTGAATGCATTTCGGCCTGATCTGGCGGACGAGTCCCTACGCGGCCTTGTTGAGGCGGATCGCTTCGTTGAAGGCAAGCCTATGCGTATTGCCGATCCGGTGGTGGATGTGCGTTCCGAGCCGCGCGGCGATTCGGGAATGACAACGCAGTTTCTTCATGGCGATGATGTTCTTGTTTTCGAAGATGACAATGGCTGGTGCTGGGTGCAGAACGAGCGCGACGGCTATGTCGGTTATGTCGTTGATACGTCGCTCGACGTTCGCGCCGACGAACCCACGCATGTTGTCATCGCACCGCGAACCTTCGTCTATGTCGGGTCAGACCTGCGCTATCCAAGATCGCGGGCACTGTCGATGGGATCACTTGTCACGATTGTTGGCGGTCAGGAGCGCCGCGGTACGCTTTATGCGATGCTGCCCAGCGGAGAGGCAGTCATTGCCAAGCATCTTGTGCCTATCGATGAAGTGACAAAGGACCATGTAGCGGTCGCTGAAAGCCTCATGCATACGCCTTATCTTTGGGGTGGAGTCTCGGGTTTTGGCATTGATTGCTCGGGTCTGGTGCAACTGTCTTTATTGATGACAGGGCAGGGTGCCTTGCGTGATACGGACTTGCAGGAAGGGTCGGTTGGCGAATTGATCGAACCAGATGCAAGCTATAAAAATCTGAAGCGTGGCGATTTCGTATTCTGGAAAGGCCATGTGGGCATGATGGCCAGCCATTCAACATTGTTGCATGCAAGCGGCCACACAATGAGCGTGACGCTGGAGCCTTTGTCAGAAGCGATAGAACGCATTGCCTATTTGTACGGGAAACCCACGGCAGTGCGACGGTTGTAGGGTCAACTATCTCCCCCTTGTGGGGGAGAAAGCAATTTCAGCATCTTAGCTTCTTGGCTAAGTGCTAGAAATTGCAAGAGAGGGGATTTACTTCATTGATACCCCCTCACTGGGATTTTCCAAGGATTTAGCAAGAGGCTAAACCCAGGAAAATCCTTTCTCTCCCACAAGGGGAGAGATAACCAGAGCTAAGCTTTGCTAATACTGAGCGGCTTTATCCACGATGTTCTTCAACGGCTCACCGCGCTCGTATGACTCAATCTGAGCGATGATTTCGGGCACCAGCGCTTGTGGGCTGGAGCTTGCAGCAGAATGCGGCGTGATCGTCACCTGTGGATGCGTCCAGAAAGGATTGTCTTTCGGCAAAGGCTCTTTGTTGAACACGTCCAATGTCACCGCAGAAAGCATGCCGCGTTCGAGCGCTGCCAGAATATCGGCTTCGTTTTGCAGGCCACCGCGTCCGGCATTGATCAGCACCGGTGCACCAAGAGGCCCTTCATGCTTCAACTGTGCAAAGATGTTCATCGAAAGGATGTTCTTTGTTTCCGGAGTCAATGGAAGCAGGCAGACGAGAATATCAACATCCTTGAGAAAGTCTTTGAGGCCGTCCTTGCCAAAATGCGTTGTAACACCCTCAATGGTTTGCAGGCGGCGGCTCCAGCCGCTGACCCGGAAGCCAAGCGTACGCAGCTTCTGTGCGGCATCACGCCCGAGTACGCCAAGGCCAAGAATACCAACAGTCACTTCATGGGCTGCTGGTTGGCGGCGGTCCTCATGCCAGACGCGTTGCTTTTGCTGCTCGCGATACCGCAAGCCGAGACGATGATGATCCAATACCTGCCAGACCACGTATTCACTCATGCGCATTGTCAGATCGGGCGAAACGATACGAACAATAGGGACGTCGGGAATTTGCGTGTCATGGAAGACGTGATCCACGCCCGCACCTAACGAGAAAATGACCTCAAGCTTGGGCAGGTTCATCAGAGAGCCGGGACGTTGCTTCCAGACTAGCGCGTAACGAACGTCACTCTTGTCAGCTTCAGTATCCAGAACAAGTTTGCGCTTCGGGGCAGATTTGGCAAATTCCGTTTGCCACACTTCCGGGTCCCAGCCGGTTAATGCCAACAGAATCTTGTCGTTCTCCACGCTTGTCATTCGCTAACCGCTCCCTGTTCGGCCGTTTCTATCCTGAAGGCTGCAGCCATCAGGGCTTTTGTATAGTCTGTCTTTGGACGAGCGAAGATTTCCTCCGACGGTCCATATTCCACTGCCTTGCCATTGCGCATGACCAGCACTTCATTGGCAAGCGCCCGAACAACTTTCAGGTCGTGGCTGATGAAAAGATATGCCAGATTGTGCTTCTCCTGCAATGAACGCAAGAGGTCGACTACCTGTGCCTGTACGCTCATATCCAGCGCCGATGTCGGCTCATCGAGCATGACAAACCGTGGATTGAGCACCATCGCACGTGCAATCGCTATACGCTGGCGCTGGCCGCCAGAGAATTCGTGCGGATAACGGAAGCGGTTTTCCGGATCGAGATTCACTTCCTTGAGAGCTGCAACCACCCGCGCATCGCGCTGGTCTGCAGACAGCCCCGGCTCGTGGACTTTCAAACCCTCTGCAATGATCTCGGCGATCGACATGCGCGGGGAGAGTGAGCCGAAAGGGTCCTGAAACACGATCTGCATTTCGCGGCGCAAGGGACGCATCTGCTTGAAAGTAAACTGATTGATATCCTTTTCACCAAAACGAATGACCCCATCAGAAGAAATCATACGTGATAGGGCGAGGCCCAATGTTGTTTTGCCGGAACCGGATTCACCGACAACGCCAAGCGTTTGACCGGCACGAATGGTGACGTCGATACCATCCACTGCCTTCACATGATCGACAGTGCGCCGGAAGAAACCCTGTTTTATAGGGAACCAGACTTTCATGTTTTCGCCGCGCATGACGGGGGCGGCAGAAGGATCAGCCAATGGCGGGTTGCCCTTTGGTTCAGCCGCAAGCAGATGCTTGGTATAGGCATGCTGAGGATTGTCGAAGATTTCTTTTGTAGGTCCTGTCTCGACGATCTTGCCGCCGGTCATGACGCAGACGCGATCGGCGATCTTGCGGACGATACCAAGATCATGAGTGATGAAGAGCATCGACATGCCCTGCGCCGATTTCAACTCGGCAAGCAGCTTCAAGATTTGCGCCTGCACAGTCACATCGAGCGCGGTGGTCGGTTCGTCGGCAATCAGGAGTTTCGGCTTGTTGGCAAGAGCCATCGCAATCATGACACGCTGGCGCTGGCCACCGGAAAGCTGATGGGGATAGGCATCAAGGCGCTTTTCAGGCTCGCGTATGCCAACCTCTTCAAGAAGTTCCAAAGTACGTTTACGCGCCGCCTGATCGCGCATGCCCTGATGAAGTTTAAGGATTTCGCTGATCTGTTTTTCAATCGTATGAAGCGGATTGAGCGATGTCATCGGCTCCTGAAAGATCATCGTAATATCATTGCCGCGTACCCGGCGCAGATCACTTTCATCCTTGTCGAGCAAATCTTCGCCATTGAAGAGGATCTGACCGGAAGGATGTGATGCTGGCGGGTAGGGCAAAAGTTTTAGCACCGAGAGAGCCGATACGGATTTGCCCGAACCGGATTCGCCGACGAGGGCCACAGTCTCACCTTGCGCCACATCAAACGAGATATGATCGACAGCAAGGGTTTCCTTGCCATTTTGCGTGAAGGCTACAGAGAGATCGCGAACAGAAAGAAGGGGTGCTTTTGTCATTTGAAAGCCTTGCGCGGATCAAAGGCATCGCGGGTTGCCTCACCGACGAAGATCAGCAGTGACAGCATCATCGAAATGACGATAAAGCCGGTAATGCCGAGCCATGGAGACTGCAGATTATTCTTGCCCTGGGCAAGCAATTCACCAAGCGAGGCAGAACCCGGAGGAAGGCCGAAGCCAAGAAAATCCAGCGACGTCAAAGTTGTGATCGATCCATTGAGGATGAATGGCAGGAAGGTCAGCGTCGTCACCATGGCGTTGGGCAGCAGGTGACGGAACATGATCGTTCGATCCGGGACGCCTAGCGCGCGCGCTGCATTCACATATTCGAAATTGCGTGCGCGCAAGAATTCGGCGCGGACAATGCCAACAAAGCTTACCCATGAAAACAGCAGCAAAATGCCGAGCAGAATCCAGAAGCCGGGCGGCAGAATGGAGGACATGATCAGCAGCAGATAAAGCGTAGGCACTGAGGACCAGATTTCGATGAAGCGTTGCGCGATAAGATCGACCCAGCCGCCAAAGTAGCCCTGCAGGGCACCTGCGGTAACACCGATCACTGCAGATGCGGCAGTGAGGATCAAGCCGAAAAGCACAGAGATGCGGAAACCATATAGGGCGCGGGCGAAAACATCACGCGCCTGATCATCGGTGCCGAGAATGTTCATATTGCCGAAAGTGCAATTCGGATCATTCACGCCCAATGCATAACGGTTGCAGCGCTCTTCCGGCGTATAGAGCCAGAAAGGCTTCGAAGGTGCAGTCTCCGGCAGTTCATTGTTTACCGTGCGGTAGGAGTAGCGCACCGGTGGCCAGATAGCCCAGCCGTTGGAATTGATTTCATCCTGAATAACCGGATCACGGTAGTCGGTAACCGCATAGAACCCGTTGAATTTTTCCTCTGGATAATCGACCAGAACCGGGAAAAGTATCTCTCCCTTGTAGGAAACGATGATCGGTTTGTCATTGGCAACCAGTTCGGCGCAGAGCGAAACGGCAAACAGAAAAAGGAAAATCCAGAGCGCCCACCAGCCGCGCCGGTTGGCCTTGAAGTTCTGCCAGCGCCGCGCATTGAGTGGAGAGAGGCGAGGGCGCTTGACTGGTGCTGCGGAGATTCCGACAATATCGGTCATCAGACATCCCTCCGCTCAAAATCAATGCGTGGGTCGATCCATGTGTAGAGCAGATCCGAGAGCAGCGTCATAAGAATACCGATGAGGGCAAAGATATAGACGGTCGCTATGACTACCGGATAATCGCGATTGAGGATGGATTCGTAGCCAAGCAGACCGAGGCCATCGAGTGAGAAAATCGCTTCTATCAGCAACTGCCCCGTGAAGAAAATGGATATGAAGGCGCTGGGAAAACCGGAAATGACGATCAGCATGGCATTGCGGAATACATGTCCATAAAGGATTTTCCGCTCTGAAAGGCCCTTGGCTCGAGCTGTGGTGACATATTGCTTGCGGATTTCGTCAAGGAACGAGTTCTTGGTCAGCAAGGTAGTCGTGGCAAATGCAGCCAATAGTATCGCTGTCAGAGGCAGCACCAGATGCCAGGCATAGTCAGTGATTTTTTCGAAGGTCGATAGCTGGTCAAAATTATTCGAAGTCAGACCGCGCAGCGGGAACCAGTCGAAGAACGATCCGCCCGCGAAAAACACGATAAGCATGATGCCGAACAGGAAGCCGGGAATGGCATAGCCGACAATGATAACCCCGCTGGTCCACACATCGAATGACGAACCATCCTTGATGGCTTTGCGGATGCCGAGCGGGATGGAAATCATGTAGGATAGAAGCGTTACCCATAGACCAAGGGAGATCGAAACCGGCAATTTTTCCTTGATAAGGTCTATTACGCTTATGTCGCGGAAATAGCTGCGCCCAAAATCAAAGCGGACATAGTTCCACACAAGCAGGCCGAAACGTTCCAGCGGCGGTTTATCAAGACCAAATTGTTTTTCAAGGCTGGCTATGAAGGCTGGATCAAGGCCCTGTGCGCCGCGATATTTCGAATTGCCCAAACCTGTCCCAAGCTGGTCCTGGGCCTGTCCGACATCAGCGCCGCCCCCACTGATGCGGTCCATGGCATTGCCACCCTGTCCGGTCAGCTGGCTGATGATGCGCTCAACAGGACCGCCGGGCACGAATTGCACAATAACGAAGCAGACAAGCAATATGCCGAACAATGTCGGTATCATCAAAAGCAGGCGGCGAAGAATATAGGCTCCCATCAGGGGCGCCCCCTCATTGCTGTCAAAATATCAACCCTTGCCAATTGCCTTCGCCTTTGCTTCGTCGAACCACCATAACGTTTCAACCGGAAAACCATAGTCGGGCTTTGGCTCTTTGAAGCCAAACATGTCCCAATAGGCGATCGGATGATTCGCTGAATACCAGTTTGGAATCCAATCGCGCCTGATACGCAAGAGCCGATCAAGAACCCGCAATAATGAAACCAGCTCATCTCGCGATTTTGCGTCGCTTACTTTTGCAATAAGAGCATCGACAATAGGGTCGGCTGTGCCCGGGAAATTATAGGAACCCGGAATATCCTTACCTTTGGACCCGAAAATTTCCTCCAGAGATTCCCTTGTCGGTGTGGGGGAGAGTTGCACCGCCATACCGATCATGTCGAAGTCAAAATTCTGAATCCGCAACTGATACTGCGCCGGATCAACCATGCGCAGGTACGCGTTGACGCCTATTGCCTTCAGATTATTGATGAAAGGTGAGTAACTACGGGTGAATACTTCGGCATAGATCAGAAGTTCAAGATTGAGCTGCCCGCCTTTTGCATCCACTAACTTGTCGCCATCGCGCTTGAACCCGGCCTTGTTCAAAAGATCCGATGCTCTTTTAAGATTTTTACGGTCACGCCCGGAACCATCGGAAGGTGTTTGCAATAGCGCCTCGCCGAAAATGGCTTCCGGCAATCGATCCCGGAGAGGCTCCATGATCGCAAGTTCTTCCGGCGAAGGCTTTCCGCTGGCACGAAAATCCGACTGTTCGAACACGGATTGAGAGCGCTCGTAAGCGCCGTAGAAAAGATTTTTCTGAGTCCACTCAAAGTCAAAACACAGCGCGATGGCTTCGCGAACTTGAGGATCGCGAAAATGCTCGCGGCGCTGGTTGATGGCCCAAGCCTGTAACACAGCACGTTTTTCCGCAGAGAATTTGTGTTTGATCACGCGGTTTTGCTGGACTGCAGGAAAATTATATTCCGTTGCCCATGTTTTCGCGGTTGCTTCAAGTCGCCAGAGAATATCGCCTTTTTTGAAGGCTTCGAATTCCGGTTGTCGTTCCCGGTAAAAATCAATCTTGATCCGATCAAAGTGGTTTTGACCACGTTGAACATTCAGGTCCTTTGCCCAGTAATCCTTCACCCGCTCATATTCGATGGTCTGGCCCGGCGCGACACGTCCGACACGATATGCTCCGGAGCCAAGTGGTGGCTCCATTGTTGAAGCTTCAAAGTCACGGGTGCTGTACCATTCCTTTGAAAAAATGGGTATCGAGGCAATGTCGAGTATCGCGCGATCTGAGTGTTTTCCGGAAAACGTCAGGCGAACCGTATGCGAATCCAACGCAATAATTTTTGCCATCTCTGCGAGGGTCAGCCGGAGTTGAGGATGGCCTTTTTCCTTCAAGGTTTCAAAACTGAAAACGGCATCGTCAGCAGTGATTGGCGAGCCATCGTGAAAGCGTGCTTCAGGACGCAGCTTGAACGTGAAAGTGTTGCGGTCGGCAGATACGGTTACGGTTTCCGCCACCAGACCATAGATCGAATCGGGCTCATCCAAAGCGGATGCCATCAGCGTATCGAAACAGAGTTCCATACGTGGCGGAGCATCGCCCTTGTTGGTGAAAGTATTAAGGGTGTTGAAGGTTTGAGGAGACTGATTGAGTACCCAATTATGGGGCGAAAACGAAAAAATCCCACCTTTGGGCGCATCTGGACTGGTATAGTCGAAATGCGTAAAGCCCATTGGGTATTTCAATTCACCAAAAGCCGAGAGGCCGTGGAGCGGCGTCTCCGTTGCAACATCGGCAAAGGCCAGACGCGGTGCCATAGCCGTGAGTAATGTTGCTCCTGAAACCTTCAAAAGATCGCGGCGATTAAAACCGGTCATTGAAAACGGGCCTTCAACGCCTGCTCCTTGGCAGTATCGATCCACCACGAGTAGGGGTCTACACCGACGTATTCAGGCTGCTTTTCAGGCATGCCAAACTTGTTCCAATAGGCAATCTTTGTGCGGTCATCGTACCACTGGGGTACGACGTAATAGTTCCACAAAAGCACGCGGTCGAGTGCGTGGGTAGCGGCAACGAGTTCATCGCGATCCTTCGCAAGAATGATTTTATCAATGAGCTTGTCGACGGCTGGATTCTTGATGCCCATGTAGTTGCGGCTACCGGGAGTGTCAGCAGTGCTTGAACTCCAGAAATCCCGTTGTTCGTTGCCGGGAGAAAGGCTTTGGGCCATTCCCATTATACCAAGGATATCATAGTCGAAGTCATTAACTCTTGCTACGTATTGCGCTGAATCGACTGGTCTGAGTTGTGCATCAATACCCAATTTACGCAAATTGGCCATAAAGGGTCCGACTGTTCGCTCGTCGCGAGGATCAG
Source organism: Phyllobacterium sp. YR531 (assembly GCF_000282595.1). Lineage (GTDB taxonomy): Bacteria > Pseudomonadota > Alphaproteobacteria > Rhizobiales > Rhizobiaceae > Phyllobacterium. The sequence continues at coordinate 168,192 of NZ_AKIZ01000014.1, forward strand.
AACCAAGAAATTCGATGGTCAATGGCTCCCCGGTTTTTGTATTGACCAACTTTCCGTTCTTGTTTTCATACCCCGCTTCTCGCAGCAGTTTAATTGCATTGCGCAGATTATCACGTAATGCTTGAGGTGTGTCAGAAACGGGATTCTTGAATTCCTGGGTAAAAACCTGTTCAGGCACTTCGCCTTTTACAGTTTGCAGTATTTCCAGCTCTTTGCCCTGAGGCAGACCACCGGAAGCGAGTTCCGATCCAGCAAAATAGCTGTTGATCCGCTTGTATTGGCTAAAGAACATATTCTTGCTCATTGTTTCAAAGTCGAAAGCAAAATTGAGTGCCTGACGAACTCTTATGTCTTTAAACTTTTCGCGACGGGTATTGATCAAAAATCCCTGCATTCTTCCGAGAGACCGTTCGGGAAAAACCTTTTTCACAACGTCGCCGCGATTGAACGCAGGAAAGTCATATTCCCGCATCCAACGGCTTATGCTAGGCTCGCCACGATAATCCTGCAGACCTCCCTTTTTGAAGCCCTCCCAAGCGGCGTTCCCGTCCCGGAAGTATTCGTAGCGGATACGGTCAAAATTGTTTCGGCCTACCTCGACAGGAAGGTCTTTAGCCCAATAGTCGGGTACGCGGCTCCATATGATTGACTTCCCAAAGTCTACACTCTCGATTTTGTACGCGCCTGAACCAAGCGGGATTTCCCTCGTGGGCTTGCTCAGGTCCCGCTTGTTTCCGTTCTTGTCCGGCGCTTCCCACCAATGTTTTGGCAAGATGGGAAAGTCACCCATAATATTTGGAAGCTCGCGATTGCCGGCAACAGCGAAGGTAAATGTAATTTCGCGATCGCCAGTTTTTTCCGCCTTTGTCACATCATGATAGTATTTATTGTAAAGTGGTGTTTGTTCTTTCAGGGTCTCGAAAGACCAGATCACATCTTCCACTGTTATTGGTTGTCCATCATGCCATTTTGCGGCGGGGTTCAGACGAAATTTGACCCATGAGAAGTCATCAGGATAGGCAACGGCTTCTGCAACCAGTCCGTAATTCGTGCCAGCCTGATCAAGTGCTTGGCTTAACAGCGTATCGTACAGGAGGCCACCGCCGATGGGATTGCCAGTGGGCGGTAGCCCTGCAGCTGACTCGCCTTGAATTACAAATGGGTTGAGGTTGTCGAATGAACCCTGAGCAATGTTATTCAGTGTGCCGCCTTTTGGTGCGTCAGGATTTACATAATCATAATGCTTGAATTCAGGTCCGTATTTGGGTTCGCCGGTCAAGCTCGTTGCATGGCGCCATTCCGGTTCAGCCGCATGTGCAATCTGTAGGGCGCCAAAGGATGTGGCGGCGAGCAGCGCAAGGCTGATAACGAAGCGGCGAAATCTCAAATCAGGTCTCCACAATTCTCTTTGACCGGCAGTCTAAGAGAAAATGCGGCAGAGAACAGGCCTTGGTTCAAAAAACACGGGGAGTTGATACAAAAAAGCCGGGCGCTGGGCCCGGCTTCTAAGTCTATAGTATTAATTTAGTGAGCTGGCGCTGGCTTTTCACCAGCCGGTGCTGCACCTTCAGCAGGCTTGTCGCCAGCAGGAGCTGCATCAGCGGCCGGGAAGGGCTTGGGGCTGTCGGAAAGGGTCTGCAGATAGGCGATCAAGTCGGCGCGCTCATTGTCCTTCTTGTCACCGGCAAAGCCCATGGCAGTGCCTTTGATGTAGGCTTTTGGGGCAGTCAGGAAGTGGTTGAGGTGGTCAAAAGTCCACTTCTCAGCGCCGCCCTTGGAGAATTCTTTCATCGGGCCGGAATAGCTGAAACCTTCATGCGTCGCGATTGGACGGTCAACAATGTCCCAAAGGTTTGGTCCAACCTTGTTTGCTCCACCCTTTTCACCGGTGTGGCAGGCAGTGCAGCGCTTGAAAACAGCTTCACCACGCTTTGCATCGGCAGAAGCAAGAAGGGTTGCGATCGGTACAACTTCAGCTGGTGCAGCAGCGCCGCCGGCAGCAGCTTCCCCGCCCTCAGGAGCTTCAATGATGAAGCCAGGCTTTTCCGGAGCGTGCGAATCGAACAGGGAGTCGGACATGATAGCCGCTGACATGACAACGAATACCGTTGCCAGAAACGCCATGGCGTACTTATTGAATGCGGATCCCATCGTCAGTCATTACTCCTCTTGCGGAGGGCTTCAATATCTGATCAATGCAAACCGCTGCATTTCTGGCAGAAACCCCTCGTGATTGCGCGGAAACTAGGGGTTTTATGTCCTACTTGCAACACATATAAGGGCGGTTCTGCCTGAGACTTTTTGACACCGTAGGGGTGTGAGGAATGATGAGAATATTGAACCTGATACCGGCGAGAATGGCTTCAACACGGCTTCCGAACAAGCCTTTGGCCGATATTGCCGGAAAGCCGATGATCGTTCACGTTGCCGAACGTGCCATAGCTGCGAACCTTGGCCGCACCGTGGTTGCAACCGATACGCTTGAGGTCAAGGCGGCTGTCGAAGCCTATGGACTGGAGGCAGTCATGACACGCAGCGATCATGAGTCTGGTTCTGATCGCATCTATGAAGCCCTGCAAACACTTGATCCGGACGGCAATATCGACGCGATCGTCAATGTTCAGGGTGACCTGCCTACCATCGAGCCGGATATTATAAAGCGTGCATTGGCGCCCCTCCAAAACGGCCCGGCTGATATTGGTACTTTGGCAGTTGAAATTCGCCATGAGGCGGAAAAGACCAATCCGAATGTGGTCAAGATCGTCGGCTCTCCTTTGAGCGGGAGCCAGCTGCGCGCACTTTATTTCACCCGTGCCACAGCCCCTTGGGGTGCTGGGCCGCTTTATCACCATATCGGGCTCTATGCTTACCGGCGCGCTGCGCTTGAGCGTTTTGTCGGTCTGGGGCCTTCACCGCTTGAGCGGCGGGAAAGGCTGGAACAGCTTCGCGCACTTGAGGCTGGTATGCGCATAGACGTAGAGATTGTCGATTCAGTTCCGCTTGGCGTCGATACGCAGGAAGATCTGGATCGGGCCCGCGAAATACTGAGTATGAAACAAGGCTAGGGATAATGACCAAGACCAACCGCATCTCCTTTCAGGGTGAACCCGGAGCAAATTCCGATACGGCTTGCCGCAATATGTTTCCGAACATGGAACCCTTGCCCTGCCCGACCTTTGAAGATGCATTTAATGCGGTTGAAAGCGGGGCGGCTGATCTGGCGATGATCCCTATCGAGAACACCATTGCCGGTCGCGTCGCCGATATTCATCACCTTCTGCCGGAATCGCGACTGCACATTGTCGGCGAATATTTCCTGCCGATCCATTTTCAACTGATGGTATTGCCCGGTACAAAGCGCAGCGAGATCGAAACTGTTCACAGTCACATTCATGCGCTTGGCCAATGCCGCAAATATATTCGGAAGAACGGCTGGAAGCCGGTGATTGCAGGCGATACCGCTGGCGCCGCCCGGCTTGTTGCCGATGTCAAAGACAAGACCATGGCCGCCCTGGCACCACGCCTCGCATCCAGCCTCTATGGTCTCGACATTCTGGAAGAGGATGTTGAGGACACGGAAAACAATGTCACGCGCTTCGTCGTGCTGACCAAGACAAAGAAGTGGGCGCCGCGTGCCTCGGATGCGCTGATGATGACCACTTTTGTATTTCGTGTGCGCAACGTTCCTGCGGCGCTTTACAAAGCAATGGGTGGTTTTGCGACAAATATGGTCAACATGACCAAGCTGGAAAGCTATCAGATCGACGGAAAATTCACCGCGACGCAGTTTTATGCTGATATTGAAGGACACCCGGACGACAAGAACGTCGCCCAAGCTTTGGAAGAGCTGGAGTTCTTTTCGAAGGAAGTGCGGATACTTGGCGTTTATCCTGCGGATACGACGTTCCGCAGTTCCCAGATAAATGAAGAATAATTATTGGCCTGAAATCCGGTCGAGAAACCGCTGAACTGTTTGATTGAACAGTTCAGGCCTTTGCAGCGGCGCAAAGTGACTTACACCCGGTAGCAGGATGAACTCTGCGCCGGGGATGGTCCGCGCCAGATATTCGGCATGTTCCTGCTTGATGAACTCGTCATTTTCGCTTTGGACAACGGCAACAGGAACGCTGACCTTCGCCAGATCAGCCGCGTTATAATTCGGTTCCGTTTCCATCATTTTGCCTACGGCTGCAAGGAATGCCTTGAATTGGTCAGGTGTGGCCGATAGTTCGCTGTAATCCTTGACATGACGACCGAAGCAGCGGTCGAGCACCGGGCTGGGTTGAACTTCCTTGGTGCCGCTCGGGTCCATGTTGCAGCCAAAGAAAAAGACACCGGCAACACGCTGCGGTGCCTTGATACCAAGTACCATTGACGTGCAAGCGCCATCGCTCCAGCCTATGAGGACAGCCTTGGTCACACTCAGGCGATCCATCACCGCCAAAACGTCAGATGCCATAAGCTCGTATGTATAGGGTTTCGTATCGCGAGTGCTCTGGCCGTGCCCCCGACTGTCGACGAGGATAACGCGATATCCCGATTTTGTGAGGGAGGGAACCTGATAGCCCCAGTTGCCGCTATGACCCAATCCGCCATGCAGAAGGATAACCGGCGATCCGGCACCATAGGTTGAATAGCGGATGCTGGCGCCGTCATTTTCAACGAAACCTTCTTCCGTTGCGCGTGGCAGTGGGAGCGCTCCATTGGCTTCGAAGTTCTTCAGTTCGTCATCATGACATTCCATAGGCTTCGACCTTCTGCTATTCGACGATCAAACGAAACTTTCAACCCAACTGCGAATGAGATGGGCAGCAATGGCACCACCGGGCGGTGTCATCAGCCCGTCCGGATGGGTGCGATCAATCATGGTCACGACTTCCTCGCGGCTGAACCATCGCCCATCTTCAAGCTCTGCCCTGTCGAGCTTATAGTCATCGGACAAGGCTTCGGCATGGCAGCCAATCATAAGGGAATAGGGGAAGGGCCAAGGCTGGCTTGCGTGATAAAGCACGCGGCCAACGGGAAGGCTGGTCTCTTCCATGGTTTCGCGGCGTACGGCATTTTCGATGGTCTCACCGGGCTCAATGAAGCCCGCAAGGCAGGAATACATGCCTGTTCCAAAATGTGCTCCGCGCGCAAGCAGACATTTGTCGCCGCGCACAACCATCATGATGGCGACGGGATCGGTGCGCGGGAAATGCTGGGCTTCGCAATTCGGGCACGTACGGCGATAGCCACCGTCACGCATCACTGTTTCATGGCCGCAACGCCCACAAAATTGATGGCTGTCATGCCATGAAAGCAGGGACACAGCTTGTGCCATTGCGCCGACCTGATCAGCAGGAATGAGTCCTTGCGTGTAAGCCGAACGATAGTCAATTGCCTCAATACCTTCCGGCAGTGCTTCCATCGCAATGCCGCTGGGTCCTGCCAGTATAGGCGTCTCATCCTGTAACCCGAGATAGATCGTCCTGTTCAAACCCGGGAGAAGGGCCGCCGCTTCCTGCATCCCGAAAAATGCATTGCCATCCGGACTGCTGCGATCCACCAATACGCGGCCATCGCCAACAAGCATCATACGCGCGTTGGCATTCGCCAGCGCCAATGTGACGACATCGTCACTGCGTTTTTCCGAGTGGCGGTTGATGCGGTTTCCGGCGAAGCCGACAAAATGGCTCGGCTCGGCTGCAGGAGCATCGAAAAGACGAAACGGCATGGATGGAAGCTCCAGAATTGGACCCGATTGGGAACTGGACATAATTACTGTGTATTAAATAGCGTCGAGAACGGCTTTCGCAAAGGCCCTTGCGTCATTTTCGCTGTAAGGTTCGCGCGTACCGTGCCCCCAGACAGGCCCCGGCCATGCGGCATCGCCGACGTTGCGCGCGATAACATGCAGGTGCAATTGCCGCACGATATTTCCGAGGGCACCTGTGTTGATCTTCTCGCAGTTTGTGACTGATTTGAGCGCCTGTGCCGCAATACCTGCCTCAAATGTAAGCATGGTTTGGTCCAGCGGCGTCAAATCGTGTATCTCGGTGATGTCGGGTCGCTGAGGCACAAGTATGAGCCACGGCCAGCGCCTGTCATTCATCAGGCGCAGGTCGCAAAGCCCCAGCTTGACGACCGAAAATGTGTCCGCGTTCAGTTTGCTATCGAGTATGAATGTCATGGTGTAAGGGTAAATAGCAGTTTTTTTCAGTGCGCGCTTGCTTTTTGCATTCGGATTGCCGATATGAAAACCGGGAGGTTGGTGGTGGACGAGCCACTCGCCAACCGGGTCAGGTCCGGAAGGAAGCAGCCCCAACGAGCAAGGCACGGGTCGCCGTGCCAGCCTCCCACCCTTTTTCTTTTGCACCTAGCCTGTGTCAAAGCCGTAAGTGGCATTGACGCTGCGGTGCATGGCGGTCCAAACTTGCGCCATATATAGAAGCGAATGCAGGAGCGGAATCAAACGCGATGGACACGAAAAAGCCAGACAGCGCCTATCGCGTGCTCGCCCGCAAATATCGCCCCGAAAATTTTGACGATCTGATCGGTCAGGAACCTATGGTCAGGACACTGACCAATGCTTTCGAAACAGGTCGCATTGCTCAAGCCTGGATGCTGACCGGTGTGCGTGGTGTCGGCAAGACCACGACGGCACGCATCCTTGGCCGCGCTCTGAACTACAAGAATGGCGATATAGACAGGCCAACGATCGATCTCTCGATAATGGGCGAACATTGCCAGGCCATTATGGAAGGCAGGCATGTCGATGTGATCGAGATGGATGCGGCCTCGCATACCGGTATTGACGATATTCGCGAGATTATCGAGCAGGTACGCTACCGTCCTGTATCGGCGCGCTACAAAGTCTATATCATCGATGAGGTGCACATGCTCTCCAATCAGGCCTTCAACGGCCTGTTGAAGACGCTTGAAGAGCCGCCGCCACACGTGAAATTCATCTTCGCGACAACGGAAATCCGCAAGGTGCCGATTACTGTGCTGTCGCGCTGCCAGCGCTTCGATCTGCGCCGTATCGACACCAGTGTTCTGACGACCCACTTGCGCAAAATTGCAGGTCTTGAAAACATAAATGTCGATGACACCTCGCTTTCCATGATTGCCCGTGCGGGTGAGGGCTCGGTGCGTGATTCCCTCTCGATCTTTGATCAGGCCATTGCCCATGGTGCAGGTACGGTGGATGCCGAGGCTGTACGTTCCATGCTTGGCCTTGCCGATCGTGCGCGGATCATAGACTTGTTTGAAATGCTCATGCGCGGCGATGTAGCATTGGCACTGCGTGAGTTTCGCGCACAGTACGATGTCGGTGCCGACCCCAGCGTGGTGTTGACTGATCTGGCCGACTTCAACCATCTGGTGACGCGTATCCGTTTCACGCCCGATGTTGCAGACGATATTTCACTGTCGGAAGATGAACGGCTTCGAGGAAGAGATTTCGCGGAGAAACTATCTATCCGGGTTCTGTCGCGCACATGGCAAATGCTGCTGAAAGGCATTGCCGAGGTTGAGAATTCAAATCGCCCCGTTCAGGCGGCAGAGATGTTGCTGATCAGGCTAGCTCATGCGGCAGACCTGCCAACGCTTGATGAGGCATTGAAATCGCTGGATGATGGCACAGCACTGGCATCTCCTGCTGGAGGCGGCAATGGATCGCGCCCCAATCCCGGCAATGGTGGCGGAACCTCAATGGCGCGCACTGCCGATGCGGTTGCAACGGCTCGTGGCACAGTGAATGCTAATGGTGGTGCAACAATGCGACTGGTTGAGCCTGTCGCTCAACCGGAACCAGTTGAAACGCCTGCACCAGCGATTGTTGAGGAGGTAACGCCTTCGGTACCACTCGGCAGCATTGAAGACATTGTTGCCCTCGCCGATAAACAGCGCGATATGCAATTCAAGATCATGGTCAAGAATTGCGTTCGGCTGGTGAGCATCAAGCCTGGGCGGCTTGAAATCAATCTGACGGAAAGCGCTCCGAAGACATTGCTAACTGATCTGTCGCAGAAGCTTGGCGACTGGACCGGCATTCGCTGGATGGTTTCGCTGTCGCGCGAGGAAGGCAGCAAAACACTCAACGAGGTCGAAACGGCAAAACGTGAGGGCCTGCTCAGCGATGCGCGTGCGGACCCTGACGTTGCTGCCATACTTTCGAAGTTTCCGGGGGCCAAGATAATCAATGTGCGTATTGCCACGCCCGCCGGGCAAGCTGACGACGATTTGTCTGCAGGTGCAGGCGATACACTCGCACCCGTGGAAGAAGACGATTGAACAGGAGATAATCCATGCGTGACATAATGGGCATGATGAAACAGGCCAAGGAAATGCAGGCCAAAATGGCTTCCATGCAGGAGGAAATTTCTGCACTTGAGGCCGAAGGGCAGGCGGGCGGCGGTCTTGTTACTGTCAAGCTATCCGGTAAGGGAGCGTTGACCGCACTGACCATTGATCCATCCCTGTTCAAGGAAGATGATATTGAGGTCATCGAAGACCTGATCATCGCTGCGCACAATGAAGCCAAAGCCAAGGTTGAGGCAATCATGGCGGAAAAGACGCAGGCATTGACCGCTGGCCTGCCAATTCCTCCCGGGTTCAAACTGCCGTTTTAAACGAAAGGCCTATGCAGCCACCAATTATAGCGGCTGCATAAGTGTATCATGGCAGGCTTACGAAGTCGGCTTGCCGGCACGCTTGCGATGCTTAACAGCAGCAGGTTTCGTAGCAATAGGTGATAGCGTAATGGTCGCTGGGTTAGGTGTGTGATCGAGAGTAGCTCCGCTCACAGCATCAACGCCCACGCCAATGACGCCGCCAAAAAGTACATTGCCCGCCAAGCCAGCAGTCCCTTTTCCAGACATTTTCGTATCAATGAACAAGCTGCCAGTGTGATAGCCAGGCTTTGCAGCCGTGGCGGTAAATGGGGTCTTTCGGTTCACTTTAATCGCGCATGGCGACGACGCGCAGTTGCTTCCAATGGATGTCGTGATTTTGGCATCTGAAGGGGAGGTGATGATAACAACATCTTCGGTACCGCGCGCAATGGATGCGCAGCCCGGTAAAATCAAAAGAATGGCAATAATTGCCAAATGGTTCTTCATGAAACTCTCCAAAAAAAAATTGACAAGAAACAAATTAAACTCTGGACGGCGATCCGCCTGCAAACAGGCGTTAGTTTAAATGAGGCCAATGTCAATGTGATTTGAAGCTTCGAGAATATTGGCGGGGAATACGTACTCTCCAGTAGCAACCAGAAGTTTATTGGAAAACGAACCTGATTGAGGTAATCTAACCTTGGAGTGGGGAACGAGCTTCGCTCGTCCCCCTTTCCTTATTTGGAAAATTGAACCCGGAGCGTCAGTTGCCAGCTGGTCCGGGTTCTTTTCACAATAAGGGTCACACTAAACGGAAATCTCCGCATAGATTAACCTCCAAGTCGAAGGCAAGGCTGATGCCGCAGTTGGAGAAGCCCGTCCTCTCCAATACACTGGCTGGCTCAGTGCCGCTGCTTTTGCCCTCAAAGCTTGTGTGCTCTAACACTTGAGCGGATACTTATCGGGTCTTGCGATCACGGCAACCAATCCAAGATTGTATTATTTCGATCAAAATTGCGGCGCGGTTGAACAGTCTGCGGGTCTCTGATTCCCTTAAGTCGCAAATTGCTCTAAACCGGCGATATGTCGAAGCGAATCGCCGGTCCTGAAATTGAACGTCTGATCCAGCTACTGGCCAAAGTGCCGGGACTGGGGCCACGTTCTGCGCGCCGTGCGGCATTGCATCTGATCAAGAAAAAAGAAGCACTGCTTATACCTCTTGGTACTGCAATGCAGGATGCTGCCGAAAAGGTGCGCATCTGCACGACATGCGGAAATGTCGATACATCAGACCCTTGCATGATCTGTACCGATCCACGCCGGGAGCGTGCTACGCTGATCGTGGTCGAAGATGTTTCCGATCTATGGGCGCTGGAACGGGCAGGTTCGATGAATGTGCGTTATCATGTTCTTGGCGGACGCCTGTCACCACTCGATGGTGTCGGGCCGGATGATCTGAATATTGCAACGCTTGTCGGCCGGGTGGCAGAGGGCGAAATCAAAGAGATTATTCTTGCCGTGAATGCCACGGTCGAAGGCCAGACAACAGCGCATTATATCACTGATCAGCTCGCGGACTTCGATGTACGGATTACCAGACTTGCCCATGGCGTACCGGTGGGTGGTGAACTTGATTATCTTGACGAAGGAACTCTGACGGCTGCCTTGCGCGCCCGGACGTTGCTCTAAGGAGGCCATTTTGACCAAACCGTTGTTGAATTTGGCCATAGGCGTGTTGCTCGCCATTGCACACATAACGATTGCCCAAGCGGCTGCAAAAACTGACGTGCAAGCACAGTTTCAAAGCTGGCTGGCCAATGACCTTTGGCCTGAAGCACAGGCAAAAGGGGTGTCAAAGGCGGTGTTTGATCAGGCTTTTGCCGGAGTGTCACCTAACCTTGAACTACCGGATCTTGTCATGCCCGGTGAAAAACCGAAAACACCAAAGAAGCAGGTGCAGTCCGAATTCGGTTCCCCGGGTAAGTATTTCAATGACAAGACCATAAATACGACCACCTCTGGGGGGACAGCGCGTGCGGGTCAATATGCACGTACGTTGAAGGCCGTGGAGAGTAAATACGGTGTTCCCGGCGAAATCATACTGGCCGTCTGGGGGCGGGAGAGTGGTTATGGTACGGTAAAAATCCCTTACAATGCTTTCACTGTGCTTAGCACCAAAGCCTTTCTTGCATCCCGCAAGGAGATGTTCCGCAAGGAGTTGATAGCCGCGCTGGAAATTGTCCAGAAAGGCTATATCGGTGCAGGCGACATGAAAAGTTCATGGGCAGGCGCTCTAGGGCAGCCGCAATTCATGCCAACATCCTATCTGGAACATGCCGTCGATTTTGATGGCGATGGAAAACGCGATATCTGGAATTCTGTACCCGATACGCTTGGTTCAATTGGTCACTACCTTCAGCAATATGGCTGGCAGGCCGGGCGCGATTGGGGATATGAGGTCAATGTGCCGGAAACGGTGAGCTGTTCGCTCGAAGGGCCCGATCAGGGGAAGGCGTTTTCAGCGTGGGAAAAGCTTGGCATCAACCGGGTTAATGGGAAAGCTTTCCCGTCCAGTGAACTGAAGCGCGAGGGTTTTCTTTTGATGCCTGCTGGCAGGCACGGGCCAGCGTTCATAGTCACCAAGAATTTTTACGTGCTCAAGGAATATAATATGAGCGATCTTTATGCCCTTTTCATCGGGCATGTCGGCGATCGGATTGCTCATGGTGCGAAAGGATTTTCTGCAGGCTGGGGCGATGTAGGCGGGCTCTATCGTTCCGATATTGCCAGCCTGCAGAAGACCTTGGAAAAGCAGGGTTATGATGCGGGCGGCGCGGATGGGTTTCCGGGCTTCAAAACCCGGCGGTCAATCGGAACCTGGCAAAGCAAGCAGGGTATGGCACCGACCTGTTTCCCCGATAAGTCGCTGGTAAAAGCAATCAGGTAGCGGTTTTCTTCCTATCCGGAACGTTTGCGCTGATACGTTTGCTCACTGATGCTGGGGTGTGAGTTGATTGCAGTGATTACGGCCAAGGCAGCAAGGGAATTGATATCTTTGTTGCCTCTGTTGAATGCAGTCATAACAGTCTCTGCAATGACTTTGGCATCGTCATCCGTACTCGATTTTACAACAAGGGTCTGGGCCGCCTTGTCATAAGCGGCCTGCATAAGATCCCAATCTGCCTGTGAGTAAGTTGACTTCGACGGATTATCGAAAGGCATCCTTCAGGTCCTCCTCAAGACCGAATCGAAGCGGTAAATTTAGCGCCCCAATTGTGGCATGGCAAACCAAGAAACATCTGGCGTTGCGCAAGCAGGACAAGACATTGTTGCTATCAGAGTGTCGGCTCTGCCTCGGACGCATCTCTTACATGCCGTGAAAGCCGGTTCCAGCGCTGGCTGAACCATGGCGTTACCAGGGATATTTTTTCAAACCGGTTGTTGGTAAAAGACGGGTCATTTTCCTCGAATGTCCACACTTTGAAGTTGGTCAATTCGTGCGGGCCAAATGTATAAATCAAGGGAATATCGGCAGCGTCACGCCCACGTGCGACAACAATGCGGCCAATCCGGCGCTGATTGTGGCGCGCATCGAATGTATGCCATTTGCCGCCGAGATAGACTTCAAACCACGCGTTGAAATCCATTGGGGCGGGATCAGACGGCACGCCGATGTCACCCATATACCCGTTCACATATCGTGCGGGGATATTCATGCATCGGCAGAAGGCAACTGCCAGATGAGCGAAGTCACGACAAACGCCAACGCGTTCTTCGTGGGCTTGTGCAGCCGTGCGTGTGGAACGCGCAAAACCATAACTAAAGGTGAGACGCTGGTTGACATAATCGCAGATTGTTTGAACCCTTGTCCAACCCGGTTTTACGTTTCCGAACAGGTTCCAGGCGAGATTGCTCAACTCGTCTGTTTCGCAGTATCGGCTGGCAGAAAGATAAGCGAGGCACTCTGTGGGAAGCTTGTCGACCGTAAGTTCTTCTGCCTTTTCATCGACCGGATCGGGCAGGCCGTCATCTTTAACCACCGCATCGTATTTCAAAGAAAGATTACCCGCAGGCGCGAGCAAGCGCAGGCAACTATTACCAAACAAATCGGTAAACGTTTCCAACTTCACGTCCGGCGTAGCGGTAGGTCCGCGCTCACACTGGATGTGATTTAGCCGAGCCGATTCCAGATTCAGATAGGTTGTCATCGGCGTCGGCTCGTTGCAACGGATTCCTATCTCGTAACCGATACGGATCAACATGGCATTATCCTTTAAACTTTTCAGAACAACGCTGCGGCACAGTGGTAGTTCCGCCAATTTTTACTTTTTGCGTCAAAGGATATGCGAGACGGCTAATTCATAAATTGTTGACCATAAGTCAGGAGAGTTTGAACCAAATAGGCTCAATTGAGTTATTCTGAAGAGACGCCGCTAATGAGTGTGGTCGGCTTGGAGTGATTGGAATGGTCATGGCAGCAAGACATCCAAGAAACGACCGGACAGCAAATGTTCTTCGTCAGCAGGTTGTGCGTGCTGATTATCGCCGGACAATCGAAACTTCCCGCCCATCACAGGCTGAAAAGAATATTCCGGATGTTCTTCGCGATCTTTTGCAACGACTTGATGACGCAGAAAAGAAACAGGATCGCTAAGTTCAGTTTTTTATCTGCATCAGATTATCGTGGTAGGGTGCACGACCTGATTTGGCGTGGTGCACAAACGTCCCGAAAGACAATGCAAAAGCGAAGAATATTGCAAAAACAATGCCAAGACGCTGAACAAGCATGACAAACCCACCGCTATTTGCTGCGGTTTAATCCTATCTCGGACCCAGCGCAGCAGTTGAATTTTCTCAGATTATGTGTCGCAATGTGAATGCTGCCTGAACCTTGCGTTCATCCGGCATTTCAGTTGCTTGACCGAACACGAATTCAACCGGGGGAAGATTTCAATGTTCATTACACTTGCGCTGCTGATTGGTGTGATCGCGGGGCTGCGCGCGATGACGGCACCCGCTGCCATCAGTTGGGCGGCTTATCTGGGCTGGCTCAATCTGGGGGATAGCTGGCTGGCGTTTTTAGGTTATGCTTTCACGCCCTGGATACTTTCTGTTCTGGCCATAGGCGAGCTGATCACGGACCAGTTGCCGTCTACGCCCAGCCGCAAGGTGCCGGTACAGTTTGGCGCGCGCATACTCATGGGTGCCGTCAGCGGTGCAGCGATAGGTATAGGTGGCGGTGTGGTCATCGGCGGCTTGATTGCAGGTGCCATAGGCGCAGTCATTGGCACCTATGGTGGAGCTTATGTCCGGGGTAGGCTGGCAGCTAGTTTTGGACAGGATCGGCCAGCGGCATTAATCGAAGATGCGGTGGCCATCATCGGCGCTTATCTGATTATTGCTGCACTGCCATGACCAAGGCATTCGACGCTATCATTATTGGCGCGGGACAAGCCGGACCGGCACTCGCGGGAAGGCTGACGGGCTCTGGCAAAAAAGTAATGCTGGTCGAACGCAAGCTTTTTGGCGGGACTTGCGTGAATACTGGCTGCATGCCGACAAAGGCACTGGTTGCCAGCGCTTATGCGGCCCATCTTGCGCGGCGTGGAACGGATTTTGGCGTAACAATTGAATCGCCTATCCGCATCGACATGAAGCGCATATGGCAACGCGCTGACACAATTTCTTCCAATGCGCGGAACAATGTCGAGAACTGGTTGAAGGGTATGGAGGGATGCACAGTCGTGCAGGGCCATGCGAAATTTGCCGGACCGCATGAGATAGATGTTGATGGAGAAATTTACACGGCGCCGCAAATATTCATCAATACGGGCGGGCGGGCCAATATACCCGATATGCCCGGCCTTGCCGAAATAGACTATTTGACCAATACCGGAATTTTACAGCTGGATACCTTGCCGGAACATCTGGTTGTCATCGGGGGCAGCTATATCGGCCTTGAGTTCGCCCAGATGTATCGCCGTTTCGGTGCAAAGGTCACCCTTGTCGAAAAGGGGCCGCGACTAGTCTTCCGTGAAGACGAAGATGTGTCAGATGCGATCAAGGAAATCCTTGAGGCAGAAGGCATTGAATGCCGCCTGAATGCCAAGTGCATATCATTCAAGCGGCATGTGCAGGGCACGGAAGTCAGTGTTGACTGCAATTCCGGCGCACCGCCGATTATTGGATCGCATATACTGCTTGCAATCGGAAGGACGCCCAATACTGGCGATCTTGGTCTGGAGAACGCAGGTGTTCAGGTCGACGAACGCGGCTACATCAAGGTCAATGACGATCTTTCAACGACGGTCGAGGGTATTTGGGCGCTGGGTGATTGCAACGGGCACGGTGCATTTACGCATACGGCCTATAATGATTTTGAAATTGTCGCTGCCAATTTGCTGGATGGGCAGGATCGCAAGGTTAGCGAACGGATTTTGGGCTACGCGCTTTACATTGACCCGCCCTTGGGCAGGGTTGGTTTAAGCGAAAGTCAGGCCCGTAAAAATGGCCGGAAGCTTCTCGTGTCCAAAAGACCAATGACCCGTGTTGGCCGTGCGGTCGAGAAGGATGAAACCAAGGGCTTTATGAAAATCGTTGTGGATGCGGAGACGCAAAGGATTCTCGGCGCAGCAATTCTGGGTACGGGCGGTGACGAGGCCATTCACGGCATTTTGGACATGATGAATGCTGATGCCGATTACAAAAAACTGCAGTGGGCCGTTCCGATTCACCCCACCGTGTCGGAGTTAATTCCAACACTTCTTGGTGATCTGAAATCAGCCAATTGACACGCGTTGCTATTTTGCAGAACATTTGATCCGCGCAATGAACAAACGTATTGACATCCGCTCAATCATCTTAGAAGCTAGATGAAACGTTTCATATTGAAGAAATGTCAATTGCCGCGTATGTTCCAGCCGGATGAATCGCGGTAGCTCAGGGAGAATGGGAGCGGCGTAACACCGTGACCAAAGGCAAACCAAGGGAGGAAGCCTCGTGAAGAAACTTTTAGCATGTTTGGCAATGACATTGGCGCTGGCTATGCCCGCACTAGCCGATGGACCGTTGGATACGTCCAAGGTCAACAAGGAATATGTGACGGGTGCCGACGGCAAGAGCTATACGATCGCCACGGTCGTTAAAGTCGACGGCATCGCATGGTTTGACCGTATGCGCGAAGGCGTCGAGCAATTCAAATCAGAAACCGAGGCTGACGTCTGGATGGTCGGCCCTAGCTCTGCCGATGCAGCAGCACAGGTGCAGATTGTCGAGAACCTCATTGCACAGGGCGTCGATGCTATTTGCATCGTTCCGTTCTCGGTAGAGGCAGTTGAGCCTGTTCTAAAGAAGGCCCGCGAGCGCGGTATCGTTGTTATCGCGCATGAAGCTTCAAACATCGTGAATGCCGATTATGTTCTCGAAGCTTTTGACAACAAGGCCTATGGCGCGAAGCTGATGGAAGTTCTGGCAAAGTCCATGGACGGCAAGGGCAAATATCTTGCCACTGTTGGCAGCCTGACATCAAAGTCCCAGATGGACTGGATTGATGGTGCTATCGAATATCAAAAGAAGAACTTTCCGGAAATGTCGCTCGCGACAGAACGTCTGGAAACCTATGACGACGCCAATCAGGATTATACCAAGCTGAAGGAAGCCATGACGACCTATCCGGACGTCAAGGGTATTCTCGGCGCGCCAATGCCTACATCGGCAGGTGCCGGACGTCTGATCGCTGAAGGTGGATTGAAGGGCAAGGTATTCTTTGCCGGTACGGGACTTGTTTCTGTTGCGGGTGAATACCTCAAAAATGGCGATATCCAGTACATTCAGTTCTGGGACCCCGCAGTCGCTGGTTATGCCATGAATGAACTTGCAGTTATGGCTCTCAACAAGAAGACCGACTTGATCAAGGCTGGCCTCAACCTTGGTCTGCCAGGGTATCAAAGTCTTCTCGCACCGGATGCGTCAAAGCCGAACCTGCTCTATGGCGCAGGCTGGGTTGGCGTTACTGCCGAGAACATGGGTTCGTATAACTTCTGATAATGAACCTGCTTTGAGACGGAGGCGTTGCAAGACGCCTCCGTTTCGTTGATGTTCGCGGGTCTCCACCGCAGCGGGGAAAGCATGAGCGAAAATCTTCTGGAACTTAAAAATGTCAGCAAGCGCTTTGGCGGTCTTGTGGCTCTCGATAATGTTTCGCTTGTGCTCAAACCAGGCGAAATTCATTGCCTGGCCGGCGAAAATGGCTCCGGCAAATCGACGATCATCAAGATCATGTCCGGCGTGTACACGCCAACCGATGGCGAGATACTGATAGATGGAAAGCCTTTGACAGGCTTTACCCCTGCACAGTCTGTACAGCAGGGTATCCAGGTCATTTATCAGGATTTTTCCCTTTTCGGGAATTTGACTGTCGCCGAAAACCTCGCGCTTAATACTTTGCTGCTTGAGGGCAAGAAGTCTGTCAGCTGGAAACGCATTCGCGATCTGGCAACGAAAGCACTGGCTCGGCTGGGCGTGACCATGGATCTCGACGCTGATGTCGAGTCGCTACCAACCTCCGGTAAGCAGATCGTGGCGATTGCCCGCGCCATGATGGGTGATGCGCGCCTTATCATCATGGATGAACCCACGACCGCTCTTACGCGGCCGGAAGTAGACGCCTTGTTCCGTATTGTGCGGGACATTCAGGCGCAAGGCATTGCAGTGCTTTTCGTCAGTCACAAGATGCGCGAAATGTTGGAAATCAGCGAGCGCCTCACAGTCCTGCGTAATGGCAAAAAAGTTGCCGAAGGTCCGATCAGCGATTTCAACGAGGCAGCGATTACGCGTGCCATGACCGGGCATGATCTGACCGATCAGACATATGAATGGAAGCCTGCGGCTGCCATTGATCAACCGCGGCTGGACGTCAAACAATTGAATATTCCCGGCGCCTTGGAGAATATTGACCTCACACTGCATGCCGGCGAAATCGTTGGTCTTTCGGGACTTATAGGATCAGGCCGGACGGAGCTTGCACTTGCCCTGTTTGGTATGAACCCGAAATATACGGGTTCAGTGATGATCGATGGAAAAAAAGTACACCCGAAGAGTGTACAGGAGGCGATTGAAAGTGGTCTGGCCTATGTGCCCGAAGATCGCCTGACTGAAGGGCTTTTCCTGACCCAGTCGATTGAGCGCAACATGCTCGCAACGTCGTTCGAGAATTTCGTCAGCGGCATATTCATTGATCGCAAGAAGGCAGATGCGGCCACGAAAGCCATGTTTGGCGCAATGCAGATCGCGGCCCCCGGTCCACAGACGCCGGTCAATCACCTTTCCGGTGGCAACCAGCAGCGCGTGGTGCTCGCGCGGTGGCTGTTGACCGGGGCTCGAGTGCTCATTCTCAATGGACCGACTGTCGGCGTTGATGTTGGCTCCAAGGCGCAGATTCATCGCAAAATCCGGGAACTGGCTACCCAGAATGGATTGGCCGTATTGATGATTTCCGACGATGTTCCGGAGCTTGTCCAGAACTGCAACCGCGTCATCGTAATGCATCGGGGCAGGTTTGTTGACGAGGTTTCCGCAGATACACTGAACGAAGACGCTCTGAACGACCGGTTGAAGGCTTTGAAATGACGATTTTTCGCCGATCAGAAACGATTATCGCCGTCATTCTATTGGTGGCCATGGTCCTCATTGGATTGATCAACCCGGCCTTCTGGTCGCTCGATAACATTTTCGGATTGCTCCGCAGCAATGTCATTATTGGCATTATGGCTCTGGGCGTCCTGGTCGTGATGATCTCCGGTGGCATCGATGTGTCATTTACGGCATTCGCCGTTGCAGCCATGTATTTGACTGTAAAGGGTATGCTCTATTTCGGCTATGAAGGTGTGCTTTTGCCATTTGTCGTGGCCACATTGATCGGTCTTGCCTTGGGTGCGTTCAACGCTTTCTTCATCCATACATTCCGGATGATCCCGCTGATCGTGACCCTGGGTACGGGCAGCGTCGTGCGCGGGTTGCTGTTGGGCCTGGTGGGCACCAGTATCGTCAATATCGACAAGATGCCTCCACAGCTCATCAATTTTGCCAAGGTTAATCTCGTCAACTCGACATCTGCGACCGGCACGAATTTCGGCCTGACTGCCATGATCCTGATTTACCTCGGGCTGGCGCTGGTGACGCATCTTTTCCTGCGCTACACGATGATCGGGCGTAGCATTTTCGCCTATGGCGGTGCACCGGAGGCTGCAAAGCGTGTCGGCTTCGACACGCGCAAGACCCTGCTTTTTGTTTATTGCTTTGCGGGTGCCTTGGCAGGGTTTGCCGGACTTCTGCAGGGCTCAATGATCTGGCAAGCCAATCCGCGTGATTTCGCCGGTTTCGAGCTTGATGTCATCGCGGCGGTCGTGCTTGGCGGAGCATCGATCTTCGGTGGGCGCGGCAGTGTCATCGGAACGCTGCTTGGGGTGTTCATGCTTGTCATGGTCAAGAACAGCCTGATCATCATGAAGGTCGATACGACATGGCAACGGGTTGTCGTCGGCGTGATTATAGTTGGAGCAACCGCGCTGACAGCGTGGCGTGATCGCAAGAAACTGGTGTGAGAAGTACAATGTCAGACAGCTCAATCGCCAAACGTATTCTCGGGCAGGACCGCAACATCCTGCAGCTCATCGCGATCACCATTCTGGTTTTTGCGCTGATGTCTTGGCTTAACCCCGACAAATTCCTGCGCTACTACAATTTTGAGTCCATCACCTACATCATGCCCGAACTTGGTATTCTGGCCATCGCCATGATGATTGCGATGCTGACGGGCGGGATCGATCTGTCTGTGGTCGGTATCGCCAATCTTGCCGGTATTCTCGCCGGGGTGTTTTTCCATTCGGTCATTGTCGGTACGGATCAATCGACGGGCATGATCCTACTCTATACGGGTCTTGGAATATTGATGGCACTTGGCATTGGCCTGCTGGCAGGGCTGTTGAATGGGTTTTTGATTTCAAAACTGCGGATCACACCCATTCTCGCAACGCTTGGCACAGGCCAGATATTTACCGGCCTTGCAGTGGTACTCACGGGCGGTCCTGCAATAACCGGCTTCCCGGATGGCTGGAACTTCATCGGCAATGGCAAGATTATCGGTGTGGCTACGCCATTTGTCCTTTTTGTCATTGTGGCGGGAGCTGTCGCCGTTCTGCTGACCCGGACGACTTTTGGTGTCAATCTGATGCTCATCGGTACCAATCCCAAGGCTGCCGTTTTTGCCGGTCTGCGCAAGGATCGCATGATCCTTTATTCCTATATGCTGACTGGTCTGCTGGCCGCTGTAGCTGGGGTAATTCTGTCTGGTCGCACCAATGCTGCAAAGTCAGACTATGGCGCGTCATATCTGTTGCAGGCTGTCCTGATCGCAGTTCTTGGCGGCACAAATCCCGCCGGAGGCAAGGGCAGGGTTCTTGGCGTATCTATTGCATTGATTGCGTTGATGTTGCTTTCTTCCGGTTTCCAGATATTGCGGTTCTCCAACCATTTGATCGACTTCATTTGGGGTGGATTTCTGCTGATCGTTATTGCTTTGAACGCTTTCCGCAATACCGATAGGTAACGGTACCAATTTGAGGGACATATATATGGCACGACGCATTGCAGTGGTTGGCAGCAACATGACCGACCTGGTGACATCGATCATCCGCATGCCTGCACCTGGTGAAACGCTGGAAGCCCCGGAGTTTTCCATGGGTTTCGGTGGCAAGGGTGCAAATCAGGCCGTCGCTGCCGCAAGGTTGGGCGCTGATGTACTGATGCTCACCAAGGTTGGTGACGACGTATTCGGCCAGAGCACGATCAACAATCTCAAGGAAAACGGTATCGATATTTCTCATGTCGGCACTGTTGCGGGTAAGTCTAGCGGTGTTGCGCCGATTTTCGTCGATCAGACGGGCGAGAACTCCATTCTTATCATCAAGGGTGCGAACAACGATTTGAAACCTGCCGATATAGACGCGGCAGCCGATGATCTGAAAAAATGCAGCCTGATCCTGATGCAATTGGAAGTGCCGCTTGAGACTGTCTATTACACGCTTCAATTTGCCGAGAAGCATGGCATCGAAACCATATTGAATCCCGCACCTGCTGCCCCGGATTTGGACCCTGCAAAAGTCACGACCGCAACTTTTGTCGTGCCGAACGAGACAGAGCTGGCATTACTGACCGGATTGCCAACGGGAACAGATGAAGAGATTGAAGCGGCGGCTCATTCGCTTATTTCCAAGGGCATCCGTACAGTAATTGTAACCCTTGGTTCGCGTGGCGCACGCCTGATAACTAAAGATCAATCGACACTGATCGAGCCGGTAAAGGTCAAACCAAAAGACACGACTGGGGCCGGTGATGCCTTCATCGGCAGCTTTGCTCAGTTCTATGTCGAGACAGGCGAGCTGGAAGCATCGTTGAAAAAGGCTGCAATCTATGCCGCAGATTCCATCACGCGCCCTGGAACGCAAAAATCCTATGCCACTGCCGAAGCCTTCGAACAGTTTCTGTCGGCTCAATCCACCCGCTAATGAGGTAAAACCGTGCTCAAGAATCTCGATCCATTACTTAATGCCGATATACTCTATGCACTGAAGTCTATGGGGCACGGAGATCGGCTCGTAATATGTGATACGAATTTCCCCGGAGATTCTGTTGCACGGCAGACGAGATTGGGACGGCTCTTGCGTATAGACGCGGTGACTGCACCGCGTGCCGCACGCGCAATTCTATCAGTCATGCCGCTTGATACATTCGTTGATGATGCAGCAGCACGCATGGAGATTGTCGGCAGCCCTGATGAAATTCCAGACGTGCAGATCGAAATGCAGGCAGAAATCGATCAAGCTGAAGGCAAGCATTGGCCGATGGTATCAATCGACCGCATGGCATTCTACGAGCACGCGAAGAATGCCTATTGTGTGATTGCTACCGGAGAACGCCGCTTTTATGGCTGCTTTATCCTGACAAAGGGTGTCATTCCCCCGGAAAACGCTTAACTCGAAAGAGCTGCTGTCGAATTGCGCACCACCAAGGTCGCATCCAATAATTCATCAGTGGCCGGAGCAGGATTGTCACTGATAATAAACGCAACGGCCCGGGCGGCAATCTGCTCTACCGGCTGGCTGATCGTGGTCAGCCGGGGAGTAATCAGATTAGCGAGTGGGATATCGTCAAACCCGATGATCGACAGATTTTCAGGCACTTTGAGATCAAGATCGCTCGCAGCGCGAAGCAATCCTATCGCCTGCTGATCGCTGGCTGTTGCAATTGCTGTCGGGCGAGTATTTTCAGGGCGTGTGAGCAGGCGCTTTCCCAGAATTTCACCGGACTGATAGTCGAAATGGCCTTCCGCAATTTCCGGCTGAACGCCCGCAGCAATCAGCGTTTCCAGAAACCCGTTACGCCGTTCGCGGGAGACCGGAGATTCGTTTGGTCCGGCGATATATGCAATGCGCTTGTGACCAAGTTGCAGGAGATGCCGGGCAGCAAGGCCAGCGCCGGCATAATGGTCGACGGAAATCAGCGGATAATTCTTCAGGCGGCGGTCAACTGCGACAGTGGCAATATCACTTTGCCATTTTGCCGGCGCGCCGAACTGCGTGGGGACGACGATCAATCCGGTGGGGTAGCTTCGCAGCAAAGTTTCGATCTGGGAGAGCTCAATTTTCGGATCATCATTGGTGATTGAAAGCAAAACTGAAAAGCCCGCCTGCGAGGCAATAGCCTCTACATGTTTGGCAAGCTCGGCAAAAAACGGATTGGTAATATCAGGGATCACCAATCCGATCATATCAGTTCGGCTTCTCCTCAGCCCCCGCGCAACACCGCTCGGACGGAAATTAAGCTCACGGATGGTCGCTTCGACCAGTTCGCGCAGCTCCCTGCCAACTGTCTCATTCTTTGCCAGCACACGGGAAACCGTACCGACGGAAACATTGGCCCGCGCCGCTACGTCCTTGATGTTGACCATCTAATGCCTTTTCCGAATCATTTACCGACCACTGGCGTCAGCCTTACTCCAATCGCGCTGTCGTACAACTGTGGTCTATTCCATCACCGCAGGATGATCGGAAGCGGCAGCGGGGCTGGCGCCGGGTTTGCGCAGCAGAAGTACAAGCGGGATCGAGATAATAGACATTATCATCAGCAGTTTGAAATCGTCCATATAAGCTATGATGGTGGCTTGCGATGTAATCATACCATCAAGCGCAGCGCGACCGGCAGCGGTCATCGGATTGAGATGCTCCATGATAACTGGTGCATTGAAAGCATGATTGAAAGGCGTCACATAGGCAGCAATCGACGAATGATTGCTCTGCACGTTCTCGGTGATCAGCGCAGTGACGACGGCAATGCCGACACTTGAACCGATATTGCGGGACAAATTGTAAAGCCCGGTACCTTCGCCGCGCATGGCGGCGGGAAGGGTCGCAAAAGCAATCGTTGTCAGCGGCACAAACAGAAAGCCGAGACCCGCGCCCTGAATGAAGCCGACATAGATAATTGTCCACTGCGAAACATCAGGCGTCCATCCGGTCATGTCGTACATTGCCCAGGCTGTCAGGCTGAAACCAAAAATCAGCAAAGCGCGTGTGTCGATTTTGCCGATCATCCGCCCGACGATGAACATGCTCGCCATGGTGCCAATGCCGCGCGGGCCCATGACGATGCCGGCAGTAATGACAGGATAGTCCATCAGCGTTTGCAAATACGGCGTCATCAACGCTAGCGAGGCGAGGTAGGTCACGCCAATGACGAAGATGAAAAACATGCTGACGGAGAAATTGCGGTCAAGAAAGAGGCGCGGATTGACGAACGATTGCTTAGCCGTGAACGTGTGGACGAGGAAAAGGTAGAACGCTCCGGCGCATATCAGTGCTTCTAGCTGGATTTCAGCGGAAGAGAACCAGTCAAGTTGTTCGCCGCGATCCAGAAAAAGCTGTAAGGTTGCAATGGCAAGGCTGAGCATACCAAAGCCGAACCAGTCGAGCTTTGCCGTCACATTGCGCGCAGTTTCGGAAACGAAAGCGACAATGCCGAAGAATGCCAGCATGCCGATTGGCACATTAATGTAGAAGACCCAGCGCCAGCTGATGTTATCAGTGAGCCATCCGCCGATTACCGGACCCAGCACAGGTCCAACCATCACGGAAACGCCAAACAGGGCCATGGCTTTGCCGCGCTCTTCGACAGAATAGATGTCGAGCAGAATGCCTTGTGAAAGTGGTACAAGTGATGCTCCGAACAGGCCTTGCAGCAGACGGAAGATAACGATCTGCGGCAGTGATTGCGCAAGACCGCACAGGACCGAAGCGACAACAAAGCCGACAATGGCAGTCAGAAGCACATTCTTGCGTCCGAACCGCGCAGCCAGAAAGCCCGATGGCGGCGTCATGATCGCCGCAGCGACAATGTAGGAGGTCAACACCCAGTTGATCTGGTCGGCACTGGCCGAAACACTGCCTTGAATATAGGGCAGCGCCACATTGGCAATTGTCGTGTCGAGTGCCTGCATGATTACAGCAAGAATAACGCAGGCTGTAATCATGCCGCGATTAGCGACGACCGGTGAGGCGGCGGCTGTAGCTGTTGAGGACATGATTTACCTGCCGCCGAACAAACCATCCACGAATTTAGGCAGCCCGCGCGCGTGGCCGGTATCGACACCGATATCCACGCTCATACCGACGCGCAGAGGTGGCTTGCCTGCCATATCGTCTATGCTAACGAGCATGGGAATGCGCTGAACGACTTTGACCCAGTTGCCCGTGGTGTTCTGTGCTGGCAGTAATGCGAAGCTGGAGCCGGAAGCCGGGCTGATGCTGGCAACTGTGCCCTTCCATTCCGTTCCCGGATAGGTATCGACACTGATGGCGACTGGCTGGCCCTCACGAACATATGTCAGTTCGGTTTCTTTCGGGCTGGCGGCGATCCACATGTGTGTCGTTGAAACGAGGCTGAACCCGGCCTGTGAAGCCTGAAGATAGGAGCCCACCTGTAGCGAACTTACATTGGTGACGATGCCATCGAAGGGAGCGCGTACAATTGTGCGATCAAAGTTACGCTGGGCATTATCAACTGCGGATTGCGCATTGAGGTAGGAAGGGTTCTGCTCTACCGGCAAATCAGCATTTCCGCCGAGTTGAGCCAATGTCGCAGCAGCTTCAGCCTTGGCAACATCAACTTTTTGCTGGGCCGCATCCAGATCATGCTTGGCCTGATCGAATGTTGCCTTTGACGCAGATGCGCTGGCGATCAAATCCTGCTGGCGTTGCAAGGTTTTCTGGAAGAATGGAATGTCGGCCTCGGCTTGCGTAATTTCCGCAAGCGATTGCTTGTAGCTTGCCTCCAGATTGAGGATCTGGTTACGGACAACACCGAGTTGGGCCTTGGCTCCCGCCAAAGCAATACTGTAGACGGCAGGATCGAGTCGGAAGAGAATATCGCCCTGCTTAACCTGCTGATTGTCATGGACATTGATGTTTTGAACAATTCCGGAGACATCGGTTGAGATGCCGACCATATCCGCCTGAATATAGGCATTGTCGGTCGACATGACCTGACCGCCCGTCACGTAAAAATAGCCGCCGACAATCAATGCCAGTGGGAGCAACGTGAAAAGCACGGCGCGCTTGCGGCTGCGCTTGGGAGTTGCAGGTGCTGCCGCTGGTGTCGAGACCGATGCGGATTGCTGTTCAGGAGGAGCGGCCTCAATGCCGGGTTCCGGCTTTTCCATCTGGGGCGAGGCAGGAGCAGAATCTGAGTTGGCAGGAATACGTAAGGTGTTTGAACCATCAGCCATGATTTTTCTCTCTAGTCTTTGACCGGCGTTTGGCATGCGTCGACCAGATTTGTCTTCATGAGGGTAAGCGTGCGTATGAGGTGCTCGCGATCTTCATCAGGAACTTGTGCCAGCGCTTCCGAGCGGGTTGCCTCGGCGACGCGGCGAATGCCATCAAGCAGAGGACGAGCCTCCTCACGCGAAAACAGCAGACGGATGCGACGGTCGGTAGGATGCTTCCGGCGTTCTATCAGGCCGCGCTGCTCAAGCTTGTCGAGAATACGAACAAGCGTGATCGGCTCGATTTCCAGCAGTTCTGCCAATCCAGCCTGATGAATACCTTCATTTTTGGAAAGGTAGGCGAGCGTTTGCCATTGGGATCTCGTAAGGCCCAAATCCTTGGCCCGCTGTTCGAAGCGTTTGCGCAACAGGCGCGCGACTTCGTGCAGAAGGAAGCTAAGTGTCGGTGCATTGTCCATGATGAGAAGGTGGCTACTCGTAAGTATGCTTATAACAGGCATACATATAGACTTGTATTATTTGCCTTACAAGAGGGGCCACGGTATCCGATGAGCTGAAATGCAAACTGTGAACAGGAATGCAACTCATGGTCATATTGGGGTTGTTATCGTCGTTCAGTATCTGCCAGTATGGCAGGTGAATTGCGTACCGCTTCTCATGAGAACGGTTCGGGTGGCTGGCGCCGACATTAAGGAAGCGATGGATGAAGGGTATAATTCTGGCGGGCGGCAGTGGCACGCGTCTTTATCCGCTGACGATCGCCGTTTCCAAGCAGATGCTTCCGATCTACGACAAGCCGATGATCTACTATCCGTTGAGCGTGCTGATGCTTGCCGGGATACGCGATATTCTGGTGATATCCACGCCGCATGATCTCCCACTTTTTCATAAGCTGCTGGGGGATGGCAGCGAATTCGGCGTAAACTTTTCCTATGCCGAGCAGCCGCATCCTAACGGGCTAGCTGAGGCGTTTATTATTGGCCGCGATTTCATAGGCGATGATAGTGTCGCGATGATCCTTGGCGACAATATCTATTTCGGCGACGGGCTTTCCAACCTTTGCCAGCAAGCATCGCTTGCCGCAAAGGGAGGGACCGTTTTCGCCTATCACGTTGACGATCCCCAGCGATATGGCGTCGTTGAGTTTGAGAAAGTCACCGGGAAAGCGCTGAGCATCGAGGAAAAACCTCTGAAGCCCAAATCCAGCTGGGCTGTGACTGGCCTGTATTTCTACGACAATGAAGTGGTTGAAATTGCAAAATCCATCAAACCATCAGGCAGAGGCGAACTGGAAATAACCAGCGTTAACAATATCTATCTGCAGCGCGGTGATCTACGGGTGCAGAAGATGGGGCGGGGCTATGCCTGGCTTGATACGGGCAGTCATGACAGCTTGCATGATGCCTCGTCCTTTGTCCGAACCATCGAGCTTCGGCAAGGTATAAAGATAGCCTGTCCCGAAGAGATCGGGCTGGAGTGGGGGTGGGTAAATCCCGATCAGGTGTTTGAGCGGGCGGAAAAAATGGGAAAGACGGATTATGCCATGTATCTGCGGCGCCGTGCGGAAGAGGCAGCCAGGTCATGATGGAAGTTCGCTCTCTCGCGCTGGACGGTGTTCTCGAAATCCTGCCGCGCAAATTCGGTGATGATCGTGGCTTTTTTTCAGAAACCTGGAATGCAGAAAGCTTTTCGAGCGCCGGGATAAATCTGCAGTTTGTTCAGGACAACCACTCACTTTCTGCCAGCAAGGGTGTGCTGAGAGGGTTGCATTATCAATTGCCGCCACGTGCGCAAGACAAGCTCGTCCGGGTAGTACGGGGCGCGATCCTGGACGTGGTGGTTGATATAAGAGCGAACTCACCGACATTTCGCCAGTGGCTGTCGCTGGAAGTTTCTGCAGCAAAATGGAACCAGATATTGGTACCGAAAGGTTTCGCGCACGGCTTTCTCACATTGGAAGACAGCACGGAAGTCGTCTACAAGGTAACGGACTATTACTCCGCAGACCATGACAGGTCATTGCGTTTTGACGATGCTGCGATAGGTGTAGACTGGCAAGTGGATACATCCAAAGTGCAGCTGTCTGATAAGGACCGAAACGCGCCTCTGCTGGAACAGGCGGATATATTTGTCTGAGGAACATATATGAAGATTCTCGTGACAGGTGGCGCTGGTTTCATTGGCTCTGCCGTTTGCAGGCAACTGGCATCCAATCTATCGAACCATGTGGTGAACGTCGATAAATTGACCTATGCCGGAAATCTGGCATCTCTTCGTCAGATTGAAAGTCAGTCTAACTACCACTTCATTCAAGCTGATATTTCCGACGAAACTACCATCCTTGCGATATTGCGTCAGTACAAGATTGATGCGGTCATGCATCTTGCTGCCGAAAGCCATGTTGACCGTTCGATTGATGGCCCTGCCGCCTTCATCGAGACCAATATTGTCGGAACGTTCCGCCTCCTGAATGCTGCATTGAGCTATTGGCGCAAACTGCCTGAAAGTGCCAAATCCTTATTCCGGTTTCATCATATTTCGACGGATGAAGTCTTTGGGGATCTGCCGTTCGATGAGGGGATTTTCACGGAAGAGACGCCCTATGCGCCGTCGTCGCCCTATTCAGCATCCAAAGCTTCCTCGGATCATCTGGTGCGGGCATGGCACGAAACTTATGGTCTGCCAGTTGTTCTCTCAAACTGCTCCAACAATTACGGCCCCTTTCATTTCCCTGAGAAACTGATCCCGTTGACGATCATCAACGCGTTGGAAGGCAAGGCTTTGCCTGTCTACGGGCGAGGTGCAAATGTTCGGGACTGGCTCTTTGTCGAAGACCATGCGCGAGCGCTTGAACTTGTCATCACTAACGGCCAACCCGGTGAGAGCTACAATATTGGCGGCAGCGCAGAGCGTACCAATCTTCAGGTTGTCGAAGCTATATGTGAGGTTCTAGATCAGAAACGACCACTTTCCGGCGATGTGTCCTATAAAAGTTTGATCGCTTTCGTCAGTGATCGTCCAGGTCATGACCGACGATATGCAATCGACGCTTCCAAAATTAAACAGCAGCTTGGTTGGCAGCCCACTGTGACATTTGAGGCGGGACTTGCGCAAACTGTTCAATGGTATCTGGATAATGAATGGTGGTGGCAGCCTATCCGCAACGGCTTCTACGCTGGAGAGCGGTTGGGCGATGCGCCGGCAAAAGGCACTGCATGAGGATTCTTGTCACCGGGCGACACGGGCAAGTTGTTCGTAGTCTTGTTGAGCGCGCTTCAGCCCATCCACAGTTTGAACTGATCACGCTAGGCCGTCCCGAGCTTGATTTGGCGGATACGGAAAGTGTTTCCTCCGCCATCCATACTACCAAACCCGACCTTGTAATCTCGGCTGCAGCCTATACCGCAGTGGATCAGGCTGAAGATGAACCGGAATACGCGCGTGCTATCAATGCACGAGGCGTTGGGTCTGTCGCCAAAGCCGCAGCAGATTTAGGCGTTCCCGTCATTCATCTTTCTACCGATTATGTGTTTTCAGGAGAGAGTGACGGCGCGTATTCCGAAGACGATTCAACAGGACCACGAACTGTCTATGGCCAGACCAAGCTGGAAGGTGAAATTGCGCTCGCAGCAGCCAATCCGCGCCACCTGATATTGCGCACGGCATGGGTCTATAGTCCGTTCGGAAAGAACTTCATCAAGACCATATTGCATCTTGGCGAAACACGCGATCATCTTTCGGTTGTCTCGGACCAATGGGGAAATCCAACCTCGGCTATCGATATTGCAGATGCGATTCTGCATGTCGCAGGACGACTGGGGGCCGATAGTGGTTTTTCCAAATACGGTATTTATCACCTGGCCGGGACGGGACATACCAATTGGAGTGGCTTTGCCCGCGCAATCTTTGCGCGAGCAGAGGCGTTGGGCAGGCGACATGTCGATGTGGCTGATATCACGACTGCGCAATATCCCACGAAAGCATTGCGCCCTCTGAACTCCCGATTGAACACGGAAAAATTCTCGCGCGATTTCGGTTGGAACGCTCCCGAATGGCAACAATCCATGTCTAAGGTAGTGATACGCCTGTTACAGGAATCCGAAAACCGTTAGCTGTATTTGCGCAATTGCTCTTCGGCTCTTTGTAAACCCCAGCTAAGCAATTGCTCGGCTCGCGCATCAGTTGCCGCTTCCGCGTAGCAGCGCAGTTCCGGTGCATTGCCGGAAGCGCGGTAGTGCACCACTTCGCCAGTTGCGAGCACAACGCGCACGCCGTCGATGGCGTCGTTGGCCTGAATGGTACCAAGCTGCGCGAAGAAGCTTGCCCGCTGTTCATCGTCAAGCAATGCCTGCAAGAACGGACCGCTTTTACTGGGACCAACATGCTCGATGCGCCCGCTGCGGGTAAAGCGCGCCGGCAGGTTTGCCAGCAGCTTTGAAACTGGAACCTTGTCGCGCGCTGCCATGCCGAGCACCGCGATAATTGGCAGCATTGCATCACGTGTGGGCAAGGCAAAGAGCCGGCCATCATCCAGTTCAACATTTGAACCCAGCAATACTCCGCCGTTGGCTTCAAAGCCGACTACCCGCAGATAGCCGTCTTTGGTTGCCTGAGACATCGCTTCAATAACATAAGGCGAGCCAACTCTGGTGCGATATACTTGGGCGAAGAGGCCGCTGATTTCGATAGCTGTGTTGGATGTAACCGGCGTAACCACTGCATCGGCGTTCAAAAAATGTGCTGTCAGCAAACCAAGGCTGTCACCGCGAATAAATGCGCCGGTTTCATCCGCGACGAGTGGACGATCAGCATCACCGTCGGTCGAAACTAATGCATCCAGCCGGTATTTT
Source organism: Phyllobacterium sp. YR531 (assembly GCF_000282595.1). Lineage (GTDB taxonomy): Bacteria > Pseudomonadota > Alphaproteobacteria > Rhizobiales > Rhizobiaceae > Phyllobacterium. The sequence continues at coordinate 198,476 of NZ_AKIZ01000014.1, forward strand.
TCGGCAGCGCCAGCCGCGAGCGTCACATCTTCAGGTCGCAGTGCTTCCGTGTCCACCGGCACGAAAACATCCGAACGTGCGATAGCAACGGTTTCTGCACCAAGCGCACCAAGCACACGCACGATCAGATCGCGCCCGACAGAGCTATGCTGGTAGACGCCGATACGCTTACCGGCAAGAGCATTTGGCGCCAGCATTGAGATGCAGCGCTTCTCATAATCCGTCAGAGCTTTCGCCGAAATTGCGCCCGCATCATCCGGCGTGGAATCGTCAGCCCCGGCAAGATCGAGCACATCGAGAATGCCGACCTCATCGGTCTTGTCGATTTCACCATCGGGCCGATAAAACTTCAGACCATTGCGATCTGCCGGAATGTGGCTTCCCGTAACCATGATGGCGGGCAGTTTCTGCGCAAGCGCGCGCAAAGCCAGTGCAGGGGTTGGTAGAGGGCCGCTGTTTTCGACCTCCATGCCAAATATACGTGCGGCATCAATACAGGCAGCGGCGATTCGTGGACTACTCTCACGAAGATCATAGCCGACAAGCAATTTTCCGCCGGGTGCAATACCATGCGCCTTATGCATATGCCGCAAAAACGCCACCGTATAAGCACGACAGATCGCATCTGGCAGTTCAGTCACCAGACCGCGAAGGCCGCTCGTTCCGAATTTCAAGCTTGTCATCGTTTATTTCATGTCCCGAACCGGTGCAGGCAAATGTGCGACCTTCAGAACCATATCGGCAGGCAAGCCGGTTCGACAAGACAAAACAATTGTCCAAAAGATGCGATCAAGGGGTTTGCAATCCGATTGAATTCAACTATATGACGACCCGCATCACTTGGTGCCCCGTCATCCGCAAGGATGGCTGTTGGGGAATAGGTTAACGGTAGACCCACGGACTCTGACTCCGTTAGTCCTGGTTCGAATCCAGGTTCCCCAGCCAAATATCAATCACGAAATCGAAAATTCTGTTCTTAAATTACGTATCTCATCGTTTGCGTGCGATGATGTAAGGCCGGTTATCATCGCCCTTGGTTGCATGATTTTCAGTCGCAACAATATCAAAGCCAGCAGCACTTATCAGTTTGTTCAAATCCCTTGTCTTGAACACGCCCGCATAGGGCGCCAAGCCAAATCCGCGCATGATTGGCAGCACAAGCTGGATGAGCGGGTTCATGTCCCCGACACAAGGTGTCTTGGAGACAAACAAGCCATCAGCGGCAAGCAAAGCATGTATTTGGCGCAATGTACCCGGCAGATCACGCACCAGATGCAGGTAATTGAAGCCCAGAATTGCATTGAAAGAACCGTCTTCTGACGTAATCATCTCTGCGGTTGCGGTGCGGAACGCAAGACCCGAGATAGGCTCCGCCGCATATTTTTCCTCAGCAATCGCAATCATTTGCCTTGAAATATCTGTCGCAAGATAGGTTTGCACACTGCCTGCGAGCCGCATTGCAGTTGTACCGGTGCCAGAACCAAGCTCCAGCACCCTGTCGGTTGGTTTTAACAGTGAGAGCGTCCGCTCTAGCGTTCGCTCATATCCGGCCTGATCAGCAATCTTGCCCGCCGCATATTTGCTCGAAGTTCGGTCCCAGAAACGGGCATCACTCGCTGTGCTCATCGCGTTTCTTTTGTTCGCGGAAATACGGATTTGGATCAATTCTGACAGTGGTAGACTGGCAGCAGGGCAACTCTTGTCAATAGCGCTTGCAAATGGCACGTTGAACGTGTGTGATTCATACTTGAAAAGGAAGCTTTATTTTGGCCCACAAGTTCGAAATCTATAAAGACAAAGCTGGCGAGTTTCGTGTTCGCTTCAAATATAATAGCGAAGTAATGTTCTCGACCGAAGGTTATTCAACCAAGGCCAGCGCGCAGAATGCCATTGATTCGATCAAGAAGAATGGTCCGGACGCGCCTACCGAAGATAATAGCTAAACCTAGAAAGCCTGCCTCGCCTTGATTTAAAGGCGAAGGCTGATGGTAATGGCGGCAGTTTACTTAAACTCTGCCGCCGTTCCCTTGGCGATTCTAGGCCTCCCTGTGGACATCAGACGTCATAGACCGTGATGGTCCCAGGTCGGGAAGATCACTGCGCGCAAGTGTTCGGGCAGCTGCGCATATTGCCATGCAAGCTCCACTTTAACTTCGCTCTCAAACAGGATCGCTTTTGCCGCGTATGTTGCGGCATGAGGCGCATGGGTAGCAACATGAGCAGTTGCAGCAGCATGGCCGGCGGAACGCGCTGCCGCCACCGCTTCAACTTCGCTTGCTTCTCTGGCGGCTGCATGTGAAGCAAAGGCGGCTTTTCGTGCCTCAGCCATTGGCAGGTCGCCGCGCACCCATGCCCGGCAGGCTTCAATGGCCCTTCTGGGCCGATCATCGGCAGGGTAGTGAGTTTCAAAACGCGCGAGTACATGTTCCGCACAATCAGCGGCCCAGATTGCCAGCAAGCGATGATCTTCCTGCCAATTGATTTTCATCGCGAGCGGTTCCGTGTGATGCAGCTTTCTCTATGAACATGACAGAGTGCTACGCCGTTTGCCACATGGCGATGGTTTTGAATTTTTCAGGGGCAGATGTCGGAACCTTCATTAGTTGATCGTCTTCAAGACAGACAGTGAAGGAGACAGCAATGACCATTATCATTACCGCTTTTGAAAGCTCGCCCGATAAAGGCCAAGGATTGGCCCGTGACGTGCGTGTGCGCTGGGCGCTTGAAGAAGTGGGCCAGCCTTATGATGTGCGGCTGGTGTCGTTCAAGGCGATGAAGGAACCTGCGCATTTGGCGCTCAATCCCTTCGGGCAGATTCCAACCTATGAGGAAGGCAATCTTGCTCTATTTGAATCCGGGGCAATCGTGCTCCATATAGCTGAACGTTATGCGGGTCTTTTGCCAAGCGACGCCGCTGCCCGGGCGCGCGCGATTGCATGGATGTTTGCATCGGTAGGCACGGTAGAACCGCCGATCCTTGAGCGTCAGGTCGCCAAGCTTCTCGAAGGGGATAGAAGCTGGACTTCGCAGCGCCTGTCTCTTATCGACGAGCGTATCCGGACAAGACTGGGCGAGCTTTCCACCCGCCTTGGCGATGCAGATTGGCTTGATGGAGCATTCAGCGCGGGGGACCTGATGATGGTGCATGTACTGTTGAGGCTCAGGCCATCGGGCATATTGGAGGAATATTCAAGCCTTTCGGCCTATGTTGCCCGAGCTGAAGCAAGACCGCCATATCAGCGCGCTTTCGCGGCTCAGTTGGCCGTTTTCAACTCCACATCAAAAGATTAAGTGCACTTCGCCTTGGCACCTATGTTGTGGCTGCCATTATTTCGCCGCCCTTTTTATGGACCTTTTTCACATGATGTTCATGTTCACATTCTTCCCGCTGATTTGAACGGCCAACACCCTCAGGTGAATCGCCAATCAGATTAAAAAACGGCCCGTGATGCGGTGGCCGAACGGAGAATGTATTATGCCAGGTAATGAGCATATCGGCCTGACTGCGCGTCAGGTCCAGAACTTTATCAGCGACGGTTTCGTCAAAATCAATCATGCGTTTGACGCCGGTCTTGCAAAGCAGTGCAGGGATGAATTGTGGGCGGATATCGGTCTGTCGCCCGATAAGCCCGACGACTGGACGCAACCCGTTATTCGGGTGCTGTCCAAATCATCGCCTCCTTTTGTGGAAGCCGCTAACACGCCACGCCTGTGCGCAGCCTATGATCAACTTATTGGTGTTGATCGCTGGCTGGAGCCCAAGGGCCTTGGCACCTTTCCTATCCGCTTTCCCTCGACGCAATCCCCGGTCGATGACGGATGGCACGTGGATGTCAGCTTCGGCGACAGCATGGATTTCATGGAGTGGCGAGCCAATGTTAAGAGCAGCGGAAGGGCATTGCTTATGTTGTTTCTGTTGTCAGATGTTGGCCCGGACGACGCGCCGACAAGGATAAGGAAAGGTTCGCACAGCATCATAGCGCGGGAGCTTTTGCCCTATGGCGATGGTGGCGCGACACTCAGGCAGCTTTCTGCCGATGGCTATACGTCAACGGAAGATTGCGAGATTGAACTTGCGACGGGGAACGCAGGCACTGTCTATTTATGCCATCCGTTCCTTGTTCATGCGGCACAAGCACACCGGGGTACTCAGCCGCGCTTCATGGCGCAGCCACCACTATTCCCAAAAGCGGAGTTTGATCCGGCTTTGCCCCCATCACCGGTTCAAATCGCCATCCGTCAGGCTTGCGGGCTGGTGTTGTAATTCGATAACGATCTGTCCGGAAGCGCGGTACCCTCGCTTCCGGACAGGCGGGTTTTACGCAGTCGCTTTGTGGGAGGCGGTGACAAGAAGCCAAATGGCAGAAAGCAGGAAGTAGAATGCACCAAAGGCAGCATAGGGGGCGATGTCCAGAATTGTCGGCATGACTGTGCCGACAGATCTGCTGATCATGAAAACACCGGCGAGAGCGGACTGTGCGCCACTCAGTATCATCGGCCATTGCGCGCCGTAGTGACGCCAGCGCCTCACGCCCGTGTAAAGTTGCAATACACCGGAAAAGATTGCCCAAACGCCAAATGCCGCCAAAACGGCATACATGCTGGTGCTGACCGCCACGATAACAGCAAGTGTCATGATCGTACTGACGATGACATTCAATGCTTGGGATGGGTTGCCTTTCAGCCCGGCATTCACCCGCGCATCAATCAGATTAGCGAGTGCGTCCCATGCGGGATAAATGACGAGCAGCAATATGACGAGATGAGATTGCGCGCTGAAGAGGATGGCGGCAGCGACCCACGCAACCGAGAATATGGCGCGTGAAAAATAATAGGATTGCAGCCAGTTGGGCCGGGTGGACGCGAGAGCAGGCATTACTAGAGTTCCTTTTTTGGGTATCTACCTACTAGTAGGATGTCAGATACCGGGAGTCAATCTGATATCGAACAACTCCTTGTGAGCAGTCGCCGCAATCAGCTCAGAACTGAAGACCGGTGGCTAGAAGATCAACGAACTGTCGAACCCTCGGGTCCAACAGCCGACGGTCGGGATAGATCACGCTGATCTCTACCGTCTCTGTGGTTATCTTCGGCAAAATATGTATGAAACGCCCTGAATCGACATCTTGCCCCACAAGAAAGCTTGGCAGCAAGGCTATGCCAAGGTCACGAGCGACTGCGTTGTGTAGCGCTTCTCCGCTATCCAACCGCAAGCGAGTTCGCACTTGCGCGGTAAACCAATGGCCTCCCGAATCTGCGAAGCGCCATCGCTGCCGGTTTCCCCGGCTGCTGAAGGAGAGACACTGATGGCTAGCCAATTCATCCAGACTGTTCGGCTTGCCGTGCCGGGAAATGTAATCGGCCGACGCAACAATCAAATATCGGTCACGCGCCAAAACACGCGATACCAATCGGCTGTCGACTGCCGTGCCGCCGAAGCGGATGACGAGATCAAAGCCCTCTTCGACCACATCGACCAACCGGTCAGAAAAACTCGCTTCGATTTGTACACCCGGCCACTGGGCAAGAAACTTTTCTATGAAAGGCATGATGACGCGCTGACCAAAAGCGTGCGGCGCGGATAGACGCAGCACACCGCGTGGAACGCCGGTCGGGCTGATCACGCTTGCTTCTGCCTGATCGACCGCATCCACGATCCGTTGTCCATGGGCGTGAAACGAACGGCCCTCGTCGGTCAGGCTCAGCGCTCTTGTCGTTCGATTGAGCAGGCGCACACCCAGCCTGTCTTCAAGGCGTGATACGGCCTTGCCCGCTGCGGACCGCGTAAGGCTTGTTGCCCTTGCTCCGGCAGCAAAGCTTCCGGTATCCGCCACAGCCATAAACACGGCAATATCATTGAGGTTTGCACCTGCCAATCCGGCCTCCTTAGACGCGAAAAATCTTGCCTTCTATGTATCCTATTATTCCCCAATAGGCCATGGCGCGCGATGAAAACGATCTCTACATGTCATCTATCGAAAAACGGCTAAGGAGTTGACACCCATGGAACGCGAAAAAACGCTTCGCCTGCTCTTCCCGCAATGGCAAGGCGGCGGCGATCCCTCATACATGTTCGGCGCAAGAATGTTGGCGTGGCTCGCGCCCGAAACGGATGGGCCTGTCGAGGAAGTCACAGTCGCAGAGCCGAACGGTGAACCCTTGGAGGTTTCTGACGGAATTCTGGCGCGCGATATTGTTGTGCAGCAGTTTCAAGACGCCCGCCGCCGGATTGATCGTCATCAGCCGGACCGGATTGTCGTGCTCGGTGGTGACTGCGGGGTCGATCTTGCACCCTTCGCTTATTTGAACGAGCGATATGAGGGAGACCTCGCTGTGCTTTGGATTGATGCGCATAGCGACCTGTTTTCAAACAAGGTGTTTCCCAATTCTCACGCGCATGTGCTTGGCAGTCTGATGGGGCAGGGCGATCCGGAATTTCTCTCCGCTGTAACAACCCCGATCAAGCCCGGCAACGCGCTGATTGCGGGCTGGCGCAGGCTGCCGGATAAAATGTCCGAGTTGCAGGATTTTGAGGATGAACTTGCCGAGCGCATGCAAATCCAGAGGATCGGCCCCGAAGAATTGGCAAGCAATAGCGAGCCGGTTCTTGCCTGGTTGCGCGCGACAGGAGCCAAACACGTGGCAGTGCATTTTGACCTCGACGTCCTCGACGCAAACTTGTTCCGTTCGCTGACTTTCTCGAAGCCCGGCGCACCCGCTCCAACGGACGACGACATTCAGGCCGGTCGTATGGACCTTCCGCAAGTTGGTAGGTTGCTTGCCGATGTCGCAAAAGAAGTCGACGTGGTTGGCCTCGGTATCACAGAGCATATGCCTTGGGACGCAATGGCACTCCGCAACGCGCTTGCAGAAATGCCCTTGATCGGCAAACGTCCATAGCGGGTTCGATGCTCAAAGCTGCGGCAGCACACTCGCCGCAGCTTCTTCGGGGTTGCGCGGAGCGGAATCCTTTGGCGACCTAGGAGTTAGAAGCCACGCAATTACGACTGCCACAGCCTTTATGCCGAGACACGCCCCGGCTATAACCATAACTCAAAAGGTGGCGAGGCTAGATCTTATTGGGCCAAGCCAATCCTTTTCAATATACGATGTGATCGACACAGCACCTGTTGCAAGGAAGACAATCGATCCCTGTTTGGCAGCCAGCCGTAATTGGACTCGCTCGATCTCATACGCAAACTCACCAACAAATTTTGTTGCTGCTGCAGCTACGTCAACTGTACCTTTGACTAGTAATTGCGCGACCGCGCCCTGTCCTATTCGGATAGAACCGATTTGCACCTTGTCAATTAGGCCTCGTCGGTCGGCATGCTCTTGGAACTTAGCCGCCCATACTAACGGATCAACGGCGATCGGCGATATGGTAAAGTCGAAGTTCACTGCTTCTAATAACTTGCTAATAAGCCGGGACGAACCGCGTCCCGCATCTTTAATTTCAAATCCTGTAGGCCCCTCGCTGATGCTAAATTCAGACTTTCGATATTCGACAAGTTCGAATTTTTCTTCCCTTCCGAATGGATCGATGACTGCTTCCGTTCTCTGAATACGTTCTACAAATGTTGCTTGGATACGGATTGGCCCCGCTTGCTCGACCAAGAAACCTTCATCTGCGCCATCTACATATCGCAGGGCTTGAAGTCGATCCCCAAATTCGCGGATTGAATTGCTGCTCGACATCTCAAACCACCGATACCTGCTCATGGCTTTGCGGCTTTCGTATCGCGTTCGTTTCTTAGGGTTGAGATAACTAGTCTGGCCGCCCCCTCAAGCAACGCGAATAGCTCTTTCCTTACTAGATCACTTGGGATTCTAAAGTGTGATGGGTATCGACCACGCGTAGAGCGTTTCGAATGTCTAGCAAGGTATCGGAAACCAGTTCCACCACGCCCATCTTCAAATGAGACCTCAAATTGAACGCGATCCCAAGGATCTGACATCTGGACTGCCACCCAAGTCATCGAAGTAATAAAAAAGCCACTCTCATTGAGTTGCCGATACTGTGGTGAGGCTAGAAGGTTTGCTCCGTTAAGGGCAACATCTTCAACAAGGTGGAGCATTTTCGCAGAAGCGGATTCGATCCCATCGTCTTCGTCGCTTTCGACATCTTCCTCTTCTCTTAGATCCGCGGAAACCTTAAGTCTCGTTACGGTTTCAGTCCTATAGTTGGGTATCCCTGATATCAGTTCGATGAAAAACTTAGTGCGCTTCTCTGATTCAAGATCAGAGACCGATATCTCATCTTGAATTAACACCTCCTTCTTGCGCTTCTCAAGCTTATCTACAAGATTTGCAACTAGCTCGCGTCCTTTATCTGTGGCGGGGAACCGGACTGTGACTTCGTCATCAACCATTCGGAACTCAAGATGTGCTGCCTTATTTTGCCGTTGAAGTAAGCGTGTTCGAGATAAGTCAAATTCACTATACTCAACTGTAGCGGCCACATTTGACGCACCACTCGGCGGGACAGTTATACGTTCGGTTGATCCAACCTCTTTCGCGTATTCAGTAAAAACCGCCTTGATCTCGTCTGCGTTGATGTTGGCCTTAAGAACAAGTGAGGTTGTACGCTCATTTCGCATTCCAGGCTCACCCTGTTTTACAAGGCCCGCAACGTCATCAAAATCGTGGGGTAACATCGAAAGAAAATCTGCCAAATCAGATCTTGAGGCTTTGTTGGAGCAAAAAATGCGTCGGTCTCGAACGAGCTCATGCAATACAGTCTCTGACATACGCTGCCGAGCTGAGTACATTAGATCAAAAAGCTCTTTATCTGTCGCAAAGAGTTGTTGAAATTTATCCCGCATATTCCATCCCTATCTCTTCGGTTGAATAAGACGTAAGCATTTCAGGAATAGATGAGAGCGAGATTTTCTCCAGCCGTTTCGCAAATTCAGAATCATCGTTGTTGGTGCTGACTGATCCAAGATATTGCTGAATCGCTTTTTGCAATGTCATAGACGCTTTTGTATCTTCTGCTGGCACCTTGATTATTATCCGCAGCTTACGTTCAAATAACTGATAGTGACGCAAGTAGTCGATTATATACATCAGACCTTCTACGGAAGTTTTTCTTTTATGAAAAATAACAATACCCTGCCGTGTGTCATCCTCATCTAAATATTGCATAATGATCCAAGGAGAAGTTAGCATCTCTAATGTCGCGGCTCTGGCCTGCTGGAAGTTGGTTTGACGAACAAGTTGCGGATAATAGAAACTGCATCGTTCACGCGATGGCAACTTTAATTCGTCGTCATGAATTCCGCGCATCTGACGTATCTCACGAGCAACGCGATCAAGCCAGTTGATGTCATCAGGACCCATTATGTACAAACGAGCGTTACTGTTGATAACAATATCGTCCTGGCGGAGGTCGGATAACAAAGTGTCGAATCCAGCATCATAATTAGTGTCGTGATTGTAGACAAAAAGCAGTCCAGAAATTTCAGGAGTGCAATCATTGTGCGTGTACGACGACTGCCATTCATCGCTAATTGCGGCGCAAGCAATCTGTTTGGCTAAGCTAATTACAGCACCCTTGATTGCAGTTTTTGTGATCGAAGACTTTCCGTAGCTCTTGAGGTCGCATTGAATGTATCTGCGGGTCGTTGAATAGGGTTCGTCATAATAGAAGACCACGTCTGTGGGATGGGTTTTAACTCCGTGAGTCTCAGGTTGCTCACAGGTCCAATTCTCGTTTGTCGGGCCAATTTTTTTCCATAGAAATTCACTAAACAAAGTATCCGAAATAATTTCAGCCATTCGACCGATATTGACTGTTTCCGCCATAATAACTCGCGCATCAGGTTAAATTTAATAGACAATCTACCAACAGTGCTGACAAGTTAAGTGCCAATTATATACAAATCACACCGTCCACAGCTTTAATAACAACTGAAGATATCGCGGTATAAAAAGGAAAGTTGTATTGAGATTGTAAGAGCGTTTGGATTTGAACGCGACTTTTCTAATATAATTGGCGTTTACTCAGGGTTTGTCGTGCACCAGAGTTGCTGTATTTCCCGAGAGTACTAGGCTCAAAATGTCGTATGCTTTGTATAGCGGCGCCGGGCTTGATTATTGATTCTACTTTAAGAAAATGGTGCCGCTTCCCGGAATCGAACCGAGGACCCCATCATTACGAATGATGTGCTCTACCAACTGAGCTAAAGCGGCGGGAACACTGGTTTCCCTCATCCAAAAGCGCCAATGTTAACCGGCCGTGGATGACGCGCCTGATACCGTCATTGCGTGATAATTGCAAGCGTTGAGAAATAGCGTTCAGGTTAATGGGTATGCGGGATTGCATGTTCGTGGTGCGTGGTTCGACGCGGCTCACCATGAGGAAGGTGGAGAGTTGCAAGCCAATCGCCTGCGTTGCAGAACTTGGCACTCTGCGATCAACTACCTTCCTCATGGTGAGCCGCGTCGAACCACGCACAAAATACATGCAATAACAAAACTATGCAGCGCAGAGAGCTTTCTTGGCTTCATTATATTCTCGCTCCAGCCGTGCAACGAGTTCGCCTGCCGGGACAACCTGTTTGATTGCGCCGATACCTTGGCCGCAGCCCCAGATATCTTTCCAGGCTTTCGCGCCGGTGGTTGCTGCTTCGAAATCCATCTTGGATGGGTCGGCTTCCGGCAGATGGTCCGGGTCCATGCCGGATTTGGCGATGGATGGCTTCAGGTAATTGCCGTGGATGCCGGTGAAATAGTTGGAATAGACGATATCGGAAGAGGCGCTGTCCACGATCATCTGCTTGTAGTCGTCAACGGCGCGGGCTTCTTCTGTCGCGATGAAGGAGGAGCCGATATAGGCAAGGTCTGCGCCCATGGCCTGCGCGGCCAGCACTGCCTTGCCCGTGGAAATTGCACCGGAAAGCAGCAGCGGGCCGTCAAACCATTCGCGGATTTCCTGCACGAGCGCGAAAGGGGAGAGCGGGCCTGCATGACCGCCCGCACCGGCGGCAACGGCGATAAGTCCATCAGCCCCCTTGCGGATGGCGGAATTTGCGTGGCGGTTGTTGATAATATCGTGCAGGACAATGCCGCCATAGGAATGGATCGCATCATTGACCTCGGGCACAGCGCCGAGCGATGAGATGACAATCGGCACCTTGTATTTGACGCACATGGTCAGATCATGTTCGAGCCGCTTGTTGGAACGGTGGACGATCTGATTGACGGCAAAGGGCGCTGCGGGGCGGTCGGGATTTTTCTCATTATGGTTGCGCAAAGTCTCTGTGATCTCGGCCAGCCATTCATCAAGCTGCGCCTCTGGACGGGCGTTCAGCGCGGGGAACGAGCCGACAACGCCGGCTTTGCACTGGGCAATAACCAGAGCTGGATGGGAGATGATGAATAGGGGCGCTCCAACAACCGGAATGCGCAGGTTTTTCTTCAGAATTTCCGGCAATGCCATGGCTACCTCCCGATGTGGCAAATTTTGACGTTTGCGTAAACGTAAGCCTTTTTATCATGCCTTTGATTTTGAGCAAGTGAAAGCTATTTGATACAAATAACAATCTAATCAAAAAGTATGGTCCGGCCATCATTGCGCCGCCACTATCTTGAATAAGCAGTCAGATAGGTTATGGCTAGTGGAGTGAATTTGACATTTGCGTCACCATTTGATTGGAAGCTCTTGTGCAAATGTCAAATTCGTAAACTCCACTAGAAAACATAGACTTACTAGTGGTCTTTTTGATTCTAACATTCGCTCCGAGCGTAATCGAAGCGGTGCGCGAATGTTAGAATCAGACCACTAGCCATTGATTCTGTTAGGGGATATTCGCCGGTTTGGAAGCGATCGAACAAGCAATCCGTAATGCATTGGCGAAGGCCGATGCCAACAACCCTGCAATACGGCAGAAGGTTTATGAATCCGCATGGGGTGCGCATGAGCGTTCGCTGGCGGCAAATGGTGCGTTGGATGATGCCCAGCGCGACGAGCGCCGCGAGCGGCTGAAGATTGCCATTACCAGAATTGAAAAAGAGGCGCAGGCGACAGGTTCCGTTGTTCCCGCTGCGCCAGCGCCGGTTGTTGAGCCGCGCGAGCCAACGCTTTCCGCTTCACGCGCCGAACCGCGCCGCAATGATACACGCGTCGAGCCAACAATTAGCGCTCCTGCTGCGCCTGAACTGGGGGCGGCGGAACTGGCCGCCGATACGCCTTTCACAGCCGGCAATGAACGCCCCGACTATGTGAAAAAGGATCGCTACCGCCGCGAAAAGAAGGAGCGTACGGAGCGCAAGAAGGCCACAGGGCTTACGAAGCTTCTTATCATCCTTGCACTGCTGGTCGCGGCAATCGCTGTGCTGTGGATGGTCGCGACAGGTATTATCAATTCGAAGCCTTCGAGCGTTCCGCCGAGCACCGGTAATCCGGCTGCAAGTGGTAGCCATGAACCTTTGAAAGAAGGGCAACTGCCGACGGAAGGAACATGGATCGGCATTTTTGATCCTTCGGATACGACGCAGGTTTCTGTTTCTGGGCGGGCAACGGCTAATATTGATGGCGATCAAGTGCAGAAATATCTGCGCATCAAATCGCCCAGTGAAGCTGATGAAATCAGTTTTCAGGTTGGCGAGGGCGTATTGCAGCAGCTTGCTGGCAAGACAGCACTGTTTGATATCGTTGCAAGAACGCCAGATGGCACGACGACACAGATGGCGGTCAGTTGCGATTTCGGCAATTTGGGCGATTGTGGGCGCAAGCGCTATGATGTCTCCGATGCCAGCAAGGAATATCTCGTGCAGGTCGATTTCCCTGCAGACAAGAAACCTGCGGGCAACGGCGTCATCAAAATCAATTCGGACATTTCCCAAGCTGGTAAGATTGTCGACATTATCGCCATCCGCGTTCAGATCACGAACTGAACATCGTGGCGCGAGCTTTCCATTCATCGGGTGATTTGATAGCGGATCGTCGTGCTTCCTACGCCGATATGTTGTTTGACAGCGGCGATCATGCGGCAGCGGCTGATCTTATGGCACAGGCGTTGGAACTCGTTCCGGATTGGACTGCGGGCCGCTTTCGTCTCGGCGAAATGTGGGAAGCAGCGGGCCAGAACGATAGCGCTGCTGAGGCCTGGCGCGATGTGCTTGAACGCGATCCTGAAGATCGGTTCGGTGCCGGATTGAAGCTTGCAGCAACGGGCCATGCTGACGCGCCTGCAACGCCTCCCTTGGCCTATGTGGAAACACTGTTTGATGCCTATGCTCCGACCTTCGAGAGCGCGTTGCTGGACAAGCTGGAATATCGCGTGCCTGAACTATTGGCTGCGGCTATCAAAGAAAATGGCAAAGGGCGCCGTTACGCTTCAGTTCTTGATCTTGGCTGTGGCACGGGACTGATGGGACCCTATGTGCGTCCACTGACTGATTATCTGGCCGGAATGGACCTTTCCGAACCCATGTTGCTGAAGGCAACGGAAAAACAGGTTTACGACAATCTCGGCAAGGGTGATGTGAACGACTTTGAAGTGGCACCACAAAGCATTGATCTAATTATTGCTGCGGATGTGTTCGTCTATGTGGGCGATCTTGATAGGGCCTTTGCTGCAATAGCAAAGGCGCTGGCAATCGATGGATTGTTTGTCTTTTCCGTTGAGAACCAGGAAGGCAGTGACGAGCCTGTTTTGCAAGCTTCACTGCGTTATACCCATTCGCGGACCTATGTGGAGCGGCTATTGAGCGATCATGGAATGGCAGCGATCTCATTGACGCAGGAGACCATCCGGCAAGATCGCGGTGAGCCTTTGCAGGGACTGATTGTTGTGGCGAAACTGGCGGCTTGAAGATCAGTCTTTGCGGAAGACCAGGCGACCAGCCCATCCGGTAATGACAGCCAGAAACACTGCAAAAATGCCGTAAAGCAGGCTGTATTGGTTTGCAGCGCGATAGATGCGGAATTCAAGGCCGGCTTTCACGATATTAAGGCTGGTGGCATTCTCCCGCAGGAATTCGCCATTGCGGAACAGAAAAGCCCGCGCCACATGCTTGCCAACTGGCACATTGGCCGGCAATGACAAGGTCGCGCGGAAGAGGGTGGCCGACAAAAACTGAACATCGCCGGGGCGCTGACTGTAAAGCTTTTGCTTGAGTTTCAATCGTGGCAGTTCGGGCGTGAATTCCTTCAATGTCTGGCTTGATCCAAAACCATCGGGCATTGGTTCGTAGAACATATTGTTCACGCCGAGACCAAGCTGTGCAAATACCTTCGGCGTCGCAATATCCTGAAGGTTCCGGGTCGATGCCAATGAATAGGACGCTGGAATATGCTGGAATGAGACTGATTCAGCATTGACCCAAATGCCGAGATACCGGTCCTTGCGTCGCACAACGAAGTTTCGCTCCGGCCCTTCTAGCACCACCACAATATCATATCTGCCCTGACGCTGAATAAGCGGGTCGGCATTATCCAATGCACCAAAAACGGTCAGATCTGTACCGCGAAAGCCCGAGGTGATTGCAATCGTGTCAGTTGAGAGTCCGATCTCTACGGTTTCTGTGTTCGAGGGACGTTGCTGTGCGTAGGCTACCTGTCCGGCAAAACAGGCAGCAAGCAGAACCACAAGGCGCAGGACAGTTTTCATGCGCCCCCCGTTACGACTGCAAGGCTGATCGAATAAAGGTCGTCAGGGGTAACAAACAGCTCAATTGCCAGACGCAAACCAACTGCAAGGACCAGCAAAGCAAGCAGCGCACGCAGCTGCTCGCCCCGCAGTTTCTGGCCAATGCGCGCTCCGTATTGCGCACCGATAACACCGCCGGACATGAGCAGGAATGCCAGCACGATATCAACGGACTGATTGGTCGTTGCCTGCATGACAGTGGTAAATGCCGTCACGAAAACGATCTGATAAAGCGATGTTCCGATAACAACATTGGTGGGCATTTTGAGCAGATAGATCATGGCGGGAACCATGATGAAACCACCGCCAACACCCATGATTGACGAGAGAAAGCCTATCGCGGCGCCAAGAACCAGAATGGGGATAATGCTGACGTAGATTTTCGAGGCGCGAAACCGCATCTTGAACGGCAGCCTGTGTACCCAATTGTGCTGGCCCGGCTTCTTCAGCGTTGCTAGCTGACCTGCCTTGGTCCGGCGCATTGCCTTGACGCTCTCATAGAGCATCAAACCGCCAATCGTTGAAAGGAAGACCACGTAGAGCAGTGAAACGATCAGGTCGAGCTGGCCGAGTTCGCGCAGAAGCACAAAGACGTAGATGCCTATTGCTGCACCAAAAATACCGCCTATGACCAGCAATGATCCCAGTTTGACGTCAAGCGTACCTCGCTTGAAATGCGTAAGTGCGCCGCTGAACGAGGAAGCGATAACCTGATTTGCACCTGTGGCAACGGCTACAGCAGGAGGAATGTTGTAGAAGATCAGAAGTGGTGTAATGAGGAATCCTCCGCCCACACCAAACATGCCCGACAGGAATCCCACCGCAGCTCCCATGCCGAATAGCACGAAGATATTGACCGAAATTTCGGCTATTGGCAGGTAAATACCCAAGTCTGATCCAAACCCCATTATGGCGCTCAAGCACCACGATGACAGCAATTCTTTAAGGTTTCTTGCTCGCTTGCGGGCTTTTCTGGAGTTTAGACCGCCAAGGTGACTTTATATAGATTTAAACGCGAAACCCTTTGTCGCAATGGCTTTTTTCAGGTGATGCGGTAATTTTATCACGGCTGGTGCTTGGAGCGCTCAGCCGTTTTTCTGCAATAGGTTGCGTACCAGATCCTTGTCAATGCTACCGGTCGGCTTCAGGCCATTATCCTTCTGGAATGCCATGATAGCCTCGCGGGTCTTTGTGCCGATTCGCCCGTCTGACCCGCCGGCGTCATAGCCATTCTTGTTCAGGATCAGTTGAATATTGCGGACGGCCTTCTCCATGTCGAGCGAGCCGGTCTTCAGGGGCACTTCGCGCCACTGTTCAGGAATGTTCAAAGCATTGGCATCGGCATCCATCGACTTCGGCTTCCAAAGTGCGGTGGCTGCTTTTGCACGTGCGAGCTGATCGGGATTCATTGCGTGCGCAACATCATCGCGCTTGGAAGCTGCATCCTTGTCGCCAGCCTCTGCGGCGATTGCAAACCACTTATAGCTTTCTTCCAAATTCTGCTTCAGACCTACGCCTTTGGCCGAAAGAATGGCGAGATTGAACTGACTGTCCTTGACACCAAGCTCGGCCGCGCGGGTAAACCAGCGTGCAGCTCCTTCATTGTCAGGCGCTCCATTGACACCTGCAGCCAAGAGTACTGCCAGGTTGTGCATGGCACTGGCATTGCCTTGACCAGCCGCAAGCTCATACCAGTGTATTGCCTTAACCGCGTCTTTGTCGACGCCAAGGCCTTTCTCGTAGAAATTGCCGATCCTGTATTGTGCAGGAGCAAAACCGCGCTCTGCTGCGAGTCTGTACCATTCGGCTGCCTTGGCGTAATCGCTGGTAAACCCGCGGCCATCCATGTAGCGGTCGCCCACTTCAAAAAGCGCCTTATTGTCTCCTGCGACGATTGCAGTGTGAAGCTCGTCCGGCAATCCCTCGGTTGGGATCGTGGGGATTGCCAAAGATTCCGGCGCCGCTGCCGGTACGGACTGTGTTGTCATATTGGTATCGACGGCATCGTTCACCGTGGATGGCATCTGTTGCTGCGCAGCGATGACACTTTCCACACTCACCGGTGCAGGCTGCACAGCAGCGAGTTCACGTGCTGGCGCTACCGGAGCAGGTTTTTGTACGAGCGGGGCTGGTGCTTTGGTGGCTGGGGCAATCGTGGAAGCAGTTGCCTGGGGTTTGGCAGAAGTGTCCAGGAAAGCAGCTTTCAACTGCAGTCCGACGATGGCAATCATGATCGCGCCGATAGCCAGGAGGATAGGCTTGCGCTGACGCGCAAGAAAACCTCGTTTAAGCGAGCCTTCCTCAATCAGTTCATCATGGACAGCTTCAGAACCCTGCTGGTTTTCCATTTCCAACGCTGCGGCCTGTGCAGCGCGCCTTGCTGCAGCGATGAAATCCGCTTTGCCATCATTATTGCTACCGGCAAGCTGCATTTCGCGCCGGTCATCACGCACGCGCTTAAGAATGGAATTCAGGTCCGGCATCCCGGAACCCGGCTCTAACGGACGATTGAGCAGGCTCGAGTCAAGCTCCGATTTCAAATCGGGCTCATCCAGCTCCATTTCAATATCCGGG
Organism: Phyllobacterium sp. YR531; assembly: GCF_000282595.1. Lineage (GTDB taxonomy): Bacteria > Pseudomonadota > Alphaproteobacteria > Rhizobiales > Rhizobiaceae > Phyllobacterium. The sequence continues at coordinate 215,707 of NZ_AKIZ01000014.1, forward strand.
TCCTGAGGCGTAACGAGTTTGTTACGTCCCTTGAGGCCGCGGGTGAGGCTGCCGAACAGAGATGTTCTTTCGCGCGGCTCGGTACCGGCCGTATCGCTATCATCAATAGCATTTATCTCGGCGCGCGGTTCTTCAGCCTTGGAGAAAACTGGCGCATCGAAAACAGGCTCGGTGATGACCGATTCCTGCATCGTCTGATCAGGAGCCGCGCGATATACAGGAATTGGCCCACTTTCAAGCGATGCCAGACGGTCTACAATCTTCAGCAAAGTATCGTGGATGGCTTCGAATGTTTTTGTGTTCCGGTCTTCAGATTTGCGCGCCAATCCTTCGAGAGTCTTCAGGTCACCCGCCAGTTCACGTGCAACGGCGCTGTCATGAGCGCTGCTTACCTCTGCCATATTGCGGATAGCTTCGGTGGCTGCGTTGCGGGCCGTCTCAACAATAAAATCACGGCTGGAAGCGATTGATTCCTCGATTGCATCCAGCCGTGGAGGGATCGCAGCAATTTCGGCATAGCTGTCATTTGACTTGGCGAGATGCTCGGCAAGCCCTGCGATCTGCAGCTCCAGATTATGGATAGCGTCCGAAGCTTTGTCGGTCTGCGGAACATTTTCGGCAATGAATCTGGCCATGTCATCGAAACGTGATTCAATGCTGTCTGTAAGCCGGATATCGCTGTGCTCATTGATCTGATGATGTTTGTCGAGCCGCTCGGTAAGTTCGGCAAAACGCTGGTCAACCTTGGTGCTGAAGAGCGGATCAATCGCAGGCTGCTGCGGCATTGTCTCCAGCTTGTTGATGACCTGCAGCACCCGGTCTTCAAGATCACGGAAATCTGAAATGCTGATGGCAGCAGGAGCATTCTGCAAATGACGAGCTACCGCAGCCAGATGCTCCGACAGCGCATCAATATTGACAGAGGGGCGCTTGGCTTGCTCGGTGAGATTGTCAACGCGCTGCGCGAGTTCGCCCATACGCTGAAGAATTACGTCGGAAGTGCGATCTGGTACCGATGCCTGAACGCTGGTTGCCAGCGATGCAATACGCGCTTCTAGGCGTTCAAATGCATCGGCTTCAGCAAACCGTCCGGATGACTGCTGAGAGGTAGCAACGATGGCCCGGCTGATTTCATCAAGACGATCATCAATCTGCTGCATGTAGCGCGCTGGCATGGATGCATGATGAGAAGCATCATTACGGCCAAGTTTCGCAACAGCCTGCTTCAGCTCGTTGAGATCGCCGCGCAGCATTGAAATGGTGGACGCATTATCCGGCTGCGTGTTGCTGAAATGATTTGCGGGCGCTGAGGACTGTTGCAGACGGCTCAAAGTCGTATTGTGCAGGATCGAGCTATTGGCTGTTTCGGCGTTGTTACGCATCTCGGCGCGCAACTGCTTCAGCTGAGCCGCTACGGCAGAAAGATCGTGCTTGCCATTTTGCGAGGGGCTTTCACGGCGGGGCGAAGGTGCCAAGCCGGCACGTGAAGCCAAAGCAGCAAAACGATCAGCTATATCGTTGCCTTCCAGCTCCGGCTCTGGCCTTTTCGGCTGCATGGCATTGCGCAATTGGCTTTCTAGCGCCTCAAGCGTGCGGTTGAGATTATCCAGCGACGTAGCATCACGGCGGGCGCGATTGACATTGACCTGTTCCATCAGTGACCTCTGGTTCATCATGGACGTCTGCTGCTCAAGTTGACGCGCCAGTTTCCTGGCAACTCAATTACGGGTGCTCAAAGGGAAAGCCGAAGGCGCATTACGCGTCGGGGCCAAACCGGAGAGCCGGGGCTTATGCCCCATGCGGTCCGACAAGCCGTGAAAAACAAATCACTTATAGACACGGTTCACCGTCACGCTGACATTGGCGAAACGTGGTAAACAAGTGGTTAAGACGTGAGTTAAAGCGCTAAAATAACAGCGAACTTCTTTCCGGCGTTCTGCTACAACAAGCAAACGCTCAGCTGACTGATTACAAGCTGCATCCTGCGGGGAATATCGAATGATACATCGCTGTCTGTTGATGCTGTTGGCTGCGATATCCATTCATACCGTACCAACTGTCGCACTTTCGGCTGAAACATCCGTGCGGGTAAATCAGCTTGGCTATCTGCCGGACGGCCCAAAATTTGCAACGATTGTTTCTTCGTCAGACAAGCCGCTAAAATTCCAGCTTACTGATGCAAAAGGCGTTTCAGTTTTGAAAGGTGTGACAAAGGTTTTGGGTGTGGACGCAATGTCCGGGCTTAAAACCCAAAAGGCTGATTTTTCAATCTATCAAAAGCCGGGCGAAAATTATCGATTGGCCATTGGCGGTAGCTCGAGCTCTCCATTTTCAATTAGTGCCAGTATTTATGATCGCTTGAGCCTTGATACCCAATCCTGGTTTTATCTGGCTCGAAGCGGGATAGAAATCAGAGAAGACATCGCAGGAAAAGCCTATGCGCGACCTGCCGGACATGTTGGTGTGGCCCCAAATCTGGGTGATACGTCTGTGCCTTGTCTTGATAACGAGACGGCAGCAAAAATTTACACCAGCTTCAAATGGCAGTGCAGCTACACGCTTGATGTAAGTGGCGGCTGGTATGATGCGGGCGATCAGGGCAAATACGTTGTTAATGCCGGCATTGCCGTTTCCCAACTCGTGGATACGGTCGAGCGTGGCAGGCTTTTTGCATCAAACGCTGCCAATGTATTGAGTGACCAACGTTCACGTTTGCCGGAACAAGGCAATGGCGTGCCGGATATTCTTGATGAGGCGCGGTGGGAACTGGAATTCATGCTGAAGATGGTGGTTCCTGAAGGCCAGCCATTTGCTGGCATGGTGCATCACAAGGTCCATGATACCGCCTGGACCGGTTTACCAATGTTGCCCCACAACGATCCGCAACCGCGCGCACTGTATGCTCCTTCGACCGCAGCTACGCTCAATCTTGCTGCGGCAGCGGCGCAGGGCGCTCGGTTATTCAAAGACTATGATGATCAATTTGCGGCGCGGCTTTTAACGTCAGCCAAACAGGCTTGGTCAGCGGCGCAGACGCACCCTGATATCATTGCACCTTCGGGCAATTTCGATGGAGGTGGCGCATATGGCGATGGCGATTTAAGTGACGAGTTTTATTGGGCTGCAACAGAATTATACCTTGCGACCAGTGATGAGACTTACCTTTCCGGGATCAAAAACTCTCCGTACTGGGACGGCGATGTATTCAGCAGGGGAGGGCATGGCGCATTTGACTGGGCAAACACGGCCGGACTCGCCAGACTGCACCTTGCTCTATATGGCAGGAAATTGCTTGCCCCCAAGGATTGGGAAATTGTCAAAACCTCTGTAGTTTCAGCTGCAGAGCGCTTTATCAGGCTCCAGCAGAAAGAGCCCTTCGGCCAGATATATCGTCCTGACAACGGCAAATATGACTGGGGCAGCAATCATTCGCTCCTGCAGAACATGATCGTAGTGTCTGCTGCATATGATTTGACCAAAAGGCCGGAGTTTCTAACAAGCGTTCGTGAAAGCATGGACTATCTTCTCGGACGCAATGCCATAAACACATCATACATTACCGGATATGGCACTTCTTTTTCAAAAAATCAGCATAGCCGCTGGTTTGCTCGTCAAGCGGATCAGTCGCTACCAAACCCTCCTTTCGGGTCGCTCGCAGGAGGTCCGAATTCGTCACTTGTGGACGATTTTTCCAAGGCAAAGCTGGCTGGCTGTGCGCCACAACAATGTTACTTTGATAATATTGAAGCATATGGTTCCAATGAGATCACGATCAATTGGAATGCTCCATTGGTTTATATGGCCAACTTTATCGACAATACGCGCGTGAAATGATCTGCATTAACGAATTGCATTGCCGATCCGAATAAATGCACCCACCTCAATCTCCCCTCGTAAAAACATAAGACATGTAAATTTTGACGTTTACGGAAACGTCAAAATTTGTTATACAGCATCAAATTCTGACGGCACGGATATCTGCGTGCTGTTTTTGCTCGTTTTTGTTTTGGAGGAAGCCGATGCCGAGTTACCGCGCGCCAGTTGAAGACACGCTTTTTGTTCTCAATGATGTTCTGGGTTTTGAGCGTTATAATAACCTTGATGGTTTTGCTGATGCTTCGTCCGATATTGTTGATGCAATTCTTGGAGAAGGCGCAAAGCTTGCGGAAAATACCCTGTTCCCGATTAATCAATCTGGTGATCAAGAAGGCTGTGTTCGCAATGCGGATGGCTCCGTAACAACGCCGAAGGGTTTCAAGCAGGCATTTGACCAATATCGCGAAGGCGGTTGGGTTGGGTTGGCTGTACCGCAGGAATTCGGCGGCCAAGGTTTGCCTTACGCGCTTCACGTAGCGGTCGGAGAATACATGGCTTCAGCCAATATGGCGCTGGTCATGTATCCGGGCCTGACGCAGGGCGCTATTGCGGCCATTCTCACCCACGGCACTGATGAGCAGAAGCAGGCCTATCTGCCGAAAATGGTCGATGGCACATGGACTGGCACTATGAACCTGACAGAACCGCATTGCGGGACTGATCTGGGCTTGCTGCGTACCAAGGCTGTGCCCAATGGCGATGGCTCCTACAAGATTTCGGGTCAGAAGATTTTCATATCGGCCGGCGAGCACGATATGGCCGAGAATATCGTTCATCTGGTTCTTGCCCGCATTGAAGGCGCACCGGAAGGCGTGAAGGGCATCTCGCTCTTCATCGTTCCAAAGTTCAATCTTGACGACAGCGGTAATCCTGGAACGCGCAACGGCGTGTCCTGTGGCTCCATCGAAGAAAAGATGGGCATCCATGCCAATTCGACCTGCGTGATGAATTATGACGAAGCGCAAGGCTTTTTGATCGGTGGTGAAAACAAGGGTCTTCGCGCCATGTTCACCATGATGAACGAGGCCCGTCTCGGGGTAGCGCTTCAGGGTCTTTCAATTGGTGAAGTCGCCTACCAGAATGCAGCCATCTATGCGCGGGATCGTATTCAGGGACGTTCCCTGACCGGACCAAAAGCACCAGACAAGAAAGCGGACCCGCTGATTGTTCATCCCGACGTGCGCCGCATTCTCATGACTATCAAGTCATTTAATGAGGCTGGCCGGGCATTCATTCTATGGTCTGCATTGAAGTCTGATGTTGCGCATCGCTCCGCAGACGAGGCTGAAAAGCAGCTGGCCGATGATATTCTCAGCCTGATGACACCTGTTCTGAAAGGTGTTCTGACAGATAAGGGCTTTGAGCATGCCGTAATGGCGCAACAGGTCTTCGGCGGTCATGGCTATATCGAAGAGCATGGCATGAGCCAGTATGTACGCGATGCGCGTATCGCCATGATCTATGAAGGTGCCAGTGGTGTTCAGGCGCTTGATCTGGTTGGCCGCAAGCTCGGCGCAAATGGCGGCCGTGCCATCATGGCTTTCTTCAAGGAAGTCGGTGACTTCTGTGAAGAAAATCGCGGTGATGAGAAGCTCGCCTTCTACACCAAGCATTTGAAGAAGGGTCTCAATGATCTGCAGGCCGCAGCAATGTGGTTGATGCAAAACGGTATGGCGAACCCTGATAATGCGGGTGCCGCATCAACTGATTTCATGCATTTGTTTGGTCTGGTTTCACTTGGCTACATGTGGGCGCAGATGGCCAAGGCCGCCAATACAAAACTGGCAGATGGCGCAGACAACAAGGCGTTTTATGAAACCAAGCTGATCACCGGCAAGTATTTCATGGAGCGTGTCATGCCTGAAACATCAGCGCATCTGGCCCGTATCCAAACCGGTGCCGAGACAATGATGGCGCTGTCGGCAGAAGCATTCTAAGCTGAATGCAACGCAGCCACAGGCCGCGCTGGCGCGGCCTGTTTCAGGAAATCTCGGGAGGATTGTAATGGGTGTGCGACCGGAAGACGTATTGGGCGTTCCTAAGCCTGATTGGAAAACCGACGATGTTGTAATGCTACAGGAAATGGCCGCAAAGTTTCTTGAGGCTGAAGTCTTGCCGCATTACGACCGCTTTGAAAAACAAGAGATTTTTGATCGTTCCGTCTGGGAGCTGGCGGGTGAAAATGGTCTTCTTTGTGCATCCATGCCGGAAGAATATGGTGGCGCCGGCGGCACCTACGCGCATGAAAGTGCGATCCTGGAGGCAATCAGCCATGTCGGCGTTGATGGCTTCGGTATAGCCCTGCATAACTCCATCGTTGCACCCTATATCCTGCATTATGGTTCAGAAGAGCAAAAGCAGAGATGGCTGCCAAAAATGGCAACCGGTGAGCTTATTGGCGCGATCGCCATGACAGAACCCGGCGCAGGATCTGACCTTCAGGGCGTCAAGACCAGTGCGAAAAAAGATGGCAACCATTATGTCATCAACGGCTCGAAAACCTTCATCACCAATGGTCAATTGGCCAATCTCGTCATCGTCGTTGCCAAGACTGATCCAGCCCAAGGTGCTAAAGGTACTTCACTGCTGATTGTGGAGACTGATGGCCAAGATGGCTTCGAGCGCGGCCGTAATCTCGATAAGGTTGGCCTGAAGTCCAACGACACTTCGGAGCTGTTCTTTAATGAAGTGCGCGTTCCAACTTCCAATCTCCTTGGCACAGAGGAAGGGCAGGGCTTTGTGCAATTGATGCAGCAATTGCCGCAGGAGCGATTGCAGATCGGTGGTACTGCCATCGCCATGGCAGAGCGCGCTATTGCCATTACCAGTGATTATGTGAAGGAACGCAAAGCCTTCGGTAAAGCTGTAATCGAGTTTCAGAACACGCAGTTCAAACTGGCGGAATTGAAGACCGAAGCGACTATAGGTCGTGTGTTCTATAATCATTGCGTTGAGCGTCATGTGAATGGCGGGCTCGACCCGGTGACTGCCTCCATGGCAAAATACTGGCTGACCGACCTGCAAAACAAGGTCGTGGATGAATGCCTGCAGCTGCACGGCGGTTATGGTTATATGAACGAATATCCGATTGCACGCATGTTCCGCGACGCTCGCGTCCAGCGGATTTATGGCGGCACCAACGAAATTATGAAGCTTTTGATCGCCCGCAGCCTTTGAGCCTGCGGTAGCAACAGGGAGTACATTATGGCCGACGCATATATTTACGATCACGTCCGCACACCGCGTGGCAAGGGCAAGAAAGATGGCAGCCTGCATGAAGTGCCTGCCGTTCGCCTTGGCGCGCATGTTCTCGAAGCCCTGCGTGACCGCAATGGCCTGGATACGGGTCTGGTTGACGACATTATTTATGGCTGTGTCGATCCTGTTGGTGAGGCAGGCGCTGTTATCCCGCGTTCTTCCGCCTTCGAGGCCGGATATGATTTCAAGGCACCGGGTATGCAGATTTCGCGCTTCTGCGCTTCAGGTCTTGATGCTGTAAACTTCGCTGCAGCCAAAATTGCTCAAGGCGCTGATGATATTGTTATCGCTGGTGGTGTCGAATCCATGTCACGCGTTGGTATGGGTATGTCGGGTGGTGCCTGGTATATGGACCCGTCAGTTGGCCTGCCGGGCTACTTTATGCCACAAGGTGTTTCTGCTGATCTGATTGCCACCAAATATGGATTCACTCGCGACGACGTGGATGCATATGCGGTCGAGAGCCAGAAACGAGCCGGTGAGGCTTGGAAGAAGGGTTATTTCAAAAACTCTGTCCTGAATATCAAGGACATCAATGGTCTGACTATCCTGGACCATGACGAGCACATGCGCCCCACGACTGACATGCAGGCATTGGCATCGCTCAATCCCTCATTCGTTATGCCCGGTGAGATGGGTGGCTTCAATGCTGTTGGCATTCAGGCGCATCCGGAAGTCGAAACCATCACTCACGTGCATCATGCCGGCAATTCGTCTGGCATTGTCGATGGCGCTGCAGGTGTCCTGCTCGGCTCCAAGAGCGCAGGTAAAGCATTGTCGGCCAAACCACGCGCCCGCATTCGTGCATTCGCCAATATCGGTTCCGATCCCGCTCTCATGCTTACCGGTCCAGTTGATGTGACAGAGAAGTTGTTGAAGCGCGCCAAGATGAAACTCTCGGATATCGATCTGTTTGAACTGAATGAGGCTTTTGCCGCAGTCGTGCTGCGTTACATGCAGGCTTTCGATATTCCACGCGACAAGATCAATGTGAATGGCGGGGCAATTGCGATGGGTCATCCGCTCGGCGCTACTGGTGCCATGATCCTTGGCACAGTTCTTGATGAGCTTGAACGCCGCAATCTTAATACTGCACTTGTCACCCTTTGCATTGGTGCTGGTATGGGCACTGCAACGATCATCGAACGCGTCTGAGGAGAAAGAAGATGACTTATACAAACTTCAAATTCGACGTCGATGCCGATGGTATTGCTCTCGTTACATGGGATATGCCCGACAAATCCATGAACGTCTTCACCGAAGAGGTCATGAAGGAGCTTGACGCCATCGTCGATAAGGTTGCTGGCGATGCGGCTATCAAAGGCGCAGTCATTACTTCCGGCAAAGATACATTCTCCGGCGGTGCTGATTTGACCATGCTCAAACGCATGTTCCAACTTTTCCAGGACGAGAAGGCAAAAGACCCCCAAAAGGCCGTTGAGTTGCTTTTCGAAACAACCGGCAAGATGGGCGGGCTTTTCCGCAAGCTCGAAACATCAGGCAAGCCTTGGGTTTCGGCCATTAACGGCACCTGCATGGGCGGTGCTTTCGAAATGTCGCTTGCCTGCCATGGCCGTGTGGTTTCGGATGATCCTTCCGTCAAGATGGCTCTGCCTGAAGTAAAGGTTGGTATTTTCCCTGGCGCCGGTGGAACACAGCGTGTGCCCCGCCTGACCAATCAGCAAGACGCTTTGCAGATGATGACGACAGGTTCCAGCCTGACCGCATCACGCGCAAAGGCGATGGGCCTGGTTCATGAGATTGCACCGGCCAAGAAGTTGGTCGAAGTTGCCAAGAAGATGATCAAGGATGGTCTGAAGCCAGTTCAACCTTGGGATGAAAAAGGATTCAAGCTGCCGGGCGGAGCGATTTACTCGGCTGCCGGTGCCAACCTTTGGCCTGCTGCCACGGCTATTCTGCGCCGCGAAACCTATGGCAATTACCCGGGTGCCGCATCAATCCTGAAATCTGTCTATGAAGGCCTGCTTGTGCCTTTCGATACAGCGCTCAAGATTGAACAGCGGTACTTCACCAAAATCCTGCAGACAACTGAAGCAAGCATGATGATCCGCTCCCTGTTTATCTCCTTGCAGGAGTTGAACAAGGGTGCTCGTCGTCCAGCCGACGTGAAGCCGACCAAATTCAAGAAGGTTGGTGTTGTCGGTGCCGGTTTCATGGGTGCCAGCATTGCCTATGTCACAGCCAAAGCGGGCATCCCTGTCGTGCTGATTGACCAGAGCGTTGAAGCTGCCGAAAAAGGCAAGGCTCACTCTGCCGATCTGATCACCAAGGAAGTTCAGAAAGGCAAGGCAACCGCCGAGGACAAGGAAAAGCTTCTTGGCCTGATCACTGCTTCGTCAGACTATGCCGATCTTGATGGTGCTGACCTTGTAATCGAGGCAGTCTTTGAAGATCGCGAAGTCAAACGTGTAGTTACAGAAAAGGTAGAAGCTGTCTTGAAGTCGGGTGCAGTTTTTGCATCGAATACCTCAACGCTTCCTATAACTGGTCTGGCAAAGGTTTCCGTACGGCCGAAAAACTTTATCGGCATCCATTTCTTCTCACCAGTCGACAAAATGATGCTTGTTGAGGTCATCATGGGTAAGAAGACCTCGGAAAAGGCGCTAGCTGTGGCACTGGATTATGTGCGTGCGATCAAGAAAACCCCGATTGTCGTCAATGACACACGCGGGTTCTACGTTAATCGCTGTGTCCTTCGCTATATGTCTGAATCATACAATATGCTGATTGAGGGCGTTCCTCCGGCAATGATCGAAAATGCTGCCCGCATGGCCGGTATGCCGGTGGGTCCATTGGCGCTGGGTGACGAAACAGCCATCGATCTTGCCCAGAAAATTCTCAAAGCCACGCTGGCAGATCTGGGGCCCAAGGCTGTTGATCCGCGTCATGTGGAATTGATCAATACCTTGGTCGACAAGTATGATCGCCGTGGCCGCAAGAATGGCAAGGGATTCTACGACTATCCTGCCAAGCCTGCGAAGAAGCATTTGTGGCCTGAACTGAAGACACTCTATCCGCAACAGGACGCCGACAAGATCGACGTGGAAGTCCTGAAGCAGCGTTTCTTGGTAACCATTGCGCTGGAAGCGGCACGTGTCATGGAGGAAGGAATTGTCACCGATCCGCGTGAAGCGGATGTCGGCTCAATTCTGGCCTTCGGTTTTGCTCCTTACACGGGTGGAACGCTGTCCTATATCGATGGTATCGGCGCGGCAAAGTTTGTAGAGCTCGCCAAGGGCTTGCAGCGGAAATATGGCGCTCAATTCAAAGCGCCGAAGCTGTTGCTGGATATGGCAGAAAAGGGCGACACGTTCTACGAACGCTTCAACCCTTATTCTGCAGAAAGCGAAAAGAAAGCCGCTTGATTGGAGTAGCGGGATCCGTTCAGAACGGTTCCCGCATTCTCTTGCTTGCAATAAAATATCTGGCAAATGGCATCAATAAAATAAGAAAGTTTTCCGCAATTCTTCTCGACTTTTGTTAAATTTCCGCTTAAAATCATTGCCAAGGTATTTTTTCCTTTTGTTTGGATGTATCCATGTTTTCACATGACCGCATATGGGCGGCCATCGACGCGCTGGCCCAACGTCACTCGCTTTCCGTTTCCGGATTGGCAAAGCGTGCTGGTCTTGATCCGACGACATTCAACAAGTCGAAGCGTTATGCGGCGGATGGCCGAGCACGCTGGCCATCAACGGAATCGCTGGCAAAAATCATGGAAGCCACAGGCGCTTCACTGGATGAATTTACCACACTGGTACATGGCAAGGTCTCTGCAACGGCAGGTTCAGCCATGCGTTCAATTCCGTTGCTGGGTTTTGCGCAAGCCGGCGCGGGCGGTTTTTTCGATGATGGCGGCTTTCCGGTCGGGCAGGGCTGGGATGTGGTAGAGTTTCCCATTGGTCCGGGCGACACTGTTTATGCGCTTGAAGTATCAGGGGACTCAATGCTGCCTTTATATCGGGATGGCGATACCGTTATCGTTGCCCCGGGTGCGCCTGTCCGGCGGGGAGACCGTGTGGTTGTTCGAACCAAGGACGGTGAGGTCATGGCCAAAATTCTGTCCCGGCAAACGCCTCGTACAATTGAATTGCAATCTATGAATCCTGAGCACACCAACAGGACATTTGACGCTGTGCATATTGATTGGATTGCGCGCATCCTTTGGGCAAGCCAATAGGGATTCGCATCGCATGCGTCAGATACCGCTCTATGTCCTGACCGTTTTGGTCGCGCTCACTCTGGCCTATTCGTTTATTGCGCCGTTTCAAGGTGGCCTTGAAACAACGATTGCATCAAATCAGGACGTCAGCGTCGCCGCTGAAGATTTCGAGTTGCCTGCAGAAATGCAGAATAATGCACCTCAAGAACCAGAACAGTCCGCGCCACCTCAGGAAGAGCCTCCGACAACCACAAGCAGGCTTCCTTTACGCCAGGTCGACCCGGATGATGCACCCGCACCTGTACAGGTGGGGCCTCTGGAACGGGTTGCGCCACGCCAACCTTTGAGTGAACTGGGGCAGGCGACGGCTCCCGCACCACCGCCAGCGGCTGTGCCGGTCGATAATACTACTGCCAAACCAATCCTGCTTTATCGGCCAGTCGCGACAAGCGCCGGGAGCATCGAAGCATCCGGATACAGAATTTCAATTGAAGGGATCAATGCGCCCGGCCCTGACGAAACCTGCAATTCCGATGGCACAGACTGGCCGTGCGGTATGGCGGCACGTACAGCCTTGCGCAATTGGCTACGCTCACGGGCAATCGAATGCAACGTACCGGACCAGCCTTCAGATGAACTGATTGCCACGCAATGCAAACTCGGAACAACCGACGTTGCCAGTTGGCTTGTTTCGAATGGCTGGGCTCGTACCCCGGAAGGTTCGCCGCTAGCCGATGCGATGAAGAAGGCTGAAGAACGAAAGCTCGGTTTGTATGGTAGTGCGCCACCGACTTTACCGGCAAGCAACGAGCTACCGTTGCCTCCATTGACGGACACTCCAGAAATCATCGAAGAACCGGCCTCGCCACCACCTGTTACAGCGCCAGACGCACCATTTCCTCCGGCACCACAGTAATGGCCAAACTCTGTCTGTCAGATAGAGTCGCTTAGTAAGGCGTCAGGCCTCGTGGCAAACAGCTTCAATATTATGGCCGTCCGCATCATGTATGAACGCCGCATAATAATTGGGATGATAGTGCGGGCGTAGGCCGGGCTGCCCATTATCATTTCCACCAGCCTCCAGTCCCGTTTTGTGGAAGGCATCGACAATGTCGCGGCTATTCACCCTGAAAGCAATATGAAGCGGTGGCTTGTTTGGCGTGCCACTGATAACCCAAAAATCAGGTTTACCATTCTCGCCAAACCCTGCCACATCGGCACTGCCTGTAACCGAAGCGGGAAACTCGACAATCAGGCTATATCCGATTGCCCCGAGAGCTTGAGAGTAAAACTTTTTACCCGCCTCGAAATCGCTGACAATTATTCCGGTGTGGTCGATCATGCGTTCCTCCAAACTGTTGGTTCAGAGTAACTCGCCCGCTAAAGCTTTTGCAACAAGCGCACGAGTTTCTTCGATGCCATATAACGCGACGAACGAACCGAAGCGGGGGCCACGTTCCTGGCCAATCAGAACCTCATAGAGCATCTGGAAGAATGAGACAGCAACACCCGGCCCACCTTCCGGACTTTTCTTCGTATGATCCTGATAGCGTTCGATAGCGCGTGCAACATCGAGAATGGCATTCTGTATCGTGGTGCCATCGGCATCCGAAGGCAGTGTGGCCAGCTTGTCCGACATTTCATGTAGTGCAACCCGCTCGACTTCGTCCGGCATGCGGAACTTCTTGGTCGGCTTCACGAAGTCATTGAAGTAACGGATAGCGTATTTCACCAGAGCGTCGAGTTCCGGATTTTTTTCCGGTGTCACGCCGGGAGCGTAACGCGAAATGAATCCCCAGAGTACGCCGCTGTTTTCCGCATTCGACGCACTGACCAGATTGAGCAACAGAGCAAAAGGCACCGGCATCTCGACCGTCGGAGGGTTGCCGGCATGCAGGTGCCAGACAGGATTGTTCAGCCGGTCTTTCCACGATTGACGCTCATAGGCGGACAGATATGTGAAATACTCATCCACCGCTTTGGGAATGACATCGAAATAGAGGCGCTTTGCAGTACGCGGCTTCTGGAACATATAAAGGCCCAAGCTTTCAGTTGGAGCGTAGGTCAGCCATTCATCAATGCTGAGACCATTTCCCTTGGACTTGGAAATCTTTTGACCGATGTCATCGAGAAATAGCTCGTAAACGAAATGCTCGGGTGCGCGTCCACCAAGTATCTCGCAAATACGATCATAGATGATGGCATTCGTCTGATGGTCCTTACCGAACATTTCGAAATCGACCCCGAGAGCCGCCCAGCGCATACCGAAGTCAGGCTTCCATTGCAGCTTGACGTTGCCGCCGGTCACGGAAAGGGTGGTTTCCACCCCATTCTCATCATCAAAGGTAATTGTGCCGTTCTTCGCATCGACATTCTTCATGGGAACATAAAGAACACGGCCGCTTGTCGGTGATATTGGCAGGAACGGGCTATAAGTTGCCTGACGCTCCTCACCGAGTGTTGGCAACATGACTTTCATAATGTCATCATAACGTTCGGCAGCTCTTAGCAGGACCTGATCGAAGCGACCTTGCTTGTAATATTCCGTCGCGCTGGCAAATTCATAGTCAAAACCGAACGTGTCCAGAAACCGGCACAGCATGACATTGTTATGATCGGCAAAGCTTTTGTAATCGCCGCCATAGGGATTGGGAACGGCCGAAAGTGGCTTGTGCAGATGCGGTTCAAGCATTGAGGGATCCGGCACATTATCCGGAATTTTGCGCATACCATCCATATCGTCCGAGAAGCACAAAAGATTGGTCTTGACGGTATCATTGGTCAAAATGCGGAATGCATGACGTACCATGGAGGTGCGCGCGACTTCACCAAATGTACCGATATGCGGAAGGCCGGATGGGCCATAGCCGGTTTCGAACAGAACTGTCTCGGGATAACCCGTCTTCTGATACCGTTTGATGATTTTCTGCGCCTCTTCGAAGGGCCATGCTTTGGCCTCTGCTGCCGCCGCGATCAATTCGGGGGTCAGTTCGATTTGGGTATCTGGGCGCGAAGTCATTCGTTTTTCCTGTATTTCCTGCTGTCTAGTGGAGCGGGCGGACACTATGGCGTGAGATATCCTGCGTCAATCACATGTCACCAAGTAATGGCCTGTCTGGAACTGATTTTAGCGATTATTTGGGAAGATCAATAAAAATCGATTGGGAAATACCGCAGATAGAGCTCTGATATTGTGCCTTTTGCTTCCATGCTCTTCAGGGCGAAGTTAAAGCCCTCGGCAAGATCGCTATTCTGGATCGTTGTGGCGATCATCAGCCCGTCTCCCAGAAACTGAGGGGCTGTATAAGGACGACCAGCAAATGTACAGCAGTTTGCAGCATCCGGGCTGCCGATCCAGAAGGACAGATCGGAACCATCTCCAAAGACGGCATCGATTTTTTTGGCTTTGAGATCCTTGAGCATCAACTCGCGTGTAGGGTACCCGACCCAATGGGATTTCGGGAAATAATCAGCGAAAATTGCCTGATGTACTGAATCTGCGATTACGCCGACAGTCTTGTTTTCCAGGGTCTTGTCAGATGGGGAGGGCAGGGTTTGGTCATTGCGTATCAGAAAGCGGGCAGCCAGTCGCATGTATGGGGCTGTGAATGTATATTTGCCCCGCAAGCTGGCTGTAGGTCGAAGACCAGCAAGAATTGCCTCTGCCTCACCGCTCTCCAGTGCCGACTGCAATTCGTTCCATGGGCGCGCTTCTATCTGACAGAGTGCCGTTGCTTCAAGCTCGGCACAGATCGCGCGGGCCAGATCAATATTGAACCCTGATATCCGCCCGGCATTGTCTATAAAGTTGAAGGGAGGGTAATCAACAGTCGTTACAAAGCGAATACGCTTGACCGCAGTAAGGTCAGGCTTGGATACCCGCTCACGCCCGTCCCAATAATGTGGAAAATCAGAGGCATTGGTCACCTGCGTCGCTAGCAGCAAAATGATCCCTGATAAAAAAGTGGCAATAGTTTTAGAGCGCATGGGATCTCGTGCAGCAAGTGATTTACCGCGAAGCTAGCGCATAAGGCCGAAAACGGAAACCGCTATTTGGCGTTCAGGCCATCGGTGTCTCATGCAGCCGGAAGTGATAAGCGCTATGACTGTTGGTTGTGATAAGTAGAAACTAAGTAGACTTTCGTATATAAACTAAATTATTGTTGACACGTCGCAATATATATTCTTTCTTGAAAAGAATTATTACAAAAAAATGTTTAACAATAATACACTCTGGATTGCGGCGCTGTATAAATTGCAACTTAACGACGATTATTGGGGCGATTAGTTAGATATGCAGAATGTTCGTCATGCTGCATAAGGCGCATGCAAGGAATTATGATCTGGAGGCTGCAATCGCTGCGCGGCTTTTCTGCGCTGGTGCAGCAAAAGAACAGGTGGTGACTGCGTTCAGAAATTATCGGAAGAATGGCACATCATTCATCGGTGAGCTCTATTGGGCAAGTGATCTGAACCATACACTGATAACCCGCTGCCTTTCAGAAGTAGCGGGCTTGAATTTCGAAGAAGTGTCGGCCTCTTCCCATGTTATCATTCCAAATGGGCAAAGGTTTGCCAGCTTGGCCCGAACGCCGCACATTCTAACCTTGACTGATGATCTGACCATAAAAATCCATACGTCACCCACTATGGCCCGCATTGCCCATATAAGGCAAAACCATGCGATCTCCGAAAAGGAGAGAGCACGTGAGACTTTCATTTCGCCATTGTGCCTCGCGGAGCTTCTTCGAACCAAACATGCGGACTATCTTGCGGGCAATGCAGTGAGCATGCTGGAGAACGCCACAGGGCATACCGCCAGAACGGTTGCCGATGGCCAGCAGGGGGCCGTCATCGCAGCGATCATCGTAACTTGTCTTTTCCTGATCATAATTGCTCCGGGAGCACTGTGGTCAACGCTGCATGTGCTTTTTTCCACCCTTTTCATGGGCTGTATCGCATTGCGGCTTTTGGCCAGCCGACATGTGCTTGCCTATGAAGCCCCGGCAGATACGGGCAAGAAAATTGAAGTTCCGGTGTATAGTGTGATGGTGGCTCTTTATAAGGAAGCGGCAGTCGTTCCCCAACTTGTTAGGGCGTTGAAAGCCCTCGACTGGCCCTGTTCCTGTCTGGAGGTTCTGTTTCTGTGCGAAGAGGATGATCATCCAACGCTTGCGGCTCTTCAAGGTGAGCTCTTGCCCGCAAGGTTCAGAATTACCCCTGTTCCGGCAACTGGCCCAAGAACAAAGCCAAAAGCCCTAAATTACGGGCTGCAACTGGCGGAAGGTGAATTTATCGTGGTCTATGACGCAGAAGATCGGCCACACTCCGGTCAATTGCGCGAGGCGTGGCAAAGATTTTCAGGGGCTTCCGACGAGCTGGGCTGCCTTCAAGCTCCCCTGGTTATTGCCAACGGCGCAGACAGCTGGATAGCGCGACAATTTGCATTTGAGTATGCAGCACATTTCAGAGGTCTTCTGCCTTGGTTGGCGAATGGGAAATTTGTCATACCGCTTGGTGGAACGTCTAATCATTTTCGCCGCGAATGTCTGATGCAAGTTGGTGGTTGGGACCCTTTCAATGTCACTGAGGATGCAGAGCTGGGATCAAGGCTTGCTCGCAATGGTTATCATATCGAGATGCTTTCCCTCCCAACTTTGGAGGATGCGCCCAACGACGTGAAAGTCTGGCTGAAACAGAGAACGCGATGGTTGAAAGGGTGGATGCAGACTTGGCTGGTCGAGATGCGCCAACCTTCTCAAATGCTGAAGAAAGTTGGTTTGAAGCGCTTTTTGATCTACCATTTGCAGACAACCGGCTTACTTGCGTCTGCACTGCTATTCCCCTTCATGGGGCTATTCATCATTTATGCGCTCGCGATGATCACTTTCGTGAAAGGCGCTGGTTTTGTCAGCCCTATCCTCATATTCGACCTGATGAATATTATCTCTGGTTTCCTGTCTTTTCATCTGCTCGGTCGTGCGGCGTTGAAAAACGAAAAGCCATCAGGTCCAATCGCTTCAGGCCTGCCATTATATTGGTTGTTGATTTCTGCAGCGGCATGGCGAGCTCTATGGCAATTATATGCGGCGCCCTTTCTTTGGGAAAAGACGCCACATCATCCTGCGCAAACTGCAATTTCATTCAAATGAAGTCGGGGCCATTTCCGATAATCAGCGAGTCCTCGTTGCCGATCACTGTCAAATCGCGATCCGTATATGGAAGGCTTAGTAGAATCCGCCGTATGACAGCAATTCTGGCGCGGCGTTTATCGTTGGAACGCACAATCGTCCAGGGCGCATGTGCTGTGTGTGTGCGAGCCATCATGCCATCGCGCGCCTTGGTATAATCATCCCATTTCTCTGCGCCGGCGATGTCTATCGGTGAGAATTTCCAGTTCTTCAATGGGCTATGGCGACGGTCATGAAAACGTTTGAGCTGCATTGTCTGGCCGATGTCCAGCCAGAATTTGAAAAAGTAGATACCGTCTGCAACGATCATACGTTCGAAACCCGGAGTCTCTTCCAGAAATGACTCATGCTGGTCTGGCGTACAAAATCCCATGACAGGTTCAACGCCACCGCGGTTGTACCAGGAACGGTCGAAGGTGACGAATTCACCAGCACTCGGAAAATGCGAAACGTAGCGCTGGAAATACCATTGTGTGCGCTCGGTCTCACTTGGTTTTGGCAGCGCAACATTACGCGCCGAACGTGGATTCATATATTGGCGAAGATTGAAAATCGTTCCGCCTTTGCCGGCAGCGTCACGGCCTTCGAAGACCGAGATAACCCGACCGCCGGTTTCCTGAAGCCAGCTTTGCATTTTGACGAGCTCGATCTGCAGCTTTTC
The DNA here is from genome assembly GCF_000282595.1 of Phyllobacterium sp. YR531. GTDB lineage: Bacteria > Pseudomonadota > Alphaproteobacteria > Rhizobiales > Rhizobiaceae > Phyllobacterium. Next base: position 233,876 of record NZ_AKIZ01000014.1, read on the forward strand.
CAGCGTTTCGGCATAATCATCCTTGGGCATTTTCTCCGTATAGGGAAAGCCACCCGATGTCAGATCGCTATCATCAATCCAATCCGGCAGTTTCGGATTGTTGATGTCGAATTGACGTTTCTTGCCATCAATCTTCAATTTGAGTGGCTGAATATCGGATTTGGATGATGTTGATTTCTTTTTTGAATCTTTGCCCAATGTGAACATCCTCAATTGACATAAATCCATGATATTGGGACAGCAGTGTATCGTCTAGTGACTAAAAACGCTGACAGATCGGGAGGTTAGTGCATGAGCATGTGGGGGCAGGATAGTAGCGGACTAAGGCGCCGGGTCTTGGAGCGCATTGTCCGTTCACGTTTCATCCTTGCCGCAGCCGCCTTCATCACTGCCTTGATTTTAGGAGTAAGTGAGTCCTGGTGGCTAAGCTTCGCTGTTTTGATGCTTGTACTGTTAACAGTCGTTGCTGTATCAGCCGCGCTGCCGCGGCAGGAGAATCTCGCTGCCACAGACCCCAGTGATCCGGCAATCTTTCATTTGTCGGGTCAACAACTGGCAGCCCAATTGCCCGATCCGCTGATTATTTTCGACCATGAAGGGACTATCCTTTATGTCAATCCGGCTGCGAGCGGCGCATTCAGATCAGTGGAGCGCGGCGGTGTGCTTATGCTGCACTTCCGTGCACCTGAAATGCAGACGCTGGTTCACTCGGTTATGGCAGATGGCGTATCGCGCTCGGTGGATTATTTCGAACGGGTGCCGGTTGAGCGCTGGTACAGCGCAACAGTGCTTCTGCTCGACCAGACAAGAGCCACTGATCGCCAGTATATTCTTTCATTCCGCGATCAGACAGAAGCCCGACGGCTTGAGCGGATGCGGTCTGACTTCATTGCCAATGCCAGTCATGAATTGCGCACACCTCTGGCTTCGCTAACGGGGTTTATCGAGACATTGAGAGGCCCGGCACGCAAGGATGAGGCTGCCCGCGAGAACTTTCTCGAGATCATGCAGAAGCAGGCTGAACGTATGGCACGCCTCATTGATGATCTTTTGTCTTTGTCACGCATTGAAATGAAGGCGCATATTGCGGTCAAGGACCAAGTGGACCTGACCGCCGTGCTAAATCATGTTGCAGATTCACTGCGTCCCGTGGCGACAGATCTCGGGATCACTATTGAACGCGACATCAGCCCGGGCCCGCTTAATGTACTCGGGGATCGGGATGAACTCACGCAGGTGTTTCAAAACTTGCTGGAGAATGCTTGCAAATATGGCCAGTCGGGCAAACGCGTTATTCTTGAACTCAAACAGACAGGTGACGTGATCAAGGCCACCGTTCAGGATTTTGGTCCCGGTATTCCGGATGAACATATTCCACGCCTGACAGAGCGATTTTACCGGATTGATGTCGAAACAAGCAGGGCGCAAAAAGGGACAGGCTTGGGACTTGCCATTGTGAAACATATTCTGACACGGCACCGCGCAAGGTTGGTAATCCGCTCGCAGGTAGGGGAGGGCTCATCCTTCACAGTCGTTTTCGGACCGCAGAAAATTTAGCCCGGGTCGTTTGACATGCCCAAAATAGAAAAGGCGCCAAACGGCGCCTTTTCATAAGATATCGAAATGGAAATTAACGGCGGCGGCGATCAGAAGCCGGCTGGTACGCCAGTCGCGAATGATATGTGCAGTAGGGCCCACCTTCGCCAACATCATTGCCGCAGAAATTGAAACCGGGCAGCAATGGATCGCCTACCGGCCACTTGCAGGTGCGTTCGCTGAGTTCAACCAGTTCGAGCTTGCGTGAGATCGGCACAACCACATCTGTAACGGTGCGTGTAACAACAGGCACAATGTCGGTGCTGTATTCAGCCTGCAAAGCCGTCGCTCCAACGCTGCGGTTTACCACGCGACTTGACATGTGACCAACAGTTGCCCCGCCGCTGCGCTGGCTGCTGGAGGCTGCTGTGTTGACTTTTTTGCTGCGCGTCTGCGAAGAAGTCGTCTTGCCGCGCCCGGACAACTTCAGCCGGTGCACCTTGCCGATAACGGCGTTACGGCTGACACCACCCAGCTGTGCTGCGATCTGGCTTGCACTCAGACCTTCGGCCCAAAGTTTTTTCAGCTGCTCTACGCGCTCATCTGTCCAGTTCATTGTTCCCTAGCTCCATATGGGGCTCTGTTTTGTACGGCTTTCAGACTGAATCCTTCCTCGCATCTGGACTGCTCCAGATTGTATCAGTACTATATCTATTCAGATGACGAGGACGCCGTACGAAATCTAGCTATTTCGTTTCTCAAGCTACAATATGCGATGACTCCGTGACAAGAGTCAGGCTTGGTTTGGAAGGGTGCTTTTTTTGGTTTTCCCCAACTTGAACGTTAAACTGTTGCAAAAATGACGTTTTACGGCTTTGTCGACAAATCAAATAATGGCCAGATGCTGAAACGGCTGGTTGAAGCCGAATTCCAGCAATATTTGTGATGTAAGTCTTTCAAACTGTTTATTTGACAATTGGAAAGTGAATGATGATATTGATGCCGTGTGGCCGCCCCCAAAAATGGCATTGTGGGGCGGCTTTTTGATTTAATCATTGCCGATTTCCTTTATGGATCAGCAGTTTGACAAATAGGGTTTTGGAGGCCCGGAAAAAATGACGGACGCAAACGCGCAACCGCTATACGACACTTATGCTCGTGCGGATTTGCGCTTTGAGCGAGGAAAGGGTGTGTGGCTGACGACCGAGAGTGGCGAAAACTATCTTGATTTTGCTGCCGGCATCGCCGTGAACCTGCTTGGCTATTCGCATCCGCATCTGGTTGAAACTCTGAAGACCCAGGCCGAGAAGCTTTGGCATCTTTCCAATATCTATGAAATCCCCGGACAAAAGCGTCTTGGGCAGCGGCTTGTTGACAATACATTTGCCGACAAGGTGTTCTTTACAAATTCGGGCGCCGAAGCGCTTGAATGCGCTATCAAGACCGCGCGCCGGTATCACTATGTGAACGGCAATCCGGAGCGGTTCCACATCATCACCTTTGAAGGTGCATTTCACGGCCGGACACTTGCGACAATCGCCGCAGGCGGACAGGCAAAATATCTGGAAGGTTTTGGCCCCAAGGTTGAGGGTTTCGATCAGGTTCCTTTTGGGGATGAGAAGGCTTTGAAAGCCGCGATCGGGCCTCAGACTGCGGCTATTCTCATAGAGCCAATTCAGGGCGAGGGCGGTGTGCGTCCTGTTGCCGACGAAGATCTGCGTGCCTTACGCAAGCTATGCGATGAGGAAGGCATTCTTCTCATCCTGGATGAAGTCCAGTCGGGCATGGGCCGTACTGGCAAACTTTTTGCTCACGAGTGGTCTGGCATACAGCCTGACATCATGGCTGTGGCCAAGGGTATCGGAGGCGGATTTCCACTGGGCGCCTGCCTTGCAACTGCTGAGGCTGCCAAAGGCATGACTGCTGGCGTGCATGGTACAACCTATGGCGGCAATCCTTTGGCAATGGCAGTTGGTAATGCGGTTCTCGATATCGTTCTTGCGGACGGTTTTCTGGATCATGTGCAAAAAATGGCCCTGTTCATAAAACAGGGATTGGCTTCCATCTCTGACCGCTACCCGGAAGTTATTTCTGAAGTGCGGGGGCGTGGTCTTCTGATCGGGCTCAAGGCCGTTGTGCCAAACACGACACTGGTTCAGGCTCTGCGTGATGAGCACCTGTTGACTGTGGGTGCGGGTGACAATGTTATTCGTCTTCTTCCACCTCTGGTTGTAAGTGAAGAGGAGATGCGCGAAGCGCTGTCGAAGATCGAAGCTGCGGCGGAGCGTCTTGCTCCTGCATCCAGACAGAAGATCGCGTGAGGGCAATCCAATGACAATCAAGCAGGATCTCCGTCACTTTACGGATCTCTCGGCGCTTTCTTCGGGCGATCTACGGCTCATTCTCGATGATGCACGTGCACGCAAGACCCGTCTCAAGGCTGGCAATGTTGAAAAGCCTTTCGCCGGTAAGGTGCTGGCGATGATTTTTGACAAACCATCGACGCGTACTCGCGTTTCGTTCGATGTCGGCATGCGGCAACTCGGCGGCGAAACGCTGATGTTGACGGGGTCTGAAATGCAGCTTGGCCGCAGCGAAACCATAGCAGACACGGCAAAGGTCTTGTCACGTTACGTGGACATTATCATGATGCGCACGACGACCCATGAACGCCTTATTGAGATGGCCGAAAATGCCACTGTTCCGGTTATCAATGCGCTGACAGACGACACGCATCCTTGTCAGATCATGGCCGATATCATGACTTTTGAAGAGCATCGTGGCCCGGTTAAGGGCAAGACGTTTGCCTGGACGGGTGATGGTAACAATGTCTTGCACTCGCTGGTGGAAGCAGCGGCACGCTTTGATTTCAATCTCAATATTGCTACGCCCGACGGCAGCGAGCCTGAGCGCAAATATCTTGATTGGGCAAAGGGTGCAGGGGGCAAGATCAAATTGACCACTGATCCCATAGCTGCTGTCGAAGGCGTTGATTGCATCGTTACGGACACATGGGTTTCCATGGGGCAGGAAAATCGTGCACGTGGCCATAACGTCTTCATGCCTTATCAGGTCAACGATGCTTTGATGAAGCATGCAAACCCTGATGCGCTTTTCATGCACTGCCTGCCGGCCCACCGAGGCGAGGAAGTCACGGATTCTGTCATTGACGGACCGCACTCGGTAGTCTTTGACGAGGCTGAGAACCGGCTACATGCACAAAAGGCTATTCTTGCATGGTGCCTTGAAGGAGGGCGCTCCGGTGTCTGAATCGTCAAGCTTTCCCGATGAGTATGTATTTGCCGGTGATGATGCCGTCGTACCATTTCAGGTTCAGGATCTGGACGCCCGTGGACGTGCCGTTCAACTGGGCTCGACGCTTGACGGCATATTAAACCGCCACGACTATCCGGAGCCTGTGGCGAAGCTTTTGGCCGAGGCGATTGTGCTCACTGTCCTGCTTGGCACATCGCTTAAGTTTGAAGGCAAGTTTATCTTCCAGTCCCAATCTGACGGGCCGGTGGATATGCTGGTCGTTGATTTTCGCACACCCAATTCTGTTCGCGCCTACGCCCGCTACGATGAAGATCGACTGGCAGACGCAATCGAAGCGGACGAGCTTTCGCAAGTCGAACTCATGGGGCGGGGCACCCTTGCTCTCACCGTCGATCAAGGCGAGTACTCCCAGCGTTATCAGGGTATTGTTGCCATGGACGGCTCAAACCTTGAAGAGATCGCGAAGACCTACTTCCGTCAATCAGAACAGATACCAACTGATGTGCGCCTCTCCGTTGCAAAATTGATTGCACGCGGCGAGAACGGCAAGCCTGTCGAACAATGGCGCGCCGGCGGTTTGATCGTGCAGTTTCTTCCAGAGTCTGAATTGCGTATGCGCCAGCGTGATCTGCCCGGCGGCGATGCGCCGACTTCCGAGCTGGATGCGGAAGTTGAACCTGTTGAGGATGACGAATGGTCAGAGGTAAAGGCCCTCGTTTCAACGATTGAAAGCTCTGAATTGACAGACCCGCAGGTCGGTGCCGAACGGTTGCTTTACCGTCTTTTCCATGAGCGTGGTGTCCGTGTTTTTGATGCTGTCACAGTCAATGATGACTGCTCATGCTCACGGGAGAAGATTGCCGGTGTGCTTTCGGGATTCACTGCTGAAGAAATCAACGACAGCATTGAAGAAGGCAAAATCAGTGTTACCTGCGAATTTTGCTCCACGCAGTATGATTTCGATCCGGCAGAGTTCCTGCCAAAAAACTAGGAACTTCGCTTTATGGAAATCCGGGATAGCAACGGCGCCGAGCTTAATGACGGCGATTCCGTCACTCTGATCAAAGACTTGAAGGTCAAAGGCACTTCGGAAACAATCAAGCGCGGCACGCTCGTTAAGAATATACGCCTGAATGGCCGGGATGGCGAAATCGAATGCAATACCAAGCAAGTAAAAGGTTTGGTGCTGAAAACTAAATTTGTCAAGAAAGCCTGACCCGCGAGGCTTTCAGGCCCGAAATTCGGCAGTCATCTCATGTGCGACTGTCACAACGATCAATATGATGATGAAGGCGCTGATAATCAGCCATAACGGCCATGGGCGTGTAGATTTCTTGGCAAGCAAACCGACAATCAGCCCAGGAACTGCCACAAGCGCGACGAGCTGGCTTGCTGCTTCCACATTAGTAGTAAAGCTGGGCAGGCGAAAACCAAAAAAGATTGCAGCAAGACCTATGAGAAAAGCTACAGCTGAGCAGCTGAGCGCTTTGATATAAGGCGATTGGGTGCGGTTGTTCTCTTGCATCAATTCAATGTCCGCAATTGATCAGGAAGATCAAGAGAAAATGCCGGAATTTCAATGTTGAATCGATCTCCGCCATTTGTTTGCATAACATAATGTCCAGCCATCACTCCCGATGCCGTTTTCAATGGACATCCCGATGAATATTGAAAACTGTCTCCGGGGTTCAAAACCGGTTGTTCACCAATAACGCCAGCGCCGCTCACTTCCTCCACACGTCCGTGTGCATCCGTTATTCTCCAATAGCGTGATCGCAATTGTACGGTACGCTCAGATTCATTGGCGATGGTTATGCGATAGCCCCAGACATAGTGGTTTGCAGCCGGATCGGACTGGTCCTCCAGATAAAACGGCTCAACACTGACCTCTATGTCGTGCGTGGTGGCTTTATACATTTCCGCTCTCATCGCGGGGCACTCTCCATCTCATCCGGAAACATTGCACGTGGTTCAATGTATTCGGTACGCGCACATTCATTATGACGTATCTATTTGATATCACGGCTGAAAGCCGTGAGGTCAACCTTCAATATCTAAATCATTTGTGATCGCGGCCTGGAAAGCCTGATATCAGACAAACCGCGCCGGATTTATTCCCGGCGCGACAATTGCGGTTGATTAAAGAGCAGCCTTCAAGGCGACATCGAGATCTTCGATCAAATCATCTGCATCTTCCAATCCGACAGACAAGCGTAACAGTCCGTCTGAAATGCCAAGCTCTGCCCGCGCTTCATCCGTAAGGTTTTTATGCGTCGTAGTAGTCGGGTGCGTAACAAGGCTTTTGGAGTCGCCCAGATTGTTGGATATCAGAATGATCTCAAGCGTATTTTCAAAGTTGAATGCCGCCTTTTTGCCGCCCTTTACTTCGAAAGCAAGCAGCGTCGAGCCACCCTTCATCTGCCGGGAAATGATGTCGGCCTGCGGATGATCTGCACGTCCCGGATAGATCACTTTTGAAATTGCGGAATGCGTTGACAGGAAATCTGCAATTTTTGCAGCACTTTCCGTTTGCTGCTTTACGCGAACGGACAGAGTTTCCAGCCCCTTCAGCATGACCCATGAATTGAAAGGGCTGAGACCTGGACCCGTATGACGGAAATATTCATGCAGGTTTTCATCGATCCAGGCTTTGTCGGAAAGGATCATGCCCCCGAGGCAACGTCCTTGGCCATCAATGTGCTTCGTTGTTGAATAGACAACAATGTGCGCGCCAAGTTCCAGTGGCTTCTGGAATAGCGGTGTAGCAAAAACATTGTCGACAATGAGCTTCGCGCCAACCGAATTGGCGACGTCAGCAACGGCACTGATGTCGATGACTTCGAGTGTCGGGTTTGTCGGGCTTTCGAGGAACAACACCTTTGTGTTGGGCCGGATAGCATTCTGCCAGTTCTCGATCCTTGAGCCGTCTATAAGCGTGAAATCCACGCCGTAACGGGGCAGCAGTGTCTCGATGATGTAGCGACAGGAGCCGAACATCGCGCGCGCGGCCAATACGTGGTCGCCAGCTTTGACCTGACAGATGATGGCTGCGGCAACCGCTGCCATGCCGGATGCGGTCGCACGCGCATCTTCCGCGCCTTCCAATGCACACATGCGCTTTTCGAACATGTCGGTTGTTGGATTGGCGTAGCGAGAATAGATGAAACCTGGCTCTTCGCCCTTGAAGCGCGCCTCGGCAGCTTCTGCGCTGGGATAAACAAATCCTTGTGTGAGAAACAGGGATTCGGACGTTTCACCAAAGCCGGAACGGAGAGTACCGGCATGAACGAGTTGGGTAGCAGGGCGGAATGTACGGGCAGTTTTCCCGATTTTTGTATCTTCTGGCATCGTCTTCTCAATCTGCCTGATCAGGCAATAAAAAACCGGCCTTGCGTGAATCGCAAAAAGGCCGGACGATACCGGGCCTCTTTTAGCAAATTATTTTACGTGGCTGCAAGCCGGCCGGCCAAATCACCACGGGATAAAACTGCTTTAATCCTCTCTGGCGCTTGCGTCAACGGGGTGAAACGCTAAAGCTTTTGTGAGATTTTACAGGATTGAACGGCCAACATGAGCAGACAACCCGCGGGCATTCTCGCCGATAACGGTATCAAGGCATTATATCAGGCGGGGTCGCTGAAGACTGCGCGGGATTTTGACAGTGATCAGATTCAGCCGGCAAGTCTCGATCTGCGCTTGGGCACCAAAGCCTATCGGGTACGGGCCAGCTTCATGCCAGGGCCGGGGACTCCGGTTTTGGCCAAGCTCGAGCGGCTGAAACTGCACGAGATTGATCTGAGCGAGGGAGCAGTTCTCGAAACCGGCTGTGTTTACATCGTGCCGCTTCTGGAAAGCCTGAACCTTCCGGAAAATGTATCAGCTTCCGCCAATCCGAAGAGCTCGACAGGCAGGCTGGATATCTTCACGCGTGTAATTGTAGACGGTGCGCAGGAATTCGATAAAGTTCCAGCCGGATATAAGGGACCGCTTTATCTGGAAGTCAGCCCCCGCACATTCCCGATCGTCGCAAGGGCAGGCTCTCGCCTGTCACAGATAAGGTTCCGGACGGGCAGGGCTCAGCTGGAAGAGGCGGAACTGACAGCCCTACACGCCAATGAAACATTGGTCGCATCGGAGACGCCAAATATCTCCGGCGGTGGTATCGCGCTTTCTATCGATTTGACAGGTGATGCGAATGGACTTGTCGGATATCGTGGAAAGCACCATACCGGTGTCGTCGACGTCGACAAGCGTGGCGCGCATGACCTTTTTGACTTCTGGGAACCAATTCATGATCGCGGTGCTCGCGAACTGGTCCTTGATCCTGACGAATTTTATATTCTGGTTTCTCGAGAGGCAGTGCATGTGCCGCCGCTTTATGCGGCGGAAATGACACCTTTTGATCCGCTGGTTGGCGAATTCCGGGTTCACTATGCCGGTTTCTTCGATCCCGGCTTCGGCCACACGGCTGCAGGCGGCACCGGAAGCCGCGCCGTGCTGGAGGTTCGCAGTCACGAAGTGCCGTTCATCCTTGAGCACGGCCAGATTGTTGGACGATTGATCTATGAGCATATGCTTGAGCGCCCCGGTGCACTTTACGGTACGGACTTAGGTTCAAACTATCAGGCCCAAGGGCTCAAGCTCTCCAAACATTTCAAATGAGCTTGATGATGCTGAGTCCTGCTTGACAAAGCTGGCTGCAAACAGTCCTGATAAGAGTAGGCGGGTGTAGCTCAATGGTAGAGCAGCAGCTTCCCAAGCTGAATACGAGGGTTCGATTCCCTTCACCCGCTCCAGCCTTTATTGAGCTCCACTCCACAGCCAGATCGTTACGGAACCGGAGCGTCCACGAATCTCCGTCTCGAGAGGCCCGGTGAGCGCGCCTGTTTTGTAGGGTGCACTATCGGAGCCAGCTACGTGCAAAATCTCCGAGCTCAAGGCGAGTTCCGCTTTGTTAGAGGCCGCCACTTCCATCAACCGGCTTGCGACGTTCACCGTGTCTCCGGTCGCGGTAATCTGTTGGCGTCCATCGCCGCCGAGGCGCGATGCTATGACTGTGCCAAAATGTGCGCCTGTCTTGAAGCCAATCCGGGAACTGCTCGACAAGGGCAGCGATGCCAGCCACAAGCGGGTTCGGTTGCACAGGTTGATACAACAGCGCACTGCGTTGGGCGCATCGTCCGCCGAAGCTTGCGGTAGGCCAAACAGGATCATCGCGCCGTCGCCCATGTAGCTGGTGATCGTGCCGCTGCATGCCGCAACCTCGTCATCGACAAGTTTGTAGAATGCATTCAGCAGTTCGCGCGTCGAATTGGGGCCAAGTGTTTCGCTGAGGCCGGTAAAACCGGAAAGATCAATAAAGACGATTGCAGCATCCTGCCGGACAGGTTCAATCAGAAAGTCGGGGTTGCGTGCGAGCCAGTGACCAAGGCCCGGAGCCTGAACATTCTGCAGCATCTTGCTTTGATCAGCGAAGTGCTGGGCACGGCGGCGGCCAAGAAAAAGCTGAACGGCCCCAAACAATAGGACCGGTAGTCCTGCAGCGGTGATTGGCAGTGAAGCGCTCAGCCATACGCCGCTGTTAAATGCGAAGATGTTCACCATCAGCCAAACAACAAGCACAGCGACCATGGCACAAAGACCGATCACGCTGCGTTGCCAAGCTAACAGTCCAACGAGTATCAGCGGGATAACAAACGCGAAACCGGCGTCAATCATATGCGTCAATCGATTGCGAACCATTGAATCGCCACCCGCCAGCTGCGTTATTGCTGTTGAGATGACTTCAACACCCGGCAAGACCTGATCAAAAGGTGTTGGAAAAACATCGCCGCCGCCGGTAACCGTGGTGCCGAGCACGATAATTTTGCCTTCCACATCGGCAGCAGTCAGTTGTCCATTGAGTGCTGCCACCCCGCTGATTGTTTTGATTGTACCGCGAGGCCCGTAAAATGTGATCGGAACCGTCTGGCCTGCATCTGTGCGAATAAACTGGTCCCCCAACGAAACACCGCCGGGTTCGAAGGTTGGCTCATTTCCCGATGCCAGTGCCACTGCCTGCAACGAGAAAGAAGGCTGTATCTCACTGCCTCTCTTGAACAGCATGGGGATGTATCGGGGAGTGCCGGACTGGTCAGTGGCCACATTGACGATTCCGATGGGCGCAGCATCTGAAAACTGTTTCTGGGGCAGCAGAAAGCTTGCTGCATCGGGTACGCGCTCCAGCGCATCGGCGCTGTCATCAACCACCTGTCTTCCATCGGGAAAGACTGCAGCTGCAGCGATGAGAGATTTGCTCGAAGACAGTGCCGCTGATAATGCTGCATCTCCATCCACTGTGCCCGGATCGACAAACAGCATGTCGAGGGCGATAAGCTTGGGCTTTAAACTCGCCACCTCTTCGACCATCGCTGCAAGCTTTGCCCGGGCAAGGGGATAGCTGCCCGCCTGTGCTACCGTGGCGTCATCAATCGCGATTATCCTGACGATATCGGGAACGGATTTTTTACCGCGGATGATCGTTCTCAAATCGGTAAGCGTGGCTTCAACGCGTTCAAGAAACCAGACATTTCCTCTGATGTGCATTATTCCCAGACCAGCGCTCCAGACGCAGGTCAAAATCAGGGCGGCCAGCGTAAGCGCCAAACGTTTATTCATCGTGGTCTACTGTCCGAGCCGCGCCAGCAATGCAGATGCCCGGGCTGCAGGCCAGCGCTTGACGATCAGTGGACCACGGCCGGTATCCACATCGACACCTTCGCCGGGTTTGAGCACGACGCCATTATTGCCATCCGGCCGCGTCACTTGAACAGCGCCCCTGACCACGAAAACTGCGGTAGTCCCAGCGCTTGTATCGACTGCCCATTTCGTGCCGCGGACGGCGGCTATGGCTTGCGGTGTGATAACTTCGAATCCTGAAGGCAATTTGGGTGCATCGAGCAGAATAGCTTTCCTTTGCAGGCGCGCCGCATCAACATTGCCGTCGCGATTGCGGTCGAGCAGAGTATATTGAGCCCCACGTTCCGGCGTGATTGTCAAACCGTTATTGCACTTCAGTATCTGGCGCGATGTACCGCCGACTTGCGTCAACACGCAGCCTGGCTTGCCCGATTGGGCAAAAGCACCTGTGACGCCGGCAACGCAGATCCAGCTTAAAACTGCGGCGCCCATGAATCTGGCCGTTGAAATCATATAAATTATCCCCGTTCCACAAGCCAGTGGGCTCAGTTCACTGCCAGTATAGGACTATTGCTACGCCATTCAAAGCGCTGGCAGGTAATGATTACTATTGAGGATTTGCCGGGCAATCACCTATCATTTCGCCAGTGATAATGCTTTTTCAAGAACCGGGTCACGTCCCGCTGCATAGTCTGCAAACGTGACATCAATCTTTTCTTCAGGTGTCAAAGAGATGTTCCTCGGACCAAATGCCACCACTGCCCAAAAGCACGTTGCGGGGTCGGTGCAGCCGTTTTCATAATCCTCAAACTGGTTGCTGTATTCTACTCCGATTTTCGAGATTGGAAGAGGAATGGTCTCGCCTTCGGACCAGAACTGACCGCTGTCGCCCATGGTCTCGCCGATAAGGGTGACATTCCCCTGCGATGCGCCTTTGAGCATGGCCGCCGTAGAAATACCTGCAGAAAAAGTCGCTCGGCTCACGAGCACCAGAATACGGCCTTTCGGTGTAACAAGTCGTGGCAATGATTGCGAAAAAAGGATGGTGTTGAAGAAATCTCCGCCGCTGTTGAGGCGAAGGTCGATGACAATGGTTTTGGGTATCGATGGAAGCAGTGACTGCCTGAAAATACCGGCAAACTTCTGGTCCAGCGGCGTATCATCGACACTCGAGACTGCGTCGAGGCGTATGTAGAAGACCTTCTTGTCCTCCAACCAGGAGGTCGTCACATCCGTACGTTTTGTATAGAGCGGCGAGCGTTCTTTTATGGGGTCAAGCACATGGTTCCACCGCCCCTCGAGATCAGGATCATCAGGCACAAGGACGGTGTACCCTCTATTGATGTTTTTGCCTTTGTCGCCCGGATCCGGGGTCGATACGGCGTTTAATTTGACCTGTTCGGTACGCCCGTCCGCAAGGCGTAATGTAAGCGGGATTTCCTGCCCGGATGTGGCACCAACGTGTTCCAGCACATCGGGGCTGGTCAAAAGATTGGCGCTCAGGAAGCGGATGCGTTGGTCAGTGCCGGAGATAAACGGCGCAATTTTCGCGAGCGCTTCATCAGCGCTAAGGGAGCCGAGTTTTTCGATACGCGCGCCAATCAGGTATGCAAGTTCCGGTTGCACTTTGACAATGTACAAACCATCAGCGAACCACCATGCTTTGACCGGCAGAGCGTTCATCATATTGGCTGCCCGGGCTACCGTATGCCCGTTTCGGGCAACAGCTACAGCGCGCATCACTTCCAGTGCAAAGCCTTTTGTAGAAAGTTTATCGGCGGCGGCTGTCGTATTGTCGACGATGCGCTCGAACTCAAGGCGTTGTGTATCGGAGAAGCTTTTGTCCTGAGAAGCCCACTCTGTCTTGAGAAACTTCAGGTCCTCGCGCATTTGCGCAGGGGTCAAATCCGGCAACGCGCTCGGTGGCGGCGTTTGTGCAAAAGCTGGAATGGTTAGGATAAAAAAACTGGCCAATGCCAAGGCGCTGGGCTTCCAGCGTGCCAGGGTCGTGCTCATCATGTCTCTCCCGCTGCCGTGTGGGACAACCGCAAAGCACCTGAATATCACTCAGCGGTTGAATCACGCAGTTCCAATCCCAACCTTACATGGCGTTGGGCGAATATCAACGAACAGGTCAAACTTGATCGTGGTTGGTAAAGATCATAAGAGTTGTCGGCATATGCAGCGAGCACTGGAGTAAACATGTCAGAACGCACAAACCGTTTCTTGGGAGATACGCCGGGAAGGGTGTTGCTGAAGCTGATAATTGTCTCACTGGTTGTAGGCGTCGTTATGAGTGCCTTCGACTGGTCGCCCATGGATATCGTCTATGGAATCGAAAACTTCATCCGGCGCATCTGGAATCTCGGTTTTGGCGCGATTGAAGGCTTCGCATCCTATTTGCTTTTGGGAGCCGCGGTCGTTGTTCCTTGTTTCATCATATTGCGGATTCTGAACTATCGCCGGTAGAAGAATATTGCCAATTTGCTCCACTGTAACGTGAAGCAGCCATAATTGAGCGCTACCCGCATGCGCTCAATATTCAAGGGTTGCTCATGCCAAATAACAGTCTTCAGATTTCCCGCCGGCGGTTCGTACACCTCGCTGCCTTGGCAACCCTGTTTCCCGTAGCCGCGTGCCAGACTATCGGACCAGCTGGAAATGGCACCGGCGCATCGGGCTCGGCCAGCGCAAACATCAATAATATACGCACTGGTAATGGTTTGTCCGGATTGGTGAGCGATGCTGCTCTGGAACGGGCGGCAGGACAGCAGGCCGCGTACATGGCGAAAGCCGGGCGAATGGTTCACACTACGGGCTGGGGAAAAAGTTTTGAAGCGCGAGTCAAGGATAACGAAATCCATGGTGCAGCCGCTGAGAATATTGCCATGGGGCGCATGGATATTGATCGGCTTTTTGCCATGTGGATGGCGTCTCCACCGCATCGGCGTAATATGCTGGACGCTCGCTTCAAGCGCTATGGTTTGGCATATGCCGAAGCAAAAGGCGGTGGCGGGGAGCGGTACTGGGCTCTCGTTCTTGCAAGTTGATGAAGATCGCAGCGATTAGTCTGGAAAGCTGCGGATTGTGGTGGCATAGAAGAGGGTAGCAGCTACTTTTGGTTGCATTCCCGGTGCGTGCATGACGACTGATACAACGCCTATCACAGCCACAAAGACAGTTCGTCCATTTGAAGTAACGAACCGTCTGATGCTGGCGATTACCATTCCGGTCATGTTGGCGTCACTGACCACACCGCTGCTTGGCCTCGTGGACACTGCAGTAGTTGGCCAGCTTGGGGATCCGCATTTGCTTGGCGGACTTGCAATTGGCGCGCTGGTTTTTGACTTCCTGTTTTCCACCATGAACTTCCTGCGCGCAGGTACAACCGGTTTGGTTGCGCAGGCGATGGGCAGGCACGACAATGTGGAGCAACAGGCTGTATTCTGGCGTGCTATCGGGATTGCCCTGATTGCAGGATTGATCTTCATAGCTGCAATGCCGCTCATACTTGGCGCTACAATCAGCTTCATGAACCCGGACAATGCAGTTGCGGAGGCCATGTCGACTTATGTGTCGATACGGCTGCTCTCTTCTCCCATGGCTTTGGGAAACTTCGTGGTGCTTGGATTGCTGTTGGGACAGGGAAAAGCCATGCAGGGGCTCTATCTGCAATTCCTGCTCAATGGCGTGAATGTGGCGATGACGATCTGGTTTGGATTGATCCTCGGCTGGGGCGTTGTCGGTATTGCATGGGGAACTGTGCTGGGTGAAAGCGTTGCCTTGCTGGTTGGCCTCGTTGTTATTTACAGGCAGTTTCGTGCAGTCCCCAATCCCTCACGTGCGCGCATTTTCGATATGCATGAGATACGCCGGATGTTTACGGTCAACCGCGATATCATGCTGCGCTCATTCTTCCTCTTGATTGCTTATGCCTATTTCACACGGGCAGGCACTGAAGCTGGTGCAATAACGCTGGCGACGAACGCCGTTCTCATGAATTTTCTGCTGATATCTGGCTATCTGATCGACGGCGTTACAACGGCTGCAGAACAGATTTCCGGTCGCGCGGTGGGTGCTCATTATCGCCCGGCGTTTGATCGCGGAATAAGATTGTCGTTCCTGTGGGGGATGGTGCTGGCATCAATCATGGCGCTGTTTTTCCTTATCTATGGGGATGCCATTGTTGCGATGCTAATAAAGTCGCCGGAAGTACAGGCAATGGCGGCGCTCTACATGCCTTGGGCAGCGCTTGCGCCCGTCGTCGGCCTGCTGGCATTCCACATGGATGGGGTGTTCATAGGCGCAACGTGGTCGCGCGACATGCGCAATATGATGATCCTGTCGCTGGTTGGTTACTTCATCGCCTATTTCGTATTGCCGAAATATTTTGGCAATCATGGATTGTGGCTGGCTCTGCACCTGTTTCTAGGGCTGCGCGGTATTTCGTTGTTGTGTATCCTTCCCAGTAGGGCCCGTCTGCAGTTCGCAAATTAGTCCGGTGTGTTTCGCGATGCCCAGTCACTGACATCCCGGTCGCGCAGTTCGGCGATATGCTTGATACCATCACGCCGAAGCGCTGCCGATAAATCTTTGACGATCTGGCCTGGAAGCCCCGGTCCGCGGTAAATCATACTGGTATAAAGCTGGACAAGGTCTGCACCTGCCCGGATCTTGGCGATCGCCGTTGCGGCACTATCAACACCGCCCACGCCTATAATCGGAAGATTCACGCCAACGCGTTGACGCATCTTGGCAAGCACAATTGTCGAACGCTCAAAAACAGGCCGCCCCGAAAGCCCACCTGCTTCTGCAGTATGATTAATGCTCTTCAAGCCCGAACGTGCCAATGTCGTGTTCGAAATGATAAGGCCATCAAGTGGATGCAGGGCAATTTCGGCGGCGATGTCATCAAGACTGCTGTCCGGCAAATCTGGCGCGATCTTCAGGAAAACGGGCCGTCTGGTTCCAGCAGTCTCAGCTAGTCCGTCACGGGTTTCCAAAACCTGACCAAGCAGTTCTTTCAAGCTTTCCCGCGCTTGCAGGTCCCGCAAGCCAGGCGTGTTGGGCGAAGAAATGTTGACGGTGAAGTAGCTGGCAAGTTCATAAAACTTGCGTATCCCTGCAACGTAGTCTGCAACGCGATCCGTAGAATCTTTGTTCGCGCCGATATTGACTCCGACGATGCCGCCGCGTGCCCGCCGTTCACTCAGGCGCTGAAAAGCAGCGTCATGTCCGCCATTGTTGAAGCCAAGCCGATTGATGACTGCATCATCTTCCACCAGCCGGAAAATGCGAGGCTTCGGATTTCCCGCTTGGGCCACTGGCGTCAATGTGCCAACCTCAGCAAACCCGAAACCAAGCTTCAGCAAGGCATCGGGAATCTCGGCATTCTTGTCGTAACCCGCAGCCATGCCGAGTGGATTGGGAAACTCAATGCCAGCTACATTGATACGCAAAGCCGGATCGTTGGTCGCGGTGCACGCTGGAAGCAATCCCGTTTTGAGCGCTTTGATTGAAAGCCCATGAGCACTCTCTGGATCGAAGCTGAACAGGAGTTTGCGGCCAATTGCCTGGAATAGATCGCTCATCCGTTGAGTTCCGGAAATACATGTTTGCCATCGCCATCGAGTGGCAGGGGCTTGACCCATTCAACCGCATCAAGCGGCAATGCTGCATATAGATGCGGAAAGAGGGCGCCACCACGAGACACTTCGAACTTGAGAGCCTGACCGAGTTTGTCGGATCGAACGGCAATCAACAGCAGGTCGGCCTGCCCGGCAAAATGCTTGTCGGCCGTTTCGCGGGCCTGCTCTGCCGTGGAGAAATGAATATATCCATCGGCATGGTCGATAGGTGCGCCATCAAACAAACCGTTACTTTCGGCTGTTTGCCAGAGGGCACGTGGTGCAATTTTATAGATCAATTGGGTCATGGCAGATTTACTAGACGCAAATCCGCCATGCGCAAAGCATAGACTGTGGTCGATAACAGAAATATCGGCCCGGTTCGGATTTTTGGCGTATTGTTAGCTGATCCTGGCCGAACGCCAATTGCTGGAGATTTCTAATGACCAACACACTTGCATCGGTTGTCGTTCTTGTTGCGATGTCATTTATGGCAGGCCCCGCACTGGCAGAGGAGACGACCAACTACTCACTTGAAAAAACCGTGGATGGCTATGTCCGGATGAACAACAAGACAGGCGAAATGTCCATCTGTCATGAAAAGCTTGGGCAGTTGGCATGCAAAGTTGCAGCCGAGGAACGCACTCTTTATGAGGAAGATATAGCCGACCTCAAGGCGCGGGTTGCCAAACTCGAAGACACAGTGGCTGGTATAGGCAAGCTTCCCCCGGTGGTGCGCGATAATCTTCCTTCAGACGAGGACTTCGAAAAAGGCCTAAACTATATGGAAAAATTCATGCGGCGGTTCATGGGATTGGCCAAAGAACTTGATGGTGAAGACAAGACTCCCGCAGCCCCGCAGAAAACCTGAAGTTCGTGTTCTCTGACAGGAACTTGGCAGTAGGAACTGTGCAGTAAAGCGCAATTGTTCTTGATTTGTTCCGTATTTTGAGGCACATTTATCGCTCAGGATTCTTCTCTGGGAGCGATGAAATGTTTGCCGTACCAACATTGATTGGAGAGGTTTCGATCAGGCTTTTTGTGCGTCATGGCGACCAGCAGGATGCCCTCGATTTTTATGAGAATGTATTTGGTGCAAAGTTGGCCGGGCGGCCATATTTGCACGACGGAGTGATGATAGCTGCTGAAATCCGTATGGGTGAATCTGTGATCATGATCGTGGGAGCAAATCCGAAACGCGATGCGGATGCATCATTGGGCGGTCCGCGATCTGCCCATGCCATTGGTGCGACGCCTGTTATGCTCGACATCCATGTGGATGATGCGGACCGGGTAATGCATCACGCCGTCTCGGAAGGCGGAGAAGCCCGTAATGAGGTGGAAACGCTGGAAAGCGGTGATCGAGCAGGTGTGCTTGTCGACCCGTTCGGCCATATATGGGTTATTAAATCCCGGCGTAAGCACCTCGCCGCCTGAGCAGTCAAGGGAGGGTAATCTATCCTAACCATATTGCGCCGAAGAGAAGTTGTAACTTTGAAAAGAGGTTTTAGCCGGCAGTCAGCGCCGGCCAAAATACTTCAGGCTGCGAAACGTTTGGTGGCAGAAACGAGCTCGTGCACGATTCCCGGTTCACTGACAGCGTGTCCGGCATCCTCGACAATGCGAAGATCGGCCTCGGGCCAGACTTTCTTCAAGTGCCATGCGTTCAGTACAGGTGTGCACATGTCATAACGCCCGTGGACAATGATACCTGGAATATCTCGGATCAGATGTGCATTGCGCAGCAGGTGGTCATCCGTGTCGAAAAAGCCCTTGTTCTGGAAATAGTGGCACTCGATGCGCGCGAAGGCGATAGCAAAATGATCAGCACCGAATGCATCCGCTCTGGCAGGGTCGGGCAACAGGGAAAGCGCAGAGCCCTCCCATCGTGCCCAAAGCTTGGCTGCAGCCAGACGTACAGCTTCGTCAGGGTCGGTAAGACGTTTGTAATAGGCGGCTATCATATCGCCGCGCTCGTCCTCAGGAATATGCTCCTGATATGCCTCAAAGCGGTCCGGATAAATAATGCTCGCCCCGTTTGAGTAGAACCAGTCAATTTCGAAACGGCGAATAAGAAATATACCGCGCAGGATAAGCTCGGTTACTTTGTCAGGATGAGATTGGGCATAGGCCAGAGAAAGTGTTGATCCCCATGAGCCCCCAAAAACCTGCCACTTTTCTACACCGAGATGGGTGCGAATACGCTCCATATCGGCGACCAGATCCCAGGTCGTGTTTTCATTCAACTCGGCATATGGCGTTGATTTTCCGCAACCGCGTTGATCGAACAGAATGATACGGTAAAGCTCGGGATCATGCAGGCGGCGCATGGTCGGGTTTATACCACCACCCGGCCCGCCGTGAACCATGATGACAGGCTTGCCGTCAGGATTGCCGCACTCCTCCACGTGAATTGTGTGAAGCTCCGACACTTCCAACATTTGTTCAGAATAAGGTTGCGTCTCGGGATAGAGAGTATGTGTAATCATCGAATTCGACTTTCAAACTATTCCCACAATGGATAATCGCTTGTGATTAAGATTTTAACAAGGCTTTTCCGCATTTCGCATGTAGCCAATAAAGCTGTGGTGAGTAAAACTTTTTCACGTGTTAAAATCTGGTTGATATATCAGAAAAATTGGCGTTAGTCGTTAGCATTAGACATTTAGGATTAGAGCTGCTTCATTTTATTATCAAGGGTTGTTAGGCCATGAAGTATACACTTGTGATTGTAGATGATCACCCCTTGTTCAGAGGTGCATTGAAACTTGCGCTTTCATCTTCCACAGATAACGTCGAGATCATTGAAATTGGCGATCTCGATGGAGCCAAAGAGCTTATTACATCATCTCTCGATATCGATTTGATTTTGCTGGATCTGTCCTTGAATGGAATTGGCGGAATGACGGGACTGATTTCTCTGAGGTCTCTCCAACCCCTCGTTCCAATCGCAATCGTTTCGGCGACGGACGATCCGGTAACAATTCGGGCAGCGCTCGGGTTGGGTGCCTCAGGATTCATATCCAAAGCGTCGACCCCGGAAGTTATCAGCACGGCAGTGCAAACGATCCTTGATGGTGGGATCTGGTCACCATTGATCGATGAGGAGCAAGGTCAGTTGGATGCGGATCTCGCCGATCTGATCAAATGCATTCGCAAGCTGACGCCCCAACAGGCACGCGTGCTTGATTTGATGGCTGATGGAATGCTTAACAAGCAGATAGCACACGATCTCAACGTTTCGGAAGCGACGATCAAAGCGCACGTATCAGCGGTACTTTACAAGCTTGGCGTAGAGAGCCGCACGCAAGCTGTGATAAGAATTGCTCGTTTCAAGGAAGAAGCAGCGCCTGTAGAAATTTCGCATGCCGGGCTGCAGTAGTCATTGCGCCGCAATATCCTGACGGAAATGCGAAAGTAGAGCTCGCAAGATTGCTGGCCGTACCGGCTTATTGATGAGGGATATTCCGAGCGTATTTGCCTGCTGCTGCACGTCATTGGACCTCTCTGCGGTGATCAACGCCGCATGGACATCTCTGTCATAGTGGCTTCGGAACAATTGTATCAAGTCGAGGCCATTCTCTTCCGCAAGGTTATAGTCGGCAAGAATTGCATCTGGAGCAGATTGTCCCTGCAGACAAAATTCGCGCACGTCGTTGCCATTTTGAAAGGGAAACACTGTACAGCCCCAGGCACTCAGGAGTTGTTCCAAACCCGCCAGGGACTCCGTATTGTCATCGACGCAAAGTATGCGCATGCCACTTAAAGAACCTGCCGGTTGCATTACCGGGATGGTTGGACTGGAAGACAGTGCCAAGGCGTTGGAAAGCGGAATTGTTACTGAAAACACTGAACCCTTGCCAACGACAGAGCTCACCACGATATCCAAATCAAGAATTTTGCCAATTCGTTCTACAATGGACAAACCCAGTCCAAGACCATCCGATTCTTTCATACCTTCGGCCAGGCGGGCGAATTCGCGGAAAATATAGTCGAGTTTTGATGGAGCAATACCGATGCCTGTGTCGCAAACCTTTAACTGTACAAATTCGCCTTGCTTTCTCACGCCGACCAGTATCCGTCCACTACGGCTATACTTGATTGCATTGGAGACAAGGTTTTGGATCAGGCGCCTTAACAGATTGCGGTCTGTGGTAACGATTGCAGAAGTTGCAACAATACGCAGTTCCAACCCTTTTTCATGAGCAACAGGGGAGAAATCTCTCCCTATCTGTTGGAGCAACGCATCAAGACGAAATACGGAGATAACAGGTTTGAGTGCACCGGTATCGAGCTGGGAGATATCGAGAAGCGCGCTGATTATGGACTCGACGGCCTCCAGTGAGGAGTCGATATTTTGTACAAGGTCACTCTCACGCATATCACCCAAGCGCTCGATCAATGCCGATGAGTATAGGCGTGCAGCATTCAATGGCTGGAGAATATCGTGACCGGCATCGGCCAGAAAACGGGTCTTTTCAATGTTGGCTTCTTCTGCTCGCTTTTGGGCCTTGGCCAGTTGCTGGTTTGCCAATGTCAGCTCCGCTGTGCGATCACGAACACGCTGCTCCAGCGATTCATTGGTCTGCCGCAACAACTCATCTGTGTTAACGATTTCGCTTATATCGGTAAAGGTTGTAACCAATCCGCCATCGGGCATGGGGTTGGAACGGATTTCCATAGTTCTTCCGCTTTTTTTTAGCTTTAGCCGCAATGGCTCCGAGGCGTTGATGAAGGCTTCCCTGGTTACCGGTTGTTTCAGGGTAAAGATGTCTCCGTGGCGGAATAGAGCGATGAGAATCCGGTCAAGCGAGGTACCCATGCGCTGCTGCTCTCGCGGCAGTTCCAGAATGATCTGGAATTGCAAATTCCAACAGCTGAGGCGGTATTGGCTGTCGAATACACCAATCCCTTGATCCATTTGATCCAACGCTGTTTGCAGCAGTTGCCGGTTCTGTGAAAAAGCATCTGTGGCGTGATCAAGCAGAGTTTGGGCTTGCCGCTGTGCCATGCTGGCAGGCCCCATCGCGAGAGACAAGATCAATCGCGCGGAAGGTGGCCCGACGATGCCGGACAGGAATTGTTCAGAAAAATGTATGGTGTTGAAATCTGCAGGATCATCGTCACCCAACATAATGTTGGACTGTCTATGAAAGTTGCTGAATGCAAGTTCTGTCTGTGTGCTGCCAATATATTTTGCCAGCGTGGCTTTGAGTTGCCTGACCGATATATTGGACTCCAGGCTTTTAAGCACATTTTTGGAAAGCACCTTATCTGCGATAAATATTGATGCCTGAATTCGCTCGCTGGGGGTAGCAGTGCGCGAGAATGAGCCTGCTATGAAAAGGGCGATGTTAACGGACAGGGTCCAAAAAAGACCATTCACGAAGTGGGATGCATCAAATCCAAACAGAGCCTGTGGTCGTAAAGCAATGATTCCCCACGGTCCGTCCGTAATGAAGCTGGAATCTATTGGCACCAGGCTTGGCAGTATCATCGTGTAAAACCAGACAGCCATACCACCCAGTGTACCAAGATATACGCCGCGGGCATTGGCCCGACTCCACAGCATTCCACCCAAAAAGGCTGGTACTAGCTGTACCATGGCGGTGGCGGAGATGAGGATGAGCGACGCAAAATTGGTGCTTGCAGAGATGATAAACTGATAGCCAAAGGCTGTAAGAAGAATTGCACAGACGGCAGCACGGCGAAGCATGAATATGGTTTTCGAGAAGTCTTTGGAAATGCCTGTGCCTGCCGATGTGCGCTTAAGAAAAAGCGGCAAAAGCAGGTCATTTGAAATCATCACCGACAATAATATGGATGGAAAGAGCATCATTGTTGTTGCTGCAGCCAGTCCACCGGCAAGCGCGATTATTGTCAGCCAGGGTTGCCCCCCAGCAATGGGCAGGGCAAGGAAGTAGAAGTCGACGGAAGTATCCTCTGGCAGAACGACAGAGCCGACAATAGCTATCAGAAATATGAAAATTCCCAGAAATAGCATTGTAACCGGTACAAACCAGCGTGCTGTGCGCAACTCGCCGTCATTTTTGTTATGAACAACTATGAGATGAAATTGATTGGGTAGCAGAAATGCAGACGAAGCTCCGAATACAACAAGGCTGATAAAGTTTCCTACGGAGAAGCTCTGCTGAATCGCAGGTATTTGGTTTCGACTAGCCCAAACTATACTGAAAACATCAGTGGGCGAACCGAACAGCCAAGCAGCAGTTGCCGTCCCTATGCATAGTATTGCGACATACTTCAGAACCGTGTCCAAGGCCAGGCTATGAACAAATCCATTATAGCGCTCCGCAGAGGGATTGGACCATCCGCTATAAAAGATAATGCATACTGCGGTAAGCGTTATGAAAAGGAATGGTATTGTCAGATGGCCGCCATGCTCGTGGTCTGCTTGTGGTTCGTGTGCGCCTGCCAGCACATCTAAAAGATAGTGGATCGACGTCATCTGTAGGGCAAAATAAGGGATCAGTGCGATGGCTGTGATCGAAGTAACAATGGCGGCAACGGTAAAGCTCTTGCCATAACGTGCGCCGATCATGTCAGAGATGGAGGTAATGCCTTCAACGCGCGCCAATTGCCGTAATTTCAGCAGAAAGGGAAAGCCGATCGTGAAGACGAGCAAAATTCCTACATAAAGCCCAATGAACTCGGCCCCATGCAGCGCAGCGTAGCCCGTTGAGCCGTAATAGAGCCAGCTGCTGCCACTTGCAGCTATTGCAAGTGAGTATAATAGTGGGCGTGATTTGTTTATCGTGGCTTCACTTTGACGATCCGCAATGTAGATTGTCCAGGACTGTATCAAGAAGTAAAGAATCGCGACGATTATCGCGGTCCAACTTGCCATTCTTTAATCCCCGTATCTGTCGAAAGCGTTGAGTGGTTATACGCTGGGGAGCAGGCACCGCAGCCGGCCAATCAGCTGTAGAAACATTCAACCGGTCTATTAATTAATACAAAAATTCTGTTAGTGTCGTGCTTGGACTAAGACCATCTGGGACGGATGGTTCGCATTATCACACAATACTGGAGAGTGGTATATCATGCTAAAGGAATTCAAAGAATTTGCCTTGAAAGGCAACATGGTTGATCTCGCAATCGGTGTGATCATCGGTGGTGCTTTTGGCAAACTGGTCGAATCCATTGTGGCTGATCTATTAATGCCGATCATTGGTCTGTTGACCGGTGGTATCGATTTCTCAAATCTTTACATCCAATTGTCAGGAGCTCCGGCACCTACGCTTGCAGCGGCACGTGAAGCCGGTGCAACCATTGCTTACGGCAATTTCATCACATTGCTCATCAACTTCCTCATCATTGCATGGGTGCTGTTCATGGTTGTCAAAGCCATGAACCGCTTCAAGAAGAAGGAAGTTGCGGCTGACCCTGCACCAGCAAGGGAAGAAGTTCTACTTACTGAAATACGCGATCTGCTCGCAAAAAAATAAGCACTACAAACCCCGGCCACCAAGCCGGGGTTTTCTTTTGTCAGATATTGTCAGCAGCACATCATTTCGACTGATGGAAACATCACAAATATCCGCGTGATAAAAGCCAGGCATTGCGTTACGCCTTTTGTTCAATGGGTCTCTCCGGATTATCCTGAGAATCCTGAATAAAAATGAGTGGGAACGGCGCATGAGTTTGGTTCAGCATCTCCGTCATGAAGCTGCAGTGGCTCCGGAGAGTGGCATTGTCGCTGTCATGAATCATGGCAGGAGGCAGGAAGGGGTTATTCCTCTATGGGCCGGGGAAGGCGATCTTCCAACGCCGGAGTTCATTCGCAATGCGGCGGGCGAAGGCCTCGACAATGGCGAAACATTCTATACCTGGCAGCGCGGCATCCCAGAGTTGCGGCAGGCACTGTCCGATTACTACAGGCGGCACTTTGCGGCCGATCTTCCTGTTGAGCATTTCTATGTGACGGGTTCGGGAATGCAATCCATCCAGCTCGCTGTTCAAGCAACAGCCGGAGCAGGGGATGAAGTTATCTATCTGTCTCCCGCGTGGCCGAATTTTGCGGCCGCTGCCGCGATAGCCGGTGCAACACCCATACCCGTGACGCAGGATTTTACCGGTAATGGCTGGACCTTTGATCCGCAGAAAATTCGCGGCGCAATCACCCCAAAAACCAAGGCGCTGTTTATCAATACGCCCTCTAATCCTTCCGGATGGACTGCAGACATTGAGACATTGAAAGAAATTCTTGCAATTGCCCGTCAGCATGGTTTGTGGATAGTTGCAGATGAAATCTATGCACATTTCTATTACGGCGCGCGCAGAGCCCCATCATTTCTTGATGTCATGGACCCGGAAGATCGCATCATCTTCGTCAATAGTTTTTCAAAGAACTGGGCAATGACGGGATGGCGGGTCGGTTGGCTTGTTGCGCATCCGTCTCTTGGTCAGACAATAGAGAATCTGATCCAGTATTCAACTTCCGGTGTTGCCCAATTCATGCAGCGTGGAGCGGTTGTTGCGTTGAACCAAGGCGACGACTTTATTCGTTCACAGGTCGAACGTGCACATAAAGCGCGGGATATCCTGTGTGCCAGACTTGCCGCCACAGGACGCGTGCACCTTTCACCCCCGGCGGGTGCATTCTACCTCATGTTCGGAATCAAGGGCATCACAGACTCATACCGCGCCGCCTTCGATATTGTCGATGAGGGGAAAGTTGGTCTGGCACCGGGTACCGCTTTTGGCGATGGGGGAGAAGCATTTCTGAGGCTGTGCTTTGCACGGCGTCTGGACCAGGTAGAAGAGGCAGCAGACAGGCTCGCCGAGTGGATCAGCAAGCGCTGATCCATCGTCGAAATCAGCCGCCAGCTTTGGATACAGCGAGCGTCACCACGCGATCATTCGACTCGATAGCGGGAGTGCTGTCCTTCGAAAAGGGGATGCCGAGCGCAGTCCACACTTCAACCAATGCATCCTTCAACTCGACCACCAGTTCGTTTGAATGGAAAGGTGTTGGCGTGATCCGCAGACGTTCCGTGCCGCGAGGCACAGTCGGATAGTTGAT
The DNA here is from genome assembly GCF_000282595.1 of Phyllobacterium sp. YR531. Classification (GTDB taxonomy): domain Bacteria; phylum Pseudomonadota; class Alphaproteobacteria; order Rhizobiales; family Rhizobiaceae; genus Phyllobacterium. The sequence continues at coordinate 260,039 of NZ_AKIZ01000014.1, forward strand.
CGGTTGAATATAAAGGCCGTGCTTCTGAAGAAGCCGGTCGCTGGCTTTTTTGCACAGTTCCGGATCACCAACGTGGATTGGCACAATGTGCGTTTCCGACGGCATTACCGGCAGGTTCGCTTGCGCCAGCACATCCTTGGTCAGTTGAGCCTGACACTGGTGCATACGGCGCTCTTCCTGAGACACTTTGAGGTGCCGGATTGATTCAGTCGCAGCTGCGGCTATCACCGGCGGCAATGCCGTCGTGAAAATAAAGCCGGGGGCATAGGAGCGAACAGCATCGATAACGCTTTTGGTCCCGGTGATATAGCCACCTAGTGTGCCAAAGGCCTTGGCCAGTGTGCCTTCAATAATATCGATTCGGTGTGACAGACCCTCGCGATCCGTAATACCACCACCACGATTACCATACATGCCAACGGCATGAACTTCGTCGATATAGGTCATGGCATTATACTTTTCAGCAAGATCGGCTATTGCTGCGATCGGCGCGATGTCGCCGTCCATCGAATAAACCGACTCAAACACGATCAATTTGGCGCGTTCTTTGCCCGCAGCTTTGAGCAGCTCTTCCAAGTGCACAATGTCATTGTGCCGGAATATCTTTTTCTCAGCGCCAGACCGGCTGACGCCTTCAATCATGGAGGCGTGGTTCAATTCGTCTGATAGAATGAGGCAGTTCGGTAAAAGCTTGGCGATAGTTGAGATCGACGCTTCATTGGATACGAAGCCCGAAGTAAAAACGAGCCCCGCTTCCTTCGCATGTAGGTCAGCCAATTCGGCTTCAAGTTCTACAAGCGGATGGTTGTTTCCCGAAATATTGCGTGTACCACCAGCGCCTGAACCCATACGGCTCGATGCGTCGTGCATTGCAGCAATGACTTTCGGATGCTGACCCATGCCCAGATAATCGTTTGAGCACCAAACAGTGATTTCACGCGTCTCATCCGCCGTGCGCCAAAGCGCACGCGGAAATTTACCCACGATCCGTTCCAAATTAGCGAAGACCCGGTAGCGCTTTTCAGCATGCAGCTGGTCAATCGCGTCTTCGAAAAACCGACGATAGTCCATGAATTGCTCCTGTATCATGAACGTATTAGCTTTTTTGACCGTTGAAATCCATGACGAGAGTATGGGCAATTTGCCACGCTTGGTCACATTGCCGAGATCGATATTGAACACGCTACTGCGGAACGTACGCCTGCGGGCGGTATATATTTGATTTGTGGGGCTAAATTTTGCATACGGGTGATGTGGCGAATGACTGCAGATAAAACGGAATTTGTTGAGGGCTTCGATTATGACAGTGCTTGTGACCGGGGGAGCTGGCTATATTGGTAGTCATATGGTCTGGGATTTGCTCGACGCAGGCGAATCTGTCGTCGTTATCGACAGACTATCCACGGGTTTTGAGTGGGCGCTTCCCGTTGAAGCAAAACTTGTTGTAGGCGACATTTCCGATCAAAGCCTGGTACGCCAGACAATCGAACGTAACTACGTGGATGCCGTCATCCATTTCGCGGGGTCGGTGGTTGTTCCTGACTCGGTCAAGGATCCCCTGACGTATTACGAAAACAATACGTCCCGATCGCGTGATCTTATTGATGCGGTGGTCAAATCGGATGTGAAAAATTTCATTTTCTCGTCTACGGCTGCGGTCTATGGCGATGGCGGCATGATGCCGGTAACAGAGGATTTTGCGACCAGTCCGCAATCTCCTTACGGAATGTCAAAACTCATGACCGAGCGCATGCTTCTTGATACGGCGGCGGCTCATAATTTTCACTATACCGCACTCCGTTATTTCAACGTTGCCGGCGCTGACCCAAAAGGGCGTACCGGGCAATCTACCCGCGGCGCCACGCACTTGATCAAGGTTGCCTGCGAGACGGCGCTGGGCAAGCGCCGCTATATGGAAATCTTCGGTAATGATTACCCGACGCCGGATGGCACATGCGTGCGCGATTATATCCATGTGACAGATCTTGTAATGGCACACCGGCTCGCGTTGGATCGTCTGAGAGCGGGTGGCAGCAGTCTGGTCGCTAACTGTGGATATGGTCGCGGCTACTCTGTCAAAGAAGTCATTACGAGTGTCGAACGCGTCCATGGTGCACCCATAGATGCGCGTCCCACCACGGCGCGTCCGGGCGATGCTCCTTCCATCGTCGCCGACAGCAGCAAGGCGCGCAACGAGCTAGGTTGGGAGCCGAAACTGGATGATCTTGATGCCATCGTGGAGTCGGCCATGAAATGGGAAATCTCACTGCAGAAGCGGAACTCTGGCCGATAATACGCCGCCGGATTTATTTCTTCGGTTCCTTCTTCAGCGGCAACATCAGTCGGAGTGTGAGAAACGTAAAGAGCGAAATGATGAACGCCACATCGTAACTCTCCAGTCCTACAGCAACACCTATGGCGCCGGTTGCCCATATGCTTGCTGCAGTGGCCGTTCCCCGGACAGAATCTTTCAACTGCAGGATTGCACCGCCACCGATGAATCCAACGCCGGTTATCAGGCCTTCAACGATGCGTGCCAGAGCTTCAGGATTGTCGGTAACCAGCCGCTCTGCGCCCTGGATAAATCCGCAGCTCGCCATCGCCACAAGTGGAAAAGTTCGGACACCCGCGCTTCTCTCTTCCGCCTCGCGTTCCATACCTATGGGAAGTGCCAGAATATATGCAATGATAAGCGCGATCGCATGGGGCACGACCGGAAGTGAATTGAGATAATGGAATGTCTCGACCAATGTATTTTCCCCCGGAAATGATTTGGCGGTTAACGTTCTCAAGCTCAAGACGTTCCAATTTTCCGTTGAAAACCTGACGAGACTTTAGACTGCGGCGCAGCGACACATTGCGTTAAGACCTTGCATTGTAGGAAAAGAGGAACCTTCTTCGTAGAGAACGGGTTTAAAAGGACAAAACAAGTTGGAGTCTAAAACAATGGACGGCAGCAACCGGACCTACGAAAAACAACTATCCCAGATATTGCGACGACATATATCGCAATCGTGTTACCGGTCGGCCATTAGAGCAGCTGGAATCTACAAAGTGGAAGAAACCGTTCCCGAAAGCCTACTTGATCAATTGAAACGGCTGGACGACGCGGAACGGAAGCGCCAAGGATAAGTCTCAATACTTGTAATAGCAGATCAAACAAAAAGCGGGCCGTTGAGCCCGCTTTTGTTTTCAATTAAGGTAGTTCAGGCAGCGAGTGCGAAATCATTGGTTTGTTCGATGGCCGACGAAATCGCTTTTGCTTCAGCTTCAGGGCCCATTGCAACACCTTCAATGCGGATAAACTCTACATCAGTCATGCCGATGAATCCGAGAGCGGTCTTCAGATATGGCGTGGCATGATCGAAAGATGCTCCGGGTCCATCGGAATAAACACCGCCAGATGCAAGAACCACATAAACCTTCTTGCCAGTTACAAGGCCCTTCGGACCTTCAGCGCCGTAGCTGAATGTTCTGCCGGCACGCATTACGTGATCAAGCCACGACTTCAATGTAGATGAGATGTTGAAGTTGATCATGCCAGTTGCAAGAACGATAGTATCTGCGGCGAACAACTCATCAACAACCACGTCCGATGCACCCACTACCTTTGCCTGTGGAGCCGTGCGTGCTTCTTCAGGCGTATAGATTCCGGCTGTATAGTCAGCATCAATGTGCGGAAGAGGGGATGCTGCAAGATCGCGGGTAACGAGGCTGTTTCCCAGCTTTGCCGATGCCAGCTTCTTCGCAAATTCCGTTGCAACACGAGTAGAGTGTGAGGCTTCAGCACGGGGGCTCGAAGTGATGAGCAGAATGGATGACATTATATTGGTCCTTTCAGGAACGAAACTGATGACCAATATTTGGTCCTAGACATCTATTAGGAAAACTGGGAAAATATCTATCGAACCTATCGATAAAGTAGATATTAGATCATGTTGCCAAATCCCACCCTCGACCAGTTGCAGGTCTTTGTAGCAGTGGCTGAAACAGGGAGTTTCTCTGCGGCTGCCAGACGGCTTAATCGGTCACAATCGGTGATCAGCTATACGATTGCCAATCTGGAAGCTCAACTTGAGTTGCAACTCTTTGAGCGCGGCGGGACGCGTGAGCCTCGCCTGACCGAAGCCGGCACAGCCATGCTGGAAGATGCGAGGCGTATGGTGACTGTGCTGCAAAATCTGCGGTCCCGTGCTGAAGGCTTGAAGCAGGGGCTTGAGGCAGAGATCGCTGTGGCCGTGGACGTCACCTTACCATCGCCGGTGCTTATTGCAGTACTGACTGCGTTTCAGTTGCAATTCCCCACTGTCAGCCTGCGTTTGCATGTGGGTGCCTTGGGCGTTGTGTGGGATCTCGTGCTGAAGAAACAGGCGGATATCGGGTTTGGCGGGCCACCTCTGGAGGCCTATGACGAGCTGGTCATGTGCCGGTTGGGACGGACTGCTATGATACCCGTGGCCGCGCCGGATCATCCGCTGGCCCTGTATGAAGGGCCGGTACCTCTGGCGGTAATCCGCGACCATATCCAACTGGTGATAACCGATCTGAGTGAACATACAAAGGGCAAGGATTTCGGAGTTTTTGCCTATAAAACCTGGCGCTTGACGGATGTCGCGACAAAACATTCTTTAATGCTGGCCGGTCTTGGTTGGGGCGGCTTGCCGAAATGGCTGGTGAAAGACGACATAGCCGAGGGCAGGCTGGTGCCATTGGATTTGGAGCCTTATCCGGAGCTGCCTTATAATCTTGTCGCGCTTCATCCCGTCAACGAGGCGATGGGGCCTGCTACCACATGGATGGTTGAACGATTTAAGGAGGAACTGGAAAAGTTCGAGTAGGCGAATGGGTTCAAGTGGCAAGGTGAGTGTTAGACACCATACTCACGCCACCAGCAAAACGGGCGAGACTCGGGATTATTCCGGATTGTCAGGAACTGGTGCTGCGAGAGAGGATTGAACTCTCGACCTCTCCATTACCAATGGAGTGCTCTACCACTGAGCTACCGCAGCCGATTTGCGAACGCGGCGGACTTCTGGCATATCATTGCTGAAATCGCAAGCAAGCAATCGTAATCTCTTGGGTAAAATGTCCAATGAGATCAAAAAACACAGGCCAGTCGCCGGGAAATCACTGGTACGCTGGTAAAAATACCGGACAAAACCAATGCCTTCTTTGCCAAAAAATCCCAGCCGGGAACAGGAAGAGCGTGAAAAGCGCCGCTCCGAACAGCTACGTGCAAATCTCGCGCGGCGTAAACAGCAGTCGAGATCACGGCGTTCCGGCGATGCTGATGATCGCGAGGAAGGATTGAAGGCTGCGGTCGGCGAGCCGCATTCAGCTGCTGAAGAATAAAGTGCATCAATCTTGTCTGTAGTTGTTTTGACGCAGAAACGACGCAGTTGCATTTGAGAAGATAGTAAATCGCCAAGGCGAATCGCATTTGGTGTTATGCACAGCAGGCGAAAGCCTTTCTTGAACCAGAACACGTGATGGTTTACATCAACCCGCTCTGCAAAGGGCCTTAACGACAGGACGGGTATATTCCCCGCGAAAGTGACAGATTATGGATCGCATCAAGATTGTTGGCGGTAACAAGCTCAATGGCGTAATTCCTATCTCGGGTGCCAAGAACGCGGCCCTGCCGTTGATGATCGCCTCTCTTTTGACTGACGATACATTAACGCTTGAGAATGTGCCGCATCTGGCGGATGTCGAGCAGCTTATTCGTATCCTTGGCAATCACGGTGTTGATTACTCAGTCAATGGCCGCCGTGAACGTCAGGATGGTGCTTACTCACGCACTATCCATTTCACAGCCCGCAACATTGTCGATACGGTTGCCCCTTACGAGCTGGTCTCCAAGATGCGCGCCAGTTTCTGGGTCATTGGCCCCCTGCTTGCCCGCATGGGCGTTGCAACAGTGTCTTTGCCGGGCGGATGCGCCATCGGTACGCGCCCTGTGGATTTGTTCATTGATGGTCTGCGGGCGCTCGGTGCCGATATCGAGATCGAAAATGGCTATGTCAAAGCCAGTGCAAAGGGGGGGCTTGTCGGCGCACGTTATGTATTCCCAAAGGTTTCCGTTGGTGCAACACACGTCCTGATGATGGCCGCAACCTTGGCCAAGGGCGAAACAATCATTGAGAACGCCGCTCAGGAACCAGAAGTCGTCAACTTGGCCGATTGCCTTAATGCCATGGGCGCGAAGGTCAGCGGTGCGGGCACTGCGACGATAACAATTGAAGGCGTAACCAGCCTCTCCGGTGCGCGCGTGCGTGTTATTCCGGATCGTATCGAGACCGGCACTTACGCCATGGCAGTTGCCATGACAGGCGGCGACGTCATTCTGGAAGGCGCTGATGCCAGCCTGTTGACCGCTGCTCTAGCAACGCTTGGTCAGGCCGGTGCGGAAATCTCGGAAACCAATTCCGGTCTGCGTATCGTGCGCAACGGTCATGGCATCATGCCGGTCGATGTTACAACGCAGCCATTCCCCGGCTTCCCGACAGATCTTCAAGCCCAGTTCATGGGCTTGATGACCAAAGCCAAGGGTACATCGCATATCACAGAGACTATTTTCGAAAACCGCTTCATGCATGTGCAGGAACTGGCGCGTCTTGGCGCAAAGATTTCCCTGTCTGGCCAGACCGCAAAGATCGAAGGTGTTGAGCGCCTGCGCGGTGCGCCGGTCATGGCAACTGACCTGCGCGCTTCGGTCTCCCTCGTCATTGCCGGTCTCGCGGCAGAAGGCGAAACGACGGTAAACCGCGTTTATCATCTGGACCGTGGTTTCGAGCGGCTCGAAGAAAAGCTGACCCGTTGCGGTGCGGTGGTCGAACGCATCAGCGATTGAGAGTTCTGAATTTCCCGGTCGATTATGCGTGATGCATAATTCCATTTGCCCTCGCTTTCCTCTAACAGGGAGGAGAGCGGGGTCTTCGAATGGAAACCCTGATCCTACAATGTGAGGAAAAGGGTCGACATGGATACTCTCAAACTCATCGCCCTTGATGAGGAAGATCTGCAAATTCTATCTGCACACCTGCAGGATTCCGTGTTGAAGGTCGGTGATATCGACTATCTGGCAGCGGAAAAGAAGCTGGTGCTTGGTGTCAACCGGTTTGTCTGGGAACAGGCTGACGATGGCAAGCGACATCGCAGTTTCGAGCGCCGCCGTACGGCACTGCATTTTGGCCAGGTATCAAGTGCTAAAGCTACGGGTATCGATCGCCATTACAAGGACGATATTCTTTCCATTCTGGCAATCCGTTTTATCGTTTCCGATGCCCCATCCGGCACTATTGAGCTGGTGTTTGCAGCCAATAAAGCCCTGCGTCTGGAAGTCGAAGCCATTGAGGCGCAGATGGCTGATCTGGGTCCTGCCTGGGAAACACAATCACGTCCGGAACATGAAGATTAAGGAATTTAAGTATGACATCGGTGCTTAAACAGGCCGACCCTGATTTTGAGAATAAGTTTTCAGCATTTCTTTCTACCAAGCGTGAAGTGTCGGAAGATGTGGATCGCGTGGTCGAAGCCATCATTAAAAATGTGCGTGCAAACGGTGACGCGGCGCTTATCGACTATTCAAAGCAGTTTGACCGTATCGATCTTTCACACCATGGCATTGCTGTCACAGCGGCTGAAATTGATATGGCCATGGCCTCCGCTAATCCGAAAACGGTTGAAGCGCTGACGCTGGCGAGGGATCGCATCCATTCGCACCATGCGCGGCAGATGCCGAAAGATGATCGCTATACCGATGCACTCGGCGTTGAATTGGGTTCGCGCTGGACCGCGATCGATTCCGTCGGGCTCTATGTACCTGGCGGCACGGCGAGCTATCCAAGTTCTGTGCTGATGAATGCAGTCCCGGCGAAGGTAGCTGGTGTCGAGCGTATCGTCATGGTGGTTCCATCGCCGGAGGGCAATCTCAATCCTCTGGTTCTGGTAGCTGCACGGTTGGCTGGTGTCTCTGAGATTTATCGTGTTGGCGGTGCACAGGCTATCGCGGCACTGGCCTATGGAACTGAAACCATCGCGCCAGTCGCCAAGATCGTCGGTCCCGGCAATGCATATGTGGCCGCTGCAAAGCGCCGTGTATTCGGCACCGTAGGCATCGATATGATTGCCGGTCCATCAGAAGTACTGATTTTGGCCGATGCTGACAATAATCCTGATTGGATTGCTGCTGATCTTCTGGCGCAGGCCGAGCACGATAGTGCTGCCCAATCCATTCTCATCACGGATGACGAAGCGTTCGGAACGGCTGTCACGGCCGCCGTGGAGCATCAACTCAAGACATTGCCGCGTGGCAAGACTGCAAGCGAAAGCTGGCGGGACTACGGCGCCGTCATTCTTGTCAATGATTTGCAGTCGGCTTTGCCACTGGTTAATCGCATTGCACCGGAACATCTTGAAATTGCATCTGCCGATGCGGAGGTGCTGCTGGACGGTGTCCGCAATGCAGGCGCGATCTTCATTGGCCGTTATACGCCGGAAGTTATTGGCGATTATGTCGGCGGTTCTAACCATGTTTTGCCGACCGCACGATCGGCACGATTCTCTTCAGGACTTTCGGTGCTTGACTATGTCAAACGAACCTCCATTCTGAGACTGGGTGTCGAGCAACTCCGTGCTTTGGGACCCGCTGCGATTGAACTGGCTCGCGCAGAGGGACTTGATGCGCATGGCAATTCGGTCGCAATCCGCTTGAACCTTTAGGATTCTGATGACGGCAAGCTCTAGATTGATAGATGTGGAACTGGACGACACGATCGGCCGTTCGACACCTGACGTCGAGCATGAGCGCGCAGTCGCGATTTTCGATCTGATTGAAGAAAATAGTTTCCGTCCGGTCAGCGATGAGGGGGCCGGACCTTACAAACTCAAGATTTCTCTTGTTGAATCGCGCCTGATTTTTGCGATTTCGCGGGAAAGTGGCGATGATGTTGTCACCCACATTCTCTCGCTTACGCCTCTGCGCAAGGTCATCAAGGACTACTTCCTCATCTGCGAAAGCTATTATGATGCCATTCGCGCCTCTAGTCCGAGCAAAATCGAGGCCATCGATATGGGCCGGAGGGGTTTGCATAATGAGGGCTCACAAGCCCTGATGGATCGGCTCGGCGGCAAGATAGAGGTCGATTTCGATACTGCCCGGCGGCTTTTTACATTGGTATGTGTGCTGCATTGGCGGGGGTAGGCGCACCAGTACCCGGTTTGCCTGATCACCTGCCCGACGAAACGGTAGGGGACAAACCGAGGATTCCGGGCGCAGTTCTGTTCATATGCGGAATGAATTCCATTCGCTCGCCCATGGCAGAGGCACTGGCACGAAATATATTGCCGTCAAAGGTTTATGTTGCGTCTGCTGGTGTCGAAAAAGGTGAACTCGATCCATTTGTTGACGCTGTTCTTGATGAGATCGGGCTGAAAAGGCTTTCGGCAAGCCCGCGTACCTTCAAGGAACTTGAGGATGATTATTTCGACCTTATTATTACGTTATCGCCCAAGGCTCACCACATGGCGTTAGAACTGACGCGAACGACGTCAGTTCATGTAGAATATTGGCCTACGCCCGACCCGACACTGGTGCGCGGTCGCAGGGACCAGATTCTGGGTGCCTATCGCGACGTTCGCGATCATCTGAAACAACATATTGAGGATCGTTTCGGTCCATTGACTTGATACTCTTGTGCGTCCGCACAATTGGATCGAACTCCCTTGTTCACAAATGCTGCGCAATACTATAGGTTCCGCGCAAAATTGCGGTCGAACACGGCCGCAAATTCAATTTCTGGAGATAGAACTACGCATGGCGAAAGAAGAAGTACTGGAGTTTCCTGGCCTCGTGACGGAGCTGTTGCCCAACGCGATGTTTCGGGTAAAGCTCGAAAACGATCATGAAATCATTGCTCACACGGCTGGACGTATGCGCAAGAACCGCATTCGCGTTCTTGCCGGCGACAAGGTTCTTGTCGAAATGACCCCATATGACCTGACCAAGGGTCGTATCACCTATCGTTTCAAGTAAACGACCCTCAGCCTGTCCGCAGGAATTCTCTTTATGAGCGATCAGCCCAAATTCGTTCTAGCTTCCGGTTCACCGCGCCGCCTGTCGCTGCTCGGGCAGATCGGCATTGAACCGGATAGTCTGCTGCCTGCCGATGTGGATGAAACGCCGCTGCGTGCGGAACATCCGCGTTCTCTGGCGCGCCGGCTTTCACGCCTGAAGGCAGAGAAGGTTGCTGCGGAATTGAATGGAAACGCTGAACTTGGCAAAGCCTATATTCTCAGCGCCGACACGGTTGTCGCCGTTGGGAGGCGTATTCTTCCGAAAGCAGAAATACTTGACGATGCAACGTCCTGTTTGCGACTGCTCTCTGGACGTTCACACAGGGTGTATACCGGACTTTGCTTGGTAACGCCGGGCGGAAAGCTGCGTCAGGACCTGATCGAGACGCGCGTTCGCTTCAAGCGTCTTTCGCGCGAAGAGATTGAGAGCTATCTTGCTTCCGGCGAATGGCGCGGCAAGGCTGGTGGCTATGCGATCCAGGGGCTTGCCGATAGCTTTGTGGTCAAGCTGGTTGGCTCCTATAGCAATGTTGTTGGTCTGCCCCTTTACGAGACCTTGAACCTTTTGCAGGGCGAAGGGTTTCCGGTCTATGCCAATTGGCAGGCTTCTGCCCACTAAACGGACTGCGATATTGACTGACGACAAAAACAGTATGGCGAATGTTACGCCCCTGCGGCCGACACGCCCTTGCCCGGAATGCAAACGACCATCCCAGCGTGAGCATTACCCGTTCTGCTCGTCGCGTTGCCGCAATGTTGATCTTAACCGCTGGTTGACCGGTGCCTATGTCCTGCCTGCCGTGGAAAGCGCGGAAGACAGCGACGGCGAAGAAGACATGTAGCCACCAATTATAATTTGATGATGCGCTGACTGGCTGGCTGTGCCAGCACAATATTGATAGCGCGCAGAACACTGATGCTGTCTGCAATCGGCATGACGGTTGACCCTGTTTTGCCCTGACGCATCGCCTCCATCACTGCAATGGCCTCGAATTGCAGGCCATTGCCTTCAAAATCGTGTTCTTCAACTGTGCGCCCGGGGACGGGCAGCCGATCAAGTAACCTGCCCAAAATCCCGCGTGGGCCGGTGAGGGGGCTGAAAAGGGATTGCTGTGCAAAGCCCTTGTAGAGTGTCAGTTCGTTTGCCTTAAAGAAAGGAGCAGATAGACGAATCGAGCCGGTCGTGCCCTCAATGATGAAGTGGTTGATCCCATCGCGGTCGAAACCGCAGGAAAGTTCAGCCTGAGCATGATCATAATGCAGGATGATCTCGGAGCTCATGTCGACACCGTTGGGAGCCGCATGCCATAGTCCCGAGACCTTCTGTGGCTGGCCGAGAAAAAACATTGCCAGGGAAACGCAATAGACGCCGAGGTCCAGGCTGGCACCACCGCCCAAGGATCGGCTGAACAGGCGGCTTTTGGGATCATAAGTGCGCTGATGGGCCAGTTCGGCGGTGATTTTACGAATTGCCCCGATCTCTCCGGCATCCACCTTGGCTTTTGCGGCCGTAATTGCCGGGAGGAATCTCGACCACATTGCTTCCATGGCAAATACATCCGCACGGGTTGCCTCCCGCTCGATGACAGACGCTTCGGTGTGAGAGGGCGCAAGTGGCTTCTCGGTGAGAATTGCCTTGCCGGACCGGATGGCCTTGAGCGTCTGTGCCAGATGTATGGAGTTGGGTGTTGCAATATACACTGCATCGATTTCAGGATCGGCTATGAAAGTATCCAAATCAGAATAGGCGCGCTTGCTGCCGAAATTTTCCTGAAATCGCTTGGCGTTGTCTGCTGTTCGTGAATAGTTGGCAACAAGTACCGCCCCGGCCGCCAACGCCAGATCAGCGGCAAATTGTCCGGCTATTTGTCCACTGCCAATGATTCCCCAGCCAAAAGACTTTGCTTTGGCGGCTTTATCCCCCGTATCAATCATATAAAACGAATCCTGTCTGTATCCCCATCAAGAAGGCATCTATCTTTGCCCTTTGCAAGCGGCAGAAAAACGGCGAAAAATTCGTTAGTTGATGCTGGACAGCAGGATTTTTAGTGTTATAACCCACCCGCTTCCAACGAAAACCAACACGTCGGAATGGACTGCCGCTCTGGCAGCCAAAAGTGCCCAGATAGCTCAGTTGGTAGAGCAGCGGATTGAAAATCCGCGTGTCCGTGGTTCGAATCCGCGTCTGGGCACCACTTCTTTCCCACAAGAACATAGTTCAAGAGAACAGCCGGCTAATTTGCTCATGCAATCTTTTGTTGTTTGGCCGCCGGCAACCATCAGTATAATCCCGTTCAAACATATATCGGAGAAGGATATTCACAGCCTTGCAAATGGCCTATGAACATCTCGTGTCATTGCATCGGGATTAAGAATTGAAAGCTTACAAATCACTGCTGCGCCGTGTCGGCTATTATACGCTCCGGCCCAAGCCGCCGCATTACCCTTCGCCATTTCAGAATCCTGTCCTGGTCGTCGGCTCAGCGCCGGTTTCCCATCTGCCTGAAGGCTATCAAGCGAACTATCATGTCCTCACAATCAACGGGTCGCAGTCTGTGACATCTGCCTGGGGAATTGATGCACCCGATGTGACTTTTCTGCAGTACCGGCAGGTCTATGGCACCAACGACAACGCTATTGCCGTGAGGAAAGCCCTGAAAGGTCAATCGACAGGGCATCTTTATGTGATGCGCTGGACTCAGAGCCGCAAGGAACTCGAAGACGGGTTAGCCGCGTTCAATTACACCTATAGTCACCTGCATATCGTAAACAGGCTGCAACGCATGGCGCTGTTCAAGCGCATCATGGGTTATCTCAATACTGAGGATGATCTGGAAACCAGATTCTCAAATGGTGTGACAGCCGTGCTTTATGCACTCGCCAGCGGTGCGCGGGCCGTCATCATCACCGGTATCAATCCGGCTTCCCAGGGACATATCTATAACGATCTCAATCTGGGACGGCAGCATAGCCAGACAGACCATGATGTACTGGTGGCACTTCTGCGCGATGGCCAGCCCGTTTACACGGCAGACCCCGAAGTAGCGAAATCGACAGGTCTGCCTCTCTGGAAAGGGTAACCGTATCAGTCAGGTTCAGCGCAGCAAACACTTCGCGATAAAATGAAGCGAGGTATCGTCGCGGCGGACTGTCAGCCGTGGAAGATTCATCAAATCATCACTTCCCGCCGCGCGCCGCCGGTCGGTGCCGCCGGCCACTCCATAGCCGGCCTTCCGCACCAGTTCCCGAACCTTGTCGTTTTGATCGCCATAGGGATAGGCAAATGAATCAACCACTTCTCCGGTGATTGCCTCCAGTTTTTCTTTGCAAGACAGAAGCTGTTCAAACGCCTGCTCCTCAGGAAGTTCACTCAAATGGACATGGTCCATTGTATGGGCGCCAACTTCGTGCCCAGCGGAAAGCCATTGCCTGATTTGATCAGCATCCATGCAGGCGGCTGGTAATACCCCGAGAGGCCGATCCCATTCATTCGATCCGCCGATCTGGTTGCTGACGAAGAAATTCGTTGCGGTGAAGCCGAATTCACGTAGGACTGGCATGGCATTCTGATAGACATTTACAAATCCATCATCGAAGGTGATTGCCGCGACTTTCCCGGCTTTTTGGCCGGTAATATAAGGCATGCATTCGCGCAGGGAGAGCCCCTGATAGCCAAGCCGCTTGAGCCAGCCCATCTGACGCCTGAACGATTCAGGGCTGACGATCATGCTTCGAAATGGCGTCTTGTAGGCCGGAGGCGTAGAGATCTGATGGTAGAGAAAAATCGGTACAGGCAAGATCAGCTCCCCTTGCGCCGGGAATAGGCCGCAACCTGCATACGATAAACCGGCCGCAATATTTCGCGCTTCAGTTTTTCAAGCAAAGGCTTTGGTTGCTGGATCGTACTCCCGCCAAGTTGCGATGAAACTTCCTTTACACCCCCAGGCACGACAGCAAGTGGTGAAAGCCCGGTTATCCAGTTCATTTGCAGGGTGGTGTCCACCGGGCGGTCAAATGTTTCGGTAGCGGTCAGCAATTTCTTTGCCGCATCATGGCTGACAAGTTGCATGACCATGCCCAATCCGACCGGTTCGGCTTTCAGGATGCGGGCATTGTCGGCTGTGAAAACCTCTGGCCCCTGCTCCCGGTGCGGGCGGAATGGAAAACGGATAAAATCACCTGGCCGGACGAACTCAGCCGCTGCCGCGTAAGCTTTGGCAAAGTCAGGCGTCAGGGCGACATCATCCTCCAGCACCAGCCCCGCGTCGAGTTTCTGATCAACAATGGCCTGCCATGCCTTTCGGTGTGAGAGAAAACAGGCCACTTCACGTATATTGAGGTCAAAAGGATATCGCGGAACATGCAGTGCACGTTTATAGACGCGACGAATGTCATCCTCAGTCAGGTTGCGGGCATCGACAGCATCGATCACATCTGTCGGGACTGGCAGGGTTTGCCTGAGCAGATCAACCTGCAATTGCCTGTCTTGTGATCTGGATAGATGAATGATGAACGCTTTGATCACTGATTCACTCGAAGCTGGGTTCTGAGACTACGATGGAGCCAAGCTGTTAGTACCGTTTTGGGAAGCCGCGTGCAATGCGATGGTATGGGCGCGTCGCTCATGTATGGCAATTGTCTGCAATGCGGCTATATAGACGGGCTTCATATGGTACATCGACCACTGCCAATGCTTCGAGGGATTTTGTTGAATAACCCGGTATCTTCATCTGCGACAGAGAGCAGGAAGGCAGCGCCCGGCTTGGCAATAGCGTCGCTTCTGTCTCCAGTTGCCGGTGCCTTGGCGGCTTTGCTGTTTGCCGGCACAGCTGATGGTCTCGCTCTCATTGGGGGGATCGTTATTGCCCTTGTCGGGTCAGGCATCGCCGGTACGGCGCTCGCCATAGGATCGTTTGTCAGGAAAGAGCGCTGGCGTTTGCTGGCAGTTCTGGGTTTATTTATAAACACTGTCCCATCAATAGCGCTTTTCATCGCTATTGTGGTGCAGCGTACCCAAATGTAAGGCGATTAACCGTTCATGTGCACGAAAAAACGCCGGAGCGAAACTCATGGCGTTTTGTTGAAACTGACTGATCAGTTGCAGGCCGACCAGGCGATCTGGCGGATATCTGCGCGAGAAATTCCAAGGTCAGCAAGGTTGCGATCGCTGCAAAGACGCAGCTCGTGGAGGTTCTGGCGATATTGGCGGTATTTCTGAATGCGATTGCGAAGGCTCATGGCTCTTACCCCTTTTATTGTTGGCCCTCCCTGCAACAAAGCTTGCTTGAAATAATATCGATTTAAAACTGCGAATGTTGCAATGCACCATTGCACTGTCTGCATGGCAAGCATCGGGCTTTAATCGCAAATGTCTTCGCGCTATAGAAGGTGCAACTGCAACACCAGCGGGATATTCTCTTGTCAAAACCCAACCCGTCAGCCCGGCAAAGGCTTGAGCACATTCTTGCGCGTCTGGCGGAGCGCGAAGATGACGAGCGGGTCTTTACACAGGTGTATGACCACACTGCACGCCGGGAAGGCGAGGCTTCCGATGTGCGTCTGCAAAAGAACCAAAGCCTTGGGCCGCTCGATGGGCGAATTGTCTCTATCAAGGACCTGTTTGATGTCGCCGGCGAGACCACATTGGCGGGCTCAATCATCCGCAAAACAGCGGAAGCCGCTAGCGAGGATGCCCTTATGGTTCAACGTCTGCGTGCAGCAGGCGCGGTCATTATTGGCAAAACGCTGATGACAGAGTTTGCTTTCACGGCCGTTGGTTTGAACCCGCATCATCCGGTTGCGGGCAACGCCGTTGATTCTCTACGCATTGCTGGTGGTTCGTCCATAGGGGCTGGAATATCGGTTGCCGAAGGAACGAGCGAAATTTCGATAGGATCGGATACGGGCGGGTCCATCCGTATCCCCGCAGCGTTGAATGGTGTTGTTGGCTTCAAGCCGACCGCCAAGCGCGTTCCCTTGCAGGGCGCGCTTCCGCTCTCACCCAGTCTGGATTCGGTTGGGCCTTTGGCACGCAATGTCTCAGATTGTGCCTTCACCGATTCGGTTCTGGCTGGCGAACATCCGCGTCCTCTCGACGCGATTTCCCTGTCGGGTCTGCGTATAGGTGTTCCGCGTGGAGTGTTGTTCAAGAATACGGAGCCAGAGGTCGAAAAGGCCTTTAGTTCGAGTTTGCAGGCTTTTGAGAAAGCAGGGGCAATCCTTGCAGACTGCTCAATAGATGATTTGATTGCAGCTCTGGCGCGGGCAACATCCGTGGGTTCGATTGCAGGGATTGAAGCAAGCAGAATCCACGCCGCATGGCTGCGGGATGATACGTTGGATGTTGACCAGCGTGTGCAACGGCCACTTCTGCGAAGACTTGAAGTATCGGAAAGTGACTACATAGACCTGATGATAAAGCGCCAGTCGCTGGTGCGAGAAATGGATAAGCGTATCAAGGCCTATGATTTTCTGGTGCTGCCAACCGTTCCGATCGTCGCACCTTCCATTGTCGCTGTCGAAGATGAAAACTTTTACCGGGACACAGAATCTCTGCTTCTTCGCAATACGCAGGTCGCCAACCAGTTTGATCTGACGGCTATAAGCCTGCCTATGCCAAATCTCGTATTGCCAGCCGGGTTAATGCTCATGGCACAGCATGGAACCGACAGGCGTCTTCTTGCCATGGCGCTATCTGTAGAACGTATTTTAAAGTGATGGTTTTACTGCGCGGCAATATCGAAACTGACGGAAATATCGCTCGCAATTTTCGGCAATCTCGTCAGGATGCGCATCCAATGTCTTTAGGGAAGGCCTCTCCATGATCCGCCACTGTGTATTCATCCGTTTTCGTGCCGACGTTCCCGCGTCGGAGCGGCAAGCTTGTTACGATGATCTTGCCAAACTCTGTAAACGGTTGCCCGGCGCACTCGCCTTCACATCCGGGGTCAATGTCAGCCCCGAGGCGGGTATGGACAAAGGCTATACAGAAGGTTTCATTCTTGATTTCACCGATGCCGCAGCCCGCGATGCCTATCTCATTGATCCTGAGCATCAGGCAATTGGCGGACGCATTGTATCTTCAGCCGTTGGTGGTCCGGACGGTGTTTTTGTATTTGATCTGGAAGTTTGACACCCATGAACGACAAGGAATTTTTCACGCAACTGTTTCGCGCAGCTGTTGATGCTGCAGACCCTGAGCGGACAATTGCCTCCCATCTACCGCCAAAGCCGAAAGGCCGGACAATCATTATCGGCGCTGGCAAAGGTTCAGCACAAATGGCGAGTGCATTTGAAAAGGCATGGGCGAGCAAATATCCGGGCAGTCCCATCGAAGGACTTGTCGTGACCCGTTACGGGTTTGGCGCTCCTTGTAAACATATAGAGATTATTGAAGCGTCTCACCCCGTGCCCGATGCAGCGGGCCTCGTTGCTTCGAAACGCCTTTTGGAAACCGTGTCGAATTTGACAGCGGATGATCTCGTCATTGCCCTCATATCAGGGGGCGGGTCTGCCTTGCTGCCATCGCCGCCGGAAGGCATGACCATTGAGGATGAAATCGCCGTCAACAAGACTTTGCTCGCTTCGGGAGCGCCGATCTCCGCCATGAATGCCGTGCGCAAGCACCTCTCCACCATTAAAGGCGGGCGTCTTGCTACTGCGGCACACCCCGCTCGTGTTTACTCGTTAATTGTATCGGATATCCCGGGCGACAATCCGGCCTTTGTAGCGTCCGGTCCCACAGTTCCCGACGAGACAATGCGTGAGGAAGCCTTGGCTATTGTTGACCGCTATGGATTTGATCTGCCGCAAAGTGCGCTGGCGCATCTCCGGTCTGCTGCGGCAGATGCCCCGAAGCCCCGCGATGCTGTATTCAACGATCATGAGTATCACGTGATTGCATCGGCAGGCGTTTCGCTGGAGGCTGCTGCCAGAACGGCGCGGGCCAACGGGATCGAGGCTGTCATCCTGTCTGATGCAATAGAGGGCGAAGCACGTGAGGTTGCCCATGTTCATGCTGCATTGGCGAAGCACGTACTTGCAAAGAATCAACCATTCGCAAAGCCCGTTGTCATTCTTTCCGGTGGTGAAACCACGGTTACCGTACGGGGAAAGGGCAAGGGCGGGCGCAATACCGAATTTCTGCTCTCCCTCGCAATGGATATCGATGGTGCGAACGGCATCAGTGCGTTTGCCGCCGATACGGATGGTATAGACGGGTCCGAGGATAATGCAGGTGCTTTCGCTGATAGCACCAGTGTGGCACGTCTGTTGGCAAAGGGGCACGATGCATCGACCTATCTGAATGGCAATAATGCCTGGACGGCATTCAATGCGATAGACGATTTATTTGTGCCGGGGCCAACTGGAACAAACGTCAATGATTTGCGGGCAATTCTCGTGCGTTGACGCGCTATCGCCATTATTGGATGGTCAACCGCTAGCATTATGCGTCGTGTTTGATTTGAAGTCGGCGCTATGAAATGGCGTTTCATGCAAAGGAAAGTTGAATGCGAGCTGCACCTACCTTGATTATCCTGTCGGCGATCCTTGTTGCCGGTTGCACGACCAGCCCGACAAGCAATGTTCCCGCTAACTCGCCGGTCAAGGATTTTTCCTTCGTACCGCCGCCCAAATCTCTTACCGAGCGCGCAAAGCCGGAGAAAAAGTTGACGCTTGAGGAAAGCGTTGCACGCCGCAAAGTGGAAACCGGGAAACAGTAGTCGGTTTATTCGGCCTTTGCCGTTTACCTTATTTAATGCCGTTTCATTCCGGAAGGATTGAAGCGGTATTTTCTTTTCTGCGCAAAAAAGGGGGGCTGAAACAACAAAACCCACCGCGGGAGGAGGTGCGGTGGGTTTCGTTGGTTATGGAGGGTCTTCTGGGAGGAGAAGAGACCGTCCGTTTCGACAGGGTCGGGAGGAGGTGACGCTGTCGAAAATTCCTGATTTGAAGATAACTCAATTGCCGTGATTTAATACAGACAATATTGCATAGCAGCATTGCATTTGGTGCATTGCAGCATTTTGCTGCTGACTTTTATGCCTACTCAGCCAATCACAGCCAGTTGAACAGTCTTACGGAACACAAACAGGTTCACATCGTTTATAATGCATTAACAAAGCTAACAACGGCGAAGCCGCCGCGCTTTAAATGTATGGACTGGAAAGGGCGTATCATGCACTTTTTGAGATCATCAGTGGTTATGGCAACAGTAGCCTTTCTCGCATTCACCCCGATGACGGCCAGCCATGCGTTCAGCATAAAAGGGCAGGTTGAAACCGAAAGTGAAGGCGGCGATATCAACAATAAGAAGTTCCAGAAGGCTGCGGTATTGGAAGCCAAAGCCTATATTTGTGGTACTGGTACAGAAGCCAGTGAAGCAGCAATGAGGGCAGGAATGGCTGAAACCGGCTTGCCTGAGGACATTGCTATCGAGGTCGTTTCTGACCTTGCTTCGGGCATTATCGATCAGGCAACACGGACCGGTTCAAAAAAGATGTGTGGTAAACCTGAAATCCAGATGTCGAGCTTTTAGATGTGAAAAGTAAGTTATTTAACAAAGTCGCGGGGTTACAGTTTATAATATAAAATTTTAAATTAATTTTAGTCTAAACTGACACCATTTAAAGGTCAGGCCGAATAAATTTGATCTTTTCAAAATGTTATTTTTCGTATTAGTGTCCCGCTGGAAAACACCATCTGATTCAATTTGTAAGAATTACAATGAATGACAGGTCCACGACAGTATCGCCGGATCAATTGTCGTGCTGACAGCTTGAAGCGTGCCTACGCTGCAGCTGGGAGTTGAATGGAGCGTTGTAACGTTCTTTGGGGTTGTGGGAGAGGAATGGATGAACAAGAGGACCAAGACGCTGGAAGTTCTGAAAGCGGAGCTTTCCAGATTGTGCGCTCTTGCAGACGATGAAGGCTTTGAGATGATCGCCTATTTCATCGAAACAGCCATCCGCGAATCCGACGAACAGCTATCACAGGAAATGCGCCCTGTTGTTGGAATGGAGCTGCGCTTGGCTTCTCCCCGCACCGGTACGATCTAATAGTGTCCGGCGCAGGCCGATAAGATAGAATTCTTATTCAACCAACGTTCAATTTTTGTGAATCATGAAATTGCTTGGCCGCATTGTGCAGCGTCAGCCGCCGCCTATATGAAGGTCATGATCCCATTATCCGTCCTCGACCTCTCACCGATTGCAGAAGGCAGCAATGCCTCGCAATCACTCTGTAATTCGCTGGATCTCGCGCAGAATGCCGAGCGTCTTGGTTATAATCGTTTGTGGCTTGCGGAACATCACAGCATGCGCGGCATTGCCAGTGCGGCAACGGCTGTTGTGATCGCTCAAGTGGCGGCAGGAACCTCAAAAATTCGCCTCGGTGCGGGTGGCATTATGCTGCCCAACCACTCGCCGCTGATGGTGGCCGAGGCTTTCGGCACTTTGGCAGCCCTGCATCCCGGCCGCATTGATCTTGGTGTTGGCCGTGCTCCGGGGACTGACCAGATCACTGCTCAGGCGCTGCGCCGCAATCTCAATCAGGACATTAACGGCTTTCCGCAGGATGTAGTCGAGTTGCTGGGTTACTTCAGCCCACCGCAACCTGGCCAGCACGTTATTGCAGTTCCGGGTGCAGGACTTGAGGTGCCGGTCTGGATACTTGGTTCCAGTCTTTTCGGTGCTCAGCTCGCTGCGGCTCTCGGTCTTCCCTATGCTTTTGCATCGCATTTTGCTCCGGCAGAAATGGAGCGCGCCATCGAGATCTATCGTGCCCGGTTTGAACCTTCACGATATCTGGACAAGCCCTATGTGATGCTTGGCCTCAATGTATTCGCTGCCGAAAGCGATGATGAGGCGCGGCTACTGCAAACTTCCCAGCAGCAGGCATTCGTAAACTTGCGTACCGGAAATCCAGGACCGCTTCCTGCTCCGGTCGAAGGCTATGAAGAAACGCTTGATCTTCATGCCAAGGCGATCTTGCGCCAATCCTTGTCTTGTTCAGTTGTAGGTGCGGCTCCTGCAATAAAGGCCGGGGTCGAAGAATTCATACAACGTACCGGCGCTGATGAAATCATGGTTACGGGTCACATATTCGATCATAAGGCGCGCGTGCGCTCATATGAAATTCTGGCTGATACAATGATTGGGAAGACAGCTTCTGCTTCAGTAAGCTTATTCGCATAGGGCGGCAGGCCATATTTTGGCCATTATATTGCCCCGAAAAAACCCGATCATCGACCGGTTGAGATCGAATTTCGCAGGTGAAGTGGCGCGCATCATCAATAGATGATCGTTCGCCAATCATCTGAAAGGAAAAACGATGCGAAAGATGATAGTGCTCGCGCTTTGCGCGGCATTCCCCTTGGCCACTTCGGCTGCTTATGCACAGACTGCACCGCAGACGCCACCAAGCGCGGCAGAAACCGCTCCATCTGGTCAGGCACCGGCTCAGACCGGCGCGCCGCAGATCACGACGATCAATATCGTCGATATCAACGAATTGCCTGACGCCACCAAGACGCAGGTCAATGACGCAGTCGCTCAGCGCAGCGATGGCGATGTAAAGAAGCTGCGTTCTTCCATCGACAAGTCACCGGAAGTAACCGCCGCCTTGAAGGAAAAAGGCCTGACATCAGAGGCAGTCGTTATCGCCAGCCTTGATTCAAAAGGGCTTTTGACGCTCGTCACCAAAAAGCCGAGCTAAAACACTCTTTGCCTCCAGCAAAGCCAATAAGTGCGGCCGGAAATCTCCGGTCGCATTTTTATGCCTGACTGCCCAGCTCGACGGCACGCTTGTGTGCGGCAGAGACGGCTTCCGTCACGAGCTTCTTCAGTCTGTCATCACCCATCAAAACATCAAGCGCAGCGGCCGTGGTTCCCTTGGGGCTTGTCACCTGTTCGCGCAGCTTTGTAGGCGTATCCTCGCTGGAGGCAGCCAAAGCACCGGCACCAAATACCGTCTGCATAGCCAATATCTCCGCCGTCTTCCGCTCTAGTCCCGCATCGACCGCAGCCTCGGTCAAAGCTTCGATGAAATGGAACACGTAGGCCGGTCCGGAACCTGAAACCGCTGTCGCCACATCGATCAGGCTCTCATCATCCACTGCTGCTACAGCGCCGCTTGTCTCAAGCAGGCGATCAACGAGGGCCGCATCGCTGTCTTTGACATGCCCATTGCGGAAGGTGACAATCATTCCCTTGCCGATTGCCGCCGGTGTATTGGGTATTGTGCGAATGATCGCGGCATTGGAACCCAGATGCTCTTCAAAAAAGGCAACTTTTATTCCTGCAGCCACACTGACAAAGGTCGAGATGCCGGCAAATCGCACATAGGCGGGAAGCACATCGCGCATAACCTGTGGTTTGACTGCGACGAGAATAATGCGCGGTGCAAGCTCGTCCTTGATCTTCGACGCGTCGGCCAACGCATTCACCCCTAAAGTTGCCGCGCGTTCAAGCAGAGCAGGGGTTGGCTCAACAACGGTCACTTGGCCTGGCTGCAATATACCGGCGTCAAGCCAGCCCTTGAGCATGGCAAAACCCATATTGCCGCAACCAACCAGAACCACATTGTCAACCATCGTCTCTCTCCATTTGAACAGGCGGCACTTTGATCCGGTCGCAAGCATCCGGTCAACAGGCTTTGGTCAAAATCAGGTGCGTGATGGCAATGGGATGCGTGCAGTCATGCGCAATCCGAAACATGCCATGACCACAAGCAACCAGACAGGATCGGCACGTCGAAAGAAGAAGCTTTCGAGGAAGGCATTCATCAACGAGAATGTCAGACACATCATGAAGAAGTCGGACAGGTAGATATTCTCGCGTTTTCTCAATGTTCGCACATAGTCGATGAGCGGCAACAGCACGAGAACAAATATTGCGCAGATCAGCGCCGGAACACCCATTGCGATTGCTATGTCCAGATAGCCATTATGTGCATGGACGATGCCCCGCACATCCCAGTCCAGATAATAAGGCGTTTCGGCTTGCCGCACGACAGGTGCTTCCCAGAAGCTTTCCAAACCATAGCCACGCCATGGAGTCTCACTGAGTTTTTCAAGGCCGAACTGCCAGATCGACGTGCGCCCGGTAAATGTCGCATCGGCACCCAGCTGCTGCAAAAGGTCGTGAGTTGGTGGAAAGAACAACGTACCTATTGTGAAAAAGAAAAAGCCGGTGAGCGCAGCGGCTATGAGCAACGCTGTCAGTATTCTCAAGCCGAAAAGACCGGGCACCATGACGAGAAGAATGACCATGGGAACAAGCGCTGTAGACGTTTTCGATCCCGTATGCGCCACAAACAGCAGTGCGAATACAAGTATGCCGATGCCGCTGGTCCGCCAGCCGCGGCGGATGAGATAAATACCCCCGAATGAAAATGCAGCCATTACTGGTCCGGCAACGTTCTTGTGGGCGAATATACCGCGCCAGAGTCCGGCATGTTCGGACTCGATTTCGCTCGCAGTGTGCTTGGCGAGGTCTGGGAAAATAACCAGACCTACATAGGAGAGCACCAGAACCGCCGTGGCGGCAATGACCAGCGCAAGCGAAAACCCGTCCATGTCAGGTGGCAAAGAAAGGACTGCAACGACACACAGGACGCCGATTATTGTGAAGATTACCGCACGCTGCGCGGCGCCGGGATCTACGGCAACCATGGTCGAAAGAAACAGGAAGCCGAACATGACGATCCACATCGGGCTCAGGAGTGCCCAAAGACGTTGCGGGTTGGCCAGCACGATCATGGCCAGGATTGACACGCCGCCCAATGCCCCGAATCCAAGCTGGTTGACGACATCACCGCCGCTGCCTGCAATAGCAGTGCTGGCTGGCTGAAATGGCCGAAACGAAACGAGCAAGACACACAGGATCAGCGCAGCCAGAAGGCTTGCCACCAGCCGCGCCGGGATCGCTATGAAGGAGTCAGTTCTTTTCAGGTTGCCTATATTGCTCATTCGAATATCCGAATTCTGCCAAAACACGGCCAAGCCCAATATAGATCTGATAGACACCTATGGACAGAGAGCCGGTCTGCGCTGTCTTTATCACGGCACGAACAGGTGAAACGGCTAGAAGCGCCAGACTTTTCAGGATTGTCTTCAACTTGCCGAAAGGCTCATTGGAGCGTTTGCGTTTTTCAATCAGGCTCGAAATGACGCCGTTGCGCAAAGCGCGCGCTCTGATCCAGTCCGCCTCGACTCGTCGTGCAGGCACGGTTTCGTAAACCGCCGCTTCAGCACACCAGGCGATGGTGAATCCCTTGACGACACTCCGGCTTATGAAGTCGGAATCGCCACCACCCATGAAATTGAAAGTGAGATCAAGGAAAGGAAAAGGCATCGCTTCAAGCACATTACGCCCGACTAGCAGATTACCTGACGAGTAAATGATCGGCACGCGTCCGGTTGTGTCGTAATGCGGGCTGAAAACAGGATGGCTAGCCCATACCTGATGTTCCGGTTTTGCAAACATAGGTATCTGCGGGCCACCGACGAAATCGACACCATACAGTTCGCGCGTCTTGCAAAGATTTTCCAGCCAATGCGGGTCGGCAACTTCGTCATCGTCGATAACCACCAATGATTTGAAGTTCGGAAATATTGCGAGTGCTGTCAGCCATCCGGCATTGTATGCGTTACAATTGCCGCGATTATGCGCAATGATTACTAGGCCGCGATATTCTCCAGCCTCAAACAATGGCGCAGCGACAGTAGCGCCCTCGCGTTTTTCCGCTTCGTTTTCCATGACGATAATTGCAAATGAACGGGACGTAACCTGCGCCTTCAGCGAAGCGAGGGTTTTCAATAGATGATCCGGCCGTTTGAATGTGGGCAGTGTGACGACAACATCAATCGCTTCCGGCGAAAGGTCGGGCGACTGTGTTACGATGGTTATATTGTCGTGGCCGTTCAATTTCATCACGGGACTATTTATCCGTTATTTATCTATATGAAGATATAGAAGACACTTGTTCAACATTTCATTACGTTCGAGCCACAATGCACGTACTTTTTGTCACCTCCATCGTCCCGGACGGTAAACCGGCCACAGGCTACGAAATCGCCAACAAGGCGATTATCGATGGGTTAAGGCGCGCTGGTGTAAAAGTCACTGTCATCGGCTTTGTCTGGCCTGGCAGTGCGCCGCTGGACCCCGGCAGCACAATATTGTTGGGGGAGGTCGATGTTCGCAACGATACCGCTAGCCTTGGCCAAAAATTGCGTTGGTTGGGAAAAGCCGTGCTCACGGGCCTCACCGTATCTTCGGTAAAACTACGCATCATCACCAAGGAGAAGTTCCGGGCAGCTATCGCCTCAGCAGAACCGTTTGACGCCTATGTGCTAAATGGCGTTGCCCTTGCCGGAGCCTTTGAGGACTGTTTTGCCGACAAGCCGAAAGTATTCATCGCGCACAATGTCGAGCATCGCTCTGCCCGCGAAAATGCCGATGCTGCAACAAGCCTTGTGCAAAAATATCTGTTCAGTCGTGAGTCCCGGCTTTTGGCAGGATTGGAAAAACGCCTGTGCGACAGCGCATCATTTGTCTTCACCTTGGCCGATGAAGACATCACAGCATTGCAACTTGAAACAACCGGGCGCGCAGCCGCCTTGCCGTTGGTGACCGAAGCGGACACCACGAAAATGTCTGATCGCGTGATTGAGCATGATTTGGGCCTGATCGGCACGTGGACATGGCAACCAAATCGCATCGGCCTTGAGTGGTTTTTGCGCGAAGTCGCGCCGCACCTTGATAAGAATATCCGCATTACTGTTGCGGGCAGTACGCCAGCCGACCTCAAGGCTGCATGGCCGAAGGTAAATTTTGCAGGGCGCGTGCCGGACGCCACGGATTTCGTTCGCAGCTGTGCAGTAATCCCGCTCATCAGCCGCGCCGGGACCGGGGTTCAATTGAAAACAATCGAAACTTTCGAGCTTGGCTTGCCAAGTGTCGCCACTGCTCTTTCCGTGCGCGGTATTGCCGATGTGCCGGATAATTGTGTTGTGGCGGATGATCCGGCTGCCTTTGCCAAAGCCGTCAACCAGATGGTTGCGCGCGTTCGGGAGGGTGAAGACATGATACGATCAGGCAAAGCTTTTCGGATGGCGCAGCAGGAGCGGTTTGACCGGCAGATCAAACTTGGCCTCGACCGGCTTCAGGCGATAAAATGAGCGAGACTGCCCCGCCCATTCGCTCCGTCCTCGGCGTACCGGTTGTCGCCCTGCCATGGCAGGATGCCATTGATCTGATACGCGAGCGCATCGCCAACAGGCAGTTCACACTTATCACCTGGCTGAATGCTCATAATGCAAATGTAGCGCAGACTGATGCCGGGTTTCGTGAAGCGTTGGAACATTTTCTCGTCCTGCCCGATGGCATCGGCGTCGATATCGCTTCAAAAATTCTGCACGGAGCATCTTTTCCCGCAAATTTGAATGGCACGGATTTTACGCCCGCTATCCTGAAGGCTGAAACCAACCCTATCCGCATCGGACTGATCGGTGCCAAACCGGAAGTCGTAGCAGGAGCTGCGGCTAAATTTCGTCAGATTGCCCCGCAACATGATATCCGCATTGTGAGTGACGGGTTTTTCACCATGGCGGAGGAACCCGGTATTCTGGCATCGTTGAAAGAGTTTTCTCCACACATATTGCTGGTCGCGATGGGCGTTCCCCGCCAGGAATTGTTCATGGCGCAAAAGCTCACGCCAGATCATTGCGTGGTGGCAATGGGTGTAGGCGCTCTGTTCGATTTCATGGCTGGTGCCGTGCCACGTGCTCCTGCGCTGGTGCAAAAACTACGTTTTGAATGGCTGTATCGTCTGGTACAGGAACCGGCGCGTTTATGGCGACGCTATATTGTCGGTAACCCGCTTTTTCTGTTACGCGTTATGCGAGCAAAACTGAGAGGTCGCAATTGAAGAACGCATTGGTCACGGCAAGTTATGCGCCGGATTTCCGGCGTTGCCAATTGCTGTGCGAAACCATTGATCGTTTTGTGACGGGTTATACCAAGCACTATATCTTGGTCGAACATCGCGATGTTGCCCTGTTCAAGCAGCTTGAAACGCCCAATCGCATCGTGATCGACGAAAACGATCTGATGCCCGGCTGGATAAGGCCGTTTCCGGATCCGACAAATTTTGGCCGCCGCCGGATCTGGCTGTCGCCCAGAACCATGCCTCTGCGCGGTTGGCATATGCAGCAATTCCGTCGTATCGCGATTGCTCAACATACGGATGATGACGCGTTCATCTATATTGATTCAGATGTCACCTTCCTGAAGCCATTTGATTGCTCGCTGTTCTGGCAAGGTAACGACACGCGGCTGTTCCGGCGCGATGGTGATCTGTTGCGTCCCGTCCCGGGTGATCAACTCATCTGGTCTGAAAATGCCGGTAATCTGCTTGGGATTACACCTGTCAGCGTCGCCGGGCATGACTACATCGGGACACTCATTGCGTGGCGCCGCGATGCCATTATTGGCATGTGCAATCATATCGAGAAGCGCAGCGGCAGGCACTGGGTTGCGACCATTGGCCGGACACGCAAGTTTTCAGAGTGCATGATTTATGGCCGTTATGTCGATGAAGTTCTGATGGCAAAGGACCATTATCACGATGGCAGGGAGTTCTGCCGGATTCACTGGTCTGCACCGGCTCCGACGGATGACGAACTCGTGAAGTTCGTCGAGGAAATGGCGCCCTATCAAGTAGCGATAGGTATCCAGTCATTCCTTGGCGACGGCACGGATCGTATACGGAAGCTGTTTTTCTAGACCCGCCGTGCCGGTCTCTTGATGGCTCGATAGGTCAGGATGGTAGAAACAAGATAGATGACCGCGAACATGGCATTGAGCCAGATCAGCCAATCATTTACTTCCAGAAAGGTCACCAGCAGCCAGGACAGCAAACCTGCTTTGATAATCCCAAGTACCGCAAGGTTGATCGCCCGTAGACCGGATTGCCCGCGCGCATAGAGAATTTCTGCCTGATATTCGACGAGATTACGCAAACCGGGCACCAGAATGACCAACGGCAGCAATGCAACAACCGACGCTACATTATCGCCCAGCGCCCGCGGGAAAATGTGCAGAAATAGCGCGAGCGCTGCCAACCCAAGTGTTGACACCAGAAACACACCGAATTCCAGTCCTCCGCGTATCTTCATGGATTTGAGCATGTCTGGCGTGCGCATCAACTTTTGCACCAGCATCATGTTAAAGGAACGTACGGGCAGAGCCGTCAGATCGACAAGGCGCATGATGATTGCGTAAACACCCGCCGTCTGTGGGCCGCCGACCGCCAATACCAGCAGCTTGTCCATCTCCGACTGAATGTAGAACAGGACTTCCGCGCCTGTAACCGCAAAAGAGTCGCTTAGCCGCCGGCGATAGAGTTTTGGCACCAGCCGCAGCCGCACCTTGGGATAGAACCAGATAATGGCAATGATCAATGCTATCCCGTTTGCCCCGGCATACCACCAGCTCCAGATAGCGAGGTTGGTAGCGCTGGAAAAAGCAAAAAGAACTGCCGCAATGGCCCTAAGCGCTGTGCCGATGATGACCAGCAATGCGGCGCGGCCAAATCGGTTGAGGCCATTATTGACGACGACGACAACTTCCAGCGAACGCCACAACAGCGCTTCGGCGGCGACGATTACGGCAAACGTGCCAATTGCAAGGTCGGCACCGAAGAAGACGAGATGAGCAAGATAGGCTGCCAGCACGAAAATAGGCAGGGAAATGACAACCGCCGCGAGAAACCCTCCCGTATAGGCACCCAGAAGCTGAGGTTTGACGGTTGAAATCCGGTATAATGGGGAGACAAAACCGAACGATACAAGCCGCGAAAGCACGACACCTGTTGCTGATGCGGTTGCAAACAATCCAAACTCGGCAATCGTCAATGTATTGGCAAGGGCGACGAAATAGGCCAGCGAGATGACCAGCCGTCCCGCTGATCCACTGATCACCGAGAAATAGTCGCGGATCAGCCCCGCATTGGCTTTGACATGCCGAACAATCAATTTCATATCCTGCGCAAGAACATTTGATTGTATGTAGCGTAAAAGGTTTAACGGCTCGTATGGGCTGGTTGTAAATGCCTTCCACCCATTCTAGCTTCTTATTTTCTTCGCTGCATATTTTCAAATTATATCATATAGGCTATATTTAAATGGATTGGACTGTCGAAATATCCATCCCTGCGGAAGCGGAGATGGATGCACTACCTCCCGGTTTGCAAGCGCGGTTAATCCGTCTGATGGAGCTAGTGGAAAGTATCGGACTGGAAAATATGCGCGAGCCGCATGTGAAGCATATCGATGGCAAGTTATGGGAGCTTCGAGCCAAAGCGGCTGAGGGAATAGCTCGGGGGATGTACATAGCTGTAACGGGAAAGCGAATTGTGATCTTACATGTCTTTGTAAAAAAATCGCAGCGAACGCCTCGAGGTGCCTTGGCTTTGGCCTACCAACGAATGAAACAGGTGGAAGTATGAAAACTCTCGGGGAATTGAAGAAAAAGTACGTAAAAGATCCTGCATTCCGCGAGCATTACAAACAGGCTGATGTGGAATATACAGTTATCGAGCTTCTTATTCGTACACGAACCCAAGCAAAATTATCCCAAGCTGAGCTTGCCAAGCGAATGGCGACTACCCAATCTGCAATTGCAAGATTGGAGGGAGGTCGAGTTTCACCCTCAATTGCAACATTGAGGCGATACGCCGAAGCCACTGGATATAAGTTGCATGTCGATATGACTCCTCTGTAAGCGAGAAGTTGTGATAATTAACGATTTATTTTCCATAGAACTTTAGTGTGGATTAACCGTGGATCGCAGTATCCGCGATTGATCGCAGTTGGGTCAGGATGTTGGAGTTCAGTTGCGGATGACTAATCGTGAAAACGAGACGGTAAAGCGGCGCTCGCTTCTCTCGTTTGCCAGCGAGCAGAGCCCGGAGGCGCAGACACCGCGTGCTGAGGCTGCGGCGCCTGTTCGCAACGAAACCAGTCTCGACCATTATCATAGAATGCGCAATTTGCGCCTTGCTGCAGAATCCGAGCCTACTCAATCACCGCCGAATGATATTCCCGAAGAGTTGGGTAATGAAGCGGTCGAACAGGATGCGATAAATCGTATGCGCGCGGATATGGCTGCGATCAAGGCCGAGCTTAATCGCCGCGTTGATGCCGCCGAGAATGAAGTCCGCATGCCCGCAGCGACCTATAACGAGCTGCTGCGGGAGAAAGAACCAGCAGCACCCCCGGTCTTTATCCCCGCAACTGCCGAACCGGCAACTCCAGAGCCAGAGATGTTTAAAAAGCCAGTGTCTGCTCCATCGCAGCGGCCGCAACAGGTCCGGGCAAAGCCTCAAAAAGATGACTATCAGGATGATGAGTGGAAGCCTCTTGTCGATCCCCGTATTGTCATAAACAGGGTCGGCCGATCCAAATCGTTGATCGTAGCCACCACGATTATCGGAGCATTGCTGGGTGTTGGTTATGCCATGACACTGCCCAAGCTCTATTCCTCGACTGTGGAAGTGCTGGTTGACCCGCGAGATCTCAAGATCGTCGACAAGGAAATTTCATCGACCCAGCTTCCTCTGGATGCTTCGCTCGCCGTCGCTGAAAGCCAACTGCGGATTATCCAGTCCAGCAGTGTCTTGACCAAAGTCATTGAAAGAGCCGGACTCGCCAAAGATCCGGAATTCAACGGTGACCTGAGAGAGCGTGGATTGTTTGCGACGATACGCGAACTGTTTTCCACCGACAGCACGCCGGACGCCACAACGCGCGAGACATTGCTGCTACGCAATCTTTACGAACACCTGAATGTCGAGCGCAGCACGAAGAACTACATTTTTAACATTACTGTTGATTCGCGCGATCCGGAGAAGTCGGCGCTCATCGCCAATACGGTGTCGGATGTGTTCCGCGAAGAGCAGGGCAATATTCAGTCTGATACCGCAAGACAGGCCACGGAGGTGCTGACCGCCCGGTTGAACGATTTGCGTGCAGGCGTTGAGGTGGCTGAAAATGCCGTCCAGAAATTCAAGGCCGAGAATGATCTTGTGGACGTTCAGGGCCGGCTTATCAGCGATGACGAAATTACGCGCACCAATGATGAATTGACTGCAGCCCGCAACCAGACAATCCGCCTGAATGCACAGGCAGCATCAATCCGCAGCACTTCCGTCGAGGGTGTTCTTGGCAATACTTTGCCGGAAGAATTCCGCTCGGGCGTCATCGTCGCTCTGCGATCGCAATATGGTGCCTTGAAACAGCAGGCAGATGGCCTTGCAACAAAGCTTGGACCTCGCCACCCGCAGCTCATTCAGGCGCAATCGCAAGTCAGCGGCATTCGTACTGAAATCCGCAACGAACTGCAGCGCATCGCCTCATCTGTACAAACGGAACTTAAACGGTCTCAGCAGCAGGAACAGGAGTTGATGGCGCGCCTGAACCAGTTGAAGGCACGCACGGCTACCAACAATGAAGACATGGTCAAGTTGCGGGAGCTTGATCGCGAGGTCGCCGCCAAGCGTGCGGTCTATGAAGCATTTCTCCTGCGCGCCAAGGAAACCGGTGAGCTTGAAAGTGTAAACACCACCAATATAAGGGTCATTTCCCCGGCTCGTCCGGCGCTGGAAAGCACTGGCGGATCGCGCAAACTTGTCGCTATAGCTGGCTTGCTCGGTGGGCTTTTTGCCGGGCTTGGCATCGCCATCCTGCTGGGAATGCTTGAAAGTTTTCGCGCGGGTAATCGTGCTGGAGATTCTCCCTCAGATCCGGCACCTCTCGGCAATGGCAGGCGCACGAAACCCGTTACTCAGGAAGCCTCCGTGCCGGCTGCCTCACGCCTTGGTGCCGCCATCAAGCGGGCGCGCAGTGGCAGTGTTTCCGCTGAGTTCGCAGAGGATGAGACGGCTGTGGCTGAGTTTCTCTATGCCTATGCCGACGCGCATGTTGCGCCACGCCAGCACGACAATTCCAATATTGACGACATGCTGGATGACATTGCAGAACTACGAGAAATACTCCGCGAAGAAGCAGAACGGCAGACCGGTTGAAATGCCGCTCTAATGCAGTCTCGGCGTGGGGCCTTGCCCCTTATCGTCAATGACATATCCGCGGTAGAAACGATCAAGCGTAAACGGCGCGGATAGCGGGTGCGGTTCATTTTTTGCAATTGTCCAAGCAAAGCATTTGCCGGAAATTGGCGTTGCCTTGAACCCGCCATAGCACCAGCCGGTATTCAGATACATTCCCGGTAGCGGTCCTGTCGTGATGATAGGTGAGCCGTCCATGCTCATATCCATGATACCACCCCATGAACGCAGAAGCTTAACCCGTGCCAGTGCCGGAATAAGCGCTACAAACTCGCTCATCACGTCTTCAACAACCGGAAGGTTGCCACGCTGTGCGTAGGAGTTATAGCCATCAATATCACCACCAAACACCAGACCACCCTTATCGGATTGGCTGAAATAGAGATGACCGCCACCAAAGGTTGCGACCGTATCGACAACCGGCTTCAGCGCCTCGGAAACGAATGCCTGCAACACATGCGATTCCAGTGGCAAACGGTCGATACCGGCCCTGCGCATCAACTCGCTGGTGTTTCCAGCCACGGCACAGGCTACCTTTTTGGCATTGATTGGCCCGCGCGTTGTCATAACGCCGGTAACGGTATCGCCATCTTTCAGAAAACTCGTCACTTCGCAGTTCTCGATGATATCCACGCCCAGCTGATCGGCGGCGCGGGCATATCCCCACACGACAGCATCGTGCCTCGCCGTGCCGGCACTACGTTGCATAAGTCCGCCGATAATCGGAAAACGTGCTGAACTGCTGATATCAAGGCCGGGTATGAGTTTCTTGATCTGGGCCGGGTTCATCAATTCGGCATCAATGCCATTCAGCCGCATCTGGTTGCCGCGTCTTGCATAGATATCGAGCTGCGGGAGTGAATGGGCGAGATTGACAACGCCGCGCTGCGAAAACATCACATTGTAATTGAGATCGTGAGACATGGTTTCCCATAGCTTCATCGACGCTTCGTAAAAATGCTGATTCTCGGAAAGCAGGTAGTTGGAGCGTATCGCGGTGGTGTTGCGACCGATATTGCCTGAACCGAGCCAGCCCTTTTCCACTACGGCAATATTACGGATGCCGTGTTCCTTGGCGAGATAATAGGCTGTTGCGAGGCCATGGCCGCCACCGATTATAACCACGTCATAGGCTGACTTGGGATCGGGTTTACGCCATGCCGGCTTCCAGTCCTTGTTGCCGTTGAGGGCATTTTTTAGAAGGCTGAAAGCTGAATAGCGCATTTGAATTCCCGGAATCGGTAACGTGTCACACAATCATGCTTGGATTTTCTGAGTTAGCCAAGCCCTGCAACGTATCATCGCATTGCGGTTCTTCAACGCTTTCGCTATTGCGTCAGGGAACGCCGTTCTGACGGTATTGTTTGGGCGCAAAATCAAGAGAATGACGCTCAATCCGCGAAGTACGATTTCCAGGAGCAGCACATGGCAGTGACGATCAATGGCAAGGAAATTGCCGAGGATGTGGTATCGAAGGTCAAGACATTTGCTGCCGAACTGATCAAGGACAGCGGGATTACACCGGGTATCGCCGTCGTGATCGTAGGGGAGGACCCGGCAAGCCAGGTCTATGTTGCATCGAAAGGTAGAAAAGCGCGCGAATGCGGATTTCATTCCGAGCAGCATACCCTGTCGGCCGAAACTTCAGAGGAAGATCTTGTTGTGCTGGTGGAGAAGCTGAATGCGGACCCAAAAATCCACGGCATTCTTGTACAGCTGCCATTGCCAAAACATATCGATTCCGGGCGGATCATCCAGACAATTTCGCCAGACAAGGATGTGGATGGTTTTCACTTCATCAATGTCGGCAAATTGGGAACAGGCGAAATTGAAACCGCTTTTGTGCCGTGCACACCTGCTGGCTCCATGCTGTTGATTGATCGTATTCTCGGGCGCGATCTGTCCGGCCTGAATGCTGTCGTTGTTGGTCGCTCGAATATTGTTGGCAAGCCCATGTTCAATTTGCTGCTGGCGCACAATGCGACAGTAACCATTGCTCACAGCAAGACCAAAGATCTTGCCGCTCTTTGCCGCACTGCCGATATTCTTGTGGCAGCAGTCGGCAGATCGCAAATGATCAAGGCCGATTGGGTCAAACCCGGAGCGACCATTATAGATGTCGGCATCAATCGTATTCCGGCACCCGAACGAGGCGAGGGCAAGACCCGGCTCGTCGGCGATGTCGATTTTGCCGATGCCGCAACGGTTGCAGGAGCAATTACACCCGTTCCGGGCGGGGTTGGCCCAATGACGATTGCCATGCTGATGGCCAATACACTTGTAGCGGCCTATCGCTCGGCCGGTAAAAACCCGCCGCGTTTCTGATCAGTTTGCTCAAATAGGGAATCCCGTTACAACAGCGCATGGCCGAAGCACTCAAGGTCGGCAGAACCTTTGCCTTTCTGCTCGTTGACAAATTCCCGATGTTCAGCCTTGCCGCTGCCATCGATACGATGCGCACGGCCAATCGCATGTCGGAAGAGCCGTTCTATTCGTGGATAACGGTTTCGGCGACCGGGGCTCCGGTGACGGCATCCAATGGCCTCCAGATCAATGTCGAATATGCGCTCGCGGAACTTCCGGCAGCGGATATCTTTTTCATCTGTGCCGGATTGACCACGGAATTCGAAGATAAGCCGAAGGTGATTGCAACCCTGCGCAACCTTGGGCGGCGCGGCGCAGCGCTCGGCGGGCTGAACATCGGCAGCTATATTCTCGCCGAAGCGGGCCAGTTGGAAGGACATCGCTGCACGATCCATTGGGAAAACCGGGCAGGATTTCAGGAGCGGTTCCCGCAGATCGAGTGTACGGGAAATGTCTTCGAGATAGACCGCAAACGCTATACATGCGCTGGCGGTACGACGTCCATCGATCTCATGCTGGAGATTATCAAACAGGATTTCAGTCCGGCGCTCGCCAACGAAGTTGCAAACCAGTTTCATCATGAGCGTATACGCTCACAGACGGACCGTCAGCGTATCGGGCCGGAACGTGACCTCACGGGCAAATCGGAAAAATTGCGCAAGATCGTCGAGCTTATGGCCGACAATCTGGAGCAACCCAAGTCTGCCGTACGTCTGGCCAAGGCCGTAGGACTATCGGTGCGTCAGGTGGAGCGGTTATTCCTGCGCCATCTCAATATGACACCCGGTCGATACTATATGAGCCTGCGTCTCGAACGTGCTCGCGAGCTTTTGCGGCAGACCCATTCGCCAATTTTGGACGTGGCACTGGCGACGGGTTTCACTTCGCATTCTTATTTTGCGCAGAGCTATCGCGCTCAATTCGGGCGCTCACCTTCCGACGAGCGCCGCACGAACTACTGATTTTTCGTCACACCAATGGCTTCAGGCTCTATGAGCACAGGTGTACTTATGATCCTCAATAATCACCGCTAAGGTCATCAAAGAATGCCTTATCTGCTTTAAATCCAGTATCAGGATAAGAGGCGATCTTGTCCTGTATTGGCCGTATACGCTCCTCTAGCGAAACTTCCTTATCCGTCAGCTGTAATTCCTTCATCAAAGCGAGTTTCACAGCCTCGGTCTTGCTTATATTTTTGCGAGCCGCCAGTTTTGCTGCAAGCTGGTTGACTTCCTCGTTACGAATATTCAGTGGCTGGCACCCCTCAACTCTCAGAACAGACAGGAGCTTAGGTACGTCTACACACTGATGCAATGCTACTAAAGTCCAAACACCGAAGCGCCTGCGTCTGCACGCCCGACAACATTACGGAACGATGCGAACAATTCGCGTCCCATGCCGTATCCATTATGGCTCATATCGCCCACCGCAGCGGGGCGTGCTGCCAGAACTGCCGGGTCTTCAAGCACATCGAGCGTGCCGATCTCGGCGTCCAGCCTTACAATGTCGCCATCACGTATTTTGCCAATGATGCCGCCATCCAGTGCTTCCGGTGTCACGTGAATTGCTGCCGGAACCTTGCCTGATGCGCCCGACATACGACCGTCGGTTACAAGCGCAACCATATGGCCGCGGTCCTGCAAAACGCCCAGCGCAGGCGTCAGCTTGTGCAATTCGGGCATGCCGTTGGCACGCGGTCCCTGAAAGCGGACGACTGCCACGAAATCGCGGTTGAGCTGGCCAGCCTTGAAGGCATCCTGCAATGCCGCCTGACTGTCAAAGACGAGGGCAGGTGCTTCGATGATATGGCGCTCTGCCTTGACCGCGGAAGTCTTGATAACAGCAGTGCCAAGATTGCCCTTGAGCATCTTCAGGCCACCAGTAACCTGAAAGGGCGCTGCGCAGGTGGAAAGCACTTTCTTGTCGGCGCTTTCGGCTGCAATGGGATCGCGGACAACAGTGCCATTTTCACCAAGCTTTGGCTCTATTGTATAGGCACGCAAGCCGTCGGTGCCGCCCCAGACGGTCTTGACATCCTCATGCAATAATCCGCCGTCCAGCAATTCGCGGATGATATAGCCCATGCCGCCAGCCGCGTGAAAATGGTTCACGTCTGCCAAGCCGTTTGGATAGACGCGGGCCAGAAGCGGCACCACGTCAGACAGATCGGAAATATCCTGCCATGTCAGTTTGATGCCTGCTGCTGCCGCCATTGCGACCAGATGCATGGTGTGGTTGGTCGAGCCGCCCGTTGCATGCAGTCCCACAACACCGTTGACTATGGAGCGCTCGTCGATCATTTCGCCGACGGGAGTGAATTCATTGCCGAGCGCAGTGATGGCCAGTGCACGCTTTGCAGCTTCCCGGGTCAAGGCATCACGCAGTGGAGTGCCGGGATTGATGAATGAGGAGCCCGGCATATGCAGGCCCATAATCTCCATTAGCATCTGATTGGAATTTGCCGTACCATAAAAGGTGCAGGTGCCCGGACCGTGATAGGATTTTGACTCCGATTCCAGCAATTCCTCGCGTCCGACCTTGCCCTCCGCATAAAGCTGGCGTGTCTTTGCCTTTTCGTCGTTCGGCAGGCCGGTCGTCATCGGGCCTGCAGGAATGAACACGGCTGGCAGATGACCGAAAGTCAGCGCGCCGATGACGAGACCCGGAACGATCTTGTCGCAAACGCCCAGATAAACGGCAGAATCGAACATGTCATGCGATAAGCCAATTGCAGTTGCCATGGCAATCACATCGCGTGAAAACAGCGACAGTTCCATACCGGGCTGACCCTGTGTCACGCCATCGCACATGGCTGGCACGCCGCCTGCAACCTGCGCAACACCACCCGCTTCTTTCACCGCCTGTTTGATCAGGTTCGGATAGGTTTCAAAGGGTTGGTGTGCCGAAAGCATGTCATTATAAGAGGTTATGATGCCAACGTTTGGCACCACATCTCCGGCCAGCGCTTCCTTGTCTGACGGACTGCAGGCTGCAAAACCATGCGCGAGATTTGCGCAGGCAAGTGCCGACCGCTTGGGTTTCCGGGAAGCGGCCTCGCGCAAATGATCCAGATATACATCCCGCGTTGGCTTTGACTGTTCGCGGATGCGATTGGTAATGCTTTTCACCCGTTGCATGACGGTCATGTGTTCTCTCCTTGTAGCGCTTGCCAAGGAGTTTGGGAGCCTCCTGGCGATCACGCATCCGGGCGCTTAAGGAGCCCAGAAAATCTCAAGTTCGATCGGCTCGTGTCGAAGCACGGCGCGGATGGGCATGTCTCTGACGTCGCCTTCGCCAAGCGCTGCTTCCAGTGCAGTCATCTTGCCCGCGCCTTCAATATGTAAAGCAACGAAGCGTGCATTCACGATGACCGGCAGCGTCAGTGTCAAACGCGGCTCACCTGCATTTTCTGCCGTCATAGGCAAAACCAATGATGTCTGGTCTGTGGAAATGGCCTTGTTCAAATTGTCGCCGCCCGGGAAGAACGACGCGGTGTGACCATCGCCCCCCATGCCGAGCACGACCACATCGAATGGCTGCCCCAGCTTGGCAATTTCCGTCGCGGCAATCTCCGCCCCTTCATTGGCGTCGTCAGCTTCATGATAGAGACCGACAAAATTAGCTCCCGCCGCCGCATTCTGCAAAAGCGCGTCGCGCACCAGACGTTCATTGGAGCGGTCGCTGGAGGGCGGCACAAAGCGTTCGTCCACCAGCGTTATGGTAATTTTGTTCCAAGGCAGATCCTTGACCGATAAGGCTTTGAAAAAGCGGGCAGGGGTCGTGCCGCCTGAAACTGCCAGCACGGCTTTCCCATTGTCGTTGCAACCCGCCGCAAGACGGTTTGCAACGGCCGTCGCCAATGCTTCTGCAAGTGTAGCGCCATTATCAAAACTATTCAGCCTAGGATCAGTCACCATGATAAAAGCCTATTCCGGCTCGTGCCATGTGCGGCCGTCACGCTCAATAAGTGCGATGGCGGATGATGGGCCCCATGTTCCGGCAGTATAGCCGGAAGGTGCCTGTTCGGTCTCGGCCCAGGCCTTGAGGATAGGATCGACCCAGCGCCATGCCGCGACCACTTCGTCACGCCGCATGAACAATGTCTGGTTGCCGCGCACCACGTCCATCAGAAGGCGCTCATAAGCATCTGGGCTGCGAACTTTGAATGACTCTGCAAAGCTCATATCCAGTGGAACGTGACGCAACCGCATGCCGCCCGGACCCGGGTCCTTGATCATCATCCACTGCTTGACGCCCTCATCCGGCTGCAGGCGAATAACAAGCTGGTTGGCAACAACCCGCCCGGCTGTCTCACCGAAAATTGAATGAGGAATCGGCTTGAATGAAACGACGATTTCCGAAGCGCGTGCACCAAGGCGTTTGCCCGTGCGTAGATAGAATGGGACGCCAGCCCAGCGCCAGTTAGCAATCTCGGCCTTTATGGCAACGAATGTTTCTGTATTGCTCGGCGTGCCGAGTTCATCCAGATAGCCTTTTACGGCACCGCCGGACGACGCGCCCGCGCGATATTGGCCGCGTACGGTAAGCTCATCGGCATTCTGTGATGTGATAGGGCTGAGCGAGCGCAGGACCTTCAGTTTTTCATCGCGAACCGCATCGGCATCCATGGAAGCCGGCGGCTCCATCGCTACAAGACACAATAGCTGCATGATATGGTTCTGCACCATATCGCGCAACGCTCCGGCCTTATCATAGTAACCGGCACGGCCTTCCAGCCCTACCTGTTCGGCGACAGTAATTTGAACATGATCGATATGCGCGGAATTCCACAGAGGCTCATAAAATGCGTTGGCAAAGCGCAGCGCCATGAGGTTCTGGACTGTTTCTTTGCCGAGATAGTGATCAATGCGGAAAATCTGCTGTTCGCTGAACACGTGACCAATCGTATCGTTGAGCGCAATCGCGCTGTCCAGATCGCGGCCAATCGGCTTTTCAACGATGATGCGTGTGTGGTCGGTAACGAGCTTGTAGCTTTTCAGGCGGCTGGCAATATCGCCGAAAAGGGAAGGGCTGACCGCAAGATAGAATGCGCGGATACGCTTGTGGTCTGTGCCGATTTCTGTCTTGAGTTCTTCCCATCCAGATTCAGATGTCGCATCGACGGCCACATAGGAAAGGCGCTCCAGAAACTGGTCGACCTGTTTTTTGTCATACTCGTCGGCCTTGACGAATTCCTTGATCGCAGCCTGCGCGAATTTGCGATAATCCTCAGTCGACATGGCCGAACGCGATGCACCGATGATGCGTGTCGGTTCCGAAAGCTGGCCGTCACGCTGGCGCTGATAAAGCGCCGGAATAAGTTTGCGTTCGGCAAGATCGCCGGTTCCGCCGAAAACGATACAATCAAATGGTTCAACCGGGATAATCTGACTTGTCATGAATAGAGTCTCGCTATGCCTGAATTGCGCGATGCAAAGTCGAACTTTGAGGCGCATGGTTTCTATAATCTAATCGATTTAAAATGACCAGTCCTTAAGCGCAAACTGCGTCAAATTGCATTTCCAATCCGCTGAAGTTCCGGTACGACTACAACGAACGGGAAACAGCCATGTTACAGAATCTCTCGCGAATTGTCGCACAGGATAAGAATTTCCTCGGCATCATCAATGGCAGGCGCGTTGCAGCAACGAATGGAAAAACGATCCCTGTCGTCTGCCCGTCCGACGGGTTGGAATTTGCCACCGTACCTTCCTACGATGCTATTGATGTTGATCGTGCTGTCGATGCGGCCCGTCAGGCTTTTGAAGAAGGGCCATGGTCCCGCATGCCTGCCTTTGAACGCGGGCGCCTCCTGACACGCCTTGGGCTGCTCATAGAAAAACATGGCGATGAACTGGCGGCACTCGAAGCACGCGATACGGGTAAGCCGATAAGACAGGGTAAGGCCGATGTTGCGGCCACGATCCGCTATTATGAATTCTATGGTGGCGCTGCCGATAAGATTCATGGCGATACAATCCCGTTTCTGGATGGTTATACGGCCCTGACATTGCGGGAGCCCCATGGTGTTGTGGCTGGCATCACGCCGTGGAATTATCCCATGCAAATCATGGCGCGCGTGGTCGGTGCTGCTCTTGCCATGGGCAATACTCTGGTCATCAAGCCCGCCGAAGATGCATCATTATCAACAATTCGCATTGGCGAACTGGCCATCGAAGCGGGATTCCCCGATGGTGTGCTCAACATCATCACCGGTTATGGCAGCGAGGCTGGAGCTGCATTATCAGCGCATCCCGGCGTGGATTATGTGACGTTCACCGGCTCACCAGCCACCGGCACGGCGATTCAGCAGGCAGCCGCGGCGCATAATCGCGGTGTGACAATGGAGTTGGGTGGAAAATCCCCGCAAATTGTTTTTGCCGATGCGGATATCGAAAAGGCATTTCCGGTTCTCGTCAATGCAATCATACAGAACGGCGGCCAAACCTGTTCTGCAGGCAGCCGCATTCTGATTGAACGTCCGATTTATGATAAGGTTGCCGATGCCTTGGGATCGCGGTTCCGCGAGCTTGTTGCAGGGCCGCATGATGCCGATCTTGATCTTGGACCCATGATCAATGCAGCGCAAAAGCGCCGGGTGGAAAACTATGTAACAGCGGCTGCCGAAGCCGGCATTGAGGTCATCGCGCGGGGCTCGATCCATATCGATGCGCCCCTTACGGGTTTTTATGTTGCACCGGTTCTTTTTGGCGCCGTCGATCCGTCTGCGACTTTGGCACAGGAAGAGGTCTTCGGCCCCGTGCTTTCGCTCTTTGCATTCGAGGATGAAGCGGACGCAATCCGGATGGCAAATGGCACTGAGTATGGTCTGGTAGCGGGTGTCTGGACCAAAGACGGAGCAAGACAGCATCGTGTTGCAAAGCGTGTGCGGGCGGGACAGGTCTATGTCAACGCTTATGGCGCTGGCGGAGGTGTGGAACTGCCTTTTGGCGGCTTCAAGCGTTCAGGTCATGGCCGCGAAAAGGGCTTTGAGGCGCTTTATGATATGTCTGCAACCAAGACGATCGTTTTCCGCCACGATTAAAGCTCACAGATAAATCAGAATAGATGGAGGATGGAGTATGGCCCGTTTGGCAGGCAAAACAGCGATCATTACTGGTGCAGCATCAGGTTTCGGCGAGGCAATGGCGCGCCGCTTTGCAGAAGAAGGTGCAAATGTTGTCGTTGCCGATCTCAATCTCGTGGGGGCGGAAGCCGTAGCCGGGTCCATTGGTAAAACTGCCCTTGCCGTTCATACGGATGTGACGCGCAAGGAAGAGATTGACGCGATGGTTCAAGCTACGATGGATAAGTTTGGCCGCATCGACATCATGGTTAATAATGCGGGTTACTCCCATCGTAACGGCTCAATGCTGGGCGTGGACGAAGATACATATGATCTGATTGCCGCCATCAATATGAAGGCGATTTACTATACAGCGCTCGCCGTTGTTCCGATCATGGAGCGGCAGGGCAGCGGCTCAATTATCACAACCGCATCAACCGCCGGTTTACGCCCGCGCCCGGGTCTGACCTGGTACAATGCTTCAAAGGGTTGGGCGATCAGCGTTACCAAGTCCATGGCAGTCGAGCTTGGCCCAAAGAATATCCGCGTCAATTGCCTTTGCCCTGCGGCAGGTGAAACACCCATGCTTGGACTGTTTCTGGGCGAGGATACGCCGGAGCGCCGTGCACAATTCAAGGCCACAATTCCTCTCGGCCGTCTTTCAGTACCGCTGGATGTTGCCAATGCCGCGCTCTATCTGGCCTCTGACGAGGCTCAGTTCATCACCGGCGTCGCGCTGGAGGTCGATGGCGGACGCTGCATTTAAAAGCGCCTTTAGCCTTGAAAGATCGGCTAGGGGGCCTACATTTTCCTTGTATTCCCCTTCTGATAAGCGCTGCCCGGTCTAGCTGCCGCTCTGGCGTTATGCTTTTTCAAGGAAATCATCATGACATCCAAACCTGTCTGGTTCATCACTGGCTGCTCAACCGGCTTTGGCCGCGAACTTGCCCAACACACTCTTGCGCTTGGCTATCCCACTGTGGTTACGGCTCGCAATCCAGCTCAACTTGACGATATCGTCAAAGGCCATGAAGACAATGCGCTTGTCCTCAAACTCGACGTCACCAAGCTCGATGAAGTAGCTGCTGCGGTCAAGGCGGCGGAAGAGCGCTTCGGGCGGATAGACGTGTTGGTCAATAATGCCGGCATTGGCTATTTCGGCTCTCTTGAGGAGAGTGATCTCAGCGAAGCCCGCAAGATGTTCGATATCAATATCTGGGGTCTTATGGATATGACCCGCGCTGTCCTGCCGATCTTGCGCAGGCAGCGTTCCGGTACGGTCGTCAACATCTCGTCAATTGGCGGGTTGCGAGGCTTCCCGGCGGTGGGCTTCTACAATGGTACAAAGTTTGCTGTGGAAGGGCTTTCTGAGTCCCTTTCCAAGGAAGTCGCTCATCTCGGCATCAAGGTACTGATCGTTGAGCCAAGCGGGTTCCGTACGGATTGGGCAGGTCGTTCTGCCAATGAAGCTCCGGAAACGATTGAAGACTATCGTGCTTCAGCAGGCGAGCGTATGCGCCAGATCCGTGCCGCGAGCGGCAATCAGCCGGGCGATCCGGTGAAGGCTGTGCAGGCCATCGTCAAAGCCGTGGAGGCAAAAGACCCGCCGCTGCGTCTTTTGCTTGGCAAGATTGCACTTGATGGCGGCCGCGAGAAAATCAGGGAAATGCAGCGTGATTTTGATGCATGGGCAGAAGTAAGCGCAGGCGCAGATTCTCCCAAGCAATAACAAAAATGGTGTGCGGGTACCGGAACTCCTTATCCGCACACCGAAAATCGCCGCATCGATAAGTTGAAATAATTTTCTCCGTCCAGCCTCCCATCGGCTTGTTTTATGCGCTATCATCTTGTCACCGCAATAAAAACTGGTGATTGATGCCCTCCGAAACTCCTGAAAAAAAACCCGCGCGGACCACAGCGACACGGCGGCGTACGCCCGCTTACGTCAAGGCCACCCGGGGAGTGAAAAACTGGCGTGAAGCTGCTGAATGGCTGGCCTGGCGGGACATCGAAGACATAGAATGCATTACCCCGGACCAGGCAGGCGTGGCGCGCGGCAAGATGATGCCGTCGAAAAAATTTACTTCCAACACATCGCTTGCCTTGCCTTCCGCTGTGT
This sequence comes from Phyllobacterium sp. YR531, assembly GCF_000282595.1. Taxonomy (GTDB): domain Bacteria; phylum Pseudomonadota; class Alphaproteobacteria; order Rhizobiales; family Rhizobiaceae; genus Phyllobacterium. Next base: position 303,793 of record NZ_AKIZ01000014.1, read on the forward strand.
TCATGGCAACGATTTCCGGTTCCTATCCGGAAGATGGTCATGGCTTTTCTTATCCGGAAGACGATGGCGACCTGAAGCTTATGCCCGATCTTTCGACCTTGTCGGAAGTGCCTTGGGAAAGCGACCGCACCGCGCAGGTCATATGCGATCTCGTCAATAAGGACGGGCAAGCTGTAGAGTTTACACCGCGCAATGTATTGAAGCGTGTCGTAGCCGCCTATAGCAAAAAGGGCCTCAAGCCGGTCGTCGCGCCCGAAATCGAATTCTACCTCGTCAAGAAGAATCCTGATCCGGACTATCCGCTGACACCTCCGGTTGGCAGGTCGGGCCGCGCCATTGGCGGCGGGCAGGGTTATTCCATTGCCGGCGTCAACGAATTCGACGAGCTTATCGATGATATCTATCACTTCTCTGAAAGCCAGGGTCTTGAGATCGATACGCTGATCCACGAAGAAGGCGCAGCGCAGCTGGAGATCAACCTGCGTCACGGTGATCCCGTTGAGCTTGCAGATCAGGTGTTCCTGTTCAAGCGCACAATCAGGGAAGCTGCACTCAAGCACGATATGTATGCAACCTTCATGGCAAAGCCCATCCAGGGTCAGCCCGGATCGGCGATGCATATTCATCAGTCCATTGTCGATAAAAAGACGGGGCGGAATGTGTTTTCCAACCCCGATGGTACGGAAAGCGAAGCATTCCGGCACTTTATCGGCGGTATGCAGAAACATGTTCCGGCTTCGCTGGTCATGTTCGCCCCCTATGTGAATTCCTATCGCCGCCTGACGCCTGCGGCCTCGGCTCCGGTCAATGTCAAATGGGGTTACGACAACCGCACCACGGCATTCCGTGTGCCGCGTTCGGACCCGGCAGCACGGCGTGTCGAAAACCGCATTCCTTCCTCCGACGCCAATCCATATCTGGCACTTGCGGCTTCACTTGCGTGCGGCTTGCTGGGCATGAACAACAAGGTCGAACCTGATGCGCCGGCTTCGACCACTGTCAACGATAATCTGATTGAACTGCCGCGAGGATTGATTGAGGCCACTTTGCTGTTTGAGCAGGACAGGGACTTGATTGCCATGCTGGGCGAGTCCTTCGCCATCACCTATGCCGCGATCAAGCGCGCCGAGTTTGAAACCTTCATGGAGGTTATCAGCCCTTGGGAGCGCGAATATCTGCTGCTGAACGTTTGAGTTAACGCCTTTCTCCCCCCTTGTGGGGGAGAAAGTGATTTCAGCATCTTAGCATTTGCTAAGTGCTAGAAATCACAAGAGAGGGGATTGCCTGCTGAACTACCCCCTCACTTGGATTTTCCAAGGATTTAGCAAAGGGTCTAAACCCAGGAAAATCCTATCTCTCCCGCAAGGGGAGAGATAAGCGGAGCCAAGTTTTTCCAAACGGATTGTATTCAAAATGGCATATCAGTCTCCCATCTCGCCCGGCATATCATGGTACGAATCCACGATTGCCGATCGCACGCAATATCCTGCTTTGGATGGCTCGCGCAGCGCTGATGTCGTTATCGTTGGCGGCGGATTCACGGGTCTATCGGCCGCTGTGCATCTGGCATCAGCTGGTGTCGATGTTGTCTTGCTCGAAGCTTTCAGGTTTGGCGATGGTGCATCGGGGCGCAATGGCGGCCAGCTTGGCACAGGGCAACGGTCGTGGGCGGAAGAGCTTGAAGCGCAATATGGTTTCGAGCGGGCCAAAGCACTGTTTGATCTTGCCGAGGAGGCGAAAAGCCACCTGCTGGAATTTGCGGAAACGCACAAGATCGATATTGAATATGTGCCCGGGCAGATGTCCGTTGTGCACAAGAAGCGTTATCTGAAAAGCTATCGCGAGCATGCGGAACTGATGACGACTCGGTTCAATTACCCCCACATTCACTACATGGAAGCGGATGAAACTGCCGAGCGGCTTGGTTCAACCCGGTATCTTGGCGGGCTCTACGACAAGGGCACGGGGCATATTCAACCGATGAAACTTGTTGTCGGCACTGCGCGTGCCGCGGCAAAGGCCGGTGCGCATCTTTATGAAAACACCAAAGTTACCGGCATCAAATCAGAGAACGGCAAGGTTACGGCCACCACTGCCACCGGCACCATAACAGCGGCAAAGGCGCTGATCGCGGTCAACGCCTATGGTGGAAATCTGGAGCCTGTCAGCGCATCGCATGTCATGCCGATACGCTCCTTCATTGGCGCAACTGTGCCTTTGGGTGACGACAGTCCGGTCCTGCCCGGTGGTGAGAGTGTCGATGACTCCCGCTTTGTGGTGCGTTATTTCCGCCGCTCGCAGGATGGCCGCCTCCTGTTCGGAGGGCGAGAAGCCTATACGGCTGATAATCCGCTGGACATCAGCACCCATATCCGCCGCCAGATTGCAGAGATTTATCCGGCACTCGCAAATGTGGAAATGACGCAGGCCTGGGGTGGTTCTGTCGGTATCACCATGCCGCGCCAGCCATTCGTGCGCGAAGTCATGCCAAATGTCATTTCTGCCGGAGGCTATTCCGGGCATGGCGTGATGCTGTCGAACTTCGTCGGCAAGCTCTATGCGGAGACTGTAGCGGGTAATCGGGACCGGTTAAAGCTGCTGGAAGATCTGAAAGTTCCATCATTCCCGGGTGGGCGCACATTCCGCGCGCCCATGCTGTTTCTCGCGCTGAGCTGGTATGCGCTGATGGACCGGATTTAAGCAACAGGATCAGTGTTCGTTGACCGGACTATATCGTTGCACGTTGATCTGGTCGGCATGCTGACGCATGGTCACCGTGTCATACCAAGCTTGAATTTTCAGCAATATATCCATGTTCACGCCAAATGCTTTTTCTATCCGCAGAGCCATTTCAGGGGTGAGGGACGTTTTCTCGTTCACGAGATCGGACAGGGTAGCGCGGCGCACATTTAACGCTGTTGCGGCCTTGGTAATCGACAACCCGAGTTCATTCAAAATTTCGTCGCGTATAAAACCTCCGACATGGGGCGGCTTCATCCCGATCTTTTCAATTGTGTCACTCATCAGTGATAATCCTCCAAATCCAGATCAGAGATTTCGCCGCCGATAATCTCGAAGGTGATCCGCCAGTTTCCGGACGCCGAGATGCTCCAAATATTGGCTCGATCACCAGTCAGCAAATGAATTCGCCAACCGGGCGGGCCGCGTAGATTATCGATGCCGTCCGCAACAATCAGTGCGGCGAGAATATTTCTGATCCTGTTTGTTAAATCGGGCCTTATCCCTTTAGCATCATCATCTTCAACAAAACGCTTAAGTCCTTTGTGCCGGACACTACGAATTTTCATATATCACCTATGTACGGTCATGCCGTACGAAATACAAGCGGTCAATAATTCTTAAATGAACAATTATAGACTTAAACCTTACGCACAATCACGCTGCCGACTGAATATCCTGCCCCAAACGAGCAGATGACGCCGAGGCTGCCGGGGGCAAGATCATCGGAATATTTCGAGAATGCGATGATCGAACCCGCCGAGGAGGTATTGGCATAATCCTGCAGGATGTTGGGCTGCTCGCCGGGCTCAGGCTCGCGGCCAAGCACTTTGACGCCAATCAGATCATTCATGCCTTTGTTTGCCTGATGCAACCATAGCCGCGATAAATGTGCCGGTGCGATATTCTCATCTGCAAGATGCGTCAGGATCAGGTCGGAAACAATCGGCACGACCTGCTTGAACACCTTGCGGCCTTCCTGCTTGAAAAGCATGTCGCGGCGGTCCGTCATGTGGCCTTCGCGTGTCCGTCGCAAGAAGCCATTATTGTTGCGAATATTATTGGAAAACTGGGTCAGGCATCGCGTCGAGACGATCTCGAACCGGTCTTCCGCCGTCGCGAGGTCGTCGCGTTCGAGCAGTACCGCCGTGCAAACATCGCCAAAGATGAAATGGCAGTCGCGATCACGCCATTCGAGATGTGCCGAGCAGATTTCCGGATTGACCATAAGGATGGCGCGTGCCGACCCTGAACGGATCATGTCTGCCGCCGCCTGAATGCCGAACGTAGCAGATGAACAGGCAACGTTCATGTCGAAGCCGAAGCCCTCAATACCAAGTGCCTGCTGTACTTCGATAGCGATGGCAGGATAAGCGCGCTCATGATTTGACGCCGCGCAGATAACCGCATCAATCTCCGATGCATCGCGGCCAGCTTTTTTCAACGCCAATGTTGCCGCGTGCACCGCCATTTGTGCCATGACAGAGATGTCTTCGTCGCCGCGCTCCGGTAAAACCGGGTGCATGATTTCCGGATCGAGAATACTGGATTTGTTGAGGACATAGCGGTTTTCAATACCCGAGGCGCGAACAATGAAATCCTCATTGGACATGGTCATCGCCTCACGCGTGCCCGCGGCAATTTCTTCCGCGTGCAACTCATTTTGCTTTGTCGCGTAGGTATTGAAAGCTGCCACCAGTTCGGCATTGCTGATGGACTGATCAGGCGTAAACACGCCAGTGCCGCTGATGACTACCTTATGCATGAACGTTTCCAGAGTTTATTTTTCTTCACCAAGCGATAGAGCAAAGAAGAATCAAATGGAACCCATACTGTCATCAGAGGTTCACGCAGCAGTCCTAGCTTTTCCTTCTTTGATGAGGGGATTTTGCTATGACGATCACCAGTACAAAAGATACAGGCCCGATTGGTGCCGATCATCCGCTGGGTAAACCCGGCAAGTTGGGCAATCTGCCGAATTATGCCGTGGTGGCAATTCTGATTGGCGGTCTGTTCTATGTGGCTTGGTCACTCACACAGGATTTGACCAGCTCGGTTGCAGTGCCGTGGATACTGTTGGGTCTGGCACTGGTCACGGCTCTCGGTTTTGAGTTTGTGAACGGCTTCCATGACACGGCCAATGCTGTAGCGACCGTCATCTATACCAATTCCTTGCCTGCTGAGATCGCTGTCATATGGTCAGGCTTTTTCAACTTCCTCGGCGTTCTTACCGCAAGCGGCGCGGTTGCCTTTGGCATCATATCGCTTCTTCCAGTGGAACTTATCATGCAGGTCGGTTCCAGCGCCGGTCTTGCAATGGTGTTTTCGCTGCTGACAGCGGCAATCCTTTGGAATCTTGGCACGTGGTATCTCGGCCTGCCATCTTCAAGTTCGCACACGCTCATCGGTTCGATCGTCGGGGTTGGCCTTGCCAATCAGTTTCTGGCGCCTGCCGGGACCGCGACAAGTGGTGTCGACTGGTCCAAGGCGACGGAAGTTGGCATGTCCCTGCTTGTTTCGCCGCTTGTCGGTTTCGGTGCCGCTGCCTTGCTGTTGCTGGCGATGAAGCTTTTCATCCGCAACAAGGCGCTCTACGAAGCGCCAAAGGGCAGCACACCTCCACCATTCTGGATCAGGGCATTGCTTATTTTCACATGCACCGGCGTTTCCTTTGCCCACGGTTCGAATGATGGCCAAAAAGGCATGGGCTTGATCATGCTGATCTTGATCGGCGTCGTTCCGACCGCCTTTGCTCTGAACCGCACACCGGATGTCAATTATCTGGAGGCCTACAAGTCCGCATCTGTTGCTGCTGCCGATACTTTGCAGAAATATGAAAAGCCCGGCATTACCGTGTCCGACTCCAGAAAAGTGGTTGGCGATGCGGTGCGTAACAAAACATGGAGCGACGAAACGACAGTCGGTCTGCGCCAGCTCATCACTGATACACATACGAATGTTTCGCCCTATGGTTCTGTTGCCAACGTACCTGATGGCATGGTCAGCAATACCCGTAACGATATGTATCTTACTGGTGAGGCGCTGAAACTGATCGAAAAAAACAAGCTGCTTCCCGTCGAGCCAGCTGATTTGGCGGCCATCAAAACCTATCACAAGGCAATCGACGACGCGACGAAGTTCATTCCGACTTGGGTAAAGGTTGCCGTCGCGCTGGCGCTTGGGCTGGGCACCATGGTCGGCTGGAAGCGCATCGTTGTCACGGTAGGCGAAAAGATTGGCAAGACGCATTTGACCTACGGGCAGGGTGCCTCAGCCGAACTGGTGGCCATGGGCACGATCTTTACAGCGGACACACTGGGTTTGCCGGTTTCCACGACGCATATTCTGTCGTCCGGCGTGGCAGGAACAATGACCGCCAACGGGTCCGGGCTGCAAATGTCGACAGTCCGCAATCTGTTAATGGCATGGGTTCTCACGCTGCCCGTGTCGATCGGGCTATCGTTCACACTGTTTATTATCCTACGGCAGTTGATCTAAGACGGCGTCGGTTATTTCCCCTTATACCACCTCTCCGTCATCCTCGGGCCCTTGACCCGAGGATCTAATTTGATCGCGCCAGCGCTGTTCTTTGGGTTCTCGGGTCAAGCCCGAGAATGATGTAGAGGTGAGGCACTATCCGAAATCCTGAAAACAAAACCGCCCGCAATTGCTTGCGGGCGGTTCCGTGTGCCGTGCTGGTCCCAGACCGAACCAGAGAAGGCCACAGCAAATACTACTGCCGGGTAACAACGACCGGGATCAGAAGATCGCCCCAGTTGCCATCACCACCGTGGTGACGGGCGGAGCGGACCAGTTCCACGGAAACCCCGGCATCAACTGCTTTCATGACAGACTGGTTGAGGCGGTGCAGATCATTGGCGACCATACGAATGACAGCCTGCTGGTCCGCATTCATGGAGGAAGCCTGTTCCTCAGCCCGTTCTTTTACGCGTGAAATGGAAGCCATGATTGTTCTCCTCTCGTTATCTTTATTCGGCAGCCGGGCGGAATTGCGCGGTTTCCGTTGATTCTTTCATTGCAGTGGTCGATGACTGACCGCCGGTGATTGCCAGTGAGACCGCATCGAAATAGCCGGTGCCGACTTCGCGCTGATGCTTGGTGGCTGTGTAGCCATTAACTTCCGCGGCGAACTCTGCCTCTTGCAACTCGGAATAGGCGGACATCTGCCGTTCCTTGTAGCCACGTGCCAGTTCAAACATGCCAAAGTTCAACTGATGGAAACCGGCCAGCGTGATGAACTGGAACTTGTAGCCCATCGCACCCAATTCGCGCTGGAACTTGGCGATGGTTGCCTCGTCCAGATGCTTCTTCCAGTTAAAGGAAGGCGAGCAGTTATAAGCCAGCAACTTGCCCGGATGTTCCTTGTGCACGCCCTCGGCAAAACGCCGTGCCTGTTCCAGATCGGGTTTTGATGTCTCGCACCAGATGAGGTCCGCATGTGGCGCATAGGCGACGGCACGGGCGATACAGGAGTCGAGGCCGTTCTTGACCTGATAGAAGCCTTCTGTCGTGCGTCCTGCATCGTAATCAACGAATGGCTGGTCGCGCTCGTCAATATCCGAGGTCAGAAGCTTTGCAGCTTCCGCATCGGTGCGGGCAATAACCAATGTTGGCGTTCCCATCACGTCCGCAGCAAGCCGCGCAGCGTCAAGGTTGCGTATATGTGCAGCGGTTGGGATCAGAACCTTGCCGCCAAGATGTCCGCACTTCTTTTCAGAAGCCAGCTGGTCTTCGTAGTGAACGCCGGCAGCACCAGCTTCAATAAAGGCTTTCATGATCTCGAAAGCATTAAGTGGTCCGCCAAAACCTGCCTCCGCATCAGCGATGATCGGCGCAAACCATGTATCAACTGAAAGTCCATTGCCTTCGGCAGTTTCGATCTGGTCGGCACGTTGCAATGTCTTGTTGATGCGCTTGGCCAGTTCAGGGGCAGCATTTGCCGGATAAAGCGACTGGTCCGGATACATGGACGAGGCTGTATTGGCATCCGCAGCAACCTGCCAGCCAGAGAGATAAATCGCCTTCAGTCCGGCGCGAACCATCTGCATTGCCTGATTGCCCGAAAGAGCGCCCAACGCGTTGACGAAATCTTCCTCGTGAATGAGCTTCCACAACCGGTTTGCACCGTTCTCCGCAAGCGTGTGCTTGATCTGTACCGAGCCGCGCAGCCGCTTTACATCCTCGACAGTGTAAGGGCGTTCAATATTGTCATAGCGGCCAGCAGGCGCATTCGGTACAAGATTGTAAAAATCAGTCATTGTCGTCTCCAGAATAAAGTTTTGCTTTTGCGGCGGTCAGATCGGGAGGTGTATATCGCCGTTTCTGTATGACTAAATTTACATTGCACTGCGATGAAAGCGAGCAATATCGCCAATTAACGCTGATTTATCGAGTTATCTTGTCGAGCGATTTACAATATCCGATTGTAAATCTGTAAAAATTGTAATATCTTTTTGAAGGCGTTCTAATGTAAATCTTGTCACAGAATGCGGGAGTTGTGATGGCTGAGGGCAAAATCTTTGCAGGTCCGCGCATCAGGCGCATTCGCAATGAACAGGGCTTGACGCAGACATCAATGGCCGAAGCGCTCGGCATTTCTCCGTCTTATCTCAACCTGATTGAACGCAACCAGCGTCCGCTGACTGTGCAACTGCTGCTGAAGCTTTCCTCTACCTACAAGATCGATCTCGATACGCTGCAGCTTGAATCCGGCTCATCCATGGTGGCCCTGAAAGAGGTGTTCTCCGATCCATTATTGAGTGGTGAATTGCCCGGCGATCAGGAGCTGATCGAGATATCCAATGCTGCGCCTAATGCCGCAACGGGAATGATCAAGCTTTATCGGGCTTATCGAGAGCAGCAGGAACGTCTGTCTGACCTGTCGGAGCTTCTTGCAAAAGACGGACACACGCCATCACTTTCCGGCACACGGCTGCCGCTCAATGAAGTGCGCGAAGTCATGGAGCGTCGCGCCAATTATTTTCCGCGCATTGAGGGAGAGGTCGACAGTTTCCTCAATCTGATAAAGCCCGGGGATGATCTTTCCGGCGCGTTGAAAGCCTGGCTCAAAAGCGAATATGGCACCACGGTACGTATTCTACCGGTTGCGACCATGCCCAATTGGCGCCGCCGTTATGACCGGCATTCCCAACGCCTGTTCCTGTCAGAGCGCCTCTCGCCATTCGACCAATTGCGTGAACTGGCTATGGAAGCGGTACTGATCCGTATGCAGGTGGTTATCGCCGCCGAAATTCAGGATATGAAGTTCTCGTCGGATGAAGCGCGCCGCATCGCCCGTTTTGAGTTTGGCCGCTACGCCGCCCATGCATTGATGATGCCCTATCAGGCGTTCCAGACAGCCGCGACGCGCGCGCGATACGATGTGGATGTGTTGCGTTCCCGGTTTTCGGTTTCTTATGAGCAGGCGGCAAACCGGCTTACGACGCTTGCCGCTCCCGGCAACGGCATTCCCTTTTTCATGCTCGAAGTCGATCATGCGGGGAACCGTTTCCGCAGGGCAGGGGCACAGGGCTTTCCGCAGTCGCGCTTCGGTGGCGATTGCCCCAAACTTGCTGCATATGCTGCCTTTTCACAGCCCGGCCAGATATTGGTCGAAGCTGTAGAAATGCCGGATGGCGCGGAATTTCTCACCATCGCCCGCACACTCGAGGGACCGCAGGGTGCCTTCAACGAGCGCCCGCGTCGTACGGCACTGCTTTTGGGTTGCGATATCGGCTTTGCCGACGAGACTGTCTATGGCTCAGCCTTGGGCAATCGCAGCATCAGCGCCGCACCACTTGGCAAATTTGTTGGCGTCACGCCGGTCGGCCCTGCCTGCCGCCTATGCGAACGTTCGGCCTGCCTTTCCCGTGCCGAACCGCCGGTCACACGCCCACTCGGCCTTGATGAAATGGTCACGGGCTTGAGTGCCTTTGATTTTCAGTAGTTATCCTCTTGGCCTTAATCCGCGAAACAGTGGTTGCTGTTTTTCAATCAACTGCGCTAGCCGCTCCACCAGGGTGCGGATTTCCGGGCGATGCCTGTCATCATTATGCATGACGAGCCATTGCCGGTGATAAAGCGGTTTTATATCCTCTCCGGCGCGCACCAGCGCGGGGTCGGTATCGCCGACAAAGCAGGGCAGAACACCGCGCCCTGCACCACTACGCAAAAGATCGTGCAGCATGCGCGGTGTGTTCGCCCAGATCGTTACCCACAGATCGGTCTGCGCCAGTAGCCAGCGCGCCGAGGGGGCGACCGCGTCGTCTGCCCCGATACCCACCCAATTGCAGTCACGGACCATGTTGAAGTGGCTGGCACAATAGGGCGCATAGGCAACATCGCCTATCGGGCGGGCAGCAAGGCTTGTGCTTTCCGGAAAAGAGTTGCGAATGCCGATTTCCGCCTCCCGGTGCGCGAGGTCGAGGCGGATTTCTGCCGTCTTGAAGCAAAGGCGAAAGGGATCATCCGGGGTCCAAAGCTGCGCCAGATTAACTGCCATGAAATGCGACATCCAACTCCCCGCGGATATGCGGACCGTTGGCAACTCGTTGACGCCTTCATTCCAGGCGCCAATGGATTGTGCAGCTTCGTTCATGGCTAGTACATGAGTCAAAAGCGCTTGGCCGTCCTTGGTCAGGGAATAGCCGGTTTGCCTGCGCACAAAAAAGTTGCGGCCCATCCGGTGTTCCAACGCAAGCAGACGCCGCCCGATTGTTGCCGGACTGGCACCGGTCTTTTCCGATGCGCCAGTTAGCCCGCCTTCGCGAGCAACATGCAGGAACAGCTTCAGATCATCCCAATTCTCATTTTTCATTTGTGAAAAACCTGTTTCATCGGAGCGCGTAGATATGGAGGAATAACCTGCCCATTTTACAATTTCGTGCAATTCATTTTTTGCTGGAGATAAATATGAGCAGTTATTATTACCTTTTGTGGGCTATTACGAAGCAGCACATCACGTCAGGCAAGAAGCGCCGGATGCCGGAGGATGAGTATTACGAAAAATATGGGCGGTCGCCCGGTCGATTCTCGTCCCTCTGGAAGCGTTTATTTGTGCTAGTGCGTTCACTGGTTTCCGGGTCAAAAAGCTCGTGACCACAAGAAGTTGAACCTAAAAAACATCATGTCAAAGCAACTTTCCGCATCAGAGTTGCCCGATCCCAGTTGACGAAGTGATCGCAATCTAAAAAGGTAGGGGAAACTCACCTGTGCGGTGCGCCTTGCAGGTGCACAAAGATACAGCGGAACATCGATCTGGGAACAAGCGGCATTGTTGGAGATGCCGGCAGCATGGAGAAAATAATGGGTATCAAAACTGTATTGTTGACCGCAACGCTTGCGCTGGGGCTGACAACGTCTGTTTGGGCGCAGGAACGCGTCGTCAATGTGTATAACTGGTCTGACTATATCGATCCGACCACACTTGAAGATTTTACCAAGGAAACTGGAATCAAGGTTGTCTATGACACCTTCGATTCCAATGAAATTCTCGAAACCAAGCTTCTGGCCGGTGGTACAGGCTATGACGTTGTTGTTCCGACAGCATCGTTCTTGCAGCGCCAGATCGCTGCCGGTGTGTTCCAGAAGCTGGATAAGTCCAAGCTGCCGAACCTTTCCAACATGTGGGATGTCATCAGCGAACGTATTCAGAAATATGATCCCGGCAACGAGTATGCCGTTGACTGGATGTGGGGCACCACTGGCCTCGGCTACAATGTCGCCAAGGCCAAGGAAATCCTCGGTACCGACGAGCCGCCGACATGGGACGCGTTGTTCAAGCCGGAGCTGGCCGCGAAGTTCAAGGACTGCGGTATCAATGTTCTTGATTCGGCGACCGATGTGATGCCGTCCGTTCTTGCCTATCTGGGCCTCGATCCTGATAGCAAGAATCCGGATGATCTGGCAAAGGCGGGCGAATTGCTTGAGAAAGTTCGCCCGAACATCCGCAAGTTCCATTCGTCCGAATACATTAACGGTCTGGCAAATGGCGACGTTTGCCTGGCGCTTGGCTATTCCGGCGATATTTTCCAGGCTCGCGATCGTGCTGCGGAAGCCAAGGCTGGCGTCGAGGTTGGTTATGCCATTCCCGGCGCTGCGCAAATGTGGTTTGACGTGCTGGCAATTCCGGCCGACGCGCCACACGTGGCCGAAGCACATGAGCTCATCAACTATCTGATGCGTCCGGATGTTGCCGCCAAGGCTTCCAATGTCGTGTTCTACGCCAATGGCAACAAAGCCTCGCAGGAGTTTGTCAGCAAGGAAATCATGGATGACCCGGCGATCTACCCGACGCCAGAGGTTCTTGGAAAGCTGTTCACGGTTACCCCCTATGATACAAAGGTGCAGCGCGTTGTAACGCGCCTGTGGACGAAAGTTGTAACAGGCCAATAACATGCAAAAGACCCCGGCAACCAATGCCGGGGTCTTTCAACAAAAGCGATAGAATATCGGGGACATCATGAAGTCATTGGGAAGTTTTCGACGCAAATTCGCACCGTGGAATGATCCGGAAGCAAAGCCCTTCATTGCTATCGAGAACGTCACCAAGAGGTTCGGTGACTTTACCGCCGTGGATGATCTTTCCCTGAATATCTATAATCGCGAGTTCTTTGCGCTGCTTGGAGCATCCGGCTGTGGCAAGTCAACCCTGCTCCGCATGCTGGCTGGCTTCGAAACGCCCACATCGGGCCGCATCCTGATCGATGGTCAGGACATGAGCGGTATCCCGCCCTACAAGCGCCCGGTCAACATGATGTTCCAGTCCTATGCACTGTTTCCGCATATGACTGTCGAGGCAAATATCGCCTTCGGTCTGAAGCAGGATGGCATGCCGAAAAACGAGATTGAAGCGCGCGTCGCGGAGATGCTCAAGCTGGTCAAGCTCGAGCAATTTGCCAAACGCAAGCCGCACCAGCTTTCCGGTGGCCAGCGCCAGCGCGTTGCTCTGGCCCGTTGCGTGGCCAAGCGCCCCAAAGTGCTGCTTCTCGATGAGCCTTTGGGCGCGCTGGACAAGAAGCTGCGGGAAGAAACCCAGTTCGAGCTGATGGACCTGCAAATGAAGCTGGGCCTGACATTCGTTGTCGTGACCCATGATCAGGAGGAGGCCATGACCATGTCCGATCGCATCGCGGTCATGGATAAGGGCAAAGTCAAACAGGTTGCAACACCTGCGGAAGTCTATGAGGCTCCGAATTCGAAATTTGTCGCCGACTTCATCGGCAATGTGAACATGTTCGAAGGCACCGCCGCGGCGGTGGAAAACGGCAAGATTGACATTGATGTTGCCGCCGACAAGATGACCATCCGTACCGATGCGACGCGCAACTGTTCCGTTGGGCAAACTGTCGGCTTTGCCATCCGGCCGGAGAAAATCCGCCTCAGCCGCAAAGAGCCAGCCAATCCTGCCGTTAATGCCGCTTATGGTGAACTTTACGATATCGCCTATTTCGGGGACATGACGGTGTTCCATGTGCGGCTTGAAAATGGCCGTATCATCAAGGCCGCAAGTCTCAATGCGGTTCGCACCGTGGAAGACCCGCTGGGCTATGAGGATATGGTTTGGGTCAACTTCGATACCGATGCCGGTATTCTTCTGACCGCGTGAGGAGGGCTATGCAATGCAAAAATTGATAGCCTCTGTCACAAGCCGGCTGGTCATCAGCATCCCTTATCTATGGCTGTTGGTTTTCTTTCTTATCCCGTTCATTATCGTATTCAAGATTTCGCTATCCGAAGTGGCGATGGCCATTCCGCCTTATACGCCGGTGGTGGATATTACAGCGGGCATCAAGTCTGTCTTCAACAGCATATCGCAGTTTTCCTGGGATAATTATGTCTGGCTGGTCGAAGACCCGCTTTATTACAAAGCCTATATATCAAGCCTAGTCATCGCGATTGTCTCGACATTCCTCACGCTTATTATCGGCTATCCGATTGCCTATGGTATGGCGCGGGCCCCGGCGACAATCCGCCCAACGCTGCTGATGCTGGTTATCCTGCCATTCTGGACGAGTTTTCTTATCCGCGTTTATGCGTGGATTGGTATTCTAAAACCCGAAGGCCTGCTCAATCAGTTCCTCATGTGGGCCAACGTTATCGATACGCCGCTAAACATTCTCAACACCAATACCGCCATCTTCATCGGAATTGTCTATTCATATCTGCCATTCCTTGTGCTGCCGATTTATTCGGCACTGGAAAAGATGGATTATTCGCTTGTGGAAGCGGCTGAAGATCTTGGCTGTACGCCTCTCATGGCGTTCTGGAAGATCACTTTCCCGCTGTCCATGCCCGGCGTCATCGCTGGCTGTTTCCTTGTTTTCATTCCTGCCACAGGCGAATTCGTCATCCCTGATCTGTTGGGCGGTTCATCGACACTCATGATCGGCAAGACATTGTGGAGCGAGTTCTTCTCGAACCGCGACTGGCCGGTTTCATCAGCTGTTGCCGTTATCCTGCTGTTGCTGCTGGTTGTGCCCATTGTGCTGTTCCAACGGTCCGAAGCCAAAGCCCAGGAAAGCGAGAAATAATATGAACACTACCTGGTCTCGCTTCAACATCGCTTCGCTGGTTCTGGGCTTCGCTTTTCTTTACCTGCCCATTGTCCTGCTGGTGATCTATTCCTTCAATGAATCCCGTCTGGTCACAGTCTGGGCCGGCTTTTCAACGAAATGGTACACATCGCTGTTCAACAATCAGGCTTTTATCGACGCGGCATGGGTCACTATTCGCGTCGGTCTGATTTCCGCGACATTTGCCACCATTCTCGGCACTCTCGGGGCCTTGGCGATGACACGTTACACGCGTTTTCGCGGACGCATGCTGTTTTCCGCGATGATATATGCGCCGCTGGTTATGCCTGAAGTGATTACCGGCCTGTCACTGCTCCTGCTGTTTGTCGCTATCGGTCTCGACCGCGGTATTTTGACAGTGACACTCGCACACATCACTTTTTCCATGTGCTTTGTGGCTGTGGTGGTCCAGTCGCGGCTTGTTACATTTGACCGCTCGCTGGAAGAAGCGGCCATGGACCTTGGCGCGACGCCTGTCACCACTTTCTTCAAAGTGACCTTGCCGGTTATCCTGCCAGCAGTTGTTTCCGGCTGGATGCTAGCTTTCACCCTGTCCCTTGATGATCTGGTTATCTCCAGTTTCACATCAGGTCCGGGCGCTACCACCTTGCCGATGCGCATCTACTCGCAGGTGCGTCTGGGCGTTACGCCGGAAATCAATGCGGCCTGCACAATCCTTATCGCCATCGTTGCCGTCGGCGTGATCATAGCCTCAATTGCCAATAAGCGCCGCGAGGTCAACCGTGCCCGCGACGAGCAAGCGGCCGCGAGGAACTAACGCGGATTGGCGCTGCCTTATCTCCCCCCTTTGTGGGGGAGAACGGATTTTCTTGAATTTAGCCTCTTCGCTAAATTCTTAGAAAATCCAAGAGAGGGGATCATTTCCCTAAATCGTATACAGTCGTTTTTGGCATCTAGAGACGGTGTTTCAACCGGAGATAGAATCAACCGATAGGCACTTTCCCCTCTCTTGTGATTTCTGGCACTTAGCAAGGGCTAAGATGCCGAAATCACTTTCTCCCCCACAAGGGGGGAGATAAAGGGGCGCTACAACAAGATAACTTGCATCAACTCAATGCGATTGCCGAAAGGGTCGTATACATACCTGCGGGCATAGCCATCCAACGGCTGGTCTTCGCTCGTTAAAAACCCGTTGGCTTCCAATAGTGTTGTCAGCGCATCCAGATCATCAACGATAAAAGCCGGGTGTGCTTTCCGTGCCGGTTGGAAGCCCGGTTCGACACCGAGATGTACTTTGACGCTGCCGTTTTCAAACCAGCATCCACCTCTTGAAGCAAGTTGAGACGGCTTCGGTACTTCCGGTATGCCAAGCAGGCCATCATAGAAGCTGCGCGCTGCCGGTTCCTCGCCAGCTGGCATGGCGAGTTGAACGTGATCCAACTTGAGTATGATCACGATGGATTTTCCTCCGGCTCTACTGCGAAATAATCGGTGAAATGAACGGATTATCCCATGAGCCGCCGATAAAGAACCGCGTGTGATTGAATACGGGTTCAGGCTTCGGAGCGTCGGCGGGGGCAGCTTCTGCGGGAGCAGGCACGGTGACAGGAGCAGCAAAGTCACCGGTCAAAGCAAGGCTCTTGCTCATCAGAGTCACAATGCCCGCAAATGTCAGTGTGCCAAGCTTGTTCTGGATTTGCGCGGTTTCAAGTGCCGCAACGCCGTCCATGATATTGGCTTTTAGTTCCAGCCTGTCGAGTGCAAGCCAGGCATCGGTCTTCTCGTTAAGGCTGAAAAACCGATCTGTTTTGGCTTTGCTGAGCAAGCGGTTGAGATCAATGCTGCGGATTTGACCATTGCCAAAACGCATGGAAAGGGTGCCTTTGGCGCTGTTCAATGCAGTCGACCAACGTTTGATTGGCCCCTTCAGCACAAGAGAAACGGTGCCTTTGCCGAGTTCAAAACGATTGCCAAGCCCAAGCAGTGAGGCAATCGAGGCGCTGTTGACGTCAGTACCGTTCAACCGCAACTCACCCGTTGTTCCGGCCTCAGGTTCATCCGCGAGCTGAAAGCTGCCTGCAATCGATCCATCAAATGCAGTTGCATCGCCAATATCGAATATTGCGCGGCCGTTGCGCACTTGCGCTGTCGCTGCCACGTTCGAAAGGCTCACATTTCCCGCGGTTGCCTTTTGGGTGGAAACCCGCAGGTCGAGATTGAGCTGTTTGAGGAAGGCCGTGCTGATCACACTGTCTGAGCCGGCAGTGCCATCGGGTAGCGGCATGATGCCCGAAAATACCGAGCGCAGGTCCAGCGTCTCGAAAGCCAATGTCCCGTTGATTCCAAGTGGAGTGCCGTTAGCCGCATTATCGAGGGTGACCTCAATAACACCCTTGGCCGGATTGTCGTTCAGCGTGGCAGTCAGGCTATCCAGCTTGACGCGGGTCGATGAGCCGGTGACGGAAGCATCAAGTGTAAAGCTGCCGATGGGCGCTGCGGGAATTTCGGCCATTCTCGACCATTCCAGCGTCCGCCGTAACGATGGTGAAGTGAGGGAAAGGGTTCCTTCGAAAAACCGGTCCTTGGCAATATTGGCGGAGCCATTGAACGAAAGCGTCAAAGGTGTCGAGCTGAGATTGATCTGCATCGGGCTTGCGCCACCCGCCAGCAACAGCAATGCCTTGCTGGCGGAGCTATCGATTTCCGTCTCCTCGCCGTGCCATATGGCCTTGCCCTGAAAGCTCGCTACACCTGAAGTCTGCGGCCAGTCAAAAACACCGCTTATGCTGGAAATCTGTTCTTCCGCGCCATTGATTGGCCGTTTGAATGTTACCATCGCATCTTCGAGCCGCACGCGTCCGAATGGCTGTGATGAAACTGCACTCATGTCTGGCTTGGCAGGATTTGCGACAATGGCGGCCTTCGCTTCGCGCATGACATCGCCGATGCGGCCATCGCTCTTGGCAAGAGCTTCGCCAATATCCGACAGGCTCTTGATCGGCTCATCAAGGACAAAGCGCGGCCTGACGATCTTGGTCTCGGTAAATTCTATCTTTCCCATGAGCGCCGAGACGAGAGACAGATCAACCTCGATGCGTTCCGCCTGCATGAAAGGTGCGCCATCGCTAGCCCAAGGGTTGCGGATCGTCACGTCGCCCATTGATGCGGTGAATGTTGGAAAGAACGAGATGTGAGGCGCTTGCTTCGCTTCGACACCATAGCCTGTCCAGTTGCTGATCTCCTGAACCAGACGCGCCCGGATGAGGTCGGTGCTGACAAGGCTTGGCAAGGCAACAAGTATCCCACCGGCGATGAGCGCCAATACCAGGATAGTCGCGAGAAGGTTTCTTGGCCTTAGCCAGGACATGGGCATTTCCGAGATTTACTATCGTTGTGTCAGAAACCAACGAACAATATTTGCAACGCCATTCACGGTTTAGCCATCATGGATAGCAATTCAAGTCGATATAGCGTCTTTCTGGCAATTTTATTGCGTGTGAACAGCATTGCAGCCGTTTTTATCCCTGCCAGCATGATTTTTCTGGAGCAGGAATGGGCAAATTGTGGTCTATTGTGTCTCGGGCAATCGCGAGCCCATTTATGGACTGCATATTTTATAAAGGAAATAATTATGAGTAATTGCAACGCTGCCCATCACGATAATCACGATCACAAACATGAGGCAGGATGCGGTCATACCGCCATTCGCCACGGTGATCACGTTGATTATCTTCACGATGGTCACCTCCACCATCCTCACGGTGACCATATCGATGAGCATGTCATTGAGGTCAGCGAGAAGAACCCTGCGGAATGCACACCGGACCATCATTGTGCCGGTCATGATGCATCCCATGTACATGGACCGGGTTGTGGCCACGAGGCTGTTCCACATGGCGATCACATTGATTATCTGGTTGATGGCCATTTGCATCATCCGCATGGCGATCATTGTGACAATCACGGACCCATCGAAATCGTCGCCTGATCACAAAAACGGATTGTGCTTCTGTTATTCGCAGAAGCGCCGCCCGTGATGCTGATGCGCTTACAAAGCCGCCAAAGCTTGTGATTGATGTGTCTGGATGTCCGGCTCATCATTTCCGGAGAAAAGCCAATTGCGATAGCGTTCGGCTACGACGCGCAATTGCTCGTCGCTCGCTTTCATTGCCTCGTAAACGATGAATGGGTCGCTCCATTGCAGGCCGCAGCGATTGGCGGTCACCCGCAGCGGATTGAGTATCTCCTGCAATGGCATGATGTTCGCGCCGCCAGTTGTATAAGCGGAAGGCGTATTGCCAGCCGTTACAGCAAGCAGCAGCGGCTTGCCCTCAAGCAACCGACCCTCATTTTCATAATTGATATAATACATGCGTGTCAGAACGGCGTTCTGCCAAGCTTGGAGGATAGGCGGGGCGCTGTACCATTGAATGGGAAACTGGAAGACGATGCGGTCTGCGGCTAAAAGCCTTGCGACCTCTTTATCCGTATCGATAACATTGTCCGGATAGGCCGCCTGCACATCGAAAGTTTCGACACCGGGCAACTCCGTAATGTTCTTTACCAAGGCCTTGTTGGCGCGTGACTCTTTGAAGTCCGGATGAAATACAAGAACAAGGGTTTTAACCATGACAATCTCCTTTACATCAGGAAATTGCCAGTCGTAGCCTTATTCTTCCAATTGATGATTGATATACCCCGCTATTGATGTGGTTTATATCACTCAGCCAAAACCCTCGTGGAAGGGAATGTAATTTCTACCATCGTGCCGCGTCCCGGGCTGGAGTCGATGTGGAAATTTGCCCGGTTTGCTTCCGCCATGGCCTTGGTCAGTGGCAGGCCTAGACCGGTTCCATCGCTACGCACATTGCCCGGTGTGGTAATCTGCTTGTAGGGCCGCAAGGCTTGTTCAACCTCCTGCCGGGTCATGCCAATCCCCGTGTCACGCACTCGCAACAGCACATCGCCGCTGGCTTCATAACTTGTGGAAACGATGACCTGCCCGCCGGGGCCGGTGAAACGCACCGCATTGGAGAGAAGGTTCAACGCAATCTGGGTGATCGAGCGATTGTCCGCGACGATGTCAGGCAGGCGTGAAGTCAGGCTGGAGCGGATGATGACACGTTCGCGATTGGCCTGCGGCTGCATGATCGCAACAGCCTCTGTCAGTGCATCGTTCAGCGAAACCGCTTCGAAATTCATCTCAACAGCGCCAGCCTCGATCTTGGAAATGTCCAGAAGATCATTGACCAGTGACAGCACGTGATTGCCGGAGCGGCTGATGTCATGCAAATAATCGCGGTAGCGCTCACTGCCGATAGGGCCGAACTTCTCGTCAGCCATCAACTCCGAAAAGCCTATGATGGCATTGAGTGGCGTGCGAATCTCATGGCTGATGCGTGCCAGAAATTCACTTTTTTGCGTCGATGTACGTTCCGCCTCACGCTTTGCGCTGACGAGTTCTTCTTCCGCGCGCTTCCAGTGGGTGATATCACGCAGCACGACACAAAAGCCCTTGGAGGCATCCAGCTTGCCAATTGTCATGAATAGCGGAATGAACCGGCCCTGACTCTCCCGGCCAATGACTTCGCGTCCATCATTGAGCAAGCTGGCGACGCCATTATCGGAGAGGCTGTTGAGATAATCCATGGCCGCACGCTGGCTCTCGATTGCAAACAGCAACGAGAATGCCTTGCCGCTGACCTCATCCGGCTCATAGCCGAACAGTGCAGATGCGGAATGATTGACTGACCGGATAGAACCGGCTGAATCGAGCAGGATCACACCATCCGTAGCCGTATCGAGAATAGCATTCAGTTCGTCGATACGCGTCTGCAGAAGCAGACGTTCGCTTTCATCAAAGTGGTTCGCGGCTTTCACCTGCGGCGACAGAGCCAGAAGCAAGGCCCGTGACCCCGCGCCACTTTCATCATTCCAGCGTACCGCCTGTAAATGCGCTTCCACACGAAGCGTCGAGCCGTCATTGCGGCGAAGGTTCATGCCGCTTTCGTCTTCATCCTCGTCATCTTCCGCACTATCGGCAAACAGCGTGCTCAACCCGCCTGCGGCATTGATCGCCTCTGCATTCTCATATGCGATCGTTTCAAGCATGGCGCTGTTGGCGTAGAGAATCTGTCCTTCACGGTGAATCAATACAGCGAGCGGCAAGGCAGCAAGAATAGACGTATCAACTCCTTGGCGGGCCTGTTCGCGAATGTCGCTGGCAAAATCCTTGGAGGGTGTTTCGGGCGCTGTGACCGAGGCTTTGACGGCAAATCCCGGTCCGACGACCTCCGCGTCCGGAACGTTGGATTTGACCTTTGCCAGCGGTGTATTTGCGTCGGGAACTTCGGCAGTTTTCTGCGTTGCAGCCGCGGCAGGTTCAGCCAGAACCTCGCGGCGCAATCTTTCAGCGATTTCGCGAAACGCGTTGCGCTCTGCATCGTTAAGGCGCCCGTCATTCTGCAGGCTTCGCTGCGTCTTGAGCGCCACGACATTGCTCGGTTCCGGCGATGTTAAAGACAACGCGGGCGTTTCGCCCGCAAACATATCGCTCTCGCTGACTGGCGCCTGGTCAACGGCAGTATCAGTCTCGTTTGATTCCAATGTCGCGCCAACGCCATCAGGGATATCCGCAACATCGCCCATCTTCGCAATACCAAAACCGCGAAATCCCATAAACGCCCGTTCGCGTGAATAAATCGGCAGTGCCGCCAGCTCGATTGGTACGCGCAGGCTGGTTCCTTGGATCGGCCAGAGGACCGAACGCCCGGACCACGTATCGCGCCGCTCCAGCAGCCCGGCGATTTCGCCATCCGCGTCGAAACCGTAAGCCGCTGCCACATCCCGGAAAGACTTGCCGATAACATCAGCGGAAACTGGTCCTACTGCCGCGGCAAACTCCGGTGAAATTTCGCTGAAGTTCGCCTGTGCATCGACCTTCCACACAAACCGCGCTGTAGCGTCGGTAGGCTTGTAGTAGAAGGCTTCAGAAGTTCGCTCATCCACATCTGCAACAGTTTCTGTTGCTTTGATGTCGGCAGGTACAGATGGTTCCGGCACAGACTGTTCGAAAGACAGTTGAGCTTGCGGTGCAATGCTCACCTCAATATCAGGAACAGGTGCAGCCGGGATCAGATCGGCCACGGGAGCCGTTTGCCGGTTATCTTCTGGTTCGATTGCCAGGAGAAGATGCAGGGCAGGGCTGTCAGTCAGGCGGGCTATGCCTGTTGGCACTGCGCCGTTTGATGTAGCGACGGGACGCTTCACCAGACGATTACGCTCATGCCGAACCTCGCGTACCAGATCGCTGAGATTCTTGTCGTTAAAGCTCAATCTGGAAAATTGCTGCGATGCGGCAATCACCGCCCCCGAACCATTAACAATGGCTGCATGGGTCGTCTCGTCGCCGAAGCCTTTTATTGCCAGAGCTGCGATCTGAGCATCGGAACTCGCACGGTCAATATTGGCAATGGTCAGCAGAATGGCCTGCTCCCCACGCGGCAGCACAAGATCGCTTGCCTGAAAAGTCAGAATGCGGCTGGTGAGGCCAAAGGCGGCACGCAAAGAAACCGTGCGTCCATGGCCGATGGAGGGGAAACCGTCCAGCGCTTTCAATTGCCGCTGCGCCTGAACGCTCAGAACTTCGCCTGCATTGAGTATATCATCGACCGTTGCATAGCCAAGCATGGCCGCGCCTTGGCCATTGGCCCATATGACATGGGTCAGATCCGGCGAAATGACCACGAGCGCATCGCCATTGGCAAAGTGCTCGCGAATTTCATCGAGAACGGCAATGTCGATGAACGGGTAAGTTCCAGACGCCATTATTGTTTAGCAGCTCCGCAGCGGACGTCGCATTCATACGAAGTCCTTAATACTTTATTAATAATAGCCACAAGGGCGCACGTCCACAGTCAGGCTCTTGTCTGGCAGCTCTTTCTCTTGGTTTAGTTAACTTGCGCCTGCACTTTGTAATCGTCCCCATAATAATTTCTGAGCAAAATCAACAGGAAATGGTGCAGCGCAAGAAAAATGTTGCAATGCACAATAAATGAGTCTATATACGGTCCATCAAACAACTTGCAGAGACAAACATCTGCACCAAGGAAGGGCCTTATTATGAGCAAGACTGCTAAACAGACTGCCGACGCATTTGCAATTCCTGCCTTCGATGCAACCGCTGTAACCGATCAGGTTCGCGAATTCACTGAAAAGGGCGTTGCCCAGTCCAAGGAAGCTTATGCCAAGATCAAGGATCAGGCAGAAGCTGCACAGAAGACTCTCGAATCAACTTTCGAAACTGCACAGTCCAACAGCACTGCAATTTCGTTGAAGGCGCTGGCTGCCCTGCGCACCAACACAGAAGCTGGCTTTGCACACATCGAAGCTCTGTTCGGCGTAAAGTCGTTCGGCGAAGTTATCGAACTGCAGACTGCATTTGTTCGCAAGCAGGCTGAAGCAATCACCGGCCAGGCTAAAGAGCTTCAGGCTGTTGCTTCCAAGGCAGTTGAAGAAATCTCCGCACCGGTCAAGTCCGCTGTAGAGAAGGCAATCAAGGACGTTAAGGTAGCCTAATAAGGCACTTACGTTAGGTATTCTCCTGCGGCATTCCTCCTCCCAGCCGCCGGGGACGCGAGAACCGGCACCTCCTCCCGCCTCGTTCTCGCAATAATGGAAAAGGCCGGGTCCTCCCCCCGGCCTTTTTTCTTTTTCATAACAGGCTGGCGCGTTTTTTTGGGAATGTCGCTGCCTTTTGTTGCATCAGGTGCTTGCAAAAAGCATCAATTCTCCGTATGTGACGCCAAGTCAAAAACTTGACGGTGTGCGGTCGTAGCTCAGTTGGTTAGAGCGCAGGATTGTGGCTCCTGAGGTCGGTGGTTCGAATCCACCCGTCCGTACCATTCACCACTCCCCAGCATTTTTTATTTGTAATGACCTCGTCCCTGACGAACAGAGCATGCTCCACATCGTGGTTTTGTGCAGCTTATTGCCAACATTGGATATTGCCCAAGATTCGTCTTGCTTAAGCGATACCAAGCCTGTCGGCGCGCGATCCACCCTTGTATTCGCTCCAGGCTTGTTTGAGAATCTGCAATGCTGATGTGAGAAAAATACCTGCCATTAGCGCTGCCACGGCAAGGTCGGGCCAAGCCATTGAAGTTCCCCAGACTCCGAGTGCCGCCGCCATCACGACAACATTGCCAATGGCATCGTTTCGGGAACATAACCATACGGATCGCACATTGGCATCGCCATCTTTGTATGGCCGCAGCAGAAAAACCGAACCCACATTTGCAGCAAGTGCCAGAAAGCCAATGGCGCCCATTACCTCTGCGCTCGGTAACCCCAGTACCAGAATTTGATAAACAGTAGAACCAAAGACCCACAAGGCCATGAGAAACAGCGATAGACCCTTGAACAGGGCTGCTGTTGCACGAATTCGAAGGCTGGCTCCGATAACAGCCAGACTTAATCCATATGTGACCGTATCGGCGAGAAAGTCCAAAGCATCGGCTTTCAATGCCTGTGAACCTGCCATTTGGCCAGCGATCATTTCTGTAAAGAACATTGCACCATTAATGCCAATGACAGCCCAAAGAATTCGCTTATACCGAGGGTCTACGCCATCGAAAACCGGCACGCCACCAGAGCAGCACGTATCGTTGATTTCTTTTACGCCGTTCACTGTACCTGACGGAAGAGTGAGTAGGGGTGGTGTACAAGTGTCCCCGGCTTCGTGCTTGCAGCAATGCTCTGACATAAGATGCTCCTTTTGTCAGCGGACGCTACACCCTATAGTGACTAGAGGTTCAAGGGGTATTTTCATGGATTATTCAATAGGCGAGTTGGCCAAGCACACTGGTGTGAAGGTACCGACAATTCGATATTACGAACAAATTGGACTTTTACCGCCACCCACCCGGACGGAGGGTCAACAGCGACGTTATGATAAAAAGGGGATATCGCGACTGGCTTTTATAAGACATGCCCGAGAGCTTGGATTTGAGGTTGAGGCCATCCGAACTTTGCTCTCATTGCAAGACAATCCGAACCAGTCATGCAGTACCGCAGATCGTATAGCATCGGCCCGGCTGGCGGATGTCGAAGCCAGAATTACAAGCCTTAACTCTTTGCGATCGGAACTACAGCGTATGTTAGCTGAGTGTGCTTGCGGTCGCGTTGCAGAATGCCGGGTAATTGAAACATTAGCCAATGAATCTCATCAACATGGTCGATTAGATTAGGTATGAATATTACGGAAATTTGAGCCAGACAGCGTTCCGCATTATATGCCACATTAGCCTCTTATTTGCTGGAAAACCAGTAAACACTGGGTCTTTGTCGGCACGGTGAAGCGACCCGTCCGTACCATTTACCACTCCCCCAGCATCGATAATTATTGCTTTTGTTGAAGTAAGCTGGCTGTTCATTATCGGGTGCTGCCACATATCGCTTCCATTTTTGTGCCACACGCTTTCGCGAGGCCTTCAGGACGCGCATTATTTGAACTTCGTAGCACTAGTGTTGGTCTTTTAACTGAAATTGGTCGTTACAAACGGGCGCATATCTGGCCGTTCTCCCTCTTAGGGTGACACCTACTAAGCAAGTTATGATACCGGAGGACGTCGGAATCAATAACGTGCTTTGCCAACCAAGCTTCCCAATAATATTATACGGGTAATATTGCTATTTTGAAAATTACCCGGATATAATTAGGGAGGGTTGAAAAGGACTTAGCAAGCATGGCTTCGGTTTTAGTGAATGGAACTACTATTGAATATGATGCCTTTGGATCGGAAGCCAACGACCCGATAGTGCTGATTTCCGGGTTGGGGGTGCAGATGATCCGCTGGAGTTTGCCGTTCTGCAATATTTTGGCTGCACGGGGTTTTCGTGTCATTCGTTTCGACAACAGAGATGTCGGCCTTTCAACTTACTTCGATAATGCGCCAGTTCCCGATTTGACCACCGTAGCCAAGGCCGTTGCCAGCGGCGAAAATCCTGAGGTGCCATATACACTCGACAATATGGCAAGCGATGTTATCGGTCTTTTTGATGCCCTCGGGATAGAACAAGCGCATCTTGTTGGAAGGTCAATGGGTGGAATGATTGCTCAACTGGTGGCTAGTAGTCATCCGGATCGCGTGCTTTCACTCGCTGTCATTATGTCCGGAACCGGTAATGCTGCTTTACCACCGTCTGCACCGGACGCGATGGCCGCATTAATGCGACCCGCACCGCACCCGTTGGACGATGAAGCTGGCTTCCTCAACCACGCAGTTGCGACAGCGCGCGTTATTGCTAGCCCCGCTTATCCATTCGATGAGGATGCACAACGTGCGCAAGCTCTGACGGAAATCAAACGAGCATATAACCCTGCCGGATTCGGTAGGCAGCTTGCCGCCCTTGTCGCTACCGGCGACATTCGACCCCGTCTGCATGGCATTACGGCCGCAACCGTTGTTGTGCATGGATCTGCCGATAAATTAGTCCCGCCGGAAGCAGGCAGGGATATTGCAGCAAACATCAAGGATGCTGAACTCATGATAATGGAGGGGATGGGCCATGATCTTCCTCCTGAACTGTATAATGTCGTGGTGACAGCAATTGTGGAAAATGCTCGCCGTTAAAGGCGGGTGGCGTTCAAATGGCGTTTGACGAAGTTCCTGATTTCAACCAACAGTTCAGCATCCTCAGGGGTTCCACCGGTGAATCCGCCATGCGGCATCGCCTCGAAAACATGCAGTTCGGCGGATACGCCGACACGTCGCAGTGAACGGTGCATCCGAACGGCGTTGGACAAGAAAAGATCCCGGGTCCCGGTCTGCAGGAAAGTGGGCGGGAAACCGTCAAAGTCTCCAAACAGAGGCGACACGTACGGGTCGGTAAGATCGGCTCCGCCTGCATAGAGAAGATTGGGTTGCATGAGCGATATCGGCAGCATTGCGTCGATCATCGTATTGACCTGAAAGCTATCACCGGATTCTGTGAGGTCTACTTCAGGCGATAAAAGGATCAGCGCCGCTGGAAACGGCAGACCTTCGTCTCTTGCCCGTAGCAGCATGGCAACGGCGAGGTTTCCCCCGGCCGAGCGGCCACCGATAATGACGTTGCCGGATTCATGGCGATCCAGCACATAGCGATAAGCAGCCAGACAATCATCAAGCGCGGCGGGGTGGCAATGCTCAGGCGGCATCCGGTAATCTATGCTGAAGCAACGTATTCCCAGCTGATCCGCCTGCATCTGCGCACCGACCCGGCAGGCCTCTCCGCCGCCAAACACAAAAGCGCCGCCATGGAGTTCGATATAGGCGAGTTCTGTATTGAAAGGCTCAGCAGGAGTCGCGATGTGAATAACTGCATCCCCGGTTTTCACCGTTTCCACGCTTGAGCGAAGAGTGGGGGCGAGCTGCTCGGCAAGTGCGGTGTAGTAGCGCCCGGTAGCCTCCTTGACAGCCAGCCAGCCGTCATGGTCATCAATTGCAGGCATGGTATGCAGCGAATTCAGCGGCACGCCGTCTTCATTAACGAGACGGCGCAAGACAGCCTGCGCCTCCGGGCTGATCGACTGCGGAAATGGCAGCATCCTGGCGTTGATTTTGATGCCCACTTCTTTGTCGTCCATTTTAATCCACTCCGTCATGGCCATGTATTCACTCCGCAGCCCTTGCCGGTGGAGTTCAGGCGCAGCATTGGCCAGAAATATTGTCAGCGGTGTGACGCGGGTGAACGTGAAAACACGCGCAATATCTAAGCTCCAACTTCAGCGAGATCGTTGAATAGGCCAAGAGCTTTAGTCCGCGCGATCTTTCCAATCACTTCGTAGCAATGTCGTTACATGCTCTATCGTTTGCCTTCCATCAGCCATGCAACGGGCGGGAACTTCGCCAGTGCGGCGATACCCTAATTTATGCTGCATCGTCCAGGAGTTCTCGTTGCCGTCGAAGTAACCATTGACCAGCTTTGTCAGGCCCAGTGCGCCAAAAGCAAACCGGATTTTTGCTTCAAATGCTTCGCGTCCATAGCCGCGCCCCTGATATGGCTTGGCTATCCAGATTCCACCACCAGCCGTCCCCAGCTTCCAGTCAATCTTGTTGAGACTGACCCCACCGATCACCGTTCGCTCCGGCTTGAGTTCAATCGCAAATTCATATGCAATGGGTCGGTCGGTTGTGCTTGAAATTTCCTGGCACCTCTTCACCCAATTTTGGGCGTGCGACATTGAATAGGGGTGAGGGACGAACGCCAGCCACTTTGCCAGCTCGAGATCGTTCAAGCCTCGGCTGAGTTGTTCAATGTCCTGGTCCGCCCAAGGCCGCAGCGTAAGGCGCGAAGTTTCGATTTTTACACCCATGAATTGCCGCCTTTTCTATGTACCAAGCTTGGCCGCAAGATCATCGATAGTGTCGGCAATGACATCCCATTCCTGCGTTGGACAGAGATCGGTTTTCTGGTTGGGGCCATGATCGGTGGGACGTAAAACAAACGCCGTGCGCAGGCCACATTTGCGTGCCGCTGCAAGGTCATCATTATGCGCGGCAACCAGACAGATTTCCTCCGGGCGCATTGCCAGAATATCTGCGGTTCTGAGATAAGCTTCCGGCATGGGCTTGTATATCCCTGCGACCTCTGCCCCGAGGATCGCATCCCAAGGCAAGCCGGCGCGCTTCGCCATATTGATCATCAGAATGATGTTGCCGTTGGAAAGCGGTGCAACGATGAACCGCTTCTTTAAACGCTGGATGCCCTGCACGGAGTCTGGCCAAGGGTCCAGCCTGTGCCATGCGCGATTAAGTTCATCGAGTTCGGAATGCGGTATCGCCGCAGCGTCAATGCCGAGTTTCTCAAGCACCTTATCCAGATTTTCACGATGCAAAATGTCGAGCCGTACAAAAGGACGGCGCCCGCTATTAACCTCTGCCATTGCCGGGGCATAAAAATCCCGCCAGCAATCGGCGAAATCATCCGGATTGATATCCTGGCGATTATGGCGCGTCAGAAAGGCTGCGGCTTCACGCGATACGCCGGTGCGCCAGTCAACAACCGTCCCGAATACGTCGAAGATAACGGCTTTTACATCCTTGAGTTGCTCAACGCTCATTTGTTGCCTCCGGTCTTTTACAGATCATTTCTGCCCGCCAGTCCTGTCCGCTTTGCGATGAAGCGGGCGATGGCCGGGCCAGTTATCAGCACAATAAGAAAGCGGGCCGTCTGCATTGCCATGACGAATGGCAAATCCACGTCGCTGGATGCGGCAATGATGGCGATGGAATCCGCGCCGCCCGGACTGGTGGCAAGATAGGCGGTTAATGGGTCAACATCGGCAAAATAAACCAGCAGCGCCGCGATACCACCGCAGATTGTTATAAGCGTCAATATTGATGCAACCACGCGGGGCAGGGCACGCGCGGCATGAACGAGGATCGGACGTGTAAAGCGGGAGCCGATGTTCCAACCGATCAGCGCGTAACTTGCCGCCAGCAGCCAAGGCGGCAGCACAATCGTCATCAGTCCGGTATTATGCAAGATTACCCCGAGGATCATTGGCACCAGCATTGGTCCGGCCGGAATTCGCAAGCGGACCGCCAACCAGCTTCCGCCCACGATCAGCAGCAATGTCTGCCCGAAACCGATCCAGTCCAACGGCGGAAACCAGATGAACTCTGGTGCTGCGGCAACGGGCCCTGTTACCCAGATGCGGGATACCAGCGATGCCACGACAGCGACGAAGACAACACGCAGATATTGCATGAATGCGACAAGGCGGATGTCCGCACCATATGCCTCGGCCATCAAGGTCATGGCTGCTGCTGCTCCCGGCGATGAGCCCCAAACAGCGGTTGTACCCGGTAGCACCTGCCAGCGTGCCAGAAACCAGCCAAGCGTATTGCTGGCAAGAATCACAGAGGCGATTACAATCAGAAATATCGGCCAGTCATGCACCATTTCCGTGAGGGTGGAAGGCTCAATACTATGGGCGATGAGGCAGCCGATAACACCTTGAGACACGACGAAGGGTCGCACCGGAACACGCACCACGCCTTCGGCAGCCGCAACAGCAATTGCCGCCGCCATTGGTCCCAAAAGCAGTGCAGCGGGCAGGCGCATTGCCTGAAAAATCACAAAGAAAAGCAGGGAAAGCGCGAGAAGGATCAGCCACTGCAACCCCAGCGAGCGGTTGCCTAAATTCATTCGCATTGTCTGTCGGTCCCGCACTATGTTCGGAACAATAGAATAAGCCTCTGACCGCCGTCGTCCACCCCTGAACCGCATTCATATTAGACTAATTGAGACTTTAGAAATGACTGGAAAGTGATATAGTCAGCCTTGGAGTGGGGCGAACTCTCGTCCGCCCCTTTCCTCATTTCGTAAAGTGAACCCGGATCGTGAGTGACCAGCTCGTCCGGGTTCTTTTTACGATGAGGGTAATGCTAAGCGGTTTTCGCCACATAGCTTACCTCCAAGTTTAAGGGCAAGGCTGATGCCGCAGTCAAGGAAGCCTATCTCCCCTGATGCGCCGGCTGGCTCGACGCTGCTGCTTCTGCCCCAAAACTGAATAAGCCATTGATTCATCGCTCGAAAATGCGCGGGCTGCAACGAATGCAGGGTTGTATTCAGTCAAGGCTGTCGGTTGAGCAGTTGCGTCAGGTGACACGACGGTAATCATACTGTTTGCGGGTCTTCCTGTTTCATGGCAATGAAAAGCCATGCGTATATTGCTGGTTGAAGACACGCACGATGTGGGGGAAGCGATCGCCAAACGCTTCGAGGCGACAGGCCATGCTGTCGATTGGGAAACCAATGGCCGCAGTGCGGCGGAAATAATCGATTTCACCGAGTATGCGCTGATCATTCTCGATGTCATGCTGCCCGGTATGGATGGCTTTGAAATACTCAAATCAATTCGTAAGTCCGGCAATGCCGTTCCGGTGCTGATCCTGACGGCGCGGTCGGAAATTGATGATCGCGTCAGCGCGCTTGATCTTGGTGCCGATGATTATCTGGTAAAGCCTTTCGATTTTCGCGAGCTGGAAGCACGAGCGCGTGTTTTGATGCGGCGACATAGCGGCGGTGAGGCGACCAATCTTATCAAGTGCGGTGATATTGCCGTGGATCGCGCCACGCGTTCGGTGCATGTGGGACAACGCGAAATCCAGTTGAAACGGCGGGAACTCACACTGCTTGAAGTGCTTGTCGCACGGCCAGGCCGCGTTTTCAGCAAGGATGAGCTGCTCGACCAGCTCTTCGGCTTTGAAGAAGCTGCCAATGCCAATGCCATCGAGCTTTATGTGGGCCGCCTGCGCAAAAAGCTTGAAGGCGCGAAAGCCCACATCGTGACGGTGCGCGGTCTGGGTTATCAGCTGGTGTCCGGCGATGCATCCTGAACCCTCTGCACATCAGCCCTCGCTGTTTGCCCGTCTCGCACGGCGTATTTCGCTGGTGCTTGGCATTGGTGCAGCCTTGCTGGTCAGTGCCGCCTGGTATTATGCCGATACCGCCGCAGACAAGGCCTATGACCGCCTGCTTGTGGGCGCGGCATTGCAAATGGCGGAAAGCCTTGCCGTAGAAGATGGCAAGCTCAGCGTCCGCCTGCCGGCCTCAGCCTTTGAGTTGCTCGGGTTAGCAGATCGTGACCGGATATTTTACCGCGTCATCGATACCAATGGCCGGACCCTGACAGGATATGACGATCTGCAGGACCCGAGCCCGCCGGAAGGCAATAGCGATGCGATGCGTGTCGAGGAGGGCACTTATAAGGGTGAGGATGTTCGTATCACCCGCGCCACCCGGGTTCTGGCCGATCCCGCTGTTACGGGCCGGGCCTATGTGATCGTCGCCCAGACCAATGAAGCGCGCTCAGCTTTGACCCGTGAGCTCACTTTGCGCGCAACCATTCTAGTCATCGTCATGAGCTTGCTGGCATTTGCGGGCGCCATGCTGGCCATCCGTTATGCGTTACAGCCCGTGGAGCATCTGGGCACAGCGGTACGCCGCCGCGATCCGCACGATCTGACTCCGGTTTCGGTGAATGTCCCTCGCGAACTTGATCCTTTCGTCGGATCGATCAATCATTTCATGGGCCGCCTCGGCGAGCGAGTGGATCTGCTGCAGCGCTTTATCGCTGATGCCGCACATCAGATACGCACGCCGCTGACGGCACTGACAGCCCAGATTGATTTGCTCGGCTCGGGCAAGATGAGCAAAGCCGATCGGCAGCACTTTGATCGAGTCAAGGAGCGGACCGGAGAGCTATCGCGTCTGACAAACCAGTTGCTTAGCCACGCCATGGTCATACACCGTGCGGATTCTGTGCAACTTGAACCGATAAGCCTTGTCGATGTAGCGCGCCGCGCCTGGCGCGCCGCGGTCCCGATTACTGTCGACCCGGATATAGTGGTATCTTTCGAAGCTCCTGAGGACAGGCCGTTTGTCCTTGGAGATGCGGTCAGCTTGCGGGAAGCTATTGTCAACGTGATTGACAATGCGCTTCGGCACGGTGCGCGACATCGGCTGGAGGTGCGCGTCAGCGCTGGTGAAACGCAGGCTCTGGTCGAGGTGGAAGATGATGGTCCGGGTATTCCGCCCGAAGGCTGGGAAAAAGCCATGCAGCGCTTCTCTACCTCCAAATCGCATGAAGGCAGTTCCGGTCTTGGTTTTGCCATAGCGCAGGAAGTGGCCAAGGCTCATGGCGGAAGTCTGAGCTTCCGCCCCCGTAACGAACGGGGCTTCGTTGTGGTCCTCACCCTGCCGCTCTATTGCTAGGGTCCGAACCTAGGCACCGGCTGCCGACCAGCAGTGACTATCACTGCACTTAAAAAGACAGGCCCAGAAGGGCCTGCAAGTTTCCGCAGAGGGGAAACATTTCTGCGGTTGGGACGGATGGTTTGTCAAAACCTGACGCTGAGGTCGGCCTTGATGGCGTTGTCATGGTTCTGCGATGAGAACTGCCCGGTATAGCTGAGGCCGAGCGTGGCCGACTTGCTGATGCCGAGGTCAA
>NZ_AKIZ01000015.1 GCF_000282595.1 Phyllobacterium sp. YR531
CAGTGATGCTGACTGACTGGCGCCAGCGTAATCAGACATTTTTTTCGGCGCTTCAGGTCGAACGCAATGTGATGTTCATGATCCTGACATTGATTGTTCTGGTGGCAGCGCTGAACATCATCTCCGGGCTGATCATGCTGGTGAAGGACAAGGGGCGGGATATCGCCATCCTTCGTACAATGGGTGCCACACGAAATTCAATCCTGCGCATATTCCTGATGACCGGAGCGGCTATCGGTGTGACCGGCACCATTGCGGGTGTGGTGCTTGGTGTGGTCGTCTGCCTGAATGTGGAGCGCATCCGGGAGTTTTTCTCCTGGTTGTCGGGAACAACACTTTTCAATCCCGAGCTTTATTTCCTGAGCACCCTTCCGGCCAAAATGGACTTCAATGAGACCTTTACCGTCATTCTCATGGCGCTTGTCCTGTCGTTTTTGGCAACGCTTTTCCCCGCTTGGCGCGCAGCCAAACTCGACCCTGTTGAAGCTCTGAGGTATGAATAATATGGCTGGGCCTATTCTGCAGCTAACCAATGTCGGCCGCCGCTATGACGAGATCGGCCGCGAGCTTATCATCCTCGACAATGCCAGCTTTTCATTGGGCAGGGGCGAGATGGTCGCGCTTGTCGCGCCTTCCGGCGCGGGAAAATCGACTTTGCTGCACACGGCAGGTTTGCTGGAGCGCCCAGACAGTGGTGACGTGATTCTTGACGGACGCTCTTGTGGGGCGTTGTCGGAAGAGGAACGCACTGCGATACGCCGCAACGATGTTGGCTTTGTCTACCAGTTTCATCACCTGCTTCCGGAATTCTCTGCGCTGGAAAATGTCATGATGCCGCAAATGATCCGGGGCATGAAACCGGCAGTCGCATCGGAACGCGCACAGCAATTACTCGATTACATGAAGGTGGGGGCGAGGGCATCTCACCGCCCAAGCGAACTATCGGGCGGCGAACAGCAACGGGTGGCCATAGCTCGCGCTGTGGCAAATGCACCGCTTGTACTACTCGCTGACGAGCCTACAGGCAATCTTGATCCGGTTACCTCATCTTATGTGTTTGAAGCGCTTGAAGCGCTTGTGCGTCAATCCGGCCTTTCGGCAATGATCGCCACGCATAATCACGAGCTGGCCCGCCGTATGGATCGACGCGTCACTTTGAAGGACGGCAAGATCACCGATCTCTGATTGGTCTTCCCGTCCTTATTTACTTCCCGTTAGGAATTTGAAAACCATAGCGTCAGCCACGCATGGAGTACGCTTGACATTGGAACAAAAATGGAACAAAACATATACATAGAGCAAACGAAGAAGGGTTTTACCGATGAGCGAACTTTTCCAGGATGTCATGTCATTTGTTACAATCAGCCTTTTCATTGCGACTTTTGCAATGTGGGTAAGCGTAATCTGAAAGAACAATAACCCGGAAGACGAGTGAACGGACGCAACTATCCACTGTTCGCGCAGCCTCAATGTTCAATTCGGGTAGACACCTCATCGCGCATATCCGACTATGTATGCGCGGTGGAATCGGTTCTCCGTTTCATAAATCGGAGATATTAAATTGGCAGATGGGCACGGCAACGCAGGCAATGCAGACAAGCTTCCATTGCGCTTTGTCCATCTGAGAGTCCACTCCGCATACTCATTGCTTGAAGGCGCATTGCAGGTACCAAAGGTAATTGACCTTGCCGTATCAAACAAAGCGCCGGCTATCGCGATCACCGATACAAACAATCTTTTTGGTGCACTTGAATTTGCACAAAAAGGATCAAAAGCTGGTTTGCAGCCTATTATCGGTTGCCAGTTGGATATCGCATTCCATGACCAGAGTGAAGAAAGCCGGAACGTAAACCGGCGCGAGGCGCTTGGTCTTGCACCAATGGTTTTTCTTGCCGCGACCGAGCTGGGCTATGCCAACCTCGTTCGGCTTGTGAGTCGCGCCTATCTCGAAACACCGGCGGGCGATCCTGTGCATGTCACTTCTGCGTGGTTGGCCGGAAAGACCGAGGGTATAATTGTTCTCTCTGGTGGTCCGGAGGGCGCTATTGCCAAGGCGATAAAGGATGACCGGATAGACCGTGCCCGCCAGCGGCTTCTTGCATTGAAATCGCTTTTTGGTGACAGGCTTTATGTCGAACTCCAGCGTCATCGCGGATATGACAAATCATTGGAGGCTGCACAGGTCGATCTGGCCTACGAACTCGAGCTGCCGCTTGTCGCCACCAATGATGTGTTTTTTTCCAAGAGCACTGATTATGAGGCGCATGACGCCTTGCTGGCGATTGCATCGGGGTCATTGCTTTCCATCGATGATCGGCGGCGTTTGAGCCCGGATCATTATCTCAAGAGCGAAGACGAGATGGTTCAGCTTTTTGCTGACCTGCCGGAGGCAGTGGAGAACACCGTCGAAATCGCCATGCGCTGTTCTTATTATCCGAAGAACCGTGCACCGATCCTGCCTCGTTTCACCGGCGAAAGTGCCGATCCTGAAGCAGCACTGGCTGCCGAAGCGCAAGAACTGGCACGTCAGGCACGCGAAGGTCTGGAAGAGCGTATCGCGACTGTGGGGCTTGCTGGCGCTCATACACGCGAAGAATATGCCGAGCGCCTGGAATATGAGATCGCCGTTATCACCCGTATGAAATATCCGGGTTATTTTCTTATCGTTGCGGATTTTATCAAATGGGCGAAGGCTCATGATATTCCGGTAGGGCCGGGGCGTGGTTCAGGTGCAGGCTCACTTGTCGCCTATGCGCTTACGATCACGGACGTCGACCCCCTGCGGTTTTCGCTGCTGTTCGAGCGCTTTCTTAATCCCGACCGCGTGTCCATGCCGGATTTTGATATCGATTTCTGTCAGGAACGCCGCGATGAGGTTATTCGCTATGTTCAGGCCAAATACGGCCGCGATCAGGTAGCGCAGATTATCACTTTCGGAACATTGCAGGCGCGCGCTGTGTTGCGTGACGTTGGGCGCGTTCTTGAAATGCCTTATGGGCAGGTTGATCGTCTGACCAAGATGGTTCCCGCCAATCCGGCCAATCCCGTAACACTTTCGAAGGCTATCGAAGACGAGCCGCGTCTGCGCGAAGAGCGCGACAAGGAGCCGGTTGTCGAACGCCTGCTTGATATAGCCCTGAAACTTGAAGGGTTGTACCGGCACGCTTCAACACATGCTGCTGGTATCGTTATCGGCGACAGGCCGCTGTCTGAACTGGTTCCGATGTATCGCGATCCGCGTTCCGACATGCCTGTCACGCAGTTCAACATGAAAATGGTGGAAGAGGCGGGGCTGGTCAAATTCGACTTTCTCGGCCTCAAAACGCTGACCGTGCTGCAAACCGCGGTCAATCTGGTCCGCCGTCGAGATATTAATGTTGATCTGTCGAATTTGCCTTTCGACGATCAGACCACCTATGAAATGTTATCGCGAGGCGAGACAGTCGGCGTGTTTCAGGTGGAAAGTACCGGCATGCGCAAAGCGCTGATCGGTATGAAACCTGATCGGATTGAGGATATTATTGCGCTCGTTGCGCTTTATCGCCCGGGTCCGATGGAGAACATCCCGACCTATAATGCGCGCAAGAACGGTGATGAGGAGATGGCCTCAATCCATCCCAAGATTGATCATCTCGTCAAGGAAACGCAGGGCGTCATCATCTATCAGGAACAGGTGATGCAGATCGCGCAGGAAATGTCGGGCTATACGCTCGGTGAAGCCGATCTTCTGCGGCGTGCCATGGGTAAGAAAATCCGCTCTGAAATGGATTTACAGCGGGTCAGGTTTGTCGATGGGGCAGTCGAGCGTGGTGTAACCAAGCCGCAGGCAAATTTCATTTTCGACCTTCTGGCGAAGTTTGCCGATTATGGTTTCAACAAGTCTCACGCTGCTGCTTACGCGATCGTGTCGTTCCAGACCGCTTATATGAAGGCGCATTTCCCGGTCGAATTTCTAGCTGCATCAATGACTTACGATATGTCGAATACCGATAAGCTCAATGATTTCCGCCGTGAGGCGGTGCGGCTTGGCATCGAAGTCGTCACTCCTTCAGTCAATACGTCCTACCGGCTATTCGAGGTTGGCGAGAACCGAATCTATTATTCGCTCGCTGCTATCAAAGGCGTGGGTGAGGCGGCGGTTGATCATATTGTCGAAAAACGCGGGGCAACACCTTATGCCAGCCTTGAGGATTTCTGTGAGCGGATCGACCCTCGCGTCGTTAACCGGCGTGTGTTCGAAAGCCTTATAAATGTTGGCGCTTTCGACTGTTTTGGACGTGAACGGCCCGCACTCATTGCAGGTCTCGATCGCATCATAGGCCATGCACAACGCACGCAGGAAGACAGTGTCAGCGGTCAAGCTGACATTTTCGGCGGTATGGCAGCAACTGCACAAACAATTCAACTTCCATCCGCAAGCCCTTGGCTTTCCTCGGAAAAGCTGAGGCGAGAATTTGAAGCAGCGGGCTTCTATTTATCTGCACATCCCCTTGATGAGTATCAGCCGATCCTTGATAAGATGCGCGTTCAAACTTGGTCGGAGTTTTCTGCAGCGGTAAAACGTGGTGCCAATGCCGGCCGTCTTGCAGGAACAATAACCGCCAAACAGGAACGCCGGACCAAGACCGGGAACAAGATGGGGATCATCCAGTTCTCTGATTCTTCAGGACAATTCGAAGCGATACTGTTTTCGGAAGCTTTGGCGCAGTTCCGGGATTTGCTGGAGCCGGGAAGGTCTGTGGTTATCACGGTAGGGGCGGAAGACAGGCCCGAAGGGATCAGCCTGCGCATACAGACTGCACAGTCTCTTGAGGATGAGGCGACCCGCATGCAGAAGGCATTGCGGCTCTATATGCGCTCCAGCGAGCCCCTGGCGGCCATTACGCCCTATCTGACGCCGCAAAATGATGGACAGGTTGTCAGCCTGATCCTGATCAAGCAAAACGGGGCCAATGAAGTGGAAATAGAGCTGCCAAATCGCTATCGGGTCGGCCCCCAGATTGCCAGTGCGATGAAGGCTATTCCCGGCATTGTCGAAGTCGAAATGGGCTGAAATCAACCAAGCGCAACCAAATTGCGCTCGGTGGTTGCAATTTTGCTCCCAAAATCGACAGTTTTGCTCACATTCTTCGTCAAAATCCTCGTAACAACGTGTTTTTTGTCAGCTAATCGATCTCGTCCGGCGCTTCTTTTGCTCGCGATTTGATCTTGCCGAATGTGTAACCGGTTTCGACGGCATGATTGCCAAACTTCCCGCGCAACTTGTCGATTGCTGTTTCCGCAACTGCACGTTTAGTAGCCTGCACATCGACGAGATCGAGAGGGTCAGCTCTGCCATCATCGCCAAGATCGCTCACACCGATTCCGATCAAACGAAACCGTGTTCCGTCGATTTCTTTTTCGAGCAGTGAAACACCTGTCCGGAAAATTCTGTCAGCGAGTTGTGTCGGATCGGCAAGCTGGCGATTTCGGGTCTTCAATTTGAAATCACGTGACTTCAATTTCAAAACAACAGTACGTCCGGCAATGTCTGCCGCTTTGAGTCGTCTGGATACTTTTTCGGAGAGTGCTCGCAGGATGGGCACCAGTTCTTCCAACGAGGCGATATCCTCGTTGAACGTTGTTTCTGCCGAAACACTTTTGCTTTCACCTTCAGGATCAACCCGTCTGGTATCCATGCCGCGCGACAAGCGGTACAGTCGCTGACCCATGGTGCCATAAGAGCGCATCAGCGGACCCAGCTCCATCGTTTGCAACTGCCCAATGGTGTGGATGCCATCCCGATCCAGTGTTGCTGCAAACGCCTTGCCGACACCCCAGATCATTGTGACCGGCTTATCGTGTAAAAAGGTGAGGGCTTCCTCTTCTCCGATAATGGAGAAGCCGCGCGGTTTTTCAAAATCGGAAGCAATCTTGGCGAGGAACTTGCAATAGGAAAGACCAACGGAAACGGACAGTCCCAGTTCGCGTTCAACACGATTGGAGAACTGCGCCATAACCCGCGCTGGCGGGTCATGGTGCAGGCGTTCCGTACCGGACAGATCCAGAAAAGCCTCATCAATTGAAAGCGGCTCAACCAAAGGCGTCAGATCGCGCATCATCTGGCGGATTTCCCGCCCGACCCGAACATATTTTTCCATATCCGGTTTAATGACAACAGCATGAGGACAGGCCTCCAACGCTTTGAACATTGGCATGGCAGACTTCACACCATGGATGCGGGCGATGTAGCAAGCTGTTGAAACGACACCACGTTTACCGCCACCAATGATTACAGGCTTGTTACGTAGTTCAGGATTGTCGCGCTTTTCCACCGATGCGTAAAACGCATCACAATCCACGTGGGCGATGCCAAGACGATAAAGTTCTTCATGCCGGAGCAATCGCGGGCTGCCGCATACCTGGCAGCGCTTTCCCTCATTCGCCTGCGCTGCAAGGCAGTCACGGCAGAAACCAAATTGCGGATTGTTAAGACTGGCCATGATGCCCGGAACATAAAATGAACGTTCGGACCTTAGCGAACAGCACTCATCGTTGCAATAAGCTGCAGCGACTTACAAACTGGATTCAATAGGCTTCCTGACGTCCGCCCGGCAGGAGATTCAGTGCTTGCTGGAAAAGTGCCGGATCGGTCCCGGTTTCCGTACAATAGCGCAGCAGGGTGGGTTCGTGGGCAAGGTAGAACTGCAGCACACCGGCAAGAAAGCCCGGTTCCTGAGCAGCGATACGAATCTGATCTGATGTGATCCCCGTCAACGCAAGAAAACGGGATAGCAATTCACCGTCTTGGGACAGAAACACAAGGGAACTGATTGCAAGGTCGTGTGCTCCATCAAGGTCGATCTTCTGCATTTTAACTAATTCATCCATAAGTTGTGCTGTCTACAAACCACAGTAGAGCAAATTGGGAGCCTCTGCAGTGCTTGCTGATGAGATAATGTGGTTAATACCAGTTGAACATATCCAAAAGAAGATGTTGAATAAATGCTTGGTTAAACATGATCAGCAGCATTTCTGAATTGAGTCGAAGAGTTTTCTTTTCATCAATCATCAGACGTTATTTCAGATATCAATAAAGACGGGATTGTGTGCTCCGCTTCATGAATTTGTATAGCGTGGACCTTATCCTTCAGGATTGATCAACAGGAAACTGGCAATGGTGAAGAAAGTCATGATCGTCGAGGACAATGAGCTCAATATGAAGCTCTTCCGCGATCTTATCGAAGCCAGTGGATATGAGACGATACGAACACGCAATGGCCTTGAGGCTTTGGACCTTGCTCGGGAGCACCGGCCCGATCTCATCCTCATGGATATACAACTCCCTGAAGTGTCGGGTCTGGAAGTTACAAAATGGCTCAAGGCAGATGACGATCTCCATGTCATTCCCATTATCGCCGTGACGGCATTTGCGATGAAGGGTGATGAAGAGCGTATCCGGCAGGGCGGGTGTGAAGCCTATATTTCCAAACCGATCTCGGTTCCCAAATTCATCGAAACTATCAAGTCCTACCTTGGCGACGCTTGACCGTCGGGAGAATTGAATATGACGGCCCGTATACTTGTCGTGGATGACGTTCCTGCCAATGTGAAGCTTCTGGAAGCCAGACTTCGTGCTGAATATTATGAGGTTGTCACAGCGACCGATGGTTACGAAGCGCTCGAAATCTCTGAAAGCAGCAATATCGATGTCATCCTGCTTGACGTGATGATGCCGGGGCTGGATGGATTTGAAGTGTGCCGCCGGTTGAAGTCACGCGCTGCGACAGCTCATATCCCGGTCATCCTCGTGACAGCACTCGATCAGGATTCGGACCGGATAACCGGGCTGAATTTCGGTGCAGATGATTTCCTGACAAAGCCGGTCAATGACCTCCAGCTTCTTGCTCGGGTAAAAAGTCTCGTCCGGCTGAAGAACCTGACAGACGAGTTGCGCTTACGTGTGGCGACAACGCGCGATGTCGGTCTGGAATCGATCCTGCGTCTACCCAGCGGCGGTCCCGATGTCACCAAGTTTGCCCGCGTTCTGCTGATAGATGAGCGGCCGGAAAGCGTTGATAAGATAACGCGCATATTGGGCGATGAGTGCTCGGTTGATGTTGAGAATGATCCGCAAGCAGGCTTCTTCAAGGCTGTACAGGGCAATCACGACTGCCTTATTGTTTCATCGAGTTTCGCCGGCTTCGATCCGCTGCGGATTTGCGCACAGCTGCGCTCGCTGGATAACACCCGTTCGCTGCCGATTATCCTTGTCGCGGATATGGGTGAGGAGGCTTTGATACGCCGCGCACTGGAGCTGGGGATCAATGATTATCTGGTTCGGCCGGTTAACCCAAACGAACTTCTGGCACGTTTACGCACCCAGCTGCGCCGCAAAGCCTATCATGATGGTCTAAGGGCCAGCGTTGTCAAAACCTATGAAATGGCGGTAACCGATAGTCTGACAGGTCTTCATAACCGGCTTTATCTTGAAACTCATCTGGCGACGCTGTTCAAACGGGCAGTGGAGCGCCGGCGTCCACTGTCGATTCTCATGACCGATATAGATCGCTTCAAGTTGATCAACGATACATACGGCCACGATGGCGGCGACGAGGTTCTGCGTGAGTTCGCCAGAAGGTTGCGCCGCAATGTCCGTGGCAGCGATCTTGCCAGCCGCTATGGTGGTGAGGAATTCTTCATCGTCATGCCTGACACGGACCAGACGCTGGCTTCAATTGTTGCTGAACGCATACGCCGCGAAGTGGCATCAACACCGTTTGAGATCAACAATACGGGGACAACTGTTCCCATGACCATCAGTATCGGTATCGCGAGCGTACTGCCCGATGGCGATACCGTGCATAATCTGATGAAACGCGCAGATGATGCGCTTTATGGTGCCAAATCGTCCGGGCGGAACAAGGTCGTATCTGCCGCAGCTTAGGCTGATGAGACAGGTGATGTGTCGGCGGGCAATCCGTAATCAGAAAACAAAAAAGCCGCCCGAGGGCGGCTGATTTGTTTATGGGAACACAAGATTACTTGATCTTGGTTTCCTTGAATTCAACGTGCTTGCGTGCGACCGGGTCGTACTTACGGAAGGACATCTTTTCTGTCTTCGTACGGCTGTTCTTGCTCGTAACGTAAAAGAAACCGGTATCAGCGGTCGACAGAAGCTTGATCTTGATATTCGCAGCCTTAGCCATTTTAAACTACCTGTTCTGAGTATGAAGGACCGCTATTCAAGTCCAGCAGTGTGGCATCAAGCGGAAAGTTGGTCGGACACATAAACCAACGGCGTTAAAAGTCAACCCTCGCGCAATGCTCTGCCTCACTTTAAAGCACCAATTGCATGCACGACAACTGGGGCGGGGAGGCATCAGATAATATTCAACCCTGCGTTTGTTGTTCGTCGAAAACAACTAGGTCATCAATACCTGCGCCGACGTTATCTCCCCCTTTGTGGGGGAGAAAGGATTTTCCTGGATTTAGCCCCTTTGCTAAATCCTTAGAAAATCCAAGAGAGGGGGAACAATTATCAGGCAGGAAATACCGTTCAGAATTCGATCTTATGCACGCAACATGCGGCATGACGCTACTTTGGCTGAAAACTTATTGTGGCAGGCTATCAGAAATCATCGCTTGAGTGGTCTCAAGTTCAGGCGGCAAGTGCCAATTTTAACCTATATTGTTGACTTCGCCTGTCTGAAGCAGAGGCTCATTATTGAACTGGACGGTAGTCAGCATTGTGAGTCAGCAGCAGATGTTGTGCGCGATGAAAAATTGCACAGTGCAGGATTTAAGCTGCTTCGCTTCTGGAACAATGAAGTTCTCGTCAATCTCGATGGCGTCTGTTCGCAGATTCTATATGAGGCAAGGTTGCAAAACCGCTAGTGTCCTTTCCCCTCTCTTGTGATTTCTGGCACTTAGCAAGGGCTAAGATGCCGAAATCACTTTCTCCCCCACAAGGGGGGAGATAAGGAAAAACCCGGACGAGCTGGTCAATAACCGTCCGGGTTCAATTCAAACACTAAGGAAACGGGAGGCGGGCAAAAGCTCGCCTCTCACTCCAAGGATCAATATATAATAGTTTTCAGAAAATTCCAGCGACTTGCAGTTCCAAAGATCAACCTTTCCGGCTCACCAACCTTGATCCTACCAGCAGCGCATAAGCTGCGAAGAATATTGCCAGCGCGACGGCGAAGCCGCTGGGCCCCATCATATCCATGCCAATGCCGATTGCCTGTGGGCCAACCAGCATGCCGATCGCATAACAAAATACAAAGGCGGCATTGGCAGATGCAAGTTCGCGGCCGGTCAATTGTGATCCGAGATGAGCCAGGCCTACCGTGTAGAGCCCGGCAACCGCACCGCCCCAGACAAACAGCAATGCAGCAACGAGATACCAGCTGTAATAAATGAATGGCAGCAGCCCCATGCCGACAAGGCCGATCAATGTACAAGCGAGAAGGATCTTGCGGCGGTCTTTGACATGATCGCTCAGAAGGCCAATCGGAATCTGCATCAGAACATTGCCAAGGCCGATGGTGGTAAGGAGCAGGGCGGCATTGGCTTCGCTGTAGCCGATGCGAGCGCCGAAGACCGGGAACAAGGCAAACCCCCCCGTTTCCACAGCACCGAAAACAAAGACTGCAGCAGTTGCAGTAGGAACAGCCCAGATGAAAGGAGCAAACGGAACGTGCTCTTCCTCATGAAAATCAGGGCTTTCCTTCCATGCAAACATCACGGGAAGCATCGCCACGATGATGATGCCGAACCCGACGGCGAATGGCATAATGCCAACGCTGCCAATCTGTGCAAACAACCATGGCCCGAGCGCGAAGCCCATGGATAAAACCGTGCCGTAAATGCCCAGAACCAACCCGCGCCTCTCCGGCGGAGCGGCAGCATTGATCCAATATTCCGAGAGGATGAAAAGCATCGTCAGAGCGAAATGCAAAAATACGCGCAGGACGACCCACATCCAGAAATCAGTGAAGAAGTGGAAGCCGAAAAAGGCAAGGCCGCCCATCAAAAGCATGGCAAGCAGGGTGGGGACGACGCCGAATCGCGCAGCGATAGGCGCTGCAAACGGCGCGGCGACAATGGAAGCAATACCCGCTACTGCCGCGTTCAGACCGATCATCGTGGCGGAATGGCCGCGATTTTCCAGAATCACACTGAGCAGAGGAATACCAAGACCAATGGCCACGCCGACAGCACTGATTGTTGCGATGGCAGCGACTAGCGCACGCCACGACGAACCGGTTTTTGTCCGATCAGACGTAAGGGCATCCATTGATCAAAAAACCTCCCGGACGAATCGTCCGTACTTTACACGGTACCGGATAACAGCATTGCCGGGATCAAGGGAGGGGTTTGCATCAAGAACGCCCTGAGCTTCGCGAATGATGATGCGGGTAATATCGGGAATGTCGAGTTCAAGCGCCTCGGCAAAGGACAGCCAGGCCAATTCTTCCAATTCCTGTGATGGGCCGGTCTGCTCAGGAAGCGAATCGGCAACGGCCTCACGAAATGCCAGAAAGAACCGCGTATCAAAGCGGCGTGGCATGCCGGGCGGCGTAATTGCCCTGGCAAAATAGCGGAGCACGGAAAGGTCGGGCATCACGTTACGCTCAGCAAATGCGGCCCAATCAGGATGGGAAACCTCGGAAAACTGGCTTTTCCGGCCAAGAAACAACCCGGCTTCTTCATAGGTTTCACGGATTGCCGAAAGCGCCAACGCGCGGCAGCGCATAATGCTCGGGCGCCCCGCCATGTCGCTGAGTAGTCTTGAACTGTCATGTTCGGACAATTCGGCAATGGCCATCATTCGCCCGTCTGCCGCTTCCGTGCGCCCGCCGGGGAACACAAATTTTCCCGGCATGAAAACATGCTTCATGTGGCGTTTGCCCATAAGAATGCGTAGTTCACCACCGGATCGATCCACAATAAGCAGCGATGCCGCATCACGGGGGCGGATGCGTTTCTTCAAGATGCCCTGTTGAGCGGACGCCTGCTTGCTCTGGTCATTCACGGCCATAAAATCATTATTCCGATGGTTTCGGATCGCTGTGCTCGCCAAATCCATGCATGTAATTTGCCCATTGCAAGCCTATGATCGCGCCTTTGACCGGTTGCAGCAACGCGATCGACATAATAATCGTAAGCGGCACCCATATCGCCAGATGCGCCCAATTTGACAAGATGAGAAGTGTTTCTGTTGCCAGAAAACCGCCAAGCACAATATGACCGACAA
Organism: Phyllobacterium sp. YR531; assembly: GCF_000282595.1. GTDB lineage: Bacteria > Pseudomonadota > Alphaproteobacteria > Rhizobiales > Rhizobiaceae > Phyllobacterium. The sequence goes on from NZ_AKIZ01000015.1 coordinate 12,242, forward strand.
TTGTGATGGTTATATAGGCCGGAAAATCGTCGGCTTGATGATGTGTGTAATCTTCACCGCAGACGGAGCAATTGTCGACTGATTTGACGAAAGCGCGAAAGAGTTTGCCTTTTCCGCAATGGGGGCAACGCCCCAGAAAGCCGCGCCACATTGCCTGACCGATAGGCCGGCGCGGCCTTGTCTGCGCAATGTTGTTGCCGATAAACTGCTCTGTCATCCTCGACCTCTCCGGCCTCCCGGCTTGCCACGTGAACTGCCCGGAAAACGTTTCTGGCTGGTGCGTGCAGAGCGTGTCGCCTTGTGATGCGAACGTACGCCGCTGGGAACCGGGTGTGGCTCTGTCAGCATTTCAAACCGCAACGCGCCGGCGACGGGCAAGGCCTCGACGAGGCGTACCTCGACATTATCGCCAAGGCGATAACCCTTGCCGCTGCGTTCGCCGGACAGCGCATGGTTGGTTTCGTCGTAAAGATAGTAGTCATTGCCCAGAGTTGAAATGGGGATGAAGCCATCGGCGCCATATGTCGCAAGTGAGACAAAAAGACCAGCCTTGGTCACACCCTGCACGCGACCCTCGAAACTCGCGCCGATTTTATCGGCAAGATGATGCGCGATCAGCCGGTCAACCGTTGCGCGTTCCGCCGCCATTGCACGGCGTTCCGAGGTCGAAATCAGTGCCGCAATCTCCGGCAACGCAGCTTCTTCCTTGGGCGTAATACCGTCCGGACCAAGACCAAGCGCGGAGATCAGCGCGCGATGCACGATCAAGTCCGCATAACGGCGGATCGGCGAGGTGAAATGCGCATAACGCATCAGGTTGAGGCCAAAATGCCCAATATTGGCGGGGTTATACTCGGCCTGCGACTGGGAGCGCAGCACGACCTGATTGACCATATCCTGCTGCTCGGTGCCATCCACCCGCTTCAGAATATTGTTGAAGTGGTTCGGGCGCATGTCAGCACCGCGGGCAAGCGATATATCGAGCGTGCGCAAAAACTCGCGCAGGCTTTCCTGTTTCTGCAATGACGGAGCGTCGTGGATGCGGAAGATCAGCGGCTGTTTCTTGCGCTCCAGCGTTTCGGCAGCCGCAACATTCGCCTGAATCATGAACTCTTCGATTAGTTTGTGCGCATCCAGACGCGGTGGAATAATAACCTTGTCAACACCACCCTCGGGCGTCAGCAGTATTTTCTTTTCCGGCAGATCAAGCTCAAGAGGCTCGCGGGCATCGCGGCCACGCTTCAGTATGGCATAAGCGGCCCATAGCGGCTTGAGAATTGAATCAAGGATCGGCGCTGTTTTCTCATCCGTCGCGCCATCGATGGCGGCCTGTGCCTGGGGATAGGACAGGCGTGCGTGAGAGCACATCATGATGCGGTGGAATGTGTGGGAGATTTTTCGACCTTCGCTGTCGAATATCATGCGAACAGCAAGGGCAGGGCGATCAACCAGTTCTTTCAGTGAACAAAGATCGTTGGAAATGCGCTCAGGCAGCATCGGTACAACACGATCCGGGAAATAGACGGAGTTACCGCGCTTCAATGCCTCGCGATCAAGCTGCGAATCCGGCGTGACATAGGCCGCCACATCGGCAATCGCGACGGTTGCTATATACCCACCAACGTTTTTCTCGTCCGTGTCGGGTTCCGCATACACCGCATCGTCGTGATCCTTCGCGTCAGCCGGATCAATCGTCACCAGCGGAACCTTCCGCCAGTCTTCACGATGCGCCATGGTTGCTGGCTTGGCTTTTTCGGCCTCGGCCATCACGCTGTCAGGAAACACATGCGGTATTTCATGCTCATGAATGGCGATCATTGACAGGGCTTTTTCGCTGGCAACTGAACCGACGATCTGCGTGATACGGCCAAGTGCGAGGCCATAACGGCTGATCTTCGAAACCTCGACTTCGACAAGATCATTGGCCTTGGCGTTATCCAGTTGAGCTGGGTCGATGGCGAGTTCCGCCTGCCGCCGCTCCACAGGCTCTAGCCGCCACTCGCCATTGTCGAGCTTGCGCAAAACACCAAGCACGGCATCCTTGCGATGCTCGATCTTCTTGACGACACGCCCGGTATAGGAAGGACCACTGGGGTCAGAGCTTTGGAAAATACGTGCCAGAACCCGGTCGCCGACGCCGACAGTCGGGCTTTTCTGGTTACGGGAGGTGCGAATGAAGACCAGCGGCGGCCGTTCAGTATGATTGGCTTCCCATTCGGCCGGTTTGGCGATCAATCCGCCATCGCCGTCCCGTCCCGTGATATCGAGAACGGCAATACTCGGCAAACTGCCTGGTACAGCAAGGCGCTTGGCACGTTTTTCAACGAGACCATCACCCGCCAGATCACGCAGAATATCCTTCAGCGCGATACGTGCATCGCCTTTGAGATTGAACGCCTTGGCAATATCGCGCTTTCCAGCTTGATCGGGATTCTCCTTGATAAACTGGAGAATCTCCTCGCGGCTTGGCATGCGAGCCTCGCGGACAGGTTTGATAAGGCCGGAGGAAGCAGAGTGGGCAGGCCGCTTTTTTCCGCTGGGTGGAGAGATACGGCGTGCCAATGATCTGATCCTAACTTGCTTTTTTCGCTGCAGCTTTTTTGGGAGCTGCCTTTTTGGCCGCTGGTTTCTTTGCTGCGGCAGCTTTCTTTGCAGGCGCTTTTTTCTTTGGTGCTGCCCCGGCCTTTGCAGCAATCAATGCCAGCGCGTCTTCAATGCTGACACCAGCAGGGTCCTTGCCTTTGGGCAATGTCGCATTGACTTTGCCCCAATTGACGTAAGGACCATACTTGCCGTCACGTACGGTAATCGGGCCGCCATCCGGGTGCTCACCGAGTTCCTTGAGGGCAGCAGGTGTGCCGCGTCCACGCCCGGGACCCTTCGCCTGCTTTTCGGCAATGACCGTAACAGCGCGGTTAAGACCGATTGTGAAAACTTCCTCTGCATTTTCCAGATTGGCATAGGTGCCATCATGGGTGAGGTAAGGTCCGTAACGGCCAATACCAGCGGAGATCATCTTCTGCGTTTCAGGATGCTGCCCGACATCGCGTGGCAAGGCGAGAAGCGCCAGAGCTTTTTCGTGATCGAGCGTATCGAGGGTCCAGCCCTTTGGCAGGCTGGCGCGTTTGGCTTCCTTGCCTTCACCACGCTGGACATAAGGACCAAAACGCCCGCTGCGGGCGGTAATATCCTCGTCCGTATAGGGATCCTTGCCGAGCACTTTCGGTTCATCGCCGCCATTGCCGTTTTCGTTTGCAGCTTCACTACCGCCAAGCTGACGGGTAAATTTGCATTCCGGATAGTTCGAGCAGCCGACGAAAGCCCCGTATTTTCCGAGTTTCAATGAAAGATTGCCTGTACCGCAGACCTGACAGATACGCGGATCACCGCCATCTTCGCGGGGCGGGAAGACCAGAGGCCCAAGACGGTCATTCAAAGCATCAAGCACGTTGGTAACGCGCAACTCCTTGATGCCATCGACAGAACCGAAGAAATCCGTCCAGAAAGCACGCAGCACGTCTTTCCACTTGAGCTTTCCATCGGAAATCTCATCGAGCTTCTCTTCGAGATCAGCAGTGAAATCATACTCGACATAGCGCTGGAAAAAGCTTTCCAGGAACGCGATGACAAGGCGACCTTTGGCTTCAGGGAGAAGCTTGCGCTTCTCGATTGTTATATATTCGCGATCCCGCAATGTTGCGAGCGTCGAGGCATAGGTGGAGGGCCGGCCAATGCCTAGCTCTTCCATCTTCTTGATCAGAGTGGCTTCCGAATAGCGCGGTGGCGGTTCGGTTGAATGCTGTGTGGCATTGATTTTTTCGCGGGCAAGCGCTTCGCCAGCCCGAATTTCCGGAAGGCGTGCGCCGTCCTCGTCAATGTCTTCTTCTTCACGGTGATCCGTATAGGCACCAAGAAAACCGTCAAACCGCACAACAGAGCCCGTCGCGCGAAGCTGTGCTGCGCGCGAGCCATTACTGGCTTCGATTTCGACAGTGGTCCGTTCAATATCGGCAGACTGCATCTGGCTGGCGATCGCACGCTTCCAGATCAATTCATAGAGTTTTGCCTGATCCGCATCGAGGAACTTGCGCATGTCCTTTGGATGCCGATTAAAGTCAGTTGGCCGGATAGCTTCGTGGGCTTCCTGAGCGTTCTTGGCTTTTGTCGAATAAAAACGCGGCTTTTCAGGTACATACTTGTCGCCGAAGACTTTGCCGATGGTCTGGCGGGCAGCCTGTACGGCCTCGGGTGCCATCTGCACGCCGTCAGTACGCATATAGGTGATCAGACCGGCAGTCTCGCTACCCAGATCCATACCTTCATAGAGTTTTTGCGCAATCTGCATCGTACGCGAAGCAGAGAAGCCGAGCTGGCCGGATGCCGCTTGCTGCAAACTGGATGTGGTGAAGGGCGGTCCGGGGCTGCGCTTGATCGGCTTGGCCTCAACGGAAGCTGCCTTGAACGATGCGCCTTCGAGCATGCTGCGGATTTCGCCAGCCTGCTCACCATTCTTGATATCGAGCTTGCCGAGCTTTTTTCCATCGACGGAAATCAGCCGCGCTTCAAAGCCATCATTGCGCGGCGTTTTAAGCAGGGCCGCAATATTCCAGTACTCTTCACGGACGAATCGTTCAATCTCAGCTTCGCGGTCTGCGACGAGGCGCAATGCAACCGACTGCACCCGGCCTGCAGAGCGCGCACCAGGCAATTTGCGCCAAAGGACGGGAGAAAGCGTAAATCCGAAGAGATAATCCAGTGCGCGACGTGCAAGATAGGCATCGACGAGCGGCATGTCGATGTCGCGTGGGTTGGCCATTGCTTCCAGTACAGCGCCCTTGGTGATGGCGTTGAACACGACACGCTTGACCGACTTCTTTCCGATGGCCTTTTTCTGCTGCAAAACTTCCAAAACGTGCCAAGAAATGGCTTCTCCCTCGCGATCCGGATCGGTTGCGAGAATGAGGCCATCGCTGTCTTTCAGAGCCTTGACAATATCGCCAAGACGCTTGGATGAGGCGGAATCCACCTCCCAGGACATGGAAAAATCATCGTCAGGTCGAACAGACCCGTCCTTGGCTGGCAAATCGCGGACATGGCCAAAGGAGGCCAGGACGGTGTAACCCGATCCGAGATACTTATTGATAGTTTTGGCCTTGGCAGGCGATTCGACGACAACAACGTTCATTACAGAATTGAGCTTTCCTGCTCTTGTCAGATTACAAAAGCACTAATTTTAGTTCGGAATTGGCCTGTGAAATGAACAGGCTGAGACACAACGTCAAGGTCTGTACGCGAAAAATCGACAAATACAACCGTGGGTTGCTCGTCGAGCTTATACAATTAATGGTATTTTGTATTCAGGTTTGGCGGGAGGACTGATTCAGGACGTCTGTTTTTTTGTTGCACGGAAAAAGACTAAAAAACAGTAGCTTATATAGATTTAAATTAGAATGCTGTTAGCTAAGTATAACACATATTTTCGATATCAAATTGTATTTGAGGATGATATTTATGAGCGGTAATCAAATTAATGAAATCGAGAACGCCAGGTTTATTCAACAAATGCTCGGCGAATTACGGGCGATGGCAAAAACAAACAATATGGATATGCTGAGCTACCTTATCGAAATCGCATATATTGAGAGCAGTGACCAGTTACGCAAGCAACTGGGTGTGGCATCAGTTTCACGCAAGAGAAACGTAACCTCCTGAGTGACGGTGCAGTCGACCGGCCAGATCCAGCTCCAGCAATATGAGCATTACCACCGAGGGATGCAATTGGCTGGTTCGGATAAGGTCGTCCATGTCTACAGGCACGGGACCAAGCAAATTATAAACGCGGTCCCGGTCAGTTTCATCCAGTGCGACGATTGATGGCAGATCATGTCCGGGAGACAGAAAAGCGGTATCGCAAACTGCCGGCATTTCAACGAGCGGGGCAAGAGCGCTGATTATATCGTCGGTGCGTGTCGTTACAATTGCGCCGTTCTTCAAAAGTTCGTTGGTGCCTTTTGCTCTCGGATCAAGTGGAGAACCGGGAACCGCAAAAACCAGCCTGCCAAGTTCGCCGGCAAGGCGCGCACTGATGAGAGAGCCTGATCTTTCTGCAGCTTCTACGACAACCAGTCCCAAGGATAATGCTGCAATTATTCTGTTGCGGCGTGGAAAATCCCGCGCGCGTGGTTCCCAGCCATGGGGCATTTCGCTGATGACAGCGCCGCCATGTTCGGGAATGGCTTTATAGAGTGCAAGATTTTCCGGCGGGTAAGGGTGGTCAAGCCCTCCTGCCATGACAGCAACTGTGCCATGATCCAGGCTTGCTTCATGGGCCGCAGTATCAATGCCCCGGGCCAGTCCGGAAATAATGGCAAAGCCAGCCTCGCCGAGTTCTCGCGCTATCATCCGCGCAAACTTGATGCCAACGAGTGAGGCATTCCGTGCCCCGACTATTGCTACTGGCGATAACCGGAACACGTCCAGATTGCCTTTTATCGCTACCAGTGGCGGCGGATTGTCACTCTGCCGGAGATAGCGCGGATAATCCGGCTCGCCGATCCCGGTAAAGAAGACGCCCATTTTGGCTGCGGCATACATTTCGCGTTCGGCATCCTCTCTGCTGGCTATGCGGATAGGTCTACCTCTGCCGCCGCGACGAACGAGATCCGGTATCAACTCGATAGCGTTGGACGCGGAGCCGCAATGGGCAATCAGCTCACGAAACGTAGCCGGGCCCACATTCTCGCTACGGATGAGCCTTAACCAGCTCAACCTTTGCTCATCAGAAAGGCGAATGCCTTTCTTCTCTTCATTCATTTTTTAGAGCCGATTCTACCTTCGGTACCTGAAACGAGCCGCTCAATATTGGTGCGGTGTTTTAAGAAAACGATGATTGTCAAAATGAGAAACAGGAATGCGATGTGATGATTACCAATAAAATACAATGCGACCGGCGTAATTGCTGCAGCAATGAGTGCAGCAAGTGATGAGTAGCGCGTTGCAAAAGCGATAATGAGCCAGATGGCTGCAAATATAAGCGCACCCTGCCAGAACAAGCCGAGCAAGACACCGATATAGGTGGCTACGCCTTTACCGCCTTTAAATTTCAGCCACACGGGAAAGACATGGCCGAGAAATGCACCAAGACCAGCAGCGATTGCTGCTTCCGGTCCTGCGATGCCAGCGATCAGAACCGCCGCCGTCCCTTTGAGCATATCAAGGATCAAGGTAGCTGCGGCGAGCTTCTTGTTGCCGGTGCGCAGCACGTTTGTCGCGCCAATATTACCGGAGCCGATGCTGCGCACATCGCCAAGGCCAGCCATGCGCGTCAGAATCAAGCCGAAAGGTATCGACCCCAGCAAATAGCCGAAAACCAATGAGAGGAGCAGAAGTGGAATTCCGGCGTTAAAGAAATCCGACATGTACCCATTCCCCTGGGGTTTAGATTGAAAAGACCGATTTTCCTGCAACAAATGTCTGAACAACGCGGCCCTGAAAACGCGCGCCTTCAAAACAGGTGTTCTTGGAACGCGACGTCAAATCTTCTTCCCTGACAATCCATGGTTCGTCAAGATCGACTATGGTCATATCCGCCACCGAACCGGGCCGCAGTGAACCTGCTTCAAGACCGAAAATCCGCGCAGGTGAAGTCGACAGGGCTTCAATAATGCGCAGAAGCGGCACATCGCCATTATGATAGAGACGCAGTGCTGCACCAAGCAGAGTTTCAAGACCGATTGCGCCCGCCGCCGCATCCGCAAAGGGCAGGCGTTTGGTGTCAACATCCTGCGGGTCATGGGCCGATACGATAATGTCGATAGTTCCATCGCGCAGGCTTTCCACCATGGCGAGGCGATCTTCCTCCAGCCGTAATGGCGGCTGCAAGCGGAAGAATGTACGAAATTCGCCAATATCATTCTCGTTCAGCGAGAGATGATTGATGGATACCGCAGCGGTAACGTTCAAGCCGTTTTGCTTTGCCCGGCCGATGACTTCGGCGGACATGGCGGTAGAAATCTGAGCGGCGTGATAGGCGCCTTTGGTCAATGCGGCCAGACGCATGTCGCGCTCCAGCGGAATGACTTCGGCTTCACGCGGAGTGCCGGAAAGGCCAAGCCAGCTGGCATAAAGGCCTTCATTCATCACGCCATTGACGCCCAAATGTGCGTCTTGCGTTTCATGGGCGAGAACAACACCGAAATCCCGCGCATAGGTGAGGGCGCGGCGCAAGAGCTGTGTATTGGCAATCGAATGACGGCCTTCGGTAATTGCAACTGCGCCTGCTTCCCGGAGGAGGCCAATCTCCGTCATTTCCTCGCCAGATAGGCCTTTGGTGACTGCGGCGGCTGGGTAAACATTGACAACAGCCGTATCGCGCGCCGTACGTTTGACGAATTCGACCAGCGCGACATTATCAATAACGGGATCAGTATCCGGCATCATGATGATGGATGTTACGCCGCCGGCTGCTGCCGCATGGCTGGCCGATGCGATGGTCTCACGGTGCTCGCCGCCGGGTTCGCCGATAAAGACGCGGGCATCTACAAGCCCGGGCAGAACGGCTTTGCCACGGCAATCGATGATAGTGGAGCCAGTGGGAGCGCCCTGATTGCGGGCACCAGCGCCGCTGGCAACGACCCTGTCATCCTTTATGATGATTGTGCCGATCTCATCGAGACCGCGGGAGGGATCGACAATGCGGGCATTGTTGAGAACAGTGGCGCTCATCCGGCAACTCCTTCCGGATTACGGCGCGGGTCCAGCAGGGCTTCCATAACTGCCATGCGAACAGCGACGCCCATTTCCACCTGTTCCTGAATGACGCTTTGCGAACCATCTGCAACATCGGATGCAATCTCGACACCGCGATTCATGGGGCCGGGATGCATGACCAGCGCATCTGGCTTGGCATATTTGAGCTTTTCACGATCAAGCCCGTGATAGCGGAAATATTCGCGGACGGAAGGAACGAAAGAACCGGCCATGCGCTCGCGCTGCAGCCGCAGCATCATGACGACATCGGCATCCTTCAACCCTTCTTCCATGCTGTGGAAGACTTCCGCGCCCATATGGGCAATGCCCGCCGGCAAAAGCGTCGAAGGTGCAATAACGCGGACGCGTGCACCGAGCGCGTTGAGCAGGATGATATTCGATCTCGCCACACGCGAATGCAGCACATCACCGCAGATCGCAACCGTCAGCCGCGCAACCTTGCCCTTGGCACGGCGGATGGTCAGTGCATCGAGCAATGCCTGCGTCGGATGTTCATGCGCGCCATCCCCGGCATTGACCACCGAGCAGCCAACCTTTTGCGCCAGAAGCGCTGAGGCACCGGCAGAAGCGTGACGGATGATCAGGATATCGGGACGCATCGCATTAAGCGTCATCGCCGTGTCGATGAGCGTTTCGCCCTTCTTCACCGATGAATTGCCGACGGACATGTTCATGACGTCCGCACCAAGTCGCTTGCCTGCAAGCTCAAAGGAGGATTGCGTTCGCGTGGATGCTTCGAAGAACAGATTGATCTGTGTGCGGCCCCGCAGGGTCGTCTTTTTCTTCTCCGATTGCCGCGAAACGGCGACTTCGCTGTCAGCGAGATCGAGAAGCTGGATGATATCTTGCGGGGAAAGGCCTTTGATGCCAAGCAAGTGGCGGTGGGGAAAGAGCAAAGGAGAGGTTTTTGATGTCATATCAAGTGCTCCCTATAAGCCCGATGTTTCGCGGCTGCAAGCGTTGCCGTCCGCCATTGCCATTCACTCCCCAACTAATTGTCTGAAAAGCCCGAAACAGCAGGCGCAGGGCGATGATGAATATCGACTATCGGCAAAGAGTCCATATATTGAGCGCATTAACCGCTTGTCAGAATGTTCGCTCCATATAGAAGAAAAGCGAATTTGAATCAGGACAGTTTCTTGAAAACCCACGACGTTCTCAACCAGACCCCAACAATGACCGGGCAAAACGCTTATCTCGGCGATCCGCTATTCATGCAGATCACCAAGCGATTCCCGAAATCTGTGCGTGATGAGCTGGAACAGAGCGGACGTTTTGTACTGTCCGGCGACGCGTTGGATCTCGCGCGGCTTGCCAATACGGAAACACCGAAGCTGCGTACCCATGACCGTCAGGGGTTCAGGGCAGACATTGTTGAATACCATCCGGCTTACCATGCGTTGATGCGCCGCTCGGTCGGACAGGGCCTGCATTCGTCCATATGGGAAGATGGAAAGGCCGAGTCCGGTTTGCGCCATCAGGCACGTGCCAGTCGGTTTTTCCTGACATCGCAGCTTGAATGCGGGCATTTGTGCCCCTTGACCATGACGAGCGCATCGCTGGCCGCACTTATGGCTACGCCAAACCTGTACCGTGAATGGTCGCCGTTGATCATCCCGCGCAAATATGATTCCAGCAATAAATCGCCAGCGAAAAAGACGGGTCTGACCCTCGGCATGGGCATGACCGAAAAACAGGGCGGTACTGACGTCAATACCAACACGACCAAGGCGGAACCGGCGGGCAGCGGCTTCTATCGGCTGACCGGGCATAAATGGTTCATGTCTGCGCCAATGTCCGATGCGTTTCTGGTGCTGGCGCAAGCGCGTGAGGGCCTGTCATGCTTTCTGGTACCGCGCATTCTGCCGGACGGCTCATCCAATGGGTTTCGTTTCCAGCGGCTGAAAGACAAGCTTGGCAATCGCTCGAATGCTTCATCGGAAGTTGAATTCGAGAACGCTCTCGGCCAGATGGTCGGCAACCCCGGTGATGGCGTCAAAACCATTATCGATATGGTGACACTGACACGGCTCGACTGCTCCATTGCTTCGGCGGGACTTATGCGTGCAGGGCTGGCGGAAGCCGTGCACCATGCCCGCAACCGCATTGTTTTCGGCGGTCCGTTGATCGACAAACCTCTGATGCTGCGCGTTCTTGCCGACATGGCGCTCGATTCTGCGGCTGCGACAGCTCTCACCCTTCGGCTTGCCCGTGCATTCGACAATGCGGCGCGGGATCGTGGCGAGGCGGCATTTGCCCGTGTCATGACCCCGGTCGTAAAATACTGGGTGGCAAAGATTGCCCCGGCGATGCTTTACGAGGCCATGGAGTGCCTTGGCGGCAATGGCTACATCGAAGAGGGGAATCTTGCACGCTATTACCGCGAAGCCCCGGTCAATGCGATCTGGGAAGGCTCCGGCAATGTCATGGCGCTTGATGTGCTGCGTGTATTGAAGCGTGGACCCCAACTTTTCGACGAAGTTCTGAACTGGATCGGTGCGCAACTCGGGCGTGGCGGGCAGGGTACGGTAGAAGTGCTTCGCGCTGCCATGCGCGTGGCAGAAAATGATGAAGGTGCAGCGCGTATCCTGACCGAGCAATTGGCGCTCGCCGCTGCGGGTGCGGAATTGCGCTATCTCCACTCCGAAGATATTGCCGATGCATTTATCGAAACGCGGCTTGGCGGGCAGTGGCGTACAACCTACGGCATGCTTGATGCACGTCACAACGCAGCCAATATTGTGAATTCTCTCTATCCAGCCGCTGGTTGATTCGAGACGCGAGAGCCGTTGTTTGACAGCTCCGGATGCCGCCACAGGGGCATTTGAGTCAAATTTTCGTAAAATGACCCATAAAAATTTGCAGTGAGGCCGGACAGCCCCCTCGCTAATTCCTTCAATTTGAATTAAATTTTCTTAAATTAACCTTAACAAACGGTTTACGTTGCGGCTAACGTCTTAACAGATATCAGTCTGAGTCGAAAAGACTTCGTAAAAACCGTGGGTTAGGCCAATGACGCCTGCAATCCCTTTGAGGAGCATTTGATGCGCAACTTCCTGATTTTCTGGGGCGGACCGCTGGTTTTCTTATGGGGATGGTACTTCCTGTCGTATTACGACCTGAGTATGGGCATGCATTTTTTTAGCCGTGAGTTGCACGATCAGGTTTTCACAATCTACGGAAATATCCTCGGAATAGCCCCCGAGAGCATTCCTCCGCTGGTTGCAAGGGCTTGCGTATTCGATACGGGACTGGTTCTGCTGCTGATCGCGTTCCGCCGCCGCCGCAAGATCATCGCCTGGGTCAAAGCCTGGCGTGCCGAGCGTGCAGAACGTGCGCGTTATTCCGAAGAGTTGCCAACTGCGTCCGTTTCCTGACGCAGGCTTTGCAGGCGATCCAGTGCGCCTTGCAAAATAAAAGCTGCTGCGGCGGAATCAATTCGTTCCGCCCGCTTCTGTCTTGAGACATCCATACCGATCAAGGCGCGTTCTGCCGCTACTGTCGACAGGCGTTCGTCCCAATAGACAAACGGCAGATCGGTCAGCTTTTCCATATTGCGGACGAAGGCGCGAGTCGCCTGAACGCGTGGCCCTTCGCTACCATCCATATTGACCGGCAGACCAATGACAATTGCACCGACATTGTCAGCGGCGAGCATTTTCAGAAGGTCCTGTGCGTCATGCGTAAATTTAGCTCGTCTCAACACAGGGCGCGGATTGGCAAAGGAAAAACCCCGGTCTGAAATAGCAATCCCGATTGTCTTCGTGCCGAGATCAAGACCTGCGATGGTCTTTCCATCAGCGACATGCTCTTCCAGTTGCTCAATTGCCAAAATCGTCAAAGTCTTTTGCTTCCTGCGGTTGTCTGATCGTTGATAGATCGGTTTAATCGTCACATAACGCTATTATATGCCTCTGGCGAGGCATGACTTAACTGATGAAGGATTGAACAAGATGAAAATCACATGGCTGGGCCAATCGGGTTTCCGAATTGAAACTGCAAAGAACATCATTCTGATCGATCCGTTTCTCAATGGAAATCCCGGTGCCAAGGGCGTTGATTTCAAGGAAGCGACCAAAGGCGTCAATCACATTATCCTTACGCATGGCCACGGCGACCATGTGGGCGACACGGTGGAGATATCAAAAGAAACCGGCGCGCTGGTGACCGGCAATGCCGATCTGGTGACTTGGCTTGGCTCAAAGGGTGTTGCACGCGTAGACCCTACGAATACAGGCGGTACAGTTTCTTATGACGGCTTTACAGTGACTTACGTCAATGCGTTACATTCATCTGCCCACATGACCGAGGATGGTGTTTCGCACTCTCTTGGCAATGCGAATGGCGTGGTGCTGCATTTTGAAGACGAACCGACGCTCTATCACATGGGGGATACGGACATCTTTTCCGATATGGCCTTGATCAATGAACTGCATCAACCCGAGATCGGCATGGTGCCCATTGGCGACCGCTTTACCATGGGCGGAGCTGTTGCAGCGCTTGCAACACGACGCTACTTCAAGTTTGGAAAAGTCATACCCTGCCACTATGGGTCATTTCCCATAATCGACCAGACTGCCGACAAGTTTGTCGCCGGAATGGAAGGCGGCGAAAGTGAAGTTGTCGTTGCTGAGGTAAATAAGCATTTTACTGTTTGATTTTGGTTTGTTAGAGCCATTGGCAGCGGTGATGTTTATCGCCGAATAAACCGACCCTTGGAGAATATCTTGCGCAAACTGCTGTTGATTTCCTGTTCGCTTCTGGCACTCACACCTGCTGCGGCGCAGACAGTTGATGCCAATGGTGCGAAAGAACTCGCGACAACCTTGTCGAAATATTTTGGCAAGACAGCCATCGAAAAGAATATTCTGAGCGTCAAGCCGGAAGGTGACAGCTATAAGATCACCTTTAGCACGTCCAAGCTGCTCGAAGTTCTGCCAAAGCAGGAGCTATTCAAGGGTGATTTCGGCGAATACAGCTTCTTGACCAAACCGCTGGCCGATGGGTCGTGGGATGTTACCTCAAAAACCTTGCTGCAAGGCTCCATCGAGATAGATGCGGCGACTGGCAAGGAAAGTACCAAATGGTCAGCTGAAAACATGGATTTGCGAGGCAATTTCGATCCGAAGATCGGAACTTTCTCCAAGGCAACAGCCACATATGATGGCTTCAAGATGAGTTCGACTGCCCCAACGCAGCAAATGGAAGCTACGGCGGGCAAGGCAAAAGCCGAGATGGTCGCAACGGCCAACGCAGCGGGCGGCGTTGATTTCACACAAGTTCAGACAATTGATGATTTCAAGGAAACGATTTCATTCAAGTCCGACCCTGCCGCTGATGAGAACGCGACCGATGGTGAAGTCAAGCCATCCACCCCAGCAGCGCCTGAGGAATTGATGAAGATCGGCATCAGTGCCGCGAGCCTCGGTGTCGATGGAAAAGGTAGTGGTTTCAGATATGTGGAACTTCTAGATCTTTGGGCATTTTTCGTCGCGCACTCAGATGAATTTGCCAAGACGCCAGAAGAAAAGACCAAACTTACCGAAGCCAACCAGTCTGAATTGAAGACAAAATTGCTTGCTGCCTTGCCACTTTGGGAGAACCTCACAGGGGCGTATCGGTTTTCGAATTTGAATGTTGAATCGCCGGTAGGGCCATTTCTTGCAAAAAACATTTCGCAGGAAGTGAACTTTGACGGTATCAGCAAAAACGGCACCTATAATTATGCCTTGCGGACAAACGGTCTGCAGTATCCCGTTTTGCCCATTCCGGATTGGACCACTCCATTTCTTCCGACCGATGTTGAGCTTTCTTTTGGCACAGCCGGACTTGATCTTGATACAGTGGTGCGCGGCGCCATCAAGGAAATGGATTTGAACAAGGAAAAGCCGCTTCCGGATGCATTTACGGAAAATACAGCGGCTGCTTTCATGCTCAACCCGCCTAAGGTTGTCATATCCAAAAGTCTTGTCAGAACTGTCGATGCGGAGCTTTCGGTAGAGGGCGAGGTGACGTTTGCGATGATGAAGCCGCAAAGCCGTACCACGTGGGAGATGGCAGGCTTCGACAAGCTGGTGGACCGGCTGAACAAGGCATCGGAACAAGAACCAGAGATCAAAAACTATATCGTCTTCGCCAAGTTGGCCAAAGACTTCGGTAATGAATTGCCTGATGGGCGCATCCAATGGGTTGTCGATCAGAAAGTGGATGGCTCAATCCAGATCAACGGCAATGCTGTGAAAGGTCCGGACGAGGCTGGAAAATCATTGTTCGATCCTTCCATTTTCGGAATTGCGCCTGATGATGATGCAGCGGTCACCGATGATGATGACGCAGCAACACTGGACGATGATTCACTGGATACGGAAGACGCCCCAATTGACGGCGATCAGGAAGAAGTTGCCCCTGAAGCGCCACAGTAAAAGCCTATCTGCCCTTGTCCGTTGCGCTCAAGCGTAACGGACACTATAGCTGCAACATCAAAATCTGAAATTCAGGAATTTCCATGTCCGTCGATACTGCCACCGTAAAACGCGTTGCGAACCTTGCCCGCATCGCGGTCACCGAGGATGACGTTTCCCGGATGACCGGCCAATTGAATACGATCCTTGGCTTTGTTGAGCAACTGAATGAAGTGAATGTCGAGGGTGTTGAGCCCATGACTTCGGTAACACCTATGGCAATGAAAAAGCGCCAAGATGTTGTCAATGATGGCGACAAGGTTGCCGATATCGTTGCCAACGCGCCAACGTCTGAAGAAAACTTCTTTGTTGTACCAAAGGTCGTGGAGTAAGTTTTCGCCATGGCTGTTTCCGTCGCGATAGAAACACCTTTGCAGGATGATGTGAGGTCGCTGGTCAGCGATCTCAACGATCATCTTTTGCCGCTTTCCCCGTTGGAATTCCAGTTCAAGATGACTGTTGAGCAAATGGCGGGGGAAGACACGACAGTGTTTGTCGCGCGCGATGAAACAGGACAGGCAATCGGTTGCGGCGCCTTGAAAGAACATGCCGATGGTGTCGGTGAGGTCAAGCGTATGTTTACCCGCCCAACTGTTCGCGGACAACGCATCGGCTCGGCTTTGCTTGAGGCAATTACGGCGCTTGCCGGTGACAAAGGGATGAACCGGCTGGTTCTGGAAACCGGCACAACGCCGGGTTTTGAGCCTGCGTGGCGACTTTACGAGCGCTCAGGATTCGTGCGCTGCGGCGCACTGCTCGACTATCCGGATTCTGAATATAGTGCATTTTACGAAAAGCGGCTCGCATTAACGCCAGCCCAATAAGGACTTAAGATGACCGATCTAACCGCTCTCACCATTGCCGAGGCGCGCGACCAGCTGAAGGCCAAGGCGATTTCCGCTACGGAACTGACTGGTGCATATATTCAGGCAATCGAGAACGCTAATGAAGCGCTGAACGCTTATATCGTTACAACGCCTGAAAAGGCGCTGGAAATGGCCAAGGCTTCCGATGCTCGTCTTGCTGCAGGTAATGCAGGGCCGCTGGAAGGTATTCCGCTCGGGATCAAGGATCTGTTTGGCACTGAAGGTGTCCACACGCAGGCCGCATCGCATATTCTGGATGGTTTCAAGCCGCATTACGAGTCAACAGTAACAGCCAATCTTTGGGCTGATGGCGCCGTGATGCTGGGCAAGTTGAATATGGACGAGTTCGCGATGGGCTCATCCAATGAGAGTTCATATTATGGGCCGGTTAAGAACCCTTGGCGCGCCAAGGGCTCCAATGTTGATCTGGTTCCCGGTGGTTCATCAGGCGGCTCTGCTGCGGCAGTTGCCGCGCGGCTTTGCGCCGGTGCCACTGCGACCGATACGGGTGGTTCAATCCGCCAGCCTGCAGCGTTTACCGGCACGGTCGGTATCAAGCCGACCTATGGCCGTTGCTCGCGCTGGGGTGTTGTTGCCTTCGCATCGTCGCTGGATCAGGCCGGACCGATTGCCCGCGATGTACGTGATGCTGCAATCATGCTGAAGTCGATGGCCTCCGTTGATGCCAAAGATACAACATCTGTCGATATCGCTGTGCCTGATTATGAAGCTGTTATCGGCAAACCGCTTGCCGGCATCAAGATCGGCATTCCGAAGGAATATCGCGTTGACGGTATGCCGGAGGAAATCGAAAAGCTCTGGCAGCAAGGGATTAGCTGGCTGAAAGATGCCGGTGCGACCATCGTGGATATTTCCCTGCCGCACACGAAATATGCGCTTCCTGCCTATTACATTGTAGCGCCTGCAGAAGCTTCATCGAATCTTGCACGCTATGATGGCGTTCGCTACGGTCTGCGTGTTCCGGGACGGGACATCGTCGATATGTATGAAAACACCCGCGCCAAAGGATTTGGTGAAGAGGTGAAGCGCCGCATTATGATCGGCACCTATGTGCTTTCTGCTGGTTACTACGACGCGTACTATCTGCAGGCCCAGAAGGTGCGCACGCTGATCAAGAAGGATTTCGAAGACGTCTTCCACGCGGGTATTGATGCAATCCTGACACCGGCTACGCCTTCGGCGGCTTTCGGTATTGCAGATCAGGAAATGAATTCCGATCCGGTGAAAATGTATCTGAATGATATCTTCACAGTGACTGTGAACATGGCCGGATTGCCGGGAATTGCCGTTCCTGCCGGTCTCGACAGTCGTGGTCTGCCACTCGGGCTTCAGCTCATTGGGCGCCCATTTGACGAAGAAACCCTGTTCCAGACCGCCTATGTGATCGAGCAGGCGGCAGGCAAGTTCAACGCTCCGAAATGGTGGTAATCAGGCGCGCAACAGGAGCCGACATACCAGCAATCGCTGCTGTCGGCTCAAGCGCCTGGGCGTCCAATATTTTTTCTTTTGAACCCGAGCTGCCCGGTATGCGCGCGCATGTCGAAAAGGCTTTTCGCGAATTTGCCGAAACATCTTTTCCAACGGTGACCATCGCCGAAGTTGAGCAGATTGTGGTTGGCTGGGGCGCGCGGGAAGAAGACAATGACTACATCTCCGATCTATGGGTAGAACCAGCCGTGCAGGGGCAGGGCATCGGATCGTCCTTGCTGCGTGAAATGAAGAATGCGATCCTGCAAGCAGGTTATCTCAAAGCCCGCATCAGCACGCACGCCCGCAATACCGGCGCAATCAGGCTATATCAGCGCGAAGGTTTCAACATTGTCGAGCAGGGGCCGGAGTGGTCGACAAGCCTAGAGCGCGAGATAGACAAGGTCCAGATGCTGGCTGATTTGGAGTAATCATGTTTTTTGTATTTTCAAAGGTTTTCTGGTTTTTCGCACAGCCGCTGAACTTCGCCATCATCCTTATGGCCCTGACATTTCTGTTGCTGGTATGGCGCTGGCGGCGACTTGCCATGACGACAGCAGCCATAGCATTTCTGGTGCTGGGCCTTGGTGCCTGGACCACGCTGGGCGCACTCATGATCAATCCGCTGGAAGACCGTTTTCCACGTCCTGCTACGCTACCTGCGAAAGTGGATGGCATCATTGTGCTTGGCGGCGGGTTTGAAGGCGGCGTCAATCTGGTGCGCGGCGGCTATGAGCTCAATGCAAGCGGTGACCGGTTTGTGGAAGCTGCAATTCTGGCGCGCAGACACCCCGAAGCAAAGGTAGTCGTTACCGGAGGAACAGGGACTCTGCTGCTGGATGGCGAGGCAGATGGTGTAACAGCGCCGCGACTGTTGACCGCTCTTGGCGTAGAACCGGGAAGGCTTATTCTCGAGAGCAAATCACGCAATACCTATGAGAATGCAGTTTTCACCAAGGAAATGGTGGAAGCGAAACCGGGGGAAACCTGGTTGCTGATTACATCGGCGTTCCATATGCCGCGTTCCATGGGACTTTTCCGGAAAGCCGGATTTGAAGTGACGGCATGGCCAGCCGACTACCGTGCTTCCGGTGCGGAAACTATTGGGCTTGCGGAGGATAATCCGCAGGATTCCTTGCAAAATATGGCAATCGCAGCGCGGGAGTGGGCCGGTTTGCTGGCCTATTGGCTGGCGGGCCGCACAGACCAGTTGTTGCCCGCACCATGACCGCGCACGTGGATGTTCTCATCATCGGGGCGGGCGCCGCTGGCATGATGTGTGCCATTGAGGCGGGCAAGCGCGGCAAGTCCGTGCTGATCGTCGATCATGCTGCTTCGCCCGGCGACAAGATACGTATTTCCGGTGGCGGCCGCTGCAACTTTACCAATATGAATGCGGCGCCACAGAACTACATCAGCAAAAATCCGCATTTCTGTATTTCAGCATTGCGCCGCTACACACAGCGCGATTTTCTGGCTTTGGTAAACCGCTACGGCATTGCCTGGCATGAAAAGACACTTGGGCAGCTTTTCTGCGACGGTTCCGCCAAGCAAATCATCGACATGCTGGTCACGGAAATGAAGCAGGCGGGGGTTGCACTGCGTCTGCGGACAAATGTCGATTTAATCGTGCAAAGCGAGGGCGGCTATCTGGTCGATCTGGCTGGCGACAAGATAAAATGCACATCGCTGGTTGTCGCTTGTGGTGGGAAATCCATACCGAAGATGGGTGCTACAGGTTTCGGCTATGATATTGCGCGTCAGTTCGGATTGAACATTACTGAAACACGCCCGGCATTGGTGCCGCTGACTTTCGACGAAAACACCTTGGCGCCGCTCAAGCCGCTTTCGGGCATCGCGGTCGATGCGGTGGTCAGTCACGGCAAGACCAAATTCGCCGAAGCCATGCTTTTCACCCATCGTGGTCTCAGTGGACCATCGATATTGCAGATTTCATCATTTTGGCGGGAAGGCGACACGATCAGCGTTGCCATGCTGCCCGGCGTAAAGGTGCTCGATGCCTTGCGAGCCGCACGAGCGCGCAATGGTCGTCAGGCACTACAGACAGCATTGAGTGAATTACTGCCGAAGCGACTGGCGCAACTGATCGCGGAAAACAGCGGTATTGAAAAGCATCTCGCCGATCTCACAGACAAGCAATTACTGGCAGTGGAGAAGGCCATCAATGAATGGCAGGTCAAACCGGCAGGGTCAGAAGGTTACAGAACTGCTGAGGTGACACTTGGCGGCGTCGATACGGATGGACTGGATCAGAAAACCATGGAGGCAAAGGCCGCAAAAGGTCTTTATTTCATAGGTGAAGTTGTAGACGTAACTGGCTGGCTTGGGGGATATAATTTCCAATGGGCCTGGTCGTCTGGATGGGTTGCAGGACAGGCCGTATAGGGTGAAAACGTGGATGATGATCTGAACTGGCGGGTCGAGGAAGCTTGCAACAATGCCTGGCCATCGCCGCGCGAACTCATTCATCAAGGATGGCTGATGCGATTTTCCGGTGGTGGAATTCGCCGGACAAACTCGGTCAATCCCCTACGCGGTATTCGCGGCAAACCAGACGGATTGATAAGAACAGCTGAGACCCTTTACACCTCGCTGGGTCGCAAACCGATTTTCCGGGTGCCTCACATCGCCGATGATCTGGACGATCAATTGAGAGAACGTGGCTATGGGATGGCCGCTGGCTCTGCAGTTCTTTTCTGCGATCTTGCAGCGCGATCATTTGCGCAGGTTGATGGCGTGCTCATAGAAAGAGAGATGAGCGCTGATTGGCATAATGAAAGCCACAGGATCGGTGCTTCATCAGAACTTGATCATACAATTTTTGCGCAGATGATCGCTACCATCGTGATACCAAAAGCGTTCGTGAGTATCCGAGCCGATGGCAAAACCGTCGCTAAAGCATATGGCGCGATCGATAATGGTTTGCTGGTCGTAGAATCTGTGGCGACCGATCCTGATTATCGCCAACGGGGATACTCCCGTAAAATTCTCACGGCCCTTATGGGCTGGGCAAAAAGGGAAGGCGCGGAAGCCGCGTGCCTGCAAGTTCTGGCAGATAACACAGCCGCCAGAGCGCTCTATGCTTCATTGGGTTTTGACCACGAGCTTTACCGCTACCATTATCGCATGAATCCGTGAAGTATTCGCGCCTCCTGACATCAGGTTGTCAGGAGGTGTCATATATTCGTTCCGGAAACGTGTCATCGAGGGGAGAGAACCATGACTATTCTGGCCAGTTGCCATTGCGGCGCAATCAAGTTTGAAATCAGCGACATTCCAGAGTCTGTTACTGTGTGCACTTGCACCTTCTGCACCAAGCGCGGGGCTCTTTGGGCCTATTACACTCCCGATCAAGTAAAGCTTTCGGTCACGCCTGGGGCGGATGCCACATATTCGAAAAACGGCATGGCAAAGCATCATCACTGCAATGTATGTGGCTGTGGCACTTTCTCCGAAGTGCCTACCTGGGTGGACTATAAACCGGATTGGGAAAATCCGCGGGTCAGCGTAAATGTGCGGCTCTTCGATGATTTCGACATCGCATCGCTACGGGTAGATACGATTGACGGAAGGAATCTCTGGTAAGTGATTGCTTGATTGAGAGAATCCTGCTTCCTTGAGTAAGAGCAAGTTTTGCTTATATAGACCCATTCTGCCGGAGGGAATTCGCGGACAAGGTCGAGGGATTTAGCGAGGCCGATGTTTACCCATCGGACGATGCTAAAACCCGGAGGATTTGGCCCGAATTCACCCGGCCCACTGGTCGAACCGCATTTCTATAAAATGCGGACAACTCGACCAGCGGGTTTGAAAGCTTGTTGGTTTGCCTTGGCAAACCAACGGCTGGGTTTCCGGCTGACGGCCAACCACTTTGTCAGGCAGCTTCGTTCGATGGAACCACATCGACCTAGCTACCTTCGGCGTGGATTGTCTCGTCATCCGAGAAACAGAATTGGCTCTATATAGGCAAAATTTGCTCTTGAGACGCTCATACAGGGAGGTAAGGCCATGTGGATCAAGCTCACAGACGTTAATGGCGATCACATCACGTTGAATTTCGACCATGTTGTCTCTTTCAATCCCTACGGCACGGGGACGCATATAGTCACCATCACGGCGGGACTTACCTTTTTTGTCAAAGAAACCGCCGAAGATATTCAAAGCAAAGTGGGCGTGAAAAGCAGCTAGGCGGTTTGCCCACTATTCGGCCAAAGCGGCTGTAAAACAGGCGGTAACTGTTCACCTGCAATCTTTGCGTTATGCGCATCGAGTTGCTTTGCCATGATTGTAAGAACATCTCTGACAATCGTGTCGGGCGGACTATGATGCGCCGTGAGATCGTCGTAAACCTCTCTTGCCAATTGCTGTTCTGATACCAGATCAAGGGCAGGGCAAGGCCGCCACCCTTCTATGAACAACCCACGGGGCAATGGCGGTAAAGCGTCCGCGAATGCCAGCACCTGATCTGTATTCATATAGCGGCGTAGCCGATGCATGACACTGCGCATGCTGGCAAAGCTCTGATTATGCGTTGCAAACATTGCTCGCGTTTTGAGTGCGGAAAGCCAGTCCTGAAACTGCCTCGAAGCGTGAACAATTTCTTGGGGTTGTGTCATGTGCTCTCCCGTTATTGACGAGAAACGTCTGCGTCTTCATTTGGTTCTGAGAAATTTTTAGTACGCATATTGGGGCTTGGCTGGCAGGAAATTGCTGGCAGGACGCGTCGCCGATATAAACATTGCGCTTTTCTTGCCTTTCTCGGAACCTTCTCGTGTTTCACTTGTTATATCAAATACAAGTCAAAATCGGATACAAATAGTGATTTGTTAAATCGGTTTAGTTTTTGTAGAACGCCACAATGCAACGGAATTTAAACTGTATGCGGGTAGAGGTTTACTCTCTCTGAGGGTATTTTTATGGAGGTATCAAAGAATGATAACAATAAATAACGATACGTCATCAACAGTTGATACAAATGTACTGAAGATGGCACAGGTGGCCAAAGCCAATTCCAAGCTTGTGAAAGCTACGACAAAGATCAGTGAACCCTGCGACAGCCGCACAATTTCCCAGATATTGCGCGAATCCAGCGGCGGCTTCAGCTTCCGCCGATAATTCTACACTCTTTATACTGTTTTGAAGGCTCTCCTTTTGGGGAGCCTATTTTATTATGCGACGTTTTACATCTAAGAGTTGTAAATGTAACAATTCAATTGAAAGCTGTATATCTCAAAATGTAGAGTTTTATTCAGTGCAGGATATTGTTTATATTGTATTGAAAGTATTATAGTGTTGCTGGGTTTGGCATTTTTGTTTTATATATGATGTCATTGAGTGAAATTATTTTTACGCATGTAAAGTTTATTTTATAAAGTTAATTTATTTATTGGAGTTTATAATGATAGGTTGTATTGCCGGTCGCAGAGGGGTTGCGCGCTCTATAAAGTTCTTCAACAAAAGCATCGTCGCAGTTCTTTTCTGTACGACTGCCTTGATGTCAACTATGTCCGACAGCTTTGCAACTGATGACTATGGTATATATTCATATAAAGATGGTAATGGTCCTACTTCGGTTAAAGTTAAAGGACGTGTCAACGGCAACTTAGATGGTATTCATGTTCACATAGAAGGTGCTCAATCCAGCACAACCGGGTCAGGCGATTCTGATATTACTATCGAAGCAGGGGCCGGTGACATTATCGGTGGCAGAGACGGTATTTTTGTTAACAATTATGGTGCTGGCGCTACAAATATCGCCACTGAGGCGACTATCAGCGGGGGCCGAACGGGTATCCAGGTTGTAAACGGTAAAACCTCCACCGACGTGACAATTAATGCAAAAGGAACGGTTACAGGCGTGGAGTTTGGTATTGGTATCGACAATTATGGCACTGGCTCGACTCTTATCAACAGCGATGGAGAGGTTCAGGCCACTGAATATGGTATTTTCGCTACCAACAAAGAACCGACAACAACCGATTTGACAATTATTTCTAACGGAACGATCCATGGTAAAACCGGCATAGCTGCGGAAAATTACGGTTCGGGTATCACCACAGTCAATGTCAATGCTGATGTTAGTGGCGTCGAAAATTCTGGCCTTTATGTTGATACAAGGGCAAGTGATGCAATTGTGGATATCGGAAGCGGGCGTATTTCTGGAAAAAAAATTGGGATTGATCTGTCCAACACCGGCAACGGTAGTGCCGAAATCACCAATCATGGAATTGTAGAAGGAGGACAGGTCGCTATATCGGCAAAATCGGTCAACGGGAATAAAATCAACCTTCTAAATAAGGGCGAGATTTTCAACACGTCAGCAAAATGGGACGATCTCGCAATCGAGTCATCCGGTGGGTCACTCTCTCTCGTCAATGATGAATTGGTCACGGGCCGGATAATATCGGGGTCCTTTAACGATAGTTTCAGCAATCACAATCTATGGCAAACGATCGGCGTTACTGATTTTGGTGACGGTGACGATACTGTCGCCAACGAAAACCTGGTGATCACCGCGAATTCAGCAAATGCTGAGACGACAACATTCAGCGGGCTCGAAAAGTTCATAAATCGGGGTGTGTTGAATCTGTCGGATAATGCCGCGGGTGATCGGACCATAACTTCCGGCGACTATGTGGGAGAATCTAACAGCGTCGTGGAAATCGATACGGAACTGGGTGACGATAACTCGCTGACAGATCAGTTGGTAATCGAAGGCAACAGTTCCGGAAGCTCTCATCTTTTGGTCAATTCATTATTGGGCAATGGCCGGCCCACGAATGAGGGCATCAAAGTCATCGATGTGAAAGGAAATTCAGCTGCTGTATTCTCCCTTTCTGAAAACAGCCCAAACAGCTACCTGCATGATGGTCAACAAACTATGGTTGCTGGAGCCTTTGCTTATAAATTGTATAAGCATGCCGCAAGCGCCAGCGACGGCGATTGGTATTTACGGTCGCAGTTGAAAAACCCTCTGCCGGAACACGATCCCTTGCCGGTGATTGATCCGCAGCCACCAATTATTGATCCACAGCCACCAGTAGTTGATCGACAGTCCCTAGTAGTAAACCAGCAACAGGCGCCATTATACCAAGCGGGCGCTCCGGTTTACGAGACATATGCTCAAACGTTGCAGGCATTGAACACTATATCAACGCTCAAACAACGCGTGGGTAATCGCCATTGGTCAGATGGAAAAGGTACAAGTAAGGACAAGGCTCACTCAACGATCAATGCTCAAGCAATTTGGGCACGGATTGAAGGCAGTCATGCGCATGTCAAGTCTGAGACATCAACCACAGGCGCTAACCATGAAAGCAATGTGTGGCGCATCCAATCTGGATTGGATGGTGGTTTGTATGAAGGAAATGCCGGCGTCCTGTTCGGTGGTATTACAGCATTACGGGACCGTATCCACAGACATATCATCTGCGCATGGTGAGGGCGATATCGACACGACGGGTTATGGCGTCGGGGCCAATCTGACATGGTATGGAGATAATGGCCTCTATATCGATGGGCAGGCGCAGGCTACGTGGTATGACACTGACCTAAACTCAGATACAGCCAATCTCAATCTTGTCGCCGGCAACCGTGGTTTTGGCTATGGGTTGAGTATTGAAGCTGGCAAACGTATTGAGATCGACCAGCAATGGCAGATTACACCACAGGCCCAACTGGTTTACTCAGACGTTGAGTTTGATAGTTTCACCGATGCTTTCGATGCAAGGGTTGAACTCAAGAACGGAGGCAGCCTGAAAGGCCGTATAGGTGCCGCAGTTGAGTATGAAAATTCATGGCTCGGTGAATCAGGGAAGGCGGTACATACCAATCTTTACGGTATTGCCAATCTCTACTATGAATTTCTTGACGGCACCAAAACAGACATTTCCGCAACCAGCTTTATCTCTCGAAGTGAACGCTTGACTGGCGGCCTTGGACTTGGTGGCGACTATACCTGGCAAGACGGTAAGTATGCCGTTTATGGTGAAGTCTCTGTTATTACCACCCTTGCACAACTCGGCGACAACTACAGCCTTAATGGGACAACAGGGTTCAAAGTGAAATGGTAGCTTCTCTCAATATACCGCGATAACTGTAAATAATGGCAGCGTTTTAATGCTGCCATTATAGTTTAAAGCGGGATGTTGTCGTGTTTCTTCCATGGGTTTTCCAGATCCTTGTTTCGCAACATGCGCAATGCACGGGAAATGCGCTTGCGAGTTGAATGAGGCATTATCACCTCATCAACATAACCGCGCTCGGCGGCAACGAAGGGTGACAGGAAGCGATCTTCGTAGCGCTTGGTATGCTCGGCAATCTTGTCAGCGTCACCTATATCCTTGCGATAGATGATTTCTACGGCACCCTTTGCACCCATGACTGCAATCTGGGCGGAAGGCCACGCGTAATTTATATCGCCGCGAAGATGTTTGGAGGCCATGACATCGTAAGCGCCGCCATAGGCTTTGCGCGTAATGAGCGTGATTTTCGGTACAGTTGCTTCTGCGTAAGCAAAGAGCAATTTGGCACCATGTTTGATAAGGCCGCCATATTCCTGCGCCGTGCCAGGAAGGAAGCCGGGCACATCGACAAAGGTGACGATGGGAATATTGAAGCAATCGCAGAAGCGCACAAAACGGGCTGCCTTGCGGGACGCATCACTGTCAAGAACGCCTGCAAGAACCATGGGTTGATTGCCGACGATGCCGACAGTCCTGCCTTCAACACGTCCAAAACCGACAACAATGTTTTTGGCAAAACTTTCCTGAATTTCAAAGAAATCCGCTTCGTCGACTGTTTTGCGGATAAGCTCTTTGATGTCGTAGGGCTTGTTCGCATTGTCTGGCACGAGACGATCCAGCGAGTAATCCATTTCGTCTGTTGGCTGGTAGCATTCGATTTGAGGCAGTTCAGCGGTATTGGATGCCGGCAGAAAATCAATCAGACGCCGCATCTGTAGAAGTGCGGCAACATCATTGTCATAAGCGCCGTCTGCGATGGATGATTTTGTCGTATGGATCGATGCGCCGCCGAGCTGTTCGGCAGTCACAGTCTCGTTGGTGACGGTTTTTACAACATCCGGGCCGGTGACGAACATATAAGAGGTGTCGCGCACCATGAAGATGAAATCGGTCATGGCGGGTGAGTAGACATCGCCGCCGGCACATGGGCCCATAATCACCGAGATTTGCGGGATGACGCCGGAAGCGAGCACATTGCGCTGGAAAATCTCGGCATAGCCCCCAAGCGCTGCCACACCTTCCTGAATACGCGCACCACCTGCATCATATAGCCCGATAACCGGCGCACGGTTGCGCAAAGCCATGTCCTGAATCTTCTGGACCTTTTCCGCATGTGCTTCGGACAGAGAGCCGCCGAACACAGTAAAATCCTTGGCAAAGACAAAAACAGTGCGGCCGTTGATCGTACCCCATCCGGTAACAACACCGTCGCCAGCGAACTTGGTGTCTTCCATGCCAAAATCAGTGGAGCGGTGTTCGACAAACATATCGAACTCTTCAAATGAACCTTCATCGAGGAAAATATCGATGCGTTCGCGCGCTGTGAGTTTGCCGCGCTTATGCTGCGCTTCAATGCGGGCTTTGCCGCCACCTTCGCGCGCAATGGTTCTGCGGCGCTCAAGCTCGATAAGCACATCCTTCATAGCATTCCTCCACATTCGTCATTTCTGATAACAGGAGAGTGTGAGGCTTGGAAGAGACTTTATTTCCGCTCAGATGCACGCTCTGCAAGATGTGGGATTGCAAGTTGCGTGCATTCCGCAATAGATACAATTATTTAGATTTTACTTTTGTTTCGGGGGAAACATGACTGACTCAATACCGGCCCAGTTTGGCCGTTCCGACTATACCAGCACGCACCGCTTTATATTTTCCGGGACAGCAAAAGAATATTTCGGCATATGGATCGTCAATGTAATTCTGACGATCATAACTTTGGGTATCTATTCTGCCTGGGCAAAAGTTCGGCGCAACAGATATCTCTACGGCAATACTGCTTTGGCAGATGGTCGTTTTGACTATCACGCGCGGCCAATCCAAATTCTTATCGGCCAAATAATCGTTATTGGCTTTCTGATTACATACAACGTGTTTCTGGCGTTTCTTCCGCTGGTTGGTATTGCATTGGCGATTGTATTCGTCGTTGCCATTCCATGGCTTATTGCCCGCGGACTGCGGTTCAGCGCGCGCGTCACGAGCTATCGGAACGTACGGTTTGACTTTACGGGCGGATATTGGGGAGCGGCAAAGGCCTTCTATCTTGGCCCCTTGGTGGCGATGATTACAGCCGGGATTTGCGCACCGATCGCAAGCCGGTGGATGCTGCGCTACACCTTGGGTAACACTCTTTATGGCGGTCGCGAATTCAAAACGCAGGTTGGACTTCGCCCTCTTTATGGTGTCTGGTGGTTGCCAGCACTCATTTCGCTCGCAGGCCTCGTGCTGTTTACCGCTGCCTTTATACCCGTCATCGCTTCTATCAAAGCTGCGGCAGAGGGGGGTACTCCTCCTGATTCAGTCAGCACTTTAATGATAATCCTGCCGCTATACGTTTTGTTTTTCGCTTTGGGCAGTGTTGTACAAGGCTTGTATTCTGCGGGAGTCCGCAATGTGGGCTATAGCGCGACAACGTTTGACGAGCGGCACGCTTTGGCGTCAGACATGCCGCGTTGGCAGTTCGTGTGGGTCATTTTCTCGAATCTGGTTGTGACGATTTTGTCATTGGGCCTTATGCGCCCTTGGGCAACAATCCGCCTGGCAAAATTTCAGGCGGACCACACTGCGATGCATTTTGACGGCGAGATCGGTGAAATCCTGTCCACAATCAAGGATACCGGCTCAGCTGTTGGTGCCGAATTCATCTCCATGGAAGGGATAACAGTTGGCTTCTGATCAGTCGCAGATCGCGGGAGTCTGGTATCCCTATCTGTCGAGCCGCCAAAATCAGGCGTTCTTGACGGCAGAGGCGGGTAGTCTCTCGGTCGTTTCAACTGAGGAAACCCTGCTTGTCTCGGACGATATATCGGCTGTGACCATCACCGGACGGGTCGGCAATATACCAAGACGGCTGACGTTCAGCGATGGCACAGTGTTCGAGACGCCGGATAATGATGCAATCGACCGGCTGGTATTTGCCCATAGGGGCAGGCGCTCCGGCTGGATACACAGCCTTGAGCGCTTCCATCCGAGGTTGCTGGTGGTTGCCGTCCTGGCGATTGCCTTTACATTTGGCATTTACCGCTATGGACTTCCCGTGCTTGTGAACGTTGCTGTTGCTGTCACGCCGCCAATTGTCCCTGAGCTTATGGCGAAGGGCACAATGCAAACGCTGGATGCCACCACCTTCAATCCCACCGAGCTGACTGAAGAAGATCAAACTGAGCTGCTTGAAGGGTTTGAGCGTTTGGCGGTCGAGTCCGAATACCGCCCGGAACAATTGAAACTGCAGTTCAGGCAGGGTGGTTTGATCGGACCCAATGCCTTCGCTTTGCCGGATGGAACCATCATTATCACTGATGAACTGGTGGAGATGGCCGATGGCGACAGTGAAATGCTGCTCGGCGTTCTGGCCCACGAAATCGGGCATGTGGAATTAGAGCACAGTCTGAAGCAGGTCTACCGTTCCGCCGGGGCTGTCGCGTTGATCATGTTGATTGGCGGCGACATTGGCAGCGGAACGGAGGATATTCTAACTCAGGGCGCGGGCCTTTTGGCCCTTTCGCATTCGCGAGCCCAGGAAGCGGAAGCAGATCGCCGTAGCGTCGAGATGATGCTCAAGGCCGGTTACAATCCGGAAGCGATTGGCCGGTTCTTTAAGCTTATTCAAGAGAAACTGCACGACACCAGTAATACAAGCATGCTTTCCACTCATCCGGGCACGCCCGATCGTTTGAAAAGTGTGCAGGAATACATGCAGGAACTGCAATCCAGAAAATGATTTACCAAGTGCCGGTGTTTGGCATGGATAGCCATGGCTCCTGCGGTGCAAGGGCCGGGCCTTTCTGGATCAGCTCGATCGAAATACCATCAGGCGAGCGAATGAAAGCCATGTTGCCATCCCGGGGAGGACGGTTGATCACGACACCCTTGTCCGACAAATCCTGACAGGTCTTGTAGATATCATCCACGACATAGGCGAGGTGGCCGAAATTGCGCCCGCCAGTATATTCTTCCGGGTCCCAGTTAAAGGTCAGTTCGAGTTCGGGCGCGCGTTCGGCAGCAGAGCGGCCTTCATCTTCAGAGGCAGCGAGAAAGATAAGCGTGAACCGGCCTTTTTCATTTTCCGTACGGCGAACTTCTTTCAGGCCGAACTTGTTGCAGTAAAAATCCAGCGATTCATCGATATCGCGGACGCGAACCATTGTATGAAGATAGCGCATCTTTTGCCTTTGGGTTCTTTTCACGGGATTGGAATAGTAGTGCCTTCCCGCCGGAAAGGGCGAGTGACTACCAATATCGATAACACTAATTGCTTACGCGAACAAACCAGCGAGCTAATTTCAAGAGACTGATTGAGGATAAACGATGGTTTTGGTTATAGTTTGCAAGAAAACAACAAGATGATACTTGCTCTCCGCTATCGGACCGGTGTTATTCTTCAATAAGAGAATCAGTGTTTCGTTTTCGGGAGAGGAGGGCTCGCTTCATGTCAGACAGAACAGTATCGACCCAGATCTCCCATAATGATGAAGGCACAAGCGACAGTCTCGACCTCATCGAGGTTTCAGGGGCGATCAAATGGTTCGATGTTGCCAAGGGCTACGGTTTTATTGTCCCGGACAATTCAGAGCTTCCCGACATTCTTCTGCATGTGACCTGCCTGCGCCGTGATGGTTTCCAGACTGCACTCGAGGGCGCACGTGTTGTCTGCGAAGTGAAGCAGGGTGAGCGCGGCATGCAGTGCTTCCATGTAAAGTCCATGGATAATTCGACGGCAGTGCACCCGACAGAAATGCCGCCTGTACGCACCCACGTCACTGTGACACCCTCCAGCGGGCTGGAGCGGGTTCTGGTCAAGTGGTTCAACCGCACCAAGGGCTTCGGCTTCCTGACGCGCGGCGAAGGCACGGAAGACATTTTCATTCATATGGAAACATTGCGCCACTTCGGCCTTACCGAGTTACGGCCCGGTCAAGTCGTGTTGATCCGTTTCGGCAATGGCGAAAAAGGTTTGATGGCTTCGGAAGTTCATCCTGATATCGGCACGCAGCTGCCGGTTTCCCACTGAAGACCTGTTGATGAATCGCCTGAAATTATTGCTGGCCGTTATGGCTTTTGCGCTGATCCCTGCTTTCACAGCACTGGCGCAGCAAAATGCGCCTATGCATCTGCCGATTGATGCCGTAGCGCTGACAATCAATACAGCCAAGGGTGACGTACCTTTCAGCGTTGAAATCGCTGACGAGGAGGAAGAGCGTCAGCGCGGTTTGATGTTCCGTACCGATTTGAAAGATAACAGCGCGATGCTGTTCGTCTTTGACCAGACCAGACTGGTTACGATGTGGATGGAGAATACCCCGTCTGCTTTGGATATGCTGTTTCTCAATGAGAGCGGACGCATCGCTGCAATACGCCAAAATGCCGTGCCATTTTCGCGAGACACCATATCGTCGGGTGGGCCGGTGAAATTTGTTGTCGAAGTAAAGGCTGGAACGGCGCAACGTCTCGGTTTAAGAGTTGGCGACAAGGTGCGGCATCCCGCAATTGAAGCCAAATAACGGACAGCAAAATGCAATTCTTTGAAAATGACGGGTTAAAGCTTGCCTATGTTGATGAGGGCGAGGGCGAACCGGTGCTTCTCATTCATGGCTTTGCTTCATCGTCATTGTACAATTGGATACAGCCCGGGTGGATTCCTGTATTGAAGTCGGCAGGATATCGCACAATCGCGATAGATAATCGTGGCCACGGCGCTTCTGACAAGCCGCATGATAAGGCGGTTTATACTCCCACCCGCATGGCGGGAGATGCTGCCGTACTTCTGGATCATCTTGGAATAAAATCAGCTCACGTAATGGGTTATTCCATGGGCGCACGCATCAGCGCCTTCCTCGCATTGGAACACCCGCAGCGCGTGCATGATCTGGTGTTTGGCGGTCTTGGCATCGGCATGGTGGAAGGTGCCGGCGATTGGTCGCCCATTGCAGAAGCGCTCATGGCGGATGATCCTGATGCGATTACACACCCTCGCGGCAAAATGTTCAGAATGTTCGCGGACAAGACCAAAAGCGACAAGATCGCATTGGCGGCTTGCGTTATCACTTCGAAAGAAGAAATCAGCGCGGAGAACATGGCGCGCATCAAGCAGCCAACTCTCGTTGCTGTTGGTACAAAAGACGATATTGGCGGTAGTGCACAAAGACTTGCGGCGCTGATGCCTCACGGTGAAGCTATCGATATTCCCAATCGTGATCACATGCTGGCGGTTGGTGATAAGGTCTTCAAGGAAGCCGTTCTGGAGTTTTTGAAGCGTAACCCAATCACCGCTTAAATTCCGAGAACGCCGTTTCTTGCACGCAAGCACGATTTCGCCTAGTCAAGGCGGGCGGCCAATATGGCAATGATCAAGTATATGAATGCCATCTTCAAAATTTCTTGCGGTTTGTGTGCAGGAATATGAGGTGTCATGAAACGACTTTTGCCGTATAATCCGAGCTAGAGTATAAAATTCGGCTGAATGCCTGGAGCTAAAACATGTCAGCAAGCGTACCGATAAAGATGACTGGATCGATCAAGCAGATCGACCCGATCTGGCATGCGATCCGGGCTGAGGCGGAAGAGGTGGTGCGCAACGAGCCTCTGCTTGCGACGTTTCTTTACACCACTGTTTTGAACCATCAGTCGTTAGAACAGGCGGTCATTCATCGCATCTCGCAACGTCTTGACCATCCGGATGTTGAATCTGAGCTGCTTCGGCAAACTTTTACGGCCATGCTGGAGGCTAATCCCTCCTGGTCGCAGATTCTGCGCGTCGATATTCAGGCAGTCTACGACCGCGATCCTGCTTGCACGCGTTTTCTGGAGCCAATCCTTTATTTCAAGGGATTTCAGGCCATCCAAACCCATCGTCTTGCGCATTGGCTGTGGAATGAAGGGCGTAATGACTTCGCGCTTTATCTGCAGAGCCGTTCTTCATCAGTGTTCCAGACTGACATCCACCCGGCCGTTCCCATGGGGCAGGGTGTGTTCTTCGACCATGCAACGGGCATCGTTGTCGGCATGACAGCTGTTATCGAAGACAATGTTTCAATTCTTCAAGGCGTAACCCTTGGCGGCACCGGCAAAGAGACTGGTGACCGCCATCCAAAAATCCGCAACGGTGTTCTGATTGGTGCTGGCGCAAACATTCTGGGCAATATCGAAATCGGCCATTGCTCGAAAGTGGCGTCCGGTTCCGTGGTCCTGAAACCTGTCCCGCATAACGTGACCGTAGCAGGCGTTCCTGCCCGTATAGTCGGCGAGGCAGGCTGCTCGGAGCCATCGCGCGCTATGGATCAGCTTGTTACGAACTTCGAATAAAGCTTGTTTCTTTACCACTAACGATTGCAGTCAGCCCTTTACAGGGCGCAGTGCCGCATGGCAAACCGCTCTGACTCGATGAATATGACAGGAGATTTTAGGTGAAGCCCGAAGAA
Source organism: Phyllobacterium sp. YR531 (assembly GCF_000282595.1). Taxonomy (GTDB): domain Bacteria; phylum Pseudomonadota; class Alphaproteobacteria; order Rhizobiales; family Rhizobiaceae; genus Phyllobacterium. The sequence continues at coordinate 45,505 of NZ_AKIZ01000015.1, forward strand.
TTGAAAAAACTCGACAGCTACTTCAAGCGGACATTCCGCAATACGGAGTTGGTAGTGAAAGCTCGCCCGCGGAAGGATGATTCCGCAGAACTTTATCTGGGCGACGAGTTCCTCGGTCTCATCTACAAAGACGAGGATGAGGGCGAACTGTCCTATAATTTCTCGATGGCTATTCTGGAAATGGACCTCTGAGAGGTTACTTGATATTCGCGCTATGCCGGCCTGCAAATGGAGCTTCTCTCCGATCCGGTGCACACGTACCAAATGTACGCTCTGTGCCGGTTCTCAAAAATAACCATTTTCAGCCCGGCATATCGGGAATCTCTTCGCAACTTTATCTGGACTTCACTCGGCACTTTTAATGTGTCCACGCGCAAACTCTTTGATTTGCTTATCCAGAAGCCGCCAATCCCCAAGCATTTCTCTGGGAAACCGATAGGTCAGCTGTAAATTACTGCCGATGAAAATATCGCTCTGACAGGAGGCCAGATTGTCTCTTGATGATTGTTCATCAAGGCAGCGCGCGACAAAGGGACGTTTCGCGCCGTGATCCGGCGCAACGAGCAGTTCCTCATTTACAAAACCGCTATCGCTTCTGAAGCGCTGGATCGTCAAATCAGCCGGCCCCGCAATGCCGGGCCCCTCGGTCAGGGGAAGATAGACAGGGCCATAACGGCCGGACATATCCTGACTTCCCTGCCGCTCTTCGAAGGTCAGGAACAACAGTCTCTTTCCAGATCCCGCGCCATTGAAATCATCTTTAAGTTCAGGCGTATAGCCCTGCATATCAGGCCAATGCAGATACAGGTCAACGCGGTCTGCGATTCCATCGCGGCGTTGCCTGTCAAAGCGGATCATGTTTGCCGGGATTTGCAGAACGTCATTGCCAATGACAATTTCCTGAACCGAAATATCTTCCGTGTGTCCGCCGAGCGAGATTGTGTGTCCCAGAAAATAGCCAGCCATCGCCAGACTTAGCGACAAGGCGCAAAGCGCGATCACGCAATAAAATATCTTGCGCAATATCAGGCTTGCCGAAATTGCCTTTATGTTCTGCGCGGTCGCTTGCATGAGCTTGCCTGTAGAAGTTATTCCGCAGACAGTTTAATCGCCTATGTGCTGATTTATGGTTAATTGAGTATCAACAGGCCATTCAGTTTGATTCTGGAGGAAGCTAATGCCGATATTTTCGCTTAATGGACATGCACCGCAATTTGAGCATTTCCAGTCAAACTGGATAGCGCCTGATGCAACAATTGTCGGTAAAGTGTTTCTGGGCGAGCATGCCGGTATCTGGTTCGGATCAGTGCTGCGCGGCGATAACGAACTCATTCATGTCGGTCGCAATACCAATGTGCAGGAACATACAATCATGCACACGGATATGGGATATCCGCTGACGATTGGTGATGGTTGCACGATTGGGCACCGTGCAATGCTCCATGGCTGCACTATCGGAGAAAACACACTCATAGGAATAGGAGCAATCATCCTGAATGGTGCAAAGATCGGCAGGAATTCGCTTGTGGGGGCTGGGTCATTGGTCACTGAGCGCAAGGAATTTCCGGATAATTCGCTGATCGTCGGTTCACCCGCCAAGGTAGTGCGAACCCTTGATACTGCTGCAATAGAACAGTTGAAGCTTTCTGCCGCGCACTATGTGGAGAACGGCAAACGTTTCATGAGCGGTCTTGAGATAGCCTGACTATCGCCGGTGCAGATGCACCGGCTTGCCCCGATTAAACCCTACTGTTCGATGCTGCCGACCAGTACCTGGCGATCATCGTTGATCGAAACCCATGCGCCACTGTTCTTTGTTGACTGGCGCTTGAGGTAATCATAGTTGGTTTCATTCCACGGCTTGATACGTGCTTCGAGATTGTCGAGAATATAGTCGCCTTGGCCGGTGCGAACAGTCAATACAGCGTGACCTTCGCCATTCATCTGGCGTACGACGGTGATAAGAAGATTGCTCAAGGGAATACCGTTTTCATTGAGCAGTTTACGCTTTAGCAGGACGTAATCTTCGCAGTCGCCAACAGTTGTCGGGTAGGACCAGACTTCGGCTTTGCCCCAAATATCCATATCAGTCTCAGGCCGGACCTGTGCATTCACCTGACTATTGACCTGAACAAGCAGATTCCATGTCTTTGATGTAAGGCTCAACGGCGTATCGTTGCTGCTCTTTACACTGCATTCGCTTCTATAGGTCTGGCAAAACTCATAATGACCTATCGGCTGCGAGGTGCGGCCACCAGTTTTCATGATTGTCGCTGAAACACCAGCTTCAGCATAGGCGGCAATACACATGAAAAGAAATGCAGTGCCAAGCAGGATTGTCTTTTTTATCATTACCGTCGTCTCCCCGGTTGAGGCGACAATGGCAGAGAGAGTTTGATTGAGCGGAAATCTTGATGAGTAAATATGAATGAATAAAGTAGTAAAAAATAAAGGAATTAGGCAATTACTATGTATTAATAAGTGTTATTATTTAGTTTAAATAAGTAATATATTGAATAAAACTGAGAATATTAGAATTAAGTAATGGTTTAAATTAATATGTCATTATTTCTATTGGCTTAACGCGCAGCCAGTCAATGCCAGATGATCGCCGTCTTCTGGCGGCAATCGGAACAAAAATATTTCACGGACATGAAGAAAAAACTGTAAATGCGGGCGAGAGGCGAGAGGAAGCTTCTAACCTTCAAAGGCAGAGTCAATTGCCTCGCGGCTCTGTACCGTGGCAAATTCAATAGCGACACCTTCTTCGAAATGCCGCACGACACGTCCTCGCATGGTCCCGAGGATAACCTGGCTATTCAGGGCAGGGCGCATACGAAGCTCTACAGCTGCGCCAGAGATGGATAAATCGACAATACGGCAAGGATATTGCCTGCCATCAGCCATGGAAAGCGTCGTGATTGGGTTGCGCGGCGCAATACGCTGATGTCGGCGATCTTCCGGCATATCCAGCTCATGCTTGTTTGCAAGCCATGTCAGCTGCGCAGCAATTTTGTTTTTCTTGCGATCAGAAGCGATAAGCGACAGAAGAAAACCGCCGCTTACCAGTCTTTCGACAGTGCCTTCAACCCGGCCAATGTGATCAATATAAGCAATAACGCGTTCGCCATTATTGGCCATCACATCCGTGCCGATGATGACATCACCGGGGGACATTTCGTTTATCTGACAGACATGCTCGGTACGGTCTTCGAGCATGAAGCGTCCATAAAGCTGGACCTTGACACTGTAAAACTTTGCCGTGGCGACCGGACTTGGACTTGAGCCATCGCGGGTGAGTTGCATCGTTTTGTCCAATAGCAGTGTTTAATAAGCTTGTTAGCAAACTATGCCACAATTCTCAGCGTCACGATAATGGTTTCACGTCTGTTTTGGCCTGCTTTGATGATTTTCCGCCTTCGAGCAATCGAAGATGATCCGCCTTTTTACCTATAATGGTATGAATGGCGCTTTTCGGGCTTTGTAACGTTCGCGATACGACTTGGTCACGGCTGATCCGGCGGGAATCCAATGTTGCGATTGAGCGTATGCTGTTTTCGATAATGGAATCCGATTCCAACCAAAATGGCTGGCCAAGTGAAACAATCATACCCAACATGAATTGCTCAGATGCTTCGCTGGCCAAGGGCAACAATGTGAACTCAAACAACGACAGGCGTTCGCGCACACTCATGCCCTCGGCATTTATGCTGACGGGTTTTTTCCCAGCCAGGGAATTTGCAATAAGCCCGGAGATATGGCGGCGGTCTTCTGTTTGCCAAAGCGTACCGAAAGGCGAGTCCTTCAGTTCGCGGCCGTGAATCGAGCAAATGCGGGTTCCTGCAAGTCGGAACTTGGCTTCACCGCCAGCGCTGGCTTGAAGGATGAATATATCAGCCAATTGGCGAGAAATGGCAGCTGGCGCAATCTCGGCGCGCTCAGGCGCAGCGCGCGTTCCACGCAGCTGCTCCCAATAGGCAATAAGCTCGTGCGATTTTCCAGGCTGCATATATCCGTTTGTCCGATCAGGATGTGGGCGGACTGTGTCACCGACCGGATATCAACGCCATGTTTGATGTGCTCGTGTCCACCGCGGCGGGCTGTTAGGGTTAACAAGTGGTTTACGTTGTGGTGCTGCAAGGAATGTGAGACAACAATCTACGAGATTTCATACCTGACCTTAAATTTGGGGCCGTCCGTCACCGGGCGGCCTTCTTTCTTTTTAACTACCCAGTTCAGTTCCGGCCTTGGCGCGAGAAGCGTAAGTCGCTAGCTTGCCCAAATGCAATTGAGGCCGATACAGCAATGACCGAACCAGAATATACCCGGAGCAGATCGTCGGGCGGTGAACCCATATTCAACATTCCAGGCATTATTCTTGTAGCTATCGGCATATGCATCGCCGTTTTCGTGTACGAAACCTATGTTCTGACTGGTGTGCAGGCGGTAGAGTTTCTTTGGAATTATGCGTTTATTCCCGCGCGCTTTTCCCAATCCGGAGCTGAAATGCCAGCGCTGGCTTGGTTTACCAGCATTTCCTACTCATTCATGCACGGAAGCGTGGCCCATATTGCGCTGAACATGATTTGGCTCGCAGCATTCGGTTCACCACTGGCTGCCCGCATTGGACCGTTGCGCACGACATTGTTCTGGTTTGTTACGTCCATAGCCGCCGCTCTGACCCATTACGCAATCTATCCTGACAGTATGTCGCCATTGGTCGGTGCATCTGGTGCCGTTTCCGGCATGATGGGTGCGGCAGCCCGATTCGGATTTCGCCGCTCGACATCACGCAATTCGGCGGCCTTTATGGGAGACATACTTCCTATCGGCGTTGCGCTGCGCATGCGTACGGTATTGACCTTCCTCGGTGTCTGGTTTGTTACCAATATCGTCACAGGGCTTTTATCGCTTGGAGCAGAAAGTTCGGCTTCCATTGCGTGGGAAGCGCACATAGGCGGCTTTGTGATAGGTTTCTTTGGGATATCGCTGTTCGACCGGCGCAGTGCCTGACATTTGACAGGCATTGCCAACCTGGAAAAATATGCAGAAAATCAATCAGGTGGGACGAGTTGTTGAAATCACATTCAGCGAAAATCTCCTTCGCAACGGTCATTATTCAAGGCCAGCATGTAATTGCAATGCAGGTGCAATAGGTGCAACATAAGCACGATGAGTTAGACTGCTTAGGCATCGGGGGAGATGCAGCGGTCGAACATGCAAGGAGGATGCACATGACAGTCAGATTGATTCTTGAACGCAAGGGCTATGACGTTTTCAGCACAAATCCTGATATGACGCTGGCTGATGCGATCACGGTTTTGGCAAAGTATAAAATCGGTGCGATTGTTGTTTGCGATGATAACAAAGCCATCAAGGGAATCTTGTCGGAACGCGATGTCGTTCGAGCCATTGCTGCTGACGGCGCTGATGCTTTGTGGAAGCCGATTTCGGAGATCATGACAATCAAGGTCAAGGTCTGCACCGAAAACCACACAATCAACCAAGTCATGGAAACGATGACCCAGGGCCGCTTCCGCCATCTCCCGGTTGAAAAAGACGGACGCCTGCACGGTATTGTATCAATTGGTGACGTTGTGAAGTTGCGTATCGAAGAGGTAGAGCGCGAGTCACAGGAAATCCGCAGCTACATCGCTACGGCTTGAGCTAAAACACCAGCTTTTGCATGCGCTCAAGCTCGCCGAGGCGGGCCATCGTCTCTTCATACCCGCTTCGGATCGCTTCATCGGCGCGATGAAACTCGGCAAGTCCGATGGTGCCAACCTTTGGCAGCAATGCGATATCCGGCGGATCGCCCGCCATGCGTGCGCGTGAAATACGGTCCTGAATAATATTGAACGATTCCATCATCACTCCGGTGATGCCGAGGCGCTTCGAATAGGCCGCGCGGCGCGAACCGGAGCCCTCAACGTCACCTGCCTGTGGATGCGGGGCTTCTGCCGCATGTTTGATGACTGCGGCGCGGCCAAACTGGTCATAATGCAGGTTCACGGCAACGACCAATGGCTGCTCATATGACCGGCAAACGGCGACCGGAACCGGGTTCACCAATGCACCATCGACAAGGATGCGGCCATTGCATTCAACTGGTTCGAACACACCGGGTAGGGCATAGGATGCCCGCATGGAGGTGATAAGGCTGCCACGGGTCAACCAGATTTCGTGGCCAGTATTGATTTCAGTGCAAACAGCAATGAAGCGCTTTGGTAGATCTTCGATTGATAGCTCTTCGAGATGTTCGCGAAGCCGGCGATCCAGCTTCATACCGCCAAACAGTCCGTTGCCACCAAAACGCAGATCAAGCAGGCTGAAAATACCGCGCTTGGTGAGACTGCGCGCAAACTCTTCAAGCTGATCGAGTTTTCCGCCAAGGTAACAGCCGCCGACAAGCGCGCCAATTGACGTTCCGGCAATCATCGAAATTTCGATACCTGCTTCGTCGAGTGCGCGCAGCACGCCAATATGAGCCCAACCGCGCGCGGCACCGCCACCAAGAGCGAGCGCTATCGGTGTCTTGCTTTGAACGGGCCGTTCAGTTGCTGCGATTTTCTCATCGGAACCATTGCTGATACCTATCGATTCCGCCGCACGTGTCCGGCGCGATGCCCATTCGAGCATGGCATAAACTCCTAGAGTCGTGGACTTTCACTCAATTCCGATTGTGGTAACCAAAAGCTGAATATTGCGTGAATAACAGTTCTTAGCTGACCAATGAAACGCGACTACAAACGTCGAAAACGGCGGATGCGAGGCATCGCTTCACCTAAAACTTCATTACCAGTGATGGCTTTCCATCTTTTGCAACGACGTTGCGATAAAAACACGACCTGCGTCCGGTATGACAAGTCGGTCCATCACCGGCAACTCTAACCTTGAGCCACAGTGCATCCTGATCACAATCCGTACCCAACTCGACAACGGTCTGCAGATTTCCGGAGGTTTCGCCCTTCTTCCACAGCGACTTGCGGGATCGCGACCAGTAATGTGCAATCCCGGTTTCAATGGTCAACTGCAAAGCCTGAGCGTTCATATGCGCAACCATAAGCAGTTCACCATCCCGCGCATCGGTCACGACAGCCGTTATCAGTCCGGCAGCGTCAAACCGCGGGCTGAAAACCGTGCCTTCTTCGATATCATGATCATGATTTGAGGCAGCAGAAAGGGACGTATCCGTCATTTTCTATCAGCGGCCTCGCACCATGGTCATAAAGCGAACCTGATCATTCACTTCATTCCTAAACGAGCCGGTAAATGTCGTGGTGGTTGTCAAGGAACCCGACTTGCGGATACCGCGCATCGCCATGCACATGTGCTCGGCTTCGATCATGACGGCGACACCACGTGGGCGAAGTGAATCCTGTATCGAACTGGCGATCTGGGCCGTCATGCTTTCCTGCGTTTGCAGGCGGTGCGCAAAAATATCAACAACACGGGCGATCTTGGAAAGGCCGACAACCTTTTCACCATCCGGAAGATAGGCAACATGTGCCTTTCCAATGATTGGAACCATGTGATGTTCGCAATGGGAAAAGAATGGAATGTCCTGAATGAGAACCATATCCTCATAGCCAGCAACTTCCTCGAATGTCCGGCCAAGAACGTCGGCGGGATCGAGAGCATAGCCGGAAAACAATTCCTTGTAGGATTTTACCACACGCTCAGGCGTATCGAGCAGGCCCTCGCGGTCGGGATTATCTCCCGCCCAAAGCAACAGCGTGCGTACCGCTGCTTCTGCTTCTTCCTGAGTTGGACGGCGAACATTATTTTGCTTTGCAGTTGCTGACTGCAAGTTCTTCACTACCGCATCCATCGCGATCTCCCGTAGTCGCCCTCAAAGGAGCGACGAGTTAAACGGCAATACACGATAATCGTTCCAGTGCCGGAACAGACGGTGTATTGAAGCATAAGCAGACTAATCATCCGCCCGGTAGACATACATCCCATCGCGAAATTAATCTATGCGACTTTATGTGTGCCTGCTCAGATACTATATAGGTAGTCTATAGGGAATTCATAGAGCATCAAACGGCGAGTTGTGACGCGTTTAAGATGAAGACTGGCAAATCATGATCAATGATGTTTACAATACGCGAATTCTGGAATTTGCCGGCAATATTCAGCGTCTAGGGCGTCTTGAAGCGCCCGATGCGTCTGCGAAAGCTCATTCAAAACTATGTGGTTCGACTGTCATCGTTGATCTCAAGGTGGAAAATGGCGTCGTTTCCGATTTTGCTCACGATGTTAAAGCATGTGCCCTGGGGCAGGCCTCGTCTTCAATCATGGCGCGCCATGTTGTTGGTGCAACGCCTGAAGAACTTCGAGCACTGCAGCTGACCATGTTGCGTATGCTGAAAGAAAATGGCGCGCCGCCTGAAGGGCGCTTCGAGGAATTGAAATTTCTCGAACCTGTGCGGGATTATAAGGCGCGGCACAATTCTACCATGCTCACCTTCGATGCCGTGGTTGATTGCCTTGATCAGATCGACAGGAAAAACGCAGAAGCCGCAGCCTGATTTTATGTGTAATGACCCAGCGCATAAGCATAAGGTAAAATATTCCCGTAATTGGGGTGGCCCATGGCGCAAGACTCCGGGGCGCGTGCTTGGGACAGGGCTGGTCCGCCTCTATCAATTGACACTATCGGGATTTATCGGGAACTCGTGCAGGCATCTGCCGACATGCTCGGAATACACCTATGAAGCGATTGCGCGCCATGGCTTATGGGCTGGTGGCTGGATGGGGTTATTTCGCTTTGCCCGGTGTGGTCCGGGTGGCACCAGTGGGTTGGACCCGGTGCCCGTCACACTTTCAGGGCGTTTTGTCTGGTATTTGCCTTGGCGCTACTGGAGCATAGCGTCAAAAGAAAAAGGCCGCTCATGAGCGGCCTTTTGTTTAATCGCTAACCTTTCAAGCCGCTGCCGGCTTGCGTGGGAATGGCGTTACATTCGCTGTATCGTCATCAAGCTTCAGGCCACCGGCTTTAAGCAGCGAAGTGAAGCGGCCGTTCTGGCGCGCCAGATCATCAAAGCTACCTGATTCAACAACTTCACCCTGATCCATGAACAATACTAGATCGGCGTCACGTACGGTCGACAAACGGTGAGCAATGATGAACGTCGTACGGTTCTGGCAAAGCTTATCAACCGCTACTTTCACGCGGGCTTCAGTTTCAACGTCCAAGGCGCTTGTAGCCTCATCCAGAACAAGGATAGGGGCATCCTTGAGGATGGCGCGGGCAATAGCGACGCGCTGACGCTCACCACCGGACAGCTGCGAACCGCGCTCACCGACAACAGTGTCGTAACCAGCAGACTTTGACAGGATGAAGTCGCTTGCATCGGCAGCTTCAGCCGCAGCAAACACATCCTCATCTGTAGCCTTCGGACGGCCAACGCGAATATTGTCTTCAATCGTGCGGTTGAACATACCCGCATCCTGAAACACGGTCGCAATGGCATTGCGCAGTGAACGGCGGCTGATTGTCTTCGTGTCGATGTCATCAACAAGAATGCGGCCTTCCTTCGGGTCATAAACGCGCTGCAACAGATTGATCAGCGTCGTCTTACCGGCACCGGTAGGTCCGACAATGGCGACAGTTTCACCGGCCTTTGCCTTGAAGGTAACGTTCTTTAGGCCCTGCGTAGAGTTCGGGAACTCGAACGAAACATTCTGGAATTCCACGTCGCCAGTGACATTATCGATGTCATGCGCGGACTTCGGCTCAACAGCATAAGCTGCAGATTCTTCCATGGCATAGAAATCTTCAAGCTTGGCGCGGGCCGCGAAAATCTGATTCACGAAGGCGCTGAGCTGATCAAGACGACCAATTAGCAAGCCAGCAAAGCCTGTGAAGGCAACAACCTGACCAACGTTCATCTCGTCACGCATAACAAAGTAAGAACCAAGCAGCAGAACAACGATCATGGAAATGGTGGAAGCCATGCGATTGATACCGCTGGCCAACGCCCACCAGTTGAGAACCGGATACTGGGAGTCGAGCAGGTTTTTCGCATAGGTCTGCAATGCGCGAGTTTCTTCTTCAACACGGTTGTAGCTCTGCAATACCGAGATATTGCTCATTGAGTCACTTACGTGTGTGAAAGCTGTAATGTGGTGACGTTCTACCTGGGCCTGACCATCCTTTGTCTTGCTGGTAACAACACGCACAACCATCATATAGACTACGCCAAGCACGACGAGCACTGATGTCAAACGCCAGTCCTGGCTGAGTGCAAGCGGGAACAGCAGCACGAGGCCAACGGCAGTTGCCAGATGGGTGCGCATGAATTCCAGCCACAGGCCGAACAGCGTTTCGACGGCGCGCAGCAACGTGTGCAAAGCATTTGATGTGCCGCGCTGATGATGCCAAGCAAGGGGCATACTGATAACACGGTTGTAGGATTCCGTAAGGACAGCCAGCTTGCGGCGATGGGCGAGGCGGTCTGCTTCGCGGGAAACAAGCACATTCGCGCCGATATGGAAAAGGCCGACAGCAGCCAGCTGGCTGAGCGGAGGAATGATAGCTGTTTTTGTTGCGATGGCCTGAATCACCCGGCCGGCAAGCCATGGCTCAATGATCATGCTTGCAGCGAGCGCAATATTGGCGATGCATATAAACAAGGTCGCACGCTTTTCAGCGCCGAGATATTGGAGTGATCTCCAATAGATGTTTAACAATGACACTTTGCCACTCCGATTGCTTGGTCCGCTACTCACACGTAGAAATGACACTGCATCAGACTCTTGTGCACCGCAATATTCAATGCTCTAAAGTCTTGATTGTTCCCTATCACAGTTGGGAACATTTTTCTACGGCTCGTAACGTCCCGTGATGAGTCAACTTACTGAGATTGCAAATTAAACCAGCCGAACTGAATGTAACATGAACGCAATATTACTCGTCGCTTCCGGAGGTGCCATCGGTTCAGTCTTGAGATACCTGACCGGTATCCTCATGACACGTTTCTTTGGTGCAGCCTTTCCCTATGGTACCCTTGCGGTTAATGTGATCGGCGGATTGCTGATGGGGTTGTTTATTGAACTGCTGACGCGCCGCTTCGAGGGTTCGGAGGAACTGCGCTTGTTCGTGGCAATCGGTATTCTGGGCGGTTTCACGACTTTCTCTTCTTTCTCGCTGGATGTTGTGCTGCTTTGGCAGCGAGGCGAGGCGGCAAGTGCAGCATTTTACGTGCTGTTGAGCGTCGTATTGAGCATTGCTGCACTGTTTTTAGGATTATGGCTCGCAAGAACGGTCGCTTAATGCTAAGCGCTGCCGACAAGACCTTTATAACACCATAAATAATCATTCGATGCGATTTCCGCGTTTCAAACGCTTGAGGACACGCCGAATCTGAAGGTCTAAGATTAAAAGGCTTGAGCTGATGGCAGCGGTAGAACAAAAAACAGTTGATACGGGTGAGGCTGAAATGCGTCTCGACCGGTGGTTCAAAGTGCATTATCCGGGTCTCGGATTCGGACATTTGCAAAAATTGCTGCGTTCCGGCCAGATCCGTATCGACGGATCGCGTGCGAAATCCGATACGCGGCTTCAGGCCGGACAGACCGTTCGTATCCCGCCATTGCCGGTGGACTCCAAAGCTGAAGGGCATTTGACGGGCAAAAGCATACGTGGCCGTGACGATGGCGATGTTCTCAAGCAGATGCTGCTTTATGAAGATCCGAAAGTTTATGTCTTCAATAAGCCTGCCGGATTGGCAGTGCAGGGTGGTTCGGGTGTCAACAGACACGTTGATGACATGCTGGAAGCATGGCGTAACAAAAAGGGTGAAAAGCCCCGGCTTGTGCACAGACTGGACCGCGATACTTCCGGTGTTCTGGTGGTTGCGCGTACTCGTGGTGCGGCGCAGGCACTGACGGCTGCCTTCCGTGAACGCGAAACCAAGAAAACCTATTGGGCTCTGGTCAAGGGCATACCGCGCAAGCGCGAAGACAAGATCGCGACCTGGCTTGCCAAGGAAGCAACCGAAGATGGCGATCGTATGCGGGTGGTGCCTCACGGAGAGCCGGATTCGGACCACGCAATCTCCTATTACCGCGTTATAGAATCCGCCGGGCAGGTGCTGACCTGGCTGGAAATGGAGCCCTATACAGGGCGTACGCACCAGTTGCGTGTTCATGCCGCGCATATCGGGTGCCCGATTATCGGCGATCCCAAATATTTCGAAGCCGATACCAACTGGTCTTTCCCCGGCGGTATCCAGAATCGTTTGCATCTTCATGCAAGACGCATCCGCATACCAAACCCATCCGGCGGCATTATTGATGTTACAGCTCCACTGCCACCACATATGGTGCAGACATGGAACCTGTTGGGTCTGGACGAGAATGACGGAAACGAAGACAACTAAGTATGGGCTTTGATATGCGCGACGAACTTTTCAGCATGGACACAAAACAGGAGCTTACCGATCCGGACCCTGTTCGCCGTGCGCAAATCACCTCGAAGCTCCCGCTGCCAAAGCGCTTTTACAAGATAGCGGCGGTTGCGGAGCGTGAAGGACAGTTTGCCGTGGAACTGGATGGGCGCGGTGTAAAGACGCCTGCGCGTCAAAACCTGCTGCTTCCAACCCATGCGGCGGCGCAGATCATTGCAGATGAGTTTACTGCGCAGGAAAAGGAAATCGATCCATCGAGCATGCCTGCGACCCGTCTTGCCAATACGGCAATTGACGGCATCGTCAACGATCCGCAGGCGGTGCTTGAAGATGTGTTGCGGTTTGCTTCGTCGGATATGCTCTGCTATCGCGCTGGCTCACCGGAACGTCTGGTACAGCGGCAGACCGATGCGTGGGACCCGATTATCGACTGGGCAGCCACGGCGCTTAATGCACGCTTTGTTCTTGCAGAAGGTGTGATGCATGTGGAGCAACCGCGCGAAGCACTCGGCGCATTTGGTGTCCACCTTGGCGCTTTCACTGACCCTTTTGCAATTGCAGCGCTGCACACAATCACCACTTTGACGGGTTCGGCCATTCTCGCACTTGCGGTTGCGAAAGGCGAAGTTACTGGCGATGAAGCTTGGCAACTTGCCCATCTGGAAGAGGATTGGACGGCAGAACAATGGGGCGTAGACGCAGAGGCCGCGGCACGTCGTGCAGTTCGCGAGCGTGAAATGGCGGCTGCAGTGAAAATACTGGAAGCTGTTTCAGCTTAGAAGCCCAATATTTCCCATATCTATATAATACACAAACAAAAACCCCGGCTCGAGCCGGGGTTTTGCATTCCAGTTCAGATCAAATCAGACTGAGTAATACATGTCGTATTCGACTGGATGCGGGGTCATTTCGAAGCGCATCACTTCAGCCATCTTCAATTCGATGAATGAATCGATCTGGTCATCGTCAAACACACCACCAGCCTTGAGGAACGCACGATCCTTGTCGAGGCTCTGGAGAGCTTCACGCAGCGAAGCGCAAACGGTCGGGATCTTCTTGAGTTCCTTTGCAGGCAGATCATAAAGATCCTTATCCATTGGCTGACCAGGGTGAATCTTGTTCTTGATACCATCAAGACCGGCCATCAGCATGGCGGCAAAGCCGAGATATGGATTTGCTGTTGGATCGGGGAAGCGGATTTCAACGCGCTTGGACTTAGGCGACGAGCCGAATGGAATACGGCACGAAGCTGAGCGGTTGCGGGCAGAGTAAGCCAGCAAAACAGGAGCTTCATAGCCCGGGACCAGACGCTTGTACGAGTTGGTCGAGGGATTGGTGAAGGCGTTGATTGCCTTGGCATGTTTGATGATACCGCCAATGAAGAACAGGCAGCTTTCCGACAGACCGGCATATTCATTGCCTGCGAACGTTGGCTTGCCATCTTTCCAGATTGACATGTGAACGTGCATGCCCGAGCCGTTGTCGCCAAAAATCGGCTTCGGCATGAATGTAGCTGTCTTGCCATAGGCATTGGCAACCTGATGCACAACGTACTTGTAAATGAGCATCTTGTCGGCGTTACGTGTCAAATGATCGAACTTGATGCCGAGTTCGTGCTGAGCAGCAGCCACTTCGTGGTGGTGCTTTTCAACGCGCACGCCCATTTCGGTTAGAACAGTCAGCATTTCAGAACGCATGTCCTGCGCGCTATCGATTGGAGGAACAGGGAAGTACCCGCCCTTTACGCGTGGACGGTGACCAAGATTGCCTGTCTCATAATCGGTGTCATCGTTTGATGGCAGTTCGGTGGAGTCGAGTTTGAAGCCCGTATTGTACGGGTCAGCCTTGTACTTCACATCGTCGAACACGAAGAACTCAGCTTCCGGACCAACGAAAATCGTGTCGCCAACGCCTTCAGCCTTCATATAGGCTTCGGCTTTCTTGGCTGTGCCGCGCGGATCGCGATTATAGGATTCGCCGGAGACCGGATCGAGAATGTCGCACAGGATAACCATGGTCGACTGCGCAAAAAACGGGTCCATATGAACCGTATCTGTATCTGGCATCAGAACCATGTCGGATTCATTGATTGCCTTCCAGCCGGCAATAGATGAACCGTCGAACATGACGCCATCAGCGAACATATCTTCGTCGACTTCAGCGACATCCATCGTCACGTGCTGCAATTTGCCCTTGGGATCTGTAAAGCGCAGGTCGAGGAACTTTACGTCATTGTCCTTGATCTGCTTGAGAATATCATTTGCAGTCGTCATACTAATTTTCCTTATTAAGCACGATGATTGGGTGCCGGGTTCAGGGCCGGCGACGGGTCGGATTAGATGGCGTCGATGCCGGATTCACCGGTTCGGATGCGAACGACTTCTTCGATATTTGAAACGAAGATTTTGCCGTCGCCGATACGGCCGGTCTGTGCGGCCTTGCGAATTGCCTCTATTGCGGCCTCAACGGATTCGTCCCCGAGTACGATTTCCACTTTAACCTTCGGCAAAAAGTCGACAACATATTCTGCGCCACGATACAATTCCGTGTGACCCTTTTGACGGCCAAAGCCCTTGGCTTCCGTGACCGTGATGCCCTGAAGCCCCACTTCCTGCAGCGCTTCTTTCACCTCGTCCAGCTTGAACGGCTTGATGATGGCTTCGATTTTCTTCATCAGAGATCGATCTCCCTATATAACCGGCGGGCCTATGCCCGCTTGCCCATGATAAAAGCAGGAAGCGTGCCAATTCCATCGCTCTTGAAGAATATTTTTGAAACAGCAGTTTAAGCCTGCATTGGCGCAGAGAATATTATTCTAGAATGCCCCAAGCTGCCAGCAGGAGCGGGCGGAGAAGAATTGCAATGGCTAAAAATTATGCATTCTGCCGTATATTTAGGCAGATTGCGCGATGACCATCATTTAATTCGTTTGGCAAGTGCTTGGGCTGCCTGCGGAGCGCGCACTTTGCCTTCATGAATGAAGTAAACAAAAACATCGCGGGCACGCTTTTCCGGTTTCAGATTGGGGGCTGCCAATGGCAGATCATCGGGAACGCCGCCTTGAGACCAAAGCTGTGCCCGCTCGGCCCATTTGTCCAAGGCTTTGGCAGGATAGGCTGTTTCAATGTTGTCATCGCCTTTTTGCAGTCGGGCATAGACAAAATCAGATGTTACATCGGCAATTTCCGGGTAGTCGAAATGCTCAGCATAGACGACAGCGACATCCTTCTTTCGGGCCAGGGCAATAAAATCAGGGTCGATAAAAGAAGGATTGCGCACCTCGACAGCGTGACGAAGCGGCAGGCCCGCTTCTTTTCGGGGCAGAAGATCCAGGAAAGCACCAAAATCGTCAGCATCGAACTTTTTCGTCGGTGCAAACTGCCAGATAAGTGGCCCTAAACGATCACCAAGTTCGGCAAGTCCGGATTTGATAAACCTTTCCATGGATTCTCCAGCCTCCGCCAGCACTTTGCGATTGGTGACAAAGCGGTTGCCTTTGACGGAGAAAATGAAACCATCCGGCACCTGACCCGCCCATTTGGCAAAGGTTTCCGGCTTCTGAGTGCCATAATAGGTGCTGTTGATCTCTATGGTCTGGAGGTGCTGGCCCGCATAATTGAGCTCTTTAGCCTGTGCGAGACCTTTTGGATAAAAGGTTCCGCGCCAGGGTTCAAAAATCCAACCACCGATACCCGCCCGAATGGTTCCTTCACTCATCGTTCCCTCCCTGACTGTATCAAAGCTCAGTGACGATGCTCAGTTACTCGGCCGCAGCCTGTGTCCGGTGTCCCGGACGGCGACGCAACAGCTCTTTCAGGAATTGACCCGTATAAGAGCGCTCGACATCGACAATATCTTCCGGACGACCGACCGCAACAATCTCGCCGCCACCATCGCCGCCCTCGGGACCAAGATCGATAACCCAATCTGCAGTTTTGATGACTTCGAGATTATGCTCAATCACCACCACCGTATTGCCCTGATCGACAAGCTCATGCAAAACTTCAAGAAGTTTTGCTACGTCGTGGAAATGCAAGCCGGTTGTTGGCTCATCCAAAATGTAGAGCGTCCGTCCAGTGGCCTTGCGTGATAGTTCCTTGGCAAGTTTGATACGCTGAGCTTCACCACCGGAGAGCGTATTTGCCTGCTGACCAACATGGATATAGCCAAGTCCGACTTTGGCCAGTGTCTGCAATTTATCGCGAACGGCAGGAACCGCAGCAAAGAACTCCGCACCTTCCTCGACAGTCATATCCAGCACATCGGCAATCGATTTGCCCTTGAAGAGAACTTCAAGTGTTTCACGATTATAGCGCTTGCCGTGGCAGACATCGCAAGTGACATAGACATCCGGCAGAAAGTGCATCTCGATCTTGATAACGCCATCACCCTGACAGGCTTCACATCGACCGCCCTTGACGTTGAACGAGAAGCGGCCGGGCTGATAACCACGTGCCTTGGCTTCCGGCAGTCCGGCAAACCAGTCGCGTATTGGCGTAAAAGCACCCGTATAAGTTGCGGGGTTGGACCGAGGCGTACGCCCAATCGGCGATTGGTCAATATCGATAACCTTATCGAGGAACTCCAAACCCTCAATATGATCATGTTCCGCGGGATGTTCGCGTGATCCCATGATCCGCCGCGATGCAGCTTTGAACAGGGTTTCGATAAGGAAAGTAGATTTACCGCCACCCGAAACACCTGTGACGGCTGTAAAGGTACCAAGCGGAATCTCTGCAGAGACGTTCTTCAGATTGTTGCCGCGTGCACCTGCAACCTTGATCCGCTTTTTGTTGACCTTGCGCCGTTCTGCCGGCACTGCCACTTCAATTTCGCCGGACAAATACTTGCCGGTCAGCGATTTTGGGCTGGCCATGATATCCGCAGGACTGCCTTCAGCGATTATCTGCCCGCCGTGAATACCCGCAGCAGGACCGATATCCACGACATAATCTGCTGTCAAAATCGCGTCTTCATCATGCTCAACGACGATAACGGTGTTACCGAGATCACGCAGATGACGCAGGGTTTTCAGCAATTGCTCGTTATCGCGTTGATGCAAACCAATGGATGGCTCATCCAGAACATAGAGAACGCCGGTGAGCCCCGAGCCGATCTGGGATGCAAGCCGGATGCGCTGGCTTTCACCACCGGAAAGCGTGCCGGAATTGCGTGAAAGGGCGAGATAATCGAGACCCACATCATTCAGGAAGCGCAGGCGCTCGCGAATTTCCTTGAGAATACGGGCGGCAATCTCTGCCTGTTTGTCATTGAAAGTCTTGTCGATATCGCTGAACCAGGCATCGGCATGGCGAATGGACTTTTCAGTAATCTGGCCGATATGCAGGCCACCAATTTTGACAGCCAAGGCTTCGGGCTTCAGGCGATAGCCTTTGCAAGCCGGGCAGGGCGTGCCGGACATGAAGCGCTCAATTTCCTCGCGCGACCACGCGGAATCCGTTTCTTTCCAGCGACGTTCGAGATTTGGAATGACGCCTTCGAAAGATTTGGTCGTGCGGTAAGAACGCAAGCCATCATCGTAGGAGAATGCTATTTCACGGCTGCCTGTGCCGTAGAGAATGGCCTCGCGTGCATCTTCTTTCAGATCGCGCCAGCGATCGCCAAGTTTGAAACCATAAGCTTCGCCCAGCGCCTGCAATGTCTGGCTGTAATAGGGCGAACTCGATTTGGCCCAAGGAGCAATGGCACCATTTTTCAGCGTCAATGCTTCATCAGGGATGATCATTGTCGGATCAATGGCCTTTTGCGTTCCTAAACCATCACAGGTCGGGCAAGCACCGAAGGGATTGTTGAAAGAGAACAGCCTTGGTTCGATCTCTGAAATGGTAAACCCCGAAACCGGACAAGCAAATTTTTCTGAAAACATGATCCGCTCATGTGTTTCATTCTTCGATTTGTTTGCCGATTCACTGGAAGTTTCATCAGCAGGCAGCGGCTTGTCGGCAAACTCCGCCACGGCAATGCCATCGGCGAGTTTCAGGCAGGTTTCCAAACTGTCTGCCAGGCGAGCGGAAATGTCGGAGCGTACGACAATACGGTCCACCACGACATCAATGTCATGCTTGTATTTCTTGTCGAGCGTGGGAACATCGGCAATTTCATAGAATGTGCCGTCTACCTTGACGCGCTGGAAACCGCGCTTTTGCAGATCGGCAAGTTCCTTGCGGTACTCGCCTTTACGTCCGCGCACGATAGGCGCGAGAATGAACAGGCGAGCGCCTTCCTCCAGCGCCATCACACGATCAACCATCTGGCTGACGGTCTGGCTCTCAATAGGCAATCCGGTTGCCGGCGAATAGGGAATGCCAACACGCGCATAAAGCAGGCGCAGATAATCATAAATTTCGGTGACAGTACCCACCGTAGAGCGCGGGTTGCGGCTGGTTGTCTTTTGCTCAATGGAAATAGCCGGAGACAGACCATCAATCTGATCGACATCAGGCTTCTGCATCATTTCCAGAAACTGCCGCGCATAGGCTGACAGGCTTTCGACATAGCGTCGCTGGCCTTCCGCATAGATCGTATCAAAGGCGAGGGACGATTTGCCCGAGCCCGACAGGCCGGTCATGACAATCAGCTTGTCGCGCGGCAGGTCGAGGTCAATATTCTTCAAATTATGTTCGCGCGCGCCGCGAATGGAAATGTACTTCTGATCGCTCATGTTCGTTCGCCTTTGACAGGGCATGCCGTTATGGGGAATTTTTCTCTGGGAGAAGAGTTCCCTTTATTTAGTGTGTTATGGATAATTTACGAGGCCGGAGCTTAATCCACCATCCTGAATCACCATAGCCATGTTGACATTGTTAGAGCAAGTGATAGAACAAATAAAGAACAAAAATCGCTATAGGCGACTCTTGCTCCACATCCATGCTTTTCACTGCGGACAAGTCGGTGACGGGTAGACAGATGAATTGCAATTGGTGGTGTACGTGAAGAAAGTCTCCTGACAAATCTGGCAGTAGCGTTGCGCCCCGACTTGAAAGCCAGTGCAGCGACAAGGTGTATATTGTGGATATTGGCAATCAATTGCCCGCCACGCTCAAGGCTTCTATATGATAGCCAAAATTTAAAAATTGGAATTTGTGGAGTTTTTAACATGGCAGGCAGTGTCAACAAGGTCATTTTGGTTGGAAATCTTGGCGCTGACCCGGAAGTCCGGCGGCTTGGCTCAGGCGATCCCGTCGTCAATCTGCGTATTGCGACATCGGAAAGCTGGCGCGACAAGAATAGCGGTGAGCGCAAGGAAAAGACCGAATGGCATCAGGTTGTCATTTTCAATGACAATCTTGCCAAAGTTGCCGAACAGTACCTGAAGAAGGGTATGAAGGTTTACCTCGAAGGCGCGCTTCAAACCCGTAAATGGCAGGACCAGACCGGGAATGACCGTTATTCGACGGAAGTGGTACTGCAGAAATTCCGTGGCGAATTGCAGATGCTGGATTCCCGCGGTGAGGGTGCCGGGGCTGGCGGCGGAAGGTCGTTTGAAGGCAATTCGGGTCGCGGCCAGATGGATGATCGCGGCGGTTCTGATTTCGGCCGGTCCAATGCCGGTGGCTCATCGAATTCCAGCGGCGGCAACTTTTCGCGAGATCTCGACGACGAAATTCCTTTCTGAGACTGGAAACAGGACTAACTCTGGCAATGGCTTATTGTCGATCAGCACTTGTTCGCTTGCGCTCAGGAATGCTGGCTTAAAGCAATTGGGGAGTGCCGCACGCTTTGTTGAGTTTGGCGCTCTCACTCGCATCGGCCTCTATATGGGGCCATTCAACTAATGCGTCTGTCAATGCAGACTGCCCGCTACACCAGCAATCCTTCCCGCGTTTTGCCGTTCCTGAAATTGAGGCTGACAATGCAAAGACGAGACTTCCTTCTCGCAAGCGCAGCTTTTTTGCCCTTTCCTGTAACGCTTGCCCAGGCTCAGGGTAATGTCCTGTCTGCAACTGCCGGAACTCCTGCGCCCAATGTGCCATGGGCGAAGTTGGCCGAGGTTCTTGGGGATCGCCTTGCGCCTGTTGAGTGGCCGCTTGCCAAATGCCTGGAGCAGCCGGATGGTGAAGCATGCAGAGCTTTTTTCGGCTCGGTCAGCAACCCTTATTTCCTTGGTGATAATCCTGCTCTGACACAAACATTCGGCTGGGTGGGTGCTTGGTCAGCCCAGCCAAGCGCTTATGTCGTGAAGGCCCAATCTGCACAAGACGTAGCGGCAGCAGTCAATTTTGCCCGCAGCAATGGGGTGCGCCTCGCCGTAAAGGGCGGAGGACACAGCTATCAGGGCTGTTCAAATTCAGCGCATTCGCTGCTGATCTGGACACGTGCCATGCAGGCGATCACAACCCACGATGCTTTCATCCCTGAGGGCAGCAAAGCAAAACCCGTAGAAGCTGTCACCATTGGTGCCGGGGCAATATGGGGCGATGTATACCGCGAAGTATGCGTTCGAGCTGGCAGATACGTCCAGGGCGGTGGTTGTTTGACAGTTGGTGTTGCGGGGCTTGTACAAAGCGGCGGATTCGGGAGTTTTTCCAAACGATATGGTCTGGCTGCATCAAGCCTGCTGCAGGCGGAAATTGTAACAGCCGATGGGTTGGTGCGTATTGTCAACGAGAATCAGGAGCCAGAACTCTTTTTCGCTCTCAAGGGTGGCGGTGGCGGCACTTTTGGCGTGATTACCAGCCTAACACTCAAGACGCATGTTTTACCCAAGACTTTCGGTGCTGTGTTCGCTGAAATTCGCGCAAACTCCGACGATGCCTATAGTGGCCTGATTGAGCGCGCTGTTTCGTTCTATAGCCAATCTTTGTTTAATCCCAATTGGGGTGAACAGCTTGCTTTCCGGCCGAACAATGCTCTTGCCATTTCCATGGTTTTTCAGGACCTTGAGCAGGCAGAGGCGGAGCGCGTATGGGCTCCATTCTTCGGCTGGGTCAAAGAAAATTCAGATAAGTATCAACTGGCATCCGACCCAGTCGTACTGGCCGTACCTGCAACTTCGTTCTTTGATGCGGAGTTTCTCAAGACGCTTCCCGGCGTCGTGGAGACTGACAGTCAACCGGGTGCCAGCAAGGAGCGTATTTTCTGGGCGAGCAATCGCGAAGAGGCAGGGCAGGTTATCCACGCGTACCAATCGACCTGGTTGTCAGAAGATTTGCTGGGTGCAGGTAGCAAGGCTGATCTGTCGCGCGCGCTGTTCGAAGCAAGCCGCCATTGGAGTGTCTCGCTCCATACAAACAAGGCACTGGCTGGTGCACCGGAAAACGTTCGCGAAGCGGCAAGAAACACTGCAATGAACCCCGCTGTTGCCGACGCTTTCGCATTGCTGATTTGCGCTGCCGAAGGTCCACCGGCCTATCCCGGCGTTCATGGGCATGAGCCTGATCTCGAGCAGGCGAATAGGGATGCAGCGCGTGTCGATGCTGCGATGAATGCGCTTCGTTCCCGCATCGCCACCAATGGTTCTTATCTTGCAGAGAGCAATTATTTCCAGACTGACTGGCAAAAGGCCTTTTGGGGCGAAAATATCGAACGTCTTCAAAAGGCGAAAAGAAAATACGATCCTGAAAACATTTTTTCAGTTCATCATAATGTGGGTGAGGTTGATTGATCAGGATTTACGCAAACTACGCTCAACCATGGAAATAATGATCTCATAGAGTTCATTTTTCGCCTGCGCAGGCGTGATATCGCCATTCACCGCAGCGTTCGACAAGCCTTCGGCAGCGCCTAGCATTCCCCACAGTCCCGCTGAAGGGGTACCCTCTGGCCCAGAGAACGGGTTCAACAGTTTCCGGCACTTTTCTATGAAGACCGCTTCAAAGTCATGCTTGATCTTTTCAAGCTCGGGTGCGCCTTTCAGGGCAGCTATTATACCGGGTATTTCGCGTCCCTGTGTAAGAACGCAATCAACGTATGAAGACGAAATTACCTTGGCAACATCGATCAAACTGGAAGCTGCACGATCAAGCGCGGCATCCATGATTGCGGTCTGGCGGGCATCAAACTCCATGAAAAGCGCCGCGAGAAGACCCGGTCGGGTGCCGAAGTGATCATAGACGACAGGCTTGGTGACACCTGATTGCTCCGCAAGCCGTCCGAGCGTCAAGGCTTCAGTACCCTCTTGGCTGATCAATTGCCAGGACACGTCAAGCAATTGTCGATGGCGCGCATCCCGCGTCAGACGTTGGCGTGGGGAGGATAGAGGAGATGGATTCTGAGATTTTACGCTTGACATCGCTATATACCAAAAGTAACTTACGAAAAGTATATAAGCAAACAGCTGTTTCCGCAACCTCTATTCAATGGAGTATTCAACATGCATGCGCTCATTGTCACCTCACATCCGGAACCCAAATCGCTAACCAATAGTGTGGCAGCAAACATCGGTGAAGGCTTTTCCAAGGCCGGGCCCGCTCACACGTATGAAATTGCGGATATCGCTGCAGAAGGTTTTGACCCACGTTTTAGCGAAGCAGATCTATTGGCGCATCGGACGAGAGTAGCTTCGCCGCAGGATGTAGCAGCCGAGCAGGCCCGAATAGACCGCGCCGATACTTTGGTGCTGGTATTTCCGGTTTACTGGTGGTCGATGCCGGGACTTCTTAAAGGATGGATTGACCGGGTGTTTTCGAATGGCTGGGCCTATGACGACAATTTTGACGGCAAGCTTTTGAAGAAGCTCGGTCATCTTCAGGTTCATCTTGTCGGTATCGGTGGCGCGGATGACAGGACCTATGAAAAGCATGGCTATGACAATGCCATGAGGACACAGATTGATCATGGCATATTCGATTTCTGCGGTGCCAGTGTTGCCACTTCAAGAGTGCTTCTGAATTCCGACTCTCAAGACCCGCAGATTCACCTGAGTGAAGGTTATGTCATCGGCAACAGCATTGCCGCAGCCCATCGCGAATTCAAAGAAACAAAAGCCGCCTGATGCCTAAGCAGCTTATGCGATGCGGATGTGGTTTGATCGTCCGATAACGCATTGCTGACCGGACTTTAGTGCAATTGTAGCAACATCAGCGGTCTGTTAGACCTGTGGCGCAAGTGCATTGGAGCCCCGGTTATGACCCAAGTTGAAACAGTTGCACCTCGCCATCGCCTCGTTATCGTCGGCGCAGGTTTTGGCGGACTGGTTACAGTTCAAAATCTGCGCAAGGCTGATATCGACATAACGCTGATCGATCAACGCAACCACCACCTGTTTCAGCCGCTGCTGTATCAGGTCGCGACATCAACTTTGGCGACATCTGAAATTGCCTGGCCGATCCGGCATCTTTTGCGCAAATTCAAGAACGTTAAAACATTGCTTGGCACGGTCGATCATGTCGATACCGCAAAGCGGACTGTGTCTACAGTGGATGGTGAAACGATCCCCTATGACACGCTCGTGCTCGCAACTGGCGCACGACACGCCTATTTCGGCCATGACGACTGGGAGCCTTTTGCTCCGGGCCTGAAGACACTCGAAGATGCCACGATGATCCGCCGGCGTATTCTTACCGCATTTGAAAAAGCCGAACGGGAACCTGATCCGGCAAAGCGGGAGGAACTGCTGACATTCGTTATCATCGGCGGTGGACCAACCGGCGTGGAAATTGCGGGTACCTTGGCCGATCTCGCGCGCGATACATTAAAGGGTGATTTCCGTGTGATTGACCCGGCAATGGCCAAGGTTGTGCTGATCGAGGGCGGCAGCCGCGTGCTCGGCGCGTTCAACGAGGAGCTTTCTGCCTATGCCCAGAGAGCATTGGAGAAACTCGGGGTTACCGTGCATGTCGGTAATCCAGTCACCGCATGCCATGCTGATGGCGTGGAGTTTGCGGGCCATTCACTGCGCGCCAAGACAATTATCTGGGCGGCAGGTGTGCAAGCGTCTCCCGCTGCCAAATGGTTGAATGCACCGGCAGACCGGGCGGGGCGCCTTGCCGTCAATCCCGATCTGACAGCTCCGGATCACCCCGAAATCTTTGTGATTGGTGATACGGCAACGGTCGCCAACGGCGATAAGGGCAATGTTCCCGGCATCGCACCTGCTGCGAAACAGCAAGGAGCGCATGTGGCGAAGACCATAAAGGCACGACTTGCCGGTGATAACGAACCCAAACCATTTCGCTATCGCCACGCAGGAGATTTGGCCACGATTGGCAAGCGCGCGGCAGTGACGGATTTCGGGTTTATCAAGCTGAAAGGCTACCCCGCATGGTGGCTATGGGGACTGGCGCATATCTATTTCCTGATCGGAGTGCGCAACCGGCTTGCCGTTGCTCTGAGCTGGCTCTGGATATCGGTCACAGGAGCGCGCAGCGCTCGTTTGATAACTCAGCGTGAAGCGGCGGAAGGAGACAAGCCACCGGTTTAATGGTGGGATATCCAGCGATGCGGATCAAAAATCGAATGGCGATGTGACCTTGAAGCGCGCATTCTTTGCATCCGTGCTGGAGGCGTCCAATCACAGCCTGCAATTGCCCATCACAGATAGTTTCGGCGGCGCCATTGCGGGCCGCCCGCTTGCGTTGCTTATCAGGATAGGCGGACAGGAAAGTGCTATTTGATCAGGCGGTGACGAATGTCTTTATACCATCGGCAACGAACTGAACTGCAAGCGCGGCAAGGATGACGCCCAACAGGCGCGTGAGTATGGAGCGACCAGTTTCACCCAGAAAACGGTCCACTCTTTCAGCGACAAAAAAGACGAGATAGGCCGATGCTATACAAAGGAGGATCACGCCAATCAGGGCAAGCCGCGAGGCCGGTGTTGACATGGTTCCGGCCAGAAGAATTGTCGCTGATATGGCACCGGGGCCCGCAATAAGCGGAATGGCCAGCGGAAATGCAGCAATATTGCGGATATGATCCTTGGTTATCGCTACAGCAGCGCTCTTTTCTTTGCGGTCCTGACGCTTTTCGAAAATCATCTCAAAGGCGATCCAAAAGAGAAGCAGACCACCGGCGATGCGGAAGGCTCCAAGCGTTATGCCAAAGAGGGCCAATATCTGAGCGCCTGCAATCGCAAATACCGTCAAAACGATAAATGCGGTAAGGCTGGCACGCAGGGCGACCTGGCCACGTTCCTTACGATTCATGCCCTGTGTAAGGGCAAGAAAAAGCGGCGCTAACCCCGGTGGATCGATTGTGACCATCAGCGTAACGAGCGCATTCAGAATTGAGTCATATAACGCCACGATTTTGCTTTTCTTTTCTGCTAAACACCATGCAAGCCCATGGCTGTCCCCGCCTTAACTTACCGGATTTGCTATCCAGCGTCGATAAAGATGAAATTCCTTATGCAAGTTTTTCACCGCATGAGAAACTCTATTTTATGTCATTGATATTAAAGGGTTTTCATCTGTGCATTACTGGTACGTTGATTGGCATTTGGTTTGGAAAGCCGCTATAAGTTCAAGATTGATTCTATTCGAAAGATGAGTGCCTCGTGTCTGATTTAACTCCACCTCCTGGCCCAGAAGACGACAAGACCGGACCTGGCTCCGGCATTGAAGCCATTTCCATCATCGAGGAGATGCAGCGTTCCTATCTCGATTATGCGATGAGCGTGATCGTCAGCCGCGCTCTGCCTGACGTGCGCGACGGCTTGAAGCCGGTTCATCGTCGTATCCTGCATGCGATGAATGAAATGGGTCTGGCCTGGAACCGTTCCTATCGTAAATCAGCGGGTGTCGTCGGTGAAGTGATGGGTAAATACCATCCGCACGGCGACGCTTCGATCTATGACGCGCTTGTCCGCATGGCGCAGGATTGGTCATTGCGCGATCCGCTTGTGGACGGACAGGGCAATTTCGGCTCAATTGATGGTGATAGCCCCGCAGCCATGCGCTACACCGAATGCCGTCTGGAAAAAGTAACTGAATCGCTCCTTGCCGACATCGACAAGGAAACTGTCGACTTTCAGGACAATTACGATGGCCGTGAGCAGGAACCAACGGTTTTACCGGCGCGCTTCCCTAACCTGCTCGTCAATGGCTCCGGCGGCATTGCCGTCGGTATGGCGACGAATGTTCCGCCGCACAATCTGGTTGAAGTTATCAATGGCTGCGTTGCGCTGATTGATAATCCGGCCATCGAACTTCCGGAGATGATGGAATATATTCCCGGTCCGGATTTCCCGACCGGCGGTCTTATTCTCGGCCGATCGGGCATTATGTCGGCCTATAGCACTGGCCGCGGCTCCATATTGATGCGGGGCAAGGTTGCTATCGAAAGCATGCGCGGCGATCGCGAGGCTATCATTATTACGGAAGTGCCTTTCCAGGTTAACAAGGCGACGATGATTGAAAAGATGGCCGATCTGGTTCGCGAAAAGCGGATCGAAGGCATCTCCGACATCCGTGACGAGTCTGATCGTGATGGTTATCGCGTCGTAGTCGAGTTGAAGCGTGATGCGGTTGCTGACGTGATCGTAAACCAGCTTTATCGCTTTACCCCGCTGCAATCATCGTTCGGCGCCAATATGGTGGCATTGAATGGCGGTAAGCCGGGTCTGCTGAATCTGCTCGATATTTTGCGGGCTTTCGTCAGCTTCCGCGAAGAAGTCGTCAGCCGCCGCACAAAATTCCTGCTGCGCAAGGCTCGGGATCGTGCGCATGTCTTGGTCGGTCTCGCTATTGCGGTTGCGAATATCGACGAGATTATCGCTCTGATCCGCAAAGCGCCAGATCCAGCAACTGCACGCGATCAGTTGATGGAGCGCCGTTGGCCAGCCAACGACGTTGCACCGTTGATCACGCTGATTGCTGATCCACGCCACAAGTTGAATGATGACAGCACATATAATTTGTCGGAAGAACAGGCCCGCGCAATTCTCGACCTACGTCTGCAGCGTCTCACGGCTCTTGGCCGCGATGAAATTGCCGATGAGTTGAACAAGATCGGCGTGGAAATTGCTGACTATCTCGAAATTCTTGCCTCCCGCACCCGCATCATGAGTATCGTCAAGGATGAGCTGATTGCCATTCGTGATGAATTTGGTACGCCGCGCCGCTCAGTCCTGACTGACGGTGGCGCAGATATGGACGATGAAGACCTCATTGCCCGGGAAGACATGGTCGTTACCGTCAGCCATGCCGGTTATATCAAGCGCGTGCCGCTCGCGACCTATCGTGCGCAGCGCCGCGGCGGCAAAGGTCGTTCAGGCGTTTCGATGAAGGATGAAGATTTCGTCACGCGCCTTTTCGTCGCCAATACGCATACGCCGATGCTGTTCTTCTCATCGCGCGGCATTGTTTATAAGGAAAAGGTCTGGCGCTTACCTATCGGTACGCCGCAATCGCGCGGCAAGGCGTTGATCAATATGCTGCCGCTCGAACAGGGCGAGCGTATTACGACCATCATGCCGCTGCCTGAGGATGAAGCAAGCTGGGCAAATCTCGATGTGATGTTCGCCACAACGCGCGGCACCGTGCGCCGTAATAAATTGTCGGACTTCGTTCAGGTCAATCGCAACGGTAAAATTGCGATGAAGCTGGAAGAAGAAGGCGATGAAATTCTCAGCGTCGATACATGTGATGAGTTTGATGATGTCCTGCTGACGGCAGCCGGTGGTCAGTGCATTCGTTTCCCGGTAACGGATGTTCGTGTGTTCGTCGGTCGTAATTCGATTGGTGTTCGCGGCATAAGCCTCGCGCCTGGCGACAAGATCATCTCAATGGCGATTTTGGGCCACGTCGAAGCAAGCCCGGCCGAACGTTCCACTTACCTGAAGCAGGCTGCAGCAGAACGCCGGGCGCAAGGGGCGGACGATGTCGAAGAAATCGCATTGGTTGGCGAGGAAGCTGCCGAACTTACCAGTCTGTCGCCAGAGCGTTATGCAGAGCTTCGCGACCGTGAACAGACCGTGTTAACTGTCAGCGAATTCGGATATGGCAAGCGCTCATCATCGTATGAATTCCGCGTTTCCGGTCGTGGGGGCAAGGGCATTCGCGCTACGGATACGTCAAAGACTGATGAGATTGGCAAGCTTGTGGCGCTGTTCCCAATTGCGGCAGCAGATCAGATATTGCTTGTCTCTGATCGGGGCCAGCTTATCCGTGTTCCGGTAAATGGCATTCGCATCGCAGGTCGTTCTACAAAGGGCGTCACCATCTTCAATACTGCGGACGGCGAAAAGGTCGTTTCTGTAGAGCGTATATCCGAGACGGAATCCGAAGACATTGAAGACACGGTTCCGGGTGAAGAAGAAGTGGTAGCGCCGGAGTCAGGCGAGGGCACCAGCGAGGTATAACTCGCCGGTAGGCTTAGTTATCGCGCACGTGATAAACACCGAAGCGGGATGTTCTTACGGGGGCTTCCCGCTTTTTGTTTTCTTCGACGATCATGATGATAGCTGAGACCATCATTGCAACCATCATGGCAATACTCAGAAGAATAAACATAAATCAGTCCCTTCGGTGTCATTGCTATTCATGGTTAATAACGTAGTAACCGTGAAATGGTTTCATCAGTGCAGTTCACGCATAGGTGAACACTTCTGAATGCTTGCTGAGGAACTTGTTCATCTACTGTTCATGGGATTGGTTCTGGCCATTGAAACCCACAGGCAAAACCGCTAGTAAGCGCTCATGACGACAGCAATCTATGCCGGATCATTCGATCCGATCACCAATGGCCATATGGATGTGTTGCAAGGATCGCTGAGACTTGCAGACGAAGTATTTGTTGCCATTGGTATTCACCCCGGCAAGGCACCATTATTCACTTTTGAGGAACGGGTAGACCTCATCCAGCGCGTTGCTCTTGATGTGTTTGGCAAGGACGGCAAAAGAATTAAGGTCATTTCGTTTGATGGATTGCTCATCGATGCGGCACGTAAACACAAAGCCTCGCTTATGGTTCGTGGTCTGCGTGACGGAACCGACCTTGACTATGAAATGCAGATGGCTGGCATGAACGGTAAGATGGCACCGGAGTTGCAAACCGTGTTTCTGCCTGCCGATCCATCCGTCCGCACAATTACTGCCACATTGGTTCGGCAGATTGCGGCCATGGGCGGAGACGTCCGGCACTTTGTTCCCGCGCTTGTCGCTGATGCGCTCAAGACTAAATTCAAATCTTGATCTGGAGACTTTCATGTCCGTATTCCGCACAGCATTGCTTGTTGCTGCCGTTTCGTCTCTGTCGTTTGCCACACTCAGCCCCAGCTGGGCTGACGATGCCAACACCCTGACGATCAAACTCAAGGACGGTGACGTCAAGGTTGAACTGCTTCCGGACCTTGCACCCAAGCATGTTGAACAGATCAAGGCGCTCGCCAAAGAGGGCGCTTATAATAATGTCGTGTTTCATCGCGTAATTCCGGGCTTCATGGCGCAGACCGGCGATGTGCAATATGGCAATACCGAAAAAGGATACAATCAAAGCGCGGCCGGCACCGGCGGTTCAACCCGTCCCGATATTCCTGCAGAGTTTTCCAAGGAACCATTCGTTCGCGGTGTCGTTGGCATGGCACGTTCACAAAACCCGAATTCTGCAAATTCGCAGTTTTTCATCATGTTCACCGAATATCCTTCGCTCAATGGCCAGTACACGGTTGTCGGCAAGGTTACGAGTGGTATGGAAGCCGTAGACAAGATCAAGAAGGGTTCAGAGGCAGACAATGGTGCTGTTGATAGCCCCGACAAGATGCTCAAGGTCACAGTTGGCCAGTAATTACTAACAAGGAGATTGCCTGATATGGCTTACAAAGACCCAGAAAACACAATCCTGCTCGAAACAACCAAGGGCAATGTTGTTATCGAACTTTATCCGGATCTCGCTCCCGGCCACGTCGAGCGTATCAAGGAATTGGCACGTGAAGGCGCTTATGACGGCGTTGTCTTTCACCGCGTGATTGACGGGTTCATGGCACAGACCGGCGACGTAAAGTTCGGCAAGCAGGGTGGAAGCTCTTTCAATCCTTCGCGCGCAGGCATGGGCGGTTCGGACAAGCCGGACCTGAAGGCTGAATTCTCCAACGCCAATCACGGCCGCGGCGCTTGTTCGATGGCCCGCTCGCAGAACCCAAACTCTGCCAACTCACAGTTCTTCATCTGCTTTGACGATGCAGGCTTCCTCAATCGCCAGTACACGGTTTGGGGTCAGGTCATCGAAGGCATGGATAATGTCGACAAGATCAAGCGTGGCGAACCAGTGCAGGATCCAGATTCCATCGTTTCCATGCGCGTTGCTGCAGACGCTGAATAAGGCATTGTTTATATGCGTGTTGATCTTTTCGATTTCGACTTGCCGGAAGACAACATTGCATTGAGACCGGCAGAGCCGCGCGATTCAGCGCGGCTTTTGCTTGTAAAGAATGATGGTTCCGACTTTCAGGACAGTACAGTGCGCAATCTTGGAGATTTTCTTCAGGAAGGCGATGCATTGGTATTCAATGATACCAAAGTGATACCGGCACAACTTGAAGGTTTTCGTGAGCGTGAAGGCGTGAAGGCGCAAATTAGCGCGACTTTACATATGCGTGCCGGTCCGGACCGCTGGAAAGCTTTCCTGCGACCTGCCAAGCGGATCAAAGAAGGCGAGCGGATCGATTTCGGTGATGGCAACAATGCTTGTCTGTTGGGATCGTTGCACGCAACTGTTGCTGAAAAAGGCGATGCAGGCGAGGCACTGCTTGTCTTTGACTTCAGCGGACCCGATCTTGATCAGGCGATTGCTGCTGTCGGGCATATTCCATTGCCACCTTACATAGCTTCCAAACGTGCCGAAGACGAGCGCGACCAGGCGGATTACCAAACAGTCTATGCGCGCGAAGAAGGCGCTGTTGCGGCTCCGACCGCAGGATTGCACTTTACGCCAGAGCTGCTGGCGGATCTGAAAAAGCGCGGCATTGAAGAACATTTCGTAACGTTGCATGTGGGTGCAGGAACATTTCTTCCGGTAAAGGCCGATGATACGGCTGATCACAAGATGCATGCGGAAATCGGTACTGTCGATGCCACCACGGCAGGGGCATTAAATGCAGTTAAGGCAAGGGGCGGACGCATTGTTTCTGTTGGCACAACATCCTTGCGTCTGCTGGAAAGTGCCACCGCCGAGGATGGTGTCATAAGGCCATGGTCGGGACCGACTGACATATTCATCACACCAGGCTATCAGTTTCGCGCAGTAGACATGCTGATGACCAATTTCCATCTGCCGCGCTCCACATTGTTCATGCTCGTTTCCGCATTCAGCGGGTTTGAGCGCATGCACGCAGCTTACGACTATGCGATCAAAAACCGCTATCGCTTCTATTCCTATGGCGACTCAAGCCTGTTATGGCGATCAGCATCATGACAAGCGAAAACTTTGAATTCAAATTGATAGCCACGGACGGCAAAGCCCGTCGCGGTGAAATCACCATGCCGCGGGGCACTGTCCGCACGCCTGCCTTCATGCCGGTCGGCACGGCAGGTACGGTAAAAGCCATGTATATGGATCAGGTGCGCGATTTGGGCGCCGACATCATCCTTGGCAATACCTATCATCTGATGTTGAGACCGGGGGCCGAAAGGGTCGCCAAACTTGGTGGCCTGCATGATTTTGCGCGATGGCCCGGTCCGATTCTGACGGATTCAGGCGGGTTTCAGGTGATGTCGCTTGCCCAACTGCGCAAGCTGGACGAGAAGGGCGTGACCTTCCGCTCACATATTGATGGGCGTGCCTATGAAATGACGCCGGAACGCTCAATTGAGATTCAAGGTCTACTGGATTCTGACATCCAGATGCAGCTCGATGAGTGTGTTGCGCTGCCATCGACTCCCAAGGACATTCAGCGTGCCATGGAGCTTTCGCTGCGTTGGGCAGAGCGTTGCAAGGTTGCATTCGGGACACAGCCGGGAAAGGCCATGTTCGGGATCGTGCAGGGTGGTGATGTTCCGGACCTGCGCATACGATCTGCACAGGCTCTCAAGTCCATGGACCTTAAAGGTTATGCGGTGGGTGGACTGGCGGTTGGCGAACCGCAGGAAGTCATGCTCGACATGCTTGATGTGACCTGCCCGGAGCTTCCTACGGAAAAGCCGCGTTATTTGATGGGTGTCGGCACGCCCGATGACATTTTGAAATCAGTGGCGCGCGGCATCGATATGTTTGACTGCGTAATGCCGACGCGGGCAGGGCGGCACGGTCTTGCCTTCACCCGCCGTGGCAAGGTCAATCTGCGTAATGCGCGGCATGCGGATGATCCAAGACCGCTTGACGAAGAGTCAACCTGTCCGGCAGCCCGGGACTATAGTCGTGCTTATCTGCACCATCTGGTCAAATCCGGTGAAGCGCTTGGCGGCATGCTGCTGACATGGAACAATCTCGCCTATTACCAGCAACTGATGCAGGGCGTACGCAGCGCAATTGAAGCTACGCGTTTCGATGATTTTGTCAGCGAAACACAGGCTGCCTGGGCGACAGGCGATATTCCTGTCAATTAGCTTACGGTTACAACTTCTGCTGCTTTGACCGTCTCGAACAGAACTTTAAGCCGGTCAATTGTTGCGATTTGCTCGTCACGGCTCAAGCCTTCCATCTCAAAGAGTTTCAGGCTGCGCATACCCTCGATTGTCAGAAATGCCATCAAAGCGAGCGTGGGATCTTCAGAGTTTTCGCGGATGCGTTGCAGTAGCTGTTTATTATAACGCCGTATCGGATCAAGAAATGTCGGGTCGTTGGCGATAGCGGCCAATATGCCGGAGGGCTCTTTCTCGTTACATAGAAACTCTGCCCTGAAGACCGCTATGCAGGCAAGAATGACACTGTTCTTGCCGTGATTTCTGGCAGCCTCTTCCTTCTTTAGTGATTCGTCGAATTCAGCCATATGGTTTTCGACGAGGGCTTCAAGCAATTTTGCTTTGGTCGGGAAACTATAAAGAAGTCCACCTTTTGACAGACCGGCTCTACGGGCCACTGCGTCAAGCGACAGGTTAACCGGCCCGACTTCCATGGCAATTTCGGCAGCTGCCTGCAGGATTTTATCTTTGGTGGAGAGCGTGTCCGCCTTCATTCTAAAACTTTCGTTATAAGGCACCTGTCAACGGATATTGACAATACCGTCCAGACGGTACAGTACATTGCGGGTGGCAATCAAGTCCACACTACGTTAATCTCATATGACAGGCTGGCAGAAATTTTGCTGGCCATTGTTTTGTTCCGGAGCGGTTTCCCCCATGATTAAGCGCTACATTGTTCCCGTGATCGTCCTGATCCTGGTCGTATTGCTCGGTGTTGGATTGGTAGGATTCAATCTGTTCCGGGAAAAAGCGATCAAAGATTTTTTTGCTACGATGCAGCAGCCCGCCGCTCCGGTATCAACCTACACGGTTGAGCCTGGTGTATGGACGCCCAATATCGAAGCAATTGGTACAGTTAGCGCCATTCAGGGTGTTGAGCTAGCTGTCGAAGTAGCAGGTATCGTCAAGGACATACCATTCGAAGCCAACCAGATGGTTGAGAAGGGCGCCGACCTGCTTCAGTTGGACGACGCCATTGAAAAGGCCGATATCGTTGCTGCCAAGGCGCAGGATGTTCTGGCGGACCAGACACTTGAGCGCGCGCGTACGTTGAATACACGCGGTGTTGGAGCCGTTTCCAATGTGGATGAGGCCCAGTCAGCATCCTTGGCCAAGAAAGCCGAAATTGCAAAGCTGCAGGCTGTTCTCGATCAGAAGCTGATTAAAGCTCCGTTCAAGGGTACAGTCGGTATTCCGGGCATCGAGCTTGGCCAGTATCTGTCGCCCGGAACAGTCGTTGTTTCCTTGCAGGATCTCAACACAATGCGTGTTGATTTTACGGTGCCGGAACAGTCACTTGCTTCCATTGAGATCAACCAGCCGATCAAACTCAACCTCACTGATAATGAAGAGAGCTTCGATGGCGTGATTACTGCTATCGAGCCGCGTATCGACCCATCGACACGCCTTGTTTCTGTACGTGCCAAGGTTGAAAACTCCTCGGGCAAGCTCCGTCCCGGTCAATTTGCTCAGGTTCGCGTGACACTTCCGAAGGAAGAAAACGTTGTTACCTTGCCTCAGACCGCGCTCGTTTCCAGCCTGTATGGCGATTACGTGTTCGTTGTTCGCCCTGCACCGGAAGAAAAGAAGCCAGCCGAAGGCGCTGCACCAGCCGATGCCGCAAAGCCGGCTGATGCGGCAAAGCCTGCCGATGCAGCCAAGCCGGCTGAGGGCGAGAAGAAAGAAGAGAAACTTGTTGCAACCCAGGTATTCGTGACCCCTGGCCGCCGCTCAGGACTTGTGGTCGAAGTCACCAAGGGTCTGAAACAAGGCGACATAGTCATTACTGCAGGTCAGAATCGCTTGAGCCCTGGCGCTGCGGTGAAGATCGACAACTCTGTTAACCCAGCAAATACAACCGATGCAGGACTGCCAAAGAAATGAATTTTTCCGAGATATTCATTCGCCGTCCAGTTCTCTCGACGGTTGTAGCACTGATGATCATTCTGCTTGGCGCGCAGGGTCTAGTGAACTTGTCTGTTCGCGAATACCCGAAGGTCGAGGAAACGGTTATCACCATTTCAACAGCCTATCCGGGTGCAAGCGCGGATCTGATGCAGGGCTTCATTTCGTCGCCCATCGCTAAAGCGGTGACGACGACTGAAAATATCGATTATGTAACATCTTCCTCGTCGCCATCGTCGAGCAAAGTTACAGTTCAGATGAAGCTCGGTGCTGATCCAGACGCTGCGTTGACCGAAGTCATCTCCAAGGTCAATCAGGTTCGCGGCGATCTGCCGGAAGAATCTGACGATCCCATTATTACAAAGGGAACGGGTCAGGACTTCGCGACCATGTACCTTGCCGTACAGAATCCGAATATGACCAGTGAGCAGATCACCGAGTATCTCGAGCGCGTTATTCAACCGCGTATGTCGACTATTCAAGGTGTTGCCGACGCCCAGATTCTGGGTGGACAGGTATTCTCTATGCGCGTCTGGATTGACCCGATCAAGCTCGCGGCTCGCGGCACGACGGCAACTGAAGTGCTGACTGCGATCAACCAGTCCAACTTCCTGTCGGCTCCAGGCAAGGTAAAGAATCTTTATGTTGCCTCGCCAATTACTCTGAAGACAACGTTGCAGACGCCTGAAGCATTCGGCGCAATGCCCATCAAATCAGATGGCGACAGCATTGTTCGCCTGCGGGATGTAGCGCGCGTTGAGCTTGGCGCTGTCAGCAAAGATACGGTTGTGACCTTCAATGGTTCCAGCGGTACGTTCCTTGGTGTCTTTCCGACACCGGCTGCCAACCCTATCGATATGACGGCTGCCGTTCGCAAGGAGCTGCCATCCATTCAGCAATCGCTGCCGGAAGGCATGACGATTACCATGTTGTATGACGCGACCGAGCAAATCAGCTCGTCCATTGAAGAAGTGTTGAAAACCGTTGCTGAAGCGGTGCTGATCGTTGTTGCGGTTATTCTGCTGTTCCTCGGATCGTTCCGGTCGGTCATTATTCCGGTTGTCACCATTCCGATCTCGCTTGTCGGCGTGTGCTTCTTCCTGTTTCTTCTCGGTTATTCGATCAATCTTCTGTCACTGCTCGCGATGGTTCTCGCCATCGGTCTGGTGGTGGATGACGCAATTGTCGTGTTGGAGAATATCCATCGACATATCGAAGAAGGGCTGAAACCAATCGATGCCGCGTTGCGCGGTATGAAGGAAATCACTGGCCCTATCATTGCCATGACCGTGACGCTTGCCGCTGTGTTCGCACCGCTGGGCTTTACAGGTGGTCTGACAGGCTCTCTGTTCCGCGAATTCGCGTTCACACTGGCAGGTTCGGTTATCATTTCTGGTGTCGCAGCTTTGACTGTATCGCCAATGATGTGTGCTCTGCTGCTGCGCGGTGGCAATCACAGCCGCTTCCAGCGTATCGTCGATGGTGCTTTCGGCTGGCTCGAAGGTGCATATGAACGTCGCGTTGCCGGGTCACTGGGTTTCCGTCCTGTAACATTGTTCATTGTTATCGCGCTTGTCGCTTTAACCGGGTTCCTTTTCACGAAGACATCTTCTGAACTGGCTCCGGAAGAAGATTCCGGCGCGTTGTTCTCTCTGGTGAATGCTCCTCAGTATGCAACGTCTGATTACACCAAGCTTTACGCTGATCAGATCGACAATCTGACCAAGGATTTGCCTGAGCTGAAAGCCCGCTTCAATATTCTCGGGCTTGGCACGACAAATTCCGCATTTGCGATCTGGGTGTTTAAGGATTGGTCCGAGCGCGACAAATCCCAGAAGCAGCTGCAAGAAGAGTTGCAGGGCCGTATTGCGCCTGTAGCTGGTGCCGAAGCATTTATCTTCTCACCTCCGACCCTGCCAGGTACTGGCGGCGGCTTGCCTATTTCGGTCATCATCCAGTCGACTGGACCGGCTGACAAGGTGTTTGAGGTTGCCGAGGATATCAAGAACAAGGCCCAGGCCTCCGGGCAGTTCATCATCGTGCAGAACTCACTGTCGTTTAACGCACCTCAGGTCACGATTACCATTGATCGTGACCGGGCATCCGCTTTGGGCGTGCCTGTCAGTGAGATCGGTCAGACACTCGGACTACTCGTCGGTGAGCCAAAAGTGTCGAAGTTCGACCGAGACTCAAACAGCTATGACATTTATCCGCAGGTGCCACAGGATTTCCGTTCCAATCCGGACAAGCTCGGCCAGTACTTCGTAAAGAGTGCATCGGGTGATATGGTACCGCTATCTGCGGTAGTGAAAATCAGCGAAAATGCATCACCTGCAGCCATTGAGCAGTTCAACCAGCTCAACTCAGCGACAATCTCGGCTTTGCCATTGCCGGGTGTGACGACGGGGCAGGGCTTGCAGACGATTATTGATACAGCACAGCCATTGATGCCTGATGGGTTCTTCCTCGATTATTCGGGCCAGTCCCGTCTTGAAATCGAGCAGGGCAGCACAATTCTGATCGCATTTGCCTTGGCCGTGGTTGTTATCTATCTGGTGCTCGCAGCTCAGTTCGAAAGCTTCCGTGATCCGTTCATCATCATGATGTCGGTTCCGCTGTCGATCTTTGGGGCGATTGTTCCGCTGAACCTGGGCTTGGGCACACTCAACATCTATACTCAGGTTGGATTGATCACCCTCGTCGGGCTGATTACCAAGCACGGCATTCTGATGGTGGAGTTTGCCAATCAGCAGCGTGAGCTTCATGGCATTTCGCGGCATGATGCAATTATTCTGGCGGCAAAGACACGTCTTCGCCCGATCCTGATGACGACTGCAGCTATGGCTTTGGGTGTTATCCCATTGATCACGGCAACAGGTGCAGGTGCTGCGGCCCGTTACTCTATCGGTCTGGTAATCTTCTCCGGTATTCTCGTGGGAACGATCTTCACTCTCTTTGTAGTGCCGATGTTCTACACCTTCATTTCCAGAAAGGATTTGAAGTCCGAGAGCGCTACAGCTGAACCCGGTGGAAACGCTACGCCTCAAACCAGCCACAGCTAGAAGAAAACACGTAACAAAAAGCCTCCGTACCATTTGGTCCGGAGGCTTTTTTTATTGTCGAATGTTAAGCAATCAGGCGCGTTTAACGGCGCGGATGATAACAAGCAGGATAATTGCACCGATGGCCGCGGCAATAATCTGTCCGATTATACCTGCACCCAGTGAGATGCCGAGCCTTGGAAACAGGAAGCCCGCAATAAAAG
Organism: Phyllobacterium sp. YR531; assembly: GCF_000282595.1. Lineage (GTDB taxonomy): Bacteria > Pseudomonadota > Alphaproteobacteria > Rhizobiales > Rhizobiaceae > Phyllobacterium. The sequence goes on from NZ_AKIZ01000015.1 coordinate 83,607, forward strand.
CGCCGATCACGCCGACGACAAGATCGCCGACGAGGCCAAAGCCACCGCCGCGAACCAGCATGCTGGCCAGCCAGCCAGCAATCAGTCCAACCAGTAGAAATACGAGAAGACCTTCTCCGCCCATATCAAGTTCTCCATTAACCGGTTTCACCACGATGGTTCGCAGGCCTGGATTCCTCAATCCATGATAGGCAAGAGAATCATCAAGGAGAGTCTACGCCCGGCAGGGCCTTTTGGATAATAAAAGTTGTTCCGGCTAATGTCCGGTCATTCCACCATCAACGGCATGAAAGCTGCCAGTTATGAAAGACGCCTTGTCCGACAGAAGAAAAGCCACCAGTTCAGCCACTTCTTCGGGTTCACCAATGCGATGCATCGGGTGCAATTTGGCAAGCGCATTTTGTTGTTTCTTCGGCATTGCGCTTATCTCGGGCGTGTTGATAAAGCCCGGTCCGACAGCAGTAACGCGGATTTTTCGGGCGGCATATTCAAGGGCGGCTGCTCGGGTAAGCCCAACAATACCGTGTTTTGAGGCGACATAGGCAGGCTCACCTGCAACAGCCTGAACGCCTGCGCCCGAGGACATATTCACCACGGCACCGCCGCCGCTTTTTACAATGGCGGGCAATTCATAACGAAGCCCATGAAAGACGCCGTCGAGATTTGTAGCCATCACTCGCTGCCATTCCACAGGATCATACTCGCCGGTATCCGTCTCGCGTTTTCCGGTAAACCCGGCATTATTTACTGCCAGATGGAGTCCTCCAAAGTAATCGACGGTTTTGCCCACAGCGGTTTCTACCGCCTTTGCGCTGGACACATCGCAGCGGATCACAAGGGTTCTATCTTTTTCGGGGTCAATATCGCTGGCGACAGCCTCTGCCTTGGCTTTGTCGATATCTACTAACGCTACAGAGGCACCGTATTCAAACAGTTTTCTGGTTATGGCTTCGCCCAAACCGGATCCCGCTCCTGTGACAAAGGCAATTCGGTTTTGCAAATCTGACATTTGAAGACCCTCATTCTAATGATCGGGTCTTTGATTAAGTCGCCGGGCTGTGGAAAGTTCCAGATTTTTGTCAGTCGACAGTCCCTATAACGGCCACGCAATCGCCCGGTTTAACCAGACCCGGAAAATGCCGGGCGGCCAGAATTCCGGTCAGTTTTGCCCGTATTTCTGCAGGAGCAACGCCGGTGCGACCGATGGGATAAATGCGGGCAATGAGCTGCCCATCTCGTACAGGATCGCCAAGATCGATCATGGTTTCGATCAATCCGGTGTCTTCAGCAAATGAGAAACAATCGCCCGAAGGCATATCGAGCCAGCGCGTTTCGCGGTGTTCGATCTGGCCGCTCAGAATGCCGCTAAAGCGCAGGAAGTTTGCTGCACCACGTTTAGCTATAGCTACCGTTTCAGCGCGCGCTGTGCCGCCGCCGCCAAGCTCTGTGGTAACAAATATCTTGCCCATCTCCTCAACAGTTGTGTCATACATTCCAACTGCGTCAATCTCGAGCATACGCATGGACCAAGGGGCAGAAAAGGCTTTTACCGCATCAAAACCTTTAGTCTCCTGGGCTTTATCCGGCAGAATATGGGCTGCTGCAAAGGGCACGAAATCAAGGGTTTTGCCGCCCGAATGGAAGTCTATCACCACGTCCGCACGGGGCAGCAATTCGCGTGTGAAGTAGTCTGCGATTTTCTGCGTAACAGTTCCATCAGGCTTGCCGGGGTAACTGCGGTTCATATTTCCCTTATCAATCGGTGATGTGCGGGTGCCTGCCTGAAAAGCCGGATAGTTCATTGCAGGAACGATAATCACCGTCCCAGTAATCGTATTGATGTCGAGAGTCCTGGCGAGATCGCATAAGGCAATCGGACCTTCATACTCGTCCCCATGATTGCCGCCAGTCAGAAGCGCGGTTGGTCCATCACCGTTCCGCAGGACCGCGATGGGGATCATGACTGATCCCCATGCAGAGTCATCGCGGCTATAGGGCAATCTTAGAAAGCCGTGCTGCACGCCCTGTTGGTCGAGATCGATGGTTGGTGTAACGGGCGAGGGCCGTAATGACTCTGACTGCATGGCAACCTCAGTTCTTGACGATCAGCTTGCGCGGGAAATTGGCGAGGCAATCCACGCCAGTCTCGGTAATCAGAATGCTCTCAGTGATTTCGAGCCCCATGGTTTCGAGCCACAAGCCGGTCATAAAATGGAACGTCATGCCCGGTTCGAGCACGGTCTTGTCGCCCGGACGCAGGCTCATCGTGCGTTCGCCCCAATCCGGTGGATAGGAAATACCGATCGGATAGCCTGTGCGGTTATCCTTGACGATGCCGTATTTCTTCAGAACGTCGAAGAAGCCATTGGCGATGTCTTCACAAGTATTACCAGGCTTCGCGGCAGCAAGACCGGCTTCCATGCCTTCCAGAGTTGCCTTCTCAGCGTCCAGGAACTCCTGCGTCGGCTTGCCCAGAAATACCGTGCGCGAAAGCGGTACGTGATATCGATTGTAGCAACCGGCAATTTCAAAGAATGTACCTTCGCCCAGCTTCATGGGTTTGTCATCCCAGGTAAGGTGAGGGGCGGATGCATCGGCGCCTGACGGTAACAGAGGTACAATAGCCGGATAGTCACCGCCAAACTCGGGGGTACCGCGAATCCCGGCATCATAGATTTCTGCAACGAGATCGGATTTGCGCATGCCGGGCTCAATCTTGTCGACGATACGTTGGTGCATAAGCTCGACAATGCGCCCCGCTTTTCGCATGTAGTCAATTTCGGTTGGGCTTTTGACAGCGCGCTGCCAGTTTACCAATGCGGTAGCGTCGACGAAGCGAGCATTCGGCAAATGTTTTTGCAGCGAACCGTAGGCTGCAGCGGAGAACCAGTAATTATCCATCTCCACGCCGATGATAAGCTTGTCCCAACCACGCTGGGCGATGACTTGCGAAAGGAAGTCCATCGGATGGCGTTCGGTGGACTGAACATAATTGTCGGCATAGCCCACTATATTGTCATGGTGCAGATAGGCAGTACGTTTTGCGCCGTTGGCATCCTGACCACGGCCATACCAGACAGGCTCTCCTTCCGGCGGCACTAGCACAGCCTGATGAACGTAAAAGGACCAGCCATCATACCCGGTAAGCCACGCCATATTGGAAGGATCGCTGCAGATAAGAAAGTCTATACCGCGCTTTTGCATGGCAACGCGCGTCTTCTTCAGCCGGTCAGCAAATTCCTGCCTTGTGAATTTCAGGTTGGGTTCGGTCATTTTCTGTTTCCTCATGCTTGGGCCAAGCCCTTATCAACTTTCGAAATTCGTTCCGGCATTTGCACGGACGGCGCGTGCACGTGCCAGTGTGGCAATCGCTGTGTCCTGCACGCCCGTGCCGGTAAGATCAGCAATTGTGATCTCTGATTGCGCGCTACGGCCTTTGGCAGAATTGGCAATCACTGCGCCAAGTTCATCGTAGGATGCTTCTGTTGCGATTAGTCCGGCTTCGATTGCGTGATGCAGTTCACCCAAACGGCGTGTCTGTTTGAGGCTGTCAGCAATGTAGAGATCAGCCTTGCTTATAATTTCCGGTGCCAGCTCATTCTTGTGCTCGGCATCTGAACCCATGGCGGTGATATGCTGACCGGGCGAAAGCCAGCCGAATTGCAGAACAGGCGCGGCGGCAGGCGTGGTTGTCACAATCACATCGCCGAGGCGAGCAGCTTCTTGCGGATCGGTAATTGCGGTGACCGGGATACCCAGTTTCTTGCTGGCAATCTGGGCAGCTTGTTCGGCTTTCGCACTATCTCTTGCCCAGATGAATGCTTTCTCTATCGGGCGTACCAGCGTAAGTGCTTGCAATTGCAATTGTGCCTGCACACCCGCCCCGAAGATGGTCGCCGTTTTCGAATCCTCACGCGATAAATGCTTGGCTGCAACAGCGCCCGCCGCAGCGGTGCGAATATCGGTAAGATATCCATTGTCGAGGAGCAGCGATTCTACCAGACCTGTCTTGCTGCTGAGCAGAACCATCATGCCATTGACGCTTGGTAAACCCAATGTCGGATTGTCGAAAAAACCGGGGCTGATTTTTATGGCGAAACTGTCGATCCCGGGCACATAGGCGGTTTTGACATCAACTTCACCGCGGTGTTCGGGAATATCCAGCCTCAGAATCGGCGGCATGGCCACTGGTTTGGTTGCCAGCGCATAAAAAGCATTTTCAACGCATTCAATAGCATCCAGATCCAACGATACGATCTTGCGCAGCTCAGCTTCGGTAAGGATCATCATGCGGGGCATGGTTCTGTGCTTTCTGCGGCCTTGTCGGCGGAAATAATGCGTTTGTGTTGATCCATATCGATGTTGCGACCCGATAGGATAATGGCGATTGGGCCTTCGGCCTGCACTTTACCCGCCAGCAATGCCCCGATGCCAACGGCGGCCGCACCTTCTATGACTTCGCGCTCGTATCGATAAGCATGAGCAATGCCGTCAGCGATTTCCTGTTCAGTCAGTAGAATGACCTCATCCAGTAATTCGCGAACCATCCAGAACGTGAACTGATTATCGAGGCCGATACCACCACCAAGAGAGTCCGCAAGACTTTCGGTTTCTTCGACAAGCACTGGTCTACCCGCAGCCAGGCTGGCATGCATTGCCGCACCAATTTGCATGGAAACGCCGATTACTTTTGCATTGGCTTGCTTGGCCTTGACTGCCCGGGCGATGCCTGATGCCAGCCCGCCACCCGATAATGGAACCAGCACAGCGCGAACATCGGGGAGGTCTTCTACAATCTCAAGCCCAAGCGTGCCTTGTCCCGCAATGATGTGCGCATTGTCGAAAGGTGGCACCATGATCAAGCCATCGTCACGGACCAGTCGCTCCGCTTCATCCTGCGCATCATCCTGGGATTTACCGATAATGCGTATCTCAGCACCAAGACGACTAATTTCATCAACTTTGTTCTTGGGTACCAACCGCGACATGCAGATGACTGCGCGTATTCCTTCAGATTGCGCTGCATAAGCCAGTGCGCGACCATGATTGCCGGTGGATGCTGCCACAACACCCCGTTGTTTTTCTGCTTGAGAAAGTTGGCTTAACGCATTGGTAGCACCACGTAATTTAAAGCTGCCCGTATTCTGTCGATGTTCCAGTTTAAGCCAGACCGGCACTCCGATCCTGTCTGAGAGCATTACGGATTGAACCATCGGCGTCCGCGCGACTTTTCCGGCAATTGCTTCACGCGCTTTTTCGATATCAGCAATGGTCACGAGATTCATAGCCATTTTACCAGCTTGCCATTGGCTGGACCATGAGGCTGCCGAGTTCAGGGCGCAGCGAATGTTCGCCGCAGATGCGCAGTGTTGCCCATGCTGTTGCAAGATTACTTGTAACGACTGGTTTGCCTATGGCCTGTTCAATCTCTCCCGCTACGCTAGCAGCGCGTAGAGCCGTACATGAGATAAATAGCGCATCTGCATCTCTGGCCGTTGCTTCGCGAGCGGCTGTGATCAACGATTGAGTACTGATCCGCGCCATTTCCCTGTCATCGTCCAAGCCGAAGCAGGTAAAGTTCGCGATATCAAAACCCTTGCCATTGAAATAGACCGCCATTGGCGTGCTTGTTTCAATAGTATAGGGCGTGAGGATGCTGATCCTCTTTGCACCAAATGCGCCAAGTCCTTTGACGGCAGCGCGTGTTGGCGTCACCACCGGTACGTTTGGCTTTGCCTGCTGAAGAGCACGCTCCACTTCTTCATCGCCAATGACGACAGAGGCAGAAGTGCACGAATAGCAGATTGCATCTAACTCTTCGTCAGGCAGGATCATCCATGCGCCTTCGCTCATCGGACGAAGCATGCGTCGCAAATTCTCCGGCGTTGTCGGATTGGCGTAGGGGATGCGCGAGGTATAGAGGCCAACGTTTCTGCTGGCGACCATGCGCTGGAAGTCCGGCTCAGTGGTGTGATCCGTAGCAAGAATGACCAACCCAACGCGTTTTGACAAAGGCCTGTCATCAAACTCCAGCGGCAAGTTCGTCTGTTGGATAGATGGGAACGCGTCCATATTGTGCTCCTCAATCAATCTTGCCATAGCGGCGCTCCAGCCAACGCAAGCCGATTACCGAAACGATGCTGATAACGAGAAAGAACGCACCAACCATCGTGATCGGTTCAATGTATCTGTAATTGTAATTGGCGATGCTGCGGGCCTGATTCATCAGCTCAAGCACCGTGATTGCCGAAAGCAGCGGTGTTTCCTTGAACATGGCGATAAAGTAATTGGCCAAGGCCGGAATCATCGGTGGCAATGCTTGCGGCATGATGATCTGCGTCCAAGTCTGCAGAGGGCTGAGATTGCATGCTTTGGCGGCTTCCCACTGACCTCGTGCCACATTGTCGATCCCAGCGCGATATACCTCGGCGGTATAGGTGCCATAATGCAGACCCAAACCGATAACACCGGCAACGAGCGGTGATAGCGTAATGCCAAGGTCTGGCAGTACGTAGAAAATGAAATAGAGCTGCACCAGCAATGGCGTTCCGCGAATAAACTCTGCAACAAAACCCATGGGCATTGATATCAGCCGGTTTTTCGAGCGGCGAACAATTGCAATGACAAGCCCCACGATAGCGGCCAGTACTGAGCCGAGAAGCGTCGCTATGATGGTGATCTTCACGCCTTCAATAAGCGTTGGAAGAATTTGAACGACGAAAGCCCAGTCCCATTCCATCATGAGCCTCCTATGATCTGATGCCATCGAGGCCGCGCGTCAAATAGCGCTCGAGACCGCGAATTGCGAAGGAGATGACGCTGGCGATAACAAAGTACAGCAAGAGGATCGTAAGGAACGGAACAAGGGTATTTCCCGTTTGTGCCCGCACGACTTGCGCCTGAAATGTCATATCGGTCAGCGATATCAGCGATACGACTGCTGAGGCTTTCAAAAGTTCAATGGCATTATTGCCAAAGGTCGGAAGCATCAGGACAAATGCCTGGGGTAGTATGATCTTGCGAAGGCCTTGCCAGCGCGTAAGGTTGAGCGCGATGCAGGCTTCATACTGTTCCTTGCCGATTGATCTTATCGCACCACGGACAACCTCAGCGCCATAAGCACCCACATTCAGACCCAAGGCAAGGACGCCAGCCTGCAAAGGTGTGAGCGAGAAGCCAAACAGGGGCAGAACGAAATAGGCCCAGAACAGCTGCACGAAAATCGAGGTTCCCCGGAAAAACTCGATATAGGCAGTCGCCAGCCAACGCAGCGGGGCGATGCGCGACAATCTCCCGAGGCCCGCAATGAATGCCATCACAAGCGCCAGTGCTGAGCCCATCAGCGTCAGCTGAATGGTTACGACAGCGCCGTCGAGGATAAGTTGCAGATAGCCGGCCCATTGGCCCATCGGTTTGCCACCTTCGTCAGAGTTTTGAGGAAGAGCCGCTCTGCCAAAGGGTAGAGCGGCACCGTTTGCAGTGCGTTATTTGGCAGCGCAAAGCTTATCGCGGGTGGTCGATAATGCTGCTTCTGCCGAAAAGCCGTATGGCTCTACAATCTTGGCGAATTCGCCAGATTTTTTCATTTCAGCGAGCACCTTGTCGAATTCATCACGAAGGGCAGTGTCTCCCTTGCGGAAGGCCGCGCCATCGCAATAGACGGGGGCACCCTGAACAGGTGCAATAACCTCAATGTTCGGATCGTTAGCCTTCTTCACCAGATCATTGATCGAGAGCACGGGCAGGGAGTAGGTATCAATACGTCCATCCTGCAGCATCTTCAGGCCGCTCTGACCATCCGGCACGACGATAACGCGCTCCCGCGGCACGCCTGCTTCAAGGGCGAGACGTTCTTCTGTGCCGCCACCGGGTGCGCCGATTGTAGCTTTTTCATCCTTGGCGATATCCTGATAGCTCTTGAAGCCTTTAGGATTGCCTTTTTTGACAAGGAAAGCCTCTGCATCGCAAAGGATCGGCTCTGAATAGGATACGGCGTTGCAACGTTCCGGCTTCATGAAAAGACCGGCGGTAACAACATCATGGCGGCCTGCCTGCAGACCCGGAATCATCGCGCCATATTCAGAAATGGAAGCAACAACATCATTGACACCGAGCTTCTTAAATACCGCACGCGCGACATCCGGACCGGCACCCGAAACGCTACCGTCAGCCTTGACAGCAGTGAATGGTGGTTCATTTGCGATCGCTATGCGGGCAAAGCCTTGCGCTTTCAGCTTGTCGAGTGCCTCATCAGCTTTTGCAGGCATGGAAGAAACCAAGGCAGACAAGGCCGCGGCTCCCAATAATGCACTGATTGTCTGTAATTTCGTCATGTTCCCAACTCCTCTGGTTTTTCTTTTATGCCTGCTCGTCGAGGGTCCGAATTAAATGCGGTGACCTGCGGCGATGATCTTTTTCAGGAAGGCTTGTGTTCTTTCCTGTTTCGGATTTCTGAAAATCTCGTCTGGCTTGCCATCTTCAACGATCCGCCCGCGATCAAAGAAAAGAACGCGATCAGCAAAATCGTGCGCAAAGCCCATCTCATGGGTGACGAGAAGCATGGTCATATCTGTCTCGCGGCAGAGGCGCCAAAGCACATTGAGCACCTCCTCGACGAGTTCCGGATCAAGCGCTGATGTTACTTCATCGAACAGCATGATTTTTGGCTTGAGGGCGAGGGCCCGGGCGATAGCAACGCGTTGCTTCTGTCCACCGGAGAGCTGTGATGGCATGGACTTTGCCTTGTCCGCGAGCCCGACCATATCCAGCAGTTCCATCGCATGCTGCTCGGCATCCTTACGCGCAACGCCTTTGGTCAGCATTGGTGCCAAGGTGACATTATCGAGCACACACTTGTGTGGAAACAGATTGAACAGCTGAAAGACCATGCCGATTTTTTCCCGCATCTTGTGAAGATGCGCTTCATCGGCCTGTTGCAGTTTGCCGTTACGTTCCATCTGGTAAAGATTGTCGCCGGCAACACGGATGGTTCCGGAGTCTATCCCTTCAAGCGTCATGAGAATACGCAGGATCGTCGTCTTACCTGACCCTGAAGGTCCGATAAGGGCAAGCTTCTCTCCGGGAGCGACACTGAAAGAAAGATCGTTCAGTACCTTGAACGCACCGAAACTTTTACTGATACCGTCAATCTCGATGATCGGTGCGGCGTTGGAAGGCGGCATGCGTGTCTCCCTTCTGGTTGAGACAGCCTCATGCCCTAACGATGGGAGACTTATGAAATCATGTCAATTGTTAAAATTAAATCATGACAATTTAACTGATCGTGATGAAAAATGAGGCGCTTCGGTTAAATGGCGAGCAACAAATGTTCCAAATCGCCGCGAAGTAGATTGGCAACGACATTCAGGCCTGAGCGAAGCTCCTGTTCTGTTGTCGAGCCAAGTGAGATACGTACAGCCGGATGCCAAGGATGGTTAGAAATGCGAAACGAAGCGCCAGGCGCAATGGCGACGCCTTGCAACCTTGCATGGGCAACGAAAGCCTCTTCAGTTCGCTCGCCGGTCAACGGCAACCAGATATGTAGGCTTTGTGGATGTGACAGGAATGGAATGCCCTCCAGCACCTCAGACGCGACCGAGTGGCGAATCCTGAGCGCTTCGCGTTGCCAGTTGACCAGTTCCATCGCAGTGCCGTCAGAAACCCAACGGCTGGCAATTTCCGCAACTATGGGCGTAGCCATCCAGTTGGAAACAAGGTGCCTGTTGGCAACTGCCGCTACGTAGCGGTCGGGAGCAGCAAGATAACCTATACGCAAACCCGGAATTACGATTTTGGTGAAGCTGGTGAAATACAGCGTGCGTTCTGGTGCAAGGGACGCAATCGGCGGCGGCCGGTTCTCAACAAGCGGCCCAAGTACATCGCTTTCGATAATTGCAATATCGTGCTTACGCGCAACCTCAACCAAAGCATTGCGACGTTCCAGCCCCATCAATGTTCCGGTCGGATTGATGACCGACGGTTGGACGAATACGGCTTGGATGCCGGAAGTACGACAGCACTCATCAAGTGATTCTGGAACGATGCCCTGATCATCAATCGCCAAACCTTCTAGCGTGAGACCGAGGTATGAAGCGAGCGGCGTGAGTGTGTGATGCCCTATGCCCTCAGTTGCAACTTTTGACCCCGGGGGCGCCGCACTCATCAGCGCAACAGTCATGGCAGCAGTAGCGCCATTGGTTATGCTTATATTACCCGGTGCAACATCAAGACCGCATGTGCGAAGCCATTCAGCCGCGATGGCGCGATGGCGCGGGAAAACGACATTGGGCCGGAAAGACAGGGCTGAGCTTGGGGGTAGAGTTTCTGCCAGCCAGCTCAACGCCTTCTTCATGCGATCAAGATGCATCGTCTCGCAGACTGGCTTCAGGATGGAAAGGTCAATGACCTCTCCGAGCCTTTCGGGAAGATAGGGCGGATCAGGTTCGCGGCTTGTGGTGCACACAAATGTGCCGCGCCCGGTCTCCCCGGAGATCAGATTTCTCCGGATCAGCTCTTCATACGCACGGCTGACAGTTTGTACAGAGAGACGCAGATCATCAGCCATGCGTCTGTGGGTAGGCAGGCGTACGCCTCCTTCCAGTTTGCCATCTGCGATGGCACGTGCAATCTGTTCCGCCAGCGATAGATAGGCCGGTCGGCGAAGGCTCGTCGGATCTGGTTGCCACAATGTCATGATTTATAAGTGATCGAAGTCAGTGCAATTGACAATCAAAAAATCACAACGTCATGATTATACCGTGAATTCAACAGGCGTATCATGACCGCAATCAAGCTAGATCCTATCGATATCCGTATTCTGGACGAAATCCAGAAGGAGGGGCGCATCACCAAGCTTGCACTGGCTGAGCGGGTTGGAATCTCGCCAACACCTTGCTGGACGCGTCTGCGGCGGCTGGAAAAGGCGGGGATCATCACCGGCTATCACGCAAAGATTGCATTGCGGCTTGTTACTTCCGTGACGACAGTCCTCATGGAAGTGACCCTTGGCGCGCACAGGCAGGCAGATTTTGACCGGTTTGAGCGTGCAATCAAGACGTTGCCGGAAGTGGTGGCATGCTGGTCAGTGGGTGGCGGCGTCGATTATGTCCTGAAAGTCATGACTCGCGACATTGATGCCTATCAACGATTGGTCGACGATCTTTTGCAACGGGAGATCGGAATAGACCGGTATTTCACCTATATCGTCACGCGAACCGTCAAGGACGATGCGGTTCTGCCCATTACTGAACTGCTGCCTGCTCAAAGTGATAGTTAGTCATTCTCTCTCCCCAAGACGCCCAATAAGGACAATCTCTCCTGAGCTGGTAACCGATACAGACTCTTTCTCCGTTGGTTCATGCAAGACTCGGCAGAACAATCCGGGAGAGTTGAATGTCCGCTCACTTTGCACGACCAGACCGCCATGCGGCCCTTGATCGCCTAAAAGACCGTCGCATGCTACGTGAATTGGCCTATGTTGATGGCCATTGGACAGCTGGTGATGCGGGCCAGACGTTTGAAGTTTCCGATCCTGCGTCGGGTACGGCTATTGCCTGGGTCTCCAAGCTCAATGCCGATCAAACATCAATAGCCATTGATGCGGCGGCAAAAGCGTTGCCCGCTTGGCGAAATCTTCTTCCACAGGAACGTACAGCAAAACTGCGCAAATGGTACGAGCTGATACTCGCCGCGAAAGACGATCTCGCGCTCATCATGACACTTGAGCAGGGCAAACCATTGGCAGAGTCGCGGGGCGAGATCGACTATGCCGCCTCGTTTATTGAGTGGTATGCAGAAGAAGCGAAGCGACTTAACGCGGAAAATGTAACCAGCCATCTTGCTGGCGCAGAAATGATTGTCCGCCGCGAAGCGATTGGCGTCGTCGGGATCGTCACTCCGTGGAATTTTCCTTCAGCAATGTTGACACGAAAGGCCGCTGCCGCTCTTGCGGCAGGTTGTACTGTCGTTGCGCATCCATCATCTGAAACACCTCTTTCAGCGCTTGCTCTTGCAGAACTTGCCGACCGTGCGGGCATTCCCTCCGGGGTTTTCAATATCGTCACAGGAGATGCTTCAACGGTGGTTGGACGAATTTGCGAGGATTCCCGAGTTCGCGCGCTGAGTTTTACGGGTTCGACGGAGATTGGGCGGCTGATTGCAGCGCAATGCGCCGCGACCATGAAAAACCTCGTCATGGAACTTGGCGGGCATGCTCCACTGATTATTTTCGCGGACGCAGACATCGACCGCGCTGTCGACATCGCAATTGACGCCAAGTTCGCAACGTCAGGACAAGACTGTCTCGCGGCAAACAGGATTTATGTTGAACGTTCAATTCTCGACGCTTTTGCCGAAGCTTTTGCGAGGCGCATTTCGGAACTGAAAGTTGCACCCGGTCTGACTGAAGGTGCGGATATCGGTCCGCTGATGCATGAGCGCGCTATTCGAAAAGTTGAAGAGCAGGTGGAAGATGCAATAGGCCGTGGTGCAAAATGCATCATTGGCGGCAAGCGCCACCAAGCCGGTAAGTTGTTTTACGAGCCGTCGCTTTTGATCGATGTTCCGGAAGACGCGCTGATCATGCGCGATGAAACCTTTGGTCCGGTTGCCGCAATAACTCCATTCGACACCGAAGAAGAAGTCGTTAGCCGCGCCAATGCCACCGAATATGGCCTTGTTGCCTATGCCGTAACCAGAGATGGCGCGCGCATGCTGCGGCTCGGGCGAAATCTTGAATATGGAATGGTCGCGATAAACCGGGTGAAGATTACCGGTGCTCCCATTCCGTTCGGCGGCATCAAACAGTCCGGGCTGGGACGCGAAGGATCGCGCCACGGCATCGAGGCATTCACCGAACTCAAATATCTCTGCATCGACACCCACTGAACTTCGAAGAACAGGAAAATATCATGCTTGAACGCTCAAACGAACTGAACGCCTGGGATCGGGATCACTTCTTTCATCCATCAACGCATATGGGTGCTCATGCACGAGGCGAAACTCCAACGCGGATAATCAAGAGCGGTGAGGGCGTTCATATAACTGACAGTACAGGACGCACAAGCATTGACGCATTTGCCGGGCTTTACTGTGTCAATGTGGGCTATGGCAGACAGGAAATCGCCGACGCCATTGCAAAACAGGCTCACGAACTCGCCTATTACCATGCCTATGTGGGGCACGGTACGGACGCATCTATAACGCTTTCCAAAATGATTATTGATCGCGCGCCAGAAGGTATGAGCCGGGTCTATTTCGGGCTTTCAGGTTCTGATGCCAATGAAACCAATATCAAGCTGATCTGGTACTACAACAACGTTCTTGGCCGCCCGGAAAAAAAGAAGATCATTTCGCGTTGGCGTGGTTATCATGGTTCCGGCATCATGACTGGCAGCATGACCGGGCTGGAACTTTTCCATAATGCTTTTGATCTGCCGCGTGCGCCGATTATCCATACAGAGGCGCCATACTATTTCCGCCGCGAAGACCGTTCCATGAGTGAGGAGCAGTTCTCCCAGCACTGCGCTGACAAACTGGAAGAAATGATACTCGCAGAAGGCCCTGAAACAGTGGCCGCGTTTATTGGTGAGCCAATTCTTGGGACTGGCGGTATTGTTCCTCCGCCAGCGGGATACTGGCAGAAGATTCAGGCTGTCCTGAACAAGTATGACATTCTGCTTGTCGCTGACGAGGTTGTTACAGGCTTCGGGCGATTGGGTACGATGTTTGGTTCGGATCACTACGGGATCAAGCCGGATCTGATTACGATAGCAAAGGGCCTGACCTCGGCCTATGCGCCGCTTTCGGGTGTCATTGTCTCCGATAAAGTCTGGCAGGTTCTGGTGAAAGGCTCTGATGCGCTTGGTGCAATCGGACATGGTTGGACCTATTCGGCACACCCGATCTGCACAGCTGCGGGCATTGCCAATCTCGAACTCATCAACAAGCTCGATCTTGTTACAAATGCTGGGGAAACCGGAGCTTATTTCCGTGAGCAGCTGACACAGGCACTGGCTGGCAATGCAATTGTGGGTGAAGTGCGCGGTGATGGAATGCTAGCTGCAGTGGAGTTTGTTGCTGACAAGGACGACCGCACATTTTTCGATCCTGCATTGAAGGTTGGTCCACGTATTGCGGCGGCTCTGGCGGAACGTGGCGTACTTGGACGGGCCATGCCGCAGGGCGATATTCTTGGCTTTGCTCCCCCGCTTTGTTTGACACGTGACGAGGCCGACACGGTTGTAAAAGCAGCAACTGAAGCAGTTGAATCTGTTGCAAAAACAATCTGAGGTGAATGATGACAGAGACGAACGTCCCACTGACTATGGCCGCCATACAGCTTGTTGGTCATGGCGGGCTCGACAAACTCGTATATAACCAGAAAACGCCGGTGCCTGCGCCGCAGGCGGGTGAGGTACTTATTCAGATAACTGCTTGCGGTATGAACAATACTGACGTCTGGGTACGGGAAGGTGCCTATGGCACCGAGAAAGATGCTGGCGCTGTATCCACATGGCGTCGGCAAGAGCCGACGTTACGCTTTCCGCGTATTCAGGGAACCGACATCGTAGGAAACATTGTTTCCGTTGGCGGCGGTGTAGATCGGACACGTATCGGTCAGCGCGTAATGGTGGATTTTTCTATTTACAATCGTGACGATGATAGTCTTGCAGACATTGACTACATAGGTCACGGCCGCGATGGCGGATATGCCGAGTACGTTACAGTCCCGGTTGAAAACGCACATGTCGTTGACACTGATTTGAGCGATATCGAGCTTGCCACATTCTGTTGCGCTTATTTAACCGGCGAACAGATGCTTGAACGTGCAGAATTGAAGGCCGGCGAACGCGTGTTGGTAACCGGGGCATCGGGTGGTGTCGGATCTGGGATAGTGCAGCTTGCAAGAGCACGCGGTGCGATTCCATACGCGCTTGTAGGACCGGGCAAAGAACAAGCGCTTCTCGATATCGGTGCTGAGGCCGTTATCACGCGCGGAACTGAAGATCTGGTTGCCGCGGTCAATGAGGCAACCGGCGGAAAACCAATTGATGTCGTTGCGGATCTCGTCGGTGGTTCGATATTTAATGACCTGCTCCGCATTTTACGGGCTGAGGGTCGCTACACGACTGCCGGAGCAATAGCCGGACCAGTCGTGCAGCTTGATTTGCGTACCATGTACCTCAAGCAACTTGCCCTGCACGGTTCATCACAAGGCACGCGCGGAGACTTCCGCCGTATTGTTCGCTATATTGAGGAAGGCAAGATCAAGCCGCTTGTTGGTGGTGTCTATCCTTTGTCTGAATTCCATAGGGCGCAGACTGATTTCATGGCGAAATCCTTTGTTGGAAAACTGGTTGTCGTGCCGGATGCAAAACTGGACGGTGCCAACGCTTAATGGAAATCCCTGGATTTCGGCATGATACGCCCATTTCTGGGATGACGCGCTCGTGCGTCTCCCTGCACAGGATGGGTAACTTCATCGCTTCGTGACACGGGCAAAATTGCGCGCTGTTCAGACAGGCGGTAAAGATCGCCAGTTCGATCGGTCAGCTTTCTGGCTACGATGTGGACCACATTGTCTGCGCTCTGGACTATTCCCTCAATAAGGATCAGCCGCGATCCCATGACTTCCTTGCGATAGATATTGAGAAGTTTTTGCCAGATGACGATGTTGGCGATGCCCGTTTCATCTTCAATAGTCATGAAAACTACGCCTTTGGCTGTACCCGGCCTTTGACGCACAGTCACAACGCCTGCAAGCTTGACGCGTTTGTTATTGGCCAGATTATTCGCAAAACTGCAGGTGGAAACCTGTTCTGAGGCAAACATTTCACGTAGAAACTGCATTGGATGGCCTTTGAGCGAAAGCCTGGTCGACTCGTAATCGGCAATGACGTGCTCGGAGAGCTTCATCCGGGGAAGGGCTACTTCTGTTTCCTTGGCCAACTCATTTGTTTCCGCAGCCTGAAACAGAGGCAGTGTTGTATTGTCAGGAAAACGGCGTACGGCCCAAAGTGCTTCTCGCCGATCAATGCCAAGCGAACGGAATGCATCAGCATCGGCTAGAAGTACAAATGCGCGCCTTTCCAGCAATGTCAGGCGTCTTACCTCTTCGATATTGGTATAGCTTTCGCCTCTCTTTTCGCAAATCAGGTCTGCCCAACGTTTGGAAAAACCGTCGACCTGACGAAAACCAAGTCTGGTGCATAGATCGCCATTATCATTTCTTTCCAGCGTGTTATCCCAGTGACTGAAATTAATATCTGCGGCGCGAACCTCGACCCCGTGTTTACGCGCATCGCGAATGATCTGATCAGGAGGATAAAAGCCCATGGGCTGTGAATTCAGCAAAGCCGCAGCAAAAACAGCGGGGTGGTGGCATTTTATCCAGGAGGAAATGTAGACGAGAATAGCAAAGCTTGCGGCATGGCTTTCGGGGAAACCATACTCGCCAAAGCCTTTGATCTGGTTGAAACAGTTCTGAGCAAAGTCGCGCTCATAACCGCGACGGACCATACCCTCCACCATTTTGTTTTCCAGCTTATGTATCGTTCCCACATTTCGGAATGTTGCCATGGCGCGCCGCAACTGATTGGCTTCATCGCCGCTAAAGCCTGCTGCTACAATGGCAACACTCATTGCCTGCTCCTGAAAGAGAGGAATGCCAAGGGTTCGGACAAGAACTTCTTTCAATTCGTCCTTATGACCAAATTCAGGTGATGGCGAGGGATAGGTAACTGAGTCCGGATTATTGCGCCGCTTCAGATAAGGATGGACCATATCGCCTTGAATGGGCCCTGGCCGAACAATAGCTACCTCGATGACCAGATCATAATATTTCCTTGGCCGAAGACGCGGCAGCATGTTCATTTGGGCTCGGCTTTCCACCTGAAAAACCCCAAGGGAATCTGCCTTGCAAAGCATATCGTAGACTTCTTCATCATCCAGCTTGATATCTGCCAGCTCTAAGCGATCTCCACCATGCAAGTGAATGAGATCGAACGCTTTGCGGATACAGGTGAGCATGCCAAGCGAAAGAACATCGACTTTCATGATGTTGAGCTCGTCGATGTCGTCCTTGTTCCATTCAATGAATGTGCGGCCTTGCATCGCCGCAGGACCGATTGGAACAGTCAAATCAAGACGCTCTTGTGTAAGAACAAAACCGCCGACATGCTGTGAAAGATGGCGCGGGAAATTAAGCAATTCTTTTGCAAGCTTAATCGTGCGACGGATCAAGACATTGTCAGGATCAAGCCCTGCTTGTTTTATCTCCGGTTTTTCAACAATCGAACCCCAACTACCCCAAACCATATTCGCCAAAGCAGAAGTAACATCTTCGGTCAGGCCCAAAGCCTTACCGACATCACGGATAGCACTGCGCGGCTGATAACGGATGACAGTCGCAATAACAGCGGCATGTTCGCGGCCATAGCGCTTAAAAATCCACTGCATGACCTCTTCGCGCCGCTCATGCTCGAAATCCACATCGATATCGGGCGGTTCTTTACGCTCTCGTGAAAGAAACCTATCGAAAAGCAAATCGCTTGTTGCAGGATCAACTGCCGTTATACCCAGGCAATAACAAACTGCAGAATTAGCTGAGGAACCGCGCCCCTGACACAGAATATTCTGTGAGCGGGCATAGGTGACAATGTCATATACGGTGAGGAAATAGGGGGCATACTGCAGCTCCTCGATCAATCTGAGTTCCTTTTCCAGAGCTGCACTCACTTTTTTCGGAATGCCGTTCGGATAACGTTTGCTCGCCCCTATCCATGTTTCGTCAATCAGATGTTGTTGGGGCGTTTTACCGGGCGGAACAGGTTCATCAGGATATTGATAGCTAAGATCATCAAGAGAAAAAATGATGGGTTTCACGAAGCGTTGCGTTTCTTCCAGTGCTTCTGGAAAATGCCGGAAGAGATGCTGCATTTCTTCCGGAGTCTTAAGATGCCGCTCGGCATTCTTCTCCAGCTTGCGACCTGCCGTTTCGATCGTGACATGTTCACGGATACAGGTCAGCACGTCCTGAAGCGGTCTTCTGTCTGGTGCGTGGTAAAGCACGTCATTAACTGCCAGAAGGGGAACCTTTGCATCAGCTGCAATGCGGGCAAGTTTTTCGCCATGACGTCTATCATTGCCCTTGCGCGGCATAACAAGGCATAGCCAAACAGAGCGAGGAGCAATCAGTGACAGGTTTTTCAGAAAGGCCGTGAAATTTCCATCAGGATTTGCAGCCGGCATGACTGCAATTTGAAAATTGTCCGCTTCAGGTTCAAAGTCTTTGAAAAGCAGGTGGCATTCACCTTTGATCTTGGCGCGCTCTTTGCTAACGCTCAAAATCTGGCAAAGCTTGCCATAGGCTGGCCGATCTCGTGGATAGACAATGAGATCCGGCGTTTCATCGCTAAATACTAAACGGCTGCCAATATAGAGATTTACCGAAAGGTTCTGTTCTTTTTTGATTTCTTTGCGCGCGCTATGGGCACGGACTACACCGGCAAGTGTGTTGGAATCTGCAATGCCGATGCCTTTTAGGCCAAGAAGGGCTGCAGCTAGAACCATTTCCTGAGGTTGGGATGCGCCTTTCAGGAAGGAAAAATTACTGGTCACGGCAATCTCGATATAATCCATCAGGCAAATAGCCCATGCAAAAACCATTTGGGATTGGGATCATTGCGCTCATAAAGACCTTCCCTAAACACCCAAAACCGTTTCCCTTGTCTATCTTCAACCCTGTAATAATCGCGAGTAAGAGCGCCCGCATGCTCGCGCCACCACTCCGGTGCAATGCGCTCGGGACCTTCGGCAAGAACAATTGTATGCTGGACACGGCGCCACATAAATCGCGCCGGGGCACCATCAGGAATCCCTGCCGTTGTTTCTATAAGCTCCGGCGGATTGAACAGTCTTATAGGCCTCTCTGGCGGATTCCCCGGCTGATGTTCAGGTGACCAATCAACTAAAGAATCCGATTTTTCCCGGGACGCAGATTCAAGCATAACAGCACGTTCAGGAATATGCGTATCGACCGGGATAGGGCGCAAAACACGGGAGTTTCCCAGTCTTATCGATAGCCGATCAATGAGAGCATCGAACGTTTCTGTTTCCTGTTGTGTGTTGTCGAGGCTTTTCTGCTGTGTACGGGTTCGCTCAGTTCTGACGGCAGACATGCGAATAATATCAAAACCAAAACCGGCATCCAGAGGATCGGCTAAAGTCGATAATCTTTCCTTGAGCAACCGCATCAATGTTTTGATTTCAGTGAGCGGCTTTCCTGCCTCAATATTTATGCGCCGTACATTTCCATCGACACGAAAGAAGCTTGCTTCGACCTCACGCGCCCCCTCTACACGGGTTTGTAATTGCCTGAAGAGTTCGTCGCCTAGGGATTGCAGCAAAAGCTCGACGGAATCCATGCTGATTAGTGGTTCGGCCATACGCCTTTCAACCATGCAGACAGGCACAATGCGTCTTGGAGAAATGGGTTGATTTTGCCTTCCGAAAAGATTGTCCAAGCGATTAACTAGGTCTTTTCCAAAACGGGCAGAAAGAGCGGCCCGGGGCAGTACCTCAACCTCGCCTACATGTAACAGGCCTGCTCGCTTCAGGCCAGCTAGGTGAACCTGATCTATTTCCAGGCAGGCTAGATACAGTTTGTGCAGCCTTTTTTCTTCATCATCGCCGACAATGCCGCCAGAAGAGTAGCGTGCAAATGCCCGGGCAGAAGCTGCATTGTTTGCAATCGCTGACCTGACAAACATGCCATGCTTTTTCAGGCGGAAATGAATGTCATTAAGCAGAGTCGCTTCATCAGCAAAAAGATGAACACAGCCTGTAATATCCAGGACAAGACCTTCCGAACCATCAAGGGCAACCAGAGGTGTATAGCGATCACACCAATCGGCAAGCCGCTCTAAAAGTATGGAATCCTGCCGAGGTGAGGCGAACGCAATATCCAGCTTTTCAAACTGCGCTCGCGCATCAGCCAGTGTCATGCTCTTATACAGGCCTGCTTTTCCAGCTCTCTGATCGACAGCGACCAGACGCAAGACATTTGCAATCTTGTCAACCACGATGAGATGCTGAGCAGGATTATCGCGCTGCGGATTTTCGCGTTTGAGGCGATCTGTAGGAAGGTGAGGAAACCAAAGAGCCAGAAACCGATTCTGTCCTTGTAAAAACATGATTTTCGCTCTCCCATTGTAATGTCCATTGTCCCGTCTTTCCCTGTCTGTTTCGGATAAGGGAGACTTGAAACACAGGGTGCCCGGGAGCATTGGCACCTGCCGATTGCGAAGGGGCAGACCGGATCAACCACCGGGTGACAGCTGCATTTTCAAGGGGCATAGCTCCAAGCCGCAAAAGAAAAGCAGGGACATTCGTTCTCTGCGCTGTAAGCAATAATTTTCGCGATGCTGTCAGATCAAGGCATTTGGGATTGCTCCAAGGCGCAATAATCACTGCGCCAGTTCCTTGTACTCCAAGGCTGTCTGAAGCTGCTTTCAGAACATCCTGCGGCGAGGCACAGCGCACAATGATGAGGCGATCGGGAGGGAGTCCAAGATTATTCAGACCGGGTGCATAGGGAAAACCCTGTTCTTTGCCGGTAAAATCCTCTTCAACCCAAAGAATGGGGCTATGATCAGGAGAAGCACGCAGGGCAAGGGCAATAACAAAACCTGTTGCAGCACCTGAATCGCCACTTTCTTCAGAGAAAACTTCATGAAGTGCACTGCGTTGCAGGCCATCATGAAAAATACTGTCTACCTCTGCGCAACCAAGCCCAAATACAGAGCGATCCAAGACTTTCGTATCCTGCGCGCCAAAAGACGTAATATTGCGCCTTAACGCCGTGAGATCGACGATTGCCACTACGATGCACCCTTAAATGTTCATGATATGTTCTATTATTGAGCTTATGGAGAAGCAAGTCAAGCTGCCTTGAAGGGTGCTCTATCGTTATTTCCAGATTTCCGGCTCATCGAGCCATTCGCTGCTGTATGTCAGGCTTGAGACGGATATTGGGTGGCCGTTTTCATCGCGCACGGTGATCGAGACAACTCCCTTAGCGCCTGCAAGTTCATCCCTGGCCACGTCAGTCAGTATTCGGGCAACCTCTCTAGTAACATGTTCACGAGAGGGTAACTCCAGACCAACGTCGTCCCGCGTATGGTCGCCATTATGCAGGTCGAAATAATATCTATGCATGGTATTTTTGTTTTTCATGGGAACAGAAGGTTTGATTATCGATTAAGTTCCATAAGGGCCGAGTAAATCTCCGGCTTGTAACCAACTGGAACAAAATTGATCGAATCTCTTCTGTTACGCCTTGAAAGTCACGACATAGTTTCTGCTTCGGAAAAGAAGTTGTTGAGCGACATCATCGTTCGCCAAGGTGAGTTTTCCGTGGGCGAGGATTTGGTTTCTGAAGGCTCAAGACCCGGATTTAGCACATTATTGCTAGATGGTTTTGCAGGGCGTTATAAAGTGCTCGAAGACGGCAGTCGGCAAATCACATCATTGCATATAGCTGGAGATTTCGTTGATCTGCATGCTTTTCCTCTGAAAATCATGGATCATGGAATTGTTGCCCTGTCGCCTTGTCGTGTAGCTTTTACCAGCCATCCAGACCTTAAAACGATAACCGAGACGGCCCCGCATCTTACACGCCTGTTATGGCTTCATACTTTGATTGACGGTGCCATTCATCGCGAATGGATCGTTGCCATGGGAAGGCGCTCCAAGAAAGCCCATCTCGCACATCTTATTTGCGAATTATATGTGCGTTTGCAAGTCGTTCAGCGCACGAACGAGTGGAGTTTTCACTTCCCGCTATCCCAAGCTGAGGTGGCGGATGTTCTCGGGATATCCGTCGTGCATCTCAATAAGACGCTGCAGACGCTGCGAAAGGACAAGCTTCTGGTGTGGGTCAACAGGACAGTGACCATTCTGGATTGGGACCAGCTCACGTCAATCGCACAGTTTAATCCAACATATCTAAACCTATCGATTGAACCGAGGTAGGTAGCCTCTTGAGTCTGGTTGTGTTTACACAAAGCGCCAAGAAGACTTCTTCGCGCAGATAGCTGTGCTATAGGCTTGAAGAAGCCTACTCTCCGGATGCAAGAAATAAACAGATGTCCACCAAAACCAATGTTCCGATTCCAAAATCAGAAAAAAGACATTCCTTGTTGTTCCGGTTGATATTGCGATGGAACGTCCGTCGCGCACTCAAGTCGGACGATTTCGGGGTTGGAGAAACAAACCTGTATAGGGAGAGCTTGAAGGGAACCTTGCCGAGTTCAGGTAAGGTTATTCTGGTTGCATGCGATGACCGTTATTTTTACAGCTTTGCGCTGGGTTTGATTGAATCCATCGAAAGACTTGGCAAACCTGAAGCGCTGCATGTTTTGCTTCTCGAGCCTTCGAGCAAAGTTGTCGAAGAAACCGCAGCTCTCGCCAAAAATCTGAAGCATGTGAAGCTGACTTACTCTGTCGATCCATGTGTCCTGGCGCAGGGGCTCAAGCGGCGTGAAATCTACTACACCGCCGCACGTTTTCTATTGGCACCTCTGGTTTTGGAAGCTGGGGTTGAGCGCCTTCTCATGATTGATGTCGACGCTGTTATGAATCGGTCTCCGTGGCCAATGATCCCACAGGATTTTGATCGTCAAAGCGGAGCATTCATATTCCGGAGAAAGGAAAAACGTCCGTGGCGCAAGATACTTGCGTCGGCTGTTCTGTTGAACAATTCACCAGGGTCGATGCATCTGGCGAACGCGATTGCCAGTTCGATAGCGGTCAGTCTGAGCAACAAGCCCAATTATCATATCGACCAGATTCTGCCGTTCTATGCATGCGAACTATCTACCAGAATGTTCGATGAGTTTTCCACTTCTGATATTCCTGCAAAACTTATGGGCTATCATTACGAACCAGAGTCCGCGTTTTGGACTGTAAAAGGGCATCAGGCGCTGGATACTTTTGTAGCCGAGCGAGACAAGCTCCTAGGTCCAGGCTCCAAAAACTGAAGTAGCGCGAATATCCTGAGCGCTACAGTCTTTGCCAAGGCAGATGGGCTTATTGCATTTTACAATTGGTTGGGTTGCAGCATAATTTGCGAGATGCGGGCGAAGACTCAAACGAGGGTGCACATGCTGGATCGCGCTGACTTCTATGACGCAGAACTAAAACGCTACAATGAACATCTGCGCGCTGCCTCCAACGTCCGGATGGATGACCAAGTGCTCGATATTGGTTGCGGAGCAGGGCAATCGACGCGGGACGCCGCGAGAATTGCAGTGAAGGGGCGCGCAATCGGCATCGACACATCCACCGAGATGCTTGAGGTGGCGCGACAGCGTTCCGATGAAGTGGGATTGCGAAATATTGTCTTTGAACAGGGGGATGCTCAAAGCCATTCGTTTTCAACAACAAATTTCGACCTTTGCCTTAGCCGGTTTGGCGTGATGTTCTTTGCTGATCCGGCAGCGGCGTTCGGCAATATTGCCCGCGCCATGCGTCCCGCTGGGCGAATTGTATGGATGGTGTGGCAAAGTCAGGATCACAATAAGTGGTCTGCATCCATTCGACGTATTCTGGCTCCACAGTCCACAATTTCGGAGGGTGTTGTGCCGGCATTCTCCCTTGGCGATCCTATAGTGGCAAAAAAGCTATTGAATTCAGCAGGCTTTGTATCGGTTGATTTCACTGATGTGCGGGAACCGGTTTTCTACGGAGCAGACGTGGATAGCGCGTTCAATGCACTCGTAGACCTTTATCCTGATTGGGCCAGTAAGGCATCAGACGACACTGTGCAGCGACTGCGGGATCTTCTGGAGGAACACATGACCAACGATGGCGTGCTCTTCGACTCTCGTGCCTGGATCATCACAGCGCACAAGGGATATAGTATCACGAGTGCCTGAAAAACGAATAAGCGCTCACGCTGCCGTAGATCAAAGCGAGGTTGACCGAGAACGATAATGATAATCTGATCTTGGAATAAATCTGAATGGTGAGCGCGCAGGGGTTCGAACCCTGGACCTACTGATTAAAAGTCAGTTGCTCTACCAGCTGAGCTACGCGCTCCCTTGTGAGCCTATAAACTGGCCTCAGGAATTGCGGCGGAACATAGGTGCGAGATGGCAATCGGTCAACAGCAATTGTGCATAGTTTTTGCGACAAAAAGCCTAGTTTTTACAGCTTTTGTTAAAATTGTGTGCGAAGGGGCTGTTCCGACCCACAGCTTGCAGGCTTGAAATGGCGAAAAGGTGATTGGAAATCGCCAGAGATTCGGCCTAATCCGGCGAAACGCAAAATGACCGTGAAGGAGCGCGTATGGCGCTTGATGTTTCCTATCTGACTGCTGCTGGTGCCGGTGCACTTTCATTTCTGTCGCCTTGCGTTCTGCCGCTCGTACCGCCTTATCTTTGCTATATGGCAGGAGTAACAGTCGAAGACTTCAGAGCCGATGCGCCTGCAGCCAGGATTTCTCCCGTCAGGCGCGCGCTGCTGCTTTCATCCTTCTGTTTCGTTTTGGGATTCACTACGGTTTTTGTGCTGCTTGGAGCCGGCGCATCGACGATTGGCGGGTTTCTGCGCATGTGGCAGCAGGAAATCGCCATCGTCGCGGGTGTCGTCATCATCCTCATGGGCTTAAACTTTCTGGGCGTATTCCGACTGGCTTTTCTGTCCCGCGAGGCACGCTTTCAAAGTCAAGGCACACCGGCCAATCCTTTTGCAGCCTATGTCATGGGACTGGCATTCGCTTTTGGCTGGACCCCATGTATCGGCCCGGTGTTGGGTCCGATTCTGGCACTGGCAGGTGCACGCGACACTGTGAGTGATGGGGCGTTGCTTCTTGCAGTCTATTCCCTCGGACTTGGGATTCCGTTCATCATCGCCGCGTTGTTTTCCGGAATGTTCATGCGTTTCCTTTCGCGGTTCCGCATGCATCTTGGTAAGGTCGAAAAGATTATGGGTGTCCTTCTGGTCATTACCGGCGTTCTGTTCCTGACCGGCGGGCTGCAGACATTTTCGTTCTGGCTGCTCGAAACATTTCCCATCCTCGGCCAACTCGGCTAAAGAGGCGCAAGTTACAAAATTGCAACCAACAATATGCGATGTTGCATCACCACACCGCATTTGACCTGGAATGATCTGAAAGTCCGAACCATGACATTACGCACCTGTCTTACGGTTATTCTCGCTGCCGGCGAAGGCACACGGATGAAATCCTCATTGCCAAAGGTACTTCATCCAATAGCAGGCTTGCCGATTGTGGGGCATGTCGCAAAGGCGGTACAGGGCGCTGGTGGAAGCGATATAGCCTTGGTGGTTGGCCGCGGTGCTGAAAAAGTCGAAGCTTCGGTACGCTCACTCGTGGGCAATATAACTGTTCATGAACAAGTTGAGCGCCTTGGTACTGGGCACGCCGTTCTGGCGGCGGAATCTGCCATTGCTGCCGGTTACGACGATATTATCGTGGTATTTGGTGATACGCCGCTCATCGAAACATCCGCCCTGGACTTGGCTCGCGAAAAATTGGCGGGCGGCTCAGACATTGTGGTTATGGGTTTCCGCCCGGACAATCCGCACGGTTATGGCCGCCTGATTGAACAAGACGGCCGGCTGATCGCTATCAGAGAAGAAAAAGATGTAAACGAAGCCGAGAAGAAAATCGGCTTCTGTAATGGCGGGTTGATGGCTCTGCGCGGTGAGCATGCCTTGGCATTGCTCCGCATGATCAAGAATGAAAATGCAAAAGGTGAATACTATCTGACTGACGTGGTGGAAATTGCAAATTCACAAGGAAAGTCAGTTATTGCGATAGAGATATCTGCCGATAATGTCATTGGCATCAATACACGATTGGAGCTCGCGGAAGCGGAAACAATCTGGCAGAACCGCAAGCGTCGCCAAATGATGCTGGCTGGCGTATCCATGCAGGCACCGGAGACCGTATTTTTCTCCCACGATACGTTGATTGAGCCCGACGTTACTCTAGAACCAAATATTGTTTTTGGCCCTGGCGTTTCGATTGCGACAGGCGCAGTCATTCATGCGTTTTCGCATATTGAAGGCGCAAAAGTTGGCGCGAATGCCAACATCGGCCCATTTGCTCGTCTACGACCAGGTGCTGATCTCGCCGCCAAGGCAAAAGTCGGTAATTTTGTTGAAGTGAAGAATGCCAGGATCGGTCAGGGTGCCAAACTAAATCATTTGAGCTACATCGGAGATGCTACGATCGGTGCAGATGCAAATATTGGCGCAGGCACGATCACATGCAATTATGATGGCTATAACAAGTACCATACAGAAATCGGAACCAACACTTTTATAGGTTCGAACTCTTCTCTCGTCGCGCCGATATCGATAGGTGATAACGCATATGTCGCCTCAGGTAGTGTAATTACTGAAAATGTCCCGGCCGATGCACTCGCTTTTGGGAGAGCACGTCAGGAAATCAAGGAAGGGCGTGCCGTACAATTGCGGGCGCGATATGCCGCGTTGAAATTGTCGAAAAAGGCGGAGTAGGCAGTCCTATTCATTCATGCAAGATTGAGTAACGAAACTTGACTTTCTGTCACGGCGATTTCGCCATAGGCAGAGGGCGGAAAAATTGGGGCATCGGAGTTTTATATGTGCGGAATTGTAGGAATCATCGGACGGGAACAGGTTGCACCCCTTCTGGTCGATGCGCTCAAGCGACTTGAATATCGTGGCTATGACTCGGCTGGTGTTGCAACGCTGGATAATGGTCAGCTAGATCGCAGGCGGGCAGAGGGCAAGCTTGTCAATCTCGATAATTTGCTGAAAGAAAACCCGCTTGGCGGAACCATTGGTATTGGTCATACGCGCTGGGCAACGCATGGCGCGCCCATTGTCCGCAATGCTCATCCGCACACAACTCCGCGCCTTGCGGTAATTCACAACGGCATTATCGAAAACTTTGCCGAGCTTCGCACCATGCTGGAGGCTGATGGCTATGTTTTCGAAACAGAAACCGACACTGAGACGGTCGCGCATCTGGTAACCCGTGCTCTGGATCGTGGCCTTGCTCCGGTCGAAGCTGTTCGCGAGTCCCTGCCAATGTTGCGCGGGGCATTCGCCATCGCCATCATGTTCAAGGGCGAAGAAGATTTGCTTATTGCAGCACGCAATGGGCCGCCGCTTGCCGTGGGGTATGGCAAAGGAGAGATGTATCTCGGCTCCGATGCAATCGCGCTCGCTCCCTTTACTGACAATCTATCCTACCTTGAGGACGGTGACTGGGCTGTTCTCACGCGCAGTGGTGTTACCATTTATGATGAGACAGGCTCTGAAGTGCGCAGGCAGGTTCAGAAGTCTGCTGGTTCGGCGTTTCTGGTAAGCAAAGGCAATCACAGGCACTTCATGGAGAAGGAAATCCATGAACAGCCGGAGGTTATCTCCCATACTTTGGCGAACTATCTTGATTTCTCGAAGGGTACAATTCGCGCCGATGCTGCGCCGATTGATTTTGCCAAAATTGATCGTATTGCTGCGTCGGCTTGCGGCACAGCATTCTATGCTGGCCTCGTTGGAAAATACTGGTTCGAGCGTATTGCCCGATTGCCGGTCGATATCGATGTTGCGTCTGAGTTCCGTTATCGCGAAATGCCGTTATCAAAGGATAGCCTTGCTCTCTTTGTTTCACAGTCGGGTGAAACAGCTGATACTTTGGCCTCGCTACGCTATTGCAAAGAGCAAGGATTGCCAGTCGGCACCATCGTTAATGTCAAAGAATCGACGATGGCTCGTGAGTCCAACACAATCTTCCCTACTCTTGCTGGTCCTGAAGTAGGTGTTGCTTCAACCAAGGCATTCACTTGCCAATTGTCCGTATTGGCATCACTGGCTGTTGCTGCCGGTAAAATGCGCGGCACGATTACCGAACAGGAAGAGCGCCAACTCGTACGTGAGCTTTCAGAAATCCCGCGATACGCCACGCAAGCGTTGAAGCTGGAAGGACAGATAGAAGCAATCAGCCGTGATCTCAGCCAGGTCAAGCATGCGCTTTATCTTGGCCGTGGCACTAACTACCCACTGGCTCTTGAGGGTGCGCTGAAGCTCAAGGAAATTTCCTATATCCACGCTGAAGGTTATGCGGCGGGTGAACTGAAGCATGGCCCAATCGCTCTTATTGATGAATCGATGCCTGTTATCGTGATTGCGCCGCATGACCGCTGGTTTGAAAAAACTATCTCGAACATGCAGGAAGCGGCCGCTCGTGGTGGCAAGATCATCCTTATCACCGATGAAAAGGGTGCCGCAGCCAACAGCTTGAAGACATGGCACACGATCATATTGCCGGACATGCCGGAAGTAATCACGCCAATCATCTACACGCTGCCAATCCAGATGCTGGCCTACTATACAGCAGTCTTCATGGGGACCGATGTTGATCAGCCGCGCAATCTCGCAAAATCGGTAACGGTAGAGTAGTCAGCCGGCGCGAAGCAGCCGGACTGCTTCGTCGCGCTCGAACAGATAAAGCAGGACGCGCAGAGCTTCGCCCCGCGCGCTTTGCAATTCCGGATCGCGTGTCAAAATATAACGCGCATCCTTACGGGCAACCTCAAGAAATTCCTGATGTGCTTCGAGATTTGCAAGCCGAAAGCCCGGTGTTCCGGATTGACGCGTGCCAAGAAGCTCTCCTTCGCCTCGCAGCTTGAGATCTTCCTCGGCGATGCGGAAACCATCTTCAGTTTCCCTCATAATTTTCAAGCGCGCTTGTGCAACTTCGCCAAGCGGACCTTTATAAATCAGCAGGCACGTAGAGGGCTTGTCACCCCGACCAACGCGTCCACGCAATTGATGCAATTGCGCCAGACCAAATCTTTCCGCATGTTCAATGACAATGATCGTCGCATCGGGAACATCAACACCGACCTCGATAACCGTAGTTGCCACAAGCAGTCTTGTCTCGCCGCTTTTGAAAGCTGCCATGGCAACATCTTTCTCGACACCGCTCATTCGTCCATGAACCAGGCCTATGCGGTTTTCAAGCAGTGGTTGCAGTGATTGGAAGCGTTCTTCGGCCGAGACAAGATCAACCAGTTCTGACTCTTCTACCAAAGGACAAATCCAGTAGATTTTCTGCCCCTCATTGATGGCGGTTCGCATGCGATCCACAAGTTCGCTTAGTCGCTCCATGGGCAATATTGCGGTTGTAATCGGGCGTCTTCCAGCGGGCTTTTCTGTCAGTTTCGAGACATCCATGTCGCCAAATGCTGTGAGTACGAGAGTTCGCGGGATGGGCGTTGCCGTCATAACAAGCATATCTGGCGCAGAACCCTTGGACGTCAGAAGCAGGCGCTGATGCACACCAAACCGATGTTGCTCATCGACAATAACCAAAACCAGATCGTGATAGTTGACCTTTTCCTGGAATAAAGCGTGCGTCCCAACGATTATATGGATCGCGCCACTTCTCAATCCTTCAAGAATTTCTTCGCGTTCGCGGCCTTTTTCGCGGCCAGTCAATAGCGCAACGCGCAGGCCCGCCTTTTGCGCCAAAGGCATAATCGTTGCAAAATGCTGCCGGGCAAGTACTTCCGTTGGCACCATCAGCGCCGATTGTCCGCCAGCCTCTGCAGCATGAGCCATTGCAAGCAATCCAACGATGGTTTTGCCGGATCCGACATCACCCTGCAAAAGGCGCAGCATCCTGTCTGGCTCACGCAGGTCAACGATGATTTCCTTGATTGCCTGTTGCTGACTATTCGTCAGAGAATACGGTAACGCAGCGATGATCTTTGCTTTGATATGGCCATCACCCTCTAGCTTGCGCCCGGAAAGGCGGCGAGTTTTCATGCGCACCAACGCTAATGCAAGCTGGCCTGCAAGAAACTCATCATAGGCCAGGCGCTGTCTTGCCGGATGATCAAGCGCGATATCGCTTGGGTCTCGCGGGTTATGGAGTACCTGCAACGCCTGTCGATGCGCGGGAAGACTGTACTTTTCGAGGACAGGCGCTTCTATCCATTCCGGCATATCAGGTGTTTTGCCGAGAGCCTCCTGAATGCCTCGTGCAAGAACCTTGGGTGATAGCCCTGCCGTAAGCGGGTATACCGGCTCGACCAAAGAAAGCGAAGCTGCGTCTTCAATGCTTGCAATATGATCCGGGTGAACCATGGAAGGTCGCCCGTTGAACCACTCCATTGTACCGGATACGATGACGGTCTCGCCGACAGGCATGGCTTTTTCCAGCCAAGTCTGCTTTGCATGAAAAAAAGTCAGGCTGATTTCGCCAGTATCATCATGAGCATAAACACGATGGGGAACATTGCTGCGGCCACTAGGTGCAGGTTGATGGCGATCAATGCGAACTTCAAGGGTGACGATAGCGCCTTCAGGAGCGTAGGCGATGCCGGGACGGTTGCGGCGATCAATAACACTGTGTGGGGGCAGATAGACCAGGTTGCCGACGCGTGGCTCGGCACCGGGTGGTTGCGTCCCGAGTAAAGTACCCAGAAGCCCGGATACCTTCGGGCCGATACCCGAAAGCGAGCGAACAGAAGCAAAGAGCGGATCAAGTAGGGAAGGACGCATATGTAACGTTTAACGTGTTCGATTTGCGTTGCAAGGCTGACAGATGCCACAAGGCAGGCTATACCCAGCCGCATCGATTGGCTGGGTACCATGAACTTTACAAACGGAGCACGCGCATGACCGGAAGCAGTCGCACAACCGCCGACTTGCCGCCAAGACAGCGGCGAATACTTTTCCGCTGCTGGCATCGCGGTATGCGCGAAATGGATTTGATTCTTGGTCAATTTGCCGACGCTCATATCGATACTTTGTCTGACGAAGAGCTTGACCAATATGAGTCTCTGATGGAAGCGCTCGACCGTGATCTGCTAAAATGGGTCACAGGTGAAGCTGAAGTTCCCGCAGAGTTTAATACGCCAATCTTTCACAAGGTTGTCGCCTCCCGCCACAATCTGAAATTTTAAAGTCGTGCTTCTGCATGCCCCAAAATGAAATCCTGAAATCGAAATGACTGCTTTTACCAAACTCGGATTGAGACCGGACGCACGTGGACACATTGTCGTTGATGGTGTTGTCGATGGCTATGAAGCCTTTGCTCTGGCAAAAGTCGTTGCCGAAGCCGGGGCGGGTGGGCCTGTGCTTTTTATTGCACGAGATGGTCAGCGTATCGCCGATATCGAACAGGTACTGGGATTTGTCTCGCCGGAATTGCCGGTATTACAACTGCCTGCTTGGGACTGCCTTCCATATGATCGCGTGTCACCCGGTGCCGATACATCCGCCCGCCGGTTGAGTGCGCTGGCTGGGCTTGCAGCATTGCGTGATGGGAAGCACCCCGGCGTCATTCTTGCGACCGCTAATTCCGTGCTGCAGAAATTGCCTCCGCGTAAAATTCTCAGCCAACAGCTATTTCTGGCGAAACCCGGCAATAGAATTGAAATGAACTCTCTTGTTCAACGCCTTGAAAGTAATGGGTTTGAGCGGGTGCCAACTGTGCGCGATGTTGGCGAATATGCCGTACGCGGCGGCATATTAGATCTCTTCGCACCGGGAGCAGAAGAACCGTTGAGACTGGATTTTTTCGGCGATACGCTGGAGACAATCCGAACGTTTGACCCGGCATCGCAGCGAACATCGAGCCAAAAAACTGAATTCTCCATGCAGCCGATGAGCGAGATTACGCTCTCTCCAGAAATTATAAGCCATTTCCGAACACAATATGTTCTAAAGTTCGGGGCACCATCGCGTGATGACGCGCTTTATCAGTCGATTTCCGAGGGTCGTCGCTTCGCAGGTATGGAGCACTGGCTGCCACTGTTCTACGACAACCTTGAAACGCTTTTTGATCATGCGGGAGACATGCCGATTGTCTTCGACCATCTGGCGCATGAATCCATGGCTGAACGCCATAAAATGGTGCTTGATCACTATGAAGCACGCAAGCGGCAGTCTGATGGCAAAGAGCCGGGTGATACCATTCCTTACAAACCCGTTGAACCGGGCTCGCTCTATTTGACACCTGATCAGGTTGATGCCGCTGCTCTTGCATCCGGCATGCGCATTGATTTTACACCCTTTGATGCGCCATTTGTAACCGGACGTTCGACAATCCATGCGGGAGCGCATCGTGGCCGAACCTTTGTCGAGGAGCGCACTGCCAAGGATGCCAATGTGTTCGACAGTGTGGTCAAACACATTGCCGACGAACGCGCCGCAGGCAAAAAAGTGCTTCTCGCTGCCTGGAGTGAGGGCACTCGAGACAGGCTCGTACAGGTTCTAAGCGAGCACGGTCTGGAAAAAATCGAACTGGTCGAAGACCTTCGTACCGTAAAAGCGCTCGCCCGCGATAAAGTTACAGCAGGTGTGTTGTCTCTTGAGACTGGCTTTGATGCTGGTGAAATCGTTGTCGTAGCCGAACAGGACATTCTGGGCGATCGGCTTATCCGTCATTCGAAACGGCGGAAGCGGGATAGGGACTTCATCAGTGAAGTTGCAGCACTGAATGCTGGAGACATCGTGGTCCACGTAGATCACGGCATTGGCCGGTTTATCGGCTTGCGCACAATTACCGCTGCCGGTGCGCCGCATGACTGTCTTGAACTTCACTATGCTGGCGATGACCGGCTATTCCTTCCCGTGGAGAATATTGAGCTTCTTTCACGATTTGGCTCGGAAACCTCAACGGCTGTTCTGGACAAGCTGGGTGGCGGTGCGTGGCAGGCGCGTAAAGCCAAGCTTAAAAAGCGGCTGCTGGATATTGCCGGGCATTTGATCCGCATTGCGGCAGAGCGTCAGATGCGCGGTGCTCCGGTTTTGCTACCACCTGACGGGCTTTATGGAGAGTTTGCAGCCCGTTTCCCATATGACGAGACTGAAGATCAGGATCGCGCTATTGATGCGGTTATTGATGATTTGTCGCTAGGCAAGCCTATGGATCGCCTGATCTGCGGCGATGTTGGCTTCGGTAAAACTGAAGTCGCATTGCGTGCAGCGTTCGTGGCGGCATTGAATGGCGTTCAGGTAGCAGTCGTTGTTCCAACAACTTTGCTATCCCGCCAGCATTTCAAGACTTTCACATCGCGGTTTCAAGGATTGCCAGTCAATGTCGCCCAAGCTTCTCGGCTTGTTGGCTCGAAGGAACTCGCAGACAATAAAAAGGGCATTGCGGAAGGGCAGGTTGATATCGCCGTGGGTACCCATGCTTTGCTCGGGCAAGGCATCAAGTTCAAGAACCTTGGACTGCTGATTATCGACGAAGAGCAGCATTTTGGCGTTAAACACAAAGAGCGATTGAAAGAACTCAAGTCAGACGTGCATGTGCTGACCCTGTCAGCGACGCCAATTCCCCGCACATTGCAGCTGGCATTGACTGGTGTGAGGGAGCTTTCCCTTATAACAACCCCGCCAGTTGACCGTATGGCCGTGCGTACATTCGTTTCGCCTTTCGATCCTCTGGTGATCCGCGAGACATTGCTGCGAGAGCGCTATCGTGGCGGACAGAGCTTTTATGTTTGCCCGCGCATTTCAGATCTTAATGAAATCAAGGAATTCCTCGACGCACAGGTGCCGGAACTCAAAGTTGCTGTTGCGCATGGCCAAATGGCCCCCGGCGAACTCGACGATATCATGAATGCTTTCTATGACGGCCAGTATGACGTGCTGCTTTCAACGACAATCGTGGAGTCAGGGCTGGATATTCCAACAGCCAACACGCTGATCATACATCGTGCAGATATGTTTGGCCTATCACAGCTTTACCAGCTACGAGGTCGTGTCGGGCGATCCAAGCAACGCGCCTATGCATTGTTTACACTTCCCGCCAATAAAGTGCTTACACAAATGGCAGATCGCAGGCTCAAAGTTCTGCAATCACTCGATACGCTGGGAGCAGGCTTTCAACTTGCAAGCCATGACATGGATATTCGCGGTGCAGGCAATCTGCTCGGCGAAGAACAATCAGGCCATATCCGTGAAGTTGGCTTTGAACTTTACCAGCAGATGCTTGAAGAAGCGGTGGCGGAGATCAAGGGAACGGGCGAGGTTGAGGACGGTCACTGGTCGCCTCAAATTGCCGTTGGCACAGCTGTCATGATTCCGGAAACCTACGTGCCGGACCTGCAACTGCGCCTTGGGCTTTACCGCCGCCTTGCCGATCTGGAAGAATTGCAGGAAATCGATGGTTTTGGCGCGGAAATGATCGACAGATTTGGCCCGCTCCCGGAGGAAGTCCAGCATCTGCTCAAGATCGTATACATCAAGGCGCTCTGCCGCCGCGCGAATGTCGAGAAAGTCGATGCGGGTCCAAAGGGCGTCGTTATCCAATTCCGCAACAAGACGTTCAATAGCCCGGCAGCCTTGGTCAAAATGATCGGCGAACAGGGTTCAATGGCCAAAATCCGTCCGGATCAGAGCATCGTCTTCGTTAGAGACTGGCCTACAGCAG
Source organism: Phyllobacterium sp. YR531 (assembly GCF_000282595.1). Lineage (GTDB taxonomy): Bacteria > Pseudomonadota > Alphaproteobacteria > Rhizobiales > Rhizobiaceae > Phyllobacterium. Next base: position 118,075 of record NZ_AKIZ01000015.1, read on the forward strand.
ACAAGCGGCTTAACGGCGCGGCGGTAGTCATGACGCAATTGGCAAAACTGGCAGAAGCGTCCTGATCACACAGGGCGCGGTTCGTAGCCGTCGGCAGTCTGGCGAATAGCATCCGCCAGTGCATCAGCCGATTGCGCACCCATAACCGCATATTTCTGATCGAGAATAAAGCAGGGAACGCCGCGGACGCCTACCTGATTGGCCGTGTCGATTTCCTGCCGTACACCTACAGTATCAGCATCTGTGGCAAGCAGACTATCGACGATGGCAACGTCCATGCCGGCCTCTTCGGCAGCTTCAAGCAGAACCTGGCGATCACCAATGTCTTTTCCCTGCTCGAAATAGTAGGAGAAAAGAATGCCGACCACAGCGTCCTGAACATTGGGGTTGGCTTGTGATCCCCAGCGGATAAGCCGGTGAGCATCCAGTGTATTGGGAGCAATCTCAATGGCCTCGAAATCAAATTCGATGCCTTCTTCCTTGCCCAACTCAATCAATTGCTGGTGAATCTCGAATATCTTGTCGGAGCTACCGAACTTTTCCTGCATGTAGCGATTACGATCCTTGCCTTGCCGGGGAATCGTTGGATCAAGCTGGAATGGCCGCCAGTTTACCGTGGCATCGATGTCTGGATTCATCGCCAATGCGTTTTCAAGGCGCTTTCTGCCGAGATAGCACCAAGGGCAAACAACATCAGACACAACATCAATCGTGAATTTTTTCTCAGTCATTATCAGGCCTATTTCTTGTCTGACCACCAAGTGGTGAACTGGTAGCCATTGAGCGAGGTTTTCTCGGGGTGCTTGATATATGTCCAGCGTGCAACCCACTGTGCGGGCTGGAAATAGATTGGTACGAAATAATTGCCAGACATCAACACACGATCCAGTGCACGGACCGTATCTACATATTCATCCTGTTTGCGCGCTGCGAGCATCTTGCCGATCAAGGCATCAACCGCAGGGTCGGCGACACCCGCATAGTTGAAACTTCCATTCACCTCGCGAAACTGACTGCTCCAGCGCCTGAACTGTTCGAATCCAGGCGACAACGAGCCCGAATAAGCACCGAGTATCACGTCATAATCGAATGTCTCGAGGCGCTTCTGATACTGCGCATCGTCGGTTGTACGGATCGTCACTCCGATGCCCAACCGTTCGAGCGTACGTTTGTACGCAAGTCCCAAACGCTCTTCTGCTACGGAGCGTGTCATAATCTCGAATGTGAAAGGATTGCCTTGAGCATCCAGCATTCGTTCATCTTTTATGGAATAGCCCTTGCTCGTCAGAAGATCGAAAGCACGCTTCATTTCCTTACGGTCGCGGCCTGATCCGTCTGTCTTTGCCGGAACATAAGTTCCATCCAGAACTGTAGGCATCACTGCATTTGGATAAGGCGCAAGTATTTCCAGTTCTGCAGCGCTTGCAGGAATTCCGAATGCCGACAATTCCGACCCCTGCCAGAAGCTTGCTAGGCGTTGATAACGATCGGCATAGAGGTTCCGATTCGTCCATTCGAAATCAAACATTATTCCCAATGCAGCACGAACATCGCGATCTGCAAATTTGGGTCGCCGTGTGTTGAATACAAAACCAAACATGTTGGAAGGCGATTTGGTTTCGAATGTTTCCTGAACGACGCGACCGTCCCTAAATGCAGGAAAATTATAGGAAGACGCCCATTTATTGGGATCACCTTCCATGAAAACGTCGAAAACACCTTTTTTGAATGCCTCAAATTGCGATTGGTCATTGCGGAAATATTCAACGGTGATGGTCTCGAAATTATTGAAACCACGTCTGCTCGGCAGGTCATTGGCCCAATAGTCGGGATTGCGCTTATAAATAATGCGCTGACCGGGTTGGACTTTCGATATGAGATACGGACCGCTACCAACCGGAATACGCAAAGGCGACTGATCAAACTGGGTTGGATCTATCGCGTGTTTCGGCAGGACTGGCATCAAGCCAAGTACCAAAGGAAACTCACGGTCAGCCTTATCATTGAAAGTGAATTTTATGCCGCGCTCGCCGACTTTTTCGATTTTCTCGATACGGTCCATGCGCTGCTTATATTGCGGCAGGCCCTTTTCGGCGAGAATGTTGAAAGTGAATATAACGTCATCAGTGGTAACCGGCTCGCCGTCAGACCATTTGGCTTTCGGATTTAGAGTGAACTCTACCCACGTTCGCTCATCATTTGTTTCAACCTTTTCCGCCAGCAAACCATAAAGCGTAAAAGGCTCATCGGCACTGCGTTGCATCAAGGTTTCGTAGACTAGATTGCCAAACTGCGGGTCGTTGAAAACACCACGCGCTGTGGTTCGCAAGCTTTTGACGAGAAATGAATTCAGACTGTCGAACGTGCCGACTACGCCGTAAGTTATAGTTCCCTGTTTCGGTGCATCCGGATTGGCATAGGGAAAATGCGTGTAATCGGCGGGCAGGGCGGGTTCACCACGCATTGCCAGGCCATAGCTGGGCTCAGCTGGCGCGGCCGTCACTGTCGCCCAACATGCAAAGGCCAGCGACAGCGCCTTGAAACTTTGTCTGATCATTCGTTGGACCCTACGCCCTTAGTCTGCGCTCTGCCGAGTGGTTTATTCTGATTCGTGCCAAAGACTATCATTTGACGACAATTATGCGGCGCATGAGCTATAAACTGGCGTTTGAATCAATAAGTAGCACAAATGGTGGCTGGATTTGCATTGCCTTGCAGTGTAACACGGCGTTCGATAACAAGGGTCACTCTGTTGCCTTATTTGGCACCCAAAAGCCAGACGAGCAAATTTAAGTGATCAAGTCACACTTCGGATAGTGCGCTGAAAGGAACCAGTTGACCATGTCCAGCCCTAAGATTTTCGCTGCAACCACATCTATTGCGGGTGCCATTGCATTGCTTGCCATCGCTGCAGTGCCAGCATCAGCCCAGCAGCAGAGAGCGCCGCAAGGCTGGTTCAAGGTTTGCTCGAAGCAGGAAGACAACGATATCTGCAATACGCAGAACATTGTTACCGCCGACAGCGGCCAGCTTCTTACTGCCGTCAATCTCATTGAGATCAAAGGCAAGGTAAACCGCAAGATTTTCCAGATTTCCGTCCCGACCGGCCGTTTGATTGGTCCTGGCGTTGGGCTTCAGGTAAATGGCGCCAAGACAGTCAAGGTTGACTACGCCATCTGCTTCCCGGATCGCTGCATTTCGGAAGTTGCTTTGTCAGACGAACTGTTGGCTTCCTTCAAGAAGGGAAATCAGCTGACACTGACTTCGGTTAATTTCCAGAATAAGCCAAACCCGATCAATGTTGCATTGACCGGATTCACACAGGCTTATGACGGTCCGGGCCTTCAGCAGAATGAACTTGAAGAGCGCCAGAAGACACTTCAGGAAGAAGTTCAGAAGCGCCAGAAAGAATTCCAGGAAAAGATGAAGCTGGAACAAGACAAGGCAAAAACACCGCAATAATCGCGATGTCAGAAAAAGGGACGCAAATGCGTCCCTTTTTTATTGGATTTGATCAAGTTCGTTAATTTATATGCGGGCTTTTCACGCGGTAAGTACCGTCATCGACCTTCACAAACATCTCGTCGATTTGTGCATGTCGTAGCGGCAACCCGGTTGTGTCTGCGACCAGGTTCTGTTCTGAAACATAGGCCACGTACTCGCTTTCTGCATTCTCGGCAAAAAGGTGATAAAAGGGTTGGTCGCGGCGAGGGCGGATATCTTCGGGAATGGAGCGATACCACTCTTCCGTATTATTGAATTCCGGATCGACATCAAAGATCAGTCCGCGAAAAGCGAATATCCGATGGCTGACCACCTGGCCGATCTGAAATTTTGCATGTCGTATCTGTGTCATCGTGTTCATTCGTTATAAGTATCTGTTTCTGTTAAATCACGCGAGCATAAATCATGGGTTCTTGCCCGCTACAACATTAAAAGCCAGCCATGGTCAGCGTCTTTAATCTGGTGCTACCCTTCTTTGGACTGATTTTTCTCGGCTTTTTCGTGGCGCGAATCAATCGTCAGCCTCTCGAAGCGCTGGGCTGGATGAACACCTTTATCGTTTATGTGGCTCTTCCGGCCATGTTTTTCCAGATACTGTCGCGCACGCCCGTATCCGAACTGACACAATGGGCCTTCATTATTGGCTGTACCGCTTCAACCTTCTGCATTTTTGCGATTATGTTTGTTGTGGGGATGATACGGACACGAAGGGTGGACGAAAGCGCCATTCAGGGTCTCGCAGCCGCTTATGGCAATATCGGATATATGGGGCCGCCATTGGCAATATTGGCCTTTGGAGCCCCGGCAGCTGTACCCGTTGCCCTAATTTTCTGCTTCGACAATATTCTGCATTTCGTAATGTCGCCTTTGCTGATGGCGATATCGGGAAACGACAAGCGATCAACATCACAATTGATATTGGGTGTTTTGAAGAAGATCTTCTTTCATCCCTTTATTATTGCTACGATTTTAGGCGTTGGCGCTGCTGTAATGGGATTAACGCCGCCATTGGCTTTGACACGGATGATCGATCTGCTGGCTGCCGCTGCTGCGCCTTGCGCCCTGTTTGCCATGGGAGCAACATTAGCCTTACGGCCATTGAAGAGAGTGCCCAAAGAGCTTTATCTCATCGTGCCTTTGAAGCTTTTTATCCAGCCACTCGTGATCTATTTTTCACTGGGACTGGTAGGTAACTTTCCGCCGGTCTGGGTGTATACCGCCATGCTGATGGCCGCATTACCAACAGCCACCAATGTCTTTGTCATTGCTCAGCAATACGGCGTCTGGGTAGAACGGGCATCAAGCAGCATTCTGGCCACGACGTTATTTTCGATTTTGACCCTGACTGGTTGGCTTTATGCCATGACCCACGGACTTATTCCGTAGAATAAGCAGTTCTCTTATCGCAGCAGCTTGCAGTCTGCAGTTTAGAATGTATATAATTGCAAATGATTTGCAATTGCGGATAAGGCATCATGGATGAATTGAGACAGGTGGACGCTCAGCCGGAAGGCTGGTTGCGTAAGCGAGGTGAGGCTTCGCTATCGGATGTTCACCGCTCTATCGCCGTTCGCACCCATGGCCCGGGCTGGAGGCGGGCTGCCGCTTTTGTTGGTCCCGGTTATCTCGTAGCTGTGGGATATATGGACCCGGGAAACTGGGCGACTTCGCTCGCCGGTGGTTCCAAATTCGGCTACACTTTGCTGGTCGTCGCACTTGTCTCGAACATCATGGCGATTGTCCTGCAAGCACTTTGCGCCCGCTTAGCGATAGGTTCGGGAAGAGATCTTGCACAAGCGTGTCGGGACGCTTTTCCCCGGCCAGTTGCCTATGTGCTTTGGTTTCTGGCTGAAATTGCCATTATTGCGACTGATATTGCCGAAGTTATCGGAACAGCGATTGGCCTCAATCTCATTTTCGGAATTCCGCTGGAAATTGGTGTTCTGATCACTGCACTCGATGTATTCCTCATTCTTTACCTGCAAAAGCTGGGATTTCGATGGGTTGAAGCACTGGTCATCACTTTGCTTGGCGTTATCGCTGTCTGCTTCGGCATTCAGATTTTCCTTGCAGATCCCGTATGGGGTGAAGTCATCAAGGGTTTTGCACCAACGACTGAAATTGTCCGCAATCCGGAGATGCTTTATCTGGCTCTGGGCATTCTTGGCGCAACAGTCATGCCGCACAATCTCTATTTGCATTCGGGCATCGTGCAGACCCGTGACTATGGTCACACCGTGCCTGAAAAGCGTCAGGCTTTGAAATACGCAACGATAGATTCCACTGTAGCGCTGATGTTTGCGCTGCTGATAAACGCTTCAATCCTTATTCTTGCGGCAGCAACATTTCACAAGACCGGCCAAACCGAAGTGGCTGAACTTGGCGATGCACATTCGCTGCTTGCGCCATTACTGGGTTGGGCCATCGCACCGACATTATTCGGGGTTGCGCTGCTCTGCTGCGGCATTAATTCTACCGTCACCGCCACATTGGCCGGACAGATCGTGATGGAAGGCTTTCTTCACATCAAACTGTCACCATGGCTGCGACGCCTTATCACCCGAGGCATCGCCATTGTTCCGGCAGCCATTGTTACAATCTGGTTTGGCGATGAAGGCACCGCCAGACTACTGATCCTGACGCAGGTCGTGCTCAGCCTTCAACTGTCATTTGCCGTTTTTCCCTTGGTGATATTCACCGCAAGCAAGACGAAAATGGGTGAGCTTGTGTCACCGCGCTGGCTTTCGGCATTCGCCATGTTCATCGCAATTGTCATTGCACTGCTGAACGTGAAACTGCTCAGCGATTTTGTTATCGGCTGATCATTGCTGACCTGCGTTCCGGGCGGAGAGGCGAAAGCCGCTTCCCGGGCGCAATCCCTCACGCATCACAAAGCTGCGCAATGGTGAAAAGGCGCGCAAAAGCTCCAACCCGCCGCTGCGAACCATCTGTACAGGTAGGAAATCCGACAGGAGGGAGCGATTCAGCGCATCAACAGCGCCGGTACGGGCAAGAATATCCGGGCTGCGCTTACGATTGTAGGCGGATATGACACTCGCGGAACCCAAATCCTCACCATCTTCCGGCAGTGTTTCGGTAAGGGCCTCTACGTCCCGAATGCCGAGATTGAGACCCTGCGCACCAATTGGCGGAAACACATGGGCTGACTCACCAGCCAAAAAGATACGGTTTCGTGCAAACGAAGTGGGTACGAGGCCGGACAGTGGCCAGCTTTGCGGTGCTACCTCTATCGTGACTGCGCCCAGCATGGACTGCATCCGCTCTTCCACGCGCTTCGCCAGTTCGTCGCGATCCAATACGAGTAGCTCAGCGGCCATTTCCGGCGTGGTAACCCAGACAAGGCTGGAACGCTGCCCCTGAAGCGGGACAATAGTGAACGGGCCATATTCCGTATGAAATTCAGTTGAAATGTCATGATGATCGCGCGTATGAGCAAAACTTAAAACCACTGCGGTCTGGTTATAGCTCCAGGTGCGGGCGGTGATCCCGGCAGCATCGCGGGCCAGAGAAGACCGACCATCAGCAGCCACAATTGCATTGGCCGTCAAGGTCGAGCCATCACCAGTTTCTACCAGGACGGTCTCTCCTGCATGGTCGTATTTCACGATGGGCACAGCACGGTGCTCTACAGTTGATTTCTTCATTGCGTCGCTGAGCACCGCGGTGAGTGTGCTGTTAGCAATATTATAGCCAAAGGCAGGCTCACCGATCTCGGTGGCTTCAAACGTAACTGAAGGGCTTCTGACAAGGCGTCTCGTGCCATCGAGAATACGCATTGTAGTCATCGGCGCTGCATGTGGTTCAATATCTGTCCAAAGATCGACGCTTTGCAAAAAATGGATGGCCGGCATCATCAATGCGGTGGTGCGCTTGTCGCTGCTGCCGGGCATTTCCCCCAGATTGATAACGTTATGCCCTGACTTCGCCAAAGAGAGAGCTGCGATCAATCCAACATGACCTGCACCCGCCACAATGATTGGATCGGTAATGGTATTGGTCATGGTTTTCTCCATTTCATAGCTTTCAACAGCTTATATATGCTTCTTTGCTTGCACTTTGGGCCATTTTCAAGAAAAGCTGCTCACAAAATGCTCGGCATGCGTAAGATATAATGGCGAGCAGACAATTATCATGCAGCAGATTGGCGCGGACTGTGAAAAAACCAACTTTACCCAAGGGCATAAAGCCCAAGAAGGTTACTGCACCGCAGGCAAAAGCATTCTCCGTTCATCTTCTCACAGCCTCAGGTTCATTTCTGGCTTTTCTTTCCGTGGTAGCAGCCAGCGAGGAAAGTTGGACTGCAATGTTCTGGTGGCTGGGTCTGGCGCTTTTTGTTGATGGCATTGACGGGCCAATCGCTCGCAAGCTCGATGTCAAATATGTGCTGCCCAACTGGTCGGGCGAATTGCTCGATAATATTATCGACTACATGACCTACGTGCTCATTCCCGCTTTTGCGCTTTATCAGCGTGGTTTCATGGGCGAGGGGCTATCATTTCTGGCAGCCGCCATCATCGTCGTTTCAAGCGCTATTTACTACGCCGATACAGGCATGAAGACCAAAGAGAACTTTTTCAAAGGTTTTCCGGTCGTGTGGAACATGGTCGTTTTTACACTGTTTATCGTACGACCAGGTGAATGGGTTGCTTTCGCTATCGTCCTCGCCGCAGCGATCGTCTCCTTCCTGCCGATCTATTTCCTTCATCCAGTGCGTGTACAAAGATTGCGGCCGCTTAATCTGGCCATATTCTTTGGCTGGTGTGCACTCGGTGCTATTTCGCTCTATCAGCAGCTGGATTCACCCTTGTGGGTTCGCGTTGGTATTTCGGTGACCGGTATATATCTCTTCTGCATCGGTGCCGTAATGCAGGCATTTCCTAATCTTGGACGTACGGAGAAAGCATGATGGTCAAAGCCATTCGGGTACATCAGACGGGCGGCCCCGAGGTTCTGACCTATGAGGATGTCTCAATTGCTGCGCCGGGTCCTGGCGAGGTTCATATCCGTAATGAGGCCATCGGCCTGAATTTCCTAGACGTTTATTTTCGTACCGGGCTTTATCCGGCTCCTAAAGGCCTCCCTTTTGTACCGGGTAATGAAGGAGCAGGCGTCGTACTGTCTGTTGGTCCTGATGTGCAGGAGTTCAAGCAGGGGGACCGGGTCGCATATGCTGACCCTATGGGCTCCTATGCGCAAGAACGCCTGATTCCAGCTGCGCGGTTGGTGAAGCTGCCCGATGTTATCGGGTTTGAACAGGCTGCCTCGATGATGCTCAAGGGGATGACTGCACAATACCTTTTGCGGCAGACTTTCCCGGTAAAGAAAGGCAATACCATCCTGTTCCATGCCGCCGCTGGAGGCGTTGGCCTGATTGCCGGTCAATGGGCAAAACACCTTGGAGCGACAGTCATCGGCACGGCCGGTTCTGACGAAAAGGTCCAGCTGGCGTTGGAGCACGGGTATGACCACGTTATCAACTATCGCTCCGAAAACTTCGTTGAGCGCGTAAAAGATCTTACCGGCGGCAAGGGTGTCGATGTTGTCTATGATTCCGTTGGCAAGGATACGTTTGATGGATCGCTGGATTGCCTGCGCCCACTAGGCATGCTGGTTTGCTTTGGCCAGTCCTCAGGTCCGGTTCCACCATTTGACCTTGGCATTCTGGCACGCAAAGGATCGCTGTTTTTGTCGCGGCCCACGCTGGTAACGTATGTAGCGGCACGCGAAGCATTGGTGAAAGCATCGAGCGAGTTATTTGACCTCGTTGCAAAGGGTGTAATCCGCATCGAAGTGGGGCAAAGCTTTCCACTGAAAGATGCAGCTACGGCTCATCGCGAGCTTGAATCGCGCAAAACAACGGGAACAACTGTGCTTATTCCTTAAGCCATTTTTGCCGATGCACGAATAATGTGCGCAAATAGCCGCAATATACAAATTACGCTTCCCAAGCGGATTATGCCTGACATAGGATCAAACACGGTCTTGGCCGCGGGGAACTATGACAACGACAACAATAAAAGACGGCTCCGAAAATCCGCTACTGGAAGCAGACAAGCTCACCAAAATTTTCGGAACATTGAAGGCGTGTGACGCAATCGACCTGACAATCGGTAAAGGCGAAATTCATGCCTTGCTGGGCGAAAATGGTGCAGGGAAATCCACGCTTGTCAAAATGCTGTTTGGCGCGCTGCAGCCCACATCCGGCGGCATATCCTGGAAAGGCGAGCCTGTAACGGTATCAAGCCCTGCTGTCGGAAGATCGCTTGGCATCGGTATGGTTTTTCAGCATTTTTCGCTTTTCGATGCGCTGACTGCAGCAGAAAACATTGCGCTTTCACTTGATGAGAAAGCACCTTTGGACAGTATTGCCGAGCGTGCCAGAGAGATTGGCCAGACCTATGGTTTGCCAGTAGATCCGGATGCATTGGTAGGCGATCTTTCTGTGGGTGAACGCCAGCGTATCGAGATCATCCGCTGCCTTCTGCAAAATCCCGATCTGATTATCCTCGATGAGCCAACCTCCGTGCTTACACCACAGGAAGCTGACCTGCTGTTCCTGACACTGGAAAGGCTGCGCTCTGAGGGAAAGTCTATTCTTTACATCAGCCATAGGCTCGAAGAGGTGCGTCGCCTTTGTGACCGCGCAACTGTTCTGAGGCATGGCAAAGTAGTCAGTCATTGTGATCCGCGAGGCGAAACAGCATCGTCTCTTGCGCGCATGATGGTGGGAAGCGACATTCACGTTATTGAACGCCCGTCCGTAGAAAAGTTGGCCAATAAACCGACACCGCTGCTCCAAATCAACGGATTATCACAGAAGCCGCGCGGGCCGTTTTCAGTCGCATTGCATAACATAAATCTCGTGGTTAATTCCGGCGAAGTGCTTGGTATTGCTGGCGTAGCAGGCAACGGGCAGGGCGAGCTATTTGATGCGATCTCAGGAGAGGTGCGTCAGGAACAGGCTGGAAAAGTTACAATTCGAAGCACGGATGCCAGTCTTTTGGGTATTTCGGCGCGCCGCAAACTTGGAGCAGCATTCGTGCCGGAAGAGCGCTTGGGTCATGGGGCGGTGCCGGATATGGCTCTGACCCAAAACCTTCTGCTTTCCCGCCACTCGACGGACAAAAAAGTGTTTGTATCGGGCGGGCTGCTTAAACTCGTTGCGCAGTCCAGCCTCGCAACGGCGGCAAAGCGCATCATATCCAGAATGGACGTGCGGAAAAGCGCCGATAATCCTGATGCTTCCGCACTTTCGGGTGGAAATTTGCAGAAGTTTCTCATTGGAAGAGAGCTTGATCGCGCGCCGTCCGTATTGGTCGTCAATCAACCCACCTGGGGCGTTGATGCCGGGGCAGCGGCGCTCATTCGGCAGGCCTTGGTGAATCTTGCACGTAGTGGCTCCGCTGTTGTCGTCATCAGTCAAGACCTCGATGAATTGTTTGAAATTTCAGACATGATGGCTGCCATGGTTCACGGAAGATTGTCCCAATCCGTACCTATTGAAGCAATGAATATGGAGCGTGCAGGCCTGATGATGGGCGGCGCTGACGCATCTTCCGGCCCCATTCACGTTGGAGCAGCCTGATGCGTATAGAACTTGTCAGGCGTCCGCAGCATTCAGCATTGTTCAGTGCTTTATCACCCTTTATCGCATTGCTTTTAACGCTGATTGCCGGGGCGATCCTGTTTTCAATATTGGGAAAAAACCCATTTGCAGCGCTCTATTCCTATTTCATAGAGCCGTTGACCGAAATCTGGTCCATCCACGAATTGCTCATAAAAGCTGCTCCGCTGATCCTCATAGCCGTCGGGCTATCTGTCTGTTTTCTTTCAAACAACTGGAATATCGGTGCCGAGGGACAGTTTATTGCGGGAGGCATCGCAGGTTCAATTCTTCCTATTGTATTTCCCGATTTTCAGGGCTGGTACGTCCTGCCTATCATGCTGCTTCTCGGGATGGCCGGTGGTGCCGCCTATGCTACAATCCCGGCATTACTGAAAGTGCGCTTCAACACCAATGAAATCCTGACCAGCCTGATGCTGGTTTATGTGGCGCAGCTATTTCTTGACTGGCTTGTTCGTGGACCGTGGCGTAATCCGCAAGGGTACAATTTTCCCGAAACAATCCAGTTCAATGCGAGTGCGATTCTGCCGGAAATATGGACCGAGTCGGGCAGAGCACATTGGGGTTTCATTCTTGCCCTGATTGCTGCACTTGCAGTGTGGTTCACACTATCGCGAACATTAAGCGGCTTTGAAATCAAGGTTTTTGGCCGTAGTGCAAGGGCAGGACGTTTCGCCGGTTTCAGCGCCGGGCGACTGACATTCTTTGCATTTTTGATCTCGGGCGCTTTGGCAGGACTAGCAGGAATAGCCGAGGTTTCGGGCGCTGTCGGGCAGCTTCGCACCAGCATTTCGCCGGGTTACGGCTTTACGGCAATTATCGTTGCATTCCTTGGCAGGCTCAATCCGCTAGGGATCGTTGCAGCAGGACTGGTACTCGCTTTGACCTATCTTGGAGGTGAGGCAGCCCAAATATCATTGGGTATTTCGGAGAAGTCGGCTCGAATATTCCAAGGCATAATGCTGTTTTTTATCCTCGCCAGTGACACCCTGATTTATTATCGCATCCGGATTGTGTCCCGTTTGGGCGACACAGCGGCGAAAGGCGCGTGAAATGACGATGTTCGAGGCCATATTACTGACGATTGCAACGGCCGCTACGCCGCTGCTGATCGCTGCCTTGGGCGAGCTTGTCGTCGAACGTTCAGGTGTTCTCAATCTGGGCGTTGAGGGCATGATGATCATGGGCGCTGTTTCGGGTTTTGCGGCCGCCCAAATGACCGGATCTGCCTGGCTCGGACTGCTTGCAGCAGTGCTTGCAGGAGCAGCGTTTTCTTTGCTTTTCGGGTTTCTGACGCTGACGCTGGCGACCAATCAGGTCGCTACGGGATTGGCGCTCACCTTGCTTGGTCTGGGTGCTTCAGCGATGATTGGCGAAAGCTTCGTCGGCCTGCCGGGAATTCGTATGCAATCGCTTTATATTCAAGGGCTTACGGATATTCCCTATGTTGGAAAGTTTCTTTTCGGACAAGATCCGATCTTCTATTTATCCATCTTTTTGACTGCTGCAGTGGCGTGGTTCCTGTTTAAAACCCGCGCTGGACTGACGCTTCGGTCTGTCGGCGATAACCACACATCGGCTCATGCTTTAGGTGTGCCGGTGATCAGGATTCGCTACCTCGCAGTGCTGTTTGGCGGCGCTTGTGCCGGCCTTGCGGGTGCACAGCTTTCACTGGTTTATGTGCCGCAATGGGTCGAAAACATGAGCTCAGGCCGTGGCTGGATCGCCTTGGCCTTGGTGGTATTCGCCTCTTGGCGGCCTTGGCGCATTCTCGCTGGTGCCTATCTGTTTGGCGCAGTGACCATTGGTCAGCTTCACGCGCAAGCTTTGGGAATTGGGGTGCCTTCGCAGCTAATGTCGGCACTGCCTTATCTTGCTACGATAATCGTCCTGGTGTTGATTTCCAGAAACAAGCGCCTGACGCTAATGAACACGCCAACATCACTTGGCAAAGCTTTTGTCCCTGACCGCTGATTGCAGCAGGGACCAAGAAGAACAACGCATTGCTTTAACAGAGAGGTGAACTTCAATGAAAAAAATGATTATGGGGCTGACCATAGCAGCAGCTCTAGGTGCAGCCAGCTTCGCTGCAACAGGTGCAGCCTTTGCAGCGGAAAAACTGAAAATTGGTTTTATCTATATCGGACCACCCGGCGACTTTGGCTGGACCTATCAGCATGATCAGGGCCGTAAGGAAATGGAGAAAGCGCTCGGCGATCAGGTTGAGACAACTTTCCTTGAAAGCGTACCGGAAGGTGCCGACGCAGAGCGTTCGATCGAGCGACTGGCACGCGCCGGCAACAAGCTGATTTTCACAACCTCATTTGGATATATGGACCCGACAATCAAGGTTGCGCAGAAGTTTCCGGATGTGAAGTTCGAACATGCAACGGGCTATAAAACCTCTGAAAACGTTTCGGTTTATAATTCCCGCTTCTATGAAGGCCGTTATGTACAGGGCGTAATTGCTGCAAAACTGTCAAAGGTTGGCGTTGCCGGGTATATCGGTTCTTTCCCGATCCCTGAAGTCGTGCAAGGCATCAATGCATTCATGCTCGGCGCTCAGTCGGTCAATCCTGATTTCAAGGTCAAGGTTATTTGGGCGAACTCCTGGTTCGATCCGGGCAAGGAAGCCGACGCGGCCAAGGCTCTCGTCGATCAGGGCGTGGACATCATCACGCAGCATACGGATTCGACAGCTCCCATGCAGGTCGCGTCCGAGCGCAAGATCAAGGCTTTCGGTCAGGCCTCCGACATGATCAAGTTCGGTCCGGAGACCCAGCTGACATCTATCGTCGACAATTGGGGTCCGTACTACATTGAGCGCGCCAAGGCTGTAATTGATGGCAGCTGGAAGTCGCACAATGTTTTCGAAGGCATGAAGGAAGGGCTCGTCGTCATGGCGCCGTACACGAACATGCCGGATGATGTGAAGAAGCTCGCCGAGGAGACACAGGCCAAGATCACTTCCGGTGAATTGAAGCCATTTACCGGTCCGCTGAAAAAGCAGGATGGCTCTGAATGGTTGAAGGCAGGCGAAACTGCTGACGACAAGACAATCCTGAGCATGAACTTTTATGTCGCGGGCGTGGACGACAAGCTTCCGAACTGATTTCGGATTCTCCGGATAAAAAAAGGGCGCCCAGAGCGCCCTTTTTTAGCTTTAATGGAAACAGGATCAGGCTGCTTCGTCTGCCGAAGCGGCATTCAGCATGCCATAGCGTTCGATGCCGATTGCGTTGAGCAGGTCGAGTTGGGTTTCCAGAAAGTCCACATGGCCTTCTTCATCTTTGAGAAGTTCGTCAAAGAGTTCCTTGGAAACATAGTCGCCCAGTTCGGAGCAGATTTCGCGGGACTTCTTGTAAGAAGCAACTGCGTCCATTTCACCCTGAAGGTCAGCTTCAAGCACTTCCTTGATGTTCTGGCCAATACGCAGTGCACCAATGGATTGCAGGTTAGGATGGCCTTCAAGGAAAATAATGCGCTCTATAATGCGATCTGCGTGCTGCATTTCTTCAATGGATTCAGCACGTTCTTTCTTTGCGAGCTTCTTGAAGCCCCAGTCGTCGAGAAGACGGAAATGCAACCAATACTGATTGACAGCTCCCAGTTCGAGGAAAAGTGCCTCGTTAAGCCGCTCGATGACCCTTGGATCGCCCTTCATGTCGTGAACTCCCGTATTCGTGTCTTAATGACCGCACACGGTCAATGAACAACACAGCATCGGAGTCGTTCGAACCATGGCGGAGGTGATAATCTTCCGTCACCTTTATGATGGTTTCGACGACATTTGGGAAGCAGCCGCAGCAGCGGCCACGCTTCTTCAGAGCATGGTAAATTTTGGCAGGAACAAGAAGCTGCCAAGGGTCAGCATCGAGAAACTCAATGATAGTATTCTCGATCTCTTTTTGTGTAATGATATTGCAATGGCAAACTAGCATCGTGTTTTGACGCCGTATTGCGAAGTAGACAAGCCATTGGAAATGCTGTGTGTTTTCTTGGAAATACCAAGAAAACGTCGAAGGCGGACCTCAAGCCGGGATTTTGTAGCTGAGAACACGCTCCCGCAAGCGGGTAATACTTCCGAACCAGACAATGGTTCCTCCAATCGCAAGGGTTCAAGGCCCAAACATTAAAGGTCATGCGTCTATGCAACGCTGAGCACATAAAACGTATTTTTGCGGCTTCTGTCAAACGGGCAGGCCAGATTGCGTCATGATTTCAATAGCTTAGAATAGTTCTAAACTAGAAAAATAACATAACCATTTCAATCATGTTTCAGTAAATACGGGTTGGAAGCGTGCTATTTTTTACCCTGAAAGGACGTGTGTCATAACGTCTCATTTGCCGGAATGCGCCAGCAATAGACCTCTCAGGCAGGAGCGATTACAACCGGACACAATCAAATTTCAACCAAGGGGCACAATTTCAGTCGCAAATCAGAGCTTTTTGCTCCCAGATTCGCTCAATTCTCTCGCAAACCGAATCCGTTTGCGGTGAAGCTTCATCAGAACCGCATTACAGCGTTAACCGGGGCAAAAAACCCCAGTCATAATCAATGTTGAAACGAATTCAGCTGGCAGTGGCGAGGCGCGGTGCCAGTGCATCTATTCCGAGCAAAGCACGCACATCGCGCTTGTCGACAATATCGTCGATGGAATATTGGGCCAGCACTTCAAAGAATGCGTTCAGTGCCTTGCGAAGTGCGGAGTTAAGACCGCAGCTGTCGATGAGCGGGCAATCAGCACCGTCTGCTTCAAAGCACTCGGCCATTGCAAAGTTTTCTTCGGTAACACGGACAACATCAAACAATGTGATGTCCGCTGCAGGCTTGCCAAGCTTCACGCCACCATTACGGCCACGTACAGTTTCGATAAAACCGTTTTCAACGAGAGGCTGAAGGATCTTGAAAAGAAATAATTCGGATACCGTATAGGCTTGCGCGATCTCACCAATTCGGCTCAGTTTGCCGTCATTTGCAGCGCAGTACATCAGAATACGAATGGCGTAATTTGTCTGTCGTGTAAGTCGCATTGGAATGTCTTTCTCAACCCGAAATGTCAGGCATGTTCACTCACTAGGCATCCTACTTTAGAATTATTCTGGATAAAGTAAATAATAAATATGATGTTAAAATTCATATTATTGATTGCAAGCATCACGATGGTGAGATGAATCAGACGATCAGAACAGCAATTGAGGAAGCGATCAGGCCAATAGCGATGAGCAGCGAAAGCCCGTAAAGACGTGGCTTGTCGAAAAGCACGGCGAAGCCTGCGGCCCACACAATAATAGCAGCGCCAAGCGCCAGCAGAAAACCCGCCTTGTGCAGCCAGGCTATATGGACAGCCATCAGGCCACCAATGATCAGAGCGCCGAATACGACCATCAAAGCCAGGGCGTAATTCTCGAACTTGTCCATCTCAGGTAACTCACTCTCAGAACTTCATATTGTGAAAGGCCACGCCTTCCAGTCATAAATTGCGGCCAAGACCGACATATTGGCCATTACATAGACCGTTCAACCGTGCGAAAGCAATATTTCCTTCAATCCCGGCAAATAAGTGCCCAAGAAGGATGGTAGGCACAAAAAAGGCCGGGAAAACCCGGCCTGTTTATCCATGATGCATATATCAGCGGCGATAAGCACTTAATCCAATGAGCAGGCCTACCGCAGCAACCGCTGAAACGATTGCGACAGCGGTCAACGGATTTTCTTTGGCTTTATCGGCAACATATTGCGCCTCATCACCAACGAATCTCGCTGCTCTGCGACCGCTTTGCTTTACGCTGTCGTAGGTGGAACTGGCCTGATCGTACAGATCATATCCTTGGTCGGAGAGTGATTTGCTGATCGAGGAAAGCTCTTTGCGCAAAGAAGCGATCTGTGTTTCCAGATCGTCTTCAATTGTGTCGCGAACTTTCGATGTATTCGTTGCCATTCCAAACATTCCTTTGTCATTTCTATCGTTTGCAAAACGTCAAAGGGAATGTTTGGTTCCGTATAGAACCGAAAAGCTATTTCCAGCAGCCGTTATTCTGGCCATTCAGATTATGCGAATCGATATCGATGCCTGCAGAAAAATCGTTCTTTGCAAGAAATACCGCCGTCTCAGGTTTGATCCTGATCTTGTTCCAGCCGGCGCAATTCGAGTTTCTCGGCGGATTCTTATCAGCCCATCGCATTGCGCCACATCCCGTCAGCGCCAGCATGCAGGGCAGAATAACAACCGTCGCTAATATTCTCATCATTTCAGACTTTCAAATAGGGCCATTCGCAAACATCACGGGCTTCAGCAAGCATGCCATATAACGCACAGGTTGCACCATGATACTTTCGTTGCAGAGGATCAAATCAATCATCATTGCTGGCGTTGAGTTCCTGCGGCGTTAGTCCTTCAGCCGGCGTTTTACCATCCACGGCTTGCGCAAGAATAAGTCTGCTGGATTTCAATAGGGGACCATTTGCTTCACGCACCCTTGCAAGACGCGGATTGGATTCATGAGCAGTCACCGCCGCTTCGTTGGCATAAAGCTCGTTTACCATTACCTTGTTTGGAATAGGTGTTCCGTCCCGCTTGATCGGCTTTATAACTTCGAAGCGCAGGCAGCCGGGCTCTTCTTCAAGAGTCTTTCTGGCGTGTTCGCGAATGCGGGTCAGGAACTCCTCTTCCTTGCCTTCATTCGTTTCGAACTCAACGATAATAGTCAATGCGGTCATGAATCCTGTCTCCCATCTGGATAAAAAAGGTCTAACAGGGCCAACAGGTTAAATCCAGACAGCCGTTCACTGCCGTCGCAGGAAAACCAATAAAAGCGCACCCATGATCATGGTGCAAAGGCCTATCACTAGCCAACGGGTCTGCCCCACCATGAAACTGCCACCAATCAGGCTCAACCCCTGAAGCGTCCATATGCAGCCAGCTATGATCAGCAGTGCCGCAATGATCCTCAAAATAACTTTCATCTGTCCTCCACATCCCATTTTTCGCCAATGAAAATTCAAACAAAAAATCCGGAACATCTCGAGAATCCGGGCGTTAGTTTTTAGTCCGCCATCGCATGCAGGCATACCACAATGCCGATCGAGTGCGATAAGCACGGTTGCACCTGCAGCCAAGGGTAAAGACCACCCTAGTCTCAAACGGAAGGAAACTCCCAATGAAACTTGTCCAGTACCAAAACTCGAATAGTGGAGTTTAAAATGGTGGATGTAATGTTGAACCGGAAAACCTGGATCGTTGTTGCAGATGGTGAAAAAGCCCTGTTTCTTCAAAACCAGCGTGAAGTGAACAATGTTGAGCTGCGCACTATCCATGAAATGACACAGAGCAATCCCGCAACACGTGAGCAGGGCACAGATAAGCCCGGGCGTTTTTCAGACGGACCGACAGCGCACCGCAGTGCCGCCGAAGAAACCGACTGGCATGAGATTGCAAAAAAACGCTTTGCAAAAGAGGTTGCCGATGAGCTTTACAGCTTTGCACATAAGGGCGATTTCGAACGGCTTGTGATCATCGCTCCGCCGGTTGTGCTGGGTGAAATGCGTCAGGAATTCCACAAGGAAGTTTCAGACAAGGTCGTGAGCGAAATACCGAAGACACTCACCAATCACCCGATCAGTGACATTCAGTCAATTCTCGCTGCTTAGCCGGGTTATTTCAAACAAAACCCTTGGCCATGCGGTCAAGGGTTTTGCAAGTTGAGGCTTGATTCGGCTCTAACAAACTGGACTCTGGATAAATATATCGCGCATCGTTTCAGTGCGGCTCAGGCTCAAGGCACCGCTACACTCAACTTACTGCCATTTTAACACAACTGTCGTCAGATTCAACGACCGACCCGAGCACGTATTATTTCAATCGGGCTTTCAGGCGTTCATTTTCCTCTTCCAATACTTTAATTCTTTCTTCCAAAGCATTGATGGCTTTAAAAACTGCTACGCCCATACTTTTGAAATCTCCGCTATGAATAGCAGCTTCAATTGCTTGCCTCGCGTTTTCGAGCGACATCGTTCTCCTCCCACAACCACCTTGAGCGATACAAAAGTCGGCTTTCACCGTACAATTTTGCCTGCCCGAAAAGGTGCTCCAACTTGATGTAAAAGAAAAGCCCAATCCTCAGGGGCGTGAGGACTGGGCTGTTGGCTTGTGGGGTTTAGCCAAGACTGGTTTGGGGGAACCAGTACACACGAAATGCAATTCCCCAATATTTGGTTCCAACTGTTTGAAAAAATATTTGAGGTAAGGTGATTATTATGCCGACGGCAGGAGATTGAAGATTACGGCCAGATGGAAAACAACAGCACCGGCGAATATCAGCAAACCTGTCAGACGATCAGAACGAATAAACTTCTCCTGTTTAACAGGCATGGTTTCGCAGCTATTGGCTTCAATCAGGCTCATGCAGATATCCCTCATTTTCAGGGAAGATAATGCGTGAATTGATACACGATTAAAACGATAGAGATTATTTAAACTGGCGGCTTTGCGGATGAAGTTTGCGCATAATGCGCCTGCAACAGAATATTTTTATCCTCGCAATTCGGCGCTATCTGAATAACCCTGCTGCGTTGGGCTCGTGCTATCCTTGGCGTTTTGTCTTTTGGGAATTCGATTTCTCGAAATCAGGCGATACGCAAAAACAATATCGCGAAATAGGCGGCTGCTGAGCAAATCGTAATCTGGCTGACGGTATAGGGGATGTGCTGCAATAGGAAATGCGGAGAGTCTCGTTCTCCACGTACATGTCGGCAGCAATCGAGGAATGACAATCCAATGGCTTTACTTCAAGCAGGAGCCGCGCAAGTTCATCAAAACTTGCCGGTTCATAATGATCTGACTGTGGAATCCGCTTCGTTCAAGGATTCGATGCGCCATCTTGCGGGCGCAGTGAGTGTCATTACAGTTGGACGAGGCGATGATCGCAGCGGCTTTACAGCGACCTCAGTTTCTTCTTTGGCTATCGACCCGCCTTCGGTGATTGTCAGCCTCAATCGTGAATCATCTTCTTGGGCTGTGCTGCAGCGCCATCGCAGCTTTTGCGTGAACGTGCTTGCCCATGACCAGAAGCACATTGCAGATAATTTTGCAGGGCGAGGCGGTATAAAGGGTCTTGAGCGCTATCGCGATGCGGAATGGCAGGAACTCGTGACGGGAACATCAGCGCTGAAAAACGCTCTGACCGTGCTCGATTGCGAGCTTGACGAAGCCGTCGAGCGGCATTCCCACGGCATACTGATCGGACGGGTGAGGGCAGTTACGCTGCGTACAGAAGCGGAGCCTCTGCTATACTGGCATGGCGCCTATCGGCACATTACCGCACCGATCGTCAGCGCCTGAACGTCTTTCAGGTAACGATCGTGGTTACAGAACCTGCGATTAATGCAAATGAAACAAAAAGGATCAGCCCGTACAGACGCGGGCGGTCAAAAATGACAGCAAAACCCAAGAAGAACGCACTGCAAGCAGATGCCAGCGCAAAAATAAATGCCGGTTTGTCGCCGGTAGAAATGGCAAACGCCATCAGCCCGCCAATGATAAGCGCTCCGAAGACAATGAATATCCACGTTGCGAAGGTTTCATAGCGGTCCATACTTTACTCCTGCAGTCCACATACAATCATTGCCTGCGATTACAACTGAATAAGTCCACACAGTCAAATCAGTTTGCCCCGCTAATGAGTGCCCGGGCACCAATCGCAACTGAATTCCACAACTTGGCCGAAATCAGGAATTGCCTACCCCGATCATCGCGCAATTTAATCGCCACATCGTTCTGCTGTCATAAACCAATGCCTATAATAGGGACAATTGAATCGTAGACGGAAAGCATACGTGAAATGAACGGGCGAGTCGTTCCAACTGAGAATCCGGAGGTGGCCGGCGAAAAACTTCTGGCATCCATGCTGGCAGGAACGGCCATTCATGCAAAGACAAGCAATAAATTGCGTCAGGCAATTTCACATATCGATGCTGCTAAACAGCAGGTTGCCTTGGCCAGAGCTGCGGCAGACCAAAGTCTGTTACGGGCAAAATCCGCACCGAGACCGCATGAAATTAGCAATCCGGCATTTGTCGAATTATTTGAGGCACATCAGCGGGATAGGGAAGTTCTATTTGCCGCAATGCGTGCATTGGAGAATGCGCGTTCCGCTGTGGAGTAGTGTTGCTGAATTGGGTCAGACGATTCAGCAAATATAGACGATCAAGGCTGCGACAGCGACACCAATACCAAATATCGCAAGATACCAGCCTTGGGAATTATGCACTGCCCATGCATCTTCATCGTCTTCGTCGAAATCATCTACTACCAATAATCCGATCCTTCCGGTGGATGTTCTGAGGGCGCTTGCCACTGGCTCCAACCCTCAGATTACTTATGGTAGTAAGATAACGCATCAAAATGCAAACAGTTTCAACACTGCCTGAATTTTAGGCCGCCCTTATTCGAGGCGGGCGGGAATTTCCAGTCCACGTTGTACGGCTGGGCGTGCCAAGCCACGTTCCAGCCAAGCTGGAACATTCTTGAGAGCATCAAACTCGACAATCTCGCGAGCGCCATAGAAACCGATCAGGTTACGGACCCAGCCAAGCATGGAGATATCAGCAATGGTGTATTCATCGCCCATGATCCAATCACGGCCTTCAAGACGGGTTTCAAGAACGCCGAGCAAACGCTGTGATTCAGCGCGGTAGCGCTCGTGCGGACGCTTGTCTTCATATTCGCGGCCTGCAAACTTATGGAAGAACCCGAGTTGACCGAACATCGGCCCGATAGCCGCCATCTGGAAGAATACCCATTGGATGGTTTCATAGCGTTTCGCCGGATCGGCAGGGAGAAGCTCGCCGGTCTTTTCCGCCAGATAAAGCAGGATCGCGCCCGACTCAAACAGGGCAAGCGGCTTGCCGCCCGGACCGTCCGGATCGATAATTGCGGGGATTTTGCCGTTTGGATTTAGCGACAGAAACTCCGGCGTCCATGTCTCGTTCTTCGTGATATCGACGAAGTGAGGCTCATAAGGGATGCCAAGTTCTTCCAGTGCTATGGAAACCTTCACACCATTGGGCGTAGCCAACGAGTAAAGCTGCAGACGGTCAGGATGTTGTGCGGGCCATTTGGTGTCGATGGGAAAAGAGGACAAATCAGTCATTTGATATTCCGTTCTGGCGTTTACGAGTCGTGGGAAGCTAGCATGATCGCCCGTCAAAGTGTTCCGGCGAAATGCTGTTTCACCGAAACACTTTTGCTTGATCAGGCAGTTGCAGAGAAGGATGCGAAAAATTCTTCCGGCCCTTCAACTTCAATCAGGCGGCGCTTCTCGATCAGCCAGAAACGGTTTGCGATAGCCCGCACAAAACTGCGATCATGGGAGACCACCAGACAACTGGCCTCATGCGCCATAAGCTCGTTTTCCAACGCCTCCTGACCTTCAATGTCCAGATGGTTTGTCGGCTCATCCAGAAGATAAAAGTTAGGATTGGACAATCTTAAAACCAGCATTCCCAACCGCGCCTTTTGCCCACCGGAAAGAACGCTGTTTGACTTGTTTTGGATATCAATGCCAAGCCCCGCGCCCGCCAGCAAAGTGCGAACACGCTGATCACCAACATCGAAGCGCCTGCTGATCGTATCGAACGGCGTTGAATTGTCCGAAAGGTCTGACAAGGCCTGATCGCCATAGCCGAGCACAAGCGAAGGCGTTGCCTTGAGTGAATCAGACGATGCGGCTGGATTGGTGATTGATTTTCGGATCATGTCGACAAGGCGCGTCTTGCCTGCACCATTCAGTCCCAGAAGGACAATGCGGTCACCCTGACAAATCCAGCGCTTGCCGGTGTTGAACAGAACTGTACCATCTGGCGTGGTAACCGGCGCATCGTTCAGCGTCACGAGAACCTTTGCATGAGTACCGCTATTGCTGAGCCTGATTGCGCCGGCAGAGCGCTCCTGATGCGCCGGTCTGGCAGAGTCTTCCAGCCGTTCAGCACGTTGCTTCAACTGCTTGGTCTTCACAGTCAGCAGATCGCTGCCCGAATTGATGGCGATATTGTTCAGTTTCGCTGCCTGCTGACGAAGCTGTTGCGCGACCTTCATATCCCGTTGAAAACGCCGGGCTTCGGATGCGTCAATCTCATCCAGAGCCTGTCTGGCACGGCTGTAGGGCAGTGAGAAGACTTGCGAATTCTCCGGCCGCAGAAACAGCGTGCGATTTGTGGTCGCGTCAAGAAATGCACGGTCGTGGCTACAAATGATGATCGGCACGTCACGCGGCAGATTATTAATCCAGCGCTCCAGCTGGGTAATCTTTGACAAATCGAGGTGGTTCGTCGGCTCATCAAGCAGCAGGACATCCGGATCCGTCACCCAAATGCGTGCAAGCAATGCAAGCCGCTGCCAGCCGCCGCTAAGTTTTGAAAGGACACGCTGGCGCAACTCATCCGGCACATTGAGCGAATCGAGCACGATATCCACACGCCAGCTTTCGCTATCGATCTGATCGGCGGGTAGGGCCATTAGCACTGCTTCATAGAAAGGCGTGTTCATAAATCTTTCGGGCACGATCTGTTCGACATGGCCCACTCGCAGACCTCGCGTGCGGGTTATGTCGCCCGTTGTTGGTTCAAGATCACCGGCAAGACTGCGCAAAAGGGTGGATTTACCGCGCCCATTGGCTGCGATAATCCCGAGCCGGTCACCGGCTGCGATTGCTAGATTAAGATTGGTGAACAGCGGTGCACCGAGGGTAATGCCAAGGTTTCTAACGTTGATCAAAGTCATGTTCGTTCTCTGGACTGCCGAGCAGATTCTGCATTCCGGATGCGAATCGAAGGCGGAGATCGCCAATACTCGGTGAATTATCGATTGGCAGCGCGCCTGATTTCAGGTCGAACGCTGCACTCCACGAAGGGCAGACCAGGATATGAACTTGAAAGAGAGTTCCGGTCAGCCCTGCAAACGCGATTGCAGGGCATAGACAGGGCCGCGCTGACGATGCTGATGAAATGGTCCGGTCATGTGCAGCCCTCCTTTCTTGATAGTGTTCGGCGCATAGATAACATTGCTTTTTGCCGGATGCAATCAGCGCGCCCTCAAGCGTAATGCCAGCGTAATCTGACAATCCTATCAGCTGAGCATCAACTCAGTCAGGGGGATATATGTCAGTTTCCAACATCAAACGCTGGCCGCGCATCGTGGCGACCGTTCTTTTAAGCACCGCATTTCTTGCTGGATGTGCATCGGACATCATGAAAGGCTATATCGGAAAGCCGCTGGAATCCGTTGTGCTCGATTATGGTCCACCAACAAATGTTATCGAAATGGGTCCGGGCCGCAAAGCCTATCAATGGCGCAAGATCAATACCAACGTGGTTCCCGGCACATCTACCGAGGAAGTTCGCAAAACCAGACATGGCAGAACTTATCAGACCATCGAGACGCCGGGTTATGTGCAGGAAACCGAATGTTTCTACACATTCTATGCGGATTACATCAATGGTCGCTGGTACGTCATCGACTTCCGTAAACCAAAGCTTGAATGCGAATGAGTTAGCCGGCGAGGGGTATTGTGATCCGGAAACAAGCACCGCTTGAGATTCCATCTACTATGGTCACATGCCCGTTATGCCGGCTGACGATCTCTTTCACCAGATTGAGCCCCAATCCCGCGCCATGGTCGCGCGGGTGCAAGCGGTAGAATGGCTCGAACACCTGCTCTCGTTCGCTGACAGGTATCCCGCTACCCTCATCGGACACCTCGATGACGCCATCCCGTTCAACGCGTATCGTTATATCACCCTGCTGCCCGCCATATTCGATAGCGTTCTGGACGAGATTGATGACAGCACGCTCAAGTGCCCCTGTATCGCCCATAACGAATACGCCGCTTACTCCTGCCTCCACGGACAGTTCGTAGCCTGACGCAATGGCGAGCGGGGCAAGATCGGCGGCAACTCTTTTGCAAATGACCGCAAGATCGACACGCTTGAAGCTGGCCTTATCGCGATCCAGACGCTGCAAGTCCAGAAGTTGCTCAGCAAGAGCCGCGATCCGGCCTGTATCAGCCAAAAGCCGTGTACGAAGCGGATTGGCGGGCATGGTTTCCACTCTCGTTTGCAGAATGGCAATTGGCGTACGCAACTCGTGTGCCGCATCAAGGATAAATCGTTGATGCCGCTCGTAACCCGCATCAAGACGTTGCAATGCACCATTAACGGCATGGACAAGAGGCCGCACTTCAGCAGGAACATTGTTTTCCGGGAGCCGGTCACCCCGCCGGTCAATATCAATTTCTTCTGCCTGACCCGCAACCACAGCCAACCCGGAAAAAGCACGCGTAACGATCCATGGGATAGCTATGATCGTAATGAGCGTCAGGATGAGCAGGATCGGGATCATCAGGAGATTGGAGAGAAACAGCACAACAAAGGTCAGACTGAAAAGGCGTCCTTCACCCAGAACGGTAAATCCACCTGCCGGGCCGGACGTTTTTCTGATTACGGCAGAATAGGTATAGGGTTGGACCATATCGCGGATATCGGCAAAGCTCACCCGATCAAGATGTTTTGCCATACTCTGATAAACCGGCGGAACGTCTCCAACCGTAATGACTTCGCCTCGATCGCTGCGAGCGACAAACCAGAAGTCCGGCACAGCATTACGCAATGCCTTCAGTTCCTCCGTTTCATCCAACCGCAGGTGCCCGTTTTCATCCCTGACCATCGCTCGCGCAGCAATCTCGGTGACTTCAGGATCGACCAGTGCGCCACCCAAGTCGGCTCGCACCAGCAGCGCCACAAGCGCCAGAACAAACAGGAAGAGCAACACAACCTGAAACAGCAGCAATTGCCAGATCAGCCTGCGCTTCAGCGAATTGCGGGAAAATGACGTCATGAAAGACACCGCAACAGATAACCCACGCCGCGTATGCCATGTACTTCGACATCTGCACCCGCGTCTGAAAGTTTTTTCCTCAAGCGGGACACGTGCGAATCCAATGCATTGGACTGAATTTCATCATCAAAACCATAGACTGCCTCTTCGAGAGCACCTCTAAGAACTGTACGGCCTTGCCTGCGAATAAGCGCCTCCAGAACCAGCAATTCACGCCGCGGCAAGTCGAGGATTACTCCATCAACGCGTGCTTCGCGATTATCAAGATTGAACTCAAGTTTGCCCAAAGTGGCAATGAGAGGCGCTATAGCCGAAGGACGACGCAGGAGCGCCCGCAGGCGAGCCAGCAATTCCTCTACGGCAAAAGGTTTTGCCAGATAATCATCTGCTCCCATGTCAAGTCCAGTAACGCGGTCGGGTACGGAGCCGAGAGCTGTAAGGACAATAACCGGAATGCTCACATTGGTTGATCGCAGATAGGTCAGCAGCGATATACCATCGCCGTCAGGCAATTGCCGGTCCAGCACAATGGCATCGTGCACCTGTTCGCTCACTGCATATTTGGCTATTTCAAGCGTCGGCGCATGATCGACAATAATATCGAACTGCGTGAGGGCTTGGCTTAGTGCCTCGGCCATTTGCGGCTCGTCCTCGACAAGCAATAAACGCATATTATTCCTCATTTCCAACGCTATGAATTTCTCCGCAATATCGGGACAGACAGTTGCGTCAGTATTACGTGCTTGTTCACGATATGGGAACGTTTCGCAATGCTGCTGCAATCCCATCGATTCATCATTGCTCATGTTTGTTCGAAGCGAATGGGGTCAAGTATGGCAAATCTTTCGGGGACGGCAGGGCGGCCAGCGCTAAAGCGAAAGCGAACCATTTTTGCATTGGGTACGCTCGCAGTGATGTTGTTGGCCACACAGCCGCAATGGGCTATTGAAAGTGCAACCTCCACTTCGATCCGTTTGACAGGCCTTGTGTTCATCGCAATTTGTGTCGCCGGACGCTGCTGGTGCGGACTGTATATTCCCCAAACCCGAACCGGGCCACTTATTACCTACGGTCCATATTCCATTGTGCGTAATCCCTATCATCTGTTCTCGGTTCTAGGAGCAGTTGGTGCCGGATTTCAGCTGGGCAGCCTTATTTATGGATTTGTAGCAGGTATCACCGCGTTGGTTGTCTTTTCTTCGACGATAAAACGAGAAGAACGTTTTCTGTCAAACCTGCACGGTGTCGAGTATGAATATTACCGCCGTCACATCAGGCGGCTGGTTCCAAGCATACGCCGTTGGCGCACCGGTCGTCTGGCCAATTACTCCGCCGAAACAGCCGCCGCGGGCCTTCTTGACTCGCTTCACTATTTCGCGGTCATACCATTCGCATGGTTCTTGGAAAGCTTGCACGCGTCGGGCGGATTGCCTGTCGTGTTTACTTTGCCTTAATGCCGCTTGTTATGAGCGGGCTGTCCTTGCGCACATATCCTGCCATTCACTCGCCAAGGCGGCATACACATACTCATCACCCCACACATCATTGAATCGATCATTTTGAATAAGATGTGCTTCGCGGCGGAGCCCCAGTCGCTCGACAACTCCGACCGAGCCCTTATTATCCACATCCAGCCGGGCAAAAATCCGGTGGAAACCAAATTCAATGAAACCCACATTCATCACGGTCTTGACGGCTTCTGTTGCATAGCCTTTGCCGGAAAATTGAGGGTTGAATATATAGCCAATTTCACCTTGCAACGCATCGCGGCTGGCAAGCTTCAGGCTCACGTCTCCAACAAGTGCATCATCGTTGCGGGAGATGACGGCCACACGAAAAGCATCTCCGTCATTTTCAAACGGCGCACCGACAATACTGTCAAATTTCTTTTGAATCTCAGGCACGGACAAGGGTGCGGTATAGAGATACCGGTATAGTTCTGGAAGTGTATGATAAGCGGCATAAGCTGTGAAATCAGCAGGCACGAATGCACGCAACACAAGACGATCCGTTATCAAAGGCAGGGGTGAACTCTTGAGATTCATGGGCTCGTGGGATTTGAGAAAAGAAGACAGTAATAGATCAGCGATTTACAGATTTACAAGTCCGCCACAAATATCTGCAATCAGGGCACAAAAACCGCAATTGCCTTTTCCCGTATGGTAAAACGAACAGGCGTTTCGGTCTTCAATTCGCCATCCAGGTTGACCCGGCGCGGCTTTCGCGTGCGGATTGTCAAATCTTTGGTTGAGAATGCCCGCACATCATCCCATTGCCCATGGGTGCCTTTGCGCAGACTAGGCAAAAGGGTCAGCAAACGCCACCAATGGTCAACCTCAAGACTATAGAAGTCGAGCAGACCATCGGTTGCCGTTGCATCCTCATGAACGGTCATGCCGCCGCCATAATGCCTGCCGTTGCCGACCGCGATCTGCAGGGTGCGCAACTCTTCGCTGACGCCATCATGTTCCAATGTGGCTGTGAAAAGACGGGAGTCTGCCAAAAGCCGTGCGGCAACGAGACCGTAGCCTAGCTTACCCCAATATTTCTTTGCTTTTTCGGTGAGCGACATGGCGAGATCCGCACTAAAGCCAATGCTGGCAACGTTGAAGAACGGAAATCCGTTGGCATCGCCAAGGTCGACGAGCGTGGTTTTGCCTTTGACGATACTGTCGATCGCGGCCGGAATATCCAGTGGAATGCCTATGGTGCGGGCAAAATCATTGGCTGTCCCCAGGGGCAATACGCCAAGGGGGAGGCCGGTGTCGAGCAAAGCCTTGGCGCAATCATTCAGCGAGCCGTCGCCGCCTCCAACAATCACCAGATCAATGTTCGCTGCATGTTTATGAATGAGATCCGACAGGGGCTGACCCCGGCTGGGTGCATCTTCGATAACATCAATATCGGCCTGATCCAGCAGTTGCCGAACCTGAACAATGCTGGCCTTGCCACGGCGGGCATAGGGGTTCACCAGAACCAAAGCTCTCTTCGCTGTCAAACCGATCTCCAGATTGGGGGTAAAATCACTGCTTACACATTGCCAGTATGATTCAGTTCATTTTCCGGCGATTTTCAGCATATGTGGCGGCAGGAGCCGGTATTCAACAAAATACGATGCTTGATGTTTGCGCTTCTGGTAGAAACCAAAGAAAAAGGCGGCTCCGAGGAACCGCCTTTCTTTATCGCCTATCAATTATAGGGCGAATAGCACTGCGCCCGCGGACCGCCATAAGGCTGATAGCTATTGTCCCAAGACCGGTACGAACGATACTTGTTATAGCACCACTGAACGTGTGCGCTGCCGCGTACTGGTGCTACCCGGCGAGGTTGGTTGGCAATTGCGCCGCCAATGATCGCACCCGCCCCAAAGGCTGCCAAAGGATACCACCATCCATCATTATGGCGGCGATAGCCCGGGCGGGAATGGCGATAGCCACGATGCCCGCGCCAATGGTGACCACCACGCCAGCGTCTGTCACTACGGTACTGGACCTGATCGACACTGGACTTGATTTCAAGCGGGGCAGGTACAAAAGGAGCTGCGGTCGCAGGAATGATCGATGTAACGCCCATAGCCATGCTCAGTGCGCCTGCGAAGATTGCGGAAACTATTTTTTTCATCACTATTCCTCCTGAATAAGAAGTTCAGAATGGCTTCTGCCATATGAATGCCGGATGAACAGTACGCTATCTAAGTGCCCTAAAAGATTACGTTTTTGTAATCTTGCGAGTGACTACTTTGCAGGCAGAACGGTGCAGGCGGTTTCGCCCTGAACCGGTTTGATTAGTGCAGTCTCAGCTTCTTTCTTGAGCTTGGCTATTTGCGCGTCTGCATCGCTTTCAGCCACACCAGCTTCGATCAGACCGGCTTTGGCATCCGCTACGCCTTTTTCATAAATGGATGGATCATTTTTGAACTTTCCGCACTCCTGCGAGACCGACACAAGGAATGACGCATTGACCTCTGCCTTTTGCTGGGGTGTTGCGGTTTTCGGATCATAGGATTGAGCAAAAGCAGCTCCAGCTTGCGCAACCACAAGAGCGGCGAGAGCGTATCGATACAGTTTCATGAATGGTCTCCAGAACAGAACGAAGTGAATCAGCGCAATATTTTAAGGAGAATACCCTTCATGTAAACCGATCCTGACAGCCTGTTATCAGCGCGATAAACGCCGTTCGTTTGCTTTGACTTTTCGGCGGTAATTACTGACGATTGAAGCTGGCGAAGACCCCATGGCAAGACGAAAGGCCGACTGACCGGCAGCATCGATTTTTTCCTGGAGCATCAGATTTGCTTCCGCCATCGCGGCAGGACCGCCGACTGACATTTTCCACATTCGGAGCCAGACCACGCGCTGCGATTCTGCACCCAGAAGCCACATATTGAACCAGTAATTATTCATGATCTGATCTACCCGCGACCGGAGGAAGGCTATGCTGCCTTTTGTACAGCTAGCATAGAACTCGCGGGATAAGGGCCAGTTCCACCAAAAATCAAAAATCGCCGGATGGCGCTATAGCCATCCGGCGGGTAGCATTCGGTTATTTGGCCTGCATGACCGCAATCGCACGGGGTTCGCCGCTTGCCCCCTTTATCTCATTCGACAGCGTTGCGGCTCCCGATTCGAGATTAACGGTATAGAGGTTACTGCCATTGATGAGCCAGGCGGTGTTTTTTCCGTCCTTGTCCGTATGGATATCGAATGCATAGTTTGCTGCGGGCTTTTCTATACCAAGCTTGCCGATAGCCTTCAGCTGACCATCGTTCGGCGGTGCCTGCTGGATCAGAGCGACGATTGTCGCATCAATATTGTACATCGCCGTCTTTTCCGGCTTTCCGTAGGAATTGATATAGGCAGCTGCCACGATGTTTGGTTTTTCGCCTTTGTGCATATCGCCTTCTGCAAATGCCAATGGACCATCGACGGTGACTTCACCGGAATCCGCATTGACGCGATGATTGGTAGTGCCGGTCATATAGCGCAGCCGGTCTGCCATCGGATTGAAGTCCACGATGACCGGGGCAGAGCCAATTTCAAGCGGCTTGTTCATCGCTGAAAGCTTTGTAGCTGCTCCGGTTGAAGGATCGATCGTGACGATGCCACTATCTGGCGTCACGCCAACGAGCGTGTTGTTTCCCGGGCGAAAATCTATGCCCACAAGTTTATCGACGCCTTCCACGTCAACGGACTTCGAGACTTCCGGCTTGTCCGTATCAAAGAATATCAGCGTCTTGTCTCCAACAAGTCCAACCGCAGGCGCGGCAAGAGCCGCAGAGCCTGTAATTCCCAAGCTGGCTGCAACCGCAAAAAAACTAATGATTTTCATGTCTAGTCTCCCTTTTGAGCAGGTCAGGTTGACCGCTTCAAAGGGGAGACACGCCAACTGCATTTTTGGATGCAGGGGCAATCAAAAAACTTTGCATCCAAATCACCGACTGCTGTGTAGTCGGGAATAGAGGCACAGTTCCGACGCTGGACGGAACTGTTTAATTCATGGCAAGGATAGACGATGGCCGGATCGGGCTTGAATTTGCGAGTAATCATGCGGGACAATGAAACGACTGGCATTGCGCAACCGGACCTTGCCGCTGCACTCATCCGGTGCACGAACGGTGATAAGCAGGCTTTACGTGCCATTTTCGAAGCAGAAGGCGGCAGGCTGATCGCAATTGCCCAAAGGATTGTGCGCCGCAGGGAACTTGCTGAAGAGGTGGTCCAGGACAGCTTCGTGCAAATCTGGACCAAATCTCATCAGTACGATACTTCGCGAGGCTCCGCACGGGGCTGGATATATGCCATTGTCCGCAACAAGGCGCTTAATACGATAAGGGCCAGCAGGCATGAAGACCTTACAGAGCCTGATATTCTGGTAACGCTGGCAGATGCAAATACGGATGACGAAGTGGACCAGGCCTGGGCAGACCTGGGAGCCCAGAGCCGCCTGAGGCAATGTCTTGCAGCGCTAGAGGAAACCAAGCGGAAGCCGATTCTCATGGCATATATTTGCGGATATACCCACGGTGAAATTGCCGGGCGACTGCGTATTCCGCTCGGCACTGCCAAAGCATGGATACGAAGAGGGCTATCAGCTTTGCGGGAGTGCATGGCATGAGCAACGAAGCCCGTTCTATTGATGATCGTGCTGATGACTATGTTCTTGGCTTGCTGGAAGGCAGTGAGCTGGAAACGTTTGAGACTGCATTGATTACGGATGTGTCGATGCAAAATGCAGTGTCAGCGAGCCGTGAGCGCTTTCTCGAACTCGATATGACTGCAAAGCCGGTACCGGCATCACAAGCTCTTTGGGATGGCATCGCAACACGGCTTGATAAGGTCGTGC
This sequence comes from Phyllobacterium sp. YR531, assembly GCF_000282595.1. Taxonomy (GTDB): domain Bacteria; phylum Pseudomonadota; class Alphaproteobacteria; order Rhizobiales; family Rhizobiaceae; genus Phyllobacterium. Next base: position 150,457 of record NZ_AKIZ01000015.1, read on the forward strand.
GCGGACAGGAAGCTCCGCCGGTTGCAGCAAACAACAACGGGCTGTTCTGGCGCAGGCTTGCCCTTGCAGCCTCTGCAGCTTCAATTCTCTTGGCAATCGGGCTTGGCTGGAGTTTGCAGAATCGGCCCGACCCCTTGGTTATCGCCGTACTTCTCGACGAAAAGGGGCAGGCGCAGGCGCTGGTGGAAGATTTTGGAGATCGCAGCGCAAAGGTTACCCTTCTGACCGATTTCACAGTTCCCAAAGACAAGGTGATGCAGGTCTGGACCTTGCCGTCTCAGGAAATGGGGCCGGTGTCTTTGGGTCTTCTGTCGACATCAACCACCGCATTGCTTGACGGGCCTGAACTGCCAAAGCCTCGGCTCGATCAGCTATACGAAATTACGGTTGAACAGAGCGGCGGCTCGCCAACAGGTCGTCCGACAGGTCCTATCCTGGTTAAAGGCTTCTCGAAAGCAGCACATTGATACCATTGCCAACAAGGAATTGTTACGTCGAAATGGCGATGGCAATATACATCGAAGGGATTAGTTCGCGCGGTAAAGTATCAATAGAATTGTAATTAAACACCAGCACCATTCGACCGAATATCCAACGGGGAATGATGATGATTACAGTATTGTTGCTTGGCGCGCTTGTATCTGTCGGGAGCATCGAAAAAGGTGATGCGATCGTTGCGGCGCAGATCGAACTGCTGAAACTTTCCTTTTTCTGCGACGATCCTCTGTATCGATCAAAGCGGAACAGGGTGATCGAGACAATTGCGGAGCTGAAAGGCGTAACTTCATTCAGCGAGAAAACCGTCACCGCCTTGGACGATGCTTTGAAGAACAAGACCGTCAGGCTTGCCACGCCCATCAACCGGGGTGACTGCATGGCGCTGATCTCCGAGGCACAGGAAGCCGTGGACGCGCTTTACGGTCCAGCTGCAAAGTAGCGACGCTCTCCCGAGCCCAACCAAAAATGCAGGGCCAATGCGCTTCAAGGATCAAAACTTCTTGTCGCAGCATGGCAGCATTGGCTCGAACAGCGGTTGCAATCCACTAGTAAATAATTTCTACTTATACGGGAGAAAATGGGAAACCATTCTACGAAACGCACGATCAAGATTGATAACATGAAAAATGATTATTTAAACCAGTAAGATACGACGAGATCTTACGCCAGCTTTTGGGAAATATCATGATCTTGAAACGTATCGCCGCGCTTGGTCTTGGCGCACTTGTAACACTCGCTGGTGCGAGTGCCGGTTTTGCCCAAACGGTAAAGATCGGCAGCAAGAACTTCACTGAGCAGTTTGTCGTTGCGGAAATCTATGCGCAGGCTCTCGAGAAGGCCGGCGTCACTGTTGAACGCCGTTTGAACCTTGGTGCGACGCTTATTGCGCACTCGGCTCTGACAAACGGTGAAATCGATCTTTATCCGGAATATACCGGTACGGCGCTGGCGTCCGTGGTCAAAGGTGACCTCTCTGGTTCTGCCGATAAAATCTACAAGGAAGTCAAGGATTTCTACGAGAAGAACCTGCAGCTGACCTTGCTTGAGCCAACAAAGATCAACAATGGCTATGCGATCATTACGCTTCCGGCAACAGCCGAGAAATACAAGCTCAAGACATTGACCGATCTTGGACCTGCTTCCAAAGAACTGTCCTTCGGTGCCGAAGGTGGTTTTGGCGAGCGCAAGGATGGATTGCCCGGCCTGAAGCAGACTTATGGCATTGAATTCAAGGATTTCCGTATTTTCGCCAAGCTTGGCATCCGTTACAGCGCGCTGACAAGCGGTAATATCGACGTGTCCTATGGTTTTAGCACGGATTGGCAGATTGCCGACAGTAAACTCGTCGTGCTTGATGACGACAAGCATCTTTTCCCACCCTATTACCTTGTGCCTGTAGTTCGTCAGGATACGCTTGCGAAGAACCCGAAGATTGCTGAAGTGCTCAACAAGATCAGCCCATTGCTGAACAATGAAAATATGCGAGATCTGAACGCTGCCGTTGAGCGGGATAAAAAGGAACCAAAGGAAGTCGCTGAAGAATTCCTGAAAGCCAACAATATCTAAGGGTTTCTAGCGGAACCAAAAGTTCCACTGACCATTCGATAAGAACCGGCGGAGATGATTGCATCTCCGCTGTTTCATTACAGAACCGGCGATACAGGACATTCCTTTGAATTGGGCTCCCAAAAATATCCCTGAAATACTGGCCGCAACATGGCAGCACCTGTTTCTGTCGGTCACTTCGGTGTTGATAGGGCTGGTAATTGCACTGGTGCTCGGCATCATCTGCGCCCGCCGCCAGAAGCTTTACGCTTTCGTGCTGACAATAACCGGCATAATCTTTGTCATCCCCAGCCTGGCATTATTTGCCTTGCTTATTCCGTGGCTCGGGCTTGGTACCAAACCTGCGCTTGTCGGCTTGTCTTCTTATTGTCTGCTCATCCTGTTGCGCAATGTCGTGACGGGGTTGCGTGGCGTTCCGGCCGATGTGCTGGATGCAGCGGATGGAATGGGCTACAGCGCCTGGCAAAGGCTGGTCCGTATTGAATTACCCCTGGCAATGCCGCTTATTCTTTCCGGCATTCGAATTGCGCTCGTCACAGTAATCGGCATTGCAACGGTTGCTGCCTTCATTGATGGCGGCGGTCTGGGAACGATCATCCTGACCGGGATTGATCAGGAATATACCGAGAAGATTCTCGTTGGCGGCATATTGACGGCGCTCATGGCGACATTTTTCGATGTCGTTCTAAGCCAGGCTGAAAAACTGATGGCGAGGGGGCGGTGACATCATGTTAAGCACAGCCTTCACCTGGATTATTGAACATCAGCCCGAATTCTATCAGGCATTGGGTCGGCATCTCGTCATGTCGGGTGTTTCCCTTGCAATTGCACTTGCGATTGGATTGCCGCTGGCGATCCTGATCATCAATCGAAGCAATCTTGCCTTCACCGTTATCAATACGGTCAATGCGTTGCGAACGGTTCCGAGCCTCGCCATTCTGGCCATCATGATGCCTTTACTGGGTATCGGCCTCTGGCCTTCCATCGTTGCACTTACTGTTCTGGCTCTCCCGCCAATCCTGCTCAATGCCTTTATCGGTCTGCGCGACGTTGACGCGGACGCTGTTGAAGCGGCAATCGGGATGGGCATGAGCCGCGGGCAGGTATTGCGCAAAATCCGCATTCCGCTGGCTGCACCCGCCATGTTTGCCGGAGCACGCACAGCTGCCGTTCAGGTGCTTGCAGGCGCGACCTTGGCACCTTTCATTGGCGGCGGCGGGCTTGGCGATTTCATCGCGGTTGGCATCAGCATGATGGATATGTCACGCCTGCTTGTTGGCGCAATTCCAATCGCACTTCTGGCGCTGGGGACTGAATTCATCCTTGGCCTTGCCGAAAAAGTCTTCTTTTCAGAAAGATCTGCCGCATGATCAATATGGAACATGTCACGAAACGCTATACTGACGGCGGGCCTGCTTCGGTTGACGATCTGTCCATTGTCATACCCGAAGGAACCACGACAGCGCTCATTGGCCCATCAGGTTGCGGCAAGACCACGACAATGAGGATGATCAATCGTCTTATTGATCCCAGTGAAGGCAAGATCATCGTCAATGGCGAAGATGTGACCAAGGTCGATCCTGTGCAACTGCGCCGTCATATCGGGTATGTAATCCAGCAGGTCGGCCTGTTTCCGCACATGACCATAGCGCAGAATATTGCGGCGGTACCAAAACTCCTCGGCTGGGATGATGCGAAGATCAGGAGCCGGACGGAAGAACTGCTGCATCTGGTTGGTCTTGATCCCAAGGAAATGCTCAAGCGATACCCGCGCCAATTATCGGGTGGACAACGGCAGCGTATTGGTGTTGCCCGCGCGTTGGCAGCTGACCCACCCGTGTTGCTGATGGACGAGCCCTTCGGAGCGATTGATCCGATCGCGCGCACAAGGCTGCAGGCCGAGTTCCGCCAGATATTGCAACGAGTAAAAAAGACGGTCGTACTGGTGACACATGACCTTGACGAAGCGATCAGGCTTGGCGATCGCATTGCTATTATGAAAGACGGCAAGATCATTCAATATGATACGCCAGACACAGTGCTGTCGCATCCGGCAGACGCTTTTGTCGAAAACTTCGTCGGTATAGACAGGGCGATCAAACGTCTTAGCCTGTTTACTGTCGGTGATGCCATGAATGGTGACGCACCAGCAAAGAATGCAAGCACAGTCGGGCAAACGAGTAATCTGCGCGATGCGCTGGCGCTGATGGTTGCCGCCAACAGCGACGTTCTTGCGGTGGTCGACCAGCATGGCACGGTGACGGGCAAGCTAACCCGTGACGCCATTTTTTCGGTTTGATTCTCAAGGAAATGCAATGATGCATCTTGGAATATCCATTACGCCATTCGGGCATCATCCCGGTGCTTGGCAAAAAAATGGATCATCAAATTCGCTTCAGTTAAACCGGATTTCCCAGCAGGTAAAACAGGCGCAGGATGCAAAATTTGATTTTGCCCTTTTCGCAGACAATTCCGGAATCCGCCCTGTGGGAAATCTGACCACACAAGTGCCTTTCGAGCCAACGACTCTGATATCCGCACTGGCAACAGTGGCACATGAGATCGGATTGATCGCCAGCGCGGCAATCGACCAACACGAACCCTATAATCTCGCCCGCCGTTTTGCCTCGCTTGATACGATCAGTCACGGCCGGGCAGGGTGGAATCTGATTGCGTCCGCCTCTGTGCCAAAATCTGCCGAATATATCGATGTCGTCAGCGGATTGTGGGATAGCTGGGAGGATGATGCCTTCATATATGACAAGGCGAAGGGCCGTCTCTTTCTACCTGAGAAAATGCACGTCCTTGATCACGCGGGCGAAAACTTCACGGTTCGCGGGCCGCTCAATGTCAATCGATCCGAGCAAGGAAAACCCGTTATTGCCACTTTGCTGCAGTCGCAGACACTGGAAATTGCAGCGCAAAAGGCTGAGGTTATTTTCATAGACGTGACCACGTCAGAGGAGCTGAAATCCAACCTGTCAGATTTGCAGCGGGCTTTTGATCGCAATGGTCGTAATCGACGTAATGTAAGGATTCTCGCGAATGTCGTACCTTACGTTAGCACGTCTGAAGCCGACGCTAATAAACTTCGACAGGAGCTTGATGGTCTGGCAAGCAATGTCAGTCTCTCGGGCATCGAATTAATCGGTACAGCACAGACTATTGCTGACCATTTGGAAGAGTTGGCCGAACGGGTTGACGGCTTTACCATACTGCCTGCAATAGTGTCCGATGAGCGCGAGACGTTCGTTGAAAGTGTCATTCCGGAATTGCGCAATCGCGGTCTGTTTCGCGACGATTACACGGGAAAAACCTTGCGGGATCATCTTGGTTTGCCAAGGCCGGCCCATCCGGCTGCCATTGCCCCGGAGCATTCACTATGACCCCCAGAAACTCAGGCCAGATGAAACTGGGTGCCTTCCTTATGGCTGGCGGACACCACATCGCAGCTTGGCGGCATCCTGATGCTATTGCCGATGCCGGTGTAAATATTGACCACTTCATCGAACTGACGCGCATGGCTGAAGCAGCAAAGTTTGACATGGTGTTTGTCGAGGACGCAGCAGCAATTCGCGAGCGCGACCCCAACCTTGCCAGTCAGGCGGCACGGTCGACAATGTTTGAACCGCTGTCTCTTCTGGCTGCACTCGCGGTGAATACATCGCATATCGGGCTGGTTGCCACGGCATCGACCACCTATAATGAACCCTATGGTCTGGCGCGGGCATTTGCCTCGCTGGATCAATTGAGCGGCGGGCGATCAGGCTGGAACCTCGTGACATCTGCCAGCGAACTCGAGGCCGAGAACTTTGTTTCCAGCGGATTGAGGCCGCACGCTCAACGCTATGAGCGCGCTGAAGAGTTTGCCGGTGCAGCGGTGGCCTTGTGGGATAGCGTGGATGAAGGCGCTTATCGTCTAAGTGATGGTGTTTATGCTGATCCGGACAAATTGCATCCGGTGGATCATAACGGCAAACATTTCACTGTAAGCGGCATACTCGACAGTCCGCGTTCGCCGCAGGGCCGTCCAGTGATGGTGCAGGCCGGGGCTTCTGACGCGGGCAAAAATTTGGCTGCCCGGACGGCTGATGTGGTTTTTACCGCCGCGCAAACTATCGAGGAAGCACAGGCTTATTATTCAGACCTGAAATCGCGGATGGTGGCGTTTGGGCGGCAGACGGATGATCTGAAAATACTCCCGGGGGTCTCGCCGATTGTCGCCAATAGCGAAAGCGAGGCGAGGGCCAAGTATGAAGCGTTGCAGGACCTGATCCCCGACGAGGTTGGTGTTGCACTTCTTGCCAGTTATTTGAGCATTAAAGACCTTTCGCAATACCCGCTTGATGGCCCTTTACCTGACATGCCTCCGACAGACGGTATTCAAAGCCGCCAGCAATTGATTATCGATCAGGCACGGCGGGAAAATCTGAATATCAGGCAATCAGCCCGCAAATTTGCCGGTGCACGTGGACACTGGCAATTGATCGGAACACCCAAGCAGATTGCGGATGAGCTGGAAGAGCGTTTCCGTGCCAAAGCTGCAGATGGATTCAACATCATGGCCCCATATTTTCCCGGCGCGCTGAAGGATTTTATCGAATTGGTTATGCCTGAACTTCGCCGCCGTGGTCTCTTCCGTGAAGAATACGAAGGCAAAACACTGCGTGAAAATCTGGGCATCAGAATTCCGGAGCGCGCCGCATGAGCAAAGAAAACAACATGAAACCCGTTTATATTGACTATTTGAACGCATTCGATATCGAAGCGCTGGCGTTGACCGATGCGGAAGTTCTTAGTGCCATCGAGAAGTCGCTTGCCGCACAAGGTAACAACCAGACCGTAATCGAGCCCCGCGTACATCTTGAACCCGATGCAAGTTTTAATGGTCATTTCAATGTGTTGCGCGGGTATGTTGCGCCATTGGATTTGGCTGGCGTCAAGATTGTTGGCGATTTTGTCGACAACTACAAACAGAACTATCCGTCCGAATTCGGCGTGCTGAACCTGTTTGACCCACGCACCGGCGTTCCGCGTGCGATCATTGATGCCACGGCCATTACGGATATGCGGACAGGTGCAATCACAGCCTTGGGCGCAAAGCATCTGGCGCGAAAGAACTCAAAAATACTCGGCCATATCGGCGCGCGTGGCACTGCGTACTGGAATGTGCGGCTGCTTAATCATCTTTATGATTTCGACGAGATCAGAGTGCATTCCCGCCGCCCCGAAAGCCGCGAAGCTTTTGCCGAAAAACTGTCAAATGATCTGGGTAAAAAGATCATCGTCACCGATGATTGGCGCAGTTGCATTGAAGGTGCCGACATCGTTGTTGAAGCATCGCGATTGCCGTCACCTGAGCCGATGTTGAAAACCGCGTGGATCAAGCCGGGAGCTTTTGTCGTGCCTTATGGCACAATGAGTGCCGTTGAATTGTCTTTGACTGACATCATGGACAAACTGGTCGTGGATGATTGGGGGCAATGCAAGGGCGGCAAGTTCGGTTCGCTCCGCGCGCACGTGGAAGCCGGAAAGCTCTCCGAACAGACACTCCATGCGGAACTGGGCCAGATCGTTGCCGGGCACAAGTCTGGCCGAGAGAGCGATAACGAAACCATCCTTTTCTGGCACCGTGGCTTGTCATTGAGCGACATTGCGCTCGGCTATGCCATGCTTGAGAAAGCCAAAGCAGCCAATATCGGCCAGCGATTGCGGTTTGCATGACCGTAACTTTTGGCCATGGACCTGTCAGCATCGCAAATATTGCGGATATTGCGCGCAAGAACGTCGTTGTTGACGTTGCGACTGAAGCATATGCGCGGTTGGAGAAAGCCCGAACCATACTCGATCGCGCTGCCGCTTCAGGCCAGCAGATTTACGGCCTGAACACTGGTCTTGGTGCCAATCTCAAAACATCCGTCAGCAGTGACATAGCCGGGTTTCAGCAGCAGTTGATACGCGGCCGCGGTATGGGAACGGGACCATCTATGTCCCGGGAATTGACGCGTGCGATTATGGCGACACGGCTGTCAATGCTAACGGCGGGAGGCTCAGGCATTTCGCCAAACGTATTTAATGATTTGCTCAATCTGTTGAACAGGCAGGTTCATCCGGTCATGCCTTCGATAGGATCGATTGGAGCAGGGGATCTCGTGCTCTTGTCGGCGCTTGCCCAAAGCCTGATAGGTGAAGGCAGCGCGGAATATCAGGGAGTGATTCATCCGGCAGGTCAGGCGCTGCAACTTGCGGGACTTGCACCCTCGCAACTTGGTCCAAAGGATGGACTTTCATTGCTCAATGCTTCTGCCGTATCGGTTGGGCAAGGTGCACTTGCGGTCGTTGATGCATTGGCTTTGTTTGATTTTCAGCGTCAGGCTGCTGCCTTGAGTTTTGAAGGTTTGAGCGGAAATCCGCTAATTCTTGTACCCGCACTGCAACGCGCACGACCTGCCGCCGGTCAAATAGAAGAAGCCGAAAAGCTTGCGGCGCTACTGGATGGATCAGCACTGTTTACGGCAAAATCCGCCATACAGGATCCCTTAAGCCTGCGTTGCATCCCTTCTATCCATGGCGCATTGGCCTCGGCATTGAAGGATGCCAGACTCGCGATAGAAATCGAACTTAACGCCGCGGCTGACAATCCCTTGGTGATTATTGAAGAAGAGCGTGTGCTTTCAACCGGCAATTTTCATACCCCCGCATTGGCTTTGGCGTTCGAGACATTGGGCCTCGCCATAGCGCAAGCCGCAGCGGTCAGTGCTGCGCGATTCATTCAGCTAACCGGATCGTCACGCAATGGTCTTCCAAAATATCTTACGCCTGTCGGCGGTGCATCGGCAGGCTTCATCCCATTGCAAAAGACAGTCGTAGCGTTGCTTGCAGCCATCCGCCACAAAGCCAATCCCGTCATGCTGGATTTCCTGCCGGTTTCGGAAGGCGTTGAAGACCATGCTACCCAATCGCCTCTGGCAGTCGCCAAATGCGCTGACTCGATCGACCTGTGGCGCCAGATCGTGGCTTGCGAACTGCTGGCTGCGGCACAGGCAGTCGATCTAAAGCCCGGACACAGCTGCGGGACAGGTACCTTGAAGGTACATCAGTTCGTGCGCAACTCTTCAGCTCAATTGATCGAAGACCGGGCGCTTAGCGACGATCTCTCCAAACTCGCCTGTTCAATGATTCAGAGCTGAACCTTGCATCAACTCGTCAGAACCAGATTATCCCTGGCCCATTGTGCGAGTTCCTGTATGGATCGCGATTGGCCGGGAGGTCCGCTCGGGTAGACTACGCCGCCATCAGGCATCTCGATGGGATCCTGACGGGGTGGAGCAGTCAAAGGATAAACACCCTCTTTGTTTGGCTGCACACCGTGCACCTGATCTACAAACAGGCGCAATTTGGCGAGATCGTCATTTTTGCGCAGTGCTTCTGTCAGAGCCTGCGGCGTCATGCCAAGTTCCTTGGCCAATGGGGTTAGGGCAGGCCCGACACTATTGCCGTCGCCGTCATGATCTGCAAGGATTTTGGCAGATTCCTGCTTGAAACCAGCCTGAACAAGAAACTGCTCGGTCGATCCCTCATAATAGGCAGCAGCTTCACTCTTGCGGTAAGAATTATAGGCGAATTCGCCGATAACCCCGACAAGTGCGAGACCGGCACCCCAAAGACCAGCCTTTGGTGATTTCATCATCGACAGGAACGTGCCAACCGTTGTTGTTGCCGCAAAGGCGGAATTGGCCCATTGGCCTTTGGCCGCAAAATCAAGCGTATAGCCAACCATCAGTGCGCCTCCGACGCGATCAAAATACTTGCTGAACCAGCCCCAGCGCGGCGTGCCATTGACGTTGGCAAATTGCGATGTCTTGTCCCAGAAACCGCCTGCAGGCAGCCGACCGCTTTGGACAAAGTTTTGCAATTGGCCGGCACCCATTTGCGCCACTTCATAGGCTGCGCCGGTATAAAGAAATGCACCAAAAGCCTTATAGAGAGGGCTATCGGCAGCAAAAGTATCCTGAGCGCTCAGGAAATAGAGCGAGCCCTGAACACCTGCCAGGCCTTTTCCGAATGGCGATGTCGTGGTGATGCCGATACGCGGGTCGAATTTCGATCCCTCGAAAGCCTTGCTGATATCCTCGATGGCCTTTTGGCGCATGGCCGGGTTTTTGGCAGCTTCAGGTGTTGCAAGATAACCTGATGCAAGCTGGGCCAGACGTGGGTCCGTTGGCTGCGGACTGATGCGTGAAGCAGTATCAATGCTGCCCTGTGTGGGGGGCTGAAACAATTTTGTTCCGCCCAGATCACCATAAGCGGAAAGAGTACGCTTCAAACCTATGATCGAGCGTCCGGTCCAGTAAAGTGTCGGCGTGCTGGGAACTTCCTCGCCCTTCGGCTTTTCTACGCTTGTCACATAGAGCCTTCCCATTTCGGTCCAGGCGCTTTCGCTGTTGGTCACAGCAAAGGAGGATTTTTCGTCCGTCTGCAGTCCATTGACTGCTTTCTGGTAATTATCGAAGCCATCCAGTCCTTTCAGCCCTTCTTCGCCCGCATGCAACGCATCGAGAGTGCGGACGATTTTTGCTCCCTGATCATCCATCTTTGCCTTGCTGTCAGGATGCTTGGTCAGCGAGTCATTGATGCCTTTGGTAAGTTGTCCGCTCGAAAGGGCGTCCTTCCAGTCCGAAGCAACAACGAGATTATCCTTGGCGAATTCTCCAACAACATTCTGGCTGTTAGACTTGAATTCGTCTGTGCCTTTTATGGTGGCACCCAACAGATTATTGGCCTGAGACGTTTTTCCAGACGATTTCAGCTGCGTGATGAGAGCAAGTGTCAGTGGCGGTCCCTTGCCATCTGCGATTGCCAGACGGAAAGGATCGCCGACTTTGCTCGGATCGGCGGCTTTGATCTCAGGATAGGGAATGCCTATCTCCTTGCCGATCATCTTCTTTTCATCAAGCGTAAAATCCCTGACTTTTTCCGGAAGTTTACCTTCCCAATCCTTGAACGTCTGCTCTTCCGTCGCAGCCATGGCATTGGCTATGGACTTGGCGCTGTTCTCGATCACGGTTTTACCTTGTGGGGCAGTGGAAATGCGATCCATCAATTCCGATAGATCACCAACCATGGCACCCGTACCCATATTGATTGACAGCTTGATTTCCTCGGAAATATTACTGTTCTTGCCGCCCAGCCGATGGTTTGGAATTGCGCCTGACTCGATTGCAATACGCTTGCCGATCGTCTTTTCGATCTCGCTGACCAATTGCACTTTCTCGCCGAAAGCGTCCGTTGGCTTGTTGGCCTCCTGCATGATCAAAATGGCAGTTTCCGGAGTAACGCCCTTCGTAACGTCATTCAGGGCTTTGGCCGCCAGCCTTGCACCATCTTCCTTTTGCACCTCTTTCTTCAAAGCGTCATCACCGCCTAAGAAGACATATTCGCCTTTGCGGTACGCATCCTGAACGGCCTTTGCCGGACGAGCGACGAGGATTTCATGCCCGCTGGCATCAAGTGCCTGAACAAAGTTGGCATCCTCCGGGCCGAATTGCTTCAAGGTTTCGCGGGCGCGATTAATCGCTGCCTCGCCCTTGTCTGGAGAGCCTTTTGCCAATTGATCGAACTGATTGGTAATTTCCGCCTGTACCTCCGGCCATTTGGCCGGGTTATCCTGCGCGACAATTATTTTGTCGCTAAGCGGAGCAAAAATTGCATTGAGATCAGTCTCGATAGTCTTTCGTTCGCCTTCGACCAATGTCTTGTAGGAATCATCCTTTGGCCCAAGCGCCACCAGATCGTTCTGGCGATCATCAAGCAAAGTCTTGAGGTTTTCTGGTGTGTAAGCTCCATTCTCGCCGGCCGAAAGCAAATCCGTATTGACCGCAACTTTTAAAGCCTTGGTCTTTTCTTCTTTAACTGCCGGGTCCGTGGCGGCATTCGCTTCGCTCTGCAGATTTTGAATTGTTTGCAGGCTGGTGCGCCGTTCTTCACTCAATACACGCAGAGAACCGCCTTCATTTATCAAATCAGGATTGCGGATTTCAGGATTGGTGAGAAGGATATCGGGAATTTCCTGCTGGTAGAGCGGCGCGATACCGCTCAGCGTCTGTCCTTTCAGAATGCCGTGGTCAATACGCCCGTCTTTCTCCTGCTCAGGATTTCCCTGCGGAACATCCGGCTTTTTCGCCGTTTGCACCGCCTTACTGAACACATCAGTATTGGCGGGAGCCGCTGGATTGAAAACCGGATTGCGTAGTAGAGGGGAGAACAGGCGGCTACGATCGAAAAGTCCCATGGCAGACTACCTCAGCGTAATGGTCATATCGAATTGCCAGCGAATTTATGTAAGCCGATTTACTTTGGCAACCGGTGTATACGCTGCGTTGCTAATCCGAAGAGTAAATGCGTGCCGTAATCTATGCTGACATAAACTGACAAAAACAATGCTATGGCAATTTTCATAATGTTTGCAGCAAATAAACGCAGTATTTCTCATAAAGACGCATCATAAATTGTACTGATACACTTTTGATTTCGTACATCTCACGAATATTATCAACGCTGATACTTTATTTGAATGTACATGTTGCAAAAACTGAATTTGCGGACTTTATCACACCTTCTATTTTCTGATGTGTTCGTTCGATCTTAGCCGCTTTGCCGCAAAATCAACAAACGCTCTCATCCTTGCTGAAGCAGTGCGCCCTTCTGCATGAATGATGTGGATCGGCACTGGTTCTTCTTCAAAATCGACGAGAACACGCTGCAATTTTCCCGACTGGATGTCATGCGCTACCTGATATGACAGGAACCGGGATATGCCCCAACCTGCGGCGACTGCATCAATCGAAGCTTCATTTGTATTACACAGGAAACGGCTGCTGACCGGAACCCTGATCTGCGAGTCCTTTCCGAAGCTCCACTCGAGCGTTCCGAATATTCCGCTGCGGGCAATGAGCCTATGCTGGCGAAGCTCTCCGGGAGTTTGGGGAACTCCATGTTTCATGAAGTAGGCTGGGGCACCGCAGACAACGCGTCGTACGTAGCCAACGCGTATTGCGTTCAATCCGGAATCCGGCAGATGGGCAATTCGCACCGCGACATCAATCCCTTCGTCGATCAAGCTGGTAACGCGATCAACAAAGACCGTGCGTATACTTATTCCCGGATAAAGGTCGAGAAACTCCAGAATGATCGGCAGAACGTAGAGGCGACCAAAGAGTGTCGGCGCTGTAATGGTTAAAGTACCCGCGGGCGCAGAAAAACTCCCCGCAGCCTGTGCGTCCGCCTCAGCAATTTCTGTAAGAATTCTGCGGCAGTCCTGAAGGTATCGAAGACCGGCTTCCGTCAATTTGACGGAACGCGTCGTCCTGACCAGCAGTTTTGCACCGACAGACTGCTCAAGACTGGCCACGGCCCGCGTGACAGTTGCCGGATTCATACCAGAAGACTTTGCAGCACTGGCGAAACCACCATGTTCGGCCACCATGCTGAAAACCCGCATACATTCCAAGCGATCCATCGGCACTCCTGATTATTGCAAATTCCGCAATAGTTAAGTGCAATATTTATGGATTGAGTTGCTCACGAAAAGCAATCACATTCCGTCAACATGATTGAACAGCGAGGTTAATCCAATGCAACTCCACTACCATCCACTTTCAGGTCACTCGCACCGGGCGCACCTTTTCCTTTCACTTATTGGCGCGGAGTATGAGCTGGTCCTTGTTGATATCAAGACTGCGGAGCACAAGTCCGATTCATTCCGGAAACTCAATTCTTTCGGGCAGATACCGGTTCTCGTTGATGGCTCAACGATCATCGCCGATTCCAATGCAATTCTCGTTTATCTGGCCAAGAAGTTCGGTCGTACAGACTGGTTGCCAGAAGATGCTCTGGGTGCAGCCCAAATACAGCGCTGGCTTTCGGTTGCAGCCGGGCAGGTAGCATTCGGTCCGGCGGCTGCACGTCTTGTGACGCTGTTCAATGCGCCATTCCGGCCTGACGAGGTGATAAACCGGGCTCACGGCATTCTGAAACTGATCGAGGCGGAACTGACCGCGCATGAGTGGATCGTTGGCAGCAAACCGACAATTGCGGACATTGCACTCTATAGTTATGTCGCTCGTGCGCCAGAAGGCAATGTTGATCTTTCGGACTATGCCGCGGTACATGCCTGGCTGCGACGGATGGAGGAATTGCCAAACTTTGTTCCTTTTCAGGAAACGCCTGCAGTTGCTGCAGCCTGATCGGGATTGATGGGAAATACTGCCATGTTGCACCATGAAATCCAGCCACCCTGGCATGCGGGGGAAGTGGCACTGCAAAACCATGTGGGTGTTGCAGAACGCATGGCGGAAATTGGAAAGAAAATCATCCGGACGGAACTGATCGAGCAGCACCGGGATTTTTATCCGCTGCTACCGATGGCGGTACTGGGTTCAGTCGATGAGGCAGGCGATGTCTGGGCAACCGTTCGCGCAGGCCATCCGGGTTTCATGTCTGCGCCTGATGCACATGCCCTTCATATTGATCTTCCGCGCGACCCATCCGACCCTGCGGATGCGGGCATGCAGGATGGAGCGGCATTGGCCCTGCTTGGAATAGACTTGCGCACGCGCCGGAGAAACAGACTGAACGGAAATATCAGCCGTGCCAACGACGAGTCGTTTCTGCTTAATGTTGAGCAGAGTTTTGGCAATTGCCCCAAATATATTCAGCTTCGCACTATGGAACTGCTGGACGATCCGAAGCGGCCATATGCTGGTATTGCCGAGTCATTTACAGGTCTGGACAGTGAAGCAACACGGCTTATTACGGAAGCGGATACGTTCTTCGTGGCTTCCTATATCGATCGGCCGGATGGTTTGAGACAGGTTGATGTTTCTCATCGTGGCGGGCGCGCCGGTTTTGCAGGCGTAACAAAGGACGGTTCTCTCATCATTCCGGAGTTCACGGGAAATCGTTTCTACAACACGCTTGGAAACTTTCTGGTCAACCCGCGAGCCGGAATCGTGTTCATTGAAAACGGGCAGTTGCTGCAAATGACCGGAACAGTGGAAATCCTGGCCAACGTGCCAAAACAGGATTTCGAAGGAGCAGAAATGTTCTGGAAATTCTCCCCCAGGAAAATCGTTCGGAGATTGGAGCGCTTTCCATTGGACCTGCAGATTGCCGATAATGGCTGGTCACCCAATTCCCTGTCTACGGGCGTTTGGAAAGCTGCAAGTTGACCCACAAGGCGTCAAAATGGTCGCGGCGTTCTTATTCGCCGCTTGCCGAATAGGGTGTAATCCGAATTGTCGAGCTAACAACTGTTCAATTAGCTAAAACGACGTATGCCAGCGAAGGCAGAATCTCGATATTTGATTCACATGGCATCCAGACACGGCAAATCGATGAAATCTAACTCCTATGGTCTACCCGGCATACTGAAAGAACAATCAGACATGATTGAGAGACTTAGTATGGATTATGCAGTGGAACGCACATTGATTGCCGGAATATTATCGAATTTATCGGCAAATGGCATTTCAGACATTATCGACTTTGACGTTATTGCACGAACGGCTTCCAGCGTCGGAGATGCCCGTTTTTCTCTGACTTTGACTGAGCGGATCAATACGATCCGTTATGATCTCGGACAATAACCTTAAATCACTTTTTGAAACTTATTCTGGCATCAGGGATAGAACTTAAGTCTATGCCAATGTTAGAGAGAGTTTACGATTTTTGAATTGAGAGTTAGTGCTATGGCCAGTGCCCACCATGCGACAATCCCGACTTGGACATGGGTCATGCCTGCCTTGGCATCCGGGCTGCTGGCACTCAAATTTCTTGATCTCGTCCCGGGCGATGCAGCCATCCTACTCGTATTGGCAGGCATATTTCTTGGAGGCTCCGTTTTCGCCGCAGTCCATCATGCTGAAGTGCTGGCGTTCAAGCTCGGCGAACCTTTCGGGTCAATTCTCCTCGCTGTTGCAGTCACTGTCATTGAAGTGGCGCTGATCGTATCAATCATGGCATCGGGTGCGCCCGGTAGCGACGCTGTGGCTCGCGATACGGTATTTGCCGCGCTGATGATTGTGCTTAATGGCATTGTCGGTCTTTGCCTTGTCATGGGTGGGGCGCGGCATTTCGAGCAGAAATTCCAGCTGCAGGGAGCATCTTCAGCGCTTGCGGTTCTTGGCACCCTGGCTGCACTCACACTTATTCTGCCGAATTATACGCTGACAGCGCTGGGACCATCTTTTTCCAGCACGCAGGTAATATTCGTCGGTGCAGTCGCGCTGGTTTTGTGGGGTGTTTTCGTATTCGTACAAACCGTGAAACACCGGAACTATTTCGTGGACGCGCCTGTCGTGACCCAAGGCGTGGATGAGAACGACACGCAATACGAAAAGCCAACTGATCGTGTAGCGCTGGCTTCACTTGTGCTTTTGCTGATTTCGCTTGTTGCCGTCGTTCTTCTGGCAAAAGCGCTGTCGCCATCGCTGGACAAGGCAATTGCCTTTGCGGGTCTTCCGCAAGCCTTTGTTGGCGTCGTCATAGCCGCAATCGTGCTCTTGCCGGAAGGGATCGCGGCAGCCAAATCCGCCGTTAAAAACCAGCTCCAGAACAGTATAAATCTCGCTTTGGGTTCGGCTATCGCGAGTATCGGACTAACCATTCCGACAGTCGCGATAGTGTCGCTGATGCTCAATCAGAATCTCGTGCTTGGCATATCTCCGGCGAACATGACGCTGCTCCTGCTTACGCTCTTTGTCAGCACGCTTACGCTTGGTACGGGAAGAACAACCGTGCTGCAGGGCGCAGTCCATCTTGTGATTTTCGCGGTCTTCATGCTTTTTTCCGCAATTCCATAAGCATCACCGGCACTCAGGGACTGCACAGTTACGAAGCTGATAGCCGATGCGGTAATAAAACCTGCCGACCGGAACGCCCTGCTTGACGACTTCACGCTGATGAACCTGAGTAAGGCTCTGAAAGTATTTGGTTAAAGATTCCTGTTCCAGCTCATGACGCTTCAGGCTGAACAGGATTGCATTGCTGCCCATCAGATTTTCCGGCTCAAACCAGTAATTATACATCAGGCTGTTTTTGCCGACGACACCGCTTCCGACAGAGCTTTTGACCGCATTTTCATCGAGACGATTGTAAAATGCGGTTTGGCTGGCAAGAAAATACCGGTCCATGCCAATGAGCAGTACCGGTTTCTCTGTCGCTCGTTCAATCTCGTTTTGGACGAGCCCGACCGTATGGCCAAATTCCTGCCAAGCAACGGGCAGGGTGCGAATGGTGCCGACATAACCAGTCATAGGCAGCCCCAGAACCAGATAGTGCAGCCCAAGTCCATATATAACGAGCGTTGAAGCCATGGTGGGAACCCATAATTGCCGGACCATATTGTCGAACTTTGACGCTTTACCGGTTGCCGCCACAATGGAGGCGGCAATTGCCGGAATAAGCGCAAGCCAGATCGGTCCGGTCCAATTCAGTTTTACGCTGTGAAAGAGGCTGAACATGACAAACACTGATAGCGGGACGATTGTATAGACCCCAACGAAGGTCGAGCGGCGGAAGTTTTCCGCAGCTTTGTCTTTGAAGTTCAGCCGGCGGAATGCAAGGAGCGCGGCGATTGATCCGAATGGAGTCAACAGAACTGCAATGCTGCCCGCCAACGCCGGAAGTGAGAAATTGGTTGAGCTGTCGAGCCGACGCGTGCTTTGGAAGGCGAACGATACCCATTCATTCATCGCATTCCATATGATAACCGGCGAGAACAGTGCCACAGCGATTGCGAACGCAATATAGGGCTCCGGCCGCAACAACCAACGTCGCGACCTGGCGTCGATTAGAAGAAAAATCAGCGTGGCTGGCCCGAGCAGGACAATCGTATATTTGGAGAGCATACCGAAACCGACCCAGGCACCTGCGCCGAGCCATGCCCAGCGCTTATCTCCAAGCAGTGCTCTTTCCAGAAAATAGAGGGTGCCAGCCCATGCCGCAGTAAGAGGCGCGTCCGGCATCATCATGATCCCGGTCGAAAAGAAAAACGGCAAAGTTGCTACGAGTAAAACACTGACAAGTGCAGCCGATTTTCCAAACAGGTTGCGGGAGAACTGAAACACAAAGATGGCCGTCGCTATCCACGCGACATATGCGCCGATACGCACACCAAACTCGGTATTGCCGAAAAGTGATGTTCCCAACCAGATGAGCCACGCAACCATGGGCGGATGATCAAGATACCCAATATCAAGATGTTGTGCGTAGTTCCAATAATATGCCTCTTCCGGAATGAGATCCACGACCCCGAGAAAAGCCAATCGAAGCAAGAGCACATATCCGAGAACACCAATGGCAGCGACGCGCCAAGGGATGACAAATGACGCACGCTCTTTAGGGGATGGAAAAACAAAGAAAGCATTGCCGAAATAGTTCACTGCGGCGGCAGCTCCAATGCCTAAAATCAATGACACCTGTGGAGGCCAGCCGAAGAGCTGGACGGCGCAGGCGATTATGCCGCCGCGCAATGAGAAGGCCAGAAGACAGACCGTCAGAAACCGGGCAAATCGCGTCCAGTCGCGCCGTTGATTATGGGCAATCTTCGGCGCAAATGCCCACCGGGAATTGAGGATATAGTTGAGTATTGCGGCAAAGGCGAAACCCACGGCGTGAGACACACCCAAACCAAAGCCCGCAGCAAACAGGACCTGGAATATGAGTATATCCGAAGCCAGACCGATCAATCCAACGCCTGCAAAGCGGCCTGCAGTGCCAAACGACACAACACCGCCACCCAAAGCCAGTAGACGATGAATGTAACTGATCATTTGCCCAAGGCCGATCTTTGACTGCCCCAGGACCCTGTCGCGAAAGATGATTGGTATCTCGCTGACGCGAAAATGCTCCCCGCCCGTGGCAATCACCTCAAGACCGATCTTGAAGCCGCTCGCGTCGGAGTCTACAGCCAGAAGATGCTCCTTTCGAACC
Source organism: Phyllobacterium sp. YR531 (assembly GCF_000282595.1). Taxonomy (GTDB): domain Bacteria; phylum Pseudomonadota; class Alphaproteobacteria; order Rhizobiales; family Rhizobiaceae; genus Phyllobacterium. The sequence continues at coordinate 169,513 of NZ_AKIZ01000015.1, forward strand.
GCAAAGAAACCGGACATGGGATCGCGTAACTCGGTAATCGGCCATGCCAAGGCACCGCCAAGGCGTGACAGGAGGCGGCGGGATTTAGGCCAGTCGGGCGTTGCACCACCCGGCACATAACGGCTTCCGACCATCATATCGAAGCTGCCATCCATTATCGGCTTTATCAGATCCGGGATGCGATCCGGGGGATGGCTGAGGTCCGCATCCATCACCACCACGATACCGCCATTGGCGCAACGCGTGGCTGTTAAAACGTCACCGGCCAGACCGTGTGTTCCATCTCCGCGAATGAGTCGGACAGGGGATTTTGCCTCCCAAGCCTGAACGCGTTCCCGTGTCCCGTCCGTTGAACCGCCGTCCGCCACAAGGATTTCGAGCATTATATTTGGGGCTGGCTGGGATAAAATGGATGATAACAGGAGATCGATATTGTCTACCTCATTGAGTGTAGGCACGACAATTGAGACTGAATGAATATGTTTCATGATGTAATCGGGAGCTCGCGGAGACAACAGGTTCCCAATGCTCACCTTCTGTTTGTGCAGAAGGAGGCGATACATAGCCGGCAAAGGGAGATTGATAACGTTATGCGTTTGCTAAAACGGAGCTATCCCGCAGGTTCTTCCGCAAATGAATATCGCCGCGCCAGAAGCCTGAAGCGTCGTGATTTACGGCGAACTGATCGATTAACGTGGATCATTGATACTCACTGGTAAATATATTCCCACCTCAAATGGCGGTATTCCAGCGATTATCAGCTTAAAACCGGCTTATTTTGCGAAACTATGTTTAGATATGTTTCAGACTATATGATTTTGTATCATCAGACTGATAATATCGATGAATTGATACAGAGTTTACAAAGTCAATACTTCGGTTTCGAATTGGTTATTTCAACTAAAGAAAACTTGTGTCCGAAACAGTCTTGTACATAGCCAGTAACCCGGGCTTTGTCGTCATCAAGGCTCGCTTCTTGTCCGCTACGGCTGGATCACACGGAAGGCTAATACGAGCGATCAATCCAGACGTTTGCTTGTTCCTCAGATAGATTGAGCCGCCATGCCCCCTAATGATGTCTTGAACAATGGAAAGGCCCAAGCCGAACCCGCTGGTGGAGCGTGCCGGACTAGCCTTGAAGAACGGTTCGAACACGGTGTTCTGAAGCTCCACCGGTAGTCCCGGGCCATCATCGGAAACTTCGATTACCAAAGCGCCGTCAGGCGATGGTATGAGCGACACCACGACCTGCGTGCCAAACTTGGTACCATTATCTACCAGATTGGTAATGGCCCGACTGAGTGCGCGAGGCTTGCAGGAATAGGCGAGGCGGTCCGGACCCGAATAGCTCACATTGAATCCCACATCTGCGAAGTCTGAACAGACTGTACCTAAGAGACTGGGCAAATCCGAACGTAGTGCCGCTTCCGAAGCCACTTCCTTACCGAGATAGGTGAGGGTTTCTTCCATCATCCCGTTGATAGTGGCGATGTCATTCAGCATCGCTTCGCGCAAAGCACCTTCTTTTGAGCGCTCGACGCGGAGTCGCAAACGCGTAAGCGGTGTCCTTAGATCGTGGCCAATGGCCCGTAACATCCGCGTTCGATCATTCATCATACTGCGCAAGCGGCTGCGCATATCGTTAAGCGCGCGGGCGAGAGCAACGACTTCTTGCGCGCCACGTTCTTCAAAGGGCCTGTCCGGTCCTTCATCTGCGCCCAATACAAGAGCCGCAGCCGAAAAACGTGACAGCGGAGCAACGATCATGCATCCGGCATAAAACGCCAGCAGAATAACCGGAACGACAATCAGCAATCCTTTGAGAACAGAATTGAAACGCGTTTCCGGCAACCAGAATTCCTTTGGCTCCGGGCGTATGGAAAAGGCGAGCGCGTCGGTAGCATTGACTTTGACGAGCAATGTATTGCGCAGTTCGCCAGAAATATTGGATGACTCCAGTGCCATCGTGAACTTGTTTCCAAGAGCATCGCGTACACGCGTTCCCAAATCATTCGTCTGCTCGGTGTCGCTTGCCGCGCTGTTGAATTCTGCGGCACTAATCTTTTCAACCGGAATATCGCTATTGGCCGTTGCTTCCAAAATAGCGTTGCTGGTTTCTGGAGTTTTAGCTGCCAGAAACTGATTTACGACCGTATCAATCTTGATTGCTGTCGAGCGGTGATACGGGATGGTGTCGTCGGACACCAGAGGTTCGGTGACCACATCCATGGCGCAGGCAATCAAAATTGGCACGATTGCGAGTGCTATGATCTGTCCCCGGATAGTATCAAGATTGGATGATTGCGACATCACGCACGCTCCACTTTGGGTGTGAAGAGATACCCCGCAAGGCGAACCGTTTTAATCAGGGTGGGTTCGCGGACATTGGGCTCAATTTTTTGCCTGACCCTGCTGACATGAACATCAATGCTGCGCTCTACCGGTCCCGCAAGACCTGCATGTGTTAGTCCAAGGAGTTGTTCGCGGGCGAGCACTTTGCCGGGATTGCGGCAGAAAGCGAGGAGCACATCGAATTCGGCGGTTGTCATGGAAATGTGAACGCCATTGGGATCGCGAAGGCGTCGCAGCACAGGATCGATATGCCATCCTTCAAACTGCATTGGTTCCTGTGCCTGCGGACCGGCAGACGTATAGGACGACCGACGAAGCAGGCTTTTGATCCTTGCCAGCAGCTCGCGTGAATTGAAAGGCTTGGTGACATAATCATCCGCGCCCAATTCAAGGCCGACGACACGATCAATATTATCGCCCAACGCGGTGAGCATGATAATCGGCGTGGTTGCCTGTGCACGCAACCGGCGGCAGATGCTGAAGCCGTCCTCACCGGGAAGCATGACATCCAGCATGATCAGATCGAACGACTGTTCGCGAAGCAGAACCTCCATTTCGGCAGCCGATCCTGTTGAGACAGCTGAAAACCCGTTGTCCGACAGGGTTTCGATCACCATTTTGGCGATTTCCTTGTCATCTTCGACCAGAAGAATATTGGCAGTGTAATCTGAGACTGGAATGCGCATTTGAATATTCATCCCCAAGTCCCCCAAAAAAGCATCGCCGTTAGTGGGGGCAAATCGTGTCCCATGAATGGCGTTATACTGTCACTCGCGGCCATATTTGATTTCGTTGTGAATCAGGCAGCCAAACATGACATCTGCGAGCTTGGGTGCCGTAGCATTGCAACATTTCTGTGGCCCATCCGCGGCTAGAATTTGTAGCCAATCATAAGCATGGCCGACGGCTGAAATGCATCCTGGACGATTGGGCTGTCTGCTGCGTCACCGACAAGATAGCCAATGCCTACCTGACCCTGAATGAGCCAACTCTTCTCCGTCACGTACATCACAGAAGCTTCGAAATCGACGCGCTTAAATCCCGCCCCGGCATCATATGACGCAAGGCCGGATCGCACAGACTGAGCTTTCGTCACCCCGAAATATGCATCCATGTGATTGGAGTCGGCCCATGTGGCAGAAGCTCCAGCCGAAAAAAGAAACTGGTTATAGGAATGCGAGACACTCGCACCAATTGTACCGACCAGGCCATCACTGCCACCAATCGTCTTGTCAAAGGACGTAAACAATTCCACGGGCCCGAGCTCATATGTCAGCTTGCCACCAATGACGGCACCGGCATCTATGTCTCCCAGCCCTTTAAGATGATCACTGTCATCTTCGTCGCGGCCTGAATCGTAGCCGATCTTGGTGGAAAAACTGAAGCTTTGATTGCGGTAGATATTGATGGAAATACCCCGCGGATCGACAGTTACATGCTCGCCAAATGTTGCGGAAAACATAGGAAAGGGTTGAATTTCAAATTCATCAGACCCTTCAAACTTCGGCGCATAGATGCCACCTGCACCAATCACCACATTCCATTTGTTCAGCCGATCAGTGATTTTCTCGAAACGGCTCGGATTGATGCGCTCGGGGCTTGCTTCATCTGAACTTTGGGCGATCGCCCGTTGAGGCACCAAACAGATGATACCGAATGCCACGATTGGCAGCAGCAATCGTAGCTCAAAACGAACGTGCTTGGTGACTGGCATATAAAACTGCTCCTGAGATTGTCCGAGGGACCTTGTCCAACTGGCAGCCATCTGCCCTCATCAATCAGGATTATCGCCATTTCCGTATTTTCAGGGGTTTTGTAATGTTAAGAAATGTTGCGCAATTATGTGCTTCCGAAGGCAACAGAACGAGGCTGCCCGAATAGGCAGCCTCGTTCATTGTTCAGTCGGTTAAAAAACGTTTTGCAGCACCGTGTTACGCTTCCATCTCGTCGTTGCGGGTCTTGATTATGCTCCAGACCACGCCACTGGCGATGATGGCAAAGGTAACGCCGAGCGACAGTGCGGCGGGGAATTTTTCGAGGCCCAACATATCTGCCGCAAAAACCTTCGAACCGATGAAGATCAGAACGAGCGCCAGCGCTGGCTTCAGATAACGGAAGCGATGGATCATCGCTGCGAGTGCAAAATACAGAGCGCGCAATCCGAGGATGGCAAAGATATTCGAGGTGTAGACCAGGAACGGGTCGGTTGTGATGGCGAAGATGGCTGGCACCGAGTCTACTGCAAATATGACATCGGCGACTTCAATCAGGACAAGTGCCATGAAGAGCGGTGTGATGAACCAGATCAACTTACCGGTCTTCGGGTCAGCCTGCTTTACAAAGAAATGTTCACCATGATGGTTTTCGGTGACATTGAAACGTCGGCGCATGAAGCGGACGAGCGGATTATTGGCAATATCAGGCTCGGCTTCCTTCATGAACAACATCTTGAGGCCGGTGAGGATCAAAAATGCAGCGAAGATGTAGAGTAGCCACGAGAACTCAGCGACCAAGGTTGCGCCAACGCCAATCATTATAGCGCGCAGCACAATGACGCCAAGAATACCCCAGAACAAGACACGGTGCTGGTAGAGGCGAGGGACAGCGAAGAAGGAGAAAATCAGGGCTATGACAAAGACGTTGTCTAGCGCGAGTGTCTTTTCGACGACGAAGCCTGTTACGTAAGCCATGCCGGCATCGGGTCCGATATACCACCAGACCCAGCCGCCGAAAGCGAGACCCAGTGAAATGTAAAGCGCGGACAGCTTCAGGCTGTCAACGACGTTGATCTCTTTGTTTTCCTTGTGCAAAATTCCAAGGTCGAATGAGAGAATGGCAAGAACCAAGCCAAAAAAGCTCAGCCACATCCAGACCGGCTTACCCAGCCAGTCGACAAAAAAGAAGGTGGTGTCCAAAACGGATTTCTCCTCCGGCGTGCGTTGTCGGGAAACGGTCCGACATCGCAAGTTAGCCGGGGAACTTGCCAGAGGGGCCCGGACCAGCGGGTTGCCGAGAACTTAGGCAGGCCGAATTGATGATTCAAGAGTGAGACAGAGAATTTCGTATCAAACTTTTGTCAATGCTTGCCGAAAGTGGAATCGCCTTCCGATCTAGGCGGCTCTCAAATCGCGCATCGCCTTTGCAATATCGCGTGACGGCGGCAACCCGAAGAGGCGGGCATATTCGCGACTGAACTGGTTGGGACTTTCATATCCCACACTGAAGGCGACAGACGTGGCGGTTTCCTGCCCGGCGATAAGTTGCGAGCGAGCGTGCAGCAGGCGCACACGCTTTTGATACTGCAGAGGGCTGAGTGCAGTGACCGTCTTGAAGTGGCGATGGAACGCAGAAACGCTTAAAGCAGTCATATCTGCAAGTGACTCTACTCGCATTTGCTCGGCAAAATTTCTTCTGATCCAGTCAATCGCTATACTGATACGCGAAATCGCAGTGTCAGGCGTCGCGATGTCCCGCAGCATCCATCCGTGCGGTCCCTGCAGTACACGAAAAAGAATTTCCCGTTCATAGACTGGAGCAAGCGCGACGATCTCATCGGGGCGCTCGAGAAGCTGCATCATCCGGAGCCAGGCGTCGAGAAGATGAGGCGTCACCGGCGCTACCGAAAATCCCGTATCGAACGATCTGCTGCCGGACGGTTTCGGTAAATCAGAAAGCAGTTTTGCCAAGATCGTCGGGTCGAGCGTCAGGCTGATCGCCAAATACGGATCGCCCGAGACCGAAGGATGAACTGACCCGGCAGCCGGAAGATCAATAGACATGACGAAATAGGTGGCAGGATCGTAATGCAACGTACGATCGCCAATCGTCATGGTTTTGGATCCCGTGAGGATCAGATTGACCATGGGATCATAGAGCGCGGAAAGCTGATGCTCGGGGATTTCTCCCTGAACCATGGCAATGCGCGGAATGCCCGTCTCGGTGCGCCGGTTCTCTGCCTTTGAAGCTAACCGTCGAAGTTCCTGCAATTGCTGTTCCATGAAACTAGCCTGACAGAGGCTGTGGGCTCGCGCAAGGTAAAAGCAGAAATAGGCAAGTTTTGACGAGGATCGGGTGAGTGCAAACCGACCGATAGACGTAGGTTCTTCTCACACCAACGTACAGGAGAGATGAATGAAGATCGTAATCATAACCGGCAGCAGCCGGGGTTTGGGTGCAAGTACAGCCCTGAAATGCGCAGAGCGCGGCATGGGTGTTATTGTCACCTACAACGCAAATCCCGAGAGAGCAGGCGAAGTGGTGGACACCATCATCGCGCAAGGCGGAAAAGCGGTGGCATTGAAGCTGGATGTTGCAGACAGCAGTACGTTCGATGAGTTTCGCAAGACTGTCAGCTCCAAGCTTGAAAGCATTTGGGAGCGCCAAACCTTTGATTATCTCGTCAATAATGCCGGATACGGCCTCTACAATCCGATCTCTACGGTGACACATGAGCAGTTTGACGGTCTCTTCAATGTTCACCTCAAAGGGCCATTCTTTCTGACCCAAACTCTGCTACCCCTGATGGAAGATGGGGGGCATGTTATCAACCTGACAAGTGCAACTAGCCGCGTGGCTACGGCTGGCGTCGCGCCATATGCTGCATTCAAAGGCGGGCTTGAAGTATTGACGCGGTATATGGCCAAGGAATTTGGCGAGCGCCGGATAAGGGCGAACTCGATTGCACCAGGAGCGATACGGACAGAGCTTGGCGGCGGACTGAACGACGAATTCGAAGCGCTGCTTGCCGGACAGACAGCTCTTGGCCGCGTCGGTGAACCCGAAGAGGTCGGAGGTGTCATTGCAAGTCTGCTTTCTGATGAAAACCGCTGGATCAATGCCCAGAACATCGAAGTCGCTGGCGGTTACATAATCTGACAAGGAGATAGATAATGCTGGATCACGTATTCATATCGGTAAGTGATATCGCCCGTTCTATAGCATTCTACGAGCGCACACTTGCGCCGCTCGGCATTACCCATGTGCTTGATTACAACGGAAAAGATGGCCCTGCCGGACATCCTGATCTCAAAGGATTCGGCGCAAATGGCCGGGTGTTCTTCTGGCTGCGTGAAGGCGTGGTTGAAGGGCGGGCCGCGCATGTCGGTTTCGTCGCCAAAAGCACAGAACAGGTCGACGCGGCCTATGCGGCAGCTATCGATGCGGGAGCCACCGACAATGGCGTGCCAAGCGCACGCCTTTATTATGATCCCCGTTACTATGCGGCGAATGTCCTTGATCCGGACGGCTACAGCCTGGAATTCGTCCACAAGGAATGGCAGCACTGATATGAAGAAATTGATGATCTATGGGGCGACTGGCTATACCGGTCGCATGGTAGCCGAGCATGCAAAAGCAACCGGAACACCTATCATTCTTGCAGGACGCAGCGAGGCAATGCTGGCGCGATTGGCCACTGGACTCGATGCGGAATACCGTGTCTTTACGCTTGAAGACACCGCAGCGATTGATCGTTCAATGTCGGGAGTGTCGGCCATTTTGAATTGTGCCGGCCCGTTCATGCGGACGGCTGGTATTCTGATGAGGGCAGCAATCCGAAATGGCGTACACTATCTGGACGTTGCAGCAGAACTCGACAGTTATCGTCTTGCGGAGACGCTGGACACGGAGGCAAATTCGGCTGGTGTCATGCTCCTGCCGGGAAGCGGCGGCAGTGTGGCAATACTTGGTTGCCTTGCGCAACGAACCTTTGATCGGGTGACTGATCCTCGCCGGATCAGGGTCGCACTTCATGTTGCCGGAGGCCTTTCACGAGGATCTGCGATCAGCGCAACAGAAAATTTGACTGTCCAATGTCTGGAACGCTTGAATGGTGCTCTGGTTGATCGTGCCGTCAACAACCTTCAACAGTTCGATTTCGGCAGAGGTCCCGTGGATTGTTTCCCTGTCACTTTGCCGGATCTCATAACCATCTGGCGCGCAACCGGCATTTCCAACGTCGAAACGTTCGTTCATGTGACGGGAGCCGGATTTCCTCAAGGTGATCTTTCCAAACTACCCGATGGGCCAAGCCATGAGGAACGGCTGGCTAACCGGTATCAGGCTGTAGCGGAGGTCACAGATGCACACGGATTGGTCTTCCGGTCAGTTCTGGATACTGTAAATGGCTATAGTTTTACCGCCTTGGCGGCAGCGGAAGCCGGACGCAGGGTGCTGGAAGGAGAGCTACGCCCGGGATTCCAGACGCCAGCCGGGCTGTTCGGCAAATATTTTGCAGAAACCATCGCCGATACAACAATCACCCACGTTCATCTCAACATGCCCGAACAATACTCATACAAGAAGGCGAATTCACAATGACCGAGGCCGTCGAAATCACAACGTTTCAACTGGCACACGGCCTGACGATGAAGGACTTCATAAAGGCCAATAAGGACATCAATATTTGGCTCAAGAGCCAGAAGGGATTTGTGTCTCGTCGTATCTGCGAACGTGATGATGGCTCCATACTCGACATGCTGATCTGGAAATCCGCCGAAGATGGCCGAAGGGCAGCCTCTGGAATTGTCACGGAAATGGCCGGTTCACCTGTTCACGCAGCAATAAACCAATCCACAGTCGATTGGACAATCTCAGCCGTCCACCACACAATGGACGGCTAGCAGGCTTTCCCAACCATGGCGTGACTGCAATCGGGCGCTTGAGAAAAATATACTACAACAGGGGCATACTTCAGGGTCAGTTTCCTTTTTTATGTGAACTGCTTTGGTAATGTTTGCCGATGGCCGTCCAACGGCAAACGCAATTACCGAGGATCCAGATCATGTCCAACCCGACCGTTGTTGGCCTTTCCGGCAACTTCCATCGCCCTTCGAAGACAAGGGCACTCGTCACAAGCGTGGTCAGTCGCATCAGTGAGAGCTACGGTCTGACGCAGGAAGTTTATGATCTTATCGATATCGGCGATTCACTCGGTTCTGCGCGCCATATAAATGAACTCAGCCCGGCGGCCAGCAATATACTGGAAAAAGTTCTGTCCGCCGAAATTCTTGTGGTTGGAACTCCGACATATAAGGGTAGTTACACCGGACTGTTCAAACACTTCATCGATTTGATCGATGCTCGCGCCCTACAGGGAAAGCCGGTTGTTCTGACAGCCGCAGGGGCAGGCGACCGGCACGCTCTCATCATAGAACATCAGTTGCGGCCACTTTTCGGATTCTTTGCAGCACACACCCTGCCAACCGGCATTTATGCGACGGATCGGGATTTTCAGAACCACGAAGTTGCTGCTGCGCACATCAGCGCCCAGATCGATCAGGTCGTCAGTGAAGTTCAACCATTGTTGACAAGGCAAAGCCCGGTGGTTGCAAGCGCGGCAGAATAGCAGAAACCGGATCACCAAGGCTCAAGCTGTTTCAATGATTTTTACTTTAACTACATGAAATATATGGAAAATATCGATTGTTTATAAGCAGAACCTGAACCATATTATGCTGAATATCTGCTACATATCTCTTCGATAATTCCAAAGGTCACACCATGCCTGCTACGACTGGAGTAATTTGGCGACAGATAGTCGCTCATGCCGAACAAGTGGCGAATTCGGAACCATGGCTGGCATCATTTCTCGGAGAGTCCGTATTTCAATTCGATAATCTGGAAGATGCACTTTGCCGCGTGTTGTCAGAGCTATTGGCCAATGGTTCGCTATCAGGAAACCGATTAATAGAGCTTTTTGATAGTATAAGGTCCGAAGAGCCACGGCTGCTGCATGGACTTGCGCGGGATATTCGGGCGGTCTTGGAGAGAGACCCGGCGGCTACGCGCCCACTTCATGTTCTTTTGTACCTAAAAGGTTTTCACGCGATCCAGATTCACCGTTTCGCAAATCACCTTTGGAAAACGGCACGGGCAGATCTTGCAATGTACCTGCAATCGCGATCTTCCCGGGTCTTACAGGTCGATATACATCCTGCAGTGCAACTGGGCGTTGGCGTTTTCTTTGACCACGCCACAGGCATTGTTATCGGTGAAACGGCAGTCATTGAAGACAACGTGTCAATTCTCCAAGGGGTAACACTTGGCGGTACCGGCAAGGACACAGGTGATCGTCATCCAAAGATAAGGCACGGTGTTTTGATTGGGGCGGGAGCCACCGTCTTGGGCAACATAGACATCGGTATCAACTCACGGATCGGTGCCGGTTCTGTCGTCTTGAAGGCTGTAGAAGCGCGCAAAACGGTTGCCGGCGTTCCCGCCCGTGTTGTTGGAGGGGTTAAAGAGAAAGAGCCCGCCAAGACCATGAACCACATGCTCTTTGATGTTGGTCTATAAACGGCTTAAGGACCTCATCTCGGATCAAGCGCTGGCGGGTTGTCATTCGCTGTTGGCGTCGCATCCGTGTGACGCAGCCGCGAGATAGAGAACTCCAGCGTGTTTCGCACAATATCAAGCTCGCGTTGACCAGCAAAATTATCACTGTCGGCCTCCTTGATTCCCTGAAGTATGTGCCTGAATCGCGCAATTATTTCCGTTCTGGTAAGCATCGTCATTCAATTGCCCATTACAATATTCCTTCGCTGGATTCTGGCTAACGAATTGGACCTGCGCAACGCACGCCAAAGTATGGTTTTGGCGTTGATGTGGAAAGCTTTGCTCTTGCTTTCGAAAAAAGAAGAAACGTGTTCCGCCCAAGCAGTATTATCATCGATTACACACCGCTATAACGACTAAAAGCGAAGGATTTCTGCTGAGAAATTAAACCGCCAATGCACTTTATTTGAGCAAGATACTACAAACTCTCCCTCGCATTCGCAAAACGATGTCTCCTTTCAGCCCACCAATTCAATAGTCTTTTCGTGGGGCTAGCAGGGGGATCGCACGATCCAGACTTATCTGACCCGTGGAACGCACTTCATCAGGAGAATTTGGATTATGCGAGCAGAACAAAACCAGTCACATGGCTGGAGAACTAAGATTGCTGCCGGTCTTGTGGCCGCCGCGACATTGTTCACGGGTATTGCCCACGCCGGACCTACACTCGATAAAATCAAGCAGCGTGGCACGATCAAGGTCGGAGTTGGCACTTCGCCGGGCTTCTTTGCACCGGACGGAAGTGGCAAATGGCAAGGCTTCTTTGTCGAGTTCGGTAGAGCACTCGCAATTACTGTTTTCAATGATCCGGATAAGGTCGAGTTTACCTCTTCCTCGCCGCAACAGCGATTGCCAGCCCTTCAGTCTGGCGAATTCGACATCCTGCTTTCGGGCGTGACCGTGACCATCACACGCGCCTTTAAACTGGGCTTTCACTTCGGGCCGACAATTTTTTATGACGGGCAGGGCTTGCTCGTGAACAAATCGCTTGGGGTGACCAAGGGCAGCGACCTGGATGGCGCAACCATCGGCGTGCAGAGCGGAACGACAGGCGAGTTGAATATTGCCGACTTCTTCCGCAAATCCGGACATAAGTTCACTCCAGTTACAATTGAAGACAGCAATGAGTTTTTGAAGGCGCTCGAATCCGGCCGCGTTGATGCACTGACTCAAGACGCATCTGATCTAGCCTTGAGACGCACCCTTTTGAAAAATCCAGATGACTACATATTGCTGCCGGAACGCCTGTCAAAAGAGCCGTTGGCTCCAGCAATTGCTGCCGGTGATGACCGTTGGCTTGAAATCGTCAACTGGACTGTCAATGCCACTATTCAGGCTGAAGAATTCGGGATCACCAAGGATAATATCGATACGTTCCTGACCAGCGAAGATCCGGCAATCAAGAGGTTTCTTGGCACTGACCCATCGCTTGGTGAAGCGATTGGACTGGATCCCAAGTTCGCCTATAACATCGTCAAAACACTTGGCAATTACGGCGAAATATTCGAACGTACTATCGGCAAGGGATCACCAGTAGGCTTTGAGCGCGGTTACAACCAACCGTGGACTCAAGGCGGTCTGCTTTACTCGCCACCATTCCGCTGAGGCTGATGGTTTCCGGTGAAATGTCCGTGAGTGGAATAACATCAAAGCCATTGCCAATACCGGGCTCTCCCAAGCCCGGTATTGGTTATTTTATTCGTGAGTGGTGGGGAAGCTACCCGATTACGCAACTGGCAGTGCTTATCGGCCTGATCGGCATATTCTGGCTGATGGGATCGAATATGGTGCACACCATGCACCGGCTTGGCATTCAGCCAGGCTTTGCATTCCTGAGCCAGAGCGCCAACTTCGCCATTGGCGAGAGTCTGATTGCCTACTCCCCAAGTGACACATTTGGGCGGGCAGCATTCGTCGGTTTGCTCAATACGGGGGCGATCGCAGTCTCCGGCTGTATTCTGGCAACGCTTCTTGGCGTCTCGCTGGGGATAGCACGTCTCTCCGGGAACATGCTGCTTTCAGGCCTTGTGCGCTGGTACATCGAAATCATCCGTAATACGCCCTTGCTTCTGCAACTCTTTTTCTGGAGTGCTGTTACACACGCACTTCCGCCACCGCGTCAGGCCTTCAATCCATTGGGAATTCTTTACCTAAGCAATCGAGGGGTTTCGATTCCCGCATTCCGCCTGCACGAATTGTCATTGGTCACTTTAGCCATCTTGGTCGTGTGTATTGCCGCACTGTTCGCGTTCTATAAGGTGCGTTCAAAACGGAGTGTACGACACGGCATTATTGAGTTTTCAGCAATGGGCCTGCTGGCCGTTTTAGGGTTTGGACTGGCCTTTCGGCTGAGCGGAGCAAGTGTCGCGCTTGAACTGCCATTGCTGCGCGGATTCAATATCGCCGGCGGATTTAACCTCACGCCCGAATTTGCAGCATTGCTGATCGGTCTCGTCGTCAACTCATCCGCCACCATAGCGGAAATCATCAGAAGCGGCATTCAATCCGTACCCTCCGGCCAATGGGAGTCAGCGCGGTCTCTGGGGCTCCAACCCGGGCGTATCATGAGGCTGGTAATACTGCCCCAGGCCCTGCGGGTTATCGTCCCGCTGATGACCTCAAGCTACCTTGATCTGACTAAAAACTCGAGCCTTGCCGTGGCAATCGGTTTTCCGGATCTCGTCAGCGTTCTCAACACCACGGCAAACCAGAGCGGTCAGGCCCTTGAAGCATTGGCGATAATCGTCGTGTCCTATCTGGCGATCAACTTGTCCGTCTCAACGATCATGAACAAATACAACAAACGTATCGAACAACGTGGATTCCTGCCGCGATGACTGCATTGTTTTACACTGGAAGCGTTCGTCCGGCATCGTCAGCCCATTGGCAAAAATGGCGCGACGGCCTGTTCGGAACACGGTTGAATATTTTTATCACGCTGGCTACGGCCGGCTTTCTCCTTTGGACAATTCCACCTTTGTTTCGCTGGATTTTACTCGACGCAACATGGACCGGAAGCGCCAAGGATTGCGCGGCGTCAACCGGCGCATGCTGGGCATTTATCGGGGCAAAGATACGCTTCATATTGTTTGCGCTTTATCCGCCCGAACTGGATTGGCGACCCGCGCTGACGATTGGGTTGATAGCGCTCTTGCTTGTGATCACGGGTACGCCCAGATTTTGGTCACGGCATCTCGTGCTGTTGTGGATAGGGACAGTTGTAACCGTCTGGATTCTTATGGCGGGCACTCTCATTGGACCATCAGTGCCGACGGGGCGATGGGGTGGATTGGCACTAACTCTGCTAATTTCGGTCGTCGGCTTTGCCTGTGCATTCCCGATTGCGGTGCTTCTTGCCTTGGCCAGACGGTCTAAGATGGCGGGCCTTCGCACTGTATCGATCATATTCATTGAAGTGGTGCGCGGTGTGCCCATGATCGCAATTTTGTACGTTGCCATGCTGCTTGTACCCATGATGCTGCCGGGGCTTTCACCCGATGCCTTTGTTCGCGCGCAGATCGGATTGACACTTTTCGTCTCGGCCTATCTGGCGGAGGTTGTAAGGGCAGGGCTCCAATCTGTGGCGGATGGTCAGGCGGAAGCCGCCGCATCCCTTGGTTTTGGTTATTGGACCACGCTGCGCTTGATCATCCTGCCGCAAGCTCTGCGCTCAGTGATTCCGGCGCTGGTCAACTTGGCAATCGGCATATTGCTGAATTCTACATTGATTGCGGTGATTGGAATTTTTGATCTGCTGAACGCTGCAAAGAATGCTGCAAATGACCCGGTTTGGCTCGGCTTTTACGACGAGAGTTATGTCTTTGTCGGTGTGATTTATTTCGCACTTTGCTATTCTGCATCCCGCTACAGCCTTTGGCTCGAACGGCATTTGCGTGCTGCGAAATAAGCGTCACGCTTTAATCGGGACAATGGTTTGGCGGGTAACAAAATGAAGATGTCTGCTTCAACAGAAGTAGCAATCTCATCGCAGGTATCAGGATTGCTCTCAAGTTACGAAATATCTTCTGCAATACACTGCAACATTGGAACATCCTTCCTCGTCTTATACTCGACCAGATTACTATAGTTTCAGCAGTGAAACAAATGGTACGCTGAATGAATTACTCACTAAGTTTGCTCGACAAGAGCCCGGTTGACGGAGAAGAAGCACCTGGCCAAGCCTTGGCAAGAACGTTGTTTCTGGCACGGCAGGCCGAAAACTGGGGTTTTCGCCGTTTCTGGGTTGCTGAGCACCACAATAATGCACGGCTGGCAAACTCGTCACCTGAAATACTTATTGCGCATCTGCTGGCTCATACCTCAGCAATCCGCATAGGCTCAGGCGGCGTCATGCTGCAGCACTACAGCGCGTATAAGGTTGCCGAAAACTTCAATCTTTTGGCCACGCTAGCACCCGGAAGGGTCGACATTGGGGTAGGAAAAGCGCCGGGAGGCTTACCTCTTTCCACAAAGACGCTGCAAAAAGCCTTTGACCAAAAGCAGAAACCGGCATTTGCCGACCAGCTTGGTGAACTGGACATCTATCTGCGTGATGCGGCGGCAAGTGCCGACCCGGCGACCAATCTGCGGGCCATTCCTTCGCCTCCTATTCCTGCGGAACGCTTTCTGCTTGGCGCAAGTATTGAAAGTGCAAAACTGGCCGCAGCTCATGATTGGCAATTTGTCTATGCAGGCCATCTGAACGGCGACGAATCCCTGCTGCACGACGTGTTTACCACCTATAGCGAGGTGACAAACGGACAGGTACCAATACTCGCCATTGGTGTGATTGCCGCCGAGTCCGACGCGTTGGCGGAGCGTCTTGAAGGTGATCTGAGGCGATTTAAGGTCGAAGTAGCAAACGGGCAGGGCGTCACCGTTGGCAGCCTGGCACAGGCACAGGAATATATCCGCCAATCCGGCATAACCGATTACCGTATCGAAGAAAAAATGCCCGGTGTCATCCGTGGGACGCCCGGCCGCATTCATGGCGAGCTGGAGCGGCTGCACGCGCGCTATGGAGTGAAGGAATTCATCATCGATTGCCCCGTAACAGAAGCTGCAAGCCGGATTAATTCATTCAGGCTGTTGGCTGAATCACATCTGGCAGTTGCAGCATGACCCATAACAGAATCAAGGCTCGCTAATCATGAGTGACTCTATTCGGATAGCAACAGCCCAAGATGCGACAGCTCTACACCGCCTGATAAAGGCCTCTTACGAGCCATTGCGGGAGATGAACATCAAGTTCACCGCCACGACTGCGGATGTTGATCTGGTGCGTGAGAAAATTGAACGGCACACCACTTTTGTGGTCGAGCGCGATGCTCAGATCATAGCGACAATATCGGTCCGGTTTCCCTGGCCGATGGGGGAAAATCACCTGACAAGTTATCCGTTTCTTCACTGGTTTGCTGTTGCGCCGGAACTCAAGCGCCAATCAATTGGCAGCTCTTTACTTGACTATGTTGAACTGAACTTCCTCCGCGATCAGATCAAAGCGCCGGCTGTCTATCTCGCCACTGCAACACGGCACCCGTGGCTTGTCGGCATCTACGAACGGCGTGGATATGAAGGCTTTTACAAGCGCGACAAGGACGGCGATGAAATGGTTCTTCTGCGTAAAATCCTGAACCAACACATCTACGAAACACTGGAAGTGGCTGAATATCAACGCTTTGAACCTCTATTGGCGCACGCACAATGACGAAACCAACACCCCATTTACACCAGCACCCTAATACGAACGAAGGAGTTCACGAGATTTCGGAGTTCGGCAAATGGTGACGAGAAGAGCCTTCATCGGCGGTGTGAGCGTGTTGGTCGTGTCCACCATGATCGGACAGCAAAGCGCTTACACGCAGGAAACGGTGACACCTGTATCAGGCGGTTCGCTGGTTTGGGGCGTCGAGACAGAACCAAGCACGCTCAATCCCCATTTGAACGGGCAGGCAAAGGCGAAGCTCATTCTCCGCAATGTCTATGAATCCCTGCTGGCACGTACTGCTGATGGCGGTTACGTCCCTTGGCTGGCTACGGATTACAAGATTTCAGATGAAGGGACGACCTATACCTTCACATTGCGCGACGATGTCACCTTCAGTGATGGTGAAAAGCTTGATGCCGCCGCAGTCGCGCTAAACTTCACAAAACTCAAGGAACCGACCTATTCGGGCAGTATCAGTGCAGGACATGTCTCGCATGTGGTTGAAGCGCTTGCGCCCGATCCACGTACGCTCATCTTGAAACTCGATAGCGTCTACTCCCCGTTCCTGGATGGCGCAGCAAGTCTTGAAATCATTTCACCAAAAGGTTTTGACTCGAAACAGTTGAAATCCGGAGGCCCGGAGATAGCCGGAACAGGACCATTCATTCTTGATCGCTATGTCAAAGGTCAGGAAATACATCTCGTGAAAAACCCTGCCTATAACTGGGCACCAGAGAATGCCGGACACCAAGGCCCGGCCTATCTTGATGAAGTTACCTATCGTTTTCTGCCGGAGTCCGCAGTTCGCACAGGCGCTTTGGCGTCAGGACAGGTAGACGTCATCGAAGGTATCTCCGGCAATGATGCAGCTGTTTTCAAAGACGATCCGGAATTTTCCTATCAGAGCGCCATAAACACCGGAACGCCTTACACGCTATATCTCAACGTTACACGCGGTCCGACTGTAGAGGTGAAGGTACGCAAGGCGGTTCTCGCATCCATAGATGTGGCCAAGGTAATCGACTCTGTCTATCGCGGTGAACGAACCCGGGCTTGGGGCGTGCTGACGCCCGCCGACACGGACTTCTATGACAAGAGTATCGAAGGTAGCTATGGTTACGACCCGAAGCTAGCCAATGATCTGCTCGATGATGCGGGTTGGACAAAGCGCGATGCCGACGGTTTCCGTACGAAAGACGGGGCGCGTTTGTCCATTGAAATCGTGCAGGCCCAAGCAACATTGCGTGACCAGCGTGATGTGCTTCTTCAAGCGTTGCAGGCGCAGGCGCGACAGAATGCAGGCATCGACCTTGCTCTGAACTATGTTGACGCGGGTACTTACGTGGATCGCCAAAAAAATGGCGAATATGGCGCGGTTCCCAACTCCACAACCACTCAGGAAAACGCCGTAACCATTTACTTCCATTATTTACCAAGAAGCCTTGGCGGTTCAATCAATTACAGCCGGACAGAAGCGCCGGAGGTGTTGGCATGGCTGAAAGAGGCAGCCTCCACGTTGGACCACGCGCAACGCTCGAGAATCTACAACAGGCTGCAGCGCTTCGCCATTCTCGAACAGGCTTATGGTCTGCCGCTCTACGTGCCGGAAGATCAGATTGCCGCTGCTGTCAATGTTCGCGGAGTAAAATTCCGCCCGTTCAAACATCTTCCGGAAAACGCATACGACATATGGGTTGAGCGATAAGCGTTTGTTGCTTTTCCGGGCTTGTCGCCAGTTTCAGATCAAGGGGTTAGTCCATGAAGATACCTTTCCGCCAGTACTTCCTCCCGCTCATTGCGGCCGCCGGCACAACATTTGCTGCCGGTGTCACACAGGCCGCCGACGCAACGCCTGTCACAGGGGGCGCTCTCGTCTGGGGTGTGGAAACCGACCCGGCAACACTCAATCCGCAACTTAACGGCCAAGATAAGACGAAACTGTTGTTGCGCAATGTCTTTGAATCGCTCCTCTCGCGAACGGCGGACGGCGGCTACGTCCCTTGGCTGGCGAATGAGTACCGGATTTCCGATGATGGTAAGACTTATACCTTCACCTTGCGGGACGGCGTCACTTTCACCGACGGCGAGAAGCTTGATGCTGCGGCAGTTGTGAAGAATTTTACCCGGCTGAAAGACGCGGCCTATTCCGGCAGCGCGAGCGCCGGTCCGGTATCAAAGGTTGCCGATGCCAAGGCACTGGATGCGCATACCGTCGAGCTGACTTTAAGCGAAGTATATGCACCTTTTCTCGATTTTGCGGCTAGCCTCGAGATCCTTTCGCCAAAAGCGTTTGATTCCGCACAGCTCAAGTCAGGTGGCACTGAAATTGCCGGTACAGGCCCGTTCATTCTGAAGCGCTATGTCAAAGGGCAGGACATCCATTTCGTCAAGAACGCCGCCTATAACTGGGCGCCGAAGACCGCAGCTCATCAAGGCCCTGCCTATCTGGACGAAGTTACATACAGATTCCTTCCTGAATCTTCCGTCAGGACGGGTGCGTTGTCATCCGGTCAGGTTGATGTGATCGAAGGCATTTCCGGAAATGACGCCGGTCTTTTCAAGGATAATCCTGATTTCACGTATCAAAATGCACTGAACACCGGGACGCCTTATTCGCTGTTCTTGAATGTAACCTATGGTCCGACACAAGATGTCAAAGTGCGCAAGGCTTTGCTTGCCGCTGTGGATGTCGATGCAGTGCTCAAATCCGTCTACCGTGGTGAGCGCACGCGGGCTTGGGGCATAACGTCACCGATTGATGCGCAATTCTATGACAAGACGATTGAAGGCGCTTATGGCACCGATCCCAAGCTTGCAAACCAGTTGCTCGATGAAGCCGGTTGGAGCGCACGCGATGGTGAGGGCTTCCGCACCAAGGATGGCAAGCGCCTTTCTATCGAAATTGTACAGGCGCAGGCAACAGTTCGCGATCAGCGCAACGTATTGCTTGAGGCTGTCCAAGCGCAAGCACGGCAAAACGCAGGCATTGATCTGAGCGTGTCTTATGTGGATGCGGGCACCTACACCGACCGCCGCAAAACCGGCCAGTTCGGCTCCATCGCCAATTCCAACACCCCAACCGATGCGATTGATATTGAGTACCACTATCTGCCAATCGATCAGGGCGGCTCCATCAATTACAGTCGTGCTTCGGCTCCGGAGCTTCTGACCTGGCTTAAAGCTGCCGCATCTACTCTGGATGCCAAAGAGCGCTTTGCGCTTTACGCAAAACTACAGCGCTTTGCCATTATCGAACAGGCCTATGCGCTGCCGCTCTATGAACCTGAGGATCAGATTGCCGCGGCTTCCTACGTCAAGGGCATCAGCTTCCGCCAATTCAAGCAACTGCCGGAAAGCGCCTACGACATCTGGCGCAGCGAATAGTGAAGCCAACCGCTTTTCGCTCACACGATGTGAAATAGGGAGAGAGAATATGGACGTAGAAAATGTGACCGCGCTTCATCAGGCACCTATTGCCAGTTTGCAGGGCCGTTTTTCGTCGATACGCACCACTCTGCTCTCGCAGATACTCGGACGTATCGGCTCTGGTATCATAGTTCTTTGGGCTGCGATCACGCTGAGCTTCATCAGCCTGCACGTCGCTCCGGGTGATATTGTCAGCCTGTTGATAGGTGAACAAATTCGCACACCCGCGATCGAAGCTGCCATTCGGGCCGAGTGGGGCCTCGATGAGCCTTTGATAAAGCAATATCTTTCCTATCTCTGGAGGGTTCTGCACGGCGATTTTGGCCGCTCTTACGTATTGCAGACAGACGTTGCGACACTGGTCCTCTCGCAGATATGGCCGACACTCAAGTTGACCGGAGCAGCTCTGGTTGTCGCAGTCGTTTTTGCTGTGGTGAGCGCAGTGGCCACTGCGGGACTGCGGTGGCCACGCCGGATCGCTGGTGGCATGGAACTAGTTCTGGTCTCCACGCCATCGTTCTGGCTTGGCATAGTCCTGCTGTTTGTATTTTCGTTTACACTCAAGCTGTTTCCAGTCGCCGGAGACAGGAATTTTGCCGCGCTGGTTCTACCGGCATTGTCTTTAGGGCTATCGCTTGGCGCAGTTATCGGCCAGGTCCTGCGTGAAGGATTGGAGCGTGCGCTGGAAGAACCCTTTGCACTGACGGTGCGGAGTTGGGGCGCCAACGCACTGACTTTACGACTGAGGCATGGCCTGCGGCATGCTGCATTACCTGCAGTGACACTCACAGGCTGGCTGATCGGCAATCTATTGTCTGGGGCAGTGATTACCGAGCAAGTCTTCGGCAGACCCGGCTTGGGAAAGATCACGGTTGATGCCGTACTTGGCAAGGACTTGCCGGTGGTTCTGGCCGTCGCGATCCTTTCGGCTTTTATATATGTCGTCCTCAGCACATTGGTAGATACGCTGTATTTGCTGCTGGATCCGCGATTGCGAGCACGAACATGAGCGTCGTTTCGACAGGTACTCCGCTGGCCGGGTTCAACGGACGGCAGATTGTTTACAGTGCTCTGCGCCGTCCCGGCCTGCTCGCGGCTGTAGTGTTTCTCCTCATCATCGCTGCGGGCACGTCTTGGCCACAATTGCTGACTTCCTATAATCCGATTGCCGCCGATCCGTTGCAGGCGCAATTGCCTCCAAGTGCAGCGCACTGGTTTGGCACAGACCAGCTCGGACGCGACGTGTTTTCACGAGTTGTACATGGCGCACGCTATTCGATCCTCATCGGCGTCAGTGCGGTTGTTATCGCTGCAGTCGTCGGATCGATCCTCGGGCTGTTTGCAGGGCTCGCACGCGGCATTGTAGACGAAGCGATCACACGGTTTCTCGATGTGGTCTCGGCATTTCCAGATCTGCTGCTGGCACTCGTGCTGATATCCTTCACAGGACCCGGTACATTCAATCTGATCTTCGCCCTTGGCGTCGCGTCCATACCGCGTTTTGCAAGAGTGGTGCGGGCTCAAACTTTTGTCATAGCCGAGTCAGGATATGTCGAACAGGCAAGAACCTTTGGGCTTACTCCAGCAGTGCTGGTGTTGCGCCACATTCTTCCTCACGCGATGGCTCAAGTGCCAATCCTCGCCACCATCGGGCTTGGTACTGCAATTATTGGAGCAGCGGGTTTGAGCTTTCTTGGCATGGGGCCGCAACCTCCCATTCCAGAGTGGGGCGCAATGCTGGCCGAAGGCAGAAACTACCTGCGCGTTGCCTGGTGGATCGGGGTTTGGCCGGGTGTCGCAATCACGCTGACAGTTATTTCCGTAAGCGTTCTCGGACGTCAGTGGCAGGCGGCATTTGAAGGCAGGAGGCAGCAATGACTGCGCTCATCAATATCCGAAACCTTACAATTGGATTTCCCAAAGGCCACGAGGCCAATGTCGTTGTCCGCGGTCTTGATCTTACCATTCATCGCGGCGAATCCGTAGCGCTTGTCGGAGAATCCGGTTCCGGCAAATCCGTAACTGCCCGCTCGCTCGTTGGACTGACCGGGCAAGGCGCCAGCGTTACAGCCGATGTTTTCGATATTGACGGCGAAAATGCACTCAATTTTCACGAGCGAAAATGGCGGCAGCTTCGCGGGAGCAAGATTGGATTTGTCTTGCAGGACGCCTTGGTCTCGTTGGACCCGCTGCGACGCATCAGCCAGCAGGTTTCGGACGCACTCGGCAATGGTGGCTTGTTCAGCCGGCGTGATATTCATGACGAAAGCCTGACGTTGCTCAATTCGGTCGGTATACCCAATCCTGTACAGCGTTTGCCTCAGTATCCGCACCAGCTTTCAGGTGGCTTGCGTCAACGGGCATTAATTGCCACGGCAATAGCCCGCGAGCCCGCACTCGTGATTGCCGATGAACCTACAACTGCACTTGACGCAACGGTGCAGAAACAAATTCTCGATCTGCTTGCCGAAAGGAAGCGGGCGGGCAATACGCTGCTGTTGATCAGTCATGACCTTGCCATTGTCTCGCGGCTTGCCGATCGTGTTCTGGTGATGCGAAACGGCGAAGTCGTTGAAGAGGGGCCGACTGCAGAAATTCTTTCTGCTCCGAGCCATCCCTACACAAGACAATTGCTCGATGCGATACCATCAGCCACTTCACGAGGCTATCGATTAGCCCCCGACCTTGGTAGCGTCGTTTCATCATCGCCTGCTGAAAACCCGGCAGTGATTGGGCAGGTTGAGCGCTTGAAAGTTCTGCTTCCCGCAAAATCGATTGATCCAAAACGAAAGATGCTGCGTGTCGAGCATCTTTCCAAACATTATGGAAGCGGCGCCGCCGCTTCTCTCGTTGTCAACGATGTGTCATTCGATCTGTCCGCTGGCGAAGCCTTGGGAATTGTTGGAGAGTCCGGTTCCGGCAAGACAACAGTCGCCAGAATTGTGCTCGGTCTTGTCAAACCCGATGCTGGAAAAGTATCAATTGACGGACAGCCATGGAGTGAACTGAGCGAAGGTCAACGCCGAGCGCATAGGGCGGGGGTACAACTCATTGCCCAGGACGCGCTGAGCTCGTTCGATCCAAGATATACCGTTGAGCGGATCGTGGGTGAAAGTCTCGACTCGGTGGCTGTCTTTGGAGCCGAGCGCAGACGCAGGGTCCTTGAAGTCCTCGATTCAGTACGCCTGGGGCCCGCATATCTCAATCGGCATCCGCGTGACCTTTCCGGCGGGCAAAGGCAAAGAGTTGCCATCGCGCGTGCGTTTGCGCCACGACCGAAACTGCTCGTCGCCGACGAACCCGTCAGCGCGCTTGATGTTTCCATTCAGGCGCAAGTGCTGGATCTGCTGGCCGAACTGCAGGCTGCATCGGGCACATCACTGCTTTTCATATCTCACGATCTTGGCGTGGTTCATCATCTTACCGACCGCGTCGTAGTGATGAAGGAGGGCCGGATTGTCGAAACAGGAAATGTCGATTCCGTGTTCTCGGCACCGCGCCACAGCTACACTCAATCCCTGCTGGAGGCCATTCCCAGCATCGCCTGATCCATCTGGGCGAAGATGAACATTCAGAATGACCAAAGGAAGCTCGTAGATGATTAATGAAAGAAAAGCCCAGAGTGGCAGGCAGATAAAGCTTGGAGCGATCATTCAGGGTGCATCCGGCAATATGGCAGCGTGGCGTCACAAGGATGCGGTCGCGGATGCGAGTATCAATTTCAAATATTGCAAGGAACTCGCCGCCAAGGCAGAAGTCGGCAAGTTTGACTTCCTGTTCGTCGCTGATGGTCTGTACATCAACCACAAATCCATTCCCCATTTCCTTAACCGCTTCGAGCCTTTGACATTGTTGTCCGGGCTGGCGGCCGTGACTTCAAATATTGGATTGGTCGCTACACTTTCCACCTCCTACAGCGATCCCTTTACGGTGGCCCGCCAGTTCTCAAGTCTTGATCATGTGAGTGATGGCAGGGCCGGGTGGAATGTCGTCACATCTCCGCTGGAAGGCTCGGCCAAGAATTTCTCCCGCAGCGAACATCCCGAGCACGGCAAGCGCTATCGTATTGCCAAGGAGTTTTTGGAAGTCACAAAAGGTCTTTGGGATTCCTGGGAAGATGATGCATTCGTGCGTGACAAGGAATCCGGTGTTTTCTTCGATCCCAACAAGCTCCATACGCTCAATCATCGCGGCGAATATTTTTCAGTTGAAGGTCCGCTGAATGTGGGGCGCTCGCTGCAAGGCCGTCCCATAGTCTTTCAGGCTGGCGCATCAGAAGATGGCAAATGGCTTGCAGCCGCAGAAGCCGATGCAATTTATACCCGGCAGGAAACTATAGAGCTTGCACGGGACTTCTACCGCGATGTCAAAAAACGGCTGCTCGAAAACGGACGCCGCGAAGATAGTCTGCTGCTCTTTCAGGGCATCAGCGTGATCGTTGGTGAAACGCAGGAAGATGCAGAACGCAGATATTGGGAAACAGCCGAGCTGGTGACAATCGATAATGCGCTTGATTACCTCGGACGTTATTTCGAGCACCATGATTTCTCGCAGCATCCACTGGACGAGGCATTTCCGGATATTGGTGACCTTGGTCAGAATAGTTTCCGCAGTACCACTGACACCATCAAACGCAATGCCCAAGAAAATGGCCTCACACTGCGCCAAGTCGCCCTGCAGGCCGCTACGCCGCTGCCATCATTTCTTGGCACAGCTGAAACAGTGGCTGACGGACTCCAGCAATGGTTTGAAGCCGGAGCGACGGATGGATTCATTGTGAGAGGTGGTACACCAACGGCATTCGACGATTTTGTCGACAATGTTGTTCCCCTGCTGCAGGCGCGCGGATTGTTCCGTGAGGATTACGCAGGTTCCACGCTCCGCGAGCATCTGGGTTTGCCGTTCCCCGTCAATCGTTATGCGGATTTTCCTGAAGAAGTAATCGCTCGCGCTAGCTGAGCACACTTTGAGCCAAACCATATTATCCAAGGAGTATCGTCATGACCGCCCTACGTCCACGCCGTTTGAAAACTCTTGTGGGTGCCGGAAATTTCGCTTTTGCCAGCAATGACATTGACGCCACCACAGGTCCACGCCGTGCCGTTGAATTGGCCCGCAAAGCGGAAGCAGAAAAGATTACCGGTCTTTTTACCGCCGACCTGCTGCATATAGATCCGGCTGGCTTGGCAGGCACGACCGGCACACAAGAACCGATTGTTGCACTTGCCGCCTTAAGTCAGGTGACATCGCATATTGGTCTTGTCGCTACAGTCTCGACAACCTATCACCATCCCTACAATCTGGCACGACTGATCGGGACACTGGATCACGCGAGCGGCGGGCGGGCAGCATGGAACGCTGTTACATCTTCGGTGGGCGAAGAGAACTTCGGCGGTGATACATTGCCGGACCCGGCAAAGCGCTATGCACGCGCCACGGAATTCATTGAAGTGATTAACGCACTTTTTGACGCCAATGATGAACGGGCAGCTTTCAGAAATCCAAATGGATCAATCGGCGTTGATCCGGCCAAACTGCACCGGATCGATTACGCTGGTGAGCATTTTCAGGTGCAAGGCCCACTGAACGTGCCGACGCCGCCGCAGGGAAGGCCCGTGCAATTTCAGGCAGGTCAATCTACGGAAGGCGTCACATTGGGTGCGCGCTACGCTGAAGTGGTCTACACGTCCCAGCCAACACTCGAAGCGGCCATCAGCTTTTCTGGTGAACTTCGGCGCCAGGCCCGCGCCTTTGGCCGTGGCCATAATCTTCCACTGATAATGAATTCATTCCATGCAGTTATCGGAGAAAGCGAAGCGGATGTTGCACGCCGGGTTCGGGAAAAGCATGAGAAGATTGATTACGAACAAGGCCGCTTGAAGTTGGCTGATATGCTTGGCGGCGATCTTGATCTGTCTGAACTACGGCTTGATGAGCCTCTTCCCGAAGGATTGCTTCCCGATGTGGAAAGTGTCAACAGACGCCGCGGGCGGGTCGAAATATTTCGTCGCTATGCTCAGAGCGGTCTGACCCTGCGCGAATTGATCATTCAAGCACAGGAAACCGGCCACTGGTCACTTGCTGGCACGCCTGTACAACTTGCTGATGCTCTGGAAGAACGTTTCCGTGCCAATGCGCTGGATGTTATTTCCCTTCACGGTCTGGGAAACCCGGATCAGGAGGATTTACTGTTAAACGGTCTCCTGCCGGAGTTGCGCAAACGCTTCCTCATTGATGAGGAATATCTGGAGGGCGGATTCCGTGCGAACCTTGGATTACCCGCCATTGTAAAAGCCGGAGAAGAACTTTCGGCACGCACCGGTTGAGACAAGTTCGCGCTCAAGTGGCACAAGCTTTTCACCATGCGGGCGGGAATTAAATTCCCGCCTTTTGCCTAAAGTTGGCAGAACATATCTCTACAATCCGATTGGGATGGCGAAAATTGACGGCAGATTTCAACTAGGATTTTCTCTCAATGCTAAATCGTCGCCAATTGTTTCTTGCAAGCACCGTCATGCTGGTTGTTGGAGGATTCGGGTCCGCTCGTGCCGAAGATCTCCAATTTACGATTGGCTATCAAACTGTGGTAGAGCCATCAAAAGTACCGCAGGCTGATGGCACCTATGAGAAAGCCACCGGAGCAAAAATTGATTGGCGAAAGTTTGATTCCGGTGCCGATGTCATCACAGCCGTAGCGTCGGGTTCGGTCGACATCGGATATGTCGGGTCCAGTCCGCTTGCAGCCGCTGCCAGCCGTGAGTTGCCAATTCAGACCATTCTGGTGGTCGGTCTCATCGGCGAATCCGAAGCGTTGGTTGCCCGCAATGGCTCAGGTGTTTCGAAAATCACTGACTTGGCTGGAAAGAAAGTGGCTGTGCCATTTGTCTCTACAACCCATTACAGCCTGCTGGCGGCTTTGAAGCATGAGAAAGTTGACCCGAAGACTGTCGAGATCCTCAATCTGCGCCCGCCGGAAATTGCCGCAGCCTGGGAGCGTGGTGATATCGATGCTGCCTATGTGTGGGACCCCGCCCTTGGGCAAATACGCACAAGCGGCACCATCATCGTGGATTCTGCCAAAGTGGCAGAATGGGGTGCACCAACGTTTGACGCGTGGATTGTCCGGACCGAATTTGCCGAAAAGCATCCGGATGCGGTGCGCGATTTCGTCAAGACGACCGGGCAGGCATATGCCGAATATCTGGCAAAGCCGGAATCCTGGTCCGCTTCATCACCACAAGCTGAAAAGATCAGCCGCCTGACAGGAGCGAAACAGGACGAGGTGCCAGCACTGCTCAAGGGTTACGTTTTTCCGAATTTGGCAGAGCAGGCATCAGACAAACTCCTTGGAGCCGACACCGTAAAGGCTATCGCAGCAACATCGGAGTTCCTTAAGGAACAAGGCAAGGTGGACGCTGTGCTGCCCGACTACAGCAATTATGTCACGACAAAATATGTCAAAGAGGCAGCCGTTTCGAATTGATAAGACGGGCAACTGGTCAATCGGGTAATCATGCCTCATCTCGCCGTTGAAGATATCTCGGTTTATTATCCCGGTCAGCAAAGGCCGGCTTTGACCCGAGCGTCTACTTACGTGAAATCGGGTGAATTCGTCGTTCTCGTCGGCCGCTCCGGTTGCGGAAAGACGACGCTGCTCAATGTGGTCGCCGGACTGTTGAAGCCTACGGATGGCAGGGTCCGCATCGATGGAGAGACAATAACAGGGCCCAGCGCTGATCGCGCGCTGGTGTTTCAGAATGATGCCCTGTTTCCTTGGCTCAACGCTCGTGAGAATGTTGCGTTTGCCCTCAAGCTGCGCGGTGTTTCCCGTAAAGATCGCGGGGAGATGGCCGATCGGTTGCTTGGTCTGGTCAAGCTTGATGGATTCGGGGACAAGCAAATCTGGCAACTATCAGGTGGCATGCGGCAACGGGTCGGACTTGCGCGTGCATTGGCGGCACAACCGGCGTTCCTGCTTATGGATGAACCTTTGGGTGCCCTTGATGCATTGACGAGGGAGCGCATGCAGACATTGCTTCTCGACATATGGGCTCAAAGCAAAGTCGGTGCTCTCATGGTCACACACGGGATCGACGAGGCCTTGCTGCTTGCAACAAGGATTGTCGTACTTGCACCGGGACCGGGACGCATTATCCGCGAGATAGAAACAGGCTTTGGGCGACGTTATGTCGAAGGTGAAACGGTGCGATCAATCAAGGCCGATCCCGCATTCGCTCTGGCTCGGGCGGACATCGAGGACTCGATTTTTGAAGGAGAGACCGTGTGACGCTCTCCGTTGAAACCCAGCGCGATATTGCTGAGCTGCGTGGAGAACCGGCAGCTTCACCAGGGCGCCGCACAAAAGCGGGTCATCTGTGGAGTACGCGTTCAATCAGCCTTGGCACGATAGCACTGTTTTTCATCGCGTGGACACTTGTTGCCTATTTCAGGCTTGTATCTCCCGTATTCCTCCCATCGCCTTTGGCTGTACTTTGGAAATTCTACACAGTAGCCACCTCAGGTTTTGTTGACGCCACCCTATGGCAGCATTTGAGCGCAAGCCTTCTACGGGTGTTTGCTGCCTTGTTCTTTTCGTTGCTGGTGGCAATTCCTGTCGGTATCGCCATTGGTATCAGCAGGATCGGACGAGGCATTTTTGATCCGATACTCGAATTCTTGAGACCAATTCCGCCGCTAGCCTATCTGCCTCTGGTGATTATATGGTTCGGTATAGGCGAGCCCTCAAAAATACTTGTTATCGCGATTGCCATGCTGGCACCTATTGCCATTTCCACTGCCTCAGGGGTGAGGGGCGTATCGCATGATCGTATCAATGCCGCGAAAACGCTCGGCGCCAGCAACATCCAACTGGTGCTGAATGTCATTCTGCCCAGCGCCACTCCCTCAATTCTTACCGGATTGCGCATTGCGCTGGGTACGGGATGGACGACACTTGTTGCTGCCGAACTTGTAGCGGCTACGCGCGGATTAGGATTCATGATCCAGTCGGCTGCGCAGTTTCTTGTAACCGATGTTGTGATCATGGGCATATTCACGATTGCCATTATCGCGTTCATTCTTGAAGTCGGGCTCAGACGGCTTGAACGCTGGCTGGTGCCTTGGTCCGGACGCGAGTGAAATTTCGGCAGGCAAAAGCGCGCTGCCAACTCGTAGATCGCAGAATTACCTTTTCGACTGATACGGAAGATTTTTTGCGATAGAGTGAATTATGAATCCATCCAGTATCACTGTCGCAGCAATTATACTTGCTGCGGGCCGCGCAACCAGAATGCGTGATCACGGTCACAAATTGCTGGCCAAATTTGACGGCGTACCGCTAATCAGACGAACAGTTTCAATCGCAATGGCAAGCAGGTCATCATCCGTTACGGTTGTCACAGGTTACCGGCGCGACGATATCGAAAACTCCATTGACGGCATGGGCGCGCATATTGTGCACAATCCGAATTTTTCTGTCGGCATTGGCAGCTCTATCGTGGCTGGCTTTTCAGGATCACACGTAAAATCCGCAGCTGGTGCCATCATAATGCTTGCCGATATGCCGAAACTGGAAACTGAGCATCTGAACAGGCTGATCGCAGTCTTTCGGGAAAACAACGGCAGGTCCATTGTCCGCGCAGTATCCGGAAGCAGTCCCGGCCATCCCGTTATTTTACCCTCAACATTTTACGAGAGGGTAATTGCTTTGAACGGTGATTTTGGAGCCCGGCAAATCATGGACAAATCCAAAGGCGATACAATTGAGGTAGATATAGGGAATGCAGCCATCCGCGACGTTGATACACCTGAAGCGATCATCGCAGCAGGAGGTCTTCTTGATCAAGAGGCAAGTCAAACTGAATTGTAATTGATTTGCCTATGACGGACAGGCTGCCCCAGTCTGCGCCCATGCTTTGATCAATTCGCCAAACGCTTTTTGAGTGCCAGGAGCCGGTTCGCGACCTTCGCCCGGGTTCCATGCCCAACCGACCAGATGATCCTGACCCATATGCTCGACGATTTGATCGATCGATTTACCGCCATTCCGCTCGTGGTCCTTTATCTGCGCACAGATTGCACCCAGTGATTTGCCTTCCCAGGCCATTTCGATTGGTGCCAGATGCCAATTGGGATTGCCGGGAATGCTTTTAATGGTTTCCGCCTGCCCGATCACCGGGACATTTTCTGAACCATGGCAGGTGGTGCACATCATGCCCGGAACGCCCATGCCACCGTCACCGCGGGTAACAGGCGGTTGATGCGGATGCATGGTGAGGTTCTGCAGCGGCCGGTCAGTTGCAGGATGGCAATTGACGCAGCGCGGATGCTGGATAACTTTTCCGGCCTCTTCAAAAAGTGCAACCGAACGCTGCTTTTCATCAGTGATAGACTGGAACGTCGATACCGGCTTAAGTTCGACAGCCTTGGCCGCAACCTTGTCCTGCGCCCATGAAATATTGGAAGCAGCGATTACCGCATTGAGAACGAGGCACACTGATATCGAGGTGAACGTGATATTCCGTATCATCCTGCGTCCCCTTAAGCGGAAAGAACATTGACAATCGGCAAGCGCCGAACTGGACTGTTGGTCAGCCGTCGCCATGCATTGGCCACAGCAGGACCAATAGGCGGGACGCCGGGTTCTCCTACGCCGGTCGGCGGTTCGCCGGAGGGTATAACGGCAACTTCAACAGCCGGCATTTCATTGATGCGCAAGGAACGATAGTCGTGGAAGTTCGACTGGATGATCTTGCCACCCGGTCCAAGCGTAACTGCATCGAACAGGACAGCGCCCAGACCATAACCTATACCACCCTCCATCTGGGCTTTGATAACATTGGGATTGATCGCGATACCGCAGTCAACAGCGCACCAAACTTTGTGAACGCGAGGCGAGCCTTCGTTACTCACTGATACTTCGACAATCTGAGCAACATAGCTACCGAAGCTTTTGACGACGGCTACACCCCGCTGACGTCCTTCAGGGACAGGAGAACCCCAATTTGCCATCTCGGCAACCTTCTTCAGTGTCGCGATATGCCGAGGTTCCTTGGACAGCAGGGCAAGACGCCCTTCGACGGGATCCTTGCCAACTTTTTCAAGCAGTTCATCCACAAATGTCTCTACAGCAAACCCGGTATGGGTATGGCCGACCGAGCGCCACCATAGTGGCGGCACCACCAGTGTGGTGTTATGCGAAATGACCCGCAGGTTGGGAATGTCATAGGGCAGGTTGGATGCACCTTCGACAGAAGTTTCATCGAGATCCGCCTTGGCCATAATGGACTGACCAACGATAGACTGATCCCAGCCGACAATCTTGCCATCGGCATCTACGGCACCGCGCATCTTGTGCACATACATGGGCCGGTAGTAGCCGCCACGAATATCGTCTTCACGCGTCCACATATGTTTGAGAGGGCGGTTGCCATCAGTCGCCGCAAAGACTGCCGCAGCTTCCTGCATGTAAGGTGAGCCAAACTGGGCTTTCCGCCCGAAACTCCCGCCAGTGATTTGGGTATTAACCCGAACTTTTTCCGGATCCAGTCCAAGAACCTTCGCAGCGGTGCTCTTATCCATTCCCGGAAACTGCGCTCCAGTATAGATATCTACAGAACCATCAACAGCCTTGACGAATACCGCATCCAGCGGCTCCATCGGGGCGTGGGCAAGGAAGGGGAAAGCAAGCACTGCTTCAATGCTCTGCACGCCATTGCCGGAGAAAGCCTTTTCAACGTCGCCATTATTGGTCGCGGCAAGACCCTTTTCGGCAAAGAGCTTTTCATAATCAGCCGTCAACTGATCGCTGGATCGGGTTTCAGCCTTGGTAAGATCCCATTCGATTTCAAGCGCAGCACGACCCTTGAGCGCCGCAAAAGTATTTTCCGCGTATACCGCCACACCTTGGGGAATTTGCCTGACATCAACGACGCCCTGAACTTTTCGGGCTTGCAAATCGTCAAATGATTTTACCGTGGCTCCAAAATGATCCGGATGAGCCACCGTGGCATACAGCATGTTGTCGGCGGTCACGTCGAGCGTAAATACAGCCTTGCCATTCGTTTTGCTGACCGTATCGAGCTTAGGAAGCTCTTGTCCAATGAGGATAAAATCTTTGGGGTCCTTCAGCCTGGGTTCAGCGGGAGGTGTCTTGGTGGCGGCTTTGCTGGCGAATGCACCAAAACCACTTTCCTTGGACGTAGCAGCATGTTTTATGCGGCCTTTCTCAACTGTGATCTCGCTTGCAGGAACCTTCCACTCCTCTGCCGCTGCAGCGACCAGCATGGCACGTGCGGTAGCACCAGCCTTTCGCAACTGCTCATAGGAATTTGCAATCGACGTGGAACCGCCTGTACCTTGCAAGCCAAAAGCGAGATTGGCATAGACTTTGTCATCTGCCGGAGAGTGGACAGCCCGCATCTGGCTCCAATCAGCGTCAAGCTCTTCCGCCACAATCGTGGCAAGCCCGGTAAACGGTCCCTGACCGAACTCAATATGTTTTGACAGGACAGTCACGGTATCATCCGCGCCAATCTTGACGAAGGCATTCATCGGCGACAATGCGGTATCGCCACCCGCCTGAACACCCTGCATCGCGCGGGCTGAAAACATTCTTGGCGCAAGGGTAAAGCCGATGACGAGTCCTGCGCCAGCCAGAAATGAACGACGTGTGCTTTTGATTGAATGTACGGTCATGGGATCAACCCTCCATCGTATCGGCAGCGTCGTGGATTGCCTGCCGGATGCGCTGGTAGGTGGCACAGCGGCAGATATTGCCTGCCATCGCACCATCGATATCATCATCGCTCGGCTTTGGTGTCATCTGAAGCAGGGATACAGCCGACATGATCTGCCCGGACTGACAATAGCCGCATTGCGGCACATCAATTGCTACCCAGGCTTTCTGGACGGCTTCGGCC
The DNA here is from genome assembly GCF_000282595.1 of Phyllobacterium sp. YR531. Taxonomy (GTDB): domain Bacteria; phylum Pseudomonadota; class Alphaproteobacteria; order Rhizobiales; family Rhizobiaceae; genus Phyllobacterium. The sequence goes on from NZ_AKIZ01000015.1 coordinate 202,252, forward strand.
TCCTTGCCTTCGATGCCCTCAATCGTGACAACTTCTGATCCATCAACAGTTGCAATCGGTGTAATGCAACTGCGTCGGGTCATGCCATCGAGATGAACGGTGCATGCCCCGCATTGGGCTATGCCGCACCCGTATTTCGTGCCGGTGAGTTTTTCGAAGTCGCGTAGGACCCAAAGCAACGGAGTATCGGGATCTCCATCGAAAGTCCGTTGCTGACCATTGAGTTTGAAAGTGATCATCTTGATATCCCGCATCTGGCTGTGCACGCAACTGGTGCTGGCTTGAGTTGGTCGTTATCTCGTTTGACGATAGCACAAAAAGTCTATCTGCCAATCAACATGGATGTGAATGATTTTTCTAGTTGAAAAGATTCATCAGCCGAAGAATGATCCTAATTACAAATTTAAGCGACCCACCTGAGAATACAACCGACTAGCGTGCAAACGAATCTGGTTATAGCTAAGCGACAAGTTGCCATTAGTTGAGGTTATTCATACCTCAGAGCTTCAACAGGATCGAGTTTGGCTGCACGCCAAGCTGGGAGAAGCGTTGCCAGAAACGACAAGACAAGCGCCATCATAATGACCAAAAAAGTTTCATTGAAATCCATTCTGGCGGGCAGGGTGCTGAGAAAATAAAGCTTCGGGTCAAACAGAGTAGTGCCGGATAACCAGGAGAAGAATTGGCGGATGCGTTCGACGTTCAGGCAAACAAGAACGCCCAAGATCACACCCGCAATCGTGCCGGTCACACCGATAGCCGCTCCGGTCATCAGGAATATGCGCAGGATTGAATTTCGTGTGGCACCCATTGTGCGAAGAATGGCGATATCCCGACCCTTGTCCTTCACCAGCATGATCAGCCCGGAGATGATGTTCAGAGCCGCCACCAGAACAATCAACGTCAAAATCATGAACATCACATTGCGCTGCACTTGCAGGGCGGAGAAAAAGCTTACATTACGCTGACGCCAGTCAGTCAGCATCACTG
>NZ_AKIZ01000016.1 GCF_000282595.1 Phyllobacterium sp. YR531
GGCAGCCGCCATAGCAGTCGAAGAAGCCCCGACTATTACGGCGCCAGTTCGCGATTCCAGCAATGGTTGGGAACGGACTGCTTCTCCCTCCTTCGGCAGTGAAACGCGTGCCGAGCCAGTCATAGAAGCGCCCGAACCCCAAATCGAAGCTCCGGAACCTGTCCGCCAGTTTGCCGGCGAACAAAGGGAAAGCACGGCGGCGGCATTCCCGTTTGCCGCCCGCAATGAGCCGGTCTATCGTGAGCCATCACTGGACAATATTGAGCCTGAGGAGACTTCTGAGCCCGAGATCACATTGAGCGATGCCGATTTCTCCGATGCTTTTGATCCGGAATTGGCGAGCGAACTGAATATTGCTCCCGGCAAGGAAACCGAAGAGGATCAAACGCCAACCAAGTCAGACGATATTGAAGATGAGATGGAGCGTTTGCTCGGCGATCTTTCCCGGCCTGACAGGCGATAAGTATATTTCGAACTGAGAAAGGCCCGGTTTCCCGGGCCTTTGTCATTCAGATGCCATGATCACCGTGGGTGGAACAGGCGGATCGGAGGATCGCAGCGCGATCCTCCTCACACGAAAGATCAAACACTATTCGAAAGCCTTCACCGCAAGGCCTTCGCAAAGCACCTTTTCGCACCGGATCAATCCGCAGTCTTTCTGCTTCATAAAGTGTTTGAAGCCGGGAGCGCGACATCGCCAGTTCATTTGCCAGCAATCTGTCGAGCCTCATGGAGGTCATGACAGGAACCGAAAGGTGGATTTCCACTTCACTGCAATCTTCCGCGTGACTTAAAACCTGCTTTTCAATATCCAACTCGGCGAACTCTTCGACACGCTGAGCTTTTTGCCTCAGCGCCACGACATCAAAAGCGTGTTGCCGTATCCACTGAGGATCATTGAGTTGCAGTGCCTGCAGTGTTGCCGGCTCAATGTTTTTCACATTCCGACGTTCGAAGAGCGTTCGATTCCAGGTTTTATCGCAATTCAGGCATTTATAGATAAGCCAGGCATCAAGCTTTTTGCCATTGGCATTAAGGCGAAGCTTATCGCTGGATTTGAAACGTCTGTACCCGCCGCATCCATTGCATATGATCCAGGGCTGAGGGGCATTTCGGGTAACGAGTGTCCAATGGACTTTTAGAGTTTTGCACATGGCGTCTTGGTCTTCCGAAAGGAAGTTCACCAAGATGGCAGCAGGAGAAACCCTCTACGGGCGTGGTGTGGCGATGTCTCAGGTCGTGGAAAAGCGAAGGCCGCAAATATTGCGCGTGGCACATCTCAACATTGCCATACCGGTCTCTGACCACCACCCCGTGAACATGCGTTACACCAGCACAACTGCTCGTCATGCTGTTATGTAGGGCGAAATTGGATGAGACCGGTGTTTACGACGGCAAAGTGAGACCTCAAATTGGCCAAGCTATTGGCGTCACCAATAACAGATGGGTTTTCGATTTCAAGGCCAGGCATCCGCGAGGGTGACCCCGTGGCGGTGGCAATGCTGTCTTATAAATAAAAAGCCCGGTTTCCCGGGCTCTTTATTTGAAACTTAAGCTCAATCGTCGCGGTAAACTTTCTCGCGTCGTTCGTGACGTTCCTGAGCTTCGATGGACAATGTAGCAATCGGGCGGGCGTCAAGCCGCTTCAGGCTGATAGGATCGCCTGTTTCTTCGCAGAAACCATATGTTCCATCATCAATGCGCTGCAAAGCGGCATCGATCTTTGAAATCAGCTTGCGCTGACGATCACGAGCACGCAGCTCGATGGAACGGTCTGTTTCAGACGAAGCACGATCTGCGATGTCCGGCAGGTTTGCATTTTCCTGCTGCAGGATCTCGAGCGTTTCACGGGCTTCCCGCAAAATGTCGTTTTTCCAGTCAATCAGTTTTTCACGAAAGTAGGATTTCTGCCGATCACTCATGAAAGGCTCGTCATCCGTGGGCTTATAGTCAAGATCGATAAGTTTATTCATCATTGAATCACCCTGCACCTTTGAGACGCGAGGAGGCCTATATAGGTCGTGTCAGATGGCCGCACAACTACAAAAAGACATAGCAAATTAATAAAAAACAACGCCGAAATCGCTCAAAATAGCGCCATTTAAGCCGGATAAATCGAATTTTGCGCCTCCAAGCATACGGAAATGAGGCTAAAAATTGGCATTTTCAGCCATTCTGGCTCTACTTGTGGTTGCGCTATGCCTTGTAAAATTGCGCCCTGCACAGAATATTCGCAGGCCGGTTTTGCACACTTATTTGAGAAATGGCACATTTGCCGCATGGTCTGAAGCGGCAATTTGCTTCGAAAGGTGAAGCATGGCACTTTCAAAACCTGTTCCAGAACGGAGATAAGTAAATGAGTCTCGTCTATCTTCTCCGTCACGCCAAAGCGGTCTGGCCGACACCGAGCCAGAAGGATTTTGACCGCACACTGGAAAAAGACGGCATCGAGGCCGCCAAAATCCTTGGGCTGGAGTTGCGGCGCGCGAAACTGAAACCTGACGTCGTTCTATGTTCAACTGCAATCCGCGCTCGCCAGACATTGGAATATGTGGGCCTGCAGCCGCCTTTTATCCTGCAGGAACTCGAAAAGCTCTATTCCGGTGGCCCCGACACTTACCTCATGTCCATTCGCATGGCCGGCCTCGAACATGAGGGCAGCAATTCGGTCATGCTGGTTGGGCACAATCCGATGATGGAGGAAGTGGCAATGGCGCTGTCCGGGCGTGGCGATCCTCCCACCCATCCGACATTTGTATCAGGATTTCCAACGGCCGGTCTGGCAGTGATTGAATTTGACGGACCATTGGCCGAAGTTCGCCCCGGCAAAGGCACGCTGCGGGAGTTCTTTTCACCCTCCGAACATTTGTGATGCTTGGGCTGCGTAATTCTTTGTGCGTGGTTCGACGGGGCTCATCATGAGGAAGTTGAATGCGTTGCATCGGCACTGCCGTTTCAATGGGTGGCTCCCTGCGATCAGACCACATTCCTCATGGTGAGCCCCGTCGAACCACGCACAAAGCACATGCAAATAACGCCACCTTGAGTTTGACACATGCAGCACCCAAATGGGTGACGAAGAATACTGCGATAGGATTATCGATTGGCCATATTGACCACTGGACTGACGAGTTGGGCTGACGAGGCGAGGATTGCCCTCGATACGCTGACTGAGCGAACAGTATCGCTGGCCTCTCCTTCTGTCCGCATAGGCGTGACCGGACTTTCGCGCGCGGGCAAGACTGTGTTTATCACAGCGCTGGTTCACAATCTGATCCATGGCGGCCGCCTGCCGCTTTTCGAAGCGCAAAAATCCGGACGTATTGCCAAAGCCTATCTGGAACAGCAGCCGGATGATGCTGTCCCAAGATTTCAGTATGAAGATCATTTGAAGGCATTGATCGAAGATCGTATCTGGCCGGACTCAACCAGAGCGATTTCCGAATTGCGCCTCACAATCGAATATGAGTCAGCCTCTGCATGGGGCCGCATGTTTTCCGGTGGCAAGCTTTCGGTGGATATTGTCGACTATCCGGGCGAATGGCTGCTCGACCTGCCTTTGCTTGGCAAAAGCTATAATGAGTTCTCACGCGATTCATTCGAGTTGGCACAGCTGGAAAGCCGTCAAGATCTGGCAGAGGATTGGCTCAAGTCATCCATAATAGCCGATGCCAAAGCGGATGCCGATGAGATGACTGCGCAAAGACTGGCGAAGAGCTTTACCGCCTACCTGAAGGCTGGGAAGGCCGATGAACGGGCGCTATCCACGTTGCCGCCTGGCCGCTTTCTCATGCCGGGAGATCTGGAAGGATCTCCAGCGCTGACATTTGCGCCGCTACCGGGCCTTGGGCAGGAGAAACACAAGCCCGGTTCACTGGGTGCCATGATGGAACGGCGCTATGAGGCCTATAAGACACACGTCGTGAAACCATTTTTTCGCGAGCATATCGCGCGGCTGGACAGGCAGATTGTGCTGGTCGATGCCATGCAGGCCATGAATGCCGGGCCTTCCGCAGTTGCCGATCTTGAACGTGCCTTGACTGAAATCCTTTCGTGCTTCCGTCCCGGCAGCACAAACTTCCTGACCGGATTGGTGCAAAGGCGCATTAGCCGCATTCTGGTTGCAGCAACCAAGGCAGACCACTTGCACCATGAAAGCCACGACCGGCTGCAGGCAATTGTGCGCCGTCTTGTCGACCGCGCCATCAGCCGTGCCGATTTTACCAGCGCAAGCGTCGAGGTACTGGCCATGGCAGCTGTGCGCACCACACGCGAAGCAACGGTTACTCAAGGCAAGGACATTTTGCCGGTTATCGTCGGGACTCCGCTGAAAGGCGAGACAATCGACGGCGAGAAATTCGACGGGAAAACAGAAACAGCCATATTTCCCGGTGACTTACCTGAAAAACCGGATTCAATATTTGAAGGACCGGAATCGGTTTCTGAAGATCCGGCAATACGCTTTGTCCGCTTTCGCCCGCCCAAACTGGAGAAGACAGCGGAAGGTTTCACGCTGTCTTTGCCGCATATCAGGCTCGACCGGGCAATACAGTTCCTCATTGGAGATCGCCTCGCATGAGTGAAAAACGCAAGCCAGCCTCGTTTCGCGTGGATCAGCCTGTAGCGGATGAACCCGCAAGGATCGCAGAACCGGCACCCGCTCCGCAGCGCAGACCAACGGCAATCAAGGATATTGCAGTCGTAACGCCCGCAGCCGTCGACGTTTTTGACCTTGATCCTGAAGCGGCCAATGAGCTTGATGCACTGACGCCGCCGCCTGCATTGGCAAACAAGAAGCGCTTTTCCTTTGCTTCGGTCTTCACCGGTGCTCTCGGAATACTTGTCTCGCTGGCACTCGGCCTCTGGGCCGATAACCTCATTCGCACGCTGTTTGAGCGCGCACCATGGCTTGGCTGGGTGGCGCTTGGGGTGACGATCCTCGGTGCACTGGCACTGATCGCCATTGTCATTCGCGAAACGCTGGCTTTGCGCCGCCTCTCCTCAGTGCAGCATCTGCGCGATGAAGCAGCCAAGGCGGCGGCAGAAAACGACCCGGTTCAAGCCAAAGCTGCAGTCGCCAAGTTGGTAAGCATAGCCGAAACATTGCCCGCGACGGCTAAAGGCCGTGCACTGCTGCACGATCTGCGCGACGATGTTATAGACGGGCGTGATCTGATACGCCTTTCGGAGACAGAACTTTTACGCCCGCTCGACCGGCAGGCACGCGAAATGATTCTCGCCGCCTCCAAGCGTGTATCAATCGTCACGGCGGTAAGCCCCCGCGCCCTCGTCGATATCGGCTATGTAGTGTTCGAATCAGCTCGGCTTATCCGCCGCCTGTCGGAACTTTATGGTGGCAGGCCGGGTACGCTCGGCTTTCTCAAGCTCACGCGCAATGTCATCGCACATCTGGCGGTGACGGGCACTGTTGCCATGGGTGACAGTATTATTCAGCAGTTAGTGGGCCACGGACTTGCCGCCAGACTCTCAGCGCGGCTTGGCGAAGGTGTCATCAACGGCCTGATGACCGCCCGTATTGGCATTTCAGCGATGGATCTTGTGCGCCCCTTCCCGTTCAACGCAGAAAAACGCCCGGGAATAGGCGATTTCATTGGCGATCTGGCACGTATCGGTGGTGCGAAAAAGCCATAGGAAGGCATTTACTGCTTTCCCTGTCCCCAAGTTTTATGGCATTGGCAACCATCCGTTAACCATTCCAACCCATGATTGGCCCGAAGCAGCCATTCCAATAATTAGAGTTTGAGTCCGTGTCGATGAAAACAAGCGCAGCAGTCGCCGCCCTGTCCCTGTTCGCCTGCGCGCTATTCGCGTTGCCGGCGCAAGCCAAGGATAAAGACGCGGAATTCTTCCAGAATGTCGAAGGCCAATGGGTTGGACCCGGCGAAATCGTCGCGGGGAAATACAAGGGCACGAAGTTTACCTGCACGCTTGATGGGTCAACGCCAGCCAACGCAACCGGCATGACGCTGGATGGAAGTTGCCGCGTCGGCATCTTCAATCAGCCGATGAAGGCCACGATCACCCGCAGCGGCAATACGTACAAAGGGCAATTCCTTGATGGTTCTGCCGGCAAGGGGCTGGATATCACCGGCGGCAATGTTTCAGGCAACCGGGTTGTTCTGGCTATCAACCGCAGGCAGCTGAGCGGGGCCATGCAGGCGAAATTCAACAATGACAACAGCATGAACGTGACAATCTCCGTTCATCTGGAAGACCAGTTGATCCCTGTCGTTGGCATGTCGTTGAAGCGCGTTGATACCACTGCTGTAGGCAGCGTCGCGAAGAACTAGAGCCTATAAACCCCGCTTTTCGGATAGATCGCCAAAGCTTTTGATCTTCACAATGTGATCATTGAATTTGGCAGTTATTTCCAGCTCGCCGCCCATTGCTTCGATAAAGCGTCGTAAAGTGCTGACATACATGTCAGCTCTGCGCTCCATCTTGGCTACTGAAGCTTGCCCAATCTGAAGCGTTTGTGCCAGTTCGTCCTGCGATAATTTCATCGCGCGTCTTACCTCAGCAAGATCCATCTCCGTCTCCAATTGGCTGGAAGCCACTTCAACCTGCGTTAGTTGTGCCGGAGACATCTCAGCCCGTAGTTTCGCAAATGAATGCCTACCTGCCATCGTCTTTTTCCTTTTTCAGTTCTTCAAGATGAACATCGTATAGATCATCTGCAACGGGTATCATTCGATCATAGAATCTTTTGTCCCCGGTCTTGTCGCCACCGATGAGGAGAATGGCCGCACGACGCGGATCAAAAGCATAAAATATTCTGATCGGCTTCCCACCGCTTTGTACTCGTAATTCTCGCATGTGATCATATTTCGAGCCAATCACACCGCTTGAATATGGAAATGGCAAATTTGGACCACGCTGCTCCAACTTTTCCACATGAGCAACAATGCTCACATGATCACTTTCGCTAAGCCTACCCCACCAATCACCAAACTCATCTGTAAACTCGACAATCCAATACATAGCAATATTATGCCTTCCAGGGAATAATGCAAATCTATATGGCTAAAATTATTTCAGTTTTTCCTCCACCAGCCCGCGTCATCCCGGGCTGTTGTCATTCCGGCCTTGTCTGCCAGCTGAGCCCACTGCGCCACCTGTTTACCCTCAATGACGAGTTCCGGCGCAATATCAGCTAGCGGGACAAGCACAAAGGCGCGCTCTGTCATTCTCGGGTGCGGTAATATCAGGCTGATACTTTCAAGGCTCTCGACTCCTTCATAGGCCAGCACATCAATATCGATGATGCGCGGTCCCCAACGTTCCAGCCTCTCGCGTTTCATCTCCAGTTCGATATCGAGACATGCGGAAAGCAATGCCTCCGGCCCAAGCTCGGTCACAACCTTCGCGCAGGCATTAAAGAATGAAGGTTGATCGACCTTGCCCCAAGGCGGCGTGTAGTAGACCGGCGAAACGGACGTGACCGACGTGTCATCGCGACTATCGAGTGCACGCAATGCCCGACCCATGGCAGCAACCGGATCGCCAAGATTGCCGCCGAGCCCCAACCATGCTTTTCTGGTCATTGCCGCTTACCACGTGCAGACAACATGGCATCGGCAAGCGCCAGTGTGCGGCGGCTCATCGAAACGTCGTGAACACGGAAAATATCAGCGCCCGCAAGCCGCAATATTGCCGAGGTTGCAGCCGTAACAATATCGCGCTCCTCCGCCTCGCCGCCCGAAACAGCACCGAGGAAGCGCTTGCGCGACGTTCCCGCCAGAAAAGGATAGCCAAAGGCCGACAATTCAGAAAAACGGTCCATCAAGGCAATATTCTCTTCCGTATCCTTGGCAAAGCCAAAGCCGGGATCAAGCACAATCTGATTGTCCGAAACGCCGGCAAGCCTTGCGATTTCGAGCGAGCGGTTCAGAAATGCAAACTGATCCGCAATAACATCCGGATCGCGCTCGCGTTCACGACCGGTATGCATGATGACAAGACCAGCACCGGTCCGGGCGGCAAGGTCCGCGATGGCAGGTTCCCGCTGAACGCCCCAGACATCATTGACAATATGCGCGCCGGCCTCAACAGCAAGGCGGGCCGTTTCCTCGCGGTAGGTATCGACAGATATTACGATGTCACCCTGTTTCGCTAAGGTCTCAATAACGGGCAGCACGCGGGATTGCTCAACAGAGGGCTCCACCCGCTCGGCACCTGGCCTCGTGGATTCTCCACCCACATCAATGATCGCAGCACCTTCTTCAATCATCTTGCGTGCGCCTTTCAGCGCCTGATCAAGCGAATAATGAATGCCGCCATCGGAAAACGAATCGGGCGTTACATTGAGCACGCCCATAATCAGCGCCCGCGGGCCCAGCGTCAAAGACCGGCCATGTGCCAATTGCCATTCCCGCAGCATGCATGCGCTCCCGTTGATTATCCGCTGGTTCGTTTTTTAACAGATTGTCCGGAACGTCAATTCATCTGCAACGTTTTTGACGATAGAGTTCCGATGATGCACACTGGCCGAAGAAAAGGAAAAGCTGAATGCATATTTTGGCCAGATTAGCCGCCAGCTCTATCTCTATCGCCATTGCTTCAATGATGATCACAGCACCCGCCAGTGCGGCGACCGTGTTGCGCAAATATCAATATTTCACATTGAATGCGCATAGCGCGGCGGAGCTTGACAAGGAATTGAGCCGCAGAGGTCCGATGCTGGCCAAGACCGGCGCGAGGCACCCCGGCATGACCCGGATGCGTTTCGACAGCAAGGTGAAGTTCGGTTCAAACGGAAAAACCTGTCAGGTGGTAGATGCGAATATCGTGGTACGTGCCACGGTATACTTGCCACGCTGGAAACAGCGCCGCACCGCAAAGCGTGACCTTGCAATCGTATGGGACACATTGTCAGCCGATATCAAGCGTCACGAGGAAAGCCACATTGTCATCGCCCGCACCGCTGCGGGCGATATGGAGCGTCAGGTAAAAGCCCTGCCCTGGCGCAGCGACTGCATGAAAATGAAAGCGGATATTGATGCGCTGACAGCAAAACTGCTCAAGAAGCACGATGCGGATCAGGTGCGCTTTGATCGCGTGGAGACAGTCAATTTTGAAGCGCGGTTCGAGCGATTATTGACTTACCGCATGGTCCGGGAATTAGCCAAGCCTTGAGGTCTCGCTAAATTTGATGCCTATTATCTCTCCCCTCTTGTGGGAGAGAAAGCGATTTCAGCGTCTTAGCCTCTTGGCTAAGTGCTAGAAATCGCCAGAGAGGGGATTTCTAATCCTCATAGTACCCCCTCTCTTGGATTTTCTAAGGATTTAGCAAGACGCTAAACCCAAGAAAATCCGTTCTCCCCCACAAGGGGGGAGATAACGTCTCGCACGTCTTCAAAACTCAGTTCACACCGAGCTTCTTCTGAAGACTGGTTGAGGACGTTGTATACTGGAACACAACGCGCTCACCCGGATTGACGATGCGCTTTGCCGCCTGTGTCATCAATGCTGCCTCATGGAAGCCGGAAAGGATAAGCTTGAGCTTGCCCGGGTACCAGTTGATGTCGCCGATAGCGAAAATGCCCGGCTCCGATGTCTCGAATGTTTCGACATTCACCGGAATGAGATTTTCGTGGAGGTTCAAACCCCAATCGGCAATCGGACCAAGCTTCATTGTCAGGCCGAAGAATGGCAGGAGGCGTGTCACCGGAATTTCGATTTCGCCCTCGGCGGCTTTGATTACCGCATGGGTAAGCTCGCCATCTTCGCCTTTCAGACCGGAAACCTGTCCGAGTTCAAAACGGACACTGCCACTTTCTACCAGCTCGAACATTTTCTTGACGCTGTCCGGTGCAGCACGGAATTCGGCGCGGCGATGCACAACTGTCAGGCTGCGCGCAATCGGCTGAAGGTTGAGCGCCCAATCGAGAGCACTATCGCCACCCCCGACAATCAGCACGTCCTGATCACGGAACTCTTCCATGCGGCGCACGGAATAAAAGACGCTCTTGCCTTCAAAAGCCTCAATCCCGGGAACCGGCGGACGCTTAGGCTGAAACGATCCACCACCAGCAGCAATCACCACAACCTTGGCTTCAAATACTTCAGCATCATCGGTTTCGACGCGGAATGTTCCATCTTCAAGGCGCTCAAGCTTGGTCACCATGCGGTTGAAATGGAACTGCGGCGAGAAGGGTTTGATCTGCTCCATCAGCTTTTCAGTCAATTCATTACCGCTGATGATTGGCCATGCCGGAATGTCATAGATCGGCTTTTCCGGATAGAGTTCGGCGCACTGGCCGCCCGGGCGGTCAAGAATATCGATGAGATGGCATTTCAGGTCGTAAAGACCAAGTTCAAACACTGCAAACAGGCCAACGGGGCCTGCGCCAATGATGACAACATCGGTTTTGATAGTCTCGCTCATCGCAAATTCCTCATGCCGGACGGTCTGCATGCCGTGCAGATAGAAAAAGGGGTAATGGCTGGCGTATTCATGACACGCGGGCTGCCATGCGCGTAACGATTGCTTTCCGCAAGGTCAAGACAATGCAGCACTTCAAGCCGCGAAAAGCGGTTCTACGGCTCAATTCTAATAGGTGGATGAGAAAATATCAGGGATACTCGTGCAGTTTCCAACGATTGCTTTTCTGTATTGCGTGGTTCGACGGGGCTCACCATGAGGAAAGTGTATTGTTTGCAAAGACACTCGCCAAGCTAGCAGGAAACTCCCTGCAATCAAAACCCTCCCTCATCCTGAGCTTGTCGAAGGGCGCACGACACTACTGCAAGACTAAGACTGGCGCTCTGGTACGTGAACCACAAGGCCATCCAGCTCATCGGAAACGTGGATCTGGCAGGAAAGGCGGGAATTGGGGCGGACATCATAGGCGAAGTCGAGCATGTCCTCTTCCATCGCCTCGGGCTCACCCGTTGTGGCAGTCCATTCTTCATCAACATAAACGTGACAAGTGGCGCAGGCACAGGCACCGCCACATTCCGCATCAATACCGGGCACGGCAAAACGGATCGCGCTTTCCATAACGGTTGAGCCGTTTTCGGCTTCCGCCTCTATGCGTTCGCCACCATGTGTGACAAAGGTGATTTTTGCCATAAATAAAGCCCCAGTGATCAACTTACCGCTGACATAGGGCTTTGAAGGCGTAAGTCAATTGTACGCCCTGACGCAGCCTATACTTCAGCGTGTGATCGCTGCGATATAATCACGCGCATCATCGATGGCGGGGCGCAGGTCCCTGACCTTCTTCGAATCGCTTGGCGACTGTTCGACTGCTTCGGCAAGTTCGGCCACGCGAAATGCACCGATTGCATTCGCCGATCCCTTAAGCGAACGCGCAAGACGGACACGATCATCCGGATTTGCGTGGATAAGTCTGTCCACGATGCCGCAGGTCTGACGAGAAAACAGATTGAGAATTTCAGTTTCGAGTGCACGGTTGCCGAATGTTTCGCGCGTAAGATGAACAAGATCAATCGGACGCTTGCGTGCTGGCTTCGATCGTTCGCCGCCGGGCGAAGCAAATGCCATCGATGCCTGTTGGGCCATTGGGTATTCTCCTGAACGCTTTTACTGTTGAACGAACAAGGCTAGGCTGATGAACCTGATTCAAGGTTAAAACGAGGCAGAAACAGCGCCTAAATGGTGCCTTATGGTGAACGCCCGGTAAATTTTTGCCTACAATTGAAATTTCCTGAGAGGCCCAAAAATTAACCTTGTGTTTAAACTTTTAAGCATTTCCCGAATCCATTGTTTCTTTCCAAACCATGTGCCAGTACATTAGAGTAGCGGCGTAAAGAGTATGGCGCGGTCAGCCCCACATGTGGTTGCCGCCCAATATTGTGAGGAAAACATGGCCACAGCCCCGAAAAGCAAGGCTTTAAAAGCCGAAGACGAGCTCGGTGAAGCGCTTGAAAAGGCTCTAGAAATCGATTTCGACGAGTCGACGCTCGGGATGGATATGGATCTGTCTCCAATAGATGACGATCTGCTATCTCTGAACGATCTTGAGGCACAAATTTCACAGGCAGCACAGGAACTGGCCGCTGAGAAATTTGAGACGCCCACTGTGGCCGAACCCGTAAAATTGCCCGAACCGGAGGTAACCGCGCCTCCAGTTGCGGCCATTCCGTTGCCGGCACCAAAGCCGCAGATCAAGGCTGCCAACCCGATTCCTGCCGCGCCGCCCGCCCCTCCGAAGGCTCCTGCGATACCGGCACAGCCATCATTCCGGCCGGCCAATGACGATCTGTTGCAAACGTCGAAGGCAACACGTGCCACGAGTTCTGTTACGCAGCCAAAATCCTATAGCCTGATCACCGGCATCGTCAGTGTCCTTTGGGCTGGTGGCGTACTGGCTCTCGGCAATGCGCTTTACGGTTCATCCATCTGGTCGATCCGTTCCTTTTCGGATTTCGCCGCAGCACCCCATGCAATCGGCCTTGCAGTCGCAATCATTGTGCCGATCATGCTCTTCTGGGCATTTGCGATCATGATCCGCCGCGGTCAGGAAATGCAATATGCCGCCCGCTCCATGGCGGAAGCAGCAATGCGCCTTTCCGAGCCGGAAATGCTCTCTTCTGATCGCGTGGCCTCGCTTGGTCAGGCAGTACGCCGCGAAGTCGCCGCTATGAGCGAAGGCGTTGAGCGTACTTTGGCCCGCGCGGTTGAACTGGAAACGCTGGTTCAGACAGAAGTAAACCAGCTTGAACGCGTTTACACGGACAATGAATATCGCATCCGCACCCTTGTTGACCGTCTTGGCGGTGAGCGTGAATCGGTGATTGGCCACGCGGAACGTGTGCGCGCTTCTATTTCCAGCGCGCATGAACAGTTGAAGGATGAGTTGTCCCTGGCTGGAGAGTCGCTGCGCGAGAATATCTCGAGCGCTTCAACCAATCTGAGCATGTCCATCAACCAGTCCGGCGAGTCGCTGATCGAGCGCCTCACGCAGAGCGGACAGGTCATTTCCGAACAGATCGTTTCACGCTCGGACGATATCTCAAACAAGATCAGCACTTCCGGCGAAGCCTTTGCAAACCTTCTGGAAATGCGTATCGCCGCCCTGTCAGAACAGACAGATTCCGTTACGATGAAGCTGGCCGATACGCTGGATGGCCGCACCAACAGCATGTTGTCGTTGCTGGGCAATGCCACGCAGACGCTGGTCGGTGAATTTGACTCGCGTCTCGCCGGGCTGGACACAACAATCAATGAACGCGGCCGTTCATTGCTGGCTGAATTTGAAACCCGCGCACAGTCGCTGGATACAAGCACGGAGCGCCTCAATTCTGCTCTGGAAGCGCGTGCACGCCAGATCAACGAGCAGTTGATCGAACGTACACGCGATATCGCCAAGACCTTTACGGATGGCCGCGCCTCTATTGACGGTATTGTCGACGAGACCAAGGCGAAGATCGGCAACGATCTTTCCAGCCTTTCCGATCAGGTCGGCAGCCTGCTTTCATCCAATGCAGCTGCCCTCTCCGACCGCCTTGTCGAAAGCCGGGAGGCTCTTGCCGCCAAACTTGCAGAAGAGCGCGAGGCACTTGCTGCAACACTGGTTCAGGAAACCGACCGCGCCGCCATCGTCATTCGCGATCAGGCCGGCCAGATTGGCGACCATACATCGAACCTCAAGACAATTCTGGAAAGCAGCACTTCTGCAATCGGCCAGATCATCGACGGCCATGGTTCCGCCCTCGAAGAGCGTGCCGCCAGCTTGCGGTCTTCGCTTGAGGACAATGATTTCCGTATTGGCGCAACGCTGGACCAGCATGCCAAGGCTATTGAAGGCCGCACCGCCGGTATTCATACGCTGCTTGAGGATAATGACGCCCGTATCGGCGCTCATCTCGAACAGCATGCCAAGGCTATTGAAGATCGCACAGCCGGCATGCATGCCGCCTTTGCAGAAACCGATTCCCGCATTCGTGAGACGCTGGATGAGCATGTACGCGGTATTGATCTGCGTAGCGCTAACATCGAAACAGCTATCAATGCCACGGACACACGCATCGGCCAGACACTTGATGCCCATGCCAAAATCATTGATGAGCGCACCATCGGAATGCGTGCGGCATTCGTTGAAACACATGCCAAGATTGCGCAGACACTCGATCATCACAATAAGGGTCTGGACGAGCGTAATCAGGAAATCCAGCTGGCCCTTACAGGCAGCGATGCCAGACTTGGTGAAACGCTTGCCGCGCATACGCAGGCCATTGATGCACGCAACGCCGAAATTCAGGCTACCCTGCTCAACAGCGGCACACGCATCGATGGTACGTTGAGCGGCTTTATCGACAGTGTTGATGACCGTACAGGCCGTATCGAACAGGCTTTGACCAGCAGCGATTCACGCATCAGCGATGTTCTGGCTTCGCATGCCAGTGCCATCGAAGAGCGTACAGCCGGTATCGGTCAGGCATTGGTCGATAGTGACTCGCGCATCAGCAATATCCTGTCCTCGCATGCAAGTTCGATTGATGATCGCACGGCAGGCATTGAGCAGGCGCTGAGCAATAGCGATCAGCGTATCGGCCAGACTTTGGCTTCGCACGCTTCTTCGCTGGATGAGCGTACGGCAGGTATCCAGACAGCGCTTGAAAACACCCATGCCCGCATCGGTGAGACCCTTGCGCAGCATGCAAGCGATATCGAAGAGCGCACCGCAGGTATCCGCTCTGTTCTCGACAGCAGCAATATGCAGATCGGCGATACGCTGGCCTCGCATATCGGGACGCTTGATGACCGCGCAGCCGCTATCCGCGCGGCACTGGCAGACAGCGACACCCGCGTCGGTGAAACACTCAACGACCACGCCAGCATTCTCGACCAGCGCATTGCAGCCATTCGTGCAGCTATGGAACAGGGCAATGTCGCTCTCGGCCAGACACTGGACGATAAGGCCGGCGCTATCGGCGACCGCACCGTTGCCTTGCAGGCAGTTCTGCAGGACAGCGCAGATGTGCTCGCAAAAGCCTTCGAAAACCATGGTGGTACAATCGACGAGCGTACATCAACCATGCAGAACGCACTGGCTATCGGCGTCGACAATGTGCGCAAGTCGCTCGAACAGAGCGCTTCGGTCGTTGCCCGCACATTGCGCGAAAAGATCACCGAGGCTGCTTCCACCCTCACAGGTGAGGCCCAGAAAGCCGGTGAAGCGCTTGACGGTCACGGCGAGGCATTCAGCCTGCGCATGAACGAAAGCCTTGCCGAAACCGAAAAGCGTCTTGGCCAGCGTGCGACGGAAGCCGCCGCCAACCTTGAAGCGTTGGAAGCGCGCTTCTCTGCAGCCACCGATACAACAGCATCCAAGCTTGCAGAAAGCACCCGCGAACTGAACGAGGTTCTCTCGGCCCGCTCGCAGGAAATTATCAGCATTCTCGACAATACGGCGCAGCCACTTGTTGAAAGCCTTGCCGATAATGGCCGTACGCTTGCCTCGCAGCTGGTGGAAGCAACAACATCCGCTACCGAACGCCTGCGTGTTGAAAATGCGGCTTTGATCAATGCCATCGCCAGCCGTACAGCGGAAACAATAACCGCGGTTCAGGCAGCCAAGGCCGGTCTGACCGACGATGTCAGCAACCTTATCGACCGCCTCTCCTCTTCCAACGCGAAGCTTGGCGAACTGATCGACATGGCTACCAAGAACCTGGGTGACATTGACGGACGCCTTCTCGATACGACAACTGCCTTTGCCGAAAACGCAACCAAGGCTGCTGAATCGTTCGAGACGTCAACTCGCCTGATCGACGGTAACCTTGGCAAGCTTTCGCAACTGTCGAACAGCACGCTGACCGATATTGCTTCCATCGCCCAACGCTTTGACGAGCATGGCAACATGCTAAGCAAGGCTTCCGATCTGATCAATGCATCGCAGACCAACCTCGCCTCGACATTTGACGAGCGCCAGGAAGCGCTACAGGCATTGGCATCAGGTCTCATTGCCAAGTCGGAAACCATCGAAAAGACCATGCGTTCGTTCGAATCGCTTGTCTCTTCGGCATTCGACCGGGCTGAAGGCCGGGCAAGCCAGACAACCGAGCAAATCCGCAATTCGATTTCCGAAGTTGTCGAACAGGCATCGCAGAAGTTTGCAAATGCAACGGACGAAATCCGTCGCTCTTCCGCAGCGATCCGCACCGAGCTTGAACAGACCCGCACCGAACTGCAGCGCGGTGTTATGGACATGCCGGAAGAAGCCAAGCAGTCCACCGCCCAGATGCGCAAAGCTGTTTCCGAACAGATCAACGCGTTGAAGGAACTGTCGGAAATCGTGCAGAAATCCGGCCGCCTTACCGATGTCGGTGAAGCACGGGCGCAGCGCGCTGCACCAGCCCGCGCAACCGCAGCAGTTGCCGCACAACCTCAGCGTACCGAAGCAGTCGCTCCGGCACCACGTCCGGCAGCACCTGCTGCTCCGGCGCCTCAGGCTCCGGCAATGCGTGGGACACTCGACACACGTGGCAATGCTGAACAGACCCGCCCTGCAGGCAATGGCTGGGTGTCCGATCTTCTTCGTCGCGCTTCGACCGATGAGGCCGAGGCGACTCCGAAGGCACCGGCAGGCCGCTCACCCGGCCAGGTGGTCGAGTCGCTGAACTCTCTGTCGATCGATATCACCCGTGCTATCGATCATGAGGCTTCCGTTGAACTCTGGCAGCGTTACCGTGCCGGTGAACGTAACGTGTTCACCCGCCGTCTCTATACATTGAAGGGCCAACAGACCTTTGACGAGATCAAGCGCAAATATTCGTCGGACAGTGAATTCAAACGTGCTGTTGACCGTTACATGGACGATTTTGAGCGCTTGCTCGAAGATGTGACACGCAACGACCGCGACAACACAACGACACAGGCCTACCTGACTTCTGATACAGGCAAGGTTTACACCATGCTTGCTCACGCAAGTAATCGCCTGCGCTAAATTAGAGCAGGTACGGATCTGAAAAACGCGGCCTTCGAGCCGCGTTTTTTATGTTGTTTAAGATAGCCTATCGGTTGATAGTTTAGTTCATTCACTGCTCATTTATTTCAACGCAATTGCAGCCAACTCATGTGTGGTTCGACGGGGCTCACCATGAGGAAGGTTGTTGTTGGCAGGGAGTTATTTCCGGCAAGGTTGGTAACTAATATGCAATTATCTACCTTCCTCATGGTGAGCCCCGTCGAACCACACATGAGCAAAATGCAATTATCTGGATGAATTGACAATCAAGCCCCTTCCAACTCCGGTATCTTACCGAACATATCCCGATACGCTGTTGGCGTCGTAGCCAGTTGCTGGCGGAAGTGATGACGCAGCGTGGCAGCAGTACCGAAACCGGTATTTGCAGCAATGACTTCAACAGAGAGCGGCGAGTTTTCCAGAAGATCCCGCGCCTTTCCCAACCGTTCAGACAGAAGCCATCTGGCGGGCGTCATCCCCGTAGCCGCATCGAAGCGGCGCAGGAACGTGCGCGGGCTCATACCAGCAGCCTTGGCAAGACTGGCAATGGAAAACTCTTTCTGGATATTGTTGCGCATCAATTCCAGCAACGGAGAAAGCCGCGCGCCCTCATGAGCGGCGGGTACCGCCTGTTCGACGAATTGTGCCTGCCCGCCATCACGATGTGGCGCAACAACCATGCGCCGTGCCACCTTGTTGGCGGCCTCCGTGCCGAAATCACGGCGGATCAGATGCAGGCAAAGATCTATTCCCGCCGCACTGCCCGCCGAGGTGAGAATGCTGCCCTCGTCCACGTAAAGTACATTCGGCTCAAACCGGATATCCGGATAACGCTCAGTCAGCAGATCAGCATAACGCCAATGAGTGGTTGCGCGGCGGCCTGACAGCAGCCCTGCTGCCGCAAGAACGAAAACACCGGAACAGATAGAGAGAATGCGGGCACCATTGGCATGAGCCTTCTGCAGTGCTTCCACGAGCCGTTGAGGTACAGAATGTTCCACACCCCGCCAGCCCGGCATGATGATGGTTCCTGCCTGCTCAAACAGATCAAGCCCACCATCTGCGAGAACGCGCACGCCACCCGTAGCCCGAAGCTCGCCCGTTTCAATACTGGCGACCGCAAACTTGTACCAATCCTGCCCCATCTCCGGCCGGGGCAACCCGAACATTTCCACCACAACACCGAATTCAAAGGTGCAGAGGCCGTCATAGGCAACAGCAACAACGTTCGGATTGTTCAGGCGTGAAGCAAGATTTGACATGATATTGATCATATATGGCATTCTTGCCAACTACCAGCGATTTATCCCTTGTTCTAATTCTTGCCTGTCAACTCAAGGAGAACAGGAATGAGCTACGTAACCGAGATTGCCCCCGCACCTGCGGAACATGTCATCGAGCATTTTTCACGGCTATTATCGCTTGAAACAGACTGCGCCGATGTTGCACACGCGTTGAATCAGGGTCCGGATTTCGTCCTGCTCCACGTTGTGGGAACGAGCGCTGCCTATGAACGCCGTCACATTCCCGGTGCCATACACCTCAATCACCGGGATATTTCCAGCGAGCGTATGGCCGAATGGCCGCAGGATACGATCTTTGTTGTTTATTGCGCCGGACCGCACTGCAATGGTGCCGATCAGGCCGCGCTCAAGCTCGCGCTACTTGGCAGGCCGGTCAAGATCATGATCGGTGGCATAACCGGCTGGGCCGACGAAGAATTGCCATTTGCCACAGGACCGGAAGCTGGAGATTTCAAGCTGGCGGCTTGATTGCCGCTTAACGCTAAAGATTGATGCCGATTATCTCTCCCCTTGTGGGAGAGATAAGAGGGTGTTTTACTCTACGGGGCAGATCAAATAACCGAAAGCGTCCAGCTCACGATATCACTGGTAGCATTGTCGAAGGCACTGTCCAGTGCGGCAATATAAGATGCATTGCCAGCGCCCCTCACTGGGGTGGTAGAGCGGAAGACCTTCGTTGCGCGTACTGTACCGTTCTTGTCATTGAGTATCTTCACGGCGATCTCGACAACAGCGGTTTCATTGCCCGAAGCATCGATATTGAAGGTACGAATATTGCTGATCACCTGATAATCAATGGCAAGGCCATCACCCGGACGACCAACGCCGCCGAGGCGACCTGTGCTTTCAAATGCCTGCGCCAGACGCGATTGCACGATATTCGGCAGGCGGTCTGCCCACTGGGCACCCTTCAAAAACGAAATCGAGTTAGGGCCGGAGCGCACGACAACATTTTCGCCGTCCAACGCCTTCAATGCCGACGGAGCAGCGATCAAAATCTGACGGCCTTGCTTTCGTGACGAAGTAACTTCTGGCGATGGGCTGGAAAGATCGAACGTGTCGAGCTTCTTTGAACTGGCGCAGGCCGACAAAGACAATGCGAGAACCAACGCAGCAACTACTGATTTAGATTTTACCACTTAACCAATCCCGACGCGTAACTATTCATTAACTTTCATGCGGTGCGAATCCGTCAAAGTCAACGGCGCGTACGCCCGTCATATTCAGGAACATTGCCGCTGCCGCCAAAAATCACACGCTGCGGGTTCTTTTCAAGATCGGTAATGGCGCGCTCAATGCGCTGAACCGACTGCCGGCTTTCATTGACCAGCGATTGCACATCACGCAATCCCTGCCCCGAAAAGCGATTGAGATTATCGGTAATCGGTCCGAGACGTGCATTGAGATTGTCGGCGACCGATCTGTATGACTGTAATGTCTGGCGTGCTTCCCGCACAACGCTGCCATCCTCATCGGAGAGCTGTTTATCAAGCTTGGCCAAAACACCATCGACACGGGTGGAGGCATTATTGAGCTTGGCCATCATCTCACGGGCTTCGCTAACAACAACCTGAACGTCTTCTGCACTGCGGCTGAACTTTTCAATAACGTCTGAATTCTTGGCAAGAGCGTCGGTGAACTGCTTGGTATTGTTGACAGTATCGACCAAAGGCCCCTTCACTTCCGTGATGAAACTTTCAATCGATCCCACTGCGCCATCGACGCGTTCGAGGATGGTCTGGGCCTTTTGCAAAAGGTTGTTCACCACAGACGGATCAGCATCGATACGGGCAATCTGGTCTTCCTTTGCCGCCTCTTCCAGCAACATCGGCTCGTAGAGCTTACCGCCCTTCAACTCGATGAAGGCCTGTCCGGTAAGACCGGCAAAACCCAACGTTGCCTGTGTTGAGCGCGTAATCGGCGTTGTCGCATTGACTTCTGCCTGCGCAATAACAGCGTCAGGATTCTTATCGTCAATGGAAAGGCGGCGAATAGTGCCGACTTTAATACCGTTAAACAGAACCTGACTGCCTTCAGCCAAACCTGTCACTGAGCCAAGAATACGAATTTCCAGCGTTGCGGTTTCGGTCTTGTCGCCATAGCGCGCAATCCAATAAACGAATCCGAAGGCGAGCACGCACACAGCAAGCGTAAAAATACCGACCAGAACATAATTGGCTTTGGTTTCCATGAATTACTCTGCCCGACCCTGTTGTTCCGCTGGCCTGTTCTGCGGTGGTGCACTAGGCGCTGGCGCGGCTTCCCCGCGCGACGAACGCCGCCTGTTGTCACCATTGGATACAATCTGGCGCGCGCGCTTTCCACGGAAATATTCTTTCACCCACGGATCGTCAAACGCCAACATGTCCTCAATGGTTCCTTCAACCAGAACCTTCTTGTTTCCCAATACAGCGATTCGGTCGCACACGGCGAACAGGCTGTCGAGATCATGTGTCACCATATAGACGGTCAGCCCCATCGTATCACGCAGATCGGCGATCAACTGATCAAAGTCTGCCGCACCGATGGGATCAAGGCCGGAAGTCGGCTCATCAAGGAAGACAATTTCCGGGTCGAGAGACAAAGCACGGGCCAAAGCCGCGCGCTTGATCATGCCGCCGGACAGCTCTGAAGGAAATTTATCTGCCGTATCGGGCTTTAGCCCCACAAGTTCAATCTTGAGCCGCGCAAGTTCATCCATGAGCTTGTGCGGAATATCGAGATATTCGCGCATGGGCACCTGAATATTTTCAAGCACTGTCAATGATGAAAACAGTGCACCGTGCTGGAACAGAACGCCCATGCGCATGTCGACGGCAAGCTTGTCCTGATCGGTCGCCTCGTCAATATCATGGCCGAAGATGCTGATCTTGCCCTTCTGTTTTTGATTAAGTCCGAGAATTGTCCGCATCAGAACAGATTTACCCGTGCCTGATGCTCCAACGAAACCGAGAATTTCGCCGCGATAGACATCAAGATCGAGATTGTCGAGCACAGTCGAGCGGCCAAATGACACGCTGACATCCCTTACAGAAAGGATGACGTCATCAGCCTTTCCATCGGTGCTCTGGTTGTTATCTTTCGGGTTCATGCGCCTCGGTTCTGAAGTCTTAAAAATTGATTGATGCGTAGAAGATGGCAAAAATGCCGTCGACCACAATGACAACGAAAATCGATTTAACCACAGATGCTGTCACCCGCTGACCCAGCGATTCAGCACTGCCGCCTACCTTCATACCCTCTACGGACGCCATCACACCAATAATCATCGCCATGAACGGGGCTTTGATCAAACCGGCAAGATAACTTGAAAGGTCGATTGCATCGCGCAGGCGCTGGATAAACGCATCCGGCGGTATTCCAGAATAAGCCCATGTGATCGCCATCGCGCCTGCCAGCGCCGCAAAATCGGCAATAATGGTCAACAATGGCAGGGATATCACCAGCGCTACCAGACGCGGGAATACCAGAACACCAACAGGATTGAGGCCAATGACTGTCAGTGCATCGGTTTCCTCGCGCATTTTCATCGAACCGATTTCGGCGGTGATGGCACTGCCCGAACGGCCAGCGATCATGATCGCCGTCAAAAGCACGCCGATCTCGCGCAGCACCAGAATGCCCACTAGGTCAACCACGAAAATCTCGGCACCGAAATAGCGCAGCTGGAACGCGCCTTGCTGCGCAATAATTGCCCCGATGATTGTCGACATGAGTACAACCACCGGCACAGCGCCAATACCCATACTATCGATCTGGTGCACAATTGCTGCCGGGCGAATCCCACTGCGGCTGCCACCCTTCATCTGTGCGCCGCGCACTGTGGCGCCCAGAATGTGCATGGCCTTGATGAAATCATCACCGAAAGCATAGACCGTACGGCCAATTGATTCGAAGAATCGAGTGATCAAAGGCGCGCGATCAATATGAACAACTTCTGGAGGAGTTGCAGCAATCTCGCCCACAGCTTCGAACAGGGCACCCCAGCTTTCCGACTGCCCTTCTATAGTGACCTGCTTGCCAGATTTCTCCAGAGCAGTTCGCAGGCGCTCAACCAGCCAAGTGCCAGCTGTATCCAGCAATTCCACGCCCGAAAGGTCGATAACCGCGTTCGAAAAGCCATTATCTTCGGCAATCTCGCGCATGGCTTCGTCCACGCGGCGAACATTGCGTGTGGTCCAGGCGCCGGTAAGTGTAACTGTGGCGCGGTCTCCGTCTTTGCTGATCTCAACATCTGGAGGCGCTGCAGTAGAAGCACTTGAATTGTTTGCTCTATCGGTCAACATCACCACCACACATATCGAGTCTCCAGGCCGATGTCACTTGAACAATTAAGGCGCAAACAATGATGATTAATCTGGATATAGCGGTAGAGCGCTGGCCGATTGCCGGAACGTTTACAATCTCCAGAGGTTCCAAAACTGAAGCAGCAGTTGTCATTTGCACTGTGACTGATGGGGTTCACCGTGGACGGGGCGAGTGCGTGCCTTACGCCCGTTATGGCGAGAGCATAGAATCGGTGGTCGCGGAAATTGAAACATTGCGCGACGCTCTGACAAAAGGCGCGACTCGCAATGATCTGGCCGTATTGATCCATGCCGGTGCCGCACGCAATGCGGTGGATTGTGCCCTGTGGGATCTGGAGGCCAAACAGGCTGGTAAAAGCGTAACTTCCATACTGGGCCTGAACGAGTTGCATGACCTGACAACCGCCGTAACCGTGTCATTCGGCGATACCTCGACAATGGCAGATGCGGCGCGGGGCCTTGCCGACAGACCCTTGATCAAGGTCAAGGTTGGCGGCGAGAACGATGCCGAAAGAATTCGTGCTGTGGCCGAGGCTGCCCCTTCAAGCCGCATCATAATCGATGCCAATGAGGGCTGGACCGACGCAAATATCGTGGAAAACATGCTGGCATGCGCCAAGGCAGGCGTAGTGCTTATCGAACAGCCATTGCCTGCAGGAAATGACGATATCCTGGCGAAGATACCGCATCCTGTGCCAATCTGCGCTGATGAAAGCGCCCACGGCACTGATGACTTACATATGCTGCTCGGTCGCTATGACAGCATCAACATCAAGTTGGACAAGACCGGCGGACTGACTGAAGCGCTACGCATGCAGAAACGCGCGCGGGAGCTTGGCTTTGGTATCATGGTCGGCTGCATGGTGGGAACGTCATTGGCCATGGCACCAGCCGTGATCGTGGCACAGGACGCGGATTTCGTCGATCTGGATGGGCCGCTGATCCTCAAAGAGGACCGCGCGCCGGGGCTTGAATTCACTGGAAGCCGGGTTTCGCCACCAAAACCCGAACTGTGGGGCTAAGCTTCTCTCCGCTCGAGTTTCAATGAAACGACTGCGAGGAAGAGGCCAATCGCAGCCAGCACCACCATTGCGTAGAAACCATAGATGCCGGTAGCCGCATAGAGCGGCCCCGATGCCATGGTGGCGATTGCCAGCGATGTGCCGATGAAAAATGTCGAAAGCCCTTGGGCCGTTCCGCCCCGTTCTTCGGGAATGGTCAGGACGATCATTTTCTGCATGCCGAGAAATGAAAGGGCGAAAGAGAAGCAGTGCAGGCATTGGACAACCAGAAATCCGCCGACGCCAAGCCCAGCAGGCTCAATCAGCGGAAATACCGCCCAGCGGAACATGGCAATGGCAGATCCGATCATCAACACTTTTGCCGGATGAAAATTGCCGAAGATGCGCCGGAAACAGGTGAACATGATCACTTCCGCGACAACGGAAATGGACCAGAAAGCACCGATAACGGTTTCTTCTATGCCAATCGATTTCCAGTAGATTGCCGAGAAACTGTAGCCATAGGCATGGCTCGCCTGAGTAATACCTGTGGCGATAAGAAAGGTGACGAAAGCGGGACGGCGCAGCGCCCTGCCCGCATCAGCTATATCTACATCGGAAAGCGGCGAAAGGCGGCGTGGTTTGCCTATCCGGGGCACGATGAAGCTCATACCACATGCCAGCAAAAGAGCGCCAAGCAAAGCCCACGGAATGATATGCTCGCCGAAACGCTGGATAAACATACCAGCGACAAATGATGTCAGCAGGAATGAAATTGAGCCCCAAACGCGCATCTTGGCGAAATCAGCCCCGTAGCGCCGGACGCCAGACAACGCAATTGTATCGGCCACCGGCACTTGCGATGTCCATGGCGGCGACAGCAACAGCGACACTGCGAGAATGCCGACAAAACCAAAGGGCACAAAATAGAACGCGGCGACAACAACCGCCAGAACCGTGCACATGGTGAGGATATGCGCGCGATCATTGGACCGGTCTGCAAGCATCGAAACCAACGGTGCCGCAATAACCCGTACAAACAGCGGCATCGACAGGACGATGGAGATTTCCGTTGGTGTCAGCGAACGATATTCAAGCCAGAGCGGAAAATATGGCAAGTGCAAACCACTCGACATGAAAATAGCGAAATAGGTCAATGCTATCCGCAGCTCGAAGCGAGACGGTTTGCCTTGGCTTAAATCCGCAACGGCGGCTGTCATTGGTGGAACTTTCGGAAGTTCGGAGATTGTCAGGCAGAATCGCAACCATGCGTCGCCTTGAGATTCGCGATTAGCACGAATTTCAACCAGTTCATAGAAACAGAACTGGCTAAGCACATAAAATCATTGCAGTCCTGATGTTTATACAAAAACGCGATTGGTTCCACAGGCCGCGTGTATACCCTTCATTCTTGCTAGATTGATCAACCGATAATATTCCGCCATTTATCAGTTATGAGAAAATTCCTGAATAGGCTTTCCTCCGTGTTTGGAGGGCAACAATCCACCTCGAAGGAACAGGCGCCAGAAAAACCAGAATCGGGCGCAGGCTTGCCGAATGCGCAAAGCGAATTCACACCGCAAAACGAGCTTGAGCAATTGCTGGTTCTCGCGGCTGATGACGCATCAAAGCGCAATGAATTTCAACAGGAAATGCTTAACGGCGATCTTTTCATTGCCACGCCCGAAGCTCCCGAAAACTCAAGGTTACGGACAATACAGACCTCGGAAAACTTGCATATCCGCACGGTCAATCGCCCCGACGGCGGTCAAATACCTGCTGTCTTTTCCTCGGAAGCAAGAATTGCAGAAGTTTTCGGCACGGGTACCGGATTTATGCGGATGAGTGGTGCCGATCTTCTGAAAATTCTGGTGAACGATGGCGCGGTGCTTAACCCCGGCCTCGCCTATGGGGTACACTGGACGCCAGAAGCTTTAGCTGCTCTGCTCGGCCTGCCGGTGCGGCGTACAATCGAAAAAGCCACCCAAATTATGTTGGGCACGCCTTCCGAACCTCCAGAGCAGCTTATAGAAGCTTTGCGAAGGTCGCTGGACAGCGAGCCAGAAATTTCAGAGGCATGGTTTGCCTTGGCAATCTGGCCGGAAATCGACGGAAGGTCATGGTATATTGATGTCCGGTCGTCCAAGCCTGCGGATGAAGTAAGCAAAATGCTTTCCAATGTACTGCACGACGCTGAATTGAATGGGCTTCCTGTTGATATTATCGTAAAGAACAATGGCGAGGCCGAAGGTGTCGGCATTCGGCTTAAACCTGCTCAGACTCATTAGAGCCAAGCGAAATTACCGCACCGAAATAGTTCGACCGGGCTTGGCCATATGTCCTGGAACTTCGCGGGACACGCCGATCCTTGTCAGGATACTTTCGAATATATCGGCGCAGGCTTTCCAGCTAAATCCTTCCAAGGTCGTTTCCGGATCAACATTGCCCATGGCCAGAGCTGCCATTGCCGCCTCGCCCAAATCTTCCGATAGGACACCAGCACCAGTGGCATCGATAACGTCTTTCGATCCCGGCACTGGATAGGCCGCCACCGGCAATCCGGAGGCGATGGCTTCAAGCAGCACCAGTCCGAATGTATCGGTGCGGCTCGGAAAGACGAAGACATCAGCGCCGGCATAATATCTCGCCAGTGCTTCGCCTTCATGTTTCCCGGCAAAGACAGCCTTTGGATATTGGCGCTTCAGATTATCGAGATCAGGACCATCCCCAATGATCAACTTCGTACCCGGCAAATCCAGTGACAGAAACGCTTCCAGATTTTTCTCGACGGCAACGCGGCCAACACAGATGAAAACCGGGCGCTGCAAATGCAAATCGACATCTGGTCGTGGTCGGAACAGTTGCCGATCAACGCCGCGCGTCCACACTTTCAAGGTCTCAAATCCACGTGCGACCAACTCGTCATGGATCGACTGCGTCGGCACCAAGCAGGATTCGGCGGCATTGTGAAAGCGTCGCAACCAGCCGTAGGACCATGATAATGGTACAGGCAGGCGCTTGCGCAGGTATTCGGGAAACCGGGTATGGAAGCTGGTCGTAAAGCGCCAGTTATTCTTGATGCAGGCGCGGCGCGCCATCATGCCAAGTGGGCCTTCCGTGGCGATATGCACATAGGCGGGCTGTATCGCCTCAATGCGCGCCTTGACAGCGGATGGCAGTGTCAGCGCAAGCCGGATTTCCGGATATGTAGGGCAAGGCGCTGAGGGATAATCCGCGGGAGAGATGATCGTCACCTCGAAGCCCCGCGCTTCCATTTCCTCGCGCACCTTGGTCAAGGTCCGCACGACGCCATTCACTTGCGGATGCCAAGCATCCGAAACGATGACGAGCCGTTTTACCTCGTCACGCCGCATTCGCCGCCTTTGGCCGTTTGTCGGCAATCTGGATCACAGGAGCAAAACCGGCTTGCTCGCTGATGAGATGTGTCCACGACAGAAGTTCCATCCGGCCGTCGAAATGCTCGACAATAGCCGTGCAGCTTTCCACCCAGTCGCCGGTATTGATATATTCGATGCCGTCGATCTGTTCGATGGTGGCGTGGTGAATATGGCCGCAAATGACGCCATCCGCTCCAATGCGGCGTGCCTCGTCAGAAACGACAGTCTGGAATGAGCCAATGAAATTGACCGCTTTCTTGACGCGAAATTTTGCCCACGCAGAGAATGACCAGTAACGCAGTCCGAGACGGCGGCGCACCTTGTTCATCACCGTGTTGATGGCAAGCGCTGCGTCATAGGCCCAGTCACCAAGATATGCGATGTGACGGGCGTTGCGGACAACGACATCGAATTGATCGCCATGTATCACAAGGAATTTACGGCCATCGGCCGTCTCGTGCATCATCCGGTCCGTGACTTCTATTCCGCCAAAATGCGTACCCTGAAAATCGCGCAGGAACTCATCATGATTGCCGGCAATGTAATGAATAGTCGCGCCCTTGCGGCTTTTGCGCAGCAATTTCTGTACAATATCATTGTGCTCCTGCGGCCAGTGCCATGAACGGCGCAAACGCCAACCATCGACAATGTCGCCGACAAGATAGATTGTCTCAGCATCATGGTGTTTCAGAAAATCCAGCAAAAAGCTGGCCTTGGCACCCTTGGAACCAAGATGGACATCGGACAGAAACAGCGTGCGAAACTTTTTGGGTTCGACCTCGACCATGATGCGGATCTCCGTATCGCGCTGACGCATATGCGTCTTCTGCGCGACACAAACCCGATTCATGTCACAGTCTTATGACGGCAAGGAAAATTGCAGACTTACGCGATAAAGACTTGTATCAAATCTGGGTTCATTTATGCCTCAGATGGACACGTGAATTTCAGACCGACGACGCAGACGGATACTCCGGAAGGAACCACTTCATGGCTCAGGACAATACACCCGGCAATTCAGAACTTGATGAAAGCGCACTGTTCTATCATCGCTTTCCCATGCCGGGTAAGCTGGAAATTCAGGCGACCAAGCCGCTTGGCAACCAGCGTGACCTTGCCCTCGCCTATTCTCCGGGTGTTGCCGCACCATGCCTTGCCATCCATGCGGACCCGTCTACGGCCGCCGATTATACGAGCCGCGCCAATCTGGTTGCAGTGGTGTCAAACGGTACTGCGGTGCTCGGTCTTGGCAATATCGGACCTCTCGCCTCCAAACCGGTCATGGAAGGCAAGGCGGTTCTCTTCAAGAAATTCGCCAATATCGACGTTTTTGATATTGAGATTGATGCGCAGGAAATTACCAAGATCGTTGATGTCGTCGCAGCTCTGGAGCCAACCTTTGGCGGCATCAACCTTGAAGACATCAAGGCACCTGAATGTTTCGAAGTTGAAGAGCAGCTTCGCGAGAAGATGAACATTCCGGTTTTCCATGATGATCAGCATGGCACAGCGATTATTGTTGCTGCCGCAATCATCAACGGCATGGAATTGGCGGGCAAAGACCTATCGAAGGTCAAGATCGTTGCTTCCGGCGCTGGCGCGGCTGCGCTTGCTTGTCTGAACCTTCTCGTCAAGCTTGGCGCGGATCGTAAGAATATCTGGGTCTGCGACCTTGATGGTGTGGTCTATGAAGGCCGCAACACGCTTATGGATCGCTGGAAGTCCGTTTATGTACAGAAGACCGATGCGCGCGTTCTGGCTGATGTCATTGGCGGCGCAGACGTGTTTCTTGGTCTATCGGCAGCGGGCGTGTTGAAGCCTGAACTGCTCAAGCAGATGGCACCAAACCCGCTGATCATGGCGCTTGCCAACCCTAATCCGGAAATCATGCCGGAAGTAGCGCGCGCTGCTCGCGCTGACGCAATGATCTGCACGGGCCGGTCGGACTTCCCCAATCAGGTAAACAATGTTCTTTGCTTCCCCTATATTTTCCGTGGGGCACTGGACTGCGGTGCAAGTGCCATCAACGAAGAAATGAAAATGGCGGCGGTACAGGCCATTGCGGCGCTTGCCCGCGAAGAGCCATCCGATGTTGCCGCTCGCGCCTATTCCGGCGAAACACCGACATTCGGCCCCAACTATCTGATCCCTTCGCCTTTCGATCCACGTCTTATCCTGCGCATTGCGCCAGCAGTGGCAAAGGCTGCGATGGAAACGGGTGTTGCCGAACGGCCCATAGAAGATTTCGACGCCTATCTTGATCGGCTCAACCGCTTTGTTTTCCGTTCCGGCCTCATCATGAAGCCGATTTTCACTGCAGCGAAAACCGCGGAGAAGAAGCGCGTCATTTACGCTGATGGTGAAGATGAGCGCGTGCTTCGTGCAGCGCAGGTCGTGCTCGAAGAAGGCATTGCCATTCCAACGCTTATCGGACGCCCTCAAGTTATCGAAACACGGCTTCAACGCTATGGCCTTAAAATCAAGCTCGGGAAAGATTTTGACGTCATCGATCCGGAAGATGATCCACGCTACCGCGATTATGTCGATCTTCTGGTCAGCCTGACTGGACGGCGCGGCACGACACCGGAAGTTGCACGTACAATGGTCCGTGCCAGCGGTACGGTGATTGCTGCGCTGGCAATCGTGCGCGGTGAAGCCGATGCCATGATCTGCGGACTGGAAGGCCGTTTTGAGCGGCATTTGCGCAATGTCGAGCTGATTATCGGCAAGTCGGAAGGTATTCGCAACTTCTCCGCACTCAGCCTGCTTATCTCGCAGCGCGGTGTGCTCTTCCTGACCGATACCTATGTGAATATCGATCCGAGCGCGGAAGAGATTGCTGAAAAGACCGTGCTTGCGGCAAACGAAATCCGCCGCTTCGGTATCGAACCAAAAGCTGCATTGCTCTCGCACTCGAACTTCGGCTCTCGCGATTCCGAAAGCGCTGCCAAAATGCGCAACGCATCTGAAATCCTGCGTGTGAAGGCGCCAGAACTTGAACAGGATGGCGAAATGCACGGTGATAGCGCGCTTTCGCAAGTGCTGAGGGAGCGTGTGCTGCCACACTCACGGCTGACGGATGAAGCCAACCTGCTGGTATTCCCCAATCTTGATGCGGCCAACATCACACTGAATGTCGTCAAGACTGTTACGGATGCGCTGCACGTCGGCCCGATCTTGCTCGGAGCCGCCAAGCCAGCCCATATACTGACGCCTTCGGTAACATCGCGCGGTATCGTCAACATGACGGCATTGGCCGTAGTAGAAGCTTCGCAGCGGGTGGAATAGACCTTCGTCTTATTGCTGCCGCATGATCGTGGATGGTTTCATCAACACTCCAATATGAGACCATCCATGCTCCGGACACCCTTGATCATTCTTGCCGCATTTGCCGCTTTGCTGGCGGCAACAGGGTTGTCCCGTGCGCAGAGCGACAATTGCGCGCGCATGCAAAGCCGTCTGGACAGGTTGAACAATGATCCGACATTGGATGAGTATGAATTCAACTTGCGCCGGGATCGCATTGAAGCGGCACTTGATGCCAATAATTGCCCGATAAATGACTACCAGTATCGGGATTTGCCGCGACTGGACGAAGAAGAACCCGGCTCTTACGAAATTTATGGGGGGCGTGAGCCGCAATCTGTTGGCCCGGGATCAATTCCGGTTCCTATTGAAGGGGGCCAATATCAAACCATGTGCGTGCGCACTTGCGACGGCTATTACTTCCCGCTGACCTATGAGACTGGGGCAGAAAACTTTCCGCGGGATCAGGCACAATGTCAGGCCCAGTGCCCCGGTGCGCAGCTGTTCTTTAAGCCGACAGGCGAAGAGCGACCGGAAGCAATGATTTCGCTGGGCGGTCAGGCGTATCGGGATATGCCGAACGCGTTCAAATTCCGCAAGGCAGGTGCCAATGGCACGCCGCAATGCACATGCCAGAAAACCGCTGGCAATTTCTCGACCATGGGCAACCCGCGCGAACTGGCAAAACAGCCGCCAAAGCCGGTGTCACCGCCAGCACCAGCCCAGCCTGCTACGCCCAAAACGCCATCGATTATCGCTGTGGACCCGCAACAACCTGCGGTGACGAAGCAAGAGCCATTGCCGACTGCGCCAGCGCCAACCGAGCCGGCAAAGCCCCCGGTAGTCGAGCCGGCAAAGCCAGCAGTGACAGAACCAGCTAAGCCAAAAGAGCAGCCGGTTCAGACAAAGGCAGAACCTGCGTTGCCAGCCCCGAAAGCAGAGGAAAAGCCCTCTTCGATCATTGAATTGGGAAAGCCTGCTGCGGCTGAAGCGCCTTTGCCAAAACCCTTGAGCGAGGACAAGCCTATCGATCCAAACCGCAAGGTCAGGGTCGTCGGGCCAACGTTCCTTCCCGACCAAGGAGGGGCAACAGATCCGCAAGCTCAGGACCGGAAGCCCGGCCCGTAAGCGCAATACGCAAAGGCATAAACAAGCCTTTGCCCTTCCGACCGCTTTGCGTCTTCACAGCATCCGTCCACTCTTTCCAAGTCTCGCGGCTCCATGGCTCGGATGGCAGGAGGTCGAAGGCTGCACTAATGAAATCATGATCTTCATCGGTTAAAGACTCATCGCCGGCAGGGCCATTCCTGACAATTTCCCACCACTGCAATGCATCCGAGACGAAGGTAAGATTGCTGCGTACAGCCAGCCAGAATGCTTCGGCGTCACTGCCATCAATACCAAGCGCCAAGAGCCTTTCCTTTGCCTCGGAGAACGGCATAGCGTGGATGAGCGTGCGGTTCAGCGCATCAAGATCGGCAGGATCAAACTTCGAAGATGATTTCGATGTAGCCGCCGGATCAAAAATCGCAGCAAGCGCATCCATGTCAGGCATGGCAACGACATTTTCAGATGTACCTGTCAGCACTGCAAGGCTGGCAACCGCCATGGGCTCGTAGCCGGCACGCCGTAGGCTACCCACCGACAATGCGCCGGTGCGTTTGGAAAGGCCCTCGCCGCTCGCAGTGGTCAGCAGATTGTGATGACCGAGCTGAGGTGATTTTGCGCCCATCGCCTCAAATATGGAAATCTGGACGCCGCTATTGGTGACGTGATCGTCGCCGCGAATAATGTGAGTAATATCCATGTCGATATCATCGACCACAGACGTGAATGTATAAAGATAGGTGCCGTCTTCACGGATAAGCACAGGGTCCGACAACGACGCGAGATCGACGGTTTCCGGACCGCGAACCAGATCATCCCAGTGCACTTCGGTGCGTACAGGGGCAAAAGGATCATCCTTGAAATTTGGCAGGAGAAAACGCCAATGCGGGCGCTTGCCTTCAGCTTCCAGTTTCGCCCTGTCTTCGTCGGACAGTTTCAGCGCATCGCGACCATAAACCGGTGGTAAGCGCCGCGCGAGCCGAAGCTTGCGCTTCAGATCAAGCTCTTCGGCGGTTTCATAGCATGGATAAAGCAGACCGGCAGCCTTCAGCTTTTCAGCTGCAGCAGCATATTCGGCAAAACGCTTCGACTGATATTCAACGCGGAAAGGCTTGATACCGAGCCATTCCACATCCTCGGCTATAGCCTCGACATATTCGGTCTTGGACCGCTCGACATCCGTGTCGTCAAATCGCAGGACCATTTGCCCGCCATTTTTCAACGCAAACAGCCAATTGAACAAGGCGGTGCGCGTATTGCCAATATGGATATAGCCGGTGGGTGATGGTGCAAAACGTACGATTGGGGTCATGATCGGGGAATATCGGATGCTGTGTGGAATGGCAATATGGGTTGGTATGTCCTCTCTCCTAGGGCAGATATAATCGGCATTCGGGTCGCTGCGTGGTTCGACGGGGCTCACCATGAGGAAAGTGGTTGATTGCGTATTAGTTGCAAACCTTGCGGAAACAACTCCCTGCAAATAACAACCTTCCTCATGGTGAGCCCCGTCGAACCACGCAGCGACCCGAATGCAATTTTTATGCACTACGCTTCTCTTGCACTTATCTCTCCCACAAGGGGAGAGATAAGTGGTCGCCGCTATTAGCTGTCCTGAAGCATCAGGCCCTTGGTCAGCTCCATCGCCTGCAGTTCGAACAGACCGCGATAGATGCCGCCCTTGAGCCCTATCAAGGCCTCGTGGTTGCCCTCCTCGGCGATGCGGCCATGGTCGAAGACCAGAAGCCGGTCGAGGGAGCGAACGGTCGACAACCGGTGAGCAATCACCAATGTCGTCCGGCCTAGCATCAGGCGTTCCATGGCCTGCTGGATCAGCATTTCTGACTCTGAATCGAGGCTTGAAGTCGCCTCGTCCAGAATAAGAATCGGCGCATCCGCAAGGAATGCTCGGGCAATGGCAACGCGCTGGCGCTCGCCACCCGAAAGCTTCACACCACGCTCACCAACAAGCGTGCCATAGCCTTTCGGCAAGCCCATGATGAAATCATGCGCACTTGCCTGACGAGCAGCCTCTTCCACCTCAGCCTGCGTTGCTCCTGGCCGCGCATAGGCAATGTTTTCCGCCAGCGACCGGTGAAACAGGATCGGCTCCTGCTGCACAATGGCGATCTGCTGGCGCAACGATGCCTGCCTGACATCGGCAATATCCTGCCCGTCGATCCTGATCTGACCAGACTGCACATCGTGCAGACGTTGGATCAACTTGACGAATGTGGACTTGCCCGAGCCGGAATGCCCGACCAGACCAACACGCTCACCTGCCCGGATCGTTACCGAAAACCGGTCGTAAAGCGGTAGCCTGTGTGCGCCATAATGGAACGTCACATTATCGAACTCGATCTTGCCATTGGTGATCTGAATCGGCTTGGAGCCGGGCCGATCATCAATACCGAGTGGCTGACTCTGAATATCAACCAGCTCTTCCATGTCATTGACAGAACGCTGCAAATTGCGAATGTCCATGCCAACTTCACGCAAGTAGCCCTGCAGGATAAAGAACGAGGTGAGCACGAAAGTGATATCACCCGCACTCGCATGTCCATTTGACCAAAGCAGTAATGCCGCGCCGATCATTGAGCCTCTCAGGATGAGAAGCATCGAACCCTGTGTCGTTCCGTTGATCGTACCGCGCCGCCACGTACGGGCTGTACGGTCACGCCACTTGGCAACAACCTTGGCAAGACGGGCATCCTCGCGGCTTTCCGCACCAAAGCCCTTGACGACCATGTTGCAGCTGACCGCATCGGCCAAGGCACCGCCGAGCTTGGTATCCCAGCGATTGGCAAGGCTGGCCATTGGAGCAACGAAGCCAAGCGACATCAGCACCGTGACCACCACGAACAGCAATGAACCAAGGCCGACAATGATACCCATGACCGGCCAGTACCACGTCATCAACGCTGTCGAGCCGATGAGCATGATTACAGAAGGAAACAGTGCCAGAAGCAGCGTGTCATTCAACAGGTCAAGCGCCCACATACCACGCGTAACCTTACGCACGGTCGAGCCCGCAAAGCTGTTTGCGTGCCAGTCGGTCGAAAAACGCTGAATGCGATAGAATGCATTCGCAGCGATGTCGGACATCATCTTCAGCGTCAGGTTGACCACTGTCATGAAGATGACATAGCGCAGAACAATTGCCCCGAAAGACAGGGTAATCAGTGCGGAGAACGCCGTCATTGCGGCATTCCACGTTACTTCGTCCTGCGGACTGCCCTTGACGATAGCATCAACAAGCCGCCCGGAATAAAGCGGCGTCAACACATCGGCCATTGTCGAAAACAACACGGCAACAAGTGTTAGCGACAGGCGCACGGGCTGCGCCTTCCAGTGTTTCCAGGTGAATCCGAGAACGCTGCGGAAAGCTCCGCCTCGGATAGCGAGTCGTAAAAAAGCCATGACGATTGTCCGGCACACAAAGCACCGGCCTCAATAGGAATTACAGAAAGAAGATGCCGCGTAAAAGAAAGTGAATCAGTGCGGCATTGTGGTGTGGCGACTTGGCCGAATACGGACAAGGCCAATGTCGGCGATGAGTTCTTGACTTGTGAAGCCAATAGGAAAGCTTGAATGCTTTCCGTCATCACATATCAGGAACTGGCGCCGCCCCGTGGGGACATGATGAGAGCTGCCATTCGTGAACCTCCCGGTCGTAATTGCCGGAGATTGGCTTATAGGCGAATCGTTTTGCCACGCCAAGCGCCTATTTTTTGTGCAGGCGGGTTTGATCTTCCAGTGCGGCCAGATTGCAACAGTGAACGTGAGCTACAGCACAACGTGACATGCATGGGTTGTCATGGACCTAGGCTGATTTTGGCAAGATCATTTCAAAACGCGCGCCGGTTGCTGAATCGACCAGCCTGATCGTTCCATTGTGTGCTTTAAGCAGGGCTGCAACGATTCCGAGCCCAATGCCCGTCCCGCCATTTTCACGCCTTGTCGTGAAGAAGGGATCAAAAATTCGCTCCCTGTTACCGCTGGAAACACCCCTGCCGTCATCTGATAAGGTAATGATGATCGCATCATCTTCAGACCGCGCATCGATAACAAGCCGACGCGCACCATGTTGAGCAGAGTTTTCTGCAAGATTGGAAAAAATTATGGAAGCATGTTCGCCTGACATGCGAAACGGCAATTCCCCGCCATGCGAAATTTCAATTGCCAAATTAACGGGCGCTTTCACGCTTTGCAAAGCTTGTGCAAGTGATGTGGTTTCAGTTGTCAGGTCAGCGCTTTCTGCACGGGCCAGTTCGATCAGGCGGCGCACAAGCTGATTGAGACGTTGCGTATCCGCCGCAATATTATCGTAGAAGCGCAGGCGTTGTGCCTCGTCCATCTCATTGCCGGAATCGCGCAGCAACTCCGCAGCCCCCTGAATTGCGGTTAGCGGAGATTTCAATTCATGTGAAACATGCGTCGCAAAGGTCTGTATTGCGTCCGACCGCGCCTGCAGCTTGCGCGCCATATCAAGGAACGCTTCGGACAATTCTGCCATTTCCCGCGTGCCGTGATGGCTAAGCGGACGTATTGCATTTCTCTCGCCTGCGGAAATTCGCGCGGTACGATCCATCAGCTCGTAGATCGGTCGGCTGATAGTACGCAGAAAAATGAGGCCGATAAGAAGTGTCGCGCCTACTATGAC
The DNA here is from genome assembly GCF_000282595.1 of Phyllobacterium sp. YR531. GTDB lineage: Bacteria > Pseudomonadota > Alphaproteobacteria > Rhizobiales > Rhizobiaceae > Phyllobacterium. Next base: position 36,045 of record NZ_AKIZ01000016.1, read on the forward strand.
GACCACCGCCAAGGCGGCCTTGCCACGCTCGCTATAAAGGTGCTTGACGATGTTGTTGGGCGTGCGCGCGATATAAACAACGCCTGCGACGCGATTATCAAGAACAACAGGCAGTGCCACGAATATGCGGATACGGGTGCCGCGGCTGATCGAATAAAGTGATGGCGCAGGCTCGTTGAGCATACGCGTGCGCATCACGCTGGAATAATCCCCGCCAAGCGCCGAGCGAACTTCCTCTACCTCAGCAAAAGACATCCCGACATCACCGCCGCCAGCAATCACTACGCCTTTTGGATCGAGCAGGCGGATACCAGCCAAGGTGGTGCTCTTTGTCTCATCAAGAATGGCGGACAGGTCTGCGCCTATCGCCATGAATCGAGGGTTTGTGCTAGCAGGAACGGCATCCGGGCGGCTCGGAAGAATGGGATCAGTAGCCAGATCGAGGCGAGGCTCGATAGGCGTGTAGCGCACCCCTCGGGAATTTCGCGCACTGACGATGGCACCGAATTCAGTAGGAGAAACAGCCGCTTCCCGCAAACTTTGGGAATAGATGGCTGCTATGACCGCGCTCTGCGCAATCAGTTCAGCCTCAGTCTCACGCACCAGTTGGTTTTCATAAATTCTAAAGAAAAACAGTCCGGCAAGTGGCAGCAACATGACTGAAAGCAAGAGCGTCAACACCACCAGACGCAAACGTGGGCGAAACTTGTCTTTCATGCGCCGCATCGGCCGAGCCGGAAACCGATACCATGCACCGTTTCGATCACATCCGGGCAGCCAGCAGCGGAAAATTTGGCGCGTATATTGCGCACGTGACTGTCTACGGTGCGATCGGACACATGAACATTTGCCGCGTGGCTTGCGTCCAGTATCTGAAGGCGATTGAGCACGTGCATTGGTCGTGTCAGCAGGCTTTTGACAATTGAAAACTCGATTGAGGTAAGATCAATTTCCTTGCCGGAAAAACTTGTGGATCGCCTTACAGGGTCGAGTTTCAAAAGCCCATGGCTCATGGACATCGGCTCCGCGCCCGCACCTGGCAAAGGTCGAGCGCGGCGCAGAATGACATTGATGCGCGAAGTCAGTTCGCGTGGACTGAAAGGCTTGGTGACATAATCATCGCCGCCAATTTCCAGTCCGAGAATACGGTCAATCTCTTCATCACGCGCCGATAAGAACAGTATCGGCACATCGGATTTCTTACGCAATTCCCGGCAAACCTCCAGTCCGTCCAATTCCGGCATACCTACATCGAGAACGATAAGATCCGGTGCCATTTTCTCGAACTGACGCAGCGCAGTGATGCCGTCACCGGCAATTTCCGTGGTCATACCAGCCTTCACCAATGCAAAGCATATGACTTCGCGAATATGCGGATCGTCATCGACGACTAGGATGCGATGGCTCATTACAATGTACTACTCATATGCGTTGCGTTCGAGATGGGGAAAATCAACGATAAATGGAACAGGCTGTAGATAGCTGGAAAGTCGCCATCCGCGAAAGCTCCATTCGCGCCAATCGCCATTATAGCGCTCATAAAGGTAGACAATACTTGCCAATTCGCTTGAGAGCATCGGAAGATTGATTTTTCGCGAAAGCATCGCTTTTCGAATGGCCGGAACGGCTGCTGGTCCCAACTGTTTAAGATAATAAGTATCCAACGCTACGCCCTCCCCGCCAAGATCGCGGCTGTGTCGAATGTTGTAATCGGCAATCAAGGCAGCAAAATTCACAAAACAGCACAGATAAAGCGTTGCAAAAAGCGTCAGAAGATTGGCCGTGCAAAGCCATTCATTGGTTTTTCCAAGTGCAATGCGGGCAAGGATCAGCAAAAGACCGATTGCAACCAGTACCATCCATATGAGAGCCGCAACGCGCCAATAGGTCAGCGAATAGATGCTGACATAGAGCTCCAGCCGCAATATGGACGAAGCGACAAGCACAACATTCTGGGCAATCCACATATAGACCAGAAGCCGGATATACTTATCACCGGCGCTGGCACTGCTCGGACGCATGGCAATGAGCACGAAGAGTGCAGCCAGAAGCGCGGTGACGATCAAGGGATAGGCACCGCTATGGGCATAACGCGCATAAGACATGCCGTCCGGTAGGGCAATGCCACCCCAGAGATAAGCTCCATCCAGCACTGTCTGGATTACAAAAAGCACATTGAACATTACGAGCGCGCGCAGAATTGCCGCTTTGCCGAATACAACATCCTCAATCGTGGTGACGGTTTTATAGCGTGGTAGACTGATCTTGCGGCCCGCACGCTGACGTACGCGTGGACGGATAAATGCCCAGCAGCCAACGATAATGATGGCCCAGAATATGATGCGTATGATCTCGATATGCTTGAATATCGCCCAAACATCAATCAGTGAAAGCCAGTGCTCAATGACCGGATTGGCAAGACCAAACATGCTGATAAAGAAAACCGTGAGCACAACAGGCATCAGCCAGATGGCGAGGCCAGAGAACCTGATTTTACCAGTGCCTGTACGTCGAACGGCTTTTCGCCAACGGAAGATGTCGCGTATCAGCCTTGCTGGAATGACCGAAATGAACCGAATTATTTGTTTTGTCGCAACATCCAGGCGGGAACGCAGACGTTTTGCCATCGACAGCGCGAAGGCCGTCAGTGAAAACAGCGCTATGAGTAGCGATAATTCTGTGACTTCCTCAACAAGTGGCAGAAGGCCAGCAAACAGAAAAGTGCACCGTATCAGCAAGCCCCGCTTCGCAATTGTTCTTGCGTGAACCACAGTGATTGCCATGGCCAACAACGCAGTAAAAATGAACACCGATATGCCTGCCGAGTGATCGTAAAACAGGAAGTCTGCCGCGACAGTGAGCAACATGACTATCGATAGACGTGCAGGGAAACTCCATTTTTGTGCGTAAACGGAAGCGGTCATTCTCTTATCCTGATTGATTTGTCTTCAGTGGCTCTGCGCCGAAATGGAATTATCACCGCACCGGCATCTGTCTTTGGATCATCAATCCACCAGCCATCGCGCAGCAAACGAGCGGGCAAAGCGGGAAACGGAAAGCCGATGTTGGGATTTATTGGACGCATGCCCCGTTATGCGGACGCATAAAGGATTCCCCGTGCCCTAGATGCGGAGGATTTCAGGAGTTTTGTGCAGGAATTGTGCAGATCACAGAGCAAGTCTGTGATCTGCAAATGGATGGGTAGCTATTGCTGTCTGTCGCGGAAGCGATTGGTAATGGGATAGCGGCGGTCCCGACCAAAATTCTTCCTGGTGACCTTCACACCCGGAGCCGACTGGCGGCGTTTGTATTCAGCAATGTAAAGCAGGTGCTCGATACGCTCTACAGTTGCGCGTTCATGGCCACGCGCAACAATTTCATCAACGCCCATCTCGTTTTCGACCAGACATTCGAGAATATCGTCGAGCACTGGATAAGGCGGCAACGAATCCTGATCTGTCTGATTTTCGCGCAGCTCCGCCGAAGGAGCCTTACTGATGATATTGACCGGGATTACCTCACCGGATGGCCCGAGACCACCCGCAGGCACATTCTTGTTGCGCCACTCGGACATGGAATAGACCTGCATTTTATAGAGGTCTTTGATAGGATTATAGCCGCCATTCATATCGCCATAGAGCGTGGCATAGCCAACCGACATTTCCGACTTGTTGCCCGTTGTTACCACCATCGAGCCGAACTTGTTGGAGATGGCCATCAGGATCGTGCCACGGGCGCGACTTTGCAGGTTTTCTTCGGTTATGCCTTCCTTCGTGCCTTCAAATGTCGGACCAAGCGCCTTGAGGAACCCTTCAACAGGTTCGAAGATCGGCACGATATCGTAACGACAGCCGAGCAATCTTGCACAGTCTTCGGCGTCCTTCAGCGAATCTTTTGATGTGTAAGTGTAGGGCATCATTACGGCGCGCAGGCGCTCTTCACCCAACGCATCAACGGCCAGAGCTGCGCAGATTGCAGAATCGATACCGCCGGAAAGGCCGAGCACAACATCCTTGAAGCCGTTCTTGTTGACGTAGTCGCGAAGGCCAAGCATGCAGGCGCGATAATTCGCCTCCTCGCCTTCCGGAATGCGCGACATGGGCCCCTCGCCGCACGCCCAACCATCCTTGCCGCGTCTCCACGTGGTGACGATTAGCTGCTCTTCGAATTGCGACATCTGGAATGCGAGATTCTTGTCGGCATTGAAGGCGAACGAAGCACCATCAAAAATCAGATCATCCTGCCCGCCAAGCTGGTTTGCAAAAACCAGCGGCAGACCGGTCTCGATCACCTGACGCAACGCCACCTGATGGCGCACATCGACCTTACCACGGTAATAGGGAGAGCCGTTCGGGACGCAGAGTATTTCTGCGCCGCTTTCCGCCAGTGTTTCGCAAACGCCCAAATCACCCCAGATGTCTTCACAGATGGGTATGCCGATACGAACGCCCCGGAAGTTAACCGGACCGGGCATTGGCCCCTGCTGGAACACGCGCTTTTCGTCAAACTCACCGTAATTCGGCAGATCGACCTTGAAACGCTCTGCGATAACCTCTCCGCCATCAAGAACCATGACCGAGTTGTGCAGGCCGGTTTCCCGCCGCAGCGGCGTGCCGATGATCACACCAGGGCCACCGTCGCTGGTATCCTTGGCAAACTCCTGAACTGCCTTTTCGCATGCTTCGATGAAGGCCTTTTTCAACACCAGATCTTCAGGCGGATAACCGGAAATGAACAATTCGGTGAAGAGTATGAGATCAGCGCCCTGCCGGGTTGCGTCGGCTCTCGCCTCACGCGCTTTGGCCAGATTGCCTTTGATATCACCCAGTACAGGATTGAGCTGGGCAATGGCGATACGCAGAATGTCGGTATTTTTGCTCATAATGAACATATATCGTTTCGTTGATGGAAAAACAATGTCGCCGTGGTGCGTATCATAAGAAAAATACGTGCCAGAGCGTGTAAAGCCAGACGGTCGCGACGAGAATAACCGAGATCAATACGGCCAGTGACCCGCAATCCTTGGCAATCTGGATTTCCTTATGAAAATCTCGGGAAACCGCATCGCAGGCAGCCTCAATGCCGGTATTCAAGACTTCAACCATGATGAGAAACAGGATGGAGCCGGTGAGGAATAGAAAAGCCAGTGCTGTGGGTGCCACGAAGGCAGCAACCGGAATGGAGAGCAGAAACAGCACCAGTTCCTGTTGGACCGCTTTTTCATGAACTGCAAGATGCCTAAGCGCCCGCATTGAATTGATGAATGCCATTACCAGCCGATGCATGCCTTGCCCCTGAATATCTTAGACAAGTCAGCTATAAGACCCGTATGGCCTTCGTCAATCCTTAGGATGGCGCAACGACAATGTCGCTGCTGCTCTTCTCGTATTGCGGCAGACCATCGTCGATTTCATAATAGTCACCCTTGTCGGCAACGAAGATATGAACTTCACCTTTCAGATCGCTAGAATCGTCGAACGCGCCAGCCATGACGGAAATATAATCAAGGTCATTATGCTTCCAGAACAGTACCGAGCCGCAGTTCTTGCAAAAACCGCGCTTGGCGTGCGTACTGGCCTCGTACCAACTGATATTTTCCCGCCCTGAAATGTCGATGCAATCATCCTGGACATTCGTAGCAGCGTAGTGATGCCCCGATTGCTTGCGGCATTGTGAGCAATGGCAATAGACAATGCCGCGCAATGGACCGCGCGTTTCAAAGTGGATTTTGCCGCAAAGGCACGAGCCGGTATGCATTTCGCTCATAAGCTGCCCTTCCATACATTGTCTTAACTTAAGTAATCCTGCTCAACCCGCTTTCGCGTTCACGCCTTGGCTGATTGTTTTGACGACAACACAAGCAGCAGTGCGCCAAACAGTGCTGATAGCAAAGAGCCAAGCAGAACACCAAGTTTGGTTTCATCCTGCAGCATCGGCGAATTGGCATAAGCCAGGAGTCCGATAAAGAGGCTCATTGTGAATCCAATCCCGCACAGAACAGACACTCCATACATTTGCGTCCAATTGGAACCTGCGGGACGCTCGGCAAGACGCATTTTGATGGCAAGCCAGGCAAAGGAAAATACGCCAAGCTGCTTGCCCACGAACAGGCCGGCAGCGACGCCTAACGGCACGGGATCAGCAAGATTTGATAGCGACACTCCAGTGAATGAAACGCCAGCATTGGCAAAGCCGAATATCGGTACGATTACAAACCCGACCCATGGCTGGATCGCATGTTCTAGTTTGAGAAGCGGCGAACCTGCCTCTCCCTTCTCGCTCTTCATGGGAATGGCCAGTGCAAGTAGAACACCTGCAATCGTCGCGTGTATGCCGGATTTGAAGACCAGTATCCAAAGGATGACGCCAAGCACGATATATGCCCAGAGCCGGACCATTCCCATCAGATTCATGGCCACGAGTATGGCAAAGACCACGGCAACACCGGCCAGTGCAGGAACGTTCAAACCTTCTGAGTAGAACAACGCTATAATGATGACAGCCCCAAGGTCATCGATGATTGCCAGCGCCGTCAAAAAGACTTTCAGCGACAGCGGAACGCGTGACCCAAGCAATGAAAGGACACCCAGCGAAAATGCGATATCGGTGGCCGACGGAATGGCCCAGCCGCGCATTGTCTCGCCCTCATTGAACGCAAGGAAAATCAGCGCTGGAACAACCATGCCGCCGACTGCAGCAAAGCCGGGCAAAGCCCGCCGTGACCAGTTCGACAATTGGCCGCTGACCATTTCGCGCTTGATCTCCAGGCCAACAAGCAAAAAGAACACGGCCATCAGTGCGTCATTGACCCAATGAAGAACGCTCAGCCCTCCAAGATCGATATGCAGCAGGTCGAAATAAGCCTGGCTTAAAGGGGAATTGGCAACAATCAGCGCCAGAGCGGCGACCACCATGAGAATGATGCCGCCAGCGGCTTCACTCGCCATGAACGAACGGAACGATGCGGATAGGCGGGCTCGGCGGGGCGCTTTCGTATTCATATTGCCTTGATAGAATCCGAAAGCCTAAAACTCCACCCCAAAGCGGTTGGTTATGACGTGATTGTGAGCGTTCGAATTATTCTCTGCAAAAGCGGCACTACTTGAGCGGGATAAATCTCAAAATTCCTGCAAGTCCCGATCCCGCATTGTTGCCCCTGTCGGAGGGGTGAGACGTGCCATCATTGACAGGCAATTCCTCGAAATCGAAAGGGCTGATACCTTCAAGGCAGGCAACGTTCACACCATACTCCTGCGGATTTGAGCGTCGCTGATGATGCGTATATATCCCGCATGTCGAGCAGAAGTAATGTTTGGCCGTATTTGTATTGAATTGGTATAGCGTCAGCGCGTCTTCGCCTTCGAGTATCGTGATATCACCGACATTGGCGGTGACGGCAACAGCGCCACGCATCCGGCAATAAGAGCAGGTACATCTTCTGGCGCCATGCAAGCCATTTTTCAGGCGAACGTGAAAGCGGACAGCGCCGCAATGGCACGAACCATCAATCTCATCAATATTCTTGTCCATCCGCTCTCCTGCCTCCTGAAAACAATAATGGCGGCCACGAGGACCGCCATTAAATTTTTAAACGTCCGGGAGATCAGCCGTTTGCAGCCATTTTCTGTGGCTGGCTGTCACGTTCCTTCTTGAGAAGCTCTGCAACAAGAAACGCCAACTCCAAAGCCTGATCCGCATTGAGGCGCGGGTCGCAATGGGTGTGGTAACGATCCTGCAGATCTTCCGCAGAAATGGCGCGCGCACCACCTGTGCATTCGGTGACATTATTGCCGGTCATCTCAATATGGATGCCACCGGGATAGGTTCCCTCGGCATGATGAACTGCAAAAAATCCTTCGACCTCTTTGAGGATACGATCAAACGGACGTGTCTTGTAGCCATTGGCAGTAATCGTGTTGCCATGCATCGGATCACAGGACCAGACGACATTGCGGCCGTCTTTCTGCACTGCACGGATAAGCTTTGGCAGGTGATCGCCAACCTTGTCGTGACCAAAGCGGGCAATCAATGTCAGGCGACCAGCTTCGTTGGCAGGGTTAAGCAGATCGATCAGACGCAACAGATCGTCTGGCTCCAATGTCGGGCCGCACTTGAGACCGAGCGGGTTCTTGATGCCACGGCAATATTCAATATGCGCATGATCCGCCTGACGTGTACGATCGCCGATCCAGATCATATGACCGGAAGTGCCGTACCAGTCGCCAGAGGTAGAATCGACACGTGTCAAAGCTTCTTCATAGCCAAGGAGCAATGCTTCATGGCTGGTGTAGAAATCGGTCTCACGTAATTGAGCGTTGGTTTCAGCTGTAATGCCCACGGCGCGCATGAAATCAACCGTATCAGCGATACGGCGGGCAAGCATGCCATAGCGTTCACCTTGCGGGCTGTCCGCAACGAAGCCAAGCATCCACTGGTTGACGTTCTCAAGATTGGCATAGCCGCCCTGTGCGAACGCACGCAGCAGATTCAACGTTGCCGCAGACTGACGGTAGGCCATTTCCTGACGCGCAGGATCAGGAATACGCGACTGCTCGGTGAACTCGGTACCATTGATGATATCGCCGCGATAAATTGGCAGCTCAATACCATTCTTGGTTTCCGTGTCCGAGGAGCGCGGCTTGGCAAACTGACCGGCGATCCGGCCAACCTTGACGATTGGCTGCGAGGCACCAAAAGTCAGGACGACGGCCATCTGCAGGAATACACGGAAAAAGTCGCGAATATTGTCCGCGCCATGTTCGGCAAAGCTTTCAGCGCAATCACCACCCTGCAAAAGGAAGCTTTCGCCGCGGGAAACGGCTGCGAGCTGCTTTTTCAGCTTCCGCGCCTCACCTGCAAAAACGAGTGGTGGATATGTCCGAAGACGGGCCTCGACATCGCTCAGAGCCTGAGCGTCCGGATAAAAAGGCACCTGCTTGATCGGTTTGCCTCTCCAGGAAGTCGGTGTCCAGTTCTTGGTCATTATTGCACCTGTTACTTGCTTTCCACTTTGGTAGCGTTTGTTTGAGATTTTCCGGTCTTGCCGGAAGGCGCTCATATAGTCCAATTATGCTTGGGATACCAGTCCTGTTGACGATTGAGCCTCTCATCCGATTTGGCCGTTGTGACGCGAGTAAATTTATATTACTTTAACGTAAAAGTAATTATGGGAGGCAGCGATGCAAGAGATTGCTTTTGAAGCAGCAGACGGTTTTCCCTTGCGCGGAAATCTCTTCAGCGGACCAGGTAAAAAACCGGCGGTCCTGATCTCTTCAGCCGCCGCAGTTCCCGACAGTTTTTACCGGCATTTCGCCAATCGCCTGATCGAGCTTGGCGCATCGTATGTGCTTACCTACGATTATCGCGGCGTTGCAAAATCCGCCGTTCCAAAGGGCTGGAAGCCTCGCCTTCATATGAAGGATTGGGCGGTATTGGATATGCCTGCTGCGCTTGACCAATTGAAAAAACTATCTGGTGGCGCACCGATAGCAGGCATTGGTCACTCCTTTGGTGGCGTCGCGATTGGCCTTTGCAACCGTTCCGCTGAGTTTCAGCGATATACCACCCTCGCCTCGCTTTCCGGTTATTACCGCAATACTGCCGAGCCCTTCGCAGTCTTTGCTCGAATGAATCTGCTGGGTGTTCCTCTGACATATCCTCTTGGAAAGCTTCCCAAATGGAGTGGTATAGGCGAAGCTCTTCCCGGCAGTATTTTCCGTGATTGGGCACGTTGGTGCCGCAATCCCAACTTTCTGTTTGAAGACCCCAAAGTTCCCGAAGCAAGGCATTTCAGCGCGGTAAAGATTCCAGTGCTTGGCGTGGGGATTGCGGACGATCCCTGGGGAACGCCAAGGGCGGTGGGTTTATTTCTGGAAAGGCTGGCAAATGCCGACGTCCGCGAAATATGGCTTTCGCCGGACAATCGCACTGATCAGATCGGCCATCTTGGTTTTTTCCGTAAAACCAGAGCCGAAACCTTGTGGCCGGATATTACGAACTGGTTATTGGATGGCACACTGCCTGACGGTGCAATACGCCGGCCAACCGCACAAGCCGCCTGAGACTAAGGTCGCTCTATCAATCTGAAAGACACTATTTATTATCATCCCATTATTTTGATTTCTCTTATTTATTGTACGTACAATATATGATAATCATTTGGGACGAACCAAAGCGTATCGCGAATATTGAAAAGCATGGGCTGGATTTTTTGGCTCTAGATATCGGTTTCTTTCTTGGAGCAGTTATTCGACCCGCCAAGAGACAACGACTTCAAGCAATCGGGCACCTGCATAACGGGATGATATCAGTTATCTTTTTTAAACTTGGTAGTGAAGGCTGGTCTATCATTTCCATGCGACCTGCCAACCCAAAGGAAAGAGCGCTCGTGCTATGAAAGCAAAACAGAATATTCAGCAAGAGTTTAAGGAAGGTCAGGGCTATTCTCAAAAGGATTGGGATGAAGTCTCCGACAATCCCGAATGGACTGAAGAAGACTTTAAAAACGCCCGTCCTTTTCGCGAAGTCTTCCCAGAGCTGGCAGAAAAAATCCGCGAGGAAATCGCCAAGCGTGGTCGGCCGCATTCAGCCATTACAAAACAACCCGTAACAATACGCCTCGACCCTGATGTCATTGCGAAATTCAAGGCAACAGGGCGAGGCTGGCAATCACGGATCAATGAAGTGCTGAGAGAGGCGAAGGTCTGACTGCACTCAGTCGATGCGCTCGCCTTTCACAATGCGATAGCTCGGCTTGTACATGGTAACCAGCTCTTCCGCCGCTGTAGGATGAACAGCCATAGTCCGGTCAAAATCATCCTTCGTACAGCCTGCCTTTATCGTAATACCGAGAAGCTGTGCCATTTCGCCTGCATCTGGCCCAATGATATGTGCGCCCACTACCTTGCGGCTCGCGGCGTCAACAACGAGCTTGGTCAACATCCTATCCTTGGCTCCGGAAAGGGTGTTTTTCATCGGCCGGAAAAGCGCCCGATAGACCTCGATTTCGTCAAATTCCTTGGCGGCTTCCTCTTCCGAAAGCCCAACAGTTCCGATTTCCGGCTGTGAAAACACGGCTGTGGCAATATCGTGATGGTCAGGCTTAGTGGGATTGTCTTTGAAGGCAGTTTCGAGGAAGCACATAGCTTCGTGAATAGCAACCGGCGTCAATTGCACGCGGTTTGTCACATCGCCCACTGCCCAGACATTGGCAACATTTGTGCGGGAATAGTCATCAACCTTGATCGCGCCGATCTCGTCTACTTCAACGCCAGCCTCTTCAAGACCTAGCATTTTTGTGTTCGGTACGCGTCCGATAGCCAGCATGACCTGATCTGCCGGAAGTTCATCGCCAGATGACAAGTGCACATCAAGACGGCCATTGGGGTTGCGCTTGACCTCTTTCAAAATCTCGCCGCAACGGATTTTAATGCCTTTGGCTTCCATGGCTTCATGCAGCAAGTGCCGTAAATCATGATCGAAACGGGACAATATTTCCTTGCCGCGATAGACCAGCGTCACATCTACGCCAAGCCCATGGAAAATATTGGCAAACTCCACTGCTATATAGCCGCCGCCGGCAATAATGATTGCTTCCGGCAGTTTTTTAAGATGAAACGCCTCATTGGAGCTGATGCAAAGCTCATAGCCGGGTAATGCTGCATGCGGATTGGGGTGACCGCCAACAGCCACCAGAATTTGATCAGCCGTGACGCGCTTGCCTGTTTTGAGTATTTCAATCGTATGAGCATCGATCAGTTGCGCGCGACTGTCGAATATCTCTACGTGGGAATTGTCTAATCCCTTGCGATAAAGTCCTTCGAGCCTTTCGATTTCGCGATCCTTGTTGGCAATGAGTGTAGCCCAGTCAAACTTCGTCTCACCTACGCTCCAGCCATAACCGGCTGCGGCTTCAAAATGTTCAGGAAATTGCGAGGCATAAACAAACAGCTTTTTGGGAACACAGCCGCGGATCACACAGGTACCGCCCATGCGGTATTCTTCAGCGAGGCCAACCTTCTTGCCCATGGCACCTGCAAGCCTGCCAGCGCGAACACCACCGGACCCTCCCCCGATAACGAAAAGGTCATAGTCATAGGTTGTCATGGCAGAAGCGCTCCGAATCTGTACTGGCCCATCTATATGGGCCTTACGGTGGCAATTTAAAAGCACAAAGCCCGGACGAACCGGGCTTTGAAAATCAACTAACGATACATACGGGAAATCAGGGTTTTGGCGCTTCCGGCGTCACTGGGGTGGAAGATGTCGCCGCACCTGCAGCAACGACCTTCTCCGCAACAGCCTGGGCCAGATCGCGGGCAATGCCACGCTGCCAGATACCAGCAGCCTTGAGGACCTCACGGGTCACGATTGGACCTTCCGAAAGAAGCTTTTTACCTGCCGGCGAGTTATAGAAGCCAGTGATTGCATTCAGATCTTCTTCGGTAAAGGAAACCGCATATGCGCGCGCTGCTTCATTTTCGAGGTCGCCACGGCGAGCGGCCAGAGCCAGAGCCTGCTCATCAACAGCAGAGCTGATGATCGATTCCAGGTTTGGGTCTTTCTGGATCAGCTCAGCTTTGAGCTGCTGAGCAACCATTGGCAAAATCGAGTCGAACTGATCGGTCGTCTTGATTGCAGTAACAGCGGCCCGTGCAGCGGCCAAATGTGAGGGAGTGATTTCTTGCGCTTGTGCAGAAAATACACCGCCTAGCATGATTGCGACGGACAAGGGTGCAATCAAGCGGCGAAAGCCAGTTGCTCGGTTCATGAATTTATCGCTCCGTTTTTCGTTGTATGCGTTTTACCCAAACCATCTCCAAGCTCGGGCAAAACAACCGATTCTAATGCCACTGCGTACCTAGGCAGATTTATCACTCAGCAATGTTTGAATACCGTCAGCACCCGCCAGAATGGCTGTATGCGCCAGATTCAAAAACAGACCATGCTCTACAACGCCGGGAATGGCATGCAAAGCATCAGATAAGGCTCTTGTATCCGGAATGCGGCCAAAAGATGCATCCAGGATCAAATGCCCCCCGTCTGTCACGAATGGCTCTGTATCAAATGCATCGCCTCGCGTCACCCTTAATGTAACAGCTCCGGAAAGACCGAGCCCGGCAGCAGCCCGCTCTATCGCAAGCGTGGTTGCGGCCAATCCGAACCGATTGACTTCAATGGGTAGTGGAAAAGCACCCAAAGTTTCGACAAACTTGGAAGCATCGGCAATGACGATCATTCGGTCAGAGGCGGCGGCAACTATTTTCTCACGCAGCAACGCACCGCCACCACCTTTGATAAGGCTGAGTTCCCCGTCAACTTCGTCCGCACCGTCAATGGTCAGATCAAGTTGAGGTGTTTCTTCGAGTGTCGAGAGTTGAACGCCAAGCTCTCGGCAAAGCGCGGCTGTGCGTTCGGAAGTAGGCACGCCGATAACCGAAATCCCCGCTTCAACCTTCTTTGCCAAGAGGCGAACGAATTCTTCGGCAGTCGAGCCAGTCCCGATACCAAGACGCATACCGTCCTCAACATGGGTCAATGCCACGGCTGCGGCTTCGATCTTCAGTTGTTTTGGATCCATGGATGCGCCCTCTTGTAGCTTTGACTTGCCATCTTTTTGCATTGACATTGGGCTCCCTAACACGTCAGGCAAAAGGGTCAAGACTCGCCTGTTGATTTTTGGCGGGCTAGTGCACCCTTGGAACGATTGCGGGAATAAAATGCCTCAACCTATAATTGTATTTGATCTGGATGGAACGCTGGTCGATACAGCTCCCGATCTCCTTGACAGTCTCAATCATTGCCTGAGTGCCGCAGGAATGCAGAAGGTCGACCCGGTTGCCCTGCGCCGCTATGTCGGTCAGGGAGGTCGCGTCATGATCGAACGTGCTTTCGAGGCGCAACAAAAGCTGTTGAGTCCGGAACAACTCGATTGGCTCCTCGGCCTCTTCATTGAGCACTACGGTGCCAACATGCCCGGGCATTCAGCGTTTTATGAAGGGGTTGCCAAAGCGATGGATGATCTTGCCCATGCGGGATATCTACTTGCCGTTTGTACGAACAAATTCGAAGGTCTCGCAGTATCCTTGCTGGACAAGCTTGGAGAAACGTCCCGCTTTTCTGCCATAACTGGCGGCGATACGTTTGCTTTTCGCAAGCCCGATCCGCGGCACCTTCTGGAGACAATCCGAATGGCTGGAGGCGACCCGGACAGAGCCATAATGGTTGGGGACAGCCACACTGACATCAATACTGCCAAAGCCGCAGGCATCCCGGTTATAGCTGTCGATTTTGGCTATTCCGACATGCCGGTAGCGACTTACGATCCAAGCCGGGTCATTTCACATTTCCGAGAGCTGACTGTAAAATTGGCAGAGGATTTGATCGCCGCTGTAAACGCGTAATACCTTGCAATTGAGCTTCTGATCTGCCGGAACCAAAAGAGTGACTGCGCGTTTCTGTTTTCGAATGATGCCGACAAAATTTGGTTCGTCATCAGAACGAAGTGTTTGATACTTCGGGAAACTCTGGAGGAATTATGAAAAAGCTCACTTCTATTCTGACAGCAATGGCCATGTCCGTTGGCATGATGACGGCAGGTGCCATTCCGGCCAGCGCTGCTCCTTTAGCGCCTGTAACTGTAGAAACCGGCAATGCCAATGTGCAAACAGTACGCGACCAAAGAAGCATCTTTTACAACAAGCACCAGCAACGTATGAGCCGTGGTGACGGCTGGCGTGGCAACCGGCACTGGCGTGGCGATCGCGGCTGGCGCGGAGACAGAGGCTGGAGAGGTGACAGGCACTGGCGTGGTCATCGCGGATGGCGCCACCATCGCCCCGGCTATCGTTATCACAACGGTGCGTGGTTTCCATTAGCGGCATTTGGAACTGGCGTGATCATTGGAAGCACTGTTAATCGTCCCGCCTATCGCGGTGTTCGCTCCCACACTCAATGGTGCTATGACCGCTATCGCTCATATCGTGCATATGACAACACATATCAGCCCAATTATGGTCCGCGCCGTCAATGTAACTCACCATATTGATATCGCAGCTTGATTCTGCGGCCCGGCTGTCAAACAGCCGGGCCTTTTATTAGTCGGCATAAGCTTTCTGCCTCGATATTAGACGAAGGCCTTATTGCCCCTGCACAGGTCACGTTATAGCTGCCTAGTTTTTAATCGGTGCCGCGTGTGCCGCGCGCTGCTTACGGAATGTGCTTGCATTTTTCCCCGAACGCGCTTGAATGACACTTATATAAAGGGGGATTTGAGTGAAGCCATTTGACGAGATGATCAAAACCGGCGACGAGGTCCGTCAGCCTTATGACCAGTTGAAAAGCTGGCTCGATACACAGAACCCAGGCCGGCTGGCGCAAAAAGCTCTCGATGCCGAGAATGTTTTCAGGAAAACCGGTATTACTTTCGCCGTCTATGGCGATGAAGAAGCTGCCGAGCGGCTCATCCCTTTCGATATTATCCCCCGCATCATTACCGGAAATGAATGGCGCCGCCTTTCTCAAGGCATTGAGCAACGCGTCATGGCGCTCAACGCATTTCTCGATGATATCTATCATCGCCAGGAAATTATCCGCGCTGGGCGTATTCCGCGTGAGCTATTCACGCATAATGATGCTTATCTACCTGAAATGGTTGGTTTTCGCCCACCGGGGAACGTCTACACCCACATTATCGGCGTCGACATTGTAAGGACAGCCGAGAACCAGTTCTACGTGCTTGAAGACAATGCGCGAACACCTTCCGGCGTGTCCTACATGCTGGAAAATCGCGAAACGATGATGCAGCTTTTTCCGGAGCTGTTCCAGCAAATCAAAGTCCGGCCAGTTGAAACCTATCCGAAAATGTTGCGGCAATCCCTTGCAGCAGTGGCACCGCCCGGATGTAATGGAACACCAACAATCGCCGTATTGACGCCCGGCATCTATAATTCGGCCTATTTCGAACACGCGTTTCTGGCGGATCAGATGGGTGTTGAACTCGTTGAGGGTGGCGATCTGAAGGTGGAGAATGGCAAGGTCGTCATGCGTACGACCGAAGGCAATAGGGCAATCGACGTGCTCTACCGTCGGGTGGACGATTCTTACCTCGACCCTCTTACCTTCCGGCGCGATTCCGCCCTTGGCGTTGCTGGCATCATGGATGTTTACAGGTCCGGAAACATCACCATCGCCAATGCGCCGGGTACCGGCATTGCCGATGACAAGGCGCTTTATTCTTACATGCCGGAAATTGTCGAGTTCTATACGGGACGCAAAGCGATATTGGAAAACGTACCAACACATCGCTGCTCGGAACCTGATACGTTGAAATATGTGTTGGAACATCTCAGTGAGCTGGTGGTCAAAGAAGTACACGGTTCAGGCGGCTATGGCATGCTGGTCGGTCCGGCAGCTTCAAAGAAAGAGTGCGAAGCGTTTGCGCTGAAACTCAAGGCCAATCCAAAAAACTACATTGCGCAGCCGACATTAGCGCTATCGACCACTCCGATCATGACGGAAAAAGGCCTTGCGCCACGCCACGTGGATTTACGGCCTTTCGTCCTTGTTTCGGATCGCATCCGCATCACCCCCGGCGGGCTGACACGTGTTGCGCTGAAGGAAGGGTCGTTGGTGGTGAATTCAAGCCAGGGAGGCGGAACAAAGGATACGTGGGTACTGGACGACTGAGATCCGGAAAATTGCTGATAATTGCGGGAATAAGGGCCATTCATAAGGCTCCCGATATATAAAAGAGGGAATTCATTAGAAATGCTACTTGGGCGTACCGCAAATGGTCTTTACTGGATGTTCCGCTATATAGAGCGGGCTGAAAACATGGCTCGACTGATCGACGCCGGACTGCGCATGGCGCTTACAAAGACCTCCGATGCACCGGAAGAATGGTCGTCTGTCTTGATGAGTGCCGGTGTAAAAATCGGGTATGACAACAAATACAAGGAATACAACGCCAGCCTTGTTTCCGATTTTCTCTTGCGCGATTTGAACAATCCTTCGAGCGTCATGTCATGCGTCGAGACTGCACGTTCCAATGCACGCATGGTGCGTACCGCTTTGACACGGGAAGCCTGGGAAAGCGTCAATGAAACCTGGATGGTGTTGAAATCAACCCTTGCCTCCCCCATTCCGGAAACCGACCTGCCACGCGTACTCGACCAGATCAAACGTGAGACGGCCATCATCCGCGGTGCGTTCCATGGCACCATGCTTCGCAATGAAATCTTCAATTTCGCGCGTATCGGTACATTTATCGAGCGGGCGGATAACACGGCACGCATTCTTGACGTGAAATATTATGTGCTGCTGCCATCAATATCCTATGTCGGCACAACACTTGATAATTTCCAATGGGAATCGATCCTGCGTTCAGTTTCCGCGCATCGTTCTTATCGCTGGGTCTACGACATCGAATATAGTCCGGTTAACATTGCGGATTATCTGATCCTCAACTCGCGAATGCCGCGTTCACTGAACTTCTGTTACTCGAATATTGTCGACAACCTGAAACATCTGGCGGTTGATTATGGTGCTCGCCATGAGTGCCACGATATGGCTGAGAACATAATGACGCGGCTTGAGAACAATAACATCCGTACGATCTTCGACAACGGACTGCATGAATTCCTGAGTGACCTCATCTATCAAACCACCGGCTTGAGCAGAAAGATTGCCAAAGCCTACAATTTTGATTGAGCCCCATGCTATTGAATATCCAGCATAATTCACACTATCGCTATGATGCCCCTGTGCACTACGCTATCCAGCGTTTACGTTTGCATCCGCAGAGTTCACCCGGTCAGAAAGTCATCGACTGGAATGTGACAATCGAAGGAGCAACACAGGAAGCCAGCTATCGGGATGGCTATGGAAATCGCACGCTGCTCATCAGTGTTGAGCGCGGAACGCAAGAACTGGTTATTCGCGCCGCCGGGCATGTGGAGACTGAAGATCGAACGGGCGTTCACGGCAAAGTCTACAATTTCATGCCGATATGGCTCTACGAACGCGAGACGGATCTGACAGCTCCGGGCGATGCAGTCCGCGAACTTGCGGCAGGACTGCCGGCAAAATCTGACAGACTTGAGATTCTGCATGAACTTATGGGCGCATTGAACAAAAAACTGGTCTACACGCCCGGAACGACCACGATCGATACCACGGCCGAGGAGGCGCTTCGGCTTGGCACCGGCGTTTGTCAGGACCACACACACGTATTTCTCTCAGCGGCGCGGTTACTGCATATTCCTGCGCGCTACGTTTCCGGCTATCTGATGATGAACAATACAATCGAACAGACAGCCAGCCATGCTTGGGCGGAAGCCCATATTGACGGGCTTGGATGGGTCGGCTTTGATGCCGCCAACGATATATGCCCGAATGAGACTTATGTGCGTATCGCTTGCGGGCTGGATTACCGCGAAGCAGCCCCTGTTTCCGGAATACGCTTTGGACCGTCAATTGAATCTCTTGCCGTCGAGGTCAATGTAGAGCAGTAATCGCTCTGATATTCGAACTTGGGATTCGCTATGACTTATTGCGTCGGGCTCAAACTGGACCGTGGACTTGTGTTTATGTCTGACACAAGGACCAATGCGGGCGTCGACAATATTTCGACATTCAAGAAAATGTACACTTGGGCCAAGTCCGGCGATCGGGTGATTACGCTTCTGTCTGCTGGCAATCTTGCGACCACGCAGGCAGTTATCAGCATTCTCAATGAGCGAACCAAAATGCCATCGGAGCGCTCGCCTTCCATCTACGAAATGCCCTCAATGTTTCAGACTGCAAGGCTGGTGGGCGATACGATTCGCGATGTAATCCATCAGGTTGATAGCGGTGGCCAGCGCGCCGACTCTTTCGGCGCTTCGATCATACTCGGTGGCCAGATAAAGGGCGGCGATCCACGACTTTTTCTCATTTATCCTGAAGGAAACTTCATCGAGTCAACGCAGGACACGCCTTTCTTTCAGATTGGCGAGCATAAATACGGCAAGCCCATCATCGTGCGGTCCTATGATCCTGCGATGACTTTTGAAGAGGCGACGAAATTGTTGCTCGTCTCGTTTGATTCAACGCTCAAATCAAACCTGTCTGTCGGCCTGCCACTTGATTTGCAGTTCTATGAATCTGATAGCTTCCGGCTTGGCTTCGAAAAGCGCATCGAACGCAACGACCCCTATTATGAGGTCGTCTCCGAAGGCTGGTCACAGGCCCTGAAACTGGCGTTCCAGAGCCTGCCACCATTCGAGATTAAACAGGACTAATGCTGGAAGGTTACTCGTCCATTTTTTTCATAAAATCTCGCCCCATATAACAAGCGGCGAAATCTCGATCTATTTCACAGGATTGCTCATAATACCGTCGTGCAAGAGCGTTGTTCTTCTGGACGCCATTCCCGAATTGGTATGATGCGCCATGCATTGCACAGCCCCATGCATCCCTTGCAGCGCATGTTTCTTGAAAAGAGCGAAATAGGCAGCGAGCAGTTTCAGGCTCGTTTGGGTCCGGAAATGGATCGCTTTCATGTGTATCGCTCAGGATGCTTGCGGCGCGGTTGGTACATCCACCTGGATGTCCCAATGCACAGCTAAGAGCAAATAATCTCTGCCAGTTGGGATAATCCTTGCTTTCTCCATTCATTTCCCAAACAACGGCGAGCGAAAAACATGCCACGCTGTCCTGCTCTCCTAGACAATTGCGGAGGCACATTTTGGGATCGTTACGACAGGCGTTCAAATTCATCCCAAAACGTGTCGTGAACGGCTTCCAGAAAGACATTTTTGTCTTCCATATATCAGCAGGACAGGCACCGTAGAGCGTTTGCAGTTCATACTTATTGGAAGACTCGCGCAAGCCCTCTTGAAGCTGTAAGAACTCATCCCTTTGAACCGAGTTTTCTAGGGAAAGAGCCGGTGTTGTCACAGTAATTGCAAGGAAAACAAGGGATCGAAAAAATGAAATCGCCTTCATCGCATTCAGTTTAATCCCCAGCTATCTTGTGAAACCTCAACTAGTCTTTTTCGATATTAGAGATTTGCGGTCTGCACAGTTTCCGCCTGACGGACGGCATGCGTCTTCACAAGTGCCTTTTCAAGATAAGCATCGCGTTCATAGACGTCATCATAGTAGTGAATCTGCCCTGTCGCGGCATCCGGCCAAGCTGTAAAATAGGACACGTAGACCGGAAGCTGTGATTTCACCTTTACGTTCCGCTCGTTCTTGCCGAAATATTGCGTCAGCTCTTCAACCGGCATTTCAAGCACTGCGGCCGCCATATCCCGTGGACGCTCCAAGCGAATGCAACCATGACTCAGCGCACGCATATCTTTTTTGAAGTATGACTTTGCCGGTGTGTCGTGCATGTAGATGTCGTGACTGTTCGGGAACAGTATTTTCAATTCGCCAAGCGCATTGTCCAAGCTTGGCTTCTGACGAATGCCCACGCCGCCGCCATTCGAGGCAACCTGCCCCCAATTGACTGAACTCGAAGGAACCACACGTCCGGATTTGTCATAGACCTCATAGCCGCTGTTTTCGAGATAGGACGGGTTATTGAGAATCTTCGGCATCATTTCATTGAGAATGATGGAACGCGGCACGCCCCATGAAGGGTTGAACACCACTGTTTCAATCGTATCGTTGAAGAAGTAAGTCTGGTTGGTCGGCGACCCCACAACAACATTCATCGCCAATTTTTCTGCATTATCGCTAAAATACTGAGCACGATAGGCAGGCTGGTTGATAAAGACATAGCGGCTGCCAAAATCACGCGGCATCCAGCGCATACGCTCCATCGAATAGAGTATCCGGTCGCGCTTCGACGCGCTGCTCTCCCCCTGAAGGGATTTGATCGTGGCGTTGCCAATAACGCCATCTGCCTGTCGCCCCTGCGATTTCTGGTAATCCTTTACCGCCTCGACAAGACTAACATCATAAGTTTCTGAGGTTTCGTTTGCCTGCAGGATCGCATCATGCTGGGCGAGATAATCCTTCGGCGCCTTTGCCCTGATGAGAGCGACAATGTTCTTCAGTTCCGCATTGCTTTCGCCCGGACGGATCAGTGTGCCGGGCGCAATGTGAACGGAGGGACCGGCCGTATCAGCAATGGCATGCAGATTTTGCTTCAGCTCGGTGAACCACTTGTTCTGCGGTTCGAAACCGGCAAGAACTGCGCTTGGATCACCAGCGGATGCAAGCTGCCCAATGACTGCGCGTGGTTTGACATTATCCGTATTGAGGTCGTGGAAGCCGCTAAGACGGTTAGGATTGACGCGACCATCCCCCTGATCCATCGCATAGCGAAGTGCGCGGGCCGAGAGTGAAAGCTCAAACTCAGCCAGTTCCTTCAAGCGAGCAGGAATATCGCCTCGGTCATATTCGTCGCCCGGGACTTTGACAGCGTAATCCTGCGGGTCGAGACCACTTTCGGAAGCCTTGGCAAACAGCCCAATCACTGCCTTGGCTTTTGGTGCGACATCATAAGATACAGTCCAAATCGGATGCTGGCCGGATGCGTAGTAAGCGACAATCGCATCGGCAATGTCCTTCTCCGCCTTCACATGCGCCTCGCGAAGGTGATCAATCTTCAAACCAAACTGGTCCATTTCCATCGATGGCGCAGCGCCAACGCTTGGATGGGAAGATGCTGTCAGCTGCGGATCAACCTTGGTCAGATCGATCTGCACGAGTGCTTGCGGCTTGTAATCATAGTTCTTCGGCGCTGTGACGGTTACACGCTTTACCGGCGCGCGTTGAGCCGGAGCAGAACTTTGACCAACTCCCATAGCTGGCTCTGGAGGAAGAACCGGCTGGGACTGAATGCGCCGGCTGGGGAACAGCAGTTCCATCAGATTGTTGGCAGCCGATGCCTGTGGCACAGCTCCTGCTGTCGCCGACAGCATTGCTGCCAAAAAGAGTGCGCGTTTTTTCGAGAAAGAAATCATGATGCTCGCCCAGCTGGAACAGTCTCGCCCGTAATCAAACACGGGCCGTCAATTTGGTGTCGTTCCAGTTTCGACGCATCTTGTTTAGAATGTTTTAACAATGCCACGCCCCCGGCAGATTATTCTTGAGCGACGCATCTGTGCACGTTCGCCTCTGTTCAGAGGTTAACGTGATTCAACCCGAATTTCATTTTGATTCACTACACGACGAGTTGATCATAGGCGTTCTTTTCTCGAATATGCAATAATGTCACAGTAGAAGCAGTCGAAACATCGAATTGGGGGATACGATGATTAGATTTTATCGCATGGTTTTACTGTTCTTTGGCGTTTTTTGTCTGAGTTGCTTCGGCGCAACAGCAAAACCACAAGATCATTTGGGCAAGAAAATTTTCAACAGCAACAGAACTCAAGTTCAGCCTGCAAAATATCAATCTGATTTTTCACCAATTACACGAAAAAGTGTTTCATTTCCTGCCAAATATTCGGCGGGAACGATCGTCATCCGAACCGGCGAGAGACGGCTATATCATGTGACATCATCCGGTCGCGCGACAGCCTACGGAATCGGTGTCGGAAAAAGCGGCTTTACATGGAGCGGCAGCAATAAAATCTCGCGTAAGGCAGAGTGGCCGGGCTGGACACCGCCAGCTCGCATGCGAGCCCGCGAGGCAAAGAAGGGTCGTATCCTTCCCGCCTATATGCCGGGTGGACCGAACAATCCGCTTGGTGCTCGTGCCATGTATATCGGCTCGACGATCTATCGGATCCATGGAACCAACCAGCCATGGACGATTGGTCAGGCTATGTCATCAGGCTGCATACGTATGGCAAATGATGATGTGAAACACCTGTACGCCAATGTCAGCATTGGAACACGCGTCGTCGTCCTTCGGTAGCAATCAGGAACGTTTCAGCCTTATGGGCTCGCGGGAAAGGCTCTTTTCTGCGAGCTCATCAAGATAGGCCTGCCAACGCGCACCCTTGTTTCTGCCAAGGTCAATCAAATAGTCCCAGCTAAAAAGACCTGTATCGTGCATGTCGTCGAAGGTGATGCGTACCGCATAATTGCCGATGGGTTCCATCTTGGCGATTTCCACGTTGATTTTGCCGGGTACCGTTACACGCTGCTCCGGAGAATGCCCCTGCACTTCCGCTGAGGGTGAAGCTACACGCAGAAGCTCCGCAGCCAGATCATACTTCTCGCCGTTGTCAAAGGTGATCGACAGAGATTTGCGGTCTTTGCTGACGCGCAGTTCTTTTGGCCAGGCATCGGTCATAAACTGAAATCCTTCGTTTTCTTCTGTGTAGGCGCTGCCGCTGGTTGCCGCAAGCGGCTGGACGGGTGCTCATAATTTTACCAACCAATGCCGTGAAATGCGCGCAAACGCCTCAGACAACTGGACTTCAAGGCACCAGGCGATAACTGGACAAGTCAATGATGCCGCACTATCTCTGGATAAGGAGGAAGCTCTTGGATCATTTGGCAGCATTCGACCAGACAGCAACACAAACATCGATGATTGACCCCTTCGGGCGGACGATCAGCTATTTGCGCGTGTCAGTAACGGATCGCTGCGATTTCCGCTGCACCTATTGCATGTCGGAACACATGACATTCCTGCCGCGCAAAGAGCTTCTGACACTTGAGGAACTGGATCGCTTATGCACGGCCTTTATCGAAAAGGGTGTAAAGCGGCTCAGGCTGACGGGCGGAGAGCCGCTGGTTCGCAAGAACATCATGCATCTGATCAGCGAGCTTTCACGTCACTTGCGTTCGGGTGCGTTGGAAGAGCTGACGCTGACGACAAATGGTTCACAGCTTGCGCGGTTTGCTCGAGAACTGGCCGATCTCGGCGTAAAGCGCATCAATGTTTCGCTGGATACACTCGACGCAGCAAAGTTCAAGGCGATTACACGATGGGGCGACCTTAGCCGCGTGATGGAAGGTATTGATGCCGCTCGGGATGCCGGCATCAAGGTCAAGCTGAATGCCGTCGCGTTGAAAGGCTTTAACGATCTAGAAATCCCGCACATGATCCGCTGGGCGCATGGAAGAGGTATGGACCTGACCCTGATCGAAACGATGCCGATGGGCGAGATTGATCTGGACCGGACGGATCAATATTTGCCACTGTCACTGCTCCGGGCAAAACTGCGTGAAGAATTCACGCTCAATGATATTCCTTACAAGACCGGCGGCCCTGCCCGATACGTTGAAATCTCCGAGACTGGCGGTCGTGTCGGCTTCATTACGCCGATGACGCACAATTTCTGCGAAAGCTGCAATCGCGTCCGCCTGACTTGCACGGGCACGCTGTATATGTGCCTTGGTCAGGAAGATGCAGCAGACTTGCGGGAGCCTTTGAGGGCCTCGGAAGGCAATGAGCTTTTGAGCAGCGCCATTGATGAAGCAATCGGTCGCAAGCCCAAGGGTCACGATTTCATTATTGACCGGCGGCACAACCGGCCTGCCGTTTCTCGCCATATGAGCGTTACTGGCGGCTGAAAATCCAAATATTCCGCATGCGCAAAGTTGTTTTCATTGATATATCAATGGAAGCGATTCTGGAGGAGAATCGTCCTGCCCGGCGGAAGTGAATAATCTTGGCGCTATCTCCCAACTTGCGCGGAAGTATATCCATGGCCATTGGCATGGCGTGCTTCACTTTCAACGATGCGACAGTCAAATTTGTCGCCGAAGAAATGAACATGGGTCAGGTCATGCTGGTCCGCAGTTCCATAGCAACGTTTCTGATCGTGAGTCTTGCCTGTTACCAAGGCATGCTCATCCCATTGCGGCAAGCGCTGCACAAAATGACGATATTGCGTGTGCTTGGCGAAGTGGTGGGAACTGTCAGCTTTCTTGTTGCGCTGGTGCACGTTCCCCTTGCACTGACATCCGCCATCCTGCAGGCGCTACCTCTGGTTGTTACGCTAGGCGCCGCACTTTTCTTTGGAGAGCCGGTCGGCTGGCGGCGATGGGTTGCAATCGTCATCGGGCTTGCAGGCGTGCTTATAATTGTCCGTCCTGGCCAAGCCGGAATGAGCCCCTATATTCTGCTGATTGTCATTACGGTGATTTTTGCAGCGTTGCGTGACCTTGCCACTCGCAAAGTGCCAAAAACCATTCCGGTACTCATGATTTCAGCTTTGACGTCGGTCGGAGTCGGCATTGCTGGCGCTGCAATGATTGTGCCACTTGGCGGCTGGACACCAATGTCGACAACCAACATCCTGCTGCTGGTCCTTGCCGCCTGTTGCGTCATGGTTGCCTATCATTTCCTTATCCTCGCCATGCGCGAAGGCGAGATTTCCTTCGTAGCTCCATTCCGGTACACCAGCCTGCTTTGGGCGATTTTACTGGGGTTCCTGTTTTTCGGCGACTTGCCTGACATACCAATGATTATTGGCTCGATCATAGTCATTGGCAGCGGTCTTTATACGCTTTACCGTGAACGTAAGGTGAGCCGCATCAAACCGGCAGCAACGGCAGCGGCGTCATCACCCGACGGAGTTTAATATTGAAAACAGCGGGTATAATCCTGGCAGGCGGACAATCCCGCCGCATGAATGGGTTGGATAAGGCTCTTCTGCCATTTGGTAATGGAAGACTTATCGATCACGTTCATGCCCGCCTCGCTCGGCAACTTCCGATTGTCGCACTCAACACCAATAGCGACTCAAGCGATTTTCATGATCTTGGCAGCCCGGTCATACGTGACGATATTCCAGGCTATGCGGGGCCACTAGCCGGAATACTTGCGGGAATGGAATGGGCAGCAAAGCAGAGCGGGGCATTTTCACACATAATGACTGTTGCCATTGACACCCCCTTCTTTCCCGAGGTTCTTTATGAACAGCTTAGCCGCCAAGTCGAAGGCACACCGGAAGTCATAGCAATTGCATCTTCAGTCGGGCGTCTCCACCCAGTCTTTGGTCTATGGCCAATTTCCTCCCGTCGCGAACTGCGCCAATGGTTGGCGAATGATCAGAACCGCAGAGTGATGAACTGGATAGAGTCTCATCCTCATTGCAGCTTTGAATTTCCTCTGACAGAGACGCAAACGGGCCAGCCAACTGACCCGTTCTTCAACATAAATACTCAGGACGATATTTTGGAAGCACGGGAACAATGGACCGGTTCATATGACTAATCGCGTTTTTGGAATAACCGGCTGGAAAAATTCCGGAAAAACGACGCTGGCGGTCAAGCTTGTTGCTGAACTTGTGCAACGCGGGTGGAATGTCTCGACGATCAAGCATGCTCATCATGATTTCGATATCGACAAGGAAGGTACGGATTCTTATCGCCACCGCAAGGCTGGAGCTGGCGAAGTCGCAATTGTATCTGATCGCCGATGGGCTCTGATGCATGAACTCAAGGCAGAACAGGAACCCGCCTTAAGCGACATACTAAAACGGTTCTCACCCTGCGATCTCATATTGGTCGAGGGATACAAACGCGAAGCACATAAGAAAATCGAGACACGTCGGCTTGAAGGCCGTAGCGCCGAGCGCCTGACGGTGAACGATCCGACTATAGTTGCTGTTGCCAGCGATCATGCTCTTGCTGACGAAACAGTCCCGGTTTTTGATCTTGATGATGTCGCCGGACTAGCTGACTTGATTGAACATGAAACGGGCCTTCGCGCGTAAGGTGTTCGAAAATGCCCTTTCAACTCATGAGGGCGAAACAAAAGTAAAAACGCCGAAACATTCGGCATTTTTTACAGTTAAATTCGTTAAACGGCACACGATTCCCGGTTGCTTTTCATTGAAAACTAGTGGGAATATCCGTGTCAGGAGCAGTAACGTAAACTGCGACCTTGCCCGGAAGGCTGTCCAGAAAAACAGGGGAACAGCCGGGCCATAAAAGAGAGGTTCAAATAAATGCGTACAACCAAGCGTCTCGCAATCGCGATTTCTGCTGCAGCCCTCGCCTTAACAATGGGCGCAGCTCATGCACAGGACGCACTGAAGATTAAGATTGCTTCCGAGGGTGCCTATCCGCCCTTCAACAATTTGACGCCGGATGGCAAACTTGAAGGCTTCGATATCGATATCGGCAAGGCACTTTGCGAACAGATGAAAGCAGAATGCACCTTCGTCACGCAGGATTGGGACGGGATGATCCCCGCGCTGCAGGCTGACAAGTTCGACGCGGTCATCGCTTCCATGTCGATTACACCGGAACGCCTGAAGCAGGTCGACTTCTCCAAGAAGTATTACAACACGCCTCCGGCAATCGCTGTACCAAAGGATTCGGACATCAAAGATGTTACTCCCGAGTCACTCAAGGGTAAATCGCTTGGCGTTCAAGGCTCGACCAGCCACTCCAATTTCGCCGAAGCCAAATATAGCGGCTCGGACATCAAGATGTATCCGACTGCTGATGAGTACAAACTCGATGTGTCCAATGGCCGTATCGATGCTGTAATGGACGACGTTGTGGTGCTCAGCCAGTGGGTGGACAGCGATGCTGGTGCATGCTGCAAAATCCTCGGCACAATTACACCTGATGTTGCCATTCATGGTCCTGGCGCTGGTGTAACTGTCAAAAAGGGCAATACAGCTCTGGCAGACAAGTTCAGCGAAGCCATCGTCGCAATCCGCAAAAACGGAAAGTACAAGGAAATCAACGACAAGTACTTCAAGTTCGACGTATATGGTGCAGAAAACTAAGATTAAAAGTTGATCTGAAATGCAGATGGCGGTTTAAACTGCCATCTGCGAACTTACAAAAATGACGGGTTGGGGAATTGCCCGCAAGATATGAAAGTTGCCTATGGACGGCTCAATAGCGCTCTTGGGTTTTGGCGAAGGCGGATGGGGCTGGAGCATAGCCAGCGGAATTCTTGTCACGGTTACACTGGCGCTTGCCACGCTGCCATTGGGCTTGGCGATCGGTTTCTTCGTTGCTCTTGGCAAACAATCCGAAGAACCATCGGTCAGACTCGCCTCGAATATGTACACGACTATCTTCCGTGGCCTGCCGGAACTGCTTACCTTGTTTCTGGTTTATTACGGCGGCCAGATCGGCATTCAGCAATTGGGAAAATTGCTCGGCTATACCGGCGCCATAGAGATCAACTCCTTCATTGCCGGAATGTTTGCACTGGGTACAGTCTTCTCATCCTATGCCAGTGAAGTTTTCCTTTCTGCTTTTCGCGTTATCCCCAAAGGTCAATATGAAGGCGGCTATGCCATTGGACTTTCCTACGGGCAAACAATGCGCAAAATAATCCTGCCGCAACTGGTCCGCATTGCGCTGCCGGGTTTAGGGAATCTTTGGCTTATACTGCTCAAGGACACCGCGCTTGTCTCGGCCATTGGCCTTGCGGATATTCTGCGCCAGACTGCCGTGGCAGCACGTGTGACGAAGCACGCTTTCATGTTCTATGGAACAGCATGTCTCATTTTCCTCGTACTCGGCATTCTGTCTTCTTTCGCAATCAACGGGATTGATCGTTGGGCTGCAAAGAGTGGAGCAAAGCGATGACCGATAATGTGATCTCCCCCTCTGTGGCAGCCGTTCGCCGCCCGCCTTCGCCGCCAAAGCCTTGGACGAAAACACGCATCACCGGCCATGTGCTGGTTGGGCTTTGGACCGCGTTGATCATAGGCCTGCTGTATTTTCTCTATAGCGCTTGGGACCGTGAACTTGTCGACAAATATGCTCCGACTTACCTTTCCGGACTTTGGACAACGATAAGCCTTGTATTTGCTTCGATCATCATCGGGGCAGTCCTCTCCATCCCTATCGCCCTCGGGCGTATGACCAAGAACCGTATCATCTCGTCTATCGCTTATTTCTACGTCTACTTCTTCCGAGGAACACCGCTTATTGCTCAGGTTTTCCTGATTTATTACGGCCTTGGATCATTCAGCAAGGAGCTTCAGGCCATTGGACTATGGGGATTCTTTCGGGAAGCATGGTATTGCGCGCTGCTTGCTTTTGCACTCAACACGGCCGCTTATCAGGCGGAAATCCTGCGCGGGGCCATTCGCAGCGTGTCACCTGGGCAATGGGAAGGCGCGGCCTCGCTGGGCATCTCCAAGTTTGTGACCTTCCGTAAAATCATTCTGCCTCAAGCGCTGATCGTGGCTCTGCGCCCCTACGGCAACGAAGTGATCCTCATGATCAAAGGTTCGGCAATTGTCGCACTGATATCGGTCTATGACCTCATGGGCTATACGAAGCTTGCTTACTCACGCACCTTTGACTTCCAAACCTATCTCTGGACTGCAATCATCTATCTGTTGCTGGTTGAAGTTTTGCGTCACCTGTGGGACTGGATGGAACGTCGTATTACCCGCCATTTGATCCGCTGAAAACCAATCGCAAAGAGAATCTCATGCTCAAAATCTGGGGTCGCACAAACTCGACCAACGTCAAGAAGGTGCTATGGGCTGCCGAGGAGACGGGCGTTGCCTATGAGAATATCGCAGCGGGTGGCGCTTTTGGCATAGTCAGCAATCCAGAATATCGCGCTAAAAACCCGAATGGCCTTGTTCCTACGCTGGAAGATGGCGATCTTGTTCTGTGGGAAAGCAACACGATCGTCCGCTATATCGCCGCGAAGTACGGTGACTCGAGGCTTTTTATCGCAGATGCTGGGCAACGTGCTCAAGCCGAGCGCTGGATGGACTGGGCAACATCATCACTGGCTTTACCGTTCCGTGATGTTTTCTGGAATGTTGTGCGTCTTACACCGGACAAGCAGGATCATGCAGCCAAGGAAAAAGGGTTACAGACCTGCTGCAAACTCTTCGCCATGGTGGACGAAACATTGGCGCTACAACCTTATTTGTCCGGAGAGCAATTCGGCATTGGCGATATTCCTGTCGGCTGTTTTGCCTATGCGTGGTTTGAGATGGCTATTGATCGTCCCGACCTGCCGCATCTCAAAAACTGGTATGAACAACTTAAAACACGCCCCGCCTATCAGAAGGCAGTGATGATTCCCCTCACCTGAGAAATCATCACGGTTTCAAACGCCAGATGCCTTGCAGACCGTCCTGATAGACAGCTTCCTCAGTGGAAATTGTGATTGCTTCGATGTTCGACCATTTTTCGGCAAAATCGCGATAGTTCGACGAAAACACGTTCCCTGACTGGCCAGTTGTCTGAATGTAGGTCGAGCGATTGAGATCAGCGAGATCGAACAGACCGCGATAGCTTGAACCATGTGTTGCACGGTATGGATTGCTCTCATCGGTAAACGTCGATTTGCCTCTATCGAGCGTATAGGCACCACCCGACGCGGGAACCGTAACATTGAATAACCTGTCGAGCGGGCTGACCTGAGCGAAAGGACGGTGTGCGCTATAGGCGTAGTGCAACGCTCCCCAACTCCATTTTGAGCGATCGCTACCGAGCCTCGTTTCGATATCTTTGAGCGCATCGGCGAGCGAAAGTGCCAGCACATCGCCGCAACTTTCCTTCTCAGGTGTTCTGCCATCATCGCACCAGTTGCGCCCCGGATTTGGACCAAGCCAGCGCAACATTGCATCCACCCTACCCTGCCAATAGGACGGGAAGGCATCACCCAAATCATCTTCAAGAATGCGCTTCATGGCAAAGCGCAGCCACGCATTGAACAAAAGCGGCTCGGTGCGCGCACGATCCTCGATAAAGTCCCATTCCTTCAACTGCTTGACGGCGGCAAGATCAACATCGCTGCGCCCTTCCAGAGCCTTCAGCATGATTGGTGCCAGTGCTGCATATGCACCAGCATACACATCACCCTGGACCACCCTGTTGGTTTCAAGTGTTTGCTGGTTGGCATTGTAGATCAGTGACTTGATCCGTTCGAACCGCCATGGCTCATCCCAATCGAATGTCAGGAAGTGCGGGTAACCGGCTTCAACCATCTTGGTATTGGCAGTGGCAAAGACATTTTCAGCAGGATTATAAACGCGTGGCAACTCCTCGTAAGGAATATAGCCTTTCCAGTCATAGGTCGCATCCCAGCCCGGAGATGGAGTGCGGCCCATTATCTGGTTTGCAGGATCGCGGACGGGAATCCGGCCCGGTGCAATCATACCAATATTGCCATCAACATCAGCAATGACCATCGATTGCATAGGCGTTACATAATCGCCCATGCCGTTCTGGAAATCTGTAACACTGGCGAAATCCCAAAGTTTGAATCCCGCGGAAATCGTCTTGTCGTCACCACCGAGCACAGTCCACGATAGCGACGCAAGTGTATCATCAGCAAGATAGTGATCGAGCCCGCGATAATCAGCGGGAAGCACTGGACCGTGACGGGTTATACGGCGGTCAAAACTGACTGTTTCACTGCCTTTGACACGAATTTCCACCCGCTTTTTCTCAAATGGACGAAAACCTTCGGGTGTCTGATATTCATCCGGATTGGCAGGATTGATTTTCTCAATGAAAATATCCTGAACGTCCGAGCCAGTATTGGTAAAGCCCCAAGCAATCCTGTCATTACGGCCAAGCAGGACCAGCGGAGCACCAGGAAGCGTCACGCCCACAAGATTTTTGGAAGTCCCATCCGTCTGTTTGACCTGAAGATGTGCGAGATACCAGATGGCGGGTGCGGTCATTCCCAGATGTGGGTCATTGGCGAGGATTGGCTTACCCGTTGCAGTACGAGCTCCGCCAACAACCCAATTGTTGGATGCACCTGTCGACATGATTTCATCAAGCGCGGCGAATTGTTTCTCGGCCTCAATGGAACCTGTCTTGATGGTTCCTGTCGGCAATCCCAGCAATTGCTGCAAATTCGGTAATGGTGGCGGCGTATCGCCAGCAACTGGAGGCAGCAGATCTACAATCTCCTGCTCATTCATACCAAGACGGGCAAATTTCAGTCGCAGCACTTCGTCATCAATATTTGCCGCGAGCGTAACGGACATAAGCTTCAATGTCACAATGACGTCGGCAGCAGTCCATTGCTCCGGGAAATGTTGCAGAATTACGAATTCGGGCGAGTACTTCGAACCAAACGACGGACCCTTGCCATCTATAAAGGCATTGATACCGCGAACATAGGCATCGACTTTGGCACGATCATCCGGAGCCAGCGAATCTGCCGAACTTTGAGCTGCTTCATACAGACCAAGTGTGCGGATGAAAGTATCAGTAGATATGGTTTTATCGCCAAAAAGCTCCGACAGGCGGCCACGACCGGCCATGCGGGTAACTTCCATCTGCCAGAGGCGCTCCTGCGCATGGACAAAGCCGAGTGCGCTGAAAACGTCTTCAACAGACGTACCACTGATGTGGGGCACTGCGTTCTTGTCGCGCGTAATTGTTACTGGCGCCGATAGGCCTGCAATGTTCGTTTCGCCCGTTGCCGGTGCAACAGAGCCTGCCAGCCAGACATATGCGACGATGAATGCGAGAAGAGCGAGAGGTATAAGAGAAAAAACAATCCAAAGCAGGCCTTTGATGATGCGCCGCAATATTCTAACCTCCGCAAATCGACCTGATTAAAGGCCCATAAGACAGAGGAAATTACGGAATGGCAAGTGTTGCATTTATTGGTCTCGGCGTCATGGGTTATCCTATGGCAGGGCATTTGAAGACGCGTGGTGGCCATGAAGTGACTGTCTTCAACCGCAGTGGAGAAAAGGCAAGCAAGTGGGCAGAACAGTTTTCCGGATCGCATGCCGCAACACCTGAAAAAGCGGCAGAAGGCAAGGATTTCGTCTTTTGCTGCGTCGGAAATGACGATGATCTGCGTTCGGTGACTATAGGCGAGAACGGCGCTTTTCACTCAATGAAGAAGGGTTCGATCTTCATCGACAATACGACTGCATCCGCAGAAGTTGCACGAGAACTGAGCGCAGAAGCTACAAAACGTGGCTTTCATTTTCTGGATGCCCCGGTCTCCGGCGGTCAGGCTGGTGCTGAAAATGGCGCTCTGACTGTCATGGTGGGCGGCGAATCGGCAGCTTTCGACAAAGCCAAGCCGGTCATTGAAGCCTTCGCAAAGATGGTAGGCTTGATGGGGGACGTAGGCGCCGGTCAATTGACCAAGATGATCAACCAGATTTGCATCGCCGGTATTGTTCAAGGTCTGGCGGAAGGCATCCACTTTGGCAAAAGAGCCGGGCTCGATATCGAGAAAGTCATTGAGGTCATTTCCAAAGGCGCAGCGGGTTCTTGGCAGATGGAAAACCGGCATAAGACGATGAATGTCGGCAAGTATGATTTTGGCTTTGCCGTTGACTGGATGCGCAAAGACCTTGGAATCTGCCTTGCGGAAGCTGACCGCAACAATGCGAAACTGCCGGTTACGGCGCTTGTGGATCAATTCTACAAGGATGTTCAGGTCATGGGTGGCAAGCGCTGGGACACTTCATCCCTGCTTGCGCGGCTGGAAAAGTAACCAGCCGCACCAGAGGAAATCAGTTCGATTCCTTGTCGATATTCATATAATCCAGCGGCAATTCGGTGGTGTATTTAATCTGCTCCATAGCAAAAGCAGATGATACATCCCGAATGTCGATCTTGCTTATGAGACGCTTATAAACGGCGTCGTAAGCTGCAATATCCGGCACGACAACCCGCAGCAGATAGTCGACATCGCCGCTCATGCGGTAAAACTCGACCACTTCGGGAAACTCCTGCACAACTTCTGAAAAGCGCTTGAGCCATTCATTGTTATGCGCGCCCGTGCGGATGGAGACAAAGACCGTAACCCGTGTATTGACGCGAACGGGGTCGAGAATGGCCACCCGGCGCTGGATCACGCCATCTTCCTCAAGCTTCTGGATACGGCGCCAGCATGGCGTCGTTGAAAGTCCCACTTTCTTGGCAACATCAGCTACAGCAAGCGTGGCGTCTTCTTGAAGAAGGCGAAGAATTTTACGATCGAGTCTGTCCATTTGTCATCCCCTTGGAATGGGATACTTTATGAGCTGATAAACTACCAGCGTACAAGAAAATTATTCCAATCTTTTGCAATTGTGAAAAATTTTCATCCGAAAACTGATCAAATTAGATTTTCAACCGTCTGCCGGAGCAAAGGTAGAACGTCTTCCGCGAACCATGGATTCTTTTTCAGCCACCCGCTGTTTCGCCAAGATGGATGAGGCAAGGGCAGAATTGCGGGTCCTGATTGATCGTTGAAATACTCGCGCCAGTTACGCACGGTTTCGGTCATGCCGGATTTGCGCCGCGCGCCAAGATGGTAGGCTTGAGCATATTGTCCGATAGTGAGGATCAGTTCGATTTGTGGCATCGACGCAAAGAGCTGATCGTGCCAAGTCTCCCGGCATTCGCGGCGCGGCGGCAAATCCCCGCCATGTGCATCGTAACCCGGAAAGCAAAAGCCCATCGGCACAATGGCGAATTTGTCGGGATTGTAGAAAGTGTCAGGATCAACACCCAGCCACTCACGCAATCGCACTCCGGATGGATCGTTGAACGGAATGCCGGTGTTATGAACCCGAATACCGGGCGCCTGCCCGCAGATCAATATGCGCGCGATGGATGATGACACACAGACCGGGTTTGGTTCATGTGGCAATGGCAAGCCATATTTCGGATCATCACGGCAGATCCGGCAATTTTTTATAGCCGCGCCTAAATTCTCCAGCTCCAATTGATCGCCGGATAAACTCACTGTCAGGCCTTGGCGCTGGGACGGCTGGAAACCGCCTCATGCCAACGCCTCAAATTGATGAGTTCATCGGGCATAGTTATCCTAGCAGGTTTTAGAAAGTCGACACTAACGAGCAAGGTTATGTCGGCAATGGAAAACCTGTTTCCGGCAATGAATGTGTTTGTTGCCAGTTGCTGATCCAGCAACGACATAAACTCTACCGCTTTGGGTCGATTGGCCTCGCCCCATTCCGGGATTTGCGGAACTTCCCATTGTTTCATGGCAGGATGAGTGTGCCGGAATGCAGTGGAAACAGGTCCCAGAAAGTGGAATTCCACACGACGGTTCCACATTTCTACCAGCGCTTTGCCCAGCGGCCCTTCTCCGAAGAGTGGCGGCTCCGGGTGAAGCTCTTCGAAGTAGCGGCAGATTGCGACGGATTCTGTAATTACGGTGCCATCGTCAAGTTCCAGCACTGGCAGCCGTTGTAGTGGATTAAGCGATTGTATTTCGTCTGAACGATGCCCCAGCGCTCCCATATCTATGGGTACAAGAGGTATGTTAAGCTCTTTTTCGGCCAAAAATATGCGTGCGCGCCGTGGGTTGGGTGCGCGGCCACCATCGAACAATCTCACCAGATACCTCCCAGTAATCGAGTAATCCAATCCACAAACCGATCCATAACCTCCGCCACGGGATCGCGGTCCGGTTGTGATGTTTCGGTCTCTTGATGATGTGTTCTACGCCATTCTTGAGGCGTTTCAAATGCTTCAGCCCATATGCCGAGCTTGCGCCCACGAGCAATCATCTCCGCGTCACGATAATCGCCATATGCTATGGCCTGCCCGGTTTCGACCATCATCCGGTTGAGATCGTTTTGGCCAGAAAAACAAGTGCCGAGAATGCGGTTGAACTTATCGCGCCCCTGCTCTTCACATCGCACTTCTGTTTTTGTGACAAGTTTTTGCAGAGCTTCCCGGGCCTGTTGCCCACAATCGCGCAACAATGGGGGTTTACCGCAAGTTTGAGCAAGCTCCGGCGCATCAATACCTTGGAGACGAATGTGCTGCTTCGAAATGACCAGCGTATCTCCGTCAATAACATAGGCATTACCTGACAAGCTGACCGCAGCGGGTTTTTGATTGATCCGGGCAATGAGGAGCGCCACCAATCCGAAAAAAATAAGCATAAGACAGACATCAGCCAGCTTGCGGATAGCAGAACGCGGAGCTGGTCGATTTGCCACCCGTCTTCGCGAAGGCTGAAACCGTCCCCTCACCATCCGCCCGATTGATAAAGTTGTTTCATAATTACCTTTATCGCCAAGAATAGATTCGCTTTTTGCCCGCAATCACGGGCACTTTAATCATTTATGAACGGGCTTGCGGTGCAATGCGGCTACTTGCCGTTTTAATCCACCGGAATGAGGCCTATGGCACTACTCGACGCAAGCCATGCAGACAAGAACATAGTTGACCGGCGCAAACAGTCGCGCAACCGGGATATGTCTGTTGTCGTTCGCAGCGCGCGGGATCGCCTGATGCAGCATACAAAGACCGAGCGTTTCGACCGCGAATTGCTTTTCATGCATACGCGCGCTCTGATCGTCAACGCTGCAACCATTCCCCTGCTCATTGCAATTGTCACTGTGACCAGCATTTTTGCTGGATTCGGCCAGCAAATGATTGCGTGGGCATGTTTTGGTATTGGGCTTTATGCTCTGCTTGGGCTGTTGGCACGGCAAATTGATCGAAGCGGCATCCGAGATGACCAGATTCGCCAATGGCAACTAGTGTATTTGTCCGGTCACTTTCTGACCGGTATCGGCTGGACCTATTTCATTCTTATCGACTGTGCTCAGTGTGGTGTCAGTCAGTTTTCGATCATCAAGGCTGTTGTGCTCATTCTCGCAATGGCAATCACCGCAGTATTCACCTCTGCGTTGCGCACAACTGTACCTGTAGCCTTCCTGCTGCCGGTGGTGGCCTATATCAGTACGGCTTGGGATAGTCTCGCCAACCCGGTGCAGGCGACCATGGTTGTCATGCTGCTTGCCGGCCTGACGTTTTTCTACCTTGTTGCCACACGCCTCAACTACTCTGTGGTGCTGACTTTGGCGCTTCAGGCTGAAAAGGACGCTCTGATTGCCGAACTTGAAACCGCAAACGCCATGTCCGACGAAGGCAGACGAAGGGCGGAGGAAGCCAATCTGGCAAAATCACGTTTTCTCGCTTCGATGAGCCACGAACTCCGCACGCCACTGAACGCAATTCTCGGTTTTTCGGAAGTCATGGCCAAGGAAGTACTCGGACCGATTGAGAATGGCACGTACCGCGAATATGCGGGTGATATTCATGCTTCGGGCGAGCACCTTCTCAACCTGATCAATGAGATTCTCGACTTGAGCCGTATTGAGGCTGGCCGCCATTCATTGAGTGAAGAACCATTGATGTTGACCGACGTAGCCAATGAGTGCATCCGCATGATGACTCTGAAGGCACGCAATAAGAACATAACAATCATTTCGCAGTTTGAGTACGGCATGCTTCCGATGATGGCGGATGAGCGTTCATTGCGGCAGATATTGCTTAACCTGATGGCCAATGCCGTAAAATTCACACCAGCGAATGGTAAAATGCACGTAAAAATTGGTTGGACTGCTGGTGGTGGCCAATATTTGTCGGTCCGTGACACCGGACCTGGCATACCCGCCGACGAAATTCCCGTCGTATTGTCAGCTTTTGGTCAAGGATCGATTGCAATCAAATCCGCTGAACAGGGTACTGGCCTTGGATTACCCATCGTCCAGGCGCTGGTTCATGTTCATGATGGGGAGTTTCATCTCTTCTCAAAGCTTCGCGAAGGCACCGAGGCGCTGGCCACTTTTCCACGAAGCCGTGTCGTATCAGGCAGCCCTAAGAGCAGATTGGCTGCACAAAAGCAAAAAGTATCCTAAAAAAGTCAAGTTCAACTTATTGTTATTTGATAGTGGCTTAGCAGGTCTGCATTGCTTATTGCATTGCAACAATTCGGGGACCCGAAACCTATGGCTGTCAATAACCGCCCTCTTTTCATACCAGCGCTTGGCGCGATCTATTCAAACTTCGGCACGTTAGCCGAAACCCTTTTGCGCGTAGCGGCAGGCGCTTTGCTCGTCGTTCATGGTTCCGGCAAAATCACGGATCCATTCGGCTCAATCGAAATGGTCGAGAGTCTTGGTTTTTATCCCGGCGCTTTCTGGTCGCCCCTATTGGCCGTTACGGAATTCTTCGGCGGCATTTTGCTGGTGCTCGGATTGTTTACCCGTCCCGCAGCTTTCGCAACAACGATTGTCCTGATCGTAACGATCTATTTCCATTGGGTTACAGCCGGACAGGGTTATTTCGGCGCTGAGAAATCAATCCTTTGGACCTTTGTTCTTCTGTTCTTCCTTTTCCGCGGTGCCAATGCACATTCAGTTGACGCAAAAATCGGCAAAGAATTCTAATCCGAAAGGCCCGTTTCGGCGGGCCTTTTCTTTTTTCATAGTCAGTCGCGATTGCTCACGCCTGCCTGCTCAAAGGTAGCCATGCCGCTATGGCAAAGCGCTGCGGCCTTGACTATACCGGCGGCAAGTGCAGCACCGGTGCCCTCGCCCAACCGCATTCCCAGATCAAGCAGAGGTTTTTTTCCAAGCCGCTCAAGCACTTTACGATGGCCCGGTTCCGCCGATACGTGCCCGACCAAGCAGTGATCAATCGCTTCAGGATTGGCGGCGTGAAGGATCGCGGCAGCAGCAGTCGCGACATAGCCGTCGATGATAACGGGGATTTTCTCCACACGCGTTGCCAGTATCGCACCGGCCATTGCTGCCACTTCACGACCACCGAGCCGACGCAATACTTCCAGCGGGTCCTGCAGATGTGATCCGTGCAAAGCAACAGCCGCCCGCACAGCATCGGCTTTGCGTCTCAAGCCTTCGCTATTGGACCCGGTACCTGGCCCCACCCAATCTTCGGCGGTTCCGCCATAGAGCGCATTGAAAATCGCAGCTGCAATCGTTGTATTGCCGATTCCCATCTCACCGATGCAAAGCAGATCGGTGCCACCCGCAATCGATTCCATACCAAATGCCATGGTTGCAGCGCAGGTCTTTTCGTCCATCGCAGCGTCTTCTGTGATATCCGCAGTCGGATATTCCAGCGCCAGATCAAAAATTTTCAACCCAAGATCATTAGCGATACAGATCTGGTTGATGGCAGCACCACCGGCCGCAAAATTCTCTACCATTTGCGCAGTCACCGAGGAAGGATATGGCGAAACACCCTTGGCAGTCACTCCGTGATTACCGGCAAAAACAGCGACAAGTGGACGCGTAACCTGCGGCAGCGACCTTCCAGTCCAAGCTGCAAGCCATTCGACGATTTCTTCCATACGGCCCAGTGCCCCCGGAGGCTTGGTCAACATGGAATCGCGTTTGCGAACAGCCGCTACAGCTGCATTGTCCGGTCCGGGCAAAGTTTCGATAAGGGTACGGAAATCGTCAAAAGGCAGGCCAGTGGTCATGATGTTCCTTGCGGTCAACTCTTCATGGCAAATCAGAACTACCCGTCCTATAAGCGCTGTATGGGAAAACGCAAAGGTCAACATTCTGCGCAGAGTGTCGCGACCTGCCAACCAGGGTATGCTGCATGGACCTGATTACCGACACGATGCGCTCATTGGCATTTCTTTCCCGCATAAGCGTCCTTCCTGCGTGGTTTGAAGGGTATGACGGGAGGCTTGCAGATAGCGTACGCGGATTCCCGTTTGCCGGTGTGCTCCTGTCTTTACCCGCGGCTGCCATTCTCATTCTCTGCAGGATTGTTGACCTTGGAGACATTGCTACTGCAATTCTCGTTGTAGCGACGCTGATCATGACTACTGGTGCATTGCATGAGGACGGTCTTGCGGATGTAGCGGACGGGTTTTTCGGCGGACGTACAACAGAACGGCGCCTTGAGATCATGAAAGATTCGCATATTGGTTCCTACGGCACATTGGCCTTGATCCTGATCGTCCTCCTACGGGTTATTTTGCTTGGAGACATCCTCGACGAGGCCAATTTATTGCAGGCTTTGCTTGTCCTGATCGCAACGGAGGCGGTCAGTCGGGGACTGTTGGCCAAGTTCTGGCAGGTCCTGCCTTCAGCCCGCCAAGGCGGAGTCGCCGATACTGCCGGTTCACCACAAGAGTCAGCAGCGAATTTTGCACTACTTTCCGCCATCATCGCAGGCGCGATTGCATTCGGTTTCGCGGGTGGATTGCTCGCAATCGTCCTTGCAACTGTACTGACCGCACTCATGTTTTTCGGCTTCAGCAGACTATGTCAGCAAAAAATAGGCGGATATACGGGCGATACATTGGGAGCCGCACAACAATTGGCAACAATTACACTGCAACTTGGTCTTGTCATTGCCCTCTAACCATACCAGATTTGCCGTATGAGCATTGAATCGCCCTGCATCCTCGTATGCGCCATAGACATTAAAACCGGCTATTGTTTCGGCTGCGGCCGCACGCGCGATGAGATTGCAGGATGGATAATGATGACCGCAGAAGGCCGCCGCTCGATTATGACATCGCTCCCTGCCCGGCTCGCAACATTAGAGCGTCGTCCGCGCCGCGAAACGCGTCGTAATCGCATGGCACGGGAAAAGCAGGAGCAATAGCAATGCGCTTATTCTGGATCGCCATCGCTCTTATCGGCATTGTCCTGCTGTTACTGGTTACAAACAATGATGCCGGTTCAACATTCGGCATGGCCAATGACTCGTTCGCGCGCCTGGCTTATTTCGGCATATTGGGCGTTGTCGTCGGTTCAGCCCTGTTGGGTTCGGGAATTCCACTAAGCCATTCATTGCGTAATCTTGCCGTATGGCTTGTCATCATTCTTGCCCTCGTGACCGGATATCAATATCGCTATGAACTGCAGGATGTGGGGCACCGGATTACAGCAGGCCTGATACCGGGCAGTCCTATCTCCACGCGCGACAATGCGGGGTTGATCTCAGTCACACTGGCCAAGGCGGAAAACGGGCATTTTGAAGTGCGCGGGCAGGTCAACGGGGAAACCGTGCCCTTCATGATCGACACTGGCGCATCATCCATCGTGCTTTCCGCCGATGATGCGCGCAGAGCAGGCATCAACCCGGATAAACTCACCTACAGTACGCCGGTGATGACAGCCAATGGCCTTGCAAATGCAGCAAACATTACACTCGATAGTATCAGGATCGGCGAGATTGAACGGCGCAACATACGCGCCATGGTTACTCAAGACGGCCGTATGGACGGTAGCCTGCTCGGCATGAATTTCTTGAATACGCTCAGTGGATTTTCAGTGCGTGGTGACCGGCTGATCCTGACCGATTAAGCAGCTTTGTCAATCGCAGCAGTCTGCACAGCCTCGTAGGCACGGCGGATAACATCGCTCGTCGCGCCGGTCTGGTTCGCTTCATTTGACAGGCTTTGCCTCCAGCGACGCGCTCCCGCAGCGCCATGAAACATTCCCACCATGTGACGCGCCACATGCGACACGCGTCCCCCAGCGGCCAAGTGAGCATCGGCATAGAGGCACATGTGATCGATAATTGCGTCGATTGAAGGTGGGTTGCGCTCCGAACCGTATATCGCCTGATCGACACCAGAAAGCATCATCGGATTGTGATAAACGGCGCGGCCAAGCATCACACCATCAACGTGATTCAAATGCTGAAGGCCTTCGTCAATGGTCTGAATACCACCATTTATCCCAATGAATTGACTCGGATATTGCCGCTTAAGCCGATAGACGCGATCGTAATCCAATGGCGGGATATCGCGATTTTCTTTTGGCGAAAGGCCTTTCAGCCAAGCTTTGCGGGCATGTACCCATAAAGCATCTGCACCCGCGTCAAACACGCCTTTCGCAAGTTCATCCAGCGCTATGTCGGTGTCCTGATCATCGACGCCTATCCGGCACTTGACCGTGACCGGAACAGAAACCGCCCGCTTCATGGCAGAGACAGCTTCTGTAACAACATCCGGCGTTTTCATCAGACACGCACCGAACGTTCCAGATTGCACACGGTCTGACGGACATCCTACATTGAGGTTGATTTCAACATATCCCATTGCCTCGCCGATGCGCGCAGCTTCCGCCAACTTGGTAGCATCCGACCCACCCAACTGCAGAGCTACAGGATGTTCAGCATCAGCGAACCCCAATATACGCTCGCGATCTCCATGGATGGCCGCATCCGCTACGACCATTTCGGTGTAAAGCAGAGCATGGCGCGTGAATTGACGATGCAGAGTCCGGCAATGCCTGTCTGTCCAATCAATCATCGGTGCTACAGCAAAGCGGTGAGCACCATATGCGCCGCTGATCGGCATTTTCGCCATTGTCCTGTTTGAGGTTCCTGGCTTCACATAATGTCCCGCGACGAGATTGTCCACTCCGGCAAATTTGCAACCTGAGATGTGGTTGCGTGTTAAAACCGCAACACCAAACAGCGAACCGTCGGTTCGATGGAAGATGGCTTTTGCACGTCACGCCGAACCAGACTAAAGATTCAACGGAGGATTTGAATTTTGCAACCGTTACTGGAGCTCAAAATGACCATCAAAGGCCTTCTTCTTGGTTCAGCCGCTGCCTTTATCGTATCAACTGGCGCTCAGGCTGCTGATGCAGTTGTCATTGCCGAGCCCGAACCAGTTGAATATGTCCGTGTTTGCGACACTTACGGCGAAGGTTTCTTTTACATTCCTGGTACTGAAACCTGCTTGAAAATCGGTGGCTATGTC
This sequence comes from Phyllobacterium sp. YR531, assembly GCF_000282595.1. Lineage (GTDB taxonomy): Bacteria > Pseudomonadota > Alphaproteobacteria > Rhizobiales > Rhizobiaceae > Phyllobacterium. Next base: position 78,397 of record NZ_AKIZ01000016.1, read on the forward strand.
CGCTTCGAAGCCGCAGGTGGCGACGACGTTTATACTGGGGGGCACGTCGGCGGAGATAATGACACATGGTACAGCCGGTCGCGTGCAGAAGTTCGCTTCGATGCACGGTCAGAGACAGAACTTGGAACTCTTCGTTCTTACATTGACAGCCGCATCCAGTTCACAAATGGATCGAATGATAATGCAACCATACATCAGGCCTATATCGAACTGGGCGGATTTCAGGTCGGCTTGAACGATCCCGTGTTTGGTTCCTGGCTTGGCGACGCCGGTGACATCATCAATGACGACGTCATTCAGTATGGTAGCGACAGCTTCTCGACCAATGAAATTCGATATACCTTCACAGGCAGCAACGGATTTTCGGCAATCATTGCAGCGGAACAGGGTCACAGTGACAGCGATTATGACTACGTAATTGAAGACTATCTGCCTCACCTCGTTGCTGGCGCCAAGTTCGAGCAGGCTTGGGGCGGCATTGCCGGTGTCGTGGGATACGATTCAATTGAGGAGTCGGTGGGTGTCAAGGCGCGTCTGGACGTCAAGTTCAACGACGTATTCTCTGTCTGGGCGATGGGGGGCTATCAGTCTGACTATGATGCTGACGCATTCGGTACGAACGACAACCGCAGCTGGTATGGTCAGTGGGAAGGTGATTGGGCAGCATGGGCCGGATTTGCCGCTAAGGTTTCTGACAAGGCAACCATCAATGGCCAAGGTGCGTATGAGTCTGAAGGGACTTATGCCTTTGCACTCAACGTAGGTTATGAACTCGTTCCGGGCTTCATGATCACGCCTGAAGTGAACTACACCAAGTTTGACGGTGGCCGGAAAGACAAGGCGTTGGCAGAAGGTGGAGATGATGAGGCATTTGGCGGCGTCATACGCTTCCAGCGTAATTTCTGATACCCTGATAGTGTACAGTCGAACATAACAAGAAAGCCCGGCAGATCCTGCCGGGCTTTCTTCATTTATACTCCATGTCCGACTAAATCTGCTCTGAGATAGCGGCCTTCATCGCGATTTTCTTCAAAAGCGTAACGAATTCATCTCCAGCGCGCGACATATGCCCTGAATTATCGATCATAATGGCATCAGAAGGATCGCAGGGATTTGTACCTGCACGCAAAAGGCGATATTCAATCTCCTTGGCGCTCTCCCGGCCGCGTGCAGCGAGCCGTTGTGCGAGAACTTCGTGAGACGCGGTGATGTGCACGACAACGAATTGCCCATAGGTCGCGCGCAACGCCGGAATAATCCCGCGCGACACATTTGCTATTGCAACTGCTCCACGCCTGATTTCATCGTGAATGGATACCGGCAAACCATAGCACAAGCCATGTGCCTGCCATTGGTGGGCAAAAGCCCCTGACTGCAACGCGATGGCGAACTCTTCCCTACTTAATGTATCGTGATCCTCCGCGTCTACTGACGATGGACGGGTTACGACACGACGTACAAAATGAAATCCGGCCTGATCTTTGAGGGCAACTCGCGCATAGTCGAGAATCGTGTCTTTGCCAGCGCCACTTGGGCCAACAACGGCAACGAACACACCATTCCCTACGAAGCCAGCGGGTTCCAACAGGCGCTCTATTGAAGCCGAAGCCGTCATCAGACTACCCTTCGCCCCTCACGCCAAACTGTACGCACAACCGGAATATGTTCGTCGACACGAACACGTACGAGATCCGCACGCTTCCCAATTTCAATAACACCGCGATCATCAAAACCGACAGCTTCTGCTGGGTTCTTGGTAACAAGCCGGATAGCTTCCGGAAGCGTTATTTTGTCAACAGCCTCACTTAAAAAGAACGTCGATTGAATCAGACTGAATGGAATATAATCGGAAGACAGGATATCGAGATGCCCATGCTCGGCAAGTTCGCGCGCCGACACATTGCCGGAATGCGACCCGCCGCGAACCACGTTGGGCGCTCCCATCAACACCGACAGTCCTGCACGTTTGGATGCAGCTGCAGCCTCAAGAGTTGTCGGAAACTCCGCAACCTGAATGCCCTGCTCTACCGCCTCATCCACATGGGCGGTCGTCGCATCATCATGGCTGGCCAAGACAATCCCGTGAGTTCGGCAAAAATCCGCAATCGCCTTGCGGTGCGGACCTGAGTTTTCCGCAGATTGGGCCATTCGCTTTTCGCAGAAAGCATTAAACTCGACGTCCGACAATTTCAGCTTACGTTGGTAGTAAGTTGCATAAGTTTCAAGGTTGACGAACTGCCGCTGACCCGGCGCATGATCCATAAGGGAGGCAAGGCGGACGCGGTTGTCATTCTCAAAGAATGCAAATCCATCAAGGCAATCGGCGGCCGAAACCTCGCACCGCAAGTGGAAATAGTGGTCAGCACGCAAACGATCCTGCTGAACGCTATCTTCTATCGCATCGGCAAGCTTGCGGATTTCCTGCGGCGTCATTTCAGCATCTTCATCCATACCGACGCGCAAGGCATCAAGCACAGTCGTGATGCCCGATGTAGCAATCTGCGCATCATGGGCAAGTACGGAAGCGATCGGATTCCAGCGGACTTTCGGGCGAGGCATATAATGCCCTTCGAGATGATCCGTGTGGAGTTCAATCAAACCGGGGATAAGATAATCACCCTCGAAATTTTCCCCCGCAACAGAAGCGGAGCCATTGGAGATATCCGCAATCTTACCATCGCGGACGAGCACAGTTCCCGAAACGATTTCGTTTTCGAGAACGATTTTAGCATTGTTCAATATAAGTTCGGCGGACATCTCACGCGGTCTTTCTTATGTTCGTTCCTGCAAGAGGATGCAGGGAGTGTACCTCGAATGGGGCACCAGGCTCTGCCTCGGTAAATAATGCGATGTTGTTGATTTCAACGGGCTCTTCGAGGACCGGCTCCAGAAATTCGCTGAGCATTTGGGAAATTCGCTCCTGCTCAGGTTCGGCAACGGGATTCGTCAAGGTCATGTGGAAGCGGAAATCATCGAATACATATGGATAGCCCCATTGTTCGAGATTTCTTCGTTCGGACACACTCATTCTCTCAGGATTGCGCCTTGCAACTTCCTGTGCGCTTGGAGGCGCGCGAAAACGATCGAATGCGACCACGATATCGTTGGCCAACTGGTTTAGTTTTGCGACGGGCTCATCAGGGATCAGCGCGAAGAATCCATCCAGATTTGCAATCTTGAGTTTCGGAATTTCCACCGGCTTCATCGACGAAGCGAAGTGCATCAATGCCGATAGAAGCTCGCGCTCCTCCAACCCATCAGCAAGATGAAATGGTGCTTTAAGCGTTGCATGGAAGCCGTATCGGCGCGCCGACTCCGTCAGCTTCGTTATTTCCTCATGGGCAAGGTTACGGATTTGGGGTGCGCGTACGGGCTGCCCGGTAAACGCATTACGGCCCAGCCAGTTAGCCGCAACTTTAAGCAACGGGTCGCTTGAAGGTGGAGTGAAATAGATTGCATAGCGCATTTTGATTCCTCCGGAGCAGTGTCGCGTTACGCTCCGATTATGACAAGCCTTTGAATGTTTCCTATATCACCGCGTTCAATGCTGTTTTCCCATCAGGCGTGAACGCAGAGCATTGGATATTCCATCAAAGATAAAGATCACAGCGAGGATAAGCACGACCATATAGGCAACATTATGCCAGTTGGTATTGGTGCGCATTGCCTCCCATAGTTTCAGACCGATACCCCCGGCACCTACTGCGCCGATAATGGTAGCCGAACGCGTATTCGACTCCCAGAAGTAAAGCGCCTGGCTGGCAAATACCGGCAACACCTGCGGCAGAACGCCGTAACGCTGAACGTTCACAGGAGCAGCACCGACAGATTTGACGCCTTCGCGCTGCTTGTCGTCAATATTTTCCAGTGTCTCGGAATAGACCTTACCCAGTGTACCCGTATCGGTGAAAAAGATCGCCGAAATACCTGCGAGTGGTCCCGGACCAAATGCACGCGTGAAAAACAGTGCCCAGATCAACATATCTACCGAGCGCAGGAAGTCGAAGAAACGCTTAGTTATTTGATTGGCAAAGAAGTTCGGCATGATGTTACGAGCGGCGATAAATGCCAATGGAAATGACACCAGTGTTGCCAGCAAAGTCCCGACGAATGCCATAACGATTGTCTGTAAAAGCTTTGTCCAGACGTCGCCATGCTGCCACGACGAATTGTACCAGATATTATCGAAAGCCAACGCGGCATTGGACATTTCCGGCTTGATGCGCTCACCACTAACGATCATGGACGCGACTTCGCTTATTGATTTGTTCCAGAATGGCGAAGCGGTATCGAAAACGAAATTTGCCCAGCCAAGAAAACGGCGGCTGACAACGACGCGTTCCGGAATAATATCTGCTGTTCCGGCAAAACCAAAATTGACGGTGACCTGATCTTCCTTGAGCGTTGCCCACTCAGGCAACGATCCTTGAGGTTTAGCGCCATCAGCTTCAATCAAAACGAGAAGCTCCTCGCCGCTCCGCTTTGCAACAACCTGTGTCGGACTGATCTGCAGTGATTTGCCAGCACCAAATGTTACAGTGACTTCATTGCCCTGCTGTATTGCCCAGTCTGGTTTAGGATTATCGCCAAGCTCGGAAAACCTCGGATAAGTAATGGTTGTTCCTTCTGGACTCATGCGGACGGTGGTGCGGATTGCGTAGGAAATCCAATCACGTGCATAGATTTCTGCACGCTGCCATTGCCCGGTTGCGAGCACGGTTCCGATGGAAAAGAACCACCAGCAATAAACCAGATAAAGCACGACCCCTGCCCCAATAATAAGCGGCATGAAGCGCTTAAATATTGACGGGTTGAAAACATCCGGATAGCGGGACTCAAAGTCTGCAATGCTCAAAGAGGTCATAGTGCTCATGACTGTTTACCGCCAAATGCGAAAGCCTGATTGCCGATCAGGCGTCGACGTAGCCAAGCGGAAAATTGGTCAACCGCAATTATTGTCGCAAGAAGCAATAGTATTATTGCCAATGTCTTGGCTTGATGGCCGCGCCCGATTGACAAACGCAGTTCTTCACCAATACCACCGCCACCAACGGCTCCTATGATTGTTGAAGCACGCACATTTATTTCAAGACGCAGCAGAGCATAGGACATGAAATTCGGCATTACCTGCGGGACGATGCCGAAGCCGACGCGTTCAAACCAGTTGGCTCCCACCGCACGCAGCCCTTCATCTGCCTTCATATCGGCATTCTCGACCACTTCAAAGAATAGTTTGCCAAGCGCGCCAACGGTGTGAATGCCAACCGCAAACATGGCCGGTATAGGCCCAAGCGACAGGATTGCAGCAAAAAATCCGGCAATGACGATTTCCGGAAACGCGCGTAAAATTTCCATGTAACGGCGCGCAAAAAATCTGATGAGCTTGCTCTTTACGAGATTCTTTGCGGCCAGGAAGCAAAGCAGAAATCCAAAAAACGCCCCCACCAAAGTGGAAATAATGGCGATATTCAGCGTCTCCAGCATTTTGTAGAAATATTCGGGAATGTAGAACGCGCCAAAGACATATACGCGCCCCTCGGGATAGTCGAACTTGAGGCTGCCGTCAAAATAGGGAGATGGTAAATCGAACAGCGCCCGCCAAACCTCCCAGCCGTCCCGCGGGATAAGATCACCGGCAAAATCGAAGAAATGCGGAAGCCGGTCAAAAAATTTACCAGCGTTTGACTCGTTCGCAAACCACAGCGAACCGGAGACAGCAACGAGCAAACCAATCCCGATCAACCAGGAATAAGCACGGCGGCGACCGGCAAGTTCCTGCCAGTGACGCTCGATCTCAATGCCGTCAGGCGTCAGTTCTGTCGAGTTAGCGCGGCTCATGGGCATATCCTTCCCGAGCATAAAAAATCACGGCCAGATCATAAGACCCGGCCGTGATGGAGTGATGGAATTAACCGCCGATCTGCGCCTTGCGAGCGTCGATGATTGGCTGATAGAATTCAGTATTCACTTCGGTATAGCTCTTGAAATCACCGCCCATCGTTGCAGCAAAGCAGGCCGGATCAGATTTTGGAAGCTCCAGCATAAAGTTCTTGAACTTTGTCTTGGTGTCGCTGTCGAGAGAAGTACGAACAACAATTGGACCGTTAGGAATAAGTGGCGACTTCCACAATTCGACAAAATCTTTCATGTCGATGATGCCCTTATCGACCATCTTGCGCAGATTGCCGGAAGTATAACCTTCGTCAAACTTACCAACACCCGAACCGAAAGTGGTACCTGCGTCGAACTTGCCGTCCTTAACTGCGAGAACGAGGTTTTCATGACCGCCACCGAAACCGGTTTCGCTAAAGTATTCCTTTACCGAGGTTTTGATGTCTTTTGGCAAAGAGGTAACAGGAATGAGGTAGCCTGAGGTTGAATCAGGGTCAGCAAAGCCGAGCTTCTTGCCCTTCATGTCTGCAAGTGTCTTGATGCCACTGTCCTTGCGGGCAACCATGATGGAATAATATCCCGTTGCGCCATCAGTCTGTACTGTGGTCAGAATTGGCTCAACAGCCTTCGGATCAGTCAGATAGATTTTTGCAAAACCCGAGGCACCAAGCTCAGCATAATCAAGGGTACCGCCCAGCAGACCCTGGATAACGCCATCATAATCAGTTGCCGGGAAAAGCTTGACGTCCTTGACGCCAAGAACCTTCGGCAGCTGATCGACAATGCACTGGTAGTTGCGCAGGCGATCAGCTTCGTTTTCTCCACCGATAATGCCAACGCGAAATGTTTCAAGATTTTCTGCGCGAGCCATTGAACCGGCTACCATTGCGCCGATTGCGATAGCGCCAAGAAGGGCTTTTTTGAGCAACATTGGTCTCTCCTGTCAAACTTCTGTTTGAGTTTGTGATCTGTTCATGGTTGCCCGTAACGTGGGCTAGACGATCTCTTTCAGCGAGCGGCCAGAATGGCCTCAAGCTCGGGAATGGGCTTCGGCGCAGTGCGCGAAATGCTTGTCGATGTAATTGCTTCTGAAAATGCGTCCTTCAGGCCATCCGCACCGTAAATACGGCGCGCAGCCATTTCTGTCAGATCGTCCGGTCCTCCGTCGAAAACGAGCTTGCCACCCTGCATGCCGATGATCCGCTGGCAAAAATGACGCGCGGTATCGAGCGTATGCAGATTGGTTATAACTGTCAGTCCTTCGCGCTCGTTGATGTCGCGCAGCGATTCCATCACAACCTGAGCATTGCGCGGGTCAAGCGAAGCAATCGGTTCATCTGCGAGAATGACCTTGGGATTTTGCATGAGCGCCCGCGCAATTGCCACTCGCTGCTGTTGACCGCCGGAAAGCGTACCAGCACGCTGAAGAGCTGTTTTAGCTATATCCAACCGTTCAAGCGCGGCTATCGCCATGGCACGCTCTTCACGGGAAAAGATGCCGAGAAGGCTTTTAATTGTGGAGCGGTGATTGAGACGGCCAAGCAGCACGTTCGTAAGAACATCAAGGCGTGGCACCAGATTGAACTGCTGGAAGATCATTGCGCAATCGCGCTGCCAATTGCGCAATGGAGTTCCCCGCAGTCGGGCAACATCCGTACCATCGAAAATTATTGATCCCTCCGAAGGGTCAATCAACCGGTTGATCATGCGCAGCAAAGTAGATTTGCCTGCACCCGACCGGCCGATAATGCCAACCATCTGACCTTGCGGAATTTCTACATTGACGTTGTCGATGGCAATGTTATTGCCAAAGCGCCGCGTCACGTTTTCGATTTTCAGCATCCAGTTAACCTCTGTTGGCGTCAGCTTGTCGTAGAGGGATTGTGTGAACCTGCGATGGCACTTTTATCTCAGTTACATGACAACTGTGGGTAGTTGTTAAGCGCCATGTTTTTCGAGGAATTCCTGGATGTCCAGTTTGCGAAAATCCTCAAGCGCAGCACGCAACTCTGCGTGATCCCAATCCCACCAAGCAAGCAACTGCAACCGTTCGGCAGTCTTTGAATCAAACCGGTCGCGGATCTTTTTGGCCGGAACACCACCCACAATTGTGTAAGGAGCAACTTCCTTCGAGACTACAGCTCCGGCACCGATAACCGCGCCGTCTCCGACATTTACACCAGGAAGGATTGTTGCGCCGTGACCAATCCATACATCGTGGCCGATGGTGACAAGATTTGATCGGCGCCAGTCAAAAAACTCTTCATCAACACCAGCGTCATCCCAGTATTCTGATGAGCGATATGTGAAGTGGTGGAGCGTTGGCCGCCATGTTGGATGGTTGGTAGCGTTAATCCGAACGCTGGCTGCAATATTGGCAAACTTACCAATTCTCGCACACCAGACGGCGCCGTCCTGCATAATGTAGGAATAATCCCCAAGGATGGTCTCACTGATGCGGCAACGCTCTGAAACTTCCGTATAAAGTCCGAGCTCAGATGCATGAACCGTGGCAGTTTCGTGCACCAGAGGTGTTTCTGACAAGCGGCTCATGCTGCTATACCGTTTTGAACAGCAAAAGCCGTCACGTCGATAATCCGATCAGCAACGGCCTCACGAACATCGTCGTCGTGGAAGATGCCGAGCATTGCGACGCCAGCGTTTTTCTTGTCACGGATCATCGAAACTACAACATCGCGGTTCTTGGCATCCAGTGATGCAGTTGGCTCATCAAGCAACAGGATCGGATGATCCGTAATGAAGCCCCGCGCAATATTGACGCGTTGCTGCTCGCCGCCCGAAAAAGTTGCTGGAGGCAATGACCACAAGCGTTCCGGCAGGTTTAGCCCAGCAAGCAGTGCAGCAGCCCTGCCCCGTGCCTCATCCCTGTCAATACCACGTGCGATAAGTGGTTCTGCAACCACGTCAAGCGCTGAAACACGTGGCACAGTGCGCAGAAACTGACTTACATAGCCAATCAGATCACGACGTATGCCCAACATTGTACGCGGGTCGGCAGATGCAACATCGACCAGCCGGTCACGGTAAGGCACGATGATCTGTCCGGAATCAACAGCGTAATTGCCATAGATCATTTTGAGGATCGAGCTTTTGCCAGCGCCTGACGGCCCACCCAGTACTGCACATTCCCCTGCTTTTATGGAGAAAGAGACGTTTGCGACCACAGGCAAGCGGATACTATCCCGCAGATGCATGGTGAAACTCTTGGCGACATCGGAGACAACGAGAGGTGTCGGCATAATCAAACCTGTAGAATGGAGGAAACAAGAAGCTGTGTGTATGGCGCTTGCGGATCGTCCAGAACGCGGTCGGTAAGACCGGTTTCAATGACGTGACCATCCTTCATAACCATCATGCGATGCGACAGCAGGCGGGCAACAGCAAGATCGTGGGTCACGACGATTGCCGCCAGGCCAAGATCGCTGACGAGACCGCGCAGCAAATCGAGGAGCCTTGCCTGTACGGAGACATCCAACCCGCCAGTCGGTTCATCCATGAAAACAAGGCGCGGATTGGTCACCAGATTACGGGCGATCTGTAGACGTTGACGCATGCCACCGGAAAAGTCGCGCGGTTGATCATCAATGCGATCACCGGCGATCTCGACACGGCTAAGCCAATCGGTGGCAGTGGCGCGAATATTGCCATAGTGCCTGTCACCGATGGCCATCAATCTTTCGCCAACATTTGCGCCTGCAGACACGGTCATTCGCAAGCCGTCCGCCGGGTTTTGGTGGACAAATCCCCAATCCGTGCGCATGAGAAAGCGACGCTCCGCCTCACCCATCCGGTAAAGATCACGGAAGTTTCCATCACGCGTCCGGTACTCGACTGTTCCTGCTGACGGAGCGAGTCGCGTTGCCAAACAGTTGAGCAATGTGGTCTTGCCAGAACCAGATTCACCAACGACGGCAAGCACTTCACCGGGAAACAGCTCGAACGAGACGTTCTGGCAACCGATGCGGCTTCCGTAAAACTTGGATAACGCTCCAACTTTCAAAAGAGGTGTATCGCTCACTCTGCTGCCTCCGCTTGTGCCGGCGATAAATGACCGCGATGTCCCGCAGCCTGCCGCTCTTCGCAAAAATCCGTATCGGAACAGACAAACATGCTGCCCCCTTTGTCATCCAGTATGACTTCATCGAGATAACTGCCCTTAGCGGCGCACAAAGCGCAGGGCTGGGAAAATGTCTGGACTTCGAACGGATGATCCTCGAAATCGAGACTGACAACCTGCGTATATGGAGGGATCGCGTAAATGCGTTTTTCCCGCCCTGCTCCGAAAAGCTGCAGCGCCGGAGAATTGTGCATTTTGGGGTTATCAAATTTTGGCGTGGGAGATGGGTCCATCACATAACGCCCCTCGACCTTCACCGGATAGGCATAGGTGGTCGCGATATGGCCGTGGCGAGCAATATCCTCGTAGAGTTTCACATGCATGAGCCCGTATTCTTCAAGAGCATGCATCTTGCGCGTCTCAGTCTCACGTGGTTCGAGAAACCGTAGCGGTTCCGGGATAGGCACCTGATAGACCAATGTCTGTCCCGCCTGCAGCGCAGTTTCGGGAATACGATGGCGTGTTTGTATGATCGTTGCTTCGGTGGTTTTCGTTGTTACCGGAACATTCGCGACTTTCTGGAAGAACGCACGGATTGAAACAGCGTTGGTCGTATCGTCAGCGCCCTGATCAATAACCTTCAGGGTGTCGTTTGGGCCAATAATCGCGGCGGTGACCTGAACACCGCCCGTACCCCACCCATAGGGCATAGGCATCTCACGGCTGGCGAAAGGCACCTGATACCCCGGGATAGCGATAGCCTTCAGGATAGCCCTGCGGATCATGCGCTTGGTCTGCTCATCAAGATAGGCAAAATTATACGTCGCAAGCTCGGTCATTCTGCGGCCTCTTTGATCTGACTTTTTTGATTTTCATGTTCACCGCGCATACGACGCACGAGATCAAGTTCTGCCTGAAAGTCCACATAATGAGGCAACTTCAAGTGCTCGACGAACCCGGTCGACTGAACATTGTCACTATGTGAAATGACGAATTCCTCGTCTTGTGCAGCCGCAGTGATATCCTCGCCAAGCTCCCTCGCCCGCAATGCGCGATCACAAAGAGCCATCGACATCGATTTGCGTTCGCTTTGACCAAAAACGAGTCCATATCCGCGCGTAAACTGCGGCGGTTGCTTCGATGATCCCTTGAACTGATTGACCATCTGGCATTCGGTGAGGCGAATCCGGCCAAGTGTCAGGGGAAAATCGAGTTCAGCGACTTCAAGCTCAACTTCAACCTCGCCGATGCGAATTTCACCGGCAAAAGGGTGGCTACGTGCGTATCCACGTTGTGTAGAGTAAGCCAATCCAAGCAGAAAACCCTCATCACCACGCGCTAGCGCCTGAAGCCTCAAATCACGCTCCAGCGGGAAAGTCAGCGGCTCGCGCGTCAGATCACCTATTTCGCTGCCGTCCGGCATGTCACCATCGGCTTCGATCATGCCGTCATGACCAAGAATGTCGGTCACACGTGGCGTATGTTCATGTGCCTCCACACGCTTGTCCGGCATTTCAACGGGCATGTCTTCAGCAAGCTCAGGATCAAGCAGACGATGGGTATAGTCGAACGTTGGTCCCAACAATTGTCCGCCGGGCAAATCCTTGAATGTCGCAGAAATACGCCGTTCAATCATCATTTGCGAGGTTTCGACAGGCTTGGTGTAACCGAAGCGAGGCAAGGTTGTGCGATACGCACGGACAAGGAAAATCGCTTCTATCATATCACCACGCGCCTGCTTTACGGCAAGCGCGGCAAGTTCAGCATCATAAAGCGAGCCTTCGGCCATAACGCGATCGACAGCCAGTGCCAACTGCTCGACAATCTGATCCAGTCCTATGGCAGGGACCGAGCGGTCGCCGCGGCGACGATCCGCCAGAAGCTTATGAGCATTGCGGATAGCGGCTTCGCCACCCTTAACAGCTACATACATGGCTCAAGCCTCCTTATTTAAAATTCGAGTGGTGCGAGGCAAAGCGGCCAGCAAGCCGTTTCCTGCGAAGATCAGATCAATGCCACGAGGGAATGCACCACGATTTGCCGCCCATTGCTCAGTAAACATTCTAGGGAGTTGGCTTGGGGAAAACGCTTGCGTGCCCTTTATTCCGGGCCCTTCCAGAGTTAGCGAAGTCTGCGCCTCAAAACCGGCGACCTGTAAAATGATGGTCGTCGAGCGGTCAGGATACTCGGACGTGCCTTTGGCAAAGGCATCAAACGACGGCATGTTGTCAATATCGGTGACCAATGCGAAATCAGCACCCGCAGGGTCATTCGTAAGCTCAAGACCAGTGTGAAACTTCAGCCACCCTAATGCGGCTTCCGATGCTTTAATCGGTTTGTCACACCAAACTGTAGCATCGTGGTCGAACAATGTAGCAGCTATTGATGCCGCAACCGGCGTCAAAGGTGACGGAGCCTGAGCCAGATCACCCACAGAAACGATGCGGCCGGGATTGGCCATTGCATCCATCAACGCACGAAATATTTCCTGCGAACCAAGAACGCTATCAGCGAAACCACCTTCAAAAACCTGAGTTGCAGCACGCATCAATCATCTCCCCGTACCATCGTAAAAAAATCAACCTTGGTCGCAGCGGTCTCAGCCCGCTTTTGCTCAAGACTTTCACCCAAACGTTTGGCGATGGGAGCAAGCACCTCATCTGCAACGGCCTGGCGATGAACCGGCTCCTGCCAAAGCGCATCAAAGACAGCCGCCAGCCTGACCTTTTCGCTCGAACGTCCAAGTGCGTAGGCGTGCCCAACAGCACCGTTACCCAGCCGCACAGTCGCCCGTGTCACTGTGGCTTCACCCAGATTAAAAGCAGAACCGCCACCACCAATGCGTCCCCGAACCATGACCAGTCCCGTTTCCGGACCACGCAATGTTTCGACTTCAGGCTTGTTTTCCCAGTCGTTCCAGAACTGCCGCAACTCTTGCGCAGTTGCCTGCGCAAGAAGCGCCATAGACGACTTGCGGCCGAGATCAGTAGCCTCAAGGTTCACGTCCGGATGCGTACCTGTTTCCAAATTTGAACTGCTCATTGACACCTCGCAACAATTTGTCTATTTATCTACACAACTAGACAATAACCATGGTTATAATACCCGTCAATGACAGGAGCATGACAAACTATGCGCTCAAGCCATTTGATTACGAGAAACAGCGGCGTGGCCGTGTGGCGGCAGATCGCTGATCAAATCAGAGGTGACATTTCTGCCGGCAAAATGGCCAGCGGTGTGCGTATGCCACCAGAGATTGAATTGGCGACGCGCTTTGCGGTAAACCGCCATACAATCCGTAGTGCGATAGCTGCATTGACCAAGGAAGGTGTTCTCAGGGCAGAACAGGGACGCGGAACCTTTGTCGCCAATGCAAAAAAACTGACCTACCGCATTGGCGAGCGAACAAGATTTTCGGAAATCCTTTCCACACAGGTCCGTGAAACAAAAGGTGTCCTTCTTGGTTCGAACGTGGAAGAACCCACAGCGGAGATCGCGGCGGCCCTCGGAATGCAATCTGGCACGGTCATCAAAATCGACACAATGCACACGGCAGACGGTAATCCGATATCGTGCGCGACGTCATGGTTTGATGCCTCTCGCGTTCCGAACATAATACAGGATTACAGCGCATCGGGCTCTGTCACGGCAGCTTTCAAACAAGCCGGAATTGAAGATTATCTGCGCAAATCCACAATTATTGGAGCTCGCCATGCGGATGCGGAGGATTTACGACACCTGCAACTGTCTCCCGGCGCTATTGTCCTGGTCGCTACCGCAATAAATGTCGATATGGATGGGCATCCTGTCGAGTATGCGAAAACACGCTTTGCTGCCGACCGTATGGAGATTGCGATCGGCAACAATAAGACCTGAACTACCACATCGTCTTGGCGGCCCGTTCCGGCCATTCGCGATCATAGGTGTCGCCGTCAAAGCGAGCTTCGCTCAATGCAGCCAAAATCTGACCCGGAGTCGGGAATTCTTTCGGTGAGCGATGTTTTGCAGGATTCCAAAGCTCCGAACGAATAAGCGCGCGGGCGCACTGGAAATAAGCCTCTTCGACTTCAATGACAGTAACAGAGCGCGGCGGCTTACCATCCACATTGAAGCTCTCAAGTAATGTCTGATCCGTCTCGATATAAGCGCTGCCGTTGACGCGAAACGTCGTCGTCAATCCGGGGATGAGAAAAAGTAACGCCACGCGCGGGTCACGAACAATATTAAGCAGAGAATCAATGCGATTGTTGCCTCGTCTGTCCGGCATTATCAAAGTTTTCTCGTCGTGAACCCGGATGAAACCGGCAAGATCGCCGCGCGGGGAACAATCCAATCCCTCCGGACCACTGGTAGCAAAAGCCACGAATGGCGAGCCCTCGATTAGCAAACGATAATCCGGGGTGATTCGATCAGCCACTTTGGCCGTCGAAGCTTCCGTAACGCCGCTATAAATCGCTTCAAGTTGTTCTATCGAGGTAATTCGGGTCATCATTTTCTCCTGCATGCGCGTTCGCCGACTAACATGCCATGGCGAAACGATTATGACAGCCTTCACTTTCGAAATGACAGAGGAACCGCACTAGTATATCAGTCGCTCGACCATAAATGGGAGAGATAAGTATGAGCGGATTTGCGGCAATTGGGGAGTGTATGATTGAGCTGTCCGGCGCAAATGGCGACCAATGGCGCATGGGTTTTGCCGGCGACACGCTTAACACCACCTGGTATGTCCGCGCTCTGACCAAAGCTGATTATCCCGTCGATTACGTCACCGCTTTTGGTGACGATCCTTTTTCCATCAAGCAGCGCTCTTTCTTGAACGACAATGGTATTCACACTGCCAATAGTCCCGTGATCGTAGGTGCGCGACCGGGCCTCTACGCGATCAGTCTGACCGGAGCCGAACGTTCATTTACCTATTGGCGCAATGATGCAGCGGCACGCCAGCTTGCAGACGATACCGACGCATTGGCAAAGAGCCTGGATGGCCGCGAAGTGATTTACTTTTCCGGTATTACGATGGGCATACTTAGCCCTAAAAATCGCCAGAACGTTTTGAACGCAGTCAGCAATGCTCGCAGGCAAGGCGCTCTTGTCGTGTTTGATGCAAACTACCGCCCTCGCCTATGGGAAAACGCTGAAACCGCGCGGCAGGTACTCAGTAATGCGTTCCACGTGGCAGATATCGGATTGCCCACATTTCCAGATGAGAACGCGCTTTTTGGCGACGCCACACCTGACGATACAGCCAACCGCATTGCCAGTTATGGTGTGCGGGAAATCGTCGTCAAAGATGGGACAGAGCCCGCGCTTGTTGTCGTCGAGGGCAGTCGAACCAGCGTACCAGCAGCAATCGCAAAAGCTGTCGACACCACTGGTGCAGGCGATAGTTTCAATGGCGGGTATATCGCTGCGCGTCTGGGTGGCCTCAGTCCTGTGGAAGCAGCCACAAGTGCCCACAAAGTGGCAGCCCGAGTTGTAGAATTCCACGGCGCACTCGCTCCCATGAGCGAGGCGCGCGCAGCCTTCATAGGCTAGAGCTTTTTGAAGCTGTATTTGGTCATTTGACTATAAGTCTCGTCGGGACGAAGGATCGCCTGCGGGAAGTATGGAAAATGCGTCGAATCCGGCCAGACTTGCGCTTCAAAACATAGCGCCGCATGATTTTCATACGTCTTGCCCGTCAGACCAATTGCGGGTTTTCCGCCAAGCGTGTTGGACGCGTAAAGTTGCACACCGGGTTCAGTTGTCGATACAGTCATTTCAACGCCTGAGCTTGCTCCTTTGGCCCAAGCGACCGCGCATAGAGGCCGCCGCTGGCTCGCTAGACAAAAATTATTGTCGTAAGTGACCTGCTTGCCGTTTTCCTCGCGCCTCACCGTTCTGAATTCGCGGAAATCATGCGTAGTGCCAGCAACAGGGAGTACCCGTCCATCCGGTAAGAGGTCGACATCAGTCGGCAAATATGCATACGCATCAATCCGAACCTGATGGTCCAGTGCGTCGGTTGCTCCGCCATCATCCAGATTGAAGTAACTGTGATGCGCAAGATTACAGACCGTCGCCTTGTCTGTCACTGCATCCATACGAATGGCCAAAGTGCCCTTGGATTCTAACATATAGGTGCAGGTGATATTCAGATTCCCCGGAAAACCCATCTCGCCATCGGCCAGTTGGATCGTCAGGGTTACGTAATCCGGGCCTACAGCAACAACCTGCCAGAGGCGTTTACCTGCCCCTTCGCTTCCGCCATGAATATTGTGTAAGCCACGGAAATTCTTCTGCAACTCGTAAATTTTGCCATCGATCGTCAATTCACCATCACGAATACGATTGATGGAACGTCCAATCGTCGCTCCCAGATAAGGCGAATAAGCGGGATAATCGGAAAACTCCTGATAGCCGAGCACAAGCGGTTGTTCATGCCCCTTCAGTCGCAAGTCCTGAATCACCGCGCCCCACGTCAACACTTTGGCCGTAAGCCCGCCACCAGTTATCGTAATGCGATGAACGGGCTCGCCTGAATCAGTATGGCCAAAAACTTCCGTATCCATTTGATTTAAAACCTTTTCATATGCGACTGCCCAACAAAACACCCGATGCACAGGGCAACGGGTGTTTCGGGTTTCGAGTTCTATTCCTTTTAAAGTCCAAGGCCGCCAATGCAGACATATTTCGTATCGAGATAATCCTCGATGCCCTGATGTCCGCCTTCTTTGCCAAGCCCCGACTCTTTAACGCCGCCAAAAGGCGCTTCCACTGTGGTGATCAAGCCCTCATTGACGCCAACCATGCCATACTTCAAGCCTTCAGAGACGCGGAACACGCGTCCAAGGTCCTGAGTGTAGAAATAGCCAGCGAGCCCGAACTGAGTGTTATTGGCCAGATCGATAGCTTCCTGTTCAGTCTCGAATTTGTAAATCGGTGCAATAGGGCCAAAGATTTCTTCGGTGGTGAAGAGCATATCCGGCTTCGCATCACCAATGACAGTTGGCTCAAAAAAGCTGCCGCCCAGCGAATGGCGTTTGCCGCCGGTAATGATCTTGCCACCCTTCTGCTTGGCGTCTGCGATAAATTCCTCGACCTTTTCAACGGCCTTTTCGTCAATCAAAGGCCCCTGCTCGGTTCCGTTCTCAAGTCCATTACCGATCTTGAGTTTGGCGGTCTTTGCCGCGAACTTCTCGACAAAGCTATCGTAAATGCCTGCCTGAACCAAAAAACGATTGGTGCAGACACATGTCTGACCCGAGTTACGGAACTTTGCCATGATCGCACCATCGACGGCGCGATCTAAATCTGCGTCGTCGAATACGATAAACGGCGCATTTCCGCCAAGCTCCATCGAGACCTTCTTGACGGTGTCAGCAGCCTGCTTGATCAGAATCTTGCCGATTTCGGTAGATCCCGTAAACGTAATCTTGCGCACAATTGGATTGCTGGTGATCTCGCCGCCGATTTCGCTTGCCGAGCCGGTCAGGATATTGACCACACCCTTCGGAATTCCCGCCTGTTCACACAGAATTCCCCAAGCGAGTCCGGAATATGGGGTCTGGGTTGCAGGCTTGACGACAGCTGTACAGCCGGAAGCCAAAGCAGGCCCAATCTTACGTGCAAGCATGGATGACGGGAAATTCCAGGGAGTGATCGCACCGATAACGCCTACCGGCTCTTTGGTGATAATGATCCGACGGTCGGCCCATGGAGAAGGAACAGTATCGCCATACGTGCGGCGTGCCTCCTCAGCGTACCAAAGAATGTAAGCGGCAGACATGCCGACCTCGCCCTTGGATTCTGCAAGGGACTTGCCTTGTTCGAGGGTCAACAATTCGGCAAGCGCATCCTGATTTTCAAGAATGGCATCGTGAAGCTTTCGCATAAGCTTGGAACGCTCCAGAGCTGAAGTCTTGCGCCAAGTCTTAAAGGCCTCTGCCGCCGCATCGATGGCGCGCTTGGTTTCAGCCTTGCCGGAATTGGGAACCGTACCGATAGCGAGTCCTGTGGCGGGATTGATGACGTCTATCGTCTTGCCCGAATCTGCCGCGACCCATTCGCCATTGATGAGATTCGCCTGCTTCATGAACTGGCTGGATTTCTGCAACATCATATTCTCCCTGTGTTCGAAGGGTTATGCTCTTTTGGTGAGGTCCGTGAAGGATAACCATATTGCGCGTGGCAACTGAGCCTTTGAGTAAGGCCGCGACTATACCCTGCTCCTTTTTGGTAAAAGCTGCAACGGTATCGCTAACCAAATATATAGGTAACAATGGAAACCCAGAATGCGAGGGTCACTGCAGATAAAGCGGTGGCCATTACCATTGAATTTGACGCCAGCGCTTGCCCCGTTCCGAAGCGCGTTGCTATGAGGTAGGAGTTCACTCCGGCAGGCAAAGCAGCTGACACAACAGCAATTTTTGCGGTAAACGGCGCCAATCCCAGCAACCATACCGCTCCAAGGACAATTGCAGGCATCAGCAACAATTTGATGACGGACATGACGAGAGCCGCAGCAATATTGCCTGACACACCAAACTTCTTCAGTCCCATTCCCATTGCAAATAGCGCAACGGGCCCTGCAACACTTGCCAAGGTTTGTATCAACGCGTCTATAGTCTGTGGCATTGGCAGACCAACCAGCCGCCAAACCCATCCGGCCAGAATTCCCAAGACAAACGGATTGCGCAGCAGACTTTTGAAGAACGAAAGCACGACCGCAGTCAAATGCCCCTCGCCGTTAAAAACTCCGTCACGCCGCATTGCGATTTCATGGAGGCTTATGGACGCTGCCATCATGATTGGCATGTGAATGGCAACGATCAAAGAGAGGATTGCAAAGCCATTTTGCCCAAAAACGCCGAGTACAAGCGGCATTCCCAGAAACACAAGATTGGAAAAGGATCCGGAAACACCCGCAACGACACCAGCTCGGTTGTCTCTTCCAAACATATACTTGATCACCAGATCTGACGCGGCCCAAGCAACAATGACACCGCTGAAATAGGCAATCCACAAGGTCCACGGAGCTGCGCCATGGAAATCGGCGGTAACCATTGTTCTGAACAGCAGCAGTGGCGCGGCGATCATAAATACGAAATCGGAAAGACCGTCACCCACCCGCTCATCGAGCAGTTTGAACTGGGCTGCTGCATAAGCGATAGCAATGACGCCAAAGACAACAATGATTGTTTGAATAAGACTCATGGTCTTCCGGAATAAGCCCGGAAGTTTCACGGAGCAAGTCCGGAACATCATCACTTTATTTTTGCGAGCCGAATCCCCATCTGCCTGCTAAGGAGAATGAATGATATATCGATCAGGTCTATGGCTCATTTTTGCATTGGTGCTGACATTTGGCATCACCCCGACGTTACTGCCCGCGCATGCGACAGACGCAGCTTGGGCTCGTGTTCAGCGCGGCGGTTATACAATTCTCATTCAGGGCGGCGATGCTTCGGGTGCACTTAGCCCTGCATCTGACGTGTCGGCAGATTGCACCACACGCACTTTATCCGATCGCGGACACCAGCTGGCACAGAAGCTCGGCGCGCGATTTGCCGCTCGCGGTGTGCGAATCGACAGGGTACTAACCAGTTCAACCTGCAATGCCCGTGAGACAGCTCGCCTTTCTTTTGGCTCTTCCCCAACAGAAATATTCGCGCCACTTGATCAAGCAGACGGTGATGATTCCGCACGCAAAACACAACTCGAACAGATTCGGACGACTATCCTTACTTTTAAAGGCTCCGGAAATCTCGTTTTACTCACGGATCGTACCAATATAATGGCGCTAACAGGAGTTACGCCCCGACCGACTGAAGCTGTTGTAACGGCACCCGCTGAAGACGGAGAAACCATTCACGTTGCTGGAAGAATCATATTCGACTAATCACCACTTGCTGTTGGGTCTTTCCCTAGCCTGCGAAAAAAGCTAGATACCGGCTCATCAGATAGCAGTGTCTTAGACCAGACACCGGAAACCAAAGGAAAATCAATTGTCCGACACATTCGACAAAGTCGCCGATATCATTGCTGAAACCAGCGAAATCGATCGCGACAGCATTACGCCGGAAAGCCATACAATCGACGATCTTGGCATCGACAGTCTGGATTTCCTGGATATCGTTTTCGCAATCGACAAGGCATTCGGTATCAAGATTCCTCTTGAGCAGTGGACACAGGAAGTCAATGACGGCAAAGTTCCGACCGAAGAATATTTCGTGTTGAAGAACCTCTGCGCCAAGATCGACGAACTCGTCGCTGCCAAAAAGGCCTGATCCGCAGACCATCGCGGATAGTGAAACATAGCCATTAACCGGATGCACCGTAACAACGGTGTTGCGAGACAATGCAAAACAACACCGTCGTTATCACAGGCATCGGACTCATCTCCTCTTTAGGAGAAGGCGTCGATGCACATTGGCAGGCCTTCAACGATGGAGCAAAACCTCACATCGATGGCGAGCGGTTTCAGCCCTACACAGTGCATCCGCTGGGTGAAGTCGACTGGAATGCCCAAATTCCAAAACGCGGCGATCAGCGGCAGATGGAAACGTGGCAGCGCATTGGTACCTATACTGCCGGCTTGGCATTGCAGGATGCAGGTATAAAGGACGATGAAGCTTTATGCGCAACCATGGATATGGTTGTGGCAGCTGGCGGCGGCGAACGTGACGTAACTGTCGATACGCAAATTCTCGCCGAGGCGCGTGTTCGCAATGATCTTGGAACGATGCTGAATGAAAAGCTCTCAACGGAATTGCGCCCAACGCTTTTCCTCGCACAGCTTTCCAATCTTCTCGCAGGCAATATCTCCATTGTACACAAGGTGACGGGATCTTCGCGCACATTCATGGGTGAGGAAGGTGCCGGTATTTCGGCTATCGATACAGCCGTATCGCGCATTCGTTCGGGCCAGAGCACCCACGCTCTCGTGGGCGGTTCATACAATGCCGAGCACCCCGATATGCTGCTGGGTTTCGAGTTGAACCAGATGCTGAAGACCGACGGCTGGTCGCCCGTTTGGCAAAGAGCAACCTCTGCAGGTGGAGGAATTGTTACGGGATCGGGCGGCGCCTTTCTTGTGCTGGAAAGCGCGGATCATGCAAAGAAGCGTGGCGTTCGAGCCTACGCTGCTATTGACGGTATTTATAGCTCGCAAATCCGCCGCAACCGCGAAAATCTAAGCGAAACAATCGCCAAGCTCCTGGGTGCAGCAAGTGCCGAACAGGCGGCCGATCTGATTGTTTCGGGTTCGACCGGTGCAAAGGCAGCCACCGCTGCGGAGAAGACGGCGCTTGATGCCTTCTCTAGTGCGACAGTGCGCGGTCTCTCCAGTAAAACCGGACATTTGCGCGAAGCGCAATTTCCTCTTGCTGTTGCAATCGCAGCATTGAGTGTTTTCAACGGGGCTACCTTTCCTCCGCTCGATAGCGAAAATGAGGCAACTGGTCCGGCAAATATCTCCAGTGCACTCGCGACTTCGATTGGCGCGACCCGCAGTGAAGGCGTTGCCCGCCTGAGCAAGGTTTAAAGGATATTCAGATGTCCAAATATACTGATCATTTAGGCCGCCCTCTTGTCGCAATTACCGGCCTTGGCGTAGTCTCGTCCCTTGGCCAAGGTAAGGAAGAAAACTGGGCAGCTCTTACATCCGGTACATCCGGCATTCATACGATTACGCGTTTTGCGCTTGATAATCTACGCACGCAAATTGCCGGAACTGTCGATTTTCTTGAAGAGAGCAGCCAAGGAGCATCCGCGCTATCACAGAAGCTCGCCTCCCTTGCAGCAGAAGAAGCTATTACCCAGGCCGGTCTACCTGTCGACGATTTTGGCGGGCCGTTGTTTCTCGCAGCACCACCTGTCGAACTTGAATGGCGCAATCGCTTCATTCTTGATGCGCTTGTAAAGGCCGAAGGAGAGCCAGGTTACGACCTTTTGCTTGCAGCGTGCCGTCGCGCACCGCAAAATGCCATGTTCAACACGGCTGAGTTTGGATTTATCGCTGAATGCATTGCTGACAAGTTTGGAACGCGCGGATTGCCGATTACTCTATCAACGGCCTGCGCTTCCGGTGCAACTGCAATTCAGCTTGGGGTAGAAGCAATTCGGCGCGGTGAAAGTGACCGGGTTCTGTCGATCGGAACCGACGGCTCGGTATCGGCGGAAGCCCTTATCCGTTTTTCGCTGCTGTCGGCACTTTCCACGCACAACGAGCCTGCTCACAAAGCGGCAAAGCCATTTTCCAAGGACCGTGATGGTTTCGTCATGGCGGAAGGTTCGGGTGCACTTGTCATGGAATCGCTGGAGACTGCGGTTGCTCGTGGTGCAAATATTCTCGGTATCATGCGTGGGTGCGGCGAAAAGGCCGATGACTTCCATCGTACCCGGTCAAAGCCAGATGGGTCGCCAGCAATCGGGGCTGTTCGCGCAGCTTTAGATGATGCCGGCATTAAGGAAGACGCCATTGACTACATTAATGCGCACGGTACCTCCACTCCGGAGAACGACAAGATGGAGTATCTCGCTCTCTCGACAGTGTTTGGCGAGCGCATTTCATCACTGCCCGTTTCTTCGAACAAATCGATGATTGGTCATACTCTGACCGCTGCCGGTGCGATTGAAGCAGTCTTTTCAGTTCTCACAATTCAGACCGGGACAATTCCACCAACTATCAATTATGATAATCCGGATCCTGCAATCGTGCTTGATGTTGTCCCCAATGTGAAGCGTGAAGCAAGCGTTTCAGCGGTGCTTTCAAGCTCTTTTGGATTTGGTGGACAAAATACGTGTCTTGTAATGACAGCAGAACCAAACTAATCCGGGACCTGAATTAGAGCAATTCCAATAAAATATGGAAACCAATTTTCCAATTGGAATTGCACAAACCAAAAAAACAAGCGTTCGACTGCTTCTTTAACAGCCGAATAGCTCCAGGAAACGGACATGCGCGCACTACAGCTGATTGAAGATCGTAAACTCGAAATCGTTGATGTTGCTCCGCCGCCTCCACCAGATGCGGGCGAAGTGACGGTCAATATCAAGGCGGTTGCGCTCAATCATATCGACGTATGGGGCTGGCGCGGCATGGCTTTCGCCAAGCGCAAAATGCCTTTGACAATCGGCGCAGAAGCATCCGGTGTCGTCGATGCTATTGGACCCGGCGTCAGTAATTTGCTCCCGGGGCAATTGGTTTCGATTTACGGCGCACAGACCTGTGGCCTTTGCCGTGCTTGCCGTGAAGGACGGGACAATCTTTGCGAGCATGTCTCCGGCGTCCATGGCTTCCATCTTGATGGTTTCGCTCAAGAGAAGGTCAATCTGAAGGCACGGCTTCTGGTTCCTGCACCTCCAGGGGTAGATGAAATCGGTGCAGCGGTCGCCCCCGTTACGTTTGGAACTGTCGAACATATGCTGTTTGACAATGCAAAGCTCGAACCCGGTGAAACTATTCTCGTACATGCGGGCGGATCAGGCATCGGTTCAGCAGCGATCCAGCTTGCAAAAAAAATGGGCTGTACGGTCATCACAACTGTCGGTTCAGATAACAAGATCGAAAAAGCCAAGGAACTTGGAGCGGATCACGTTATCAATTACCGCGAAGATCGCTTTGAAGGCGTTGTCCGCAAGCTTACCAAGAAAAAGGGGGTCGACGTTGTTTTCGAACATGTTGGCGCTGATACTTGGGCTGGTTCAATGCTATCGCTGCGGCGTGGTGGACGCCTCGTAACCTGCGGATCAACTTCGGGTGTTTCCACCAGCATGAATTTGATGATGCTTTTCCAGCAGCAATTGAAGCTGCTCGGTTCGTTTGGCTGCCGTATGGAAAACATGGCCGATGCCATGCAGAAGATGGCGCGCGGTCTGATTAAACCCGTCATCGATACCGAGGTCAGTTTCGACGATATCGACACCGCGCTGAAGCGGATGGAAGGGCGGGACGTTTTCGGCAAGATCATTTTGCGCGTTAACTGATCACGGATGAAACTCGATAGAAAGCTAGCTCTGTATCGCTGGAGCCAGAAGGTGAAGTCAGTCAACTACTGGCTGTCGGCAAACGTTATCTTCGGCATACTCTGGTTATTACGTCAGCTGCCCGCAAGGGCAGCGATGGATTTCATCGACGCGTCTGCCCGCAAGATTGGCCCGCTGATGGGTCGCCATCGTGTTGCGATGACCAATCTGCGCAAAGCCTATCCGGAAAAACCGGAAGAAGAACTGCAGCAGATCGCCCGTGACATGTGGGGCAACATGGCACGGCTGACAGCAGAATATGTCTTCCTGGATGCAATCTTTGACTATGACCCTCACAGCGACAAGCAGGGATTGATCGAAGTACAGGGACGGGAAATTTTCGAACGTATCCGCGACGAGAAAGATCGGCCGCATATTTTCTTTACCGGCCATACTGGCAATTTCGAACTGCTTCCGATCTGCGCCGCCACATTTGAATTGAACGTAACGGCCCTCTTCCGTCCACCGAACAATCCTTACATTGCCAGAAAAATCCTTGGTGCACGCCGCACGAATATGGGCCATCTCGTGCCGTCAAAAGCCGGCGCGGCGTGGTCGTTAGCTAGCGTTCTCAACGCTGACGGCAATGTCGGCATGCTCGTCGATCAAAAATTCCATCGGGGAATTCCAACGACTTTCTTTAATCGCCCGTGCAAAACCAACCCCCTGTTGGCGAAGCTTGCGCGGCAATATGAGTGCGATGTTTACCCGGCGCGCTGTGTACGCTTGCCGGGCGGTCGCTTCCGTCTGGAACTTGAGGAAAAGATGGAACTGCCACGCGATGCTAAGGGCGCTATTGACCTTGCCGCGACAGCACAAGCACTAAACGACAAGGTTGAGAGCTGGGTCCGTGAATATCCCGGCCAATGGATGTGGTTCCACAAGCGCTGGAATAAATCGTAATCAATAGTAGTTCATGACCGCGTGCTTTGCTTCCGCGAAAAACAACCAGCGCTCTACAAAAACACCCAGTGCGTAACCGGCAAGGGCGATGAGCGATACAATTTGTGCCGCTAAGCCAGATCCCAGTGCCATAGCCCCCAGCAAGGCAACAATTGGCAAAACTATGCCGCTCAGCAATGTAATCATCCAGAGCTTGGCTGCGTGTTTACGGGCAATACGAAAGCCCATTTCGCGCGTAAGGTAATTACCAAGCGAATGTGGCCGTTCAAACAGCCGCACCTTCCCTATGAAGCCAAGACCCGTAGCACTTTCAGGTGTTGAACGAGGTGCTTGAGTTAACATGCGATTGCGCCACATCATTTTGGTAACCAGCCCCGAAAGCAAGAAGGCTACCGCTAACAATTGGAGTACAAGCTTACCGGAAAAAACGCTTGCCAATACAAGCCCGCCTGTGAGCGATAGCAGCAGGAAACAAACTGGTGTTAGCCATGTATACCAGGCGTCTATGGTCTTGAGCGAACCATAAATCATTGATGTGCAATAGACTGTTAGCAGCGAACCGAATGCGCTTATCAAACCCAAAATCACGTCATGCTTGCTCGTAAAAATAGCCAGGCCAGCGCTTAACATCAAAGGAATAAATGTTGCAATTGCCATCACGCCCTCGCGAGAAAGCCAGCTGGAACGCCATTGGCTTAAGGCGCGCCAAGCGCGTTGTGGATTTCCCAAATGGAAAAGCGAGGCGATCAAACCAGTTCCAATCAGAGCCAGAGAGGCCAGATAGGCAAACTTGGTAGAAATCAGTGCAGGGTCAAGAAACCCGAGGCCGAGAATAACTGCAAGGCCATAACCTAGTCCCGACAAAGTCGTGAAGATGATCATAGAAAAGGCTGGATGCATCAGATTCTATCCAGCGTTTTGTCAAGCCATGCGAAAAAGCCGCGGGCACCTTCAGTGTTCTCTGCAAGCGGGACTATCGGAGCGACATCGCTCAACGAACTGCGGGGGCGTGGTGGCAGATACTTGTTCGTTGGTCTTGTATCCTGTTCCGGCATGAGATCGAAACCACCCCGCTCGGCAACCATGATCGAAACATCGGAATTCGGATTGCCCAGATCACCGAAATGGCGCGCATTGACCGGGCAAGTTCTCACGCATGAAGGCACACGATCCTCCTGCTTCAACGTCTCGTTGTAAATCCGATCAACACAAAGCGTGCATTTCTTCATCACGCCAGCCGCCAGATCCATCTCACGTGCACCATAGGCGCAAGACCAAGCGCAAAGCCCGCAGCCAATACATTTATCCTCGTCCACGAGAACGATACCATCCTCGGAGCGTTTGTAAGACGCCCCTGTCGGACAAACGGTTACGCAAGGGGCATCTTCGCAATGCAAACAAGACTTTGGAAAATGCACGACGCGCGCATCACCTGCTTGGCCAATGATCTGGCCGCCTTCTGGAGTAACTTCGAAGCTGTGGATGCGGTTTAGAAATGTGCCGGATACATCTTCGCCATACGCGTGCTGGTCCGACAAAGCATTCCCGTAACCACCGGTATTCCATTCCTTACAACTGATGACGCAGGCGTGGCAGCCGACACAAACGTCTAGATCAATGACAAGACCAAGCTTTTTTGAGCTGCGGGTTTGTGGCAGGCTGGTCATTTTGCCCACTCCTGCCCATATCGCACTTCATCAACAGGCTGCTTCTGGCCACCGGGCTGTTTTATAGCGTTGAAATGGGGTTCAGTTATGCCCTCACCTATTTCCGCTTTCTCGATCCTTACACGCAAATCGTACCAAGCTGCCTGCCCGGTGATAGGGTCAGAGTTTGACCAGCGCATGCCATCTGACTTTGGTGGCAATAGTTCATGGATAAGATGATTCAGCAAAAATCCCTTCGTAGCTTCAGGTGCTTTGGGAGCAAGTGACCAAGCGCCACCACGTTTGCCGATGGCATTCCACGTCCACATGGTATTGCCATTTACCGCATCTGTACGAGCGATTTCACATTTGATCCGGCCATGGTGGGAAATGACCCATGCCCAATCTCCATCTCGCAAGCCAAGGTCATCGCAGATAACGCCTGGCACATAAAGCGGGTTTTTTGTGTGTATCTGGCGCAACCAGGCGTTCTGTGAACCCCATGAGTGGTACATGGCCATGGGGCGTTGGGTAATCGCGTGGTATGGAAATTCGGCCGTATTTATACCCTGCTCTTCAAACGGCCGATACCAATCCGGCAGCGGGTCAAAACAATCAAGCAGGCGTTGTCGATATTGCTGCGGGGCGACAGGCTTACGAACGCCCTGCGCCGATAGGCGAAATTTCTGCAGAGTTTCGACATAAAGCTGGATGGTTACAGGCTGTGGCGCGTCGAAAAAGCCCATATCAATGGCAAACTGCTGATACGCAGCATTGTGATGTTTAAAGTACAAGGCCTCATGCGGAATATGCTTTTTCCAGAATGCACCATTATCGACATAATCTTTGATTTGATCTTTATTGGGAGCACCCCTGCCCTCACTCTCGGCCTCGACACCGCGCCAACCCGACAACGGGCCAACTCCAGGCTTGCGCTGGTGGTTCACAATGTAATCCGCATAATCTTTGTAAAGCGCATTGCCCTGATCATCGACAAAGCCCGGTAATTTCAATCGGGCACCCAAATCGATCAATACAGACTGAAAACCGCGAACATCCCGATCAGGCTTGATGACAGGCCAGCGTATTGCATCACATACAGCCTCGGGCTCCGAAATCGGTCTGTCCAGCAATGAGATACAGTCATGACGCTCCAGATAGGTGGTGTCCGGCAAAACGAGATCGGCATAAGCCACCATCTCCGACGAATAGGCATCGGAGTATATGATTTTTGGGATTTTATATTCGCCTGTTACCTCGTCGCGTTCTTCCAGCATTTTGATCGTGCCGCGCGTATTCATTGAGGAATTCCACGCCATATTTGCCATATAGAGGAACAGGACATCGACGGGGTATGGGTCACCGGCGCAAGCATTGGCGATAACCATATGCATCATGCCATGAGCAGAAAGGGGCGCCTCCCACGAGAATGCCTTATCAATCCGTTGCGGCCTGCCCTCGGCATCTACCAGCAAGTCCTCAGGCCCAAGCGGATACCCCAGATGAGGGCCGCCGAGCGGTTTACCCGGCGTTACATGCTCCTTGCGTCCATGAGGACGCGGATGTGCCGTAGCAGGCTTGGGATATGGTGGCTTGTAGCGATAACCGCCCGGACAGTCGATGGAACCTATAATCGTCTGCAAGACGTGTAGAGCCCGAGCAGACTGGAAACCGTTGGAGTGGGCAGAGATACCACGCATGGCATGAAAGCTCACAGGGCGTCCGATCATCACCTCGTGCTGCTCACCTTTCATGTCAGTCCAAGGCTGCTCGACAATAATCTCTTCTTCGAAGGCAACACGGGCAATTTCCGCCGCAAGCCCACTTATCGTTGCAGCAGAAATACCTGTTTCCGCAGCAACGGACACAGGAGAATATTTCGGATCGAGATATTTCTCTGCCATCAGCCGCAAAACGCTGCGCACCTTCAAACCATCGGTTGTGATGAAATCCGCGTTAAGATCAGCGACATGGCCCGGCTCGTCAAAACGTGCGGTGGCGCCCGTCTTTCGATCTCTTATAAGTGCCTTTCCGAGATCATCGCGCAGGAACAGCCCATGATCCTCATGTCCTTCGTTATCGATTACCAGCCAAGGCGCGTTGGTATAACGAGCGAGATAATCAAGATCGATCCTGCCTGTCCGGAAAAGTTCATGAATGATGCTGAGGATGAGCAGTCCATCTGTTCCCGGTCGAATGCCGATCCAGTTATCAGCTATAGCAGAATATCCGGTGCGAACAGGGTTCACTGACACGAAACGCGCGCCGCGCTTTTTGAGTTTGGAGATACCGATTTTTATCGGGTTGGAATCATGGTCTTCAGCCACCCCGAACAGGATAAAAAGCTTGGTTTTGTCCCAATCAGGCGCACCAAATTCCCAGAAAGCACCACCGATCGTATAGATACCTGCTGCGGCCATGTTGACCGAACAAAATCCGCCATGAGCTGCATAATTGGGCGTGCCAAAATTTTGCGCCCAAAAGCTCGTCAGCGCCTGACTTTGATCACGTCCTGTAAAGAAAGCCAGTTTTTGTGGCGCGCTTTCCCGTATGGGGTGCAGCCAATCAACTGCCAGCGACAAAGCTTCGTCCCAGCTGATTTCCTTAAACTCGCCAGACCCGCGCGGCCCCGTTCGCAATAATGGTGCGCGCAATCTCGCTGGCGAATAGTGCTGCATTATGCCCGCAGAACCTTTGGCACAGAGTACGCCTTTATTGATCGGGTGATCGCGATTGCCTTCGATATAGCGAACCTTGCCATCCTTCAGATGGACATCAATACCGCAGCGGCAGGCGCACATATAACATGTGGTTTTGGCGATTTCGTCACCGACCGGCAACGACAAGGCAAGGCGTGGTTCGGTGTTCATATCTTGTCGCCCCGCTTCATATCCGCTTCGACTGCTGTTTTATAAGAACAATTCCAATCTACCAAACACTCAAACGACATCTCAGCAAGAAAGCGGCAATTTGCCATCAATCAGAAACTTGCCTCTTGCCAAATCAGGATACCGCCTGATTTGATGGAGAAATGGACGAAAAGCTCTCCCGCGCAATTGATAAACGACGTGATGATCTCATCGCGTTGACGCAGGATCTCATACGTTTTCCAACAATCAATCCACCTGGCGAAGCCTACACCCCTTGCGCGGAATTTATCGCGCGGCGGTTGCAGACAACTGGGTTCGAAACACAACTGATTCGCGCAGAAGGTAGTCCGGGTGATACCGATCAATATCCGCGGACCAATGTGCTCGCGCGTTTCGATGGCCGCACTCCTGGCCAGACCGTGCACTTCAATTCGCATATTGATGTCGTAGATACAGGTGAAGGTTGGACTGTTGATCCTTTTGAGGGTGTCGTGAAAGACGGAAAGGTCTATGGTCGCGGGGCTTGCGACATGAAAGGTGGCTTGGCAGCATCAATCATCGCTGTGGATGCCTTTCTTGAAGTCTATCCGGACTTTGCTGGTGCCATCGAGATATCCGGCACTGTAGACGAAGAGTCAGGTGGCTTTGGAGGCGTCGCTTATCTTGCCAGCAAGGGCTTTTTCTCCAAGCCACGTGTAGATCATGTGATCATTCCCGAGCCGC
The DNA here is from genome assembly GCF_000282595.1 of Phyllobacterium sp. YR531. GTDB lineage: Bacteria > Pseudomonadota > Alphaproteobacteria > Rhizobiales > Rhizobiaceae > Phyllobacterium. The sequence goes on from NZ_AKIZ01000016.1 coordinate 108,519, forward strand.
TGAATAAGGATCGCATTTGTCTGGGTCATCGCGGAGTCTGGTGGGCAGAAATCGAGACTAAAGGCGAGATTGCCCACGGCTCAATGCCTTTTCTTGGTGATTGCGCGGTTCGGCACATGGGTGCCGTATTAGATGCCTTTGAAAGGGAACTGTTCCCTGCATTGGACCAAAAAGAGACGCGCATGCCTGTGGTGCCGGAAGGCGCAAGGCGCTCCACCATGAATATCAATTCCATCCACGGCGGACAGACGGATGATTATTCGGGACTGCCCTCGCCCAACGTGCCGGATTCATGCCGCCTGACGATAGACCGGCGATTTCTGCTTGAAGAAGATATTGTTGAAGTCAAACGCGAAGTCGTTTCCATTCTCGACCGGCTGCAGTGGGAGCGACCCAAGTTTCGTTATCAAGTCCGCGACATCATGGAAGTCCAGCCGTTAATGACAGAGCGCGACGCTCCGGTCGTCACAGCGGTTGCACAAGGCATTCGTTCAATTTTTGGCAAAGAACCCGATTATGTGATTTCACCCGGCACCTATGATCAGAAGCATATTGCTCGCATCGGGCTTCTGCATGACTGCATTGCTTACGGCCCGGGGATACTCGATCTTGCTCATCGACCGGACGAGTATGTGGGTATTGACGATATGGTAGAGTCAGCCAAGGTGATGGCGCTTGGTCTGAAAGTGTTATTATTAGGTTCGATTTAAATGGGGGATGTCGAATGAATATCTGGAAGTCATGTTTATTCGGCGCGGCGCTTGCCTTACTCACGTCAACTGCATCATTTGCTGCGAAAACCGATCTCGTTCTTGGGATAGTGCTGGAACCCCCGCATCTTGATCCGACAGCCGGGGCGGCAGCCGCTATCGATGAAATTGTCTACGCCAATATATTTGAGGGACTAACCCGAATTGGACCGAAAGGCGACGTTCTACCTGCTCTGGCTGAGAGTTGGGCGCAATCGGAAGATGGCAAGACCTATACGTTCAAGCTGCATAAGGATGTAAAATTTCAAGACGGCACGGCATTTGATGCAGAGGATGTGAAATTTTCGCTGGAGCGGCCACGCAGTGATAAATCAACCAATGCGCAAAAGGGTCTGTTTGCTGCAATAGATAAAGTCGAGATACTTGATCCGCTGAGTGTCAAGGTGACGTTGAAGCAGCCAAATGGAGACTTTCTATACAATATGGCTTGGGGTGATGCGGTAATCGTAGCGCCGGAGAGTGCAGATACCAACAAGGATAAACCTGTAGGTACTGGCCCCTTCAAGTTGGACAACTGGGCGAAAGGTTCCCAGATCGTCATTACTAAAAACCCGAATTACTGGGGAACACCTGCAACGCTGGAAAAGGCAACTTTTCGTATTATTCCAGACCCGGCGGCAGCAACCGCGGCTTTACTGGCAGGTGACGTTCAGGCATTTCCAGTGTTTCCCAGTTATGAGACCATAGCCCAATTTCAAGCGGACCCACGCTTCAAAGTCGTTATTGGTTCGACCGAGGGCGAAACGGTGATGGGTTTGAACAATAAAAAGCCACCGTTCGATAATCCCAAAGTGCGGCAGGCAATCGCTCATGCAATCGACCGCAAGACAGTCATCGATGGAGCCATGTTCGGGTTTGGGACGCCTATTGGTTCATTCTTTCCGCCACATCATGCAGCTTATCTGGATTTGACGACTCAAACTGCCTACGACCCTGAACTTGCCAAGAAGCTTTTAACGGAAGCAGGTCACCCGGATGGCTTCAAAACCACTCTCAAATTGCCACCTCCCACCTACGCACGAAGGGGCGGCGAAATAATCGCGGCGGAATTGAGTGAGATCGGTATTGAGGCAGAGATCATCCCTGTGGAATGGGCGCAATGGCTGGATCAGGTCTTTAAGAACAAAGACTACGACATGACTATCGTTTCCCATACCGAGCCGAACGACCTGAATATATTTTCCCGCGACGATTACTATTTCAATTATGACAGTGCACCATTCAAGGAACTGATCAAGCAGATCGAAGCAACGTCCGACGGGCCAAAGCGTACGGAATTGTACCAGCAAGCCCAGAAGCTGCTGGCGACCGACGAACCCGCTATATTCCTTTTCCAATTGCCGAAAACCGGAATATGGGACTCAAAGATTGAGGGACTCTGGGAGAACGGCCCCATTCAGGCTAATGATCTGACCGCTGTGAAATGGACTGATTGAGGTGTTTGATCGTTTGGGTCGAGCATTCAAATGCTGACTTATGCGTCAAAGCGCGTTTTGATTGGTCTGGTTACTTTGCTCGCAGCATCGATCATCGTCTTTGCCGTGCTAGAAGTGGTGCCCGGAGATCCTGCCAGATTGATGCTGGGCATGAATGCTACCGAGGACGCTGTACGAGCCTTGCAAGAGCAGATGGGATTCAACCAACCTCTGCTTACGCGATACTTCAATTGGCTCGGCGGTTTGCTTACAGGCGATTTTGGCAAATCCTACACCTATTCGGTTCCGGTGCTTGATCTGATTAAAGAGCGCATGGCGGTGTCCTTGCCTTTGGCCATGACTTCCCTGGTTATTTCCACGATAATCGCAATACCGGTTGGAATATTTGCGGCATCAAGACGCGGCAGTGCCACGGATACAGCGGCAATGGGAATTGCACAAATTGGAGTGGCAATCCCGAACTTCTGGTTTGCTTTGCTTCTCGTTTATCTGTTCGCGATTGTTCTGCGACTCTTGCCGGCTGGCGGTTTTGCAGGATGGGAAAACGGCTTCTGGCCAAGTATCAAATCACTGATATTACCCTCGCTCGCATTGGCGCTACCACAGGCGTCTATTCTTGCCCGTGTAACGCGCTCATCTTTACTGGATGTACTTGGCGAAGATTATATCAGAACTGCCCGTGCTAAAGGTCTGTCCCGCCGGAAAGTGCTTTATTATCACGCTTTGCGCAATGCGTTGATACCAGTCCTGACCATTCTTGGCATGCAGTTTTCCTTTCTGCTTGCAGGTACAATCATTATTGAGAACGTTTTCTATCTTCCGGGTTTAGGACGCCTGGTCTTTCAAGCCATAACTCAGCGCGACCTAATCGTCGTACAAGGCGTTGTTATTATGCTTGTAGCCATCGTTGTCATTATCAATTTGCTGGTTGATCTTGGATATGCTGTTGTCGATCCACGTTTGTGGAGCCGTTCATGAAGCGTACGAGCAGCCTGTTTACTAACAGATCATTTCTGATCGGTGCGGTCATTACGCTCATCGTGGCACTTACGGCTGGTCTATCGTTCATATGGACGCCCTACAGCGTCTCCGCATTGGATATAGTGGCAAAACTGAAGCCATCGTCCCCGGCACATTGGATGGGAACAGATCATTTCGGCCGCGATATTCTTTCCATGATCATGGTCGGCAGCCGAGCTTCAATCTTCGTAGCACTGGTTTCTGTAGCAATTGGAGCGGGAATTGGCATTCCACTTGGCCTTTGGGCTGCAGCACGAGGTGGCATTGTCGATGAAATGCTTATGCGTTTTAACGATCTTGTTTTTGCTTTCCCGGCACTTTTATCAGCAGTTATGATAACTGCGATTTTTGGTCCCGGAGCCATTAACGCCATCATCGCCATCGGAATTTTCAACATACCGGTTTTCGCACGCGTCGCTCGGGGAGCGGCATTGTCATTATGGGTAAGGGAATTTGTTCTGGCCGCCCGTGCCATCGGCAAAAGCGAAGGCCGCATTACGCTCGATCATATTTTACCGAACATGGCAAACATACTGATTATACAAGGCACGATCCAATTCTCACTTGGCATTTTGGCGGAAGCTGGTTTGTCTTACGTGGGGCTTGGTGCGCAGCCTCCAACGCCGAGTTGGGGCCGGATGCTGTTTGAGGCCCAAACGATGATCGGCCTTGCACCACATATGGCGCTATTTCCAGGCCTTGCCATCGTAGCAACAGTGCTCGGACTTAACTTGTTGGGCGATGGCTTAAGAGATGTTCTCGATCCGAAATTGCGGCATATGCGTTAAAGAAACAGACCCAAAATAAAAATGAACACAACCAGAGCTGCAAAAATCGCATTCGTAACCCAAAATATGTGGAGAGCATCCTCAATATTCTCTGGCCCTGCATCGCGCCGACCGGCACCATTCAACATTGGTTCATTGGCAACAACACCGCCATAAATGCGTGGCCCAGCCAATGCCACATCAATTGCACCTGCCATCGCCGACTCAGGCCAACCTGCGTTTGGCGACCGGTGCAAACGCGCATCCCGCATCATGACATCAAACGCCTGCTTGGCTGCCCCATATCCATAAACAAACCATGCACTGCCAGCGATCAGGAGGCCGGTCAACCGCGCTGGTATCCAATTGGCAGCGTCGTCCAGTTTTGCAGCAAACCTGCCAAAATCGCGGTGGCGATCATTCAAATGGCCGATCATCGAGTCAGCTGTGTTGAGCATTTTATAAGCAAACAAACCGGGAAGCCCCAATAGGGCATACCACAACGCCGGTGCGATGATGCCGTCAGAGGTGTTTTCTGCAAGACTTTCTATTGCAGCACGACTGATCGCAGGCTCATCAAGAACCTCGGGATCACGTCCGACGATCATCGAAACAACGCGGCGAGCGCCCACCAAACCCTCTTCACGCAAAGCCACTGCTACACGCTCCACATGCTCGCCAAGGCTTTTTTGTGCCAGCAAAACAGCGACAATGATCGCCTCGACGAGCCCTCCAAAGGGTGGAATCGTTCGCAGTGCAAGATGGAAAAAGAAACCGGCAGCTGCTGACAGCAACAACAGCGCAAGAACAGCGAGGAATCCATCGCGGCGGCGCTGCAAGTCAGAATTTCCCGGAATATTAAAGCGTTGATCTACGAAAGAGATGGCCTTGCCAAACATGACAACCGGATGAGGAATCTTTCGCCACAGCCATTCAGGGTCACCAAAATAACGATCAGCCAACAAGGCAAGAAACAGGATCAAAAGATTGATTTCCATACCAGATTTATCCTGTTGAATCAGAACATCAGCTTTAATTAGCGGCAAAGGCCTTGGCAATTCGCTTGCTTAAAACATCAGCGGCTTTCGCATCTAATGGCAAACCAAACCGTAACCATTGCGGAGCATAGGCAAATTTTCGGGTCAGAACATGCTGCTCGCACAATTTGTCGTAAAGCGCGGTGGCTTGATCAAATTTGACGAGAGAAAACAAACTGGTTCCTCCAATCTCACATAGCTTTGCCTCGACCAGAACATCGGCAAGCATTTTCCGCCGGAAAGTCAGTCGTGATCTGTAATCCGCTAAACTACGTGAATCAGAAAAGGCATTCGCAGCTATGAAAAGCGCCGGACCAGAAACTGCCCATGGCCCCAGACGTGTCTTCAATCGCTCGGCATTCGCGTGAGTTGTCAGTGCAAAACCCAGACGTAATCCGCCAAGTCCAAAAAACTTGCCGAATGATTTGAGGATAATCAGCCCATCCATACCCGCATGGGAAGCAATACTTGTTTCCGGATGCGGGTCAGAAAAAGCTTCATCGACGATCAGGAAACCGCCTCTTGCATGCAATTCTTCAGCAAGATCAAGCAAGATTTTCGCTTCGACAATGCGCCCATCCGGATTGTTGGGATTGACGACAACCGCAACCTTTGCAGATTGAGAGATCTCCTTAACATCTTGGCAGTGCGAAACACTCCACCCTGCCTGTTTGAATGACAGCTCGTGCTCTTGATAGGTCGGGCTGATAATCACAGCCTCACCAACAGCCGCAAGTTGCGGTAGTATTTGGATCAAAGCCTGAGTACCGGGAGCGGCAACGATACCCGCATCCCGCTCAACGCCATAATATTGTCTTGCTGCGTTGACGGTTGTGTCCAGAAGCTTCTGGTCTGGCAATCTGTTCCAGATTTCAGGTGGTATTGCTGATAAAGGAAAAAGTTCTGGATTTATACCCGTCGAAAGATCCATCCAATCTTCAGGCTTACCACCAAATCGCATCATTGCGCGATCAAGCGCACCACCATGTTCAATCTGCATCATCCAACCAAATCAATTACATGCATGTAGGAGCCGCTGACAGAGCCCACTCGCAGGCCAGCGTTCCCTAGATTGTCACCCAAAGCATCACGAACGTGAAACAGGCGCTCGGCCTTTCCTTCGCGAACAATGCTTGCGTAGTGAAACTCATGGCCTCTTAGAGCGCTTTTAAATGGTGATCCCTCAAGAGGCTCCATTCGGCGATAGCCGAGATGCATTTTCCGTTTTGCGAAGCTTGTTTCGACTGGCAATAAGCCCAGCATCTCATGCGTCTTGCCTGTTCCATCCTCAATGCTTTGACCAAGCACCATATAGCCTCCGCATTCGCCGTAGATTGGGATGCTTTTATTTGCGGCCTGTCTTATCCCCTCAGCAAAGTGACCGGCCGCCGCTAATCGCCCTGCATGCAATTCGGGATAGCCACCAGGAAGATATATAGCATCACTATCGGCAGCAGGAGCTTCATCGGCGAGTGGAGAAAAGAACCTAATCCCAGCTCCTTGTCTTCTCCAGCCTTCAAGCAGGTGAACATAGGAAAATGCAAAAGCATCATCCCGAGCAACTGCTATCCTCTGCCCCATAGGCGGAAGGCGACCGACATTGGCCATTGACTCCTTGGCACCATACCGCCCAGCCATTTCACTGACTCTGCGAATATCTACCCGATCAGAAACGACCGAACCGGCATTCTCAATAAAACCTTCCAAGTCGCGATGTTCGCCAGCCTGCACGAGCCCCAAATGCCGTTCTGGCAGTTGCAGTTCTTCACTCTTTGGCAAAGACCCAAGTATCGGAATTCCAACAGATTTCAAAGCCGATTTTAACATCGCTTCATGACGTTCGCTGCCAACCCGATTGAGGATGAGACCGGCAATCATGACATTACGCCGGAAATCACGAAATCCGCTGACCAATGCTGCAATTGAGTGAGATTGACGTGCACAATCAACAACCAACACTATCGGCAAGGATAAATGCTGTGCCAGATCAGCCGCTGAGCCTGTACCATCCGAAGCACCATCGAAAAGCCCCATCATCCCTTCGACGATAAGTGTTCTGCCGCCTTCCATGTGTCGCGACGCAAGCGCGCTGATGAGATCCGGACGCATTGCCCAAGGATCAAGATTGATACAGGGAACACCACTTGCAACGGCATGATATGCGGGATCAATATAATCGGGTCCAGCTTTTGCTGGTGCAATGTCTTGCCCCGCATTGCGAAGCGCACGCAAGAGGCCGAGCGTGAAAGTCGTTTTGCCACTACCTGAAGATGGCGCAGCGATTAAAAGCCCTGTCATCCCGCATCCTTTTCGTGGCGCGTACCAAGCGGATCTTTTTCCAGAACGCGACCTTCTAAGGCGCCCAACCAGTCCAACGCACTACGCAATCGTACAACTTGTCCCACAACAACAATAGCTGGCGGTCTCAGGTTCGCCGCCCCCACATCGAACGCCGCCCTGCCAAGCGTTGTTTCCAAAACTTTCTGGTCGTATGTGCTGGCGTTGCAAACAAAAGCGACAGGCTCGTCGGGCTCGCGACCGCCCTCAATCAAACGGGAAGCAATGATATCAATGTGCTTCATAGCCATATACATGACGATAACGGCAGAACTTTTTGCAATGCTTTGCCAGTCCATAGAATCCGGAACCAGACCTGTTGCGTCATGTCCTGTCAGAAAAGTCACGCTTTGGTTCGTTTCCCGGTGGGTAACCGGAATACCAGCATAGGCAAGCCCGCCTATACCCGCCGTGATACCAGGCACGATACGAAAAGGAACATTGTGCTCGACGAGCGTTAAAGCTTCCTCGCCGCCCCTACCAAATACAAAAGGATCGCCGCCTTTGAGACGCAACACCCGCTTGCCTGAGCGTGCCAGTTCAACCAGTCGAAGAGAGATATCGCGCTGCTGGGGAGATGGTTTGCCGCCACGTTTGCCTGCGTATTCGAGAACGGCGGCAGGGCCAGCGAACGAAAGGCACTCTTCATTTACCAAAGCGTCGTAGACGATGATATCAGCCTGCTCGAGTGCGTTTATTGCGTGCAACGTCAAAAGCCCCGGGTCACCTGGCCCTGCTCCAACAAGCCAGACATGTCCCGCTTCGAATTCTGGCAGTTTATTCCGCTTTGCGCGCATTGATTAACCCCACTTATCTGCGCATAGCACAAATTTTCTCTCTGCAAGAATGCACCTGTCGGAAAAATCATGCAATGATTGCAGAAGCTGGTCTATAAGGTCGAAATGAATGACGAGCCTGAAGCAGTTTTGCGCAAACCACATGATGCCGGCGGACAATCTTTGCGCCGTGGCTGGACCACTGGCGCATGTGCAACTGCGGCCACGAAAGCAGCATTGCTCGCACTTATAACGGGCGAATTTCCCGATCCTGTCGCAATCATTCTGCCAAAAGGTGAAGTTCCGCATTTCCAGCTTGCCATCGAATCGATTGGCGTGGGTTACGCAATGGCGGGTATCGTTAAGGATGCAGGGGACGATCCAGATGTCACTCATGGCGCGACTATAATCTCGACGATATTTCCAGCTCCGCCAGGAAGCGGCATACAATTTGTCGCTGGCGAAGGTGTCGGTACAGTAACACTGCCCGGATTGCCCATTCCTCCCGGCGAAGCAGCAATAAATCCGGTGCCCCGCGAAATGATGAAAAAAGTCTGCGAAGAAATTTGCGCTCAGTATGATTTACCTGCGGATTTGCTTATCGCGATATCGGTGCCGGAAGGCGAGGAACTTGCCAAACATACTTGGAACCCCCGCCTCGGCATTATCGGCGGTATTTCAATTTTGGGTACGACCGGTATCGTGCATCCGTTTTCCTGCGCGGCTTGGATACATTCGATTCATCGAGGCGTCGACGTGTCCCGTGCGGCAGGATTGAAGCACGTAATCGCCGCAACCGGCTCAACATCCGAAGATGCCGCACAAGCGATTTACAATCTGCCGGAGATCGCACTTTTGGATATGGGTGATTTCGCGGGTGGATTGCTCAAATATATGCGTGTTCATCCAATCGACAAGCTTACAATTGCTGGTGGATTCGCAAAACTAACCAAACTTGCGCAAGGCGCCCTCGACCTCCATTCCGGTCGCAGTCAAGTCAGCATGACTTTCCTTGCCGATGAAGCAGAAAAACTTGGATTTGATACGGTCTTCAGAGACCGGATTCTAAATGCGAACACAGCCCAGGAAGTGCTTGAACTAACTCAGAGTCTTGGCTTTGATCTCGCTGGTTCAATTGCCTTAAAAGCAAAGAAAGTCGCGAACGACACGCTTAGGGGTACTCCAATTGAGCTAGAAGTGATCGTAACGGATCGCAAAGGGACTGTGCTTGCCCGTGTATAAAACTACAATTCTTATTCTGGGTGGTACAGCCGAAGCAATAAAGCTCGCATCCCTTCTACAAGCTCCCGATCGCCGTGTAATCTCCTCACTTGCCGGCAGAACACTTGCCCCCGCACCAATCCAAGGTGAAGTTCGCGTGGGCGGTTTTGGCGGTGCTCAGGGATTGGCCAAATATCTCAAGAACGAAAGCGTCGATCTGCTGATTGATGCGACACACCCGTTCGCTACACAGATATCGGACAATGCTATTTTTGCGGCGACAGAAATCAGCACAGCTTTCGTAAGATTGGAGCGCCCTGCATGGGTGAAAAAACCCGGAGATAAATGGATTTCAGTCGACACACTGGCACAAGCAGCCGAAGCTATTCCGCCAAAAGCGCGCGTTCTGCTAGCGCTTGGCAAACAGCACATTTCTTCATTTTCCAAGCGGAACAGGGTACATTTTGTGGTTCGCATGATTGATCCACCGGAAGTACCGCTCGAGCTTGTCGACTTCGAACTCGAATTGTCTAAACCGGGAACAACCGAAAGCGAAACCAATTTCCTGATCGCCAAACGGATTAGTCATGTTGTGTGCCGCAACTCCGGCGGCAAAGCTTCCTATGCCAAGGTAAAGGCTGCTCGCGAGCTTGGCATTCCCGTCATTATGATCGAGCGGCCACATCGCCCCACCATCCGTACATTGCCGGATGTGGAAAGCATAGTAATCTTTACCGAGAAAACCTTGAGTTATTCTGAACCAGCACGCAATGAGTGACTATGGCTTTTGTGATATAGCGCTGAATCCCTGAAGCCGTCTGCAGACAGTCCCCGCCCGATGAAAATCATTGCAGACCGCGTCAAACCAGAAATCGCGACTTTATCGGCAATATTAGCTAGCGTACCGTGAAGAAACTGCTCATCCGGCCATCCCACACGATAAGCGATGATTACGGGACAGTCTGCGCCATATAAAGGCAGAAGCTCTTCCTCGACGTGTTTCAGATTGCGGATTGATAAATGGATCACCAAAGTGGCGCCCGATTTACCTAGCGTAGCAAGCTCTTCGCCCTCCGGCATCGCAGAAGACTTCATCGATGTCCGGGTCAAAATAATGGTCTGGCATACTTCGGGAACAGTAAGTTCTTTTTTAAGTGCAGCCGCTGCTGCAGCAAAGGCAGGTACGCCGGGTGTAACATCGTACTCGATTCCGAGTGCATCAAGTCGCCGCATTTGCTCAGCAACCGCCCCATAAATTGACGGGTCACCGGAATGAACCCGCGCCACGTCTTTGCCCTCGGCATGGGCCATCTCAAATTCTGCAATGATTTCTTCGAGATTAAGCGAAGAAGTATCAATGACCCGCGCACCCACCGGAACTTCAGCAACCATTTCCGGTGGAACAAGAGAACCTGCATACAGGCATACCGGGCAGGACTGGATGAGCTTTAACCCGCGGACCGTTATTAAATCCGGAGAACCTGGCCCCGCGCCTATGAAATGAACAACCATGAAAACTCGCTATTGGCTTGGATCATAAATTGCAAGTGCTGCAGTGGCGTGCGCAGACTTTGTTTTACCTACAACAAGGCGTGCCTTTGGTCCGCCGCCGGCAAGTGCTGCAGCTTCTGCTACACCGTGGCATCCAACAAGTTCAAAAACCTGCTTTGAGGGGTTGAGCAAACGCGGTGTTTCCTGCTCCAACGTGTCGGCATCAAAGGCTTTTAGCGGTAAACCAAGCCATCTGGCCACACTATTAACCGCTGGCTCCATTAGTCGTTGGTCGATGGTGAATACACCAGCTAACAGCAAGCTACTCTTTGAGACTTCTCCCAAAACTTTCTCTGCAAGAGCTTGTAGTTCAGCGGGGTCGCAGCCTTGCTCACACCCAAGACCAAGGGCGTAACTCGTAACCATCAATGCGGCTTATGCAATTCTTCCGGTGTCACCCCCAACATTTCGGCCGTCTTGCGAATGAGATTGGCTTCTTTGGGATCAAGCTCATTATCTGCATTCGCAATCGTCAAGAGATGGCGCAACAACTGTACCTTGCGTTCAAAAGGAACATCGGCAAACGCTAAAGCGGCTTGGCTACTTGTCGTCTCATAACCAAAATCTTTGAGGTATTCGGCAACTTCTCCAAACTCGTCGGGAGAGATGCCAAAATCAGTCGAAGCTATCCGCATGATTGCAGCATATTCGGCTTTCTCGGTTTTCCCATCAGCCAAAGCCACATGCAAAAGCAAGAGAAGCTCGGCTGTGAGCACCGGATCATCCGCTACCTTTTGCACGGCACTTTTCGTGCCCAGAAACGCCGTAATGCGATCAAAAATGCTTTCGCTCATCGTACCCCCAAAAGTATTCGAAGTGATTGATTGCAGCGCCACCTTGCAAATTCAAGTGCGCAAACAACACAGCAGCAGGCTAATCGCACTGAAGGGTACAAACCTTGCGCAAATTTGCTCGCCAAACACCAAAATCCAACTATTGTCCGCGGCGTTCCAACGAGTCTCCCCGCCAATGTCCGCATTCTTCGATAATGTTCATCTTGTTTTGATCGCTGCCGCCTTTGCTGCCGGATTTATCGACTCGATAGCCGGAGGCGGCGGCCTCGTGACGGTTCCAGCATTGCTATTGGCGGGCATGTCACCGATAGAATCTCTCGGAACTAACAAGCTGCAGTCCCTCTTCGGATCTGCATCTGCAACTATTGCTTATGCGCAAAAAGGCCATGTCAATCTGAAAAAACAACTGCCATCGGCTTTGATGGGCGCAATCGGGGCAGTTGGAGGAGCATTGCTGGCAGGCTTCTTGCCTGGAGACGTTCTACGCGCCTTCCTGCCGCTGTTGCTTATAGCTATTGCGCTTTATTTTGCTGTAAAGCCCAACATGGATGACATTGATCGTGCAGAGCGTTTAACGCCGTTTATTTTCGGCCTGACAATTGTTCCTTTGATCGGTTTTTACGATGGGCTTTTTGGGCCGGGCACGGGTTCATTCTTTATGCTCTCATTCGTTTCACTTGCAGGTTTTGGTCTGCTGAAAGCAACAGCACATACAAAATTGCTCAATTTTTCTTCAAACCTTGGCGGCTTTATAACGTTCGCTTTTCTTGGTGCGATCAACTGGAAAATCGGCCTTCTGATGGGCATAGCTCAGTTTATCGGTGCCCGTGTCGGCGCCGGTATGGCAATGAAAAACGGAGCGAAAATAATCAAGCCACTCCTTATAATCGTGTGCCTTGCCCTCGCCTCCAAGCTATTGCTTGATGCTGACAATCCCCTCCGCATCTGGTTGTCCGACATTCTTTAGAGCCGGATGCTTAATAGAATAACGCCACCGGCAATAAATAAAACTCCGAGCCAATTTATCGCCGATAACCGTTCACCCAGAAACGCTACGCCAAATACTGCAACCATTACGATGGATAGTTTGTCGATTGGCGCAACGCGGGCTGCATCACCAATTTTCAATGCCCGAAAATAGGCAAGCCACGACGCTCCCGTCGCCAAACCAGACAAGACAAGAAATGTCCACGTCTTGGCAGAAATGGTGGAAAGGCCCTGCCACTGGCCGCTCACCGTGAGAAAGAGACAGAGCGCACCAATAATAACAAATGTGCGTATCAGCGTGGCAAAATCAGAGTTGATGTTTTCAATGCCAACCTTGGCAAATATGGCAGTCAAAGCTGCAAAAACTGCTGAAACGACTGCCCAGAATTGCCAGCTTTCCGCCATTAGAACTCGATGCCCTTTTGCGCTTTAATACCTGCGCGGAACGGATGCTTGATCATTTCCATCTCTGTCACCAAATCTGCAAACTCGATAAGCTCATCCTTGGCATTACGACCAGTGATAATGACGTGTTTCATATGTGGCTTCTGCTTAAGAACCTCAATGATTTCATCCACCGGAAGATAATCGTAACGAAGCGCGATATTTAATTCGTCACAAAGGACCAGTTCAGTTTCATCGTCCAGGATCATGGCTTTCGCTTGTTCCCACGCATCTCGTGCCATTGCGATGTCACGTGCCCGGTCTTGTGTTTCCCAAGTAAACCCCTCTCCCATGGCAGAGATCGTCACCTGTTCTGGAAATTTTTCAAGTACCCAGCGCTCACCCGTATCCCATGAACCTTTGACAAATTGGATAACACCGATTTTCATGCCATGTCCAAGCGCACGGAAAACAACGCCAAAACCCGCCGTGGATTTGCCTTTGCCTTTTCCAGTGTTGACGATGATTAGGCCTTTCTCATCAGTCTTCGTTGCTTGAATCTTGTCTCGAACGGCCTTCTTCTTACGCATCTTGTCAGCGTGCCGCTCGTTAATTTCCTCTTCGGTCAGATTCTGTAATTTTTGTGATTTTTCAGCCATTTGGCATGTCCTCCCGAATCATGATCTCAAGCTGCGAGCTTGCTTAATTCAAATCGTGCAGAATTGGACCGTGGCATCCAAAACCCACGCTCAACGGCTGCTTCAAGTTTTTCTGCAATATCCTTCAACGCGTGTAGGTTTTTTTCTGTCAGAAACGCCCGTACGTCCTCATCAACCAAGAATGCTTGATAAACAGCTTCGAAATGATGGCTCCCCACTGCCCCCGTAGTTGCAGCGAAAGCAAACAGATAATCAACTGTAGCCGCCATTTCGGAAGCACCCTTATAGCCATGGCGCTTAACACCCGCGATCCATTTCGGGTTGGTCACTCTGCCTCGAACGGTTCGCGCAATTTCCTCTTCAAGGGTGCGGATAACGGGTTTTTCAGGGCGTGAATGATCATTGTGATAAATTGTTGGCCGATCGCCTGAAACGAGCTCAATCGCCGCCGACATTCCGCCCTCAAATTGATAATAGTCGTCTGAGTCGAGGAGATCGTGCTCGCGATTATCCTGATTTTGGACAACTGCATCGACTGTCCGCAGTCGCTCCTCAAGAAGTCCACGCTCTGGCTTTCCTTCTTCACCTGCCCCGTAAGCATATCCACCCCAGACAAGCCAAGCTTCTGCCAGATCATCCCGCTTGGCCCAGTCATTCTCATCCATGAGTGCTTGTAGACCAGCGCCATAAGCTCCCGGCATTGAGCCGAAAACACGAAATCCGGCTCGTTGTCTGGCAAGTTTTTCGCCAATTCCTTCGCTAATCATACGTGCTTGTTCTGCGCGCATGCGAGCCGCGATTGGATTGTCGTGCTGATCTTCCTCCAACGCGCCGACCGCCCGTATAGCAGTGTCAAACAAAGCAATCTGATCGGGAAATGCATCACGGAAAAATCCTGATATGCGCAAAGTCACATCGACGCGCGGGCGACCAAGCAAAGCAACCGGGATAATTTCATAGCCAGTAACTCGGCGGGACGCCATGTCCCAAATGGGCTTTGCCCCAATCAGCGCCAGCGCTTGCGCGACATCGTCACCTCCTGTGCGCATATTCGACGTGCCCCACGCAGTAAGGCCAAACGAAGTAGGCCATTCGCCATGATCCTGGGTATAGCGGCGGATCAGAAGTTCGGCTGACTTCTGGCCCAACTCCCATGCTGCCGGAGTTGGCACGGCTCGCGTATCAATGGAAAAGAAGTTGCGGCCCGTTGGCAAGACGTCCGGTCGCCCACGTGTTGGGGCACCAGACGGTCCCGGCGCAACGAAGCGACCGTCGAGTGCTGTTAGCAGCGCATTCATCTCGGCATCTCCACACATGGAGACAGCCGGAAGCAGATTTTTTCGAATGCCTTCCATAACGTTTGTGGTCGCAATCCAGTTTTCGGGACACGGAGTTTCACCACCAACCAGTTTTGCAGCCAGAATCTCAATCCTCTCCACCGTATCGCCGGAAATGCGCCAAGACTCGTCGGAAACTGCTTTAAGGCTATCTGGACGCAAACCATTCCAGGGTTCGGCCATTTGGCAGTCTAGCGGATCAAACCCACCAAGATTCAGATCGTGCGCGATGGCCCGCTGCAGGCTCTGTTCAGCGTCCCGCCCCGCTCCTCGCGGAACGCGGGCCAATGCTACAACCAGATCAGTCAAAAGATGACCTTCAGGTGATTTCCCGAAAATGTGTAACCCATCTCTGATCTGCATTTCCTTCAGATCGCAAAGATAAGCATCAAGTTTCTGCAAGGCGAGATCATCCGTATCGTGATCATGAATACCCGCGTCATTGTCGAGACCGATATCGCGCACCAGATCGAGTATTTGTGCTTTGAGACGTATAAGGCGGCGTGGATCAACGCCTGACGCTTCGTAATATTCGTCGACCAGCGCTTCGAGGTCTTTTAACGGCCCATAGCTTTCGGCACGCGTCAGCGGCGGTGTCAAATGGTCGATTATAACTGCAGACGAGCGGCGCTTCGCTTGAGTGCCCTCACCCGGATCGTTCACGATAAAGGGATAGATATGCGGAACCGGCCCCAAGACGGCTTCAGGGTAACATGTTTCAGATAGCGCAAGTGATTTGCCGGGTAGCCACTCCATATTTCCATGCTTGCCGACATGAACAATGGCATGGGCGCAATAAGAATTCCGCAGATATGCATAGAAGGCGAGATATCCATGTGGCGGAACGAGATCGGGCGAATGATATGTTTCTTTAGGATCGATATTGTAACCACGCGCCGGTTGAATGCCGACAAGAGTCTCACCAAATCTTGCCAGCGGCAAAGCAAAAGCACTGGCGCTAGCAATAAAGTATGGATCAGCTTCTGGCGTGCCCCAACGTTCTGCTATTGCCGATTGAATCGTTTGCGGAAGTTGTCCAAAGAACTCGTTGTAATGACTCAGTGAAATCGTTTCACGCACCTCGCGCCCGTCTATGGCCGCATTTGTTGGACCAGCCATCAAGTGACTTATGAGCGCGTCACCATCGACAGGTACATCTGCAACCGCATATCCCTGTCGGCGCATAGCTTGGAGTATCTGCCACGTGGCAGCGGGCGTATCCAAACCAACGCCATTGCCAAGACGGCCATCACGGTTAGGGTAATTTGCCATGATCAAAGCGACCGAACGATCAGCACGTTTTGTCAAGCGGAGCTTTGCCCAATTTGCTGCCAGTTGTGCAACGAAATTAATGCGGTCTGCCAAAGGCTCATGCGTAACGATATTCGCCTGTACAGCCTCGTCAAAATGGCGGGCAGATTTGAACGACACAGCCCGGGATAAAACTCGTCCGTCTATTTCCGGCAAGGCGACATTCATTGCCAGATCGCGCGCAGACAGACCTTGGCCCGAATTACGCCACTGTTCCGCACTTGATCCCGAAAAAATCACCTGCAAGACGATAGCACCGTCATGTTCAAGCACGGTAGGCTTGCGAGATACCCCCGGCACCGAAACTGCGAAACCGGTTGCGTTCAAAACGACTGCCGGTCCAGCGTCTTCGAAAATTCCTGTCAGCGTCGCCACCGAAACTGGATCTTTCAGGCTGGAAACAAACACTGGCAGAGGATTGAGGCCCTTGCCCAACAACGCCTGAACCAGAGCATCAACCGGCTGCGTCTGCCCGCTTTGCACAAGTGCGCGATAGAAGCAGATCGCAACGATAGGTGCCTCTTCTCTCCAATGCGCGCGCAACTCAGATAACGAGGGAGCAGAACTGCCCGACCACCAAAGGCCAGATTTCAATAGTGGGGCCGCTTCCTGCGGTTTTTCTCCACCGCCTGTCATTACCGCGCAATAATCGAGGAAGCGTTGTGCGTTTTGCGCTCCGCCCTCCAGCAAATAGTGCCATAGAGCTTCCCTGTCTTGGCGCGGCACTGTAGAAAATCGATCAAGGCCGGGATCCGGTTTATCGTCACCGGGCAAAACTGCGAGTTGAACCTTGTAGTTCAGGGCACACGCATGAAGCGCTTCGAGTCCGTAAGGCCAGTAGCTCTCGCCGCCGATGATCCTGACAACGATGAGCTTTGAATGTCGCGCTGTGCGCTCAATATAGGCATCCACAGACATTGGATGAGCGAGCGCCATCATATTAGCCAAGCGCAACGACATGCCATTCGAAGCTTGCCGTTGAGCCATGCCGAGGCTGGCGAGCTCGGTATCCGCAGCAGAAAGGAACAGTACGTCTCCCGGCGTCTGGCCGAGGTCAATGGCCTCGCTACCTTCAGCTATCGTGCCTTTTTGGGCCAACAGGAGATGCATTCAATATCCGATCAGGCGGCAGCAGCAGTAACAGCTGATGTAATTGCTGCAGTGTCTATGTCATGTAAGCCTATCACAACCAGACGGGTCTGACGCTCTTCACCATCGTTCCAGCTACGATCAAAATAGTGTTCGATACGTGACCCGACGGCCTGCACTACCAGACGCATTGGCTTTCCAGGCACATCAACGAAGCCTTTCAATCGCAGGATATCGTGATCGACGATTACGCCTTTAAGTTTCTCAACAAAAGATTTTGGCTCGATGACAGGCCCCAAGCCAACAACAAAACTTTCGAACTCGTCATGGTCATGTTCTTCGCCAGCCTCGTGTTCCATCTCATGATGGGACTTTCGGTTTGCGATGTCTTCCTCAGTTCCGATGCCAAGACCGAGCAAAAGCTCATTACTGAGCTTACCGAAACTTGCCGACACCATATTGAGCGAACGTGATGAGCGACTCTGCACGTCACCCTTGACGCCAGCAAGCTGCGTATCGTCGATAAGATCGGTCTTATTCAGGACAATGAGATCAGCAGCGCGTATCTGATCTTCAAATAACTCCTCAAGTGGGCTTTCATGATCAAGCGATTCATCCTGCTCGCGTTGAGCATCAACCTTGTCATGGTCATCAGCAAAACGGCCTTCGGAGACGGCAGCAGCATCAATAACTGTCACGACACCATCGACGGTAACCTGTGTCTTGATTTCGGGCCAATTGAAGGCTGCAACAAGCGGTTGCGGCAATGCTAGGCCAGACGTCTCGATTACAATGTGGTCGAACCGTTCAGGCCGATCCAGAAGTTTGGTCATTGTCGGAATAAAATCATCGGCTACTGTACAGCAAATACAGCCATTGTTCAGTTCGATCATATCTTCATCGCGGCAGGCCTCTATACCGCAACCTTTAAGCAAATTACCGTCAACGCCCAGATCACCAAACTCGTTTATGATCAGCGCTATGCGCTTACCATTGGCATTTTCGAGCAGGTTGCGGATCATTGTCGTTTTGCCCGAGCCGAGAAAGCCAGTGATGACTGTAGCCGGAATCTTGTGACCCTGCATTGTTTATCCCTTCATTTTGAGTGGCAGTCCTGCTGCCACGAAATAGACTTTTGCCGCAACTGCTGCCACGGCTTGATGTAACCGGCCTGCGTGATCGCGAAACTCCCGCGCCATTCGGTTTTCCGGTACAATTCCGAGCCCGACCTCATTGGAGACTAATATAACGGCTCCCTCGAAGTGACCCAGTATATTTGTCAAGCGTTTCGCTTCCGCATCGATATCGCGTTCAGCCATCATCAAATTGGTCAGCCATAACGTAAGGCAGTCAACCAGAATTGCTGTCTCGCCACCTGCGAGACTTTCAAGTTTACCCACCAGATCAAGCGGCTCTTCGACCGTTATCCATTGCGATCCACGCCTTGATTTATGATGCCCGATCCGTTCGGACATTTCTTCATCCCAAGCTCTGCCAGTGGCGAGATAAATCGCCTCCGATCCGTAAGCCTCAATCAAACTTTCGGCAAAGGAAGATTTGCCGGAACGCGCCCCCCCCAGAATGAAGGTAACCTCACGCTCCAGCAAATACATCAGGCCTCTAGCTCCGAGGAGGCATAATTCTGAATCGCCCAGCCAAGTGCAGTGCCGAGTACAACCCAGAAGAAAAGGTTTGTTGTCAGCGTGGAAACTGCAAATTCCGAGGCTAGCGTGGGAGGAACTGCCGAGGTCAAATCTTCCGCCTCAGGAGCACCATAAATGTGGGGGGCAACAATCAGTACGAAACCAAGCAATTTTGCCCATATCTGGTCGCGAAGCACGATGAGATAAACACCGCCTGCTGTTAGAACCACAGTAATCAGCCACCAGGCTTGACGCGTGGCCAGATCAGCGGCTGGCATTGCGGGTAGCTCCGGTGCCAGACTGAACGCAGGCGCAAAATTAAAGATGAAAAAGCCGGCAAGCCCCCAATAGATCCCATTCTGTACTGTAATGCGACGACCAAGGAAAAGTGCGGCAGCACCAGTAATCAGGGCAAACCCCGCTCCGGCCACAAGATTGATAAGCAAAGTATTACCAAAACGCCCGAAAGGCAGTTCAGGACCTGCTTCTTCAGCATGCTCATGTGGCGCTACTGCTGCAGGAACGGTTTCGGTCGTTGCCGCTGGAGCGTCGTGAGAATGGCCTTCACCACCTGCATTTTCATACTCTTCAGCGTGTAAGATGAGCGGCACATTTTTAACATACATGGCCGGTGTCAAAAGAATACCGGCAAACAGGCCAGCTACGATAGTAGCCAAAAGATATTTGACCAACATGGAATTCACTCCCCCATTCGCAAAAACGCGACGCCGGGCACCTGAAAGTCCCCGGACCAAACAATCTTCAATTTTTCAATGCTTAAGCGCTGATAGCTGAATCAGTTTATCCAGCCGTCAGAAAACTCAATGGCAGGGAAATCCGTATGAATGGCGGGTATCATGCGCTGTGTCATGCAGTGTCTCAGAATGTGAAAGACCTACGCCATAAATAATGAAGACGCCAAGCAGCAACGAAACAACAGCGGTTGTCAGACGTGATGCGAGTGGAAGAGAAATCGTATCTGAAGTACGAGCGGTAGCCATAACAACCTCCGTGCAGGGCCGGAAGGGACAATCCCCTTCGGTTTTGGGCACTATTACCCTATGACTGGCAGGTCTCCTGGCTCGCGGGTCACAAGATCAATGCCGTCTTCCCGGTTTCCCAGTGACTGCCGCAGGCATTTGCTCCGGCATTGGCATTGTCCTAACCGCTCTACAGTCGCGGGGTCGGCTGCGGTTAGGTCGCCCTGATGGGTACGACCGTCGCATTCCCTTTTGATCCCTTGGCCTTTGGCCAATACGGGAACCAATCATCATATAAACGTTATCCACCAAGCTTCCGAAAAGTCAAACGAATCTGCGACACAAGTAACGCTAGCCACGTCATCCAGCGCGTTTAAGGGCAAATAGCCCGTCGATATCCAGAACTCTTTCCAATTGCGCGGCTATTGAGTCGAGTGCCGCATCCACACCCGCATGATAATCAACTGCAGAGGCCGAGATTCCCATGGACTGTAGCAATGCTGTCCGAAACGCATCTGCATTGAAAAGTCCGTGCATATAAGTACCGAAAACTTTGCCGTCAGCGGATATTGCTCCGTCGGCCTTGCCGTTAATTCTTACCGTTGGACGAGCACAGTCTGGTCCAGTCGTTTGACCGAGATGAATCTCGTAACCTTTCAACGGAAGGTCAAACTGGTATGAATGCGCTTCCACATTGCGTACAATTTTCTCCGGCTCCATAACTGTATCGACATCCAGATAACCGAGCCCGGCCACAGTCTGGGCACTGCCTTCTATTCCGTAAGGATCAGATACGGTTTTACCCAACATCTGATACCCGCCACAAATACCGATAATATGGCCTCCATGACGCCGGTGCTGCTGAAGATCGACTTCCCAACCATTTTCACGGAAACGCTGAAGATCACCAACTGTAGACTTGGAACCTGGAATAATGATCAATTCTGCGTCGGTGGGCAGTCTTTCGCCGCTTCTGACCATAACAACATCGACATCAGGTTCAGCTATCAACGGATCAAAATCATCAAAATTGGCGATGCGGTCCAAGATAGGCACCGCGATTTTCAATGCCCGCCTATCATGTTTGACAAGGCGTTCCAATATTACCGAGTCCTCTGCCGGCAGGCGTGACGCATCCTTCAACCACGGCACCACTCCAAACGAGGGCCACCCTGTGAAGGTCGTAATTGACTTCAGGCCGTCATCAAACAGCGAAACGTCTCCGCGAAACTTGTTGATGATATAGCCCGCGATCATATCACGATCTTCTGCAGGCAAGATCGTATGGGTCCCTACTATTGATGCGATGACGCCGCCCCGATCAATATCTCCTACAAGAACAACCGGCACATTTGCTTTGATGGCAAAGCCCATATTAGCAATATCACCGGCACGCAAATTGATCTCTGCGGGTGATCCTGCACCTTCTACAATCACGATATCGGCACCCGCTCGAACAATATCCCACGACTGCACAACGGCATCCAGCAGTTGGGATTTGAGCTTTTGGTAATCTTTGCCTTTGGCCTGTCCCCAAACCTTTCCCTGTACGATAATCTGGCTGCCGGTTTCCGATTGAGGTTTCAATAGAACTGGATTCATATGGACTGATGATGGAACGCCGCATGCCAGCGCCTGCAGCCATTGAGCGCGACCGATCTCGCCCCCGTCATCGCTGACCGCCGCATTATTCGACATATTCTGCGGCTTGAAGGGCATAACTCTCAAACCACGATTTCGCGCTAGGCGGCACAATCCCGCCACCAAAACGGATTTGCCAACGTCTGAGCCAGTTCCTTGCAACATGATTGCGTGTGTCATGGGCTTTGAGTAGCGGATATGTCTTTCTCTTCCTAGCCCCATCCAAACCGTTGCGCGCTTGAGCGCATTCGATACACTGACAGACAGAAATATTCGGGAGGAATTATAATGGATGCAGTCGTAGATTCGACGGCTAGCCAATTTGAACTGAATGAAGACCAACTGGCAATTCAGGATATGGCGCGTGCCTTTGCGGCTGATCGCGTCACGCCTCAAGCATTAGCTTGGGACCGCGACAAACATTTTCCTGCTGACGTGATCCGGGAAACGGGCCCGCTAGGCATGGGTGGCATTTACGTTCGCGAAGATTTTGGTGGATCGGGTCTGAAGCGGCTTGATGCCGTTCTGATTTTTGAAGCACTCTCTGCGGCATGCCCGGCATTTTCAGCGTTCGTATCAATCCACAATATGTCGACATGGATGATCGATCTGTTCGGAACAGAAGCTCAGCGACAACAATTTGTACCCAAGCTGACATCCATGGAATGGCTTGGCAGCTATTGCTTAACCGAACCAAACTCTGGGTCCGATGCCGCAGCGCTGAAAACAACTGCCGTCCTTGACGGCGACTATTATGTTTTGAATGGAACCAAGCAATTTATCTCCGGGGCGGGTGACAGCGACATCTATGTTACCATGGTACGAACCGGAGAATCGGGACCGAAAGGCATTTCCGCACTTGTGATTCCCAAAGACGCTCCCGGTCTCTCGTTTGGTGCCAATGAATTCAAGATGGGTTGGAATGCACAATCAACCCGCACGGTTATCTTCGATGACTGTCGAGTCCCTGTTGCGAACAGACTTGGCGCGGAAGGCGATGGGTTCAAAATTGCCATGGGCGGCCTTGATGGCGGCCGTCTGAACATAGCAGCATGTTCTTTAGGTGGAGCCCAATCTGCACTGGACAAAGCGATCGCCTATGCTTCGGAGCGCAAGGCATTTGGCAAGGCAATCAACCAGTTTCAGGCATTGCAGTTTAAACTTGCTGATATGGAGACCGACCTTTCAGCAGCTCGCATGCTGCTGTACACGGCTGCCTCGAAACTTGATGCCAAGGCTCACGATGCATCAAAATGGTCAGCGATGGCCAAGCGCTTTGTCACCGACAAGGGTTTCGATATCGCCAATGATGCACTTCAGATCCATGGCGGGTATGGCTATCTGCATGACTACGGCGTAGAAAAAATAGTTCGCGACCTGCGTGTGCATCAGATACTGGAAGGCACAAACGAGATAATGCGAGTGATCATCGCGCGGCATATGATCAAACAATAAAGTAGAATATTCAGGGAGAGTGCTGCGATGACAACAATCGCTTTCATTGGTTTGGGACATATGGGCAATCCGATGGCCGCAAACCTTGTCAAAGCCGGACACAAAGTTCTGGGCTTTGATCTGTTGCCGGATAATCTTTCAGTAGCTACGGAAAACGGGGTATCCGTGGCGTCAAGTGCAGAGGCGGCCGTTGCAGACGCCGATGTCGTCATCACTATGCTGCCAGCCGGCAAACACGTTCTATCCGTTTATGAATCCGTGATAAAAAACGCAAAAGTCGGGGCACTTTTCATAGACTCATCCACCATAGACGTGGACTCCGCACGTCAAGCGCATAACATTGCGAAAAAGAACCAATTGCTTTCAGTAGATGCGCCCGTGTCCGGGGGTATCGGTGGTGCGGCAGCGGGCACACTGACATTCATGGTGGGTGGTAGCGCTGATGCCTTTGCAAAGGCGGAACCCGTTCTAAAAAAAATGGGAGCAAGAATTGTTCACTGCGGAGATGCTGGCAACGGCCAAGCGGCAAAGATCTGCAACAACATGATCCTCGGCATTTCAATGATCGGTGTCAGCGAAGCCTTCACATTGGCCGAAAAACTCGGACTGTCTCATCAGTCACTTTTTGACGTTGCCTCCACTTCATCGGGCCAGTGCTGGTCATTGACAACATATTGTCCAGTCCCTGGCCCTGTAGCCACCTCTCCTGCCAACAATGATTACAAGCCGGGATTTGCAGCGGCATTAATGCTGAAGGATTTGAAGCTTTCCCAAGACGCGGCAAAAAGCGTCGGAGCTGCCACTCCGTTAGGTGCTCACGCAGAAGCAATTTATGAAGAGTTTGGTGCTGCAGGGAATGAGGGATCGGATTTTTCCGGTATCATCAATCACCTTCGAACTGCCCGGCGCGAAGATTAAACTAAATTCAAGATTACATACCAAAATTTGCAAAATTTAGATTTGTTTAAGTTCTCGATAACCTAGCGGTAACGATGTCCGGTTAAAACTTGGCGGGTGAGTAGATCAAGACCCTGCTCACCACTCCGGATCAAGTACTGCGTACCGGGGCTGTATCTTCTGCCGAATTTATCAATCGGCAGTGCCATTTGTAGTTTGGCAAAAAAACCGTGCTGTTCCATATCGGACAGGGCGGTTTTTTTGTTCTTTCTAATCAAACTGCCCTTTCAACGTGAAAAGCCGCCACCGGTTAAGGCGACGACTTTCACAAATGGTGAAACTGGAAATCAGCCTGCAGAACGCGTCCAAATGAATGACATGGCCGAAGCAATACCACTTTTGGCATTAGTGCGCGGTGTGTCGCGCTTTTCCGTTGCATTCCATGCGATGTGAACGCGATTATTACGATTAAAAATGTAGAGCATTTCTGCACCTCGAAGAGTAACTGTTGTTGCACTCCAAATGCGCTTATTGCTTAAAGTTTGATCATGAGAATTCGTCACACCCTGTCGCATTTGCGTTAGTCGTCAAAGCAAAAATGCATAGCTGCCATGAAATTTTGTGATGCCAATGGCTTTACACAGGCGTTTTCAACAGAAAATCCATTAGTACGCACATGGCGCTAACAGGAAAGACAATAACCGCCCACGGTGTCTATGTTTAACGCCATATGTCGTTGCTGCTAAAAAAACGTATCGGGATGATATCAGCACATGCCGACACCAACTTCTGAAAGAAAATCACTGAAAGCGTTGATCTTTCATCTATTGGTTTGTTACGATGTCCTCATGAGCATTGTTATTTTGGCACCTCATTCATTTTTTCGGCGTCGTTTTATCGATAAGCCTTGTCGCGATACACCGCATTTATTCAGTCAAACCATTGCATTCTGCCAAGACAACAATGCCAAATGGCACATAAGCGAATGACTGGGTAATGGCAGTTCCGGTAAATTCGCATTCGGGTGAACTGTCGAAGAGAGTGGGAGACTAAGAACATGAAGAAGCTACTTGCTTCAACAATACTGGCCGCAGGGCTTTTCGGTTACGCTGGATCGGCTTCCGCTGCGGAAGATTGTGGTACAGTTACTATCGCAAATATGAACTGGCAGTCCGCCGAGGCATTGGCAAACCTCGACAAGATTATCTTGTCCGAAGGCTATGGCTGCGACGCGGAACTGGTTGCAGGCGATACGGTACCAACTTTTACGTCCATGATTGAAAAGGGCCAACCCGACGTTGCTCCGGAAGGCTGGCTGAATGCTGTCCGCGAACCTTTGCAAAAAGCTGTAAAGGAAGAAAAGCTGGTTTACGCGGCACCGGCAATAACCGAAGGCGGTACCGAAAGCTGGTGGGTACCAAAGTATTTCGCTGAGGCTCACCCGGATATCAAAACCATTGCAGATGCAATGAAGCACCCTGAGCTTTTCCCTTCACCGGAAGATCCTAAGAAGGGGGCCGTTTACAATTGTCCATCAGGCTGGGCTTGCCAGATCACGACTACCAACTTCTACAAGGCCTATGAAGGCGACAAGAATGGCTTCACGCTTGTCGACACTGGTTCGGCTGCAGGCCTCGACGGCTCAATCGCCAAAGCCTATGAGCGCAAAGAACCATGGCTTGGCTATTATTGGGGACCAACAGCTATCCTCGGCAAGTATCCCATGGTCAAGTTGGACAATGGCGTTGCCTGGGACGAAAAAGAGTGGAACCGTTGCAATGCGATTGCTGATTGCCCGGACCCCAAGCCAAATGGCTGGCCAATCGCCGATATCTTCACAGTCGTCACCAAGAAATTTGCTGACAGAGCAGGCCCAGCATTCGAGTATCTGAAAAAGCGTCAGATTTCGACAGAGGATGCCAATAAGCTCCTGGCTTGGATGGTCGACAATCAGGCAACCGGCGAAGACGGTGCCAAGTACTATCTGCAAAACAATGAAGCAACCTGGTCAAAATGGGTTTCGCCAGAAGCCGCTGAGAAAATCAAGGCTGCTGTCCAATAGTTAAAACTGCGGCGGGGCATGCTCCGCCGCACGTAGTCTGGAACAGGTTGAGCGTCGAAGCGTTCAGCCAGCAAGGTCGTATGAAAAAGCATGGCTTTTTCTGACTTTAGAAGGGGGTACCAACGCATGG
This sequence comes from Phyllobacterium sp. YR531, assembly GCF_000282595.1. GTDB lineage: Bacteria > Pseudomonadota > Alphaproteobacteria > Rhizobiales > Rhizobiaceae > Phyllobacterium. The sequence goes on from NZ_AKIZ01000016.1 coordinate 134,803, forward strand.
ATTGGTTCTACTCATTCCCGAATATGAATGATGAGACACTGCGCAACCTGAAGAAAGCCATGGACGAAGGCTTCAAGGCTTTTACGCGGGAATATGGCGATATCATTGAATCGTTCTTTCAACCCCTGCAGTATTTTCTGATCCAGGCAGAGCGATTCATGACAGGAACGCCATGGCCTATCATGGTTTTGCTGATCGCAGGCATTGCCTGGATAGCCAGTCGCAATTGGAAGATCGTTGCGGGCACCGTTGTTACCCTACTTCTCATCGGTTATTTCGACATGTGGAGCGATGCGATGAAAACCATCGCCATGATCTTCGTCGGCACTGTCGTTTCCATCGTCGTGGGCATTCCCATTGGCATCATCATGGCCCGTTCGGATGGATTCCAACGAATAGTCAACCCAATCCTTGACGTCATGCAGACAATGCCAAGCTTCGTATATCTTATTCCAGTGGTCATGCTGCTCGGCATCGGCAAAGTACCGGGTCTTATTGCGGTCGTGATTTACGCCATACCACCGATGATCCGCCTAACAAATCTGGGTATCAGACTGGTAGACAAGGACGTTCTTGAAGCCGCCGATGCATTCGGTTCATCGAGCTGGCAGCGCTTGAAAAACGTCCAAATACCCTTGGCCCTCCCTACCATCATGGCAGGTATAAATCAGACAATCATGATGGCTTTGGCCATGGTAGTTATTGCTTCCATGATCGGGGTACAGGGACTTGGACAACCCGTGCTTCGGTCCGTTAACGGACAATTCTTCTCCCTTGGTCTCTTCAACGGCCTTGCTATCGTCGGCATTGCCATCATCTTCGACCGCGTTAGTCAGGCCTATGGCAAGCGTCTTCAGAAACATCAGGAGGTCGTCCATGGCTGATCAAACCGTTCAAGGCGCAGGCATCCAGATTAAGAATCTCTACAAGATTTTCGGTCAGCGCGGCTCTACTTACGTCGAAGCCGTCAAAAATGGCATGACGAAGACTGAGCTAAACGAAAAGCATCACCATGTGCTAGGTCTGCGCGATATCAACATCGACATGCCAGCGGGTGGAATACAAGTTGTGATGGGTCTTTCCGGTTCGGGAAAATCCACGCTCATCCGGCATATTAATCGCCTGATCGATCCCACGGCTGGCGAAGTCATCATTGATGGTACCGATGTCTGCCAGATGAATGAGAGCGACCTGCGTCAGTTCCGTCGCCATAAAACAGCGATGGTCTTCCAGAAATTTGCCCTGTTGCCTCACCGTACAGTACTGGATAACACAGTGTATGGGCTTGAAATTCAAGGACTTTCCCGTGAAAAACAGGAAGAACAAGCTCGCCGATGGATTGAACGTGTTGGCCTCAAGGGCTTTGAGGATAATTACCCAAATCAGCTTTCGGGTGGTATGCAGCAACGCGTTGGTCTTGCGCGCGCACTGACAAACGATGCACCAATCCTCCTTATGGACGAGGCGTTTTCAGCGCTTGATCCATTGATCCGTATGGACATGCAGACCGTGTTGCTCGATCTCCAAAAGGAAATCAAGAAAACCATTGTCTTCATTACTCATGACCTTGATGAAGCGCTTCGTCTGGGTGACCGAATTGCCATTTTGCGCGACGGTGAAGTTGTGCAGCAAGGGACCGGACAGGATATCGTTCTGCAGCCCGCGGACGAATATATTTCCAGTTTCGTCAAAGAAGTTAATCGTGGACGCGTCATTATGGTGGATACCATTGCGACAAAGACCGGGGTGCCCGCCGATGTCGGCAAGGTTACAGTTACGAGTGGAACCACTCTTGAGGAAGCCGCAAAGACAATGACAGATGCCAATCAGCAATATGCGACGGTCATTGATGAAAACGGAAAATCATTGGGCGTGCTGACCATGAATAATCTCATTCAGGCCATGGTTACGCCAATCAGTCACCTGACAGCTGCTGCAGAATAAAATGCATAAATAGAAGCGTCTTGAACGGCGCTTCTATAACGCCTCATGTCGTTTACTTTGCCCAAGGAGTCGCTCACGCCGCGCATCCTTTTTGAACCTCTGGCAATAGTGGCCCTATCGCCCGTCAAGGGTGTAATAGAGGGCATGCATGATGAGCGAACCTGCGATCGAGATAGACAATACTGGTTCATCGCGAGATCACGGCAGACGCGGAGGACGCTCCCGTCCACGCAGCTTTGAAAGTGGTGCTTTCGACCAACCACCTTTTCGCCAACTCAAAATCCCTTTGACACCCACGAAAGTGGTTTCGGACGATGAGCTGGAGTCGATCCATAATGCGTCGCTAAAAGTTTTGCAGGAAATCGGCGTTGATGTTCTTCACGATGGCGCTCGGGATATCATGAAGCAGGCAGGCGCTGACGTACGCCCCGGTACAGCTCGCGTACACTTCGACAAAGATATGATCCTCGAATATGTCGGGCATGCGCCATCCGAATTTACCCTCCATGCACGTAATCCAGCACACAATGTCCGCTTTGGTGGCAATAACCTGATCTTTGCCCAAATGGGCTCCGCTCCGAATTGTTCTGATACAGACAATGGACGGAGATCGGGCAATCAGGCGGACTTCCGGAATTTCCTGAAACTGGCGCAGATGCACAATATCATCAATGCGACAGGTGGTTATCCGGTAGAGCCGATAGATATCCACCCTTCGGTGCGGCACCTGGAATGTATCCGAGATCTTGCAACGCTCACTGATAAACCATTTCACATCTACTCTCTCGGCAAAGAGCGTAATGAAGATGGCATAGAGATCGCGCGGATTGCCCGGGGGATTAGCCGCGAACAACTACAGGAAGAAGCTTCCTGCTATACGATCATAAATACCAACTCACCGCTCAAGCTCGATATTCCGATGATGGAGGGCATTATCCAAATGTCGGGCAATGGTCAGATAGTCATTGTAACGCCATTCACACTTGCCGGCGCCATGGCACCAGTCACCATTGCAGGTGCATTAGTGCAGCAAAATGCTGAGGCATTGGCCGGCATTTCATTCACCCAGATGGTCAAAAAGGGTGCACCAGTGGGCTACGGAGGCTTCACTTCCAATGTCGACATGAAGTCCGGTGCACCTGCTTTTGGTACCCCTGAGTATATGAAGGCCCAGATGGTTGGTGGACAATTGGCCCGTCGTTATGGCATTCCCTATCGCACTTCAAACGTTTGCGCGGCCAATACGGTCGACGCTCAGGCCGCGTATGAATCAGTCTTCTCCTTGTGGGGTGCCATTCAGGGCGGTGCAAATTTTATGCTGCACTCCGCCGGCTGGCTCGAAGGCGGACTGTGTTGTTCATACGAAAAGATGATCCTCGACTTCGATTTGTTGCAGATGGTTGCGGAGTTTCTGACACCTTTGGATCTTTCCGATGATGCACTGGGCATTGAGGCAATGCGCGACGTTGGTCCCGGGGGACATTTCTTTGGCACCGCCCACACGCAATCACGCTACAAAACTGCTTTTTACGCTCCGATAATTTCAGATTGGCGTAACTACGAAAGCTGGCAGGAAGCTGGCTCTCCCACAGCGATTGAGCGCGCAAATCGCATCTGGAAGGAACGGCTGGCAACTTATGTTAAACCCGCTATCGATCCAGCAATTGAAGAAGAAATCGATGCCTTCGTAGCCAGGCGTAAGTCTGAAGGCGGCGCGCCAACCGACTTCTGAACGTTGAATCAGTTTCTCAATATATTGAATCACATCTGCATCTAAGAGGCTTAATTGCATGAAATCGCACGTTAAAGCAGTTGTCATCGGCGGCGGTGTTGTCGGATGCTCCGTTCTGTATCACCTTGCCCGAGCAGGCTGGACTGATGTCTTGTTGATTGAACGTTCCGAGCTGACCTCCGGCTCATCGTGGCATGCCGCTGGCGGTTTTCATACTCTGAACGGTGATCCAAACGTCGCCAAACTGCAGGCCTATACAGTTAGTCTCTACAAGGAAATCGAAGAACTTTCTGGTCAGTCATGCGGCCTGCACCTTACTGGCGGCGTCATGGTGGCGGATAGTCCTGAACGTATGGATTTCTTGCGCCTCGCCCATGCGCGTGGGCGTTATCTCGGCATGGATACCGAGCTTATAACTCCCTCCGAGGCGAAAGCAATGTTCCCCCTGATGGATGAAACCAATTTCGTCGGCGCAATGTGGGATCCAGTTGAAGGCCATCTCGATCCATCTGGAACGACACACGCCTATGCTAAAGCGGCCCGCAAGCTTGGAGCCGAAATATCACTGCGCAATCGCGTTGTTGAATTGACGCAGGAAGTGGATGGCACCTGGAATGTCATCACTGAACAAGGCACGGTGAAAGCGGAGCACGTTGTTAATTGCGGTGGGCTTTGGGCTCGTGAAGTCGGACGGATGGTAGGACTGGAACTTCCGGTTCTTGCAATGGAGCACATGTATCTACTGACGGAAGATGTTCCGGAGGTAATGGAGTTCAATCAAAGCACAGGTCGTGAACTGATTGGTGTCATGGATTTCAAAGGTGAGATCTATACCAGGCAAGAACGAAATGGCATCTTGCTGGGTACTTATGAAAAGGCAGCCAAACCCTGGTCACCCGTCAATACGCCTTGGGATTTTGGTCACGAACTGCTCGCACCGGATATTGACCGTATCGCTCCATCCCTTGAAGTCGGTTTCAAACATTTTCCGGGTATCGAAAAAGCCGGAATTAAACAAATAATAAACGGGCCTTTCACATTTGCACCCGACGGAAACCCGCTCGTTGGCCCAGTGCCCGGCCTGACAAATTACTGGACGGCTTGTGCTGTTATGGCTGGATTCAGCCAAGGCGGCGGCGTTGGCCTTGCACTGTCCAACTGGATGGTACACGGCGAACCGGGCTTTGACGTCTGGGGAATGGACGTTGCCCGCTTTGGTGAATGGGCAACGCTGCGTTATACCAACGCAAAGGTACGTGAGAATTACTCTCGCCGCTTCTCCATCCGTTTTCCTAATGAAGAGTTGCCCGCCGCCCGCCCTCAGCAGACAACTCCTCTTTACGAAACAATGCTTTCGCAGAACGCCGTGATGGGAGATTCCTGGGGGCTGGAAACCCCTCTTTGGTTTGCACCGAAAGGTAAAGAAGCAAAGGATGTAGTTTCTTATCACCGCTCCAATGATTTCGAACATATCGGCAATGAGGTGCGGGCAACGCGTGAGCGTGTCGGCGTTACCGAAATTGCCAACTTCGCTAAATATGAGATTACGGGGACCAGCGCTGAAGCATTTTTATCGCACCTCATGACTAACACCATGCCAAAAATCGGGCGCTTGGTATTGACACCCATGCTTAATCACGAAGGCAAGTTGATTGGTGACTTTACTATTGCCAAGGCCGCTCATGATCGGTTCGTTATTTGGGGTTCATCCGCAGCTCAGCGCTATCATATGCGCTGGTTCCAGAAGCAGCAGCCTAAGGATGGCTCGGTTTCTATTCATCGCTTCGACCAAACTTTGGTCGGCCTTTCAATCGCCGGGCCGCGAGCTCGGGACGTACTTGCCAAACTTGTCGACGAGGATGTTTCGAATACTGCATTCCGCTTCATGGATTATCGCGAAATGGCTGTGGGAGGAGCGCCCTGCAAGGTAAACCGCATTTCCTATACTGGCGACCTTGGTTACGAAATATGGATGGAGCCAGCTTATCAGCGCCTCGTGTACAGAGCGATTAAGGATGCTGGAGCAGAATATGGAATAGTTGACTTTGGCATGCGTGCACTGCTTTCCATGCGTCTCGAAAAGAATTTCCCGACATGGTATCGGGAGTTGCGCCCGATCTACGGTCCATATGAAGGGTCTATGGATCGCTTCATCAAACTTGCCAAGAGTGATTTCATTGGTCGCGATGCTGCATCGAAAGAAAAAAACGATTTTGATTCTGGAATGAGCACAAAATTGCGGCGTGTGTCACTCATCGTTGATGTACCGCCAGGAGATGATGCAGCAGATGTAATGGGCGATGAGCCAATATGGGCAAAAGTTTTAAAGGATTACGGTGTTGTTCAGGCCAGCCATGGAGTTGGCGCACCTCGTTTCAACGAAAAGGGCGAAGTCGTTGCGAATACTGGTGATATCGGTGCCGTACAAGGCGAATGGCGTGTCGTGGGTTGGGTTACGTCCGGCGGTTATGCCCATTATGTTGAACGCTCTATGGCGCAGGGATATGTACCTGCAGAACTGGCAGACAATGAAAGCCACGGCCTGTTTGAGATAGAAATCCTTGGCCGCCGCCGTGCAGCCCGTATTAATATCGAGCCGCCATTCGACCCATCAGGCGAAAAGATGCGCGGGTAATTTCTGCGTTGAAATAAAGGGCAGGCCCTTGCGCCTGCCCGTCCAACCCACAACAATCAGAGCGCTGGCGAAACCATCATATCGCTGAGCCAGTTCCCATGATTTGCAGTCTATGGCCGCTACATCAGCACGCCCAGACGCGACCGCTTCAATTGAGTTCCGGTGACCGCCTGTTTCGTAATGACCATTAAACAGTTCAAGCGTTTCACCACCAGCCTCAAGATCGCGTTTCAATGAAATATAACCTGACATTGAATCGTGACTGTTAAATGCAAGGCGTTTGCGCCTCATTAATTCGATAGGCAGTCGCGGATCACCATCACGTGGTGAAGCAATGCTGCTCCCCTCTCCGCGTCTCATTACGATTGGGCTTGAATAGAGTGGCCCATCACCACCTTCAATGGCAGAGTAGTCATCCTGGCCAGCAACATACACATGTTGTTGTAGTCCGAGTTCCATCGGCCCCCAGCAAGTCTGCGCTAGTAATAATGCGGGGTGTCTCCAAAGCACCGAAAGATCCAATTCTTCTGGTGGCAATGTTTCCGGATCAGGAGCGATAATGGTTCCTGTTGCATCCTTGATGCCACCCGGAACAGCAGGGAGATCGGCATTACGCCTTGTAAGGTACGCTGGGGCATCGAAACCGCTGGAGCGTAGACTATCCCGCAATAAGAACCATTGTGCGTCAACTTCTGCGCGTCGTTCGGGCCAATCATACATTGGCAAAGCGGCTATAAGTGTCATGCGCTACACTTAGTCTTTAGGCGGCTCGGCGGGAATAGGCAAAGTCGTGCCACCTTGCAGGCTGATGCCATGACGGCGGGGACGGAATGCCCGAGCAGTTGCCGGCTCGCGGCGCAATACAGGGTGGACCACTTCCTGCTTCTTATGAAATGCGTAAGCACGCAAGATTTCAAAGTAATTGCGGAAGACGTAACCGCCATTCATTCGCTGCCATTCTTCTCGCTGTTCGTCATAAATTTGTGGTAGATCATACCAAGGCGCCGTTGGACGTTTGTGGTGGACGAAATGCAGATTATTGTTGAGAAACAGCAGAGCAAGAGGCGACTTCTCTACAATGATGGTTCGCCCGTCCGGGCGTTCGGACCATTGGTGTTCGCAATAGGTGCGAATGGCAATGATCGACAATCCCAAATAGGCAGCGGTCAAGGCATAAATCCAGACAGGTATACCAAATGCGAACCACACTATAGCGAGCATTGGCGCTAAACCCAGCAGATGCAGAACCCAAGCATTGCGTGTCTTACGTTCCCCACCCTTGATCAACTTGAATTCACTAATAAGAAATCCGACGACCATTAAAGCTGGGCCAATCACCACCCGCCCTATCAGCGTATTGTTCCAATTCAGCAAGATTTTCAAAGCCTTTGGCAGTTTCTCCCAATCCCCTAAAGCACGAAAATAGCTTTCAGGATCGTCATAAGGGTCAGTCAAGCGCTCATCAGCGTGGTGCTTGAGATGCAGATGCTTATACCGCCGAAAAGGATAAAAAAGACCCAAAGGCAGTGAAACGAGTAACTCGTTGATCGTGCCATTGCGTGTCGGATGGCCATGCAGAGCTTCATGTTGCAACGAGGAATGAAAAGCGACAGCAACCGCCATCAATATAAGTGCCAGAACGGGCATTAGTGCATAAAGGTAAAGTCCGGCAAAAAACCAAAGGCCGTAACATAAAACCATTAAGCTTACGGTAGGCCATTCAACAGTACGGCGCCGTTTCTGATTTGCAGCTACAGATGATGCAGTTGAGGTATGTCTTTCTGATTCCATGTTTTTCATGGTCTCACTGTCAGGAACTGTCAGCAATGATACAATTGCGCCTATGTGTTGATTTTGCGCACCAAATAATGCAATTGTGGTATATTGTAAACAAATGGCGACCAACACCATGGATAAGCGCGACCTTTCACGTCTATTTCAAGCGCGAATAAAAAGCCTCCTTAATCGCAGCGGCGATAACCAGTCGGCTTTTGCCCATTCCGTTGGCATTGACAGATCCGCACTTTCACAACTTTTGTCGGGTCAGTCGACGCGTCTGCCGAGGGTAGAAACTTTACTTAATATTGCGGAGCGCCATTCCGTTTCGCTGGATTGGTTGCTTGGCCTCAGCCAAGATGAAGGAATTACCGGCGAACTGCGTCCAAGCATGGAGATAGAAGAGGGACCCGATAATTTCGAACGCACGCTTCTGGTGCGTTGGCATGCCGAAGCCACCGGCAGCAAAATACGGTATGTACCTGCACGTATCCCTGACCTGCTAAGAACACCAGCCGTTATTGCCTACGAAACATCAATGGTCCATCGCGACCCTGCCGCCCAGATGAGCGAAACTGCTTTTCGCCTCGATTATAATCGACAGCCAGGAACAGATATGGAAGTCTGCATGCCCATCCAGACCTTGCATGATTTTGCATCGGGATACGGCATTTGGAATGAACTGACCAAAGAGGTTCGAGCCGAACAGCTTGAACATATGTCTGGTTTGCTGAACGAGCTTTATCCTTCGTTCCGTCTATACCTATTTGATGGGCGAGAAAAATTCTCGGTGCCCTATACGGTTTTCGGACCTTATCGGGTCGCCCTTTTCGTAGGCGGTATGTACTTGGTGCTTAATACCACGGAAGCCGTTTTGACCATGCAGCGGCATTTCGATGGTTTGATCCGCGTTGCCAAGATTAATGCCCATGAGATTGCCGATTATGTGTCGTCACTGGCAATCAAATAATCCCAGCGTCAAACCTTGTCGCAAATGAGAATTGACCACATATAAAGACTTCTTTATATCGATATACTATCGATCCAGAGGACGTTCTCATGACCATTGCAAATCCGCTCGCCGACCTGATTACTGAAAAAGGTATACTACTGGCAGACGGAGCCACAGGTACGAATTTATTCGCCACAGGCCTCGAAGCGGGTGAAGCGCCGGAACTTTGGAACGAGGCACAGCCTGATAAGATCATTGCGTTGCATCAAGGATTTGTCGACGCCGGTGCCGATATCATACTTACAAACTCATTTGGTGGAACACGTCATCGCCTAAAGTTGCATCACGCGCAGGACCGCGTTTTTGACTTGAACAAGGCAGCCGCAGAATTGGCACGCAGTGTTGCTGATAAGGCTGGGCGAAAAGTTATTGTCGCGGGTTCTGTTGGCCCCACGGGCGAGCTGCTCGTTCCACTTGGTGCTCTTACTGAAGAAGAAGCAGTCACAGCCTTCACCGAGCAGCTGGAGGGATTAAAGGCTGGCGGAGTCGACGTGGCTTGGATTGAGACCATGTCTGCACCCGGTGAAATACGTGCAGCGGCAGAGGCAGCTGTTAAAGTCGGCTTGCCTTATGTTTACACCGGCTCTTTCGATACGGCCGGAAAAACCATGATGGGTCTGCCACCTAAAGAGATTCACGGTGTAGTTGATGGTTTAGCGGAGCGTCCGGTAGCGGTCGGTGCCAATTGTGGCGTTGGCGCGTCTGATATTTTGGCGTCACTGCTCGACATGACCGCAGCAGATCCATCTGCAACGATCATAGTAAAAGGAAATTGCGGTATTCCTGAATTTCGTGGCGCCGAGATTTTTTATTCAGGCACTCCTGAACTTATGTCGGATTATACACGTCTGGCGATCAACGGCGGCGCAAAAATCATTGGTGGCTGCTGCGGTACGTCATTCGAACACTTAGCAGCAATGCGCAAGGCGCTGGACGGGCATAAGCAAGGCGCCCGCCCGACAGTCGAAGAGATCATCGAGATCATCGGGCCAATGCGCAACAAGCTTGCCGCCCATGCAGATGACATGCCGAAACGTGAGCGGCGTGGCAGACGCGGTTAATTTTCAAGCGAACGCAGACATGTGGAAGCGTTGTTGATCCTGCAAATAAGCATGTTCCTGACCAACAGGGCACGCAAGTCGTGCCTTGCAGCCATTATCCATACATTCAAAGCCTTGGCTTGAAAGATAATCGCGACAACGACCCACTTCAAAGCTATTTTCGCTAAAGGCATTAACGGGGCAGGCAGAAAGACAAGGCTTTTCCAGACAGATATCGCAAGGATGTGTAAGCGAACTTGGCTGTGGCATTTCTATTTCGTAATCAAACAGCAATGCACCTCTGAAAGCATGCCAAAGCCCGTACTGGGGATGGATCAGTAATCCGAGAGGTGATGCAGTAAGTCCTTCTGCCCGCTTCGCCCACTGCTGGAATGGTTGATAGGGCTGATCTGAAGGAAAAACGGCGATTGCACCAACTTGACTGGCGACATTGAACAGTACTTCTTTTGACCAGGTGTCGAGCGGATCAGTTACATTTGAATGAGTTCGTCGCCATTCTACGAAATGCGGCCATATCGCCGATCCGAAGTGCCCTACCATGATCACACTTTTTGATGCTACGTGACCAATCATGGTCGGTGCTTGTGTTTGCTGATCAAAAACAAAGCAGCCACGCGGAACGAGACCAAAAGGTCCCAATCCGGCAGCTACTCTATTCAGCATTTCATCAGCACTCATCCCTTGATATCCTACCCCTTTACTGCCGAGGCCCAGACATCCTTATGGATAAGATCGGCCACTTTAGCCCGGCCATCTTCGGGCTTCTTTCAGGTGAAGGCGTCGGGCATTGACGCCTTCTTCTTGGCAATGAACTCTTTCAAGGATTCATCAATTGATGGATCGAGATATGGCGCTTCATATGTTTCCAACCAGCGACGAGCAAGCTCGTTAGCGCGTTGATCGGCACGCTTCTCGCCCTCAGCGAGCCATTGCTCGTAGGAATTATTATCCGCGATGTTCGACCGATAAAAGGCCGTCTGAAAGTTCGCTTGGGTATGGTCACACCCAAGATAGTGGCTTCCGGGTCCGACCTGCCGGATTGCATCCATGGCCTGACCATTTTCAGAAAGATCGACGCCTTCAGCGATTTTCTGAGCCATCCCCAGCTGATCGATGTCCATCATGAACTTTTCATAGGAAGAAACCAGTCCACCTTCCAGCCAGCCTGCTGCGTGCAGTACAAAATTTGTACCTGCCAAGAGTGTTGAGTTCAAAGTATTAGCACTTTCGTATGCCGCTTGCGCGTCAGAGACTTTCGAAGCACAAAGTGAGCCACCTGTACGGAATGGCAAGCCGAGCCGCCGTGCAAGTTGTGCTGCACCGTAAGACACAAGCGACGGTTCTGGCGTACCGAACGTCGGTGCTCCAGATTGCATCGAGATTGATGAGGCAAATGTTCCGAAAATTACTGGCGCACCGGGACGGATAAGCTGTGTAAACGAAGCACCCGCCAAAACCTCCGCCAAGACCTGAGTCAATGTCCCAGCAACAGTTACTGGGCTCATTGCGCCGGCAAGAATGAACGGCGTGACAATACAGGCCTGATTGTTACGAGCGTAGACTTTTAGTGCGCCCAACATGGTCTCATCGAAGACCATAGGCGAGTTTGCGTTGATAAGGCTGGTCAGCACGGTGTTCTGGTCAAGATAATCTTCACCGAACACCAATTTGCACATTGATATCGTATCTTCCGCTCTCTCCGGGGCGGTGACGGAACCCATGAACGGTTTGTCAGAATACTTGATATGAGCATAGATCATATCAAGATGACGCTTATTTACCGGCACATCCACAGGCTCGCAAACCGTACCACCTGAATGATGGATGGATGGAGCCATATAGGCGAGTTTCACAAAATTCTGGAAATCGGCGATTGTCGCATATCGGCGATTGCCATCAAGATCGCGAACGAAAGGGGGACCGTATACAGGCGCAAAAACTGTCGCTTTACCACCAATTTGCACTGATCGTTCCGGATTACGCGCATTCTGCGTATAGATTGAAGGCGCCGTTTTCAGAAGCGATCGTGGCAAGCCTTTGGGGAAATGGACACGTTCACCTTTGATATCAGCGCCAGCTTCTCTCCAAAGCGCTAAGGCTTCTGCATCGTCGCGAAACTCAATACCGATCTCTTCCAGCACCGTGTCGGCGTTGGCTTCGATGATCGCCAATCCTTCTTCATCCAGCACTTCATAGGTATTGATCTTGCGGGTAATATAGGTCAGCGATTTACCAGGGCCGCCGCCGGATCGCGCTGCACGACGCGCAGCGGCACCCGCACCAGCGCCCCGTCCGCGACGGCCACTGCCTGTTTCCGTTTCAGCGGAAGCATCAACTGACGTATCCTCACTCATTTTCTTCTCCTCAGCGCTTCACAAGCGCAGATTTTTCTTCAACTCATCAAATCCTAGCGGCACAGCTTGCAAGAGCGTTTCCGTGTGCGGCACCGGGTGGCGCATCGGAGACAACCAACAGTCGTTTTCGTCATTTACGAGGTCGCATTTAAGCAATGTGTTTTCAGCAACTTGCCCGATATGATAGATAAACGCCAGAACCGTTGTTGACATCTGCTTGAGGCGCGAAAGGAAGCATAGAAATGGCCGACGATGAAATCATTCTTTCGGAGCTTTCAGACGACGAACTTGTCGAGCAAATGCACGACGATCTTTACGATGGCCTAAAGGAAGAAATCGAAGAAGGCACCAATATTCTGCTTGAGCGCGGATGGGTACCATATCGAGTGCTCACCGAGGCACTTGTGGAGGGAATGCGTATTGTCGGCGAGGATTTCCGCGACGGTATTCTATTCGTACCTGAAGTGCTGCTATCAGCCAATGCGATGAAAGCGGGAATGTTCATCCTGCGCCCCCTTCTTGCAGCTACAGGCGCACCCAAACAGGGCAAGCTAGTTATTGGTACCGTCAAGGGGGACATTCACGACATTGGTAAGAACCTTGTCGGCATGATGATGGAAGGTGCAGGGTTTGATGTCATTGACCTGGGCATCAACAATCCCGTCGAGAATTATCTGGCGGCAATTGAAGAACACAAGCCGGATATCCTTGGAATGTCTGCCCTTCTAACCACGACAATGCCTTACATGAAAGTCGTTATCGATACGATGAAGGAAAAAGGTATTCGCGAAGACTACGTTGTTTTGGTCGGCGGCGCTCCTCTTAATGAAGAATTTGGCAAGGCAGTTGGCGCTGACGCCTATTGTCGCGATGCGGCGGTAGCTGTTGAAACCGCCAAATCATTCATGAAACGCAAGCACAATCAAATGTCTGGAGCATGAGAAACAAAACGGCCACATTTTATTGTGGCCGTCCGGTTCTTGGGAAAGATGGTATACGCCCTTATTGGGCAGAATTGGCAACTCGCTGACCAGCACTTTGGGTAGCATTTACAGTATTTGCTGTGTCTGCTCCAACACCTCGGATAGTGTTAGCGCAGCCTGCAAGTGTAACAACAGCAAGGATAGCTGCAATCGGAGCAAGGTGTGATAGTTTCATGGAAATGTCTCCCGTTCTGATAAATTAAATCCAACGTTCGCATAACGCGATGGAGCAACATCGGTTCCATGAATGTTAGCCGAAACCAGAAAATTCGACCTGAGACTGTTAGGGTCATTGCTTGCGGCATGATTGCGCGCGAGATCTTGGCTATACGTCAACAATTTGACTTGGAGCATTTGCAACTCACCTGTCTCCCGGCAGAGTATCATCATTACCCCGACAAAATTGCGCCGTCGGTGGAACAGGCGATAAAAAAGGCCAAGGCTGAAGGTGTAAAGAATATTTTTATCGGCTATGCGGATTGCGGAACAGGCGGGCTTCTGGACCGTGTTTGCGAAAAGCATGGTGTCGAGCGCATTGCTGGTCCTCATTGCTTTTCTTTCTATGCGGGCAATGATCTTTTTGCGGCGCAATGGGATGAGGACATGACGTCATTTTTCATGACAGATTTTCTGGCGCGACATTTCGATGCCTTCATGGTTAGACCTTTAGGCTTGGATCGTCATCCTGAGCTGCGCGAAATGTATTTCGGCAACTATAGGAAGATGATCTACATGGCGCAGACGGATGATCCGGAATTGAGCATCAAGGCCAAAAAGGCTGCTGAGTTTTTGGGACTGGCTTATGAGCGGCGATTGACCGGATATGGTGACCTCGTACCCGCCCTCAGGGCCGCAGCAAATCACTAAACACATCCTTGCCATAATATGGGCGGGTTCAAATCATTTCTGCTGTAGATGATTCCAACAGGAAATTTCTCTGTATGCGCCTTCCCATTTTGACATTCTTCATCATCTGTGTTGCCGGATCTGCTTATGCGGACGGCGCGATTAACAGTATCATTACCGCGTCTGACAAGGCGCGTCTTGAAACTTACGAAACAACGAAATCGCAGGCATTGGACGAAGCCAGAAAGGGCGGCGAGCCAGCGGATGTGGCAAAACTCAACGAGACTCTCTCAACGCCGACGCTTGGCTTTAGTGAAGATTTCGATCTCACGGGAAATTGGCAGTGCCGCACTACCAAACTTGGAAAGACAACACCTCTCGTAATTTATGGCTGGTTTAAATGCCGGATTACTGACGACGGTGCCGGTTGGCTACTCGAAAAGATAAGTGGATCACAACGCACTAAGGGCCGGTTCTTTACCGATAGCGACACTCGCTTAACCTATCTTGGGAGTGGTTATGTCGCGGGAGAACAGCCAAAAAAATATGGTGCGGGTGCCGACACTGACGAGGTGGGGTATGCTTACAGAACATCAAAGGATTCTTTCAGGATCGAGTTTCCGGCACCAGCACGAGAGTCACTTTTGGACATTTTGGAGTTGAAGCGTTAAATCCCTTTCGTCATTGCAATGTCACCAAGCTCACGCCATATGCGTCGAAAGCATGGGCAAAGACGAAACGATGACTGCAACTGATGGAAATGAAAAACTGATCGCTGACGATGCAGTAGACGGGGTTCAAGCTGAT
The DNA here is from genome assembly GCF_000282595.1 of Phyllobacterium sp. YR531. Taxonomy (GTDB): domain Bacteria; phylum Pseudomonadota; class Alphaproteobacteria; order Rhizobiales; family Rhizobiaceae; genus Phyllobacterium. Next base: position 149,953 of record NZ_AKIZ01000016.1, read on the forward strand.
AACGATCCGCGTCCCCTCTCGCAGGTATTCAAGGATCTCTCCCTTTCGGCAAAGGCCCCCGTCTCTTTCACGGAGCTTGAAGAGGCATTTACTGATCGCAGTTTTGCTGCACTGCTGACGTTCTTTGCAATTTTGAATTTGCTGCCATTACCGCCAGGCACGGGTATCGTAACTGGGATACCGCTTGTCCTTGTATCGGTCCAAATGGTCATGGGACGAGAATCCGTCTGGCTGCCTTCTTTTTTACGCTCCAAATCAATTTCGCCTGAGCGCTTCAAACAGGTTTCAGACAAAGTTGTGCCTTGGTTACAGTGGCTTGAACGCTTTATAAAACCTCGTAATTGGCCGTTTGGGCGCAAACAAGGCGATCGCTGGCTTGGTGCTTTCACCACGATTTTGGGCATGTCAGTCGTTCTACCAATGCCTCTTTCAAACTGGCTGCCGGCACTTGCAACTGCTATTGTCGGCATAGCCTTGTGCGAACGCGATGGGAGATTGTTGTTTGCCGGTCTCACGATAGGCATAGTCTCCATAGGTATAGTTGCCGGGTTTGCCTTCGTTGCTGCCAGTGTAATTACTTATGCTGCAAGTTTTTGGCCGTTCTGATAGCTCGTCGCAAAAACGCCACCCCGATACGTCGCATTTGAGTGCCCGGGCGTCGTGAGATAGCTAGCTTTCCCCCGTATTTTCCGGCAAAACCGTCCTTGTCGGAGGATAGATTGCATGGCTGATCTCATTGTCGTTTATTGGCGGGACATACCTGCTCAGGTAACCGTCAAAAAAGGACGCCAGGCAGCTAAACGCGAGCTCCCCCTTCGCTTTACTGAAGCTATAGATATGTGCGCGATGCGCATAGGTGCCAAAGATTCAGACGCCTATCTTGCGGAATGGCGCCGCGGCACGCCAGTGCCTGTGAGTGATGATCTTGAGACCGAGGCTGATGCAGCCCTCGCCCGCATTGACAATGATTACGACCGGGAACGCCTTGTGGCGCTTGTAAAGGCAGGTGGACATGACAATTCATGAGTTGAGAGCGAAGCCAATGACGAAAATCGCAGCATCAATTGAAGTCGCAGCGCGCCAGGCTATCGAATCCCAAGACCTTCCAGGACTTTTTCCGGCTGGTACAAGGGTCTATATTACCGATATGGGCAGCGACAGCGTTGATACTCTGACATCCGCAGCAAAGCGTATTCATGATCTTGGCTATAAGCCTATTCCACATTTTGCTTCTCGCCGCCTCTCGACCAAGTCCGCGTTGGAAACCCGTATCCGCCGCGCTTCAGAGGAAGCGGGTGTTACGGATGTGCTTGTCATCGGCGGTGGCCTTGAGCGTCAGGCTGGTGAATTCTCCTCCACAATGCAGGTGCTCGAAACCGGTTTTTTTGACAAATACGGCATTACTGAAATGGGTGTTGCCGGTCACCCGGAGGGCAGCCCAGAATTTTCTGAAGCGGTTGCTCTTGAAGCCCTCCGCCTTAAGAAGAACTTCGGCGAACGTACGGGTGCCCACCTGCGCGTCGTGACACAGTTTGGTTTTGATGCCGACCGCTTCATTCGATACTCAGAATCGCTACGCGAGCACGGAGTAGATTTGCCAGTACATCTTGGAGTTGCCGGACCAGCAAAAATCACGACGTTGATCAAATATGCTGCAATGTGTGGTGTTGGCAATTCCATCAGCTTTCTGAAAAAGAATGCTCTTTCTCTGACTGCGCTCGCCACAAGTCATTCCCCTGAAGGGGTCGTGGGCCCGATCGAGCAACATGCAATCGCTAACCCCTCATCTGCGATCAAGCAGATACACGTCTTTCCATTTGGCGGCTTGAAGAAATCTGCAGAATGGCTAACGGATCGCGGTTCATGGGATTTGAATACAAGACATTTCCAAGCTGCAAACTCGGCCGCGAATTAAGGATTCTTGAATGACCCGTACGATCGTCGCCTCGGCGACCAGAGAGATCATCATCGGTTTTGATCAGCCCTTCTGTGTGATTGGTGAGCGGATAAATCCAACCGGGCGCAAGAAACTTGCTGCTGAAATGGTGGCCGGGAACTTCGACACGGTTATCAAGGATGCCTTGGAACAGGTTGCTGCTGGAGCAACCATGTTGGACGTAAATGCTGGCGTCACAGCAGTTGATCCAAATGCAACTGAACCGGATCTTCTGGTTAAGACACTAGAAATCGTGCAGAATCTTGTTGATGTACCTTTGTCGATTGACAGTTCGGTAACGGCGGCCATCGAAGCTGCCTTGCGTGTTGCCAAGGGGCGTCCTCTGGTGAACTCTGTCACTGGCGAAGAAGAAAAGCTTGAGGCAATTCTGCCTCTCATCAAGAAGTATAATGTCCCTGTCGTAGCTATTTCGAACGATGAGACCGGTATTTCAATGGATCCAGACGTGCGGTTCGCCGTCGCCAAGAAGATCGTCCAGCGGGCTGCCGATTTTGGCATTCCGGCTCATGATATTGTCGTTGATCCGCTAGTCATGCCCATTGGGGCTCTCGGAGATGCCGGGCGTCAAGTCTTTGCCCTACTTCGCCGCCTGCGCGAAGAGTTGAAGGTCAATACGACCTGCGGCCTATCAAACATCTCTTTCGGTCTGCCGCATCGTCATGGCATTAATGCTGGATTTATTCCAATGGTTATCGGTGCGGGCATGACGTCAGCAATCATGAACCCTTGCCGTCCGCAGGAAATGGAAGCTGTTCACGCCGCCAATGTTTTGAATGGCACGGATGCCAATTGTACCTATTGGATCAAGAAATACCGCGACCACCAACCGGCGGCGGGCGGCGCTGCACCGGCAGTTTCAGTTCCAGCAGATTCCGGGGGTGGTCGTCGACGTGGTGGACGTGATGCGCGACGCGGGGTCGCAAGCTGAACGGTTTGCACCTGATATCAAGCCTAACATAGAAAGGCGAAGGGCGGAAACGCCCCTCACCTCGAAAGTTTTGGAGCACCGATCGTGAATGCACCCGTCAAAACGCCTGAAGCCTCAGCAAAAGAAGCGCTTGTGCTTTTTATGCCTTCTGGCAAGCGCGGCCGTTTTGCTGTTGGCACACCAGTATTGGAAGCTGCACGCACGCTCGGCGTTTACGTCGAAAGTGTTTGCGGCGGGCGTGGTATTTGTGGGCGTTGCCAAGTTGAAGTGCAGGAAGGTCGTTTCGCCAAACACGGCATAACTTCTTCAAATGATCATATTTCAGAGTTTGGACCTAAAGAGCAGCGTTACGCCGAAAAGCGCGACCTGAAGCAAGGCAGACGCCTGTCTTGCTCCGCAACAATCCTTGGCGATCTTGTAGTTGATGTTCCGCAGGATGTGCAGGTCAATGCTCAAGTCGTACGCAAGGATGTTGATACACGCGTTATCGAACGCAACCCTGCAATCCGCATGTGCTATGTCGAGGTTGAAGAGCCTGACATGCACAAGCCGCTTGGCGATCTGGACCGGCTGAAAATAGCGCTCGAAAATGAGTGGGGATTTCATAACATTGACGTGGATACTCATCTTCTCGCAGACGTTCAGAAAATATTGCGCAAGGGTGAGTGGGGCGTCACGGCTGCTATTCATCACGATGAAGAGACATCACGCCCAACCATGATCGGCCTTTGGCCGGGGTTGAAGAACGAAGCATATGGTATTGCGTGCGATATCGGGTCCACGACAATAGCGATGCATCTGTCATCGCTATTGTCTGTTCGCACGATTGCTTCTGCAGGTACTTCCAATCCACAGATCAGGTTCGGCGAAGACCTTATGAGCCGCGTCTCTTATGTCATGATGAACCCCGATGGACGTGAGGGCATGACAAGCGCCGTGCGCGGAGCCATCAACGAATTAATTGACAGAGTCTGCGCTGAAGGCGGCATAGCCAGGGAAGATATTCTCGATGCAGTTTTCGTGGGCAATCCCATTATGCATCACCTTTTTCTGGGTATTGACCCTACGGAGCTCGGTGGAGCACCATTCGCGCTTGCTGTTTCCGGTGCAGTTCATCTCAAATCGTCCGACATTGGTCTTCCCATGAACCCGGGAACACGCGTTTATATGCTCCCGTGTATTGCTGGGCACGTTGGTGCCGATGCTGCCGCAGCAACACTTGCGGAAGGCCCTCATCGTCAAGATGAGATGATGCTGCTTGTCGATGTTGGCACAAACGCGGAAATCGTTCTTGGCAATCGCCATCGCACCGTCGCAGCGTCGTCTCCCACCGGCCCCGCATTTGAAGGTGCGGAAATTTCTGGCGGTCAGCGGGCAGCGCCGGGCGCAATTGAACGTGTTCGCATAGATCCCATCACTCTGGAGCCTCGTTTTCGCGTTATAGGTACAGAACAATGGTCCGACGAACCCGGCTTTGGCGAAGCTGTGCAAATCAGCGGCATTACTGGCATATGCGGCTCAGCCATTATCGAGGTGGTCGCCGAAATGTACCTGTCCGGAATAATCTCCGAGGATGGTGTGATTGATGGAAGTCTTGCTGCCCGATCCTCACGCGTCATGGCTACAGGCCGAACCTTTTCCTATCTGTTGCGTGAAGGCGCGCCGACGATAACCATTACTCAGACAGATGTGCGCGCTATTCAATTAGCGAAAGCGGCGCTCTACGCTGGCGTCAAGCTGCTCATGGACAAGCTCGGAATAGATCATGTCGACCAAATCCGTTTTGCTGGAGCCTTTGGGTCATTTATTGATCCCAAATATGCGATGGTTCTTGGTCTTATCCCCGACTGCGATCTTGATAAGGTTCTAGCGGTTGGCAATGCGGCAGGCACCGGCGCTCGAATGGCTTTGCTCAATCGCAACTACCGTCGCGAAATAGAAGATACGGTTACGCGCATTGAAAAGATCGAAACCGCGCTCGAACCAAAGTTTCAGGAGCACTTCGTTTACGCAATGGCCATGCCAAACAAGGTCGACCCCTTCCCCAAACTTTCAAAAGTTGTAACTCTGCCACAACGAAAAAATGTTAGCGAAGACGGCATTGTGGGTGACGCCACACCACGCCGCCGCTCTCGCGAAGACCGTGCCGCGCGTAGAAGTCGCGATTAGCTTTGTACCTTCGGGAATTTCCGCTATCAAACAGCCGAGATGCTTGATTCTGGAAACAATCACTTATGATAGCCTGTTTTGATATTGGTGGATCGGCCATCAAGGGGGCAGTAGCTTATTCTCGAGAGGATATTCGGCCATTGCCGAAAGTACCTACTCCGCTTCATGATTTCGACCTCTTTGCCACAGCAATCGAACAAATAGCACACGACGGCGGGGTTGATCCGGGAAGTCTTATTTCCATCTCAATCGCAGGCGTCGTTGATTCAGATACCGGCAGAATTACGTGTGCCAACATCCCATGCATACATGGACGTCGATTGGTTGCAGACCTTAGCGAAAAACTTAACCGGCCTGTCTTAGTGGCAAATGATGCTGACTGTTTTGCGCTTTCCGAAGCCGTGCTTGGCGCTGGACGCGGACATCGAATTGTCTTCGGTGTTATTTTGGGAACAGGCGTCGGTGGTGGCTTGGTTATAAATGGCAAAATTCATGAAGGTGCTGGTGGTTTTGCCGGTGAATGGGGTCATGGTCCTGTTTCAGCTACGCTCGCGGGAAATCCTCCCGTCACCATCCCTCGTTATGCTTGCGGCTGCGGTCAAATCGGTTGCGTGGACGCGGTGGGTGCGGCTCGCGGCATGGAAAGGCTTCATGCACATATCCATGGCGTTTCCCTTCCCAGTACAGAGATTATAGCTGCATGGGATGCCGGCGACAACGAAGCTACCCGAACAATTGATGTGTATATCGACGTAGTCAGCGGGCCCTTGGCGATGACAATCAATATCGTTGGAGCGTCAGTTGTACCGGTTGGGGGAGGACTAGCCAATTCACTCCCACTGATCAGGCGATTAGACGAGGCAGTTCGAGCGCGCATCTTGCGGCAAACCGATAAAGCGCTGGTAATCCCTGCAGAGTTGAAAATTGAACCCGGCCTAATCGGTGCTGGGGTTTTAGGGTTAATGGATTTGGAAAAATGACTGTTCTACTTGAAGTTTGCGTGGACAATCCAGAAGGATTGGCTGCTGCCATTCAAGGCGGTGCTGATCGTGTAGAGCTTTGCTCGGCACTTGATCTTGGAGGTTTGACGCCTACACCTGGTCTGATTGGACAAGCCAAAGCGTCGCCAATCCCGATCTATGCAATGATCCGTCCGCGGCCCGGCAATTTTGTTTTTAGTGAAACCGATATTGATGCGATGTTGCGAGAGATAGACACCATCCGATCCAATGGCCTTACGGGCGCGGTTTTTGGAGCCAATCTGGCTAACGGTGCCTTGGATTACAAAACGCTTGGGCGTTTAATCCGGCAGTGTGATGGACTGAAAGTTACGTTGCATCGCGCATTCGACCTTGTTCCTGATATCGCAGAAGCCATCAACATCGCTATCGAGCTGGGTTTTGAGCGAATTCTAACCTCCGGGCGAGCGCTCACCTCTGTTGAAGGCATTGATGATCTGAAGCTGATATTTGAGCTTGCTGAGGGTAAAATAAAAATCATGCCCGGCTCAGGCGTTAACATCAGCAATGCCGGGATGCTGCTTGATTGCATTCCATTCTCGGAAATCCATTCGTCATGCTCAGTTTCCCTGCCGGCTACAAGTGATGCTGCGAAGCGGCTCGGATTTGAAACCGCATCGCAAAAACAAACCAGCAAGGATGCCGTTCGGGCGTTAAAGGACTTTTGCCTTAGCAGGTAAGCTTTCCAGTACGCTCATAACCTTCAAAATAAACCCTAAGATGCTGGGCGACAGCCTTTATGTGAGCACCAGCGTTCTTTGTCACAAGCATACCAAGTTTGGACTCTCCAAGTTCAGGCAGTCCATGTTCTGGTCCAAGCTGCACCATATTCTCATCCAGAAGAAATTTTGAGAAAGGGGCAACTGCGAGATCAGCCACAATGGCGGCACGCTGTCCCATGGTGTGAGCACTCATATAGGCCACACGGTAATCTCTACCCATGCTCTCCAGCGCTTCAATGGCATTGGCGCGCCAGATGCACCCTTCCTCCCACATGGATAATGGTAAAGGTGTACGTTCATGGGCATTGCCGCATTTAGCGCCTGCCCAGATGATATCCTCAGTCATCAAGACTTCGATTTCGTCGAGCCTCGCCAGTGTTTCATTAACGTTCACCAAGGTGACATCAAGGCGTTGTTCATCCAGTCGCTTGCGAAGATTGTTACTCTGATCGATCACGACATCAACGGTTACGTCCGGGTGTGATTCAGCGAAACGCTTCAGTACGAACGGGAGAACCCTTTCTCCAACGTCATCGGGAGCACCGAGACGTACGACACCCGAGACTGTAGGAGCGATGAATTTGGCCACTGTCTCGCGATTGAGAGACAGCATACGCTTGGCATAACCAAGCAGTATTTCACCGCTTGGTGTCAGCTTCACTGACCTCGCATCCCGCTCCAAAAGCACGTGCCCAAGGATCTCTTCCAGTTTTTTTATCTGCATAGACACTGCTGATGGCGTGCGGAAAACTGCATTCGCTGCGCTGGAAAAACTTCCGGTCTCAGCAATCATTGCAAATGTACGCAAAACGTCCAGGTCTAGGATAGGTATCGGATGATGCATTGGTGCTGACATGGCGTCACCTCCTCCATCAATTTTTCTGAATCATACCATTATCTAATTTCGTTTGATTGAACATTAAATAGCGCCGATAGTCAACCTTATTGGGAGGCAACTAAGCACCACTCGCCTTTGTTAGACAAGGAGAAGAGAAATGAGCACTTGCAACGAAAGTTATGCAGAACGTGAAATCGGGTTATCCGAGCGAATTACAGCCTTTATGATTGAGCATGTACAAAAACTCTCACGCGCTGTCTTTAGCGTTCGTGCCTCAATAGTTCGCATCCGTAGGCTGCATGCGACCGAAACCGCACTTGATTCGCTGCCAGAAGGTATTCGCGAAGATATTGGCTGGCCCGACTTGTATGAGCGCCAAGTTCAGGAATGCCATGAATTGAAATACCGGTCGAATTAAATGCGTGAGCACACTGGAAAAGGGAGCAGATAACAAACTGTCTGCTCCCTTTAATATTAGTGACGCCTGCGCTTTTGCGACACAGGGACGACCACTTCCATTTAGAATAATTCTATGGTTGTATCTGAAAAAAAGCTCTAGAGACCACGCCCGCTGCCTGAACTAGCTGCTTCAGGTGCGACATGGCCTTAAAGCCAGATACGGGAACATAGGTCAACATGGATCAAGTCGGTCTCACCAAGCGCTCTTTCGTATTTTTTCTCGTCCCAAATTTCTCGATGATCGCCTTTGCGACTGCGATTGAACCTTTGCGTATTGCCAATCGCATGTTGGGTTACGAAGCCTATCGCTGGCGTCTAGCATCAGTGGATGCGAAACCCGTAACAGCATCCAATGGTGTTGAATGTGCAGCCAACTCTTCGCTGGAGGACGAGCGGCGTTATCTGACTGGTGAAGAACGCCCCTCGATGGTTTTCGTCTGTTCCGGCGTTCATGTCGAAAAATTCCAGAATAAATCTGTTTTTGCTTGGCTCCGTGAAGAGTTCAACCGAGGCGTGGCTGTCGGCGGCCTTTGTACAGGTGCACATATATTGGCTGCTGCTGGCCTACTCTCAGGTAAACGCTGTGCTATTCACTGGGAGAACTTGCCGGGGTTTGCTGAAGCATTTCCAAAAGCTGACGTATACGCCGACCTCTTCGAGGTCGATGGCAATATTTATACCTGCGCTGGCGGTACTGCCGCGCTCGATATGATGCTTAAACTCATCGGTGACGATTTTGGTGACAACATCGTCAATAGAGTGTGTGAGCAGGCGCTTACAGATCGTGTTCGCAGCCCACATGACCGTCAGCGTCTGCCATTGCGAGCGCGTCTTGGTGTGCAGAATTCAAAAGTGCTTACAATAATCGAACTGATGGAAGCACGGCTGTCCGAGCCCTTGTCCTTGATCGAAATTGCTGATCATGTCGGATTATCCCGCCGACAGATCGAACGCCTGTTTCGTCAGGAAATGGGCCGTTCTCCGGCCCGATATTATCTGGAGATTCGGCTTGATAGAGCACGGCATTTGTTGATCCAGTCTTCAATGCCCATCGTTGAAGTCGCGGTAGCATGCGGATTTGTTTCCGCATCTCATTTTTCGAAATGCTACCGCGAATTATATGGGCGCTCCCCGCAGCAGGAGCGTGCAGATCGCAAACAGCTTATGGCGGCTTGATACCGCCCTAGCGAGCCTCCCAGTCCTGCATTCGCCTCTGCCATATCCGCTCGCCTGACAAGCAATCATAGCTCTGTTTGTTTTGCGCTAGCAAAACGGGTGGAGCGGTTGGCGAACGATAAGCGGCTTTTTGTATTTCACCTTCATCTCCTGCTAACTCGAGGACAAGCTTGCGTCTCACCGCTTCGGGAAATTGATCCCAAGAGTTTACTGGGATCATAAATGCGCCTGGCCCACCAATAACGCAGTTGGTGTAGTAAACGTCGAGATCTTCAATCGCCCAATCAGAATAAAAATCTCCTCTTGTCATGAGCGGGAGACCGTTGATGGTTATGCCTTTCGCAATGGCCTGCTCTTTGGCCTCGAGGACGGGGCGTCCATTGTTATTAGCTCCATCCCCCGACACGTCTATTACTCGGCGTAACCCTTTGAAACCATTGCCATCAAATAGGCTGCTACCAAAATCGATAGCGCCTGAAATCGACGTTCTACTTTGGGTTGATGGAATTGGTTCCGCCAACAAGGAAGCAAACTTTTCAGCTGTTTCTGCGCTTTCTATAACCATCCATGGCACGATCACGCGTTGCATAGTCGAACCAGCCCATTCGACATAGGTAATTGCAACTTTGCCATGAGCACCGTCCCGAATAGCTCGGATCACATCTTTCTGTCGAAGGGCGGCAACATAACCATCCCGTTGAATTCTCTGCTCGAAACTTTGCATAGAGCGCGATGCATCGACAGCGAGAACAAGCTCAACATCAACATCCATCTCGCCAGATTGGGATCGCGCCAAGGAACTGGCCACCAGTGTCGCCAGTATCAGAAAACCTCCAAGAGCTTTCTTGCGCGATAACATTTGAAGAGTGTATCGCAAAACTCTGCAACGCAAAGTGCGTTTGGAGCTGTTCACGCTCAGTTGAATAAAAACAAAGAAAATGGCGCTGAAACAGCGCCATTTTAATTCTTTGATGGACGTTTTAGGCTTTCAGCCGTTCGTTGTCCGTATCGAACGGTGACTCCGGAATAACGGTTGCCTTATGTGTCCTGCCAAGAATTTTGATTTCCAGCTCTGTGCCCAAGGCTGAGTGTTCGGGTTTAACCATACCCAAAGCAAGGCTTTTGCCCAATCGCCAGCCATAGCCACCATGAGTAGCGCGGCCAACCAGTTGTCCTTTAAGGTAAATGGGCTCACTTCCGCGCGCATCCACGTCTGAAACTCCCGGAACATGCACTTCAAGCGTTACAAAGTTCCACTTCAATCCATCTTCCTTGGCCTTGACAACAGCGTCGCGGCCAATGAACTCGCCCTTATTGGGATGCACGAAGCGGTCGAGACCACTCTCAAAAGCGTTGTACTCAATCGACAACTCGCGAGGAATGAGGCGATAGGACTTCTCCACAGCCATGGCTGTCATCGCACGAATACCAAATGGTTTGATACCAAACTCAGCACCGGCATCCAGCAACATCTCATAAATGGCGCTTTGCTGTTCAATAGGGTGATGCAATTCCCAGCCAAGTTCACCCACGAAATTTACGCGCAAGGCATGCGCTGTAGCGGTTCCAACACTGATTTCCTTGCCGGATAACCATGGGAATGCATCGTTGGACAGATCGGCCCTGGTCAGCTTTTGCAGAACTTTTCGGCTATTTGGTCCAGCCAGAACCAAAACGCCATAAGTGGACGTTATCGGACGCAGTGATACCGAGCCGTCATCTGGCAGAAGCTTGTAGAGATAGTCATGGTCGTGATTTTCATAAGCACCTGCGGAAACCAGATAGAACTTACCTGGCACCCATTCATAAACGGTGAATTCGGAACGCACACCGCCTTCTTTCGTCAACAAATGGCACAGCGCGATGCGGCCCTGTTTTTTGGGGATGCGGTTCGCCAGGATTGAATCCAGCCATTGACGTGCACCGGGGCCAGATACTTCCATCTTGGCAAAGGCTGACATATCAAGCAGGCCAACATTGTTGGTTACGTTCTTGATTTCATTACCCACATGCTCGAAATAATTTGAACGACGGAATGACCAGACTTCCTTAACCTTGCCATCTATCGGATTTGGATGGTTGTGGTTCATCAGAACATCGGGCTTATCAAGCTTTGATACATCCAAGCCATAGTCTTTTGGTGCGAACCAGTTGGCTCGCTCCCAACCATAGACAGTGCCAAACACGGCACCGAGGTCCTTTTGACGGTCATAGGTTGGCGAACGCTTCAGCGGACGGGCGGCGCCACGCTCTTCGTCTGGATAGTGAACCGAAAAGACTTCCGCATAGGCTTCTTCGTTCTTCTCCTTCAGATACCCTTCCGTTGCATAAGGACCAAAACGGCGAGGATCGACGCCCATCATATCAATGGATGGCTCACCCTCAACAATCCACTCAGCCAATTGCCAGCCCGCACCGCCAGCCGCAGTAACACCAAAAGAGTGACCTTCATTGAGCCAGAAATTCTTCAGGCGCGGGGCTGGTCCGATGATCGGTGAGCCATCCGGCGTATAAGCAATCGCGCCATTATAGACTTTCTTGATACCCACTTCACCAAAGGCGGGAACACGGGCAATCGCTGTTTCAATATAAGGCTCAAGCCGATCCAGATCTTCCTGGAAAAGTTCGTACTCACTGCCGTCCGATGGCCCATCGACATAGCAAACAGGAGCGCCGCGCTCGTAAGGTCCGAGCAATAGTCCCCCATTTTCCTCTCGCATATACCATGAGCTGTCACTTTCACGCAGAACCCCCATTTCCGGAAGGCCTTTCGCTTTACGTTCAACGATAGCGGGATGCGGTTCCGTGACGATGTACTGGTGTTCGACCGGAATGACCGGCACATCGAGCCCCACCATTTTGCCGGTCTTACGTGCAAAATTGCCGGTAGCTGAAACTACGTGATCGGCTGTAATATCGCCCTTATCTGTCTTGACCAGCCATTTACCTGTCGGCAGTTGATCAATGCCAAGTACGGTCGTGTAACGATAAATTGTCGCGCCACGGTCGCGAGCGCCCTTGGCTAGTGCCTGCGTCAAATCTGCGGGTTGAATATAACCATCTTCCGGGTGCTGAATCGCGCCAAGAATGCCGTCAATCTCTGCAAGTGGCCAAATTTCCTTGACCTGTTCGGGAGTCAGCAGTTTGACCGGAACGCCAATCGTTTCAGCGACACCCGCATAGTACATGTACTCGTCCCAGCGATCTTTGGTGCGAGCAAGACGAATATTGCTGCAATTTGTGAAACCGACATTCATGCCAGTTTCTTCCTGCAGTTCCTGATAGAATTTGACTGAGTATTTATGAATCTGACCGACGGAATAGCTCATGTTGAATAGAGGCAACAAACCAGCAGCATGCCAGGTCGAGCCGGATGTCAGCTCTTTTCGTTCAATCAGAACAACATCGCTCCAGCCTTTTTTTGCCAAGTGGTAGAGTGTAGAAACACCCACCACACCACCGCCGATAACGACAACACGTGCCTCAGTCTTCATTTCGTAATATCCTTTGGTATCGATCGATGGTTAGAACAGCGTCTGCGAATTTCGTGCACTATGCCGTTCAGCAAGCCTCTTGCTAAGGCCTGTTTGCGACATGGCCAAAACATGCCGCGACGCATGGTAGACACTGATCTATTCGACTAAAAAACACGAAGATTATCTGTCTAATTTAACGCAATATCGATAAGTGCAGGCTAATCATGAAGCTCGATTACCGATCTAGCTGAAACGGAAGCAAATGGCAGACGCGATAATTGGCAGCAAAAAACCGGCTTCGTGGCTTTTTTCACCATTGAGCTTGCTCATTTTCGTCCTTCTGGTTCTGTGTATTCTTCTGAGCTTGCCACTCACTATTCCGATTGGCCCCATGTACTGGGACACATATATATACTTGGATGCAGCGCAAAGGCTCAAACTTGGCCAAATTCCCGCGGTAGATTTTTCAGCCCCGGTTGGTGCTTTGGAATATTATCAATTCTACTGGCTGCAAACGCTTTTTCCGGGCGGGCAACCGACATTGTTGGCACAATGGTCAGTACTTATTTCTTCTGCCCCGCTAATGGCAGCAGTTGTTGCTATCATCGAAAAAGATAATCGCAAGACAGCAATAGCAATTCTGGTACCATTCCTGATCTTTGCACTCTGTCCGATGAACACCCAGACATTCCACTCATATCCAGGAGTAAGCGGGTTTGGCATTTATAACCGGCATACGTCACTACTTCTTTATGTATTAACGAGCGCCCTGATATTCTTGCCTAGAGGCCGCTCTCTGGCCATCGTAGCCGCCCTGACAATGCTGGCGCTGTTCTTCACCAAAATCACTGGTTTTCTCGCTGGTGGGTTGATTGGCCTCTACGCAGTAATTGCAGGCCGCTTCTTATTACGCCACCTGCTTTTAGCGCTTGCCGTTTTCGTTATCATCCTCGCCGGATTCGAGCTCAATAATGGTATGGTATCGGCCTATATGGCAAACATCATCACCCTCGTCAGTTTGAATGAGGGCTTGTTAATTCCACGCTTTCTTACAGTATTTTCAATCAAGCTCGACGTTATGTTAGCTGCTGCAAGTTTGATCTTCTTCTTGTTTTGGCTCGATCGTTCTGATCATTCGACGTGGCGAAAAGACAAGTTTTATCTCGATAGGGATTGGCTGTGGGCAGGCGTTATAATGGTTGCTGGGACTTTCCTGGAAACACAAAACACCGGTAGTCAGGAATTCATTTTCATTTGGCCGGTCTTACTGGCTGTATTGTACAAGACAACAGCTATGAATGAGATACATCGCCTTATAGTTTACTGTCTCGTTGCCCTTACAATCATTCCAACGACGACGAAGGTTGTGCACGGCACTTTGCGTTTCATCGCCGTTGCCCCTCATTATGTCTCTGCTCCGGTCAGCGATATCAAGACAATGGGGCTCGTTTCGACGCGGGCAGATATAATGGAACGAGTACTTCTCTTGGAAAACCATTATATTCAGAACGCCGAGACCTATCGACAATTGGCTGTAGCGGGGCAGTTACCGAGCTGGCGTCTATACGCAGAACTTGATTATCAAATGTTCTGGCTGTTATCGCTCGACAATGCCGTGAAAGCGATCAAGCAGTTTGAATCTGATAATAACATTCGCCTCAACAGCCTTATGAACCTAGACTTTACCGACCCCTTCCCGTGGATATTGGACCGGGATGCGACGCGCCATATTCAGATTGGCGCGGATCCGTTCCGAACGGTAGAGAGGCTTACTCCAGTCGTGGAGGCTTCTGTTCGCGCGACAGACGGTGTTTTACGCCCAACTTGCCCGATAACAACGGCGCGCCGCTATCTGCAAGATATATATGCAAAAGCACTGGACGACCGCACAGTTGTCAAACTCAATGATTGTTGGGATTTATTGCTCAGGCCAGACTTAAAAGCTGTAAAATGATAGACGGATAAGCCGGAGCAAACCGGCTTATCCGAAATAATAAGATAAGCTACTTCACTTGAGCTTTCACAAAGTCTTTTACTATCCGCACGATGCCACGTGAAAGAACTTCATCAAGCGCCTTTATAAACGCATCAACATGCTCTTGTCCGCAAATGAGCGGAGGCTCGAGACGCACCACGTTGCGATTGTACTCCGTAAAGGCGACCAACACACCATGGTCGCGTAGCAGGTGACTTCCGATAAAGCCCGGAAGCGACCCTTTCAGCTTGTCGTCAAGGACTGCAAGAACCGGACGTAATACCATAGGAACAGTTTTGGAGAAATCATGGAACTCAAGACCGACCATCAGGCCTTTGCCGCGCACATCCTTTATCATTCCTGCATGTTTTGCTTTAAGTTCCCCCAACTTACCGAGTAGGTATTCACCGATTTCCGCCGAGTTATCAATCAGATGCTCATCATAGAGAATATTGATTGCTTCTATGGATGTCACACATGCTTCACCGATACCGCCGAAAGTCGCCATGGCGTGGATCATCGCAGTCTTCGGCGTACCGTAGGCTTTCATGTAGACTTCACGCCGAGCAATCATTGCCCCCACCGCAGCTTTGCCGCCTCCAAGCGACTTTGCCAAGGCAGTAACATCCGGCACGACACCGGCGTGTTCAAAAGCGTAGAATTTACCCGAGCGCCCAAATCCGCACTGAACTTCGTCGGCAACCCACAGTACACCATACTGATCACAAAGCGCCCGCAATTTCTGCCAATATTCATTAGGCGCTTGAATAATTCCACCGCCGCCTTGAATGGTTTCAAGGACAACAACGCCGATCTCAGGATCTGACTTGAACACGCTCTCAATCGCGTTAATGTCGCCAAAAGGCACGCGGATCGTGTTGTCGACCAATTTGAAATCGCCCCGGTAAAGCGAGCCGTCTGTAATTGAGAGAACGCCCTTGGTCTTGCCGTGGAAAGAATTTTCAGCGTAGACAATTTTGGGCTTTTTCGGACCTGCTGCGCGCTCGGCTACCTTGATCGCAGCTTCCATCGCTTCTGAACCTGAGGAGCCGAGGAACACCATATCCAAATCGCCGGGTGAACATGCTGCCAAATTATGGGCAAGGGCGCTGGCATATTGCGACATGAAGGCGATTGCGATTTCCTGACGCTTCTCATCTTGAAATTTCTTCCGCGCCTCCACAATCCTTGGATGATTATGGCCGAAAGCAAGCGATCCGAATCCCCCGAAGAAATCGAGAATTGCCCGCCCATTCTGGTCGTAATAGTACATGCCATCTGCTCGCTCGATTTTCACTTTGTGAAAACCCAACAGTTTCATGAAGTGCAACTGTCCTGGATTGAGATGCTTTGTAAAAATTTCCGTCATCCGCGGCAAAGTCATTGCCTTCGCATCGTCCACCGATAGCAAATCGGGCCGGATCGTCGGCGCGGTGGTTTTTGTCATTTCTTGAACCTTGTTCATCGCCGTTCCCCGTTTAGTGCGCTGCCGATGGCGCTACCTTGCCTTCTTTAACAAGCCGATACTCTTTATAGGCCGCAATCAGCATGTCTTCGTCCCGGTGCTTCGGTATCCAACCCAACTGCCGCTCTGCTTTCGACACATCAAGCACGCACATTTCATCCGCTATCAGATACTGCTCTGGATCCATGATTGGCATGTTAATCACATCAAAAAGATCAAGCGTGCGTTTCACTGCCCAAGCCGGAGTTGGCAGAAGCAAGGATTTTGAACCAGCAAATTTAACCAGATCGCCCAAGAGTTTGCGTACAGGCGGCGGATTAAGCGAACCGAGATTGTAGGCCTCATTCGGAACGCCTGCTTTCCAGCCCGCATAAGCTGCATCTGCACAATCGAACACAGAAATGAACTGGTAAGGGTTTTTACCGGAACCGATCATTGGGACAGGCAGATTATAATCAACCAATTTGAAGAGCTTTTCCAAAATACCCAATCTGCCGGGGCCGATAATCAGGCGCGGGCGAAACAGAGATATATTCATTCCACGCTTGCGCCACTCTGCTGCCAGTTCTTCGGTTTTCCACTTCGACAAACCATATTCGCCCAGTGGCGCAGCTGGATGCTCTTCAGTTTGTGGCCAAACATATGTGTGGCCATAAATCATGTCTGTCGTGTAATGCACCAGCTTGCTGGCACCTGCATCGTCTAGCGCTTTGATGATGTTTTCGGTTCCGTAATAGTTCACTGGAAAGAAGAAGTCGTGGCGTTTCGCTCTGACCTGCAGCGGTGATAACATCTTGGCGGACAGGTTGTAGACCATGTCATCAGGCTTGATACCGACATTCGCTATTGCTGCAGGTTCAGTAACATCACATTCCGTGAAATGAACATCGCCATAATGTGTAAGATTGCTTTTGACGATGTCCGCAACAATTACTTCCTCCCCTTCGGCCGCAAGCTTGGGTGCTAGATGCCGCCCGACAAATCCATCCCCACCAAAAATAATATGTCTCATCTTTTAAGGTCCACTTATGACGGTGTGTTCAAGGTTGTTGGGGTCGAAGGACCAGTAGCGGAGCTATCGCCATGGCCACTTTGAGCAATCAGGATGGTGCCAATCATGATAAAGGCGATCCCACCAATTTTGTAAATCCCGAGCTCTTCCTTGAAAAGCGCCCAAGCGACAAGCGCCACAACAACGTAAGCCAGACTGAGGAATGGGTAGGCAAATGACAGGTCAACCTTGGAGAGCACGAAAAGATGTGATGCCATGGAGATTACAAACATGAAAAGACCGGCAAATACCCATGGATTGAAGACGATCTGAAATACACGCTGTATGATCGTGTCAGCACTAAAACTTATCGGGCCCAAATTGATCATTCCGTATTTCAGAAGAACCTGTGCAGCCGCATTTGTCATCACCGTAAACAGGATAAACGGTATATACTTAGTCATTGAGATTGCCCCTTGAATTCTCCGATAAATACCAACCCCTGTCTTAAGAAGCCCCCAAACGAGTTGGTAAAATTTAACACTTCCATCACACTGATCCCGCCAAAGCAGTTCGTCGCCAGAAATTCGAATTGATTGCAGGGTCACGCTCTTGCTCAAGCTTTGTCCAATTCGGGTAACCGGCCTTAAAAGCTTCAGCGCTCATGCGTTGATCTTTATAAGGATTCACCCTACCCCCATTCATTATCGTCATTCGATCCAATTCCCCCAGCAATGCGAGCGTGCGTGCTCCGCGATTTGGAAAGTCCACAGTCAGTGTGTAGCCTGCGTGTGGAAACGATAAGCTTCCTGGTGATTTTATATCGCCGAAACGTTTCAGCACCGTAAGAAATGAACTTTGTCCAGCTTCCCGTGTTACCTTTAACATTTGTGGAATAATTGCTTGGGCTGCTTTCTCGGGAAGAAGACTTTGATGTTGATAGAGGCCCGCTCGGCCGTAAAGCCTGTTCCAATTGGACACCCGATCCAACGGATAAAAGAAGCTTTCATAATTGCTGAGGTGGGGTTGCTGCTTGCGGCCTTTGAGATGGTAGTAAGCCGCATTGAAAAGCTTTAGACTAGGATAATTGAGTGCTGAGATCGGTAGCTCGAAAGGAACGCCCAGTCGACCAGCTTTTGTTCTGACAGCAAAATTTCCGTTATCGGAATGATTACCGCTTATAAGAACGCCTCTTCCTGCATAGGTACCGGAACCAATTTGATCCACCCATGCTACAGCATATTCGTTATCTTCATCCACTTCCTCTGCAAGAGAAAAATACTCATCAAGATCGCCAAACGGTTGGATTCGCTCAACTATATCAAGTGAGCCGACTTTCATGAGTTGAATCGTTGCCTCAAGGATGATTCCAGTAAGACCCATTCCACCTATTGTTGCTTTAAAGAGCATTGGGTTTGAGACAGGTGAGCACTCAATCACCAGACCATCGGATTTTAGAAGCTCAAATCTTTTGACATGACAGCCAAAAGTTCCGCGACGATGATGGTTTTTACCGTGCACATCATTTGCGATCGCGCCTCCGAGTGTCACGAAACGTGTACCCGGCGTGACTGGCAGAAAATAGCCGTGCTCCGCTCCAATGGCTATCATTTCGGAAAGCAAAATCCCTGTTTTAGCAGTGAGAAGGCCAGTCGCGGAGTCGAACGAAACGAGTTCGTCGCTGCCGCGCATAACGACCAATGTACCTAGGTCGTTATGACACGTGTCTCCGTAAGATTTGCCATTGCCAAAGGCTAGAAAACTTCCTGGATTTGGAAATGGTCCAGTGAAGATTTCGCGAACTTCCTCAAGCGTGATAGCGGAACGTTGACGCCGCTCAATCAAACCAAAACTGTTGTAACTGTCGGTCACGAGCGCATGCCGCCATAAAGCAGAAGCACCGCTCCGATGGCTATAACGACCTGACTGCGCCAATCCGTGATAATGAAAACAACTGGGTCGTCATGCATTTCACCGCGGTAAGCTAATATCCAGATGCGAATATTGAGATAAAGCACAATGGGGCAGAGGGGCCAGATCATCCAAGGATAGGCATACAAGCTCACAACCGCGTCACTGTCGACGTACAGCGCAAGAACGAGGGCCGCGGCGAACGCCGACGCAACGCCGCATTGCGCAATTATTTCCCGATCCGCAGGGCGATAGCCTCTTCCAGCTATACGGTTATTATCATCAGCGACAGAGTTTTGCAGCTCGACGTAACGTTTGACGAGGGCCAGCGATAGAAAGAAAAAAGACGAAAACGCCAGCAACCAAAACGAGCCTTCAATTTGATTGGCCGCAGTACCCGCTAGAATTCGTAATGTATAAAGACCAGCCAACGTCAAAACGTCTATCAGAAGCATACGCTTGATCGAAAGTGAATAAGCTGTTGTTGCGATAAGATAGCCAATGAGTACAACGCCAAATGTCCAATGCAATTGTACCGCAAGCAACGCCGCGATCAGAATAAGCGACACCGAAACTAAAAGACCGAAACGTATAGAAAAAACCCCGCTGGCGAAAGCACGGTTCTTTTTACGAACATGCTGTCGGTCCAACGGCAGATCAAACAGATCGTTGATAATATAGATTGCCGAGGCAGCCGCGGAAAATGCAAAAAATGCGATGACAGAATTAAAGAGTATCGGCCATTCCGTGAGCTGATGGTCCAGAGTAGCAGGAACAAAAATTAGCGTATTCTTCATCCATTGATGAACACGGAGCATTTTCAGAAAGGTTTTGAGGTTGGTTTTTGGTGCTTCAAACAGTTTTGCAGAATGTGCTTGTTGCCATTTACGCGCTGCCCTGTCGGGGGCGACCACAATGACCTCACTTGCTGCCTTGAAAACAGGCACATCGGCGCGGCTGTTGCCCGCATAAGCAAACTTCACATCACCATAAGTTTCCAGCAGAAAGGCAGTCTTGTGAGCCGTCAGATTACGGCTATCGTCCGTTGCATAGACCGCATCGAATATCCCCAAATATGCGGCGATACTGTCGGCAAACCTACGTGCCGAACCGGTGGCAAGAACGAGTCTGCGCCCTTGATCACGTTGCTGCCTCAGATATTCAATAAACTCATGCCGATAAGGTAGCGTTGCAGGATCAACAACAACCCGAAGAGATATCTGGTGTTTGAGATTGGCTTTGCCCTTGAGTAACCACATGGGCATAACAAAAATGTACAGCATATTCTTCTTCAGCAGCTGAAAAGCACTTTCCCAAAGAAGATCAGTCGCTATCAACGTACCATCAAGGTCTACCACCAAGTCCAGAACTTTGTTACCAGAACGAGAATCCACCACAACAAATCCCTAAAGTTCTGCACCGATCGGTCAGTATTACATTATTTATCAGTGCAGGGCTTACTGGAAAAGAAGAAATGAAGAATGAACGTATTCTCATCGACATTATTGCTAATACTGAAAGTAATAACCACAGTAAACCAACCATTAAAAAACCGGCTGGAAAAACCAGCCGGTTGATAGCGTCACAGATTAGAAAGTCGCAATACTTATTTGATTGTAGCCTTACCGCCTTTGATTTCCACAGTCTCGCCACCAGTAAGTGCTTCACGATCGCCATTTGAGAACGTGACAAAACAACCATTGCTGCAAAATTCCACGGTTTCGCCTGCACCGACTTGGAGTTCCGTCTTGCTGGAACCTTCGGTGACGACGATTGTCTGAGCAGATGCATCGCCGTTTGTAACACTGGCAGCAAACGCTGAACCGGCAGAGATGGCACTCATAAGAATAGCAACAGCAAACTTTTTCATATCCGCTCCGGTGTCGCCACCGCCCCTGTTATCAAGGGCCAAATCTGCCCTTTTCATAAACAGTTATAGCGGTAACAAACTGAACGGCAACTGAACACCTCGTTATTTTGCCTTCATTTAACCAAAGTCTATTCGGATTTGGGTTTTGGCTTCTTTGTATCCGCAGCGATTTCAGCTTTGATTCGGCTTGTCAAAGCTTCGATCAGAACATCTGCCTCTTCCAGATTGAGCTTCACATCGCGTGCAGGATAAGGAATTTCTATACCCTCCTCTGCAAATCGATCAATTATTGCGAAGCGAATGTCATTTTGGACCGTTCCCGAATTTGAAAGATCGGCAAGATGAACACGCAGTTCAAAATCCATTGTGGAAGATGTCAGGGCTTTGAAAGCAATAAACGGTTCGGGGTTCTTGAGAACTAAAGGCTGCGACCGTGCGATCTCCATCAGCACATCATAGACGCGCTTGGGATCTGATTTGTAGGAGACACCAACGGGTATTTCGACGCGGCCAAGCTTGTTGCGGTGAGTCCAATTGCCAACGTTACCGTTGATGAACGATGAATTTGGAATGATAATGGACTGACGTTGGAAGGTTTCCACCTCAGTCGCGCGCACACTGATCTTCTTTACTATACCACCAACACCCGCTGTCTCGATCCAATCTCCTACCTTGAACGGGCGCTCTGCCAGAAGAATAAGGCCGGATACGAAATTGGATACGATTGCCTGCATACCAAAACCGATACCCAATGAAAGACCACCGGCCACCAGAGCAAGACTTGAAAGGTTAATGCCTGCGGCTGAGATGCCGATAACTCCGGCTACGCCAAGGCCGAGATAACCGACTGCAGTACGGATGGAGTTGCGCACGCCTGAATCGAGCTTGCCTCGAGCCATGACTTTCGTATCAAGCCAGCCCTGGAACCATCGCGTAAATGCATAAAACAATGCAAAAAGCAGAATACCGATGGCAATAGCAACAAGCGAAATATTAACTGAGCCGATCTGAAAGCCGATAGCGACATTGAGAAACCATGCCGTCATTTCGCTCCATTGAAAACCCCAAAGCAGCAATATGACCGGTATGCCGAGCAAAAGGACAAAGACGTAGATGACAATACTGGCAACGAGGCCAAGCTGATCCAGCGTTGTTTCATCCATCCCAAAGCGGGTTTGGATTGCTCGCCCAAACACCGTCCCCGACAGCGCATTTTCATCCGATACAGCACGTGCTGTAAGGAAGCCAAGGTACATGGTGACAACAACCGC
The DNA here is from genome assembly GCF_000282595.1 of Phyllobacterium sp. YR531. Classification (GTDB taxonomy): domain Bacteria; phylum Pseudomonadota; class Alphaproteobacteria; order Rhizobiales; family Rhizobiaceae; genus Phyllobacterium. The sequence continues at coordinate 172,180 of NZ_AKIZ01000016.1, forward strand.
GCCATTGATCACCACTTGCTGGGACACAAAGCGGGCAAGCCCAATGTAACCAAGTAATGCTGCTACCACAGGGACCAAAGCTATCACATAAAGAGAAAATCTTATCGTCTTCGGCCATGGCTTTACCTTGCCGGTTTCCTGGTCTTCCAAAGGCTTTAGCAAGGCGATGGAAAAGATTAGCAGGCCAACTAAAATTGTAGCGAAAAGGCTTTTGGCAACCGTCAGCGACAAAGGCGATGTTGCAATCTGGTTGATTGTATCAGCCAGATAATCAAGACCCGTGATCGTTGCCGTGGCCGTTATCAGTACCATCAGTATCCGGCCAGGCCGAGGAGCAACCCGCACAAGCCGCCAGTTGGGAGCACCAGGACAAATAACTGCCTGCGCGAGCGCGTGAACAAAATAAACAATCCCGATAACGCTGAACAATGTGTAGAATAGCGAAGCAATGTCCGCTCTCAGCACTTTAAAATAGTCTAGAAAGAAATAGGTCGTGGCCAAAAAGACAACCACCGTCAGCGAACGCATAAGCGTGGACCAGAAGGCGACGGCCAATCGGCTGAGGTAGGATGGTGCGTCCACTGAGGCATCACGCAGATAAAGGTGTCCTAGCGCACGTTGCCCTCCAATGAGCAGAACCAGCGCTGCTACTGCGGCCATCGCAGCAGCTGCAAGCATCGATTGCCATTTAAACGCGATAACGAAGCGCCACCATGAGGATATGCGTTGGTTCATGGTTTGCAGTTCGCGGCCGTACGCGTCTGCAACCTCGCTTCCGAGTGAATAGTTTATATCTACGCGTTGAGACAAAGTGTTCGCAAAAAGCTCACGCCGGGCATCGCCAATAGCATCAACCATCTTGTTGACGGCAATAAGTTGATCTTCGGTTTCCCCCAGAACAGCATTAATTTCAGCTTTTTCAGTTGTAAGCCTTGTTCTTTCATCCGTAACAATCTGCGCTTCGGCTGGTTGTCCTTGCGCTGGCGGCTGTCCTAATTGCTCGAGCCGCGAGTTGATCTCAGTGAGGCGTGGGCGGAAGGATACACCAATTTCAAGAAGCTTCTTCGCCGTCCCTTCCAGATCAAGACGCAGGTCGGCCAAGGCCGCATCTGCGTCTGCCTTGTCCTTGAACTTTTGCTGATACGCGCTGATTTGTTTCTTCAGATCGTCGATGACTGGGCGTTGTTCGGCAACTATCCCAGAGGTAACAACAGGAGCGGCCGGTTGAGCGGGAGTCTGCGCGCTCGTCGGCTGCATCTGCATTGCGACGATAAAAAATAGTGCCAAGGCTAGAATAAACTGCCGAAATGAAGAAATCACTGGTTCAAATCCATGTAAGGAGAGTTTCGTAGTCGACTTGCCCGCTCATCTCGGCACAATCAAGGCGCGATCAAGAAAACCGGGTCGGTTCAATGACAGTGATCGCCGCTATACTGATGATTATGCCCGCCTGACAATAGCATATTGTTAACAGGGCTGTTCATGTCTTTGCAAAAGGCTACATATCCTGTCTTCTGTTTGCACACGATTCACGCCACCATCGCATCGCAAAATCATCGATTCGCTTATCGGACAGTAACACCATGATTATCAAATGCCCCTATTGTGGTCCGCGCGACGTTATTGAGTTTACCTATCAAGGTGATGCAACTCGAACGAGACCAAATCCGGCATCGACCGACCAAGATACATGGAATGCTTATGTTTATGATCGGTCCAATCCTGCAAAATCCCATCGGGAGTTTTGGCTGCATGGGGGTGGCTGCCGTCAGCACCTGGTGGTTACACGCGATATTTCAACTCATATAATTTCGTCAGTTGTGTATGCACGTGACTACATTCATGCGGGTGGCAAATAATGACCAGTTGGCGTCTCCCAAATGGAGGGCGTATCGAACGCGCCAAATCTGTTGGATTCACTTTTGACGGGAAAGTCTACAGGGGACATCAGGGCGATACGCTTGCCTCGGCATTGCTTGCCAGCGGGATCACGCTTTTTGGCCGTTCTTTCAAGTATCACCGCCCTCGCGGGGTGTTAGCAGCAGGCAGTGATGAGCCCAACGCACTTGTTACGATCATTTCTGGCGACGTGCGTGAGCCTAACGTACGCGCCACTGAGTTAGAGATTTACGATGGTCTTATCGTTCAGAGCCAGAACCGTTTTCCGTCGCTTGAACATGATCTTATGGCCGTCAATCAACTGGCAGGCCCGCTTCTCTCGGCTGGCTTCTACTATAAAACATTTATGGGACCAGCAATTGGTCCGCTGAAGAGCACGCGCTTCTGGATGTTCTGTGAAAAATTCATAAGGCGCGCTGCGGGGCTTGGTAAGGCAGGCACCGTTGCAGATCCAGACCGCTACGAACGCATGAATGCGTTCTGTGATGTTCTGGTAGTGGGCAGCGGTCCGGCAGGGCTTATTGCAGCTGAAGCCGCCGCGGCAACTGGAGCACGCGTGATCGTTGCCGAGGAGCGCCCGGTAGCCGGGGGCTCCTTACTGGCATCGGGCGAAACTTTCGACGGGCGCAACCCAGCAGTATGGGCTCGCGAAAAAGTGGACGCGCTTGCCAGCCTTCCGAATGTTCGTTTTCTCACCCGCACTTCTGTCTGGGGATATTACGATGGCAACATATTAACTGCCGTCGAGCACGTATCCGATCACAAGCCAAATCGGACCAGAGGTCAGCCCAGACAACGTCACTGGGTGATCCGCACGGGTAAAACCATTCTCGCAACAGGCGCTTTTGAACGTCCTATCGTCTTTCCTGGCAATGACTGCCCCGGCGTGATGCTTGCCGATGCTGTGCGTCGCTTTGCAGTGGAATATGGTGTCGGCGCAGGCAAAAACGTTACTTTCTTTACCAACAATGACAGCGCCTACGATGCGGCACGTGCCTTATCAATGGCTGGCGTTAATATCAGCGCGATCATTGATGTTCGCTCAGACGTTTCAGGAACTTGCAACGATATAGCCAATGTGATTGGTGCTGAGTTGCTGCTGGGATCAGCTGTTACGGGCACCCATGCCGGCAAAACTCTGAGCTCAATCACCGTTCAGCATTTCAATGCGGAAACCGGACGGATATCCGGCGCTCCACGTGAAATCAAAACCGACTGTCTGGGTGTGTCTGGAGGCTGGTCACCGGCCATCCACCTTGCAAGCCAAGCAGGAGGAAAGCCGGAATGGGACGAGGATCTGCAAGCCTTCCTCGCACCCGAGGCTAATCAGAATTGGGTGGTTACCGGTTCAGCTGCCGGATACATGGATACGGTAAGCGTTCTCTCGGATGCTGCCACCAAAGGGTCGGCCAATAGCAGACTTATTTTGCCAACTATAGAGGCATCCATGCTGGATAGCTCTCCAGCGCCAATCTTTGAGATCGAGCCCGCGGGGAAATCACAAAAAGCTTTTGTCGACTTTCAGCACGATGTGACTGCAAGTGATATTCGTCTCGCCTATCGCGAGGGCTTTCATTCGGTCGAGCATCTTAAGCGCTACACAACTCTTGGTATGGCAACGGACCAAGGCAAGACTTCCAACGTGCCTGGCCTAGCAATTATGGCCGATATACGTGGCATCTCAATTCCTGAGGCTGGCACTACCCGGTTTCGCGCGCCTTTCACACCCGTATCCATGGGAGTCATTGCTGGAGAGCGTTATGGCGATCTTCGCCCTCACCGGTTGACGCCAATGCATGATTGGCACATTGCGAACGGTGCCAAGACTTATGAGGCCGGGCTTTGGCATCGTCCTATGATCTATGGCAGCCCCGGCGAGACGATTGAACAAGCTTATACGCGTGAAGCACGCGCAGTGCGTGAAAGCGTTGGTATCGTTGATGTGTCCACATTGGGCAAGATCGATATTCAGGGGCCAGACGCCGCAGAATTTCTCGACCGCGTCTATACCAATATGTTTTCTACCCTGCCCGTCGGAAAGGCACGTTATGGCCTGATGCTGCGTGAAGACGGCATTGTTTTTGACGACGGCACTACGTGGCGCCTGACCGAAACTCAATTTTTAATGACAACCACGACGGCGAATGCCGGACCAGTCATGCAACATCTCGAGTATTATCTCGATTGTGTCTGGCCGGATTTGCGGGTGCACCTGACATCAGTGACGGATGTTTGGGCTGGAGCCGCCATTTCTGGCCCCAAATCGCGAGCTGTTCTCGAAACATGCGTTACTGGCACTAAGGTAGACAATACGACCTTGCCTTTTATGGGCATTGTCCATGGCCGAATTGACGATATTCCCGTTATGGTTTGCCGCCTCTCCTTTTCCGGCGAGATTGCTTATGAAGTCTACACCGGTGCGGGATATGGAACACAGCTTTGGGAAGCATTGATCGCTGCAGGCAAACAATTCAACATAATTCCCTACGGGCTAGAGGCACTCGGCACTTTGCGTATTGAGAAAGGCCATGTAACTGGGGCCGAAATTGATGGGCGCACCACAGCGCATGATCTTCACCTTGACTGGATGCTTTCCAAAAAAAAGGCCTATGTTGGTTCAGCGATGATTAATCGGGCAGGCCTTAAGGATGAACACCGTTTGTCATTGGTCGGTCTGATCTCATTAGACAACCAGTCTATCAACGGCGGCAGCCATATAGTGTCGGACAAAACACCTCGCGAGCCTGCGGACAGCTTTGGTCATGTAACCGCTGCATGCTACTCCCCCGCGCTCGGAAAATACATCGGATTGGCGTTGGTCAAACATGGAACATCGATGATCGGCAAACGGGCCTTCGCCACCGACCTCCTACGCGATAAGCATGGAGCGGTGGAAATCGTCAGCCACCATATGTTCGACAAGGACGGGAGCCGAATGCATGGCTGATCTTCAATCACCACTCGGCGTTACATTTATCCCGGGAAACCATGGCAACGCTGCGGGCGGTACTGGTGTAACACTGCAAGAGCGAAAAGGCATTTCTCTTGTCCAAGTGACAGCCTGGAACAATACAATTTCAACGGTGCTGACTGCGATTGGCAGCGCAACCGGCGTCATAATTCAGAACACGCCCGGCAGCGGTCGTGTGGCGGGCGAGAAATCTGTTTTCGGCTTTGCCCCCGGGCGCTTCATGGTTGTTGGAGCCACGCCCGATCTTGAACAGCGTTTGCGTGCTGCGATTTCAACCGATCTTGGTACAGTCATTGCACTAACGCATGGTCGTACGATTTTCCGTATAAGTGGGGAGCAGGTAGAATGGGTACTGGCAAAATTATTTGCCATCGACTTTTCCGAACACGCATTTCCCGTTGGGGCTGGTCGGGCAACATTACATCATGATATCCATGCATTAATCCAACGAATAGACTCTCAGACCTTTGATATCTACGTGTTCCGCACATTTGCACGCTCGTTCTGGTTAACACTGGGTCATGCAGCAGAAGAGGTTGGCTATCTGGTAGAATAGCTTATTTGAATGCGAAGAGGTCTTCGTCCGGATCGCCAGTGCCGGTTATCAGGCCGCGTACAAGCTGAGATGCAACCATTGAAAAGGTAATTCCATTGCCACCATATCCGAGAATGGCGTAGCACCGATCCATACCAGGGATAGCACCTATGGAAGGCAAACCCGTCGAACTTGAGCCAAAACTTCCCGCCCAGGCATAATCGGCCTCTGCAGTAATCTTGGGGAACATCCTTTTGAGCTTTTTCAGGATAGAATTGGTTTTTGATTTAAGCTTGGCGTCCCGCTTTTCCTCATTCTCAAATTCCTCGTCCTCGCCTCCAACTATTATTCGACCATCTTGTGTCGTTCGCATGTAAAGGTAAGGGTCGGAAGCTTCCCAGATAAGGCAGCGCTCAGGCCAAAGCTTATCGCGTTGTGGTGCTGTCGCCAGTGCCCATGTCGAAATGATCTTGTGGCCTTTTTTCGGCACATAATCGGGTAGCTCATAACCCGTGGCTGATACGAGATATTTGGAGCGGATTTTCCGCCCATCCTTGGTTATCGCCAATACATCTCGCGATCTCGGCTCGACAAAAGTAACCTCCACTGGAGCATAAATACGGGCCCCGCGATCAATTGCCTTATTCAGATATCCAAGTGCAAGCTTGCGGGGATTGGCTTCGATGTTGTTGAAGCTCATTAAAGCCGCCGTGCGATCTATGCCAAATCTTGATTGAAGATCGTCGTTAGAAAGGAATCTCGTCTCAAAACCAGCACGTTGACGCGCAAGTAATTCCTTCTGCAATCCCTTCTCGTCCAGTACATCACCAGCAATATAAAGTGAATCCCTATCTTTCATTTCGCACGAGATGCCTAAATCTTTCGTTCGCTCCCGCAGCGCATCCACTGCTAGCTTGGAACGTCGCCAAGCGCGCTCGGCATTATTCAGCCCAATATGTTTTGCCAAATGATGTAACGGCATATCAATTTCAAATTGCAACAGTGCAGTACTTGCAGGCGTAGACCCCATCACAGGCTTTCGTCGATCAAATATTGCCACGCTGTAGCCCGCTTCAGTCAGTCCCTCAGCCACCAACGCTCCACTGATCCCGGCGCCGAGAATAGCTACATCGACGCTAATGTCATCCATCAACGCATCAAACTTTATACCAGTTGCAGCCTTTCCCAGCCAAATTGGCTGTCCGGTTCTCAAATTCCGATGTTGTGTTGTCATGAAGTTTCCAAATCGAAGGCAGTGACGCTCCGAAACGGTCAGAATGCAGCTTCGTTCCCTAGTCCAATGCGGTTTTGGATGCTTTGCCTGCTACATAAACCTCAGCGATACTGCGGTCATCCCCCATGGTCTGCAATAACATCAACTCCTCCACGAGCGTTTCGACTGTCTCCATGCGGACACGCATGGCAGCTGTGGCACCGGCATTGAGAACAACACAGTCAGCCTCAGCTCCCTGCTTGAATGATCCGATGACATTATCGAGAGATAAGGCTCGGGCATTGCCAAGTGTCACTTGATAGAAAGATCTTAGCGGATGATATCGTTGGCCTTGGATATTCAAGATTTTGTACCCTTCATCAAGGGTGCGCAGCATGGAATAGGACGTTCCTCCGCCAATGTCCGTGGCAATTGCGTTTCTAACATTGGACTTTGTTAATCGACCAAGGTCAAACAAGCCGCTTCCTATGAAGAGATTTGACGTTGGACAAAAGACTGCAACGGATTTGCTATCAGCAATTGAACCAATCTCTGCATCAGTCAAATGGATGCAATGACCAAGCAGCGTTTTTGAGCCCAACAAACCATAATGTTCATAGACGTGGGTGTAATCGCGACTCCATGGGAAAAGTTCTGCCACGAAAGCGATTTCCGCGGGGTTTTCACCCAGATGTGTTTGAACATGCAATTGCGGAAACTCGTGCACCAGTGTGCCGCTCATTTCCAATTGCTCAGGCGTCGATGTAGGCGCGAACCTTGGCGTTATCGCGTAAAGCTGTCTTCCTTTGCCATGCCATTTCTGGACAAGCGCCTTACTGTCCTCATAGCCCGATTGCGGTGTATCAAGCAGATTGGGCGGTGCATTGCGATCCATCATTACTTTACCGGCAATCATCCGCATGTTGCGTTTATGCGATTCTGTAAAAAATGCATCGACTGAAGCTTTATGAACCGAGCAATATGCCGCTGCAGTTGTAGTGCCGTGTCGGATCAGTTCATCAAAGAAAGCTGAAGCAATCCGCTCCGGATGTCCCTGATTGGAAAACTTCTGCTCTTCGACAAACGTGTACTTGTCCAGCCACTCTAAAAGTGCGCCTGCGTAGGAACCCACGACCTGCATCTGCGGATAATGAATATGGCAATCGATGAACCCAGGCATTATGAGGTGAGGACGATGATCAATCACCTCGACATTACGGCCCTCGCCTAACCGGAGAGCCTCATAACTGTCCATGGCAACAATCTTGCCATCCCGAATTAACAAGGCACCCTCTTCGATATAGGTAAATGCTTCTGAGCTGGCATCCCCCTCTAGAGGCTCATCGTGAAAACTCAGAACACGCCCGCGTAGTAATGTCTCAGTCATGGGCCGGCTTGCTCAACTGTCCATCTCGATACCACGCAACAATTTGCGCACGTTCTTCATTTGTAATCCTCGTAAGATTACCCGGTGGCATCGCATGGCTAACTCCGGCCTGAATGTAAATTTCGTTGGCATGGGTAGCAATTAACTCGGCTGTATCAAGACGGATACCCTTCGGTGGCATTAAAATGCCATCCCAAGACGGCTCTGCAGCATGGCACATCGAGCAACGCCCCATAACAGTATCTCGAACTTGCTCAAAATTTCGTGCTGCAAGAAAAGGTTGGGCAGCGCCGGAAACCTTTTCTTCTCCCGTCAGGACCTTGGGAACAGTCGATAGCCAAATGATAATTATGAAAAGAATAGTGGTGATTAACCATGTCCAATGCGGATTGCCTTTGCCGGCATGCTGGGAGTTGAAGTAGTGACGGATAAGAACCCCCATGATGAAAATCAGAGCTGCAATAATCCAGTTAAATTGGGTGGAGTGTGCAAGCGGATAATGGTTTGACAGCATCAGGAATATAACCGGAAGCGTCAGATAATTGTTATGCGTAGAGCGCTGTTTTGCCTGCTTTCCAAGTTTGGGATCTGGAGTTTTTCCAGCGATTAAATCCGCAACAACGATCTTCTGATTGGGAATGATCAGAAGAAAAACATTGCCAGACATAATAGTCGCGGTGAATGCACCAAGGTGAAGAAACGCAGCACGCCCGGTAAAAAGATGGGTGTAGCTCCACGCCATAAAAACGATCACCCCGTAAAGGATAATCATCAGTGCAGTATCATTGGATGCGAGTGGCGATCTGCATAGCAGGTCATAAACCAACCAACCAATCGCAAGCGATACGATAGATATTACGATCGCGGTAGGCGTCGAAACGTCCAGAACGTTAGGGTCGACCAAATAGAGATCTGCACCAGCATAATAGACAATGCAAAGGAGCGTGAATCCGGAAAGCCAGGTAGCGTAGGATTCCCACTTAAACCAGATCAAGTGCTCCGGCATGTTGGGCGGTGCGACCATATATTTCTGGATATGATAAAAACCTCCGCCATGGACCTGCCACTCCTCACCATTCACCCCTTTGGGCAAGTTAGTGTGTCGACGCAGTCCAAGATCAAGAGCGATAAAATAAAACGATGACCCTATCCATGCAATGGCTGTAATGACGTGCAACCAGCGGGCAGCAAAACTTAGCCATTCCCAGAAAATCAGATAATCCATCGACGCCCCACATGATATACGCCGTTACAATGCGGTCGTTCGCATGGTGATGCAACTGGTCCCGTTATCTGGAGTCGTGGAAAATAATACCTAATGTGTTTCGCACGCCGCTGCGCAAGCGACTCACACCATGACGCATATTGACGCGATAATATCCACGCGCTCCTTTTACTGGTCGCTGACTTACCGGAAAGACTACCGCATCACCCTGTCGAAGCGGAACTACCTCAATCCGAGATTGCATCCGTGGGCGTTGTTCTGTGAGAACAAACTCACCCCCAGTGAAATCATCCCATGGCTGCGATAAGAGAATAGCAACCTGCAGCGGAAACACGTGTTCTCCATAAACGTCCTGATGAAGGCAATTATAGTCTCCTTCCTCATACTGCAGAAGCAGCGGCGTCGGTCGGTCCTGCCCTGCCAAATGGCATCTTTCAAGAAAGCTTACATGATCGTCGGGATAACGCACATCAATCCCCATCAACTCATTCCAACGGTTTGCGAGTTTCGCCAGTGGCGGATAAAACGCAGAGCGCAGGTTCTGGATAATATCTGGTAAGGGATAGCTGTAATATTTGTATTCGCCGCGACCAAAGCCGTGTCTCGCCATGACAATACGTTTTCGGAATTGATCATCCTTTGTATAACCAGCAGCAATCCTCTGGCATTCTGCTTCAGACAATAATCCGGGCATTACTGCGCAACCAAAATCATTCAACTCGGTTGTTAGAAACGTCCAATCGATAGGGTTATAAATTTTGGGTAACACGCTACATCTCCTCAATCATTAGTTGAGACCAGCGTGCCGTATCCTGAGTATTCTTCCACCCGTTTCCTGCCGGAAGCCATATTTTGCCGACATTTGCATATTACACGACGATTTTAAGTGACTCAGCGGATCAGAATTCATAAATAGAGTCGCAACGAGGTGCTTTGCGTCGCGATAGCTTATATTGGGATCGATTATGGGTTTGTTCAGGAATAGAAAGACAGGAAGGCGCGGCGCGGCGCCGCTACTGATTTCTATTTTCTGGCTCATTTCTACTCTCAGCGCGACGTTGGGCGCTGGCTACTTTGCCGATAGGGATGCGAATATCGCGTCAACAGATATAGGGAACCCGCTAAAAAACGAAACGCGGATTGCTCGCGATGCCGATAGCTCAACGGCACCTGCACAACGACCAACGCGAATTGCTGCTCTTGAAACTCTGCATCTGAAAATCAAAAGCGGATTGCGTGCCGATTCTGACCCGCACGATGGGCTTCTTTCCAGCATACCTGCGGTCTTTGCAGTCGAGAAACTTGTAACGACAGCGTCATCGCTTGGATACCGGTTGATTCCAACCTATAATTCATCCTTCAGCGCTCGAGCTCCACCTTTCGTAGCTTGATACTTCCGTTTCCCGGCAGGAAACGACGGCACTAAATTCCGGCAGCGGCTATCCACCAAGGCAGCGTGCCCACTTTTTCATAATGGAACACAGATATGCGCACTTCGAGATGGGTTCTCTGGACCTATATTTTTATCATTCTTGCGGGCATTGTTCTTGCCTTTCCGAATATGTTCACCAAGGCACAGCTCGACGCAATGCCGAACTGGCTTCCAAAGAAACAGGTTGCGCTCGGCCTTGATCTTCGTGGCGGCTCCTACCTTGTACTTGAGGTAGACGCAGCTGCGCTGAAACGAGATCGTGTACGCTCTATTCTGGATGATGCACGCGGTCGTTTGCGCACGGCAAAGATTCAACCGCAATCTGTGCGAGTGGCTGGTGATAGCGTTGTGGTTACAATTGCGGACGCAACACAGCGGGATGCAGCCGTTACCGCACTTCGCGAGTTGACTACTCAAGTAGCCCAAATCGGATTTGCTGCTCCTGTCAGCGATATCGACATTTCGACGAATGACAATCAAATTCGGCTCACGCTTACCGAAGCTGGCATGAAAGACAAGCTAGACAACGCACTGACGCAGAGCCTTGAGATTGTCCGTCGCCGCGTCGATCAGGTTGGTGTTGCCGAGCCTTCCATTCAACGCGTCGGTTCAGACCGTATTGTAGTGCAGCTTCCCGGACTGCAAGACCCAAGCCAGTTACGTGCTCTGCTCGGTAGTACGGCCAAAATGACATTCCACATGGTCGCAGATCGCAACGCTGGCGAAGCACCACCTCCCGGCGTCTCAATTTTGCCTGACGCCAAAGAACCTGGCGTGACATATCCAGTCGAGGACCGCGTAGCGCTGAGCGGCGAACGGCTCACCGATGCACGCGCCGCTTTCGATCAGCAGACCAACCAACCAATTATTTCCTTCCGGTTCGACAATATTGGAGCACGTCAGTTTGCCGAGATAACGAGTCAAAACGTTGGTCGCCCCTTCGCGATCGTACTTGATGGAAAAGTTCTTACAGCACCCGTCATTCAGGTTCCAATTACCGGCGGCTCTGGTCAAATAACGGGTAACTTCACCGTTCAGGATACGGTTACAACCGCTGCCCTGCTACGCGCTGGTGCGCTGCCTGCACCTCTAACTGTCATTGAAGAGCGAACCGTTGGTCCTGACCTTGGCGGTGACGTCATCAAGATGGGGCTTCTAACTGGCCTGATCGGCTTTGCGCTTGTCGTCGGCTTTATCTTCATTCTCTATAGCGGATGGGGATTGATTGCCAATTTCGCGCTCGCGCTTAACGTTATTCTGACATTTGGTATTCTGAGTTTGATAGGGGCCACTCTAACACTACCCGGTATCGCCGCTATCATTCTCGGTATTGGCTTTGCCGTCGATGCCAACATCCTGATCAACGAGCGTATTCGTGAAGAGGCTCGTAAAGGCATTGGTGCAATGGCCGCAGTCGATCGCGGCTTTAAACTGGCTTATTCGACCATTATCGACGCCAATGCGACGCATCTTATTGCGACCTTCCTGCTCTTTCTCTTCGGCACGGGACCGGTACGCGGTTTTGCAATCACGATGATCATTGGCGCGCTCGTGTCCATGTTCACCGCGGTTACAGTCGTTCGCATCATTACGATGGCGATCGTCCGCCGTCGCAAGATGAAGACGATCCATATCGAGCATCTATTCAAACTTGTGCCGGAAAACACCAACATCTCGTTCATGAACGCACGGTTCTTCGGTATCGGTGTTTCGATCTTCTTGTCGATTGCATCAGTGGTACTGTTTATTCACCCGGGCCTGAATTATGGCATCGACTTCAAGGGAGGTATCCAGGTCGAAGTCTCAACGTCCAAACCTGCCGACCTTGCTTCCATGCGCGAAAAGCTGGAGGGGTTGGGGTTAGGTGAAGTGGCCTTGCAGCAAGCTGGTGGCGATAGCCAAGTTCTGATCCGTGTACAGCGTCAGGAAGGCGGCGAAGAAGCGCAAACCATTGCCGTAACCAAGGTTAAGGCAGCTGTTGAAGAGCTTGATCCTGGTGTGAAAATTGAACGTTCTGAGGTCGTGGGTCCTAAGGTGAGTGGTGAATTGGCCCGCTCCGGTGTTATAGCAGTGGTGCTCGCCAGTTTGGCTATGCTGCTCTACATTTGGTGGCGATTCGAATGGCACTTTGCTTTGGGTGCCATTGCAACCCTGATCCTTGATACAACTAAGACTGTCGGCTTCTTTGCGCTGTTGGGCCTGGATTTCAACCTTACAGCCATTGCCGCATTGTTGACGATCATCGGTTATTCGGTGAACGACAAGGTTGTCGTCTATGATCGAATGCGTGAAAATTTGCGCATTCACAAGAAGATGCCTTTGCGTCAGATTATCGATCTGTCGATCAACCAGACACTTGCACGTTGTATATACACTTCCTTGACTGTCTTCCTCGCCATGCTTCCGATGGCGATCTGGGGCGGCAAAGCCGTAGAAAACTTCGCACTGCCTATGTTGTTCGGCGTTATTATCGCGACAAGCTCGTCGCTGTTCATCGCAGCTCCGATCTTGCTGCTTCTTGGAACATGGTGGGAAAAGAACCACGCCCACCGCATCGGTTCCACCGAAAAGGCTGTCACTCAAGGCTGATAATTCCAACTTAGCGTTTGATGCTAAATATTTGCGGCGCATAGAAAAAATCGTCTTCCTTGCGCCGCAAACCAATGAAAACGGTTTGCAAGCCAAACTTGGTAGGCAATACTGTCATGAGACAAGATTGTTAGAAAATACGAGTACATCAAATAACACGCCTTAAGGGGGAGAAGCCGACATATGCCTCATGAAACGCCGCTGATTGCGACAATCGTCATAGGCCTTGTATTAGCCTTTATTTTTGGTGCGATTGCCAACCGCCTGCGTATTCCTCCCCTTGTCGGTTATCTTGTTGCCGGTGTTCTCGCTGGCTCTCACACTCCCGGTTTCGTTGCCGATCAGGACCTGGCAGCTGAACTCGCCGAAATCGGCGTCATCCTTTTGATGTTTGGTGTCGGTCTACATTTCTCCCTTAAAGATCTTCTTTCTGTGCGAGCAATCGCCATTCCAGGCGCCATAGTTCAAATCCTCGCCGCTACACTTCTTGGTATGGGTCTTGCATGGATTCTCGGATGGGACATGCAAGCGGGCTTCGTTTTCGGTCTGGCACTTTCTGTTGCCAGTACGGTCGTTCTCCTCCGTGCCATGCAAGAGCGCCGACTAATCGAAACCGAACGTGGCCGTATTGCAGTCGGTTGGCTTATCGTTGAAGACCTTGCAATGGTGCTCGCACTTGTTCTGCTGCCTGCAATTGCAGGTGCACTCAATGGCGGCGAGACACCTAGCGGCCCCATTCACGCAAACGCTGACCCGATAGCAACTTATTTTAATCTCGGCATTGGCGGTGTCATAGCTCTGACGCTGGGTAAGGTTGCGGCTTTCGTTGCAGTCATGCTGATTGTTGGACGTCGTGTTATTCCCTGGACCCTTCATGCCATTGCTCATACTGGCTCACGCGAGCTTTTCCGTTTAGCTGTTTTAGCCATTGCCCTCGGTGTTGCGTTCGGGGCTGCAAAACTTTTTGGAGTGTCGCTTGCTCTCGGTGCATTCTTCGCTGGCATGATCATGAGCGAATCTGAGCTGAGCCATCGGGCTGCAGAAGAGTCTCTGCCTCTCCGCGACGCCTTTGCAGTTTTGTTCTTTGTTTCAGTCGGCATGCTGTTTGATCCAATGACCATCGTCAACGACCCACTGCCCCTGCTCGCCACGCTCGCAATTATCGTGATCGGCAAATCACTGGCGGCATTTTTTATCGTGCTGGCGTTTGGATACCCAACGGGCACAGCCCTTATAATCTCAGCAAGCCTCGCGCAGATTGGCGAATTCTCATTCATTCTTGCAGAGCTCGGCGTAGGGTTGGGGATGCTACCTGAGGAAGGGCGAGATCTCATTCTTGGTGGCGCGATCCTGTCAATCCTATTGAATCCTTTAGTCTTCGCTGGAGTAACCTATCTTAAACCTTGGCTTGAAAAGCGCGTACCCGCGGCGGCAGAAACCAATACCGAAGCTGATGCTCCGAAAACGGAAGAAGTCGACGTGGAGGAAATCCGTCCCACTTCGCTTACTGACCATGCGGTACTTGTGGGTTATGGCAGGGTCGGCAGCCTGGTTGGCGATGCATTAAAAGAGGTAGGGAAACCATTTCTTGTTATCGAAGACGCTGACAAGACTGTAGCCAAATTGCGGGACGACAACATAGAGACAATCGTCGGCAATGCCGCAAATGGCGACATTCTGGCCGCGGCCAATCTGTCAGGCGCAAGGCAATTAATTCTCGCTATACCAAATGCATTCGAAGCGGGACAGATCGTAGTCAAGGCCCGGGCTGCCAATCCAATTATCAGTATTCTTGCTCGGGCTCATTCAGACGCGGAAGTGCAGCATTTGCAGGATTTGGGCGCCGATGCTGTTATCATGGGAGAACGTGAGATAGCGCGGGGAATTGTTTCGCATATACTTAGTTTGGACGAACCGAAGCCAGAGGGACCACTGACCGAAACCTGAAACCAAAAAATGATGATTATAAAGGCCGGGCAGGAAAGAATATGAAGCTCAAGGATTATATATGGCCGGTCGTAGGATTGGCTGCGGTCGGTATATCCGCATGGCTCCTATACAAGGAGTTGCGCAGTATTTCTCTCGACGATGTTATCGACAGCCTTAAAGCCATCTCGATGCATCGCTGGGTATTGGCAGCGTTGGCCTCATTGGTAGCTTACGCCGCTCTCGCTGGCTATGACCGAATTGCACTCCTGCACTTACGTCGCAGGATTTCATGGCTGTTTATTGCCCTGTGCTCATTCACAACTTACGCGCTATCACACAACATAGGTGCCTCCGTACTTTCAGGTGCAGTCGTGCGCTATCGCGCTTATTCCTCGCAAGGGATGAGCGGGCCAGAGATCGCACTCCTCATAGCCTTTTGCTCATTCACTTTTCTTATTGGCGTTATGACCCTGAGTGCCATTGTTCTTTTGATTGAGCCGGAAATTCTACAACGATTTAATTCTGAGCTGCCAATATCGCTCAGCTATGTTCTCGGCCTTGGCGCTCTGGCTATCATCCTGCTTTATGCGTTTGGGAGTTGGCTTCACTTCAAACCTCTACGCATTCGCCAGTTCACTCTTGAATACCCTCGCCTGACAGTCGTTTCCCAACAGTTGATTGTGGGCCCGCTGGAACTCATCGGCGCGGCAGCAATTATATACTTCACACTGCCGGAAGCCGGAAATCCCGGGTTCATGATCATCCTTGGCATATTTCTGGTGTCGTTTTCCGCTGCACTTATATCGCACGCCCCGGGTGGATTGGGTGTGCTTGAACTTGTTTTCCTGACTGGTCTGCCAGACATGAACCAAGCCGATGTCCTGGCTTCCCTCATTATATTCAGACTGTTCTATTTGTTGATTCCATTTGCTCTTTCACTTGTTGTGGTGCTCGTCTTCGAGCGTTCTCAATTACTCTTGCGCTGGTACAAAAAGGACGATTAAGCGTCACGGCATTTTCACATTGGAACGCTTTCACGCAGGAAATATTTTCCAGATATCCCTGTCTTTAGTGATGAGTTTCTTCAAGGATGGAACTCAACACTCTATTTTGAGGGCAGACTTCAACGTGGAGTGACACAATGACAACATTGATTATTCCGGGCTATCGTGGATCTGAAAACGGACATTGGCAACGTCAATGGCTGCTTGAGGATGAAACATCACGACTGCTTGAACAGGATGATTGGGAAAACCCGGTGCTCTCGCAATGGCTTCACGTACTCGAAGCCGCTCTTGCTGAAGCGCCCGGTGCCATTCTCGTTGCTCATAGTCTTGGGTCCATACTGGTTGCGCATCTGGCTAGTCGACCTTCCGCTGCTCATGTCGCGGGTGCCGTTCTAGTCGCACCGGCAGACACTGAACGCATGGCCACGTGGGATAAAAAGTTTCAAAGTTTTGCGCCCCTGCCCCGCCATAAACTAAGCTTCCCGTCAATTGTGGTGGCAAGCCGTGATGACCCCTACATGTCGTTCAACAAGGCACAGGCATTGGCGAATGTCTGGGGGTCAGGCTTCGTCGACATGAAGAATTCGGGACACATTAATATTGAAAGCGGTTTTGGGTCGTGGCCTGAAGGGTATATTCTTGCTGACTCAATGCGTCGACCCCAGCAGGCGTTTGGCACACAACGAGCGGCCTAACTTAACTGTTTTCTTTCCAGCAAGTACTTCAGGACAAGAGTTACAACGGCAATCAATGCCAGCGTTGACGATGCCGCAAATGCGCCGGTAACATTGTAGTCGTTGAACAACAATTCAATCTGCAAAGGCAAAGTGTTGGTTTGTCCGCGGATCGCACCCGAAACAACGGAAACGGCACCAAATTCCCCCATTACACGCGCATTGCAGAGCACCGCACCATAAAGAAGGGCCCAGCGTATATTTGGTAATGTCACATAAAAGAATGTCTGTAATCCGTTCGCGCCCAGCGTAATCGCTGCTTCTTCGTCTTCGCTGCCCTGCGCTTGCATCAACGGAATAAGCTCACGCGCAACAAATGGACTTGTTACGAATAGGCTGACCAGAAATATCGCCGGTATTGTGAACATGATCTTGATGTCATAGCTTTCCAGTATCGGGCCTAGCAGGCCTTGGCTGCCATAAAGAAACAGATAGGTTACACCGGCAACGATTGGTGACACTGAGAAAGGTATCTCGATAAAGGTGATCAGCAGCCGACGTCCGAAAAACCTGAAACGCGTTACAAGCCATGCCACGCAAATTCCGAACGCCATATTTATGGGCACAACAACGATAGCCGTAAGCACAGTGAGCCATATTGCATGCAGTGTTGCAGGTTGACTTATCTGGGTCAGGTAAATTGCCAAGCCCTCACGGAAGGCATAGGTAAAAATTACCAATAGCGGCACGCCAATCAGTAACACTGACAAAAGCACCGCCGAAATGATCAAAATACGTTGCGAAATCCGTACAGGCTTGCTGCCATGGCGCTTTGATGGCTTCGATCCTGATACAGGGCGGACGAGATCAGTTACGTTCTGCATATCTGAGCTGCCAAGCCTGGATTGAATTTGTAATGAAAAGCATGACGAACGCTATTGCCAGCATCACCGTTGCAATGGCTGCAGCTGCCGGATAGTCGTATTCGTCAAGCCGGATGAATACCAGGAGAGACATGACTTCGGTTTCAAAAGGCAGGTTTCCCGAGATAAAGACGATAGCACCGAACTCGCCCAAGCTTCGGGCGAAAGACAGACTACATCCGGCAACGAATGCGGGTAAAATGGCTGGCCAGATAATGTTAGCGAAAATCTGCCAATTCGTAGCACCCAGTGAACGGGCAGCCTCTTCAACATCTGTCGCGACATCTTCCAGCACGGGCTGAACTGTTCTAATAACAAAAGGAATGCTGGTAAACATCATGGCAAGTGCGATGCCAAGTGGGGCGTACGCCACCTTGACGCCAAACGGTTCAAGAAATCGACCAAACCAGCCATTAGCGGAAAAAACGGTCACCAGTGCAAGCCCGGCCACGGCTGTTGGTAAAGCAAACGGTAAATCTACAACGGCATCCAGAAGACGTTTACCCGGAAATTCGTAACGTACCAGCACCCAAGCCAGCAACACTCCGAAAAGTGCATTCAACAACGTTGCCAGCAGAGCCGCGCTTATCGTTATGCGATAGGTAGCGACAGCTCTGTCCGATGAAACGATTGTCCAAAAGTCAGACCAACCAAGATTAACAGATTTATAGAGCATTGCCAGAAGAGGTAGTGCCACAATGATCGCAAAGTACAGGAGCGTCACTCCAAGAGTGAGACCAAATCCGGGGAGTATGCCGCGCTGGCTGGACTTCGAAAACAATGACATTGCAGGGTTCTTAATTCATCCGAGCTTTAACGCAAGCGATCTATGCAACGAAAAAGCGCGGGCAGCAGCCCGCGCCGTTTGGGATTTGCAGTTCCGGCTCAACGCTTGGTGAATACCTTGTCAAGAATGCCGCCTTCAGCCAGATGCTCCTTAGTGACCTTGGTCCATCCTCCAAATACGTCCTCAACAGTCAAAAGCCGAGTTTCAGGAAATTGGGAGGCATATTTGGCTTTGACCGTGTCGTCGTGCACGCGGTTATAGTTCTGCGCTAGGATGTCCTGCCCCTCAGGAGTGTAAAGAAACTTCAGGTAACTTTCGGCGATTGCACGGGATCCTCGCTTGTCAGCAACCTTATCGACCACGGAAACAGGAAACTCAGCAAGCAGGCTCACAGGAGGAATAACCGCATCATATTTGTCGGAACCGAGCTGTTTGCGGGTACCAAGAACCTCGGCTTCAAATGTTACTAGCACGTCGCCGATGCCGCGTTCTGCAAAAGTCGTGGTGGCAGCACGACCGCCAGTGTCGAACACAGGTACGTTCGCGAGCAGCTTCTTAGCAAACTCCTGCGCCTTTGCTTCGTCCTTGTTGTTCGCCTCAAGCGCGTAGGCATAAGCAGCCAGATAAGTGTAACGCCCATTTCCGGATGTTTTCGGGTTCGGAAAAACCACCTTCACATCCTCACGAACAAGGTCATCCCAATTCTTGATATTTTTCGGATTTCCCGCCCGCACGAGAAATGCAGGAAGTGAGTAATATGGCGATGAATTATTTGGCAAGCGAGACTGCCAGTCAGCTGGGATTAAATCGCCCTTATCATGCAAGACCTGCACATCAGTAACTTGGTTGAACGTTACGACATCAGCTTCGAGACCCTCGAGAATGGAACGAGCCTGTTTTGACGAACCCGCATGCGATTGGTTGACTGTAATGTCCTTACCGGCCTGTTCCTTATAGGCCGCACTAAAAGCTTTATTGATCTGCTCGTAGAGTTCACGAGAGATGTCATAGGAAACGTTGAGAATTTCCGTAGGCTCGTCTGCTGCTTGTGCCGGAGTCAAAGCAAATCCCAGCGCTAATATCGCATAGGCAACTAATTTCTTCATAGAATTCTCCCAAGCCGAAGGCGATCGCGCCCCGAATTTCGATGCCACACCCATTCGCTAGCTCTTCTGCCCAACGAATAATTTTTGCGAGATTGGCGATAAAAATAGCTATAAGAAAGATTTATTTGCCCAATGATTTGGGTAAAATAGAAATCAAATACTACAATCCTAGTAAATTAAGGCAAACGGCAAAAGATATCCAATGCCGTTTGCCTTAACCTGGTGTGATGAAGCTTAGAGGTCTGATTACCAGAACCCGCGATGCTGCCAGCACCACAAAAAATCTTCCTCGGTCCAATTACGGCGCTTCTTTGCAGAAGCCTCTTCGCTGTCGCGCTTTTGCGGATCACGAGTGTCGAATTCAAGCGCGTCTGGCGTGAAAACCTCGCGCCATAAGCGCTCCGCCCGATTAAAAATGCCTGATACTTCACTGTACATTGCGACCTCCTGAACAATTCGGTTGCAGAGTTGAGTTGCCAATTATGGTCAACTGTAACCAGATGATGACGGGTTGAAATCATTTGTCAACAATCACTACCGATCTAATCGTGTATCAAAATCTTGATTTGCACAGCCGTGAAGTATCCAAAAATTAATGAATGTTTATTTTTCAGAGCCTTACACGTCATTATTAAGACATCTCGCTGCCACAAAAAAACTCAATTTTTTAACGCTTTTACACTAGATAATGTCTGGCGAGGGACTATGACTGCATCCAACCGGTTGTCAGGCAAATAAAAAATGATATCGCAAAAAGCTAAATATGCCCTGCGGGCACTCGTCGTGCTAGCACGCGCAAACTCCGAAAAAGCGCTCTTCATTTCGGATATCGCGGAAGAGCAAAATATTCCGAAAAAATTTCTTGAGCAGATCCTTTTGGATTTGAAGCGCGAAGGCATTGTTATGAGCCGACGCGGTAAGATGGGAGGTTACTTGCTTCTTAAAGGTGCTGATGACATCACGTTCGGTGAAGTCTTGCGTTTGATCGATGGCCCAATAGCTTCATTACCATGTCTGAGCAAAATCGCTTATCGACGTTGCGAGGACTGCACGAGTGAAGAAACCTGTGAAATCCGTCATGTTTTCAATGAAGTCGCGAATGTTACGCGCGGTGTTCTCGACCGAACTACAATCGCCGATTGTCTTGTGCATGGTGAAAAAAGCAAAACGCCAGCCATATTAGACATGTGAAAGGATTTTATGATGGTTGGCGAGGATCAAAATACGCTTCGATTTTACTCTGAAGAAGCGGAAGCATACGCGAACCGCAATGACGACAGGTCTTATGAACACCTCGATTTATTTCTGGCTCGCCTCACGCCCGGTTGCTCTATTCTTGAACTTGGTTGCGGCGGCGGTGACGACAGTGCGTACATGCTTGCGAGAGGATTTGATGTTACACCAACAGATGGTAGCCCAGAGCTTGCCTATCAAGCGCAGAAGCGACTTGGCGTTCCGGCAGAAGTGTTGAAATTCGATCAAATCGTGTATCGAAACAAATTTGATGCTGTTTGGGCTAATGCCTGCTTACTTCATATTCCACGATCCGATCTTAAAACTGTTCTTAAGCGAATCGAACGATCGCTTAAAATTGATGGTCTGTTTTATGCGAGCTATAAGGCCGGAAAGCAGGAGGGCCGCGACAAGTTCGGCCGCTACTACAACTATCCTACCGTTGCGTGGCTAAAACAAACCTATGGCCCAACTTGGCGCTCGTTAGAGATAAATACCGTCATGGGTAGCGGTTACGACAATGAGCCGACCGAATGGCTTCACGTCGTTGCAACTAAATCGCTATAGCTTTGCGCACTATGTAAAGACTGCTTTTCCTATTACAGGGGTGGATGGAACTGCAAGATCGCGTGGTTCAAGCATGACCGCATGATGAGCCTGATACCCGGCACCGACAGCTTTGGCGAAAGCAGAGGCCATTGATACCGGATTTCCGGCCTTTGCTACGGCAGTATTTAGCAGGACTGCATCAAATCCCAGCTCCATTACAGCCGCTGCATGAGAAGGGCGGCCAATTCCCGCATCGACAATGATTGGAACGCCGGGGAAATGTCCACGTATTGAACGCAATGCATGGACATTCAGAGGGCCCATCGCCGAACCAATTGGCGCGCACCAAGGCATGAGAACATCACACCCCGCTTCCAGCAATCTCTCTGCCACGACAAGATCATCGGTCGTATAGGGGAACACCTTGAAACCATCTTTGGCAAGAATCCGCGCTGCCTCAACTAGCGCGAACACGTCTGGCTGCAACGTGTCATGATTGCCGATAACTTCCAGTTTGATCCAGTCGGTTGAAAAGACATCCCTTGCCATTTGTGCGGTCAACACAGCTTCCTTCACGGTGTGGCAGCCAGCCGTATTGGGCAGCACACGCAGTTCAAGGGAGCGCAATAAACCCCAAAATCCATCCCCGGACTTTGATCCAGACATTTCCCGGCGTAGCGACACGGTAATGATTTCTGTTTGTGATGCTTTAATAGCGTCCATGAGAGTTGCGGGAGATGGATATTGTGCCGTTCCCAGAAGAAGACGGGACGATATGTCAACGTCATAAAGTTTTAACATATCATCCACCCTGTTTCGGGGTCAGTATTTCGATGCGATCACCATTTTTTAAAGAATGACTGTTCCGTTCGGTCGCCCTTACCAGTTCGCTGTTGACTGCTGTTGCCAGCCAATCGCCTTCAAACCCCAGTTCAAACAACAACATTTCAAGCGACTTCGCTGACACATCACAGACCTGCCCGTTCACAATCAGTTTCACGACTTACCCTCCTCTCTTTCCGAACAATGTCTGCAGCTTGTTTCGCCATTGCTGGCGCAAGCAGGAAACCGTGCCGGTAAAGCCCGTTGATGCTGATATGGTTTTCGGTTTTAACCACTCGTGGAAGATTATCCGGGTAGGCCGGGCGAACGCCGACCCCGGTCTCGATGACTTCGGCTTCGCCAAATGCAGGATGAACACTATACGCAGCGTTCAACAACTCCATGACCGAACGAGCAGTTACCGGACCACTCGCATCGCTTTCGATCATAGTCGCCCCGACCATAAATATGTGATCTGAACGCGGGACAACATAAAGCGGAAACCGGGGGTGAATTAGGCGTAAGGGTCGCGATAGGGCTATGTCTTTGCTACGTAGCAAAAGCATCTCACCCCGCACCCCTCTCAAAGCAGGGTCTGCCGCTGCCATTCCTGTGCAATTGATAATCCATTCAAAATCGGAAGTCTTGGTAGCGCTAATTTCAGTTTCAAATTGAACACCTAAAGCAGCAAGCACTGCCTTCAATTCGGTCAAGACCCTACGCGGTGTCAGATGGGCCTCGCGTTCAAAGAATAGCCCCTTACGGAAAAGACCATTAAGGTCCGGCTCCAAAAGCGATATTGCTTCCTCTCCAATCCGCACAAAACCCGATGTCCGTGCGGCAAACCGATCCAGCTCTTTCACATCGCGCGCTGGAGCAATCACCAGCGTTCCCTTGCGGGTCACTAATCCAGGAAGCACCTCTTCCCACCAATCTGCGGCACTCAATCCTAAATCGACAATTGCCTGCTCAGCACTTTCCCTCTCACACCATGGCGCGAGCATACCACCAGCATACCAGGAAGCGGTAGAATTCCCATTCTCGCAGGGATCTACAATTGTTACTTCCGCTCCGCGCATCCGAAGCTCATAAGCGACCGTGAGGCCGGCGACGCCGGCCCCTTTTACTAAAACGTTCGCCACGTCACTCCCCAGCACTCAGTGGCATATAAAGATCTCCGCCGACGCGGAATTTCTCTGCCATTGCAGCCATGCCCTCTTTCTGCGCTTCGGCCCGAATGTCATGCGATATACGCATTGAGCAGAATTTAGGTCCGCACATGGAGCAGAAATGCGCCACTTTATGTGCTTCTTTTGGCAGGGTCTCGTCGTGATACAGTCTTGCTGTCTCTGGATCGAGAGACAGATTGAACTGGTCTTCCCAGCGAAACTCGAAGCGCGCCCGCGATAAGGCATCGTCCCGCAATTTTGCAGCTGGGTGGCCCTTTGCCAGATCCGCAGCGTGCGCAGCAATCTTATAGGTAATGACCCCGACCTTGACGTCATCGCGATTGGGTAATCCCAGATGCTCTTTGGGAGTGACGTAGCAAAGCATTGCTGTGCCAAACCAGCCGATCATCGCAGCGCCTATACCGGAAGTGATGTGGTCATAGCCGGGAGCAATATCTGTAGTGAGCGGCCCCAGCGTGTAAAATGGTGCCTCCCCGCAAACGGCCAGTTGCTTGTCCATATTCTCCTTGATCTTGTGCATCGGTACGTGACCGGGACCTTCGATCATGACTTGGCAATCTTTGGCCCAGGCGATCTGCGTCAGTTCACCCAAGGTCTCTAGCTCTGCAAACTGTGCCGCATCATTTGCGTCAGCTATTGAACCAGGGCGCAACCCATCGCCTAGTGAGAAGCTCACATCGTAAGCGCGGCAGATGTCGCAAATCTCATCAAAATGCTCATAGAGGAAACTTTCGCGATGGTGATGCAAGCACCACTTTGCCATGATCGAGCCACCGCGTGAAACGATGCCTGTAACCCGGTTCACAGTCAGTGGAATATAATGAAGCCGGACACCCGCATGAATAGTGAAATAGTCGACCCCCTGCTCTGCTTGTTCGATCAGGGTATCGCGATAAACTTCCCAAGTCAGATCTTCCGCAATGCCACCCACCTTTTCGAGCGCCTGATAAAGCGGAACTGTCCCGATCGGTACAGGAGAATTGCGGATAATCCATTCGCGAATGTTATGGATATTGCGGCCGGTCGACAGATCCATCACCGTATCGCCACCCCAGCGAATGGCCCAAACCATTTTTTCCACTTCCTCCTCCATTGAGGAAGTAACGGCGGAATTGCCGATATTGGCGTTGATCTTAACAAGAAAGTTCCGGCCGATTATCATGGGCTCGAGTTCAGGATGATTTACGTTTGCGGGTATGATCGCTCGACCGCGAGCGATTTCGTCCCGCACGAATTCAGGAGTGACATGATCGGGAACTGACGCTCCAAACGACTCTCCATCGCGTATCAATCCTTTGGCCGCCTCCCGACCAAGGTTTTCACGAATCGCGACATACTCCATTTCTGGCGTGATAATGCCGGCACGGGCATAAGCGAGCTGCGTAATCGCTTTACCCTCATGGGCTCGGCGTGGCTGGTGCCGATGAGGAAATTCTCGTGTAAGCCGTTCGCCCGTGGCAAAGCCGTTGTCAGCAGACTGGATTTGCCGACCTTCATAGGGATTGCTATCGGCCTGTTGCCCGACCTTCCATGTTTCACGAACACGCGAAATACCCCTGTTGATATCAATGCTCACTGCTGGATCAGTGTAGGGACCCGATGAATCATAAACAGCAAGGTTTGGTTCGCCGGCGGTGGGGTGAACCGCAATCTCGCGCAAGGGAACGCTAATATCGGTATGAATTTTCCCTGGTTTATAAATTTTTATTGATGCAGGAAGTGGTCCCGTTGAAACTTTAGGGGCCTCGATAATTTTTGTTACAGCAGTCATCGTCAGGTTCCTTTGCGTTCTGCAGGAAACCCAGTTCTGTGCCGGAAGGATGAAAAGAAGCTTCGCGAATCCAAATATGGATTCAGTGCGAATGCACCTACGCGACAACCTTTGCACCGTCCCTACGCCAGTGTGAACTGGATCAGGTTCAACGGGTCACTGCGCTTGGCGATGCCTGAAGCAGTATCTCAGCCCCTTGTCGGGACTCCCCTGGTGAATGGCCTAAAGTGAACCGCTCAGCACGGTGTTGTCAAGCGGTGGTATAAATCACAAACCGCGGAGCGGCTTTAACGCACCAGCCCATTTGGCAAGTTCAGACAATACAGTCGTAGCACTGGTGCCGATGAGTTCGTTCGGCGTGAACACGCCGTCATCGTTGATAAATTGCTGATATGCAGGAATCGGCACACTTTCACCAAGCGGCACCATGCGAAGGGCTGTTAGCAGGCCTTTCACCGACTCTGTCGCACGCAAACCACCAGAAACACCGCCATAACTTACAAAGCTCGCGGGCTTATAGTTCCACTCATTCCATAGATACACCAGCGCGTTTATGAGTGAAGGCGGCGCATTATAATCATACTCAGGCATCACAAAAATATAAGCATCGCCGGGCTCAATGGCCTCGCTCCATTTTTTCGTGTGAGCATGCTCGTATTTTCTCATGCGTGGATGATTCGGTTCGTCATAGATCGGCAAATTAAAATCGGCGAGATCAATAAGCACTGGTTCAAAATTGCCATCCTGCTTGGCAAATTCGTTAAACCACTTTGCTACAGCAGGGCCGCCACGCCCGGGCCGTGTGCTTGCTATAATGATATTGAGCTTGAGTGCCATTGCGGTCATATCTCCAAAAAACTTTAATGATCGATAAGTAAATGCATCGACAACGCGCGCAAGAAGGCACTTTTTTGAAACCGGCTATAAACGTGCAACCTGGAAATAACGAAACCCGCTACAGCTCTTCAGCTATGCGGGTTTATCGTCAAAACAACGGGCTATAGATGCCCATCAATCATCGGTTGTTGTAATCATTACCTGCTGGCGCGCCGGGACGTGCAACACGTTCTTTTTTCTTTGGTCCAGGTAACAAGCCTTCGCGTTGTGCTTGTTTGCGGGCAGCCTTGCGAGCGCGGCTCACCGCTTCTGCTTTTTCACGGACACGGCGTTCTGATGGCTTTTCAAAAGCCTGACGGGCCTTCATTTCGCGAAATAAACCTTCGCGTTGCATCTTCTTCTTCAGAACCCGAAGGGCCTGTTCAACATTGTTATCACGGACGAGAACTTGCAATCGTTTTCCTTACCCATGCTTGCCTCGTCTTGCGGAGACGAAACTGACCACAACCAGACAAGCGTTTGAAGAATTGCCCCTACGGCAACCCGGAGAAGCGCGGACTTTATTCATTCCCGCGCCAAAAATCCAGTGCACCAATCAATTAACTTGGTTGTAGCCAATGCAATTATTCAAAATACGCAATCCATAATTATAAGATGTCGGTTGGAATTGCATGATCATCGAAACCGGAATTACTTCAACTTAGAATTTACTTATTATTCGGTGTGGTCGTTACTGCCTGTGCGCCGATGTGGTCTGCAAAGTTTGCCCCAGTAAAACCATAGGTTTGGCTGTCAGCACTCTCTGGCAGCATGTTCTTGTTCCAGTTTTTCCACTTAAGTCGAACTTCATCATAAACGTCTGGCAGTAGATTTTTAAGGTTCGCCCGCTCTAGTGGGTCATCCACGACATTGAAAAGAAACTCATTGGTCAAAATTTTCAGGTATTTATAGTCTCCCATACGCGCAGCACGCTGAGCATTTCCCTTATAGCGCCAAAACACAGTACGGGACTTAACTCCCTCGTCCCCTTTTAACATTGGCAGTATGGATAGCCCATCAGACTGGTGGTTCTGGTCGACATTCGTTTCCGCGGCTTCCAGTAGAGTGGGTAGCCAATCCATGCTCAGGGTGACTTGCTCACTTGTTTGGCCAGAAGGTATTTTCGCTGGCCAACATATGAGAGAGGGAATTCTTATCCCGCCCTCGAGCAACTCAGATTTCTTACCGGAGAACGGCCACGTATTTGAAAATCGCTCACCGCCATTGTCACTTGTGAAGACAACGATCGTATTTTCACGAATTTTCTTGTCGGTGAGCGCTTGCAATATTCGTCCAACTTGAAAATCCATCCTTTCAACGATTTGACGATACACGTCCTGGGTTCCCGCATCAAAAGCGGCCA
Source organism: Phyllobacterium sp. YR531 (assembly GCF_000282595.1). Taxonomy (GTDB): domain Bacteria; phylum Pseudomonadota; class Alphaproteobacteria; order Rhizobiales; family Rhizobiaceae; genus Phyllobacterium. Next base: position 199,661 of record NZ_AKIZ01000016.1, read on the forward strand.
GACTATTCTTTTTGCGGGCAGCCTCCTTTTTCCCTTGTTCGCCCGGAGCCTCCCAAGGCCAATGCGGTGCATTAAAATGTACGCTGGCGAAAAATGGCCGCTCGCAGCTATCACTTTTCTGAATCAGCTCCACGGTTTTATCGCCAAGAAGATCAGTAAAATAACCAGCCTTTTCCACCGGCGCATCGTCTTCCCAAAAATCCTTACCGTGATTGTAATAACTAAGAGCCGATCCGCGAAAGCCGTAAAAATGATCGTAACCACTCTTTAACGGACCATATTTGGGGTAAGCCCCCAAGTGCCATTTGCCGATCAACGTTGTCTCGTAACCTGCCTGCTTTAGTAAGGAGGGTAGAGTAGTTTGTGAAGGTGGCAGCCCTATATCACGTCCAGCCAAAGGCTCTTCTAAACCAAGAGCCAGACGGTATTGATACTGACCTGTCATAATTGCGGTCCTGGTTGCCGAACAAACCGGGGAATTGGAATAGGCTTGCAGCAAGCGAACACCATCATTTCCAATCTTGTCTATGGCAGGAGTTCTGATCGTCGGATGTCCATAGGACGACAGGTCCGCATAGCCTAGATCATCGGCAAGAATGAAAATTATATTTGGTTTTTTGTTGAGTTTAACTGCAGCTTTTCCGCTCGCACCAGTGGCCAATACTGTACCGATCGCTGCACCTTGCAGCACAGCACGACGAGATATTTTCTTTAACACAATCAATACCTTATAAAGTAGTAAAATAAATACTTAAGTGCCAACGTCTCATTCTCGACTGGCAGCAAACACACTTTATTAGCGAGAATTTTGAGCACTTAACAAGAAAACGGTTACTGGTATTTAGAAGAATAAAAGAAAAATAATGCGTTTTCTGATCAATAAAAACACACACGATCAACAGCTACTTTTTTGGACGTATCACGTTTATTATATAAACAAAATTGGCGTCGGCTGGTGGGCCGACGCCAATTAGAATGATCCGGATTATAGTGGGAGTATTGCTTAGATTGCAGCAGTGATAATAATTTCAACCTTGTATTCCGGCGTTGCGAGTTTGGCCTCGCCAGTTGCACGTGCAGGTGCGTTTGCCGGATCGACCCAAGCATCCCAGACTGCATTCATCTCGCCGAAATCCTTCATGTCATCGAGCCAGATAATCGCCTGCAACAATTTGGACTTGTCTGTACCAGCTTCTTTCAAAAGACGATCAACCGAAGCCAATACGTCTTTGGTCTGTTCTGTTACGCTCTTGCCGGGACCACCGACTTGACCAGCCAGATAGACTGTATTGCCATGGATAACAGCTTGGCTCATACGGGGCCCTGCTTCAATACGACGAACGCTCATGAGAATCTCCTGTGGAAGTGTGGGGACAAACAAATGCTTGTTTTAGTGCAAGAAAAAAGGGCCATACGGCCCTCGTTTCAGAAGAAGTGGTGGGCACAGTAGGGATCGAACCTACGACCCGCTGATTAAGAGTCAGCTGCTCTACCAACTGAGCTATGTGCCCGTCAGCCGCTTCCGCGACGACAGTGAGCGCTCTATAACGGCGCAAATCTTGCCTGTCCAGCCCTTCACAAAACTTTATCGCACAGATCGGCAAGAACCTGAGCTTTTCGCTATCAGACGAACAATTTTCCTTCAGCAACTCTTACCGCCGAGCCACCAATCCTTGCGCCGATTAACTTTTTATCCTGAATGTCCAATTCCAGTTGAAGGTTTGACGGTCGGCCCATTTCATACCCTTGCTCAATCTTTAGTCGCACCAGACCATCAAGTGGCTCATCAAACGAATGGATAGCTCCAGCAAATGCTGCTGTGGCTGAACCGGTTGCCGGGTCTTCATAGGTGCCATCGTCACTTACAAACATGCGGGCATGAAAATTACTGCCTTGCAGAAGGGTTTCACGACAATAGGCATAAACCGGCAACTGGCGATGACCGATTCGAGGTGCGATCTCGCGCATAGCAGTCTGGTCGATATGAATTCGGCCAGCCGCAGCAAGACCATGGATCGGCACCAGAAGGAATGGCACGCCTGCATTCCAAATGCTTGGAACATGATTCTCGAAGCCAATTTCACTGGGCTCCAGCCGCAATGCCATTGCAATCGCTACCTTATCGTAACTGTAACTCACCCGCTCGGGCAGTTTAGGCAGATCGAATTCGGCAAAAACATTTTTCTCTGAAAGCCTCACTCCACAACGAACCGGCCCTACCTGCTCTTCCAGAATGATCAATGCATCCTGCTCTCTCTCCGCTCCACCAAACCGGTTTTGAGCGAGCGATATGGCCGTTCCTACAGTTGGGTGCCCTGCAAAAGGCATTTCATAATCTGGAGTGAAAATTCGTACCCACGCCGTATGTGCAGGGTTTTTGGCTGGAAGCACGAAAACTGTTTCAGATAAATTGAACTCACGAGCAATCCGCTGCATTGCCTCGTCATCGAGACCTTCCGCATCATGGACGATTGCTAACGGGTTCCCCTTCAGTACCTCAGAGGTAAAAACGTCATATATTTCATAACGGCGACCAGTCATCGGCAATGCTCCTATTAAACTTAGTGAAAATAGAGCAACCTTCTAGTGCTTCAAGTCAAACCTTGTGACGGTTACATTTGGCTGAAATGCCAATCACCAAAGGTCCGGAATGTGGCTGGCGTCGTATCGCTCATGTCTGCAGATCTAGACACGGCAATCACGTCATCAAGCTCAGAGTTGACCTCATCCGCAATATGGCGGCGTATGCTGGCCAACAATTCTTGCGAACTCAAATCAAAATAAAAACGCCGAAACAACGCAATGCTGCTATCGGCTGTGACGAGATATATATTACTGTCGGAGCGGTGAGCATCCGCCAGATTAATAGCGGTTTCCTCCATAACCTCTCTCTGCATGTTTCGATCTATGTCTATGACCTCGTCGCGCACATCGCCTTCATCGAAGGATCCTGCAGGAAAATAGACTCGACCAGCCGCAGCTGTCGATGGGGCCATTCTACCCGCGATTAGCGCATTATCGCTGGAAACGATCACACCTACTGCAAAAATGTGCCATGGTTTTATCGATGTTCGATTCTTCTTCCAGTGCATCATCGTTTCAAAACGTGTGCGTTTGTAAACAGCTTCAAAAACGCCAGAACTGATATCGGCCTGTTCGGCCATGAAGAAATCGCCATTGAAAAGAGCAGGATTTGCCTTGCACTCATCCTCCCAGTTTCTCGCTATTTCAAGCTTGTTTTCCTGTTCATAAGCCAACTTGCCGTCAACTATTCGAACCAGAGCCTCATTAAGCTCTATCACTGTCTTTTCAGGAAAGGTTTTCAATGCTCAAACCACGCCAAACGTAACTGCAACTGGGCAATGATCACTGGCTTTGGGACGATCCCAGCCGATGCGAGGAAAACGCTCGGTCTTTTGATCCGGCGGAAAGATTGTACGAAATGGCTGCCCTTGCCTGACAATATCGGGAATGGATCGCGCATTGTTACGCGCCAATGCTGGAGAGGCGAGGATATAGTCTAGCTGGCACAAGTGCCGCTCATCGGGTCCGCGAGTGTGATAAAGCGTCCATCGATCCATGACAGGGCGTCGTTCAACGAGATTTTCGCAGAACCCGCCTTCCAGTAAAACGTTTACGCTGCTCTCCGCCTCTCCAACAGGTTCAAACCTGTATCCGGAAAGTGTATCGCCTTTTATCAGCACGCGCTCACGATAATCGTTGAAATCACCACAGATAACCCAGCTCTTGTCAGCTGATCCCCCGCTCCCGGCAAACTTATCTTCGATGATACGGCGTACGGCTTTTGCTTCCGCTACTCGAACAGGCATGGACGCTGTCCGCCCATCCATACCGTTTCGTGGCGTACCCATAGATTTGAAATGACTGACGAAAAGCGTCAGCGGTTTACCGCCAATACGTACGTGGATCTCGAGGCAGTCGCGCTTGAATATCCGTTCGTACGACTCGAGGCCCAGCATTGCCAGCTCAGAATTATGAAGCCCGAAATCATTATAGGTGAGATGGGCATGGCTCGTCATTGCAACGAATTCGATCGGCAAGCCGTCGCGTGTTTGATCTCGCATCAACACGGCCACGTCGATCCCGCGGCTGTCATTTCCCTCGACCATGTATTTGTGACGGTAACCCTCTCCAACCATCTTGAAGAGATAACCGAACTCAAAGGCATTCAGCGCACCGAGATTATCGACTTCCTGAAGGCAAAGAATATCTGCGTGGGTCTCTGCAATAGCCAACGCTGTCAACTGCCGAGTGTCATCGGCATGGGCAATTGCACGCGCCTGCTCCAACTGCCTGTATTGCGCCTCATCCTGAATTTGGAAAAGCTGCAAAGTCCTGTCTTTATTGAGATTGTTCTTGAAACCGGAAAAGTCGAAACGGTTCATCAGATTTTCGACATTGAAGGTAGCAATACGAACGGACATGCAAAAACCTGAAATTGTGGCAAGAAAACAGCTTCTTCCGGAACCCTATCTGTATTAACTCGTCACTTCCAGTAGCGATCGACAAAGCGAGTGCCTATATCAGGTAAACGGAAACGGGAAATGCGGGAAGATGAAAATTCTAAAGATTGCCTTGGGTGTTTTATTCGTCCTTACTGCCAGCCCCATATCGATGACGTCAGCACGCGAAATCCAAACATATCGACCGGCTCCGCGGGGGCTGGATATAGTGCCGCGAACACCGACGATACTACGCAATAACAGTCCTTATCGGGATAGCCTGCGTGATTGCTCTACCGGAAATTGTTACAATGGGCGTGCCAATCGCCCAACAGGAAACAGCGGTCCATCACAGGTAGAGAAGTGTCGCGCTGCCTATCAGTCGTATCGAGCATTTGACAACACCTACAAACCATTCAATCGCCCTAGAGAACGTTGCAACCTTTAATTGCAGTTAAACAACACGAATAAACGCTTCTGTTTGCTGAATAATTTGAAAGGGTCGCATCGTTGGGGTGCGATGCTTTTCAGGTTTGAACTGAGCATCAAATTCGATGGGCCAACCTATATCTTTCAAGAGATACTCATCCAGTTCATCCAAGTGTTGGCGAGTCCGGGCAATACGAAACGAATTTATTAGATTTTTCATTGTCTGTGACAACCAACCAATTCTGTATTCAATATTGATCATGTGCTTGTCTTCGCTCGATTGCGTTCTCCGCAATCGAAGCGTCCTTTCTAGCAAATTGAATGTTGAATTTTATGCCTATCGCCCGCTGTGAACGCATTTGACGATCACAACGGGTAATGGTCGGGATGCTATGACCAGTGCGCACGCAGCTCGTCATTGAATGATGCAAAGCGCTCTTCAGGAAAGAACAGACGAGCACCTTCGAGTTCAACAACTTTGCGTGTGCCGGGAATATGCTCGGCCAGCCAATGCGCCCACTTTTTATCGAAATAGACATCGTCCGTAGCCCAGACGATCAAAGTTGGGACCTGAAGTTGCCTCAGCTTTGATTCAATTGCCACTGTTTGCGAACAATCGAATGCAGCAACAAATCGTTCCAGCCCGCCAACACCGCCCGGCTTTGAAAGGTAGGGCTGAAGATAAGCATCAATCGTGTCGTCCGAAATGCTTTCGGTATTCTCATAGCAAGGGCCCAGAGCATCCGGCGAGCGGAAAATGTTCTTATCGGAAACCATGGCCGTCAAAGTTCCTCGCAAGCCACCTGACGCACACATATTGACAAAGCCCTGAAATGCCACAGGTGGCCAATTATCGTGGGTATCGCAATCGGTCAGTGTCAGGCTGCGAACGCGGCCTGGATTATTGACCGCAAAAATCTGACATACGGCCCCACCCCCGTCATTCCCAACGAGGTCTACTTGCTCAATCTGCAATGCATCCAGAAACTGAACCAGCATGTCTGCCTGCGCGGCTGTTGATAAATCTTGCCCAGCAATTGCCTCTGTTGCGCCATGGGCCAATGTATCAATCGCAATACAGCGTCTAATATCCGACAGACCAGCCAGTTGATGCCGCCAAAGATAGCTATTTACAAGAACACCATGGACGAAAAGAGCAACGGGTCCTTCTCCAGACTCAGCATAGTAGATGCGCCCGGATGACGTATCGACATATTTCTTCGCAGCTTCAAATTGTGGTTTGTACGATTTATTGTTCTTGATGATCTGTTCAGCGCATTGATCAGAACACGCTTCAACAACTTCATTGTCGATGTCCAATTCAATAGTCGTTGTGTAAAGTGCATCACCACAGGCAGCACAAATTCGGTCTGTCATTTTCGTCTCCTTCACAGCCACTCAAGGGCATGTGGAAAAGACCATTTTGCAGACTGTTATCGCTATCGAGATATTTAGCGTTCTGCAGCAATGACAGGTTGAACTGACCGTTGAAATTCAGCTGGCGTACGGCCAAAGCTTTGTTTGAACGCAGCACTGAAATGACTATGGCTTGAAAAACCAAGGTCAAGGCTTAGCATTGTAAGATCATCATAATGTGCGAGCTGATCCAGCGCACGAGCCAATCTGAGACGCAATTGATAACGATAAAGCGGCACAGCCTCCACCTGCTGGAACACTTGCGTAAGGTAAACAGGCGATACGCCAGTCTCGGAAGCGATTTCCGCCAATGTCCATCGCCGCGCCAAATCAGAAGAAAGAACAAGCTTGGCACGATCAACAAGCTTTTGACGCCCGTAACTGGCGGCTTTACTGTGCGAAGTACGTTCGCCTAATGAACGACGCACCAATGTAAGTGCGAGCGTCTCAGCCTCCAAAGGTTCGATGATTTTGCTGTTCAGGCTATGCCGTAATAGCGCTACAAGCGCTTGCGCTCGCGGATCGATACGCCGATGCTTGTCGCGGAATATGACAGCTTCACCCTCATGCAAAAGTTTTGCAGGAGCAAGTTCCCGCAGCAACTTCGGGTCTATGGTGAGTGATATGCACGCGTCCCCACCTTGAACGGGATGGCTGACAGAATAGGTCTCATCCTGATTGAAAAACAGAACCTGATTGGCTTCTGCGACAGCGTCATTGCTACCCACGTGACGAACAAAAACACCACGATAAGGAAAAACGAGATGCGTTAGCTCTGAACGCTCCTCTTCGCTCTTATGACGGCATTCGCCTCGGCATATGACGTCCCGTATGGTAACCGTCTCGGTCTGAAGCAAAGTTCTGACAGTCAGTTGGGACATGTGCGTTGCCTGACCATAAAACAATCTGATCCCACCAAATAATCTTTGGGAGGATCAGAAATCCAGCTAATACAGAAGTACAATAAAGCTCGACGCTTCGGAATTCGATTTTATTCCGAAGTTACGTTTGCTTTAAATGCCTCGCCGAGGGCTACAGCGCACTCCTCGCAGCAGACTTCCACCGTTTTACCGCCGACTGTTACTTTGATGATATCGGAGTCCAGCGCGCAATCGCAAGCCGCACATGTTTTTGCTACCATTGGATCAATCCTCTCCCGAGAGTTTACAACGTCGCTTGTAGAACCATCTTTATGGTGGCCGCACTATCAAAATCTTTAGCGATCTGTTCGGGCAACTGCGAAACTCACCAAAGAAAAAGCCGCCAGATTTCTCCGGCGGCCTTTTTCCTCATGCTTGAATATTCTTAGTTTTTTGCCTTATCGACCAGCTTGTTGCTGCCAATCCAAGGCATCATGCCGCGCAGCTTCTCACCAACTTCTTCAATCTGGTGCTTGTCATTGTTGCGGCGGATCGCTTTGAAGCGCGATGCACCAGCCTTGTATTCCTGCATCCAGTCGGAGGTGAACTTTCCTGTCTGGATATCAGTCAAAACCCGCTTCATCTCTGCCTTTGTCTCAGCTGTAATAATACGAGGACCGGACACATACTCACCCCATTCTGCAGTGTTCGAGATTGAGTAGTTCATGTTGGCGATACCGCCTTCATAAATCAGGTCAACAATCAGCTTAACTTCATGCAGGCACTCAAAGTAAGCCATTTCAGGCGCATATCCACCTTCGACCAGCGTTTCGAAACCCGCGCGGATCAGCTCTACCAAGCCGCCGCACAGAACGACTTGCTCACCGAACAAATCTGTTTCACATTCTTCACGGAAATTGGTTTCGATAACGCCTGAGCGGCCGCCGCCAACGCCGCAGGCATAAGACAAAGCAAGATCGTGTGCATTCCCGGATGCATCCTGATGAATTGCGATAAGACAAGGAACGCCGCCGCCCTTCTGATACTCACCACGCACAGTGTGGCCCGGACCTTTTGGCGCAATCATGACAACATCAACAGTCTTCTTCGGTTCAATAAGACCGAAATGCACATTGAGACCATGGGCAAAAGCGATAGCGGCACCATCGCGAATATTATCAGCGATATGGTCCTTATAGATATCGGCTTGCAATTCGTCTGGCGTCGCCATCATCATGAGATCGGCCCATTTTGCCGCATCTGCAACACTGACGACCTGAAAACCATCGGCTTCAGCCTTTTTTGCAGTAGCAGAGCCAGGACGCAAAGCGATGCGCACGTCCTTTGCACCGGAATCTTTCAGATTTAGCGCATGGGCGCGACCTTGGGAGCCGTAGCCAATGATGGCAACCTTCTTTGACTTGATCAGGTTGATGTCTGCATCCCGGTCATAATATACGCGCATTGGTTTATTCCTTCCTATGTTTCAATCAGTATTGTTTCCGATCATTTTCTGACCGGTTTTCCTCAGGGTTTATAGAGAATGAGAAATTGTTCAGTGGCCCGCTTTGCGTCACGTTCAATCGCTGTTTCGCTCAACTCGTAACGGTCTCCGAGCAACAGGCGGATTTGCACGTCGCGAACCACCAGTCCAAAAAATGTACGGAACGCTTCATCTGCGTGTTCAAACTTAAGTAGCCCCGCCTCGCGACCGAGCAGCAGGACGGGTTCGAGTCTGCGCGCCATCGCAAACGGGCCGTTCTCAAGAACGATACCACCAAGATCGCGATCAAGCTCATGCTTGTCGGTACCGGCATGCGTCACCGCTACACGATTCAACGCAACAGAGATTTTACCCGACAGAACGCGCAGCCAATCAGCTGCAAACCGCTCCAGGCCAATGATTAGCGCATCACGATCAAAAGCATCCCGACTGACGGGAACGCCCCTCACCTTGGAGGCTTGCCATTGGACTGTTGCAGTCAGCAAACCATCACGGTCGCCGAACCATTTATAAAGGCTTTCCTTTGAGCAGCTTGCGCGACGGGCAACGCTTGTCATCGTAAGCTTGTCGCCAGCCTCCACCAGAAGAGCAAGCGCAGCGTCCAAAACATCTTTTTGACGTTCTGTTAATGCGGTCTCGCTGATTTCCAAGTCTGATTTCAACACGCGCTCCAACCGTACCGTACCGTACGTTACGGTTGGTTTTTATTATAGGTAACGTCCTTTGACAAGCGTTACCGAGAAAAATTTATATCCAGATTTTCTCTTTCAATCCTATCGGTTCAAAAGGATCGACAAGAGTTCCTGAAACCATGGACGCCAATAAATGCGGCGCAGGGGGAATGCGTGAAACAACTGGTACAACACGATCGCGGATGAAAGGCAAAACCCTCGAATCTGATTGGTAAAATGGGGTGAACGCACGCGACAGGGTTTGAAATCCACGAATATGTAAGCGTCGGGATTGAGCATATCGGGATAAAGCTGAGGTAACATCCGTTGTGGTGACCAGCGCGTGAGCCAGCGCTTTGGCGTCCAGCAGAGCCATATTGGCTCCCTGCCCCAATTGCGGACTGGTGGAGTGCGCTGCATCGCCTATTACCGCAAGATTTCGTCCAATCGGCATTGGCAATGTATGGTGGCCATAACGGGCCAATGTCATGTCACCAAAGTCATCAATCTGATCGACATAGGCCGAGCATTCTGGCCAAAGTGACAATACATGATCTTTCCATTGCTCAATTCCTGCATTGCGCAGGCTTGATTCTTCTCCCGGCTTGGTACTCCAGAAGAAGGCAGCGCTGTTCGGACCGTCGGCACCTGCTTTGCCTATCGGCAATACTCCAATCATTACTCCCGCTTTACGGTACCTCTGCAGCAGGGAATGCTGGTGAAAACCTTCTGAATGCCAATTGAGGGTTGCCCAGTAAGCGCCATAAACAAGCGGCTTAGGTTCGCAGCTTTTATTTGCAAAACTCCTGATCTTTGATTTCGAGCCGCTTGCATCAACAACGAGGTCAAAAGCTCCTATGCGGCGGCCATTATCGGCGATGAGTGAATTTGAGCCAGCTCCAACCTCCATAGAGAGAATATCAACATTTGTTTCAATATCGATGTTTTCTTTCCTGACTGCATTGTAGAGCACATCAAACAAGGCTGCACGATGGACAGCAATTCCGTACCTTCCACCTTTTAGCGCGGAATATCTCACATCGAGCACAGTACGACCGGAGTGCGCATCTGCACCGTAAAGCCGGTCAATCCTGTTGCCCAGTAACTGAATATTCTGAAAAAGCCCAAGATCGTCCAATATTGTCAGCCCTGTCGGCTGCAGGATAAGTCCTGACCCTACCGCTGATGGCGAAGCGAAACGCTCGAATACTGTAACGTGATGGTTTGCGCGCTTCAGATAGAGCGCAGCTGCCAATCCTGCTGGTCCACCGCCTACAATCGCGATTTGGAGTTTGTTCACGAGGCCGGCTCTCCAATACAGGACAAACTAGATATTGACCTGCGTCCCGATCTCGACCACCCGACCGGTTGGAATCTGGAAATATTCCGTTGCATCACTTGCGCTTCTCGCCAGAGCAATGAAAAGGCGGTCCTGCCATCGGGGCATTTCGGAGCGGGCAGATGCCTTCAAAGATCTGCGGGAAAGAAAGAACGAGGTCGTCATAATGTCGAACTTCCAGCCTTGCTTACGACAAATAGCGAGTGTCCGCGGGATATTCGGACGCTCCATGTAACCGAACGTCAATGTTACACGCATGAATAGGTCGTTGATCGGTTCGATCCGAACCCGATCGCTCTTTTTGACCAGTGGTGATGGCGCAGTAATTACCGTCAGAATGACATTGTTCTGATGCAGAACTTTGTAGTGTTTGAGACTGTGCATGAGAGCGGTTGGAGTGCTTTTCGGGTCACCAGTCAGGAAAACGGCAGTGCCCGGCACCAGCGTAGGTGGATTCTCGGCCATTTTCTTCGAGATCAGAGCAAGCGGAACTTCTCCCTTGCGAGTCTTTTCGAAGAGCTTCCGGCTGCCGCGAACCCATGTAAACATGATGAGAACAACCAGAAAGGCGACCACCAGTGATGCCCAGCCACCATCAACCACTTTGATCAGATTCGCACTGACAAATGTCAGATCAATGATCAGGAAGCATCCGGTCAAGCTTGCTGCCAACCACAGGCTCCATTTCCAGATGCGGGTCATGACAATGAAGAGCAATATCGTCGTAACAAGCATATTTCCGGTTACGGCAATACCGTAGGCAGAAGCCAGGTTCGACGAGCGCTCAAAGCCCAATACAAGCAGTACGACAACGATACCGAGCAGCACATTAACCTTGGGCAAATAGACTTGACCCGACTGCTTCTCCGACGTGTGCTCTATGTTCAATCGTGGCAGAAGATTGAGTTGCACCGCCTGGCGAGACAGGGAATAGGCACCGGAGATGACTGCCTGACTGGCAATTACAGTTGCCATGGTTGCAAGTAGCACCATCGGCAAAAGCGCCCAATGCGGGAACATCTCAAAGAAGGGATTCTTTGCTTCATCCGGATAGGCGAGAATGAATGCACCCTGCCCAAAATAATTCAGCAGCAAACATGGGAAAACCACCCACATCCATGCTGTAGCGATCGGCTTACGCCCAAAATGCCCAAGATCGGCATAGAGTGCCTCCGCCCCGGTCACAGCAAGAAAAACAGTGCCTATCGTCGGAAAGGCTGTTTGCGGGTTGTTGATGATATACTCGAACGCATAATAGGGATTAACGGCAGCAAATATGCTGAGATCATCCGCGATATGTAACAGTCCGAAGAATCCGATTGCCAGAAACCAGATCAACGTGATTGGCCCAAATATCTTCGCTACACTTGCCGTCCCAAATCTCTGGATAGAGAACAGTGTTAGAAGAATGACAATCGTAATGGGGACGATAAACGGTTTTAGAGTCGGCGTTACTATCTCAAGCCCCTCTACTGCAGAGAGGACGGAGATCGCCGGGGTGATCACGGCATCGCCGTAGAACAGCGACGCTCCGATAATTCCAAGCCCGAGAATTAGTTGCGGTCGTGATTTAAAGCTCGACCGTGCCAGTGCCATGAGAGAAAGAATACCGCCTTCACCGTCATTATCGGCGCGCAGTACAAAGATGACGTATTTGATGGTAACGATGAGTGCCAGTGCCCAGAAAATCATCGAAACAACGCCGAGAACGTCGGTGCGGCTTAAACTGCCATCCAGCGATGCGGCGTGCAGTGCTTCTCGAAAAGCATAGATCGGGCTCGTTCCGATGTCGCCATAAACAACACCTAGAGCGCCCAGAACCAATACTGGAAAAGCTTCTTTGTGATGCGGCTCCGGTTCATAGTTCACCGAACCATTGTCGCAATCATCACCGACCGTTTGGTGGTCATTCATAAAAGTTTTCCCTCGCTCCTACAGCGTGGGCGGACGAGTTAGTCGTGTTGCACCGCAATATCAATCGCCATTTTAACATAACTTACCCTTCATGTTATGCAAAAATGCATGGCAAAAGATTAATGTGCCAAATCAAAGCATTATACTTTGAGTGCATCAAGAAATCTTTCCACAGCCCCTGCCATTCCATGCACTAAGGCATCGGCGGTGAGGCCATGTCCAATTGAAACTTCAACCAGATTTGGCACTTTCTCGACCAGCGCAGGTAGATTGGCGACAGTTAAATCATGTCCGGCATTAACCGCTACACCGGCATTTTCTGCTGCGACGGCGGTCAAGGTCAGCTTTTCAAGTTCAATCGCTGCACGTTTAGCGTCATCATGCGTAGCGCCATAGGGACCGGTATAAAGCTCAACTCGATCCGCGCCCAGCTTCTTTGCTGCTTCGGGCGCTTCAGGGTCCGGATCTATGAACAGGGAAACCCTGGCACCTTGGTTCTTCAGCCTCCGAATAATGGGCTCGAGAAAATCGGCATTGCGTTTCAAGTCCCACCCATGATCAGAAGTGGACTGTGCTGGATCGTCGGGCACCAGTGTAACCTGTTCGGGCTCATTCCTGGCAATTAATTCCAGAAACCCGCTGGTTGGGTATCCTTCAATATTGAACTCTGCTTCGGGAAACTCGTCATCGATAAGTGCACGGATGAGCGGCAGATCGGAGAAACGAATATGTCTTTGGTCTGGACGGGGGTGTACCGTCAGGCCAGCGGCTCCCGCAGCTAAGGCGATGCGGCCAATGCCTATAACATTAGGCCAAGGCAGGTCACGACGATTCCGCAACATGGCAATCGCGTTGAGATTAACAGACAATGATGCGGTCATGAACAGTATCCGGAACAGTGTGCAGAGCGTTGTTGTACATGAGTTTGGCGAGGCTAGACATGGTTATCTTGCCACACCGACAAAAAGCAAAGTGATCCTTACCGCACAACAGTCAGTCGTTCTGCCGCACGCGTAATAGCCGTATAAAGCCAACGATCCCGCGTATCTCGAAACGCATAACTCTCATCAAATAGAACAACTTCATTCCACTGGGAGCCCTGAGCCTTATGGGTCGTCAAAGCGTAACCGTAATCGAAATCATCGAAACGCTTCTTCATTTGCCAGGGAATTTCCACATCTGGATCGTCGAACTGCGCTTTCAGCAACTTGATTTTAGCAACGCCGCGCCCTGGTTCTTCATCTTCCGGTGCAATGAGGAGATTGATACCGGGTTTCACCGTCTCACGCGAGGAAGTCATTACTTTCCAAAGTGAACCGTTCAAAAGTCCTTTGGCCGGGTCGTTCCGCAGGCAAACCAGCTTATCGCCAGCTTGCGGAAAAGCGGCGGAGAAGCCCTTGAGCTCCCTCAAACGTTGGTTATAGCGCTTACGAGTGCGGTTGGTACCTACCAGAACTTGATCGGCACCGAGCACCAATTCCTGCGTAACGTCCGATTTGGCAATCACTTTTGCGGCGCCGTAGTCTCCCAAGTCAAAGTCGCGTCCCTCACGAACATCCAGTGCCAAACGCAAAATGGGATTGTCCCGTGCTTGCCGGTGAATCTCACTCAACAGGAAATCAGGTTCGTGCTCAGTGAAGAAGCCCCCACCAGATATTGGCGGCAACTGCCCCGGATCTCCAAGAACAAGGATAGGTGTTCCAAAACTCATTAGATCGCGCCCGAGCTGCTCATCAACCATTGAGCACTCATCCACAACGATCAATTTCGCCTTCGCGACAGGACTCTGGCGATTGAGGGAAAACGTTGGCGCTATACTAGTTTTGCCGGTCGTCTCGTTCTCAACTGCTTCTTCACCGCGCGGACGATATATCAGCGAATGCAGCGTGCGGGCATTTCTCGCACCCTTTGAACGCAGCACTTGCGCTGCCTTGCCTGTGAATGCAGCAAATTGAACATCACCCTCAATGTGTTCAGCAAAATAGCGAGCGAGTGTAGTCTTGCCGGTACCGGCATAGCCAAACAGCCTGAAAATCGGACTCCGCCCGCCTTTCAGCCATTTTGAAACGGCCTGTAGGGCCTCATCCTGTTGTGGTGACAGTTGCATTGTGCTGAGAGACAGGATTCGTAGTCAAAGGGCAAGGAAAATGCTCGGTAACCACATTAGACTATAGATTATCCGGGTTGCCCGAACGTATCTGTCCTTCACCCGCTAGCCCGAATTGCTGATCGAGCATCCGGAAGCGATCGCCCTTTACCTGCAACTTCCAGCAGATCTTTTTTTCTTCGCCTTCGTAGGTAAAACAAAGGCTACCTTGGTCGAGTGCCCATTCACCCGAATAGGACATTCCCTTTGTTGCCAGCTGCTCTGGTTTGCAGCATTCAATCATCTTGCCGCGCGACGTTCCGTCTGCGCCAAGGTACTCACTGAAGTTGAACGGCGGTTGCGCTTTCACTTCTCCCGTCAAGGTTGCCCCTGTGATGATCTTGCGCAGTTCTTCCTCATTGGGTGCAGGCCAGATGTCAGTCTGCGCAAAAGCATGTGTTCCCACAAACCCCAACACGAGCAAGGCAAGAACTATGGTTCGTCGTATCAGTGTCAGCATGGTGTGTCTCATAACCGATCAGGATCATTTTCCAGCCTGATAGGCTGTCCGTGTGGCGTTGCCAAGGCAGCACGTTGCCAAGCGCGCGTCAGCAAATCTATGTCAGACTTCGGTGCAATATTCATTCCCGTGATGAGTGATTCCAAAGCGGCAAGCCAGCATTGGTAATAATTGCTCGCCTCCCCCCGCGTTTCGGCTTTCTTGATTTCAGACGACAGAGCCTGTGCCCATTCGCTCCAGGTAAATAATTTTCGCTCATGCAATGCAACCACCATTGCAAATGCTTCTGCCTGCCAAGGCTCTGCAAAAACAGGCGTTTCAGTCGCCGAACCAGCAGGCGCATCAACCGGATCATGCAAGTTCAAGATAGCTCTCCCAAGCATCAATGCTGACGGTCAATTGGGGGTCTGCGGCATTGCCCCAGATTTCTGTGGCTGAAAAAACCACGGTATAAACATATTGGGGATTTTCACCCTCGCCATGCGCATTGCTATCAGGAAACACAAAACCATTATGAACAGCTTCGATCACACCAAGCTTGTTCCGCGCATATCGTGGCAAACGTGTATGCGTCTGCGGGTTTAAATTGCGTGTTCGGACACGATCCCCGGATTTGAACCGAGGCGGGATCGCCATCTCCCTGTCACAAGGACCGCCCTTGGCGAGAACAGCGGTTACATTGCTTGCTCCAAGGATGCGCTTTGGTGTCGTACCTTTGCTGATGCTTTTCCCCGCATTGAGTTCGTCAAACGAAACAAAACCATGCCGCTCAAGCAAGACCTCCAGGGCTTTAATCCAGATTTCATAGTAACTTGATGAATAATAATCTGCCGGATGCAGGCTTTCACGTGCATGGCGGCTTTCATCAATGTTCCAGTGGCCCATTCCCCCAGCGGCCAACGTCAAACCCAACGCTCGCTTCTGCCAGCCCGCATGAAACAATGGCTCGTCAATTTCCGGTGCAACGGGACCGAAACCCATTTGCCCACCGAGATCCTGCGGGCCATTCATGGCTTTACCGGCGGCAAAGCAAATCCGGTCCCGATCATGGAATTGCGTGTAACCAAGTCGGTCAACTGTTCTTCATTCAGATCATCAGAGCCCTCAGGGCGTACCGGCACGACAAGATATCGAAGCTCTGCAGTCGAGTCCCACACGCGAATGTGCGTTGTCTCAGGCAAAATTACGTCAAACTCAGCCAGAACACCCCGAGGATCAATAACAGCTCTCGACCTGTAAGGAGGGGACTTGTACCAGACCGGAGGCAACCCGAGTACAGACCATGGATAACAGGAGCAGAGTGTGCAGACGACAAGATTGTGCGTCTCCTCTGTATTGAATACCGCCTGCATGTGCTCGCCTTGCCGACCAGAAAATCCGAGCGAAGCGATCGCCGCTGTGGCATCACGCTTAAGCCATTCGGAAAACCCGGCATCGCTCCACGCTTTTGCTACAACCTTGGCACCATTGCGCGGGCCGACCTTGGTTTCGTAGGTCTCGACTATGGCATCTATTGCCAGTGGATCGATAAGCCCCTTCTCGGTCAGGATAGTTTCCAGCGCACGCACCCTCGCCGCCATCGGGTCGAGTTCATTATCGTGCTGGTGGTCATCGTGGTCGTGTGGCATGGCAAAATCCTATGGCTCTACGACTTTTGATGCAAGCCTACTTCAGCATTGGCCAGAGGCTCGCTACCAACAACAGGGCCATTGTGATGTTGAACCACTTTAGTCGAACGGGGTCTGCCAGCCAGCTGCGCATGATCTGTCCAAACGCTGCCCAGCTGGAAACTGACGGTATGTTGACCACGGCAAAGGCAAACCCCACGATAAACATCGTTGTAAAATAGGCGTTTGCAGATGTGTAGGTGGCCATGGCGGTCACCGCCATCACCCATGCTTTAGGGTTGATCCACTGAAAAGCAGCAGCTTCCAGAAATGTCATTGGCCGCGCCTTGTCATCAACATTGCTGATCGATCGTGACATCGCAATTTTATAAGCGAGGTAAAGAAGATAAGCACCCCCAGCGAATTTGAGAACCGTATAAAGCAGGGGTACGGTTTCAATTAACGCGCCAAGGCCGGAACCCACTCCGATCAACAGAGTGAAGAAGCCTGAGCCAATTCCGAGCATATGCGGTATGGAGCGGCGAAAGCCGAAATTGACCCCTGACGTCAGCAACATCAGATTGTTGGGCCCCGGCGTTACCGAAGTTACAAAAGCGAACAGGAGCAGCGTCAAGAAAACATCGAGCGTCATTTAAAGAACCAACCAATGAAAATCCAACGATAGGATTGGCGCTGCAGACCCTCAATACGCATCTTGTCAGGGATACAATTCTGCCCTGACAAGATGTGGTTGAAATCTGAATACTCCGCCTACATACCCAAAGGGCCACGGTTCATTGCAGCTACGCCGGTGCGGCAAATTTCAACGAGGCCAAGTGGCTTCATGATCGCAATGAACTGATCAATCTTCGAGCCTTTACCTGTGATCTCAAAGATAAAATGTTCCGTTGTGGCGTCGGCGACTTTCGCATGAAAGGCATCGGCAAGGCGCAAAGCTTCATTACGATGTTCGCCCTGCCCGGCAACCTTCACCAGCGCCAGTTCACGCTGGATTGGGCCGACCTGACCAAGCTCATCGGCACGGACTGAAAGGTCCACTACGCGATGTACAGGGACGATCCGCTCCAACTGATGACGTATCTGATCAAGAATATGGGGGGTGCCCCGTGTTACAATGGTGATGCGCGACAGGTGCTGCTCGTGCTCTGTCTCGGACACAGTAAGGCTCTCGATGTTATAGCCACGGCCAGAAAACAATCCGATGACGCGGGCAAGCACGCCCGGCTCATTGTCGACAAGCACAGACAGGACAGTCGTGACTGGTAGTTCAGTCTCCTTGGCAATGAAATATGCCGATCCGGAGGCTAGGTTTTGAGCATTCATTCTAATTCTCCGGGTTCTTAAACGAGCTGTCTGCCCTTGGCATCGATAGCGTTTGCAACAGCTTCATCAGTGGCTTCGTCTGGCAAAAGCATTTCATTGTGCGCTTTGCCTGATGGTATCATCGGGAAGCAGTTTGCGAGATTGGCAACGCGGCAATCGAAAAGCACCGGCTTTTTGACGTCAATCATTTCCTGGATAGCATCATCAAGATCACCAGGCTTTTCGCAGCGAATACCGTGGCCGCCATAAGCTTCCGCCAGCTTAACGAAGTCCGGCAGTGCTTCAGTATACGAGTGCGAAAGGCGATTGCCATGCAGTAATTGCTGCCATTGGCGCACCATGCCCATGTACTGGTTGTTCAGAATGAAAATCTTGATCGGTGCTTCGTACTGGACAGCTGCACTCATCTCCTGCATGGTCATCTGGACCGAGGCGTCGCCCGCAATATCGATAACCAGCGATCCGGGATGAGCGATCTGCACGCCCAGCGCTGCGGGCAATCCGTATCCCATAGTACCCAGTCCGCCAGATGTCATCCAGCGGTTTGGCTTCTCAAAGCCATAGAACTGCGCCGCCCACATTTGATGTTGGCCAACTTCAGTCGTGATGTACGTGTCGTGATCTTTGGTCAAAGCATAGAGACGCTCAAGCGCATATTGCGGCATGATGACGTCCTTGTTACGCGTGTAGGACAAGGATTTTCGTTCACGCCACCTGTTGATTTGTGACCACCACGCATCGATAGCTCGCTCATCGGGCTTGGTAGAAGAAGCACGCAGCAGCCGGATCATATCTTCGAGCACTGAAGCAACATCCCCAATGACTGGAATGTCGACTCGAACGGCCTTGTTGATTGAGGACGGATCAATATCGATATGAATCTTCTTGGAATTCGGCGAAAAGCCGCTCAAACGACCAGTGATACGATCGTCAAAACGCGCACCGATATTCACCATGACGTCGCAATCATGCATGGTCATATTGGCTTCATATGTGCCGTGCATGCCAAGCATTCCCAGCCAATTCTTGCCTGAAGCTGGGTAAGCACCGAGGCCCATCAATGTTGATGTGATAGGGAAATTGGTCAACTGCACCAACTCACGCAACAATTTGCTCGCCTCGTCGCCCGAGTTGATAACGCCGCCACCCGAATAAATGACAGGGCGCTTTGCGGTCATCATCAGAGCTACAGCGCGCTTGACGGCTTCGAGGTCTGCCTGAACCGTAGGACGATAGCTGGTGCGGGGACTTGTTTCCGGCGGTGTATAAATGCCGGTTGCAAATTGAACATCCTTTGGTACGTCAACCAGCACCGGACCCGGACGGCCAGTGCGGGCGATGTGAAATGCTTCGTGCAAAATACGCGAGAGATCGTTTACGTCCTTCACCAGCCAATTATGCTTGGTGCAAGGGCGCGTAATACCAACCGTATCACATTCCTGAAATGCATCGGAACCAATCAAGCTGGTGGGCACCTGTCCGCTGATGCAAACCAGCGGAATTGAATCCATCAGTGCGTCCTGCAAGGGCGTAACTGCATTGGTCGCACCAGGACCAGAAGTTACCAGCATAACGCCGACCTTGCCCGTGGAGCGGGCATAGCCTTCAGCCGCGTGACCAGCACCTTGCTCATGACGAACCAGAATGTGGTTGATCTTGTCCTGTTGGAAAAGCTCGTCATAAATTGGAAGGACAGCACCGCCAGGGTAGCCGAAAATGTCCGTCACGCCCTGGTCAATAAGGGCCTGTACAACCATTTCAGCGCCGGTCATTTCACGTCGTTGCGAAGTTTTGCTGTCCTGTTTATCTGCGGTCATCGGTCTCTTCCCGTCTATTCTGCGGCCTGTAGCCTTCCAGAAGATGCTTTCGTTTAACTGAGATGTAGAAAATAAAAAAGGCCCCCGAGGGAGCCTGTGTTTCGCGCATGGGAGCTTTCGCCGGGTGCTTACAACACCCTGCCCATACGCGGTCCCACGACAATAAGAACTGTTTTCATGGTCGCGGACGATAATTTAGCGATTTCAATCCGTCAACGGGCAAAATGCAAATCAATGTATGTGATTGCGATCAAGTCAATTTATATCGCGGACGCTAAGGTATTTTCAATTCCTTTTATGCATGATGGCGAATTGGCGCCTCGTCATCCGACGGGCAATAATCTTGGGAATGAACAGCCGATGAGCGCTGAAGCCATGCCTGCAGCAGAACCGAGACCATTTGTTCGCAACAGAACTGATGGTCACGTCATTGAGTGCAATGGCGAAACAGCGATAATTTACGCGCAGACCGGCCCATCAATAAACGCTTCCGACGATTATTGGACCGTAGGGCAGCTCATCTCAATTCAGGTCGACAATGCGCGCATAGTCGGGTTGATCTTCAAGGTCGATTTGCCGGAAACCCGATGGGTCTCTGGTGCGGATCAGGATGTGCACGTGCATGTTGAGCTTGTTGGGCAGGTCAATGTTGGAACCAACAATCAACTGACATTCGCCTCGGGTGTGGCTACGTACCCTCATATGGGAGCGATCGCGCACCGCATTCGCGCGACCGATCTGGCGACGATTTACACGGCTAGCCTCAAGAACGCAGTATCAATAGGACATTTGTCGCAGAACTCATCAATTCCTGCTCTGATCTCCATAGAAAGTTTGATCACTCGTCATTTCGCGGTTCTTGGCAGCACCGGTGTTGGCAAATCCAGTGCAGTTTCGCTGCTCTTACGCAAAATCATCAGCCAACGCCCAGACCTGCGTGTCCTGATACTTGACCCGCACAACGAATTTGCCAGCGCATTCCCCAAACACGCAATCTCGATTGATTACAATACGTTCGATCTTCCCTACTGGTTATTCCGGCTGGAAGAGTTTGCGGAAGCTGTATTTCGGGGAAGACCGGTTATAGCCGGAGAAGTAGACGCACTGCGTGATCTGATCCCCATCGCCAAAGATCAATTTGCCAACTCAGAACAGTCCATATCACCTTCACTGCTGAGAAAAGACCGCGATTACTCATCAATGACGGCTGACACACCGGCACCGTATCGTATAGCTGACCTGATTAAACTGATTGATGATCGTATCGGTCAACTGGAAGGCAAAGCTGACAGGCCAGTCATGAAGGCTTTGAAACAGCGACTGCAGGCGCTGGTTGCCGATCCGCGTTATCGTTTCATGTTCACCGCACCGACCACTATGGATACAATGCGGCAGATAATCGGCCATATTTTTCGCGTACCAGCCAATGACAAGCCAATTTGTGTTTTCCAACTGGCTGGCTTGCCTTCCGAAGTTGTCAATTCCGTAGCATCTGTCCTTTGCCGCATGGCGTTCGATCTCGCGGTATCAAGCGATGGACGCCTACAGACATTGGTCGTCTGTGAGGAAGCGCATCGTTATATTCCGGCAAACCCCAACGCTGGTTTCTGGCCGACACGGCAAGCTATCGCCCGAATTGCTAAGGAAGGCCGCAAATACGGGGTTTATCTGGGCGTTATTACCCAGCGTCCGGGTGAACTCGATTCCACTATCCTGTCACAATGCAGTACCGTCTTTGCCATGCGCTTGGGAAATGAACGGGATCAGGAAATTATTCGTGGTGCAATTACAGGCGCTTCACAGAGCACTGTCGGCTTTCTTTCATCAATTGCAAACCGTGAAGCGATTGCCTTTGGTGAAGCAGTTCCTACGCCAATGCGTATGGTATTTGAAACGATACCCCCGGAAGATCTTCCCGCAGCCCATATGACAAAGAACCAGGAATTGGCAAAACTCGGGGATCAACATTTGAGTTTAGACGTCATACTCATGCGGATGCGCCAGCTGAATGCAGCTGAAGGCATGACCAAGGATGACCCAGGCATGGCATTCGAAACCCCTAACACCCCACCTTCGCCACCGAAGCTTCAGACACCTCCGGACAGGATTCAGTGGCGCAGTACAGAACCGAAACCGCAGCGACCGGAGCCAACTCAGACCACTGTCGAAGGCTTCAGGGCTAATGATCTGATCCGGACATTCCGCAACGATAAAACCTGAATAATCAAGGACATGGTAATCTTTCCCAATCATCGCCAAGCTGATTGCGGAACCATGTCATCTGCCGCTTGGCATATTGCCGCGTTGCAATTGTCGCAAGCTCAGCGGCCTGTTCCGCTTTCAACCGCCCAGCCAATACTTCTGCAATTTCCTTGACACCGATCGCGCGCATGGCAGGCAGTTCATGCGAAAGACCAAGTGATAACAATGCATTGACCTCGTCGAGCGCACCTTCGTCCATCATCGTTTCAAACCGCGTTGCGATCCGTTTGCCAAGCCACTGCCGATCCGGTTCAATGACAATCTTTTTCGCGCCAGAGGAATCAACAAGAGCACGCCCCTTCTCCTTTTGCCACTCGACGATAGAGCGGCCCGAAACGTCAAAAACCTCGAGCGCACGTACAATCCGCTGGCTATCAGTGGGGCGCAACGATGCCGCGGCGAGAGGGTCTTTCTTCACAAGTAATTCGTGAAGTTTTTCCGCTCCCAGCTCGGCATCCTGCATTCGCCAAAAAGAACGAATATCGTCGGGAATTGCCGGCATGGTGGAAAGACCGCCAAGGAGAGCGCGAAAATAGAGCCCCGTACCGCCGGCAAAAATTAATGTCTTTTCAAAGAGTTCCGGGCTTTCCAGCACCTGTTCAACGTCATCAAACCAACGCCCGGTAGAATAGGCTATGGATGGCGCTACGTGCCCATAAAGATAGTGCGGCACCTGTTTCAATTCAACTTGGCCCGGTCGTGCAGTTAGGTGTTCCAGCACGCTATAAACCTGCATAGAATCCGTATTGATGATAACTCCGCCGGTTTCTTCGGCTAACCGAAGCGCCAGAGCCGACTTGCCGCTGGCCGTCGGTCCGGCTATCAGGATTATCTGTCTCGTCAAATCACTTCCCAAATGGAAATCGCCCCCATGCCTCTGATGGCTACACTTATTGCAAACCCTGCCGCGCCAAATCTGACACCATCGCTTGGGATTAAAGCCTCGGCAGCAGTCAATGCAACAGGTCTTTATTGGCTGGCTGATGGAGTTGCCTGCGATATAACGTTGAAAGATACCGACGATCTTAACGCGGCAAGGCACCTCATCGCACACGCAATTGATGGCGAACCTATTGATATTGTTATCCAAAATCAAGACAGCAGGCGAAAAAAGGTGCTGATTGCCGACATGGATTCCACCATGATCCAACAGGAATGCATCGACGAACTCGCCGAAGAAGCAGGGCTACGCGATAAAGTCGCCGCTATCACTGCAAGGGCGATGAATGGCGAAATTGACTTCGAACCAGCGCTTCGGGAACGTGTCGCCCTGCTCAAAGGCCTGCCCTATTCGGTCATTGATAAAGTCATCGCCAGCCGCATTACCTTGATGCCAGGTGGCCCAGAGCTGGTTCGGACAATGAAAAAACATGGAGCTTATACAGCACTGGTGTCCGGTGGTTTTACCGTGTTTACGCAGCGTATTGCGGAGATGATCGGGTTCAATGAAAACAGTGCCAACATATTGATAGATAACGGAGAAACGCTAACCGGCGAGGTTAAGGAACCCATTCTTGGCCGCGCTGCGAAAGTGGCTGCCTTGAGCAGTATTTGCGAACGTTTCGGCCTTACTCCCAATGAGGCAATGGCGGTTGGAGATGGCGCAAACGATCTCGGCATGCTGCAACTGGCGGGCACAGGGGTCGCACTCCACGCAAAACCTGTGGTAGCAGAACAGGCCAATGTACGTATCGATCACGGCGATCTGACTGCCCTGCTCTATATACAGGGCTACAGGAAGACAGATTTCGTTATCTGAACGAAACTCGCGTCGATACAACCATTTTTCACGCCTAGGTTGCAATTCTGCTAGCAAAATCGAAAGTTTTGCTAGCAGAATTGCTAATTTCTCTAGAATGCCGCGGCAAACTTCCGGAATTCAATCCGGAAGCGCTTTAATTTTCACCGCCAAACCGTTTTTTGGGTTTTAATCCATTTGCAGAGTTACAAATCGTAACTCACCAGTTTTCGACGCCAGCATGAGAAGCGCATTCTTGCGACCTTCATCCCGCAATTTTTCGATGCGCGCCGCAACGTCTTCCGGCGTGGAAACAGTTTCCTGCGCGATGTCGACGATTACATCTCCTGCTTGTATTCGCTTGTTACCTGCAACTGAGTCATCCTGAACTTCGGTCACAAGAACACCTTCAACCTCTTTGGAGATACCAAATGATTTGCGGGTATCTTCATCCAATGTGCCCAAGGTCATGCCCAGCACATCAACGCCCTGAATTGCGCCATCTTCATCCTGGTCGGCGTCAGCTGGTTTTTTGCTGGCCGCCTGCTCGCTGTCTTCAAGACGACCGAGCGTGACTTTCACGGTCTGCTCTTTGCCCTTGCGCACAACAACAACATCAACTTCCTTGCCAACCGGACTTTCGGCGACAACGCGCGGCAGATCCTTGACGGTAGCGACCTCTTTGCCATCGAAACGAATAATCACATCACCGGCCAGAATGGACCCGTTCGCTACAGGGCCACCATCAATGATACCTGCAACCAGCGCACCCTTGCTGGTTGTCATGCCGAGGCTCTCGGCAATATCGTCCGTCACGGGCTGGATGCGAACACCCAACCAACCGCGACGGGTCTCACCAAATTCGCGAAGCTGCGCAATCACCCCCGATGCAAGTTCGGCCGGGATAGCAAAGCCGATACCGATCGAGCCGCCGGTCGGCGAAATGATGGCGGTATTGATGCCAATAACCTGACCGTACATATCGAAAAGCGGGCCGCCGGAATTGCCACGATTGATCGCAGCATCGGTCTGGATGAAGTTGTCATATGGGCCGGAATTGATGTCGCGATTACGCGCCGAGACAATACCTACTGTCACGGTCCCACCGAAACCGAATGGATTACCGATTGCCATGACCCAATCGCCAATGCGCGTCTTTGAGGAATCACCGAATTTGACAGCAACAAGCTTATGCTTTTTCGGGTCCACCTTGAGAACGGCAAGATCAGTCTTGGTGTCCTTGCCGACCAATTCAGCTTTCAGCTTCGAGCCGTCGCTGAAGTTGACTTCAATTTCGTCAGCATCTGCGATGACATGATTATTGGTTACAATAATGCCTTCGACGGCATCAACGACAAAACCGGAACCAAGTGACTGCACTTGCCTTGATGGGTTGTTTTCACCCGGCTTCTGCTTGCCGAAATAATCATTGAAAAATTCCTGGAAGGGCGAGCCATCAGGAACTTTGGGCATGGGTATCGGACCGGAATCACCATCCTGTCCTTTGACAGTCTGCGAGGTGGAAATATTGACGACAGCGCCCAGCAAGCCTTCAGCCAGGTCAGCGACTGATGCTGGTCCTTGCGCCCTTGGCTGCGCACTGTTGGGAACTGCGGGTGCCTGCGTCTGGGCAATGGCCGAGGTAACAAGCGCCGGTGAAAATCCGGTAGCTGCCAAGGCGGTCAGTGCAATAGCGGCTGTGGCAGAACGAAGTGCGGTGCGAGCAGTGCTGGAAACCATGACAACAGGCCTTTTTCGGTAGGTCGGAATATTTCGAGCCAGCAGAACCACCACTATGGTCGAAAGTATGGCCGAGTAGAGCAAATTTTGTCTATATACATCCAATTCTGTTTCTCGGATGACAAGACGATCCTCGCGAAAGATAGCAAGATCGACGTTTATCCGTCGGACGAAGCTGCCTGACAAAGTGGTTGGCGGCGGTATATAGATAAAACTTGCTCTGGCATTTCAGCGTTTATTTTGCCAGAGTTCAACTCAATTTTTGCTGATTATGCGCGCATTCACAGAGGCTTTTATCCCCGGACAAGCCAGATAACAGCGACGCCAATCGCAACAGACGCAACACCTGCAACGCGCAAAAAACCATCAGGCTGCTCGCTGACATCGCGGGCAACCTTTTTGGCTACAATCGGGAAGCAGCCGTAGAGTAGCCCCTCGAAAACGAGGAACAACCCTACAGCATCTAGAAAATCAATCATGGAAAAATCCCGCCCCTATTGTGGGGCGGGTGTTGTTGCGGCAGGCGCTGGCGGTGTTGGGCCGCTGACCGGGGCCAATGCGCCACCGGCATCCTGGAAATAGCGGAAGAACTCGGAGTTAGGCGATAGCACCATCGTCGTTCCTGTGTTTTCCAAGGCAGTGCCATAGGCAGACATTGACCTGTAGAAGGCAAAGAAGTCCGGATCTTTCGAGAAGACATCCGCGAAAATACGGCTGCGTTCGCCTTCGCCCTGACCGCGAGCTATTTCCGATTCCTTGCGGGCTTCTGCAACGATTTCGACAACCTGACGATCGGCAATAGCCTTGATACGCTGTGCAGCTTCACGGCCACGCGCACGCAGGCGCTCCGCTTCAGCAAGACGCTCTGCACTCATACGCGCAAAGGTCTGCTGCGAAACTTCCTGTGTGAGGTCGGTACGGCGAATACGCACGTCCGTGATTTGTAATCCTAGTGACTCTGAGTCCGGACGCAGCTGTTCACGCACCTCACGCATCATACCCGCACGCTCATCAGACAGAGCAGCTTCGAAACCACGAAGACCGTAAACACCACGCAGGGCAGCATCAAGACGTGTACGCAGACGAGCCTCCGCCAAGGTTACGTCACCCGAAACGGTCTGACGGAACTTGCGGGGATCAGTAATGCGGTAAACGAGAAACGCGTCCACTTCGTAGAACTTGCCGCCCGAAACCTGAACACGGATGTTATCGAGTTCGAAGCTGAGAGCACGATTTTCGATCATCTGAACATTGTCAGCTTCAAGAAAGCCAAAAGGCATTTTAAAATAGATGCCCGGTTCAGATTCGACATCAACGATTTCACCAAATCGCAGCACGATTGCCTGCTGGCCAGCACGCACGACGAACACCGACGCGTAGATCAGAAGGGCAGCAAAAAGGACCACACCGACATAAATTGGGAGACGATTCTGGTTCATTATTGTGCTCCTCCGGTGGCTGGCTTCGCCTGCTTGTTCAGTTCCGGCAACGGCAGATAGGGAATAACGCCCTGCCCGTTCTGATCAACAATCACCTTGTTAGAGTCTTTCAGCACACGCTCCATGGTTTCAAGGAAAAGACGTTTACGGGTAACTTCCGGCGCCTTCACATATTCATCATAGACAGAGGTAAAGCGCTGGGCTTCACCGGCTGCTTCCTGAACGATACGGTTTTTATAGGCGGCGGCATCTTCACGGATCTGAGCGCCCTCACCACGAGCCTGACCAAGCTTCTGGTTGGAATACTGGTTCGATTCCTCGACAAAGCGGTCTTCGTCCTGCTCGGCACGTTGAACTTCGTCAAAAGCATCGGCAACTTCACGCGGCGGTGCCGCATCTTCAATTGACAGCGCATTAATGGCTACGCCTGCGCCGTAATCGTCCAGTGTCTTCTGGATAATGTTACGAACATCATTTGCGATGCCGGCTCGATTATCACGGAAAATATCCTGGGCAGGACTGCGACCGACGATTTCACGCATGGCGCTTTCGGAAACCTGCTGCACCAGATTCTCTGGATTTTCGACATTGAAAAGATAGGAAACGGGGTCGGAAACGCGATAAAGCACGGAGAACTGAACATCGACGATGTTCTGGTCGCCGGAAAGCATCAGGCCTTCCTTGGCACCACGTGTACCCTGTCCGCCAATGTTCTTCTGCTTTTCAACGATCTCGACCTTTTCATAGGATTCAATCGGCCAGAAGTGGAAATGCAAACCGGGTTCGGAAATATCCGGCTTCGGCTGACCAAAGCGCAACTCAACAGCACGCTCATCGGGCTGCACAGTATAAACGGACTGGAAAACCCAAAAGGCTACGACAGCAAGGCCGATCAGACCCCATATTGCAGGGCTGCCGCCACTACCGCCGGGAATTGCTTGCCGCAGGCGATCCTGACCGCGACGGAAAATATCTTCCAGATCGGGGGGCGTCTTGCCTCCGCCGCCGCCACCTTGCGGTTTTTGACCCCATGGGCCACCACCGCCGCCATTATTATCACCGCCGCCACCCCAAGGGCCGCCGCCACCGTTCTGATTACTCCAGGGCATTCCTACCTCTTAATTTGAACGAAAATCACCACCCTGTGGCTACCCCTCGCAAGTCCAATATCCCGTTTATAGGGATGGCGGGGTGCGCTTTCAACGCACACTGATGTTTTTCTCGGCCTTTTGGTGAAAAACCGAACAATTATCGTCAGTTATCACAATATTTTCATAATATGGGCGGTGAGAGCCGGATCAAGCACGCCGTTCGTAGACGACATAACGTGTCGGATAATTGTCTTTTTCTCCAGCAGGGAAATCTTCGCTGGATAATTCCGACCAGACTGCCGGATCGATATCGGGGAAATGCACATCGCCTTCAATGTTTGAAAGTACCCATGTGACATAGAGCCTGTCCGCACGGCCAATGCTCTGCCGGAAAATCTCACCGCCACCGATAATGCAAATTTCATTGACGTGATCTGCGCCAGCATGACTGCCGGCTATCAACAATGCTTCATCAACAGAACGAGCCGAAATCACGCCATCAACGTTAAACGCAGCATCGCGGGTGACGACGATATTGGTACGCCCCGGCAATGGCCTGCCAAGAGAATCCCAGGTCTTGCGGCCCATAATGATGGGCTTTCCCATAGTAATGGCCTTGAACCGTTTAAGGTCCGACGACAGGCGCCACGGCAGGTCATTGTCCCGGCCAATTACACCATTCTGTGCAATGGCAACCACAAAGCTGATCATTCAAACTTGTTCCTCTTCAACAGGAGTATTTCCAGATCGCGTTCCGGCCAGAAATCCTGCGCTGTCATCTCAAAGGTTGTCGGTCCGATCTTTTTCACGTTATCGCCGCAAAAGCTGATCAGATTGTCCGTATCGCCCTTATCGATAGTGAGCTTGAATTTCTTTATTGGTCCCGCCCAGTTGCCGCCCGTTGTGAGAATGTAAGATATCCAGTTCTCGTAAAGCGCGGTTCGCTCAGGTCCGGCCTTCTTGGCGATTTTCGCAACGCTCTGATTGAAGTTCTTGTCACGGCAATATTTCTGCGCGTGTTCAAAATTCGGCCCGTGGGTTCTATTATCATCAGGATCAAAATTCAGACTTACAGTGCCACCTACACTGGGTTTGTAGCGGTGAGAAACACGGACATCCTTGCCCGCAGGAAAATGTCCGACCCACCAATAGGTTGATTTCAGAACCCAAGCGGGCGCCAGAGCATATTCATCATTATCCTGAAGAATGCCGCGATTTTCCCACTCCTGTTTCAAACTTGAATCAAGATTTTCAACAGCCTGCCTAACTGACGGATTTTGCGGGGAAATCGGGATATTATTGGCAACAAGAACATCGGTTATATCGAGCCCTGCAACATAGCCGCGCTGTTGCAGTTCCGGCTTGATTGGCTTGCCATCGATTGTGACTGTGAAATCCAGAAAATTGTCTGACCCCATGTCCGGAATAGCAATGTCGGACATATAGACCGGCTGAAGCTCTGGCATCGGGAATGCAATTATATTCTCGACATCCGCATTTGAGGTGTTCCTGAAAACATAGTCGACGCGAATTTCATTTTCCGAAATGAACAGGTCTTCCTGTTCCATGGAGATGACCGAATTGCGGGTGTAAACCAGCCCGCCTGTTTCAACCGCTGCCGTTGTATCATTTGCCAGAACCGGCGATGACAGCAGCAATGCCGAGAGAGCAGCGAGACAGAACCGGGCAAGCATCTTACTTCTCCACGATGGCCTAGACTGCGATAGGCGCCTTGATACCCGGTTCGGCGACATAATCAACAAGACGGAAATCGTCATACTCGAAAGCAAAAAGGTCAGTCACCTCGGGATTGATCTGCATGACCGGCAGCGGCCCGGGCTTGCGCGTAAGCTGCAATCGCGCCTGTTCAAAATGGTTGGCGTAAAGATGCGCATCGCCAAGTGTGTGAACAAAATCACCGGGTTGCAGGCCGGTCACCTGCGCGATCATCATCGTCAGCAACGCATAGGAAGCGATGTTGAAAGGCACGCCGAGGAAAATATCGGCGGAGCGCTGGTAAAGTTGGCAGGACAGCTTGCCGTCAGAGACATAAAACTGAAACAGGCAATGACATGGCGGCAGTGCCATTTCATCAACCAGCGCAGGATTCCATGCCGAAACAATCAAACGTCTCGAATTTGGATTGGTGCGTATTGCATTCAACAATCCGGCAATCTGGTCGATATGTCCGCCATCCGGTGTCGGCCAGGAACGCCATTGATAGCCATAGACCGGGCCGAGATCACCATTCTCATCAGCCCATTCATCCCAGATCGTTACGCCCTTGTCCTGCAGATAAGCGACATTTGTGTCTCCATTCAGGAACCAAAGCAGCTCATGAATGATTGATTTGAGATGCAGCTTTTTCGTTGTGAGGAGAGGAAAACCAGCCGACAGATCAAACCGCATCTGATAGCCGAAAACCGAACGTGTACCCGTTCCAGTGCGGTCGCCGCGGTCGGTGCCGTTGTCGAGTACGTGCTGTAGAAGATCGAGATAGGTGCGCATTGCACTTCTTTAGCAGATTCTGGTGACGAAGCAGTAAAACTTGTGCGTGATCCACAGCGCTGAAAATAAAAAGCCCCGCTCCAGGCAGGGCTTCCTGTTTCAAAAATGGCGGGATCAGAGGCTGCCGAGCGCCCCAAGTGCCTTTGCGGTCAGATAATAGAATGTGACGCGGCTCTTTGTGCGGTCATCCTTCATCGTTGCACAGACCGATTGTATGGCAGCATCGGCTTTGTTTGCATCTGTCAGGCCAAGCTTCTTTTCCACCCAATTGGTGCGAACGCGCGCCAATTCTTCAGGGTCAGAGCAGGATACCAGCGATGAATCCCGGTTGCGCAAGGCAATTCCAAGATGTTTCACGATTTTTGCAACGACAGCTTCGTCCGCCGCAGCATCATAGTGACGGACATCGGTTAGATAATCACTCATGTAAAATCCCCCTGATTGTTAGGTTCAATGCTTGGCATTGCAACCTCCCGACAATGAAGACACAGCACAATGCATGAAATATGCTTGTCCAATGTCCACGCTAGAGCAATGAAACATTCCCCAGCATCACCCGCGAGTCAATCCAATCTTTGTTTTATGTTCGCCAGTCATGTAATGCCGACGAACACGAGGCGTAGTTACAATCTAGGAACATGAAACATGGACACTGTGGAGATTACAACACGAAGTGATTTTGCCCTATGGGCGATCGAACGTGCGCAGGAGATCGTTCGGTTGGAAGGATCAGCGCTGGCGCTGGCGGCGCGTGATATGGATGAGGCTGGCCTGAAAGAATCAGGCGCAGCACTTGGCAAGGCCATCGCCGATGCAATGCTGGAAGTCTTTGACGGCCTTGTGCCCGAATAATCCGGGCTTTCCGGCCGCCATCAGGAGCGGGCGTGGTCAGGCAGCTGATCTGCCCATTTCCAATTCGCGCGTGCGACCGATGCGTGTCATCAGCTCTTCAAACATTGTATCGCGCTTGAGCTGAAGTGCATAATGGCGATGCAACTCGGCAACAAGCCTGCCGCCGCGGCCTAGCTGTTCATCCGCATAACCGACCATAAGCGAGTTCGGCCATGCCTGCGGGCGAATCGTCCGCAGCCTCTCAAACAGACGCTCTTCCGTTTCTTCCGGGCTGGCCTGCGCCATCAGCATAAGCATTGCGGCTGTCGAGCGCGAAACGCCCATGTGGCAATGCACAAGCAGGTGTCCCTCGACCCGGTCCTTGGCCGATTGAACAAGACGTGATCCGAAATCCAGTATTTGCGTTACATGTTCGGGCTGAGGCAGGATACGTTCGGGCGCTGCATCAATAATGTCGTGGAATTGCAGGATGGTGCGATCATGCACGCCATAGGCCTGAAAGGCTTCCAGTTCCGGCCAGTCAGGGTCCAGAATGGAAAGTACATGGCTGACGCCGCGGGCGCTTTGATCTGGAAGCTCATCAATACCGCAAATTGTGAGCGTCGATATTTTCAATGTGTGCATGGTCTCGCCGCTTTTCCTGTGATTTTACGGCTGCTTATAGGACAACAATGTTCCCACCGCCACCACTGTATCGCCAGAACTCGAAACAGATTATCTGACGCCAACCGCCCATGTTGCGGCGCGGGCGGCCAAGGTTTTCAGATGATCAGCTACAAGGAAACCGGACACACTTTTACGCGGTCTGAAATCATGATCGCCATCCTCAAGCCAGAGAATTTCGACCTTGTCAGATAGCCTGTATCCCGCAACCTCGTCCTGATTACCAAACTGATCGCGGGTGCCCTGCACTATCAATGTCGGCGTCTTCATCTCTGCAAGATGCGCAGTTCGCAGTTGTGCCGGTTTACCGATCGGATGAAACGGATATCCCAGACACAAAAGCCCGGCGATTTTACCGGATGCATGAAGATCATCTGCAACCATGCTGGCGACGCGGCCACCCATCGACTTACCGCCTATAAACAATGGTCCTCGTGCAGCAAGTGCTTCAATCGCAGCGAGATATTCGGTAACGAGACTTTCGGCACGGGGCGGTGGCTTACGCCCGGCTGACGTTCGCCTGCCTGCCATGTAACTGAATTCAAAACGTGCGACCCGAAAGCCCGATGACGCCAGCGAATGTGCAAGCGCAGTCATTGACGCTGAATCCATCGGAGCACCGGCGCCGTGTGCCAGCAACACCACCTTGTCAGCATTGTCGTGGCCATCAAATAGAAAATCTGGTTTCATCAAACCTACTGCAAATGAGGCTTTCTGAGAAAGCTGTTACGATCAGCCGTTTTTATGCGCAACCATGCTTCACGTCCATTCCGTAGAACCCGCACGGGTATTTCTGATCCAGCCGGCCCACTCTTCCAGACCTTCCGATAAAAATCCGCCAAGCCATCGATCTCACCGCCCTGAATTTCGGAAATGATATCCCCTTCGCGCAAACCGGCCTGAGCGGCAGGGCCGATATCCGTTACGCTCATGACCATGACCTTGCCGTCGCTTTCTGCTGAGAAAGCTCCGAGCCACGGTCGCGGTTGCTTGTTGACTTTTCCCCGGGTGAGCAAATCATCGAGGATGGGCAGCAATATATTGATTGGAACAACCATGTTTATGTTGGCCCGATCGCCGTTCATCATCATTTGCAGATGCAAAGAGCCTATTCCAAGGAGTTTTCCTTCTGCATCAAACAGAGCGGCACCGCCCCAGGAAGGATGGGCGGGCGCAATGAAGATCGCTTCATCCAGCAGATACTCCCAATAACCGGCAAACTCCTGTTTTGCGACAATGTTTGACCGCACAGATTTTCCAAGCCCGTCAATCAAGGTTACAGGACTACCAACTGACGCTGCGTCCGCATCACCGAATTTCACTGGAGGAAGTTCAAGCGGAGCCATCGGCATGACAAGCCCAAACCCGGTTTCCTGATCGTAAGCGAGTGCATGTCCGGGCACCACATGCCCGTCATGGCGGGTCAGCCAAATCTCTTCGGCCTCTGTGATCAAATAACCTATGGTCAGCAGCAGGCCATCCTCGCGGATAACAACCCCGCTACCCTCTCTGATTGTCCCAAGTGCCGGCGCGGTAAAGGCGTCATCCGGGATTACGGAGCGAAGTGCTACAACGGATTGTGAAAGTGTATTTGTAATCATGGCATCCATCCAACTGCGAGGATATTCCCCCAATAGGTATGAAGTCGGTCCAGTAGGCACAAGGAGCAGACAAGTGTTTATGGGATAATCTCGTTGATATCAGGGGCTGAAAAACCACCTCCCATCAAAAAGTTTCAACCTTTCATACGCTGCTGTCACAAGAGTACTCTAAATCTGAGAATATTTGGCAACGGTGGAACAGTGAGAAGAAAAGCTATTTTATCAATTTCTTTGGTGATGTTTGGTTTTTCGGTCAGCGCTTTTGCTGACCCCGGCTATGACGCATATAGTACGGGAGATTATCAAACTGCCTTGAAATACTGGAAGCCGCTGGCGGAAAAGGATGACGCTTATTCGCAACTCAATATTGGTGTCCTGTACAGCAATGGCGAAGGGGTGGCGCAGGACAATGCAAAAGCGATCTACTGGTATCGCAGAGCCGCCGAAAATGGCGATCTCGAAGCCCAGCTTGTTTTAGGCGATATTTATCGGGATGGAGAAATCACCGAGAAAGATAATGCGGAAGCGGCAAAATGGTACGATATGGCAGCCAAGCAAGGGCACTCAGGTGCAAAATATCAGTTTAACCAACTTAGTTCCGACCCGTGTATACGACTGAGCCCAAACGACAATTATGCGGAAGGTTTTAAATCCACAATCTTTGCCAATACCGTTACGCAACATGACGTTAACAAGGTAAAGGCTATGCTTGCTTGCGGTGCCGATATCAACAGCGCGGACGCAGATGGCTACTTACCCATACATCTTGCGGCGACATCCAGCACAAGTGAGATAGTTGAACTGCTCCTTGCCAATGGTGCCAAAGTGAATGAGCGGAACGCTGCAACTGGTGAATCGCCCCTGCATCTTGCAGTTACCTACAATAAGGATTTGGCGGTTGTGAAAACACTGCTTGAACACGGAGCCGATAAAAATCAGACCAATGCGGCGGGATTAACCCCAATACAAAGCACTGAAGATCCTGGAATAACCGCACTGCTGAGATAGAGGCTCAATGGATTGCAAAACATTGCAATCCGGAAATTGTCATTCAGATCAAACCCGTAGCGCTCATGTATAAACTGCAATGAGCGCATTTAAAGCCAAGGCGGCTGTTGATTTCGAAACATCAAATGCTTATGTTCCCCCTGCCGTCGCAAGACGGCTATGGTGATAAACGGACGATGAAATAAGCCCATTGGACCCGGGGGCGGTACCCGGCGCCTCCACCACAATGCAGCAAACCAAGCGCTGCCTTGTGGCGGGGGCGAAATAGGATCGACAAGGGTGTAAAGATCGAACTTTTGCCCGGCATTGTACCACCGTTATCGGGCTAAATCTGTAGTTGCAAACGACAACTATGCGGAAGCACGTCTCGCTGCTTAATGCAGTGCGATAGCTTCAAATCAAGTCCTAGGGGTTCGCACTTCTAGGCGGGGTTCGGAGGTACCTGGCAACAGAAACCTCCACTTTCCCAAGCACAATCATAATACGATCTCTCGCTCCTCTTGTGAGGCGCGCTTTGCGCTATCAGCAGCATGCGCATCAGCGATGCTTTGCCCTTCACGTCCTTCAAATCAACACGCTTGACGACCTGTCCATTCAGGCGTATATAACCATTAAGTTAAATAACCGAATGGTTCTACAGCAATGCAAACTGATCGCCTCGACAACATATTTTCTGCACTGGCCGACCCTACCCGCCGTGCAATTCTTGCGCGGCTGTCATTGGGGACAATCTCGGTCACGGAACTGGCAGAACCCTTCAAAATGTCGGGCCCCGCCGTTTCAAAACACCTGAAGGTTCTGGAGCGTGCCGGTCTCGTCATTCGCGGACGGGAAGCCCAGTGGCGTCCGTGCAGCCTGAATGCTGCTCCGCTCAAGGAAGTTGAAAACTGGATCGAGCAGTACAAGCGCTTTTGGGAAAGCAGTTTCGATCGATTGGAAGAATACCTGCAAGAGTTGCAAGTGGAGGAACAGAACGATGGCTCAGAACAATAATGCCGAGATTGCAAATACCGCTGCAGGACGCGTGCTGACAATAAATCGCGTGTTCAATGCTCCGCGCCCTTTAGTCTATAAAGCGTTCACCGATCCAAAGCGGATGCTGCAATGGATGGGACCACGCGACTATCCTGCAAGTTTTGCAGAAGCCGATGTACGTCCCGGTGGCAAATGGCGCGCATGCCTCGACTCTGAAGCCAGCGGCGAAGAATTGTGGCATGGCGGCATCTATTATGAAGTTGTGCCGAACGAACGGCTCGTCTTCACATTTGCCTGGGATCAGGAAGATGGAAAAGCCGGTCGGGAGACCCTTGTTACCATCAATTTTGACGATCTGGACGGCAAGACCAGAATGCAATTCCAACAATCCGAATTTGAAACAGTTGACGATTGTGATGGTCATCGCATGGGTTGGAACAGCGCATTCGACAGGCTGGAAGAACTTCTCGCCTGAAACAAGCAAAGCATTCTCGATGAAGCAGACAGCAACAGGAGATGATTATGCAACACCAGATTGTATCACGCGAACAATGGCTCGAAGCACGTACCGCGCTGCTCGAACGGGAGAAAGCCTTTCTCAAGGCTCAGGATAAGATGAACGCCGAGAAGCGCGCACTGCCTTGGGTAAAGATCGAGAAGGAATATGTTTTCGATAGCACTTCCGGAAAAGTGACACTTGCCGATCTTTTCGATGGTCGTAGCCAGCTTTTCGTCAAACACTTCATGTTGGCGCCGGGTCAGGACAAAGCCTGCATCGGCTGCAGTCTGCTCGCTGACCACGTTGATGGTATTTTGCGGCATCTCGGAAACAATGGCGTCTCCTATGTAGCAATTGCGCGCGCTCCGATTGCTGAAATTGAAGCAACACGAAAGGCTATGGGATGGCGTTTTCCTTGGGTGTCGTCGTTTAACAATGATTTCAATTATGATTTCGACGTATCCTTTACACCGGAAGAGCAGAAAGACGGCACTGCCTTCTATAATTACGAGCATGGGGATCCCGGCATTGATGACCTTTCCGGCGCAAGCGTGTTCTACAAGGATGAAGACGGCCAGATTTATCATACCTACTCTGCATTTGGCCGCGGCGATGAACAATTCATGGGAGTCTACGCTTTCTTTGATGTCATGCCGAAAGGTAGGAACGAAAAGAGCGGCCTTGGTGATTGGGCACGCCTGAAAGATACAAACGACGCCGAATGCGGTTGTTCGGTCAAGAACTGAGTTAAGCCCATGTGCTGCGCGCTCATCGCATTGTGCATTGCGGTCGCAACCGCCGCCCGGGCGGGGTTGAACACAATCCTAGCCCAGCGGTTGCGGATGGTCGCCTTTGCTGTAGCGGCCATCGCTGTTGTGGCGGGCAGCGCTTTTGCAGCAGAGCACGTAAAGCACTATCTCGACCGCGCCGCCAATAATGAGCGTTCTGTGCTGGCAGAGATAATGGCACAGCCCATTTGCAGTGGTTCAACTGCTGCCAACCCCAAGTCCACGCAGCTATCTTATGCTGAACAAGGGAAAGAGCCGGGCGCGATTGAAATCCCGACAGCTTACTGATTAAAATGGACATGCGGCGCTCGTTAGCCCCGAAACCCCTCCCATGAAATTCTCCCCAAAAGGCGACATACTTCGTCTCCTATCCGTAAACCCATGACGCTGGCTCTAGAGCAAGTTTTGCTCAAGCGTCGGCAGGAGCTATCCATGCGCATATTAAATGAAAGATTTGTTGTTCTGACCGGAGGACCGGGATCAGGAAAAACCACACTGATTAATGAACTCAGAAAGCGGGGGCATGCCTCATCCGTTGAAGCCGGACGTGCAATCATTCAACAGCACATAAGCATTGAAGGACCCGCCCTACCCTGGAATGATCCCGCTCTTTTTGCCGAGCTGATGCTTTCGTGGGAATTGCGCTCTTACGAAATGGCACGCGAAAATGAGGGCATAGTCTTCTTCGACCGTGGCGTCCCCGATATTACAGGATATCTGCGCCTATCAAATATTTCCGTTCCGAGCCACATGAGCGTCGCTGCAGAGCATTACCGCTACAACCCGCTGGTCTTCATCCTGCCACCTTGGGAAGAAATCTTCGAACAGGATACCGAACGGAAACAGACATTGGATGAAGCGGCCAAAACATACCATGCGATGGTAAAGGCATATGGCGATTATGGATATGATCTCATTGAAGTACCGCGCCTGACACCGGAAAAACGGGCCGATTTCATCCTTGAACATCTGGAATAGAAAAAGGCCCGGAATTAACTCCCGGGCCTTTTCTTCAACTTCTGATGGA
This sequence comes from Phyllobacterium sp. YR531, assembly GCF_000282595.1. Classification (GTDB taxonomy): domain Bacteria; phylum Pseudomonadota; class Alphaproteobacteria; order Rhizobiales; family Rhizobiaceae; genus Phyllobacterium. The sequence goes on from NZ_AKIZ01000016.1 coordinate 237,822, forward strand.
GGATCAGAGTTTTATTCGGCAGCGGCTCCCACCTCAACAGGGCGGCGACGGCCAATCGTAAGATGCGTGATTGCAAGTGCGACCACCGCACAGGCGCCAATACCCGCAGCCATCGGCACGGGGCCACCCGTGAAGAACAGAGATGCAAGGCCCATTGCGATAATCGAAATGACAAACTGCAGCGTACCCATCAACGCAGAGGCAGAACCTGCAATCTCCCCATGCTCTTCGAGCGCCAAGACACCTGTTGTCGGCAACACAAGACCAAGAAAGCCATAGCCGATAAAGAGAAATACCGCCAAAACCGGGAACTGATCAAAGCCCGCACTCATAAGCACGACCATTGCCGCGAGAGACAAACCAAAGCCGGTTACTGCCATGCGCATGACATGCAGCAGACCAAAGCGGCTACCGAGCCAACCGGTCAACTGTGACACGGTGAAGAATGAAACTGCGTTGATTGAGAAGGCTATGCTGTACTGCGTCGGCGTCAGACCATAATGGTCGATAAGCACGAATGGCGAATTGGCAAGGTAAACAAGGAAACTTGCAAGGCCAAACCCACCGATGAAAGTCAGCGTCAGGAAGTTGCGGTCACGCAGCAACGTGCCATAGGCCTTGAGTGCGCTGCGCAGTCCGCTTTCCGCGCGGGCTTCCTTGGGACGGGTTTCTTCCAGCTGTGTTGACAAGAGAACCAGGCCGATAAGTGCAGCAATCATTACGGCCCAGAACACGCCGCGCCATCCGAAGAAATGGATAACCGCACTGCCTGTCAAAGGGGCAAGGATCGGCGAGATACTGAATACCAGCATCAGCAGCGACATAAGGCGCGCTGCCTGAACACCGGTATGCATATCACGAACAACAGCGCGTGGAATGACCATGCCGGCTGCGCCGCCAATGCCCTGCAGGAAGCGGAACGCAATAAGCGTTTCAACATTCGTTGCCACCGCACAGCCGATGCTTGCCACCGTAAACAAGCCGATGCCAAGATAAAGCGGCAGCTTGCGCCCCCACATATCCGACAGGGGACCGTAAACGATCTGGAACAGTGCAAAGGAGAGGAAGAAGGCCAGAAGGCTCATTTGCACGGCATTTTCACCGGCTGCCAGATCGGCACCAATGAATGGTAGCGCAGGCAGATACATGTCGATAGCGAAGGGACCGATAGCCGACAGCAACCCGAGAATAATGGCATAACGTAAGAAGGAGGACTTCATGATGATGCTCTTTCAAGCAATCGCGGCAGACATGCGCGTTGCATTTGCAAATTGAACGGCCTTGATGGAGCGACGTTGCTTCACACAACAGTCACCCCATTGATCTCGACGCAACCCACAGTCGAAAGCCCGGACAAAGCTTTCTGAAGGTGCCTGAAACATGAAGACGTCTGCTTGGGAGGAGCGCGGCGTTCATGCAAATTGCGTGTCAATAAATTTGGACACTGTTGTAAAATTAGACACTATTGTCTAAAACGTCAAGACGCATTATCTTGGGTTTATGAAAAATCGCACGATGGCTTCAAGCCGACCATCCACTGCACGCAAAGACACCGGTCCAACGCAACGCGGTCAATGTTCCAAACGTGTTTCCATTCTGGATGCCGCAGCAAATGTCTTTTGCCGGGAGGGCTTTTCTGGAGCCAGCATTGATGAGATTGCGATTGAGGCATGCGTCTCGCGACAAACTATATACAATCACTACCGCGAAAAAGAAACTCTGTTTGTGGCAGTAATCGAAGATGTCATGGAGCGGGCCAACGCCGCGCTTTTCTCTACGCTTTCAACATTCCCCGACAAGCCGGATAATCTGCAACGGGATCTTTCGGAATTTGCCATACGGCTGACGACGAATTGCATTTGCAATCAGGACGGGAAGTTTTTGCGCAGGCTGGTGCAGACCGAAGGCGAACGATATCCGCATTTGTTTGAAGGCTGGCGCCAGCAGGGGCCATGCAAGATCAGCACGACGCTTGGTGCGCTTTTTGCAAAACTATCGCACAGAGGTGCATTGCGAATCGATGATTTCGATCTCGCCGCCCGCCAGTTTCTGGCATTGGTAAATGCCGACCTCCAGATGATCTATTTGTTTGGCGGAAAACCAACTGAGGATGAGCTCAAGAGCGCGGCAGACAATGCCGTCGATACTTTCCTGCGCGCATATGGTCCCCGCGAACGGGAAAACAGCGCTCCGCCCGCCCCTATTCTGGTGGCAGTGAGCTGAATTTCTTTTCTTAAAACCGATAAAAATTTGCCGCAAACAGCACTGACATTGCATTTTGCGGCTATCGATTTTGCCCACGCCGGATAAATTTGATCCCGTAGCTGACAATCGGTCGTAATTGCGTTAGCGATGCGCCATAATGGCCGGATACGATTTCCATCTCCGCTTGACAGGCAGGGGTGAATCCATGGGATAAGAGTGCATGCCACAAGATATGATCCGATACGATATACTTGCCCAGGAAGCGCTTCGCGGAGTTATCCGCAAAGTGCTCAGCGAAGTTGCCAAGGCAGGCCTGCCCGGCAACCATCATTTTTTTGTCACGTTTTTGACAGGTGCACCGGGTGTGCGCATTTCCACACGGCTGCATGAAAAATATCCTGAGCAGATGACCATCGTGCTTCAGCATCAGTTTTGGGACATGCAGGTCACGGATACACAACTGGAAGTGGGATTGTCGTTTGGCGATGTGCCGGAGCGATTGGTTGTACCCTTCTCGGCGATTCGTGGTTTTTACGACCCATCCGTAAATTTCGAACTGGAATTTGACGTTGAGGTTGAAGAGACCGTTGGCGACAATGATCAGGGTATCACCAGCATTGCACCCGCAGAGGTTGCAGATGGACCTAAACTGGCATCCACGAGTGCCAAGCCAAAGCCTCCGGCAAAGACTGCCAAAAAGCCGGCAAAATCACCTGCAGAAAAATCGGATGCTGCCGATGGTGACGCTGCCGCTGAAAAGGGCTCGGCCTCGGTCGTCTCGCTCGATTCCTTCCGCAAGAAGAAATAGCTGGCGCTGTGGCTGAGATCGTTAACCTCCGCCAGGTCAGGAAACGCAAAGCCAAGGCTGCTGACGAAAAAGTGGCGGCCCAAAACCGCGTGCTATTCGGACGAACCAAAGCCGAGAAAAAATTCGAAACCGCTGCGTCAGAGAAAACAGAACGGTTTCTCGATAATAATCGCCTGGAAAAACCGGGACCCAGCGAGCCAGACAAAAAATGAGTCTCGTCCAGAAGCGTTCGGTGACAATCCACGGTCACCGTACCAGCTTTTCATTGGAAGAACCCTTCTACGAAATAATTACCTCCATCGCAGAGAGCCGCCAGATGACATTGGCAGCACTTGTCGCCGAAATCGACAAAGAGCGTGACCGCGATTCAAGCCTTTCATCCGCTTTGAGGCTTTATGTCCTGTCATGGGTTCAAAAAGCCGGAAAACGCGAGCCAAAATAATTTTTTGCTTTATGTCGGAGTGACCGGGCGCCGTTCGTCTTTCAGTTGGTTCAATCGCGATGAAAGGGAATGAAATGCCTGCCAATCAGAAAATTACCCCATGCTTGTGGTTCAGCGGCAATGCCGAAGAAGCAATTGATTTTTATTTTTCCGTTTTCAAGGATGGGAAAATTCTTGAAAAGACCTATTGGAAAAGAGGTGCAAAAGCTCCTGAACTATCTGTTCTTACGGCAAGATTTCAGATCGCAGGTCAGGAATACATCGCGCTGAACGGAGGAAATGAATTCAAGTTCAACGAAGCAATCTCTCTTACAATCGATTGCAGCTCCCAAGAAGAAATCGACGACTTCACTGAAAAACTGATCGCCGACGGCGGTGAGCAGGGTCCATGCGGATGGGTAAAGGACAAGTTTGGCCTGTCATGGCAGATTGTCCCCTCCATCATTCCGGCAATGCTGCAGGACAAAGATCAGGATAGGGTCGAGCGTGTCATGGATGCAGTCATGGAAATGCGCAAGCTTGACATTGCCAAACTGGAAGCGGCCTACAGGGGCTAGTGGTCTATCGCAAGAACGCTGTGCGTGGTTCGCCCTTCGACAAGCTCAGGAGGGGGAACCACGCGCGGCATAGGTTATAACAGCTAATAAGATCACTGAGGAACAGTTGGTTCGATGGTTTTCAGGAACTCGTCGACAGACTGCCTGTTGATTGCGCCCTGCGGCTGCGTGGGCGGAACATTCTCGGCTGGGGGAGTCTCAATGGCTTTGCGTGCAGCTTCTTCGGCTTCCTTTCGTGCCGCTTCTTCCGCCGCTTTTCTTTCCGCAGCTTCACGCGCTTCCTGTTCAAGCTTCAGGCGCGCCACCCTTACACGCTCATCGGCCAAACCCTGAAAGAGCAGTGTTTCGCGGCGCAGGCGCTGCTTTTCCACCAGCGATGCCTGCAATGTTTCAACGCGCTGCTGTTCGCGTTCCAATGCGCGCTGTGTCAGAAACTGTTCAAGCGGCTGGCGATTGAATGTTGCAACGGGTGCGGCCCACGGACCATCGATTGTAAGCTCGACCATCGGATCAGCACCAACAACGACCGCCTTGCCCGGTTCAAATATAAATTTGCCTTGGGAAGCTATCGTCATTTCGGGGAAACTGATGCGCAAATCAGCGGAAAGGCGTGCATCCTCATTGGTCAACTGGAAGGTTGATGTGCGCGCCACCCCACCGGCAATCGTGTAGGGAATATCCGATGCTGCCGTATTCAACACGCCCGCATTGAGATACTTATTGATGGCCGTATCAATGGCGGCAGTCGTAATAGGTCCCTCAACAGCATCGACATTGGCCAAAACCGGTATGAGTGCTCCGGGATTGAGAGAGTTGACTGCAAGATCGTTCACTGACATCACGCCCGAACCAGCGATCGACCCGACAAGTTCCGCCATGGAGGTTCCGGTTGCATTTATCGATGCTGAAATCCGGGCTTTGCCCTTCACAGGTGGGATGCTCGATTCCGGCCGGTAAAGCTCATCAATTGCCACCTGATCAAGAGTAAACTGGCCGGTCGCCAAGCCTGTACCGCTTGTGTTGCGCAGCTCGAACATTCCTTCAAGTTTACCGCCGAACACATCTCCCTTTGTATCGTCAAGACGCAGTGAACCATCCTTCAATGATGCAGTCGTTTGAAAATTGCGTACATCCCCCATGAGACCGGCGTCGGCATCTTCGGCACGCAATTTCAAGTCAAAACCCATCGGGAAAAGCGGATTCATGAGAAACGGCTGCTTTGGCCATTCCGATTTTCCATCGCCATCAGTCGATCCAGAGCCGAGGACAAACTGTGTGACTGCATCAAGATTCAGGCGGCCAAGCGTAAGATCACCTTGGGCATTCGGCACACCGTTTTCGAGCATAAAGCCAAGCCGCCCGCCAATCTTCGTATCACTCACCTGCCCGCTCAAATCAGGAAGCATCAGTTTGCCATTGTTCAGGGAAAAGCTGCTGGCCGCATCGACTGGCGTGCCATTCCCAAAACCCGGCACCGAATAGCCCGCTGTCGCAAGATAAGCATCTATGTCCGTACTTTTGATGGATGCACGCCCCTCGCCGCTCAGGCCATCGCCGGCATAGCGGAAACTGCCATCCAGCAATGCACGGCCATCGGGAGCCTTCAAGGCCAATTGGGTCTGAAAACCGGCATTCTGATTACCTTTCAGAGCAATGTCAGCCTCAAGCTCTCCGGCAAGGCCAAGCGGTAAGGCAGGCAATCCAATAAACGCCATCAATCCTTCCGCATGATCAGTGCGGGCATTCATGGTCAGTTCGAGAGTGCGCAGATGCTCCTCATTCATCTTGTTAGTGCCGGAAAGGGTGATGTTCATTCCACCCGTCTTCCCAGCCGCACTCAGGGAAAACTCGTTTGCTCCCGCCTTTCCCTGCAACGTGTTGGCGAGAACGCTCAACTGCGTTTCCTCAAACAGGCCCGGAAAGCGCGACGCCCGCTCCTTCATGGCGACCAGAAACGGGAAATCAGGAAAGCGTTGCGCCAGAATGTCAATAAAGGGTGCCATATCATCCGACAGCAAGGTCGCATCGATGGAACCGGAAGGCTCGGCCTTGAACGGCTCCAATTTCCCTGTAGCGGTTATCGTCGTACCAGCAAGATTGCCGATGGTCATCCGGTCAATATCAAAGATCCCGTCACGCAGGCGGAATGCCGTGTCGACAGTTTCCGCCACAAATCCATCGTGGGTAACAGGTCCGGCCTTCAGATCCACGTCAAGGTCTTGTCCACTCAAGATTGCCGCACCGGTATCGGACGCATTGCTGCTGAACAGTGCAGAAAAAGCCTGTAGCGCATCTGCATCCAATGCACCGCCTTCCAGCTTCAATTGAGTGAGGGGCAGCGAATCTCCTTTGGCACTGCGAACCAATGATCCCTTGAGCGAAGCACCACCAAGCGCCAACTCAAAGTTATCAACCTTCTGCAATTCATCATGCAGACTTACGTCACCGGAAAAACCGGCACCGCGAATACGGCGGATCGCATCGTCGACGGAATCCGTCAGCCAAGCGGCAAGACCCGAGGGTTGGCGTGAGGCGAGCAGCAATTTGCCATCAAAGCCAAAATTGTTACCAACCTGCAGAACACCTTTCGCCTCAAATTGGGTGCGTCCGGGAAGCTCCGCCTTGAGCTGATTGATCGCCCAATTGCCATCCACCGGCGCGGCATCAATTGTCACCGAGCGGATCGTCGTATCGCCCGCAACGATTGCCGGCAGTTTCAGGTCTATCTTTCCAGGTACAGACGGCACAGGAAGCTGATCCATCAGCCGGCGGAATATGCCCAGACGCTGCGCCGTGGTTTCCGGACTTGCTTTCACATTGGCCTGCTGTTGCTCTTGGCTGCCGAAGGTTACCTGCTGGCCATCAGCCTTCACTTCAAATCGCGGATCATTGCCATAATCGAAATGTGCGGTTCCGTTGACCACATAGGGGTCGGCAACCGGCCCCTGCTCCATACGGAATTCCGGTATGGTTATCCGCGCATGGTCAGCTTCAAATTGTCCGGAAAGACGAACGCTTGAAAGCAGTGGTTTTGCTGCCCTATCCGTTTTTTCACCAGGCTTTACAACGAGTTCGTCGCGGGAGCGAATGTCGATCCGCCCTGCATACTTCAAGGCTCCCTGATCCAAGGTAATCTGGCCGTCAGTTTCCATCGTTGCCGGTATACTGTCGGGAATGACACGCGCATGCATCTGCAATGATCCATCAGCCTTCAGCGCACCAGTCGAAGAAGATACCGACATTTTCTCGCCATTGAAGAACAGACTTCCATCAAACTTCCATGGCCCGGAAAGGTCTTCGGCGGACATTGTCGCGTTCAACTCGGAGATTGAGCGGGTCGTGCCCGTCGAAGCATCCCGGATAACCACCGAGCCGTTGTTGATCCGCAAATTTTCCAGCTTGACCTGCGTTCTCTGGAACGGTGTGCGCGGGCGAATGGCCCAATCGACAATACCACCTTCATTGATCCGGACAGTTGCAGTCGGCTTCTCAAGTCGCATGTCGAATATGAGAATTTCGCCCCGCAAAAACGGTGCCAACTCCGCATCCATCGAAAAATTCTCGATAGTCATGACCGGCTCGACACCCGGATCGCCAACCCGAACATCAGAAAAAGTCACGGAGGGAAACGGCAGTAGCCGAGCACTTGCGGTTCCTGCAACAGTCACGGGACGGCCCAGTAGAGCTGATGCCTCGCGTTCAAACGAAGAGCGATAACCGGCCCAGTCGACGAAATATGGCACAATTAATGCTGCGGTTAGCAGCAGTACCAGTAATCCGCCGATGAAAACAAACAGGCGTGCCAGTGTCTTACTCCAATAAATCTGCGCGGATCACCATCGAAACATCCTTATGGCGTTACCGAGACATGACTGGGTTTATGCGCGATTTGCAATGCTTGCACCATGCTTTAACACCCGGAATCAAAATACGAGCCTAAAGGCGTAAGATCTTGCCGGGATTCATTATATTCCCCGGATCAATAGCGCGCTTGATGGTTTCCATGACATCGACGGCGCCGCCAAGTTCAGCACGGAGAAATTTGATCTTACCCTGCCCTATCCCATGCTCGCCCGTGCAGGTTCCGTCCATAGCGATGGCTCTGAGGTTCAGGCGCTCGACAAATGCCTCCACATTTTCGATCTCCGTCGGGCTCTTCTCATCAAAAAGCACCAGCACATGGAAGTTGCCATCACCGGCATGGCCGACGATTGGTGCGATCAGACCGCTCTGCTCGATATCCTTTTCGGTTTCAACAATACATTCTGCCAGCCGCGAAATCGGTACGCAGACGTCGGTGGAAAGTGACTGTTTGCCCGGCGCAAGCGTCATGCAGGCGAAATAGGAGTTGTGGCGGGCCGACCAGAGTTTTTCCCGCTCTTCAGCATTGGCGGTCCATTTGAATTCACCGCCGCCGTTGGCTGCAGCAATTTCTCCAAAAAGCTCGGCCTGTTCAGCGACACCTGTTTCGCTGCCATGAAACTCCAGAAACAGATAGGGCGCGGGGTCATAATCCAGTTTCGAATAGGTGATCATTGCCTTCATTTCGAGCTCGTTGACGAGTTCGATGCGTGCAACCGGAATGCCCATTTGAATGGTTTCAATGACTGTATTGCAGGCACTTTCCAGATCGGGAAAAGCACAGATTCCGCCGGAGATCGCCTGCGGAATGCCGTACAGCTTGAGCGTCAGTTCGACAATAATTCCGAGTGTCCCTTCGGAGCCGATCAATAGCCGGGTCAGGTCATATCCTGCCGAGGTTTTCTTGACCCGCTTTGACGTCGTGATGAGTCTGCCATCCGGCATGACTGCTTTCAGAGCCAGAACATTTTCCCGCATCGTGCCATAGCGAACGGCATTTGTTCCCGAAGCGCGAGTTGCGGCCATACCGCCGAGGCTGGCATTGGCACCCGGATCAATCGGGAAAAACAGACCGGTGTCGCGCAGATATTCGTTCAGCTCTTTGCGCGTAACGCCAGGCTCAATAACAACATTCAAATCTTCATTATAGACCTTGAGGATACGGTTCATGCGCGAAAGATCGATCGAAATTCCGCCTGCAGGCGCGTTTACATGGCCTTCGAGCGACGTTCCGGTTCCAAAAGCGATAACCGGTACCTGCCATTCACTGCAAAGGCGGACAACTTCCTGCACATCCTCAACGGATTCCGCATAAACTACCAGATCAGGAGCCTGATTGGGCACATAGCTGGTTGTGTGCGCATGCTGCTCGCGGATGGATTTTCCGCTTTGAGCATTATCGCCGAAGCGCTTTTTAAGGATGGATACAACCGTCGCTATGCCGTTTTCGTTTCGCAGCAATGCGCCTGCGTCTGCCAATGCCATTCCAGTTTCCAGCCTTTTGTTGGATTCTCTTTCAGAACAGCATTTTCAGGGAATACACGGCACTTGTCCAGTTGTAACTCTGCGTTACGTGCGCAGCAACGCGCTAGTCGTCTTCGTCCTCGTCATCCTCATCGTCTTCGCCCGGTGACCAGTCTGTCACCGCAACAAAGCGCTCTTGCTCACCTGTCTTCTCAAACACGCTGCCGACGGGCGAATCCAGAAGAGGAATGATGCTTGGATCATAATTGGCGATGGTATTCACATCAAAGATGCCGCTGTTTTCCGGATCTTCCATGTAATCGTCACTTTCAAAGCCGGAAAGAAAGCGCCATCCGCTATCAAGATCGTTGTCCGGGTCTTCGCGATACATGAAACGCACGGGATAACCATCGATCGTGATCGTGTCAGTGGCAATGCAACCACCATAATTGCGTATCAACGGTCGTATTTCTTCCTTGGTGAGTCGGTAACTTTTATCCATAGCCGATTTTAATTGATCGTCATGGACTTGGCTAGCTTTCGGAAACGATCAGCATATTTGTCCTTTTCCGTAGCCTTGACAATAAGAATGGCGCGGACATAGCGGGTTGTCTCAAAACGGGCTATCTGCGCTACGTAGAGGGCATCTCCGCTCGCGGTATCCGTGGCGGCTCCGTCAATCTCGATCCACTCCGCGCCATCGGATTCACTGCTTGTTTCATTGTCCGAGTGGACATCCTTGATCCCCGTCAGTGACGCAAACGCCTTCTTTGAAAATTCAAGTCGTGTAGCGGGCTCTGGCGCTGTATTGAGGTTTGAAGCGATAACCACCATTGGCTGCATTGAATTGGCAGCCACATCATTCGGCCCCTCAGTCAAAAGCAGCGTCGCTCCCGCGATGACACGCACAGGGCGAAAATTCGCCGTATCGGCCACCTTGAAAGGCAGCGATGCGATCTGATCCGGCAGGCTTGCAGGAGCGCGCACTACCAAAGTCTTTAGCGCGGCCTCCACATCGGCATCAGACAGGCCGCCTGTGACGCCGTCCGGAATTTGCACCGTAACCATTGCCGTTGTGGTCTCGGCTCCGACCAGCACGATCCATTTGCGATATTTCACTCCGGCCGCAATCTGGCTGGCTCGTATCAGTTTCGATACAACGGCACCTTGAACAGGCCATTCATCTGGTCCTGAAATGGTTTCAATACCCGTTGCCAGCAAGCCTTGTTTGTTGAAGTTGGCGGCAATCGCGGCATAAGCATCAACCGGGAGTTCCGTCACGACAATCGACGTACCTTTAGCGGAATCTTCGAAGCCGCTAAAGCTGGACGATGGCACCAGCCCGGCTGGCGGGACAAGACCAATGCCTGAACCGCTCGGAAAAACAACTTCCTGAGCAAGCACAGACTGGCTGAAGACGAGCAATAAAAACACAAGGCCAAAGACCCGGGTGACAAACCGCATAAACCAATTCCCGTTCATTTCACGCAAAAGTATTAAGCACAAAACGATCCTGCAAGCGATTGGTTTCGTTTATTCTTTGCACTCAGGCTTAGCTCAAATTCTTCTTGAAAAACTCGATTGTGCGGCTCCAAGCCAGATCAGCTGTTTTCTTGTCGTAGCGCGCCGTTGAAGTATCATTGTTGAAGGCGTGGTTAGCGCCATCATAAATCTGGATTTCGAAGGTCTTACCATTGGCTTCCAGCGCCTTCTTGTATTCTTCAATTCCGGCATTGATGCGTGTATCGAGCCCCGCATATTGCAATAGAAGCGGTGCCTTGATCTTGGGGACATCTTCGGATTTGGGCTGGCGACCATAATAAGCGACACCTGCAGAAAGCTGCGGGGCATTGACCGCCAGATCATTGACCATGCCCCCACCCCAGCAAAAACCGACAGCGCCGACCTTACCATTGGATGATTTGACCTTGGCAACATAGTCTATCGAGGCAATGCCCTCCGCTATCGCTGTCTTGGGATCGAGAGCGCTGATCATGCCCCTCGCCTTTTCTTCATCCTGCGGAGTACCGCCCGCCGAGGAAAGCAAATCCGGTGCCAGAGCCACAAAACCCTCAAGCGCCAACCGGCGTGTAACATCGCGGATATGGTCGTTCAGCCCTCGGTTTTCATGGATAACGATGACAGCGGGAAGCTTGCCCGCGGTCTCCGCAGGGGCGGCCAGATAGCCTTTAATGTCGCCGGAAGGCCCGGAAAACACGAGATCTTTGGTCAACAGTCTTTTATCGTCCGGCGCAATTATTGCTGCCTGAGCCGAGTTTGCCGCCAGCATTGGCGCGATGACTGCAGCAGCGGCCCCGGAACCTGCAAGTTTGGTAAGCTTATCCATGAAAGACCGGCGGTCGAGCGTCAGATGAGTGTACTCATCAAACGCATCGACCATTGCCTGGGTAATATTCGGATGCTTTGTTGGCTCGCTCATTTTAACAACCCTTTTCGAGGATGAGCGTCTTTCAATCAGCCCCTGATCCGATGAGACAGGATGCCGGTTGAAAGAGCAACGCCCAATCCCGTGATAATTGCTGCCGCAATTTCCCAGACCCCGATCGGCTCGTCAAGGAAGATAGAGCCGCCAATAGCTGCCAGGACAGGTGTGAGCGCACTGAACGCGGCTGCCTGACTGCCACCAAGCGAACGTACGGCTATTCCATAGGCAAGCATTGCGGCAAGGCCGGAAAGCACACCTTGAGACAGGAATTGCAGGCCAAGTTCAGGAAGCGGAACCTCGATGATCGTGGTGCCAAAGAATGCAGCGAGTACAAGGTGGATGATGAAAGACCAGACCGCAATCAACGCGCCGCCCTGCAATGCGGTGAGGCCCGAACGCTTGAATGCATGGGTGTAACCAGCCCAGAGCAATGCGCCCAGCGGCAGGAATACAAAGCTGACCCATGAAATTTGATGGCTGCCGAGGGCGATTGTTAGCAAAATAGCCAGACCGGCAACAATGGCGGCAAGGCCGAGCCAGCGGGTCAGGTCAGGACGTTCGCCGAACAGGACAACCCCGATAAGCGCCGCCGCAAGAGGCATCGAACCACCCAGCAAAACACCAACAGCCGCCGCCGGTGTCGAGTGAATGGCAAAAGTCGTAATCTGGAAAAACAGAACGCCAGCGCCGCAAACCATGATCGCCAGCAACAGGAAGGGCACGTTGCGTGGCAGCAGCCTTGTCTTCAACCAAACAGGAGCAAGCACCAATGCAGGAACGCCATAGCGAATGAGCCCAAGATCAATTGTGCCAAGGTGTGTGCCGCTGGAGTGGCGTGTCGCTATGATCCACGTGGCCCAGATGAAAACGGTTACCAGCGCACCGGTATAGCCGGGTGCCAATGAGCTTGACTTGTTGATTTCCGGTGAGATCGCAACCATCGAATTATCCTTTCAGATTTAACTGAATGTGTTTCCGTGGAAGCAATATATGGCGAATGGCACTGGCATGTCCTTGCAAGTTGATGCCACTCAAACTATCATTTCAGCAATTTTTAGCATCTTAACCAACTCATCGAGGCAGATTATGCCAAACTTAGATAAATTCGATATTGGCATTCTTGAGGCACTTCAAGGGGATGCACGTGCGACGAACGTGGAGATCGCAGAGAAGGTGAACCTGTCGCCCTCGCCCTGTCTGAGGCGTATCAGGAATCTGGAAAAGTCGGGCGTGATCCGTGGCTATCGAGCCGATATTGACCGCAAGGAAGTAGGCTTGGGGCTGACAGTTTTCGTTGAAATCAAGGTAGGCCATCACAGCCGGGAAAACTCTGAGGTTCAACAGGCGGCCCTGATCGCCATGCCGGAAGTTACCGGTGCTTTCCTGATTTCAGGCACAGCGGATTTTCTGGCAGAAGTGGTTGTGGAGGATCTCTCCGCCTATGAACGTTTCTTGACAGAGAAACTGCTGGTCCTGCCCGGCATATCGGATATTCGTTCCAATTTTGCCATCCGCACGATCAAGACCAACAGTCCGCTGAAATTGCCAGAGCGCTGAGTTTTGCAAGAGACCTGCACTTTTGTTTGTGCGTGCTTCGCCATGAGAGACAAGACGATCGGCAAAGATAGTTTCGCTGTAGATCGTGGGTCTTTGCAATCACAACGGTCTCACGGCAAGGCAAATGGCATTGCCATTGTGCGTGGTTCGACGGGGCTCACCATGAGGAAGGTTGGTGATCGCAGGGAGTTATTACTTCACACGTTCTCACTATCGCAGCATTTCCGGGTAGACAACTCGCTCTGCTCTTAAATTAACTGCAATCACCAGCCTTCCTCATGGTGAGCCCCGTCGAACCACGCATTGATAATACTGCAAGCGTGTTGGTATGTTAGCTCCCCTCAGCTCAGCCGAAGGGCGAACCATGCGCGCAGCGCTAATCAGGATTCGCAAAAAGTAATCCTGTTGCTGAAAGGGTCAGTGACACTGACCTCTCGTCCCCACGGGGCTTCTTCAAGACCCGGTTTCATGAAGCGGTAGTTCTTGGAATGCAGTTCCTCATGAAGTGCCTCAATGCCGGTCATGCGGACAAAAACCCGCGCGCCGGGGCTGGCATCACCTGAATGCTCACTGAGATGCAGCGTCAGACCGGAACGCGATACCTGACAATAAAGCGGGAAATTATCGCCAAACCGATGCTCCCAATCGAGCGTGAAGCCGAGAAAATCGAGATAGAACTCCCGGGCTTTGGCAACATCAAAGATGCGCAGGATGGGATTGGCAGGTCCAAAAGAGATCTCCTGCTTTGGTGCTGGCTCATCAGCAATTTTGGCAGCAAGCACGTTCCAGTCGTCGAAGCCAAAACCGGCAGCAACAAGTTCAAGACTTTCACTATGGGACAGTTCAATATTCTTTTGCTGCAGGGCCTGGCGCAGGGACTTTGCCATCGCCTTGGCGTCGGTGAATGTACGCATGATCGATCCTTCGTTTACGGTGAAACAGGAAAATCAGTGCCCGCATTGCCGACCCGTTCACCATTCAAAGGATGAATCGCCATAGTTCCATTTGATACATTCACCATGACCCGAAGGCCGCGAGCGGCTGGCTGTATCAGCCACTCGCAAAAATATTATTGCTTTACCCTGACGTCAATCTTATTTCGGTAGCGTATAAGCGATAACGTAATCGCCGGGCTTGGTGCCAACCGAGCCATGTCCGCCCGCAACGATGACGACATATTGCTTGCCATCATCCAGCGAGAAGGTCATGGGCGTTGATTGCCCGCCCGCAGGCAGGCGCGCCTCCCAAAGCTGCTCGCCATTGGTCACATTATATGCCCGCAGATAATCATCGACTGCAGCGCCGAGGAAGGCGACACCACCAGCAGTGATGATCGGACCGCCAATGCCAGGCACGCCAACCTTGAACGGCAGCGGCAGCGGCGAAGAGTCCCGAACCGTACCGTTGCGATGCTTCCATGCAATCTTGCCGGTGCGCAGATCGGCCCCGGCCACGTAGCCCCATGGCGGGGTCTGACAAGGCAGCCCTAGCGGCGAGACGAACGGACCCATTACCACCGCATAGGGCGCGCCTTCATTACGGTTGAGTCCCTGCTCGCTTCCCTTGGTGCCGACACCGGGTGCAGGCACGTCAGCGCGTGGTACAAGACGTGATGTGAAGGCAAGATATGTCGGCATCCCGAACATGATCTGACGCTCCGGATCAACAGCAACGCCGCCCCAATTGAACACGCCGAAATTGCCCGGATAGATCAACGATCCTTGCAGAGAAGGTGGCGTGTAGCGCCCTTCATAACGCAGCTTGAGGAATTCGATCCGGCATACCAGCTGGTCAAACATCGATACACCCCACATATCCTTGCCGGTCAGAGGGGGCGGAGAAAATGTCAGATCGGATATGGGCTGTGTGGGCGATGTGAAATCACCTTCAATTGCACCCGTAGGTGCAGGTATTTCCTTTACAGGAATGATGGGCTCGCCCGTGCGACGATCAAGTACGTAAAGATCGCCCTGTTTGGTTGGTCCCACCAAACCCGGTACAGTTCCGCTTGCCGTATTGATATCGACCAGCGTTGGTTGCGAAGGAACGTCCATATCCCAAAGGTCATGATGCACAGTCTGGCGAACCCAGCGCATTTGTCCTGTATTCAAGTCCAGCGCAACGATGGAAGAAGAGAACTTCTCGACATTCGCCGAGCGCCCGGCCCCAAGCTGGTCAGGTGTCTGGTTGCCAAGCGGCACATAGAGAAGACCGAGCTTTTCATCCGCACTGGAAACAGACCAGCTATTGGGGGAATTGTGCGTATAGGTCTGTCCGTCCGGGAGGGGGGTCGTTACGTCGGGATTGCCTGAATCCCAGTTCCAGACAAGTGCTCCGGTGTTGATATCAAATGCGCGGATAACGCCGGATTGTTCCTGCGTCGAGTAATTGTCGTTGACCGCACCACCGACAATAATCTTGCCAGCCGCAACAACTGGAGGTGATGTGGAGTAGTAATAGCCAGCCGGATTATAGGGCATGCCTTTTTCAAGATGGAGCGTACCTTTGTCCGCAAAGGATGGGCAGACTTGGCCATTGGCCGCATCCAGCGCAATCAATCGCGCATCGGAAGTGGGCAGATACACCCGTTCGGCACAGGGCTGTCCCGGGGTTGCAGCAGGATCGGCATAATAGGAAACACCACGGCAGGTCTGGTGCTGGCGGTCCGGGTTCATTCCCGAGTTCGGATCAAACTTCCATTTTTCCTTGCCTGTCGCCGCATCAAGCGCAATAGCCCAATTGTGCGGTGTGCAGATGAACAGCGTATCTCGAACCTTCAAAGGAGTGACCTGATAGGTGGTCTCTCCAACATCCTCCGGCAGTTTGACATCACCAGTCCGGTAGGTCCATGCAATTTGCAGCTTGCTGACATTTTCCGTGGTGATCTGCTTGAGCGGAGAATAACGCTGTCCATAGGGCGTGCGCCCATACTGGTGCCAGTCGCCATCCGGCATATTGCCGCCAAGATCAACGGCATCCGAGACAATTTCCTTGCTCAATTCACCCTTGATTTGAATTGGATCCTGACTCATCGAATAACCAGCGACAACCAGCGCCGCTACAACAGTGACAGACAATGCCAAAGCCGGACCGCCGGAAGAGCCGCCGCTGTTTGCCGGGGAAGCCAAACCCCGCCTTATCCATGGGGTAAGCAGCCAAAGGCCGAGAACCATGATGACGCCACCACGTGGGGCAAGTTGCCACCAGTCAAAACCAATTTCCCAGATGGCCCAACCCAATGTTCCTATCACCAGTAGCGCATAGAGCAGCAGAGCCGACGACCGCCTGCGGAACAGGAGCACCGCAACAACCAGAAAGGCGACGGCAGCAATGAGGTAATACCAACTGCCGCCAAGCACCGCCAGCCATACACCGCCGACACCAAGCGCTGCGCCAATAAGAAGGAAAACAAGTGCCGTGAGAGTGATTGCCATGGGGAAAGTTCCTTTCCAAGCCCAATCAAAACTGATGATCCTGACATGAGGCAGCGAATGCGCCAGCGGTTGTCAAAACCTTGAAGTCAACGAGTCACTAATCAAAATGGGTAAGCCCATAAATCGGGCGACGCAATATACTGAGTTGATATTTCAACCGAGTGCTTCAACTGAAAATCGCACACCAATTGCAATTGTTCTCTTTTTGTATCGCATTTTTCTGGTTTTTCGGTACCGAATCACTACATTGGGTTCAAATGTCTGGATTGCCTGACGATATTCCGTTTTTTGACGAACCTGATGTGCCTCGCCAGCCCTCGGGCATAGCCGCGCGTGCCATGCAGGCGCGTAGTGCACCGTCATATCTGAATGGTTTGAATCCCGAACAGCGGCTGGCCGTGGAGACGACCGAGGGGCCCGTACTCGTTCTGGCCGGTGCAGGAACGGGCAAAACCCGTGTTTTGACCTCACGCATTGCGCATATCCTGTCTCTGGGTAAAGCCTGGCCAAGCCAGATACTCGCTGTGACCTTTACCAACAAGGCGGCACGCGAAATGAAAGAGCGCATTGGCGTTCTTGTTGGCGGCGCCGTTGAAGGCATGCCATGGCTTGGCACCTTCCACTCAATCGGAGTGAAGCTTCTGCGCCGCCATGCCGAGCTGGTTGGCCTGCGCTCTGATTTCACCATTCTGGATACTGACGATGTCATCCGGTTGATCAAGCAGATCATTCAGGCTGAAGGTCTGGACGATAAACGCTGGCCGGCCAAGCAGTTTGCCCTGATGATTGACGGGTGGAAGAACAAGGGGCTTGGCCCCTCGGAAATTCCGGAAGGCGATGCGCGCTCCTTTGCAAACGGCAAGGGCCGTGAACTTTATACCGCCTACCAGAACCGCCTGAAAACCTTGAACGCCTGCGACTTCGGCGATCTGCTTTGCCATCCCATTCGCATGTTCCGCGCCTATCCCGATATCCTCAAGGAATATCACGCCAAGTTCCGCTACATCCTCGTTGACGAGTATCAGGACACCAATACCGCGCAATATATGTGGCTGCGCTTGATTGCGCAGGGCTCGAAGAATGTCTGCTGCGTTGGCGATGACGACCAATCGATCTACGGCTGGCGTGGGGCGGAGGTGGATAACATCCTCCGCTTTGAAAAGGATTTCCCGGGTGCCGTCGTCATTCGGCTGGAGCGCAACTATCGCTCTACGGCTCATATTCTCGGCACTGCCTCTCACCTCATTTCCCATAATGAGGGGCGGCTTGGTAAAACACTTTTCACCGATGCACCAAATCCTGAAGATGCAAAGGTCAATGTGCATGCCGGGTGGGACAGCGAAGAGGAAGCGCGCGCCGTTGGCGAAGAAATTGAGCAGGCTCAGCGCAAGGGGCACAATCTTAACGATATAGCTATCCTCGTGCGGGCATCGTTTCAGATGCGCGAGTTCGAAGATCGCTTCGTTACTCTTGGTCTGAATTATCGGGTCGTCGGCGGTCCACGCTTCTATGAACGCATGGAAATCCGCGATGCGCTGGCCTATTTCCGCGTCGTTGCTCAGGGTTCCGACGATCTCGCGCTTGAGCGTATCATCAACAATCCGAAGCGCGGTCTTGGCGAAGCTGCGATAAGGCAGGTACACGATTATGCCCGTGCCCAAGACATCGGTATGCTTGATGCGGCCGCGGACCTCGTCGAAACCGAAGAGCTGAAGCCCAAACCCCGTTCCGCTTTGCGCGAAGTGGTGGAGAACTTCCGCCGTTGGCAATCGCAAATTGATTCGACCCCGCACACGGAACTTGCTGAAAAAATCCTCGATGAGTCCGGCTACACGGCCATGTGGCAGGCTGATCGTTCGGCAGAAGCGCCGGGGCGGCTGGAAAACCTCAAAGAGCTTATACGCTCGATGGAAGAATATGAATCGCTGCGCTCATTCCTCGAACACGTCGCGCTGGTGATGGATGCCGAGCAGAATGAAAATCTCGATGCTGTAAACATCATGACGCTGCATTCTGCCAAGGGTCTGGAATTTGAAACTGTTATTCTTCCCGGTTGGGAGGAAGGCTTGTTTCCGCATCAACGTGCGCTTGATGAAGGCGGACGTTCCGGTCTGGAAGAAGAGCGCCGCCTTGCCTATGTCGGGCTGACGCGCGCCAAGAAAAACCTGCATATATGGTTTGTCTCCAACCGCCGTATTCACGGCCTGTGGCAGTCCACCATCCCCTCCCGCTTCCTTGAGGAATTGCCCGAAGCGCATGTGGAAGTGGTTGCAAGCGGCGACAGCTATGGCGGGTATGGCGGGCGCAGCGGTTATGGCCAGTCGCGCTTTGATCGTGCTGATCCATTTGAAAACACCTATTCAACGCCGGGCTGGCAGAGGGCGCAGCAGAACCGCTCCGATGCGACGCGCAACAATTGGGGCTCACGTTCCGGTGCACGGGTCGAGCGCATTGGCTATGGCGAAACCGATTCCGGCCATGGTGCGGGACGGGGCTCTGTCAAAGGACGTACGATTGACGGTGAGCTCGTCGCCAAATCCGTGAGCGAAACACCATCGAATTTTGACGTTGGTGACCGCGTATTCCACATCAAGTTCGGCAACGGCAATGTTTCCTCTATCGAAGGCAACAAGCTGACGATCGACTTCGACAAGGCCGGGCAAAAACGCGTGCTGGACAGCTTCGTCAAAGGGATTTGAGCCGACCTATCTGCAAAAACCGTAATGCGTGGTTCGACAAGCTCACCATGAGGAAAGTTCTTGCCTGGGCAAATGGTTTAGTCCTTCGTCACTCATCCTGCAGTACGCTACTTTCCTCATGGTGAGCTTGTCGAACCACGCATTGCAGATTTGCTCACAATAGTCTGTTTCTCAGCCTCGATATTCACATTTGCCTTGAACGCCGCCATATCCCAGGCAGGACCGGGATCTGACTTGCGTCCGGGTGCTATATCGTCATGGCCCATGATGTCTTCTATTTTATACGCGCTGCACAGCGCCCGGGCTGCGGCAAGAGTTGCTTCGAACTGCGCTTTCGTAAATGCCTCCCAGCCACAATCGGGGGTACCGAACTTATGACGCGCTTCAACAACTTTTGAGCGCAAGACGTTTACGCCCCTCCAAGAAACCCAGCGAGTTCCGACTTTCTTCAAAGGCCCCCAGTTCTCTATTTCAATGCCAATGGATGAATTGTTCAAGCCTGCGTAATGAGCGCCGTCCTTGCCCGTCCATTGGCTCTTTCCCGCATGCCACGCCACACGGTTGAAGGGAACGCACTGCTTTATCGAGCCGTCGCGACGAACAACCAGATGTGCAGAAACGTCTGCCGACTCCTGCGCAAAAAAGCGCGCAATATCCGCATCTGGTCCGCTAGCGGTGTAGTGAATGATCAGGAATTTTGGCGAAAGCATTCCGCCAACATTTGGCGATTTGATAAAGGGAACTTTGCTGGCACCTGAATAAAGATTGTGGTTTTTAATTGAGAGCGCCATGATAAAATTCCTTAAATCGAATTGATTAGTTCATATATTAAGTTTTTATTCCTATATGTCAATAAAAATGATGCCGCTTCAAGCGGCACCACTGACCTGAATTCTTGTTATTCAGGTTTGCCTTTAGTCCAGTTAACATTGCCCGCAAACAATGGAATCGTTGAGATGGAGGTCTTGGCTGAACCGTCTTGAACCTGGCTGGCATGGGCAAGATAAATCAGCGTATTATTCGCCTTGTCGTATATGCGGGTAATGATAAGCTTCTTCCAGATCAGACTGGTGCGTTCTGAAAACACGCGTTCACCACCCTCACCGAGCTCGATATCGCTTATTATGACCGGCCCTGTCTGCTGACAGGAAATAGAGGCATTGGATGGATCTTCGAACCAGTTGCCCTTTTGCAGCCTGTCAATAACACCTCGCGAAAACGAAGCGAGATGGCAGGTCACGCCCTGCACCTTCGGATCGGTAACCGCATCAATAACGATGTCATTTCCGAGCCAGTCAACGCCGACTTTACCCACTTCCTCCGCATGGGCTGGCAGGATAGCGGCGCCCAAAAGGGCCAGTGCAGCAAGAGTACGCTTCATCGAATTCTCCAGAAATGTTGGCAAAGCAATAGGCTTCAGTTGGATACTGATCGCACAGAATGCAACAAGAACGGCGATATCGCCCTATCGTTCCCACTTGGTAAGAAAATCTTCGACACTCATAGACTGAATATCAGCAATCGCATCGAACAGGACCGTATGCGGCCAATCCCACCACGCAAGTTTGACAAGCCGCTCCGCAATTGCTGCCGAAAAGCGGGGGCGTATGGGCTTGGCGGGATTTCCGGCCACAATAGTATAGGGCGCTACATCCTTGGTAACGACCGCGTTGGCACCGATGACCGCTCCATGGCCAATGCTGATTGCAGGCATGATAACAGCGCCGTGGCCAATCCACACATCGTGACCAATACTGACACGCTTTGCCTGCCGACGCGCACGAAAGTCTGCATCAATGCCTTGAAACTTAAAGAACTCGTTGGGCCGATAGCTTATTTTATGCGTAGTTACACGCTCCATCGGATGTTCCAGCGCATTGATACGCACATTCGGAGCAATGGAGCAAAATTTGCCTATGTCGGCGTAAATGCCTTCGCTGTGGCGCTCTATATACGAAAAATCGCCAACAGTGACGTCGCGCAGGATTACGCGTTCGCCCACCTCCGCATATTTTCCAAGCTTCACACCCTTCAGATGCGCACTTGGATGAATGCGCGGCTGCGGATTAAGGAAGCGGGGATCATCAGTTTCAGTCATGTTGGCTTTCCGGATCAGTCTGGAACAATTCTTTTGCACAAATGATGCACCGTTGCCTATGGCGAAAATCCTGATAGGGGTAGCCGACAAACGCCTTTCCGAAAGCACAAGCCCATGACGACCCAGACCCGCCTCTTCCTCACTGCCGGCAAGGCCGAAGCCGAACGGCTGTTCGGACTGCTGGAAAACGCTTTTGAAGATGACGGTTTACCAATCTCTTCTGCCGAGATTGATGAGGATCTCGAAATATTCGAAGTCTCGGTCTACACGTTTGAACCGGACGAAATCGAAGCCCGCATGATAGAAGCAGTCGGCACTGATCTGCCTGTGACACGCGAACAGGTGCCGGACATTGATTGGGTGGCGCACTCACTGGAAGGGCTGAAGCCGGTACGCGCCGGGCGCTTCTTCGTGCATGGCTCGCACGACCGGCACAAGCGCCGTATCAATGACCTCGGCATTGAGATTGATGCCGGGCAAGCCTTTGGGACCGGTCATCACGGAACCACCTCCGGTTGTCTTGACATGATTGGCGAGGTTATCCGCCGCGAACATCCACGCAATGCATTGGATCTGGGCACTGGCAGCGCAGTACTTGCCATAGGCATCGCAAAGCTTGCCCCCATCCCCATTCTTGCCACGGATATTGATCCGATTGCGGTGGCTGTTGCGCGGGAAAATGTCGTGAAGAACGGCGTCGCAGCACGAATACGCACGGAGACCGCGACAGGCTTTCATCATCCGGCAATGCGCAGCGCAGCCCCATTTGAGCTGATTGTCGCCAATATTCTGGCTCGCCCGCTAATGATGCTTGCGCCCGAAATGCGCAAACATCTCGCTTGGGGCGGCTCCTTGATCCTTTCCGGCATTCTGGAAAGCCAACGGGAGAAGGTGCTCGCAGCCTATCGTGTGCAAGGACTCTTCCATGTGAAGACCCTGCGCCGCGAAGGCTGGGTGACGTTGCACTTAAAGACCCGCACAACTTATTGAAGCCACGGGCGAAATGCTTCTTTGGTATAATTGACAGCGCCATCTCGTTATAGGAATATATTCTTTTAACGAGGATTTATTTCATGAACTATTTCCCTACGCTGCCGAAATTCATTACCTGAGAAGTCGTATTGCCAAAGAAGATGTCGAATTCAAACATTTACGGCTGGCACCACGGAACACTTATCCCCGCACGCAGCTTCGTCAACTTGAGCTTAGTCTTGATTTTCGCAAATCGCGGTTGCGTTTTCTGGAAGCCGCCGAACGCAAATTCAACGCCAATCAGCCACGTGTAGCAGCTGGTCATTCAGACGGTGGGCAATGGACTGATGGGAGTGGTGGATCAACATTGGCAGCTCGTGAAAGCGCGAAACCTATCAAAGTTGATTTCTCAGGAAAATGGCCAGGCATCGACACGCACCACCCTCCTGTGAAACCCGCGCCAACTTTTAAACCTATCACTCGTTCGGGTAGAGGCGGAGCGCCGTCAATGGGTGCTGGCGCTCTACGTCAATTTCTGCAAACCGACCCGCTCATCTCATCATTTCGGGGAACTGCTGTCGAGGCGGTGGAACGCTACAACTGGCTTCTCAAGAATGCACCTGACAATACTGTCCCTTCTTTGCAATTTACCCCGCACGAATTTCGCACTCAGCACGGTCCCAAATTGCAAACAGTGGTTATCCCGATGCTGCGCGAGCAAGTAGAAGGCGCCTGTCCGCTCTACAAGGCAGTTCAAATGGAAGCTAATCGTGCAGCACAAGCAGCAGGTAAAGCTTCAGATTTTGCGAGGGCAGCCGATTATGGCACACGAATGCATACGATTTTGAAGGAGAATATTATTCACAACTACTCCGGACGTCTAATACCGGAACGATCCTTTTTAAAGTATGCTGAGGAACTGTCTGAGGATGAATACGGAAAACGGGGTAAGATATGGCCTTTTAGGGTCGCTTCGTCTCGATGTCCTTGAGAAAGTCAAAGATGGCGTTGTCTGCGTTTACGATCTTAAAACAGGTAAAGGTGGTCTTACCCCTGCAAGAATGCTTGAGATTGGCCAGTCAGTACGTAAGAACTTTCCTAACGTATACCGCATTTTCGTTATTCCGATACAACCTGGCTTACACAGTTGACCACCGCCGCACATGTAAAACGAGCAATGTTGCCCTTACTCCAGCGCCACCCCGACTTGGCGCTGATCGGACGTATGCTGGTGTTAACACCTGTACGTAATGTCCTCAGTTTCATCTGTATAGATCGACGCTCCAACCCCAATATTTTTGTAGTGGATACGGCAGTAACATTGTCTTTCCTCAGGCTTACGAATTGGCCTTTAAGTGGCGGGCGCCTCCTCTACATCCATCAACGAATGTGGGACATCCGCGATCCGGAATCCATCGAACTCCTGCGAAATATGATTGAAGAGGCTTTACCGGAATTACGACAAATAAATTCGATCGATGACTATATACACCATCGTATCAACGATCCCGAAAACTCTAGATATTTTGTTCGCAATCATGGTCTGCGTGCAATAGCCGCCTTGGCGAATGGTGATCTTAAGATGGCAACTGCCTTTATCGACGAAGGCATTGCAAGTGGTCTACTGGATCGGACGCCAGACTACTATCCCGCGCTCATAGCTTGTAATCGGGCGGCCTTGTTGAAAAACTTACATGAAAGGCAAGCTTTCACGATCAAGAATCTCAAGCTCGAAAAATATTGGGAACCCACGCCCTTCCCGCTCGAACTCCCGGTCGACAAGACGCTCAGCGATTAAACCAGTTGCTAAATTCAATGTTCCATTGCGCGGAGCGGCGCGGGAAGCTAGGTTTCGACCCCAAACAAAAGAGGTCGATATCATCATGTTCCAGTCGTTTGAGGTGTCCAGCAATCCTGCTACCGGTGCACCGCGCGTCGCGAAATTGCGCGCAGAGCTCGAAAACCTGAAACTGGACGGATTTCTTGTACCGCGCGCCGATGAGCATCAAGGGGAATATGTCCCTGCCCGCGCACAACGCCTGGCCTGGCTAACCGGCTTCACAGGTTCTGCGGGTGTCGTTCTCGTCCTGAAGAACAAGGCACACCTTTTTGTCGATGGTCGCTATACGTTGCAGGCAGCCGACCAGACAGACCCTGCGGTGTTCACCATTGAAAGCCTGATCGAGACACCACCATCTGTCTGGCTGCGCAATGTCGACCGCAAGCTGACCATAGGGTTCGATCCCTGGCTGCACACGATCAGCGAAACAAAAGCCCTTCGCGAGGCACTCGAGAAAAACGGCGGCAGTCTCGTCGCTGTCAAAGACAATCTGGTTGATCTTGTCTGGGATGACCAGCCAGCCCCGCCACTTGAAGCAGTGACGATCCAACCGGAAAAATATGCGGGCAAGCTTGCCAAACTGAAATTGCAGGAACTTGCCGCCGCTGTCGCCAAGTCCAAGGCCGACGCGACTATCCTGACAGACCCCTCATCCATTGCCTGGGCGTTCAATATTCGAGGCAATGATGTGAGCAATACGCCACTGCCTCTGGCATTTGCGCTGATACCAGCCAATGGCGAGCCGCTGCTTTTTATCGACAAGCGCAAGCTGCCAATGGAAACAGAGGCTTATCTCACCCAGCTGGCAACTTTGCGCGTACCATCGGCGCTTGATAATGACGTTGCAGATTTCGCCGCCAAGGGCCAAACAATAATGCTCGACCCGGCGCTTGCGGCAGAAAAGCTGCGATTGATTGTCGAAAAAGCGGGCGGAAAAGTTGTCGAAGGTCTTGACCCCGCCCGTCTGCCCCGCGCCATAAAGAACCATACTGAGCTTGAAGGGGCGCGCAAATCGCACGAACGGGATGGCGTGGCGATGGTATCATTTCTTTCGTGGGTTGATCGTCAGGCACCCGGAACAATTGATGAAATCGATGCTGCCACCAAACTGGAAGAAACGCGGCACGATATTGCCCAGGGTTTCCAGATGCCGCTTGAAAACCTGTCTTTCGACAGCATTTCTGGCGCGGGGCCAAACGGCGCTTTTGCACATTACCGCGTCAGCACCGAGTCCAATCGCAAATTGCAAGATGGTGAGCTTTATCTGATCGACAGTGGTGGCCAGTACCGCGACGGCACCACTGATATAACCCGCACCTTGCCGGTTGGAACACCGACCGACGACATGAAAAAGAAATTCACGCTCGTGCTGAAAGGCATGATCGCAATTTCAACGGCACGTTTTCCGAAGGGAACGCGTGGTATGGACATTGATGTTCTTGCCCGTATAGCACTGTGGAAGCAGGGTTATGATTACAGTCATGGCACGGGTCATGGCGTTGGTTCGTTTCTTTCCGTGCATGAGGGGCCGCAGAACATCTCAAAACGCGGCACGCACGAATTGCTGCCCGGGATGATCCTTTCCAACGAACCCGGATATTACAAAACTGGCGGCTACGGTATTCGTATCGAAAACCTCTTGATCGTAACAGAAGCGGAAGTGCCGGAGGGCGGTGATCTGCCAATGATGGGTTTTGAAACCATTACCCTTTGCCCTATCGACAAGCGCTTGATTGATACGAGCCTATTGGTTCGCGATGAACTGGTTTGGCTCGATGATTATCACGCAAAGGTTCGAGAGAAACTGCTGCCTCATACCAATGGCGAAGCGCGCGAATGGCTCGTCAATGCAACCGAGCCATTCGGTCACGAAGGCTAATCAGGAAAACTGGCGCAGCAGGATGATCACTGCTGCGCCAGCCAAAAACATCGTCAGTGCATTAAAGCGCAGTGAGACGAGGCCAGCAAAGCCAAGCGCAACAAGTCCACGCCAGTCGGCAGTTGCAGCAGCAGGCGCTACAAGTGTTGTGAGAACAGCAGCAGGCACAGCATTCAACGCAACCTCCACGCGAGGGTGTACGCGTTCGAAGCGGGATAGAACAAGGTGGCCGCCGACACGGGTCAGGAAGGTTGCCACCGCACCCGCGATGATGATCCAGAAAATAGACGACATCAGGGCTTTTCCTTTACAGCTTCAGGCTTTGCAAGAATAACCGCGACAAGAATGCCTGCCACAGCACCTATGCTGACATGCCACGGCGATCCAATAGTCTTCGCCGCAATTATCGAGGCAATGGCGCTGGCAATGACAATCGGTCCCCAGTTCTCGCGGCTACGAAAGCCCATGACGAGGCCAAGAAAGTAGATAGGCAAAAGCATATCAATGCCAAGCGCATGCGTATCGGTGATCAGGTTGCCGAAAAGTCCGCCAATAAAAGCCTCAAAAACCCACATCACATAAATCGGTGTGGCCACTCCGAGATACCAGATGAAGGTGACCGGCTTGCCGGATTCCGCACGTTTTTCCGTCTCCGCATATTGCGGGTCGGTCAGCACGAAGTAGCTCAAGATTGCCTGCAACGGCTTGAAATGGCCAATACGCCGACCAACCGCTGCGGAATACAGAACATGGCGAAAGTTGACCGCGAAAATCGAGAACACAATCAACCAGGCCGGTATATTCTGGCCAAAAAGCTCAATGCCGACCATCTGGCTTGCGCCACCAAAGATGGCGGCGCTCATGAGCACGGTTTCAAACAGGGTAAAGCCTTGATCAATTGCAAGGGCGCCGAACAACAAGCCGAACGGTGCCGACGCAATCATGATCGGCAGCCCCTTGGCAAAGCCTTCCCAAAACTGCGTGCTTTTACTTGATGAATCAGCCTGCGATGGCTTCTGCTGATATATATGTTCGTCCATGGCCCTTCATCTAGGCCAGTAGACCTCAACTGTCACGTGAGAATTGTTGATCGGTATCATCAATCTCACACACATGGTGCAGGACTTGCTGAGCGGACCTTGCCTGTTTAACTTCCTCCCCGTCACAACCGAAGGAGGAGCAATGGCCCATATTATTGATCGGGAAGTGTGGGAGGACCGCCCGCTAAGCTGGCACGGAGAAATCACCGGCAAGCCCTATGGCACCAATGTGTCCATCATATTCAATTGTCAGGAGCGTGTGGGCGCAGGGCCGCGTTTGCATAAACATCCCTATACGGAGACGTTTATTATTCGCCAGGGCCGTGCACGCTTTATAGTTGGTGACGAAACAATCGATGCTGAAGAAGGGCAGATCGTTGTTTGCCCCGCCAATACACCGCATAATTTCAAGAATCTGGGGCCGGGAACGCTGGAAACAATCGATATCCACGCCAACGAGGTGTTCATAACTGAATGGCTTGAATAACAAATTGGTAGGGGCCCCTCGCTTTGCAACGAGAGGCCGGCTCAGTTTTTGGTTAAAACTTCTGTGTCAGCGATACGCGGAAGCTGCGCCCAACTTCGGAGTAGCGATCTTCGATGAGAGGGTTGATGCTGTTAGGGACGTCCGTTGCATTCCAGTACTTCTTATCGAATACATTGAACACACCCGCCTGCAACTTCATGCCTTTGGCAAATTTTGGCTCCCAGTACGCAGTTGTATCCACAATGCCATAGCCCGGAGCAACAAAACCTCCATCACTTACCTTATCCCGCTTGGCAGCCATGGTCAGGGACACATCCGCACCCCAGCTATCCGCAGCATAACCAAGGCCGACAATGGCACGGACTGGCGGGATCGAGTTCAGATACTCATCGGTTTTTGTATTCTTGCCTTCCGTAAATGCAACAGATGTCCATGCTGTCCAATGATCGGCAAAGGACACACGCCCGCTTAATTCCGCGCCATATATCTGTACACGATCAAGATTTTCGTAGCCGGTTATACCACCCACGGGGTAATCGCCACCGGGGGGAGCAATGACAGATTCATTGATGAAGTTGCGGTAGTAATTATTGAAAATGCTGGCTGACAGGGCATATTTGCCATCATCATATTTGGTGCCGATTTCAAAACCATTGCTGGTTTCCGCCTTCAGGTCCGGATTGCCGATCCTCGCATAGGAACCGGGAGCACCATAGTTCTGATACAGCTCCATTGCGGAGGGCATGCGGAAGCCCTGAGCCCATTGAGCATAGAAATCCAGATTATTATTAGCGTGCCATGTGGCGCGAAGTTTCGGCGTGAAGCGTGAGTCACTATTGGATGCAGGCAGGCTCCCATTATAGTTTGGTCCACGCTCGAAAGCGGCAGTGGATTGCGGGCTGTGATCATACCAGTCGAAGCGACCGCCCGGCGTCAGTGTCAGCTTACCATTGAGCAGCTCAATATCGTCCTCGACATAAAGCCCGAACCCGGTCGTATCGACATCGGGCATATCGGAAGCGTTGCTGTGCAGCATCTTGCACGATTGCGGGCCGAATGGTGAAGGAACATTCGTCCAATCAATATCGGGACAATTATCCACACCAGCAGAATATTGATGCAGGTCCTGACGGTAGATTTCTGCGCCTACCCGGAATTTGTGCTGGATATTGCCGATTTCAACGCTCTTGATCGCATTTCCGGTAAAGCCGTAGGCATCCAATTGCAGCTCGTTGTCGCGCTTATAGACACCGAAAGGATACCCATAATGGAATGGATCGCCGGGGATGATAAACGCCCTGCCATCGGGTTTACGGATAGCGTCTGTGGTGTTGTTCAGGGTCTGCCGTGTCCAGTATGCAACCGCATGGGCTTCATCAAGCCAACCGGTCTTGTCTGGCGCAACATAATCATAGCTGCCGGATATCCTTATGCGCTCAGACTCCTCACCGGACTGGAATTTGCCCGGTACATATGAAGAGGTTGTACCAATCAGGTTTTCGCCATCCTGTTCGCGGTTGGAGATTTCTCCGGTCAGGCCAAAACGGTGACCGCCCTCAACATTCTGATAAAGTTTTACGAGCAGGTTACGCTGGTCGAAATCGAGCGGGTTTGGTTCTGTACGCCCGGCACCAAAGCCGCCAATATCGCCCATGCGATCCTTTTCGTGCCCGCGTGTATAGCCGCCCTGGACGAGCAGTTCAGTGTCATTGATGCGGGTGGCCGCAGCAACAGTCGTCCGCCAGCTGCGATTTGAATCATCATAGGTGCCCTTGCTCCACACACCCCAGTTTTTATCCGCGCCGATAACATCCGCCGGATCAAGCGTATAAATCTGAATGACACCACCAAGTGCACCCGAGCCATAACGGCTGGAATCAGTTCCTTTGGTAATATCGATCTTGGAAAGACCATCGAAGCCAAATGTATCCAACCCGCCTTGGGTGCTGCGCGGGTCGGAAATCCACGGCACACGGATACCATCAAGGATCGTCAATACGCGATTTTGATCCAGCCCGCGAAGGTTGATGCTTTTTGACGTCGAGTTGTAGTTTACGCCTGCATCGACCCGGCGGCCAAGGTCCTCAAAGTCCTGCACCATGCGGCTCTGAATTGCTTCGCGATCCACCGTGTTTGTAAGCACTGTCGCTTCGTCGCCGCCCTGTTTGCTTTTAACAACAATGGGCGCAAGTTTGATGTTTTCGCCCTCGGTTGGAGCGGTCTGCGCCGCCGCTATTCCTGAGCTCAAACCAAATGCCAAAATTGTACCGGCGCTACCACACATGAGTCGCGCAAACAGAGTCTTACCCAAAGCCATAACAAATCCCCGTGAGAGAATGCCTGGCTGGCTGGACCTGCAATAGAATCTATCGCGAGATGTCGATGGCTTGCTGAGCGGAAAACCGTACGCACAAAATCTGTGCTACTCAGGCTAGGTACTTAAACTTCACTATTTAAGTCAACATTAAATACACAGAATATTTTCATATGTTTCAGGATAGAGTCATATGTGACAAGAAGGTCACAGCTCAAAGCTGTGACAAGTTGCAAAACGATGAAATGAAGCCCATTCAGGCAGGCACTGTACCTTGGATAGCCCTGCCCCAGTCGATCAGCGGTTTGGCACGAAGGGCAAAATCCAGCAGATCATCAGCCAGCTCCGGAGATGTCAGACGCACCGGGTCGATTGCATAGCGAACAGCAAAATGGCGGTTGCGCAGAGCTTCAATGAGATCAGCATCAGTCACGTCTTCGAAACCGCGTGGTGTACGCTTCAGACGCTCAATATCGCCAAGCTCCAAGCGGTTCTTCGCCAATTCCTTGACCATCTCGCGGTATTTTTCCGGCTTGGCGACAATGGCCTTGCGCATCGCCAGCAAAAGCTCCGGTTTGCCTTGCCAGAAGGCGACGGCGGCATAGCAGCCTCTATATTCTTCCAGGCCAACGCACACATAGAAACAGCCGCTTTCGCTCCATTTGCTTCCATCGGGAGAAAGCAGTGCAGAAAGATGCCGGTTGTAGGGACTCTTGTCCTTGGCAAATCGCGTGTCGCGCTTGATACGGAATTGCGACTTCTTGCGGTCTCCTTTGAAGGGCAGACCCGCTTTTTCAAAGCGCACAATCAGATCATCAACGAGATCACCCAAGGGTTCGTAGAGGTGTGCTTCGAAAAGGTCTTTATTCTCCAAAAACCATTCGCGATTTTGATGGAAGTCCAATGCTTTCAGAAAAGGCAAAGCCTTCTCGCCAAAGCCTTTGAAAATGATCTCGCTCATGCACCCACCAATGTGAACCACGCATCTTCATCAATAACTTCAATGCCCAATGTTTGCGCTTGTGTCAGTTTCGAGCCTGCACCGGGACCTGCCACGACAAGATCGGTTTTCTTTGAAACGGAACCCGCAGTCTTGGCGCCATAACGCTCTGCCATTGCCTTAGCCTCATCTCGCGACATCCGCTCCAACGAGCCGGTAAATACAATTGTCTTTCCCTCGACAGGCGAGTTACTGACTGTTCTCACCTCTTCATCAAGCGGTGTAACTTCGGCAAGAAGCGCAGCCAGTGCATCGCGATTATGCTCCTCCGCATAAAAATCGACCAGCGCTTCGGCTACAATGCTGCCAATGCCTTCGACATCGTTCAGCTCGCGCCAAGCTTCGTTACCCTTATCGCCCTTGTCCTTCGGTGAAATCGCAGCGATTGCCGCATTGGCAAGGGCATCATAGGAACGATAAGCCTTTGCCAGCCTCTTGGCATTGACCTCACCCACATGGCGAATACCGAGACCATAAATGAAGCGGCTCAGCGAAACTTCGCGCCGTTCATCAATCGCATCGTATAGTTTCTTGACTGATGTCGCGCCAAAGCCATCAATGTTTTCAAGCTTCGCCAGCGATCCGGCCTGACGCTTCTTCAGCGTGAAAATATCGGCTGGCGTACCGATATGCAGCGCCGGATCATCCGACTTGAAGAAGAACTCAACCTGCTTTTCGCCAAGGCCATCAATATCGAACGCATTTCGCTGAACGAAGTGACGCAGGCGCTCAACTGCCTGTGCAGGGCAAATCAATCCACCTGTGCAGCGCCTTACGGCCTCTCCCTCCTCCCGAACAGCATGCGAACCGCATGCCGGACAGGTATCCGGAAACACATAAGGCGTGCTGCCGCGCGGCTTGTCAGCCACGATATCGACAATCTGGGGGATCACATCACCAGCGCGCTGCACCACCACCGTATCACCAACACGCAGGTCGCGACCTTCACGTATAGGCTGGCCGTTCTGGCCAATGCCCTTGATATAGTCCTCATTGTGAAGCGTCACATTTGTGACAACGACGCCGCCAACGGTGACTGGCTCAAGCCGCGCAACCGGCGTCAGCGCACCTGTACGACCCACCTGAATATCAATGCCGCGCAAGATAGTCATGGCGCGTTCGGCCGGGAATTTATGCGCAATGGCCCAACGCGGGCTGCGTGAGACGAAACCAAGGCGCTGTTGAAGTGCCAGATCATCGACCTTGTAAACCACGCCATCAATGTCATAGCCGAGAAGCGCACGCTGCTCTTCGATTTGATGGTAATGTTTCACCAGACCTTCAACGCTCTCAAAACGCTGCATAAGCGGATTGACCCGAAATCCATAGGACTTGAATGCTTCGACCATGCCCATTTGCGTAGTGGCAGGCATTTCGCTCACTTCGCCCCATGCATAGGCGAAAAATTGCAATGGCCGCGAAGCGGTAATGGTGGAGTCGAGCTGGCGCAACGAACCCGCAGCGGCATTGCGTGGATTGGCAAAAACCGGCTTGCCATCCTTCACCTGACGCTCGTTCAACGCGGCAAAGTCAGCATGACTCATATAGACCTCGCCGCGCACTTCGAGAACTTCTGGCGGATTGCCATCCAGCACATTCGGTATGCTGGCCACGGTACGCGCATTCAATGTAACGTTTTCGCCGGTTGTGCCATCGCCGCGCGTTGCAGCAGTCACCAGACGCCCCAACTCGTAACGCAAAGATAGCGATAATCCATCAATCTTCGGCTCGGCCGTAATCGCTACGCCCGCATCGGCGCCGAGTTTCAAAAATCGGCGTATGCGGCCGACAAAATCTTCGACATCGCTGTCGTGAAAAGCATTGTCCAGCGACAGCATTGGTATCGAATGGGTAACTTTCCCGAACTTCTCGGAAACACTCGCACCAACCTTGTTTGATGGTGAATCTTCGCGCTTCAGTTGCGGGAAGCGCTGCTCGATGGCGAGATTTCGCCGGCGCAGCGCGTCATACTCGGCATCCGAAATCGTGGGCGCATCTTCAGTATTATAACGATAATCGTGCTGGGCAATTTCCGCCGCAAGCCTGCCTAGCTCCTCGGCTGCTTCTGCTTCGGTCAGTTTTTCTACTGCAATGTCTGCCATGGTGCGCCTGCTGCTGGATTCGGCGCGAGATTAGCGTAAGGGATATAAAAATGCACCGCAGAACTTTGATTTGGCAACCTATGGTGACATGCCTTTGATCAATCAGCGGGTTATTTATGCAGCATTTTCCCGGAGAAGACGAACTGCGGCAGCGCGGGCCTCTTCGGTAACACTTGCTCCTGCTAACATGCGTGCGATTTCTTCCTGACGATCATCAGTTTCCATGGCCCGGATGGATGTCGCCACCCGGTCATTGCCAGCAGCAGATTTGGCAATGAGGAAATGTGTTTGTGCACGGGCCGCAACCTGTGGCGCGTGGGTGACCGAAAGAACCTGAACCGTTGCTGACAAGCGACGAAGGCGCTGACCGATTGCATCGGCTACAGCGCCGCCCACACCCGTATCGATTTCATCAAAGACAAGTGTCGGGGCTGATCCTCGATCGGCAAGAGCAACCTTCAGCGCCAATAGGAAGCGCGAAAGCTCACCGCCCGAAGCTACTTTCATCATCGGTCCAGCTCTGGTACCCGGATTTGTTCGGACCCAATATTCTACCGTATCAATACCTTCCGCCGTGCGATTATTCGCATCCGTTGTCATTTCAACGATGAATTCGGCGCGCTCAAGCTTTAAAGCAGGGAGTTCAGCCATGACAGCCTGCTTCAAATGCCCAGCAGTCTCGTGACGATGGGTCGAGAGAGCCAAGGCAGCCTCATCAAAGGCATTGCGGGCCGCCAGCGCTTCCTTTTCCAGTGCCGCCAAACGCTCCGCACCAGCGTCAATATCGGCAAGGTCGGCATCCATGCGATCACGCAGCGCGGACAGATCGTCTACCGGCACAGAATATTTACGGGCTGCACCACGCAGCGCAAACAGCCGCTCTTCCGTCTGTTCGAGCACTCGTGGATCAAAATCAATTGCGCGGATTGCCTGTTCGATACCGTTTTGTGCCTCGGCCAAAGAGTTCAGGGCTTCATCAATGGCTTTGACAACTGGTTCCAGCAAATGCGGCGCTTCCGGCACTTTGCGTTCAAGGCGGCGCACAAGACTGGCAAGTGATGGTACGGGGGATGCATTACCCGAAAGAATATCGTTGGCCTCGTTAACATCGCCGGCAATCTTCTCTGAACGCATCATCTCCGTGCGTTTTATTGCCAGCAACTCTTCTTCCTGTGGCTCGGGATCAAGCTTGGATAGTTCCTCCACAGATGCGCGCAAGTAATCGGACTCACGCGCCGCCGCCTCAACCTTTGCGCGATGGCGAACCAGAGCATGCTCTGTCTCACGCCAGGTTTTATGCAGCGAACGGACGAGGTTGGATTTTGTTTCGAGCGCCCCAAAGGCATCGAGCAATGTGCGATGAATATCAATATCGATCAGCGCACGATCATCATGCTGACCGTGGATTTCAACCAGTCTACGCCCTAGCTCCTTGAGCAAGGTTACGCTGGCAGCTTGATCGTTGATGAAAACGCGGCTGCGGCCATCAGAATTCTGCACCCGCCGCAGGATGATGTCTCCATCATCATCAATATCGTTATCCCGTAGCAGAAGCCGTGCCGGATGACTGCCCGTTACATCGAACACGGCGGTAACCTGCCCCTGCTCTGCACCATGACGAACCAGAGACGCATCGCCCCGGGCCCCAAGTGCAAGTGACAGAGCATCCAGCAAAATGGATTTGCCAGCACCGGTCTCGCCGGTAAGCACAGACAAGCCTTCGCTGAACTCGATGTCGAGCCGTTCAATCAGGACAATATCGCGGATCGACAGATGCGAAAGCATGATCGCTCAAGGTTGATTCTGGGTTCAGGCGCCTTCTTTGCTGCCAGTAATAGCAGAGGCGGCCTTCGAGAGCCAAGAGCCAGCATTTTCTCGCGGCTCAAGACCACCGCTCTGCAGCAGCTTGTAGCTGTCCTTGTACCATTCGCTGTCGGGGTAGTTCTGACCGAGAACCGCAGCAGCAGCCTGAGCTTCATTGGTGATGCCGAGTGCGTAGTAAGCTTCCACCAGACGCGCGAGAGCTTCCTCGACATGACGCGTGTTTGAATATTGCTCAACAACCCCGCGGAAGCGCTTGATCGAAGCGATATAATCCTTGCGCTCCAGATAATAGCGGCCAACCTGCATTTCCTTGCCTGCGAGCTGGTCGCGGCCGAAACGGATCTTTGCCTTTGAATCTTCCACATATTCGGAGTCAGGATAGGTCTGAACAACTTCCTGGAATGCCGCAATGGACTTGCGCGTCATGCTCTGTTCGCGCGTTACGTCCGGAATCTGGCGGTAATAGCTCAGACCGGTAATGTAATATGCATAGGCAGCTTCAGGCTGTGTTGGGTAAAGCGCGATATAGCGCTTGGTCATGGCAACCGCATCGTCATATTTGCCGCCGCGGTAGTTGGCGAATGCGCCCATGACGAGCGATTTACGGGCGAATTCAGAATAGGGATGCTGGCGATCAACCGCATCGAATTTTTTGGCGGCTTCATCGAGACGGCCGGAATTCAAGTTTGCGAGTGCCTGGTTATAAAGAACGTCAGCCGGTTCGATTGTGTCCACATAGGCAGAAAGATCGAGATCGTCATCTTTTGCTGCGCAACCCGAGATTGCAACAGCGCCAGCAATCGGGAGAAGCAGGAGCGCTAAACGGGCCTTCCCGCCGAACCTTGCATTCCCAAACCTTGCGCTGATAAGCGTTCTGCTATTCGCCATGCTGTCTCCGGCCCCACATTATAATTAAGAGCATTGATCGCGAAACCCGATATCACGTTTCCGCGCCATGCTCTAGACATAGACAATCTTACCGTCGGTTGGGCGTTCATAAACCACAAGCGACAGGAATCAGCAATCTTATTGCCATGCAATCGTCCAAATTTGTGGCGGAGCAGGAATTAGTCGGCTTTTGGCAGCGATAGATGGCCAATTTTATAGGTCTGATGCCCTTTTTGTCCTGTCAAATGTGGTTGCTCACCCCATAACCGAAAGCGAATCCGTGTCCAGTCAGTTGGATTAAAGGCCGAAACCGCAGCAAGAGCACTGTTTTTTTGTACGTCAAGTACAGCTTGGTCTTCCTCGCCGCGCCTTAATTCTGCCAGCGAGGCATAAGGTTCAATTGGCAATATCTCCCTCGTTGCGAAAGCCGCCGATGAGATCGAGGGAGATATTTCCGCCTGCCATACTATCCACGTTTTGATGCTTGGCCGACCGAATGACTGGCTTACTGCCGCAAAGCCGGCACCGCATACAAAATCATTCAAGCCACTCTCATGACGCCATAAATAGAATGGGGCATAGAGATTCTCCTGACTTTGCGTTTCATCTTCCCTACGCCCAGTCAAATATGCTTTGAATGCAAGATTGGGGAAATTATCGAGCAGCGGCCCCTTTTCCGCGATACGCCGGTCAATAATCCCCATGTCGTAATCGGCAGGAAGTGGGAAACTGTATTGCATCGCAATCATTGCTCCACCTCCTCACGAATTACAGGCTCAAGCCACGAAACGGCAGTGCCATCCTGTGTCGCCTGAATACTTATGTATAAGAATGTGCTTGTGGCACTTGCTCCATGCCAATGACGTTCATCCGGTGCGAACCAGACGCAATCACCCGCACGCAGTTCGACCACCGGACCACCGTCATGCTGAGCGAAGCCTACACCTGACAATACATATAGAAATTGTCCTCGCGGATGCGTGTGCCAATTGGTTATAACCCCGGGATCGACTGACGCCCGCATAACGTTATTCTCACCATCAACCTGACTTTCGAGCAGCATCTCCGCCCAAAATGGAGCAGTCGAAATATTCGCCGGGCCACGAGCGATGGACTGTCCGGCACGCCGAACAGTCATCTCACCCGGGCAACTCTGTATTTGTTTCGTCATTATTGTCGCCTCTTCAAGCCGGTTCGAGCATCTGGGTTTCGCCATTGCTGAACGACCACTCATCACGGGTCGATGTGCTAACGACGATCATAATGTCTTCCGGGCGAATGCCGGGTGCCTTACCCAAGAGTTCAACCACACGCTTGTAAAATGCCTGCTTGGTAGCAACATCCCTTGGCTTTCCAATTGTGATCGTGAAGATCACGAAGTCATCGGAGCGGCCATTGCTGAAATAGGTCGGGTCAATGATCAGCTCATTGCGGCGATGCTGATGAATGGCCTGAAATTTATCGGTTAGCGGCACGTTGAATGTTTCAACCATCGCCTGATGAAAGCTGTCTGACAGGGCTTTAAGGTATTCCGGCGATTTGCCTTCAAGTAGAGAAATTCGGGTGAATGGCATTTTAGGTTCCTTTCAGAATTGCTTGACGACTTATCAATAATCCAGCACAATTATCCTGAAAATCAGATTATTTAGGATCAATAGTCCCAAAAATGTGGATGATTGTTTAATGCGCAAGGTTACGCTTGATCTCGACGTTCTCCGAACCTTCTCCACAGGTATGGATTTGGGAAGTTTTGCCAAAGCCGCCGAACGGCTTGGACGCTCCACTTCAGCAGTGAGTGCTCAGCTGAAAAAGCTCGAGCAACAGGCAGAGACACCAATCTTTACCAAGTCCGGACGGGGGCTTGCCCTTACCGATGCGGGAGAAACCATGCTTGGTTACGCCCGCCGCATGCTCGACTTGAATGATGAGGCAGTCACTGCAATTCATGGCAGCGAATTGGAAGGATGGGTTCGCTTGGGCCTGCAGGAGGATTTTGGCGAAAGCCTGCTGACTGACGTTCTTGGCCAGTTTGCTAGAGCCCACCCAAAGGTGCGCATTGAAGCTCGTGTAACGCGAAATACCGATCTGCTGGACAGGATTACCTCTGGGCGCCTAGACCTCGCATTGGCATGGAACAATGACGCGGTATCGACCCCTCATCATGAATATATTTTCGACGTGCCCATGTGCTGGATAGGTCCAGCGGGAGAGTCCGAAGGCTGGCGGAAATCTACGGATCCGCTACCCCTGATTTCACTGGAAGCACCATGCCTTCTGCGCACAGCAGCTATCAATGCTCTCGACCGTGCTGGAATTCCGTGGCGGCTGTCCTTTATCAGTCCCAGCCTCACAGGATTATGGGCAGCGACAGCAGCGGGATTGGGAGTAACAATACGAACACCGCTCGGCCTGCCGCCCACAGTACAAAGACTGGCGTCACAGGACCAGGGACTGCCATCCCTGCCCTCGCTTGGCCTCATGCTGCATCGTGCCGAGGCGCAGCTTGAACCTGCAACCGCTCGTCTCGCCGATATCCTGATGCAGTCCGTAAACTCGATACCGCGGTTAATGTAACTCAGAGCGTGGAAGGTGCCCTGGCTACAAGTTTGGTCTTCGCGGAAGGAGTGAAGCCCTGCATTTCCACAATATTAAAAGCTGAGGGATCGGAAAGCAGTGCCCTCACTGCCGCCGCATTGACGCGATGCCCCCCCCTGTAAGATCGGAAACAACCTATGAATGGTGCACCGGCGAGCGACAGATCGCCTACAGCATCAAGTGTCTTATGGCGGACAAACTCATCGGGATATCGCAGGCCACCTGGATTGATGACGGTGTTGTCGTCACCAATGACCAATGAATTATCAAGCGACGAGCCAAGTGCGAGACCAGCAGCCCAAAGCTTTTCCACGTCCCGCATGAATCCGAAGGTACGGGCACGCGATATCTCTTTACGGAAAACCGCCTCGTCCATATCGCCCGCAAATTTCTGGCGGCCTATCACCGGCGCTTCGAAATCAATCTCAACTTCGTAGCGAATTCCATCATAGGGAATGAATTCCGCCCATGATGCGCCGGACTCAAACCGAATCGGCTTGAGGACGCGAATATAGCGGCGTCTGGCAGACTGTTCGACCAGTCCGGCTTGAGCCAACGCATCGAGAAAGGCGACCGACGATCCATCAAAAATCGGGACTTCAGGTCCGTTGATCTCAAGCACCATATTGTCGATGCCCGATCCTGCAATTGCAGCCATCACATGCTCAATCGTGCTGACTGAAGCACCATCTGAGTTGGCCAGTCTGGTGGAAAGGTCTGTTGCACCCACTTCGGAAACCAGAGCCCTGATGGCATGACTGGCACCCGCGCTATCAATCACGTTGAAGACAATGCCGGTATCTGCATCTGCTGGTAAAAAAGATAGCGTAACCGGTGCACCACTATGCACGCCTGCACCTGAGACCGAAATGCGTTTAGCAATCGTTGTCTGGAATTCCCGCAACAGAAACCTCTTACTGATAAATCGCATTGTCCGCGTATCGGTTCATCGACAACCGTCCGGAAAGAACGAAACTAACGTAACGCAGATGCTTCGTCATCAACTAGGTTGATTGCATTATTTTTCAATAGGTTGATAAAAAAATTCCGCCATTGAAACAATGGCGGAATTCCAGTTCGGTGTTCTCTGGTTGGATCAGTTTGCCTGACGGCGAAGGAATGCCGGGATTTCAAGCTGATCGTCTTCCGAGGTCTGGCGTGCCTGTGGCTGTACGCGGCCCTGTTCGTCAAGCTGTCCACGACGCGGAGCATAGATGGAAGCATCTTGCGAAAGCGGACGGCGTGGTTCTGCCGGGCGCATTGCAGGTTCGCGAGGCTGAGCTGGCTCCAGACGGGCAGTCTCATCTTCGCGGCGTGTCAGGCCGGCAGTGAGGCGCTTGAGAAGACCCATCGGACCGCGATCCTCATGGGCTTCATGGGCGGCCTGATCGCGGGAGTGATCGCGCGATCCCATATCGCGGGCGTTGAGTTCTGCCTGAACCAGAGGCGGGAAATCAGCAACGTTTGGCATGCGCGGTGCAACAGGCTGAGGTGCAGGTTCAGCCATCTGCGGAGCAGGCTGTGGTGCCGGCTGGTAGACTGGTTCCTGTGGTGCAGCAGCGACCGGTGCATCAAATACTTCCGGAGCAGGAGCCTGGAAAATACGGCTCTGTGGACGGAAATCCTGCTGTACTGGCTGTGGAGCATGCGGAGCTACGTCAAGTCCGGCAGCGCGTACTGCTTCAGCAACTGGAGAAGCTGGCTGTTGGACAGGTGGACGAGCAACTGTCTCGATCTTTGCAGCTACCTGCGGTGCTGGCTTTGCAATTGGCTTCATCGGTTGACGAAACTCGATCGGCGCTGGGGCCGACGCTCCAATCTGCTTGTCGATGCCTGTTGCAACAACAGAAACGCGGATGATGCCTTCCAGGCTTTCGTCGAAGGTCGCACCGAGGATGATGTTGGCATCCTGATCCACTTCTTCGCGAATACGCGTTGCTGCTTCGTCGACCTCAAACAGGGTCATGTCACGGCCGCCGGTGATCGAGATCAACAGGCCCTTGGCACCACGCATTGAAGTTTCGTCAAGCAGCGGATTGGCAATTGCAGCTTCAGCGGCAGCCATTGCACGGCCATCACCGGAAGCTTCACCCGTGCCCATCATTGCTTTGCCCATCTCGCGCATAACCGAACGGACATCGGCGAAATCGAGATTGATCAGGCCTTCCTTGACCATCAGATCGGTAATGCAGGCAACACCGGAATAAAGAACCTGATCAGCCATTGCGAATGCATCGGCAAAGGTTGTCTTGTCATTGGCAATGCGGAAGAGGTTCTGGTTTGGAATAACGATAAGTGTATCGACATTCTTCTGCAGGTCTTCAATGCCCATATCGGCGGTGCGCATGCGGCGCTGGCCTTCGAAATGGAACGGCTTGGTAACAACACCAACTGTCAGGATGCCTTTTTCGCGTGCAGCACGGGCAACGACGGGAGCGGCACCAGTGCCTGTACCGCCGCCCATACCGGCAGTGACGAAGCACATATGCGTACCCTGCAGATGATCATTGATCTCATCGATGCATTCTTCAGCGGCAGCGCGGCCAACTTCCGGCTGCGAACCAGCGCCGAGACCCTCGGTTACCGATGCGCCGAGCTGAACCAGACGCTCTGCCTTGGACTGTGCCAGTGCCTGTGCGTCAGTATTTGCCACTACGAATTCAACACCGCGCAAGCCGGCGTTGATCATATTATTGACCGCATTGCCGCCGCCGCCGCCAACACCGAAAACGGTGATCCGGGGCTTAAGCTCGGTAATGTCCGGCTTTTGCAGATTGATGCTCATTTGTTCGTTCCTTTTTGTCTTTACCGCGTCGCCGCTGCGGTAATTTCTTTTGGGTTTCCCCGATTAATTAAAAACTCTCTTTCAGCCACTGGCCGATACGCTGAAAACGCCCACCCGTACCTGTCATCAGCGATGATGAACCGGCCTTTACAGAACGCTCTTCGATGCCTGCTACCTGCGGATAAATCAGAAGACCAACCGCCGCAGAAAAAGCCGGACCCTTTGCCGCTTCGGGAAGGCCCGTTACGCCAAGAGGACGACCAATTCGCACATTGCGAGCCAGAATACGGCGGGCCACTTCGGGCAACCCCGCCAGCTGACTTGCTCCGCCTGTCAGAACAACGCGCTTGCCAACAATCTGGCCATAACCGGATTGATTGAGGCGATCGCGCGCCAGTTCCAATGTCTCTTCGACACGGGCACGGATGATGCGCGTCAGAACTGCGCGCGGATATTGATTGGGTACATCGCGGGCATCGTTACCCAGCGGCGAAACACTGATGAGGTCACGATCATCGGCAGCACTTGGCAGTGCCGAGCCATGCATGACCTTTAATCGCTCTGCGTCGTCCATGTGAGCCGAGAGGCCCTTGGCCACGTCCATTGTCACATGATTGCCGCCAATGGCGATGGCATCGGCATGGATGAATTTACCTTCAGAAAACACAGAAATTGTTGTTGTGCCGCCGCCCATATCAATGCAGGCGGCGCCCATCTCGGCTTCATCGTCAACGAGGGCCGAAAGGCCGCTGGCATAGGGTGTAGCAATCATCGCTTCAACCGACAAATGGCAGCGATTAACGCAAAGCTCCAGATTGCGCAGCGGCGCCGCATCTGCCGTCAGCACATGCATGTCGACACCAAGAGTATCGCCAATCATGCCGAGCGGGTCGCGGATACCGCGCTCGCCATCCAGCCCGTAACCGACAGGTAGCGAATGAACGAGATGGCGCTCTGTTGCCAAAGCCTGCTTGGCACCCGCAGCGAGAACGCGGCGGATGTCTGCCTGATCAACCTCATGACCGCCAAGATTAATGCTTGCCGAAAAACTTTCGCTCTTCAGACGTCCGGCAGAGATATTGACGATCATCGAGTCGACGGTAAGACCGGCCATGCGTTCGGCTGCATCGACAGCAAGACGGATAGCCTGCTCTGCCGCATCAAGATTGACGATGACGCCGGATTTGATGCCACGCGACTTTTGATGACCAATACCGAGCACTTCAATGCGATGCGTACGACCTGGCAGGTGCGCGCTTTCTTCCCGCGGGCGCAACCGCGCAATGATGCAGCATACCTTGCTTGAACCTATGTCCAAAACCGTCAAGGAACGCGTCCGTTTTGCGGAAGACGTTCCTGATGATGCGCTTTTTCCGTTCAGAATACTCATACACGCTTCTCCGAACGCTTTGGCGCTTTATCACGCGCCTTCAGATACTCAACACGCTGCACCATCGCTTCAGGTGTCAGCTTCACAACAACCCGGTCATCCAGCCGCAAATCGACGGATGCAATGTCGCGGGATAACAGACCGGCCTTGGCTTCCATACCGGCAACATCCGCAAGGGCTTCCGAAACACCATGCTCTGGCAGCATCAGTGTCACGCCGCTCTTGAGAACCAGATCCCAGCGGCGATCACCCACACGGGCATAGGCCCGAACATCGCCAGCGATCTGCGGGTAGGCAGCCATTTGCGCCATCAGAAGTTTTACCTGCTGGTCGGCACCCGCGCCGATAACAAGCGGCAGCAAGGCGCTGCGTCCACCGGTGAAAGGAACGATGACCCGCCCATCAGCATCAATAACATTAAGCTCGAGACCATTCTGCCAGACCGCCAATGCAGTGCGCTCATGAATCGAAATCTGGATGGTGTTTGGATAAACCTTGAACACATCGACGCTTTCGACCCATGGAAGGCCTGCAACTGCCGCCTGCGCATCAGACGCACTCAATCCGACGAGCGAAGTTTCACCATCAAGACCCAGCGCCCCGAGAACATCGATCTCAGAGGTTTCTTTATTGCCGACGACCTTCACGTCCTCGATGGCAAAACCGAATGTAGATGTCGTGACCTTGACGACCTCAGGAGCGTGCCCACCGAGAATCGCGCCATAAGCACCAGTCAATGCGAGAAAAGCGACAGCACCGATTGTACCGATGTGATTCGGGACGGATACCTCGCCCTCAACCATCCGGGAAAAGACGCGCACAGGCTTGCGCAAGAATTTA
The DNA here is from genome assembly GCF_000282595.1 of Phyllobacterium sp. YR531. Lineage (GTDB taxonomy): Bacteria > Pseudomonadota > Alphaproteobacteria > Rhizobiales > Rhizobiaceae > Phyllobacterium. The sequence goes on from NZ_AKIZ01000016.1 coordinate 281,349, forward strand.
GGCAGGATCATGCGGAAACGGCCAAAAGCAACCGACCTGTCCGAAGACATCGGTGCAGCACCGCGGCGGTGCGTATTTTTGCCCTTCAACGCAAACACGATGCGTCCTCCACCATCCAACTCAACAATTCACCGAAGGTATGCCCCGCAGCTTTAGCAATATCAGGCACAAGTGATGTGGGAGTCATGCCCGGCTGAGTGTTCACTTCCAGCCAAATAAGCTCGCCATCTTCGGAAAACCGGTCGTCGTAACGGAAGTCCGACCGGCTAATCCCTTTACATCCAATTGCCTGATGCGCCTTGAGAGACAGTGTTTGTATTTTTTGGTAAATTTTTAGTGAAATTTTAGCGGGAACCACATGATTTGATCCACCAGCAACGTATTTTGAATCATAATCGTAGAACTGATGCCCGACAGGGATGATTTCACACACCCCGATGGCCACATCACCCATCACGGCGCAGGTCAACTCACGCCCGTGAATGTAACGCTCGACCATTACCGAGCCGCCATATTTCCATTCGCTCGAGGTCACGACTTGCGGCGGATGCGATTGATCTTCCTTGACGATGACAACCCCGAAGCTCGACCCCTCGCTGACCGGCTTGATGACGTAGGGAGGCTTCATCGGGTGTTTCGCCGTGAACTCCGAGCGATCCATAACCTTCGCTTCAGCAACGGGTACACCGGCGGCCTTGGCAACGATCTTTGCCTGCTCCTTGTTCATCGCCAGCGCAGAAGCAAGAACACCGGAATGGGTATAGGGAATTTCAAGATATTCGAGGATGCCCTGGATTGTACCGTCCTCTCCGAAAGGACCATGCAACGCGTTGAACGCTACATCAGGCTTAAGTTCTTGCAGGACGCTGGCTATGTCGCGGGATACGTCAACACGGGAAACCTTGTAGCCTTCTGCTTCCAAAGCATCGGCGCAGGAATTGCCAGACGACAGCGAAACCGGACGCTCGGAAGAAAACCCGCCCATCAGCACCGCAACATGCTTTTTTGCCATAAAGGCATCCCCTCAAACTCATCCCCATCTGGCGCATAACCGAAACTACAACCGACAAGATTTTCGCGGCCATACGCGGGCGGAAAAAGGCATGAGTCGTCGCACATCCGGCGGCAAAGACCGCAGATACCCAAGACTGGCAGAACCAGCCGACTCAAATCAGTTAACGCTTGCCCCTAAAGAATCAGAGAGTTGATTCGCTGACAAGTCCCCAATGATTCAACAATGATATTTCGTGTAAAAAAATGTGAGACGGTGGCAAATTAAGCTGCGCGAGCAGCAGCTTCGATTGCTTCCGCCACCCACTCATTTAAGCTTTTATTTTCTGCCGCAGCTGCCAAAACGGCAGCTTCATGCACCTCGGCAGCAAGACGGACGTTAAAACGACCCGAAAATTCACGAAAAGGAGTGATGTTCTTTTCGGCACACATCTCAAGAAACACCTTGAGAGACTTTCGGCCTTCGCTCAAAAGCTCATCAACGCTTCGGGCATAGAAGTCCGCCCCTCCATTTAAACCGAGAAACTCACCCCTTATAAGACCGATTTCCGGATCAAACGAAACGGAAGCCTTGTGGCCATCCACATCCAGAATGTTTTTCAAGGTTTTACTCCATGACTTTCAAACCATTTTCGAATGCTGGCAATCGCACCTTTATCAGTATCAGGAGATGGGTGCGGACGATGAAACACACGAATCTCTCCGAACAGAAACACACCTATACGCGATCCCTCCCGTTCGCTCAGTTCTCCACCAAGACCAACGAAAAGCGATTCAATATCTTGCCACCGAACAGTTCCGCTGACAGGTCGAGAAAATACCTGCACCAGCGTCGCTTGATACTTCTTCTTTAAATTTATTGGTACCATAAAATAGTACTGCTTGTAAACATTAAATGGTTTTCAGTATTGGTGATTAAAGCAATTGCCCCATGAATTCGTGCACTTCCTGACCCGGACGAAATAGACCAAGGCGCTTTATTTCCCAGTGCAGGCGAATTCCGGAGTTCTGCAAGACGCGGGAGCGGATTGTTTCACCCAGCGTCTCCAGTTCATAACCATTGGCCGTTCCGGTATTGATCATGAAATTGCAATGCATCGGCGACATCTGAGCGCCGCCAATTCGCAATCCACGTCCACCCGCAGCATCGATTTCCTTCCAGGCGGAAGAACCCTCTGGATTTTTGAACGTCGAACCACCGGTTTTTTCACGGATCGGCTGGACGGTTTCACGATGATGCTGAACAGCGTCCATCGCAGCCTGAATCTCAACCCTATCGCCCGGTGTGCCTTCAAAGAGTGCCGAGGTGAAAATCAAATCACCGGCAGCACCGGAATGGCGATAGGCGTAGCCCATATCAGCGTTGGAAAGGATGTGCAGTTCGCCTTTGCGATCCAGTGCCCTCACCTCAACGACGCGCTCGCGTGTTTCAACACCATTGGCACCGGCGTTCATGCGCAGTGCACCGCCAATCCCGCCCGGAATGCCATGATAGAAATGAAACCCGGCAATGCCGGCCTCCAGCGCGGCAGCCGCTACACGTTTATCAGGCGTAGCTGTTCCGGCGCGCAACTGCGTTTCACCAACGCGTTCGACTTCACCAAAACCCTTGGCCGAAGGCCGCACGACGAAACCCGGAATGCCGCCGTCACGCACCAGCAGATTTGAACCAATGCCGACAGTCAGGATCGGATATTCCGCAGGAACTGCTCTCAGGAAAGCTGCAAGATCTTCTTCGTCAGCAGGCTGGAACATAACTTCAGCAAGACCGCCTGCCCTGAACCACGTAACTTTATCCATGCTCATATTGGGCGTAAGCCGCCCACGCAGACCAGCAAAACGGTCTCCCAGCTTCGATAGCAGGGCTTCGCCATTAACGAGTGAAGACATTGTATCCTTCCAACAGTTCCACCCTCTCAAGGGCAACCGCCAAACCTAGAGCAATTTCGGGAAAAGTGGAAAGCGGTTTCCGCCCGAAATTGCGAAAATAATCACAGCGCTGTCAGTTCCTTTGGCAAGGCATAGGCCCATTGCGTAATGTTGCCAGCCCCAAGGAAGATCACAAAGTCGCCCGGCTTGGCTATATCCGCAATCAATGGAGCGATTTCCTGCGGGCCATCAATGTATCTCGCGTCCCGGTGCGCAGCCGTCTTGATGCGTGAAACCAGCGTTTCCGACGTAACGCCTTCAATAGGGTCTTCGCCTGCCGTATAGACCGGTGCAACGACAACCGTATCAGCATCATTGAAACAGGATGCGAATTCATCAAAAAGACTGGCTAGCCGCGTGAAACGGTGCGGTTGCACGATGGCAATAACGCGGCCCTTTGCAGAGTCACGCGCGGCTTTCAACACTGCTTTTATCTCAACCGGATGATGGCCGTAATCATCAAAAACATCCACGCCGTTCCACGATCCCGTATGGGTGAAGCGCCGCTTCACGCCTCCGAACGACGATAGTCCCTTTATGATATCGGCTGGCGAGATGCCAAGTTCATGCGCAACTGCGATGGCCGCAGTAGCGTTTGAAACATTATGCCGCCCCGGCATGGGCAGGTGCAAACCATTGATTTCAGTGACTTCACCAGTTTTACGCTTGGCGACATGAACGTCGAAGCGGGAACTTGCCCCATCGACAACCAGATTGACGAAACGCACATCAGCCTGTGGGTTTTCGCCATAGGTTATAACGCGACGATCTTCGATTTTGGAGACGAGAGACTGGACTTCGGGATGGTCCAGACACATTACCCCAAAGCCATAAAACGGAACATTCTCAACGAATTGTCGGAAAGCCTCACGCACCCGGTCAAAGGTCCCGTAGTGGTCGAGATGCTCTGGATCAATGTTGGTGACAACCGCGATATCGGCAGGGAGCTTCAGAAATGTGCCGTCGCTTTCGTCGGCTTCCACGACCATCCAGTCACCAGCACCCATACGGGCGTTTGTGCCGTAAGCATTTATAATACCGCCATTGATCACAGTAGGATCAAGCCTGCCCGCATCAAGAAGCGTCGCAACCATCGAAGTCGTGGTCGTCTTGCCGTGCGTGCCACCAATCGCAACAGCTTGCCGGAAACGCATAAGCTCAGCCAGCATTTCAGCGCGGCGAACAATCGGCAAAAGCTTCTCGCGCGCAGCGATAAGCTCAGGATTTGATTTCTTGATGGCAGTCGATACGACAACAACTTCGGCGTCACCAATGTTTGGTGCCGCATGCCCGACGAATATCTCAATGCCCTTTTCGCGCAGACGTTGCACGTTAGCACTATCCGCCTGATCCGAACCCTGCACCCTGTAACCGAGGTTATGCAGCACTTCGGCAATGCCGCTCATGCCGATACCACCGATACCGATAAAATGAACCAGACCTATATTGAGCGGCATCTTCATGGACGCACTCCTTTTTTGAATTCTTCAACGCTTTGGCCGGTTGCAATAGCCTCTGCAAGATCACCAAGCAACCTTGCCGCATCGGGTTTGCCGGTTGTGCGGGCTTTTTCGGCAATAAATGCCAACCGCGTCGGCTCATTCATTGCGCTGGTTAGGATTGCCGCGATGCGTTCCGGCGAAAGATCGGATTGCTTTATGACATCAGCGCCGCCCGCTGCTTGCAATGCTTCGGCATTGGCCGCCTGATCATGATCAAGTGCATGCGGGAACGGCACCAGAATCGCAGGACGCCCGATTGCAGCAATTTCCGAAACTGTAGATGCACCTGAGCGCGACAGGACGAAATGCGATTCGGAGATACGCCGCGCCATATCTGAAAAGAATACTGCAACTTCGGCTTTAATTCCCGTTTGCTGGTAGGCGGAGCGCACCTGCGCCTCATCTTCGGCACGCGCCTGCTGTGTCACGACGATGCGGGCCTGCAATTCCGGAGCCAAAAGCTTTATCGCTGCCGGTACCGCAGTTGAAAAATACTGCGCACCCTGACTGCCGCCAAAAACCAGAAAATTGAAAGGCTGATGTGCCTGTGATGCCTTGTATGGCTTGCCCACTTCCGCAAGCACTGCGGGCCGCACCGGATTGCCCGTCACAATGGTCTTGCCGGAAAATGGCCCGCCATCATCCGGTAAAAACCCGCCCGCAATGACATTAACACGTGGTGCCAACGCCTTGTTGGCACGTCCCATGACCGCATTTTGCTCATGAATGAGCGTCGGTATTTTCATGGCTGTTGCCGCATAAAGCGGTGGCAGTGTGGGATAGCCTCCAAAACCTGCAACCAGCCTGGGCTTCAGGGAACGGAACAAGCGTCTGGAATCAAGATTGCCAAGCCAGAGTTTCCAGAATGTCCGCGCCAGTGCAACCGGATTTCGCCCACCAATAGTCGCCGACCGGACAACATGAATCTGACTCGCCGGAAAATTGCCGGTAAATCGCTGTGCGCGATCATCGGTGACAAGGTGGATATCCCACCCTCTGTCGATCAGATCATGCGCCAGCGCTTCAGCCGGAAAGAGATGACCGCCGGTACCACCGGCGGCAAGAAAAATAACACCCTTGGACATATCAGCCTCTTAACCTGCACCCACCAATGCAGGTCTCTGCGAATTACCCAGCGTCGCAGAGCGCCGGCCTTCAGGTCTGCGCCGGGTCAATGCCAGCAAAAGCCCTGTCGAAATCGCAACGGAAATCAGCGATGAACCGCCATAGGAGATAAAGGGCAATGTCATACCCTTCGCAGGCATCAGGTGCAGATTGACCGAGATGTTAATGATGGACTGGAAGCCGAACAGGATCACAAGACCCGATACCGCAAGACGGGTGAAATCATCACGTTCCTTCAAGGCAATCGACAGACCGCGAATGACGATGAATGCAAAGATCAGAACGATCAGCAGGCAAAGCGCAATGCCGTATTCTTCCGCTGTAACCGAAAAAATGAAGTCAGTGTGGCTGTCGGGAATAATACGCTTGATCGTTCCTTCGCCCGGGCCCTGCCCGAGCCAGCCGCCGCGAATAATGGCCTCGCGCCCCGCGTCTACCTGAAACGTATCACCCTCACCTGTCATGAACCGGTCGATACGACCAGCGACGTGCGGGAAAACCGTATAAGCGCCGAAGAACCCGACTGCACCAAGGCCGCCCAAAGCGATGATCCATATCCACGGAACACCGGCCATAAAGAACATTGCGCCCCACGTACCGGCAGTCAGAATCGTTTGACCGAGATCAGGCTGCGCAACCAGCAGTGCAGCCACGACACCGAAGAGGACCATGGAAAAGAAATTGCCTGGTATGTCCTTGCGTCGTTCATTTTCTGCAAACAACCACGCACAGACAATCACAAATGCCGGTTTCATGAACTCCGATGGCTGAACCGAGATGCCAGCCAGCGAAATCCAGCGGCGCGCGCCTTTGACTTCGATACCGAAAAACAAGGCTAGCACCATGGCAAACATGGCACCCGCAAGCAGGATGATCGCAAAGCGCCTGATTGTTCTGGGTGCCATGAACGACACTGCGAACATGACGATCACAGCCGGAACCATGAACATGGATTGATGTTTGACGAAGTAAAAGCTTTCAAGCCCGATGCGTTCGGCAACAGCGGGACTTGCTGCGAATGACAACAATATGCCGAGGCCCATTAGGCTCAAGCACGCTGCAAGAAGAAAGCGATCTATCGTCCACCACCATTCGGCAACGGGACCACGGTCAATGCGACTAACCATCAGCTACTTGCTCCCCCAATAGGTGACGCGCCATCAAGCGCTAGAACGGCAGAGCGGAAAGCTTCACCGCGTTTTTCAAAGTTTTGAAATTGATCGAAACTCGCGCAGGCAGGTGAAAGCAAAACAACCGGCTCGCTGGTATCATCTTTGCTGGCGTCAAGCGCAGCATGCTTCACAGCAACGTCGATAGTGCCGGAAATTTCGTAAGGCGCTGCATCACCAAGTGTCGCTGCGAATTGGGGGGCAGCTTCGCCAATCAGATAGGCTTTTGCTATACGCGGGAAAAAGCCTGACAGGGAAGCGATTCCGCCCTCTTTGGGCAAGCCACCGGCGATCCAGTAGATACGCGGAAATGATGACAACGCTGGTGCAGCCGCTTCAGCATTCGTTGCTTTGGAGTCATTGACGAACAATGCTGAGCCGAGCTTGGCTACCTGCTCCATGCGATGTGCAAGACCGGGAAACGTTTTAAGCCCTGCATTGATTTCTTCAATGGAAAGGCCTGCCGCACGGCAGGCTGCAAATGCTGCCAGAGCGTTTTGCGCATTATGTTCGCCGCGCAGCGACCCTATGCCCTCAAGCGAAGCTATCGCATCTGTAGAACCGCCATGCGCATGGAACAGCTCGCTGCCATTGGCGAAATAACCCTCGGCTATCGCCATCCGCTTGGAAATTCGCGCAACAGATGTGCCCGCGCGTTCCAGTCGGTCCGCAATTGCGGCACAGTAACTGTCATCCACGCCAATAATCGCCGTCTGGCTTCCCGCGACCAGCCGTTCTTTAATCTCGGCGTAATGCTGCATCGTACCATGGCGATCCAGATGATCCGGCGTCAGATTCAACAGGATACCTGCCGTCGGATTGAGTGATGGTGCAAGATCAATCTGGTAAGATGAACATTCGACCACATAAACGCGATCATTTGCTGGTGGGTCCAGCGTCATGACGGCTGTACCGATATTTCCCCCAAGCTGCACATCACGGCCGGAGGATTTGATGATGTGAGCAATCAGCGCCGTAGTAGTGGATTTGCCATTGGTCCCGGTAATAGCGATAAACGGAATTTCTGCCGATGGAGGGTTTGTCAATGCGAGATTGCGTTCGCGAACGAACAACTCGATATCGCCAATGATTTCGACGCCTGCAGCCCGAGCAAGGTCAACGCTCCAGTGCGGACGCGGATGGGTAAGCGGGACACCCGGTGACAGGACGAAAGATGAAAACTGCTTCCAGTCAACATTGCGCAGATCAGCAGTGGTTACACCAGCACTTTGCGCGCGGGCAACGCTGTCCGGATTATCATCCCACGCAACGATATTGGCGCCACCGGCTAGGATTGCCTGAGCAGTTGCAATGCCCGAACCGCCGAGCCCGAAAAGCGCGACGGTTTTATCCTTCATGGAGTGGGCAGGTATCATGCTTGCTGCCTTATCTCAGTTTCAGTGTTGAAAGGCCGATGAGTGCGAGTATCACGGCAATGATCCAGAAGCGGATCACGACCTGACTCTCCGTCCAGCCCTTCTTTTCAAAATGGTGATGAATAGGTGCCATCAGGAACACGCGTTTCCCGGTCATTTTGAACGAGGCAACCTGAATGATGACCGACATCGCTTCCATGACGAAAACGCCGCCAATGATTGCCAGAACGATTTCATGCTTTGTCGCAACGGCAACAGCGCCGATCAATCCACCAAGCGCGAGCGATCCCGTATCGCCCATGAAGATGGCGGCGGGCGGTGCGTTGAACCAGAGAAAGCCGAGGCCTGCCCCGATCACCGAACCGAGTACGACGGCCAGTTCACCGGTGCCCGGCGTAAAATGAATTTGCAGATAATCCGCAAAAATGGCGTTACCTGCGAGATAGGCAATCACGCCGAAAGAGGCGGCGGCAATCATTACCGGGACCGTAGCAAGACCATCCAGACCATCGGTAAAATTCACTGCATTGCCAGCGCCAACCATGACGAACGCTGCAAAGGGTATAAAGAATATCCCGAGATTGACGATAAATTCTTTGGCGAATGGAAAGGTAAGCGATGAAGAGAATGGCTCCTGCCCCGCCCACATGATCGCAAGACCGGCTAGGGCTGCGATGATGAACTCTATTCCGAGACGAGCGCGGGCGGAAAAGCCCTTTGATGCTTGTTTGCTGACTTTCAGGTAGTCATCATAGAAGCCGATAGCGCCAAAACCCAACGCGACGAGCAGCACAACCCACACATAGACGTTGGACCAGTTTGCCCAAAGCAATGATGAGATGATGATGCCGGTCATGATCATCAGGCCGCCCATGGTTGGGGTTCCAGCCTTCTTAAAATGCGTCTGCGGTCCATCAGCGCGAATAGGCTGGCCACGACCTTGCCGAACGCGCAGAGAATCGATAATGCGAGGACCGAAGAGGAACACGATAAGCGCAGAAGTAATCAGCGCCCCGCCGGTCCTGAACGTGATATAGCGGAACACGTTGAGAAATTGCAGTTGTTCCGCCAGACCGGCAAGATAATAAAGCATCGACTAGTGCCCTTTCCCCATCCCCGCAGGCTCACTCGGCTGGAGCGAGAGGTTCGGCGGTGTTGTATTTCTGCAAGAGCGTTTTGACGATCTGGGAGAAGCCGGTCCCCTTTGACGACTTGATCATGATCACGTCTCCGGCTCTGATCGTATTTAGCAATTGCGGTTGCAATTCTTCCACGCTCTGCCTGTATTCGGCATGAATTTCAACCGGCATGGCCGCTTTCAGAGCTGCCATCTCCGGTCCACCGAGAAAAACCATGTTGATATTGTTGACTGCGATCACCGAGGACAATTCCGCATGCAGCTTCGGAGATTGTTTTCCCAACTCCAGCATATCGCCCAGAACAGCAATCCGACGCCCTTTGCCAGTTGGAGTTGCTGCCGCCAGAAGCTCGACCGCCGCACGCATCGAAGCGGGATTGGCATTGTAGCTTTCGTCAATCAGCGTAAATGTGCCCTTTGCGATCTCAAGCGTATGACGCTCACCGCGACCGCTTTCGGCCCGCAGGGATGAAAGAGCCAAGGTCACCTTGGCCATATCCGCGCCGGTCAAATGTGCAGCGCCCAGAACAGCAAGAACGTTTTGAACGATATGACGCCCCGGCGCCCCGATCTTTGCCACAACCTCTTCGCCAGCAAGGCGGGCGGTCATGCACGAGCATTCGCCGTGAAGTTTCAGCTTCATCAAGCGATAATCGGCGCGGGCGTTCTCGCCAAAAGACTTGATGTGTTCGACACCAGCTTCTAGTGCAAGCTTTTCCAGGAATTTGTAGTGCTTGTCATCGCGATTGATCAGCGCATAACCACCGGGCAGTAGACCGTCGAAAATCTCTGCCTTTGCAGTTGCGATTTCCTGCAGGCTTTTGAAGTGCCCCATATGAGCAGGTGCTATCAACGTGATCACCGCCACATGAGGGCGCACCATTTTAACCAACGGACGTATTTCATCGGGATGATTCATTCCGATTTCGAATACGCCGTAATCCGTGTCTTGCGGCATGCGTGCCAGCGTCAGCGGCACACCCCAATGGTTGTTGAACGAAGCAACTGAAGCGTGAACCTTGCCCACTTCTGACAAGACATGGCGGAGCGCTTCTTTTGTCGTCGTCTTGCCAACAGAGCCGGTCACCGCAATGATTTGTGCATGCGAGCGGGCACGCGAAGCCAAGCCAAGCCGCGTCATAGCAGCAAGAACGTCGTCCACGACTATCATTGGTGCTTTCAGCTTGCCGAGGGCTGGCAACTTCGCCTCTGCAACAACCAGCAATGCAGCGCCCGCGGCAACTGCTGCCGTGGCATAGTCATGACCGTCGAGCGCATCGCCCTTGATAGCAAAGAATGCCTCGCCATCCCGCAACGTACGCGTATCAATGGAAATACCCGTAATGCCTTCCGGAAGCTCACCAACGGGCCTGCCGTTCATCGCCGCAATCATTGCATCCGAAGACCACAGAAGGCTCATATACCACCCTCCTGCGGAAGGCGATCTTTCAGTGCCTGAGCCACTTCGACGTGATCGGAGAAAGGCAGAACCGTATCGCCTACAGTCTGCCCCTCTTCATGGCCTTTGCCTGCAACGATCAAGGTATCACCGGACTTCATCATTGCCACCGCTTCGCGGATCGCTTCGCGCCGGTCGCCAATTTCACGGGCACCTGGAGCGGCAGCAAGAATTTCAGAACGAACTGTTGCCGGCACTTCAGACCGGGGGTTATCGTCGGTCACGATCACAACATCAGCCAGCCGTGTTGCGATTTCACCCATCATGGGGCGCTTGCCTTTGTCACGGTCACCACCACAACCAAAGACGACAATAACGCGGCCTGTTGTAAAGGGACGGACTGAAGTCAGCACATTTTCGAGCGCATCCGGCTTGTGGGCGTAATCGACATAGGCGGGAGCCCCCTCTTCCGTCGCTCCAACGAGGTCCAGTCGGCCAGGAGCGCCCTTGAGGCGTTCAAGACCGCGCATTGCGGCTGCGGCTGGAACACCTGTTGCAATCGCCAGTCCCGCAGCAACAAGTCCGTTGGCAACCTGAAAATCACCGGCAAGCGGCAATGTTATTTCATAAATCTCACCGGCAATATGGACTTCGACATGCTGTCGGAAGCGCTCATGCTCAACACGCTTCAAAGAGATGAAATCCCCCTTGCGCCCGACAGTCAGCACCTTGCAACCAGCTTCAGTTGCAGCCGCTATGGTCGCCTTGGAAAACGGGTCATCAGCAAAGATGACCGCTGGAGCACCTTTTGGCAAAAGCTCGGTAAAAAGACGTAGCTTTGCGGCGTGATATTCTTCAACTGTCGCGTGGTAATCCATATGATCGCGGCCAAGATTTGTGAATGCACCGGCCGAAAGCTTCACGCCATCGAGGCGGCGCTGGTCAAGGCCATGCGACGATGCTTCCATGGCGGCATGGGTGACACCCTCAGCAACAAGTTCACTCAACAGCTTGTGCAGTTCCACCGGGTCCGGTGTCGTCAGCGAGCCATAATCATCGCGTGTTGGAGAAACCACGCCTGTGGTGCCAATGCTGGCCGATGCAAAGCCTGCCTGCGCCCAGATTTGACGGGTAAATGATGCGACAGATGTCTTTCCGCTGGTTCCGGTTATGGCAACCATGACGTCTGGCTGCCGCCCGTAAAAACTTGCTGAAGCGAGCGCCAGTGCACGGCGCGGATCGTCTACATAGATGATCGGTGCGCCGATATTCCCCAGTTTTGCATCGCTTGAGGTGATGATGACCGACGCGCCACGTTTGACGGCATCCTGGGCATAGGCAATACCGTCAGCCTTCACACCCTTGAGTGCTGCAAAAACGTATCCCTTCTGAACCTGCCGCGAATCCGACGTCAGGCCAGTAATGATCCTGTCTCCCAATTCGGAGACTGCCAAGGCGGGGATGCCGTTAAGTTCTTTCAATTTCATGGCCGGACTGAAACCTATTCTTTCCCGTGAATTCGGCCGGATAACGCTTCTTTCTGATTCGTTTTCCGGGACTTACTGATTAAAGTTCACCATCATTGGAGCAGATATTTGTTCTTCATTGAAATCCGGCTGCACACCAAGGAATGAAGCCGAGCGCCGGATGATTTCCTGAACCATCGGCGCAGCGTTGAAGCCGGCAGTTGCGCCAATCTTCCCGGCTTCGGCCTTCGGTTCGTCCACGATGGTCAACACGACATATTCAGGCTTATCGATTGGAAATGCGGCAACAAATGCGTTGAACCTGACATCCTTGGAATAACGGCCGTTGATAACTTTTTCCGCTGTTCCGGTCTTGCCACCAACACGATAGCCCGGAACAGTTGCGCGATTACCGGAACCACCGGAGCCCTTTTCCGCGTTCAGGCGATAGAGATAGCGCATGTCCTCGCTGGTCTTTTCGCTCACAACCTGCTTTGCAACCTTATTGGCTTCTTCAATAGTTCTTGGCAGGAAGGTCGGGGGCATCAACCTGCCGCCGTTCATGAGCGCAGCAGCACCGACCGCAGTCTGCAAGGGAGTGGTTGCCATGCCGTGACCGAAAGCGATGGTGATGGAGTGAACCTTCTTCCAGACTTTCGGCTCCATTGGACGTGCCACTTCCGGCAATTCCGTTACCATACGATCCAAGAGACCCAAGCGATGCAGGAACTCGCGGTGACCATCAATGCCAACGACGTCTGCTTCCTTTGCCGATCCAATATTGGATGAGTAAATGAACACTTCCGGCAATGTCAGAACACGGCCCTTGCCGTGGAAATCCCGGATCGTCTGGCGACCAATGGTGATGGGCCGACGCGCATCGAACGTGCTTTGCAGATTGACTTTACCGGAGTCGAGCGCCATGGCAGTCGTGAAGCTCTTGATTGTAGAGCCCATTTCGAAAGCACCGGCAGACATACGGTTAAGCCGGTCTTTCTCCAGCGCATTATATGGGTTGTTCGGATCGAAATCCGGCGCCGAAGCCATGGCGAGAATCTCGCCGGTCTTGACGTTCAGCACGACTGCACCAGCAGCAATAGCGCTATATTTCTGCATGGCTTGAACAACCACATCACGCACCACGTGCTGCACACGCAGATCAATGGAAAGCTTCACAGGCTCAAGCGAGCGGCTGTCGGCCAGCCCGGCATCACGCAGATCCGACAAACCATGTTCGTCGATATATTTCTCCATACCGGCAATGCCCTGATTGTCGATATTTACGAGGCCAAGAATATGCGAAGCCGTTGGACCACCGGGATAGAACCGCGCTTTCTCAGTGCGAAAACCGATGCCGGGAATGCCCAGCGCCATGATTTGGCCTTTTTGTTGCGGCGTCAGACCACGTTTCAACCAGGCAAATCCCGCCTTGCTTTTCAGGCGACTATAGGTCTGCTCAAAATTGAGATCGGGAAGAACGGTTGAAAGCAATTCAATCGCTTCATCTGGATCAATGATTTTCTTCGGTTCAGCATATAGCGAATTCGTCTTGATATCAGTCGCCAGTACTTCACCGTTCCGGTCAAGAATATCGGGCCGAGCAGCCAGTACTGTACCGGTCGGACCATTATAGCCGGTCGTATCTTCCTGTATGCCATAATAGATCAACCTGCCGCCGATGACACTGTAGATGCCGACGAAGCAGGCTATTGCCATCACAACACGATTACGTGCGCGGTTGCCTGATTTTTTCCGCTTTGCATCCAGAGCCAAAGCCGGTGCAACACCGGTTTCGAGCTCAGCCTTTTTCCGCTTAATCCAAACAGCAGCCATTATTGCGCAGCTCCTTTTGGTGCGGGTGTCGATTTCTTGGCAACACTTCCGGTAAGCGTTGCGTCTGGCTTCAAATCCTTGGCGCTCGCCTCCGTGATGATATCGGCAACAGAGTCAAAGACGACCGGCTTGGGTTGCGGGAGATCATTAAGGTTGATGATCTGATTGGCCTCAACCAGCTGAAGATCTAGTTGCCCTTGAAATGTCTCAACCAGTTTTTGCAAACGATTCGGCTGCGTCAGCAGGCTCCAGTCAGCTTTAAGGAGATCAATCGTATCGGTCTCGTCCGAGATCATGCGCTCAAGCTTCGTCACCTGATTCATCTGTTTCTCGGCGTCATGCTTGATTTTATAGGTTATCGATGCCGCCGCTATCATCAACCCGATCAAAATGATGTCGAAGGTACGCAGCACTGGTCAGCTCCCCATTTTCTTTTGAGACTGGGTTTCATGAAATATGGGCAGATTGGGAAGGCCATAAATCGCGTGATCTTCGGCAAGCGTTGCGCTGTCCGTCCGAATTCCGGCACGAAGCTTGGCAGAGCGCGCACGCGGATTACGCGCCGATTCAGCTTCACTCGGCGCAACAATTCCCTTGCCAACAGGTGTGAAAGTCGCACGGCGCTGTTCAACCTGCGGCAGATGGCGTGAACCACCGCCTGCGCCCGATCGATCCGCAAAGAAGCGTTTGACGATACGATCTTCCAGAGAATGGAATGTGACGACGACAAGTCGCCCGCCGGGCTTTAAAACGCGCTCGGCAGCATGCAGTGCACGCACCAGCTCACCAAGCTCATCATTGACGAAAATGCGCAGCGCCTGAAAAACCCGTGTTGCAGGGTGGATCGGCACTTTAGGATTTCTTCCCACAAGCGCTTCGATTGCATTTGCCAGATCGCGGGTACGATGAAATGGTTCGGTTGCACGTCGCTTGTCAATCATGCGGGCGATGCGACCTGCATTGCGCTCTTCACCAAGAAAATTGAAGATGCGTGCCAAATCACCAATTTTCAGGCGATTGACCACGTCCGCTGCACTAGGCCCCGCGCTGGACATACGCATGTCGAGTGGCCCGTCTTTCTGGAAGGAAAAGCCGCGTTCAGCCTCGTCGATCTGCATGGATGAAACGCCGATATCGAGAACGATCCCATCAGGAGCACCAAGAAGCGCAACATGATCCAAAGTGGAAAACGTGCCCTGAACGAGTGTCAGCCGTCCTGCATATTCCTTCTCCATCGCACGGCCTGCTGCGATAGCTGAAGGGTCACGATCAATTGCCGTAACATTGGCACCTGTTTCCAGAATGCGTCTGGTGTAACCACCGGCACCGAATGTGCCATCAATAATCCGTTGCCCTTTTTCAGGCTGCAAGGCTGTGATGACCTCGTCAAGCAGGACCGGAATGTGGCGGTCATCCGCATTCATGGAGCCATCATCCTTGCCGGCTGCATTCATCAGCTTGTCTCCAAGCGGCGTTTTTCCGCCAGCCGGGCGCGAACCTTGCTGCGATGCGCCTCGAACTGATCCGGTTGCCAAATCTGAAAATGTGTATTCGCTCCCGCAAACGTCACATCCGTGGAAATGCCCGTATGCTCCCGCAGGAAATCCGTCACCGTGATCCGCCCATCCGCGTCCAGTTTGAGAAAACTGCCATCCGCGTGCAGATAGAAGGACATGTCGTCTGCTGTTTCCGCGAAAGGGTCCGCGCTCTCCAGAGTCTTGTCGAAGCGTGTCAAGAGTTCGGGTCCGCCCACATCCAGAGCAGGCAGATGCAGCGAACGCAGTGCGTAGAGTTCCGTATGGCCGGCGGACTGCACAATCAGACGGAATTGAGCCGGAACGGAAACCCGTCCCTTTGCATCGATCCTGTTCGTCATATGCCCGAGGAACCGGTTCAAAGCTCAACCCCGCCGTTCTGACCCCAAGGGTCTTCGATAATCCTGCGCCCGCTGTGCCCGGTAACCGAGCAGAGCGATTCTCATAAGCGCGCGTCGAAACCCCGGCGAAATGCCGGCCCTGCATGGCAAAATCCAATGTCGGGAAACACCGTGTCGACTGAACGCTACTGATGAAATCAATCGATATCATGGGGCACTATGGGCGTCAATGGGATTAGAGTACACATGGTGGGAGCAGCCTGCAAAATCAGACACACTTCCGGCGATTCTGAATTTATCCCTCATTAAGCTTAATGAAGCGTTAGGAATCGCAATCCCGATGAACTCCCTTTCGGGAGAATGATAAACAATCGGAGAGTTTAAAGTGCCAGCTGGCCTGTAAGCCGGGTTCTGTATGGCCGGACTTTCATCCGGCGCGGCAGCCATTCATCTTGGACGGATGTTACCATCCGCCTCCTGCAACCTACCCGGACGACTGACCCGGAAACTGATCGCCTGGCTTTCGCCCGGCACGCCGTCCCTATTCGGTTTTGCTCCCGGTGGGGTTTGCCTTGCCACCCCTGTTACCAGTGGCGCGGTGGGCTCTTACCCCACCCTTTCACCCTTACCCCGTCATTCCTTGCGTCCATTCGAACAGAATTCGACACAACGAAAGACGGGGCGGTTTCCTTTCTGTGGCACTTTCCCTGGGGTCACCCCCGCCGGACGTTATCCGGCACCGTGTTTCCATGGAGCCCGGACTTTCCTCACATGCCGCCTTTCGGCGTATGACATGCGCGGCTGCCCGGCCAGCTGGCGCCCGTATAAATGCTTATCTTCCAGAAAAGGCAAATGAAAAAGACCGGAAATTGATCCGGCCTCCTCATTGTAACAGATTAAATGCTTAGTTAGCTGCCATCTGTGACTTGACCTTGGCGCAATAGTTCGCCGAAATCGGGTTCATCCGCGTAGCGCCGTGGCCTGCATTGTAACGCAGGATAGTGCCGCAAGTCGTTCCGTTGCCAAGCTTGTGCGCTCCGGCAAGATATTTCATACCCCAGCGAATATTTGTATCCGGGTTGTAAAGTGCCTGACGGCTACCCGTGTAACCCAAGCCCTTGGCAGTGGAATATTTGATCTGCATCAAGCCAACTTCACCGGCACGGCCAGTCATATCGGCGCGGTAGTTGCTTTCAACGCGGACAACCGCATGAGCGAGCGCAATCGGCACACCATAGGACGATGCATAAGACGTGATGATGCTGGAATACTTGGTTGAACCACCTGCAGACGCAGCAGCAGATGCAACGCTGCCAGTTGTCATAGTGTCGACACGGCTGCTTACTGTCGTGGTTTTGAAGCGAGCCTTTGCCTGAACAACCGGACGCTTGGAGCCTGATGCTTTCTTGTAGCTGCGCTGAGTTTTTACTGAAACTTTTTTAGCGGATGACGCCTTTGCGCTCACCTTTTTGCCTTGGCTTTTTTCGCTGGCCTTCTTTGCTGTTTTTTCAGTAGCTTTTTTCTCGTCTGATTCAACCTTTTTGGCCTTCAGATAATCGGCCAGGTTAGTCGGTTGAGCGTCTACTGGTTTACTGAACGCTGAATTTGAGCCGAACAAAGCCATCGCCCCCACAAGGGCGCAAATCATACCAAATCTATTTTTCATCGTTTTCCGTTTAATTGCTTGGGCCGCACGAAAGATGCGCGCCGGGATAGTTCCGAGCCCAAAAATTGAAAAGGGCATACCCGAAACACTGGCTAAGGATTTGACGGTCCAATGCAGCCGAATGGTGATCCATCAAATAACTTTGTGTAACCCATTGAAATATATATGCTGCAATGCACAAAATTATTCAAAAAAGAATTTAAACTTCAATAAGTTATACAGACAGTGCAGGAAGCGAAGAAAGCAGTTTGTGCAGCGTTTCGATGGTTGACATATCCGCGACTCCATCAACTTTTGTGGGTCGAAAGTGGCGCTGAAAGGCCAAAACACTCAATTCTGTCGCATTTCCGAAGACCCCATCAATGGGTACGCCATAGCCATAGAGTGCCAGCATCGACTGCAAGGCCTCGACTGGCTGCCCTTGATCTCCAGCAGAAAAGAACCGCCCACCGCGCACAGGGGCCGGATCAACCCAATGCCCAACGCCGGCGTTGAACAGGACGGGCCAAGGAAATTTCTCGCCGGGGTCAATCTTGCGGGCGGGTGCAACATCCGAATGTGCAAGCACGTTTTCGGGCCGGATACCGTGGCGCGAGATTATGCCCTTGCAGAGATCGATGACCGCATCGACCTGTTCACCTGGAAACATCGGGAATGCGAGCAATGGCCCGCCATTGACAATTTCAATCCCGACGGAGCACGAATTGATATCCGTCTCCCCCTTCCACGACCCCTTCCCTGCATGCCACGCACGTTCAGTTTCGGGCACCAGCTGCACGATTCTGCCGTCCTCATGGACGACATAATGTGCCGAAACTTCACTTTCCGGATTGGCCAGCCAGTTTTCCGCAGCTTCGCCTGTCTCCATACCCGTATAGTGCAGGATAAGGATATGCGGGCGCTTGCCATCCTTCCGGGGACCGAAATTTGGCGAGGCATGAACGGCAGCGCGTAAATGATCAGGCTTAAACGCGTTCATATGCCTTCAGGTCTTTTTCGACTTTTTCCCAAGCCGCATTGATAGCTGCTATTCGTTGATTGGCGATAGCAATGAATTCCTCAGGCACACCGCGCGCAATCAGCATATCAGGGTGATTTTCCCTGACCAGCGCGCGATATTGCTTACGGGCCGTCTCGAAATTCACGTTTCGACCAAGACCGAGCACAAGATAGGGATCTGCCTGCCCCCGTCCGACATGCCGCGCGAGAATGCGATCAAACTTTTCTTCATCGAGAGCAAATATCTCTGCCACCGTACCAAGAAACGTCAGTTCCTTATCGTGCAGGGCGCCGTCTGCCTTGGCAATGTGAAATAGCCCGTCCAGCACATCTTCCAGCATCTGGCAGTTGCGATGGCCAGATCCGCACAATGAGGCAAGCTGTGCTGCATAGGCCTCGTAACCGGCAACATCCTGCTTTGCGAGATTATAAAGTCGCGTCACCTGATCCTGATACTGTGCGGGAACGTGAAAAATATCGTGAAACGCGTTGACTTCGGCTTGTGACACGACGCCATCCGCCTTGGCCATTTTGGCAGACAAAGCGATCATGGCGATCGAGAAGGCCACACGCCGGCGCGTTTCGAGGTCGCCCTCAAACGCGGTTCGCACGGCCTCAATGATGCTGGAGAAAGCATCGACTGCTGTGGTGGTGATAAAATCGCTGATGCGGCGCCAAATCGACATGGCTCTGTTTTATTCAAATTCTTTCGCAATTGCGAGAGAGATATTCACGCATCAAAACTGTTTGATATGAAATGGCGCAGGTACGGCAAATTATGGCCTGCCGTACCTGCTGATTAAATTTTATTGAACGCCGAGCGCATCCTTGATGGCTTTTTCGGCTGCATCGGCGGCCGCCTTGATCTGGTCGGCTGTCTGTCCGGCAGCTTTCGCTGCGTCTTCAGCCGCCTTACGGCCAGTTTCGATAGCCAGCTGCTTTTGCTCAGCTGTCATTGTTGCAGCCTGCTCTTTGATGGTCTTCATAGCATCTTCAGCAGTCATTGGCTTTGCCGGTTCAACTGCCGTAGGGGCTGGTGCTGGCGCTGGCGCAGGTGCAGGCGCTTCAGTGGTGGCTGGTGCCTGCTCAGACTTCTGCTCACTTTCGCCGCAACCGGCCAATGCCAAAAGCGAGACGGTTGCCATAGCGATAACAAGTTTGTTCTTCATAAGTTTAATCCTCTCCTAGGTACTCAAGTGGCCCCTCGAATCCACTCTATCTGAAATAAGGCAGAATGGAGTTCTGTTTTCATTTTCGATCAACTCTTATGTGGATATCTCTTTGTAAACATGGCGGCATTCGTCATTTCTCTGTCAAGAATATGCAACATTGTGGAGGTGGCCGCATGAATATCCTGATCCGTATACTGGACAGCAAAGATGCAGAAATTTTCCAGGAATTGCGCCTGCGCGGATTGAAGACCATGCCGGAAGCATTCGGTTCGAGCTTCGAAGAAGAGGTTGATCTCCCCATAAGCGAGATTCATCGCCGCCTTGATACCAGGCCAAACGCCGTTTTCGGCGCATTTTCCGGACAAGAACTGGTTGGCGTTGCGGGCTTTGCCGGAAATCCCAAAACCAAGCAAAGGCACAAGGGTCTGTTATGGGGTGTCTATGTCGATGAACAATGGCGCGGACATCAGCTGGGCAAACGACTCACACAAGCAGTTATCGACTACGCCCGGGAACATGTCGACACATTGCACGCCACGGTTATGGCTGCGAATATTTCTGCGCGAACACTATATCTGGGCTTGGGGTTTACGGTTTTCGGCGTAGAGAAGGATGCTTTGCGTATTAACGGACAGTCTTAT
The DNA here is from genome assembly GCF_000282595.1 of Phyllobacterium sp. YR531. Lineage (GTDB taxonomy): Bacteria > Pseudomonadota > Alphaproteobacteria > Rhizobiales > Rhizobiaceae > Phyllobacterium. The sequence continues at coordinate 301,651 of NZ_AKIZ01000016.1, forward strand.
ACAGATGAGCTTCTACGTCTCGACTTTCGTTAAAAAGCGCTCCTGACCTTGATAACAAGCTCAATTGAAGTTATATCGCGTGTTAATAATTAGCAACCTACTTATTACATGGCTACCTTATGGCACATCGCGGTTTGCATTTCATTTTCGTGGACGAATTGAGCAGAGCCAGCAGAAAGCTGCGCACACATTTTGATTCGCGTGTGAAAGAGCTAGGCCTGACACAGGCTCGGGCACGAACATTGATGCTGTTGGACAGGCTGGAAGTCCTCAACCAGAAAGAGCTGGCGGAAGAACTGGATATAGAAACACCAACCATGGTGCGCCTGCTTGATGGTCTGGAAGGTCAGGGTTTCATTCAGCGCAAAGAGGCGGAAGGCGACCGGCGCGCCAAGGAAATCCACATAACACCGACTGGAAGGACGCTGGCCAAAAAGGTCAATCACCTCGCTCAGAAACTTCGTGCTGACGTTCTGGCCGGTATCGGGGATGAGGATTTGCAGAAGACAATTGATGTCCTTCAGTCAATCAACAGCAATATCGGCGAACTCGACGGGAGGGACTGAGTTGCGATGATTCCCGAAGCTGAATTTGTCGGTTACAACCCGATCAAAACCGACCCACCAGCACCTGCCGCTCCCGTTCGGATGCATCCGCTTCGCTCGGCAGCCTATATTGGCGCGTCAACTTTGCTCTCCATGACGCAAGGGCTGGGAATGAACTTGATCGCCACCAATATCCAGCAGATTCAGGGCTATCTGGGTGCAACAAACACGGAAACCACATGGCTTGTTGCTGCCTATATGGCTCCGAATGTCAGCCTGTCGATTGCACTTATCAAGATCAGAAATCAATATGGGTTGCGAAATTTCGCGCAGCTGAGTCTTGCGATTTTCGTACTCGTATCGCTGTTGCATCTGGTTGTTACTGATTTGCAATCGGCGATCATTATTCGCTTTGTCAGCGGCATCGCTGCAGCTCCACTATCAAGCCTCGCTTTCCTTTATGCGCTGGAAGCTTTCCCGCCTTCCCGCAAGTTGACCATCGCCGTATGTATCGTGCTCACCAATATATCACTCGCATCACCATTAGCGCGTCTGCTTTCCCCCACTTTGTTGGATATTGGTCAATGGGGCGGGCTTTACACATTCGAAATTTCACTTGCTCTCATTGCATTCGGCGTCATTTACCTTCTGCCGCTGACGCCAATACCAAGGGCTAAAGTTATCGAAAAACTGGATATCGTCAGCTATCTTTTGATCGCAGTGGGTTTTGGGTGCACGGCGGTAACGCTTGTTACCGGCCGGCTCTATTGGTGGTTCGAGGCTCCGTGGCTGGGTATGCTGCTCGCGGTAGCTGTCACAACCATCACAGCCGCGGTCATTATCGAATTGAATCGCGAGAAACCACTGCTCGACATTCGCTGGATCGCCAGCAAGGAGGTTGTACATTTTGCCGGTACGATCCTGCTTTTCAGGCTCGTGGTTTCAGAACAATCCACCGTTGCCAATAATTTCTTCCAAAATCTTGGTCTGTTGAATGACCAGATCAGCATGATCTACATTGTATCGATGATTGCCATGGTCGTGGCCGGACTCTCATGTGCCGCGGTGATGACGCCGGAACGCGTGCCTGCAATCCATGCAGTTGCCTTGATCCTTCTGATCGTCGGATCATATATGGACAGTCAATCAACGAACCTGACACGCCCTGCGCAAATGTATGCCAGTCAGGCCTGCATTGCCGCTGCCACTGCCCTGTTTTTGCCTCCAGCCATGTCGGTGGGGCTGAGTTCTGCACTGAAGCGTGGGCCCAATTACATTTTGAGTTTCATTATCGTGTTTCTGGCCACGCAGAGTCTTGGCGGGCTATTCGGGCAGGCGGTTTTCGGCACGTTCATTACGATGCGCGAAAAATTCCACTCCAATATTCTGGCAGAAAGCATAGTGCTTTCTGATCCACTTGTTGTGCAGAGGATTACCCAATTGACTGGTGGGTATAGTCGCTTGATCACCGATAGCGCTTTGTTGAATGCCGAAGGCATAGCCTTGCTATCGCAACAGACAACGCGGGAAGCCAATATCCTTGCCTATAATGATGCATTTCTGCTGATAGCGGGTATTTCTCTATTCGCGCTTATTATCCTTTTAACGCACGTCTCTCTGCGCGCAATTTTGCGCAGCCGGGAGCCATCCCTCGCCGTTCAAACGAGTTGATAAAATAATGTCAAAATATATGCGCCACTCTGCCACGATTATTGCCATTCTTGTTGGAATTGCCGGGCTCGTCCTCGTTCTTTACTCGTGGAGGCTGCCGCCATTTCAAAGTGACGTCGAGATAACGGAAAACGCTTATGTAAAGGGTTATGTTACGCTCATAAGCCCGCAATTGAATGGTTACATTGTTGACGTTCCCGTACAGGATTACAACAAGGTCAAGCAGGGGCAACTTCTGGCAAAAATTGATGACCGCATCTATTCGCAAAAGCTCGATCAGGCCAAAGCGACACTTGCCAGCCAGCAGGCTGCTCTCGACAATTCAACGCAGCAGCAGCGTGCTGCCGAAGCCCGCATTGGTTCAAGTCAGGCGCAACTCGACAGTGCCGAAGCCGTATTAAGGCGCGCGCAGGCAAATTGGGCGCGTATCGAACCTTTGGCCCGCCAAGGCGTACTGACAAAAAGCGATGCCGAACAAAGCGAAACAGCATTGGAGCAAGCTCAGGCCTCAGTAACGCAGGCAAAGGCAGCACTTGAAGTATCCCATCAGGATCTTGAGACAATCAAAGTCAGCCGAGGCTCCCTTGAAGCAGCTGTCGCCGGCGCGAATGCAGCGGTTGAGCTTGCGGGCATTGACCTGTCGAACACGAAAATCGTTGCGCCACGGGACGGTACGCTTGGTGAGGTGGGAGTCAAGTTGGGGCAATATGTCAGCGCAGGAACGCAATTGATGGCGATTGTACCCAGCGATATCTGGATCATTGCCAACTTCAAGGAAACACAGCTCAGCAACATCACACTTGGCCAGCCTGTCAGTTTCACGGTCGATGCTCTCAACCGCAAAAGACTGACAGGCAAGGTGGAACGATTTGCACCTGCTGCTGGCTCCGAGTTCAGCGTGCTGAAGCCCGATAACGCAACCGGAAACTTTACCAAGGTCGCACAACGCATATCTGTGCGTATATCGGTCGATCAGGGCCAAGACCTTGCACAGTATCTAGCACCGGGCATGTCGGTAGTGGTGCGCACAGAGGCACCGAAGCAATGAACGGTACTTAGAGATAGCCAAGACATTTTTGATTCATGAACCAAATGCTTATAGTTAAAATTTGAATCAAATTGTCATGATCTTCATCCATTACGTCATGGACGCGTCACCGGTTTGTTACATCCGGGTGCTAGGCGAGCAGGAATTTCCAATAAAGGGGATTCGTTTGGATGCCAGTTGCTCGACAGTCTGCAAATACGCCGCTCCCTCGCTCGAATACTAACAATGAGAAGCTGAATAGCGCCGTCCGGCAAAACAGTCTTTTGTCGCGCGCTGGACTCTCCGAAAGATTGTTTGCTCACCTATTCAAAGGGCTGGTCTATCCGCAAATCTGGGAAGACCCTGAAGTTGATATGGAAGCGTTGCAAATTCGCTCGGGCCACCGGATCGTAACGATTGCATCTGGTGGCTGCAACGCAATGTCTTACCTGACGGCTAACCCCGAAAGTGTGGAAGCTGTCGATTTGAACACTGCCCATGTGGCATTCAACCGCCTAAAGCTTGCAGCGGTCGTAAATCTTCCCAACTACGATGCCTTTTATCGCTTCTATGGGACGGCGGACAGCAAGGCCAATCTGCGAGCATATGAACGTTTTATCCAGCCGCATCTTGATGAGACCAGTCGCTCCTATTGGGAAAAAAGAATGCTTTCCGGGCGGCGGCGGATCACTATTTTCTCGCGTGATCTTTATCGTCATGGCTTGCTGGGTGTGTTCATCGGCATGGGCCATCGCATAGCCAAGTTTTATGGCATTGATCCGCGAGATATTCTGAAAGCGTCGACACTGGCTGAACAGCGGGTTTATTTCGACACTGCCCTCGCCCCACTCTTTGACAAACGCATGATCCGCTGGGCAACGACCCGGAAATCCTCGCTTTTCGGACTTGGTATTCCGCCGCAACAATATGATGCGCTTGCTACTGCCGGAAACGGCGATATGGCAAAGGTTTTGCGAGGTCGTCTTGAGAAACTCGCCTGCGGCTTTCCCCTGTCAGAGAATTATTTTGCCTGGCAAGCCTTTGGACGTGGCTATAGCGACGATGCTGAAACCGGACCTTTACCGCCTTATCTTTCCCGGAATAACTTTGCTTCGGTGCGTGAGCGCGCTGGCCGAATGAGCGTCGTTAATGCGTCCTACACGGAATTTCTGAGCGCAAAGCCCGCAAATTCAGTCGACCGCTTTATCCTGCTGGATGCGCAGGACTGGATGAACGACACACAGCTCAATGAGCTTTGGAGCGAGATCACCCGCACAGCCGCCTCCGGGGCACGAGTGATTTTCCGCACTGCTGCCGAACCATCCCTTTTACCGGGTCGTGTTGAGGACACTTTGCTTGACCGCTGGGAATATCAGGAAGAACTATCGCAAAAGTTTCACGCTCGCGACCGCTCTTCCATATATGGCGGGTTCCATCTTTACACGCTCAAGGATTGAATCATGTTTACCAAGATTGAACATGGTCCTCTCATGGATCGCGTTTATCGCCATCAACGCCACTTTTACGACGCGACGCGTAAATATTACCTGCTAGGCCGCGACCCCATGATTGCTGGCCTCAATCCGCCGGAACGGGGTTCTATTCTTGAGATCGGATGCGGCACTGGCCGAAACCTGATTTTGACCGGCGACACCTATCCCAAAACATTGCTTTACGGCATTGATATTTCGAACGAAATGCTGGCGACGGCACACAAGAAAATAGATGCTGCCGGTCTCGGCAAACGTGTTCACCTCGCCTATGCCGACGCAGCTGCGTTTGATCCGCAAGCGTTGTTCACGCGGCGACATTTTGATCGGATTTTTATCTCCTATGCTGTTTCGATGATCCCACAATGGCAAACCGTCGTGCACGAGGCAGTCAGCCATCTTGCACCCAACGGCTCTCTCCACATTGTTGACTTTGGTGATCTGGCCGATCTGCCGCTCATTGCAAGAAAAGCGCTTTATACTTGGTTGGATTGGTATCATGTGACACCGCGCAACGAATTGTTCGATGTGGCGGAAGTCGTGGCTGCAAAGAACAATGCCACAGTACACAAGCAAAGGCTTTATCGCGGGTTTTCCTGGATAACAACAATACGCCGGAAAAGCACATAGACTTCAATTTTATGTGTGCCTGCGCGGCTACTCATGATCTGTTAAGCATAATGGTGCATCTGTAAGGCTGCGCCACATGCCGACCAATGATCCAGCCGCGGAAAATCTTATATGAAACGCCTTGCAGCCGCTTTGATGACACTTCTTTTAACCGGCTGTACCACCGTCGATTACAACTTTCAGGATGCGAAGAAACCTGTTGCATCCGGGCAAATGGCCGCTCCAAGCGGCAAGGTCAGCGCGCCGCGCTATGGGGATAGTGATCCACACGATTGGACTGGCAAAACGCCGTGGCATTATCCTGTTCATGGCACCGATGTTTCGAAATATCAGTCCACAATAGATTGGCAGACTGTTCGCTCCAACCGCATATCCTTTGCCTTCATCAAGGCTACCGAAGGCGGCGACCGGGTTGACGATCGCTTTGCCGAAAACTGGGCAGCAGCAAGAGCGGCCGGCGTGCCGAGAGGTGCCTATCACTTCTACTATTTCTGCCGCTCGGCAGCAGATCAGGCCCGCTGGTTTATCCGAAACGTGCCAAATGATCCGGGTGCACTACCGCCTGTAATCGATATGGAATGGAATTCAGCTTCACCAACATGCAAATTGCGCCCCAATGCTGCGATTGTCCGCAGCGAAATGCGCACCTTCATGGAAATGGTCGAGCGTCACTACGGCAAGCGCCCGATTATCTACACGACTGTAGATTTCTTTGATGATAATGACCTGCGTCAGCTCGCCAACTATCCTTTCTGGCTCCGCTCGGTTGCAGGCCACCCTGATGAGAAATACGGCCCGCATCCATGGACGTTCTGGCAGTACACAGGCACAGGCGGCATTCCCGGTATTCGCGGTGATGCGGATATCAATGTCTTTGCCGGAAGCGAAAGCGCCTGGAAACAGTGGCTGGTGCGCAACAAGGTGCGATAAAGCTCTACTCCCTGGCTTTCTCTCTATTCTGTGACTTCACCTAGACGGCAATATCGTGCATTAGGCAGGGAAAGTGCGCGTGCCGTTGGCACGCCCGTCATTCAACGAGATTTCCTATGAATAAACTATCGATCGCCATCGCTGCCAGTCTGTTTGCCGTTTCCAGTGCCCAAGCTCTGGATCAGGTCGCGCCTGCAGCCCCTGTTGTAGCAAAGCCGGCCTGCGGCGGGGAACTTGAACCATGGTTCAATGGCCTGATTGCCGAAGCAAAGGCCGCAGGCGTCAGCGATAAAGGTATAAGCGAGCTCTTCAAAGCCTCGATGGATGACAAAGTACTTGAACGAGACCGCGCGCAAGGCGTGTTCAGCCAGACCTTTCTGACATTTTCGTCGAGAATGGTTGCTGACTACCGGCTCAAGCAGGGCGCTGCCAACCTGAAAAAATATGCCGATACCTTTGCCAAGGCTGAAGCGGAATATGGCGTACCCGGCCCTGTCATCTCTGCTTTTTGGGGGCTTGAAACAGATTTTGGCGCCGTTCAAGGCGATTTCGATACGCTTAATGCGCTTCTTACACTGTCCTTTGACTGCCGCAGGCCAGAGCTTTTCCGCCCACAGTTGATCGCATTGCTCAAGCTTTTCGATAGTGGCGTTGTGGATGCCAAGACGACTGGCGCTTGGGCTGGTGAAATTGGCCAGATGCAAATGCTACCAACGGATTATCTGGAGCGCGGTGTGGATGGCGATGGCGATGGCAAGGTTGACCTGAAGGGCTCATCACCAGACGCAATCATGACCGCTGCACGGGTAATGCGTGATCTTGGCTGGCGCAAGGGCGAGCCCTGGCTTGAAGAGGTCAAGCTTACAAAAGAACTTCCATGGGAAAACGCGATCCGCACCAATCGCCTGCCGCACTCAAAATGGGCCGAATGGGGCGTAACCGGCCTTAAAGGTCCGCTTGGCCCTGATGATGGCGACGCATCGTTGCTGCTGCCAATGGGTCGTAAAGGTCCGGCATTTCTGTCCTATTCCAATTTCGACATATTCGTCGAGTGGAATAAATCCATCATCTATGCGACCACAGCGGCATATTTTGCCACGCGCCTTGCCGGTGCAGGTCCACTGGAGCAGACAACCCCCGAACAGGGACTAACTCCGGAACAGATGAAAGATCTGCAAAACAAGCTTGCCTCTCGCGGTCACGATATGGGCCCAAAGATTGATGGCGTATTCGGTATTTTGACGCGTGACGCAGTTCGTGAAGAACAGATGCGACTTGGTCTTCCTGCCGATTCCTGGCCAACGCCGGAACTGCTCAACAAGCTATAATTCCTGCGAAGCGTATTCCATCGTTTCCAGCGAAGCAAACCCTTCCGGGCGTCCACCAGCATCAAACGGCGTTTCTACTTCGACAAATGTGTCCGGGTAGAAACCGTTAAAGCGGGTGCGCAGCGATAAGGAATAAGCGCCAATATTGCCAATCTCGATCCAGTCGCCCGTATCCACAGTCTCTGGCAACCAGAACGGGCGGGATAGGATATCGACGGAATCGCACGTTGCGCCGCAGACACGAAACGGCACAATTGTCTCCGGATTGCCATTCCGGTGCTTTTTGGCCGGATCAGGAATGAAACGGGCCGGTAGCGTGATCTTGCCGGTCCACGAATCGGACAGTGACGCCCAGATACCATCATTGATGTAGAGCCGCCTGCCCTTGCGCAGCAGCACACGGACAATGAGGGAAAAGGCTCGCGCAACAATCACCCGCCCCGGCTCGGCCACCAGTGGCAAATCGCCAAAGCCATATTCATTGATATCACCGCGCAAGCGCGACATCAGTTGGCCCAGCGATGGCATTTCAACCTGCTTGCGCTTTGGATCGTGGCCGTATTCGGCGGGAAAACCACCACCGACGTCGAGCCCCGCCAATGTCACACCAGCCCGGTTCCTAACCCAGTCTGCGGCGCGCAATGCCCGCTCATATGTATCAGGGTCGTCAATCTGGCTGCCAACATGGAAGCACAACCCGACCTTGTAGCCGATCTTTTCCGAACGCTGCAGCAGTTCCACTGCATGCGCTGGAGCGGCACCGAACTTTTTTGAAAGCTCGTAGGCGGCATGCCCTTTTGTTTGCAATCTCACATAGAGGGTGATGCTTCCCGGGTCGATATCCAAGGCCCGCACAATACGGGTCACCTTGGCGATTTCATCTTCGTGATCCACCGCTAGGATGCGGATGCCATAGGTTTCAAGCGCCAGGCGAATATCCGACTGAGCTTTGATTGGATGCATATAGAGCATATGCCCATTCGGGGCGACTTTTCGAACGGCGGCAAACTCACCCGGCGAAGCAACGTCAAATGTGTTGATGCCATTGCGCGCCAGCGTTTCCAGCACAAGGTTTTCACCATTGGTCTTGACTGCGTAAGCCGTTTCCCCGGGAAACATTTTCATGAAGTTGTGTGCGTCTTCGACGAGAACCTGAGGCCGGAAGCAGTAAACCGGTTGATCCGGGCGCAATTCAAGCGCTGCATCACGGGCGGTAGCGAATCGTTGCATCTGTGTGTTTTGCGTCATTCCAAACTCTTAGCAAGGGAAAGTGACGGATGAAAGTCGCGTTCTATCGCAAGAATCGGGTGGCGACTCAGATTAAAAAGCCTAATGGTTTGCCATGTGCTGTTAAACCTCGGAGTCTCCACTCATGTCGGCTGCGGAAACCAAAGTACCTTTGCCACTCTCCATGACAGGATTCGTGTGGTTTCAACTGCTGCTATTGGGAGCAATCTGGGGAGGATCTTTCTTCTTTGCCAGGATTGCAGTTCAGGTTGTGCCACCGCTTACCCTGGTCCTTTTTCGTGTTTTTATCGCTGCTTTGGCACTGCATGTCTACCTTGCCGGCAGAGGTATTAAATTCTGGGATTACCGCCAACATGCGATTGGCTTCGCTGGTCTCGGCCTCCTGAACAATGTCATTCCTTTCTCATTGCTTTTTATCGGTCAAACAGCCCTTGGAGCTGGCCTTGCGTCGATTTTCAATGCAACAACACCGATTTGGACCGTGATATTGGCGACCATCCTGACGGCGGACGAAAAGGTCACCCCTGCCAAGCTTGGCGGCATAATTTTAGGCATTGCCGGAATCGTCGTGATGATAGGACCGGGTATCCTTACAGGTTTGGGTGGTCCGCTCTGGGCAGAGATCGCTGTGATTGTAGCCACACTTTCCTATGCATTTGCCAGTATTCTGGCCAAGCGTTTCAAAGGCATACCACCAACTGTCACGGCTACCGGCCAATTGACCGCATCGACGATAGTCATGATCCCGGTCGTATTGCTTTATGACGGTCTTCCAAACCTGTCGATTGCACCAACGATATGGTCAGCCATTTTTGGACTTGCCATCTTGTCAACGGCTTTTGCCTATATACTCTTTTTCTCGATTGTTAAGGCATCTGGAGCAACTAATGCCTCGCTCGTCACCTTGATTGTCCCGGTAAGCGCAGTGCTGCTTGGAACGATTTTTCTCGGTGAGACGCTTGCAGCTCAGGACATTATGGGGATGGCGCTCATCGCTCTCGGTCTTCTGATTATCGACGGGCGTCTCCTAGCGATGTTGAGAGGGCAAAGAAGATAGAATTGTCATAAAATTTCAATACTTAGCCCGAAATACCGAGGCTTAATCCTGTCCAAAATGTGGCAAAAGCCTGCCTGCACAACAAAAGCGATAATTTTGACGCACTGCAAAATTTTACCGCATATCCATAATTTTTCTAATTTTTTCGATATTTTTTAAAGGCTAAATGCGTGTACTTTCAAAAACTTACCATTTTAGTGGAAAAAAATTCTACGCCCTTTGTCATAAGCCGGTAATATTTGGGCTTTTTCTGTGGCGATTTTGCGCTATGTTATGTGGGTTAACTGCAGGAGACAAGCGATGGGACTAACTCGATCGATGAATGTCCTTATGATCTGTGCAGCGTTCGCATTTATTGGTGCAATGGTCGTAGGACTGATACCTTGAATTGAAATATGAGCGCTACGGAGATGGTCTCTGACCGTTAAGCGATGAAACAAAATGAAACGGCCCGGTTAAAGCAACCGGGCCGTTTCACCTTTAAACGAGTATCAGGCAGCGGCACCGGCCAGATTTGGCTGCAGCGCGCCATTGTCGGGCCGAATACCGATCAGGTGGCAGATGGCAAACGCTAGATCAGCCCGGTTCATCGTATAGAAGTGGAAGTCCTGCACACCGCGCTCTACCAGATCCAGCACCTGCTCCGCTGCAACAGCAGAGGCAACCAGCGCATGGGTCTGCTCATCATTTTGCAATCCGTCGAACCGCTCAGCAAGCCATGCGGGTATATGTGTACCAGCCTTGGAGCAGAAGTTCGTCACCTGCGTGAAGTTGTGAATAGGCAATATTCCCGGTAAAATCGGAATATATATCCCAGCACGGCGAACCTTTTCGACATAACGCTCATACTGATCATTCTCGAAAAAGAACTGCGTTATGGCTCTTGTCGCACCATTATCGACCTTGCGCTTGAGCATGTCGATATCGGTAGCGAAATCTGGGCTTTCGGGGTGTTTTTCCGGATAAGCCGAGACCGAAATATCGAAATCCGCAAAGGCTTTCAGTCCTGCAACAAGTTCTGCACCATTCTCATAGCCACCAGGAGTCGGCTTGTAATGTGCGCCGACGCCGCTCGCAGGATCACCACGCAGGGCAACAAAGCGATTAACACCCATAGCAGCAAACTCACGCACTACTGTGTCGACCTCTTCTTTCGTCGCATCGACGCAAGTCAGGTGTGCCGCCGCATTCACATCCGTTTCAGTGAGAATGCGCTTGATGGTGCGGGCTGTTCGCTCACGGGTAGAGCCACCTGCCCCATAGGTAACCGAGACAAACTCCGGATTAAGCGGAGCCAGACGCGTTACGGTCTCCCAAAGGCGCTCTTCCATAACCTCAGTCTTTGGTGGAAAAAACTCGAACGAGACCCGGATATTATTACCAAGATCGGCACGGCGGGATTGGCGGAAAAAACTCATTAGACACTCTCCGTAACGCGGGAGGTTGAAACGGGATCGGCAATAAGCAGGCGTGGGTCGCGTGCCAGCCACAATTTAACAGTCAGCTTGTCTTTATCTTTAGGCTGCAATTCCATGCTCTGTTCCAGAGTCAGACCGGCTTCTGTCAGCCAGTCCTTTATCTGTCCATCATGAAAACCAAGGCGCAGATGGGCATGCCTGTCGCGCAGAAACTCAAGCTCGTGCGGTGCAAAATCAACGATCAACATTCGGCCTGAAGGCCGTAAGGCTCGGGCCGCTTCACGAATGGCTTCAGCCGGATTATCAAGGAAGTGCAGCACCTGATGAACTGTCACAAGATCGAAGGTTTCCCTGTCAACCGGCAATGAATAAACATCACCCTGACGAACTTGCGCATTGGCAACACCCGACTTTTCAAGATTGGAACGGGCAATCGTCAACATGTCGCGATTGATATCGATACCGACACCACGAACATATAGTGGCGCAAAAAGCTCAAGCAGACGCCCGGTACCTGTCCCCACATCAAGCATTGCCTGAAATGGTCGCGTGCCGACAATTTTGGTCAGAGCCTCTTCAACAGCACCGTCAGGAACATGCAGCGAGCGTATGGCGTCCCAGCTTGAGGCATTTGCACTGAAATAGGCTGCTGCACGTTCACGGCGCTGCAACTTCACGGAAGAGAGGCGCTCAAGATCACGTTCCAGCAGAGGATCGGAGCAATCCAGGCGATCCAGCAGGGAACGGGCAATATCTCCTACAATCAGGGATTCCGCCAAGCGGAAGTAAGCCCAAGAACCCTCTTGATAGCGATTGATAAGGCTTGCTTCAAACAGCAGTTTCAGGTGGCGTGAAACGCGAGGCTGGGACTGACCCAAAATGGAGGTAAGATCAGAAACGGTCAGATCGCCACGCGACAGCAGAGCAAGAATGCGCAACCGGCTAGGCTCAGCCGCCGCTTTCAATGTATCAACCATCAGGTCCAGATTAAGATTGTGCCGTTCCATAACCAATCCTCAAAAGATATAAAGATATGTTTATGTCATGACGCATCATTTGGCAAGAGTTTTTTGCCATTGACGACAATTTCTGCCGCGTCTGAAATAGGCGACAGAATCGCACAAGAGGAAGCTCAATGAGCGCAGGAACAAACCGTCAGCGTTCAATCAACAAAGCGCTGACACTGCTTTTGCCTGCTGTTCCCTATTCGGATTCGGAACCGATACGTGCAGCTGCAGGCGCGCCCCACATGAGGACGTTACCACCGCCCATTGCTGTCTGGCTTGCAGCCGTCGCTCATGTGCGGCATCAACACACCGATTATGATGCGCTGCGCGACGAAGGGTACGATAAGGAATCAGCACGTTTTTTTGTACTGGATGCAATCAATCGCAAATTGACGGAATGGCGGGCAACGCGCCTTCTAGATCCTGACGAGGAAGACAAGAGCTAACGGCACCCCAACCCTCTTCGAAAATTAGATTCTCCAGCGGAATTCTTTTGCGCCAGCCTTTTTTCTCCAGTTCTGGCTCGTCAAAGAGCTCTTCAATATAGCCAAGGCACAAATATGCAATGATTTCGACATGCTCAGGAATGCCCAGTATTCGGCGCATATCCGCATCGTGATAGATGCTCACCCACCCCACCCCAATGCCTTCCGCACGGGCGGCAAGCCACAGATTCTGGACTGCACACACTGTGCTGTAGATATCCATCTGCTGGTTATGAGTACGGCCAAGCACAACTTTTCCGCCGCGGGTACGATCACAAGTTATGCATAAATTGACAGGGGCTTTCAGAATGCCTTCCAGTTTCAAAGAAGCGTATAGCGCTTGCCGTTCGTCTTTGAACAAGGCCAATGCTTCCTGATTGGCTTTGGTAAAAGCGTGGTGGACCTGCTTTTTGCGTGCGACATCCCTAATCGTTATGAAGTTCCAAGGCTGCATGAAGCCGACAGACGGTGCGTGATGCGCAGCATCAAGCAACCGCATCAGAACGTCCTCGTCCACGGGTTTAGCCAAAAACTGATCGCGGACATCACGCCGATTATAAATTGCTTTATAAACGGCAGCTCGCTCATCCTCAGAAAAGTCGGCAGCCTGGACCGGACCTTGCAAAAACCCTTGCATTGCTTGCTCCCAACAACGCTTGAAACCCTCGCCGCCGTCCGCGCGATTTGGGCTATAGGGTCCGGCCGGTCTTCTGACTCAGGTTCAACTGAACCGCGCGCCTTCCGGTAGCCTTTCGGCTACTGTGACATAATGCGCGGATCATCCCCTATACAGCGTTGGGCACGTGCCGGACTTTCACCGGCTTCCCGATTCTCCGCAATCTTCAAAATTGCTGGCACCGGACCTCAATCCTATTCGCCACGAAACAACGTTTCGCGCAAGCCTTAAACTCTATAAATCCATTGTTCCGGAATACGGATGTCGACTTTTTCACCGGCACGTATGATGCCTGGCTTCTCAACCCACGCAACAATACCGCGAGACCTTTTGGATACGCGCACAAAATCCAGCGCTGTTGTCGTCTCGTCGGATGTGCCAGCATGCGCAGCGATCGAACGACCGGCAATCTTGCACGGCGCATTCTGCCCATCGACTTTCAGTGTAACGCCACCTTCGAAAAACATCAGCGACCTAGGCGGCAGCATGGAGAGCGACGGGATACCGGATATCACCATATTGCCACCAATCCACTCAGCTTTAAGTTCGGGCAAACCCATACCGGCAGCAACTTCCTCAAGCTCGTCTGTGCCCAGGATAGACAGATGGCGCTCATTGCGCATCTCCGTCCCACGGGGATACCACGGCTCGCGACCACCCGATTTACGGGTAGGACCGGCATGGAAATCGCCGGTGATGCCATCAAATGTCAGCTCCAGCGAATTGGTTGGAGTCGTGACAAAGTCATTCTCGAGCGCCTCAAAAAGCCCATTTACACGCCCGCTGATTTTACGCGATGGCAGTATTTGGTCTTGATTGCCGAACAGGTCAGACATAATTGGCTCCGGATAGTTTTAATATCAATAATAGAAAAACGGCTCACTAAAACCAGCAAATATGTCTGATACCAGTGTCAATATGAGTGATGGGAGAGCCTTTCAGCTCTCCCATGCGATTAACGGGTCAAAGGCTTGTAGCTTGGACGCTTGGGATTGACACTGTCCGGGCCGAGGCGGCGGATTTTGTCATTCTCATAGTCTTCAAAGTTGCCCTCAAACCATTCAACATGGCTGTCACCTTCAAATGCGAGGATATGTGTCGCGAGGCGATCAAGGAACATGCGATCATGGCTGATGATAACTGCGCAGCCAGCATACTTTTCCAAAGCATCCTCAAGAGCTGCCAGAGTTTCCGTATCAAGATCGTTTGTCGGTTCGTCGAGAAGCAGAACGTTGCCACCGGCCTGCAGCATCTTGGCCAGATGAACACGATTGCGCTGACCACCGGATAGATTGCCCACCTTCTGCTGCTGATCTGTACCCTTGAAATTAAAAGCGGATACATATGCACGGGAATTCATCTCATGCTTGCCAAGCTTGATGATGTCAGTACCGCCGGAAATCTCTTCCCAGACGTTCTTGTCAGCCTTCAGGTGATCGCGGCTCTGGTCGACATATCCGAGATTAACTGTCTCACCGACCCGGATTGAGCCTGAATCGGGCTTTTCCTGTCCTGTGATCATCTTGAACAAAGTAGTCTTACCGGCACCGTTAGGACCAATAATACCGACAATGCCCCCGGGTGGCAGTTTGAAAGTCAGGTTTTCAATCAAGACTCGATCACCAAAAGACTTGGTGAGGTTTTCCGCCTCAATAACGACCTGACCGAGACGCTCGCCTGCCGGGATCAGAATCTGTGCGTCGCCGGGACGTTGATTGTTGGCAGCATCCACCAAAGCATCGTAGGCCTTAATACGGGCCTTCGACTTTGCCTGACGCGCCTTAGGGCTTGCGGAAATCCACTCGCGCTCGCGCTCAAGCGCCTTCTGGCGGGAATCATCTTCCCGGCCTTCCTGAAGCATGCGCTTGGCTTTAGCACCCAGATAAGCCGAATAATTGCCCTCATAAGGAATGCCACGGCCCCGATCGAGCTCGAGAATCCAGCCGGTTACATTGTCGAGGAAGTAGCGATCATGCGTGATGAGCAATACGGAGCCTTTGTATTCACGCAGATATTTTTCCAGCCAGGCGGTCGTCTCTGCATCCAAATGGTTGGTTGGCTCGTCGAGAAGCAGCAAATCAGGCTGCGAGAGTAGCAGGCGGCAAAGAGCGACACGGCGGCGCTCACCACCGGAGAGTTTCGTAACTTCGCTATCACCGGGCGGGCAACGAAGCGCTTCCATCGCCATTTCGACCTGTGATTCAAGATCCCATAGGTTTTGCGCATCAATAATATCCTGCAACTTCGCGCCTTCATCGGCGGTCTCGTCAGAATAATTCATCATCAATTCGTTGTAGCGATCCAAGATTGCTTTCTTGCTGGCAACACCTTCCATGACATTGCCCATGACATCCTTATCCGGATCAAGGGCAGGCTCCTGCGCCAGATAACCAACCGTCGCGCCTTCTGCTAGCCAGGCTTCGCCTGTATATTCCTTGTCCATTCCGGCCATGATCTTGAGGATCGTCGACTTACCAGCACCGTTCGGACCGAGAATACCAATCTTGGCATCCGGATAGAAAGACAGGTGGATGTTTTCAAGAACCTTCTTGGTTCCATATGCCTTGTTCAGGCCGGACATGTGATAGATGAATTGGCGTGCCATAACGCGCGTCACTCCGATGCTCGGGATTTCTTTTGAATGAATTTGCGCCGTATGTAGGCGAAAGGCTTAGCTGTGGCAATGGATGCCTTTGAATTTCGACCTGCGTAAAACGAGCGAAACCGGGCGCGGATATTTCCGTCACCCGGTTTCCCCTCTGGTGCCGCAACGGGAAGCGTCCTCTTCTCCCCAGTAACGGCCATGTAAACTGACCTGGACGAAACTCGTTTCGTCACTGCAACAACATCATCTGGTTCGCGATGCACTAACAATTGTAATAATCGTGAACTAATGTGCTTCAGGTTTGAAGTTCTGCGGCAAGTTTAAGAGGTTTGCAAGGGGTTTTGCAAAATAAAATTGCATGGCAATCTAGCTGACTAAATATTGTGCAGAATATTCCAAAATTAAGGGTATTTTGCAGATTGTTTTCTGCGTTGACTAATTTTGCGGCACGTTCTCAATTGATACCTGCATAAACAGGTTCGCCATGATATTTGATACACCGGAAATTTTAGCTACCCCCAATGGAACTGCAATCGCAGTGCGCCATATGCCCGCAAAAACGGAACCTCGCGCAATTGTTCAAATAAACCATGGATTGGCTGAGCATTCCAAGCGCTACAGTCGGTTTGCCGAGCATTTGAGCGAGTTGGGCTTTTACGTTTATGCCCATGATCACCGCGGCCATGGGCTGACAAAAGCACCAGATGCGCCTGCGGGGCGATTCGCAGCGAAGGACGGCATGGATGCTGTACTGAACGATGTTGATGCCATTAATGATTACGTTCGCCAGCGCCACCCTGATCTGCCTCTCATCATTTTTGGACATTCTCTTGGCGGGCTTATAACTCTCAACTACGTGTTGAAACACCAAAGTAAAGTTGACGCGGCAGCCATCTGGAATGCAAATTTTTCGGGCGGAATACTGGGCAGGCTTGCGCAAGGCATTTTGCTCACCGAACGCATGTTCTTGGGATCTGATGTCCCAAGCATGCTTTTGCCCAAACTGACATTCCGGGAATGGAACCGAAGCGTTGTTAATCCCAGGACTGATTTCGATTGGCTGTCCCGCGATCCAATCGAAGTCGATCTCTACGTCAACGACCCGTTTTGCGGCTGGAGTCCAACCGTGAGCATGTGGCGGGATACCTTTGATCTGGTGTTCACCGGAGCCGACGATAAACTACTCGGGAAACTGCGTCGCAATCTGCCGATCAATCTGGTGGGCGGAGCCAAAGACCCAGCTACCGTTCAAGGCACTTCCGTAAAAGATCTGGAACATAGAATGCAAAAGCTCGGCTTTAACAATGTCACGACCAAAATCTATGCAGATACCCGGCATGAAGGTTTAAACGAAATCAATCGTGATCTTATCATGAGTGAGTTCTCCGATTGGGCCATCCACACAATATCCAAGGTAAGCCATGACTGAGGCTATAGGGGATGCTCCACTTAAAGGCATTCGCGTTATTGAACTTGCACGCGTGCTGGCGGGGCCTTGGGCTGGTCAGGTTCTCGCCGATCTTGGCGCTGATGTTATCAAGGTCGAAAACCCGTCTGGCGGCGACGAGACACGTGGGTGGGGACCACCCTTCATTACCAGCAAAGAAGGCGAAAACCTTTCCGCTGCTTATTTTCATTCCTGCAATCGTGGCAAGCGTTCCATTACGGTCGATTTCACCACTACACAGGGACAGGAAACTGTTAAGGCGCTCTGCCGGACCGCTGATGTCGTACTTGAGAACTTCAAAGTAGGCGGACTGGCAAAATATGGCCTGGACTATGCAAGCCTGAGTGCCGAAAACCCGCGACTTGTCTATTGCTCCATAACCGGTTTCGGCCAGACCGGCCCTTATGCGGCGCAGGCAGGCTACGACTTTATCATTCAAGGCATGTCTGGCTTAATGTCTGTGACCGGTGATCCTGCAGGGCAGCCTCAGAAAGTTGGGCTGGCCGTAGCCGACGTTTTTACGGGGCTTTATTCAGTTATCGCAATTCAAGCCGCCCTTGCCCACGCCGCCAAGACCGGCGAAGGTCAAATGGTGGACATGGCGCTTTTTGACGTACAGTCGGCTGTGATGGCCAATCAGGCCATGAACTTTCTGGCAACGGGAAAAAGCCCGAACCGAATGGGCAATGCACACCCGAATATCTCGCCTTATGAGGTCGTCCCAACATCTGATGGTCACCTGATCCTCGCCGTTGGCAATGATGGGCAATTCGCGCGGTTCTGCTCGATTATAGAACATTCCGAATGGGCAAGCGACGAGCGCTTCCTGACAAATCGCTCTCGGCTTGAAAACCGTGCTTTGCTAACAGCCCTTATAAGTGGCGAAACATCGAAAAGAACCCGCAAGGCGCTTCTGGACGCCTGCGCGGCAAATGCAGTACCGGCAGGGCCAATCAACAAGATCGGCGAGATGTTCGAAGATCCACAGATTGTAGCGCGTCAGTTACGGCTTGACCTTGAAGACCCTCATGGCAGCACAATTCCCTCGGTACGCACGCCCATCATCATGTCGAAAACGCCATTGACCTACACGCGACCCTCTCCCCGTTTGGGAGAGCATAGTGCCGATATTCTCCAACAGCTGAAGGACGCATCCAATGAAGACGGGCGGTGAATTGATCGTTGAAGCTTTGGCCGCCAATGGTGCGGAGCGGCTGTTCTGTGTGCCGGGCGAAAGCTATCTGGCTGTCCTGGACGCGCTTTACGGAGCAAAGATCAACATAACGATTTGCCGCGCGGAAGGCGGAGCAGCCATGATGGCCGAGGCTTGGGGCAAGCTTACCGGAAAGCCTGGAATCTGTTTCGTTACCCGTGGTCCGGGCGCGACAAACGCTTCTCCCGGCATACATATTGCCATGCAGGATTCTACTCCGATGATATTGTTCATCGGGCAGGTGCAGCGCGAAGCGCGGGAACGTGAGGCATTTCAGGAAGTGGAATACCGCCGCTTTTTTGCCGACACCGCAAAGTGGGTGGCAGAAATCGATGACGCGCGGCGTATTCCCGAATTTGTGACCCGCGCGTTTTCTGTCGCCACTTCCGGGCGGCCTGGCCCTGTTGTCCTTGCCCTGCCGGAAGATATGCTCACTGATGTTGTCGAAACTGTAACTGCGCAGCCTTGGCAACCGGTTGAAACCGGCCCATCTGCTGCCAGCATTGAAAAGCTTGCCGACATACTGCAAAGCGCGTCCAAACCATTCATGATACTGGGCGGATCGCGCTGGAGTGCTCAAGCAGTCAACTCGGTCACCCGTTTTGCCGAAAAATGGCATCTTCCCGTAGGCTGTTCTTTCCGGCGCCAGATGTTGTTCGACAATCTTCATCCCAACTATGCAGGCGATGTGGGAATCGGCATCAACCCAACCTTGGGTGCGCGCGTCAAAGAAGCTGACGTACTTTTGCTCGTAGGCGGACGGTTCGGCGAAATGCCATCATCCGGCTATACGCTGATGGATAGCCCCTACCCTAAACAAACGTTGATCCATGTGCACCCGGATGCGAACGAACTGGGACGAGTTTACCGACCGGTGCTTGCGATCAATTCTGCGCCGGATGCTTTTGCTGAGGCTGTGGAACATCTCGCTCCACCGTCACATATAAATTGGCCGGGCGAAGCTGATGCGGCGCATAAGTCGTATCTTGCGTGGTCAACACCACCGCAAAGCGGGCCCGGCAAAGTCGCCATGGGTCCAATTATGTCATACCTCGAAACCGTATTACCCGAAGATGCGATCATGACCAACGGGGCGGGAAACTATGCAACCTGGCTGCATCGCTTCCATCGTTTTCGGCGCTATGCAACGCAGGCAGCTCCCACATCAGGGTCAATGGGGTATGGCCTGCCCGCCGCTGTGGCGGCAAAACAGCTGCATCCGGAGCGGACAGTTGTATGCTTTGCCGGTGATGGCTGCTTTCTCATGAACGGCCAGGACTTCGCCACGGCAGTTAAATATAACCTGCCTATCATTGTTCTTGTCATCAACAATGGCATTTACGGCACAATCCGCATGCATCAGGAACGAGAATATCCGGGGCGCGTGTCGGGCACAGATTTGACCAATCCCGATTTTGCAATGCTGGCAAAGGCCTATGGTGGCCACGGCGAAACGGTGGAAACAACCAAAGATTTTGAAGGAGCTTGGCAACGTGCATTGCAAAGTGGCAAGCCCGCTATAATCGAAATCCGGCTTGATCCTGAAGCCATCACTCCGGCAAAAACATTGAGTGATTTCCGCAACCGCACATAAACCAGATGGTGTACGGGTTCATTCAGTGTTATTGAGCCCGCCCGAGAGGGAACTTCCCCGAAAAGTATGGAGATCAGCAATGGCTGAAGCGTTTTCCAATTGGCTGCATACGGTTTTTATCGAACAGTTTGACGCCTGGATTTTGCTGGGCTTTTTTGCTCAAGGCTGTTTTACAATGCGCTTCGTTGTCCAGTGGCTCGCTTCGGAAAAAGCAAAGAAGAGCGTAATGCCGGTGGCGTTCTGGTTCTTCTCGCTTTTCGGTGGCGCTCTCCTTTTCGTTTACGCCATCGTTCGAAAAGATCCGGTATTCATAGCAGGCCAAGGCTTTGGCCTGTTTGTCTATGTGCGTAATCTATGGTTGATCGCCAACGAAAAACGTGCGCTTACCCACGATACGTAAGCAATAACTTACTTAATAAGCGGCCGTCCAATTGAGTGGTATTCCAGGCCGGAGCCTTCCAGTTCCTGCTCGTTGAACACGTTCCGCAGATCGAACAGAATATTCCCGCTCATCAGTTCAGAAACCTTCTTCAGATTGAGCGAACGATAGGCATTCCACTCAGTCAGCAATACCGTAATGCCTGCGCCCTCAATCGCATCATAGGCTGATTTGCACCACGTAACGTCCGTCAGAACCTGTTCCGCTGCGCTGCGGGCCTCGGGATCATGGGCTCGCACGGTCAGCCCTGCATCCTGCAGGGCGGGAATGATATCCAAAGCCGGCGACTCGCGAATATCATCCGTATTGGGCTTGAATGCTATCCCCAGCACCGCCACTGATTTTGCACCGTTCTTTTTAGCAGCCTCAACGATCCGCTCGGCCATTGAACGCTTGCGCTGTTCGTTGACAGTGACAACCTGCTCAATCAGGGTCTGAGGTGCATTCATCTTGCGACCTGTCGCAGCATAAGCACGCGTGTCCTTGGGGAAACACGAACCGCCAAAGCCGGGACCGGCATGCAGGAACTTGGAGCCGATGCGGTTGTCCATGCCAATGGCGCGCGCGACATCCTGCACATTACCGCCGCTCTTCTCGCAAAGATCGGCCACCTCGTTGATGAAGGTCACCTTCATCGCCAGAAAAGCATTGGCCGCATATTTGATGATCTCGGCATTTTCCAGCGTCGTGACAATCATTGGCGTCTCACGCAGATAAAGCGGGCGATAGACGCGCTTCATTGCAGCAGCACCTGCATCATCATGCACACCGACGACAACACGGTCCGGCCGCAGGAAGTCTTCAACGGCCGAACCTTCGCGCAGAAATTCCGGATTGGACACCATCGAGAATGGAACGCCGGGCCGTGCCTTGGCAATGCGGTCCCGCACATCGGCGTTCGTTCCAACGACAACTGTCGATTTGATGACCACCACAGCGTTTGGCTTCATCGCAGCGGCAATTTCATCAGCTGCCGCATGGATATACTGCAGGTCTGCTTCACCGTCACCACGTCTAGAGGGCGTTCCCACCGCGACGAATATCACGTCGGCATCAGCAACAGTTTCGGCAAGCTCGGTCGTAAATGTCAGACGGCCATCGCGCGCATTGCGTGCAAGCAGCTCATCCAGACCTGGTTCGAAAATCGTGACTTCACCGGCCTGCAAACGCTTGACGATAGCCGGGTTTTTATCAACACATGTGACTGTAAAGCCGAACTCGGCAAAGCACACTCCCGATACCAGACCAACATATCCGGTCCCGATCATCGCAATCTTCATTGAAAAGTTCCAATCCGCATTTTTTGGCCGCTTCAGTTTCTGGCGCAGACGTTTCGCACAATTGCAGCCTAATGCCAATCACTCGTAGCACCCCGGGGCATGTTCTGCCGCCGGGGCATTCTTCAGCGTGGTAAAATCAATCCAGTTTTGCGGGCTTGCGTTCAGGTCCTTTGCGCTCAGCAGAGGCAGCCCAAAGATTTACATTGGCGTCATTCGCATATGTATCGATCTCGGCAAGTTCTGCATCAGTGAACTCAAGATTGTCGATTGCCTTGACGCAATTAACGACCTGTTGCGGCTTACTGGCGCCGATAAGAGCCGTCGTGATACGATTTTTTCTCAATACCCAGGCCAAAGCCATCTGAGCAAGCGTTTGTCCACGCCGTGTGGCGATGTCATTAAGTGAGCGAATATTCGCAATATTCTGATCGCTCAAGAAATTCGGGTTGAGTGATTTACCTTGCGCGGCGCGGCTCTCTTCCGGAACACCTTTGAGATATTTATCTGTCAGCATTCCTTGCGCCAGGGGCGAGAATACGATGGAGCCGATACCCAAATCCTCCAATGTATCAACCAGACCGTCTTCCTCAATCCAGCGGTTGATCATGGAATAGCTGGGCTGATGAATAAGGCATGGCGTGCCCAGTTCCTCAAGGATTGCCGCTGCTTCACGCGTACGATGAGAATTATAAGAGGAAAGCCCAACATATTGAGCGCGACCGGACCGCACAATGTGATCAAGCGCCATCATCGTTTCTTCAAGAGGTGTGTCCGGGTCAAAGCGATGGGAGTAAAAAATATCGACATAGTCGAGGCCAAGGCGCTTCAGGCTCTGGTCACAGCTGGCGATCATATATTTACGGCTGCCCCATTCGCCGTAAGGTCCGGGCCACATGCCATAACCCGCCTTTGACGAGATAATCAGCTCGTCGCGATGGGCTTGAAAATCGGTACGCAGGATTTCACCGAAAGCAGTTTCGGCAGAGCCCGGAGGCGGGCCATAATTATTGGCAAGATCGAAATGGGTAATGCCGAGATCAAAAGCCTGACGGCAAATGGCCTGCTTGACATTATGAGGCGTATCATCACCGAAATTATGCCATAGACCCAGCGAGATCGCTGGCAATTTCAGCCCGCTGCGGCCACAGCGATTATACTTCATTGTGTCGTAGCGCTTGGAATTCGGGATATAACCCATAACAATAATCCTGTTCTCATCAATAGATATGCCGCATCCAGAGGCGACTCTGCATGCGGCGGCGACTATGACCCAAACAGTTTATGATGTCATGACATGAATCGTCACGATTTGATGACCTGCCCTTCACTGTCAAAACGATAGGTCCGGCCAGCATCAGGCGTTGCATAAAGAACGCCGTCCACATCATATTGATGCTCTCCAAAGAGACGAACAGTCAAAGGTCCAAAGTCTGTTTGAAGATAGATTATTGTATCGGCACCAAGATGTTCAACGTGGATGACCGATCCTTTCCAATCTCCTGATGTCTTGCTGACTTGAATATGCTCCGGGCGAATGCCGATCGTCTTGGCGCCACTCTCGCCGAGCTTTGCCGCATCGATCAGATTCATTTGAGGTGAACCGATAAAGCCAGCCACAAAGACAGTCTGAGGAGCATTGTAAAGCTCCATGGGTGAGCCGACCTGCTCGATCTTTCCCTTGTTCAAAACGACGATCTTGTCGGCAAGCGTCATCGCTTCAACCTGATCATGTGTCACATAGATCATTGTTGCTTTGAGTTGGCGATGAAGACGGGCGATCTCGAGTCGTGTGTTCACTCGCAGCGCCGCATCGAGATTGGACAATGGTTCGTCGAAGAGAAAGAGCTTTGGCTCACGCACAATTGCACGACCGATGGCAACGCGCTGGCGCTGACCGCCGGAAAGCTCCGAAGGGCGGCGCTCCAGATAATCATCAAGCGACAACATGGTCGAAGCCACCTTGGTACGTTCTTTGATTTCATCCGCGGGCTTGCCCGCCTGTTTTAACCCAAGGCCCATATTATCGCGAACTGATAGATGCGGATAAAGCGCATAGGTCTGGAACACCATCGCAATACCACGTTTGGCTGGGGGTGTATTGTTGACCTTCTTGCCATCAATCAGAATTTCGCCGGATGTTGCATCTTCGAGACCCGCGATTACGCGCAGTAATGTGGACTTGCCACATCCCGATGGTCCGACAAAAATGACAAACTCGCCATCCTCTACCTCAAGATCAATACCTTTCAGTACATCCACGTGGCCAAAGGACTTAACGATATTTTCGATCTTCAAAGAACCCAATTTCTTGTTCCCGTTTCTTGATTCAAATTTATAAGTTTACTGGCTGACCGGTGCGAACACTTTCATCGGCAGCAAGGCAAACGCTAAGCGAGCGCACCGCATCCTGCATGTGACGCGTAAGGTCGATATTTTCCCTGATTGCCTTCAGAACAAACGCCTGCTCAAGATCACACAACTCCTGATGACCTGGCTCGCCTGCCATGTTCAACAATTCATCCGGCTTGGTGAAGCGGCCATCAGAACCCATTGCTGCCGAGTGCAACTTTATTGTCGAAGTCTTGGTGTGAGAGTCGATATCATCGGACTTTGCATTCTGATCCATGACAATGGATACGCAGCCATTCGGCGATATGACATCCTTCACAAAGAAAGCCGTTTCCGACATCATCGGACCCCATCCGGCTTCGTACCAGCCAACCGTCTTGTCATCGAACAGGACCTGCAGATGACCGTAATTATACATGTCGGTCGCAATCTCATCCGAAAGCCGCACGCCCATGCCACGAACTTGCACAGGTTTCGCGTCAGTTATCTGCAACATCACATCGAGATAATGCACGCCGCAGTCGACGATCGGCGAAGTTGTCTCCATGAGAGCTTTATGCGTCCCCCAAGTCGCGCCACTGGATTGCTGGTTGAGATTCATACGGAAAACGTAAGGTCCACCAAGCTTGCGCGCTTCCTCAATCAGCCTGATCCATGACGGGTGATGGCGCAATATGTAGCCGATTATGAGTTTGCGGCCATGCTTTTTCGCAGCAGCAACAACGCGTTCCGCATCAGCAACAGTCGTAGCGAGCGGCTTTTCAACAAATACATCCGCCCCGGCTTCCATTGCTGCCACAGCGTAGTCGGCATGACTGTCGGAATAGGTATTGATGGACACCAATTCCGGCTTGAGTTCTGTCAAAGCCTTCTCGAAAGATGGATGAATAGTGTAACCCGCAAGCTCTGGCTGCAATGGTACTACAGATCTATTCACCAGGCCGACGATCTCAAATCCCGGATTATTATGATAGGCAAGCGCGTGACTGCGTCCCATGTTGCCGAGCCCTGCAACGAGAACTCTGATTGGCTTTTGTTCACTCATTTCACGGCTCCAGCTGTAATGCCGCGGATCAACTGCCGCGAGAAGATCAGATAAAGAACCAGCACAGGGACAATCGCCAGTGTCAGCGCGGCAAGAACAGCATTCCAGTTGGTTACAAACTGACCAATGAACACCTGACTACCGAGCGTTATTGTTTTGGTACCATCGCTTGGTGCAAGGATGAGCGGGAACCAGAGGTCGTTCCAGATCGGTATCATTGTAAAGACTGCGACCGTGGCCATGGCTGGTCTTATTAATGGAAGAACGAGCCGGAAGAAAATCGAGTATTCCGAAAGGCCATCGATACGCCCTGCGTTCTTCAAATCATCTGAAACGGTCTGCATGAATTCCGTGAGGATGAAAACCGCCAGAGGCAGTCCCTGTGCAGTGTAAACGAGGATCAGAGCAGTCAGCGTGTTCACCAGCCCTGCAGCAACCATCCCTTGGAGAATGGCAACTGTACCGAGGCGAATGGGAATCATTATGCCAAGCGCCAGGTAAAGCCCCATCAGGGTATTGCCGCGGAACCGGTATTCCGACAATGCGAAAGCCGCCATTGCTCCGAACAATAGAACGAAGAAAATCGATACGGCGGTGACGATAAAGCTGTTCTGGAAGTAGAGCGTGAAATCACCCTGCTTCAACACTGTCTCATAGCCCACAAGACTGAAAACCGATGGCGTTGGCAATCCCAAGGGATCGCGGAAAATCGACGATCGATCTTTGAAAGAATTGATGACCGTGAGGAACACCGGGAACAAGGCAATAAGAGTGTAGCTTATCAATGCCAGATGAACGAGGCCGGTGCGGACGGGAGATGCTGTGGTTTTTGCCATGATCGTAATCCTAGAACTGGTACCGGCGCATGCGCCGTTGGATGGCAAACAGATAGAGGCAAACGCCGGAGAGGATTATAAGGAACATCACCGTCGCAATGGTCGCGCCCATGGATTTGTCACCGATCTGTAGCTGGAAGCCAAAGAACGTACGGTAGAGCAGCGTTCCGAGAATATCGGTCGCTCCGTCGGGGCCCGCCAACGCGCCTTGCACGGTATAAACCAGATCGAACGCGTTGAAATTGCCGACAAAAGTCAGAATGGAGATGATGCCGATTGAAGGCAGGATCAGCGGAAGCTTGATCTTCCAGAACTGGCTCCAGCCGGTAACACCATCGCATTCAGCAGCTTCCAGAACCTCGTCGGGAATGTTCAGCATGGCTGCATAGATCAGCATCATCGGGATGCCGACATACTGCCAGACAGAGATGAGCGACACTGCAATCAACGCTGAGCCGGGCTTACCTAACCATGGAGAGAACAGTGATTTGAGACCGACCAAATCCAACAGGAATGGCGATACGCCCCATATGGGCGAAAGAATGAGCTTCCAGATGAACCCGACAATAACAAATGAAAGCAAAGTCGGCAGGAACAGAGCCGTGCGATAAAACGCTCCAAAGCGCAGCTTGGGCACCGACAGGAGCGCAGCCAATGCAACGCCGATAGGATTCTGCACGACCATGTGAATAATGAAGAAGATGAAGTTGTTCTTCAGCGCATTCCAGAAGCTGGCGGCCCAACGCGGGTCACCAAAAAGCACGGCAAAATTGTCAAAGCCCACAAAAACGCTTTGACCGTCTTTGACATTGAAAAGCGAAAGCCGAAGCGTTTCGATGAGCGGCAGGATCATGACCGCCGTGTAGACAAGCAAAGCAGGCGTCAAAAACACCAATATATGCCAGCGCCATGGACGCTTGTCGTTGCCGCGATCGGCCGATGCTTGCTCGACTGTGCTCATGGATAACAAAACCCCTGCTTTTCATTTTTGGCCGCGTTACAAACATGCGCGCGACTGCCGCTTACCATCAGGCCCGGTCTATCGGACACGCCGATAAAGAAATGAACGGGACGTCGCACGACGCCCCGCTCATCAAATGCACTTACTTGGCTGGCTTGTACCAGCTGTCCAAACCATCCTGCAGCTTCTTTGCAGCAGCTTCAGGCGTATCCGTACCATTAATGACGTTGGCTGATTCTACCCAAGTCTCGTTTTCGAGGTTAGGTGTGCCACGCGACAGGATTTGGTAAGTTGAACGAATGGTTGGCTTGCACTTTTCGCGCCAGGAAACGAATTCCTGTGCCAACGGATCCTGCATCTTCACCGGCGTCGAATTCAGGCTGAAGAAGCCTGGCAACGCATTGGCATAAATGTCGGCAAACTCCGGCGAAGCGACCCAATCAAGGAACTTCTTGGACTCTTCCGGATGCTTGCTTTTTGCGTTCAGACCAGCACCGATATCATTGTGGTCAGAGATGTAGCATGCATCGCCCGCATTCTTAACCGGCGGGGGGAATGCGCCCATCTTGAACTGGGCTTGCGTGTTGAACAGACCGATTTCCCATGAACCAGCCGGATAAATCGCAGCGCGGCCCAGTGTGAACAAATTTTGGCTATCCGGATAAGTCTGGGCTTCAAAACCGTCGCCCAGATAATCCTTCCACTTCAGAAGAACCTTGTAAGGCTCAACCCAAGGAGCATCGGTCAGCTTTTCCTCGCCTTTGATCAGCTTGGCGCGACCTTCCTCACCCTTCCAATATGTCGGACCAATATTCTGGTAGCCCATGGTTGCGGCTTCCCAAAGATCCTTGGTGCCCATTGCCATTGGAATGTAGGTGCCATCAGCTTTAATCTTGTCGAGGGCTGCAAAGAACTCGGCTTCTGTTGCAGGAACAGCAATGCCCAGCTTGTCGAATGCATCCTTGTTGTAGATGAAGCCATGGATAACGGAAGCCATCGGCACGCAGAACGCGTCCTTGCCATCGTCAGTTGTCCACGCTGCCTTTGCTACATCCGAGAAATTCTTCATTCCGGCCAGATCGTTGAGGCTGGCAAGGTTGCCGCGCTTGAACTGTTCCAGCGACTTGTCAAAAGGGCGGCATGTAATGATATCGCCGGCGCTGCCCGCATCAAAACGCGCGCCAAGGGCGGCGTCATATTCTGTCGGCGGCGTCGGGGCAAACTTGACCTTGATCCCCGGGTTCTTTGCTTCAAAGGCAGGGATCAGCTTTTCCTGCCAGATTGCAAGATCGTCTGTACGCCAGCTTTCAATAGTGATCTCGGTGTCGGCAGCATGCGCAAAACCGGCCGTAGCCAGGATGCTTGTTGCCATTAGCAATGATTTTAGTGCCTTGCTTCCCATTTTAGTCTCCTGTTGCACCCTCATGAGCAGTGCCGTTAATGAGAACCCGGGCTCCTAGTGGGAACCAAGGATCCCTTTCAGTTCCGAAAGCGACGGGCGAAGCCTCTGTTGATTGCTTTCGAGAATTCTTGCAGCCTTTTCCGTGTCCTGCGCACCGGCAGCGAGCAAAATTGCTGATTTGACCGAGCCGCCGCTGGCATCCAGCAATTTCTCCGCTTCGTTCAGATCACACGAACTTATAGCCGAGACGATGCGAGCAGCGCGCTCGCGTAATTTTACGTTGTCCGCCACCAAATTGACCATGTAGCCGTCATGCACATGACCAAGACGGATCGCCATCAGTGTCGACAGCAAATTGAGCGCAATTTTTTGCGCTGTACCCGCCCCCATACGTGTCGAACCAGCAACCATTTCGGCTGGAGTCTCCAGCGCTATAGCAACATCGGCATCGTTGAAGATGGGCACATTGCGATTATTGGCGATTGAAATAACACGAAGCCCACGCTTCTTGGCCTCTTCGATTGCTGCCAGGGCATAGGGAGTTGTGCCACTTGCCGACACTGCAATCAGACAATCGCGCTCGTCCAGCCCTGCCTCGGCAATATCTCTTGCAGCTTGAGTTGTGTCATCTTCATATGTTCCGGCAAGGCGAGTGAGGCTGGCGACACCACCTGCGATCAGAATAACGATTCTGTCGGGCGCGATACCATAAGTGCCAGGTATTTCTAACGCATCTGCCAAGGCCATAAGCCCTGAGCTTCCGGCAGCAGCATATGCCAGCCTGCCGCCACCGGCGATTGTTTCAGCAGCGATACGCGCAGCATCGGCGATCGATTCCAGCTCGCTCGAAACGGCCTTCGCAGCATCAATTTGGGCCTCAAGCAGCAAACGCAGAACGGCATCCGGTGACTTCTCGTCAAGCCCGGTCGCTCCGTCATTGCGCTGCTCGGTGCGGATAAGTGCCACTCTGTTCTCCTCGTTTTCATAATTAATGCCAAAAAAATACCACTTGTCCAGTAAATCTTAAAAATTTCCTGTAGTCATTTACGCCTAGCGAATTTTGTGCATTTATAACAATATATTATGGGAAAATTTCAAAATGTGTAAATTAACGCTTGGCTATTGGTACTTTATTGGTATTCTATTTGTGGAGGGCAAATTGGCGTGACTTATCTCCTTGGAATCGATGGTGGTGGAACAGGTTGCAGAGCGGCATTGGCCGATCTGAGCGGCCGCATCCTCGGTGTCGGCAAGAGTGGCTCAGCCAATATCATGACCGATATGGAAACTGCCCGGCGTAACATTCTGAACGCAACTGAAGCGGCCCTGAAAGAAGCGGGTATCGCCAATTCGTCTATCAGTACGCTTTCAGCAGTCTTGGGATTGGCTGGCGCAAATGTTGGCGACAATGCTGCCAATTTGAAGGCTGCGCTGCCATTCAAGAATGCTGTTGTTTCTTCCGATGGCCTTATCGCACTTCAAGGTGCAATCGGGGACAATGACGGTACTGTGGTTATTCTCGGAACTGGCTCGGTTTTCATCACGCGGGATGGTGATGATGTACGCTATGCTGGCGGTTGGGGCTTCAAGGTCAGCGATCTGGGAGGCGGCGCACGTCTTGGTCGGCATTTGCTGGAACAGTCGTTGTTGGCGTATGATCGCTTTCAGCCTGCCTCACCTCTCACCGAGGCGGTGATGCTCCGCTTTGAAAACAACCCGCATAAAATTGTTCAATTTGCGCATTCGGCGAGCCCAAGTGATTTTGGGACCTTCGCGCCACTCATTTTCGAGTATGCCGCCAAAGACGATGCGGTCGCGCTTGCATTGTTGAGAACTGCGGTCGATCAAATTGAACAGGGGCTCGACGCGATCATGTCTGTTCGCCAGACGCGCCTATCCCTTTTGGGTGGGCTTGGTCCATTTTACGAAAAGCGGCTTTCACCTCGTTATCAAGGCAAGCTGCAAAAGCCATTGAATGATGCCCTCACCGGAGCAGTGCAGCTTGCGGTAAAAAACTTTGCTTTATCATCAGCGGAGTACACGCATGTCTGATGGGTTGATCGGCATACTCCCCACTCTGAATGACGGCTCAATTGCAGGGGGGCCTCTCTACGTAAAATTGCAGCGCCTGATCGAAAACGCAGTCATGGATGGCATGCTCAAGCCTGGCGATGCATTGCCTCCAGAACGCGAACTTGCGGCAATTGCCGATATTTCCCGTGTAACCGTCCGTAAGGCAGTACAGGGCCTCGTCAATGATGGCCTGCTTGTGCAACGCCATGGCTCCGGGACATTCGTCGCTCCACGCTCTGCCCGTGTTGAGCAATCATTGACACATCTGACTTCATTTACGGAAGATATGGCCCGGCGCGGCATGGTTGTCCGCTCGACATGGCTTGATCGCGGCATCTACGCGCCGTCACCGGAAGAAATGGTGACACTGGGTCTGACTTCAGGTGAGAGAGTCTCACGGATAAGCCGCCTGCGTGTTGCCAATGATACGCCTATGGCTATCGAAAGAGCCGCGTTATCCGTTCATGTATTGCCCAATCCGGAGTTGGTGACCCTGTCGCTTTATGCAGTGCTGGCTGCCAGCGGCAATCGTCCGGTTCGTGCCATACAGCGAATATCTGCAGCCATTTTGAAAGAGAATGACGCCAAACTGCTACAGGTCCCTGCCGGATCGGCCAGCCTGAACATTGAGCGAATTTCTTATCTGGAATCGGGAAAGGTCATTGAGTTTACCCGATCCATCTACCGCGCAGACGCCTATGAATTTGTCGCCGAGTTGAAACTTGGCGATAGTTCGGAAATATCAGGAGCAGTACTTTGAGCGAGACAACATTAATGCGGGAAGAAATCTTGTCCATTCCCGATGTGACAACACGATTTCTCGATAGCTCCCGTACTACCCTTGCAGCTGCTGGCGCAAAACTGCGTGAAAAAAATCCACCATTTCTTGCATCCATTGCACGCGGTTCATCGGACCATGTGACAGCTTTCCTCAAATACTCTAGTGAATTGACGGCGGGTATTCCTGTTGCATCACTCGGTCCATCGGTCGCCTCCATTTATCGCGTGACCCTGAAGCTTGGTAGCGCGGCCACGCTGTCTATTTCTCAATCCGGGAAGAGCCCTGATATTGTCAGCATGACAAAGGCAGCACGCGACAGCGGCGCACTGACGATTGCCATAACAAATGTCATTGATTCCGACCTTGCCAAAACAAGCGACCTGCCAATTGATATCCTTGCCGGTCCAGAGCGAAGCGTCGCCGCGACCAAATCCTTTGTCAGTTCTGCGGTAGCCGGACTTGCACTTATTGGACATTGGACCAATGACCAAAAACTACTTGCCGCTATCGACGCGCTTCCCGAGGCAATGGCCAAAGCGGTGAATTGTGATTGGTCACCTTTCGCTGCTGCATTGGAAAATGAGAACTCCCTCTTCATTCTTGGTCGTGGACCTTCCCTCGCTATTTCCAATGAGATTGCCTTGAAGTTCAAGGAAACCAGCGGAGTGCATGCAGAGTCTTACAGTGCTGCGGAAGTGATGCATGGACCTAAAGCAATTGTCGGCGCAGGCTTTCCTGTTCTGGTGCTCGCTGCCCGTGACGCCGCCGAGGCGTCACTTGTCGATGCGGCAGACCGCTTGGCTGAACAAGGCGCTGCGGTGTTCCTGACGTCAAACAAAACATCAAAAGCAACAGCCCTGCCCTTTGTTGCAACATCGCATCCACTGACCGATCCGCTCGCGCTGCTCGTTTCATTCTATGCATTTGTAGAAGGATTTGCACGCAGCCGCGGCCTGAATCCCGATGAGCCGCCGCACCTACGCAAAGTGACCGAGACCATATGAGCACCGTTTACGCAATTACCGGCGCGGTCATCTTTGATGGCGAAAATTGGCACAAGGACTCTGCACTGGTTGTAGAGCAGGGCATCGTCAAAAACATCGAGGCTGCAACCTCGCTATCGACGGATATTCGTCGCGTGCCAATGAATGGCGGCAAACTCGTGCCTGGATTCATCGACGTTCAGGTGAATGGCGGCGGCGGCGTATTGCTCAATGATGGGCCAAGTCTCGATGCAATTCGCACAATTTGCGATGCACATTTCGCATTTGGCACAACTGCTTTGCTGCCAACGCTGATCACCGATACGCCCGAAATCACTGCGGCGGCCATCGCTGCAGGTAAAGCAGCCGCTCAAGAAAAGGTTGCTGGTTTCATAGGGCTGCACCTTGAAGGTCCTCATCTTTCCGTAAGCCATAAAGGCACACACGATCCACAGCTGATCCGGCCGATGAATGATGCCGATTTGATAGCAATCATCGAAGCAGTTCAGGAAATTCCGGTACTGCTCACCACCGTCGCTCCCGAAACCGTACCTCCTGAAAAGATCAAGGCGATGGTCGATGCCGGTGTGATTGTCAGTCTCGGCCATAGCGGCGCTTCGTATGAAACAGCTCTGGCAGCCCGCGATGCCGGCGCATCGATGGTCACTCATTTGTTCAATGCGATGAGCCAGCTCGGCCATCGCAGTCCCGGTGTGGTTGGTGCAACTTTAGAATCGGGCGAACTGTCCGCAGGCTTGATTGCCGATGGGTTTCATGTCGACAAGGCTTCAATGGCTATTGCGCTGCGGGCAAAACGGGGACCTGCAAAGATATTTCTGGTGACTGATGCCATGTCCACCATAGGCACGGATATTACATCTTTCACGCTCAACGGCAGAACGATAACGCGCGCCGGTGGCCGCCTGACGCTCGATGACGGAACCTTGGCTGGTGCCGACCTCGATATGATTTCAGCAGTTCGCTTTGTGCATGAGGAATTGGAGCTGACACTGGATGAAGCACTGCGCATGGCCTCGCTTTATCCTGCACAGAGCATTCGCATAGACCACACTCACGGGCGTCTGTTGCCGGGTTATACAGCGAACATCGTGCATCTAACCGAAACCCTGGATGTGAACCACGTTTGGATAGATGGTAACGTCCACTATGCGCGTTGACGTCGAAGCGTGATTGGCAATAGACTCAGGCATTCTGCAGGAGACTTCATCATGGCCAAAGACGCACTAATCGTTATCGACGTTCAGAACGATTTTTGCGAAGGCGGGTCACTCGCTGTCTCTGGCGGCAATGAAATCGTTCCGATCATCAACAAGCTGATACTCCGCTTTGACAGAGTCATCCTTACGCAGGACTGGCACACACCCGCCCACTCAAGTTTTGCATCAAGCCATGACGGTAAAGCGCCGTTCGAAACTATCACGATGCCTTACGGTCAACAGACACTTTGGCCTGACCATTGCGTTCAGGGTACGGCAGGCGCCGATTTCCATCCTGATCTTCATCTAACGAAAGCCGAGCTGATTATTCGCAAAGGGTTTCGCCCGCACATCGACAGCTATTCGGCGTTTTATGAAAACGACCATGTCACGCCGACAGGTCTTGCCGGCTACTTGAGGGAGCGTGGCATAACCCACGTAACGTTTGCCGGGCTCGCTACAGACTTTTGCGTCGCTTATTCGGCCCTCGATGCGGTCAAACAGGGTTTCACTGCTGAAGTGCTGCTTGATGCATGTCGTGCAATCGATCTTGGAGGCTCCCTTGCGGCAATGACAACGAGAATGCGCAGAGCTGGCGTCACGCTGATTTGAAAAGTTAAAAAAATGAACAGCTGAGCATTTTTTCCACAGGGCTGGTCACCTATATTAGACTAAAGTCAAAAAACTGTTGTTTCTCTGTCACATAATGAGGATACTTAGCCCAAGCGCGCTAAAGACGACGCCTCATTATGGGAGATTGCAATGACTGTTCACGGCACTAAACTCACCGTCGCCCTCGGCATTTTATTGGCCTCATCAACCGCATCATTTGCCGTTACTGAAATCAGTTGGTGGCACGCAATGCCCGGCGCCAATGGCGAAGTGGTGCAGGAGCTGACCAAAGAGTTCAACGAAAGCCAGAGTGAATACAAAGTTGTGCCTGTGTTTAAAGGCACCTATCCAGAAGCGCTCAATGCAGGCATTGCCGCATTCCGTGCCAAACAAGCTCCTGACATCCTTCAGGTTTTTGACGCCGGTACCGGCGTAATGATGGGAGCTGAAGGCGCGATCAAACCGGTTGCCGACATCCTGTCGATGGGTGAAACGAAGTTTGACAAGAGCCTCTATCTGCCGGGTATCGTTTCCTATTATTCAAAACCAGACGGCACCATGCTGTCTTTCCCCTACAATAGCTCTTCACCAATCCTCTACTACAACAAGGATATCTTCAAGAAAGCTGGCTTGGATGAGAACACTCCTCCAAAGACCTGGCCTGAAGTTTGGGAAGCCGCAAAGAAGATCAAAACCAGCGGAGCTGCAAATTGCGGCTATACCACAGCTTGGTTGACCTGGATTCACACCGAGAATTACGCTGCGTGGAACGACATCACATGGGGCAGCAATGAGAACGGCATCGGTGGTGTCGATGTTGAACTGAAGATCAACTCACCTCTCTTTGTAAAACATTTTCAGGAATTGGCTGATCTCGCAAAGGACGGCACATTCCGTTACGGCGGACGCACGTCTGAAGCCAAACAACTATTCACATCTGGCGAATGCGGCATCTACAATGATTCATCGGGCGGCCTTGGTGACATCATCAAGTCCGGCATGAACTATGGCACCGGTCAGCTCCCCTATGAGCCGGAAGCCAAAAATGCGCCACAAAACACCATTCCGGGTGGTGCAAGTCTTTGGGTATTTGCTGGCAAGTCGGACGAGCAGTACAAGGGCGTTGCCGCCTTCTTCAACTTCCTGTCCAAGACAGAAATCCAGTCAAAGCTTCATCAGGTTTCTGGATATCTTCCTGTAACGCTGGCTGCTTATGAAGCTACAAAGAAGTCGGGATTCTACGAAAAGAACCCTGCCCGCGAGATTCCAATCAAGCAGATGATGGGCAAGGCTCCCACCGAAAACTCAAAGGGTGTTCGCCTCGTCAACCTGCCTCAGGTTCGCGACATCCAAAATGAGGAATATGAAAACATGCTCGCTGGCAAGCAGACTGCCCAACAGGCACTCGACAATGCCGTAGAGCGTGGCAATGCCGCTATCAAACAGGCCATCGGCCAATAATTTCCGTCAGGAATACCCGCCCGTATAATCTCGTACGGGCGGGCTTTGTTTAAAGCGAGGCATTCATGGCATCGTCAACGCGTGTCACTTTTCCAAACAAATTTCTGCCCTATCTGCTGCTGGCGCCGCAATTAGCGATCACCGCGATCTTTTTCTATTGGCCGGCTTCGCAGGCCATACAGCAATCGGTATTGCGGGAAGATCCATTTGGGCTGTCGACACAGTTTGTCGGACTGGGCAATTTCAAACGCGTTCTTAACGATCCAAATTATCTGAACTCACTTCAAGTGACCGTGATATTCTCCATCGCCACCGCCTTGATTGCCATGGCTTTTGCTCTGTTGCTGGCGGTGATGGCGGACAAGGTAATACGAGGCAAGGGTGTCTATCGCACATTGTTGATATGGCCATACGCGGTGGCGCCTGCCATTGCGGGCATGCTCTGGCTGTTTCTCTTCAATCCTTCAATGGGCACATTGGCCTATCTGCTGCGCTCAACCGGATATAACTGGGACCCGCTGCTCAATAGCGACCAAGCCATGTTACTCGTGGTTGCGGCAGCATCGTGGAAACAGATCAGCTACAATTTCCTGTTCTTCGTCGCCGGGTTGCAGGCTATCCCCAAATCGCTGATTGAAGCTGCGGCCATTGATGGCGCAGGGGAAATGAAGCGCTTCTGGACCATAGTTTTCCCACTCCTTGCACCCACGACATTCTTCCTGCTGGTCGTGAATACCGTTTATGCCTTCTTCGACACATTCGGGATCATCCACGCGGTTACAGGCGGTGGACCGGGCAAGGCCACGGAAACTCTGGTTTACAAGGTTTACAATGACGGCTTCGTCAATTTGATCCTCGGAGATTCGGCAGCTCAGTCCGTCATCCTGATGGTGATCGTCATCGCTATGACCGCGGTTCAATTCCGCTATGTCGAGCGCAAAGTTCATTACGGCTGAGGGAACGGATCATGATTCAAAACAATCCCATCGGCCGCATCATAGCCCACATCATTCTGATTATCGGCATTCTGATCGTTGCTTTCCCAATTTATTACACCTTCGTCGCTTCCACGCAGACCTTGCAGGACATTATTCGCCCACCACTATCGCTGTTGCCCGGAGGACATTTTTGGGAGAACTATTCCAGCGCTCTGTTTGGCGGTATCAGCAAGATCGGCGGTGTCGGTGTTGATCGTCTTTTGCTCAACACGCTGGTAATGGCGCTTGGCATTGCCATCGGCAAAATCATCATCTCCATACTCTCGGCATATGCGATTGTTTTCTTTCGCTTCCCGGGACGCATGTTCTTCTTCTGGTTTATATTCATAACGCTGATGCTGCCTGTCGAAGTGCGCATTCTGCCGACCTATAAAATCATGGTCGATCTAGGCCTTATCGATACCTATACGGGACTTATTCTTCCACTGATGGCTTCTGCAACCGCGACCCTGCTGTTCAGACAATTCTTCATGACTATACCGGGTGAGCTAGTGGAGGCTGCGCGCGTTGACGGCGCCGGACCGTGGCGGTTTTTCAAGGATATTCTCCTGCCACTTTCGAAAACCAATATCGCTGCGCTGTTCGTGATCCTCTTTATCTATGGCTGGACCCAATATCTCTGGCCGCTGCTCATGACCAACCGTAACGACATGGCGACCATCGTCATTGGTTTGCGAAAAATGATCGACTTCACAGACGCCAACACCCAATGGCATCTGGTGATGGTGACCTGCATTCTTGCCATCGTGCCCCCGATACTTGTCGTTGTTTTAATGCAACGCTGGTTTGTGCGCGGACTGGTTGAAACGGAGAAATGATATAATGGCAAGTGTAGAACTGACAGACGTCCGCAAGGTCTATGGAAGCTCCGTTGAGGCTGTAAAGGGCGTCAATATTTCCATCCATGATGGAGCGCTTTGTGTTCTTGTCGGCCCTTCAGGCTGCGGAAAGTCCACCTTATTGCGGATGATCGCCGGACTGGAATCGATCACGGACGGCACCGTCAAAATCGACACGACAGTTGTCAACAATCTCGGCCCCGCTGAGCGCGACATTGCCATGGTCTTTCAGAACTATGCGCTTTATCCGCATATGAAGGTTTATGATAATATGGCTTACGGGCTGCGTAATCGCGGCATGCCCAAGCAAGAGATCGACA
Source organism: Phyllobacterium sp. YR531 (assembly GCF_000282595.1). Classification (GTDB taxonomy): domain Bacteria; phylum Pseudomonadota; class Alphaproteobacteria; order Rhizobiales; family Rhizobiaceae; genus Phyllobacterium. The sequence continues at coordinate 339,618 of NZ_AKIZ01000016.1, forward strand.
AGCGTGTTAGAGACGCCGCACAAATCCTTGAATTGACTCAGCTTCTGGAACGGCGCCCCAAAGAACTGTCTGGCGGTCAACGCCAGCGCGTTGCCATGGGACGCGCTATCGTTCGCAGCCCCAAGGTTTTTCTGTTCGACGAACCTTTATCCAATCTGGATGCAAAGCTGCGTGGCCAGATGCGGGTTGAGATTAAAAACCTGCAGCGCCAGCTCGGCGTCACAAGTGTCTATGTGACCCACGACCAACTGGAAGCGATGACGCTGGCTGATATTCTTGTCGTCATGAATGGCGGCGTCGTGGAACAGATTGGCGCGCCGCTCGACATATATGAGAAACCTGCAAGCACATTCGTTGCAAGCTTCATTGGCGCGCCACCTATGAACCTTGTTCCTGTTACTGCTGATGGTTCCGGACTTGTCCTAAAAGATGGTACGCGTATTGGTGCGCAAGGTCTTGCGGTTCCAGCATCGGGGGCAATTATCGGTTTCCGTCCTGAAGATTTGGAAGTATCGGCTGGCACCAATACACATGTCGGCGGATTGGCGCTCGATTTGAAGGTGCTTGGTGTCGAACCTGTCGGCGCCGAAAGTTATGTTTACGGCATCATTGGCGGGGAGCGTGTCGTCGTGCGCGTCGCTGGTCGCTCTACATCTCAAACAGACGATCATCTGCGGGTAATCGTACCGAAGGAAAAGCTGCATCTCTTCAACGACGCAGGCAAGCGGATATAATAAAAAAACCTCCCCACCGGGGAGGTTTTTTATTTGGCAGACGACACTGATTACCAGCTTGGAACAGCGGCGCCCTTGTATTTGTCCAAGATGAACTGCTTAACCGGTTCCGAGTGATAGGACTCGATCAATGTCTTTACCCAAGGCTTGTCCTTATCGGCTGTGCGGACAGCGATCAGGTTGATGTAAGGAGCCTTCTCGCCCTCTTTCAGGATTGTATCCTTCATTGGGTCAAGGCCAGCTTCAAGCGCATAATTTGTGTTGATGGCAGCCGCATCAACATCGTCGATTGAACGTGGCAACTGTGCCGCATCAAGTTCAACAAATTTGAAATTCTTGGTGTTTTCTGTCACATCAGCAGGCGTGACTTTCAGGCCAACGCCGTCCTTCAGTTTGATTGCACCCTTATCGGCAAGAATAAGCAGTGCACGACCGCCATTGGTCGGATCATTCGGAATGGCTATGGTAGCACCGTCTGCCAACTCATCGAAACTCTTCACTTTTTTCGAATAGATGCCCATCGGAAAATTCACCGTGTAGGCAACATCAACGAGATCGAACTTTCGGTCTGCAATCTGGTTGTCGAGGTATGGCTTGTGCTGAAACGAGTTTGCGTCAAGCTCCCCGTCATTCAGCGCTTGATTTGGCACAACGTAATCCGAGAATTCCAAAATCTCGATATCAAGACCCTTTGGCTTGGCAACTTCTGCCACCTTCTCAAGAATCTGAGCATGTTCGCCCGGCGTCACACCGATCTTTATTGTTTCGGCCAGAGCCGCAGTCGCGCTTAAGCTCACTGCCAAGGCGGCGACGCCAAGTATCTTTTTCAGCATTTTGTACTCCTGTTTGAGAATGATTATTTGGGTCGATTACGCTTGTCGAACTGGCGGGCCAATCTGTCACCGGCGCTCTGCACAAGTTGAACCAGAATAATGAGCACCAGCACCACGATAGCCATGACGTCCGGCATGAAACGTTGATAGCCGTAGCGGATTCCAAGGTCACCCAAACCACCGCCGCCGATGGCGCCGACCATGGCTGCGTAGCCAATGAGGCTGACAATGGTGAGCGTCAACGCGGAGGCGATACCGGGGCGTGCTTCAGCAAGCAAGACTTTGAAAACAATCTGCATGGGGCTCGCACCCATGGCCCGTGCAGCCTCGGTCAACCCGGGGTCAACCTCGCGAATTGCAGTTTCAACCAATCGGGCAACAAAAGGTATCGTGGCAATGGTTAGCGGTACAATTGCCGCTGTCGTGCCGATGGATGTACCGGCAACAGCCCTCGTAAATGGAATGATTGCCACCACAAGAATAATAAAAGGCGTGGAGCGTGTCGCATTTACAATCAGCCCCAGCACTTTGTTCACTGAAGGAGCCGGGAAAAGTTCTCCGCGTTCACTCGTCGCCAGAAACACGCCCAGCGGAATACCGAACAGGGAGCCTATCAGACCAGCCACCGCAACCATATAAAGCGTCTGGCCGGTTGCCTTGATCAAAAGCGCCAGAATATCAGCGGACATAGCCAAGTACCTCCGAGGAAAGACCATGGTCTGCGAGGAAGCCCCGCGCCCGATCTACCTTCTCTGCTTCTGCCAACAGAGAGACAACAAGCATTCCAAATGGCCTGCCCGCGATCTCGTCAACTGCACCGGCCATAATGTTCACTTCAATACCAAGATCACTGCCAAGCCGAGCAAGCATGGGCTCCGTTGCGTTTTCGCCTTTGAAAACCACCCGCAAAATTGTCCGCGAGCCAGCTACCGGGTTCTTTGTCATGCGGGTTGTAAGGAATTCCGGCAGATGCATTCCCGACAGGCCGCCCAGAAGCGCCCGCGTCGTTTCATGCTTATGTGCGGTGAACACATCGAATGTTGGCCCTTGCTCAACGATACGTCCTCCATCGATAACAGCCACGTGGTCGGCAATCGTCTTGATCACTTCCATTTCGTGAGTAATGAGTAGAACGGTAAGCCCAAGGTCACGATTGATTTTCTGCAAAAGCGCCAGGATCGAGCGGGTGGTTTCCGGATCAAGCGCAGATGTTGCCTCATCCGAGAGTAGCAATTTTGGCTCTGTCGCCAATGCGCGTGCGATGCCAATACGCTGTTTCTGACCGCCAGAAAGCTCCGACGGGTAACGATTACGCTTGTCGGAAAGCCCAACCAGTTCAAGCAGAGGTGTAACCCTCTTCTCAATCGTGGCCTTATCAACCCCAGCGATCTCCAGAGGCAGTGCGATATTATCAAAGGCAGTTCTGGACGATAGAAGGTTGAAGTGTTGGAAAATCATACCGATTGACCGGCGCACGGAGCGCAGGCTCTTTTCATCCAGCCCGGCCACATCAGTACCATCAACCAAAACCTTGCCGGATGTCGGCTTTTCCAGACCGTTGACCAGCCGGATCAGTGTTGATTTGCCCGCACCGGAGCGGCCGATAATACCGGTGACAGAGCCGCGCGGGACAACCAGACCAACCTCATCAAGCGCAACGACTTCTGCTCCGCCTGTACCCGCGCCAAAGCGCTTGGATACGTCCTGAAATTCAACCATAGGAATGGTTTTGCCGGCTGCCGGTCGCGATTCAGTTCGGCTTTCTGCGAGTGTTTTTACAACTGCCATATTCATCTGCGGTGCTCACACAACCGCCCTGTTGCCTGTTTGCGACCGTCTATATAGACCATCTGCAACTTTCGATAGACTTTGACGACAGACATGAACATTTCAGCTTTGGATTGTTGATGGCAGCAATCTGCCCGTTGCCATCAACATAGGTGAGGCTCCTCACAGCCGACACGCAATATATTTCTCAATCACAGCAATAATCGGAACCCTGTTCTAAAGATTCGTATTAGTGAAAGAGTTTATCCCTCAAGTTCGCCAATCATGCTGCAGTGCGATATCGCTCCAGCCAGTGAGCATACGGCGCTGGCAATATCCAGGATGCCTTTTCAACACCCAGTTCCTTCGCCGCCCTATATGGCCAGTGTGGCTCATCAAGCAATGGACGTCCAAGCATGACAAGATCTACTGAGCCGTCCTCTATCAGACCCTCGGCCTGCTGAGGTGTGCTGATATACCATGAGGTTGAAGCTGGGAGACCGGTTTCACTTCTTACTCTTCCAGCGATTGGACCCAAAAACGCGGGACCCCATGGGATATTCGCTTTGCCGGTCGAGAAACCCATGCTGACATCGATGAAGTCCAATCCATCGGCTTTAAGCAGTTTGATCAGTTCGATCGCCTCGCCTAGTGTTTCCTCGTCCTCACCATCAAATTCGATCACGCCGAGGCGCATCGTCAAAGGCAAGTTTTGCGGCCATACGGCACGCACTGCTTGCAGTGTTTCGCGAAGAAAGCGTGTGCGGTTTTCAAAGCTGCCGCCATATTCATCTGTGCGCTGATTTGAGTGTTTGGAAAGGAAGCTTTGGGCAAGATAACCATGCGCGAAATGCAATTCCAGCCATTCGAAACCAGCGGATAGAGCGCGCTTTGCGCTGTCTACAAAAGCCTGTTTGACGCGTGCAATATCTGCCTTTGTCATTTCACGAGGAACCTTCGGCAAACCACCCCCATAGGCAATTGCTGATGGTGCGATGATCTCCCAGCCGCGAGAATCGTCGGCAGCAATGTGGTCATCACCTTCCCATGGTCGATTTGCGCTTGCCTTGCGTCCTGCATGGCCAATCTGAATACCCGCGACAGCACCGGCGGCCTTGATTGTCTTTACGGCCTTGGCAAGTTCAGTAGCTTGCTCATCATTCCAAAGTCCCGAACAGGCTGGCGTAATGCGTCCTTCAGGTGAAACCGCCGTTGCCTCAACAATTACGAGGCCAGCCCCTCCTCTGGCCAATCCCCCCAAATGAACATGGTGCCATTCGTTGATCACACCATCATTGGCTGAATACTGGCACATTGGCGAAACCGCTATACGATTGCGCAGAGTTACGTCCTTCAAGGTGAAAGGGTCAAAAAGAGTTGTCATACATTTTCTCCAAACAGTTATTGTTCGCTTGTTCGATATTATTCGAACAATAGCAATACACAAAAACTTGTGCTAGTGGTATTTCATGAGACAGTTTGTGCACCCCTCCGCATCAGATATTCGAATAGAGTCGGTTCTTCATGCCCTGAGCGATCCAGTGCGACTTTCAATTGTCCGGCAACTGGCACAGGAAGGTGAAGCGACCTGCGCCGCACTTGATGGCGGTCGTCCAAAATCCAGCATGTCTCATCATTTTCGCATTTTGCGTGAGTCGGGAATCGTGAAAACACGAAACGAAGGCACGTCACACATGAACGAGCTGCGCTCTGCGGATTTGGATCAGGTTTTTCCGGGTTTACTGACCGCGATACTTAATGCCGCACCAAACCTGTGAAGCGTCAAAGCCATTGATTGCGCTTATCGAATGACGAGCCGGCCACGCCGTATAGCGACCGGCTCATTTAAAGATGTCGAACAAGGGTGAATTGTATAAAACCTATACTTCAAGAAAATAGTATAGAATACTACAGACATGAAATCACTTCATTGAAGCTGATGTTTGCAGTAACCAGAATAACTCGACTCAAAAATATGTTGCGCTTGACATCTAAGTTCAATTATCTAGATTTTTCCAACTTAAAGACATTGGTAACTAATATAGAGAATGCAAAGTATTTTAACGAATACAGAACTCAAAACAGCTAAAACTGATTAATTCGTTTTATCTTGCTCGAGGCTGCGCGTGCGACTGTCAAACTTTCATACTTTTGACGCTGTCCGATCCATGTTCGGAATGCGCGGGAATATAAACCCCGTCGTCAAACGCCGTGTCTATGCAGAGCAGATGGATGTTGCACTCAGGCTGGCACCTTTCACAGTACTAGTGGCAATGTGCGTTACGTTCGTGGTCACTTACGTATTCTGGGACATCGGCCCCCGCCCCTATCTGGCGGGTCTAGCCACAGTTGTCGCTTTGATGACGGCAATTTCACTATTTGCATGCTGGCAATGGTATAATGTTCCGAAGGTCAAGGAACTCGGCTTTGACGCCATAAAATACCTTATCATCGTATCGGCGCTTTATGGCATTTGTCTCGCAAGCATACCTTTGATGCTTTTCTTGAATGCCGATGCCTATCATCGGCTGCTGATAGCCTGTACCGCAGCAGGTTTAATGGCGACTGGCATCGGCGTAGCAGTTGTGCCGCTTGCTGCAATCGCTTATTCCGGCACAATCATCACCGGCTCGTTTTTCGCATTGGCCTCCACCGGCGAAGATTTCTTTCTTTTTATCGCGATTCTGTTGGCGTTTTATGCGCTCTTCATTTTGTTCACGATTGTTCACATGAGCAATCTCATTGTTATGAGAACGCTCGATCAGATTAAGGTCGAACAGCAGAAAGAAGTTATCAGCCTGCTGCTCTATGATTTTGAAGAGAATGCCAGTGACTGGATCTGGGAGACCGATGCTGATTTGAAACTGCAGCATACGTCGCCGCGTTTGGCTCAAATTGCAGCTAAAACAATGCGCGAGCTGCAAGGCATGCCTTTCGCGCAACTCTTCAAGATTGACCAGTCACATGCTGATGCCGCCATGAAGGTTGGCTCGATTTGGCAGGCAATCGAAAACAGGACAACCTTTCGCAATCATATTCTGCCGGTGAACATCAAAGGTGAAACGCGATGGTGGTCGCTCACAGGTAAGGCAATTTTTGACAATGCCGGACAATTTGTCGGTTACCGGGGTGTAGGATCGGACGTTACTGCCGCAAAACAATCCGATGACCAGCTATCATATCTGGCACGCTATGACGTGCTGACCGACCTGCCTAACCGCACCTTGTTCAACGATGAATTGAGCGAGGCAACGAAAAAACTGGAACATGGCCTGCGAAGCTTTGCAGTATTCTGCATTGATCTTGATGAGTTCAAAACAGTGAATGACAGTTTTGGGCACGGCATTGGCGATCAATTGCTCAAACAGGTGGCTGACCGTCTTCGGGGTAGTTCGCCATCCACCTATACTGTTGCCCGCCTGTCGGGAGATGAATTTGCCATTTTGGCTACGGGCGCAGACCATGCCGCGGCCACAGAACTTGCCCAGCAGTTGGTGCACAATGTTTCTCAGCCATTCTGGATCGACGGTATCCAGATCAACATCCATATAAGCATCGGCATTGCCATCGCGCCGACCGACAGCGTCAATGACATCATGCGCTGTGCCGATCTGGCATTGTATCGCACCAAGAATGAAGGCCGCAACAGCTATCGTTTCTACGAAGTGGAAATGGATGCGCGCATTGAAGCCAAGCGTGCATTGGCAATGGACCTACGTGGTGCACTGGCTCGTAATGAGTTTATTCTGCATTTCCAGCCAATCGTCTCAGCTGCCACGCTTAAAACTGTTGGCTTCGAAACACTCCTGCGTTGGAAGCACCCGGTTCACGGCTTCATTTCGCCAACGATCTTCATTCCGATTGCAGAAGAGACCGGTAACATCATCCCCCTTGGCGAATGGATTATTCAAGAGGCGTGCCGCACAGCGGTCAACTGGCCGGCAGATATCAATGTTGCAATCAACATCTCGGCAATCCAGTTCCGGCACTCCGACCTTGCATCCATTGTGAGAGATGCGCTGACAAAGAACAAACTCAATCCTAGCAGGCTGGAACTCGAAATAACGGAATCCGTATTTCTAGAGGCGAATGTTGCTGCGATTTCGCTGCTACGCCAGTTTAGAGCCATGGGCGTCAGCGTAGCATTGGATGATTTTGGTACTGGATACTCCAGTCTGAGCTATCTGCGAAAAATGCCGTTCGACAAGATCAAAATCGACCAGTCCTTCGTGCGTGACCTTCCGCATAACCGAGGCAGCTTGGCGATTATTAGAGCTGTTATGGGCTTGGGCGCCAGTATGGGTATGAAGATTACTGCTGAGGGCGTCGAAACACGCGAGCAGCTCGCATGCCTTCAAAAAGAGGGCTGCGACCAGGTACAGGGCTTTCTATTCAGCCCTGCCGAGCCGGTGGAGAAAACATTCGCTCTGCTGGAGTTTGATCGCGAGCGATATCAAGTCGCAAGCTAGGCTCAAAGCAAGTTATTCGCCTGCACATATTAAACTTATTAGTCTTAAGCCTGCCGTTTCGATTGCTCGATAGTTTTGGGCCGATAGCTGGGCGACAAGCGTGAGTCCTTTGGCCAGTAAGCAAGAAAGCCCTTGATCACCTCTCCAGGTATATCAAGCGGATTGTAGTGCTCCCTATCCACAAACATCAGCGACTGCTCGCCATGCCCCAGCAACCCTTGCGTGCCACTGTGTATTTCATGGCTTAAGGTCACGAACTTCCGATTATGGCGGGCAATCTTGATTCGCACACTGATCTGCTCAAACTCTTTAGACTCGCGACGGTAATCATGGGTGAAAGAGCGCGTAAGAATGTAAAAACGCGTTGTTGCGAGATCAAAATCCGGCATGCAAACATTGAAGAACAACTCGCGCGCCTTACCGACCCAACGCACATAATTTGCGAAATACACGTTACCGACTGAATTGGTGTCGTCATAAGTGGGGACGAGCTGCATGACGAACCATTCCCCATCAAAGCCATGCGATGGCGAAATCTCCTCACTGCCTGCAGCCGACATCAATGGCGTAGACGTCATCATGCGCACCGGTTGATCGACGATATCCACAGGGATGGCTTTCGAGCGCGGCCCAACCAGTTCAATGATCACTGGCAATGCACCGATGAGGCCAATGAACGGTGATATAATCAGGAATCCAGGAACCGGCTCTATATAGCCGATTATAAAGATCAGCGATGAGCCGCATCCAATCAGGAAACTCAAAACAGGATCAAACCGCGCTTTTGCGCCCAAAGATTCGCAGACAAGATTTGCAGATGCACTCACGAATAACGTTGCAAATGGCATCATGAAATACATGAGCGAAAAATTGGCTGGCACAGCTGCATAGGAGACCCACGTCGCGCCTATCAAAAGCCAGAGCGGAGAGGATGCAATATTGTCAGGGATCAGCGCCAGCAGCGGACTGTTACTACGCAGATTTTTCCCTTTCAGGAACCACGAGGTTGCGCAGTAGAAGCTGTCGACGGTAGACGCCAAGGCAATGACTGTCCAAATGACAAAGGCCCCTGCAAGATAAGATTGGCCGCTTTCAGCAGCAAGAACTGTGGCAGCTGAAACCGCTCCTTGGGCACTCGGCAAGCCATCAATGGAAAGAATACTGCCAATAGGCCCAACCGCCGACGCAGTCAGGGCATTAAGAAACAGAAAGCTGAAAAAGAGCAATGCACCCAAGCCATAAGCCCGCCCGACATTTCCACCTTCACGCTTGATAGTCACGGCACGCTGCCAATGCTGTATATCCAGCCAGGGTCCAAGGAGAAAGCCTATCAGCGTAGGCATGATCAGACCGTAGAATCGCGCGTCGAAACTCTGTAGCGGCACGCCAGGATATGTCGATGTTTTTGCAAGGCCGACATAGAGAACGATACCGGCGGTTACGCCGACAGCAGTGTACAGGATATGCAACAGTTTCAGCTGCTGCAAAGTAAGCGCGTGACCAATAGCGCAGGCAAATAACAATAGGAGCGCGACACCAACGCCCGAGCCTTCACCTACGATTGGCTGCCAGAGATAAGCCACAAATCCAAAGATCGTCACAACCAACGCTGCCATTTGAAACAGCAGGAACACACCCGCGTAACGGCCTTCAATGTCCTTGATAATTTGGTCGGGTGAGCGTTTGGTTCTTCCCAATATATAGCCGAAGAGCCAGAGCCCTGCAACATTCGCTATTGCAAAGCCAAAGAAGCCCAGCCAGCCATATGTCAGCGTGACGTGGATGGAATAGAAAAAGCCTAGCCCCCACAGCCAGGATAGACCTATTGTCGGCGCCCACAGTAAATCCCGCACAAACTTCATGATATCTGCTTTTCCAGAACCGGTGACCCACACACCAACGTTAATCGATGTTATTTGTCGTGATAAGTCAATGATCTGCGCCCTGCGCCAGCCTCGGGAAACCATACTTTTTACAACGTGCTTAACCGTCGCGTGGCACTGCTCATCCAAAGGGCTGTAACAGCCAACCAAAAGTGTACCATTTTGACACTCTTGAGACCAACAACATATCGCAACAGGATGATATTGCACTCAAATTCAGGCCGCTAAGCTATTGCCAGCCTGATAATCAGATGATCTATACCTTTAGTATTAGATAATTTCTGGAAGGATGAACAATGAGTCGAAATGTGCTTTTTCTGATTATTGGCGGCCTTATTGTATTGGTCGCCGGTTTGGGATTTTACATTTACGATAAAGAGTCGAAGCCCGACGGCATCGAGCTTAAGATTGGTGAAGGCGGCGTTTCCATTCAGGAAAATTGATCGCCGAGGACCTGATTAGAGATTGGCGATTGCACGCAAATCTGTAACGGCGCCCGTAGATGCAGCGAGTACGGGCGCTCCCTTCGTAAGCCCGTCACCCTTGACGGGAAATGGATGGTGCCAACCACCGGCTTCTTTGACAAGGCAATATCCAGCCATGCAATCCCACGCATGCATATATGGTTCGTAGTAGCCGACCAGCCTGCCCGCAGCCACGTAGGCAAGCATCAGTGCGCCGGAACCATTGCGTATAAAGTTTCCGCCGGCATCAAGCAGCTTCTCAACGATCAACGCAACCGTTGCAGGACTCACATGATGGTTTGCACCTATTCCCGTAACCGCATTGCGTATGGTCCGCGTGCCATCAAGTTGCAGGGTCTTGCCATTCAGTGTCGCCCCCATTCCTAGGGCTGACGAATACAGCTCATCATTGCATGGAACATAAATCACACCGATTGCAATCTCTTCGCCATAAAGCGCTGCAATTGAAATACACCAGCTAGGCATGCCGTTGACGAATGGGCTGGTGCCATCAATCGGGTCCACGACCCATGTGTAGTCAGATGTACCAGAGCTGACGCCATATTCCTCACCAAGCACCGCATCATCGGGAAAGCTCTCCATTATGCGGGAACGAATAAGTTCCTCTACTTCCCGATCAGCAATCGACACGACATCCTGAGGATCGGCCTTTGTTTCGACAATCAATTGCTCACGCGCATTGAAGTACTTCAGCGCCAGTGCTCCAGCCTCGGTCGCCATCTTTTGAGCCAAGGCAAGGCGTTCCTCAAGATGGGCAGCATGCGATGTCATTATCTATTCCCCTGATACAACTGGTAGATCAATTATTGATGAGCGCTATACCGCGGCTGTGAAAGCCGATAGCGACGCTTGTTCCCGGCTCCAAGTGCTGATCGACTGCCGGATCAACCACAAACAGCGTGCCCGCATCGGTTTCAACTTCATATTCCACATGGTCACCAAGATAGGCTGCAAACTTTATCTTTCCTGGAAAAGCGGCGTTTTCAGATGCCTGCAAGGTGATTGCATTGGGCCGCACTGCAAGCTTGGCGGGACCGGGGACAGCATTGCCGCGTGCAGGAACACTATGCTCAAGTTTCCCGACACGAACTGTAGCCTTGCCGACTTCATTTTGCAGTACTTCGCAGGGCACAACATTTGCCTCGCCTATGAAGTCAGCAATGAAGGAGGAGACTGGCGCTTCGTATAGTTCGCGAGGAGACCCCTGCTGGGCTACCACGCCGTCCTGCATCACAATAATGCGGTCAGAAACCGCTAAGGCCTCTTCCTGATCATGGGTGACATAAACGGCGGTAAAGCCAAGACGCTGCTGGAGTTCCCGAATTTCCGTACGTACGCGGCGGCGCAAACGCGCATCAAGATTGGACAGTGGTTCGTCGAGCAAAAGCACTTGCGGTTCCAGAACCAGCGCTCGGGCTACCGCGACACGCTGTTGCTGCCCACCGGAAAGCTCTGCCGGTAGCCTTTGCCCATAGCCGGCCAGTCCAACCTGATTAAGGCCCTCTTCCGCCCGCTCTCTAGCCTCGGTTTTCTTCATCTTGGATGATTCAAGACCGTAAGCCACATTCTCCAGAACTGACATATGCGGAAACAACGCATAGGACTGGAATACCATGGAGACATCCCGTTCATTGGCGGGAAGCATAGTCACATCCTTGCCGCCAATCATGATGCGTCCAGCGGTGGGGTGCTCGAGACCGGCGAGCATACGTAATGTGGTCGTCTTGCCGCAACCGGATGGCCCGAGCAGAGTAACCAGCGTTCCGGGCTGTATATCAAGCGACAGATCGTGAATGGCGGTAAAGGTGCCAAACTGTTTTTTGACGTTGGAGAAAACAACTGATCCTGTGAGGTTGGTTGCCATTACGCGGCCTTCTCTGGAGATGCGGATGGTACGAAAGCTGTGGCGACGCGGTTTTCACGGCGCAGTTTTCTTTCTCCCACCAGAAGCTGGAAACAGGTGATGATGACGATCATGACAACGATCAGCATGGACGAGTAAGCTACCGCCACGCCGTATTCACCGTTTTCGACAAGACCGACGATATAGGCAGTCGCCATGTTGTACTCGGCACTGACCAAGAATATAACTGCGCTGATTGATGTGATTGCCCGCACAAAAGAGTAGACAAGAGCTGCAACTATCGCCGGACGCAGCAGTGGCAAAATGACTTTGCGAATTGTCCGGAAGCTGGCAGCGCGCAAAGTCAGCGATGCTTCATCAAGGCTCTTGTCGAGCTGGCTCATGGCCGCGACGCCGCCTCGTACGCCAACAGGCATATTGCGGAATACGAAACAGGCAACAAGGATCAGAGCAGTGCCGGTCATTTCCAGTGGAGGCAGATTGAACGCCATAATGTAACTGATGCCGATAACGGTGCCCGGAATGGCAAAGCTCATCATCAGTGCAAACTCGAACACATTGCGGCCAACAAAACGCTGCCTGACAATCAGGTAGGCGGTCAGCAGCCCAACGGCCGCTGTCAGAGGTGCTGCGATCAAGGCAATCTTTATGGTAGTCCAGAACGAATTCCAGGCGACACCAGTCCAGGAAATTGAGCCATTTGCAAATGTGAACGAAAACGCCCGCTCGTAATGTTCGAAAGTAAGCGTGTTATCGAGGCCCCACGTGCGAACGAACCCACCAAAGAAAATCATCCCGTAAATGACCAGTGTGAAAATGATCCATGGAACGACAATCGCATGGACGCCTATTGATAGGGATTTTGGAAGAGCAATATGAGCGCCGGAATCGCCTTTCCCCGTTACCGTCGCGAAACTCTTGCCCGAAAGCCACAGGCGCTGCGCCAGAAACGCTGACAGCGTAAAGAACAGAAGAATTATCGCGAGCACTGCTGCGCGGGACGGGTCATTTTGAGAGCCGACAACAGCGAAGAAAATCTCGGTTGAAAGAACGCCGTGGCTGCCGCCAAGAACGAGCGGATTACCAAAATCAGCCATGCTTTCGATGAAACCAATCAGAAAGGCATTTGCCAGACCCGGCTTCATCAAGGGCAGCGACACTTTCCAGAATGTGCGCCAGCGATCTGCACGCAAGGTTTGCGAAGCCTCTTCCATCGAAGGACTTACCCCCTCGACCACTCCAATCAAAACCAGAAAAGATATCGGCGTAAACGACAATACCTGTGCAATCCAGATGCCGGTTAATCCATACAACCAGCGGCCCGGTTCAATCCCGAAAAGGCTCGACAGTTGCTGGGTGACCACGCCTGCACGCCCAAAAAGCAGGATCAGCGCAAGTCCAATCACGAAGGGTGGCGTAATGATCGGCAGGATGGTCAGAAGGCGCAATCCCTTCTTGAACGGAAAGCGCGTACGCGTCGCGACCAGCGCAAAGCAAAGCCCGAGAAGAGTCGAGCCAAATGCCGCCAGTATAGCCAGCAACAGCGTGCGCCAGGCGATCCCGCAACGATTACCACCTATGACGCAATCCAGACTCCAGATCGAAGGATCCTGAATGTTGCGGATAAAACCGGACGGATCGAACGAGCCATCGAAGCTTTGAAATGCCCCGACAAGCATGCTTCCAACCGGGTAGAAAACAAAGATCGCGACCAGAAAAACCAGCAGTGCAATTGATGCGACAACAAAAGCGTCACCTCTGAGCACGCCCCTTTCCGCAAGGCCATATGAAAACAGCAACACAAAAGAGAGAGCAACGAGACCGGCACCCGCCCCCATTGAGGGTTGCCCGTCCGAAAGTGGCCCGAACAAATGTTCACTGATGAGCCACGTCCATCCCGTAAATCCGACGGCCAGTCCTTGAAGCACGAGAAAGAGCAGACCCGCAGTTCCGGCAGTGACAAGAAGATTTGACCGGAGCTTTGACACGTTCAAAGTGCGGGCACCAAGGCCCAAAACGAAAATCAACGCGATAATGGCTATAGTCCAACGACCGTAAGCAAATATCTGGACAAGCCCTGGCGCTTCTGCGCTGCCAGAAGGAAAACCACCAAGCCAGCCAAAGCCGTAAAAGCCCGTCTCAATTCTGTACCAAGGCACCAGAATGAGACCTGCAAGTCCGATTCCGAGAGCAATGTTTAATCGCCGGTCACTGCGTTCCATAAGGCTTTCCGCGCACTACAGGGGAATTGTGAGAGGCATGCCCGGGCTGTCCATCCGGGCACAAATTGAATTATTGGAAACTCAGTTGGCGCTCGCGCCAATTTCCTTATCCCAACGCTCAAGCAATTCCTTGCGCTTGGCAGGATCACCATAAGTCTTGAAGTCATAATCAATGAGTTTGATATCTTCGAACTTCGGCGCTTCTGGCGGAACAGTCGCAGATTTGTTCGACGGCAACTGGAAGGATTTTGCATCCTTCATGTGCGACTGAACTTCAGCACTCAGTGCCCAGTCATACCACTGTTTGGCCTCATCAAGATTGCGCGCGCCCTTGATGATCGACATTGAGCCGATTTCATAGCCTGTGCCTTCGCAAGGAGCGACTGCCTTCACAGGGAAACCTTCGGATATCTGCGCTACCGCATCATGCATGAAGACGATGCCAAGAGCCGTCTCGCCACGCGCAGCTGCCTTTACCGGCGCTGACCCGGATTTGGTATATTGAGAAACGTTGGCGTTAAGCTGCTTGAGATATTCATAGGCCTTGTCTTCTCCCATAATCTGTACGAGAGACGCCAAGGCCGTATAGGCAGTACCCGATGAATTCGGGTTTGCCATCTGGATTTCACCTTTATACGCAGGGTCGACAAGATCAGCCCAGCACTTGGCTTCTTTAAGGCCCTTCTTCTTCACGATGTCCGTATTGTAACCCCAACCAAGTGCACCGGCATAAACACCAACAGTTTTGAAGTCGGCACTTTCCGCCTGTTTCTTCGCCCAATCCTGCAACTGATCCAACAGTGGCGATTTGTACTCCTGTGTCAGGCCTTCCGAAGCGGCCTGTAGATGCGGATCGCCGGTGCCAGCCCACCAGATATCAGTCTTGGGATTACGTGCCTCCGCGCGGATTTTGGCATAGGTCTCGCCAGACGAGAGCCGCACCATGTTAACCGCGATGCCCTTCTCTTTCTCAAACATGCCCTTCATCATTTCACAAATGACGACATCGGCAGAGCAGATCAAATTGAGATTTCCGGCGGCCTTGGCTTCGCTCGGCAACATCTGAAAACCTAAAGCAAAAGCAGCGGCAATTGCGAATACTGAACGCATAAATCTTCCTCCCTGGATAATACGGCACCTCCATGCCGCACGCATTTTGCAAGCGTGTGCAAAAGTTTCACATCGTTCATTACGTTGTCAAGTAAGGAACTTGATTGCAGCCAAGAAATTTGCATATGAATACACTTCCGATAAACGCAAGCGCGTGCAAAAGCATGTTGGGGGACTTATTGAGCAAGTCATTTGTCAGTGCTAACGACGTTGCACAACATGCAGGCGTATCGCGATCAGCCGTTTCGCGCACATTTACTCCCGGCGCCAGCGTCTCGGAGGAAACCCGCAAACGCGTCATGAATTCGGCGCAAGCCCTCGGATACCACGTCAATCAGCTTGCGCGAGGGCTGATGCGAAGCGAGAGCGGTATTGTCTGCCTAATCGTATCCGAGATGGACACGCCATATCGCGCAAGGCTTGTTCGCGCTCTTACGCATGAGCTGCAAAAGGCAGGAAAAGTCTCCATGCTCATAAATACTGACCGCTCTGATGGCGGGGTCGATTCAGCTCTGCGTCAGACGCTGAGTTATCGGGCTGACGCATCGATTTTACTCTCGGGCCTTCCCGATAAAGCCATTACCAAACTATGCCTTGATAGCGGGCAGAGGATTGTACTTATTAACCGCGATGATGACATCAGCGGACCATTCCATATCAATCTTGAAGATCATCAGGCCGCCAAAATCGCAGTTAGTGCGTTTCTACGAGCAGGCTGCCGCTCCCTTGCATTTGTCAATTCTGAAGTTGGAACGCCCAGCCTGATGGCACGCGAAAAAGGCTTCCACGCTGCGGCCGCCGGCTTGGGGCTCAGTGTGGTAACCGCCCGACATGGCAACACGGTATATGAGAGTGGCAGACGTGCTGCGCATGACCTTCTGACCGGATTAAACCGACCGGATGCTGTCTTTTGTGTGAATGACTTGATGGCACTCGGATTTATGGACAGTGCCCGACAGGATTTCGGCATTCGCATACCAGAAGATCTGTGCGTGATCGGTTTTGATGATATTGAGCAGGCTGGCTGGTCTTCATACGCACTGACCACCTTTGCCCAGCCGATCGATCAGATCGTTCAGGCAAGCCTATTTTGGTTGGGTGACGTTAAAGACAATCAGAACGTTAAATCAATGACTTTCAACGCGCCGCTGGTGTGGCGAAAGACAATTCGCGGAAACCATCAGCCTATTTCGTGAAAGAGCCCCAGAGACTGATTCTCGCGCGCCCATTACGTTTTGACTCGTAGAGTGCAGTATCCGCCAAGTTCAGAAGGTCATCCGGCCCTGCGATTGACAACCTGTTGTCTTCATCGAGTATCGCAATTCCAATGCTGACCGAGACCAACCCGCTTGGGCTGGCTTCGTGCTTGAGATTCATTGCAGCAACCGAACTCAGCATCTGATCGGCCGCCTTCATCACCTCGTGCTTGGCAGCGCCGGAAAGCAGTGCTGCAAACTCCTCGCCGCCAAAGCGGGCAAGCGATCCATCCGTTTGCTTGATAACCTTGTTCAAGGCACGGCTTACCTGAACAAGACAATTATCACCTGCGAGATGCCCATAGAAATCATTATATGTTTTGAAATGATCAATATCGACCATCACCACTGCCAAGCTTTTGTGAACTTCATGTGCCTGTCCAAACGCCTGCCTCAGAAGATGACTGAACTTCCTCCTGTTGGGCAAATTGGTGAGGTGATCACGCTCGGACAGGTTTTTTAGCTTGCGGTTTGCCGTCAGAAGCTTTTCTTCGAGCTTCATCCGCAGTTCAACAGTGCTTGAAAGCTGTTCTTCGATACGCTTTTGCATGCTGATATCGACACTGGTTGCCAAGAGCCGCACAGGAGCACCGTCAGGCCCATATTCAACAATCTTGCCGCGACTCAATATCCAGGTATCGCCACCATCCGGACGCTTCACCCGGTAGATCGCTTCAAAGAACGGATTTTTACCACTCAATGCGTCGTCGAATGCCTGCAGCGTATGTGCCCTGTCGTCCGGGTGAAGGATATCCCAGGCGACGCTCGATTTTTCAACGGCATTTGGGTCAAGTCCCAGCAGGACGCGATATTGTGGCGAGCGCCAAACTTGATTGGCCGGAATATTGAGGTCCCAAATCCATTGGCCCGCGCTCTCCAGTGCATAGGCTGTTCGCTGTTCAGTTTCCTGAAGTTTGCGTGTCGCCCGGCGTAGCTCGGTAATATTGGTGTAGGCGACTGAAATTCCCGCAAACTGCCCAAGATCGTTCATGACTGCGGCGGCAGAAACCATGAAGCACTCTTCGGCAATCTCAACTTCACCATCTGGGATAATTTCACCATTCCGGGCAGCAGACAGGGCGCGGCATAACAGCGGCGCGTGCTGCGGAATAATATCTTCTATATTGCGTCCTACTGCCCGTTCACTTTCTACGCCAAGTAATCGGGACAATTGATCATTGATGGTAACGATCAAACTGTCCTGATTGAGGTAGCAAAGGCCAACGGGTACTCTGTCATAGACTGCTTCAATCTGGAGTAAACGATCACCACCACGCTCATTCGATGTATTGAATGGTGATTTTCGCGACTTGCTGATCGGCATGACCCTAGTTCCACTTTGCCTTCCCACATTGCCGACGGAAGAAAGATTCAGTCAAGAGGAATACTCTGTGACGAGGTTAATGATTTGTCATCATCCTCAGATCAGACTTCTTTGGCGGTCCGGATTTTATTGAAGCGCTTCACAATTCTATCACGCTTCAGTTTTGACAAACGGAAAATCCAGAACAACCCATCGAGCTGGTCGATCTCATGCTGCAGGCAAACTGCCAGAAGACCATCTGCAGTCTGTGTTTTCTCGATGCCGGCCAAATCCTGATAACGCACCCGAACCGAAGCGGGCCGCTCGATAGAATCTGTAACACCGGGCATCGATATGCTTCCTTCATCATGCCGCGCCATCTCGGCAGATGACCACTCCACTGCAGGATTGACATAAACGGAATGGCCTGAGTCTCCAGGAATATCTATGGCAATGACGCGTTGCATAACCCCGATATGAGGTGCGGCAATTCCGATCCCTGGTGCCGCCCTCATCGTATCGAGAAGATCATCCGCCAACTCGTGCAAATGCTTATCGAACTCCTTTACAGGCCGTGCGGCTGCTTTCAAACCGGCATCCGGAAACATCAGTATCGTTCTTCTTGTCAACTTAGTTCTCCATTAAACAGTCAGGCACGGTGTCGATGAAATTTGCTTTAGCCCTGCTGTAGCGCAATGTCTCAAAGTAAGCTTGCTTTACAAGGTTGGCGGGGAGCGATAATCGAAAGAACTTATATTGTCGCTCCGCAGATCGGGCGCACAAAGAGGCTGCTAAATGCCGGACAGTAAAAGCATAGTGAAACCGCAGGTGTTGCCCAAAGGCGCGTTGGGAATGACGCTGTTGGTCTTGGCGACAACTATAGTTTCCTTCGTTGTCATGATGGGCATAACCAGCATTTCGCCGACAAAAGCGGTTACACAGGTCATTATCGGGGCAAACGCGGTCTCCATTCTGATCCTGATTTATCTGTCCTATGCAACGTTAAGAAAACTCATCTTCTTCAAAAGCAAGGAGAAGAACCGTGACCTGCATACTAGCATCACCATTATCTTCGCTCTGATTGCGTCGATCCCCTCGATCATTGTTGCCTGTTTTTCGCTGATCGTTCTCGATAACCGGCTGAATTCATGGATCAATCCCGAGAATAATCAGATTATCGATATGTCGATCAAGGCTGCCCAGTCGTATACGGAAGACAATGCCCAAAGCCTTCTGTCCACGACGCTCTCGATGGTGATTGAACTCGACCAGAGAAGGCTCCTCTACAATCTCGATAGAGGCGCTTTTTCGGATTGGCTGACCTACGATGCTGACCGGAATAATCTGCTCGGGGCCTCGCTCGTCAAATCGAATGGCGAAGTGGTCGTCAGCGCACGATTGTTCAATGATCTGACACTTCCTGCGGTTCCTCTCAAAGCGATAAGCGGAGCGGCAGGGGAACGTCCTGTGTTGATACCGCCAGGAGCAACCAATCTCGTAGGAGCGGTCATCAAGACCCAAGCGCTGCCTGATCTCTATCTCTACACAATTCGGTCTGTCGACGCGTCTGCACTAAATAATATGCGCATCATGACGGACAATAATAAGGAATATCAGCTGCTGGCCAGCAACCGGGCCAATACGCAGATTGCCTACGCGCTTCTCTATACTGAACTGACACTGTTGCTGTTGCTGACGGCGGTCTGGACAGGCATCGCAGTTGCAAACCGTGTCGTGCAGCCAATCCGCGTTCTCATCGGCGCGGCTGAAGAGGTAGCAACTGGCAATTTCGATATTTCCGTGCCCGTTAAAGGTTCAGATGGCGACATTGGCGCTTTATCGCAAACATTCAACAACATGGTTGGGCAGTTAAAAACCCAACACCATGACCTCACTTCAGCCAAAGACGAGATTGACGAACGCAGGCGTTTTACCGAGGCAGTGCTGTCCGGCGTTACGGCGGGAGTTATCAGCGTCAATGCAAATGGTGAGATTGCAGGCTTGAACCGCCCCGCCGAGAACATGCTTGATATCAATGTGTCGGATGCACTTGGCAAACCTGTTACGACTGTATTCCCGGAGATCAGCGAGATATTTGCCCTTGCCGGCATCCATGATCGTTCATCAAGCCGCAGGCAAATCAGTATCACACGCAATGGTGTTGCCCGCTCTCTCAACGTTCAAATAACGCGTGAAGACGCCGATACAAGAAATGCATCCTTTGTCGTTACGGTCGACGATATAACCGACCTTGTAGCCGCTCACCGGTCGTCCGCTTGGGCAGATGTGGCGCGACGTATCGCTCATGAAATCAAAAACCCGCTTACACCAATCCAGCTGTCTGCCGAGCGTATTCGACGGCGCTATGGCAAGGTGATCGTTGAGGATCGCGCGATCTTTGACCAATGCACTGACACCATCATCCGCCAAGTTGGCGATATTGGCCGTATGGTAGATGAATTTTCAGATTTCGCACGAATGCCGAAACCGCAGTTCACAACGACAAATGTGGTCGATGTGCTGAAGGATGCTTCATTTCTGGTTGAAATCAGCAACAATCGCATCACGTTCGAACATGATTTCGGCGATGAGCCGCTTCTCGGCAATTTTGACAATAGGCTCTTGGGTCAGGCTTTTGGCAACATTATCAAGAATGCATCCGAGTCGATTGATGGTGTGCTCGAGCAGGGTATTATCGACCAAGGATATATTCTTGTCAGAGCCACAGGAGCCGGGTCATCTATTATGGTTGAGGTACTGGACAATGGCAAAGGACTGCCTTCAGAAAACCGGCACCAACTGCTTGAGCCCTATGTCACAACCAGAGAAAAAGGCACAGGCCTTGGGCTGGCAATTGTCAACAAGATCATTGAAGACCACGGCGGACGCCTTGAAATGCTTGATGCGCCGACAAATTTCCATGGCGGGCGTGGCGCATTAATGCGGATGGTGTTTCCCAGACTCGTAGAAACCTCCGCCGCCTAACCCGCGCATCACGATCTTTCAAAGTGTACATCAAAATGTGATGACGCATCCAACCAGCAAAAATTGAATCAGATTAGCTATATTGCTATAGTCCAATTCTCTGATTAACAGCGCTCGAAAGGAATATTTCGCAGCCGGGTCAGAGGACAGGATCACGACATCGACCAACGACATTGGCACCGGCCAAGATAGTCACGTGATCGTTGAGAACGCACTGGTTTTAATCAGTTACGCTCAGGAGGAGTCGATATGATGCGGCACACAAAACAAAATGGCGATATTTCCAACTGGATGACCTGCTCAATGATTCTGTTCGGTACGCTCGCTGTTACGGCGGTGTTGTTCGCCGTATAAGCATAGGTAAACACGCCGATCATTATAATGCATGAAGCTTCGCGATACCTGCTTGTTCTGTTAGAACAGGGGTCTCAAGGGTATCGCTTGTATTACGTTTTCAGAGCTTCGCGCCGCGTAAACGCCAATTGATTTTCAGTTTGTGAAATTGCTGCCGACAGCGCCTGAGATATTTCGTCCAGATTGGTCAAGGATGTTAACTCGAACAAGGCATGCAGCTCGGCCTCTGTGTGCTCTAGCACTGCCAATTTCTCTTCGAGGTTGGGAGTTATCCTGCTCATTGTGCTCGCTCGTTACCAACCAAGGCAGAGTAGCATCAACACTTCATGTCTGTATCTTAGCCTTTGGTAGCATAGGTGACGCTAAACGACCTGTTTTGGCGTATTCTTGAAGTTTCCATGAGGTTTGTTGCGGCACCTCAGCGCGCTATGCGGGTTCACCCATCCCGATATCGTCGAATGGATGGCAGGACTTATCCATAGTTGAAAATGAAGCTATGGTGATTTCAGAAAAATGGTGGGCCCGGAGGGACTGCCAGAATCATTGATTTGGTTGCATAATTTAGTGGCTAACTTTTAGCCAAATCTCGGTTTGTTCCGAACATAATGGCTAACAAGATTTCCAAACTTGACTCTTTTTGCTAATGAGAACATTTTAGGAACATCGCAGCAGATTGCGGCTGCTTCAAAACACAATTTAAGACTGAATGACCCTGCCTGCATGGGGCCGGACAGGCTTGTCTCTAAGGAGAGAGCCATGAATGAAACAGACCGAAGCTACGAGGATGAGGCCGACCAGCTGATTGCGGAACATGAAGGCGATGCAAATGCCGCTATTGCTAGGCTGATTGAAGAACGCAGCTTCCTGACCAAAGAACTTGAATATGCATCGCTTGCCATGGGCTTCGGGTTTGCCCGCGGTTGGAAGCCCAAACTCTTGAAGCCGAGGCACTGACATGGCGAGGAGCAGAGGCGAGCCGCCACCAACCCTCATTGATAAGTATTATCCTTTTCAAGTCGCCCTTCATGCCAGCGAAGTCAAAATGCGCTTCGACAATGTTGAGTTTCTGGCAAGGCTTCTTGGTCGATATCGCTTGAACAGGAATGTCCACGTTCATCCCGATGTCTACATCGTCTACATGTTTGGCGATCAACATGATGCAGAGTGCTTCCAGAAAGCCTTTGACGGTGAATGGATAACTCCCGAACAGAGCAGAAGAAAAAAGTGGACGCCACGATACACTTGGATGCCGGTCGAGCGTCGTGGCTAGCAGCCGCCGTCGATTGGGAACAATCAAGAATACCGAGCGGTTCAGCCAGCTTCAGTCATGGGATGAACTTTTCGGCTACTGCATGAAATGCGGCCACATAGGCAAACTTAATCGGTATGAACTGGCGTGGAAATTTGGTCAGAATGCTTACATCCAACCGCTTAGTTTCAAATTGAGATGCACGATGTGCAATAACAAAACATCGAATATGATCGGGGTAAGAAACCAACTGAGAGACTAGTCTATGTGTAACCTTTACCGGCACAAAAGCAGTTATCGAGAGATTGCAGACTTATTCAAAACACGCAGCAATCTGACCAATATGACTGACTTCGATCTGGAAGTCTTCCCGGACTATCCGGCTCCTATCGTCAGAAACGATGCCCATGGTGAGCGCGAACTCGCCATGCTGCGATGGGGAATGCCCTCACCCGACAAGGCTGTTACCAGCACGGGCGTGAACTATGGCACCACCAATATTCGCAATACGCATTACTCCCATTGGCAAAAGTGGCTTGGCAAGGAGTTTCGCTGCGTCGTACCTGCAACGAGTTTCTCAGAGTATGGCCCTAACCCCGATCCAATCACCAATCGCAAACCCCTGCACTGGTTTGCTTTGAACGAGGATCAGCCCATGTTCTGCTTTGCCGGACTATGGACACCATGGCGCGGTATCAGGAAGGCGAAGGAAGGTCAGATCGACGTTGAGGTGTTCGGGTTTTTGACGACCAATGCCAATGCTGTTGTGAAACCTATTCATGACAAGGCGATGCCAGTCATTCTCAGGACGCCTGAAGAATTCGATATCTGGCTCAATGGATCACCCCGCGAAGCAATGCAGCTACAGCGGCCCCTGCCCGACAATGACTTGATTGTTCTCGCGCCACCAACCAAAGCCGAAGAAGAGCCCCTATTGCTCTAGGAGGAGCGACATCATGCACCTGCGAGACCGGCTTATAGGGAAAAAATTCAAGTCCTTCTCTACAACAGAGTTCAATCAGTTGAATCTTGACTTCGCCGATGGGAGTGGGTTCGGCATCTACACTGACACTGTGGTCACTTGGAAAGCAGACGAACAGCGTATTGCGGTTTCAGACTTTGTTGAAGCGTCAGATACATTCACGATTATATTCGATAATGGATCAAAGATTGCTATTTCGCGTGTGCCAATTTCTCCATCGCCTGAGATATTCCAATTTCATGACATCGACGGAACAGTGGTAGTTGAGAACTAATTGGAGGAAGCACCATGCCTTGGTTGGTCAGATTTCGAGGAAAGACTTTCGCCGGCGATGAGTTTTGGGACTCCGAATTTGAATTTGAAGTCAGGGAAGCATTGAAAGATCGCAGAGAATTGTCTGGCTCTGCCGATATAATCATTTCGGATGATGCCGCTTACAGCGTGTCAATTGCCGAATCCACAAATCCCGATGAGTTTCCCTACAAAGGCGTCCATGGAACCCATGACGAGCTTGGTGAGGTTTTCATCTTTTACGGAATGCCCGACAACGGCGATGGCGATGTCTTTGCATTTTACGAGAACAGTAATTGGGGAGCGCGTCTCGATAACGAAGTTCCATTCAAGGGGGATGGCTCATGATGATCGTTGTTCCAAAGCGGGATGGCCCATATCCAGAGCGTGAGACTGATTGTCAGATGGCGGTGGAACAAACATAGGTGATCCTTGTTCTCTCATTGACTCCGAAGGTCTATTACTAAACACTGCTGGGATCGTCGGGCATGCACACATCGGCCACTGACGATTGAGAGATAATACGTGCTCCCGCCACACACAAGCGAGGAGTAACGCGATGGTCACCAAAGGACTTTATGTAGCTTTTGAAGCAAAACCTGGGCTTGAAGGAGCTGTCGCGGACTTCCTAAAAGCAGGACTATCGATCGTAAATAAAGAACGCGATACCACTGCATGGTTTGCGCTGGAGATGGGTCCTGCGAAATTTGGAATATTCGACGTCTTTGAAAAAGAAGACGGACGGGATTTCCACCTTAATGGAGACTTGGCCAAGTTGCTATTTTCCCGCGCAGACGAGTTGTTTTCATCCCCGCCTGTCGTGCAGAAACTGGACGTAATTGCTTCCAAACTCCCTTGATGGCGAGCGCTACGCTCGACTGTAAAACCATTGGCTCAGGAAATCTACTGCACTAGGTCGGAACTGATTCATTGCAAGAGTCGTTCACCGACTCATGGAAGATTTACCATTAAAAGAAGTAACCGTAATGACCGCCAGCTTGGCAAGATGAAGATCCTCACCTCCGTCATCCAAGCAGCAGAGTTCATCGTGAATGAATGGCCGGGAACGGATAGCGAAAAGCTCGACATTGCCAAGCACGCGCTTATCAAATGTTATGACGGTGAAATGTCACCCGGCGTTGCCCGCATTGGCCTTCATAGAAGCTGCCAAGGAAGCTGATATCTACATTGAGGCCGCGGAGCGCACGGTATCTACCGGCATGCCGGGTAAAAAGCGCCAACGCAATACAATGCGCAGCGGCTAATAGCGCAAACTTGAGCCGAGATTTGAGTCAGCCAAGGGGCACGGTCAAACATCTGAGAATCTCCATATCGTCAAAGAGGTATAAATGCTGATCATTATGAGTGGATTGCCGGGAACTGGAAAAAGCACCATTGCACGCGACTTGGCTCGTCGATTGAATGGTTTTCATTTGCGTGCAGACACTATTGCTCAGTCCTTAATCTCCGCTGGCGTCGTTATAGAAGACAATAACCCAACATCTTATGTTGTGGGCCACGCCATTGCAGAGGAAAACCTTCGACTGGGGGCTGTGGTGATCGCCGATTACGTGAATAGTACTGAGGAAAGCCGGCGGGCTTGGCGGGATGTTGCATCACGAGCCGAAGTCAGTTTTGAAGAGGTTGAGGTCACATGCTCAGATGTATTTGAACACCAACGTCGTGTAGAAAACCGAGTTTCAGACATCCCTGGAATGGAACTTCCAACATGGCAACAGGTTGTTAACCGAACGTTTGAAAAATCAAAAACGGGCTCTACGATTATCGATACTGCTGCCGCAAACATAGAAGAAACTCTTGATGCACTGGTTGTTCCGATCAAGACAAGCTTACGTAAAGATATATAGGCGCCGTCCAATCTCGGAGGACAGAGCGGCGCTGACGTGCAGTGATGCGATCGAGTGTCAGCGCATCTAGTATGAGTTGTTGCAATGCAGCACTAGTTAATCGGGTGATCCAACTTATAAAGCTCTGTTATGGACGAAAAGCAAATCTGGAACGACAAGGTAGCAGACGCCTATGATACTCCGGGCGAAGGTATGTTCTCGCCTGACATTTTGAACGTCACCGTTCAACGAATTGAAGAACTTGCTGAGCACGGTCGAGTTCTTGAATTCGCGATTGGAACGGGTCGCGTCGCCGTTCCCCTAAATGATCGCGGGGTGCATGTCACTGGCATCGAAACTTCGCCTTCAATGATCGCAAAATTGAGAACCAAAGTAGACGAAGCGACAATTCCTGTTGTGCTGGGCGACATGAGTGCGACGCAGGTCCCGGGTACTTTTAGCCTCGTCTATCTCGTCTACAACACCATTTCGAATCTGCTTACTCAAAGAGAGCAGGTTGAGTGCTTCCGCAATGCAGCTCGTCATTTGACCTCTGGTGGGCGTTTTCTGATCGAGCTTTGGGTTCCAGAACTGCGCAGGTTGCCGCCGACCCAAAACGCTGTTGTTTGGCAATTAAGTCCTGGCTATATCGGACTAGATACCTACGACGTTTTGAAACAACATGTCGTATCACACCACTTCAAGTTTGGCGAAGATGGCAATGCTGCAGTAGGCCGCTCCCCGCATCGTTATATATGGCCCGCGGAATTGGATCTTATGGCTCAACTCGCCGGATTTGAACTCGAGAGTCGACATGAGGATTGGATTGGGTCTGAGTTCACTTCGGAATCAAGATCGCATGTGTCTGTTTATCGTTTGCTTTGATCGCCAGAAGCCAAGTTCGATAATCCCTCAATCGGAGATGCAGATGGCAATTCGAGATCAGATCTTAGTCGCGGCAATCTTTGCAATCACTGCAACGGCCGGATTTTTGGCGTTGTCTGATTATGAGCGGTCGGACCCAAGTCCCCGTATGTTCTCTACGGCGGAAGAAGCAGCTCGTATCCCAAGATAATCAACCGCACCTCGAGGCGCCGGCGTGCTTCGCCAGCAGCCACTTGTCCTCAGTGGAGGGGATTTGAAGTCATGGACACAGGCGAAACTACGTTGATGTGGGAGAGTTCTTCGAGTTAACCGGCGACGTCTAGCGTAGCCTCGGAAGCACAGGTTGCCTTCGTCGGATCTGCCGCAAAATGGCACGACATGATGGGAATAACGTCTGAACGTGAGCGTAGAGCGTTTCGGGAAAATGCATAGGACGAAGTAGGCTTGGTGATACTTCGATTATCGAACGCTCAGAGGTGTGGACCCCGTATGAGCCATCAACGCATCATTAAGCCGGTTAGCTGTATTAATGAAGGAGCTCGATGGAATTACACAAGGTGCTCTGCGATTATCATGCAAGGTTTGGTGTTAAAAAAATGTAAAATACCGCTACCGCCTGTACCGGACAACGGCCCGATCGTGCTCGAACAACTCAAGTCAGTCGAAGAAGAGCCGCTTTTGCTCTGAGACGCATAATGGTTATTACAGTGTCCAGAACTCCATATTTTAGCCAGTGGGAAACGCCGGAGATGACTTTGCCGGTTCTGTCCGAAGGCCCTGCCGCACTGCGCCGTGATCCCCTCTGGCGTAATTCAGGTGCCGACACGATTGAGGAATATGTGCGTTGGGCAAACAATGTCTGCGGTATGGCCTGCCTGAAAATGATCCTCGCTGCACGCGGAGAAGTCCATTCGACCCTGTCGCTAGCGCGTGCATGCACTGATTATGGCGGTTACGTTGTGAACGAAACTGACGACTCCATCAAAGGGTTGATTTATGCTCCTTTCGTAACCTTTGTTACTGAGCGTTTCGGGCTTTCCGCCGAAGTTCGCACCAACGTAGCAACGATAGACATTCCTGAGATATTTTCTGAGCATGAGTTCTTCATGGCTTCAGTTAACAGCTCGATACGGTGGCCTGAAAATGAACCTCCTTCGAAGGGTGGACATCTAGTGTTGGGAACCGGAGCGTCTCAGGGCAGCGTCCGCTTCCACAATCCGTCTGGTCATGATCAAGTTAGCCAAGCTGACGTAGAGCTGCCCTTAACCCGATTTGACCGCTTTTTCGCCAATCGCGGTATAGCTGTTAGTTTCTGATTTCAGCGATTAAATGCAGAACAGCCAAGTGCGGAGGGTTAGCGGCGCGCTGCAGGCTCCCATCCTTGTTGAACACGAAGTCGGCGAGCCGGGAGTTCGAGTTTCAATATTCAGCAAGCTTCATCATCGCGGTCGCTTCTTGAAACGGACAGGTGGCCCGGGATGAACCTCGACTTCAACATAATGGACGACCACACTGACGATCCGCTCGCCGTCCAAAAGAGACAGCATTTCACGTTTATCAGAACGGCCGCCTCAAACCAAAAGGGATGAGCATGAGCCATGTTTCAGCGAGTACGTAACAATGCCCGGTTCATCGCGAAGACGACGCCGCCCAGTGCGATGGCCTGAATGCCGAGGACAACCCATGGAAAAACGGCTGTGCCAGAGCGGTCGAGCAGAAGTCCGCCAGCTATACCGCCAGCCGCGACCGCTGTATTCCAGCCGGTAGTGTACATCGCCTGGGCTACATCAACGGAGTCGCCGGCAAAGCGGGACAACGCCGTCTGGGTGATCGTGGCAAAGCCACCGATGGCCATGCCCCAGATGATAACGGTGGGATAAATCATCTGTTCAACGTCTCCCCAGATGCCGAGCAGTATGGCAGCAACCCCGAAGGTCAGGACACTCATCACAGCAAGGGGTTGCAGGTGACGATCCACGAGCGTGCCGGTGAACCACAACCCCACGACGGAACCGACGCCGAATATGAACAGGATGACATCCACACTCCCTGAGAGGCCGACAGGCTGAAGTAAGGGTTCGATATAGATGTAGAGAATATTGTGAGCGACCACGAAGGTGAATACCACGAATAACACGGCGCGGATTCCTGCCGTCTGAAATATACGGATAAGGGGCTGACGCTGCTCCTTCGTCTGGCCGGGGAAGTCCGGCACGATGGCAATCACCCATACGATTAGCGCCAGCGAAAAAGCGGTCATCAGACCGAAAGCGCCTTGCCACCCAATAAACCTACCGACCAACGAGCCAAGCGGAACGCCGAGCACCAGAGCAATGGTCGCGCCAGCGCCGGAAATCGCAATCGCCCGCCCGCTCAGATGGGATGGCGACATACGGACCGCATAGCCAGCCAGCAGCGACCAGACTATGCCGCCGAACACGCCCGCGAAGAAGCGAGCGATTATTGAGATGGTGTAGTTGTTGGAGAGCGCTGTGACGAAATTGACGAGGGCAAAGCCGAAAATTGCAACGAGCAGAAGAGGACGCCGCCGCACTCCCTGCGTCAATGAAGTAATGGGAATGGCAGCGATAAGCGCTCCGACAGCGTAGGCGGTGATGAATTGGCCCGCGAGGCTTTCGGATACTTCCAGGCCTTGCGCAATCGCAGAAAGCAGACCGGCCGGCATGATTTCGGTCAGGAGCGTGATGAAAGCGGCTGTTGAAAGTGCAAGCAACCCAGCAAGCGGCAATCTTTGCGGCAATGGTGCTGAATTATCTTGGCTAGCCTCAGCCTTTGATGTCGATGTCATTGAGGAGCCTCTTAAAGTGTTGTGCGAAGCAGCGCCCATCTCTCGATAGTCTCTCCACGAGACTGATGAAGCGGTCCACCTTCTGCCAGACAGAATAGGCATTTCATGATTGCAGATAAATAAGATATAATTCGTTTCACTTTCGAATATATGTCGTGCATGGAGCTGTAATAATGGACCGATTGGGAGCATTAAGTGCGTTTATGGAGGCTGCGGATGCGGGAGGCTTCACAGAAGCCGGTCGCCGCCTTGGACTTTCCGCCTCCGCCGTAAGCAAGGCAGTGATGCGACTCGAAGAGCGGCTGCGGACCCGGCTCTTTCATCGCTCCACTCGTAGCATTACGCTCACCCCTGAGGGGCGCATGTTTTTGGAACGGTGTCGGCGGATCGCTGCGGAAATGGAGGCAGCGGAACTCGATCTTGCACAGCTTCATGATACCCCACGCGGCAAGTTGCGGTTCAGCCTCCCGTCGGCAGGAATGCCGTTCATGGAGCAACTGGCGGAATTCCAGAAGCACTATCCAAACATTGAACTCGACATGGACTGTTCTGACCGACTGGTCGATGTCATTGATGAAGGGTTTGATGCAGTGTTGCGAACGGGCGAAGGTTCGGATTCCCGGCTCATGTCGCGAGTGATCGGCACTTACAGGCAGGTAATTGTGGGTTCACCCAACTATCTGGAGCGGCGGGGTATTCCGCAATTACCCGGCGATTTAAGTCAGCATACCTGCATCATGTATAGATCACTGGCCTCGGGGAAACTTCTGGACTGGCCCCTTAGCCTCAACGGAGTGCCGATTGATCTACCGTTGTCACCTTCGACGATCACCAATGCGCTGGAGCCTCAGCTCGTCTTTGCGCAGCAGGGCGTTGGGCTTGCTTGCCTGCCGGATTTCACCGTGCGGAAGGAGATAGTGAGCGGCACGCTGGTGCAGGTTCTCGATCACCATCTGACAGGAGCAACTACGTTCCGTGTGCTCTGGCCGTCGAGCCGCCATCTGTCGCCGAAGGTTCGTGTATTCGTGGATTTCGTGACCGAGAACCTGCTAAAGCGGTGAGGGACATTGGTAAGGGCGTTGCGCTCGTTTTGCGTCGATGACGGTTTGATTCGGTCTGCTTGTAAATAGAATGTACCGTTCTGGCCTTTGGGATATAGGTGATGCTGGATTGACTTTTTATTATCAAAAGAACAGATATAACCGGACGCGGGTGGTATCCAAGTGAAGCTGTTATGACCGTCGACCGGCATTCCGGACAATGTTGCCGACAAGGCAGGCTGATTTGGGTGAAACCATCTGAATGTCGTGAAAGTTGCTGCCTGCAACATCCGTCAAGGACACATCCGGGCGGAGATACTGCAATTGATTTGCAAAATACTGGGCCATGCCGCGATATGCATGGAAACCGCCCACAAGCACTCTCGGCATTGTGGCCTGGCGCTTGATGGCGCGCTTACTCCTTTGTGGTGGGGGATTTAGTAATTCGTACAAGTGCAGCTATTGCGAGATCCCGACTGCGTGCCAATGTATCACCTTCAAGATTGTGTTCGCGCGGAATCTCATAAGACGATCGCCCACCAACCATGGACAGTCGCGGATATTTTCTCTCAATCCGTCTTGATAACAGTAAAGCGCGCATAACAGCTGCTTATCGACGACCCAGTTTGCCATGTCTTTGAATATTATCTCAATTCCCATGATAGGGAGCGAGATCGATGTTCAGCCCGGGAATCTTATAGCCGTTTTCCGAAGCCCACAACGCAACGCCATAAATACTGGCAGGCGTTGGATTGATTGCTCGCGTCGGGTTTTCCGGAGTCCTGCCTGGCCCATTGAGGCCCTCCATTCTTGTTCGAGCACCAGGAATGACATCCAAATCACTTTCTGCGGTTAGTTTGGGCTTTCCGTAATCATCACGCGCTACTAGTCGCGCATTGCGGATCAACGATTCGCGTTTATCATCTGGTAGTGATTCGAGGTAACTCATCATGTCTTGCGGCGCGATATGAGCGAAGGTTTTCGCCAAAGTTCCAAAGACTTGCCCTACCCCATAGCCGTTTGCATTAAATTGGGAAAACTGCTCAACGACTTCTGGTTTCAATCCAGCAAAGCCCAAAAGCTGTTTACTGTACTTTTCAAAGTCGCGTTTTTCGCTCTCACCAAAAACATTGTAAATTAATGCTGATGCCAGTTGAATTACTGCGCCCGCAATGGGGTGACTGAACGCAATCATTCCTGACACAGCACTTCCCGCAAATGCCGCTCCGGCAATAGGCTTTCCATCAATAAAACTTTCAATCGCATAGGAGGTATCCAGGCCGGCGAAGACAACTCCGAACGCATTCTTGTATCCACTCCACACCTGATTTTTGCCAAGATCAACACCACGATTTGTTGCCGCATACTCGACGCTATGGTTGACGCCGCTGAGCGCGAACATTCCTGCATATGTTCTGCTGAAAAAGTCTGATCCGGCCTTGAACATATCACTGGCGTGCAATCCGGCAAGCACAGCTCCGCCTATCCTGGCCTTCTGTATGATCTGTCCAGAATTGGCGAAAGCCGTCGTAATGTAGTCCGGCGAGTTTTTCAGTGCAGTAAGGACCTTATCATTCTGGAAAACGGGTTTTGCCAGATCCAGGCCTGCCCTTGGCGTCCACCATGGCGGAACCGTAGGCGACATAGCAACGCCCTCGTTGGCCAGAACGAAGTTCAGGATGTCTCGATTCGAAGTGTCGTCCCGAGCCCGACGGACAACCTCAAAACCTTTCGACCCATTAAGGGACCCATTAAATGCATCGATGGGCGTTGTTGCTGACCAAAGAGCGTCCCGATCGCGGGCAATCTGCAGATTTGCCTTTTCTACGGCTGCCTGTTGATCAGGGTTTGCCTGGAGATATTTCTCCATGGCCGATGCAAACTCGCCTTGCGTCATCAGGCCTGACCATTCCTTCGCAAGCATGATCAGGGGGCGGCTCTGTTTTTCCATATCTGCAGCGTCTGCGACCGCTTGCTTGCGTAAGCTTTCTATTCCAACGCCGGTATTACTGATAATAGCATCTGCTCTCTTGTCTTCAGGATTGCGCTCTTTTAGAGCTCGAGCGACTGCCAGAGGCAATGCGGATCCGCTCCCCTGCTCAACTACGGAGCGGAAAGCTGTCTCGTAACCTCGGGGTCGCCCGTCTCGGCTATCATAGCCAAATTGCTCATCCGTCGGGATGCTATCCGCAACAATGCCCGCCAAGCGGTCGATATTCCTGTACTTTTCGGCCGGATTGCCAACGCGTGTAGCAACCGCGCCTAGATCATCAAGCACACTGGTATAGGTAATGGGATTAACAAAATCCCGATCTTTCCGACTTTCGTTTTTTGTTTCCGGGGCAGTTGCCATCGAAGTTAAAGGTATGGACCGATCGGAGGCTGGCGTTTTCAGAAGCTCGCTGTGCAGTGCCGCTCCGATTTTCTCTAGCGTGCCATACGACTTTTCCAAAATGTTGCTGGCAGTATCAGGCGATGAGTTTTCAATGATTTCGCGAAGACGTGCCGCAGCTGCTGGGGCGCCCTCGCTCGCGAATACCGCATCGATCTCCCTGACGGGAGACTCAACGAGGCGTTCAGTCTGGGCAGCTTCAATTGCAGCACTGTAGGCAGCGTCTTGTGGTCCGTAATGAACCAGCATGGAAACGCGCTGCCTGATATCGCTTTCAACAACAAGCGGCGCCCGTCCAGCTACCGGAATTGTATTCAACTGGTCGCGTGCTACCGCAGTAACAGATTGCCAGGACCTCTGACCGGATTGCGCAGCTGCTGCCGCAGTTACTACAGGTGTTACAAATTCTTTCGTTCGGCCTTCGGCTTTCCATTGGTTTACGGCAAGAGCACGGCCACTCGTCGCCGCTTGAGTCACTGAAGGATTATCAGGGAATCGCTGCCTGATTTCCCCAACCGTCTTATCGAGCGTTTCACTTGGAACAGCAAAACTATCTCCCACGAAAAGGAGTTCATTTGCAATCGACACTTTGAATTCCTGTTGCACATCGTCACGCAACGCCCGGGCCGGAGCGCTCGAATACAGGGGCATCGCGTTTAAAGCCGCCTGTTGTTCCCTTTGAAACTTCTTTCGTGTTTCGTCATTGATATCGGGTCGTCGCGCAACCGCCTTTTTTAGTTGATTTTCAAATTTCATCGCTCGCGGAGATGAGGTTAGGTTATCTCGGGCGGGAGGAGCGAAAAAAACATTTCCGTTACCGTCATCGATCTTTGGCATTCCCGACTCCTGTTAGTTGAGCATACGAGGCCGTAAAAGATGTGCTGCTGAAGTCCTAATTCGAAGGACAATCGTTTTACTTTTGACGTCCTTGCGCATTTTTTAGCAGGATTGGTGAGAGAATTTGTCTTATTGCCACCCCTTTTGCGGAGAGAATGGCTGATAGTTCAGCCAAAAAGCCCTTTCCGGGCCGATTCAGCCCCACCAAAACCATTGGCGGAAGAAGAACCCCGCCTTTTGTAATGATACAGCCATGGTTCTGTCAGTTAGATTTCAAGAAAAACATATGCTGGCGACGACGTCTGGGATCCGGGTACAAAAACCGTTGCGACAGTAAATGGGAACACCCTCAGGGCACAGCGCGCGACAATCCTGGCTGGCAGTTGAGAATAGACCTTCGGTCTACAGATTTAGTTGATGAATATCACCGATTTGAACCCAAGAAAGTTGAGTATGAGCATGAACTGAACTGGTACATAATCTATATTGAGAACGATTTCTTCACAGCGGCCGGAGGACCGGAAACCCTTTTGGAAATCATCCGCGAGTTCCTAGATTTTGCTGAGCCAGATACGAATGACTGACGCCCGAAAGCCCGAGAGCCCATCCCAAACAGGGAAACCGCACAAAATCGTGGAGCATTGGTGCGATCATCCCGGATGTAAAAAATGGGGTAGCCATGGGTTTCATACTCGCTACGGCACCTCTTGGTATTGCTACGAGCATAAGGGTGATGGGTTCTGATTTTAGGGAACCGATTCGCAACAATAGTCGTTCACCGACTTATGGAAGATTTACCGTTCAAAGAAGTTACCGTGATGACCCGCCAGTTGGGCAAGATGAAGGTCATTACCTCCGTCATGCAGGCAGCGGAGTTCATCGTGAATGAATGGCCGGGAACGGATAGCGAAAAACTCGACGTCGCCAAGCACGCCCTCGTCAAATGCTACGATGGTGAGATGTCACCCGGCGTTGCCCGTATGGCGTTCGTAGAGGCTGCCAGGGAAGCTGATATCTACGTGGAGGCGGCTGGCCGTCCAGTAACAACCGGCAAGCTGGAGAAGTGGCGCAAGGAGAAGGTTAGCCGCAGAGTAATTTAATGATCGAGCTCTTGACCTTGGAATATCTCCTCTCATGCTTTAGACCAGCAAATATACCCAAGCACGCATCATAGGACTATCATTTTGAACAATAAGGAAGACGCTCGGATCGAAAGCGAAATCCACAAGGTAGCTGCTTCCTCAGATCCCTTTGCTGCCGCTGTTAGAGCGACCCGTATGCCCATGTTGATTACGGATCCCAGTCAACATGATAATCCCATTGTTTTTGCAAACGATGCCTTCAGCCGTCTTACAGGATATTCACGTGAAGAAATCATCGGGAGAAACTGTAGGTTTCTCCAGGGAACCGGTACGAACGACGAAGATGTAACGCGAATTCGAGATGCCGTTGCAAGGCGCGAGCCAATTGAAATTGACCTGCTCAACTACCGCAAGGACGGAAGCTCTTTTTGGAACCGGGTGCTGATATCACCAGTATTCGACGATACCGGCGAACTCAAATATTTCTTTGCCTCTCAGTTCGATGTTTCACCAGATAGACATCGATTGGCAGAGCTACAAAAATCCCAAGAGAGCCTCGAGATTGATATTGAAAAGCGCATGATCGATCTCTCATATTCAGAGAGCCGCCTTCGCTTCATTCTAAAGGCTGCCCAGATGGGCACATGGACGCTCGATGTTAAATCTGGAAGATTGGTTGCATCTGAACAGTGCAAGATAAATTTTGGACGTGAACCATCCGAATCTTTAACTTATGAAGATATTCAAAACGCGATTTTTCCAGAAGACTTGGACCATTGGAGGTCAGTAGTAGCCAAGGCAATTGAAACCAATGAAGATTTCCAGCTTGAGTATCGGATATCTACTCCAAAGGGCGAACGGCGCTGGATTGAAGTAAGAGGCCAGATAAACGCAGATTCATTGGATTCCGCCATCACTATGGTCGGCATAACGCAAGATATCACGCCAAGAAAAGAGGCCGAAGAGCACCGAAAGGTGCTGACACGTGAACTGCTACACAGAGTAAAGAACTCACTTGCCACGGTACAATCAATTTTCACTCAATCGCTACGCTCCGCAGGTTCGCTCGATGAGGCAGCTAAAGCCGTGTCAGGACGCATAGGGGCTATGGCGGTAGCTCACGACATACTTGCCCGCGATGATTGGTCTCGTGCTCCCATAAAAGACATTATCGAAGAAGCTTTGAAGCCCTTCTTAGGTTTTGATATCAGAATTGCAGGGCCAAGAATTGTTTTTGAAGAAAAAGCAGTATCTGCATTAACTCTTGGATTGTACGAACTCGCGACCAATTCCGTTAAATACGGCGCCTTGAGTAGAGAAAATGGATCGGTGACTATTAACTGGGAGATTATCCAGTTGGAGGAGCCGACGCTGAAATTTCATTGGAGTGAAATGGGCGGGCCAGAAGTGAAAGAACCAAATCGACACGGATTTGGTTCGAAAATAATCGAGCGCTTAATTCCGGCGGACCTCAATGGGACTGGAAAATTGAATTACAAACCCGGTGGCTTATTATATGAGCTTCTGGTTCCTATAAGCTCAGAACAAATTAACCGTTGAAAATAAGTTGAAGGAATAGCCGCTCCATTCCGAAGGACAGAGCGGCGCTGAAGCCGAGGCTACATATTTGTCTCGCGGTTTTCACCCATGTCTGGACGTCCACCAGACGCAGCCGCAAATAGCATCTTAGCTGCGGCGATCACTGAGTTTGGACCATCCCAAAATTCGGCAGTATTGGGCACAACCGTAATCAATCGGATGTTCGGATCGTCCGGGCTATCCCACCATGCCTTTGCGAATGGTGAGAACAAATCCTTTATCTTCGAGCGATCGTCGGAAACGGTCGCGTCACCATCAATGAACAGATACTCATTTCCCGAATGGTTGGTGAAGGATAACTGAACGCCTGGATCGGCTTCAATGTCGGCAACTTTCTCGCTGCCAGCGTCGGTCAGGAAGTAAATAGCCCCCTCTTCTCTACGTGGCATTGCCGACATGGGAACCTGTTTTTTCCCCGTAAGAAGGAAACAAGTTTTTACGCTCTCTGCGATATCCCAAGCTTTCTTTGGATCCGATGTCATAATGTCCTCCTAATGATCACCAGAAGACAACAATCATAACTTCAGAACGTTCCACCCGTGAGTATGAGGATCTCTTCGTCGAAATCTATCATGCAAGATAGTCTGGAAAAGTGGCGCAAGGGCAAGACGCGGCGCAGGGCTTAGCTTGCAACCCTTCAATAAAATGCAAACTGAACCAAAGTATCGCTACCGACGTACAGTCAGATTGGGAAATGGCACTCTTTGTAACGGTAACCATATATGGTCAGGAAAATCGAGCCGAACTCAGACGCTTTGACCCAAGCCACGGTGACAATCACGTGGGTAATAATATTGAACAAACCCTTTTACCCACTTTATGTTTGGTGGCTTGTGGGCGACGGGTATTCCACAGCAATCCTTGCTTTGTTGGCCGTGCCGTTCTTTTTTGCAATCATACTAACTGCAAAAAGCAATTCTTTCGCGGCCAGACTGGCTTTGCCGGTGATTGGCACCTTCGACACGATCTTTGAAACGGCGGTGTTTGGTAAAGGCTCTGGAACGCTCTTATTTTTTGCACCTTGCATT
Organism: Phyllobacterium sp. YR531; assembly: GCF_000282595.1. Taxonomy (GTDB): domain Bacteria; phylum Pseudomonadota; class Alphaproteobacteria; order Rhizobiales; family Rhizobiaceae; genus Phyllobacterium. The sequence continues at coordinate 376,924 of NZ_AKIZ01000016.1, forward strand.
GCTTTGGCTGCTTTATCCTTCTGCCCGCACGAAAAACGCTATCAACAGATAACCGTATGCATAATATTTTTTCTTTTTGCTGTGGTCTGGTGGCTTGGTCCCACGCCAAGTTATCCTTGGACCGCCGATCAACTTAATACTCTTCTGAACATAAACGTACTGGCAGTTGCTGGTTTGATGGCACTGATAGGTTTGCGCTATGCGGGCATCCATCGAGATGGTCAAAACCACATCCGTGAATAGTAGTTTTGCCATCGCGGCACACTGAGCCGTATCTTCACAAAATATGGAAGCATCACCCTCTGTTGCATCGAATGGCTCGCTGACGCGTTACCTATTGAGGGCCGGGCAATTGTGCCACGGCCCTTTGTTTGCCCATCGGCGCTAGCTGTCCGGGCATGACGCGGAGAACATCAAGTATGCAGATTTCTAAAGGTGCAACGATCGCCGTTGCTGATGGTGAAAAATTTAATCTCTTCGAGAATGTCAGTGACGATGCTGACCCGAAGTTAAAAGCTCTGCCGGATGCTGACGTTGATACTGATAGCAACAATGCCAGTGGTGGTAGAAAAAGCAGTTCTGCAAATCCCGATCAAGGGCAAGCTGACGAGGATAATTTTGTTGGCGGCATCGCAGATATCCTTAACCAACGAGTGTTGAAGGGTAAAATAACGGGCCTCGTCGTGATTGCTGCTCCCAAGGCTCTTGGAGAGCTCCGCAAGCATTATCATAAGGAACTTGAAGCGATTTTGGTTGGCGAAATTGCCAAGGACCTGACAGGCCATTCTATCCAAGGACATAGAAAAATCTATCGCAGCCGCTTGAAGGACTGCGACAGCCCAGACGCAGCTGCACGTCAAACAAGATAAATCTATCTGTGAACTGTTATAACGGGGGGAGTGTCTCCCCGTTCTTATCAGCATCGTCATAGCGTCGCCGGCGTGACTTCTATGAAATCTATACAGATAAATCCTTGTAACATTCTTAATTACTAAAAATTTCAATCGATTTTAGATATTGATCATGGTTTTTTGCGGTGTTACTTGCCGCCCGCCAAGTAAAACGCGGGAACAGAGGAACGCCAATGCGCATAATGGCAGATCAAGGCATCTTCAGAAACATGAAGGCGGCCCCAGATAAAAATTTTGAACATATTCTGGACGATACAACGAAGCTTAGACAAGTTGCGACTCGTATCCACATGGATGCACAACGCACTGAGCGGACAAGCATCTTCAATGTCTTCGATTATACGGATTACTCTGTACAGTCGGGCCAGGTTACCGACCTGAAGGGAAACGATCTGCTCAAGTTTGAACTCCGCACGATGGACGATACCTTTACCGTTCGCAACGCTACGACGAATGAGACCATTATCGAGGTGGATGAAGACGGTGACTTCACCAAAGGTAAGGCCTGGAAACAGGAATATGAAATCGCAAAAGGCGTCGGAGACCTTCACCACTATAAAGATATTGGCGACAGGGAGTTGTATATTGAAGGCGTCAGGTTCGAGCTTTCGTCCAAGGGCGGGGGAGAGGAAATCAATCGTATCAAGATTCAGGCTGTCATACCGGATGAGACGGGAAGTTGGCGCAGCCAGCAGAGCACTGTCGATATGATCGCCAGCAATGACGCAGACTTCGCTAAACTGGGCGGACAACTCAGTCAGAAAGACTACCGAGCCGCATATCTCCACCATGATTATGATCCGGGAGAAAAACACTGGGCAAATGACGAGTTCTCAGACGACGGCAATGTCACTTATACGAAATATGATGAGAGCGGAACGTCATCGGATGTAAATGTAGAACAATTGCCAAATGGCCAGTTTGGTTTGCGGAGCACACGTCTCAACATACTGCGAGAGAATGACCCGGATTATTACCGCAAGGAAGTGCTGCTGGACTAGCGTTCCACGCTCGAATCTAACGCAAAGCCCCCGCATCCGGTTGGATACGAGGGCTGATGTAGCTATTACGCGCTATAGACCAAAGTAAGGAAAACCAAGCTTCATAGTTTTCACGCAGGGAATTTCCTTGACCTTAAACCTGACTTAAAGGTTAGTATCGCTCAAGATAAACGCGAAACGAATTGGCCCGAGCTCTTGACCAAGCGAATTCTCCACGTCGTCAGTAATGTTTCCCACTATACTGACCCACGCCAGCCGACCGGCTTATGGCTTTCGGAACTAACGCATGCCTACGACTCTTTTGCTGAACGCGGCTTCACGCAGCGCATCGTCAGCCCAAGAGGCGGACATTCTCCGCTTGAACCACGCGCGCTCAAATGGCCGTTGCTGGACGCATCGGCTAGGGCTTGGCTGAATGATCCCGAACGTATTGCCCTCTTGTCTACCACAGCGTCACCCGATCAGATCGATCCAGCGGAATTCGACGCGATTTACTTCACCGGCGGCCATGCGGTCATGTGGGACTTTCCTGACAGCGTTGAATTGCAGGCTATCACGCGCTCCATATGGGAGCGCGGTGGAATTGTCTCAGCCGTATGCCATGGCTATTGTGGCCTATTAAATACCAAGCTGTCAGATGGGAACTTGCTGGTCGCCGGGAAAAGGCTGACCGGGTTTTCTTGGACAGAGGAAGTATTGGCTGGAGTAGCTAAAAAGATGCCCTACAATGCCGAGGCTGATATGAAGCGTCGTGGCGCTCGCTACGAGAAGGCCCTGCTCCCGTTCGTCTCCTATACAGTTTCCGACGGTCGTTTGGTGACTGGCCAGAACCCGTGGTCGGCGAAGGCAACGGCGGAGATGGTAGCGGCGCTCCTATAGTGGACTGGTTATTGAGCCTAATTTGCCGCCGACTTGCGCCTGTTTGCTCGTACCCGGCCAGCCTTTCCCAAAAGTTTGACGTCACCAGCGTCCATGTCCGGGAGGTCGGCGTTATCCAGCATTCGCGATAACACCCGACGTGCATTTTCCGCGCAGTCGATGTCGCCCGGCTTCGCCTCGATATCCTTTATCAGCGCGACAAGTTGCTTCCTGCTTTGTGCGAGCCGCGCCTCAAGCGCCGTGATGTCCGCCACCTTGCGCTGCAGCGTCTCAAGCAAGGTGTCATGTTGCCAGTTTTCGAGATCAGTCGGCACGAGCACTCGAATTTCATCGAGACTAAATCCAGCCTTCTGTGCAGTGGCGATCAGTTCAATTAATACGAGCGCTTCAGGCGGATAGGTCCGATAGCCGTTCGGCCGCCGTTCTACCATCTTCAGTAGGCCAATGCTCTCGTAAAAGCGAATACGTGATGGGGTTAGATTGCTGCGCTTCGCGAGTTCACCGATGTTCATGTTCGAAATCCGTAGAAAAATATCTCTTGACCCTAAAGTTAACTTGAATGTTAAGGACATGTCCAACATTAAATTTGGAGACGTAAAATGCTCACACCCGACGCAAGACAGTTCCGGATATTCCCGCTCGATGCGCGCCTTTTCGCCCAGCGGTATCGCCACTGGCGGAAAGCGAATCCGCAATCTTTGAGCAAAACAGTAATCCCGAAAATCCGGTCGTGTCATGGAGAGAAGAAAGGGCATTGAAATGCAAACTCTGAAATCTGGATCACGGAAGATCATTACAGCTTTGGTCGGAACATTCGCTCTTGGAGCTGCGGTGCTTTACGCGCCAAATCTTTTTGCAGGCAAGGCGGTCATCACGGAAGCGTCAAGTAACAACGTTATGAAAACTCCGGTCCAAGCCGAGCTCGACGCCGATCAAAAGATAATCGATTTGGGCGGTCATACGGTCCCCGTCCTGAAGAACGGTCTATACGACAGGTTTCTTTCCAATCCGCCACTTTCCGTGATCGCGGAAAAGAGGCCGGATCTGGATCTGAACTGGTTCAAAACGCTTAAGAAGCAGAAGAAAGAAGTTGGGTTCACCACTTACTCACCGAATTTCTACTATAGCAACAGCAGCATTACAGCGATCTACACGGCCGATATGGACAGGATCGAAGAGTTAATGCCGGAGCAGGTGAGAAGCCGGGTTCAGCCCATCTCCTTCGTGCCGGGCAGAGGTTTGATTGCAATCACCTCATATGCCTACAAATATTGCGATAACGACTCGTACAATGAACTGTCGATTTCCATCGTAACAACGAGGCCCAACAAGAGTAATTTCGGGTTGATATCGCTGGTTGGTGAGATCATCCATAAAGATCTCTGGGGCTATGTTCTCAAGCTTCCGGTCAACACCGAGTTGGCCCGCGTGAGAGGTGTAGTCGGTTACAATCTGCCAAAGTGGCTAATACCGATTGAATACAATAGCGACGGTAACGACGTAAAATTCACTTACTATGACGAACAAGGGAAACCGGATTTCTCTATGGTTGGAAAGAAGCTCAAGATCGCGGCGAAGGAGCCCGAAATCACGCGTGTCAATTTCACCAATCTGGACGCGAAAGGCCAACTGACGCACGGATATTCGGATGTCAGGGCAATTCAACAGGCTTCCAGTCGAAACGGTGAGGACGTTCAGATGAACCTGTCTGACGGTCCATTATCGACATTTATTAAGTCGCTCGGGCTGAAGAAGCTGGTTCGCTATGATTATCAACCCGAATTCCAGGCCGCACTATACACGCCGGAGTTGGCGAAAGACTAATAGTTCGCACACAAATCGAAATCGATCTAAATTAAATCTGGTGCGCATAGTGCGCGGCCGAAAATATATCACCGAAGAACGTAAAACCAACCGTAGGGGAGTTGAAGTCATGCCATATGTCACCACGAAGGACGGTGTTGAGATTTTCTACAAAGATTGGGGCTCCAAGGATGCCCAGCCAATTCACTTCCATCACGGCTGGCCGCTTTCAGCTGATGATTGGGACAATCAGATGCTGTTCTTTCTCCAGCAAGGCTATCGGGTCGTCGCGCATGACCGTCGCGGACACGGCCGCTCGGAGCAGGTCAGCGATGGACACGACATGGATCACTATGCAGCCGACGCCTCGGCCGTAGTCGAGCACCTGGACCTGAAGAACTCGATCCACATTGGCCACTCGACGGGCGGAGGACAGGTTGCGCGCTATGTCGCCCGCCATGGACAGCTCCAGGGTCGTGTTGCCAAGGCAGTGCTGGTCAGCGCCGTGCCGCCGTTGATGGTTAGGACGGCGGATAACCCCGATGGCACGCCAATCGAGGTGTTCGATGGTTTCCGGGCCGCGCTCGCCGCAAACCGGGCGCAGTTCTTCATCGATGTGCCGACCGGGCCTTTTTATGGATATAACCGTTCTGGCGCGCAGATCTCCCAAGGCGTGATCGACAACTGGTGGCGTCAGGGCATGATGGGCAGCGCGAAGGCGCATTATGAGGGCATCAAGGCCTTTTCCGAAACCGATCATACCGACGATCTGAAGGCCATTACGGTGCCGACACTTGTCATGCAGGGCGATGATGACCAGGTCGTGCCCTACAAGGCGGCGGCGATCAAGCAGGACAAGCTATTGCAGAACAGCCAGCTCATTATCTATCCCGGTTTCTCGCATGGCATGCTGACGGTCAATGCCGACGTGGTGAACGCCGATCTGCTGGCATTCATTCGCGGATGAAAGCAACCACGATGACCGTGACCCTTCCGGTTTCTGGCTCCGATATGGCGACGGTTCTGGACTGCCAGCGCGCCTCATTTCTTAATGAGGAGCCGTCGAACATCGCCGACCGGAAGTTCCAACTAAAGCGGCTGCGCGCCGCCGTGCTGACGTATCGCCGCGAACTGGCAGAAGCAGTAAGTGCCGATTTCGGCCATCGCTCGCACCACGAGACTGATATTCTTGAAGTCCTCTGCGTCGTCCAAGCGATCGATTATCTGAATCGAAACCTGCGGCGTTTCATGAGGAAGGACCGCCGTCACGTTGGCCTGTTTTACCGAGCGGGTCGTGCCTATGTCGAGTATCAACCCAAGGGCGTTATCGGCGTGATGTCGCCTTGGAACTATCCATTCTCACTCACGATTATCCCACTCGCGACCGCTCTGGCTGCAGGTAACCGCGTGATGCTAAAGCCGTCAGAACTAACGCCGTGCACAAGTGACGTAATCCAACGGATGATCACCGGGACCTTTCCGCCCGAAGAAGTTGCCGTCGTACTCGGCGGCCCAGAGGTGGGCGCTACCTTCAGCGGACTGCCCTTCGATCATATCCTCTTTACCGGCAGCACGCCTGTCGGTCGCAAAATCATGAAAGCGGCGAGCGACAATCTGGTACCTCTGACACTGGAGCTCGGCGGCAAGAGCCCGACAATCGTAGCCAAGGGCCATGCCACACGGCAGACACTCGACAGCATCGTGTTCGGAAAACTGTCGAACGGCGGCCAGACCTGTATCGCACCGGACTACGCTCTAGTACATGAGGAGGATCTGAAGACCTTTATTACTGAATTCGAAGCAAGTGTCGCGCGCTTCTATCCCGATGGGCCAACTAGCCGCGACTACACCTCGATCATCAACGATCATCATTACGAGCGCCTGAAAGGCCTTGTCGAAGATGTCCGCACGAGCGGCGCGCGTATAATCGAAACGGGCTTGATGCCTGATGACGCACCGCAGCAACTGCGCACGCTTCCTCCGACGCTCGTTGTCGAAGTAGGTGACGACGCTGAAATCATGCGAGAAGAGATTTTCGGTCCGATCCTGCCGGTGCGAACCTATCGTTCCATCAAGGAAGTGATCGACTACGTCAATGCACGACCACGCCCGCTGGCGCTTTATTACTTTGGCGCACAGGATGCCGATTGTGGAGAACTGCTGGCGCGCACCACGTCGGGCAACGTCGGCATCAACAACACGCTGATGCACTTTGCCCAAGATGATCTACCCTTTGGAGGCGTCGGCCCAAGTGGCATGGGAGCCTATCACGGCATTGAGGGTTTCCGCTCCATGAGCCATGCGAAAGGCATATTCATTCAAGGAAAGTGGAATCTGACAAGCCTTTTGCGAGCACCCTTTGGCAACATTGCTAATCTTGCCCTAAAAGTCATGCTCAGGTCCCACGATCCACATTAACTTGCACACTGCCCGATTGCCGCCGCCGGATAGTGGTAACTTCGAAAGGCATCAAAGATGCAAACAATATTAGGGGCCAATGGCCAGATCGCAGTGGAACTCGCACGGGAACTGCGTCGTGCATATACGAATGACTTGCGGCTCGTTAGCCGCAGTCCGCGCAAGGTGAACGATAACGACAATCTCGTCTCCGCCAACCTACTCGATGCGCGGCAGACTGTCGACGCCGTCAAGGGCAGCAATGTCGTCTACTTCACTGCCGGCCTGCCTGCAGATACGAACTTGTGGGAGACCCAGTTTCCTACGATGCTGAAAAATGCTCTGGATGCCTGTCGAGCCGAAAGCGCCAGCTTCGCCTATTTCGACAACACCTACATGTACCCGCAGGATGCCCGAAAGCAGACTGAGGAAATGCCCTTCGCCCCGGTCGGGCGCAAGGGTAAGGTGCGCGCGGCAATGACCTCCATGGTGCTGGAGGAAATGGCGCGGGGAGACATTCCGGTGCTGATCGGCAGAGCCCCTGAATTTTATGGTCCGGGCAACACACAAAGCTTCACCAATGCGCTCGTTATCGACAGGCTCAGGAAAGGGGAAAAGCCGCTTGTACCGCTGCGAGACGATACGCGACGAACCCTTATCTGGACGCCCGACGCGAGCCGTGCACTAGCGACCCTCGGCAATGCTTCGGATGCGTTCGGTCAGACTTGGCATCTACCTTGCAGCGACGACCGGCCGACTTATAAGGAGTTCATCACCATGGCCAGCACCGCTTTTGGAAAGCCGGTGTCTTACAGGGTCTTGCCAAAATGGGCCATCCTTGCGGCTGGCCTGTTCTCGAAAGAAGTGGGTGAGATCAGGGAATTGCTGCCCAGATATGAGCAGGACAACTTGTTTGATTCAACAAAATTCAAGCGCCGGTTTCCCCATTTCGATCTGACCACATATTACGAGGGCGTGGAGCTTATCCGCCGGGAATGGCCGAGCGAGGCGACGTCATAAAGTAGCGGTCATCCAGCGCCCCCATGTCCGAGAATGAATGGATTGTTCTCGCCCGGCCGAAGCTTAAGCCGAACTTGTTGCAAGTGCTGATCGCGGACGTATCTCGATTAGAGAATGACGACGACCAGTGGGAGATTGTGATATTGTCACTTATCGAAGGTCTGACGCTATTGAAATCACATGAGTTCACAACCCATCGTTTGTTCAACAATTTCGCGGGACCATCCCGACCGCTTCAGCAAATGCCATTATCGAAGTAGCAGACAACATGGCATTGGCATTGAACGCAAACGTGCTGCTATCGGTCGAAACTGAACTTGCCCGAATCCGAAAGCGTAATGATGTCTGACGAGCCAAAGCCAGAGACCCCCTCCCATACAGTGAAATCACACAAGATAGTGGAGCATTGGTGCGATCACCCCGGATGCAAGAAATGGGGCAGTCATGGCTTTCATACTCGCTATGGCACATCGTGGTATTGTTACGAGCACAAGGGTGAAGGGAAGGTTTGACGCTCTCAACTGTGATCTTTTTCGGCTTTGTCTAAGCGTTGCAATAAATCTAGAAACTTCTGGTCGGTCGGAATAGGTGACCTTGCCGACCGCATCGCATCTGCAAAACTTACATTCAGCATTTGATTGCGAAAAACATGCTCACCGTTCTTTTTCCCTCTGGAATCATCCTCATTCACAGCCGTTCCTCTCATTGAACGGACAACCCGCCGCAACGAGTTCGGTTCCGTAACCCTCAATCTGATGACGATAGACTCGCGGCAAGTTAGGTGTATGCTGCATACAACATCAACACCGCGCATTCTACTGATGATGGGTGCTTGAGAGATGATATGGCTCTAGGCACAGTGGGAAGCACAGTTATGCCTTTTCGCAATAACATTTACGCAAACAAGTATTCTTCCCGCGATTGGGATGTCATGGCGCAGGCTTACGAACTGGCAATTCGCCAAATTGGCGGCAAGCCACTTATACGGCGGGAACGACTTGCACGTTGCGTCATGACATTCTTTGACAGAGGGGTGCAAAACCCAAGCCAATTGAGTTCGTTGGCGATGAGCAGAGAATTGAGCCTAGTGGATATTGAACGGACGCGTGGAGCGCCTCTCCGCGAAGATGAGATTGCGGCAGCCGACAATGGTTTTTTTCTCAGCGGGGCAAACGGGAATTGGAAAGACTCAACCACAAACTAGACTGTAAGGATTGCGGGACAATTTATCTAACGATACCCGAAACTGTGACAGGCGATACACCTATATTCTGCAGCACGTGCAATCAGTTCATCGGGCGTTGGGCTGACCTTGAGCGGGATTTCGAATCCCAAGGTGGCCAAGACGGCGTTTTTTCGATGCACGATGGAAAAATTGATCGGATCAGCTAGTGATGGAAGTGCATATCCGTCCGGAATTCCATGGGATAACCTCTTGGCCGCCGTCAACATAGATAACAGTCAATGCTTGTTCCGAACTTGAAACGACTTTGGCTTGTTTCCAGTCGGAGCTGTCCGGAATATTTTCACTAGGTTCACGAGTTAAGATTTTCACAGCGTCACCCTGTTTTAGCGATGCCCTGTATTTCGAGACAAGATCTGGCTGTTCCATGAATTTATCCTCCTATGGTCTACAACTCGCCTGCCGCGCGAGAGTTGCAGCAAAAACCGATTTACCTTTTTCTTTGACGGAGTAAAAAATTTAAACGCAGAGTTGCACGCGAGGGCATAATCGCGGAATTGTATGATGAGTGATTGATTCGCACACACATTTCTATCTTGGGGTTCCGCAAATGAATTTCAAAGCGTTCAAGCAAATCGCCTACTTCTCAACGCTTGTATTGATACCGCTTAACAACGCTCTCGCGGCTGATGTATCAACCAAACCGAAGGCCGAACCCTTCGTATATTTTGCCACTTCGGATCCATTCCTGAAGCCCGGACAACAACCCACCAAGAACGATGTCACGCTTTTCGGTGGTGCTTTTACCACCGACACGGCAGGCGGCGCTCTGCGCGTGTTCACCACTGACTACACATCGAACTATATTATAGGCGCAACTTATGGCCGCGATGTCTTTGATCTTGGCGCAGGCTTTCTGCTTGGTGGCGTGGCCGGCGCAGCAATTCGCTTCGGTGAGGATGATGATACTTCTGCAGAGGTTTGGGCTGGTGCCCGCCTCAAGCACCAAGGTCTTGTCATCGGCGACCTGCTGATTTCTCCAGCCTTCACTGCTGGCTTGAGTGCCGTGACGGGTAAGACGGAAATCGAAAAAGGGCGAGAGGAGCGCTACGATGGCAATGCCACCTTTATCGGTTTTTTGGGGCCGGAGCTGTCTTTCCGCTGGCGTGGAGAACCCAATCTCGAACTGACCTGGCAGTTGCACCATCGTTCAGGCGGTGGCGGCACATTCGGCGACATGGGCGAAACTTCGAACGCCAATACGATAGGCATACGTTACAGATTCTAAGCGGTTCTCCACAATCATGCAAAAAGCGCCGCCCATCCCGAAGGAAAGAGCGGCGCTGATTGGTTCTAAGAATCGATACGCAGCGATTATTGCGATAGACTTTTGATAAAAAAAACTTCGCTTTCTGGTTGAAAGCTGCCGAGAGAAATAGCGCCTTGTAGCTGGAAACCATTGGACTTGTGCCACGCTTGTGGCTCAGGCTCGTCAATCACACTCGATGTCATGAGAACATCTGCCCCATTTGCAAGCATAAGCGTTTCCCAATGCTGAAGCATTTGCCTCCCTATTCCGCTGCGTCTGAGCTCGGGAGTGACAAAGATCATTTCCATGTAGGGGATTTTACCCCAGAACCAACTGTACCGAAGAAAACCGATTGGCTCGTTTGAATTCAGGGCAAGGACGTATTCGGAGTGGAAAATGCAACGCTCGATCCAAGGTGTAGATCGTGCTCGATAAGCCACAATTTGTGCGTGCTATCGGCTTTCGTTATATTGAAGTTCTTCATGCCGCCGTCATATTAATTCGCAGCTTATTTGGCAATGCCGTCGCGGGCCTGAAAAGTGGCGCAAGGGCAAAATGCGGCGTAGGGGCGTAAACGGAAAATAACCCCGGCATCCGTGAAGACGCCGGGGCTACTGGGTCACTGTGCGCGCAGACTTCCTCCGCCGTGACGATGCCTCAAGACGGGGATAGTTTCAGGTGCAAGCAAGTCATGTTTTTTCGCGAAAGCCATAAAAAGCCCGCGAGCTGTTTCAGTTTCAATCTCCCCTGTCAGCACGCCTTTGCAAGCATTCAAAGCTATGCTGTGTGAAATATCCCGGCTATGAACTGGCCAGTCATTCAACAACTGGTAGGCGTCCAAAACAGAGGTGATGTCTACGGGTACGCCAAGGCCAACCAAGACGGAAACGGGCCTCATGAAATACTTCTCCATCATGACAATTGTTCCCTTTATAAAAAGGAAGGCGCAATTAGCGCCCTCCCCGGTTGCTGATATTAGGCCGCCTCTTGATGTTTTGACTTCGCCACCCCCTTCGATGCCGAGACGGTTTCCTCTGTGCCAATTGAAATCTTGCGCGGTTTCATGGCTTCTGGAACCTCTCGGATCAACTCAATTGATAGCAGACCATTCTCAAGCCCTGCACCGGTTACACGCACGTGATCAGCGAGCTCAAACCTGTGCTCAAACGGGCGTCCAGCAATGCCTCGGTGAAGATACTCGGACTGTTGTGACTCTTCCTTCTTCCCGGTGACCGTTAGGAGATTGGATTGATACGTCAAATCCAGATCGTCCTGTGAGAAGCCCGCCACAGCGACCGTGATCCTGTAGGTGTCTTCACCCGTTTTCGCAATGTCGTAAGGCGGCCAGTCGCTTATCGACCTTGCACGCTGAGCGTTTTCCAAGAGATTGAAAACCCGGTCGAAACCAACGCTTGACCGGAACAGTGGTGCGAAATTTGAATTTGCTGTCATTGCCATATCCTCCTTGAAGCAACATGACGCTGAGACGCCGAAGTTGACGCCTCCAGCGGTTTCGATCCTACTTGAGCGATCGACGCAAAATGATTTAGTTTTGGCCAAATCGAATTCAAGGACTTCGGCAAAAAAAAATTTAGGAGAACGCCTCAAGTCGAATGCAGTACATTCCGAAGGACAGAGCGGCGCGCAAAGAGACAGTGGATATCAGTTTAAAATTAAAATCATACAGATCATATGTGTTGACTTTTTTCCAAAAATACTCGTATTTGTTGTAAAGTGTGTTTTTGGAGATTTGCATGGCAACCGCTACTAATCCTGCCCAAGACTTAGTTGATGAAGAATTTCCTTCCATTTATCGTCCATTAGTTCCGGCGGCTTTGAAGCGCGCGTACGCAAGTGCTGATCAAGCTTTCGAGAAGCTTGAATTCTTGAGTACACCCAGCGGTAAATTTCAACGTGGCGACTTGGTAGTACTCGCTGCGGAGTTTGAGTTTTATAAGCTTATCCGAGAAGGCCAATTACCGTTTGATCCGTGCTGGGAGGACTACGCCAGCCCCACAGGTAAGCATCTCGTTATGAAATCGCCGTCTGCTCAGATCACTTTAAACCAGGTAGATTATCCTCACCAAAAACCTAGGCGTGCTATCTTCCGCGACCAATTCGCTGTTCCCAATACACGGTATCTTTTTGCTGAATGGAACAGGGAGCACGATGACAATCAAGACAAAAAGCATATTTTGTTGCTCCATGGGCATGGTGACTTGCGTTTTGCAAATCTCTCAGTCCCGCACCCGTCTCAAAACCGATTGATTTGGTGGACAGAGAACTTGTTGAAAGTTCCACATACAATTAATGCGGGATCAACTGCCAACGTCGGTGAAGGCCCTACGGAGTCGCCCGATGCAGAACTTGTAGAGGAAATTATAAAGACGATTCGGGATTCACGATGAACGAGAACGTTTTCCAGTTTCCTGATCGTACTGCAGGCGTGGTTCCTCAGCGCATTGCGGATGCACGGATTGCACTTCAACTCTCTAGGTCGGATGTAGCACGGGAATTAAACGTGAGCGGGACCGCCGTTGGGTATTATGAAAATGGCGACCGCCGACCCGACATGAACACCCTCATGCAACTATCATCTGTTTTAAAACAACCGGTATCTTTTTTCTTCAAGGAAACTTCTAACAAGTTGCAAAAGAAAAAAGTGCGTTTCTTCAGAAGTGTCGGTCCAAAAAGCAACAAAGTGAATATGGCATTGGACGTTCGCACCAATTGGTTGAGCGAGTTTGTTGATACACTTTTGGGTGCGGGCATTCGGCTTCCAGCGCCTAATGTGCCTTTGTTTAATGACGTAGAGCCCGATGGAGAGTTCTCTCTTGAACAAGTGGAATATATTGCCGCGAGAACACGTCGGCACTGGGCTTTGGGTGACGGTCCCATAAATAATATGGTTGCACTATTGGAATCTCAAGGTGTCATTGTTGGACGCTTTGGTATGGCTTCCGAAAAGATTGACGCATTTTCGTGTTGGATTGAATCAACACCTTTCATCATCTTAGGGTCTGAGAAGGGCTCGGCAGTGCGGTCAAGATTTGATGCTGCCCACGAGCTGGGCCATTTGATCCTTCATCGAGATATTACGTTAGATGATATGGAGTCGAAAAGTACTCGGTTAAGGATCGAACGTGAAGCCAACTGGTTCGCTGGGGCTTTTTTGGTGCCTAAAACAGCTCTTTTGAGGGAGTTTTACTCACTTCGAGCGAGCCATCTGAAAGGGCTGAAACAGCGGTGGCTAGTTTCGATGCAATCAATTGCTCATCGCGCTCGAGATATCGGCGTGATCGATGACAACCAGTATGTTTCGTTTCGAATTCAGATGACCAAAAGAAAAGAACTTAACAAGGAGCCATTGGATGATGTGATCCCGATTGAGCGACCAGGCCTTCTTTACAATGCTTGGCGAAAGCTCGTGGATAACGGGCGCTTGCCGGAATTAGAATCGGAGGATTCACTGTCGTTTTCTTTTGAAGTACTGCGAGACCACCTAGGTCGTGAAGTCAGCGCGGTCGAACGTCAAAATGCTGGCATGCTCTCTTTAATTCAGGCTGATAAGAAATAGTCGAAATCCCCCATTACTCAGATCACTTAAAAAAGCCCCGGCATCCGTCAGGACACCGGGGACTCATAACATGTATGCTTGGCATGGATGGTTGAGCTATAACATGGATGGCTATACCTCAATCCATACTTTCAAAAACGGGCGGCTGAAACGGCACGAGTGATGTGCTCGGGGTTATCTCGAATTTTATGTGTGGGGCATTTACCTTCACAGTCCAGCCCAATCTCTGAATGACATTGCAAGCAAACTCCAGCTTCACCTCATAATAGGCGGTTCCAACGGCAGCGTTGGCTGGGATAGTAATGCTGCGCTGATAGACTTCTCGCCCCTTCTTAAGATTGGAGCCGACAGTGAAGTTCGTTATTGAATGACGAGTGCCTGCCGAATCCACCAGCCAGCGCTTTACGGTTGATGAACAAATCCGGGACCGCTCGACTTCAAATTCCACCTCAATGGTTCCGCCCTGTGGGACTGATACCGAAAGCGCAGATGCTTTGATGTAAAATATCGGTGGCTGGCGATCAGCGACCATTATCCCGAGACTGACCGCCCCGTAGATGGCAAAGGCTGCAAACAGTGTCATCGCCCCCTTTGCCCACATGCTCATTGATTTCAGATCTTGAACCATGCGAACACCTTCAACATTCCTTCCCAGAACATGATGGTTCCCAGGAATATCCCGAGTACGCCCACGATGAGCCATTTGAAGAACTTGCCGATCACCTTGGCATTGCGAACCATGACAAAGATTTCGGTGACATCCTCTGCTGGCGCTTCAGCTACCACTTCCAAAGTGTCGATGTTCTTCTCTTCAAGCTGTTCGAAGAACCTCTTGGTTTTGTCTGGTAGCTGAATCCAGCGCTGTACTGCAGCCGCGTCTTTGTCCATTGGCATGCCCTGTCCTATCGCAATGCTGGAATGCTATTTCGCTGCGGGTATTGTTATGTCGGGAATTCCGGCCGGCGTCTTGATCTGTACGCTTACACTTGGCGGCACTTTCGCATCAATCTGGGCAGCAGCAGTGAGCGCCTTGGTGGAGTTTTTGGTGTAGTACCACCAGCCCACAGAGATGATCGCGAGGAAGGCGCCAGTAAGATTCTCAGCATTGGCCTGATCAAGCCCGCCGCTTGCGACGAGATAGCCGGAGAGGATTTGCAGGAAGTGCCGAACCATTGGCAGAACGACGGTGTTGAAGATGACAGTCTTGTCCATGGGAATTTCCTTCGAGGATTAGATGATTGATCCGAGAGCGTCCTTGCGAACGTCGAATGAGGGACACGCCTTGGCGGCGTATTGCTTGTGGCCGGTGACTTTCTTGATCGCGGGATATTTGGAGATCAGCGCCTTTACCGTCGCGATCAACGCGGCTTTCTGGGCTGGCGTGCGCGTGTCCTTGGCTGTCTTGCCGTCCTTCGCGACGCCGCCGACATACACGATGCCAAGCGTGCCGGTGTTATGACCCGCTACATGTGAGCCAATCTGCGCTTCCGGCCGTCCTGGCTGAACGGTCCCATCAAGCAGAACAACGTAGTGATAGCCAATGTCCTTCCAGCCCTGCGCCTTGTGCCAGCCCCGGATTGTCTCAACCGAAACATCACTGCCCTCTGGCGTGGCAGTGCAATGGATGATGATTTCGTTGATAGCACGGGTGGCTTTGGGCTGGGCAGTAACTGGCGACTTGCTGTCTACAGGCGGTATTGTGGCAACCGGCACTTTGAGTCGATCCAAAGCAAGAGCCACGCCATCGTGATACTTCTGTCCGGCCTTGCCATCCAGCACGCCTACGTCAATGCCAAGCGCTGTCAGGCGCTTCTGGTTATCCAGAATCGTTGTCATGATGATTTCCTCAAAGATATGGAACATGAGAGAGCCAGCGCGAGTTAATACGAGGCTGGCATGGGTAGATACGTGTCGGCAGAGGTCCTGACGCCGTTACATCACTCCAATGACGAAGGGCGTCAGGCCTCACTTTAATCTGAAGTTTCAGTTTAGACGTATAACCTCATTATCGGAGGTGAATGTCATGACCGATGAGAAGGACAGACCCTATCTTACAAGCGTATGGCCCTATTTACTGATCGTCGCTGCGCTGTCGGTGGTATCGATTGTTGCCGGTCGCGCGTGTTCTGAAAGGCATGAGCATGGATATCGAGTACCAGCTCATAAAGATGTGCAATAAGTTGCTAGATCGAAGTGTGTATTGTTCTGCCTCAATCTGTACTCCAAATTGTTGCTGCTGATATGGGAGTTTCAGCACGGCTCGGGGTTCTGCACGATAGCGAGCCTCGAGCCACCCTCAACACATTTAACTATGCATGATGAATTGCACTTGTCCTACAAGTGGGTTTAACTGGTCTATGCCACCCTATAGAATGGCACCTTCCCAGCGCTGACTTAACTAGCCCTTTATCGGCGCTGGGATAACATTTGGTCGGTGTGCTCTTTCTGCACTCGACTCCCCAAGATCAGGAATGCCAAAAATAATAACCAGAGAACTGAAGAAACTCAGGGGATATATATGGAAATATTAGTAGCGTTCGCGTGCGTTATCGCAGTTTTGTTCCTAGGTCTCATAACATTGTTGAAAGTCCAAAAGCGCTCTATCGATTAGGCAGGGTCGCAGTAAACTAAGGCCGCACCGGCCAGATGACCATGGTGGGGTCTTCCAATCCATTGGTCATGTCGCGAAGCGCTTGCCGGTATGCGGCCCACTTCGCTGTATCAACCGGAGCATCAGGCATTTGCGTCCAGTCAGTTTCTGCAAGGATGGCATTTCGCCTTGCTCGCAGCGCCTGCCACGCTTCTTCTACTAACAACGCCGTATCAAATGGTTTGATTTCGTTGCCAGCCTCTATCCAGTCAAGCAATTCCTGACTGAGGGAGTTTTGCGCTTTGCCTTCAACAACATCATAAAAGATAGTTTTAGCCATACCGTTGCGGATGATTTCGACTGAACCAAGCCGATCATAGGAAGCGGCGGTAATGCCGGTTTGATCCATTGTATCGGCAACGCTGTAAGCGACAGCAGAAATCCAGTTTTTGACTTCCTGAAGGGTTTTCATCAAACCTCCCGTCACAGCTTGGCAGCATCGGTGAAGAACTGATCGACCTGTTCAAGGGCAAAGCCCAATGCCGCAAAGCCTTGCTGCAGCATTTCGTCTGTGCGCAGGAACGTTCCACTGTCGGCATAGGCAGCTTTTGTCCGCTCGTCCTGCGTGGCAATCCAGCCCCCAACTTGATCAAGGAGCCCGGCATCGATGAGCTGCAGGCGGAACTGGCGGCGCGTGACACGATCCGGCACCAAGGCAGTCGTTTTCATTTCCTTGGTGACGACAGTTGCAGGATCAATCTTCCACATCGGTTTGTTCCCCCACCTGAACCTTTGGGTACATCGCTTCCCATTCTTCCCTTGTCGGCATGGGCGGCTCTTCAATCACCGGATCATGCGGGACAGCAATGTCACCGTCAGCCGCATCCCTGATGCAGCGTGGGTAAGCGACGTGCTGGGAAGGATTGAGACCATGAGGAAGCGCAAGGGTAAGATTGATCTTGCCGTTGATGCGCGAGACTTCACCGCAGATGAAATCACACGGGATGATGCCTGAAGGGATTGTTCCTCCATCCGGCAAATCGGTAAAATCGAACTGTTCGCCGTTGATGGTGAGAATGTCACCGGATTTGCTCAAAGTGAGAGTGGCATCCATGACGATGGGTGAAAATGTTATTTTCATCAGTACCACCTTCCAATTGAACAATAAGACACAGCGATATCCACGGTCGCACCCGCTGCCGTCCGACCGCAATAAATGGTGATGCTTGTTGCATTTGCGCCGCCCGGAGAAACCATGAACGCTCTCGGATCACTGGTCACGCATGCGACATTGGATCGGAGCCCAACAGCTCCAGCAACAAATGCAGCAGGATAGGTAAACACGCCACTCGTGACCGCATTGCCAGCCGCGCTGATGACACCGCCACCCCAGCAAATCTGAACGCCATCGGAGAACCTTATGAAGTATCCATTTGCATTATTGCCAGCCACTGAACTTGCCGAAGCCCACGCGGACCATGTCGCATCGGTCACGCCCTTGGTTCTAACGAGAACGTAGGGCAGCGCAGTCGTTCCGAAATAAGCTCTGGCGATCTGGTGAAGAGCATTGTTTCCAACGTAAATTGCTTGTGTCATCACGTGGAAGAACGAAACGCCCGGGATCGTCGGCGTTCCTGCAACTGCCGTCCCGTACAGGCCGGAATCACCTGCTACAGCATTGTTGAGATTGGCATCCGCTGCCGTTGGATAATAACCGCCAAACCGTGACAGTGACGCCGCCAGTGCACCCTCGACAAGCACGGAACGACCAGCCGTAATGTCAAACCCGTTCGCTTGTGGCGGTATATAGTCAACCAGCCCCATGGTGGTTGCATCCGTGAACATCGTGAGCTTGTTCGGCGCACCATTCAATGCGGCCAAGGCGGCAACGCTTGCCTGGCTGAGCATCTTGCGCACTTGGCCAAGCAGGACGCCATAACGGGAATTGTCACCCTGCCACCTAATCCAATAAGCCGAACCGGCAGGCAGTGTCGGACCACGCCAGTTGTCCTTCAGGGTGATGGACGTATTGCTGTTCACCGTATCAATACGGGCACGGGTATAACCGTCACTGCCGAAAGTATCACCGGGCTGGATGCCATCAGTGAGCCAGAACGTGCCAACGCCGGTTACATTCTTGGTGCCGGTTGTGACTGATACGGTCCCGGCAACGATGTCTGTGTCTTCCGCCATCAGTTTGCCTTTCCGGGTTTCGAAGGGGTCAGCTTTGCGACGTCCTCGCGAACCTCATCCAAATTCTTCTCTGCCGCTTCCACCCGCTCCTGTAGCTGCTTGTTGGATTCCAGAAGTTCCGCATTCTTCTGCTGTTCGCGGCGCAATGCTGCCCGAAGTCCAATGGTGCGGGTTTCATAGAACATCTTCACCGCCATCAGTTCTTCGGCATGGTCAATCGGCAGGATATCCGGCTCCTTCGGTGCCATCGCTTCGGCAATGGCTTCGAGCGTTCCGGCTTCGTTTGTCGTTTCAACAGTCATGTTCTCTCCTTCCCGCTTTCACGGGCTGCAGTGGAATTTTCTAAGAGTTGTGGTGTTACTTTTTCCACCAGACGGATTTGACGTAGGCGCTTAGGACAGTTGCACCCACGGTGTTGGTTTGGTTTTGATATTCAAGAATGTAGGTATTTGTGCCCAGTGCTGGTGTGGTGTGTAGAAAGAATCCGGCGTCGTTTATCGTTCGTTCAACGGCACCACCGCCAGACGCTGCAACTGTGTTGTCGATAGATTTCAGGATTTCGCCGGATTGAACATGACGTCAGCGAACTTTCGCAAATGATATCGAGCCAGTAGCTGCTCTAACGAACGTGAATAGGCCATACTCACAAAACACCGGGGTCTGTTCAGGATTCTGGGTAACGATTGTCGAACCCGCAACCGTGGTCCAGCCTGCGTTGTTGTTGCCATTTGTTTGCTGCGCTAGAGAATAATCGGCATTTGCCGTCACCGCACGAAAGCCAAGGTTTGAAGTGCCGACGATGAGATTGCCAATGATCGCATTGCTGATATCCACGTTGCCAAGCGTGGACGAGATCGCCGACAGCATGTTTGCGCGAACATCATTGAGGTAAAGCACACCGGCTTGAAAGATCAACGGATACTTTTTCGCCGATCCGCTGATGACGGCAAAACGATCTGCATTGACCAGAAATTCGCTCATTCCTCCGGCAAGTGCACTCAGGAAGGCCGCTGCTTGACTAGTAACACCTCCGGCTGATGCCGATACGCTCAGTCCCATGGTGGAAAGTGCACCGGACTGCGTTGCAACCTGTTCGGCGCGAAAGATGCCGTTGGCGTAAACATTCCCTACACGCGCTTCATTGACATCAACGCGATTGGTAACAGCAGTCAGTTCACCGTCGATTGTACTGACTGTTGTCGAGAGCGTGTTCGTGATGGCAGCAAGCGCTTGAAGACCCGTTTGCGGATCATTCATTCTTGCCGTCAGCTCAGTAATGCTGAGTGCCGCTGCTGCGCTCTGGGTAGCCACTGCGCTGATCTGCTGACGGAACGACGCTGCAAAGTTTCCGACCTTGGCCTGAACTGCTTTGAAATCCTCTGCCGATTGTGCACCGGACTCCGCGATCAGCGACATTATCTGCTGTCTCGCATCGGATGCAACACGCAGGGATTTGCCGATCCAGTCGAGCTTTTGCGTTAACTTGGCAATGGTGTCGTCAACCATGCCTGGCAGATATACCGTTTCGCGGCTGGTCTTTGTCGCAGTGGTCAGCCAAGGCGTGAATGTTTTGAAACGATCAGGTACCGTCTCAATCGTTGCCCGTGCCTCATAGAACACGCCGGACTGAACATTCTTCGCAGTTGTGTAAACGCCTTTTTCCGGCAATCCGGTCTGGTCTTCAAACTCTTCCGTCGTGCCTGCCACGCGATAGAAAAAGCGAACGGCAATGATCGTTGGGTCTTGGGGCGGTGTCCAACCAAAACGAAGCGTCGGACGTTCAAAGCCGTCCTCGCCCTCTTGTATGCCTACCTCGACAGCCCAGCCTTGTACCGTTGTCAGGATGGAAGGATTGATTGGCGGTGAAGGCGGGATGATGACAGGGCCAGGCTCAATATTGCCATCCGCATAGATATCTGCGCCAGTTTCGGAAAGGAGAAGCGTGAACTGGAAACGTTCGTCACATCGCCATTCTGTTATCAGCCAAGATTTACTTTGGAATGTAACCCATTCACCTTCCTGTACTTTCAGTCCTACACGGCGGCTGACCGGAACCGTAGCTTGGCCGCCTTTTCTGTTCTGGCGGTAGCGAATATTGAGCAGGTATTGAGCAATATCCGGATCAGAGACCTGCAGAAAATCATTGCTGGTCTGGCGTCGCCTTCCATCTGTCGCAATATCCGCGTTGACGACAATCGGCTTTAGGCTCTCGGCGCTCCAGTTGCTTTCAATGGAGGTGAACTGGCCCGACATCATGTTGAACATGTCGAAGGCCGACTTGCGCAGGCTGAGTTCCTGAGCACGGTCTATCGGGATATCAGCGGCAGTAATTTCCAGGACAGGTATTTGGGGCGCACCCGGAATAACGCCCGAAAGGCCACGACGATTCAGGCCATACCCTGCCATGGCATCGTCAAATTCCTTCAGGATTTCTGTATGATCATCATCGCCCTGAACGTAGATGGCGCTCTGGTAGGTTGGCTTTCCCTTCCTGATAGTGTCGCAGACGTTCATCGCAGCGAAATATGACGACAAATCAAGCTGACCGAGTGACTTGCCCTCACCAATCAATGTGCGGCCGGAGATTAAACCTTTCAGACCGAGCTGATAATTAAAGCGTTGCAGGGCGGGATTCTTGCTGAACTGCCAAGTCGCAGGATTGTCCAAACGATGGGCGCCAGAACCTCCGGCAACAGTGCTATCCTTGCGCGGGTCATAAAGCCGAAGCCCGCGAAGCACGAACTCGAACTCTGGCTGGCCTTTTTCGAAGCGATTATCGTATTCGCGCTCGACAACAACATAGCACAGGCCTGCGCAAACACTTGTCGCCTTCCACTTACGGCCAAGATCATTGGTATCATTGACAAGCTTGGTATCAACCGGCTGCCCCGGACGCCCGTCATAAAAACGGATCGTCAGGTTGTTGCCGAAGTCCTCGACATAGTAACGAGCAACCTCCCCGCCTTCTACAGGTTGAGGAACAAGGGTCTGCTTTTCGCCATAAAAATACAGTCCCTCAAGCCCGTCACACCATCCGTTTGAAAGGATATAAACGTCGCCATTGAACTTGTTGCCTTTGCCCCATTTGGCATAATAGGCGCGATGGCCTTTGACTTTGCCGGTGCCATACATCGCTCCAACGGGAACATCAGCACCGTACTGAATTTCTCCTTGAACAGCGGAATACTTACGCTTCTTCGGCCGGTTTAGATAACTGACTGCAAGGCGCGCACCGAAAGCGAGTGCCGAGGATATCAGTGTTGCTGCAAGCGTAGAGCCAGCAAAAAGCGCGCCAGCAATCGCAGCGCCAATAGCCGAAAAAATGGGCATGAATGATTATCCTGCGCGGAACGCTGCGATGCAGTCAGTCAGGTTGTGGTAGGACTGGCCAATCTCAATCTTGGTGATGAAGCGCGAGCCGAGGCATATGCCGACATGCTCATGCGGACCAAGCTGAAGGATGACGATATCGCCAAGACGCGCTTCAGCCGGCGCACAGCGTTCGGTGAGCGTTTCAAACAGTGGAACGAGAGAAGTATGCCCTCTGCGCCGCAATGCTCGCTGCGCGCCCGCCATGGTCCGATATGCCTTGGCGAACTTCTTGCGGTTGTCCGAACCGGACAGCGCATCGAGCATGGCGATTCCAAGAAAGAAGCAGTCGGCAATGCCAAACGCATACGGCTTCGCTAGCTCCGCTGTAAGCGTAGCCTCGACAATCTCGAATCTGGTCATGGATCAGCCTGTCTTTTGGCCCCATTCGATAGGCTGGCTGCCTGTGACAGATGCATATTCTAAGCATGTGTCGGTCAGCGAGTTATCGAACTGCTGCTCTTCCTGAGAGCGTTTCACTTGAGTAGAGCCGCGAGCAGATCGCCCCGGCGGTTGAAGGTCTATGGAGAGGGTCAGTGAACGCTCCCCGTTCGCATCAACAGCGCCCTTGTTGTAGGAAACCTTGTCGATCTCATAGAGGCTTGATGCCAGAACACCCAAGACCTCATCAGTTGCAGGATCGCCGCAAAGATGGGCAATAATGACCGGAGCGTTCGGATAATTGTATTCCTCAATCTTCGCTATGGCGTCGTTTGGATCGGCGATTGGAACATTGGAGAACGTGATCGTCCTGGTAGTAACTGCCACGCCGAGCGCACTGTTCATTGATCCGGCTGAAAGAAAGCGATTAGGCAGATAGACCAGACCGTTATAGGTGAATGGCCTTCCTCCCCGGTGGTATCCGATAGTCTTTCCCGGCAAGTCGAAGCGGATGAGATCGAGACGACGAATTTGGCCGGACTCGACTGCAGCATTGACAGCGGGATCAAGCACAACACTCATGAGAAGAATACCTCAGTAGCAGCGAAACTTGGCTCACGGCTTGCCCACGACTTTGGTCCGGCATAGGAACCCGGATCAATTTGCATGAGGCAGGACGCCTTTTCGAAGTGTACGGTGCAAGGCAACGTGAAGGTTTGCAGATCGAGAGCGTACTTGATCTTCAACGTTACGACACCGCTACTGTTGGCAATCGCATCTTCCGTTATGAGGTGAAGTGATCTCACAGTCAGCGATTTACGGATTTCAACATAATCACCAACCGATAGTTTGAAGCCATCTGGCAGCCCATTGACGACGATGGTGAAGGCGTTTGTGATTGCCTGCAAAACGCCAGAACCAACGAACGATTCATATCGTCCAAAGGTGAAATCATCCATAAACATAATTTGTGCTGCGCCGGTAGTCGCCAGAGTAGCATACACCACTGCTCTGGCTGCGTTGGCTGGCGCAACAGCCGTCCCTGACAGGAATTGCCACGCCGTCGTAAAGCCTGCGTTTGTCACGATAGGAGACGTTGAAATGATAGCATTTGCCGCAGTGCGCCATTCAATCGAGAGATACGCACCAGCCAATGAGTTTACATTACCCATCACCCAAGCGCCAAGCCGGTATTGCTTTCCTGCAATGATGTTATTCGTGACCAACTGGTTGGCAGCACGCTGTGTACCATTACCTATGCCAGACGTGCCTTTGTCCAATTGCATGCAATAAGAGCCAGTATGACCGATTGATGAATTGATGGTAACGCCTGCACTGAATGCCCATGGTGAGGAAGCCCCGGTTTCAAATCCGCCGTTTGACATCAAGTTGCCGAAGTTTACTCCGGGAAAGTAGTTTCCCTCCGCATATGCTATCGGTCGTGGCCGCCAAGCATCGTATGCAGCGAAGACTTCACCATCATCACCGGCTTGCATCATGAAACCACGCACAAGCCCTTCCTGCACCTTAGTCAAGGCACCGGCGCGATAGCTTGCTGTCCAGTAAGGCGTACCAAATGTCTGTGCTTCAGTGCGCCTGCCTTCCATGCGGTTGGTATCACGTGGGCGGACTGACTTGAAGTCGCACTCGACATAGCCAACCGATGGCAAAGAAATCAGAGTAGCCATTATTCGCCGCCGTTCTGCTTGTAGTTTTTCTGGTTTTCATTGTTCTGCTGAACAACCTTGACCGAGACTTCTTCACTTTCAGCCCGGATCGTGGTGCGGAACATCGGCCCTTCTTCATTGAGAATACGAAGGGTGACTTCCTGCGGGCGATTGTTGTTGGCAGGGCTACCCGTTTGAGCAGACACACCCAAACGCCCTGCACTGTCCCTCTTGAGTGGCATGATAGCTTCCGGTCCTGCTTCACCCATCATCCCCGTACCCTTCGCAAACTTGAACAGGGTCGGGCTATTCACGATGGAATTGGAGAAACCACTGATGCCATTAGGGAAGGCATCTCCATTGGCGTAAAGCCCTCTTCCGCTCATGGATGGCGCCGGAGGAAAGTAGCCTTTCCCATAACTGCCGCCACCGCCTAAACCAAGAGCACCAAGGATTGAGCCAAAGATACCTCCCCCACCTCCTGCAGATCCTGCATTGTTGACTTCGAATAAGGCATTGAGGACGTCATTGAGCAACTTATCGGTAATGCGGTCGAGAACAGACAGGGCAGCATCGCCAAGGCTTTCAAACACAGATTTACCGCTCTCAATGCCCTGAATAAACGTGCTGGCGAAGTCACCTGCCAAGGCGCGCGCTTCTTTCAATTGTTCGTTCGTCCGGATCAGACCGGCTTGCACGGAGTCAAAGTCTATCGGCAGCCCGGCATCCTTAAGTCTTGACGCGATTGTTTGGTCAATGTCCGACCTGAACATCTGCTCGCGCTCGAACTGAAGTTCTGCTTCCAGCGTGGCTTTTGCAGTTGCTTCTGCCAGTTTTCGATAGGCAGCAACCTTGCTCTCGATCTCTTTGACCTGTGCTGGGCTGGCGTGTCTGCCCTTGTCTTCAGCGCTTTGAAGCAGTTCCAAACGCAAGCGGAGTGTATCCGCCTCTACACCGGTTTTACCAACAAGCTGTGCCTCAAGTTCCATCTGGCCTATTCGGTCATCGACAGATTTTATCAGATCGCGGTAAGCGTTTGCTTCTCTCTGAGCTGCACGTTCTCCTGGTGACACCCGACTACGCTGACGTTCCAGCTTTTCCTGTTCAATTTCGTACTTTGACTTTGCAGCGTCCGCCCTCCGTTTTTGTAGCTCGGCCTCATCGATGAAACCGCCACCTGCACTCAGAACCGGAGAAAGTGTCCCAAGAGTGGGGAGAACGTTTTTACTCGCATCATGTAGTAACGCCTCAGCGCTGAGTTTTGTCGCTTCTGAATTGGCAACACTGATTGCGCCGGCCAGAGCAAAAAACCTTTTTGCCAGATCATCAAGCGCCGGAATTTGTGTCTGGTTGAAATGGGCTGAAAGCGCCACTCCTATTCTAATTGCTTCTTCGGTGGCACCTTTGTTTTCTCTTACAGCTTTATCAAGCATCGAGAATTCATCTCTGATTTTTTGGATATCTGTTGATCTTTGCCCAAAGCTTCTCAGTTGACTTTCTGCATCCTCAAGAGCGGAAGCAATGCCCCCAACCTGTTCCTTTGCGGCACCAAATCTGTCGTCTACAGCAGCATTAGTCGCGTCTGAGATATCTTTCTGATCTGCGATGCGCTGCCTCTCGTTTGCATAAGCCGTGAGGGCTGGAAGCGCCTCATTCCATTTGTTGGCGACTGATTGGATAAGAGCCGCTTCTTTTTCCAAGGCTTCAGCCGTCTTGTCGCTTCCCTGCAGAAACTCGAATGCGAACTGGGCGGCAGCGACACCTGCAGCGATTAGACCTACTGTAATAAGTGATACAGGGCTAATTATAGAGCTAAATGATGTCACCAAGGCCGGGCCAATGCTCTGCCCCTTGGCTTTAATGTCGTTGAAAACTGCTGATAGCTGCGTACCCTGCTGAAGCGCAATCTGTAACGGGGACATGCCCATGGCAGCGGTAACGCCGATATCCTGAAACTGAGCAGCGATGTTAGATGTATTGAACGTGCTGCTCACCGATCTTTGCATTGGCGTATCAGAAATCACGGCATTGCGTTGCTTAAGGGCGTCGATACTCGCCAGCGCAGCCTGTCTCTGCCGCGAAAGGGCAGCAGTCATCTCATTCGCAGAGATCGCACCGACTAAGTGAGCCTGCCTTATCTCTGCTTGCGCCACTTTGTATTGCTGGACGGAAGCGAACAAAGGATTGAACTTGGCCCGCAAACCATCCAATTGGCGCCCGTAGGCCTCAATTTCGGCACCGCGTGCCATTCCACCGAAATCGGTTCTCACGTTGAGCGCCCGATTGACGCGGGCTGCGAAGCTTTCAGCATCGTTTGCAGCCTCGCGCAGTTTTTGCGTTATCGGACCTGTCCCGGCCGCCACCTTTGCCAACGCTGCAGGCGCACTCGTTCCCAACTTGTTGACAGCAGTTTCAGTGCTAACCGCAGCCGTCGTCAATTTGTCCAGATCGACAGCAGCACGAACTGCTGGAGATGAATCAACAGCAAGTCCCAGAGAAGCAATAGTCATGGGATTGATCCTTGCGAGTCGGAGATATATCGTCCGGACCGATTGTGGAGGGGTTGATGGATAACTGGCTCAAAACATTGATTGCAGCTGCCTGCATGGTAGTGATAGCGGGCGGCGGGTATTACGCTTGGAGCGAGTACCAAGAAAATCAACAATCAACGTCCTTGTCTCAGAACCGCGAAGATTCAAGACGAGTTGAGAGCCTAGCGGCTGATAGATGCTTCAAGATCGTGAATGATGTCGTTGCTGAACATGCAAAACAGCCCATTACCCAGCCATCTCAGGTATCTGATGTAACCGCTCATGATCTTGGCTTATGCATTCGCAGGGTTAATATGGGTGATTTTACAAAGAATGAATTAGAGAAAACTGGCCTTTGGCAAGTGTTCGGTAATTCCTAAGGACCGCTCGATTTCATTAAAACAACGCGTCGAACAGCTCCATAGACATCGGTCTCGACGACACGACGTCCTTGCTCTCGTCATCTGACGCGTTGAGCAGAAGCATCTTTTCGATATCCATGGCGCTCAAGGCTCGCAGTTCCCACGCTGCTGGTGTTTCACCGTGCAGCCGTGCCCAAGCGTCGATTTCGAGATGACTTATGGGCATATATGCGTAGCCGTTATGGAAGCGCTTTCGGTCGAGATAGACGAACCATTCCCACACGTGCTGACCGGCGGCGGGAATACGAGGCCGCCGATTAGCATGATTGTCTTTGATTGCTGCGCAGAGTGCCCTTATGAGGGCGTCATAAAACCCGAGCGCTTGCCTGCTTTCTTCTCGATCTGCTCACGAATGAACGGGAATCGGGAGAACAAGCGAATGGCGTTTTCTTCCGAATACGGAAGATCAGCACCGTCCAGTACGATTGGAGTCCAAGAGATCACGCTAGCAGCAAGGATTTTGACTGTGTTATTCTCAAAGTCATCAGCCGTTGCCGTTGTGAGGTCTTCGCTGTTGATGCGCTGATCAGTCAGGGCCTTGATAGCCTTGCGCTGGCGCTCGCTGTCAGGACCAGCAACCTTGATTGAGATACCAATGGGCTTGCCTTTTGGATCCTTGATCTCGACATCAATACCGGCTTCCTGCGCATCCTTCAGACCGTCGAAGGCAGCAAGATCATTCATTTTATCTGCTTTGGTTGTCATGATTGCTCTCCTTACGTGGCCGAAGCCGCGACTTTCACAATGTTTGTGTTGATTTCGACTGTGGAGTTAAGGCTCTGAACTGTGTTTGCAGCGCCACCAGCCTCCTGGGCGGAAGTCACCAAGCCTATGAAGTAGCGAAGCGAATTCTTGGGCGCAGCACCAACGGCAGGCTTGTCATTGCCCTCGATCTTGAACGGGTAGTTCAGATCTGTTTTCTCAGCCGCAATGAGTGCAATCTGACCTGCGTCCGAAGCAGCAACAGCAAAGACATTCTGCATCGAGCCAGCATTACGCGTCCCCTTCTGCTTTACGTCACGTTTGCGGTCAATTAGCTGAGTAGTGATGAGTGCAGCAGCATCGCCAAATGCGCCAAGCTGCGTCCAATTCTTGATTTCGGTCCACACTACCGACGTGAAGTCACCAGCAACGACATCGACATCAGGGAGGTCCATTGCCGGACCAATATAGATTCTCATCCCCGCGACAGGGTAAAGAGTGGCCATGGTGGCCTCCTATGCTTGATTTATCCTTGCCGAAGGGATGGGAACGGCATTCGCCTAGAGGTAGGCAACCCAATCTATGGAGACGGGTATCTGTATTCTGTCTGTGTCCTGCATGGGACGTTCAACGCTTGGACGTTTATCGATGCGGACGGGACCGGCAGCGGTTTGCAACTGAGTGCCTTCCGCAAAATGATCGGCAATCTTTCCAGCCACATCGTTTGGTTTAACTGCGCCCTGCCCCGACGGAAACACTACGCTGACCTGTAGGATACCTTGATAGCGGTTCGGCGAACCTGGCGTGATGCAAATGCGCTGATTGCCGTTCGGGATGTAATAGGCCTTGAGATAAGCCGACGATGGCGGCGTGAATGCGATATCCGGGTAAGCAATCGGAAGTTCTGGCGACAACACTAAAGCTGATAGGTGAGCAAGAAGCGCATCCGGAATCATGCCCTCGATTGTTGAAGCAGCCATTATGCGTTCCTCGCCGCAACTCGGGCTTTCGCCAATTCTGTTGCCTGTTCAACGATCTGGGGCCAATTTTGCGCAGCGGTGCGTACGAAAGCATAAGGTTTCTGGCTGTATTTGCGGCCAAGGCTGTCAGTGCCTTCGAACCCATATTCAAGGCGCAGCGAGTAAGCCATGCCGTAGGAGGCCATGACGGTATCTCCAAGTTCAGCACCTGCAATCGTCGCATCGACTGCGCCGATAGCAAATGGCCTCGCGGGCGTATCCGGCGCCTTCTGAATTGCGTCTTGCGGCGGTGTATTGATACCTACTTGCAGGGAGGCAAGATGATGACCCAAATCCTTACGGTTCAAGCCGCCTTCGGTATCAGTCAACTGCATCTGCTCGATGACCATGCTGGCAGATGTGCGAAACACCGCGATCATCCGCCGTTCTGTTTCACGCACCCAATCCTGAACCATACTGGAGAACGAGGCGTTCGAAACTGACATCAGTCCAAATCCGCGAGGAAATCGATCTTGATGCTCATGCGGCACCGGCAGTTGACGATTTCAGATGCCGGCGCATTCGGATCACCCGGGAACTGAAGCGATGCACCACGAGGTGAAAGGAACGGCGTGCGAAACCCGACTGTCTGGCCGTTCATGGCTCGATGCGTATCACGAACCCTACCGTCATTTGTGGAGTGCCAGACACGTTGAACCACTGATTCCGATATTGCTCCGCTGTCGATAAGTTGCTGATAGGCTTCCATCTGGCTTGCGCCATATGCTCCCATTGTTTCAGTCCGGGCGATTGTTTCACCACGAAGCAACAGAAGCCGGTTTGCATATTGCTGAGTGACCATGCGGTCGATCATCTCGACCGGAATTGCCTTGCCGGTGGATATTGTCTTCCGAACCGTAGCATCGAAGCGTTTGTCGCGCCGATTGCGTGTCAGGTAATGCTTCAAACGTTCAGGATCGTTCGAAATAAGCTCGTCACGCGCTGATTGCACATATCCAGCCTGTGTACTCGTCAAGCCTATGATACCACCCTCACGCGAGCCGGTTACGCGGTTTATGCGCCCTGCAAGATCAAGTGCGATTGACCGAGGTCCGCGCCCCTCAACAAGGCCTGTTTCCATGGTGGTACGGGCGGCAACTTTGATATCTTCAACAATGCCGCCGATAAGATTGCTGCCGCGCTCCCGCAAGACCGCCTCGGCGCGATAGTTGCGCATATCGAAGCGGGTAATAAACTTTGCACCGTTCGGCTCCCTGAGCGTCGGCATGTCCGAAACAGCAGCAACGCCACCGCCCTCAAAAGCCTGAGCAATGGCGCGATCCAATGGCCGGAATGCCGCGGGATCGAGATACAGCGCTTCAATTGCGCCTGGGATATCGTTCCGCTCCAGCCGTTCGACAATCCGCTTGATCTGGATATTGCTCTTGATGTCGGCAACGCTCTCCATGAAGGCATTACGTAGGAGCGGTTCGAAATCGGCAATAAGCTGCTCGAACTTCTCGCGGGCTGAAAGGCGCTTGAGCATGAATGTTCTCTCGACTTGTACAAAGCTTTTGGTTAGCTACTCAATCAAAAGCAGAGGGACAAAATGACTACTTTTACCGAGACCACTGTAAACTTCAGCGAACAGCCAACCGGCCGATTTTGCACTGTCACATTGAACGTACTTAAGCTTCCCATCGCAAAAGTTATATTTTTAGACCCGCCGATACCAGACGAGACCGAGGCTGATGAGCGTGCCCGAGTATTGGAAATCGCTAAATCCTTGCTCAGTGAAGCCGCATCGAGCCTTTAGCTCCGGACGAATAGTTTGTGGTAAACAATGGTTGCCGCCGGTTGGAGTGGCGCAACCTTGACGATGGTGTAGCTCTTGCCGTTGAACATGAGCCGGTCAATCGTGGTTGGCTCGATCGCCAAACCCTTTGAAGCGACGTAGGCGGTCTTATCGGTCGATTTGACGAGTGTGCCGTCAACATCTTTCAGTTCAATTGCCAGTACGGCTGCAACGCATGGGTATGGCGTTGGCACCGGCTCACCCGGATCATAGATCGGACCGTTGCCGGGCATGTCGCGCACAATAGAACCAGCCTGCCCGAACTTGTCCAGTAAACGGAGCGCAGTTGCCTGTGCGCGGTCGTAGTTGAACTTACTCATATTCGGGTGTTACCTCGTAGAAACACAACTTTAGGCGGATGGCATGGGCGACAACGACACAAAATTGATACGACTTCCGTTAGAAGCATCCGACCAGCAAATCTTGAACGCAGTCAGGACATGGTGTGCAGCGCTTGCTGCCGAAGACTACGAAGGCGCGCGCTCTATGGTGCGTGCTCCAGGATGGACCGCCGAGAAATTGCGAAAAACCATCGAAGGTTATGATGGATATAACCAATCGGGAGAATACCCTCATAGGCTAAGTCCGCTTGACACCGCCGAATACAGACCCGGTGATGAACCCGTCAACAACCCTTGGCCCCGTCATGAAGTTGATCGTGATGAGGGACTTATTTCTGTTTGGTTCGATCTGCCGCTCGATGGTTACTGGAGTGATCTGACAGCGACATTCTCTGTTGAGACGGAAGGTCATGCGACAGTCCTCTATCTCGACATGGTTCACGTCATGTAAAATTTACACCACCAGAGCCCAAGGCGTGATCTGGCGGAAGAACTGCCAGAGCAAGCCATCAATGATGGTTACAACGGGAGTGGCAGCGGCCACAACGTCAGCAGATGAAGTGCTGCTCGACACGGCATACTCAACCTCAAGCTCGCCAACCTTTTCTTTCTTGGCAATCGAGTTGCCCGTCACAACCGGCGATAGACTGCCGGGGGTGATCAGTTCAAGGAAGGAAGCTTCGTAAGAAGCGTTGATGATTGGCTGGGGAACAGCATCAGCAGGGATTTCTTGGCCGTAGTAGGTCACAGCGCCAGTGCGCGGCCACGCACGCTCTTGGTTGTATCCACCCGCACGTGTTCCTGAAAACTTGGGTTCATACCGATCAATTACCAGAGAGCCGCGCAACATGGCGGCTACGATCTGCGGATCGGTCGTTCCATCGGGAATGACATAGCCATGGTCCTCAGCATATTGCTGGAAACCTTCTTTTGTACCGTAAGCGGCCATGGTCATTCTCCGGTCGAATGGGGTGCCCGGCAGTTTCCGGCCGGGCAGATCGTTATGGCTGGGTCGCGAGCTCTTCCAAGGCGAGAATGATCTCGGCTTTGGTTGCAGGTGTTTTTTCACCGAGCAGCTTCGTTGCTTCAGACTTGAAGGTCATGAACTGACCGCCCTGAAGCGCCAGAACCTGCTCTGCTGTCTTTGACTCATCGCCGCCGCCGCCGTTACCGGCTTCCTGCTTCTCTGCCTTTGCACCTGAAACCTTCAGATGACCGGCATCAAGCCAAGCTTTGACGACTGGATGGTCTTTGACACCGTCCCAATCCTTCTGCTCGGCTTCGAGGCTGCCATTGTTGCCAGCAATGACCGGACCGCCCGGAATGCCAAAGCCTCCGGGACGGATATTCGTGATCGTGATCTTGGACATCTGGTTTCTCCTCAAATCCCGTCAAGGTAGCGCACGGCACCCGGGCGGCGTATTTCGACACTGCCCAATCGGAAAATGCCGGGAACCTCGAACTTCAAGAGACGCTGCTCAGCCTGAAGCCAGCGTAGGGGCATGGGAATGTGGATTTTCACGACATCCGGCGAACGTCGATAAGCCGCCAGTCGGTGCGTGCCCCCAGCACCCGCATTTTCAAGTCCAAACACGGCTCGGATTGTGAGAGGAAGTCCCGTGCGCTGCGTATAGATATTAGCGCGCTGGATATGCTCCAGCACGGTAGTCGTCATAGTTGCATCCAGACGCTTGGTGGCAATTAGAGCGAACCGATCCTGATCCAGAAGGAGCGTATTTGCCTGTTCGATACCGTTGGAGGCAGTGAAGATGACGCTCAGAACGTCGTTGACGTCCTTCAGGATTTCGTCGGCGGTTTTCGTTGGCCACGTTGCAGTTCCAGAAACCCCGTTTGCGGCAGTCAGTGCTGTGACGTTAGTCGCGTTCAGCAAACCTGTCATTCCGAGTTTAGGCCGGCCGAGGAAGGCGACATTGTCTACAAACAGCTCGTACTTTCGACGGGCAGCATCGGCACGATCACTTTCCAAGCGCACGCCATAAGCCTGTGCATGCGCCAGCTCCTGAAGATTGTATCGATAACCGATACCAGCCATGAAAACACGGCTGTTGCCGCTGTCGAGTTTGAAATCGACAAACGGAATGTCATCGCCATCCGCTGCAACTTCTCGGGCCTGACCAACGTCATCGCCCATCGAGAAGAAGTCGATGGCCGTTGTCCAGTCAGGTGCCGAGTTATCGACGGGCACGAGTTCCCGGTACTGGAAGTCCGGATACTCTCGGGCGTAGATGCCCGGCTCAATGTAATTCTGGGCCGTGCGCAGGAAGTTCAGCGCCAGTGCGGGCGCGTCATTGGTGAACATGCTCGTTCTCCTTACTTGGTGACGCCAAGGCGGAGACGTGCAAGCTGGTTGGTACCAGACGTGACGCTTGCCCATTCGGCATTTTCGATGAGTTGGTTTGCGGCAGAGTTCGCAACGTTGGTGAAACCGCCGGTAGGGGTCATGTAGACAGGATCACCCTGAGCAACGGCGACAAGCGCAGTAACGCAGATGGAGCCATTCTTCATGACGCTGATTTGATCGTAAGGCTTGTAAACCTCGCCATTGGCAAAGGGCAGCGTACGATCAACAACAGCAACACCGGCAAACTTGCCTATTGCTGTTGGCAGCTTCACGGTATCCTCGACGGTATCGAACAGAACGCCGCTACCGAAAGGAATGTTGCCGGAAGTCGCATTGACGATCATCGAAATGATGTGATGCGGTTCCGTGGTCGCGATCATGCCGGGATAACCCGCCGGAGTATCACGCGAATAGGATACGGGTGGGAAAGCCATTATGCGGACTCCTTCTTGCCCTGCCATGCGGCTGCATCGCGAGCGAGCATTGCCGTGTAGGCGTCATTGGAATTCTGCGCGCTATCGTTGTTCTGGATGCCGTTCTGCACAACGGTGCGGAATGGGTCGGCGACCTTCTTTGCGTCTTCTGCAAGGATGTCGAAGCGAGCATCGATATAGGCCTCAGCCTTGTCCTTCACTGCTTCATCGCCAAGCTTGGCGACAACGGCAGCCTTGCGGATAGCGGCATCTGTCAGGCCTTCCGTCTTCACATCCTTGGCGATTGTTTTCGCCACAGTGATCAGATCGGCGCGTGCCTGGACGCGCTTGTCGAGATCGGCATCGGAAAGCACCTTGGCTTTCGTCGCATCGATTTCAGCGTCTTTCTTCGCGATTTCGGTATCCTTGGCAGCGAGGGCGGCATCTTTCACGTCAAGAGCCGTTTGATGAACCTTCTCTGCATCCGCAAGCTTGGTATTGGCGTCAGCAAGCCGCGTCTGCAGCGTGCCGATCACCGTGGCACCCTGATCGGTTACTTCAACCGGGATGCCATCGACGGTAACCGTCTTCAAGGTCATGATCTTTTCCTTCTCTGGTGTTTGATCATTGGTGATCGGGGCAGCGCCCCATACGCTCGCATCACCGATGCGAACCTGTTTTCCGGCCCTTCCCTGCTGCACGATGGCAACGTGGTTGAGCCGAATATTCTTCTGGATGGCGTCATACTCATCACCGGTTGGCGTCTTGCCGGCAGTCCAGTCGAGATCGCAGGTGTAACCCGCGCTCAACTCCTGCTTGCCGCCTTCGATGGCGAGGATGGTTTTCTCATCGCTGACCATGAGAGGAACGCGAATGAATATGCCTTCGCCTGAGACTTCATCGCCTGTCTGGCCGACAGCTACGTCCTTCCAGTTCTTGGATGTCACCTGTTCGTCAGGATGGTCATTGGTAACAGGTCGATGTGCTGCGCTTTTGAGCGTGGCGTCGCTAAACACCTCGGAACCCGGCCGATAGACCCGAACCTCGGCCATGTCTGGCTTGCCGACTTCCCAGCCCAGATAGTTCTGAATACCGGTACGGGCGATACGAGCGTCGGCAACAAGGTAGCCGTCATCACGCCGGCGCGTTCCCGCGACGGTTACAGCGTCTGTGAATTGCATGACTTCCTCCGGCAACCCTCGACACGAAGGGTCAAGATGTGCGAAGCAAACTCCTCAACAGGGAGGAGTAAGCGATGATCTATCAGGTGCAGGTTTTAAAATCGGGAACAGTGTTTTTTTCTCACGAGCTCTTACTGCAAGTCGGTTATTCGTTTTCCGACCAGTTTAGTTCGGCAATGGATACGTTTCGAATGAACTATCCCGATGTCAACTTGATGGACGAAGACGTCGAAGTGAAACTAGGCAGAGCCAGCTAGTCTTCATTGACTTCTTCGAACATCTCCGGTCCGAGCACGATCTCACCTTGATATGGCTCGACATTCGTTAAATCCGGCGCGTCAGGATCATATGAAATGGTGATGTGTGGGTTATACTCGGGATGATCCCAGGTAGCGCCCTTCTCGACCATCTCTTCATGACGCCAACGCAGCATGTTCGAGTTGAACAAAAGCACGCGAGCCTCGCCGAACTTCTCCATCAACCGAGCGCCACCGCGTGGAATCTTGACTTCGTCTTCCCAAGTTGAGCCCATTTCCATCCAGTCAACCGGCTGGCGGCTGAAAGTGATGGTAACGTGCAAGTCGTCGGCAGGGAGCGTGGTCTTGAAACCCTGCTTCTTTGCCCATGCGATAATCTGCTTGGCATTCAGGACATCACGACGAACATAAAGCGTGCGTGGTGCAGCATCGTTGGCGGTCTGTGGCTTCTCTTCCACCTTCTCAGGTGTTGTTGAAGCCTCGATGTCCTCGTCCTTGTCTTCCTGCTCTGAAAGCCTGCCGTATTCTTCCATCGCGGCTTCGAGACCGGGCAGAGAGCCGTCTTCGATGAAAGTGTTCACGAGTGCATCAGAAAGAGCATCGATCGGCAGCAAGGCTGGCGAGGTGTTCGTACCAGCAAGAGCGCGTCCAGCATCGGCTTTCGTCTTGAATACGTCGGCCTTTTCCTTTTCGGACATGCCCCAGAGCGGAGCCCATGTGAAATGCACATCCTTATCGCGTGCGCCGGTAGCGCTTCGTATCAGGCATTCGTCCATGACGGACATCGCAGGGGTCATCTCGACTTCCTGCATGGCCTGAAGGCGGTCGTAGTAGTTGCGCAGATCGCTTTCGCCGGTCGCGTTCATGCCCGCAGGTGACTGCCCCAGAAGCCTCGTAGCAGGAATATCCGATGCACCGGACACGATCTGAAGGAATGACATCAGAACTTCAGGTAACTGCGCGAAGCTGGCCGTCTTTTGTTCAAATTCTTCGTCTTTATCGAGCAGTAGATCGCCGTTGATGCCCTTTGAAGTGGCGGCAAGCGTATAACGTTCCAGAAGCTTCTCACGGTAGACGGGATCACCAAGGCTCTGCATGAATTCCGGAATCCGGATTACATTGACCTTTGCCTCGAATACCAAGCTGGCGATATTCGCTGCGGTACCGTCGGCTTGTTTGATCGCATCCATTACCGATACAAGAACACTGTCGCCCCAGCCCTGATACGCGCCAATCGATAGATCATCGTCCGGCTGCTCATTGCCACTGAACATGACAAGGCGTGAGGGATGGATATCGACCTGGCCGCGAAGCGTTGACGTCAAACGGAATGCTTGTGGCTTTCCATACCACTCTGACGCTGGATCGCGCTCGATCTCTCCGGCCGTCAGTTGCCGACGGGTGAGCACTGTCAGGTACTTCAGACCGCCTTTGCCTACCTTCTCGACTTTGAGCGGCTTTGCAAGGTCAGCTTCACCTGTACCGATCATAAGAGCAGCGCCACCCCAGAGCCGCGCACGAATGCGGGCCTGAAGTAGCTTGCCCTTCACATTAAGACGCTTTTCTTCGGCCTCGATCAGTTCGATCTGGCCGCCCTTGGCCTGCCAGTCTCGCCATGCCCGCACACTATCAAAGGCTGGAATATCGATGATCTTGCGAGGAAGCCAAGCACCTCGATAGGCGTTCAGTATTTCCTCATCTGAAAGCAAAGGCTGGGCATAGAATGTAGAAGCTGCCTTGTCCCGCTTGGTGTTGATGTTTGCAACAAAGCTGGTCAGGCTATCGCCTATCGTGGCAAGTCCATCGCGGGCAAAGGTGACAATATTTCCCATGTCCGCTCCTAAATGTTGTCGAGGGTGAAAGTCGATGTAATGTTGACATTGTCCGCAGCGATCAGCGCGTCAGCCAAGTTGTGAGATTTGACGCCCAAGTCCTTCTTGAGCTTGAGCTTTGGAACGACGCGTTTCTTTCCATCGCTTTCGACCCACCAAGGCACACAAAGCTCGGTAAACAGCGCATCCAGCTTTTCCGCGCCCATCGCTGAAGCAAATGACAGGACATCCTCGGGCCTAATCGACTGGCCACGCGTAACAGCATTGAATGTGAGCATGGCGCGGCGAGCCGTATTGGCCCAAGCCTGCGCTTTCAGGTTTAAATACTCGTCTTTGTTGAGCGGGCTGTTGCTGTTCAGCCGATCACTTGGCTTGTCAGGATCCATCACCGCATTGCCAGCATGGAAGGCGTAGTGCCTTACCTTTGCCCCGTTAGCCTTGTTCTGCTCATCGATGTAACCGCCAATGAAGGCACCCACGCCAATCGTATCGTAGGAAACAAGAGCCCCGCTGTTTTTTGCCTTTGCCCAGACTAGCTTGGCGTTCTGAACCAGCTCATCTTTGCCCGACGCCCAATCATTCGCGTCTGTAAAGACGCCTGCAATCTTGTCGGCAGTTGCGCAATTATCCTCGCCATCATCGGCAGGATCGAAGCCTATGACGTTCCGGCCGGTAAGATTGATGTCCAGCACGAGGTGAGCATCAACACAGGCATTGAGCCAACGGCGTTTGAATATAGAGAGCTCACTATCACCAAGAGGAACGCCACCATAGATGTGTTCGAACGTCTCAGGATCTTGCTCCCTCATTACCGCGATGTCGCGCAATGCCTTTTGTGACAGGAATGGGTTTTCGGTGTAATTGATGCGCCTGACGACACAGTGTGGCGGCACGTTGACTACGAAGTTCTTCCAAACGTAATCGGTGACCAACTTCGGATTGAACAGCAGGATTGCGAGACTGTCTTCCTTGCGGATTGTCGGCGCTATAACTTCCCATTGATCTTTAGTAAGCTTTTCTGCCTCTTCCACCCAGAGGATGTCGATGTCAGACGTTCCCTTGATCTCATCAAGGTTGCGCTCGATACCGTAGAATATGAATTCCGAGCCAGTCGCCTTGTGGATGATGGTCGTCTTCTGAACATCGAAGGCTTCGGACAGTCCAAGATGACTGATTGCCCATTTCAGTTCTGTGTATACGGATTCCTGAATTCGGTTCTGAAACCGCCTGATGCACAAGACACGCATCTTGACGTGAACATGGTCGACCAGTCTGACTAACTGGCAAGCTGTGTCTCTTGTCTTTGAGCTTGACCGGCCACCGTGCAAAACGGCGATATCAGCCTGCCCTAGGAATACCTGCTCCCAGAAATCAAACAGCGCAGGATTTGTAAGGGAAACATGCGCATTCACTCTGCAACCTTTTGGCGGAGAACATCACGCCATGAGCGTGTCTCGGTCTGGATAGGTCCGCCATTCTTGCCGGTGTGTTCGTTCTTCTCAATCAGGAGGCCATGCAGCTTTGCCTTGCCCATTACGGCAGCAACAGCGGCGCTTGCGCCCTTCTCATCGGCCATAGCCAAGCGACGGGCTTCTTCGAGTTCATTTGTCAGGCTTTCCACTGTCACCATTGTGAGCAGTTTTGCCTCGTCCTGCAGTTCTTTTACCCTTGCGGAAACCTTGGGGTTGGCGAGCAGTCGTGAGGATTCCTGCCATATGGTTTCTGGCTTTGTCTTTAGCTTAACGACATAAGCCGTTCTGTATGCCTCGGACGCATTGCCCGTCTCGACATATGCTCGGGCAAACGCCTCTTGCTTTGCTGTTAGACTCACGTTCTCTTCGTCCTATTGATATGACTTAGGGGAACTGATTATGAGCACTATCCGACTGAACTATTTTGCGCTCGCGCTCATAACATTGGCTGGCTGCAATACTAATGCCAACGACGAAGGAGTTAGGGAGCTCTACCGCACTAATTCCGGGTTTTATAAATCCAAGTTGAATGAATGCTTAAGCAAGAGTGCTGGGCGCACTCCAGAGCAGAATAGAATGCTCGCCGCTTATATGAAAACCAACTTGAAGAATCCAATCCCACTCTACTGTAAGCGACTCATCGATGGCGCAAAGAATGGGAGACTAACATCGAATGATACGCGTGACCTGTTAAGCACAGGCGTCCCCAATGCAAAAGTTCTGGCGGTAATCCAAGGAAAATGACGTTGTCCACTCAACCAGTTCGGGAGCGGGTGCAAAGGTAATTGTCGCATCAACAGCAGTGATTGTTTCAGGTGGTAGCAAGCGAGACATGAACATTGTGATTGCCCTTTGCCAAGCTTTGGGCAAACTTCTCGTGCCGTGCGTTTTTCAGTACTGGCATGAGACACCTTGGAGAATGATAGCAGTGAACGACGAAAAGACAGATACAGTAGAAGTTGCTGAAGGCGCACGAAAACTAGCGATTGATATCGCGATAAGGGCATTGATTGAACATGCCAGCGCTACTGACCCTGATCTGCGGCATCGTATACTTCAAACTATCGAAACCTATATAACCGGGCTTGAGCCGCAGTCGGAACTGGAAAACGATTTTGCTGAAAGAGCCAGGGCTAACGCTCAATCTCTTATCCGACCAGCTTCATACTAGTCCTAACCACTGCGTTGGCTAGATCGTTTGTTATCGAGATGGCCTCATACTGGTATGGAAGATGGGCGATAAGGATCGTGGGAGTAGGTACGATGTTCAAATCAGTGAATGACAGCGCTGCGGCAGCGGACGGTGGTTCACTAGCATTATTTGTTGAGCGAGAAGATGGTGCTGCCGAAACCTTTATGATCCTGCGCTCAATTGCCAGCCGAGGAACGCCAGACTTCAACAAGGTCACCTCAAGTTTACGGTCTCTGTTACCGGACGAATGTTTAAATGTGGCGGAAGCCCTTGACCGCCTTGTTCCTGCAACTGACCCAATCCATTCTTTAACGGAGTTTGTTCAAGCTCTAAAAGAACAAGGCACATCGAAAAAGTGAACGGCAGCCCTGATGAGGCTGCCGCAGGCGCACCAACGTGCGGTAATAGATTATCTACCAGTTCCGAACGCAAAATCCACGCGGTGTGAGATGGTAACCACGGGCACAAACCCGAGCGACAGGTCTCATCCTGACGCATTCGCCATAGCGGTTTAACCTCCAGCCCCGGCCACAAACCGCAGCGCGGCGATTTGGAACACAATTTCCGTATTTGTTCATCCGCCAGCCCCGACCACAACGCCAACCGACGTTCTCAATCGGCTTAGAAATTTCGGGACTGCCGGGATTGTAAGAAAATGGGGCGGCCCCGGCCGGAGCAGCGAAAGCGAAGAACCCTAGTGCTAGAATTAGCGCGTAAAACGCTGATTTAAGTGACATTGCAGAATCCTCATACTAAAAAGCCCCCGCTCTTTGGAATGTAATTCCACGAAATGAACGATCGATGAATGAATTGGTTGCGGCAGATCGCATTTCGACCGAGAATCTTCCGGGTATGAGCCAGACAGGATGACCACTTCCCCACTCCGCAAGTTGAACTTTTTCCCTATTAATTCGTTGATCACTTTGGGAGGACAACCATAAGGGGAATGACCATGAATACGATGGTCCAGTTCAAGACATTGCCTTCCGAAACAGAGCTAAACTCACAGTTACTACAAGAACGATCCAGCAATCAAAGCAGCGAAGTACCGCTTCCGGGTGACTTCGTCAGTTTCTATAATTTCGACACCGAAACTGAAAAGCTCTGGGTAGTTGTATCGCGATACTTCCGATATTTAAGCCCGTACTCGTGCTTGGTCGAAGTTGTGGTCGATGCTATGCCAGAATAGACAAGTTATTTATCCTTCCATCTGATCATTCTCCGGCCCAACAGTGCTTAAAGCAGTGTTGGAACATGCAGTCTGATGGCGCGTTCAATGATCAGGGACGCTGACTCTATAACCGAAAGTAATCGCCATGAGTGACGTTACCATTCCAGCAAACATGTTGACCAGCTATTGGTTGATGTATCCGGTCGCAGTCATCTTGGCATTTGTTTGTATTTGTGCGTTTTATATTATCCGCGGTAGAATGCGATAACCTACGGAAACAGAATGAGCGAGCACTTTTGGCTGTTGATACTAATCGGAGGGCCGTTTTTGATAAGTGTGGTGTTCGCGGCGGGGTTACTTTCGCAGAGACGATTAACGCCGTTTGAGAAAGAAATGCAGCGGCGAGCAAAAGAGCGACTTTATTCCAACAACAATGACAACTGACGAGTGCCAGCATGGCACTGAATATTTCGGCAAAACTCTTGAAACCCGTTTTGTGCAAAACTATAATAATTGGCATCCAATCAACCCAAAATGCTACCCCGCGAACTTGAACGCGGGCGCAGGTTGTTATTCTTCAGGGAGTGGCAAAACATGGAAGGACTGACTCAAAAAACCTCTGTTAATCGCGTAGCTCCGCCGGAGCTTCTTACAAAAATCAAGGCTCAGATGGTTCGAGACTACTCACCGCCTGAAACAATCTCCGAGATACTACGTAAGGCAAAAGGCGGTTGTATGCGCCAGCGCGTAAGATCTTCAAGAAGAACCTAATCACACCCGAGCTATTTTTCTGTCCACCATTTCTGGAGGAACTGATGAGCTTTTATTTCGAAAGCCCAATCTTTGTAAAAGATGGGTCACGAATTGTGCGCGAAATCGCAAGTCTTGATGATGCGATTGAATTCCTGGACAACTGGCCGGAGGCCCATCGCGATCTTATTTATGAAACTGCATGGCGCACATGCTGTGAAGTTTTCGATGGTCATAAGCCGCTGAGCGTTGCTCATTCAGCGTTTGAAGGTTTCGCCCGCAAGGCAAAGATACTTGAAGACCCTGCATCGGTTATGCCGTGGATCATAAATTCAAAATCTGGCGGTGGCCTGATGACTGCTTGAGTGTGCGGGGCCGTTCTTTCGGGGCGGCCCTTTTGCCATAAACCTCCCTAGCGGGAAGCCGTGAAGCTCTTCCCATGCCTTCTATTGCTCTTTAAAGTTGCCAAATGGAAAAGACGTCAGATCAGAAGTTTCGCGAAGAAGTTCAGTACGAAATCCAACGGCGTGGGCTGACATCCTATATGAACGATACAAAATGGATGGAGTTACAGGCGGCTATCGAGAATGAACTGCCATTTAGTCCGCCCTACGATCGCAAGGATGTGGCTGGTCCAGAGCCAAGTGATGCGTTTCTTGAGGATGTATCTTTTTTAGGGGATTGGTCTGTAGAAACTCTCTATCCGCTGTATTCAATCGAATGGCTGAAAATTCGCCCACGCTACTTGAAACACAGGGGACAACTAATCTCGCCTGAAGTTGTTTCCTGCGAAGTAGAATTACTCGCAATTCTTAAGCGCTATCAAATTCCGTTTGTAAGCAAAAACGGGTACTTTATGATTTACGGCTACGCTTCTGATGGGAATTGGCAATACGATCAACCACCTGCGGAAGCTCCATAAACCTCCATCTGCCTCAAGCTATTGCTCGGGCTGGGTTTGACCGGCGAGTGTTCCCTGTCAAAAGGTCCGCACTGAACATCAAATCATCCTATCTCAATATAGGCTGATTTTAAACCTAATGAAAGGTTTATTTTCCCCATCTGAACTCTATTGGCCAGACGACGGTGAATATTGAAAGGTTTGTACGACTCTCTTGCATTCCTCCGAAATTCCCGGATTGTCCATTGCCAACTCAAGGACGTGCAGTGACGCCGCGATCAGTTTTTTATCTCGCTCTCCCATACTGATCTTCTCGCCATGGAATAAATTGTTGCGAACTCGTTTAACCGCATCAAAGAGCTTTTTATTATTCGTAACCGCTTCAACTTCGAGAAACTTCAACGTTCTATCTTCTTGCAGGTCTAAGCGTTTCGGTGGCTTTTCAAAAAATATCTTTGCCTGCTCACTAGCAGTCACTATTCCAAAAAAAGTAGTGCCTAGCTTCTTTCCGTAGCCATCCCAGTTTGGAGAGGCGGCTTTTCCGACCGTTCCGTTCACAAAACCCGCCCTCTTTAATGCAAACTCATATCGAGAGAAAACTATGAAAAACTCCGCAGCCTCTCGAGGCAGTTCGTTACTTCCATGCAAATGTTTGAACATATACCCCCCCGGCTGACTATCAGGCGATAAATTGGATCAATGACCGTCTTTACGCTCGTGCCAATTTACCTCAATCGGTGCCACACCACCAACATAACAATTCTACCGGCATGAAGATTTAATTCGCAGAGGACAGCATTGCTGCGAATTGTTTCAATTTATCAGACCGGCAGGTTGCACAAGCGGAATTTGCCCGCAATAGTGTAGGGCGGTCGCCTAGATCGCGGAGGAGAGCATAGATTTGAAGCCATTTATCAAATGGGCCGGCGGCAAAAGATGGCTCCTTAATGACCCAAGTTTTGGCCTTCCCGAATACTCTGGACGATATATAGAACCGTTTCTGGGCGGCGGAGCTTTATTCTTCCATCTCGAGCCGCCTGACGCGATCTTGTCCGACGCGAATGAGCGGCTGATCGCTACCTACAAGTCCATTCGTGACGAATGGCGCCTAGTGCAGGCGAGCCTCGCCGAATTCCAAGAGAAACACTCGAAAGAATTCTACTACGAAGAGCGAAGCCGAGAGCATTCAAGCTCCCATCTCCGCGCGGCGCAATTTCTTTATCTGAACCGGACCTGCTTCAACGGACTCTACCGGGAAAATCTCAAGGGACAATTCAACGTACCTCTGGGGACGAAAACCCAAGTCTCTCTCCCCGACGACAATTTCGAATTGGCGAGCAAGATACTGTCTCGTGCCGACCTCCGGACTGGCGACTTTGAAGCTATCGTAGCGGAGGCAATGGAAGGCGATCTCGTCTTCCTTGACCCCCCCTATACAACCGCCCATAATTTTAATGGCTTTGTCAAATATAATCAGAAGATCTTCACTTGGGGTGATCAACAGAGGCTGATGGAAGCGACTCGTGACGCCATACAGCGCGGCGCTCGCGTGGTTCTGACGAACGCTGATCACGGAAGTATTCACAAGCTTTATGTCGAGCTTGGCGCGCCGACAGTAGTTTCTCGCCCTTCAGTGATATCGGGATCGGTGGG
Organism: Phyllobacterium sp. YR531; assembly: GCF_000282595.1. Taxonomy (GTDB): domain Bacteria; phylum Pseudomonadota; class Alphaproteobacteria; order Rhizobiales; family Rhizobiaceae; genus Phyllobacterium. The sequence goes on from NZ_AKIZ01000016.1 coordinate 421,198, forward strand.
TTCGAGGCGTTCCACCACCGAGGCACTGTTTATTTTCTAAGAAAGCTCATGCCGTCTACTGTTGGGGGGGGTACATTGTCGATTATTGATCCAGCTGAAGCCGCCGGGCTTCGTAACAAAATGAGCAGCGACAAGTCGCAGCTTGGCAAAATCTTTATCGCGAAGTCATCGAAGTTCCATTCCCGCAGCGTCGAACACAGCCTAGTTGAGGGATTACTCGAAGAAGGTTGGGAGGAATATGGCGAACCGCTGAAAACCAAGACACGTCTTCGTAAGCCGAAAAGCCACAATGTTAAATTTGAAGACGACATCTGGTGTCAGCTTTACCGCCTAGGCTACCGCATCCTAAATGTGGACGAAAACTTTTCTCTGCCCTTCGGGCCCAATCCGTCTGACAAGAAGCAGATAGACGTCGTTGCAATGGATGAAGACAGTGTCTTGCTCGTCGAATGCAAATCCAGCGAAAATCCGGCCAAGCCGCTATCGTACAAGACCGAATTCGAGGCCTTGCGTCTCCGCCTAGATGGTTACAGAAAGGCAATCGATCAAACTTTTGGTTCTGGCAAACGCCTAAAGTATATTTTCGCAACCAGGAACCTGAGGCTAAGTCGGGATTCTGCAGATATCATAAGACTCGTGGAGTCGGGCGGGTTTTACTACAATGATAATACATTCGAATACATCGATAGCCTCTTAAAGGCTTACCGGGGTGCTGCTCACTATCAGTTCATGGGGCTGATAATGAAGGGACAGAGCATCAATAAGGAAAAGATTGAGGTTCCCGCCATCGAAGGCGCGATGGGCGGCAAAACATATTACATGTTTTCGCTGGAACCTAAGCTGCTGCTTAAAATCGGATTTGTCCTGCACCGAACTCGGGCAAACGAGTCCGAGATGCCTACCTACCAGCGTCTCCTCGTCCCGTCGCGGCTAAAGGGGATCACCAAATTCATTGACGGCGGCGGATTCTTTCCAAATTCGGCCATCTTGAATTTTAACGAACGCGATACGAAACTCGAATTCAACGGTCAGCCACGTTCGAAGGACACAGCCTCACGAACTGGGGTGTTGAAGATTCCAAATGCGTTCGCGATCGCTTATATCATCGACGGCCAACACCGGATCTACGGCTACGCAAACTCGAAATACAAGTCGAACAACACGATACCCGTCGTCGCATTCAAGAACCTCGACCCGAGCGATCAGCTCGAACTGTTTATGCAGATCAACGAGAATCAGAAGGCCGTTAGCCCGACGCTACGAATTACTCTGGAGGAAGATCTATACTGGAATGCCAGCCGTCTGGATTCTCGGCTCAAAGCGCTAAGGTCCTCGGTGGTTCGGGCGTTGGGGGGTGATCCTTCCGGTCCGCTTTACAACAAAATTTCACTCGGTGAAGACAGAGCTATACTGCAAGCTAAACCGTTCGCGGATGCACTAATCAAGTGCAAGCTGTTGCCCGAAGCCAGGGGCAACAGCTTTGTTGAGGGAACCACTGTGCCATCTTTATACGACGCCGCCAACCTCGAACACGGTGACGAAATGATGAAGGCGCGCAGCAGAGCGGTTGGCCTTATCACCGCCAGCTATGAGCTTGCAGAGGAACACCTTGGACAAGGCAAGGAAGCACTGGGCACTTATATCTTGTCGAACAGGGGTAGCTTTGCGTTCATATCGCTTGTCGGCGATCTTCATGCAGTCGAAGCCGGACGGGGCTCGATTTCTATAAGGTCGACCACAGAGCAGAGGATAACCGCAATTGGGAAATACCTGCTCGTGCTTTTCGATGCGTTGAAAACGATGACGCCCGAGGATGCCAAAGTCTTGACCGGGAAACTCGGCAGCGGTGCAGAAACAACTTGGCTCCGGTTTTTTCAGAGCTACATCAACAACAAATTCGCTGACTATAACCCGCCTGAGCTGCAGGATTGGCGAGAGCGGCAAGACAAGGCGCTCCAGACCCGAGGACGGGCGATCGGTACCCAGATCGAGCGACACATGAAGAATTTCATTATTGCACAATTGAAAGCACTTTTTGGCGAAAATTGGGATATCGAGATCGGCACGATCCAACGTGAATGCGAGTCGCGCGCCAAGGAACAGATGGAAAAAAACTATAAAGATGGGCTCGGCCGTACTGAAATACCATGGACGGATCAGTTTTTCATCAAAGACTACAAAACTATTATTGAGAAATACTGGTCAAAGAAGCCAGACGACGACGCAGGCACCGAGTCGTTCGAGCAGCATTTTTCGATCGATGTCGGGCACGGCTTCAACAGCAAGGCCGACAAAATCAAATGGATTTCGCTTTTCAACAGCCTACGGAACAACTGGGCGCATGAGGGGACAAAGGACAAGGGCTTGAACAAGAGCGATGTCGAGCTTTTGACGAAGATTCAAAACCGACTGGGTTTGAAATTCCCTTAGCGGTCTCGTCGTAAACTTGGGAACGAGCCTCCTCGGTCGCGTAAGAAAAAATAACGGCTTACGTACGGAAACGTCGCAATCAGTTTTAATATTCAATGAGATATATTTGGTCTTACGACGTCAAGCCGCGGATCGTGATGCGATGGTCAGTTGTTGGGGATCGAACTCCACTGAAGTCATTCGCCCAAACAGTTCAAGCAGTGTTCTGACCTTGCCAGACTGAGTGACTTCGTCAACGACGCCCCCAAAACTGGCAAACGGGCTCCCCTCTCCGGTAACAAATACCGACATACCTACTGGGAATTGACGTCTCGTGTTCTGCTTGACGGAAACAGTCTCCTCCTTGCGGTGAATGCGGGCAGCACGGGTATCATCGAAGTCCATCTCGATTTCTGACAGATAGATATTTTCTACGCTTTTCTCTGAGACTCGGGTTGGTTGGCCGTTTACACCTAGGATACCTTCAACGCCATCGCAATTGCGTAGCCGGTAGAAGTCAGGATTGACCTTCGGCTGCCCAACAAACAGATACCGCGGCATTAGCGGCTGCTCTTTGACGAAATACGCCTTTGTTCGACGATGCTGCACCTCGACACGGCGCCGCGGAAAATACACGTCGTATCCAGCCTTGCGGATGTGTTCGAAAGCCTTTCCCTCGCCTTTCACGATAGTCCGGACGACATACCAGTGCTTGTCTTTGTCTATTCCCGCTTTCATGTCCTGTCCTGTCCGTTTAGAGCGCTGCTATGCTGCTGCTTTGAATTCGTGCCAGTCCTTGCCATCATCGGGCGATAGAAGGCTTTTGGGAACGATGCAGCCATCCAATCCTGGCATTGGACCCCACTCAGGCGTTGACCAGTATTTCCGCTCCCGTGCGAGCTTCAGGCGGCCAGTCCAGCGCTTGTCGTCGGCTTCTGGTGTCGAAGGCTTGATGATCCCTTGACCGGCCTGTACACGGCGATTGTGAGCGTCCCTGATCGCGTCAGTGAAATACGACCACGATCCGACAGGACGCGAGAGCCGCTGTGCTTTCGCCCTGATGGTTGGAAGGATATCGGTTTCGAGATCAACTCCGGCAGAGATCAGGCCAAGAATGGCGCTGAGGTTCAGGGCACCATGAGGCTGGATGTTCCCCTCTCCGATTGCTTCGATCAGCTTTGCTTGGATATCGTCCAATTTTTCAGGCGGCGCTGAAGATACTACGCCGCTAGGCGTATTATCTTTATCTGTGTCTGTGTCTGTGTCTGTGTCTGTATCTGCTTCTGCTTGGTTGAACGGCCGTTGAACGTCCGTTGAAACGGGTGATTGTTTTTGTTGCCTTTTTTCGGCACTTGCCAAACCTGCTTTGGAATTGATTTTCAAACCGTCCGCACGCTTTTGAATTTCAGCTTCTGCGCGCTTGTTTTTGAGGTAGCCATTTTCGAGTTCTAGCTTGCCCAAGGCGATCAGCTTTTCGACCGATCTGGTGAATGCAGGAACCCTCATTCCGCAGTATGTAGCAAGCCTGAAATGGTTCAGTGCAACAGGTCCATTCTCTTCATAAATCTGGCAAAGCAGCATGGTGTAGACGCCGACATCTTGGGCTGAAAGGCCACGAACACCATTCATGAAGTCGGCAGGATAGAAGCTGAAATACGGAATATGTTTACGGCTCATCTCAATACCTCGACCCGTTTCTGACAGTGGAGCAGGCGATATCGACGAACAGATCAACGTTCGTAACCGGCCCGTTCCGCTGCTTGGCAATGTGGAATTCAAGCTTGTTCTGGCAATCCGCCAGCTTCTCAATGCGCTCCATTTCCTTCTCAGGGCTGGAAGCCTTCTCGCGGTCGAGATAATAGGCCTCGCGGTAGAGGAAGATGATTGTATCTGCGTCCTGCTCGATTGCTCCACTGTCGCGAAGGCTGGAGAGTTGCGGACGCTTGTCGGCTTGCTGCTCAAGTCCGCGGTTAAGTTGGGATAGAGCTACAACAGCGATTCCGTATTCACGCGCCATGGTTTTAAGCGCGCCGGTCATTTCAGCAATCTCGTTTGTCCGGTTGCCGGCGTATCGGTTGGAAGCTTTGATCAGGCCAAGATGATCGATAACGAGAACATCAAGCTTCTGGCCCATCTTCTCAGCTTTAATCATCAGGGATTCGGTCTTGATGCGGATGTCAGTAATCGACAGGCCAGACTGATCTTCGATCCAGAGCGGTAGTTGCTCCATATCCTTGGTTGCGGCTTCAAGCGCCTGTAGGTCGCCGGACTTAATTCTGCCTGTAATCAGATCTTGATAAGGAACCTTAACGTTCCTATCGTAGGCAATGTCTGTGATGGCACGGGCAGCAAGTTTGTCAGCATCCATTTCGAGAGAGATAAAGCCAACACCAGCCCCAGCCTTTGCCGCCTTGAGCGATACAGAAAGGCCTACTGTAGTTTTGCCCATGGATGGGCGCGCACCGATCAGCGTCAGGTCACGGCGCTGTATGCCGCCTGTAAGGCGATTAACGTCTGTCAGACCCCAAGTAACGCCTGTAAGGCCGGAGCCGCGCTCTATTGCTTCGCGGGTTGCGGCAAATGCGTTGGTGGATGCATCACCAACGGTGACTTGTGTCTTGCGTTTTGGTCCGCGACGAACATCAGAAAGAATATCGTCAAACACCAGACCGGCATTCGTAACGAGTTCGACAGGATTAGTTGCAGGATCATTGGCAGCAGCATGAAGGCGTGCCGCTTCATTTGAGAGTGATACACGAGCCCATTGCTCAATGATCTTGCGGGCGTTCTTTTCCAGACCGTCTGGACCGTTGAGTGTGCTCGCAACCATGCTGGCGAGATAGGCATTGACTGGCTTGTCGAGTTTTCGCCTTACAGCTTCGGCAAATTCTTCGGAAATCAGCTTTGCGACAACTGGCATCGCCGTGGAATTGTATCGGTCGTGGGCGGAGCGGATGACACCGAAGAGAATACGGTGCAGGTCTTCAACGAAGTGATGGTCTTCCAGCACGCCGGCAATACGGCGGAAGTCACCGCCACCAAGCAGTGTTCCAAGGACCTCTTGTTCGATCTCAATAATGAAACCTTGCACGGGAGCTTGCATATTCATCGCTTGCCTCCGATCACAACGCACTTATCAAGAACCTCTTTCTGGTCTTCAGACATAAAAAGGTTGAGCCAAAGACGCCATGCGCGACCGGCCTCTATACCGTCCTCAAGGCTGCCAGTCTGCTTGGCGCGTTCCTGGCACTCGATATAATGATCCCAAGAGGATTCGAAGCGGGAATTGAGATGAATTACATTGCTCATGATTTCACCAATACGATGTCGTGACCGAACACAGCCCGAAACAGTTTCGCCTTCAGTTTGAAGTCTTTTGTGGCAAAGCCCTTTACGTCTTCAGTGACGCAGGTTTTGGAATGAACGTGCCAATAACGGAAGTCGCCGACATAGGTGCAAACCTCGACGCCATTGACCGTCATCTTGAACTTGGGCTGCAGTTCAAGGTCGACGATTTCACCAGCCGCCTGTAATAGCTTAAGTTCGGCATAGCGCTTCGCTTCTGCCTTGCTGGCGAACACAATCCCATCAAGCTCAAAGCGTTCGTTTCCAAACTTGCTCGGTGTCTTGGTAAGGCGCTTGCGGAAATCGGCGGCAGACATCCTCATTCGGCTGCCTCCGCGAATAAATTGGATTGACGCGCATCAGCATTCCGGTCGAGCATACGAAGGACTGTTTCGCCTTGGTGCTTCTTGTCCCAAACGAACCATGCATTGAGCATTGGTGGTGCGCCCTGCCCTGTAAAGTCGATCTTCCAGCGCATGAGATAGACCCGTGCGGGTGGATGCTTGGCGTAAAAGTGTTTCAAGCCACCCGCACCCGGCCAACCCCAATTCATGAGCAGCGCCATGTATTCTACGTCGAGAGTATCGAGCGCATGCTTGAGCCAGCGAGCCTTACCCATTGCCCCATCCACATTCAGAGAACGGCGGGTTGGTGATGATCGCTGGAGATTGAGACACACCGAAATCGTAGAAGGATTGGATAGCCGCGCCGCAGCCTCGGTCGATCATGTCGGAAGCTACCGTATAGAGTCCTAGTGCTTGCATCTCGCGGATCATCGCGCCATCACCACATGCCGGTTCCCAGATCAGGTCAAACTCGCGTAACCGGTCTATCTCTGCATGAAGGAACGCGCGGGTAGGTTCTGGTGGTGTTGGGTAGAAGTCATCCTCCTCACGCTCGAGGTTCTCAACGCGCTCATAACTTCCATCAAGATTTCGCTGAACAACCGGCTTAGACTTCTTGCCAGTGGCGCGGAAAAGCCCGCGTGCTGATGCTGCCTTGCCCATCAGAACCTCTCCCCGAATATCCAAGGAGCAGCAATCCAAGCTATGCAGAGTATAGCGAGGACAATTCCCAAAAGCAGATCACGGAGGCTGATGGAGTCGGGCTGGTTGTCGTTCATGCTGCCAGCCTCCGATAGCGTTCCGGGGCATTAAACAGAAAGAGTGCTTTTGAAAGGCCTGCGGGCGTAGCGCTTCTGCGATCTGCACGGTCGCTGCTAGGAGCCATGAGCCACATTTTCGATCCTAGTAAAGGATCAACCGGCTTCTTTTCTGGCAGGACAAAGCCATTGCCAACCCAAAGACCAGTCTTTTTTGTGTAAGCATCCTCGGCTGGATCGTCTGCGTAGCCAGCATAATGACAAGGATGAATATAATAATCGGGCTTGCCAATATGTGGCAGTCCCGAAAGTACACCTACTGGATTCTCGCAGAAATATGGCGCGCCAGACCAAGCGGCACACTGTCTGCCAGCTTCGAACAATTCGATTGCATCGCGAAGCAGAATACCGCCCTTCTTCTCGAAATCGCGAGCGCCGGCGAGGGTAACATCAGTGCATGGCGACATGGAGCCGACGAAGACAATATTGAGGCCAGCCGGAGGCCGCCAAGAACGGGCATCTCCCCAAACGAAATTGATGAGGCCCTCTTTTCGATCACGGCGAATGGAATGCTGTGTGTCAACGCACCAGCACTCTATGCCAGCCTCAGCCCAGGGACGGGCTGCAATACCGGTTTTGTCATAGAGGAAAATTGCCGCGTCCCTCATGGCCGCACCGCCAATTGAATGGAGCGAGCCTCACCAGGACGACGGCAAAGATATCCGCGCTCTTCAAGAGCATCGACGAGCCGAGCAATGCCGCTCTTCGAGGAAAGCCCCAAGGCAACTTTCATTTCGTCGTATGACGGCGAGTATTTGTTGGTATCAACGAAAGATTGAAACGCATCGAGATATTCACGTTGACGCGGGGTAATTCCGGCTACTGTCATTTGTGATCTCCCTGCTGCATCTTTTCTCGGTGTTGCGGTTTCTCTCGCTGGACAAATCGACGCCAAAAGGCCCTGACCTTATTAATTGCGGTTCGCGATGCTCTTCCCAGCAACAAGATCGCCCAGCCACACAGCTTTCGAATTGGGTGCATGGCGTTCCCTCTCAGTTTCGTAGAGTTGGTCTGTTTTGTCGGACACCTTCTGGTAGGCCTCAGCGATTGCCGCGAAGCTGGAAAGCATCATGTCTTTCATTTCCCGCCGGTGGCGCAGGCGCAGGAGGATTGATGCCGGAGCACCAAGCTTTCTCTGCACACGGTGCGCTGCGGCTTCGATAGTGTCGCCCATGCCCCGATACTCGCGGCGCAAAAGGAACTCGCCCATTACGCGGGCCTCTTTGACGTAGACGTCAGTCATTTTGTCGTCCTCGACAGAACGTTTGTTACCCATGACAAAAAATCTCCAATACGGTTGCTGTCATGATGAGCAGCCGCAGAACGGAGAGCAGTGAGATAGTGGATGAAGCGACCAGCAACCGGAGCGATGGGGATCACGAGGTTGATGATTGGTCGGAAAAACAGATTGGATTTCTCGCAGCCCGTGTCCTGTCCGACGTAGCCAAAGCGAGAAAAAGGACGGAGGGTGCCAACGCCGTGGCGCCCTCCGTCAGCATTGCTCAAGCCAGCTTGGGAGGTCGGGAGGACGTGGCGAGCAATAGGGATAAGGTCGGCGGCGCTGTACCGGCAGTTCGAGGTTCTAAAGGGGCAAGAGACCCATCCCATCGCCAGCCACCGCCTGACGCGCAGACGAAACGACGGGAACCGAAATATCGTAGTGTTACCTACTCTGGCGGTTAGTGATGCGAGGCTCATGCGACCTCGCCTGTTTTTGTGTTAAATTGTTCAATGTTTCCATGTGCACGCTCGCTGCGCGCTACGCGAGGCGCTTGGATGATCGCCAGAATGCGGAAAGCGTCTTCTTCCACAGCATCGCGATCCATGCGTTTTTCGGACGGCATGGAATTAAGTTTCACAGCAAGCTTGAGTGCATCGGCAGTCCTCTTGCCAAAGTTGTCGCGAACGGAACCATAGATGTTCTTCTTTGCGGTCTGGAGAGCTTGTATTTGCTCATCCAATTGCGAAAGCTCATCGGAAAGCCCTGCGTAGTTTGGTTCGGCCGTAATCATCTACGCGGCCTCCGAAACGTGTGTGTCAGCGAGGAAGTCTGGCAGCGTACGTTCCGACATGTGCGGATCGAAAAACCACTCTCCGGAAATTCGGAAGTCGTTCCAGTTTTTGTGCCACCAATGCTCATCCGCCAGGGTGCCGACCTTCAAGCCATGCGGGCTAACGTACACACTGGTCTTGCATTTGCTCTCGATCTCAGCCAGCCGATCAGCAACACGGCGAGAAAACCCGATCTTCAACACGTGAGGATGGCTTTGAACACGCGCAAAATAGATATGGCCTACATGCCAAGCTTGCATTGGGCCGACTCCGAAGAACGGTGTTCCTTGGTAGATTGGCCGTGTCTCTGCCCATGCAAAAGCTTCATCGAAACCCATGTGACGGATTTGGTGCATTCGAAACCAAGCTCGCCCCTTCCGGATACCCAGAATACGCTCGCAGATCGGAAGAGTTCTCTTGTGGGGAACACGCAACTTCTCTCCGTTACCGAGGGGCTTGAGAAAGGTTGCCTTCTCAAAGCAGTACAGCCACCTCGCCTTTGCTGGCGTTATGGATTGGGCAAAGGCCTCTGCCTGAATGGCCAAGTCTTCTTCGCGGAATGGAAAGGTGCTCATGCTGCAACGTCCTGTTCAACGTGGACACGCACGAGAAGGTCGTTGTCGATACTGACAGCCATCAAGTCGGCGCTGGCTATAAGCGCTGGCCAATACTTGACGGGTATCGACTTACGCCTTCGGATCTCCGAAGCAGTCGAATGCTTGACGCTTATGGCCTTGGCAAAAGCGCCAGTGCCGCCAATCGCAATGAAAATTTCTTCGATCGTGTTCATGATCGGCATATCAACATGTTTCGTGTCAAATTGTCAACATGATTTATGTTGAACGTTCTGCAAATGTTGATTCCATGAAAAGCATGGGCGACAGACTGCGTGACGCGCGGGAAAATTCAGGGTTTAGTTCGGCTGCAAAGGCCGCAGAAGCCCTTGGCGTGTCAGCATCGACATACAGGGCACATGAAAACGGGCAAAATGAATACGGGCCGGAAGAAGCATTAGTTTATGCCCGAAAGTTTGGCGTCAGTGCTGCCGAACTTCTTACCGGCATTCGTGATGGTAAGTCGCGTTTAATACACAGCTACGATCCGGATTCTCAAGATAAAACAGACTTAGACGAGCGGATGTCTTTCGGTTCGGAGACCGGTTTTTCCGGCGCGCCGGAAGGAAGCTCACCTCAAATTGACGTGACTGCCGGAATGGGCGCCGGCGGTTTTGCAATCGCCAACGAGGGCGTTCTCGGGAAGCATGGCATGACGTTTTCTGCCGAGAGTGTCAAAGACTATTGGAAGCTCCCCCCGGCAATTCTGGTGACGCTTGGGCTGGCTGCGAAAGATGTTGCGATATTCCCTGTCCAAGGCGATTCAATGCAGCCGACGCTAGATGAAGGCGACGTTGTGTTCATTGATACGCGACATCGGCGCCCGTCACCTGATGGCTTGTATGCGATCATTGATGAGATTGGGGGGATGGCCATTAAAAGGCTCGAGATTGTAAGCGAACCTGGCGCCGCCGAGATACTACTTTCAGTGATGTCCGATAACCCTCGTCACGCAGCAAAAATTTGGAAAGCCGATGAGTTGTACATCGTCGGCCGCGTGATACGAAAGTTCGGCAATGTGCGATAGAATTTTAAATTCATTGTGCGCCATTGCACCTAAGGATAGCGTCAAATGGATGAGAATAACGATACGTGGCATGACTTCCGATATGGATTACTTCGAGATGAGTTGATCAAAATTGCGGCAGCACTTGTCCAAGTTAATGGAACACTTGTGAAATTGTCACAGCACGTGCAAATACCAAATGCAGGAGAGAAATCTGCATTCGATGGCGAAGTAACCGAATCCTTTAGAAGAATCGACGACCTACTGGCAACCCTTCACAAGGTTAATGCCGCCGCGTTGACGAAGAAGAAGCGCAATGACTGAGAAGGATAGCAACATTTCGCTCGAATATTTGCGCAAGCAAAATGAAAAGCTTCGAGAGTTTTCGAATGAACATTTGAAATCTGGTGATGGCGGTGGCACATATGGTGGTATGGAAGCACGTGTAGCAAAACTTGAGGCGACAGTTTCACACATCGAACGAGATGTTGGTGAACTACGCGTCGATATGAAAGACGTTAGAGATCGCCTGAAATCAATTGAGACTTCAATGGCTACAAAAGGATTTGTGTTTTCTGTTTACGGAATCGTTTCGGTTCTATTAGCGGCTATTATCCTTTTCCAAACTCAGATCCAACAACTTGTTGGAACCATTCCCAAATAAGTAAAATCAAATTTGTTTTTTAGCCGCTAATAATGCGGATTTATTTTCGCTGTCTACAACATGATTTATGTTTATGACACTTTTCATGTTGACATGTTTCGTGTTGATATGTCATTCTCAGTCCATCAAACAACGGATGGACGCAATGACCGCAATCCACACAACCACTACAGACCTTGGCCAGTTTCTTACAGGCTTGATCGCTAAGCCAGCAGTGGCAAAGCAGGTCCGGTCGAATGCAACTGCATCATCTGCCCTGCGTACTGCTTGGGCTTCTTACCGTGAATGGGTGATTGGATACGAACAGCGTCAGGGCGTTGCGCCTCGCCGGTTCAATCGCGCTCAGTTCGGCATGTATCTCCGCAATGCGTATCTGGACATGCGCATAGAAAAACGCGGCCCTCGCGAAATCTCTCTTGAAGAATGCCTTCACATTGCGGGGAAAAACTGATGAGCCCGCACATTCCAAACACTGAACTTGACGACATGGCCGACGCTCAAGACCGACGCGCCCGACGGGTGGAACGCTTCTTAGTCTGGTCCATCATTTTCTTAGGCTCCAGTTACTTCTGGTCCGCCATTACAGTGGGGTGGCTGCAATGACCTCTCCCGCAATCATCACCCGCCGCATTGTCGATAGTGCGCAAAACAAATCAGAAGAATTCGTTCGATACCGTCTGAAAATGGCAGTTCAAGACGCCGTCTCAGTGTTCGGTGCCGAGGGCGCACGCATGCTCGCCGATGAAATGGCAAGCGATTTTCAGGACAGAATGAGGAAAGCATCATGAGCGCATTAGCGAAACACGAAGAGCAAAATATTGCACCAGCAAACGATGCATCCATGTGGGCCACAATCGAGCGTGTTGCAATGGACCCGAGCATTCCTATCGACAGGCTCAAAGAAATTATGGGCCTCTTGGAACGCAAAGAAGATCGCGCACGTGAAGCCGATGATAGGCTTGCAAAGAAGGCTTACTTCGCGGCGATGTCGAAGTGTCAGGCTGATTTGCCTGTCGTCACCAAGACCAGAACCAACACTCACACGCGGTCCACTTATGCCGATCTTGCGGCAATCGAAGAACAAGCAATGCCGATCATTCATCGGTACGGCTTTGGTGTTTCGTTCCAGCCAGATGGATATAACGACAATGGCGAGTTGCGCATTCTCTGGGAAATCTCTCATGAAGAAGGCCACGTCCGAAACGGTGTCGGGGAAATACCTGTCGATGGCGCTGGCGCAAAGGGCGGCGTCAACAAGACCGGCACCCAAGCATTTGGCAGCACCGCCACATATGGCCGTCGCTACCTTCTTTGCATGCTGTTCAACATCAGCACTGGCGACGACAATGACGGCAACCGCCAAAATAACGTCAAGCCTGAGTTCATCAGCGAGGAACAACTGGCCCGTGTTCGCGAGCTAATTGAAGAAACCGAGACTGATACGGAGAAGTTCTGCGAACTTGGCAAGATTGATGCCTTACCAGATATGCTGGCAAAGGATTTCGAAAGTGCCGTCCAGCTCCTTGAAGAAAAGAAGCGGAGGATGGCCAAATGATACAGGTCTTCGAAATCGACCAAGGCACGGATGATTGGTTTCAGGCTCGCCTTGGCATTCCCACCGCATCGAAGTTCGCCACCGTCATGGCAAAGGGCGAAGGCAAGACGCGCAGTGAGTATATGCGTAAGCTTGCCGGTGAAATCCTAACCGGCGAACCTTCCGAAACCTATTCAAATGTTCACATGGAGCGTGGCAGCTTCATGGAGGAAGATGCTCGCAACCATTACGCGTTCATCGAAAGCGCTGACATTCAACAGGTCGGATTCATCCGGAACGGCAACTGTGGCGCAAGCCCCGATAGTCTGGTCGGTTCTGCTGGTGGCTTGGAAATCAAGACAGCGCTTCCACACATTCAGATTGACCGGCTTTTGCGCAATCGGCTTCCGCCGGAGCACAAGGCGCAGGTGCAGGGAAACCTCTGGATTGCAGAGCGTGAGTGGTGGGACTTCGTATCATTTTGGCCGCGCCTTCCCGTCCTGATCGTGCGCGTTCAGCGCGACGAAGAATTTATCAATGAAATGAAGACCGAGATCGATCGCTTCAACGAAGAGTTGGCGGACCTCGTCGAGAGCATCCGGCACTACGGCGAAACACCAATCCAAGCGGCAGCTTAAAGCCAGACGGAGGACAGGATATGCCAAGAGAAAGCATTAATGTGGTTTGGCAGTGGGACGGTGAAGTAATGCGCCCTCTCCCGCGCTACCATAATCTGGTCAACGCAGAGTTTGTCGTAGGCGAAAACTACCGCATGGAAGTGCAGGAAGATCGCTCGTGGGTATCGCACAAGCATCAGTTTGCTTGGCTGCATGAGGCTTGGCTGTCTTTGCCAGAAGAAGTCGGGTCGCGGTTTCTCAACGAAGATCAGCTTCGCAAGCATGCACTTATTGCCGGTGGCTTCTGCGACAGCACAAGCGTTGCATGTTCCAGCCGAGCCGAGGCAGAGCGTTGGTTCAAGATACTGACCAACGATGACCCGTACTGCATTGTCCGGATCGAGGGAAACACCCTCATGCGCTTTACGGCTCAATCGCAGTCAATGCATGCCATGGGCGCAAAACGCTTTCAGAAATCCAAACAAGCCGTTCTCGATTATGTAGATGGGCTTCTAGGCGTTGATCCTGGTACGTCCGCCTTGAACCAGATGAGGGCAGCATGAGTTATGCCCTTTACGCTCCGAGCCATGTGCGCCGGTCAAAAGCTCGCCTTGCTGAGTTCGTTGCAACCCGTGATGCGACAACACTACGGCTGAAAATGGAAGTCGCACAGAACGAGTGCGCTATCGAAGCCATGATTCCAGAGCTTTGCGCAATCGTTGAACGCGCAGTGAAGCGTTCGCGGAGGGCTACTTGATGCGCTTTGCAGTTTTCCTCGCCTGCTTGATACAGGCAATAACATCGGCGTCAAAGGCCAATGGCGACACGCCTCAGAATCTGTTCGCTGACAATGCCGTGTGGATACATTGGCCGTTTGCTCTCTTCTGGCTCTACATCGGCATTACTGCTGCTTGGAAAGGGGTCGAGTAATGGCCTATCAGATCGCAAAGTATCACCCAGATCCAACTCCAAAGCGCAAAGCGGCAAAGAAGGCTGACTACCTGTCATTCCTTCATTCCCTCCCGTGTGTCGTTTCCGGCCGGTACGGTGTTCATGCCGCCCACGTCAGTTTCGCTAATCCGTACTATCTCCACTACGGACGCGGTAAAGGTTCGAAAGCCGATGACCGTTGGGCGCTTCCCCTGCATCCAGAATGCCATACAGCGCAGCATGCCACGAATGAACGTGACTGGTGGAATGCTCAAGGGATTAACCCGCACGAGCTTGCCCTGATCCTGTTCGGAGCATGGTCTGCCATGGGCGACGATGCCGAGCCCTTCTGTGCCGCCAAAATCAATCAACTGCTTGTGGATGCTGGCCGCTATGAAAGGGATTTGTCATGACAACCTTCCGCGTCCACTACGAATCCGGTGACTTCATAGACGTGGACGCAGAAGACCCTATTGAAGCCCGTCAGCAAGCAAATCAGCGAAAATCAGGCCAAGTAACAAAGGTGAAAGTCCTCAAGGTGAAGCCATGACCGACATAACACCCGCCACGGACGAGCAGAAGACAGCGACGGATAGCATAAACTGGCCATGGGTTCTTCGGGCTCGTGCTGATGCATCCTATCTCGGAGATACAGAGGGAACCGTCAAACTATTAAGACAGGTTGCCGATGTAATCGACACCACCCTCGCCCATCAACCAGTTACTGCGGGTTGGAATGAAGCAATTGATTTTGTCTTGAAAGGCTTGGAGGCCAGACAATTCACATTCGTACGTGATGTGTTGGATTATGTCCGCTCCCTGAAATCGGAGGGCCGCAAATGAGAGCCTGCACAAAATGTGGTGCTTTAGTCTCCTTAACTCCTGACGGGGTTGCCACGTGTTGTTGTGTTGGTGGCCCAGCCATGACCGCCCCCAACAACCCCACGCCAGATCCGATAACAGACGCCGATATTGACATGCTTTTGCGCCTTTTAACGGACAAGCTGCCGCCTTGGTCTGAAAGCCCATCAACATTTTATGCGTTGATTGAGCGTGTTCGCCAACAGACCGCCACCATTGCAAGCCTTACAGCGGAAAGGGATGCGGCGCGAGAAGAGCTAAGCAAGAGGATTGAATACCCAATTATTTCACGCGTGGAACTAGTAAGACAGATAAAGGCGGCAGCGAGCAATTCGCACGCCGATATTGGCAAGCAATTACAGAGCTACTTCTCGTCTTTATTGTCAGAAGCCTACCGATCCAACAAGCTCCTCTCAGAGCGTATAGCGGTGCTTGAGGGTGAGAACGGTAAACTTCGTTCGATTATATCAGAAAGCGCGTCAGCCTGTGGTGCATATGTTTCGCCGGAATGCAGCATAGAGTTTATGAGCGAACTGCCTAAGGAGATTGCACTTGTCACCCGCCGTGCTCGCTCCTTGGAGGATAAGTAGATGGCCCAAGTGCATTACCTCAAAACATTGCCCGTCTATTGGGAAGCAGTTGCCCGTTCTGACAAGAATTTTGAAGTCCGAAAGAACGACCGCGATTTTCAGACAGGTGATCAAATCTACCTCGAATATTTTGATCCGGACCAAGGCCCGCAAAATTATCGAAACGCTATAGCCAAGCGGATTTCATATACGCTTCATGGCGGCCAGTTTGGTATTGAACCCGGTTATGTCGTTCTGGGTCTGGCTGATCTGGAGGACACCTCCCATGACTAACCAGCCAAACAGGGCGCTGATAGAGCGCTTGACCTGTGAGATCGTGGATACGGCGCAAGATAACGGTAGTGAAATGGGTGGTGCGTTTGCGCGCAAACTGGCCATCACAGCACTAGCCGTGGTCTATGAGGCTTTGCGAGAGCCGAGCCATGAAGTAATTCTTGCTGGCGTAGATGAAGACCAATCGGACGATGTGTATAGAGACGTGG
Organism: Phyllobacterium sp. YR531; assembly: GCF_000282595.1. Classification (GTDB taxonomy): domain Bacteria; phylum Pseudomonadota; class Alphaproteobacteria; order Rhizobiales; family Rhizobiaceae; genus Phyllobacterium. The sequence continues at coordinate 437,464 of NZ_AKIZ01000016.1, forward strand.
CTGCTATCTACCGCGTTATGCTTTCCGCCTCCGCCCTCTCCTCAGTTATACAGGAGGGAGAGTAGAATGATTGAAACGCTTTATCGCTTCATGTCACTGCGAACTCGCCTAAATTACAGCGTTAGAGAAATGGCAAAGCACACAGGGCTTTCGACAGCCACTGTTTCACGTATCGAAAACGGAGCAAACATCGATCTGGACACCGCGAGAATGATTGGACCGTTTATCGATTTATGTCCCTGCTGCGAACAAAAGTGGCCGGAGACAGTGGATAACGGGGGTAACTCCGATGGCTAGACATGACCCAATATCATATCCACCTCGCGGATTGTGTCGGGACGAGGCCGCCAGATGGATTGGCGTAGGCGCTACAAAGTTCGATGAACTGGTCAAAGATGGCCGTATGCCTCGCGGAAAGCGTGTTGACGGCCGCGTCATCTGGGATCGCTATGCGCTCGATGCTGCATTTGCTGACTTGCCTGATACCAATGAGAATATTATCGACGCCATATTGTCAGGGCGTGGCAGAGCGGCTTAACGTGGCCGCATGACCGAAAGCCGCCCCTACCTCTCCAACTTCAAAGACCGCCACGGAACCGTTCGCTGGCGGTTTCGTCGTGGAGGAAAGACTGTTTCGCTTCTAGGACAGCCCGGAGAGCCTGATTTTGAGCAAGCTTACGACAATGCACTAAACGGTAGAGTGCAGACAAAGCGCAAAGTCATCCAGCATCCCAACGCAGCACTACCAAGAACGCTTGGCGCAGCTTGGAACCGCGTTCAGGACACTGCCGACTGGAAATCTTATGATCCGTCGACGAAAGCCAAGAATGTATCGCTCGCCACTATGTTTCTGGAATCGCGCGTCATAGACGACAATCCTTATCTCTGGAAGAACGTGCCAGTAAAGGATCTGAAGCGCCGGCACCTGAAAGATATCATCTCCAAATACTCAGACACACCTCACAAGGCCAAGCACCTCCTGACCACGATCCGGAAGATGATCTATGTGGCTTTAGATGAGGAATGGATTGAGGTTGATCCGTCTTACAAATTGAACTGGCGTCCTGAATATACTGGCTGGAAGGCGTGGTCAGCGGAAGCCATGCAGAAATTCGAAGCGAGATGGGAAGTGGGGACTACACCGCGCCTTGTTTACGCTATCGCTCTTTGGCTGGGGAACAGGCGGGAAGACGTTGCCACCCTTCGTTGGGACCAACGAACTAGCAAAACGGTTCATATGGACGGCCAAGCCCGGACTGTTGACGGCTTCAGAATAACGCAGGGCAAAGGTGGAAAAGAACTGTTTCTGCCGATCACACCTATGATGGCCGATATTCTCGACGCAGCGCCTCGCACAGGTGAGACGGTTCTGGTAACAGCTTATGGCAAGCCATTCTCTCCCAAGTCGCTTACAGGCCGGATGGGAGACTGGACAAGGGCTGCAGGCATAGAGCCGGGGTTCACCCTGCACGGTTTGCGCAAAACGCTTGGAAAGATGTTGGCAGAGGGTGGAGCGTCTACAAGACAGATTATGGACACTTTAGGCCACGATGACATCGAACATGCCGAGCTTTATTCCCGAGAAGCCGAACAGGCGCGACTCGCTACTGATGGCATGGATAAAGTGATACGGCTTGTAAGAAGGAACACTGGATGACAGTCTATCCTTTCGTTTCAAGTTTCAAGGATCGGCATGGCAAAGTTCGCTATCGCTACCGACGGGGAACTCGACAAATATCTTTGAAGGGTGAGCCGGGAAGCCCAGAATTCGAGCGACAGTACGAACTCGCTGCAAATGGCATTTCTAATCTAAGCGACAACCACAGAGCTAATCTGATCGACCGATATGTAAAATCCTCTCTGAAGAGAGCTAGAACGAGATCGGCACGTCAACTGGTTCCGATGGATATTACAGAGCCAGACGTGGTTTCTCTCCTAGAGTTACAAGGCTGGCGATGTTCTGTGAGTGGTATTCCATTTCCATTAAAAAATGTGGACCAAGATCGTAGCAATCACGCCTTCCGTCCGAGCCTTGATCGCGTTTTCCCGCACCTTGGCTATACAAAGGGCAACGTTCGAATCGTTTGCGAGATAGTAAATTTGGCTATGAATAACTGGGGTGAAGGGCCGCTTTTAACGTTAGTCAAAGAGATGCGGGCTAACGCGCTGGCTAACTGAATGGCTAACCAACAGCGACCATAGCTCTATCATATTGAAATGATTTAACTATTTGAAGAAATGGTGGGCCCGGAGGGACTCGAACCCCCAACCAAGCGGTTATGAGCCGCCGGCTCTAACCAATTGAGCTACAGGCCCCACCTGAGGCAGCCTGCGACGAGCGCAAGCCGTGCGGGGATCAATAACGGGAAAAATTCTGAATGCAATCCCCGACTGGCCAAACAGTTTAATTACCTCAACTTTTTCCCAAAGAAGTACTGGGACGAACCGTTTCGTCATCTGCCATGCTCAATAATTGCCTGGCGCTTTCCTCATCCGTGATAAATACGGTTGGCCGGATAAGCTTCATGGCACCGTAAAGTGCATTGATTTTTTCCCGCCCGCCTGACGTCAGAACCCTCACCGGCACCCGTTGTATTGTATCGATACCGACTGACATGACGAGATCATGGACAGGGTGGTCGACAAGATTTCCCTGTTTATCATAGAAATGAAACAACAGGTCACCAACGGCACCCTTTTCAGCCAGTGATGCTTGATGACCTTCATTAAGAAATCCGATGCGATATGGTGTGCTCGATGCAGTCTCAATGGCACCTACACTGAGCAGGACCATATCAAGATCTTCTGCCATTTCGAATACGCTTTTCAATCCGCATCGTTCGATCAGCGCCGTTCTGGTTTCAATACTGTCGACCATGGCGGGAGCCGGAATAAGATAGCCCTCCCCTTGAAACAATTGCGCGAACTGCCAGGCAAATTCTGCAGGATTGAAACGACGGGGCTGACTGATTCCCCCCAAAAGTGAGATGACCGTAAAGTCTTCCAGTGCCCGTGCCTCAATGAACGACAATGTGCTGAGCAACGTCCGTCCCCAGCCGACGCCGACACGCATGCCATTGCTGACAACGTCAGATAAATACGCGCCTGTTGCGGCGCTGATGGCGGGTATTGGATCGCTTTCCGCTTGTGACAAAGGAGCAATAATCACTTTGTCTAAGCCGAATTGCTGTTCGACCTGTCGTTCCAGGGCGATAAGATCGGATAGATAGCCCTGAATGCCGATCTTCACTTCATTGCGTGCCCGTGCCTCTGCCAGCATGCGCACGATGGTCACCCGGCCTACGCCAAGAACTTCGGCAATCTCATTTTGTGTCATCTGTTCGATGTAATACATCCAGGCCGCACGCATACGCATTCGGCTGATTTTTGTATCGGGCTGGCCAACATCCAGTGCAGCTTTCTTCGGGCTGCCAGCGGCACCATTCGGTCGCTTGCGTCGATCGGTCAATCGTCTCCCCCCTATGCCTGCGAACGCAGGCATATCGCCTGCGTGATCATTATTATACAACTCCACCAGAATGTTATTTAGCAAGCCAAGAAAAAAAGATACAAAGCCTTATCCACTTTCCTGCGCAGGGTCATGAATATGCCGAGGGACATCTCTAATGATATCGTCGTTGGTCTGAAAGACAGGCTTCGGGATGTCCGTCATCTGATCAGGGCCAGTCGGCAAGACGCGGCGTTAACGCCTCGGGAGCTACCCGAATTCATGCTGGATAAGGTGGCGCGCGTGATGGATAAGGCTTTTACGACAGTTGAAGCATTATCCATTTCAGTCATTTCGCAAAACCCCGCCGCGCACTCCAGTGCTCCGGAAGCGCGTAGTCTGGCGGTATATTTCTCTGAAGATCACGAGGCAGGCGCAACACTCTTCTGCCGCGATATTTATTACCTGACGAAATACCTACTCAAAACTCTTCACGAACCGAATGCCCTTATTCACGAAGCGAGTTTCGCTTCCGTGCACTCGATCATGATTCGCCGCCATGCGATTTTGCTGGCAGCTGCGAGAAATGGTGATCAGAAAAATATCGGCAAAGCATGCGCGGCCCTGACTATGGAATTGCAGACACACTATTGCAGTACATCATTGTTTGGTGCGCAGACCTCTGATCAGGGCAAAACACTTCTTTGCTTTGCTGCACTCGCTCTGGCAATTGGGCTAGCCACCTATTCAGAACACCCGCCGAGCGGAGAGAAGCTCGTCGAGACGACCTTGTTGGCTTTGCAGGCACGCCCGGACAAGTTCGAACAGGCCATCACTCGCGGCGATAACCTTCACGCACTGTCCGATCTTTTCGCTTTTCTCATTCCACACCTGCCTTAGGTGGATTGGCTTAAGTCGCTTACGCACTTTTTGGCCCTTTGTATCGAGGCCGGACTCATGCTGAGTTCAGTCAATCCCATTTGAATGAAAGCCGGTATCAGATCCGGACGGCCTGCCGCCTCACCGCACATCCCAACCATTATTCCGGCTTGCACACCAGCCAGAGCGGTCATTTCGATGGCCGCCATCACGGCCGGATGCGTCACATCATTCAGTTTGGCAACCGTAGGATTGAGGCGGTCTGCAGCCATGACATATTGAGTAAGGTCATTCGTTCCAATGGAGAAGAATGCGACCTCACGCGCAAGCGCCGGAGCAATCAAGACTGCCGCTGGCGTCTCAATCATGACGCCCAGATCAAACGGCGCATATTCACGCCCCTCAACCTTCAGTTCCGAAACGCATTCTTCAATCAGCGCCCGCGTTGCAAACACCTCTTCGACGCTCGAAACCATCGGCAACATGACCTTGATGTTGCCTTTGGCAGCTGCCCTTAGAAGCGCTCGCAGTTGAGGCTTGAAAACGTCCGGACGGTCAAGACACATCCGTATCCCACGCCATCCCAGAAACGGATTATCCTCATCAGGAAATTCAATGCCGGCAATGGCCTTGTCACCGCCAATATCGAGCGTTCGTACAATAACCGGATACGGCGCAAAAGCAGTTGCGAGCGCAGTGTAGGTTTCCGTTTGAAAATCTTCCGATGGAAGGTGGATGTGCCGCATGAATAAAAGCTCCGTGCGGAAAAGCCCGACGCCCATAGCACCGGCTTCCTGTGCCGCTTCTATTTCTTCAAGCGACCCAATGTTGGCGGCGATCTCTATTACCGTCCCGTCTGCACGTTTGGGAACAAAATCTTTGAATACGCTCAAAGCCTGGCTTTCTGCTGCAGCTTCTGCGATTTTCTTCTGAAACCTGGTTGTGATCTCTTGATCGGGATCGTCGAAGATTTCACCATTATGGCCATCCAAGGCAATGATGCCCGTATTCTTCAGGCGCTGTACGTCCTGTCCAAGCCCAAGTACAGCGGGCACGCCATGCGCACGCGCAATAATAGCTACATGCGAGGTAGCTCCTCCGCGACCGCAAACTATCCCCGCGATGTTTTTTAAAGGTGCCCTCGCCAGATCCCAAGCGCCAATATCATCCGCGACAAGAATTGAACCATTGGGAATGGCATCGAGATTGACGTCATTCTGCCCCAGGAGCGCCAGACATATCTGGCGTCCTACAGCATTCATGTCGTCAGCGCGTGCATTCAGATATGGATCGTCGAGAGAAGCAAACTCTGAGGCAATACGCGAAGTGGTCCCGATGACCGCCGACACCGCATCCATGCCGCCCTCGACAAGTTTCATTGCGCCTTCCACGAGATCGTCATCGCCAGCAATATCCTTCAATGCCGCAATGATTCCTCTGTCACTCGTCGCAAGGTCGGTCGTTTCAAGTGATGCGCTCATGCGATCCTGTACTATAACAAAAGCCTGTCTCAACCGGGCAAGTTCAGCAGGTATCGCATCCGGCGGGATAGCAAGATTCTGCTCATCGATGACTGGTGGGAAAAACCCAAATGCCGGCCCCATCGCCAAGCCTTCGCTCGCCGCCACTCCACGCAACTGGCTGGAGGTTGCGGATTTTTCTGCCGTTGTGCTTGCTATTGGTTTTGATGATTTCGTCTGCGCTTCACTAGCACCAGAGAGCGGATTTTCAAGAAAGCCAATAAGCGCTTCTATCGCTTCCGCAGCATCTGCCCCGGTTGCACGAACGGTTACCTCTTCATGTTCCTTCACGCCAAGCAGCATGAGTTTTACCGAGCTCTTGGCATTGATCGACTTATCAGCCTTTACCAGTTCGATATCGCATTCAAAACCTTTGGCAAGGTTTACAAACCGCGTAGCTGGCCGCGCATGCAATCCATCATGCACCCGCACAATAGTCGAGCGTTCCATTCAATTCTCTCTTCGGTATTCGATGTTGTTCCCGGCAATCACCCGATGGTGATCACGGCTCCGACCTTCAGCGCTGATACAAGCCTGTCAGCCGATATTTCAGCGGCGCAAATTTCACCTGGCCGCTCAACCTTACTGGCACCATTGAACGTGATCACCACGTGGCCAATTTCCTTTACTTTCTGCCACGCATAATCGCCCATTCCGGTAATTTTCGCCGAGACTTCACCTATCTGAATAACAGATCCCACAGGGGGGCTTGAATCAGAAGGATCTTCTTCCGTCAGATGAAGTATCGAGACCTCGGCCAGCTCCGGAGGAGCGCCATCGGCAAAAAGAATGACAACGCCACCCTCCGCGAGATCCGCCACTTCAGGCCCGACGGCTGTTATCCGTGTTTTGAATTGGACTGACATGATGGCGAACCTCTATCTCTGCTTCTGGTTTAAAATACGATCAGGCTGACAACCCAAGCGATCAGCACCGATACGGGCCCCATGATCTGACGGCTGATCAGAACCGCAGGAACGCCGATTTCAATCGTCTTCGGTTTGGCTTCACCCAGCGCAAGTCCGACTGGCACGAAGTCACAACCGACCTGTGTATTATAGGCGAAGAGTGCAGGCAGGGCCATCGCAGGCGAAATCGTGCCATTGGCAATCTGCGGCCCGATAATTGCAACCCCGATAACCTGCGCGATAACAGCACCCGGCCCCAATATTGGTGACAGGAACGGCAAACCGCAAATCGCCGAAAGTATCAACAGCCCCACAATATTGTTTGCAAGCGGACCCATTGGCTGGGCCAATACGTCACCGATCCCTGTATAAAGGATGAACCCGATGAGCATTGTGACGAAAGCCATAAAAGGCAGCACGTTACGAACAACCTGATCGATCGTCCGGCGTCCAGCGTTGAAGAAGATGCCAACAACACGGCCCATTACACGGCCAACAGTGCTGATCAAACCGATCAGGCCACCCTCGCCCTTCTCACTGGTATCGGAGGCCCGCATCGAAGCGGCAAGCTCGGCTGGCGTTGGCGGCGCTGAGTGCGACGAAGAACTACCGGCAACAGTGCTTGGTTGCGATCCGTCTGCCAGCTCAATGTCAGTTTCTTTGACACCCGAAACATAGATGTCTTCCGTAATGAATTGCGCCAGAGGCCCAGCCTGTCCCACAGAGGTCAGGTTTACGGTTGGTATGCGTTTGCGTGGATAGACTCCGCATCGTGCCGTGCCGCCGCAATCAACAACAACGACCCCCATTTCCCCTTCAACTGGAGGAGCCTTGAAACCATCGACGGCTTCTCCACCTGTCAGTTCTGCAATGCGCCGTGCAACGGGATGAATACCGCCACCGGTAACGGAGACAACCTTGTTTCTTTCGGGCGTCAACTGAATGACGAGCGGCCCGCCCCATCCGTTTTTGCCGCGGGAAATTTTTACTGGTGTATAAGTCTTGGACATTATCTGCTCCCCCTGGATTAAAGCTCAATGCCCTGACGGCGCGCCATAATGGCGGTAATGCGCTCAGTCAGAATGCCTTTGAGCAAGATGACCACCAAGCCAACAATCGCGTACCAAATGGCGACATTGACGTGATAGCCCGTGGGAACAGCACCTTTCTTCTCAAGTTCCAGCAGCGCAACGAGGATACCGCCCCAAACGAAATACTCGCCAGGATTGATATGCGGAAACAGCCCGAGAGGTGGGTGAACGTAGGAAACGGCTGCATCATAGAATGCAGGCTTATGTTTTTCTTCCAGGAACGATCCAAAGGTGTAAGCCATCGGGTTGGTCAGGAAAAATACGGAGAGCAGAGGAAGTACTGTGTAGCGTGTCAAGGCGATGCGCCCTGCACCACGAGCAATGCCATGGACGCGCTCCTCTCCCACCAGCTCGGTCAGCGCGTAAAAGGCGGTCATCAACACGACAAGGGTTGGAATGATCCCGGTGACAAACCCGGCAAACACTTCGCCGCCCTTCTGGAAAATGCCGATAAAATACTTGCCTATGCTCGTTAACCAGCCAAGCTGCTCTTCCTGCTGAACATTCTGCAGCTTCTGCTTGAACTCCTCGACCGATATGTCGCCTGTCGATTGCGCAAGAACGACAAAATCATTTCCCGCATGATCGATTGCCTGTTTGCCGTGTAACGCAGCATCTGAAACCATCGATCCGGCCACCGATATGTGGTGGGCAGCGATATCCGCATGCTGTGCCAATATAGTCAGAATTGACATGTTCCCTCCTCCTTCCAATCACCCCCTCGAAGTGACCGTCCCTATGCGTTTACTGCCTTTATTCCCGTAAGACCGTTTCTTTTCGGCTCTGTCTTTGCGCGATCAATCTGTGCAATTGCAACTTCTGTCGCTTTTGCAAGTGCACGGTCTTCTTCTGTTGTCATCAAAGAGCTCTCACGCAAGGCATCAATCGACATATTCTCGAATTCCGGACGCCGCTTGAACTTGGCGAACACCGAGCGGCCGCTCATCACAAGAAACCGCTGAATGGCCAGATCGGCATTTGTTACAATCAGAACGATCATTCCCTTGCCAAGACGACCCCGAACATTGCCGGCTCCGACAAATCCGTCATTATATTTCGATGTGATACCTTTCATGACATCCGCATAGTGGCGCATCTGGTACCAGACACCAAGCGATTGCAAAGCCCACAAAACACCGAGCGCAAGCAACCCCCATTGCCACATGACCATGCCAACTCTCCTCCCTGTTTCGCCGCAGCATATGCTATGATTAAACTATAACCAGAAAAACCGTCATGGGTTTTTGAAACGAGATAGATAACCGGTAAATATGCTAGTCAGCGAACAGAAAAAATAGAACATTTGTTCTTTGAAGTGTCAATATGTATAATACAACGATCCAAGCTAAAAGCAGTCGAGGTAGGGCGAGATGAACTCTATTTTCAAGGATGAGCTTGTTCTCATGCCTGACCTGCGTCATCGCCTGCGGCAGTTGCGCTGGTTTCGCATGGCCTTCCGCAAAAACGCTGCACTCATCACACAGCATTATGGCCATTACTATTCGATTGACGATACAAAATTGACGAGAGCCTTTCTCAATTGGATCGAAACCATCGAACAGCAAAAATCATATGCCGACATTGATCGGAAAGATTTCATTATCTTTGCTGCAGGCATGGCACTTAAAGAATTAATTACGGAAGCCCCTGCCAAAGCGGCAGGAAAATCCGGCGATGATGCCCTTTCCCAGCCGGAAATGCGCGATATCATCGCCTTCTGGCCAGAGGGTTTTCTTTATACGAACTATTGTGTTGGAGCGATCGCAGCTATCTGCGAGCAGGAATTTGGCACTTCCCCGCAGATAAGCAAGTGCGCTGAGGATCTGCGCACTTGGTGGTCTTATCGTGAAAACGTCGGGGAAATGCCCGCATACGCGATTGCATTTCTCGACAAGTTTGTAGGTATTGAGCCCAATTGGCTAGCACCTGATCTGGCTTCTGCACGCAGCGCAATCCGCCGTGCAACACTGGGCAAAAAGCCTGCCGATCCTATTTTACCAGTTGGCTGACTTCTTTCAGGATACGCATAACAGCTTCACGCCGTTCCAATTGCGGCATATGGCCGGATTGAGCAAACAGGTGCAAAGCAATCTCGCCCGGTAAGCCATTAGCATGACTTGCCGGAATGACGCGATCAGCAGCACCGAAGATGACGCGGACAGGAATCGACAAGCGATTCAGTGTCTGCCTTATGCTGAAAACCTGAGTGCCGTCAGCAAAGAAGCGGTCGCTAATAAGCCGTTGCGCTTCACGCAAAGCGTTGTTTTGCGATTGTTGTAATGTCGCCGCGACAAAAGGCTTGGTTAAAAGGCTCTCGTCTTCAACCAATTGCTTCATCCATGCCAGAAGACTTGGTTCGGAGCGGGCGCGGACAAAACCGGACAGAAACGCACCATTGATTTCCGGGCCGAGGCCAGCAGGTGCTATCAACACCAGCGCTTGCGCATCCAGATTACCTCTACCTGCAACTTCTGCAGCAATGGCACCACCGAAAGAATGCCCGACGAGTATGACGGGCCCGACATGATATCGGACGATAGTTTGCTCAATTTGACTGGCAATCGCTTCAAGGCTTTCCGGAATGGAAAGTGTCGATTCACCGTGACCGGGCAGATCGATGGCAAGCACAGGATTATCGATGCTACCACCGCCAAGCATAGGTCGCCAGCTATTCAAATCAGCACCGAAACCATGCAGCAACACAACGGGCGCCAGCGCTTTGCCCTTGCCTTCCCGCAGCCACACCGCATTAAGTGGCGCATCGCCTTTGGCAGTTACCAATGGCTTTGCAGCGCCTGTCTGCGCACGAGTTTCAACTTCAATGTCTTGCTTTTGGATGCGGCCCTTTGGTCCGGAACCCTTGACCGTAGCCAGATCAACCCCGGCCTCGCGTGCGAGCCTTCGCGCCAAAGGAGTGGCCCGGATGCCTTCGCTCCTATCACTTACAGCCTCAGGTTCGGGCGTTACCGCCTGTACGCTGGTTTCCAGCTTTTTTGAAGAAACTTCTGCCTGTACTTCAACCGATGCTGATGCTTCGTAACTTTCGCCTTCTGCATATATCCAGGCAACAGCCTGTCCTACGGGAACCGTCGCGCCTTCTTGAGCTGTTACTTGGCGCAAAATGCCTGAGGACGGGGCATCAATTTCCATCGCTGCCTTATCGGTCTCAATTTCGAAGAGCAATTGCCCCTTCGTAATGGCTTCGCCTTCTTTTGCGTACCATCGTGAAATCTGGCCGCTTTCCATGTCCATATCGACCTTCGGCAGGATAACTTCGACCGGCATAGCCTATCGCACCCCTTTGATGAGCGCGCGCGCACTCTCGACGATGCCGGGCACTTGTGGAACGGTCGCTTTTTCCAGATCAGGATTATACGGAATTGGTGTTTCAGCACCGCCAAGACGGACGATAGGTGCATCCAGATAGTCGAAGGCCTCACTCTCGGCAATCATCGCACTTACTTCCGCGCCAACGCCAAGTGTCTTCACACCCTCATACACGCACATGAGTTTCGACGTCTTTTTGACGCTGGCAATGATAGTATCCTTGTCCATCGGGCGCACCGTACGCAAATCCACGACCTCGACGTTGATACCCTCTTTTGCTAGTTCGTGAGCGGCCTCAAGCGCCTTGTGAACCATAATTGCCGAGGCAACGATCGTCAGGTCAGTACCTTCACGCACAACAGCCGCTTTGCCGATTGGCACAGTGTAATGTCCCTCAGGAACTGGCCCCTTCATTTTGTAAAGAAGCTTATGCTCGAAGATCATGACAGGGTCCGGGTCTTCAATGGCGGCAAGCAACATGCCTTTGGCGTCATACGGTGTGGAAGGTTGAATGACCTTCAGCCCCGGAACATGCCCGAACCATGCTTCCAGACTCTGGCTATGCTGAGCTGCTGCACCAGTGCCCGAGCCTGCCGGAAATCGCATGACCAATGGAACAGAAACGGCACCGCCAAGCATGTAGCGCATTTTTGCCGCCTGATTGACGATCTGCTCCATCGCCAAAGCCGCAAAATCTGAAAACTGAAACTCGAATATCGGACGCATACCTGTCAGCGCCGCACCCACTGCAACACCTGCACCACCGAGTTCGGAGATTGGGGTGTCCATGACGCGATCTTCGCCAAAACGCTGAACCAAATCACCTGTAACCTGAAAGGCACCGCCGTAAACGCCGATATCCTCACCCATGAGAAACACCCGGTCATCAGCCTCCATTGCGATGGCCATTGCTTCCTGGATAGCTTGCGAGTAGCTCAGTTCGCGTATTATCTCATTCATCAAATCAGTCCGTATATACGTCACGCGTCAGATTATTCAGATCCGGTGATGGGCTGTCCTTGGCAAACTCAATCGCTTCGGCGATTTCCTTTTCCACGCCTTCGCGAAGAACGGTAATTTGCTGATCATCAAGAAATCCAAATTCTTTCAACTGGTCCTCAAAGAAATGAATCGGATCACGGTTGCTGATCCAATCCTCAATTTCCTCTTTGGTGCGATAGCGATTGCGATCGCTTTTGGAGTGCCCGCGATGACGGTACGTTTTGCACTCGATAAGTGTGGGCCCCTCACCGCGCCGAGCCCGCTCTACGGCGTCGTGCGAAGCTTCCGCCACATCAGACAGGTTATTTCCGTCAACAATCACGCCGGGCATATTATAAGCTGGCGCGCGGTCGGCTACATTGGCAACAGCAGTCGAACGCGCTGTCGAAGTAGACATGCCATACCCATTATTCTCGCAAACGAAGACAACAGGAAGCTTCCATACAGCCGCCATGTTGAGCGCTTCGTGAAAGGCACCTTCATTGTTTGCGCCATCACCAAAATAGGAAATGACAACCTTGCCGTTCTTCTGCTTTTTGGCAGACAGCGCTGCACCAACGGCAATTGGAATGCCGCCGCCTACAATGCCATTAGCGCCAAGATTTCCTTTAGAAACATCGGCTATATGCATTGAGCCGCCGCGGCCCTTGCAGTAGCCCGTCTCTTTGCCGAAGAACTCGGCAAACATCCTCGAAACATCAGCGCCTTTGGCGATGCAATGGCCATGACCGCGATGGGTAGAAGTAATCATGTCATCTTCGGCAAGCGGCATGGATATGCCGACAGCACTGGCTTCTTGGCCTATAGAAAGGTGCATCGTGCCGTGAATAAGCCCGCGCGTGTATGATTCTTCAGCGCCCTCTTCGAAACGGCGGATCAGATACATTTTGCGCAAAGCTTCTTTCAATTGCTCGGACGAATAATGCCGAAATGCAAACGGAAGATTGCTGCCGTCATCCTTGAGTTTCGCATTTGACGTTCTGGCGGAAGCCATCTCGGCGCTCCTTGACTGATTGTCCAACTACGCTGCCAACGCATTGAAAAACAGCATTGCAACTACTCTATCGAGTAATGAACATTTGTATCTTAGTCAATACCTATGTGCATAATGTCGAGTTGCTTACAAAGAAAAAACGCCCACTTTTCGTAGGCGTTTTTTGGTAGGAATGAATATGTGGTTCAATCGCCGAAGCGGCGCCCCTCACGCTCCGGATCCAGTGCAATCTCAGCCTCCTCCTTATCGTCCGGCAAGGCTTCGTCGCTTTCCTGATATGGATTGTCATCGTCATCTTCAGATAAATCGCCTGCGTCTTCGGATTCCACTTGGCGTCCACCCGAGATCACCAGTTCGTCATCCGCCTGCACTTCAGAGCTACCCACCTCATCCCAATCTTGAGTTTCAATGGGAGTTCTCAGCGGCTTTTCCTGATTTTCGTTCTGGGCCGTGCTGCTTTTGGCTTTTTCGTCGGTCATAATGCACTCCTTTATATAGAAGGAACGTCAAAGAACGCTTTTGGATGCATATTTTGCGTGCGATCAGTTTTTTTGCTTTTTGCCCTAATCCACCCATAATGACCTGCGAGTCAGCAGCTTCACGTCATTTGGGGAGATATCCATGACATCAAAATTCCTGACCCTTGCTTTCGCCACAACTGCGATGATGGCCGTTCCTTTTGCAGCGTTTGCGGATGAAACTCCGCGCCCGCGCATTATTGTCACAGGCGAAGGTGAAGCTGCCGTAGCACCCGACACAGCAATTCTTTCGCTCGTTGTAATGGAAGAAAAGCCAACGGCACGGGAAGCATTGACAGCAAACAATGCATCAATGGCAAAAGTCCTCGATGGAATGAAGAAGGCCGGTATTGCCGATCGCGATCTTCAGACATCGGGATTCAACATTGAACCGCGTTACGTCTACCCAGAAAACAATAATGGCAAGCAGCCGCCCGAAGCACCGAAGATCGTGGGATATGCCGTGTCCAACTCGCTCTCCGTCCGTGTGCGTGATTTGAAAAAGGTTGGTGAAATCCTCGATCAGTCAGTATCACTTGGCGTCAATCAGGGTGGCAATCTGACATTTACCAATGACAAGCCGGACGCGATTCTCGAAGAAGCCCGCAAGAAGGCTGTGGCAAGTGCTGTTTCAAAGGCCAAGACGTTAAGCGCAGCCGCCGGTGTTGAACTCGGCAAAGTCGTTGAGATTAGTGAGCAGTCGTATAATCCTCGCCCGATGCCAATGGCGCAAGGCAAGATGATGGCAATGGCCGCTGACTCCGTACCAGTAGCGGCTGGCGAGAATACCTATAACGTGTCAGTGAATGTAACATTCGAACTGAAAAACTAAGAGCCACCATTCTTTGACATTGAGGGCGCCTTAAGGGCGCCCTTTTTGTTGTCGGTGTCCCCTAACTGATCGGCACCTTGATCATGTGCTCGAAATAATCCTCATCGGATTTCAAGTCATGGTCAAAGGCTGTCACTTGCCCACGCACCGAGATTCCAGCTTCATGAACGGTATCGCCGGAGCCTGAAACCAGCGGGTGCCACCAATAAAGATCCTGTCCTTCATCTATCAGCCGATAACCACAGGTTTCGGGAAGCCAATCAACAGTTCTAACGATTTCCGGTGTGAGGAAGACACAATCTGGAACTTTCTTTTTCCTGCCAACGTAATCTGAACATTGGCACGTTCCAGCATCAAGCAATGTGCATGCTACAGTTGTAAAATAGATTTCTTCCGTATCTTCGTCTTCAAGCTTGTGCAGGCAACAGCGGCCACAACCATCGCACAGGCTTTCCCATTCAGAGCGGTTAAGCTCATCAAGTGTTTTGGTTTTCCAGAATGGTTCGCTAGGCATGCGCTCAAATACAACGCCGGCAACATCCCGTCCATTGCCTTGATGTCTCACCCATGAACGCAGGATGAACAGGCCCTTCACATCAGATACAGGCCGGGCCTGCAATCCTGCATTATCGGATTCGGTCGCGCTGACCGCCTCCTATGACGACCGTCGGACAACAGGTTGCCACAAAATGGGAACAGGTTCCGGTCACAAACATTTTACGTATTTCAGACTTTCGAAATGCGAGACAGGGATGGACATGAAACGGACAGCACTTTTTTTCGCCTCAACGGCAATTCTATTTTCTTCGCCCCATGCGATGGCAGAGCAACCAGCTTTGAACCGGCCATATATTTCATCGAATACCAATGTGCCGCAAATGCTGCTCGCCCAGGCTGAAAACCAGGAGCCGGAAGCGGAAGCAGTAGAAGAACCTGTCAAGAAACCGGTTGAAGAACAGGTAGATGACGCCAAACAGCAGGCGGCGGAAGAGTCGGACGCTGCTGCCGAGTCCCAAAAGCAGGCGGCCGAGCAGGCCAAAGAACAAGCTGATCAAGGCGCTCGCGATGCTGAGGCAGAAGCTGCTGCAAAAGCGGAGCAAGCTCAACGCGACGCTCAAGCGGAATCCGACAAAGCTGCTGAAGAACAAAAGGCTGTAGAAGCTGAGGCCAAACAAAAAGCCGCTGATGACGCAGCGGCTGCCGAGGCTGCACAGAAGCAAGCCGCCGAGGACGCAGAGCAGGCTAAGCGAGACGCCCAAGCCGAGGCTGATAAAGCAGCTGAGGAGCAGAAGGCTGTAGCTGAAGAGGCACGAAAGAAAGCCGCAGCAGAGGCCGAAGCAGCAAAAGCAACTGAAGAGGAAACGGCCAAGGAAGCGGAAAACGCTAAAAAGGCCGCTCAGGAAGAGGCTGACAAAGCCGCAGAAGCTCAAAAATCAGCGGAAGAAGAAGCTCGCAAGAAGACTGATCGCGCCCAGAAAGCTGCAGATAAACAGTCTGAACAGGCGGCCGAAGATGCAAAGAAAGCAGCTGATGAAGCTGCCAAGGAAACTTCTACCGAAGAAGCTGCGCCTCAAGCAGGTGAACAAGCGCCAAAGCCGGCGGTGACACCAAAGCCAACTGGTGAAGCTCCTGCAACTCCTGCAGAAGAGGCAAAGCCTGCAGCACCTGATCAGGAAACAAGGCCTGCTGAGGGCACGGCAGAGGTTCCGGCAGGAGAAACCGCCAAGCCTGACCCTCGGGAAGCGTCACCGCTACCGGAAAACGCTGCACCCGTGCTTGACAGTGACAAGTCGGTGAAGGGCGGCCGCGAAGGCAAGGGTCGTGGCGGCAAACGGGATCAGGTGACTGGTAAGCCGCCGGTTGAGCAGCCAGCGACGCCTCCTGTTGCGCCGCCAGAATCTGATGCAGAGGTGCAGCAGGAACTGGCACCGATCAAGATTGAACCAGTACGTACGGAAAAAGGCACACGCACCAAGGAACGCAGGCGCGATGAGCGGCCAGATGACGTGCAGGTCATCAAGCAGTTCGATAACCGCACGATTGTCGAAGTGAACAACAATATTTTCGTTGAAAGCTCTGATCGCCCTCGCATGTCTCGCGATGCACAGGATGTATATTACGAGGATCTGCCACGCAGCCGCACACGTGAGACCATAGTGCGCGACAACGGCGTCCAGATCATCACGGTCCGCAATCGTTATGGCGATGTAATCCAACGTTCGCGCGTAATGCCCGATGGGCGTGAGGTCGTGCTGAGCTATGCGCCTGATTATGATCGTGAAGAGCGGGTTGAATGGCGCGATCCTGGTGATGATCTTCCACCACTACGTCTGACCATTCCCGTACGGGAATATATTATGGATGCTGAGGAAGCACCTGAGGAGGATGTGTACGAATTCTTCGCAAGGCCGCCGGTTGAGCGTGTAGAACGTCTCTATTCCGTCGACGAAGTAAAGCGTTCTGCCCGCATTCGCGACAAGGTACGCCGTGTCGATCTGGATACCATCACCTTCCCCTTTGGTTCGGCCGAAATTGGTGAGGATCAGATCGCGCGGATCGAAAGTGTTGCCAAGGCTATGGCTCAGACGTTGAAAAAGAACCCCGCTGAAACCTTCCTTATCGAAGGACATACGGACGCTGTGGGCTCGGATCAGGCCAATCTTGTCCTCTCGGACAAGCGTGCAGAGTCAGTCGCGCAGGCTTTGACAAATGTCTTCGACATCCCGCCTGAAAACATGGCAACGCAGGGCTATGGCGAGAGCTATCTGAAAATCAAATCAGACGGCCCTGAGCAGCAGAACCGTCGTGTCGCGATCCGCAGGATCACGCCGCTTGTTGCCCCATTGGCAAGCAATAAATAATCACCCTCAGTACGACGAAAACCCGGGCCTTGGTCCGGGTTTTTTGCGATTATCGCTTGAGTTCGCGCGTATGGTCGCTATTTGTTGCTTGAAACTATCCTTACACCGGACCGAGTAAATGAAACGCATAGAAATCTTTATCGAAAACATCATCCTTGCTTCACGCTGGCTTTTGGTCGTCTTTTATCTGGGGTTGGCCATTGCGCTGGCGATCTATGCGTTTTCATTCGCCGGTAAGCTTGTCGATTTCGTCTCAAAGGTCATGATCCTTAACGAAACCGACACCATCTTGAAAATGCTGAGCCTTATAGATGCTGCGCTTGTTGCAAGCCTCGTGGTGATGGTCATTATTTCTGGCTATGAAAACTTCGTATCGCGGTTTGATCAGGCGGATGAGGTGCATTGGCTGGGCACGATTGATGCCGGCTCACTCAAGATCAAAGTTGCGTCAACTATCGTCGCTATTTCTTCGATCCATCTGTTGCAGATATTCTTGAACCTGACTCAGTACAGCAACGAACAGCTGATGTGGTTCACAATCATCCACCTTGCCTTCGTGTTCTCAGCCTTGTTTCTCGCATATATCGACAAGCTTATGGCCAAGGATAAGGGCGACAAGAAATCAAATGAGCCATCGCTCTGAATAAAAGACCTGGCAAATGCAGGGTTTTTATGAGGCTGACTAGGAATACTCAGCCAGCGCCTCCTACTCCCCAAATGGAGTAACCAGCAAAAAAACGGGACGGATTTTCATCCGTCCCGTTTTTATTTTCAGCAAAGTATTTGCTTAGCTGTCGAGGAAGCTGCGCAGTTTGCGCGAGCGGCTCGGATGCTTGAGCTTGCGAAGTGCTTTGGCTTCAATCTGGCGAATACGCTCGCGGGTAACCGAGAACTGCTGACCAACTTCTTCAAGTGTATGATCAGTGTTCATACCAATACCGAAGCGCATACGCAGTACACGCTCTTCACGTGGTGTCAGTGATGCCAGTACCCGTGTCGTCGTATCGCGCAGGTTCGCCTGAATCGCAGCATCAATAGGCAGAAGCGCATTCTTGTCTTCGATGAAATCACCTAGATGAGAATCTTCCTCGTCACCAACCGGTGTTTCGAGCGAGATTGGCTCCTTGGCAATCTTCAGGACCTTGCGGACCTTCTCCAGAGGCATCGCCAATTTCTCAGCCAATTCTTCCGGTGTCGGTTCACGGCCGATTTCATGCAGCATCTGGCGCGATGTACGGACGATCTTGTTGATCGTTTCGATCATGTGCACCGGAATGCGGATCGTGCGAGCCTGATCGGCAATAGAGCGCGTGATTGCCTGACGAATCCACCATGTTGCGTAGGTCGAGAACTTGTAACCACGGCGATATTCAAACTTATCGACCGCTTTCATCAAGCCAATATTGCCTTCCTGAATGAGATCAAGGAACTGCAACCCACGGTTGGTGTACTTCTTGGCAATGGAAATAACGAGACGCAGATTTGCCTCGACCATTTCCTTCTTGGCAAGCGCCGCTTCGCGTTCGCCCTTCTGCACCTGATTGACGATCCGGCGGAATTCCGAAATGGAGATCGCAGTTTCCTGCGCCATGTTCTGAATTTCTGTACGCAGATTCTTGATCGTCTCTTTTTCGTTCTTGGTAAACTCTTTCCAGCCGCGCGTTGTCAGGTTGGAAACAGCTTTCAACCAGTTCGGATCAAGCTCGTTGCCCTGATATTCTTTCAGGAAATCTTCACGGCGTACGCCATAGGACTCTGCCAGACGTAGCAGGCGTCCCTCGTTCTGCACGAGACGCTTGTTGATATCGTAAAGCTGGGCAACCAGTGCTTCAATACGGTTCTGGTTCAGCGACAACGACTTCACAGCCTTGATCAACTGATCCTTGAGTTCCTTGTAGCGGCGCTCCTGGCTTGGCGACAGCGAGCCCGAGGCAGCAAGGCGGGCCTCAACCTGCTGATCCTGAAGCTTGCGCAGCTTCTTGTAGGTGTCAGCAATAACGTCGAGGGTTTCCATGACCTGTGGACGCAACTCGGCTTCCATCGCTGCGAGCGACAGATTGGCCTCATCATCCTCATCATCGTCTTCTTCGATCTGGGTATCACCACCGACATTTGTGATGTCGTCATCGTCACGGCGACTGCGCGAGCGGTCGTTGCCTGATGCCGGCTTTTCTTCCTCGACACGCTCGATAACAGGCGCTTGCTTGGCTTCCGGACCGGCATAGGTCGTTTCAAGATCAATGATTTCGCGTAGCAAAATCTGCGATTCATTCAAAGCTTCACGCCAGATGATGATCGCCTGGAAGGTCAGCGGGCTTTCACACAGGCCGGAGATCATGGTCTCGCGACCAGCCTCGATACGCTTGGCGATGGCGATTTCGCCTTCACGCGACAAGAGTTCGACAGTACCCATCTCACGCAGATACATGCGGACAGGATCATCCGTGCGGTCTGTAGGTTCTTTCTTGGTAACTGTCGGAGCAACCGCAGTACCCGTTGATTCCGCGAGCTCACGTGCATCGCTTTCATCGTCGGCACTGTTGTCAGCCTCTTCGGCGTCCGCGTCCTGCTCGTCATCCTCAACGACATTGATGCCCATATCGCTGAGCATCGCCATCGTGTCTTCGATCTGTTCTGAAGTGACCTCTTCGGATGGAAGAACTGCATTGAGTTCATCCATCGTTACATAGCCGCGCTTCTTGGCGAGCTTGATCATCTTCTTGACAGCGTCATCGGAAAGGTCGAGAAGCGGTCCGTCTGGCGCGCCTTCGCGCTCGACTTCTACTTCCTCATTTTCCTTTGCCTTCGTTGCCATATTTTATGTCTCCAAGCGAGGTTCGCTTTTTTCATGCATGAGAACAACGAGTGCGGCAGCGCACCGGTTCCCCTACATCATCAAGGTATTAAATGATCGACTAGCCGAAATCCTGTTAATGGCGGATTAACCTTGTTATTCCGGTGGCGAACACGCTGCATATCTGTCGAATTTGCCGGTATTTCTGCTAAACCCACAAACATCAACGCAATATCTACAATTCTGCGCAATCTGATTCCGTCATTATTGACCCACGTCAACCCCGACTCAACTGATTCGGGTCAAAAAAGCGAATCAATTCGGTCAAAAACCCTTTCCAGAGCGTCCAGAGGGGATTCCAAACCCTTCAATCAGCGCTTCCGTTGCTTGCGCATTGCGGATATCGTTCTGAATATCGAGTAGTCTGTTAAGATTTTCGTCGGTCGCTTCGGTTGCCAAGGCAGTTTCGGCGACCTTCAGCTCCTTATGTAGTGTGCTTGCGCGCTGATGCAAGTGAACCGCCTGCCTCAAAGCTTCCAAAGCATCCTCTTCAGCAGCCTGTGCGGTGGCAGTCCACATCCTTGCGCGGCGCGTCAACGCTTCAAGGGCTTCGATCAGAGCGCCATGATTGGTATCGACCATTGCCTTGCGCATTTCAGCGCCATTGGCAACGTGGTGTTCAGCCATCGCGTTTAACATGGCAGCGTGAAACCGCTTCAAATCCGGATGACTGAATTCGAGCCGCACGACAGTTTCAAAATCCTCCTCGATCAAACGCGGATGATTGAACAAAGTCATCAGAATCGCCGTTTCCCGCAATGGCGGCGCAGCCGATGTCGTCTTCACAAGAACCGAACGGGCCAAACTGTCCGACACGGCAAAACGGCCGCTAGCGGCGCCTTTTCCGCGTTGGCCATATCCGTTTTGACCGTAACCGTTGGGGTTATTGCCGTGCTCACCATTATTCCGACGATCATTACCGCGCTGGCCAGAGCCAAAAAACTGCTGGATGCGTTCGCGTACGTCCTGCCCGTAATGTCGCCGAACATTTTCATCCGCGATGAGCGCGGTCATCTGTTTAAGACGCGCTTCGAGTTCGGCCCGGCGCTCGGGCGTATCGAAAACGCCGCTCGACGTTTCGCGGGTCCACAACATATCGGCCAAGGGACGTGCATCATTGAGCACATCCTGAAATGCCTGTGAGCCTGAGGACTTGACGAGATCATCGGGATCCTTGCCTTCCGGCAATACAGCAAACCGTAGTGAATAACCGGGTTTCAGCGCCGGTAAAGCCAAGTCGATAGCCCGGTAAGCCGCCTTGATGCCAGCACTGTCTCCATCGAAACAAAGCACTGGCTCCGGTGACATTCGCCAAAGAAGGTCAAGCTGATCTTCTGTCAATGCTGTTCCCAGCGGCGCAACCGCCTGGGCAAATCCCGCCTGTGCCAAAGCTATCACATCCATATAGCCTTCAACCGCAATCACGGCTTTGGCTGGCTGGCCAGCCTGTGGTTGCGCCGCTTTGCGGGCACGTAGTGCATTAAAGAGAATTTTGCCTTTGTGGAAAAGCTCGGTCTCGTTGGAGTTCATGTATTTTGCAATGGCATTGGGAGCTAGCGCCCGCCCGCCAAACGCGATGATGCGCCCACGCAAATCCTCGATAGGGAACATGATACGATCACGGAACCGGTCAAAAGAAACAGGCTTATCGTCCCCATAGACCACCAGTCCGCAAGCCTCGATCTGGTCTTTCGTCGCGCCTTTGCTGGCGAGATGTTCTTTAAGGGCATTGCGGCTTTCTGGAGCATAACCAAGACGGTAGGAGTGCTGCGTTGCAGCACTCAGGCCACGGTCGCGCAAATAGGCACGTGCTTTCGCACCACCTGCCGCCTGCAGCTGGTCTTCAAAAAACTTCGTTGCCATTTCCATGACATCATAAAGCGTCGCACGTTTCGCCTCGCGGATTTCCATCTCCGCATCGCGTGCGGGCATCGGAACGCCTGCCATGTCTGCTACGCGTTGAACTGCTTCAGGAAAACTCAAACCCTCAAGCTCGGTGAGAAAGCGGAAATGATCTCCCGTGACGCCGCAGCCGAAACAGTGATATCGCCCTTTGCGATCTTCGCAATGAAAACTGGGTGACTTCTCGCCATGAAATGGACAGCAGGCCCAGAAATCGCCTTTCTGTGCATTTGTCTTCTTCCGATCAAACGAAACGCGCGTCCCGATCACGCTGGAGATCGGCACACGCTCCCTGATCTCGTCGAGAAAAGATGGCGGAAATCGCATATGACTATTCGTTCTAAACCAAGCGCTGCTGCATAGTGAGGACAGTGGCGAGCACCGGCCTCAAGTCCATTATCATTGTGCCTTAAATAAGATTGCTATGAAAGGCCTTCAAGCGCGTCATCCCCGACTCATACAGCATGACCAAAGCAGGAAGCGCTGCAATTTTTACGAAGCCGGCAAATTATCGAAATATCACATCCGAATTATCCACAACCAACAGATTTATGCTGAAAACGACACATTTATTCTTAGCCGGAACATATTTTTTTCGCTTTTTGAATGATATCTTATATTAATAAATTGCAATCAAACTAAGCATGGTTGCTATTCCGGTTCTTCCAACACGTCAGGATTTTAGCAAGTGAACGGTTCCGCAATTTTGTTGCATTTGGCAGGCGCAGTAGCGCTCCTGCTTTGGGCAACACGTATGGTTCGAACAGGCGTTGAGCGCGCCTATGGAGAGCGCATGCGTCAGAGCCTTCGCGGCGTCCTGCATAATCCGGTTCTGGCTGTTCTTTGGGGCCTGATGCTGTCGATTGCATTGCAAAGCTCTACGGCAGTCAGTCTGCTTGTCGGATCATTCGTCGGTTCAGGCATTGTCAGCGGCATTGCCGGCTTGATGGCAGTGCGCGGGGCCGAAGTCGGATCGGCTCTTGTTGTCAAGATACTCAGCTTTGACCTCACCCTGCTCGTGCCCCTTTGCCTTGTGGCCGGCACTGTAATTTTCATGTCCACGGAACGCAGCAACTGGCGGCAGATCGGACGCATTCTGGTCGGTATCGGCCTCCTCGTGCTGTCGCTTGAAATGACTGGTCAAGCGACTGAGCCTCTGCGTAACAGTGACCTGCTCCCTGTTATTGTTGGTTATCTGAACACTGACCCTGTAACTGCATTCCTGCTTGCAGCGATCATGACATGGCTGTTCCATTCGAGTATTGCGGCCGTGCTTCTGCTGGTAACGTTTGCCTCACGCGGCCTTATCCAGCCAGAACTCGGGATCGTCATGATCTTCGGTGTCAACCTTGGTTCGTCCTTCATCGCCCCAATGCTGACCCGATCAGCTGCTCCGCAAGCGCGCATTGTACCTATGGGCAATCTTTTGATGCGTGGAGCAGGCTCGATTGTAATCCTGATCCTTTTCATGACATTCAAACCATCCGTTGCCTTCCTTGGTTCGACACCTGCGGATCAGGTCATCAACGGCCATATTCTGTTCAATGTTATCATTCTTCTGGCAGGCGTCCCGCTTTCAGCACTTGTTCTGCGCGTTACGAAAGCAGTTGTTGCTCTCAATGTGCCAATCGAACAGGCTCCATCATTGGCTCAAGCGGAACTCAGCGCACTGGATGAAAGCGTTCTGGATACGCCAAGCCTCGCATTGGCCAATGCGACTCGCGAAACTGTGCGGGTTTGCGAAACTGTCGAAATCATGCTTCGCGGCGTCATCGGGCTGTATGAGAACCCTGAGCAGGATCGCATCAACCAATTGTCAATGCTTGATGATAAGGTTGATCGCAAGCATGCAGCAATCAAACTTTATCTCGCTAAGCTGACGACGAAAAAACTTACTGATTTTGAGGTAGCGCGTGCGCAGGAATTGCTTGGTGCATGTGTGAAGCTGGAACAGGTAGGCGACATCATCGTCCGTAACATGCTTGCGCTGGTTCAGAAAAAAATGGATCGCAAGCTGAAGTTTACAGACGAAGGCTGGCTGGAACTCAGCAACTTCCATGCGAAGGTTCTGGTCAACGCCCGTATGGCGTTTAATGTGCTCGTATCCCGCGATCGGGAAACAGCGCATCAGCTGGTCCTTGAAAAGGATCACCTGCGCGACCTGGAAAAGCAGAGCAGCCAGCGCCACTTCAGTAGACTACGCGAAGGCACTGTCCGGAGCCTTGAAACCAGCTCTATCCATCTGGATACCATAAGAGATCTGAAGCAGATCAATTCACTTTTGGCTTCGATGGCTTACCCGGTATTGGAAGAACAGGGTTTGTTGAACACTACTCGTTTGCGCGCATTGCACAGCTGAGCTGCATCAACGCCTATCAATAGTTGCGATGAATATGGGTGTTTGAACCGATAAACGCGCCCATGGCCGAGCCGATCAAAACGCCGAGCAGCATGTTGCCCATTACGGTTTCGCCGATACCTGCGCCAATTGAAAGCCCTGCAAGTATTCCGATAATTGTAGACCAGCTATGTTCTTTCATATCAGCCTCCATTTTTGTTAACCATAAACGTGCATCGGGTCATTTCGGTTCCATTTGCTTGCAAGCGCGGGAATTCACACCATTATGATCTTGCGATTTTCGAGCATGAGGACGGTTAATGGTTGATTCAAACGAAGTAACGGAGAACCTTCACGATACCGAAAGGACACTGCTCCACCACCTGCGCGCTGTTCGTCGCAAGATCAGGACCCATAAACTGGCAGAAATGGACGGCCAACTCACACGCGGTCAAAGGATTGCGGATAGTGTTGCGGCGACTATGGGATCGTGGAGCTTTATCATCATCCAGACCACTATACTGTTCTTCTGGATCCTGTTGAATGTCACCGCCTACGTGCGCGAGTGGGACCCCTACCCCTTTATCCTCTTGAATCTGGCGCTTTCTTTTCAGGCTGCCTATGCCGCCCCATTTATCATGATGAGCCAGAACCGGCAGCAGGATATAGACCGGAAAGAGGCCGCCAATGATTACAAGATCAACATTAAGGCGGAACTCGAAATCGAGCTTCTTCACGAGAAGATCGAATTGTTGCATCGGAAGATTGATGAGTTGTGCGAACGGGAAGTCGTGCATTTGAGGAAGGAAGTACGGGACCTTCAACCTCGCAAACCCAAGCTTGATAAAACCTGAAACAAAAAAGGACCGCTGCGGGAGGAGGTGCAGCGGTCCTGATTGTAAATGTACCGCGGGAGGAGGTGCAGTACATTCGGCGTTGGGATATCTGGGAGGAAAGAGCCCAACAACCCAAAGATAGCAAAGCCTACTTTTTTCTCTACCGTCAATAATGCATAATACCTATGCAAATAGTTGCATGCATTCTCCCGATAGTTGCACCCGAAGCTTTGGCCTGCTACTCGGAACGCAACACCAAGGTCCCGTTTGGAGCAGCATAATGGGTGCACAGAAAACCTCGGACAAATAAGCCGCAGCAACTTCCATTGTTGTTGCGGCGACCTGTCGGACCAATCCTATCGTTTTGATCACGGGCAGACGCCGCCAAATGAATTCATTTTGCGGACATATAATCATGCCTATCAAACAACAAATCTGGGCTTATTCGCTCCCGGCAACTCTCTTGCTGATGGCGCCATTCGACATTCTGGCTTCGCTCGGGATGGACATCTATCTCCCCGTCGTACCATCGATGCCTGATATTTTGGAAACCACTCCCAACATCGTTCAACTTTCACTTAGCCTTTACATGATCCTTCTGGGCCTTGGACAGATCATCTTCGGGCCCCTGTCCGATCGTATAGGCCGACGACCCGTGCTGATTGCTGGAGCTTTGCTCTTCGTCGCAGCATCGTTTTGCCTTGCCACATCGTCAACAGCATTGCCCTTTCTGTTGTTCCGGGTGCTCCAGGCAATTGGCGCATCCGCAGCAATGGTGGCAACCTTCGCAACGGTGCGCGATGTTTACGGCGAACGCCCGGAAAGCACCATCATTTACGGCCTGTTCACTTCAATGCTCGCTTTTGTACCGGCGCTTGGACCTATTGCCGGGGCCTTAATTGGGGATGTTCTTGGATGGAGAGCTATTTTCGTGGCACTGGGTGGACTGGGCGCACTGGCGACACTCCGGGCTGCGTTTCTCTGGCATGAGACTTTTCCCGCAAACATCAGCACTCAACGGAGATCCTTCATCCCGATTCTTCGCAATACGGCATTCTGGACCTATACATTTGGCTTCAGCGCAGCGATGGGGGCATTTTTTGTGTTCTTCTCAACAGCACCCCGAATACTTATCGGCAAGGCAAATTACTCTGAGCTGCAGTTCAGCCTGACCTTTGCCACTGTTGCAGTCGCGATGATAATAACCAGCCGCTCTGCCAAATGGTTTGTCGCCAAATGGGGCACAAAGGGATGCCTGATCAGAGGTATGCTGACAATGTTGGGAGGCGCTGCAATCCTTGCCATATGCCAGCTTGCAGCAGCCCCATACTTTGCAAGCCTTGTAATACCGATGTGGATCATAGCTGCCGGTATCGTGTTAACCGGATCAGTCACCGCCAATGGTGCGCTTGCCGACTTCGCTGATATGGCTGGCTCGGCAGTGGCTTTTTACTTCTGCATTCAAAGCCTGATTACTGGACTGGCAGGAACCGGAGCGGTGATTCTGTTTGATGGCAGCACAGTCTGGCCATTGGTTGCCTATTGTACAGCATTGCCCGCTATCGTCCTGCTGGCAGTAGCGCTGGGCAGTAAACCACAAAAAATCCGATAGCCGGGATAAAGAAGGGCGAAAGACCTCTCAGTCTTTCGCCCTTCTGACTTATTCCGTCAGCTGCATGGACAGCAGACGTTACCGTTATTGCAGTATTTCTTTTACAATCCCGCTGGCCTTGCTGAAGTCCATCTGCCCGGCATATTTTTCTTTCAACGCATTCATGCACTTACCCATGTCGCGCAGCCCACCGGCCCCGATTTCGCCGATTACCTGTGTGCAGGCACTGCGTATGTCGGATTCGCAAAACTGTTTCGGCATGAAATCGCGAATGATCTCGATTTCCTCACGTTCCTGCTCTGCCAGTTCGAGTCGATTGCCTTCTTCATAAATCTTGGCTGATTCTTCGCGCTGCTTGATCATCTTGGCTAGAATCATGCTGATCTCGTCGCCGCTGACCGGATCTTTTCCGATTCCACGATTAACGATGTCACGATCTTTTATGGCTGCCATGATCAGGCGCAGCGTTGAAACGCGGCGTTTATCCTGAGATTTAATAGCTGTATTCAGTGCCCCGGCGATTGTATCGCGCATGGCCGTATTCTCCTGTTATGCATGCACACTAGTCATGGCTTCGAACGAAATCAATAATGGCCGCCATGTCATCCACGACATGAATTACCACCAAGTGCTCGTCTTGCAATTGACCGGAGGCGTTGCTTTGTTTATGGACTGGGACTTAGCCAGACATTTTTATTGTTGCTGCGGTGGATGATTATCAACCATCGCGCTCAGCCACGTCATATGGAATACTTGAAGGCATTTTTCAATGCCTCTCGTTTTTCACTGCGACGCAAGCTCATTTCAGGAGTACCGCATGACCGCCACATCTATAGAAGCAGGCACGCAAGCCAAGACTGCGGGTTGGTCCGAAATCAAACCTACAGCTTTGCTCGTATTGGCAGACGGTACCGTGATCGAGGGTAAGGGCCTTGGCGCTTCAGGTATTTGCGAAGCGGAAGTCTGCTTCAACACGGCTCTCACAGGATATGAGGAAATCCTGACTGATCCCTCATACGCCGGCCAGATCGTCACATTTACTTTCCCGCATATTGGCAATGTCGGCGCGAACAAGGAAGACATTGAAGACCTGACCCCGGCAAATAGGGCTGGCGCGGTCGGTGCAGTATTCAAAGCCGACATTACTTCTCCTTCGAGCTATCGCTCGGCAGATCATCTGGATGCATGGTTGAAGGCACGCGGCGTCATCGCCTTAGCGGGTGTAGACACCCGCGCTCTGACAGCGCTCATCCGTGAAAAGGGCATGCCAAATGCGGTTATCGCCCATGATCCGGATGGCAAATTTGATGTGCCGGCATTGAAAGCACGTGCTGCTGCATGGCACGGCCTGCTCAATCTCGACCTTGCCAAGGACGTTACATCCGGACAAAGCTCAGTCTGGACTGAAAAACCTTGGATATGGAACGAAGGTTTTGCTGAACAGTCTGCACCGGAATTTCACGTGGTCGCCATTGACTATGGCATCAAACGCAACATTCTGCGTCTCATTGCGGGCCTTGGTGCAAAGATTACAATTCTTCCCGCTACTGCAACTGCAGAAGATGTCCTGGCCTACAAGCCAGACGGGATTTTCCTGTCCAACGGCCCTGGCGATCCCGCTGCAACAGGCAAATATGCGGTTCCGGCAATCAAGGAGTTGATCAAAACAGACATTCCGGTATTTGGCATTTGTCTCGGGCATCAAATGCTTGCATTGGCACTTGGTGGCGACACCAAGAAGATGCATCAGGGTCATCACGGCGCAAATCATCCGGTACGGGATGACACAACAGGCAAGGTTGAGATTGTCTCGATGAACCACGGCTTTGCGGTTGATGCAGCGTCCTTCCCCGAAGGCGTCGAAGAAACACACGTCTCACTGTTTGATGGCAGCAATTGCGGTCTGCGCGTTACTGGCCGCCCGGTATTCTCGGTCCAGCATCATCCGGAAGCTTCTCCGGGTCCTCAGGATTCCCACTACCTTTTCCGCCGGTTCTTTAATTTGATCCGGCAGAAGAAGGGCATGGAGCTTTTGTCCGAACGCGATCACGCCGCCTAGGCGACGTCTTGTCCTGAACTGGCCTTCAGGATTGCGAACCATTGCTGGCGATCAAGCTCTATATCAAGAGCGGTCGCCATGGTCGTCAGTCGATCAATTTTCAGGCTTCCAAGAACGGGGATAAGCTTGGCAGGGTGGCGTAGCAGCCAAGCAATGGCGACCGCCGAAATATCTGCATTGCCCAGTTCTGCCGCGACTTCACTCAAAGCTTTGCGCACGCGCAATTCCTGAGCACCCTCACCTGTAAAAAGGCTGCCGCCGCCAAGAGGCGACCAGATCATAGGCGGGTACTTCAATCGCTGCGCGTGATCGAGACTGCCGTCCGTTAATGGCGCGACATGCATGGTCGATAGTTCAATCTGGTTGGTAACCAGCGGAAATGGTAGTCGTGATGCAAGAAGATCAAACTGCCAGGGCAGGAAGTTTGAAACGCCTACAGCCCGCACCTTTCCTGCTTTGACCGCATCTTCAAGTCCTCGGGCGGTGTCGTCTGCATCCATCAAGGGATCAGGACGATGGATGAGCAGCACATCGATGTAATCGGTGCCCAGATTTTTTAGCGAGCGTTCCACGGAGGTCCGTATGTGCGCCGCACTTGTATCGTAGTGCTTCACGCGATTTGTCGGACGAGCATCCGTTGTCAGCATGATGTCGCACTTGGTAATCAGCTCGATCGCATCGCGCTTACCGCGCCACCGCTTCAATCCAGCGCCGAAAACCTCTTCCACACCATAATTACCGTAGATATCCGCATGGTCGAAACTCGTCAGGCCGATACTGATTGCTCCTTCAATCAGCTTGGCAACGCTGTCCGCATCTGGCCTATCAGGGCCACTCAGAAGACGCCATGCCCCGAGAACCAATCGGGAGAGGCTGAGATTGTCATGACCTAGTGGGATACGGTTTTCATACGGCATATGGATTTCCTGTAAATGGCTGCACCATTGTTTTAGTCTGAATCCGATACGTAAAACAACGACATGCCGATATTGATTGACAAGCCAAATGGAAGTTGTACCTTTTGGAACAGAGTTTACCGATAGGTACAATTTGGAGATGTCGCATGTCCGAACAACGCCCACCTCTTCCGCCTTTTACGCGGGAGACCGCAATGCAAAAGGTCCGCGCCGCCGAAGACGGCTGGAACGGCCGCAATGCCGAACGCGTGGCACTGGCTTACACGCCAGATTCATATTGGCGCAACAGATCGACATTTCTGCGTGGACGCGCTGAAATCATCGCTTTTCTGCAGGCAAAATGGAATCGGGAGCTAGATTACCGCCTCATCAAGGAACTCTGGGCATTCTCAGAAAACCGGATCGCCGTGCGGTTCGCCTATGAGTATCACGACGATTCGGGCAACTGGTTCCGTGCCTACGGCAATGAAAACTGGGAGTTCGATGAAAACGGGCTTATGCAGAAACGCTTTGCTTCCATCAATGATCTCCCAATCAAAGAGACGGAGCGGAAGTTCTTTTGGGATCAAACTGGGCCACGTCCCACGGACCATCCGGGATTATCGGATCTCGGACTATAAATCGTATGGCAAAAACAATTGCCGAGCGTTCTGACATTATCCCTGTTCTTGCGGAAATTTTTCGGGAGCACGGTTTTGAAGGAGCCAGTCTTTCAGTGATCACCGAGAAAACCGGGCTTGGCAAGGGCAGTCTTTACCACTTCTTTCCCGGCGGCAAAGCCGAGATGGCGCAGGCTGTTCTGACCGAAATCGACAGTTGGTTTGAGGAAAAGATTTACCGGCCTTTGCGTGAAGCGGAAGACCCTGCATCTGCCATTCGGTCAACCTGTCGCGCTGTAGCGGATTATTTCAATTCCGGCCGCCGTATTTGTCTCGTGGGCGCTTTTGCTCTCGATAATGTCCGCGACCGGTTTGCTTCTCAGATCAATGGCTACTTTGCTTCTTGGATAACTGCACTGAGCAGCGCTTTGCAAAGGCTCGGGCACAATGTTGAAGCGGCGATGACCCTTGCCGAGGAAGCTGTTATCGCCGTTCAGGGAGCTTTGGTTATAGCGCGAGCACTCAACGACTCTGCCTTATTCGAGCGCGCCATGACGCGCATAGAAAAACAGCTGACCAATTAGCCACCAGAGCCTTCTGCCAAAACTCCCGGCGTTAATGCGCCGTCAATGCCGGGTGCAGGTTTCTCCACCCGGAAAACAAAGACCAGCAAAGCGATCAGAAGAAATATGCCGCCCAGCAGATAAGGTGCGCCACTGAATATGACCGATGCTCCAGGCGCTGTGAA
Source organism: Phyllobacterium sp. YR531 (assembly GCF_000282595.1). Lineage (GTDB taxonomy): Bacteria > Pseudomonadota > Alphaproteobacteria > Rhizobiales > Rhizobiaceae > Phyllobacterium. The sequence goes on from NZ_AKIZ01000016.1 coordinate 468,709, forward strand.
GACTGCAAACATCTGCGTAAAGATCAGCGGTCCGATGATATTTGTTATGCTGAACATGCTTGTCAGAGCACCTTGCAATTCGCCCTGCTCCGAAGATGAAACTTTGGCTGAAGCAATACTGCGCATGGCCGGATCAGCCAAACTTTCAAGACAAGTGCCGATAATCACGGCATAGACCATCCATCCTTGCCACGCCCCGGCATAACCGAAAAAGCCAAGCATCGTAAAAACAAGCCCGATGACGGCAGTTCGCCATTCCCCCACTTTCGCGACCACGCGAGGCAGGATGAAGCCCATGACCAGCGCCCCGCCCATGCCAAACACGCTGAGTGAAAGCCCGATATCAGCTTCGCTCCATCCATAACGATAGCTTCCGACGTAAGACCATACGGAAGGATAGGCCATATGTCCGAGCGTGAGCATGAAAAACACCAGCGCAATCCAGCCAATACCTTTGTAATTGCGTATCTGTTTAACAGCCCCAAATGGATTGGCGCGCTTCAGGTCGAATGTGCGTCGGTCTTTGACTTCCAATGTTTCTGGAAGGAAGAAATAAGCGACCACGAAATTGAGAAAGGCGATCAAGGCTGCGCCGTAGAACGGTACACGTGGCCCGAACTCTCCGAGCAACCCGCCGATGATCGGACCAAGAACAAACCCCACGCCAAATGCAATGCCAAGCAAACCGAAGTTTTTGGCACGGTTTTCATCGGTACTCACGTCGGCAATATAGGCGGAAGCCGTCGAAAAACTGGCGCCGCTAATGCCCGCTAGTACGCGGCCAATGAACAGCATTCCAAAACTCGTCGCCAATGCACAGATGAGATTATCGATAGCAAAAGTCAGAACCGAGGCCAAAAGTACCGGGCGACGGCCAAAGCGATCACTTAGATTGCCTATCAATGGCGCAAAGATGAACTGCATCGCGGCATAGACAAACAGCAGCCAGCCACCATCGATAGCAGCTTCGCTGACACTGGCTCCAGTCAGTTCTTCAAGATAAGCCGGCAGAACCGGCACGATGATCGCAATGCCGATCACATCCAGAAGCAACATGACGAAAACGAGCTTGAGCCCGCGTTTTGCTGAAACAGGGTCGATCATTGGGCACTCGCGATAGGAGAAGTTGACCGCTATTTTCGCGGAAATCGGTGATAATCGATAAATTCAGGCGAAACAATACGAGAACACCATCAGAAAGTATGTCCTGACGCTAAGAAAATTGACCAAAACAGAATTTCTCCTGCCACATACTGACAAGATCATTGGGCGTAATGGGTAGGAATAGCCGTTGTTGCCTTTAGCGTCTCCATTGAGACCGATGCGGAGATGTCGAAAAACTCGACCTTCTCGACCAGCGTTTTGTAGATTTCATCATAGGCTTCGACACGCGGTAAAACGAGCTTCAATATATAGTCGATGGTGCCTGTCATGCGGTGCACTTCGACGATTTCAGGAATGTCGTTGATTGCGGTACGAAATTGCTCAAGCCATTCTGCGGAATGACGGGCCGTACGAACAATGACAAACATTGTAGTGGGCAATCCTGCAAGTGGCCGATCCAGCAAAGCTACACGCCGCTTGATATAGCCATCCTCCTCCAGACGCTGGATACGCCGTGAGCATGCCGAGATGGAAAGGCTGACGCGATCAGCAAGATCGGAAACGCTTAGGGAAGCGTTTTCTTGCAACATATCGAGAATCTTTCGGTCACGATCGTCTATCATATAGAAGTCCAAACAAATTTTCAGCTTTTAACATAAAGTATACGCTCTATTTTTGCGCAACCACAATCAAATTCTGCAAACTATGCGAACACATTGTGCGCCACATTCGTTATTATCCAGCCAACGAAACGAGGGACACGAAATGCGCACTATCGGATTGATCGGCGGAATGAGCTGGGAGAGCACTGCGATCTATTATCGCCAGATTAACGAGGAAGTCCGCACCCAGCTTGGTGGCCTTTCATCCGCTAAAATCGCTCTTCAATCCCTGGATTTTTCCGAAGTCGTTGCACTGCAGAAAAGCAATCGCTGGAACGATGCCGCTGCACTTCTGTCAGACGCCGCTCGCCGCCTTGAAGCGGCTGGAGCCGATTGTGTTTTGATCTGCACCAACACCATGCATCTCGTTGCAGACGAGGTCGCCGCTGCCGTCAGTATCCCGCTTATCGATATCAGGCACGAGACTGGCCGCGTCCTGTCTGATGCCGGCAAGAAGCGCCCGCTCCTTCTGGCAACGCGCTATACAATGGAGCATGGGTTTTACGCAGACTATCTGCGCGATCAGTTTCAGATAGAGCTGGCAGTACCTAACGAAATCGACCGAGCCAAAGTCCACTCGGTCATTTTCGACGAACTTTGCTGTGGCATCGTTACTGATGACTCACGCCATGCCTTGGAGAAGATCGTCGTGCGCGGCAAAGAAGCCGGTGCTGACAGCGTTATTCTGGGCTGCACGGAGATTTGCCTCTCGCTTACAGACGATAATCTGGCATTGCCTGTCTATGACTCGACAGCCATACACTCGCGCGCAGCTGTAAATTACGCGCTTGGCCATAAGGTCGAGAGCAGGCGGGACGCGGTTTAACGCGTCCCTCTCACGTTAAATGCTACCGCTGAATGTATCGCAGTTGTCCAGCTTGCCGCTGTCGAAACCACGCTTGAACCATTTGCTGCGCTGAGCAGATGTCCCGTGATTGAAACTCTCGGGTACAACATACCCTTGGGTTTTGCGCTGCATCGTGTCGTCACCGATCTGCTGGGCAGCATTCAATGCTTCGTCCAGATCACCAACGTCAAGAATGCCTTTCTGCTCGGTGAAATGCCCCCAGATACCGGCGAAGCAATCCGCCTGCAGCTCAACGCGGACAGACATCGCATTGGCATCCGCTTCGCTCATGTTCTGGCGCATCTGGTTAAACTTAGGCAATACACCGATCAAGTTCTGAACATGGTGGCCAACCTCATGCGCAAGCACATAAGCTTGCGCGAAATCACCCGACGCCCCGAATTTCTGGTCCAGCTCATCATAAAAGCTCAGATCGATATAGAGCTTCCTGTCGCCAGGGCAGTAAAATGGTCCTGAAGCAGCGCTGGCAAAACCGCATGCAGAGCGGACCTGATCACTGAACAACACCATTGTCGGCGCGGGATATGTCTGTCCTTCGGCTTTGAAAATACCGCTCCAGACGTCTTCCGTTTCAGCAAGAACCGTCTTGGCGAACTGCGTCGTCTCATCATTGTTTTTGACAGTGTTATCGCTCTGGGTCTGGCCCGGCACCAATTGCCCGCCGCCTGAATCCACCAATATCTGCATCGGATCGATATTTGTGCAGAACTTCAAAAACAGAAAGATTGCCGCGAGAATGATAATGCCGGAAAATCCGCCACCACGCGCCGTCCGAAGGCCGGAGCCGCCGGGTAAACGAAACCCGCCACCACCCGGAAAACCACCGCCGCCGCCTTCGCCGCGTTGATCCTCAACATTGTCGCTCTGTCTACGCCCCTGCCAACGCATGTTCCGTCTCCCGATCGCTTGCCGATCCAAACCGGCTGATACGCTGTATGCACAACACTATTATGCAGCATTTGTTTCATGCGCGATGTTATTTTTCAACTTGCTGCCGTGCCCTGACACACATCAACTTTTGCGATGGATTATTAACAGCGTCCTTGGAGGGGCAAACACAGCGTTAAAACCGTCTTAAAAAGCACAAACGGCACTTTTTTGGGGTTACGCAAAGCGTTTCCTTTGCCTATAAGGCAGCCTTAGCCTCGCATTTGAATTTCAAGTAGCTGCCCGTACGGTAAAACCGTGCGGTTTTTTGTGCAGACCGCTAATAGGGAACCGAACATGCCAAAACGCACCGACATCAAATCTATTCTGATTATCGGCGCTGGCCCGATCATTATCGGTCAGGCATGCGAGTTCGACTATTCCGGCACACAAGCCTGTAAAGCATTGAAAGAGGAAGGCTACCGCGTCATTCTCGTCAACTCCAATCCGGCAACGATCATGACGGACCCGGAACTGGCTGACGCCACCTATATCGAACCCATCACACCAGAAGTCGTTGCCAAGATCATCGCCAAGGAACGCCCTGACGCTCTGCTGCCAACCATGGGCGGCCAGACTGCGCTCAACACTGCTTTGTCACTGCGCCGCATGGGTGTGCTTGATCGTTACAATGTTGAGATGATCGGTGCGAATGCCGAAGCCATCGACAAGGCGGAAGATCGCGCATTGTTTCGCGAAGCCATGGCCAAAATTGGCCTTGAAACGCCTAAATCAATGCTGGCCAATGCTACGGAAGTCAAAGACCTCGACCGTAAACTGCATCAGGAACAGCGTGATTCCGTCAACGCAAACTACACCGGTCCAGAACTCGACGCCGCATTGGACAAGCTGGAAACCGAATGGCAACTCGGCGAAGGTGATCGCAAGCAGCGCTATGTTTCCCATGCACTTGGCATGGCTGGCGCTGCACTGGATCATGTTGGCCTGCCAGCCATTATCCGCCCCTCCTTCACCATGGGCGGCACGGGCGGCGGCATCGCTTATAACCGTACAGAGTTTTACGAGATCATTGGCAGTGGTCTCGATGCATCGCCAACCACCGAAGTCCTGATCGAAGAATCCGTTCTTGGCTGGAAGGAATATGAGATGGAAGTCGTTCGCGACAAGGCGGACAATTGCATCATCATCTGTTCCATCGAAAACATTGATCCGATGGGCGTGCATACCGGCGATTCCATCACTGTCGCGCCTGCTTTGACGCTGACGGATAAAGAATACCAGATCATGCGCAACGCATCGATTGCAGTGCTGCGCGAGATCGGCGTTGAAACCGGCGGCTCTAACGTGCAGTTCGCCGTTAATCCGGAAAACGGTCGTCTGATCGTCATCGAAATGAACCCGCGTGTATCACGTTCTTCTGCGCTTGCATCAAAAGCAACGGGCTTCCCGATTGCCAAAATCGCAGCCAAGCTCGCCGTTGGTTACACACTGGACGAACTCGACAACGACATCACAGGCGGCGCTACACCCGCTTCGTTCGAACCGTCCATCGATTATGTCGTCACCAAAATCCCACGCTTTGCCTTCGAGAAATTCCCGGGTGCAGAGCCTACATTGACCACCGCCATGAAGTCGGTCGGTGAAGTGATGGCTATTGGCCGGACATTCAAAGAGTCGCTGCAGAAAGCACTGCGCGGGCTGGAGACCGGCCTTACCGGGCTTGATGAAATCACCATTCCCGGTATTGGCGAAGGTAATGACAACAATGCCATTCGTGCTGCTATCGGTACGCCTACGCCTGACCGCTTGCGTATGGTCGGTCAGGCATTGCGTCTCGGTTTGACTGTCGAAGAAGTGCACGAGGGCTGCAAGATCGACCCTTGGTTCCTTGAACAGATGGCTGAGATCATTGCCACAGAGGAGCGCGTGCGCGAACACGGGTTGCCACAAGACGCGCAAAACCTGCGCTTGCTCAAGGGCATGGGCTTTTCTGACGCACGTCTCGCCAGTCTGGCAAAAATCGAACCAGGTGAAGTGACCAAACTACGCAACAAGCTCGATGTGCATCCAGTGTTCAAGCGCATTGATACATGCGCTGCTGAATTCGCGTCACCCACGGCTTACATGTATTCGACATACGAAGTCCCATTTGCTGGTGCGCTGGTTTCCGAAGCCCAGATTTCCGATCGCAAAAAGGTTGTCATTCTCGGCGGCGGACCAAACCGTATCGGCCAAGGCATCGAGTTCGATTATTGCTGCTGCCATGCTGCCTTCGCTTTGCGCGATGCTGGCTATGAAGCCATCATGATCAACTGCAATCCTGAGACTGTCTCGACCGATTATGACACGTCGGATCGCCTGTACTTCGAACCACTCACGGCAGAAGACGTGCTTGAAATCCTGCGCGCCGAGCAGACAGCGGGAACGCTGCATGGCGTGATCGTGCAATTCGGCGGCCAAACGCCACTGAAACTTGCTGATGCTCTTGAAAAGGCTGGCATTCCCATCCTCGGAACCTCGCCCGATGCGATCGACCTTGCTGAAGATCGTGATCGCTTCCAGAAACTGCTGATTAAACTGGATCTGACACAGCCTAAGAACGGCATTGCCTATTCTGTCGAGCAGGCGCGCACCATTGCCGGAGAGTTGGGCTTCCCGCTCGTCGTGCGCCCTTCTTATGTTCTTGGCGGTCGCGCCATGCAGATTATCCACGGCGAGCGCGGCTTGCAGAACTACCTGCTGGACACTGTCCCTGAGCTTGTACCGGAAGATATCAAACAGAAATATCCAAACGACAAGACCGGTCAGATCAATACACTGCTTGGCAAAAATCCGCTGTTGTTTGATCGCTACCTGACTGAAGCCATTGAGGTTGACGTCGACTGCCTTTGCGATGGCAAGGACACTTGGATTTCCGGCATCATGGAGCACATCGAAGAAGCTGGCATCCATTCCGGAGACAGCGCCTGCTCACTGCCTGTTCACTCGCTCTCGGCGGAAACCGTGGCTGATCTTGAGAAGGAAACTGCAGCTCTCGCCAAATCACTCAACGTGGTTGGACTGATGAACGTGCAGTATGCCATCAAGGATGGCACAATATATGTGCTCGAAGTTAACCCACGCGCTTCGCGTACTGTACCCTTTGTTGCCAAGACCATTGGCACGCCGATTGCCAAGGTTGCAGCCCGCATCATGGCAGGCGAAACCCTTGAACAGGCTTTGGCGCACTACGGCGGCAAGCCTTCAAACAGTGGTCGCAAACATATCGCAGTCAAAGAAGCCGTATTCCCGTTTGCCCGCTTCCCCGGCGTGGACACGTTGCTCGGACCTGAAATGCGCTCGACAGGTGAAGTCATGGGTCTCGACTATGACTATGCCCTTGCCTTCGCAAAAGCACAGCTGGGAGCGGGTGTTGATCTTCCTCGTGATGGTACGCTGTTCGTATCTGTACGCGACGAGGACAAGCAGCGCATTCTCGCCCCTGTGAAGCGGCTTGCGGAACTTGGTTTCAAGATTTTGGCTACAGGGGGCACAGCACGCTTCCTTGGCGAAAATGGTGTTGCGGCACAGAAGATCAATAAGGTTCAGGAGGGCCGTCCTCACGTAGAAGACGCCATCCGCAACCGTCAGGTGCAATTGGTGTTCAACACCACAGACAGCGCCAAGGCGATCTCGGACTCAAAGTCGCTGCGCCGAGCTACCTTGATGCAAAAAGTGCCATACTACACCACGCTTTCAGGCGCTGATGCTGTTGCTGAGGCAATTGCAGCACTCAAGGCTGGCTCGCTGGAAGTACGGCCTCTCCAGGATTATTTCGCCTGATTTCAGGCGGCTTCGAAAAACGGAGCGCCTAAACGCCTTGCAGCCCCTCCTCCTCCAGCCCATGGCCGGAGGGGTCGCTAACAAAGTGCAGCACTTTCGAAAAGACATGCTCGTTCTTTTCTTCACGCCCGATATGAACCACGGTGGATTTGGCAAGGTGTTCTCGCAGCACCGCCACCACCCGGTCGTAAGCCTCGGCTTCCATCGCATCCAGCGCCTCATCGATAACAACCCAATCCGGCTTGTGCAGCATCAGCCGCGCAAATGCGAGTGATTGCTGTTCGTCATCGCTCAACTCACGATCCCAACGCGCACTGAAATCCAGCATGCTTTCCAGACGTTTCAGGCCAAGCTCATGCAGCGCTCCCACCAATTGCTTGTCTGTAAAGCCGTCTTTTCCCAAAGGATAGGACATCGCCTCGCGCAAACTGCCCGGCGGAAAATATGGCAGGCGTGGCATGTAGATTATGGTTTTATTCGCCGGCAAGGTCACCGTACCAGCACCCCAAGGCCAAAGGCCGGCGACCGCACGAAACAGCAGGGTTCTGTCGATACCCACTTCACTCGTAATAAGTACACGGTCACCCTCTTTGATCACGGCATGCTTTTCTTTCAAGCGTACCGTGGCGCGGGGAGCAGTGATTTTGAGTGAATCGAGGATAATCTGATCCACATCTGACTCTGCAAACTTGATACGCTGCTCAACGCTGTTCATGGCATCGGTTGCCTGAACTGCCTGCCGGAAAGACGTCACGCGCAACAGGGTTGCGCGCCAATCCGCAATTGCCCCGAAATTGTTGACGAACCATTTCAACGCATCATGAACCTGATTGAACGCGCCAATGGCCATCATCAACCCACCAAATGACAGGTTACCAGCGAAATAGACCGGCGCAGCAACAAGGATCGGCGCGACAATGGTGATCCACCCATAGCCAGAGGTTACCCATGTCAATTGCGTCAAAGCGGTTACGAGCAAGCGTATGGATGCAAGCAGGCTATCAACATCGAAGCCGAGCCGCCGGTTTTCGTCCGCCTCGCCGCGATAGAGAGAGATCGCATCAATGTGCTCGTTCACACGCATCAATGAGAAGCGCAGTTCCGATTCTTTCTGATAGCGATCGGCATTGTATTTGATGAGTTTGCGCCCAACGAGCCAGCTCAGCCAGGATGCGAGGGTCGCATACAGGATCGCAGCCCAGACCATGTAGCCGGGGATCGAAAAACTATAACCATAGACGTTGAATACAAAGCCACTCGAAAGTGCCCATAGCACGCCAACAAAGCTGACCATCAGGATCGTCGATTGCAGCAGGCCAAATCCCAGATCGGTCGACATTTCCGCAAGATGCCGTGCATCTTCGTGCAAGCGCTGATCGGGATTAACGCCAATAGGTCCGGAATTGGAAAGCTTGAATGCCCGACGGGGCACAAGCCACTCGCCGATCAGGTCGCGCGTGAGACCTTCACGCAGTTTCAGGCGGGTCATCTGATTGAGCCATGTCTGGCCCACACTCAAGACCAGAAGTACGGCCGCAATCCCAAAGAACACCATCAACTGGTCAAGGAAGGCCGGGAAATCACGGCGCGACAGTGCATCGTAAAACGGCACGTTCCAGCGATTGAGCAGCACCTGCCCCACGGACGTCAGGATGATGATGCCGAACACACCGGAGATGAACAATATCAAGCGGTTGCGGACCGGCGAGTTCCAGTAAATATCCACGATAACGCCAAGCTGGGCCAAGAGCCCTGCCTGTACTTCACCAGCGACGGAGGTTGCTGGCACTTTTCTGGGTTTCTGCTTCGCCATTAGGCTCCCCCGTCGAAGACCGTGATTCGGCACGAACACTCTAACATTTACTTTTTGAAACTACGCATCGGCATACCCGGCTTTTGTCGCGAAGTGTATAATGATGGTTTGTACACGCAACGGGCGACTGGAAAAGCTCCAAAAGCCCCATTTGAAAACGGCTTGTTTTGCCAGAAATTCTGTCATATGTATTTCGCATCGATTTTATCGGTCGAGTGACTTTGCGACCTGCGTAACCTGTTGCGCTTCCTGACGAACTCCATTGCATAGGTTCGATTCCCTGGGCCGCATATGTGCATGCTGCCTGTTTTATATATCTGAAAGGAACTTCCCATGGCTTCGGGAACAGTGAAATGGTTCAACGGCACTAAGGGTTACGGTTTCATCCAGCCCGATACTGGTGGTGCAGATGTTTTTGTCCATATTTCCGCTGTTGAGCGTGCAGGTTTGCGCGGTCTCAATGATGGTCAGAAGGTCAACTACGAAATCGTACAGGACCGTCGTTCGGGCAAGTCGTCCGCAGACAACCTTAGCGTCGAAGGCTGATAGCCGCATACGGGAATCGTCTGATTTCTGAACGCACATGAAATTCGGAAAGGCGGGATTTTATCCCGCCTTTTTGCATTTGCAGCTTACGCGAGGAGCTTGAGAACTTCTCCCGCAACGGCACTGGAAGAAGCCGGATTCTGACCAGTCACAAGATGACCGTCGACAACAGCCAGCACCTGCCAGTCGTCAACCTTCTCATAATGGCCGCCAAGGCGCTTCAACTCGTCCTCAACGAGGAAAGGCACCACATCTGTAAGTTGCACGGCTGCCTCTTCACTGTTGGTGAACCCAGCAACACGTTTGCCTTTGACGAGCGGCTCGCCATCGATCTGTGCTTGCAGCAAAACTGCTGGCGCATGGCATACTGCACCAACAGGTTTTCCATTCGTGTAGAACTGCTCGATTAGCTTGATTGAGGCTTTATCCGAAGTCAGATCCCAAAGCGGACCATGCCCGCCGGGATAGAAGATGGCATCGTAATCCGCCTCACTCACCTCCGTGAGCACCTTCGTATTGGCCAATACCTGCTGAGCTGTTTTATCGTCTCGGAAACGCTCGGTCATCTCGGTTTGGCTGTCAGGTTCATCGCTCTTGGGATCAAGTGGCGGTTGCCCGCCCTTAGGTGATGCTACGGTGATTTCCGCGCCCGCATCGAGAAATGTATAATATGGCGCAGCAAACTCTTCGAGCCAAAATCCCGTCTTCTTGCCAGTATTGCCGAGCTTGTCGTGAGAGGTCAGAACGATGAGGATTTTCATGGAGCCGGTCCTTTGAGGTTATTTCCAATGCTCCTGATATGACCGCGGCGACCACAGGTTTCAATGGCCGCCACAACTATGATTTGTATCTAAATGTTTCACTTCAACTCGAGAACGATCTTGCCGAACGGTCCACGGTCCAGATGATCGAGAGCGTCATTCAATTGGTCAAAGGGATAAACCGCATCGATCACCGGCTTTATTTTAAGCCGATCAACAGCCTTGACGAAGTTTTCCAATCCTTTGCGATGGCCAACCTGAATGCCCTCCAAAACCAATCGTTTGACCGCCAGAGGTACAAAGCCGCCGGACACTTCCAAGCCATCCAGGATGCCGATCATCGAGATACGGCCTGTAACTGCCGCTGCACGCAACGATTTATCGAGATGCGCACCGCCGATGGTCTCGATTATGTGGTCAGCACCATAGTCGTCAGTGATTTTGTAAAGCGCTTCGACCCAATCTTCTTTCTTCCGATTTATGACATGATGAGCACCGAGTTTGGTTGCACGAGCCAGCTTCTGGTCATCACCCGATACAACAACAACCTCTGCTCCATGCGCCAAAGCGATTTGCAAACCAAAAAGCGATACGCCGCCTGTGCCAAGCACGACTACCTTGTCGCCAGCTGTCATTTTCCCGCGCTCAACCAGCGCCGTCCATGCAGTTAGCCCGGCACATGGTAATGTACTTGCTTCAATATGATCCAAGGTTTTTGGAGCGTGAACCGCCCAGTCTTCGCTTATCGCCACGTACTCGGCCAGCACACCTTGCAAGGGACCACCAAGCGTCCGGCCATTGGGCGTTCGCGCAGTGCCCGGACCATCGCCTTCAATCCAGTCCGGTACGAAGGTAGAGATAACCTTGTCGCCGGGCGTAAATCGGGTGACACCCTCACCAATCGCTACGACACTCCCGGCAAGATCAGAGGCTGGAACCTGCGGTTCCAACAAAGTTTCAGGCATCCCAAAGCCATTATCTACAAGCAGTTTATCCCGATAATTCAGTGAAACAGCGGCGACCTTTACAAGTATCTGCCCATATGCTGGCGTCGGTATGGCAGCCTGAACCTGTTCGAGATTATCTCTACCCGCTGCTTTAAGCTGCCAGCGTCTCATGTATTTGCTCATCTCAAATCCTCATATAATTTCGAGAATTCCTATTTATATGAGGCTTAATCAAAACAGTTGCGCCAATTTCTCTCATAATTGTATCCTTGATTTCTACAAAGGATTTCGAAAATGGATCGACTGATTGGCATTGAAGAGTTCGTTGCTGTTGTAGATGCAGGCAGTTTCTCAGCGGCGGCTGAAAGATTGAACCTCTCGCGTTCAGCCGTTGGCAAAACAATTGCAAGACTGGAAGAAAGACTTGGCACCCGCCTTTGCCAACGAACAACACGGTCGTTCAAACTCACCGATGACGGCCATAGTTTCTATGAGCATTGCCAAGTCATTCTTGCAGCGGTCGACGCTGCTGAAACTGTGATCACTTCCGGCAAGGACAATGTGTCAGGACGCTTACGCCTCAGCCTGCCAGTATTATTTGGGCGGCGGTGTGTGGCACCGGTTCTCTTTGATCTGGCACGGCAATACCCATCGCTACGCTTCGAAGTTTCCTTTACAGATCGCCCTGTGGATCTTGTCGCCGAAGGATATGATCTCGTCGTTCGCAATGCGGGATTGCCGGATACTACAAATCTCGCAGCAAAACGCATTGCCCGACAGCGGATGACCGTATGCGCGTCTCCATCCTACCTTGCGGCACATGGAACCCCCAGAAACATCGACGATATCACCTCACATCAGGCGATCCTCTATGGTCAGGATGGCAATATTCGCTCTTGGCTTTTCCCAAATGGCAAGAAAGGATTTGATACCGCCAAGACCACAAGTCGTATCATTCTTGACGATCTGGAAGCGGTAACCGATGCGGCTGTACGCGGTATGGGAATCGCCTGGTTGCCCTGCTGGCTCATTCGCGAGCATGTTGAGACGGGAAAGCTCGTGATACTGCTTCCCGATGTGGAGCACATGATCTTTGATACGCATGCAGTGTGGCCGAAGCAGCCCTACATGCCTACGCGTATCAGAGTTTTGATTGATGCGCTTGCAGCAACTCTGCCGGGAATGACCGGCGTTGGTCGGGAGATTAAATAGCCTTTGCAATCACTCCGGCAGCCAGGTGATTGGCACATGCCCCTCATCACCGGCAACACGGCTGAGCCATTTGGCTACTGATGGATAGGCAGACAAATCGAAACCTCCCCTGTTGGCCTCATGCGTGTAAGCGTAAAGCGCTATATCAGCGATGGACAAGCCAGCACCCGCAAAATAGGGCGTCTTCTGCAACTGGTTCTCCATGACCAGCAGAGCCTTGTTTCCGCCTTCCAGTGTAGCAGCCAATCTTTCAGGCGTCGCATCCTTGGCCCGCTCAGGATAAACAAGCAGGGCACGCCTTACGGCAACGGTTGGCTCGTGTGAGTACTGTTCAAAGAAGAGCCACTGATACATCAGCGCGCGTTCATAGGCGTCTTCGGGAATAAAACGGGTACCTTCAGCAAGATGAAGCAATATGGCATTTGATTCCGCCAGCAGCCGCCCATCATCAAGCTCCAGCAAGGGAATCTTGCCGTTTGGATTCTTTGCGAGAAATTCCGGTTTGCGCGTAGAGCCATCGTTGAATGAAACCGGGATATGCTCGAACGGCAGATTCAATTTTGCCATCAAAAGCCGTGGCTTATAGCAATTCCCGGAATCAATTTGCGAATAGAGTTTCGGCATGGTCTGTCTCTCCTGTGGCGGGCGAATTTCCCCGCTACCGCTGACAATGTCCAATCAGTTCCATTGACGTATCACGTAACCGACGCTGATGATTTCGACATGGGATGTCACACCCTGCACAGAAAGTGCATGAAGTGAAGCCTTTATGCATGCTTTTACTTGCGATTTTCGGGGTCTTGCGACATAGCAGTCCCGCAAACCGGATACCGGTCACCAACGCTCGTTTCAGGAGAACGATACCATGGCATTCCTCGCCGACACCCTTTCCCGTGTGAAGACATCCGCAACGATTGCGATCACCCAGAAAGCGCGTGATTTGAAAGCAGAGGGCCGTGACGTTATTTCGCTTTCCGTAGGCGAACCCGATTTCGATACGCCTGACAATGTCAAGGAAGCCGCGATTGCCGCGATCCGTCGCGGTGAGACGAAGTACACACCAGTATCGGGCATACCGCAGCTTCGCGAGGCCATCACCCGCAAGTTCAAGCGCGAAAATGAGCTGGACTACAAGGCTAGCCAGACCATCGTTTCAACAGGTGGAAAGCACGTCATTTACAACGCCTTGCTTGCAACTTTGAATCCCGGGGATGAGGTCATTTGTGTAGCGCCATATTGGGTCAGCTATCCGGAAATGGTTTCGCTTTGCGGCGGAACACCTGTTGTTGTCTCAGCGATTCAGGCGAATGATTTCAAACTGCAGCCGGAAGATCTGGAGCGTGCCATCACGCCGAAGACCAAATGGATTATCATGAACTCGCCTTCGAACCCGTCTGGCGCGGCTTACACGTGGGACGAAATGAAGAAGCTGACAGACGTTCTCGTACGCCATCCCCATGTATGGGTGCTGACAGATGATATGTATGAGCATTTGACCTATGGGGATTTCAAGTTCGTCACGCCAGCGCAGGTGGAGCCAAACTTGTATGACCGTACGCTCACCATGAACGGTGTGTCGAAGGCCTATGCCATGACCGGCTGGCGCATTGGTTATGCAGCTGGTCCTATCGAGCTGATTAAGGCCATGGATATGGTTCAGGGTCAACAGACTTCAGGAACAAGCTCTGTTTCGCAATGGGCTGCTGTTGAAGCACTCGATGGCACACAGGAGCATCTTCCTGTTTTCAAGAAAGCCTTCGAAGGCCGTCGTGACTTGATCGTTTCGATGTTGAACCAGACGAAAATGCTCGAATGCCCCAAGCCGGAAGGCGCGTTTTACGTCTATCCTTCCTGCGCAGCGGCTATCGGCAAGACAGCACCGTCAGGCAAGATTATTCAGACTGACGAAGACTTTGTCAGCGAACTTCTGGCCACCGAAGCTGTAGCCGCCGTGCACGGCTCTGCATTCGGCCTCGGACCAAATTTCCGCATTTCCTATGCAACGTCTGACGCAAATCTCGAAGAGGCAGGCAAGCGGATACAGCGCTTCTGCGCCAACCTTCGCTGATAGCCTCAACTGCTTTACGAAAGGGGCCCATGTGGCCCCTTTTTTATAGGGGCGTCGAGAGTGGAGCAATCAAGGTGATAACGCGGAAAATTGCTTCAAGTGATATTGATCTGATCTGCCGCCATCGGGAGATGATGTTCTCCGAAGCCGGACGCAATCCAGATGATCTATTAGCTATGGCAGGTCCTTTTAAGGATTGGCTTGGGCCACGTCTCGATAACGGGACATATTTCGGATTTGTTATCGAAGACGAAGGGCGTGCAGTGGCAGCCGTTGGTCTGATGGAAATTGATTGGCCACCCCATCCCCTGCATCCAACCGAGCCGCGCCGTGGCTATGTGTTTAACGTCTATGTAGAACCCGGCTATCGCAGACGAGGAATCGCTCAACAGTTGATGCAGGCTGCAGAGCAGGAGTTTACCGCTCGCGGTATTGGATATCTCATCCTACACGCGACGACAGCGGGACGGCCGATCTATGAGCGGAATGGTTGGGTAGCAACCAGCGAAATGGCCAAGGTCTTATCGATCAAATCCTGAATAACCCACGAGATTGGTATTCCGATGACTGGCAATAAAAAAAGGCCGGACAAGTGCCCGGCCTATAGTTTTGAAGGTGCCGTTTCCGGCTGAACCTCCAGAGGGGAACACTTGGCGGTGCGCAAATGGGAGGAGGAGACGCACCGTCAAGTACTATGGATATGTTCTTCACCAGTCGGAGTTGCAACCCCACACAAATGCATAGCAGCCATGCGTAAAACGCATAGCTGCTATTTTACTCAACTGGTCAAAAATACCGCGCGAAGAGTATCACAAATCGAGCAAGTTTCTTCCTCAGGATCAGCCATCCTTGGAAAGAAAAACTTTCTAAAAAATTTTGAATTTACCGCTTAATAAGACCAGGTACGCGCCTTGTTGAAAAGAAAATCTCTGAACACGTGCAATTTGGCCGCGTTCTTGATTCCCTCAGGGTAGCAGAAGAACGTGTCGAATGACGGTAATTCCATTTCGGGCAACAAACGCACCAGAGTGGAATCTTTCTCGATCATATAATCCGGCAGCACGCCGATACCGACACCCTTCTGGATAGCGCGTTTGATGGACAGGAGATTGTTGATCTGCAGTACTGCGGGGCGCAAATTGCCATCGGAGCGTCCTATAACCTCAAGCCAATTCAGGTTGGTGAGATAAGATGGTGCGGGCTCGCCGAAACTCACAATCCGATGGGAATCGATTTCTTCGATGCTTTCGATCTTGCCATACTTGGCTATGTAGCTCGGTGAAGCGTAGACATGCATATGCACCGTAAACAAGCGGCGTTGGATCAGGTCGGGTTGCTGCGGTTGACGCAAGCGAATGGCGCAATCCGCATGACGCATCGTCAGGTCCAGCTCTTCATTGTCGAAAAGCAATTGCAGCTGCACTTCAGGATAAAGTTCAATGAATTCCTGAACGCGTTCGACAAGCCAGCCAGAGCCGAGGCCAACTGTCGTTGTGACCCGCAACTTGCCAGACGGTCTGTCCTTGCTCTCGGTCAGTCGTGAACGCACGTTCTCAAGCTTCATCAGCACTTCATGAGCCGTGCGATAGAGAACTTCGCCCTGTTCCGTAAGAATCAAGCCGCGGGCATGGCGATGGAAAAGCGGAACGCCAACGTCCTGCTCCAGCGCGCTGACCTGACGCGAGATGGCTGATTGCGATAGATGCAGTGTCTCAGCGGCATGGGTAAATGACCCAGCCTCGGCAGCAGCATGGAATATTCGCAATTTGTCCCAATCAAGCGACATCGCGCGGTCTCTCCCCCTTTGTCGGCCCCATAGATCGAGGCCGGCCTCTATCAGTGCCTATTCGGCTGCCTGACGCACCGGTTCTTGGGCGGCAAGCCAACGTTCAGCTTCGAGTGCTGCCATGCAGCCCATTCCTGCTGCAGTGACAGCCTGACGGTAAACATCGTCAGTTACGTCACCTGCAGCGAAGACACCTGGAACGTCCGTGGCTGTTGAATCTGCTGCAGTCCAAAGATAGCCATTCGGCTTATGCTTGAGTTTCCCCTTGAACAGTTCGACCGCAGGCGCGTGACCGATAGCAATGAAAACGCCATGGGTTTCAAGGTCTGTGGTTTCACCACTCTTTACATTCTTAAGGCGTACACCTGAGACAGATGCAGCCATTGGAGGCTTTGCTTCCGTCCCGGTAATTTCATCAATGACATTGTCCCAGACAACTTTGACGTTTTCTTTGCCAAAAAGCCTGTCTTGCAGAATTTTCTCTGCGCGAAAATGATCCTTACGATGCACAATCGTTACGGACTTGGCGATATTTGCGAGGTACAGCGCTTCTTCAACAGCTGTATTGCCACCACCTACAACGACGACATCCTTGTTACGATAGAAGAAACCGTCACAGGTGGCGCAAGCCGAAACGCCAAAGCCCATAAATGTCTGTTCTGTGGGAATTCCCAGCCATTTAGCCTGAGCGCCAGTCGCGATGATCAACGCATCACAGGTATATTGGGTCCCACCATCGCCGGTGAGGCGGAATGGGCGAATCGACAGATCAACCTCGGTAATAATGTCGTGAATGATCTCGGTGCCAACATGTTCGGCCTGAAGCCGCATTTGTTCCATCATCCAAGGGCCCTGCACCGGATCGGCGTATCCTGGATAATTCTCTACATCAGTTGTGATCATCAGCTGTCCGCCCTGCTGAAGACCTGCAACGATGACAGGTTTCAGATTGGCACGGGCCGCATAGATAGCTGCCGTATAACCGGCTGGGCCGGAACCGATAATGAGAACGGGCACATGGCGCTGTGTCATAACTAGACCTTGATGGTACATCTTCGAGACATACGATAGGTGGCATACACCACCATCGCTTTCAATGGCACTAAGGTAGTGTTTCAGCCCCCTCCCTTGCAAGGTCTTCGGTTAATATAGCAAGGTTAGCCACAGCTTGTGCATGTGAGACTGGCGTTTCAACGCGGATTGTGTCAATTCCGAGATAAGTCTATGAAATACAAGCCGTCAAAACCGCCATTACGAGGCCAGTCCGATCCTTCGCACCATTACCAATATTTGCGCACGATTTGGCTTGGTCATGGCTGGAACCATGTTGATACCGGCTTTGGTCGATCTCCACATCGGCAATAGTGACTGGCTGGTATTTGTACAGTCGGCGATATTTACCGGCGTTCTCAGCGGGCTGGTCGTTCTAGCCACACACAATTCGGAAATTCGCTTCAGCCCGCGTCTCGGCTTTCTGCTCATCGTCGCGATCTGGCTCACCGCAGCATTGTTGGGTGCGCTTCCGCTCTATTTTTCAACACTGCCGATCAGTTTTGCCAAGGCGCTGTTCGAATCCATGTCAGGGATTACATCCACAGGTGCGACTGTGTTGACGGGGCTGGATACGATGCCACGCGGAATTTTGATGTGGCGGTCGCTCCTGTGCTGGTTTGGTGGCTTGGGTTTCGTAGGCTTGGGATTGCTGCTGCTCCCTTCGCTGCGCGTCGGTGGCATTCAGCTACTGCATATGGAATCCTCAGACAAATCTGAAAAAATCCTGCCGCGAATACATCAGATCGCCCAAGGCATTATCCTCGCATACCTAACACTGACCCTGTTATGCACCCTGCTCTATTTCATTGCAGGCATGGGGATGTTCGATGCCATCAATCACGGCATGACGACGGTTGCGACCGCCGGGTTCTCCACACATGACTCTTCGCTGGGCTTTTACGCCCATAACCGCGCTATTCTGGTAATTGCGACAGTCTTCATGATCTTGGGCGCCCTGCCCTTCGTGCTTTACATCAAGGCACTTATGCCACAGCGGTTGTCTTCGCTGGCAGACCCACAGCTCATTTTGTTTTTCAGCATTGTCATCGGCTTCAGCTTCTTTCTGGCAGTCGGATTGAAGCTGGAGACAAATATCGGCTTTGGCGATGCATTAATTGCCACATCGTTCAACCTGGTGTCCGTCATATCGACCACCGGCTTTGCGACCGAGGACTACACGCTTTGGGGCGCAGAGGCGCTCGGCATATTCTTCCTTGTCACCTTTCTCGGCGGCTGCTCCGGCTCTACCTCAGGCGGCATCAAGCTGAACCGCATCATCATCCTGTGGCAGCTCGCCTCGGCAAGCCTGACGCGATTGATCATACCCAATGCCATTATAAAAATGCGCTATGGCCGCTCGGAAATAACGCAGGATGTCGCGCAATCGGCCCTGCTATTCATCTTTCTATATATGGCTTCGCTCGTCATTGGAGCGACAGTCCTCACAATGCTCGGCAATGATCTGGGAACCTCAATCACAGGCGCTCTGACCGCTCTCTCAAACGTTGGGCCCGGGTTCGGCGATACGATCGGCCCTGTCGGAAACTTTTCTACATTGAACGATTCTTCGTTGCTGGTTCTGAGCTATCTGATGCTCGCAGGACGGCTTGAGATCATCACAATCGTGATTCTGTTCACCCGGCGTTTCTGGAGCAGGTAAATGAACCTGTTTGCAACCGCCGCGGGATGCATTACACAGCGTCAGGAATCGCCTATGGTGATGTTTGAGCTTTGGGATGGGGATAAACAAAAATCATGCCTTTGAAGGCGGACCTCGACGCTATCGACTGGAAAATCCTGAAACAACTGCAGGATAATGGACGCATCACCAATGTTGAGTTGGCGGAGCGGGTCGGCATCTCGGCACCACCCTGCCTGCGCCGTGTGCGCAAGCTGGAGGAAAGCGGCATTATCCAAGGCTACCGCGCGATCCTGAATGGCGCGATACTTGGTCAGGATATCGTCGCGTTCTGCATGATTAGGCTGCACAGGCAGTCCGATGCGGACCTGAAGAGCTTTGCCGAAAAGACGAACAGCTGGACTATTGTCCGTCGCGCCTGGATGGTCTCCGGCGAGTCCGATTTCCTGCTGCATTGCGTGTCAGCAGATCTCAGCACTTTCCAGAACTTCGTTATTGAAGAACTGACATCAACGCCTAATGTTGACAGCGTGCGAACCTCGCTGACCATCCGTTCCGTTAAAAACGAACCATTGATGGTGCTTTAGAGCCTAGCCTACGCGTTCGTCCGCAAAGATCGTCTCATAAACTTCCAGAATGCTGGACGCTTCTTTTTGAAGCGGAAAGTTCGCCCGTACATGAGCAAGTCCGGCTTTTGCAGCGGCTTCGCATTTGGCAGGATCGGCCAGATAGGGTTCGATTGCTTTTTCAAGCGCCAAACCATCACCAGCAGGCACAACTGCACCTGTCTCCAGCTCGATCATCTCCGCATATGCGCCTGCATCGCTTGCAACAACAGCCGTCTGCGAAGACATGGCTTCCAGTGGCGTCAGCCCGAATCCTTCATTGCGGGATGGCGCGACATACAACGTCATGCGCCTGTACCAGACGCGTACATCAGGTACTTCGCCAAGAAACAAAATCCGGTCCTGCAAGCCAGCGGCAGCGATACGTCCGCGCAAATCCTTTTCGAACCCCGAAAACTCGGCAGTCGTGCGGCCCGTCATTACCGCTGTCCATTCCGGATATTTCGGCAAGAGGTTAATCATCGCATCGACGAAAAGATCAGTGCCTTTCGATGGTCGAATGCGACCCGAACAACCAACCAGATACTTTCCCGGTAGTCCCGACGCTGAGAAAGCATCTTCCTCATTCTGCGGCGGATAAAACTTTTCCGTATCAATGCCATGCATGATGACCCGATGCGGAACCTTGAGAAAGCTTCCGGATTTACCACTCGTTGCAATCACGCCATCCATCTGCCGGATGAGCCATTTGGTGAAAGACCGGTGATCGCGTTGTGCCGCAGATGTAAAAAGCAGCTTGAACTTCATACGCAGGACTGAGCGCAGGATAATTCCTGCGACCATTTCAGTATTGCGACGGGCATGCCAGATGCGGAATGGCCGATTTCGCGGCTTGAACCAGGCTCCTCGCAAATCGGCCCAACCAATATGCGGTAGCGTCGCGGGTAGGCCCGGCCCGATGGTGACAATGCCGAGCCCATTGGCCCGTTGTAGCGGAACCAACTGAATAATAGTCGAGGTGACTCCGGACAGCTTACGCTTCAAGTTCGGAGCTATCACCTCGACATCGTTCAATGATTCGGGCACTTGATTCAGATGAATTTGAATCCGACGATCTCATAGGATCGAGCACCGCCAGGAGCATTCACTTCAATCGTATCGCCTTCGCTCTTGCCGATCAGCGCCCGCGCAATAGGTGATGAAATGGAAATACGGCCCGCCTTCGGGTCAGCTTCCTGATCGCCGACGATCTGGTAAACCTTCTTTTCTTCAGTGTCTTCGTCAATCAGCTCAACAGTCGCGCCAAATTTGATCTTGTCGCCGGAAAGCTTGGAAATATCGATGATTTCAGCACGCGCTGTATAATCTTCGAGTTCACCGACACGACCCTCATTATGGCTCTGTGCTTCCTTGGCGGCGTGGTATTCGGCATTTTCTGAAAGGTCGCCATGGGCGC
Organism: Phyllobacterium sp. YR531; assembly: GCF_000282595.1. GTDB lineage: Bacteria > Pseudomonadota > Alphaproteobacteria > Rhizobiales > Rhizobiaceae > Phyllobacterium. The sequence continues at coordinate 489,900 of NZ_AKIZ01000016.1, forward strand.
GCGCTTCCGAAATTGCCAGAATAATACGTGGCCGCTCTTCCTGTTGCCGAAAGCGCAGCTCCTCCTTGAGCTTGTCAAAACCAGCCTGAGTCATCGGGACCTTTTCCATGCCCTCTCCTTTCGCAGTCAATGTCGGGTACCCTTCCAAGGGCCTCACAACACAAAAAGAAAACGGTCACCGAAGCTTAAAGACTTCGGAACCGTTCAGTCATCCAATTTGTAATATAGCACTGTTTGCCGCGATTTCACGAAGAAAGTGGAAAATGTCGCAAACACGCTGCCGTTTCATCGATTCACGCTGATCAGGCACCAATTCACGTCACTGTGAGACGACCGTGACCCATATTGCGGGCAAACTTCGTGCAACTGATGCCCAGATCGAGAGGAAGGCGACACATGAGATGGAATTTCAATGTTCTGACCGCGAGCTTGCTGGCTCTTCTTCCTGCAATTCCACTGTCGGCAGCAGCTAAAGATTTCAAGACTCAAACCGTCACTGTCTCTGCCGAAACTGTTGCAGATGGATTGGATCATCCATGGGGGCTTGCATTCTTGCCCGATGGTTCCCTGCTCGTCACCGAGCGTTCGGGCACAATGCGTGTAGTTGATAACGGCAAGATATCGCAGCCGATCGGAAATGTTCCAGAGGTTTGGGCGAATGGCCAGGGTGGACTGCTGGACGTCGTTCTTGCACCGGATTTTCCAGCAAGCGGCACAATCTATTTCACTTATTCGCAATCGGGACAGGGTGGTGCAGGTACAGCGCTCTCCAGTGCAAAACTTGTTCGCAGTTCCGATGGTGGCAAACTTGAAGACGTCCGCACACTTGTTTCAATGAACAAAAAAACAAATGCGGGTCAGCACTTTGGCTCCCGTATTGTTCTCTCGCCTGATGGAAAACTCTTCGTAACGATGGGCGAACGCGGTGCGCAGAAACGTGCGCAGGACTTCAAGGATCATGCAGGTTCCGTGCTGCGTATCAACGCGGACGGCTCCATTCCCTCCGATAATCCCTTTGCCGATGGCAAGGAGGCTTTGCCGGAAATCTGGTCTAAAGGTCATCGCAACCCACAGGGTGCAACATGGGACCCTCTAACCAATTCGCTTCTCACGCTCGAACACGGTGCCAAGGGTGGCGATGAAATCAATCAGCCACAAGCCGGCAAGAATTACGGCTGGCCGGTGATAACCTACGGGGTGGATTATTCGGGAGCAAAAATTGGCAAAGGCACAACTGCGGAAGGTTATGAGCAACCGCTATACTATTGGGACCCCTCCATCGCCCCATCGGGCCTTGCCGCTTATAATGGCGAGATGTTTCCGGAGTGGAAGGGTGATCTACTGGCCGGCGCTCTGAAATTTGAACTGCTTGTCCGCCTCGACCGGGACGATACCGGCGCAATGAAAAGCGAAGAGCGGCTTTTCGAAGGTGAATTCGGGCGGATAAGAGATGTTCGCGTGGCTCCTGATGGCTCGGTCTACCTTCTTACCGATGACAGCAACGGCAAGATCGTCAGATTGACCCGCGCTTCAGGCGCATAACGGCCCTTGCCGCGTCAGATGCCAATGGATAGAGATGGCGGCGACGGCTTTGCCGGTCGCAACCATTGGGGGAATTATGACGCGCGGGCGTGCCAATTTACTGCTACTTGCAGCTGGAGCCATATGGGGACTTGGTTTCGTCGCGCAATCAAGCGCCATGACTGGCGTCGAACCATTCATGTTCATCGGCATCCGTTTTCTGCTCGCCGCACTGACAGTTACGCCCCTCGCCTTTCGTGAAGCACGACGCGCCACCGCAAAACTGGAGCCAAAGGACTACTACGGCTTCCTCTTCATTGGTGCGCTGCTCTTTACAGGCGCTGCTCTCCAGCAAGTCGGGCTGCAAACCACTTCCGTAACAAACTCCGGCTTTCTCACCGGCCTCTATGTCGTAATGGTTCCATTTCTGGCGGTGGTACTATTTTGGCAATGGCCGCATCTGATTGTCTGGCCATGCGCGCTCACGGCGCTGACTGGCATATATCTGCTTTCCGGCGGCAAGGTTGAAGGATTATCGACCGGCGACTGGCTGACAATAGCTTGCGCGGCGTTCTGGGCGCTCCAGATCATTTTCATTAATCGCTTGGCCATTAAAAGTGGCCGCCCCATCATGCTGTCACTTGTGCAGTTTCTTGTGTGTGCGGTGCTCGGTCTGATCATTTCCGGCGGCATCGAGCATAGTAATGTTGCCAGTATCCTGTCAGTCGCGCCGCTCATCATTTTTGCCGGTATTTTCTCCTCCGGCATCGCTTTCACATTGCAGGCTGTAGGGCAGCGTTTCACCACATCGGCGCAGGCAGCAATCATGCTGTCTTCTGAAGCCCTGTTTGCGGCAATCTTCGGTGCCCTGCTTTTGGGAGAAACCATCTCCTTTCGTGGAGCGATTGGCTGCGCACTCATATTCACGGCGATGATTGCAGTCGAGCTAATACCGACTTTGCTCAATCGATCTGATGACAGCCAAGCCTCAGTTTCGCCATAGACCTTAACCGCATCGCTGACCTTTCCTTTACAATTTGACGCTACCTTTGCGTTAGTTAGGCAAAGGATGTGGTGACATGAGTTTTGCGTTGTCGTCCCCAAAGCGTCCACGGCGCCTTGAAATCATTGTTCTTCTTGCGCTGGCCACCTCATTGAGTGCTTGCGGAATGGGCGATGTGAGGCGGCCCTCTGCTGATGTCGGTAATTCACAGGACACCATTGCAGTACAACCACAGCAAGATGTTCAACCACAGGCGGAAGAGAATTATCAGCAGGTTTTGACTGTCGCCCCTGCCCCGGATGCAACAGAAGAATACGAGCAACCTGCCGAGAACATACAGCCACTTTCGCGAGCCGAAGAATTGCCGGTTGAAAGTAATGAAAGCGGCTCCGAGGAAAGCTATGGTTACCCCGCCGGTGTCAGCGATCCGATCTCACGCGGAGAAAGCGCATTTGCAATGTCAGGCAGCGAGGTTTCTTGCCGTACACAACTGAAGCGGCTTGGCGTCGTGTTTCAAGAACGCCAGCCAATCAATGATGGCGGAGTTTGCCGGATTGACCATCCACTGAAAGTCAGCGGCTTTGCCAGCGGGCGTATAAAGTTGAAACCAGCTGCAACCCTCAACTGCCAAATGACTTTGGCCTTCGCCAAATGGGTCAAGGGCGATCTCGTACCGTCATCGCGCCTTCGCTATCTTTCCGGCGTTAATACCATCCATCAGGCATCCAGCTACTCCTGTCGGACGATGAGCAATCAACGCGGGCGAGCCATGTCCGAACATTCGAAAGGGAATGCGCTGGATATTGCCAAAGTCACGCTGAACAATGGCAAAGATATCAAAGTCCAGAAGCCCGGTCTCTTTGCGTTTCGCCAGCGTGGCCTATTGAATAGCGTTCGTTCTGACGCCTGCAGTTATTTCACCACTGTCCTTGGTCCAGGCTATGACATTTTCCACCGCGACCACTTCCATTTTGATCTGATGGAACGGCGCAGCGGAAAACGTTCCTGCCGTTAAGGTCAGATTTAGGCGTGATGTGGCTCTTTACGCCTTCCCTTGAGTTCCCAAATTGTAACGATGATCAATATAAGGCTGGTCAATGCGCCAAGCAGTAGCGGCGATAAGTGGCCGGAAAATGCGGCCAGCAATCCGCATAAAGCCAAACCGGCAATGTGCGAGAGCGGCGGACGGCCCGCAACGTAGAACTTGAACAGAAGATTGCCGACGAGGTAGAGCGCGGTCCCTCCAATGGATGTCCATATGGCTGCTGGTTCAGTATGTCCGGAAGGATGAGCGAGTATCAATTCATCCGATACAGCTACCACAATAATTCCGGCCACCAACAATACATGGATATAGGTGTATGCAATACGGGCAATGCGACCCGGATCATCAGTAGCGGCAATCTTGTGATGGGCTGCAGACTGACCGACATTGAAATAGATCAGCCACATGGCAACTGATGCAACAAAGGTCGTCAGAAAAGCAGAGAATGAAATCAAATTCCATTGCTGTTCAGCAAACGTTGCTCCTGAAACCAGAATGGATTCTCCAAGAGCAATAATAATGAACAAAGCTGCACGCTCAGCCATATGCTCACCATTAATATCCCAATCCGCCGTTGTGGAAGAGCCAAGTCCAAATGTGCGGAAGCCGAAGGCCGGTCCGCCGAGTTCTATCGCCAATGCTGCGCCCCAGAAAAATATCCGGTGTTCGGGGTCAGCAAGACCGCCGGAAATCCAGAATATCCCTGAAATGGCCAGCCATATCGTGATGCGCAGGAAATTTCGAAAATTGCTTGGATTGTGCTGGCGAACCGCCCAAAGCATAAACAGTGAGCGCCCAAGCTGCATGAATACAAATGCAATTGCGAAAACGAGACCACGCTCACCAAAGGCTGTTGGGATGGACGTCGACAGCACAAGTCCGGCGAGCATCAAAACAAACAACATGGCGCGTACTGGCGGCGTGGCAGGGTCCATCCAATTTGTGACCCATGTGGTATAGACCCAAACCCACCAGATTGCGGCGAGAAGTAACGCGCTTTCAACCAGCCCCTTCAGCGTCAGATCATGCAGGAGAAGATGCGATATCTGGGTGATGGCGAAAACAAAAACCAGATCAAAGAACAGCTCTACAAAATCGACCTTTGCACTGTCCCGCGTATTTTTCTTGCGGGAGTAGTCACGAATTGCCCCTAAAAAAGCCATGCTTTCACCTTAATTTTTAGGCCATTTTTACTCAGAAAATGAGCATTATCGCTTCATTTCTGCAACTTATGGTAGTATTTCGGTCCGGAATCTTCCGATTATCCGTTATTGCAGACCCTATATCGCCTGTCATCAGGTTTGGCATTCCGCGTCCACAATGCCTACATCCAAGTTCTCAGCTGAGAACTTATTCCTATTTTCCATTCCTGACAAATGGGGCTTGCCTTAGCTTTCACACGTCCTGTTAAATACTTCCGAATCTCAAAATCTGGAGGAAATAATGAGCTTTACTGACCGTTATCCGATTATCATAACTGCCAGAAAGGAAGCGTGCCGCGATTTCTGGATCAAGCATCTCGGTTTTGTCAGTGGCTTCGACAGCACCTGGTTCTCGTGGCTGTGTGCGGAAGACGGTTCGGCCTCCATCGCCTTCATGACCCCGGACCACCCATCATCGCCTCCCGGCTCAGAAAGCTTCAGCGGAACCGGCATGTGCTTTGAACTGCAGGTTGATGACGCCAAGGCTACATTCGAGCAGATTTCTGCTACCGGACTGACAATTGAATACCCGCTTACCGATGAGCCATTCGGCCAGCGACGCTTCGGTTTCCACGATCCGTCAGGATTGTGGATCGACGTGGTTGAACAAATCGAAGCAGAAGCTGGTTTCTGGGATAAATATATGATCGGCAGTCAGGGTTAAAGTTCTGCTGGAACAGGCGTGGGATGACCTTCTTTGTCGAGTGCAACCATGATGAAATCGGCATAGGTCACCCGCTCCATCAAGTCTGAAAGATAGCGTTGCGCCCAAGCTTCGACCTTGAGCGTTATGGATGTACGCCCGACATGCGCGATATGCGTATAAATGCAGAGCGTATCGCCAATCTTGACCGGTTTGGCGAATGCCATCTCTTTAACAGCAGCAGTTACGACACGTCCGCGTGCCCTCTCAGCTGCCCGGATACCGCAGGACAAATCCATCTGCGCCATCACCCAGCCACCGAAAATGTCCCCGGCCGCATTAGCATCGGCCGGCATGGCGAGTGTGCGAAGCGTCAGTTCGCCGATGGGCTTGGTAAGTTCGGTCATTTGCGGCCTCCATGGCGATTTCGTGGTCTATTTGTATAAAGGCTCCCACAATAAACTGTCGGAAACCTGATATCCCGGGTCGTTACGCGGTTTCTGCATTGCGTCAAGCCTCGCATAGTCTCTTGTAAGGCAAATGTCTGGAGAAGCCATGAAAATCACCGATGTCAAAACCTTCGTTGTCGGCAATCCACCCCCTTCATTTGGAGGCACGTGGTTTCTCTTCGTCAAGTTGACCACTGATTCTGGAGTTGTCGGGTATGGCGAGGCTTATAATTCGACAATCAGCCCGCAAATCATGCGGAAGGTCGTCGAAGATATTGCCGAGCGCTGGCTTGTTGGCCAAGATCCGCACCATATCGAGAAATTCTTCCGCCGCGCCTATTCCGGTGGATTTACCCAGCGTCCGGACGTGACGGTCATGGGCGCGGTGTCAGCGCTCGAAATGGCCTGCTGGGATATCATCGGCAAGGAAGCTGACAAGCCTGTTTATCAACTGCTCGGTGGGCAGGTTCACGAAAAACTGCGTAGCTATACTTACATCTACCCAAAGCCGGCGCTTGGCGAGACCTCGGATATATATTGGAATGCTGAAGCTTCCGCTGAGCGAGCTGCCGAATATGTTGCCGACGGCTATACGGCAGTGAAGTTTGATCCCGTGGCTCCTTATACATCGTTCGATCCCCGCCAACTCTCTCTGGAGCAATTGGACCTTGGCGAAAAATTCGTGCGCCTTGTCCGAGAAGCGGTTGGCTCAAAAGCTGATCTTCTTTTCGGCACCCATGGACAAATGACGCCCACAAGTGCCGTGCGCCTGGCAAAACGCCTGGAGCCCTATGATCCCTTATGGCTGGAAGAACCGGTACCACCCGATATGCCGGAAAATATGGGTTTTGTGCAGCAACATACCTCAATCCCGATCGCTTCCGGTGAACGCCTGACAACGAAATATGAATTTCAGAGGCTGCTGGTGAATCGCGCGGCAAATATTCTGCAAATGAACCTGGGCCGCGTGGGTGGTTTGCTCGAAGCAAAAAAGATCGCTGGGATGGCTGAGACCTTTCACGCGCAAATCGCTCCCCACCTTTATTGCGGGCCAATCGTTGGAGCGGCCAATATTCAACTGGCGACATGCAGCCCGAATTTCCTGATCCTTGAGTGCATTCAGGCTTTTGGGGGATTTCACGCACAAATACTGAAAAAACCCATCCAGTGGGAAAATGGCTACATTGTCCCCTCGTCCGAGCCCGGTCTTGGCGTTGAATTGAACGAAGAAGTCGCCGAATCTCACGCCTATGAAGGAAACGAACTTCACCTCAACATGGGACGTGATCCTTTGATCGTTTGAAATTCAGCAAACTACGTATGTTGAAAATTTGTCACGCCCTACGTCAAATAGAGCGGGGGGAAGAGGGATTTAAGTTGCAGTGACCTTCAAATGCTGTTTGAAGCTCAAGGATGGTAGTCCGGAGTTCAACCATGACACTTTCGCGCTTGTCGGCACTATTGCTTCTCATGCTTGTCTTGGCTGGCTGTGGCGGACGTGCAGTACTCGGCCTCAATGAAACAGGTGTGGTGAAGGCAAATGCAGCCATCCCTGCTCCGGTTCTTAACGACAAAACCGGGCCCAAAGCCGTGGTGCCCGTCTTTGTTGCGACCAGCCGTGAGCGCTCTGACAATCTGTCCTTGCCCTATTCGGCCAAACGGTCACCAACGCTCAATTTTTCTCGTATTGACATTGGCATTCCACCTACCCACAAAAACGGGCAGGTTGAGAAATCCACGACCAAACCCAATCCTGCGCGCAACTTTGCCGCAACAACCTTCCAACCCTACGATAGCGGCAATGCTTGGGTTGAGAGGATCAACGCTGAACTTGCCAAGCGTCCCGCCAATCAGCGCGAGCTTTTCATTTTTGTGCACGGATACAACAACAATTTTGCAGACAGTGTCTTTCGCGCTGCCCAGATGAGCTACGATTTTGGCATCCCCGCTGTCACCGTCCATTACTCATGGCCGTCTGCAGGCTCGCTGGGTCTGTATGTCTATGACCGTGACAGCGCAACTTTCGGTCGTGATGGACTGGCGGAAACCTTGAGACTCGCCGCCAAGACAAAAGCCAGCAAGATTCTGCTGGTCGGCCATTCCATGGGTTCTTTTGTGGTCATGGAAGCGTTGCGTGAGCTGGCAGAGAATGGGCAGCAGGCTGTATTCCGCAGAATGTCCGGCGTTATGCTCGCCGCTCCCGACATTGATATCGATGTTTTTCAGGCACAAGTCGCTGATATCGGGCAATTGCCAAGGCCTTTCACCGTTTTGGTTTCTCGCGCTGACAGGGCTCTGAATGTATCCGGACGGATCGTCGGTGGGCACCCCCGCGTCGGCGATGGGTCCAGTATTCCGATACTGCAGAAACTTGGCATTGTTGTGCTGGATGCTTCGGATCTCGATGGTGGCGCACATGGTGTTTTTGCCAGCTCTCCGACACTTATGAACATGGCCCGCAGCGGACAGCTTTCAGAGCGCGTTCTGGCTGGCGATGAGCGGTCTACGGGGCAGGCCGTTCTGGCAGACGGCACCTCTGTCATAACAGGCGCAGCCTCCCTGGTCATATACTTGCCGGGCCGACTTCTTGGCGTCGTTCGTTAACAGAGGAAAATTATTGCGGCCTCGGCGATAAACGCCACGATTCCGCTGTATTTTCAGGGTGAATCCTCTCATATATCAATTGCAGACAATCTCTTTTGAAAGTATCGCGCCGTGCCGATTCACATTGAGCTCATTGGCAGCCTTGCTGCTGTGATTACAACCATGGGCTGGATTCCCCAGATCATAAAAATTGTCAAATATAGAGACACGGCGAGCATTTCTCTCGTGACCAATATTACATTGGCCTTGGGCGTATTTCTTTGGCTCTGTTATGGCATCATGATTGTCTCGTGGCCTGTGATGGCAGCCAACGGAATGACGCTTTTGCTGATCCTGACAATTCTCGGTTTGAAGATTCGCTACGGCTGAAGATTCCCACCATCCTCAATTGCACAACGATACAAAATACAATTCCGGGTGAGTTTCGCTTCATATTTGAGATCGCCATTTTGAGACAGACCAATGTTTCAAAAGGTGAATTTCAATCGCATGCCTGCAATCTTCCAAATCAAGTCCAATGAAGCGAACTCGACCTCACTTCACGAGGTTTTCTATTTTGAGAATAAATATCTTCCTCTGGTCAAGGCCGCAATGAACGACTGGATCATTTACTATCATCCCGCACGACGGGCAGGTGATCGACACAGGCGAACAGCAGGATACTTTGCGACAGCCCGCGTGGTTGCCATTGAATCGGCCTCCGGTAGTAACAGCCATTCCGTAGCCAGACTCACCGAGTTCTGCGAATTTCCAAGCGTACCTTTCAGTATTGCATCACCTTCAGCGACAGCTAGATTTTACTACGAACAGAACATGCAGGAATCCGACGGAAGCTTGAATCGACACGCAAATCAGCAGCGGGTACGTCTGCTTTCTGTCGACGAATACAATGCGATTATGGCAGCCGCCTTTGGATCGATCGATGACGTGCCTAAAGTTGACCCATCACCATATGTTGGTTTTGCAGAAGATCCCCCTGAACTTTTGTTCCGAAGTCGTTTTGTGACATCGCGAGCCTTGCGTGATCGAACGTTCAGTAAGGCGGTCGGAGAAGCCTATGAATGGAAATGCGCAATGACCGGCATTGCCCTGGCAGCATTTGACGGGAGCCATGAAATTGAATGTGCCCATATCAAACCCGTAAAGGACTCCGGACCTGATAGCGTGCGCAATGGCATACCGTTGTTGCGAACTTTTCACTGGTTGTTCGACAAAGGCTTTATTTCGATTGATTGGGATTATCGGATAATCAGCTCATCGCGATACAACCATACAAAGCTGGACCTTCTGATCAATAGGTCCGGCAGGATCATTTTGCCCAAGAACGAGTTGGAGCATCCGCATCCCGACTTCCTGCACTACCATCGCGAGTATATTTTTCAGCCGTGAGCTGGAGCAAAATCTTTGATGCTGGCGTGCCTCCTGACAGCCTTGTGTCAGTAGGCACGCAACGGGTGGCAGTTTTGAGAGTAGCCCTCTTCCCATTTGCATAGACTCTCACCATATTGTGCCTATGGCAAAATCACCTGACAAATACACCGTCGACGGTTTCGGCGAAGCGCCCCAACCTGAACTGGAAGGCACTCCGCTGACTGGATCAATTGGTGACTGGGCAGCGCAAATCACGCAAGAAACCCAAAAGCCACAACCAAAAGCTGCCAAAGCGAAGAAAACATCCGCTGACAAATCAAACGCGTCCAGAACTTCCCGCGGCACGTCCATTGGAGGTTCTTCAGACCCCAAAACGCGTGCGGCAGCAGGTCTGAATCCCGTCGCCGGGCTTGATATCAATTTGGAAGATGCGTCAAGCATTGCACCCGGCGGGGCAACGGCAACCGTTGCAGCCTTGTCTGCCCTTATCGAAAGCGGCAATCCGCTTTTCAAGAACGGCGCGGCCTGGCAGCCGCATAGGCCAGCGCGCCCGGACAAATCCGAAGGCGGTATTGCCATTCAGATGCAGACCGAGTTTGTTCCATCAGGTGACCAGCCAACCGCCATCCGGGATCTTGTATCCGGCGTAAGCGACCAAGATAAAACGCAGGTGCTTTTAGGTGTAACCGGCTCGGGTAAGACCTTCACCATGGCCAAGGTCATTGAGGAAACCCAGCGCCCTGCCCTTATTCTCGCACCGAACAAGACATTGGCCGCACAACTTTATGGTGAGTTCAAATCTTTCTTCCCGAACAATGCGGTCGAATATTTCGTTTCATACTACGATTACTATCAGCCTGAAGCCTATGTGCCGCGCTCCGACACCTATATCGAGAAAGAATCCTCGATCAACGAGCAGATCGATCGTATGCGCCATTCGGCAACGCGTTCACTACTTGAGCGCGATGACGTCATAATCGTTGCTTCTGTGTCGTGTATTTACGGTATTGGTTCGGTGGAAACCTATACCGCCATGACCTTCGAAATGAAGATTGGCGATCGTCTGGATCAGCGGGCATTGCTGGCCGATCTCGTTGCCCAACAGTACAAACGCCGTGACATGGACTTTACCCGAGGCTCATTTCGGGTACGGGGTGACACGATTGAACTTTTCCCCGCACACTTGGAAGATCGCGCCTGGCGTATTTCAATGTTTGGAGATGAGATTGAATCAATAACAGAGTTCGATCCGCTGACGGGGCAGAAAACCGGTGACCTGCGGTCAGTCAAAATTTACGCCAATTCGCATTATGTGACACCACGACCGACTCTCAATCAGGCAATTAAATCGATCAAGGAAGAGCTGAAGCACCGCCTTGTAGAGCTGAATGCCGCCGGACGATTGCTTGAAGCTCAGAGACTCGAGCAACGATGCACCTTTGATATTGAAATGCTTGAAGCAACCGGATCATGCGCTGGCATTGAAAATTATTCCCGGTACCTCACAGGTCGTCAGCCGGGCGAGCCGCCGCCCACGCTTTTTGAATATATCCCGGACAACGCATTGGTTTTCATTGATGAAAGCCATGTGACCGTTCCGCAAATCGGCGCGATGTACAAGGGCGACTTCCGTCGCAAGGCCACTTTGGCCGAATATGGGTTCCGCCTGCCTTCCTGCATGGACAATCGTCCTTTGCGGTTTGAGGAATGGGATGCGATGCGTCCGCAAACAGTTGCAGTTTCTGCAACGCCCAGCAAATGGGAGATGGAAGAATCTGGAGGCGTGTTTGCCGAGCAGGTCATTCGCCCGACAGGTCTTATCGACCCGCCGGTGGAAGTTCGCCCGGCCAAATCACAGGTCGATGATGTGCTTGGTGAAATCCGCGAGACTTCAGCCAAGGGCTATCGTACGCTTGTAACGGTTCTTACCAAACGAATGGCGGAAGACCTGACTGAATATCTGCACGAACAGGGTATTCGTGTGCGCTACATGCATTCTGACATCGATACGCTGGAACGTATTGAAATTCTGCGCGATTTGCGTCTTGGCGCATTTGATGTGCTGGTTGGCATCAACTTGCTTCGAGAAGGCCTCGATATTCCCGAATGTGGTTTTGTCGCCATTCTCGATGCGGACAAGGAAGGCTTCCTGCGCTCGGAGACCTCACTGATCCAGACCATTGGTCGTGCTGCGCGTAATGTCGACGGTAAAGTCGTTCTGTATGCCGACAACATCACCGGCTCCATGGAGCGTGCGATGGCGGAAACCAACCGCCGCCGCGAAAAGCAGGAAGCGTACAATACTGAGCATGGAATAACGCCTGCCAGCATCAAGAAGAATATCGGTGATATTCTCAACAGTGTTTACGAGCGTGACCATGTTCGTGCGGACATCTCCGGCTTTGCCGAAGAAGGCGCAATGATGGGTAATAATCTCAAAGCGCACCTTGAGCACCTGATGAAGAAGATGCGTGACGCCGCAGATGATCTGGACTTTGAAGTGGCCGCCCGCCTCCGCGATGAAATCAAGCGTTTGCGCGAAATGGAACTTGCAGTTTCAGATGATCCAATGGCTCGTGAAGTAGAAATGGAGAGCCCGGTTACTGGCCGCACCAAGGGTAGACACAACGCTGGACGCTCTATGCACCGGGTTGTTACGGATGAGAACGATGCCAATTCGGCGCTCTTCCGCAAACCACATCTGGACGAGATGGGCGGTGATACCACACGCCCGCTTGGGCCCGGGGTGTTCCGCAAGAATTCACTGGATGAAATGACGGTTGGACGCACAGAAAAGCCGGTTGTGGGCAATGTTCCTGAAAAGCCCGCTTTCACAGGGACAAATCGCAACGATCAGACGATTATCCGCAGGGAAAGAACAGGTGCTGGCTCGTATGAGGATGCCAGCGATGCGCGTAAGAAGCGTAGACCGGGTAAAACGGGGCGACCAGGGCGGTAATTTTGTTCTTACTGTTCGCCGCCTTCGTTGGGGCCGAAAACTTTCCGCCCCGCGCTTAGTATTTCATCGGCAAAAGCCGGATCATTGACGGCCCGAGACAGAACGACAGCGCCAACCAAGCCAGACATGGTTGCTATGGCTTTCTCACGCTGATCTGCATCTGAGTTACCCTCGGTTACGCTCGCAAGTATCTCGAGCAGCCTCTTGGTACCATCAGTAAAGTTCGTTTGAACCTCTCCGCCATGACGCGCAATATCGGGTGCAAGCATCGCCATAGTACAACTATTGGCAAGCCCACCAGAGTGACTTTTGGCAAGGTAAGATGAAACAATAGCGGTAAGCGCTTCCACTGGCCCCTGCTCCGCCAATGCTGACCATTTTTCCGCCGATCGTTTCATTGCTTCGTCGCAGGATACTGCGATCAAATCGTCCTTGGATGCAAAATGCCCATAGAAGCCTCCATGGGTCAGTCCGGCATTCTTCATCAAATCCGCAACGCCAATACCGTCAAAACCTTTTTGTCGGAACTGCTGACTTGCTACTTCTATGATACGGGCGCGGTTTTCCGCTGCCTGATCTTTGCTGACGCGCATTGTGCGGTCCCCTTCAAAACAACTATTGACAAAATATATGACGGTCGTCATGAATAGTCAAACATGATGACCATCATTTAAAATTTCATGGCTGTTTGCGGCCTATTTTTGAAAGACCCGACATGATCTCCAATCCGCTCGCAGCCGCTCTGGCAAAGCGCAACATTCACTATAGCTGGGTGGTTGTTGCCGTCACATTTCTTACAATGCTTGTCACCGCTGCTGCTGTGGGCGCACCGGGTGTGTTGATCGTCCCGCTCGAAAAAGAGTTCGGCTGGGAAACTAAAGAAATTGCAACAGCTTTCTCCATCCGTCTTCTGCTGTTTGGTTTGATGGGGCCATTTGCGGCAGCCTTCATGAACTATTTTGGTGTCAGGAAGGTCGTCTGTGTCGCTCTCGTGTTGATCACTGGTGGACTCTTTGCATCGCTTGCAATGACTGAAATCTGGCAACTCATCCTGCTTTGGGGAGTCGTTGTAGGGTTCGGTACAGGCCTCACGGCAATGGTCTTGGGTGCAACAGTTGCAGCCCGCTGGTTCACAGAGCGCCGCGGTCTTGCCCTAGGCATGCTTACGGCAAGCTCAGCAACAGGCCAGCTTGCATTCATGCCACTCATGGCCTCGCTCAGCGAGAACTATGGCTGGCGAACAGCGATCATGCTGATTTGCGCCTTGCTGATCGTCGCAGTCATTGCCGTGTTCTTCCTAATGCGCGACCGGCCTGCTGATGTCGGCCTGCCCGCCTATGGCGATAAAGAAGTCGTAGCGACGCCACCAGTCACAGGCGGACTTCTTACACTCATCACCATGCCACTCCTAGCACTCAAGGACGCGTCTCGCAGCAGTACCTTCTGGGTATTATTTGCTACTTTCTTCGTGTGCGGAGCTAGCACGAACGGCCTTGTCGGAACGCACTTTGTCGCCATGTGCGGCGATTTCGGCATGGTTCCGGTTATGGCTGCCAGTGTTCTGGCTATGATGGGCTTCTTTGATTTTTTCGGGACAATAGGTTCAGGCTGGCTCTCTGATCGGGTAGACAATCGCTGGCTGTTGTTCTGGTATTATGGTCTGCGTGGACTGTCACTTCTGTACCTGCCCTACTCCAATTTTTCGTTCTATGGATTGTCGCTGTTCGCAATGTTCTATGGGCTCGATTGGATCGCAACAGTGCCTCCAACGGTGAAACTGGCAACTGACCGTTTTGGCCGCGAAAAAGCTGGACTGATCTTTGGCTGGGTATTTGCTGGCCATCAATTGGGTGCGGCTTCGGCAGCCTATGGCGGCGGGTTTGTGCGTACAGAATACCAGACTTACATGCCTGCGTTTTTCGTGGCAGGCATTTTATGCCTCATTGCGGCACTTCTGGTGCTGACATTGAGCAAGCACGGCAAGCCAAATCCGGTATTGGAAACGGTTCCGGTTAACTAGCCGCCGGGCTTATTGGACAGCCACGTGACAATGAGCGACTGCAGTACCGCTGCAGCCGCTTCTTCCTCAAGCTTATCGCGTATCATCTCGCGTGAAATCGCTTCGGCCGCACCTATAATTCCAACACAACGCGAGCGAAGCTCATCGGCAGCGATTTCTGTATATGGGGCCAATATTGAACAATAGAGATCCACATAGCTGTCGATAAGACCGCAATGGATCTCGTCCATCACTTCATCGCCTCTGAGAGCCGCTGAAATAGCCGACCACTCCGCCCCAATAGTTTGATAGCAAGCCATATAAGCCTTGCTCAACACGCGCGCGACATCATTCAGCCGTTTTGGTGCTTCTGCAATTGCTATGGCGAGTTCATCAATCTGCTGCTGATCAAGTTGCTCGAACAATGCAATCAGTAACCCGCTGCGGGTTCCAAAGTGCTCATAGGCAATAGGTTTGCTGACACCTGCCTTCTCAGCAAGGTAGCCAAGCGTCAAGGCGTCAGTGCCTTCATTGCGAACGACTTCAAATGCCGTAGCGAGCAGTTGATCACGGCGCTGCGCCTTGGGCATTTTCTTTGCACCAGCCAAACCCATCCACACGACCTTTCAGTTCAAACCGACAGAACAAAACAAAAAAACTCCAGACCTTGCAATGTTACTATTAGTAACTTACTAATAGTAACATAACGCGGTTGATATGTGAAGCATGCCACGCGTTCATCATTGTTTACTTTAAAACAGGAGTCGAGATCATGTCATCATCCGTCACAAAACCGGTACTAATCCTTGGCGGATCGGGAGTTGTCGGAGCAAAAACGGCCCAAATACTGCGCCAGTTATATCCTGATCTGCCCATCGCAATCGGGGGGCGAGATTTGGTCAAGGCACAAAGGGTTGCTGAAGCCATCGGCAACGCACAAGCCGCTCAAATTGATCTTGAACGATCCGATCTTGGTCAAAATCAAGATGCCAGTTACAGCGCAATTGCAGTTTTTGTTAAAGACTCCACGCTCAACAGCATGAAATATGCGCAGTTGCACGGCCTGCCATATCTGAGCGTATCAAGCGGCGTTTTCGAAGTAGGGCCGGAAATGGCCTTGGCTATCAGCAAGCCCAATGCGGCACCAATACTGATGGCGAGCAATTGGCTGGCAGGCGCGGCAACCTTTCCTGCAATTCAGGCTGCAAGCAAGTTCAAGTCAATTCAAGACATCTCAATCACAGTCGTCTTAGACGAAGAAGACATGGGCGGCCCTGCTGCCTTTGCAGATTATGAGCGGCTTACGGAATCAGCACCGAATACATTGCTCCTGACGAATGGCCGGTGGAACTGGGTCAAGGGTGATGACAAGCAGCGACCATTTACAGACATCGACGGCATGGCCTTAGAATCTACAGCCTATTCACCATTGGACGTGCTTAGCCTTTCGACTGCCACAAATGCCAAATCCATCCGCATCGGACTTGTCTACGGCACATCTGCCAGCCGCCGGCGTGGAGAACCGTTCTCAACGGAAATCGCAATTGAGATAAGTGGTGAACTGGTCGCTGGCGAACGCGCTACAACGAGGCTGGACATTGTTCATCCTGAGGGTCAGGCACCCCTGACAGCGCTGCACGTGGCACTCAGTTTGGAGCGTCTTCTCGGACTTCACGGCGGCGAGCCCGTAAAACCCGGGCTGTACTTGCCAGATTCCCTAATGGAACCAGATTACATTGTTGATCGAATGAAGGAATTCGGTGCGATCTTTCAGGAAACGAGCAAACCACCTGTGGGTTAATTTCGTAAAATACCAGAACGCCCGAGCATCCTGCTTAAAGGGATGCTAGACAAGCCGCGCGTGAAAATTCGCGCGCGGAATCACTTCTAGTCTGGAGCATGAATGAAGGTCGACATCGACATGGGAGCAGCGCCAGCAGGCGCAAAGGCCATGCTCGACCTGGAGGAGCTTTTGGCCACGCGCCTGCTCGTTCAAGGCAATTCGGGGTCCGGAAAATCCCATCTTTTGCGCCGCCTTCTCGAACAGAGCGCGCAGTGGGTTCAGCAATGTGTCATTGATCCCGAGGGCGATTTCGTCACGCTTGCCGACAAATATGGACATGTTGTCGTTGACGGTGCGCGCTCGGAAAACGAGTTGACGCGGATCGCAGCCCGTATCAGGCAGCACCGCGTGTCGGTTGTCCTCGATCTTGAGGGGCTTGATGTCGAACAGCAAATGAGGTGTGCAGCCGCGTTTCTGGGTGGCCTGTTCGATGCCGAGCGTGACTATTGGTATCCGATGCTGGTTGTCGTGGACGAGGCCCAGCTTTTTGCCCCTGCTGTAGCGGGAGAAGTTTCAGACGAAGCCCGCAAACTCTCACTCGGAGCAATGACCAACCTCATGTGCCGGGGACGCAAACGCGGCCTTGCCGGGGTGATTGCAACACAGAGATTGGCCAAGCTTGCAAAGAACGTTGCTGCGGAAGCTTCGAACTTTCTGATGGGCCGTACATTTCTTGATATCGATATGGCGCGTGCGGCCGATCTGCTGGGGATGGAACGTCGTCAGGCAGAGCAATTCCGTGATTTGGCCAGAGGGCATTTTGTTGCGCTTGGCCCTGCGCTGTCCCGGCGGCCGCTTCCTGTTACGATAGGCGCCGTAGAAACATCCGCTCGCTCTTCCAGCCCAAAGCTTACGCCACTTCCGCAGCCGGGTGACGATGCGCGCGATTTGATCTTCACACCAGCCCCGGAAGAACGCCGCACAGTCATACGCAGGACACCTGCACCGCCCGCCCCTACGCCGACAGCGGACATTCTCAATCAGTTGACGCAAGCCAAGGTAATGGCGCAGGCGGAATCGCCAGCACCAACGTTGTTTCCTGAAATCGACGAAGCTGAACGCAGCAGCCTCATTGATGCAGTCATGCATGAAATGCTCAACGATCCCGATGCGTCATTCCGCACCGACGCGGTACTTTATCAGGACTTTCTGGTTCGTTGCCGGATACGACGTGTTCCAGGAGATCAACTTTCGCTTCCTGCATTTCGCCGCAGATTGGCGGTTGCGCGAGCTGGAATTGATGGAGAGACTGCACAGGGCGAACCTTGGCAACAGGCATTGGAGCTTTCAAAAAGCCTGCCCGACGATGTACAAGGCGTATTCTTCATCGTGGCACAGGCAGCGGTTACAGCCAGCCCCTGCCCGTCAGACGCTACGATAGCCCGGGCCTATGGTACTCACTCAACCCGTCGTGCGCGACGCCTGCTCACCTATTTCGAGGAACAGGGGTTAGTTGTGGTCCGAACCGACTTCACAGGAAACCGCGTTGTGGCTTTCCCCGATTTGGGTTGCGAAACAGCAGCTGGCGATCCCAATGGGCCCGACGATTCCGCCCAAGAGCAATTTGCAGCAGAATAATCAGCCTATATCCTCCAGTAGCGGTGCCAGCTGCCCGAGATGTTCAATCTGACGAAATCTTGGATTCTCCACCGGCGCTTCAACATGCTCAAATGCCCAAGTGAGTTCGTGAGGCACGAATATTCCCCAAGCTCCTGCCTGAATGGCAGGTACGACATCAGATTTGAGTGAGTTTCCAATCATTAAAGCCTGCTCAGCTCCATCACCGTGCCTGCTGAAAATACGCTGATATGTGCCTTGATCCTTATTGCTGACGATCTCGATTGCATCAAAAAAATCACCAAGACCGGACTGGGCCAGTTTGCGTTCCTGATCGAAAAGATCGCCCTTTGTCACAAGCACAAGCTTGTAACGTTCCGTAAGCTGCTCCAGCGTTTCGGTAACGTAAGGCAGGGTCTCCACCGGATGATGCAGCATTTCACGCCCCGCATCGAGAATTTCAGCGATGACTGTTGCCGGCACCTTGCCCTCAGTCACTTCGACGGCCGTCTCGATCAATGAAAGCGTAAATCCTTTGATACCAAATCCATAGGAATCCAGATTTCTTTTTTCTATTTCAAGCAAGCGATCCGTCAGATCAGGAATGTCGGTATACGGAGCCAACAGATTGGCAAAATGCTTTTCAGATGATCTGAAGAACTGTTCATTTTGCCAGAGTGTATCATCTGCATCAAAACCGATTGTCGTAATGGGGAGTGACATGAGGAGACTCTTCAATTTCAAATGCTGATCGACACTTGCTCAGCGGAATCGCCGACAAGCATCTTTTATCAGAAATACAGGCATGCTTAATGAAAATACTGCTCTACTGACTGAAAGGCCGTTGTGACCAGCTACAAATCGATTTTCGCGCTTGCAGCAACCAGCATTTTTGCCGCTTCCAATGCATCGGCTGCGAACAATCCATCGGTATCGGTTCCGGTCGCACTGCCGGTTCCCAGTATTACCCAAATTTGCGCGGCCATAGCTACAAACGCCGACGGACATGGTGTGCCGCGTGATTTTTTTGCCAGACTTATCTGGAAGGAAAGCCGCTTTGATGTTGCAGCCACCAGCCCGGTCGGAGCTCAGGGCATTGCACAATTCATGCCCGGTACAGCCAAAGAACGTAATCTGACGGACCCGTATGATTTCGCGCAAGCGCTTCCAGCCTCGGCCAAATTGTTGAGGGACCTCAAAACTGCCTTTGGCAACTGGGGCTTGGCAGCTGCAGCCTATAATGCGGGACCGACACGGGTCTCCCGCTGGATATCCAACGGCGGCTTTCTCCCCTTGGAGACGGAGGAGTACGTTCTGGACATAACCGGAATCTCGGCAGACGACTTTTCGACTGGTGCAGAGATCAAAAATCGCCCGCTTAACAGCAAACTCAGTTTTGACGCAGCTTGCAGACAGCTCCCCATAATCAGGTTCGCGACGATATCGATGGCGCAGATCAAGCCAAAACCTTGGGGCATTCAGATTGCAGGCAATTTCCGTCAATCGGCAGCAGTCCGTCAGATGCAACGGCTGAAGCGCAGCTTTCCTGACGTCTTGGACAAACATGAGCCCATTATCAGCCGCAATCGTTCAGCTATGGGACGGCGCGGAATTTATGCAGTGCGGATTGGTGCCGACAGCCGCGGTGAAGCCAATCAAATCTGCACGCAGCTGCGAAGTGCCGGGGGTGCCTGCATCGTCACGCGTAATCGCTAACACTAGTTTCCCCTGCACCATGCATAGCTTTGCAACATACATATAATGACGTATTTTCTACATGCCTTCCTTATGAACGAAATGCATTTCTACCTATTCGCTCAAGTGGTAGAAAAACTTTTGCTTGCCAAAAAAGACTTATTCTAGCAGTCTCAAAGCGTTCGGGCATCTATGAACACTGGAAGACTGGAAGAACGGCGCGCCGGAACCGCAAGAATACCGGGTCGGGAGTAATCCCGGCAATGATCGGCTCCTTTCCTGAATTCGAGAATTGCCTGCATGACCTCCGTCGGACGTAAGTACAGAAGACGGCACTACCAATCCCGCAAGCCCGGAGGGGAACGCGGTAATTTAAAAAGGAACTGAGCATGGCACAGACCGGTACGGTCAAATTCTTCAACAGCGAAAAAGGTTTTGGCTTTATCAAGCCGGATGACGGAGCAGCAGATATATTTGTTCACATCTCTGCAGTGCAGGCATCCGGTCTTACAGATCTTGCAGACAATCAGAAGGTTTCCTTCGACACAGAACCAGATCGCCGTGGCAAGGGCCCGAAGGCCGTAAATATCTCGATCACAGAATAAGTTCCGTGATCAGACTACCAGTTTAAAGCCACGTCAGATGGACGGGACTGAGTAGACTTTGTTTGTATAAGACTTGTTGAAATCCCCTCTTTCATGCCGGGGATTTCCATTCTTGATGGCGTGTTCTTGGAAGCAATTTCAATCCAATCAATCCACGAGGATTGCAGCCATCATGCCTTTGAATTGCTGAAATCATGTGTCCTGTTCCAATTTCGGAACAATGTTTGACTGGATCAGCAAGGAACAAACTGCCTCGTCCGCCGTTCAGCCTGCATTCATTCTGAAACGAATAAAACAGTGTTACGGCTGGCGGTTTGAATTGATCCCGGCCCAAAATAATCCAGTGGCGCAGAAAGTCGCCAAGATGCTTCAAGGAGGCACAAATGAACAAGGGTATGAAAATTGCCATTCTTGCTACTGCCGTAGCCGCGACTGTTATCGCACCGCTTTCATCAGCATCGGCAGACCATCGCTGGCGCCATTACGACCGCGGTTATCGTCATCATCATCGCGGTGGCGGCGATGCACTGGCCGCAGGTGCAATCGGCCTTGCAGCCGGCGCCCTGATCGGCGGTGCGCTTGCGCAGCCGCGCGAGCCAGAAGTAATCTATCGTGATTATGATGACCGCCCTGCATATCGCGCCCCTGTTCGGGTCTATCGTCAGGTCGAAGCACCTCGTTATTACGGCTCGGCCCAGCCTTGGACGCGTGATTGGTACCGCTATTGTGCGGATCGCTACCGGTCATTCAATCCGGAAACAGGAACATTCCGCGGCTATGACGGCCGGGACTATTTCTGTAACGCCAACTGATTTGAAGATTGTGAAAGCCGCCGGTAAATCCGGCGGTTTTTTTATTATTCGTTCAAGAACGGGTTGGTCCTACGCTCTTCGCCAAAACGTCCGCCGGGACCATGACCACAGATAAATCCGATATCATCGCCAAGCGGCAAAAGTTTTGTTTTAATTGAGTTTATCAGTGCAGCGTGGTCACCGCCCGGCAAATCGGTGCGCCCTACCGAGCCGTTAAAAAGCACATCCCCGACATGGGCAAATTTTGCAGCCTTGTTGTAGTAGACAACGTGCCCGGGTGCATGACCCGGGCAGTGCAACACTTCGAATACATGGTTCCCAAACGAAACAGTTTCACCATCAGTCAACCAACGGTCCGGGGTGCAATTACGCACATCTCCCGAAATCCGGTATTGAAGAGCTTTTTCTTCCAAACTGTCCAAAAGAAAGCGATCAGCCTCATGTGGCCCGATAATATCGACGGCTAATGAGTCTTTCATATCCATCGCACCCGCGGCGTGATCAATATGCCCGTGAGTTAACCAGATTGCTTCGATCACGATTCCATTCGACTGGATAGCATGAAGTACCTGATCATTGTCCCCACCCGGATCGATAAGCACACCCCGCTTATCTTCACTGTCGAAAAGGATGGTGCAGTTTTGTTGAAAGGCCGTAACGGGAATAATACCGGCCTGCAATTGTCCCATAAATCTCAATCCTGTCCTGCTTTGTCTCTGTCAATCTGGCAATGAACCTAATGTAATAACAGTGCAAATGAAAAGGGCGGTCTAAAGGACCGCCCCAACAAATCTTCGTTTAGCAGTGATCAGGTTCTTGCCATCGAATTCTTAATGGCACCGACGATTGCTGTCAGAATAATACCGCCGATACCACCACCCGCGATCTGACTTACAATAGCGCCGACATCCAGCCCAGATGAGGCAACCGCATCTGCAACAACTGCTGCACCACCGGCACCGAGATACTGGGTCAGATAACCGCCGATTAGTCCGCCGATACCACCAGCAACAGTATTGCCGGTTGTACCAAGGCTTAGATTTTTAAGAAGACCGCCGACAATATTACCGCCGACACCACCAGAGATAAGTTGGATAACGATAGGAAGAAGCGCTTCCATAGTGGACACCCCGTCAACGTTTCAACGTCAGACTCATGCCTGACATACATCATGATGACTAAGTTTTAGGCAATGTCAAACAGCCTGATACACCTATAGAGTTGTATCAGGCTTGTAATGTTAATCGATGATCGCGGTTATTCTGCTGCAGCTTTCTTCGGCGTTACTTCGGCAGCATAATCATTCATCAAATTAATAGCGATCTCGCCGACTGTGAATTTGTATGAACCGATCTCTGAGACCGGCGTAACTTCCGCAGCCGTTCCTGTCAGGAAGCACTGTTCAAAATCCGCCAGTTCTTCCGGCATGATCGCCCGCTCGATAACCTCGTAGCCACGGCGCTTGGCCAGATCGATAACAGTGCGGCGCGTAATACCATCCAGGAAGCAATCGGGTTTGGGTGTATGGATTACACCGTCCTTGACGAAGAACACATTGGCTCCCGTCGCTTCAGCCACCTGTCCACGCCAATCCAGCATCAGCGCATCCGCATAGCCTTTAGCTTCAGCAGCGTGCTTCGAGATCGTGCAAATCATGTAAAGGCCAGCTGCCTTAGATTTGGAAGGAGCAGTTTTTGGATCAGGGCGGCGATACTCAGCCATGTCAAGCCGGATGCCCTTCAACTTCTGCGCAGGATCGAAATAGCTTGGCCATTGCCAGATTGCTATTGCGACATTGATTTTGTTTGCCTGTGCCGAAACACCCATCGATTCACTGCCGCGCCAAGCGACAGGACGCACATAAGCATCCTGAAAGCCCTGTTTTGCCAAAAGCTTGCGGCAAGCGTCATTAAGTTCCTCAACGGAATATGGAATCGTAAAGCCAAGAATACGTGCAGATTCGTGCAGGCGCTCCGTATGTTCGTTAAGCTTGAAAATCTCACCGCCATACGCCCGCTCACCTTCGAACACTGAACTTGCGTAATGCAGACCATGTGTAAGCACATGAACCTTTGCATCTGCCCAGCGAACGAACTCGCCGTTCATCCAGATGTAACCTTCAAGCTGATCAAATGGAGCGGATGCCATGTTTTCCTCCAGGCCTTATCCTGATGTTTTTGCGGGTTTTACCTTCCGCCAACTGGTCCCGGTGTCCAATTGGTGTACCATTGCCGTAGGCACCAATAGGCGTTTCGATTAAGGAAAATATCCTGGAAACACGTATTGGCTTTTCGATTCATTCAAAATGCGGGCCAACAGCTTGCCAAAAATTATCAGCAGTCTAAAATTAAGTCAACAACACTGACATAATCTTTTCCAAGACCGGGGACCTTGCATGAAATCTTATACACCAGATGGGCATATCGAGACAGCCCTGACGGAGAAAGACGCAAAAGAACTCGATATTATCGAGCTGTTTTTCTTCGCCTATCGCGACTTCACTGCTGACCCGGACATGATACTGGAAAAGCTTGAATTTGGACGCGCACATCATCGCGTGCTTTATTTCGTAAACCGGAAACCCGGCATGACCGTTGCAGAATTGCTTGAAGTGCTCAAGATCACCAAGCAAAGTCTGGCCCGTGTCCTGAAACAGCTTATAGATAAGGACCATATCGTGCAGATTCAGGGACCGCGCGACCGGCGGCAGCGCGAACTTTACCCAACACATCGGGGACGCCAATTGGCGCTGGAACTGGCAGCACCGCAATCACGCCGCATTGCCAATGCATTGGAACAGCTTGATCCAAGCAAACGGGCGGTGATTGAGCATTTCCTCAAAGCCATGGTAAATCCCGCACAGTGGCAACAGATCGACAGCCTGCCGAAGTCAGGATAGATATAGATTTCCACTTGGTTGAGAGGGGACGCATGGCACAGGACACAGAAACAGCAGCGATTGGCGCCGATCTAGCACTATCGGATGATGCTCCACATTTGCTGATCGTTGATGACGACACCAGAATTCGAAATCTACTGTCTCAATATCTTACAGGCAGCGGTTTTCGCATTACGGTGGCTGCCAATGCGGACGAAGCGAGAAGAAAGCTTGCCGGGATTGATTATGATCTGCTGATTCTTGATGTGATGATGCCGGGTGAAAGCGGGATCGCTTTAACGCAGTCGCTTCGTCAGGAAAAAAACGTTCCCATTCTCATGCTGACTGCGCTTTCGGAAACGGATAGCCGCATCACTGGTTTGGAAGCTGGTGCCGATGATTATCTGCCAAAACCGTTCGATCCGCGCGAATTGATCCTGCGCATCAACAATATTTTGCGGCGCGGTGCTCCTGCTACACAGGCCAAAATAGAACAGATCGTTTTCGGACCCTACACATTCGTCATCGCTAAACGCGAACTGAAGCGTTCCGGCGACCTGATCCGCCTTACTGACCGCGAACAGGATATAATGGCGATCTTCGCCGCCCGGGCTGGTGAAACCGTTCCACGTCACGAGCTGACTGGACAGGAAGGTGATGTGGGCGAGCGAACAATTGATGTTCAGATAAACCGTCTGCGTCGCAAGATAGAGAATGATCCCGCCAATCCCGTTTGGTTGCAGACAGTGCGCGGCGTTGGCTATAAGTTGAGTGTAGAATAGCAACTACACAGAACAGAAAGCGCAAGCGGATATCGATGTAATGGCAACTCCGGACGCCGCAAATCGCGCATTGGCCGTGAAAAAACGCCATTGGCGGCGCAAACGGAGCACATTGCTTGGTCCTTGGCGAAAGCTCACGAGATGGCTTGCGCGCTGGATGCCCAAAAGGCTCTATGCTCGCTCGCTCATCATCATTATTGCACCCATGGTGCTGCTGCAGTCGCTTATCGCCTTCGTATTCATGGAGCGGCATTGGCAGACGGTAACACAACGCCTGTCCACAGCCGTGGTGCGGGATATTTCCGGCATCATCGATCTGATGGATACATTTCCTCAAGACCCCGGTTATGAAAACCTGATCCGCATTTCACGCGAACGGTTGGCCTTGAATATTTCGATTCTGCCACCTGATCCGCTACCTGCGCCCGGCCCGAAACCATTCTTCTCGATTCTCGACAGCATTTTGAGTGAAGAGATTACGAGACAAATCAATCGCCCGTTCTGGATCGATACGATTGGCGACTCTGATCTCGTCGAAATTCGCATACAACTCGAAGACAAGGTTCTGCGTGTGTTTGCCCGGCGTAGTCAGGCCTATGCGTCCAACACATTGATATTCCTGGTATGGATGGCCGGGTCGGCACTCGTATTGTTGGCAATCGCGATCCTGTTTCTGCGAAACCAGATCAAGCCGATCCAACAACTTGCAACGGCTGCGGACAGTTTCGGTAAAGGACGTGCACCGCCTCCCAACTTCAAGCCTCGTGGAGCTGAAGAAGTCAGACGCGCTGGTGCTGCGTTCATTGTCATGCGTGAGCGGATCGAGCGGCAGATCGACCAGCGTACAACAATGCTCAGCGGCGTCAGCCATGATCTGCGCACTATCCTGACGCGTTTCAAGCTTCAACTCGCTCTTGTGAGCAACAAGGTTGATACGGAAGCTATGGAGCAGGATATCGATGATATGCAGTCGATGCTCGAAGGCTATCTGTCATTTGCGCGGGGCGAAGCCGACGAGGAGGCCGGTACTTTCAATCTTGAACGCCTGTTCGCCAAGCTGAAAGAAGAAGGTATGCTGCTGGAGCGTGGTTTCACGTCCACAATGCGAGGACGGCCAGAAATTCACGTGCGACCCAACGCGTTTTCACGATTGATCACCAATCTCGTCTCAAATTCTTTCCGCTATGCCAAAAACGTATATGTTGCAGCAGATCATCGCGATGGCTGGCTGATCCTGACAATCGATGATGACGGACCGGGCATTCCCAAAGAAATGCGCGAAGAGGTGTTCAAACCCTTCTTCAGGCTTGATCAGGCGCGTAACCAGGACGCCGGCGGCACTGGTTTGGGGCTGGCAATTGCGCTTGATATCGCACGTAGCCATGGTGGCGATATCACACTTGAAGAAAGCCCAAAAAACGGATTACGGGCCATCGTCAAAGTGCCCGCCTGATCTCGAAATCAGGCCGCTTGCTCACCAACCAATGGCGCGCGTTGGGCAGATTGCGCATTTGCACAGATTTGCACGCCACGCAGATAGAGAGCGCATGTCGTGCGCAGCATTGATGCGAAATTCGGAATCTCGCCTTGCGCCTGTAATGCCTCGTCATACAGTGTCGATATGAAGCGTGGCGTTGTCATGTTCTGGGTTTCAGCGATTTCATCAAGCAGTTTCCAGAATGTCGACTCCAGCTGAATGCTCGTAGAATGACCTGCAATGCGCACAGAACGATTGATCTGCCGGTAACCTTGCGGATCCTGTTCTGCAAATACCTTACACATTAAAACGACCTCCCGATGTTATTGCGCGATGTTTTGCCGGAAATTGAAGCGGTAATTTCCACCTTTGTGTCGTAGCTGGCAAAAAAATTCTATTCACACCGCGTGTGGTAGCCGATTGCCACCACTTCTCTTCTCCCGGGATCATAATCACTGACAAGGAACGACACTGCAACCGTAGTTTTGACGCAGTCGTTACAAATCAGGGAGGTATTATTGGCAAAAGCCATACATTCGATGATCCGCGTGCTCAATGAGGACGTATCGAAAGCATTCTATAGTGCAGCATTCGGACTTCAGACAGCAGGCCGGCTCGACTTCGAAACCTTTACGCTGGTCTACCTCAGCAATGAAGAAAGCGGCTTTGAAGTCGAACTAACTGTCAATAAGGGCCGGACGACACCTTACGATCTCGGCGACGGGTACGGTCACCTGGCATTCAGCGTTGATGACCTGAACGCTGAGCATGCCCGCATGAAAGCGCTTGAGCTTAAAATTCGAGACATCGTTGAATTTAAACATGACGGCATTCTTTTGGCCCGTTTCTTTTTCGTCGAAGATCCAGACGGTTATAAAATTGAGGTTTTGCAACGAGACGGACGTTATCAGTGAGTTGAATACGCATTAGCCAGCAAGGGCATCCTATGGGGTGCCGATAGCAAGCAAGGGAGGACTTCTATGGTCACTATCTTCAACCGAAAGGCGGCTCCGCCAGGACGCGTTGAAAAATCGGGCATATCGCGTCGTGATCTGCTGAAGCGGGGTGGAACGCTCAGTCTTGGAGCCCTGCTCGTCATCAGTGGAAACGCAATTATTCATCCGCAAGCGGCCTGGGGTTTGGAAACCTCAAATCTGAAGCCTGAAACCATGGCGTCGCTGCTGCAGTTGGCTCGGGATATTTACCCTCACGACCAAATCCCCGATCGCTTTTATGCAATCGCAATAAAGGCTTACGATACCAAAGCCGGAACAGACGCCGATCATAAGAAGCTTATTGAAGATGGCATAGCCAATCTCGATCAAAAAGCAGGAAAAGGCGGCTATATCGGTCTCAGCTGGGAAGATGACAGGTTGGCTCTTCTACGAGGAATAGAAGAAACACCGTTCTTTCAAACCGTCCGAGGCGGATTGGTTACAGGTCTCTACAATCAAAAGGATATTTGGCCGTACTTCGGCTACGAGGGCGAATCCTATTCAAAGGGCGGCTACATAGCGCGCGGGTTCGACGACATAGAGTGGCTCTGAGTTTACTCGAAATCATCTGTATTTGAGGCTGTTGGGAGGAAACCATGGCTGCACCTTATGATCTTAAAGACGACAGCGTAGTCGTCATAATCGGCTCAGGCGCTGGCGGCGGAACGCTGGGCAATGAGCTAGCACAAAAAGGTATCGATGTCGTCATTCTGGAAGCTGGCGCACGTCATGAATACGAAGATTTCATCAATGATGAATGGGACAGTTTCGGACAACTTGCATGGGTCGACAAGCGAACGACATCGGGTGACTGGCGGGTAGCCAAGGATTTTCCGAATTTGCCCGCATGGATCGTTAAATCCGTAGGCGGATCTACGGTGCACTGGGCTGGCGCTTCACTACGGTTTCAGGAGCATGAATTCAAGGATCTCACCCATTACGGCAAAATCGAAGGTGCAAATCTTCTGGATTGGCCGATCACTTTGGCAGAGCTTGAACCCTATTATGCCAAAGCAGAAGACAAGATGGGGGTGACCCGCACCAATGGCATTGAAGGTCTGCCCGGCAATAACAACTTCAAGGTTTTGAAAGCCGGGGCAGACAAGCTCGGTTATAAGGAATGCCACACCGGCAATATGGCCATCAATTCCGCCGACCGGGATGATCGCATGTCATGCCAGCAGACCGGCTTCTGCTTTCAGGGATGCAAATGGGGTGCGAAGTGGTCGACGCTATATACCGAAATTCCCAAGGGTGAAGCCACCGGCAAACTGGAGGTACGGCCGAACTCCATGGTCCAAAAAATTGAGCATGACAAAAGCGGCAAGGTCACCGGTGTTGTTTATATTGACAAGGACGGCAAACAACAGCTGCAGAAGGCCAGAATTGTTGCTGTCGCAGGAAATTCCATTGAGAGCCCTCGCCTGCTTTTGAATTCCGAATCCAGCATGTTCAAGGATGGAATGGCCAACTCTTCCGGCCAGGTCGGGCGTAACTACATGCGCCATACCACGGGTTCTGTTTACGGCATTTTTGAAAAACCGGTGCACATGTATCGCGGCACGACCATGGCAGGTATTATCCGCGACGAGGCAAGGCACGATCCTTCTCGTGGGTTTGTTGGCGGCTATGAGATGGAAACGCTTTCACTCGGCCTGCCTTTTATGGCTGCCTTTCTCGATCCCGGTGGCTGGGGCCGTTCCTTCACCTCCGCTTTGGATCAATACTCCAATATGGCAGGACTCTGGATTGTTGGTGAGGACATGCCACAGGAGAACAATCGCATTACACTGCACAAAGACGAAAAAGACAAACATGGAATGCCGATTGCCAATGTTAACTTTAGCGACCACCCAAACGATATCGCCATGCGTGATCACGCCTATAAGCAGGGTGTAGCTCTGTATGAAGCTGTAGGCGCAACAAGGGCATTTCCAACACCGCCATACCCTTCAACCCACAATCTTGGCACAAACCGTATGAGCGAGAAAGCACAGGATGGCGTGGTCAACAAACACGGCCAGAGCCACGACATAAAGAATCTGTTCGTATCCGACGGAAGCCAGTTCACCACTGGCGGTGCAGAGAATCCCACACTGACAATCGTCAGTCTGGCGATACGACAGGCGGACTATATTGCAAAGGAAATGGCGGCTAAGGCCATTTAACTGTCTATCAAACGCGCAAAGCCCGGGCCCCTTAAGCCGGGGCTTTGCAATCAAACAATCGCTAGAATAGCTTGCCGCCGTTCGGAACTTCATGGCTGATAGCAGCGAGCACTACTTCCCCCGCCTCATCAGGAAAACCAAGGGTCAGCACCTCTGACATGAAGGGGCCGATCTGTCGCGGCGGAAAGTTGACCACAGCCATAACCTGACGACCCTTCAACTCCTCCAATGCATGCCGCCTGGTAATCTGCGCGGAAGACTTCTTGATGCCTATTTCCGGGCCGAAATCGATGCGCAATTTGAAGGCGGGCTTACGCGCTTCAGGGAAGACTTCGGCTTCTATAATTGTACCAACGCGAATATCGACTTTCTCGAAATCATCAAAGCTGATGGTCATGATTTCCATATCTCCAACAATCAGAAAAGTTCTCACCTGAGAACTTATTCCTATTTGTATTCCATTGCTTCGACAGTAATCAGCCCACCCCAAACGTCAGATTCGTGGTCATTTCAAATGAAATATTAAGGTGTTTCGCTCCCCTATTGGCCGATTTTGCTCCCATTTTTCCCGTCAATGCCAGCATGAATTGCGTTTAAAACATGGCAAATTAGAGACAGTCCGCCACAATCGGGTATACTGAATTATGACAATCAGGCCGAACCGACTGTTTCAAAAAGAATGCTGTCGAGCGATTCCCGCGCAGTTGAACCTGACCAGACAACAAACTGAAAAGCCTGGAAATAGGTCTCACAGGCATCAAG
Organism: Phyllobacterium sp. YR531; assembly: GCF_000282595.1. Taxonomy (GTDB): domain Bacteria; phylum Pseudomonadota; class Alphaproteobacteria; order Rhizobiales; family Rhizobiaceae; genus Phyllobacterium. The sequence goes on from NZ_AKIZ01000016.1 coordinate 520,270, forward strand.
GGCACTGGAGAGCAATACTTCAACCTGTTTGCTTGTAGGCTCTGCGCCTCCTGAAAGCAGCAATGACTGGCGATACATAACCGCCCCTTCCTGACGCCACAAATCAAAATGGCCCATAAGCAACTGCTCATTGACCAGCGAAAGGAGACGCATCACCTCATTGATGCGTGGCTCGCTAACCGCAATGTCGAAGGCGCAGGCAAGATGCAAAGCCTCAAAATCTTCCATCCAGGAAAAGGATATCTGGTAATCGGTCCAGCTACCCTCAACTGTAATGGCAATCTCATCTTCCCCGGTGCGCTCGAAGGCCCATTCGTTTGCATGGGCTACGTGCTCGATCACATCCACCGGATGCAAGTCACGCGCAATCTCTAGTTCCAGAAGGCTCATCGCCATTACCTGCTAAATCGAATCTCGTATAACGCTGCGGGAGTACAGCGCACCCAAACCAAGCACACCAAACGCTTGCTGCATGGCACATCGAAGCAGATGCACATTGAACGCAGCAACATTTTTTAAAACTCACCGGCGGGCAGAACACACCAACCGGGTTGCGGCCACGAACTTATGGACCGCTGCATGATCGTCGAAACGAATCATGCTGTAATTTCAGTGTATTGATGCTGAGTCACAGCGCCAGTCCCCTTTTGACCAATTGACGAGAATGGGTGTGGACAGAAGTTGTGAAAATGATTCACTTGGTCGCTTTAACTGACTCTAAGGAAACGATTTTCGGCGATTTCCACCTGTTGATAAATACTTAAGATTTATTTTGGGGATAGCGATCCGGAGCGGGAAAAAATGGGGCAGGCAGGCCAGCGAACGGACTCAAATGGATTAGAGAACAGAAAGGTTTCGTCATATAGCCGATACCAAACCATCCTAGCCTTAGAACTCCAAGCAGTTTTCCAAGACTTTAAAGCGATCAAAAAAGGAGAACCATCATGTCCGACGCAGCTGAACCGACTGTCAAAGCCATACAAAAAAATGATGATGGCAACTGGTACTACGTCATCACAACCGACGGCGTAGAAGGGCCTAAGGTAGGCCCCTATGATACAGAGGAAGAAGCGATTGCAGACGGCGAAGAAAGATTAGCCGAAGACGACATCGCCTAAGCGGCTTAACTTAGAAAAGGCTCAGGCCTTCTTCGCACGCGTTGAAGCAGGCTTGGCCGTTTCATCTTTTTTGCCGACCAGCGCCTCCAAAGCCTCAATACGGGCTTGGAGCGCTGTATTTTCAGCCCGCGCCCGGATTGCCATTTCGCGCACTGCCTCAAAATCCTCGCGTTGAACAACGTCCATTGTATTGAGCAAGCGCTCCGCCTGGCCGCGAAACGCAGTTTCAACCTCCCGGCGCACGCCTTGGGCAGCACCTGCAGCATCTGTCACGAGCTTTGCAAGTTCGTCGAGAACGCGATTTGATCCATTGGTCATGGCGAACACCTTTCTGGTTGCACCCTTCAAATAATCTTCGCTTGTACCGATTGCAAGCAAGTTGGCATGATCTGATCAAACCCAGTTATCTGGCATGGTGATGTGACAACTCAAATGGTCAAATAATTCCCGCCCCAGCGATGAATATTGATGGTGGCCACAACCATTTTCATGGATGGAAAAATGAGTCGATATTCATGCAGAAATATCCACAAAACATGTCGGGGAAGGAATTACCCCCTGCCGGCAGTATGAATATTTCCAACACTACACCTTAAAGCAATTGTATTATAACTTATTGAATTAATAGAATAATTTTCTATATTTTATCCATTGTTTAGTCGAGCAATCCGATTTAATTCACCTCATTACAAATTTGACTTTCTAACAAAACCTTTTGCAAACCGGGATATCTTCATGTCAGAAACACCTACGCATTTCACAGCGCTCGGCGATGTGGCCGCACGCCAATTGGCCAACGCCACCAAGACAGTTCCTCAGATGGTGGGCATCTCGCCGCGCTGGCTTGTCCATTGCCTCGAATGGTTGCCTGTCGAGGCAGGTATTCTCCGGGTCAACCGGGTCAAGAATGAAGAACGGGTAGCTGTTGGCTGCTCTGCCCGCGACGAACGGGAAATTCCCCAGACCTTCGTTGATTACGAAGAAAACCCACGCGAATATATGCTGTGTGCGGTCAACACCGTTGTCGATGTTCACACCCGCATTTCAGATCTCTATTCTTCCCCACACAGCCAGATCGGCGAGCAGTTGCGCTTGTCCATCGAGGTTATCAAGGAGCAGCAGGAAAGCCAGCTGATCACCAGCACCGAATATGGCCTGCTCAACAACATAGCCCCTTCACAGCGTATCCAGAGCGCGAATGGGCTACCCACGCCGGATGCGATGGACAGTCTGGTCGCCAAGGTATGGAAAGAGCCAGCGTTCTTTCTTGCTCACCCTGATACAATCGCCGCTTTCGGACGCGAATGCACCCGTCGCGGTGTACCGCCGGCAACCGTAACAATGGTTGGCTCTCCTTTCCTGACATGGCGTGGCATTCCGTTGGTCCCATCAAACAAGGTTCCGGTGGAAAATGGCAGATCGAGCATTTTGCTCTTGCGCGTCGGCCAATCCCGGCAAGGTGTCGTTGGCCTGTTTCAGCCAAATCTTCCTGGCGAGCAAAGCATGGGGCTTTCCGTTCGTTTCATGGGCATAAATGACAAAGCCATCGCCTCTTATCTCGTCTCGCTTTATTGCTCGCTGGCCATTCTCACAGACGATGCTGTGGCTGTGCTGGAGAACGTTGATATAACGAAGTTCCATAAATATGACTGAGGTACCTCCAAGCTTCACCACGCCGGAAATCCCTGCCGCTGCAGGCTTTCCGGATGTTTCGCTGCTTCAGCAGATGGCAAATGAACTCTTCCGGGCCATCCCCGGAGGAAACCTGCCGGGTAATGTGCCAGATGCCACAGCTAATACTGCTCCTGCCGTTGCTGGAGTGGGCATTGCACCGCCCTCGGGCAACGTTCCCCGCACCCCCTCACCGGCCATTCCGACAATAGCTACGAATGCACCATTTGCAGCTATTCCGGCTATGCCGGACCCCAACCAGCTTTCAATTGCAAATCAGCATGGTGCCCATCCCTCGACGCTCTATCTGACCGGCGTTGCTGGCAACCGTGCGCAATCAATACCGCAGCAGATTCCGGCTCTCGATCAAACTCTACCCAATGAAGCCGAGTTACAGGCACTTCTTGGCAAACAGCAGAAACCCGCATTTGCAGGTCAGGACACATTGGGAGCCAGCCCTTATTTTTTGAGATCTGAATATGTCCCTGCACAAGCCAAAGCACCTGCAATTGTAAATTCAATCCCTCATGGGCGCTTTGATGCCGATAAAGTCCGGCGGGACTTTCCGATTCTTTCCGAGCGCGTGAATGGAAAGCCGCTGATCTGGCTCGATAATGCCGCGACCACACACAAGCCAAGAGCGGTCATCGACCGGTTGAGCTATTTTTATGAACACGAAAACTCCAACATACATCGGGCAGCACACACCTTGGCTGGGCGCGCGACGGATGCCTATGAAGGTGCTCGCGAACAAGTTCGGCGTTTTATCAATGCCGGTTTAGTGGACGAGATTGTCTTCGTGCGAGGGACAACTGAAGCCATCAACCTACTCGCCGATAGCTGGGGCCGTGCCAACATAGGTTCTGGCGATGAAATCGTCATCACATGGCTTGAACACCATGCCAATATCGTCCCTTGGGTTCGTTTGGCAAAGGCCAATGGAGCGACGCTGCGTGTTGCGCCAGTCGATGATAATGGCGACATCATCATCGAGGAATATGCGAAACTCCTCGGGCCACGAACAAAGCTGGTATCTTTGACACAGGTATCCAACGCGCTGGGAACCGTGACACCTGCAGCGTTGATGGTTGCCATGGCGCACGCCGCCGGAGCAAAGGTGATCGTCGATGGCGCACAATCAGTCTCCCATATGCGTACGGATGTTCGCGCACTGGATGCGGACTGGTTCGTTTTTTCGGGTCACAAGGTATTTGGTCCCACAGGTATCGGCGTCCTGTATGGCAAGAAGCATATCCTTGAAGAAATGCCGCCTTACCAAAGCGGCGGCAACATGATCAGGGACGTGACCTTCGATGCCATCACCTACCAACCGGTGCCGTCACTGTTTGAAGCAGGTACGGGCAATATAGCTGATGCTGTCGGCCTTGGAGCAGCACTCGCCTATCTTGAAAAGCAGGGCATAGAGCACGTAACCGCTCATGAGCACGCCCTTATTGAAAACTGCGTGCATCAGCTGGCGACTGTTCCCGGTGTGCGGCTCATTGGCAAACCCCGTGAACGGGCAGGAGCCGTATCTTTTGTGCTTGATGGCCTGAAAACAGAGCAAGTCGGTAAGGCTTTGTCTGATGATGGCATTGCGGTCAGGTCCGGGCATCATTGCGCTCAACCGACATTGCGACGCTTTGGGGTGGAAACTTCCGTACGTCCGTCTTTCGCCCTCTACAACACACATGCCGATATCGATGCCCTGATCAAGTCATTGCGAAAAATAGGGTGAAAACCCCAACCGGACGAAACACGATCAAATATTTGCAGAAAGAGTTTCATCAATGCCAGCCAATAGTTTCAGCCTTCTATCTACCGAGCCATCATCTTCAGGTGTAGTGACTCTCATCTGGAATGAACTATGTGCTGAGGCCGTTGCTGCTGTTGAGATTGACTCGGCTGTGACAAGATCGATGAATTCGGCTGTGCTTTACCACGCCAGTTTTGCGCAGGCACTGGCTCATCGTATTGCGCTGAAACTCGCAAGCCCCGAGCTGGATCAGGATGAGCTACTGGCTCTGATTTGCCAGACGTTTCTGAACGAACCTGGAATTCTTGCAAAGGCGGCGGCCGATCTGGTTGCAGTCAAGGAACGTGACCCTTCCAATTCGGAAACCCTCACGCCCTTTCTTTACTTCAAAGGATTTTTGGCACTTCAGGGACAACGTATTGCGCATTGGATGTGGAATAATGGCCGCGTACATCTTGCCCGACATATCCAGAGTCGGATTTCGGAAGTATTCGGCGTCGATATTCACCCTGCGGCACAAATGGGCAAGGGTATTATGCTGGATCATGGCAGCGGCTTGGTCATTGGTGAAACCGCTGTCGTGGAAGACAATGTATCAATCCTGCAAAATGTAACATTGGGCGGCACAGGCAAGGAAACCGGCGACCGTCACCCTAAAATTCGGCAGGGAGCGCTGATCGGCGCGGGTGCAAAAATCCTCGGAAATATCGAGATCGGAATAGGCGCGAAAGTAGGTGCCGGCAGCGTGGTTGTAACACCGGTAGCAGACTACACATCGGTCGTAGGCGTTCCGGCTCGGCCAGTCGGCAGCACTCACGCCACCATGCCGGGCTTGACAATGGATCAAACATTGTACGAGCCGGAATATATTATCTGATCGGGCACGACGTTTAGCGGGCTGATGTTCGGACTTGCCCGCGCCAGCCAATATCACCACGCGTAAATGTTACCGCAGATGCGTCTTGACGCTCATCACGCCCTCGCGCATGGTCCCGCAAAATTGCGAGAAACGAGACGGAGTGCTTTGGTGAGCGAACTTCTGGTACCGACATTTGCTGCGATAGCTTTCCCCGAGATCGATCCGGTTATTTTTTCAATCGGACCTATTGCAGTACATTGGTATGGCCTTGGCTATGTCGTCGGCATTCTATTTGCTTGGTGGTACGCAAAAAAACTTATCAGCAAACCGCGGCTCTGGGCCAACAATACGCCGCCCATGAAACCCATCGACCTTGATGACTTCGTGCTGTGGGCAGCCCTTGGTGTCGTTCTGGGCGGACGCATCGGCTATATTCTGTTTTATGATTTCGCAAAATACATCGCGAATCCTTTGGATGTGTTCAAGGTATGGGAGGGCGGAATGTCCTTCCATGGCGGTCTGCTTGGTACAACGCTCGCGATGGTACTTTTTGCGCGGTCCCGTAAAATCAACATAGCGAGCATGCTCGATACGGTTGCAGCAGGGGTACCTGTGGGGCTTGGACTTGTCCGCGTTGCAAACTTTATCAACAGCGAGCTTTGGGGAAGACCCACAGATGTTGCCTGGGGAATGGTTTTCCCCACTGGCGGACCGGAAGTGCGCCACCCAAGCCAACTTTATGAAGCTGGGCTGGAAGGTATTGTGCTGTTCAGTGTACTGGCGCTGCTGATCTTTTATGGCCGCAAACTGAAAAACCCGTTTTTTATCAGCGGCACATTTGTAGCGCTTTATGGCGTGTCGCGTATCATAGTGGAGTTTTTCCGCGAGCCTGACGCTCAGCTCGGCTATCTATTTGGCGGCTGGTTGACCATGGGCATGGTGCTTTCGATACCCATGGTCCTCATCGGACTTGCATTCATCCTCAGTGCCCGCAATCCCGAGACAAAAACGCAACGATGAGCCTGAAACAGCGCATCCTTCGGCAGATTGCGACAACAGGTCCGATCAGCGTGGCCGACTATATGGCGCTATGTCTTTTTGACAGGGATGAAGGCTACTACACAACGCGCGAACCCTTTGGCAAAGATGGTGATTTCATCACTGCGCCGGAAGTAAGCCAGATGTTCGGCGAACTTGTCGGTGTGTGGTGTGTTGGAGCCTGGCAAGCGCTGGGATCGCCCAAGGATTTCGTACTTTGTGAGATGGGGCCCGGCCGTGGAACGCTCATGAGCGACCTTCTCCGCACGACAGCAAAGCTTTCGCCAGACTTCATCGCGACTGCGAAGGTGACGATGGTCGAAATCAGCGATCGCCTGACCCGGATTCAACAGGAAACGCTGGCAAGCTGCTCGATTGACATCAAATGGTGCAAGGACATTTCTGAAGTCCCTGAAGGACCAATCATCCTGGTGGCCAACGAACTTTTCGATGCCATACCCTCACGACAATATGTGAAGTACCAAGGCCGCTTTTCAGAGCGTTTAATCTCTGCCGACCCTGAGGGAAATCTGCTCTTTGCTGCCGGGTCCGGGTCCATTGACGACAAATTGCTGCCTGAGGGCAGCAGCAACGCACCTGAAGGCAGCATTTTCGAGATCGCGCCTGCACGCAATGCGCTCATGCATCATATCGCTGAAAATATTTGCCAGCAACGTGGTGCGGCACTGCTCTTTGACTACGGCCACTTGCAGCAAGGATATGGCGATACACTGCAAGCACTAAGCCAGCACGCACCTGTTGATGCCCTCAGCATTCCCGGTGCGGCGGATCTGACGACTCATGTCGACTTTTACAGCCTTGCGCAAACCGCCCGCTCTGAAGGTTGCAAGACCAGTGCAATGACCCAAGGCGATTTTCTTCTTGCCATGGGATTGCTTGATCGCGCCGGTTCCTTGGGACACGGCAAGACCGCAGAATTTCAGGGACATATCCATTCAGACGTAGAACGCCTGGCGGGACCTGACCAAATGGGAACATTATTCAAGGTACTATGCGTAACAGACGCTGCCACCCATGCATTTCCATTTCAGACAAAATGAAACTGCAGATTGACTTCGTCCGAGAGCTAAACCACCATCCGCAGCCTTTGGGAGAAAGCATTCCGGCATGAACATGTACGACAAACCAGCACCACTGCATTCTTCCCTGCTGGGCTCTCCTGCGCAAAACCGAATCGACCACGGATTCTTCACCCGAAAAGGTGGTGTCTCGGATGGCATTTATCGTGGCCTGAACGTCGGTAGTGGCTCCCACGACAATCAGGACCATGTTACCGAAAACCGGCGTCGGGTTGCCGAGGCTTTAGGCGCCCCTCTATCGCATCTTGTCACGGTCCATCAGGTCCACTCGCCCGATGTTGTAACCATTACGGCCCCCTTCACCGGCGATAGACCAAAGGCCGACGCCATGGTGACAGCCACGCCCGGGATTGTGATCGGAGCCCTGTCTGCCGATTGCGGCCCTATTCTATTCGCTGATCCGGAAGCCGGTGTTATCGGCGCAGCGCATGCCGGATGGCGAGGTGCCATTGGCGGGGTGCTGGAAAATACGGTAGATGCCATGATTGCTCTTGGTGCGAAGCGTGATCGTATTCAGGCAGTTCTTGGACCAACAATAGGTCCTGATAACTATGAAGTAGGCCGTGAATTTTACGAACAGTTCATTGGAACAGATTCTTCATTCAGCAAATTTTTCCGCGAATCCGCCAACCAGAACCACAAGATGTTCGATCTTTGGGCATTTATTACTGCGCAGCTTCAACGCACAGGCGTGAACGCGTCCTTGCTTGAACTGTGCACTTATGCCGATGAGGATCAATTCTTTTCCTATCGCCGCACCACCCACCGCAATGAACCAGACTATGGCCGCCAAATTTCGGCTATCACAATTACGGAGTAGCATCATGGGCCTTCACTTCGAACCGGAAGAATTCACTGCACGCCGCGATCGTTTGATGATGGTCATGGCAGAGCAGAAGCTTGATGCGATCCTGCTGTTTGCACAGGAAAGCATGTATTGGCTTACCGGCTACGACACGTTTGGCTTTTGCTTTTTCCAATGCCTTGTCGTCAAAGCAGACGGCAGCAATGTGCTGATGACCCGCTCCGCTGATTTGAGACAGGCACGGCAAACCTCCAATATCGAGAATATCATTGTCTGGGCAGACCGCGACAACGCCAATCCGGCTGCAGATCTGCGTGAACTCCTGAACGATCTCGATCTTCTCGGCCGCCGCATCGGCATTGAATACCAAACCCATGGCCTGACGGCCGCCAATGGACGCAAGCTTGATGAACAGCTTGCCGCTTTCGGGCAGTTGGTCGATGCATCGGGTCTTGTTGACAAGCTGCGCGTTCTCAAGAGCCCTGCAGAAATCGTCTATAGTCGCAAAGCTGCTGAATTGGGTGATGAAGCTTTGGTGGCTGCCTTGAAACTTATCAAAGCGGGCGCTGATGAAGGTGCAATTCTTGCGGCAATGCAGGGAGCAATCTTTGCTGGCGGTGGTGATTATCCGGCCAACGAGTTCATAATCGGTTCCGGCGAAGATGCCCTGCTCTGCCGTTACAAGGCAGGTCGACGCAAGCTGACCAAAAACGACCAGCTGACGCTGGAATGGTCTGGCGTCTATCGCCATTATCACGCCCCGATGATGCGCACAGTTCTGACTGGCAAAATATCCAAACGCCATCAGGAGCTTTATGATGCATCGCTGGAAGCATTGCAGGCTGTAGAAGCCGCCATGACGCCGGATTCAACATTTGGCGATGTCTTCGATGCACATGCCAAAGTGATGGAAGATCACGAACTGACGCGCCACCGCCTCAATGCATGCGGTTATTCCGTGGGCGCACGGTTTACGCCTTCCTGGATGGATATGCCCATGTTCTATTCGGGTAACCCTGAGCGTATCCAGCCGGATATGACATTGTTCGCACACATGATCATCATGGATTCGGACAGCAATACCGCCATGACGCTTGGCCAGACATACCTGACTACCAATGGAAAAGCGGAAACGCTTTCACGCCAACCTCTTGACTTGATCGTAAAATAAAACTTTTGTCAGCTTTGCTTATCAAGCCGCTTTTCGCGGTTCATAACGGGGTTTGAGTGAAGATGAAGTTGCGTAACGCACTGACCTGCACCGTCACCGCTTTCGCGATGATAGCTCTTAGCGCATGTAACAGTTCCGAGAACACTCTTGGCGTTACAAAATCCGACCTGCCGCCCGCGCAGAATGGCACGAACACAGCGACTGGAACTGATCCGGCAGCAGTTCCGGTTCCGGGTGCCACACCTGCTCCAGGTACGGCGCCAGCCGCAACGGCAACGGGAACTGCAACAACACCAGCCGCCCCGGGTGCCACCCAGACTGCAAAATTGCGTTTTGCTCCCATTGTTGGTGCACCGATCGCAGCAGCCACACCGCTATCACAACGCCTCTCTGCTCTTGCCAAGCAAAAGGGCATCGTTCTGGGCACTGCCGGTGATACGGACAATACTCACATCATGAAGGGTTATTTCTCCGCACTTCCCGACGGCAACCAGACGACAATCATTTATGTCTGGGATGTCCTTGATCCTGCCGGCACCCGCCTTCACCGTATACAAGGTCAGGAAAAAGTACCGGGTGGCGCAACCGACCCATGGAGTACGGTACCCGCTGCAACGATGGAAGGCATCGCTGACAAGGCAATCAACGGCTATCTATCGTGGGTTTCGGGCTCCAAGACGTGACATATTTACACGTTTGAGGGCTTAACCTCATCCAATTGTGCATGAATCGCCTCTGCCTGCTTGCAATGTGCGTCAGTCACAGTAAAAGGCCCGCCATATCCTTAATTTGGCTGACGCTTCCGAATAACGTCGAGGAAATACGGCATGAAACTCTTCGCGGGCAATTCAAATCGCGTTCTCGCTGAATCTGTAGCCAAATATCTCAACATCCCGCTCGGCAAGGCTAGCGTACGGCGTTTCGCGGATGAAGAGATTTTTGTCGAGATTCAAGAAAATGTCCGCGGCGAAGATGTCTTCGTCATGCAGTCGACATCCTACCCGGCAAATGATCATCTGATGGAACTGCTCATCATGATCGACGCATTCCGCCGTTCATCTGCAAAACGTATCACGGCGGTTCTGCCCTATTTCGGCTACGCTCGCCAAGATCGTAAACCCGGTCCACGCACGCCGATCTCCGCAAAGCTTGTTGCCAACCTGATCACTGAAGCCGGTGCGAACCGCGTCCTGACACTTGATCTTCATGCAGGCCAGATTCAGGGCTTTTTCGATATACCAACGGACAATCTTTATGCCGTGCCGGTTATTGCACGCGATGTGCGCTCTCATTACGGCACTTCAAACGTCATGGTCGTTTCTCCCGACGTCGGCGGCGTCGTTCGTGCCCGCTCGCTGGCAAAACGCATCGATGCGCAGCTTGCCATCGTCGACAAACGTCGCGATCGTCCGGGCGAGTCAGAAGTGATGAATGTCATTGGTGATGTCAGCGGCAAGGACTGCCTGTTGTTTGACGATATCGTCGATTCCGGCGGCACGCTCTGTAATGCTGCTGAAGCGCTTCTGGCGAAAGGCGCGACAAGTGTTACCGCCTACATCACGCATGGTGTTCTGTCAGGTGGCGCAGTTGCCCGCATTACCGGCTCCAAGCTGAAGGAATTGGTTATCACCGATTCCATCCAGCCAACGCCTGCGGTAAATGCGGCACACAATATCCGCGTATTGCCTATTTCCGACCTGATCGGCGAGGCTATTGCGCGCACCGCATCGGAAGAGTCAGTTTCCAGCCTGTTTGACTGAGCTTCCAGCTCCCATAACTTGCGCTGCAGCAATCTTTCCGTTATAGAGCCGCCATCCGCGTAGACACCCTTGGAGGCAACGCGGAATGGGGCGGTCAATCATCTGCCAATGGGGCAACCCGTTCAGATGAGCTTGGGACCGCTTCATGTTTTTGAATCGTCAGTCATGACGTTGCATGAACACTCCAGATTTGAACCTCGAAAGGAAATGCCATGAGCGAAGCATACGAGCTCAAGGCCGAGGCGCGCGAACGGGTCGGTAAGGGGTCCGCCCGAGAAATTCGCCGCAACGGTAAAGTGCCAGCAGTCATCTATGGTGACAAAAAGGCGCCAATCTCGATTACCCTAGACTATAAGACGCTGTACTATAAAATCCACGGCGGCGGTTTCAAGACGACTATTGCCAACATCATTCTTGATGGCAAGTCGATCCAGGTCCTGCCAAAGGATTACCAGCTTGATCCAGTTAGCGACAAGCCAGTGCATGTCGACTTCCTACGCGTATCGGCCAAGTCGGTCGTGAACGTGCATGTACCGATTCACTTCCTCAATGAAGAGCTTTCGCCCGGCATCAAGCGCGGCGGAGTTCTCAATATCGTTCGTCACGACGTTGAGCTTCATGCTCCAGCCAATGCCATTCCGGAAGCGATCGAAATCGATCTGACCGGCAAGGTTATCGGCGACTCGATCCACATTTCCGCAGTTACCCTGCCAAAGGGCGTAACGTCGGTTATTCAGGATCGTGACTTCACCATTGCTACCATTGCTGCTCCTGCCGTTCTCGCTGATGAAGACGAGACAACAGAAGTTGCAGTTGAAAGCACTGAAGCAGAAGAAAAAGAAGGCGAATAATCGCCTTTACGGGGAGTTGGTCGCGTGCTGCTTATTGCAGGTCTTGGCAATCCCGGCTCCCAATATGCCTCCAACAGGCATAATATCGGTTTTATGGCGGCGGATGAAATACACCGCCGCCATAACTTTTCACCTTGGACCAAAAAGTTTCAGGCCCTCATATCCGACGGGCTGATTGGTGGTGAAAAAGTCCTCCTGATAAAACCCCAGACCTTCATGAATCTCTCTGGCCAATCGGTTGGAGAAGCCATGCGCTTTCACAAGATTGCTCTTGGCGATCTCGCCGTCATCTACGATGAGCTGGACCTTGCTTCGGGCAAGGTACGTGTGAAGACCGGTGGTGGATCAGGCGGACATAATGGCATAAAATCGATCGACGCCCATGTCGGCAAGGATTACCGCCGTATTCGCATCGGCATTGATCATCCGGGCATCAAGGAACTGGTCACGCATCATGTGCTTGGCAATTTTGCCAAATCGGATGCCGAATGGCTTGAACCCGTGCTTGATGCCATAGCCGCAAATGCCGACTACATCGTCAAAAAGGACGATGCTGGCTTCATGAACCGTGTAGCTTTGGCAACCGGTGGGCGGGCAGAAAAAGCTCCGGCTGAAAAGCCTGTTGCAAAACCGGCCGGGCAAAGCCATATCCGGCAGGCGCGGACTCAAAAGCCTGCAGTTAACATTCCAAAATCCGGCCCCATGGCCGATATGCTGAACAAGCTGTTTGGCAAAAAAGAATAAGGATCGCACATTATGGGTTTCAAATGCGGCATTGTTGGCCTGCCGAATGTTGGCAAATCAACGCTTTTCAACGCACTGACAAAGACCGCTGCTGCCCAGGCTGCGAACTATCCCTTCTGCACAATTGAACCAAATACAGGTGAGGTTGCTGTTCCGGACCCTCGCCTGCAGGCCATTGCCAAGATTGGCAAATCCGCCAATATCGTGCCGACACGTATCAGCTTTGTGGATATTGCGGGTCTGGTACGCGGCGCATCGAAAGGTGAAGGTCTCGGCAATCAGTTCCTTGCCAACATCCGCGAAGTCGATGCAGTTGTGCACGTGCTTCGCTGTTTCGAAGACGATGATATTACCCATGTTGAAGGGCGTATTGATCCTGCCTCTGACGCCGAGACCGTGGAAACGGAACTGATGCTGTCGGATCTTGAAAGTCTTGAGCGCCGCATTGTGCAATTCCGCAAGCGTGCAAGCAGCAAGGATAAGGAAGCGCTGACCCTCCTGCCTGTCATGGAAGAAGCCCTCGCGCTGCTGCAGGACGGCAAGCCTGTGCGTTTCATGCTCAATGGCATTTCCGCTGAAGAACTCGAAATATTGCAAGGCTTGAATCTTCTGACTTCCAAACCTGTGCTCTATGTTTGCAACGTTGCTGAGGACGACGCGGCAACAGGCAATGAGCATACGGAAGCTGTCGAAGAAATGGCCACCGCACAGGGCGCGGAAACTGTGATCATCTCGGCTGCCATTGAGGCAGAGGTAGCTCAGCTGCCCGAGGAAGAGGCCAAAGAATATCTGGACGCCATGAATCTTGATGAGCCGGGACTGGATCGCCTTATCCGGGCCGGATACAAGCTTTTGCATCTCATTACCTATTTCACGGTCGGACCGAAGGAAGCGCGTGCGTGGACCGTTGAGCGTGGTTCAAAAGCTCCGCAAGCTGCGGGTGTTATCCACACGGATTTCGAACGCGGCTTTATTCGCGCGCAGACCATCGCCTATAATGATTATGTCACGCTTGGCGGCGAAGTTGCTGCCAAGGAAGCAGGCAAAGCCCGCGACGAAGGCAAGGAATATATCGTACAGGACGGCGATATCATGCTGTTCCGCTTCAACACATAAGAGGCAGTAATGAGCGAACCCCGCTACGCTTTCGAGGATCTTGCGGTTGGCAGCGAATGGTCACTGGGTTCGAAAAAGGTCGAGGCCAGCGAAATCATTGATTTTGCCAGCCAGTTCGATCCACAGCCTTTTCATCTGGATGAAGCGGCAGGTAAAGCCAGTATTCTCGGCGGACTGGCTGCCTCAGGCTGGCACACTGTTTCGATGTTCATGCGCATGATGTGTGATGCCTATTTGCTCGACTCTACTTCGCAAGGAGCACCAGGGATCGATTATGCCCGGTGGCGTGCTCCCGTGCTTGCTGGCGATACGCTGACGGGCAAAACAACTGTGATCGAAAGCCGCGTATCCAAATCCAAACCATCGCTTGGATTTGTGGTTCTACGCCATGAGATTTTCAATCAGGACGGCGTGCTGGTTTGTGATCTGCAAAATACCGGCATGTTCTCCTTGCGGGAGCCGGCGGCATGAAGAGCAATGATATTGAAGCGCACATCGGCGTCGAGATTGAACTTGGCAGCCATACGTTCAGCGCTGATGAAATTATTACTTTCGCCAAGAAGTATGACCCGCAGCGCTTCCACGTTGATCCCGAAGCTGCAAAGCAAAGCAATTTCGGCGCACTCTGCGCCTCCGGTTGGCATACCACCGCGATCTGGATGCGGCTCAATGTGGAAAGCATGAAAGTCGTTATCAAAGACGCGATGAAGCGCGGAGAACACCCCCCGCAGTTCGGCCCCTCACCCGGTTTCGAAAACCTCAAATGGCTGAAACCTGTCTATGCCGGAGATACAATCCGCTTCACACGGACAGTGAATAGTATCCGAACACTCCAATCTCGTCCGGGCTGGTCAATGATGCAAATGTCTTCTGCCGCGTACAATCAGAATGGCGATCGCGTCATGGAATTTGATAGCGCTGCGCTAATTGCGCTGCCCAATTAACCTTGCAACTATAACGAGTTCGACTGTCATCATTTCGCCTGAAATGCTGTGCGATTTACGGCGCTTGTCAGGTGATGTGAGTGTGTACGTTGACGTGCAGTGGGGGAACTTTGAATACAACAAGCCGGTTTCTTTTCTTAAGCGTACTTGCGACAGCGTTTCTGCTGGTCACATATACCATCTCGAGTGTCCAAGCTGCTGAGGGGCAACCCTATGTCCTCGAAGGGACACAAGTATGGCCGGTTCCAGATCAAATTTCTGGACGCGAATATGAAGTGTTTGTAAGCCTCCCGCCAAAATATAATGAGCAAGCCAAACGGCGTTATCCTGTCCTTTATATCACCGATGCCGATTACGGTTTCCCGCTGATCCGCAGTATCACAAAACGTATCAATCTCGATGGGCCTGTTACTGGCGACTTCATTCTCGTCGGTCTGTCATACGCCAAAGGCGATGACGGTATGACCAGTCGGCGACGGGACTACACGCCTGCACCGCGTAATGAAGCAAATGCAGCGGCCGCACTTTCCGGTGGCGGTCCTGCATACCAAAAATACCTGCGGAATGCTGTCCTGCCATTTGTCGATGGCAAGTTTCGCACCGACCCATCCCAGAGACTTTTCATGGGGCATTCGTACGGAGCACTGCTTGGAACACAAATCCTGCTCAGCGAGCCCAGCTTGTTCAACAGTTATATTCTGGGTAGCCCGTCATACTGGTATGACGATCACATCATGTTCGATCTTGAAAAAGAATATGCAAAATCCAACAGAGACCTATCAGCGAACGTCTTCATGTATATGGGTGGTTACGAGACTTTAAAGTCGGGAGATGCCCGTTACAACCGCTCAAAAGATATGGTCAAAGACATGGCGGCTTTCGAAGAGCGGCTTAAATCACGCAATTATCCAAACCTGCATGTACAGTCAGTCACTCTTCCGAATGAAAATCATCTCACAGTATTCCCGGCAGGTTTTACCAAAGGGATTATCGAGATGCTTCCAGCCAAGCGTTGAGTGCTCAGTGTCCCTCAAAATCGATAAGTGTTCGCACTTTCACGCCGAGGGCTTCGAGTTTCCTGCGGCCGCCAAGCTCCGGCAAATCTATGACAAAGCAGGCGGCAACGATATCCGCGCCCAGTTGCTGCAATAGTTTGACGGCTGCTTCAGCCGTGCCGCCGGTCGCTATCAGATCATCCACTAGCAAGACTTTTTCGCCGGGCGTAATAGCATCGCGATGCATTTCCATTTCGTCGAGACCATACTCAAGGCTGTAGGCAATACGCACAGTGTCATGCGGCAGCTTGCCCTTCTTTCGTATGGGCACAAAGCCTGCAGACAGTTGATGCGCCATCGCACCGCCAATTATGAAGCCTCGCGCCTCAATGCCTGCCACCTTGTCGACTTTGCCACCAGCATAGGGATGCACCAGCTCATCAACTGCACGGCGGAAAGCCCGAGCGTTACCAAGTAGTGTGGTGATATCGCGAAACATCACGCCTGGCTTGGGGTAATCGGGAATATTGCGAATGGCATCCACCAGCGTTTGCTTCAAGGTTGAATCCATTTTTCATAATTCCTTCGTTTCTTTAGCCATTATCAGGCAATCTAGGCGTCTCTTGCCAAAAGAAAAGGGCGCAATGCGCCCCATTCAAAATCAATGTTTTCGCCACTCAATGTGGAACGTCAGACCAGATCCTGCGCTTGGCCAGATAGACCAGACCTGCAAACAGAATGAGGAAGATCATGACGCGGAACCCTGTCTTCTTGCGCTCTTCCAGATGTGGCTCTGCGGCCCACATGAGAAATGCAGAGATATCCTGCGAATATTGCGACAGAGTGGCAGGCGACCCATCATCATATGTGACCTGACCGTCCTGCAGTGGCTGCGCCATTGCAAGCGACTTGGCCGCGATGAAATTCGGATTGTAGTGCGTCCCTTCCGGAATCTGCATTCCTTCTGGTGGCGTCTGGCCATACCCGGTCAGCAATGCATGGATATAATCCGGTCCGCCTTCCTGATACTGAATCCACGGAGCGAGATCGTACAGGAATTGCGGGAAGCCGCGCTCTACCGAGCGTGCCTTGGCAATCAAGGAAAAGTCCGGTGGGGCAGCGCCGCCATTGGCGGCAGCAGCTGCCTGCACATTCGGGAATGGTGATGGGAAATGATCCGCTGGAATAGCTTTACGGTTGACGATCTCGCCATCAGCATTCGGAGCATCCGGCACTTCATACTCGGCAGCAAAAGCCTTTACCTGAGCTTCACTGTAGCCCAGTTCTTCGAGAGAACGGAAAGGCACCAGATTCATCGAGTGACAAGCTGAGCATACTTCCTTGTAGATTTTCAATCCGCGCTGAAGCTGTTGCTTGTCGTAGTAGCCGAATGGACCAGCGAAGGTCCAGTCCATCTGCTCCGGGTGCTTGATCGGGAAGTGTGTTGGCTCTGCGGCGTGGTTGGCTTCTTCAGCAGCGGAAGCGCCACTGAAAGCCAGCACGGTACCAAGACCGGCAACTGCAAGACCGAGGAGGATTTTTTTCATTGTCGATTCCTTCACGATTCTCAGCCCTTTGTCTCAGGAGCGGCAGTTACACCGGCAGGCGTACCACCACTCTTGGTTTTGGCAAGCACGGCTTCTGTAATCGAATTCGGCAAGCGGCGCGGCGTTTCAATCAAACCAAGCAAAGGCATGATGATGATGAAGAAGCCGAAATAGTATGCCGTTCCGATCTGCGAGAAAACGGTATAGAGGCCTTCAGCCGGGCGTGAACCAAGCCAACCGAGAATGATCGCATCAATGACGAACAGCCAGAAGAACAACTTGTACCAAGGACGGTAAACAGCCGAACGAACCTTCGACGTATCAAGCCACGGGACCAGGAACAGGATCGCAATCGAACCGAACATGGTCAACACGCCACCGAGCTTGGAATCGATTGGCCCGATGTTGAAGGTGATGGCGCGCAGCATCGCGTAGAACGGCAGGAAGTACCATTCAGGAACAATGTGTGCCGGTGTCTTCAAGGAATCTGCCGGAATGTAGTTGTCAGGATGGCCAAGATAGTTCGGCATGTAGAAGACAAAATAGGCAAAGAGGATAAAGAAGATACAAAGACCGAATGCGTCCTTGACGGTTGCATAGGGTGTAAAGGCAACCGTGTCAGTCTTCGACTTTACTTCAATACCAGTTGGATTGGTCTGTCCCGTTACGTGAAGCGCCCACACATGCAAAACAACAACGCCAGCAATCATGAATGGCAGCAGGTAATGAAGCGAGAAGAAGCGATTAAGCGTGGGGTTATCGACAGCGAAGCCACCGAGCAAAAGCTCCTGAATCGGCGTACCGATAACGGGAAATGCCGTAAAGAAGCCCGTGATAACGGTTGCACCCCAGAAAGACATCTGTCCCCAAGGCAGAACGTAGCCCATGAATGCGGTAGCCATCATCAAAAGCAGGATGATTACGCCGAGTATCCACAAAAGCTCGCGCGGGGCCTTGTATGAGCCGTAATAGAGACCGCGGAAAATGTGGATGAAAACCGCAAGAAAGAACATTGATGCGCCATTGGAGTGCAGATAGCGCAGCAGCCAGCCGGAGTTGACATCGCGCATGATCTTTTCAACGGAATTGAACGCGATGCCTGTATCTGCGGCATAGTGCATGGCCAGCACGACGCCTGTGATGATCTGCGAAACCAGCATGATGGCCAGAATGCCACCAAAAGCATAAGCGTAGTTCAGATTGCGTGGAACCGGATAAGCAACAAAGCTATCATAAAGGAGACGCGGCAACGGAAGTCGCGCGTCAAACCATTTTTCGATACCGGTGCTGGGCGTATAGGATGAATGTCCACCGCTCATGTCGTGTCTCCCCCTAAACCTTAGCCGATTTTGATAACGGTGTCGGAAATGAATGATAGTGGCGGAACTGGCAGGTTCTCTGGTGCAGGTCCCTTACGGATGCGTCCGGCCGTGTCATAATGCGAACCATGGCATGGGCAGAACCAGCCACCGAAATCGCCCTGCTGACCAAGTGGAATACAGCCGAGATGCGTGCAAACGCCCACCATCACCAGCCAGTTTTCCTTTTCCTTGACCGCTGTACGATCGGCGTCAGTTGCCTGCGCGTCACTAGGCAGATTGGCGTTGCGCGCAATCGGATCCTTGAGTTCGCTTAGCTCTACAGCCTTGGCTTCCTCAACTTCCTTTGGCGTACGGTTGCGAATGAATATCGGCTTGCCGCGCCACTTTACTGTCAGCGACATGCCCGGAGTAAGGGCCGAAACATCAACTTCAATGGACGAGACTGCCAGCGTGGATGCATCCGGGCGCATCTGATCGATAAAGGGCCAAGCAAAGGCGCCAACACCGACCGCACCGGCCATACCTGTCGCAATATAGAGGAAGTCACGCCGTGTCGGCTCGGTCGTATCGTGTGCGCTCACGGGGCCTGGTCCTTTCCGAATAACAACGCAGCTGAAGCCCCCGCTCTATCAACAATAGCAGATTGGCCCACTAGAATGAGCCACGCGGAATCCCCAACATATCGGGTGGTTTCTAAGCGTGTCGCAGGGCCTTGTCCAGCCTGACAGAGCCACAAGGGCAGGATGTCGCAGGGATAACCGCAGGCCTAGTCGTGGGCAATAAACCCGCCGGACTGACGCGCCCAAAGGCTGGCATAAATGCCATTGGCTGCAATAAGTTGGTCGTGCGTCCCGGTTTCGACAATGCGCCCCTCATCCATCACCACCAGACGGTCAAGCGCTGCGATGGTGGAAAGCCTGTGGGCGATGGCAATTACGGTCTTGCCATGCATCAATTGATAGAGGTTGTCCTGTATGGCTGCCTCTACTTCGGAATCGAGGGCGGATGTCGCTTCATCCAGAACCAGAATAGGCGCATCTTTCAGCATAACCCGTGCAATAGCGATACGTTGGCGCTGTCCACCGGAGAGTTTGACGCCCCGCTCACCCACATGCGCATTCAGGCCCTTCCTGCCTTTCGGATCACTCAAACCATCTATGAATGTGTCGGCCTGCGCATTTTTTACCGCTGCACTCATCTGTGCTTCGGTAGCATCGGGTCGCCCGTAAAGGATATTTTCCCGAACTGACCTGTGAAGAAGCGAGGTATCCTGTGTGACCATTCCAATACTGGCGCGCAGGGAGTCTTGCATGACCGTTGCGATATTCTGACCATCGATCGAAATCGTACCACCTTCAAGATCATAGAAACGTAGTAGCAGATTAACGAGCGTGGATTTTCCTGCTCCAGAGCGACCGACCAATCCGATCTTTTCGCCAGGTTGAATGGATAACGACAAATCATCAATGACGACTTTGGCACTGTCATAATGAAACCGGATATTCTCGAATTTTATCGCCCCACGCGGAACTGCAAGCTCTGCCGCACTCGGAGCATCTACTACCGTAACTGGCTTCGCCAGCATTTCCATGGAATTTTGAATAGTGCCGTAATTGCGCAGCAAGCCGTTGAGATTTGCCATCATCCGGATCAACAACATGCTCAATCGCAGCACGAGACCAAGAGTGAAAGCCACTTCACCGGATGAAATTTCACCAGCCAGCCACAGATCAATCGAAACATAGGCCACCGTGCAAATCATGACACCACTGGTAGACGCCAAGGAGATACGGATGCCGCTCAAGCCCCGTGTAAGCGTCGTGATGGCATGCAGCCAGCGATCCATGCCCTGACGGATATAGGCATCGTCGCGGCTCGCCGTACCGAATAATTTCAATGTCTGGATATTGCTATAGCCATCTACAAGCTGCCCCATGGCAACGGAACTGCTCTCGGCTGTTTCGCGTGCAGCACGGCGCACACGCGGCAGAAAATAACGCGCGGTCAGACCGAAGACGCCAAGCCAGATAATAACGACAGATGCCAGACGCCAATCCAGTCGACCAATGAGAAAGAGTGTTGTCGCGCAATAGACCAGACTGAACCAAACAGCCTGCAGCAAGGTGACCATGAAGTCACCCAGCGCCTGACCTGTCGCCCATACTTTGGTGACGATACGGCCGGAAAAATCATTCTGAAAGAATGACAGGCTCTGGCGATAGACAATGCTGTGGGCCTGCCACCGGACCAGATTGTTGAAACCCGGGACAATCGCCTGTTCTTCAACCAGTGCCGCCAGTGAGAGGACCAAAGTGCGTCCTACAAAGACTGCCAGCAACATCAGGAGCAACGCTACACCGTGGCGATCCATCAGACCGCTCCAGCCCTCAATACGATCCGTTGACGACAGGATGTCGATGATCTTGCCGACGAACCAGAAGAGCCCTGCTTCGAAAAAAGCGATAAGCCCTCCACAGACCAGCATGGCGAGGAAAACATATTTCTGCTGACGGACATAGAACCACATGAACGCCAATGTGCGGTTCGGCACCCCATCGGAAGGAGCTTTGGCGTAGGGATCAACCCAGCTTTCGAAAAATGAGAACAGGCGTTTCATGCAAACCACATCGCTGGGAATATCCTTGTGGCTTGTTAAACCATGACGGGCGCAGCCATATCACGACTGGCTGAACACTTTCCGGTGAGTCCCGCCAGCCGTCAAATTAAACTTGGTTCATATTGCTGTCTGCTAATCATCCAATCCGAGAAAGCCGCCGGACTGGCGCGCCCAAAGATCGGCGTAAATGCCGCCCGCAGCGATGAGTTCATCATGGCTGCCGCTTTCCACGATCTGCCCCTTATCCATCACGACAAGCCTGTCGAGAGCTGCAATCGTCGAAAGCCGGTGAGCAATGGCGATAACGGTCTTGCCTTGCATCAGGCGATAAAGATTGTCCTGAATTGCCGCTTCGACCTCGGAATCAAGCGCCGATGTTGCTTCGTCCATGATCAGGATAGGAGCATCCTTCAGCATCACTCGGGCGATAGCCACACGCTGTCGCTGCCCGCCTGACAGTTTGACGCCGCGCTCACCCACATGTGCATCGAAGCCGCGTCGCCCTTTCGGGTCTGAAGCGGATTCGATGAATGCATCTGCCTGCGCATTTTTTACGGCCTGCCGCATCAGTTCTTCGGAGGCGTCGGGCCGCCCATAGAGTACATTATCGCGGATGGAACGGTGCAGCAGAGATGTATCCTGCGTGATCATTCCTATGTGTTCGCGTAGTGAATCTTGCCGGACCTTGGAAATATCCTGTCCATCAATCGTTATCTTGCCGCTCTCAAGATCGTAGAACCGGAGCAGAAGATTGACGAGAGTGGACTTTCCTGCGCCTGAGCGCCCGACCAATCCGATTTTTTCACCGGGTTTGATATCGAGCGACAAACGATCAATAACGCCTGCCCCCTTGCCATAATGGAAACCGATTTTATCGAAAGTGATAGCACCGGCTCTAACATCAAGATCAGGCGCAGCAGGCACATCCATAACCAGTCTTGGCAGTGAAATTGACGTAATACCATCCTCAACTGTGCCGATGTTTTCGAACAATGCGGACATTTCCCACATAATCCATTGCGACATGCCGTTAAGACGAAGCACCAGACCAATTCCCACAGCAACAGCACCTACCGAGATGGCGGAACCGAGCCAGAGCCAGATTGCGATTGAACTGACCGAGAAAAGCAACAGGCAGTTCATCGCATAAAGTGTGACGTGAAAGCCGGTTACCATCCTCATTTGCCTGTAAGCGGTCGATAGAAACTCTTCCATACCCTCACGGGCGTAACTTTCCTCACGCCTTGAGTGCGAAAAAAGTTTGACTGTCGCAATGTTTGTATAGCTGTCAACAATACGCCCCGTCATTGAAGAGCGAGAATCTGCCTGTGCCTTCGATGCAACCTGCAGGCGCGGAATGAAATACCACATCAGGCCGATATAGGCCGCAAGCCAGACCAGAAACGGCACCATGAGACGCAGATCGGCGGCGGCCGCGATGATCAAGGTGCCGGTGAAATAGACGATCACATAGTTCAGGACATCAAGCAGCTTCATCACTGCTTCACGCACCGCCAGCGACGTTTGCATCAGCTTTGTCGAAATACGTCCGGCAAACTCATCCTGAAAGAATGCCATTGACTGGCGAACCACATAGCGATGCACCATCCAGCGAATTCGCATGGGATAATTGCTCAGCAGGGTCTGATGGATAATCAGCGAATCGAGAAGCACTATCCCGGGCATTGCAATGAGAACGACACCCGCCAATAAAGCGAGTTTCCAACCCTCATCGGCCAGAAAGGTCTCGCGCGAGTGATTGGACAACCAGTCGACGATATTGCCCAGAAACGCATACATCGAGACTTCGAGAACAGCTATCAGCGACGTGCAGACTGCCATGACAGCCAGCCAAGGCCAAACACCACGGGTGTAGTGCAAACAGAATGCTACCAGCGTTTTTGGCGGCTCACTTGGCTCGGCCGAAGGGAATGGCTCAAGCTTTTCTTCAAACCAGCGAAACATCGTCAGACCTCTTTCGGGATCGGCAAGAAATTATATCCAGCGGGAATTGCCGGATCTGGTTAGCGAAACAGGATGGAAGAAACATGCAAACGCCAACCATTGGGACGAATGCGGATTGCGTCTTTAAAAGAAGGGACTAATCGACCCAGAACCGCTCGCGACACCGGCCACAGCTTCCTTTGGAAAAGCTGTCCGGTTTGGAAGAAGTCGGAATAATTCAGTCATCGACACCTCCAGAATTTGCTCGACCGTTGCGGTGCAACCCGTATAGCGATTATGAACAGCAAAAGCGAGGGGCCATTCATTTTGTACGATGCTTCCTTCACACAACTGTTGCCAATGGAGCACGTCAACTTGACCCACAACACTTCAAACCTGCGGATTGCGCTTTATCAGCCGGATATTCCCGGCAATACCGGCACCATATTGCGCATGGCGGCTTGTTTTGGCATTGGGGTCGATGTCATCGAGCCTGCCGGATTCGACATTTCCGACCGCTCGTTGAAGCGTGCCGGGATGGATTATCTCGAACAGGCCGCGCTGACACGTCATGCGGATTGGGAGACATTCCAGGAATGGCGACTCAGCGAAAAACGCCGTCTGCTTCTCTTTTCAACAAAAGCCGCAACGCCCTATACCCGCTTTTCTTTCCAAACCGGCGATATCCTCTTGCTTGGACGCGAATCGGCAGGTGTTCCTGAAAACGTGCATCAGGCTGCTGACGCACGATTGATAATCCCGATGGTTCCGGGAGCCCGCTCACTCAACCTTGCTCTTTCCGCAGCGATTGCGACAGGTGAAGCACTACGACAATTGCACGTTTTATAAAAAAGCCGCCAGCCAGAGGCTGACGGCTCTTCTAACGTATGAGATCAGTCAAGCTGAACCGGCTTGCCAGCTTCCCACTTGTAGAAAACGAACGCCGGCGTTGTCAGGTCGCCTGTCGCTGAATAGGCAAGATCACCAACAACTGTTGGCAGTGCTTCGCCAGACTTGATCTTGGCAGCTACTTCCGTTGGCTCTGCTGAACCTGCCTTTTCAATGCCCGCTGCGATAACCTGCAAGGCGGCATAAGCATTGAGCGTGAAAGCTTCCGCCGGAATGTTCTTGGCTGTCAGCGCTTCAACAATCTTTGCAGCAGCAGGATTCTTTGTCGGGTCAGCACTGTTCGTGAAGAGCGTACCGGCAGCGGCTTCACCACCAATTGCCCAATACTCGGTGTTTGACAGACCATCCGGGCCGATCAGCTGTGCCTTGATGCCCTGATCCGAAAGCTGACGGGCAATCAGGCCGCCTTCCGCATGGTAGCCACCGAAGTAAATGACATCAGCCTTCTCGGACTTGATACGAGTGATCAGAGCACTGTAGTCCTTTTCACCGGCATTGATGCCTTCGAAAACAACTTCGGTCACGCCACCCTTGTTCAAAACAGCCTTCAAGCCATTGCCGATACCTGTGCCATAAGGCGTCTTGTCATAGACAATGGCAATGCGCTTGTCTTTGAAGTTATCGAGGATGTACTTGCCGGCAACATCGGCCTGCTGGTCATCGCGTCCGCATGTACGGAAAACTGTCTCAAGTCCGCGCGTTGTCAGCTCCGGCGTCGTGGCAGTCGGGGTGACCATCACGATACCGTTCTCGGCCAATACATCGGATACCGGCATTGCGACACCGGAGGTTACTGGACCAACGACAAACTTTACGCCCTCGCCCACAACCTGGTTAGCAACGGAAACGCCCTGTTTCGGTTCGCCCGCGTCGTCAAAGACCTTGGTGACGATTTTTTCGCCCTTGATGCCGCCAGCGGCGTTGATAGCTTCAGCTGCGCTCTCAACACCATTCTTGACCTGCAAGCCATATGCGGCAACCGGGCCTGTGACAGGCGCGATGATGCCTACAACAATGTCAGCACGGGCAAATGACGTCATTGCCATGACAGCCGCAACCGCGACTCCAGAGATCAACGATAAACGCATGGTATCC
This sequence comes from Phyllobacterium sp. YR531, assembly GCF_000282595.1. Lineage (GTDB taxonomy): Bacteria > Pseudomonadota > Alphaproteobacteria > Rhizobiales > Rhizobiaceae > Phyllobacterium. The sequence goes on from NZ_AKIZ01000016.1 coordinate 545,632, forward strand.
TCCAATTTTTTGTGCGTCCCGGAAGATTCTCCGGTGCTGGGAAAAAGTTCTACTGGCTTTAAAATAGGCTGTCAGCCACGATTCATCGCAATAAGAGAGAAATAGCTTAAAAACTCAAAATAATTTCAAAACGAAGCCCATTTCGTCCGGAAATCGATCATTTTATTGAAGAAACCATCAATTTTATTGTTGTTTGGTGAAAAAATACGACTTTAGTCTGCGTTGGGCAGTCGCCGCATGGTAAACTCAATTATGTCGCCGGGGCGTTCATACCAGCTTTCTATCTCTGTCCAGTAAGCAGCCTTCGGGTATTGGGCAAACCATTCCTTTGCCTTTTCACGGGCAGCAACCCTAGGCAGCTTGAAGCTCTCACGCACAAAAGCACCACGCTGTTGGCTTGCGTCCTCGCGGCTTTGCTTCAATCTCTTGCGAAGTCCGTCGAGAGGCGGTTTCGGAAATTGCGATCTGGGTGCTCTGGAAATCATACTCGTATCCTTCACTGCCCTACACACCACAGATTATGTGGAGAGTGCCCGAAAAACGAGTCATTTTTTGTGCATTTGCGAATTGGGTAAACGGCAGTGTCTTTTGGCTGTAATCCGTTGTGCTATTGTCCGGGCAAACAAGGATTCTCATCTCATGGACCGTCCCGATATTCCCGCCATCCTTCCCGAAGCTCTGGAAGAGAAGAAAACCGCGGCAACTGCCTGGTTTACAGAACTGCGCGACAAGATTTGCGCCAGTCTGGAACAGTTGGAGGACGAACTGGATGGCCCTCTTTCCGATCGTGCGCCCGGGCGATTCAAGCAAACGCCGTGGCAGCGCGATGGAGACGGCGGCGGCGGAACCATGTCGGTCATGCATGGCCGCGTGTTCGAGAAGGTCGGCGTTCATATTTCGACAGTTCACGGCGAATTCAGTCAGGAGTTTCGCAAGCAGATACCGGGTGCCGACGAGGACCCTCGGTTTTGGGCGTCGGGCATTTCATTGATTGCGCATCCCCAAAGCCCGCTCGTACCAGCAGTCCATATGAATACCCGAATGGTCGTTACCACCAGACAATGGTTTGGTGGCGGCGCCGATCTGACACCGGTGCTTGAACGCAAGCGTCAAGCTGACGACACTGATACAGTGGCGTTTCACAAAGCAATGAAGTTCGTTTGCGACAAGCACTCGGCTGTCGCCAACCACGAAAAGTTCAAATCCTGGTGTGACGAATACTTCTATTTGCCCCATCGTAATGAGCCACGTGGAACGGGCGGTATCTTCTACGACTGGCTGCACTCATCCGAAGAGAACGGTGGGTGGGACGCGGATTTTAACTTTACGCGTGATGTTGGCCGCGCATTCTCGGTGGTTTACCCCTACCTTGTGAGGCAAAATTTCAATCAGGATTGGACTGACACTGATCGACAGGAACAATTGGTCCGGCGTGGTCGCTATGTGGAATTCAATCTGCTTTATGACCGGGGAACAATCTTTGGTTTGAAGACAGGGGGCAATGTTGACTCCATTCTATCGTCGATGCCGCCAACAGTGAAATGGCCATAACCGGGCAATCTCAGGGATCAATTCAGCCACTTATGCGTTATAATCTCCAATGTTGCGAAACGAGTGCGGCTCGCACTCGCAATAGGGAGAGAAGCCATGAAAGAACTTCATTGCATTGTTCCTGGTTGCCAGTGGCATACACGTCACGACACCGAGGCTGAAATCATTCGACGGACGACCGAGCATCTACGCGAGACACATGGCGAAACAGCTATCCGCGAGTCGATGTTGGACACCATCAAAGCCAATATCCAGCCTGAAAAGGGCAAAGCAGCTTAGACTGTAGCTGCAATCTCCGGTATTCGCGCTAAAAGCGCATCTCGCCCTAGTGCGAAACCGGAGTTTACCCATTCCTCTTCAAGCTGTCTTTGAATTTGCCCGATCGCCGGGCCTTCAAGTCCGCTCTGTGCCACAAGGTCCCCCCCCGAAAGCGGAAAGTTTGGGCGCTGGTAATTTTCCGTAAATGCAAGAAGCTTTGACAGATGGCCAGCTCGCATCATGGCTTTATTGTCATTGAGCGCCTGCGTGCGTGCACTGACGATCGCCAACCGAAGCCGGTCTTCAATACCTCGAATATTGCTTCGATAAAGCTTTTTAGCCAAACCCGTCTCGGATATTTCTGCAGAAGGAAGAACAGCGTTTGCCCAATGCTCGAAGCGTTCGCGTTCGCTGTTTGACAATTTCAGTCGTGCGGCCATCGCTGCCACCCGATTGGCATCCGGTGGAATAATGCTAGCAAGACGCAGCATGGGATCAACTTCCCAACGCAAATCCTGCTCGGTGTTTACGACACCGTGAATACTATCGATTCCCCACTTCTCGCTTTCCGGCAAAATAGCCGTCAAAACGCCTGCCTGCCTCATCCACAAGAGCGCGCGCGAAGGGTCAGGAGCAGCGAGAAGTTTTTTCAGTTCCGACCATATCCGTTCTGCCGACAGCTGTTCCAAGCCGTCCTTAAGACGTGCACAGGCCTTCAATCCTTCGCTTTCCGGGCGACCCTTGCCATACCATGCAAAAAACCTGAAAAACCGCATAATACGCAGGTAATCCTCTCGGATACGCTGCTCGGGATCACCAATGAAACGCAAGGTCTGGCTTTCAATGTCGGCGATGCCGCCAACCAGATCCAAGACAGTACCATCAGCATCAGCGTAGAGAGCGTTGATGCTGAAATCCCGGCGTTGCGCATCCACCAGCCAGTCGCGGCCGAAGGCTACTTCCGCATGCCGCCCATTGGTATTGACGTCAGCGCGCAAGCTGGTGATTTCATAGGGATTGCCATCACTCACGACAGTTATTGTACCGTGGTCAATTCCGGTCGGGATTGCTTTGAGGCCCGCCTTTTGCGTGCGTTCAAGTATCATTTGCGGCAAACATGTCGTGGCAATATCAATGTCTGAGACAGGCTGACCCAGCAATGTATTGCGCACTGCGCCGCCAACGATGCGCGCCTCTTCACCATCAACGGACAATATGCTCAGCAACGATTGCAATGATGGCTCTTTAAGCCATTCTGCTTCGCCTGCAATGGAAACTGTATCGCTCAAGTGTAGAGCCTTTCATAAAGTGTTCGAATAATACCTGCGGTAGCGCCCCATATAAAGCGGTCACCAAACGGCATTGTGTAATAAAAACGTTCTTTGCCCTGCCAAACCCGGCTTTCGCGGCGGTGATTGGCAGGATTCATGAGGAATGACAAAGGTACCTCGAAAATGTCGGCAACTTCATCAGCATTTGGAGCTAAATCGAAGGGTGGATAAACCAGCCCAAGGACAGGTGTGATGGAATATCCGGTCGCTGTCAGATATCGGGGCAGACGACCGATAACCTCTACGTTGCGCCGCTCCAGCCCGATTTCTTCATGGGCTTCACGCAATGCCGCCACTTCCGGCTCATAATTATCTTCAGGATCAATCGCGCCTCCGGGGAAAGCAACTTGGCCGGAATGTTTGCGCATATTTGCATTTCGCAGTGTCAGAATAACACTCGCTTCAGCTCCGCGATCAACAATCGGTACAAGCACCGCTGCATCTCGCAATGGATTTTCGGCAATCAGCGCATCAAGATCGGGGTTAAGCACATGGTCACCATGTTCAATCTCGAAGTCCTGACCGCCCTTAAGCCTCACACGTTGTGCAAACGAACGCGCTGAGAACCCCTCGTCTAAAACCGCCTGTTCTTTCATAGGCTTTGCTTTTCAAGTTCGCTGGCGGGCATTATCGGAAAGACAGCGCCCTTGGAGCGCACCGCAAACATGGCTTTGCCATTAATTTCGATCTCCTCACCATGATTGACCAGTTCATACATCACAGGCCGCGCAAGCAAAGCTTCAAGGCGGCCACGCACCAGTAAATAAGGTTTCAATCCACCATTATTCTTATCGACGACAAAGCGCAGCGGTTTATCCGGACCAGCTTCAACAATATCGCCAACATTGGTGCGAAATGTCATGAGTTGAGCCTCGCCTGAGCCCGAAACATTCAGCTCGACTGCCAGAAAATGTGCGTCCTCGACCCTGATTCCCACCTTCTCAACGGGAGTAACCAGATAGGTGTTGCCGTCTTCGTCTTTGCGCAACACAGTAGAAAACAATCGAACCAGCGGAAGCCGCCCGATGGGTGTTCCCATATAGAACCAGGTCCCATCGGCCTTTATCTCCATATCGATGTCGCCGCAAAAGTCCGGATTCCATTTATCGACAGGTGGCAGCCCTTTTCCTGCAACGGCAGCACGCGAGATCAGTGCTTCCAGCCCTGCCGCGTCCGCCGGAATGCCCGTTGTTTCTGCCATGACCAGACCTTTTTTCTGTATACGTCACGAAATAGTCACCGTTGAGCCGCTTGTCAGCATGTCATAGTGATTTAGATTCATTTAAGAAAGAGTCTGAGCAGATACCAGTCAAGAGGTGAACCCATGAGCGTGATTAAACCTGAGGTATCGGTCGATCCGAAAGAAATGGTTGCTGAGGCCGAGAAAGCTCTCGCTGACATCGCCAGTATAAAAACCGGCATCGGCAAGGTCATCTTTGGCCAGGAAAGCGTCATTGAGCGAACACTCGTCGCACTTCTGGCGGGTGGGCATGCACTTCTTGTCGGCGTGCCCGGACTTGCCAAAACCAAGCTCGTCGAAACACTTGGAACTGTGCTTGGATTGGACGAGCGCCGCATCCAGTTTACCCCGGACCTCATGCCATCGGATATTCTCGGCTCTGAAATCATGGAGCAGGATGAGAATGGCAAGCGGACTTTCCGCTACGTCAAAGGCCCGATCTTCGCACAATTGCTGATGGCCGACGAAATCAACCGCGCATCACCACGCACACAGTCCGCGCTGTTGCAGGCCATGCAGGAATATCACGTGACCATTGCTGGCGAGCGTTATGACCTGCCGCAGCCATTTCACGTTCTGGCAACGCAAAATCCGCTCGAACAGGAAGGCACTTATCCCCTTCCTGAAGCGCAGCTTGATCGGTTTCTCATGCAGATCGATATTCTTTATCCAGAACTCGAGGCCGAGCGGCAAATCCTGCTTGCGACAACAGGTACGAGCGAAGCCGTCGCAGCAAAAGTCATCGATGCAGAACGTCTTCGCGCCATGCAAAATCTCATTCGTCGCATGCCCGTTCCAGAGGGTGTGGTCGATGCAATTCTCAATCTTGTTCGTGCTGCGCGCCCCGGTGCTGACAACGATATTGCCAAAAAATTCATCTCCTGGGGTCCCGGCCCTCGCGCAAGTCAGGCCCTGATGCTGTGCGCGCGCGCGCGGGCGCTTTATGATGGTCGTCTTGCCCCGTCAGTGGATGACATAAAGGCGCTGGCAGAGCCCGTGCTGCAACATCGCATGGCGCTCACCTTTGCCGCTCGCGCGGACGGAATGAATGTTCGTGATGTGATTGGAAACCTGACAAAGGCCGCCATCTGATGGCAGCAATCGGCGCGCAGGTCCAAAAGACTGGCACGGGAGATGCGCTTGCACGCGCCCGTCAACGCGCCGCTCTTTTGCCCGATCTTCTTGTCGAAGCCCGCCGTATCCTCAATACGGTGAATACCGGATGGCATGGCCGCCGCAAAAGCGGTGTCGGTGAAAGCTTCTGGCAATTTCGGCCCTATTCAGAAGGCGAAGCCATATCGCGCATCGACTGGCGCCGCTCTGCACGCGACGACCGCACCTATATTCGCGATCAGGAATGGGAAGCTGCACACACAGTGTGGCTTTGGGCAGATCCTTCACCTTCCATGTTGTTCAAATCAGAGCAGGCTCAAGTTTCAAAAGAGTCTCGCGCGCTTGTCATGATCTTGGCCTTGGCGGAACTGCTATCTCGCAGTGGAGAGCGAATCGGTTTTCCAGGGGTTACCGATCCAAGTTCTGCCCGAAACGGAGCAGAGCGTTTGGCGACATCCCTTGCGCACGCAAGCAATCTAGCCGCCAAACCTGACCTTAGTCGGGTTAAACGTTTTTCAGAGGTCGTTCTTGTCAGCGATTTTCTCGATCCTGTCGATGAAACAATCGCCACGCTGGAAAAACTCGCTCATTCCGGTGCCCGAGCACATCTGATCGAAGTGTACGATCCTGCAGAAGAAGATTTCCCCTATCGACGCAGAACCGAATTTGTCGATCCGGAGACCGGTTCGACTCTGACATTCGGCAGAGCAGAAGATTATGCCGACGACTATCGCCGCCTGTTTTTCGCCCGACGTGCCGCATTGAGCGATTTTTGTAAGCGGATCGGCTGGAGCTACACCACGAACCGTACGGACCGGCTGGCATCCGAAGCGCTTGTGTCCGTACATATGAACATGACGGCCAATGTGGGCTATCAGGGAGCGGCATCATGAATGCACTTCCTCTGGCTTTCGGTGCGCCTCTGCTTCTGGCAGGACTTGTCGTCCTGCCGGTGATCTGGTGGCTTTTGAGGGTAACCCCGCCGCGTCCGGTTCTGGAAATATTTCCACCCTTGAAGATACTTGCGCAGCTGAAACAAAAAGAAGAGACACCGAACAAGAGCCCATGGTGGATCACACTTCTGAGGCTTTTGCTTGCTGCTTTCGTTATTCTCGCTTTGTCGGAGCCAGTCTGGAATCCACGCGCTGAAACCATGTCTGGAAAGGACCCTGTCGCCATCGTGCTCGATAATGGCTGGTCGTCGAATGAGGAATGGACCGCCCGCAAGGAAACTGCGGAACGGCTGATTGCCGATACTGAAAGCGACGGCGCACTGATTTACATCGTCGGAACCGCCGAAAAAACCAACACTGAAATTGGCCCTTTCGATGCGAACACCGCTATGGAGCGGCTTCGCGCTTTGACAGTCCGACCAATTCCCGTTGACCGTCCGCAAGCCTTCTCCCGGCTCAAAGCAGCGCTGGCAGATACGAAGGGCACACGGCTGGCATATCTCAATGATGGTGTAGATACACCGCAGGCAGCAGATGCCATCAAATCAATCGAAGGTTCCGGCATAGCCTCAATGCTGTGGTATCAACCATCAATAGGTTCACTGGTTGCGATCAGGCAGGCTACAAACAATGCCAACGGCCTTACCGTGCGCGCTGTTCGTTCAAATGTCGATCGCAGCCAGAACGCGATCACTGTTGGGGCATTTGACGAGAAGGGCCGCCGGATTTCTGATGCAGGCCTCGTATTCAATGCTGGCGACACCACTGCCGAAGCGGTAATTGCAGCGCCCTATGAATTGCGAAACGACTTTCATAGTTTGCGTATTGATGGAACAGCGCAGGCCGGAGCCACTTATCTGATTGACGATAACAACAAGCGACGCAGGGTTGCTTTGCTTTCGGGCTCTGAGGCTGACCTGTCACAACCTTTGTTATCACCGCTCTACTACATCTCTCGTGCACTTGAACCGTTTGCAGACTTACTTCGCCCGCGTAGTGCCGAACTCGTTCGCGCAGTACCTGAACTGCTGGAGCAAAAGCCATCGGTCGTTATCATGGCCGATATTGGCAAGCTTCCTGCGGAGACGGAAAAAATCTTGTCGGATTGGGTCAACAAGGGAGGCACACTCATCCGCTTTGCCGGTCCCCGCCTCGCAGGTGGTAGTGAAGAAGACCCGCTTCTTCCTGTTACATTGCGCAAAGGCGAACGATCACTGGGCGGCGCACTATCGTGGAAAGAAGCGCAGCCTGTAGCCGCTTTCCCCGCAAACGGACCATTTGCAGGCCTGCCGACGCCACAAGATGTGACTGTAACACGGCAGGTTCTGGCCGATCCCAGTGCAGACCTCTTTGAAAAGAGCTGGGCGAATCTCGCGGATGGAACTCCGCTCGTTACTGGCGAAACACGTGAACGCGGGCAACTAGTCCTGTTTCATGTAACTCCGGAGGCGACATGGTCGAATCTCCCAATCAGCGGCAGCTTTGTCGATATGCTGCACAGGATTGTCTCTCTTTCAACAAATGCCGGATCGATCACACAAGACAATGGAGCAAGCGGGGCGAAGGCTTTGCCGCCCTATTTGACCCTTAATGGTGAAGGGGCATTGATGCCCCCCAATCAGGATACCAGACCGCTCACGGCAACAGATTCCAATCCACCTGTGACATTCGAGAATCCTCCCGGCTTTTATGGTGTTGAAGATGCCATGACTGCGCTCAACCTGTTCAAGCCCGATGGGGAGATCAATCCGCTCATACGCCCTGAGCTGAATTTTCCTGTAACGACCGCACGCTATGCTGTTGATGAATCTGTACCGCTGCGTGGGCCGCTTTTTGCTCTTGCTGCGTTGCTGTTGGCACTTGATGCACTTGCCATTCTCTGGCTCGGTGGGCATCTGCGCCGACGTATGCGCACCGCAACTGCAGCTTCACTGGCAATTTTGTTGCTACCAGCGCTTATCGCCTTTGCACCCACGCCCGTATACGCTCAACAGAATGACAGCAAGCCGGGTGACCAAGCCATTCTCGATGCCATCAATGTGACTCACCTTGCCTATGTCATTACAGGGGACGGAGGTGTTGATGACATCAGCAAGGCTGGTTTACTTGGGCTTTCCAAGGCCTTGGCGGACAGCACTGCACTGGAACCCGGCGATCCTATCGGTGTCGATCCCGCCAGAGACGAGCTTGCCGTCTATCCGTTGATTTACTGGCCAGTGGATGCCGCGGCCAAAATGCCGTCATCCGAAGCAATAGCAAAAATCGATGCCTATATGCAGCAGGGTGGTACTGTTCTTTTTGATACACGCGATCAGGATGCAGCTGCATTCAACTTCGAGAACTCGACAACACCCTCCACCCAAAGGCTGCGGGATATCCTCGCTGGTTTGAACATACCACCATTGGAGCCTGTGCCCGGTGATCACGTTCTGACGAAATCATTTTACATTCTGCAGGATTTCCCCGGTCGTTACCATGGCAGCCCACTTTGGGTTCAGGCATCGCTTAACGATGAAACACGCGCTGATCGGCCTGTCCGCGCAGGTGATGGCGTATCGCCGATCATTATCACCGGCAATGATTTTGCCGGTGCCTGGGCAGTCAATGCTGATGGATCACCTTTGTTGCCAACAGTGCCAAATGATCCCGTGCAGCGCGTGCATGCATTCCGCACGGGCATCAATATCGTCATGTATATGCTGACCGGCAATTATAAATCCGATCAGGTGCATGTCCCGGATCTCCTTTTGCGATTGGGGAACTAGGCCATGTATCTTTCAATCGATTTCCAGCCTCTCCTTTCCAATACGCTGCTTTCGCTCCTGATTGTTCCGCTCCTTGCGCTGACCTTGGCAGGTGTCTTTTTTCGTCAGCGAGGTAGTCTTATTCGTGTGCTGGCAGTTGCGGTCCTTGCCTTGGCGCTGTTTAACCCGATTATCGTCAATGAGGAGCGCGAGCCTCTTAAAAGCGTGGTGGCAATTGTCGCTGACAGGAGCCAGAGTCAGGATATCGGCAGCAGGTCTGCCGATACCGATACGACACTCGCTCAAGTGCAGGCGGCATTGGCAAGGCTTCCACAATTTGAAGTTCGCACTGTAGAAACCGGCCGTGCCACCGAGAACAATGATGCGACATCGACCCGACTTTTCGGCGCTTTGAACAGTGCATTTCGCGATGTACCGCCCGCTCGTATCGGTGGTGCCATCATGATCACTGATGGTCAGGTTCACGATATCCCGGCCAACAAGGCTGGCATTGGTTTCAACGCTCCAGTGCATGGTTTGATCACCGGTACGCCGAACGAAATTGACAGGCGAATTCAATTCGTCCGTGCGCCACGTTTTGGTCTCACCGGCAAACCGCAACAAATGACCTACAAGGTTACCGGCGCGGGCGAACCTGCGGGTGGGCGTGCCAATGTACGTGTGCGTGTCAACGGAACGGAAGTCAGCAGTCAGGACGCTATAATCGGCGAGGATATGCCTCTGGAGGTCACGCTACCTCGCGCGGGGGTCAATATTGTTGAGATCATTGTTGATACGATTCCGGGCGAGCTGACTGAGGTTAATAATCGCGCAGTGGCTATGGTCGATGGTATCCGCGAAAATCTTCGCGTGCTTCTCGTCTCGGGTGAGCCGCATAATGGTGAACGGACATGGCGCAATCTGCTCAAGTCCGATGCGTCGGTTGACCTGGTGCACTTTACAATCTTGCGTCCGCCGGAAAAACAGGATTCGACACCCATCAACGAACTCTCATTGATTGCCTTTCCAACCCGTGAGCTTTTCGTTGAACGTATTACAGATTTCGACCTGATCATCTTTGACCGGTACCAGCACCGCGATGTGCTGCCACTGCTCTATTACGACTACATCAACGATTACGTTCAGCGGGGCGGTGCCTTGTTGATCGCCGCTGGTCCCGAATATGCCGGGAATATGTCGATAGCCAACACGCCACTTCTCTCTGTGCTTCCTGCAATACCGACAGGGAACATTGAAGAAAAGGCATTCTATCCTCGCCTAAGTGAACAGGGAAAACGCCATCCTGTAACTCGCGGCCTTGAAGGCAGCACACAGGAACCGCCAAACTGGAGCCGCTGGTTCCGCGTTATCGACGTCAATCAGCCGGAAGGTGAAGTTGTCATGAACGCAGGAGACCGGCCGCTGCTGGTTCTGAATCGTCTGGGTGAAGGACGCGTCGGTATGTTCCTGTCGGATCAGGGCTGGCTTTGGGCACGCGGTTTTGAAGGTGGTGGACCGCATGCCGCTCTTTATCGGCGTATTGCCCATTGGCTAATGAAAGAGCCGGAACTGGAAGAGGAGGCACTGACTGCCAAAGGTACCGGGCGTAACCTGGAAATCCGTCGTCAGACTATGGCAAAGACCGCCGATCCGGCGAGTATTATCACTCCATCCGGCAAGACTCAGCCCATTCCTCTGGCTGAAACAGAGCCGGGTGTTTTCGCGGCATCTGTGCCAATGAATGAGATCGGGCTTTATCAGGTCGCGAATGGCGATCTGACGACATTGGCACATGTTGGACCTGTTGATGCGCCTGAGTTTGCAGACAATATTTCCACTACGGCCAAACTGGAACCGCTGACCCGTGAAACAGGCGGCGGCGCACGTCGGCTGCGTGCCGATGCAGATCAGGCATTAATTGAAATCCCGAATATTGTTGCTTCACGCGGCGCCGCAAGCGCCAGTGGCGACAACTGGATTGGACTGCGCCCCACCAGTGAAACCGTGCTTAAAAGCGTTGACCGCCTGCCCCTGTTTTCAGGCTTTCTCGGACTTGCGGCTATGATACTGGTGCTGGGAGGCATGTGGTACCGCGAAGGCAAATAAATCTCACATCACCGAAGCGTGCCGAACCTTACCTTGCACGTCTTTCAGTGCGTGAGGCACAAGTTCACACGCCAGAAAACGCGATGGCTCGACAGGTGCGGGCATTAATATCTGATGCCCCTCAATCCGTCGAAAGCCGAATGGCGCATAATAGGGTTCATCACCGACCAGAATTACCAGCTTGTGACCTGCGACCCGGGCTGCCTCCATGCTTGTACGCATCAAGGCCGCACCGATACCCTGCTTCTTCCATGCTGGTCGGACCGCGAGCGGGCCAAGCAACATGGCTTTTGTCGTTCCAATTAGCACAGGGGTCAGCCTGACTGAACCCACCACATGCCCGCCATTGGTAGCGACGAAAGATAGCGTGCGATCGTGCGGACCACCTTCCCGGATGCGATAAGCCGCGCGGGTGAAGCGGCCGGGACCAAAGGCTTCCTTGTTGATATCTTCGATGGCGGCATCATGCATCGGTTCTTCCGGTGCGTAGGTCACGACATGGGACAGCATGCTGGTATCTTCATATGGGAGTGGGACAAAACCTTCTTTTCCAGAAGGCAAATACAGGAACTTCCGCCGCTACTAGCGCCGGTCAAGGTTTCATCGTCGGATGAACAAGATACCTGTCACAATTGTCTCCATTTTTTCTCGCTAACATTAAACCGAACCGCCGTAAACCGGAAAATGCAGACCGCTTCGGGAAAGCGACACTGTGTTTACTCGAAGTCACCTGGCAGCAAATTAAATAATTCCTAGGTAAGCACAGGAAATACGCATATCCCTATCGCTACCGGATGCTCACGAAGGAAGTTCAAAAATGGGTCTGTTGATTGATGGCGTTTGGCATAACCAATGGTATGACACCAAAGAAAGCGGAGGCCGGTTCATCCGTTCGGAATCGCAATTCCGCAATTGGGTAACACCAGATGGCAGTGCCGGGCCGAGCGGAAAAGCTGGTTTCAAAGCCGAACCGGGCCGCTATCACCTTTATGTTTCATACGCTTGCCCCTGGGCCCATAGAACCCTGATTTTTAGAGCTTTGAAACAGTTGCAGGACGTGATTTCAGTTTCGATTGTCGATTACTATATGGGGGACGAAGGCTGGACGTTCTCAGGGCAGGATAGTGCCACGGCCGACCATCTGTTCGGTTACAGCCGTCTGCACGAAGTCTATACCCGTGCCGACGCCAACTATTCAGGACGTGTCACCGTACCAGTGCTTTGGGACAAGCAACAGAACACCATAGTCTCCAATGAATCCTCTGAAATCATCCGCATGCTTAACTCCGCATTCAACGAGTTTGGTGATGCAGATTTGGACTTCTATCCGCAAGAACTGCGCGGAGAGGTCGACGCCATCAATGCGCTGGTTTACCCGAACATCAATAACGGGGTCTACCGCGCAGGTTTTGCTACCACACAGCCAGCTTACGAAGAAGCTTTCATCCAGTTATTTGGAGCATTGGACGAGATCGAGCAAAGATTGGCCAAACAGCGCTATCTGACTGGAAACCGTTTGACCGAAGCAGATTGGCGCCTCTTTACAACACTCCTGCGCTTTGACCCGGTCTATGTCGGTCATTTCAAATGCAACCGACAGCGTATTGCGGACTATACCAATCTTTCAAACTATACCCGTGAACTATATCAGGTTCCCGGCGTCGCACCGACTGTCAACATGCAGCACATCAAAGGGCATTACTACGAAAGTCACAAAACGATCAATCCAACCGGTATCGTTCCTGTTGGACCCGAGATTGATTATGCCGCACCGCATGATCGGGATCGCTTCGAACAGGCGTGACTACCAAAACAATGGTGGCTCCAGTCCGCCCAGTATTTCTGAAAGCCTTTGCCGGGTAGAGGGCGTAGTATCCTCCGGCAAGGCATCCAGTTTGAAGAACCCTGCTTCGGCAATCTCGCGATTGGCAGCAAATGGAGCAATCTGGCGAAAGGACCTGCAGACATAAAGCGCCACATGATCACGTTTGGACGCGTGGGCATTGTGGTAGATGGCAAAGAGTTCAGGACGCGCGGTCAATTCGATATTGCCCTCTTCCATAAGTTCCTTGGCCAGTGTCTGCTCAACAGTATGACCTGTTTCAACGCCTCCGCCCGGGAACTGCCAACCGCCAACATAGGTGTGGCGGATCAGAAAAACTGAATTTGCAGCTTCATCCAGAACAACCCCGCGCGCGCCTAAAGTCATTGGGCGGCGAAGCAGAAAATAGGTGTGGAAAAGACGGTGGCGCCACTTGGGATGCTTTTCAGCCATGATGCGCTGTTTTCAATGGAACTGTCTGACCATGCGACGGTTGTATCACTGGATTCCTGTTGAATAGTCTCATAAAGCTGAACTGATGTTCCGTCTTGCACATATCTCCGACATCCATCTGTCACCCCTGCCCGCGCTTACTTTGCGTGAGCTGATTTCAAAACGTATTACCGGCTATATCAACTGGCGCTCAAATCGCAAAGGCGTGATGACTGGCGGCACCCTTGATGTATTGACGGCAGAGCTCAAGGCAGAACATCCGGACCACATTGCGGTTACAGGTGACCTTGTAAATCTTGCGCTTGATGAAGAGCTTGAGACGGCACAACGCTGGCTCAAGACATTAGGCAAACCTGAGGATGTATCAGTCGTACCGGGCAATCATGATGCTTATGTTCCCGGCGCGCTGAAGAAGACACGGCGCTTTTGGGAAGCATGGATGCGAGGAGACAAACAGGCAGCCGAAAACCTGCCTGTCGAGTTTCCTTATCTGCGTGTGCGTGGGGATGTTGCACTGATAGGCGTATCCTCAGCGCGCGCCACCGCCCCATTCATGGCGACCGGTGATCTCAGATCAAAGCAGGCGAAGAAACTGGCCGAAATTTTAGCTGAAACCGGCAAACGCGGCCTGTTTCGCATCATCATGATTCATCACCCTCCCGTCCGGGGAGCAGCGCCTTCCCATAAGCGGCTGCTTGGCATTGGCCTGTTCCAGCGTATTGTACGTCAGCACGGCGCCGAGCTTGTTCTCCACGGTCACACCCATCTCGCGACGCGTTATGACATCAATGGCCCGAATTGGACTGTTCCAGTGATATGCGTTCCTTCCGCAAGCCAAAGCTTTGCGGGGAGCCATAAACCGCCTGCTGCCTACAACATGTTCACAATTGAAAAAACCAATGCCGGCTGGTCATGCCATATGAAACAGCGCGGTGTGGTTGACGCGCAGATAAACATCCAGACTATTCGCGAAGATGATTTATGGGGCTAAGCAAAGCTGGCGCGATCGCTTAAAAGTACTGCGCAAACCGATCCCAAAAAGCCACTACAAGTACTCCCGTACCTACCGCTGCTCCGATCAAAAACCAATACGTGGCGGTAATAAATGAGCTCAGTCGCGATCGTTGTTTAATTACCGGAGCAACTGGAGATAGCTCGGGGTTAAAATCCTGGCGTGGTGAATCTTTTACAGGTTTTGCGTCGGTCAAACCGATACGGCTGCCCTCCATCATCTGCTGCCGTTCAACAATCCGCTCTGCAATGTAATTGGTCACCGCATCAGCTATCGGTCTTATATCAGTAGCTTCAGCAACCAGCACCCTTCCATGCCTGGTATCACGGACAAAACGATAAGTCCGTCGATCTCTGGCCATCGTAACATGCGATGTTACATCGATCCATAAACGCGGTTGCTGCCCTTTGGACACTGCAAACTGCCACTGCGGATCATCGACAGGCACATCATCAAAAACTTCCTGCAAATCCTGCGCAAGAACCTCAATACGGGCCAGATCAGCTTCCTTCGCATCCGTGATGAAGTCGTTCCGATCAGCAGCAGCAAGTTGTGCACCGCGCACCGCTTCCGCAAGGCTCAATCTATCTCTGGGATTTGAGTTCTCTTTCATCGGTTCCTTCAAGTTGAATCGACCGGTTTTTGAACGAAGTTCCGGGCTACTGATCATTAGCAACCCATCCCCCTCAATGCACCTGAAACTTGTCAGAATGAGGCCAACCCTTCGACTTAAGCAAAGGATTGGGCCGAATTATTTAGCCGATAAAAATAAGCAGAACAGCCTGCTGCACTATTTCGCTATGATGCGATTGGCAGCGGAAACAATGCCTTCAAGCGATGCGGTCACAATATTCTTGTTAATCCCTGCACCGAAGATTTTTCCACCAGGATGCTCGATTTCCATATAGCTGATGGCAGCCGCATCGGAGCCACGTTGGAGCGAGTGCTCTGAATAGTTGGCCACCGACATTTTAAAGCCGAGATAATGCGAAAGCGCGTCAATGAAGCCATCGACTGGTCCAGTGCCCCTGCCCTCGATACGCTTTGTTTCACCACCATCGGTTATTTCGGCTGACAATATTCGAACACCCTTACGTTCAGTATCCGGATAGGTATGGTGATCGACGAATTTCAGCCTTGCATCTGGCTGGTCGACATAGAGTTCCTGAAAACGATCGTAAATGCGCTTTGAAGGCATTTCCTTGCCTTCTTCATCAGTAATGTTCTGAATATCTTCGCGGAATTCCACCTGCATGCCGCGTGGCAAGTTCAATCCATAGTCAGCCTGAAGAATGTAGGCGATGCCGCCCTTGCCTGATTGCGAATTGATACGAATAATTGCCTCATAGCTCCTGCCGACATCCTGCGGATCAATTGGCAGGTACGGAACTTCCCATAAGCTCTTGTTTGCCTGTTTGATCGCCTTCATACCCTTATTGATGGCATCCTGATGCGAACCGGAGAAAGCCGTATAAACCAGTTCACCGACATAGGGGTGACGTTCCGGGATAATCAGCTGATTTGAGTATTCGTAGACTTCTTTCATCCGGTTGATATCCGAACAATCAATCTCAGGATCGACACCCTGTGTGAACATGTTCAACGCCAAGGTTACAATATCGACATTACCTGTGCGCTCGCCATTGCCAAATAATGTACCTTCGACACGATCAGCACCCGCCATCAAGCCAAGTTCCGTTGCAGCGATGCCGGTCCCGCGGTCATTGTGCGGATGCAATGAAATGATCAGATTTTCACGATTGTCGAGCTGGCGACACATCCATTCAATGCGGTCGGCATAGATGTTGGGCGTCGACATCTCGACGGTCGATGGCAAGTTGATGATGAGCTTGTTGTCCGGGGTTGGTTTGACGATCTCGGTGACTGCGTTGCATATCTCCAAGGCCACTTCCAGTTCTGTACCCGTAAAGCTTTCGGGCGAATATTCGAACCGGAAGCCGCCACCAGCCTTGGCGGCCATGTCCGTGATCATTTTCGCGGCATCGGTGGCGATGCTCTTGATCCCATTCACATCCTTATTGAACACAACCCGCCGCTGCAATTCGCTGGTGGAGTTATAAAAATGCACAATGGGTTTATGTGCGCCCTGCAGTGATTCAAACGTACGAGTAATCAATTCGGGGCGGCACTGAACGAGCACCTGCAATGACACATCCGACCCCGGATTGCCTTCTTCGACACACCAGCGGGCAAAGTCAAAATCTGTTTGCGATGCTGAAGGAAATCCGATTTCGATTTCCTTGAAACCCATGTCCAGCAACAGTGCAAACATGCGCACCTTGCGGTCATGTCCCATGGGATCGACCAGGGCCTGGTTGCCGTCGCGCAGATCAACAGAACACCAGATCGGTGCCTTGTTAATGCGTTTTGAAGGCCACTGCCGATCTTGCAAATCAACAAAGGGATAGGGTTCATATTTCTTGTGTGCGTCGGGCATTCCCACAACTGATCGGGGGGCAACTGTATCGGTCATTTGCTTCTCGTTTCCGGCCGATGCGCATATTTTCTGGCGCAGTCATGGCACTCTTTTAGGCGTTGAACTGAACTTGTAAAGGGATAAGGAGCGAGAGCCGTTTGGCGGTTTCGACCGCCGGACGCTCCTTCAACGAGCCCGGCGATCGCCAATAAGGTCGAGAAGAAGCGGTAGAAGAAAGGCGCGATTCGTCAAGCCTGCGAAGGCAGACTGAACATTGGACAAGTTTGTCGGGCGCGTTTTCATGGACAAACACCTAAACGAGTGTTTGCCGCGATGCAAGGGCTCTTGAGAAAGACCGTTATTTCTTGAGCGAGGCCGTCGCGCCGGATAGCCACTCACTGACGACCTTTACGTCGTCCTTGCCAAGGCCATGGTCCGACTTGATCGAGCGTGCCTCGACGCGGGCGCCGTGCGAGCGCAACATATCTTCAAGCGCGGGTGCATATGGGGCATAAAGTTGATCGGAAGCGCCGGATACTGTCAGTACACGCGCATTGCCGAGGTTGGCGTCAACTGAACCTGTAAGAACCGGCATTGAACGCAACAGCACAGCCTGTTTGACCAAATCCGGATAAAGCATCATCACCGAGTTAACGAGATTTGCACCGTTCGAATATCCAAGGAATGTCGTGCGATTAAGATCAATCTTGTATTTTACAGTGGCCTGCTTGAGGAAATCAGCAAAGGCTTGTGCCTCGGACCGAATATCTTTCTGGTCAAAGCTTACCGGCGTCAGACGGCGATACCAGCGATTTGATCCATCCTGAACGACACGGCCACGGACTGCAAGCAGCAGAGCATCCGGCGCAATTTTTGAGGCAAAGGATACGAGGCTGGTTTCATCCTGACCCGAGCCATGCAAAAGCACGACGGTATCGCCATTTGGAGTTTCCGGCCGGTAGATGCGATATTTGAAGGACAAATCTTCCTGAAGCGATCCTTCGCTCTGGGGAAGAATTTCGCCTTTAACAGCTTTTTTCAAAATACCTGTACCACCAGTTGCTAGGATGTTGATGGGTTTCAGCTTTTCTTGAGCTTGAGCGGCGACCTTGCCTTTTGTTGGGCAGGCGTCAGCAGATTCAGCCTTGTCGATATCAGGCTGAGGATCAATATTTGCCGACAATACTTCTGCCTTGCCCGATTGCAGCTTGTCGCAGTCGGCCGTGCTACGCGCAAACGCAGGTTGAGCCACTGCGATCAATGAGAGACCAGCAATCAGTGCATAAAGATAAGGTTTACCCATAAGCTAATCCTAATGGTTAAAGGTTAACTAAATTTGTAAACAGCCGCGGTCGTCCGCTGGACACTGCCATGCGTATTGGCGATCATTTCCACCATCGGGAAGCGACGCTTTTGCCAAATAAACTTGTCCCCAACTTCGCGTTTTTGCGCTTTTTTCTGCCCGGAGAGTTCGCATTGCCGGCTGACGTTTCAACCAGCGAGGCATCTATGTCAACATAATTGTAACGAAATCATGACCGCTTGAAATATTCCGTGACGGAATGTTGCATGACTGCAACCAAACTATCTTCAGCGGAACAGTTGTTTCAACTTGAGGTGTTGGAGCAACATGATTGTCTTGGCGTCAACGATCTGCCTTCGGGCAATCATTGCCATTGCTTCATCGAGTGTCATCTCAAGGACTTCGATATCCTCGCCCTCGTCCTCATGCCCACCACCATCAGAGATTCTGTCGGAGGGATTGTAGGTCGCAATGAAGAAAGCCAAACGTTCGGTAACGCTGCCCGGACTCATGAAAACGTCAAAGACACGCTCGATGTCCCCAAGCCGGTAACCCAGCTCTTCTTCTGTTTCTTTGCGGGCAGTGGTCTCAGCATCATTGTCATCCAGCAGTCCGGCACAGGCTTCGATCAACATCGGGTCCTGATCGACCACGAAAGCCGGGAGCCTGAACTGTCTTGTCAGCAGAACCGTCCCGCGGACCGGATCATAGGGCAATACGGTGGCGCCATTGCCCCGATCGTAAACTTCCCGTGTCTGGGTTTCAGCCAATCCATCACGGCGAGTGAAATCATAGGTATATTTGGTGAGCGTTCCCCAATTGTCGGAAAGAAGCTCGGTGGATCTGACTTTCACCCGGTGGTCACTCATAGCACGCTCCAAAAATTTCGACGAATCAAGCGAAGGGAACAGCAGCTGTACCGATGGGCAGCTTCGCCTCATCTTCCGGCTCGACATGAATAACAACGCTTGCATCAGGAATGTTCTGCATCAGAGCGTTTTCTATGCGGTCGCAAATGATATGTGCGTCACCAACAGACATGCTTGCTTCGACAACGAGATGAAACTCGATGAAGGTCATACGTCCAGCAACCCGAGCTTTTAAGTCATGCACTTCCAACGCGCCCCCGGCGTTTGCCGATATGACATCGCGGATACGCATGGTTTCATCGGTCGAGACCCCGCCATCCATCAAACCCTGAACGGAGTTGCTGATAACGCCCCAACCCTGCCATAGGATATTCACCGCAACGATCATGGCGAGCAGCGGATCAAGAATTGTCCAACCAGTCAGGACAGCGCCCACAAGACCGGCAAAAACGCCCAGCGAAGTGACAACATCGGTCATGATATGCTTGCCGTCTGCCAGCAGCGCGGGCGAACGGTGCTTACGCCCGCTTCTGAGCAATAAAGTTGCCCAGACGGCATTAATCATTGACGCACCGCCATTGATCGCAAGCCCAAGCCAAGGCTCATCCAGCGTTTTTGGAGTTTCCCAAGCCATCCAGACTTCGCGCAGGATCAACAAGGCGGCAAGGATGATCAGCACGCCTTCGATAACCGCAGAAAAGTATTCTGCCTTGTGGTGACCGTAGGGGTGATTTTGATCAGCTGGCTTGTGGCTGACCATAATTGCCCAGAATGCAGCCAGCGCTGCGACTACATTCACAATGGATTCCAGCGCGTCGGAATACAGCGCGACCGAGCCCGTAACATGATAGGCCATATACTTCAGACCCAACACGGCAATGCCAATGAAGATCGACCAGAATGCCAACCGGCGAACGGTCGTCTCGCCATTAACTGTCGAGCGTGTATCTATCATGCTGAAAAGGCCTCGCTCTAAGCCGCTCGTTCCTTGGCACGGCGTGGCAAGTGCGCCACGACGTTTTCGATCATGCGCATACCAGCATTATGTCCCAGTGTCATGATGGATTCCGGATGGAACTGTACCGCTGCAACAGGTTCGTGCTTATGCTCGAACGCCATGATAACACCATCCTCTGTCTCCGCTGTGACAACGAACTCATCCGGCAGTCGCACAGGATCTGCAAAGATTGAATGATAGCGACCAACCGTTACTTCCTTGGGCAATCCTGAAAAAATCTTACCATGCTTGGTAATGCGGATACGCGATGGCTTTCCATGCATCGGCACGTGAAGTTGCCTTAAACTGCCACCATATGCCTCCGCCAGAGCTTGCAGCCCAAGACACACGCCAAAGATCGGCAGATTGCGCGCACGTGCTTTCTTGATTGTCGCCTTGCAGTCGAAATCTGTCGGCGTACCCGGTCCAGGTGACAAAACAACAAGATCAGGTTTGATGCGGTCAAATATTTCTTCGGGAACCGGCGTTCTGACGGTGGTAACAATAGCGCCGGTCTGGCGGAAGTAATTCGCCAATGTGTGCACAAACGAATCCTCGTGATCCACGAGCAGAATTTGCAGGCCTTCGCCCACCCGCGCGACAGCACGCTCTTCCGGAATGACATTGCTCTTGTGTGCATCGCGCACAGCCGCAATCATCGCCGATGCTTTCAGCTCTGTCTCAGCTTCTTCTTCTTCAGGGACTGAATCGTAAAGCAGCGTGGCACCAGCACGTACTTGTGCGATGCCGTCTTTGATGCGGATGGTGCGGAGTGTCAGGCCGGTATTCATATCACCATTGAAGTTGACCATGCCGATGGCACCACCGTACCATGCACGCGGGCTGCGCTCATTTTCTTCTATGAAGCGCATAGCCCATAGCTTAGGCGCTCCGGTAACAGTTACCGCCCACGCATGGGAAAGGAAGCCGTCAAATGCGTCCATATCTTCACGCAGGCGGCCTTCAATGTGATCGACCGTATGAATCAGGCGCGAATACATCTCGATCTGACGGCGGCCAATAACGCGGACGGAGCCCGGTTCGCAGACACGGCTTTTATCATTTCGATCCACGTCCGAGCACATGGTGAGCTCAGATTCGTCTTTCTTTGAGTTCAGAAGTTTGATGATCTGCTCGGCGTCGGCAATGGCATCTTCACCGCGCTTAATCGTTCCGGAAATCGGGCAAGTTTCGATACGGCGCCCAACCACACGAACAAACATTTCCGGCGAAGCGCCGACAAGATACTCATTGTCACCAAGATTGATGTAGAACGAGTAAGGCGATGGATTGATCGCTTTCAGCCTGCGTGAAATTACCGAAGGCTTTGTTTCGCAGCGCTCGTAAAAAGTCTGTCCCGGAACAACCTCGAACAGATCACCACGCATAAAGCTCTCTTTGGCTTTCTTGACGAGTTCCGCATAGACGCCTGGATTATGATCACCCCTTCCCGGAATGACGTCGGTGGGTTGAAACGGCTTCTTCGCCGTATCACGTGACAAACCCTCTGTTGACTTGCCCTCATAGGCATAATCGTAACGGTCAAGCCAAGCTTTGGCCGCATGATGATCGACTACGAGAATTTCATCCGGCAGGTAAAGCACGATATCCCGCTGATCATCCGGCCGCTTGAGCTTGTACTCGATAGGGTCGAACTGGAAAGCGAGATCATAGCCAAAAGCGCCATAAAGCCCGAGGTTTGCATCATCTTCACTAAAGAACAGCGCAACGATGCCACGGAGAACAGTAAATACTGAGGGAATGCGCGAGCGCTCTTCCTCAGTGAATGCCCGTGTTGGCAATGCAATTTCGAGTTCAAGCTTCGTAACGCTGGCGGCATTGATTGTAACTTCATCAAGTTTGCCGACCGCATGCTTGATTGGAAGCAGCAAGACTTCACCACGCTTGTTCAGCGCTTCGATAGTCATATGTCGGCCATTTGAGGTAATTACGACTGGAGGATCGATAATGGCCGTATCCCAGCGCGTATAGCGGCCGGGATACTCATAATTAGATGAAAAGACCGCACCGCGACGTTCATCCAGTGCGTCGACATAACTGTCGATAGCGCTCGCATAAGCGGTTGCCACTCGCGAACGGGAAATTGTTACTCCGCCCTTGGTATCAAATATTTCCACGTCGCCCTCAATTCTATGCATCGTCAAATCCTTTGTTGCATCTGGCTTTTCGGGCTTATGGCGGTCAAACAAAAAGGCCGCCCGGAAAACCCGTTGCGGCCCTGTCCTTTTTCACAAACATGCAAAAGGCTGCGTGGCCGCTAAAAGCGAGCCCACCACCAGCCAGTTGAGAGAATGCGTGTGTTCATGGCCATGATTGTTAGCGTTACATTGCAACGCTTGCAACAGCAAAAATTGCATGTTCGACAAAGGTCTAAAACAGCCCCTCAATCAGACCTTCTTGGTTGAGGTGTATTCGTTCTGCGGAAGGCGATTTGGGCAGACCTGGCATGGTCATGATTTCACCGCAGATCGCCACCACGAAACCCGCCCCTGCCGAAAGCCTCACCTCGCGAACATGAACGACATGGTTGACCGGCGCACCACGCAAATCAGGATTTGTCGAGAAGGAATACTGTGTCTTGGCCATACAAACAGGCAAATGACCGTAACCGGCTTCCTCCCAGCGTCTCAACTGATCGCGAACACTCGCATCGGCATCCGCTTCCGCCCCCCGATATATCCGCTTTACGACTGTTTCGATCTTGTCGAACAGTGAAAGCTCATCTTCATACAGTGGTGCGAATTGTGCTGAACCGCTTTCTGCCAGTGCCGCAACTTTGTGAGCCAGTTCTTCGATACCAGCCGAGCCTTGCGCCCAGTGCTTGCAAAGGACTGCTTCCGCCCCATGGGTAGCAACGAACGCTTTAACTGTTTCTATTTCCGCCTCGGTATCTGCAGTGAAGTGATTGATGGCCACAATTACCGGCACACCGAACTGGCGAACATTCTCCATATGCCGTCCAAGATTGGCACATCCGGCTTTGACCGCCGCAACATTCTCCTGACCCAGATTGGCCTTCGCAACACCGCCATGCATTTTCATCGCCCGAACGGTAGCAACAATAACTGCAGCAGCCGGCTTCAGACCTGCTTTGCGGCATTTGATATCAAAGAACTTCTCAGCGCCCAAATCCGCCCCGAAACCTGCTTCCGTCACCACAAAATCCGCCAGCTTGAGCGCCGTCGTCGTGGCAACAACCGAGTTGCAGCCATGAGCAATATTCGCAAAAGGCCCGCCATGCACGAAGGCGGGATTGTTCTCCAGCGTTTGCACCAGATTGGGCTGTATCGCGTCTTTCAGCAAAACAGCCATTGCCTTGTCTGCTTTAAGGTCCCGGGCATAGACGGGGCTGCGATCAAAACGATATCCGATGATAATATCGCCAAGGCGCTTCTCGAGATCTGCAAGGTCCACGGCGAGACAAAGGATCGCCATTACCTCCGATGCGACTGTGATATCAAAACCGGATTCGCGGGGAAAACCATTGGCTACACCTCCCAGCGCTGACGCAATACCGCGCAAAGCGCGATCATTCATGTCCATCACACGCCGCCAGGTGATGCGGCGCGTATCGAGATTAAGCTCGTTACCCCAATAAACATGGTTATCGATCATCGCCGCGAGGAGATTGTGCGCCGAAGTTATAGCGTGAAAGTCGCCAGTAAAATGCAGGTTGATATCCTCCATCGGTATAACCTGCGCATAGCCACCGCCAGCGGCGCCGCCCTTTGTCCCGAAACATGGACCGAGCGAAGCTTCGCGAATACAGACTATTGCTTTTTTGCCTATACGATTGAGACCATCGCCGAGGCCAACAGTCGTTGTCGTCTTGCCTTCACCAGCGGGCGTTGGGCTAACAGCCGTGACCAGAATGAGTTTACCGTTCTTGGCATCTTTCTTGGAGCGAATGAATTCGGCTGAAAGCTTAGCCTTGTCATGACCGTAGGGCACAAGGTGCTCCGGCGGAATGCCGATACTTGCACCAATTTCGATGACGGGCTTTTTGGAAGCGGAGCGGGCAATCTCGATATCGGATTTTACGGTAGCCATTGACGTTTCCCCAATGTTTTAAGAACGTCAAATAGCATCCTGTAACCGAAATGGGGATAGGGTGAACGTCCCTATCCCCAAATGGCTCTATTCACCCATGGCAATCAGGCTGGCATTTCCACCAGCGGCAGCTGTATTGATGGAAACGACCTGCTCCAGCGCAAACCGCGTCAGATAGGATGGACCGCCAGCCTTTGGACCAGTGCCGGAAAGACCTGAACCGCCGAACGGCTGGGTGCCAACAACAGCCCCGATTGTATTCCTGTTAACATAAACATTGCCGATATCGAGCCTGTCTATAACTTTTGTAACCGTCGCTTCGATACGCGTATGAAGCCCGAAAGTCAGGCCATAACCCGTCGATGCAATCTGATCGAGCACTTTGTCCAGATCTTTGGCCTTCCAGCGTACGACATGCAAAACCGGCCCAAAAACTTCGCGTTCCAAAGCTTCAGCCTTATCTAACTCGACAATGTGAGGTGCGAAGAATAATCCCCCGGTAGGCGCGCTGCCAGCAAAACGGACTTTTTGAGTTTTGCGCATGGCTTCTATATGGTCTCGAAGCATATTGCGCTGATCCCGGTCGATAATCGGGCCAATATCCGTCGACGCCAAGGCAGGATCACCGAGTACCAATTCCTTTGCGGCACCCTCGATCATCTCGAGCATGTTATCGGCGACGTCTTCCTGCAAATAGAGAATACGCAAGGCCGAACAACGCTGCCCAGCGGAGCGGAAAGCAGACATGACAACATCATCCGCAACTTGTTCCGACAGAGCCGTCGCATCAACAATCATCGCATTGAGACCGCCAGTTTCAGCGATTAAGGGAACGATTGGACCCTTCTTCGAGGCGAGTGTGCGATTGATTGCCCAAGCCGTATCTGTAGAGCCCGTAAAAGCGACACCTGCAATATCCGCATGAGACGTTAGTGCCGCACCCACAGAACCATCGCCCGGCACGAATAGCACTGCATCTTTCGGAACGCCCGCTTCATGCAGGATACGGACAGCCTCATAGGCGATCAGCGGTGTTTGTTCGGCTGGCTTCGCAAGAACGGTGTTACCGGCTGCAAGCGCTGCCGTGACCTGGCCCAAGAAAATTGCCAAGGGGAAATTCCATGGACTAATGCAGACGAAAGCGCCGCGCCCACGGTGGCGAAGCTTGTTATCTTCGCCTGTTGGCCCCGGCATTGCCTTGTCAGTTGCAAACTGGCGACGTGCTTCGGCGGCATAGTACCGGCAAAAATCCACGGCTTCGCGGATTTCCGCAATACCGTCATCAATTGTCTTGCCTGCTTCGCGAGACAGAAGATCAAGTAGTTGATCTCGATTATCTTCGAGCAGATCAGCAGCTTTCTCCAACGCCTTTGCCCGCGTTTCTACCGGGACTCGGGACCATGAGACAAAACCTTTGCGTGCAATACCAACAGCCTTTGCCGCCTCTTCGGCGGTTGCAAAAACAACTGAGCCAACAGTTGCACCATTTACCGGCGAGAGGACATCCTGAGTTTTTCCGGATGATTTGCCATCGATAAGCGGTAGTGCCCTGACGGTTTTCGAAGCCTTCGCAATGCCCGACAAAAGTCCCGCAAGTGCTTTTCTGTCGCCAAGTTCAACACCGGCAGAATTGCTGCGCTTGCCGTAAAGCTTCAATGGCAAGGGAATATTCGGATGGCGATAGCCCTTGCCGTCATTCAGCTTTTCCGCCGGACGAACAAGCAGATCGGCAATCGGCACATTGCTGTCACCAACCACGGAAACGAATGAAGAATTGGCACCGTTTTCAAGAAGACGACGTACCAGATACGCCAGCAGATCACGATAACCGCCAACGGGCGCGTAAATCCGACAAGCAATTTTGTCATTTTTCTCGGTGATCTGTTTGTAGAGGCTTTCGCCCATACCGTGGAGACGCTGAAACTCAAAACCAGTCTTGTCATCTCCGGCCATTTCCAGAATCATAGCGACAGTCAGCGCATTATGCGTTGCAAACTGCGGGAAAATCCGCGGTCGCGCATCCAGCATGCGCTTTGCACACGCCATGTAAGAGGCGTCAGTTGCAGGCTTGCGCGTAAATACGGGGTAGTCGGCGAGACCACGTTCCTGTGCACGCTTCACCTCCGTATCCCAGTATGCACCTTTCACCAGCCGCACCATCATCTTGCGATTGTGCCGCGCAGCAAGGTTGTCGATATGATCGATCACTTCAAGGGCGCGCTTCTGATAGGCCTGAATAGCGAGACCAAATCCATCCCATCCGTTCAGCGAAGGATCCGCAAAAACCCGGTCGATTACATCCAATGAAAGCTCCAGCCGATCCGCTTCTTCGGCATCGACTGTAAAATTCAGGTCATAGGATTTTGCTTTTTGTGCAAGAGCAAGAAGATCCGGCACAAGTTCAGCCATTACCTGATCATGATGTGTCGCGAGATAACGCGGGTGAAGTGCGGACAACTTCACCGAAATTCCCATACGATCAGGTAGTTTCTTGTTACCGGTGGCACGGCCAATTGCGTCAATCGCATCAGAATAGGATTTGAAGTAACCTTGTGCATCCTTGCGCGTCCGGGCACCCTCGCCCAACATATCAAAAGAGTGGCGATATCCTTTAGCTTCGTTCGTGCCAGCGCGTTTCAAGGCGTCCTTGATGGTTTCACCCAGTACAAAGTGATGACCGAGATAACGCATCGCCTGCTTTGTGGCCGTGCGTACTGTTGGCAGCCCGATACGCTTGACCAGCGATGACAGTACGCCCTCCGGTGTTTCACCGGGCTTGATAACTTTTGCAGAAAGACCGAGCGCCCAAGCAGAAGCAGAAACAAACCATGTGTCTCCGCTCGGCTCATGCTCGGACCAATGGCCCTGTTTGAGCTTGTCTTCGATCAGCTTGTCCTGAGTGGCAGCGTCAGGCACGCGCAAAAGCGCTTCTGCCAGCACCATCAAAGCAAGACCTTCACGCGTTGAAAGCCCATACTCGCGAAGGAAATCCTCCACGCCACCAATACCGCTAGCTTCCTTGCGTATTGTGGCAATATACTTGCTGGCACGCTCATCGATGCGCCGATTTACCGGTTCGGAAAGAGCTATAGTTTGCAACAAATCAGCGACCAATTGCTGATCATCAACAGCATATGGAGCAGAAAAATCTTGAGTAGATGGCGAACGGTTGGTCATCGGGCTTTCCCTTATTGATTTTTCCCATATAATCTATTCGACATGGTTATTCTC
Organism: Phyllobacterium sp. YR531; assembly: GCF_000282595.1. Taxonomy (GTDB): domain Bacteria; phylum Pseudomonadota; class Alphaproteobacteria; order Rhizobiales; family Rhizobiaceae; genus Phyllobacterium. The sequence continues at coordinate 573,123 of NZ_AKIZ01000016.1, forward strand.
ACCAATGAAAACAGCTTAAGCAGAGTAAAAAACTAAAAATGGGGAACTATTTAGAGATGAAAAATTTGGACAGTCTCGATCGCAGGATTCTGCGCGAGCTGCAAAAGGATGGAAGGCTATCCAATACCGAATTATCAGAACGTATCAGCCTTTCGCAGACGGCCACAACCGAACGGGTGAAGCGACTTTCCCGTGACGGCTACATCCTTGGATATACAGCAAAATTGTCGCCCAAAAAGCTTGATCGCGCAATGCTTGTCTTTGTTGAAATCAAACTGGATCGCACTACACCTGACGTCTTTGCCACTTTTGCAGCAGCCACCCGCAGAAACCCGGATGTCATGGAATGCCATATGGTGGCTGGCGGCTTCGATTATCTGATCAAGGCCCGCGTTGCAGACATGGAGCACTATCGACGCTTCCTGTCAGATGCTCTGCTTTCACTACCGGGCGTGCGTGAAACCCATACCTATGCGGTCATGGAAGAGGTCAAAGAAACATCGGCCCTACCAGTTTGATGCGCGCAACCTCTGGTGCATCTGTTCCCTGAAAAGAAAAAGCGGGTCACTGACCCGCCTCTGTTTGGCTCGCAGACTATTGCTGCAGAACCTGTTTGATATCGATCAGATTTGACCGCACGCGCAGAATATAAAAGCCCATCGTCGTCAAATGGTTTGGCAAAAGCCATCCACCTTCGCTGCCATTTGCGATAATCCAAGGCTGTATGGCGAGAGCAGAGCGCAATTGCCCATCCATGCCATCCCATAGTGGAGCAAGGTGTTTCTCGTCCAGCACCTGCTTGAAATCGACCTGCGCAGCGTTCATCAGACCATAATATGCATAGAGCTGACCGTAGGCGAACCAAAAACGGTCATCAGCACGTGTGTCGAACCAGCCATTATTATGGTTCTCCGAGCGATCCTTGAGAATCGCAGAAGTTGCGCCAATATCGTTGGCGATACGATCAATGAACTGGATCAAATTATCAGCGCGCGCGTCGAAAATTGCATTGCAGTTTTCCAGCTTGCTGTTGAAAGTCCGCAGGTCGTTGACAGCCGAGCGATAGTAACTTGGCGTAGGTGTCTTGGGTCCAAACGGATTAAGCCCGAAATACCAGGCATCTTCGGTGAACTGCAAATTGCCACGGGCCTTTTGCAAGTCGCCATCAATCTGCGAAGTACCGCGAACACGCCCAAGTGTATCGACAAGTTCGATACCGGTACGGCGAACAGCAGAATTAATACCGCGCTGGAATGAAGCCTTATTGTCGAGAAATGGTGTTCTGTCCCAATCCATACCGAATAATCCGAGCTTGTAGAGCAGCATCGAGGAAATCCAGGCATTCTGATTGACGTTGAAATCCGTCAGATCCGCTGTGACCGTAACGATAGCCGAGCGGGCACAGGTTTTTGGCACATTCGTGCCTGCTGCGGCAGCTGTTGCCGGAGCAGCAAGCGGCTCGCCGGCTGGAGCGGTCTGGCTCTTGAAATTATAGGACGCAACATAATCCGGATTAAAGTTGGTCCAGGTCTGCGTATTGTAGAAGAAGTAACCGTAGAGACCCAGCCAGAGGATGAGCGCAAGGCCGAGCACAATCTTTAGAATGAAGCCTCGTTGCGTATACCAACTGCCCGCCCACATGAATGGCCAAAGGAGAATGCCCACAACGAACCCGATACCGCGTCCGATATAGGTGAAAATCCGGCTGAAGAAGTTGATCACGGGATCGAGCATTCGGTTTCCTTCACTGGTCAAGTCCATAGAGCCGCTTTCGCAGCCCTTCCTTGTCTTTCAAATAGGTTGTTTTGAGAATATCAACAACATGTTCCTGATAAGGAAGGCTCCAGCGCTGGTAATCAGCATAGAAACCCGGCTTGTTGAACACATAACGGGACATAAAATCCCAAGGCACAAAGTCGCTGATCAGTTGATTGACCAGCCAGGCATCGGGATGTCGTGGCAGTGCACGAACAACGAGAAACCGTCGCGACGGATCAATCTCGGACATATTTAATTGCCCGGTCTGTCCAATCTCTCGCTTGACGCTATTGAGGAACGGCCATGTTCCGTCATGGTTGATAAGGCTGGCATTGGCGTGAATCCAGGTCTGCAACCAAATGCGGTCGATATTTTTCAGATCACGCTCTGGTTCCAATGTCTGGATCAACTGGCGAATAATCATCTCGCCCCGGTTTTCCAGATAACCTGATTGCTCGATCCATGATGCGCGCGGTAATTCAATGCGCGAGGTTGTGCTCAGAAACTGAAAAACCTGCTCTGCATCCTTGATCGAGATGTAATTGACCTGCCAGGGACGTGAGCGCCGAAAACCCGGCACTGACGGGTCGCCGATAACTGTTGTCGTATTGTCATCAACAAAGATATAGACGCCACCGAAATGACTGGTCCAGAAGGCACTGTGCCGGAATAGAACCTTATCTGGAACCAGCGAATTCTCACGAATGTCGCCGGTCACTTTGGCAAGCTCGACCATACGCTCCAGCATAGCATTATCACGCCATGCATCCGGTTCATTTTTAAGACGATCAGATAGTAGCCTCAGCTCCGCGGCCTGCCCCATGACATTCTGCGCCGAAAGCACACGAAACTCGACCTGATTGATCGAAAGCAAATCCTCAATATCAGACACGACCGAGACTGAATCCTCGATCTCCCCATAAAGCACGTCCTTGATTGTCAGCGCATTGATTGCCCGGGCATTGCTCGAAAAAAACTCATACATCAACTGGGATGTATTGGAGAATTGCGTATGAACGACCGGCAGGCCGGCTTGCGACGGCGTCAGGATGATGAACCGCCTGTTGACGCCATTCGGGTCGAGATAGCTCGGGTCTTTCAGTTCTTCAGCGATCTGCGGCGAAAAACCCGTTCTGTCTATGTCGAATTCTGCCAGCTTCGTGGCAGCAAAACCGAAAGATTGCAGCGCCTTGTTGTACCGCTCGATAAGATGCGGCTGGTCAACTTTCAGCAACCGGCCATAGATGAGGTCGTTTTGATAGAGCAGTTCCATCAAGCTTCCCACTGCCCCTTGGCTTTCAATGACTCGATTTCCCGTACTGCCCGCTCGCGCAATCTTGCATCTCGCACCATTTTTTCGATGGCGGCATCGTCAGATTTGTCCGCATAACGGAATTCCGAATCCGCGTAACGATTGGTTTCCTGCACCACCATATCCATCGTGAATGGCTTGCGCAGTTCTTCAATCATGGCCTTTTTATCGTCGTAGGATTTATGCATGAATGTTTCCGGCTTCTCAAACCATTCATCCGGCAGTTCAATATCCATAGCGCGCATTTTGATCGCGTCAGTAACATTCTTGATCGCACGACCAGTGAAGCGCGGTTCGCGCTCCTTGATCATATGAAGATATGTTCCAATGTCGGAAAGCGTCTCAGGCTCGCCATTCTCTCGGATAAATCGATCATAAACGACCTTCAGCCCGTCCTCCTGCGGCTTTGACAATTCCTCATAAGCCGTTTCCACGGCGCGTTGGATTTGCTGGGCCTCAAAAAGTTTGTGATCACCAAGTGGGATCTTGTGATTCTTGCCTGCCAGCAACGCAAAAATATCAATATAGTCATCGCGGGTCTGTGGGCCATCTACCAGCCAACGAGCCCCCGCACGTTGACGGAGCGCATCGTCAACATTCTCCGGGTAATTGGAAAACATACCGAACGAGCAATTACCGCGAACCACCGTTGATGCACCTGCAAAGGCTTCCATTAACACGCCAGTGATTTCATGCTGACCCGATGAAGCGCGGTCATCCGAGCGCTTGGCCGCGACCTGATCGATATCATCAATTGTCCCAAACCCAATGGTGCGTGGATTCAGAACATTGGTAACGAACTGCTTACAGTTCTGACCTGACTTACCCTGATAGGATGATATCTGGTCTACACCGAAATTTTCGTAATGGAATGCATATCCGGCGACCTGACAATAATCATTCACAAGACCTGCAATCATTTGGATCAAGGTCGTCTTGCCCGTTCCCGGCGCGCCATCACCAATGAATGTAAACAGAAACCCGCCAAGTTCGACAAATGGATTTAGCTGCCTGTCAAAATCATAGGCCATCAACATTTTAGACAGTTTCAGGGCCTGGTATTTAGCGATGTGATTGCCGACAACCTCACTTGGCTTTCTGAAGGTCATTACCAAAGGCGTGCGCTTCTTTGATGGAGCTACATCAAAACCATCCAATGTGAAATCATCGCCATCAAGGCGCAGATGCATGTCTTCAAAGCTACCCAGCCCGTCAAACCGGCCTTTGCGCTGCAGAAGACCTTCTATACTGAGCGACGCAAATGCCTTGGCCCTCGCCAGCATTGTCTGCTCGTCAGTTGTTCCTGCTATCGCGCGGTCAAGTCCGGCAATCACGGACTTCAGTGCGTCCTGAATGGTGTCAAAAACAAAGTCCGGTTGAGCAATATCGTTCGCAGGCTCGCCATCTGCTTCAACAAGCTGTGCCAAATAAGCAGACAGCGAAAACGCAGCAACATAAGACGCAGCAGACAGCAGGCGCTTGAAATGACTCGCATCCTCGCCTTGCAATGGGGCAGAAGCATTCCGCGCCATTAAACTTTCAAGATCACTCTGTCGCCCGAATACATCTGATACCGCCAGCGCAACAGCGACGCCACGTCGCGCCCTGAATAGCAGTGTGTGCTGAGCAATCGATAGCATCTGGTCATCTGTACGGACAGACTGAATGGTTTTCGCCAGTTCGACTTCACGTGTCTTGCGCAAACCGCCGGTCGACACTGTTGAAACGAAGCGACGGCCTGTGCCAGCAATTTCAGTGCCGGATCCTCCTTCATTTGCTTCCAGCGAAACAAATCGCGTAACCATTGCCTGTGCGACAGCAAGATGCTTGGCAATTTCTTTTTCTTCGATTGTTGTCAGACCGACATCCATAATTCCAGTTTCCTTAAATGCCGCTGATGACTTGTCCATTGGACAGAATATGCGTTTCAAAGCCGGTAAAGATGCTGGATGCCTCTCCCGACGCATAAAGTGCCTGATAGGCCTCATGCGGAACCAGAGCATGCTGCTCGTAGTGACTGACGCCCTGGCGGGTAGCCTCCAGATCGTCAGTATTGATATGGAACTCCTCGCGTGACGGTTCAGACGACCAGATGCCACGCTTCCCGGGCTTTTCCGCAGTTGAAAACACTTCCTGCATTGTCCAGGTCAACAACCAAGCATCTTCCGGCCGCCGGACGCGCTCAAGCACGTCTGCGACCTTCTGATTATGTTCCGTGATGCCCGCAGTATAGAATGGTCCAAGCACTACCCGTCGCAATTGTTTCGGATGCAGTTCGGGGAAGTCCTTGTCTAGGCTAGTCGCGATTGTCACTGGCGACAGGGAATAGGCGGAATTCTTTGCAGCAAAATCGTCAAAACGCCGCGCCAAATCCGGATTCAGCAATCCACCAACGGGAAGTGGAATCCTGACTTTAGGATTTAGTTTTCCATCTTCCTGAACGAGCGCCTCAACCATATCTTCCGATGAGTCTTCCACGACCGCCATATAGATGAGCGGAAGATTTGAAGCGCCATCAAACACACCCCAATGAACAACGTAAAACGGACGCATTGTCTTTGGATTGACTGATACGCGAATAGTTGTCGGTAGCACGAATGGTGAGAATACTTCGCCCTTAAGGACTGTCTCCAGATAGATGCGTTCAGCCATGGATTTTTGCAGGTCGCGCGGAAACTCACGATGGCGCAGAATAAAATCAGTCATCTCGCTTCGCAATGTTTCCGCAGGGGAGAGCGCTGCCAAGCGTTCCTTGGCTTCCTTTTTGTCGTTTTCCAGCTCCAGAACATTCTGAAAAACAGGAAATCCGCTTTCCGCTTTGGATATGCGAAAGCGCTCCGTAAAGCCGAGCCTATTGCGCCAGCAATCAAATGACGCATCAAGCCGCTGCAGATATTCCGCAACGGTTTGAGCGACCAGATCATGCTTGTATAGAGGAGAGTCCTGATTGTTCAGGAACACCTCAAGCCCGTCCAACGCTGCGCGGATCGCACCAAAGTAGCGTTCCGCCGCAGTCAGATCTGCATTGTCCGCCATGAATTAGCTCTGAACGTAACCGGCAGAATTATGCTTTTTGAGGACTTCGGAGAAGCGGCGAGCAAAAGCATCATCAGCCAGCTTTTTGCGGCGCTGAATATCCTGCGAACTAACCATGTTTTTCTCATGCATCTCAAGAAGATCGCCAATGTGTTTCTGCGCAGCTGCGCCAACACCTGCCATGGTTTCTTCCGCCGCCTTATCAACCTGACTGCCAAGCGTGTTGATCTTATGGGCAACGTCCTGTTGGGCAGCCGTTTTCAGTGAATCTTCCAAAGCTTTGTAGAGCACAATGCGCTGTTCGGTATCGATGGCCAACTTGTTGATAAGAGTGCTTTGAGCAGCAATCTGATTGTTGAGCGAGTCGACAAAGGTCTGGAACATTGAAGTATAGCGCTCGAGTGTCTGGCTTTCAGCCAGCAGTTCCTGTTCCTTCGCCTGGCGTTCGTTATATTCAGTAGCAAGCTTGGAACGCTCTCCCTCAAGTTGAGCACGCGTTCCTTGATCAGTCGATGCAGCGATACGGTTTTCAATATCGAGCAGCAAAGGATTGAGTTCTTCGATACGCTTTTGGGTAGCCTCAAGGGTGGCAATGGTTGTCTTGCGGCGCTCAATTACTGTCGCCAGACTGCTTTCAGACGTCTTGTAGCGGGCATCAAGCACAACTTTCTGCTCTTTCAAAATGCCGACGATCCGATCTGATTTGGTCAGTAGCTCCTGAAGATTTCCGGCGAGTGACATGTTGCGAACCCGGTCGGACCGCAAACGCTGCATCTTGTCCTTGGAAAACACACCGATGAACTTTTCCCAGCCTGAATAGCCTTTCATGCTCTCAAATTCTGTACCAAAAATATTGGTCGCATCTTCAAGGCCGATAATCAGCTCGGCAATATTGCCTTCCATCACCTTCTGCTGCCGCAGGACATCGTCGATACGCGCATTCTCAATGTCAAAATCGGCTGCGCCAATCTTTGCATCGGTTTTGGCGAACTTATCAAGAACCACACTGGATTGATCAATCTTCGTCCGCATTTCGTTGACCATTGTTCTGGTCTTTTCGATCTCGGTGTCGAAGTTCTGCAAACTCGCCATTATAAATCTCCCCTACTACTCAAATTAAAATATCAACCGCAGTCTCGGTTGCATATAGCGATTATACCCTGTCAAACAATGCCTGCAGGCAGATGACAACGGCACAGACCGACTTGCAAGCAAAGAATATCACCTCGCTATATCTGATGGCGTGTTTCATCTTCCCAATGCTTGCGGCAGAGCGAGACATAAACCGACTTTTCGATGGCGACCTGATCGCCCTCCGTCAAAACATTGCCGGTTTGGTCCTTGCGCACAACCATCGTCGCTTTTGCCCCGCAATGGCAAATCGTACGGATTTCCCGCAAGCTGTCGGCGATGGCCAGAAGCTCGGAGGAACCCGGGAAAAGCTTTCCCTGAAAATCCGTGCGAAGACCAAAACACATGACAGGAATGTTCAGCCTGTCTGCCACGCGGGCAAGCTGCCACACTTGTTCTTTTGTCAAAAACTGCGCTTCATCGATAAATGCACAGCTAAGCCGGGCCCCGTCGTTAGCGGCTTTGATGCGCGCAAACAGGTCGTCATGATCCCAATAAAGCTCCGCTTCCGCACTGACACCCAACCGCGACGTAATTTTGCCAATTCCATTTTCGGCATAATGACCAGCAGTAAACTGGATAGTGCGCATGCCCTGCTCTCTGTAATTGTGAGAAGCTTGCAGAAGGAGCGTCGATTTACCGGCATTCATCGCCGAATAGCTGAAATATAGTTTGGCCATGACCGCTTTAACCAGACTCTTGTTCCGGCTTGAAGCCTTGCTCGTCGCGTGACCCTCACTTTTCACCGAATATCAACAACTGTCGCTATTTGACCGGATTTATGCGCGCCTATGCTTGAACCCCTGCGCGTTTGGTGCTTGGTTCAGCATATTACAACCGGACATAACCGGAAGGGGAGAACAAGCAATGAAAACTCTATCCAGACTTACCGTTACCCTGGCTTTGGTGCTTTCGGCAGGAACCGCTTTGGCTGCCGAAGCCGAGAGCTGTAAAAGTGTCCGATTCGCCGATGTAGGTTGGACCGACGTAACCGCTACGACTGCCGCAACAACCGAAGTGCTCAAGGCACTCGGTTACAGCACAGACATCAAGGTCCTTTCGGTTCCGGTTACTTATGCCTCGCTCGGCAAGAAGGACATCGACATTTTCCTTGGCAACTGGATGCCCACCCAATCAGCCGACATCAAGCCTTATATAGAAAACAAGACCGTGGAAGACCTCGGACCAAATCTGACAGGCGCGAAATATACGCTGGCCGTTCCGCAGTATCTTTTTGACAAGGGCCTGAAGGACTTCAAGGATATTGCCAAGTTCAAGGACGAGCTTGGCGGCAAGATTTACGGCATTGAGCCGGGCAATGACGGCAATCGATTGATCCTTGACATGATCTCAAAGGATCAGTTCGGCCTTAAAGATTTTCAGGTTGCCGAGTCATCCGAGCAAGGCATGCTTGCTCAAGTCGCCAAGGATACCAAAAGCGAGAAGCCGATTGTGTTTCTTGGCTGGGAACCGCATCCAATGAACGCAAACTTCAAACTCGCCTATCTTTCCGGTGGAGATGAAGTATTCGGGCCTGACTTTGGTGGTGCAAAGGTTCATACAAACATTCGTACCGGCTTTACGACGGAATGCCCGAACATCGGCAAGCTGCTTGCCAACCTCAAATTCACGCTTCCTATGGAAAACGAGATCATGGGGAAAATTCTTGACGATGGCGAAGATCCGGCAAAGGCGGCCACCGAATGGTTGAAAGCCAATCCAGCCGTCCTGGACACCTGGTTGGCTGGCGTCACCACCCATGATGGCAAAGAAGGTATAGCCGCCGTCAAGTCAGAGCTCGGCCTCTAGGCTGATGCATTAATACCGATAGAATAAAGCCGCCCGGCCATCCGGTCGGGAGGCTTTTTCCGCTTATTCGTTAAACGACAGAGGGATAGTTCGGTTTGGACTGGTTGACACAAGACAAGATTCCCGTCGGCAAAACGGCCAAGGCTGTGGTCGATTGGCTCACCACCAATTTTGCCGGGTTCTTTGACGGACTTGCCCTGGTGATGCAGAGTTTCATCGACGGGCTTATGTTCGTGCTGAAATACCCTCACCCGCTGATCATGGTCGCGATATTTGCTGCCATAGCCTATGCTCTGCGGCGTTCAATTGCCGTTACTGTCCTGACGATTGTGGGATTTCTGTTCATTCTCAATCAGGGGTATTGGGATGAAACGATGGAAACGCTGACCCTCGTACTTTCTTCCTGCATACTGTGTATGGGTATCGGTGTACCAATCGGGATTATCGCTGCGCATCGCCCCAAATTCTATTCGGCGATTCGACCGGTGCTGGACCTGATGCAGACATTGCCAACTTTCGTCTATCTCATTCCTGCGATTGTTTTCTTTGGCATTGGCATGGTACCCGGCCTGCTCGCCACCGCCATCTTTGTTCTACCCGCTCCCATTCGCCTCACCCATCTTGGCGTTTCATCAACGCCGCTGCATCTGGTCGAAGCTGGCGAAGCCTTTGGTGCATCATCCCGGCAGCTCTTGTGGAAAATTGAGCTTCCCTATGCCATGCCGCAAATCCTTGCCGGTCTGACCCAGACGATTATGCTATCGCTTTCCATGGTGGTTATTGCGGCGCTGGTCGGCGCTGATGGTCTTGGCGTTCCTGTCGTTCGCGCACTGAATTCGGTCAACACCGCTCTCGGTTTTGAAGCTGGTCTGGTTATCGTGGTCGTCGCCATTGTGCTTGACCGTATTTTCCGCCCCGGCAAGGAGCATGGTGAATGACCGCTATTACACTCGATAAAGTCTGCATTATTTTTGGCAAACGCACCGACACTTCCCTAGCCCTTGCTGATCAAGGGAAAAGCCGTTCGGAAATTCAAGCCGAAACCGGTCATGTTCTAGGCGTTCACAATTGCTCCCTAACGATTGCTGAGGGTGAAATACTGGTATTGATGGGCCTGTCCGGCTCAGGAAAATCTACCCTTCTGCGTGCCATCAACCGCCTTAATCCGATTTCCCGCGGTTCGGTCGTCGTTCATAATAACGGCCAATCGATTGACGTGGGCAAAGCCGACAAGCCTACCTTGCGCAACCTTCGCAAACATCTCGTGTCCATGGTCTTTCAGCAATTCGGACTTTTGCCATGGCGTACAGTCGAAGAGAACGTTGGCTTCGGGCTGGAATTGTCTGGCGTACCAAAGGACGAACGCGCGCAGGCCGTTCAACAACAGTTGGAACTGGTAAACCTGAAGGACTGGGCCAAGCGTAAAGTCGGAGAACTGTCTGGCGGCATGCAACAGCGTGTCGGCCTTGCCCGTGCATTCGCCACCGGCGCGCCAATCCTGCTAATGGATGAGCCATTCTCGGCACTTGATCCGCTTATTCGCAATCGCCTGCAGGATGAGCTTCTGAGCCTTCAGGACCGGCTGAAAAAAACTATCGTCTTTGTCAGCCACGATCTTGATGAGGCCATGAAGATCGGGAACCGCATTGCCATTATGGAAGGCGGTCGCATTATCCAATGCGGAACCGCACAGGACATACTCCTGAACCCGGCAGATGATTATGTGGCGGATTTCGTTGCCAATATGAATCCCCTTGGCGTGTTGACGGCCGCTGACATCATGGTTCCGCTTGATCGTTCACGGGCAGACAGACCCTTTGCCGCTACGGCAAAACCTGACACGCCTATCCGCGAAATCATGCAGGCAGTTGCCAAAAACAGCGGTGATGTTGGCGTCGTTGAAAAAGGAGCGATCCTTGGCATGATTTCTGCCGACGATATCGTTCGCGGGCTGCTCAAGCATCAAAAGACCGCATGACAGCCTACCATTGAAGCGATCCGGTCAACCACCCGATCGCTTTAGCGTTTACTCTTCTTCAGCTTCCTCGGAATCTTCCGATTTGCCCGCGGGTTGCCAGCCTGTCGGGGTTACTTTTTTCTGCGTGTTGGAATCTGTAAATATCCACCAGCCAGCATCCGTTTCATCCCATTGACCACCGGTCGCTTTCAATCGGTCAAGCGAGCGATACTGCCCGATCGACTGGTTCTCCTGGCCGTCTTCATCAGTCCAGAAAATCTGCACCTTGCTTCCGTCTGTCGGGGCGGATGAAATCGACTGCTTTTTGCTCACGGGCATTCCTCCAGTTAAAACTCAATGAATGAACGCCCGATCGCAGGGCAGGTTCCGCTCAAGCGGCAGCTTTCTTCTTGGCGATACGTGCACGAATGCTTTCGACATCGGATTTCGGCGTCGCCGCAAATAGCGTCTTGGTATAGCTGTGCTGTGGATTGGAAAACACCTCGTCACGTGTACCGTACTCGACCACCTCGCCATAATACATCACCATAACGTCGTCAGCGATATAACGCACCACCGACAGGTCATGGCTGATGAAAACATAAGTCAGGTTGAACTCATCCTGCAAATCCGCAAGAAGATTGAGCACCTGCGCCTGTACTGACAGATCGAGTGCAGAAACCGGCTCATCCAGCACCAGTAGGCTCGGGCTGAGCATCAGTGCACGTGCTATGGCGATACGCTGGCGCTGACCACCAGAAAACATATGCGGATATCGATTATAGTGTTCCGGCCCAAGACCAACTTTCACCAGCATCTGCATGGCAAGTTCGCGTCGCTCGGCAGCGGTCTTATTGGTATTGAGCAGCAGCGGTTCGCCTAGAACCTCGCCGATTTTCTGGCGTGGATTGAGCGAACCGTACGGGTTCTGAAAAATGATCTGCACCTTGCGGCGCATTTCCGTCGTCACCTTATCCTTGGCAATATTGATCGGTTTGCCGTCGATAAGCAGTTCGCCGGATGTTTGCGGGTCGATCAGCGTCAATATGCGGCCGAGCGTTGACTTTCCGCAACCACTTTCACCAACGATCGCAAGGGTCTTGCCCTTCTCTACGGTGAAGTTAACACCCTTTACGGCCTGAACAGTCTTGGCCTTGCCGAACAAGCTTCCGCCAACATGATACTCGCGAACAATGTTGCGGCCTTCAAGAACGATCTCACTCATGATGCCGCTCCTGCATTGGCTGCTTCGTTTTTCATGAAATCAGCCACAGTCGAAAGTCTGTCGCCGGTTGCATTCTCTGGCAGGGCTGAAAGCAGAGCGCGGGTGTATGGGCTTTTTGGTGCCTCAAATAGTGTCAGCACATCAGCTTCTTCCATCTTCGTGCCCTTGTACTGAACAATGACCCGATCTGCAGTTTCGGCAACCACACCCATATCGTGGGTAATCATGATAAGCCCCATGCCGTGCTTCGCCTGAAGGCCCACCAGCAAATCCAGAATCTGTTTCTGGATTGTGACGTCCAAAGCAGTGGTCGGCTCGTCTGCAATCAGAAGCTTCGGATTGCAGGCAATCGCGATGGCAATCATAACACGCTGGCATTGCCCGCCAGACATCTGATGCGGATAGGATTTGAGCCGTTCTTCGGGAGTAGGAATACCAACCTGTTTGAAAAGCTCGATTGCGCGTGCGCGTCTGGCCTTCTTGTCGAGTTTCATGTGAACCCGCAGGACTTCTTCCAGCTGGAATCCTACAGTGAAACAGGGGTTGAGGCTGGCCATAGGCTCCTGAAAGATCATGGCAACGTCGCGGCCAATGATCTCGCGACGGCGTTTGCTGGTCATCTTCAGCATGTCATGGCCATCAAAAGTCATGCTGTCTGCAGTCACTGTTGCCGATTTGGGCAAAAGGCCCATAACGGCAAGCATCGCAACAGATTTGCCAGAACCGGATTCGCCGACAATTGCCAGCACCTCACGGGCTTCCACTGACAGATCGATACCCTGAACTGCCATAAACATTCCGCTGCTGGTGTCAAAGCCGACAGAGAGATTCTTGATTTCGAGTAGCTTTGCCATGTTCAGCTCCTCTTCAACTTGGGATCAAGCGCATCGCGCAATCCGTCACCGACGAGATTGATGGCAAGCACCGTGATCAGGATTGCAAGACCGGGCAGCGTGACCACCCACCATTGACCGCTTGCGATAAACTCGCGGGCATCGGCCAGCATTGTGCCCCATTCCGATGCCGGAGGTTGCGCTCCGTAGCCCAAAAATCCGAGTGCAGCTGCATCTAAGATCGCATTAGAGAATGACAGCGTTGCCTGCACAATCAAAGGTGCCATGCAATTTGGCAGAATCGTTTTGAACATCAGACGCAACGGGCTCGCGCCGGCAACTTTCGCTGCTACTACATAATCACGGGTCTTTTCTGCCATTACCGCAGCGCGGGTCAAACGCACAAAGTGAGGTTGGTACACAAGCGCAATGGAAATCATTGCTCCAGTCAATCCCGGGCCGATGATTGCGACGAGAACCAGCGCCAGCAACAATGACGGAAAGGCCAGAATGACATCCATCAATCGCATGATGACTGTGTCAACCCAGCCTCGGAAATAACCGGCAATGACACCGAGGAAAATTCCGCCTACGAGCGCAATGAAGGTAACAACGATACCGATGAACAATGAGTAGCGTGCGCCATAGATCAGGCGCGAGAGAATGTCGCGTCCGACCGCGTCCGTTCCCAGCAGGTAATCTGCACGCCCACCCTCCTGAAAGAATGGCGGCAGAAGCGTTGCATCGCGATACTGATCGGCCGGGCTATGGGGCGCAATCCAAGGAGCGAAAACAGCTATGATAACCAGTAGGACGAAAACAGCGAGGCCAATGACGGCACCACGATTTTCCGAAAAATAGTACCAGAACTCGGCAAGCTGGCGTCGGAGCGAAGCATCAGTGGACGTGCCACTTTGAATATTTGTCTGGGCCATGATCTATCCCCTCAATGTCGAATGCGCGGATTGATCAGACCGTAGAGCAAGTCCACAGCGAGATTGACCAACATGATGGTGGCAGCGATGATCAGCAAAGCGCCCTGGATAACCGCATAGTCGCGGCGGCTGACAGAATCGACCAGCCATTTACCGATACCCGGCCACGAGAAGATGGTTTCCGTCAGGATAGCACCGGCAAGCATGACGCCAACTTGAAGACCAATCGTTGTGACGACTGGTATCATGGCATTGCGAAGTGCGTGGACGCCGATAACACGCAATGGAGCCAAGCCTTTGGCTCGCGCGGTGCGCACATAATCCTCAGATAATACTTCGAGCATTGCTGAACGGGTCTGACGCGCAATAACTGCCAATGGAATGGTGCCGAGCACAATTGTTGGCAGGATCAAGTGACTGACAGCGGACTTGAACGCACCGGACTGACCCGAAAGCAGTGAATCAATCAGCATGAAGCCGGTCACTGGCGGGAAAAAGAACATTAAGGAAATGCGGCCGGAAACCGGTGTCCAATGCAAGGTGTTTGAGACAAGCATGATCAGCAGCAGGCCCCACCAGAAAATTGGCATTGAGAACCCTATGAGCGCAGTTCCCATGATTGACTGATCGAAAAAGGAGCCGCGCTTGATTGCTGCGAAAACACCGGCCGGAATGCCGAGCAGAACCGCAAAAAGGATCGCGCAAATTGAAAGCTCAAGCGTGGCCGGGAACAGATTGAAAAACTGATCGACGACAGGCTGCTTGGTGACAATCGACGTACCGAAATCACCATGCAGGATACCCCAAAGGTAATTGAAGTACTGGACTATGATTGGTTGATCGAAGCCAAGATCGTGCGAAATAGCTGCATGACGTTCTGGCGACATGACACGCTCGCCTGAAAGCAAAGCAACGGGATCACCCGGAAGCATGCGAATAAACGAAAAAGCGATGATGGACACCCCGACAAAGGTCAGGGCCATGACCGCTACGCGTCCCATAATAAATCTGAACATATCGTACCTTCCAGCCACAATCGGTGGCGGTGCTTCCGGCTGCCTCAGCGCATTTTTGCTCGGAAGAAAAAAGGGCGCCCGCCTGACGGACGCCCTTCCTACTAGTTTTCAGGTCTTACTCGGTGATGTCTACGCCATCGAAGGCGAAGTCACCGAGCGGGCTCTGATGGAAGCCTTCAACACCCTTGCGCATTGGTACAAGCGACAGGGAATGGTCGAGGGTTGCCCATGGAGCTTCCTTCTTGAACACTACCTGTGCTTCTTCATAGAGCTTGGTACGTTCAGCAAGGTCAGTCGTTTCCTTGGCTTTGGTCACCAGATCATCAAATTCCTTGTTGCACCACTGTGCGCGGTTGTTACCACCAACGGCGTCGCAACCAAGCAATGTGTCAAGGAAGTTGTCTGGATCACCATTGTCACCAGTCCAGCCGAGGATAGCGGCACCATCACGGTCTTTCGCCTTAGACTTGTCGAGATACTCAGCCCACTCATAGGACACGATCTCTGCCTTGACGCCAATCTTTGCCAGATCCGACTGCATCAGTTCAGCAGCGCGGCGGGCATTGACCATGTAAGGACGTGCAACCGGCATCGCCCAGATCTTCATCGAAAGATCCTTTACACCAGCATCCGCAAGCAATTTCTTGGCTGCTTCCGGGTCATACTTGTCGTCCTCGATCTTGTCGTTATAGGACCACATTGTTGGCGGGATCGGGTTCTTGGCAGGTGTCGCCAGACCCTGGAATACGCCGTCAACGATTGCCTTCTTGTTGATGGCCATGTTGAGCGCGTGGCGTACTTCAGCCTTGTCGAACGGTGCAACCAGCGTGTTGTACGCGAGGTAAGCGACGTTCAGGCCTTCCTGTTCCATGACCTTCAGCTCTGGATCAGCCTTCATAGCTGCAACGTCGCTTGGGTTTGGATAAGGCATAAGGTGGCATTCGCCAGCCTTGAGCTTCTGGTAACGAACAGAAGCGTCGGTGGTGATTGCGAAAACGAGATCGTCGATCTTCTGCTTGCCATTCCAGTAGTCAGGATTGGCCTTATAGCGGATGACGGCATCCTGCTGATAAGCAACGAACGAGAAAGGACCGGTGCCGAGAGGCATCTGGTTCAACTGGTTCATCTTGCCATCGGCCTGAAGCTTGTCAGCATATTCCTTCGACATGATCGAAGCGAATGGCATCGCAACGTTTGCAAGGAATGGCGCTTCTTTGCGCTTCAAGGTGAACTTGACTGTCATATCGTCGACTTTTTCGATCGACTGCAGAAGCTCTGGGAAGCCCATACCGGCAAAATATTCCCAGGATGTACCTGTTACATACTTGTTCCAGGCATTGTCTTCTTTCCACTGGCGCTCGTAAGAGAAAATGACATCGTCAGCGTTGAGTTCACGGGTTGGCGTGAAGAATTCTGTGGTCTGGAACTTTACACCCGGACGAATCTTGAATGTGTACTGCAGACCATCATCGGAAATTGTCCAGCTTTCAGCGAGACCAGCTTCCGGCTCAGTTGTGCCAGGCTTGAACTCGAGCAAACGGTTATAAACCGTATGAGCTGCGGCATCGAATGTATTACCGCCGGTATAGAGACCGGGATCAAAGCCTTCCGGCGATGCTTCCGAGCAATAAACGAAAGTTTTAGCTGCGGCTCCACCTGCCATCAGCCCACCTGTCAACATTGCAAGCGCAGTCGCCGCAATGAGTTTCTTGTAGGTCTTCATGTTTTTCCACCTTCAGAGGTTTTTTTGTTGCCGGCCCCCTTGCCTGCAACCGAAGTTGCATGGAAGCCTTTGCAATGTCGCAATGCAAGCAGATTTATTCGCAGTCAACCCATCCGAAGAACCATAATTCACGATTCTGGGGAAACTCGAGCACATAAATGCAAAAATAGTGAATTTCACTATAAAACCGTCCATTAACATTTTCGACAGCCTGAGACCAATACATGTGTCTTATAGACCAGAGTTGCGACTATCGTCTCCAGCATTGCCATGATAAGCGCCTGCGACAGTCGTCACATTTTGCAAGGGAGGCGAACTATGAATCTTGAAGGACATACTGCGATAGTAACCGGAGGTGGTTCTGGTCTTGGTGCAGCAACGGCCCGTCTTTTGGCGGAAAACGGCGCGAAAGTTGCTCTTTTCGATATCAATCTCGATGCCGCTCAAAAAGTTGCGCAGGAGATTGGTGGACTGGCACTCAGCTGCAATGTTTCCAGTGCCAGCGATGCCGAAAGCGCTGTCCAGCAGGTAACGGCAAAGCTTGGCACGCCGCGTGTTCTCGTTAATTGCGCAGGGATTGCCAATGCCGGACGTATCGTAGGTCGAGACGGCCCCCATGATCTGGAGCTTTACCGGCGCGTCATCGAGGTCAACCTGATCGGTTCTTTCAACATGTTACGACTGGTAGGCGATGCAGCAGCAAAGCTTGATCCTCTGGAAACGGGCGAGCGTGGCGTAATTATCTCCACGGCTTCTGTTGCGGCCTTCGACGGCCAGATAGGACAGGCGGCCTATGCTTCCTCGAAAGCCGGTATTGCCGGTCTGACGTTGCCGGCAGCGCGCGAGCTTGCTCGTTTCGGCATTCGTGTCATGGCAATCGCCCCCGGTATTTTCGGAACGCCCATGCTGCTCGCCTTGCCGCAGGAAGTTCAGGATTCGCTAGCCGCTTCCATCCCTTTTCCGTCAAGACTTGGCAAAC
The DNA here is from genome assembly GCF_000282595.1 of Phyllobacterium sp. YR531. Classification (GTDB taxonomy): domain Bacteria; phylum Pseudomonadota; class Alphaproteobacteria; order Rhizobiales; family Rhizobiaceae; genus Phyllobacterium. The sequence goes on from NZ_AKIZ01000016.1 coordinate 590,837, forward strand.
CAGAAGAATATGCAGCACTTGCTGTGCATATTATCGAGAACCCAATGCTCAATGGCGAAACAATCCGGCTTGACGGCGCGATCCGCATGGCACCAAAATAAAAGTTGCATCACTGATTGTTGCAACTTTTAATCGCTGACGACGTTCTGTTAACGCTGGTCATCTAAAATCCTTGTTAGCGAAGTAAGGTAGATCGCAATCATCGGTGATCGATGAGGAAAGGATGCGGATGTCCATCGTCAAGCGTCTGGTGATTTTGCTGCCAGGCTTTGAACATATGCCCGTGGAGGCACATTATCGACGTTTTGTCCGCGAGGCCGGCAAAACTGCGCCTGTTTATGGCATGCGTTTTACGGAACCATCCTCACTTGAAACATCGACGGCGGAAGCTGGCGTAGAAACAGGCCGCTTCAGTTTGGATACACAGGGCGATGACTCGTCGGTCCGGACGGATTTTGTCCTTTATGGGCTCGGCGATATTACGCTTTTTTATGCATCGAGAAATCCGGTCATCCGCCTGCTAAGCGGGTTGTTCGCGCTACTTGATTTTATTGTCAGTGGCACATTTTTCCGCTTTGTAACGACCAGTTGGCGTTATGCTCTATTCTTCGTCTATCCACTGCTGGTTCTTGCAGGTATTGCCGCAGCATCGCTCGGTGCAGGTTACCTGATTGATGACATATTCCCGAACAGCCCATTTGTTCTGCCTGGCACGGCTCTCTTGGCCTTCACATGCCTGTTATGGTTTGCATCTGCGAAACTGCATCTCCTGCTCTTGATGGACGACTGGACCTTTGCTCGTGACATGGCGCGTGGCAAATGTCCGGAGGTTATGACAAAGATGGAGAATGTCATTGCAGATGCTGCCAGACAGATCAGCCAGACTTCAAATGACACAGAAGTGATTGTTGCCGCTCATAGTCTTGGAGCCATTTGCGCGCTTCCCGTTATTGATGAGGCCTTGAAGCATAATCAATCAAGACGCTACGGACTGCTTACTGTTGGTTCCAGCCTGCTCAAAGTTGCTTTGCATCCTGCCGCTACCCGCCTTCGCAACTGTGTTGCAAAGGTCGCGCAAAGCAAAACAACATGGATCGATGCACAATCGCTGACGGATCCAATGAATTTTTACAAGTCAGACCCGATCCGCGATCTCGATATAGCAAAGGGAAGATCGCCGGTTCTCATGCAAGTCCGTTTCAGACATCAGCTTTGTGACGAGACTTATAAAGCCATCCGGCGTGACTTCTTCCGGGTCCACCGCCAGTTTGTATTCGGCGTCGACAAGAGGACGCGCTATTCATGGCACGCAATTCTGTGCGGCCCCCAACGGTTTGCCGATATTGCCGCAAGGGGTGGGTTGCCCTGCGAACAAACAGTGTGCGCTGATGACAGTCTGAAAATCGTGGGGCCCGCCATCACATGATAAGCCTTACTTTGGCTGGGAAGGCTCTTTGGGCCCTTCTGGTCGTCGGCTGGTATCTGCTACGCCGGCCCTTTGATCGCCGTGCCCGCCGCAGCCGCCTCACTGTTGATTACCGCAAGGGCGCGGATACCCTGCGGATGATTGTCTCGCTAACGGGTCTCGGCATTATTCCGGGTATTTATATCGCGACCGGATTTCCATGGTTCGCTTCCTACCCAGCACATCCTGCCCTCTTGGTGTTTGGCATTATGGCAGGAATAGCAGCGCTGATACTTTTCAGGCTTACCCATAAAGCGCTCGGCAAAATGTGGTCGGTTTCCCTGCAGCTCAAACAAGACCATAAACTTGTTACAACTGGAATTTACAAACGTATCCGCCATCCAATGTACACGGCATTCTGGTGTCTCGCGGTAGCACAAGCACTGCTCCTGCCTAACTATATTGCAGGATTTGCAGGGATCGTCGGATTTGGATATTTGTTCTTTTCACGCGTTGGTCCCGAAGAAGCCATGATGCGGGAAGCCTTTGCTGAAGAATATGATGTCTATCGGGCACGCACTTGGCGTATCCTGCCTTACCTTTACTGATTGGCCCAATGGCTGAAAGATCTCATCGTGCTTAAAATCACTTCGCTCCGTAAATCTTCCACAAAAGCGCTGCCGGCTCTTTTGCTTTCGTTGTCGCTTGCGGCGTGCCAATCATCTCCGCAATCGGAAAGTGCAGCCACCGTATCCGCATATGCTGCCGAGCTGCCGCAATTGACATGCGCCGCGCATGGAAGCGTTAACGGCAATGCAGTGAAATTGACCGCCAACCGCACCAATCCTGGTGACCCCGCTTATATAGAATTTCGTCAACGTCTTTCGCCCGGCATACCAAGCGGACATCTTTACGTTGTCTTTGGGCGGCTGGACGCGCAGGGCAATCCAGTGACGCGCCAGTATAACGGCCTCTTTCCAAAGGGAAGTCTGGTCGGGCTTTATGGCGGCGCGATAATACCAATGCCTGCCGAGCTCAAACCCAGCTATGCCGATTGTCACTTTTCCACCGGAGCAGCGTATCGCGTCTCGTTGACCGAAAGCCAATACCAGCAGTTACTGGGCAAGGTGCGCAGCAATCTGGCCAATCCTCCCCTCTGGAGAATGTTCGGTTTCAACTGCAATAATTATGCGGCCTCACTCGGTAGCGTTGCCGGTTTGGTCGAGCCAGCCAATCGCGCACAGCCGTCCTTTTCCTATATTTACTCCTACATTGAAGCGAACGGTGACAAGGGGCGGAAATCTGCTGGTTCATGAACAAATTGTAATGTTCTAACGGTTTTGATTTCCATAGTTTCGACTTAAAAGAACCGGTATCTCACGGCACTTGATCCTATGGGTCGCGCGTTACGCCAGGAAGCAATACTGATGAAAATTATTGGTGCTCTTCTTCTTGTCATTGCAATTTCTGCACCGGCATCAGCAATGGACAACAGTGCTGCCGAACAGCTCGAGAAGCTTGATCCACAGACGAGACTCGAGCAACGATGCGATCTGGAGGCGATGGAGCGAATACATAAAGATCCGGTCAAAATGGTGCCGGATGAACTTGTTGCCTACGCTTTTGCTGAGCCGAAGATCAAGGGTGACAAAATCCGTTCTACAGGTGCCGCATTTCGAAGCAAGGGCGAGTGGTATCACTTGTCCTATACATGCTCGACTTCACCCGATCACATGACAATTCTGACGTTTCAATATGCGATAGGACAGCTTGTTCCCCACAATGAATGGGACCATCATTTTCTGGTGCCTTAAGAAATCCAGCGAAGTCCTTTAATAAAAAAGCACGCCGAAGCGTGCTTTTTTATTAGTTCAGGGCGTTGGGCCTATCCTGAGCAAGAAGCATCTGACCTATAGCATCTACGCTCTTGCTGGTGGGTGCCTCGTAGGCAAGTATGCCAGCCGGTGTGACTTGTGCGGTTTGAGCCATCTGAGCGTTCTGTTGGGCCTGCAACGTGTTCTCCATCGCCTGAACTGGCGGATCGATGGGAACGGCAACCTTATCACTGGCGAAGGCCAATTGCTGCGGTGCTATATCGGCCTGCGCAACTTGAACAGGCTGAGGTGCCGTAGCAACAACGCGGCCAGACGTAGGCGTGGAAGTTGTCGTACCAGCGCTCGCAACCTGCGTGCCACCTGCACCGGAAGTCCTTATACTCGCGATATAAGCGTTGGCAATCGACTGGCTCGCCTCCTTGGAAGCAATCTCCGCTGAATTATAGCGATCACGCTTCTCATAGAACGCATTGCCCCCTGCAACGACGGTGTAATGCATATTCTTGTAAGGGAACCGCAATCCAGCAGTATGGAAATACATCGCATTCTTGACTTGAGGATTGCGCTTGCCTTTCAAAACCGCATCAGCAGCAGCCTGAACATCCGGCAAAGCTGCTGACTTCATAGGACGCGACAAAACACCAGGAGCAAACTGCCCCTTCTGGCCAACGACACTGCATATGGAATTTCCCCATTTGCCCGCATCAAGACGATTCATCACTACTGTTCCAACAGCTTCCAGACCATCCTGGCTCGAGCGATTGGATTCAAAGAACATGGCCCGTTCAAGGCATTCCTTGTCCTTGGGCGTGTAGGCGTAGTTACCTGACGTAGTCTGTGACGTCGCAGCTTCCGGCTTGATCTTGCTGGTCTGCTGCCCATTTTGCGTAGTGCAGCCACTGACCATCGCTGCCGCCGCTACAATTCCCGCCACTGAGTGGAATTTCCACTTACCGCCGATCACGAAGCAATTCTCATCGCTGTTTTTCCTGCTGGTGAAGTTGAGCACAGAATGATGTCATTTGGGGCCAAACAATGGCAACGAAATACAATCTTGAAGACGCCACTACTATCCAATTGAAATTATGCGTTTATTTTATCTAATGCAATAGCACCAAATTCCTAATAATGGCATAATTAAGAATTTGTTTACCACTATCAGGTTAATCTTTAAGTATTGAATGAGGTCCGAAGGGCAGACCATGCGTTCCAATACACCACGCTACGATACGCGCGAATCACTCATGGACGCCCTGCGTGAGCTCATGTCTTTGCAGGTTTCCGCCGAAGATGTTGCGCCTGTCCTTTGCACTATCGGTCCGGTCGATCTGGATCTTCTTGCGGACTGCATGAGAGATGCGGGCCTCGACCAAAATCAGGCAATCGCTGCCTGACTTTTCACAGCTGCTTGCCATAATGATATCCAGGGCTTGTCGCCGATCATCGCACATCTTATCAATCAGATACTCCAAGCTGGTGAAGGATATGATGTGACCGAAAAGACGGACGTTTTACGCGAAATGGACGACAGCGCTGTCCGGCTTATACGTCGGTTGATGCGAAGTGCACGCCATGCGGTCATCGCCACGCTGGAACCTCAGACCGGTAACCCTATTGCCACGCGGATCGGTGTTTCCACTGATCATGACGGTACTCCGATAACTTTGGTCTCCGCATTGGCGGCTCATACACCTGCTCTGCTGGCAGATCCACGTTGCTCGCTTTTGGTCGGTGAGCTTGGCAAAGGCGATCCTCTTGCCTATGCCCGTATGACGATTTCAGCAAAAGCGAAGGAAGTTATTAAAGGCTCCGCTGATCACACGCGTATCGAATGGCGTTATCTTTCCCACCTTCCCAAATCAAAACTCTATGTCGGGCTTGGTGATTTCCGGTTTTTCCGTCTTGAACCCGAAAACACGAAACTGAATGGCGGCTTCGGGCGCGCCTATCAGTTGGAAGCGAAAGAGTGGTTGAGCCTCAGTCCTGTTAATGCAGAGCTTGCTGCAGCAGAGAAGAATGCCGTCGATCATATGAACGAGGATCACGCCGACGCTATAGCGCTCTATGCGCGCTATTATGCCAAGTTACCGGATGGTAAATGGCGCATAACCGGAATTGACGCGGACGGTTTCGATATTGCAGATGGTGATGAAGTGGCTCGCATCTTCTTTGAAAAGCCGCTCGAGTCTGCGAAAGACATGCATATGACCCTGGTTCGCATGGCCGGCGAAGCTCGCGCTGGCCTGGAAGCGGACCAGACCTCGGCGTGAGCGGATCGGATAACGTGGGCGATTGGCTGGAACAGCGTATAATCCGTATCGCTGACCCCGCAGACCAACGGCTTGCTCCTTACAAAAACGTTCGGGAACGTGATTTGGTGGGGCGTGAGGGGCGCTTTATTGCAGAGGGGAAAGTCGTGCTTAACGTGCTGTTAGCCAACAGCTCATTCGCTATCGAATCCCTGCTTGTAATTGAGAACAGGTTGGCCGGACTTGAGGAGCAAATTCGGCTGTGTGCGGATAGCGTACCAATTTATTGCGTCTCTCGCACAACAATGGATGCTATCGCGGGCTTTCCAATGCACAGAGGTATTCTGGCTGTTGGAAGCCGGGAGAATCCACTCTCCTTGCAAGCTGTAATTGGCTCACTTCCAGAAACCGCAGTGATCGTTGTTCTATGTGGAATATCCAATCACGATAATATGGGTTCGATTTTCCGCAATGCTGCAGCCTTCGAGGCGGATTGCATCGTGATGGATGAGACAAGCTGCGATCCACTCTATCGCAAGGCGATCAGGGTATCTGTTGGCGCTGCTCTAAAAGTTCCCTTTGCGCGTGAGGAGACAATTGAGCAAATTGTTAAGGCCTTACAGGATGCAGGCTTTACGATTTTTGCTCTCAGCCCCTCCGGCGCAATAAGCATCAATGCCATAGAACCTTTGGCCCGCACGGCCCTCCTGCTTGGTACTGAAGGCGAAGGTTTGCCTTTGGCGCTTCTGCAAGAATTGCAAACAGTCAGGATTCCAATGTCGACCAGCTTCGACAGCCTCAACGTCGCAACAGCATCTGGAATTGCCCTGTCACGGCTCAGCCGATTTTCCAGCTTTTGAAACCACATTCTGCAAAGTACGGATGCGATCAGCCAAGCTGACGATGACATTTCCGTCGGCATCGCGAGCAACAGCATCCCCGTTGCCTTTTTTCCCAAGCAGTTCATCGATCAATGATCCGGAACCTTCCAGCTTGGCAGTCATCGCTATCACTTGAGCAGCCAGACCGTTCATCTGCTCACGCAAGACATCATCCTCTTGAGCCTGAATAAATGCCTGCTTACCACGCGGCACGTCCCCGGCGATGACAGGCTGTTTTCTCCCTTCCGCCAAGACCTTGCGCAAACGCTCATTTGCACGCTCGAAATCTTTTTCACGCCGCGCAAGTTTTGCCTCACTATCTGCAAATTGCCTGAGCAAAGCGTTAGCCTGCGTATCCAGCTCAGACCGGCGTTTGGTTTCTTGCTCCAGCGAATGACGCAAAGCTTTCAATTCCATTTCAGCCTTGCGTTTTTGCTCGTCGCTATCTCTCTTATCCTGCCGAGCGCTCTTGAGATCGTCCGAAAGATTATCAATTCGGGTCGATTGCGCAGCCAGATCAATTTTCAAACTGTCACCGTTCGTTGCAAGACTTGCCAGTCGGCGGTGCAGAAGCTCCAGTTCCGCTGCACGCTGCTCAAGCAGCTTTTCCTGTCCGGCACTTGTCGCGGATGCTTTCTTGATTGTCTCTTTTCCTGAAGTCAGCATTGCCTCAAGTTCAGAAATCTTCTGCTCGCGTTGCTCCAGATCCTGAGCAAGCTTTCTTACATACCTGTCCTTTTCGCTGACCTCGGCAAGTTGCTTTCCAGCTTTCGCCTGCGCATTCTCCAACATAAGTTCCAGTTTACGGTTAGCCAGAGCGTGTTCGGCCCGTAAGCCGTCACGCTGCGCCTGTATCTCATTCAAGGTCAGAGGGGTCTCAGCTTCAACGCGCTTGCGCGTCAGGTAGGTTGCACGACGCCAGATCGGCGGCACTACCAGCAATGCCAGTAGAACGGCAGCCAGAAATCCAAGAGCAAAATAAAGCGCGGTCTGGATCACGATAAAGTCCTGTCAGGAGTCTTCCGGGCAAAAATCTTATTATCAGCCAGTCATTTAAAACACAAAGGCGCGAACTGGATTGCCCGCGCCTTCGTTTCAAAATACCGGGTCAAGCGTCAGAACGGGTTCCACGTCGCTGAAGGAGTAATCTTCAGGTAACCGACATTGACACCCAGACGCGCTCCTACGCCGGTTCTGATAGGCACCAGCAAAACCTGATTGCGCTTTAGCACGTTGAAACCCACACCGGCAAAAAGATAAGCGGAGCCAGCCACACCCACAAAGCGGCCATAGAGGTTCTGCACATCATCAAGATTGTACACAAGCATCATGACCCGCGAGCCCTGACCACCGAAATCCCAGCCGATGGATGGCCCCTGCCAGAAGGTTTTGTGATCGCCGGCGTTTTTTGTATAGAGCGAGCCTTCGCCATAAGTCAGACCACCGATAATGGCACCTGAACCTTCTTCGCCGAGAACATAGCCATTTGGTAATCCATAACTCTGAAAAACCTTTTCCACGGCCGTAGCGAGACCTCCGGAGGTCGAACCGAAAAATCTCTGACCGGAATTGACAATCTCGTCCATCGAGTAGGTGTTTTGCGCATGCGCTGCCTGCGCCTGCACGAAAAACAATGACACAACGGTCATGAGAAGGAGAAAGCCACGATTCAAAGACAAGAGTAGAGACGCCATAATAATTCCTTTTGGTGTTCGCTCATTGCCTGACGCCTGATTCGCAAATCTGTGTTTGCGTTAACCCTATTTAAGACAGCAAACCTTGTATAAAAGTTTATGAATTGATCTTGGCATTTCAATGGCTCGTAAATACGGCATTTTTTTAGGTATTCTGCTTGTGAGTCATGACGTTCTTGCCCATTTGCACCGCCCTCTGTATCCAGAAAAGCAAGAGAACCAAGTGATTCGCGACTTTGATTCGCGGGCAACTTAGCGCAACAGCCATTTTCAGGAGATTCCTCATGACATTGCCCGTCATCCTTTCGGCAACGGACCTCGGAGCGCTCCTTTCAAGCCGCATCTGCCACGATATCATCTCGCCGGTCGGCGCCATAAACAATGGTCTTGAGCTGCTGGAAGAAGGTGGCGCCGATGAAGACGCCATGAACCTTATCAAGTCGAGTGCGCGCAGCGCATCTGCTCGCTTGCAGTTTGCCCGCATCGCCTTCGGCGCAGCGGGTTCTGCGGGTGTACAGATTGATACGGGCGATGCTCAGAATGTTGCAGATCAGTATATGAAGGGCGAAAAGGCTGAACTGAGCTGGGAAGGCAATCGCGTCCTTTTGCCTAAGAACAAAGTCAAATTGCTGCTTAACCTCATTTTGATCGCCAATGCAGCTTTGCCGCGTGGCGGCTCTTTGTCTGTTTCATTACAGACGCCCGAGACGGAACCACGTTTCGTCCTTACCTCCCGCGGACCGATGCTTCGTGTGCCCCCGAAGTTTCTTGAGCTTCACAGTGGCAAGGCTCCGGAAGAAGCGATCGATGCTCACGCTGTGCAGCCCTATTATACACTCTTGCTCGCCCAGGAATCTGGTATGAGCATTTCAATTCACGCGACTCCGGAAGAGATTGTTTTCACCGCCGCTTGAGTTTGATTGAAATGCCCTGAAAGTTCGTGCGGTATTTCAATATTTACCATTGAGCTTGCCTCTTTATTCACCGCCAATCTATAGTTTCACGATCAGGATAGCCGAGTTGGCTATTTAGTTCGGGGGAACTTTATGCTGCGTTGTATGGTCGTTGACGGCTCACCAGTGGTGCGAAAAGTTGCTGACCGCCTTATCTCCAGCGACAAAGTCGTTGTGACGATGGCGGACACTGGTTACCAGACATTAGCGGCGTGCAGTGTGGAAATGCCGGATATGATTATTCTGGACGATGGGCTCATCGATATGCCCGCGCCCGAGATCATTAAACAGATCCGGGCGCTCCCTGGCGGAGAACATACCCGAATTTACCTCTGCCTGCCGGAAATGGATATTGCCAAAATCATGCGTGCCAAACGTGCCGGGGCTTCCGGATACTTGCTCAAGCCATTCAACCGCGCATCAATTGCCGAAATCATGCCGTCGATAGAATTAGGGAACTGACGCCAGCAGGATCGAAAAATCTGTAAATATGCTGACGAGCGGCGAAATGATCTATCCGGCAAAGGTAATAAGTGGCTGACCAAAGCCGGAAACAGGCTATGATGAGACCCAACAATCATCAGGAGCCTTGTCATGAGCAATGACGCATCACCACAATCCCATCGCGCAATAAACCTCAGCAAAAAGTTCGAGTTATTTTCCGAGCAGTGGCAACCCAAAGTCATTGCAGAAATGAATGATTATCAATTCAAGATCGCCCGGTTGGAAGGCGACTTTATCTGGCATGATCACAAAGATACCGATGAGACTTTCATCGTGCTTGAAGGTGAATTGCGCATTGATTTTCGCGACGGTGCAGTCACTTTGAAAGCGGGCGAGATGTATGTCGTTCCCAAGGGGATCGAGCATAAACCCTTTGCTGAAAAAGAGGTAAAGCTTATGCTGATCGAGCCAAGAGGCGTGGCTAACACAGGTCACGAATCCAGCCAGCGTACTGCGCAAAACGACATCTGGATTTAAGGATCAGCGCATCGGACACGCCTTGCCGATGATGTCGGCAAGGAAAGTCATAACGAGGCGGATCGCCGGTACCTTTCTGAGATCGCTATAAGTCGTCAGCCACAAGTCTCGCACAGGTGGTGGGACACTGGTTTTCAGTTCAACCAGCATCGGGTCAGAATCTCCCATGAAGCGGGGCAATACCGCTGCACCGAGCCCGGCACGCGCCGCTTCGAGCTGACCGAAAAGATCACTCGCCTGAAAAACAATGGAACGCCCGGCAAGTATTGCCCGCAACCACACTTGCTGATCAAGGTGGTCCAAGGCTGCATCATAGGCTATGAACTTCAAGCCTTGCTCCGGCCCGGACGCCACAACAGTCGTTGCATAAAGCCCGAAATGCATTGCGCCAATACGCCGGATCAATAACTCGGCCGCCTCGGGCTTTGCCATGCGGATAGCAATGTCTGCCTCTCCCCGATCCAGTGCCGCATTCTGCGCAGTGCCTGATAATACCAACATGATCTCCGGATTGGCATCATGAAATGCAGCCACATGCGGCGCAATCAGTTTGACCGCAACCGCGGGCGGTGCACTTATTCTCACAGTCGCAACTGTCGACTTGCTCAATCTACGTGCAACACGATCAATATCGTGAACTGATTGCTCCATTCCTTGCGCAAGCGCCGAAATAGCCAAACCATCATTCGTCAAGCTGGTACTGCGCGGCAGACGATGGATAAGCCTTAAATCAAGCATATTTTCCAACGCCGCAACTCGTCGTCCAACAGTCGCATGATCAACGCCAAGCTCACGCGCGGCAGCAGACAAAGAGCCGGTGCGAGCAAGGACCGCGAAATAATGCAAATCCTGCCAATCGATCATTAGTGCATTATTGCACATGTAATGTGAGGTTATACAGAATTTTCTCACCTTTTGACTCATGTCTTTATGCTCAAAAGGAGAATTGTTGATGTCACTTGTTATGGAAATGTCCGCTCACGGTGGACCAGATGTACTGATCCCTGCACACCGTCAAATTGGCGACCCCGGCCCCGCCCAAGTTCGCATTCGCCAAAAAGTCCTCGGCGTCAATTTTGTCGATGTTTATTTTCGCCAAGGTCTGTACCCAGTCCCTGAATTACCTGCAGTGCTCGGGCTTGAAGGTGCGGGGAATGTAGAGAGCGTTGGAGAAGGCGTAGCGAACGTAAGGGTCGGCGATCGGGTTGCCTATGCCGGAATGCCTCTTGGCGGCTATGCAGAAACCAGATTACTGCCTGCAACCCGGCTTATACGAATACCTGCCGGTGTAACCGACCATATTGCCGGAAGCACCATGTTACGCGGGCTCACTGCCTATATGCTTTTACACAAGGTTCGCAAAATCAGTCCGGGAGATTGGGTGTTGGTTCATGCTGCTGCAGGCGGCCTTGGCCAGATCACAACGCGATGGGCAAAACGTCTTGGCGCAAACGTCATTGGCACCGTGGGTTCAGCCGGTAAGATCGAAAAGGCTCGCATAGCAGGCGCCGACAAGATTATACTTTATAAGCAGCCAGATTGGGTGGATGAGGTCCGTAAATTGACAGGTGGCGTCCATCTTGCAGTCGATGGCATCGGCGGGACAATCCTGGAACAGACACTCAAAACTGTCCGCGCTTTTGGGATGACGGCTAGCATCGGACATCCCGCCGGACCAATCCCTCCGGTGGCTCTGAGCGATCTTGGCAATATCGGATTGATGCGGCCCAGTGTCATTGCCTCAGTGAACGATCCTGAGTTTTATCAGGAAGGGTCAAAAGCCTTGATGAGTGCCCTGCAAGATGGATTGATAAATCCGATTGGCGCCGAATATCCATTACGCGATGCGGCACAAGCGCATCGCGACCTTGAGGCGGGAAGAATAACTGGAAGTGTCATTCTTACAGTCTGAACCGCTCGCAAAAGGAAAGGGCTCCGCATTGAGCGGAGCCCTTTAACCAATCAAACCGATAATAATCAGGCGATTTCGCGCAGATCAGCAGCATCAGGCTCGCGCAATACGTAACCGCGACCCCAGACTGTTTCGATGTAATTGATGCCACCCGAAGCATTGTCGAGCTTTTTACGCAGCTTGCAGATGAAGACGTCGATGATCTTCAGCTCTGGTTCGTCCATGCCGCCATAAAGATGATTGAGGAACATTTCCTTGGTAAGCGTAGTACCCTTGCGGAGCGAAAGAAGCTCCAGCATCTGGTACTCCTTGCCAGTCAGATGAACGCGCTGTCCGGTCACTTCTACCGTCTTCGCATCCAGATTGACGATCAGATCACCAGTGGTGATGACCGATTGGGCATGCCCCTTCGAGCGGCGCACGATCGCATGGATTCGGGCAACCAGTTCATCCTTGTGGAACGGCTTGGTCATATAGTCGTCAGCGCCGAAGCCGAGACCACGAACCTTATCCTCAATGCCAGCCATGCCGGACAGGATAAGGATTGGTGTTTTCACCTTCGACAGACGCAGGGTCCTCAGGACTTCATAACCGGACATGTCCGGCAGATTGAGGTCGAGGAGGATAATGTCATAGTCGTAGAGTTTGCCGAGATCGACACCCTCTTCGCCCAAATCCGTCGTATAAACATTGAAGCTTTCCGACTTGAGCATCAATTCGATGCTCTGGGCCGTTGCACTATCATCTTCGATTAAAAGAACCCGCATATCATTCCCCTTTTCCCGCCGCTGAAATGGGTTGCCCAAAACCCTTGGTCAGGCAATCCCGAGTCAGGTCGCGAAACAAGCCGTTTCCATAACGTTAAGATTGCCACCGAATGGTTAACAAAATCTAATTCCGCTTTGCAAGTGTCTTTGACTCATAAATTAAAAATCACAGACACTGCATTGATTCATAAGGTCAACCGCCCGCCCCAAACCATCAGCCAAAGCATCAGGTTTTTCGCTTAAGCGATTCATTCGACTCAATAAACTTGCCGCTTCAAAACTTGATGCATCGGTTTACAGAGCTTTAAGTCTTAAGGCGTATGATTAATGCTGAACGTAAAGGAAAGGTTACCAAGCGGGCCTGACTTTAAGTTTTTGTTTCATTTTACCCAGGTGATTCGGGTCAAATGGGGCTGGATGAGTGTCCAGAAACATTTTGTGGTGCTCAGAGTACCAGCTTTTGGTGAAGCGTTACGGGGGTTGTAAATATGAAGTCGCATGAAGGTTTGGTTCGATTGAAGCTCTTTCAGGTCAAGGAAAAGCGGCGCCAACTCGGCCAGCTCGATCTGATGATGGGCGAATTCGAACGCATGGCTGCAGAATTGGACGCGCAAATCACGTCTGAAGAGACAAAAGCCGGCATCACAGACACCACACATTTTGCCTATCCGACATTCGCAAAAGCTGCGCGTCAGCGTCGCGACAATCTTTTTGTATCGATCAGAGATCTGAAGAATCAAAAAGATGATGCAGAAGCCGCGCTTGTCGAATCGGAAACGGAACTGGCAAAGGCTGAAGCTTTAGAGCAGCGTGACGGCAAGCCACGTGATACCGAAGAAGTCGTTGTGCCAGACCGCCGCGCAATGATCGGTTAGTCCGGAGACTTTTTGATAGAGTTCAGCAGTAAGCGCGCGAATCTATCAAAATGTCTCATTTCTGCTGAATGACATCAGCCCAATCTTCGTGCCTGAGCGATTGGGCGCGCATGAAAGGGCATAGCGGAATGATCTTCCAGCCACCTGTCCTTGCATCTTCAACCGCGTGTAGCGCCAAGGCCTGCCCCACGCCTTGGCCGCGCAATGCATCCGGCACGGCCGTATGATCAATAATGATAAGATGCGCACTCGCGCGGGAGTAGGCCATCTCAGCCTCATTGCCGGAAACAGTTGCTATATAGCGGCCCCCACTCCTCGCTTCTTCTTTTTCAATCTTGATTTTCTCGGACATCCAAGACTCCTTGGGTTTCAAGCGAGCGCAATTATTGCTTCGCAGCTTTTCCGACCGTGCTCGACGCGGTGTTCAAAAGTCCAGTAACGTCGACGAGAATGTGAGCGGACTCCTCAAGCAGCGCGTCCTTGGCATTCTTCAACGCTTTTTCGCTTGCAATGTCTGCGGTCAGGCTTCGCTCATTGGCTTGCAGCCCGTCCTCCTGAAAGGCTGCGTCAAGCGGTGTTACACCATCAGCTTTTTCACGAGCCTTGATGCGACTGAGCTGCTGTTCTCGTTCACTACGTCTGTCTGCTTCATTCAGTGAAATGGTTTTCTGTTTACGGCGGCGATCCAGTTCAGTCGCATCTTCCACGAGCCGCTGGAAGTCTTTGTCCTTGGCCACACGGGTATCATGAAGGCTCTGAACTTGAGGCAACACATCCTTTATGTCACCCAACTGCTTATAATCTGCCTTTTTCACCTGTAGCCATGGCAAGGCATTGTCGTAACTTGCCTCACCCATATTCTCGAGATCGGAGAACCCAGGCAAACTAATGTCCGGAGAAACGCCTCTCAACTGGGTTGTGCCACCATTGATACGGAAAAACTGGGCGACTGTCATTTTCAGCTCGCCAAACTCCGGCTTCGGATTATTCGCCTCTTCGTCAAGGTTGACCACAGTTTGCACGGTTCCTTTGCCGAAGCTTGGCTCACCAATGACAATGCCACGGCCATAATCCTGTATGGCCGCTGCGAAAATTTCCGATGCCGAGGCAGAGCCGCGGTTGATCAATACGCCAAGCGGTCCGGTCCACGCTGCAGTACGTGTATCAGAACCATTGACCTTGATCTGACCATCATGATTGCGCTGCTGAAGCACCGGACCCTTGCCGACAAAGAGACCCGTCATTTCGATGGCTTGAGGTAACGATCCACCGCCATTGTTACGCAGATCGATAATAACGCTGTCTACCTGTTCCTTTTTCAGTTCGCTCAACAGCTTGGAAACATCGCGGCTGGCACTCCGGTAGTTCTTGTCGCCTTTCCGTCGGCCATCGAAATCTTCATAAAAGGTCGGCAGCGTAATCACACCAACTTTGTTGGTCACGTCACCATTCTTGACCTGAAGGATTGTCTTCTTGGCCGCCTGTTTCTCCAGATTGATCGTGTTGCGAACAAGGCTGATCTCGCGATGCTTGCCATCCGGTCCGGCATCGGAAGGGAATATGCTGAGGCGAACCACCGTATCCTTGGTGCCACGGATAAGTTTAACCACATCAGGCAGCGGCGTACCGACGACATCAACCATCTCGCCATCTTTGCCCTGCGCTACACCGACAATCCTGTCGCCAACACCAAGTTGGCCGGAAAGCTGTGCCGGTCCACCCGCGACCAGTTCACGAATGGTCGTGTATTCTTCGCGTTCTTGCAGGACAGCACCAATGCCCACCAGTGAAAGCCGCATGGAAATGTCAAAATCCGAAGCGGCAGTTGGGCCGAAATAGTCCGTGTGTGGCTCTATCGAGTTTGTGTAGGCATTCATGAATATCTGGAAAACGTCTTCGCTCTTGTATTTGTAAGCACGTGAAAGCGAATTCGCATATCGCTTGCCGAGCGTGGTGCGGATTGTCGCGTCATCGTTTCCAGCCAACTTCAGGCGCAACCAATCATTCTTCACGCGTTTGCGCCAAAGATCACGGCTTTCAGCTTCTGTTTTGGGCCATGGCTCGTCGTCACGGATAATTGGAAAATCTTCTTTGACGCTGAAATCAAAATTCTGCTTCAGCAAGTCACGGGCAAAGTTAAGACGCTCAACCACGCGCTGCTCATAAAGGTTGAATATGGTGAAAGGGATCGTCAGATCTTCCCCATAGATGCCATCATCAAGTTTGTCTTTATCGGCATTGAAGACATCAATATCAGCCTGCGAAAAGAAAAACTTCTCTGGGTCGAGCGCCTTGATATAGCGGCCCAATATCTGCTCCGATAGTTCATCCCCTAGCGGTACAGTCTTGTAATGATACTGGATTAGAAATTGCGCGCTTAAATGGGCGGCCTGTGCCTGTTCTTCGAGAGGTTTCAGAACTGGCGGCGTACCGCTCTCCAAGGCAAAGGCCGATGTTGCCAGCCCCATGAAAACCAATAGAAAGCCGATTCTAGTACGCATATGATTTCGATCCAATATCTTTGCCTGCAAGACTATCCCAAGTCTGTATCGTGTTTGTTCCCGTCCGGCCAGAAATTAAAGATGCAAAAGCCACCAAAAATTATCTCGCTCTGGATAAATGCCATCATGCCATGTGATATGCCTGATCAGCTAACCGGAAATCCTTTTTAATGCGGTCAATCGTCCCGTTACTTCTGTTTGTTGCAACATTCACATTGGCACTCGGGCTGACCATGCCTCTCATGAATGTCAGTAAACTCTATTTCTTCGAGGAAAACCCGTCACTCCTCGGCATCATCCAGTCGTTGTGGAGCGAGGGCGACCAATTGCTCGCAATAATTGTCGCACTCTTTTCGGTTGTTTTGCCAATCACAAAGCTTGGAGTTGCGCAAATGGCGACGATGGAGACCGCTCCAGTAACGCACGCGTGGCACCATTCCATCGCACTCCTGTCGAAGTGGTCGATGCTGGATGTCTTGCTCGTGGCATTGGTAATCTTCGGTGCAAAAACCAGCGGCCTTGCCACAGCGATTGCTCAACCCGGACTATGGTTCTTCGCCATATCGGCCATTTTTTCAGCCATTGCGACCCATATCGTGCTTCGCAAGGAAGCTGCTGGTTAGCGCTAAAACGCGTGCCGCATGAAACTAAAAGAAAAAGGCTGGTCCGAGGACCAGCCTTTTTCGCGTTCGCATGCACCATCATCTAATGACGATATTGCTGTATCCGGGTCGTTCTGAGACCTGCCAGGCCGTGATCGGAGATCGACGACTGCCAGGAAAGGAACTCCTCCACCGTCAGCGTATAGCGTTGGCAGGCTTCCTCAAGACTGAGAAGACCGCCGCGTACAGCGGCAACCACCTCGGCCTTGCGGCGAATTACCCAACGCCGCGTGCTAGCGGGCGGAAGATCGGCGATGGTCAGCGGGCTGCCATCCGGGCCGATTACATATTTTACTCTCGGTCGAACAAGATCGGTCATTGTACTCTCTACACTTAACTTCAAGACCTATCGCAGCTGACATTACATGCAGGGCTTTAATAATTGACTAAACACGTGGTCACTCTCTGGTAACTTCCGTTAATAGAGTCATATTGTTTTCGTTAAACTTTAGCCGAAGACGCATGAGCGTCGACTGCTCCGCTCAAATCAGGCGATCGAAATAGACTCCACGGAAAAAATACTTGTGATGCCGGTTATTGTTGGCAGGCTGATGCATTTCACCTATATAGGTCGGATAACAGCCGTGCGCCTATATGCCGCTGCATCCAATTGGAAATGCTTATGACACTGAACAGTCTCGATCTACCGGCCCGCCCGGAAGACACCCGCATCGTCGTTGCCATGTCCGGCGGCGTAGATTCCTCTGTTGTTGCAGGCATTCTTAAACGTCAGGGCTACGATGTAGTCGGTGTTACCCTGCAACTTTACGATCATGGCGCCTCAACACACCGTGCAGGCTCGTGCTGCGCAGGGCAGGATATTGAGGATGCCCGCCGGGTTTCGGAGCGCATTGGCATTCCTCATTATGTGCTCGATTACGAAGCTCGTTTCCGCGAAGCTGTTATTGATCCGTTCGCTGCAAGCTATGTCAGCGGGGAAACGCCCATCCCTTGCGTTTCCTGCAATCAGACAGTGAAATTCGCTGACCTGCTGCAGACTGCCCGTGATCTTGGTGCGGATGCGCTTGCGACGGGTCATTATATTCGTAGTCGTGCCAATGGCGAACATCGCTCACTTTTCAGACCTGTCGATACCGACAAAGACCAGAGCTATTTCCTCTTTGCTACCACGCAGGAACAGATCGACTATTTGCGTTTCCCGCTTGGTGGACTGACCAAGGCGGAGACGCGAGCCATTGCTGAAGAACTTGGCCTCACTGTTGCCAACAAGCAGGACAGTCAGGACATCTGCTTTGTCCCGCAGGGCAAATATTCTGACATTATCTCCAAATTGAAGCCGGAAGCGGCAAACCCTGGCGACATTGTCCATATTGATGGACGTGTTCTAGGCCGCCATGAAGGCATCGTTCATTATACAATCGGCCAGCGGCGCGGTATTGGCGTGGCAACGGGCGACCCACTTTATGTCGTGCATCTTGACGCCGGAAATGCGCGCGTCGTGGTTGGACCGCGCGAAGCCCTCGAGACCCGTAAAGTCTTCCTTCGCAACGTTAATTGGCTTGGCGATGAAGCTTTGGGCGATGTTCCAGAAGGCGGCATTGAAGTTTACGCCAAGGTTCGCTCAACGCGTCCACCTCGCCCGGCAGTTCTTCACCATCAGGCAGGCGAAACATGGGTTGAACTGGTCGATGGCGAAAGCGGAATTGCCCCGGGTCAGGCTTGCGTTCTTTATTCAGACGACAGCAATACAGCCCGTGTTTTCGGGGGTGGTTTCATTGGTCGTTCGGAACGCGCCCCACAGGCAGAGGCCATGCTGAAAAAACTTGCTTCACAGAGCCAGCACGCCTGATCAAATCAACATCACTCAAATAAATTAGGGGCCACTAGGCCCCTTTTTCTTGGAAGTCACGAATAGTACCGATGATTCTATCCTGATCATCCGCGCTTAAATACGGATGCATTGGCAAACACAGAATATTTTTTGGCAGTGTTTCAGAAACGACCAGACCGCCTGGTGCACGGCCATAATGCTTGTACGCATCTTGCAGATGCAGTGGCTTTACGTAGTAAATTACGGACGGAATGCCATTGGCCTGCAAATGCGCCTTCAAGGCATCGCGATCATCTACTTCGATAGCATATTGCGCCCAGGCAGAACGTGAGCCTTCCGGCATAACCGCAACTTTGGCAATATCCCTCAGACCCGCCGCATAGCGCTTGGCGACAACCTGTCGTGTTTCCATCTCGTCTTCAAGAATCGCGAGTTTTTCAATGAGAATCGCGGCCTGAATCGTATCAAGACGGGAGTTCAGGCCGATGCGAACATTGTCATATTGCGTCTCGCCCTTACCGTGGAAAAGAACCGAGCGCATTATTTCTGCCAGCTCACCATTATTGGTGAAAATTGCACCGCCATCTCCATAACAACCGAGCGGTTTTGCCGGGTAGAAGCTGGTGGCACCAACGTCACCAAACGCGCCGCACATGGCATTGTCACGCTTTCCGCCGATGGATTGCGCAGCATCCTCAATCACAAACAGACCCTCTTTAGCCGCAACAGAGGAAATCGAGGTGTAATTTGCGGCCAGACCAAACAGGTCGACGGGAATAATCGCCTTCGGCTGCAAGCGTCCTTCGGCACGGACTGCATCCACGGCTGCCTGTAACTGTTCAACATTGATGTTGTAAGTATCGGGATCCACATCAACAAACACAGGCTCCGCACCAACAAGCGCCACCACTTCGGCCGTCGCTGCAAAGGTAAAGCTGGGAACGAATACCGCATCACCGGGCCCGATGCCCTTTGCCATCAGTGGAATTTGCAGTGCATCCGTGCCATTGGCGCAGGCAACGACGTGCTCGACGCCGATATATTCTGCGAGACGCTTCTCGAATTCGCCCACTTCCGGGCCGAGAATATACTTTCCTTCGCGCACTACTTTGGCGATGGCTGCATCAAGTTTATCGCTAATCCGTTCACGCTGTGCGCCGAGATCGATGAACTGCATCATTGCTCCAATAAAAGTTCCCGCGAATCCATTGCGGGCGAGATCTAGGCAACTCTTTAAAAGGGCAGACCAAAGACCGCCAGATGTTGCCGTTCAAAGTTTGCCTCTTGTTGTAACAAGGCGTGGGCTTTGTACCAACGCCAAGCTCCAAGGGCAATGAAAAGCTCAATCAGCCTTGTTGTGCGCGACGGTACCCGCGGTGAGTATTCTCAACACGCGAACGGCTTCCTCACCATCGGTTTTCGGTTCTTCACGTGTTTCAATACTGTGAATGAAACTTTGGCACTCGCGTGTGAGGGGCATGCCCTGCGCAACCTTGATATAGGTTGGCTCTTCCGTCGTCGAAGCCCACTGGCCATTATCCTGCCAGATGGAATGTTTGTAGACCGCAAGCTTCCGGTCCCATGGTTCCATATCGTCAAATACAGCCATCGCCTTCGTACCGACTACTGTCAGGCGGCGCTCGCGATAAGGATTGAGACGTGAAGCAAACAGATGGCCACGAACGTTGTTTGGAAAACGCAGATGCAAATGAGCGAAGTCACTGAGATGATCCAGCACTGCAGCGCCCTCACCCCGAACCTCCAATGGCTCCGTGCCGGTAATAGCAAGGATCATCGACAGATCATGGGGAGCAAGATCCCATAGCGCATCGTTCTCTGTGTGGAATTTGCCAAGGCCAAGACGGTGCGAGTGAATATAGCGAACATCGCCAAGATCACCGACCTTGATAAGTTCCAGCAGTTTCTCGAAAGCCGGATGAAAACGGAGGACATGACCAACCATGAATATGCGGCCATTATCACGTGCTGCTTTCACGGCAGCTTCCGCATCAGGCACAGTCAGCGCAATTGGTTTTTCAACGAGAACGTCTTTGCCATTATTGACAGCGCGTATCGCAGCAGCAGCATGAAACTGTGGTGGGAGCGCCATGACAATAGCATCGACATCAGGGTGAGTGAAAAGATCTTCCACTTCAATGTGCAATACACCCTGCTCGGCAGCAAAGCCGGCAGCACGATCGCTATTCTGGTCAGCCACAGCGTAAAGCGCGCCGAGACTTTTCAGAGTACGGATATGATTGCTGCCCCAATAACCACAACCGAGCACTGCAATTCGTGGAGCCATCTTTTCAGCCTTGTTCATGTCCGCATGCAATATCTGGAGCAACTAACGAACACAAGTGTTGCAAGCGTGCCTGCTCAAGAATTCAACCCATACAGTGGACAAGCATGGTAAATGTTGCCGTGGCTAATCGGGCAGTTTCACAATTGGGATTGGTTTCGGGCTTTTTATAGGCATAGAGGGCAGTAGAATTTCTTTTCGCACAACTTCCCAACTTGGATGCGGATAAGATTGCTTGACAGGCTCATTGCACCCACATATATCCGCCCACGTCCCTGTCGCCCGTCTTTGGCGAATGACAGTACGCTCCCAGGTCAGCTTTATGAGGCAACCATTTATGGGTCGTAAGATATATGGGGCGAAGTAGCTCAGTAGGTTAGAGCAGAGGAATCATAATCCTTGTGTCGGGGGTTCGAATCCCTCCTTCGCTACCATCGTCACAGCCGACAGGTCGGCACCCAGTAGACTTGAAAGATAACCCTTGATTTGAATCGTGTATTTCTCGCCTTTCTGGCGGGGCATTACGATTACTTCTGCGACGAGCTCTCGGAATGAACCGATGAGCTCACTATCAGGCGCGACATTACCTTGCGAAAGGATAGCCGCTAGATTCTCTATGTTTTCCCGGAAGCGTTCGACGGCCTGCGGATGAAGTTCAATAACATTAGTTGCCTCACCTGCCGTTGCCAAATCACCGGTGAGTCGCTCTTTCTCTGCCCTAAGTGTTGCCAACAGCGGTTTTGCTTCTTCATCAGAAATAAGGTCGGCTGCAATCTTTCCGATCAATCTATCCAGCTTCGACTGTGTATCGGCCAGTTTCTGCGAGGTTGTGCTACGGTTCCTGCGTGCATCAGACTCAATTCGCCGTCGCTCATCTCGATAGGCTTTGACATACTCTGCGATTATCGTTGGATCTGAGAACTGGAGGCGGAGTGCGTCAATGACGTGTATCTCCACCTTCTCTATGTAGTATCGTGCGGAATTGCTGCAGGACCACGACTCTCGATGTGTGCTGCACTGGACACGTGGCCCGCTCCGATCGTGGCCAATCATAACCAGCCCGCCACCACAAGCGCCACATTTTAGCAAACCACTCAGGACTCGTTTATTACGTGGCGCATGACTTGCATGTTCTCCGCCAACGGTTTCTTTGCGCGCCTGCACAGTATCGAAAAGCGCTTGGTCTACTATCCGAAGGTGCGGAACATCCGCTTGCCGAAACTCTGACGAATCGTTGGGACGCGATACTCTCTTGCCAGTCGCGGGGTCTTTCACCATGCGCACACGATTCCAGACGATGCGGCCAGAATAGAGTGGATTGCGCAAGATACCATTTCCGCGCTTGCCATTGCCGTTGATGGTAGGTGCAGACCATCGCGTGCCACGAGGCGCCGGAATGCCATCCCGGTTCAACATGCCAGCGATGTCGCGCGGGCTTTGTCCAGCGGCATATGCCTTAAAAATACGTAGGACGGTTTCGGCCTCCGCAGGAACTATGTTTAATTCGCCAGGCTTGCCCAGTACAGGGCTGTAGCCATAGGCTTTGCCGCCTGCGTTGCGCCCATCATCAATGACGCCCATCAGGCCCCGCTTTACCTTACGGGCGCCCTCCTCGCGTTGCATCTGGCCAACAATGCCGTGCATGCCGATCTGTAAAGAATCCTGTTTACCTCCGTTCACGCAATTGATTTCAATGCCGCGAAAACTGAGTCTTTTGTGGATACCGGCCAGGTCCTCCATGTCTCGACTAATGCGATCGGGAGCTTCCGATATCAAAACGTCGAAACCGCCCTCTTGAGCAGACTCAATAAGGTCGGCAAGTCCTGGCCTTCCGAACATAGATGCGCCGGAACGGGCCTTATCCGAATAGCAAGCGACTACGCTGCACCCGATACGCACAGCATACTCCGAGCACAGCGTTATTTGGTCGTCTACTGACTTGTCATTCTGGAGGTCAGTAGAGAATCGCGCATAGATGGCAGCACGTTTCAATGCGATCGCCTGTTATCGTTTACAGCCTCCGGTATACGTGCATCTAGGCGGGCCTGTCGACGCGCCATTGCCCGGATCATGCTCAAGAGCGAGTCGGATGGCGTAACTTCATTCTGTGCGGGCTGATGCCTCATTCTTAGTTCTCCTCTTATAGACGCGCGGTATCATTCCGCTGGCCACGGTTGGTAAGTCGCAGGGCGACGGCTCACCATTGGGTTTCGATGTCGAACTGGTTGCCCTGCTAGCCTAGGCCCATCTTTTTTGGTGTGCTTATAATTACAAAGTGACTCAGATGGGTGTGTCAACTTTTCTTATTACGGGTGGTAGATATCGAAAATGCAAGTTGGAGCCCACGGCACGATTCGAACGTGCATCTTCCATCCTTTACGGTGTGCGCGGTAGAAACGCGTGCCGCTACGTGGGCGATTATTTATGCGGCCGCTCGATCCAAACTGCCGACGATACGAGTGATTTCGCGGGTATGTGCGCTTTCCTGATTGCGTGCAGTGAGGGTTATAATAGCGTCGAGCTTTGCCTGCCGGTCTTCCTTACTGTCTGCATCGTCCTCAACAATGGAATCCACTACTGACAAGACGGCATCGCGCAGGTTATCCATGGCGTCATCCGGCATGTAAGAGTGGTATTGTGCATCCAGAATCTTCGTGAGAAGGCCGGACATGTTTTGCAATCTGGTCGGATGGGTTATCATTTAGGTGTGCTCCTTCGTTGGCTTATATTTTCTATATAACGTAAAATAGAACATATGCAATATTTATTTTGCATAATACGTAAAATAGACATATTGAGCACTTTTCGACACCACACGAGGAGAACCACATGGCCACACCTAAAGAATTGGTAAGCAAAGTTTCTGAAGCAACGGGGATTCCCGAAAACACAGTTGTCCAGCACGATCGGAACTTAATGGCTACCGGATTGCGAACAGAAGGACAGCGCGGCAGAGGAAAGTCGTCCGTCACATACCAAGATGCGGCAAACCTGCTCATCGCCGTTACTGCTTCCCGCAACGTCAAAGACAGCGCACTGGTCGTTAATGCCTATGCGCCCTTAAAGCTAGATGGCGATTACATGTGGGAGGAAGACAAGCGTGGAGGAACGTTTGGTGATGCAATTGCAGCAATGCTAGAAGCGTCACCGGATTATGTTTATGATCGTGAATTTTATATCAACGTCCTCATGTATGGCCCAAAGCCGAGCGCAAAGATTGAGATAAGTATAGGCGATACGGAAAGACACTATAATTTTCCTGCGGCGAAAACCCCTCCCCATCCCTATAAATGGGAGGGTGACTTTGAATTCACTGCGAAGTTCACACACACTTCAATCGGCATGATAGGTGATCTTCTGAAGGACTTGCGTAGGTGATTGTTGTTGTCGACCACCAGACTCTCAGATGGTCGCGACAGCAATTAACCTTCTGATCTATCTGATTTCAAATGACCTGCATTGATAGAAGGATTCAGAATCAGATGACTGGTTTATTTGCGTAAAGGTCTTTGTGTCGTAGTCGAAAATGTGTTTCTTCTTCGATTGATATGCATCGCAGAGGAATAAGCTAGCAGTTCGATTGCAGGTGCGAAATGTAAAACTAAATCCATCTTGGTTTACGTAGGTTATATCAGTGTTAGAGACAGCAAGGATAAACGGGGTTCCACTCTTACCGTGACCGTCATAGGGATACCCACCAGTATAAATGCATCTGTAGACCTCAGCGGACGCCGGATTTGCAAACATCAGGGCGGCAATTGTAAAAATAGTTAACCGCATCACAGTTCCCTCATATGAATATGCTGGTTATTCAGTTTTTACTCAAACAAACTCCCGCTACAATTGCAATTGCGTTCCTCCCAATGCCGTGCAAGCTTGCTTGAACAACGGGAGGGGATATGAAACAATTTATATACGTGCTGGGCATCCTGCAGATCGTGGCGGCCATATTTGTGGCTATTGGCTCCAAATCTGCGATTCACGAGATATTAGCGACAACGGCTTTCGGCTTTGGAGTTCTTTCGCTCGGTTTTGGTGCCGTCCTGGGTAGATTAGAGAGATAGCCCGGCGACTAGCCAGACCTCACTCCCGAAGCGCTATCTGGCTGGTGAATCGCAGTTGCGGTGTGAGGGTTTGGATGTGAAAAAACAAGAAGATTAATCAGTGGTTTGTGAAGGGGAAGGTGATGACAATTCATTCCAATTTTGTGGTGAAAAGAGAAGCTGAGATTAAGACTGGTGAGCTAATCAAATATCAAACCGCCAGAGGATGGGGTTTGGGATTTGTGCTATCAAATGCGGAGGGGCGATTGAGTGTGGCAGCACTTCGAGAGACCGGACAGTCCTCGTTGCCGATCCACTCCACATTTTTTACGTCAGACACAATCCTAAGCTTCGGTACCGACTATGTTATTGAGCTCCTAGATTCGGACGAGACATGGCCAGGAAACTATGCGGCTCATGCAGATGGCACGATCACGCTAGGCCATAACGGCAAGATATTGCAGCTATCGGACGGACGCGGTGTAGGTAGACCAAACTGGCTCGATTTGGAAACCATGAAGTTCTCGTCTAAGGCAGACAGTGAAGGATCCCCTGTTGTCAAATGGCGAATTTGGGCCAACGAGCAAGATTACAACAGCTTAAAATCTACTCCTATATTTGAGTTTGGCACAAAAGTTGAATCACCTAGTTGAAGGTTGCCGGTATCTGTCCCATTTATCTTTCATAGTTAAAACAGGAGGCGGAACAATGAGTGATGAAAAGAGTAACAAACCCACAACTACACGAGTGTTTATTGGTGACTCACTATCGGCGAAATCGCTCGAGGGCAAGCTCACCAGGCCCGGCCAGTATATTGAGAAGGGGCAGTCCTTCGCCGCGCTGGCGCCCAAACTCACCGCTCCTGAACCAGCACCGCAGCCAACGGTCCAACCTACAGCCTCGGCTAACAGCAAGAAATGATTGAATGGCTGGATAGCAAAAACATCGAAGCTATCGCCGCGTGTGTGACCATTGTTGGATTTTTTGTTATCGGCTATCAAATAAGACTATCAAGAATTGCCAGTGCCCATGCCGCTCTTGCATCTCAGAGTGTTGAATTAAGAGATTGCATGGAGCGTCTTGGAGATCATCAAAGAAACAATGACGCTGTAAAGTGGAATGACGACGTAATCCATTTGGTCAATCTCCTGGAGCTGACCTGTGCGGTAATTTACGATGGAATGGCGAAAGGTGCTGCTGGCGAATTTTTAATGGATTCGGTGGTCGACGTGACGGAGATAATGGAACGAAATCCCGACGTTTTGGAAGTCATACGCGAAGCCACTGAAAACGCGCACGTTTATGCTTATCTTTATCGTTTCGTTCTTCGACATAAGTTCGAACTCAAGAATTTGCGAGTAGCGCTATCTTATGTGAATGATAAACCGCCAGTTCGAATGGGCGCCAGTCAAAGGCCTTGGCTGTCACCGCAGAAGTATTAGTCTTCAACAGGTACGACAAATTCAACGAATTTGGCTTGAAACCAATCATATGGCTTCTGTCCTTCAACAACTTGTTTGAAATGAGTAGCAAATTCTACAGTATCTGGGCCCACGTAGTTGAAACCGTTGTCGCTTAGAAACGCTAGTCCCGATGTGAATCCGGTCCGTTTGTTTCCCTGCTCAAAGGCGTGCGCCTCCGCGATAGCGAACATTAGGGTCACGCTAAGTGTGACTACGTTGTATTCATCATTGTAATGGTAAATGTTCTGAGGACGCATCAATGCGCCTTCAAGCTTAGCCTGAGACAGGAGAGCGTGATACTCTCCTGAATCAGCGACGTGAGCTTCGTTGATTTCTAATACCGCCTCTAAAGGCAGCCACCTAGGTTCATTTGGCAAGTTCTGCGATCACCTTAGGAAATCGCTTAATCACGTCCTTAGTGAAGGCAGCATAATCCGTCTTCTTGCTTGTTGGACGTGCTTGGAACCTGGTATCATTACCTGTCGCTTCACGTGTAGCATTAGCTGTGCGAGTGAACGCAGTTGTGCTATAAACCATCACGCTCTCCCTTCATGCTAGATGTTAATGTGCGCGTGTGTGTCATACACATGGCATGCATAACTTAATTATTCAACACCTAGTTGAACAATTAGTTGCGATGATATTCCTGATGGTCGCGTAATGACATTCCTGATGGTCATTGCGTCGGTGTGCTAATGTAATGTCTTCTCATGCTTCCACCACGCTGCCACTTCAGTTCATGTAGAACATACTACGGGGTCTAACAAGTGCACCTTCACCATCCCTTAACCAACTGCGCGCACCCTGCCTGTGCCTGACCTATTGTCAGCAATAATGGCCCGGTGCGTTTTGTTCTGAGTAGTTTGCAGGCGGGCTCATACTATAATTGCAATTGCGTTCCCTCGTCGCTTGGCGAGCGTCGAGCAGAGGGACGGCACCATGGACCCGATAACAGGCCACCAGATAGCTGCAGCACGGGTAGTTCTAGATTTGGGCCAAATCGATCTAGCTAACCTCGCAAAAATAGAAGTACTTTCTCTTATCGAAATTGAATCCTATTCAGGGGTTATTTTTGGTCCAGAAGCAGATGTGTCTGCCCTTGTTGCCGCTTTAGAAGAGAAGGGCATTGTTTTTGGGATTTCCAACGGCATTGGACAGGGAATATGGTTCGAGGGCGAATACTGGTAATGTGACCAATTGATTTGATCCAATTGCTGCACTGTGCCGTACTGCTTTGTTGTTGATTTGAATTATCTGTCGAATCTATCTGGCAGAAATGTCAAGTAAAGCGAGACCGACATGCCGCTCTCGAACGATAACGACAATGACACCGACTATGATCCGTACATGACACGGATATGGCCGTATGTAATCGTGTTCATCATAATTGCGGGAACATCACTCTACTTTGGTTGGTACTATGGGTAGGGTGCGCACCGGGACCATTGATCCAACCACACCACCGCTGCGTATCGCTCTCTGCTGATCCCCGTCAGCACGAGGCCTGATGCTACACCCTAAGCAGTAGTGTCAGGCCTCACCATCCAACTAGAACCAACTCCCTATTGCGAAATGAATAACCTGCACATTAAGCGACGAACCGGGCCCGGTATCACCAAGCCACGGGCGGAATGTATTGCCGCTTGTGACTTCCAAAGTTGCCGAAAATCGAGCGGGTGCGTCGTGATGAATTTTCATAGGTTTCCTTGCTTTAATTCAATCTCGTATTTGTCTTATTGGCCTTGCGGATAGCCTTGATGGTGTTAGCTTCGAATGAAGCCCTATCTTTGGCTAAAGCCATTTCAAGACGTGAAACTGCCTCAGCCGAAGCACCACGATTGTCGATAACCGGAGCGTAGGTGAAGGTTCCAGCACCGCCAGAGACACCACCCGCCTTCAAAGAAGGCATACTTGGCGCACGCAATTTATGGTTTGGAATAATCTGAGCGCCCTTTGGGACGTTCATCAGTTCCGGGCCTTTTTCACCCACAACAGATAGACCACCTGGAGCATTATTTGTGCCCTTGGCGTAGCCAACAATCTTGCCGATGGCACCAAATATTCCGCCGAATGCGCCACCTCCGCTGCCGCCACTAGCAGGCTTGAACAACGCATCAAAGGCAGAGTTCAAAAGAAGGTCGCCTAGCTTCTTCGCCAGGTTGCTCAAGGCGTCTGACAGGCTTGCGGCACCTGTAAGGGCATCCATCGCGCCTGACTTGAACGTGTCATAGAACTCAGATGACGCTTGCTCGGCGCGTTCCTGAGAATCCTGCACCCTACGCAATTCATCAGCCTGTCTTGCGTACGCAGTCGATACAGCGTCGATTTGCGAAATGTGTTCTGGTGACAGTTTTATGCTGTCGAGGTCCGTTTGGCCTTTTTTGCGGGCCTCTTCCTTCAAATCAGCCAGCGCAGCCTGTTCTAGGTCCAGGGACATGCGACGCTTTTCTTGCGCCTCATAGGACTGTCCAACGAGCCCCAGTTCAACTTTCAGCGCTTCTGTACGATCACGGATGGCTTGTATGTCATCAGTGATTCGACTGTCAGCGGTCCGCGGTGCCGCCTTAGCTTTCGGTGTCTTTGGTGTCTTAGTCGGATCCACTGGATAGTCCGCCAGCGAAACGGGCACAACCTTTTCAGGCAGGATCGGCGTCGGCGTAAATGGCCTGCTCGGCATCTTGAAGGCGGGCTTGGCTTGCTCTGGATACTGCAGCAACTGCGCCTGATACTGGCCAATATCCCGCTTCACCAGCGGGCTGTTTTTGAGTGGACTGTTCTGAAGATCGCTGATCTTCTTTTCGATCTCCAGGCGTTTGTTGGAGATATCAAGTGCTTGTCTTTCAGGTGTGGCGGTCGACTTGATACCGATTGCACCGCCCAGGAAACTACGCTCGCCCGTTGGTCCAGCCAGGAACTTGCCAATATTATCAAGGCCAGTCCAATGTCCTGCCTCGGTAAAGAAATTTTGGCCCGCCTGCTGAGCCTCTTTGAATGCCGTTACAATGGCATTGATGTTGCCAATGAACGTCTCGAAGTTGAGCGACGATATTTCGGTGGCGATCTCATCCATGGCACCGCCAAAGGTTTTGGCAGCCGTTGAAGATTTGTTGAAACGACCGGCAACATCCGTGAGCACATTAAACAGCCGAACGAAGCCTGACGATACTGTTTGCTCTGCTCCAGCAACCTTTTCTTGCAAGATTGGTGCACCGGCCGCAAACGCGTCAAAAAACGCTTTTGATGAGACTTTTCCGTCCTTCACCAGCCGGGTCAGCGCTCCGACAGAACCGCCTGTCTCTTTCATACCGGCTGCAACAGCTTGCAAAAGAGCAGGAGCGCCGTCGATCAAGCTCCCGTACTCTTCGGCCTGAATTTTGGTGCCGCCGATGGCCTGCCCTAGCTGAAGCAAGGCGCCTGCGGATTCGGATGCCGACTGACCGCCGGCACGAAGAGCCAAGGCGACATTGTCGGTGAATTTGACCAGTTGCCCCTGGTTAACTCCCAAATCTTTCGCAGCAAGTGATGCACGTCCATACAGGGTTGCAAGGTCGCCAATAGGCACTGCATTACGCTGCGCGGCTGCAAAAAGTTGATCGTAAACGTTCGTTAGGTCTTCACCAGCCAGACCAGCGGACTTCAATGAATTTTCGATTTTGATACTGCTGTCGATCAGTGACGAAGCGCTCTTCAGTGCAGCCGCTCCCACGAAACCACCAGCCAAAAATCCACCGGCGCGGCCAACTTTGGAAAAGGCAGCATTCATTTTTGCCGCAGCGGACTCGGCCTGCCTCTGCATGCCTTTAAATTCGCGTCCCGTTACCTTTGAGGCATTTTTCATCTGCCGCTCTAGAAGCGCTGTACGCGCCTCTATTGAGAGCAGAAGCTTTTCTTCATCCGTTGCCATTCCATACCTTCCTGACCGCCTTGCGAACTGCCGTATTGACCCGTCGCGTTACGCGCTTCCGATTGGCCCGATACGACACGTAGAAAAAGGGTTGCTTCGATGTTCCTGGATTTTTTGACCCAGCAAACCGGCCACCGTTCAAATGGGGAGCCGTGCCAAACTCAACGAAGCGCGCGTAGTAAGCTTTGGCGTTGCCAGCGAATATCGTGATGGTTGCGTTGCCACTGGCAGGTTTGACCTTGCCGATAACCATTGCGCCCTTGGGAGCTTTGCCCCACGTCCAGCCAATGCTTGCTTTCAAGTCTCCATCATCTACAGCGACGAGATTGCGCATCATGGTTACAATCTCTTCGGCGCCGACTTCCATGGCGTCATAAGCGGCGATCTCGCCTGCCTTGACGATTGCAAGCATTTTGCGCTGGATACGTGCCAGGCCGCCGTCGTTAGCCATCGACGGGCACAACAGCCGGGGTATCGTTACCGAAGAACGAAGCTTCGAGGATCATCAAGGAAAGAGCCATGTTTTCCGTCAGTGGACGCTTCTCGACGTATCGCTCAACAAGACGTAGAGCATCAACAGGCTTGGTGCCGCCGCCAACCAGGGCGAGCCGTACAATTTCTTTGATATCACCAATCAGATAAATGCCTTCGCGATGCATGCGATTGAACGTTCCGAACAGGCTACGGCTATATTTAGCTTCCCATTCGAGCGCTTCCGGCCAGCCGAATTGAAAGTCGTAGTTGCCGTCGCCAAAAGGCTGAGTGATGCGGGCGTAACTGTGGTCGTTGTCCATGGATTCTCCATAGTAAAAAGCCCGCGCTAGGGCGGGTTACGTTGAGCGCGTATCGACGAACGACTGCACGACTGCTATGCCGATGACGCATTGAGGGGGAATGAAATGAGAATAATTATTTGCTTAGTATCGTTAGCTTTGATGAACACGTCTGCTTGGTCGCAAAGCTCGAAAGAATACGCACAGATGGCAAAGCGTTCTTGGTCGGCTTTTGAATGCGCAGCGCTAGCTTCCACTGCCGAGTTGAAAGAGGAACATGAGCGTCTTTTCAAGATGGGCTATGATCTGGGTAAGATATTCATTGATGCTGTTAAGCAAAATAAAGTTGAGGGAAAAGACGCTAATTCCATCGTTCCTTGGGGGTTCAGCTTTAACATGTCTGGCCCAAGTACAGATTTCGCACTTGGGGTCATATGGATGACCGCTTCTGACAATAGTGGTAAGGAGGTCCGGATTGCACAAGATGGCAAACCGATCGACTCTGGACTTTGGAAGAATCTAGCAGAGTCGAAGTTTCGCAGAACTAATTGCGAGTTGCTCTGACTAGCTATGAGCGCCGAAACAACTCATCATCAGGGTCGTCGACCTGAGGCGACCAATTGATCTTGCCAGCGCTCACTGGTGTAGCGCCAAGCTGCCCCAGAATCTGGCGCAACAGGTTCATCCCTGGGACACCGAGTGTGCCGTCTCGCACCTTTGCCTGTAGGTAGCACGCCAATCCGACAATGCAGCGGTGGCTTTTATCCAGCCAAGGTAAGCGCGCATCAAGTTCCTTCCATGCTTCCCTTGCTTCGGGTTTCAACCATTTTGGTGGTGCCCCTAAAGGCTCACCGAGTTTTGCCTCTGTTCGGTTGCGGTAACGCTGTGGATTCTTGCTAACTGCGCCGGATAGATGGGCTAAGGCAAGTGGTTTTCGTGGTGGTGCCATAAAAGTCTGCCCCCATAGTTTGATGTGTGGAAATGCGCGGAAAGCAGCCACACCGGTCCTATGCCGGAGGTGTTGCCGACTTCGGTGGCACCCCTGCGTGAACGATGCACCGCGTGCAAGGCCGAAGCCGAGGGGACCCACGCGGTGCTGTGCTCATGTCGGATGAAGGAAAGGAGTAAATGGCGGGCCTTCATCCAACTGCGACCGAGCGAGCCTTCCCAACTACCCGCCTGATTGTTTACGCGACTACAAGCGAGCCTTTGACGAAAGCTTCCGGCCTATAGACGGCAAGGGCGAGACGTTCCTCTATTCTCGCAGTTATGAGGTTCTTCTCAAAATCGTCGGAATTCTCACTCGAGATAAGAAATTCGATTTCGAGCCGATCAAAGATTTCCGCACCCGTTTCGAAGCCGCCTAGCAGGAAGTTACCAACAGGCATTGCCATGCTTGGAATTACTGGGAGGTCCCAAATACGTGGTGCAGTGGTGCCGAACGGGCCATCCGACAAGTAGTTACCACCCAAGTCTTTTATGCCGAGAATACGGCGCCAATCGCGCACAGAGAGCACTATACCAGATGCAGGTAGCTCTGCCTCTTCGGCCTGGCTGATGGCGTGAAGCAGAATATCTAGTTCTGTGTCGCCTGAAGCCGTGCGCGAAGTTTCATATGCGCTGGCCTGCGGGATGATACCGTTGAGGTTCTGACCCGTATTGTTGCCGTTCAACAGCTGGGTTTCTTCAACAAGCTTCAAGCCGTATTGGCCACGTGTATTGATGTAACCCGCAAGCGCTGGAGTATCATCCATAATCTGTCGGCTGGCCTTAAAGAGATGGGCGAGCGTGCGGACTGGAGAAGTCACGAGATCGAACGTGATGTCCGAGTAGGGCTTCTGCGCACCTTCAGCAACTGGTGCAGCATTGTTGGTAAAGCCGGTCTCTTTTGGATATTCAATTGAGTTCGAAGTCGTAGAAGTGCTCGGAATCAAATCACGAATCGTGAATCGACGCTCTGGAGGTGCGACGATACCGGGGCGACGATCAGCTTGCACCAGAGAAGTACCTGCAGAACGTCCCGCACCAACCGTAGTATTAGCCGATGTGAGCGCCGCTCTCTCTAATTGAATAAGGGATTTGCCGCGGAAACTAGAGGTAATGTTTTTGATCTCGTCGTGGTTTGCGACAAGCTCGCCGAGAGATGTGCCGACATCTTCGCCAGACATATCTTTCTCGCGGGCGGCGCGCTGTTCAAGACCGAATAGACGACTGTTGTACTCGGATTTGAAGGATTCGATAGCAGTGGCGATTTCGCCAATTTGGGTAGCTAATTGAGTCATAGATGTACCTTTCGGCCCTATGGGCCGGTTGTGTAGTTTTTGTTGTGATTGGGGCGTTTAAGGCCGGTAGCCTGCTTCGATTGCAGCCCTACAGGCACGGCGAGTGTTCCAGCGCGCATCTATACGTGCAGCCTCTCGCTCGGCTGGATGCCTAGTAGTGCTGCCTTTAGGATTGGATGTGCCGAGCAGAGACGCCAATTTCTCCAGCGCCGCACTATCATTGTCACCGGCATCCTGTTGCGCAATGAATTCGTTGATGATGAAGAACGCTCGTTCGCGTTGTTCGCTTTTAGTGAGTTTCGTATCCTCTGAGAAGAAAATAGAAACGTCTTGGCCTGCGGGGAGCGGGTACAGACCTTTTGGTAGATTTGTCATTTGGTTCCTTATCGAAATGCTCTTTGCAAGCGGGCCAATTCGATCATCGACTCTGCCTGTGCTGGAGGCTGGCCTTGAAGTTCTGCTGCAATGGCGACGAGGGCATATCCCGGCACGATCGACGCTTTCGCGGCGGTTTTTGCTGGAGCTTCCGCTCCAAAGACCGTGTGATTGCCATTGATTACAGCGGACACGCCTGCAGGGTCATGGCGAATTATGACGTGCCCAATATCCGCAGGCGGGCCGAATAGAAGGTCAGACAGCACGTCGCTGAAATGTTGGCCGTGCTCATTTTGAAGTGTGCCAAATGTTTCGACTGACTGTCTGACATGACCGAGCCCGTTGTCCGCTAGCGTTGCGAGTACAATTGTGAGCATTTCGATGTTGTCTAGATCAGGTGGGTAGCGTTTACTCCCCTCCGCACGGGACACCATCCCTGCTTCCGCAAGTCGCTGTGCAATTGCTTCTATACGTCCAGCACCCCGCCCAAGACGGCGCGCCAGAATCTCGACGACGGAAGACTTTCGCATCCGGGCGCCTCCTATTTTTACGAATTAAAGATGAGCGTTCAAAAAAACGCAGTGATGGCCAAGCGAGCGCAGATGAATGCCGCCACTCAACTGCGCTCATAGCCGGATCAGCGTTGTGCGCGACGCCGATTTTAAAGTGTGCCGGTACATCCGCGGTCACACTGAAAAGAAAAAGACCACCCGTTAAGGTGGTCAACGCGAACCGCCAAGGACGCGCGCAAAGAAAAAGGCCGCCGAAGCGACCTTGAATTCATGCTCTACTATATACGCGCTCAGGCGGCACGGTTTGTAACATTAGACCTGTAATTTTTGCAGTGCGTCTTCTCTTGCACCCTATATATATAGGGTGGTGAGTTCCGAGAAAGTCAGGTTTTTAAGCAGACTTTTTCAATAATTCTGCAAAATTGTCGTTTGCTGCCATGAGTGTGTCGACGGCGCGCAGGAAGGCATGCTTGCCAGCCCTATCGGCATACCTGCCTTTGTAGCCAAGTCGTGTGCCAATATCGGCAAACGTAGCGTTTGATAGTGCCTCTTCCAATATGCGCGCCTCGGCTTCAGGCAACTCTGGTTTTTCGTATTGCTGAACTAATGGTATTGCGCCCCTTGATGAGGTTTGCTTCGAGTTAACCACGCCACCAAGCCATACCGCCCCCTTGGCAATAACTGTAGGGAGTTTTTGGACGGCTGGTAGAACACGCGTGTTCGCATAGGCTGCGGCGAGTACCCTTGCGTTCACCAATGCCCGCGCCATAGCTGCCTCATCTTCGGGGGAATGTGACTCTGCCGGAGGCGTGTTGGGCATTCCGACAGGTGCAGCGCGCACAGCCACCGCCCGATGTTCAACAGGCACGCCACGTAGCTCAAGGTATCCAAGCTTGCGCGGATTGCGCTCTGCATCTGAAGAGGGAAGTTTGACGATGCGCTTTGCTGTCTTGCCACCACGTGGCTTGTTCGCCTCGATCTTAGGTTCGATAGGTCTGCCGCTAGCCGTTGTAGCGTACTGCACAAGCACACCCGCGCGGAATACGAGATCACCAATGACCGCGGTATCACTGCGGGGTTGCTGAAGATATTCATAGGCAACCCATGCGGAAGGTTTGGAGTTCCTTAGGGCGCGCTTGCGTGGAACTGTGTTGGTAGCCCGAGTTCGATACATCTGCGAAACCATATAATCAGCTTCGGGCTTAATGCTGTGCAGGTATTCAATAGACGGATTGGCTGGCGTTTCTCCGTCTACGTCGGTTTCACGTTCGAATGTCTGGTGATTGTCGTTGGATGGCTTACCATATTGGCGCAGGACTGTTCCCGCGTCCGGGTCTAGCTTCAAAAGCCATGTTACGAGGCGCGCGCCTCCGCGATATCTATAAGCTGTCATTGGCGAGTATTCATGTTGGCGGTTCTCCTTCGGTGAAAGCGCACAAACGACACTCGTGAAGATGCGGAGTCGTGGCGCTGTGTATGTCTGGAATTTGGGGTTGGCCTGTTGGCCGGGGTTTCATGCGTCGATGTGACGGGCGGTCTGTGCCGCGGTGATTTGGGAAGGTTCGAGAACCGTCCTGCTCAATTGAGCTAGTATTGCTGGTAGGTATTAGAAGGTCAAACACTAAACAGAGTATCAACACCAATAAAAGTGACTCGCGGCGTCGTGTCAATTGAATGGCATGAATAAGTTATCCCCGACATCCACAAAAGGCACAAGATATGGGGTGCAATCACTGTTTGTTCTCACAACATATTGCAACCGAACTATGATTCATGCGATATAAAAAGGCAGCCAAGAAATGGTTCATGGCTGCCTTCTTATTTCTGGAGTTTCTGCGGTTTCGTGCTGCCGTCTCGACAAAAGAAATCGCGAATCCTTACTGTAGCAAGTCCGGTGTAGCGCTCAGAAGTGTTAAACTCAAGCACAACGGACTTTTGAAATGCAGAATGGTTTGTATAAAGTAGAATTCCATACGCCTCAGGGTGGTATGGGGGCAGGCGTTGTTTTTGCCCAAGACGGAAAAATGTTTGGTGGAGACTCTGGTATCTACTACATCGGCATTTACCGCGCCGAGGGTGGAAGGATGCAAGCGCAGGTCCATATAGACCGTCACAGTGACACTGGCACTCTGTCGGTGTTTGGTAAGGACCGCGTAACTATTGATATTGTCGGTACCTACGATGGTCAGAGCAATATCAATTGCACTGGTACATCTCCTCAAGCGCCCGGCGTTCCATTCACGGCAGAACTTCACATGCTGCCTTCGTAAGCAATACCCGCCCCGGTTTCATCGCCGGGGCGTCTTTGTTCATGCTGCCTGCTTTACAATATCTGGATAAGGCACGAACTCTTTCACACCCTTGCCCTGCTTTACGATTGTCATACGCTTGCCGATTAGTTCACGCTCATCATCAACACCTGTGACACCAACAGCCTTGAGTAGGCACGCAATCCTGCGCTGATCCTCCACTTGCTCTTCCTTGTCATTAGATTTCAGCATCGCAAACCACTCGATAGCAACGTCGTCATCTGTCATCATTTTAATTTCGAGGCACTCTTCTTCAGACTCTGGCTCGACTGGAGATGCCGATGCACCGACTATCGCAACTTCAACAATCTCTTCCTTGGGAGGCAGGAACGACTTCGAGAATCCGATCGTACCAGCAGACATATTTGCAACCTTTACTGGTAGCCCCTTTATTTCCGCAATGTTGAACTTCCAGTCGACGGCCTTGTTAAGAGCTATCCATCCAGGTTGGCCACTGGCTGGCCCGTTGATATCTTGAATAAGCAGCTCGTGTGTGAGGGTTTCTCCTGTTTCAGTATATTCGAGGTCTAGCGTTACCCGATGCACGTCAGACATATATGTACCTTCCTCCCTGACCCCGACAATGTACATTTCGTTGATGCCGTTTTTCACCACTGAGTGAGCATAGGGCTTGTCTTTTGCAGGCCTATCCTTCGCCTTAACAATGGCCCGCTCTTTTGGATCCTCGTAAACATCTGGCAAGTCTTCGTCATAGCGCTCACCCACGAGCCAGTTGGCAGGACTGGGCATCCACCTCTTCTCTACGGGGTTTGCTTCATAGTGTGCTGCCCACAGGCCAGCCGCTTTAATGATGCGTTCGGCAAGTTCTTGGCTGGGGTTCAGCTTGTTCCATGCAGCACGCGCCTTGGGCTTTTGATATTTCCTCGGAAAGCTTTGCCAGAATCTATCGAATGGCATTTTCTTCTCTTCCGGGTCCCGTGTGCCTGCCTGGGCGGGCGCAAGCCCAGCCAAAGGCAAGGCATCATGGGTATCTATGTTCCTACCTACTCGTAACTCGGCCTTGTAGGCCGGTTCCTGTAGGTCGGTTTGGGTATCGCACGCAATACTACTAGAGGCCGTAGTGGTATCGTCAGCAATACTAGCGGTAGTATCGCACGCAATACCACTAGGTGAATCAATGCTAGTAGTATCGTCAGCAATACCACTAGGCTTTTTCGCCGCTAAATCGAAGAGAAGCTTATATTCAGTTGGCCGTGTGCCTTTGCCTTGGCGCTCCACGCTGAAGGGTCCATTCTCTACCAGTCTGCGGGTCGAAGCGATGATGCTAGGTCGGGTAGCTCCTGTAGCCTTTTGAAGAAAACTAAGGCTGGTGCGGCTGTTCCCAAACTTGGAATAGTAGTTGTCGACGATCTCGTAGGCGATCGACTTATCAAGACTGGTCGCCCAATCAGAGCGAACTACAAGACCATACAAATGCCACTGATACTTAAGGGAATCGGGCGCGTGTTTATCGGTGTTCATGGGCTGTACGCTCCGAAAGGGCAGCTACAGCTGCGTCCGTGATCTGACTAGCAATGACTGGATGGAATGACGCGACGTGCTTGCCGCAAGAGTTCGGCGCATGCGTCCGATAGCGTCCGTCAGGGAATTTTTTCAGTAGCAGCCCGAACAAGCGGACGTGCTCATTAAGCTCTAAATCAAAACGCGCTAAAGCGCCCGTGCCCGTTAAGGCGCGGATTGAAAGGATTCTCATTATGTGTCCTGTGTTGTTGGGCTATATTCTTGAAGTGCCTTGATCATCGCGGCACGCCAAGTTCCTAGGTCAACCAGATCAATGACTTGATGTCGGCTACAGGACTCTAAACAGTCCTTCGCTACCATTTCTCAAAAGTGATCTATTTGAACGATAGTGTCGTTATTTGTATTGTTGCGTTCCCAACACGATCATACGCTTGAAAAAGCTGTATAGTGGTGTTGGAGGAGTAGCATATTATCGACAACTTGCCGGAAGTTGATAAGGACCCCGTTGGAACCGCGTTAAAGGATGTGTGGAATAATATTCACGGTTGGGTAGGTCATCGCGTTCCTCATATTCTGAAGCTCATCCGCGAGATACATCTTGAAAACAACGTTCTCGGTGACATCGTCGAAATAGGTGTTCATCACGGTAAACTTTTCTTCCTGATGGCAGCAGCTTCCCGGTCCCACGAAAAATGTATTGCTATCGATCTCTTTGACGATCAGGAAAAAAATCTGGATCACAGCGGCAAAGGATCATTGTCAACCTTCAGCCAGCATATTGAAGATTACTTTCCGCATTTGAAACACCAGATCGTCGCTGTATCCGCAGACAGTATGTCGTTTACCCCCGCAAATATCCGGCAGCGTCTCGAAACCACCGGTGCCAGATTATTTTCGGTGGATGGTGGCCATACGGTGAAGCACGTCATTAACGATATGGCTTTGGCTCAGGAACTGCTCGTTCCTGGCGGTGTTATCCTCCTGGACGACTTTCTTGGGCCTCATTGGCCAAGTGTCTCGGAAGGTTTCTTCGAATATATGCGCATAACCAACCGCCGTCTCGCGCCCTTCCTGATATTTCAAAACAAGCTGTTCCTCACGACCTATTCGGAACATCCACAGATGATGATGCAGTTGAGAAAACTACTTCAACGCGATCTGGTTCTGGAAATAAATACGCCCAAATGGCGGCATGCCGAAATAGGTGAACACAAAGTCCTTTGTTTCGCCTGATCGGTGTCAGTCGATAGCCTTTTTGCTCTCGACCAATTCGATATTGGCTGATCTCTTGCACGTTAACCACAGCGTCAAGCGTTTACCACGTCATCAAATGATAATGTGCAATTGTCGCATAGTGATTTGTCAAGGCGCAATCTGTATAGATTTGTAGGTCTTCAGAAGGCTTATCTACCATCAGCGACGGTAAATTGATGATAATTTACATGTGCTTATGAGATTCTCCCATGAGTTTCAGACGCAACGCAACAACTCTGCAGCTGTCTGCGATGGCGGTTTTTGTAACAGTCACTTTGAAGAGAGTGTTCCTTGGAAAAATGGTTGCTGATTTCAAACTGCAATACATATGGGCTGGCAAACTCCTTAAAGCTCCTCAGTAACGATTTCAGCTTGGACTGTTTCGACGTCTTCGAGCTCATGAAAAATCTGGAGACATACAAAGAAACCATGCCGGGTTATGACAGGGTGATTATTAATCCTGCCATTCAATTCGTGGAATATGACTTCTCCCTTTTGAAAAATGTCAGCAGAATTCCCGGCATTGATTTCGATGCCTACCATCCGGATCTCTGTTACCTTTTCGCTGATGGGCAACGTATCTATGGGCCTACGGCTGGTTATCACTCCATGCTTGTTTTTGCCGCGTTTGAAGCGGGCTATAGTGTCGAAAAGACCCAGCGACTGTTCCGGCGTGAAATATTCGAGCAATGTGGATTTCTTTCGCGCTGGGAGTCGGAGCGCGACCGGCTTATGAATACATTTTCATTCTTCAATCTGGACATATCTGCACCTTTCAGGGCCTGGTCTCGCGGCGAGTCTTTCATGTATGGCCTGGGCCATCCAAAGGCCCGGCCAATTCACGATGTTGCAAGAGTCTTTCTTGAATCGATCGGTATGGAGACAAACAAATCCGATCTGATACCCCATGACACTTTGATCGATGGCATATGCCTTCCCGTCTACCCCGAAATTGCAGAAACATTCGGGTTTCGCGGTTCACGTATGTTCAAGGTTTTGGGCGAGTATAGATTGATGTCGCTGGAACAATTCACGCAAAAAAGTTTCGAAGTCTATTCCCAATGGGCACCGGGTGAAGTCGCCGCCGAGTACTTTTTTGCTGATCGATATAACCGCGTCAAAGATGTCATAGCGGAGGTGGACCAATGACCAACCCCTACGTTGGAATAAAGGATTATCAACTGTGGCGGCGTTCGGTTGCCCGCGTGGAAACGCATCTGTTTGATCCGGTCGAAAACCCTCGATACAAGATCGATAGTGAAATGAAAATCGCAACGGCAGGCAGCTGCTTTGCCCAGCATATCTCCCGCCAGATGCAGCGGATTGGATTTCACTATCTGATAACAGAATCCGGCAAGGAACTGGCCACTCAAGAGCGAACCCGTCGCAATTTTGGTGTGTTCTCCGCCCGTTACGGCAATCTCTATACTGCCCGCCAGCTTTTGCAGCTTTTTGAAGAAGTTTTCGAGGGCAGAATTCCGCTGGAAACAGCCTGGCGCAGGAAGGATGAGAAGTTTGTAGACCCATTCCGGCCATTGATTGAACCGGATGGCCATGAATCGGAAGACGCTGTTCGAGAGGCAAGACGCGAGCATCTCGCTGCCGTCAAGTCCGTATTTCTCGACGCCGATATTTTCGTCTTCACTCTTGGCCTCACGGAAGCGTGGCGATCAAAGTCAGATGGCTCTGTGTTTCCATTGGCGCCCGGTGTCAGCGCCGGTTCTTACGACCCCGAAAAATATGAATTCATCAACTTCAATGTTTCTGACGTTGATAAGGACATGACGCTGTTCCTGGAGAAGCTGAAAGCAGTCAATCCTCGCGTCAAGGTTTTACTCACGGTTTCTCCCGTGCCTCTGGTCGCTACCTATGAGGACCGTAGTGTTCTCGTCTCGACCACTTACAGCAAATCCGTCCTGCGGGTTGTGGCCGAGCAAATGCTGGCTCGCTTTGATTGGGTCGATTATTTTCCATCCTACGAGATCATAACCGGCAGCTATGCAGGCGGGCTGTATTACGAGGATGATTATCGGGAGGTAAATTCAATCGGTGTGGCCCATGCCATGCGCTGCTTTGTCAAAAACTATGTCTCCAGGCCGGTAAATGAGGAGATGGCAGCAACGACTTTGCCGCTTCCTCCAGAACCGCCGCAACGCGGCGTCATCTGCGACGAGCGTGAGATTGAAATGATGCGCCCGTGATCTGGAGCAAGAGAACCTGACATGGAAAATTGGCTACTGGTTTCCAACTGCAATACGTTCGGGCTTGCAAATTCGCTTCGCCTGCTGACGAACGGCGTTAAAATTGACCATGCTGATTATTGGGCATTTCGCAGTAAACTGGATGAATACAAACAGACGCTGACTGAATATACCAAGGTAATCATTCATCCGGATATCAATGGCCTTGCCTATGATTTTTCGGCCTTGGAGAATTTAAGCAAGATACCATCCATCAAGTTCGATGCCTACCATCCTGACCTATGCACGGTCGTCGCGCGCGGGGCTATGCTGGACAGTCCTCTGGGGCCATTCCACTCAATGATTGTTCTTGCCGCATATCAGGCTGGATATGATGTTCAAACAACACAAAGTTTTTTCCGCAGGGATGTGTTTGAGCGATGCGGCTACTTTTCACGATGGGACATGGAGCGCGACCAGCTTCTGAAAACCTTTGCAGATCAAGGCCTTGATATTTCGAGTAAATTCAGAACCTGGTCACGCGGCGATTGCTTCATGTATGGCATCAACCATTCAAAAGCACGCCCTATACATGACATTGCCCAATTATATCTGGAAAAGTGCGGCATCGAGCCGAACGACACCGATCTGGTGCCATCAGATGTCATGACTGCCGGTGCCTGCTATCCTGTCTATCCGGAAATAGCAGAACTGTTTGGTGTCCGGGGCTCGTACATGTTCAAAGTGCCTCAGGAGTATAAGCAAATTACGCTTGGTCAATTCATCGAGCAGAGCTTTCATATCTACTCCAAGTTGGCACCGGACCCATTTCTTCCGGATGTTCATTATACCAATCGTCACGACTTGGTAAAATCGACTTTAGCAGAAGCTCAACACTGATCGGTAAGTAATTCGCAATATGCTGATGGGAAATCTAAAGAATATTTCTTTTGTCTTCATAGGCTGGAGCACAATTCTTTGCTTTGTCTGAAATAAGTTGAATGGATCGAGGGGCACTCCATGCGCGATACAAATGAAGACTGGGAAAAACTGGCACAGGACAATGCCTATTGGGCAGTGCTTACGGAAGATCAGTTCAAATCCAAGAAACTGACGAAAAAACATACAAACGAATTTTTCGCGACCGGCCGCGCTGACATCGCCAATCTGACAACTCTCGTCAAAAGTCTGATCCCCGAATTCAAGGTCCCAACTGAATCGATCATTGATTTTGGTTGCGGTGTCGGGCGCTTGCTGATCCCGCTGGCAGAGCAGGCAAAAAATGCCATCGGCATCGATATTTCGGAAACGATGCGGAATATTGCTCTCAAAAATTGCGCAAGCCGCAAACTCAAGAATGTGAGATGCGTTGAATCTGCTGAGGTTCTTATCAAGGAAGGTGTCAAGGTCGATTGGCTGAATAGCTATATCGTTCTGCAGCACATCGAGCCGCGCCGCGGCTATTTCATCATCAATGACCTGCTTCAATGTGTGAAGAGTGGAGGCGTCGCTTCCCTGCATATTCCATTGTTCAAAACAGCCAACCGCACCGAATATTACAACGACCGGATGATGTATTTCCGCAATGATTATTACAAGAACGAGACTGTATTCATCGATAGAGACAATTACGATCACCCCGATATCCAGATGTATGACTATGACGCAAATACGGTGATGGCGCTCTTCCACAAAAACCAGATGACCGACGTGCATCTGTTGCACGACCGTTCGACGACAGGAATCCATGCTTATTATTTCATAGCGCGGCGAGCTTGAATGACTGATCTTGAGGATATTCTGAATTGTTACAAATTTATCCTCGGTCGCGAAGCGAACATTGAGGAGAAGCGGATAATCTCCGATAATCTGGCTGCTCTATGTGAGATACCGCTTGAACAACATCGGAGGAAGTTCTTCGCTTCCCCCGAATTTCATCAGCGTCATGCTGAAATCACCTTCAACAATTTTGTGCAGAAAAGCGTTGAGCTGCTGTTCGAAACGCAGAACAATTTCAAAATATATCTGGACCTGCGTCAGTACCATATGACGTTTGGCATTTTCAGCGGCGGATATGAGAAGTTTGATATCGACATCATGAAGGCTGTAACCCCTGACGACGGTACGTTCATCGATGTCGGCGGAAATGTTGGCTATTATTCGCTTTCTGTTGCCACAAAGCCCGGATTTACCGGCAAGGTAATTTCCTTCGAACCACTACCGCATTTGTGGAATCTCTTCAGCAAATCAATCGCCAGGAACAACCTCTCCAGAACCATCAAGGTGCACAAACTGGCGCTCGCGGATAAGCCCGGAACGATGGAGCTTAACGCAGCTGAACATACGGTCAATGCCGGCGCAACCAGTCTCGTTGCCGGATCAGCCAATACAAAATCCGAGCGAAGCACCAAAGTGGAAACTCTGGATGCTGTCCTGAAAGAACAACAAATCGACTCGATCAAAGTAGATATTGAAGGGGCGGAAGGCCTGTTTCTTGAAGGCGCAAAAAACACTATTCCGACCTCCAATCCTACCATGCTTATCGAGATAAACCGCGATGTCCTTGCTGTCCTGTCAAGAACGACTCCGGGCTTCCTGTTTGATCGGCTACTGAACTGGAATTATCAGATCTGGGAAGTGCTGGATGGGTCGATCAAGCGATTGCCGGACAAACAGGCAATCGATGCCGCTTTTCCATCCGGCCGTGTTGCCAATATTCTGGCTATACACCCTGACCGCAAGAAAGAGGTCGCCCGGCGTTTGAAATCGCTGTCCGTTTCGCTCTAACTCAAGAAGCTCCATACCTGCGTCGCAGATGCGTGATAAAGTGACTGGCTTCCAGCTTTTCGCCTGTGGCGCGCTCAAGCAATTCAGGCGTTGACCACCGTGAAGCCTCCGACCAGATATGATCACGGCGCCAATCATTGATCTTCGTAAAATTGCCTGCAGAAAGATCGCTATCAGCCTCAGGATAGTCTCTCGTCAGCGCCGCCCATTGCTGGGCTGCCATCATTGCGCCGAGTGTATAGGACGGGAAATAGCCAAAAGCGCCTGCTGGCCAGTGAACATCCTGCATCGGCCCATCGCCCGGAATGTCAATCGTCGAAAGCCCAAGATATTCACGCATTTTCGCATCCCACGCCTCCGGAATATCAGCGGTCTCCAGTTTGCCCGTAATGATGTCTTCTTCGAGTTCGTAACGCAGAATGACGTGCAACGGATATGTTACTTCATCTGCATCAACGCGGATCAGACCGCGGCCGACATGATGTACA
Source organism: Phyllobacterium sp. YR531 (assembly GCF_000282595.1). Classification (GTDB taxonomy): domain Bacteria; phylum Pseudomonadota; class Alphaproteobacteria; order Rhizobiales; family Rhizobiaceae; genus Phyllobacterium. Next base: position 635,498 of record NZ_AKIZ01000016.1, read on the forward strand.
TGCGGCAGAATATCATCCAGTGACCATGTCTCATCGAGGTGCTTGGCAACAACAGGCAATGCCCATTGCCAGAATGCGGGATTGCGGCCCAGTTGCTTTTCGACAAAAAGACTTTGGCTTTCGTGCATGGCCATTCCGCGCGCTTTACCGAGTGGCCAATGTGACCACGCCTTCGGCAGATTTTGCTCATAAAGCGCGTGCCCCGTTTCGTGTAATACCCCCATGAGCGCCGAGAGAAATTCGGTCGTGTTGTAACGTGTGGTGATACGCACGTCACTTGGTACTCCCCCACAAAATGGGTGATGCGAAACGGACAAGCTTCCATGCGACAAGTCAAAGCCAGTCGCGGCCATCATTGCCAACCCAAGTTCACGCTGTTTTTCGATCGGATAGATGCCGGACAAGGCTTTCAGCGGGCGCTTGGCTGTCCTCTCCTCCTGTACTGCCAAGGCCTCTGGAACGAACCCCTTGAGAAAATTTTTCAACTCGGAAAAAACCGGGCCAACACTGGCAGTTCTTGTACCCGGATCATGTTGCTCAATCATCGCGTCATAGGGTGAGAGCTTCAGAACATCCGCTCGGAGAGCTGCTTCTTCTCGTGCCAGTGCAATAACGCCATCCAGCGCTGGCAGGAAACCTGCCCAGTCGTTCTTGGCGCGCAGATCTCTCCATAACTGCTCAGAGCGCATGCGCGCATTGGTCTGACGCTCAACGAATTCAACAGGCAGGCAAGTCAAATTTGTGTAATGCCGCCTAAATTCACGCACTGCAGCCTGTTGATCCTCTGTGAGACTTTGCGTCTCTGCATCAGCAATCCAATCAGCGATTTCAGGCGCTGTCGCTTGCCGATGATACATCCCGGCAAGCGCCGACATTGCCTCGGCACGTTTCTCCCCGCCTCCAACCGCCATATGGGTTGCCTCGTCGGCTCCAAGGATTGCCAGCGCGTGCTCAAGAGCTTCAAGCTTGCGGCCAAGATCATCAATTTTCTGGAAGGACATTCTGTTTCCTGCGCGACTGATTCAAGACAGGACTGGAGAGGACTCCAATTTTCACCAGAGCGCAAGATTGAACTAATCTGTGCAGCTCTCGAACCAGCCATTGCTTTATCGCTGCCCCCACTTGCCGCTGCACAAATTCCACATTACCTCTGCTGCAAACAGGTGCATGCTGTCGCCGATGCGATGGTGAAAAACAGAGGACGTCGCTATATGCCCCCAATCAAACTGGCAATCGTCGGCGTTGGCAAGATTGCTCGCGACCAGCACCTGCCTTCAATCGAAGGCAATCAGGATTTCAAGCTTGTGGCAGCGGCAAGCCGGAATGGCACGGTGGACGGCATTCCCAATTTCACGACGATGAAGGCCATGTTTGAGGCCATTCCCGACATTGATGCGGTGTCGCTTTGTATGCCACCGCAATTTCGCTACGACGCTGCCTATGAAGCCCTCATCGCGGGCAAACACGTCTTTTTGGAAAAACCTCCGGGTGCCACACTGAGCGAGGTGGCAAGCCTTGCCCAATTGGCGACCGAAAGAGGCGTTTCGCTTTTTGCCAGTTGGCATTCCCGTTATGCCGCAGCTGTTGAAGCCGCCAAATCTTTTCTCGCATCTGCCACCTTGAAGAGTGTCCACATTGTTTGGAAAGAGGACGTGCGTCATTGGCACCCCAATCAGAATTGGATCTGGCAGGCGGGTGGCCTCGGCGTGTTTGATCCAGGCATCAATGCGTTGTCGATACTAACTCATATCATGCCAACGCCCGTATTCATCAGAAGCGCTGCGCTCGAGTTTCCGGAAAATCGGCAGGCGCCGATTGCAGCGGATCTTAAAATGACCAGCGCGACCGGAACTCCAGTTCATGCGGAATTCGACTGGCGTCAGACGGGCAAACAGACATGGGATATTGTTGCAGAAACAACCGGTGGACAGATGGTATTGGTAGATGGCGGTTCCAAGCTTCTGATTGCAGGGAAACCTGTGCCAGTGCCGAAAGAGTCGGAGTACGCAGCGCTCTATAGCCGGTTTGCCAGTCTCGTGCACGAAAAGCGGTCAGACGTCGATATAGCACCACTACGGCATGTTGCAGATGCATTCATGCTTGGTCAGCGGATCGTTGTCGAAGCCTTTAACGATTGAAATTTTAGTTGTAACGCGGCGGGCGTCATTTTGGTGTATAAGCCGCGCCATATTCACTGAATGCATGAAGGTCCTTTATGGAACCCACCGAACAAGAACCGATCGACGAAGATGCAAACTGGGAAGCATTGACAAACTTCGTTGAAGAATCGGGCATCAATATCGATCGCGGACAGCGTTGCCGTTTTGATGCATTGGTCTCATTCCGCAGCGACAGGAATGTTGATGAACAAACGCGTGTCCACATCAGCTTTCGCGACGATGATGTCTCGGCAATTCGTTTCGGTGAAGCAGGTCAGCTTAATCCGGTCTTTGTTCATACGGAATTCCGTATGACTTCCTCGATAATCAAATTTGAGAATAGCGAACTCAAGATCATGGGAACATCCCCCAAGGTTGGACGCTATAAAGTGCGCATACTGCCAAACTAGTCAGTGATTAATCCGGAGACAGAAAGCGCATGAGCCCCACGAAATATCCTGTCAAGGATACCGCCGTCTGGCAAAAGCTTAAACAGGTATCCCTGTTTCGGGCGCTCAAAACCCATTTCCGTCACATGACTACAACCTTGATGAATCTTGGTGAACGACCGGATTCGAAACTTCGGCAATATTCTGGTGTCTTTACACCTCTGGCCCAAAATGATCTTCCGCTGATCTGCATCGTCAGGAACGCCAATAACTACATCAGAGCCTTTCTCAGGCATTATCGCGACCTCGGCGTCACACGATTCATAATCGTTGACGACCGGTCCGATGATGGCACATTGGAAGTACTTGCAGCCGCAAAGGACGTCGATCTTTATGTATCTGACAAGACATATCTCACCACCGCTCTTGGTGCCCATTGGCGTGATGCGTTGCTTGGGATGTACGGCCATGACCATTGGTACGTATCGGTTGATGCTGATGAGTTTCTGGTCTTTCCAGGATCGGAGACACGCAGCATAAATGACTTTATCGGCGACCTGGAATCCAAGGGTTACAATCGATGCCTCGCGATGATGCTCGACACCTATCCTCCAGGCGCGCTGGATGCTGTTCAGTTTCACGATGACGGCAAGAATTCTCCTTTTTCAGTCTCGTCGCATTTTGACGGTGACAGCTATACGATCAAACATGAGCGTTATGGAACGGCGGTTCGCGGCGGGCCACGAAAGCGACTGTTCGACCGCGATATGCGCCAAGTGAAGTTCCCGCTGTTCAATGCTGATAAGGCGACGGACTACCGCCGTGGAAGCATTCACGGGCTCGGCCCTGTCATCCGTAATTTTGTGCCAGTGACGTCTGTTTTGCTGCACTACCGCTTCTCCGCGCACTCGGTAGATGAGTTTCGCAAAACCATTGAAGACTACGGCGAAACCGAGCATGGTGGCGCGCACTACAGTGCTATACTGAATTCATCCGAGTTTTCGGGCAGCTTTTCTCTCGCCTATCACGGCTCCGCCCAGTACAAGGACAGTCAGGATTTGATTGATCGCGGATTCATGATGGATCTGCGCAGTTAGTTTTCGGAGCACACGATGCCATCGCTTGAGATTTTCATAGCTTTTCTTGCAACGACGGCAATCTTTGCATTCATACCCGGACCGGCAATGCTTTATGCTGCTGCACAAACGATAGCCCGCGGTCGCTGGTCAGGTCTGATGGCCTCGCTTGGCATTCACCTTGGCGGATATGTACACGTGATTGCTGCTGCAGCTGGTCTGTCGGTTCTGTTTCACGCTGTGCCAATGCTTTATATGATGGTCAAATTTGCTGGCGCAGTTTACCTGATCTGGCTTGGAATTTCGCTCTTTCGCGCCAAGACGCAAGGCGAGATGAACTCAGTCGGCCTCGAACAGAAGTCCGGCAAACGTGCATTTTTTGAAAGCATCACAGTCGAAGTACTGAACCCGAAAACTGCAATTTTCTTTCTGGCATTCCTGCCCCAGTTCATTGATCCAGCTGCCGCCTTCCCTGTCTGGGTACAATTTGTTCTTCTTGGAACAATAGTGAACATGATGTTTTCGTCCGCTGATCTTTTGTGTGTTTTCCTGGCCGGTGCCGTGCTCAATCGGCTGCAACGCTCAAACCGCGCGCAGAAGCTTATGCAACGCGCTGGCGGCGCCATCCTTGTAGGTCTTGGCACCCATCTCGCTTTGCAAAAAGGCTAAAGAAATGTTGCCCCACTTTGGGTAATAAGACTGCGATTATCGAATGCCAATGGCGGCACGTCATTCAAGCATCTGACAAGAAGTGTGCTCAACCATGGCTCGTCAGCATATCCCTGCTTGGATTTAATCGGGCCGGTCAATCTTATTGACGCAATCATGCGAGCTTCTCGCTCGTTGGCGGCACGCACCCAGCAAGTCTCGCATATTCTTGATGCTTTCCAATGGCTGTGAAGAATGAAATCCTCGGCTGGCTCAAGCCTGAAAAAATGCAAATCCATTTATGAAACTCCCCATTCGGAAATACCAACGGGGAAGCAGAACTAAAGTTCTATCACTAAAAATAACGGCGCGGCTCCATTCGTTATGGAACCGCGCCGCCTTTAATTAAAATTTGATCAGGCGGCATCCTGAATGGCGGCAAGCTTCCACTCTTTGCCGTCTTCACGTACGAACGTCCAGATTTCGGTCGTCTGACTCGGCTCACCTTCATCACCATTGACCACTCGGCCGGTCGTCCGGTCAAGCATGGCATCAATGCTTGAATAGCGCAAAGCCGCCGTAGCGTAATCCATATTGCCTTCAGCCCATGCCTCGGCAATATCACTCTGGAGCAGTTTCACATCGGAAACGCTGTTGCGCAAACCATCGGTAGCGTTCTGGCCCAGCTCTTCAGCTAAGTAGGACATGGCTTCCGGCGTCGTAATTTTGCGCAGGGTGCCGTAGTCTTCCTTACCGTAAGCTGTCTGGACTTCGGTCAGCAATGCTTCAAAGCGGTCCAAGTCGTTTTGCGTCAGACCGATTTCGTCTTCAGGAACTGTCTTGCCCGGCTGTTGTATAGCGTAGCCTGCAGAAACACCGCTTGCTGCTGCACCAGAACCAAATCCTGCACTTGCAGTGTTCGTCTGCTTTGATCCCGAACCGATCGTTGGAACACGCATCGCAGATGACGAAGCAGGCTGATCGTTAAAGGCATTGCGGCCGAAAGCCTGACCGGCAGCCCCTGCTGGAGCCATCGAAGATGTTTGGCGCGAACGGAAGAAGCGCAAAGCAAGCATGACCACACCGGCGATCAGTGCAATCTGGATCAACATTCCGAATAGCCCTGCCATTCCGCCAAATCCGGTGCCAAGAAATGCGCCGATAAGACCGCCGACCAGAAGACCGCCGATGAGCGAGCGTCCCATGCCACCGAACAAACCGCCGGACCGCTGCTGTTGAGCAGCTTGCGTCTGTGCTGCACCCGGCTGCGCTTGTTGGCGTGGCGTCATAGTACGTTCAATAGGTGCCGCATTGGTCGGCGCAGTGCGCGTTGGCGCAGGAGCCTGGAACGTGCGTGTGCCGCGACTGCCAAATCCGCCGCCGCCTCGGCGCGCATCAGCCTCATAGACTGCGCTGAAGGTTACAGCCAGTCCGATAACAAGTATCGCGGCAATCCTGCTAAGGGTAGCCCAACTGAGCCTGAATAGTACGAGCGGCATGCAAATCTCCTCAATATGCGTCACGGGACGTTTCGTGACACATATGGGAAAAGATTGCGGGGATTAAAAGGAAACAGCGTCGAATAATTGCAGCGCGGATTAGTTTTCTTTCTTCAAGCCGTTTTCGCTATGGCGAGTCGCCCATCCTGATCGATTCGCAGCGCTACCTTCTCATAGTTGGGAATGGTCGCGTGGCTCGTCTCAACCGGGTGTTTATGCGTCGCCGTAATCACCATGACATCGGCTTTGGCGGCGTCTCCGGCAAGGATACCGGCAGTGGCATCTTCAAAAACAAGGCAATCCGTAGCATCTACCCCAAGCTTTCGCGCTCCAAGCAGGTAGCAATCAGGATTTGGCTTGCCGATTTTGACATCTTCGGCGGTAACAAGTGTGCGCGGCACGGGAATGCCCGCTGCCGCTAATCGGCGCTTTGCCAGTTCAAGCGGCGATGAGGTAACGATCGCCCATTTTTCCGGTGGTAGGCTTTCCAGAAACGCCGCAGCTCCCGGGAGAGCCATCACACCTTCGACATCCTTTATTTCATCTTCCGTGATTTTAGCTGCTTCCACTTCGGGATCAACGCCCGGCAATCCAAGGCGGCGGATCGTGTCAACTGCCCTGACACCATGCATGGTGGGCATGAATGCTGCCACATCGAGCCCTTGGGCTTCGGCCCATTTGCTCCATACGCGCTCTGCCGCCACGGTAGAATTGAGAATGGTACCGTCCATATCGAACAGGAAGGCGGCATAATTTTTATCGAAAGCGGAGGCTGCGGACACGAAAAATCTCTCTCTTGCTCATTGTCCCGCTTCTTATGTCAGATGAACCTCATATGGCAAAGACAGGGATGAGCTTTTTCCGCTTATCACTCGGCTCAGATACCGGCATACCATTCATATCCCCGATCTTCCCAAAAGCCGCCCTTGCCTGAACCAATATTCCGGAAGCTGTCAACAAGCTCGATCCGCATCAGATATTTTGCATGCTTGTAGCCCAACTGACGCTCGACCCGCAGTCGCAGCGGTGCACCGTGGGCAATCTCCAGATCCTTACCATTCATGCCGTAGGAAAGGATCGTCTGCGGATGCCACGCATCCACTAGATCAATGCTTTCATAGTAAAGACCACTGCCATCAAGCGATTGCTCATAATCGTCTGCGCAATGAAACACTGCGTAACGCGCGCCGGGTGCAAGGCCAACCTGTTCAAGTACCAGTCCAAGGGGTACGCCCGTCCATTTACCGATAGCGCTCCAACCTTCCACACAATCATGTCGGGTGATCTGGGTACGCGAGGGCATGGCTTTCAATTCGGCCATGGAAAAGCTCTTTGGCGTTTTGACCATGCCGCCAACCTCAAGACGCCAGTCAGTGAAATTGGTATCGATCAGACGTTTATAAATATCGGTCTCCGGTAGTTGCGTTCCATTGGCTTTGAACACTGGAGACAAATCGGCCTCCGTATATTCGCGGGCCAATTGCTGCCCGCCCAGAAGAAGGCGTTGCGCTTTCATTGAAAGCCACTCGCCTTTTTCCAGAACTGCGTTGACGCTGGGACTCTGAACCAGAGCATCGCAGCCGGTGAGAATTCCAGTAGCAGCAACACCCGAACCAATCAGGAAACGCCGGCGTGTTAGATCGACACTCATTTGGCGATCTCCTTCTCCGCTTCGGGCTTCAAAACGTAGTATCCGGTTATCATTGAACGCATGTTGTTCCAGACACCTGAGATTAAAACCATGACAACATGAACGATCACAAAAACTACGACCAGCGAAGCTGTTATGAAGTGAATTGTCCGGGCCGATTGCCGCCCCCCGAAGACATCGAGCAGCCAAGGGAAAATGGCATTGAAGCCCGGTGACATCGTTAATCCTGTCAGCACCATCAAGGGGAGCAGGATAAAGCCAACACCTATATAGGCGAGCTTCTGCAAGGAATTGTAGTTGCGGGCCTTTTCGCCCTTGGGAAAGCGCAACCGTGCATGGTCCGCAATTTCACCCGCAAGGTGCTTCGACGTCAGCTCGGCTCTCGTGGGTAAAAGATCACGTCGGAAGTGCCGGGAAACCAGCCCGTAAAGCATGTAGACAAATCCATTGATGACAAAAAACCAGGCAAAGAAAAAGTGCCAGCGCCGCCCCGTGGCCAGATCCTGATAGCTCGGTATTGTCAGCCAGGAAGGAAAAGCCCGCGGCGTGAGTTCGCCATCTACCTTGGATGCGCCCAACACGCCGGTGGTGGTGAATTGCAATTGTCCAACCGAGGTAACACCTTTCATGCTGTCTCCATCTGCATAGGCTTCAATGGATAAAAAGGCGGGATCAGGCAAAGCATCGGCACCATACTGCCCCCAGTAGAGATGCGGGTGAGCATTGAATATTTGCAAACCGCTCATTAGCAGGAAGCTCAGGCACAAAACATTCAACCAATGGGTGATGCGCACCGCCCAAGAATGCCGATAGAAAACGGCCTTCTTGGGTTTCTGGCTCAACCCGGTACTATTGGTAACGCTTGTCATTTGAGCCTCCAGAGGCCTGTTATCTGATATTCTTTTCTCTCCCCGGATGGGGAGAGGTATCATCGCGGCGGCAACAAACCAGCACAGCCTATATTAGTTTGCGGCTGGAGCCATTGCATCCGGCTTTTTCTTCATGGGCTTCATGGCGTCGCCCTTCATCGCGTCTTTCTTCATAGCATCCGGCTTCATGGCATTTTTTTTCATTGCATACGGCTTCATGGGATCAGATTTCATGGCGTCTGTTTTCATTGCGTCGCCTTTCATCGGATCAGCCTTCATTGCATCTGGCTTCATCGCGTCATGTTTCTTGACCGGCTCAGTCTTCATCGCATCCTCTGCATTTGCGAGACTAACCCCTGCAAGAGCTGTTGCCGCTACAATAGTAACGAGCGCAATACTGCGAGTAAAAACGTTCATAATCATTCTCCTTGGGTTAATGCAGACACGTTGAAACGTGCCTCTAAGTTTCGGATGATCTGACATCCGTTCATCCCGGGTATCGCCAGGAATTCTTGAACTGGTTATTGGTTTGCCGCAGCGACGATTGGACCACCGTCCGGCTCCTGAATCAGAATTGCGTTGCGTAACCCGGCCTTCACGGGAGGCAGTTGCACCGTCTCGGCGGTGCCGGTCCATGTGCCGAGTTTCGTCAGACCATGGACGACGTTCTTGTGGGGTAGTGTCTCACCACTGTTCTCACCACGCTTCACGGGAACATTGACCACGTGCTCATCATAAGTGACGAGCCATATATCCGCTTTACCTTTCGGTGCTGCCCCCGCCCCGATCGTTAATATTCCTTTGCCCAGCTCCAACGTCGGCCCGGCGAGCGTACCCTTCTCGGCAATAAGCTGATCGACTTCTGATAATCTATTGCCAACTACATCGGCGCGACCATTGACGACCATCTGCGGAGTGAACGGACCGTCCCGGCCCAATGGCTGCTCATAAACCTCCTGCCGATCGGTGAATTCTTTTCTGGCAAAAATATCCTTCCAGCCAAGCCGGTCCCAATAGGTAACGCCATAACTTAATGCCAGCACATCCTGACGCTTGCTCAGCTCGATAAGATTTGCATTGGCAGGTGGGCACGACGAACAGCCTTGGCTGGTAAACAATTCAACAACCGTCAAAGGCTTAATTGCATCGGCAAGGGCACGTTCCGACGCCATGCCCGTCGCTGCAACTGCTGCGACAAGAACGATGCTGCGCAATCCCGTACGCATACGTTGAACAACCATATCAACCTCCTCGGTTCACGTGGCCTGCTTTTGCTGGTCACATCAAGCAATACGGGTGGAGGTAGAAATTGGTTACAGCGATCACGGATTGGTGATCGTTTGCTGGAAGTTTCTGCATTGCGCCATTGACGTTTCAAGCGCCTGCACGCCATGCTGTAACTTTTCTGCAGCCCGTGCGAATAAGGAATTGAAACGGAGTGCATTCTGTCGAAACGCGACTGAAAGAATTGATGCTTGCAAGTCTTGCAGGTGATGCGCGCAGCTATGCCGTTCTGCTGAACGATGTAGCAAAGCATCTTCGCGTTTATTTTCTGCGGCGGCTGGCTGAATCCCACAAAGCTGATGCCGACGATCTTGTGCAGGATACGTTGATGGCATTGCATGCAAAACGGGCCACCTATGAAATCGACCGCCCTTTTACCGCTTGGCTGCACGCTATAGCGCGATACAAGCTGATAGATCATTTCAGGCGCAACAAGCTGCGTATCACGGTACCTCTGGATGACGCTGAAGATTTGATCCCGGTTGATTATTCTGATGTGGCAGCTAACCGGATGGATGTGGAAAGCCTGTTGCAGTCAGTACCGGAAAAATCGCGTGAGTTGATCTACCGCACAAAAATCGAAGGTCAGTCCATAGCAGAAGTTGCCACAAGCACCGGACTTTCGGAATCAGCGGTCAAAGTGGGCATACACAGAGGCATCAAGGCGATCGCCGCAAAACTGAAAGGACGGGCACATGGCAACGGATGACTTGATTGCGCGTCTCGCACGTGACTTGAAACCCGTACCACGCAGCAGCGTAGCTAAAAGGGTCGCTATTGGCCTCGGTCTCGGTTTTGCCGCGTCCTGGCTCCTGATGGTCTGGTGGCTAGGCATGCGGCCCGACCTTATGGAAGCCTCCGCCACAATGCCGTTTTGGGGAAAGCTGGCTTATACACTTCTTCTTGCCGTTATCGGCGCGTGGGCGGTCAAGCGAATTGCCTATCCGCTGGGGAGCATCGTCATCAACTTGATTCTGATGGCAGTAGCACTCTTTGCATTCGGGATATTGGCAGCCGGCATCTTCGCCATGGCACCGCCCCAAGATCACTATGGAATGCTCACCGGCAAATCGATTGCGGTCTGCACGTTCAACATCGTCCTATTGTCCATGCCCCTGCTTATTGCCGCATTTTGGGTTTTGCGCGGGCTGGCACCTACGCGCCTGACATCCGCGGGCGCTGCGGCTGGCATTGCTGCCGGAGCAATTGGTTCAGTGATCTATTCCTTCCACTGCACCGAAAGCGCGATGCCCTTTGTCGCTATCTGGTATACGCTCGGAGTATTGATACCCGGCCTCATCGGTGCTGTGGCCGGGCGCTTCTTTCTCAGGTGGTAGAAGCCTATCTGACATCTACCCAGCGTTGATCCTTGAACGAACGGGCCATCGCATGAACTGTCCGTTCTATTTCCAAACCGTCCGCAAATTCGATCAGATGTGCCGGTTGGCCTTCAATACGCTTGATCAACTCGTGGCATTCGATGATCTTGAGATCGTTAAAGCCCAGACCGTGACCTGGCGCAGGAATGAAGCGGCCATAAGGTTCATGATGCGGCGCTGTCAGGATCGTCCGGTACCCCTGCTCCGTCGGGCGGTCTGATGTAACATAAAGCTGAAACTCATTTGCCCGTTCCTGATCGAAGAGGATCGAGCCTTTCGAACCGAATATCTGCAATGCAATGCGGCCCTTCCGGCCCCAGGCGGAGCGGTTAACCTGTAGTGTGCCCGCTACGCCGTTTTCCATATGCATCAGCACGCTGGCGCTGTCATAGGTTTCGACGGCGCGGCTCGAACCGTCTTCGGTTTTGCGGCTCGCATAGGGCTTTGCCATATCGCACATAACACGCGATACACGACCGAAAAGCGCAAACAGCAATGACAAAGGGTGCACTGCGAAATCATCAAGCGCACCGTAGCCGGATGTTGCTTCATGCTTCCAGTAGAACAGCGCATCGGGATCGGCCATGAAATCTTCATCCATCTCAATGCGCAGATGGTTTATTTCACCGATAATTTTCTCATCAAGCAGCTTGCGAATATGACGGATCGCCGGTCCTTGCGTGTAATTATAGCCTAGCGCTGCCACCTTTCCCGATTGCGCTGCCGCTGCCGCCATGGCCTCCGCTTCGCTAAAACCCGGCGCCATTGGCTTTTCGCACCAGACATGCTTGCCGGCCTTCAAGGCTTCGATGGCCATTTCCGGATGAAACTGATTTGGCGTGGTGATGGAAACCACATCCACCTGCGGATCGTTGATGACTTCACGCCAATCACCCGATGCGCGGCGAAACCCAAATTCACTCGCCCGCTCTACGGCAAGCCGCTCATTGGCTTCGCCAAGATGCACAAGGGATATGTCTGGACCGTCGCCAAAAACGGCACGAACGGAGTTCCACGCCAAAGCGTGGCATTTGCCCATAAAACCAGTTCCAATCAGTCCAACACCCAGCATCGACTTTCTCCAGCGCTTGCGAATGTTGAATGAAATAATCTATAACAGACAGAAATGGAATAACTGATCCACTTTGATATAAATATTTTGCTTTGTATGATGTCAGCCATTGGGGAAACGATTCGGATGGGCATTATGGACAATGGAGCGGAGTTGCCGCGGGACTTCGACGCATTGCGTAATCTCATTCTTGAACGGCGCGATGTTCTTCCCAAACGTTTGGCTCAGATTGCCGCCTATGCTCTAAGCAATCCGGACGAAATTGCATTTGGCACTGCGGCCAGCATTGCCAGCACGGCTGGCGTACAACCTTCCACACTTATTCGTTTTGCCCAGCACCTTGGTTTCGACGGATTCACCAGCCTGCAATCGGTATTTCGCGAACGCCTGCGCGAGCGGCAAGTGTCCTACGAAGAACGGCTTTCCGCGCTGCATGGCGACACGGAAGGCCTCTCCAAAAACCGAGCCATTCTCAATGGTTTTCTTGGCGCAGCCAGCCAATCAGTGGAAACAATCTCACGTCAGGTCGAAGATGACGTGCTGGATCGTGCAGTCGATATTCTGGCGGGTGCCGAGACCATCTATCTTTTGGCTCGCCGCCGCTCCTATCCTATTACCGCCTATATGGCTTACGCTTTCGGCAAATTGAGAATCCGCAACCAATTGATTGAATCGACTGCGGGCATCGATCCGGAAATCCTTTCATTCGCAGGCCCAGCAGATGCGGCAATTGCCATCAGCTTTTCTCCATATGCATCGGCGACCATCGAGCATGCTGCTGCGCTTGCCGCACGCAATGTGCCAGTTATTGCCATCACCGACAGCGCATTCTCGCCTCTCGCTCAATCGGCAAAAGTCTGGTTTGAAGCCGCCGAAGGCGATTTCTCCGGCTTCCGCTCCCTGTCCGGCACAATGGCACTTGCAATGGCTCTTACCGTCAGCGTGGCAGAGCGTCGGCGAAAAGTTTGAACATCTGGAATATCAAAAAGAATATACATTCCATATTGACGATTCGATAGAATTATTATTTCATATAGGAAAATTACCAGCCGTTTCGGCTCGGGATATATGATCAGAATATCGGGAGGACGACATGGATAGAACTGATGCAAGCAAGCCGCTTGATGTCATTACCATCGGACGTTCGTCAGTTGATCTTTACGGCCAGCAAATCGGCTCGCGCCTTGAGGACATCACTTCATTTGCAAAATCCGTCGGTGGGTGCCCGGCGAATATCGCCATTGGTACGGCACGGCTTGGCCTGCGTTCGGCTCTGCTTTCACGTGTCGGCAATGAGCAGATGGGGCGCTTCATCCGCGAACAGATGGTGCGCGAAGGCGTTGCCACAACGGGCGTTATCACCGACCCTAAGCGCCTATCGGCATTGGTCATTCTTTCCGTGGAGAATGATAAAAGCTTTCCGCTGATTTTCTATCGCGAAGACTGTGCCGATATGGCGCTTGAAGAGAGCGATATCGATCCCGAATTCATTGGCTCCGCCCGCGCAATTGTCGTAACTGGCACGCATTTTTCCAAGCCGAAACCTGATGCAGCGCAACGCAAGGCCATCCGCCTGATGAAAGAGGCAGGCGGAAAAGTGGTGTTTGATATCGATTATCGCCCAAATCTGTGGGGCCTTGCGGGTCATGGCGACGGGGATAGCCGTTACATTGCTTCCGATGCTGTTTCAAACCACCTCAAGACCGTGCTGGCCGATTGCGATCTCATAGTTGGCACAGAAGAAGAAGTCCTCATTGCATCAGGTGAAGATGATCTCCTGAGCGCGCTGAAGACCATCCGTGCGCTATCGAAGGGAACAATCGTTCTCAAGCGAGGCCCCATGGGCTGTATCGTTTATGAAGGAGCGATTTCCGACGATCTGGAAGATGGTATCGTTGGCAAAGGCTTTCCAATTGAAGTGTTCAATGTTCTGGGAGCAGGTGACGCTTTCATGTCAGGATTGCTTCGCGGTTGGCTTGGTGGTGAATCCCTTGCAACTGCGGCGACTTGGGCCAATGCATGCGGAGCATTTGCCGTTTCGCGCTTGCTCTGCTCACCGGAAATACCGACCTTCACAGAGCTGCAGTTTTTCCTTGATCATGGCAGCAAGCAGTACGCTTTGCGGAAGGATGAGGCCATCAATCATGTCCATTGGGCGACAACGCGTCGCCGCGAAATTCCTTCAATGATGACTTTTGCCATTGATCACCGCGTTCAGCTTGAAGAACTTGTCGGCAAGTTTGGTGTCGATATCTCGAAGGTAGGCGAATTCAAGGAGCTGGCAGTAAAGGCTGCTGCCAAAGTCGCAGATGGCCGTAGCGGCTACGGCATGCTGCTTGACGAAAAATTTGGTCGCGAGGCGATGTTTGAGTTTGCCCGGCATAATTTCGATTGGCTTGGACGCCCGGTCGAGCTTCCGGGGTCACGTCCTTTGCGGTTCGAATTCTCTCAGGATATTGGCTCGCAGCTAGCAGAATGGCCCGTCGATCATTGCATCAAATGTCTGTGCTTTTATCATCCCGACGATCCTGCCGATCTGAAACTGGAGCAGCAACAGAAGTTGCGCACCCTGTTTGAGGCTGCACGCAAGGTCGGGCGCGAATTGCTGATCGAGATCATTGCGGGCAAGCATGGGTCGCTTGACGACAACACCATACCGAGAGCGCTGGAAGAACTTTATACACTCGGCATCAAGCCGGACTGGTGGAAGCTTGAACCGCAAGCCTCTTCAACTGCCTGGAAAAACATCGAAACGGTCATCGAAAAGAATGATCCATGGTGCCGCGGTGTGGTTCTTCTTGGGCTTGAAGCACCACACGATGAGTTGGAGGCCGCTTTTGGAGCAACTGCCAGTGCGCCTGTCGTCAAAGGTTTTGCTGTCGGGCGTACAATCTTCATGGATGCAGCAGAAGGCTGGCTTTCCGGCAAGCTGTCCGACGAGGACGCGATAAATGAGATGGCGGATCGTTTCGAAAAATTGACCAAGGCATGGCTTGCCAGCCGTAACGCAAAAGCGGCATAGCAAAAGCATTCCAATGAATATGGAAACCGGAGTTTCGCGAGAATTGCGAAAGAACGCTTCCGGGAGGAGATTGACATGAGCAAGACTATACGCCTGACGATGGCGCAGGCGCTAACACGCTTTCTCACAGCGCAGATGACCGTGATCGACGGCAGGGAAGTGTCAATCTTTGCCGGTGTGTGGGCGATATTCGGCCACGGCAATGTCGCAGGTATCGGCGAAGCGCTATATCAAGTCCGCGAAGAACTTCCCACTTACCGCGCTCACAACGAACAAGCCATGGCGCATGCGGCCATAGCCTTTGCAAAGGCGAGCTTTCGCCAGCGCATGATGGCGGTCACAAGCTCAGTCGGGCCCGGCGCGACCAATATGGTGACTGCCGCTGCTCTTGCCCACGTTAACCGCTTGCCGCTTCTTCTGCTTCCCGGCGATGTCTTCGCTAATCGGGTGCCAGACCCGGTCCTACAGCAGGTAGAATCTTTCAGTGATGGCACCGTATCTGCCAATGATTGCTTCCGGCCAGTCTCACGTTATTTCGACCGCATCACACGCCCCGAGCAGATCATCCCGGCCCTCGCGCGCACCATGGCCGTGCTGACTGATCCTGCAGAATGCGGCCCGGTCACTCTCGCTCTCTGCCAGGATGTGCAGGCGGAAGCCTATGATTACCCTGAAAGCTTCTTCGAAAAACGCATCTGGTCACAGCGGCGCACTCGTCCTGACCGCAATGAACTAGCTGCCGCCGTCTCGGCATTGAAATCCGCCAAAAAACCCTTGGTTATTGCCGGTGGTGGCGTGATCTTCTCGCAAGCCTCAAAAGAACTGGCCGGCCTTGTAGAAGCTGCTGGGATACCCGTTTGCGAAACGCAGGGCGGAAAATCTTCTCTTCCGGATAATCATCCACTCAACATGGCGGCAGTCGGCGTCACAGGCACGTCAGCTGCAAATCGACTGGCACAGGAAGCTGATGTCATCATCGCAGTCGGTACGCGTTTGCAGGATTTCACCACGGGATCGTGGTCGCTGTTCCAGAATTCTGCAAAGACCTTCATTGGCCTCAACGTTCAAACTTTCGACGCCACGAAACATCGCGCACTGCCATTGGTTGCCGATGCGAAAGAAGGATTGCTGGAGCTTTCCGCTGCTCTGCAAGACTATAAGGCGCCGGCAAGTTGGACCGAGAATGCGAAATCCGGCAAGGCCGAATGGCAACTAGCCGCAGCAAAAGTAACCGGACCAACCAATGCTGCCCTGCCTTCTGATGCTCAGGTGATCGGTGCTGTTCAACGTACTTTCGGCGCAGAAGCTACAGTTCTCCACGCAGCAGGTGGACTGCCGGGCGAAATGCACAAATTGTGGCAGGCAGGCGCTCCCGGTTCCTATCATGCAGAATATGGTTTCTCATGCATGGGCTACGAGATCGCCGGCGGCCTCGGGGCAAAAATGGCCAAGCCGAACGATGAAGTCGTTGTCATGATTGGCGATGGTTCTTACCTCATGCTGAATTCGGAAATTGCCACTTCGGTCATGATTGGCCAACGCATCACGATCATGCTGCTCGATAATCGCGGTTATGGCTGCATCAACCGACTGCAAATGGGCACAGGCGGAGCCAACTTCAACAATCTGCTGAAAGACTCGAAGCACGAAATCCTTCCCGATATCGATTTTGCTGCTCATGCCCGCAGCCTTGGCGCGATTTCTGAGAAAGTCGCCTCGATTGCCGAACTGGAAACCGCGCTCATACGGGCAAAAGGCAACGACCGCACGACAGTTATCGTCATTGATACAGACCCGTTAATCTCGACAGAAGAAGGCGGAACATGGTGGGATGTAGCGGTGCCGGAAGTCAGCGAGCGCAGTCAGGTCAACGCTGCCCGTAAAGATTATGAACAAAAATTGAAGCTACAGCACGTTGGTGATTGAGCTTTTTAAATACTAAGCAAAGGAACTGAAGAATGATCCGTATCGGGGCGAACCCAATCGGCTGGTCAAATGATGACATGCTGGAAATCGGCGGCGATATTCCGCTGGAAACCTGCCTTGAACAGGCAAAGGCGGCTGGTTTTACCGGCATGGAGCTTGGCAACAAATTTCCACGCACTGCTGAAAAACTGCGTCCTATACTGGATGCCTATGGTCATAGTCTTGTCAGCGGCTGGTATTCGACTGAATTGCTGGTCCGCGATGTCGATGTTGAACTCGAAGCCGTAAAAGGCCATGCAACACTGCTGAAAGATATGGGCTGCACTGTTCTTATTGCAGCTGAAACCTCCAACGCCATTCACTCTAACAAGGAATTGCCGCTTTCAGCTCGGCCGGTCCTGTTGAAATCAGCATGGGATGTCTTTGGTGAGCGCTACACGCGTTTTGCTGAAGCGATCAAGCAAACCTATGGCTTGCAGCTGGTTTATCATCATCATATGGGCACCGTTGTTCAGGCAGAGTCTGAAATCGACCGCTTTATGGAAGTCACAGGCGACGCGGTGAACCTTCTGCTTGATACAGGTCATGCTACATGGGGCGGCGGTGACCCGGCGCGTCTGGCACGTCACTACAAAGCGCGTATCGGTCACGTACACTGCAAAGATATTCGCGAAGACGTGATGTGGGCTTCCAACCGCGAAGACTGGTCTTTTCTTGATAGTGTTCTGGCTGGCGTTTATACGGTTCCCGGTGACGGCATGATCGACTATGTTCGAGTTCTCAAGGAACTCAAGGGCTATAGCGGATGGGTCGTTGTTGAAGCCGAGCAGGACCCCACGAAAGCCGATCCGGCAACGTATTCCAAGCTTGGATACGGCAATCTCAGCCGCTTCATAAAGGAAGCAGGGCTTGCGTGACTAAAGATTACAACCATCCATTCTTCCGCCCATTGTGGCGCAGGATTGCCGTCGTGGCATTTTGCGTTGCTTGGGCAATTTTCGAATTCGTCACCGGAACACCATTCTGGGGCATTATCGCGCTGGGTTTCGCAGGATATGGCGTCTGGCAGTTCTTCATCATTTACGACGCGTCGGAACCAGTTCCGCCGACGGACATTAACGTCGAGAAGGAGTGATCCATGTCCAAACTGTTGATCAAAGCCATAGACGGCACCGGCCACGTGGCGAATGTAACGCCCGAAAGTGCGGGGTGGAGCTATGTCGGCTTTGACCTGCATCGGTTGGAAGCAGGTCAGTCGTTGTGCGGGAAAACCGAAGACAAAGAGGTCTGTCTGGTTTTTGTAACAGGCAAAGGCAAAGTAACCGCCAATGGCGAGGAGCTTGGTCTTCTCGGCCAGCGCATGTCACCATTCGAAGGCAAGCCATGGTCGGTCTATCTGCCTCAAGGTTCTGACTGGTGGATATCCGCGGAAACCGATGTGGAACTCGCTGTCTGTTCGGCACCTAGCCTTGACGGCGGCTTGCCTGTCCGCGTTATTTCTCCAGACGACCTTGGTCAGGAGACACGTGGCAAGGGTACCAATACCCGCTATGTCACGAACATCCTTCCTGAAAACGAGCCTGCGGATTCACTGCTGGTGGTGGAGGTCATCACACCTGGCGGACACACATCAAGTTACCCGCCGCACAAGCATGATCAGGACAATCTTCCGGCTGAATCCTATCTGGAAGAGACTTATTATCATCGCTTCAACCCGCCGCAGGGTTTTGGTTTCCAGCGTGTTTATACGGATGATCGTTCGCTGGATGAAGCCATGGCCATCGAGGATGGCGATGTGGTTATGGTTCCCAAGGGATATCATCCCTGCGCGGCCTGCCATGGCTACGATCTTTATTATCTCAACGTCATGGCTGGTCCCAAGCGCACGTGGAAATTCCACAATGCCGCAGAACACGAATGGCTGACAAAGCAGTAACTCTGACTGCTTTTACGGGGCGCTCTTTAACAAGCGCCCTCATCTTCTTTGCATGTCTTCCTGTAATTCATTAATCGCCCGTGGTGGGTTTGTTGAACCTCCCACCACGGGAACACAATCAGATCGTGATCGTCTTGCCTTCTTTCACCGACCGCAAAGCGGCTTCGGCAAGCGCCAATGCGACCAAGCCATCTTCACCGCTTGGAGCAGCTTTCTTTCCAGTCGCAATACCTTCGATAAAGGCAGAGATTTCATTTGCATAAGCTTCGGTATAGCGCGTCATGAAGAAGTCATGCAGCGGCGGCCGTGTGTAACCGTCGCCATTGGCGATCTCTATCGAAACAGCGCGCTGGTTTTCTGCTGCAACCATACCTTTGGAGCCATGCACTTCTATGCGCTGGTCATAACCATAGGTCGCACGGCGGGAGTTTGAAATGACGCACTGCTTGCCGGACGCTGTTGAAAGGATAACGCTGACACTGTCATAATCGCCAAGCTCGCCAATCTTCTTGTCTACGAGTACCGATGCATGGGCCGTCACTGCCACGGGCTCTTCACCCAGCAGGAACCGCGCCATATCGAAATCATGAATGGTCATATCGCGAAAAATGCCGCCGGAACGCGTGATATACTCGGCAGGCGGCGCACCCGGATCGCGCGACGTAATCGTGACCATTTCCACGTCACCAATCGCACCATCGTCGATCGCCTTGCGAACTGCCGCAAAATGCGGATCAAAGCGACGATTGAAGCCAACCATCAGCGTTGCTTTGGTTTGCCTTACGACAGCCAGACATTCCTCGACGCGTTTAACATCAAGGTCGATTGGCTTTTCGCAGAAGATTGCCTTACCCGCGCGTGCAAAACGCTCGATAAGGTCGGCATGAGTGTCAGTCGGTGTACAGATGATCACCGCATCAATATCACCGGCAGATTCGATCTCCTCGATTGTCCTGATCTCGCAACCATATGCAACGGACAAATCCTTGGCAGCCTGTTCGAATGCATCGGCAACAGCGACAAGCTTTGCCTGCGGGTTCGATCCTATGGCCTTGGCGTGAACCTTGCCGATGCGGCCCGCACCGAGCAGACCAAAACGTACAGTCATTTCATTACCTCATGGAAGAAGCCCGGAATTATTCCCGGGCATTGCAGATTTAGACTTTTCTCTTTTTCTGGCGATACACATCGATGACAACAGCTGCAACGATAATGATGCCTTTGATGATTTCCTGATAATAGGCATCAACCCGCAGGAACGTGAAACCCGAAATCATGACACCGAGAATGATCGCGCCGATAACCGTCCCCGTGATCCGGCCAATACCGCCGGTCAGAGACGTTCCGCCAATAACGGCGGCAGCAATGGCATCAAGCTCATAGGTCACACCCATGCCCGATTGCGCTGTCTGAGCACGCGCTGCAGTGACGATACCGGCAAGCCCTGCCAGAAGCCCGGCAACCGCATAAACTTTGATAAGGTGCCGTTCAATATTGATACCGGAGACCCGTGCCGCCTGCATATTGGCACCGATGGCATAAGTGAATTTGCCGTAGCGTGTGTAACGCAAAGCAATATGAAAAATTAGCGCTACCAGCAGGAATACGACGACCGGCCAGATGCTGGTGCCAATGAAATTGAACTGATCCGTAAGGCCGGAAATTGGCGAACCCTTCGTATACCACTTTGCTATACCGCGAGCGGAGACCATCATACCCAGTGTTGCGATGAAGGGCGGGATTTTGGTTTGGGCGATCAGCCAGCCATTGATGATACCCGCCAAAAGCCCGATTCCAAGGCCAATTGCGATAGGAATAATGAACGGCAAATCTGTAAGTCCGGGATAAACCGGTCGCGCCCAAGTGGACGACTGCGCAAAACTCGCCGCAATCATGGCTGTCATACCGACGACCGAACCGGAAGAAAGATCAACGCCGCCCGTGATAATGACCTGCGTGACACCAACAGCGATAATGCCGATAACCGAGACCTGCAGGATAATGATCCGCAGACGCTGCGTATTCATGAGGAAGCTTTGCCCAGCGAATATCCAGCCGAGTATTTCGAATACTAACGCAATTCCGATCAGCACCAGAAGAATGTTGACCTCAGGCGGTAGGCGTCGGCTTCGGCGGGAAGCAGCCGCTACAGTTGCTTGTTCGCTCGTCATTATGTTTCCCTCCCAATATTCGAGATTGCGTCGTCGGATTCTGAAATTTGATCGGACTATTTGGACGCCAACTCCATTACTTTAACTTGGGTCGCTTCGGCTCTATCAAGAAAGCCTGTTACCCGTCCCTCATGCATGACCATTACCCTGTCACTCATGCCCAACACTTCGGGCATTTCCGATGAAATCATGATGACCGCGACGCCCTGTCTTGCCAGCTGCGTTACAAGGCGATGGATTTCCGCCTTCGCACCCACATCGATACCGCGCGTTGGCTCATCCAGAATGAGAATCTTCGGATTGGTGAGAAGCCACCTGCCAATCAATACTTTCTGTTGATTACCACCAGAGAGGTTTTCGATTTTCTCCTCAAGGTTGGGTGTCTTCACCCGCAAGGTCTGGCTCATCTTCTCACAGGCATCAGTGATCTGTTTTTCCTGCACAAAGCCAAACTTTGTGAAGCGGTCCTGCAATACCGCAATCTGCATATTTTCCAGAATATCAAGGATCAGCAGGCATCCTGTGTCCTTGCGGTCTTCCGTGAGAAACGCCATGCCGAGACTGATTGCCTGGTTCGGCGTAGTGACCTTTACCTCTTTGCCGTTGATAGCGACTGTTCCCGTCGTCGCTGGCGTAACCCCGAAGATCGTCTCGGCTACGTTCGAACGCCCTGAACCGACAAGACCGGCAATACCAAGAATTTCACCTGCCCTCACATCGAAAGAGACATCGCGGAAAACGCTCTTTAACGACAGGTCTTTCACGGAAAGAACCACATCGCCAATCGGTACAGTTTCCTTCGGAAACATCTGCGTAATTTCGCGGCCCACCATCATCTTGATGATGTCATCACGCGTGACGTCGGTAGACGCGTGCGTCCCGATGTAACGACCATCGCGAAACACCGAAAACTCATCGGCAATCTCGAAAAGCTCATTCATTTTATGGGTAATGTAGACAATACCTATCCCTTGCGAACGCAGATCACGTATAATCGCAAAGAGATGCTCAACCTCCCGCTCTGTCAGCGCAGAAGTTGGCTCGTCCATGATCAATACATCGGATTCGTATGAAACTGCCTTGGCGATTTCCACCATTTGCCGGTTGGCGACTGAAAGGTCCCGCACCTGACTTTCCGGATCGAGCTTGATGTTCAACCGCTGAAAAAGCGCGGCAGTCATGTCGTACATCTTGCCGTGATCGACAAACCCGAGCGCATTCTTCGGCTCACGCCGTATCCAAATATTCTCCGCAACAGTCATGAACGGCATCAGGTTCAATTCCTGATGAATCATGGCTATACCATTTTCAAGCGCATCGAGTGGGGATTTTAGTCGGATAGGCAGCCCTTTGAGATAAACCTCGCCCTGATCCGGAATGTATATTCCGGCGAGAATCTTCATCAGCGTGGATTTACCAGCTCCATTTTCGCCCATCAGCGCATGCACAGTCCCGCGTTTCAGCCTGAACTGCACATCATCCAGCGCCAGAACGCCCGGAAATTCCTTACGGATATTTTCAACATTCAAAAGATATTCGGCCTGCGGAACTGCGCCGCTGGCGCGAACTGCTGCCATGGTTGAAGGGCTGAGTGTCATGCTCTTCTCCTCCCAGAGAGATTGGCCGCATCAATTGCCAAAGCTGTCTCTCCCCGCAACGGGGAGAGACATGCACAAGGTCTGTTGTTAGTTCTTTGACTGGTACTTCGACAGGTTCTCAGGTGTTACGAGTTCGAAAGGAATATAGACCTTGCTTTCGACCTTCTCACCCTTGGAAATTTTCAGCGCTGCATCCACAGCGCCCTTGCCCTGTCCAGCCGCGTCCTGGAACACGGTTACATCGAGATCGCCAGCACTCATTGCTGCCAAAGCGTCCTGAGTAGCGTCGACGCCGGCAACAACAACACTGTCTGGCGCGCGGCCTGCAGCCTTCAGCGCCTGAATGGCGCCAATGGCCATCTCGTCATTATTAGAGATAACGGCATTGAATTCCAATCCGGCAGATAGCCAGTTTGTCATCAGATCCGCGCCCTGTGTACGCGACCAGTTTGCGGTCTGCTCTTCCACGATCGATATGCCTTTGCATGCATCCGTTGCAATCACATCGTGGACGGCTTTGGTACGTGCACGAGCGCCCTGATTGGACAATTCCCCCATCATGACAACAATCTTGCCCTGGCCCTTGAGCAAGCGGCAAACCTCGGTTGTCTCTAGCGTACCTGCTTCGGTTTCGTTGGAAGCAACGAAAGCCTGCTTCTCTGGCAGCTCATCGACATTCGCTGGCTGGCGATTAACGTATACCAGCGGAATTCCCGCTTCGGCAGCAATTTTCGACATGGCGGCAGTTGCATCTGTATCAACCGCATTGACGATGATCGCATCCACCTTGGAAGCAATGAAATTCTGAATCTGGCTCTGTTGCTTTGCCACATCGTTCTGAGCATCTTCGACCTGCAAAGTTACGCCATCAAGCGTCTTTGCATAATCTTCCATACCTGTACGCAGTACATTCAGGAAATTGTCGTCGAACTGCGCCATCGACACGCCGATATTGGCTGCAAGCGCCGAGCTGCTCATCAAAGCGGAAACAGCCACTCCCAATAGAAACTTTTTCATTTTCTTCTCCTCCACAAATGGTGCCCGGCAACACCTTTCTATCCGGCCACTTCACATTTTGTATTTCGCAGCCAACTCTACCCCCGGCTATCGAATGCAAAATGCAAAGTCGCGCGAAGTTTCGCGCTAGCGACCCTGAGTTGCAATTTCGGAACATACAGACCGTTACAACCAGTTTCTGAAATATTTATTCCATTTTAAGGTTGCAGCGTCAAGCCCGATTCAGCTTTCAGGCGTCTGCAGCACATACAATTCTTTTGCACAGCTGCGCAAAATTACGTGCTGCTTGCCCAAGCGAAAACGGGCCCGGCAAAAGAGCCGGACCCGTATGGCAAGCTTTGAATTTTCCGAAGTTTATGGCTTGTTGACGCTCTCGACAGCAATATTGGTTAGCTTGTTATTCGCAGCCTTCTCCTGATCGAGGATTTCGCTGAGCAGCTTATGCGCCTGATCATGTCCAAGTGTCTTGGCCCATTCCCGCAGCGAACCGTAGCGTGCAATTTCATAATGTTCGACAGCCTGTGCTGCAGCAAGCAGCCCGGCATTAAGGGCTGTACCGGAAGCGTCTTCCAGCAAGCCATCTGCCTCTTTCAGCAGGCCTTCTATCGCATCGCACTTTTCAGCTTTTGGCTTGAGGCTTAGTGATTTGAAAACCTGATCCAAAGTCTTGATCTGGCCCTTGGTTTCTTCAAGATGCTCCTCAACGGCTTTCTTAAGCTTGGCATCTTTTACCGCGCTAGCAACTTTCGGCAAAGCTTTGACGATGGCATTCTCCGCATAATAAATATCATGCAGTGTATGTTCGAAAATCTCTGCTAGGGTTTTCATATTCCTGTTCCTCCTGTCGTTGGGATACAGGAACCTTGCGCAAGCGATAATGTTCCATAAAGAAGGAGGCGGTCAAAAGGTGGAAGCGCGGACACGGCGAAAAACCACTCGTCTATTGCTGATTATTATCAGCTTGATTGTCTTGGCTTCTTTGACTGCTCTCTGGTCTATTCCCTATTCCGGGTGTCACATACTCGGTGGCCGCATCGAAGTGCTCTTCGGGCCTGGAAAGCAAAAAGTCTGCGTAATTCCCTGGTAACTTCTCAGATCGAATTCGCCTATCAAGAAGTGGGAACATGCGCCGTAGCGGCGAGATCCTGACGCAGCTTTTTAAGTGCGCCAAACATCCATTGCCCCACTTCTGCTGAACCAGTCTTGTCCTGTTGCAAGGTTATTCTTGTGCGACCAGCGGCGCGATAAGCGTTATTACCCTGATGGGCCAGATGTTCCGATATCACCAGACTTGCAGTAGCAGGATTGGTCAAAGCCAAGGCACGCGCCAAAGGACTTTGGAGAACGGGCTTTCCAAGATTTATGTTTTCAGCTTCGTTGATGTAGCCATCCGGATCGGCCACGAGCCATGGCACCCCGCCCATACCACCATGGGTGCAATTGAAAAACCGCTCCTGATACGTCGTAACCCCACGATGAAATTTCGTGCCATAACTTCCGAAACTGTTCCGTGAATTGGCGCGAGGATCACGGCGTGCATGAAAACAGTGCCGGACATTTTTCGGGATAAAGTTTGGCGTGATCAAAACCGCACGATCTACCGCATCAAACAGGAAAAGCCCGTCAACGGGGATACCTCTGTCCTGCAGAAGGTCACATGTTTTGACGACAGCCGCTCCACCGCGACTGTAACCAGCAAGAAAGATTCGTTTGGGTTTATCCGCCTTCTGGCGATAAAGCTTATGAACCTGTTCGAATGCTGTAAAAGCCAGATTTGCCGTAGCAACTCCGTCTATGCTTGGTCCTCGCCGGTAAAACTTTGCTGGGGTGTCCCATTCCCGGTACATCCGGTTGACAAAACTGTTCTGAAATTCCAGCTGATATTGTCGGTCATTGAAAACGCCGGTCCCATCTATTCCAGCAAAAATATCTGTAGCAGCATACGCCGCGGCGAGTTCTGCCGCACGTCGTCGCTCATCTTCAATTTTGGCTATTTGTCCGCTGACATAGTTACTCATGCTTGCGGGAAATGGACTCTGCATGCGGGGTACCTCTTTAGGAAGTATCACAGAATATCATTCAAAGTGATAACCCACGAAGATGTCACAAGCAAATTGTAGTTTGTGAAGATTTTATATCAGAATATTACAGCGTACTTCTTGTATTGTCACTAGATCGTACACAATCGGACAGACTACTGTAATCACATCGCAGAAATCTGGGACTTTATTGGGAGGAAACCATGGCCAAGACCAATTTCAAATCAGTTGACGACTACCTTGCAACACAGCCGCAACAGGTCCGGGATTTATTGGAACAGGTAAGAGCAATTATTCATAAAGCCCTGCCCGGCGTGGAAGAGGTGATTTCCTATCAAATCCCTGCCTTTAAACTGGATGGAACTACTGTTCTCTACACAGCAGGATGGAAAAAACATTATTCGCTTTATCCGATAGGCGAGAGCATTCTTGCGAACCTTGCCGAAACACCGTTACCCTATGAAACCAGCAAGGGTACAATCCGCTTTCCGCTCAATGAGCCGGTGCCTGCGCAACTTATTGAAAGCATTGCCAAGGCCCGCGCGCTCGAATCTGCCAAGGAAAAGGAACAAAGTGCTAAAAAACCGAAGAAGGCCGTAAAGACCGGCGGCTGAGCGCCCGTTTATAGCCTCTTGCCTACGGTCATAGCCTCGCGGAAATCTTCATCCGCATCGAGAAAAACCTCTTCCGGCGCAGCACCCGTTGCATCAAAGAATCGGCTGACAAAACAACGGAACGACGCGCATAAGGCGATGTCGCATATTTGAACGTCGGTGAATCCCACCGCACGCAATCGATCAATATCCTTCTGATCGATACGCGATGCATCTTTGGTGACCTTCTCCGTATAGGCAAGCATTTCGACATCGGCCGCAGATAGTCCGGCAGTCCTGAAATCTCGCTGAACAGCCAGAACCATCTCCTTCGATCCAAGATCGCCAATCAGCTGTTTTGCGTAAACATGCGAACAATAGGTCGAAGGAACATGCTTTGCCGCAATCAAGGTAATCAGTCGCCATTCTCGCATGCCAAGCGAAAATCCTGCCCGTATTTTATCCATGAAGTTCGCATAGGCTGGCAACAAATCCGGACGTGTCGTGAAACACCGGGTGGCATCCATAACAAAACCCAGCTGCCCCTTATGCTTTGCATATATGTCCGCAACCTCACCGGTCGCATCTTCATCACTTATCGTATGCAGAAACATGCCCGCCCCTCCCAACGATGTCCCAAACTTACCTTAGCAGAAAGCTGAGGAGCGTGGGATAAGTCGTTGGAGTGAGGAAACGATCAGCCCAATCTGGCGTTGATCCATCCGATGCTGGCCGAAATCACATCCGCAGGATCAGTCAATTGCTGAACTTCAGCCGCAAATGGTTCGAATGAAAATAGACCAGCATATCCTTGTTCCAGCAGCGATCTAATCTGATCGATATTGCCCAGACGATCGCGTTCATCAACGAGAACTCTGTGCGGATCACGCATGTCGCTGACACTGACATCCGCATCGGTCACTCCGGAAATATGCACTAACCCTGTGATTTGCGGGAAAAGCGCCGGCTCGCCCGCCAGATGATGGTGAAATGTATCGTGGACGAGTTTGAACCTGTCCTGCCCTCCGACAGCATCAATCGCTTCTACTGCTTCTCGCTTGGAGCGTAACGAACAAATCTCGAAACCCAACGGCTCAACAAATCCCAATAGATCTCGAGCTTCAAGGATAGGTTCTAGTGCAGTGAGCGCCTCACGCAAATTGGCTTGGCGCTCGCCATCGGCCTGACCCGTGCCATCGTTCACAGGAACAAGAACCAATGCTGCCGCCCCAACGTCTCGCGCATAATCCGCAAGTTCAATCGCCTCACGCTCGCGCTCCGGCGTCCACTCGTTGAAGCGCTGCAAAGCATTGATCGTAGCAATGCGAACGCCTGCGGCCTCAGCCAGTTTGCGAATCTCAACCGCAGGCGTCCCATCAATGATCGCATTTGCATCAAGGTCATTGCGAATTTCCACGTTGCTCAAGCCAAGTTCGGTCGCCAGTTTGAAAAACGCAGCGGGGCCAAGTTTTGGCGTGGTTATATGATTGATTGCAAAAACCGGTTGCGAAACTGCAGCGCCCATCTGGTATCCTCCGAAAGCTCTTGATCGTCTTGCTTTCCAGTGAATGGGCCGCAAATCTCGGCGCACAATCTGTCGGCGCATCACTTCCGTCAATCCATCAGAATGAAAATTTATCTGCCTGTCTGAACATCAAGTTTTTGCAGTGTGTTTCTGATAACAGATGCCACCAGCTGTACCCCGGGGTCCTTGTCCCGGCGAACATGCCAGGCAATGTGCAGAGTAAACCCGTCGACCGGCACTGGTGGTTCGAAAACAGCATAGTCTTTTACAGAACTCTGCGGGATACACAGACTCGGAACCATGGCAATCAAATCCGACCCCATCAAAAGCGGGGGAACGATTACAAAACTAGGGACAACCACACCCACTCGTCTCTGCTTGCCCAGAACCGCTAAAGCCTCATCCAGCGGCCCTTTCGTATCACCACGTCCCGAGACCAGTATGTGAGGATAGGCAAGCCATTGCTCGAGATTAAAATCACGTGCTGCCGGATGTTCCTTGCGCATCACCACCAGATAATTCTGGAAGAGCAAGTCATGCCGTTGAAACGATACGTCAGACTTTGGAAAGACAGACACAGCCAGATCAACGGAACCCTTGGCGAGTTCATCAAGCGCTTCATCCGCACCATGCCAAGGCTGTATGACCAGATTGACGCCAGGTGCCTTCATCGCAAGCTGTTGATGTAGTTCAGCGGCAATGACCATTGTCGGATAGTCCCCCATGATAATGCGGACTGTCTGCCTCAGTGCTGCAATATCAATGTCAGGAGGATCGAGGACCGAGACCACGTCGGCCAGCAGGTTTTTCAGCGGCTCACGAAGACTTTCCGCTTTGGCCGTCAGTCGCATTCCACCTTTGCCGCGCTCCAGCAGTGGGTCGTTCAACAGGTGCCGACAGCGCTCCAGTGCGCTTGATGTGGCGGGTTGCGAAAGGCCGAGCCGGTCTGCCGCACGGGATACGTGCGCTTCATCCAGCAAAGCATCCAGTACAACCAGGAGATTAAGATCGACAGAACGTAAATTCATGCGCTGGATAATAGCACAGGATCAGCATCACATTAAAAGATAATCAGGCTTCCACCTCGACATTGCTCAGAGGTTTGGAGCAACACGCCAGAATATAGCCTTCATCGATTTCCTCATCGAGGATACCGCCATTGTGATTCATGTCCACACTGCCTGAGATTTTCATGATCTTGCAGGTACCGCACAGGCCGGATTCACAGGCAGCAGCAATTCGAATCCCCGCTCCTCTTGCAGCTTTCAGGATCGTATCGCCTGCCACACAAGGCACGTCCTTGCCGGACATGGAGAATGTCACAGTCGCTGCAGTCTCAGCCACTTCCGTCGAAATCTCATCCATAACCGGCAGGACAGGTTCGGCAGCAGAACCAAAACTTTCCTGATGGTAATGCGCCATATCGAACCCGGATTCCTCCAGCATCGTGCGTACATCACGCATGAAGCCGTCGGGACCGCAGCAAAAGATTGTCCGGTCTTTGAAGTCCGGCGACAGCAACGAAAGCTTCGGCGCTTCCAGTCTGCCCCTGATACCCGTCCACAGCTGGCCCATTTCGTGTTCCTTTATCAGGAAGGACAGTTTGAGATTGGGCATGCAGCTGGTCAGATATTCCAGCTCCTTGCGGAAAATGATGTCGCTTGGACGGCGCGCACAACTGACGAAACTGATATCGCTTTGCGGGGCGCAATCCTGCATCCAGCGGGTCATCGACATCATGGGCGTAATGCCGGAACCTGCCGAAATGAACAGATATTTGTCACCAGGATGTTTGGATATCGAGAAATCGCCCAGCGGGCCAAAAGCTTTCAATCTTGCGCCGGGCGTGAGGTGGTCCAGCATCCAGCGTGTACCGATGCTGCCATCCTGTGCCTTGACAGTGATTGCAATTGTAAATGGCCGGGAGGGACTGGAGGAAAGCGTATAGGTACGCAGGACAGCATCTGGCTGGGTGCCGAGTTCGAAAGTCATGAACTGGCCCGGCTCATACCGGAACCAGTTCTGATTGTCGGACCGGAATGTGAAAGTCTTCACATTGGGCGCTTCCTCAATGACTGATAGGCACTCCAGCAGATGCAGCCGGTCGTTCCAGGGCTGCATCTGATCGAGATGCGGATATTTCTGAGGAATGCCCATATTCACTACGCTACCTTGCTAAGTCGCTTGCCGCCATCGAGCCGTGTTTCCATCGTATTGGAGTACCATTCAAGGAACTGCAGGACACCGCCTTCATGCTCTACTGAGTATGGGCCAGGTTCATAGGCAGGCGAGCGTATGCCAAACGCATTTTCCTCGACAATCTGGCGGTCCTGATCGTTGGTTTCCAGCCAGACATGCGTCAGTTCATCAATAGTATAGTCAACGCCTTCGACGGCATCCTTGTGCACCAGCCACTTGGTTGTGACCTGCGTTTCGGTGGCACTGAGCGGCAAAACACGGAACGAAATTGCATGATCGCCCAGAATGTGATTCCACGTTGTCGGATAGTGATAAAGCAGCAGAGAACCGATTTGGCGTGTGCTGACATCGTCGCTCAACTGGCGCGCTACAGCGCGTTTGCCCGACATCGTGTAGCTTTCAGACTCGTGCAGCAGTGGCACGCGCGTGGCACGGAACTGGCCATGCTCATCAATCTGGAACACGCTTGGAAGACCAGCCGCCTCGCACTTGTCCCAATGCGCCACGATCTCCGGATCGTCCTTTGAACCCTGTACACCGGTTACGCTTGGTGCTTCCGGAAAGGTCTTGCAGAGTTCCGGATGATTGGCGGCGCAGTGATAGCATTCGCGGTTGTTTTCCCAGACCAGCTTCCAATTGCCCTTCTCTACAATGGAGCTTTGAAAAGCCACCTTGGTTTCACCAAGCCGGTGCGGTGCGAGATAAGGTTCGATCAAAGCCCGGGTTGCTGCAAAATCCGGCGCAATTGGCGCAAGGCAGATGAAAATGTAGCCGCCGATGCTTTCGCAATGCACTGTCTTCAAGCTGTGCTGGCTGGCATCGAAATCATCGCCCATCTGGCGGGCGAACAACAACCGGCCATCCAGCTCATAAGTCCACTGGTGGTAAGGGCAAACCAGCTTCGCCGAGCTGCCCCGTTCGGAAGCGCAAACACGCGAGCCGCGATGACGGCATGAATTGTGGAACGCGCGTATTTTCTTTTCGCGATCCCGGACGATAACCACCGGATAGTCGCCAATCTGTACGGTAAAATAATTACCCGGCCGCGCTACTTCGCAATCATGACCGATAAACAGCCAGTCGCGGTAAAAAATATTCTCCATATCCAGCCGGAAATAATCCGGATCGGAATAAAAGGCTTGCTCTAGGCCGTAGCCCGGTTTCCGGTGTTTCAGGTTCCGGAGAAGTTCGCTATGTGCGTCCATGTCGTGTCCTCGCCATCTCATTTGCGAAAGAACTGACTGGTGGTGACGGAGAAGACCGCCTGTATGGCTACCCATACAAAACAATGCTCCTTGATCGCCCACCGCGATCAGTCGGTGTTATCGCTTGCGGCTGGTTTCCGGGCTCTGGAGTTCCCTTCCGGGACTTCACGGCGCCTTCCCGGAATACTATCCCAGTGGCTATTTTGCCGCGTTTCACTCCACTACCGTTGCGGGGGCAGCGCCGGGATTATAACCGGCTTCCCAATTATCCGCCTTCCCTAGAAAGCGGCACCTCAAGTGACCTGATAAAAGCACTCGGGTGATAAAAAGAATAGGTGCGGAAACGACATCGCATTTACACAAGACGACACGGCTAAAATGGCGCGGGCTCTAGTGCGCCAGAATGGCACAGCTTGTCCACAGCCTTGATCGGATACGCCAATTGCGACCTGAAATTTGGCTGTTCCACCCCGCTTGAGGCGAAGGTGGAACAGAAATATGGCTACAGATCGCGATGCAGATACTGCTTGATTGATTCCGGTTTCATTTCGATTGAAAAGCCTGGCAGCGACGGTGGCATATAGGCCGCGTTCTGAATATTGCAGGGATCGACGAAATGCTCATGCAAATGATCGACATATTCTATAACACGGCCCTCTTTCGTTCCCGAAACCGCAACATAGTCTATCATCGACAGGTGCTGGACGTACTCGCATAGCCCAACACCGCCAGCGTGCGGCCAGACAGGCAGATTATATTTTGCCGCGATGAGCAGCACCGCCAATACCTCGTTCAAGCCACCCATGCGGCAGCTATCGATCTGCACCACATCAATCGCGCCTTCGGCAATGAACTGCTTGAACATGATGCGATTCTGACACATCTCGCCTGTTGCGACTTTCACCGGGTGGATTGCTTCACGAATTTTGCGGTGTCCGGCGACGTCATCAGGGCTTGTAGGCTCTTCGATGAAAAACGGTTTGACGAAAGCAAGCTTGTTCACCCAGTCGATTGCTTCCCTGACTTCCCACACCTGATTGGCATCAATCATCAGAATGCGATCCGGGCCGATGACTTCGCGTGCAATTGTGAGGCGCCTTATGTCATCCTCAAGATCGCGTCCAACCTTCATCTTGACGTGATTGAAGCCTGCATCAATAGCTTCCTGACAGAGACGACGCAGCTTTTCATCCGAATAGCCAAGCCAGCCTGCAGAGGTCGTGTAGCAGGGATATCCCTCGTCTTTGAGTATCCCGATACGTTCTTTCTTGCCTGTCTCCGCCTTGCGCAGAATTTCGAGCGCCTCTTCACGTGTCAGCACATCGGTCAGATAACGGAAGTCGACAATGTTGACGATCTCTTCGGGCGTCATTTCGCCAACAAGTTGCCAAACCGGCTTCTTTGCTTCCTTGGCCAGCAAATCCCATACGGCATTGACCACCGCGCCTGTCGCCAGATGCATTGCCCCCTTGTCGGGGCCGATCCAGCGCAACTGGCTATCGCCGGTAATGAAATGCCAGAACCTGCCCGGGTTTTCTTTCACCCAATCCAGTTCAAGGCCCACAACAAGATGCTTCATGGCTTCAATGGCCAGACAGCAAATTTCATTTCCGCGCCCGATGGTAAAGGTCAGTCCGTGACCGGAAAGTCCGGCATCAGTATCCAGTACCACATAGGCGGCAGAGTAATCAGGATCAGGATTCATTGCATCCGAACCATCCAGACTTTGTGAGGTCGGGAAACGGATATCGAATACGCGAAGGTCAGTAATGCGGGTCATCGATCTTTCCTAAACTGTCCAGCCGCCGTCAATATTGTAGGCCTGACCTGTGGTGTAGGTTGCGCCAGCAAGATAAACGGCAAGATCAGCAATTTCTTCCGGCAAACCCAAACGTCCCATCGGCTGACGCGCGATAAAGGTCGCGCGGGTCGCTTCATAATCGCCGCCAGACCGCATACGCTGTTCAAGCGACGGACTTTCCACAGTACCCGGGCAAATTGCATTGCAACGAATACCTTGAGTAATGTAGTCGGCCGCCACTGATTTGGTGATCCCCAACACGGCTGCCTTGGTCACACCATAGGCAAAGCGGTTCGGTACGCCTTTTACGCTGCTGGCGACTGAAGACATGTTGACGATTGCGCCTTCCTTGCGCTCGATCATCCCCGGCAGGACAGCGCGGATCGTGCGAATCATGGCACGCACATTGAGATCGAGTGCAAATTCAAGATCAGCGTCCGGCATGTCGAGGATCGAGCCGCCATGAACAAAACCGGCGCAATTGAACAGCACATCTATGGCACCGATTTCGCCAATCACCTGCGTGACTTCATCGGCCTTCAGTACGTCAAGCTTGCGCGGCTTTATGTTCGCTTCCTTTGGCAAAGCATCAAGCAATTGCTGATTAATGTCGGTTGCATGGACTATCGCACCTTCGCGCGCGAAAGCCAGCACCGAAGCCCGGCCAATGCCTTGGCCGGCTGCCGTAATGAGAACGCGTTTGCCTTCAAGCTTGCCTGTCATTTCAAATCTCCATTCGGCATTTCATAATGCCAACCATGCATTCCGCCCCGATTTGGGCAATGATATCTCTTTTTAAGCCGTGAAAGCCATCAGGCGCGGATTTCAGTAGTGAATTCATCCACACTTCGCGCTTTGACCGCATCCCAGTCCCAATCGATCCCGATTCCGGGTTCTGAAGGTGCCAAGGCATAACCATTCTCAATCCGCATCTGCGTCTTTGTCAGGTCATCCAGCTGCGGAATATATTCGACATATTTTCCGTTCTGGACCGCGCATGTGAGGCTGACATGCAGTTCCATCAGAAAATGCGGGCATACGGGGATGTTAAATGCTTCTGCCGCATGCGCCACTTTCAGCCAAGGCGTAATACCGCCAATGCGACCAACATCGACCTGTACGATAGAGCACGCTCCCTTTTGCATATACTCGCGGAAATGCCTGATCGAATAAAGCGATTCGCCAACGGCTACCGGCGTTTGCGTGGAGGCAGACAGGCGCACATGCCCGTCAATATCATCCGCAGGCAGCGGCTCTTCGAGCCATGCGAGATCAATATCCCGCAGCACGTGAGAACGGCGAATGGCCTCGTCGAGGGAAAAGCCCTGATTGGCGTCGGTCATGATTTCAAATCCGGAGCCGACCGCATCGCGCACTGCCGAGAGTCGATCTAGGTCTTCTGATCCGTGTGGGCGGCCAATCTTGACTTTCGCACCTTTGAAACCTTTGGCTTTTGCTTGCAGCGCATCGTCAACCAAGGCTTGTTTTTCAATATGCAGCCAGCCGCCTTCAGTTGTATAAAGCGGGCAGCGATCCTTCGCTCCCCCTGCAAGCTTCCATAATGGCAAATTCTGTTTCTTTGCGCGCAAATCCCACAAGGCAATATCAATCGCCGCCAATGCGATTGCGGTTATCGCACCTATCGTTGTTGCATGTGTCGCAAATTCGAGATCGTGCCAGATCGCTTCAATCTGATCCGCATCCTTGCCCAGCAAGCGCGGCACCAGATGATCGGAAAGCAGGCGCATCACCGATGAACCACCCGTACCGATTGTGTAGCTGTACCCTGTACCAACAGCACCGTCGCTATCGGTAATGGTAACGATGGGGGTTTCCTGACTGACAAAACTCTGGATAGCATCCGTGCGCAGCACTTTTGGTGGCAGATCTACCATTCGCAATTCAACGCGTTGAATTTTTGCCAAATTATCCTCCCGTCGGGCTTGGTATTTTGGCCCGTTTATATATTGTATACCCATATATGGGAACTTCATTCATATACAAACATTTGCTCGGCTCATCGTCAAGCGATGAAAGCTCTTCCATCTGCTAATGATCCTCGTATAAGCCTTAAGGTCAGGGAGTAATTGCATATGACAGAAGACGAAGACCGCTACCGCGCTCCGGCGCTAGACAAGGGCCTCGACATACTGGAACTGCTGGCAGGCATTGACGGCGGTGTAACGCAGGCGGAAATTGCAAAGCGGCTCGGTCGCAGCCCGAACGAGTTTTATCGCATGCTCGACCGCCTGGTCCGCCGTGGCTATGTCACGCGTCTCGAAGGTGACCGCTATTCGCTTACCCTCAAGCTTTTCGGATTGTCACAGCTGCACGCGCCGGTCCGCCGTCTCGCCGCCTATGCCACGCCCCTGATGCGCGACCTCGCGGTTCAGTCAAAACAGGCCAACCACTTATGTGTGTTTGATCGCGGGGCTGTGGTTGTCGTTGCCCAGCAGGAAGCTCCCGAATATTGGGGCATCTCAATCCGCGTTGGCTCCCATATGAGCTTGCTCAATACTGGCTCTGGTCACGTACTGATGGCCTTCCGCTCGGTGGAAGAGCGCAGCCTGATGATTGCAGAATATGAACGCCATGTGGATGATAATTCGCAGCCGGATGATTATCGCGACCGCCTCAGCACGATTCGTGAGCGTGGCTATGAGATCATGCCCAGTGCTCAGACCGGTGGTGTTTTTAACGTCTCGGCTCCGGTGCTTGGTCCCGATGGGCGCGCCATTGCAGCGATCACCTGCCCCTATATTCAGGTCCTCAATGTTCCGGATGCTCCGGGCGTCGATCAGGTATGTCAGATGATCGTTGCCACAGCGAAAAAACTGTCAGAATTATCGGGCGCCGACGTAGGTCAAGTCTGATCGGAGAAGCAAATGCCACCTAGTGAATTGATCGATACACACCTGCATCTGATCGATCAGTCTGCTCTGTCCTATCCATGGCTATCCAGCGTGGAAGCATTGAACCGCGATTTCCTTTACGAGGAATATGCGCAGCAGGCACATCGCGTCGGCATCTCACGCTCGCTACATATGGAAGTCGATGTAGCAGTTGCAGATATCGAAAATGAAACGGCGACCGTTGCCGCATTATCAACCCGCGAGGACAGCCTGATCGCTGGTGCAATCTCATCATGCCGTCCGGAAGATCAGGAATTTGCAACTTTTCTTGAGCGGCAACTGGCCAATCCCTTGGTCAAGGGATTCCGCCGTGTACTCCATACAATGCCCGACGAGCTTTCCGAACAACCGCTATTTCGGGAAAACCTGAAAAGGCTTGCCGGAACCGGGTTGACCTTCGACCTGTGCGTCCTGCCAAGGCAGGTCAGCCAGACCATCGCCCTTATCGACATCGCGCCCGATGTTCAGTTCATTCTCGATCATTGCGGCGTCCCTGATATCAAGGGAAGCGGATTTGAAACTTGGCAACGCGGTATTACTGAAATTGCCAAACGTCCAAATGTCACTGCCAAGATTTCGGGTGTGATTGCCTATACAGACACGGCGATATGGCGCATCGAAACTCTTGAGCCCTATGTGCATCACATTATCGCCAGTTTTGGCTTTGACCGCTTGGTCTGGGGAAGTGATTGGCCCGTATGTACCCTTGGCGGCGACCTTGCCACGTGGGTGGCGGCGACACACGCGCTTGTCTCGGGTTGCAGCATTGATGAGAAGACACGGCTATTTTCCGGAAATGCCAAGCGCATATGGAATCTATAGAGCAAACTTGCTTTAGCCTCACGCAGTTGTAATCGAACCTGTACGCCTCGCCGCCATTTTAGCTTGCTTGCCGGGCACCTGCGCTTTACCTGTCAAATTACAGCAATCGCATATCACAGGAGAGACAATGGCAGCGGAAGCAAGCGGACCCGATCTTTTAAGTGTTGTCGTGCTTCTCGGCGCTGGCGTTGTCGCCGTTCCCCTGTTCAAACGGTTAGGTCTTGGATCAGTCCTCGGCTATCTTGCAGCCGGTCTCGTCATCGGTCCCTTTGGCCTCGGCTTCTTCTCTGATCCCGAAACCATACTCCATGTGGCGGAACTCGGCGTTGTCATGTTCCTGTTCATTATCGGACTGGAGATGCAGCCGACAAAACTTTGGGGCATGCGTAACGAGATATTCGGCCTCGGTGCTTTGCAGGTTATCGTCTGCGCATTGCTTCTCACCGGTGTAGGCATCGCAACCGGATTTCCCGTGGCGGTATCGTTTGTCTCGGGCGCTGGTTTCGTCCTGACTTCCACCGCCATCGTCATGCAATTGCTGGAGGAGCGTGGTGAAATTGCTTCGCCCAAAGGGCAGCGCATGGTTTCCATCCTGCTCTTTGAGGACTTGGCCATCGTGCCATTGCTGGCACTGGTCGCATTTCTTGCCCCTATCAGCACCAGCGAGGCTGGCGGATTGCGCTGGCTCGATATCGGCATTGGAATTGGCGCTGTCGCAGGCCTGATCATTGCCGGACGCTATTTGCTCAATCCGCTATTTGGCTTTCTGGCTATGACGAGAGCCCGTGAAGTCATGACCGCCGCCGCATTGCTCGTCGTGCTGGGCGCGGCCCTTCTCATGCAGGTCAGTGGGCTTTCAATGGCGATGGGTGCCTTCCTTGCGGGTGTCCTTCTTTCGGAATCCACATTCCGGCATCAGCTTGAGGCGGATATCGAACCATTCCGTGGCATTTTGCTCGGCTTGTTCTTCCTGGCTGTCGGCATGTCACTGAACCTGGCTGTGGTAGCGGCCAACTGGCAGATGGTCATCTTCTATGTCGCCGCTTTCATGATCGTCAAAGCCATCGCGATCTACATCGTGGCGCGCATGCTGAAATCATCCCATCGCGAGTCACTGGAACGCGCCATTGTGATGGCGCAGGGCGGGGAGTTCGCCTTTGTCCTTTATTCGACAGCCACGGCAGTGGGTATTCTCGATGGTGAATCGAACGCGATACTCACTGCTATCATCATCATTTCCATGGTCCTGACGCCGCTCGCAATCATTGGAATGCGGTATATCCTGCCTGCCGAAAAGCAGGCGCTGGGCGATATAGAGGTGGCCGAAGGGCTAACTGGACGCGTACTGGTAATTGGTTTCGGTCGTTTCGGTCAGATTTCCAGCCAGCCACTGCTTTTGCGTGATGTCGACGTTTCGATCATCGACAATGACATCGAAATGATCCAGGCCGCAGCGCAATTCGGCTTCAAAGTCTACTATGGTGATGGAACACGTCTCGACATTCTGCATGCTGCCGGCGCCGGCCGTGCTCAGGCTGTGCTCATCTGCGTCGACAAGGCGGAGACAATTCTTTCCATCGCTCATCTCATCAAAGCCGAGTTCCCGATGGTTCAGATTTATGCGCGTTCGTTTGACCGCGGCAATACAATCGAACTCATCAAAGCAGGCGTTGAATATCAAATCCGCGAAACCTTTGAATCAGCCCTGATGTTCGGACAGACAACGCTGGTCGGGCTCGGTGTTGACCCTGAGGAAGCGGCAGAAATTATCCGTGATATCCGCCAGCGCGATGATGAGCGTCTGGACCTGCAGCTTGCAGGCGGTATCCGCGCAGGCAATGATCTGATGAAGGGCAATATGCCGGTTCCCGGCCCGTTGATCAAACCCCGCCAGCCGGGGCGTGCACTTAGTGAAGAAACTGCCAGCGTCCTGCCTCTTGCCGCATCTGCGGACGCAAACTGAGCAGAAGCAGAGGAGTAGATTTATGTCGGAAGAACACTCGTCAAAAATCGCGGAAGTCACCACTTTCTGGCGCGAGGCAGGCCCCGAAAAATGGTTTGAAAAAAACGAGACGTTCGACACCATTTTTCGCGAGACATTTCTTGAAGCGCATTTTGCCGCAGCGCGTCGGGAATATGAAGAATGGGTGGGCATTCCCGACGGCGCGCTGGCACTGATGATTCTTCTTGATCAGTTTCCGCGCAACTGCTTCCGCAATACCGGCCACATGTATGCCACCGACGAATTGGCCCGTTATTATGCCAATCGCGCGCTCGAACAAGGTCACGACATCTCCGTCGCACCTGAGCTGCGCGCATTCTTCTACCTGCCATTCATGCATTCCGAGGATGTCGACGACCAGCGCCGTTGTGTTGAGCTTTGCAGCCATGGTTCACCGGCAAATGTCGAATATGCCAATGACCACTATGATATTGTTCAGCGTTTTGGTCGGTTTCCCCATCGCAACGTCATACTTGGACGTGACACTACCGAGGAAGAGCGCGCATTTCTCGATGCGGGTGGCTTTGCCGGGTAACAGCGTGAACTGAAACAGGATCAGCCTGTTCAGCCTGGCAAAGTAACCACAAGAGGGCCCTGACGAGTGGCGATCACCGTGTGTTCATATTGCACAGTCGGTGCATGTGGCTCCGAGAACAGTGTCCAAGGATCATCACCATCTCTCGCGAAATCAGCACCAATGGAGAGAAAAGGTTCAATGGTGAAAACCAGACCGTCATTCATGATTCTTCGCTCTGTCTTGTCCGGCCACGTTGCAATCTCTTCAGGGTCTTCATGCAATGCATATCCTACCCCATGGCTGCACAGGTTTCTGACAAGCGTATAGCGGTTCTTCTGCGCGAACTCCCCCACTGCCTGTCCGATTGCTCCAAGTGATTTTCCGGCTTCAACCTGCCTGATGCCTGCCCACATGGCCCGCCGCCCATCACGGCAAAGACGATCGATCCTGCGCGATACGGGCGGCACCGCAAAGGATGCACCCGTATCAGCGAAAATTCCGTCTTTCTCTGCAGAGACGTCAATATTGACCAGATCGCCCGCAGCAATCCGGCGATCACCGGGAATACCGTGAGCAATCTCTTCGTTGACGCTAATGCAAGTCGCGCCCGGAAAGCCGTAACACATCTCTGGTGCCGGACGTGCACCCGCTTGCTCAAGCAGCTTGCGACCGATCAAATCCAGCTCCGCCGTCGTCATGCCAGGTTCGAGCGATTTCGCCATGGCTTGCAGTGTATTTGCAACGATCCGCCCGATCTCCTGCAGCCGGATCAATTCATCTTCATTGGAAATGGTCATTTTTCAATCTCTGCGTCTTGCTTGTTTCCTATAGGATAGGGCGTGTGCAGACCATTGCAATTATTTTGGCAACGCGTGTTTGCCACTCGCCAAGATCGATGTCCAAGGCTCGCCGGTAGAAAAAAGCTTGGCATTGACTCGCCCCATCGTATAGTAAACCATACTGAGAACACGTCTGCCCGCATCACCAATCACCTGCGGGATCAAAAAGGCTAATATAACAATGGCTGCCTTGCCTTCAGCCAGTTAACAGGGACTGACCGCGCGCATCGATGCCGGACGATCAATCTGAAGAGCCTCCAAGTCCGGACTTGCGAAGCAAGCTGATCCTGCAACCGCAGCATCAGCAACAAAAACCCGTCAACTTCCCCCA
Organism: Phyllobacterium sp. YR531; assembly: GCF_000282595.1. Lineage (GTDB taxonomy): Bacteria > Pseudomonadota > Alphaproteobacteria > Rhizobiales > Rhizobiaceae > Phyllobacterium. The sequence continues at coordinate 675,979 of NZ_AKIZ01000016.1, forward strand.
TCCTGAGTTTGCCCGCGTCGCCGGTGGATTTGTGCTGTCTTTGACAGCCTTTTCACTTGCCACGCCACGCTCTCATTTTATCCGCTAATAGGACCCGACTCCCCAATGGATCTGTCATTACAATGGATTGCCGACCCTAATGCCTGGATCGGTCTCGCCACGCTCGTCGTGCTGGAGATCGTGCTTGGTATCGACAATCTTGTTTTCATCGCCATTCTCGCCGACAAACTGCCACCGCATCAGCGTAACCGCGCCCGTATAGTTGGCCTTTCGCTGGCGCTTATCATGCGCCTTGTGCTGCTTGCCTCGATTTCCTGGGTTGTCACGCTCACACAACCGCTTTTCAGCGTTGCTGGGTTCGGTTTCTCGGGTCGGGATATCATTCTTATTGTCGGTGGTGTCTTCCTGCTTTTCAAAGGAACAATGGAACTGCATGAGCGGCTTGAAGGTCATCTGGCAGCAAAGGAAAGCAATGCTGTCCACGCTGTGTTCTGGCAGGTTATTGCCCAGATCGTTGTTCTCGACGCCGTGTTCTCACTCGATAGCGTCATCACCGCCGTTGGCATGGTCAAACATCTTGAAGTCATGATGATCGCAGTTGTCATTGCGGTCGGCGTCATGATGCTGGCTTCAAGACCGTTGATGAACTTCGTCAATCGCCACCCGACAGTGGTCATTCTCTGCCTTGGCTTCCTGATGATGATCGGCTTCAGCCTTATCATCGAAGGCTTTGGCTTCCACATTCCAAAGGGTTACCTCTACGCAGCCATCGGCTTCTCGGTTCTTGTGGAAGCAGCCAACCAGTTTGGTCGCCACAACCGCGAAAAGCGGGTAACCACCATGGATTTGCGTGATCGCACCGCAGGTGCCGTTCTTCGCCTTCTCGGCGGTGGACGCGGCAGCGATGCGCCTCATTCGGATGCGCTCGATGTTATCGCCGAACATTCAGCAGCGGGCGATGTTTTCCATCCGGAGGAAAAAGAGATGATCCGCGGCGTCCTCGACCTTGTTGAACGTCCGGTGCGCTCGATCATGTCCCCACGCAATGAAGTGGAATGGCTGGACCTGGACGAAACCAATGAGGAATTGCTTGCTGAAATTCGCACGCTTGCTCATAGCCGCGTTGTGCTTGCGCGTGGGCGCGTGGACGATTTCGTCGGCGTGGCGCTGACCAAGGATTTGTTGTTTGCAATTCTGGATGGCGGCAAAATCGATTGGGAAGCTGTGACGCGCCAGCCGCTCATCCTGCACGAAAATGCCAATGTTCTGCGCGTCATGGAGCAGCTTCGCGGCTCGACCGTGCAGATGGGCGTTATCCTTGACGAGCATGGTTCGTTTGAGGGCGTGGTAACCCCGACAGATATTCTGGAAGCAATCGCTGGCGATTTTCCGGAAGAGGGTGAAGAAAGCCCGATCCTCGAACGCTCCGAAGATGGCAGCATGGTGGTCGATGCCTATATTGATATCCGCCGCCTGAGCGGCCTGATCGACCGTGATCTGGTGGATGACGGCGACCGCTATACAACGCTCGCCGGCTATATTCTCTGGAATCTGGGGCACATCCCGACGACAGGCGAAAAGCTCACCGTCGACGACTTCGAATATGAAATCGTCGAGATGGACGGGCGTAATATCGGCAAGGTTCGTATCAGTTCCACTTCTGCGTCAGCCCTGTTCATTTAAGATCGGTTGTCCCGCAGGAGCAGTTGAAAACCTCGTCTGAACATTGATCATGTCCTTCCCCGACCGGGGAAGGACTATCGCAATTGAAGCTTTTGCCTTGAAGTGGCTTTTTCTTCTCAGGGCCATCGCTACCCAGCAGGCTCGATGCCAGTTTTTGCAGGTTTCCCAAACGCAATCTCATTCCGTGCGATCTCAGGAAGCCTGTCTCATCCAGCTTGGAAACGGGTCAAGCAAATCTTCCCATTTATGCGGCGTGAAGTCATCCGCATCGAGCAGACAGGTGTCCAGCTGTGCACGGATTTCAGTCTCATCCATTGGCTCAACGCCGATGAAGACCAATTCCTGACGGCGATCACCCCAGACCGGGTGCAGATAGGGCTTCATGGCGTTCAACCATTCGGGATTATCCGGCCAGCGGCTTTTGGATATTGACGACCACCATAGGCCACGCTTTTCTGACCTGACCAAAGCTCCCGCCTGACTTAATTCGCCCACATGGTCGGGCCGGGTTGCCAGCCAGAAGAAACCTTTGGCGCGGATGACGCCTGTCCAGTTTGAATTGATGAAGTCCTGAAACTTCTGCGGGTCAAATGGCCGCCGTTCGCGATAGACAAATGAACGAACACCATATTCTTCCGTTTCCGGTACATGGTCAGCGAAGTTATTCAGTTCCTTGTACCAAAGGGGATGTTCCTGCGCCTTATCGAAATCGAACAGGCCGGTATCAAGCACCTCAGACAGATCAACCTTTGCAAAGTCGGTCTCGATCACTTTTGCGTCCGGGTTCAATGCCCTGATGATCTTGCGTGCCAGATCGCGGTCATACATTGAAGCTGATGAGATCTTGTTCAGGATGATGACATCGGCAAACTCGATCTGGTCCACGAGCAGGTCAACCAGTGTGCGATTATCTTCATCCCCCAATGATTCCCCGCGATCTTTGAGAAAGTCGCTGGAGGCATAATCTTTCAGGAGATTTGCCGTATCCACAACTGTGACCATGGTATCGAGTCGTGAAATATCCGACAGGCTGACGCCGTTCTCGTCACGAAAATCAAATGTCGATGCAACCGGCAATGGTTCGGATATGCCAGTTGATTCAATCAGAAGGTGATCGAATCGGCCCTGACTTGCCAGTTGCCGCACTTCCGCGAGAAGATCATCACGCAAGGTGCAGCAGATACAGCCATTGGTCATCTCGACCAGCTGTTCCTCCGTGCGGGAGAGATTGGCACCACCATCGCGAATAAGAGCCGCGTCGATGTTCACTTCGCTCATATCGTTGACGATGACCGCAACGCGGCGGCCCTCGCGATTATTAAGAATATGATTGAGCAGCGTGGTCTTGCCTGCTCCGAGAAAACCCGAGAGCACTGTTACCGGCAAGCGATTGGCTGTTGCTGTGTTTTGCATGGCTTGAGCCTTTCCAAAAGAGAAGCCCACGCGCTGTAGAGGCGCGCGGGCGATAAAAATTATTCGTGAACTTCGCCGGAGCCTCCGATAGCCACGACATTGTAGGGAGTGCCTTCAACTGAAATGTCGCGGGCCTTTTCGAAGCTCGCGGCGTCAATGACCTGAAGGCGGCTTTTCAACGGATCGCTGACAATAATGTCATCACCAGCAACAGCGATACGTGGTCGCGGCAGGTTCCAATGCCCGTCCATGCTGTAAGGCTCGGTCAATTTCAGTGATTTTTCGATCTTGCCGGTTACGACATCAAGCTGATGCAGTTGCCCGTCTTCGGTAAAGACATAGGCGAAGCGCGGACGCACGGAATCGACGGCAAAATGCACGCGCCGGGCAGGCAACTCTATCAAGCGGAATGCATCTTCACTGGCCGGGTCGATCAAAACCACTGCCTGTGGCCCATAATTGCCGAGAAAATATTGCAATCCCTTGCCCCCAACGAGTGTTGTGGATTTTCCATCCGGCAAGGATTTCGAATAATCGAGATGCTCTATCTGCAGACCGTCATTTTCTGACTTCACAAGAAGCAGGCCGGATTTGCAGGCAATAGCTACAATACTTCCAGATGCTGCTTCCCCATGCAGGTCAGGGCAATTGTAAAGCTCACCAGCCACCGCGTTATCCGCCCCGGCTATGCGAACGCCGATCGGCAGTTCCTCAACCGGGTCAGTCGGGTGTGGTTCAGAAACAAGAACATTGTCTCCAAAAGCAACAGCAACCCCATGATGCGGTGAGGCTACCTTTACCTCCCGGACTTCTGCCTTCTCCACCAGAACTTTCGATTCCTTGACGATTTTCACCACCCCGTCACCGTCGAAGAACAGGGCAATCTGGCCATGATGATCGACAAAGTGCGAAGGCTTCTTTCCAGTAAACTTCGAATTGAGAAGGACGGGCTTTTCAACCTTCAGATCACCGTGATCACCGTGATCATCAATCGAAATGCCGCTTGAAATTACTGAGAACTGCCCTGCATCCCGCTCATTGGCGAAGACCAGACGGCCACTATCGCTACGCGAAAGACCGGCGGGCGCGTTCAGTTTGAAGGTCTCCAGCAAATTGCCGGATTTGGCATCAAGAGCGCGCACGATCGGCGCTGCCTGATCGGCCACAAATAGGCGCCAGGTTGCTTTGCCCTCAGCCAGTGCCGGGGCAGTCAGCATGCTGGTCGCGATGGCGAGGGATGAGAAAACAGTTAGATACTGCGTCATGATCTTTCCTTCTATATGTAATAACATTACATTTGGGGGCGAAAGAAAAGCGGAGTCGTGGCCCCGCTTTTCAACGTAAGTACTATCAGCTGCCGAGGATGGCCTTCTTGAAGGTATCGATATTGTGGTTCATCAAATCGATATAGGTGCCTGCACCATCTTCAGGCTTGGACAACGCGTCCGAAAAAAGCGTGCCGCCCACTTTCAACTTTGTCTCGCTTGCAATCTGTTCGATCAGGCGCGGATTGGTGATGTTTTCGACAAAAATCGCCGAAGCCTTGTCTTCCTTGATCTGCTTGATCAAAGCAACAATATCGGCAGCGGACGCTTCGGAGTCCGTTGAAATGCCCTCAGGAGCAAGGAACTTGAGGCCGTATTCGTGCTCGAAATAGCCAAACGCGTCGTGTGAAGTAATGACAAGACGCTTGTTTTCAGGAATGGATGCAATAGCTGCCTTCACATTCGTCTCGGTCGCGTCGAGCTTCTTGGTGTAATCAGCAGCGTTAGCCTTGTACGTGTCGCAGTTCGCAGCGTCCGCCGTGCAGAAGGCATCGGCAATATTCTTCACATAAATCTTGGCATTGCTGATCGATTGGAAAGCGTGAGGATCGTAGGCGCCATGGTCGTGTCCGGCCTCTTCCTTATGTTCTTCACCCTCGTGCTTGTGCTCTGCGCCCTCGGCCTTGTGCTGTTCGCCGCCAGCATGATCATGCTCTTCCTCTTCGCTTTTCAGCGGTTCCACGCCCTTGGTCAACTCCACAATCGGGGCCTTGGTGGCGCTTGCTTCAACAAGGCGCGGCAGAAAACCTTCGAAGTTCAGACCATTGACCAGAACCACGTCGGCCTTGGCAACGGCAGCAGCGTCAGCGGGCTTTGGCTCATACACATGGGCGTCACCATCCGGCCCCACCAGGGTAGTCAGATCGATCTTGTCCCCACCCACATTCTTGGCAAAATCCGAAATGATGGAGAAACTTGCAACCACCTTCAGATTGTCGGCTGATGCAGAACTGTAAGCAGCGCTTAGTAATAGTATAACATTCAAAGCGCTGGCAAATTTAAGGGTTTTTATCATCGTTTTTTCCTTGGGTTGAGGGAGGACTAAGCTGTTCTGTGGCGATGCGGACGCAGGCGGCTGCTGAGCACACCGCTTGATCCGAGAATGATGGAGAGCAGGTAAATGACACCGGCGGAAAGGATGATCGCCGGCCCTGACGGCACCGAAAAGTGATACGAGATCAGCAAACCGCCGGTGCAGGAAACAAAGCCGATGGCAATCGCGAGTCCGCACATTGGTCCAACACGTGTGGTCCAGAACCTGGCTGCCGCGGCTGGCAGCATCATTAGCCCGACCGCAAGCAATGTACCAAGCGCCTGGAAGCCGCCGACAAGATTGATAACAACCAGACCGAGAAATATGAAATGAACCGGTGTGCCGATGCGGCTTACAGATCGCAGAAACAGCGGATCGAGGCATTCTGCCACCAATCCGCGCCAGAAAATGGCAAGTGTAACGACACTGATTGCAGATATGAGCCCGATCAGGCCAAGCGCATCATTGTTCAGGGCAAGAACGGTGCCGAACAGAACATGCATGAGGTCTACATTCGACCCACGCAGCGAAACGATCAAAACACCCAGCGCCAGCGATATAAGATAGAAAGCCGCCATCGACGCGTCTTCCTTTTGGATCGTAAAACGCGAGACTGCTCCTGCTCCCAAAGCAACAATGACGCCGGCAACAAGACCACCAATTGTCATGGGCACGATCTGCAGGCCGTAAAGCAGGAAACCAACCGCAGCACCCGGCAGGATTGCGTGAGCCATGGCATCGCCGGTCAGGCTCATACGTCGCAACATCAGGAACACACCAACCGGGCACGAACCAAGCGCCAGCGCCAGCGAGCCGACAAGCGCGCGTTGCATGAAGCTGTAATCCACGAAAGGAGCAATCAGGAAATCATACATGCCTACGCCGCCCCCTTCTTCAAATGATCGTGGGGTTCGTCATGATGGTGGTCATGATCATGGGAGTGCGAATGATTGTGACGATGTAGCTGATCTTCTTCGCACCAGGCTGCGCCTTCCTCCCAAGCCTCATGAAACTGGCGCGCGTGCAAAAGGTTTTCCGGCCGCAGCGTATCGCGCGACGAGCCCCATGCGATTGGTTTTCGTGCCAAAAGCAACGTCTCCGGAAAATGCTCCTTCACCAGCTCGAGGTCATGGACGACAACCATGACAGTTCGGCTTTCTCCATGCCACCGCTTGATCAGCGCTATCAGATCGGCAACTGTTTTCGCATCAATGGCGTTGAAAGGCTCATCAAGCAGAATAATATCCGCATCCTGGACGAGGACGCGGGCAAAAAGCGCCCGCTGCAATTGACCGCCTGACAGCGTATCAATCGAACGTTTTTCAAATCCGCCAAGACCAACAGCCATAAGCGCTTCGGAAACACGCGTGCGATCTTCCCCGGTAAAGCGGCCGAGCAGCCCGCGCTTTGGCCAAAGACCCAGTGAAACGAGATCAACGACACGCGCGGGAAAGGACCTGTCCAGTTCTGATTGCTGCGGCAGATAAGCGATCCGCATATCTTGTTCGACTGTGCAGGAGCCCGACATCGGCTTCAACACACCCACAATACCCTTCATGAGTGTAGATTTGCCCGAGCCATTGGAGCCGACAACTGCGGTCAGGGACCCGCGTGCAACTGTCCCGCTGAGGTGATGCACAGCCGGATGGCTATGATAACCCAGTGTAAGATCGCGGAATGTGAGGCTTGCTTCGGTCATAAACGCATAAAACTCATTGAAAAGCCGGATTGCTGAGAGCCTCCCGGGCATATTCTTGACGTGTTCGTATGTGATGTTATTACATTAGTCAACAATGGCAAATTTGAGAACGGTGGAAAATAATAGATACACTGGCGGTTGTAGAAAAAATTTCCTATTTAATATCGAGCGATAAGGAACAATTGAATATGACGGCTACGCAGGAACTCACCAAGAACCAATCACTGGTTTTCGATGCGCTGACGCGCGCCGAAGGCCCGCTGAGTGCCTATACTATTCTTGACCAGCTGCGTAACAATGGCTTCCGGGCACCACTGCAGGTATATCGCGCGCTCGACAAGCTTCTTGATTATGGAATGATCCACCGCCTCGAAAGCATTAACGCATTCGTGGCCTGCTCCCACCCGCACGACCATGGTCACAGCCACGGAATGATAGCTTTCGCAATTTGCGAGAAATGCGGACAGGTTTCAGAGTTTTCTGACGATGTTATCACGGCACGCGTCCGTGAATGGACCAATGGCAATGGCTTCAAACCATCCAAAACAACGATTGAGATTCGCGGTGTTTGTGCCAACTGCGGCACGGCCTGACCAATTCAGCGCTTGCCGTAGGCCCTGAGGAACACATCGACGCCTGCCGTCACTGTCCTGTTGACCTGCTCCGCTGTCGGCGGCTCATCCATGCATCCGAACAGGCGGCGCTTGAAAAGGCCCGTCACCATAAGGTCGGATAGCTGATAAGTGGCGAGCTCCGTATCTTCAATTTCCAGATTGCCGGCAGCGACGTGCTTTTCCAGAAATGCTCTCAACATTGCCTGCCCCTTCTTCGGGCCCTGCTCGTAAAAATTACGGCTCATGGAAGGCATGCGCTCTGCCACACCAATAACGACACGCTGCGCGCGGATAACCACATCGGAAGTCACCTTGAGAGAAAGCGCCTTGCCAAAGGCTATTAGCGCTTCGCGCAAATCATGATCGCCCTCAAGTGCCGAATAAATGCCGTTAAAGAGTTTCTCGCGGTAGACAATGCAAAGCTCCATGAAGAGCTCTTCCTTGCTGTCGAAATAGACATAGATTGTCCCCTTCGACACACCTGCCTCGCGCGTGATGTCATTCATGCTGGCAGCATCAAAGCCCATTGTGGAGAATACCCGATCGGCACCCTCCAATATCTGCTGACGCTTTGCCGGATCCTGTCCTGCAGCCAACCGGCCTTGCCGTTCATCGCCTGACAACGCTGCTTCAAGCGCGGTTGCAGCAGCCAATGGCGTCGAATAGGCCTTCGTAGATGACATTCTGGTTCTGTTTCCTCATTTATGATTCTTTTTCGAACCAAGCGGTTCGATGCACTTGATATGCGCTCTCATTTGCGCTATGTCAATGATCGAACCGACTGGTTCAATCAGTTTTATGGCTGAACATCCGTAGAAAGAAGCCCCAAAATGCCTGCGTCCAAAGCAACTAACGAAGCTGAAATCCGTCAGTTCCCTGCTCCAGCTTCAAAAACCGAAATGCCAGCGACTACGGAAGCGCCGCAACACGATGTTGCCGCTGAAGTAAAGACGCCCGAGCCTCCCAAGCGCTCCCGCAAACGGCTGGTGCTGACGACCCTTCTGGTCGCAGCGCTGGCCGGCGGTGCCTATTTTGGCTATGAATACTGGACGACAGGCCGTTTCATGATTTCAACGGATGATGCCTACATTCAGGGCGACATCACTGCCATCGCCCCGAAAGTGACCGGCTATATTGATACGATCAATGTTGTTGCCAATCAGCGCGTCAAAGCAGGCGATGCCCTCGTCACTCTCGACAATGGCGATTATACGCTTGCTGAAGAGCAGGCCGAAGCACAGATCGCCACGCAGAAACTGTCCCTTGACCGTATCAAAGCACAAACTGAAGCTGCCAGAGCATCACTGACCGAAGCACAGGCAGGCAAGTTGAGCGCTCAGGCTGTATTGACCAATGCGCAGGCTGGTTCCGTACGGGCCAATCAGTTGCATGCAACACGGTTTGCCTCACAATCTACTCTGGATGACGCAACCGCTGCGCTGGATCAAGCCAAGGCCAGCCTCGCATCTGCCGATGCCAAGATTGCCAGTGCCGTCGCCAATGTCGGCGTTCTCGAAGCACAATATAAAGAAGCTGAAAGCACTGTCGCCTCGCTCACATTGTCCAAGGACAAGGCCGCACGTGACCTCAGCTTCACAGTCATCCGCGCACCTGTTGATGGCGTGATTGGCAATCTTGCCGCCAAGAAAGGTGATCTCGTTAGCCCGGGTCAGCGTCTGGCCGCACTCGTTCCTGTAAACGCGCTCTATATCGATGCGAACTACAAGGAAACACAGCTGCGTGACATCGCGGTGGGCGAAAAAGTTCACGTCCGCGTTGATGCGCTTGATGGTGATACATTCGAGGGCACAGTGGCATCGATTGCACCGGCTTCGGGTGCAGTGTTCTCCCTGCTTCCACCCGAAAATGCCACAGGCAACTTCACCAAGGTCGTCCAGCGTGTCCCCGTACGCATCGCCCTGCCGGAAGATGCTTTGGCGAGCGGCAAACTGCAGGCTGGCCTGAGCGTGGTCGTCGACATCGATACACGCACGGCTCCAACCAAGTAAAATCCGGTTTCAGGATCGGAAAGGGCCAAGATCATGGCAAATGCAACGACAGCAGCCGGCGGTCCGGGCGCTCCAGCCATTCCGGAAGATAAAATCGATCCGAAAAAAGCCATCGCCTTTCTGGCGATGGTCTTCGGCATGTTCATGGCGATTCTGGACATTCAGATCGTCTCGGCATCACTCGCCGAAATTCAGGCGGGCCTTAGTGCCAGTTCTGACGAAATCTCCTGGGTACAAACCTCTTACCTGATCGCTGAAGTCATCATGATCCCGCTATCCGGGTTTCTAGGAAGGCTGGTCTCAACGCGTATTCTGTTCTCCGTATCGGCTGCAGGCTTCACCGCAGCCAGCGTGCTTTGTGCGACGGCAACGAATATCGATCAGATGATCGTCTACCGCGCCATTCAGGGCTTTATTGGCGGCGGCATGATCCCCAGCGTGTTTGCAGCAGCATTCACGATCTTCCCACCATCCAAGCGTTCCATTGTCTCGCCCATGATCGGCTTGGTGGCTACGCTCGCCCCGACAATCGGACCAACAGTCGGCGGCTATCTGAGCCATGCGTTTTCATGGCACTGGTTGTTCCTCGTCAACGTCATCCCCGGCATTATCGTGGCAATTGCAGCATGGAACCTCATCGACTTCGACAAGGGTGACCGCTCGTTGCTGAGCAAGTTCGACTGGTGGGGACTGGCAGGTATGGCTGCATTCCTCGGCTCGCTGGAATATGTTCTTGAAGAAGGCCCGCGCAATGACTGGTTGCAGGATCATGCTGTTTATTATTGCAGCATTGTCATGGTCGTCGGCGCCATCATTTTCTTCTATCGGGCGTTTACGGCGGAGCAGCCGATCGTTGACCTTTTCGCATTTAAAAACCTGAACTTCGCGTTCGGATCGGCATTCTCCTTCGTGCTCGGTATCGGACTTTACGGCCTGACCTATATCTACCCCGTCTATCTTGGTCAGATTCGTGGCTATGATGCCCTGATGATCGGTGAAGCTTTGTTTGTGAGTGGCCTTGCCATGTTCTTCACAGCACCCATCGCCGGCTTTCTTTCCGGCCGCATGGACCCGCGCTTCATGATCATGATCGGCTTTCTGGGCTTCGGCGCAGGCACATGGACCATGACGCACCTGACTGCCGACTGGGATTTCTATGAACTTCTGATACCTCAGATTCTGCGCGGCTGTTCGCTCATGCTGTGCATGGTACCTATCAACAACCTTGCGCTCGGCACCCTGCCTCTTGCTCGTCTGAAAAATGCTTCCGGTCTGTTCAACCTGATGCGTAATCTTGGTGGTGCGGTTGGTCTGGCTGTCATTAACCAAATACTTACGGATCGCGGTGCCCTGCATTATGCCCAGCTTTCCGAGAATGTCCGTTGGGGCAATCCGGAAGCAGAAGACCTCATGAATTCCATGTCGAAGAACTTTGCTTCGCATGGACTTGATGGGCCTACGACTGCTTTGAGCAGAATTTCGGGAATGGTCCACCAGCAGGCATCGCTGCTGTCGTTCATGGATGTCTTCTACATCCTGACAATGCTTTTCGCACTTCTTGCAGTATTTGCGCTTCTCATGCGCAAGCCGGGAGCACCCGCACCAGGCGGTGGCGGCGGGCATTAATTTGCCCGTCCTCCTCACTGTTCTTTGCCATTGATAGAAAAAATTAACTTAGCCCCCTAACTTAAATAAACTTGTTCAAGAGCATTTTTGTTAACAAGCGTGTCGCATTTTTCTAAAACCGACACTGCCTCAAGTTCAATTTGCCGCGTCGAACAATGTTTTTGTCGTTATTGAAGTAATTTTGAACCGTTCAGGAATACCCCTGAAATTTAGAGTTGCGCCGAATTGCTAAGCCGCCGAAAAAGTGGTTCACTTGTCGATACTGCTCAGGGAAAGTCTGTTCACCGGCACGTCACAGGTCTGTCATCCAACTGACATGAGAGACCTATATCGGGTGCTGGAACGTCGGACAAAGAGCCAATGACGTATCGCTCAAACAGGGGTCTAAAAATGGTAGGTTACACAAAACGCTTGGTGGCGCTGTCGACTGCTGTGCTTTTCGCCAGCACGGCAATTTCCTTTGCTGAAGCACCGGCAGAGCTGGTTGCTGCAGCTAAGAAGGAAGGCACACTCACCACAATCGCATTGCCGCATGACTGGTGCGCCTATGGCGATATGGTTGCCGGCTTCAAGGCCAAGTATGGCATCGAAGTCAACGAACTGAACCCGGATGCGGGCTCGGGCGACGAAATCGAAGCTATCAAGGCCAACAAGGACAATAAGGGCCCGCAGGCTCCTGACGTCATCGATGTCGGCTTTGCATTTGGCCCATCTGCCAAGAAAGACGGCCTGACACAGCCTTACAAAGTATCCACATGGGACTCGATACCTGACAATGTAAAGGACGCTGAAGGTCACTGGTACGGCGACTATTACGGCGTTCTCTCCTTCCAGGTGAACACTGATATCGTCAAGGAAGTACCAAAGGATTGGGCTGACCTGCTCAAGCCAGAATATGCCAACGCTGTTGCTCTTGCTGGCGATCCACGCGCTTCCAATCAGGCGATCCTGGCTGTTGGCGCTGCTGGCGTTTCGACCGGCGGCACATATGGCGCGGCAGCTGGTGAAGCTGGCCTCAAATACTTTGCTGACCTCAACAAGGCAGGTAACTTCGTTCCTGTTATCGGCAAGTCCGGCACCTTGGCTCAGGGTGCCACACCGATCATCATCAACTGGGATTATAACGCGCTTTCCGGCCGTGACACACTCAAGGGCAATCCGCCTGTAGAAGTTGTTGTTCCAGCTTCCGGCGTTGTTGCCGGTGTTTATGTTCAGGCGATCAGCGCTTACGCGCCGCATCCAAATGCTGCAAAGCTCTGGATGGAATATCTCTATTCTGATGAAGGTCAGCTGACATGGCTCAAAGGCTATTGCCATCCGATCCGTTTCAACGATCTTGCCAAGAACAACAAGATCCCCAAGGAACTGCTCGACAAGCTGCCTCCTGCTGCCGCCTATGAAAAGGCGATCTTCCCAACTCTCGATGAACAGGCTGCCGCCAAGGAAGTCATTACCAAGGGATGGGACAAGATCGTAGGCGCCAACGTCAAGTAATACAGGATAGAAATCCCCGCGGTCCGCCGCGGGGATTTTCCATCAATGCTGAAGCCTCTTTGGGAGGCGTTGAATGCTATGATGACCCTGGCTGCATTGCCTTTGCAACTCTCAGGCAAAGGCTGAATATTACTTTATCTAGCGCGGTTCCAGACACCCATGAGTGCAGTTACAGAACAAGACGTTTCACCACCGGTTCCGCCAACGGCGAATGAACGCAAACGCCTGTCGCTCGACTGGCTCGGCGTTATGCCATTCATCATCTTTGCCGTACTGTTTCTGATCTGGCCGACAATCTATCTGATTGCCGGAGCCTTTCAGGATAATCAGGGCAACCTGACACTCGCGAATATTGTGAACCTGTTCCAGCCGTCCATCATGGATGCGTATTGGATTTCCATCAAAATCTCTTTCGCCTCCGCGGTACTTGGCGCAGCCATAGGTTTCTGTGTTGCTGCTGCTGTCACACTCGGCGGGCTGCCGGGCTGGATACGCTCGCCGCTGATGACGTTTTCCGGCGTTGCCTCCAACTTTGCCGGCGTACCATTGGCTTTCGCCTTTCTCGCAACACTTGGCCGTACCGGTCTTGTTACGACATTTCTTTATAATGTCTTTGGCTTCAATCTTTATGGCCACGGCTTCAATCTGCTCAGCTTCTGGGGCCTGACAATCACCTATCTCTACTTCCAGATTCCACTGATGATCCTCATCATCACACCCGCTCTCGATGGTTTGAAAAAAGAATGGAAAGAAGCCGCGCTTATTCTCGGCGCAACCGGCCCGCAATATTGGCGGATGGTGGCATTTCCCATTCTCTGGCCTGCATTGCTGGGTACAATGCTTCTGCTTTTCGCAAATTCGTTCGGCGCAATCGCAACCGCCTACGCACTCACAGGATCATCGCTCAGCATCGTCCCTATTGTGCTGTTCGCCCAGATACGTGGTGACGTTTTGCAGGATCCGCATCTTGGATATGCGCTTGCTTTCGGCATGATCGTAATAACCGGCGTTTCCAACGGCATTTACATCTGGATGCGCGCACGCAGCGAACGGTGGCTCAAATGAAAACCAATCGTTTCTGGTCGTGGATCGCCCTTGCGTTTGGCATAATCTATTTCGTTGTGCCACTTATCGGCACTCTGGAATTTTCGCTGCGCATGCGCCGCGGCGTCTATTCTCTTGATGCCTATTGGGTCATCCTCAGCGACCCGCGCTTTCAGGCAACATTCGGTTATTCCATTGTCATGGCTCTGGTAACGATTGTCGTTGGTATCGTGCTTGTCGTCCCGACTGCCTACTGGGTCCGCCTACGGCTTCCGGGCTGGCGTCCATTTCTTGAATTCATCACACTTCTGCCGCTGGTCATTCCTGCGATTGTTGTCGTGTTCGGCTACATCCGCCTCTACAACACTTCATCATTTCTGCCTTTGACCGGCTCTGCCATGGGCACCAACATATTGCTGGTCTTCGGCTATACGATGTTGGCGCTACCTTATATGTATCGTGCGGTTGATACTGGTCTTGGCGCCATCGATATCCGCACCATGACCGAAGCAGCGGAGAGCCTTGGCGCAAGCCGCGTCAAGATCATGTGGAGTGTCATTCTGCCGAATGTACTCGTTGCCGTGCTTTCCGGTGCGTTCCTGACCTTTGCCATCGTCATCGGCGAGTTTACCATGGCTGCCCTGCTAAATCGTCCCGCGTTCGGACCATTCCTGCAGCTTATAGGCGCAAACCGTGCTTATGAGCCGGCAGCCTTGGCGGTTATTTCCTTTGCAATCACCTGGATTTGCATGGGTCTCATTCAGATTGTCACCCGTCTCAATAAATCCCTCGCCGCCACCAAGCGCTAAGACCGGATAGAAACAATGTCATTTCTCACAATCAGCCATTTGAAAAAGAGCTTCGGAGCGACAACCGTCGTGCACGATTTCAATCTCAATATCGAGAAGGGCGAGTTCGTTTCCTTCCTCGGGCCAAGCGGTTGCGGTAAAACAACAGTGCTGCGCATGGTAGCGGGTTTTGAGACGCCTACTTCCGGGAAGATCAGCATTGGCGGCAAGGATGTGGTGAACCTCAAGCCGAACCAGCGCAACATAGGCATGGTGTTCCAGGCCTATGCCTTGTTTCCGAATATGACTGTGGCGCAGAATGTCGCGTTCGGACTGAAGGTTGCCAAGAAACCGCAGGGCGAGATCAATGCCACTGTCCATGAAATGCTGTCGCTGATAAAGCTCGACCATCTGGCTGACCGCTATCCCTATCAGCTTTCGGGCGGACAACAACAACGCGTTGCTCTGGCTCGCGCGCTTGCCACCAAACCGCAGGTCCTCTTGCTGGATGAGCCGCTGTCTGCGCTTGATGCGAAGATCCGCGTTTCGCTACGTGAAGAAATTCGTGCCATCCAGCGCAAGCTTGGCATCACCACTATTTTCGTGACGCATGATCAGGAAGAAGCGCTATCCATTTCCGACCGTATCGTCGTGATGTACGAGGGCAAGGCTGAACAGGTTGGTGCACCCTTTGAGATTTACAATCATCCGTCATCGCGTTTTGTCGCTTCCTTCGTCGGCACCTTGAACACGCTTGACGCCACCGTTCGCGATGCGGCAGCTGGTGTCATCGCCATTGATGGCAAGGACGTGACGATTGGCCAGAAGATCACTAATCACAAGGCGGGAGACAAGATTTCATTGGCGGTGCGACCTGAAGCTGTCAGCCTCGGTGAAGCAACCGACTCCCGCGAAACAACACTGGACGGCAAGATTAACAGCGTTCATTTCCTGGGGTCGGTTATCCGCATCCGCGCCTCGCTGGGAGAGAACACAGTCTCTTTTGATACGTTCAACAATCCAAGCGCGCCCCCACCCTCACCCGGCGAAAATGTGAAGGTCAGCCTCGCCGCAAAGGACATGCTGCTGCTGGGTCAGTAGTAGGAAACCGTATTCAGAATGCAAAAAGGGCGCCGTTTCCAGCGCCCTTTTAATTTGACCATCAAGGCTCGCCTTTCGGCTATCCCTTGATTGCCTCGTCCAGCAGCTTGAGTGCTGCTTGTTTGGTCAGTTCGACAGGGTTTCCGCCTGCCGTTGGATCGACAATCGCCATATCAGCGATCAATTCTTTGCGTGCATCATCCATGTTCAGATCCTTGATCAAACCCGGTAATGCATGCGGCACCTTCAGCTCCGTGCGCAGATCAATGATCGCCTTGGCAAAACCATCGAAGCCGCCCTTGATGCCGATATAATTTGCAAGCCGTTCAATACGTTCTTCGATGGCATCGCGGTTGAAAGCCAGCACGTAGGGCATGAATACTGCGTTGGTCATGCCATGATGTGTGTCATAAAGCGCGCCGATGGGATGCGACAGCGAATGGATCGCGCCCAGCCCCTTCTGGAACGCCGTCGCGCCCATCGCAGCAGCACTCATCATATGCGCCCGTGCTGTCAGGTCGCTGCCATTGGCATAGGCTTTCGGCAGGCTTTCGAACACAAGCCGGATGCCCTCCACGGCAATACCGTCTGCCATCGGGTGATAGCCCGGCGCGCAATATGCCTCGAGGCAATGAGCCAGAGCGTCCATGCCGGTTCCGGCAGTAATGAATGCTGGCATGCCAACCGACAATTCCGGATCAGCAATGACAATTGCCGGTAGAAGCTTGGGGTGAAAGATCACTTTCTTGGTATGAGTCGCTTCATTGGTGATAACGCCTGCGCGGCCAACTTCAGAGCCGGTTCCAGCTGTGGTCGGCACGGCGATGATGGGTGCAATCACATCGCTGTTTGCCCGTGTCCACCAATCGCCAATATCCTCAAAATCCCAGATCGGACGCGTCTGTCCGGCTTGGAACGCGATCAGCTTGCCGAGATCAAGTGCCGAACCACCGCCAAACGCGATTACGCCATCATGTTTGCCCTGCTTGAATACCGCGATACCGGCTGTGAGATTGGAATCCACAGGGTTTGGCTTCACGTCTGAAAACACACCATAGGGAACTTTGGCATCGTCAAGAATTTTCAACGTGCTTGCCACGACTGGCAGCTTGGCGAGGCCCGGATCAGTAACGAATAGCGGGTTTTTGATTCCGGTAGCCTCGAGAACTTCCGGCAGTTCCTTGATGCGTCCTGCACCAAACCGCACAGTCGTTGGGTAATTCCATTTGGAAATGAGCTGGCTCATAATATTCTCTCTTAGATTTCTTCACGCAAATGATAGGACTTCGGCCGGGTAAGATTCCCGTATCCGATACCCGACATGGCAGCGCCCTTGCCGGTATCCTTGACACCCGTCCAGACAAGAGCCGGATCTATATAATCGCAGCGATTCATGAACACTGTACCGGTCTCGATCCTGTCGCCGATCAAAGCCGCGTGATCCGTATCGGTCGTCCACAATGATGCCGTCAGGCCATAAGGGCTGTCATTCATCAGGGCCACAGCTTCCTCGTCATTGCGTACCTTCATGATGCCAACGATTGGCCCGAAACTTTCTTCGCGCATGACGCTCATCTGGTGGTCAACATTGGTCAGCACTTCCGGGGCAAGATAGGGCGAACCAGCCTTGTCGTTTGCAACGCTCATATTGACATGAGCCTTGGCGCCCTTGCGTAGCGCCTCTGCCTTCTGCTCACGCACAAGCTCGGCAAAACGTGTCTGTGCCATCGGTCCCATCGTCGTTGCCTGATCCAGCGGATTGCCTACGACATATTGCTTGGTCAGATCGATGAACCCATCAACGAAGCGGTCATAGACCTTCTCATGCACATAAATGCGCTCGATACCACAGCAGCACTGTCCGGAGTTGAAGAATGCGCCGTCTACGAGATTGGCAACCGCGTGATCGAGGTTGACATCAGGCAGCACATAGGCCGGATCTTTGCCACCAAGCTCCAGACCCAAGGTCATGAATGTGCCGGCCGCCGCCTTTTCGATAGCGCGACCGCCACCGACCGAACCGGTGAAGTTCACATGGTCGATACGGCCTGAAGCCAGCAGTTTTTCCGTCTGCGTGTGACCCAGAACGATGTTCTGAAACACGCCCTTTGGCAGACCGGCCTTTTCGAAAGCCTGTGCAAAACGCTCACCGACAAGCAAAGTCTGTGCGGCATGCTTCAGGATAACACTATTGCCAGCCATCAGAGCAGGAATGATCGTATTGACCGCTGTGAGATAGGGATAGTTCCAAGGCGCAATCACCATGACAACACCAAGTGGCACATGTTTGATATAACGACGGAAACCCGGCCTGTCATTTTCGATGACAGGTGCAAGCGCCTGCTCGGCAATCTTGACCATATAGCGCGTGCGCTCTTCGACGCCGCCCTTTTCGCCGCCATAGCGAACGGGTCGTCCCATCTGCCAGGCAATCTCCGGCACAATTTCATCATTCATCGCCAGCAATGCATCAAGCGCTGCGAGGCAAAGGCGCCCACGCTCAGCAATGCTCGTCTGCGCCCACTCAGCTTGCGCCTGCTTTGCAGACTCAACTGCGACGTCAATCGCCTTGTCGCTGGCAATGGGACGCTCGGCATAGACCGTGCCATCGATGGGCGTAATCAGTTTGACCGTGTCGGCCATATCAAAACCTCTAGTCTGCTTCTGTTATTTTCAGCTCTTCAATACCGTTCGAAGCCGCGATGCAACTCCCAATCGGTTACCCGGCGATCATATTCAAACTGTTCCCACTTTGCGGTGTGGACATAGTGCTCAACCACATCTTCGCCAAGCGCTTCCTTGAGCATTTTCGAGCGCGCAAGAGTGTCGGTTGCCTCGCGCAATGTCTTTGGAATCTCGCGTAGTTTTGCACCACCATAGGCGTCGCCCTGAAAAGGCTTGCCCAGTTCCAGCTTTTCATCGATACCGGCGAGGCCCGAGGCAATGAGCCCGGCAAATGCGAGATATGGATTGAGGTCGGCACCGCCAATACGGCATTCGATACGGATTGCCTTGGAACCCTCACCGCAAAGACGGAAACCAGCTGTGCGGTTATCGAGGCTCCAGACATTCTTTGTCGGCGCGAACGTTCCAGCCTGAAAGCGCTTGTAGGAGTTGATGTACGGAGCGAGGAAATATGTGAAGTCGTCCGCATATTTCAGCTGTCCTGCCACCCACTGCCGCATCAATGGCGACATGGTGTATTCCGCATTCTTGTCATAGAAAAGCGGCGTCTTGCCGTCGGCACTCCATAGCGAATTGTGAACATGGCTTGAGCTTCCGGCCAGCGAATAATCATACTTCGCCATGAACGTAATCGCCTTGCCCATCTGAGTGGCGATTTCCTTGCAGCCATTCTTCATGACCACATGGCGGTCGGCCATTTCCAGCGCTTCGGCATAGCGCACATTGATTTCTTCCTGACCTGGGCCCCATTCACCCTTGGAGTTTTCGACTGGAATACCCGCATCGAAAAGACCATTGCGGATGGCGCGCATCACTGCGTCTTCCTTCGTGGTCATCTGGATCACATAATCCTGAATATAGGGCGAAGCGGTCGTCATGCCCTTCCAGTGCTTGGCGCGGGCGGTCTCATAGGTTTCGTCGAAGAGATAGAACTCCAGCTCCGAGGCAAAGTAGGCGAGATAACCGCGATCTTTCAAACGGGCGAGCTGGCGCTTGAGAATGGCGCGCGGCGAATGCGAAAGGTCTTCATGATGGTGGTGGTCAAGAATGTCACATAACACCAGCGCGCATTTCTCAAGCCATGGGATATGGCGGATGGTTGTCAGGTCAGGCTTGATGACGAAATCACCATAACCCTGTTTCCAGCTCGCTGCCTTATAACCCGGCACCGGCTCCATATCGATATCGTTGGCCAGCAGGTAGTTGCAGCCATGCGTCTCGTCATGCGCGGATTCAACGAAAAAACTTCCGTGAAACCGCTTGCCGATCAACCGGCCTTGCATATCGACGAAACAGGCCAGAATCGTATCGATTTCACCGCTGCTTACGCGGCTTTTCAGTTCGTCGAAACTCCAATGTCCGGGCATAACATATCCTCAAAAGCGTCAAACTGGGTCAAGAGTAGGGGCGACCGGCAGGAACCGGCCGCCCCGTTGTTGAGATCAGGCTTTCTCGCCGACTGCCAATTCAGCTGCAGCAATTTCTGCGGCACGGCGGGCTACTTCGTCGCCGATTGGAGGACCACGGAAGCGGCGCTTTTCAAACAGGAACCAGACCAGTGCCGTGATCACAAGAAATCCGACAGTGATATAGAGCGCCCATTCGTTTGGCGGCTGAATACCGAGGACGAAGATCAAAGCCATAGCGAGGATCGAGAGCACTGCAAACAGCTTGAACTTACCTTCGCCCATATCCCACGGCCCCATCTTGTTCCATTTCGGTGTGCCCCAGGCAAAAAGGCCAAGTGCAATCGGTATGGCGAAAGAGAAGAAGAGGAAGATAACCGTGCAGGAAACAACGATCGTATAAACCGGTGTTTCACCGATTGTCACAAGCGAAGAACCCCAGACAAACAGAACGGCAAGCGTTGAGCCTGTCCAGATCGCGGAGACCGGAGTGCGGTATTTCGGGCTTACTTTGGAAAGTGCCTTGGATGCCGGAAGTCCCTTGTCACGCGCAAAAGCGAAGATCATGCGCGACACTGATGTCACCGTGGCAAGTCCGCAAAGGAACTGGCAGATGAAAATCAGGAAGTAGAGAATGTCCTTTACAAGCGGATTAACCTGCTCATTCATGGCCCAGAAGAAAACATTCCAGCCTTGTGCCGCTGCTGCATCCATGTTTGGAATCATCAACACAAACGAGCAGAGCATGATGTAGCCGAATACAGCTGACCACAGAACTGACGATATCATGCCGCGTGGAACGGAATGGGCTGCGCGGACGGTTTCTTCCGATGTATGCGCTGAGGCGTCATAGCCGGTAATCGTATAGACCGGCAGCAACAGGCCAAGCAAAAAGACCCAGGTTCCGGAAGTCGTCGGCCAGACATTTCCGCCAGCTTCTCCGGAATAGTTGGAGAATGTGAAAAGGCGGGCAAAATCATATCCATCAGCCACAGCCAGACACACCACGGATAGCGCAATGGCTGTCACAAAGATGAGATAGCCGGAGAAGTCCGTCAATTTGGCTGTCAGACCGATACCCATATGGTTGATGAGCGCCTGAGCGCCTGTCAAAATCACCAGAAACACCACACGGACAGCCGTTGAATCGGCAATACCGAGATATTCACCGAACGCACCGATGAAGAAGTAATAAGTGCCGACATTGATTGCGCCGAGCACTGTAATCAACCCCAGCAGGTTGAACCATGCGGTCAGCCAGCCAGTACCGCGATTACCAAGGATCGACCCCCAGTGATAAAGTCCGCCTGCTGTCGGATAGGCCGAACTGATCTGCGCCATGGCGATGGCGAACACTGCCGAGACAAGACAGCCCAGCGGCCAGCCAATGCCGATTGCGGCACCGCCAGCCCCAGAGGTTGCCTGCGCCAGCGAATTGATACCGCCAGATAGAATGCAGATGATTGAGAATGAGATTGCAAAGTTGGAAAATCGGCTCATTCGCCGTTCCAGCTCCTGGGCATAGCCCATGCCGTGGAGAACTTTCACGTCCTCCGATTTATCTGTGTCCGAGTAGTCCTGGTGTGTCATCACGTTCCCCTGTTATTCTTGAAAGAGTTACAACGTCGATAGCAGCGTCAGTATCTAGATTCCCTTGTTTGCCGTCCCCGCAATGCCCATCGAAGGGCCTTTTGTTATATCGTTCAGAAGGCCCGAGAGCAGTTCGCCCCAACCCTTCTCCTCTTGAGCTGTCGCCACGAGATCATTGCGGATCTCGATCATCACAGCCGGTAGTCCATGGGCAGAAGCATGCCGCTCCAGCGTGTAATAAACACGATCTGCCGGTGAATAAGGTTCATTGATTCCAACTTCATAGCGGCCCGCAGCCTGCAGGCCGGCAATCAGCGGTGCAGCAACGCGATCATCGGCATCATGGATAATCCCGATATGCCACGGACGCTCAACACCGCGATAAACTGGCGTGTAGGTATGAACTGCGACAAAGACTGGCTCTGGCAGTCCAGCGGCCCTGCGTTCCCGCACCAATTTTTCAATGGCTGCATGATAGGGCTTATGCGAAAGCTCAACGCGTTCGCGCCGTGCCGCGTCACCCAGATTCTCATTGGCCGGAATGACTGTGACTTCACTTAAAGAAGGCACCAGATCCGGCGCATCGAGCGGTCTGTTGCAGTCGATGATCAGGCGCGACACGCAAGATTCGACAAGTGGCGCGTCAAGCAGCCTGCTCATGACCGCGCTAACACCCAGCGCACCGGGGTCCCAGGCGATATGCTTTTGCAGGTCATTATCTCGCAAGCCCAGCGTACCGAAATCTACAGGCACATAATTGGACGCGTGATCGCAAAGAATAATGCATGGACCCGCACCATTCGGATTTGTTACCCGAACTGGAGTCCAGTCTTTTGATAATGCCTGCGGCGCACCGCTCGCTATGGTCTGACCCATTTTTGCCCTTTTTGGCAAACTGTACTTTACGTTACATTTTGTATTTTTATTTCCACTCTCGTATGATTTGATACATAACGATCAAAATTGTCAAATCCGAAATTAATGAATCACAATTCGGCCGGGGGGAAACATTCATGAGCACCAGCATTTCTGAGCTGATCGCAGAAAAGATTGACGCGATGCCGGCCTCGGAACGCAGGGCAGCCCAGACATTGATCGCCAATTATCCATTGATAGGCCTGCGCACGGTGGCGGAGTTTTCCGGTCAGGCTGGCGTTTCCTCGCCGACAATCCTGCGGTTTGTCGCGCGCCTCGGTTTTCAAAGTTATCCTGAGTTTCAAAACGCATTGCAGGAAGAACTGGCGGCACAGGTACAATCACCCTGGAATCGTGCAGCCAGCATTCAGAGCCCCAAAGGCGGCGCAGCATTTCCGCTTATGGAAGCGGCAATCGAAAACATCCGCGAGACGTTTCAGCACCTTTCAGCCCAGCAACTTGATGATGTGACAAATGCCATCAGCCGAAATCGCTCACGGCTCTACCTGCTCGGCGGACGCTTCACCGATCCTATAGCCACCTATATGGCCGCCCATCTCAAGATTGTGCGCTCCGGTGTCACCCATCTTGCAGGTCAGGAAAGCCACTGGCGCGATCAGCTGATCGACATGGGCAAGAAGGATGTGCTGATTGTTTTTGATATTCGCCGCTATCAGGAAAGCCTGTTGCGTTTTGCCGAAAAAGCGCAGGCGCGCGGCGTCGAAATCGTGCTTGTCACCGATCAGTGGCTTTCACCGATTGCACGTTTCGCCCGCCATGTCATTGCAGGAAGAACCGCCGTACCCTCACCTTGGGATTCCTCGTCGGCCCTGTTCCTGATTGCGGAAACGCTGGTTGCAGAAGTTACCCGCAAGCTTGAACAGAGCGGCGCTGATCGTATCCGCGATCTCGAGCAATTGCGGGATAATTAGCGCTACGACGGACCGTCAGCGATCTCCTGTGCCTCAACCTTGATTGGTTTATACTTGAAAGTCGCGCAGATTATGCCGTGATCATTCGTGCCGGATTCCTTGTGATCATCGAAATTAAGATGATCATTATTCACCGTCATCCCGTCGAACATCCAGACCCGCCGCTTTGAGTTGTCGTAAAACTCTTCGCTCACCAGAATATGGTCAAGCGACTCCATAATGTCCCGATGAATATGGGTATAATAAACATCGCGCGTACTGCGATATTCCTGAAGGGTCTGGGCGGTATAGAGACTGACATCGCCACCGCCAAGTGAATCTCCAACCAGATAGCGCGGCTGCTCCGTCAGAATGTTTGCAGTATTGCTGTGCTGACCATCATTGATATCGCCAAGAACAATGACAGGCGTCCGGCTGCCCTTCATCTGTTCCGTCAAAAGGAAACGCAGTGCTGCGGCTTCCGCCGTCCGGCGGATAGTGGAGATTGCTGCGCCGATATTTGTGGCATGCTTCTTGTAGGTGGTTTGATCCGCTTTGAACCATGCCTCCTTGAACACCTGTGTCGGCCCCTTGGATTTGAAATGGCAGACATAGACATGAACCGGCTCATGATCCTCACGTGGCCGCACTTGAAAATGCAGAACAGGGCGGGAAAAGCTGGGGATGGAAACGCTGATTGCCGGAGTCTGCGGATCATCACCCGAGCTTTTCAGAACAAACTTTTCCGGAAAGTTTTCGATCCATTCCGGTTGTCCGGTCAATAATCCTTTGCGGACCAGAGCGGCGCATACAATGCGAGTGCCATTGGCTGTCCCCGGTACCACCAGATCATACTCAGCCGCCAGGCCGGATGCTTCAAGTGCACGCGTAATTGACGTTGGGTGCCATAGCTCTTGAAATCCAAAAATATCCGGCCTTAACAGCCGAATGGACCGGCTCGTCCATTCGATCTTCCGTTCGTATTCTTCCTGCGTCCAGCCATCCTTATCGGTGTAAATCGGCACGCCCGGTTCGTTCAGATTGTAGAGATTGAATGTACCTATGCTCAAATGTTTGAGTTTCATGATAATTCCTCGCAACCAAATGGCTTAAAAATAATATCATATCAAAAGATGCATTACGCGCGGATGACATTCAAAGTTCGCGATTGGACCGTCGAAATTTCTTCATTTGCCATTGCCGCCAACGCACATTGATATACTAATGCTGTCCCGGGACCGGAAGACCGGCAAGGCCCTCCGCCCGCAGGAATATTTCGCTTTATGCCCCTATTGAATGTGTAAGGACAAAATCATGCAGCAAGCTGACATCGGATTGATCGGCCTCGGCGTCATGGGTGCCAATCTGGCGCTCAATATCGCCGAGAATGGTTATCGCGTTGCGGTCTTCAACAGAACCGTTGCCAAGACAAATGAATTCTATGCCGAAGCAGGCAACCTGCAGGACAAGATCATCGCGTGTGAAACGCTGGAAGATCTTGCAAAAAACATTCGTGCCCCGCGTCCGATCATTCTCATGGTCAAGGCTGGCGAAGCAGTGGACGAACAGATCGCCGCTCTGAAGCCTTTCCTCGCCAAGGAAGACATCATCATCGACGCAGGCAATGCAAATTTCCACGATACGGTTCGCCGTCTCGCTGAACTCGGCGCCAATGATCCGACCTTTGTCGGCATGGGCGTTTCCGGCGGCGAAGAAGGTGCACGCCACGGCCCTTCCATCATGGTCGGCGGCACACCTGAATCCTACGCCCGCATCGAGCCTGTGCTGACTGCAATTTCCGCCAAGTATGAAGGCGAATCCTGCTCTGCCCTGCTTGGCCCTGATGGCGCTGGTCACTTCGTCAAGACCATCCATAACGGCATTGAATATGCTGACATGCAGATGATTGCTGAAGTCTATGGGGTGCTGCGTGACGGTCTTGGCCTGACATCAGAAGCCATCGGCAAAATATTCGAGAAGTGGAATACCGGCCCGCTCAATTCATACCTCGTCGAAATCACCGCGAAGGTTTTGCTCGCTACCGACAAGAAGACAGGCAAGCCCGCTGTAGACGTTATTCTAGACAGCGCCGGACAGAAAGGCACTGGCCGTTGGGCTGCGATCGAAGCCCAGATGCTGGGCATTCCGGCAACCGGTATTGAGGCAGCCGTTGCTGCTCGGTCCATTTCTTCAATGGTAAAGCAGCGTGCGGAAGCGGAGAAAGCTTATGGCAATCTTGGTACCGCCAAGCTTTCCGATAGCAGTCAGGACTTTGTTGATGCGCTGGAACAGGGTCTGCTTGCGGGCAAGATTGCTGCCTACGCGCAAGGTTTCGATGTCATGGTCGGCGCTTCGAAAGAGCGTGGCTGGGACATTCCGCTCGCCACCACTGCCCGCATCTGGCGCGCTGGCTGTATCATCCGTTCGCAGTTTCTCGACCAGATTGCAGCAGCGTTCGAAGGCAGCGAAGGCACCAATCTCCTGCTCGTACCGGCCTTCGTTGATCGGATGAAATCCGGCTCCAAATCGCTGCGCAAGGTCGTTGCGCAAGCCTCGCTTGCCGGTCTTCCAGTGCCAGCGCTCTCTGCCGCCCTAAACTATTTTGATGGTTTCCGTCAGGCACGCGGCACCGCAAACGTCATTCAGGCGCAGCGAGATTTCTTTGGCGCTCATGGCTTCAAACGCCTTGGCGAAGAGGGTGATTTCCATGGACCTTGGTCAGATGCTTAAGTAACGCGCGACTTGTGGCAATTGCGTTGCGTGGTTCGCCCTTCGACAGGTTCAGGAGGGCTCACCATGAGGAAGATGGTGGGCTGCAATAACAATCGGAAAAGTGCAGAACTTGACTCCCTGCAATCAACCAATCTTCCTCATGGTGAGCCCTCCTGAACCTGTCGAAGGGCGAACCACGCATAACATTACTGCAAGCTAGAGATAATTACGGCAATCTCGCACTGCTGGGTGGCGCAGGGTAAATGCGCCCCCAAGCCCGCCGTAGCTGCCTTGCAGAGGCGAAGCCCGTACGATCGGCCACGCCTTCCATATCCAACCTCGAATTGCTCAATATCTCACGGGCGAGCGCGATGCGCAGGCGGTTGAGATAATCGGGAATACTCATTCCCGTGTGCTCATTGAAGAGACGTGACAGGTGCCGCGGACTTGTGGCCGCGATGTCGGCCAATGACCCAAGCGTCCAGGCGTGTGCCGGGTCAGCCGCCAGCCTGTCCTGAACCCGGTGGATTGCCGGGTGAATATGATTGCGCCCGTCGAGCCATGGCGACCATTGTGGATCAGTCCCGCTGCGACGCAGATAAACCACGAGATATCTGGCAACTGCCACGGCGCAGGCGGGTCCGGCAATCTGCCCAACAAGATGCAACATCAGGTCGATGCCCGCCGTAATACCGGCGCTTGAATAGCGATTTCCATCCTCAACATAGAGCCGGTTATCGAAAACCCGCGCTGTTGGTACAAGTTCACGCAATTCATCGACGGAACTGAAATGAGTCGTGCAGGCGTGGCCATCAAGCAGGCCGGCACGACCAGCCAGTAAAGCACCAGAGCATATGGAGACCAATTTTTGCGTATCTGCAAAATGGCTTCGCAACCATTCGACAATCTCGCTATCACCCTGCCCTTGCCTCTCTGCATCGACAGTAGCAGGCGTGTCCAGCAACGTTGTCGTATCGCCAGCAAGCACAATCATGGCGCCCGCCGAAACCCGGTTTGGCAATGGCTCAATGCCGCTGATCGTCAGGCCGATAGACGTAGTAACATTTGCCAGCGGCCCGACGTAACGCACTTTGAACCGCACAGAATCCTGCTCGAAATTCGCCTTGCGCAGCACCTCCACCGGCCCCGCAATATCGAGCAGCAGCGCCCTTGCGGGCACCACCACCAAAACATCGATATTTTTTGGTTCGGCTATGCTCATGCGGCCATCGCGCGTTCAACTCCACTCAAAGCTTCGTCAACTGTCACGATCTTCGCAAAGCGACCGGCCAGAACCAGCTCTGTGCGGGCTTTGATTTCTTCTGCGCTGAAAGTGCGTCCTTCGGCATTTGTCATGGCAAAGGTCAGTGTCGCTTCGGAGACATAATCCACATCATAACCCAAATCCGATGCATGACGGGTCGTCGTCTCGCAGCACTGTTCAGTACGAATGCCCGCTATCAGCACTTTGCGGATATTGTTCTGGTTCAGCCAGACCTCAAGCCCGCTACCCACCAGCGCACTGTGACGCGCTTTGTGAAAAACCACATCAGCGCTCAGCGAAACTGGCGCGAGTGGTTTGACAAAGCCGGAATCCAGAGCAAACGGACCATCGCCATCAACATGGAAGATTTGAACGACGGGCAAGCCTTTGGCCTTTGCACCATCGATCAGCCGCTGGACATTGGCAATGAAGGGCTGAGCCTCCGCTTCGTTCCAGTAACTACGCTGGCGAAATGATTCCTGCACGTCAATGACAATAAGGGCGGTATCTGCGGACATTTTTAGCTTCTCCTGTCTGTTGATCCTATAAGATTAGCTCCAGTTTTGACAGGCTGATACGCATGGAACAGACGAAAAGCGGACAAAAAAAGCCAATAGCTAAATGGAACGGTATCGTCTCCATATGGTAGACAGTTCATCAAACGGTCGGGGCTTCTTTTCATTGGATCAGCCCCCATATGTCGGGCAGTAACATTACCAGTGAGGTCCGGACGAAACATGCCCGGGCGGAAAGGCCATCCATGCCAGCCGACAGCTATCAGAATCGCACTCATCTTGCCGCACAGCCGGGACAAGCCTTGCTGTTCGTCTTTCACGGCACAGGCGGTGATGAAAACCAGTTTTTTGATTTCGGACGGCAATTGCTGCCAGAGACGGGTATTGTCTCGCCCCGGGGTGACGTGTCCGAACATGGCGCATCCCGCTTCTTCCGCCGTACCGGCGAAGGCGTCTATGACATGGAAGACCTTGCCACCCGCACCGATGCCATGGCCGATTTCATTCGTGCCCGCAA
Organism: Phyllobacterium sp. YR531; assembly: GCF_000282595.1. GTDB lineage: Bacteria > Pseudomonadota > Alphaproteobacteria > Rhizobiales > Rhizobiaceae > Phyllobacterium. The sequence continues at coordinate 704,323 of NZ_AKIZ01000016.1, forward strand.
GATTGAGGCACGGCCATCCAAGGTCATTGGCCTTGGCTATTCCAATGGCGCAAACATATTGGCGTCAGTCATGTTGAAGCATCCGGGATTGTTCAATGAGGCTGTGCTGATGCACCCGCTCATTCCCTGGCAGCCAGCACCCCAGCCCGGGCTTGCCGGTAAACACGTGCTGATCACTGCCGGGCAGCACGATCCGATCTGCCCGCCATCATTGACACAGGATTTCGCTGACTACCTGATATCGCAGGGTGTCCAGACCGAACTTGTCTGGCACCCGGGCGGCCACGAAATTCAACAGAATGAAATCGCCGCGATTCAGCGGTTTGTTCGACCCTAAAGAAGGAAGATCGTAGCATGACACTCGTGCGTGGTTCGCCCTTCGACTAGCTCAGGACGGCTCACCATGAGGAACGTTAATTGACTGCAGGGAGCTCGGTTTTCCACGCTGGTGACCGTCATTGCAGCGCACCAACTTTCCTCATGGTGAGCCCCGTCGAACCACGCACAAGTTTATTGCAAATGACGGAACCTGGATTATCCCCACAAAGGGGAGATAGAGCCCCTACCGCGAAAACCGCAGTGAAACCGGCAATATCCGGATAGCTGAGGCGCGTTTGCCCTTGGCTGTAAGCACGCCGTGTGCACCGTCGAGATGTCCGGCCTTCAATTCCAGCGCCAGAAAACGATGCCGTTCGACAGGACCCGGCATGGCAAGGTTTCTGGTCTTTGAACCATCGAACCCAAACCGCTCGTAATATTCAGGATCGCCAACAAGGATTATGGCTCCGTGGCCCAGACGTGCGGCTTCTGCAGTCGCATGCTGCATCAATGCAGCGCCAATGCCACGGCCCTTGAGCGTTGGTTCAACCGCCAGCGGTCCGAGCAACAAGGCGCGCACGGGCATGCCCGATGAATCATGCCCGGCCTGAATATCCCAAAGGCGGACAGTACCCAGCACGGTACCATCAGGACCGCGAGCAACAAAGGCAAGCCCTTCGGATGGCAAGCGGCCGCGACGAAGCTTTTCCGAAGATTTGCGGCGGCGGCCCTCGCCCATCGAACGATCAAGCAGCGCTTCGCGAGCCTGCTCGTCCTGCGCGGTTTCGTTGCGGATAGTGAAAGCCTGCAGTCCGTCTGGATGCAGATTTTGTTCGATATATTCTACTGCGCTCATTGTCTTGACCAATCAATCATAAGGGTGTGTCGACACGCCATGCGTGGATGAGAGACCTTTTGAGAATTCAGCCTGATGAGGTAGCTGGTGCGGTTTTCGAGAACCGGAGCGCAGTGGACTTTTGTGTCCATGAGCACCGGAAGCGGAGAAAATCACATCAGATGCCCATCAGGGTGAACTTATCAGAGGTCTCTTAAATTACGTATGATCGGAGTGGTTCAAACCCATTGAAAGCAACGGCAGAGTAGGTCGTGGTGTAGGCACCGGTCCCCTCAATCAGCACCTCGTCGCCGATGGTCAGCGATACGGGCAGTGGATAGGGGTTCTTTTCGTACATCACATCGGCGCTGTCGCAGGTAGGACCGGCAAGAACGCAAGGCTCTGACGCATCGCCATCACGCGGTGTGGTGATCTGATAACGGATAGCTTCGTCCATTGTTTCAGCGAGACCACCGAACTTACCAATGTCGAGATAGACCCAGCGCACATTGTCGTTGTCCGCCTTCTTGGACACGAGAACGACCTCGGCCTTGATGACACCGGCATTGCCAACCATGCCGCGGCCTGGCTCGATAATTGTCTCTGGCAGGCGATTGCCGAAATGCTTGCTCAACGCCTGGAAAATAGCCTGACCATAGGCCTGTGCGGTTGGCACATCCTTGAGATAACGGGTCGGGAAACCACCGCCCATATTGACCATCTTCAGCGTGATGCCTTCTTTGGCAAGCGCTTCAAAAACCTGCTTTGCGTCGCCCAGTGCGCGATCCCATGCAGCAAGGTCTGTCTGCTGTGAACCTACGTGGAAAGAAACACCATAGCTGTCGAGGCCGAGTTGCTGGGCAGCGCGCAGCACATCAACCGCCATGGCAGGCACACAACCGAACTTGCGTGAAAGCGGCCATTCGGCGCCAGCGCCATCGGTAAGGACACGGCAGAACACGCGGGAGCCGGGAGCAGCGCGCGCTACCTTTTCAACTTCCTCGACGCAATCGACAGCAAACAGGCGAATGCCAAGCTCGAAGGCGCGTGCGATATCGCGCTCTTTCTTGATGGTGTTGCCAAAGGAGATGCGATCGGCAGTCGCGCCGGCATCAAGCGCCATTTCGACTTCGGCAACCGATGCCGTGTCAAAATTGGAGCCGAGCGAAGCGAGCAGGCGCAGGATTTCCGGCGCCGGGTTTGCCTTTACCGCATAAAAAATCTTCGACTCTGGCAATGCCATTTCGAAATTGTGGAAATTTTCGCGCACGACATCGAGATCGAGCACCATGCAGGGGCCGTTCGGGCGTCGGGTATTGATGAAGTCGATAATGCGCTGCGTAGCCATGTTATGCTCCAATTCCATAGCGGCTGGTATGGCCGCTCAGCAAATGGCAATTTCCCGGGACGCGCCCGTCGAAATTGCTGAGGACAAAGTGCATGAATCCATCCCCCGCGAAGCCAGCCTTTGGAGATGCTGAAAACACGGACAAGTTCATGCGGCGGTGGACCTGCGCCAATCGGGGCGTTGATCCGCTTTGTCTGCCTTGGTTTGGATGTTCCCATCCGCACTACCGGCAATGAAGGTGTGCCTCTTCAGTAATTCTCAGCTTTTGGACAGCCGAAAGAGACCGACTAGGCCCGCACCGTCGTTGCTTCAGATGTCCTCAGCTTTGGCAGTTGGCTGCTAAGCTGACTGGAGGGGTTAGTTCCAGGTACCATACCGTTTCCTCACCATAATGAAGATCGGCGGACACCCATGGGCACGTGCGACTTTGGGCAAGGGCGATATAAGGTGAAATATGTGTCCAATCAATGACAAATATCGATTGTGACAAAGTTTTTTATTCATTGAACAAACATAGAAAAATCACGTAGAATCCTTGAACGATGAGCACAATTAATCCTCTAAACGCCCTTTTGGATTTACCTTCCGTTAACCTTTTATCCGGCGATGGCCCGTTGAAGGGCGAGACTTTGGCGGTCAAGGACATATTCGATGTCGCCGGATTGCCCACAGGGTGCGGAAATCGGCAAAAACAAGGCGAATCACCTGTAGCGAACGAGACTGCCTCTGCCGTCCAACACTTGCTTGATGCTGGTGCAAAATTCATCGGCAAGACACAGACTGATGAACTTGCCTTCTCACTCATAGGCCAGAATGCGCATTATCCTTATCCGGTAAATCCGGCATCACCGGATCGCGTAACCGGCGGTTCCTCCTCCGGCTCCGCCTCTGCGGTTGCGGGCGGAATTGCCAGCATTGCTACGGGAACCGATACGGGTGGTTCGATTCGTGCGCCAGCCAGCTTCTGCGGACTGATCGGCCTGCGCACCAGCCATGGCCGTATTCCGCTTGACGGTACGATGCCGCTCGCTCCATCGTTGGACACATTTGGCTGGTTTGCCCGCGACATCGACCTTTATGAAAAGGTCGGCAACATACTGCTTGGTGCGGATGCCAGCGAGTTCAAATTGAAGCGCCCGCTTTTCATCCCCCTACTGGAACATCTTCTGGTTGGCGAGGCTGAGGACGCCGCATACAGGCAGATGTACAAACTCGTCTCCAACAATCTTGGCCATGCCCGCTCTGCACGCCAATCGACTGCATCAATGGACGATCTCTATCTTTGCTTCCGGCAAATTCAGGGTTTCGAGGCTTGGGCAACGCATGGCGCATGGCTATCGGAAAAAGATCGCGGACTTGGGCCGGGTGTCAAAGAGCGTTTCGAGTATGCAGCGGCCATTGATCTAGAAACCTATCAGGTTCAGACGAAGCGCCGCACCCTCTTCACCAGTGAGATTGCCGATCTCTTGCAGGACGATGGCGTTCTGGTCATGCCGACAGTACCCGGCGCAGCACCGCTTGCAGCAACGCCCTTTGACGAAATCCAGACCTATCGCGAACAGGCGCTGCATTTGCTGATGCTTTCCGGCCTCTCCGGCGTCCCCCAGATCACCCTGCCGCTGGGGCAGGTTCATGGTGCGCCCTTTGGCATTTCACTGCTGGGGCCAAAGGGAAGCGATATGGCATTGATACGTCTGGGTAGAACTATTCTCCAATCGGGCAAGACACCTTGATGGATACACTCACCCGCATGCGCGCCTATATAGATGTCGTGGAGGCGGAAGGGTTTTCGGCCGCCGCCCGCAAGATCGGACGTTCCAAGGCACTGCTTTCCAAATATGTTCGTGAGCTGGAAGACGAGTTGGGTGCCCTGCTGCTCAATCGCACTACCCGGCAGTTTTCGCTGACTGAAGCGGGTCACACCTATTACCAGCGGGCCAGTGAAATTCTTCGAGATGTCGAAAACCTCAAGGAAACAGTTCGCGACTCGAGCAGCGACATCAAGGGACGGATCAAGATTTCCGCGCCGCGCACATTTGCCGACGCTGAAATTGGCCAATGTCTCATCGATTTTTGCGCAGACCAACCGGATATTACGCTGGATGTGCGGCTGGATGACCGCTTTGTCGATCTTGTCGAAGAGGGCTTCGATCTGGCCATCCGCATTACCCGCATGCAGGATTCTTCATTGATCGCCAAACGGATTGCCCCTTTCCGGGTTGCAGTCTGCGCTTCGCCCGATCTGATCAGGCAGACCGGTGCCCCCAAACGGCCTGAGCAGCTGGGCACTTTGCCCTGCATCGTTGATACCAATAACCGCTCGCGCAACTCGTGGCAGTTTCACAACCAAAGCGGCCCGGCAATATCCGTGCAGGTGTCAGGTCCGATGGAAATAAACAGCCCCCTCGCCGCGCGTCGCGCCGCCCTTTCGGGTTTGGGATTTGTCATGCTGCCGGATTTCATCGCCGCACCGGATATTGAAAGCGGCAGGCTGGTTTCAGTCCTGGAAGAGTTTGCCATGCGCGATGCCGGTATTTATGCGGTTTACCCGCACCGGCGTTACCTGCCAGCCAAGGTTCGCGTGCTTGTCGATTACCTCGCCAAATGGTTCAAGGATAATCGCAAGGCCTGAGCAGGCACGTTAATGTTATATCGTCCCAATTTCGCCAAGTTCGGGATGTCCTGTGCACCAACTACAAAGGTCGATTCATGCAAAAGAAATTCGCGGTCTTCATGGCAATACTGGCTTTGGGCACGACCCTTGCCACGCCTGCCTATGTCCATCCGCATGTTTTCGCTGAAGCACGGCTCGACATAACAATCAAACCCGATGGAACCGTGGAAAAACTCGGCCATGTCTGGCGGTTCGACGATATTTTTTCGAGCACTGTTCTGGTCGAGTTCGACAAGAATGGTGATCTGAAGCTCAACGAGGCAGAATTGGCGGCGCTTGCTGAAACCATCAACGCCTCAATTTCCGAGTTCGATTATTTTCAGTCGGTCCAGCTCAATGACAAGAAGATTGTCATGGCAGCACCCAAACACCTGATCGCGGATTTTCAGAACAATCAGTTGCTGATCATTTTCGAGAGTTCACCCAAGCACCCGCTCAAGCTCGGCACCAAAACCAGCTTCGGTGTCTATGATCCAACCTTTTACACCGCCATTGATTACGTCAATGATTCGGATGTGCATGTGATGGGGTTGCCACCTGCCTGCAAACAGAAGGTTGTGCGACCGAATCCGGATGAGGCCATTGCGCAAAATCAGGGCACGCTGACCGACGCTTTTTTCAATGATCCCACCGGCACCGATATGACCAAGATTTTTGCCACTCGGCTCGAAATAGAATGCCCCTCCCAAGGGTAAAGGATAAATGATGCGGAAATTGATCTGGCCTTGGGCGCTCATTGCGCTCGCGCTTCTCAGCGGACATGCACTGGCGCAAACTTCATCGCTAGGCATCGGCATGAATGAAGTGTCGATGAAGCCGGTCGGTCCCTTTGCCGACATCATTCTCTGGATCAATACCCAGCAGCGCAGCTTTTATCTGGCGATGACCGGCGCCCTGCGAGCCATGCGCGAAGACCCTTGGCAAGCCTCGATCCTCATAGGCCTCTCTTTTCTCTACGGCATAATCCACGCTGCCGGTCCCGGCCATGGCAAGGCCGTCATTTCATCCTACATGCTCGCCAATGAAACCACACTCCGGCGCGGTGTCCTGCTTTCCTTTGCTTCGTCAATGCTTCAGGCCATCTCCGCTATTTTCATCATCGGCCTGACCTTTCTTGTTTTGCGCGGCACCGCGGTCTCCATGGACGATGCGACGCACGTCATGGAAGTGGCAAGTTTCGCGCTGATTGTCGTTTTTGGCCTGTCGCTGCTCTGGCGCAAAGTCCCGCGCCTGTTTGCTGCAAAAGTAGCGCATGCCCATGCGGGACATGAACATCATCACCATGATCATGGGCATCACGGTCACGACCATCACCATCATTCGCATGATCACGGCCATTCGCACGCGGCCGGGCAAGTCTGCGAGACATGCGGCCATAGCCATGCTCCCGATCCAGCCATGATCTCCGGCGATTTCAATTGGAAGACAGCTTGGGCGGCTATCATCGCCGTTGGCTTGCGGCCATGTTCCGGGGCGCTCGCTGTCCTTACATTCTCATTGTTGAACGGACTGGTGCTTGGCGGCGTTTTTTCAGTTTTCGCCATGGCCTTCGGCACGTTCATTACCGTCACGATTCTCGCAACGCTGGCTGTCACAGCCAAGAACGCCGCCTTGCGCATTTCCGGTGGTACTGCGCTGTCGGCCCGGGTTCAGAATATCATCGAAATCGGTGGCGCACTGTTCATTGTATTCATCGGCGGAGTACTTTTATACGGCGCGCTGATTTACTGATTTTTGTTGCGGCGCTGGCTCCGGGCCCGCAACCAGAACACGATGAAAAAGCCGATCACGAAGATGACCGCGAATATACCGGCGGCCAGCGGAGACTTGTCCCCTATCGCCAGCATCATATTGGGCATGAGATAGGCGGTAAATCCAAAGCCAAGCATGATACAGGCGGCTGCTATCGCCGCATTACGGGTTTTTGGATCCATAAGATTTCCGCCTGTGTTCAACGCAATTGCTGGCGTTGTAGCCGTATCTGCTTGCAAAGCAAGTATTCAGGCGAACAGCAATCCGTGATGCAAGGCAAATACCTGCTAATTGACAATGCCGACGGACCGGATTATTCCGCAAACTATAGCTGCCATATGGGTTAGCTGTCGTAGGCGTTACCGTCATCCAACGCGTCCTTTTCGAGAGGATCCCAGCAGGGAGGTCTCGATGTAAGAGGCGCTATGGTATGACACTGTTCTTTCCGTTTTCAATCATTGGGAACCTTGCCGGTTTTAACAATGCTTCCAGCAATGGGTGTGTTGTCGGCAAGTCGCGAAATATTGATTCGGAAAACAGCGTTGCCCCATCGGCGTTTGCGCAATCTGCGCTGCCATCGGCCCGAGGCCGAACACAAAGGAGCAACAAATCATGCAAATGACTGGCAATACAATTCTCATTACGGGCGGAACCAGCGGTATCGGACGGGCATTCGCCGAAGCGTTTCACGACCGGGGCAACCAAGTTATCATCACGGGAAGGCGCTTGTCCCTGCTCAATGAGATTACTGCGGAGCGTCCCGGTTTGGTAGCAATGCCGCTCGACCTCGACGATCCGGACTCTTTGACCAAAGTTGCAAACAATGTTCGCGCACTTTTCCCCGAACTCAACATGCTTTTCGCCAATGCCGGTATCTCGCGACCAGAGGATTTGACTGCTGAAAGCTGGGATATGTCCGCCGCACGATCTATCATGGAAACCAACATCATGGGTGTATTGCGCACAACAGCGGCCTTTCTGCCACTGCTGAAAAATCGGCCTAATGCAACGATAATGGCCACCAGCTCAAATCTTGCTTTCATTCCCCGGGCGGATTTTCCGTCCTATTGCGCCAGCAAGGCATTCCTGCATTCGTGGCTTCAGTCCCTGCGCCATCAGTTGCGCAATATCCCGGTTGAAGTGCTGGAGTTGTCCCCTCCCTATGTGCAGACGGAACTTACCGGCGCTCATCAGGCCTCCGACCCTCGCGCCATACCTGTCAGTGCATATGTGGCGGAAGTCATGCATCTGCTGGAAACGGGAAATCATCCTCGGGGGGAAGTCCTTGTCGAACGTGACCGGACGAGACGCTCCGCAGAACGGGAGGGCCGCTATGAAGAGGTCTTCGCTGCAATAAACCCATCCTGAAACTGATCGTCCACGGCTTCCTGATTGAGGCCGTGGACTACATTTCGAAGCGGATCAAGCAGTTGCTTCTCTGAACTCTTCCAGCCGCTTGATCTGTTGTCCGTTGGCGTCAAAATTTTCCGGGGAAAGCCATGCCTGATAGGCGGCCTTCAATGCAGGCCATTCCGCATCCGTCACAGAATACCATGCAGTGTCGCGGTTTTGGCCCTTCTGCACCATATGCTGGCGGAAAATGCCCTCAAATGTAAAACCGAAACGTTCCGCAGCGCGTTTGGAAGGCTCATTGCTATTGTTGCACTTCCACTCATAGCGCCGGTAGCCAAGCACGTCGAAAGCATATTCCATGAACAGGTACTGCGCTTCGGTGGCTGCTGCCTTGCGTGCAATCAATGGACCCCAATAGATATTCCCTATTTCGATACTGCCGTGCGCAGGGTCTATCCGCATCAGTGCCTGCCGACCGGCAATCTTGCCGCTGGCCTTATCGATAACCGTATAAAACAAAGGGTCCTTGCTGGCCTCGACCTTTTCCAGCCAAGGCGTCATGGCCTCGCGGGTCGCGGGAGAATCCTCGAAAAGATAGCGGAAACGGCTGTCCGCATCGGCCACGGTCGAGGCTTCATACAGTCCATCGCCATGCTTTGCGGCATTGATGGGCTCAAGACGAACATAGCGTCCTTCAAGCGGCTCGATGGCGGGAAGTGGTCGTGGTGTCCAGTCTTTCAGATCAGTCATCTAAATCAGGCCCATTTTTAGCAATGCACGTTTGACTTGTTACGATAGTCCCCGCACAAAGCAGAAGTTGAAAATTGTATGTGAGACAAGAAAATGCTGCGTACTATTTCGGGCTTCGACCGTATTGGCGAAGAAAATGCCTTTGCCGTTCTTGCCCGCGCCACCGCCCTCAGCGCTCAGGGTAAGGATATCATCAATCTTGGTATCGGCCAGCCGGACTTCAAAACGCCGGCCCATATTGTCGAAGCAGCCATCAAGGCGCTGAAAGACGGGCATCACGGCTATACGCCTGCCAATGGCTTGCTGGCGGCCCGCGAGGCGGTAGCTCGGCGAACGCTGACCACAACCGGTGTCGAAGTATCGCCTGAAAACATCATGATTGTCCCGGGTGGCAAGGTGACGATGTTTGCCGCAATCATGATTTTCGGCGAGCCCGGCGCGGAGATCCTCTACCCTGATCCCGGGTTCCCGATCTATCGTTCAATGATCGAGTTTACCGGCGCAACACCCATTCCGGTTCCGATCCGTGAGGAAAACGGTTTTGCTTTTTCTGCTGAGGAAACCCTTTCCCTGATCACGCCAAATACGCGGCTGCTGATCCTTAACTCCCCAGCCAACCCAACCGGCGGTGTGACACCAAAGCAGGAAATCGAAAAACTGGTAAAGGGTCTGGAAGCCCATCCTCATGTCGCCATCATGTCTGACGAGATTTACGATGTCATGACCTATGATGGCGAAGAGCATTGCTCACTGCTTTCATTCCCGGAAATCCGCGACCGCTTGATTGTCCTGAACGGCTGGTCGAAGACTTGGGCGATGACAGGCTGGCGCATGGGCTGGTCCATCTGGCCTGATCAACTCTATGACAAGGTACGCAAGCTTGCGGTCAATTGCTGGTCATGCGTGAATGCACCAAGCCAATTTGCCGGTATAGCCGCAATTGATGGCCCGCAAGATGACGTCGAGAAGATGTGTAAGGCATTCGACAATCGCCGCAAGATTGTCGTCGATGGCCTCAACAGTCTGCCGGGGATCAGCTGTGCCACGCCCAAAGGCGCTTTTTATGCTTTCCCCAACATCAAGAAGACCGGCTGGCCTGCCAAAAAGCTGGCAGCCGCCTTGTTGGATGATGCAGGCGTAGCTTTGATTGGCGGTCCGGATTTCGGCATTCTCGGAGAGGGCTACATCCGCCTCTCCTATGCCAATTCGGAAGAGAACATTATTCGGGCCATTGAGCGGATCGAGAAATTCCTGGCAAAATGATCATGGTGGAATGGCCGCAGTATTGCCGCGGCCTCCCTTCCCTCACATGGGCGGCATCTTCTCGAATTTCTGCAACGATGAACCCATTTTGTCCCAGTCATGGCCACGCATCGTGTAGGTAACCACCTGGGGATTGAATTGGTCCGGATCATCCAGACTCCCTGCGGCAATGGCAATCAGTTCCGGCATTGCAGCGAATGTCAGATAGACCGGCGTGCCACAAGTCGGGCAAAAGGCGTGGATTTTTTCATTGCCGCTGTCACCCGCTACCCGCCATGTACTAGCCTCGCCTGTTATTTTTACATTGGCCCGCTCGGGAAAGGTCAGATAGGAACCGTGCCCGGTGCCGCTGCGTCTCTGGCAATCCCGGCATTGGCAGTGGTTTTCGAAAATAGGGGCACTGCCTGTTTCATAACGGATCGCACCACAGGCACATCCACCGATAAAATGTTTGCTCATCTCTCTCTCCCGGATAAAGCGGTTCAGTCTTTTTCTTCAGCAATATCGGCAATGTTCTGCACGACCTCCGTCCAACCTTTGCTCATGCTATTGAAGGCACTGTCGTTCTTCGGCAGGATAAAGCCGGAGTGGATAAGGCGCAGGCGGGTGCCGTTTTCCGTCTTCGAGACCAGAAAGGTGACAACGGTATCCAGCCGCGATCCATATCCTGCATTGCTCTCATGACCGCCTTTCCAGGAATAGGCGAAACGTTCATACGGCTTCACCTCAAGCACCTGACAATGAATGGTGCCATCCCACTCGCCAGCGGGTTTGGTTTTATAGGTGAACCGGTTGCCCACGACAGGTTCGAAACCAGTTGGAACCATTAACCAGCGGCCCATCAAATTAGCGTTGGTAAGGGTTTGCCAGATTATCTCCGGTGAGTGCGGGTAAACCCTGTCGACAATGATATTTTGTGTATCGGGCTTCAATCCGTCGCTGTTCATGGGTCAATTTCCTCCAGCAATGTACCGAGATTAGCAAAGCGCTCCTGCCAAAACACACCATAATGGCTCATCCAGTCGAACAGGGGCTCAAGCCCCCCGGGTTGGGCGCGGTAATAAACCTTTCGCCCTTCGGGACGTTCAATAACGAGACCCGCCTGCTTAAGCGCCTTCAGGTGTTGGGAAACGGCACCTTGTGTCACGCTGCTGCCTCGCGTCAATTCGACAACGGTAATCTCCTCGGACATGACGACCCGCTCGAACATGGCTCGACGTGTGGGATCCGCAAGGGCGCGCATAACGGCGTTTATAGGTGCTGCTTCAATCATGAAGAACAATTAGCATCCACTAATTGATTAGTCAATACTAATGATTTTAGACAGCATTAAACAAGCGCCGCCCAACGGAAAGGTTAGACTGACGCGTCCTCTTCAACGATGAGTTTTACTGAGTTGATGTCGAAGTCCAGCATTCGCACGTTCACGCCGCACTCGGGGTATTCACCTCGCGGCAGCCAAGCCATCACGCAGCCGCAATTGCTACAGCGGTGATATTCTAGGTACTTGCGGCCCCAGATATAAACTTCTGTCGGCCCGGTAAGGGAAACATCTTTTACGGGATAATAGGCCCAAAGACCGGCATAGCGGCGGCAAATCGTGCAGTGGCATTCGGTTACGTCTGCTGGAGGACGCGTTACCGTGATCTTGACTGCGCCGCAGTGGCAACTTCCGTGAACTTCCCGCACCATACTGCTGCTCCTTGTCAGCAAGCGGACCGGCACTGAAGGCCGGCACGCTCACTGCAAATTGACAGGCTTAGGCGGGCGTACCGGTCTTTGCCTGACTGACAGTGGCCTCGATATGATCGATAAGGCTATCAGGCAGCTTAAGGCGTCCTGCCAAGAGGTCAAGATAGCCACGTTCGCCGCGAGTCTTCGGGTCAATGGCGAGGCGGGAAGCTGTATAAAGCTCGACCTTCTGCTCATCGGTAACAGCAGCGGCGACCAGCGCATCCACATCAACAGGCGCGCTCAGTTCGGCATTCAGGAATTCCTGGGTGTCGCTGTTCATGCCGGAAAGCGAAAGCTTTTCAAGGATACGGGCGCGCTCTGCATCATCCACCATTCCATCGGAACGGGCAGCGGCAATCATTGCACGCACCAGTACGAGGGCAAACTCATGCTCGCCCTGCGGCGCGGTCTGCGGATCGAAACCGGAATCGCTTGGCGGCGGCAGCAATTCGCCGTTTGCCGGAGCTTGCGCTGTTTCCGCAGGAGCTTTGCCCGATTGGTAATTCTGGTAAGCCTTGTAGGCCAGCCCTGCAACCGCAGCCAGACCACCAAGTTTCAGCGCGCCACCGGCAACTTCACGGCCAGTCCCGGTGCCCAGCAGAATGGCTGCCAATGCGCCTGCTGCAAGAGGATTGTCCTTGGCCATTTGCGTCGCCTTTCCGGCTGTATCGCGGACCGAGGTTCCTACGCCGGGAATATTACTTCCCAGGAAATCGTTCAAAATCTTCTTCGGATCGAGCATGCATATCTCCCTGTTGGTCGCATGAATTCGCTGGTCCTTAGTTAGGAACAGCTTCATGGCATTGCAATGACAAGAGAGATTTTGAGGGTTCCAATCGGGCTTTGCGCGGTTCGCCCTTCGACAAGCTCTGGAGCTCACCACGAGGACGATAGCGACTGCCGGGAGTCAATATCTGCAACGGATGATGTCGATTATCTCCCCCCTTGTGGGGGAGAAAGTGATTTCAGCATCTTAGCCCTTGCTAAGTGCTAGAAATCACCAGAGAGGGGAAGGTGGATAGATGTTACAAGTAATCCCCTCTCTTGGATTTTCTAGGATTTAGCGAAGAGGCTAAATCCAAGAAAACCCTTTCTCTCCCACAAGGGGAGAGATAATCGGCATCACCTGTTGCAACCAACCAACTTCTGTAATGGATGGCAGCTTAAGAACCGATATGTTCTTTCAAACCCCGCTCTCGCGCCAGGCGCACCTGCTTTTGCCTCTCGGCAAAGCGCGCGCGGTCTTCCTCGGTACGTTCATGATAACAGTTCGGACAGGAAATCCCTTCGGCAAACAGCGGTGACAGCTTGTCTTCCGGCGCAATGGGGTTGCGACAAGCGTGGCAGAGTTCCGCCTCGCCTTCGATCAATCCATGACCGACGGAAACACGCTCGTCAAAGACAAAGCACTCGCCTTCCCAGCGGCTTTCCTCGGCTGGCACATCTTCCAGATATTTAAGGATGCCGCCCTTTAGATGAAAAACATCATCAAAGCCGAGCCCCTTGACGAAAGCCGTCGCTTTTTCACAACGAATGCCGCCGGTGCAGAACATGGCAATTTTCTTGCCTTCAAGTTCCTCGCGGTGATTTTCTACCCACTGCGGAAACTCGCGGAATGTCTTCGTTTGCGGGTCGAGCGCGCCGGTAAACGTCCCTATCGCGGTCTCGTAATCATTGCGCGTATCGATGATCACCGTATCCGGGTCGGAAATCAGCGCGTTCCAGTCCTGTGCGGGCACATAGGTTCCAACGCTTTGCAGCGGGTCGATGTCCTCGACCCCCATCGTCACGATTTCCTTTTTCAAACGCACTTTCATGCGCTTGAACGGCATTTCGCTGGCGTGGGAATATTTCAGTTCCATCCCGGCGATTGCAGGCTCAGCTTCGAGAAAATCAACAAGCTGCTTTATGGCCGCAGCTGTTCCCGCAACAGTGCCATTGATGCCTTCCGCCGCCAGAAGCAGAGTGCCCTTGATGCCTTGACTACAGCAAAGCTTCGCCAGTGGCTCCTGCAGCGACCGGTAATGTTCCAGCCGGGCAAAGCGGTAAAGCGCAGCCACCGTAAAGGGCAGATTGGATGAATGATCTGTCATGATGGCATTCAACTACTGTGCCACAACGTCAATTTCAAGATATTTGCGAAGTCTCGCATTTCTTGCATCCTTCCGGGTTGAATCATTGGACAAAACGCGTCAGCGGCACTAAATCGATTAGACCCCAAGCCAGACGGAGAATGTCATGACCCAGAAGACCGATTTATTGCTACCTGTCCTCAAGGGCCAGCCGGTTATTCCGGTCCTTCTCATACAGAATGCTGCCGATGCAGTGCCACTGGCGCGTGCACTGGCAAAAGGCGGTCTTCCAGCCATCGAGATCACATTACGTACCGCTGCCGCGCTTGATGCCATCCGCGCCGTTGCCAATGAAGTGCCCGAAGCAATTGTCGGCGCAGGCACAATTCTCAATGCACGCCAATATGAAGAGGCGGCCAATGCCGGATCGCGCTTCATCGTTAGCCCCGGCGCGACGCCGCAACTGCTTGACGCTGCCCGCTCCAGCAAGGTGCCACTGCTACCCGGCGCGATTACGCCTGCCGAAATCATGGCTTTGCGCGAAGAGGGCTATACAATGCTGAAATTCTTCCCCGCAGAACAGGCTGGCGGCGCAGCATTCCTGAAGTCGCTTTCATCGCCTCTCGCCGGAACGCTATTCTGCCCAACCGGCGGTGTCAGCGTTGCCAATGCCAAGACCTATTTATCGTTGCCAAATGTTGTCTGCGTCGGCGGATCATGGGTCGCACCGGAAAATCTGGTGAAAGAAGGCAAGTGGGACGAAATCACCCAGTTGGCCGCCGAAGCGGTCAAACTAGCTGCCTGAAAATATCCGGCCTCTTAACAAAAACGGCGGCTCTTCATCAGAGCCGCCGTTTTCATATTGAAGTTATTCGTCTTTACGAACCGTGGCTTGGATTGAACTTTGCAATCTGCATGAAGGTCACAGCCTTGCCAGTAAACTTGTTGGCGTTTGCAACCGGCATGTTCTGCTGGAACCCGGCAACATAAACCGTGGTCGGAGCCATGCGCATGGTCTCGTTGCGCAGAACAGCTGGCGTAACGGCCGGAGCTGTTTCAGCAACCTGTTCGTTCGAGAGCGCACGTTCCGGCACATCGGACGATACCTGCGTTGCCTTCGGCGCTTCATGTGCCTGACGGCGTGGCTTGGATGCCTTGGCCGTGGTCACCACACCGCTGTCGAGCATGGCAACAGGATCGCCGCCCTTGGCTTCAAGCATGGTCTTGCGCAATGAGGGCTGCGGAGCGGCAGAAGCGACCTGCGCAACGCCATTTCCGGCAGTCTTCTTCACGCGGCCGCCTGTTGTCGCAGGAACGGTCGGCAATTCAGGAGATGGATCGGATGCCGATACAACAGTGCTGTGCTCAGGATCAGACTGTTTGATGATTGCTTCCAGATCATCATCAGGAACAGGAATCACATCCTGCTCAGCTGCAGCCTGAACCGAAGCTGGAATATTTGCCGGACGCTGTGTCGGAACAATCGACGCAACCATCATGTCATTCTGCTTGGGTGCCGTGCGCGGCTTTTCAAACGGCACGGGCACGAGTGCATTGACCATCTGCGGCTGGCCCGCATCGGTCTGCTCCGGCTCCGGTGCCGGATTGGCAGCAATCATCTGTGCGATCGCCGCAGCGCTGTCCTGTGGACGCGTTGCAGGCAAGGCTGCCACTACGGTTGAATTGTCTGCGGCAAGCGCATTGAGCGTTGAAGGCTCAGGCGTTGCTGCGGCAGGCGCATAATCCGGACGGCGCAATGGTACGGGGACCGCAAAAGCCAGTGCCTGATTGTCTTCCGGTGTCAGTTCAACTGGCGCTTCAGGACGTGGCGCAGCCACCGGTGCAGGTGCATTGCTTGTTGGCAATGCTACGCCTGGCAAATTACCGGCGGTTGCTGCTGGTGCTGGTCCGGAATCCTCATCGGATTCAGCTGCAGCAGGTTGCTGACGCGTGGTCCCGCGAGCTGGGGCGGGAGCCGAAGCAACCGCCACTGAGCTTTCGCCGGAATCCTCTTCCTCGTCTGCACCACCGCCAAACAGCACGCCAAACAAGGTCTTGCCACCGCGGCGCGAAGAACTGGAACTTGCAACCTGAATGGAACCGCCGCTGCGCTTGCGGGATTCGTAAGCCGCTACGGCCTGCTCATAACCTGGCAATGGCTTGCCGTCGGTTGGAATATGCATGGTCTTGCCATCGGGGAACACGGCCAGCAGCTCGCTGCGGCTCATGCGGGGCCAATGACGGACATTGCCAACGTCGGTATGGATGAAAGGCGAACCCGAGCGCGGATAATAGCCAACACCGCCAGCTTCAAACTTGAGCGCTGCATTGCGCAGGGTCGCAAGCTTCACGCCCGGCAGGTACCAGTCCATTGCCTTGCCAAGCATGTGCTGACTGGTCTTGGCCACACCGCGGGTACGCGAACGCAGCATTGAATTGGTTGTAGGAGAACGATAGGCGGAAACTACATTGATATAATCCCGGCCGCCGACTTTCTGATAAGTTGACCAGACCAGATCGAAGAGACGCGGGTCCATCTTCGTTGGTTCATTGCGGCGCCAGTCGCGCAGAAACTTGTTCAGCTTGTTCAGGCCATCCTGCTGATAACGTCCATTCTTCTTGAACGTGATTTCCGCACGTTCTTTCGTATGGATGAAATAAAGCTTGAGAGTTCTTGTCTCGGCTTGAGCCTGAGCGGATACAAAAAGCATCGACGCGAAGACCATGAGGAACGCCAACCAACCGGCACGCATGCTAAATCCTGCCGTCAATTTACCGCCCTGTGCATGAATCATGTTTGACAATGTCGTCCCAACCTTGATCGTTTCCTCAAGTCCCCGAATAGCTGGATTATCCAATTTAATGGTTAATGGTCACTTATTGAACAACAAATACGTTGAGAGCATGGCAAAAACCTGAATGAAATCCACTGTTATCTGGCATGGTCAACAGGTGGTTAACGACATGAATAAGGCGTTTTGACGAAGGAATCCACCCCAGACACGTCTAAATATCGCCTCCAAGCGGCCAAAATGTCTTTTAACTATTTAATTGGCCTTTGTCAGCAGATCTGCTTCGCTAACGTCAAATCGTTGCACAGCTGCTTCTTTGCTCTAAGTTTATTGTTCCGATTTCGACCGGTCTGATTCGACCGCAAACCCCTTCGCCAGCCAATTTGTGGTGCAAAAATGAGTTTTGAAATGAACAGATATGTAATCTGGCAAGCCGCTGCTTTTGCAGCAAAATCCGGCAGTAACAATGCGAAGGATGATAATGCGGCGCTCGGCGTTCTGCCGGAATGGAATCTGGCAGATCTTTATCCATCCACTGACAGCAGTGAGTTGAAGGCAGACCTGGCGAAAGCAGGCGAGCGTGCAATTGCATTTGAGGAACGCTGGAAAGGTACTCTTTCTGTCGAGGTGGCAAAGCCGAAAGGCGGCCACTTTGCCGATTCCATCAAGGAATATGAGGGCCTTGACGATCTGATGGGTAAAATCGGCTCCTATGCCGGGCTCGTTTACGCCAGTGATACGTCCAATCCGAAACATGCCAAGCTCTATGGTGACATCCAGCAAAAGCTGACAGATGCCAGCACGCATCTCATTTTCTATGGCCTCGAACTCAACCGCATTGATGATGCGCTTATCGAGAAGGCAATGAATGACAATCCAGCTATCGGTCACTATCGGCCATGGCTGGTTGATCTGCGCAAGGACAAGCCATTTCAGCTCGATGACAAGCTTGAACAACTCTTCCACGAAAAATCCATCACAGGCCGTGGTGCCTGGAACAGACTTTTCGACGAAACCATGACTTCCTTGCGGTTTGAGGTGAATGGCGAAGAATTGGCCATAGAACCGACACTCAATCTTCTGCAGGATTCAAATGGGGAAGTGCGCAAGGCTGCTTCCGATGCGCTGGCCAAGACTTTCAAGGAAAACCTGCGAACCTTCACCCTCATCACCAATACTTTGGCCAAGGACAAGGAAATTTCCGACCGCTGGCGCGGCTTCGAAGATATTGCCGACAGCCGTCATTTGGCCAATCGTGTTGAACGTGAAGTCGTTGATGCTTTGGCCGAAGCTGTGCAGGCCGCCTATCCGCGCCTGTCGCATCGCTATTACAAGTTGAAAGCCAAATGGCTTGGCCTCGACTATCTCAATAGCTGGGACCGCAATGCGCCCTTGCCGGAAACACCGCAAGCCGTCATCCCGTGGACAGAAGCGCGCGAAACTGTGCTTTCTGCCTATGATGGGTTTGCGCCCGAGATGGCAGAGATTGCCAAGCGCTTTTTTGATCGCAACTGGATTGATGCACCGACTCGTCCCGGCAAGTCGCCCGGTGCTTTCGCTCATCCTACAGTGCCTTCGGCGCACCCCTATGTGCTACTCAATTACATGGGCAAACCGCGCGATGTGATGACCCTCGCCCACGAACTTGGCCATGGCGTGCATCAGGTACTGGCCGCAGATCAGGGCGCGCTTATGGCGTCTACGCCCCTCACCCTTGCAGAAACCGCCTCGGTTTTTGGCGAAATGCTTACATTCCGCTCGCTACTGGAAAAGACTAAAGACAAGCGGGAACGCAAGGCAATGCTCGCGCAAAAAGCGGAAGACATGATCAACACTGTTGTGCGGCAGATTGCATTCTATCAGTTTGAGCGCCGCGTCCACACCGAACGCGCCAATGGCGAGCTGACATCAGACCGTATCGGCGAAATCTGGCTGGACATTCAGAAGGAAAGTCTCGGTGATGCGGTGCGTTTCGGCGCAGGCTACGAAACCTTCTGGACCTATATACCGCATTTCATCCACTCGCCATTCTATGTCTACGCCTATGCTTTTGGTGATTGTCTGGTGAACTCGCTCTACGCTGTCTATCAGAATGCGGAGTCCGGTTTTCAGCAGAAATATTTTGACATGCTGAAGGCAGGTGGCACGAAGCATCATTCTGAGCTGCTTGCTCCATTTGGCCTCGACGCAACCGACCCTGCTTTCTGGCAGAAGGGCCTGTCTGTCATTGAGGGTATTATCGATGAGCTGGAGGCAATGGATCAGGTATAAATGGCCACAATGCCTGCCTATACGCCCTATGATGGATCAGCGCAGCCCTTTACGATTGGGCTGCATCAGCTCGATCTGAAAGACTGGATCGAGATAGACGAGAATCTCCTCGCCTATCTCGACGAGAAAAAGCGCCTCTTTGGCCTGCATGCGGATCGAATTTTCGTCGAGGAAAAGGATACACGAGAAGCGCAAGCTGAAGTGCTTGGTCTGCTCTGCGCTCATCTGGTCGAGCATTATCCGGATATTTATGCACGATCCGGCAACTCCATTGCCATTACCGGTTGGCCCGAGCCGGTGGAGCTGAATTTCGGGCAAACAGCGCCTCTTCTGCGTGCGGCACAGCTGGTGCAGGAAGATTTGATCCTGATGCGGAAAGATGGAAAACGCGGCTGGCATCTTGCCGCCGCGTCCCTGTCCTTCCCCTCATCCTGGACGCTGCTGGAAAAGTTCGGCCGCTCTATGGATGATATTCATGCACCGGTGCCAGATTTTAATGCAGGCACACGTAATGCAGGTCTGATAACCCGCATGTTCGATAATCTGCGTCCGGATCGATCCGTTTACCGCATGAACTGGTCATTGCAGCCGGATGGGGAATTCTATCATCCGCTCGCCAGTCACCACAAAGGCGCGCTTTATTCCGATGATGATCTGGCGAGCCAATGCTACATGCGCGTTGAGCGTCAGACATTGCGAAAGCTTCCCGTTTCAGGAGATATTCTTTTCACGATCCGTATTTATCTCGATCCGGTAAATGCACTCAAGAAACATCCTGATTGCCGCGCCGTTGCAAAAGCTTTTTGCCGCCAGCTCGAAGCGCTTAGTCCTGCACAATTAAATTATAAAGGTATTATGACAATCCGTGAACGCCTGATTGACACGCTCGGCAGCCTCTAAGCCTGTTTTAATTAACATTAGATCGAAAATTCATCTGAAAGCAGCCAAGGGTTGTTTGCTCTTCCCCATCACTATGCTCTATGGTTGCTTTTGAAGCGGTACATCAACCCGCTGCCCTCAATGATGGAGATCAAAATTAGGAGCAACAAAAAAATGGCGAAGGCTACATGGCCTATACATGGAGAAATTACTGGTCCGATCGTGATGATCGGTTTCGGGTCCATCGGACGGGGTACCCTGCCCCTCATCGAACGCCACTTCAAATTTGACAAGTCCCGCCTGGTTGTCATCGACCCGAGCGATGCAAACAAGAAATTACTGGACGAGCGCGGTATCCGCTACATTCAGGAAGCTGTCACCAAGGAAAATTACAAGACACTGCTCAAGCCACTTCTAACTGAAGGCGGCGGACAGGGCTTTTGTGTCAATCTTTCCGTAGACACGTCTTCTGTCGATATCATGCATCTGTGCCGGAAGGTCGGCGCGCTCTATATCGATACGGTTATCGAGCCATGGGCTGGCTTCTACTATGCAAGCGGCATCGACAATGCCGAGCGCACTAATTATGCGCTGCGCCAGACGCTGCTTGCCGAGAAGAAGAAAAATCCCGGCGGGCCAACTGCTGTTTCGTGCTGCGGTGCCAACCCGGGCATGGTCTCATGGTTCGTCAAGCGCGCAGTTCTTGATCTCGCCAAAGACCTCAAGATCGAACATACCGAACCCGAACGCGCAGATCGTCATGGCTGGGCCAAGCTGATGAAGCAGGTCGGTGTCAAAGGCATCCACATTGCCGAGCGCGACACGCAGCGCGCCAATGACCCGAAGCCTTTCGGCGTCTTCTGGAATACATGGTCGGTTGAAGGCTTCATTTCCGAAGGGCTGCAGCCTGCCGAACTTGGCTGGGGCACCCATGAAAAGTGGATGCCGAAGAATGCTCGCAAGCAGAAGAAGGGCAACAAGGCTGCCGTCTTCCTCGAACAGCCCGGCGCAGATACCCGCATCCGCACATGGTGCCCCACTGAGGGACCGCAGTTCGGCCTGCTGGTAACGCATAATGAATCCATTTCGATAGCCGATTTCTTCACGGTGTTTGATAAGAAGGGCAAGGCGAGCTACCGGCCGACATGCCATTACGCCTATCATCCATCGAATGTTGCGACCTTGTCGCTCGATGAAATGTTTGGCGCGGCAGGCCAGCCACAGACAACGCTCCATGTTCTCGATGAATCCGAAATTGTGGATGGTGCGGATGAATTGGGCGTGCTGCTCTATGGCCACGACAAGAATGCCTATTGGTATGGTTCGCAACTGACCATCGAGGAAGCCCGCAAGCTAGCTCCCTATCAGAATGCGACCGGCTTGCAGGTTTCTTCTGCTGTTTTGGCCGGCATGGTCTGGGCGCTGGAGAATCCTGAAGCAGGCATCGTCGAAACTGACGAAGTTGACTTCCGCCGTTGCCTTGAAGTGCAGACGCCTTACCTCGGACCGCTCAAAGGTCACTATACCGACTGGACACCGCTGGAAAACCGGCCGGGCCTGTTCAAGGAAGACATCGACACGAGTGATCCCTGGCAGTTCCGCAATATTCTGGTTCATTGATACCAGGACAAATAAAAATGAAAACGGCACCCCTTCGCGGGTGCCGTTTTCATTTGATGACCACTCCAGTCTACCACTAGATTGACAACATCAATATTTGTGCATATTTATATATAACAAAGTCTTTATATGATGGTGCACTCATGTCTTATTACGGCATCAATATCCTCAATGCAGGTTTGTTCGTTCTGGCAGCGATAGCGTTGCTCGGTTCTCCCGGTCCGGGCATTGCCGCACTGGTTGCGGTTGGACGTGAAAAGGGCTTTGCTCAAGGCATGAAGTTCTACACCGGGTTGCAAATAGGATTGGCGTTGGCAGCGGGGATAAGCGCGGTCGGCCTTTTGTTCATGGTGCAGCCGCTTGAGGGACTCATGACGGCGATGATGGTTTTGGCAACTGCCTACCTCGTCTATCTCGCCTATGCGATTGCCACCGCGCCTGTGGGTGAAAACGGTAAAGCCGCATCTCGGCTTGGAACGGGCGCAACCAGCGGTCTAATGCTCGGCATTACAAATCCAAAAGCCTACATCGCTTTCGTTTCACTGATGGCCGCCTATCCTATTGTCCGGTCGAATTCCTATGCGGACCTTACATTCAAGCTTCTGGCCTGCATTATAGTAATGATCGTCGTCGATATTCTTTGGCTTGGGCTGGGCGCCGCTCTGCACCGTGCAAGGCTTCAACCCAAAAGCGAGCGTGCGCTCAATATCGTCATGGGCGCAACAATCCTGATAACCGCTGCACTATCGTTCCTTTAAGATGCTCGACTACGCATCGTAACAAACAAAGGCGATCTTGTTACCGTCCGGGTCACGGATATAGGCGGCGTAGAAACCCGGTCCGTATTGAGGGCGGAGCCCCGGCTTGCCTTCGCTGCTGCCGCCATTCTGCACGGACAATGCATGCAGCCTGTCGATAGTCTCGGCATCATCGACACGAAAGGCAGTCATATTGCCATTGCCGACGCTTGCCGCTTTACCATCAAAAGGAAGTCCTACGAAAAAGCGGGCAACAGACTCATCCGCCTTGCTTCCCCATGAAATCACCACATCATCACTGTAGCAGCGTTCAAATCCTATCCCGGCCATGAGCGGATCGTAAAACTCCCCTGCCTGCAGGAGGTCCCTCGTTCCCACCATCGTATATCCGATCATTGCGCGACCTCTTGGCTGCTGGCGATTCTTGACAGATCATATTATTCAACTGCGATGGCTTCATAGCCGATTGTGAAATAAAATCGTCCGCTATTCAGGAACATGCAGCGCGCTTCACCATTTCATATGCAACGGACTGGTTAGGCGAAGCGGTTGCAACACCGGGAAATACACCGCCGTCATGCCTATCCATAAAACTTAAGTCTTGTTTTTGCTTGATTTTAGCGGCATCAATGACAGCAACTCATCGGGAGATCGTTTGGATGAAACGTTTATCACTTGGCCTCGGTTCAGCCGCATTGATCCTAACCCTTGCAGGTTGCATGAGCGGCCCGCCATCAGACGGTGGACCTATCCAGACGGTGCGCCCGACCGATGCGGTTCAGGGCCAATGGTTCGATACATCCGGCGTGGCGTTTTCGAATTTTAATGGCGGCGTATTCGAGACCCGCGCCAACGACACAAAGGAAAAGCTTGCCGAAGGCAATTACCGTTTTGTTTCAGCCAATCTGGTTGAAATTGATCTGCGTTCGCTTGCTCGCGGCACACAGTCCAAGGTCAATTGCGCACTCGTCAGCGGCGGCCAATTGAACTGCACATCCTCATCAGGACAACAATTCTCCCTGACACGCCGCTCTGCTTAAGACAATTGTATTGTGAGCGCTGGTGCAACCCGCGCTCACAAAATTCAATTGAGCATCTAAACCTTCGCCAATTCCCCTGCTGCCTCGTCAATCAGCCCCGCAACCTCCTTTGGCAGCGATGCCAACGAGGCATGGCTGGCATCAAGGGTAATAACCTTGCGCGCATTCAGGCGTGCCGACATGCGCTTCTGGTTTTCCGGCGCAATCATCCTGTCATTGCTGGAAATCTGATACCATGACGGCTTGTTCTTCCACGCGGGCACGGTGATCGCATCACCGAATGTGCTCGCCAAAGGCGCTTTCTGCGTAACGCCCATGACCAGACCTTCATCCTCATTCAAATCCTGACAGAAGCTCTCATGGAAAAGATCCGGCTTGACCCATAGATAGCCATCGCTGTCGGGAGCAAGATTTGCAGCGGCAAGTGGCGGATGCTCCTGCGTAATGCCGCCGGGGCTTTCCCCCGCATCCGGCGCAAAGGCGGCGATATAAACCAGACCTGCAACATTTGGCTGATTGCCCGCCTCAGTTATGACCGCACCGCCATAGGAATGCCCTACAAGCAGTACGGGCCCGCTTTGCTGCGCCACCATTTTACGCGTGCGCTCTGCATCATCCGCCAATGATGTCAGCGGCAGTTCGACAGCATGGATATTCGTATGCCCCTTGCGTGTAAGCTCAACAATAACCTTGTTCCAATGGGCAGCGCCGCCCCAGAACCCATGAACCAGAACAATTGTGGGTTTTTCACTCATGACCAATCTCCCTTTGTGTAATGAACACGTAATCTTTTAAACGAACACTGCCTCGCTCTAACGTTGATGAGCATATTTTCCCCTCTTGCATCGCTTGCAAAGTGATGAAACCATGCTTTGTCACAGGCATGTAAAAGTGCTCTGCCAACCCTATTGCCAGTACCACATTTAATTAAAACGGAGCAGGTCATGTCCAGAACTTTCGGCAAGCTTTTCCTAGCTGCCTCCGCCCTTAGCATCAGTGCAGGCACAGCGATGGCCGACTATACACTCAATATTCTGCACATTAATGACCAGCACTCGCGCATTGAAGCGATCAACAAATTTGATTCCACCTGCACCCCGGAAGAAACCACCAAGAACGAGTGTTTTGGCGGCATTGCACGTGTAAAAGCCAAGATCGACGAGCGCCGCGCCGCGCTGTCCAAGGATGGCGGCAATGTCATCGTGCTTGATGCGGGCGATGAATTTCAAGGTTCCCTGTTTTACACAACCTACAAGGGCGACGACACCGCGGAGTTCGTGAACGCCATCGGTTTCGATGCAATGGCGCTCGGCAATCATGAGTTCGACGGCGGCCCGGAAGTGCTGGGTAAATTCCTCGACAAGGTCAAAATCCCGGTCATTTCCAGCAACACGCAGGCAGACGCCGAACCTCTTATCGCCGGCAAGTTCAAACCTTACCTGATCAAGGAAATCGGCGGCCAGAAAATCGGCATTATCTCGGCGTTGACGACTGATACCGCCGAAATCTCCACCCCCGGACCGACGGTCAAATTTGCCGATGAAATTGAGACGCTGACAAAGCTTGTCGCGACGTTGAAAGCCGAGGGCGTCAACAAAATCATTGCACTCAACCACACCGGCTACTTCGAAGATGAAGAAATCGCCGCCAAGGTCGATGGTATCGACGTGATCGTGGGTGGTCACAGTCACACACTGCTGTCCAGCACCGATCCTGATGCCGGCGGTCCTTACCCGACCTTGATCAAGAATCCTTCCGGCCGCGAAGTGCCGATCGTTCAGGCCAAAGCCTATTCAAAATATCTTGGCGAGTTGAAGGTCACCTTCGACGATGAAGGCAATGTTACTGCAAGTTCCGGTGCGCCGATCCTGCTTGATTCTTCTGTCACGCCCGACGCAGCCATTGCTGCCCGCGTCGCAGAGCTGGCCAAGCCGATCGAAGAGCTGAAAGCCCGCAAGGTTGCCGATACGGCAGGCGAGATCGATGGTTCGCGGGAAGTGTGCCGCATTGGCGAGTGCAGTATGGGCAATCTCGTAGCCGATGCGATGCTCGACCGCGTCAAGGCACAGGGCGTCACCATCGCGATCATCAATGGCGGCGGGTTGCGTGCCTCCATTGATGCCGGTGAAGTAACAATGGGCGAAGTTCTAACGGTTTTGCCGTTCCAGAATACGCTTGCAACATTCCAGTTGCGTGGTTCCGATGTTGTCGCTGCACTGGAAAATGGTGCAAGCCAGATCGAAAAGATTGCAGGCCGTTTTTCGCAGGTCGCAGGACTGAAATATACTTTCGATATTTCCAAACCTGTTGGCAGCCGCGTTTCCAATGTTGAGGTCATGCAAGGCGATAGCTGGAAGCCAATTGATACTGGGGCAACCTATGGTGTTGTTTCCAACAACTACATGCGCGCGGGTGGTGACGGCTATAAGGTCTTCGCAACCAACGGTGTCAATGCCTATGACTACGGCCCCGGTCTGGAAGAAGTTCTTGCCGACTACCTGCAAAAGAACAATCCCTATAAGCCTGTCATGGACGGACGCATCACTTCGGCAAGCCCGATCGCTGTTCCCGTTCCTTCAGAAACAACCACGCCCGCGCCTCCTGCTCCACCTGCAACGGCCGCACCTGCTGCCGATGCCGCCAAGCCTGCCGATGCGGCAGCGCCCGCTACAACACCGAGTTCTTATACGATCAAGGCCGGCGACAATTTCTGGGATATTTCCGAACAGGTCTATGGCGATGGCTTTTCATGGAAGAAGCTTTCCGAGGCCAATCCGGAAATGCGGATCATGAAGCTGCCAATCGGTGCTGAAATGAAGGTTCCTGCGAAGTAGTTTTTGCAGTCTAAAGCACTGCCTTATCTCCCCCCTTGTGGGGGAGAAAGTGATTTCAGCATCTTAGCTCTTGCTAAGTGCTAGAAATCACAAGAGAGGGGATGAGCTTTAATGAACGCCCCCTCACTTGGATTTTCCAAGGATTTAGCAAAGAGGCTAAACCCAGGAAAACCCTTTCTCTCCCACAAGGGGAGAGATAATCGGCATGAACCGATTGGTACTCTACGCTTTCGCACTTAGAACTGCAGCGGAAACCCGCACATTGCGCATCAGCAGATAATGAACAGCACCACCCGCTACAGCACCCAGCAACCAGCCCCAGTCACCGCCATTTGGGAAATATTGCAGAGCACCCAGCACCGATAGTCCAATCGACAGCACGCTTGCAAAAGCCAGCGCCAGAAGAGCGCGGCTATTCCAGCCCCGCTCGAAGTAGAGCGATCCCTCCGGTGACATCGTGTAGAGATCTTCCAGCACCACATTCTGCTTCTTCACCAGATAATAATCGGCAATCATAATGCCGAATATCGGCCCGAGAACAGCGCCGAATATGCTGACAAAGATGGTGATAGCTTGCGGGCTCGACACGAAAAGCCAAGGGCAGACAAGCACCGAAAGGATGGATGTGATCAGCCCGCCCATGCGGAAGTTGATCTTTTCAGGAAACAGATTGGCAATATCATAGGCTGGCGAGACGAAGTTTGCGACAATGTTTATGCCCATGGTCGCCACGATAAACGTAATTGATCCAAGCACCACCACCCATGGATTATTGATGCGCTCGACAATGGCCACGGGATCAAGAATGGCCTCGCCGAATACCTGCACCGTCCCTGCGGTCACAATAACCACTATGATTGCGAAAACGATGAAATTGACCGGAAGCCCCAGGAAGTTGCCGATCTTCATGGCTTTCTCATCGCGGGAGAAGCGCGAGAAATCGCCGAAATTCAGCAGTAATGCCGCAAAATAAGCAACAATCAGCATGGAAGCATTCGCCATATGCGACAGCGAAGAACCTTCCGCCGGAGGAGCAAGTTGCAGCGACAGGCTGGAAAAGCCGGTCTGTGACAAAATCCAGATGGCCAGCGCAAACATGACCACATAGACCACGGGTCCGCAGAAATCGATGAATTTGCGGATTGATTCCATGCCGCGCAGGAAGATCAGCAGCTGGAATACCCACATGAAAAGGAAACTCAGCCAGCCAAGCGTCGACAGCCCGAATATGTCATTGCGCGTCAGTTCAACAGTGCTTGGCACAAGCGTGATTGCCAGTGCCTGCACCGCCTTGGAGGCAAAATAGGTTTGTACGCCGTACCAGACGATACCGACAATGCCGCGCAGAACTGCAGCAAGATTTGCGCCCATTACGCCGAACGACATGCGCGCAACCACCGGAAACGGCACACCATATTTCAGCGAAGGTCTGCCAATCAGGTTCATCAGAAAATAGACCACCGTGATACCGACAATCATGGAGATCAGAACTTCCCAACCCGTCAAACCCAAAAAGAACAAGCTAGCAGCGAATGTGTAACCACCGACCGAGTGAACGTCAGACATCCACATGGCAAAAAGGCTGAACGCACCCCATGTCCTGCCCTCCGGAGCCGTTGGAGCAAGATCGGCGCTGTAAAGCTGGGGATGAGCGCCCGTAACAACGAGTACGGGCGGCGTTGCATGCTGGTGGCTGGACATGACGATCATTTCCTTTGAATGATGAATGCAGACAACTGATTAAACGCAAATTCCATGCCAAATGATAGCATGGTCATTCGCTGGCAAATTGAGTTTTTCCGCAGTCCAATTGCTCTAAAACGGCATTCGAACTGCACGTGAAAGCGGCTTGTTGCCCGAAAATGAAACAGGGCCCACACAGCCCATATCGAGGTCCCTTGGACAATTCGACCATGCCCCATTGAACCATTTTATCTTGATCTTCGTACTCAACATGCGGCCTTTAGCACCCTTGCAATAATGCCGATGGTCACTAATTTCCGGCGGCAGAAGCGGAGTATGAATTATGGCAATGTCTGGCGAGGCGATGGTGGCGGTTAAAAAACCACAGGACCATCCGCACATTGAAACGTCGAAAATCGGCGTTCTGCTCGTCAATCTCGGTACACCGGACGGGACAGACAAAACTTCCATGCGACGCTACCTCAGGGAATTCCTATCAGACAAGCGTGTCATCGAATGGCCCCGCGCCATATGGCTTCCCGTGCTTTACGGTATCGTGCTCAATACACGGCCAAAAAAATCCGGTGCCCTTTACGACAAGATCTGGAATCGGGAACGTAACGAGTCGCCATTGCGCACTTACACCCGCGCTCAGGGCGAAAAGCTCGGTGCGGCGCTGGCCGGGCATCCGGAAATCGTCGTCGATTGGGGCATGCGCTATGGTCAGCCATCCATCGAACAGGCGCTGGAGAGACTGGACAAGGCAGGCTGCAAACGGATTGTGATGTTCCCGCTCTATCCGCAATATTCGGCAACGACGACCGCCACGGTCAACGACAAATTTTTCGAAGCGCTGATAAAGATGCGCTATATGCCCGCGACCCGCACGGTACCCTCTTATCAGGATGAGGCCGTCTATATCGACGCCTTGGCGACCTCCATCGAGAAGCATTATGCAACGCTGGATTTCGAGCCAGAGCTACTTGTTGCTTCCTATCACGGGATTCCGCAAAGCTATTTCAAACGTGGCGATCCTTATCCCTGCCACTGCTGGAAAACCACCCGCCTGCTCCGCGAGCGTCTTGGCTGGGCGGAAGACAAGCTGATTACCTGCTTCCAGTCGCGTTTCGGCCCGGAAGAATGGATGCAGCCTTATACGGACAAGACGCTGGAAAAACTGGCCAAAGAAGGCGTGAAATCCGTAGCGGTTTTCAATCCCGGGTTTGTTTCCGACTGCCTTGAAACGCTTGAGGAAATTGCCGGTGAAGGCGAGGAAATCTTCCACGAGCACGGCGGTGTGAACTTCACCCATGTCCCTTGCCTCAACGATAGCGCCGAAGGCATGCAGGTCATCGAACAGCTCGTCCGCCGCGAATTGCAGGGCTGGGTCTGATACTAAAGTTTCGATTGGAGTGTCGGCGATTTTATCCTACCATCATTACCGATGAGATTGGACTCGAGACATGGCTGAAAAGTTAAGCATTACTTTGCCATCAGATATGGTGGACGCTCTTAAAAGCCGCGTGAGAGATGGTTTTTATACCTCGACCAGCGATGCCTTACGGCAGGCAGTGGTGCTCCTGTTGAAACATGAAGACGAGCAGCCCGACAATCTTGCCGAGATACGCGCAAGAATCCAGCGATCGATCAACGATCCCAGACCAGCGTTAAATGGTAAGCAGATGCGGCAACATCTTGATACGCTCTACGCAAAACATGGGACAACCAAATAATCCATGCAGCAACTCCCCGTCTATTATTTGCGGGAAGCCTTGTCAGATATCGAGAACATTTTCGCATACGTTCTGAAACAGAGCCAAAGCGCAGTCGTTGCAATCCGTTTCGTCGAACGCATTTACAATCGCTGTGAAAAAATTGGCAATGCACCATCCGGAGGCGTTAAGCGGGATGATCTTGCACAAGGCATTCGTCTGGTACCCTTTGAAAAGACCGCGGTAATTCTTTATCGGATTGAAAATCAAACCGTGCAGATAACCAATATTTTTGCCGGTGGCAGAGACTATGCCGCAATTCTCAGGCATAAGGAAAATGACGATCCGGTCTGACAGACCATTACGGGGGAAATATTATGAGCGGTTTTGATTTCACGATACCAGTGCTGGTCATTCTGGTACTGGCGATTCTGTTTGCGGGCGTGAAAACCGTGCCTCAAGGTTATAATTATACCATTGAGCGCTTTGGCAAATACACCCGCACATTGTCGCCGGGCCTGAGCCTCATTGTTCCCTTCTTTGACCGTATCGGCGCAAAGCTCAACATGATGGAGCAGGTTCTTGCTGTTCCGACACAGGAAGTCATCACCAAGGACAATGCCAACATTGCCGTGGATGGCATCGCCTTCTATCAGATTCTCAATGCCCCGCAGGCCGCCTATCAGGTCAGCGGGTTGCAAAACGCTATTTTGAACCTCACCATGACCAATATCCGTACCGTCATGGGTTCCATGGTTCTCGACGAACTTCTGTCCAACCGCGATACGATCAATGACCGCCTGTTGCGGGTTGTCGATGAAGCGGCGCATTCATGGGGCATCAAGATGACCCGCGTCGAAATCAAGGACATCAACCCGCCAAAGGACCTGCTCGACTCCATGGGTCGCCAGATGAAGGCCGAACGTGACAAGCGCGCCGTGGTTCTTGAAGCGGAAGGCACCCGCGCTGCACAGATCTTGCGTGCGGAAGGTTTGAAGCAGGCACAGATTCTGGAAGCGGAAGGCAAGCGCGAAGCCTCCTATCGCGAAGCCGAGGGTCGCGAGCGTCTGGCCGAAGCAGAAGCCAAGGCAACTGAAATGGTCTCCGCCGCCATCACCAGCGGCAATGTTCAGGCCCTGAATTACTTTGTGGCGCAGAAATATACCGAAGCCTTTGGTAAATTCGCGTCGAGCCCTAACCAAAAGATCATCATGATGCCGATGGAAGCGTCAGCTCTCGTCGGCTCGCTCGGCGGTATCGGTGCCATTGCCAAGGAGGTCTTCGGCGATAATGCGCCAGCGGCACCGGCAAGTCCCACTACAACGGCTGCACGCGGACGTACTGTTCCGGGCACGGGTGGGACGAACTCCTAAAGGAAGGGTTCAGTATGTTGGAGCGACTTGTTACAGAACTCGGTGCGTGGAACTGGATGGTGCTCGGCCTTATCCTCATGATACTTGAGGTGGCAGCGCCCGGCATTTTTTTCCTCTGGTTTGGCATTGCCGCACTGATCGTTGGTGGTCTGGTTATTCTTTTTGGTGAGGCTTTCGCTATCAGCTGGCAGGTTCAGGTCATCCTGTTTCTGGTCCTGTCATTGATCGCGGTTTTCATTGGCCGCAAGCTTGTCGGCGCTACCGATGCGGAGTCCGACGAGCCTTTGCTCAACAGACGCGGCGAGCAACTCATCGGCCAGATCGTGACGCTGGAAGAAGCGACAGTGAATGGCCGTGGCCGTGCCAGAATTGGTGACAGCCTCTGGCGCGTGACGGGGCCTGACCTTGCAGCCGGAACACCCGTGAAAATCACCGGCATCGATCAGGGAACGCTGCAGGTGGAGGCAGTTTAGAGGTACTTCCGAGGAGGAACCAGCTTTAATCTCCACTCTCTCCGTCATCAGCTCTGTTGAAGATGGAGAGGGTGAATGCATTAAGATTGTTAGGCAGCACCGATGCGCAGGAGATCGTGGAAGTGCACAATACCGACCGGATAATTATCCTCGGTCACGATGAGCGCGCCGATATTATGATCGTTGAGCAGTGCCAGCGCCGCGCTGGCGAGCATTGTCGGCGGCACGGTTTTCGGATTGCGCGTCATGATCTCTTCGACAGTCATTGTCACGAGACTGCGGTGCAGGTTACGCGAAAGATCGCCATCGGTGATGATGCCGGCCAGCGTTCCATCGGCGTTGCCAACTGCAATACAACCGAAGCGCTTATCAGACAAAACCTTCATCGCGTCCGGGATCAGGGTGCCAAGCGGCACGAGCGGAATCTGATCGTCGCGGTGCATGATTTCGCGCACATGTGTTAGGGCCGCACCCAGCGAGCCACCGGGGTGGTACGTCTTGAAATCAACGGCAGTAAAGCCGCGTGCTTCCAGCAGCGCCACGGCAATGGCATCGCCCATCGCCAGCTGCATCAGTGTTGATGTAGTCGGCGCTAGACCGTGCGGACATGCCTCCGTGACGCGTGGCATGAGGATCACGACATCCGCAGCCGTTGCGAGTGCTGATTTTTCGCCCGCCGTCACCGCGATGAGTGGAATGCGGAAACGCCGCGAATAGCTGACAATGCCTTTAAGTTCAGCAGTGTCGCCAGACCAGGACAGTGCCAGAATGGCATCGTCGACGGCAATCATGCCGAGGTCACCATGATTGGCTTCTGATGGATGCACGAAGAATGCCGGCGTACCCGTGGAAGCAAATGTTGCCGCGATCTTGGCGCCGACATGGCCGCTCTTACCGACGCCGGTTACGATGATGCGGCCTTTGATTGCCGCGATCTTTTCAATCGCCCGGCAGAACGCATCAGCCATCGGCCCTTCAAGCGCCGCGCTTAGCGCAACCAGCCCGTCTTGTTCGGTTGCAATTGTCCGTTTTGCGGATTCAACCGCTGCGGACCTGTCCAGTTTTGTGTCATTTATCGCCTGCATGGGCAAACCGTTAGCGCTTCCGCTGGCCTCTGTCCAATTTTTGTTGATCCGGCTTGTTCAAATCTGCGTCGGTTATGTGCAAAAGCTACGGGTCTTATCAAGTCATTAACCATGCTTCTTTACCATCGCTCAAGGTTCGAACCTTGTGGCAAATCTATTGACTCAACCGCCAAAACAACGCGTAGAAGCGCGCCGAAATGGCCGTAGCTTCCGATCTGCAATCAACGCCTGCATGATGTCAGCGTTGCTCGGCAGTACCGTATTGGCGTTTTGCAGCCCCGCATCCGCGCAGCAAACAGTCCTTCCTGACAACTCTCAGTTGCGCGGCCCCATTCAGGAAAACGCCCCACCACCGGCGCAAAACAACCGCAATACGCGGCCCACTGATTCGCAGACAACCCAAGACCAGACATCATCGCCGACCAATAATTTCGGTATCCCATCACGCCCTTATGAACCAGTCAGCCCGGGTGCACTGCCTGCGGACGATGACAGTTCAAATCTGGGCAGGCTTGGTGTACCCGCCAATGATGGCAGCCCGCCGAGCGGCCCGTCAGATAATAGTGGCGGGCTTAATCCACCTCCGTCCGTAGAAGAAACTGTCGTTCCAGTCCCTGTGGAGCGGGTTCCGACGCCTGCGCCACGCCCGGGCGTAACCGACGCGGCCACAGCGGATGCGGACACCAATGCCGATCGCGATCCCGCCACGCTTTACGAGACCGGCGCAATCGAACAAAGCCAGGAAGGCAATCCGCCGGAGAGGCGCACCGACAAGGATAACATGCCGGTTTCGGCGATTGAGCGGCGCACGCCGCGTCTTGATCCGGAACCCTTTGCGCCACTTGGTATCCGCGCTGGCACGGTCACATTGCGCCCCTCGATCAGTCAGGGTCTGCGCGCAACGACCAATGCCGACAACAGCTCGGACGGCAAATCTGCCGTCCTGTCGGAAACCCGTCTGCGTGCCCGCGCCACGACGGATTGGTCCCGGCACTCCGCCTGGATGGATTTTGACGGCACCTATGACAAGACCATTTCCGGCGAGGAATATTCCGCGCCCAATATCGGCCTCCGTGCTGGTTTTCAGTTGGATTTGGGCGCACGCACAACCGTGACCGGTGAAGCTGGTTATCGTTACCGGCAGGAAGACCCGAGCGCCCCGACCACCATTCAAGGCACCTCAAACCGCCCAGGCGTGCAGGAGCTTGATGGAAGCCTCGGCGTCCGGCATGAGTTCGGCAAATTCTTCGGCGATCTCAAAGGAAAGGTGAACCGCACGACCTATGGTAACGCCGAAATAGGCAACACCACCATCAGCCAGAAAGACCGCGACAACACTTTTGCCAGCATTGCCTTGCGAGGCGGTTTTGAAATGTCTCCGGCAATAAAACCCTTCGCCGAGGTCGAAATCGGCAAACTGATCTATGACGAGAAAACTGATTTCAGCGGCTATCGCCGTTCCGGCCTTCGCACTGCCTTGCGCGGTGGCGTCGAGATTGATTTCGGGGAAAAAATGTCCGGTGAGTTTGCCCTTGGCTATTTGCGGCAGGGCATTGACGATGACCGGCTGCAGGCAGTTGAAGGTCTAAGCGCCGATGCGGCAATCAAATGGTCGCCGCAGCGTGGAACCGATGTTGATATCGGTCTGCTGACCCGTGTTGAGGGCGCCACCACGCCGGGGGAAAGCGGCTCCGTCTACTATGAAGGCACAGTTGGCATCAAGCGTCAGGTCCGGGCCAATCTCGACCTTAACGCAAAGCTGATCGCATCTTTGCGTGATAACAAGGACGATACCGGGCTGGACAAGGGCTTTGGTGCGGAAATCGGCGCGACATACTGGTTCAACCGTTTTGTCGGGCTGGATGTCAGCGCCCGCCACCAGCTGGTCCGCAGCGATGTGGACTCACGCAATACTGATGAAACCAGCATCTATGTCGGTGTGACATTGCAACGTTGAGCCAAGTTTTTTGAGTTGAGGGAGCAAAAAAGGTCGATGCCGATTATCTCTCCCCTTGTGGGAGAGAAAGGATTTTCTTGGTTTTAGCCTCTTTGCTAAAACCTTAGAAAATCCAAGTGAGGGGATTCATTTGCCTGACTGCGCATTACCCCCTCTCTTGCGATTTCTAGCACTTAGCAAGAGCTAAGATGCTGAAATCACGTTCTCCCCCACAAGGGGGGAGATAGGGTGGCACCGAAATCCGTAAAACAGATCACTGGCCCTTTGGCTTGATCGTCTTCAGCATGTTGCCGATATTGTCGAACACACCATTGCGGATATCTTCGCGCCACAGTGCAAAGGCCACATTGGCTTCGACAAAACCTTCTTTGGAGCCGGTGTCATAGGTGCGGCCCTTGAAGTGGTAACCGAAGAAATCCTGTTCCTTGGTCAGTTTCAGCATGGCATCGGTGAGCTGGATTTCATTGCCCGCGCCGCGTTCCTGATTTTCCAGAATACCGAATATCTCCGGCTGCAAAATATAGCGGCCATTGATGTAAAGATTTGAAGGTGCCGTGCCTTTGGCAGGCTTCTCTACCATTTCCGTTAGCTCAAAACCCTTGCCGACAGGTTTGCCCTGTCCGACAATGCCGTATTTGTGCGTCTCGGCAGGATCACATTCCTGCACGGCCACGACATTGCCGCCGGACTGATTGTAAAGTTCCACCATATCGGCAAGGCAGCCATTTTTCTCCGGCTGCATGATCATGTCCGGCAGTAGCAGCGCAAACGGCTCATCGCCGACGATATCGCGCGCGCACCAGACGGCGTGGCCAAGCCCCATAGGCACCTGCTGGCGGGTAAAGCTTGTGGTACCCGGGCGGGGCTGAATGCTCTGCAACTCTTCCAGCAACGCGGTTTTGCCGCGCTCTGTCAGCGAGGAATAAAGCTCATACTGCGCATCGAAATAATCTTCGATGACCGCCTTGTTGCGTCCCGTTACGAAAATGAAGTGTTCGATGCCGGCTTCGCGCGCTTCGTCAACCACATATTGGATGACCGGCTTGTCGACAACGGTCAGCATTTCCTTGGGAATGGATTTCGTGGCAGGAAGAACGCGGGTTCCAAAACCCGCAACTGGAAAGACGGCCTTGCGAATTTTCTTCAGTGTCGTCATCAGTACCTCGTTTAGTGTTGTATGCGATAACTTAGTTAAACCGGTAATTGTCGCCGTGAACTCACAAAAGCCGCAGTAACAATTCAAATTTTGATATAATTTCCAAATACCGATTCCGGTTTTTGGTTGCGTGGTAGACAATCTGGCCTCAAAGAACGAAAATGCACAGGCCTGTAAAATAAATATTCTTTGCTGATGTTAATGTGGGCATTGGAATAGGCATGGTAAACTAATTCCTAACTTTGGCATGCAAATATTATCGTCTGAACCTGTGGAAACACATTCGAGGGCATAACATGATTGAAGTTTCGTCGGCATTATCCAAACGTCTATATATGATTGCGGCAGCGGCAGGCCTTGCGCTGTCACTGAACGTCAACAATGCCTCCGCCGATGCAAAGTTCCAGAACTGGATCGCTGAATTCCGGGCTACTGCGATGGCTAGCGGCATTTCCGCAGCAACCTACAAGCGCGCTTTTGCTGGTGTCACCGAAATCGATCCTGAAGTGCTGGAAAAAGCCAAGTTCCAGCCGGAATTCACTGCACCTGTCTGGGACTATATCGACAATCGCGTCAATGAAAACTCGGTCGCGACCGGCCGCGAAATGGCAAAGAAATATAGCCGCTGGCTCGGCGCCATCGAAAAATCCTTTGGTGTTGACCGCAATATTCTTCTGGCCATCTGGTCGATGGAAACCAACTACGGCGAGATCATGAAACGCGATGACGTGATGCGCGATGCTGTCCGATCGCTCGCTACCCTCGCCTATGCCGATCCACGCCGCGGAAAGTTTGGCCGCACCCAGCTGATTGCCGCCATGAAAATCCTGCAGACGGGCGATATAGACCGCAGCCATTTGACAGGTTCATGGGCGGGTGCACTCGGCCATACCCAGTTTATTCCCACCAGCTATCTTGCCTATGCCGTCGATATGGATGGCAATGGCAAGCGCGACATCTGGAATTCCATACCTGACGCCTTGGCAACAGCTGCCAATCTTCTGCGCAAGAATGGCTGGCAATCCGGGCAGACATGGGGATACGAGGTTGTTCTGCCCGCCGGGCGCAAGTTCCCTGCCGGTTCAAAGTCAATCGCAGAATGGCAGAGCCTCGGCGTGGTTCGCGCCAATGGCAAGGCGTTCCCGAACGGCAGCATAAAGGCAACGCTCAAGGTGCCGGATGGACGTCAGGGACCTTCATTCCTGATGACCAAAAATTTCTTCGTTCTGAAGAACTACAACAATGCCGATAAATATGCGCTTGGTGTGGGCCTGTTGGCCGACCAGATTGCCGGTTCAACCGGGCTGCGTCAGGATTGGAACCGCCCCTTCACGCCAATCACAATGAAGGAGCGTGAAGAACTTCAACATCATTTGACCGAACTCGGCTATTATGACGGCAAGGTCGATGGCAAGATCGGCAGCGGCTCGCGCAATGCGATTCAGGCTTTCCAGACCCGCATGGGCATGGACCCTGATGGGCATCCGAGCAAGGAAGTGCTGACGATCCTTCGCAAGAAGTAGAGCTAGGAGTAGAATGGACAAACGAAAGACGCCGGTCGCTTCCATGCGTTTCCTTGTCGTGTCCATTGTCCTCACAGCGGGCGGCAGCATGGTTTTCACCGAAACCGCGGCTGCCCGAACTTTGCTCGACATGCTTATGGGACGGCGCGAGATTTATCGCGAAGATACGGATCGCCTGATTGACGATGGCAGGCGACCGCGGCCACAACCCCGAAACCGCGCCACCAAACCTGCACGCCCGAAAACTGCTCCGGCCGGAACACCTGCGACCGGACCTGCGGCAGCAGTTTCAACGGAGGCCGCAATACCCGCCAAACTTGCCGACGCAAAAACTGTGCTGGTGGTTGGTGATTTCATGGCCAGTGGTTTGGCAGAGGGACTTGATGCGGCGTTTATCGATAGCCCCGGTGTTCGCGTTATCGATAAAGCCGATGGCTCTTCCGGATTTGTTCGTGACGACCATCTGAATTGGCCAGCGACTATCGGCAGCATGATCGAAACGGAAAAGCCTTCGGTCGTTGTTATCATGGCAGGGGCGAATGATCGTCAGCCATTCAGCGGCGTTCAGTCTGAGGCCAAGGGCAAGCCGTTGCTGGGCGATGAATGGTCTAAAGAATATCAGGCACGGCTTGGCGCATTTCTTGATGCTGTCAAGAAAACCGGCCAGCCTGTGGTTTGGGTCGGGCAACCGGCATTCAAAACCAAAAGCATGACCAATGATGTGCTGGCATTCAACGAGCTTTACCGCAATGCTGCTGAAAAAGCCGATGGTACTTTTGTCGATGTGTGGGATGGCTTTGTTGACCAAAGCGGCACCTTCACCCTGACGGGTTTTGACATGTCCGGGCAAACCGCGCGCTTGCGCAATAATGATGGTATCGGGCTGACCAGCGCTGGCAAACGCAAGCTTGCCTTTTATGTCGAAAAGCCGCTGCGTCAATTGCTTGGTACGGCAACAGCACCCAATATCGCCGCTATCAAGCCGGGTGCCCCGGTGCAGGCTTTGCCGGAAATTCCTTCAGGGCCGATCAAGGTCGACCGTCTTGCGCCAATCAGCCTTAGCGATCCGGAACTGGATGGCGGGACCGATCTGCTCGGCGCGCCTACCCGTCCCATAGCGGCGTCGGAAAAATCTGCGCGGGACCTGCTTGTCAATCAGGGCGTTGCACCCGCAA
The DNA here is from genome assembly GCF_000282595.1 of Phyllobacterium sp. YR531. GTDB lineage: Bacteria > Pseudomonadota > Alphaproteobacteria > Rhizobiales > Rhizobiaceae > Phyllobacterium. The sequence continues at coordinate 742,753 of NZ_AKIZ01000016.1, forward strand.
GCCAGCCCGGTAGGACAAATGATTTTACATGGCCGAAGCCTGCAAAGTAAACGCGCCAGATTACGAACTGCTACGTGACTGCAGATTATACGCGTTTTCCAACGCGAAAAGAGGGCGGCTGATTCTGGTAACAACCCGGTTGCGAGTATACCGTAATAAATCCTGCGCTTTCTCAATCTTTGATTGCTGATCTGATATTTACAATCAGTAGACGCATTTCTGTGTCCACTGACGAGTATGCAACCATAGCAAGCGCATCAACCAAAAAAATTGCGCCTGAAAAGCGTGGGCTTCGTGAAGCCCGTAAAAGAACACCAATCTCGACAGCATTGAATGGGATTATGCCCGTTCCAGAGCAAAATCCCTTTACTTGAGAGCAAAATGGTCGAATTGGGGAGCAAATTAGCAACTACCGCGCGCAATTTGGTTGTGCGCGGTAGAGATTGTTATCGCGGTAGGACAGTCGTGCCCATCAGGGCCGCATCAATTGCCGCTGCCGCCTGACGTCCTTCACGGATGGCCCAGACGACCAGTGATTGGCCGCGCCTTACGTCGCCAGCGGTGAAAAGCTTGTCGACACTTGTGCGATATTCCACTTCATCGGCTACAACCGAACGGTTGCCGCGGCGATCGGCCTTCATTTCAAGAGAGCCGGAAAGCTCTTTCACAATTCCGTCTTCAAAGGGACCGGAAAAGCCGATTGCGATGAAGGCGAGATCGGCCTTGATGAAGAATTCTGTTCCGGCGATAGGCTTGCGTGCCTCGTCCACTTCGCAACATTTCACGTGGGTAAGCTCGCCATTTTCTCCAATGAATTCAAGGGTTGCCACCTGAAATTCCCGCGAAGCGCCTTCGGCTTGCGATGACGATGTGCGCATTTTTGTCGCCCAGTAAGGCCAGACGCTAAGCTTGTCTTCCTTCTCGGGCGGCTGCGGGCGGATGTCCAGCTGGGTCACTTTTACCGCGCCCTGACGGAACGCGGTGCCCACACAGTCGGAGGCCGTATCACCACCACCAACAACCACAACGTGCTTCCCGGACGCGACAATTGAGTCGCTCTTCCAGGCAACGGATTCAATGTTTTCGCGGCCAACGCGGCGGTTCTGCTGGACCAGATAATGCATGGCGTCATGGACACCCTCAAACTCCGCACCCGGTATACCAGCCGGGCGGGGTGTCTCTGCGCCACCGCAATACAACACAGCATCATAGCTATCGATAAGCTCTTGAATTGGCTTATCAATTCCGACATTTACACCACAGAAAAACGTAACACCTTCGCCTTCCATCTGGCTGATGCGACGGTCGATGAAGTGCTTTTCCATCTTGAAATCCGGAATGCCATAACGCAACAATCCACCCGGCTTACTCTCGCGTTCGTATATGTGAACCTCGTGTCCGGCGCGTCCAAGTTGCTGCGCGGCCGCCATTCCTGCCGGTCCTGAACCGATGACCGCAACATTCTTTCCAGTCTTCGAAGCTGCTGGCTGCGGAATGATAAATCCGGTTTCATAGGCCTTGTCGGCAATAGCCTGCTCGACGGTCTTGATTGAAACCGGCACGTCTTCAAGGTTCAGCGTACAGGCTTCTTCGCAAGGCGCAGGACAGATTCTCCCTGTAAATTCAGGGAAATTATTGGTGGAGTGCAGGTTCCGGATCGCCTCATCCCAATTGTCATTATAGACGAGATCGTTCCAGTCCGGGATCTGATTGTGCACCGGGCAACCTGTTGGTCCATGGCAAAACGGAATACCGCAATCCATGCAGCGAGCCGCCTGCTTTTTGACCTCACCATCGGTCATGGGAATAGTGAATTCCCTGAAGTGGCGAATACGATCCGATGCCGGCTGATACTTGCCAACCTGCCGGTCTATCTCAAGAAAACCTGTAACCTTACCCATAAACTGCTCCCCTCGCCTCTCGGAGGGCCACCCATATCGATTTAAATCGATGGGCAGCATTGGACCTTGGCCGAGCATCGTAACGACGCTCGAAGCCAAGGCATTGAAATTATTCGGCTGCGACACCCATACGCATACGCTCCATGTCTTCGAGCGCGCGTCGGTATTCCACCGGCATGACTTTCACGAATTTCGGCCTGAAGGTTTCCCAATTATCGAGAATTTCCTTCGCCCGGCCAGAACCCGTATAATGCATATGGTTTGAAATCAGTTGAACCAGACGCTCTTCATCATGCCGTGTCATGTTCGCTGAGACATCGACCCGGCCCTTGTGTGCAAGATCACCACCGTGGTGATGCAGCTTTTCAAGGATGTCGTCCTCTTCAGGGACCGGCTCGAGCTCCACCATTGCCATGTTGCATCGCTGGGCAAAATCACCAGCTTCATCAAGCACATAGGCAACACCGCCGGACATACCCGCCGCGAAGTTGCGACCGGTTTGGCCGATGACCACCACGACGCCGCCGGTCATGTACTCGCAACCGTGATCGCCCGTACCTTCGACAACGGCAATCGCACCCGAGTTACGCACAGCGAAACGTTCGCCTGCAACACCGCGGAAATAGGCCTCGCCTTCGATAGCTCCATAAAGCACCGTGTTACCGACAATAATCGAGTCTTCCGGCACAATTTTCGTGTTTTCCGGCGGTCGAATGACGATACGCCCGCCGCAAAGACCCTTGCCAACATAGTCGTTGCCATCACCGATCAGCTCAAAGGAAATTCCCCTCGCCAAAAATGCAGCGAAGGACTGCCCGGCCGTTCCGGTGAACTTTACCGAAATCGTATCTTCCTTCAGGCCCTTGTGCCGGAAACGCTTGGCAACTTCGCCCGAAAGCATGGCACCTGCAGAACGATCAACATTCTTGATGTCCATTTCGATCTTCACAGGAATCCGGTTTTCCAGTGCGGGAAGAGCCTGTTCAATCAGCTTACGATCGAGAACATCGAAGATCGGATGGTTTTGACGCTCCGTCCAACGGGTCTTTTCCTCAGACGCTTCCGGCTTGTGGAATATACGGCTGAAATCAAGGCCCTTAGCTTTCCAGTGGTCAATCATCTCACGCTTTTCAAGAAGTTCGGCTTTGCCAACTATCTCTTCAAATCGCGTATAGCCCATTTCCGCAAGGAACTGCCGAACCTCTTCCGCCATATAGAAGAAGAAGTTGATCACATGCTCAGGGGTGCCTTTGAAACGCTTGCGCAGAACAGGATCCTGCGTAGCGACACCAACAGGACAGGTGTTCAGGTGACACTTGCGCATCATGATGCAGCCAGCCGCAATCAACGGGGCAGTAGAGAAACCGAACTCGTCTGCGCCCAGCAACGCACCGACAATCACGTCACGCCCCGTCCGCAAGCCGCCGTCCACCTGCAAGGCAATGCGTGAACGAAGACCGTTGAGAACCAGCGTTTGCTGAGTTTCTGCAAGTCCCATCTCCCACGGGCTGCCCGCATGCTTGAGCGATGTCAGCGGCGAAGCTCCCGTTCCACCGTCATAGCCGGAAATGGTGATGTGATCGGCGCGCGCCTTGGCTACGCCAGCAGCAACTGTGCCAACGCCAACCTCAGATACCAGCTTGACCGACACATCCGCTTCGGGATTGACGTTTTTCAGATCGTAGATCAGCTGCGCCAGATCTTCGATCGAATAAATGTCATGGTGCGGCGGCGGAGATATAAGACCGACACCCGGGGTCGAATGCCGGGTCTTGGCAACTGTAGCATCAACCTTGTGACCTGGAAGCTGACCACCTTCACCAGGCTTTGCTCCTTGAGCAACCTTGATCTGCATCATGTCAGAATTGACAAGATACTCCGTCGTCACGCCAAAGCGTCCGGATGCCACCTGCTTGATTGCAGAGCGTTCCGGGTTTGGCTTGCCATCCGGCAAAGGATAGAACCGGTCCGGCTCCTCGCCACCCTCACCTGTGTTGGACTTTCCGCCAATGCGGTTCATCGCAACAGCCAGTGTTGTATGGGCTTCGCGGCTGATAGAGCCGAACGACATCGCGCCTGTAGAAAACCGCTTTACGATCTCCTTGGCGGGCTCGACATCATCTATAGAAACTGGCTTGCGCCCGGTCTCCGCAGCCATCTTGATGTTAAACAGACCGCGAATGGTCTTTGCCCGAGCTGACTGGCTGTTCACCAGATCAGAATATTCCTTGAACGTGCTCGCTGACTCGGTGCGCACAGCATGCTGCAGCTTTGCAACCGCATCCGGCGACCAGAGATGCGCTTCGCCGCGCATGCGATATGCATATTCGCCACCAACTTCGAGCGTGTTCAACAATACAGGGTCATTGCCGAAAGCATCGCGGTGACGGCGAATGGTTTCTTCTGCGATTTCTTCGAGCCCGACACCTTCGATCATGGTAGCGGTGCCGAAGAAGAACCGATCTACGAATTCCGATTGCAGCCCGACGGCATCAAAAATCTGCGCACCGCAATAGGACTGATAGGTCGAGATGCCCATCTTCGACATGACCTTCAGGATGCCCTTGCCGATGGACTTTATATACCGCGATACAATTTCCTTCGAATCCACTTCCGGCGGGAATTCGCCGCGCTTATGCATGTCGAGCAGCGTATCAAATGCCAGATATGGGTTGATTGCTTCCGCACCATAACCTGCAAGACAGCAGAAATGATGCACTTCGCGTGGCTCGCCCGATTCAACCACCAAGCCGACCGAGGTGCGCAAACCTTTACGGATAAGGTGATGGTGGACGGCCGCTGTTGCGAGCAGCGCGGGAATCGGAATGCGATCCGGACCAACCTGCCGGTCTGACAGGATGATGATGTTATATCCACCATGAACTGCCGCTTCGGCACGGTCGCAAAGTCGTTCCACAGCGCCAGCCATACCGGCTGCACCTTCTTCAACAGCGTAAGCTGTATCAAGTGTCTTCGTGTCGAAGCGATCTTCGGTGTGGCCGATAGAGCGGATCTTTTCCAGATCGCCATTGGTCAGAATAGGCTGTCGTACTTCCAGCCGTTTGCGGCGAGAAGTTCCAACAAGATCGAACAGGTTCGGACGCGGACCAATGAATGAAACAAGGCTCATCACCAACTCTTCGCGGATCGGATCAATCGGTGGATTCGTGACCTGTGCGAAGTTCTGCTTGAAATATGTATAAAGCATCTTCGACTTGTCAGACATGGCCGAGATCGGCGTGTCCGTACCCATCGAGCCAATGGCTTCCTGACCCGTTGTCGCCATGGGCGACATCAGAATGCGCGTGTCTTCCTGCGTGTAACCGAACGCCTGTTGGCGATCGAGAAGGCTGACATCCTTGCGAAGAGCACGCGGCTCGACCGGGTTCAGTTCTTCCAGGATCAGCTGCGTATTCTTGAGCCACTGCTTGTAGGGGTGACGATTGGCTATCTCGGACTTGATTGTATCATCCGAAACAATCTCGCCTTTTTCCATATCGATGAGCAGCATGCGACCGGGCTGCAAGCGCCACTTCTTGACGATCTTTTCTTCAGGCACGGGCAGCACACCGGCTTCCGATGCCATGATGACGAAATCATCGTCAGTGACCAGATAGCGTGCAGGGCGCAGGCCATTACGGTCCAGCGTCGCGCCGATTTGCCGGCCATCTGTAAATGCGACAGCTGCCGGACCATCCCATGGCTCCATAAGAGCTGCGTGATATTCGTAGAACGCCTTGCGGTCATCAGCGATCAGTTTGTTGCCGGCCCATGCCTCCGGGATGAGCATCATCATCGCATGGGCAAGCGAATACCCACCCTGAAACAGGAATTCCAACGCATTGTCGAAACAGGCCGTATCGGACTGCCCCTCATAGGAAATCGGCCAGAGCTTGGAAATGTCGTTCCCAAAAAACTCGGAGTCAACGGAAGCCTGCCGGGCAGCCATCCAGTTCACGTTGCCGCGCAATGTGTTGATTTCGCCGTTATGCGCGACCATGCGGTATGGGTGCGCAAGCTTCCAGGACGGAAACGTGTTTGTCGAAAAGCGCTGGTGAACGAGCGCCACCGCACTGACAAAACGCGGGTCCTTCAAATCCTTGTAATAGGCACCAACCTGATAGGCCAGAAACATACCTTTATAGACAATCGTCCGGGCAGACATGGAGACCACATAAAAGTCACTCTCCCTATCGCCGTTCTCTTTATAGATACGGTTGGAGATCACCTTGCGGAGGACGAAAAGACGACCTTCGAAGTCTTCGTTGGATTCAATGCTGGGGTTACGCCCTATGAATACCTGACGATGGAAGGGCTCGGTCGCAGCAATATGCGGAGCCTTTGACAACGAGGAGTTGTCAACTGGCACATCACGAAAGCCGATCAGCGTCTGGCCTTCTGAAGCAATAACTTCAGCGACTACCTGCTCAATGTGAGCACGCTCTTCGGGATCCTGCGGCATAAAGAAATAGCCAACAGCATATTGGTTGACCGCGGGAAGCTCGACCCCCTTTTCGGCCCATTCAGCGCGGAAAAACGCATCTGGAATCTGCACGAGCATACCAGCACCATCGCCCATCAGCGGATCAGCACCTACGGCGCCGCGATGAGTGAGGTTTTCGAGCATGAAAAGCCCGTCTTCGATGATCTTGCGGGACTTTTCGCCCTTCATATGCGCAACAAAGCCCACACCGCAGGCGTCATGTTCGTTACGAGGATCGTAGAGCCCTTGGGCTTTAGGAAAACCTGACAATTTATTGGTTTTGACCGCACGATTCTGTACGGCCTGAGCTAGTTCAGTCGTTACAGATGGCGTCAAATCCGACATCGTCAATTCCTCCATTTAAGCCCTCGCAGGGCGGTCTTGTGTCCAGGGACGGGAATAGCATAATTCACGCCCGGCTTCATGCGGCATATCTTCCGATTGTAGATTGCAGGCACCTCAAGAAAGACAGAAGCCAAGCTTTCTGCCTTCAATTTTTAGTTTCCGCAAATAGGACAGTATTGCTGTCGTATTAGCGTATGCCAGAATAATTCCAAACAAACAAGATGGAAAAGCAAAAAATAACACCATTCCACGAAAGAAGATTGCGTCAAATTGTCAATTTGGTCGCATTAGTTACTGACACCGCATTTTCCGCTAATGCTTGAAGTTTTCGCGGGGACTTCCGCCAATATTAGCGTTGACGACCGCTTTCCACCATGCTGCTAAAGGCGTAAGCCTCAGCCATCATATCCTGAACAGAGGTAAGCTTCATGCACTTTGCGTCCGATAACTGGGCCGGCGCCCATCCCAAAATTGCCGAGAATCTGAACCGGCATTCGGCCGGTTTTGCCTCAGCCTATGGCTCCAGCATGCTTGACCGCATTGTAGACGAAACGTTCAATAAAATATTTGAACGGGAAGTCGCTGTTTTCTTTGTTGGGACTGGCACCGCCGCGAATTCGTTGGCTCAAGCTGCCATTGGACGGCCGGGAGGCGTCACATTCGCTCATCGTGAAGCTCATGTGATTGATGATGAGGGCGGGGCTCCCGGTTTTCTCTCTGCGGGAGGCCGTCTACAGCCGGTGGATGGTCCGACAGGGCGTATGGATATCAGCAATCTGAAAGCAGCAATCGAAGGTTTTGCGCCAGGCAATGTGCATTCCGGCCAGCCTATGGGCGTCTCGATTACCCAGTCTACCGAGATCGGTACGCTTTATGAATTGAACGAAATCGCAGCCATCTCGGCTCTGTGCAAAGGTAATGGATTGCCGCTGCATATGGATGGCGCACGCTTTGCCAATGCGCTTGTTACGTTGGGCTGCAGCCCGGCAGAAATGACGTGGAAGCAGGGTATCGACATCCTTTCCTTTGGCGGTACCAAGAATGGCTGCTGGTGTGCAGAGGCGCTGGTATTCATGAATCCCGATCAGGCAAAGGATCTGCCCTTCATCCGGAAAAGGTCCGCGCAGCTTTTCTCAAAGTCACGTTTCGTGGCAGCGCAGTTTGAAGCCTATTTTGCCGATGGGTTGTGGCTCAAACTTGCCAGCCATGCCAACGATATGGCGCAGGAACTGGCAACGCGCATCAAGGCCTCGAAAAAACTGAAGCTCGCTTGGGAGCCACGTGCAAACGAAGTTTTCGCGATCGTTTCCAAGGATAATGTTGCCAGTTTACAGGCAAGCGGCGCCATTTTTTATGAGTGGAAGCCACCCCACAATGAAGCAAACCTGATTACCGGGAATGAAGCATTGATTCGTCTTGTGACCAGCTTTGCTACGACACAGGACGAAGTTGTCCGATTTGGTGATCTGATCGCATAAAAAGCGGCGCATTACTGCGCCGCCTTCTTCACTCAACGAAATAGCCGCTTAGTGCGTGGCTTTGGCTTCGATCTGCTTGGCTTCGTTGTCAGACAAAGCCGTGACAGCGATCTTGCGCGGCTTCATCTCTTCGGGAATTTCGCGCTTGAGATCAATGTGCAGCAAGCCATTTTTCAGACTGGCACCATTAACCTCGACGAAATCGGCAAGATGAAAGCGGCGTTCAAACGCGCGTGAAGCAATGCCACGATAAAGCGTTTCAGAACCTTCAGACTTTTCAGCAGCCTTCTCACCAGTCACTTTCAACTGGTTGCGATGGGCCTCAATCTGAATTTCATCTTCAGAGAAACCGGCAACAGCCATGGTGATGCGATAGGTATTATCGCCTGTCCGCTCGATATTATAGGGCGGATAGGTCTGGGCGCCTTCCGGCTGTGCCAAACTGTCGAGGATTGTGAAAAGCCGGTCGAAACCAACAGTTGAACGATAGAGTGGTGAAAAATCAACGTGACGCATGGGTAAGCCCTCCTTTAGAGCGACAATGTTTGCGTTTTCTGATTCGTCCTGAGATCCCCGATATGGCAAATCCCGTTGAACCAACAGCCCCGATATGGCGGCTGCAAAGCTTATTTGGTAAGCCTGCGCGGTGGTTTCAAGTCCGTTTTTTGCCAACCCAAACGTTTCAATGAACGCAAAATGAACATCATCTTCGGAATACGTTCACCTTGATGGTTTATATCTACACTCACGGTCGGATACGGTCCGGCATACAAAGGATAGGACAATGAAGAGACCTTTTCTCGCGCTTACTGCAGCCGCTGTTTTGATCACAGGCTTTGCCTCTTCGGCTTTTGCTCAGGAACGCTATTATCGCGATAATGCACCTGCGATTTATCTAGAGGACGACGAACAGGACGGCTACTTCATTCAGGATCGCGGTCGCTATGATCGTGATCGCCGTGATTGGCGCGAAGATCGCCGCGAGCGCTTCGGTCCACGCGACGTTACCCGCATGCTTGAACGTCGTGGATATCGTGTACGTGACGTCGACTTTGAACGCGGGCGCTATTTTGTAAGAGCTTCACGTCGCGGCAACCCGGTTATTGTTGTTGTCTCCCGCAGAGGTGAAATTCTTGAAACACGCCGCGTTGGACGCGACCGTGACCGGGATCGTTCGGGCTTCCGCATCGAGATCAATCCGGCCTACTGATAAAAGCCGAAATCATTGCGGATGTAACGTCCCTTCCATCTGCAATGTACTGGCCGGAAACTCTCAGGGAGGGTTTCCGGTCGATCTTTTTTGATATTTCCAGATATAAGTTTACTTCTTATTCCGGTTTCGTTGTCCTCCATCGGCATTGTTTGACCTTCTGCCGGAGCGGCTTTATCACGGAGAGAAATTGCTCATTAAGGCATCCGTACGAACATGATTCGAACACTTATCGAAACTGCATCCAATCCCATTCCTACCGGGGCTCGTGTTGATAGTTTTGATCTGCCTGATCGCAAGCAACTGCGCTATGCGATCATTCCCGCCAGCACTACGCACGTTCGTGGTACTGTCATTCTTTTGCACGGGCGTAGTGAATGCATCGAAAAATACTTTGAAACCGCCAAGGACATCGCAGCACGCGGATTTACTGTTGCCACCTTCGACTGGCGCGGTCAGGGCGCTTCAAGCCGTATTTTGCGTGATGTTGCACGTGGCCATATAAGAAGTTTCGAACATTATGTTTCAGATTTCGAGCGTTTCTTCGAGGCGGTGCTTCTACCCGATTGCCGTGGGCCATTTTATGTCCTCGCCCACTCAACCGGGGCGCTTATAGCGCTGCTTGCCGCCCCTTCAATGTCCAACAGAATTCACAGGATGGTTCTGACCTCGCCATTGCTTGATATCCCAATGACACGCCTGCAAAGAATGACAGCGAGAATCGTGGCAAACTCTCTGCGTTCGATAGGGCTTGGCAGAACATATATGCTCAGCGGGCCATACAAGGCCAAGCCTTTCGAAAACAATCCGGTTACATCCGATGCTGTTCGCTACAAGCGCCAATGCGACGTACTGGAACAATCGCCGGAACTGGCGCTTGGGGGCCCGACAGCGAGCTGGATTCTTGCTGCTGCAAAAGCGATCAGGAAGGTGAACCGACCTGAGTTCATCGAGAAAATACGTATTCCCATACTGATCATCGCAGCAGGCGCAGACCGCATCGTCTCCACCCCGGCGATTGAGCGCTATGCTTTGCAGCTACGCAACACTACTCTTCTCACCATTGACGGCGCCAGACACGAGATATTGCAGGAAGCCGATTTCTATCGCGAGCAGTTTTGGGCTGCGTTTGACGCCTTTGTTCCCGGAACCGGACACGAGCAATCCCAACTATCCGACGAGACAGAACTTACCGATTAAGCATCGCCAATGCTTTGCTATGCAGCTCAGGCGTTGCCGCAGCGACAATATCGCCAGCCTTTTCTGCCGGTCCCCCATCCCATGTTGTAAAGACACCGCCAGCTTTCTCGATAATCGGTATCAGCGCCACGATGTCATAAGGGTGCAGCCCCGTTTCAATGACCAGATCGACAAATCCAGATGCCAGCATGGCATAGGCGTAGCAATCAGTGCCGTACCGCGCCAGGCGTACAGATGATTCAACCCGGTCGTAGGATTCTCGCTGTGCATCCTTGAAAAGCGCCGGAGTCGTTGTAAATAGCGTCGCATCAGCAAGCTCGGTTGTCTTGCGTGTCTGCAAACGGCGCGTTCCATCAGGACCTTCATACCAGGACGCCTCGCCGTCACACATAAACAGTTCCCGGGTGAAGGGTTGCGACATGAGTCCGGCCACCGCATCGCCATTGACGGTCAGCCCGGCAAGCGTTCCCCAGACAGGCAATCCGGAAATGAAGGCACGCGTTCCATCGATAGGGTCAATGACCCATACATTCGGCTGGTCCAGATTCTCGCCGCCAAACTCCTCACCTAAAATTCCATGCTCTGGGAAAGTATCGTTTATTAGCGCACGAATTGCGCGCTCTGCTTCCCTGTCAGCCTCCGTGACCGGATCAAAACCACTCTGATACTTATTATCGACAAGCGATGCGGTTCTGAATCTGGGCAATGTTTGCTGTGAGGCAACCTCTGCAATTTTCTTTAAAAAGGTAAGATCGATAACCAAAGCAGCTCCTGACGACTGAATTATTCTCATTTAAGGTCAAAACACGCAAATTATGCATGTTTTTTAGGCAATATTCGCGGCTGCTTAAAAAAGCGCGCAATTAACTTGACATTTGTGCGACGCAGCATAGACTGATTGTCGGACGGGGTGACCTGTCTATGCCCTCCTTGGGCGTTTCCTCCCTAGACTTGGACCGCGCTCACGCGCGGTCTTTTTTTGTCATGCGACTGTTATTGTTTTATTCGGCGGCCAACGGTGTATCGAGGAAATAGAAGTCCGGCAGCGAAACCAGATCTGCAAGAAACAGCCCTATATCACGCTGGAGCTGATCGAATCCGGGCTTTTTCTCATAAGTATTTTCATTCAGGTAAAGGCCGCGATTGACCTCAATCTGCAAGGCATGGATGTGCTTGAGAGGGCGGCCGTAATGTTCAGTAATGTACCCTCCAGCATAGGGCTTGTTATGGGCCACCACATAGCCCATTTCACGTAGCAGCTGTATAGCAGCGCCTGCAAGTTCCGGCGCGCAGCTCGTGCCGAATCTATCTCCAATTATGAAATCCGGGCGCATTCCGCTTTCAGGAAAACGGATGCTCGCTGGCATTGAGTGGCAATCGACAAGCACGCCATAGCCAAAGCGGGCATAAGTCATTGCAAGGACATTCCCAAGCATCGCATGGTAAGGCTTGTAGATTGTATCAATACGGCCAAGCGCTTCGGATATATGGAGCTTCTGGGCATAGATTTCCTGCCCCTCTCCTACCAGTCGGGGAACGGTACCAAGACCGCCTGCCACGCGTGCAGAATGCGCATTGGCGAATGAAGGAAGCGGCTCGATAAACATTTTTGCGTCGAGTTCATAGGGCTCACGATTAACATCGAGATATGCGCGCGGAAAATGCGCCAGCATCAAAGGCGCGCCCAGCATTACCGCTGAAGCGAAGAGCTGATCTACAAAGCAATCTTCCGAGCGGCGGATAATATGCGCATCAAGTTGTGACTGCTGGATAAATGCTGGCGGATAGAAACGGCCGCTATGGGGAGAGTTGAAAACGAATGGTATGCGTTGATCAGACGGCTGCCGCAATTCATAGGGAGAGCTGTCGGGAAAATCGCGGTTGACGGTCATCGTTCACTTCAAATGTTTATTGCTGAACTTGCAGGGTGCTGCTTCTGATACACTAGAGCAAGTTTATGCGTAATGGAATTGATGGTGCACGGAAGATACGCTCATCTTTGTTAAGATGCTATCCACGCTGAACCCACCTCGACATTTGCCCCGTTCAGCCTTATTTCTAGCAAATCATTCACGTGATCTTTACCAAAAAAGCGCTTTGTAGATTCTACGGAACGCTGGTCTGGGGATGATCCGGCGCTAAATAATTCGGACGGACCGATGAAAAGAATACTTCTTGCAGAAGATGACAATGATATGCGGCGTTTCCTCGTGAAAGCGCTTGAGAAAGCTGGCTATCATGTCACGCATTTCGATAATGGTGCCAGCGCCTATGATCGTCTGCGCGAAGAGCCGTTTTCGCTCCTGTTGACCGATATCGTCATGCCGGAAATGGATGGCATTGAATTGGCCCGACGGGCGTCCGAAATCGACCCCGATCTCAAGATCATGTTCATCACCGGTTTTGCGGCCGTGGCCTTGAATGCTGATTCGAAGGCACCCAAGGACGCCAAAGTGCTGTCCAAGCCATTTCATTTGCGCGATCTTGTCAACGAAATCGAAAAAATGCTTGTCGCAGCCTAGTTGCGCTACGTCATTATTGTATTCCTGCAAGAAAGCCCATTAAGTCCCTCAACAGCTATTGACGGACACAATTCAATATGGTGTATGCGCCCGGCAGATGGGCGTGTAGCTCAGCGGGAGAGCACTACGTTGACATCGTAGGGGTCACAGGTTCAATCCCTGTCACGCCCACCATCTGCCCCTTCTCAAATCCAAAAATTAAGATCCCGCAATACCCACCAGCATCGATAAGTCTTCTTTTCAAAATGCGAAGTCGCTGGCAGTCGCCCGGTTTTTGTGCTCCGATATGCCGTTACCGGGCTTGTGGGGGACGATGCATGGTTACGTTGCAGCAAGGTTTGAAATTTCTCATTATCATGATGTTGCTTATGAAAGGTATGGCTGGCGCGTTTGCTGACGCCATCGAACCAACAAGCGACATTGATGGGTCAGCGGACAATCCTTTGATCAAACGCTATGATGGATCGTTCATCGTCAGTTATGAAACCTTCTCCTACACCGATTTCACCGTTCCCCTCGGCGCTCTGAAGCGCGACCCTGACACCGAGAAACGTGACGCCAGCAACAACTCTGTTTATGCGCCGGAAAAGACACTCGACATTGAGGGCATGTTGACCCGCATCGCTTATGTGCTGCCGCCAGAACGCTCTCCGCTCGAAGTTTTGCGTAACTATCAGGATGAAATCGAGAAAGCCAAAGGCGAACTACTCTTTCAATGTAAATCAGAAGAATGTGGCGGTGATGCTACACGTTCCAGTGCAGGTGGCGGCGGCGATATGAGCCTCGCCATGATCTTCTTCCGCGAAGGCGACCTCAAAGACGAGGCGTTTTCCAATGGAGCCTGTGCTTTGACGCCCGCAATAAAGGATCAGCGGTTTTTTTCGGCGAAAATTCCCGCCTCTGACGGCGACACTTACGTCACCGTCCAGACCTATACGATGCTTGATGACCTTTATTGCAAAGCCCTGAACGGCAGAACTATTGCCATAGTCCATGTTGTTGAACCCAAATCACGCGATAAGAAAATGGTTGTTGTCGGCGCAACCGAGATGGCGAGTTCAATTTCTACACAAGGAAGCATTTCGCTTTACGGCATTTATTTCGACACTGATAAAAGCGATCTGAAACCTGAATCGGAGCCGACCTTAAAAGAGATCGCAGGTCTACTGGCACTTGACGAAAAGCTGGCGGTTTTAATCGTCGGCCATACCGACAATGAGGGCAAGTTCGCTTATAATCTTGACCTATCGTCGAAACGCGCTGCTGCGGTAAAGAAAGCTCTTGTTACGACCTACAAAATCAAAGCGGAGCGGCTGGCAACCTCTGGCGCGGGAATGATGGCGCCGGTTGCCAGCAACGACGATGAAGAAGGGCGCGCCAAGAATCGCCGTGTGGCTCTGGTCAAATTAAACTGACGGCAAAATCCTCGTAACAAAATCGGCGTCTCCGCGGAGTGTATTGCTGACTGTGCAAATCTCCTCGGCCAATTCCATGATCTGATGCCGCGCGGCCTCGTCTAGATCGCCTTCAATCTCAACATCGATATCGAAACGCACAATGCGAAACGGTTCTTCGTGAGATTTCTCGCCAGTGACGTGCACACGGACTTCATCCAGCCTGTCTGAAACCTTCAGCCGTGAAGCAGCGATGCGAGCGCTTAGCACGATACAAGCTGCCAAGGATGAATAGAGCAAGTCAAGCGGATTGAAACCTGCCTCGGAAACAGAGGTGACAATGTTCAGCTTGCCACCTGTTTCGGTGGTGACCGCTGGAAGCTCCTTTGCTTTCAAAACGGCTCTGGCACCAACCGCACGTGTTCTCGTTTTAAGCTCTGTCATGGATTCTACCCGCTATTTGAGTGAACTACCCCACTCCATAAAGCACCGGCATCAGTCCGGCCATTGCTTTAAAGCGAGTCCACGATTTTGCTTCCGCTTTCGTCCATGCCGTCTCGGCCATCGCTGAAATCCGCGGAAATACAAGTCGGTCGAACACGCCGCGATCTGTCATCGGTTCAGACCAGATGCAGGTTTGGATGCCGAGAAAATGTTTCTTCTGATCCTGACTCCAGCCCTTTACAGGATCAAACTCATAAAGTTTTTCAGGCTCGGACCACCCTGCCCATCCCGCCCCCGGTTCTGACCAATCGGGACTATTTGCCATATCGAGATAATAAACAGGTCCGGGGCACACCACGATGTCATATCCTTCAGCAGCCAGCTTGGCGCTGATTTCCACCGTATGCCAACCATCCAGATAGCAATTGGACTTTTCAATACCACCACCATGAGCCGCTTCCTCCCAAGCGCCAGTGATACGGCCATGGGCGATTAGAAAGGCTTGAGCTCTTCGCAGAAAATCGGCCTGCAGCACAGCCGCAGTATCTCCGCCAAGCTCAGCCAGACGTTGCTTCGCCTGAGGTGAGCCAGACCACGCATCGGTTGGGACTTCATCTGCACCGACATGAATGGTTCGGGACGGAAATAGCTCCAGAAGTTCCGTCAGCACTGTTTCAACGAAGTGATAGGTTTCTTCACGTGCAGGGTTGAGACAATTATTGGGAAAGCCTTGAATTGAAAAATATTCACCCGTTTCCTGCGGATCGCGCAGCCAGGGAAGTGCCTGCAGGACGGAGTAACAGTGGCCAGGCATATCAATTTCCGGCACCACATCAATTCCCAGATCGTTGGCAAGTGCAACAATCTCACGGATTGCTGACTTCGTGTAATACCCACCTGTCGCGTGCGGTCCAGATCCGAGCAATGGCGGAATTGGCAAGCCATGACCACGCCACGCACCGACGGAAATGAGTTCGGGATACGCATCGATTTCAACGCGCCATGCTTCATCGTCTGAAAGGTGCCAGTGAAATCTGTTCAGCTTGTTCCACGCCAGAATATTCAGGAATTGTGTGATTTCAGCCGAGCTGTAAAATTGCCTTGCAACATCAAGATGAGTACCACGCCAGAGCATGGCGGGTGCGTCTTCTATTTTGCCTGACAAAGGAAAGTTGAATGTATCGGGATAAAGCCGTGCACCGCGCAGTATCTGTCCAAGAGTGATCAGTCCATACAGAGCCCCGGTCTTTGATCCTGCCGTGAGCGCAATGGAATTCTGCTGGAACTCTATTGTGTAGGCTTCAGCACCAACATCCTTTTGCAAGGTAATGTTAACGGGCAATCCGCCTTCGGAAACGCCACGGACAATACCCTCAACCGGGAACAGAGCCTTGGTGAGCGCATCGAACGCTGCAATCGCTTTGTCAGCAACTGCATCCTTCGCAACGGGAGCAAGGCCAAGAGGAGCGGGGCGATTTCCTGAAATTTCCACAGATTGCGGCCAGGGAATGATGGCCACAGGTACATCAACATTCTCGGGGACAGGATATATTTCTGCACCACGCTTTAAAGTTGCGTTGTCGCCGATAGCACGTGTCGGCAGTGCGGGGATTGGTAAAGTACTGCCATCTTCCAGCAACAGATAGGCGCTATTTGCGCCATCGCTCCAATGTCGAAGCGGATAACTCAAGCCACGTGCCTTCACCGTCCATGAAGCATTCGGCTCCAATGTAAAATTGTCCAACGGAGCAAATTCCGAATGATTTGACAACCGTTCGACAAGGATGCCGCCCTCGACAGTCGCTGCGGGGTCGATACGGGCTGGGCCGCTTACGCAAAGACGAAAACCCGTAATTGGTTCCGATGAAAGGTTTGTGAGCTTCAACGAATAGGAGAGCGGTTCATTTCCTGTGGCGGGTTGCCAGTGGGTTTCAAGACGAAATTGCATACGCGATGTCATGGATGGACTTTCAGAATGGTGGATTGCGTTATGGGTTTGTGAGCAGTCCGGCATAGATGCCCGGTGTTGAATCGGAAATGGCTGTTGCACCTACCGCACGTGCGTAGAAATCAATCGGTCCTGCGTCGCCAATAATGGCATAGCCGTAGCCCTGCGAACGCATGTCAATAAGACATGCCAACAGTAAAGCTTGGCCCGCACCAGCGCCTCTTGCCGCCTCGCTCACGCCGGTTGGCCCGAAGAAACCCCGTGCAATCGCGTCGTAGCAAGCAAACCCGATCAACTCGCCCTTCTTCACAGCAATGAAGCACGCCGGAGGCTGTCTGGTAAAAGAGACTGTTGCCTCGCTCGCCCAGCCCCTACCAAATTCCTTTTGTATCCACTGCGTCACAAGGCCAAGTTCCGGTGCGAGAACGCGTCTGATTACGATGCCTGCGTGAAAAAGGCGCTCATCAAGTTTTGAGTTTTGCTTGAGGGCATAAAGTCTGACCAGAAGATCCATACTGGCTCCAATAACCGTCACTGTTGTCCAAGAGAGCGAAAGAAGTGATTTGAAGCAGCCTGCTGCACCACTTGGGACTCAGGACGTGATAGCCGCCTGACCTCTTCCGCATGGCGCAGGAATTTCGCACTCTCCCCCGGGATAAAAGGTCGATAGGGGTCCGGCACCGCCGACAGAAGCAAGCGGGTATAAGGATGTTGCGGATTTTCGATTACGGAGTTTGTATCGCCCCACTCAACCATCTGCCCGGCGAACATCACGACAATTTCCTCGGCAACATAGGCGGCAGTTGCGATATCATGCGTGATGTAAAGCAATGCCAGATTGCGCTCGCGCTTGATGCTGGACAACAGTTCAAGAATGCCCAGCCGGATGGACACATCAAGCATGGAGGTGGGTTCATCTGCGACAAGAACCTCTGGTTGTACCGCCAGTGCCCGGGCAATATTGACACGCTGTCTTTGTCCACCTGAAAGTTCATGCGGAAACTTATACGCGGTGACGGTCGGATCCAGGCCAACACTTGCCAACAACGAGTTGACGCCCGCTTTTGCTTCTACTCCGCCTTTTGCGTGACCATGCAAAAGCAAGGGCCGGGTCAAATGATGTTCAATGGAAAACACCGGATTAAGTGACGCAAAAGGGTCCTGAAAAACCATCTGAACCGCACGCCGATAGGCACGTTCGGTTTCGGCAGATCCGGCAGTCGTAACATTCTGACCGCGAAACAACATTTCGCCGGACGTTGGGTGGTCCATGCGCGAAATAATACGCGCACAACTCGTCTTTCCACACCCGGACTCTCCGACCAAGGCTAGCGCTTTGCCGGGAACCAGCGAAAGACTGATGCCACGCAACGCGTGAACAAGTCCGAATGACCGGGTAATGGAGCTGAGTTCGATGATCGGTGCCAGCCCTGATCCTTTTACGCGGCCAAGATCGGGAATTGCATTCATAGCGGCACTCCCTCTCTTTGCATGCTGGACGGGAGACTGGGAATGGCACCCCAAAGACGTTTTGTGTATTCGTGGGCAGGAGCAGTGCTCACTTGCCGAACTTCTCCGACTTCAACCAGCTCACCCTTCAACATCACGCCTATGCGATGGCAGATTTGCGCCATCAGATGCAGATCATGGGTGATGAACAGCACTGAGAAACCTTTGGTTCTCTGAAGGTCAGCGACCTGTTCCAAAATTTCCCGTTGCACAACGACATCAAGAGCAGTCGTCGGCTCATCCATAATGATGAGTTCAGGATTGAGTGCCAGGCAGATTGCAATCACGATGCGCTGGCGCATTCCCCCGCTGAATTGATGGGGATAGTTTGAGAGCCTGTCGGCAGGAATACCGACCAGCTGAAACATCTCTTTGGCACGCTCGCGAGATTTTTCGCGGGGGCAACCTGTGTGACGGTGCAAGACATCATGAAACTGCGCTTCTACCCGCATCAGCGGATTAAGCGAATTCATTGCGCTTTGAAAAACCATCCCAATGCGCCGCCAGCGAACTGATTGGAGCTGACGGTCGGGCATTTTGAGAATATCTTGCCCTTCGAGTAAAATCTCACCGCCTGCAACCCAGGCCGGAGGCTTTGCCAGCCGGGTTATGGCATATGCGATCGTGCTTTTCCCGCATCCAGACTCTCCGGCCAGTCCAAAAAGTTCGCCCCGGCCAATATCGAATGACACGTTTTTGACGGCGTTGAATACTCCTTTATCGAGGAGATAGTCGACACTGAGATTACGTACCTGAAGAAGCGCATCGGTCATTGGTTCGCCTCCAGCATGCGTACCCGCTGACGGTTCAATCGCAACCAGCGCTTCAATGCCGGGCCGGAGCGCAACTGTGGATTGGCTATTTCATCGAAGGTAAAGTTGAGCAGCGAAAGCCCTAGTCCCACAAGCACGATACCGGCACACGGAACGGCAATATCCCACCAGGCACCGACAATAATCGCCGACGAATTCTGGGCATTGTAAAGCATGGTGCCCCAAGTGACGTTAAGCGGGTCACCAAATCCGAGATATTCCAACGTGGTCTGCGCAACAATTGCATAGATGATACTGCCCACCAGATTGAGCGCGATCAATGGAAGGAGGTTTGGTACAATCTCAACAAATACAATGCGCCAGTTCGGCTCACCGACCATTCTCGCGGCAACAACAAACTCGCGGTTCCGCAATGCAAGTGTTTGTGATCGCGTCATTCGGGCTCCCCATGGCCATGAGGTCAAAGCAATAATCGTCATGATGGCCCATGGCCCGACCGTACCTGCAAATGAAGCCAGCAGGATCAGCAATGGTATATTGGGGATCACAAGCACGGCATTGGTCAGGATATCGAGCGTATTGTCGGTGCGTCCACCGAAGTACCCGCCTGCCAGGCCGATGCACGTGCCAAGCACCGTTATGAGTATGCCCGTAGCGAATCCGACGGCAAGAGATGATCGGGCTCCCCATACAAACTGGCTATAGACATCGCGGCCCATCTTGGTTGTTCCCAAGACATGCTGAATGCTGGGAGCCTGATGCGAACGCCCCACGCGTGCACCCGGGTCGTTCGGTGCAATGATTGGCGCGAACAGAGCCATCAGGCAAAGTGCCACAACGATAACCAGACCAACCATTGCCTTTTTCTGACGCAATAGAACTTTGATCCCGGAGTTCATGTCCTTGCCTCCCTGATGCGCGGATCGACAACGCCATAAATCAGATCGACGAGAAGATTTGCGCTAAGGGTGGCGAACGTCATGAGCAGGAGCTGCCCCTGAATAACAGGATAATCTCTGGCAACGCTGGCCGTATAAAGCGTCAGGCCGAGGCCGGGATAATTGAACACGATTTCCGTAACGATTGAGCCACCGAAAACAGCACCCAGCATCAGGGCGAGATTGGTCAGCACCGGCAGCAATGCGTTGCGTGCGGCATATCCAAACATGACTGCCGTTTCGCTCAAGCCCTTGGCTCTGCCCATGGTCACGTAGTCTTCCCCCAGAACCGAGATCATGCTTGTACGCATCGTCGTCTGGAACTCGCCGATAAGATACGGCGACAGTGTGAGCACGGGCATGATGGCATGCAGGAAAACGCTACCGAAGAATGTAAAATTCAGCCCGGGATCAAGATTGGGGTTATAGGCATATCCAACCGGGAACCAGCGCAGCGCCACACCAAATGTGAAGAGTGTAGCCACTGCAATCACCACAGGTGGAATTGCGATCATCATGATGGATAATGGTGAAACCACCGTATCCAACCGACCACCACGACGCCATGCGGAAAGAGCGCCTAAGGTCGTACCTATGCAGAGCGAAAATATGATCGCAGTCAGAACCAGAAAAGCTGTCCACCCGGCAGACCGCCCCAACACTTCAACGACAGTTTGCGGATAGTACTTTACCGAAACGCCCAGATCGAGAGTGGCCAACCCCTTGAGGTAGTCCAGAAACTGCACCCACATTGGCTGTTCGACGGCACCAAAGCGAGCCTTGATTGCCTCTATCGCCGCCGGTGTTGCACGTGGCCCAAGTTGTGCAATCATTCCATCGACGGGGCTCCCCGGCATAAGCCGGGGAACAAGAAAATTGACAACAATGGCAAAAACAAAGGCGACGCCATAGACAGCAAGCCGGTGAAGCGGAATGCGCATCAGCCGTTGTCTCCACTCGCCTTCTCATCAACCGGGCGCAAGCGTAGAAGATGAACCAGACGCAACCTGTTATTGTCATGGTCTTCAGGATTCAGCGCGGGATCATCTTTGGATACCCAGCCGGTGAAACGCTTCGTAGAATACTGATACCAGGTCGGGCCGTTGAACAGTGGAATAACGGGGAAATTATTTGCAACAACGAGCTGTATCTTGTTGAAAATATCACGGCGTTGTTCGTCACTTGTTGCTTTGCGATAATCCGCAAACAATCCATCCAATTCGGGATTCGAATAGCGGGATGGAGCGCCAGTGACGCGGCCTGCATAGGCCGATGAGAGCGATTCATAATATCCTTTGAAAGGTGTCGGGCCATCGGCACGCGAATTGATGAGCGCATCAAAACTACCTTCAAGAACCTGCTTTCCCCATTGTTCATATTCCGGAGTAGCAACAGTCGCATTCAAGCCAACTTTGCGAAGACCTTCAGTGGCAATCTGAACCGCATCAATCCAGTCAGTCCAACCATTCGGCACCATGATTGCAAAAGCAATCGGATCACCTTTCGCGGTGGTCCGGAAGCCGTCACCACCCTTTTTATAACCGGCATCGTCAAGCAGCTTGTTGGCCTTGTCGATGTCATAGCCCATCCACTCATCTTGAGCCTTCTCGGCTTCAGGATTACGCCAACTGTCAAAACGAGGCGGAAGACCGCTGGCATGGAGATTGACCACCGGATAACCAAAACCGGCAATGTCGACCATCGCAGTGCGGTCCATCACCAGACTGATGGCTCTACGAAATGCTATATCGTTGAAGGCCGCAGCGTTACCGGGCTTGGTTGTTTTCAGGTTCATCTGAAACGATACGGTTTCCGCAGGCGGCTGCCAGTAATGATTATGCTCCGTATCAACTGAGACAAAGGTATTGTCGATATCCGGTATAAATGATCCAAACCAGTCCAGTTGTCCCTCGGGGATCGTTGCCAGCACCTGGTCATTGCCGGCAATTTGCGGCAGCCTCAGGCAATCGACTTTCAGCGACTCGGCATCCCAGTAATTCGGGTTGCGGCATTGCTCATAGACCTGCGGCGTAAAGCGGCGAATTTCGGTCATCGGACCCGAGCCAACAGGGTTTTCATTCTTGAAAGCAAATGGGTCGGCTACATCTTTCCAGATGTGTTGCGGCACAACGGGAAGATCCATTATCGATTCCGGAAAATGTGTATCCACTTCCTTGAGTGTGATCTTCAACTCGTTTGGAGAGGTAACGTCCACCGCGGTAATACTGTCTTTTACACCGACGAAATCAATAGCCGGATTCTTCAGCATCATCTCAATCGTAAATTTAACGTCCTCTACAGTCAGAGGCTTGCCGTCCGACCATTTTACGCCATCACGAATCGTATAGGTAATGGACTTGAGGTCGTCCGCAAATTTGAACGCCGTTGCGAGCCGATAGATTGGTTTTCCATTGTCCCGGTCATTGAAAATGACGAGTGGCTCATAGATGAAATCAAGCGTGCTTTGCCGGCGCCCGGCGAAATCGAATGGATTAAAGTTTCGCACCCAACTTGTTTGCTCTTCAATGTGCATTGTCAAAAGAGCCTCGGCAGAGGCTGAAGTGGAAGTCATGGTCAGCGTTGATGCAAGCACAGCGCCTAGTATCGCGGCCTTCGGAAGATAATTGATCAGTCGGGATATCGGTGACAGTCGGACGAAGTTTGCATTCAACTCTTTAGTCATATCTTCATTCCCCCATTAAAATAGTTCGTTGTTCCGCCTATTAGTTCAATTGATTTGATTTAATGCTACTCGGGCTTATAGCGTTGTCAATAGAACCAATTTTGGCTGTGGTATTAGTTGGGGGAGGAATTATAGGAGATGAGGAAACTGCAAATTTACTATTATTTTTGAAGTATATAGCTTGCTCTGCGTTGCAGGAATAAAGAAACGGCGGCACATGGCCGCCGTGATATTTCGCCAATTGTTGAGTTCTACCAGCGTTGATGAACAAACGGCTTGATATCTTCCTGATAGATCTGCTCGATTTTTTCCATCGTTTCTACCGAAAGCGGTGCAAGCGCAGCAGCTTCCGCATTTGAGCGGGCTTGGGCGGGGTTACGCGCTCCTGGAATTGCAACAGTCACAGCGTCAAACATCAATATCCAACGCAAGGCAAACTTGGCCATGGTTGTGTCTCCCGACACCAGTGGCCGAACGCGCTCCACAGCCTCCAGACCTTTTTCGTAGGGCACACCGGAGAAGGTTTCACCAACGTCGAATGCTTCGCCATTGCGGTTAAAGAGACGATGATCATTCTCTGCAAATTTTGTATCCCGCTTGAACTTACCTGATAGCAATCCACTCGCCAGAGGCACCCGCGCAATGATTGCCGTTTTGGTTTCTTCAGCCAGAGCAAAGAAGCGTTCTGCGGGACGCTGCCTGAATGCATTGAAGATTATCTGGACGCTGACAACGCCAGGATATTCGAGAGCTTTAAGAGCTTCCTCCACGCGCTCTACGCTCACGCCGTAATTGCGAATCTTACCGTGATCCACCAGCCGGTCCAGCCGTTCAAACACTTCTGGATGATAGTAAAGGTCGGTTGGCGGACAGTGAAGTTGAACCAGATCGAGTGTATCAGTCTGAAGATTTTTCAAACTGCGTTCAATATATGCTGTCAGGTTGTCCATGCTGTAGCCAGCCACGGTCTGCTCCGACAGCCTGCGTCCGGCTTTGGTCGCGATAAACGGCTTCTCGCCGCCCCGCTCCTTGATTACCTTCGCAATCAACTGCTCCGAATGACCATCGCCATACACATCAGCGGTATCGATAAATGTGACGCCACTATCCAGCGCCGCATGAAGGGCAGCTAGCGCCTCTTCATCATTCACCTCGCCCCAAGCAGCGCCAATTGCCCATGCGCCAAAGCCAATCTCGCTAACTGTGCGGCCGGTACGGCCAAACTCTTTCGATCGCATCATGATCTCCCTGCAAATCCGCTGTTGCGATGTTCTACCAGATTTTACTTGTACGACAACCCTGCAAGACGCCTGATCAGAAGATTTTGATTTCCGTTATCAATTACTGGCGCGTCGGATAAGGTCGGCCGCCTTTTCGCCAATCATGACAGTTGCCGCATTGGTGTTCGATGAAATCAGCCGGGGCATTATCGAACTGTCGCAGACCCTCAACCCATCAATGCCGTGCACTCTTAGCTGCGGATCAACAACTGCCCCCTCTCCCGTACCCATCCTGCAAGTCCCGACGGGATGATAGGCAGATCGCGCATGTTGCCGGGCAAACGCCGCACATTCTGCACGTGTATTCACGCCATCACCCGGCAAATGTTCGCGTTTGATGAATGGCTCAAATGCTGGCTGTTTCAAAATGTCTCTGCTGATAATTATTCCATCCACCGCACGTTCCAGATCATAAGGCTCAGCAAATGCATTGGGATCAATAATTGGCGCATCACGCGCATCTGAAGAACGCAATTTCACCGTACCGCGTGAGCGTGGTCGCAGATGATAGGAATTCAACGTGCAGCCATTACCACCCGGAACGGAGCCAATACCCTTTTCCACTCCGGCACCCGGCAGGAAGTGAAATTGAATATCAGGCGTTTTTTCTGCTTCATCGCCCCACCAGAAAGCACCGCCTTCAACAATATTCGAAGCAACTGGTCCTTTGCCGAACGCGGCATATTCGAGTCCCGCCAGAATTTGCCATCTCAGCTTCTTGTAACGATCAATGCCATAGGAACCCGACAGTTCCGCGATAACATCAACATCCATATGGTCTTGCAGATTCTGCCCGACACCGGGCAAATCATGCACTACATTGATCCCTAAGTTTTTAAGTTCATCTGCGGCGCCAATACCGGAAAGCATCAAAAGCTTTGGTGAGCCAATGGCACCGGACGTGAGTATCACCTCCCGATCGGCCGCTATGAAAACCTTTTTGCCCTTTTCGATAATTTCAACGCCGATGGCCCGATTTCCCTTAACAACGATCCGGTTTACGAACACACCCGTTCTCACGGTCAAGTTGCTGCGATCCAGAACCGGCTTCAAATATCCAACTGCCGTGCTACTTCGCCGCCCGTTCCTGGTTGTCGTTTGATAGAAACCGCTGCCTTGCTGTTTGCCACCATTGAAATCTGCAGTGAAAGGAATCCCGGCCTGCTGCGCTGCCTGAACAAAAGTACGCGTCAAAGGATGCGGATTGCCCGAGCTTACGCCAAGCGGGCCTGCATTCCCGTGATACTCATCAACCAGCGTGTCATTGCCCTCTGACCTCTTAAAATAGGGCTGCACATCCTTGAACGACCAACCTTCGCAGCCTTCTTCGTTGGCCCACGCATCATAATCTTCGGGACAGCCCCGCGTAAAAACCTGGGCATTGATGGAGCTTCCGCCCCCCAGCACCCGAGCTTGCGGGTAAACCATCGTCCTGCCGTCTATCTCGCTCCCCGCGGCGGTTTCATAGCCCCATATCAGTGGCCCCGCAGTCATTTTGAAAAACCCTACAGGCAAATGGATGAACATGTTGGTATCGCGAGGACCAGCCTCAAGCAGGGTAACGGTGGCGTTGGTATCCTCCGACAACCGCGCAGCAAGCACACAGCCTGCCGACCCGCCACCCACGATAATATAATCGGCCATTTAGTTCCTCCCATTCATGGAACAAGCCCGGCTGGAACTTCACGTCAGCCAGTAATTCGCACATACAATCTCAAGTCTCTTGTGAAGCGTCAAGAGAAAGGGTATGGTTATGGTGTTGAAGGGTTGTCGTACAAATAGAAGGTAAAGACTTGCGGCTTTTCTACACAATTCAAGCGTCTGACATGCCGATAATATAAGAACATTAATTTCCAGAGGGAGGAATTGGGAATGAATGAACAGGATAAGTTTGCGCGTTTTGGCCGGGTGAACCGGCGAACATTGATGTTGGGTGCAACTGCAGGACTTGCGGTGGCCGCACTGCCGAAACGTCTCTTTGCACAAACCGCACCAACGCTGGTGACGTCAATCAGATCGCTTTCCAACCCATATCACGCTGTCTGGAAACAGGGTGCCGAGGCCTATGCAAAATCCGCTGGCC
The DNA here is from genome assembly GCF_000282595.1 of Phyllobacterium sp. YR531. Taxonomy (GTDB): domain Bacteria; phylum Pseudomonadota; class Alphaproteobacteria; order Rhizobiales; family Rhizobiaceae; genus Phyllobacterium. The sequence continues at coordinate 768,944 of NZ_AKIZ01000016.1, forward strand.
TTGAGCACGTGACACTCGTCTCGGAAGGCAATAGCGAAAAGGGTATTGCCGACATCAAAGCAATGCTGGCAAAGACCGGCGGCAATATGGTGCTCAACTCGGACCCGAACGATACACCTGATGCACGGCCGATTGTTGAAGCCTGCGCGAAGGCTGGTGCCACTGTCGTTACCCAATGGAACAAGCCTGCCGATCTTCATCCGAAAGACTTTACGCCAAATTATGTCTCGCACATCGAGTTTGATGGCATTGCCAGCGGTAAGCAGATCGCCGAAATACTGTTCAAGGCCATTGGTGGCAGTGGCGGCATTGTTGCGCTAGGAGGCATGATCTCGACCACGGCAGCCATTGAACGCAAAAAGGGGCTCGATGAAGCGCTTGCGGCAAATCCGAATATCAAGCTTCTGGATTTCCAGGTTGCCAATTGGAAATCAACCGAAGCTTTCGACCTGACCAGCAATCTGCTCACACGCTTTGGCGACGACATCAAGGGTATCTGGGCAGCAAATGACGATATGGGCGTTGGTGCTCTTGAAGCATTGCGAGCCGAAGATCTGGCGGGGAAAGTTCCCATTGTTGGCGTAGATGGCATCAAGTCTGCCGTGGACGCAGTGCGGAAGGGTGAGTTTGCCTGCACGGTAACATCCGATCCCTTCTGGCAGGGCGGCATGGGCCTGGCCATCGGCTACAACGCGCACATCAAGAAGTTTGACCCTGCCAAGGAACCACCGGAACATCGCGAATTCTACGGCAAGGCGCTTCTTATCTCGAAAGAGAATGTCGAAGAATACTACAAAACCAACGTCGAATCCCAGCCAACGCTGGATTGGAACGACCTATGGGGCCGTGTGACTGGGGCAATCCGGACCTGATCACCTGACACAGCAGCAGACGGGGCCATGACCTGTCTGCTGCAACACCGCATTGGCGAATACGGCCTCTGCACTTTTCCACTCTCGATGTTGGATATAGTCTGTTGTCTGTCAATTCTGAACTCGTGAAGTCCATCTCAACCACGGAGCAGAAGAACGCGATGCAATCGTTCCTGACCCGATTAACTAGCGGGAAGCGATTGCGCAAATGGCGCGCCTTTGCCCCTCTCGCAGTGCTGGTTGTTCTTTGTATCATCATTACAATAGCCAATCCGAACTTCATCGAACCCCGTAATCTCATACGGGTCGCCAATTCTGCTGCGGTACCACTGACCCTTGCCATGGGGATGACCTTTATCATTCTGCTCGGGAGCATTGATCTTTCGGTTGAAGGCGCAATGTCCGTCGCGGCGATGGTGGTAGTGCTACTTGCCGCAAATGACAGCAATGCGCATAATTATGGCTGGCTTGCCGTTCTGGCAGCCATTGCTGCGAGCACCATGATCGGTCTATTAAGCGGCGTTCTCCAGACAGTCCTGCGCATACCATCCTTCATGACAACGCTTGGCGTCTGGTTCATAGGACTTGGGCTTTCAGTTTATATGCTCGGTGGCTCAGCAGTTCGATTGATGGATGAAAGCATCCGGGGCCTCGCCCTCACCCGCTTTTTATCACTGCCTCTTGCAGTATGGGTTGCTCTCGCAGCATTCACCCTAGCCATTATCATTCAATATTATACGCGATTTGGCCGCCACGTTCTGGCTCTTGGCGGCGGTGAGGACATTGCAGAGTTTTCCGGAGTAAATCCCAGACGCGTACGTATTTATGCATTCGGCCTAGCGGGCTTCTTTTTCGGCGTAGCAGGAGTACTTGCCGCTGCACAGCTTGGCCAGTCCAACGCCACCATTGCAGACGGAAGATTATTTGCGGCCGTTACTGCGGTAGTCGTCGGGGGAACAGCTTTGACCGGCGGTGAAGGCGGCGTTCTGAACACACTTGTCGGGGTGCTTATCGTGACCATCCTCGCCAATGGAATGATCCTGCTTGGTATCTCGCCCTACATTCAGCAGACGGTACAAGGGTTGATGATCATAGCCGCTGTGGCTCTGTCACTCGACCGCCTTAACCTGAAGATTGTGAAGTAACGCCATGCTCGCAGCCAAAGGAATAAGCAAATCATTCATCGCAGGCACATACGCCCTGAATAATGTCGATATCGAAATCAGGCCTAACGAAGTTGTCGGCCTTATCGGCGAGAACGGCGCTGGCAAATCGACGCTTATGCGCGTGCTTTCCGGGACACATCGACCCGATAGCGGAACGCTGACGCTGGACGGGCAACCACTGCGCCTGCGCAATTCAAGCGCTGCGGCTGCAAATGGCATCGGCATGGTGTTTCAAGAGCAGTCACTGTTACTTAATCTCACCGTGGCGGAAAACATATATCTTGGACAGGAGCAGCAGTTCACACGGTTTGGTATAGTGAACTGGCGCGCCATGCATGAGGCTTCGCGTCGGCAGCTTGCCAAGATCGGCGTCGATATCGATGTCACCGCCCGCACCTCGGAATTGACATTCGCAGCCCGGCAGATGGTGGAGTTGGCAAAGGCACTAACCCTTGAAGAAAGCGTCGACCGTCCTCTCGTGATTTTGCTTGATGAGCCAACATCTGTGCTGAGTGCATCGGATATTGATGTGCTTTTCGCACGTGTCCGCTCGTTAAAATCCCGGGCGAGTTTTGTGTTTGTTTCTCATCGTCTTGACGAAGTTCTAAGGATTTCCGATCGCGTTTACACAATGAAGGATGGCAAAGTCGTCGCAGAGCATGAAGCGGCAAAGGTTACAGGCCCGGAACTGCATGAGATCATGGTCGGGCGCGGCCTGCATACGGAGTATTATAAGGAAGCGCAGCAAATCGCACCTCAATCCGAGGTCATGGTCGAAGCCAAGGATCTTGGCATCTCAGGATTCTTTCATAATGTGGATTTCAGCATCCGAGCTGGCGAAGTCGTAGGCATTGCCGGCGTGGTTGGATCGGGCCGCGAGGAGTTGACGCGTGCAGTCGGCGGTTTCCTTCCACACACGCAAGGCACTTTAAAAATTGCGGGTGAAACGGTGCGGCTAACCTCACCCGGACAGGCCGTCCGCAAGAGCGTAGGCTATATCCCGCGTGAGCGCCGCGTCGAGGGCTTGGTGATGTTCCTTTCCATTGCCGAGAATATCACTCTCGCCGACCTCTCGCACGTGATGCGCAGGGGTGCCATCGATTATGGCAAGGAAAGACGTGTTGCAACTGACTGGATCAAGCGTCTGCGCATAAAGGCGCCAGGACCGGATACTGCCTGCCGTAAACTTAGCGGTGGCAACCAGCAAAAAGTCGTGCTGGCAAGATGGATGACGGCCGGATCACGCATCCTGATACTTGATCATCCCACACGCGGGCTCGATGTCGGCGCCAAGGAAGAGGTCTACGAATTTATCCGGCAACTTTCCGGGCAAGGCATTGCGATCTTGCTGCTCTCGGACACGTTGGAGGAAACTATAGGCCTCTCCCACACGGTGCTGGTTATGCGCGACGGCGAAATTACGGCTCGGTTCGATGCGGCTGCAGGCAAAAAGCCGGATCAGGTCGAACTTGTAGCAGCGATGGTTTGAGGAAGCAGCGATGGAAAATATAACAAAGATCAAATCGCTATTTGCAAACAGCTGGGTGCAAGGCGCAATCCCAACCGGCTTGCTTGTATTGCTCATCGTGATCGTCGAATTGGCTTCGCCCGGCTTCCTTACGGGCGAGACTTTGGCGTTGCTGCTGTCAAACACCGCAGTGCTATTCATTCTGGCAACGGGCGTTACCTTCGTCATCCTGATCGGCGGCATTGATCTTTCGATTCAGGCCGTCGCCTCGCTGGCCAGCGTTATTCTCGCTCAACTTTTGCCTTCAATGGGTTTTGCGGCCTTTCCCGTTGCCATTCTTTCCGGGCTGGGTTTTGGCTTATTGAGCGGAATCGTACACGTCCGGCTACGAGTTCCATCATTCGTCGCCACGCTGGCAACCGGCGGCGTTGTTGCCGGTATCGCGCTGTGGATTGCCAATGGCCGGGCCATCACGATTGAAGAAGCAGGCCGCGTCAATACGATCTGGATCAACGAGACTGTTGTCGGGGTGCCGGTCGTGGTTCTTCTTGCTATTGCCGTAGGCTTGATCAGCTTTCTGATCCTGCGATACACCCGCTTTGGTCGCTACAGCTTTGCCGTTGGAGCCGGCGAATCTGCTGCCTATGCAGCGGGTATCAACGTTGATCGTACGAAGGTCATCGCCTTCGCGATTTCTGGCACACTGGCTGCAATTGCTGGTGTCATTCTGGCATCACGCCTGTCCAGCGGTTCACCAAGCCTCGCCAACCAACTGCTCCTACCCGCCATTGCCGCAGTTATTGTCGGCGGAACGGCAATCACTGGCGGATTGGGTGGTGTCGGGCGAACTGCAGTCGGCGCACTGATCATTTCTATCGTCCGTATCGGAATGACATTTGTCGGCGTCAATATATTTGCTGAGAACGTGATTTTCGGTGCTGTTTTGATCGGTGCCGTCGCCATCACAATCGACCGCAGCAAGATCGCGATAATCAAATGATGCAGCCTAACGCATTTTGTATTCATAACGTGGCGGGCCACATACCCCAAAGGCATACGCGGCCCGCCGGAGCGCCATTATTGCATTGTGTCGAGCCCAACAAGTTCGATCTTGTAGCCGTCAGGATCTTCCACAAAGGCAATATGTGTGGTTCCGTGCAACATAGGGCCGGGCTTGCGGGGAATGCTTGCCCCCTGTTTTTCAAGCGCATCGCAAACAGCGTAAATATCGTTCACTCCGAGAGCCAAGTGGCCAAATCCGCTGCCTATCTGATAGGGCTCTGCCTGATCCCAATTATGTGTAAGTTCCACCACTGTATTGTTCTCTTCCGGCCCATAGCCGACAAATGCCAGCGTAAACTTGCCACCTGGAAAATCCTCCTTGCGAAGAAGCTTCATTCCCAGAAGTTCGGTATAAAATTTGATCGACCTGTCCAGATCGAACACCCGGATCATGGTGTGCATCATGCGAAATCCGTTGTCAGCACTCATCTTGCTTTTCCTCCTGTGAAGCATGGGTTTCATTGCGATTCTAGACATCCAACTGGCGGGAAAAACCTGCATCAGCCTGATGGTACAAATCTTACTTGTATGATAACACGGTAACAGTGATAGTTGTCTACAGAATTATGCCCGGAGACAGTTTTTATGAATGCCTTACCTCCCACCCGTAAAAAATCGCTTGCTGCACTTGCCAGCACGATGCCGGAGGGAACGTTACTCACGACTGATGAGGATATGGAGCGGTATTGCCGGGACTGGTCTGGCGACCATTTCGGAACGCCCCTTGCTGTTGCACGCCCGGAGAGCACCGCAGAAGTTTCCAGTTTGCTGCGATACTGTCACGAGAACGGTATCGCTGTTGTCCCACAAGGTGGGCTTACTGGACTTGTCGGTGCAGCAGTAGCTGCGCCCGGGGGCAATGAACTCGTTGTCTCGCTTGAACGAATGAACAAAATTCGTTCAATCAGTCCGATCGACTTTGCAATGATTGTTGAGGCCGGCTGCATTCTCGAAGATGCAAAACGAGCGGCGGAAGTAAGTGATTGTATTTTGCCAATCACTTTTGGTGCCCAAGGCAGTTGCCGGATTGGTGGAAATGTTGCGACCAATGCAGGCGGTTTCAACGTACTGCGCTACGGTATGACCCGCGACTTGGTGCTCGGGCTTGAAGTCGTCCTGAGTGACGGACGGATATGGAACGGATTGAAAATACTGCGCAAAGACAATCGCGGTTATGACCTCAAGCAGATGTTCATCGGCAGTGAAGGAACCTTGGGTATCATCACGGCAGCCTCGTTGAAGCTTTTCCCAAAACCGACACAGGTGGAGACAGCACTCGTTGGACTGCGCTCTGTCGAAGATGCAATGGCTCTTTATGCAAAGGCCCGGCGGGAATGCAGCGATCTTTTGACCGCTTTTGAACTCATCTTGCGCGTGGGTATCGATATTGCACTGAAGGCCCGTCCCGACTTTATCGATCCGCTTACAGAACCATACCCCGTTTACGTTCTAATCGAAGCCTCCGCCGGCGGAAGGATTGATTTGGCTGCTGTCTTGCAGGACTTCTTGCAAGATGCAGGCGATCTCATTCAGGATGGTGTTCTTGCAACCAGCCGCGCACAAGCGGACAGGTTGTGGTTGCTACGGGAAACACTTGTCGAATCCCAGGGCAATGGCGGGCGATATTTACGGACAGATGTTTCCGTACCGATATCAAAGCTTGCAGATTTCGTCACAGACACACTTGAAGCATTGGGAAAGCAATATCCGGAAGTGCTCGCCGTAACTTATGGGCATGTTGGCGACGGCAATCTCCATCTCAACGTCATTCCTCCGAAGGGAAGCAGCCCGGATACCATGGAAATACTGTTTCATCAGACCGAGAAAATTATCTTTGATGTTGTCGATCGCTATGGTGGCTCAATCAGCGCAGAACATGGTATCGGACGCGTCAAGCAACAGGCTTATCTCGATCGCGTAGATGAAGTGACACTGGACATTGCCAGCCGACTCAAGGACGCTTTCGATCCTGGACATATTCTCAGCAATGGGCGCATTCTGCGGCCCGCTGCATTATCGGGTGATCGATGACGCTCAAACTCGACAAAGTCAATCGCGGCCCTCATCTGTCAACGCTGGTGGCAAGCTCCATCTCGCGTGAAATTGTTGAGGGCCGGTTGAAAGCCGGTGACCAGCTACCGACCGAGCAAGCCCTGGCCTCGACTTTCGGCGTTAGCCGGAATGTAGTCAGGGAAGCCATTGCCCGATTGCGTTCAGAAGGTCGGATTTGGTCGCAACAGGGGCGCGGCGCTTTTGTTGCCGATGAAATGAATTCGTCGGTTCTCACTATTGACTATGATGTGTCTCAACAAGGCAATGCTTTCAAAAGCCTTTTTGAATTGCGCAGTGCGCTAGAGGTCAGAGCCGCCGCTTTGGCAGCCAACCGGCGAACACAGCCTGATCTTGACGCCTTGAAACAGAGCCTCTCCCGCATGCAGGACGCTCCCTATGGTAGCGTTGCATGGCTTCAGGCTGATCTGGAATTTCATAGGGCAATCGTTGCTGCAACCAGAAACAGCTATATGGAACAAGTTCTCAGGTTTGTAGCGGAGCGAGTACGAGAAAGCATTCTGGCTTCAGGCAATCAGCAAGGTTCCGATGAAATGGCCAGCACAACCCTTGGTGAACACAACCTTATTTATGCCGCCATTGCTGCAGGCGATGCTGAAGCTGCAGCGCGCGCCATGCAACTGCATCTTGACGGTGCGGCCCAGCGAGTAGGGTTGCCTACTAACACTAACTAATTGACCTCGCTTTGCTTTTTTTACTATCGTGTATTAGCAACATTAATTAGCGTTTTTAATTTTTAATATAGGTCACAAACATAGATGGCGGATAATGAAACGGCTGTTTTCAACACCATCCAGCAAACGCCCAACCTTCGTAGCGGTTTGGTGGATACGCTCATAGCCCAGATTGAATCTGGCGATCTGGCACCCGGACAAAGACTTCCTACCGAACAGGCGATCATGACCGCAACGGGCGTGAGCCGCACAGTCGTGCGAGAAGCTTTGGCTTCGTTGCGTGCCAAGGGATTGATCATCACCCGCCAAGGTCTAGGGGCATTTGTTGCCGATGATCCGCATCCTCGCACTTTCTCCATCATACCCACGGATTTGGAGTCGATTGATGAGGTCCTGCACATCATCGAATTACGTATGGGAATTGAAGTGGAGGCCGCAGGACTGGCTGCCCAGCGCCGTACAGATGAAGATCTTGAGCGAATGGCGGCCCGCATGACAGCGCTGGAGGCATCGATTCTTGATGGCGGCTCCGGAGTCGAAGAAGATTTTGCTTTTCATCGCGCGATACTGGTCGCGACCCATAACTCCTATTACGCCCGGCTTTTCGACACGTTTGGCAGCGTCATGGTACCAAGAATGTGGACAAGGCTGGACACAATGGAGAACCGGGAACGAAAGAAATATATTGCACGTATGCAGCGTGAACATGGCCTCATCTTCAACGCCATTCACGCTGGCGAACCGACTGCCGCACAAAGGGCCATGCGTATCCATCTGAACAAAAGTGCCGCGAGGTTTTTCGAACTCCGCGATCAGGCCATTCAACGCTGAAACTTATGATCCGCGATGATCTCATCAATGACTCTCCGCGAGCTTCCGCCTCCTGGAGAGTTGGTACCGGCCATCCCGGCAAGAATGATCATTGCCTTCCATAATGCCCAACCTCGAGCACGAGCCCAGGTTGCATCATCGAGAGTAAGCTCCTGGCGAAACATCTCGCGGCTTTCGCCACGAAACATCGTCCATGCAATAACCAGATCGCATGCCGGATCGCCAATGCCTGATGTTCCAAAATCAATCACCGCGCTCAGTTCACCTTTGCTGGTCAAAAGATTCCCCCAGCTGACATCTCCATGAAACCAGACTGGCGGGTTTTGCCATTCCGATTTGAGTGCCCTCTCCCATATTTCCCTCGCAATATGGGTATCAATTCTGCCCTCTAGCGTTTTCAGTGCCTGCTGCGTTTGTTCGTCATAAACGGCAAGCTCACCTCCCCGGAAAAAATTATGCTGTCCGGGCAAAGGTCCACCCGCACTATCGATAGCCTGCAGAGCTTTCAGGAACCGCGCCAGCGCACGAGCGAACTGAACTAAATCCGCTATACGTTCAAATTTGGCCGTACCGCCATCAATCCAGCGATAAATCGACCAATGCCATGGATAACCCTCCCCTGGTTTTCCCAGACCCAAAGGCTCCGGAATGGGAAGCGGCAAATTGCGGGCAAGTTTTGGCAGCCAGAACTGTTCTTTTTCCACCTGCTCGGCATAATGCTTGGCACTGGGTAATCGCACCGTCATGTGATCACCAAGGTGGAAAGTTCTGTTATCCCACCCTCCAAACTCAACCGGCTTGATGGCAAGATCAGCCCATTGAGGAAATTGCGCAGCGATCAGGCGCCTCACTAGAGACTGATCTATATTTATGGTCTCCGCAGAGGAGTTCGAAGCGCACATTGCAGAGCCTCCTGGAAATTCTCATTGGCCCCGTAATAACTTCAACAAACGAGCGCAGACAAGTCCAAACCGGATCAGCCTGCCTTGGGGCCGGGCAATATCGTTCACTCCCTATCAATGAGGATGCAATTAAAGATATCAAATAGTTCCTGATTGAACCGCCGCAAAATTGCCTGTTGTTTCTGTCAGCAAGCGTGGGAATCCTTACCTGCTATGGAAGCCGATGTCCGATTTGTTATTGACCAGACGTACACTTTTGACCGCAGCGTTAGGCAGTTCATTATTGGCGGGTATGGGTAAAGCTGAGGCGGAGGTGCCGGATCAGGAAAATCTCTGGCCTGTTTTTGGTAATCCGAAAGGCAGCACTACTATTATAGAGTTTTTCGAATATCAGTGCCCAAACTGCAAAAAACTACACCCTCAATTGGAAAACTTCGTCAGTGAGCACGGCTCAATTCGATTGGTCATGCGAGATTGGCCAATATTCGGTGATGTATCGGTTTATGCCTCAAGAATGGCTTTGGCAGCAGGTTACATCGGCAAGTATGAGCGCGCATTTCATGCACTGATGAAAATACCGGGCCGCCTTACATTGAAGCGCGTCGACGAGACTTTGCGATCTGCCGGAATTGATACCGATCAGGCCAGAGATGCCCTGGAATTCAATTTTGATGCGATACAGGGAAGACTTGATCAACATGCAGCACAAGCAAAAAGCCTGAAACTCGCAGGTACGCCGGCGTTCATTGTTGGGAACAAACTTTATCCCAAAGTGACGAATATAGACGAGCTCCGTGCTGCGATAGAATCATAAGCTGAACAAGCCGCTGACCCAATAGAACGCTGCGGAAATCAAAGCCGCAGCAGGCATGGTTACAACCCATGCAATGACGATGTTTCCTGCAAGACCCCACCTGACTGCAGAGACACGGCGGGCAGCACCTACACCGATAATTGCACCTGTAATCGTATGTGTTGTCGAAACTGGAATGCCCAGCCAGGTTGCTCCGAAAAGGGTAATCGCGCCACCGGTCTCCGCACAGAAACCTTGCATTGGATTGAGCCGTGTTATCTTTGAACCCATCGTATGAACGATGCGCCAGCCGCCACACAATGTACCAAGCGCCATGGCCGACTGGCAGCTGATGACGACCCAGAATGGTACGCTGAATTCCTGACCAAGATAGCCTTGTGAAAACAGAAGAACAGCAATGATGCCCATCGTCTTTTGCGCGTCATTGCCGCCGTGCCCCAGCGAGTAAAGCGAGGCGGACACAAATTGCAGCCAGCGGAATTTTCGGTCGACAGCAAAGGGTGTCTGACGGACGGCCGCCCATGACACGACGAGGACAAGAAGCAACGCAAGGAAAAAGCCAATCATCGGTGACATGAAAATCGCGCCAATGGTTTTCAACAGTCCCGACCAGACAATTGCATCGCCTCCGGTTCGAACAAGGCCTGCTCCGACGAGCCCCCCGACCAGCGCATGGGAGGAGCTGGAAGGAATACCGAATATCCAGGTCACGATATTCCAGATAATTGCGCCCATCAGTGCTGCAAAAATCAGGCGCGGTGTCACGATACCCGGATCTATGATGCCCGTTCCAAGTGTCTCGGCGACATGAAGACCGAAAAACATGAAGGCAATAAAATTGAAGAATGCGGCCCAAAGTACTGCATATTGCGGGCGCAGCACACGGGTTGAAACAATTGTTGCAATTGAATTGGCCGCATCATGCAGGCCATTCAAAAAGTCGAAGAACAGCGCGACACCGATAAGGCCGACCAATAGGGGAAAGCTCAACGCAAGATCCATGAGTCCGGTCCTATGGTGAATTACGCTCTAAACGTTTTCGATCACGATGCCGCTGATTTCATCTGCAACATCTTCAAACCGATCAACCACCTTTTCCAGTTCCCCGAATATCTCGCTGCCGATCATATAGGCCATGGGGTCAGTCTTGCCGTATCGCTCGAAGAGTGATTGCAGACCTTCATCATGCAGATCATCAGAAAGGTCTTCAATGCGAACCACTTGCTCTGCAATTGCACTTAACCGCGTTGAATGAGTTCCGACGCGATTAAGCAATGGTATCGCTTCGGCAATCAATTCAGCCGCCTCGACAATCAAGCCGCCCATTTCCTTCATGCGGGGATCAAAACTGGTTTGCTGGAAAAGCTTTATCGTCTTCACGGTTTTGCGCATCATGTCGATGGCATCATCCATCGACTGGATAAGGTCCTTGATATCACCGCGGTCGAAGGGCGTAATGAAACTGCGCCTGACGGCCAGCAAAACCTCTCGGGTAATTTCGTCGGCCTCATCTTCAAGTTCGATGATGCGGGCGCAATGCTGTTGCATATCGCCTTCTTCGGCTAGGAGGGCTTTCATCGAGTTTGCGGCCTCAACAACAACCCGTGAGTGCCGGTCGAAAAGATCGAAGAACCGATCCTCACGGGGCAACAATGCACGAAACCATCTTAACATGATTCAACCTCTGCCTTCGTGCCCATGCCATTGATACAATGTAGTTGCACTAATAATTAGTCGAATAGCATTTGTGAGACAGCGGCACCACGCCAGTTCTTAACGCTGACAGGTTTTTAACTCCCTGCCCGTCAAGTCTCCACAGAAATTACTTCGAGCAGCAGCCTAGGAAAACAATAAAAACATTCTACAAAACTATAATTTCTAGCAAAATTATACTAATCGACAGCGATTTCAGAAACAGTAATAACTCGTGGCACGGAACCGACAGTATTATGGTTGCGCCAGAAATGGAGTACCGCAATGTCAGCCGCAAGCCTTACCCCCGATACCGTAAAACCGCTACCACCATTAGGAGCGCCCGGATTGGCAGCATTGGCAGTTTTGATCATTGGCACGCTCGTCCTTGGATACAGTTATGGCCCGGCACAAGGTGCGCTTTTTCTCGTTGGGGGTGGCCTCGGCATAGCGCTCTATCATGCAGCATTCGGCTTCACATCGGCATGGCGCGTATTCATCGTTGAAGGCCGCGGGCGCGGCTTGCGTGTACAAATGATCCTGCTGGCGCTAGCCGTCATTCTTTTCTTCCCTCCTTTGGCCAACGGCGTCCTTTTCGGAAATGAAGTGAAAGGCTCCGTCTCTCCTGCGGGAATTGGTGTGATTGTTGGCGCGTTCATGTTTGGCATTGGCATGCAACTGGGCGGAGGTTGTGCTTCGGGCACATTGTTTACCGCCGGTGGTGGCAATGCACGCATGCTGGTCACCCTGCTTTTCTTCATTATCGGTTCGGTATTGGCGACCATCAATTTTGATTGGTGGACCAGCCTGCCCTCCCTGCCACCCATCTCGCTGGTACAGAGTTTTGGTGCCGCTGGCGGCATAGCCATTTCGCTCGCACTTTTTCTGGCAGTCGCAGGTATCACTGTTGTCGTCGAAAAGCGGCGTAATGGGACACTGGAAAAAGCCCCACCATCTCCTCGTCAGGGTATTTCGCGCCTTTTGCGCGGCCCTTGGCCGCTCGTTTTGGGCGCTGTTGCGCTGGTCGTTTTGAACTTCGCCACGCTGGCAATTGCTGGCCGTCCATGGGGCGTTACCTCCGCTTTCGCATTGTGGGGCGCGAAAGGTGCGCAGATCATTGGCATTGACCCAACGGCATGGGCTTATTGGCAACTCCCGGGCAACGCCAAGGCACTCGGCCAAAGCGTCTTCGCCGATATCACCTCAGTTATGGATTTCGGGATAATTGCTGGCGCCATGCTGGCTGCAGCATTGGCAGGAAGTTTTGCACCCAGCCTCGACATCCCATTACGCTCGATCGTTGCAGCCATTATCGGCGGATTGCTGCTGGGTTACGGTGCGCGCATCGCCTATGGCTGCAATATCGGCGCTTACTTCTCTGGCATTGCCTCCGGCAGCCTGCATGGCTGGGTGTGGGCAGTGGCTGCTTTTGCCGGCAACATGCTTGGCGTCCAACTTCGCCCATACTTCTTCTTCGAGAAAAAGCTCGTCTCTCGCAAAGACGGTTGAGCCACAGCTGGTTCTCCGTCATGGGCTTTATTTAAACAAATTTCATTCCAAAGATTGCCGTTACCGACACCCGCCGGTAGCGTATCACCTCTAAATATTTGCAACTTTTCCCTTGGAGATTTGGAAATGCAACTCGGTATGATTGGACTGGGCCGTATGGGTAACAATATGACCCAGCGCCTGATGCAGCATGGGCATGAATGCGTTGTTTACGACGCGCGTGCCGAAAGCATAGCGGCGTTGGAGGCTCTGGGTGCCAAAGGAAGCAAATCTCTGGAAGATTTCGTCTCCAAGCTTACCAAGCCGCGGGTTGTGTGGCTTATGCTTCCGGCCGCTATTGTCGATAAGGTTCTGGAACAGTTGGTACCCCTCCTGGAGGAAGATGATATCCTTATTGATGGCGGCAATTCCTACTATCATGACGACATCCGGCGCAGCAAAGCTTTGCAGCCCAAGGGTCTTCACTATGTCGATGTCGGAACCAGCGGCGGCGTCTTTGGACTGGAGCGCGGCTATTGCCTGATGATTGGTGGAGAAAAGGCCACCTTTGAGCACCTCTCACCGATCTTCGCTGCTCTGGCACCCGGCAAGGGTGACGTGCCGGTTACAGAAAGTCGCCCCGCAAATGCGACCGGAACAGCAGATCAGGGATTTCTGCATTGCGGGCCGCATGGTGCCGGACACTTCGTCAAAATGGTCCATAATGGCATCGAATATGGTTTGATGGCTGCCTACGCCGAAGGCTTGAACATTCTACGCAATGCAGACATTGGTATGCGGGATCACGAAGTCGATGCAGAGACCACACCGTTGCAGCATCCGGAACATTATCAATACAAACTGGACCTGCCGGAAATTGCCGAAGTATGGCGTCGTGGCAGCGTCATCAGTTCCTGGTTGCTTGATTTGACCGCTGACGCCCTTCACGGCGACCCTGCTTTGGAAAGTTACGAGGGCCATGTTTCTGATTCCGGCGAAGGTCGCTGGACAGTTATGGCCGCTATTGAAGAGGCCGTCCCGACACCAGTGCTCAGCGCTGCGTTGCAGGAGCGATTCTCTTCACGTGGCAATGCAGACTTCGCCAACAAGATTCTGTCTGCCATGCGCAGTGAGTTTGGCGGCCATAAGGAAAAGCCTCGCGGCTGAACCCGTTCTGATGGAATGCGGGCCGAATAATCCGGCCCGCAATATCCCTCAACCGTGAGCACCTGTTTCACTATCAAGATGCGCCATCTGGGCTTCTGCATAACGCGTGCCTGAAGCAGCGCCTTTAGGAACTGCCGTTTCAATCGCTGATAAGTCATCGGCGCTTAATGTAATATCCAAAGCACCCAGTGACTCTGTCAGTCGATTTCTGCGTCTCGCGCCAATGACCGGGATGATATCCTTACCCTTTGCGGATACCCAAGCGATGGCAATTTGCGCCACTGAAACACCTTTGCTCTCAGCAATCTTTTTGAGAGCCTCGACTAAAGCCAGATTTTTGTCGACATTTTCACCCTGAAACCGCGGGCTATGCGTCCGGAAATCCGTAGGTGCAACAGCATTCTTCTGCCAGTGTCCGCTGATGAGGCCACGTGAAAGCACGCCATAAGCCGTGATGGCGATACCAAGGTCGCGACAGGTCTCAAGAATACCATCCTCAATGCCACGCGAAATCAAAGAATATTCGATCTGCAGATCGACAATAGGATGAACTGCTGCGGCGCGCCTTATCGTCTCTGAACCAACTTCTGATAATCCGATATGCTTGACAAAACCCGCCTTCACCATATCCGCAATCGCACCGATGGTTTCCTCAATCGGTACGTTCGGATCGAGACGTGCAGGGCGATAGACATCAATATAGTCCACACCGAGCCGTTGCAGCGAGTAGGCAAGCGATGTCTTCACCGCTTCCGGCCTGGCATTGAAGCCGATCCAACCAGCACCCGGATCACGCAACGCACCAAACTTCACGCTCAGGACAGCATCCTCGCGCCTTCTGTCCTTCAATGCCTCGGCAATCAGCATTTCATTGTGGCCCATGCCGTAAAAATCACCGGTATCCAGCAAATTAATGCCTGCATCGAGCGCGGCGTGAACTGTGGCAATGCTTTCCGCACGATCCGATGGTCCATACATGCCCGACATGCCCATACAACCCAGACCAAGCTCAGAGACCTGTGGGCCGGTCGCACCAAGTTGACGATATTGCATTGTGGAACTCCATAAAGTTTTCTTCGAGACAAACTGTCGAGCGCCACTGTAAAAGATTTTTGTTTGTGCGATAATCCATTGAAATACGCACAACTTGTTCGTAAAATCGTACAATGACCGATCCTGATCTCTCAGATCTCAGCGCCTTGGTTGCTGTCGCAGAAGCACGTAGTTTTCGCGCAGCAGCGAAAACGCGTGGAGTGTCTGCATCATCCCTTAGCGACGCGATACGCCGCCTGGAAGAGCGGCTTGATGTTCGCCTGTTGAACAGAACGACGCGAAGCGTCACCCCTACAGAGGCCTGCGTTCAATTGCTGGACCGCCTGACTCCGGCAATGGGCGAGATTGCGGGTGCGTTGGATGACTTGAACAGTTTTCGCGATAGCCCGACAGGAACGCTCAAGCTCAATGTACCAATCATTGTTGCACGCAGTATCTTGCCACCTATCGTCAACCGGTTTCTGCTGGCTCATCCGGGAATCACGCTCGACATCCTTGCCAGCGACACGTTCATAGACGTTCTGGCAGCCGGCTTTGATGCTGGCATTCGTTACGATGAAAGCATTGAGCGGGATATGATTGCCATTCCTATTGGACCTCGGTCTCAGCGCTTTGTTCTGGCAGCAGCGCCATCATATCTTGCGACACGCGAAGCACCTGAACATCCGCGCGACATTATAGATCACGCATGTATTCGTCATCGTTTTGCCAGCGGAACTTCGCCCGCCTGGGAGTTCGAAAAAAATGGCAAAGCAGTAAAAATTACACCGAAAGGGCCGCTACTGGCTTCGTCTCTTGAACTTGAATTAGGTGCAGCGATTGCTGGCTTGGGCCTGATATATTCGTTCGAAGAAACCATTGAACCTGCGTTCAAAAGTGGCGATCTCGTTCCGGTTATGCAACCCTGGTGGTTGAGTTTTACCGGGCCAAGGCTTTACTATCCAAGTCGCAACCACATGCCGGTACCGCTTCGTGCATTTGTTGATTTTATCAAGAGCGAGGCAACACGCTCTCTTGCATAGCCAGCATTGGTGTGCGATGACGCGCCTCCCAAATCGAAAGCGCATCCAGCGCCTAAAAACTATCAAAATATAGCAGCACAAGGAGCGCGGCGATGGCTCAGGCGCTGGGTTTTGACTTTGGCACGACCAATACCGTGATGGCATTGGCGGACGGTGCTTCCACACATTCCATGAGGTTTACCAGCCAGGCTGGCGAAGCCGATAGTATGCGTACGGCGCTATCATTCATGAAGGACCCTCTGGCTGGGGTAGCGTCGTTGAAGGTTGAGGCCGGACACGCAGCAATCCGTCAGTTTATCGATCACCCGGGTGAATGCCGATTTCTCCAGTCCATAAAGACATTTGCCGCCAGCGCTTTGTTTCAAGGCACATTGATCTTAGCAAAACGTCAGACATTTGAAGATCTGATGGAGATATTTGTGCGCCGTTTGCGAACCTATGCAGATGAAAGCTGGCCATCAGACATCAGCCGGATTGTGACTGGCCGCCCTGTACATTTTGCCGGAGCAAACCCCAATCCTGATTTGGCGATGGAACGCTATAGTGAGGCTCTTTCCCGCTTTGGATTTCCAGAATTGCATTTTGTCTACGAGCCTGTTGCGGCAGCCTTTTATTTTGCTCAGCACCTGAAAGCCGATGCTACCGTTCTGGTTGCAGATTTTGGTGGTGGCACCACCGACTATTCGATTATCCGTTTTGAAAGCTCTGCCGGAAGGCTCAAAGCGACGCCGGTAGGCTATTCCGGGGTTGGAGTAGCAGGCGACCATTTCGATTATCGTATGATCGATCAGATTGTGGCACCTCAAATCGGCAAAGGGACCTACTTCAAAAGCTTCGATAAGCAGCTTGAAGTGCCCTCTTCCTGGTACGCCAATTTCGGACGTTGGAACCAATTATCGATCTTCAAGACGTCCCGCGAATTCGTCGAATTGAAGAAGCTGGTCCGCAGCAGTCTCGACCCTGACAAACTTGAAACATTCGTTGATCTTGTCGAACACGATGAGGGCTACCCTCTTTATCAGGCAGTATCCGCAACAAAAATCGCTTTATCATCAACCGATGAAGCAGAGTTCCACTTTGCCCCGCTTGGACGTGGCGGGAGGAAGATGATTCAACGTTCAGATTTTGAGAACTGGATTGCAGAGGACCTGCAAAGAATCGAAGGTGCATTGGACGATGTCCTGACAAAAACGAACACTGCACCAAACCAGATCGACAAGGTGTTTCTGACAGGCGGCACTTCCTTCGTCCCTGCTGTCCGCCGTATTTTCACCGAGCGTTTCGACCGGGACAAAATTGAAAGCGGCGGCGAATTGCTATCCATCGCACATGGTCTGGCGCTTATAGGCGAACGCGAAGACATTACCCAATGGACTGTTTAAGAGCCGGACGAAGACCACACTCTATCCATTGGGGATGACAATCGGTCAGGAACCGACTATCGAAACATAATGAACCCGCACAAGCGCTTGGAAAGTCGATACTATGAAGGAAGCGATATCGCTCAAACAACTGACGGCAGCGATCGGAACTGAGATCGGTTGTTCCGAGTGGCGTACAGTCACGCAGGAAATGATCAATCTATTTGCCGACGCGACCGACGATCATCAGTTTATTCATGTCGATCCGGAGCGGGCTGCGAAAGAAACGCCCTTTGGTGGTACGATTGCTCATGGCTTTTTGACCATATCACTACTATCGACTTTGGCCTACGAAGCGCTACCGATGATCGAAGGCGCAACGATGGGCATTAATTACGGCTTTGACAAAGTACGTTTCATGTCGCCCGTCAACACGGGCAGAAGGGTGCGTGCACGCTTCAAACTCGTCGATGCCGATATTCGCCCATCCGGACGTGTGCTCAACAACTACGAAGTGACGCTTGAAGTTGAAAACCTCGTCAAGCCGGCACTCGTTGCCAACTGGTTGACAATTGCTGTGCTTGAGCATCCGCCGGAAATGGACTGAAGCTATCTGGCAATTCTGCCCCCTGCATCGAGCGGAGCGGGTTCGCCGTCATATTCGGTCATGAGCTCGGCAAACATAAACGGCCCCTGCACAAACATTCCCATATCATACGTATTTCTTATCTGTGCGCCTTTGAGAAACAGCAGGTGCATTTTAAAGAAGTTCTTTTTTGCCCGTGCATATCTTGCCGGCTTATGAACATTCTTGAATCTGATCCGCCTTATGGTTGGCGCTACCTTGGGTTTGATCCCAAGCGCGCTGGCCGGATTTGATTTATAGAAATGTATTATATCGGAAATGGCTTGAAACTCGGCCCAAAAGACCGGAGTTTCCTGCATTACAACCCGTATATCTTCTTTCAAACTTACCGCTCTGGGATGCAATGCAATCATCAGGAGGCATGAACCTGCTGCCACCAACGATACCGGTTTGTTTTCCAATAGCTTCGGTTGTGCACGCCAAACATCGGCAATCGCTTCCACTGCTGGAACCGTGCCCAGACTGTGGGAAATGATGAGGACTTCATCAGCATCATTTGTCTGAAGCTTGCGGATCAGGTGATCAGCAAAATCCCGGCGACGTCGAGTTAACTCAATGCTGCGGCCGTGAATTCGGTCGGAAGCGGCAGCCCAGTCATCAAGCAGGTAGGAGAAAAATATCTTCTCACCTGGCCACCTTATAAGGACACGGCATACAACCAATGCGAGTGGAATACTCCACAACATGTGCCACGAATTGAAATCCGCCCAAACAGGTGAAAGACCAATGCCAAGTAGCACCAATGTAATCAGGCATGCCAGAGCAAACGGCCACATGAAGAACAGACAAAAGCGCCAGCTCGTGCGCATATATCGGTAAAAAGTACCTGACAGTAAAATATCAAGAAAGGCCATCAGGCCGGTTGCGAAACGGGTTGTAACATTTCGAGCAGAATAGGCATCGAAAATATCTGCAGTTCCATATTGGCAGAATTCGGTTTCAGTAGACCAATTCTCACCATTGGTTTGAATATGCATGGCTGCAATATCTGGTCCCTCCGGCACCATTGGCCCAGCATGGGTTTTGGCATTCCAAAGCTTATTGAAATCATTCGAGCTGTTAATGTAACGCCCGCGCACAGCATCGGGGTGCAAGCCCTCATAGCCGGTAAAGTTTATAACCAGACGTTTTTTAACAGACATGTATTTCTCTATGCACGCAAACCGCAAATCCGCAGTCGTTCGCGCCTCATCTAAAAAAACGACGGCGTAATTGTGGTTACCGGCGCTACGTGTGTCTGTTTACATGATAACTGTAAAATTGCATCAGCATTGCAGGTGTAAAATCCGGCTTGCTTAAAGCCGCCGTTCCATGATGCCAATTAAGGCAATTATCACAAAAAAGCCTTGCTAGCGCCACAATATTTCATTGAAGAATCTTTGAAAATGCATGAGAAATTCGTCAGAATGCACAGAGAATCCAGTAGGTATAAGGGGTAAAACCCAGCAAAACTGGCCGTTGATGCGGACATTGCTCATCGAATATAAAGGAATAAGTTCTCAGCTGAGAACTTATTCCTTCTATTTAAGCAGCAACATCCCGTGCTGATTCTTGGAGAAATGCGTAGGCGTAATTCGAAAAAGACCGCCAGCATTCAACGCGGAACTCATTCTCCGCAAGTCGCCAAAGAACGATTTCTATCTTTCCGAGAACGGTGCGCGATGCAGCGCCTATCGGAAATGCGCTTAACGAAAGATCTTGCGGGCAGCCGCCATTGACCACTGCGTCCGCACCTTTTCCCGAAACATTGATTCCAACATTACGGTGCGAAATATCAACGGCCGAATGCAAAACCTTTGCTTTACGAAGATCCTCGGCCACGCTGCTTTCAATACCGTCAATAATCAACCATTCATCAGGGCCGATCCATAGAGCTGATCTTGCTCCATTGGACGCAGTTGATTTTGGTTTTGTTGGCAATGTCAGGTCAAGCGCTTTGGAAAGAGCGGGAATGGCATCTTCTCTGGCGCGAAGCGATATACGTGTCGCATTCTCAGCCAGTGTTACCGACACTGATAAAATACCGGAATGACCTGCTTGCAGCGGGTGCAAACGTGTTGCGCGGGAAACCTCAACCATTGAGCCGCTCTCCTTTTTCATCGAAGAAGACCATGCCGGTTACTTCAACCTCAATCACCCCATTTGGCATAGGCACGTATAGTCTTTCGCCAAGGCGCTTTGTGCCGTCGATCACCAGTGCCAGAGCAATGGAACGGCCGCAATTTTCCGACCAGTAGGAAGACGTGACGTGACCGATCATTGTCATGGGAACCGGCTGATTGGGGTTGGCGACAATCTGTGCGCCCTCCTCCAGCACGACTTTCGGATCAACCGTTTTCAGTCCAACGAGTTGCTTACGCCCATCGGAAACAAGATCGCGGCGCAGAAGACCCCGAATACCGACATAATCAGTCTTGTTTTTGCCAATGGCCCATGTCAGCCCAGCATCCTGCGGCGTGACAGTTCCGTCAGTATCCTGACCAACAATGATGTAACCCTTTTCGGCGCGAAGAACGTGCATTGTCTCTGTGCCATATGGGGTCAATCCATGAGGCTTGCCCTGTTCGTAGACCGCCTCCCATACAGCCTTGCCGTAATCAGCTGGCACGTTGATTTCATAGCCGGCCTCGCCCGTGAACGACATACGGAACAGGCGTGTTGGAACACCGCAAATCTTGCCCTCCCGCACACTCATATGCGGCATGGCCTCGTTTGAAAGATCGATGCCTTCAACCAGCGGGGCTATGATTTCCCGTGCTTTAGGACCTTGGACAGCGATCACGGCCCATTGCTCTGTTGTCGAGGTCAGCCACACATTCAGGTGTGGGAACTCGGTCTGGAGATAGTCTTCCATATGATGCATGACACGTGGGGCTCCGCCCGTGGTCGTCGTCACATGGAAACGATCTTCTGCCAGACGACCAACGACGCCATCATCATAGATGAAGCCGTCTTCTCGCAGCATGATACCGTAGCGGCAGCGTCCGACACCGAGCTTTTCCCAAGGATTGGTATAAAGCAGTTCAAGGAACTTCGCCGAGTCGGGTCCAACGACTTCAATTTTGCCAAGTGTCGATGCATCGAAAATGCCAGCATGATTACGGACAGCAACGCATTCGCGATTGACTGCCGCGTGCATGTCCTCGCCGGCTTGAGGATAATACCAGGCGCGTTTCCACTGGCCCACATCTTCAAAGGGCGCTCCCTGCGCCTCATGCCAGGCATGCATCGGTGTGCGCCGGGTAGGATCGAACAGATCATGACGGGCATGATTGACTATTGCGCCGAAAGTTACGGGCGTGAACGGCGCACGGAAGGTGGTAAGACCAACCGCAGGAATAGGTTTATCCAAGGCCTCGGCTGCAATCGCCAAGCCATGCAGATTGGAAGTCTTCCCTTGGTCCGTTGCCATACCATTGGTGGTAAATCGTTTGATGTGCTCAATTGAGTGCATACCTTCCCGCACAGCCAGTCGCACATCTTTGGCAGTCACATCGTTCTGGAAATCAACGAAGGCCTTAACAGTCGTGTTTGCACCGGCACCGGGTGCTGAACCAATCATTCCAGAAATCCAGTTCGTGCCGCCGGTCGCAGCAAGTGCGCCCGTCTGTCCGCCACCAGCAACAAGAGCTTCGTCTATAGCTGACTGCAAATTATCTGTGCCGTTGCAAGCACCGATGGAGATACAATCTTGAGCATAAGTTCCCGGCAGGAAGCGCTCATTGGCGGCATCCCACGCAACCTTGCCACGCGATTGCGAGAAGAGGTGAACTGACGGCGTCCAGCCTGCCGACATTATCAAGGCATCGACGACAATCTTTCGCTCGTTTCCACCATTGTTAGGTTTGATCGATATGGACGAAACACGGCGCTTGCCACCCGCGCTATAAACCGCATGGCCAGTCAGAATATCAATACCAAGCGAACGCGCTTCCTCAATGACGGCTGACGAAGGGCTATCACGCGTATCGACAATGACCGGCACATCAACACCAGCGCGCTTCAGATCAATTGCAGCAGCATACGCAGAATCATTGGCAGTATAGACGCCAACCTTGCGGCCAACAGCAACGCCGTATTGATTGAGGAACAAACGCGCTGCCGACGCCAACATGATGCCGGGACGGTCATTATTGGCAAACACCATATGCCGCTCGATAGCGCCGGTCGCCAAGACCACCTTCTTTGCCCGAACTTGCCACAAGCGTTCACGGGGCATTTCCGCCGCCGGACGGCTCAAATGATCGCTGATCCGCTCAACCAGGCTCACGAAGTTCTGCGCGTAATAACCAAAGGCTGTGGTACGTGTCAGCACACGCACATTCGCCATGCCGCGCAATTTGGCATAAGTGGCAACAGCCCAATCATAACCTGAAAGACCGTCGATTTTTACATCGGTTTCATAGCGTAGCGCACCACCAACTTCCGACTGCTCGTCGCACAATATGACTTGTGCCCCGGTCGAAGCTGCACTCAGAGCAGCCGCCAAGCCCGCGGCACCAGCGCCAACAACCAGCACATCACAATGAGCAAAGCGATTTGAATAACGATCTGTATCCGGTTCGCCCGGAACGACACCAAGTCCAGCCGCTGCGCGGATTTTGGGCTCGTAAATGCTCTTCCATGCAAATTTCGGCCACATGAAGGTCTTGTAGTAAAACCCTGCTGGCAACATTGGCGAAAAGACATCATTGATCGCGCCGATATCAAAGGTCAGGGATGGCCAGCGGTTTTGTGACTTCGCTTTCAAGCCATCGTAAATTTCCTGGACTGTTGCCCGCACGTTCGGCTGCTTGCGTGACTTGTCGCGTTCGATATCGATCAGAGCATTGGGTTCTTCGCTGCCTGCCGACAGAATACCGCGAGGCCGATGATACTTGAATGAACGGCCTACAAGATGAATGCCATTGGCAATGAGTGCCGAAGCTAATGTATCGCCCTCCAGCCCCGTCAGATTTTGACCGTCAAAGGTAAATCGCACGGTTTTCGCCGGTGTAAGACGCCCGACACCCGCAATTCGATTGCTTCCGGAATGAGTTGAGTGAACCATCGGATCAAAGCTCCGCTTTCTTTGTGCGGGGCGCACGTCTTTTTACCGGCTCGGCGTCTGATGGCACACGGCCAGCGAGAAGCGCTTCCACATCAGGCTTCGGCTCACCGGCCTTGTAGACTGTCAGGAACTTGTCAGACACGGAATCGCGCACGGCATTAAAGAATCTGCCGCAGCCATGAATGTGGCGCCAACGTTCAAACTGCAAACCTTTGGGGTTCTGACGGAAATAAAGGAAGGACGCAAAGTCTTCATCGGACTGTTCTATAATTGATGAATTGCGCACAAGATGCGCTTCACCAGCGTTCCGAAATTCCAGTTCCGGACGCTCTTCTTCGCAATAAGGGCATTTGATGAGAAGCATGGTATTCGTCTCTCTTGAAATCAGTGCGCGACAGCCGCAGCTGCGGCTTCATCGATCAGGCGTCCGGTCGTAAACCGCTCAAGCGTGAACGGCGCATTGATTTTATGCGGCTCATCACGAGCGATGGTATGCGCAAAAACATTGCCGGAACCCGGGGTCGCCTTGAACCCACCCGTTCCCCAACCACAATTCACGTACAGACCCGCAACAGGCGTCTTTGCCAAAATTGGCGAACGATCTGGTGTGACGTCCACAATACCACCCCAAGACCGCAACATTTTCAGTCGCGTTAGAACTGGGAACATTTCGCAGATCGCATCAAGTGTGTGATTGATGATGTGCAAACCACCTGTCTGCGAATAAGACGTATACTGGTCGGTACCCGCACCGATGACCATCTCACCCTTGTCTGACTGCGATATGTAGGCGTGCACTGTATTGGACATGATCACGCAAGGGATCAATGGTTTAACCGGTTCTGATACCAGCGCCTGCAAAGGATAGCTCTCAAGGGGCATCCGTACACCGGCCATATTCATCAGAACAGAGGTATGGCCAGCTGCGACAACACCAACTTTCTTGGCGTTTATCGGGCCTCGATTCGTATCGACACCTAGAACAGCGCCATTCGGAGCACGGCGTATGCCGGTGACCTCACAATTCTGGATAATATGTACGCCACGGTCTGCAGCCGCCCGGGCATAACCCCATGCAACCGCGTCGTGCCGTGCCGTACCGCCACGGCGTTGCAGGGCCGCCCCGATGATAGGATATCGTGCATCCGAGGATAGATTGATGGGCGGGCAGAATTCCTTGACCTGCTCCGGCGTCAGCCATTCATTGTCAATGCCGTTCAGTCGGTTCGCATGGATATGGCGCTTGAATACCTGAACATCGTGAATGTTATGGGCGAGCATCATTACGCCACGCGCAGAGTACATCACATTATAATTGAGGTCTTGGCTCAATCCCTCCCAAAGCTTCACGGCATGCTCGTAAATGCCTGCCGATTCGTCATAGAGGTAATTCGATCGGATAATTGTAGTGTTGCGGCCCGTATTGCCGCCGCCCAGCCAGCCCTTTTCAAGCACAGCTACATTGGTAATACCGTGTTCTTTTGCAAGGTAGTACGCGGTTGCCAACCCATGCCCACCCGCTCCAACAATAATAACGTCATATTCAGACTTTGGTTCAGGCGACGACCATTGCTGGTCCCATCCCTTGTGGGCACGCAAGGCCTCCCGGGCCAGAGCAAACACCGAATATTTCCGCATCATTCGTTCCTAGCAATTGGGCCTTGGCAAAATTGCACCTTAGAGCAATCGATCATTGAGGTGGCGCTTGATTCTGTTCAAATATCGACATCAGTTTTTAAACAGAGAACCATGCTTTTATGCATCAGTATCGTATCCAGCCAGAGCTCTTTTGCCATTTTGCGACGGAGATTGGCGTTACGTGTTACATAATTCAAAATAACAGTCGGGTGATAAATTACAGCAAATACTCAACAGCCTGCGCACTCTGCCATGGACATCGATAAAAGTTTCTGCTAATGGCCACGCTTAGTTTGCGATGGATGACTATCGCGAAGTTTGATTTTTGTTCTCTGCTCCATGCAGGCGCTGAAAATCAGGCTCAACGAAATTCTAAGAGATACAGGATAAACCGTGCAGGTACTCGTACGCGAAAATAATGTTGATCAAGCCCTCCGCGTCCTCAAGAAGAAGATGCAGCGCGAAGGCATGTTCCGCGAAATGAAGATGCATGATCATTACGAAAAGCCATCGATCAAGCGCGCCCGCCAGAAGGCGGAAGCTATCAGCCGCGCTCGTAAATTGGCTCGTAAGCAGGCGCAGCGCGAAGGCCTGTTGCCAATGCCAGTTAAGAAGGTACCGGCCCGCGCTTCTGCGGCTCGTTGATATAAACTATCGACGCCTTGACTCGACAAGGGGTGGAGTGACTTGCGTCACACCGCCCTTTTTTCGTTTATCGGGACGGAACATTTTCGCTTGCAAAGGCTTTGGTTGAACGGGACAATTGGGACATGACATATTCAATGGAAGTGGCTTCATACCGCAAACCTGCATCTATCAACGGATCAACAAGGATAGTTGGCCTCCTGTTGGCATCGGTGATGGCTCTTACCCTCGTCGGCTGCAATACCACTGCAACAGATATGACCGGGATCGATAAAGCCCAAGGCTCAGCAGAGAACATCAGCTCCCTCAACGACGTTATTCGCAATAACCCGAAAGATCCGGAAGCCTATAATGTGCGCGGTTCAGCTTTCGGACGTGCAGGCCGCAGCAACGATGCGATCAAGGATTTCAATACAGCCCTTCAGCTGAACCCGAGCTTCTATCAAGCCTACGCAAACCGGGCACTGGTTTACCGCAATATGGGCAATACCGCACAAGCTGCTGCCGATTACAGCAAAGCCATCCAGATTAACCCGCAATATGATACGGCCTATATTGGCCGCGGAAATCTCTACCGTCAGGCGGGACGTCTTGACGAAGCATTAAACGATTTTCAGCAGGCCATCCAGCTCAACACGACTGATGCTCGCGCTTACCATAATCGTGGTTTGATCTATCAGGCGCGCAACCAGCATAAACAGGCCATCGAGGATTTTTCGACAGCCATATCACTGCAGCCAGATGCGGCTGAGCCTTATAATGGCCGTGGCATCTCCTATGTCGCACTCGGCGATGATGACAATGCATTTGACGATTTCAATACTGCGATCAAGCTCGATGGCGACATTGCAGAAGGCTGGGCAAATCAGGCTCTCATCTATGAGCATCGCGGCGAAAAGGCTCGGGCAGCCAAATCCTATGCAAAGGCTGTGCAACTTGATCCCAACTACAAACCGGCCAAGGATGGCCTGGCCCGGACGCGCGGCGCTTAAGTGCCAGGCCTTAATTAACAAATTTCAACAAAAAAACCCGCCGAGTTGGCGGGTTTTTATTTGTTCAACAGTGCCTGAGCTTAATGATCGAGCGCCTTTACGATGTTCTCGACCATTTTCTTTGCATCGGCAAAGAGCATCATCGTGTTATCGCGGAAGAAAAGTTCGTTCTCTACGCCAGCATAACCGGAACCCATACCGCGCTTGATGAACAGGACTGTGCCGGCCTTGTCTACATCAAGGATAGGCATCCCGAAGATCGGTGACTTCGGATCTGTCTTTGCAGCCGGATTGGTCACATCGTTCGCCCCAATCACAAAGGCTACATCAGCCTGTGCAAATTCAGAGTTAATGTCCTCGAGCTCGAACACTTCATCATAAGGCACGTTTGCTTCGGCCAACAAGACGTTCATATGGCCTGGCATACGCCCCGCAACCGGGTGAATAGCGTATTTGATTTCAACGCCTTCCGCCTTGAGCTTGTCCGCCATTTCACGCAAGGCATGTTGAGCCTGAGCCACAGCCATACCGTAGCCCGGCACAATGATAACCTTGGAAGCATTCTTCATGATGAAGGCCGCATCGTCAGCCGAGCCTTGCTTGACAGGACGCTGCTCAACTTCACCAGTTGCAGCACCGCCTGTTTCACCACCAAAACCGCCAAGAATAACGGAGATGAATGACCGGTTCATGCCCTTACACATAATGTAGGACAGAATTGCACCGGAAGAACCTACCAGCGCACCGGTGATGATCAGTGCAAGATTGCCTAGCGTAAACCCGATACCTGCTGCTGCCCAACCGGAGTAAGAGTTCAGCATCGACACTACGACCGGCATGTCAGCGCCGCCAATCGGCACGATAATCAGACCGCCCAAAATGAGCGACAGGATCACGATCAGCCAAAATACTGCGTGGCTCTCAGTCATAACCAGCGCAATGACAAGAACGACAATGGCAATCAACAAACCTGCATTGATGACATGACGCCCCGGCAACATGATCGGCTTACCCGACATACGGCCATCAAGTTTGAGGAAGGCGATGATCGATCCGGTAAAGGTGATCGCACCAATGGCTACACCGATCGACATTTCAACCAGCGCCTGCGCGTGGATGGACCCGATTTCGCCAATTCCGAATGATTCCGGAGAATAGACCGCCGCTGCTGCAACCATTACAGCCGCAAAACCCACCAAGGAGTGGAAAGCAGCCACAAGCTGCGGCATTGCGGTCATGGCAATGCGCTTGGCTATGTAAGCGCCTACACCACCACCAATGGCCAGGCCCAAGATGATCAGGCCAAGACCACCAAAGCTTGGTTCGGCCAAGGTTAAAGTGGTGACGATTGATATACCCATACCAATCATGCCGTAGAAATTACCCTGACGGCTTGTGGTTGGATGCGACAGTCCGCGCAGCGCCAGAATAAAAAGGACGCCGGAGACGAGATAAAGAAAAGCTGCGAAATTAACGCTCATTGCTCAAATCTCACTTTTCTTTTTTCTTGTACATGGCAAGCATGCGATGGGTGACTAGGAAGCCGCCAAATATATTGACGCTTGCAAGAACGAGCGCGATAAAACCGAAACCCGTTGCCGCACCGCTGGCGGACAGACCGACAGCGAGCAGTGCACCCACCACGATAACCGATGAAATGGCATTGGTGACCGCCATAAGGGGCGTATGCAATGCAGGCGTTACAGACCAGACCACGTAGTAACCAACGAAGATCGACAGAACAAAAATCGCAAGCCGGAAAACGAATGGATCGACCGCGCCACCTGTAATTGCATGGGCAGCGGCTCCTGCCGCATCCGGCATGGTTTCAGCAGCCTGGCGCACCATTTCGGTGGCTTGGTTTAGCGTTTCAAGCGCTTTATCTAACGTTGCATCAGCCATCATGCCTCTCCTTCAGATGTTTTCGGGGCAACAGCTTTGGCTGCGGCTTTTTTCGGTGCTGCGGCCTTCTTCGGGGCTGCCTTTTTGGCAGCTGCCTTCACGGGAGCCTCTTTGACAATCTGCACTTTGGCTGGCGTGGCATTTTTTGCAGATGCGGGTGCTGATGGAGATGCAGCAGTACCCGAAAAATTCGGATGCACCACTTTGCCATCATGGGTAAGCACAGTTGCCTTCACCAGTTCATCATCGAAATTGATCTTGATTGCCTTGGTTTCCTTGTCGACCAGCGTTTCAAGGAAGGCGAAAAGGTTTTTTGCATAAAGCTGTGAAGCTGTGGCAGCAATACGCCCGGCGACATTGAGGTGACCGACGATTTTTACACCATCAACCTCAACGATCTTCCCGGCCTCAGCACCTTCAACGTTGCCGCCACGCTCGACAGCCAGATCAACAATCACAGAACCGGGGCGCATGCGGGAGTACATCTCGCGCGTGACAAGCCGTGGGGCAGGCCTTCCGGGAATAAGCGCGGTTGTGATAATAATATCCTGCTTGGCGATATGTTCTGCAACCAACGCGGCCTGCTTCGCCTGATACTCTTTCGACATTTCCTTGGCATAACCACCGGCAGTTTCTGCTGCCTTGAACTCTTCGTCCTCAACAGCAAGGAACTTGGCACCAAGAGATGCAACCTGCTCTTTAACCGCCGGGCGCACGTCTGTGGCTGTTACCACCGCACCAAGACGGCGAGCCGTAGCAATTGCCTGCAAACCGGCAACGCCAACACCCATGATGAACACTTTTGCCGCAGGAACCGTACCAGCCGCTGTCATCATCATTGGCAGAGCCCGATCATATTCTTCAGCCGCATCAACCACTGCCTGATAACCGGCAAGGTTGGCCTGACTGGACAGAACATCCATGACCTGAGCACGGGTGATGCGTGGCATGAATTCCATGGTAAAGGCTGTTACACCAGCATCAGCAAGTTCCTTCACGGCTGCATCATTGCCATAAGGATCGAGCATCGCGATGACGACCGCGCCCTTTTTGTAGGATTTCAACTCGGTGGAGTTCGGCCGACGCACTTTCAAAACGACATCAGCATTTTTTGCCTCAGCGGCCTTGCCAATTGAAGCACCTGCAGCCTCAAATTCCCGATCAGGAATTCGGGATAAAACGCCCGCGCCGCTTTCAACGATGACTGAAAAACCAAGTCCTATAAGTTTTTTGACCGTTTCCGCAGAGCCGCCAACGCGCGGCTCACTGGCATCAGCCTCTTTCGGTATGAATAGTGTCTGAGCCAAGCTCTCACCCCCTAAGCAAGTTAACTCCATACAGGTTTCAGCAATATTGCCTTTAACCTGTCCGACTTACCGGGCAGTAACCCTCAAGGTGAAAACAGTCAGTTAACTGGTTTGCAGAGGGTATCCACCCGATTTATGCAACGAAACGGTAACAGGCTAAGCCAGAAAAAAGGCAGCCACGCATATAACAATAAACAGAATGGTAGCTGAGAAAAACCCACCGGAGAAAAACCCGAAGGCCATCGCGGCAAGCAATGCCACACAGATAATTACGCCCCATTTCGAAAGAGTGAGAAACAGGTTGTAGGTGTTCTCATGCTGTTGATAGTCCATGGGCGCGCCCAGTTCGGCAGGGGCAGTATCGTGATGTTCAGCCATCTTCAAACCTCTTAGTATCGACGTACTAATGGCAATAGCGAAAACGACGCACCAGCGCAATGCGCAGATGGTCGCTCACTATCTCAATCGATATAAATCTCACCCGGCAGTTACGTATTATCTAGTTGAGAAGATTGGGAAACAGGCCGAGTACGCCAATGATTATCAGATAAAGCGCGACAACGTAGTTCAGGAGGCGTGGTGCGATCAATATCAGGATACCCGCGATGAGAGCAACGAGTGGAGCAATGGCAATTTGTGTAATCATGCTGATAAGGTCCTTTGACTTATATGCGTGCACAGGCAGAGCAGACCAAAATGCATGGTAATGCAAACTTTTTCCCGCGAATTGCCAATTGAATCAGTGGATAGAGTATTTTTCAGGTTGCAGGACATGCATTTGGTGCAGTCCCCTTGTCCGGGTTGACATCGTAAAATGGCCCAACGACAAGTGGCTTTTCGGGCATGACCGATTGATCGGTATCCGATATCATTTTGCGCTCGATCGTCTGTAGGATTGCTCCTTTCGCGTCCATCACGCGCATGCTGACCTTATATTCGCGATTTGCTTTTACACATCGTACTGGTGGGCTCTCCACTGTTATCTTCGTCATGGTTGGCCAGATTTTTTGCTGAACCACAAATGGCTCACCTCCCGCAGGGTTCTCGAAGGTGGTTTCCAAGGTGGAATCATCCGGTAGTGGCCGGACCTTGGAGAGCGTGAGAAGATATGTCGCCTGCGCAATACGATAGTTGAAGACGAAGATTTTTCCTGAAACATTGAGATAATCCCCCTCTCCCGGATCTCGGCACCCCGACAAAACCAATGCGGCGATCAGATTTAACAGCACGAAAGTGATGCGAACTCGATCAGCCATCCATCTTACTCCTGCGATCATAATGCCGCTTTGCTTTTGCGCGGTTTCCACACACGGTCATGTCACACCAGCGCCGACTACGATTCCGGCTTTCGTCGAGATACAGCCAATGACAATTAGGGCATATCTTGATTCTAGATAGCCGCCGGGGGTCGAGCAGGTTTAAAGCAGACAAGACGGCAGCTACGGACAGTGAGAGATCGCGGCGCCGGACAAATGGTGGAAGGGCTAAATTCGCTTCGTGTTGATTATCGGCAATAAGCGCTGAGCCAAGTCGCAAAAAGTCTGACAAATGCTGCGCCTTAAAGCCTTCCTCAGCTACCGCTGTACGGAACAGGCTGTTTATCGCCTCCCGCAATTCGATGAGTTTGGAATGCTCGGATTGCGATTCAGGTGCTTCGAATTGAACATCTCCCCATTCTCCGGAGCGAAAACTTGCAGCCGCAGTTGCGAAGCGCGCTACTTCTACACTGTTCGAAAAGCGATCCTGCACGCGTTCAGGAGCCTGACGAAATATTACAGTATTCGCCAAATCAAGTGCGAGCACACCACCGCTGAACCTATGAGCATTCCAATCAATATACATGTCAAAATTCTAACTGGTAAAATACGTTTTGCAAGTTAGAATAAGATCAAATTGGATGGTTTGTCGATGTCATATTTTCTGCAACTGCTCTTGAACGGCATCCATAATGCGGCGCTTTATGCCCTGCTCGCCTATGGTTACGTCCTCATTCATGGATTAACGCATCGGACCGATTTATCACTTGGCGCTGTCTTTGCTTTTTCAGGCCAGACTTTTATCCTCGCAGCAGCATTCGGTTTCTCGGTTCTCTGGATGACGCTACCGGCAGCATTAGGCTTCGGGATTATCATTGCCGCACTTTACGTGGGAGCTGGAGGCTATCTTGTTTCCAAGCTCATTTACGCTCCGCTTGAAATTGGCAGCCGCAACACTGTCCTCGTGGCTACGCTAGGTTTGAGCATTTTTCTTATGGAATTATCGCGCATCGCTGCAGACACCAGAGATTACTGGTTGCCACCCATGCTCGCATCGCCTGTTCATATTCTTGGACCCGCCGCTGATATCAGCCTCACCCAGCTACAGATTGTGAACATAGGCATCGCACTGGTGGTCGTCCTGCTGGCAGAACTGACAATGAAACATACTTTGGCGGGCCGTATCTGGCGTGCTGTTAGTGACGAGCCTACTGCTTCAGCAATATGCGGCATCAATCCCAAAGCAGTTCAAACGAAGGCCATTCTGGCAGCCTACGCAATCTGCGCGCTCGCCGGATTTCTTGCTGCCCTGTATTACGGCAATGTCAGCTTCAATACGGGCATAATCTTTGGCTTGAAAATACTGTTTATTACGGCAGCGGGAAGCTTTTCCCGGCCGCTCCATGCTGCCTTCGGAGCGGCAATCATCGGCATGGTCGAGTCTTTATGGGGAGGTTATTTTCCCGTACTCTGGCGCGACGCGGCAGTGTTTTCACTGCTCGTTTTCGTACTGGCTACGCGTACGAATGTGGACGAACAGGAACGTGTTTAGCCTTGGAGGCTGTGACCGCCATCAATTGTAATGACAGTACCTGTAATATAGCTGCTGGCATCCGATGCGAGAAGCAAGACAGCCCCATCAATATCCTCGGGGTCGCCAAGGCGACGCATCGGGTTTTTGCCTTTGAGAAAGCCCTTAGCCGGACCATCCATGATGGTTTCATTGAGCTTGGTTGGAAACCAGCCCGGCGCAATGGCGTTGACGCGAATGCCATGCGGCGCCCATTCAAGCGCCAGAGATCGCGTCATTTGCGCTACCGCCGCTTTTGACATCGCGTAACCTGCAGAACCCTTGATCGGTGCATCGGCAAGTATGCTGGACAGATTAATTATTGAGCCGCCAATCTTGTTGGCAATCATGCGTTTCGCAGCCTCTTGTGCGATGAAAAATGCACCCTCGACATTGACTTCAAATATATGCCGCAACTGTTCGCGTGTGGTCGTCAACGCCCGCTCTATGGCTGCAACACCGGCATTATTGAAAACAACGGAAACTGGACCAAACAGCCGCTCAGCCTCATCAAATGCCCGCTCAATATCCGCAGCAATTGTGATATCGGCGATGATATTTACGACATTCGAATGAATCATACTTTCAGGCGTTGGAGTGCGCGAGATCGAGACGACGTTAGCTCCACCTGCAGCCAGGACTTGGATCATCCGCAAACCGAGGCCCGACGAACCGCCTGTCACAGCGATGGTTTTTCCTGCAACCGAAATAGATGTGTCGATATTCATTGATTAAGTACCGCTGAGTATCCCAATTGTGGTGTCTCTGATAGACGGCTCAGCCTGACATGACAACTAAAGAAGCACAACGAAACGCGGCCCCGCCTCTAAGAACCGGGGCCGCAAAGCTAAAACAAAGCCTTTTATAGTTTACCGTTGCGCTGTTGCACCATCATAAACGTATCGAACGTGTACTCGGCAACTTGTGAATACAGGAAATGTTCATTGCGGAATGCTTTGATCGAATCCCATATCTTCTTGAACGGAGCGTTGCTGGCTTCCAGCTCTGCATAAACAGTGTTGGCAGCCACAAAACATGCATTCAGAATTTCAGGGCTGAATGGACGCAGTTGCGCTCCACCGGCAACAAGCCGCTTGATCGCGCCCGGATTGAGATAATCGTATTTCTGCAACATGTTTGCATCCGTCGCCTGCGCAGCCGTGCGGAACAATGATTGGTATGCAGGTGGAAGCGAATCCCACTTCGACTTGTTGACCATGAAGCTGACCGTAGGGCCGCCTTCCCACCAACCTGGGTAGTAGTAGTACGGCGCGACTTTTTGGAAACCGAGCTTCTCGTCGTCGAACGGACCTACCCATTCCGCCGCATCAATGGTGCCCTTTTCCAGAGCAGGATAAATATCACCGCCCGGCAATTGCTGGGGTACTACACCAAGGGTTTCAAGTACCTTTCCGGCAAATCCGCCAACACGCATTTTCAGACCCTTAAGGTCTTCAATGGTCTTGATTTCCTTCCGGAACCAGCCACCCATCTGCACACCCGTATTGCCGCCAGGATAGACCTGCAATCCTTGGGTGTTGAAGAATTCGTTCATCAGATCGATGCCGCCGCCATGATACTGCCAGGCATTCATGCCGCGGGCATTGAGAGCAAATGGCACCGCAGCGCCCAGTGCCCACGTGGGATCCTTACCCCAATAATAATATGCTACCGTATGGCAAAGTTCGACCGTACCGGCTGCAGTGGCATCCGCAGCTTGAAGGCCCGGGACAATTTCACCGGCAGCAAATGGCTGGATGGTGAAATTACCGTCTGTCGCCTCCCGCAAATACTTCGACAGATCAACGGCGCCGCCGTAAATCGTCTCCAGCGATTTCGGGAATGAAGACGCACAGCGCCACGTAATTTTCGGCAATGTTTGCGCAATTGCGGGTGCTGCCAAGGTGGTTGATGCAGCTGCCGCACCCACACCAGCAAAACCCGCCTTCGTCATGAATGAACGACGATCCATTAATTCTCCTCCAAAACTTTGAACCCCAGAACTATTCTTGGCTCAGATCACCAGACATTTCAGCCTTGTTTTCCCGATCCTGCGGTAACCATACACACTCATCAATTCTAGTCCAGCGGACCGAGCCGACATGTTGACCGAATTCTGCTCAACCTCTGTCATTGCCGGTCACGAGTGCCGTATATCAGGGATCGACCATTGGAAATGGCTTCGAACTGAACTACATTCCACTTAAAGACATTTTGGAGTGAAATTATGCGGCAACCTCTCGTCGCCATATCGTCAGACGTCCGGACTTTCGAGAATTACACATGGCATGCAGCGCCCGATCAATATCTGATGGCTGCTTACCAAGCGGCCAATGTTATTCCGTTGATCGTTCCATCATTTGGCGATGGTCTGGATATTGACGCGATTCTTGATGGCGTTGATGGCGTACTGATCACCGGATCAAAGTCCAATGTTCATCCGGCCCTGTACGGAGCACAGCCAACCGAAGCGCATGAGCCTTACGATCCTGCGCGAGACGCAACGTCATTGCCACTTATTCGCCGCGCTATCGAACGAGGCGTTCCACTTCTGGCTATCTGCCGAGGCCTTCAGGAACTGAACGTTGCGCTAGGCGGAACGCTTGCCACAGAGATACAACAGCTTGACGGCCGCATGGATCACCGCGCTCCTGTTTCCGAAAATCAGGCAGAACGATTTGCGATTCGTCATCCTGTGCACATCAAGCCTGGTTCATGTCTGGCAAACGTCATGAATAGTGATTCTATCCAGGTAAACTCGGTCCATCGACAGGCAATCGACTTGCCTTCAACTCAATTGGACATTGAGGCTGTCGCAGACGACGGCACTATCGAAGCTGTTTCTGTAAAAAGCGCTCGTGCCTTTGCAGTTGGCGTGCAATGGCATCCGGAATACTGGGTAAAGACAGATGGCGCATCGCAGCGGATTTTTGCAGCATTTGGCGATGCTGTTCGTGCACACAAGGCAAGTCGGGAACGGCTGCAGGCTGCAGAGTAACCCGCTTCTGTAAAGCGGTCAGCGTTCTCTGGGTTTTGACGTTGACTGCCTTATCCGCAGTTCGGGCTTGATAAGCTCCTGTCGCGCATGCGTATCGGCACCATTCAACTGATCGAGCAAAGCGCGCGCTGCACGCTGACCAACTTCGCGCTGGCCATTCCAGACAGTGGTCAATGCGGGTGTTGCGATGGCCGCCTCCTCAAGATCATCGTAGCCGGTGACCGAAATATCAACCCCAGCAACAAGCCCGGCCCGGGCAATGCCGTTCATCATTCCAATCGCGCATAGATCATTCCAGCATACTGCTGCCGTCGGATGATCCTTCAAAGCAAGAAACTGCGGCGCAGCATCAAAACCTGCCTGCTTTGTGCGTGGACCGGGGATCCGCCATTCGGGTTTGGCATCAAGCCCGGCTTTCTGCATCGCATGAAGATAACCTTCATACCGGTCACGTCCCGTCGATGTCTGATCCGTGCCACCCACCATGGCAATTCGTGTATGCCCTAAGGAAATTAAATGGTTGGTTGCGAGGCCAATGCCATAAGCATCGTCGCCACGGAAAACAGGAACATTTGCGTCCTGTACAGTACGAGCAATCAGAACAACCGGAAGCCCGTTGTCCTCCGCCATCCGAATATCTTCGGCAGGCGTGCCGATAGCTGGTGACATGATAACCCCGTCACCACCAAGTTGAAGGACAGTTTCAATAAATGTCCTTTGCTTTTCAACCTGGTCGTAATGGTTGGACAGAATGAATGTTTGACCGGAGCGGTCCAGTTCACCTTCAATGGCCCGCAAAATTTCAGCAAAAAACGGGTTCATGATGTCGTGGACGACGACGCCAACAATCCCAGAGCGGGAAGTACGCAAACTGGCAGCTCGACGATTATAAATGTAGCCAATAGCTCTCGCATGCTCTTTGATTTTGTCGCGGGTCTGGTCAGCAACGAGCGGGCTGTCTCTCAAGGCAAGTGACACAGTCGCAGTAGACACTTTCAACGCGTCGGCAATTGTCGATAGCTTAATTTTCTGCGCCAAAAGTACTCTCTCCCCGCGATTCCATTCAAAGAACAGAATATCATTCTTGGCGTTATGCCATTGCGGGTCAATAAATCAAAGTTCTTTCCACTTCAAAACTGAAGTAGCGAAGTTGCGGAGTGCTCCGCCGGGTTGGAGCGCCACACCGTGTAAGAAATGTGCGGTAAGTGGAGGCATGATCGTTTGTAGTGTCTATCCGGACAATTGGCTGCGGGGGAAGCCCAAGACAGCACGCTCTTAATCAATCGTCGTCATTGTCGTCATCGTCGTGCTCATCCGAGCCCGTTTGACGTAACAGGTCTGCAGCAGAAAGATTCATCTCAAGACGGGTCAGCATTTTTACAAAGGCTTTGCGTTCTTTTTTATCAAAGCCTTTCATCGCGTCTTTTTCGGTTTTGCGAATAGACTTTTCTATCGACTTGATGGCCTCGTTTCCTGTGTCTGTCAGGAAAATATGCGCCTGTCGCTGGTCGGTAGATGACCCCTCTTTTTTTACAAACCCTTGGGTCTGCAGACGGGAAATGGTCTTTGTAATCGTGGGGGGGCGAACACCAAGTCTCTTGGCAAGGACGCTGGGAGACAGACCATCCTCGTGCGCAAGCTGAAGCATAACGGCATCTTGTCCGGCATAAAATCCATGGCCAAGCAGCCTTATTGCCAGAGCGGTACGCGTTAATCTTGCAGTCGACTGCAAGCGATGAAGAATAAGAGGCTTGCGATCCTTGACCATTCCAATTCCTCTTTCATGTATGAAGCGTTCGTTATAGTGAGACGGCTAGCACAATTGCGTCAAAACTCATTATCAGACAAATGTTACATCAGGATAATGTAAAGTCCCCATGAGGTTTAACCTGTTTTCAGGCAGTTGCTACGTTCAAAATACTGCCTGTGTGCCGCGTTACAATTCTTATATGACAAACTGATGAAATTTGCCGACGAATAGCTCTCCGCGCGAAAATAAGGGCTGTAAATTCATGGCGCTGAAGCATAGTTTCAGGGCTGCAGACATGCTTTCTCAAAACGATGATACAAAGTAAAAAAGAAATGCTGACCCCATCGCCCGCCACAATCGCATTATTGCCGCTCGGCGCACACGAACAGCACGGGCCGCACCTGCCGTTCGAAACGGATACGCTGATTGTTAAGGGATTGGTCAGCCGGCTCCGACCTTTACTGCCATCCGCACTCGAAGTTTTATTCCTTCCCGTTGAACCTGTCGGCTATTCAATCGAACATTTGGACGTCGACGGCACCAAATCATTGCAATTTGACGAAGCCGTAAACCGATGGATCGAAATCGGCAAAACGCTTGTTCAACAGGGAATATCCAAACTGATCATGCTCAACGCTCATGGCGGCAACTCGCCTCTCATGACCATTGTCGCGACGGAATTGCGTGTTCGTTTCAATATGCTCGCGGTTGCAACCAGTTGGACACGTTTTGGATTGCCAGCCGGGATGATATCTCCTGAGGACAAAGCCATCGATATACATGGCGGCTTTATCGAGACCTCCGTAATGCTGGCTCTGTATCCTGAACTTGTTCACATGGAAAAATCTCAAAACTTTGCATCCAATCAAAGCCGATTTGCTGCCGACTACAAACATCTGCGCGCTTACGGCCCACATGCGTTTGGTTGGAAAATGTCGGATTTGAACAAACTGGGAGTGGCCGGCAATGCCTCATTAGCCAGTGCGCAAGCCGGCGAAGAAATAATTGCACATAGCTTGAAAGGCATTATCGAGTTGATTGAGGACGTGGCAAAGTTTGATAGCTCTTTGCTCAAAAGTTAAAGTTTTATGTTCAATCGAATTGACGCACTCTTTCCCTTATTTGAGCGCCACAGATATGGCAAAGCGTAACTTAATAACCTATATCGTGGGTCTATCCATTATAAGAGGCACACCATGAGTGAAGCTCCCGCCATTTCTGCGCCCGTCGACGCCAACAAGGTCACCCAGATACCGGTTACAGTTTTGACTGGATATCTTGGCGCAGGCAAAACAACATTGCTCAACCGTATTTTGAGCGAAAACCATGGCAAGCGCTATGCGGTGATCGTCAATGAGTTCGGCGAGATTGGTATCGACAACGACCTGATTGTTGAATCCGACGAAGAAATCTACGAAATGAACAATGGCTGCATCTGTTGCACTGTTCGCGGCGATCTGATCCGCGTGGTCGAAGGGCTTATGCGTCGCCCTGGCAGATTCGACGCGATTATTGTCGAGACAACGGGCTTGGCTGATCCCGTTCCGGTAGCCCAGACTTTTTTCATGGATGATGATGTGCGCAAGAAAACAGCTCTCGATGCTGTGGTTGCCTTGGTTGATGCAAAACATCTGCCGTTGCGTCTGAAAGACAGTCGTGAAGCCGAAGACCAGATAGCATTTGCTGATGTGGTTCTGCTGAATAAAACTGACTTGGTGAGCCCGGACGAATTAGCCGCCGTGGAAGCCACAATACGTACCATTAATCCACACGC
This sequence comes from Phyllobacterium sp. YR531, assembly GCF_000282595.1. Lineage (GTDB taxonomy): Bacteria > Pseudomonadota > Alphaproteobacteria > Rhizobiales > Rhizobiaceae > Phyllobacterium. The sequence continues at coordinate 808,114 of NZ_AKIZ01000016.1, forward strand.
TGTGGTGCATCGCACTGAACGCGCGGACGTAGACCTCGCAAAAGTTTTGGATCGGGGTGCTTTTGACCTGCAACGCGCCTTGGAGAGTGACCCGCATTTTCTGGATCACGATCATCCGGATCATGCCTGTGGTCCAGATTGCGACCATAATCATGTGCACGATCACGAACACCATCATCACGACCATGATCACAGTCACCACGACCATCATGGCCACGATCACGCTTCGCCAATTCACGATGTTACCGTGGAGTCAGTTTCTTTGCGTACAGGCGAATTGAATGCGGACAAATTCTTTCCATGGATACAGAAGGTTACGCAGGAACAAGGGCCTAATATTCTTCGGCTCAAAGGCATCCTCGCGTTCAAAGATGACCATCAGCGCTATGTCATCCAAGGTGTTCACATGATTATCGAGGGTGATCATCAGCGTGATTGGAAAGAAAATGAAAAACGTGACAGCCGCCTCGTTTTCATTGGTCGTGAACTGGATCAAGCAGCATTGAAAGCCGGTCTCGAAAGCTGCCTTGCCTGATGCCAACCATTGCCCCACTGGATTTGGCCGGTCATTGCATCGATGCGCGGTTCATTCAAGAAATTCCATTCTTTGCTTTGGCAGATGGAACCATACATCGCCTCGACAACGGCCATAAAACTGTCGAAGCCCATGACGGACTTTTGTGCGCAATTCCTTCTTACGATGGTAAGTCATTGCTTACGGGTGGAGAGGATGGCAGAATCTGTTCTACGGGACTCAACGGTGTACCGCAAGAGTTGGCCAATCTGCCCCGTAAGTGGATGACTGCTCTTGCAGCAGCACCTAGTGGAGCCATAGCTTTTGCTTCGGGTAGATCTGCATGGGTTCGATCTGCAGATGGTTCACTCCGGGAGCTAGCCCATGAGCGCAGTGTCGAAGGTTTGGCCTTTGCTCCAAAGGGCTTGCGTCTGGCTGTTGCACGCTACAATGGCGTGAGCTTGCACTGGCCAGCAACCAACAGCTTACCCACCGAACTTGAGTGGAAAGGCGCGCACGTGATGGCAATGTTTTCGCCGGATAACCGCTTTCTGGTTACATCCATGCAGGAGAATGCACTGCATGGATGGCGTCTTGATGATAATCGTCACATGCGTATGACAGGCTATCCCAACAAGGTGAAAAGCTGGTCATGGAGTCCTAAAGGTAAGTGGCTTGCCACAGCTGGCGCGCCAGCAGCCATTGTATGGCCCTTCTCAGGTAAAGACGGCCCCATGGGTAAAGGTCCGTTGGAACTCGGCACGCGTGGCGACAGTGCAGTAACGTCAGTCTCCTGCCACCCCATCGAGGACATAGTAGCGATTGGGTATTCTGACGGCATGATTCTTGTCGGTCGCTTCGGCGACCAAAAGGAAGTTCTTCTGCGCCGACAAGGCAAAGGGCCAATTTCATCTATGAGTTGGGATCGGACCGGACATCGGCTTGTGTTTGGAAGCGAGGCGGGAGACTGCGGCGTAATAGACATTACCGTATAGGCTTGGCGACTACGCCAACACAAAGAGCGAATTGACTTGTTCCCTTTATGTTCTATAAATGAACAATGCAATATGTTCTCGATTTTGGAACCCCGAGCCCGCTCGTTGTTATCCATGATCGCTTAAAAGCGCATTATGGCATTCCTTCACTTGGGCCGCGATTCACACCTGTCAGCATGCTGGTGATGGCAATGCTGGGAAGCCGTACCTACGACAATGTCTCGTTACAGGCGTTCCAGAATCTCCGTGCTGCATTTGGCAGTTGGGAAGCAGTGGCTAACGCTTCACCCGAGCGTATTAACGACTGCATTTATAAGATCACTTTCTCTCAAACTTATTGTGTATTCATTCCGGAAGCGTTGAGCACGATTATTAAACGCTATGGCAGCCTGAATCTCGATACTCTGTCCGGCATGACCGTGGAACAAGCGTTGCACTTCTTGCAACAGCTTCGCGGTGTAGGTCCCAAGATCAGTGCTTGCGTTCTAAATTTCAGCACGCTTCATATGCGAGCATTGGTAGTAGACACACATTATCTCCGTTTTGCCGCTCGATTTCAGTTGATAAAAAGCCAAAAAAACTACGTTAAAAACATACGAGTGATACAGCGGCTTGTTCCAAATTCTTGGTTAGCTTCGGATACAGAAGAACATCACGTGCTGGTTAAACAATTGGCGCAAGAATTTTGCGTAGCAGGAACACCACGCTGCGCTCGATGCCCTTTATCCGATCTCTGCAACTACGCCACTAGAATAGGTGCCTAGCCTCAATCTTTTACGTTCATTAGTTCGATTAGTCGTACCTTTTTGCATTCCGGTTGGACTTGATTTTGCGTTTGTTAAGTTGAAAATCTTGGTGTTTGTGATTGGCTTTTGGTTGGGGCTGCTTGTCAGTTTGGTAAGTGTCGGATGTGGTGCGTTGTTGTTTTGCCGGGATGGTTTTGCAGCACAATATGGACCGATATAGTTATCCAATGGCGGGAGCTTAAAGCTTGGCGCTGTGTGTTGTCATGTGAATATTCTGAATGTTTGTCTTGAACTGCTTGCGTCGTTTGGGAGCTACACATCAAGGGGCAGGTTAGCGATTTCGGGAGATGCGTTGTGGGGCTCTGTGTCCTAGCTGGCTTATTTTCACCTGGTATCATTGATTGCTCACTAAAGCTCTGCTCTGGCTAGGGGCAACAACTGGACGAGCCGGACTGATAGCCGGACGGCGCACTGGTCATTTCATGTCGGTTTCGCTGCTTGACAGCCAGGTTGCGGCACTCGATACGCCAACGGGTGAACCACTGGTCTTTCGTCAAGATGTGGTAAGCGGTATTGATCAGATTGCACAAGCCAGTGTGGATTGGTTACGCAAGACGCTGCCCTAATTGGAGGATATAGCTGCCGGCTTGTCAGGCATCCGCTTTGTTGCGCTGCTTTCGCGTTTGCCGCGTGGATACTTGGTATCGGGCTTGTTGGCTATCCTTTGGCATTAAATAATTTCGATGTATATCCAATGGGGCCCAAGACGTGTCTGAGGCGGTAACTTGCGCTGACGGTCCTGTTTCAGGGCCGCCTTTACGAAAGCCTGCTCACCGGTTTCACCTTCCAAACTGCGGTTGTTCTTATCAACGCACGCGCCATTATCGGGTGAGGCAGCCTATCGATTGAGGGCTTAGCCAATCCATCCCCCCTAATTTGCACTTATCCCTTTAGAGCTGTGATTCCTGGCCGGTTCGGCAAAGTTTGATTGCTCCTAGCTTGCTTATTTTCACCGGGTATCATTGATTATTCCGTGAAGCTCTTCTCTTGCGGGGGTAAGCGGGGCTTCGGCAGGCCTGATTGTCGCACAAGATAAACGGCTACTTTTGAGGCTGTTTATGTAGTGTTGTTTTGTTGGTTGTGCGGTGACAGGATTTGAACCTGTGACCTTTGAGGTTATGTTGCGCTTGCGAACGAGGAGCTACCATCACCAGGAAAGCGAAGCTTTTCGC
>NZ_AKIZ01000017.1 GCF_000282595.1 Phyllobacterium sp. YR531
TGAACAGCCATGCTATTTCTCCCAAACTAGTTGCAATATAGCGCACCAGATAAAGACAATAATGACACCCTTATCTGGCTGTCAGGAAGTCTAGAGCAATATTTTGCCGTGAGACAACTCGCCAAGGGCAATAATTTCGGATGGCAAAGTATGTTCTTCCGCTAGCGAAGCATGGATGTTGCAGCGTGAATGCTCGACAAGTAGACGGCTAATCTGAATACTTCGCGTTCGTTGGCCGATCAAGATTTGCTTAACTGTGTGTTATTGGGTGCCAGTTGACGGGACAACTTCTGTTGCAACAAGGCGATCCTGGGTGTTCTCACAACACGGTAAATGATCAGGGAAAGAGTTGCGGGAGAACTGCTCTCCCGCTTTCGAAGCTAGAATGCCAGCGAAGCCTGCAAGTAGAACGTCCGTGGCTGACCGACAAATTTGCCGCCATTATTGTCTGTCGAACGCGTAAAGTATTGTTTATCGAACAGATTCTTTACGCCGAATGCAAACTTGAAGTTGTTCTTGTCTTTTTCTGCATCATAGCCGAGACGAAGATTGACCGTGGCATATCCGGGAATGTCGCCGAGGCGGCCGGTGGCGTCTTCGTCTGTAACATACTTGGCTCCCTCGTCAGGCGACCCGGGAGAACGCTGCTTTGATTGCGCGAAAACGTCGGCATTGAATACCCAGTTCTCATATTGATAGCGCGCGCCAATCGAACCGACATGCCGGGAGTAGAAGGGGAGATCCCTGCCAGTGAAAGCTCCTGCCTGAAAGGTGGCTTCCGTATAGGCATAAGTTGCGGAGACAGAGAGGCCATCCAAAGCCGGTGTAAGTCCACCTAGATCATAACGTGCTGCTGCTTCAACACCCCGATGACGGGTCGCTCCCAGATCGGTCCAGATGCCCTCTCCCACGATTGATCGTGTTAGAAGCAGTTCCTTGTCGAAGTCGATGTTGAACAATGTAAGTTCACCGCTCCAGTCGTCTCCTTTGAAATGCGTGCCTATTTCATAGGTTTTTGCCGTCTCGGGATGTAGTCCCTTGGTGGTTGACGCAAGCTGGCTATATTGTTGCGGACCAAATGAAACGCCAGCATTTGCAAACACAGACCACTGATCGTTGAGGCGATAAAGAACAGAGAGTGTCGGCAAAAGCTCCTTGGCGTCTACTTCAGGGTTAAGTGTGCTGGTCACCGCGCCTGCACTGAGATTGGTAATATCATTATGCGTGGTGATGAATTCGTAACGCACGCCCGGAGTTACGGTCCAATTTCCATAATCGATCTTGTCATCAATATAGAGGGCATGAGCGACGGTGCCGCCCTCACTTGTCTGATAAATGTTGGAAGGCGCTTCCTCGGGATCAAAGTCTGAGTTCGGATCGTAATAGCGTGTACGAGAGGCAGTTTCGGAACTCGTCTCTTTCAGGTACCGGTAACCAATACTTACCTCCTGAACGACTGATCCGCTATCAAACAGGCGTGAGTAACGCGGCTCAATCGCAAACGTAGTATAGCTGCGCGGGGCTGCTGTCAGCCGGCGCAAACCGGCATTGGCTCCGGACCCTTCCTGTTCTATATGGCTGCCGCGAAACGAGTCCGTGTAATAGGTCAGCAGTTCAAAATTGTTGACGCCATCATTGTGGGTGTATTTGAGAGAGATATCGCTGCGCCTGCCGGTAAACTCGTCGTAAGAGCGGGTGGATTGAAACGGGTCATCATTATACTGCTCGGCAGTCAAACCGCCGGGCATGCGTCCCGATCCCTCAAAATGATGGAGTGAAAGTGCCAATTCATCCGTATCGGAAATTGCATATTTTCCCTTGAACATGATGTCGTCAATGTCGGTTTTGTCATTGCTTGAGCGGTAACCATCGCCGTGGGTTCCTGAATAAAGCAATGCCCCTCCAAACCCGTCAGCATTGGTTCCTCCGATGAAGACATTCGGAGTGGATTTCACATTGCTTCCATGACTGGAAATCTGGCTGCCCACGGACGCTTCAGCCGTGAACTCATCCGGAATATCGCGGGTTACGAAATTGATGATACCGCCGACATTCTGCGGTCCGTAGCGCACCGAACCTGCACCACGCACGACATCGACGCTCTGAATGTTTCCCAGCGATAGCGGTGCAAGCGAAAGCTGCGGTTGACCATAGGGGGCATAAGCAAGAGGAATTCCATCCATCAGGATTGTGGAACGCGGAGACAGTCGGGCAGTCAGTCCCCGGACGCCGACATTGAGTGAAACGTCACTGCCGCCTGTGCCATTACTGTCCTGTACTTGCACACCGGGAATTTGCCGCAGCACTTCACGGATATCGCTCGCCCCTTTTTCTTCAAACTGTTTACGTTCGACAATGCTGCGCGCACCCGGATGCTCAAGTACCTTCTCATCGCTTGGCTTTGATAACCAGTTGCCAGTGATCGTAATGGGGTCAAGAACTATCGAAGTGCCGGTGTCAGTCGCCTCCTGTGCAATGGAAGGGGAGCCGAGCAGGACAATGGCGAGAGTTGCGGCTGAGCGATAATAGGGAAGCATGGGAATCTCCGGGACATGAAAAGAGCGCACATGCCGATGCAAAGGGCATGGCCCAAGCTTCGGACGCGGCTTGAAATAAAGCTGGAAAAGGGGAGGGTTTGGCTATCTACCCGGTGCTGAAGATCAGACCTGTTAAACTTCCGGCTAATAAAGTGAAGCGCAGGTCATCCGGTTTTATGAATTGTGCTTGAGCGCGAGCCATGCATGAAACCTTCGACAGAACTGATAATGCAATGCCGCCGACCCCCGGCAGCAAACTGTCGTGTTCATTACATTATTGTTGTGCTTATTTCAACAAATATAACTATTGAACTCATGTTTTGTTTGGACGCACCAGATTGCCGCGCAATCGCGCCAGTTTTTCCCGACTTACGAGCGCACGTTGCTGATGCTGCACGGCAATACAATAGGCGAGTATGTCGCCAATGACGATTGCGCCAAGACTCCAGCTCGCGAGCCCGGAGGCCGCACCAATGCTTGCAAGGACGGCAGAAACGTCGGCCTTGTGAATTTCGCAAAGCCTCATGCCACATACTAGAATGATATGGCTTCCGGTCTCGCGCGCATGTTTGATCAAGGCGCCCAGTTCTGGCAGATCGGATGCCGCATGGAACACGATGACCACATCTGTGGCACGTAAATCTATCAGCTCGTTGGCCAACGCAAATCCCGTTGTGCGAGAACATCTGGTGCGCAGGCCAACTCTGCTTAATGAGATTGCGCAGTGCTTTGCTTCCACTTCGGAGGTTCCGAAACCAAAGCACCAAACCTGGTCGGCATTCTCAAGAATCGTGACTGATTTTTCCAGCTCAACCGCGTCCAGCTTCTCTTGTGTAGAACTCAGGATTTCGTGGGCTGTCGTAAATATCTGCCCCGTGACCTTCTTGAATTCCGACCCGGTGGCCTTGAAACGGTGAGCCAGCCGTTCGGTCGTTGGGGCGGCCGTGGCCATCGCGCGGCTGCAAAGCCGCTTCAGTTCCGGGAGGCCTGTGAAGCCCAGGCGGCGTGCCGTGCGGATAACCGTTGCATCGCTGGTTCCCGTTTCAAATGCGATCTGTTCGGCGCTGCGAAAAATCAGCTCATCCAGCGGGAGCGCGATAAAATAGTCGGCGATTACCAATTCTGATCGGCTCAGCTGGGTTCTATATGTGTCGTAGCGCTCCTGTAGAAGGGCTGAACTCCGGGCCGTGTTTTCCAAGGTCTGCTGTATACTGTTGGTGTGTCGTTTCTCAGCCATCGCCAAAGTCTACCTGCGCTATCAGTTTGGGTTCAGGCGGTCATGGACACCCATGTTCGCTCTACCTTGAGTGGCAGACATAATGGGGTTCCGTCAACCGGATGGCGAATGACGGCGGCTTCTATACCGAAGACATCTTTGATCAGCCCCGGTGTCAGCAAATCAGCGGGAGAGCCAACGGCGTAAATACCGCCATTGGATACCGCGATGATCTCATGGGCAAATTGGGCCGCCTGATTGAGATCATGGACGACCATGACGATGGTTCTTTTCTCGTTGCGGTTCAACTCGCTGAGCAGATTGAGAATATCTATCTGGTGCGCAATATCGAGGTAGGTTGTCGGTTCGTCCAGCAATAGAATCGGTGTTTCCTGAACAAGCGCCATCGCAATCCAGGCGCGTTGCCGCTGTCCCCCGGATAACAGATGCAGGGGCCGTTCGGAAAGCTCTAAAAGATGGGTCGCAGCAAGCGCGCGATCGACAATATCGTCATCTTTTGTTTGCGAGAAACTCAATATGCTCCTGTGGGGATGTCTGCCAAAGCGGCATAGTTCCCGGACAGTCAGTCCGTCCGGTGAGATCGGGTTTTGCGGGAGAAGCGCCATTATTTTTGCGGTCAGGCGTCTTGGGTTGCTGGCAATGGATTTGCCGTCAAGAATAACAGAGCCGCTGATCGGGTCTGCTATTCGTCCCAAAGTCCGTAACAAGGTGGATTTGCCGCTGCCATTTGAGCCGATCAACGCTGTAATCTTCCCGTCCGGTATGGTCAGGTTTACCTGTGAGAGAACAGACTTGGCTTCGTAGCCTACAGAGAGATTATCGGTTGAAAGCCGATGGGTTTCGGTTTTATCCATTCGAACGAGCCTCACGATATAACAGATAAAGCAGATAAGGCCCGCCAACTACGGCCGATACTATGCCGGCAGGGATTTCATTTGGCAGTGCAATCAGCCTACCGACAAGATCAGCCAGAGAAAGCAGCAATGCACCCACGAGTGCCGATGTTGGCAACAGGTATCGTGCGCGCTGGCTGACAAATGCTTTGGCGATCTGGGGGGCAATAAGGCCGAGAAACCCCACGCTTCCAACACTGGCAACGGCCCCCGCCACCAAAGCGACGGCCACTATGACAAGACATGCTCGTGCCCAGCGTGGATTGATCCCCAGACTTGAAAGATTGTCATCGCCAAAACCCGTCAGATCCAGCAGATTGCTTATGAGCACAACGATTGGAAGGCATACCAAAAGCCAAAGAGCCAACCATAATACGTCATGACCGGAAGTGCCGAAAACGGTCCCGGCAAGCCATAGCATGGCTTGATCGGATTTCGCAGGATAGCTCACCATCAGGAAGTGAGTAATGGCTTGCGCGAGTGCGCCCAGTGCCACACCGACCAAAGCTATGGTTGTAACACTTCCCCCCAATCTTTGTCCGATTGCCAAAAGCAGAAAAAGAGCAAGTGTGCTGCCAATAGCAATGCCAGCGGGAATTGCCCAGATCGACCATGCAGGTGGCAGGAGTATAACTGCAGCAAGTGCTCCGAGGCCAGCACCTTTGGTGATGCCAATGACATCTGGAGATGCAATGGGATTGCGCAGCGCATTTTGCAGGAGTGCTCCGGACAGGGCAAAGGCTGCACCGGCCATTATTGAAACAAGCACGCGAGGTGCACGGTATTCCAGAACTATGAATGCGTTTTTTCCGCCGCCAAGTGCTGTCATAACTTCGCTTATGGAAAGCGGTACTGCACCAAGGGTCATTCCCAGCAAAGACAGAAACAGCAAAGCCGAAAGCAGCGCTGCCCATACGACAAATACATTCTTTCGTGTGGCTGGTTCAGTAATTTTATGGGGCAAGCTGGTCATCGAACACGCTTTCGTGCGGCAATGATCAGAAATGCCGGGGCACCGAGTAAAGCGGTTAATATTCCAACAGGGAGTTCCGCCGGGTAAGCGAAGACGCGCCCGGCCAGATCAGCGCTGCAGAGCAAAAGCGCGCCGCCCAAAGCGCTCAGAATGAGCAATGCTCGCTGATCTTCGCCAGCAAAAAACCGCACAATATGCGGTACGATCAAACCGACGAATCCGATTGGCCCGGCTACGGCCACTGCAGGGCAAGCCAGAATTAAAATCAGCGCGCAGGTAAGTGCAGCAACGTTCTTGGGATACTGGCCGAGCGACTGGCTTGTAATCCGGTCCAGCGCCAGAACGCCGATGTAGCGCGCGGCAAGAATTGCTCCGATACCGCCAATGACCGTGAAAGGCAGGATGATGAAAACCTTGGGCCATTGTGCAGTGCTGACTGAACCAACAAGCCAGAAAATGATATCCTGTGTGGAATTATCTGCGATCAGTACACCCTGAATGAGAGCCGATAGAACCAATTGGATCGTGATGCCTGAAAGCGCAATTTTCATATTGTTCGCTTTACCATCGAGCGATAGAGCCCACATGATAAAGCCAACAATTGATGCTCCAATGAAAGCAGGGATGACATTGCCGAGCGCCCCGAACGGCGGGAAAACCATGGCGAGAAAGACAATTCCTACCGAAGCTCCCGCATTGATGCCAAAAGTCTGAGGTGAGGCGAGGGGATTTCGGGTGAGCGTCTGTATAAGCACACCGGCCATTGCGAGATTTACCCCTACAAGCGCAGCCAAAGAGGCACGTGGCATTCGCACGTTGAAGATCAACGCTTCGTCGACCGAGCCGTCCCGGTTGAACAGCAGGGAGAGCGCGCGTCCGATAGACATGCCTGTAGACCCGGCTGCCAGACTTGCCAGAAATGCAAGAGCCAAGAGACCAGCCAAAATCAACAGGAGAATTATCCGTCTCCAGCGGAATGGCCGGGCTATTGCTGAATTCGCCGCTTGGTGGTCTCGCAGCATCGGCTACTTTGCGTATAGATTATCAACAACGTCGCGGGCAATAATCATTGCGGTACGCAATCCCCGAAAGCGCGTATACTGGTTACGATCTACCTCAAATACCTTGCCATTGCGCACCGCAGATATATTCAACCAGACCGGGTTTGTACGCCATTGATCGAGCAGGGTGCCTTCGGCATCAGTGGCGATGAACAGCACATCCGGATTGATTGAAGCCAGGCGTTCCAGACCAACGCCTCCTTCGAGGGGTTTGCTGGAAATCAGGGCTGGTTTCAACCCCATGGCGGTGAAGACCGAACCGCTGAAGGATGATGATGTATGGAGGGTCAGTACATCGGGTGTAACGACCGCCAGCAGGAAGCTACGCTTTTCGTCGACAGGAACCTTTTTTGCAAGTTCTGCAATAGCGGCTTCATGGTCTTTGATTACTTTCTCACCGGTCGCTTTGATGCCGAGAGCATCGGCGATCGTGATCAGAGAGTTCTTTATATCGCTATACCCGCCCTCCCAACTGTTCAAGACGACGGTTGGAGCAATGGATCCAAGCTGATCATATATGTTCGAATGCCTCAACTCATCAGCGACAATCAGATCAGGTGCGATACTGCTGACGAGTTCGAGGTTGGGCTCAAGCCGCGTGCCGACAGATTTGTATTCGATTTTCTTGCCAAGCAATTGGTTGATACGTTTTGGTTGATTGTCATCCGCGATGCCGGCGGGCACCACACCAAGAGCATCCAGTGCTTCAACAAAAGAATATTCCAGCGCGATGATATTCTTGGGGTTACCCGTAATTGTCGTGGAACCCAGTTGATGAACGATGGCTCGCTGATCGGGGGAAGTGTCCTGTGCATATGCACTGCTGCCAGCGGATATCATCATGCATATAAGAAGTTTGGTGTTCAGTTTTCGAGCTGTAACTAAGCCAAGCCGCAATATGCTGGGTGTTCTGTTTCGAAAGACGTCAGAAAAAATGAACTTTTGAAAACAACGCATGTGCTAATCCACTGGTGCTGCCATAACTGACTGGCACGTTGAGGCGATGTTGTGGTCATTACAAGAATGTTGTTGTTATTTCAATTAATATAACTGAAAAAATCATATTATCTCCAGATCCATTGCCAGCCCTTGAGGTCTTGTGATCCAGCGGCGGGAATCGCTTGGAACGACATTGACGGGCACTAAGTGCTTTTGAGTCAGTATAGAGAATATCTTGGTAGCTGTGGATAAATGTACATGTTTATAAAAAATAATTTGCATAGCTATTTTAATATGTATTTGTACAATTTGTTTATTTAATAATTATACAAATATAAATCAAAATAAACAGAAAAAATATTAATTATATAGATGCCAATGGTTCAATGTAGGCGTATTGAGGTGGTAAATGTCGTACTGTGTACAAACTATCAGTTAAAATTACTATGTTTTATCTAGATCGCGTTTAGGGTTTAAACTGTTGTTCACGCTTGATTGCAACTAGTAATAGAAAATACTTGAGTATTTTGGAATGTAAAGTAAGGATAAGTGCTCTACCGAACAGGTAGATATACGATTCTGGGTGGGGATCGTTTGAGGCGGGGCATGGGGACTATGAAGAAACTGTCAGCTTTATGCGGCCGGAACAGCTATGTTCCGACCAATTTTTTTGTATTTTGCTTGAGCCTTGTTTTGCTGGCTTTTGCTGGTCTGCTGACTGCAAATCCTGCATCAGCGCAGAACTGTGGTCCTCACAATATTTCAGTGGTGCATGGCGGCTCTGTACAGTTGAATGCCGGTGGTTGCGACCCGTTTGGATTGAACAATCCTTCCGTTACCACGCCCCCTGCCCATGGAACAGTCGTAGTCCTGAATATCGACTCTGGTCTGATAGAGTATTCGCATAATGGTGGTTCGGACGTAGCGACATCTGATAGCTTTGTGCTTGCGGGAGCTTCCGGTCAGTCCATTCCGGTGAATGTAACAATCGGCCCTGCTTCCACTATGACCATTTCACCCGGCGCGCTGGGTTCCATGCGAATTGCGGTTTCATATAGTCAGAATCTCTCGGCAAGCGGTGGTGTCGCGCCTTACACCTTTGCCGTGGTGTCGGGAAATATTCCCGGATTGTCACTTACCCCGTCGGGCACGATATCAGGTACTCCAACAGCACGTGGTCCGCACACGTTGGTTGTGGGAGTTACAGACAATACGGGAGCGACGGCGCAGAAGTCATACGGCGTCACTGTTGATAATCCTATCATGACGACATCCCCGCTCAATCCAACCTTGGCTGTCGGAGTGGCAAGCACTGCATCCTTTACGACAACCGGCGGTATAGCGCCCTACACATATAACGTTAATACCGGTACCTTGCCGCCCGGTATAACACTTGCCGCTAATGGCAGCTTGACCGGCACGCCGACTTCGGCTGGGACATATGTTTTTGATATTGTCGCCCGAGAAAGCAGCACGAGCTCAATTTGTAATTGTCCGTACTTCAAAGTGGATACGGTCACGGTCACGGTAGCCGCAGCACCAACGATCATTGTAAGCCCGACCACATTGCCAAGTCCCATGGTTGGAGTAGCCTATAACCGAACGATAACAGCTACTGGTGGCACCGCTCCCTATTCTTTTTCTGTTTCTGCCGGAGCTCTGCCTGCCGGTTTGGTCATCAGTTCTGCTGGTATACTAAGTGGCACTCCTACTGCCGGCGGTGGCCATAATTTCACAATTCAAGCGAGGGATGCAAATAACTTCACTGGTACGCGCGCCTACAGCTCTATTGTGGACGCACCAGTAATTCGCATTAACCCGGATACTTTGTCGGATGCGCAAGTGGGTCTCGCTTACAATGAGCAACTTGATGCAGTGGGAGGTACAGCACCGAGAACTCTTGCCGTTACAGCAGGGAATTTGCCGACAGGAATGACACTCTCTCCTGGTGGACTACTATCTGGAACACCGACATCAGCTGGTAATTTTAACTTCACTCTTACTGCAACGGATAGCAGCACTGGTGGGGGGCCATATCGTTATAATCAGAGTTTCTCACTCGTGGTGATTCCTGCGCCGTTAACGCTGCCTGCAACGAGTCTTGCAACGGGAGCAGTGGGAAGTGCTTACTCAGCTTCGATCAATCCTGCGACTGGTGGTGTCAGCCCTTATACATATGTGTTGACTGCGGGAGCATTGCCCGCTGGTATAACATTGAGTGCAACGGGCGGTATAAGCGGTACGCCAACCGCAACGGGTGCCTTCAATTTCACGGTGACCGCGACCGATAGTGCATCTGTAACAGCCACTCAGAATTACACCTTGAATATCAGCGCCCCTACACTGTCGATGACACCGCCTGCCGGAACCTTGTCAATGACCTACGGGCAAGCGTTTGCGCAGAACTTCGTCGCAAGTGGCGGTACTGCTCCTTACACTTATGCTGTGTCCGCAGGTGCCTTGCCCGCGGGTGTGGCTCTCAATGCTTCCACAGGGGCCTTGTCAGGAACGCCAACAGTCACCGGCCTGTTTACCATGTCTATCAGGGCAACGGACAGTTCAACGGGAGCGGGTGCGCCGTTTGCGAGAACCCAAAACTACGTTATCCAAGTGGCGTCTCCAACCATTACAATCGCTCCTGCTACTGTAACTGGCGGACAGGTTGGTGTCGCCTACACCGGTACATTGACAGCTGCTGGAGGTATCGGGGCTTACAGCTTTTCCGTGACTGCTGGCACTTTGCCGGCCGGTATAGCATTGGCTGCCTCCGGCCAGTTGTCGGGCACTCCAACATCTTCCGGTACATTCAACTTTACAGCGAGTGCCACAGACTCCAATGGCCAAACCGGCTCGCGTGCTTATGCATTAGTCGTTGGTGCACCGACCATCACCGTGGCGCCTGCGTCCTTGCCGGATGGAACCGTCGCATCGGCCTATAGCCAGACGGTATCTGCAACGGGCGGCATTGCGCCTTATTCCTTTGCGGTTTCTGCAGGAGCACTTCCTGCCGGGATAACTTTGAATACCTCAACAGGCGTGCTCAGCGGGACACCAACGGGCGAAGTCAACGCGAACTTCAGCATTTCTGCCACAGACAGCAGCGGCGGTGGCGGACCCTTTACCGGAACCCGGTCTTACACTCTGGCAATCAATGCGCCGACAATAAACCTGCCTGCAACGACACTTTCCAATGGCACGGTTGCAACCGCCTACACTGCAACGTTGAATGCCGCGAGCGGAGGCACCGCACCCTATACTTATGCGGTGACAGCTGGTGCACTACCGGCAGGATTGACACTGGCATCGGATGGTACGATTAGCGGTACGCCCACAACGCAGGTAAATGCCAATTTTGCAGTGACAGTAACAGACAACAGTCCTGGACCAGGCCCATATACTGCTGTTCGTGGTTATTCGCTGATCATCGATGCTCCAACGCTTTCACTGCCTGCAACGACACTTTCCAATGGCACGGTTGCAACCGCCTACACTGCAACGTTGAATCCCGCGACTGGAGGAACTGCACCATATACTTATGCCGTCACCGGCGGAGCTTTGCCTGCAGGACTGGTTCTTGCTTCAGATGGTACGATCAGCGGCACACCGACGACGCAGGTAAATGCCAATTTCATTGTAACCGCGACGGATAACAGTCCGACGCCCGGACCCTATACCGCAAGCCGTGCATACACACTCATCATTGATGCGCCGACAATAACACTGCCAGCAACAGTGCTTGCCAATGGCACGGTTACAACCGCCTACACAGCAACTCTCAACGGTGCGACTGGCGGCACAGGCCCATATACCTATGCGGTGACTGCTGGTGCACTACCGGCAGGGCTGGCATTGGCATCGGATGGCACGATCAGCGGCACGCCTACGACGCAGGTAAATGCCAACTTCACAGTCACGGCTACGGATAACAGTCCGACGCCGGGGCCGTATACGGCAAGTCGCGCCTACGCACTTGTCATAGATGCTCCTACACTTGTTTTGCCGGCCACCGTTTTCGCTTCGGGTACCGTCGGGACAGCCTATTCGGCATCGTTGAATCCGGCCAGTGGTGGTACTGCGCCTTACAGCTATGCCATTACGGCAGGAGCCCTGCCGGCGGGACTAACGCTTTCGGCAGCAGGCGCAGTCACTGGTACCCCAACTGCCGTTGAGAGCACAAACTTTACAGTTACTGCAACGGATGCGAGCCCCACACCCGGTCCCTACACGATCAGCCGGGCCTATAGCATCACCACAGTGGATACTGTGCCTGTGGCAAACCCTGCTACCGCTACGGTGGGCTATCAAAGTGGTCCAACTCCGATAGGTCTTAACATAACGGGAGGGACAGCGACTTCCGTCGCAATCTCTACAGCGCCGACATCGGGAACAGCAGTCGCTAGCGGGACGACGATCACATATCAGCCGGCGGCCGGGTTCACCGGGGTTGCAACCTTTGCCTATACGGCTTCAAACGCATCAGGCACTTCCGCTCCGGCAACTGTGACAGTTACGGTGACGGCTGCTCCACCTGTCGCGCAGCCATTGGCGGTCTCCGTTCAATTCAACCAGCCCAGGAGTTTCACGCTCACGGCGACAGGCGCTGGACCTTTGACCTTCGAGCTTCAAACAGCTCCAGCCAATGGTACAATGGTTGTGGGAACAACCGGCAGTTCAACTTATACGCCGAACACCGGTTTCAGCGGTGCTGACAGCGCAACCTACAAGGTTACCGGCGTTGGGGGTGTTGCTACCGCCAATGTGACTTTCACAGTGGCAGGACCAGCCATTATTGCCGAACTTACAGGTCTTTCTCCAAGTACCGGAACGCTTCAGCCTGCATTCTCGCCAGCGGTGGGAAGCTACCGTTTGAAACTGCCCAACACTCAAGAGACAATCTCGCTTGTTCCAACATCGCGGGACATCAACTCCGCGATAACCGTGCAGGGGCGTAGCGTAACGTCAGGTTCGTCAAGCCAAGCCATCAAACTGGCTGTTGGGGAGACGCGTATTGCCGTCATTGTCACCGCGCAGGACGGCTCCACATCCAAGACCTATGAGGTTGTTGCTGAACGGCTTCCTCCTGCTCCGGTCGCTGCATCAAGATCGGTAGAGGTTATCGCCGGTCAGACGGCTCGTGTCGATTTGACAGAGGGCTCAACCGGCGGCCCATTCTCCGCTGCCCGGCTTGTCAGCCTGTCGGACCCTGAAGCGGGAAGTGTGACCATCGAAAAGAACGGAAATCGTTATGAGATGGTATACGCTTCCAAGGTCGCATTTGGCGGTTCGCTGGAAGCAAAATACACGCTGGCAAATGCTTATGGCACATCCAGCCCGGCAACGATAACTTTCGTTGTCATAGCCCGCCCCGATCCGTCGAAAGATCCCGAGGTAATCGGATTGCTCACGGCGCAGGCAGACAGCGCCAAGCGGTTTGCGACCAACCAGATCAGGAACTTCAATTCCAGGCTTGAGCAACTGCACGATGAGGGAGATCGCCGCAGCAACAGCATGGCAGTCCGGCTTGGATTTACCGAGCAGGATGAACCTGACAACATTGACGAGCCATTCGACAATGTTCTCCGCAACGATCCAAACTCGAAATATATGGATCAATCATCCAATGGTGTGCCAGACTTTGCAGCACACTCATTCGCTGAAGAGGAAAGAAAGAACAAAAAAGCCACGCAGCCCGCACCCGACATGAATATGGGCCGCCTTGCAGTGTGGACCGGCGGGTTTGTCAATTTTGGCGAACGCGACAATGATGGCCTGAATCTTGACTATACGACAGTGGGTGTCAGCGCTGGTATGGATTACCGTTTCTCCAAACAGTTCGTGGCAGGCTTCGGTTTCGGATATGGCCGCGATGCGACTGATATAGGTGAAAACGGAACAGAAAGCCGGGCCAATGCCTACAGTGCTGCAGTTTACGGCAGCTATTCTCCGGTCAAGTCGGTATTCATTGATGGTCTCATCGGCGGAAGCTGGCTGGACTTCAACAGTGAGCGCTACATTACATCAACCGGCGAGTTTGCTTCGGGCGATCGTGATGGCACGCAGATATTTGGCTCGCTGACTGCAAGCTATGAACACAGGAATGAAGCATGGCTTGTATCTCCATACGGGCGATTTGACTTCTCCCGTTCATGGCTCGAAGGCTTTACCGAGCGGGGAGGCAATGGCCTTGCCCTGGAATATGGCGAGCAAACTGTTGATACCCTCTCCGGTATTCTTGGTATCCGCTTCGAATACACCATGCCCATGGATTGGGGGGTGCTCAAGCCGGGCCTGCGGGCAGAATACACCCATGACTTCGAAGGTTCGAGCAGGGTCAAGCTTGGCTATGCCGACTTCGGTGGCTTGCCTTACGACGTCGAAACCGAAAGCAGCGGTGATGACTATGTTACATTTGGTGCATCGCTGGATGCTGCGCTCAATTCCGACTGGTCTGCCAACTTTGATTACAGAACCGCGGTCGGAGCCGACGATCAGAACCATGCATTTGGACTGAGGGTCGCAAAACGCTTCTGAGCATAACTGCAGTTTACTTGATATCGGCCAGAGCAAGCTCTGGCCGATATTTTTTGATTTTCGTTCAACCTTTTTTCAAGTCACAACGTCTAGTCATGTCTGTGAAAAATTCATCATACAATAAACAATAATTTGTATATTGACATTATTTATTGCGATCCATATCGATATTGGCTGTGGGAGAGCTGGCAGCGCAGAGCGCTATCGGGGCGGGAGTATCTTCGGGAGGAGAGTTAGGCCACCCCGTTGCCAGTCGAATTTATGCTGACGGGCATATGCCCGTGGATCAAAAAAGGGGAGGACACGACATGTATATTTCCAGACTGACAACCTTAACATTTGTGATTGGATCGCTGCTCGTTGGAGCTGCAAGCGCCGAGACGCAATTGCGATCGGCTGATACACATCCGGACGGGTATCCAACTGTTGAAGCCGTCAAATATATGGGCGAGCTTATCAAGGAACGCACTGCCGGGCGTTATGGCGTGGAGGTTTATCATTCGGCGCAGCTTGGCGAAGAAAAGGATACAATCGAACAGACACAAGCCGGTGTAATCGATTTCAACCGCGTTTCTATGGGACCTTTCAACGGGATTGTTCCGGTTACTCAGGTGCCATCGCTTCCTTATATTTTCCGCTCGACTGACCATATGCGCCATACGATGGATGGACCGGTTGGTGAGGAAATCCTGAAAGCATTCGAGGCACATAATCTCGTCGGTCTGGCGTTTTACGATTCAGGTGCCCGTTCGTTCTACAATACCAAGAAACCCATCACCTCCCTTGAGGATCTGAAAGGTATGAAGTTCCGTGTCATCCAGTCGGATGTCTTCGTGGACATGGTGAATGCGCTGGGAGCGAATGCCACGCCGATGGCTTATGGCGAGGTTTACTCGGCACTGGAGACAGGCGTCATTGATGGGGCGGAGAACAACTGGCCAAGCTTCGAATCGGCCAAGCACTTCGAAGTTGCCAAGTTCTACACACTCGACCAGCACCAGATCGTTCCTGAAGTTCTCGTCATGTCAAAATCGAGTTGGGACAAGCTTACACCGGAAGATCAGGCGATTTTCCGGCAGGCTGCGAAGGATAGCGTCGTCAAGATGCGCGAGCTGTGGGATGCCCGCGAAAAGAAGTCGCGTGAAATTGTTGAGGCGGCAGGTGTGAAGATCAACGAAATCGACAAGAAGCCGCTTATCGATGCAATGAAACCTGTTCATGAGAAGTACCTGTCGACACCTGAGTTGAAAGACGTGGCAGCGCGCATTCAGGCAACAGAATAAGGGGCCTGATGGCATGGAGGTCATTTGGCGCTCCATGCCACTAGACAGACGATGAGCCGGGATGGGGATAGGGCGATGGCCGACATCAATTCGAGGAAAGGCGGACAGCCACTTTCCAAAAGCCGCGAGCGCTTGCTGCGCTGGAGTGCGGTTCTTACAAAGGTAAATCATTATGCGCTCTACCTTGCGGGGTTTGGCCTTGTCCTCATGACGGCGCTGGTGGTCTATCAGGTGTTCTCGCGATTCGTACTCAACTCATCGCCAAGCTGGACAGAAACCAGTGCCATTATGGTGATGAGCTGGTTCATCTTTCTTGGTTCAGCCATTGGCGTGCGTGAAAACTTCCATATGGGTTTTGATGTGCTCCTCTACATACTGCCTAAGGGCAGCAAAGCGGCCCTGCGGACGATTTCAGATGTGATCGTATTGGGATTCGCACTGGGAATGGTCTGGTACGGCTGCAAGCTGGTTGCCCTTACCTGGAACTCGACAATTCCCTCTCTAGGATTACCGGGTGGCTTCGACTATCTGCCACTGGTTGCAGGTGGTCTGCTGATCAGCCTGTTTGCGCTGGAGCGCATAATCCTGCGTTTTGCCGGTGTCAGTGTCGACAAGGAAATCAACCTTGAAGACGTACCTGACATGCCAAGCGTTCAGGAGGCCTAACCATGGATCTATGGATATTATTTGGTGTTTTCACCCTTCTGATGTTCATCGGAACACCGATAGCGTTTTGTCTGGGTGCTGCAAGCTTTGCAACAGTTCTCTATCTTGGCCTCCCGCCCTTGGTTGTATTCCAGCGGCTGAACTCCGGCATGAGTGCCTTTTCCCTGATGGCGATACCGTTTTTCATCTATGCCGGTGATCTGATGGTCCGCGGCGGGATTGCACAGCGGATTGTTTCCTTCGCCGGTTCCCTCGTCGGGCATCTGCGTGGCGGTCTGGGGCAGGTCAACATAATCGCAGCCACCATGTTTGGCGGCATCTCCGGATCTGCGGTCGCTGAAGCCGCAGCTGTTGGCGGATTGATGATCCCGCAAATGAAGGCACGGGGTTACGGTGCAGATTATGCCGTCAATGTAACGTCCATGGCGGCTTTGATAGCCCTGCTTTTGCCGCCGTCACAGAACATGATCATCTATTCCATTGCTGGTGGTGGTAAGATTTCCATCGCTGATCTGTTTACAGCGGGTATCATGCCCGGTCTTCTGCTGGCCGCATCCTTGATGGTAACGGCGTATTTTGTGGCGCGTAAACGCGGATATCCCATTGAGCGGTTTCAGGGTTTTGCACGGGCGGGCCGTCTGGCAGTCATTGCCATACCGGGATTGCTGCTTATAGGCATTATATTCGGCGGTGTTCGCTCGGGTATTTTCACGGCTACGGAAAGCTCCTGTATCGCAGTCGTATACGCTCTGCTGGTCACGGTTTTCGGCTATAAGTCCATGAAGTGGGATGATTTTGTCCATGCAACCATGGGTGCAGTACGCACGACTGCCATGGTGCTGCTGATCATAGGAACTGCCGCCTCGTTCAGCTGGCTGATGGCCTATCTGAAAGTCCCGTTAGCGCTTATCGCCGGGATGAATGCCATTTCGACAGATCCGCTGGTGGTGCTCCTGTTGCTCAATGTCCTTATGCTCCTTTTGGGCACATTCATGGATATGGGGCCGATGATCATTATCTGCACGCCGATTTTCCTGCCAATGGCGACGCATTATGGCGTCGATCCTGTCCATTTCGGCGTCATCCTGATCCTCAATCTGGGTATTGGCTTGAACACACCGCCCGTAGGGACCGTGCAATTCGTGGCCTGTGCCGTAGGCAAGATAACTGTGTGGGAAGCAATGCGCTCCATATGGCCGTTCTACGGTGCTGGAATTGTGGTTCTTGGGCTTGTCACCTATATTCCGGCGATCTCGCTCTGGCTTCCGAGCGTCTTCAAATAGAGGCGGCATCAATATGGACATTGTGACTGATCTGAAGGTTGAGAGAAAGCCCAAGCTTTCCGAAACGGTTGTTGCGGCAATTCGCGAGCAGCTGCAGGCGGGGCTGATTCAGCCTGGCCAGAAGCTGCCCACGGAAGGGCAGTTAACCGAGACCTTCGGCGTTAGTCGTACTGTTATCCGCGAGGCTTTGGCTCAACTCGCCGCTGCAGGGCTGGTCGAACCGCGGCAGGGTGCAGGCGTTTTCGTCATCGAACAACTTTCCACGGCGTTTAGCGCTCTTACTTCCGAGATGGGAACCAAGAATTCGATTGCACTGAACGTGCTTGAGGTGCGGCTTGCGATTGAAATCGAATCTGCCGGCTTGGCTGCCATCCGTCACAATGCAGCGCAGGAAGCAGAAATTCAGGAAGCTTTTTTTGAGTTCGACATGCTGCTGTTGAAGGACCAACCCACCGGGCCGGCTGATCTTGCCTTCCATCGCGCAATAGCCAGCGCCACCAACAATCCCTTTTATGTCGAAATGCTCGATGTTCTCGGGCGGCGTGCGATCCCGTGTGATGTCACTTCACCATGGTCAACAGAGGTAGCGCAATCGGAGGAATATCAACGCGGGTTACAGCGCGAACATCTGGCAATCCTCAACGCGATTTCTGCAGGGGACGCCGAAGCGGCTCGCGTAGCCATGCGCGCCCACCTCACTGCCAGCCAGAGGCGTTACCTTGGACGAATTCAGGCGCGCCACGGTTTTTATGAAGCCGGTTCCATAAAGGAGCCATAGACGAATGAGAGATAGTTTCAGGATACAATGACCCAAGATCATACCGAGTACAGCTCACGTTACGCCATCGATCCGGTAGCAGCTTCCGCAATGGGGACGGATGAACTGCGGCACAATTTTCACATTGGTAATCTGTTCGAGCCGGGCAAGATCAATCTCACCTATACACACTATGACCGCATGATCGTGGGGGGCGCGACGCCTTTTGATGGTGAGCTTAAGCTTGAAGCGATAAAGCCGACGGGTACGAAGAATTTTCTTGATCGCCGTGAGCTTATTATCGTCAATGTAGGCGAAAAAGGCATTGTGATTGCAGGTGGCCAACCTTACGAGCTGGCCGAACGCGACATGCTTTATGTTGGAATGGGGGTTGAGGCGGTAACATTCACATCGTCGAATGGTGATAAACCTGCAAAATTCTATCTGTTGAGCGCACCTGCTCACCATACCTATCCAACCCGGCACATTCGCATCGGAGATGCCAAGCGCGTTGATCTTGGCAGTCAGGCAACATCGAACGAACGGTCGATCTTTCAGTTCATCCACGCGGATGGTGTTAAAACCTGCCAGCTCGTTGTGGGCATGACCCAACTTGCGCAAGGTTCGGTATGGAACACAATGCCGTGTCACGTGCATGACCGCCGCATGGAAGCCTATCTCTATTTCGACCTTCCTGAGACAGCGCGGGTATTCCATTTCATGGGAGAGCCGGACGAAACACGGCATATCGTGATGCGCAATGAAGAAGCTGTGCTGTCACCGGGCTGGTCAATCCATTCGGGATCTGGAACGTCCAACTATGCATTTATCTGGGCGATGGCCGGCGACAATGTCGACTACACAGATGTCGATCCCGTTACCATGGATGATCTGAAATGAGCCATGCAATCGGAAGCGGGTATTTTGTAGCGGCGGAAGATAGCATCTGGGAAAATACCGAGCCGGGTGTGAAGCGACGGATCATAGCCTATCTCGATGAGTTGATGTTGGTCGAGGTGCTGTTCGAAAAGAATGCTGTAGGAAGCCTGCATTCGCACCCGCATGTTCAAGGCAGCTATGTAGCCGAAGGCCGGTTCGAAGTGACGATTGATGGGGTGTCCAAAATACTTGAGCAGGGTGGAAGCTTTATCGTCCCAGGCAATTTGGTGCATGGGGTGAAGGCTCTCGAAAAAGGGCGGTTGATCGATTCGTTCACGCCGCACAGGGCTGAGTTTCTAAAGTAGGTTACACAACTTTGCCGGGATTCATAATTCCGTTCGGGTCAAGCAGGGATTTGATTGAACGCATCAAATTCAGCTTGACCGGATCAACGAGTGTTTCAAGTTCAGCCTTCTTGTCCAATCCAATTCCGTGTTCGGCAGAAAATGATCCGCCAAATTCGCGCAGACCTGAGTAAATCAGAGATTTAACCGCCTGCTTGTCAGGTATTCCGGCAACACCAACATGCAGGTTGCCGTCGCCGAGGTGGCCAAAAGCAAAACCGTATACATCCGGACCTAGAGCTGTGATCCCCTCATCGAATTGTTTCAACCAGTGCTCCAAATGCTGGAGAGGCACGGAAATGTCGAACCAGTGTCCCTGCGGGTAGGCCCGATCAATCACGCTGCTGTCCTCGCGAATATTCCATATCTCTCGACGCTCTTTTTCACTCTGCGCAAGAATGGCATCAAGCACTAAACCTTCGTCAATGGCTTTCGCCAAGGCGCTTTCCAATATGGATTGCGCCGCTGACTGTTCGGCTGCATCAGTCTCAATGATAAGGTAAATTGGGGCTTTCGTGATGGCAGTGAGCGTCGCAGGCCCGAGATTGTCTACCGCTACCATGAAGTATTCATTTGCCATGAACTCTGCGCGTAGCAAATGTAGATTGTGACTGGCCTGCAAA
The DNA here is from genome assembly GCF_000282595.1 of Phyllobacterium sp. YR531. Lineage (GTDB taxonomy): Bacteria > Pseudomonadota > Alphaproteobacteria > Rhizobiales > Rhizobiaceae > Phyllobacterium. Next base: position 20,067 of record NZ_AKIZ01000017.1, read on the forward strand.
CGGTGGAAGAGCGCAATAGCGGCTGTTGCAGATGGACAGGCAACAAGGGCCGTGGCTGTAAATCCGTCCGGTGGAGCCAGCTTCAAAACTGCTCGCGTTATAACACCAAGCGTTCCTTCAGCACCGATGAATAGTTGCTTCAGGTCATATCCTTCATTGGATTTCGATACTTGTGCCATGTCACTCATGATACGCCCATCAGACAGTACCACTTCGAGACCAAGCACACGCTGACGCATGATACCATGGCGGAAAGCTTCCATGCCTCCGGCATTTGTTGAGATCATTCCACCAATTGTGGCGCTGCCGCGGGAAGCAATGTCGATGCCTGTAGAAAGCCTGTGATGTGCCGCTGCCTCCTGTAGCGCATGCAGTGTAACACCGCCCTGCACGATGGCCGTGCCAGCAGATGCAGACAGCGCTTCGATACTGTTCATCAAGGAGAGGGAGAGGATAATTTGCCCGCTTGCAGATATCCCACCACCAACAAGCCCTGTCCTTCCACCATGGGTGACAACCGGTATTTTATGCTCGTTACACAATCGCAGTACAGCGGCGACTTCTGCCGTGGATCGTGGGGCAACCATCAATCCGGCATCAAGATTACGCTCGTCTGAACCCGGATGTATTACGCCAAGGGCATCTCCAACCCTTATACCCCCCGTGCCGACGATTAGTTGGAGTTCAGCAAGAATGCTCTCTTCGATCATTGAGGATCCGTCGCTTTGCGGCGGTCAATGAAGATTCTCAGGGCAAGTATGATTGCAGTGACAAGAATCAGAAGAACCGAGATCGCGGCAATTGCCGGATCAATATTATCTCGAAGTCCCATCCACATAAGCCGGGGGAGGGTGATGGCGTTGACGCTGGTAATGAACAGGGTAACGCCGATCTCCTCCCAGGAAAGCACAAATGAAAGAAGTGCGGCCGTAGCAATGCCAAATTTGATGTTGGGAATGATGACTTTAAAGGCTCGGGTTGTGAGGTTGGCTCCGAGACCACGTGCTGCAAGGTCTATACGCCGGTCGACCTGAAACAGTGCAACGAGAATAAGCACAACTGCAAATGGCGTTGTCATCACGGCATGGGCGAGCGCTACACCCAGCCAGGTGTCATATCCGATCCAGTTGTTAAAGCTCGAAAGGGCGGTCATGAGGAAATAGAGCGTCATCGCCGATACAACTGGAGGAACGATCAGCGGCAACAATACAAAGCCGATAAGCAGAGCTGAGAAGCGCGGCTGAAACATCCAGATCCCAAGTCCGAACATCGTCGCCAGTGCGGTTGCAACAGCACTGGAGAGGATGCCGATACGCAGGCTGAGCAAAATGCTTTGCATCCATGCCGGATTGTCGAGAAGCGCCTGATAATGACGAAGCGACAAGGCACCCGAAGGCATTGAAAGAAAACGGGCGGGGGTAAATGATACCGGTATAACGGCAATGAGCGGCATAAGCAGAAAGATCGCAACGGCGGTTGCCAGGATCAGTAATATGGGGCCGGGGCGGGATGATTGCATCGCTTTAGCCCACCATATGTGCGGGTTTGATGAAACGGCGAAGCAATGCCAGTAAAATTCCGATGAAGAGAACGAGGACAACACTGATTGCGGCACCAAGACCCCAATCCGGGCTCTGGAATATTCGGAGATAAACCAGTTCCGCCACCATGACGCTGCGCCCGCCACCGAGGATTGCAGGCGTTACGAAAAAACCGAGTGCGAATACGAAGACGATGAGCGCAGCTCCGATCAGCCCGCCATAGGTCAGCGGCACAAAGACCGTCCAGAATGTTCTTGTTCTTGACGAACCCATGCCGCGCGCCGCCAGCAGAACACGCTCATCAATGCTTCGCATGGCAGAGGCGATAGGAAATACCGCAAAGGGAATGAGGAAATGCGTCATGCCTATAATAACGCCAAATTCATTGCGCGCCAAAGCCAGTGGCTCACTGATAATACCTGCCGATTGTAACCAGGTATTGATCAGGCCGCGATTGGACAACATTGCCAGCCAACCGAAAGCACGGGTGAGAACAGAAATCCAGAAGGGAACGAGAATACAAAACTCTGCGAGTGCGCGTTGCAGCGAATTACCGCGCACCCAGACGTAGGCGATGGCATAGGCTGTAATCAGCGATGTAGCAGTGACAATCAGGCAAATGCGCAGAGTGCGGATGAAAACGGATTGTACAAGCGGATCGGTAAATACGGCTACATACTGACCAAGTCCGGTTTCCGGCAAAGTGAAACTCCAGCGGACCACGCCAAGAAAAGGCACGACATAGGCAAGCCCCAAAAACAGGAGCAGAGGCGCTAACAACAGGATCTTTCTAGAGGTTGCCGACTTGCTCATTCACCATGCCTTGTTGCGAACTGCAAATTAGCGCGAGGTCACGGGGAACCTCGCGCTATATCACTTATGCCGATATGACTTTCGTATATTCGTCGAACGCCTTGCCGTAGTTCTCGGCATACCATTCCATATCAAGCGGAACCTGCTTCGCCATGTTCGCTGGATCCACGCAATTTATGCGCTTCTTGTCGTCTGGTATCAGTGCATCGGTTGCCGGATTCGCCGGGCCTTGACCCAGCAGATTGAACATTTCAAGTTGGCGCTCGGGTGTCTGGGCGCTGGCGATAAACTTCATCGCATTGTCCTTGCCGCCCGGATTGTTTTTCATAATCGCAAGGGCGCCGGGGGAGATCAGGCCCTGATCCCAAACAAACTTGATTGTGCCGCCCGAGTCCTGTTCGATCAATTGCGCGCGTGTTGACCAGATCAGTGCCATGGATGCTTCACCGTCGATGAGGACTGACTGGCTTTCAGCACCCCCGCCCCAATAGGCCACGACGTTCTCTTTAAATGCCGCAATCTTGTCGTGAGCGCGCTTGAGATCGAGCGGATAAAGTTTTTCAGGAGCGACACCATCACCCATCAAGGCCGCTTCCCACATGGCAGCGCCCCATTTGTACATGGAGCGTTTGCCGGGAAACTTCTTCACGTCAAAGAAATCAGCCATGCCCGTCGGCACCTGATCGCCGAATTTCGAAGAGTCATAGGCAATGATGTACGAAAAGAAATAAGTTGATGCTGCCGTATCCCAGCCAAAACCCGGACGCATCTTGTTCCTGTCAACGATGGAATAATCGATTGGTTCGAGCATGCCTTGTTTGCCGAGTGAAATGCCGGAGAACGGATCAACGTCAAGCAGGTCCCAGCTGGGTTTACCGCTCTTGAACTGGGCAGTTATCGCGCCTTCCGTTGGGCCTGACCCGTCCATCTTGACGGTGACACCACTTTCCTTGGTAAAGGGCTGCCCATAAGCCTTGTCATAGGCCGTCATGGCATCACCGCCCCAGTTGACCAGAACCAGTTCTTTTGCTTGCGCATAGGAGCCGGTGGAGCGAAGAAGGGCAGGGGCACCAGCCAGAAAAATAGCGGCCATCTGTGTAAATCGCCTGCGGCTTATTTCGCCGCTCTCGACCTTGCTGGCGAGTATTTCGAGGCAGTCTTTTTGAAATGCGTTATCCATTTTTGTTTCCCTCTGGATTGTCGTTGTCACATTCCTGAATGCAGCCTAACTCCCATTCGGCAGCAAAAAGCCTTGGTGGACTGGCCACGACACCCACACATCCGTGTCAGGCGGCATCGGCTGTGTTGTCGCTGTTGGCATTGAAACTGCCAGACTTGTGCCCATACGTGTTCGCAAATGATATTTGGTCGAAGCGCCCAGATAGGTAGCACCTTCGACGCGGCAGGTAATGGCATTGCAATTTGCGTCACGACCATCAGTAGTGATTACCATGTGTTCAGGACGCACCGCCGCTACTGCGGCTCTACCTGCGAGTATTGCCGATTTGTTAACAACGATCGTCTGTTCTTCAAACCTGCCGGATGCGCGCTCGCCGTCGAGTTGGACAGTATCCAATGGCAGAAGATTGATCTCACCGAGGAACTCGGCGACAAAGCGGTTTGTTGGCCGTTCATAGACTTCTTGCGGTTTGCCAACCTGCAGCAGCTCGCCATGATTGAAGATGGCTACGCGGGAAGACAGGGCAAGCGCTTCGGATTGATCGTGTGTGACGAAAACGAACGTCGTGCCGGTTTCTTGATGCAGTCTTTTGGCTTCTTCCTGCATCATTTCGCGAAGATTTTTGTCCAGAGCTGAAAAGGGTTCATCCAGCAGCAATACTGAGGGTTCGAATGCCAAGGCGCGGGCAAGAGCGACACGCTGCTGCTGGCCGCCGGAAAGCTTTGCCGGCAGTTTTTTCTCATGGCCAACGAGTCCGACCCGTTCAACCATTTCGCCGACCCTGCGTTTGATATCCGCAGCAGAACGGCGGCGTACCTTGAGAGGAAAAGCAATGTTCTGCTCCACAGTCAGATGCGGGAAGAGGGCATATCCCTGAAACACCATCCCATAGGAACGATCTTCTGCCGGCACGCTGGTAATGTCTTTGCCGTCCATCACCAGCTTGCCTGATGTTGGAGCAAGGAAACCGGCCAGGATCATGAGAAACGTGGTTTTGCCGGACCCTGAGGGTCCCAGAAGGGTTAAAAATTCACCTCGCTTGATATCAAGCGAAAGATCTTTGAGCGCATGAAATGCGCCAAATGACTTGCCAATGGATATAGCCTTTATCTCGGCGGCTTTCGTGTCGCCCAGTTGCATGCCTTGAGGCATTGATTGACCTCTTTCCCCTGCTTTTAAAACGAAGCCTAGGCACAATCTGCGATTACGACAATTGAATTATATTACCCTGACACGTGAATGAAATTCACGCCATCTCAAATTTCAGTCGGATGTGCGTATTCAAGCATTACGGGTTTGTGACAGACGCGATTTCAACCACTCGGTGAACGCAAGCTGTGCCGGATGATCTATTCTGGCATAGTCGGTTACTAGAAAATATGACTTTGGTGATTTGATAGCGAGGTCAAATGGCTGGATAAGCTGACCGCCTCGCATTGCCTTTCTGCAGGTGAGTTTGTCGCCCATGGCGATACCCTGCGCGGTGATGGCTGCAGAGAACACCAGATTCATGTCCGAGAATATGATTCCCCGTTCGGAATCGGGATTGTCAACATTTGCCAAGGCCAGCCAGAGCGTCCAATCTTCGAAATCGACCAAGTGCAGCAGAGGTGCACGCAATATATCCTTGGGCTCGGCCAGTCCGCCCAGTTTGTTGAGAAGAACAGGACTGCACAGTGGGGTGAATTCGATCTCGCAAAGCAGATCCACCGCTCTATTTGGCCAGTTGCCATCACCAAAAGCAATAAACAGGTCAATTCCCGGTGCGGTAACGTCATCGAGTTTCCGTGGTGTCACTATGCGCAGCGAGATATCAGGATACTTTTCCTGAAACTCCGCAATATGGGTGCAAAGCCAAAGCGACGCGAAGCCGGATGTGCAGCTAATGGTCAAGGTTCCGCCAGTGCTGGCGGGACTGTGACGCCCACCAGCATCGTCAATGACAATGAGTGCCTTACGGACATCATTGGCATATTTGCGTCCGCGTGGTGTCAGGATGACGCCTTTGCCATCTCGTTGCAGCAGTTCAAAGCCCAGATCGCGTTCCAGTAAGCGCAACTGGTGACTGACCGCGCTACGCGTTAAATGCAATTCTTCTGCAGAGCGCCAAACACTGCCATGTCTTGCGAAGCTCTCCAGCGCCCGCAGTGCCTGAGTAGAGGGTATCCGCATGCGTAACCTTCAATCTGAGGTGAATAGAATTTGCACGTTTTGAGAAAACATATCACTTTTTCTCTCACCTTCCAGATGATTATCTGGCGGCCGGCGGGAGATAATCGTGGCTACGGCATCATACGCATCAGCACTCAGTTTCATTGACGGACACAAAGCCGATCTTTCAGTATCTGCACGAACAATCTTCGATTTCGGTGAAACTGCCTGGCGGGAATATCAATCCTCGGACTGGTATGTCCGGCGCTTGCGGCAAGAGGGATTTGACGTAGAGGTTGGCTCCGCAGGAATGCCCACCGCCTTTTGCGCGCATTGGACCAATAAAGTCGGGATGACGGGAAAATCACCGACAATTGGCATGTATGCGGAATATGATGCCGTACCGGGCAATTGTCAGGCCGCCGTCACTTGCAAACAGCCACGAGTAGGTCTCAATGAACATGCTGGTGGTCACACTGACCCTCATTCCGGTCTTGGAATATCATCGCTGGGCGGATTGCTGGCTACCAAGGCAGCGATGGAAAAACACGGCATAGCAGGGACGCTGCGTTTTACCGGTGAACCTGCCGAGAAGGTGCGTGGTTCCAAACCCATTCATGCTGCCAAAGGCTATTATGACGGGTTGGATGGAATGATTTCATTCCATCCATTCTACATGCTGCCGCTTTGCAACACGGTGCGATGGGACACGCATTGCGGTGCTGCTTATTCGATGATCTACCGCTTCATCTGTGATCAGCCGGAACTTTGGGGTTTGAGCGATGGCGCTCCCATTCCGCAGTCACATTCTGCTATCCGTGCACCCGGCGCAAATGACGCGCTAATGATGATGTATATGGCGTCAAAAGCCTTGCGTGACTCCATGCTGCCGCATCAGGGAGGTTGGTCTATTAGTGAGGCAATTCTAACGGCTGGCCAAGCTACCGCTGATAATCTGCCCGCTGGACTTGCAGAAATCCAGTACATGATGCGCGTGCCCACCATACCAATGGCTGAGCAGGTTACCGCTGCGTTGGACCGCAATGCTGAACATGCTGCTGCGATGACTGGTTGCAGGGTGGAGCGGCATTGGGTTTGTAAATCAAGGCCGGGGCTTGCAAACCACGCCATGGCCGGGATTACTTGGGATGCGCTCAACATTGTTGGTGCCCCGCATTGGGAAGAGTCTGCAAAAGCAATTGCGCGTGAGATACAAGTCAATGCCGGTATGGCGGCCATGGCAGAACCGTTTCTCGATGAATGCGAGCGGTTGATTTCGCCACAGGAGGCAGAGGCGATATTGCGTCGTGATTTGCCACCATCGCAGATCAATTCCACTTCCGATGATTATACCGACATGACATGGCACGCGCCGACAGTGCGGTTTTACGTGGCGCGCCCTGCGTTGAAAGCGCCGAAGGGCGCAGCTTATCCGGGTTGGGTAATGAATGCGCTTGGCGGGATATCCGAGACGATCGATCCGATGATCAGCTGCGCTGCAAAAACAGTTGCGCTGACAGCCTTACGATTGCTGGAAGATGAAAGCGCCCGGCGCACGGCAAAGGACGAGTTTATTGAACGGACCGGTGGTGGCGTGGGAGGATCCCAATGGATTGCGCCGCTTTGCGATTATGAGCCACCGATCCATTTCCGTTGGCCGGAATACATAACAACAGCGCGTGGCACCGAATGGTGGATACCGAACGCTGTATAATGAGGAGAGAACAATGACCCGTCATGAGAATGGTTTTGATAGCGATGCATTTACGCTGAAACGGCGTAATCCAAATGGCGCGACCAAACCGCTTGCCAATTGGGGATTTCGTAATGAGACTGATCCGCTGACGGACGTATTGCTCGGGTCGCCAGCATTCTTGCGCCATATGGCAACAAGCTCACTTTCGCGCAAACATTTGCGGGAAGCACCCTGTAATATTCAGACTGCACAGGCCCAGCATAAGGAGCTTGTGGCAGCCTATGAACATTTCAATGTCAACATCCATTGGCACGAGCCCGAGCCGGAACTGCCAATGCAGGTTTATTCCCGCGACTCCAGTGTTATGACGCCGTATGGCGCCATCATTACCGCTATGGCGAACTGGTGGCGGCGGGGAGAGAATTACGCGGCGATCCGTACCTATGAGCGGCTTGGGATTCCGATCTACGATATGGTAACAGCCGGTACTTTCGAAGGCGGCGATTTTAATGTCATCGAGGAAGGGTGTGTTCTGATTGGCTGTGGTGGTGCCAGAACACAGGAAGAAGGTGCTCGTCAGGTAGAAGAATGGTTCCGCAAAGAAGGTTGGGAAACGCGACTGGCCTTTATAGACGAATACTATGTCCACATTGACCTCATGGTTGTGCCCATCGCGCCAAAGCTTACAGCTGTATGCCTGGCCTGTACGGAGCCCGGCATCGTCGAGTGGTTGAAGTCCAAAGGCCATGAAATCATTGATGTGCCTTTTCAGGACACGATGAACCTAGGCTGCAATTTCATGTCGCTTGGCAAGGACCGGATTATCGCACCCACCTCAAGCAAGACATTGATCGAAAAATTGAGAGCAACAGGTTTTGAGGTTGCAGCGGTCGATATGAGCGAGATTTCCAAAACCGGTGGCGGGATACATTGCATGGCACAGGCATTGCTGCGGTCTCCGCAGTAGCGCTATCTAAAGTAGCGTCCGGGAGTGATGCCGAATGTTTTGCGAAACATTGAAATGAACGCGCTGACATTGTCATAGCCAAGATCGAAAGCGATGGTTGTGACCGGTATCTTTTCTGAGAGCATTTCAAGGGCACGCATAAGGCGTGCCCGCTGCCGCCATTCCATAAAGCTATATCCTGTTTCTTTGTGAAATCGCCTTGAAAGAGTTCGCGAGGCAATAGCTGCCCACTCTGCCCATTCCTGCATCCGGCGATTATCCTCCGGATTTTTTATCAGCGCATTGGCGATACGGACCAGTCTCTCATCGACAGGCATTGCCAGACTGAATTTCTCCTCTGGAGCATTTATGATTTCGTCAAGAATGACATCTGCTACACGTTTTTCGCGAGGGGACAGGATAGTTTGTTCCCATGACGTCGCACGCTCTGCCGCTGCTTTTAACAGGCCACTTACCCTTATAATGAGTGGCCTGTTCGGAAGATCGGTACAATATGTTTCATGTACATAGACACTCCAGCCTTCAAACGGGCCGTGAGAAAGAAGCTGATGTTCTGTTCGGGGAGGAATCCAAACCGCGTGAACTGCCGGAACGACCCATCTGCCAGTGTCCGCCCCGATCGACAGCAGGCCTGATACCGTTCCCAGTAACTGGCCATGGCTATGGTGATGCCGGTTCAGATTTGGCATGCGGTCAGGCAATGTCCTCACAGCCGAAATAGACGCTTCAGAAGCAAAGTCAGGCTCGTTCATCAGATTGGCCTCAAAACAGTATTCATTGGCATGAATCGCGTAGCGGCGCCGATTTCTATCATGACAGAGTGAGGGAAACTAGTTTAAAGGAACCAAGACATGCCAGGACTATCGAAAGCCGCAATGCAAGGACTGATAGAGAATGCACTGAAAAGCATGCTCGACCCTAACGTCCCTGCCGAACAACTGAGTGAATTTTTCTCTCGCGACTATAGGCAGGATGTAGACGGCACAACGCTGGATTATGACGGATTCATTGCGCATGCAAAGGATCTCAAGAAGTCCATCTCGTCAGGCAAAGCCATTTTTGAAATGATGATGTTCGATGGCGGTAACGTTGCAGACGTTCATATTATAGAGGCAACGAAAACGAACGGTGAGAAAATCAAAGTGAAGGTGATTGCCATTTTTACAATAGGAGATGGTAAGATTACCCGTGTCAACGAGCTGACCCATCTGCTCTCCGGATCTCCGGAAGACAGAAATATGGGATCGCGTACCTCCCATTAGCATGAGTCTGCCAGATTCTGGTTGCATTTAGTGGTAAGCATTCTTATCGAAACCTTTGGCGGGTTTATCAAGCTGCTTTATCGTTTCGCCCATACTTCTAAATACAAATCCAAGGCCTGATGTGCATAGCGAAGTCGCATTGATCTCAACAGTTGCCGTAAGTTTTGTGGCCGCAGCAATCTGCGGCTACCTGGCTGACCGGCTATGGCTGCCTCCACTTGTTGGGTATCTTTTCGCAGGTATCATGCTGGGGCCGTTCACACCCGGCTTCATTGCCGATAGCGGATTGGCAGCACAACTTTCTGAAATGGGCGTTATTCTGCTCATGTTCGGCGTGGGGCTGCATTTCTCGGCATCAGAGCTTCTGGCTGTTCGCAATATTGCCATTCCGGGGGCCATCGTACAAATCCTGTTGGCAGGTCTGCTGGGAATTGGCCTTAGCTCGCTCTTTGGCTGGGGTATAGGAGCTGGTGTTGTTTTCGGATTGAGCCTTTCGGTGGCCAGTACAGTAGTACTCCTCAAAGCACTGGAAGAGCGCAATCTCGTTAACAGTGCCAATGGCCGCGTTGCCGTTGGCTGGCTGATTGTGGAAGATCTCGCCATGGTATTGGCTCTGGTCCTGCTTCCAGCCTTGGCAGAAGTGCTCGGAGCGCAGACGGGTGCAGGCATTGGCGGAACACAACTTGCGTTGAATCTCACCATTACGCTTCTTAAGGTTGCGGCGTTCGCAGTCATGGCGGCATATCTCGGGCCAAAGGTTGTTCCGTGGTTGCTGACATTGATTGCCCGTACAGGATCACGTGAGCTATTTACGCTATCGGTTCTGGCCATCGCACTGGGAATTGCGTTTGGTTCAGCCGAGGTTTTTGGCGTTTCGTTCGCCTTGGGTGCGTTCTTTGCCGGTGTGGTTATGAGTGAGTCCAACCTCAGCCACAGAGCCGCGGCAGATTCATTGCCGCTTCAAAATGCCTTTTCGGTCCTGTTTTTCATATCAGTCGGAATGCTTTTTGACCCATCCATTCTCGTGCGCGAACCCTTGGCAGTGATAGGCGCGCTGCTGGTCATTATTCTTGGAAAATCGATTATCGCATTCGGGATAGTACTGGCTTTGCGTTATCCCGTTGGCATGGGCCTGACTGTGGCAGCGGGACTTGCGCAGATTGGCGAATTTTCGTTCATTCTCGCTGGTCTGGGCGTTTCGTTGAAGTTGCTGCCCAAAGAGGGGCAGGACCTTATTCTGGCTGGCGCGATCCTTTCGATAACCTTGAATCCGATAATCTTTGCTTCCGCCGAAAAGCTGAAAAAGACAGCCTTGGCCAAATGGCCAATCTGGTGTGACCGGCATGGGAAAACGAAGCATGAGCGGCTGGAACGCGAACTTGCGACGATCAGAGCGGCAGGCGAAGAGCGCGACAGGAAGCATGAGCACAAGCTTAAACAGCTCATAGAAACTTTCCCCTTGTTCTCCCAGTTGGACAAGACTTCGCGCGAGGAACTGTTCCTTCTGTTCAGACCAAAATCAGCTGCTCCCGGCGAACGTGTCATCCGCGTAGGTGATCGGGGCGATGGCATGTATTTCATCGTCTCCGGCGCCGTCGAAGTACGGCTGGATAATGCCGATGTTCCGCTGGATGCAGGGGCGTTCTTTGGTGAAATGGCGCTGTTGAGTGGTGGCCGTCGCACAGCGGATGTGGTCGCTATCGATTTTTGCCAGTTTCTCGTATTGGACCGCCGGGATTTCAATATTTTTGCGTCACGTTATCCAGGACTTCGGGCTGCGGTCACCGCCATGGCACGAGAGCGAGCCGAGATGAATACGTCTCGCCAGCAAACAGATCAATAACAGGAATTTGCGACCTGCCGATATGACGTGCCTTGATTTAGCAAAATTCATTGCCTATTTCACGGGTGCACTCAGGAGCTTACGACAATGAAAATCACAACCGGAACTTCATTCGCTTTACCCGCAATGGAATTATCGGTTTGGTATGTCAGCTCATCTCGTTCTGCAAAATATTTCATACACCACGGCTGAAGGCCGCACACTTTTCGAATCCCTCGACCTTAGTCTTGATCGCATGCGAACCGGTCTTGTCGGCCGGAACGGCGCAGGTAAATCCACGCTTCTGAAACTCATCACTGGCGAATATGCGATGCAATCCGGTGCAATCAGCCAAGCTGGCTCTTTGGGTGTCTTGAGGCAGGCAATCCAAGCTTCGGACACCAGAACAATTATCGACGAGCTGGACGCTGCTGGCGCTTATCAAACGATACAGCGAATGATCAGCGGCACTGGTACTCTTGCGGACAGTGCAGAGGCGGATTGGACTCTGGAATCGCGATTGGCGGAGGCATTGGAGCAGGTGGGTTTGCAAGGTTGTGATCCGATGCGGAATCTTTCGACATTGAGTGGTGGGCAAAGAACGCGGGTTTCACTCGCCGCGCTGATCCTGAAAAAACCGGACATCATTCTTCTTGATGAGCCGACCAATAATCTTGATCGTGATGGCCGACAGGCGGTGGTGGACTTTCTTGCCCAGTGGAGAGGCAGCGCATTGGTTGTCAGTCATGACAGGCAGGTGTTGCGCACGATGGATAGGATTGTCGAACTATCGAGCCTTGGGCTGAAGGCTTACGGCGGAAATTGGGATGAATATAAGCAACAAAAAGACAAGGAAGTAGCTGTAGCTGATCATGACCTTGTGGTCGCGCAACGCAACCTCGCCGAACTTGCACGCAAGGCGAGGATTGTTGCAGAACGAAAAGCCAGAAAAGATTCAGCAGGCAAGCGATCGCGTGCCAAAGCTGGTCTAAGCAAACTTATTCTCGACGCCCGCGAGGATCGTGCAGAAAAAACGACTGGGCGCGACAGGCAACTGGCAGATCGGCAACGCCAGAAGGCCGATCTGGAACTGCAATCGGCAATATCCAAAATTGAGCAGATTAAACCAGTTTCATTCGACATTGGCGCATCAAAGGTGCCGCAAGGAAAGACGGTTCTAGCCTTTCAGAATGTTACGGGAGGTCCAGATGAGCAAGCCCCGATAATTCAGCGCTTTTCCTTTACTATTGAGGGTGGGGAACGTGTTGCAGTTACGGGACCGAATGGTTCTGGAAAAACAACACTCCTTCGTCTTGCTATCGGTGAGCTTTGGCCAATAGCGGGTAGAGTTCACAGGTCAGGCCCGTTTGCCATGCTGGATCAGAATGTGAACCTTCTGGACACTGAAGGCACGGTTTTGCAAAGCTTCAAAAGGCTCAACCCGGACAGCACGGACAATGATTGCCGCGCTGCGCTGGCGCGTTTTCTTTTTCGCGCAGATTCTGCTTTGCGGCCTGTGTCGACCCTAAGTGGCGGTGAAATGCTCCGTGCCGGTTTGGCCTGTGTTCTGGGGGGTAATTGGCCTCCTGATTTGCTTATCCTTGATGAGCCCACCAATCATCTTGACCTGATGTCCATCGCAGCAATCGAAACTGCGCTAAATGCCTATGACGGTGCGATACTCACAGTCAGCCATGACGAGGACTTTCTGTCGGAAATTGGTATCGGAAGGCGTATTGCACTCAATGAAGTTGTATGACGGGACTACTGAAGGTGGGAGCGAGTCAACCATGAGATGATGCCGTGGGCCGCTGCCCTGCCGGTAGCAAAACAGGCGGTCAAAAGATATCCGCCGGTCGGTGCTTCCCAATCCAGCATTTCTCCAGCGACGAACAGACCGGGGATTGCCTTCAGCATGTAATTTTCATCAATGCTGTCCCATTCTACACCCCCTGCTGAGGAAATGGCTTCGGCAATGGGACGCGTACTCACCACAGGTATAGACAGGTTCTTGATACTCGTGGCGATTTTTTCAGGACTTGCCAAATCAGTATCGGCTGAAAAGTTTCGCAGCAACGCAAGTTTGACGCCGTCAATACCTGCAGCCTTACGCAGGCGGTTGGAGAAACTTGTCTTGGTGTTTTGCCGTGTCAGGTCGCTCACCAAACGTTGCAATGATCGTCCCGGGGCAAGATCGACAAGGAGGGACGCTTTGCCCGTGGCCGCCAGCTCTTCACGCAGGCTTGCCGCGTGTGCGTACACAAGACTGCCTTCAATCCCATGCCAGGTGATCACAAACTCACCGGGGATCGTACCGGCGTTGGAAGTTGCCGTGACAGCCTTGACAGGTTGGCCTGCAAACCGGTCGCGGAAGACCTCGTCCCAAGCGACATCAAAGCCACAATTAGCTGGCTGTAACACGCTGACATTGACGCCGGCATCTTGCAACCAGACTGTCCAATTGGCATCTGAGCCAAGGCGCGGCCAGCTGGCACCACCAAGCGCCAGCATCGCTACATCGGGCTGTGCTTTGATCTGGCCATCTGGTGTATCAAACAGATAAGCTGTCCCTGAAAATCCAACCCATCGATGACGCGTCCGAACGTTCACTCCCCGGCTTTCCAGCCTTTTCAACCAGGCGCGCAACAAGGGGGACGCCTTCATAGCTTTTGGAAACACACGTCTGGAAGAGCCGACGAAAGTCTGAATGCCCAGCTCCTCGGCCCAGGCACGAACAGCATCCGGCTCGAACCCATCAAGGGCAGGGCGCAGGCGTTCTGAAGCCGCGCCGAAACGGGTTACAAACTGCGTATAATCCTCGGCATGGGTCAGGTTAAGTCCGGATTTTCCAGCAAGCAGAAATTTGCGGCTGAGGGTCGGCATACTGTCATAGACAGTTATCGTGTGACCAGAGAGCGACAGAATTTCCGCAGCTGCCAGCCCGGCGGGCCCACCTCCGATAATCGCGATCTCTTTTATTTGCACCTGCAAGCCTGTCTGCATTTTGAGAAATCAGGCGTCGAGTTCTTTCCGTCTGATGAGTTCGTCCCGTATCAGTTTCTTGGCAATCTTGCCATATGCAGACTTCGGCATTTCCGGCCAGAAGACAAATCGTTTGGGCAGTTTGTATCGCGCCATCTTGTTCCCAAGCCATTCGATGATTGCTGTGCTATCAGGTTTTGCACCGGATCGTGCTACGCAGACGGCCAGCCCGACTTCACCCCATACTGGATCAGGAATGCCAATCACGGCGACCTCGCTAATATCCGGATGTGTAAGTATTTTCTCCTCGATTTCCCGCGGGTAGACATTGGAGCCGCCTGAAATATACATGTCAGATGCTCGGCCCGTGATAAAAAGAAAACCCTCATTATCAAGGTGACCGAGATCACCTGTACGGAACCAACCATTGCGGAAAGCTTTTTCGTTTGCTTCGGGGTTATTGTAATAGCCCGCAAATACGGCGGGACCTATGACGCAGATTTCGCCCGTCTCACCCGGCGCAAGTTCCTTGCCGGTCTCCTCCTGGATGGAGATTTGCATACCTGTCCGTGCATAGCCGCATGTACCAACTTTCAGATTGGAATGATCTTCGCTCGAATGGCATTCTGGGGGCAATACGGTAATGTTTCCGGTTACCTCACCAAGCCCAAAATACTGAACGATGACAGAGCCAAGTGTCTTCAGAGCATGTATCTGGTCAGTTCGATACATGGGAGCACCTGCGTAGATAACATAACGTAGCGATGAGTGATCGTGAGTACTAACGGAGGGGTGTTCTGTCAGAATTTTGAGGATGGTTGGAACCGTGAACATGTTGCTCACCTGCCATTTTTCCACCAGACGCCAAGCTTCTGCCGCATCAAATTTTTCTGTTGGCAGAAGAATGGTTTTTGCACCCCGCGCAACTTGTGTGAGCTGATGAATGCCTGCCCCATGCGACAAGGGAGCGACAACTAGCGATGCATCCGTTTGTGTGGTCCCGGGCATCAGATCGCAGAGATGATTGGTTATGACAAAAGCCATTTGCCCATGGGTTAGTATAGCAGCCTTAGGCCTGCCAGTTGTACCGGAGGTAAAGAAGAACCAGCAGGGATCGTCATGGTTTAC
Organism: Phyllobacterium sp. YR531; assembly: GCF_000282595.1. GTDB lineage: Bacteria > Pseudomonadota > Alphaproteobacteria > Rhizobiales > Rhizobiaceae > Phyllobacterium. The sequence goes on from NZ_AKIZ01000017.1 coordinate 35,609, forward strand.
GGAAACCAATGGTGTAACCTGGCCGGAGAACTCATCGACCAGCATATCATATTCGTCACCAAACTGGCTGGTGCCAATGCTGATGGTGAATTCAAGGCTCTCGCTTGCTGCAAGGCAAGCGGCTGCATGATCGGGAAAGGCACTCCCGCAAATCATGCCTTTTGCTCCGCTGGCCATGGCAAGATAGGCCACCTCATCGGGCGTTTGCCGGAAATTCGCGGGTACCCATATTGCACCGAGCTTGAAGCAGGCAAACATCGACTCAAACATCTGATTGCAGTTTTGCGATTGAATGAGAATGCGGTCGCCCTTGGTAACTCCGAATTTGATTTGCAGAGCCGCCGCCATGGCATTAACGCGACGGTCTATTTGTGCCCAGGTCCATGTTTTGTCCGCCCAGACAAAGCCAATCTCATTGGAATACCGAAGTGCAGTTTCATGCAGGAAATTGGCGAGGTTCATTACTCGCCTAGTCATGGGAACAATGGATAATCCCGCAGCCTGCGTCATTAATTTGCTCCATCGATACGTGTTCCGGGCCGTACAGGAATAATCGGGCGTTTTAACCGCCCGTTTATTGGCTGGAGGTGTGCCAGCCGCGCTTCGATCTTTTTTGCTTCGACTTGCATAAGGGCTACCAGCTCAACCTGCCGGGCGGCCTGCATGCGGCTATCAATTGCGGCAATACTCAAAGCACCTGCAGGTCGCCTATCGGGATAATGAATTGCAAGTCCTATGGCCCAGGAATTTGCAAGAATTCTGCCGGGATTGAGCGCGAATCCGGCTTCCCGTGTCGTCGCTATATCCAGCCGTATTTGAGATGGAGCCAGATTTGGATATTCCGTCACAAGTACCGAGTGGTTGGCTTCCAGAACGGCTTCGATTTCCTCGTCCTGCAAAGCCGACAGAATGGCCAGAGATCCGGCACCCACACCAAGAGGATGCCGGTACCCCGCCTGTAAAGCGTGAGTGCGAATCTGATAGGTACCTTCCTCGCGATGCAGGCAAACGGACGAGGTTTCTCTTTGGATGGAAAGAAAGCTTGTATCCTCTGTCTTCGCAGACAGTGTCGTAAGGCTATCGCGGGAAATCTGCAGTAGACCGTAGCGGCGCGAGGCGAGGGTTCCAAGAATATAGGCTTCCTCGCCAAGATAGTAGCGACGTGTCAAACTATCCTGCTCAAGCATACCGGAGCGGATCAAGGCAAGCAGCAGGCGGCGCGTTGTCGGTTTGTTTAGACCGCCCTGTTCCACAAGCTCGCTAAGGGTTGCGCCTTGGTCGCCGAAATAGCTGATGAGACTAAGCAGGCTTAGCGCCCTATCCACACTTTGTGCACCGCTAAGACTGGGCGTCGAACTTACGCGCTGTTCCATACTGCACTTCCTCTTTGGTCCATAATATGGATCGATATTTCTTCATATAAGACAATGTCATAAAAAAGATTGCAAGACCGCTGTGTTTGTCTATGATTTTGACGAACACTAGGAGGAGTTGCATTCTATAATATGGATCATAACGTCGGTATGGCAAAGGAGGTTGCTTTATCGGACGGGTCTGCAAGGCTGCAAGAGATACCCCGGGAGGAATTCAATGTATAATCTGTCACGCCGTAAGATGCTGCTGGCCGCTGGTTCAACGCTGGTCGCAAGCCCGTTTATAATGAGACGTCCGGCAATGGCTGCCGAATTCTCTTATAAATATGCCAATAACCTGCCCGTTTCGCATCCAATGAATATCCGTGCCAAGGAAGCGGCGGACAAGATCAAGGAAGAAACGGGCGGACGCTTTGAATTATCGATCTTCCCGTCAAGCCAGCTTGGATCCGATACAGATACGCTAAGTCAGCTGCGTTCCGGTGCGGTTGAGTTTTTCACCCTATCCGGTCTTATTCTTTCGACGCTTGTGCCAGCCGCATCAATCAACGGTATCGGTTTTGCGTTTCCTGACAGTGCAACGGTCTGGAAGGCCATGGATGGCGATCTTGGCGCGTATGTACGTGCGCAGATCGAAAAGTCCAATCTCGTTGCCATGGACAAAATCTGGGACAACGGCTTCCGTCATATTACGTCCAGTACAAAACCGATTGTGACGCCGGATGATCTGAAGAACTTCAAGATCCGCGTGCCGGTCAGCCCCTTGTGGACATCCATGTTCACCGCCTTCCAATCGTCACCCGCCAGCATCAACTTCAATGAAGTTTACTCGTCACTGCAGACGAAAGTGGTAGATGGCCAAGAGAATCCGCTCGCCATCATTTCGACCGCAAAGCTTTATGAGGTTCAGAAGTATTGCTCCTTGACGAGCCATATGTGGGACGGCTTCTGGTTCCTTTCAAATCGCCGGGCCTGGGAAGCACTCCCGGATGATGTAAAGGAAATCGTCTCCAGGAATATCAATGCCGCCGGTTTGGCCGAGCGCGACGACGTGGCCAAGCTGACAGAAACGCTGCAGGCAGATCTCAAAGCCAAAAATCTTGAATTCAACACGCCCGACCCTGCTCCATTCCGCGAGGCATTGCGCAGTGCTGGCTTCTATTCCGAATGGAAGGGCAAGTATGGCGATGAGGCTTGGGGGCTTCTGGAAAAAGTCGTCGGCCAGTTGGCCTGATCGAGGGCCGTAGCGGATGGCCAGCGTAAAAATAACTGAAGGCGCGGTCGCTGCGGGCGAAGAAAGTATTCTTTCCCCCGCGCAACGCGATGACCATTCCTTTCTCTCCAGATGCGATCGGTTCCTTGGTCATCTGGTGGAATATCCGGTGGCCTTTCTCGTGGTGGCAGAAGTTGTCATTCTTTTTGCCGGAATCGTTGCGCGTTATGTTTTACATCGCCCTTTGATTTGGTCGGATGAGTTGGCTTCGATCCTGTTTCTCTGGCTTGCCATGCTGGGTGCTGTGGTTGCTTTCCGTCGCGGCGAACATATGCGTATGACTGCGCTGGTCGGAATGATGAGCCCGGCACGCCGTGCATTTTTTGATGTGGTTGCTGTTGTCGGCGCACTGGCCTTTCTTCTGTTCATTATCTATCCCGCATATGACTACGCGCATGAGGAAACCTATATAACCACACCGGCATTGGAGATTGCCAATGCATGGCGTGCAGCCGCTTTGCCGGTAGGTGCAGCGCTCATGATTGTTTCGTCGCTGATCAAGCTTTCGCAGGTTTCCAATCTACGCAACGTGATCAAGGCTGTCGTTCTTATCGGCGCTATCGCATTTATATTCTGGCTGCTCGGTCCATCGTTGAAAACGCTTGGTAATATCAATTTGCTGATATTCTTCGTCGGCATCGTTGCTGCGCTGGTATTGAGCGGTGTGCCGATTGCCTTCTCGTTCGGGCTGGCAACATTCGGTTATCTGTCTTTGACTACGAATGTTCCGATGCTCGTTGTTGTTGGCCGAATGGATGAGGGGATGTCGCATCTCATTTTGCTGGCTGTCCCCCTTTTCGTTTTCCTTGGCGTTCTTATCGAAATGACCGGCATGGCCCGTGCCATGGTGCAGTTTCTTGCGAGCCTGCTCGGTCACGTTCGCGGTGGTCTGTCCTATGTGCTGATTGGTGCCATGTATCTGGTCTCCGGTATTTCAGGCGCAAAAGCCGCTGATATGGCGGCCGTTGCGCCGGTGCTGTTTCCGGAAATGAAAGCACGTGGTGCAAAACCCGGTGAGCTTGTGGCGCTCCTTTCCGCCACCGGCGCGCAAACCGAAACCGTACCGCCAAGTCTCGTACTGATCACGATAGGTTCAGTGACAGGTGTATCTATCGCCGCATTGTTTACGGGAGGATTGCTGCCCGGCGTAGTCCTCGCAATCATGTTGTGTTTCGTCGTCAGGCATCGCTATCGCAACGAAGACCTTTCCCATGTAACCAAGGCAACCGGCAGGCAGATTGGCCGCGCATTCCTGATCGCATTACCGGCTTTGGCTTTGCCATTCATTATCCGTGCAGCTGTGGTTGAAGGGGTGGCTACGGCAACGGAAGTGTCGACCATCGGAATTGTCTATGCCGTCTTTGCCGGCCTGTTGATCTATAGGCAGTTCGACTGGAAGCGTTTGAAGCCCATGCTTGTAGACACGGCTTCATTGTCAGGTGCCATCCTGTTGATCATTGGTGCGGCAACCGCCATGGCGTGGGCACTGACACAGTCGGGCTTCTCCCGCGACCTCGCAGCCGTCATGAGTGCCTTGCCCGGCGGCCCTGTAACGTTTCTCGCTGTTTCGATTGTGGCCTTCATCATCCTTGGCAGTGTCCTTGAGGGCATTCCGGCTATTGTGCTGTTCGGCCCGCTGCTCTTTCCGATTGCCCAGCAGGTTGGCGTGCATGAAGTCCACTATGCGATGGTGGTTATTCTTGCCATGGGTATCGGTCTTTTTGCGCCTCCGTTCGGTGTTGGCTATTATGCTGCCTGCGCCATTGGACGCGTCAATCCCGATGAGGGAATGAGACCGATCTGGGGTTATCTGGTTGCCTTGATCATTGGCACTATTCTGGTTGCTGCCATCCCTTGGATTTCAACTGGATTTCTTTGATGGCTGACAGACTGAAGAACAAGATCGCAATTGTTTTCGGCGCAGGTTCATCGGGCGAAGGATGGAGCAATGGCAAAGCGGCAGCTGTGGCTTATGCAAGGGAAGGGGCTTTTGTTTTTTGCGCTGACTTGAGTTTTGAGTCTGCCAAAGAAACCGCAGACATCATATCAGGGGATGGGTTGGCTGGTATTGCCATAGCTGCAGACGTCACGGATACCAGTTCCGTGAATGAGGTCGTTGCGACAGCACTCAATCAGCACGGTCGCATCGATATCCTCCATAACAATGTTGGCGTAGTAACGGCTGGCGGGCCAGAGCAGCTTGAAGAAGAAGCTTTCCGGGCATCGCTCGACATCAATGTCGGTTCAGTTTTCCGAACTGCGAAAGCGGTTTTGCCTCATATGGTGAAGAGAAAATCCGGCGTAATCATCAACATATCTTCGCTCGCAGCGATACGTTGGACCGGATATCCATATTTTGCCTATTATACTGCCAAAGGTGCTGTCAATCAGGCTACAGTTGCACTGGCAATGCAATATGCAAAACACGGCATCAGAGCCAATTGCATTATGCCCGGACTTATAGATACGCCACTTATCTACAAGCAGATTTCCGGCAACTATGCTTCAGTGGAAGATATGGTCAACGAAAGAAACCGGCTTGTTCCGATGGGGCATATGGGAACCGCATTTGACGTAGCCAATGCTGCAGTCTTTCTGGCATCTGATGAAGCCCGCTTCATCACCGGAGTTTGCTTGCCGGTGGATGGTGGCCAAAGCTGTTCGGCGGTTGCCGGTGTCTGAACGGCGGCTCTTGCAGCCGGGCCCTGTTGCAGCTCAGCGCTTCGAAAGCTTTGAGGGCAGGGGCCGGCAGTTGGAATTCATGCTTCAACCCGGACTTAGTATCAATGAGGCCATTGCGCGCCCTTTGCTTGCGGCGAACATCCGGACAGCAACGCTGCAAATTGAGGGCGGCGCATTTGCTCCGCTTCATTATCTGATGCCTGCATTGTCGACCGACAGCGTTCACGCCGCCTGGTATAGCGACCAATATTCACCTCCTGATGAAACGCACCTCGAACGTGGCAATGTAACTTTTGGCGAGCGCGATGGTGCCCCTTTCATTCATTGTCATGCAATCTGGAATGAAGCTGATGGAACGCGGAATGCTGGCCATATTCTCCCGTATGAGACGATTGTCAGTCAGCCTGTTCGGGCAATGGCTTGGGGTGTCGATAATATAGCGATGATATCTGAGCCGGATGCGGAAACCGGCTTTACCCTGTTCCATCCAGTGCAGCGAAGCCTTCCGGAAATGGATGTGTCCGGCTCGCGTATGATCTTTGCGCGCGTTGCCCCCAATGAAGATATTCTTGGTGCACTGGAGGCTATATGCCTGAAACACGATATCAAGAAAGCAGTGGTCCGAGGTAGCATCGGCAGCTTGATTGGCGCGCGTTATGAGGACGGCAGCATTGTCGATGATGTCGCAACGGAAGTGTTTGTACTTGAGGGCTTGGTAGACAGCAGTACCATTGCGACCCGTATGAAGATCGCAATGGTGGACACAAGGGGCGCTATCACCCAAGGCCTTATCAAAAGAGGCGAGAATCCTGTCTGCATTACCTTCGAGATATGTCTGGAAGAAACAGTCTGACCTTACGCCTGCGGACCCAGTTTCTCGATAAGGGCTGACAAATCCGCAATGTCATTTGCAGTGCAGTCAGTGAGCGGTGGCCGGACAGGCCCTGCGGAGCGTCCGACTATCGCCGCCCCTGCTTTAACGATGCTTACTGCATAGCCCGACACCCGATTTCGAATAGCGATATAGGGAATGAAAAATTCGCTTAGCAGACGCGAGGTGGTGGCGTGGTCGTTATCACTGACCGCCTTATAGAAGGTGAGGGCAGTTCTAGGAATGAAATTGAACACTGCTGATGAGTAAACGTCGACGCCCATTGCCTTGTAAGCCTCGGCGTAAACCTCGGCAGTCGGCAATCCGCCCAGATAGGAAAAACGGTCGCCGAGTCGCCTGCGGATGGTGACCATGTTTTCAATCTCGCCGACACCATCCTTGAAGCCGATAAGATTGGGACATTTTTCGGCCAACCGCTCCAGTGCATCTGCATTGAGTTTGCAGACATTGCGATTGTACACGATGACTCCGAGGCTGGTTGCAGCGCATACGGCTTCAACGTGGCGCGAGATACCTTCGATGCTGGTCTCGGTAAGATAATGTGGGAGCAACAACAGGCCCGCAGCGCCATTTTTCTCGGCATCCCTCGCCATTTGTGCAGCGATGCGTGTTCCATAAGCTGCAGTTGCAAGAATAGGGAACTCCTTGCCGCATGCGGCAACTGCGGTGCGCACAACGTTCTCATGCTCGGCAGGTGTCAACGAAAACCCTTCGCCGGTTCCGCCCCCGACGAAAAGAGCAGATGCACCATAAGGAGCGAGCCAGGCAAGGCGTTCGGCGTAGGAGGACTGTGCGAAATCACCGTTCTGATCAAAATCGGTGACCGGGAAAGAGAGTAGGCCTGAGCTGATTGTTTTCTTGAGTGTCTCGTAATGCATGGAAAGCCTCATCTGGTATCTGTTGATCCAGTAATTAGCACGAGGTATGTCATCATACAACTACATTGCGCTAATTTTGTATTACTTGCCACTCGAATTGATCAGGATACTTTTTCGGCCTTGGATGCGGTAGCTCTCAAGCGATCGCGGCTGCTACCTAGATGCAGACGCATTGCCGCCCGGGCTCCCTCGACGTCCTGGCCTCTTATAGCTTGATAGATCTGGTCATGTTCCCGATTTACACGTTCGAGATATTGCCGTTGCGGCAGATCATTCATTTTGTGGGTCTGCAAGCGGGTGCGGGGAATAAGCACTTCCCCCAAGTAGTTGAACATGCTAAGGAAATGGCGATTTTTTGTTGCAGAAGCTATTGCACGGTGAAACTCCAGATCGGCCAGAACCGAGCTTTCACCCCGTTCGATAGTCTCATTCATCATGTCCAATGAACTCTTGAGTCGTGCAAGATCATCTTCGTCTCGGCGGACGGCGGCAAGTGCTGCAGCCTCCAATTCAATGGATATGCGCAGTTCCATAACGCTTACGATCTCTTCCAGCAATTCAAGATTGTCTTCCTCAATCCTGAAGGGAGCTGCTGGCACGTCTTTAAGCACAAAAGCGCCGATTCCCTGCTGCGTGTGCACCAGTCCCTTTGCCTTCAGATTAGCGATGGCCTCGCGTACGACTGTCCGGCTTACATTAAACTCGCTTATCATGTCCTGCTCGGTTGGCAGGCGCTCACCCCGGCTGTACTGCCCCGTGCTGATCCGATCAGCGATAGCCTTAACCAATTGAACTGTAAGGGTTTCTCTTTTTCCTATGCTCGACATTTGTGCCTTTCGAGATGATCAGAAGCTGGAGCGCAGGCTTTCTTTATTGCTCTGAGTACACTACCAGAAGCCGCTATCATAAGCGCAATTTGGTAAGGTAAGATATCATATATATTTGGAGTAAAGAATTCTCCAAAGATTTTATGAGGTTAAGCCCATAATTTCGATTGAGGCCAGCGAAAAACACCGCGCTTATGCATTAAAACTTATCAAGAAATGCATCTTCGGGCTTGCCGAGGCAAAATTTCAATACTACGATGTCATACAACATAAGAAGAAGATGACTAGGGAGGTATCTATGTCTCATGTTCGTACCCTGCTTGCTGGCACAGTGGCATTGGCCTCCATGCTGGCAATTAATGTAGCGGCCGCCAAGACGCCGCAAGACCAACTTGTTATCGGCATGAACATGGTGAATCTCACCAGTCTCGATCCACACAATGTGAATTCCTATGAATCTTATCACGTCATCGCGAATCTTTACGATACGTTGGTTCGAAACGACGCCGCGACGCCCGGCAAGGTTTTGCCGCTGCTCGCTAAATCCTGGGCGGTTACGCCGGATGGCACGATTGAATTTACTCTTGACGAAAAGGCGACATTTCAAACCGGGCGCAAGGTTACAGCTGCAGACGTGGCCTATTCCTTTCAACGTGCCGTAAAACTTGGCCTGTTGGGAAAGACCTATTTCACCAATTGGGGTTATACACCCGAGAACGTAGATCAGAAGTTCCGCGCCAAAGACGATGCAACCTTCGTCATGGAGGTGGCTACGCCCGTTGCTCCTTCCTTGAAGTTGGGCGCACTTACCCGTGCATATGGTGCGATTGTCGATAAAGAAGTCATCGCCGAGCACGAAAAAGATGGCGATATGGGACGCGGATGGCTGGCCTCGAATGCGGCTGGTTCAGGCGCATTCTCACTAAATCGCTGGAATCCCAACGATATTGTCGTGCTTAATCGCAATGACGAATATTGGGGCGGTGAGCCGAAGATGAAGCGCGTGCTCGTCAGGCATTTACCCGAGTCGCAGACAGAGCGTTTGCAGCTTGAGAAGGGCGATCTTGATGTTGGCTTTCAGCTCGTTTCCGCGGACATTGATGGTTTGGCAAAAAATCCCGATATTGTCATAGATCGTCTGGTCGGATCTGGTTTTTATTATCTTATCATGAGCACGAAGGACCCGGAATTTGCAAAGCCGGAAGTGCGCAAAGCGCTGCGCTACTGTATCAATTACAAAGACATCAATGATGTCGTGATGAAGAACTACGGAAAAAGTGCGACGACCTTTGTTCCAGCAGACATCCCCGGTTATATCCCCGATATCGGCAATGTTTACGACCCGGCAAAGTGCAAGCAGGATTTGGCCTCTGCCGGTTATGGCGATGGCTTCAGCAAACAGTTGCTTTCGTTGAATTCAACACCCTATGCCGATCTGGCAACGGCTATTCAACAGAACCTCGCAGTGGCCGGTATTAAAGTCGATATTCAGACCGGCAATGGTGACCAAACCTATGGACCGATGCGGGATCGTAAGTTTCAGCTGGGTGTAGGACGTACAGCGTCTTCTGCACAAACCGATGCAGATGGCTGGGTTCGTACTCATGCATATAATCCCGACAACAAGGACGATGCGAACCTTGCCAATCTTCAGGCATGGCGCGCATCCTTTGAATTGCCGGAAGTAAACAGGCTGATAGACGAAGCAGCAGCAATAACCGACAATGAAGAAAAGCGTGTCGAGCTTTACAAGCAGGCACTAAAGCTTTTCGAAGAATCCGGTCCGCCAATCATTCCCATCTCACAACGCGTTGATCCTTATGCCAAGAGCGCACGATTGAAGAATTATGTTGGTGATATTGGCTGGATGACCCGTTGGGATCAGGTCGAGAAGCAGGATTAAGGTCAGGTTAGCGCAGCATGGTCAATCAGATGGAAACAACGGTCCGGACGCCGGTAAAGCGTCCGGGTCTGCGGAAATACCGCCGTTTCAGCGGCTCGGTATTCAGTGTTCTGACGACATTGTTTCTATTGGTTCTTCTCACTTTCGTCATTGGGCGATTGATGCCGGTCGATCCCGTCATTGCGGTGGTCGGACCGGATGCTGATCGAGCGACATACCTCAAGGTCAAGCAGGAGCTTGGTCTTGACCTGCCCATCTTCCAGCAATTCTGGATTTTCTTCAAAAACCTGCTTCATGGAGACTTTGGCAGCACCTTGCTGACAGGTCGCCCGGTGATGGAAGATATTGTCCGCGTCCTGCCGGCGACAATTGAGCTTGCTACGGTCACCATCATTCTTGGTGCAGGTATCGGCATTCCCCTCGGCGTATATGCTGCGGTCAATCGGGGGCGGTTTGCCGACCATGCAGTGAGATTGATTGCGCTGCTCGGCCATTCCACGCCGATTTTCTGGATTGGTATGGTTGGCCTGATGCTGTTCTATGCCAAATTGGGATGGGTTGGCGGGTCTGGTCGAATTGATCTCTTCTACGAAGACATTGTGCCCAGCGTGACAGGTTTCCTCTTGATTGATGCTTTGCTCGCTTGGGACATGGACGTGTTCTGGAGTGCTGTCTCGCACATCATACTTCCAGCTTCCGTGCTCGCTTATGCCTCAATCGCCTATATAAGCCGTATAACGCGCAGCTTCATGCTGGAACAACTCAGTCAGGAATATGTCACAACTGCCCGGGCAAAAGGTGTTCCACGCAATGGTGTGATTTGGCATCACGCTTTCAAGAATATCAGGGTGCAACTCGTCACTGTTGTCGCACTTTCCTATGGCGGCATGCTGGAGGGGGCCGTGCTGATTGAGACAGTGTTCGGCTGGCCGGGCTTTGGACAATATCTCACCAACGCGCTGGTTATCGGCGACATGAATGTGGTGGTTGCATGTACGCTGATCATCGGCTGCGTATTCATCGTGCTCAATGTCATCTCTGATTTGCTGTACAGATTTTTTGATCCGAGGATTCAATGAGTACCCAAAGCAAAGGGCTGACGGCCTGGCTCACGACAGAAGAGCCTGCAAGCGCCACCCATGCGGCCTTTCAAAATGCCTGGCGTGTCTGGTCACGCTTTGCGTCGAATCCGCTTGGTATCGCCGGATTGATTATCATCCTTCTTCTCGTATTCATTGCGATTTTCGTCCCGTGGCTGGCCCCATATTCTCCATTCGAGCAAAACCTCCGGGAAGCGCTTGTGGCACCCAACAGTCAGCATCTGTTTGGCACTGATGAGCTTGGCCGGGATATTCTCAGCCGTATCCTTTGGGGTAGTCGCATTACGCTTTCAATCGTCATGATTGTGAGCGTCATTGTAGCACCGATAGGTCTTCTGGTTGGATGTATCGCCGGATATTATGGTGGTTGGGTAGACACCATTCTGATGCGCATCACTGAGTTGTTCCTCTCCTTTCCAAGTCTGATATTGGCGCTCGCTTTTGTTGCGGCACTCGGGCCAAGTCTCAACAATGCAATTATTGCCATTGCCCTCACGCAATGGCCGCCAATCGCGAGACTCGCCCGCGCGGAATCATTGAATTTGCGCAAGCGCGATCACATCTCGGCAGTGCGTCTTATGGGGGCTTCGAGCATACGGATTATACTGGGCCATATTGCCCCGCTATGCATACCATCCGTGATTGTACGCATAACGCTCAATATGGCCGGTATCATCCTGACGGCTGCAGGTCTCGGCTTTCTTGGTCTTGGTGCACAGCCACCGAGTCCTGAATGGGGCGCTATGGTTTCAACCGGCCGGCGCTTCATGCTTGACAGTTGGTGGGTCGGAACCATTCCGGGCATTTCCATCCTGTTTGTCAGTCTGGCTTTCAACCTTGTCGGTGACGCTTTGCGCGATGCACTCGACCCGAGGCAGGAGTAGAGCCATGAGCGACACGCTCCTTTCCGTTAAAGATCTCCGGATAAGTTTCAATGGCGCTGCCGGGTCGTTTGACGCGGTGCGCGGGGTTTCTTTCGACCTTGGCCGCGAAAAGCTTGGTATTGTAGGAGAATCCGGCTCTGGCAAAAGTATGACGGGGCGCGCCATCATGCGCCTCACGCCACCGTCAGCCATGGTCAAGGCGGAGCACATACAGCTTGGGGATGTCGATATTCTTCATGCATCCGAGAAGACAATGTACGGTATACGGGGTCGCCGCATCGGCCTCATTATGCAGGACCCGAAATACTCACTGAACCCTGTTGTCAGTGTTGGCGAGCAGATCGCTGAAGCTTACCGTATTCACGCGCGGGCAACATCATCGCAGGCACGTGAGAAAGCTGTGGCAATGCTGGGTGCCGTGCAAATACGGGATCCAGAGCGGGTCTATCGCATGTATCCGCATGAAATGTCAGGCGGAATGGGTCAGCGTATCATGATTGCCATGATGCTTGTCTCCGAGCCTGAAATATTGATTGCTGACGAAGCGACATCTGCATTGGACGTCACCGTGCGGCTGGAGATCCTTAATCTGCTGAATGAACTTGTCGAGAAGCGCGGGCTTGGCTTGATCTTCATCAGCCACGATCTCAATCTCGTTCGCCGATTCTGCGACCGAGTGCTGATCATGTATCGCGGCCGGGTGGTTGAAACGCTAAAAGCCAGCGAGCTTGGGCAGGCAACCCATCCCTATACGCGAGGGCTGCTTGAGGCGATGCCGCGCATACACGCGTCACGCAAGCGTTTGCCTATTCTGCAAAGGGATGAAGCATGGTGACAAAATGAGTGGTTCAGTCATCGAAATAGACAATCTGAATGTCACGTTTGGCGAAGGTACAGATGCGCGCCGTGCAGTCGATGGGGTTAGCTTTTCAGTCAATCGCGGCGAAACTTTCGGCCTTGTCGGCGAATCCGGATCGGGCAAGTCAACGATTTTGCGGGCAATCACCGGTCTCGTGCATGGCGACGCAGATACTCTACGGGTTGCCGGTGAAGACATCCGCACGAAACGCGGACGAGAATTTTATCGTAAGGTGCAGATGGTCTTTCAGGATCCTTATGAAGCGCTGCACCCGCGCCACACTGTTTGGCGTCAACTGATGGAACCTGCCAGAATCCAGGCAATTCCGGATGCCGAGGCACGTGGCCATGCAGCACTTGATTCCGTCGGCTTGAGTAGGGCTTTGCTCTGGCGTTATCCCCATCAGCTTTCCGGCGGGCAAAGGCAGCGTGTTGCAATCGCCCGTGCGCTGATGTCCGGGCCAGATATATTGCTTCTGGATGAACCCACATCAGCGCTTGATGTCTCGGTACAGGCCGAAATTCTTAACCTGCTCAGTGATCTGCAGGATGAGCGAGGCCTGACGTACCTAATGGTCAGTCACGATCTCGGCGTTGTTGCCCATATGTGCAAACGCACGGCAGTAATGCAGGCTGGCAAGATCGTTGAGACGCTGGATGTGGAGGCGCTCATTAATGGCGGCACAACACAGGAATACACAAAAAAACTCATCGCAGCGAGCGAAGCTTACGGTGAAGACCCTGCTGAACTTGCCGCAGTACATGCATAACGGGAGTAGAACATGTTTCTAGGCACACAGTTTCGTGCACGGGACGACGATGATTATCGTGTCATGGCGCAGTTGGGTATCGAACATGTTTGTGCGGACCCGGCAGGCAATCCGCATGACTGGACATTGGATATTCTCCAGCGGCATCGCGATCATGTTGAAAGTTTCGGACTTTCAGTGGATATGATTCAACTGCCATTAAGCTCGCGTGTCATAGAGAAGCAGTACAGTCCGGACATTCTTTCTGCCGGCCCTGAACGAGATAGGCAAATTGATTCCATATGCCGCCTGATCGAACGTACGGCGCAGGCGGGAATTCCTGCGGTGAAGTACAATCTCAATATTATTGGCATTCCGCGGACAGAACTTGAAACGGGACGCGGTGGTTCGCGAAATGACGCATTTCGCTGGGACAAAGCTGATCATGACGAGGCACCAACCATTGCGGGCGTTTTGGACGAGGATGAAAATTGGGAGCGGATCGATTACTTTCTTGAACGGGTAATTCCTGTCGCTGAAGCCAACAAGGTGCGCCTGGCCTGCCATCCTCACGATCCATATACCCCGCCGGGCTATCGCGGTGTTACGCGGGTTCTCGGAACTGTCGAAGGCCTCAAGAAGTTTGTGCTGATGCGTGAGAACCCCTATCACGGCCTGAATTTTTGCCAGGGCACAGTAGGTGAAATGCTGGATAATCCAGCCGAGGAAATTTTCGACGTCGTCCGGTGGTTCGGGGAGCGTGGAAAGCTCTTCAACGTTCATTTCCGCAATATTCGTGGGGGAAAACTCTCCTTTATGGAAACTTTTCCGGAAGAGGGTGACATGGATATGTGGCGCTCGCTCAAGACCTATGCCGAAGTTGGCTACAAGTACATGATCATGCCGGACCATGTTCCGCAGATTTCAGGGCGCGATCCGCAAAACACTGCATTTGCCTTCAGCTATGGATACATTGCTGCCTTGCTGCAAGTGCTCAACAGCAAGGTGTAATAACATGTCTGCGAAGATGATCCGTGCTTATGACAATGCCAATGAGCCTTTGCTGGTGGGCGATGATCCTACAAGGCTTATCCATTTCAACCTTGTGAAACTTGTTGCTAACGAGACCTATAGTTACAATTTGTCCGAATTTGAAACCGCTGTTGTCCCGATGTTCGGTAGTTGCCATGTGTTGGTTGATGGCCAGACGTTCGAGCAGGTCGGAAAGCGCGAAAATGTTTGGTCGGGGCAAGCTGACTCGGTCTATGCGGGCCCAGACGCCAGCGTTCAAATCACAGCCGTGACCGATTGCGAGATCGCCATTGCCGGTGGTCGTTGGAATGACAGAATGGAGCCTTTCCGGGTAACGCCGGATGAGGTAGATATGGTCGATGTTGGCTCGAACGAAACGAAATCCCGCCGCCGGATTTTCCACATCCTGGGAAACAAGCAGGCCGATCGCGTTGGACGTCTTCTTGTTAGTGAGCTTTATGCGGACGAGGGCTGTTGGTCAGGATACCCACCTCACAAGCATGATACTGACCAACCGGGAGAGACGGCGCATGAGGAGCTCTATCACTGGCGCTTTGATCCGCCCAGCGGCTTTGGTACCCAATTGTGGTATGAGGAAGGCCAGGAGCCGCATGCTCATGTGACGCGTAACGGCGATACTTTTGCTTTTTCTACCGGGTATCATCCAACAGCAACTTCACCCGGCCACGCCTCCTATATATTCACAATTCTTGTTGGCAAGACACAGCGCTCTCTCGTGCAGAATTTTGAAGAGGTTCATCGGCCTCTTATGGCAAAAATACCGGGTATCGACGCGATGCGTGCGAAGTTCAAATAGGACTGGTCACGCGCCAGACTCTCGAACCAGCACAGTGAGGACACGGCGCCAACCGCGTGCGAGGAGACTCTCTGCCCGCCCGTCAACAAGCAGAATCCCGCTTTGCGTTTGGGTCAGCTCTGGAGCAGCGCCGGTAACATTTGCAGTTACAGCATATTGAGCTGACACCGGCAGGAAGCGGCCCTTTGATGCGGGATGAACCGCGAGCTTGCCGCCAAACTGGGAAGTGAGTTGCGGAACTTCAATCTGTTTTGCGCTGGAGACTGCGAAGCCGCTGAGCGCCACTTCAAGTCTGTTTTGCGTCAAGTCATCGGGAATAAAAAATCCGCTGGCTCCTTCCTCAACACGTGCTCTGTCTTCGCCGCCGATGTATCCGCGGATCACAGCTTTTCCAGGACTCGCCAGATAGGCGAATTGATCTTTACGCGAGACCCATTGTCCGGGAGCAATCTCACCGTTGAGGTCAGCAATCTTGCCATCGAATGGCGCTCGGATGACCAGCTTGGCTTCACGTTCGGTCAATCCGCCGCGTTTGGCAATGAGCCGGTTAAGTTCATTCTCAACGACGTTTTTCTGGGTGAGGTCTTCAGAGCTTGCGCCAATCCGGGCAAGCCGGCGTTTTGCGAGGGCAATTTCAATGTCCGCAAGCTCGCGCTCCTGAACGAGAGCTGGTGAAGCGACAACGAAGAGAATGTCGCCCTTCGCTACAGTCTGGTTGCGTTTTACATTTATCTGCTCAACACGACCGGGTTCTTCGGAATAGAGTCTTACAAAAGTTTCGGGCAGCAGGATTGCTGGCGCTCTTACCTGGGTCGACAGCGGCAATGCCAACAGGACAATGCCCACGGTAGCAATTGCCAGTGTCACGTAAGTCCGTCGGGCTTTAAAAATATCCTCTCGCATGGACCACCATTCTTTCAGTTCAGACCATACGGGGCGGATCATGAAAAACCCTACCTCGACGGCAAACAGCACTATTCCAACAAGCTTGATTGTAAAGTGATAAACAAGGAGCGCGATACCGACATAAAGCAGCAGCCGGTAAATCGTGGTGCATATGGCATATATCGTTACGATGGCATCGAGTCGTGGAGGAAAATACTCAGGCGGAGGATAACCCAATCCGAAAAGGAATTCACGCAGCCGCCAGCGCATATGCCTGAACGCCCGGGGCTGCAGATTTTCGATCCCGAGAAAGTCAGCAAGTATGTAATAGCCATCGAAGCGCATGAACGGGTTGGTATTGATCACAAGGCTAAGCAACCAGCCTACAGCGGCCAGAACGAAAATCGCGCTGCGCAAGGGACCATCTGGAATAAATGCCCAGAGGAACAATGCAAATGCCGCCACGCAAAGCTCGGTAATAACGCCTGCACAATCGATCAGAATTCTGGAACGGCGTGATTTGAGCCGCCAGGCATCGGAAACGTCCGTGTAGAGCAGTGGGATCATCACCATGAAGGCAACGCCCATTGTTGGTATGCGGCATCGATACATATGCGCGACATAGGCATGGCCCAACTCGTGCAAAGATTTTATCACGGCTACGGAAACGAGCGATAGGGCTGCGCCTTCCAGCGAAAACACGTATGGAAAAGTCCGCAGAAACGCGTCCCATTGCCGGGAGACGAGATAAAGACCTGCCAGTCCGACGAGCGCAGCAAATACAAGAAATGCCCGGGTGAACAAGAACGACACATAGGGCCAGGATGCACGAATAAAATTCTGCGGTCGTACGAGCGGTATACGAAAGAACAGGTAATTGTGGATCAGCTGCATAAACAGCGAGTGACGGCGATTTGCGCTTTCATGAAGGCCGCGCCAGCTACCGGAAAGAGGCTGGGCAAGAAAGAAATTGGCGTCAAGCATTCGCATGACAAGGCCGATCTCTTCAACGTCAGTTTGCCTGCCAAACCGCTGCTGCAAAGCGAGGTTCAATCTGTTGAGGGTGGGACTGCGATTCCAGAGCGACAGAAGCTGGAACATTTCATAAGTAATACGAAAAAAACGATTGCGGATCGGATCGAGAACCACCCAGACAGGCGCTCCGGAATAACTCGCCCCGCCGCGGAAAATCTGCAAATCTTCACGCAGCGCCGGTAAGGGCAAATCCGTAGGCGTTGTCATATTCCCAAACGCTGCCGAATCGTCGCGATGGGCCGGCGAAACAGGTAATAGGCCAGCGGCACCTTGTCGCCCGATATCTGGGCAGTACCGCGAATGCCAAGACGCATTGCTTCTGGTGCATCTTCCAATGTGGCGTAGACGCGATAGGCCAAGACATCGCCCTCGATCATCTGGGCCTCAAAGGAAGCTGCTCTAACGGTCGCCCGAATTGGCTGTAGAGGATCACTGTCCAGAAATGCGCGTACAGGCGCTCCGGCTTTAACCGCAATGGCGTCGGCAACAGGAACATCTATACGGATTTGGGTGCGCTGCGGATTGGCTACCTCCATTAAACGCTCTCCGGTGGATACAGGGCGTCCAATCAGATCACGCTTATCGGTATACATGACTACACCGGCTTCCGGTGATGTAACTTGTGTGCGTGCCAGTAAATCGCTGGCGTAGTTGCGTTTGGCAGTTGCCAAAGATAATTCCGTGCCGGCAATTGCCAGATCCCCGCGCAGTTTTGGATCGGCTATTGCACCCTGAGTTACCTGTTTCAGCTTTGCCTGAGCAACGTTGACTTCCTGCTCGGCAACGGAGAGCTCATTGCGCAATGCGGTATCCGACATGCGTAGCAGAAGCTGTCCGGCAGCAACATTTGCATTGGGGTCAACTTCGATCGCTTCGATAACGCCATCGATTGGTGCTGCAACGATCCGTGGTTCAACGGGGACAATTTCCGTAGGAGCCAGTACGGTCAGTGGCACAGGTATGAATCCGGCAATGACGGCTATGGCGACACCGGCAAGCAGAAATGGCTTCAGCCGAAGCCGGCGTTTGAGTTTGCGTGTCCCTGTCAATGCCGACCAGGAATGGCTGTAGGTTTCAGCAAGCCGGGTTACAACAACCAGATCGGTCTGGTTCCAAGGCACTTCACGGGCCAGCAGCATGCCGCCAAAGACATATCCGTCACGTAGTTTCAGCGGAAACCATGCGAGAAACCGATAGGGAAAATTCTTGTGCTCTTCATCATCAGGCGGGCAATAGGCAGGCAGTGTAAACTCACGAATCTCGTGAAGGCCAATATCTGCCTCAAGCGCTGCGACAACACTTTCGATCCAGCGGATTCGCGGTGAGTCCCGTTCAACTTTTCCCATTGCCGAAACGGCTGCAACGCGTTGAGGCTTGCCCTTTCGGGTGAAGACAAAAACCTGACGTGCCCGGCTGAGCTTGGGCGTTTCATTGGCGATCAGAAAGGTCAGTTCCCCTACTGTCTCTGCCTGCCTTGTATCGGCTTCAATCTTGAGAAGGAGATCAAAAGCCTGCTGATTGCGTTGCTCCAGTTTAACCGGGCTGACTGGTTGGAGCTGAACCGGCTCTTGCAAAGGGGCTTTCTCAACCATTGGGAACCGCAAACTTTGCTGGCCCGCTCATTCCGGGCAGAACGCCGGCAGTGTCGCCTGTAAAGCGTGCGGTGATCTTTACCGTCTGGCTGACAGGATCAACGACTGCAGCAACACGTGACACTTCTGCAGGAATTGTCGTCCCGGTTTCTTCAATTGTTACGTTGAATGACGCGCCGGGCTTCAGCCATCTGAGCCACACTCCCGGCACGAGCATATCTATCTCAAGCCCGGTATCACCGACTATCTGCATGAGGGGCGCTGTGCGATCGGGAAATTCATGTGCATGAGCGCGCATTGTTGCAATGCGCCCGTCAAACGGAGCTTTGATCGTGCAACGTGAAAACTTGCTTTGAAATGCCTCCATTTCGGCCGTTGCCTGCTCGATTTTCGCCTTTGCGAGGTCAACCTCAAACTTGCCGACAGCGTTCAATTTTGCCAGACGTGCACTATTGTCGGCCGTCAGCTGCTCGGCACGCAGCACTGCCTGAGCTGACTTCAATTGGGCAGCCAGGTCTCCGCAGTCAAACACAGCCAGAACTTCGCCCTTCTTGAAAGATTGACCTTCCCGAAATGGCAGGGACTCGATCCGTGCGTCTATATCCGTAGAAATCCATGACTCATTGACAGCCCGAACAATTCCCCGGATTGCTCCGCCATTTTCCTGGGCGCCTGCGGTGCCTGAAAGGACGATGCACGTCATGAATGCACAGAGATTCAAGGCGCTCGTCAGCCGGGTTGCGTTGCCAAGGGCCGCCATGACTGTCTCCTTTCCAGATCCTTTGGGACCAAAGGTACAGCCATATTGACCGGTCGTCATTATTTTACTCCGGCAACGACCAAAGTGCCCTTCTCGCCGCGTTCGATCCACATGTCTTTGAGCTGTGCGGAGATTGTACTGACGGGAGCATCAGTGCTGAGGCCTGCGGGGAAGGGATCAAGCCCGAGAGAGGCGTAGACATTGGCATAGGCATTCTGCAGGTCGGCATAGGCCATATCCAGCTTGGCATCGGCCAGGAGCGTATTCATCTCCTCACGAATGAGAATCTGCTCGCTGGTACGCTGCGCGGCGGTTTCGGAGCGGACCTGTGTTAAAAGCCGGTGAGAAACATTGGAAAGCGCCGAGGCTGTGGAATAGGATTTCTGCAGATGTCCATAACGCACGCGGCTGATATGAACCTGTGTCATGACAGCCATGGCGACGGAAAGCGCCCTTGCATCCAGCGCGGCCTTTTGCGCATCCACCTTCTTCATCAAGGCGGGAGTGCTGGTGAGCTTCAAGAGGTTCCAGCTGACCTTGGATCCCCATGAGATCCAGTCATTGGCAGCGATGAACTTGTTGGAGTCATAATTGACGCCCGCATAGATGTTGAAGTTGGGCAGAAGCTCGAGCATTGCTGCATCGACTTCCTTGTCATTGATGCGCATGCGATAGGCAACTTCCCGCATTTCGGGACGATTGCTGGCGGCGATGGCGAAAAGACCATGAAGATCATTGGGCAAGCCAAGCTTGGTGCCGCGCCGCTTGGGCAGGGCCAGGCTGAAATTGCTGCCGGGCTCGACATTCATCAGCGCCGCAAGCTGGCTCTTGGCAACCTTGAGTTCGCCCTCCAGCATTTCGACTTCACGCTTGACCTGGATCAGCTCCCGCTCATAGGTGAGCGCGACCAGCGGCGAGCTTTCCTCACCGGTGGCCAGTTGCTTGGTATCGCGCAGGGCTCTGGACACACGCCCCTCAAGCCCGCGCATGCGGCCAACCAGCCGCTCATAGCTGACAGCCCGCCAATAGGCGGTGCGCACATCCTCGATCACGCGATTGACGATTTTGCGCTTCATCTCCTGCTGGATGAGGGCTTCGTCGGCAGCTTGCTTGGCGCGGACATAGGACAGGCCGAAATCCAGAATGTTCCACGAGAACGTCAGGTCCGACGACAGAATATCGGTGTCGCGGGTGGATGGCGTCGACGAATCAGCATCGTTGCGGCCAGCATACCCCGATGCAGCGACGAGGTTAGGCAACATATTATAGCTTGCCAGTTCAACATTGCGGATTTTGAGCGCCGCTTCCATGATCTCGACTTTAGTGTCGAGATTATATTTCAACGCCCGTGCCATAGCATCATAAAGCGTGATGGATCCCGTTACGGGCTCTTGATTTGCAGTGGCTCTGGCAAGCTTTTCATTGGCGAACATCAAATTCTGTTCTGCAGTAAGCGGGTCCATTTTAACCGCGCAACCCGCAATTAGGACACTTAACGACAGCGCCAATACCTGCTTCTTCATGCCCATCGCACCCCGAAAATCATAATGCAAATCACTTGGACTTGACGTTCAACCTTGACTAGCAATAACCTTTGTTTGCAACTCTTGGCAACTGGTCAAAATAAAAGTTGAGGGATGAAAAGAATTTAACACGCGCTATAGCCCCTTATTGAAAGGGTTTAGCCCGATGTTTCGACATTTCCAACTTTAATATATCAGAGAGCATTTGTACTTTGAACTATAGAAACGTTCTATGCCTAAGTTGTGCGGGGTTTGATTTGCAACCAACCGTTGACCGCCGGACAAAATGCGACAACACTGCAACTAGACTGAATCTCTTTATAGGATGCTTGGAATGAACGAGCGTTTCCGCTTACCGAAGGCCGCCGCAGACAAGAAACAAAGCTTGTCTGCATCCAAGCAATCCGCCGCCCGCTACGCCTCCATGCTGATGGAGTTGGAGCAGCGTATCGCCTTTGACGCCGCCGGTGTTGCCACTGTGGAAAAGGCCAATGAGAAAGCGCCTACGCCTGAAGTTGATGCCCAACATGAGGGAGCGGCGGACAAGTCATCTGCCAAGGATCATTCAGCACTGGTTGAGGCGCTGAACAAGACGGACGTCGCCAAAACGGAAGCGCCCAAAGCTGCTGAGCCCGTTCAGGTCGTCTTCATTGATAGTTCGGTGACGGACTATAAGGATCTGCTGAAAGACATTAAAGGCGACTATAAGACAGTAATCCTGAACAGTTCGACCGACGGCGTGGAACAGATGGCGCAAGTGCTGAAAGGCATGGACAATGTCAGTGCTGTCCACATTTTGTCGCACGGAAACCAAGGCGTTCTCAATCTCGGCATGGGTACGCTGACCGAGCAGACAATGTCGGGACGCTATTCTGATGAACTGCAGAGCATACGCGGGTCACTCACGGATGATGCTGATATTCTGATCTACGGTTGTAATTTTGCTGAAGGGGAGAGTGGCGCTCGCGCAGCTACCCTTATGAGTAATCTTACCGGCGCAGACGTTGCTGCTTCAACAGATATAACCGGCAGTTCCCGTCATGGTGGTGACTGGACACTGGAATATCGTGCCGGCGTTATCGATACGGATGCTTTGCGCGCCGATAATTGGGACCACATGCTGGCCCAGACGACTATAAATCCTGGCGGTGGTATTCTCGCCGATGGTTCGGATGGATTGAAGATTTATGTCACAAATCTTGGACAGTTCCAGGTTACTTACCAAGGCAAGAACCAGTTTTACAGTAACACCATAACGGATACGAGCGTTAATCTTTTCAACGGCATGTATATGTCCGTTGGAAATCGCGTTATTGGTCCTGATACCGGCGCTGAAAATATGACGAAGGTCGCTTGGGTATCCGGCGGCGCTCAAACATTGAGCGGTACAGGCACCGCCGCTGATCCATACGTGGTTGCCACAAGACTGTATTACGATGCCAATTCCAATGGAGTCTATAATGCTGCTACAGATGTTCAGGTAATCGTTACCACATCATACATTGCAGGCACCAAGTACTTCACCAACAATGTGACAGTAACTCCGCCCACCAGTAACAATCTCGCAATCAAATTCTACCATGCGGCAGATACGTATCTGGGTGGTTCGGATGCGGGGCCTGCCTATGCGCTTGCTCCCGGTATCGGGTCGACAACAAGCACCTCTGCCGATCTGCAGGTCATCGGCGTACGGCGTGATGCCGGAACTGCAAGTGAGGTATTCGTCGGTTTTGCCGAAGTAGATGGCGGACGCCAGTTCGACCGATTCTATTCGGGCCTCTACAATGGCACCGGGCTTTATGGCGGTATTGCCAACGGCGGCGATATTACCAATACGATTACGACTGCTGCCAACACCGATAACGGGCTTGGGGTGCAGTTCAATCTCGGGTCAGGAAATACGCCAACCAGTTTCAGTTACCGGCTTGTGTTCGACAGTGATACGACGCTTGACCTTGATGCAAACAACAGCACTGCCGCCGGCAACAATTATGTAACGTCATATGGTGTCGGCAGTAATACACCTGTGAATGTCGTTGACAGCGATATTGCGATTACTAACGTCGTTGCCGATATCTCACGGGCAACGGTCACTCTTACCAATCTTCAGGCTGGTGACACCTTGAGCTTGCTGGGTGTGCTGCCTGCAGGGATCACGGCGTCCGTAGCTGGAAATGTTGTTACGCTGACCGGCAGTGCCAGCGAGGCCTCCTATCAGGCAGCGTTGAGGCAGATTGTTTTTAATACTTCCAGCTCAGTGCTTACGAACCGGAGCCTTACTGTTTCGGTATTCAATGAAATCTCCTCCGAGGCGACATCTGCCAATACAACGATCAATGTCAGCCGCGCGCCGATTGTTGATCTCAATTCGGGAACGAATCCCTCGCAGATCATCACCAACGGGGCTGCGCCCGGTGGTGGTGGCTGGGCTGCGGGAGGAGCAACAGGAGGAGTCATAAACGGGGGATATGCCTGGAGCGGTGATAGCGCTACAGGCACGTTGAGGCAGAATGGCATCACCGGCTGGGATGTTGGCTCAGCACCTTCTGGCGCGGCACAACTTACTTTTGACCTTGCGTGGAACAATGGTATCCCTGACAATGGCGCGGCTGCAACGCTGGAAGTGTCGATCGGCGGTGTTGTTTATGCCCGCATAACAACGGGTACCATTGTCGGTACACCAAACGTTGCAACGGTTACGTTTCTGAACGGCGCATCCGGTTCCCCTTCTTTAATTGGAAGCTCGGCAGCGGGGGCGTGGACCCCGGCATCAATTACTCTGAATTTGCCATCGACAGTGGCTGCTACCGGTGATCTCATATTCAGTTATGCGGCCGGGACAGGCGGGCGTGACGATATCTTCATCGACAATGTCAGCGTGTTTACGCAAGTTGATGCGACGGCAGGAAACAATTTCACCAACTCCTATACGGAAAATGGAGTTGGTGTTTCAATTGCCGATACTGACAATACAGTGCGCGATGTCGACAGCACGACAATGGCATCCGCGACGATCGTCCTGACAAATGCCTTTGCTGGTGACATGCTTAATATTGGCAGTCTTCCTGCAGGAATCACCGGATCGATTGATACATCGATTGCCGGTCAGATTACTCTGACACTATCAGGAACGGCATCAAAAGCTGATTATGCAGCGGCGATCCGCGCTATTACGTTCTCAAGCTCCAGTGAAAACCCCTCGACGACCAATCGTGTGATCAATGTCACGGTCAACGATGGCGCACTCAATTCAGCTGTTTCGACAACGACAATTACAGTTGCTGCCGTCAATGATGCGCCCGTAAACACACTGCCGGTTGCCGGATGGACGACCAATGAAGATACGAGCTTCGTTCTGAATGGTCTTTCGGTAACCGATCCGGATGCAACGGGTATCATATCAGTCAGCCTCACAGTGGGCTCCGGCACGCTAACAGCGGTCAATGGCACCGGTGTTACAATATCGGGTTCCGGTACAGGCACGCTGATCTTGAGCGGAACGCTTGCCAACATTAATGCCTATTTGAACTCTGCGTCAGCACCAACCTATGTGCCTGTTGACAACGCCAATGGTCCGGTTTCATTGACCATGGTAACCAATGATGGCGGGAGCTCCGGTACGGGTGGACCATTGTCGGATACTGATGTCCGAACAATTACAATCGTTCCTGTCAATGATGCGCCAATGGTGGATCTTAACGGTAATCCGCCTGTCAATGTTCCTGTTTCGGGTGGTGGCACCTTCTCGCAACCAAGCGTTGATGCAGGCACAGAACGCACAAATTCCGTAACGTTCACGCTCGATAATGGCCAACTGGTGGACCAGACCCGTGCTGTAGTCTCATTGACGACAATCGACGATGCATTCCGAATTATTGTCAATGGCCGCGCAATTTCCGGTGGAATCATAGGAGTGGATGCAAGCAATCCTGCTGGCACACGGCTGGCATTCGGCGATGGCAGCACGGTTGGGACCGGATGGATTGCCAATGTGAATGGCTTGCCTCGTGTCGAAGTGCGTATCACTGAAACCGGCATAGAGTTCTGGGGAACGCGATCCACGACATCTACTGTGCTTGAGCAGCTTTTCTTCCCCGCAGCGCTGTCACTTCCAAATTTTGTGGCCGGTACAAACACAATTACAATTGCCAATGCGGATGGCAATGGCGCGGAATCGATGAGTGGTGTGGTGTCGGTCACGACTCAGAGTGCGGATTTCTCCACCTCGTACACGGAGCAGGGCGCAGGCATAGCTATCGTCGATAACGATACGATAATTATCGATATCGACAGTGCCAATATGTCATCGGCAACTATTGTCATCACCAATGGTCAGCCTGGAGACCTTCTTGCGATAAATGGTGCTCTTCCCGCGGGGATTACCGCGAACTGGAATGCTGCAACCTTTACCATGACATTGACCGGCTCTGCTTCTAAGGCGGCCTATGAAACGGCGCTGGAGCAGATTCGTTATTCGTCAAGTTCGGATAATCCCACAGCCGGTGGCTCCGAACCATCACGCACCCTGACAGTTGTTGCCAATGACGGCCAGCTGGACTCCAATGTTGCGACCACGACGATTGCCATCACAGCCGTCAATGATGCACCGGTGAACACGTTGCCTGGGAGTTATTCGGGCAATGAGGATACGAATATTCCACTGACGGGGATTTCGATTTCGGATGGCGATGCCAATGGCGGGACGATCACGGTTACGCTGAATGTCGGCTCTGGTACGCTGAATGCTGCGGCAGGCGGCAGTGTGACGGTTGGCGGTTCGGGCACCGGAACGCTGACGCTGACGGGTACGCTTGCCAATATCAACGCCTACCTTGCGGCCACATCTCCGACATTCACGCCGGGTGCTGATTTCAATGGCCCGGTCACATTGACGATGACGACCAATGATGGCGGCAACACGGGTACAGGCGGTCCGCTGACGGATGTCGATACACGCACCATCACGGTTGTGCCGGTCAATGATGCTCCTGTGCTCGATCTTGATGCATCGGGTGCAGGAACAGGCTATTCGACGAGCTATACGGAGAATGGCACCGGCGTTGCCATTGTTGATACGGACAGTTCCATCACCGACATCGACAATGCCAATATTGCTTCGGCTAGCATTGTTATCGCCAATGGTCAGGCAGGGGATATCCTTGCCATCAGTGGTGCATTGCCAGCTGGAATTACAGCGACATGGAATCCGGCAACATTCACGCTGACCTTGTCAGGCTCTGCCTCCAAGGCTGCCTATGAAACGGCGCTGGAACAGGTTCGTTATTCATCCAGTTCGGATAATCCGTCGACCACGCCGCGCAGCATCAATATCTCGGTCAATGATGGGGCGGCAAACTCCAATGTTGCGGTTTCAACCGTCAATGTGGTTGCGGTCAATGATGCGCCGGTCAATGGCATTCCCGGTGGAGGTTATACGGTCAATGAGGATACACCCCTGCCGCTGACCGGCCTTTCGGTTACCGATCCTGATGCCAATGGCGGCACCATGACGATAACGCTGAGCGTGGGTTCGGGCACATTGTCGGCTGCCAATAATGCCGGAGTTACGGTTGGTGGTAATGGGACCGGCACGCTGACGCTGACGGGTACACTGGCCAATATCAATGCCTATCTCGCTTCAGCTTCTGCACCTTCCTATACGCCGGTTGCCGACTTCAATGGTTCTGTCACGCTGACGATGACGAGCAGTGACGGTGCGTTGAGCGATACGGACACGGCTACGATCACGATCAATCCGGTCGCTGATATCGCCAATGATACGGCCACGACCAATGAAGACACCGCTACCATCATCAATGTGAATGGCAATGACAGCTTCGAGAATGCCGGCCACCAGATCACGGCGATTAATGGCCTGCCGATTGCAGTTGGCGGAACGGTTGCAGTTTCCAACGGCACGGTGCTGCTCAATGCCAATGGCACGCTGACCTTTACACCCAATGCCAATGTCAACGGCAGTGCCAGCTTCACCTATACCGTCACATCCGGCGGTACCACCGAAACAGCAACCGTCGATGTCGCCATCACGGCTGTCAATGATGCACCGGTGAATAGTGTACCTTCTACTCAAACAACAAATGAAGACACTGCTGTCGTTTTTGCACCATCCTCGGGAAATGCACTTACAGTTACCGATGTTGACGGGGGCGTGTTGACCGTCACCATCAGCGTTACGAATGGCACATTCTCGCTTGCCGGCATTGCAGGGCTGACCTTCACGGCAGGCGATGGAACCGCCGACGGAACGATGACCTTCTCCGGTACAGCGGCTGCAATCAATGCCGCATTGACAGGGGCGGCCTATGTTCCGACTGCTGATTATAACGGATCGGCACAACTCAGCATTCAAACCAGCGACGGTGCACTTGCCGACAGCGATACAGTAGACATCAACATCGTTGCGGTTGCTGATATTGCTGATGACAATGCGACAACCGATGAAGACGTTGCGGTTAACATCCCTGTGCTGGCCAACGATAGTTTCGAGAATTCCGGGCGTGCAATCACCGCCATAAACGGGATCGCAATTATTGCGGGTGGACCAGCCATTAATGTCAGCAATGGACAGGTCCAGCTCAATGCCAACGGCACACTGACCTTTACACCAACCACTGATTTCAATGGCCAGACGAGCTTTACCTATACGGTTACTTCTGGCGGGCGGACGGAAACTGCGACCGTCAATGTCGATGTCGCGTCTATCAACACACCACCGACAAATACCCTGCCAGCCGGTTATACAACGCTTGAAGACAATCCGCTCGGTTTGACCGGGTTGCAAATATCCGATGCCGATGCAGGAACCGGAAGTGTTTCGGTCACGCTCTCCGTCAATGCGGGTACATTGTCAGCTCTTGCCGGATCAAATGTGTCGGTTTCCGGTTCCGGTACTGGCACACTGATTTTGACGGGCACACTTGCTGATATCAATGCATATCTCTCGGCAGCTTCGAGACCTACCTTTAGCCCGGCAGCCAATGCTTCCGGTACCGTCACTTTGACGATGACCACTAATGACAACGGTAATACAGGTGGACCGGCTCTGATAGATGTCGATACGTCGACGATCACCATAACGCCAGTCAATGATGCGCCTTCTGGCGTTGACCAGACAGTGACTGTCAACGAAGACACAACATTTACCTTTACCCCGGCAAATTTTGGCTTCACCGACCCTAATGACAACCCCGGAAACACACTGGCGGCTGTCGTTATCACCACTATACCGCTCAACGGCACTTTGGCGCTGAACGGAACCGCGGTGACTGCTGGCCAGGTTATACTGGCGAGTGATATCGCCAATCTAACATGGACACCTGCAGCCAATGCCAACGGTACGGGTCTTGCGTCATTCACGTTCCAGGTTCGTGATAATGGCGGTAATGCCAATGGTGGGCAGAACACGGATGCAACGCCGAATACGTTCACCTTCAACGTGACAGCGGTCAATGACGCACCGGTGAATACATTGCCAGGTGCCTTTGTAACGAATGAAGATACGACGCTTGGCCTGACAGGGCTGCGTGTAAGTGATATCGATTCTGCATCGGGCGTGCTGACAGTCACACTAACGGTCGACTCCGGTAACCTGTCAGCGATTGGAGCATCTGGTGTAACGGTGAGCGGTTCCGGCACGGGCACTATCGTGCTGACCGGCACACTTGCTGACCTCAATACTTATCTCGCGTCAGCGTCGCGGCCATCATTCAACCCGGATGTCAATTTCCACGGCGATGTCCAATTGACAATGGTCACGACAGACAACGGAAATACCGGAACTGGAGGCGCGCTCACCGATACGGATGCGTCGACGATCACTGTTAACTCCGTGAACGATGCACCTGTTGCCGGTAATGACAGCTTCACCACAAATGAGGACACACCGACAACGTTCGATGTACGCACCAATGACACCGACGTTGATGGTAATCCGCTGACCGTCACGCAGATCAATGGCACAGCGATCTCGGTCGGATCGCCTGTGACGGTGACAGGTGGCGTAGTCTCGCTCAATGCCAATGGCACACTTACCTTTACACCCAATGCGAACTTCAATGGCTCACCGACATTTACCTATACGGTTTCGGATGGGCAGGGCGGTACAGATACGGCGACTGTCAGCGGCACCGTCACTCCGGTAAACGACGCACCGGTCGCCGGTAATGACAGCTTTACAACCAACGAAGATACGGCAACGACCTTCGATGTGCGCACCAACGATACCGATGTTGATGGTAATCCGCTGACCGTCACACAGATCAATGGAACGGCCATTTCCGTTGGTTCTCCGGTTACGGTTCCCGGCGGCATAGTTTCGCTCAATGCGAATGGTACGCTCACCTTCACACCCAATGCGGACTTCAATGGTTCTCCAACGTTCAACTACACAGTTTCCGACGGGCAAGGTGGTACGGACACGGCAACGGTTAGCGGCACCGTCACTCCTGTAAACGATGCGCCAGTCGCCGGAGATGACAGCTTCACAACCAACGAAGACACACCGACAACGTTTGATGTACGTACCAACGATACCGATGTTGATGGTAATCCGCTGACCGTAACGCAGATCAATGGAACTACAATTTCCGTTGGCTCACCCGTCACAGTTCCCGGGGGTGTAGTCTCGCTCAATGCAAATGGTACGCTCACTTTTACACCCAATGCGAATTTCAATGGTTCTCCAACGTTTGACTATACAGTTTCTGACGGACAAGGCGGTACGGATACGGCCACGGTTAGCGGAACTGTCGTT
Organism: Phyllobacterium sp. YR531; assembly: GCF_000282595.1. Lineage (GTDB taxonomy): Bacteria > Pseudomonadota > Alphaproteobacteria > Rhizobiales > Rhizobiaceae > Phyllobacterium. Next base: position 65,445 of record NZ_AKIZ01000017.1, read on the forward strand.
TCTGTTCAGGATGTGCCGGTTGCAAATCCTGACAGCTTCACCACAAATGAAGACGTGCCAGCCATTATTGATGTTTTGGGCAATGACACAGATGCCGATGGCGACCCGCTCACGATCACCGAGATCAATGGCACCGCTATAGTGGTCGGAGGCACAGTCAACGTCACGGGGGGTATGGTAACTCTCAACAATGATGGCACGCTGACATTCACACCGAACCCCAATTTCAATGGAACGCCTACCTTTGAATATACGGTCTCCGATGGGCAAGGGAATGAGGATACAGGCACCGTCAGCGGCACCGTTGTTCCGGTTAATGATGCGCCGGTTGCGACCAATGATACGTTCAGCACGAATGAAGATGCGCCTGTTACATTTGATGTGCGCACCAACGATACCGATGTTGACGGCAATCCGCTGACCGTAACCCAGATCAATGGCACTGCCATAGCAGTTGGTGGTTCAGTCCCTGTAACCGGGGGCACGGTTACTCTCGGCGCAGATGGCAGACTTACATTCCAACCCGCGGCCAACTTCAACGGAAGCCCAAGCTTCAGCTATACGGTGTCAGATGGTCAGGGTGGCACTGCCACGGCTGTCGTCAGCGGTACTGTTTTGCCAGTGAATGACAATCCGGTCGCCGGTCCGGATAATTTCACCACTAATGAAGATACGTCCATCGACTTTGATGTGCGCGGCAATGATACCGATGTCGACGGAGATCCACTGACTGTCACGCAGATTAACGGTACGGCAATTTCCCCCGGTGGGTCGGTAAATGTAACCAATGGTGTCGTAACGTTGCATGCCGATGGCAAGCTGACTTTCACGCCCAACGCCAACTATAACGGAAGTATTGCATTCAATTATACTGTTTCCGATGGGAATGGCGGCACGGCATTGGGAAGCGTGAGCGGAACTGTCGTTGCGGTCAATGATCTGCCGGTTTCGTCGGATACGACCGTTACCATCACTGAGGACAACCCGATAACCGGCAATTTGCCGACAGCGACAGACGCAGACAATGATCCTGTAACTTATTCGCTTGGTACGACATCACCCGCGCATGGCAATGTCACGATCAACCCAAATGGCAGTTACACTTATACACCGGATGCCAATTTCAACGGGTCTGACACGTTTACTTTTGTGGTCAGTGACGGCAAGGGCGGCACAAACGAATATACGGTCACCGTCAATGTAACGCCAGAAAATGATGCACCCACAGTTGTAACGCCGCTGCCCGGGCGCACCGTCTCCGATGGTGCCAACGTGAATTTGAACGTTGCCGGAGCGTTTACCGATGTCGATGGCGATACACTGACGTTCACACAGACAGGTCTGCCAAGTGGCCTGAGCATAAGCGCCTCTGGTGTGATATCCGGTACAGTGGATCGTTCGGCCAGTCAGGGCGGGCCCAATAATGATGGCGTCTATATAGTCACAATCAATGTGAGCGACGGCAACGGCGGCACGGTCAGCCAGACATTCACTTATACTGTGACCAATCCGGCGCCAACTGCAGTCAATGACACGGCAACAACCAATGAAGATGTTCCGGTCACGATCAATGTGATCAATGGATCTGCCAGCGGCGGCGTTGCCGATAGTGATCCGGATGGCGATCCACTGACCGTTATCTCTGCATCTGCAGGCAATGGTACTGTTGTAATTGGTGCGAACGGTCAGATAACCTATCGACCCGCGGCAAACTTCAACGGAACAGATACAATCGTTTATACGATTTCTGATGGCAATGGCGGCACGTCAACAGCAACAGTTACGGTTACTGTCAATCCGGTCAATGATGCTCCAACACCTGGAACGATTGCGGACCGCACACGTAATGACGGTGATGCAGATTCGTTGAATGCTTCTGCATTCTTTACGGACCCGGATGGAGACACGTTGACTTATTCGGTCACCGGACTGCCGCAGGGGCTGACGATTAATCCGACGACCGGGGTCATTTCCGGAACGATCAGTCCGTCTGCTTCGGGACCGACCGGCGAACGTGTTTACACCGTCACGATTACGGCCAGTGACGGGAAGGGTGGTACGACACCGATTACGTTCGACTACACAATTATTAATCTTCCGCCTGTTGCTGGTAATGATACGGCGACAACCGCTGAAGATACGCCGGTTCAAATTGACATCCTTGCGAATGACACCGATCCGGATGGCGATGCGGGCAGTGTCATTCGGGTGAACAATGTGGTGCTGACGGTTGGCGGTGCGACAGTTGATACTGCCAACGGTACAGTGCAGCTTGTTCTCAATGCAGCTGGCCGTCAGGTCCTGCTATTTACCCCCAATACCAATTACAATGGTCAGGAATCCTTTACCTATACAATTGACGACGGCAATGGCGGCGTGGATACAGCAACCGTTACGGTTACCGTCACTGCCGACAATGATACGCCGGTTGTCACGAACCCAATACCCGACATTGTCCGGGCAGACGGTCAGACATTCAATTATGATGCCTCGGATTTCTTCGACGATCCTGATGGTGATGGATTGAACTTTGTGGTGACGGGTCTTCCTGCTGGTCTGACCATCGATCCCCTCACGGGCATCATTTCAGGTACGATCGATAAAGGAGCGAGCAACGCGGCACCTGGTGGCGTCTATCAGGTCACTATCACAGCCTATGATCGCGCTGGAGGAACGGGCCTTTCCGTATCTCAAACCTTCGATTTGACTGTAACCAACCCGGCACCAACAGCGAAAAACGATACTGTCAGCGTCAATGAGGATACGACGGCGTCGTTCAACGTAATTACAGGTGCTGGAACGACAAGCGGCGCCGCTGGTGCAGATATTGATCCGGATGGCGATACTCTTTCGGTGGTATCAGCAAGTGCAGGGAATGGCACTGTTGCAATCGGTGCAAACGGTCAGCTTACTTATACGCCGCGCGCGAACTATTTCGGTACCGATACGATTACCTACACCATTTCTGATGGCAATGGCGGGACATCGACTGCAACGGTCCGAATTACCGTAAACCCGGTCAATGATGCACCGACTGCAGATCCGATACAGGATCTTGTCGATAGCGATAGCCAGATAATCGATCAGGATTTCTCATCCTATTTCCACGATATCGATAATAGCTCGCTGACATTCACCGCCAGTGGTCTGCCTGCCGGACTGTCCATTGATGCTGACGGCAATGTAACCGGACAGCTCGCCAACAATGCCTCAACTGGCGGGCCCAATGGAAATGGCACCTATAGCGTCACGATCACCGCTACCGATGCCGGCGGTCTGCTGGTCAGCCGCACATTTACGTGGTTTGCCTCGAATATTCCGCCGACAGGCTTCGATGATGTCCTGAACATCAATGAGGGTACAGCCAGTGGAACGGGTAACGTCCTGGCCAATGATCGTGATCCTGATGGCGATGGCTTCGCCGTCTCGGAAGTCAATGGATCTACTATCAGCGTAGGTACTGCAGTCGCTGGTTCGAATGGCGGTACATTCACGATCAACGCGGATGGTAGCTACTCATTCGTCGCGGGTCCGTCATTTGACAATCTCAAAGCAGGGGAAACACGCACAACCACGGTAACCTATAAGGTTCTCGATGATGATGGCGGTTTTGATACTGCAACACTGACAGTCATCGTAACAGGCGTTAACTCGGCACCCACAGCTGATCCGATCCCAACCTATACAAGGGCGGATGGTGACGCGCTGACAGGTAGCAACGCGATTAACGTCGGGGCTTTCTTCAAGGATGTTGAAGGCGATACACTTACGTTTACAGTCGCTCCGGGCAGCCTGCCAGCAGGTCTCACCATGGATGCCGCCGGCAACATTACTGGCACCATCGCCAGAAATGCTTCCGTCAACGGCCCTTACGTTGTGACTGTAACCGCCAATGATGGCCATGGTGGCACTGTTTCGCAAACGTTCAGTTTCAACGTCACCAACCCGGCACCGACGGCGGTTAATGACGCTGCTGGAACGCTGGAAGACACTCCGGTCGATATCAATGTGGTGGGCAACGATACGGACCCTGACGGCGATACACTGTTTGTGGACCCGAATTTCCCACCGGAAGCAGGTAACGGAACAGTCACGATCAACCCCGACGGCACTTTGCATTATGTGCCGAATGCCGATTTCAGCGGTGTGGATACCATCGTTTACCGGGTCAGCGACGGGCAGGGCGGGTTCAGCACGGGTATCGTTGAGGTCACGGTGCGTGAGGTCAATGATCCACCGGTTGCAATCGCCATTCCGGACAGCGAACGGAATGATGGCGACACAATCAGCCTCGATCTGTCCGGACACTTCTCGGACCCGGAAGGTGGGCCATTGACGATTGTGGTTTCCGGTTTGCCGGCTGGCCTGCGCTATGATGCGGCAACAAATACAATCGTTGGACGCATTGCTCCTGGGGCGTCTGGTCCAAATGGCTTGGCCAACTATCCGATCACGATCACTGCAACAGATGATCTTGGTTTAAGCGTGACAACCGAGTTCACATTCACGATCCGCAATCTTGCGCCCAATGCCGAAAATGATACGGCGACGACGTTGGAAGATACGCCGGTCAACATCCCTATTCTGGATAATGACAGTGATCCGGATAATGACCCCAATGAGGTTATTCGCATCAATGGTGTCAATCTTGTTGTCAACGGTCCTTTCGTTTCCACGACAAATGGTACTGTCCAGCTGATATTGGAGAACGGCAAGCAGGTTATACGCTTTACGCCCAATGCCAATTTCGTTGGTATCGAGTCCTTCGACTACTCCGTTCATGACGGAAATGGCGGCACGGACACGGCTACCGTAACGATCAGCGTAGGGCCTGTGAATGATGCGCCGGTCGCAACGACCATCCCACCCGCAAATGGTCAGGATGGCTCTCCGGTTAATCTCAACGTCTCCGGCTTCTTCAGCGATGTGGATGGCGACACGCTCAGATTCTCGGCCGGAAATACTTTGCCGCCCGGATTGAGCATTGACCCGAACACGGGTCTGATTTCAGGAACGTTGAGAGCCGACGCCTCGCAAGGTGGCCCTTACACCGTCACCATTACCGCAAGCGATGGCAATGGTGGAACTGTGTCGACAAACTTTGTCTTCAACGTTGCCAATCCTGTGCCGGTTGCCGTCAATGACACAGTGGCGACCAATGAGGATACGCCAGTTACAGTCAATGTCCTCGGGAATGATGTCGATCCAGACAATGATCCGCTGACGGTCACGCAGATTAACGGGCAGCCTATTTCTGCAGGTGGTTCGATAGATGTGGGCAATGGCACAATCCGTCTCAACGCCGATAATACGCTGACCTTTACTCCGGATGCGAACTATAATGGCACGACAGTCGTCAGCTATCGTATCAGCGATGGGAACGGCGGCTTTGCCGATGCATCGGTCACGTTCAACGTCAATTCCGTCAACGACGTGCCAACGATCGATCTGAATAATTCGACACCAGGAACCGGGCACTCTGCCAACTTTGAGGAAGGCGATGCACCCGTTGCAGTCGCCAATGGCGATGCGTTCGTGCGCGATATCGAAAACGAGATTACCGATTTCGATGTTACGCTGGGCGGTTTCGTTGATGGTGGTTCGGAAGTCATTCACCTCAACAACAACGTCGACATTGTTATTGGCACACCAAGCAGCGGCACGATTCAGTTTGGCGGCACCTTGATAGCCTTCACCTACAACGGTGCTGGTGCACTGCATTTCGAAAATGCTGCTGGGGCGGATGTGCCGATACCAAACGATGTCCTGTCAGCCCTTGTCCAGTCGATGCGTTATGAGAACGACAGCGACAATCCGACAGATGGCAACAGAACCGTATCCTTCACGGTCACGGACGCCGATAACGCTACCTCCGCTGCAGCGGTTTCAACAATACTGGTCGGTGCGGTGAACGATGCTCCTGTGGCAGGTAACGATACGATAACCACCGGAGAAAACACGCCGGTCATCGGCACAGCGCCAGGTGTTCTTGCCAATGATACGGATCAGGAAAATGACCCTCTCACTGTTACCCTTGTTAATGGTGCGCAGCCGGGTACCAGCGTAACGGGCAGCAATGGCGGGTCTTTCATCATCAATGCGAATGGCAGCTATAGTTTCAACCCGTCCAACTCGTTTGATGATCTCAAGCCGGGCGAAACGCGTTCCACTTCGGTGACCTATACCGTTTCTGACGGTAATGGCGGCACTGATACAGCAACCCTTACGGTGGTTGTTACAGGAGCAAATGATGTTCCTGTCGGAACGCCGTCAACAATAGCCACCAATGAAGATACACCTATCACCGGCAGGGTCACAGCCACCGATGCAGACGGCGATCCATTGACGTTTACCGTGCCACAGCAGCCGACAAATGGCACTGTGGTCATGCGGCCGGACGGTACCTATACCTATACGCCTGACCCGAACTTCAATGGCACTGAAACGTTCAATGTCCGGGTCGATGACGGCAAGGGCGGTGTTACAACGCTGACTGTCACGGTAACCGTAAGGCCGGTCAATGACGTTCCTGTCGGCAATCCTTCGTCTGTTGTTACGAACGAAGATACGCCAATCAATGGCAGAGTTACTGCCACGGATGCGGATGGTGATCCATTGACGTTCACGGTGCCACAGCAGCCGGAAAACGGCACTGTCGTCATGCGTCCCGATGGTACCTATACCTTTACGCCAAATCCGAACTTCAATGGCACTGAAACATTCAATGTCCGGGTTGACGATGGCAAGGGCGGAGTAACAACGCTGACTGTTACGGTGACAGTGCGTCCCGTCAACGATGGTCCCACAGGGACAGACACGACTATCACGACACGTGAAGATACTCCGATCAGCGGACAGGTCCCCGCCAACGACGCGGATGGCGATCCATTGACATTTACTGTTACGGATCAACCGTCCAACGGTACGGTGGTCATGCGTCCTGATGGGTCGTATACCTACACACCTAACGCCAACTTCAACGGCACTGAAACATTCAATGTGCGGGTTGATGATGGCAAAGGTGGCTTCACCATCGTGACTGTTACGGTGAATGTCTCGCCGGTCAACGACGCACCGGTTGGATCAGACACAGAAGTCACAACCGATGAGGACACTCCCATCAGCGGCACGCTGCCGCCGGTAACGGATGCCGATGGCGATCCCATTACCTATGGAGTAGGTTCACAGCCGGAAAATGGCACGGTTACCGTCAATCCTGATGGCACTTACACATTTACGCCAAATCCGGGTTTCAGTGGCGAAGACAGCTTTACCTATACGGTAAGTGATGGCACGACGACTGTTACCTATACGGTCAAGTTGAATGTTGAGCCAGCCGATGATGAGCCTGACAGGCAACTTGAACGTGACCCGCCTGTGCAGTTCCCCGATGCCAACCGCACGTCGCCATATGACAATGATCTTGACCTTGAGGGCGAGATATCGAAGTCGATCGGCGATCTGGGCAGCATCAATTATGGCGTCACAGTAGATGGTATGATCGACAGTGCCGTTAATGCAGCGCGCAGTTTGAATGGTATTGGCGGCCTGCCTTATGACGGTCCTATCGTTCATGCGGTTGAACAGGCCGGAGAATGGGTTGAAGGCAGCAAGCGGCTGGACAATCTGATCGCCAGCCCATTGCGTGGTGGCTCGTCCATTCATCTTGCATCATCAAGCGAAGAGACTTTCTTCGTCGTTGATACGGTGATCAATGACAATATGCTGTACGTACTTGTCTCCGGTCGGGAAACTGGAAATAACGGAGATGGAAAAGTTGAATTCCGCATAACACTGGCTGATGGCCGGGCACTGCCAAACTGGTTTGCCTTGACAAAGGACGGTGTTGCAATTGGTCAACCACCAGCAGGGATGTCGTTCATCGACATACGTATCAATGCTGCAAGCGATGGCAGGGTGGTTGAAGAAACCTTGCGTATTGATATGCCGACCGGGACGATTCTCAATCATTCGGCGGATCGTCGCGGTGATATTCAACCGGAGCTATTCTCGGATAGGCTTTTTGCGGAGTTGAGCGGGCGAGAGAATGATACTGCAACGCTTGCCACGGCTCTGGCTAATTGGTCTGATCTGCGAGATCCGGTTGCACGATAATCGTTCAGATCGAACTGGTTTACGCTTTGGTAACCAGTTCGATCTTTACCTGTTGTTCACCCATTCTCCGTTGGATTTTAAGGATGGTCTGAAAGGGCCTCCTACGTTATTGATTCAGGCATTCTGAAAAATTATCGCGGGAAAGCGGTATTGCGATCCCCTTCCAAGGATGCACGTCGAATGAAAACAATCATCGTATCGCTGCTGCTTTGCATTACCGCTATACTATCCAATCCGGCCAATGCTGAACCATCCTGGGTTGTGCTTGATGCTTCAACCGGAAAGGTGCTTGGGCAGGACAAGTCAAACACCCCGCATGGTCCCGCTTCACTTGCCAAAATGATGACGGTTTATCTGACATTCGAAGCGCTGGAAAAAGGCAAACTTCATTGGAATGACACCATCGTCGTTTCAAAGAATGCATCGCAGAAAATTCCACTGAAATTGTGGTTGAAGCCGGGATCGACAATCACCGTACGCGAAGCTGTCAATGGAATGATCGTCCATTCTGCAAATGATGCCGCTACAGCCATGGCAGAACATCTGGGCACGACAGAGGCTGGCTTTGCCCGACAGATGACGCAGCGTGCGAGGCAACTGGGCATGCAGAATACCGTCTTTCGCAATCCGTGGGGGATGACGGAAAAAGGCCAGGCGACAACTGCTTATGATATGGCGTTGCTGGCGATTGCATTGATGCGTGACTTCCCCAAAGATTATGCTCTTTTCGCGCAACGCTCCTTTGTATTCCGCGGCAAGGAAATCCGGGGGCACAATAACCTCATGTATCGTTATGCCGGGGTTGATGGTCTCAAGACCGGTTATACGGACGCATCCGGTTTCAACCTTGCCTCATCTCTTGTTGAAAACAACCGGCGAATTGTTGGTGTGGTGCTGGGCGGTAAGACAGCGCGGTCCCGGGATGATCAGATGGCGGGCTTGCTTGCTCAATATAGCTCCTCGGCTGCTCCTAACGGCGATCTTGGCAATGCGCTGGTTGCGGGGAACAAAACGCTGAAGGGAGGCCTGACTGTCGCGTCGCTCGTTCCTATTCCTCAGTCAGCACCCAAGCGTGCACCGCAAGCCGCAGATGTGGCCAGCCTGATCGATGAGTCGCTTATTGAGCAAGGCGATGGAGGCGTGGTGCCGCTCAAGACCACTAATGCCTGGAACATACAAATAGGCGCTGTGGAGAGCCGCGCCGCTGCTGACAGGTTGTTGAACAAGGTTGATCGCGTCGTCCATTCTGCCATACCGGGCGCGGGAGGTTTTATTGAATCTTCTGCCAAAGCTGGCCGTACCATCTACCGGGTACGTTTCGGCAGGTTTGAGGATGCGCAGGCAGCTAAAAATGCTTGTGCAGAGTTGAAGCGCCGCTCTCTGGCATGCCTGCCAGTGCGTATGTAGCCGGAGCGCATAGCCGGAACTATAGCTTTTTGCCCATGTGGCGGGAGCATTACCCTATAACGAAATTGCAAGAACTTCTGCGGTTGCGCGGCTATAGCAACCGGTAACGGCTATTGCTTAATCTGGATAAGGGGCGCACGTTCTCCCTCCCGCTGTCTTACATAATCAATAAAAATATGGGGGTAAGACAGGGCATTCACCTAAGGAGGAATAGTGTGAACAACGTTCTGAAATGCATGATTTTTGGCGCCCTTGCTCTGGCTACATCCACTGCGGCGCAGGCTGGTGCAACGCTTGATCGCGTCATGGAAAAAAAGGCGATGGTCGTTGCAACCAACAGTAGCTGGCCGCCCCAAAGCTATCTTGATGATAATAATGAGATGGTCGGTTTTGACATCGATATGGCTAAGGAAATCGGGAAACGTCTCGGTGTCGAGGTATCTTTTCAGACGCCCGATTGGGCCACTTTGACTGGTGGACGCTGGCAGGGTCGCTATGACGTTGGTGTAGGATCCGTGACGCCTACAAAAGCACGCGCGCAGGTTATCGACTTCGCATCGGTCTATTATTACAGCCCTTACGTCTACGTCGTGCACAAGGATAGCAAGGCTAAGTCGGTCAATGACTTAAATGGCAAGGTAATTGGCGTAGAGACCGCAACGACGTCGGAAGATTTCATCCGTCGCCAGCTGGAAATCGATGCGCCAGGATTGCCGCCTGTCGAGTACAAGGTAGAGCCAGGTGAAATCCGCACCTTTGCTGACTCCATGCTGCCATTTGACGATCTGCGACTTGGTGATGGCGTGCGGTTGGATGCGGTCATTGCACCGGAACAGACAGCACAGAACGCCATGAAGAATGGATATCCTGTCCGCATCCTTGAGGGCGGCTATGCCTTCCGGGAACCACTTGTGGTTATCGCTGAAAAAGGTGATCCGGAATGGACTGCAAAGGTGGGTGAAATCATCACCGCCATGCGTTCCGACGGTACGCTCGCGACCCTTACGACCAAATGGTACGGCAAGGATTATAGCGCCAATTAAGGTGCGCATGGTGCACGCTGCTTTAACGCGGCGTGCATGTTTTTCCGCATTGTCGAAAACGAGAACCACATGAACTATATCGATACTTTTTATCGGCGTACCATCGCTGATGACAGAACGTTTTCCGTGCTTGCTGGAACTGTCGATTGTGACACATGCATCATTGGCGGGGGTCTCGCAGGTTTGACAGTTGCGTTGCAACTCGCACGGGCCGGCCATTCTGTCGTCGTGCTTGAAGCCCAAAGAGTGGGATGGGGTGCGTCAGGGCGTAATGGCGGGTTCGTCAGTCCCGGCTTTGCTAATGATGGGGACGCAATTGCGCGGATGGCAGGTGCAGATAATGCGCGGAAGTTGCACACACTTTCGATAGAAGGCGCTCGTTTTGTCCGGGATACGATCAACGAACTGAATATAACTTCGGCATCGCCCATCAACGGAATAATGAGTGTCTTACGCTACAGCGACGAAGACGCGATGAAAAAGCGCGCGGAATATCTTAGAAACGAGTTCAATTACGCGGTTGAATATATGGACCGTGATCAGGTGCGGGCCGTGCTTCATTCGGATCGATATTTTCAAGCCGTGCGAGATCCGCAAGCATTTCACATGCATCCTCTGAATTATCTGCGTGCTGTCGCGCGTGAAATAGAGCGATTGGGCGGCAAGGTGTTCGAGTCGAGCGCTGCCACAGCAACGGATATATCCCGCGTTGAAAAAATCGTTGAGACGGCAAATGGTAAGGTCAAAGCGCGTAATGTAGTGATCACAACCGGTGGCTATACAACTGGACTAATTGGCCGGCTCAAGCGCAGTTACCTGCCGATTGCAACCTATGTCATGTTGTCGGAAGAAGCGCCGGATTTGATCAGCACTGCCATAGCAACGACGGATGCCGTCGGGGATAATCGCCGAGCGGGGGATTATTACCGTGTTGTGGAAGGTGGCAAGCGCCTGCTCTGGGGTGGGCGCATAACGACCAGAGCGGCCTCGTCTGCTGCGGTTGCGGCGGAACTTCGCAGAGAAATGGTTGGGACGTATCCGCAGCTTGCTGATCTTAAAACTGAACTATCATGGTCAGGGCTGATGTCCTACGCCCGGCACTTGATGCCTCAGATTGGCCAGTTGCAGCAGGGTGTCTGGTATTGCACTGCATTTGGTGGCCACGGGCTTAATACCACGGCGATGGGCGGAAAAGTCGTCGCCGAGGCAATACTCGGACAGTCAGAGCGCTACAAGCTGTTCAAGCCCTTTGGCTTGGCGTGGGCTGGTGGTCTGGCAGGGCTTTCCGTCGCCCAACTTACTTATTGGAAGTTGCAAGCGCAGGATTGGTGGCGGGAACGTCAAGCATAGAATTATACCTGTCGGAATTGGGGAATTGATATGATTGCCACGCTCATCCTGTCTTACCCGAATGCCATGAAACGCATAGGTGCGGGGCTGGCAATTCTTGTGGTTGCGGCGCTGCTTTACTGGATGGGTGTGGGTGGTGCTTGGGTGGGAAATATCTTCCCGTCATTGCTTCCTGGCATTGAAGGCTCACCGGAAACAACACGTGGGATCGCGGCAATTGTCTTTGCCATACTGATTGCTATTAACTGGAAGCTGCTTGGCCTGTTGCCGCGAACCTACCAGATCGGCGCGGTCTGGACAGAATTGCTTTGCCTGCTTCTTCTGTTCTTCTACTCATTCGATCTGAGCTTCACATTTATCGCTAAAAAGATCAGCTTCCTGATCACGCAGGGCGTGGTGACGACGCTTTACATATCGGTGATCTCGATTGTCATCGCGACCATAATTGCCCTGATCGGGGCTATGGCCAAGCTGTCGAAAAACGGCGTTGTCTATGGTCTTGCCAGCTTCTACACATCCTTGTTTCGTGGCCTACCGCTGCTGATGCAGATTTACATTATCTATCTGGGATTGCCTCAGGTTGGCTACGTGATTGGTGCGATCCCTGCGGGCATTCTGGCATTGTCGCTTTGTTATGGCGCTTACATGACGGAGATTTTCCGGGCTGGTATCGAAAGCATTCCTCGTGGACAATCGGAAGGCGCGACAGCGCTTGGCCTGAAACCCAACCACACAATGTTTCTCGTCATCCTGCCGCAAGCGATGCGTGTAATCATTCCGCCAACAGGCAATCAGTTCATTGCCATGCTGAAAGACTCGTCGCTGGTTTCCGTTGTTGGAGTATGGGAGATAATGTATCTCGCGCGAACAATGGGCCAGAAGGAGTTCCGGCACATTGAAATGCTGATCACCGCCTCAATGATCTACTGGATTTTGTCTATCGGACTGGAAATTGCCCAAGCTCGCATCGAGGAAAGGTTCGGCCGGTCCTTGAAACGTTGAGGCTGGGCGAGGGCGAGAGCTTGGCTTACAAGCCAAGCTCTTTGCGCACTGCCGCTGCTCCAGGCTCACCTGCAAGGGTCGTAACGTCCTTCAACCAGATATCCAGCTTTTCAGGATTGGCCTTGATCCAGTCCTTTGCAGCGTCTGTTCCCTCTTGGCCATCATCAAGTATCTTGCCCATCAATTCATTCTCGGTTTTCACATCGAAAACCAGATTGGTGAAAAACTTTGCCGCGTTGGGGCATTCCTTGGACCAGCCTGTCCGGGCGAGTGTATAGACTTCCGCACCGCCGAAATTCGGGCCAAAATAATCATCTCCGCCACTCAGATAGGTAAGATCAAACTTGGCATTCATCGGGTGCGGTGCCCAGGCAAGAAAAGCAACCCACTGCTTTGACCGGCCTGCACGGTCGACCTGTGCCAGCATTGCTTGTTCGCCCGATTCAACCAGTTTCCAGCTATCAAGGCCGAATTTCTTGTCACCAATGATCTTCTCAATGTTCTGGTTCGCCGGAGCGCCGGGTTCGATGCCGTAAATCTTGCTGTCAAATTTGTCGGCATGCTTGGAAAGATCGGCAAAAGTCTTGACACCTTCAGCGGCAACGTAGCTTGGGACAGCCAGCGTGAACTTTGCCCCGGTGAGGTTCTTGGTAAGAACATCGACGGCTTTGCTCTTGTCGAGATCATCGCGGAACTTCTGCTGTGCAGGCATCCAATTGCCGAGGAAGACATCAGTCTCCTTATTTTTCAACGCTTCATATCCAATTGGCACAGACATGGTTTTCACGTCTGCCTTATAACCCAGACCATCAAGCAGAACCGTGGCCACCGAATTCGTGGAGGTGATATCTGTCCAGCCCGGGTCGGAAAGCTTGATGGTGGCGCAGCTCTCTGCATCCGCAGCCATTGCGATATCTTGCAGCGACAGGATTGAGATGAGGGCGAGAAAAGAAGATTTCAGTAAGGGCATGGGTAATCCTGCAATTTGATACAATCGAAAGTTGCGCACAAACTATTGAGCCTGTGCCGGAAGTTGAACGTATAAATTGCTCATTCCGTTGCAGATAAGAGAGGGATTTTCCAATCTGTCGTCCAATCGCGCTCAAGCGAAGTACAGTACACCGGAAATGATTGCGATCACTATCAGTGCAACACTGGCAGCAATGAAGCGTGAATTCGTATTTGATGCGGGTGTGTCGGGGGCTTGTATCGCAAGAGGGGAAATCACGCCTTGCTCGCTGGTGGCTGATGCAGTGAATGAGGAGGATATGACTTCGGGCGGAGCGACAAGTTGCTTTTCGTCGAGTGGCTTCGAATTTGCTCGTAATTCTACCGAATTGGGCCGCTGTTTGGTGTCGAGTATCTCGTGTTTTCGTTGACGCGTAGCACCATCCGTGGCGCGCTCAAACTTTCGAATGGCGTTCTCATCATTCCAATTGCTCTCAAGCGCCTGCTGCGATCCTGCATTGTTGATGGACTGAACCAAGGAACCGTCCTTTCTGGATAGTTACGGTCTTGAACGTCGTATCGTCTGCTGCACGGATGATGACGGCATAGCGCGCGCTTGGCAATTATATTTTGTCGCAGCATCCATGAAGCTTACCCGATGTCATAAAACTGTGAGGCACATCTTCCATGTTCCACCCTGCCATTGCCGGTGAGTCCCGCTCGATTTTTCACGGTGCGTGGCCGTCCCGATTTCCAGATCAGGCAGGAGGAAGCGATGTCCTTTCGTATCGATGTAGATGGCAAGAGTCGCTATGACGCCAATGGAAACAAAATACCGCTGACATCCCTGCAACAACAGCAGCTCTTTGTCGACCAGATCAGACAGGCTGTGCGGGAACGCGCGCAAGCGGGCGGACCAAGCTCTTTCGACCCCGACAAAGAGAAGCTGATTGTGGTGCAGCCCGGCGATAATCTTTGGGAAATCGCCAAGGATAACGATGTGCGGTTCGCTGATGTGATCGAGGCGAACAAAGGCCTCCACGACAATAATGTTGATCTGGTCAGGCCGGATGATGTCGTCATCATCCCTCATATTTCGCCCGATATCGCTGCAGCTACGAGCAAAAACAATCAAGGTGTGCCTGACGGGGAGGCTGCATTTAGAAACGAACTTTATGAGCGCGGTAACAATTTGCAATATGCCGATGATCCGGCAAAGACGGATTTTCCTGCTGAAACAAAGAATATTCAGAGTGATGTGGGAGTCTATCTAGACAATTTACCTGAAGGGGAACGACAGGCTGCGGTTTCCAGGCTCATAGGCAACAAAAGTGATTGGCAGGATGCAAGCCCGGCTTTGATTGCAATTGAAGGCGCAGCAAAGGACCGGCAATTGATAGCCGATCCGCAAGAGGCCTTCGCCCAGCAAATCTATGCCACTGGCAACAAGCTGCAATATTCGGACAATGCCAATACAGACTACAAGGCAGGAACGGCTGATATTGCCGCCGATGCAAAAGATTATCTCCAGGGCATACCGGAAGGTGATCGCACCAAGTCACTACAAGCACTTTATGACCATGACTGGACCGACGCCGGACCATCACAAATCGCTTTGGAGAATGTAGCCAAGGAACTTGGCATCAAGCTAAGGCAATCGACTCACCATGGCCCTCAAATCGAGTCTCAGGCTCGCCAAATGATCGATGACGCGGCGTCTGGCAAACCGGACGAGGCATTCAACAAGCTGAGCAATTCCTTTGGCAAAGCTTCACCGGAAGTGCAGGCAGCTGTTCGCGGCAATGCTGACGCCAAGCAACTCATCAGCGAAACGGCGAACTGGGCAACTGAGCGGCTGAAGAATTACGACCCGGAAAAAGCGACCAGCGATCAGGGTGACAGTGCAGAGGTCATGCGTAAGCTCGAAGCTCTGACGAAGGGTAGCAGTCCGCAGCTCGCCGCGGATCTGATGTTTGACGCTTTGCCGGTCATTGAGGCTGCGAATGCGCGCCGGCAGGAGAAAACCGGTGGAGATCTCATTGGCCGGGAGGGCCAGCAGAACCTCACGATCATTCTCGGTCGCATCGGTGAAACGCCAACGGGACAGACCGTTATTGATCGCTTCGTTAAAATGGACACAGGCAATCCCGAATCCATGCGAATGGCGATCATATCCGGCTCAGGTCTTGATTTTCCGATTGCACGCGCCGCGACAACGGCCGGCTCAAGCTCTTATCTTGAGAGTACAGTTCTCCCCAGCGTTGTCGAATTTTCAAAAGGCTCAGTGAATGGCAGTGTTGATAAATACTCGGCCCATATGCAGGAGCTGCAATGGCTGATTGCCAATCACGGCTCCACGATGACGCCTGAACAGTTGAACAAGGCCATCAGCGATTATGAGACGGAAAAAGGCCAAGGCTGGACGGACCAGAAACTGGCACTGGAGAATGACGTAGCCGGAAAGGGTAATCAGCTTATCAATCAATTAAGTCAGCTGGGCAATCTGCCGCCGGAGCTGGCAGCACAACAGGGCAAGGCTGACGAAAAAATCAAAGAAATTCTTTCCGATGATAAATCGGTCATGGCAATGCAGGTTGCGCTCAAGAATGATCCAGCACTTCTGGACAAGCCGGCTGTCGTCTCCCTGCTGAGCCAACAGGCGCGGCTGACAGATCGCGGGCGGAAGCTTGCCGAAGAGGCGATGACGCAGATTGTGCGCCGGACGGTCTTGCCGTCATTCGGCGATCTCAATCCGAATGATCCTGCCAGCATAGAGCGGGCAAAGGCTGGGATAGCATCGTTGCAGAACGGCCCTGCTGCTAAGTTGCTTGGCATACCGGAAGATGAATTCAAGAAGGCCCTCAAAGCTGTCGAAGAATCGCTTCCCGCTGCTGGCGATACCGAAGCACAGATGGTGCAGAAGCTGAAGAATCTCGACGCCAAACTGACTGATACCAATGATGGCATGAAGTCCTTCAAGAATACGACTGTTCCCGGTCAGATGCTGCGGCTGATTGGCTTGGCCGCAGTGGGTGTCGGCCTTGCTTCGACCCTGAGCCGAACCGGTCAGGACCCGTTGATGAAGTTCAAAGTCGTCATCGATGCCGCTGGCGTGGCACAACGTTCGATCGAACTGCTCAATGGTTTCCAGCAGATCAACCCCGATTCGCTCGCCGTGAAGCATTTTGGCAGCAGCAGCACGACTGCCGCAAAGTGGCTGGGTTCAGTCGGCGCAAGTTTCGATCTGGTATTGGCAACGCGCTCTTATATGGGCGGTGACTGGCAGATGGGCACGCTGCAGGCAGCGGCCGGAGCGGGCGGTATTCTGGCCGCCTTTGGAACTGGCTCTATGGCTGGTCCGGTCGGTCTTGTCATTGTAGGAGCTGCGGTCATTGGCCAGATGCTTCTTACCAATACACGTGAATCGAATATCTACATGACGGACACCTCAATGCGGTTTCTGCAGCATTCGGGGCTTTCACAAGAAACCGCAAGGGCGCTGGTCGATCAGAGCGGGGATGGTTTCAGTCCCGTACCGCTGCTGATGAAGTATGCAGAGATGAAGGGTTACAAGCTCGACGAGCCAGCCGATCTGCAGAGGTTCGTCAGCTGGTTAGACGCCATTCCGCAAGATGATTTGGCTGCACTCCGTGATAATCTGCACCATACGCTGGATGGCCTGCATGGCGATGTTTCCGGGTTTCCGGCTACGGCCGGTGATGATGCCAATTATACGGACGCGCAGAAGCTCAATCATCGCACGCAAAGTGTCTCTGGCAAGGCAGCAGTATCGCTTCCAAGTCTGGCGGATAAGATCGAAAGCGGCGATGCAAGTCCGAGATCAGTTGCGCAGATTGATGCCACGCTTCGCCAGCTTGGCATATCGGTAGCATGAGACATCAGGGGGCTTTTTGCGGCTCGCCCTCAACAAGTGACCGCATGATATCGGAGGTTCCGCGCAAGTCCTTCAATTCAGACATCATGTAAGGCACTAGATAGGAAATATAGAGCACCATCACCACAGCGAAAAGCATGTTCTTGATGGCAAGTGACAGGTCAAAAATGTGCAGTTGCGGTGACATGCGTGAAAGATAAGCCAGCATCAGATCGGTCAAAAGCAGCGCAAGAACAATGGGTGCAATCAGAATGACCGCAATCTGCATGATGCGGTCTAGTACCCCCAGAAGAGCCGGAATGGCGTTGACATTTATCACAGGCGCAAATTTTACCGCAGGCCATAATTCGTAACTTTTGTAAAAGCCGTCGACCAGCAGCAAAAAGCCGCCCGACATGAAGAACAATGCGAGCAGGGCAAAGACGAGAAGCGTTCCTGCGATGCTGGTTTCGCTCACCTGCAAAGGGTCGATCAACTGTGCCGATGTGGAACCACGCTGCAGATCGACCAGATCGCCCGCTACTTCCGCGCCCCAGAAAGGGATGCCAAAGGCAATGCCGATGACCATGCCGACAATCAACTCCTTAACCAGTAGTCCAGTGATCAGCAGGCTGCCAAGCTGTCCTTCAGCGAGAACGCCATTCAATACACCGGGGACTGCTGGAATGCAGATTGCAATGGCGACACATGAACGGATCATCCCGGTCAGTCCGAGCCGAATGAACGCGGGTGTGACAAGAATCATGCCGAGGGCGCGGGCAACCGTTATGGCAACGGCAACCAGGAGCGGATAGGCGAGGGCGAAAAAAGACGATGTGGTCGAAATCGCGTCCATAATCCGCTAACGCGTCATCGCAGGAAAACTATCAAGCACATGGCTTGCCAGATTTGCGACCTGCACGGCAAGCGTTGGTCCAAGCACGATTAGCGTCAGCATCACGGCAACGAGCTTCACTGCCTGCGGCAAGGTCTGATCCTGAATCTGTGTCAGAGCCTGTATCAAGCCAACGCTGACACCGACGATAATGGCGATTCCCAATGCTGGTGCCGAGGCCAGCAGAACCGTCAAAAGTGCATTCTGCATTTGGGCGAGGAAGGCGGTTTGACCCATGATTACGGGCCCCCATAACTTAATATGAGGCCATGCATCAGCCGCGACCAGCCATCGACTGCCACGAAAAGAAAGATTTTGAGAGGTATCGAAATCAGTGTCGGTGATACCATCATCATGCCCATCGCCATCAACACGTTCGAAACGATCAAATCGATGACCAGGAATGGCAGGTAGAGCAGAAAGCCGATTTCAAACGCGCGGGTTAATTCCGAACTGACGAAGGCTGGTATGAGCACCAGCAGACTGTCAGGTTTCAGATCAGCGCGCGCTTCCGGGGACCATACATTCTCGGTTGCCTGCAGGAAGAACTGCCGCTCATTTTCGTTGGTAAATTTGGAAAGATGAGCCTGCAACGGCGGTCGAAGCGCTTCGGCTGCCGCCCTCATACTGTCCATGGATTGCGTATCAACCTGCTGCGCCTCCAGAATTCGGTACATCTCGCCAACCAAGGGCGTTGTCACATAGACCGTCAGGATCAGGGCAATTCCATACAGCACCAGATTGGGCGGTGATTGCTGGATACCCAAGGCGTTTCTGATGAGGAAAAGCACGATGGAAATCTTGAGAAACCCGGTCATTGTCACCACGGCAAGCGGGATCAGCCCGATAACCGAGACAACAATGATAATCGGAATGAGGTTGGTCTGATACTCACCCAAGCCGAACGACCCTTACGCCCAGTCCCGCACCAATCTTGACCAGTTCACCACTGCCAATCAGCCGTCCGTTCGCCAATATGTTCACAGCGTTGGTTGTGCTCGCAGCTGTCGGCAGAACGCTACCTTCGCCGAGCTTGCGAACTTCGCTCAGGGGCAGCTCGCAGCGCCCGACTTCAAAGACCAGTTCTACAGGAAGATCGTCAACCTGTTCAAACCCTGCCGATCCGGCGGCGTTGGAGTATGATTGCGACATTGTCGAGGTCTCCCCATTCTTGGCAGGTAGGCTCCACCCGCTGGTAAGTCTGTGTGTTTGTCCGTCAGATGCCGTTGAGGCAACGAAGCGTCCAGAGAGAACCGCAATCGGATCAGCCTCGGATGTTTCTTTGCGCAAGATCACATCGCCTGTTCTCAGCTCACGCAATTCTGAAACCGATACGACCTGTGTTCCAGCGCGAATCTGAACCGGAAAACTGATGTTCGAAAGTATTTCCGGGGCACCATGCGAGTCGGCCTGATTGAGTGCACTTCCCAAAAGCTGTGCCGCATCACGGGTGAGATGTAGTTCCGCATTGCGCGGATAATCATCGAAATCCAGAACCCATGGCAGCATGATATCATAGTGTGCGATCTCTTCCTGATCACCGAAGCGAACGGGATGCCCGACGATTTCTTCAAGCCGGTCGAGCTGTGCTGTGAGCACATGCTCAATCAGGATGCTGCGCTGGCGCGGCGCAAGGGTGGAGATCATTTTGGTGATACCGAAACCTTGTACAAGGCGTTCAAGCGTTCCGGCTGACAGCACAAGCTTGCACGCCCATGGCCCGATGGCAACAGGCACGGCAACAGGGTTTAAAAGAAGCGAAGCCTTGTCGGCCAGATACAAGCCAATTTCTGGCCCGTTATTGGTCAGCTGAACGGAAACCGGATTTCTGGGAA
The DNA here is from genome assembly GCF_000282595.1 of Phyllobacterium sp. YR531. Classification (GTDB taxonomy): domain Bacteria; phylum Pseudomonadota; class Alphaproteobacteria; order Rhizobiales; family Rhizobiaceae; genus Phyllobacterium. The sequence goes on from NZ_AKIZ01000017.1 coordinate 85,914, forward strand.
ACAGATTCAGGATTGCAATATGGTCCGGGTCCACCGAGGGCAGCCAGTCCAGAGTGTCTTTATCACCGGCTGACAGATCGTTCGAAAATGTCTGCGATTCTGCGAGCATGTTCACCCTCAAAGTCCTTTTTGAACTGGAGATGCAGCAGGCCGTTGCTGATCCTCATCTTCCAGTTCAGTCATCAAACCGGCGCGCTTGTCCTTCTTACCGCCCTGTTTCTCAAGAAGGAGTTCGAGCTTGTCATGCTGGCGCAGCTTGGAAAGGTGTTCGGCGGCTTTCTCTCGCGCTTTCTCTGCCTCTTCCAGCAGTTTCACTTTGGCCTGTTCCTCCATCTGCTGGAGATGCGCAGCCTGATACGTCAATGCGGAAAGTGCGTCCTGGTAATCGTCCAACGCTTGGCGTCCGAGCAGCCCGGTCGACATTTGTTCATACATGGCGGTTTCGCGGTTAATGCGGCTCTCATCATTCTGAACTATTCGGTCGGCTGCAAGATTGACAGCCATTGCCGCTGCTTTTTCAGCATTTTGCTGCCGGATCGATGCTTCTTCCGCAAGTCTCGTGCGTAGCTTACGCAACTCCATAAGCTTTTTCAGATTCTTTTCCTGACTCATGCAAGGAGTCCCTGCAATTGCAGTTCCGTTTCGGTGAGGCCGAAATGCTCATCACTGCTTTGCCGGAGAAACTGCTCAATCTGGTCATGCCTGTCCAGCGCTTCATCGGATCGCGGATCGGCACCACGTTTATATTCCCCGACACGCAGCAATAGCTCGATATCTTCATAGCGTGCCATAAGATCACGAACCTTGGCGGCATTCGAACGATGCGACCGGCTGGCCACGGCATCCATCAGACGGCTACGGCTTCGCAGCACATCGATGGCGGGAAAATGATTGCGTTGCGCAAGTTCGTTGCTCAAGACGATGTGGCCGTCGAGAATGGCCTTGGTTTCCTCGGCAACCGGGTCAAGCGTACCGTCACCTTCGGTCAAAACAGTGTATAGCCCGGTAATGGACCCCCCGAGACCAGGACCGGCACGCTCAAGCAAGCGTGGCAGTGCTGCAAACAGGGAAGGTGGAAAACCGCGCCGTGTTGGCGGTTCGCCGGCAGCAAGGCCGATCTCGCGCTGTGCCCGGGCAAATCGTGTAACGCTGTCCATCAGCAGCAAAACATGCTGCCCTTGGTCCCGGAAATATTCGGCAATTGCCGTTGCACCGTAAGCGGCTTTCACGCGTTCGATTGCCGGCCGGTCAGATGTGGCAACGACAACGACCGAGCGTCGTCGACCTTCTTCGCCGAGCTGGATATCGATGAACTCTCTGACTTCACGTCCGCGTTCACCGATCAGCGCAATGACGATGACATCGGCTTGCGTGCCGCGAACGATGCTGGAAAGCAGTGATGATTTACCGACACCAGCTTCGCCGAAAATGCCTATGCGCTGTCCGCGCGCTACTGTCAGGAGACCGTCGATGGCTTTCACACCAAGTTGCAGCGGGTATTGGATAAGATCGCGCTGTAATGGTTGAAGCGGTACATTATGTGTCGGGTAATACGTATCGGTCTTCAGCGCTGTCGGCAGACCTGTGCGGTTGAGAATCTCGCCAAGCGGGTTGAGAACACAACCCAGCAGTTCCGGCCCGACAGGGATTTGCAATGTGTGCCCGGTCGGGATTACCTCTGCCCGGGTCGACATGCCATCAAGATCACCGATTGGCGTAAGGACAGCTTCCTCGTCATGAAAGCCGACAACTTCGGCAGGTACAATTTTCCCAGATACGGGATCACGCAAATGGCAATATTCCCCGATCCGCACCATCGAAACCGTGGCATGAACGATAATACCAGTAATCTTGCGTATACGGCCACGCACCGGGCGGGTATCGGCCTTGGCTGCAGTGTCCTGCAGCCGCCCCATGAGTTGGCTGAGGTCTGGCGGGGTGAACTCACGTTTCATCCGCCCGCTCCATCCTGTCGCTGGGGTGCAACGAGAACTTCACGAATAGCCGCAAGCTGTGTTTCAAGCCCTGCATCGACAACGGCGATTGCGTTCGAAAGCACACATTTTGTACCGCTCAGACGAGGGTCAGGAAGAACAGTTATGTTTAGAGAAGGATTGACGTAATCCGTGGCGATCCGGCGGGCGACATCTTCGGCTATATCCGGCGCCACAGTAATTGTAATGTCGCGCTCACGCTGAAAGCCTTGCAAGGCATGCTGGGCAAGTTTTGCCACCAGTTCCGCATCGTCGAACTGGCCAAAAATTCTTGAAATGATGGACAGGCTCAGATCAACAAGCTGCTGATCAAGCGCAGCAACATAATCATTGACCCGGGCTGTTGTCGTGGTCAGCAGGGCGGATGCTTCGAGCGCGCCTTGCTGGAATCCCGCTTCATAGCCATCCTTGCGGCTAGCCTCCTGAATGCCGTGGACCTTTCCCATCTGGGCAGCAGCTTCAGTTCGTGTCGCTTCAATGAATGCGAAGCCATCAATCCAATGCTGGACATCCTGTTCGCGAATAATCTTTGATCCCGGCAATCTTGGCAGCTCGGTCATTATGCCTCCTCGCCTGGTGAGGAAGCATCGAGATTTGCCGCGAGCCTGCGCATGATGGTGGCTCCCAGCCCTCGTTGTCTGGTGTCGGGAAAAGGCGTAAGTGACCGGTCGCTGGCATGTTTCAGGCGGGCCCATGCGCCGATGGCAGAAGGCAATGCGGCATGCCAGCTTGCGAGACACCGGTAGCCATCTGCTTCAAGAGTTGCCTCAAGTGCATCAAGATTTTCGGGCGAAGGCAGGTTTCCCGCCAGGTCACGGTTGGAAAGCGCTGCATGAAAGGCAGTCTCGCCAATGCGCCGCTTTAATTCAGCAACCTCATTCGTGCGAATTTCACCCGCCAGAAACTGCGACCAGAAAACGGCACCGGCGAGTGGTATCAATTCGGAAATTCTGTCAGCGGGCTGAACCATCAGATTGATGTCGTCTAATTCCAAACTTGCCGCTTGCGGCAGTTCCGGCAGTGCAAACCGATCCATCAGCAATATCGCCAGCTGACGCTGCACACGATCGGATGCCTGCAGCTGTTTTGCCACCTCGCTTGTGATCACATTGTCATAACAGGTTGCAATGCGCTCCGGATGCACCAGTTTCGCCGGATTTGAAACGAGATCGTTCCAATCCGGCTGCGCGGCAATCGGCCCCGATGCTTCATTCGAGATATTGCGCGTTTCGCTCACTTGGCTGGCCCAACCGGTACAAGCGGATAAACCCGCCTGCGCTTCTTCTGCCAGAACAGGTAGCCGAGCGCCCCGCCAAGTCCCAGGACCGCTATAAGCAAGATGCCGAAAATCCATTTGGCTTTGGCAGCACTGGCAGGGAGCATCCAGATGCCGAGGAATGATGTGAGTTCGGTACTGGTACTTGCGGTGGGGCTTGCAGTTGCAACAACAGGAATGACGGAAACCTTTTCATAGGTCAGCCCGGCTATCCCGTTTGCAACAAGCGTCTTGATCTGTGGAATTAGCGTGTTGATGTCGAGCTTGGGTTCATGCCGGATAAAAACCGAAGCTGATGCGGGAACTGCATTGCGTTGCAGCGGATCATTGTCAGGCAGAACAACATGGACGCGTGCAGACACAACGCCGTCAATTTCGGAAACGGTGCGGGATAACTCTTCGCTAAGCGCATAGATCATCTGCGCCCGTTCCTGAACGGGAGAGGCAACGAGTCCTTCCTGTTTGAAGACGCTGCCCATGGTCGCAAACTGAGTCTTGGGCAGACCCGCCTCATTCAGGATCGTGACTGCCTGTGCGAACTGATCCTCATCCACGGTAACGGACAGCTTGCCGTTCTTCTGCAAAACCCGTCCTGCCGGAATACCCTTTTGAAGCAGCGCGGCAACCATGGCATTGGCTTCACGCTCTTCAAGATTGGTGTAAAGGTCTTCCTTGCATGCTTGCAGGGCAAGGCACATCGTTGCCACGATCAGGCACCGCGGCAATAGTCTGTGTACCGGACTCATTTTCATGCGACGCTTACTGGCCTTTGACAAGTGTGTTTGCTGCGCCGGTCATCTGTGTTGTACCGCGCACAACCATCTGCGTTTCGATCGAGTGGTCAAACACCGTGCCTAATTCCTGAACGACACGGGTTATCGCGTCGCCCTCAACCTTAGCCGACTTGTTGCCGCCCGAACCTGTGCTGGTGAAGGATTGGGGCGAGGTGCCTTTCTCCGTCTCATTGCTGCGGTTCACAAACTTGCCACTGCGTTCAACAAACCCTTTCAGGTCATTGACAAGTGATCGCCCAAGATCGGCGGGACTTGCGCCGTGTGGCAGTGTCTGAATAGTTCCGGACATATGTTCGAATAGATTTTGCGAGGCAATCGATTGGGTTGCTGTTGCATCTACCGGTACTGTAGCGGCTACGGCGGCCGAAACTGTTGTCATGACAAATCCTCCGTCTGATCTGAATCTGAAGAAGCGTCTTATTCGTCCTCGGACATTGCTTCATTCAACATTTCATTGGCAATCTTCATCATCTCCTGGCCAATCAACGAACTGCCACCGCTCATCAGAGCCTGGTTCAGAGCTTCGTCGAACTGCTGCTGCTGTTCCGATGGCGTTGGCTGATTGGCTGCCTGCGAAGTAACATTCGAAATTGATGGGGTTGCCATTATTGCTCTCCTGTCTGCTGTCCGGCACCCGCCGACGGTTGTCTGCGCGCGCTGTTCTGCCCGGTATTCCGGGGTTCGGATTGGGCGATTTCTTCTACAACTTCGTCTCTCTGGCCGCCGCGGAATACGCGCACGCGAGGATCATCTGCGGTTGCCTGTGGTGGTGGCTGAACAGTTGAAACAACCTGCTGGACCATGGCGATAAAAGCGGGGGGACCCGATACGCGCAAAGCCGGGGCATTGGGAGTGGACCTGATGGAAAAGCGGTCATCCATGAGATTAAGCCGCTGCACCTCATCCACAACCATATCGCCATTGGCGCGGCCGATATCGATAATCTGTGTTGCGAACTCGTCGCTGGAATTCATGTGTAATATTGATCCGTCATAATACCAGATCAAACCATTGGCCTCGGCTAGCCGCGTCAGGAAGGCGCCGGCATTGTCAGCGCGCACTTCCCCGCGAACCTGCCCGCGTATTTTGTCAGACAACGTGACGGGAACGCCCAGATTGCGGCCAAACTCCTTCAGGGCATCACGAATATCCTGATTGATAAGAACATAGGAATACTGTTTGTTGAACCAGTCCGGCGCTGCCGAAAATGATGGGCCGGTGGAGGTCAAAACAAGACCTGCAGTGGCAATCGACACAGCGAGTGTTCGCAAATGGCCAATGGTCACCGGAAAAGTCATGCGAAAGCACCCTTTAATGCGAAGTGTCACACTTATCTCTATAACACCAATGTTTCATATGCAACGCAACTATAAACTAAATGTAACTTGACCCTACTGACATTTTTTGTCAGTAGTAACATCATATATTTTGAACAGTTCAAATTTTGAATTATTTTTGATCTTGCAATGCACAACATTGTACTGATACGATTTCTGGATCAACTATCGTTACAGTTTGTAATATGAACTGAACTTTGTTAAATTGCCTTCTCTATTTTTTCATACTATCACCGATTACTAGCCAGTTCGCTTTAATCATATGCCACGGCTGGCGCCGAGACAGTATGAATCGGTTGGACTTCTATAGATGAGTGTCAATCTCAAGGAGAAATAGCATGGCTGTTCA
>NZ_AKIZ01000018.1 GCF_000282595.1 Phyllobacterium sp. YR531
CGTCGCTTCGATCATTGAGTAAATTAAGGTTTTATGCGGAAGACGCCTGCTATAGGGCGTCTCCGCTAAACAAGGAAAAGATGAAATGAACGGTCAAAACATCCGCATTCGCCTCAAGGCGTTTGATCATCGGATCCTTGACGATTCGACGCGGGAAATCGTGTCGACTGCCAAGCGTACCGGTGCCAATGTGCGCGGACCGATCCCGCTACCTACACGGATCGAGAAGTTCACGGTTAACCGCTCGCCGCACATCGACAAGAAGAGCCGCGAGCAGTTCGAGATGCGCACACATAAGCGTCTTCTCGATATCGTAGACCCGACCCCCCAGACTGTGGACGCGCTGATGAAGCTCGATCTGTCTGCTGGTGTTGATGTCGAGATCAAGCTGTAAGGCTTGAGGACGGAAGGATGAACCGATGCGTTCAGGTGTAATTGCACAGAAACTGGGCATGACTCGCGTCTACAACGACGCTGGCGAGCATGTGCCGGTAACAGTTCTTCGCATGGAGAACTGCCAGGTTGTGGCTCAGCGTACAGTCGAGAAGAATGGCTACACTGCCGTTCAGCTCGGTGTTGGTCTGGCCAAGGTAAAGAATACGACGAAGAGCTTGCGCGGTCATTTCGCGACAGCTTCGGTCGAGCCAAAGGCGAAAGTAGCGGAATTCCGCGTCTCTGCTGACAATCTTCTTGATGTCGGCGTCGAGATCACCGCCGAACATTACGTTGCAGGCCAGAAGGTCGATGTGACTGGTACTTCAATCGGTAAAGGTTTTGCCGGTTCGATGAAGCGCCATAACTTCGGCGGTCACCGCGCAACACACGGTAACTCGGTTACTCACCGCGCTCACGGTTCTACCGGTCAGCGTCAGGACCCGGGTAAAGTGTTCAAGGGCAAGAAGATGGCCGGTCATATGGGTTCAACCCGTATCACCACCCAGAACATCGAAGTTGTTTCGACTGATCTGGATCGCGGCCTTATTCTGGTTCGTGGTGCTGTTCCTGGTTCGAAGGGTGCATGGATACTGGTACGCGATGCCGTCAAGGTAGCGCTTCCAGACAATGCTCCGAAGCCAGCTGGCCTTCGCGCATTGATCGACGATGCCGCAAACGCCGCAGCAGCTGTGTCTGATGCAGAAGTAGCGCAGACAACTGAGGGGGCCGAATAATGGATCTCACGATTACAACACTTGAAGGCGCGGACGCCGGTAAGCTGAAACTCTCCGAAGAGATTTTTGGTCTTGAGCCACGCGACGATATCCTTCAGCGCATGGTCCGCTATCAGCTTGCCCGCAAGCAGCAGGGCACGCACAAGGCAAAGACCCGTTCGGAAATCGCACGGACCGGCGCCAAGATGTACAAGCAGAAGGGTACGGGCCGCGCTCGTCACCATTCAGCCCGTGCACCGCAGTTCCGTGGTGGTGGTAAGGCTCATGGCCCGGTTGTTCACAGCCACGCCCATGACCTGCCGAAGAAGGTTCGCGCTCTTGCACTTCGTCATGCCCTGTCCGCCAAGGTCAAGGCATCTGATCTGATCATCGTTGATGATCTGCTCGCGACAGAAGCCAAGACAAAGACACTTGTTTCGCAGTTCGCCAAGCTCGGCTTGCAGAATGCGCTTCTTATCGGCGGTGCCGAGATTGATGTGAATTTTGCTCGTGCAGCTTCGAACATCCCGAACATCGACGTCCTGCCAATTCAGGGCATCAATGTTTACGACATTCTGCGTCGCGGCAAGCTCGTGCTTTCCAAGGCTGCAGTTGAAGCTCTCGAGGAGCGTTTCAAATGACCGATCTTCGCCACTACGACGTGATCGTCAGCCCGGTTATCACTGAAAAGTCGACCATGGTTTCGGAAAACAACCAGGTTGTTTTCAACGTAGCCAAGAAGGCGACGAAGCCGGAAATCAAGGCCGCAGTCGAAGCGCTGTTCCGCGTGAAGGTTACTGCAGTCAATACTTCTGTGCGCAAAGGCAAGGTGAAGCGTTTTCGCGGCATCGTCGGACGCCAGAGTGATGTCAAGAAAGCAGTCGTGACGTTGGCCGAAGGCCAGTCAATCGACATTTCGACTGGTCTCTGAGGGGCCGTGGAGTAAAGACAATGGCACTCAAACATTATAATCCAACCACGCCAAGCCAGCGCCAGCTGGTCATCGTGGACCGTTCGGAGCTTTACAAGGGCAAGCCTGTCAAGGCTTTGACCGAAGGTCTGTCGTCGAAGGGTGGTCGTAACAACACTGGTCGCATTACCGTGCGTTTCCAGGGTGGCGGTCACAAGCGCACATACCGCTTCGTTGATTTCAAGCGCCGCAAGCATGATGTGGCTGCCAAGGTTGAACGCCTTGAATACGATCCAAACCGGACCGCGTTCATTGCGCTTATCCGCTACGAAGATGGCGAACTGAGCTACATCCTGGCTCCACAACGTCTGGCAGTTGGCGACAGCGTTATTGCTGGCGCACAGACAGACGTGAAGCCAGGCAATGCGATGCCATTGTCAGCAATGCCGGTCGGCACCATCATCCACAATGTGGAAATGAAGCCAGGCAAGGGCGGTCAGATTGCCCGTTCGGCAGGTACATATGCGCAGCTCGTTGGCCGCGACCAGGGAATGGCGATCCTTCGCCTGAACTCGGGCGAACAGCGTCTTGTACATGGTTCTTGCTTTGCAACGGTTGGTGCAGTATCGAACCCCGACCATGGCAACATCAATCTCGGTAAGGCAGGTCGCAGCCGTTGGCTCGGTCGCAAGCCTCACAACCGTGGTGTTACCATGAACCCGGTCGATCACCCCCATGGTGGTGGTGAAGGCCGTACGTCAGGTGGACGTCATCCGGTTACTCCGTGGGGCAAGCCTACGAAGGGCAAGAAGACGCGCTCCAATAAGTCGACGGACAAGTTCATCGCTCGTTCGCGTCATCAGCGCAAGAAGTAAGAGAGGTAGTCTGAAATGGCTCGTTCAGTTTGGAAAGGCCCGTTCATCGATGGCTATCTTCTCAAGAAGGCTGAGAAGGTACGTGAGGGCGGTCGCAGTGAAGTTATCAAGATCTGGAGCCGTCGCTCCACGATCCTGCCACAGTTCGTCGGTCTGACCTTCGGTGTGTACAACGGTAACAAGCATGTGCCGGTTTCGGTCAACGAAGAGATGATCGGACACAAGTTTGGTGAATTCGCTCCGACGCGTACCTATTACGGTCATGGCGCGGACAAGAAAGCGAAGAGGAAATAACGATGGGCAAGGCTAAGGCTCCGCGCCAGCTAAAGGACAACGAGGCGAAAGCCGTTGCCCGTACGCTCCGCATCAGCCCTCAGAAGCTTAATCTGGTGGCTGCTCTGATCCGTGGCAAGAAGGTTAATGCCGCTCTTGCCGACCTGGAATTTTCGCGCAAGCGCATTGCAGGAACGGTGAAAAAGACTCTCGAATCAGCTATCGCCAACGCAGAGAACAACCACGATCTGGATGTTGATGCTCTGGTTGTTGCTGAAGCCTATGTAGGCAAGTCAATCGTGATGAAGCGTTTCCACGTTCGTGGCCGCGGTCGTGCAAGCCGGATCGAGAAGCCATTCTCGCATCTGACGATCGTTGTTCGCGAAGCTGAGGAAAAAGGGGAGGCCGCATAATGGGCCAGAAGATTAATCCGATTGGTTTCCGCCTGGGCATCAATCGCACCTGGGACTCGCGTTGGTACGCGAACACAGGTGAATATGGCAAGTTGCTGCACGAAGACCTGAAGATCCGCAAGTATCTGATGGACGAACTGAAGCAGGCTGCCATTTCCAAGGTAGTTATCGAGCGTCCGCACAAGAAGTGCCGCGTTACGATCCATGCTGCCCGTCCGGGTCTGATCATCGGCAAGAAGGGCGCCGATATCGAGAAGTTGCGCAAGAAGCTGTCAGAAATGACCAATGCGGATACAACTCTTAATATCGTTGAAGTCCGCAAGCCGGAGACAGATGCAACTCTGGTTGCACAGTCGATCGCGCAGCAGCTTGAACGCCGCGTCGCTTTCCGCCGTGCCATGAAGCGTGCCGTTCAGTCGGCAATGCGTCTTGGTGCAGAAGGCATTCGTATCAATTGCTCGGGTCGCCTTGGCGGCGCGGAAATTGCACGTATGGAATGGTACCGTGAAGGCCGCGTGCCTCTGCATACCCTTCGTGCCGATATCGATTACGGAACTGCTGAAGCGCAGACTGCCTATGGCATTTGCGGCGTCAAGGTCTGGGTATTCAAGGGCGAAATCCTTGAGCATGACCCAATGGCTTCGGAACGCCGTGCTGTTGAAGGTGATGCCAGCCATCAGGGTTCAGGCCGTCGCCGCGAAAACGCTTAAAATAGCGTCTTTCGGAAACGAGAATTTTGGAGTAGAGAACAATGCTGCAGCCTAAGCGCACAAAGTTCCGCAAGCAGTTCAAGGGCCGTATCCACGGCGCGTCGAAGGGCGGTACGGATCTGAATTTTGGTGCTTTCGGCCTGAAGGCCCTCGAGCCGAACCGCGTTACTGCGCGTGAGATCGAGGCCGCTCGCCGTGCAATTACCCGTCACATGAAACGTGCCGGTCGCGTGTGGATCCGGATTTTCCCGGATGTGCCGGTCACATCGAAGCCTACTGAAGTCCGCATGGGTAAAGGTAAGGGTTCGGTTGATTATTGGGCATCCCGTGTCGCACCAGGCCGCATCATGTTCGAGCTCGACGGCGTTTCGGAAGAAATCGCCCGTGAGGCACTTCGCCTCGGAGCAGCAAAACTGTCGGTAAAGACGCGCTTTATTCAGCGCATCGCAGAATAAGGGGTGGATGTTATGAAATCCGCAGAAGTCCGGGCCTTGAGCCTTGATCAGTTGAATGAAGAACTTGGTTCGCTGAAGAAAGAGCAGTTCAACCTGCGCTTCCAGAAAGCAACCGGTCAGTTGGAAAAAACCGCTCGCGTTCGGCAGATCCGCCGTGATATTGCGCGCATTAAAACTGTCGCCCGCCAAAAAGCGGTCGAGAGCAAGGCTTAAGGAAGAAAACCATGCCTAAACGCATTCTGCAGGGCGTTGTCGTGAGCGACAAAAACGACAAGACCATTGTGGTCAAGGTCGAGCGGCGCTATTCGCACCCGCTCCTCCAGAAGACTGTGCGCCAGTCCAAGAAGTACAAGGCGCATGATGAGAGCAACCAGTTCAAGGTTGGCGATCTGGTTTCCATTGAGGAATCCAAGCCAATTTCGAAAGACAAGTGTTGGGTTGTCGTAACTGACGCCCCGGCAAGCTAATATTAATATCTGTATGTAAGTACGCACAATCGCGAGGGGCAAGGAAAGCCCAGTCCGGTTGAACAAGAAGAAGGCGGCTAGTCATGATTCAGATGCAAACAAACCTCGACGTGGCGGATAATTCCGGCGCACGTCGTGTCATGTGCATCAAGGTGCTGGGCGGCTCGAAGCGGAAATATGCTTCGGTCGGCGACATTATTGTCGTTTCGATCAAGGAAGCAATTCCGCGCGGCCGCGTTAAAAAGGGTGACGTGATGAAGGCTGTGGTAGTTCGCACAGCTAAGGACATCCGTCGCGCAGATGGTAGCGTAATTCGTTTCGACAAGAACGCTGCTGTTTTGATCGACAATAAGAAAGAGCCTATCGGCACGCGTATCTTCGGACCGGTTCCGCGCGAACTTCGCGCAAAGAGCCACATGAAGATCATCTCGCTGGCTCCAGAAGTTTTGTAAGGAGCAGACGATGCAGAAGATCCGTAAAGGCGACCGCGTTGTCGTTCTAGCTGGTAAGGACAAGGGCCGTACCGGCGAAGTAATCAAAGTTTTGCCGAAGGATGAGCAGGCGCTCGTTCGCGGCGTTAATCTTGTAAAGCGTCACCAGAAGCAGACACAGAGCCAGGAAGCCGGCATCATTTCGAAAGAAGCGCCGCTCCATCTGTCGAACATCGCTATTGCTGACAAGGACGGAAAGCCGACACGCGTTGGTTTCAAGGTTCTTGAAGACGGCAAGAAGGTACGTGTAGCAAAGCGTTCAGGAGATCTGATCGATGGCTGATGCAAACATTCAACCTCGTCTGAAGAAGCAATATCTCGACGTGGTTCGTAAAGCTCTTCTCGAAGAGTTCAAATACGAAAACGAAATGCAGATCCCGCGCATCACCAAGGTTGTTCTCAACATGGGTGTAGGCGAAGCAACAGCTGACTCGAAGAAGCCAACTGTCGCAGCTGAAGATCTGGCATTGATTGCTGGCCAGAAGCCGGTTATTACCCGTGCGCGCAATTCGATCGCTACCTTCAAGGTACGTGAGAATATGCCGATCGGAACGAAGGTAACTCTTCGTAAAGAGCGCATGTACGAATTCATCGACCGTCTGATCACGATCGCGCTTCCACGCGTTCGAGATTTCCGCGGCCTGAATCCAAAGAGCTTTGACGGTCGTGGCAACTTCGCCATGGGCATCAAGGAACACATTGTGTTCCCGGAAATCAACTACGATAAGGTTGATCAGATCTGGGGCATGGACATCATCGTTTGCACGACTGCAAAAACGGATGATGAAGCCCGCGCTCTTCTGCGCGCCTTCAACTTCCCTTTCCGCCAGTAACGGCAAGCGTAGCGAGGTATTTGAAATGGCAAAGACGAGCGCAGTCGAAAAGAACAAGCGCCGCGGTCTTCTGGTAAAGCGTTTTGCTGCAAAGCGTGCGCGCCTGAAGGCTGTCGTGATGAATCAGTCGCTTCCACTGGATGAGCGCTTCCGCGCAACCATCCAGCTGGCAGAACTGCCACGCAATTCCACCAAGGTCCGCATTCGCAATCGTTGCGAAGTATCGGGTCGTCCGCGCGGTTATTACCGCAAGATCAAAATGTCGCGTATCGCATTGCGCCAGCTGGGTTCGCTCGGCCAGGTGCCTGGCATCGTGAAATCGAGCTGGTAAGGAGAGAACGCGATGTCTATGACAGATCCTCTCGGCGATATGCTGACACGTATCCGTAACGCAATCATGCGCAAGAAGGGCAAGGTTTCAACACCAGCCTCCAAGCTTCGCGCTCGCGTTCTGGATGTTCTTCAGTCTGAAGGCTATATCCGTGGATACAGCCAGGTAGACTTCGACAACGGCAAGTCCGAAATCGAAATCGAACTGAAGTATTTTGAGAATGTACCGGTAATTCGTGAAATTACCCGTATTTCGAAGCCCGGTCGCCGCGTTTACGTGTCGGTCAAGTCGATCCCGCAGGTTGCGAACGGTCTTGGTATTTCGATCCTGTCGACGCCTAAGGGCGTTATGGCAGACCACGAGGCACGTGAACAGAATGTCGGCGGCGAACTGCTCTGCCGTATATTCTAAGCACCGGCTTGAAAAGGTTTGAAAAATGTCTCGTATCGGTAAAAAACCAGTGGCAGTCCCGCAAGGCGTAACAGCCAGCGTAGACGGCCAGACCATCAAGGCCAAAGGCCCGAAGGGTGAATTGTCCTTCGTTGCCAATGACGACGTTGTGGTCAAGTTCGAAGATGGTGCCGTCAGCGTTAATCCGCGTGACGACTCCAAAGTTGCTCGTTCAAAGTGGGGCATGAGTCGCACCATGGTCGTCAACATCTTCACAGGTGTTAAGGACGGCTTTGAAAAGCGTCTTGAAATCAGCGGCGTCGGCTATCGTGCAGCCATGCAGGGCAAGAACCTGCAGCTGTCACTTGGCTTCAGCCACGAAGTTGTCTATCAGGTGCCGGAAGGCATCACTGTTGCAGTTCCAAAGCCGACCGAAATCGTCGTCACCGGCATCAACAAGCAGCAGGTAGGCCAGGTCGCGGCTGAGATTCGCGAATATCGTAGCCCGGAGCCTTACAAGGGCAAGGGTGTGAAGTATGCGGGCGAGAAGATCGTTCGCAAAGAAGGTAAGAAGAAGTAAGGAACTCGTGTCATGGCATCGCCGAAAGAAATCATTCAGCGTCGCGCTTCGCGTGTTCGCCGCCAGCTCAAGGCGGTTGCCGGTGACCGTCCGCGGCTCAGCGTCCACCGTTCTTCAAAGAATATCTATGCGCAGATCATTGATGACGCGCATGGTCACACTATTGCATCCGCATCCACTCTTGAAGCTGACCTTAAGGGCAAGCTGAAGACCGGTGCAGATTCGGATGCAGCGGCACTGGTTGGCAAGCTCGTTGCAGAGCGCGCCGTCAAGGCCGGCATCAAGGAAGTTGTCTTCGATCGTGGCGCCTATATTTACCACGGCCGTGTAAAGGCACTTGCTGAAGCAGCCCGGGAAGCAGGTCTTAGTTTCTAAGATCCTGATATCAGGGTAAGACTTTCGAAGTCCGGGACTGCAAGGGCTCGTCTCTTGTAAGCCGGACTTCGCGTACTAAAACTGTTACCGCGATCTATGTGGACCAACCATATCCACGGCGCTGTAATGTCATTCGTGCTACCGGAAAAGAAAAAGGAATTAGGAGCATGGCACAGGAAAAGAGAGGCCGCGACGATCGTGGTGGCCGTAACGAAGAGCGCGATAGCGAATTCGTTGACAAGCTTGTACACATCAACCGTGTTGCCAAAGTCGTAAAGGGCGGCCGTCGTTTCGGTTTTGCTGCTCTCGTCGTTGTTGGCGATCAGAAGGGCCGCGTTGGCTTCGGTCATGGCAAGGCGCGCGAAGTGCCGGAAGCTATCCGCAAGGCAACTGAAGCTGCCAAGCGCGAAATGATTTTCGTTCCGCTGCGTTCGGGCCGTACTTTGCACCACGATGTGCATGGCCGTCATGGCGCCGGCAAGGTTCTGCTTCGTGCAGCCACAGCTGGTACCGGTATCATTGCCGGTGGTCCAATGCGCGCAGTCTTCGAGACTCTCGGCGTACAGGACGTTGTTGCCAAGTCGCTCGGTTCGTCGAACCCATACAACATGGTTCGTGCGACATTCGATGCCCTCAAGCATCAGATGCATCCGAAGGACATCGCTGCACAGCGCGGTATCAAGTATTCGACACTGCAGGCTCGCCGCCGCGATGTGGTCGGTTCGGAAGAATAGGCCATAAAGTGGCGCAGCAGGGCAGGGCCTCGCGCTTTGCTCACTGTAGAGACTAAAGGACAAAGTCATGGTTGAGAAGAAGAAGGGTAAGACGGTTACGGTCGAACAGATCGGCAGCCCTATCCGCCGTCCGGCAGAACAGCGTGCAACGCTTGTTGGTCTGGGCCTCAATAAAATGCATCGTCGTCGCACACTTGAAGATACGCCTTCAATTCGCGGCATGATTGCCAAGGTTCAACATCTCGTCCGCGTCGTGGACGAGGCTTGATACCGGAGATTAGACAAATGAAACTCAATGATCTGAGTGAAAATCCAGGCGCAACCAAGGCCCGCAAGCGCGTCGGTCGTGGTATCGGTTCTGGTTCTGGCAAGACAGCCGGCCGTGGTGTCAAGGGTCAGAAGTCCCGTTCCGGCGTTGCCATCAACGGCTTCGAAGGCGGACAGATGCCAGTTTACCGTCGCTTGCCAAAGCGCGGTTTCACCAACATCTTTTCGAAGAACTTCAACACTGTTTCAGTCGGCCGCGTGCAGACTGCAATTGATGCCAAGAAGCTCGATCCGAAGGCAGCTGTCACGATCGAAACCCTCAAGGCTGCCGGCATCATTCGCCGCGCCAAGGATGGCGTTCGTCTTCTTGCTGACGGAGAAATCAAGACTGCGGTAACTTTTGAAGTTTCCGGCGCTTCCAAGGCTGCGATCGAAAAGATCGAAAAGGCCGGCGGCAAAGTCAATCTGCCAGCTGCACCTGCAGCAGCAGAATAATACGGACAGGCAAGCGGCGATCTTTATGATCGCCGCTTGTACCTTTTCTCCCGGCATCATATCTGGGGGTAGACCGTCGATTCTCCATACCGGGTGAAAAACGGGGCTCTAACGCAATTTCAGGAAAAGTGCCTGCCGGTTTTCCGTTCGATATTGCGAAAGAACAAAAGTTGGGGCGCAGTATCGCTCTGACGGCACAGACCGGAGACTATAATGGCTTCAGCCGCTGAACAGCTCGCGTCAAATCTCAATTTCTCAGCTTTTTCGAAAGCCAGTGAGCTCAAGAAGCGCATTTGGTTTACACTTGGCGCATTGCTGGTTTACCGGCTAGGTACATATATCCCGCTGCCGGGTATCAACCTTGGCGCATTCGCCCAGGCATTCAACAATCAGGCGCAAGGCATCCTCGGCATGTTCAACATGTTCGCAGGTGGCGCTGTTGAACGCATGGCGATCTTTGCGCTTGGCATCATGCCTTATATCTCGGCATCGATCATCGTCCAGCTCATGACATCCGTCATTCCTGCTCTTGAGCAGTTGAAGAAGGATGGCGAGCAGGGCCGTAAGGTCATCAACCAATATACACGCTACGGCACTGTGCTTCTTGCCACGGTTCAAGCCTATGCGATTGCTGTGGGCCTGCAGGGCAGCCAGGGTATCGTTACCGATCCGGGCCCGTTCTTCCTGTTCTCCACAGTGATTACACTTGTCGGTGGTACAATGTTCCTGATGTGGCTTGGCGAGCAGATCACTGCACGCGGCATCGGTAACGGTATTTCGCTCATCATCTTCTCCGGCATCGTCGCCAATCTGCCACAGGCAATTTCCGGCACATTGGAACTTGGTCGTACCGGCGCTCTTTCAACAGGTGTCATTCTGGCGATCATCGTGCTAACGATTGCCGTTATCGGTATCATCGTTTTCGTTGAACGTGCGCAGCGCCGGCTCCTGATCCAGTATCCGAAGCGCCAGGTAGGCAACCGCATGTTTCAGGGCGATACTTCGCACCTGCCTTTGAAGCTGAACACAGCCGGTGTTATTCCGCCGATCTTCGCTTCTTCGCTGCTGCTTTTGCCAGCAACAGTTGCCGGTTTTGCTCAAAGCGGACAAATGCCTGCATGGGCGACAAGCATTCTTTCTTCGCTCGGACATGGCCAGCCCGCCTATATGTTCCTTTATGCGGCGATGATCGTGTTCTTCGCGTTCTTCTATACGGCGCTTGTCTTCAATCCGAAGGACACCGCCGACCAGCTGAAGAAGCATTCCGGCTTCATTCCCGGCATTCGTCCCGGTGAGCGTACGGCCGAGTATATCGACTATGTGCTGACCCGTATCACGGTCCTTGGTGCTGCTTATCTGGTTTTGATCTGCATGCTGCCAGAATTCCTGATCTCCTGGGCTGGTGTTCCTTTCTATCTCGGCGGTACATCACTGCTGATCGTCGTGAGCGTGACGCTCGATACGGTTGCACAGATCCAGGGTCACCTGATCGCGCATCAATATGAGGGGCTTATCAAGAAGTCGAAGCTCCGTGGGGGGAAACGCAACAGATGAGATTAATACTTCTCGGACCACCGGGGGCAGGTAAGGGAACTCAATCTCAGCGCTTGGTCGAAAAGTTGGGCATACCGCAACTCTCCACGGGGGACATGTTGCGCGAGGCCGTGAATGCCGGAACAGATGTAGGCCTCAAAGCCAAAGCCGTCATGGATGCCGGCAATCTGGTTTCCGACGAGATTGTCAATGCGATCGTTTCGGAACGCATTGATCAGCCGGATGCAGCCAAGGGATTTATTCTTGACGGCTATCCGCGCACATTGGTTCAGGCCGACGCAGTTGAGCAGATGCTCGCCGACAAGGATCTGGAACTGGATTGCGTGATCGAGCTTGAAGTGGACGATAACGTCCTCGTCGAGCGCATATCGGGTCGCTATACCTGCGCTAAATGCGGGACTGGTTATCACGATACAAACAAGAAGCCGAAAGTCGCGGGTGTCTGCGATAAATGCGGATCGACGGAATTCAAACGCCGTCCGGACGACAATGCCGAAACGGTGCGCACGCGCCTTGAAGCATATTACAAGCAGACTTCGCCCCTCATCGGCTACTACTACGCCAAGGGCAAGTTGAAGAAGGTTGATGGTATGGCCGACTTTGAAGAGGTCACGGCATCAATCGAAAAAATTCTGTCAGAACTGTAGGGCTGACTTAATTTTCTTGAAGGAGTTGACTTTTCGAAGCGATTCCTTCAAGTACGGCGCAAATTCGCTTGGATATAGAGCGGTCGGCGCCGATCCGGTAATAAAGGTTCGGGGCTGATCGTTTATGTTTGTCCTCGAATATTAATTTTCATCCCGTCATCTGGCTGCCGTATCGGTAATCCAGCTCTGCCGGTTAACAAGGAGAACAGACGTGGCTCGTATCGCTGGCGTCAACATCCCGACGAACAAGCGCGTTGTTATCGCGCTTCAGTACATTCACGGGATCGGTCAAAAATTTGCACAGGAAATCGTCGAGAAAGTCGGCATTCCTGCAGAGCGTCGCGTCAATCAGTTGACCGATGCCGAAGTGCTGCAGATTCGTGAAACAATCGATCGCGATTACCACGTTGAGGGTGATCTGCGTCGTGAAGTTTCCATGAACATCAAGCGTCTGATGGATCTGGGCTGCTATCGCGGGCTTCGTCATCGCCGCTCGCTTCCGGTTCGCGGTCAGCGCACGCACACGAATGCGCGCACCCGCAAGGGACCTGCCAAGGCAATTGCCGGCAAGAAGAAGTAATATTCTCCGGCGCGGTTCGCTGCGCCGGTTCTGCCTTTCGGGGTAGATTGTGCTGGTTCCGCACGTTAACTGGAACCACGGTGGAGCCTCTGGAAATACGGAGGCGTCGAGATCAATTGAAAGGACTACTATGGCCAAGGAAGCCACACGCGTTCGCCGCCGCGAGCGGAAAAACATTTCATCGGGCGTTGCTCACGTTAATTCTACATTCAACAATACAATGATCACTATCACTGATGCGCAGGGCAATGCGATTGCCTGGTCGTCGGCTGGTGCGCAGGGCTTCAAGGGCTCGCGCAAGTCCACACCATTTGCTGCTCAGATGGCTGCTGAAGATTGTGCCAAGAAGGCGCAGGAACACGGCATGCGTTCTTTGGAAGTTGAAGTTTGCGGACCTGGTTCCGGTCGTGAATCCGCTTTGCGCGCTTTGCAGGCTGCCGGTTTCACAATCACATCGATCCGCGATGTGACACCGATCCCACACAATGGCTGCCGCCCGCGCAAGCGTCGTCGCGTCTAGTCTTTTGCTCTAGGATTTGGCCGGTGGGTTGCTTTCAGCTCATCGGCTTCAAGCCCCTTATGGGGTTTCCACGCTTCAAGGCCACGATTGGATGGTGGCACTGGCAAGGATAAGGAAAACATAGATGATCCAGAAAAACTGGCAAGAATTGATCAAGCCGAACAAGGTCGAGTTTCAGACCTCAGGCTCGAAGACCAAGGCAACTGTCGTCGCTGAGCCGCTTGAGCGTGGCTACGGCTTGACGCTGGGCAATGCCTTGCGTCGCGTGCTTCTGTCCTCGCTGCGCGGCGCTGCCGTGACTGCGGTTCAGATTGACGGCGTTCTGCACGAATTCTCGTCGATCCCTGGCGTTCGCGAAGATGTTACGGACATCGTCCTCAACATCAAGGAAATTGCTATCCACATGGAAAGCGATGGTCCAAAGCGCATGGTCGTCCGCAAGGAAGGCCCGGGCGTTGTCACAGCTGGCGATATCCAGACTGTTGGCGATATCGAAATTCTGAACCCGGAACATGTAATCTGCACGCTCGATGAAGGCGCTGAAATCCGTATGGAATTCACTGTCAACACCGGCAAGGGCTACGTTCCTGCTGACCGCAACCGCGCGGAAGATGCTCCGATTGGCCTCATTCCGGTCGATAGCCTTTATTCACCGGTCCGCAAGGTTTCCTACAAGATCGAGAACACCCGCGAAGGTCAGGTTCTTGATTATGATAAGCTGATCTTGCAGATCGAGACCGATGGTTCGATTTCCGGCGAAGATGCTGTTGCCTATGCAGCACGCATCCTTCAGGACCAGCTGGCGATCTTCGTCAACTTTGACGAGCCGCAGAAAGAAGTTCAGCAGGAACAGGTCACTGAACTCGCGTTCAATCCTGCTCTGCTCAAGAAGGTCGATGAACTCGAACTTTCGGTTCGCTCGGCAAACTGCCTGAAGAATGATAATATCGTCTACATTGGCGATCTCATTCAGAAGACAGAAGCAGAAATGCTGCGTACACCGAACTTCGGTCGCAAGTCGTTAAACGAAATCAAGGAAGTTCTGGCTTCCATGGGCCTCCATCTTGGTATGGAAGTTCCAGCCTGGCCGCCAGAGAACATCGAAGATCTCGCCAAGCGTTACGAAGACCAGTACTAATCCGGGCTTTGCCCGACACATAAGCCCGGGCAATGAGCCCGAACTGAGAAATTTAGCCCGGGCAATGAGCCCGAAAAGAAAACTGAAGGAGAAGGCTCATGCGCCACGGTAATTCAGGCCGCAAGCTTAACCGGACTGCCAGCCATCGTAAGGCGATGTTTGCCAATATGGCTGCATCTTTGATCGAACATGAGCAGATCGTGACAACGCTGCCCAAGGCCAAGGAAATTCGTCCAATCGTAGAAAAGCTTGTCACGCTCGGTAAGCGCGGCGATCTGCACGCTCGTCGTCAGGCCATTTCGGCTATCCGCGATGCCAAGCTGGTTGCCAAGCTGTTCGATACGCTTGCAACACGTTATGGCCAGCGCAATGGCGGCTACATCCGCATCATGAAGGCAGGCTTCCGCACCGGTGACAATGCACCGCTTGCAGTAGTCGAATTCGTTGATCGTGATGTCAACGCAAAGGGCGCCAAGGATTTGGCTCGCGTTGAAGAAGAACGCGCAAACGAAGCTGAAGCAGCGTAATCAACGCTTGATAGGCTGAGGGTTTAAAAAGGGAGCTTCGGCTCCCTTTTTCTTTGTATATTTTAAAGACGTTTCCCGGATTAACCGGCATTCACTTGTCGGCAATCTGCCCTAACCGGACAAGTTCGCGCAAGAGGTCAGGGCACAGTATTAATGTTAGTGGCGAACTGTATTATTGGCCACTGCTTCTACTTTAGGTGTCCGGCTAGGGCATAAACAGGACGATCTGTCATCTCATTGAGAATGACGTTCTCTGCTCGTGAGGTACGTTATTTCGTTTCATTACAACCGATGCGAGGTGCTTGATTGGTTGCACGTAGAAAATAGGTAATATATAGCCACCAGAAAATTCTATTATGTCGATGTATTTAAGTCATTTTAATAATATACTTTAATTGAATTTTTCAGGAGAGTCTTTTGTCAGGAGTTTATTTAACTAGAGTATCCAGAAATATTCATATAGCAAATATAATTAAATCATTATTTGTTTTTATAATTGTATTCCTCTGCGTATACTTTGCATTTAGCAAGGGGGCGGCGAGTATTTTGCTTTCTTTTTGCCCCGTCAATGCGGTTTTACTTGGTCTTATGATACGTAACCCTGCTTTGTCTACTCCGGCAAGCTGGTTGAGCGCATTTGCCGGCTATCTGGCTGCTGGCATGACAAACTTTGATTTGCTGATTTCGGCGTGGCTCGCTGCGGCTCATATTTCCTTCGTTGTTGGCGGGTATATTTTTCTCATCAGATTATCGGCCGATGATCGCCGTCTACGCCGCCCTTTTTCCATCGTTTATCTATGTTTGGCCTGTATCACAGGCGCTGCGGTTGCAGGCGCCGTAGATAGCGGGCTTGCTATCGTGCTGGCGCAAACCAGTGTTCAAACCAAAACTCAGTTCTGCTTCATCAGTGAGTTCACAGATAGCGTGATCATGCTGCCGATGATACTTGCAGCACCTTCAAGCTTGGTTGTGGCCCTGAAAGATGTCGCGAAGAAAATTTGGGCCAGGCCGGAAATCTACGATATCTTGCCGATTTTAGCATTGGCCTTAACAATATTGGTGAGTGTGGTTGTTGAAGGTCCGGGAGCGTTTGCCTATCCGGTTCCCGCGCTTTTATGGTGCGCCCTGCGCTATGATCTGTTTAGTGTTACGATCCTGACTTTCCTGTTTAGCATCTGGAAGATTATTTCTGTCTCGGGCGGCTTTCATGCCGCAGATCAACACACGATCAATATCGGGGAAGTGACTTCTCTCAGACTGGCGATCGGATTGATTGCGCTTGGTCCTCTGGCCGTTGCCAGCATGAACACCACACGCAATGAACTCATACGCAAATTGCGATATGCGGCGAGTCACGACTCCCTGACAGATGCGTTTTCCCGAAGCGGGCTCATCAGCAGAGGTCAGGACGTGCTTGAAGCGAATAGGTCCAATGGCCACCCAACGACGATCATCATGCTTGATATCGACCACTTCAAGCGGGTGAATGATAAATTCGGTCATGCGGCAGGCGATTCCGTTTTGGTCGAGTTTGCAGCAAGAGTTTCAAATGTGCTGCGCGATAGCGATCTTTTTGGCAGGTTGGGGGGCGAAGAATTCGCGGTGCTTCTACCGGAGACGGGTTTCCTTGAAGGGTCAGAAATAGCCGAAAAAATTCGCCAGGCAGTGGAAGAAACGGAAATATCCTTACCGTCGACAGACAGCGTACCCATCACAGTGAGTGGTGGAATTGTGGTTACGCAGGAGCAATATGAAACGCTGGATGTATTGCTCCTGCGTGCAGATCGGGCGCTTTACCTGGCGAAAGCCAAAGGCCGCAATACCATGCATGCGACTGAAACGCCGCAGATTATACGCTGGACTGCCTCTGCTGGTTGAAATCTCGCGTCAGAATTTTCGTGCCGGAAGTCATTTATTTGGGATATCAGCGCTGCGTTAGGGCCAGCTTTAAACCGAGGCCAACAAAGGCAGCTGCAAATGAACGGCGCATCCAGACGAGGACGTTCGGTCGTGAAATTATCTTGTCGCGGACTGATGCCGCGAATAGCCCATAGATCGCAAAGACAATAAAAGTCATTGCCATGAATACGCCGCTCAGGCTGAGCATTCTCAAGACCGGCTGGCTCTCGCTACTGCTGACGAACTGAGGCAGGAAGGCTAGGAAGAAGATAGACAGTTTGGGATTGAGAATATTGATAAGAATAGCGGTGAGGGTGACACGCTCAAGCGAACTTTCAGTGCCTTGCTGATCAATACGCAACGATCCATTTTCGCGCAAAGCATTCCAGGCCATGAACAGCAGGTAAATAACGCCAAGATATTTAAGCGTTTGAAAGGCAAGGGCACTGGTGTGCATGATTGCCGCTAGCCCGCCAATTGCCGCTGCTATGTGAGGAATAATGCCAATCGTGCAACCGAGCGAGGCTGCTACACTGGCTTTGGCTCCGCGGGTCAGTCCCGTTGCCAGCGTGTAAACAACGCCTGTGCCGGGCGAAATGACGATAATCATTGATGTGATGAGAAATTCAAGACTCATGATGCATGCTCCGTGTTCCGATGAAGGGACTAGAGCAAAGGTTTTTCACAAGGTATTGGACAGGATTGCAGCAATTTAAATAACGGACGCAGCATAAATGCCAGGAGAAATTCCATACTTGTGTACAAAGACGCGATTCATGTGACTTTGATCGGAAAACCCGCTGGCGGCAGCAGTTTCTGCCAAAGCCGCCCCCTGCAGTATCATGCGGCGTGCCAAGTCTGCACGGCGCTGCATGAGGTATGAGTGAGGCGTAAAGCCGGTTGCAGTTGCAAAGCTTCGTAAAACCTGAAAACGGCTGAGGCCGCTGGCCTTGGCCAAATCAGCCAATGTTAAAGTCGCTGTCGGTTCATCGTCGATGAGTTGCTTGATGATACGGATGGCGCTGGGCATGTGTTTTTGCTCTCGAGTGTTTTTTTGCGTTTGAGAAAGCAAATCAATCAGCATTTCATCTTGCAGCAATGGCTGGCAATTCGGGCTGGTCAAGGCATTGAACAAATGCTGAAACTGTTTTGCTGCGAGGGCGTTGATTGATGCTGGCTCAGTAAACTCCATTATAGAAGCAACGTCTTCGCGCATATCATTCTCAACAAGCTGAATGATTTCCGGGTCGAAATAGATCATACGCCACGAGCGCCCGGCTTCTCCGATGGGAATGCCATCATGAACCTCTCCGGGGTTAACTGTGATGAGGTGACCCGGTCCGGCTTCCACCATACCGCGTCCGCTAATCGATTTTTGAGCACCCTGATGAATAACACCGATCCCATACTGATCATGTGTGTGACGGGCGAACTGATGGTGGCTGGCGGCCTCGACGATTTGCACGCCAGGGTTGCCGCTGGGATAAATCCTGAAATGACCTCGCATCTTGCCCAATTTATCCACCAGCGACATGTGGCTTGATACTAACTCAAAGCAGATTGCCGAGAAAGCCTTGTGAAAACGGCTGTGTCTGGAACGATATGTCTCAAATTTGCTTAACTTATTGGCTGGTATCCCAGCTCGAAATCACCACATTGGTCGAAGCAGTTTGACTGATTCATTTAGCTATCGGAGATTGATATGGGTTCTGTTTTGCGAAGCTCGGTAGTGGGCGCTTCAGCGCGGGCAATTTTACTCGGTGCAGTTGTTTTTACTGCTGCCGCTCTTCCGGCTTACGCGCAGACGGCTGATACGACAAAGCAGCTGCCGGAAAACCGATCCGAAGTGCAATTGTCCTACGCGCCTCTCGTTAAACAGACAGCAGGTGCCGTGGTCAATGTCTATGCCGCCCACTCGGTGCAGCAGCGTTCGCCCTTTGCCGGTGACCCGTTCTTTGAACAGTTCTTCGGTGGGCGGCAGTTTAGTGGGCCGCCACGCGTTCAGTCTTCGCTGGGATCAGGGGTAATTGTTGATGGAACCGGCATCATCGTCACCAATAATCACGTTATCCGCGATGCCGATACGGTAAAGGTGGCGCTGTCGGATGGACGTGAATTTGAATCGAAAGTTTTGCTGAAGGATGAATCGACCGATCTTGCCATCTTGAAGATCGATGCCGGTGAGCCTCTGCCAGCCCTGAAGCTCGCCGATTCCGACAAGGTGGAAGTGGGAGATCTGGTTCTGGCAATCGGTAACCCATTCGGTGTCGGTCAGACCGTGACGAGCGGCATCGTCTCAGCTCAAGCACGGACAAGGGTTGGCATTTCCGATTTCGACTTCTTTATCCAGACTGATGCTGCCATTAATCCGGGTAATTCCGGCGGTGCGTTGATTGGTATGGATGGTGATCTGGTCGGCGTCAACACGGCGATTTTCTCCAAGTCCGGCGGCTCTGTCGGTATAGGTTTTGCCATCCCCGCCAATATGGTGAAAGCTGTGGTTGATACCGCCAAGGGCGGAGCCGATACGTTTGAACGTCCCTATATTGGCGCTGCATTTCAGAACGTCACTCCAGACGTCGCCGAAAGTCTGGGAATGAAACAGCCCTATGGCGCTTTGGTAACGAATGTCACCAAGGGCGGTCCGGCAGAGAAGGGCGGTTTGCGGGTTGGCGATGTGGTGTTGAATGTCGATGGTGTGCGTATCGAGAATCCGGATGGGCTTGGATATCGCATTTCGACAGCCGGTATTGGTAAAACAGTCAAGCTCGATATATTGAGCAAGTCGAAGGAAAAGTCGGTCATGGTGGCTTTGCAAAAGCCCGATCCCGACTCGCCAGATAATCAGTTGATGATCCAAGGCAAGAATCCGCTTTCAGGCGCGCTCGTACTCAAGCTGAGCCCTGCCAGCATTGCACGTTTGAAATTGCCGGAAGACACAGACGGCATTGCTGTCGATAAGGTTTATCCGAATTCGCCCGCCGCTCGCATAGGGCTACAGCCGGGTGATATTATTCGCGGTATCAATGGAGCCGAGATCGACAGTATTGCTGACCTCAGCAAGGCCATGTCTGCCAATCCTGTGCTTTGGCGCTTCGAATTTGAACGTGGCGGTGCCATAGTGCGCCAGATCATTCGATAAGCAGCTCAACAGGATAGAATATGGCGGATTTGTTTTCGGTAGGCGATGATCCGGCTTCTGACCGGAGTCGGCCGCTTGCCGACCGTCTGCGCCCGCGCAATCTCAGCGAGGTAACCGGTCAAACCCAACTGACCGGGCCTGAAGGTGCGTTGACCCGGATGATCGATTCCGGGTCGCTTGGCTCAATGATTTTCTGGGGCCCACCGGGCACAGGAAAAACAACCGTTGCGCGGCTGTTGGCCAATGAAACAAACCTTGCCTTCGAACAGATTTCTGCAATCTTTTCGGGCGTGGCGGACCTCAAAAAAGTATTCGAGATGGCACGGTCGCGTAAAATGTCCGGCCGCCAGACGCTGCTTTTTGTGGATGAGATTCATCGATTCAATCGCGCGCAGCAGGATTCATTTTTGCCAGTTATGGAAGATGGCACCATTGTGCTTGTTGGTGCAACAACGGAAAATCCTTCCTTTGAACTCAATGCGGCTTTGCTTTCGCGTGCGAGGGTTCTGGTGTTTCAGCCGCATGATGAAACCAGCCTTGCCGCACTTCTTGAGCGTGCCGAAAGCCACGAAGGCAAGCCGCTGCCATTGAACGACGATGCGCGCGCCAGTCTTGTGCGTATGGCCGATGGCGATGGTCGTGCAATACTGACCCTGGCGGAAGAAGTATGGCGAGCCGCACGCGAAGGCGAGGTTTTTGATGCCGAACGGGTGCAACAGATCGTGCAGCGTCGAGCTCCCGTTTACGACAAGGGACAGGATGGCCATTACAACCTGATTTCAGCTTTACATAAATCCGTGCGCGGTTCTGATCCCGATGCAGCTTTGTACTATCTGTGTCGCATGTTTGATGCGGGCGAAGATCCACTTTATCTCGGACGGCGGCTGGTGCGAATGGCAAGTGAAGATATCGGACTTGCCGATCCTCAGGCATTGGTCATCTGCAACGCCGCAAAAGACGCGTATGATTATCTGGGATCGCCCGAAGGTGAGCTGGCGCTGGCGCAAGCCTGCGTCTATCTCGCCACGGCCCCCAAATCCAATGCCGTATACACCGCTTACAAGGCTGCCATGGGAGCTGCCAAGGCCAATGGCTCGCTGCTGCCGCCCAAGCATATTCTCAACGCGCCGACAAAGCTGATGAAGGGCGAAGGGTACGGAAAAGGCTATGCCTATGACCACGACCAGCCTGACGCATTCTCGGGTCAGAATTATTTTCCCGAAGCGCTGGGACGTCAAAGCTTTTACGATCCGCCAGAACGAGGCTTCGAACGGGAAATTCGCAAACGCATGGATTACTGGAACAAACTGCGCCAGGAGCGCGGCGAAACGTAATCTGCAGGACGGTTTTGCGTGGTTCGACGGGGCTCACCATGAGGAATGGTGTTGCGTTGCATGAAGGAAAATTCGGACCGTCGATGAACATCGTGCATTTTGCAGATTTTCCTCATGGTGAGCTTGTCGAACCACGCATAAGCACTCTGCAGTCTTTTATATTCGAAGCCCTTTACCTGAAACCAATCTGCATTTAGAAGTCCGCGACCGGATAAGAATCCGGTAGCTTAGAAAACCACCCGCAATCGTTGGCGGGACTGGATAGGAGAAATCTTATGTCGCAAGCAGTTGCAAAAACTGTATCCATGCAATTCCCCGATGGCTCCAAGCGTGACTATGACGCTGCCATGACCGGCGCAGAACTTGCAGAATCAATTTCAAAATCACTGGCCAAAAAAGCCGTTGCCTACGCTGTCGATGGCACTGTCCGTGATTTGTCCGACCCGCTTGGTGCCTCCGGTGCGATCGAAATCCTGACCCGCGACGATCCGCGCTCCCTGGAACTGATCCGCCATGATTGCGCGCACGTTCTTGCAGAAGCTGTGCAGGAACTATTTCCCGGAACACAGGTCACTATCGGACCCGTCATCGAGAACGGTTTCTACTACGACTTTGCCAAGAACGAACCATTTACGCCGGAAGACTTGCCGCTAATCGAAAAAAAGATGCGGGAAATCATTGCCCGCAACAAGCCGTTCACCAAGGAAATCTGGTCACGTGAAAAAGCGCGTCAGGTCTTTGCCGAGAAGGGCGAGGTTTACAAGGTTGAGCTCGTTGATGCGATTGCCGAAGGGCAGGACCTTAAAATCTATGCGCAGGGCGACTGGTATGATCTTTGCCGCGGCCCGCATATGGCTTCAACCGGGCAGATCGGAAATTCCTTCAAGCTGATGAAGGTTGCCGGGGCTTATTGGCGCGGTGACAGCAACAACCCCATGCTGAGCCGCATCTATGGCACGGCTTTTGCTAACGATAACGACCTCAATGCCTATCTTCACATGCTCGAAGAGGCAGAGAAGCGCGATCACCGCAAGCTTGGCCGTGAGATGGACCTTTTCCATTTCCAGGAGGAAGGCCCGGGCGTCGTGTTCTGGCATTCCAAGGGCTGGCGTATGTTCCAGTCGCTGGTCAATTATATGCGCCGCAGGCTGGAGGGTGTGTATCAGGAAGTGAATGCCCCTCAGGTGCTCGACAAGTCGCTCTGGGAGACTTCCGGACACTGGGGCTGGTATCGTGACAACATGTTCAAGGTCACGGTTGCGGGCGATGAGACGGATGATGAGCGCATTTTTGCGCTCAAGCCGATGAATTGCCCGGGCCATGTTCAGATTTTCAAGCACGGCCTGAAGTCTTATCGCGACCTGCCGGTGCGTCTTGCGGAATTCGGCAATGTTCATCGTTATGAACCATCGGGCGCTTTGCATGGGCTGATGCGGGTTCGCGGGTTCACTCAGGATGATGCACACGTCTTCTGTACCGACGAACAGATGGCGGCGGAATGTCTGCGTATCAATGACCTGATCCTCTCCGTCTACAAGGATTTCGGCTTCGAGGGTATTACGATCAAGCTGTCGACCCGTCCCGAAAAGCGTGTCGGTTCAGACGAATTGTGGGACCGTGCCGAAGCAGTCATGATGGGTGTTCTGGATAAGATCCAGCAGCAGTCGAACGATATCAAAACCGGTATTCTGCCCGGTGAGGGTGCGTTCTACGGTCCGAAGTTCGAGTATACGCTGAAGGATGCCATTGGCCGCGAGTGGCAGTGCGGCACGACGCAGGTGGACTTCAACCTGCCGGAGCGTTTTGGCGCTTTCTACATCGACTCGACTTCCGAAAAGAAGCAGCCGGTCATGATCCATCGCGCCATCTGCGGCTCGATGGAGCGTTTCCTTGGTATATTGATCGAAAATTTCGCCGGTCACATGCCGCTATGGTTCGCGCCTGTGCAGGTTGTGGTTGCCACGATCACCACGGAAGCCGACGATTATGGCCGTCAGGTTGCCAAAGAGCTGAAGGCTGCAGGTCTGCAGGTCATCACTGATTTCCGCAACGAGAAGATCAACTACAAGGTGCGCGAGCATTCCTTGCAGAAGGTTCCGGTCATTCTCGTTTGCGGTATGCGTGAAGCAGAAGAACGCTCAGTCAACATGCGCCGTCTCGGTTCTCAGAACCAGACATCGCTATCACTGGATGAAGCTATCCAGCAGTTAAAGCATGAGGCGACACCGCCCGATCTGCTTCGTCTGGCAGCTGAATAATAGTGTTGCTGACAGCGCGGTGGGTTTCATCGCGCTGTCACAAATATTCGGGATAATCCCCGAAATGAATGCCGGGGCGCGCCAAGTTGCATTTTTCCGAACTTTCCTATGCCAACGACACCCAGACGCGTTTGACGCAATGGCTGATCCGCTCCATTGAAGCGATCTCTGGCCGCAATCATTATGTCGGGCTTTACAATACGTGGCGAACCGAGATTGTTCCGGCTGGAATAGATGTATTCTGCCGCATGATGGAGCTGATCAATATCAGACTCGAAGGGCCGGATCAGTGGCCGCCGCAGAACTTGCCCAATACCCCGCTGGTGCTTATCGCCAACCACCCGTTTGGCATTGGTGATGGTATTGCTGCGCTTGCGCTGGCTGAGCAATTGGGTCGCCCGTTCCGTGTTCTGATCAACAATGATCTTTTGAAAGTGCCGGAAATTCGGCCCTATGCCTTGCCCGTCTGTTTCGACGAAACCAAGGAAGCCATGGCGATGAACATGGCGACGAGGCACGAAGCGGTGCGGCTTCTCAAGGAAGGCGTGACCATTGTTGTGTTCCCTGCTGGAGGCGTTGCGACGGCACGCAAAGGTTTTGGCCGTGCAGAAGATTTGCCGTGGAAAATCTTTCCCGCCAAACTCATCCGGCAGGCTCAGGCCTCTGTTATTCCGGTTTACTTCGGTGGACAGAATGGACGATTGTTTCACCTTGCTAGCAAGGTTTCGATGACATTGCGCATATCCCTGCTGATCCGCGAGTTTCGCCGTCTTTCCGGCAAATCCATTAATGTCCGGATCGGCAATATCATCAGCTGGGAAGAGCTGAAGGCGATGGAAGACCGTCAGACGCTATTGCAATATTTGTATAATGCAGTGTTTGCGTTGCAGCCTGTTTCAACAAAAAGATAGAGATTGCAGGTCTTGTAGTGCGTGGTTCGACAAGCTCACCATGAGGAAGGTGGTTTGTTTGCGAGAACCATCAAGAGTTGCTAGAGCGGCTCTGCAGTATAAACAGTCTCCTCATGGTGAGCCCCGTCGAACCACGCAAAACACTGTGTTCCATTGCCCCGTCAGTCCAGCGGCTCTTCACCCTCGGCGGGTTGATTCGGTTGGGCTGCGGTGCTCGCGCCGTTGGAAGCGATCACTTCGACATCCTCGTTGCGTCCAGCCACAACCTTGAAATCACGCTGGTAAATCTTGTCCTTGTTCTTGGCGATGATGACATATTCGCCTTCCGCAAGAACCATGGATGCGAAAGCGCCAACGCTTTCCCGAACTATATCGCCTGATGTCGTCAGTACGGACCAAGCCGTGTCGGCGAGCGCTTCGCCGCCAGCCTCACGGACCAGCTTCATGGTCATCAGCGCAGCACGATGTTCAACATTCGCCTCGGTGATCTTGCCAGCCTCAACACGGATATCCGAGCGGATGACGGCATTGGCAGTGCCGTAATTGGACACGATCTGATAGGTGCCGGTATTCAACCGCACCACGCTGTCCGGTTTGACATCGGGAATGATCAGAGCACGCTCGCCGTTGGCATCTTCGTGATCCTCATAGATGGCAAATCTCAAGCGATCAGGCGGAATACGTCCGCCACCGGAGAGAACGGCGTTCAGCTTGATCCCGCCCGCATCGAGAATCATTGTCTCACTGCGCTTGGCGCGGGTCATGGAAATGCGCTTTGTAGCGCCGGCACGACCGAAAGCAACATGGATCAGATAGCTGCCGGGAGCGAGGTTGAACGAAGTCGTGCCACCCTTTGCTGTCGCGAGTAAGCTAAGCTTGCCATCAGGCCCGGGGTCGGGCGAAAATACTCGCCACACCAGACCACGGCCAATCGCTTCACTGTCATCTGACAGCTTGGCTGTAAGGATAAGTTCAGGCTCATTGACCAGCGGGCTATTTTGCGGGGCTTTCGGATTGGCGTATTCGTTCAAATTGGGAATCTTCGGCAAATCGCCTTTGCCCGCAGGGGGAACAATAGCTGGCAGATCAAGCGGAGCTGTTTCCGGTAGGTCCTGAGTCAGCGACTGAGCAAATGCGATGGGTGTTGCCAGCGACAGACAGATAAATGCTACAACAGCAAACAAAGGTTTGCGGAGAATGCTGCCTGTGGCAATTGTCTGGAATACGCCCATGCAAGCTTTTGATCCGAAGCCGGTGGCAATTTCAAGGCTTTTCTCAATCTCGTGTCTTTACTTGGCTGATAAAACGAAGCCATTGTCCGCGCAGTATTACAACAGGGTCGTTTCGATTACTCCATGAACACATCTGCATCCACGTCAGTGCTCGATTTTCTATCGACAAGAAGCTCCACACCGATCTCCGCCATTGGTCTTCCAGCGCCATCGGACGAAGAGATTCGCAAGATCATCACCATTGCTTCGCGAGTGCCGGACCACGGCCGTCTGACACCTTGGCGGTTCATTCTTTATCGGGGAGATGCGCGCGTTGAGGTTGGGAAATATCTCGCAGAGCTTTGCGAAGAGCGTGAAGGTCCGCTGACAGAGCAACGGCGCGAACAGGAATTGAAGCGTTTCGCCCGTGCTCCGCTGGTTATCGGTGTTGTCTTCTCTCCCGTTGAACATCACATTCCTGAATGGGAACAGTTCCTGTCCTCCGGTGCAGCGGCCATGAAACTGTGCCTCGCTGCCAATGCGCTCGGATATGTCACGAACTGGATCAGCAATTGGTATTCATCTGACGAGAAGGGCCGGGCGCTGCTGGGTCTTGCGCCACATGAACGGGTTACAGGTTTCATCCATATAGGAACTTGTGAACAAAAAGTGCCTGAACGTCCCCGTCCGGAAGTTGATGCGGTGCTTTCTGAATATTCTGGGCCTTGGAAAGGCTGAGTACGGCAATGTTCTACAAATATGCTGACGGGCACGGATTACCGCACGATCCATTGAAGGCAATCGTTGCACCGCGGCCAATAGGCTGGATTTCAAGCCGGTCGAAGACCGGCGCGATCAACCTTGCGCCTTTCTCTTTCTTCAACATGATCAGCACAAAGCCGTGTCTCGTCATGTTCTGTTCGGAGGGCTACAAGGACAGCGTTGCCTTTGTTGAAGAGACAGGAGAGTTTGCTGCCAATCTGGTCAGCAGCCACCTGGCTGTTGCAATGAATGCAAGTTCGGTGAATGCGCCACGCGGCACCAGTGAATTCGTTTATGCGGGACTGACACCGGCAGACTGTGAATTGATCACCGCGCCGCGTGTAACAGAAGCCTTTGCCTCGCTTGAATGTGTGGTGACAGAGGTTCGTCGACCGAAAGACCGCAACGGCAATCCTGTTGCTGCAATTATGGTCATAGGCGAAGTGGTCGGTGTTCACATCAGCGAAGATGTTCTGACCGATGGCCTCGTTGATATTACCAAGTCCAAGCCGGTTTCCCGGCTCGGCTACATGGATTTCGCCACCACTGAGGTAACCTACCAGATGTTCAGGCCCAAATGGGGCGAATCAAAGTGATCTTGCTCTGGTAATAAGCCGCTCCGCTCGCTTCAGATGCGGCCGGTCGAACATTTTACCGTCAATACCTATAACGCCGGCAGAAGGGTCCGCTGCAAATGCTGCAATTATCCGTTCTGCCTGCTCGATTGCTTCAGCCGAAGGCGTGAACACCTTATTGATGGTCGCAATTTGCGCCGGGTGTATTGCCAGTTTGGCCGTGAATCCATCGCGAGCAGCCTCCACGCATTCACGGGCGAGGCCCTCTTCGTTGCGATAATCAATGTAGACAGTATCAATAGCGGCAACATCCGCAGCAGAGGCACCGAGAATTGTAACAGCGCGCGCCATGCGAAACACGTCGGTGTAAACGCCTGCCTCGTTTCGTACAGCTGTTGCGCCGATAACGGCAGAGAGATCTTCTGCACCCCAGCTGACGCCGATCAATCGTTTCGACGCGTCCGGATAGGTTCCTGCGGATAGAGTCCCGATTGCGGTTTCGGTGATGATTGCAATGATCTGCGTAACGCCTTCAGCAAGTCCCGTCAGTGCCTCATGCACATTCAGTTTGGTCGAGAGCTGCGTTACATCCTTACCGCTATTGGATTTGGGAAGAAGAATACCAACAGGCAGGGATGGCATGACTGCGGCAAGGTCGTCATCGGCAAGGCCGCTGGCCAGATCGTTAATGCGCACAAACAGGCGAGGTGAGGACCTGCCGTGGTTTGATTTCAGAAAATCAGCGGTAATTTGCCGGGCGGCTGCTTTGCGCTCCGCACTGACGGAATCTTCAAGGTCAATCAGCAAAACGTCAGCTTCGCTGGTCAGGCCCTTTTCCAGTTTTTTCTCCGAATCGCCCGGGATGAACAGGAGGGAGCGCATCAGGAGGCACTCTTCGATTTCATCATGGCCTGCCGCGTGCATTTTGCAACGAGAACGCCGTGCTGGTTAAAGGCGCGATGCTCAAACTCAACGATGCCACGATCGGGCTTGGATCTGGACGGGCGGGTGGAGATGACCTGTGTTTCCACGCGCACCGTATCGCCATGGAACAACGGTGAAGGAAATGTCACATCGGTCATGCCGAGATTGGCGATTGTCGTGCCGATTGTGGTATCATTTACAGAAATTCCGATCATTAAACCCAATGTAAACAATGAGTTGACGAGAGGTTTTCCCCATTCGGTCTTGCTGGCGAAGTCAAAATCGATGTGAAGCGGCTGGGTGTTCAAGGTCATGACCGAAAACAGCATGTTGTCGCTTTCGGTGATTGTCTTGCGAAGCGCATGATTAAAGACGTGCCCAACCTCAAACTCTTCCAGATACAAGCCAGCCATAATATTTTGAACCTCCGCAATGATTTTGCGGGAGACTATGACGGCATTGGGCAGATCGCAACAGGGCTACATCGTCCATCGTGGTTAATGAATATGGTGAACCGATCGTAAACCTTTTTCCCCTAATCTCGATCCAGAAGAAAAATCGGGGGCGATAAGAGATGCCGATACAACACTATCTCAGGATGATCGAGAACGCTTCGGTGGCGCAACGTTGTCATGCCACGGCTGCCCTGGCACATATTTATCTGCACTCCGAACTTGAGCATGATGAGCATTGCGCCACAGAAGCTGTGCTTACGCTGCTCCTTGATGATCCTTCGCCAAAAGTACGGCTTGCGCTGGCGGATGCTTTTTCAACGAGCGTGCGTGCACCGGCCCATATTGTTGCCAGCCTTGCGCGTGACCAGATCGAAATCGCCACCTACATTCTGGGTCGCTCAGTGTTGTTAAGTGACAGTGATCTGATTGATTGTGTTGCGGGCGGTTGTGGTGAGGCGCAACGCGTAATCGCCGGGCGGGCGAGGGTGTCGCCAACTGTTTGCGCTGCGATTATCGAAGTGGGCGAAACAGCAGCTGTTCTTGAACTGCTCGCCAATACTCAGGCAAAAATCATGCCTGTAAGCTACCGGCGTGTGCTCGAACGTCTGGGGCATCTTGCAGAAGTGAGATCTCTGCTGGTTGATGATGACCGGATTCCAGCCGATTGCCGTCACATGCTGGCTGTTAAAACAGCGGAAGCGCTATGCCAGATGGATATTGTTCAGGCATTAATGGGAACGCGCAGGGCGGAGCGGATCACACAGGATGCCTGTGTCAAAGCTTCCATTGATCTGGTAGCGGCAACGCCCATGGAAGAATATCCTGCTCTGATCGAGCATTTGCAACTGCGCGGTGACATTACGACAGCATTTGTCATTCGGGTGGTCGCAACAGGAAAGATCGATTTCTTCGGTGCTATTCTTGTGGCACTGTCGGGTTACAAGCACAGCCGTGTCCGCAGTCTGCTTATTGATGGCCGCCCGCATGTGTTGAGTGCACTGTTCAGCGCTGCAGGATTAGCCGAGAGTACACATGGCTCTTTGTGCATCGCCATTCAGAACTGGCGCGACATCGCCAATGGCAAGCGCAAACTTGGTTTGCATGATGTGGTCCGCAATATGATCGAACAGATTGCCGCGCCCGAACTCGGCACAGAGGCAATTCCGGCGGCCGCCAATGACGATATGCTTTCACTGCTCAATGGCATTTATCGTGATGCAATACGGGAGAACGCCCGCCGCGATATGCTTTTGATCGCAGCAGCCTAGGGATTTTGCTGCACGGATTGAACATTTCATTACAAAAAACCGTGGCTCTTTGAATGAAATAATCGATGCGCCGTGCCCGAACCGGCGCATCATTGCTTTTTTATTGAGCCGGAAAACCCTGCTTTCTGGCAGTCAACCAAATTAAATAAATCATATCATTGGCTTAGCATTGATTTCTGATTCAGTTTCTTAGTTGTTCCAAGCTACCGCAAGTAAACGGCCCGTTGCCGCTACGCTGATCTTTTATGCTACTATGGGCAAAAGGCATAAAACGATTGGGAGGTCTGCGTAATGTCGGACGATGGTATTGCTGTTGAGTTTGGACCGCTAAGTCTGCACGTACCGGAACCGGCGGTGCGTCCGGGCGGTGAACCGGATTTCTCCAACGTAACATTTCCCGATGCAGGCTCGGTAAGACGGCCGGATGTCGACACCAACCCTGAAGATATGCGCGATCTGGCATTCTCGATCATCCGCGTGCTCAATCCTGAAGGTGAAGCTGTCGGCCCTTGGGCCAATCTGCTGACCGATGATCAATTGGTCGAGGGGCTGCGCCATATGATGACGCTGCGCACCTTTGATGCGCGCATGCAGATTGCACAACGGCAGGGCAAGACCTCGTTCTACATGCAGCATCTGGGCGAAGAGGCAGTCAGCTGTGCCTTCCGCAAGGCGCTGGTGCAGGGTGACATGAATTTCCCGACCTATCGTCAGGCTGGTCTTTTGATCGCGGGTGAATACCCGATGGTCGAAATGATGTGCCAGATCTATTCCAACGAGCGCGATCCATTAAAGGGCAGGCAGCTGCCAATCATGTATTCATCGAAGGAACACGGCTTCTTTTCGATATCCGGCAATCTGGCGACCCAATATATTCAGGCTGTTGGCTGGGCCATGGCTTCGGCGATCAAGAAGGATAGCAAGATTGCCGCGGCATGGATCGGCGACGGCTCGACTGCTGAATCGGATTTTCACGCTGCGCTGGTCTTTGCGTCCACCTACAAGGCGCCAGTCGTTCTCAATATCGTCAACAACCAATGGGCGATCTCGACATTTCAGGGCATTGCGCGCGGCGGTTCGGGCACTTTTGCAGCACGTGGCCTCGGTTTCGGCATTCCGGCGCTGCGCGTCGATGGCAATGATTACCTCGCGGTTTTTGCCGTTGCCCAGTGGGCAACTGAACGCGCCCGCCGCAATCTCGGGCCAACGCTGGTTGAGTATGTGACCTATCGCGCCGGTGCACATTCCACATCGGACGATCCATCGGCTTACCGGCCAAAGATGGAATCCGAGGCCTGGCCGCTCGGCGACCCGATCATGCGTTTGAAAAACCATCTGATTGCACGAGGTGCTTGGTCGGAAGAGCGGCACACGCAAACCGAAGCGGAAATACTCGATACGGTTATCGCCGCACAGAAGGAAGCTGAAAGCTTTGGAACCTTGCATGCGGGTGGCAAACCATCGGCACGCGATATGTTCGAAGGTGTCTATGAGGAAATGCCTCCGCATCTCCGCCGTCAACGCCAGCAGGCGGGGGTTTAATCAATGCCACGTAAAACGATGATCGAATCCATTCGCGATGCGATGGATACAATGATGGAACGCGACGAGAATGTGGTCGTGTTCGGTGAGGATGTCGGCTTTTTCGGCGGTGTTTTCCGCTGCACGCAAGGGTTGCAGGCGAAATACGGCAAGACGCGCTGTTTTGATGCCCCAATCAACGAAGCTGGCATTGTTGGCGCTGCAATCGGAATGGCTTCTTATGGCTTGAAGCCATGCGTTGAAATCCAGTTCGCTGATTATGTTTATCCGGCCTATGACCAGATCGTTTCGGAAGCTGCGCGCCTGCGCTATCGCTCCAATGGCGATTTCACCTGTCCTATGGTCGTACGCATGCCGGTCGGTGGCGGTATCTTTGGTGGTCAGACCCACAGTCAGAGCCCGGAAGCGCTGTTCACACATGTTTCCGGCCTGAAGGTTGTCGTGCCATCCAATCCATATGACGCCAAGGGATTGCTGATCTCGGCAATCGAAGACCCGGACCCGGTGATCTTCCTGGAACCCAAGCGCATTTACAATGGTCCATTCGACGGACATCACGATCGGCCAGTTACGCCGTGGTCCAAGCATGATCTTGGCGAGGTGCCGGACGGCCATTATACCGTGCCTCTTGGAAAGGCGATCAAGCGCCGTGAAGGCTCGCAGCTGACGATCCTGACCTATGGCACCATGGTCTATGTGGCCGAGGCCGCAGCGGCTGAGCACAATATTGATGCGGAAATCATCGACCTGCGCACCTTGCTGCCGCTTGATCTCGAAACAATCATCGAGTCCGTATCAAAAACCGGGCGCTGCATTGTTGTGCATGAGGCAACACTAACTTCCGGATTTGGTGCCGAACTTGCGGCGCTGGTGCAGGAGCATTGCTTCTACAAGCTTGAAGCGCCTGTAGCGCGCGTTGCTGGCTGGGATACGCCTTATCCGCATGCGCAGGAGTGGGACTATTTCCCCGGTCCGTCGCGCGTTGGACGCGCGCTTGTTGAAACGCTGGAAGGACTCTGAAATGGGTGAGTATGTCATCAAACTGCCGGATGTCGGCGAAGGCGTTGCGGAAGCTGAACTGGTCGAATGGAATGTGAAGGTCGGTGATCTGGTACGCGAGGACATGGTTCTTGCTGCCGTCATGACTGACAAGGCAACCGTGGAGATTCCTTCGCCAGTCGATGGTGAAATCATCTGGCTGGGCGGCGAGATCGGTGAGGTTATTCCAATCGGCTCGCCAATCATTCGCCTCAAAATCGAAGGTGAGGGTCACGCACCTGCCGCCGTTGAGCCAGCCAAGCCTGTGAAGGCTGAAGAGCCAGTGCCCGCAGAAAAGCCTGCTGAAGCAGCAAAGCCAGAGAGCAAAGCAACAGCTCCAGCGCCCAAGCCGCAAGAAGCTGTAAAACCTGCTGCGAAAACCGTTTTCAACACGAGTGCGCCACGCAGCGAAGGTGAAAAACCTCTGGCTTCTCCCGCCGTAAGGCAGCGCGCCCGTGATAATGGTGTTGATCTGCGTCAGGTCAGTGGCACGGGTCCGGCTGGCCGAATTACCCATGAAGACCTTGATGGTTTCTTTTTGCGCGGTGCGCAAAAGCCGGGTGTCGCGGCATTGAGCCCGGATAATTCCGTCAAGGAGATCAAGGTCGTCGGACTTCGCCGCAAGATTGCCGAGAAGATGGCGATCGCAAAGTCGCGCATACCGCACATTACTTACGTCGAGGAGATCGATGTAACGTCGCTGGAAGAGCTGCGTGCAGCGCTTAACAGCAAAAAGCGTCCTGATCAGGCCAAGCTGACCATTTTGCCATTCCTTATGCGCGCAATGGTGAAAGCGATTGCCGACCAGCCGCAACTCAATGCGCTATATGATGACGAGGCGAATATTATCCATCAGCATGGTGGCGTGCATATCGGTATTGCTGCACAGACGCCGGGCGGACTTGTGGTGCCGGTCGTCAAACATGCGGAAGCAAGGACGCTTTGGGATTGTGCAGCTGAGGTCAATTTGCTTGCGGATGCGGCAAAGACCGGCACAGCTACACGCGAACAACTTAGCGGTTCGACCATCACCATCACATCACTGGGTAGCATGGGCGGCGTTGTAACCACGCCCGTCATCAACCATCCGGAAGTTGCAATCATTGGTGTGAACAAGATCATGATCCGCCCGATGTGGGATGGTACTGCTTTCATACCGCGCAAGATGATGAACCTTTCCTCGAGCTTTGATCACCGGGTTATCGACGGCTGGGATGCAGCCGTGTTCATCCAGCGCATCAAGGCGCTTCTCGAAACGCCAGCCATGATATTTGTTGAGGACTGAGACCCATGAAGGATATTACCTGCAAATTGCTGGTTATTGGCGCTGGTCCGGGTGGCTATATCTGCGCTATTCGCGCTGGGCAGCTTAATGTTGATACGGTGATCGTTGAAGCTGCCAAAGTGGGTGGCACCTGCCTGATGGTTGGTTGCATTCCTTCCAAGGCGCTGATCCATGCGGCGGACGAATTTGCCAAGGTTGCGCATTTTGCGGCAAAGCAGACGCCGCTCGGCATATCGGTGAGCGATCCGGCAATCGATTTCACGCAAACAATCGCCTGGAAGGATGGCATTGTCAGCCGCCTCAACAACGGTGTGGCCGGGCTCTTGAAGAAGGCCAATGTGAAGATCGTCACGGGCAGGGCAAAATTTCGAGACGGAAAGACTGTTGAAGTCGAAACCCTGACGGGTCAGCAGATTATCCGCGCTGAAAATATCGTCATCGCAACTGGTTCCGCACCGGTGGAAGTACCTTCGCTGCCATTCGGCGGCAATGTGATTTCGTCCACCGAGGCGCTTTCACTTGAGAGCGTGCCGGAAAAACTGGTTGTCGTTGGTGGTGGTTATATCGGCCTTGAGCTGGGCACGGCCTATGCCAAACTGGGTTCCAAGGTAACAGTAGTCGAAGCTCAATCGAAAATCCTACCGCAATATGATGCTGAACTGACAAGGCCAATTGTCAAGAATCTCAATGCTTTGGGTGTTACTGTTCTTACAGGCGTTAAAGCAAAGGGCATGAGCGCAAAAGGTGATGCGCTCCTCATTGAAACGGCTGACGGCAATGACGACAAGATTGCCGCCGACAAGGTGCTGGTGACTGTTGGGCGCAAACCAGTGACGACAGGTTGGGGCCTTGAGGAAGTTGATCTCGACATGGACGGCAAGTTTGTGCGGATCGATGACAAGTGCCGCACGTCAATGCGGGGTGTCTATGCCATTGGCGATGTGACGGGTGAACCCATGCTGGCGCATCGTGCAATGGCGCAGGGTGAAATGGTTGCGGAGATCGTCGCAGGACATAATCGCAGCTGGGACAAGCGGGCGATTGCAGCCGTGTGCTTTACCGATCCCGAGATCGTGACCGTCGGCCTTTCGCCGGAAGAAGCGAAACAGGCGGGGCACGAGGTCAAAATTGGCCTGTTCCCGTTTGCTGCTAATGGCCGCGCCATGACGCAAGAAGGCGAAGAAGGTTTCGTGCGCGTGGTCGCCGCCGCCGGCAATCATCTCGTGCTAGGCATTCAGGCCGTTGGGACTGGCGTTTCGGAACTTTCAGCTTCGTTTGCGCTAGCCTTGGAAATGGGTGCGCGTCTTGAGGATATTGCAGGAACTATTCATGCACATCCAACACAGAGCGAAGGCTTCCAAGAAGCCGCACTGAAAGCGTTAGGACACGCACTGCATATTTAAGCTGTTGCAAATGCTCTGTGCGTGCTTTGACAAGCTCAGCATGAGGATCTTTTTGCTTTGCAGGATGACCATAAACGTTGCACGGTTTAACGCGCTGCCACCAGACCACCTTCCTCATGCTGAGCTTGTCGAAGCACGCACAACATTAAGCGATGGTTTTCAGGAGATTGCACTCAAATATGGGAGCATTTTCCCCTCTCTTGTGATTTCTAGCACTTAGCAAGAGCTAAGCAGCTGAAATCACATTCTCCCCCTCAAGGGGGGAGATAGAAGCCTGCGCAACAGCAGGCAGGCCCAGCCAAGCGCGACAATCCGCCAATGCTCTTGCACTCATGGCGCGCTTCTTGGCATTTGTCTTATCCTTGCCGCGAAGGCGCTTGCCTTCGGATTTCGGCGCTTCAATTGGCGGAAACAGCCCGTAATTGACATTCATGGGTTGGAAAGAGCGTTTGCCGGGTTCTTCGTCCGAAACAATGTGTCCGCCGGTAATGTGGCCGAGCAAAGCCCCAAAAGCAGTGGTTGCCGGAGGCGGTGTTACCGGATGGTCAAGACGTTCCGCAATCATGAAGCGACCTGCCAGAAGGCCGATGGCGGCTGACTCGACATAACCTTCGCATCCCGTGATCTGTCCGGCGAAACGCAACCCCTTCCGGGATTTCAGCTGCAAAGTTGGATCAAGCAGAAGCGGTGAATTCAGATAGGTGTTGCGATGCAAACCACCGAGGCGGGCAAATTCTGCATTCTCA
Organism: Phyllobacterium sp. YR531; assembly: GCF_000282595.1. Taxonomy (GTDB): domain Bacteria; phylum Pseudomonadota; class Alphaproteobacteria; order Rhizobiales; family Rhizobiaceae; genus Phyllobacterium. The sequence goes on from NZ_AKIZ01000018.1 coordinate 35,467, forward strand.
AGGCCGGGAATCATTCGGAAAATATCGGTCTGCGCGCCGTATTTCAGTTTTGTCTGGAAACCGACCATATTGTAGAGCGTGCCAAGCGCATTATCCTGACGCAGTTGCACCACCGCATAGGCCTTCACGGTCGGATTGTGGGCATTGGTCAAGCCCATCGGCTTCATCGGACCATGCCGCAATGTCTCTGGTCCGCGCTCGGCCATGACTTCAATAGGCAGGCAGCCATCAAAATAGGGAGTCCCCTCCCATTCCTTGAATTCGGTCTTATCGCCCGCAATCAAAGCCTGAATGAATGCCTCATACTGCTCCTTCGACATGGGGCAGTTGATATAATCCTTGCCGTTACCGCCGGGGCCGACTTTGTCGTAGCGCGACTGAAACCAGCAAGTGTTCATGTCGATGGAGTCGAAGTGCACGATAGGGGCTATGGCATCGAAAAAGGCGAGGGAGTCTGCGCCAGTCTCATTGCCGATGGCCTCCGCCAACGAAGGTGCTGTCAGCGGGCCGGTAGCGATAATCACCTTGTCCCAATCTGCGGGCGGCAAGCCGGTGATTTCCTCACGTTCGATGGTGATAAGCGGATGAGCTTCGATCTTTGCTGTAACGGCTTGCGCAAATCCATCGCGATCCACTGCAAGCGCACTGCCTGCGGGAACCTGATGCGCGTCGGCGGAAGCAATGATCAGCGAATTCGCAAGGCGCATTTCGGCATGAAGTACACCAACGGCGTTGGTTTCTGCATCGTCCGAACGGAAGGAGTTGGAGCATACCAGTTCGGCGAAGTCCTGTGTTTTGTGAGCATCTGTGCCGCGTATGGGGCGCATTTCATGCAGGATGACAGGAATGCCAGCCTCTGCAAGCTGCCATGAAGCTTCGGAACCGGCGAGACCGCCGCCAATAATGTGTACGGGTTTGTGTGACATGGCGCACCAATAGTCTTTTTGGTTGCTGGCTTCAATGAAAAAGCCGCCACAGATGGCCCGGGCGGCTTTCATTATGGGTTCGGCAGATCAGACGCTTGCAGTGTCGAGCGTTGCCAGATCATCTTTGCTGAGTTCCAGAGTCGCCGCTTTGATAAGGCTGTCGATCTGTTCAAGCGATGTAGCGCTGGCAATTGGCGCGGTAACGCCTTCGCGGTGGATGATCCAGGCCAGTGCAACTTCAGCCTGCTTCGCCTTGTGTTTGGCGGATACATCATCAAGCGCTGCGAGAATGCGATTTCCGCGAGGGTTGAGATATTCCTTAACTCCGCCGCCACGTGGGCTTTTGCCAAGGTCTGCTTCGCTGCGGTATTTGCCGGAGAGAAAACCCTTCGCCAGACTGAAATAGGTGATGACGCCGATATCTTCTGCGATGCAAAGGTCACGCAACGGACCATCATAACTCGCCCGATCATAGAGATTGTACTCAGGCTGCAGCACGTCGTAGCGATGCAGGCCCTTGCTCTTTGCTACATCGAGCGATTCCCGCAATTGACCCGCATCGAGATTGGAGCAGCCCATCGATTTGATTTTACCTGCTTTCAGCAGTTTTTCGTGGGCGGCAAGTGTTTCTTCATATGGTGTTTCGGGATCAGGCCAGTGGGACAAATAAAGGTCGATTGCATCAACTTGCAGCCGCTTCAAGGATGCTTCGGCGGCTTTTGTAATATAGGCGGGAGACAGATCCTTCTTGCCTTGGCCCATATCCGAACCGACCTTGGTAATGATGACCACCTTGTCACGGGCTTTCCGCTCTTTAACCCATTCACCAATGATGGTCTCGGATTCGCCGCCTTCATTGCCGGGAACCCAACGGGAGTAAGCGTCTGCCGTATCAATGGCGTTGAGGCCGGCATCGACAAACCGGTCGAGTAGATCAAACGAGGTTTTCTTGTCTGCGGTCCAGCCAAAGACGTTTCCGCCAAAGACCAATGGTGCAATCGTGAGGCCTGTTCGGCCAAGGCGACGTTTTTCCATGATGAACTCCCGGGGATCATTTGAGATGGGAGTTCCAATGTAGGGCTGGGAGATGCGGGTTTCCACCCCGTCATTGCTTACCCCACGATTTCGTCAGGAGGTTGATAAGCATTTGGGGTGTATTCTAGGGCTATGAGACGGGCTTTTCTTATTCTGCTAACGGCAATGGCATGTACCTCCATATCGGATGCACATGCCCAAAGTTTCAGTGTCTGCCATGGCTATGGCTGCACATTCAAAACATCTGTGACTCTGACGCCTGCCGAACGCAGCAAAATTGCATCCATAATGGCTGGCGGTCGCAAATCTGCGGAGGCAGAGCGCGCAGCCGTGCGAAAGGCAGTGCAAGTATTTGAGCGCCGCAGCACCGATGTGATCGGGATCAGGGATCGTCCGAAGATGGATTTCGGCAAAGGGCGCGAAAAAGGCCAGATGGATTGTGTTGATGAGGCAGCCAATACGGGCAGTTTTCTGAGTTATCTGCAACGTGCGGGCCAGTTACACTACCACACAGTTGGCAACCGGGATTCGCGTGGAAATTTCGTAGATGGCCGCTATCCGCATTTCACAGCCGTGTTGCGAGACCGCACAGGCACGTCATGGGCGGTCGATTCCTGGTACGAACCCGCAGGCGGGCCGCCAGATGTGATGCGATTATCGGAATGGCAGGAGCGAGGGTATGACGGGCAGCGCTGAGTAGCGTACCCCACAAACAACAACACCCACCGCGGGAGGAGGTGCGGTGGGTGTCGTTAATTAAAGACCGGCTGGGAGGAGGAGTGCCGGACTTTGATCGCGGAGGCTTTGGGAGGAGGTAAAGCCCCGGCGATATTCTTTTTACGCTATTAGCGTACTGCAGACTTCTTGGCGACGAACGGGATGTCCGAACGGGCAATGCCCAGATCGCTAAGTTCACGTGTCGACAGGCGGTTCAATTCAGTAACCGTGTCGCGATAACGGCGCCAGTTGCTGTAAGAGCGGATAAGGTTCATTTCAATCACCACTTCGGTTTGTTATTTTGTTGATCACTCTTGATCGTTGAACTGAAGATAGTGCAGGGCCGTCGATATTTGCAGAGACAAGATTGCAGATCAGCTATGCAAATGCTGCATTGCATCATTAATCGATTTTAATTGCTGCGACGCACAAAAGTCATCATTGCGGCTATTGGGGCAAAACGGCGTAGTAATTGCGTTTTTCCTGTTGCTGGCGTTATTTGAAGCCACGCAAGACTCAGGAGCGCTTCGTGGCATTTTCGATTGGTATTAAAAAGCACATTGCTCGTTGGCAGCAGGCCGGCCTGATTGACGAGGGGACGGCTGATCTCCTGCGCAAGGACGTGGAGAAAACCCGCTCCGGCTTCGGTCTTGGCGGCATTCTGGCCGTGCTTGGCGCTGTGCTGCTTGGTGCGGCAATCATTTCGCTTGTTGCCGCGAATTGGGAAGCCATGCCACGGCTTGTTCGCGTGGTCATGATCATTTCAGTGCTGTGGATAGGCTATGTCGGTGGTGCGTGGCGTGCCAGCCTTGGCGAAAAGATGCTCAGTCAGGCGCTTTATCTGATTGCAGCTATAACCTTCGGTGCTGGTATCGCGCTCATTGGCCAGATGTACCATTTGTCGGGCGAGGCGACAGAGGCCGCTCTGCTATGGGCGGCTGGGACTATGATTGCAGCGCTTTGCCTTCGTTCTCCCGTGCTGGTCGCTACCGGCGTTGCGATAGTGGCGCTCTATCTCTTCTTGGCTTTGGATGGAGGCAATGACGCACAAAATTATGCCTGGCTGCTTCCCGTTCTGCTTTTCGTCAGTGCTGGCCTTGTCTGGTATACCAAGGCAGAAGTCGCACGTCATTTCATCGCGCTCGTACTTATCGCGTATGTTTTTGCCATTCACGAGGAATTCGATGATGATTGGATTCTCTGGCTCGCTGCGGCTGCTGGCGGAGTGCTGTTCCTGACAGACGCGCTGGCAACGCCAACGCTGCAACGGCTGATAGGCTGGAGCAAAGCAATTGGCGCGTACGGGTTCCTGATGCTGCTTCTGGTAGTGAGCTATTTCCAGTTTGAGCGCTTCGATGGTGAAGTGCAAGATCAGGTTATCATCGGCTTTGGCATATTGGCCTGTACGATCGCCGGTCTCGTCCTTTCCGGCTATCGCAATCTGGCTGTCAGGTGGATGGCGTATACCGTCTTTTCGCTTGAAGTGCTTTATTTGGCATTCAAGACCGTCGGCACGCTCATCGGAACAGCAAGCTTCTTCCTGTGCGCCGGAGTGCTGGTTTTGCTGCTTGCCGCCTTTGTGGTTCGAATGGAACGCCGGTTGCAAAAGAAGATTGCGCAGGCGGAGGGAGCAGCATGATGTTCACAGGCAAGCGCATTATCTGGCTGGGAATCATTGTAGCGCTTCTGCAATCCGGTGCCCTGTATGCCATGGTCGAGCAACGGGCATCCATCCTGCGCCATGGCAAAGACGTGATTCTGTTGAGTGAACCGGTTGATCCTCGCGATTTTTTACGCGGGGATTATGTGACATTATCCTACGACATTTCCACTATCATAGCTGGCAAAGTGAGCGGCACTCGTCCGACATCCTCCGGCCTTGTTAATATCTATGTGACACTGGCCAAAGGTTCAGATGAGCGCTGGATATTCGTTGCGGCTTCCTGGGAGCCACGAACGGACCTTAATCCTGAGGAAGTGCAAATCCGTGGGAACATGCAGAACTATGGCTATTTGGCTCCTGACGGCACGTATCGTGTGAGTTACGGCATAGAGCGTTATTACGTTCCTGAAGGTCAGGGAATCGCTATCGAGGACCAGCAGCGTAAGCGCAATATAGATGTCGTAATTGCCGTCTCGGATGAAGGGCAAGCGCAGATACGCTCGCTGCGGAGTGATGGAAAGGTTCTTTATGAGGAGCCGCTCTATTAGCGTTTGGAACATAAACCGACACTGAAAATATAAGTGTCGAATACCCGGCTTTTTCCTTTGACCCTTGGAAAGACGGTGCTATAGAGACGCGCGCTTGAGGTTCGGCTACGTGCCTCGGATGCGGATATGGCGAAATTGGTAGACGCACCAGATTTAGGTTCTGGCGGGAGACCGTGGGGGTTCGAGTCCCTCTATCCGCACCACTCTACTTCCTAACACATTGAAAATACGGCTTTGTTTCGGTAACATCGCGTCCGTGTGGGGGAAATCCTGATCATGATCATAACAAGCCGTCTCCTATTGCGGCCGCAGCGCATTGGCGATTTTGAAGCCTATAAGGCTATCTGGGTGAATGACCCGAACATAGCTGAAGACGTAGAAATATTACCCGGTCTGACCGAAGAGCAAATATGGGACAGGCTTATACGCTGGATCGGGCATTGGACGATCTTTGGCTACGGTCCATTGCTGGTGGTGGATCGTGAAACCGGGGAATTGATTGGTGAGACGGGGGTGGCGCGGTTTCATCGCTGTAACGGGCCATCTTTCGATGGCCTACCAGAAGCGCTGTGGCGAATAAAATATACAAGGCACGGTCAAGGTGTGGCGGGCGAGGCTACCCAAGCCGCTTTTGACTGGATCGACCGGCAGCACATATCGGCGCGTACGGTCTGCATGATAGATCATTGGAATCAAGCTTCACTTAAAGTGGCACGAAAGCTCGGTTTCAAGACATTTTCGGAGGCTACCTACAAAGGCAATGATGTTTTGCTGCTTGAGCGTTTCGTCGCTGATTAGCAGTTATGCCGGCGTGCAGGCGCCGCCAATAATCCAATCGCGAAAGAGTTTAACTTTATTCGGCAATTGCTTGGTCGCCGAATAAACCAGATAGTAGTTGGAGCCTGTCGAAGCATCGATGTCGAACAGCCTGACCAATGTTCCTGACGCAATCTCATCCTGAAAAAAGGCTGACGATACCAGGCCGACGCCGCCGCCCGACAAAGCAAGGCCGCCGATAATTTGCTGGGTATCAATATCCACACCGGGTTTCGTCATCGTCAAAGGCCCTTCAACACCAGCAGCCCGAAACCAGGTCGGCCACCAATCATCATTGGGCGTTATGAGATGGTAATTGAGAAGGTCGGCTGGTTTTTCCGGTCGGCCATGACGCTCTAAATAAGCGGGGCTGGCGAGGGGTGTAAAACCGCCGGACAAAAGCCAATGCGATGTCATGCCGGGCCAAGTACCATTGCCGCTTCTGATGCCGCAATCGATACCCTCCGCCTCATAGTCCAGCAGCCGTGATGAAATATCGAAGCGGACCGAGAGTTCCGGATGCAGATCCTGAAAGTCGGTGATGCGCGGTGCGAGCCAGTTGCTCGCAAAAGTATGGATGACCGCGACAACCAGCACAGAGTTCTGTTCCTCGCGAATATCGCGGAAGGTGTCGCCGATGTCAGCCAGCGAACGGCGTATGACAGGTGCGATGGTCTCGCCTTTCGGCGTCAGCACAACACCGCGTGCGCGCCGCTGGAACAAGGGCGTACCTGCAAAATCCTCCAGTAACTTGATCTGATAGCTGACGGCCGATTGGGTCATGTTGAGTTCTTCGGCTGCTTTGGTGAAGTTTTGCAGCCGCGCTACACAATCAAAGACCCGGATGGCGCCCAGCGGTAGTGATGACATGGTAACCCATTAAATTTTCTGATGGCTTGCCGCTCAATTCGCGTTGGTACAGCAATCAATAAGGTACTAAATCACATAACACAACAAGACAATTAATAGCTCGATGGAGAGTGTGATGACCGAATTGCGATTTTTCGGGTTGAGTTCGCTTGCGATTTTGTGGGCAGGTTTTGCCCGTCAGACACCAAGACCAGCAGGCGATCCGGCCGATTTGAATGCCTATATGCTACGCGATATCAATCTGACAGCGAGACAACGGGCGGCATTTTCCTACAAGAGCCGCGACATGCTTTCGCCCTCCTACAGATATCGCCTGCCTTAAAACTCGCAGACCAAAGAAAAAAGCGCGGGGCTGTTATGGCCCCGCGCTTTTTTGTTAATGCGCTGCAGCTTGCTCAGCCACAGGCTTTTTTTTGCGCCGGAATGATCGCAGCACAACGTAGAAGACCGGGGTCAGGAACAGACCGAAGAATGTGACACCAAGCATGCCGGAGAACACTGCTGTTCCCAGTGACTGACGCATTTCCGCGCCGGGGCCGCTTGCAATCATCAACGGTACCACACCGAAGATAAAAGCAAAGGCAGTCATCAGGATTGGACGCAGGCGCAGACGGCTGGCTTCGATGGCAGCTTCAACCGGCGTAGCGCCTTCGTTCTCATGCTGTCGGGCAAACTCGACAATCAGGATCGCGTTTTTCGCCGCCAGACCAATCAGCACCACGAGACCAATTTGCGTGAGGATGTTGTTATCCATGCCTCGCAATGCCACGCCTATCAGTGCCGCAAGTACGGCCAGCGGAACGATCAGGATAATTGCCAGAGGCAACACCCAGCTTTCATACTGAGCCGAAAGGGCAAGGAAGACGAAGATGACCGACAGTGCGAAGATGAACACTGCCGTGTTGCCGGTAGAACGCTCTTGAAAGGCAAGTTCTGTCCAGTTGAAGGATGTACCCTGAGGTAGCGTTTTGGCTGCCAGTGCTTCCATCTGATCGAGTGCAGCACCCGTTGAGACACCCGGGGCAGCATTGCCCTGCAACGGTACGGATACGTACATATTGTATCGTTGCACTAGCGATGGGCCCGTCGTGTCTTTGATTTCAATCAGCGTGCCAAGTGGAACAAGTGCTCCGGTGGCGGATCTTACTTTCAGGGCAAGGATATCCTGCCGATCAAGACGGAACTGCTGATCTGCTTGCGCACGCACCTGATAAACGCGTCCGAAAGCATTGAAATCATTGACGTATGACGTGCCAAGGTTCGTTGAAAGTGTTTCAAAGATATTTGGAATTGGAACATTCAACGCCCGAGCCTTGTCCCGGTCCACTTCAAGGAAGTATTGCGGGCTGGAAGCTGAGAAGGTTGTGAAAACGCCGGTCACGCCAGGTGTCTGGGCTGCTTCACCCATCATCTGATAGGCGAGAGCCAGAACGCGGCGCATATCCGAGCTATCACGATCCAGTAGCTGCATCTTGAAGCCGCCGGAATTGCCGATACCGCTGATCGCTGGTGGTGGTACGGCGATGATGAAGGCTTCCTGAATGCTCTGCAGGCTTCCGTAAAGCTGACCGATAATCTGGTTGGCGTTATGGCCTTCCTCAAGACGGTTTTCGAAAGAGTCGAATGCTGCGAACACCACACCGGAGTTTGACGCATTGGTGAAGGTAGCGCCGTTAAAGCCAGAGAATGCCACAGCATTTTTTACGCCCGGCACGTCCCGAACGATCTTCGATACCTTTTCAATCACGGCATCCGTACGATTGAGCGAAGCGCCGTCCGGCAACTGTACAACAACGATGGCATAACCCTGATCCATGGTCGGGATGAAGCCGCGTGGAATGGATGTAGCCATGTACCAGGTGGCAAAGAGCAGCCCGACGAAGACCAGCAGGGATGCCGCGATACCGACAAATGAACTGACAAGGTGGCGGACAATCCAGGAATAGCCATTTGCCATCTTGTCGAAACCGGTATTGAAGCCATTGGCCAATGTCCGGCCAAAACGGGCAACAGGATTGTTCGATTCCTTGTGGTTGTGAGGTCGCAGCACAATCGCAGCCAAGGCTGGCGAAAGTGTCAGCGAGTTGAGGGCTGAAATTGCAGTTGCGACTGCGATGGTTATGGCAAACTGCAGGTAGAATTGCCCTGTAATGCCGGGGATGAACGCAGTCGGCACGAACACAGCGATCAGAACCAGCGAAATGGCAATGACGGCAGTGCCGACCTCATCCATAGTTACATGCGACGCTTCCTTCGGCGTCATGCCGGTTGCAAGGTTTCGCTCAACGTTTTCGACGACGACAATCGCGTCGTCAACGACAATGCCGATGGCAAGAACCAATCCGAACAGGGTCAACATATTGAGCGAGAAACCGAAGGCAAGCAGCAATGCCAGTGTTCCGATAAGGGAGACCGGAATTGCCACAATCGGGATAATAGCTGTACGCCAGGACTGGAGGAAGACGAGCACGACGAGTGCTACGAGGATAACGGCCTCGATGATCGTCTTGTACACCTCATTGATCGATTCAGCGATGAACTCGGTTGGATTGTAGACGATGTCGTAGGTCAGCCCGTCAGGAAAATCCTTCTTGAGCTCTTCCATTGTGCTGCGAATTGATGCCGCAGCGGCGAGGGCGTTGGTACCCGGACGGCTGAAAATACCCAAAGCCACAGCCGGGCTGCCATTCAGATAGGAGTTGGTAACATAGTCTTTTGCACCAAGCTCAATGCGGGCCACGTCCTGCAACTGCACAAGGCGTCCGCTTTCCGTGGCCTTGACGATGACATAACGGAACTGACGGGCATCACTGAAACGCCCTTCCGTCGTGACCGTATATTGAAACGCATTGGTGCCCGAAGAAGGTGGCCCGCCAATGGAACCGCCGGAAACCTGCACGTTCTGATCCCGTAGTGACTGAACAACGTCACTCGATGTCATGCCATAGGCTGAGAGCTTTTCAGGGTCGAGCCAGATACGCAGCGAGTATTCGCGCTCACCGAAGATGATCAGATCGCCAACGCCGTCCAAACGCAACAATACGTCGCGCACGCGGGATCGCGCATAGTTGGACGCATAAAGCTGATCGTAACGCCCATTTGGTGAGAGAATATGCACGACCATCATCAGGTCAGGCGAACTTTTGGTGGTGGTGATACCAAGGCGCCGGACTTCTTCCGGAAGTCGCGGCTCAGCAATGGAAACGCGATTCTGCACCAGAACCTGTGCTTTATCGAGATCAGTTCCAAGCTTGAAAGTGACTGTCAGAGCCATGGAACCATCAGCAGTCGAATAGGAGGACATGTACAACATGTCCTCGACGCCGTTGATTTCCTGTTCGATAGGCGTTGCCACCGTGTTGGCAATGGTTTCGGCATCGGCGCCCGGGTAAGAGGTGCGGATAACGATGGTTGGAGGTGCGATTTCAGGATACTGCGCCACTGGCAGCTGTGTATAGGCAATGCCGCCGACGATCAGCAAGACGATCGATAGAACGCTCGCAAAGATTGGCCGGTCGACGAAAAAATGCGCGAATCTCATTGCGCAGCCCCTTGCGCTTTTGTCGTCTCAGCCGTTGGGGCTTCTGGCGGCAGAACGACCAGTTCGGGCTTGACCTTCACCCCTGGGCGGATGCGCATAAGACCATTTACGACAATGGTTTCATCGCCGGTCATACCGGAGCGGATGACGCGGTAGCCATAAAGCTTCGGTCCAAGACGAACCGGCTTCGGTGTCACTGTGCCATCTTCGCTGACCGTGAAGACGATGCGCTCGTTTTGATCGGACCCGATAGCTTCGTCGGGGATCAAAATACCCTTATAGCTATTGGATGCAGCAACATCGACGCGGCCAAAAAGGCCGGGTTGCAAAACAAACTTTGGATTGTCGAAGCGGGCACGCACCCGCATCGTTCCCGTTTGGTCGTCCAGACGATTTTCAGCAAAGTCGACTTTGCCCTTCACTGGTGGCTCAGCAGAGTCGGTAAGCCGGACAGTTACTTCCAGTCCAGCTGCGCCTTCCTGCAATGTGCTGCCGTTTTCACGTGCAGTACGCGCATAGGAGAGCAGGTTGCGCTCATCGACATTGAAATAGAAATCAATCGGATCGAGCGAGACGATGGTCGTCAAGATTGTCTGGTCCGGCTGGACGAGGTTGCCAACCGAAATCAGGCGGCGATCAATGCGCCCGCTAAGTGGAGCGGTGATCTTCGTATATTCGAGATCGAGCTGTGCGCGGGCCAGAGCTGCCTCTGCGCCGCGGACATTGGCCTGGCCGGATACGAAGTCGCGCCGCCGGTCATCCAGCTGCGATGCTGAGAGCGTGCCGTTTGCAGCAAGCGATTCCGTGCGTTTGAATTGGGCCTCAGCATATACCAGTGTCGTCTTGGCAACTTCCAGCGAAGCCTGAGCCTGCGATAGCGCTGTTTCAAACGGGCGCTGATCGATCGTAAATAGCGGATCGCCTTTCTTCACCAGTGCACCATCTGTGAACTCGATCTTGTCGAGATAACCGGCAACGCGCGAGCGAATGGACACTTCATCGACGGCTTCGAAGCGGCCAATGAACTCGTCACTGTCTACAACGTCGCGAACGACTGGCTTTGCAACCGATACCGGGGGAGGCGGCGGCGCTGCTGCTTCCTGTGCGAATGCAGCACCTGACGAGAGGAGAGCGGCTGTCAAACCGAACTTGAGTGTAGTTAAAAGCGATCGTGACAAAGGGTAGGCCTCCATGACTGTAAGACGTCCCGTGCGTGTCGCAAAGATGCAGCAAATTCAGCTGAAAGAAACAAAATCAATACCATCTTTGCGGACGATCAGGTCGAGTAGAGCAAAGTCAGATAATAGCGGCGGGGAACGTTTACGAGAGGGCGCTGCACAATTTTAACACAGTGCAGCCATAATTAATTATCCAGAAAAGTCCCCACCCGAGTAGATTTGCACAGTTCCAATTCCTTGTCACCTTGCAATCTCCGGCTGTGGCGGCGCTGCGCTATGCTATTTTGCCCACCCATACTGCTCTGCCATTGATTTTTATACCTGAGCCGAGTAAAGGGAGCGACCAGTCGGTGAAGGTGCGATTTCTCACCCAACTTTGTGCCACAGTCTGTGATACAATGCGTGGCATAAATCGAGAGTTGGGTTGGAAATACGGCAGTAAAATCAACGTGGATGGCGAAGCCAAGGCTCGATCATCCGCACCCGGAGCCACATAGGCAACAGTTTTTCTCCCGCAATTTGGCGAACGAGCCGGTGACGGCGGGACAAATGTTAAAAAAGTGAAGGTTTGGACATGCAGGTTACTGAAACGCTCAATGAAGGGCTGAAGCGCGAGATCAAGGTCGTTGTTCCGGCCAAGGATCTGGAAGCAAAGCTTTCCGAACGCCTCCAGGGTGCCAGTGCAAAGGCGCGCATCAATGGCTTCCGTCCCGGCAAGGTGCCAATGAGCCACCTTCGCAAGATGTACGGTAAGTCGTTCATGGCTGAAGTCGTCAACGAAATCCTGAGCGATTCTTCGCGCACCATTCTTTCGGATCGCAATGAAAAGTCGGCTACCCAGCCGGAAGTCGTCATGACTGAAGACGAAAAAGAAGCTGACAAGGTTCTTTCCGGCGAGGCCGATTTCGAATTCTCGCTGAACTACGAAGTTCTGCCAGCCATCGAAATCAAAGACTCTTCAAAGATCAGCATCACCCGCGAGATCGTTGATGTGTCCGATGAGGAAGTAGAAGAGCAGGTCAAGCGCGTTGCAAGCTCTGCACAGACCTTCGAAACCAAGAAGGGCAAAGCTGAAAGCGGCGACCGCGTTACCATGGACTATCTCGGCAAGGTCGATGATGTTCCTTTCGACGGCGGCGCAGATAGCGATGCGACGCTGGTTCTCGGCTCCGGCCAGTTCATTCCGGGCTTCGAAGATCAGCTGATCGGCGTCAAGGCTGGCGATGAAAAACAGATCAAGGTCACTTTCCCGGCTGAATATCAGGCTGCTCACCTTGCAGGCAAAGATGCAACCTTCGACATCACTGTTAAGGAAGTAGCAAAGCCAGGCGAACTCGAAATCAATGACGAAACCGCAAAGAAGCTCGGCATCGAAAGCGCCGATCGTCTTCGTCAGGTTATCCGCGAGCAGATCGAGAGCCAGTATGGTTCATTCACACGTCAGAAGGTCAAGCGTCAGATTCTCGATGCGCTGGACGGCGAGTACCAGTTCGAATCGCCAGAACGTCTGATCAATGCCGAGTTCAACAACATCTGGGCCCAGATCGGTCAGGACCTTGCACAGGCTGGCAAGACTTTTGAAGACGAAGACACGACAGAAGAAGAAGCTCGCGCTGAATACCGCAAGCTTGCTGAGCGCCGCGTACGTCTTGGTCTCGTTCTTTCCGAAATCGGCAACAAGGCCGGTATCGAAGTGACCGAAGAAGAAATGCAGCGCGCTGTTTATGACCAGGTTCGCCAGTATCCAGGTCAGGAACAGCAGATCTATGAATTCTTCCGCAAGACTCCGGAAGCAATCAACAATCTGCGCGCTCCAATCTTTGAAGAGAAGGTTGTTGATCACCTGCTCGCCAGCATCAACGTTACCGACAAGAAGGTAACGAAAGAAGAGCTGATGGCTGATGATGAGTCGGAAGAAAAGTCTGGCGAAGCCAAGAAGCCTGCAAAGAAGGCAGCGCCAAAAAAGGCAGCCAAGAAGAAGACTGAAGACGAGGCATAAGCTTCTCGTCAACGGTTTCGCAAAAGTAATACTGAAAAACGGCTCCGCAATGCGGGGCCGTTTTTCTTTATGTCGAAATGCTACACGAGATTTGATGTAGCCTGAATCAATTCAGCGTTGCCGCTGGCGATTTGACCGGAGGGAAGGCGATTGCAATCTTCCAGACCAATGCGGCTGTCAAAACCTTTTGCCACGGCCTCCCGATAGATTGGCCAGACGCTTGCTTCATCGCCATGGAGCAATATGGGCAAGTTGATACCGGCATTCTTCAGAACGTTCTGAATGCCATTGGATACCTTGAGCCCTTCTTCGATGTCTTGCTCAAGGATTTCGATAAGAACACGCAGGCAGCTTTTTGCATCGTTCAGCCTTACGAAGCGCTCAGCATCACTGATGGACCAGAGGCCGGCCTCCACACCGATACCTTTGCTCAAAATCAGCGACATCAAGTCGTCGGCATCTTCTTCTGTAAGATTGATTGAGACATAATCCGGCAGGACATTCCAACGGCGGATTGGCTCGTGCCGGGCTTTGCCCGTGGGTTTTATACTCCATTGTGTGGACAGTCCGATTGGAATCGACGGCACCGCTTTGCGAATTGTTTGCAGTGTGTGTGCGACAATGACGCGATCGAGAGTCTCCCTCCCGTCCGGTCCGCGTGGATGAATGTGCAGTTCCCGTGCGCCCGCCGCAACGACCAGCCGCGCGTCTTTCGCAAGTTCGGCAGCTGAAAACGGCACAGCGGGGTGATAGTCACGCATGCGTGCACCATTGAGGCAAGCTTGCAACATCTTTGCACCTCCACTCATCATAAGATCATGATACCTTCAGCCATCCTGACAGCATTCTGTCAGGATGGCTGAAGGCAGCTTTTTATCGTTTCATTTAGTGGCTACCGGCGATAGAAATTCGCATTTGCGGCACTGATCGGGAAAGATAAAATTGAAAAAGACCAAACTGGTTAGTGCAGCGGACGATACAGTAAACTTGCAGGACTTTATAACAGCGAACCTGCATCTTGTTCCCGTTCCGTCAGTACCGGAGATATCCCTTTATACTGCCCACCCAGCGAGCGGGTTGAGCAAGCTTGGCAACAAGGACATATATGGTGATGACCATCCACCTTATTGGGCCTATCGCTGGGCTGGAGGGACAGTGCTGGCACGGCATATTCTCGATCACCAGAAAATGGTTGCAGGTCGGCGTTTGCTGGACTTAGGTTCGGGTTCCGGAATTGTGGGGATTGCAGCCGCCAAAGCAGGCGCAAAAGTGGTAGTTTCCGTGGATATTGATCCTCATGCGTCGATAGCAAATCGCTTGAACGCGGCTGTCAATGAAGCGCAGGTAACCGTTATCTGCCAGGACATCCTCGATAACGAACCGCCAGAAACTGATATTATCGCGGTAGGCGATCTGTTCTACGATGCAAACCTTGCAGCGAAGGTGACAGCCTATCTCGATAAATGCATTGCTGTGGGGCTAACGGTTATCGTTGGCGACCCCGGGAGAGATTATTTGCCACGGGAGCGGCTGCAGAAACTGTCGAAATATCCCGTGCCAGATTTTGGCGACGGCAAAACCAGCTCGACGGACGAAAGTGCGGTGTATTTCTTTAAATCAAAGCCATGAACCTAAAAAAGACCAAGCCCTTTCAAACTGGCATGACTGTTTTTGCCAATGATAATATGATCGTGGACTATTATGCCCATCTGATTGCCAATGTTGACGATTGTCTTGGTCATGTCGATATCCGCCTTTGAGGGTGTCGGGTCGCCGGACGGGTGATTGTGGATCAAAACAGCCAACGAAATAAGTCGTTGTTTATCAGCGTGTTATGTATACTCTCGGATGAACTGGGGTATAGGTTTGGTGTCTGGAACAAATGACGTTCTCTGACCATCCCGCATCATTCCGCCCGATCCTTCCCGCTTCCGGAAACGCATGCAGGATCACGAGTTTCTGTGGCAACCACAATTACGAGAGAACGCAGATCGCGACAAGAGCCGTACTGAAAGCGGTGTTCGGGCTTGCTCGCTGCAGCATGCTTTGCCCCCGCCAACTGGACGGGGGCTCATGCCGACGCTCAAATCTCGCTGGTCTCGGTGCCAACGGTATCAAAAGGGAGATGCCGCGTCCGTTGGCATAGGACGAGGTTTGAACGATCCCAGCGATCTAGCTCGTTGACTGGGTACAGAACCGCTTTGCCGATTTTAATGAACGAAGGCCCGATCCTCTTCGATCGCCAGTTGCGCAACGTGCCCTCGCTGATCTGGTTGCGATAGCGCTTAATGACTTCGTCGAGCGTCAGGTAAAGAGGAGCAGACACAAATTTTCCCAGGCTTCCGTTATCCGTTATAGTGCAACAGGTTGTTGCACCATGGCGGGCGATCACACGAGGCGATGCCTAAGAGGATCCTGTGGGCGATTGGGGCTCAACAATCCTGCGGTCGCATTGGCCGTCCGAGGAGGCAGACGGGAGACCATCGAAGGAATCACTGTGGCAAGGGTTTTTACGCGCGAAGAATTTTACGAACTCGTCTGGTCCAAGCCGTTGACGCATTTGGCAAAGGAGTTCGCGATCTCCGATGTCGCGCTTCACAAGATCTGTAGGAAGCATGACATCCCTAATCCACCGCTTGGCTGGTGGGCGAAGAAGGCAGCCGGGAAGAAGGTTAAGCAAGCGCCCCTGCCGAAGGCTAAGGCGGGGAGTGCTGACAGGATCACAATTGCAAATGCGGACCTCAGCCGTGAAGCTGCCGCGCTTGCCGGCGTGCGCGAACAGGCACGTATCCTCGCGTCTGAAGGCGATGATAGTCAATCAGCCCCGCCGCACGCGGTTATCGAGCGGACGCTCGCCGGGCTCAGAAAGGCGAAGCCATCCGATATCGGTATCGTCGCTGCTGACAGGCCTGGACTCATCAAGTGTGAGGTGGCGTCGGCGTCAATCGACCGTCTTGCCATCGCCCTGCAGCGGATTGTCCGGGCAGCAGAACTTCAAGGCTTCGAACTCGTCGCAGGCGAGGGCTTAGCGAAATTCAAATCCGAAAACGAGACGGTTGGCTTCTCGATCACAGAAACAATCAGGCGGGAGAAACATGTACTAACCGATGCCGAGCGGGCCAAAGAGGAGGCTTGGGAACGAAAGAGAGATCGCGCGGCGCACCGCAACTCCTGGGACAACGTTTTCTTTGATAAGCCTCGCTTTCCAGAGTGGGACTACCATCCAACCGGCCAGCTCTCGTTTGAGTTCGAGCAGGTATATGTTTTCCGGGGCTCTGCGCCGCGCCGGAGCTTCCGCGACGCCAAGGTCCAGCGACTGGAGAATATGGCCAGTGACATCGCTGTCGGTCTTGCGGTGCTTGCCGCAGCGAAAACTGAAGATCGGCTCAGGCGGGAAGCAGAGCAGCGAAGGATCGAGGAAGAGCGTCGTCGCCGCGAACTGGCGGCGCGTATCAAACATGTTGAGGATCGCCGCACCGCCGGACTGAGCACGGTTCTCGCCGAACTTGACGAACTGGATCGGCTTCGTCGTCTCATCGTTATGCTCACCGAGGAGATTCCGGCCGAGCCGAGCCCAAGATTATCGGCGTTTCTGGCCTGGGCGATGGAGCATTTGGCGAAGCGTGAGGCTCGCCTATCACCGCGGGCGATGGAGGAGCGTTTCGAAGCGGAGCGCTTATTCGGCGACGATGACGATCACGGCTTCACGCCCTCGCGGTGGTAGGCTGGCGAGAGTGAGGAAGTCTCGATAGGTTATTGACGGCGCGGCAGGCGAGGGCCGATGCTTTTGGCCGAGGGCTGGTCGTCTGGCGCTTTGTCGCGCTGAGGGAACGGCACAGTTCGACGCAACGCGTGATATCGCCTCTCGATTTCTTTCTGCTGGGCCGGTGGAAGATCGGCCATGACTTCGTCGATCGTGCGAGGCATGTGGGTTGCTTTCGTTGAAGTGCCGGGAGGTGGATACGAATTAGCCCGGCGATTTCTTGGGATCGGCAGCACGCGGATAAGTCCGCTCTTCTTGAAATTGACCATCGACCTTCTGGATCTTGACCGATCCTCCGTCCTTGCCGACAGCCTTCTCGAGGGCGCCGCCTTTGGTCGCATCGGATTTGGTGTCGAAGCTCGCCGCAGGACGACTCGCGCCGTCTTTGGTCAAATCCCAGCGATCTTTCTTCTCGTTATGCGTAAGCGTGAATTTCGGCAGCTTGGCCATTTCCTCCTCCAGAAGCGTTCCATCTCCTTGGTTTGAATATTGCGCTTTTATGCCTACCATTGATGGGTCGAAAATGCGGAATCCCGAACTTGTCCTTCGGTTTAGACTCATGCTATTTTCACCCACTAATGGTAGGTCAAAAGAACGAAAAGATAAACCAACTTCATCGCCTGCTCCCCGAGGGGCTGGTGGTTGACACCGCTTGGCTGGAAAAACACGGCTATCGTCGGCAGTGGCGCGAAAAATACGTGGCGCAGGGCTGGCTCGAAGGTGTCGTTCGTGGCGTCTATCAGCGACCGACCGGCAACGTTGATCAGGCGATAGCCTGGCAGCGCGTGATCATCTCGCTCCAGCGACTTCTGGACAAATCCGTGCACGTCGGCGGCCGCAGCGCTCTCGAGCTACAAGGCCTGACGCACTACCTCCGCTTTTCGGGCAAGCCAGAAATCCATCTGTATGCCTACGGCAGTCTGCCTGGCTGGGTAGATCGGATACCGACCGACGCTCAGTTCGTCGAACATAAGGCAGACAAGCTCTTCGATGCCGACGCACCTGGAAGGACGCGCCTGGCATGGGGACACTGGGGGTGGGAGCTCGATGTCTCCGCGCCGGAGCGCGCGCTTTGCGAACTTCTTGACCTGCTCCCGTCCCGGGAGACGTTCCATCAGGCCGACGTCCTAATGGAGTCGGTTCGCACGCTGAGCCCGAAGCGGGTTCAGGCCGTGCTGGAAGCGTGTCGGAGCGTGAAGGTGAAGAGGCTGTTTCTCTGGTTCGCCGAACGGCATGCTCATCCATGGTTCGGCCGACTTGATCTCAAGCGTATCGACCTTGGTCGCGGCAAGCGTCAGATCGTGGTCGGCGGTCGGCTGGACAGCAAGTATCAGATCACTGTGCCGGAGACACTCGATGCCGGCGTCTGAAGCTTACCGCGCGCAAGTCAGTCTCCTCGTTCGGGTTCTGCCACTCGTTGCTGAGGAGGATGTCTTCGCATTGAAGGGCGGCACGGCCATCAATCTCTTTGTCAGAGACCTTCCACGCCTGTCGGTCGATATCGATCTGACCTATCTGCCGGTCGAGGATCGTGCGAAGTCCCTCGCCAATATCGATGCCGCCATACGACGGATTGCTGCTCGAATAGCGGAGAGTGTACCGCGTAGCCGCACCCAGGCCGTGCCGCTGCACAGCGAAGGCGCAGCCACAAAGGTGCTGGTTGCCTCCGACGGCGTGCAGATCAAGATCGAGGTGACGCCCGTCATTCGTGGCTGCGTCTACTCTCCCGAGGCACGGGCGGTTTGCGACCAGGTCGAAGAGCTCTTCGGCTATGCCGAGGTGCCTGTTGTGTCCTTCCCGGACCTCTACGCCGGCAAGATCGTTGCCGCCTTGGATCGGCAGCATCCGCGAGATCTGTTCGACGTCAGGGATCTGCTCGCGAATGAGGGAATATCCGATGAGCTACGGCGCGCCTTCATTGTCTACATCCTGAGCCACAACAGGCCGATGGGCGAAGTCTTGGCGCCGACGCGCAAAGACTTACGCCATGAGTTTGACGCGGGGTTTGCCGGCATGACGGAAGACCCCGTGACCCTGGAGGCGTTGTACGATGCTCGTGAAGCTCTAATCGCCGATGTCGTTGGCAAGATGCCTGCCGAGCACCGGCGCTTTCTTCTGTCCTTCAAGGCCGGCGAGCCAGAGTGGGACTTGCTAGGAGTGCCTGGAGCCGCGGACTTGCCGGCGGTACGCTGGAAGGTCGACAACTTGGCCAAACTTTCGGAGGGCCGACGCGAAAAGCTGTTGTCTGATCTCGGGCGGGTGCTCGCGACATGAGATACAGAGGAGGCGTGGGGAGCGCCGAAGTGAAAAGGAACAAGACGACGATCTGCAGGCTATGCTCGGCAGTAGTTGGCTCTCGGGCTGCGGCGCTGACGATGTGGATTGCTAGAGCGTCGGTGCTTCAAAACACAGCCGAGTTGAGAGGCTAGACCATGGTCCGTCTCTTCGTCGGCGTTACGGACAAAGCCTGGTTCGATCAGTTGAGCGCCTCTGTTCCCCATGACGAAGTCAATTTCTGGCAGCCCAGTGGGACGACGCAGTTTCGCGCGCTTCAGCCCGGCGAAATATTCCTCTTCAAGCTGCATGCGCCAAACAACTTCATCGTTGGCGGTGGCATTTTCGGTCACGCGTCAATCGCGCCGCTGTCTCTGGCGTGGGAAGCCTTTGGCCTTAAGAACGGCGTTTCCAGTCGCTCTGAAATGCGGGCGCGAATTGCGAGCTATCGCCGGGATCCAATTGCTCTGGATGATAAACAGGATCCCGTCATTGGTTGTCGGATACTGACCCAACCGTTCTTTTGGCCGAGGGAGCTCTGGCTGCCTGTTCCGGAGAGCTGGTCGCCAAACATCGTGACCGGCAAGGGATTCAGCGCAGAGGAAGGGGATGGGCAATATCTATGGTCCGCAGTCACAGAGCGATTGAACTCGGTTCCTGAGATACGAAATACAGAGCCTGTCATGGCTGAGCGCTTCGGCAAGCCGACGCTGATCAAGCCGAGATTAGGGCAGGGCGCGTTTCGCCTGACGATCACTGATAGCTATGAACGCCGTTGCGCCGTCTCGGGTGAAAAGACCCTGCCGATTTTGGATGCGGCCCACATCCGCGCTTTCGAGGCTGGTGGAGAGCACGCAGCTTCGAACGGTTTGCTCCTTCGCACTGACATCCATCGGCTTTTCGACCTCGGATATGTGACTGTCTCACCGGATCACCGGTTCGAGGTCAGTGGCCGTCTGAAAGCTGATTTCGATAACGGTCGGCACTACTATGACCTTCACGGAACTCCCATTCGCGCTCCCAATAACCGATATGCTGCGCCGTCAGCCGACGCGTTGTCGTGGCATCGAGAGCACAGGTATCTGGGATGAACGCTTCTCTCATAACCGGGCTTTTGCTGCCGACTGGACGACGCCATGAGTGACGCTCCGATAGATGCGCGCATCCGATTGGCCGCCGTCGAGCACATCAAACGTGCCAGCGCTGGTGGGGTAATCACGGCAGACGACTTACGGGCGGGATTTCTTGTCGATGGGCAGCGAGTTCCGCTGATCAACCCCCAGCGAGGAATATTCAAGCCGGCGTCCATGAAGTATTTGCTCAGTGTGCGAACCGTCTATCCGCGAACTGGCGCGCGTGTTTGGTATGACGATCAGCGTAAGGTTCATGCACAAATTGAGCGTGGCGATGAGCTCATTGACTATGCGTTCATGGGTACGGACGCAGGTGCTGCTGACAATCGGTGGCTGCGCGAAGCACGAGATGGTCAAATTCCCATCCTCTACTTCCTTGGTGTCGCGCCTCAGCGCTACACATTCATCTGGCCCACTTATGTCGCCGAATGGTCAGCACCGGATTTGAAGGTACGCCTTGCCTTCGGCGCTCCAGCCACAACGAATAAGGATTGGTCCATTCCAGATGCGCCGGAGCGACGATACGGTTTGCGGCTGGTTCGGCAGCGTCTTCATCAAGCGACGTTCCGTGAGGCCATTTTAAGCGCCTACGGCAATAGATGCGCGATCACCGGATTGCCGGAAGCACGACTGCTTGACGCTGCCCACATCATCCCAGACAAAGACGAAGAACTCGGACAACCGATCGTCCAAAACGGCCTTCCGCTTTCGAAAATTCATCATGCGGCGTTTGATGCCAATTTGATTGGTATCGATGCAGATTACCGGATTCATGTGAGCGACGCGCTGCTTTCGATAAACGACGGTCCCATGTTTGAGTATGGGCTTAAAGCTATGGCGGGGCAGCTTATCAAGCTGCCGACCCGTGGCCAGGACTATCCCGACAAAGGCCGTCTTGAGGAAAGGTTTGCACAGTTTCGGACTTAGTAGCGCTCAATTCACATCGCTCTTTCCGGCGGCGGTAGGAAACGGCGCTATGCGGTCTACGGACGACACACCACATAACCACGCACGCCCATCTCAGTGCAGGCGGAAAAATAGCTCATCAACAACCAGTAGAGCTGAACGAAGTGCGGTGTGGGCGGTGTTCCGTGCGAAGCGGCCGCAAGCACCTCTTCAACCTGCGCACGGCTCAACGATGATGTCACGATGAAGACGCGTTGAAGCACGTCCGGTGCGGATCTCACGGCATCAAGTTTCGCGGCGATCTCATCAGGCGATCCGCCCCGGATCATTCTGGCGATCTCAGTTTGCACGCCATTGTTGCGATATCGGTCGTTCCAACTCGCAAGTTTGTTGGGTAGCATACTCCCCGGCAAACTCATGCGGCCTAGATTCTTGATGGCTTGGCCCACGGAATCGTGGAACGCCGACGCACTCAGCGACTGGTTGCCATGCTTGGCATGATAGAAGCTGATCATCGTCGGACTCGTGGCCGTACTCACTCCAATGAAATCCGCCCATTCATCGCCCAAGTCGTCGCAAAGCAAGACATCATCATTCGCTACTGCATCGACGACTGAGCGAAAGACGGAGTTCGGAGCGAAGGCGACTTGGTCAGCCGCGAATGCGCCCTTTTCGCTGTCGGCGGTTGCAAGCGAAGCCTCGACGTGCAGATGCGCGAGAAACGCTTCGCCGCCTCCAGCAAGCGCCTCATCTCGAAAGAGCGAGCCGTCGATATACGCAAGAGCCAAGTCGCTGAAGAGCACCGTGAAGAGATTCTCGCGATCTATGTACCGTGCGAGCGGCATTGCATTAGGATCTTCTCCCAGAGGAAGGTCTCGGCGTTCTACGGATATGCCGACGAGCGCCGGCAGCTCGAGTCCACGCAGGGCAATTCGGGTGCTGCCTATGCGCAGCGTGGTTACCTGTGCATCGCCACCGTCGAGCCGAACCTGGTCAACTCCGCCTTCGGTCACAATCGGAAACGGCTGATCCAATGAGGCAAGCACCGCCTCGGCTTCCGTATGTGACAGTGCCTCTGTAGCGTCACCGCCCGTGCGGACCAAGCGGACACCATCATCGGCACTGAAGAGGACGTCGGAGAGGCCCATGATGTCGATGCCGATGAAGGTTGGTCGTACGTCGGGCGGGATTGCGGTGAGCTCCAAGGGACGGGCGAAGTTGCGAATAAAGCCTGAAACGGCGCCGTCCTCGAGCCTAAGCAGCGTCGAGATCTCGGCCACCCAGGCAACCGCGGCTTCGACGTCGGCCCGATCCGAGCGCACCGCAATGCGACCGGTGGTCGGCGTCGCCGAATAGACACCGTCAGGCCGCCGCACACTGTAGCCCTGCGGGATGAAGCGGCTGGCACTGCTCGTCGCGACCGCATTTTCTAGATCGCGTGCCTCCAGTGTTTTTGAGCGCAGCGCCAAAGGTGAGATCGACATATTGCGTAGCCGAAGCTTCTCAAAAACTGCATCGTGCCGTGCGATTGCGCGCTCGACGCGCTCGCTCGCGATCTTTCCGAGGAACGCGCTTTTGAATGACGAGGTGAGATCCAACCCCGACTTGAATAAGGCAATGTGTAGACCGTGTTCGACGATCAGCAGATAGCCGAACACGCGCTCCGACACACCGGCTTCAGGGGCAAGAAAGGAAGGCGCGCGCTCATAAGAGAAGGAGATCGTGGAATACCGCGCCTCGCCGAGTTGCATACGAACGATGCGAAACAGATTCTGCGAAGGGTGACGCGTCTGCGCACGCAAGTTGCGGAAAAGCTGCTCAATGGCCTCGTTAGAGAGAGGCCGCTTGCGCTGATAGAAATAGCCCGAGCGGCCGATCTCAAGATTTTCGATCATAACTGGATCTTTGCCGAAGGTAGCGTCGAGTCAGCGCTAACGGTCTCATAAGTAGTTGGCAGGTTGACCGGTTTGTAACCTGTCGCCATCCGCTCAACTACAGAGTAGTGGAGCAATGCGCGCTCCTTGATTTTGCGTGGTTCCGCGTGTGGCAAGTAATACCCCCAGCCTGACTTGTTCTCCGGAAAACGCTTCCACTTAAGGCTTTTAGGAAAATATTCGAGCGGCCACCAGACTGCAGACATCGAATCGTGAATAACGCCGTTGGCGCTCGGTGGGACGTACATCCGCTTTCCTCCCGGAAGAGGCTTTCCTTCCGCGAGGTGGCTGAACATCGCTTCGTTGATTTGAAGCCCATACTTCTCGGCTTCTCGGGCCATCCAGATCAGTGGAAACTTAGCGATATGGCTCTCTTCTTCTGCCCAGCCGCCACCGACGTCAGAGTGTTCACCTGCAAACCATACGGTTTGTTGATCTTGCGCGTCCTCGGCTGCCTCGAACGGGTTGGGCTGGAATGGTTGGCTGGAAGCCCAGTCGTAGAGTCGGAACATGCGCCGGCGCTCGTCAATCGCTGCGGCTTGGCGAAATGCCCGTACACTTGGGTTAGTCCTAGTGTAGGGGAGGAATGATTGGCTGGGCAGTCGTAATAGTCCCGGCCGAACGAACACCGATGCGACGGTGTCCCACACGCCTAGAAAATGAATAGGAATGCGGCGCCCCCCGATAACGCGGCGGAACTGCCAGGCAATCTCGAGACGGTCCTCGCGATAAGCGTTCTTGAAGGCCTTGAGTGAATAACGCGCGAGATTCAACTGATCTGGTTCAAGTAGACCAAGTAGATGAATTAAACCGGCAACTGCACGGGCTGTATAAGCGCCTCGACTGAAACCGAATAGAAAGATGCGGTCGCCCTGCCGATAGGTTGCGGCTAGATAGCAATACGCCGAAAGGATGTTGGCATCGAGCCCCCAGCCGGTGGCTAGGCCGAAGGTCGCGATCGCGCTTTGCGCGGCTGGAGTCCAGTCGGACACCAACGGTATGGTTCCAATGCCCGGATGGTAGAAGACGCGCTGTGTGTCATTCCGCTCAGCGCAACGGTAGAGCTTCAAAACATTGGTGAGATCGTTCTTCACCTCGTTGCTCGTGCCATCGAGCAGAAGCACTAGATTGCGCGGCATGGTAGTCATTCTAGCCCCCAAGTACCCCTGTTCCTCACTACTTGGTCAGCCACTGACCGTATGCTTCAACATCGATCATCGGCACGGTTCCACTAAACTGAAGCTGTGATATCAGCTTAAACAGAAACGCCGTCGCCGGTTTATTTTCGTTGACGAAGCTGTAGCTCGCGGCCGCCTGGTCGAAGGAGAAATGGCCATGCGACGCGACGCAGCCGATATCGAGCCGCCCGTCGCCGAGGTCGGTAACCAGAGCTCTTTCGAACGACGGCCCGAGCGCGGGGCTCCACTCGCTTTCAAAGGTCAGCAGGCCGCCCAAAATCGGGATCAACGGTTTCGCCGGATATACGCCCTTGGCGTAGGGGATGGGGAGGCTCGTGCGATGCAGGCGCCGGACGCTTGCGACCTTCTGCTGTGCGTAAGCGACCAGGCTAGCGTCCGCCGTCTGCTTCGCCTCGAAAACGGCGTAAACGCTCTCGGCAGGGATAATCGTCTCGTTCTCGTAGGTGAAAATAAACGGCGAATATTGGCGGTCGAAGATCACGACGTCGATCTGCTGGCTGAAGTTGCCAAGACTGTCCACCACATGTGCCTTCGCGGCCTGGTAGCGCTTCGGCAGATACGTTTCCAGCATACTGATCCAGACGTTCTCGCTCGCGTCGCCCTTCGTGCCCGGATGGCTGAACGATTTTCGAACTGTCGCTAGGCGTTGCTGGATATCCTCATGCAGGGAGGAGAGAAGCTGGGATAGGGACCATTCTGACATTGGAAGATCTCGCTGGGTTTAACGGCTGGAGGTCAGGACAAGGGAAATTTTGGACCGAACAGCTCGCGCCAAGCCCGCAAGGCCTCGCCGTTTCGACCGCGACGAACATGGTCGATAGCGAGGGTTGCTTCGCGACCGGCGGCAAGCAACAACTCGCGCGCTCGATTTTTGCGTGCGGTATCCATCCCGTTGCTGATCGGCGGTCCGAGGCCAGCAGGATCGGGCCATTCATCCAAAATACGGTCAGCCAGTGTTGCGAAAAGGCTTTGCATCTCTCGATCGAAGCTGCCACCCCAGCCCCCGTAAAGGCATTGCAGCGCCATAACCTCGATCAGGAATGATGGCTTGATCGGCTTCTCACCGTGCCTTGGGTTATTGTTCCAGTACTTAACCATCCGAACCAAGCCCTTCCATTCACTGGAATAGGCTTGATGCGCCGCCGTGGCCTTTTCAGCGTGAATCTTCGGGTTCGTCTTGATCCACCTGCCCAAATCATTGTCGGGTATCTCGAAATCGCCGTCCTTGTCGAAAGCCGGGACGACATCGACGCTGATGACGCGATAGTCGGTATTGTCGTCGGCGTCAGCCTTCACGCCGAAGTCCACGTTGATCGAGCGATTTTGCTTCTTAGTTTTGTCGCCGTACTTCGCGACCAACGCGTTGTGAAAATCGGTCAGCACGACAGACGGAGCTTTCGAGCGATAGTGATCTTCGGAGGATTTCAATACGAAGAAAATGTCGACATCTTTCAACGGCTTCGTCTTAGTCCAGCGCGCGTACGAACCGGTAAGGAAGCTTCGGTCGATCTTGAACTTGGTGTCGAGATAGTCTCGAACTTCCGTTTGTCGCGCGGAAGCATTTTTCTGCTCCTTGTCATTCAGTTCGAGACGGGTTTTAAATTTACGGAATGCTTCGTCGATTGTGAGCATCAGGCTCTCCTCAAATATGACGTGCTGGCGCCGAGGCCGCTGTGCTCGACGGTCGTTCCGAGGCTTTGGCGAACCATGCCTTCTGTCGAACGCCCACTGGCCTTGCTCCAGCCTGCCACGTCCGGGCGGCCGGGCTTGTTTTGCAGAAGCAACCGATACCGTGCCTCGCTCGGAACCAGCCCCGCCTTTCTGATGGCGTATTTGAGCTGTTCGGTATCCGTCCAGAAGCTGCCGTCGCCGCCCGACCAGCCATAGGCGATGTCGATGTCCCACCGGAAAATCAGCGCGTCCGTTTTCGGATTGTAGATTTCCAGCTTTACGGTTTCGAGATCACCAGTGTTCAACCAAGTCTGGACACCGCGCATGTGCAATTCCCAGTCGCCGACAAATTCGGTTGGATCGAGGCCCACAAGGCGGATGATATCCTTCAAGCTTTTGAGGATGTTGTCCGCCACATAGGTGACAGAATGGGTATAGGTGTTAACGGCGACGTTGGTCATGAGCCCAGAAACCCTTTCGGATCAAACACAAGGGTCTGTGATTTCGTGGTCGCTGCCTCGTCGGCGCTCGAGACAGCCGCGTCGAGATCGCGCGCCGTAATCCGGGTGCTGTGTTTCTTGAGCGCGCCCTGAACCCAGGCGAGATCATCCGCCAGGCAAGGCAGCGAAACCCGCCAGTCCCCTTTCAGCGGGTCAAAGCCAAGGGCGTCTTCGTTGGCGTCGGAGCCCTCGATGGCGTCATCGTCATAGAGGCAATAAATGCGCGTGCGCGGACCATCGCAGGTTACTGTGATGGCGGCACCCTTGGGCGCCTGATCGGCGATCACACTGGCGGCGACACCGGTGACGGCAAGAAGCTCCGTCCGTGCATCACCGGTTTTGCCCTGGGTCAACAGATCGACTATCGCCGTCCAGGTCCTTGAGGCTTCACGTTCCGGCGTGCTCTTGAATGTACGGCTGGCGACGGTGCTCATGACGCCTTGCCTCCCGACATACGGCCCGCCTTGGCGGCGCGCGCCGCGGCAAACAGATCTTCGACCGTCATGCGTTCGGGATTCATGGCCGTTTGCGGGCTGCTGGCCAAGGCGTTGGCCACCATCTTGCGGATGGCGCGTCCGTCGAGCCCGACGCATTCGGCCGCGCAGCGGTCGAATCCCTGGGAGGCGGGCAGTTTCGCGATGGCCGGATAGGTCTTGCCGAGGCCGGTCAGGCAGTCCTTCAGGATAAGCCCGCAAGCTTCACGATCAGGCAGCGGCACATGGACGACCAGGTCACAGCGCGAGGTGAAGGCCGCATCGACCGCCTGGGGAAAGTTGCTGGTGGCAAGGAACAACAGGTTCGGATGCCGCTCGGCCAGCGCATCGAGTTGAACGAGTACGGCATCGGTCGCGCGGTGGATATCGATCGGATTGGCCTCCAGGCTCATTTTTGACCGGTCGGCGGCAAGCGTCTCGACTTCATCGAGAAGCACAATCGTCGGTCCCGCGGCGGCGGCTTCGGCTATCGACTGTGAAAACAGCTCCGATACCGCACGCTGGGTCTTGCCCATCGCCGAACTGGTAAGAGCGTGCGGCTCGACCTCGAGCAGGCGGAACCCGCCGCCCGGAAATGTCTCGGCGGTACGATGCGCCAACCCGCGAGCAAGCGAGGTCTTGCCGGTCCCGGGCGGTCCGACCAGCAGAATGACGCCGTGGAGCGGAATGACGCTGCGGTCGACCTTGCCGCGCATCGTGAAGTTCAGCATCGCCTGCGAGAGGAGCTGGGCCTTCAGGCGCTCGTCCAGGATGATCGAATTCCAGAGCGCTCCGAGCGTGGGATCGGGAAGCCGGCGTGCGCGCTGGATGCCCTTAGGTTGATTGAAATCCTCGTTCTGCACCGCCGTCAGCTTCTGCATCTTGATCGTCCTCGCTTCGCCTAGCTGGCGGGTTGAATGCGAAAATGGGGAGAGCCGCGCCCGGGCGGGCGCGGCCGCTAGACTCATCCCTTCGGAGGGAAGGGATCGTTGCCGTAGGAATTGGCGTCCCGAATACGGCCATCGGGGCGGTGGATCACCACCTCGCCACGTTCGCGGATCGCGGTATTGCGCGCCGCTTCGGTAGCCTCCGCCTGGGTGCCGTGGGTCGATCCAACGCGGGAAGCTCCTTCTCGGCGCGTCGCCCAACCGGAATCGTGGGGAACGACATGGATGCGTTTTGACATTCCGAATTCCTTTCAGTTAGCCGCCGGCCGAATTCGACATTCACCGACGGTTAACTAATTTCATGGCGCTGGATTGTTGTCAATAAGCACAAATGAAATGATATTAATAAGCACAAAATGTTTGCGTCGTTGACATCGCGCGGTGCGGAGAGCAAACATCAGTCATGTCAGACGAGTCGATCTATGTAGCGTTTGGGCGGCTTGTGGCCGCGAGACGAAAGACACTTGAACTCACCCAGGCCGAGTTGGCGGCTAGGGTGGGCATGTCGCGTGCGTCAGTGGCAAACATTGAGAGCGGCCGGCAGAACGTGTTGCTGCATCACGTCTACGGTCTCGCGTCGGCATTGGAATTTTCAAAGCCCGCCGATTTGCTGCCCGCCGCGCCAAAACCCCAGCCCCGGGAGGACTTGCAGATGATTTTGTCAGACGAAACCGTAACCGCTCGCGGCAAGGCGCAAATCAATGATCTGATCGCAGATGCGCTTGCACGCCATGGTTCCGGAAGGACCGGGTTGTGACTGCCAAACCCGAAATGGCGCGAGAGGCCGCTCGCACGATTTTACGGGAATTCGGAGTGAAGGGAGCCCCGGTTCCCATTGAGCGCATTATCAAGGCTAGGAACGTGGTGCTTCAATACGCGCCGCTGGAGGATGATCTCTCCGGCATGGCGTTCATAAAGGAAGGTATCGGTATCATCGGCGTGAACGCCTTGCATCACCCGAACCGGCAACGGTTTACGGCCGCACATGAACTTGGACATCATGTGTTGCATGCTGCGGATATCCAGAAGGCCGTGCATGTGGACAAGGGGTTTCGGGTTTTGTTGCGCGACGATGTGTCGTCCCAGGGCATTGACCCTCTGGAGATCGAGGCCAACGCATTTGCTTCGGAGCTACTTATGCCGCGAGAATTCCTTGCAAGTGCGCTGGACGCAAGTGGATTGGACATGGAGGATGACGCGGGGATCGAGGTGCTGGCCAAGAAATTCCGCGTGAGTGCGTCGGCCATGCGGTTCCGCCTGGCTGGAAATTTCTAGGGTAGGGGATGTGAATGGGCTTCGTATTCTTCGACACGGAGACGACGGGGCTCAGGCACGGCTTCGACCAGATAGTGCATTTCGCGGCTATCCGCACAGATAACGACCTCAACGAGACTGATCGATTTGAGGTGCGTTCGCGCCTTTTGCCGCACGTTGTTCCCCACCCTTCGGCACTGCTAACAAACCGGCTGCCGATTGAGCGGCTCACTGATAGTACGCTCCCATCTCACTACGACATGGTCAGAGCCGTTCAGCGAACGTTACTGACCTGGTCTCCTTCTATTTTTGTAGGGTACAATTCCATCCGTTTTGATGAGGAGATGCTGAGGCATGCATTGTTTCAGACGCTTCACCCGGCGTATCTCACCAGCAACAACGGCAACTGCCGTGCTGACGCATTGGGCTTAATGATGGCGGCCGCGACTCTGTCGCCGGCTTGCTTGCTGGTTCCCCTCGGACCGGAGGGGCGTCCAATTTTCCGCCTGGATCACCTTGCATCGGCAAATGACCTGACACACGATCAAGCTCACGATGCCATGGCCGATGTTGCTGCGACGCTTGGTCTCTGCAGATTGGTGCGAGAACGCGCTCCTGAACTGTGGCAGCGTTTCATTCGTTTCTCGAAGAAGGCGACTGTTGGCGATTTTGTTGAGTCCGAGGACGGTTTTTTCCTCACAGAGTTTTTCAGCAACCAGGCGTATCACGCGCCCGTCGTATGCCTCGGCCCCGACCCGGATCAGCCCAACGGCCGGTTATGCTTACGGCTGGACGTGCCTCCTGAAGAGCTTGCCGCAATGTCCGACGAGGCATTGCAGGTATATTTGGCGGCAAAGCCGAGTCCAGTCCGCCGACTCAGGATCAACGCCTCGCCAACACTGACGGCTTTCTATGATGCTCCTGACTTAATGCTGAATGGTGCCGACATCGATGAATTGGAAGATCGTGCTCGTCGTCTTAAGGAGGATGCTGCATTCCGCTCCCGAATTATATCGCTTTACGCATCGGTACGAGAGCCCTACGCACCATCCCTACATGTAGAAGGGCAGATCTATGACGGCTTTGTCGGACCTGACGACCAACGTCGCATAGCAGACTTCCATGACGTGAGTTGGTCGGAAGCCCTTTCCATTGTTCGAGACCTGGACGATGAGCGCCTTCGAATATTTGGCCGTCGATTGATTTATTTCGGTGGACGTTCGGTCTTGCCGAATGAACTAAGGCTTGTCGTCGAGCGCGACCTAACAGACCGGCTAGTTGACAGCGCTGCAGGTAATTTCACGCTACAGCAAGCGCTTGAAGAGACGGAAAAACTCTCGAATGGCGATGGGGTTGATGCCGATGGCATTTTGCCCGGTTACCGTACTTATCTTATCGATCGAATTAGTCGCGTGACAGAGTTCCGCGCCAAAGAATTTGCGGCGGAGATAGGTTAGATTATGCCAGTCATGGGTATGCTGGCACGTATGCAATTATCTCTTAAAAAATCATTTAAGATATTGTTTTTAATCAGCGAACTTCAGAAATCAGTTGAATCTGCTGTTTCGAGCAAAAGCTGGCAATTTACTATCCCACTCCGATGAACACCCGCCACAGCAAAGTTATTGAAAACACTTCATTTCCGTGACTGGCCGGTACTATGCGTGCTTCAAGATGCCCGTGGGGTATCGAGCGGGATTGTTGTGCACCATACTTGGCGTCTCGCTAAGAAGTTGATTCAGAAAGGATATTTTAGGCTAGGCTGCAATGAGGTGCCGGGGATTGGGATCGGTTCATGATGTCGGACTGTGACCATCACGCCTGATCACCCCTATGACCGTTAGGTCCATTTGGCGCACGGCATTGCACCCTATTCTTTTCATCCCACGCATCAAGTTCATCGAGTGGGTAGAGGACAGCCTTTCCAATTTTAACGAAGGACGGGCCGAGCCGCATCGCGCGCCAATTTCGAAGCGTCCCAACCGAAACTCCACCTCGGTAGCGTTCAGCTACCTCGTCGGGTGTGAGGAATTTGCTATCTGCCATTCCGGCCTCCTTTCGCAGCACGACCCAGGCCGAGTCGCCGTTTAGTTGTCCTGATCGTTGCGATGCTCGGACGAGGCGCGCACTGGCTTGTTCGCTGCCCGGTGCCTCACGCATCCGCAGGGAGATACATGCTGCGTAATTTACCGTCGCGAAAGATGGCCACGTCGGATGTCGAAGAAACGGATACCATAGGCGGCACATAGGAGGGTTTGGATGCACGGCGTTCGTCGAACACCTCGACGTTGAAGGAAGGGGTAGCGGTCAGATCTCTGCAGCAGGCCCAAGGGCGGGGCTGAATGAAACTGCGAACTTTGAGTCGCCGATTCCCCTCAAACCTACACCAGAGCCCTCTAAGCGGATTCGCAAGCGTGATCGCGACCGCGCAGAGCGATTCGACTGGCGGGTGGTCCCAAGCCAACCCTGAGAGAACGCGCGGTCGCCCTCGCCTTGGAGAAGGGTGAAGTTCGAACAAAAGACCTGACGGACATCGGCGTTCATCGTTGCTACCTTGCCCGCATGGTCGCCGAGGGTTTGCTCATTAAGGCGGGCTACGGCCGCTATCGGGCTGCACTCCAAAGAGCCGCCTGAGCATGGTATGAAAAGCGCGCAGTGGTGCAAGACACTGCTGCGAGCCTTCGTAGGATTAAGTGCTCCGGCGCAGAAAAAGGCGAGGTTGTCGATCGGCCGCTAAACTCTGATACAGCGTGATCCTCGCTCGGTGGCGAATCGATCCGTACTGCGGAAGCCCAAGCCGCCGCCGGTCTGGAAAGACTATTCAGTCGATGCGGCGTGCGGCAGCCACAGCGGCGGTGTTCTCGTAAACCTGTCCGCTGACGATCTTTCCGTTGCGCATATCGAATCGGGCTAGGAAATCACTATCGGCGATCCTCGCGGTTTCGCGGTGTCGCAAGCGGAAATGACCCTCGACGAAGACCTGGCTGCCGGCGTCGGTGAATCGCGTGGTCTCGTACGCAAGCAGCTCGTACTCTGAGAAGAGAAGAGTGGTCAGGCGTCGATACCCCTCGCGGCCCTTATGCTCATAGCCTGCCCACGGTATGGCGGCGCGCAGTTCGTCGTTGTACGCGCTGGAGACCACGAACCGGAAATCGGGGTGCACGTAGTCGCAAAAGGCGTCGTCCAGATCGCCGCAGTGCTGCGTGCTGAAAAAGCCCTTGGCGGCGATGATGTTTGGCGTGTCGGGCATGGTGTCAGCGCCTTTGTATCATCACGGATTGTCCGGTGGTCAGGCGTCCGGCTTGGCTACGACGCGCATGACAGTGCCGATAGAGGATGCCGTCGAACCCCTCGCTGCGCATCTTCGCCGCCATCTGGATGCTCGTCCTCAAGCTGGTTTGTATCTGCGGCTCGTCGCCGCCTATGACATAGAATGACAGTTGTTTGAGCATTGATAATTCTGGCAAAAAATGACAGACTGTTGTAATGACGACAACAATCGATTTCCTGGAGATGCAGGCCTTTATCGCCGTGGTGACCGAAGGGTCTTTCACCGCAGCCGCGGAACGCCTCGAAACGGATAAGGCGCGGGTGAGCCGCATTGTGCGGCGAATGGAAGAGAAACTCGGCGCGCGACTTTTGAACCGGTCTACGCGACATCTTAGCGTGACGGAGGTAGGGCGTGACTATTTCGAGCGTGCTTCATCGATCCTCGCGGCTGCCGAAGCCGCTGAATCCGCTGTCGCGCAACGGACACAAGAACCGAAGGGCCGCCTGAAAATAACGGCTGGGGCTGAATTTGGAACGATGCGGGTCGATGGCTGGATTGCTGCATTCTTGCGTGAGTGGCCGAAGGTCACAGTAGAAACGGAATACACAAACCGTCTCGTCGATATCATCCATGAAGGTGTCGATGTGGCGATTCGGATCGGTCCGTTGGAGGATTCGGAGCTTTCAGCTCGCAGGTTGGGAGAATTGACCTACGGTTTGTATGCTTCACCCGAGTATCTGAGGAGCGCAGCGCCTATCCACACGGTCGACGATCTGAAGCGGCACGATCTCATCATGCATGCGCCGCGAGGCCGTCCGGGCTGGACGTTGGTGAATGGAGAGAAGACGGAGAAGGTGTGGCACGCACCACGTTGCGCCCTTGATAACACCATGGCCGCCAGAAACATGGCGCTGTCGGGATTGGGGATCGTGCAGCTTCCAAGATACATGGCTGAGCCGCATGTGGCCGAAGGCGGTCTTGCCGGCGTCTTGCCGGGTTGGGCGCGTATCCCCGTGCCCGTCCACGCTGTCTTTGCTTCGACGCGCTATATGGACCCAAAGGTGCGGGGGTTTGTCGACGTCTGCCGCGATGGCTTCAGGAGTGATGTCGAAGGCTTGAGTTGAGGCGATCCGTTGCGCCCATGCTTCGGGCTCTGAAACCCCGGCGTTCATTCAGGCCACGCGCAAGTTCCACAAAGCATGATCTATTCATCCGCGGCTATGCTTCTGGACGTCGCCAACAATCTTACCAGCACAACGCAGAAGATGATCGCGAGGCCACAACCGACGTAAAGGTCAGCCTCTCTAGCTGCGGGAAGTGTGACTGGTACAAGATAGATTATCCCACCGAAAGCGCTGCTAAGCAGGGTGCTGAAGCCTTGCGCCCTGCCGACCATCTGGGTGTCGATGACGATCAGGAAGTTTGCATTAGCCAGAGACCTGCTGACGCTCCAGAGCATCCCAGAAGCGCAATATGTGATCACAGCTACCAGCGGCGTCTGCGAGAAGGAGAACGCAATTAGCGAGAGGGCTGATATCACGAGAATTGGGGCCATCCGTTGCCGCAATAGCTCAGCTACACGCCTACCTGAGAGAAGCAGTGCGGAGGCAGCGCCTGCCAATGCCGCAGCCATCTCCAACGTCCCAAAGAGCGAGCTGTCACCGTGGAGGTTGTTGGTCACAAACCCAGGCAAGAGAAGGTTGGTCACCTGTATTATCGCATAAGATAGCCCTGTGAAGAGGACGGCGGCAAAGCATTCCGGATGTCGCAGGAAGTAACGGAGGGCCTCCAGGTTCGATGCAAGGAAGCCTTCCGTGGCTGTTCCACGCGAGTGAGACTGAGAGGTAGGCAGCGTGCGCAAGAGACCCATGCAGACGAAGCTGATCGCACTAAACAGATATGCGGCCGAGCTACTTCCAAGATAATAGAGAGCGATCCCGGCCGCCCCTGTGCCACATGCAATGCCTATCTGCTTGGCTACCGACATTCTCAGGGAGAAACTCGCCCGCTCCTCCGTGGGCACCAGGCGCTGAAGAAGGCCGGCTAGAGAGCCGGATAGGATGGCAAATCCGAATGCTCCTCCAACTCCGGAGACTATCAGCAGTATCTCCCCCACGAGAGCAGAGGAACCGTCGGCGAATCCCACCAGAAGCATTGCACTGGCTCGCGTCGCCTGTCCTATAGCTGACATTACTCTTCGGTCGTATTTATCGACGAGATGACCTGCCGCTGGTGCGAGAAGAACTCCCGCGAAACTGGACGTTAGCAGAACCAGGCCGACGAGCTTTGATCCGCCAACCTGAAAAGCGATCCATGACGGCAAGACAATCCCGACCCCCACCAGGCCGAAGGAGAGGACCGTGAAAAGAGCATATGCGGTCTTCTGCTCGTTTGTGGCCATCTGAAATCTTTGCTATATCCTGTGATGAACGGCTTCGATGAGGGGTGGCGTCTGAAGCCTGTTTTGAACGGTCGCCTACATCGCCACTGGATAGCACTTTGCCACCGCACGATTGTCAGTTCGAGGGACAACAGTCTGTTGCCCGCCGCTGGACTGTTAACTCTTTGGTCAAATCAATATTTTCGCTGTGTCGCTTGCTGCAGCGCTCGTCCTTCGAAGGGCGCGCGGGACAGCACCGGCGCAGGAATCCTGTCGGCGGCTACCGCCCCCTATGAAGAAAGACAAAGTTCATGGCACAAACTATCGGAATTATCGGCTCCGGCCTCGTTGGCAAGGCAGTCGCGCGCCTCGCGACCGCAGCTGGCTACAAGGTGGTGATCAGCAACTCCCGCGGCGCGGACACCATCAAGAACCTGATTGAGGAGCTTGGTCCGCTGGCGAGCGCCGGCACCACCGAGGAGGCCATCGCGGCGGGTGACATCGTCACGCTCTCGATTCCGATCGCCGCCTCAGAGCAGCTGCCCGCCGACAAGTTCGCGGGCAAGGTCGTACTCGACCAGACGAACTACTATCCCGCATTCGGCAACAATGACGTCCTCGACAAGGCGGAGCTGACCTCCAGTGAGTTGATCCAGCGGCGTTTGCCGGGAGCAAAGGTCGTCAAGGGCTTTCACAACCTCAGCTGGCTCCACATGAAGGCCAACGCGACGCCGAAGGGTTCGGCGAACCGCACGACGCTGCCGATCGCGGGCGACGACGCCGGAGCGAAGCAGGCGGTGACCGAGTTCTTCGACAAGATCGGCTTCGATACCATCGACGCGGGCTCGCTCGCAGAAAGCTGGCGCATTGAACCGAGCACGCCGATCTACTTCTGGGCCTACGCTCCAACGGTAGACTTGCAGGCGACGGGTCCGGAAGCCGAGCGCGCCTACACGCAGCCCGGTACGCCCGTGTCGCGCGAAGATGCTCAGCGCCTGATCGACGAGGCAAAGCGCCCGTCGCCGATCGGCGGCACGTTCGAGGGCATGCCGCAGGTCCACGTCGACCTCTTCATGGCGCAGGCCAGCGCCGCGACCACAGCGAAGTAACTCCCTGCCGGACGCTCCTCCAAGGGCGTCCGGCATTCGGTTGTGGGAGGCCCTGAGGGGCTCGCCCGGGCCGCACATATTCAGGAGCCGCAGCGATGCCGAGCGAAGACCATCTCACCCCTTTCCTTGAGGCGATGCACGAGGGCGATATTGCACGCGCGAGCGAGCATCTGTCGGAAACCGTCGAGCTCAACAGCCCAATCCTTCCCACGCCATTCAAGGGACGAGCCAGTGTGGTCGCCGTCCTCGCCGAGCTGCTCTCCACGATCGACGCTTTCGAGCCGCGGATGATGATGCGCGACGGTGCCGACGTCATCGCCGTCCTCACGATCCGGTTCGAGGACCATGTGATCGACGCCTTCGACCACGTCCGCCTCGGCCCGGACGGCCGTATCGAGACCATGACCATCGCATGGCGCCCGCTGCCCGCCGTCGTCGCGGTCCAGCAGCGGCTCGTCCCGAAGCTCGGTGGAACGGCGATGCGCCTTGTTCCGGTAGAACAGTAGGCACACCAGATCCATTCCACGGGCCGCGGCCGGGCGAGCGCCCGGTGTGCACCCGCGGCAAGCAGGGGCGGCGCGTCACTTGCGCGCCGCGATGAAACAGGAAGGAACACGACATGCAAGGTGGAAGAAAGCCAGGCCCCGACCATCCGATCAGCATCGCTCCGGCGGGGAAAAGGGTCGTCGTCAAGCTGGATAATACTGTCCTCGCCGACAGCCGCGATGCCCTCCTGCTCAAAGAGGCGAGCCTTAATCCGGTCTATTACATCCCGCGCGCCGACGTCGTGTTGGACGAACTCAGCCCGAGCGACACCAGCACCCACTGCCCGTACAAAGGTGACGCCAGCTATTTCAGCGCGCGCGACGGCGCCGCGAAAGATGTCGCCTGGTCTTACGAGGAACCTTTCGACCATATGCTGATCATTAAGGGGTACCTCGCGTTTTACCCGGACCGCGTCGATGCTATCGAAACCACGCCCCGCGATTGAAAGCTGAATCATCGAACCTACAAATCAGCCGAATCCGTTGTTGTTCAGATGACAACAGCGCATCCATATTTTGCTCATTAATGTCGGAGGTACGGGTCCCGCGCTGATTGATAGTTCAAGCGGCGCGTGACAGAATGTTGTCCATGACATCAACAATCGGATTTTCCGAAATGCAGGTCTTCGTCGCAGTGGTGATGGAGGAATCTTTCACCGCTGCGGCCGACCGCCTTGAGACTGACAAGGCTCGGGTGAGCCGCATCGTGCAGCGTATCGAGGAAAAGCTCGGAGCAAGGTTGCTGAATAGGTCGACGCGCCGGCTCAGCGTGACGGAAGTCGGAAGGGACTATTTCGAACGCGCGTCTTCGATCCTCGCCGCCGCGGAGGCGGCCCAAGCCGCAGTCGCCCAGCAGAGCCAGGAGCCCAAGGGCCGTCTTAAGATTACAGCGACACCAGAGTTCGGCACCACGCGGGTCGACAGCTGGATCGCCGCCTATTTGTCCAAGTGGCCGAAGGTCACGGTGGAAGCGGTATACTCCATTCGGTTCGTCGATATCATTCATGAGGGAATTGATGTCGCGATCCGCATTGGCACCTTGCAAGATTCTGATCTGTCGGCCCGCAAGCTTGGAGAGATCACTTACGGTCTCTATGCCGCGCCTGGATATCTGAAGGAAGGTGCGGCGCTCCGGACCGTCGACGATTTGAAGCGCCACGACCTTATTATGAAAACGTCCAGCGGCCGTGCGAGCTGGACGCTTGTCAATGGCCAAGCAACAGAGAAGGTTTCGCTGGCTCCACGCTGCGCGCTCGATAACATCGTTGCCGCCAAGAACCTGACCGTCTCCGGTTTGGGAGTGGCGCAGCTTCCGCGGTTCATGGCTGAACCATATGTGGCGGAGGGAAGCTTGGTCAGGGTTTTGCCGGGTTGGGCAAGCATACCGATGCCGGTACACGCCGTTTTTGCCTCCACGCGCTACATGGATCCGAAGGTACGTGGTTTCGTTGATCTTTGCCGCGAGGCTTTCGGGGATGGTAGTGACACCAGCCTGAGCTGAGGACCTGCCGACGCGCAGAATTGCGCGCCAGAGCATCTCCGCGACCGCGCGTCGGTTCACCCATTGTTGCTCGCACGAACAACAGACTGGGGTTCGTCGGGCATCTAATCTATTCCTGAGCGATATCCTACCTTCCAACCGAACCGCTCCGAGAGGAAGCGCGAACGTTGAAGTGAATAGGATATCCAATGAAGATCGGAATTTTGAGCGCCGGCAATATCGGCAGTCGTTTGGCCCGCGCCTGGGCAGCCGCAGGTCATGAACTCGTCATCGCCAAGGATGGTGAGGACCGGAAGATCGAACCACTGCTTGCGGAACTGGGCGACAAGGCTCGGCTCGGCACGATCCGCGAGGCGGCGGAGTTCGGTGAAGTCGTACTTTTCTCGATTTACTGGCCGCGGGTCGAGGCGATCGTGAGCCAGGTCGGCGACGCGCTCGACGGCAAGGTCGTGATCGAGACCATGAACCCGCTCGGCGTTACCGCCGATTTCGTGCACTTCCACGATCTGGAGTTCATGCGTGACAGCTCGACTTCGGAAGACCTGCAAAGGCGCTTGCCGAAGGCGCGCATCGTCAAGGGGTTCAACCTGATAGCGGCTCCGTCGCTTGAAGCGGCGGCGTGGGCTGCGGCGCCGGTGCAGGCCAACGTCTTCTACGCAACCGACGACAGTGCCGCCGGAGACGTAACGCGGAGCCTCATCGCCGACGCGGGCTTCAAGCCCGTCAACGCCGGCAACCTCAAGGGTGCCCGGCAGCTCGAACAGGTCGGCGTGCTTCTGCATCACGTCGCAGACAATGAATATGGCGGCGACGCTGACCTGATCCGCTTGGCGCTCGCGGTCGTCGAAGCCAATCCTGGCCCGATCACGCGCCAACGCATCGCCTGATCGAGCGCGCCAGCTCGTCCGCAAATTCAAGAATCACAGATCGCTTTACGAAGGAAATCTCCAATGGCGCAGACATTGAATGGCAAAACTGCCCTCGTGACCGGAGCCGGCCGGGGCATCGGCAGGACCATCGCTGAGCGGCTCGCGGCTGACGGCGCGACCGTGGCGATCACGTACAATGCCAGCAGTGCTGGCGCAGAAGAAACCGTCGCAGCCATCGAGAAGGCGGGCGGCACCGCCTTCGCGCTGCACGCCGATCTCTCCGACGCCGCGTCGATCCCTGGCTTGTACGATGAGCTCGATCGCGAGCTGACGGAGCGGAATGGCAGCAAGAAGCTCGACATTCTCGTCAACAACGCGGGAAATTCGGGTTGGGGCGGTCTCTCCGATGCCACGCCGGAGGCCTGGGACACCATGATCGCGGTCCATGCCCGCGCGCCGTTCTTCATGGTCCAGTCGGCGCTCAGCCGTCTGTCCGATGGCGGGCGGATCATCAACATCTCGTCGGGCCTCTCCACGCGCCCGCAGCCGATGGTGCCGATCTATTCGATGGCCAAGGCGGCGATCAACAACCTTACCCATGCGCTTGCGATGGAGCTTGGTCCGCGCGGGATTGCGGTGAACGCGGTGGCACCGGGCTGGACGCGAACGGACATGAACGCTGCCGTCCGAGAGGATGCCAACACCGTGAAGGCCATTGAGGCCGACACCGCGTTCGGCCGCTTCGGTGAGACGTCAGACATCGCCGCGGTGGTTGCCTTCCTCGCGTCGGACGAAGCCCGGTGGGTGACCGGTCAGGTCATCGAAGCGAGCGGCGGCTACAGGCTCTGATCGGCTGAAATGTGCCAGCGTCGACGCCCGCAGGCGTCGGCGCCGGCTTCGACCCGCCGCCACGCAAGCGGCATTTATACCATTCGATAGCTTGGGAGAGCCGGTGATGAAGATTGGAATCATAGGATCAGGGGAAATTGGCGGCTCGCTGGCCCGACGGCTCGCGAAGCTGGGCCATGAAGTATCTGTCGCCAACTCGCGCGGTCCTGACTCGCTTGCAGATCTCGCCGCCGAGACCGGCGCCAAGGCGGTGACCGTCCATGAGGCGGCGCGCAGCGGCGAGGTCGTCTTTGTCGCGATCCCTGCCTTCAGGATCGCCGATCTACCGAAGGATCTCTTCGACGGTGTGGATGCCGATGTCGCCGTCGTGGAGACGGGAAATTACTATCCCCAGGAGCGGGATGGCCGCATCGATCCGATCGAACAGGGCATGGCCGAAAGCCGCTGGGTGGCAAATCAGCTCGGACGGCCGGTGCTGAAGGCCATCAACAACCTGCACTGGCGCAGCCTTCTTGATGGCGGCAAGCCTGCGGGAACGCCGGGACGCATCGCGTTGCCGGTGTCGGGCGATAATGAGGCCCATAAAGCCAGGGTCATTCGGCTATTCGACGAGCTGGGATACGACGGTGTCGACGCCGGCCAGCTTGACGAGTCCTGGCGTCAGCAGCCCGGCACGCCGGTATACGCCGCTAATCTCGATGCAGAAGGCGTCCGTAGAGCACTTATCGAAGCCAGTCCTGAGCGAAAGCCGGGATTTCGTGCTGCGCCCAACAGCAGCATCGGCAAACCTTAGGAGGTCCAATGGATACGCAGCCAAAGGGACGGGTCGTCCTCGTGACAGGGGCGAGCCAGGGCATCGGCCGGGCTATTGCGTTGCGCCTCGCGAGAGACGGCGCAAAGGTCGGACTGGTAGATCTAAAGGAAGAGAAGCTCGCTGAGGTAAAAAAGGAAGTTGAGGCCCTCGGAGCGAGCGCCACGTCATTTGTCGCCGATGTCAGCAAGCGCGATGAGGTGTTTGCGGCGGTACATCAGGTCGAGAGGGAGCTTGGTGGCTTCCACGCCATCGTCAACAATGCAGGCATTGCGCAGGTCAAGCCACTCGCCGACGTGCTTCCGGACGATATGGATCGCATCTTCCGAGTGAATGTCGATAGCGTGGTATGGGGCATTCAAGCCGCTGCGGCCAAGTTCAAGGCTCGGGGCATCAAAGGTAAGATCGTCAACGCATCCTCCGCCGCTGGCCACGAAGGCTTTCCGATGGTTGGCGTCTACTCCGCAACAAAGTTTGCCGTTCGGGCGCTGACGCAGGCTGCTGCCAAGGAGTATGCGAGCGCCGGCATTACGGTGAACGCCTATTGCCCCGGCATCGTCGGAACTGACATGTGGATCGAGATCGACGAGCGCTTTTCACAGCTCACGGGCACACCGAAAGGCGAAACCTACAAGAAGTATGTCGAGGGCATTGCGCTCGGTCGTGCCCAGACGCCCGAAGACGTAGCGGCGCTCGTCGCATTCCTCTGTAGCGACGATTCCGACTACATCACCGGTCAGGCGATCCTGACCGATGGTGGGCTCGTGTATCGCTGATCGCAGCTCCACTAACGTCCGATGCGGCCAGGAAGGAGGCGCGGAGAGCACTCCACCTAGAGAAACTGCGTCGTAATATAGGAGACAGAAATGGACACGCAGCTTTCGAAGCGAACCGCGCTGGTAACTGGAGCCAGCCAAGGTATCGGCGAGGCGATCGCTAGAGCACTGCACGCCGAGGGCGCCAAGGTGGCGCTTTTTGCGCGCAGTGAAGAGAAGTTAGCGGCGATTGCCGACCATCTGGGAGACAGAGCCTTCGCGGTCGGTGGTGACGTCACGAATGAGGAGAGCTTGGGGCGCGCGCTTGCCGCGATAGAAGCAAAGCTCGGACCGATCGACATCGTCGTTAACAATGCGGGTGGCCTAAGATCCTCGACGGGCGGACTGTTCCGACCTTTCGAGCAAGTTCCCGACGTTGATTGGCTCGAGACGTGGGAGTTCAACGTCCTTTCCGTGGTGCGTGTGACCCGGGCATTGGCGCCGACGATGGCAGAACGCGGATGGGGACGGATCATCAACATCTCGTCGGAAAGCGGCATCCAGCCCGACGCGGTCGCGATCGAATATGCCTCGGCCAAAAGCGCGCTCAACATCCTGACAAAAGGGCTCTCAAAGACGTACGCGAGCCGCGGGGTACTCGTGAACGTGGTGTCGCCAGCCTATGTGGACACCCCCATTGTCCGCGATTTGCTGGAGCAGCAGGACGGTGCAGAGCATCTCTCGCGTGACGATCTGGCCGCTCATTTCTTACCGGTCCTCCGTCCTAATATCGGGGTCGGCCGCCCGGGCAATCCGGAGGACGTCGCCGCTGCGGTCGTCTTTCTGGCGTCGGAACAAGCGAGCTTCATCACCGGGACAAATCTTCGGGTTGATGGCGGCTCGGTGATGGCGATCTAGCGGCGCCATGGCGGGAAG
This sequence comes from Phyllobacterium sp. YR531, assembly GCF_000282595.1. Lineage (GTDB taxonomy): Bacteria > Pseudomonadota > Alphaproteobacteria > Rhizobiales > Rhizobiaceae > Phyllobacterium. Next base: position 77,840 of record NZ_AKIZ01000018.1, read on the forward strand.
TCTGTGCAACGCGGTCGGCGGCGTGAGATCGGTGGCGCCGCCCGCTCAAAGCAGCATAGCGGGCTGGTACAGCGGAGCCGACGTGGTTGATTCTTTTGCCACGACCTTCGGTGCTGGAATCTCGCGTGACCCGGAAGCTGTAGCGCACGCTATCCTCGGCCGTCCTGCCTGGTGGGTCCGCGGGCTCCTCGCGATACGCGATATGACCGTAGCTCGATTTGGCTTGAAAACGACGGGTGAACTTCAACGAAACGCGCCCGACAGGAAGTCCATCGCCTTTTTCCCAGTGCTCGCACGATCGGAAAGCGAACTGGTGCTTGGTGTGGATGATCGACACCTTGATTTCAGGGCGTCGATACTGCTGGGGGCGTTGAATGACGAGGACGCTTTTGAAGTCGTCGTAACGACTGTCGTTCATTGTCACAATACATTTGGCCGCGCTTACTTAGCCCTAATCAAGCCTATTCACGTCCTTGTTGTCCGATCGAATTTAAGCCGCACTGTTCAAGCGAGAAATGGAGAATTGCAGAGCAGCTTGACCTCGCCATAGGCACCCATCCCCGTGCGATCCGCACGCATCATTTTCACCGCGTGGTGCCGCTTTGCAAAAAATGTCCGGTGCTAGGCCGCTGAGGAGATTTAGAAATGCTGCCAACGCAGAGTTCTCCGAAAGGAGTCGGCGGTGCCGGATATCGCCTTTGATTTGCGCTATCTGAGATACGCCATCCTTGCTGCCGAGCAAGGTAGCTTTCGACGGGCAGCAGAAATACTCTCGGTATCACAATCTACCGTTAGCCGACGGATACAGATACTGGAACGCCGTGTTGGTATTCTGCTGTTTGATAGGCATCGATCAGGCGCCCGCGCAACAATGGCAGGCGAGCGTTTCCTTAGAGAGGCTGCGGTTGGCGCGAAGCATCTCAACCAAGCTGTCGATACAATCGCGCAATCCAAGCGCGGCTCCATAGGACTGCTGCGCATCGGCCTGATGGCCTGCCTGGCGAACGGCTTTCTGGGAGAGTTGCTTGCGGCTTATCACCGCCGCTTTCCAGCTATCGAGGTGATTTTCGAAGAGGCGACCTCTCAAATAAATGCCAGCGCTTTGCTGGATGGTCGGCTCGACGTCGCCTTCATGCCTGGAGATCCACAACTACCGGGATGCCGAGCCGAGAGGCTGTGGGATGAGACAATTTTTCTCGCGGTTCCTACGTCCCATCAGACCGCTTCCTTGGATGCGGTCAGCTGGGAGGACGTGAGCCACGAGACGTTCCTCGTGAAGGCGGATGCAACAAGGCCAGAGATAGAAGACTATCTCAGGCGGCATCTGGGCGTATCCGGATTGAGCCCCAAGATTTCCGTTCAGCACATCGGCTGTGAGAATCTACTGAGTATCGTCGCGCTGGGGTTCGGGATCACGCTCTCTACGAACTCGATCGTCGGCATCGCATATCCCGGAGTCCGCTTCGTCCCGATCGCCGGCGGCAAAGAGAGGTTCTCGTTCAGCGCCGTTTGGTCTGCAACCAATCTGAATCCGGCGCTCAAGTTCTTGATCGACATGAGTATCGAAAGGCGCATGAAAGCGAAGCGCTGAGACTTGTTGACCAGCCGAGCGAGAGCGCAGATCGGAACTCAGGAGGATTGGCGGCGCGCCTTTGCGCAACCGCGATCCGTGGCGATAAAGCGCTGAACCATCGGGGCGATGAGCTTAGCTGGATCGGTGACTGGTTGTCCCGTCTCGCGGGCCAGGACCTCCGCGTAGGCGACGAGATCCCGGTGCAGCGGCGCCGGCAGCTCGACCGTCACCTTGATTGGCTTATCGTCGGCAATCGCGCCGAGCTTGAGCTTGGTCATCTCAGCCTCCGTAAGGTTCGAGCACCAGATCGCGGGTGACGATGACCCGCACCGGAAATCCGGGTCGAATCGTCAACGTCGGGGCGATGTTGAGCTGGCGTCGAATGATCTGTTGGCCGGCGTCATTGATAGTGTCCTGACCACCGTTGCGGATCGCCTGGATCAGGCGGTCGTCGTCGTTGGTGGCGAGCTCGGCGCCGACGCTGAGCAGCGTCGAAAGCCCTGCCGCCTTGGCGAGATCCCACCAGTGATAGTCGACACCGTCCTGCAGGCCGGCATAGCCCTCGCTATCGGCGCCAGGCTGCCGCTCCAGCACGATGCTCCGACCATTCGGGAAGATCAGGCGGTTCCACACCAGCAGCACGCGGCTCTGCCCGAACTGGACGTTGTTGTCGTACTGGCCGACGACGCGCGTTCCCTGGGGCACGAGCAGGATGAGGCCGGTCGGGCCGTCATAGATGTTCTCCGTGACCTGGGCCGTGATCTGACCAGGCAGGTCGGACCGGATGCCGGTGATCAGCGCCGCCGATATGACCGCGCCCGCTTGCAGGATGTTCGGCGACGCCGGCGCGGCGACCCGGTCGGCCGCAACCGTGCGCCGGTCGACCGGCGCGTTGAGGAAGGCCTGCTGCCGTTCCTGCGCCGTGGGCGTCGCCGCCGGCGGCGCGAGGCCCAGGCTCGTGAGGTCGGGCTGCGCGAGGGTCGGCGTATTGGTCGCGGCGGGCGCGGCGTTGCGGGCTTCCGAGGCTGCAAACAGCCGGCTGGTGCGGGCCGTCTCGATCTCCTGCAGGCGGCGCTGTTCCTCCGGGCTGATGCCCGGTTGCGCAGGCGCGACTACGGGCGTTGGCACGGGCTGGCCCCGGTTCTGGGCGCTGACGATCGGCCGGCCGAGATCGCCAGGCAACGGCGGCCCAAGCTGGGGGACGCCGGTATAGTCGCGCGGCAGGCCCTGAAGGCCGTCCGCCGTCGAGCGGTTGTCGGTCGAATAGAGTTCTTCGGGCGGGCGGCCGCCGTTGCGGGTCTGGAGCGCATAGACCAGCGCGCCGCCGAGGCCGAGGCTCGCCACCAGTCCGAGCCCGGCGAGCACCTTGCGCGACAGCCGCGTGACGCGCGGCGAGTCCGCGCGCAGCCGCATCGGCGCGGCCGCTTCCGGCACCGATCCCGTCAGCGGCGCACCGGCCTCCTCTTCCTCGTTCCGGTCATCGCTCACGACGCGGGCCTCCCGTCGGTGCGGGTGATCCGGATGCGCTTCTGGGTGTCGCCGGAGCCGAAGCGCAGCTCGGCGGCCGCGAACAGCCGGTCGACGATCATGTAGTTGTTGCGCACCCGGTAGTTGACGAGTTCGGAGGTAGTGCCTTCGGCGCCGACGACGAAGAGCGGCGGCATCTCGCCTTGGCCGATCCCTCTCGGAAACTCGATGAAGACCTGTCGGCCGTCGTCATAAGCGCGCAGCGGACGCCATGCCGCTCGGTCGCCGGTCACCTCATAGCGGAAGTTGATGCGCGAGAGATCGACGCCGGTCGCCACCGGCTGGGTCGCCTGCGCCTCGGCGTTCTGACGCCGGAGCGCGATGAGCTGGTCCTGCGGATACTGCCAGGAGACCGAGGCCATATAGGTGCGCTCGGTCGAGCGCAGCTCCATGTGATAGGTGCGCAGATTGGTGTTGATGACCAAGTTCGTCATCAGCTCGGCGCGGGTGGGCTTCACCAGGATATGGACCTGCAGCGTTGCGCCGGAACCGCTCTGCGTGTCGCCGATGATCCAGCGCACCGTGTCGCCGGCGGCCACCGGCCCGGAGCCGACGAGCTGCTCCCCGGGCTGGAGTGCGATGTCGGTGATCTGCCCGACGGCAGTGTAAACCTGATAAAGTGCCCCTTGCGTGAACGGATAGACCTGCATCGAGTTGATGAAGCCGTCACGCGCCGGCTGGATGCGGGCGGCGGCGTTCGCCTGGTTGACGCGCGCCGTGGGATCGGTCGGTTCTGGCGTGCGCCGTGATGCCTCGACCGGCTTCATCTGGCCGGGCAGCGGCAGCGGACGCGGCAGCTCGACCACCGTGACCGGCGCCGGTGGATCGACGGTCTGTACGGCAGCGGGCGCGTCGTCATAGCTGATCTCAGGCGGCTTCTGCGTCGTGGCGCAGCCGGCGAGCGCCGTGGCGGAAAGCAGCAAAGCCGCCAATGTGTGTGTACGGAAAGCCGGTTCTCCGGCTTTACGGAAAATCGGCATCGTCATTGCCCCAGCTCCCGTGACCATGAAATTGCGTTGACGTAGATTCCCAGCGGATTGGCGCGAAGCCGGTCGGCGTTGCGCGGAATCTGGACGACGATCGTCAGGATCGCCGTCCATCGGGTCGTGTCGGCGAGCTGGCCGTTCTCGTAGCGGCGCTCGGTCCATGCGACACGGAAGCTGTCGGGAGACGCGCGGATCACGCTCGAGACGTCGATGGCGATCTGCTGGCGACCAACCTTGGTGAAGGGATCATTGGATCGCGCGTAGTCGTTCAGCGTCGCCGCTCCCCGGTCCGTCGTGAAATCATAGGCGCGTAGCCAGTTCTGACGGACGATGATCGCGTCGGCCGGAATCGAGCGGACCTGCTCGATGAAGCGCGCCAGGTGGAACGCGATCTGCGGGTCGGTCGGCTGATAGTCGGCCGTTGCTGGTGCGATCGCCTGCGCCTGGCCGAGCCGGTCGGTCTGAACGACCCAGGGAACCACGGTCCCGCGGGCGGATTGCCAGACCAGGGCCGCCGCGAATCCCGCCGACAGGAAAAGAGAGCCGAACGCCATGGTGCGCCAGTTGCGCGCCTGGACGCGGGCCGAGCCGATGCGGTCGTCCCAGGCCTGCGCGGCGCGCTGATACGGCGTTTCGGGTTCGGGAGCTTTTCCATAGTGCGTCGAGGGTCGTCGAAACATCAGCGGTCACCTTCGGAGAGATTGATGGAAGAGCCGCCGCCGTGGCTGTCGCCGCTGCGCACCGCATGGACGGTGGTGGAGACGGCATGGCTCATCTGTTGGGAGCGCTTCATGCGGCGGGCCCAGGCGGGCGGTTGATCGCCGCTACTGGATGGGGTCGGTGCGGCGTCGTTCGCCGCTTCGCCAACGGTGCCCATTGTCGAGGAGCCCCCGGTCGACTCGAAAGCGGATCGGGCTCCGTCGGCGAAGCTGGAGCGCATGCTCGACGACGCGCGCTCCGCAGCGCGGCGGAGCGGCGATGTGGCTGCGGAACCGGCGGCCCGGGCGACGCCGCCCAGACCGCTGGCCACGCCCGAGGCGCCCGTCTGCCCTGGGGCGCCCAGGCTGTAAGCGGTGGAAGCTCCGCCTGTGAGGGCTGCGCCCCCGCGGGCGGCGGCAGCGGCGCCTCCTGCAAGCGCCGCGCCTCCGGAAGCGACCGCGCCGACCGTCGCGGCGCCGGCGGCGACCATGCCGCCAGCGGCGAGCCCCGTTCCCACCGCAGCGCCGGCGCCGAGCTGCGGGCCTCCCGACACGAGGCCGTTGGCGATGCCGGGGCCGAAGATGCCGAGGCCGAGCAGGGTCAACGCCGCGAGCACGATCGCCATCGCTTCGTCGATCGTCGGCGTGCGGCCGCCGAAGCCGGCAGTGAATTCGGAGAAGAGGCTCGATCCGATGCCGATGATGACGCCGAGGACCAGCACCTTGATGCCGGAGGAGATGACGTTGCCCAGCACGCGCTCAGCCATGAAGGCGCTCTTGCCGAAGAGGCCGAAGGGAATGAGCACGAAGCCGGCGAGCGTCGTCAGCTTGAATTCGATCAGGGTGACGAAGAGCTGGATCGCGAGGATGAAGAAGGCGAGCAGCACCAGCGCCCAGGCGAGCAGCATCACCGCGATCTGAATGAAGTTCTCGAAGAAACTCCAATAACCCATGAGATCGGAGATCGAATCGAGCAGCGGCCGCCCGGCGTCGAGGCCAGTCTGCGCGACGCGGCCGGGTCGCATCATGTCGGCGACGGTGAAGCCGGTGCCGGAGGCCTTCAGCCCCAGTCCGGCGAAGCTTTCGAAGATGATGCGGGCCAGATTGTTCCAGTTGCCGATCAGATAGGCGAAGACGCCGACGAACAGCGTCTTCTTGACCAGGCGCGCCATGATGTCGTCGTCGGCGCCCCAGCTCCAAAAAAGGGCTGCGAGCGTCACGTCGATCACGATCAGCGTGGTGGCGATGAACGCCACTTCACCGCTGAGCAGGCCGAAACCGCTATCGATGTAGCGGGTGAAGACCTCGAGGAAATGATCGATGACGCCCGTGCCGCCCATGATCTCAACGCGCCTCGTTGGTGTGGGAATCGATCACCGGTGCGGTCTCGTTGATGCCCGGCTCGCGCACGGTTGGCAGGTTCTGCGGTGTGCCTTGCGGTCCCGGCGCTTGCGGCGCCGGCTGTTGTTGCAAGGCCTGCGAAGGCTTCAAGAAGCGGTCGCGGTTGTCGGCCCAGGCCTGGAGACAAGCGGGATCACGGATCCCGACCTCGCCGAGCTGCTGGCAGCGCCGCAGCTCGGTCTTCAGCGGGTCGACGCCCGTTTCGGTCGCCGCGGCGACGCTGCGATAGAGCGGCGGCTCGTCCTTACGGGAGAGTTCGATGGCCGTCGCCGTGATCGCAAAGGTCACGAAGCCGATGGCGCCGACACGCGCGAGAATCTTTCCGTCCATCGCCGCGCCCTCAGTTGCTGCCTGGGAACATCTGCGCGTTGCCGGGCTGGTAGCCGGCGCCCGGCGTCAGGAAACGGCGGCGCTGCTCGCGGCCCTGTTCGGCGGCCGCCGACCGCTCGGCCTCGGCGAGCGCCTGGGCGCGGCCATTGGCGGAGACGACGGCGGTGAGATCGGCGAGCTGCTGGGCCTGAAGCGCGAGAAGCTGATTGCCGGCCTGCGCCGCCTGCAAGGCGCCGGTCGCGCCCTGACTCTGGCCGACGAGCGCCGACGTCTGCGTGCGGTTGGTGTCGATGTTGCCGACGACACCGGCCTGGACGCGCATCGCGTCCTGGAGGCCCGAGACCGTGTTGTTCCAGCGTTCCTTCGCCTGGGCGACGAGTTGCTGGTCGGACGCGCTCATCGAAGCGCTTCCGGCGCTGTAGTTGGTGCGGAAGGCCTGGTCGATGTTCTGGACGTTGTAGGCGATGCGCTGCGCCTCGCCGAGGAGCTGCTGGGTCCGCTGAACTGACTGCTGAAGCTGCTGGAGCGAAGAGAACGGCAGGCTCGTGAGGTTGCGCGCCTGGTTGATCAGCATCGTCGCTTCATTCTGAAGCGACGTGATCTGGTTGTTGATCTGCTGCAGCGCGCGGGTCGCCGACAGCAGGTTTTGGGCGTAGTTGGTGGGATCGTAGACAATCCATTGAGCCGAGGCCGGCGGAATCAGCACCGGCGATATTGATAGCGGCGCGGCGAGAATGGCGGCGGCGAACGCCGCGCGGGGGACACGCAGTTTCATGGCTGGCTCTCCAGGTTGGTGAGGTTGGGGATGAGGTCGGCCGCCCAGTCGACGCCTCGATGGCGCAGCCACGCCGCGAGGAAGCCTTCGCGCCCGTGCTCGGTGACGATGCGGTCGATGGCGGCCTGGTCGGTCTTGGAGGACGCCGCGCAGAGCGCGAGCGCGACGTCGGCGAGGCCCAGCTCGAAGAGGCGATTGCCGCGGCGGCTCTGGCAATAATAGTCCCGCTTGGGCATGGCCCTGGCGAGGATCTCGATCTGCCGGTCGTTGAGGCCGAAGCGGCGGTAGATCGCTGTGATCTGCGGCTCGATCGCCCGTTCGTTCGGCAGCAGGAGCCGGGTCTGGCAGCTCTCGATGATGGCGGGCGCGATCGCCGAGCCGTCGATGTCGGAGAGCGACTGGGTGGCGAACACGACGCTAGCGTTCTTCTTGCGCAGCGTCTTCAGCCACTCGCGGAGCTGGCCGGCAAAGCCCTCGTCGTCGAGGGCAAGCCAGCCTTCGTCGACGATGATCAGGGTGGGCTCACCGTTCAGCCGGTCCTCGATGCGGTGGAAGAGATAGGAGAGGACCGCCGGAGCCGCGGCCGTCCCGATCAAGCCTTCCGTCTCGAAGGCCTGCACGGTGGCGACGCCGAGATGCTCACTCTCGGCGTCGAGCAGCCGGCCATAGGGTCCGCCGACGCAATATGGCCGCAGCGCCTGCTTCAGGTCGTTCGACTGCAGCAGCACCGACAGGCCCGTCAGGGTCCGTTCGCCGATCGGCGCGCTCGCCAGCGACGACAACGCGGTCCAGATCAGTTCTTTGACCTCGGGCGTCACCTGGATGCTCTCGCGCATCAGAATCGCGACGATCCAGTCGGCGGCCCAGGCACGCTCTGCCGCCTCGTCGATCCGCGACAGCGGCTGAAGCGCGACGCTGTCGGCCGAGCCCTCGGTCAGGCCGCCGCCGAGATCGTGCCAGTCGCCGCCCATAGCGATGGCGGCGGCGCGGATCGAGCCGCCGAAGTCGAAGGCGAAGACCTGGGCGCCGGCGTAGCGGCGAAACTGCAGTGCCATCAGCGCCAGCAGCACCGACTTGCCCGCGCCGGTCGGGCCGACCACCAGGGTGTGGCCGACGTCGCCGACGTGAATGGAGAACCGGAACGGGGTGGACCCTTCGGTCTTGCCGTACAGCAAGGGGGGCGCACCAAAGTGCTCATCCCGTTCCGGCCCCGCCCACACCGCCGAAAGCGGGATCATGTGGGCGAGATTGAGCGTCGAGATCGGCGGCTGACGGACATTGGCGTAGACGTGGCCCGGCAGCGATCCGAGCCAGGCGTCAGCCGCGTTGATCGTCTCGGGCATCGCGGTGAAGTCGCGGCCCTGGATCACTTTCTCGACCAGACGGAGCTTCTCGGACGCGACGCGGGGATCGTTGTCCCAGACGGCGATCGTCGCGGTGACATAGGCTTGGCCGGCATAGTCGGCGCCGAGTTCCTGCAGCGCCAGATCGGCATCGGCGGCCTTGTTGGCGGCGTCGGTATCGACCAGGGCGCTCGCCTCGTTGGTCATCACCTCCTTGAGGATCGCGGCGATCGACTTGCGCTTGGAGAACCACTGCCGGCGGATCTTGGTTAGCAGTTTGGTCGCGTCGGTCTTGTCGAGCAGGATCGCCCGGGTCGACCAGCGATACGGAAAGGCGAGCCGGTTGAGATCGTCGAGGATGCCGGGCGTCGTCGCGGTCGGAAATCCGACGATCGTCAGAATGCGCAGATGCGCGTCGGCAAGACGCGGCTCCAGCCCTCCGGTGAGCGGCTGATCGGCGACCAGCGCGTCGAGATACATCGGCGTCTCGGGAACGCGCACGCGGTAGCGCTTCGTCGAGACGGTCGAGTGCAGATAGGTCAGCGTCTCGACATCATCGAGCCACGCGCATTCCGGCATGAAGGCTTCGACGAGCTGCAGAATGCGATCGGTACGGTCGACGAAGCCGCGAAGAGCCTCCCAGGCGTCGACACCGCGCTCGGCCTTGCCTTCGTAAAGCCAGCTCTCGGCGCGCGCGGCATCCTCGGCCGGCGGCAGGAAGGTGAAGGTCAGGAAGTAGCTCGACTCGTAGTGAACCGCGTCCTCCTCGAAGTCAGCCTTGCGCTCGGCATCGACCATCGCCGAGGCCGGATCGGGAAAGCGGCTCGCTGGATAAGCGCCAACGGCATGGCGTTGCGCCTCGACGAAGATCGCCCAGCCGCTCCCGAGGCGGCGGAAGGCGCTGTTGAGGCGGCCCGCGACGGCGACCAGCTCCGCCTGCACCGCGGAATCGAGATCGGGGCCGCGGAAACGCGCGCTGCGTTGGAACGAGCCGTCCTTGTTGAGGACGACGCCAGGAGCGACGAGCGCCGCCCAGGGCAGGAAATCCGCGAGCCGGGTCGAGGTGCGGCGATACTCGGCGAGGTTCATCATGGGGTGCGCCTCAGACGTTCAGGTGACCGGGGATGCGGAGGTGCCGGCGGCCGACGTCGACGAACTGCGGGTCGCGCTTGGCGGCCCAGACGGCGGCGAAATGGCCGATGGCCCAGAGACCGAGACCGACCAGCCAGAGGCGAAGACCGAGACCGAGAGCGGCGGCGAGCGTGCCGTTGAGGATGGCTATGGCGCGAGGTGCGCCGCCGAGCAGGATGTGCTCGGTCAGTGCCCGATGGACCGGGACGGTGTAGCCCGGGACGTCGCCGCCGCTCTCGATCAGGCCCGCCATCAGACGAGCGCCCCGCCGCCGAACGAGAAGAACGACAGGAAGAAGCTCGACGCTGCGAAGGCGATCGACAGGCCGAAGACGATCTGGATCAGGCGACGGAAGCCGCCCGAGGTGTCGCCGAAGGCGAGTGTCAGGCCGGTGACGATGATGATGATCACCGCGATGATCTTTGCGACCGGTCCCTCGATGGATTCGAGGATCGATTGCAGCGGCGCCTCCCACGGCATCGAGGAGCCGGAAGCGTGGGCGGCCGGGGCCAGCAGGACACTGGCCAGGAGGACGGGCGCGGTTGTCGCGACATGGCGACGAAAATGCAGGGCACGGCGGATCATGCGGGTTCTCCTTCGGGGGGCTGGGTTGCGGGGCGGACGCGGTAGTCGCCGTCGGGGCTGAGCCCTTCGACGCGGCCGAGTTCGGCCAGGCGCCGGTTCGAGCCGCGGCCCGAGAGGACGGCGACGAGATCGATCGTCTCGGCGATCAGGGCGCGCGGGACGGTGACGACGGCTTCCTGGATGAGCTGCTCGAGGCGGCGCAGTGCGCCGAGCGCGGTGCCGGCGTGGATGGTGCCGATCCCGCCGGGGTGTCCGGTGCCCCAGGCCTTGAGCAGGTCGAGTGCCTCGGCGCCGCGTACCTCGCCGATCGGGATGCGGTCGGGACGAAGGCGCAGCGAGGAGCGGACGAGATCGGAGAGCGTGGCGACGCCGTCCTTCGTGCGCATGGCGACGAGGTTCGGCGCGGCGCATTGCAGCTCGCGGGTGTCCTCGATGAGCACCACGCGGTCGGAGGTCTTCGAGACCTCGGCGAGCAGCGCGTTGGTGAGCGTCGTCTTGCCGGTCGAGGTGCCCCCGGCCACGAGAATGTTGCGGCGATCGGCGACGGCCTGGCGCAGGATCTCGGCCTGCTCGGCGGTCATGGTGCCGGCGGCGACATAGTCCTGCAGCGTGAAGACAGCGACGGCGGGCTTGCGGATCGCGAAAGCCGGCGCCGCCACCACTGGCGGCAGAAGCCCCTCGAACCGCTCCCCGGTTTCCGGCAGCTCGGCCGAGACCCGCGGATTGCCGGCATGGACCTCGGCGCCGACATGGTGGGCGACCAGGCGCACGATGCGCTCCCCGTCGGCCGCCGAGAGCCGCTCGCCCGTGTCCGACAAGCCTTCGGAGAGTCGGTCGACCCAGAGACGGCCGTCGGGGTTGAGCATCACCTCGACTACGCTGGCGTCCCCGAGGAATCCGGCGATCGCAGGGCCGAGGGCGGTCCGCAGCATGCGGGCCCCGCGAAGTATCGCCTCAGATTTTTCGGAAGAACCGGCCACGTTGTCCCCGTTCTTTGCGGGACCGCGTCAGGCCGTCCCTGGATCGGGGATGATTAAGAGAACAGGAGATCGGCTCTTCGCAACAGGTGTCGTGGGGTAGTAGTAGCCTAGCGTACAAAGACAGGTGTTCGGCGGAACCGACGATTACTTGAGTTGCCGCATTCGATGCTTATTGCGCGTCGCGCGCGGGGTCGATGTCCGTCCCTTTTATCGCCGTTTGCAGGTAACGCGTCATGAGCCCACAGGAGCGGAGCATCTCCTGGGGGCAGGGATGACAATGGCTTCAGGCGAGTGCGGCGGCTGGTTCTGATATCGCCAGCCGGTTCTTGACGCTGGAACGCTCCTGCATCCTTGCGTACCAAGAGAGGAGAGCATCGCATTCGGCCGGTACCGGCAATTCCACAAGTTCCGCAAAGATCAGGCCGCCTATGACCGTGATGTCGGCCATTGAGAAGTATTCACCGGCGACAAACGGCTGTCTTCGGAGAACACCGTCGAAGTAGCGCATGCCCCTCACGGCCTTGTCGCGTTGGCGAAATCCCCACTCCGGGTTCTGGTAGAGCTCAACGTCGGGCCCAAGCCCAGGCGTAGCGTGGTGGAAGTAGACGCTGACCGCATCAAGCAGCTCGAGTTCGGCACGCTTGCTCATCATGTGGATTACGCCCTTCTCGCGTGCTGTCCTGCCGGTGAGTATCGGAGCGCCATCGAGCGCGTCCAAATATTCAGTAATGGCCGTGCATTCCGCGATGAAGGTGCCGTCGTCGAGTTCGAGCACCGGCAACGTGCCCGAGTAGTTCTTGGCGAGGAACTCGGGCTGCTTGTGTTCGCCCTTCCATAAATCGATCGTCACAAACTGGACCTGCGATTGCAGGCTTTTTTCGCCGAGGGCGATCCGGACGCGCGCCGGATAAGGGCCAGTGGGCCAGTCGTAAATCTTCATGGGGGGGGCCTTTCTCTACCTGCCACTTGATAGACAAGTTATAGGGCCTTCACATTTGCCCGGTCAATGCCTATCTGTCACTTGATAGGTGGCGGCGGTTGAAAGGTGACGAAATGAGTTCAAGCTCTCGGGAAGCCATCTTGGCGGTTGCCCGAACGACCGCACAGGCACATGGCTATAGCGGCTTGAATTTCCGTGATCTCGCGGCTCAGGTTGGTATCAAGGCGGCGAGCATCCACTATCACTTCCCGAGCAAAGCCGATCTGGGCGCAGCTGTTGCGAAGCGTTATTGGGAGGACACGGCCGCTGTTCTCGAGTCTATGTTGACCGAAAACGCCGACCCACTCGGTTGTTTGCGTCGATATCCCGGGATTTTTCGCCAGTCGCTGGAAAGCGACAACCGGATGTGCCTCTGCAGCTTCATGGCTGCCGAGCACGATGACTTGCCGGATTCGGTGAAAAAGGAAGTCCAGACCTTTGCTGACGTGAATGTCGCCTGGCTGAGCAGGGTTCTTTCCGCGGCAGGTATTGCCGATCGCGATCAGAGCGAGTCGCGAGCCCGCGCCATTTTTGCCGCCGTCGCCGGCGCACAGCTCATCGCGAGGAGCCGCTCGGACATCTCCATGTTTGACGCGTTGATCGACAGCTATCGTGCGTCGGGCCTTTTGCCGGCCTAAAGCAGGCAAGGAAATCAATCTGCGGGCTGAGGCGGGTGTACCTCTTCGGAAATCTCCTGCCGCAGCTTCGGCCCCTTGGCGAGTCTGCGCCCGAGCGCTGCGACGAAGGCGTCGTAGCGCTCGCCGGCCTGGGCGCGAGCTGCTGCCTGCGCCGGCTCGGGCAGCGGCGGATTGGTGGTGAGCCAGAAGCGGACGAAGACGGCGAGCATCTCGATCGAGATGCCGAGGTCGCGCTCCATCCGCGTCATGCGCCGGTCGAGCTGGTCGAGGCGTTTCGTTGTCGCCGCCTCCTGGCGCTCGGCTGCATCCGGCGACAGGAAGGATGCGATCGCGGCTTCCGCGATCAGCGACCGCGACTGATCGCGGCGAGCGGCATGAGCGGCGAGCGCCTTCATCACCTCGGGTTCGAGATAGACCGACAGGCGCTGTTTCTTCGACTGATTGGCCATGGGCGCCTCACAGCTCCATGCCGTCGTTCGGATCGAGCGAGACCTGGCGCGCCACGCCCTGCATGATCTGGTTGGCGCGGCTGATCCGGGCCGTGTCCTCTTCGGCGTCATCGTCGAGTCCGGTCTCGAACTCGTTCTCGATCGGCGCCTTCTTTTCGACGGGTGTGGCGCGGTTCAGCTCGGGCTGGTGACGCCGTTCCGATCCCGTCGGATCTTCATCTCCGGCGTCCGTAGCAGCGGCCGCGCTGGCCGACATGATGCTCGCCGGCGGGGCCGGAAGCGGCAGCCGGCTCCAATCGTCCTTTCCCGGCTGCGTCGGCCTGGTGAGCGCCGGCGGCGCCATGATCCGATCCTTGAAGCGGCGGTCCTCGTAGTAGCGCGCCTTCTTCGCCCGGATCGGAGGGGTGCCTGCCACCATGACGATCTCGTCGGCCGGAGGGAGCTGCATGATCTCGCCGGGCGTGAGCAGCGGCCTGGCCGTCTCCGAGCGCGACACCATCAGGTGGCCGAGCCATGGCGAGAGACGATGGCCGGCATAGTTGCGCATGGCGCGCATCTCGGTCGCGGTGCCGAGCGCATCGGAGACGCGCTTGGCGGTTCGCTCGTCGTTGGTCGCGAAGCTGACGCGGACGTGGCAGTTGTCGAGGATCGAGTTGTTCGGCCCATAGGCCTTCTCGATCTGGTTCAGCGACTGCGCGATCAGGAATGCCTTCAACCCGTAGCCGGCCATGAAGGCGAGCGCGGATTCGAAGAAGTCGAGGCGGCCAAGCGCCGGAAACTCGTCGAGCATCAGCAGCAGCCGATGCCGGTTGCCTTTGGCGTTGAGGTCCTCGGCCAGGCGCCGGCCGATCTGGTTGAGGATGAGCCGGATGAGCGGCTTGGTTCGAGCGATGTCCGACGGCGGCACTACAAGGTAAAGGCTGGTCGGCTGCCGAGCTCCGACGATGTCGGCGATGCGCCAGTCGCAGCGGCGCGTCACCTCGGCGACGACGGGGTCGCGATAGAGGCCGAGGAACGACATGGCGGTCGAGAGCACGCCGGAGCGCTCGTTGTCGGATTTGTTGAGCAGCTCGCGCGCAGCCGACGCGATGACCGGATGCGGCCCAGCCTCGCCTAGATGGGCGGTCTTCATCATCGCCGCCAAGGTCGACTCGATCGGCCGCTTCGGGTCGGAGAGGAAGGCGGCGACGCCGGCCAGCGTCTTGTCCTCCTCGGCGTAGAGGACATGGAGGATCGCGCCGACCAGGAGCGCGTGACTGGTCTTCTCCCAGTGGTTCCGTTTCTCAAGGCTGCCTTCCGGGTCGACCAGGATGTCGGCGATGTTCTGCACGTCGCGGACCTCCCACTCGCCGCGGCGCACCTCAAGTAGCGGATTGTAGGCCGCCGACCTCGCATTGGTCGGATCGAAGAGCAGCACCCGGCCGTGGCAGGCTCGGAAGCCGGCGGTCAGTGTCCAGTTTTCGCCCTTGATGTCATGGACGATCGCCGAGCCCGGCCAGGTGAGCAGCGACGGCACGACCAGGCCGACGCCCTTGCCGGATCGGGTCGGCGCGAAGCACAGCACATGCTCGGGTCCGTCGTGCCGAAGATAGGCGTGGTCGATCTTGCCGAGCACCACGCCGTCCTCGCCGAGCAGACCCGCACCGCGCACTTCGTCATGGCGGGCCCAGCGCGCCGAGCCGAAGGTCTCGGCGTTCTTCGCCTCGCGTGCCCGCCACACCGACATGCCTATGGCGACGGCGATCGACACGAAGCCGCCGGACGCCGCGATATAGGCGCCCTCGACAAAGATCGGCGGCGCATAGGCGTCGTAGAAGTACCACCAGGGAAAGAAGGACCACGGATAGTAGATCGGCCAATGACCGAGCATGAACCATGGCGGTCCGAGCTGCGGCTGGAAGCCGAGTCTGTAGGCCGTCCATTGCGTGGCGGCCCATGTCGTCAACAGGACGATGGCGAAGACGGTGAGGATCTGGCCCCAGAGGATCTTGGTGGCGGCCATGGCGGGGTCCTTTCGCTTGGGATGGTGGTCAAAGGCCGAGCCCCCGCTGGCGGCCGAAGCTCCAGTCGACGCCGCCGTCGCTTCGGGCGACGCCGGAGACGTGACGGCCGAGCTGCTTTTCGAGTGACGGCGTCCAGGGCACGAGGCTGAAGCCGACCCCGTCGTCGATCATGGCGAAGCGGCCGCTCGCGAGGGTCAGCCGCCGCTGGTAGGTGCCGGTGACATATTCGCCGGATTCAGGTTTGACCTGCGGCCGTCCCGTCTCGGCGGCGATGCGTTTGGCAACGGCCTCCAGCTCACGACGTCGGAGCGTGTCAACCAGGCCGGCTTGGAAGCTGACGCCGCGCTTCTGGCGTTCGGCGAGGCCCTGGCCGACAAGGTGCTCAGCCCGCCGGTCCATGGCGTCGCGCACCTCGGCGCCGAAACCGCCGCCGAGCGCCGTCGGCTCGCGGGCGATATTCTGCCGGTCGAGCCAGGTGGCGCCGGTCGCGGTGACCTGCCGCTCGATGTCGAGGTCGGAGCGCACTGCGATCGCGACACGGCGCTGGCCGCGCGCGTCATCGAATTTCCGAAGCTCGACGATCGAACCCGGGGCGCTGTCGCCGGCCGCGTCGAGGTCGGGCAGCTTGATGTGGTGAGTGCGGCCGTCGACCCCATCGACGACGGCGAAGGCCGTGCCCTTCAGCTCGTCGTCGAGGCCGCGGGCGACCAGGCGGCCGATGACCGGATCGTTGAGGCTTTCGGACGCCAGCACATAGCTCGCCGCGCCCCGCTCGATGCCGCGCTCGTTCAGGCCGTGATGGATGCGCTTGATGATATCGCCGCGCTCGCCGAGTTCGCGCAGCGTCGCCTCGGCCTTGTCCGAGATCGTCCACTGTCCCGGACCAATCTCGTCGGCGAGCCCAAGGCCCTCGAGCTTGCGCAGCCGCCCGACCTTCAAGGCATGGAATTCGTCGGGCTGCCGATCGGCATGCGGCGCGAGGTCGATGACGCCGGTGCGATAGGCGTCACGGGCGAGCTGGCGATCGAGGTTGGTCCAGCGATCGGCGTCGACCTGGCGCTCCAGCGTCTGCCGGATTTCCTGATCGGTGCGCGGCCCCAGCTCCTGGGTGATCAGGTCGCGCGCCCGATCACGCATGCCCTCCTTTATATAATCGCGCGAGATGACCAGGTTCTCGCCGTCATCGCGCACGCCGCGCACGATCAGATGGACATGCGGATGCTCGGTGTTCCAGTGATCGACCGCGACCCATTCGAGCCGCGTGCCGAGATCCTTCTCCATCTGGCCGACCAGCTCACGGGTGAAGCCCTTCAGGTCGGACATTTCCAGCGCGTCGTCGGGCGAGACGATGAAGCGGAAATGGTGGCGGTCATCTTCGGACCGCTCCGCGAAACCCTTCGCGTCGACGTCGTTGCCGCCCGGACCGAACAGCCGGGCCTTCTCCCCGTCGCGGGTAACGCCGTCGCGGCGAAGATAATCGAGATGCGTCGAGAGCGGCGCGGACCGCCCACCATGACGGACGACCCGCGCCTTGATGACCGCACCGCGCGAGCGGGCGGTGATGAGGCGGTTCGCCTGGATCGAGGCGCGCTGGCCGCGCCCGAACCGGGACCGCGCGCCGGACCCGATCTTCCCTTGCCGGGAGACGCTACCGCCGGCGCGCTGGGCGGCCGCCAGCGCCTGGGCGATGAAGGGCCGCGCCCGCTGCGCGCTGGTCGAACGGATACGGCCTGGCCGGATGCGGAATTCGTGCTCGTCGGTCATCGCCGGCGTCCCGCACATCGCGCCAACGCGATGATATTCTTGAAAAATGCGCCGATGCGCAGGCTGCGCCGATCAGGCGCACCTCGCGAAATCGCTGCATAACCCCTTGAAAAAGCACAACCGAACCAAGGCGCACATCGCGCCCCTTTATCCTGCCATCGTGCGGTTGTGCTTGCGGTTCTCCCTCCCAACGCCCTCCAATCTGCGCTGGGGTTCGCCGTGCTGCGATGGACGGGTGGGGCGGTCATCGCGAGCCTGCAGGCTCTCGCCGGGAGACGAACAGGCCGCCGGTCGGGTTCGCATCGGTTGCAGGATCGCGCGGTGGCGGCGCAGTGTCGCCGTCACGAGATGTCACATCCGCCTGCACTGGACCTGCGCCCGGACCGCGATCAGTGGCGCCGATGAAGAGCGGCGCGCGCGTCCACGCCAGCGCGTCGGTGGCTGCCACAGTGACGACGGACGGAGGTGCCTCACCACCGATAAGGGGCGCGAGCTGGGCGACATAGGCGCGCGTCTCCGCCGGCAACGGGCGGCCATTCGCGAGGTAGTCATCGTACCGTCCGGGCCCCGCATTGTAGGCCGCGAGAAAGCCGGGTGCGCCGTAGCGATCGCAGAGTTCGCGCATATAGGCCGTGCCCGCGATGATGTTGTCGCGGGGATCGAACGGATCGCTGCCGAGGCGATAGCGAGCGCGCAGATAGGCCCAGGTGTCGGGCATGATCTGCATCAGGCCAATCGCGCCCTTGGGCGAGACGGCGCGCACATCGTTGGCGCTCTCGACACGCATGAGCGCGCGAATCCAGGCGACCGGAATGCCAAACCGCTGCGAGGCCTCCGCGACGAAAGCAGCAAGTGGTGAGCTCGTCTCGGCCGGTACCGGCGGCACGGTCTGAGCCTGCACCGGTGACATGGGCGCGGCGGGGAGCGGCAGGCCGGAAAGGAGAAGGAGGAGCAGCCGGGAGGCGGCACGGGACTTCCCCGTGCCGTCCCGATGATGCTGCGATCGACGCGGGGCGCGCACCGATCAGTCCTCCGTGCGCGGCTTGGCGGGCCGCGACCAGTGCAGACCCCAGGCGGCATTGTCGTCGCCCGAACGGAAGAGGTTGGCGCGCAGCGGACGCGGAAACAGCGGGCTATCGAGCTGCACGGAGACGTAGTCGCCGGCACGCTCGCCGACATGCTTCCAGCCGGCGCCGATCTCGATGCCGTCTTCCCCGCCGAGCAGGACACGGTATTCCGGCGCGTTCTCGGCTTCGGACGGCTCGGCCGGAACGAAGGCGAGTTCGGCGTCGATGCCGAGCGCGGTGAGCCGGCCGGAATAACCGGACTTGGTGCGGGTGAATTGGCCGATCTGGGTCATGGTCGTCTCCTTTGGGTTGGGGTTGGAAGCGGCAGTTCAGCGGGTCGGCGCGCGCCAGACGTAGCGGCCGTCGCCGTGCTCATCGGTCCAGAGCGGCGTCGCCCGGCCAATCACGTCGCTGGTCGGCAGCGGCCCGAAATAGCGCCCGTCGAGGCTGTCGCGGACCAACCAATTCATCAGGAAAAGCTCGCCCGCGGCGATGCGGCGGCAGCCCTGCCAGACGGGCAGCGATCGGCCGAGGTGATCGCGGTCGAGCGCATCGCCCATCGGCACGCCGTCGACGGTGATGGCGTGATCGCAGCGGCAGACCTGTTGGCCGGCAATGCCCGCGACCCGCTTCATCAGGGGCACGCCGCGGCCGATATAGCCGCGCTCGACCATGAAGGCGGCGAGCGGTTCGGGCGCGCGAACGGCGACGAGATCGGTGATCTCGAACCGGTCGGCCGGCGCGATGCTGTAGAGCCCGATCGGCGTGCTCGCCGACGCGTTCCAGATCAGCTTCTTCGGGAAATCGACGAAGGCGGCGGCCGCCATACCCATGGTCAGGAGGTAGGTGACCATGACGTAGCCGAAGCGGCTCATGATCCGGCCCTCCGACGCAGCAGGAAGGCCTTGTGGTGCTGGGCCGTGTAGGATCGCGGCTGTTCGCCGGCGCTCATCCTGTTGTGGACGTGCCGCCAATGATCAGGCGAGACGTCGCCAGGATCGATGCCGATCGCCTCGATCGCATCGATCATCTGCAGCACGCGCTCGACCTTCGGCCAGCCTTCGACCTTCAGCAGGATGTCGCCGCCCGGGCGCACGAAGGGCACGGTCTGCTGCGGCTCGCCGGCGCGAACCGTGTGTAGCACGTCGAGATGCGAGGCGATGGTGCCGTAGTCGTTGGCGGCCCAGCGCACGAAGCCGAAAACGCTGTCCGGCGCAAAGCGCAGCACGCGCCGACGGCGGTCGAGGACCTGTTCGCCGACCTCGCGGCCGAACCTGATCCAGTTCTCAACGCGCTTCTCGATCCAGGTGAGCTCGACTTCGGTCAGGTCGTGAGGCGGCGGCGCGGCCGGTGTCGGCACGCCGCGCGCATGGATGGCGGCGGCGCCGGTCATGTCGCGTCTCCGTTAGTCTGAGGGAATTCGCGCGCGAGCAGCTGGCGCAGCATCTCGGCGACGGTAATGCCGCGCTGGAAGGCGGCGATCTTGATCCGGGCGCGCTGGTCCGGCGTAACGTCGATCGTCAGCCGTGCGGTGTAGATGGCGGCGTCGGGCGCACGGGGCACAGGCGTGTCGGCAGCCCTGATCCAGGTCTCCGCATCGCCCGGCCGGGTGGCGAAACCGCGCTTCGGAGGCGTCGCGGTCATGGCGCGATCCTCCCGATCTCGGTGACCAGCGCGGCGATCTCGCGCGCGGCGGCGCTGTCGTGATCGAGTTCGCCGACAAGCCGGCCGGTCTGCGCGGTGTCGGCGAAGGCGACGCGCTGACCGATCCTCGCCGCGAGCAGCGGCGGGTCATGGTCGGCGAGCGTTTCGGCGGTGTCGCGGGCGATGACGGTGCGCGCGGCGCAGCGATTGAGGACGAAGCGCGCCGCGAGCTGCGGGCGGTAGATGCGGGCCTCGGCGAGCAGCGACAGCATCTCGGCTGAGGCCCAACCGTCGAAGGGCGACGGCTGCACCGGGATCAGCACCAGGTCGGCGGCAAGCAGCGCCGAGCGCATCAGCCCGGCGACGCGTGGCGGCCCGTCGATGATGACGTGGTCGACATCGCGGGCGATCTCTGGGGCCTCGCGATGCAGGGTGTCGCGCGCCAGGCCGACGACGCCGAAGAGCCGAGGCAGGCTTTCCCGCGCCCTCTGCTGCGACCAGTCGAGCGCCGAGCCTTGCGGGTCCGCGTCGATGACGGTGACTCGCTGACCACGCTTCGCCCATTCGCCGGCAAGATGGAGCGCGATCGTCGTCTTGCCTACGCCGCCCTTCTGGTTGAGCAGCGCGATGATCATGACGGCCTCCCGGCGATCGGGGACTCGTCCACACGCCGCGAAAATGCGGTTTGCGTTAGAAAGATTCCGAAGGAATCTAGGTTAGAGAAGTTACGGGGCTCGCAAGTCGCTGATTCAGCGAGCGGATTCGACGATTCCGGTCCCCGATAGCACGAGGATCGGGTCCTCGATGGCACGATGGGTCCGGTCCCTGATAGCACGAGACGATTCACAGCTTATCCCCAGGGCGCTTGGTCGAGCGGCGGCGCTGGCGGGGGATGCCGAGCGCGTTCGGATCGATCGGTTTGAAGGAGAGGATTTCGGGGCCGCCGAGGCACTGCTCGATGGTCAGGCGATAGCCCGGCAGCGGTTGGCGGCGGACGATGTCGCGCAGGTCGTAGGCGAAGTGCTTGAGCGGCGAGAGCGAGCCGGACTTGGCGTGGAGATGCGGGAAATCGAAGCTCCAGCCGAACTCCTGCTTGCCGCCATGCTTGCGCACCAGGCGATAGAGCCAGCGCTCCAGGCCGCCCGTCAGGCCGAAATAGTCGCGGTCGATGGTCAGCACGAGCGCGTCGTCGAGAACGGCGGCGTAGAACCAGTCCGGCACGATCAGTTCGAGGCCCAGCGGCCGGCCGCGCGCATCGGCGCGCTCCTTCCACTCGTTGATCCAGGAGAAGCGGTGCATCCGCCGTTCGGTCGGCTGGCGGATCGACGTCGCCACCGTCGTCGACTGGAGACGGTCGAGCGCGGCCTTCAAACGGTCGTAGTCGCGCAAGGACACGCCACGGCCGATGAACTGCAGAATTTCGTAGGGCGTGGTCGCCATCAGACGCGATGGCCGCAGGCCGGCGTCTCGCGCCTCGACGATCTGGGAGGCCGCCCAGATCAGGACGTCGGCGTCCCAGATGGTGGCCATGCCGTGTTCGGGAACGGCCTCCACACGGATAACGACGGAGCCGGCCTTGAAGTTGATCGGCGCCAGTCGCTTCGACTTGCCGAGCGCGAAGAACGGGTACGCCATCAGGTCCTGCGCGTCGCGCGGCGCGAGATCGCCGGGCAGCGCCCGGAAGAGATCGAGCTGCTCGCGTTCGCTGCTGTGATGGCGCGCCGACATCCGCTGGTCGCTCAGCGCTGCGGCGCGGAGTTGCCTGCCGCGCCGTTCGTTTCGTGACGCTTCGCCGGCAGGACGGTGTCGGTGTCGGCGGTCGAGTTCTTGGTGCCGCGATTGGCCCAGGCCTGCAGGTCGGCGATCGCATAGACGACGCGCCCGCCGAGCTTCTTGAAGGCTGGTCCGGTGCCGTAGGTGCGATGCTTCTCCAGCGTGCGACCCGACAGGCCGAGGAACCGCGCCGCCTCGGGCGTGCGCAAGAAGCGCGGGGGAACGTGGACAGTCGCACTTTCAGCCATGATCGAAGCTCCGTGTGGTGCTGGGGGGCTGCCGGATGTCGGCGGCGGTTCCAGCGCACGGTCGCTCGCTCGGGCGCGATCCACGATGTCGAAGATTTGCGGGAATAATCGACACCCCTTGCGGGCGCCGGTGCGGCTAGGGTTTGCGCGCGCGTTTCAGAAGATCGCGGTAGCCGCCGTGGATGAGCTTCATGCCGTCACGGACGAGACGGATGGTCGTCTCGCGGAGCGCGTCGCCCGCCCAGGAGGCCGCCTCGATGTGGTGACTTGGAAAGAGCACGGTCGCGATGGCGCGATAGCTTTCCTGTTCGAGTCGGGCATCGACGGCGCGCAGCATCTGGCGCAGGCGCTGCCGCCGCTGCGGCGTTACGCGCGGGTCCGGCGGCGCCGGCGGCGCGCGCAGGCCGCGCCAATAGCGGGCGAGCGCGTCGAGCCGATCGGGTGTGGACTCGTCGAGCAAGACGATCGCCACGGCAGGCGGCTGCGCGCCGTTCACGCCGAGACTGCGCGCGCGCATCACCTCCTCGCCGACGCGGATGCGCGTATCGGCGACGTCCTGGGATGTGGGCAGCGGTTCCCCCTCAGCAGCAGGTGCAGGTGCAACCCAAGTCGGGAGCCCCTGCAGGATCAGCATCCAGGGATCGGCTGTCGGCGACCATGCTGGGTTCGCGCCTGGCGCCGGAAGTTCGGGGTCGGCCGCGAAAGGATAACCCCCATTTGGTCGAGAGAGCTGCAGCGGCCTGATCTTCTCCAAGACCTCTTTGCTTCAGCCGATTGTAGTCTTGTTGATACTCGGGATTACGCCTCAGAAATTCCCAGGCCAGGTCCGGAGCGTCCAATTCATTTACATAGTCATAGGCGGTTGAGATCCGCCATGTGCCTTGCTCCGGCATCCTTGGCCTCCCATTGCGTCGCTCAACGCGAGAACTGCAAGCCCCAACGATTCTCGGTTGAGTGGCAATTTGGGAAGCCCGAAGGCGTGTGCGGGTGATGCAAAGTCCGCATCACTGGGATGAAAAAGGTTAATGAAAACTGGCTCGTATAAGGTCGCGGAAACCATTGTTGGTCATCCAATGCGCCCTCGCCAGATGGTTTTGGTATACAGCTTCGGCGCGCGACTGATCGGTCTTCGGATCGATGCCGAAGATGATCTTGGCCACTTCTTCCCAAGGCGCGCCTTCGCTTTCCGCATCAAGCAGGCGCAAGTAGGTGGCCAGATGCGCGCGGTCATAGTCAGTGAGCCGCGTATCCGTCGGCGGTTGGTCGAGAAAGTCGGATTTTCCGCTCATAGTTAACGTCCCCACCGCGTCATATCCGAAACGGATGGAGTTTGCACGACGGTGATAGCGTAGAAACGGCGGCGCAATGCGGCATTGTTGAGTTCAGGCGCGCCGAGCTGGCCGCAGGCGGTCTTGCCGAACAATCATCACTCCTTCGCCCTGATCGGAGTTGAGGAAGACGATACCGTTCTCCTCAAGCGCTCGGCGGACCTGGTCGCGCGTCGACTCATGCACGGGGAGCCCGTTCTCGGACTCCACGCGCTTCAGAGCGGTCAACGATACCAGGGCCTTGTCAGCGAGCGTCTCCTGATTCCAACCAAGTAACGCGCGGGCGGCCCGTGACTGTCGGGCGGTGATCATGCATGACCACCTCCTACAGTTCGGACTCCGCACGCCACGAAAACGACTATAATAGTCGTCCTTGACTGGTTTGGCGAGCCGAAAGCTGCTCTTCGACCCGATGCCCGCAGCTTCACCGGGCGAACTCATTCGGTCGCCCTGGGCGCCGAAGGCCCCGGCCTTCCGGCCGGGGCATTGCGCGGGGCCTCAGTCGCCGCGCCGCCCGTTGGGGCGGGACCAGATCAGCGAGAAGGTGTCTTCGCCTTCGTCGTCGAAGAGGTTGGCGTAGATCGGGGCGTTGAAGCTCGGATCGTCTAGCTTGAGGCCCAGATAGTCGCGGCCTTCGTTGGAGCGCTTGGACCAGGCGGCGCCGATTTCGGCGCGGCCGACCAGGACCCGGTGGCTGGGAGCGTTCTCGCCGGTGGCGCGCTGGTCGGGGACGATGCGCACATTCTTGGCCTGGACGCTGAGGGTGACGATGTCGCCGGTGAACTCGTTCGAGCCGGTCTTCTTGAAGGTGCCGATGGTCGCCATTGTAAGTCTCCGTTTTCCGTTCCCGAGCCCGCACCATTGCGGCCTCGATGGCGATCGCTTGGCCGGAGGCGATCGACGGCGCACCCCGAAGGGGCCTGACAGCCAAGGAGGGGCTTTCTTGTCTCGCGAGGAATGGCGGCGCAGCCGGCAGGGGAAGAAAGTTTGACGCGGCTGTTGCGTCATAGGCGATCGAGGCGCAGCCGGCCTTCGGCCAGATCAGGCCATTGAAGAGGCCGTTTGGAGCGGTCGAGGCACGGTCAGATAACGGAGAAGATGGCGGCCGTCCTACATCGGCAAACCGGCGTCACGACATGCTCACCGGCTTCGTCTCCTCCCGCCAGGCTGACGCTGCTGCATCCTGGCCTTCCGCCGCCACCACGGAGATCCCCGCGCCGGATGTCCGGTGCCCCGCCGAGACATGGGTCTGCCCCTGCAGCGCTCCAGCGAGGACCGCTTTTCCGGGCCAGCGTGGATCCGCACCGCACGCGCCCATCGCTCCGACATGAGACGATGGGACGACCACGACCACGGCTGCCCTGATCCTCCTGACGGCGTTGACGAAGATCAGGCGCGCGAAAGGTCCCGGCCGGACGGGGCCGGAGCCGCCGCCATTCCCGCGACCCGCACGAAGGCGGTGATGCCGACCGCGACCGCGCCGATGACGGAGAACATGATCTGCCACGCGTCGGACGGCATGAGGTGCTTCACGATGCCATGGGTGGTATGGAAGCCGGCGATCGCCGCCGGCGCGACGAAGGCCGCGGCCACGATCAGCTTCAGCCACATGGGCCGGACGAAGGTAATGAGCAGATGCCCGGCGGCGAGCGTGATCGCCGCCGCGACGGCGCCGACGAGGATGGCGCCAGGAATGCCGGCGCCCGTGCCGTGCGCCCAAGCGCCCGCCGTCACGCCGATGAACGCCGGCAGCGCGAAGACGGCCAGCGTGAACAGCAGCCAGCAAAGCAGGCCTATCGCCGCGAGGGATGCAAGTATTGCGAGGATGATCATGGTGGTGGCCTCCGTGTGGACAAGGTCTGACGGTCGCGCCTTCCACCACCACCACGGCGCGGCTGAAGTATAGCGCAGGAGCGCGCGTGCCGGGAGCGGAAATCGGCGGCGATTTCCGCTCCTGCGACCGGGTCGCCCCGGTCAGGGGGCGAAAGGGTCGATCTCATGGACGATGGCGGCGGTGTCGCCGTCGTATTCGCTGGCGGGCGTGACCGACAGCGTGCCGTCGCCGGCCTGGAAGATGATGATGGCGGCCATCAGCGTGGTGGCGAGGCTGAAGGCGAAGGCGTGAGCGTCGTTGAGGGACATCGATCCGGCTCCTGTTCGAGCGGAGGACCATCCCCCGCTGACAGGCGCCCGAAGTGTCGGACTGAGCGCTGCAATCACCGCGTAGGCGTAGCCGCAGCGGCGGCATGCTCGCATAGCCGACCCTTTATGGGTTGATGGCGTCAGGCGATCAGTCTGACCAAGGATCAGCGCAAATGAAGCGGGGACGGCTTTTCGCGTCAGAGCCGGTCAATGCCGCGAGACACTCAGTCCAGTTCGATCGTCTTGCCTTGTTCCTTCTCAAGCCGGTTCAGGTACTTGTTCAGGCTGATCGTGACGAAATGCTCCGTGTGAGCGACGGCTTCCAGAAAATCGTCGATCTCATTGACCGGCACAGCCATCGTCCAGAGATGTCGGATGATGAGCCGTCCGGGTTCGTCCTTGACTGCGAGCGTGAGGCGGACGATGTCCGATGCGTCCGTGTGTGCGGCAATCGAATTGCGAAGCGCGATCAGGCGTTCATGGACCTGCTTTCCGTCATCTGACCCCTCATAGACCTTTTTGGCGTCGAGCATCGGAATGCCGGGGCCAGAGGACGCATAGCACCGGCAATAGGCCATGATCCCGGCGACGAAGAACGCCTGTTGGCGGAGCGAGTTTTCCATTTCGCCGAGTTCGACCGGGTGGTCACGCACCCACTCGAAGTTGGTTCGTGCGTTGACGAGGTGCATCAGCATGTGCGTCCACGCCGAAAGACGCTCAAATCCGGGGGGATCGAGCGTGAAGCCCTCGGCGAGGATGGGCGCCATATGTGTTTTGTAGTCGTCGTCCGTGATTGTGCTCATCGAAGCCCCGCCTTCCGTTCCCTAGGTAAGTAGAAACGCCGTCGGCCGCGTTCCAGTATTGCGCCCGCCTGGTAGGGGCGGCGCTCACGCGCCGCCGAACTTCCAGACCGGGATGCCGAGCCTCTTGGCCTTGTCGGCGAGGTTGTCGTGGATGCCGGTGCCCGGGAAGTGCATCACGCCCTTGGGCACGATCTCCAGGATCTCGTCATTGCGCTTGAACGGCGCGGCCCGGCCGTGCTTCGTCCAGTCGGGCGCGAAGCCGATCTGCGGCACATCTCGGTTCTTGGCCCAGAGCGAGGCGATCTTCTCGGCGCCTTTCGGCGACTTGCCATGGATGAGTACCATGTCGGGATGCTTCTCGTGGACTTGGTCGAGCTTGGCCCAGATCAGCCGGTGGTCGTCATAGTCGAGCCCGCCGGTGATGACGATCTTCGGGCCCGGCGGCAGGAGCACCTCCTGGTCGGCGCGCTTCTTCGCCATCAGGAAATCGCGGCTGTCGATCATCGCCGAGGTCAGATTGCGATGGTTGACCTTCGATCCGCTGCGCGGGAGCCAGGGCTTGCCGACATTGCGCTCGTAGTGTTCGGCGGCCTGGTCGCGCATCAGCTCGAAGGCGTTCTGCCGCTCGATCAGCGTCATGCCCTCCGCGGTCAGGTGCTCCAGTTCGACCGACTTCACCTCGCTGCCGTCCTGTTCGCGCTGCGCCCGCTTCTGGGCCTGCTCGTTATCGTCCAGTTCCCGGCCGATCCGGTCGGTGGCGCGGTGGAAGACGTTGACGATCGACCAGAGGAGATCGTCGAGGTCGGGTTCGAGGCGTGTGTCCTCCAGGGTGCCGATCAGGGCGTCGAAGATGTCGGCGACGGCGCCCGCGACCTGGTTGCCGTCGGGCAGAAGCCGCTGGTCAGGCTCGTCGGCGAAGGGGCGATAGCCGTGGAGCTGCAGTTCGTTGAGGACATGGTTGGTGGGCGAGGATTCGTGGTGCGGTTCGTAGTCGTCGTGATCGCGCATGGGATGCTCCGTCGGTTGGACCGCGACCGTCGCGGCCTTCATGGCGACGAAGCCCACGGGCCGGACGGCTGGGCACCCAGAGCGCAAGCGCAGGGCTCGATGGCTAAGGCCGGCTATTTTGCCTCGCGATGGAAAGGCCCGCAGGGCCGCCGGAAAATAGTCGGCCGCCGCCATTGCCCGGCTGGCCGGCTTGTGGGCCGATCGCCCTCTCGAAGGCCGAGGCGCGGTCCCACTCCGACGGATCGATGCATCCGCCGAGCACGGCGGCGTCCCGTAGCCCCGTTCTCCTGCCGGCTATGCCGCCAGCGCTATGAAGCGGGCCACGTCCTGCGGCGCGACCTGCAGCCGGGCTTCCGTCCTCAGAGCGTCCAGGCCGAGAGTGCGGAGATCCTCGTTGAAATCGCCCAGTTCCGGCGAGATGACGATCGCCTCGATCCCGACCCCGTTGGCCCGTTCGATCAGGCTGTCACGCGCACCATCGCCGGCGGGATCATTGTCGCGGACGATGTAGAGCCGCCGCAGCGTGTCGGGGAACAGGATGGCGGCGAGATGGGCTGCAGAGAGTGCTGCCAGCATCGGCATGTCGGGCAGGACCTGCCGGAGCGACAGGACGGTCTCGATGCCTTCTCCGGCCGCCATCACCTCGCCACCCATGCCGAAACGCACAGCGTTGCCGAGAAGATCGCCCATTGCCCGCCTCGGCGTGTCGATCGGCGCCTTGTCACGGCGGTGGGGATCGAGCCAGGTGCGATGCGCTCCGGTGATCTTGCCGCCGAGGTCGGTGACGGCCGCGACCATCGCCGGCCAGGTCTCCGTCGGCGAATGCTCGTCGGGGCGATAGTAGCACCGCGGGTGGAAATTCAGGCTTCCGGTTCCGCGCACATCCGTAATGCCGCGTTGCTGCAGATACGCCTGTACGAGCGTGCCGTGGATCGGCTGCGACATGCGAACCAGTCGGCGCGCCGCTTCGGGCGAGCCATGCGGCGCCGGGCTTTGCCGCTGGTGCTCACGAGGTTCCAGCTCCGGCAACGGCATCGAGAGGAAGGATCGGGCCTCGTCGGCGACGTCCTTGAAGTCGATCAGGCCGCAGCTTTCGCGGATGACGTCGAGGAGGTCGCCATGCTCGCCGGTCGCCGCATCGGTCCATTTGCCGGCTGGTCCTTTCGGCGTGTCCTTGAGCCGGACATACATCGAGCGGCCGGGCGTGTTGCGCGCGTCGCCCACCAGCCAGTAGCCGCCCTCGCGGCGGCCGCTGGAGAGGTAATGCCGGCACACCGCCTCGGCCTGCCGGCCGAGACTGTGCGCGAGATCGGAAGCGTCCTGACGTGCCATCACGCAGCCTCCCGCTCGGAGATGCGCGCCACCGGGAAGGTGTCGAGCAGCTTGGCGAGGACGCCCGGCCCGGTGGCATCGACCGGCACGAAGAAGCGGAGCTTCCACGAGATGATCTCGCTGAACAGGCCGTATGCCCGCAGCCGGTCCCGCATCGCCTCGGTGAAGCCGGTCAGCTCTAGTCGCTGGGCGGTCATGACGCGCGCTCGGCGAAGCTGAAGGCCGTCTGCTAGATCGAGGATCGTGTTGCCGTCCATTAGCGCGACGAAGGCCTGATCCGGGGTCAGCGACGCGGCGCCGGTGGTGACGGCATTGGCCGCCCAGGCCGGCGAGACGCGGCGACCGATGATCCGCTCGCCGGCATCGGTCTGGAGCCGGTAGATGCGGGTCGAATCGTTGGGCAGCCGCTTCCAGATCGGCAACAGCAGGCCGCCGACGATATGGATCGTGCTGTCGGAGAACTCCGGCACATCATTCAGTTCGGCCCACCACGCGGCAGCGAAGGCGGCGCGATCGGCTTCCTCCCAATGACTTTCGTCCATCATGCGCAGCGGCGCGTGATGCTGCTCCATCGGCCGGATCAGGCAGACGCGGCGCTCGATCTCGCCATCGTCGAGCATCATCGACGGTGCGGGAATCTGCACGGCGGCGCGCCCCGAGCGGCCGTTGACCAGGAGCCGCGCGCGTGGATCGGAGAGATGGTCGAGCGCGTCGGCCAGGCTCGTCGGTCGATTGCGCTCGCGGCGGGTGATGGTGAGCAGCCGCGTTTGCGCGCCGGTGCCCGGATGGGTGTGGATCACTTGGCTGGCGGTAACAACGAAGCTCTCCGCCTGCAGCGTCTCGAGTCCGATGTCGTAAACGCCGCTGCGGATCGCGCCCTCGACCTTGGCGGTGAGGAGCTGTTCGAACGCTGTGAAGAGCACGCCCTGCAGGTCGATCGTCAGCGCCAGGAGCCGGTTCAGGAAGGTGGTGATCGGCGGCAGCTCATCCTTGATGCCGTTGTCATCCATGAGCTTGAGGCCGGTGGCGGACTCGAAGCGGTCGAGCGAGCAACCTTCGACCTTGCCGCGGACGAGCAACAGGAAGAGTTGGCGGAGCGCATCGCGGGCGTATGGGCTTTCCAAATTGTCCTCGGGCCGGAACAAGCCCTGGCCGCCGGTTTGGCGCTGCCCGCGCGTGATGGCGCCCAGTGTGTCAAGCCGGCGCGCGATCGTCGAGAGGAAGCGCTTCTCGGCCTTCACGTCGCTGGCGATCGGCCGGAAGAGCGGCGGCTGTGCCTGGTTGGTGCGGTTGGTGCGACCGAGTCCTTGGATCGCGGCGTCAGCCTTCCAGCCCGGCTCCAGGAGATAGTGAATACGCAGGCGCTGGTTCTTGGCGGCGAGATCGGCGTGATAGCTGCGCCCCGTGCCGCCGGCGTCGGAGAAGACGAGGACGCGCTTCTGGTCGTCCATGAAGGCAGCCGCCTCGGAGAGATTGGCTGATCCCGCCCGGTTCTCGACGGCGAGGCGCTCGCCTTTGCGCACCACCCGCCGCGACCGGCCGGTGACCTCGGCGACGACATCGGTGCCGAAACGCTGGACGATCTGGTCGAGAGCGCCGGGCACGGGCTCAAGCGATGCGAGCCGCTCGATCAGTTCGTCGCGCCGGGCGACGGCTTCCAGGCTCTCCACGGGTTGGCCGTCCCGATAGACCGGCCGCGACGACAGTTTGCCCTCGCTGTCGGAGAACGGCTCGTAGAGCTGCACTGGGAAGGAATGGGCAAGATAGTCGAGGACATATTCGCGCGGTGTGATGTCTACGCGCACATCGTTCCATTCCTCGGTCGGGATCTCGGCCAGGCGCCGTTCCATCAGGGCTTCGCCGGTCGAGACGATCTGGATGACGGCTGTGTGCCCATCGGCCAGGTCCTGCTCGATCGAGCGGATCAGCGTCGGGGTTTTCATGCTGGTCAAGAGATGACCGAAGAAGCGCTGTTTGGCGCTCTCGAAAGCCGAGCGGGCGGCGGACTTCGCCTGCCGGTTCAGCGTCCCCGTCGAGCCGGTGATGTTGGCGGCCTGCATCGCCGCATCGAGATGATTGTGGATGATGGCGAAGGCGCCGGCATAGGCATCGTAGATGCGGGTCTGCTCGGGCGTGAGCTGATGCTCGACCAGCTCATATTCGACGCCGTCATAGGAGAGCGACCGGGCCGTGTAGAGGCCGAGCGCGCGCAGGTCGCGGGCGAGCACCTCCATGGCCGCGACGCCGCCATTCTCAACGGCCTCGACGAATTCGGCGCGATTGGCGAAGGGAAAATCGTTGCCGCCCCACAGGCCGAGCCGCTGGGCATAGGCGAGATTGTGGACGGTCGTCGCGCCAGTCGCCGAGACGTATACGACGCGGGCGCCCGGCAGCTCGTGCTGGAGCCGGAGCCCCGCACGGCCTTGCTGCGACGGGGCCACGTCGCCCCGTTCTCCCTTGCCGCCACCGGCGTTCTGCATCGCGTGGGACTCGTCGAAAATGACCACTCCATCAAAGTCGGAGCCCAACCATTCGACGATCTGCTTGACCCGCGAAAGCTTCTCCCCACGGTCATCGGACCGTAGCGTAGCGTAGGTTAGAAATAGGACGCCTTCGTTCAGCCGGATCGGCGTGCCCTGCGGGAAGCGCGACAGCGGTGTGACCAGCAGGCGCTCCATGCCGAGCGCCGACCAGTCTCGTTGCGCGTCCTCCAGCAGCTTGTCCGACTTCGAAATCCAGACGGCCTTGCGGCGACCCTGTAGCCAGTTATCGAGGATGATGCCGGCGGACTGGCGGCCCTTGCCGGCGCCGGTGCCATCGCCGAGCATGAAGCCACGGCGGAAACGGATGGCGTTTGGGGCATCGTCCGGCGCGGCGGTGACGAGATCGCCGGTCTCGTCCACGGTCCAAGCGCCGGCGAGATACTCGGAATGGGCCTCGCCGGCATAGATCACCGTCTCGAGCTGGGCGTCGGACAGCAGACCATCGGTAAGGATCGGCGCCGGAAGCGTCGGGCGATAGCTCGGCTTCGGCGGAGCGACCGACGCCATGGCGGCCGATTGCACCAATTTGGTGGGGTGGGGCTGCGCGCCCGGGATGCGGATCGACTGGAGGGCATAGGCCTCGTAGATCGAGTCCGACAGGCGGCCACCCTCGAGCGGCGTCCAGTCCACGGTCTCATAGTCGAGCGACACGCCTTCGATCTCAGCCGCGCGCTGGGCGGGCGTGGTAGCTGCGGCACGGGCATGATAGCCGCGCTCGCTGCGCGGCGCGGCGTCGGGCGCGGCCTTCGGCAGCGAAACATCCATCCGCGGCGGGACACCCCGTTCGATCCAGGCGAGGAGCGTTGCCACGTCCGGCGCGACACCGGGAGATTTGGGGAAACGAGCGGCGTCCTCGGCCGGCGCCTTGTCGATGACGGTCAGGCGCGTTTCAATGGCCGTGCCGTGCTTGGCATAGACCGAGCCCGCGACCGCCGCGGTGAACACGACGCGGCCGCGCTCCTGCAGCCGTGCGAAACTGTCCCGCCAGGCCGGCAGCTCGGGCGAGAATTTCGCGCCGGTGATCGTCACCAGCCGGCCGCCCGGCGCAAGTCGCGCCAGCGCCGAGGCGATGTGGCGATAGGCGGCGTCGGCCACGCGACCGGAGACGTTCGCCATGACGGAGAACGGCGGGTTCATGATGACGACGCTGGGGATGGTGGTGGGATCGAGATGATCGTCGATCTGGGCGGCGTCGAAGCGCGTGACGGGGACGCCTGGAAAGAGAGATGCGAGAAGATCGGCGCGGGTCTCGGCCAGTTCGTTCAGGATGAGATCGGAACCGGCGATCTCCGCGAGGACGGCGAGCAGGCCCGTGCCGGCCGAGGGCTCCAGGACCCGGTCGGCGGGTGTGAGCGATCCGGCGGTTAATGCGGCCAGGCCGAGCGGGGCCGGCGTCGAGAACTGCTGGAAGGTCTCAGCTTCCTCTGAGCGGCGCGTGTGGGTCGGCAGCAGCCCGGCGATCTTGGTGAGCGCGGCGAGCCGTGCCGCCGGAGACGCGGCTTTGCGGAAAAGCGGCTTTCCGTATTTGCGCAGGAAGAGCACCGTCGCCGCCTCGCAAGCGTCGTAGGCCGTCTTCCAGTCCCAAGCGCCGCTGGCGTCGGACGCGCCGAAGGCCTGCTCCATGGCGGAGCGTAAGATCGCGGCGTCGATCACGCGGCCCTGTTCGAGATGAGGAAGGAGATGGCCGGCGGCGGCGAGAATGGCGGCGGCCGGACGCGCATCAGGCGCGAGCGGAAGCGAGGCCGCTAGAGCGGCTCCCGGGATTGGGGTGCGATGCATGGAGGATACCTCGAAAGAGCGGGGACGGACGAGCCGGTCCGGCGCTCTCTCTCGACCGGACGGGCTCAAACCTGTCCCGGCCAACCTCTAACTCTCTCGACAAACGCGCTTGAGAATTCCCGCTTCGGGACTACATTGGAGGATGTCAGGGTCGCCGTGACGCGAAGCACGGCAAGAACCGCTTGTGACGATAGTCGCAATAGCTGAACTGCCCGAACCAACGGGCCGCCGCTGACCTGCCAACGCGATTTCGCGGGCGGGTCTCGGCTGCGCGGTTCACCGATCCCGTTCCTTTTCAAAACCGCCGAACATGACGGAGAACGGAATGGGAAAGGTACTTACGTTTCCCCAGAAGATGATAGCGCCTTTGACGGTGCGGAATGGCGCGAAGCATCGCATCAGCGTCGAAGTGCGGGATGCCGTGCGTCCTCGCCGCACGCGGTGGGCCGTGCAATTCGAGGTCCAGGAGGCGGCCGGGTTCGCCGCCGTCAACGGTTTCACCGATGCGGCGGTGGCGGCCGGCTATCGGCATCGCTTCGATGTCGGTAGCACGCGGGCTGTTCGGCGGTTTGTCGCCGAAACGTCTGATCTCGTGGCTACCGGCAGGATTGCGGTTTGGATCGATGGTGTGCGTGTGCAGCCTCAGGTCAAGCGGCAAGCATGAAAAAAAAGGGCCGGAGCGGTTTGCTGCTCCGGCCCTGCAATCATTCGGCGGCAACGAGAGGTAGTTCCTCGTCCTCAACCGAGATCTCATCGTCGTCACCTACGAGGAAATCAGGAAGCGTCGAACCGTCCTCGCTGACGTTCGAGATTTCCAGCGTGGGGACATCGGCATTGTCGACCAAACGCAGCGGTTCCGGCAGCCAGCCGGTGTCGGCCAGCAGGCGCTCGGCCTCCTTGGCCATGTCGCCCTTCTTCAGATGGTCGATGAGCTGCGCGGCCTGTTCGCCGGCGCCCTCGCGGACCGCCTGCAGGATGTGGGGCTTGGTGACCCGGTTTAGGTAGTTGCCGAAGGTCGGACGCCAGCCGGCTTCGACGATATCGAGCCCGGTCGCCCTCGTCAGGCGGTCGGCCTGGGCGAGCCGCATGTCCAGCGTGTGCTGGGATATGCCGCCGGCGCTGTGCGGGTTCGGGCGCTCATAGAGGGCGTTAACGCCGTAGCTGACGCAATGCGCCAAGAGCGCCAACCGGCTGGCGTCGTCGAGGCCGGCGAGCCAATCCCACAGCGCGTCATCGTCCTTCGGGATGTCGCCAGCCCAGGCGTCGTGACGGTCCCGCACCGCGCGCGCCGACGGGCTATCCTTGAGCGTGTCGTCCTGGGCGGGGAAGAAGATGTGCTTCACCCCGGCCTCCATGGCGCCGGTATACATCCGGGTCATGAAGGTGTCCGAGACCAGCTTGTGGAGCAGCGCGGTCATCGCGACGTGCGGGTTCTCCGCGACGGCATTTCGCAGCGCGAGCGTGCGGTAGGCCGTCAGCTCGATGACCAGGCGCTCCGGCAGCGGCTTGATGATCCCATCGTCCCCATCGTCCTCGGGCCCGGCGGGCTGCCCGCCAATCGTGATGACGGCCCGCTGCACAACCGGTTCGGTCGGATCGGCGCCGGCTTCCACGACGGTCTCGCTCTCGGTCTCGATCGGCGCTTCATCCTCGGCCCGTACGTAACCGCGGTCGATGTCGAGGCTGCCGTCGTGGGCGATGCTGATGAACACGCCTGCGTGGGCGATTTCGTCGGCCTCGAAGCGCACCGGCCGGGACTCGAAAGCGGCGAGCGCCGTCTCGATCTCGCCGAGGCGCTGATCGACCTCGTCCGGCAGCTCGTCGGCGCCTTCATATTCGGCCTCGAGCTTCTGATATTCGGTGTTGAGCGCTTCGATGGTGGCCTGCTCCTCGGCAGAGAGGTTGAGTGGTTCGCCTTGCAGCTCGCGCAGGCCCCGCGTGGCGTCGTAGGGGAAGCTGACCGCGACCTCGATCCACTTCCAACCCTCGGCCGCGATCGCTTCGGCCGTGGCCTTCAGCTTCTCGGCGACCAGACGATCGAGCAGCGCCGGGTCCTGCAGCCAGCCGCCATCGTCCGATTGGAAGAGATCGCGCATGGTGACGCCGCCGGCCGCCTTATAGTCCTCGACGCCGACGAACACGGCCCGTTTGTCCGACGCCCGCACCGTGGTTTCGGTGAGCATGCGCCGGATCTGGTACGGCTCCTTGGACCAGGCGTCCTTGATCGCGCCCCAGACCAGCTCCTGCCGGGCATGGTCGCTCGACACGGTGAAGGCCATGAGCTGCTCCAGCGTCATGCCGTCCTCGGCATAGATGTCGAGCAGCGCGGGCGACGCGGACGCCAGCCGCAGCCGCTGCTTCACGACCTGGTCCGGCACGAAGAAGGCTGCGGCGATCTCCTCCTCGCTCATGCCCTTGTCGCGCATGTCTTGGAAGGCGCGGTACTGGTCGAGGGGATGGAGCGGCGCGCGCTCGATATTCTCGGCGAGCGAGACCTCTTCGGCGAGGATGGCGCTGTCGCGCTCGCGCACCACGCAGGGCACCGGCGCGATCTTGGCGAGGCGCTTCTGCTTGACCAGCATCTCCAGCGCCCGGAAGCGGCGGCCGCCGGCGGGCACCTCGAACATGCCGGTCTCGTTGCCCTCGGCATCGGCGACGGGCACGACGCTGAGACTCTGGATTAGGCCGCGCCGGGCGATCGAGGCCGCGAGGTCCTCGATCGAGACGCCGGCCTTCACGCGCCGGACGTTCGACTGGCTGAGCACCAGCTTGTTGAAGGGGATGTCACGCGAAGATGGCAGGACGATCTTTTGAGCTGCAGTAGCCATCGGGATTTACTCCGCGACGGGCGGCCGAGAGCCTCTCTCTCGACCTCCAACCCGTCACGGCAAAGCCGGTCCTCACTCTCACTCTTGGGGGGCGTTGCGGGGTCTCCCCGCAGAAGGGGGCGGTCGAGACCTGGGGCTGGGCCGCAGGGGAAAGCTTTCCCCCTCATTTCACGTCACGTTATCGCAGTCGTCCGCGCAGGTAGTTGTGCTCACCGACGAGGGAGCGAGCCGGAAGCCGCGCCCGGGTCCGCAACACCATTCGGCGCTGGTCTTCATTCAGAGCAACTCACGCTCCAACTCATCCTTCCGGCTGCGCCAGTCCGGCATTACCCGGCTCAACAAGTCTTGCCACCCGGCGCCGTGATCCGGATGCAAGGCATGTGTAAGCTCATGGGCAATGACGTAATCGATCAACGAAGGCGAGGCGCGGATGAGCTCAAGATTGAGGACGAGCGCGCCTTTGGCAGTGAAGCTACCCCATCTATGCGTCATCTGGCGGATGACCAGCCGAGGCCGTTCGATGCCAAGTCTTTCGAACGGTGGCAGCATGGCGGCCAGCCGCTCGGGGAATACACGATGAGCGTGGAGGCCGTACCAGTGCCGAAGCACCGTGCGACGGAATACCAAACCTTTGTCCTGCGGTAGCCTGAGGATGATCCGGTCGCCGTCGATACGTACGTCAACCGTCGGGTCCGGCTGGCAAAGAAGCCGATACGGTCGTCCGAGTAGGAGGTGCGTCTCGCCGCTTTCGTACTGCCGCAGGGGCGTGCGGGGCCGCCACCGGTCGAACCGGGCTTGCTGACGAACGATCCAGGCGCCACGCCGCCGCACCCGGCTGACGATGTCGGCGTCCTGCGCGTGCGTCGGGGCCGAAACGACGACTTCACCATCGGGCGTCACCGCAATACGCAAAGTACGCCGCTCGGACCGTTCCACCGAGAATGCGATCGAAGCTCCGCCCCAATCAAACGCAAGGTCAGTGGATCCGGCCATCGTCCGCCATCCGCACGCGCGCTGAGGCGATGACGTCGTCCATGATCGCGTCGAGCACCGCCGGATCGACTGCGAGTCTCCGTCGCCCGATCACCTCATCGAAGAAGAAGTCGTCGATATCGTTCCGAATTCGGTTCTCAGTGTCCCGATCGCTCTGCCAGCCAATCACGCGGTGCTGAGCAACGATCCGGGTGACCGCTTCCGCGATAT
Source organism: Phyllobacterium sp. YR531 (assembly GCF_000282595.1). Lineage (GTDB taxonomy): Bacteria > Pseudomonadota > Alphaproteobacteria > Rhizobiales > Rhizobiaceae > Phyllobacterium. The sequence continues at coordinate 114,700 of NZ_AKIZ01000018.1, forward strand.
CGACGGCGACGCCGTCGCGATCGAAGCCGGCCTTCGCGAGCTCGCGACGCGCGATACCCCAGAAGGCGGTTTCATGGCTCTTGCCGCGAATCGCTTCCGGTGTTGGATCGTCAGCGTCCTCGCGCCGTTCGGCGGAATCCCGGAGGCGGCGGACTTCGGCCAGGTAAGCCTTCTCTTCCAGACGGCCTCTCCGGAACGCGTCGATAGCATCCCGGATCAGCTTGGAAAACTTCTCGAAGAAGACCGGATCCTGCTCCCATTTCTCTTCGATTACCTGAAGGGCACGATGGGCAATCTCGTCGGCGATGGAAGCGTCGGAGCGAGTTTTACCCGCGCGTGCCGCCTCGATCGCGCCTTCGTCGAACACATTCAGCGGCTCGACAACTGTGATCACCTCGTGCGCAGTCACGTGCTGATCAAGCAGCGTCCGAACGCGGTGCTCATAGTCTGACCAATCTACCTTCTCCGCATAACGGGCCCGGACATGCTCCCTAAGCGCCACGAACCGCTTTTCGTCAGTCCGCCATCGTTGGAGACGCTCGGGCGGAGTTTCCTCCTGGAAGGTGCGCGACGACAGAGCAACGGTGAGACAGCGCGAGAACTGGCCAAGCCTGCGGTAGAACTCTTCCCGCAGCGCCTCGTCGATCAACGCCTTGGCGTAGGCCTCCTCGTCGAAGCGGTTCGCGACCCCGCTGAACAAATCGAGGAGCGCTGCGTGCAGTGACGGCAGACGACGGGCCTCATCTGCCACATCGGTCAAAGCTTTCGCCAAATCCTCATCGTCGAAGGCCGCGAGTGCGTCGTTCGCGCTCAGGGCGTCGCCGAGATTTCTGAGAACCCCACAATAGTCGATGATGTAGCCGAAGGGTTTCGGCGGTGCGCCGTCTTCGTCGAAAATGCGGTTCACACGGGCGATCGCTTGCAGCAATCCATGCTCTTTCAGAGGCTTGGCGAGGTAAAGGACCGTGTTGCGCGGCGCGTCAAAACCGGTCAGCAGCTTGTCGACTACGATCAGGAGGTCAGGGTCGCCTGGTCCCTTAAACGCGTCGATGATTCCTTTGTTGTAGGTTTCCTCGCCTCTGTAACGCGCCATCATGCGACGCCAGAACGCGACGACGACGTCGTCTACCCCCTCGTCGATGTCCGTGTCGCCTTCTCTCTGATCGGGAGCAGAGATGATGACTTCGGCGCTGATCTCACCGAACTCGTCGATCAGACGCTTCAAAATGATGGCGTCCCGTTTTGAGGGTGCCACGAGTTGCCCTTTCAGGCCCGAACCCTTGAAGTGTTCGGTGAAGTGCTGGCTGACATCGAACGCGATGCATTTTAGCCGCGCGGCGACGCCGGCTACTGCGCGCGGACGGCTCATCTTGCGCTTCAGGTCATTAGCCTGGGCAGAGGACAGGCCACGGGTAACGCGGTCGAACCAGGTGTCGATCGCCTGTTCATCGACGTCCTCCTCGACGTGTCGGCCTTCATAGAGCAGAGGAACAACGGCGCCATCGCCCACCGCGTCGCGCATCGAATAGACCGGGTCGAAGAGCGGTCCGAACTGGCGAAAGGTGTTCCGCTCCCGCTTGGCGATCGGCGTACCGGTGAAGCCGATGAAACAGGCTTGTGGAAAGACCTCACGCATGCGGGCGTGAAGGCTTTCAAGGTCGCCGTACTGGCTCCGATGGCTCTCGTCGACGAGCACGAAAATATCGCTGCTTCGGTCGACAACACGCCGCTTGCCGAGCGCCGCACGGAATTTGTGAATGACTGTTGTGATCACTCGGGCGCGCTCCTCAATCAACTCGATGAGGTGCTCGCCGGTTCGGGCGCGCTGAGGGGCAAGTCCGGTGGCTGCGAAAGTGCGGGCAATTTGGTCGTCGAGGTCAGTACGGTCCGTTACGAGCACGAGGCGCGCGCCCTTAACGGCGGCGGTCAGGGTGCGGGCGAGCATGACCATGGTCAGGGACTTGCCCGACCCTTGCGTGTGCCAGACGACGCCGCCGGCCCGGCGCCCGTTTTCGAGCTTCTGGACGCGGCCGAGCACGCTGTTGATCGCAAACACCTGCTGGTGGCGCGCGACCTTCTTCACTGGCCCATCGAACAGGGTGAAGCGCCGCGCCATGTCCAGCAGGCGTTCCGGCCGGAAGAGGGCGACGAGGGTCTCGTCCAGTCGCGTCGCTTCGCGGCCTTGTTCAGCTAGGGCTTCGAAGCGCCGACGGTGCGGAGCGAAGTCGTCGAATATCTGCTTTGCTTCGATGGAGTCGAGCGAACGAGCGACCACTTTCCTCGCGAAGTCGGGAGCGTCTTCCCGCTCTCTCCAGCTCGACCAGAACTTCAGGGGCGTGCCGACAGTCGCATAGCGCGGTTCGTGAGGATTGGCCGCCAGGACGAGTTGGACCGAGAAGAAAAGGTTTGGACACCCCACGTCGGCCTTTTGGTTGCGGATTGTCTGCGTGATACCTTGTTCGGTCTTCTCCCGTGACGATTTCACCTCGATCACGGCGAACGGGATACCATTCACGAATAGTACCAAGTCGGGTCGTACGGATCCCCCGCCAGGCCACTCCACCGGGTACTCTGCCGCCATGTGGAAGGCGTTCGCGCGCCAGTCGTCCCAATCGATATAGCGGAAAGGCCATTCGCGAGCCGTGTCGTCGATTGTCTGAGGCAGAGCGATGCCGAGCTGGAGGAGGTCGGTCACGACCTCGTTCGTTCGAAGCACGCCGTCATACCTGACGCCTGACAGTCGCCGGATTGCTGTTTCGATGTTTGCTTCCGAGAACAGGTGGCGTCGTTCTCGCCACGTGATGTTGTTCAGCCGGGCAAGCTGCGAACGCAAGATGTCGTTTAGGAGGACCTCACTTCTACGCCCGCTGCGCAGACGATCGGCCTGCGCCCGAGGCACATAGTGCCAGCCGAGACTTGAAAGTGTCGCGAGTGCAGCGAGTTGGGCTCCGCCTGCTTCGGAAAGTGCGAATGCGGGAGAGTCGTTCATCGCGCTATCTGGAAACGGATGGAGGGTTCTTCGGTCGCTAGCGCCGTGGGAAGGCGCGCTATTCTCCGCGAGGCTCCGTCTAGTAGCTGGAGAATAAGCTCTTTTCTCTGCAAAACCATCCGGGCGTGAACGCGCGACGAAAGCGTAAAATCGTGCTGCACGAGGTCCAGACTATTCACGATCTTATCCTGGAGTTCCGGGCTTGGGTAGGTAATCGGAAGACTCTCAAGGAAGTCAGTTGATAACCGCCCGGTGCCGTGTCCGGCACTATCGACGCGGCTCATCAGGGCTCTTCGGCGTGACTTTAGGGCGTATGCTAAAAAGCGCGCATTCATCTCGGCACCGGTGACGAGTGCTTTGATGTCCTGATTGAAGGCAAAATCGCGCGTTGTAACGCCGATGGGAATGTCTTTGAAGAGGCCCATGCCCCGAACGAGGATCAGAACTGTTCCGGACGCGGCAATACTGGCCTTGGTTGCGCCGAGCTCGCTCAACTTCTCAGTTGCATCTGTCAAGTAGAACGTCTTCAGGTCTTTGGCGGAAATCCAAGGCAGGGTCCCGCCCCATAAGCGACCATCAGTCTTTGCCGGCGTTCCACCAGAACGGATGCGTGCAAGGTCGGTCAGTTCCGACCTGTGCCACCCGCTGGGAGGTTCCCGCTCCGACTGCGCCTTACCGATAAGCTGCGCAAGGGCGGCTTCGAAACGGTCGCCCTTCGCTCGAGTCAAGTTTTCGTAAGTGTCTATCGCCCGATCCCACTTACTGAGGAGGGCGACGATGCGCCGTTGCTCGGCGATTGGTGGCAGATCGATCTCCCATTTGAACCAATCGTCGATACGAAATAACAGCTTCTCGACGTGGACACCGATGCTTGACTGAAAGCACGCCTGCTGAAAATAGATCGTATGGGAAAGTAATCTAAGGTAGTCAGGATCTAGATATTCTGAGGTGTGGAGGACTGTATATTCATTTGAAACGATCGCTCCATCGAGTTCCTCCGGAACAAGACCACAGGCTCCATGAGAGATCTGCCGCTTTGAGATCAAGAAATCTCCTTCAAGCACAAAAAACTGCGTTTTTGTCTTGATCTGATCGCCGCGCAGCGCTTCACGTCCAACGATGCCCCCGCGGCTGCGCTTGGCAGTTACGAGTTGATAGACCTTATTATCGACCACGTTGGCTGGTCGCTCCACGATCCTCAAGACATCGCCTAAGCGGAAGCGTCGCCAATTAGCGGGCGTTTTGCCCAGCTTGGGTATGCCCAATTGTACACTGGGCGGAAGCGCCGAAACGATGCGGCTCTCGTCTTGTTCGAAAATGGTGGTGAGCTCATCTGACTCGTCCGCCAACTCAAGATTGCGTAGGTCGGTCATGGGCGAATTCCAAGTGCGACAAGGTGATCGTTGATTTCAGCCCTGACGGTCGCGAGCTGTTCCTCAAGCCCTCTGATCTCGTCTTGCACGGCTTGGAGGTTGATCTCCGGCTCAGGCTCGAAGGTGTCGACGTAGCGAGGTATGTTGAGATTAAAGTCGTTTTTAATGATCTCGTCTATCGTAGCGACATACGAATATTTGGGGATGCTGCTCCGCCCCTGATAGGTATCCACTATCGCGGCAAGATGACCTTCAGAAAGCTCGTTTTGCTTTTTACCGGGATCGAAGCCGCGGCTCGCATCAACGAAGAGCACGTCTCTGACGTGTTCGCGAATGGCGCCGCTCTCACGCGAGCGATCGAAGATGAGAATGCACACCGGAATGCCGGTGGTGGGGAAGAGCTGCGCTGGCAATCCAATCACCGCGTCGAGCAAATTCTCTCTCACCAGGCTTTCGCGGATTCGCCCCTCCGCGCCTCCTCGAAATAGAACTCCATGAGGAGCCACGATGGCTACGCGGCCTTCCGCCGGGCGCGCGACTGCCAGCATGTGCAGGATGAACGCGTAATCGGCCTTCGATTTAGGTGGCAATCCGCGAGCGAAGCGGCGATGGGGATCGTTGCTCGCGCCATCTCCAATCCATTTGTCGAGGCTAAATGGCGGATTGGCGACCACCGTGTCGAACCGCATGAGATGGTCGCCCTCAAGAAGGAGAGGGTTGTTGAGCGTGTCGCCCCACTCGATGCGCGCACTGTCTTGTCCGTGCAGGAACATGTTCATCCGCGCGAGCGCTCGCGTCTGGCCGTTAGATTCCTGGCCATACAAGCGGAAGTTCTTGCTGCCGACCTCTTCGCCGGCCCGCAGCAGTAGGGCACCCGAGCCACAAGCGGGGTCGCAGATACGAGCGCCTTCCTTGGGCGCAGCCAGCTTTGCCACCAATTCCGACACGCGGCGAGGCGTGAAGAACTCACCCGCCTTCTTGCCAGCGTCCGAGGCGAAGCGTTCAATCAAATAGATATAGGCTTCACCGATGACGTCTTCTTTGATGTCGCGGAGATCGAGGGCAGCCTTGCCGAAGTCCTTCAACAGCGTTTCGAGCCGCCGATTGCGGTCTTTGGTCTGTCCGAGGTTAGCCTCCGAGTTGAAATCAATATTGCGGAAAACGCCCTTCAGTTTGGGATCGTTAGCTTGCTCAATGCCGTCCAGCGCGATGTTGATCAGCTCTCCGATGTTGTCATTCGCGCGTCGTTCAAAGAGGCTGTCAAAGGAACTGAGAAAGCGGTCGATGACCTCGCCCTTGCTGTTACGGACTTCAACTTCCTTCAGCTTGAACCGCTCACGCTCAAGCTTGCGACGGATCCTCAGCTCGCGGACATCGGCTGGATCGTCCCGATACTCCTCAGCAAACTCATCATAGTGCTTTTTCCAGATGTCGCTGATGTACTTTAGAAATAGAAGAGCAAGGATATAGTCTTTGTACTGAGTAGCATCGATCGTCCCGCGGAAGGTGTCGCAGGCAGACCAGACGGAGTTCTTAATATCGTCAATGGTAGGCATAGGTTTATCTTTCGGTTGAAACGCGTAGCGCTTCCAGGATCTGAAGATCGGCCGCCATCGCATGGCGCCCAGCTAGGTGGATCAGCAACTCGCGATGGGTTCGATGCGCGCGTGCGAGCTGACCGATCGCGCGCTGCCGTTCGAGCGGAAGGTCGGGCAGGTCGAGTTGGGCAATATCATCACGGGCAATGCGGGGCAGAGAAGCGCCAGCGGTCGACGCGCGCAGTCTGACGCCCGTTTGAGGCAACAGGAGAAAGGCCAGTAGAAATGAGGGGTCAAGTCGGGTCGCTTCCGGTCGGACCAAGTATAGATCCAGGCTCGCGTAAGCGCCGAAAAGATCCTCATCAGCCTCGGCGGCAAGCGTTCGCTCGCCTCGTGCGGCGACCAAGATGTCACCCGCTTGAATGGGTAGCGCACGGGCGACGAGCGGCCGCTCCCCGATTGTAAGATCTCTGCGAGCGCCCGCGAGATCGCGAATCTGCACGAAACGGACGGGGTCGTCCCGCAACTTGTCCGGGGCAACACCAGTAGCGATCAACGCGAACTTTGAGAGAGCGACCATGGCGGCACCTTACGCCACTACAGCAAAAAATCAAGCGAAATTCAGTAAGAGGGCTTCTCATACAGAAAAAGCCTATTGCAATCTGGTTGCAGCCGCTTCATGCTGTGCAAACGAAAACGGGCCCGGCGTTGACGCGCCGAGCCCGCTGGTCCCCAGCCGCGGCTTTGGGGCCGCAGACGCATGGGTGGTCGAACTCCTTATGTGCGTCGTGCTTCGTACTTGGTCAAGCCGCGTGAACCATGAGGACTACAAATGTACTACGAAAAGTATCGCACCGACGGCTGGCGCTGGCGCCTGGTCGCTTCCAACTGCCGCATCATCTCGATGTCGAGCGAGGCATATGTCGCCGAAGGCGATTGTGATCGCTCGATCGAGATCAACAAGGGGTCGTCGGCGGCGCCAGTCCGCCGCGCGTAACGGGAGCAGGGCGCGGGAAGTATCCGCGCCCTGTTCCACGTCCGAAGCCGCGCGCGATGGAACAAACAAATGCATATTTCGAGAAACGGCATGTAGCGCAGCTCAATGCTGGAGGTGTCCTATAGAAGGGCGGGGGGAAGTCGAGTGCATATCGAATTTTTGGAGATCGCCAATTTCAGGAAGCTTTTGTGCACGCGGGTCGATCTTTCGAGTACGACTACCCTGTTCGTCGGCGCGAACAATAGTGGCAAGACCTCAGCGATGCTCGCCCTTCGGCGTTTCCTGTCGCCCCGCCGGTGCCCATTCGAGATGCACGATTTCACCCTGTGTCATTGGCCCACAATCGTTGCGTTGGGGGAAAGCTGGATAGCTGCGCGCAACGCTGAGGAGGTCGTCGACCTCGTCGTTGATCCATGGATCAGCGCGTTGCCAACGCTGGACCTATGGCTGCATGTCGAGACAGGAGAGATGCATCACGTGCGCGATCTTATCCCGACACTGGACTGGGAAGGCGGAAGGTTGGGTGTCCGGCTGCGCTACGAGCCGAAGGAGCTCGCACTCCTGTATAAGGAGTTCATGGGCGCCGTCAGCGACGCAGAGACGATGAGGGCGGCGGCAATCGCCGCCACTGCAGCGGAGAACCCTGAAGCTGATCCGCCGGCTATACCGCCTAAGCTGACGATCTGGCCGGAAAATCTCGTCGATTTTCTCAGCAAGCGTTTGTCGACGCACTTCACCATACGGGCCTACTCGTTGGATCCTGGTCAGCTCGTTACTCCCGCCAAGTCGCTGGCGCGGCCGCAGGTCCTATCGGGCGGTTCGCGGCCGATCGACGGCGACCCGTTGGGCGGCCTGATTCGCGTCCACGACATCCCCGCGCAGCGGGGATTCGGTGAAGAGCAGCAAGCTGTTGAAGACGACAATGCCCCCGCGGCGGCGACGGGCAGCCGACTGTCAGACCAGCTAAGAAGCTATTATGCCAAACACCTCGATCCCACGAAGGGCCCCGATCCGAAGGATCTTGGCGCGTTACAAGCGATCGAAGCCGCGCAAGACGCCTTCGACAAGCGGCTGACCGAGAGCTTCAAGGCCGCGTTCACAGAGGTCGAGGGTATGGGATACCCTGGCGTGACCGACCCGCGCCCTCGTGTCTCCACACGCTTGAAGGCGATCGACGGTCTCAACCACAACGCGGCGATCAGCTTCGAGGTGGACGTGATCGCCGGCGACGGTGCGATGACACCGGTGTTGCGATTGCCCGAGGCGAATAACGGTCTCGGCTATCAAAACCTGATCTCGATGATATTCCGTTTGATGAGCTTTCGCGACGCTTGGATGCGGGTGGGGAAGGCTTCGACCGGTGCGACGGTCACCACGACAGAGCCGCTCCATTTGGTGCTCGTCGAAGAGCCGGAGGCGCATCTTCACGCTCAGGTGCAGCAGGTCTTCATCAAGAAAGCTTATGCGGTGTTGCGCGCCCATGACGATCTCGGCGAAAACAAGAAGCTACGCACCCAACTCGTGGTCAGTACCCACTCCAGCCATGTCGCGCATGAGACGTCGTTCTCGTGCCTGCGCTATTTCCGGCGACTGCCGGCGGGCATGGCGGCAAACGTACCTGTCTCGACAGTGATCAACCTGTCGGAGGTCTTCGGTCCTGGAAGCGAAACCGAGCGTTTCGTCACCCGCTATCTCAGAGCTCAACACGCTGATCTATTTTTCGCCGATGCGGCGATCTTGGTCGAAGGACCGGCAGAGCGGATGCTCGTACCTAACTTCATCCGAGCGCACTATGACGAGCTCAACCAGTGCTACATCACCTTGCTTGAGATCGGAGGAAGCCACGCGCACCGTCTCAAGCCCTTGATTGATCACCTCGGTTTGCTGACCCTCATCATCACTGACCTGGATACGCTGGATGGAACGGGTGGCGCCTCTGTCCAACCCGCGAAAGGCGCTGGTCAAAAAACCAATAATGCGACGCTGAAGACATGGGTGCCAAAGCTCGACGACGTCGATGAGCTGATGCGAGCTGATGGCGGGACGAAGACGCTGTATGAAGACGACGACCCGCTCTTTGCCGTGCGGGCCGCGTATCAGACCCCGTTGGGCGTGACGTCCCCGGGTTTTGTGGGGCCGGAGGTCGCATATCCGTATACGTTTGAGGACGCGTTGGCGTTCGAGAACCTCACCCTCTTTTCCGAACTGGATGGGACCGGCCTGGTCCGCAAGTTTCGCGATGCGATCGTGGATAGTGGCGGGGCGGCCGCGATCGGCGAGAAGATGTACCTCGCTCTCAAGAACGGCAAGAAGGCCGAGTTTGCGCTTGACGTGATGGAGGTTGAGAACTTCGACACCATCGTCGTGCCGCGCTACATCGCCGAGGGACTCGAGTGGCTACTCGCGCAGCTCAAGAAAAAGCAGGTTGAGATTCTGCCCCTGGTTAAGGAGGAGCCGCCCCCGGAGGAAGTCGAGGTTAACCCGCCGGTCGCAGAGGATGTCGGCGCCGAAATCGAAGGGGTCGACGCATGAGCGCGGTTGACGACAAATTTGATTCCGAAGCCGACGAAACGATCCTCGCCTGCTTGAACATTGAGAAGCCAAGGAGCTTCTTTCTCTACGCCGGCGCCGGATCAGGCAAGACCCGGTCGCTCGTTGAGGCGATCCGGACGGTGTGTAAGGAGCAGGGCAGGCGGTTGTCGCTATCTGGTCAGAAGATCGGGGTGATTACCTACACCAACGCCGCCTGCGACGAGATCAAGCAACGGCTCGAGTTCGATCCTCGCGTAGAGGTGTCGACCATTCACGCGTTCGCGTGGTCTCTGATTGCCGGCTACGACGGTGATATTCGGGGGTGGCTGTCGACCCGGCTCCTTGCGGATATAGCCGAGCTGGAGGAAGCACAGGCGAAGGGTCGGGCAAACAGCAAAGCCGCGTCGGACCGCGCTCGCTCGATAGAAAGCAAGCGGCGTCGCCGCGAGAACCTCGCCGAAATTACGCGATTCGTTTACAGCCCCACGGGCGACAACCGCACGCGGGACTCTCTGAGCCACGCAGAGGTCATCGCCATGACCGCCGATTTTCTCAGCGCAAAGCCTGGTTTGCGCCGGCTGCTAGTGACCCGTTTCCCAATCCTGCTGATCGACGAGAGCCAGGATACAAGCCGGAGGCTCATGGACGCGCTGCTCAGTGTCGAGGCGGGATACCACGAGGCCTTTTGCCTGGGGCTTTTCGGCGACACAATGCAGCGCATCTACGCCGACGGTAAGGAGCGTTTAGCGGAGGCGATCCCGCAGGCCTGGGCCAGGCCGCGGAAGCGGATGAACCATCGTTGCCCCACGCGGGTCATCACGCTCATCAATAAAATTAGACGGGATGAGGATGGCGAGGAACAGGAGCCACGCAGCGATGCTGGAGAGGGCGTTGTTCGGCTGTTCGTCGTCTCGCAGGCGATAGCCGACAAGAGTGCGGCCGAGGCTACCGTCGCTGCACGAATGGCGGAGCTCACGGGCGATCCGAGTTGGGCGGACGGAGCCGAAGCGGTCAAGACGCTGGCGCTGGAGCACCTGATGTCCGCGCGCCGGTTTGGCTTCGAACAATTCTTCGAGCCTCTCTACGCGGTCGAGCGCATCCGCACGAGCTTCCTGCAAGGGACGGGCGCGGGCATCGGACTTTTCACCCGCGAGATATTGCCGCTGGTCGCGGCCCTGCGCGCGGGCGATCGATTTGCCGTCGCCGCAGTCGTTCGGCGCACGTCTCCGCTCCTCGATCGTAAAGCGCTTGAAGCTGCCGGCGAGAAGCAGGTCGACATTCTCAGCAAGGTCAAGGCTGCCTGTGATGGCCTGCTGGCCCTGGTGAACAAGGATGAGAAGCCGACTGCGCGCTCGGTTTTGCGCTATGTCGCCGAAACTAACCTCTTCACGATTCCCGAGGTGCTGGTTCCGTTTTCCGCCGCCGATGCTGTCGTCGCGGACGGCGAGATTGACGCAGACGGCGATGCCGGCGACCAGGAAGAGGAAGTCGATGTCAAAAGCGAGTTGGGCGGTTGGCGGTTGGCACTTGAGGCGCCCTTCGACCAGATCGAGCGATATGATCGCTACGTTCGTGGCGTCTCGCAGTTCGACACGCACCAGGGGGTAAAAGGGCTGGAATTTCCAAGGGTAATGGTTGTCGTTAGCGACGATGAAGCCCGCGGTTTCATGTTCGCCTATGACAAGCTTTTCGAGACGAAGGCGAAGAGTAAGACCGATCTTGAGAATGAAGCGGCCGGGAAGGAGACGACCATCGATCGGACGCGACGACTATTTTATGTGACCTGCAGCCGAGCCGAGCAAAGCCTTGCCGTTGTTTACTATACTGCTGATCCGACGCTGGCGCGCGACGCGATGATTCGGCAGGAGTGGTTTGAGCCTGGCGAGATAGAACTAATCGCCTGAGCGGTTCCGTCGGCTTCGACGTTTCTGAGCCGACCCTAGGGCTGGTGTTCCTTCCACTGACGATGCTGCTCGCGCATTGCAGCCTCGGTGGCGGCGAGCCGGGCGTTGTAATCCAGTCCATTCGGGCTTTTGGCGGCGACCTCGCCGGAGGCGATAACGAGGCGCCACGCGCCGTACTCATGAAAGGGGTTGAGTCCGATGACGTTGCCGAGTGCGACGTCGCTGGGTTCCGGCGCGGACAACAGCTTGGCGAACGCTGCGATCGCAGCGTTCATGTCCCAATCCGAGACGAATAGCACTAGCGCGCATAGTGCAAGCAATGCCGTTGGCGCGCCTTTCCATCGATAGATTTCAGGCTGCCGCTTGCCGAAATCGATGCCTCCATTCGCGGCGACGAAGATGCAAAGCGAGATCGCGGCCTCGTAGTAGGGCTGGAGCTTGGTGACGTCGAACACCTCGCGCCCATGATTTTTCTGAGCGAGTTCGCTCGCTTGCCGCCACGTCGCGTCCTCGAACGGTAGCAATCCGCCCTTCACCAGTTCGAACAGATGAAAATGCTCTTCGGTGAACTGCTTTTTTGCGGCGGCTTTCCAGTCGAAGGCGGGCATCTCCGCCTGGGATGGGTGGAACTGCCAGCGCTGATGGTGGGGATGGCGCTGAAGTGCATGGGCCCAAGAGATAGCCTCCAACGGCATCGATACCGTGAAGCGGGTGGCGGATTTGAGATCGAAGAACCACTGCCGCATGCCCCGGATACGACGTTGGTCAAATATGCCTTGCTCGATGCCCTTGCATACCAGGAGCCGTATGGCTCTTGTTTCAGCGCTTTTTTCCGATCCGAAGTCGAGGAGGCTATCTTGGGTCGAACGAGTTTCGTCGTTCCCGTGGAATTCGCAGAATGGATGGTGGGCGTCGCCGCCATTCGGATCGACAAACCTGAAGTGGGCTTGCCGGAGGACTGCCTTGGATGCTCGCGACTTTGCGGGCCGTACGATGTGAGCGCCGAATTTACCGCAGGATGAGCATTGAACGTCTGCGCGGATCGCATCGCCGAACATGCTGAGAAGTTCGGCTCCGTCGCGGTCTTGCGTCGGCTGTGTGCCGGTCATCAGGATCGCGAGTTGGTCGACATCGAGTTCGCGCTCGAACCTCACGGAAAATGCAGTAGCTGGCATTTGCTCCCCCAAGCGTATTGATCGTTATGCGTCGGACCAGCGATCGGACGACGCGGCAATCCACTAAATATCAGTATTGCTGTTCGAATTGGCGTCAGTGACGATTTCAAGCATTCCTTCTGCCGCCATCAAGTCTATTGCAAGCTTCAGCGCCTCGTTTTCCGCGTCGGTAAACGCTGCTGATTTATGACGAGCGCTAAGATCAACGCTCAATTCCTCAACGAGGCGGATGATCATGTAAATGTGGAGGGCGTAGGATCGCCTTGCGAGCCCTTCGTCGGTCTCCGGGAAATAGCGGGTCATGTTTGTCGGGCCGGGCAGGCCGTCCAGTTCACCGTCCCACGCGGTCGCGCTTTGGACGATGTCGTGCCGGGACGCATGGGCAGCCGCAGAAAGGTCTCCATAGAGACGGCGGAGCGATTGCTCGAGGGCTGACATTCGGGGAGCCGCTGGGCTTTCGCCGGTTTGCACCGACCGCCTTGAGCTGGGCGAGGATCTCGAGCTCCTGGCGCAGCAGCGCGTGGGCCTGTAGATAGCGGGCCTCGGCGATGGCGCGCTCACAGGGCTCAAGGCCGATGATGAAGGCAGCAAACAGCGCATCGCGCTCGAAGGCAGTCTGATCGCCTTCAACTACGGCGCCATTGATCCGCAAGATGCCGCTTGCGAGGACGCCGGTCACGATCATGTGGGCATCGATCAGCCGACCATATGCGGCCATCGACTTGGCCTTGGCCTGTTCTCCAAAAACCTTCTGGACGGCATACAGGGTGGCAGCTGGTTGGATCAGCGCCTCCTGGTGGCGTTCGATGGCTTCCTCGTTGAGTGTCTTAGCCATCGGCGCTCAAGGCACTGAATTAGCAAGGAAGGCCGTCCCGATGTTCCATACGTCGATCGGCGTCGCGCTCATTCGGCCGCCGATGGTTCGATTTCTGGCTGCGGTGCGAGGATGTCGGTCGCTTCCCAATCCTCGCCATCAACGACGGTCACGAATTCTCGGTCCCAGACACCCCAGTGGACCGGCAATGGATGCCTAGCGAGAGGATTGTGGACATAGGTCAGCGGCCTGGTTCCGCGGGACAGATTGCCCAGGCTGACGCGAGACCACAGAACGCCGGAGACATCGGCAAAAGCCGGATCGAGGAAGGCGGTGCGCGGGATCGGCCCGCCTTGACGCGGGATCTCCGGCGCGGCGTGAAAACCTTGATCCACCACTTCGTCCGTCTCGCGGTCGATGGTGATGTAGGCGCCGCCGATCGGGAACAGGGACGACATGATCAGCGGTGGGCGCTCGGAGACATAGACCCCAAACCGGCTCGCGCTGATCGCGATGATGCGAACGTCATTCTCGCCGATGACACCTTCTCGCAGGTAGTCCTGAACTCTTTGGAATTTGGTCCAGAAGGCGCTGGTGGTCCGAAGTTGCGCCTGACGGATTGGTGCGGCGCTGAGGCCGCCGCCCTCGTTCATCGGCACAGGCCGGACAACCTGATCCGGGCCGGGGTCGCCTTCGTCCGGCGCGATGGCTTCGATCCAGATTCGGCCTTCGTCCGTCAGAACACAGAGGTCGGGTTGACCGCCCTCGCGCAGGCGTTCGGAAGCCGGCAGCAGACTGCGGCCGGCGTCGAGGAGGGTGCAGCCAAGATACATTTCCCAGAAACGGCCGTCGACGTCGCGCGCAAAGCCATGGCGGAAATCCGGATCGGCATACGGCTCGTAGCGCTCCCACATTCGCTCGATGAGGTCGTGCAATTCCCTCTCGACTGGATGGTCAGCCGTCCTGAGGTTGACGAAGCCACGATCAAGGTTTGGTCCATCGAAGTCGAAAATGCGGGTCACGATTGTCTCTCTTGAGTTTTACACTACGCCTCGGCTGACGCGTTCGTGCTCCGCGATCAGAAACGTCAGGTAGCTGCGGATGAGGTTGCAATAAAGACGGGCCTCGTCGATGCCGAGAGCGAGGCCCTCTTTGAGATCGACGCCATGACGCACCCCGCCGCCAGTGGGCGACGACAGGTATCCATGGAGCGTCATCATCCAGTTCAGGATCTGCTCTTGGTGCCCTCGGCCGCGCTGGCGCAATTCGAGGATGATCTTGTTGAAGTAGCGGCCCTGGATGCTTCCATCGGCAACGTCGAGGCCTCTAAAGGCGGTTGCGATGGTTTCCAGCAGCCAGAGCACTTCCTGGACCCCCTGACGGCCATTGCCCTCGCTCAGGAACCGCTGAGAAGCGTCGAGGGACTCGTGGATGAGGGCTCGCGCCTGGACATCGAGCGACGGGGGCGCGTCAGGAACGGTGATCGGAATGTGAACGCGGGTGGCGACCAGCATCGGAGGATTGAGCTGATAGCCGGCGTTGGCGTCGGCGAGGATGCGATTGATCCTCCCGGCTTCCGGTATCACCATCGCCGGATTGCGAGCCCAGAGTTCCTGGCATGCGTCCCAGAACGCTTCGATGAAGACCGGAGCGTTCTCACCGGCGCGCGCCATATCTCGGTCGAGATCTTCGGAGGCGAACCGCTCGTTGGTGCTCGGCCAATACTCGGCGCTGGCGGCCGCACAGAACCGCGCCTTGAAATGTTCCAGAATGGCCTTCCGAAGCCCTTGTCCGCTGATGCGGTTGATCAGGTCGCGAAAGCCTTCTTGTACGGCAGGCTCTATCGCGCCGGGACTGTCGAACCGCCAGTTGCCGTCGAACTGAAGCATCAGGGCCGGGCTCTGGCCGCTTTTCGCACGCGGGAGGGAGCGCGCGTGGGACTGCTCGATGACATCACGTCGCCCAGGCTGTGAAGCTTGAGGGGCGGATGCGACGGCAGCTTCACGGTGAGTTCAAGCTTGCCGCCGATCGCTTCGACATAGCTGCGCAGTGTCGACAGATACATGTCGGCCTGCTTTTCGATCTTCGAGACCGAGGGCTGTTTGATGTTCAAGGCGCCGGCGACATCTTCCTGCGCCTTCCCCGCGATCTGCCGCAGCTCGCGCAGACCCTCGACCTCCTGCCGAAGCTCCTGGTAGCGGACCTCGACTTGCTCCTGCCGGTCGCGGGGCAGCGAAGCGATGACGTCCGTGATGCTGCGTCCCATCGCGCTATCCCTCCTTTACGGACTTCAGGTTTTCCAGGTGGTCGGAAAACCGCTTGTCCGCCTTTACGATAAGCTGCTTGTAGAAGCGCTTCTGACTGCCGCCCGACTTATCGCCTGCAACAAGCAGGATTGCGTTTCGCTCTGGGTCGAAGGCAAAGGCAGTTCGCCACTCGCCATCGGCCGCTGAAAAAGCGCATTTCCTTCATGTTGGCGTGCTTCGAGCCCTTCAGCGTATCGACGTAAGGTCGACCAAGTTGCGGCCCGAATTCGGCCAACAGCTTTGCGAGGGCGAGCATTTCGATCTGCACCTCGTTCGCGAAAGCCTGAAACTCTGCCTGAAAGGCATCATGCAGTCTGACGTCCCAATCCATATAGCTTCCAGGCTATGTTAAGTCAAGGGTGGAGGCCGGCGTTAGTTGCCGCCCTCCGGCGCTCCGGCTTGGCGCAGCATGTCACCAATGGGCTGAGAGCCGACACGGCAGCGGGCAATGACGCGGTCGAATGAGATCACGCGCCTGCTGCGGCCGCGCTCCGTCGCGCATGTCACCTCACGGTGAAGCGCAATGCGTTCTAGCGCGACCTTTCCTTGAGCCCCGCCGTCTTCGTGGAGCTCGGGGGCGTTGAAGTCGGCAAGCCTGACCTCGATCCAGGCGTTGGGGTCGGTCGTCTTGCCTACGCAAAGGCTGTCGCCATCACCGACATAGCGAACCGTGCCAGAGAACTGCACGCCAGCTTGGGCTGGCAGAGGTGCCTTGCACGGATCCGCATAGGCGGGGAGGACGGGGCAGAGGAAAACAAGCATGCCGGCAAGAAGGAGAGGCCGGTGGCTCATGCCGCCGCCTTCATGCGCTTCTTCGCAAGCATGGCGCGAACGAATTTGTCCCATTTCGCCATTCCGGCACGTTTCTCCACCATGTAGTTCCAGCGGTCGTAGTGCTTTGAACTGACGTCCTGCAAGGCGTGGTTCTGCAGGCGGTCGCGGATCTCCTTGGGCACGCCTGCCTTGCCGGCGAGTGTCTTGAAGGTTCGACGCAGATCGCGGTTCGTCACGTAGGGAATCACGCCACGATCCCGCTGGCGCCACATGAACGAATAGAGCGTGCCATGGCTGACGGGCTTGGAGGGATCCTTGGCCGACGGGAAGAACCAGCCGTACTCATTGACGTTGATTGATGAGATTAGCTCTGCGGCCAGATCTGACACCGGAACGGCATGGGGCTGATCGTTCTTCGTTTTGGACCAGTCGATAATCTTCTCCTTAGCGTCCCATTGATCGATATGAAGGTTCGCGATCTCCTCGACCCGCTGACCAGTCAGCATGAGGATTCGGACCGCACGGGTATAGGGAGGATGGACAGGCGTATCGGGGCACTCCAACCAGCGATAGAGCTGGACCCACTCGTCCTCATCGAGCCAGCGCGTGCCTTGGACCTTGGGCTCGGTCGGGATGCCTGCTGCTGGATTGAACGGGATGCGGAAGCGCCGAGCGGATTGCTGGCGATAATCGTTGTCGGACTTCATGCCCCAGCTAAACGCGGCGTGGATATAGGATCGTACGTGATCGGCCATCGACTTGGCGCCGCGGTCATAGATCGGGCGGATCAGTTCGATGATTTCCTCGGACTCGATCTCGCGGGCGAGACGGTTGCGCCCGAGCGTATCGGCAATCTTGTTCAGACCCTTTTCGGTTTCCTTCCAGGAAGGTTTGTTCGCGGCCTTCAGCGATGCGACGTAACCCTCGAAAAGATCGGCGACGGTGCCGGGGCGCGTGTCGGTCGCGATCTTTATGCTGCGACCTTTTTGGATGACGTCGGCGAAGTCGCGTTTGAAGATTTCGCGGGCCTGGCCGAGGGTCATTGACGGATAGGCGCCGAGCTTCTTCTTGGTGCGCTTTCCGTCGCGCCACTGCTGCGCCATCCAGTCGGCCGTCACGCGCTTCGGCATGGGCTTGAGGACAAGGACGAGACGTCCCGTGCCACGGCCTTCGCCATCGGCGAGGTTTTCTTGCTTCTGACTCATCTCGACCCGCTTCAGCGCATGTCGGATGGCGGTGTCGGTCAGGCTTGGCATTGCACTTCCTCCTCTTCCGCAACTGGGATCGGTCGAGGAGAAACGGGGATCGTTTGCTGGGAGCGGAAAGCCGTATTCTACCCCTTCAACCGCCCCCAATTTGCCATAACCGCCCCCTGTACGCAACCTACAAAAGGCGCCTAAGATACTGGTGTTTCAGCGGTATTGAGCGTGATCCAGCGGGATCGAAAAGGGGGTAGTGGGGTGGTTATGGGCGAGGATAATTGCACTGGCTGACAGCTGCAACGCACGGGCAATGACTTCGCGCGGATAGACAGGTGTATGATCGACAGTCCCAATCTGCTGTACCTCATCCGCGATAAGCGCGTTCTTCTTGTCGAGAAATAGAATTCGAAACTGCTCGCGAGATTCGTACGCCATTGCTGCGACGCAGTAATCCATGACTTTTGCCCACGAGCTTAGAACGATTTTCTCCCGAATTTCGCTTCGGATCATGCGGTGAGTGATGGCAGAGGTGAATTTCAGATCGAAAGCTATTGTCGGACCACAACCTTTCACCTCGCGAATAAGGTGCTCGGGTGCTCCAAGAACCTCGGCCAGTGAGCCAAAGCGCGCAATCAACGCCTTTGCCAGCGGTTTCGTGTCGCCCTGCCTGATCGATTTATAGAGCAGCATTTCCAGCATTTCATAATCGGCAAAGCCAACATGACCGATATTCTGGAAACGCTCTTTCATGCGTTCGCGATGACCCAGATAGTGCGGCACCGGTTCGGCCTCTGGCGGCTGTAGCTGCACGTTGAGTGAAGGCTTGCCTGCATCAACGGCAGGTTGTTCTGAGGAGAGTTTTGAGGAGGTTTCGTTGAAGAAGAAAGGCAGGTTGGGCTTTTCTTCATTCATACGGCGTTATCCGAGTTTTAAACCAGGCGCAAAGAGCCCGGCAGGAGAAACGGTGAAAACTTCGCAACCATCTTTGGTAACACCCACAGTGTGCTCATATTGAGCTGTCAGCGAGCGGTCCCGGGTGACAGCCGTCCAGCCATCAGCAAGTACCTTCACATGAGGGCGACCGAGATTGATCATGGGTTCGATGGTGAAAATCATGCCTTCCCGCAACTCCACGCCTTCGTTTGGTGTGCCATAATGCAGGATATTTGGCGCATCATGGAACAATTGCCCCACGCCATGACCACAGAAGTCTCGCACGACGGAACAACGTTCAGCTTCAGCGTAAGTCTGGATTGCAGCACCGATGGCACCTGTGCGGGCGCCGGGACGAACGGCTGCTATGCCGCGCATCAGGCTTTCATGCGTTACTTCCATCAGACGTTCTGCGGCACGCTTGATTTCGCCAACAGGGTACATGCGGCTGGAATCGCCGTGCCAGCCATCGACAATGTAAGTGACATCAATATTGACGATATCGCCCTCGCGCAGCAGTTTGTCGTCAGGAATACCATGACAGACGACATGATTGATCGAGGTACAGCTGGATTTGGTATAGCCACGATAATTCAACGTTGCGGGCAGGGCGCCCTGATCGGCACCGAACTCGAAGACAAAGCGATCAATCGTGTTGGTCGCAACGCCGGGCGCTACAATCGAAGCTAGCTCATCCAGGCAGCGTGCCGTCAACTGGCAAGCCTTGCGCATGGCCTCAAAGCCCTCAGGACCATGAAGGCGGATTTGCCCCGTATTCTTCAGGGGCGCGCTCTGTGCGTCTAGATAGCTGACCATTGAACTGACCGGTTGACGTTAATCGATGATAGGCAT
This sequence comes from Phyllobacterium sp. YR531, assembly GCF_000282595.1. Classification (GTDB taxonomy): domain Bacteria; phylum Pseudomonadota; class Alphaproteobacteria; order Rhizobiales; family Rhizobiaceae; genus Phyllobacterium. The sequence continues at coordinate 134,089 of NZ_AKIZ01000018.1, forward strand.
TGTTCTTACCGCCGCAATACCTGAAGGCGTGATGTGGCATTTTACAGCGTAAGCTTCAACCCCGCGCCGCATGGCACGCTGAAATGCCGCTGCATAAACTGGGTCAAGATCGCCGCATATCTTCAAATTATCGCAATCTCCCCGCTGGATGACATAGAGCATTACGCCGCGGTGACCAATTTCCACCATGTTGCCAAGTTCGTCCAGATGTTTTGCGCCACGAGCAGTTGGAGAATCCGGAAATTCCGCCAAGCCGGGCTTGCGCGAGAAATGTACATTCTTGACCTCGACGAAGGCGCTGGGGCGGCCCTCATCGCTCAGCAGGATATCTATGCGCGAATTTGCACCATAACGTTGCTCGCGCTTCAGCGTCGTGTATCCGGCAAGCGGTGGAATCAATCCTGCCAGAATCGCTTCTTCGGCGATCCGGTTGGGCAGCCCCGTATTGATGCCAACGATATGCCCACCGACCTCTACGAGTTGCAGCGTGTGAGGATATTTCCGCTTGAGATCGTTACTGTATGACAGCCAAACCTTTATGCCGGGGTCAGTCAGACCCAGCATGGACCCGGTGTTGGGCACGGAACTGGTAATGGCATTGCCGTCGTCGAGAATAACATCTGCCAGAAAGCGTTTGTAGCGCTGTACCAATGTGCCGGTGATGAGCGGAGAAGCAAAAATCATTGCGCAGGCTTAGCTCAACCTGTCCGTAAAATCGATGAGTTAAATCAGTTTCCTGACAGGACCGCGTTAACAACGTCTGCAAGCGTTGTATCGGCCATCATAACCATTGCGGCTGCAACCAGTCCGGCCGCGAGAAACTTCAATGTAGTCTTCGTATTATTGTTCATCGTCGTGATTTCCTGCATGCCCCCATCGTAGCGGAGAACAGGCCGACAATATGTTCCAATGAAGTTTGTTCGAAGGCGTGCCACCCACAAAAAACCTGCCTTGGGAAAGGCAGGCAAGTTTGCTCTGGGGTGGGAGAATCGGACTCGTTGGAGGTAAATACCGAGTCCTGTCATCACGATCGGAATCGTGGTGACGATTCATGATATGTCAGCTCATCATTTCAGCCTCATAACTTTGTCTAACATGTCGTGACAAAGCTTGAAAAAACCGGGCTGTTCTAATTCTTCCGAGTGTCACATGCTGTGCGGAGGGACAAACGTTAGGAGGACTTTCATGAAATACAAGATTTTCCTGCCCCTCATGGCAGTTGCGGCTTTCTCCCTTGCAGCCTGCGATAACAAGCCTGCGGAGGGCACAAGCACACCGCCTGCAACGACCACTGAGCCCACAACACCACCGGCAGCAGCACCAGCCCCGGCAGAGCCAGCACCAGCGCAACCTGCACCCGCACAGCCTGCGCCAGCCAATTAATTTACGCGAAATCCACGTACGGCCGGCTCATCCAGAGCTGGCCGTTTTCACGTGCGCAATCGCATAGGCAATTAACATTGCCTGACAAGTCGCTGATTTTCATTGAGAAAGACTGGTACGCCCAAGGGGAATCGAACCCCTGTTTGCGCCGTGAAAGGGCGCCGTCCTAACCGCTAGACGATGGGCGCCTCCGGTGAAGCGGCTTATAGTGAAACAGTATTTCCGCCGCAACCCCATAATGCATTCTTTTTTAGAAAAAGTTCAATTTGTGCAAATTTAGTTCAATGAGCGGTTGTGCGAACGCATTAATCCACGAACAGCAACAGGGTTTTAATCAGCCTTTGCCACGTGAGCAGCGCCAGTTCCAATCACGACGCGGGCCGATATCCACATGAACTGATTCGGTGTGGCAGTAGGTGCCGACACCGCCACGGCCAGTCATGGCACGCGCATAATTGGCCAATTCCCATTTGCTGATCCCGGGAACCTGAATATCAGCCGCTGCACAGGACATATGCAGTGACGCCTTCGCACCATTCACCTTGCGGTTATAGGGAGGGCTGCGATAGCCCGAGGTAACGATGACAGATTTGCCGTATTTCCGCTCGATCAGCTTGAGGATGCCAACCAATTGAGGTTTCAGGCACGCAACATCGACACTTTCGCGCTGAACTTTCAGGCCATTGGGTGCAAGACGCGCAAGCCCCGCAGCTGAGGCCAGAATCACTGGAGCACCCGCTGCCTCGATGTCATCATCCTCATAGAGGCTGTCGCGTTGCATGATCTGGATGCCGGCATTTGGCCGGACACCCGGAAGAGATGCGAGATGCTCAGTTCTGCCGGCAAAGGAATCAGCTGAGGGAAGGTCACCTTCAGATGATCCTGAAGCAGTCGGCTTCGATTTTGGCTCGATGACCGCGACAAGCCGCTGACCGGCAGGCTTTGAGCGGTTATTCGAGAAGAGACGCAGCAGCGCGCCATTGTTTTTCTGGGGTGCCGCTGCCGTTTTTGTTTCTTCCGGAGGCGGAGCTTCCGCAGCAGCAGTGTCTGGAGCAGCCTTGGCCTCTGGTTTTGCCGTATCGGCAGCTTCCGGTGCTTCAACTGCCGGGGTAGGCGCAGGATCAGCTTTTTTGGCCATACTACCGAAAAGAGAAGTTCTTACGGGAGGCTGGGCAACGACAGTTGCTGCGCTTGCCACCTGTACTTCTTCGGTCTTTGTTTCTGTCGACCCTTGGGCTTCGGCTTTGGCATCAGCCTTGGCCAGTTCAGCTTTGCCCTCGGCGGGCTTGGCTGCACCATTGATTGCTTGAAGGGCGTTTGTTTCAGTCGAACCCGCCAAGGCAAGCGCTTCGGGTGTAACTTGTGCATTGCCGCCGGATGGCAGGGAGGTTTGTGTATCGCCTGCTGATGTATCTGTCGGAGCAACTGCGAGTGCCGAAGTAACGCCCGGGTTTGTGCCAGTAGACGTGCATGAAGTTGCGGCAAGAGCCACAAGACCAATAACGCATACGACTGTACTTGCCCGTAAGGCTGAAACTGAACGCGGCAGTGTTTTCAACGATTCCCCCGTCTGGACGTCCGGCACGATTCGATAATTCAATCCGGCCCGTTTTATAAGAGCATTAAGCCCACGAAGTTCTATTGAGGCGCAAATACACCGGCAGAGAGCGACAATAATTAATTGTTTTTAACCATTCGCACAAGATACGAACTATCTACACAATAAGGCGAAAACGTGATCCGACACTTTCTCGCCACGGTCCTTAATCGAAAGTTACAGCAAAACCTTGTAATATAAGCTGTATCATTACACGCGTATTCTCACATAAGTGCCTGGCGCATCTGCCAGAACCTGTACGTTATTTTCGCCCGGTATGCGTGGGGCGACCCGCGTATTGTCGTGTTTCTCGATCCAGGCATGCCAGTGATTCCACCAGGAGCCAGGGTGCTCGCCACTCTTTTCCAGCCATGATTCGAATGTTCCGACGGGCGCATCCCCAGTCCAATACTGATATTTGTTCTTGGCAGGTGGATTAACCACACCCGCAATGTGACCAGAACCGGAAAGAACATAGGTGACGTCGCCGCCAAAATACTTGCACCCGGTAAATACCGACAGCGCAGGAGCGATATGGTCTTCTTTAGCCGCCAGATTGTAGATCGGGATCTTCACATCGGCCAGTGAAAGGCTTTCACCAGCCAGCTTCATCAAGCCTTGAACGAGGTTGTTATCGAGATAGCAGTTGCGCAAGTAGTAGGAGTGATTGGCGGCACTCATGCGCGTTGCATCGGCATTCCAGTAGAGAAGGTCAAACGGCACCGGATCGCGTCCGCGCATGTAATTGTTCACCACGTATGGCCAGACCAGATCACCGGATCGTAGCATGTTGAATGCTGTAGCCATTCGTGTGCCGTCCAGATAGCCCTCTGCTGACATGGCATTTTCCAAGGCCTTTATCTGATCCTCATCAACAAAAACCTTCAAATCCCCGGCATAAGTGAAATCCACCTGAGTGGTGAACAGCGTTGCGCTCTTGATTCGGTCTTCGCCTTCCTTGGCGAACAAAGCCAAGGCTGCGCTGAGCAAGGTTCCGCCGACGCAATAACCGATTGCGTTGACGGCCCGCTCGCCGGTCGCTGCTTCAACTGCGTCCAACCCAAAGCGCAGGCCTTCATTGATATAGGCCACCCAGTCTTTCTGGGCATGTCGCTGATCGGGATTGACCCAGGAAATAACAAAAACCGTATGCCCGTGCTCTATCGCCCATTTGATAAACGATTTTTCGGGGTTGAGATCGAGAATGTAGAACTTGTTGATCCAAGGCGGGCAGATCAGAAGCGGGCGCTTGAGCACATCCTTTGTGGTCGGCTCATATTGAATGATTTCAGCCACATCGCTTCTGGCTATGACTTTGCCGGGCGTTGTCGCAACATTCTCGCCAAGCGCGAATTTCGTCAGGTCTGACTGACGCAAACGCAGATCACCACCACCGGCGACAATATCTTCCGCCAGCATCTTCATGCCGCGAACGAGATTCTCGCCATTGCTCGCAACCGTTTCCTTGTAAAGCTCGGGATTCGTCAAAAGAAAATTGCTGGGTGAGGCGGCAGTGGTAATTTGTTTCACATAGAATGAAGCCTTGTGGCGCGTGTGATCATCAAGACCTTCGGCGTTTTCGACCAGATCGCCAGCCCAGCGTGCGGTAACGAGATAGGCCTGCTTCAAAAAGTCGAAAAATGCATTACGCCCCCAATCCTCATCGGTGAATCGTTTGTCACCCTTTTCCGGTGTAGCAACGTCTTCAACGTCCTCGCCGCCCATGCGCCGAATAGAGTTCGACCAGATCGTCATATAGCTTGCAAACAGCTTCGTCTGGGCTTCAAGCGCTCTGCTTGGCTCAGAAAGCCAATATTCGGAAACCTTGGACAGCGTTTTGACAACATCGGTGACAGGATCGGCGAGCGTGTCGCGTTTCAGACCTTTTTCGCGCGGTTCAACCCAGGCAGAAGCAGCTTTACCCGCTTGCTCGATCATATGGGCGACATTGCGGGCAAAGGCTTCCGGGTCCTTGACCACATAGTGATCCAGATTGGGTGTCTTTGTGCTTTTATCGCCTTGATTGTCCATACAGTGGCATCCTCCCGCCAATTCTCCCGCTCAGCATTATTGACATGATAACATAAGTTGGTGCTATCCCTCCAAGGTGCATTTATTGTAGCCATGATAAATATCGTTTTTCTGAGTCAGGACACACAATGAAAATCTCGCTCAAACTGCTCATGCGCTGCTCAGCAGGCGCCGTTATGATCGTCGGCTTGAGCGCGTGCGCCAATACAAGCCCTGCGCCCATGTCGAATTCGCCGATGACCGGTCCGGTCAATACCGGAACCTATCCGCATTTTACGCCGGACCCAAAAGGCGAAACAACCCAGTTTACACCGCAGGAAAAGGACGATCTGCGCAGCAGGACTGCAGCGGCAAAGAACAGCCAGCGGGGCCCGTCGGCCGATCCATCGGCAGCCGCCCGCAAACAGGCCGAGATTCGCTTGCTTCGCCAGCAGCAGGCCGAGGATTTAAAGGCAATCGAAAGCGGCCAACAATAAGAATCGCCGTGATTTGATCATCGGGTCTACTGGTTGCCCACAGGCACAACAGATCAACCGATAATGCATTGCTGCGTTGCACAAAAATCAGTTGTGTAACTTTTGTAGTGTAGGCAGCATGCTATTTTCTCTCATTCGCGGTTGCTCGCTATGCCTTTACCGATTTTAGCCTTGGCCATTGCCTCTTTTTGCATTGGTACAACCGAATTCGTCATTATGGGATTGTTGCCAGAAGTGGCTGCCGATCTCAGCGTGACAATTCCGAGCGCCGGGCTTCTGGTGACCGGTTACGCACTGGGCGTAGTCATCGGAGCGCCAATCATTGCGATTGCTACCGCTTCACTGCCGCGAAAGCCGGTTCTTGTCGGTCTTGCGATGCTGTTTGTTATTGGTAATCTTTTTTGCGCCATCGCTCCCAATTACTGGATGCTGATGATCGCCCGGGTGGTGACGGCCTTTGGACACGGGGCGTTTTTCGGTATCGGCTCGGTGGTGGCAGCGAACCTTGTTCCGCGCCACAAACGTGCAAGCGCCATAGCTTTGATGTTTGCCGGACTGACGCTCGCCAATATTCTTGGCGTTCCTGCCGGAACCGCGCTTGGCGAGGCCTATGGCTGGCGTGCCACCTTTTTCGCGGTCGTCGCGATTGGCGTTGCTGCTGTGATAGCCATCATAGCGCTCGTTCCCTCTGCGAAAAGCGAAGAGAAGGGTGGGGGTATCCTCAGCGAGGTGAAAGTTCTGGGTAAGCTTCAGGTTTGGCTGGCCATGGCAATTTCGGCCTTGGCATCAGCAAGTCTTTTTGCCGTATTCACCTACATCAAGCCCATCCTGACTGATGTTTCCGGCATTTCCACTTCAGCCGTGACATGGGTTCTGCTGCTTTTTGGTGCTGGTATGACTGTCGGCAATGTAATTGGCGGTAAACTTGCTGACTGGAAGCTAATGCCAACCGTTATCGGTACGTTGATCGCGCTGGCGCTGACCCACATCATTTTCGCCGAGGTGACTGGCTTACCAACCGCTGCAATTATAACGGTTTTCTTCTGGGGCGTTCTGACCTTTGTCATAGTCCCACCATTGCAGATGCGAGTCGTCGAATCTGCCAATGAAGCGCCAAATCTGGCAGCTACGCTCAATCAGGGCGCCTTCAACGTCGGTAATGCCTCCGGTGCCTGGATTGGCGGTGCAGCGCTTACCATGGGCGTTCCTTATCAGTATCTGCCGTTTGTGGGCGCTCTGTTGTCCTTTGTCGGGCTGGCTGTCGCGATCTGGTCTTCCATGCTGGATCGGAAAGCGCACAAGGCAAAATTGATTGAAGAAGAAGGCCAACAGTTCGGTCTTGAACCATTGGCCGGCGTCTGAACATTCCAATGCCTCATCGTCATAAATCGGATCAGAGCCGAAACGGCTTTGCCATGGGCCTACGCACGCCAACCATTATACCTAAATCGGTTATAGGACCGAATGTCGCAGTTGGGATTTGGCATGCCGCAGGGTGCTGCCCGCCAACCTACATTAATATCATTCTAAAAAGGCTTTTGCGGCCTTTTTCCAGCAAAATGGGGGTAAAAATGCCCAAAACAGATGGTTTTTCCATTACTGAATACCGTGTGGAGGATAAGTCGCGCATATCTTCGCGACGATTGTTGCACTTGCGTGCATGGCGCTAACGCGCTAACCCTCGGCCATCGAGCCAACTTCAAAAGACGGCGCGATCTGCCGTGCATTATCGGCAGTCATGTGTATGACATGGCATTCTTGTCAGCCTGAGTTCACAAGGCAGAAAAAGACGGATCATGAACGAGCTATTAAGTTCCTACCTGCCCATCGTTATCTTTATCGGTGTGGCGCTGGTAATCGGTCTGGCACTGTTGATTGCGCCGTTTCTGGTTGCATACAGCGCGCCCGATCCTGAAAAATTGTCGGCATACGAGTGCGGCTTCAATGCTTTTGACGACGCCCGCATGAAGTTCGATGTGCGCTTCTATCTCGTCTCCATTCTTTTCATTATTTTCGATCTGGAAGTGGCCTTCCTTTTCCCCTGGGCGATATCGTTCGGTGATGTGGGCTGGTTCGGCTTCTGGTCAATGATGGTATTCCTGGGCGTCCTTACGGTCGGCTTTATTTATGAGTGGAGAAAGGGAGCGCTGGAATGGGATTGACCGACACCACCACCCTTGTGGCACCGCAACCAAAAGGCATTATCGACCCGAATACAGGCAAGCTGATCGGTTCTGACGATGCATTCTTCGGTGAGATAAACAATGAGCTGGCCGACAAAGGCTTTCTAGTCACTTCTGCCGATGCACTTGTAACCTGGGCACGTACCGGTTCTCTCATGTGGATGACTTTCGGTCTCGCATGTTGCGCAGTTGAAATGATGCACACTTCAATGCCTCGCTACGATGGCGAGCGCTTCGGTTTTGCGCCGCGCGCTTCACCGCGTCAGTCAGACGTGATGATCGTTGCAGGCACGCTGACCAACAAGATGGCTCCGGCGCTGCGCAAGGTCTACGACCAGATGCCCGAGCCTCGCTACGTCATCTCCATGGGTTCGTGCGCTAATGGCGGCGGGTACTATCATTATTCGTATTCGGTTGTTCGTGGCTGTGATCGCGTTGTCCCCGTCGACATTTATGTTCCGGGATGCCCGCCGACCGCTGAAGCGCTGCTGTATGGCGTTTTGATGCTGCAGAAGAAAATCCGCCGAACCGGCACGATTGAGCGATAAGGTGAGCGCGATGTTTGAAGAAGCATTGAACGAACTGGCAAGCTACCTGACGGAAAAGCCCGGCCTGACGTTGAATTCGGTTGGGATTGCCTATGGCGACCTTTCTGTCGAAGTAAATGCCGATGCGCTACTTGCGACACTGACGTTCCTTCGCGATGACGTGCAGTGTCAGTTCATTTCGCTGATCGATATTAGCGGAGTCGATTATCCATCGCGTGTTCATCGCTTTGATGTGGTCTATCACCTGCTGTCACCTCGCCAGAACCTGCGTATTCGTGTGAAGGTGGCAACTGACGAAGATACGCCGGTTCCTTCCGCAACACCGGTATTTCCGGGCGCTGACTGGTACGAGCGTGAGACCTATGATCTTTACGGCGTGCTCTTCTCCGGCCATCCCGATCTTCGCCGCATTCTCACGGACTACGGCTTTGAGGGTCACCCGCTTCGCAAGGACTTCCCGCTGACGGGATTCGTCGAGGTTCGCTACGACGATGAGGTGAAGCGTGTTGTCTATGAGCCGGTTGAGCTAAGACAGGAATTCCGCAACTTCGACTTCCAGTCTCCTTGGGAAGGCACGGATTATGTGCTTCCGGGTGATGAGAAGGCCAAGGTGAATTGAGCATGCAGAGCACTTTCTCCACAGTCTTGACTATATTGTCGATTTCGACGGTGTTGGCCGGCTGTGTAATGACGACAAAGAAGTTCGAGTCCAAGGGGCCGCGAGAGGCAGTTGATGCCACTTATTCTTATGTGGCGGGTCTGATCGTTCATAAATGCCCATCAAATTACCGTATCAAGCCATCTCTTGCGGGTGAGCAGCGTCGATATAATAATTTCATCCTGTCTCTGAAGCGGCAAGAAATGGCGAAGCCGCATGCACAACGTGAACTGGCGAACTCGATGGACGATCTGAGAAATGGCGTCTTTGATACACAGTGCAGGAATATGGGGTCTTTTATAGCGCAAGCATATGGCACATCGCGTTATCTGGAAGCGGTAAATTAAATATGGCTGAAACTCAGGTTCGTAATTTCAACATCAACTTCGGCCCGCAGCATCCTGCGGCACACGGCGTCTTGCGCCTCGTGCTCGAATTGGACGGCGAAGTCGTAGCACGCGTCGATCCGCATATCGGCCTGCTGCATCGCGGCACCGAAAAGTTGATGGAAGCCAAGACCTATTTGCAGGCTGTGCCGTATCTTGATCGCCTCGACTATGTCGCGCCGATGAATCAAGAGCACGCCTATGCACTGGCCGTTGAGCGCCTGCTGAAGATCGAAGTGCCAAAGCGCGGCCAGCTTATCCGCGTCCTATTCTCGGAAATCGGCCGTATTCTCTCGCACCTGCTGAACGTGACGACACAGGCTATGGACGTTGGAGCGTTGACGCCGCCGCTCTGGGGCTTTGAAGAGCGCGAAAAGCTGATGGTGTTCTATGAGCGTGCTTGTGGCGCGCGCATGCACGCTGCCTATTTCCGTCCGGGCGGTGTGCATCAGGATCTGCCTGATCAGTTGATCGAAGATATCGGCAAGTGGTGCGATCCGTTTCTGACGACTGTTAAAAACCTTGACGACCTGATCACGCCAAACCGCATTTTCAAGCAGCGTAACGTCGATATCGGCGTTGTGACACTTGAGGACGCGTGGGCTTGGGGTTTCTCCGGTGTCATGGTTCGTGGTTCCGGTGCCGCTTGGGATTTACGCAAATCGCAGCCCTATGAATGCTATTCGGAAATGGAATTCGATGTTCCAATCGGCAAGAATGGCGATTGCTACGATCGCTATCTGATCCGCATGGAAGAGATGCGCCAGTCTGTTCGCATCATGCGCCAGTGCGTTGAACTCTTGCTGGGCAAGGAGCGGGTAGGGCCCGTTTCCAATACATCAGCAAAGATCGTTCCGCCGAAGCGCGGTGAGATGAAGCGTTCCATGGAAGCGTTGATCCACCACTTCAAGCTTTACACTGAAGGTTATCACGTGCCTGCCGGTGAAGTTTATGCTGCAGTCGAAGCACCAAAAGGTGAGTTCGGCGTGTTCCTCGTTTCCGATGGGTCAAACAAGCCGTACCGCGTTAAGTTGCGTGCACCAGGATTTGCCCATCTTCAAGCCATGGATTTTCTCTGCCGTGGCCACATGCTAGCCGACGTATCTGCTATTCTCGGCTCGCTCGATATCGTATTTGGTGAGGTTGATCGTTAATGTCAGTCCGTCGTCTAGCCGAAGATAACGTCCAGCCAGCTCAATTCGCGTTTAATCGCGAAAACAGCGCCTGGGCGAAGCTTGCAATCAAAAAATACCCCAAGGGCCGTGAACAGTCAGCTGTCATACCGTTGTTGATGCGGGCACAGGAACAGGACGGTTGGGTTACCAAGGCTTGCATCGAACACGTCGCTGAAATGCTCGACATGCCGATGATCCGTGTGCTCGAAGTAGCGACTTTCTATACGCAGTTCCAGCTGAAGCCTGTCGGGACACGTGCGCATATTCAGGTATGCGGCACGACGCCATGCATGTTGCGCGGCTCGGAAGACCTGAAAAAAGTCTGTCAGCACAAGATTCATCATGAGCAGTTCCATCTTAATGAATCCGGCACTTTGTCGTGGGAAGAGGTCGAGTGCCTTGGTGCCTGCGTCAATGCCCCAATGGTCATGGTGTTCAAGGACACTTATGAGGATTTGACTCCGGAACGTCTCGAAGAAATCATTGATGCGTTCGAAGCAGGCAATGGTGCTTCGGTGCCTGCAGGTCCGCAGATTGACCGGCATTTCTCGGCTCCGCAGGGCGGTCCGACATCGCTGAATGATAATGCCGCATCAAAATCCGGTCGCAGTGCCAAGTCGGGCGGGGACAAGGCGCAAGTTCCGCCATCCAATGCGAGCAAGCCGGTTACGAGCGACGATGCAACGAACCCGGCTATCAAATCACCATCCAAGGTCAAAGCACCAAAAGGTGCCGAACAAGCCGTTTCGGAGCCAGCAACACAGGCCAGTGCCGCTGCGCGGCTGATCAAGAATCCGCCATTGGCTGAAGGTTCTCTTGGCGAAAAGCCTGCCGTGCAGACGATCAAGGCTCCGGCGAAGGCAGTATCGCTGAACGACAAAAGCCGCCCGGCCGGTATCGAAAAGCCGGCAGCTATTGATGATTTGAAGTTGATCGCAGGTGTTGGCCCGAAGATCGAAACCATTCTTCATGATCTTGGTATATTCACCTATGCGCAGGTTGCAGCATGGAAGAAAGCCGAGCGTGAATGGGTCGATAATTACCTGAATTTCAAGGGACGTATCGAGCGCGACGATTGGGTAAAGCAAGCCAAGGCTTTGGCCAAGGGCGGCGAAGCGGAATACATCAAGGTTTTCGGAAAGAAGCCGAGATAAATTGGAATGGCGGATGCGGTATGCGCGTTTGCCTGTATGGACGAAGAGAGTAGGACCGGTGCGAAATGCTTGCTGATAAGGACCGCATCTTCAATAATATCTATGGCCTTCACGACAAGTCGTTGAAGGGCGTGATGTCACGCGGCCATTGGGATGGCACGGCAGGCATCATAGCCAAGGGCCGTGACTGGATCATCAATGAGATGAAGGCCTCCGGACTGCGCGGGCGCGGTGGTGCTGGCTTCCCGACAGGCCTGAAATGGTCCTTCATGCCGAAGGAAAGCGACGGCCGCCCACATTATCTCGTGATCAATGCCGATGAGTCCGAGCCGGGCACCTGCAAGGATCGTGATATCATGCGCCATGATCCGCACACGCTGATCGAAGGCTGCCTGATCGCCGGTTTCGCCATGGCTGCCCACACCTGCTATATCTATGTGCGCGGCGAATATATCCGTGAGCGTGAAGCACTGCAGCTTGCAATCGACGAATGCTACGACGCAGGACTTCTTGGCAAGAACAACAAGAACGGCTGGGACTACGACATCTATGTTCATCATGGTGCCGGAGCTTACATCTGCGGTGAAGAAACTGCGCTGCTTGAAAGCCTTGAAGGCAAGAAGGGCCAGCCGCGCCTTAAGCCGCCATTCCCTGCCAATATGGGTCTTTATGGCTGCCCGACGACTGTGAACAACGTCGAGTCGATTGCTGTTGCGCCGACCATTTTGCGTCGCGGTGCTGCGTGGTTCTCCGGTATCGGCCGTCCAAACAATGTCGGCACCAAGCTTTTCATGGTTTCCGGCCACGTCAACAACCCATGCACTGTCGAAGAAGAGATGGGCATTCCTTTCCGCGAACTGATTGAGCGTCATGCGGGCGGCATTCGCGGCGGCTGGGACAATCTATTGGCCGTTATTCCCGGCGGTGCTTCGTGCCCGGTTGTTCCGGCTGCTGATATTATCGATTGCCCGATGGATTTTGACGGCCTCCGCGCGGTCAAATCATCTTTCGGTACTGCTGCCGTTATCGTCATGGACAAGTCCACGGACATTGTGCGCGCTATTGCCCGCCTGTCTTACTTTTTCAAGCATGAAAGCTGCGGCCAGTGCACACCGTGCCGTGAGGGCACGGGCTGGATGTGGCGTGTCATGGAACGCATGGTGACCGGTAACGCTCAGAAGCGCGAAATCGACATGCTGCTCGACGTGACGAAGCAGATTGAAGGTCACACCATTTGCGCACTGGGCGATGCAGCTGCATGGCCAGTTCAAGGTCTGATCCGTCATTTCCGTCCGGAAATTGAACGCCGTATCGATGAGTTCTCACGCAACGCAGATACAAGCCGTCCCGTGCTTGTTGCAGCGGAATAAGGTTGAAGGATTGATGTCCAGCACCGGAAACAAACCACTGGGATCTGATTGGTCGGCATTTTTGCCGAAGCAGCTTATTCCGGCGGCCAATCTGCTGGCGCCTCAAATTGAGGTCGCAGCGGCTGTTTCTGTAGCAAGCACCGAAATTGCTACCCGCATGTTCGGCATCTGGACAAGTGCCATGCTTGGGTCGTTTGATCTGAAGACCGGACCTGTACAGCCCGCGGCGAAAACAGACACTGCAACTGATATTGCGGCTTTAAAGACGGTTATTCGTGAAAAGGCCGGAGCGGAAACAAAGGCCCCAGTCTTTGCTGATCCGGCAATCGAGGCAACTGCGGCAGGTTTGACCGGTGGCGTGGCCTCCAACGCGGCGGATGATCTGAAGAAGATTTCAGGAGTCGGACCAAAGCTTGCGCAGGTTTTGAATTCCTTGGGCATTCTCTCATATGCACAGATTGCGGGATGGTCGGCGGCAGATGCCGCCAAAATCGATGACCAGTTGAAATTGAACGGGCGTATCTCGCGGGATGACTGGATTGGCCAGGCAAACCGTTTGGTAAGCGAAGTAAAATAAAGAGCATGCCGGTTGTACCGGCGGTATGAAATTGTTGGCAGCCTTCAAGGCAGCCGGAAGAAAATGCGGAATGTTCCGCGAGGTTGGACAGACGATGGCGAAGATCAAAGTCGACGGTAATGAGATCGAGGTACCGGATCACTACACGCTTCTGCAGGCAGCAGAAACGGCTGGTGCGGAAGTGCCGCGTTTCTGTTTCCATGAGCGTTTGTCGATCGCCGGCAACTGCCGCATGTGCTTGATCGAAGTTAAGGGTGGACCACCTAAGCCTGCCGCTTCCTGTGCCATGGGTGTCCGCGACCTGCGTCCCGGCCCGAACGGCGAAACACCCGAAATTTTCACCAATACGCCGATGGTCAAGAAGGCCCGCGAAGGCGTTATGGAATTTCTGCTGATCAACCATCCGCTGGACTGCCCGATCTGCGATCAGGGCGGCGAGTGCGATCTGCAGGATCAGGCTATGGCTTTTGGCGTTGATTCATCGCGCTACAAGGAAAACAAGCGCGCCGTTGAAGACAAATATATCGGACCATTAGTCAAGACGATCATGACACGCTGCATTCACTGCACGCGCTGCGTTCGTTTTACGACTGAAGTTGCAGGCATTTCCGAACTTGGCCTGATTGGCCGCGGCGAAGATGCTGAAATCACCACATATCTCGAACAGGCGATGACTTCGGAATTGCAGGGCAATGTTATTGATCTTTGCCCGGTCGGCGCTTTGACCTCCAAGCCTTACGCTTTTCAGGCGCGCCCTTGGGAACTGACCAAGACCGAATCCATCGATGTTATGGACGCTGTTGGCTCTGCGATCCGTGTTGATACGCGTGGCCGCGAAGTGATGCGTATTCTGCCGCGCGTCAACGAGCAGGTGAACGAGGAATGGATCTCCGACAAGACACGTTTCATCTGGGACGGCTTGCGTACACAGCGTCTTGACCGGCCTTACATTCGCAAGGGTGGGCGCCTTGTTGCTGCCAGCTGGCCAGAAGCATTTGACGCGATCCAAGAGGCTGTCGCGAAGACAAGCGGTGAGAAAATCGGTGCGATTGCCGGTGATCTGGCAACCGTTGAAGAAATGTACGCCTTGAAGCTGCTGATGCAGTCGCTCGGTTCAGCAAATATCGATGCCCGTCAGGATGGTTCAGTTCTGAACACAGCTGATGGCCGTGCATCGTATATTTTCAATCCGTCAATCGACGGTATCGAACAGACCGATGCGGTTCTGATTATCGGTTCGAACCCGCGCTTTGAAGCATCCTTGCTCAATGCACGTCTACGCAAGCGCTGGCGCGCTGCGGGCATTCCCATTGCGGTTATCGGCGAACAGGCCGACATGCGCCTCAAATACGAGTACCTCGGTGCTGGCGCTGAAACATTGGCTGATCTGGCTGCCGGTTCATTGAAGTTCCACGGCGTACTGAAGAAGGCAAAGAACCCGCTGATCCTCATCGGGCAGGGCGCTCTTAACCGCACAGACAGTGCTGCGGTACTGGGTCTGGCAGCAAAAATTGCTGCAGATACTGGTGCGCTGAGCGATGAATGGAATGGCTTCGGCGTTGTTCACACAGCTGCCAGCCGCGTCGGTTCGCTCGATATCGGTTTCGTACCGGGCGAAGGTGGCAAAAAGGTTGCCGAAATGAATGGCGCGCTTGACGTGCTGTTCCTGCTCGGCGCTGACGAACTTCCATGGTCAGACAAGAGCAGCGCCGTCACAATCTATATCGGTACGCATGGTGATCAGGGCGCGCACAATGCAGACGTTATTCTGCCGGGCGCAACCTATACCGAAAAGTCTGGTACCTACGTCAACACGGAAGGCCGCGTGCAGATGACCAATCGCGCCGGTTTTGCTCCGGGTAATGCCAAGGAAGATTGGGCCGTGCTGCGTGCCCTCTCGGATGTCCTCGGTAAAAAACTGCCATTCGACTCTCTGGCAGCCTTGCGTTCGAAGCTCTATGCGGAGTATCCGCATCTCGCTGCGGTTGATGCAATCGAATCCGGTTCCTATGCCGATGTAGCAAAGCTGGCAAACACACCCGGTTCGGTCGAAAAGACAGCCTTTGTTTCGCCGGTAGCTGATTTTTACCTAACCAACCCGATAGCGCGGGCTTCTGCTGTAATGGCGGAGTGTTCTGCGCTTGCCAAGGGCGGCTTCAAGCAGGCAGCCGAGTAGGCGGGAAGAGACTGACATGGAAGAAATATTCTATACATACATCATCCCGCTGCTGATTATCCTCGGAAAATCACTGCTGCTGCTGGTCGTGATGTTGCTGATCATCGCTTATTTGCTGCTGGCCGATCGCAAGATCTGGGCCGCTGTACAGTTGCGTCGTGGTCCAAACGTTGTCGGGCCTTTCGGTCTGTTGCAGTCCTTCGCCGATCTTCTCAAATTTGTCGTGAAGGAACCAATTATTCCTTCTGGCGCAAACAAGGGTATTTTCCTTCTGGCGCCGTTGGTTTCGTCGGTTCTGGCAATGGCCGCCTGGGCGGTTATTCCGGTTAATGAAGGCTGGGCTGTTGCCAACGTCAATGTCGGTATTCTCTATGTTTTGGCCATCTCATCGCTGGAAGTGTACGGCGTGATCATGGCGGGTTGGGCTTCCAACTCGAAATATCCTTTCCTCGGAGCACTGCGTTCCGCTGCGCAGATGGTTTCCTATGAAGTCTCCATCGGCTTTGTGATCGTAACCGTTCTGCTTTGCGTTGGTTCGTTGAACCTGACCGATATCGTGAATTCGCAAAGGGATGGCCTAGGTACGATGGCCGGCCTGCCAAGCTCGTTCCTTGACTGGTACTGGCTCGGCCTGTTCCCGATGTTCATCATCTTCTTTATTTCGGCGCTGGCAGAGACAAACCGTCCGCCTTTCGATCTTGTGGAAGCTGAATCGGAACTCGTTGCCGGTCATATGATTGAATATTCGTCGACCGCGTTTCTGCTGTTCTTCCTCGGTGAATATGTCGCCATCACCCTGATGTGTGCTTTGACGACCATCATGTTCCTTGGCGGATGGCTGCCGCCGGTTGACGTGTGGTTCCTCAACTGGGTACCCGGTGTTATCTGGTTCCTTCTGAAACTCTTTATGTGCTTCTTCATGTTCGCCATGGTGAAGGCATTCGTTCCGCGCTACCGCTACGATCAATTGATGCGCCTTGGTTGGAAAGTCTTCCTGCCGATCTCGCTGTTCATGGTTGTCGCGACCGCCGCCTTCCTCAAAATTACGGGGCTTACACCATGAGTTCGCTCGCACAAGCTGCCAAATCGCTGCTCCTGCTGGAGTTCGTCAACGCGTTCTTTCTGTCGATGCGCCAGTTCTTCGCGCCAAAGGCAACGCTAAACTATCCTTATGAAAAGGGGCCGATCAGCCCGCGTTTTCGTGGTGAGCATGCTTTGCGCCGTTATCCAAATGGTGAAGAGCGCTGCATCGCCTGCAAGCTGTGTGAAGCCATTTGCCCGGCACAGGCTATCACCATCGAAGCCGGTCCGCGCCGCAATGATGGAACACGCCGCACGGTGCGCTACGACATCGACATGGTGAAGTGCATTTATTGCGGGTTCTGTCAGGAAGCTTGCCCGGTCGACGCGATTGTAGAAGGGCCGAATTTCGAGTTCGCCACGGAAACCCGTGAAGAACTTTATTATGACAAGGAGCGGTTGATCGCCAATGGCGATCGCTGGGAGCGGGAACTGGCGCGCAACATCGCCATGGACGCGCCTTACCGCTGATAGTTGACTGCGCGCTTGTGTCCATGTCCGGCCGCTTCAACCGGACAGGAACATGCGCTAAGACGCATGAAATTTAGAAGGATCGGTTGCCGGTTGAGCGGCCGATTCGTTGAAAATGGCAGATGTTTCTGCCGGAATGGAAATCGGGGGAACCCATGCTGACAGGTATAGCGGCGGCGTTTTTTTACCTCTTCGCCTTCATAACAATCGCCAGTGCTTTCATGGTGATTGCAGCCCGCAATCCAGTGCATTCCGTGCTGTTCCTTATCCTTGCCTTCTTCAACGCGGCAGGGCTCTTCCTGCTGACCGGCGCCGAATTCCTGGCGATGATCCTTCTGGTGGTTTATGTCGGCGCGGTGGCAGTTCTCTTCCTCTTCGTCGTGATGATGCTGGATGTGGATTTCGCCGAATTGAAGAGTGGTGCCCTGCAATATGCGCCAGTGGGCGCGCTTGTCGGGATTATCCTGGCGGTTGAACTGATCGTCGTTCTCGGCGGGTCGGTATTCGCGCCGAATGTGGCTTCGGTTGTTGTTCAGCCGACACCGGACATTGCTACGCGTTCCAACACCGCAGCGCTCGGCGACATTCTTTATACGGACTATGTCTATTTCTTCCAGATTGCCGGTCTCGTGCTTCTGGTTGCGATGATCGGTGCGATTGTCCTGACCCTGCGTCATAAGGAAGGCGTCAAGCGCCAGAACATCTCACAGCAGGTCGCGCGCACGCCCGAGACGGCAGTTGAAATCAAACAGGTCGAAACAGGCAAAGGTATTTGATGATGGAAATCGGTATCGCTCACTATCTCACCGTCTCTGCCTTGCTGTTCACGATGGGTATCTTCGGCATTTTCCTCAACAGGAAGAACGTTATCGTTATCCTGATGTCGGTCGAATTGATCCTTCTGGCTGTGAACTTGAATTTCGTGGCTTTCTCAGCTGCGCTGGGCGATCTGGTTGGCCAGATCTTCGCATTGTTTGTTCTGACTGTAGCTGCTGCTGAAGCCGCTATCGGTCTTGCAATTCTCGTCGTGTTCTACCGCAATCGTGGGTCGATTGCCGTGGAAGACGTCAATATGATGAAAGGTTGACGGGGGCATGCTGTATCTGGCGATTGTCTTCCTGCCGCTGATCGGCTTTCTGATAGCGGGCCTTTTTGGCTCGTCAATCGGTGCCAAGGCGAGTGAGTATGTAACGACTGGTCTGCTGATCCTTGTCGCTATCCTGTCATGGGTAGCGTTTGTGACGGTAGGTCTTGGTCATGGCGAAGCTTTCAAGGTTCCTGTTCTGCATTGGGTGGAATCCGGTTCACTCAGCTTCGATTGGGCTCTTCGTATCGATACGCTGACAGTAGTTATGCTTGTCGTGGTCAATACGGTCTCTGCGCTCGTGCATACTTATTCAATCGGCTATATGCACCACGATCCGCATCGCCCGCGTTTCTTTGCCTACCTTTCGCTCTTTACCTTCGCCATGCTGATGCTGGTGACTGGCGATAATCTGGTTCAGATGTTCTTCGGCTGGGAAGGCGTTGGTCTGGCGTCCTATTTGCTTATTGGTTTCTGGTTCAAGAAACCTTCGGCAAATGCAGCGGCCATGAAAGCGTTCATCGTCAACCGCGTTGGTGACTTCGGCTTCCTGCTTGGTATTTTCTCGCTCTTCGTGCTTTTTGACACCGTGCAGTTCGATACGCTGTTCAGCGCGGCGGCAACCTACCTGCCGGCTGAAGGCGCTGCGGATGCCGGCAAGGTTGTCCTCAACTTCCTAGGCTATGAACTGGACAAGCAAGGGGCGATCACCATTGCCTGCCTGCTTCTGTTCATGGGTGCCATGGGTAAATCCGCGCAGTTCCTGCTGCACACATGGCTGCCTGACGCCATGGAAGGCCCGACGCCTGTGTCCGCACTTATCCACGCGGCAACAATGGTTACCGCCGGTGTGTTCATGGTTGCGCGTCTATCGCCCATATTCGAGCTGTCGCATACAGCTCTGGTCTTCGTTACCTTCATAGGTGCAACGACAGCATTCTTTGCGGCAACAGTTGGTCTTGTACAAAACGATATCAAGCGCGTTATCGCTTATTCGACCTGCTCGCAGCTCGGCTACATGTTCGTGGCGCTTGGCCTTGGTGCTTATGGTGCCGGTGTGTTCCATCTGTTCACGCACGCATTCTTCAAAGCGCTGCTATTCCTTTGCGCCGGCTCGGTTATCCATGCCGTGTCCGATGAACAGGACATGCGTCATATGGGTGGTCTGCGTAAACTCATCCCCAAGACCTATTGGATGATGGTGATCGGGACAGTTGCTTTGACTGGTCTGGGTATTCCTGGAACAGTTATCGGTACAGCCGGCTTCTTCTCCAAAGATGCAATTATCGAGTCTGCCTTTGCATCACACAATCCGGCTGCCGGCTACGCGTTTATACTTCTCGTGATTGCGGCCGTATTCACCAGTTTCTATTCATGGCGCCTGATTTTCATGACGTTCCATGGCAAGCCGCGCGCCAGCCACGATGTCATGCATCACGTGCATGAATCACCTTATGTCATGCTGGTGCCGTTGTTCATCTTGGCGATTGGTGCCTTGTTTGCCGGTGTCGTGTTCAAGGAATACTTCTTCGGTCACGAGTATGCCGAGTTCTGGAAGGGGGCACTGTTTACCGGACCCGAGAACGAGATTTTGGCGGAATATCATCACGTGCCATTTATCGTCGCCATGTCGCCATTCCTGGCAATGGTCGCAGGTTTCATCGGTGCGTGGTATTTCTATATCCGCTCGCCGGAAACGCCAAAGCGCCTCGCCGAACAGCATTCCGGGCTTTACCAGTTCCTTCTGAACAAGTGGTACTTCGACGAGCTTTATGACTTCCTGTTTGTTCGCCCGGCAATGGCTCTCGGCAAGTTCCTTTGGAAGCGCGGCGACGGCTGGCTGATCGATGGACATGGCCCGGACGGCATTTCCGCCCGTGTTGTCGATGTCACCAACCGTGTGGTGCGTCTGCAGACCGGTTATCTTTATCACTATGCGTTCGCGATGCTCATCGGGGTCGCCGCACTCGTCACGTGGATGATGCTCGGGAGCAACTTCTGATGACCGACTGGCCAATTCTTACCACCGTAACCTTCTTGCCATTGGTCGGTGCCTTTCTGATACTGCTCATTCGTGATGACAGTGACGCTGCTCGCCGCAACATTCGCAATGTAGCGCTATGGACAACGATCATCACATTCCTGCTGTCATTGCCGATCTGGTATTATTTCGACAATGCACAGGCTGGTTTCCAGTTTGTTGAAAAAGCGGCGTGGCTCGATAGCGGTATTTCATACCATATGGGTGTGGATGGCATTTCCATGCTGTTCGTCATCCTCACCACATTTTTGATGCCGCTTTGCATCCTGGCCAGCTGGGAAGCGATCCAGACGCGTGTGAAGGAATATATGATCGCGTTTCTTGTTCTGGAAACGCTGATGGTCGGTGTGTTCTGCGCGCTGGATATCGTTCTGTTCTACGTCTTCTTCGAAGCTGTTCTGGTACCGATGTTCATCATCATTGGTGTTTGGGGTGGCAAGCGTCGCGTTTATGCCAGCTTCAAGTTCTTCCTTTATACATTGCTTGGCTCGGTGCTGATGCTGCTCGCCATCATGGCTATGTATTGGCAGGCAGGAACGACAGACATTCCGACACTATTGGCGCATTCTTTCCCGGTCTCAATGCAGACATGGCTCTGGTTTGCCTTCTTTGCTTCCTTTGCAGTGAAGATGCCAATGTGGCCAGTTCACACCTGGTTGCCCGACGCACACGTGGAAGCGCCAACTGCAGCCTCTGCCATTCTGGCCGGCATTCTGTTGAAGCTCGGCGGCTACGGCTTCCTGCGTTTCTCACTTCCGATGTTCCCGGTCGCTTCTGCTGACTTTGCACCGATCATCTATACGCTTTCAGTTGTCGCAATCGTTTACACCTCGCTTGTTGCCCTCATGCAGGAAGATATCAAAAAGCTGATAGCCTACTCATCTGTGGCTCATATGGGCTATGTGACCATGGGTATTTTTGCAGCAAACGAGCAGGGCATTCAGGGCGCATTGTTCCAGATGCTGTCACATGGTCTGGTTTCGGCGGCGCTGTTCCTTTGCGTTGGAATCGTCTACGACCGCACACACACACGTGAAATCTCGGCCTATGGCGGTCTCGTCAACAATATGCCGAAATATGCTGTGGTGTTCCTGATATTCACCATGGCGAATGTCGGCTTGCCGGGAACCTCAGGGTTCATCGGTGAATTCCTGACACTGATGGGTGTATTCCGTGTCAACACATGGGTCGCATTGTTTGCCACCTCGGGTGTTATCTTCTCGGCGGCCTATGCACTGTGGCTTTATCGCCGCGTGGTGTTCGGGTCGCTGGACAAGGAGAGCCTGAAGGCGCTTCTGGATATGTCGCCGCGTGAGAAGGCGGTGATCTATCCGCTGCTGATCCTCACGATCTTCTACGGTGTTTATCCAATGCCGGTATTCGATGCGACGGCTAGCTCCGTGCATGCACTTATCAATCAATACAATAACGCGCTGTCCTCAGCTGCCACTCTGGCGTTGAAATAGCAGGAAGAGGCCAAGGCCGATGCAGACCGATATGATTGCCAACCTGACGCTCATGGCTCCCGAACTGCTTCTTGCAGTGGGAGCAATGGCTCTCCTGATGGTCGGAGCATTCTCCGGCGAGAAGTCGTACAAGCTGGTTAATGGTCTCAGCGTCGTGCTGCTTTTGCTGGCGCTGGCACTGGTGGCCGTGTTTCCGCAGCAGGGCAATGCTTTTGGTCGCGCCTTCATCAATGATTCTTTCTCAGGCTTCATGAAGGTGCTGACACTTGTGGGCTCGATTGTTACCCTGATCATGTCGTCTGGCTTCGCCAAAGCCGAAAAGTTCGATAAGTTCGAATTCCCGATCTTGATCCTGCTCGCCAATGTCGGCATGTTGCTGATGATTTCGGCCAATGACACGCTGTCCCTTTATCTCAGCCTCGAACTGCAATCATTGGCACTCTACGTGGTTGCCGCCATCAATCGTGACAGCGTTCGCTCGACGGAAGCTGGCCTGAAATATTTTGTTCTCGGTGCTTTGTCTTCGGGCATGCTGCTCTACGGTATTTCACTCGTTTACGGTTTTACCGGTCATACAGGCTTCGAAGGAATTGCACACGCTCTCGCCGGTCCTGAGCGTCAGCTCGGCGTTGTATTTGGATTGGTTTTCATTTTTGCCGGTCTCGCATTCAAGATTTCTGCTGTTCCATTCCATATGTGGACGCCTGACGTTTATGAAGGTGCGCCAACACCCGTAACTGCGTTCTTTGCAACAGCGCCAAAAATGGCAGCGATGGCTTTGCTGACTCGTGTGTCGGTCGATACATTCCAGCCGATTACTCATGACTGGCAGCAGATCGTCGTTTTCATCGCTATCGCTTCGATGATCCTTGGTGCTTTTGCAGCTATCGGCCAACGCAATATCAAGCGTCTGATGGCTTATTCTTCGATCAGCCATATGGGTTATGCGCTTGTCGGGCTCGCTGCCGGTACACAGGTTGGCGTCAAGGGCGTTGCCATTTACATGCTGATCTATCTGGTCACAACGCTTGGCACATTTGCTTTTATTCTGGCGATGCGCCGTAAGGACGGAAACGTCGAACAGATCGGCGATCTTGCCGGTCTGTCGCGCACAAATCCGATCATGGCGACCATTCTGACAATTCTCATGTTCTCGCTGGCAGGCATTCCGCCGCTCGCAGGGTTCTGGGGCAAGTGGTATACGTTCCTTGCAGCGATGCAGGCCAATCTCTACGCTCTTGCCATTATCGGTATCGTGGCTTCCGTGGTTGGCGCGTTTTATTACCTGCGCATCATCAAGATCATGTGGTTCGATGAGCCTGTCGGCGGGTTTGTGCCTGTGGCTGGCGAACTCCGTCTCGTGCTCGGCGCATCCGGATTGCTTGTTCTGCTATACGTTCTGATTGGTGGTCCGGTCAGTACCTATGCGGAAGCCGCATCCAAGTCGTTTTTCTAGGCTAAGAATTTGACAGGATTTGCCCTATCGCCAATCGCCCAGCAGAATGGTTTTCGGCTTGAGGCTTTTGAAACAATCGGTTCCACCAATGCCGTCGCCCTTGAGCGTGCGCAGGCGGGTGACCCCGGCAAACTCTGGATTGTATCAAAAAAGCAGGAAAGCGGGCGAGGGCGCCGCGGCAGGGCATGGTCGTCGCCGGAGGGAAATCTCGCCGCCTCTTTGCTGCTTACCGGCAATGTCGATCTGAAAAGCGCCGCCACACTCGGCTTTGTCGCAGGGCTTTCACTCGCTGATGCATTGAACGCGGTGTGTCCGACGGCCAACTTTTCCGTAGGAATGGACGGTGCTGGTAATGCGGGAGCCGGAAAAGCGCCGCTACGAGTAGAACTTAAATGGCCAAATGACCTTCTCGCAGGCGGTGCAAAAATGGCCGGCATTCTGCTTGAATCGACCATTATGTCGGACGGGCGTTTGGCAGTAGTCATTGGCATTGGCGTTAATGTTGTTGCCTATCCGGAAGATGTGCCTTATCCAGCCACATCACTGGCTCGGCTTGGCGCGACTTGCGATGCAGAAACCTTGTTTCTGGCTTTGTCGGATGCCTGGGAAGAAAACTATCGCGTTTGGGCAAACGGACGCGGCTTGAGTGATATTCGCAAGCGCTGGCTGTCGCAAGCCGCAGGAATTGGCAGTGAAGTCGCCGTTCGAATAGACGGGGCGGTAGTGCGTGGTATATTTGAAACAATTGACGAAGACTGCCAGTTCGTCATTCGTGACAATGACGGCTTACGGCAGAAGATTGCAGCCGGTGACGTTCATTTTGGAACAGTGGCATCGGCAAACGCTGAATGAGCTTCAGTTTTTAGGAGTATAAATGGCAAATTCCGATCAAGCGGAACTTGTTTTTCTGCCTTTAGGTGGTGTCGGTGAAATCGGCATGAATCTCGCCCTCTACGGTTACGGCCCAGCGCGCAAACGCGAGTGGGTAGTGGTCGATATGGGTGTAAGTTTTGCTGGCCCCGATCTTCCGGGAGCTGATTTGATTCTTCCGGATATTCGTTTTCTTCAAGCTGAGCGAAACAATCTCAAGGGTATCGTTATTACCCATGCACATGAAGATCACTACGGAGCCCTGCTGGATTTATGGCCGCTGCTGAATGTGCCGGTTTATGCTACGCCATTTACGGCGGGGCTGCTCGCGGCCAAACGTCATTCGGAACCGGGCGCGCCGGATATTCCAGTAACCATCTATCGCGCTGGCGAGACGTTCAATGTCGGTCCTTTCGAGTTTGAAGCGCTGGCGGTAACTCATTCGATTCCTGAGCCGGTATCGCTCGCTATCAGGACGCCACTTGGCACTGTCATTCACACCGGCGACTGGAAGATGGACCCTGAGCCATCCATCGGACCGCTTATTAACGAAGCGCGGTTTCGTGCGCTTGGTGATGAGGGTGTGCTTGCACTGATGTGCGATTCCACCAATGCGTTGCGGGACGGGGAGTCCCCATCCGAGCAGGAAGTTGGCGACAGCCTGCGGGAGATTATCGAAAATGCGCGCGGTCGCGTGGCGATCACTTCGTTCTCTTCGAATGTCGGTCGTATTCGCTCCATCGCTCTGGCGGCAAGAGATGCGGGCAGGCAGACGCTCGTACTCGGCCGTTCCATGAAGCGAATGATAGATGTTGCGACTGAACTTGGTTATCTTGACGGTGTGCCGGAATTTTTGTCGGAAGACGATTACGGCTATATCCCACGGGAAAACATGGTCATCATATTGACCGGCAGCCAAGGCGAGCCGCGTGCCGCGCTTGCCAAACTCGCAAGAGACGAGATGCGTAGCGTTGCACTCTCACCGGGCGATACGGTGATTTATTCATCCCGGGCAATTCCCGGTAATGAAAAAGCCATCAACGATACAAAAAACCTTTTGATCGAGCAGGGCGTGCAGATCATATCCGATGGCGATCAACTGGTTCACGTTTCCGGCCATCCACGCCGTAATGAGTTGAAGCGTATGTATGAGTGGGTTCGCCCGCGCATTCTGGTTCCCGTTCATGGCGAGGCGGCTCATCTTGTCGGACAGGGCTCTTTGGCAGCCATGGCTGGCATTCCCGAAGTGCCGCAGGTGCGCAATGGCGATATTCTGCGTCTTGCACCCGGTCGCGCCGAGATTATTGGAGAAGCTCCTTTCGGGCGCCTGATCAAAGATGGCAGGCTGATTGGTGACGAGGAAGAAGTCGGGATTGTCGATCGCCGCAAGCTTTCTTACGTCGGGCATGTGGCTGTTTCGTTTATTCTCGATGCCAAATACAACATACTCGAAGATCCGGAACTTGTGCCTTTCGGCGTTCCCGAAGTGGACGACGAAGGTGAACTACTTGAAGATCTGCTCTATGACGCTGCCGTTGGTGCGCTTCAGAGTATTCCGCGTGAAAAGCGCCGGGATTTGGCAATGGTACGCGAAGCAATCCGGCGTGCGGTTCGCTCTGCTGCCAATGAGGCTTGGGGCAAAAAGCCGATTGTCACCGTATTCGTAACAAAAGTCTGAGGGTGGCGATGCTGGGACGGCTCAACCATGTGGCGATTGCAGTTCCTGATATGGCGGCTGCCTCTGCTATTTATAGGGATACCCTTGGAGCAAAGCTGACAGAGCCGCAAATTCTCCCTGAACATGGTGTGACAGTTGTGTTCATTGATGTGGGTAACACCAAGATCGAGCTTTTGGAGCCTCTGTCTGCAGACTCGCCGATTTCAGCATTTCTGACCAAGAACCCTTCCGGCGGCATTCATCATGTCTGCTACGAAGTGCCCGATATACTGGCAGCGCGCGACCGGCTAAAAGATCAGGGTGCCCGTGTGCTGGGTGACGGAGAGCCGAAACTTGGCGCGCATGGAAAGCCTGTTTTGTTTCTTCACCCGAAAGATTTCAACGGGACGCTGATTGAACTGGAGCAAGCGTGATGCCGATAGCAACAGCGATGGCTGTCTATTTCATCTTCTGGTGGCTGACACTCTTCACCATGCTGCCAATCGGCCTGCGCACTCAGGCGGATGAAGATGATGTAACTTTGGGCACAACACCAAGCGCACCGCACAAGCATCGGATGGGCCGGGTGTTTCTATGGACCACAATAGTTTCCGCTATCATTTTCGCGATTTTCTACGTGGTCAATGAAAAGCTCGGTTATGGCGTGAACGACTTGCCAGTGTTCTTCCCGCAGCTGGATTAAGCACGTTAATGGCCGGTTGTTTTTTGATAATGCGGCGAGTGATGGGGTGTGAAAGCTTGCAGCATACCCACGACGCTTCCTAGATAAGCCACCATGGTTATGAGCGATTGGATTGGTGTAAATGGCAAGTGTGCCAGTTGAATGATCAGCTTAAACAGACGCGCCAAAATCGAGCCCGGCAGACGGCAAATCGTATAGATGGGTTTACTGGCTAGCCTTGACCTGATCTCAACGGCGCAATGATCGCGGCTTCTCCTGAATTGATAGGCGAGCCTCAGCCGCTCTATCGGGATTGTCTCGTGGACAATCGCCAAGGGAGCCCAACCGGTTTTAGCACCGATCTTCTTGGCATCGGCATATAGGCGCCAGTCCTCACCACCGTTCAATCCGAGGGTCTCATCAAACCGTACTCCGGTGGAGCGAAAGAAATCCAATTTGCCCAGCCAGTTATTTGTTGCGATGCGCAGTTTGCCAGCACAGCCTTTGGCTCTGGTAGTACATGAAGCAAGTTCGCGGGCATGCATCGCCTTGTTTATGGAATTCCAGATCATTCTGCCCCAAGGTGAAACATTCTCAGCTGGTGCTGGTCGCACTGGACCACCGACAATATCCAGATCCGATGCATCCCGCTCCGCCAAGAGTTGGATGAGCCAATCTTGTGTGACTACTTCATCATCGTCGGCGAAGGTGAGCAGGTCGCAACCACTGGAAATTGCGTTTTCAAGGACACGGTTGCGAACAAATGAGATTCCGAGACGTGGTTCGACGTCGTATTGAACAATTGAATCCGGGATTTTTGCCCGAAAGCGCTCCACAATGTCGTGAAGAGTTGCCGTCTCATTGTTTTCGATTATGACAAACTCCAGCTGTGTGCCAGCCGGAATTGCCATCTTTGCATAAGAATCAAGGAGTGCTTCCAGCATGATTGGGCGATTGCGGGTGACGGTACCCACGCAGATCCGTCGAAATGTATGCTTCATTAGAAAAATGCCTAAGTAAAAATAATCTTCGAATATTGGATTACGAAATGTGGTCGAAGTACCAGAAATGAAATGATGAATTTTAAGGCAGTGAAGGCCGTTCTATTCCCGGTAATTGAAGAGAAGAAACAGCCCTACAAATCGGCAATTAAAATAAATAATGAATACAGGTGGTTAGGGTAAAAGCGTAAACTGAATCTGTTTCGAAATATCAGACAATTGGCGCAATCCATAAATGAAGACAAAAAAAATGCAAGGCTTTCGCCTTGCATTTAAAGATCGCGTCTGACCCAATCCACTTGCGTGGCGGCTGCGGAAACCGCGCCTGGGTCACATCCTCCCAAGACTTTGACCGCGTAGGAAAGCAGAAATATTCTTACTTTCTCCTTATGCTTAAAAAAATAGCGGACTGCCTTCGAAATGTCACGAAAAATATTCGTTCCTGTCATCTTTTGATTAGAAATCTTGCACGAGAGTGAATCTCTTCTCAATATCAACCTGTGTGATATGCAGTTGCGGGTTCCCAATCACCTGTTAAGCCGATAAGAAATATCGACTTTGCACTTGGTTTTGCCTGATTCTTCAACCATTCAGGCGTTGTTCAATTTTGGTGACCTTCATGCGGCTTTCCCGTTACTTCCTGCCTATCCTTAAAGAGAATCCCAAAGAGGCAGAAATTGTCTCGCACAGACTCATGCTGCGTGCCGGCCTGATTCGCCAGGAATCGGCAGGTATTTATGCATGGCTGCCGGCGGGGCTGCGCATCCTCAACAAGGTAAGCAATATTATCCGTGAAGAACAGAATCGTTCCGGCGCAATTGAATTGCTGATGCCTACGATTCAATCGGCTGATCTTTGGCGCGAAAGTGGACGTTACGATGCTTATGGCGACGAGATGCTACGCATTAAGGATCGCGGCGATCGCGACATGCTGTTTGGGCCGACAAATGAGGAAATGATCACCGAGATTTTCCGCGCTTATGTCAAATCTTACAAGGACTTGCCGCTGAATCTTTATCATATTCAGTGGAAGTTCCGGGACGAGCGTCGCCCACGCTTCGGTGTGATGCGTTCACGCGAATTCCTTATGAAGGACGCTTATTCCTTCGATCTTGATTTTGATGGCGCGAAAGCCGCCTACAACCGCATGTTTGTGGCTTACCTTCGTACATTTTCGCGTCTGGGTATCAAGGTCATTCCAATGCGCGCGGATACAGGGCCGATCGGTGGCGATCTGAGCCATGAATTCATCATTCTGGCAGAAACCGGCGAGAGTCAGGTTTACTGTGATCGAGCCTATCTCGATCTGCCAGTGCCGGGTGCCGATACGGATTTCGATGACAATCAGCAGATTGCCGATATCGTGACACGCTGGACGACACCCTATGCTGCGACTGATGAAATGCATGATGAGGCAGCGTGGTCAAAAGTTGATGGCTCTCATCAGATGGCGGCGCGCGGCATTGAAGTTGGTCACATTTTCCACTTCGGTACCAAATATTCCGAACCTATGGGCGCAAAGGTTAGTGGACCTGATGGCAAGGAATATCCGGTATCCATGGGATCTTACGGTATTGGTCCGTCACGCGTTATCGCTGCGATCATCGAAGCATCCCATGATGAGAACGGAATCATCTGGCCAAAGGCAGTCGCGCCATTTGGAGCTGGCATCGTCAATATGAAACCCGGCGATGAAGCGTGTGACGCTGTTTCGCTAAAGTTTTATGATGCCTTGACCAAAGCCGGGCTCGAACCACTGCTCGACGATACTGATGATCGTCCCGGTGCCAAGTTTGCCAAGATGGATCTGATCGGTCTGCCAACGCAAATTATTGTCGGCCCGCGCGGTGTGGCTGCCGGGGAAGTCGAGATCAAGGATCGTGCGACAGGCGAACGGGAAACGCTCACCGTTGAAGCAGCGATCAATAAGCTGGCCGGACCTGCGGACTTTCAGGCGGGAACTTTATGACAGAAACCGTGGCGACCGCTTCGACCGGCTCAAAGCCGTTTTCCGCTTATGAGCGCATGATTGCCTGGCGTTATCTGCGTGCAAGGCGCAAGGAAACGTTCATCTCGGTCATCGCCGGGTTTTCATTCACGGGCATCATGCTTGGGGTAGCAACTCTGATTATTGTCATGGCGGTCATGAACGGCTTTCGCGCTGAACTTTTGACCCGCATTCTTGGCATTAATGGCCACGTGATCATGCAGCCTATGGACAGGCCGCTTGATGATTTCGATGCGGTGATCAAACGCGTTGATGCGCTGCCCGGCATCTCCTTCGCCATCCCGGTCGTTGAGGGACAGGTGCTTGCCAAAGGCAATGTTGGTGCTGGCTCCGGCGCACTCGTGCGCGGTTTGCGGGAAGAGGATATCAACAAGCTGCAACTGGTTGCGAAGAATGTCCGGCAGGGTACGTTTCAGGGCTTTAATACTGCCGGCGGTGTGGCAATCGGCACCCGCATGGCTGAGAATATGGGTTTGGGCCTCGGCGACAGGCTGACGCTGATTTCACCTGATGGCGATGTGACGCCGCTCGGCATGGCACCGCGGGTCAAGTCTTATCCTGTTACTGCCATCTTCGAAATTGGCATGTCAGAATATGATG
>NZ_AKIZ01000019.1 GCF_000282595.1 Phyllobacterium sp. YR531
CCAAAGCTGTTGGATAAGTTTCGTGATTTATTTCAGGACGACTGTTATGCGCGGTTCGCCCTTCGACAAGCTCAGGAGGGCTCACCATGAGGAGGGTGGGATGGGGGCAGGGAGACCCGATTTGCAACGGTGGCGACAATCTATGCAATCGACATACCTTCCTCATGGTGAGCCCTCCTGAGCTTGTCGAAGGGCGAACCACGCACCAAAGAAATGCGAACCCGCCTAAACTGGTCGAAGGGCAGACCATCCATAGGGCATATACCTACTTTTTACTGAGCAATGCCACGGCTTCTACGTGCGATGACCAGAGGAACTGATCGATTGGCACAACGCGATCGATCTTGTACCCGCCTTTGACGAGGATGCTCAGATCACGGGCCAGCGTAACGGGATTGCAGGAAACAGCGGCCACTTTTGAAACAGACGATTTCGCGATCTCGATTGCCTGTGCTTCAGCACCGGCGCGCGGGGGATCAAAAACAAGACCATTAAACGGCGCAAGTTCTCGCGCCAAAAAAGGTCTGCGGAACAAATCGCGTCGCTCCACGCTGACCGGCTTCAATCCCTGCACATACCGCACACTGCGATCAATCGCTGCAACAGCACCCTGATCATTTTCGACAGCGTGAACGGAAGATTTTTCAGCGATTCTGAATGCAAAAGTGCCCGAGCCGCAAAACAAATCCAGCGTCTTCTTGGCTTTGGCGAGATGTGCTGTCACCAGATCGCACATGGCCTCTTCCGCATCCGCAGTCGCCTGCAGGAAGCCGCCCGGCGGTAGAAAGACCGGCACTTTGCCAAAGTGTACAAGTGGCTTTCTAGGTTCAACGATGATCTCCCCTTCGAAAGAGAGCCGTGCAAAACCTTTTTTGATTACCAGTGCCGTCAGAGCCTGCCGCTTAGCAGCGTCAGGGGCACCACATCCGGATGCGGTGATGTCGAGCCCGGACGCAGTCGATGTCACCGTCAGCTTGAACGGCTTCATTCCTCCGCCCAAAACTGCCACAAGGTCTCGCAAATCATCAAGACGGGAAACGATTTCCGGCACGGTAATCGGACATTCGGCAATATCGATAAGTTCGTGGCTGAGATGCCTGTTGAAGCCGAGCACGGCTCCCCGCTCGCTGGTGCGCACTGCAAAAACGGTGCGGCGACGCGTTTCCGGAAGGCATGGCACCAAGGGATCAAGCTTGAAAACCAGTCCCCTGCCGCCCAGCGCATCCTGAACCAGCGATCTTTTCCATTCCTGATAGGCGCTATCCTGCCAATGCTGCAATGTGCACCCGCCGCACTCCTCGAAGTGCCGGCACGAAGGAGCAACACGCTCCGGCGAAGGCTCCAGAAGCGCCATCATCGTCGCACGGCCATTTTCAAGCGCTACATTGGCGACCTCACCCGGCAGCGAAAAGGGCACATAAGCGCTTCCAGCAGCCGTGGCAGCAATGCCATCGCCACCGGCGCCCATCCGTTCAATTATTACGCGCGTGCTCATTGATATGTCTTTTCAGTTTTTGCTTTTAATGCCGGCAAGAAGAAATTCGCGATTGCCGTCACCACCCTCTATGGGTGAAGGGCAAAGCCCTAGTGCTTCCCAGCCCGGCAATTGATCCAGCCAGTCTCTTAGATCATTTGCAACGCGAATCCCATCCTCTGGATTGCGCAAAATGCCGCCCTTGCCAATTGCCTCCCGTCCAGCTTCGAATTGCGGCTTGACCAGCAGCACACAATGAGCACCTTTTTCTGCCAATTCGAGTGCGGGTGGTAAGGCCAGCTTCAGAGAAATGAAGCTCACATCGGAAACCACAAGGCTCACTGGCATCCCAACCAGATGATCACGCGTCAGGGTACGCGCATTGAGATTTTCAAGGTTGGTAACTCGCGGCTCAGCCTGAAGGGTTTGATGCAATTGACCAGACCCTACATCAACCGCAATCACATGTTGCGCACCTCGTTCAAGCAAAACCTGCGTGAAACCACCAGTTGACGCACCGATGTCCAAAGCCGTTCCTGTAACCTTGATCGCAAACTGATCCAGTCCTGCAATGAGTTTCAAGGCGGCGCGGGAAACATAGGCGCTTGCAGGATCGTCCACGGCGATCGCTGCCGTCTCCGCAATCGGAGCGCCGGGCTTGGTGAATACAGCTCCATCAACCTTTACGGTACCGCGCACAATTGCATCCCGTGCCCGCGAGCGCGTGGCAAAAAGGCCCTTTTCGACGAGAAGTTGATCGAGCCGCATCAGCCGATCTCAGGCACGGGCCGGCGCAACCATATAATCCCGTCCGAGCGCCCCAAACACCGCTTGAACTATGCCGGCACTGTCGAGACCAGCACGAGCATAAAGAACCTCTGGCTTGGCATGATCCAGATAAATATCCGGAAGCACCAGTGTGCGGACACGCAGGCCATGGTCAAGAAGACCATCGCGACTGAGGAAATGGAGGACGTGGGAAGCAAAACCACCAATAGCTCCTTCTTCCACAGTCACCAACACTTCGTGTTCACGAGCTAGACGGCGTATCAAATCCTCGTCCAGCGGCTTTGCGAAGCGTGCATCAGCCACAGTTGTGGAAAGACCTGACGCGCTGAGCTCATCAGCGGCTGTCAGACATTCGGCCAAACGCGTACCAAATGACAATAGAGCAACTTTGCTGCCCTCACGGACGGTGCGTCCCTTGCCAATTTCGAGAATGCTCCCGCGTTCAGGCAGTTCAATGCCAATTCCATCACCGCGCGGATAACGGAAGGAAATCGGACCTGCATCATATTCAGCTGCGGTACGCACCATGTGACGCAGCTCGGCTTCATCCGAGGCCGCCATGACAACAAATCCTGGAAGGGCTGCAAGAAAGCCCGTATCAAACGAACCCGCATGCGTTGCTCCGTCTGCACCGACAAGTCCTGCGCGGTCAATCGGAAAACGTACCGGCAGGTTTTGCAGGGATACATCGTGCACGACCTGATCGTAACCACGCTGCAGGAAGGTAGAGTAGATTGCCGCGAAAGGCTTCAGCCCCTCGCTGGCAAGTCCGGCGGCAAAAGTAACCGCGTGCTGTTCTGCAATCCCCACATCAAATGTGCGGTCGGGAAAGACTTCACCAAACAAATCAAGTCCCGTGCCCCCCGGCATGGCGGCAGTGACAGCGACGATCCTGTCATCATGGCGCGCTTCTTCTATCAGGCTGGTCGCAAAAATCTTGGTATAGCTTGGCGCATTTGCAGGTGGTTTTGCCTGCGCGCCGGTGATCACATCGAACTTGTTTACACCGTGATATTTATCCGCAGATGCTTCGGCAGGAGCGTATCCTTTGCCTTTCTGTGTCACCACATGAATAAGGACAGGGCCATCCATGGTGTCACGCACATTCTTCAGCACCGGCAAAAGATGGTCCAGATTGTGACCATCGATAGGACCTACATAGTAAAATCCCAGCTCTTCAAACATGGTGCCGCCAGTCCAGAAGGCACGGGCATATTCTTCCGAGCGCCGCGCCTTTTCCTGCAGAAATTTTGGCAATTTCTTGGCTAGCTGCTTTGCTGTTTCGCGGAACGAACGATAAGCTTTGCCTGAAACGAGCCGCGCCAGATAGGCACTCATGGCTCCCGTGGGCGGCGCGATAGACATATCATTATCATTGAGGATCACGATAAGCCGCGCGTCCAGTGCACCCGCATTATTCATCGCCTCATAGGCCATGCCTGCTGACATAGCTCCATCACCAATCACAGAGACGACATTGCGCTTGATGCCGGCAAGATCACTTGCGACGGCCATGCCAAGCCCAGCTGAAATCGAAGTCGAGGAATGCGCGGCCCCGAAAGGATCGTAGTCACTTTCGCTGCGCTTGGTGAAACCGGAAAGACCACCCTCCTGTCGCAAGGTACGAATACGCTCACGGCGGCCGGTCAAAATCTTGTGCGGATAAGCCTGATGACCAACATCCCAGATAATGCGATCATGCGGCGTGTCGAAAACATGGTGCAAGGCAACCGTCAGTTCGACAACGCCCAGCCCGGCACCAAGATGCCCGCCAGTTGTCGATACCGCGTCGATCAGCTCTGTCCGAAGCTCTTGCGCCAGTTGTGGCAGATCGGATTCCGGCAAAGCTCGTAGCTCCGAGGGAATATTCACACGATCCAACAGTGGCGTTTCAGGCTTCTTGTTCACTATCCAAATTCCAGTTTCAAATTCTAAAGTCTACCGGATGGGCGTTGTCCTAGAGCAATTTTCAGAGACCGGCAAGCAGACGGGTTAACGACAGCTCACGTCAATTTTCAGGCAAGGGTATAAACTCTTCCTCGTCGCCGGGCACGATATCAAAGCGGCCAGTCCGCCATTCCTCTTTCGCCTGCTCGATACGTTCTTTTGAAGAGGAGACAAAATTCCACCAGATATACCGCTTCGAGGACAAGGTGGCGCCGCCGAAAAGCATGAAGTGTGCGCCTTCGGGTGCAGAGATAATAATTTCGTCGCCGGGCCGGAACGCCAGGAGGCGATCTGCAGGAAAAATCTGGCCTGCAATCTCAACCGGTCCATCCAGTGTGTAAATGGCGCGCTCTTCTGCAGCATGTGCAGGTATCTGGATATGCGCGCCGGGCTGCAGGCGAATATCCACATAAAGCGTTTCCGCATGCTGTTTTACCTTAGAGCTTGCGCCGTGGAACTCACCCATGACGACGCGCCCGTTAAAGCCTGCCTCTTCCAATGTTGGCAGTAGGCCTGCTTCCGTATTTGCAAAGGTTGGATCAATCTCTTCCAGATGATCCGGCAGCGCAAGCCACGTTTGCAAACCCGAGATGGGCAATGGCTGGGTGCGCAATTCTTCCGGGGAACGCTCGGAGTGAACGATCCCCCGACCGGCTGTCATCAGATTCACGTCGCCGGGCTTGATGACCATTTCCGTTCCCAGACTGTCGCGGTGGCGTATATTGCCATCGAACAGGTACGTTACGGTCGACAAGCCGATATGAGGATGCGGACGGACATCCAGCGGATCGGTTGGGCGCAGAATCGCCGGGCCCATGCGGTCAAAAAATATGAATGGCCCGACCAGACGGCGCTTTGCCGTGGGCAGCGCGCGGCGTACTTCCAACCCGCCAATATCACTGGTGCGCGGTATGATCAGCGTTTCGATAGAATCGACGGCGATGGCATCGCCGGGTTCGGGATCGTTGCCGGGGAAAAAGCTCATAAGGCACAGCTCCAGACTGTTGAAGCCTTACCATAACCGCAGACGGACAAGCTGAACAGAGCGCCCTGATGTCACTCCGGATCGAGCGGCTCGGTTCCTACAGGCTGGCCATCGCGGCCCAGCTTGATCTTCTCCACCTTGTCTTCAGCGGATTTCAGCAACGCATCGCAATGCTTTTTGAGGGCTTCGCCGCGCTCATAGATACGGATCGATTGTTCCAGCGGAACATCGCCGCGCTCCAGATCATCAACAATCTTTTCAAGCTGATCGAGCGCCTGTTCGAAGCTCATGGCAGCGATATCGGAGTTATTGGGTGTATCGGCCATTGGTCATC
This sequence comes from Phyllobacterium sp. YR531, assembly GCF_000282595.1. Taxonomy (GTDB): domain Bacteria; phylum Pseudomonadota; class Alphaproteobacteria; order Rhizobiales; family Rhizobiaceae; genus Phyllobacterium. The sequence continues at coordinate 5,530 of NZ_AKIZ01000019.1, forward strand.
CTTCCATCAAGCGTTTGATATGAGCACCCGCTGAGAGCGACATACCCTTGAGGTCGTACCCGCCTTCAAGAAGGCTGACAAGCCGGTTTGATGCGTAGCTCCCAGCTCTTTCCATCAGCTTGCCGGTTGCCCAGTCAAAATCATCCTCATTCAGATTTATTTCTGCCAATGGATCGCGATGATGTGCATCAAAGCCAGCAGAGATAATGATCAGCTCGGGCTGGAAAGCGTCGAGCGATGGCAGAATACGAGTGTTGAACGCCTCGCGGAAGTGATCACTGCCAGTGTCCGGATCAAGTGGCGCATTGACGATATTACCCGCACCCGTTTCACTTTTGGCACCTGAACCCGGATAGAGCGGCATCTGATGCGTAGAACAATACAGCACGGACGGGTCTTCCCAGAAGATGTCCTGCGTACCATTGCCATGGTGCACATCCCAATCGACAATAGCGACCCGCTCGACCCCATGCAACTTTTGCGCGTGACGGGCGGCAATTGCGGCATTGTTGAACAGGCAGAAACCCATGGCCTTGTCACGTTCAGCGTGATGACCCGGTGGTCTTGATGCCACAAATACGCTGTCTGCCTTACCTGTAAAAACATCATCAACAGCCGCGTTTGCAGCCCCGATGGCCGTAAGGGCGGCTTGCCAGCTTTTTGGGCTGACGGTTGTATCCGAATCAACCCTCGTTAGCCCCGCTTCCGGTATCGTCGCACGTACACGTTCCAAATAGGATTCGGGATGAGCATAAAGAATGGTCGCTTCATCACCCATCGGAGCTTGGACCCGGTCCAATCCGTCAAACGCGCTATCACTCAAAACCTTGCCGAGTGCACGCAAGCGATCTGGCCGTTCGGGATGTCCCGCAGGCGTCAGATGTTCAAGATAGATTGGGTGGGTATAGAGACGTGTGACCATGAGCACTCCCGGCAACAAATACGAAGGGGCCATGCAAATCTGCACAGCCCCTCTCAACTATACAAGTACCAAACTGCGAGTTTTATTTTTCAGGCCTGTTCCAACGCGTGAGCCAGATCCGCAATCAGGTCGTCTGGGTGCTCAATGCCGATGGACAAGCGGATAGTTGAATCGAGCACCCCAATACGCTGGCGGACATCAAGCGGCACGCCGGAATGAGTCATGGTTGCCGGATGACTGGCCAGCGATTCCGTACCGCCAAGACTGACCGCCAGCTTCAATATCTGCAATGCGTTGAGAAATTTAAAAGCTGCTGGCTGCCCGCCGCGAATATCAAACGAGAATGTCGAGCCAGCACCCGTGCATTGTGCGGCAAAGGTTTTACCCAGCGGCGATGACGGGTCATGGTAGGGCAGATAGTGAATTTTCTCGACCTTGGGGTGATCGCGCAAAAAGTCAGCGATTGCCAGCGCATTGGTATTGGCTTTTTCCATGCGGATGCTGAGGGTTTCAAGCGAACGACCCAACATCCAGCAGGAGTGCGGATCAAGCTGCGTGCCGATGGCACCACGTAGGGCCTTCACCTGTTTCATGACTGCTTTGGAGCCGAGGGCAGCGCCTGCGATAAGATCAGAATGGCCGCCGACATATTTGGTCAACGAGTAAAGTGAAATGTCTGCGCCATGTTCGATTGGACGCTGAAACACCGGGCCGAGCAAAGTATTGTCGCAGGCGATGACAGGACGGTGCCCCTGCTGCTGCCCAATCACTTCTGCAATACGGCGGATCATCGCAACGTCGACGAGGCTGTTGGTGGGATTGGCGGGAGTCTCGATGAGAATGACCGAAACCCGTCCCTTTTTCATAGCTTCATCCGCCGCGCTTTGAACTGACGCTTCGTTGACACCGTCCGCAAAGCCGACAGCAGCGACGCCCATATTCAGGAAGGTCTTGGCAAGCAGAGTTTCCGTACCGCCATAAAGCGGTTGTGAGTGCAAGACTGCATCCCCTGGACGGACAAAGGCCAACAAAGTTGTCGCTATTGCCGACATGCCGGACGAAAACAATGCGCAGCTTTCCGTACGCTCGTAGACAGCAAGCCGGTCTTCGACAATCTCGCTATTGGGATGGTTGAAACGAGAGTAGACCAGACCCGCACCAGTACCTGCTGGCGGTTCGCGCCGGCCTGAGACGAAATCAAAAAAGTCCCGCCCCTCTTCTGCTGACTTGAAGACAAATGTGGATGTGAGGAATACGGGCGGCTTCACCGCCCCTTCGGACAATTCTGGATCATACCCGTAGTTCAGCATCAGGGTTTCCGGATGCAATTCGTGATTACCGATACGGGTCTTTGAAGGATGTGGTGCAGTCATAATGCTTCCTCGCTAAGCGTGGCGTTCGCGGCGAGGTTATAGCAAAGCTGGCGACTATTCCTTGCAAATATGCTGCCAGCTTCGCAATTCTACGAAAGTTTAAATGATATCGGTTTTGGTGATCTGGATGCCAAAGCCTTCGAGCCCTACATAATGGCGCTCACGCGAGGCCAGAAGCCGGATCGATGTTATTCCCAGATCTTTCAATATCTGCGCACCAAGACCAATCTGCCGCCATTCTTCGTCACGCACGCGCGCTTCCGCATGGGCCTCGCGCTCTTGCAGCGAAGCACGATTGCGATCATCTTCACGCCCAACCCCGACAGAGCCCTCGCGCAGATAAACAATCACTCCGCGCTTCTCCTCGGCAATGCGCTTCATGATGCTATCCAGCGTGTTGCGCGTGCCGAAAACATCACTGAGCACATCTTCGCGCTGCAGGCGGACAGGCACGTCTTCGCCATCGCGAATATCTCCATAAACGATGGCGGCGTGGTGCATAGGCTCCCATGGGAGTGCATAGGTGATGGCTTTTGCAGTTCCTGCACAAGTATCGATTTCGTATTCGCCAATACGTTCGATCAGCGTTTCCTTGCGCTGGCGGTAGGCAATGAGATCAGCGACCGTAACCTGTTGCAGATTATGTGTTTCGGCAAAGCTCGAAACCTGTGGTCCGCGCATCACGGTTCCATCATCGTTCACCAATTCACAGATTACGCCCACGGGCGGCAGACCGGCAAGTTTACACAAATCCACTGCAGCTTCCGTATGCCCGGAACGCATCAAGACACCGCCTTCACGCGCTACCAATGGGAAGATGTGGCCCGGCCGGACGAAATCCACAGCGCCCGCATTGGGGTTTGCCAGATTGCGGGCAGTCAGCGTGCGATCTTCGGCAGAAATGCCGGTCGTCGTGCCGTGCTTATAATCGACCGTTACGGTAAAGGCCGTGGAGTGCGGCGCATCATTATCGGCTACCATGGGCGCAAGATTCAGACGCTTGGCATGTTCCCTGGTCATTGGCGTGCAAACGATGCCCGATGTATGACGCACGATGAACGCCATCTTTTCCGGCGTGCAGTGAACTGCGGCAACGATCAAATCACCTTCATTTTCGCGACCGTCATCATCCATGACAACGACAATTTCACCACGTTCGAAGGCACGAAGTGCATCGACGACCCGCTTCTGATTATAGGCCATGGACCAATCCTTTGATTAAATGCGGCCGGTCTGGCCGCGATGTCTGAGATAATGATCTGCAATTGCACAAGCAACCATCGCCTCGCCGATTGGGACTGCCCGTATGCCAACGCAAGGATCGTGCCTGCCCTTGGTCATCACATCCACCTGCTTGCCCTCGGCATCAATGCTTTGGCGAGGTGTGAGAATCGATGATGTTGGTTTCACTGCAAAACGAGCGACGATTGGTGCACCGCTGGAGATACCACCAAGAATGCCGCCTGCGTGGTTTGAAAGAAAAATGGGATTACCATCATTGCCCATACGCATTTCATCAGCGTTTTCCTCGCCGGTCAGCGTTGCCGCATGAAAACCATCTCCGATCTCGACGCCTTTGACTGCGTTGATCGACATGAGATAGCTGGCAATATCCTGATCAAGCTTTGCATAGACGGGCGCGCCAAGACCTGCGGGTACGTTTTCTGCTATCACCTCAATGACTGCACCAATGGACGAGCCAGCCTTGCGAATACCGTCAAGATAAGCGGCGAATGTATCCACCGAACCGGGGTCTGGCGTGAAGAAGGGGTTATTGTCGATTTCTTCCCAGTCCCAGCGGCTGTGATCTATCGAATGGACGCCCATTTTGACCAGCGCACCGCGAACGACAAGTCCGGGAACGACTTTACGGGCGATCGCTCCGGCAGCGACGCGTGCCGCAGTTTCGCGCGCGGACGAGCGCCCGCCACCGCGATAGTCGCGAATGCCATATTTGACGTCATAGGTATAATCGGCATGGCCGGGCCGATATTGCCGGGCGATATCCCCATAATCCTTCGAGCGCTGATCGGTATTCTCGATCATCATCGATATGGGCGTACCGGTCGAAATCATCGTGACGCCGTCGTCCTGAAGCATCACACCGGAAAGCACACGCACCTGATCGGGTTCGCGGCGCTGCGTCGTATATTTCGATTGCCCAGGTTTGCGCTTGTCAAGATAAGCCTGAATTTCGGCTTCGGTAAAAGCAATGCCGGGGGGACATCCATCCACGACACAACCAAGTGCAATTCCGTGGCTTTCACCCCAAGTAGTAACCCGAAAAAGATGACCGAATGTATTATGCGACATGAGCCTACCCGTCTTTTTATCAGGGGGTTTTATGAGCGTTTACACCTGCGGTCAAACCCGTCTCTGAAATTCCTTCATTCATGACAAAAAAAGCAATTGTTTTGCCACAAATGAACGGTCTAACTTGACTGATTGACCGGTCGATATTGATTTGAAGGAAATCTCAAATGCGCTTCTTCGTTGCAGCATTCATGTTCGTCGCTTCCCTGTTTCCAGTTGGCGCGCTGGCCGACGATGCCCAAGGAACGATCACCAAAATCGACGAAGACAATTCCACGATCACACTGGACGATGGCAAGGTTTATAAATTGCCGGGCGAGTTTGATCTGAGTGTCATCGAACAGGGCATGAAAGTGACTGTGATGTTTGACGTGGTGAACAAGGAACGTTTCATCACTGATATTGAAGAAACAACCGACTAAACGATTGTTACATCCAGGTCAGCTTACCGTTTTCAAGCCGGAGAATATGATCTTGCGTAATGGCAAGGTTTGCAGCGTCGTGTCCATCAAGACCATTGATCATCTGGAAGATGGTTCGCAGGCAGCCGCCATGGGTGACGCAGACGGTCGGCCCTTTTACTTCGGATAACCAGCTGGCAACCCGTTTTCCGAGGATTGCATAGCTTTCAGCCGTGGCGCCCGGTGGAACGAAGTTCCATTTGTCACGCGCCCTCGCCTCGACCAGTTCCGGAGTCTTGGCAGCGATATCTTCAATCATGAAGCCCTGCCAGTCTCCAAAGCTCACTTCCATGAGCCGTGGGTCAGTCCGGTAAGCATGGGGATCCACACCCATTCGAGTGCGTATGCGCTCCATCGTTTCCCGCGTACGCCGCAAAGGACTGGCCACGAAATCAAACCCCTCGCCGTCACCGATAAGGGATTTCATCAGATCGCCATTGCGGTCGGCCTGAGCACGGCCGCGCGCATTGATGTCGATGTTTTCCTGGCCCTGAATGCGTTCAGACACATTCCAGTCCGTCTCGCCATGACGCGAGAAATAGATAATCGTGTCAGGCAAATTCACTTTGGGATTAATCCTTGACGACTGATATGTCCGGAGCATCGACGGCCTTCATGCCAACCACATGATACCCGCTATCAGCATGATGTATCTCGCCCGTGACAGAGCGCGACAAATCCGAGAGGAAATAGAGCCCCGCATCGCCAACTTCTTCAATTGTGACGGTACGGCGCAACGGTGCGTTGTATTCGTTCCATTTGAGGATGTAGCGGAAGTCGCCTATGCCGGATGCAGCCAGTGTCTTGATTGGACCAGCGGAAATCGCGTTGACGCGAATATTGTCCGGGCCAAGGTCGACAGCCAGATATTTTACACTTGCTTCGAGAGCCGCTTTTGCAACGCCCATGACATTGTAATTCGGCATGACTTTCTCTGCGCCGTAATAAGTCAGCGTAAGAATAGAGCCACCATCGGTCATCAACTTCTCAGCACGTTTGGCAACTGCCGTGAGCGAGTAAACCGAGATCAGCATGGTCTTGGTGAAATTTGCTTCCGACGTGTCGACATAACGGCCAGTCAGTTCATCCTTGTCGGAGAAACCAATCGCGTGAACCAGAAAGTCAATCTTGCCCCAATGCTTTTCGAGCGCTTCAAAACACGCATCAATTGTCGATGCGTCCGAAACGTCGCAATGGCCGCACAAGAAAGCATCCAGCTCCTGTGCAAGCGGCTCGACACGCTTCTTCAGCGCATCGCCCTGATAGGTGAACGCAAGTTCGGCGCCGGCATCGTGTGCTGCCTTGGCGATACCCCAGGCGATCGACCGATTGTTGGCGACACCCATTATCAGGCCGCGTTTACCCTGCATCAAACCAGTTTTGGCGGTCATATACCAACCCTTCATGAGACTTATGATTGTTTTGCGGTATCGCACAGCCCGCGCCGGGCTTCAAGCACACTGTCACCCCGGATTTGGTTTTTCAGACGTCAGATTGGCGTAAAAATGCCTCCAACGCCGGATCGCCCTCCTCTGGAAGCATGATCCGGACATGCGCAAAAAGGTCACCGTGGCTGTCAGGTTTTTTGGGCAAACCCTTGCCTTTGAGCCTTAAAACGCGGTCAGAACTAGTCCAAGGCGCAATTTTCATCGCTACGCGACCACTTAAAGTTTCAACTTCCTGTCTCGAACCGAGTGCCGCGTCGCGCAAACTTACGGGCAACTCCACATGGAGGTCTCGACCCTCTACGCGAAATTTAGCGTGCGGTTTGAAGCGGACTGTGACCAAAGCGTCACCCGATGTCCCGCCCGGAACAGCCTCACCCTGTCCTTTAAGGCGAATCGTTTGTCCATTTTCAACTTGTGCGGGCAGCTTGATGGCCAAGCGTTTGCCATTCGGAAAAACCGCTTCAACCTTGTCAGCACCTGCGGCCTGTTCCAGTGTCACATCAATCGTGGCCTGAAGATCAGCGCCCTTGCGCGTGCTCCCGCGGCGCGCACCACCCATGCCGGCAGTCTCACCAAAAAGGCTACTCAGAATATCTTCTGCTCCGAAACCGGAAGTGCCGCTGCGAAATTCGAAGTTGCCCGGACGTTGCCGGCCACCGAAACCTGCAAATGGATCGCCACCGCCGCCCGAGAATCCCTCGAATCCCTGCGGAGCGCGCTGCTTGCCTTCATTGTCAATCTCGCCGCGATCAAACTGACCCCGGCGATCCTTGTCGCCGACGATTTCATAAGCCTGATTAATTTCAGAGAATTTTGCCTGCGCCTTTGGATCGTCCTGATTTTGGTCGGGATGGTACTTTTTGGCGAGTTTGCGAAACGCCGATTTTATTTCGTCTGGTTTTGCCGTTTTGGCGACGCCCAGCACGGTATACGGATCGCGCATGTGAGTGCCTTTCCTCGCGACATGCGAACAGGTTGTCAGATTGCTTTTTGCCTATATGGGCTTAAATAGGAAGAAATTCCAGATTTTTAACGCAAAAATGAACAATGACGTTCAGATTTCTTTGCTACATTGGTGCAAAGGACTTCAGCGCCCACTGTCCGCCATTCTGCATGCAGGTCTCGCCCTTATAGAGCATCACTCCGTCAAACGATTCGCGCGATGTCTGGAATTCGCGGCAAAGACCAGCTTCGTCCTTTTTTTCTGCAATTGCAGTGATCGTGCCCTGACTTCCGGTTTCCGGATTGGACCAAGGCAATGGCTTATTGCCCCACTGCGTGAAATTGAGGGCCGAAACAATGTTGCGGATCGTGTTCTGATCGGAGGAACTCTTGGTATCCACCTGCTGTGCAGGACTGACCGAACCGGTTATGGTCGCCTTGTCGGGGACAGCTTTTTCGATGCTGAAATCTTTCATTGCGCAGCCCGAAAGCGCACAAAGAACAACAGCGACGGCGAGGCCGGTAAAGGCACCAAAACCTTGCTGTTTTTTTGCAACGAACTTCTTGCTATCGGATTGTAGAAACGCCAAACACATATCTCTCTTTAACAAGGTCAATTCGAAATGACTATGGGACTATGGATTAAATGAAGTTAACAACAGATGACTTCACTGAAAAATCTGAACCATTCGCCCTCTTCGACGAATGGCTCGGCGACGCGGTAAAAACGGAACCCAATGATCCCAACGCTGTGGCCCTTGCCACTGTCGACAAGGATGGACTGCCCGATGTTCGCATGGTTCTGCTCAAGGGTTTCGATAGCCAAGGCTTTGTTTTCTATACTAATTTTGAAAGCCAAAAAGGCGTCGAGATACTAGGCTCCATGAAAGCGGCAATGTGCTTTCACTGGAAAACATTGCGCAGACAAGTTCGCGTACGGGGTCCAGTCGAGGTTGTCAGTGACGAGGAAGCCGATGCCTATTACGCAACACGTCCGCGCGGCAGCCGTATCGGAGCATGGGCTTCAAAACAGTCCCGCCCACTGGAGAGCCGCTTTGCCTTGGAGAAGGCGGTGGCCGAATATACGGCCCGCCACGCAATCGGTGAAATCCCTCGTCCTCAATACTGGTCCGGCTTTCGTATCCGCCCGACATCGATAGAGTTCTGGCATGACAGACCCTTCCGGCTGCACGATCGGGTGGTGTTCAGCCGCGCGACGCCGGAAGCGGATTGGGGCAAGGAAAGACTCTATCCCTAGATTTCAGGGTTTCTTCCTCGAGAAGAAATTGACCATGGCATTGCGGGCCTCCTCGGCCTGCAACCGCTCGCTGAAGTGCTTTGCCTCAAGCTGCATGCGTTCAACTACCGCTTCGCGCGGCATACGCAAGAGATCGCGGGTTATCCGCATCGCTTCCGGTGGCTTGGCAGCAATATCGGCCGCAGCTTTCAGAACAGTCGCCTCAAGATCGGCAGCCTCGACGATCCTGTAAATAAGCCCGGCATCCTTTGCTTCCGCCGCGTTCCATCCATCGCCATTGGCGAGAAAAGCGAAGGCGCGTTGCGATCCCATCAAGGCGGGTCCCAGCAAGCTGGAAGCCGCTTCCGGTACAAGCCCGAGATCGACAAAAGGCGTCTTGAACAGGGATTGCGGTGTCGCGAATGTCAGATCGCAATGAAAATGGATCGTCGATCCAATGCCTATCGCCAGACCATCGACACCAGCAAGCAATGGCTTTGTCGAATTAGCCAAGGCTATGAGGAAATCGAACACTTCTGTGCCCATCTGGCCTGACATTGCAAATGCCATGAAATCCTGCAGGTCGTTGCCCGCTGAAAAAGCTCCAGGGGTGCCAAAAAACACATTCGCCCTGATTTCTTTGTCGCTATCGCTCTCAACCATAGCTTTGGTCATGGCGGCGTACATGGCACGAGTGAGCGCATTTTTCTTATCTGGACGATTAAGGCGAATGATCTGGACAGCACCTTGCCGTTCGACCTGAATATGTTCTGACATAAAGCTTTCCTTACAGACTGAGAGCCGCGCGCGCGCCGAGCACACTTGCAGCGCCATTAATAACGCGATCTTTCAAAGCAGCAGTTTCGCCAAGAAGGTTCTCTGCAAAATATCGCGCCAAAACCTTGTGGCGGCTGTCGCTGTCAGCCAGCGCACCTTTTGCAAGATATGTTGCACCTGCAGTTAAACCGAAAAGCCGCAAATATGGCGTCGCACCCGCCAGGGCTTCGCTGATGTGCCCATTTGCCAAGGCATCCCGCAACCAATCGCCAGTGCTTTCCAAATCGTTCAATGCAGATTGCAACCGGATTGCGGTCTCTCCAAAATCCGAATTATTCGACACAGCAACAGCATCGGCGATTGTACGAAGCTCGCCAATATAACCCTTGATGTGTTCACCGCCACCCAAAGCCAGTTTGCGTTGGACAAGATCAATAGCCTGAATGCCGTTTGTGCCTTCGTAAATCGGCGCAATGCGGGCATCGCGCAGAAACTGGGCTGCTCCGGTTTCCTCAATAAAGCCCATGCCTCCATGAACCTGTATGCCGATTGACGCGACATCTACGCCTATATCTGTTGAAAAAGCCTTCGCAACCGGGGTCAGCAAATTTGCCCGATCCGCCCAGTGGCGAGCCTCATCAGCAGTGCCGGTCCTTGCCATGTCCAACGCATGCGCACAGGCGTAGGAAATCGCGCGGGCTGCGCCTGTCAGGCCCTTCATCGTCAGCAGATTGCGTTGAACGTCGGGGTGTTCGATGATAGGGCTCATGCCTTCACCAGTCCACCCCGGCGCGCGCATCTGGCGACGCTCACCGGCGTAGGTCAGCGCTTTCTGATAAGCAGCTTCCGCGACGGCCACGCCCTGAATTCCTACCGCAAGACGGGCATTGTTCATCATGGTAAACATGCAGGCCAGCCCGCGATTTTCTTCACCAATCAGCCAGCCGATTGCACCGGGTTCACGACCTTTTGCAAAACCGTCGCCGTAAATCATCGTGCATGTCGGGGAGCCATGGATGCCCATTTTGTGCTCAATACTACTACAGAACACATCATTGCGTGCCCCGAGGGAGCCATCATCGTTGATGAGAAATTTCGGCACAAGAAACAACGAAACGCCTTTGGTTCCGGCTGGGGCGTCGGGCAGGCGTGCGAGAACCAGATGGACAATGTTGTCCGTAAGATCATGCTCGCCATAGGTAATGAAAATCTTGCTGCCGAAGATGCGGTAGGTGCCATCGTCAGCCCGCTCGGCACGCGTACGAAGCGCTCCGACATCTGAGCCTGCCTGCGGCTCGGTCAGGTTCATCGTGCCCATCCATTCGCCGGAAACCAGCTTCGGAAGGTATTTGTTCTGCAACTCTTCCGTGGCATGCGCTTCGAGCGCTTCGATGGCCCCGAGTGTCAGCGTCGGCCCGATGCCGAACGCCATGGAACCAGAGTTCCACATTTCAAAAGTCGCAATAGCGAGCATCATCGGCAGGCCCTGCCCACCAAACTCTTCCTTGCCGGTTAAGGCATTCCAGCCTCCCGAAATCCATTCCTGATAAACGTCCTTCCAACCCGGGGGCATGGTAATGGCAGCGTCTTTCAGCGGGGTGCCGTGTTTGTCACCAAGCTGCAGCAGAGGAGCAACGCGCGATGTTGCAAATTTCCCTGCCTCTTCAAGGATAGCATCCACCAGATCATCGGAAAGATCGCCAAAGCGGCCCTGCTCCACAGCAGCAGCCAAACCAGCGACGTTTTTCAAAGTATGGGCGATATCCTCGACAGGCGCGCGATACATACACAGTCTCCTCATCCGGTAATGCGACATGACATTGCAACCGCTGGGTGCCTAAAGGCAAGAGGATTTTTACGTAAACGTAAGTATTGGTCGGTTTTATATAGCTCTCCCATAGTGTTAAGAGGAAAAATATTTGATCAAAAGTGGAATTTATTCAGCCTGCCAAGCCAGAATCCTATCGCGCAATCGAGAATCTGCGCATTGCAAACAGACCTACCCAAGCGCCAAAACTGCAAAAAACGAGGAACACCCATCCGGATAAAGCTCCAGCATGAACGCCGGAGAGGAGTACACCCACTGTGCAGCCCAGCCCAGTCATGGCGCCCCAGCCCATGAGGATTCCCCCCATACTTCCGCGTATCACATCCCGCAGCGTTGGCCGTTTCGGCTGAAATTGCCCCGCACCGAAAGCGGCAGCAAAACTTGCAAGTACCATCCCGAGCACGAACAGCCCATTTGGTGAGAATACAGTATTCTTTATGATCGTCGCACATCCACGCAATGTATCGAGGCCCAAAAGCGTATCCGGTATGACAGCCGCCGCCGTTCCCGCAGTGCGAACAATGCTTCCAAGTTCCGCAGTAACGCCAAGTGGCGCGATGCGTAAAAATGCAAAAGCCGAAATGAGTGCCACGAGAATCCCCACGGTGATGGGTGGCCATCGCTCAACGAAGACTGCCTTCATCGCACTCGCCAGATCAATAAAATCACTCTGGGCAGTATGCCGTGCTGAAGCCAGTTTAAGCGCAATTACGGCGAGGAAGGCACAAACTCCAAGGCTAAGCGCGATTGTTGCTGGATAGCCGATGGAGTGCGGCAGCCAGACAGATGGGGAATTTGCGACCGATGCCAAGTATAGCGGATTCCATGTCATAAAGCCTATCAGAAACCCGATTGCCGCTCCCCCCAGCGCAAATGGCGACACAGGCGATCCTTCACCCAATCTGTATATATGCGCGGAAAGACACGACCCGGACATAGCCATCCCCAAACCAAACACAAATGCTGCAAGCCCAAGCACAGGACCAACGGGACCTATATGAGCGTTAGGTGGTAGACGACCTAATATGGGCACCGGCACCCAAGCCATCATCACGATGTGGTAGAAAACAACGCCTGCTGCCAAGGCTACGAGAATAGCGATTACACCCTTGGGATCACGCTGCTCTACAAGATCGCGAAAGTTGCAAAGAAAACAAAAACGGGATCGCTGCAGGACGATGCCGAATGCAGCGCCTGTCAACAAAGAGAAAGCAAGGCTCCTCCCACCCTCCAGCCCTGAAATGCTGTTGGCCAAATATGCCAGGCCAAAAAGAATCAACAGGGGAACAATGACGCGCGTACTGAGTAAATTCATTGATCAACTCTCGTCAAAAAGCAGGCGATGTTCTCGCCTGCTTTGATCTGATGTCGAAATCCCGAGCTTATTTACCCGTCCAAACTGTCCCGGAAACGTTGGTAATCGGGACACCCACGGCATTGCCATATTCCGTCCAGGAGCCGTCATAGTTTTTCACATCGTAACCAAGGATACGCTTCAATGCGAACCAGGTGTGCGAAGACCTTTCGCCGATACGGCAATAGGTAATGACGGGTTTCGAGCCATCAATTCCCTTTGCCGCATAGATGGCTTTGATTTCATCAGGTGATTTGAATGTTCCGTCTTCCTTGACGATTGTTCCCCATGGCACGTTTACCGCGCTTGGAATGTGACCTGCACGAAGTGACAACTCCTTCACACCTTCCGGTGCGAAAACCTTGCCGGAAAACTCATCCTTGGAACGAATATCTATAAGGTGATGATCGTTTTTGCCTTCAGCAACTGCCAGGACATCGGTAAATCGTGCTCGAAGCTTATTGTCACGTTCCGGCAACTCCAGTTTTGTAACCTTGAACTCGGAAGTATTCGTTTCCAAAGGAAGTCCCTTGGCTTCCCAAAGCTTACGACCACCGTCCAGTAATTTCACCTGATCCCCAAGACCGTAAACGTCGAAAACCCACGCGCCCCAAGCGGCAAACCAATTGTTGTTGTCGCCATAAAGAACAATGGTCGTATCCTTATCGATACCCAATGACTGCAATTTTTCCTGAAATTTTTCACGTGTAGCAATATCCCGCCTAACGGGATCGACAAGATCCACATGCCAGTTGAGATTGCCTGAGCCGGGAATATGTCCGCGTTCATAAACACCGGTATCGACGCTAACCTCAATCACCCTCACCGAAGAATTCTTGAGATTGTCCTGCAGCCATTCCGCAGTGACCAAAGGTTCTGATGCTTGCGCTGTGGCCGCCAAAAGCAGTCCACTTACGAATATGAAAGCCTTATAAAACCGTTTCAAAACTGCTCTCCTTGATTAAATGATCTCGCTCGTATCTTTGCGAAAGAGGACAGCCGTTAAAAGAAACAAAACTCCAAATTTCTGGCGCACGATAAAAATCATCAGGTATAGATAAGGCGAAAAGCGATAAAACCGCTTTGGTTCATGCGGATGTAATAGTTATACCTTCAATATCAAATCTGGATTCACTTGAAATACTTACATCAATTTGGCGCTGAACCAGACCTAATCCGCAGCTTCTCCAATACGTCATGTCCGTATCAACACTCTGTTAACATTAACGCCATGTTAACCCAATGACGCCACCATCCTCATTGGTATCCAAACAGCATTCCCTTACGAGGCAGCATATTGAATATCCGGCGATCCACATTTGCTTTTGCAGCAATCCTGTTGGGATTGTGGTTCAGCAGCGGTGCGCATGCGGCTTCAGAATTTGCCACACCCTGGTCAAATAAAGCCCGCGCGATAGTGCTTGATGGATACGAGCATAATTCGTTCAATCTTGCTGAAATCGTCAAAGATCCCCGCATAGCAGCTTTCATTCACAAGGGCTCGGATGGTCTGCCCGCCAATTACCATTGCAAGCGCATCACTGATGCTACGCAACAGGAATTGTGCATGCGCATCTGGCGCAATTATGCGGTTTCGCGGGAGCTTTATCAGACCAGGCGAACCTTGGCCAAAGCTCTTGGGCTTAAATGGGGTGCATATCATCTTGGCCGCCCCGGCAATCCGATAGAACAGGCCAATCACTTTATCGATTATGCCGAGCCAAGCGATGACGAGCTGATCGCAATCGACATTGAAGACAATGATCCCGAACGTTTCATGTCATTACAGGACGCTCAGACTTTTGCCGAGCAGATCAAGTTGCGTACGGGCAGGTATCCGGTGCTCTATACCAATGGCACAACGGCGAAATATATTGCTGACAGGCGACTAGAGTTTCCGACTCTATCCCGCCTGCAGCTTTGGTACGCGCGATATGAGGCAGACATTGCACCGCATTTTCCAAAAGGGAACTGGCAGGATTACGCACTGTGGCAATTCACATCACAAAGCAATTGCACCAAACAGCGCTGCCCCTATAGGCCCGTAGGAACCAATCGCGACATTGATGTCAATGTTGCTGACATGACTGTGGCGCAGTTGAAGAACGCATGGCCGTTGGGAGAATTGGTGCGCGCGCTTCCACCGGAAAACCTGCCTATGCCCGGCAACCGCCCTTACCCGCAAGATGATGTGATCATGGCCGCGGCAGAAGTGCCTCTGGTTGATTACCGGGCACTTTGGGAATTGGCACAGACAATAACAACAGAGAATTTCATTGCCGGTATCGGTCAGCTTTTTGTTCCTGCGGATATCGACATGACCATGACAGCTTCTGTCGAAAAGCCACAGAACAAATTCTTCGCATCGGAGAAGTTACAAGTTGTAACGGTCACGCGAGGCTTGAAACAAACAGTTCAACAGTTGCCTTGGTCACCTTTGGCTGCCCCCGTCAAACATTGCGTCGCCAGTCGATAGATTAGCCGCGCTCCCGCTCAATTGCCCGCCAGCCAATATCGCGGCGGTAGAAGCCTTCGGGCCAATCAATCTTCGCGATTGCCGCATAGGCTGCATTTTGCGCCAGCTGAACGGTTTTTCCGCTGGCAGTCACATTCAACACGCGTCCACCATTGGCGATAAGATTGCCGTCTTTCAGTGCCGTGCCCGCATGGAAAATTTCCACGGAATCGTCGGCAGCAATTCCATCGATGCCTTTGATGATACTGCCCTTCTGCGGGGAAGCAGGGTAACCCTTGGCAGCCATTACGACCGTCAACGCCGGATCATCATTCCACCGCACTGACATCTGATCCAGTGCACCATCGGCAGCGGCTTTCAGCAACAGGAGCAGATCGTCTTTCAAACGCAGCATCAGAACCTGCGTCTCCGGATCACCGAAGCGCGTATTATATTCGATCAGCTTCGGACCGTCCCTGGTGATCATAAGCCCGGCAAAAAGCACACCGCTGAACGGAGCACCTATTTCAGCCATTCCGCGCATGGTCGGCTCGATCAATTCGCGCATGGTTCGATCAATGATTTCCTGGCTCATGACAGGTGCAGGCGAATAGGCGCCCATGCCGCCCGTATTAGCGCCGGTATCGCCATCGCCGACACGCTTATGATCCTGAGCTGTGCCAAAAGGCAGGGCTATTTTGCCATCGCAAAGACAGAAGAAACTTGCCTCTTCTCCGTCCAGATATTCCTCGACAACGACTTCCGCGCCAGCTCCTCCAAATACACCTTCAAAGCAGGCATCAACCGCATCCAGCGCGTCCTGAATCTCAAAGGCTACAACAACGCCTTTACCCGCTGCCAGTCCATCGGCTTTCACAACGATTGGAGCACCCTGCTGCCGGACATAGGCTTTAGCTGCATCCGCCTGGGTGAACCTTTGATATGCGCCCGTAGGTATATCAAACCGGGCGCAGAGATCCTTGGTAAAACCCTTTGACCCCTCAAGACGCGCTGCCGCTTTCGATGGACCAAATACAGATAATCCTCCAGCACGCAGATCGTCCGCAATGCCGGCGACCAGTGGCGCTTCAGGACCAACAACCACAAAATCTATCGAATGCTCTTTGCAGAAAGCGAGAACCTGCGCATGATCGGATGGATCAAGGGCAACACATGTTGCCACATTGGCAATACCGGGATTGCCCGGCGCGCAATAGAGTTTTGTCAGAGCGGGCGATGCAGCCATTTTCCATGCCAAAGCATGTTCGCGACCACCGGAACCTATCAGCAAAACATTCATCGAAATTCCGCTCCAAGAAACAATTATTGCCGTGTCGGTATGGCCTTGAGGCGCAAGGGTCAAGCACGCAATAGAAATTTGCCCTGAAAATACGCACAGAGTGCTTGACTGCGCCCGTCGTCGCTGCAAGGTCAAATCATGATTACGGAAAAAGATGATGTTCAGTCGCGGCAGGCCCGTGGCCGTGTGTTCGATGCGCCTTCGGGACATTGGGTCTATCGCACCTTGCCAAACTGGCTCTGGCCCTATGCACAATTGGCGCGCTGGGACCGGCCAATCGGCTGGTGGCTTTTATTGTGGCCTTGCTGGTGGGCAACCGCACTCGCGGCTACGGCAGGTGCGAAGGTTGGCGATGCGATTTGGTCGGTCCTACCCTCGCCCTATCATCTTGTGCTTTTTCTTGTCGGCGCAATCGCCATGCGCGGTGCCGGCTGCACCTATAATGATCTTGCCGATGAAGACATAGACAATAAGGTCGCGCGCACCCGCTCACGCCCCCTGCCATCGGGTCAGGTGACCCGCAAGCAGGCTAAAATCTTTCTTGTGCTGCAGGCATTGGTCGGGTTGGCGGTGGTCGTTCAACTGAACTTTTTCACCATTGTACTTGCCATCGCATCGCTGGCTATAGTTGCCATCTATCCTTTCATGAAACGTATAACGAATTGGCCGCAATTTGTGTTGGGGCTAGCGTTTTCATGGGGCGCACTGGTGGGATGGTCTGCTCATTTCGGTTCACTGGACTGGCCTGCAGTTCTGCTTTACGCCGGATCAATCCTTTGGGTCATCGGCTATGACACAATTTATGCCCATCAGGACAAGGAAGATGACGCGCTGGTCGGGGTACGCTCCACGGCACGGCTGTTTGGCAGCCGCACACGGGAAGCGCTGATGGTGCTTTATGGCGGAGCGTTGGCGCTGTTTCTGGGCGCCTTTGCCGTGGCCGAAGTCCCTATGCCTGCCGTTGCCGGTCTGTTGGCAGCAGGGGCGCATATGTATCGTCAAATCATGACCCTCGACATCGACAATCCGGATGAATGCCTGAGGCTGTTTAAATCGAATACTGTTGTCGGATGGCTGATCTTTCTCGGTCTGGTGGGTGGTGGCCTCTGGACTGTGGTCAAACCGATGTTTTGACAATGGCAGGGCTATTTCGAGCCCTGTGCAATTATTTCTTCGCCACTGATGACCAGACGCAGGCCGAGATCGCCCATCTTCCGGCGGGCAAGAAAGCGTGGGCGGCGACGGCGTGGTTCCCGACCCTGACGGCGTGGTGTCGGCGCGGAGACGGCAACAGGCCCGATGCTGTGATCAAGCTGGCGGGCGACACCATCTTCTTCCACCATCATCATCGGCAGCTTGAACATTGACGACCAGGCACGCCAATCGGCAGCAATGTCATTGAGATCATGCGCGACAAGCAATGGCACCGAAAGATGCGGGTCCGTATGCATGAGTTCCAGAGTGACAGTAATGTCGCCTGCATCATCTTCCGTTGCGCGTGCGGTAACACCGCGAAAAGCACAAGGCGGAAGAGCAAGGGAGACAGGCAGGTTACTCGTTGGCAGAATACGCTTCACCACCGCACCGCGTTCGTGCAACGTGAAGGTGATGTCACCACGGTCATCGCGCGTGGCATAGGTTACTGTCTGTGGCAGGTGGAATGGGTCAAGCCGGAATTCCCGACCTGCCCAAACCGGCTTTACTCCGGCTTTGTTCATTTGACGCCTTCTGTCGGTCCTGAGAGCCGGTTTTCCGGTCTTCTCTGATTTTTATTTCCCTGTAAGGACGGACCATTTTCTGGTCTCGTTAGGGACACAGTAGCGCCAACTTTCCCAATACCGCTTAACGAACTGGGTTAACTCTTTCTGATTAGACTAAATGGTTATCGAAACCCGACCAGCCCCAAGACTTTGGTAAGGTGGATGAACAAATCATTGCGATTTCAGATAACTTTCCCGGGGTTCATAATGCCTGCCGGATCAAAGGATTTCTTGATGCGGCGCATCAGATCAAGCGCCACAGGAGACTTGGTTTCAGACAGCTCTTGCCGTTTCAACTGACCGATCCCATGCTCTGCCGAGATCGAGCCATTATAGGCCCGAACGATGTCATGAACGCTTTTATTGACTTCCACCCAGCGATCAAGAAATGCCTGCTTGTCGGCGCCAACAGGCTGCGAAATATTGTAATGCAGATTGCCATCACCCATATGGCCGAACGAAACAATACGGGCACCTGGAATGAGAGCGAGGACCGCCGCATCGGCCTCCTTTATGAAATCCGGAATTCTCGCGACAGGCACGGAAATATCGTGCTTGATTGAGCCGCCCTCCGGCTTCTGTGCGTGAGACATGGCCTCGCGCATATGCCAGAAAGATTTTTCCTGCGCGGTGCTCTCTGCAATGGTCGCATCATCGACCAGACCTGCTTCGAATGCCTCGGTCAGAATTGTCTCGATGGTCTCACGCGCATCTTCTGCGGAACGGGATGATGAGATATCGAGCAGCACATACCAATTATGAGGCTCCTGCAAGGGATCACGTACGCCTTCTGTGTGGGCGACTGAAAACTCGACGCCAATACGCGGCATGAGTTCAAAACCTGTCAGGGATGCGCCAGCATGGGTCTGAGCCATATTCAGCAATTGCAGGGCATTCTCGGGACTGGAAAGCCCGACATAGGCAACGCCCTTGCCCTTTGGCAATGGAAACAGCTTCATAACGGCGGCGGTAATGATGCCCAGCGTGCCTTCCGCTCCGACGAACAAATCCTTCAGATCATAACCGGTATTGTCTTTCTTGACTGTGCGCAGATCATTCAGGATTTCGCCGGTAGGCAGGACAACCTCTACGCCCAGGCACAGTTCACGTGTATTGCCGTAAGCCAATACCGCCGTTCCGCCCGCATTGGAGGAGAGATTTCCCCCAATCTGGCAAGAGCCTTCTGACCCGAGCGACAAGGGAAACAGCTTGCCCGCCTGGGCAGCCGCTTCCTGTAATTTCTGCAGAACAACGCCCGCTTCAACGATTGCAAGATTGCCGGCAGGATCGACACTGCGAATTTTGTTCAGACGTGCCAGCGACAGGATTACCTGATTTCCGCTTCCATCCGGTATCTGACCACCAACAAGGCCCGTATTGCCACCCTGTGGTACAATCGCAATTCCTGTTTCGGTCGCCAGTTTCAGAATGCTGGAGACTTCATCCACATTGGCAGGACGCAGGACCAGTGAGGTTTTACCGCCGAACTTATCGCGCGGCTCAATCAAATAGGGCTCAATGTCATTCACATCGCGCAATGCATACGTCTCGCCGACCAGTGCAACAAAGCGTTCGATCAAATCCTGCGTCAGTGTCATTTTATTTGTTCCATTTCGGCTACCGACAACGAACGGGGCGCTGCGGCGCGGATAAGACGATCATTGATGGCCTCGCCAAGGCCGTTGAAAGGAATGGGCTCCACCGCAATTGTTGAACTGCCGGTGATATCGAGCCGTTTCATGAAGTCAAAAAGATTGGTTGCTGCCTCATGCAGGCTGCCAATTTCACTGAGATTAAGGATGGCGACTGCGTTTGCATGGCCAACTGCGCGTTCCGGCCCAAATGCCAGCAAGGCTTCGCCTGCTCTGACTTCGTGTACATTCAATCGCATTCCGGCAGATGGTGCATAATGGGAAGCCATCATTCCCGGTGCTTGAATAGCTGCGCGCTGGTCAACCCGGCCGAGCGTCTGGCGGGTGACGGCCTCAATCTCTTCGGCTGCAAGACCGCCCGGGCGAAGCATTAGAATCGTATCGCCATCCACTTTGACAATGGTGGACTCCAGCCCGACTTCCGACGGACCTGCATCAAGGATCATTGCAATCTTTGCACCAAGATCCTGATCCACCGCAATGGCACTCGTGCCACTGATCTTTCCGGATGTATTGGCGCTTGGCGCTGCCAGAGGCCTGCCCAAAGCCGCGATGATTTTTCCGGCCACACCACGCGGCATACGCAAGGCAATGGTATCAAGCCCAGCCGCAACCAAGGGGTGAATATCCGCGTCAGGCTTTAACGGCAAAACAAGCGTAAGCGGTCCTGGCCAGAAGGTATCAATCAACAAGCGCGAAACCGGGTCAATCTTGGCATAGCGCTCAGCCATGGCGATATCGGAGACATGGCAGATGAGTGGATTGAAATGCGGTCTGCCCTTTGCTTCGAAGATACCCGCAACTGCGTTTCCGTTCGTCGCATCGGCGGCGAGGCCATAAACAGTCTCCGTCGGGATAGCCACGAGCTCCCCCCGAGCCAGCATTTCTGCTGCTGCAAGGATTGCCCGTTCATCTATTCCCAAAACTGTAGCCACAAAAGCCTCCAATGGTTGCCACTGACTACACGAATGAGATAGCGCGCCGCAAGTATCGGCTGATGAACAGCTCGAATGATGTCATGTCTAAAATTGAATCCATCGCGAGGAAGGTTTGGCAATGAATCACAGGTAGAGAGGTGCAACTGACCACGGGATTGATCCGCCATGCTTCGACAGTTTATTACAGCTTCCGTTATCGCCTTGATAAGCACATCCGCATTGGCCGATTCGATCATCGCCACCGGATCAACGGCCAAGCCGAACTCCGTGTCCTACATCGGCTATGACAGCTTCGATGCCCAAGGCAATCCGGTTTGCACCCCGTGCCTGGAAAAGACAGCAGAGGAAGCCGCGCGCGAAAAAGCTTATGCAGAGAGACGCGCCCGCTCACGTGAGTATATGGCGCGCCTGCAAGGGAATGCTGTACCGACAGATTCATTGCTTGCCGCCAGGGCATCGGAGCTTATGGCTTCGGGCGATGCAACGCCTGACAAGCCAAAACCGGAAGCGGCAAATACTCCATTACGCGCAGGAATGAACTAGAGCAGGCGAAAACCTTCGCCTATCTTCTTGTCAGCCAACAATTTTCGAAAAATCCGCAACGGTATTGGTTGCCGTGCGAATACGTGAAAGCAGAGCCAGACGATTGGCGCGAATATCCGCATTATCGTCGTTAACCAGCACTTTCTCAAAAAATGAATCAACTGGTTCACGCAAAGCACTAAGTGCGATCATGGCTCCCGAAAAGTCTTCATTTTGAATCGCTTGCGCTGCTTGGCTCTCAGCTTGATTCACCGCCGCATAAAGATTCTTTTCTGCCGCTTCGTTGAAAAGCTCAGGCCTTACATCGTCTGAAATTGCAGTGCCCTTCTTCTCTTCCGCGCTCAGGATATTTGCGGCGCGCTTGGTCCCTGCCACGAGATTCCTGCCATCTTCCGTATTAAGGAAAACCACCAGCGCTTCGACCCGCCGTGCAATGAGCAGCAGATTATCGGAGTCCGGCTTGAGCACAGAATCGATAAGGTCGTGACGGGCACCGAGGTCACGCAGATGCACTTTCAGACGTTCGTGGAAGAACCCCAGAAGGTCGAGCAGGATCGGTTGCGAGCGTTCAGACAACTGGCCGCGTATGCGCTTTTCAAATCCGGAAATCGCATTGGTGACATCTTCCTCACCATCCACATCGCCGGAATTCTGCGCTGCCTGAGCTTCCTCGAAATGCTCGATTCGCTGCTCGATTTTCTCTTCGCGCAACTGGATAAACGCGGATTGGAATATCGGCAAAAGCTCTATCTTCCAGTCGCTCGAAAGCAAAAGCCGGATAACACCAAGCGCAGCTCGCCGGAGGGCGAACGGGTCTTTCGAACCCGTTGGCTTTTCATCGATTGCCCAGAAGCCGACCAGCGTGTCCAACTTGTCGGCCAAGGCGACGGCAACCGAAACAAGATCGCTCGGTACGAAGTCAGATGGACCTTGAGGTTTGTAATGCTCCTCGATTGCCGCCGCTACCGATGCATGCTCCTTTTGCAGGAGCGCATATTTGCGACCCATCCCACCTTGCAATTCCGGAAACTCACCAACGATTTCCGTTGTCAGATCAGCCTTGGCCAGAACAGAAGCGCGTGTCGCCAATGCGGGATCAGCGCCTATAAGCGTGGCAAGTTCACGAGCGAGATTCTTGATGCGTGTTACACGTTCACCCTGAGTGCCAAGCTTTGCGTGGAAAGTGACATTGAGTGCATCCAGCCGGGCCATACGCTGATCGAGTGGTTTCGCCAGATCGAGATCAAACTTGATCGCAGCCGGCGCAAGTGTGTGCATATCCGGCAGATCATGTTGGTCGGTGTTCCAAAAATACAAAGCATCTGAAAGGCGTGCACGCACAACCTTGCCATTGCCGTGGGCGATCTCACGGCCTCCATCCTTCGCTTCAATATTTGAAACAAGAATGAACTTGTTGGAAAGCTTGTCCGCTTCACCCTGCTTGCGTGTGACGAAGCACTTCTGGTTAGTCTTGATGGTGAGGCGGATGACTTCCGGAGGAATGGCAAGGAATTCTTCCTCGAACTCGCCCATCAAGACTACCGGCCATTCGACGAGACCTGATACTTCTTCAAGCAGCGTTTCGTCTTCAACCAGCTCCAACCCTGATGCGAAAGCAATGTTCTGTGCATCGGAAAGGATGATTTCCTTGCGCCGATCCGCATCAAGAACAACCTTGGCCTTTTCAAGCTTGGCGACATAATCGTCAAAACGGCGAACATTTATCGGCTTGCCGTCGCTCAGGAAACGATGACCATAGGTTACATTACCGGAACGAAGTCCATCGACTTCGAAATCGACGACCACAGGCTCTTCGGTTTCAGGACCAAAAGTGCACACAATCGACTGTAGCGGCCTGATCCAGCGCAAACTGCCTGATCTGGAGGAAGCAGCACCCCAGCGCATGGATTTTGGCCACGGGAATTCGCGAATGATCTTCGGCATCAATTCCGCAATGATCTCTTCCGCAGCGCGCCCGCGCTTTGTCAGATGTGCAACGTAAAAATCGCCCTTCTTCGGGTCCGTATGAACGTGGGCTTCGGAAATATCATTCAATCCTGCGGAACGCAGAAATCCTGCAATGGCCTGCTCTGGCGCACTAACGCTTGGCCCTTTACGATCCTCATGAACATCCTTGGAACGTGCTGTAAGGCCGCGTATGTCCAGTGTAAGGCGGCGCGGTGTCCAGTAGTCGCCTGCAGCTTCATAGGTCAGGCCGGCATCCACCAAAGCATCGGTAACCAGCTTCTTCAAATCACCAGCGGCCTTGCGCTGCATGCGTGCGGGAATTTCTTCCGAGCGGAGTTCGAGCAACAGATCAGGCATTATACGGACTCACTCTTGAAATTCAGGCCACCCGCTTCCGTCAGAAGGAACGCCTCACCGCACTGCCGGGCAAGATTACGCACGCGCAAAATATAACTCTGACGCTCAGTTACCGAGATGACGCCCCGCGCGTCGAGAAGATTGAACGCATGCGAGGCCTTGATACATTGATCATAGGCGGGAAGGACCATTTTATGCTGAGGATTATTGTCGCCATCTTTCGGCGCGCCCGCACGCAGCAGTGCTTCACATTCCGCTTCAGCATCCTCGAAATGCCGCAACAGTGTGCCCGTATTCGCATGTTCGAAATTGTGCCGGGAATATTCCTGCTCTGCCTGCAGGAATACGTCTCCATAGGTGACTTTCTCATCGCCTTCTAGACCATTGAAATTCAGGTCATAAACATTGTCCACGCCCTGCACATACATGGCGAGACGCTCAAGACCATAGGTCAACTCGCCAGATACGGGGGAGCATTCGATGCCGCACACCTGTTGGAAGTAGGTGAACTGTGAAACTTCCATGCCATCACACCAGCACTCCCAGCCGAGGCCCCAAGCTCCCAGTGTCGGACTTTCCCAATCATCTTCAACAAAGCGCACATCATGGATCAACGGATCAAGACCAATGGCCCGCAAGGATCCAAGATAAAGCTCCTGCAGATCGGGCGGCGATGGCTTCATGATTACCTGATACTGATAGTAATGCTGCAGCCGGTTTGGATTTTCACCATAGCGGCCATCCTTGGGGCGGCGCGAAGGCTGGACATAGGCTGCTTTCCAAGGCTTCGGCCCGAGCGAACGCAATGTCGTTGCCGGATGAAACGTGCCCGCACCAACTTCCATATCATAGGGTTGCAGGATCACGCAGCCATGCTGCGCCCAATAATTATGGAGCGTCAGGATGAGTCCCTGAAACGAGCGGGTCGGGTGCATATGATCTGGCAAGGGAGAAGTCACCGTGCGGCCTTTATGACTGGAATAAACAGAGAATGCGTGTTTCGTTTAGAGCATGATTTTGTCCGAGAAAGTCATGCAACTTTTCGGGATCATGCTCTAAGACGTGCATTCTGGCCGGTCAAGTAAAACGACGAAATCAACCCTTCTTGTCGGGCGCGGGAGCAGGCTCAACAGGCTTTGGTGTTTCAACACCGTTCTTTGCTACTCCCGGATTCTTCTCATCAGGAAGTCCGTTTTTCAACTTTTCCTCGATCTTGACTAGATCTTCGGGTTCAGGCTTGGAATCACGTGCGTGAGCCCACTGGAAGGTGGCTTCAAGCTTTCGCCCTACGCGCCAGTAAGCATCGCCGAGATGGTCATTGATGGTGGCGTCTTCCGCGAGCAGTTTGACCGCCTGTTCAAGTTGCTGAACAGCTTCGTCGTACCGCCCCAGACGATAATATGCCCAGCCGAGCGAGTCGATGATATAGCCATCCTGCGGCTTGCCAGCGACGGCCTTCTTAATCAGGTCCAGCCCCTGCTCCAGCTTGATATTCATGTCGATCCACGAATAACCAAGATAATTCAGAACCTGTGGCTGGTCAGGATACAACTCCAATGCCTTCTGAAAGTTCGGCTCTGCCTTGTCCCATTCTTTCAGGCGCTCATAGGAAATTCCGCGTTGGTAGAAAATTGTCCAGTCATTGCGAGTGGGCTGTTTCAGTATGGCGACAGCCTTGTCGTAGGTTTCGGCAGCCTGCTTGTAGTTCTTGTCCTGCGCGTAAATGCTGCCGATTGCGAGGTAGGTCCGCATATCCTCCGGGTTGCTCGCAAGCAATCCGTTCAGATGCTTGATGGCCTCATCGTTCTTTTTCAAAATTGCAAGATTGATGGCGAGTTGCATTTCAGCATCGCGGCTATAGGCAGAATCCTTGGCGATCCTGCCAAAATATTCGATTGCCTTGTCCGACTGCTGAAGTTTCGCACTGAGGTCACCCAGTTGATAAAGGGTGGCGTCATGATCCGGGCGAAGCGGTAGCGACATCTGCAGGTAGAGCTTTGAGAAAGCCTCCGCGCCGTTATTATCAATGGCCGTCGCTACGGTGTACAACACCTCTGCAGCGCCCTGTTGCGGGGTCTGGACGAGAGGCTTGATGGTTTTGGCATTGGCAATCTGCTTGCCAAACTCGACGAGAACCATGCGGCCTGACAGCACATTGGTCGCTTCCTTGACCAAAGCTTCAGCACCGGCCTTGTCACCATTGCGGATCTTAAACGAAGCGAAGGCCTCAACGAGACGCTCATATGTGTCCGGCGCGGCAGCGACATTTGCCCGGTCATCAAGAGCGCTTTGATAGAATGCAGCCGCCTTGTTTTTCTGGCCAGCCATGTCGGCAATCAGTGCAGAGCTGTAGGTTTTGAAAAGTGTGAAACCTTCAGGGCCTTTCAATTTGTCAATCATCGCCAAAGCCTCGTTGGGCTTTCCGGCACCGGCTTTGGCAAATGCTGCAATGAGTCCCGTTACCATACGATCCAGATCAGACTGGAGCGAAAGCATCATCAATGTATCGACCTGGCGGTATTGCTTTTTATTGAGAGCATCAATTCCAAGCGCGAGACGCGAGAAACGCTCTATTTCCGGCACTGCCTTCAGCTCAGTGGCCAGCGGCAAGGCTTCTTTGAACTGACCATTGGTCAAAAGCACCAGAAGCAGGCTCTGGCGCAACTCTGTATTCTTGGGATCATAAGACAATGCCTGGCGGTAAAACGCGATGGCACTGTCAAAGTCGTTGTCGCGCTCCGCGGTACGGGCCGAAAGAAAAGCACCTGACAGGTTTCCGGTATTGATGACCGGCGACTGTGTTGTGGTAGCCGTGGCGGGAATTGCACCACCTATCAAGGCAGCCAGTGTAGCTCCCAGAATGGAGCCAAGCATCTTACTGCGCTGCATAACAAATCCCTCTTCATTGCCCAAACGTGGAACGATATTGCGAATCCTCAAGGAAACCATGGCCTTTTTACGGTTTCTGCTCAAGTTTTCCCGAAGACTGAAACAAGAGGTAATTCATGCCCCTCGGTTTACCAGCCTTCAATTCACCCGGCTAATGCAGAAATCGATGACCTCAAGCAAGGCATCCTTCTGCGGCGAGTGATCAAGCGGGGCCAGTGCATCGCGCGCGATTCCGCCGAAATGCCTTGCACGTTGAATGGTGTCGCTCAATGCGCCATAGCGGGTCATCAGACCCTTGGCTTTTTCCAAGCCCTTGTCATCATTCACACCGTTTTCAAGCGCTTCCTTCCAGAACTGCCGCTCTTCCGAAGTCCCGCGCCGATAGGTCAGGACGACAGGAAGCGTAATTTTGCCCTCGCGGAAATCATCGCCGGTGTTCTTGCCGAGATCTTTGGCATTGCCACCATAATCCAACGCATCATCAACAAGCTGGAAGGCAAGACCGAGGTTGAGACCGTATGATCGCAGAGCCTGACGGTCGGTTTTAGACGCGGAGGCAATGATCGGGCCAACTTCCGCAGCTGCCGAGAAGAGTGCCGCCGTCTTTGCCTTAATCACCGCCAGATATTCATCTTCTGTGGTTTCAAGGTTTTTAGCGGCAGAAAGCTGCATGACTTCACCTTCGGCGATAACCGACGCAGAGGTCGCAAGCACATCAAGTGCATCCAGCGAGCCTACCTCGACCATCATCTTGAATGCCTGGCCAAGAAGAAAATCCCCGACAAGAACGCTTGCCTGATTGCCCCAGATCATACGCGCTGTGCTCTTGCCGCGACGCAGGTCGCTTTCGTCAACCACATCGTCATGCAGAAGCGTTGCGGTGTGCATGAATTCAACGCTGGTAGCCAATTTCACATGACCATCACCCTCGTACCCAAACATGCGGGCGGCAGCGAGCGTAATCATCGGGCGCAGGCGTTTGCCGCCAGACGAAATCAGATGGTTGGCAACTTCCGGGATCATTTCCACGTCCGACCCGGCTTTTGACAAAATCAGTTCGTTGACACGGCCCATATCTGCCTTGGTCAAATCGACCAGAGGCTGGACCGAACCGGCACCACTTTTTTTATCTCCGAGACTGACAACAACGCCCAAAATGAAACTCCTACTGCTCTGGCCCGGCGCTCAATTCCAAGGACCGAAATCAATCTCTATATAGGATTGTGGCCAAATCAAAATGCAACTGCGCCCGGCATGATACCGAAAAGATGCGTGCCGCAATAACGCGGCGCCACCTTATTTTGACTGCCTATAACCCGCAAGCGGCGAATTGGCGCGCAGAATTTGGTGCGAGCCACAATATCGTGATAAAGCCCGTTGGCCATGCCCCTGCGATCTTTCCAACGGTAGTTCAAATGATTGAAATAATGCGCCTCAATGACCCCGTCCTTATTTCATTTGTCGAATCATTGCTGAAAGACGCGCAAATCAAATATTTTATCGCTGACGCCAATATGAGCGTGCTTGAGGGTTCGCTCGGCGTGCTTGCACGGCGCGTTATGGTTGATTCAGAGTTTGAAAAAGAAGCACGTCAATTGCTGATTGATGCCGGGATTGAGCAGGAGCTTCGCGGCTGATCCATGTCTCACCCGGACATTCCCCACACGATTGACGCTTTTCATCGCGGCCGGTTCCACCTCATTCAACCGTCTGCAAGAGGTCACAGGTCCGGCATCGACGCCATGTTGCTGGCGGGTGCCGT
The DNA here is from genome assembly GCF_000282595.1 of Phyllobacterium sp. YR531. Lineage (GTDB taxonomy): Bacteria > Pseudomonadota > Alphaproteobacteria > Rhizobiales > Rhizobiaceae > Phyllobacterium. The sequence continues at coordinate 33,809 of NZ_AKIZ01000019.1, forward strand.
TCCCGATGACTTCAGCGGCGCTGTCGCTGATCTCGGGGCTGGCGCCGGAGCTGCCGGACTTGCTGTTGTTTCCCGGTGCAGCAGAGCAACTGCCACCCTTATCGAGCGTTCTCCGATAATGACAGATTGCGCGCGATTATCATTGGCTTTGCCAGAAAACAGCGCTTTTTCAGGACGTTGTGAGATCATTCAGGCCGATGTCACATCAACGGGCAAGGCTCGTATGGCTTCAGGACTCCTAGATAACAGTTTTGATTTTGCCATTATGAACCCGCCTTTCAACGAAGCAAAAGACCGCGCAACGCCTGATGCGTTGAAGGCTGAAGCCCATGTCATGACCGAGGGAATGCTGGAAAAATGGGTTAAAACCGCCGTTTCCATTGTAAAACCCGGCGGTTCAATTGCGATTATCGCACGGCCTGCATCAATCCAGGACTTGCTTGCAGCACTGCAGAGACGCTTTGGCGGACTGATCATAGTGCCAATCCAGCCAAGACCGCAGGACGCTGCAATCCGGATTATCATAACAGGCGTGAAAGGCAGTCGCGCCGGGCTGACATTTCACCCCGCATTGGTCATGCACCACGAAACCGGGAACGAGTTTACCGAACGTGCAATATCAATAACCAACGGGATCGCTTCGCTGTTTTAAACTTTCGTACCATTGTGATTTTTTCTGCATCGCCTACATGGTCTGGAAGTAAGCACGCAAAAGGAGACCCGCTTGGCTCGATTTATCCGGAAGTTACTGCCCCGCCGTTGGCGCCCAGACCATATCGAGATTCCTGTGGTGCGCCTGCATGGCGCTATCATGTCTGGAGGCAGCCGCTTTCGCAACGACCTGTCTTTAAGCTCAACGGCAGGCATGCTTGAAGAAGCATTTGCCAACAAGGATGCCCCGGCCGTCGCACTTTCCATCAATTCTCCAGGTGGTTCGCCGGTACAATCACGGCTGATCTATCGCCGTATCCGCGATCTGGCCGCTGAAAAGAACAAAAAAGTCTATGTTTTTGTTGAGGATGTCGCAGCTTCCGGCGGCTACATGATTGCCGTGGCCGGTGACGAGATCATTGCCGACCCGTCGTCAATTGTGGGTTCCATAGGTGTTGTTTCTGCGAGCTTCGGGTTTACCGAATTGATCAAAAAGATCGGCGTCGAGAGACGCGTTCACACAGCCGGCTCAAACAAGGCCACACTTGATCCTTTCAAGCCGGAAAACAAGCAGGATATCGAGCATCTGAAAGCCCTGCAGCTGGAAATTCACGAGACCTTTATCGATCTGGTAAAAGAGCGTCGGGGCGAAAAACTCACGAATAATCCTGATCTGTTTACCGGCCTTTTTTGGACCGGAACGCGTGGGTTGGAACTTGGGCTCGTTGATGGTCTTGGCGATATGCGCTCGCATCTGCAAGCGCAATATGGCCCCAAGACCAAGTTGAAGCTCATTTCACAACCGCGCGGACTATTTGGCCGAAAACTCCCTTCAGCCGAGATCAAGTTTCAGGGTTTTGGGGCTGGCCTTGCCGATGGTATTGTCAATGCCGCAGAAGAACGGGCACTTTGGTCACGTTTTGGCCTTTAACCTGCTGTGTATTTTGGCAAGGACATCGCGCCGTGCTATAATTGGCGAGAATAGCGGCGCCAGAATATTCGGGGATTATGGACGATGCCACAACTGATCTTTTTCCTGCTTGTCGGCATCGCCGCCTATTACGGATATCGTTCGTTCAAACGCGAAGCTCAGCGCGTATCGAAACGTGTTCGCGAGGCGGAGAAGGAAGTCCAGAACAGTGCCCAAGGCACGCTGGTTCAAGATCCGGAAACCGGTGAATACCGCCTGCGCAAAGACTGATCCAAAATGCTTGCCAGCATTGATCAGACAATCAGCCTGATTGCACCCGCAAAAATTAATCTGGCTCTCCACGTTACCGGGCGCCGGAATGATGGTTATCATTTGCTCGATAGTCTTGTGGTGTTCGCCGGATTCGGCGACAGGATCAGCGTGAGCGCGGCTGATATAGACTCCTTCCATATGTCAGGCCCCTACGGTCACGCCCTCCGTGCTGACGGTTCAAACCTTGTATTGAAGGCTCGTGACAGCCTGCGCGTGGACTTTCCTGAACAGGCATTTCCCGTTGCAATCACGCTCGAAAAACATTTGCCAATTGCTTCCGGCATCGGTGGCGGCTCCAGTGACGCAGCGGCAACATTGCGGGCATTGATCGACTTGTGGGACATAGAAATTCCTTCCCCGAACCTCACAAGGTTGGGGCTGGCTCTCGGTGCTGATCTGCCTATGTGCTTGCTTGGCAAACCGTTGATTGCCCGAGGAATTGGGGAGGAACTTGAGCAGATTGCAAAGTTTCCTCACCTGCCAATCGTACTGGCCAATAATGGCGCGGCAGTTTCAACCCCTCAAGTGTTTGGTGCACTCAGGAAACGCAATAATCCGGCATTGCCTGCCCTGCCCGAATTGCACGCCATCAGCGATGTTTGCACCTATCTCGATGGGACGCACAATCATCTGTTCCCCGCCACAATGGAACTTATGCCGACCTTGAACGACACCATGACAGCGCTACATTCCACCAAACCATTGCTTGTCAGAATGTCCGGTTCTGGTGCGACCTGTTTTGCAATTTATGACAGCGACGAGGCGGCAACTGCTGCTGCTTCAAAGCTGCGAGCAACCCATCCAACATGGTTTATCGCTGACACATATTGCGGTGAAGAAGGATATTAAATTGGGCCAGAATGCAGAGAGAGCTTTCGTCTCCATTAAAATTGCTGTTCTCACCGTATCAGACACGCGCACGCTAGCGGATGACAAATCTGGCAGCACACTTGCCGAACGCATCACTGGAGCTGGTCACATATTGGCAGATCGCGCCATAGTGACCGATGACGTGACCAAGATCCGCGAGCGCGTGCTTTCATGGTCAAACGACTTGGAAATCGATGTCGTTATCACAACGGGCGGCACTGGATTTACCGGAAGGGATGTAACTCCGGAGGCACTTGAGCCAATATTTGAAAAGCGGATGGATGGATTTTCGGAGGTCTTTCACAGGATTTCCTATGACAAGATCGGAACCTCTACCATACAGTCCCGTGCAACGGGCGGCGTTGTAAATGCCACCTTTGTTTTTGTTCTTCCCGGGTCACCGGGTGCCTGCAAGGATGCTTGGGATAACATCCTTCAACATCAGCTTGATTACCGGCATATGCCCTGCAATTTCGTCGAGATCATGCCAAGACTCGATGAACACCTCAAACGGGGCGTTAAAGCCTGATTCAGAGCGCTTCGCTGTTCAATGAATGCAGCTTGTCTTGCGGAAGCACAGTGCTAGCCCGCAGGAATTATTTCTGCGCGCAAGCGTTTCATCGCAAGGCCGCGAGCCAGATCAGCAGCTTTTTTGTCAGGCTTCAACAATGCCATTGCCTGACGTTTTGAAATCAGCAAACCATCGGCAATAGGGCTTCGCTTTGAAAAAAGCCGGTTGAACAGGGGCTTGCGATGCGCGTGCGAGCAACTAAAGCAGGCAGGCCCCTGCGCACGCTCCACATGTACTGCAACAGGCTCAATCCAACCATCCAGCAGCCGTGCGCCGGGCTCCAGCAACAGGAACCACTCACTTCGGGCTCGCCTGAAACCATCAATGAGCGTCTGGTCCTGCAGGAAAATACCGCCCGCAGCATCGGCCACTCTGTGAGTTTGGTCAGATGAACCATAGTCCACAACAATCACGTCGCTAAGCAGCCCTTCAACAGCCCCACCTACCAGACCGGCAAGGGTTCTGGCCAACAATTCGTCTGAGTTTTGGGTTTCAATCAGGACGGAGATCATCACTAGCCAATATATCAATGTGACTAGAATATCCATAAATCGTTTTGCCTAAATTGTTCTTGCTTTGTTCTTATTATTTGATAGGAATAGATTCACGTTTGAAGGTGCCGTCGAATCGGTTTTGCTTCAGGGAGAATGCAGATGAACATTGTGGTGCAGGCAGATAAAGCGGCTTTTGGAAGTGGCCGGGCACAACATGCCAACGCTCTGATTGAAGATGCAGGTCTGCGTATCGATAGTGAACGTAGACGCGGACGCGGAGCCGGGATGAACCCGACAGGGCGCTTCGAAGCGGAGAGCCGTCATGTCTATGATGATGGCTGGGAAACGATTGAAGACCTCCCACCCTTCAAGACGGAAGTGCAGCTTGAAAAGCCCCGCACCATCATTACACGCAACGACTCGCCGGACATCAGCTTCGACAGGTCCATCAATCCGTATCGCGGCTGCGAACACGGCTGCATCTATTGTTTCGCCCGGCCAACGCACAGTTATATGGGACTGTCTGCAGGGCTGGACTTTGAGTCCAAGCTCTTTGCCAAACCTGATGCAGCGAAGATGCTGGATAAGGAGCTTTCCAAACCCGGTTACACTGCCAAGACAATTGCCATAGGCACCAATACCGACCCCTATCAGCCCATCGAGAAGAAATGGCGTATCATGCGCGAGATACTCCAAGTGTTGGAGGAGCATCAGCATCCTGTTGGAATCGTTACAAAATCAGCGCTGGTGGTACGGGATCGGGACATCCTCTCCCGTATGGCGGAGAAGGGTCTGGCCAAGGTTTGTCTTTCAGTGACGACCTTGGACGGAAAGCTTGCCCGTACAATGGAACCCCGCGCCTCAACGCCCACGCGGCGGCTGCAAGCCTTGCGAAGCCTTTCTGAAGCGGGGATTCCCGTTGGCGTTATGGTCGCTCCGTTGATCCCCGGACTGAACGATCATGAGATCGAACGCATTCTTGATAGTGCCCGCGCCATGGGCGCACTGGAGGCCGGCTATGTTCTGCTCCGCCTGCCACTGGAAGTCAGCCCGTTGTTCAAGGAATGGCTGCTGCGCAACTATCCGGATCGCTACAGGCACGTGCTTTCGCTGGTTAGATCCATGCGCGACGGCAAGGATTACGATGCCGAATGGGGCAAGCGGATGCGGGGCGAAGGCCCCTATGCCTGGCAAATCGGGCGGCGCTTTGAGATCGCTGCAAAACGGCTCGGGATCAATGTAAACAAGAAGCGCCTGCGGACAGACCTTTTCGCGGCAACGCCCGGAAGCGAGCAATTATCGCTGTTTTAATAATCCTCTTCCATCAGGTGCGATCCCCATCCCCACCTGATGGTACCCTTGGGTAGCTTTGCCCCATCAGCTACCCGGGGACTTGCAGAGAATCAGGACGAATGCGAGAGTCGCCGCAAGATGTCTCGATCACGTTCTGATTCTCTGCTGCTTCCTTTGACTGCTGACAAGCCAGATTTTGCCAGTGAGCGAAAGCTTATGCGTTCCGGCCTCCACTTTATTGCCGGTATTGATGAAGCAGGCAGAGGGCCGCTGGCAGGACCTGTGGTTGCCGCTGCGGTCATTCTCGACCCAAAGAAAATTCCTGTCGGCCTTGATGATTCAAAGCGGCTGACTGCCAAACGGCGTGAAGAACTGTTTGAAATCATTACAAAAACTGCCTTGGCCTGCTCCATATCGAGCATTTCGGCTCCGGCAATTGATGCAACCAACATTTTGAAAGCCGCGCTTGAAGCCATGCGCCGCGCGACATACGGTCTGTCGATTATTCCGCAGCACGCATTGATTGATGGAAGGGATGTCGCTCCCGGTCTGCCTTGCGAAGCAACGGCGATGATCAAGGGCGACCAGCGCTCGGTTTCCATCGCTGCTGCATCCATACTTGCCAAGGTGACTCGAGACAGAATGATGACCCAGACGGGACAATACTACCCGCTATACGGACTTGAAGCCCATGCGGGCTATGGCACGGAAATCCATCGCAATGCGATGGAAGAGCACGGTCCCGTTTTAGGGCTGCACCGCTTCAGTTTCTCGCCGCTCAAAGAGCGCCAAGCCTGATTTCAATCTAGGGCAACCAAATTACAATCAACAATAGCAATTTTGCTCGTAAAATCTCTGATTTTGCTCACGGTCTTCAATTTTTTGCTCGCATTTCTCTACATTCTGCTCGATGTCATTCGGGCATTGCAGAATTTTCCCACCAAGCAAAAATAAAGCCGCCTTGCGGCGGCTTCGTTCAGTTTAAAAATCAGTCTTCTTTTAGTTCAAACGGGATTTGACTTCCGAAAGCGACGACTTGAACAGATCGGCAGATGTCTTGGCATCAACCTTTTCCGACAAAATCTTGCTCGCCGCTGCAACAGCGATATCTACAGCCGAAGAGCGAACTTCGTTAACTGCCTCAACCTCTGCCTGTGCAATCTTCTGCTCGGCAAGCTTGTTGCGACGAGCAACATAATCCTCGGTTTTCTTCTTGGCTTCCTCAAGGAGACCCTGTGCTTCACGCTGCGCAATGGCAACGATATCGCTGGCTTCCTTTTCGGCTTCCTTGCGCTTGCGCTGATACTCGGCCAGGAGCGATTGAGCTTCTTCGCGCAGGCGACGAGCTTCTTCAAGTTCATCGCGAATTTTGTCGGCACGCGCATCCAGAGATTTGCCGACGACGCCAGGAACCTTCAGGTAGACGACAAGCGCCAAGAAGAGAATGAGGCCAACGAGGGCATAAAAGGTTGCATCCAATTCCATGACGGTTCTCCTTAGCCGCGCACTGCTTTAACAGCAGCGGAGATTGCAGGCTTGTCGACGGCGCCGCCAAAAATCTTCTTGACGATTTCCGCAGCCGTATCTTCCGCAATGGAGCCTACTTCCTGCATGGCCTTGTTCTTGATGGTGGCAATGCTGGCTTCAGCGTCACTCAGCTTCTTTTCGAGAGCTGCAGAAATCTCGGCCTGTTCAGCATCGGCTTTCGCCTTTGCCTGATCACGGGCTTCCTGTGCAATGGCACCGGCTTTGTTTTTTGCGTCGGCGAGTTCCTGGGTATAGGCAGCCAGAGCCTCGTCGGATTCCTGTTTCATGCGTGCTGCCTGATCAAGATCGGTAGCGATGCGGTCACGTCTCGTTTCGATGATACCACCGATACGCGGCAGAACTACGCGGGACAGAAATACATAGAAAACTGCAAATGTGATTGCCAACCAAAGCAGCTGAGAAGCAAAATGGTTGGAATCAAAGGGAGGGAACACGGCTTTGGCATGACCGGTTTCCGAATGCGTTCCCGCTGTCGGATCTGCCGGAGCGTGCGCATCAGGCGTTGTTCCGGGCGCAACCGTATCGGTATGGGCCGGTGCTTCGCTCTGAGCGACTATTATATCTGTTGTGGATGCGGCGTTAGCCGAAGACACGAACATGCGTTGTCCCCTTGATTGAACTTCAAATCATACTGGCTGCGCTGGCCCCATAGCGACCGGGCGCAGCCAATATCGTAAGCCGTTATTATACAGCGAAGAGAAGCAGAAGAGCGATGAGCAGCGAGAAGATGCCCAGAGCTTCAGTAACGGCGAAGCCGAATACCAGACGGCCGAACTGGCCATCAGCTGCGGATGGGTTGCGCAATGCACCGGAGAGGTAGCTGCCGAAAATGTTGCCAAGGCCAAGTGCTGTACCGGCCATACCAAAACAAGCTAGACCTGCGCCGATGTACTTTGCTGCTACGGGATCCATATTAAACTCCTTGAGGATAGATCGTTAGAATAGATTTGCGTTAGGCGGACATTCCGCCGGTGAACTGTTTAGTGACCGCCGGGATGAACTGCGTCGTTCAGATACATGCAGGTAAGCACGGTGAAGACGTAGGCCTGAAGGAAAGCCACCAGGAATTCCAGACCCGTCAGTGCGACAGTCATAGCCAGCGGCAGAATTGCGCCACCGATTCCAACTGCACCGAATGCGCTGAGCGAAGCCACGAAACCGGCAAACACTTTCAGTGTAATGTGGCCAGCAAGCATGTTGGCGAACAAACGAACCGAAAGGCTGATCGGACGGGAAAGGAAAGAGATAATTTCGATTGGGACAACGAGCAGCAGAAGCGGCCCGGGCACACCGGAGGGCACAAACACTCCGAGGAACTTGAAACCGTGCTTGGCAAAGCCATAAACAAGGACTGTTCCAATAACCAGAACCGCAAGAGCAAACGTCACGATGATCTGGCTGGTGATAGTGAAGAAGTACGGGAACATGCCAAGCATGTTGGCAACGAGCACGAACATGAACAGCGAAAACACGAAGGGGAAGAATTTCATTCCCGCACTGCCCGCCGATTCTCGCAATGTCGAAGCCACAAATTCATAGGCCATTTCCGAAACCGACTGAAGACGGGTTGGGATCAGACCGCGATTTGATGAGGTGAGATAGAGAAATGCCGATGCAACAGCAACCGTGGCAACCATGAAGGCAGAGGAATTGGTGAAAGACAGATCAACGCCGCCAACATGCAAGGGAACCCATTGCGCAATGTGGAATTGATGAATCGGATCGTTGGACACTATTACCTCGTCTCTAATTCTGTTCTCACGAACGATGACCCTCAGCGAGCCCTATTCCGGTTTGTCATGGTCAGACTTTTTTGAAAAGTCCAGCCCTTGATTTTCCGCCACATGCCCTGCAGAGCGCAGGATATTGAGCGTTCCAGCACAAAAGCCCAAGAGGAGCAAAATGATCAGCCCCCACGGCGATGTACCCAAAAATCGGTCAGCTAACCAGCCCAACCCCGCACCGACCAGAACACCGGCGATAAACTCGCTGGACAGTTTCATGGCTTGCGCGACACCGGAGGCGGTTTCCGTCCCCTTGTCTTCCGAACCGGCTTTACGGACTGCACCCTTGGAAACAAGTTTCGATTCCAGATTGCGGCGCCGAAGCTCCAGTTCTTCCGAAGTTAGTCCCCTGCCAGCACCCGGCGTGTCACCGACAGAACCTGACTTATCGGGATCGTTACCCGTTGCCAATGGCATGTCCTTTACACGCTGAATGCGAGGCTTCATCCCCGCTTCGAAGTCGCGCGCAACATATTGTCCCGATCCCCGCTAGTCAAGGCGAAGAGTCGAGACTCTCCAAGGTAATTTTTTTACTAGAATTCAATGCCTTAGATAAATATGACTTTCCCGCTCATCTCTGACAGTCAATTTTCTCCGCGAATCTGGCGTTTGGCCTGAAGATGCAAGTTATGTAATTTGGTTATTTCCGGCGTCATGCCCATCAGTTTAAAGAGCCCGTACGGGCAGGAAATGGAAGATTTTCTTCTTCAACCACCGCCAGAGATGACTTAGCAAATAGGCCGACAGTTTTGACCGCCGCCTTCGAGCCCATCGGTGCAATTTGTAGCTGCTCCAATGGGCCAAGATTATACCTCGGGAAATCTTAGCGTGAAGCGTTGCTCAAGAACTTCCGTCCCCCACTGACGGCCCGGCTGCTCTTCAGTGAGAACAAAACCATGAGCCTCATATAGACGTCGGGCTGCGTCCAATCCTTTGAATGTCCAAAGCTGGACCTCCAGGAATCGCTGTTCTACACAAAATGAGATCGCCTTATCCAGCAATCGTTTGCCAATTCCCGCACCGCGATAGCCATCTTCCATGATGAACCAACGCAGATGCGCCGACCGCCCACCAAGATCTTCACCATCAATTGCAACTGTACCTATGATTTTGTCCCCGTCCTTCGCCGACCATATCCGATTGACAGGGCGCTCCAGCCTGCCGGAAAATTCGGCAATTCCGGCCGCCACCTTGCTTTCAAAGAAATAACCAAAGCCATTCGTGCGAGCATAGTAACGACCATGCATCTCAGCACATCTACCAATGATTCCGGGCTGATAGCCGCTTTCGATCGTAATTGCTGTTGGTGGAGATGAGACCTTACCTGCGCGGCGATGTTCCAGCGCACCGGCATAAGCGACCAGTCCATCACGGACCCCGGCCTGCATGGTTGCGGGGAGATCGCCCAGCGCCGATATTACCACATCGTCGGCATAAGCATTGATTGCTGCAAGAGTGCTGCGCCCCTTCCCTGTCAATGACAAGGATTTGGAACGGGCATCTTCTTCGTTTGGTTCTTCGCTCAACTCGCCCGATAGAACGAGTTTTCGTACCATACGACTAACGCTGGATTTTTCGAGATCAAGTACAGTACATAGATCAGCAGCAGTCAGTGTTTCGTTTCGGCCAATTTCAATCAGAGCGTGAACGGAGGATGGAGCAAAATCAGTTCCCGCCAAAGTTGGCCGCATGAAGCCAAGTTCACGGACGATCCGACGCGATGCATCACGTATCAGAGCAGTGTCAGGCAGCTTGTCCATTCGATGGCTCATCAATATAGTTGTATAATACAACTATATTCCAACGGTGTTATGTTGTAAATGGGCATGTTGGACGACCATTTTGGGTAGTTCGCGTCAGTGCAGAAGTCCCGCAACCCCGTTTCAACCCAGCGTTTCTTGCGGAGTGCAAACTTTTTCAGGAATAAGCTGATGCAGCTAGCAATTTGAGAGCAAAAGCAGCAGGCACCGAGCCAGCCGGTGTATCGGAGAAGATTGGCCTCTCCGACCTTGGCAAGGGCCTTGCTTTCAAAACTGGAGGTGAATCTATGTGGTACAAGCCATTTAGCTTCACCCTTACAATAAAGAAAACCCGGAGCAGCTGGACACTGATCTTCCGGGTCAACTTTATTAGATAAGGAAACGAGGATGGGTGAAAGCCCATCCTCAACTCCAGAAACATTTATATCATTATTTGCGATATTTCCAAGCCACACGTCACCGCCCCGTGCAGATTCAACCGCGCGTTTCTTGCGGGTTGCAGAATTTCCAAGAATAGACTGCGCAGGTCCAAATCAGAGATTTGAGAGCAGAAACAGCAGACACCGAGCCAGCCGGTGCATCGGAGAAGATTGGCCTCTCCGACCTTGGCAAAGGCCTTGCTCTCAAACTGGAGGTGAACCTATGTGGTACAAGCCATTTAGCTTCACTCTTACAATAAAGAAAACCCGGAGCAGCTGGACACTGACCTTCCGGGTAAACTTTAACAAGTGAGAAAAGGGGGCGGACGAAAGTTCGTCCCCGCTCCAGAAACATTTATATCATTATTGTAAAAATTTCCAAGCGCTCATTAAATCCAGCCGCCACCATATGTGCGATAGAAAATGTGCTGACCAATCTTGTCGATACGTTTCATGGTGTGAGCCCAGTTCGCCCGCACATAGGTCGCGTGGTAATGGGTAGCTGAGCCAATTTCCGGTAGGAATATGCGCCCGGAAGTAACCGCCATGGCAACTTCCTGTGCCACCTTCCACTGTTTTGGTTCGGTAACGCGCAGCTTGCGCCCCTCACAGGCAAAAGAGAACTGGCAGCGGTTGATCCAATCATCGTTCTGATAGACCACATTGCAGATTGTCTTTGGGTAGGCCGGATTACGAACACGATTGAGGATAACCTGAGCCACCGCAGCCTGTCCCTTGACGCTTTCGCTTCTTGCCTCAAAATAAATGCCTGTCGCCAGGCATTTTTGTTCTGCAGCAGTAAAGACAACTGGTGGCAAGGGGGTAGCCAGCCAATCATGGTCGCCTTTGCCGAGTTGTGGAATGAACCGCCCTGTTTGTTTGGGCTCGGCCAGAATGGAATCGAATGGCGACGTTTTCGAATAATCCGGCGCAACCGGAGCGTAGCCAAGCGCCAGTATATCCGGCTGGTTATTATTGATCAGCTCCGCAAGCATTGGAGCATCCGGCTCGATTTTCTCAGGCACGCGATTATGGAATGCGAGAGCAATCTGGATTTCCTTGCCAGCGATCTTCGGCTTGGCAAAAGCCATATCGACTTCAATGCCATGGGTCGGCCGGACAATCATGCTCTGGCGCTGCAATATTGAACCTGCGCTGAAAGCTTTCGGTGGAGCCTTCTTGCTGATGGAAACAATACGCCCCTGCTTCTCTGCGCGGTTTATGCGTGTTTCGTCCGGGGTGGCGCCTGGCGCTTTCTTCGAGCCGTTGATGGCAACAGACCCTATTCCGGGAGCATTGATACCGCTGTCGGGTATCGATCCAGTTGCGATTCTATCGACAAAAGACATGTTGGCCTTTTGTACCGAGCCCGCCGGTGATTTTTCAAGATAGGCGGTCCAGCGGCCTTGCCCCGATTCAGAGCCGGAAAGCAGGCTTGTCATATCCTGATAAGCAACGACTGTAGGGGACAGCAGATAGAGTGCTGCACCTATCAGGATTGGACCAATATATTTGCGATTTGCCTGTTTAAGATAAGGCCGGCCTTTGCGGCGGGAACTCGTATCCCGCAAAACCTGATAGAAACGCACGCCGATACCCCACACTCACGACCGAACACTATGGCCATAAAAATGAAGCATTAACCTTGATGGAGAGTTAACAAAGCACGGCAGAAATTATTGGAATTAAAGTTTTGCGTGATTCGACGTCCGGTCGCACCACGCAAATGCAAGATATTTAACGCTTCTTCTTGGCGCGGCCCGCGAAAGGATTGTCCGAAGTGCGCAGAACAAGCCGGATAGGCACACCATGAATATCGAAAGTTTCACGGATGCCATTGGCCAGATAGCGCACATAGGAAGTCGGGAAAGCATCCGGGCGTGAGCACGAGATGACAAAACCCGGCGGGCGCGTTTTGACCTGCGTGATATACTTGATCTTCAGGCGGCGACCAGCAACAGCGGGGGGTGGATGATGGGCGAGAACGCCTTCCAGCCAGCGATTGAGGCGGCCGGTAGAAATACGGCGGTTCCAGATTTCATCTGTCGACGCGACAGCAGCCATCAGTTTGTCGATGCCCTGATTGCGCTCGCCGGAAATCGGCACGGCGCGGATGCCGCGAACCTGCGGCAACAATCGCTCTGTCTTCTCGCGCAAATCGGCAAGGACCATCTGGCGATTTTCCACCAGATCCCACTTGTTGAAAGCGATGATCGGCGCACGCCCCTCGCGAATGATCAGATCGGCGATCTGCAGATCCTGTTTTTCGAAAGGAATGGTGGCATCAAGCACAATAATGACAACTTCAGCAAAGCGGATGGCGCGCAAAGCATCGCCGACAGACAGTTTTTCCAGCTTGCCCTGAACACGTGATTTGCGGCGCAGACCCGCCGTATCGAAAAGCTTGATCCTGCGGCCATTCCACTCCCAGTCAACGGAGATGGAATCGCGTGTGATGCCTGCTTCCGGACCAGTCAGCAGACGATCCTCGCCAAGCATTGTATTGACCAGTGTCGACTTGCCGGCATTTGGCCGCCCGACAATTGCGATACGCAAAGGCTTCGACGAATCATAGGCCGGAATTTCTTCAGCATCAGGATCGTCAATATCGTCGCCGATCAAATCATCCATGCCGCGCGGCGCAGCCGGTATCGTCACAGTTACGGAATCATCCGTATTCGCATCAGCGGGCAGATACTCATCCGGGAAAACCCGCTCTTCGCCCATGGCATCGACAATAGCGTCGCGCAGGTCAGGAAAGCCCTGGCCATGCTCAGCGGAAATGGGGCAAGGCTCGCCAAGGCCAAGCTGATAACTGTCATACATGCCGGATTCGGCACCACGTGCTTCGGCTTTGTTTGCAACCAGAATCACTGGTTTGCCGGAGCGGCGCACAAGATCGGCAAAGGTCACATCGGTAGGTGTTACACCGGCCTTCGCATCGACAATGAAAAGAATGAGATCTGCTTCACCAATGGCTAGTTCGGTCTGGGCCCGCATGCGGCCTTCGAGCGAATCGGATGCCACCTCTTCCAGACCGGCCGTATCAATAACGTCGAACTTCAGATCATAGAGCTTGGCGGCATTGACACGCCGGTCACGGGTAACGCCGGGAAGATCGTCGACGAGCGCTATTTTCCGGCCCACAAGCCGGTTGAACAGCGTGGATTTTCCGACATTCGGACGGCCGATAATTGCAAGGGTAAAGCTCATCGGCTTAACGTTCCTAATCTTTATTAGCCGGCAGCTGCTGCAGGCGTAGCGCCGGTGCTTCTGAGCATGTCCAGCATTGTATCGGCAAATTGACGGATATTGGCAGGCGCTGCCTGATCGTCCGAAATCTGCTTGAAGAGTTTGGTTGCGTCTGCACCACGACCGGCTTTCCACGCGGCCAGACCAAGGGCTTCGCGGGCGGAATGGCGCATTGGATTGGTATCCGAAGACAAGGCTTCAACGCGGCCTGCCACATCATCATAGGAACCGGTATCGACCAAAATCAGCGCTGCACGCAATTTCGCCAGATCGCGTATTGATTGCGGCACCGAATTGTCTGCGGACACCTTATCAAAAGCTGCAACTGCTCCGGCAAGATCACCCTTCTGGGCAATCACACCAGCGGCGCGCATCCGGGCCAGTACGGGATAGGCTCCGTAACCATCTTTCTCAAGCTGATCGAGGGTCTTGAGCGCTTCATCGTTCTTGCCGTCACGAACAAGGTTGAGCGCAGCCAGAAACTGATCGCCGGACTTCGAGGCTTCTTTTTCAGTCCAGTATTCATAGAACGCGAAGGCTGCCGTACCGATGACGATTGCAACCACGCCGCCTATCAGCAATGTGCTGTAGCGTGCCCAGAACGCCCGCATCTTGTCGGAGCGCAGTTCCTCATTTACCTCACGGAAAAAGCCGTCGTCAGTCATGGTGCCTCATGAATAGTTATCGCGCGACCGCCAGAGGCAGTCACGCAAGGAGTTCAGGGGGCTTTTAGTCGGAAACTGCGCGCGATGTAAGGGGCTACATCAAATTAGCCGTCACATTGGCGAAACGCCGATCAAAACTGCGTGCAACTTCCAGATAAACAGGCCGTAAAGCACGAGGCCGATAACCACTGCAATCACATCATTGGTCACGGGACCGGGGGTAATTGCGGTCGGCGCAAGGCCCGCCCGCGCCTGCCGCTTGAGCGCTATACGGTCGAACACCGCCCAGGCGAGAAACGACAGAAACAGGATAAGCGAGGCAAGATCGCCATTGGCAAGCAGGTGCGCCAGCGCCCAGGTCTTGATGGCAATCAGCATCGGATGCTTCAGCGCAGGTTTCATACGGCCGGGCGGCGCAATGAAGACGCCAAGGAAAATGAACGCGAAAAACATCAAAAGCAAAGTGATGTGTTTCATCCAGACCGGCGGTTCGTAAAGGATGGGTGCTTCCAGCCGGGCCATGCCAAAGCCCCATATCAGCAGCGCTAGGCCGAGAATGGACAAGACCGAATAAAGGCCCTTCCACTTGCCCTCGCCCCACTCATTCATCTTGGCAAGCCGCCAGCGCGGCGCGACGATGCGCACCGAATGTATTCCCAGAAAAACGATGATTCCGATAATCATGACCAACATGGCATGCTCCCCCTAGCTGGCCGCACTCTACAGCTTGATTAGAATGCTTCCAACGTAAAGCATTGCGGTGGATCGCCGCGTCCGATCATCGCCACAATTGACCTGTAGCGACATTGCTCCCTGTGGAGCTGCCCTGACATCATGAATATCGTTACCCGTATCCTCGCCGTATCGGCGGCCTTTGCAATGGCTGCACCAGCCAGTGCCGATGGCATTAATGGGCTGCGCGGCACTATCGGCGCAAAGCCGCAATATGTGCTGATCTCATTCGACAATGCCGGCAGCAATGCGCTTTGGGATCGGGCGCACAATCTTGCGCAACGATCCAATGCCAAGTTCACCTATTTCCTGTCCTGCGTCTTCCTGATCGATCATGCGGATCGCAAGAGCTATCAGGCCCCGGGCAAATCACCCGGTCGCTCGAATATCGGTTTTGCCACGTCAAAAGAGGACATCGCCAAGCGCCTCGACAATATCTGGCGTGCGCGTAATGAAGGTCATGAAGTTGCAAGCCATGCCTGCGGTCATTTCGACGGCAAAAGCTGGACAAAGGCTGAGTGGGAAAGCGAGCTGGTTACCTATCGCAAGGTGCTCAGCGGCGCGTGGGCCAAGTATGGCTCCAGCCCCGAGCCGGATGACTGGAAGAAATTTGTGGCAAAAGAGATTCGGGGTTTTCGGGCCCCTTATCTTTCGGAGAGCCCTGCCCTGCTCGCCGCTTTGAAAGATCAGGACTTTACCTTTGATGGGAGCGGTGTTTCAAAAGGCCCCGCTTTACCGCTGCACGCGGGAGGGCTTTACCAGTTCGGCCTGCCGACAATTGCCGAAGGTCCGCAGAACCGGCCTGTCATTGCTATGGATTACAATATGTTCGTGCGCCATTCAGGCGGATTTGAACGCACCGATCATATGGGCGAGTTTGAAAACCGCGCCTATGAAGCATTCAAAGGTGCTTTCGAACGGGAATATCAGAGCAAACGCATTCCCTTCCAGATCGGACTGCACTTCACTTTGATGAATGGCGATGCCTATTGGCGCGCGCTTGAACGCTTTACTGCGGAAGTTTGCACCAAGTCCGATGTGCGCTGCACGACCTATAGCGATTACCTGAAAGAAACAGGCGGTGTAGAAGCCGCCGCTGCACCTGATCCAACACAGCCGCAAACGGGCGGCGGGATTTAACCGCCGCCCCGTTTTATCACACTATGCTTGGCTCGCTTCTCTCTCCAGATACCGCTGATCAATTGCTGGTAGGGGCTCGTCATAGATGACGGCTTCAAAGGCGCGGAGACGTTTGTAGATCGAAATCAGTTCAACGATGACAGTCCATGAATTGACGAGATACTGAAACGAGCCACTAACTTGCCCAAATACGTTCTGGATTTGTGTCATCAATCCAAGACTAAGCTTACCTGCTGCAATGGATGGAATGAGAATAAGGGTGAAAACGATGTTATCGGCTTGCAGATAGAAAATGCGGGCAACATTGAAATAGAGATAATGAAAGTACAGGCGGAAATAATTCTTCCGGACATTTGAGAAAAGCTCTGCAACAGTTGGCGGCTGCGCACGATCAGCATGATCCTCGCCGTAAACCAGTTCCTTGCGATAAGCCGCCTCCACACGCTGGTTTTTGAACTCCAGACCAGGCAGTTTATATCCCGCAACAGCCAGAAAGATTGTTCCAAAAAGTGACCAACCTACTGCCGCCACGACAAGAGCGTATGGTATCGCCCCAATGACCGGCAAGTCTGTAACTTCTTTGGAGAGCATAAAAAGAATGGGTAAGAACGCAATCAAAGTCATGACCGCTCTAACCAAACTCACCCCAAGACTTTCCACGGTCGTAGAAAACCGCATCGTATCGTCTTGAACACGTTGCGACGCACCTTCGATATGCCGCAGTTGGTCCCAATGTTGCATGAAGAAACTGTTCATGGCAGTTCGCCAACGGAAAATGTAGTGGCTGATGAAAAAGGCATTCAGCGCACCTATTGCGACGGCTACGAAAAGGATTCCGGAAATATCAAGGATGCCCAGATAAAGTTGTTCAGCAGTTACTGGCGCAGTTTTGGCAAGCGCAGCTTGAATAAGATCGTAGTAGGGTCCGTACCAAGCATTAACGGCAACACCTACCTGAACCGAAAAATAGGTAGCGAAAATTATTATCGACGAGCCTAGAACCGACCATCGTTGCCAAGCATGGGGGCTATAAACAGCCCAGAATGCGTAAAAAATCAAAACCACCGTCGCGTAGTAAATGTAAAACCAGAGAAATGGCTTGGATAGAAAAAGCGACACGCCAATAAGCGGCGGCGCATCAGGTGCCGCCGGCGGTAACCCGAAAAAAGCACCTAGCTGTTCGCCACCGAAGTACCAAAAAAATATTGCTGCAAGCGCCCAGATAACAGCTGATGTGAAAAACAGCTTGGGCTTGGGGAAAAATGAAACAAACACGGCAGTGGCCCTCGAATAAAAGTTTGCACGACGCAATTGCTACGAGTTGCACAACTTTATCACTGCGAATAGGCCTTGAAGCATGGAGGCGTAATTAAATTACCGTAATGATGATAGGTGATTGCAAGTGTGCGTGGAAACAATCGCTGATTGTGCAGTCGGCACCCGTCGCGAGTTACTTGCGAGCGTGGTTCACCCTGCAACAAGCTCAGACGGCTTGCACTAGAGTTTTGCGTGGTTCGACGGGGCTCACCATGAGGAAGGTAGATTGATTGCATAGACAACCGCTGTCGTTGCAGATCAGTCTCCCTGCCAGACACAACCTTCCTCATGGTGAGCCCCGTCGAACCACGCACAAGGCAAACGTAAGCTAAACTTATCTTATCGACGGGTAACCACGCACTAGAATTGCAGCCCTACTCAGCCGTTCACCTTGCGCCCGGCAGAAAATGCAAAGAAAGCTCCGACCACAAGTCCTCCAGCCGCGAGCAGCGTTGACGAGGTGAAGTTGCCGCTAAGGTCAGCCAGATATCCGGCAATGAGGGGCCCTATGATTTGCCCGATGCCGAATGCCGCCGTGGTGATTGCCATCATCCGGCGCGGCGATTGTGGAACCAACTGGCGTCCGGCCTGAAACACAAATGCGGTGATGACCATAATGGTCAAGCCCAGCAGCAAGCCTCCGATCAAAGGACCGACCGGCGATGGCAGGATGACGCTGGCTGCAACACCACCCGCCAGAGCAAGCAGGCTGAAAGCCAATGAAGTGAAAGGCCCTGCCCGGCGCAGCACGGGATTCCATATCCAGACAGAGAATATTCCGGCAAGGCCTGTGCAAAGCCAAACAAGTGCTTCTGTTGAGGCACTGCCCTCACTGGCGCGGACAATGGCCATGATGAAGGTTGCGGTAATCACATAGCCAATCCCGAACAATGCATAGGCGATGTTGAGTTTGATGAACTCCGCCGTCCACGCGATAGCGGGCTCATTTATATCCCGACCATCGCGAAGCGGACCCTCGCTGATCAATAGGGCCACTGCGATGAGGCCAAGCGTTGACAGAATGGCAGCCCCAATCCAATCGGCGCGCCAGCCAAAATCCGTGAGTGACACAAGTGCCACCAACAAGGCCGACAGCGCAATGCCCGTGCCGACACCGCCAAAATGCACCGCCTGCAAATCCAGTCTCCCGGCAGCACCCAGGTGACTGAAGACAATGGTTGCTGCAAAAACCAGCATCAAGGCGCTGGCCATGCCAGCCAGAAACCGGATGACCGAAAACAGCAACACATTGTCTGTAAGGCTCATGGCAAGACACAGGGCAGCGCTTGCGGCCAGCGCTGCAAGCATGACTTTGCGTTCAATGCCCGCAGCCCAACCATAGCCCGCGACAATTGCTCCCACGAGATACCCAAGAAAATTGGCTGAAGCGATGATGCCAGCATCACCAGCCGAAAGGCGCAGGTCGCCCATCATGCCGGGGAGAATGGGGGTATAAACGAAACGCCCGATGCCCATCCCTATAGCCATGGCGACAAGCCCGCCAAAGGCGAAGCGAAACGGGGATGCACTATCTGATTTCATGCGCGGACATTATCCCGCGTGCCTGCCGTGACAAGACAATAAATTTGATAGCTGCATCGACCGCGATTGATGGTTGCTTGCAGCAACCAGTTGCAATGCCTTTGTTCCGGCGAAAGGCCAGGTCAGTTTTAATTTTAGGGCTTGCCAATACTTAGGTATTATCCTAAGTATTGTTTCATTGCGTTGCCAACAGGACATGAAGCCATGACGCCCGCTACCGCACTTGCCACACCGCCGGTTCCCATCGATGCCGTCTTTCGTGCATTGGCTGATCCGACGCGGAGGGGTGTGCTTGAACGCCTTGTCAATAGTCCTGCTTCTGTCAGCGAACTGGCCGAACCTTTCGATATGGCACTGCCATCTTTCGTCGAGCATTTGCGAGTGCTTGAGGGCAGCGGACTGGTGAGTTCGCAAAAGACCGGCAGGGTCAGGACTTATCGCATTTCAACCGAACCAATGAAGCTTGCCGAAAACTGGCTCTCCAAGCAGCGCACGCTGTGGGAGCGTCGTCTCGACCAGCTTGATGAATACATGCTTACACTCAAGGAGGAAAATAAGTGACCTATAAATTGAAAGCCGATCCCAAGCTTGATCTTGTGCTGGAGCGCACAATCGACGTCCCGCGTGAACTCGTATGGAAATGCTGGACGATGCCCGAGCATGTCAGCAAGTGGTTCACGCCAAAGCCCTGGTATATTTCCGACTGCGAGATTGATCTGCGGCCCGGAGGCATTTTCCGCACGGTCATGAACGGACCAGACGGCGAGCAGGCAATCAATTACGGCTGCTATCTAGATATCGTACCGAATGAACGCCTGATCTGGACGGATGCGCTGCGGCCGGGATACAGGCCAGCAGAAAATCCATTTCTGACGGGCGTTCTTTTGTTGGAAGATGAGGGCAAAGGTACTCGCTACACCGCCATGGCAATCCACCGGGACGAAGAAACGCGTAACCGCCACGAAGAAATGGGCTTCCATGATGGTTGGGGCACCGTGCTGGACCAGATGATTGAGTATTCCAAAACAGTCTGATCAGGAAGGAATGGCGCTGCACAGGCGCAACAGTGCCTGTGCAAGAGCCCGCGCAGCCGGTCCCAGTGGCTCATCGCTCCGGTGCGCAAGATAGGCTTCGGAGATGACCTGACTATCACGGCCAAGCGATCTGGTCGCCAGACGCACGAGGCGCTTTTCCTGAAGATCGCGATCAACCTGCCAGAGCGGCAAACGCCCCCAGCCAAGCCCGGCAAGGATCAGCGCATGTTTCATGTCCTGATTGCTGACCCGGCATGTCTGGGGCGAGATTACGCCAAAATCGCGCCCCTCTGACAAGGGTGAGGGATCGGACTGAACGATCTGGAGATGATCGGCAAGATCGGATGCAGCCAGTGCCTGCGAAACGTTGGCCAATGGATGCTCTGCCGAAACCACAGCCACCATTGCGACAGACGACAATGCCTGCAGCGCGATTTGCGGATCGCGGAAGTGCTCGCCAACGGTGATACCGATCTTGCAGCGCTTTTGCAGCAGGGCATCAAGCGGCCCGCCAAGTGGCTCGACAGCCACGCGGATGGCGACTGACGGATAGTGCACACGCATTTCCGCCAAAGCCTTGCCGAGGATCACGGTAGGAAATAGCGTATCCACAACCAGCGGTAGTTCGAGTTCCACCCCCTCACCCAAACCCCGTGCGCGTGCGCGCATTGCGTCAACGCGCAGAAGAATATCGCGCACATTTGTGAGCAACGTCTGTCCCTCGGCAGTTAGCACAGGGCGATGGCCGGAACGGTCAAAGAGGAATACGCCAAGCTGCCCTTCCAGATTGGCGATCGAATGACTGACCGCCGACTGGACACGCAACAATTTTGCGGCACCGGCGCGAAAGCTGCCGCTTTCTGCAACAGCCACGAATGTGCGCATCTGGTCGAGGGTCAAGGCATCCAGCATGATTACTCCATTCGATCATTCCGGCAAAACTTATGCTTGTCAGGCAGATCGGTCAAATGGCGTAACGCTGCAGAAATTCAGGCTTTCCAAGCAGAATTGCGGATAACGCTGCAGAAATTGCCGCGGTGGAAATGCGGATCCTTGTCGGCAAGAACATCGGCTTTGACATTGCCGAAGGTGGTATCGGGCTTGTGTTTGATGCCGTCATAGAAGGCTTGAATAATATCCTCCTTGAAGTGCGGCGTGCGCGGGAAAGCTTTGACGACCGCCTCACGTTCCGCATCGCTATATTGCTTGTAGGTCAAGCCAAGCACGTCCATCTCCACGCCTGCCGTAACCAGCGCCACAACCGGATGCATATGTTGCGGAATACCGGGGGTCGTATGCAGGGCGATTGCCGTCCAGACCGTATCGATATCAATCTGCGCGATGCCGTGAGATTTGAGAAAGTCTCGTGCAGCATTAGCCCCATCGACTTCGAACCGCTCATGCTCGCTGCTGTGCTGATGAGTGAGACCCATATCGTGGAACATTGCGCCGGTGTAGAGCAGTTCCGGGTCGAATTTCAGTCCCTTCTGCTGTCCGGCAAGTGCACCAAAATAATAGACGCGGCTTGAGTGATTGAACAAAAGCTCCGATGCGGTGTCGCGCACCATTTGCGTGACCGCCCGCGCCAGTTTCGAATCGGGAATAGTGATGCCTTCGACTGAGATGCTCATATCGATGTCTCCTTTGTGAGTGACCAAAAATAGCAACCACAAAGCTTGTCAGCAATTGACGTAACACGTCTAATTCTGCCAATATATGACGCGAAAGGTCATGGAGCTGAGTTATGCGAACGATCCATATGCTTGCCATGCCGGGGGTGCAGCTTCTCGACGTTTCCGGCCCCATGGATGTTTTTGCCGAGGCCAATGTCCAAAGCGGACTCGAGGAATACACCTTGCGCGTCATAGGGCTGGACGCTGCGCCGATACGCAGCTCGTCCGGCGTAAGGCTCGTGCCGGATCATGCGATTGGCGACGAACTTCCAAAGGTGGATACGGTGCTCGTTGCCGGTTGTCCGCATGCCCCTCAAATCGAACTGGCTAATGAGCTGAAGCAATGGCTAAGGCGCTCCTGCCAAGGCGCAAAGCGCTATGGTTCGGTGTGCAGCGGTGCTTTCATGCTGGCGGCTTCGGGGCAGCTCGATGGGCGGAGCATCACGACCCACTGGGCGGTTGCAGATGAACTCGCTGCGGCCTACCCGGCTATCCATGTCGATGCCGATGCGCTGCATATGCGTGACGGACCGGTGCGGACAGCTGCGGGTGTAACTGCGGGTCTTGATCTCGCTTTGGTTTTGGTCGAGGAAGATCTCGGCCGTGAAATTGCGCTGAAGGTTGCCGCGCAACTGGTTATGTTCTTCAAGCGTCCCGGCGGCCAGATGCAGTTCAGCCGTCACGGTGAAGCAGAACCCGGCGGACGTTCCGCTCTGCAGCAGGTGCAGCGCTGGGTCATCGCCAATCCCGGCGATGATCATTCCGTTGCAAACCTGGCCGAGCGTACCGGCCTCAGTCCACGTCACTTCGCGCGCATATTCCAGCAGGAACTGGGCGTGACACCCGGAGCATGGGTGGAAGCCGCGCGCGTTACCGCCGCACGTCAAATGCTGGAAAATGCCCATCATCTGCCAAAGCAGGTTGCGGCGGCTTGCGGCTTTGCCGACGTGGATACATTGCGGCGCGCCTTCATGCGCCAGATCGGTGTTACGCCTGCGGCATATCGACGGCGTTTTCTATAGTTGTCGTCTTTCGCGTCGGAGTTGTCGCTGCACGGATTGACCTTGGCGATGGCGTGCCTATATTCAAGCTGCACGTTCTCAGGGCGGGGTGTAATTCCCCACCGGCGGTAGCAGGCAGAAATGCCTGAAGCCCGCGAGCGCTTCCAGCTTCTGCTGGAAGGTCAGCAGATCCGGTCAGATTCCGGAGCCGACGGTATAGTCCGGATGAAAGAGAGCAAGCATCGGCAAGACCTCGCACCCTGCGAGGTGGAGTCTGTGCGTGTTCGCCCAAAGGGATCATTGAAAAATGGCAAAACCCTGAAAGGCCTGATAAATGACTATCGTTTCCCACCCTTCTACAAAAATCGCCATCATCCGCGCGCGCTGGCATGCGGAAATCGTCGACCAATGCGTCAACTCATTCGTTGACCAATGGGCGGCTCTTGGCGGGGATCGTTCCGACGTCGAAATATTCGACGTACCGGGCGCTCTCGAAATTCCACTGCATGCGCAGACATTGGCTTCGACCGGACGCTATTCTGCGATCCTTGGCACCGCTTTCGTGGTCGATGGCGGTATCTACCGGCATGATTTCGTCGCTGGCACAGTGTTGGACGCGATGATGCGCGTTCAGCTAGACAGCGGCATTCCCGTCCTGTCAGCGGTCCTCACCCCGCATCACTTCCAGGAGTCGGCACCGCATATAGCCTTCTTCAAGGAGCATTTTGTCGTCAAGGGTGTGGAAGCTGCCAATGCCTGCTCGCAGATATTGCAGGCCCGCGCTAAGCTTGCCATGATCAACGCCTGATAAGGCGCATACGCATCTGGGAGGATTGACGTGAAGACCAAGAAAATCATCAATGACGGCGCAAATGCTGTCGACGAAATGCTGGAAGGGGTGCTTGCCGCCCATTCCGCAAAGGTCTTTGCGCTCGATCATTCTCCCCGCTCGATTATTGCCCGGGACGGCGCCCGTCCCGGTAAAGTCGGCATGGTTATTGGTGGCGGCTCAGGACATGAGCCGTCATTCCTCGGATTTGTCGGCAAGGGATTGGCGGATGCAGCGGCTATCGGCAATGTCTTCGCCTCCCCTCCGCCAGACCCGATCATCGAATGCACCAAGGCAGTCAATAACGGCGCCGGGGTGCTCTACATGTACGGCAATTATGCCGGTGACGTAATGAACTTCGACATGGCCGCCGAAATGGTCGCCATGGACGACATTGAAGTACGCACCGTACTGACCACGGATGACGTTGCTTCCGCTCCCGCTGATCAGCGCGAGAAACGGCGCGGCGTTGCGGGCAACGTATTCGTGTTCAAGGCCGCAGGAGCGGCTTGCGACAAGATGCTATCTATCGACGAATGTGAACGCGTTGCACGCAAGGCCAATGACCGCACCTTCACATTTGGCGTGGCACTTGCTCCCTGCTCGCTTCCTCAGACACTAAAGCCCAATTTCACACTCGGCGAAGACGAAATGGAGGTCGGCATGGGTATCCATGGCGAGCCCGGAATTTCACGCGAACAGTTAAAACCCGCAGACGCCATCACCGATGAATTGATGGACAAGATACTGGATGAAATGGCTGCGCCCAAAGGCGACCGCGTGGCCGTGATCGTTAATTCGCTCGGATCAACGCCGCTGATGGAGCTTTACATCATGATGCGTCAAGTCAAAAAGCGGCTGGATCAAGCCGGACTGGAACTTCACTTGAGCCTTGTCGGCAATTATTGCACATCGCTGGAAATGGCTGGTGCTTCGATAACCGTCATGCATCTTGACGATGAACTGCAGGAAATGATCGATCATCCCTGCGATTGCGCCATGTTCCGGGCGGGCTGAACCATGAGCGAAATTACCTCCGCCAATCTCATTGCTATGTTTGCCGAGATTGCCAAATCCATGGCTGAAGCAAAGGCGCATCTTTGTGAACTCGACGGCGTTATCGGCGATGCGGATCATGGCATTGCCATGGATTTGGGCTTTTCAACCGTCGCAACAAATCTCGGCGCGCTTGATGCCGGGACTACCGATCCTGCCGCCGTATTCAACACGGCTGCAAAGTCTTTCCTCAATGCGATTGGCGCTTCATCCGGCCCGCTTTATGCGACGGCGTTCATGCGCGCCGGGGCGAGCGTGAAAGGCAAGAACGTATTGAGCGATGACGATTTTGCCGATGCTTTCATCGCCATGGCCAAGGGTATTCAGGATCGAGGCAAAGCGGAAATTGGCGACAAGACCATGATTGATGCATGGGTGCCTGCGGCTGAGGCTGTTGAGGCTGCAAAAGCGCGTGGCGCTTCATTGACCGAACTGCTGGATGCGGCTGGCAAAGCAGCGGAAACCGGGGCGGAAGCTACAAAAGCGATGATCGCCTCAAAGGGCCGCTCTGCACGGCTTGGTGAACGCGCCATCGGCCATATAGACCCCGGAGCTGCCTCCGCAGCTATACTGATTAGAGCAATGGGTAGAGGATTGGGGTAAACGCCTCTAACAGATGCCGCCTTATCTCTCCCCTTGTGGGAGAGAAAGCGATTTCAGCATCTTAGCCTCTTCGCTAAGTGCTAGAAATCGCAAGAGAGGGGATTGCCAAACTAAACTACCCCCTCTCTTGAGTTTTCCAAGAATTTAGCAAAGAGGCTAAATTCAGGAAAACTCTTTCTCCCCCACAAGGGGGAGATGGGCAGAGCTACTTCCCCACATCCAACCTATCGATTGCCTCTACATTCCCCGCTGATGCGCCATTGGGATCAAACTCCGACTCCAGCCATTTATCAACAATAGCCTTGGCAAGTTCCGGTCCGATTACGCGCGCGCCCATGGTTATGATTTGTGCGTTGTTGGATTTGGCAGCGCGTTCGGCAGAATAGGTGTCGTGTGTGAGCGCTGCGCGAATGCCCGGCACCTTGTTGGCTGAAATGCTAACACCGATACCCGTTCCGCAAATCAGAATGCCGCGCTCGTTTTTGCCATCGATGATCGTCTGTGCCAACTTCTGCGAAAGGTCTGCGTAAAAGCCGGACTGGCTAAGATCGCTGACTTCATGCTCTGATTTCGTTGCAAGATGCGCGGCAATCACATCGAGCAGAGGCTTTCCTGCACTGTCGGCTCCAATTGCTATTTTCATGAACTTTCCTTTTTAAATCGCGCGTGAAACGCGTTGCAAAATATCCAGATAGCCTTCCGCCGCCCATGCAGAGCGGCCAATGAACAGGCCATCAATATTGGGGCAGGCAATGAGTTCGGCACAGTTTTCAGGATTGACGCTGCCGCCATAAAGCACCGGCACAGCGACGCCGAGTACTGATTTCGCCACTGCTGCGATATTCGCATGGCGTTCGTCGGCATATTCCGATGTTGCGGGAATACCGTTGACGCCAATCGCCCAGATGGGTTCGTAAGCAAGAAGAATCGGGCTGGTTTTGGCGTTGCCTTCGAGCAAGCCCAACGCGCCTTGCACCTGCGCAGCGAGGACATCATCTGCCTCACCCGCTTCGCGCTGGGCGAGGCTTTCGCCAATGCAGATAAGTGGCGTCAAGCCATGACGCACCGCCGCCGCGACCTTGAGGCCAACGGTGCGATCCGTCTCGCCAAAAAACTCGCGCCGTTCAGAATGGCCAAGCTCGACGAGATCGAGATTACAATCTTTGAGCATTAGTGGCGAGATTTCACCGGTCCATGCGCCGGCATCGTCCCAATGCATGTTCTGCGCACCAACTTTTACGCTGGTGTCTTTCAACACGGCTTTCACATCACGTACAGCCGTGAAAGGAGGAATAACGAAGCGCTGAAAGCGCTCGTCGCGGCTTTCATCACTGGCCGCAAGCGCTCCGGCAAAAGCCAGCGCCTCGCCCAATGTCTTGTTCATCTTGAAGCTCGTACCGACCCAGAAACTCGTCATATTTGGTTCAATCCTGTATCGATGTAAGGCTCCCAGAACTCGACAGACTCGCGGATCATATCCACCACCAGATGATCGGTCGGTTCGCGCTCGCGGAATGATAGTTCAAGGCAAATCTCGTTATCTGTGCCACCACCGCGCCGGACAGTCTCAAGAAATTTCTCCGGCGTAATCCTGCCATCCTTGTTATGCGCGGCAATGAAAGGCCAGTGACCGCCCTTGTTCATGGAAGACTGCTTGATGTGGATGATCGGCGATTCTTTCGGGAAAGCTTCCGCCCAGGCATAGGGATCAATATCGGCAGGGTTGCTTGATGTTACATCGCCATGATCGATATCGACCATCATCAAGAGCGGTATAGGAAGGTGCGACGACTGCAAACGATTGTGAAGTTCACGGCAGGCGGCAATTGTATGGCCAAACTCGCGTCCTACCGACATAGGCTCCCAAAAAAGATAGGTCAGACCCGCAGCCTTGGCGTGTTCAGCGACATCCCGCCAGCAATCAATGGCGATTTTCATCAACTCTTCGCGTCGGGCGGGGTCGTCGTAGTCCTTGTGGGTGAAAATGGCGAATTGAGTACCAAGCGAGGTCGCGCCAAGATCAGCTGAAATATCGGCGAATGTCTTGAACCAATCGACATAATATTGCCGGACATCGGCATCCGGATGGCCGAAATGATTGAGGCGGCCATAAGGTCCAGTCATGCCGGATGTGACTTTTACGCCCGTGCGGGCAAGCGCATTCTGGAACTGCTTTACATGTTTGGAGATCGTCGGCTGCGGCCAGGACGGATTGATGAACTCATGCGTCAGCTGCACGTAACCAATGCGGATTTTCTCAGCAATTGTTTCAATCAGGTCATCGGCATCGGCGAAGCGGTTCACCAGCGGATTGGTATTGAGCGAGAGGGTGAAAGCCATATTCTCCTACCAGATAAAGCGGTCAATTGTATAATCGGGCGTTGCACCATGTTCGACAAACAGCGCCTGCAACTGCTGCGGGGTTGAACCCGCCAGAATACCGGTCTTGACCAGCATGGATTTCAAGCCAGCGCCCGCAGCACCTGCAATGTCGTGCTCGATACTGTCGCCAATGCAGCAGACACGCGCAGGGTCAGGATTGCCGAGAAAATCCAGCGCCGAAGCGTAAATATCTGCGAAAGGCTTGCCGATCCATCGCACCGTGCCTCCCATTTCCTGATATAGCTCAGCGATGCGGCCCGCACCAAATGCAGTGCCTTCAGCAGTCAGCATGATCTTGTCCGGGTTGGTACATAAGCACGGAACACCGCGCTTGGCTGCCGGTTCCAGCAGATGCCGATAATGATCCAGATCGTGGATATCGCCTTCGCTGGCAGCGATCAGCACTATATCCGCATCGGTGCCGTTGGCGGTGCGCTCAAGCGCAAGGCCATCCAACGGCGATGTATCACCATCACGGCTGATGAGCAGGCAACGCGTCGTGTGTTTTGCAGCCGTGGATTCAGCGGCCAAAATCTGCCATGCCACCTCGCCCGATGTGAGAAACCAGTCCCAGCTTGCCGGATCAAAACCCAGCTTCGCCAGACGCCGGTCGTTTTCGGCAGAACGCTTTCCGGAGTTGGAGAGGATGACAATGCGCGCGCCAGTCTGCTTCAGCGCGGCAAGGGTTGCCGCAGCTTCCGGGTAAGGGCCGCGACCATCGCGGAGCACGCCGAACTGGTCAATCAGAAAGGCATCGAAATACCCTTGAAGGTCACGCAGGCCGGATATGTGTTTTGGGATCTTCATAAAAGACCTGCCGCTTTCGCACCCATGATAGCAAGCCGTGCCGTGCCGGATGCAGCTTCCTCGGACAGGACTGACGGCATGGAAACACCAAGCTTACGTGCGCGGATTGCCGACCAGACCTTGTTTTTCGCTCCACCGCCAACGCTTCGGACAGAGCGAAGCTTTGGCGCGCCAAGTTCCGCCAGCCTGCTATAGGCAAGCTGCTCGACATTTGCGATGCCCTCGAAGATTGCCTTCAGAAATTGTGCATCATCATCGGGACGCGGCTGCATGCGCGGCTTCATTGCCGGGTCGTTCTCCGGAAAGCGTTCGCCATCCCTGACCAGTGGATAGTAATCCAGACCTGTATCCGTCTTTGGGTCCATGGCGGAGGATAGTTGTTCGATCCGGCCATTATCAAAATAATGGGCAAGTACGTTGCCGCCCGTGTTGGATGCTCCCCCGGCCAGCCACATATCGCCAATGCGGTGACTGTAGAGCCCGAACTCCGGCGCAAAAAGCGGATGATCCGAGAGCATCTTGACGGTTAGTGTTGTGCCAAGTGCACTGACGCCATCCCCGGGCTTGTCAGCGCCTGTTGCCAGAAAGGATGCACAGCCATCCGTGGTTCCGGCAACAATGAGAACCGACGGGGGGAGATCAAAGGCGGCCGCAGTTTTTGGGGAAATGGTGGATATCGGCACGCCGGCTGGAAGGACATGCGGTAGCATTTCCATATGCGCTCCGGTATTGCCGATCCATGTGGGCCAGCGCCGGGCCACAGGATCATAACCGGTTTTCAGCGCGTTGTTTTCGTCGGAAACATCGTAAAGGCCGGTGAAATGTCCCGCCAGCCAATCGGCCTGGTGTATGATATGCGAGACGTTACCGATGCACTGGAAATGCAGAAGCTTGGCGAGGCCGGATGTGGCACCATGGGCGGCACTGGTGGCTGGCGCATAGGCCGCTACCGCATCAAGAATTGCGCTATCCTCCACCGGGTCATTATACATTAGTGGTTCAGCCAAAGGCTCACCCGAGGAATTGACCGGCAGGACAGTCCCGGAAGTGCCGTCTATGCTGATGGCGCGAACCTGTTTGCGATCAATCTGCTCCAGCACCTGCGAAAGTGCCGACTGCACGGCAGACCACCAGCCCGCCGGATCACGATGATTTGCCGAGAAGGCGTCAAGGCGTGCTGCACCGCTGGCGCGAATATCGAATGAGCCGGTCATCGCCACGGCACGTGCGCCGGAGGTGCCAATATCGATCCCGATGAACAGCGCCTCTTTCGTCATTGCAATGCCTGCCCTGCGCGGTTGAGTGTCTGCCGATATTTCTCGGCGTCCCAGCCAAGCAGCTCGGCATTCTCCTCATCTGTCAGATAATTAAGGCGCGTGCCTTGCGGAATGCGGGAGGTCACGTCCGCAAGGCAACGCGCCATGGCAAGTGCACCTGATGTTGCTTCTTTCAACACCAGAACACCCTTGCCGGGGAACAGGATGGCGGGCGGCAGCGCCATGCCGTCTTCCAGTTTTTCTTCGATTGTCAGGGCAGTATCCAAAGGCGCTGCAATGACCGAGCCCTTGCCGAGAAAAATGACATGATCCGGGTACAGACTTCCGCCCGCTGCGATGCGGCAACTGGCAAGATCGGTCGCTACCCTGTGGATCGCAACATCATCCGGAAGTTTATACTGGCTGTTGACTGCAAGCCGCTGCAGCGCGGCAATATCCGTGACTGGCGCTTGACGCGGAGCAATCGAAAGAAGTTTCGAAATCTGAGCCAGCAACGCTTCCGCTTCATCGACAGTTTCCGCCGCAACAGCAAGCCCATGGTTGCCAAGAACAAGCACTGACGTGTCATCTTCGAGACGTTCCGCTATGGCTCGGGCCAGTGGCAGTCCGGGACGGGCATAGGGCACGAAGGCGTGGGGAATATCGCCAAGACGTGAGGCAACCAGCGCTGCTGCATCTGTCTGAACGGCGAGCGCGATGGTCTCGACACAATGGACATGCACAACCACTTTTTGCGGCATCAGTGCATGGACGGTGGTTTCGATCGAAGGGCGCAAACCGGAGGGATTGCTTTCAGCAATCACATAGTCCTGCGCTTTTTCGGCGGAAGGGTCAAAACGCGCCAGTGCGTCAAGCAGAGGATCAAGCGCGACCGGCACCATGATGTCGGCGTTGCGGGCATTTTTCAGCCAGAGCCCGGATGCCTTGATCCACAGCGTGCCACCCTCCTTGATGGAGGTATTGCCACCGGCCGCCTGCACCAGAGCCGGGTCGGCACCGATGCGGGCAGAAAGATCGAGAAGGGCTTCGAACTCTGCGCTTCTCATGCCGCCACCTGCTGACGTGTCCACCAATTGATGAAACTTTGCCGCTGCTCCTCGGTCATGTGCAGACCGTGCTTCGTGCGTCGCTCCAGAATATCCTGAGGTTGAAGCGCCCATTCGGTGTCACGGAGAAATTGCGCTTCGCGTTCGTACAGCAGTTTGCTGAAGGCAGCGCCAAGGTCGGCGAGCGATTGTGCAGAGCCAAGTAAGTCGTGCATGCGGGTGCCATAAAGCCGGGCATAGTGTTTGGCGAGATCAAAAGGCAGCCATGGATATCTGGCCCGCACATCGCCGAGAAACTGTTCGAAATCCGCATTGGCCATATCACCGCCAGGAAGATGCGACTTTGCTGTCCAGCCCGGGCGCATATCCGGAAAAAAGGTTTTCAGGCGATCAAGCGCATGTTCGGAAAGCTTGCGGAATGTGGTGATCTTACCGCCGAAAACCGAAAGCAGCGGCGCCTTGTCATTCTCAGCATCAACCTCAAAAATATAATCGCGGGTGACGGCACTGGGGTTTTCCGCACTATCATCATAGAGAGGTCGCACGCCGGAAAAGCTGTGCACTATGTCGCTGGCAACGAGTTGCTGCTTGAAGTAGCGATTTACGGATTTCAGCAGATAATCGATTTCATTGCTGTCCGCGGCGACATCTTCGGGGCGACCATCATAAGGAATGTCAGTTGTGCCAATCAGAGCCAGATCATTTTCATAAGGGTTGATGAAGATCACACGCTTGTCCGGATTCTGCACCAGATAAGCCTGCCTCCCCTCCCAGAATTTGGGCACGATAATATGGCTGCCTTTGACCAGCCGGACGCTGCGGCTGGAATTCATGCCCGCCACGCGGCGGATAATATCATTGACCCATGGACCGGCAGTGTTGACCACACAGCGGGCTTTGACAATTGTCTTTGCTCCGGAAATCGTATCGGTCATTTCCACTACCCAGAGCCCCGCTTCGCGTCGGATGGAACTGCATGCAGTGCGCGTGTGGATTTCAGCGCCACGACTGGCAGCGTCAAGGGCGTTCAAAAGCACAAGCCGCGCATCATCCACCCAACAATCGGAATATTCAAACGCCTTGCCATACTCATCTTTTAGCGGTGCACCTTCCGGTGCCCTCTTCAAGTTCAGTGTGCGTGTACCCGGCAAACGTTTGCGCCCGCCAAGATTGTCGTAGAGAAACAGGCCAAGACGAACGAGCCAAGCCGGGCGGTCCGCCGGATTATGCGGAAGGACAAAACGCATCGGCCATATGATATGCGGTGCGGATTCCAGCAGCACTTCGCGCTCAATCAGAGCCTCGCGAACCAGCCGAAATTCGTAATATTCGAGATAGCGAAGGCCACCATGGACAAGCTTGCCGGAACGCGAACTCGTGCCCTGCGCCAAGTCATCCTTTTCGCACAGGATCACCGACAGTCCGCGTCCTGCTGCATCGCGGGCTATGCCAGCGCCATTGACGCCACCACCGATAATAAAGAGGTCAAATATGCATGTTTCTGCGTTCAATGTTTTGCCTCCTGCTGTGCAGGCTTGTCCTGAAGGCCGTAGCTGGCAAAGCCACGGCGGACGCCTTCAATTTCTTCGGGCGGCAGAACAACCGCTCCACCCAAAAGCAGCGCATGATAATATTGCTTGGCAATTGTTTCCAACTCGACAGCTGCCCACATGGCTTTTTCCAGGCTTCCGCCCGTTGCAATCATGCCATGATTGGCCATGAGGCAGGCCGTGCGATCTTTCAATGCCTTCAACACATTGTCGGAAAGCTCTTTGGTACCGTAGCGCGCATAATCACATAAGCGCACATCATTGCCGCCAAATGCGGCGACCATGTAATGACAGGCCGGAATGGACTTGTGAGCAATGGCAAGGATCGTCGAGAAAGTCGCATGGGTGTGGACCACAGCATTTATTTCCGGACGCGTCCGCAGAATATCCAGATGAAACCGCCATTCAGTGGAAGGTTTTTTTGGGCCTTCCCATGAGCCATATTCGCCATCGAGCGGCATTGAGGCAATCATGTCCGGCGTCATTTCGTCATAGGGCACTGCTGACGGTGTGATGAGCATGCGGTTTTCAAAACGCACGCTGATGTTTCCTGATGTACCCTGATTGATGCCCGAAGCATTCATCTGACGGCAGTGATCGATAATCGATTGTCTAAGCTCAAGTTCTGGCATGATGGCGGCCTCAGCAGGGATTGACCGGCGGCAAGCCGGCTATATAGCGGCGCACTTCTTCGGCAGCCATCTCAGCGGCATAGGTGACAGTGCGCACTGATGCTCCAGCGATATGCGGCGTGAGCGTTACATTCGGCAATTGCAGAAGTGGCCAGTCAGCTGGCACGGGTTCAACCGCGAAGGTTTCGAGCATGGCACTGCCGAGATGACCATTGGTCAGCGCTTCGTAAAGTGCATCATAATCAACCAAGGGGCCACGCGCCGTGTTCACGAAAATGGCACCCTGCTTCATCTTGGCAAACGCCTCGGCATTCATGATGCCCTTGGTTTCGTCCGTCACGCGCGGATGCAGCGTAACCACATCGGAGCGTGACAAAAGATGATCGAAAGCCACCAATTCGACACCTGCGTTACGGTCGTCAGCCGAGAGCTGCACATAGGGATCGTAAACAATGACCTTCGTGCCAAAAGCCCGAAGCAGGCGCACCACTTTTGCGCCTATATTGCCATAACCGACAACGCCGACTGTCATCTCGGAAAGCTCGCGGCCTGTTTTGTCGGCACGGTACAGCTCGCCGCGCCATTCACCCTTGCGCAAGGACTCATGACCGCTGCGGATAAGGCGTGTTTCAGCCAGAATGGCACCGAGCGTAAACTCGGCAACCGCGCTGGCATTGCGGCCGGGCGTATTGACGACAAGCACACCGGCATTGCGCGCCGCCTTCATGTCAATATTCACCGGACCGCCACGGGAAACAGCAACGAATTTCAAGGCAGGCAGGCGTTCGAGCATGCCTGCAGACATCGGGGCAAGCTGGGTAATGAAAAGCTCGGCATCTCCTATAAACTCGACAATCTCGTCCGGGTCACCAAGATATTCCTTCAGGCCATCCATGCCCTTGACCGCATAGCCGTGCTCCATCGGCATATCCGGCCAGGGTTGCTGCAGCGTGCGGATATCATGCTCGTCGCCACATAGCTCCACGATCTTTTCCTGAAACACTTCCGGGAGCATGAACCGATCGCCGATGATGGCTATTTTTTTGGTCATTGCAATTTTCCTATTCGTCGCTTGCCGCTATTATCGGGCTGGCGTATTTCATTTTTCCGGCGTTGCCATGGTGTGCCACGTATCCTGCAAAGCCAGCCTTGACTGGCGATAGGCCGGAAAGGCTTCTTCATAGATCGCGGATAGTTCCACATCGATGGGTTCAGGCGTACGCTGGGAGGGCGTTACCCAATCCTTCACGCAGTCGGCCATGGAGCCATAGATTCCTAGAGAAACAGCTGCGATCATGGCTGTGCCAGCTGCTCCAGCCTCTTCACGTTCGCTGGTCTGGATAGAAGCACCCAAGGCACCGCCCAGTATCTTACGCAATGAAGCGCTCCGGGCCGCGCCACCTGTTACTCGGACACGTTCTGGCAAAGGTCCCATAGCGGCATAACAATCGCGGGCGGCGAGTGCCAGGCCGTCAAAAACTGCACGGGCCATATCGCCAAATCCATGGCTGGTTGAAAGCCCGATGAACGAGGCGCGAGCCGTTGCATCAACGAACGGGCCCCGCTCTCCCGCGTCGGAAATATAAGGGTGGTAAATCACCGAAGCCGCCTTGGCTTCAGAAAGCCAAGTGTCCATATGGGCGAGCAGTTCCGGCTTGGATTTTTCCACACCGATGCTTTTGAACAGATTACCCGCAACCGACAATATCCAGTCAATGTTCAGGGTCGCAGCCATGTTGGACTGCATCTGCGCATAGACGCCGGGAATTGGCATGCACATGGTATAGCCCGTCAGATCGCGATTAAGCTCCACATCATCCGGGCTGCTTGCCAGACGCATATGCATACCGGTCGAACCGATAATCGAACAACCTGTGCTTGTCCCGGGTTCGTATAACCCGGCACCAAGTGCGGTGCAGGCGACATCTACATAACCGAGAACGACGGGCGTGCCTTCAAGCAATCCGGTCAGCCGCGCGGCGTCCATGTCCAGCTTGTGATGGGTGGTCGCGCCATCGACGATTTCAGGCAGCAGGTATTTGAGTTTTTCCAACCCGAGAAACTCAATCACACTGTCCGAATAGCTGCGGGTACGGAAATCGCCAAAAGTAAAAACCGCTTCCGATGGATCGGTGGCCCGCTTGCCGGTAAGCTTGAAATAGAGCCAGTCCTTGCAATGAAAGGACGTGGTTGCGCCGGAGTAAAGTTCCGGAGCCTCATCCATCATCCAGCGCAGTTGCGAACCTTGCTGGCATGCAGCCAGACCACTGCCTGTATGGGTGAAGCGGCCAAGATCGCCACGATCTTTACGCAGATTGTCGACCGTATCGCCCGCACGGGCATCAAGCCATAGCCAGCCCTTGCCCACGGCCTCACCATTCCTGTCTATCATCCACGTGCCATCGCCCTGCCCTGTCACGGAGACGGCCACAGTGCGGCCAGCAAGGTTTTCGACTTTTGCGGCGAGATCGATCAGCGTCTTTGCGGTATCCGCCCAGGTACGGGCAAGATCCTGCACGGCCCCTGCCCGCCCAACAGTTTCATAGTTGTTCGGTGTTGAGGCCACGGCAATCTGGCGACCGGACAGGTCAAAAGCCACCGACTTGATGATGGAAGTGCCAGCGTCGATCCCTATGAGGATATCGCGTGTCATCACGCAAGCTCCTGACCATGGCTGACAGCGACGCCGGTTTCGCCATTGAATACATGCAGGCTGGCAGGATCGAGGCGAACGGCAATCGTATCGCCAATAGCCACATCAGTCCGGTCGTGCTCAACCAGAACCAGCGAACCACCCGCAAAATCTGCAGCAATATGCGTCTGATCGCCGAGCCATTGATTGACCGAGACCCGCGCATTGACGCCGCCCTCGCTGCGACGGACCGCATAGGGACGAATGCCGACAACAACCTTTTGATGCTTGTTCAGCTCTGCCCGAACAGCAGGTGAGAAATCGGAGGCCGCATATTCAAGCTTCACGCCCTGATTGAGACCGAAAGCTATTGCACTCTCGCTTGCGGAAACGGTCGCCTCGAAGACGTTCATTGGCGGTTCGCCAACGAATGTACCGGTAAACAGATTGGCCGGACGCTCCTTGATCATCTGCGGCGTGTCGAATTGCTGCAACTGACCGCCTTCCATGACAGCAATGCGATCTGCAAGCGCGTTCGCTTCGGTCTGGTCATGAGTCACCAGGATGGCGGTAAGCCCACGCTCCTTGATGTAGTGCTTGATACGACCACGCAGCACCGCCCGCAATTGCGGCTCAAGCTGCCCCATCGGCTCATCCAGTAAATGCAGGTCGGCATCGCGAATAAGAGCGCGACCTAGCGAAGCGCGCTGCTGCTGCCCACCGGAAATTGAACTCGGGTAGCGGCCGAGAATATCTTCAATCTCCAGAAGCTTGGCGATATAGGCGACTTTTTCCTCGACTACGGATTGTGAGAGCCTGGAGGATTTCAGCGCGAAGGCGATGTTTTCCTTCACCGTCAAAGGCGGATAAAGCGAGTATCCCTCAAAGGCCATGGCGACATTTCGCTTTACCGGCGCGAAGGTTTGCACCTCGCGGCCTTTCAGCGAGATCGTACCGCGCGATACAGCTTCAAAGCCCGCCACCATCCGTAGCGTCGATGTCTTGCCACAGCCGGACGAACCGAGCAGCGCGATGATTTCGCCCTTCTTCACATCCATGCTGACGTTGCGGACCGCGTGGACACCATGGTCGATAGGTCCATAAAACTTGTCGACGTTTTTGATCAACAGAGCAGTGTCACTCATGCTGCTACTCCCTGCTGTGCTGTACCTGCCTTACGGATGAGTGCACCGCTGGCCTTGTCGAAAAGGAACGCGGTCCTGCCATCAATCACGATATGAGCCGGGCCGGATACCGGACCCGGTGTTCCTGCAGGTCGTGAAACCAGCACTTCGCGTTTGCCCACAGTCAGCACCAGCGTGACAGTTTTCTCGTTGAGCGGCGTTTCTGCCTCAACCTCGATGGGAACGGCACCTTTCGCGGTATCCTTGGCGAAACTGATCGATTCGGGTCGAATGCCAATCACGCAAGACTGTCCTGCAACGCTGTCCGGCATGCCCGGCAAAGCAACCCTGACTTTGGAAATCTCGACATAAACGCCTTCAATGTCTTTTTGCGGCGTCACATCAAGCAGGTTGATCGTCGGGTCACCGAACAGGCTGGCGATCCCGATATCCGCCGGTGCGTTATAGATTTCTTCCGGTGTGCCGATCTGGCGGATTTTGCCATTGGCCATAACGGCTATGCGATCACCAAGCGCCATGGCTTCCTTATAGTCCTGCGTCACATAGACGACAGTTGCGCCCTGTGAGGCGAGCAGGCGCGGCAGTTCCAGCCGCATCTCAAAACGTAGCTTGGCATCGACATTGCGCAAGGGATCATCAAGCAGAAGCAGTGGCGGCGAGCCCGCAAGCGCGCGAGCAAGTGCCGTGCGCTGCTTTTGCCCGTTCGACAGCGCTTTGGGATGATGCGACAGCACATGATCAATCTTGAGCAGCTTCGCCACCTTACCCACACCGGACTTTATGGCGTCGGCCGATGACCGCGTGGCTGTCAAAGGGCTGGCGATATTGTCGTGGGCGCTCATATGCGGAAACAGCGCGAAGTTCTGAAACGCCATGCCGATACCGCGATGCTCCGCATCCACATCGGTCATGTCTTCGCCGCCGATGAGGATTTTGCCCTCATCCGGATCGATCACACCGGCGACGAGACGCAGGAGGACGGTCTTTCCAGCCCCGGAAGGGCCAAACAGAACCAGCGTCTCGCCATTTGCAACATCAAGCGACAGATCATCGAGAACCGTATTGGTCTTGTAGCGCTTGACGATATTCCTGAGTTCTAAAGTGGTCATATGATTATCCCTTCACCGCGCCAAGTGACAGGCCTTCAACGAGGTAACGCTGGGCATAAAGAGCGAGCGCCAGCGTCGGCGTGACCGAAAGCACAATGGCCGAGGCGATCTGGCCGTACTGGATACCTGACGAAGTGACGAAAGCGAGCGCACCTACTGTGACCGGCTGCTTGTCAGCCGAGGCAAGCACCAGCGCGAAGACGAAATTGTTCCAGGCAAAGATGAAGGCAAGCAGGCCAGCAGCAGCAATGCCCGGACCAGCAAGCGGCAGAGCGATCTTGCGGAACGTGGCAAACCATGAGTGACCGGCAATGCGATAGGCATATTCGACATCAGCCGAGATATCTTCGAAGTAGCCGCGTACGATCCAGAGGATCAAAGGCAGGCAGATCAGCTGATAGACCCAGATGAGACCGAAATAAGTATCGGACAGGCCAAGCCACTGGAAATACTGCGTCAGCGGTAGCAACACCAGAAGCGGTGGCGCAAAGCGGAACGACAAAAGCGTAAACGCAATGTCTTCCGAGCCACGGAATTTGTGCCGCGCAAAGGCATAAGCGGCAGGCACGCCAAGCACGAGCGACAGTGCAACCGACGTCACGGAAAGGAAGACGGAATTGCCCAGATTGCGCATGAAGGCAATATCAAGCGTACCGGCGGATGTAGTCAGCTTGCCTGTAATCAACGCAGCATAGTTGGAAAGTGTCGGCGTGAAAACGATGGATGGCGGTATCTGCAGGATGGTCTCGTTCGTCTGGAATGACATCAGGAATATCCAGAAGATCGGGAACATGAAGAAGATGACAACCAGCGACAATGCGAGGAAGCGCAGGCTTTTTTCGAGTGTGGATGTGGTTTCCATAATGTGCTCCTCACGCCTCGCCGCGTGCGCGTTCACGCAGCCGTAGCCAGTTCTTGATGAAGATGTTGGACAGCAGATAAGTAATGGCCCAAAGGATGACCATCAGTGCCGCTGACCGCCCGACATTCGTCGACTGGAAGAAGTTCAGGTAAGCCTCGACCTGAAACACCGTAAGTGCATTGCCGGGACCGCCCTGCGTCATCGCATAGATGATGTCGAACTGCTGGATGGAATCGAGCAGGCGGAAAAGCGTTGCGGTGAGGATATAGGGAGTCAGCATCGGCAGTGTGATGCGGAAGAACACAAAGGTGCGTGGCACACCGTCAAGTGCGGCAGCTTCAAAAGGCTGGGTTGGCAGCGAACGCAAACCGGCCAGAAGCAGGATCATGATGAACGGCGTATAGACCCAGATATCGACAAGTACGACCGTCAGAAGAGCCGTATCGGGCGACGATGCCCAGCGGAAATTCTGCAATCCAACCTGATTGGCCAGATAACTGAGAATACCAAAACCCGGGTTGGTCATCAGCTTCCACATCAGTGCAGCAAGCGCCGGCGCTATCATCAGCGGCAGGAGAAGCATGATCGAAATGAAATTATTGACCCGCGAACGCTTCTGCAAAAGCAGGGCAATGCCCAACCCGAGAAGCAGTTCCAATGTCACGGTGATACCGGCATAGAGCAACGATATCTTCAGTGTGTTCCAGAAACCCGGGTCATTGAACAGGAAGTTATAATAATTCTCGCCCCAGTTGAACTGGCGGCTCCATGGCTGACTCAGCCGGTAGCGCTGAAATGAGTAGATGACTGCGGTTACAAACGGAATGAGAATGCCGATGCAGACGAGCAATGCGGGCAAGCTCAGGACATAGGGCAGCATCTTTCTGCTGATCCTGAACCTTGAAGCCGGCTTTCGGGGAATGGATGGGGAAGCCAATTTAAGCTCCTTATCGTTTAATGAAACACGCATGCCGCGCACTGGAATACCCGGCGCTCGCAGCGCCGGGTATCGACAGAAATGGATCAGCCGAGGCCAGCTTCCTTGAGCTGACGATCAATGCTCTGGGCAAGCTGGTCCAGCCCCTCATCGATCGGCACTTCCTTGGCAACCATCTTCTGCAATGTCGAAGCCCATTCAGTCGTTACGTCGAAGAACAGCGGCTGCGGTGTGAACTTGATGCTTGCACCGGCAGCCGAGGCATCGAACATTTCGACATAGCCCGGATATTTCTTGTTCAGCTTTTCGCGGAACATTTCGTCCTTCCAGATCGACTGGCGAACCGGATCAACAAAGTCCATTTTGGTTGCACCGAACAGAGCGTGTTCCGGTCCGGAAGCCCACTGCAGGAAGTACCAGGTAGCATCCTTGTCCTTCGAGAAGTTGGACATGGCCAGTGACCAGATCCAGATATTCGGTGTTGAGGCCTTGGCTTCCGGATTGGCGGTAAAGGCGGCATAGGAGAGTTTCCCGGCCATCTTGTTGTCGCCGCCATTCATGAAGTACCCGAGGCAATCGGCATCGAAGATCATGGCTGAAGCACCGGCTCCAAGATCGGTACCGACCTGATACCAGGTATAGGTAGACCAATCCTTCGGACCGCTTTCCTGAATCATCTGCACCCACTTGGTATGGTATGCCTTTGATTCAGCCGTATTCATTGCTGCCGAAAGCTTGCCGTCAGCAGAAACATTCAGATCTTTCTGATTGAAGTTGGCATAGCCGGACAGGAAGCCCGGATGGATCGTAGCCCACGAGCGGGAGCCACGTACGCCGATACCGTAAATGCCGCCAATATCCTTCTGGAGCTTGGCAGATGTCGC
Source organism: Phyllobacterium sp. YR531 (assembly GCF_000282595.1). GTDB lineage: Bacteria > Pseudomonadota > Alphaproteobacteria > Rhizobiales > Rhizobiaceae > Phyllobacterium. Next base: position 74,549 of record NZ_AKIZ01000019.1, read on the forward strand.
GATCATTTCATCAATGTTGCCGGGAACCTGAACACCGGCCTTGTCGAACATTTCACGGTTATAGGTAATGTTGTTCTGCTCGAATGCCCATGGAATACACCATTGCTTGGCGTCTTCCGAACCGAGCGCGCCGCCGGGAATGCCGTTCCATGCGCAGGAGTTCTTCACGCCCGGCAGGAAGTCGTTCCAGGCATAATTCGGGTTAGTCTTTTCCGGATCGTTGATCCATTCTTTCAGGTCGGTGATCCAGCCTGCAGGACCATAGGTCCAGGTCATATATGCGCCGGTCATGAACGCATCATATTCGGTCGAACCAGATGACAGGGCCGCAGTCACCTTGTCAAAATAAACGTCTTCGGGAAACACGTCATACTTGACGTCAATACCTGTCAAATCCTTGAAATTCTGCAGATTGGCGATCATCGCATCGGCGTAGGGATGCTTGTTCAAGAGCAGCTTCAAAGACTTGCCGGAATGTTTCTTCCAGTCAAAATCAGCTGCCTGTGCGTTGGTCGACATCATATTCATCAGGGTGCCGGCAGTCGCTGCCGTAATACCCATCGTTCCGAGACCTTTCAACAGGCCGCGACGATCAACTGATCCGCGCAGGAAAGCGCTGATAAGGTCTTTTTCCTTGTCATGCATTGGTCTTCTCCTCCTTTATCGGGTATTATGAACCGGATACCCCACCGGTATTTCTCCCAGAATGCGGCCTCCCCGCACCCACCTGCCATTGCTGTCAGGTATTGCTAGCGGCAAGCTGCCGCGCTGTTTTTTCGTCTGTAATCAACCCGTTCAGGCACCGGCTTTCGAGCACCGCGCGGATTGCCCGGACTTTCATGGTGCCACCCGCCACCGCGATCATTCGCTGGTTCTTCAAATCCTCACGACTCAAGGTAAAGGTGCGATCCGACAGCGTCGTCTGGATCGCCTGTCCGGCATCGTCAAAGAAATGCCCAAGCAGCTCGCCGGCTCCCCCTGCCTTCTTGATATCCTCGATCTCGACCTTTTCGATCATGCCCGTGGAAACCAGCGAAGCTTCACGCTCCGCCGTACCAATACTCACAAGGGAAAGGTTGGCGCTTTTGGCCATGTTGAATATCTCGCGCACGCCACGCTGACTGAAGAGCACATCCATATCCTCGACCGTATTGGCGAAGAACGGAACCGGCATGACATAGGCTTCAGCGCCGATACGCTCGGCAAGCCTATGGATCACGTCATGAGGGTTGGCGGAAAACTTGCGGGTCAAACCGCCAAGCAGAGAAACGAAACGTACATTGTTGCTGGCTATGCGAGGCAGATAATCAACACAGGCTGCCAGTGTCCGGCCATGCCCCATGCCAATGAGCAATTCTCCGTCACGCTCAATCTCACGCTTCAGAAACTGTGCTCCGGCGATGCCGAGCGCCTTCAACGGTAATTCTTCCGGATCGAAATCAGGCACGACCTCGCAATAATCAAGGCCGTAGCGGGTAGACAGTGCCTGTTCCAGCTCCACGCATTCCGAAATTTCACCATCGATATAGACCTTCACCAGCCCATCCTGATTGGCCTTCATGATGAGTCGGTGGGCTTTGAGGGATGTCAGGCCAAGGCGCTTGGCAACTTCGGATTGGGTGAGACCGCCTGCGTAATGCAACCAGGCAGCGCGTGCTGCCATGCTGGACTCTTCCTCGCGAAGAGAACTGCCGTTCGCCATTGCCTTGTCTCCACCCTGCATGCGTTTTTTGATATTTTTATCTCTTATTGAAAATAATTTCACGTACTGAAAAATTTGTCAAGCAAGACCGGGATGCTTTCAATGCTCCTGGCGGGTGATCCTGCGCGATGGCTTTTCGGTAAATACGTGCTGCTTGCCAAAAGTCATGACAATTCACATGCTTGCCGCAATGCAGCAAACCACCAGGCGGCATGTCCGATTGTGAAATCTTTTTGAGGAAAAGTTGGCATATGCCCGCGAAAGTGGCGGGTGGCGTCACATTTAAAATGAATTGCCTAAAGTTGGCGGTGAACTCAGTTCCAAGGCCTGACTATGGTTTGACGCAATCGAGAATGCTTGTTCGGCAAACAGGCGTTTTCTGACGCTCACCCGGATTGTTCAGCCAAGAATCGTAGGCAAGGCGGAACTCTACATCTTTGTATTGATAGACCTTGGCTTGCTTCCCGCTCCTGCTGGCGGCCAAAGCTTGAGGTGTGACCACCAAATGCAAGGCCAGCAATTTGAATACCCACGGCTTGGTGCCCCGATCTTTCTCGAAGACCTGAACGTGATAGAATGGATCGCCGGTCTGCGGGCTGTTGTAAATGGCGGCCCAACGCACTTTGTGCGGGGTCACCGACAGGACAAGGTTTTTATCCTGTTCAGCCGCAAAGGCTGTACTGCCCATCCAGAGAAGCAACAGACCGGCACAAGCTCTCAGGCATATCGTCATGCTGCTCATCCCATATCAGACGTGGTGAGGTATTACTCCCACTCAATGGTGCCTGGCGGCTTTGACGTGACGTCGTAGACAACGCGGTTGATGCCCTTAACTTCATTGATGATACGGGTCGCGGCCTGACCAAGGAAGTTCATATCGTAATGATAGAAGTCTGCTGTCATGCCATCAACTGATGTCACCGCACGCAATGCGCAGACGAATTCGTAAGTCCGGCCATCGCCCATGACGCCAACAGTCTGAACAGGCAGAAGAACTGCGAATGCCTGCCAGATGACATCGTAAAGCCCGGCCTTACGGATTTCATCGAGATATACGGCATCGGCTTCACGCAGGATTTCCAGCTTCTCGCGGGTGATGCCGCCCGGGCAACGGATTGCAAGACCCGGACCCGGGAACGGGTGACGGCCGATGAAATGATCCGGCAAACCTAACTCCTTGCCGAGCACGCGCACTTCATCTTTGAAGAGTTCGCGCAATGGCTCGACCAGCTGCATGTTCATGCGTTCTGGAAGACCACCGACATTGTGGTGCGATTTGATTGTCACCGACGGACCGCCAGTGAAAGAAACGCTTTCGATCACATCCGGATAGAGCGTGCCCTGGGCCAAGAAATCTGCCCCGCCGAGCTTTTTGGCTTCTTCTTCAAAGACTTCGATGAAAAGCCTGCCAATTGTCTTGCGCTTCTTTTCCGGATCACTTTCGCCCTCAAGCGCGCCAATGAAACGGTCCTGAGCATTTACGAGAATGAGCGGCAGATTGTAGTGCTCGCGGAACATCGCGACCACATCAGCTGCCTCGTTCTTGCGCATCAGACCATGATCAACCAATATACATGTGAGCTGGTCGCCAACGGCTTCGTGGATGAGCAAAGCTGCAACGGAAGAATCGACCCCGCCTGAAAGCGCGCAGATGACCTTCTTGTCACCGACCTGTTTACGGATGAGATCGACGGCCTTTTCGCGATAGGCGGACATGGACCAATCGCTCTCGATACCGGCAATATTATGCACGAAATTCTGGAGCAGCTTGGCACCATCCGGCGTGTGCACTACTTCGGGGTGAAACTGTACCGCATAGTATTTTCTGGCTTCGTCAGCGATGGCAGCAAAGGGTGCGCCAGTCGATGTACCAACAACCTTGAAGCCTTCCGGTATGGAAACAACGCGGTCGCCATGGCTCATCCAGACCTGATGACGCGTGCCCTTGGCCCAGATGCCGTCAAACAGTGCGCACTCTTCCTGAATATCAAGGAACGCACGGCCAAACTCGCGATGATGGCCACTCTCTACCTTGCCCCCGAGCTGGGCGCACATGGTCTGCTCACCATAGCAAATGCCGAGCACCGGAACATTGGCGTCGAAGACATCCTGCGGTGCTCGCGGACTGCCGATATCGACTGTCGAATGCGGGCTGCCTGACAGGATGACAGCCTTCGGCTTGATGCGATGAAACGCTTCCTGCGCTGATTGGAAAGGAACGATCTCGGAATAGACACCGGCTTCGCGAACGCGACGCGCAATCAGCTGCGTTACCTGGCTGCCGAAATCGACGATGAGGACTGTATCGGGATGAGTGGGTGTGTTCATGGCGGGCCTTTAAAGCAAATGTCGAGTCGGCGCAATGGGTTGCCGGAACCTACTGACAAACTGATTCCGATTGTTAACAGAGCGGGTGAAGAGATTGTGGCAAACTGTTAGCGCACGGAACGTTCAAGGGTCGCAACCACCCATTTGTTCAAGCTTACACCGGCGCGTCGAGCAGCACTTGAAATAGCCTTATGCAGAATGGGCTCCGTGCGGACAACAAATTGCCCTGAAAATGGCTTCTCTGGTTCTTCGCCGCGCTGCTTGCAAAACTCGAGATAGTCCTCGACAGATTCTGCAAATGCCTTCTTCAACGTTGCTGCTGATGCACCCTGAAAAGTAATCACATCACGCAGATTGACAATCTCACCGTGGAATAAATCGGCATCCTCGTCGAATTCAATGACTGCTTCATATCCCTTATAGTGCATGGTCGTCATGGCTTTATATCCGCCTCCTGTAGAAAACGCCGGACTGACTTTACGGCGCCTTTATCTGTTTCCTTTTGCGGATGCGGGCGATGAAACACAGCGCGCACATTGTTGAGTGCCACACGCACGCGGGACCCACTTCCCTCACTGATCTCGGCACCACACGCCAGACACAATGCTTCGATATCTCGCCAAACAATTCCTGCAAGAACAGGGTCGGCGAAGATTGCTGCAAGCGTTTCCGCATGCCTCTTGTTGAGCTTCATATAATAGTATCACTTTTCAGTATCAATAAAATAGTGTGTTATTGGAAAATTCAGATTGAAATTGTCCCGTCTTCGATTGCCCCTGCCATGGTTTCGACGGCGACGGCCAGCTTTTCGTCGATAATATGCAGATACTCGGTCCAATCGCCCAGATGCTGAAGTTCCTCTGCACCATCGGAAATACCGCGCAGGCCAATCAACGGGAGATTAAAGCGGTGGCAGGCGCGCAATATGGAAAAGGTTTCCATTTCGACCATATCTGCATCAACAAGATCGTAGGCTTTGCCGGAAACGATATTGGCCCCGCTGGAAAGCGTCGCTTCCTTGATGCCGGGAATGCGATAATCAAGAGGCAGCTTTACCGGCAGATCAAGAAATGGCGTAGCGCCCTTGGTGAAGCCGAGCGGCGACGCATCCATATCCCGATAGGATACGCTGGTCGCCTGATAGATTTCGGTCTGCTCGAGAATGCGTGAACCTGCCGAACCGAGCGATACCACCAGATCAGGCAAGGCGGACATTGCGCCAAGATGCGCCAGAACGGATGAGACGCTTACCGCGGACTCCACGGGGCCTACCCCGGTAATCAGCGGCGTAAAAAGCCGTTGCAGATGGTGGCCATATTCAGCAGTTGCGGCCATGGCAAACAGTACGCGTTTTCCGGCGATAGGGGTCACATAATCAAACATTTCAACCTGCTGGGTTCAGCCAATAAAGCGATGCGTTGAGCAGGGTCGCGAAGGCTACCCATGCCAGATAGGGAAGGAAAAGTATTGCCGATGTGCGGTCAGCGTTCCAGCTGACTTTGATGAAGCCAATTATTGAGACAAGCAGCATCACAATCACGATGAGGGCAAGGCCCATCTGGTGGAATCCGAAGAAGCTTGGCGACCAAAGGAAATTGAGTGCCAGTTGCGCCCACCAGCACTGCTGTGAGGATGTCAGGTCACGGTCCCACACGCGCCAGCCCGCCAGAGCTATGAGGACGTAGAGAATTGTCCAGGTAGGTGCGAAAATCCAGTTTGGCGGATTGAAAGACGGCTTGATGAGGCTGGCGTACCATTCCCCCGGCAGGGTTATATAGCCGATCGCAAGTCCACCACCGACGACCAAAACCAAGAACAGCAAAAGCACCATGGAGCGGGACATAGGAACCATCCTGTGAATGACTGCCGCTGGTTGTAGCCTTATTTTTCCCGCCTGAGAACCGAAATGAAGAAACCATCTGTCGACGTTGAAAACGGCGAAAGGATTGCCGTGCCGTCTTTGAACAATGGCTTCAGTTCCGCATCTTCCGACACCGACTGTACCCAGATAGGCTCACTGTCCACCACGGTATATTCCGCGTTTTCAGCCAGAAAGGCGGAGACCTGATGACCATTCTCAGGCGCGAAAAGCGAACAGGTTATATAGACCAGACGCCCTCCCGGTTTCACATAAGCCTTGGCAGCCTCCAGCACCTGGCGCTGTTCCACTTCGCGGCGCTCCAGCTGCTGTTCGCTCAATCGCCATTTTGCGTCCGGCCTACGCCGCCATGTCCCTGATCCGGTGCAGGGAGCATCGACGAGAACCAGATCCATCTGCCCTTCAAACTGGGCAAGATCGCCTATATTGGCATGCGCCTGCGCATTGCGCACCCCTGCCCGCTTGAGGCGATCGAAAATCGGTGCCAATCGCGCCCGTTCGGCATCATAAGCGTGAATTTGGCCCTTATTGTTCATCTCTGCCGCAAGTGCGAGGGTCTTGCCACCGGCTCCGGCACAGTAATCCAGCACCTGCTCGCCCGGTTTGGCGTTGCTGAGCTTGGCTGCAATCTGCGAGCCAAGATCCTGCACTTCGAACAATCCGCGCTGGAACGCCGGTTCAGCCTGAACATTCGGATGACGGCCCATAGCGCGCAATGGTGGAACACGAATAGCCGTTTCCAGCAAAGGTGCAGGGTTTGCTCCAGCACGGGCCAGTTCCTTGAGCACTTTTTCGCGGTCCGCCTTCAAAGTATTCACGCGCAGATCGACGGGCGGGCGGTCGCTCAATGCTGCGGCTTCTTCAACCCATTTATCGCCGAAGATTGCCTGAAAATGCGGAACACACCATTCGGGCACGTCCGCGCGGATATGGTCGGGTGCAGCGCTCAGATCGCGCGATTCCCAGATAGTCAGCCGATCAGCATCAAGTGGCTCCGGGGCAAACTTATCGCCTTCGAGTGCGGCGTTGATGTCGGCAATGTTCAATTCCGCATCGGAAAGCAGAACGCCAAAGGCAATATGGCGCGCCGCATCACTGTCCATACGCCAACCAAGCGACAGTTTCCGGCGTAATGCATCATAGACTATATTGCCAATGACAGCACGATCCCCCGCTCCGGCAAAACGATGCGACAGTCCCCAATCCTTCAAGGCATCCGAGGCTGGACGCTTGCGGTTTTCAATATCTTCGAGAACTTCGATTGCCGCCTGCAGGCGTCCGCCAAGTCGCATAGGAATTCCTTGTATGCCTTAGAGCTCTTCTACTCTTTCACTGTCGCATACATGGCTGCAGCAATAAAAGAAAGCCGGGGCTTTCACCCCGGCTTGCTAATGTTACGAAGGGAGCGTGCCTATTCGGCAGCGACTTCCTTTTCCTCATTGGAGATTGCATTGGCCTCATAGCCATGCGCTTCCTTCAGAGCCGCACGAATTCCTGCCTCGTAATCTGCATGAACACGTCCGAAATGCACCAGCTGACGCTCGATGATTTCGCCCGGAACGCCGCCCATTGCCGCGGCAATGTTGGAGAAAAGGCGTGAGCGCTGACCGGCATCGAACAGATTGAACAGGGCGGTCACCTGAACATAATCATCATTACCGATGCGATGGTTGAAGCGATCGGCATCGCCTGTCAGCTTGAGCGGCGGCTCCTTCGCCGACGGCTGTTCGACGGCACCGGAGAAGCTGTTCGGCTCATAATACGCATCGACATTGCCTGTCTTCTGCCCGAAGAAATTCATCTGGCCATCCTTGTGGTAATGATGGACAGGGCATTTGGGCTGGTTGACGAGAAGCGCTTCATAATGCGTTCCAAGACGATAGCGATGGGCATCCGCATAGGAGAACACACGCGCCTGCAGCATCTTGTCGGGTGAATGACCGATGCCCGGAACAACATTGGAGGGCGAGAACGCCGCCTGTTCAATTTCCGCGAAGTAGTTATCGGCGTTGCGGTTCAATTCCATGACGCCGATCTCGATTGGCGGAAATTCACCGTGCGGCCAGACCTTGGTCAAATCGAACGGGTTATACGAAGTCCGTGTCGCCTGCTCTTCCGTCATGATCTGGACCTGTACTGTCCATTTCGGGAATTCGCCGCGCTCAATGCCGCCGAACAGCTCTTCCTGATAGGTTTCGCGTGACTTGCCAATGAGGGTTTCAGCCTCTGCATTGGTGTAGAACTTGTGACCCTGCTGGGTCTTGAAGTGGAACTTGACCCAGAAACGCTCACCCGCATCGTTCCAGAAGGAATAGGTGTGCGAGCCATAGCCATTCATATACATCGGAGCGACCGGCAGACCGCGATCCGACATGAGAATCGTTACCTGATGAAGGCTTTCCGGCGAAAGCGACCAGAAATCCCACATGGCAGTAGCTGAGCGCATATTTGTTCGCGGGTGGCGCTTCTGTGTGTGAATGAAGTCAGGGAACTTCAGCGGATCACGAACGAAGAAGACCGGTGTGTTATTGCCGACGAGATCCCAATTGCCTTCGCTTGTATAGAACTTCAATGCGAAACCGCGCACATCGCGTTCGGCATCTGCTGCACCGAGTTCACCGGCAACTGTCGAGAAGCGCAGAAGCAATGGTGTTTCAGTGCCAGGCTGCAGTGCCTTCGCCTTGGTATATTGCGAAATATCGCCGGTGATCTTGAGAGTGCCGAATGCACCCCAACCCTTGGCATGGACCACGCGCTCAGGAATGCGCTCGCGATTCTGGTGCGCAAGCTTTTCCAGCAGCTGATAATCATCCAGCAAAACCGGGCCGCGTTCGCCTGCCGTTCTTGAGTTCTGATTGTCTGATACCGGTGCACCGGCAGTCGTCGTCAATATTGGACGGTCAGCCATGGGGCTTCTCCCTTCATTGTTTCGAGCTCTGAAATGGCAGGCGCAGCACTTTGGCTGGCCTCTGCCCTTAGAATAGAACTATTCCAATCATAGTTTCCAATTGTATTTAGAATTATTATTGATAGGATTTACCTATCATGTTTTCAGTCCGGCAAATGCGCTATTTCGATATCCTCGCGACCACGTTGCATTTTCGCAAAGCAGCGGAGGTGGCGCGTATTTCCCAGCCCGCACTTTCGGCCCAGATCGCGGAAATGGAGACCCGGCTTGGAGTAACATTGTTCGAGCGTACGCGGCGCTCGGTTGTGCTGACGGATATGGGGCGGAGGTTGCTTCCGCGTATTCAAAGCATTCTGGACGAGATTCGCGCATTGGAAGACCTTGCTTCCGAAAAGCGCGGCATCCTGCGTGGCCGCCTGCGTCTTGGCATCATTCCAACCATAGCACCCTACCTGCTGCCTATGCTCATTCCCGATCTGCACCGGCAATATCCTGACCTGACCATAGAGCTGCGCGAAGCAGTGACCTCCAAACTGGTGGAAGATTTGCGGCTTGGCGATCTCGACGCGCTGATTGCTGCCCTGCCGATCGACGGGGATGGCACTGCATCCCTGCCACTCTTCCGCGACCGCTTCCTTATTGCCACATCCAGCAACGACACGGATATACTTTCATCGCCCATGACACAGGAGAATGTTGCGGTGGAACGATTGCTGCTGCTTGAGGAAGGCCACTGCCTTCGTGATCAGGCACTGGCAGTTTGTACTACCGTCAAACAAAGGCAGCTTGTCAATTACGGCGCAACCAGTCTGGCAACGCTGCTGCAAATGGTCAGCCACGGCATGGGCCTGACGCTGATTCCGGAAATTGCCGTGCGTACCGAAGCAAGCCGGAACAATGTGCGGATCATATCTTTTGCCGACCCTGAACCCGCGCGTGAGATCGGGTTGATCTGGCGTAAGCAGAGCAAGCGCCGTGATGACTTTCAAGCCCTTGCGGCCGCAATCAAGGATTGCAGCCGCCGTTTGATGATTTCCAAGAAAGAATTGTCCGAGCTTGCCGCTTAAACGGCAGGCGGCAGCAGGAGATGCATTGCCAGCATGATCCAGAGAATGCCGTTGAGAATGAAGCCCAGTGTAAAGATCGGCTGGCGATAACGCAGACGATTGGATGTAACGTGGATAAGTGTATGAGCAAGGCGCGCACCCACGAAGAACCAGGCAATGATCACAGCAACATACGATACGCCGTTTACTGCATAGAGCGACAGGCAAACCACGTAGAACAACATGGGCACTTCATACAGATTGTTCAGGTTGCGGATAGTCGTGATGCTGATTTCCGGTTCATTTGTTGGAATGACAAACTCCTGAATCTTGGCTTGTCCGCTCGTCACAGCCCGCCTGCGCCGAAGAAAGAGCAACAGATAAACGCAATAGATCAAGAAGGTCAGCGCAATCATCGGCCAGAAAATTTGAGTTTGTGACATGGTGTTCTCCTGCTGTCCGTCTATACGCCCTTTTCAGGCATGCGGATCATTTGTAACCCCGATATGGATTTCATTTCCTTAATCAGGTGCTCAATGAATATCTTGGTCTTGCGGGGAAGAAATCTCCTGCTTGCATAGACGACGTGAATATCCATCGGCGCATAGGCATATTCCGGCATAACACGAATGAGTTTGCCATTATCTATCAGGGATTGAACCAGCGGAAGTTGTACTGCACCAATGCCGAGCCCAGCACATAATGCATCATTAAGCACGAAAGCATTGTTGGCGAGGAAAATCGACCTGATGGGAGCATGGACAGACCCATCCGGCCCGATCAATGGAATGACCTCTCCCCCCGGCGACCATATGAAACGCACATAGCCATGGTGGATGAGTTCACCCGGGTTTGCAGGACTGCCATGAGCGGCAAGATAGTCTGGCGAAGCGACCAGAATACGCTCGAATGATCCGAGCTTACGCGCAACGAGGTCAGATGAGTGCATGGTCCCAAACCGGATAGCGACATCAACATTGTCCGCGATCAGATCAGCAATGCGGTCGTCCAGCACCAATTCTGTTCTCAAGTCCAGATGCTGCCGTTGGAAGTCGACGACCATGGCAGCCAGATGCATCTGGCCAAACCCGACAGGTGCCTGAATGCGCAAACTCCCCTTTAGAACGGTAGAATAGTCGCCAGCGCTTTCTTCCGCCTCATCCACCGCCTGCAATATTTCCTGCGCGTGGCGGTAGTAAATTTCACCACCTTCGCTCAACACAAGTTGCCGCGTCGAGCGATTGAACAACCGGACATTCAGATGCCGCTCAAGCGCAGCAATCTGCTGGCTGACCGCAGGTTGTGTCAGACCGAGCTCCCGTGCAGCGGCTGACAATGTGCCAAGGTCCGCCACCCGCACAAAAGTTTTCATCGCCGACAAGCGATCCATAAACCAACCTCAAAGTTTCTCTTATAAATCCTATCACATTGGGCCATCTACGCAAAGGTAAGCGAATAAGCGATATCCGTTTCCGAAGAACGGAGTTTTCAAAATGAGATCGAACAAAAAGGCTGTAGTGGTTGGTGCCAATGGCATTATTGGCGGCAATCTGATTGCGCATCTGGTGGAGCTTGGAGATTGGGATATTGTCGGATTATCCCGCAGCGGCGGTTATTCGAAAGGCAGGCTCAAACATATTGTCGTTGATCTGCTTGATGCGGCAGACGCCAAAGCGAAGCTAGCGAGTCTGACTGATGTGACGCACATATTTTATGCGGCGTATCAGGATCGCCCAAGCTGGGCGGAACTTGTCGCGCCAAATCTGGCAATGCTGGTCAATGTTGTGAACGCCATAGAGCCCATTGCTCCGAACCTCGAACATATCAGCCTGATGCAAGGCTATAAGGTTTATGGCGCACATCTTGGTCCGTTCAAGACACCGGCGCGCGAGACTGACGCCAATCACATGCCACCGGAATTCAATATTGATCAGCAGGATTTTCTCGAGGCTCTGCAAAAGGGCAAGGCATGGACCTGGTCTGCCTTGCGGCCTTCAGTCGTCATAGGATTTGCCTTGGGCAATCCTATGAATCTTGCATCGGTCATTGCGGTCTATGCGTCAATGTCAAAGGAACTTGGAATTCCGTTGCGGTTTCCGGGAAAGCCGGGCGCTTACAATAGCCTGCTGGAAATGACAGACGCGGGACTATTGGCACGTGCAACTATCTTCATCGCCACCAATCCGCAATGCGGCAATCAAGCTTTCAACATCAACAATGGCGATCTTTTCCGCTGGAGTGAGCTATGGCCCAAGATCGCAGAATATTTCCGGCTGGATGTTGCGCCACCCCTGCCTATGTCGCTCAATGTGATCATGGCTGACAAGGAAAAACTATGGGACAGGATGGTCAAGAAGCACAGCTTGCTGCCAACGCCATATTCCGACGTTTCAGCATGGGGCTTTGGCGATTTCGTCTTCGGCTGGGACTATGATTTTTTTGCCGATGGCACGAAGCTGCGGCGTGCCGGTTTTCACGACTATATCGATACGGAAGCGATGTTTCTGCGTGTCTTCGATGATCTGAAGACACGCAAGATTATTCCCTAGGCGGCGTCTTCTGCCGCCTTTGCCACGGCAGCACGCTTGCGCCTTGCTGTCAGGTTTTGAGCCACGACAGGAGCGGCCTCTTCACCTTTTTGCACGTGAACGGTCGGGACCGGCAATTCGATGTTATTTTCCTTGAACGCCTTGCGCACGGCGATGAAAAATTTGCGTTTCATCGCAAAGGCTCCGCCCGGTTTTGTCGTCATCTTCATGCGTATGACTATGCCGTACTCCCCAAACTCCTGAATACCCTGCATTTTGATCGGCTCGATTACCCAAGGGGCAAATTCAGGATCTGCCGCAAGTTCGGCACCCACGCGCTTGATTAGTTTGCGGGCCGCTTCAAGGTCCGTATCAAAGCCAACCGTGATGTTGAACTTGTCCATGGTCCAGTCGCGGCTCTGGTTTTGTACAGCACCCAATTCGCCAAAGGGAATGGTGAAAACCGGACCACGATGGTGACGAAGTTTGATGGAACGAAGGCTGAAGCTTTCTACCGTACCCATATACTTGCCGCTGCTAATATATTCGCCAATACGGAAAGCATCGTCGAGCAGATAGAAAACGCCGGAAATCACATCTTTTACTACGGTCTGTGCACCGAAACCGATAGCCACACCCACCACACCTGCGCCTGCAATCAATGGGCCAATCTGAATGCCAATCGATGAAAGTATCATCAGGATTGCCATGATCAACAGCGAAGCGAACAGAATGTTGGAGATGATGGGCAGCAAGGTGCGCAAGCGCGCCTGTTGCGGATCGATCTCCGCATGCTCATCCTGCGCTGTATGATGGTGGACACCGAGCTTGCGCTCGATCAACGCTTTTATGATGCTCCAGCCAAAGTCTGCGGCCAGAGCAATAACCAGCGTATTGACGAGGCCGCGAACGATCAGCGACGTCGTCGGATTTTGCATATTCTGTACACTGGACATGCCGACGCCCCACATGCGGGCAGTGATGTAAATCGCAAGAACAATCAGCGCTACACGAATACCGCGATCTACCACGGCCAACGTAACGGCGGGAACAGTTGCGCCACCTGTTTCTGCTGTGCCCGGACGCAATATGAAATGGACCGCCTTGTGCGCGATGATTACGAGCAGCGGGATAACGAATGCCAGCGCAACAATCGAGAAAAGCACCCATGCACCTGTCAGCTGCAACAACCATAGGCCTATGAAATAGACTGTCATCAACCAGGTTGCGGCTACATGACTTACCAGTTGCTTTTTACCCTCCACGACAGAGCTGCGTGGACGGCGCCATATAGCGACTAACCCCAAGCACAGCAGAACAAAACTTGCTGGTATCGCCAGCGCGACAATGCCATCAGCGGTCAGGCCCAAGAGTGGAAGCAGCGAGAATGTTGCATCCACGAAAAGAAACCAGCCCCCTATAATGACAAGCCAGCGGCTCCAGTGATCGGCTGTTTCATTGGAAATGGGCAGCGCGCGAACCTCCTCAGCATGTGCGACATTCATTCTGGAGGTGATCAGCCCCGCTTTGCAGAACATGTTCACCGCCCATGTACCAGTAGCGGCAGTCAGATAGGCCAGCACGATTTCCCGCAGCAGCGGCGGCCACTCAAAGATCATGAAGGCGCCGGTACTACCAAGACTGAATGAAAGGATCATTAGAAAGGAGTACAGAAAGCGAGCGCTTATTTTCTTGGCGCGACCTTGCGGTGTGTCTTTTGACAGGCTGATCAGCCATCTGCGATATCGAACGGTCAACCGGAAGACCAGTTTCTGCAATGCAAAGCCGGCTGCGATGAAAATTGCCACCAGCATAAACACGCCCAGAAGACCGCGATCACTCAGTTCCGACATAACCGTCGATCGGGCCTGCATGAATTGACGGGGCAGATCGGGTATGGTTCTGGCAGTCCGCTCGATGTGGAGCTTCACATTGTCCAAAGACGACGACACCATGGATTTTGCCATGGGATTTGTTTCCGGCGACTGGGTATCGGCAGAGGCAGGCGCATCCGGCTTGGCCAGTTCCTTTTCAAGCCATGTTTTAACTTCCGGGTCAGACAGCAACTGGATAAATTGATCAATTTTTGCCGGTGCAGGAGGCGCTTCGGCGGGCGCTGTCTGAGCAAGGACATGGGATGTCATCAAAAGCAGAGCAGCAAAAATGCCGATCAGTGTTTTCAGCAATGAAGAATGAAATGCGGTCATGGGCTGCCATCAGGGAAAAGAGTGACACGCCTGCCTGGATTGGTTGTGGCCGCCCCCGGCAGTATTATTGATTTATCTAGCACAATCCGGAATGTCTTGTCTGTTACCAAAGACGGGTTTGACACACTCAACTATAGGGATCGCCCTGCCTTCGCGGCGCATCGTAATTGAGGAAAAACTCGTCCAGTTGTGGTGGCGGAACTTTTGTCCCTGCCAGCATGGCGTGAGCCTGTCCGCGATGGTGGATCTGATGCACGAAAAGATGCGACAGCAAGTTGCGAATAGACTCGCGTGACGTATCACCTGTTCCCCAGCTTATTGAAACGATGCGATCAAGGTTTGCCGGACCCAAGCCATCGCAAAAGGCGATGAGCGTGTCATCAAACTCCTGCTGCGCTTTTTTAAGATCAGATGCATCCGGAAAGGGGACATCACCTTCCAACCCTGTATTCGCACGTCCGACACCAATCATGTCGGCCATATAGATATGGTCGACAATCAGGTTGTGATTAAGCGTCAATTGTATTGAGGGGAAAAAACTCGTGCGCTCTTGGGCGAATTCGGCAGGTGTGAGCTGCTCGCAGGCAATCAGCAATCTGTGGTTTGACCAAGCGCTGTTGCGCGCCATGGCCGAGAAGTGGTCGCGGAGGGCGGTGTCAGACATCGCCCTCTCCTGCTGTGTTTTTAGTTGCCGCCCGGATAGTTCGGGCTTTCGCGGGTGATGGTAACATCATGAGTGTGGCTCTCGCGCAGACCAGCATTGGTGATGCGCACGAATGTAGCCTTTTCCCGGAATTCTTCCAGATTTTTCGCGCCGACATAACCCATGGAAGCGCGCAGACCGCCAGCCAATTGGTGCAGGACACCAGAAACCGGGCCCTTATAGGCAACCTGACCCTCAATACCTTCCGGTACGAGCTTCAGCTCATCTCGTACTTCCGCCTGGAAATAACGATCTGCCGAGCCGCGTGCCATGGCGCCGACCGAACCCATGCCGCGATAGGCTTTGAACGAGCGGCCCTGATAGAGATAAACTTCGCCGGGGCTTTCTTCCGTACCCGCGAGAGCGGAACCCGCCATTGCAGCGGAAGCGCCAGCTGCGAGCGCCTTGGCGAAGTCACCCGAATATTTGATACCGCCATCCGCGATAACCGGAATGTTGGACTTATGGGCGGCTTCAACAGCAGACATGATAGCGGAAAGCTGTGGTACGCCAACGCCAGCAACAATACGCGTTGTGCAGATTGAGCCCGGTCCAATACCTACCTTAACCGCATCGGCGCCCGCATCGATCAGCGCCTGCGTTCCAGCAGCAGTGGCAACATTACCGGCGATGATACGCACGGCATTTGACATCTTCTTGGCGCGGGTAACCGCATCAAGCACACGTTGTGAATGGCCGTGGGCCGTATCGATGACGAGAATATCGACACCTGCCGCAATCAAGCGTTCTGCACGCTCGAAACCATCCTCGCCAACGCTGGACGCAGCCGCAACGCGTAGACGGCCCTGCGCATCCTTGGCCGCGTTCGGGTTGAGCTGTGACTTTTCCATATCCTTGACGGTGATCAGGCCAACGCAATGGCCCTTATTGTCAACGACCAGCAGTTTCTCAATGCGATGCTGATGCAGCAAACGCTTTGCTTCTTCGTGCTGTACGTTGTTTTCGCGAACCGTAATGAGGTTTTCGCGGGTCATAAGTTCATAGATTTTCTGTGCAGGGTCGGAAGCAAAACGCACATCGCGGTTGGTGAGAATACCAACAAGACGTCCGGGCTTGCGGCTGCCCTCACCCGCATTTTCAACAACAGGAATTCCGGAAATGCCATGGGCACGCATCAGCGCCTGTGCATCGGCCAGAGTTGCATCGGGTCCGATGGTAACGGGATTGACCACCATGCCCGACTCGAATTTCTTGACCTGCCGGACCTCTTCGGCCTGTAGTTCAGGAGTCAAATTACGATGGATCACGCCCATACCGCCAGCCTGTGCCATGGCAATGGCAAGGCGCGATTCGGTGACTGTATCCATGGCTGCGGAGAGCAGAGGCAGGTTCAGTTCGATATCGGCGGCAATACGTGTGCGGATATCTGTCTGGCCGGGCATGACTTCCGAATGACCCGGTTGCAGCAGGACATCGTCAAATGTCAGTGCCAGTGCGCCTGTTGCGGATTCAACGATTTTTGCCATTACCAATTCCTAACATACGGCTAATACGACTAAAGGACGCGCCACGTGGAGTGGAGCGTCGATCAAGGTCTATTCAGGTGAATTGGCACGGGCTGGTAACATGCTTATGTCAGTTTGAAAAGCCGTAAACGCAATTACTGGCCCTTCAAAGCCTATTCGGACACATAATATTGCAATTGCTGTACCCTTGCCTTGATTGCATCGACGTTGAACGATTCAATATCAAGGCTCGCCAATGTTCCGCGATCCGCACGCCACGCCCCATTGTCAGCTTCCCTCTGGGCATCGCGCCACGCAATCCATTTACGCTGGGATTCACGAATTTTGTCGGCAGATGCCTTGTCGACTCCCACCAGCGCCTTCTTGTAAACGTCGTTCAATTGTTTGTCATAGGCCATATAGGCATTGTGGGTGCACTCAACCATGCCGGCTGTTGTCTGGCCTTCCGGAGCTTCCAGACATTTGTCGAGTTCGGCAGTGACCACATCTTTTTCCTCATCGGCAGATACCGCCATTGCTGGCGCGGCGGCTGCGGCGATCAGTGAAAGCGATAGAAGAGCAACAGACAGTTTCATGATATTTATTCCCGGCATGTGAGTACAAGCGGTGCATAGTGCCGGGAATAATGGGTTTTTCAAGATCGACTGTTACTGCCGCCTTTAAACATCAAACTGGTAGGTGACCGGAACGAAACGGTAGCCTGTTTCCAGCTTCTCTGCATAGCCGACACCCGGGAACGGCATGTGATATCCAATAAAGGGCACCTTATCGGCCGAGATCTTGTCGAACACCCGTTTGCGCGTTTCGGCAGCCATTGCCTTGTCGCCATCGAAACTCACTTCCCATTCAGGACGTTGCAACGATGCCACGTAGTGATTAGCCGTGTCAGCAGTCAGGACAAGGCGTTTACCAGCAGACTCGACATGAAAAATCATGTGCCCCGGTGTATGGCCGTAAGCGGCTTCACTGGTAATTCCGGACACGACCTCATCACCAGCCTTGATAAAGGTGAACTTGTCCGCAAGTGGCTTGACCTTGGCATTGACGGCTTTTGCGTTGTTTTCGGCAGGTGTGCCGGTACGCGCGGCATCTGTCCAGAAGTCGTACTCGATTTGACCGCCGACATAACGAGCATTGGCGAAAGCTGGTGTCTCACCGTTCATGAGACCCCCAATGTGGTCGCCATGCATATGGGTAATAAGCACAACGGTAACCTGATCGGGCGTATAACCCGCCGCCTTCAGATTGTTTTCCAATTGACCCAAGCCATTTTCATGCCCACCAGCGCCAAAGCCTGTGTCAACGAGCACCAATTCGGAACCGGTATTGATCAGCACCGGAATAAAGCCGTTGACGAACTTGGTCTCCGGCAGGAAATTATTGCGCAACAGTTCAGCGACTGTCTCCTGCGTCTGATTGGCTCCGAACGTCGGATGTGGGCCATCGCCTGCACGCAAACCATCAAGCAGTGTCGTTATTTCAAAGTCACCAAGTTTGAAGCGCTTGAAGCCGGGAGATTTGACATCCGACTTTGGCGTTGCAGCTTCAGCGGTGCCCGTAATAATACTTGTTGCTGCCAGCCCACCAGCCATTGCGGTAGAAGCCAAGAACAGATCGCGGCGCGAAATCTCAAATGTCGACATGGATCAATCTCCTTGAGGTGCGGGTTATAACCCTAGGTTGTAACGCGGAAAGGTCGAAAACAAACGCGCCGTCAGATCACTTCTGTTTGATCGGTGCTTGAGCACAGGCAGTGTGAGTGCTATCGCAACGCCCATGAGTTGTTATCCGGCATCGGATGATGCTCTTCTCAAAGCATTGAGAACTGGAATAGATTTTGAACAACCGCATTGTTCCACTCGTCCTCGCCGTCGCCCTTTTCATGGAGCAGATGGACTCGACCGTTATTTCAACATCACTGCCGGCCATTGCAGCGGATATAGGAACGAGCCCGATCGCGCTGAAGCTGGCACTGACAGCATATCTTGTTTCACTTGCGGTTTTCATTCCCGTAAGTGGCTGGATGGCCGACAGGTTCGGCGCAAAAAATGTATTCCGGGCAGCCATTGTCGTGTTTGTATTAGGTTCGATAGCTTGCGCTGTTTCCAATTCGCTACTGGCTTTCGTCGTATCGCGTTTTCTTCAAGGCGTGGGCGGTGCGATGATGACGCCGGTAGGGCGTCTCGTCCTGGTGCGATCTACACCGCGCAACGAACTTGTTGGGGCCATGGCCTGGCTAACAATGCCCGCGCTCATCGGGCCGCTGTTAGGCCCGCCTGTTGGCGGCTTTCTGACAACCTATTTTAGCTGGCACTGGATATTCCTGATCAATGTGCCGATCGGCATAATCGGCATATGGTTTGCCACGCGCTATCTACCCTCCGTGGAAACGCTTGTGCGGAGGCCGCTTGATGTCATCGGATTTTTCCTGAGCGGTATCGCTGCGTCAGGCGTTGTGTTCGGATTGTCCGTGGTGAGTTTGCCTGCACTGCCATCATGGATTGGCTTCACGACACTTGCAGTCGGCATCCTCTCCACCATTCTTTATCTACTGCATGCGCGTAACAAACCTGAGCCCCTGCTTGCGCTCGACCTGTTCAAGAATCAGGTGTTCCGCGCATCTATCGTCGGTGGAAGCCTGTTCCGCATCGGCGTCGGTGCTGTTCCATTCCTGCTGCCGCTGATGTTCCAGATCGGTTTTGGAATGACACCCTTTCAGTCAGGCATGATCACATTCGTTTCTGCGCTTGGCGCAATGAGCATGAAGCTCGTAACAAAATGGTTCTATGCCAAGACCGGCTTTCGCAACTCGCTGATGTATGGCTCTGTTGTTGCGGCTGGCTTCATTGCTGTAAATGGATTGTTCACACCAGCCACGCCCTATTGGCTGATGATCGTTTTGCTGCTCGCAGGCGGCTTTTTCCGTTCGCTGTTCTTTACCGGCACAAACGCATTGGCCTATGCGGATATTCC
Source organism: Phyllobacterium sp. YR531 (assembly GCF_000282595.1). Lineage (GTDB taxonomy): Bacteria > Pseudomonadota > Alphaproteobacteria > Rhizobiales > Rhizobiaceae > Phyllobacterium. The sequence continues at coordinate 94,310 of NZ_AKIZ01000019.1, forward strand.
CAATGAACAAACCAGTCAGGCAACGCCGATCAGCTCCGTAGCGCAGCAGATATCCATTGCGCTTGGCGTGGCAGTCGCAGGTGGCATATTGGAAGTATCGACGAAGCTGCATGGTGGCCCGCTGCAACTATCAGACTTTCACATCGCGTTCTTTATTGTAGCGGCGGTTTCAGGCTTGGCCTGTCTTTCATTCCGGGGCTTGCGGGCTGATGCCGGTGCCGAAGTATCGGGACACCGGCCGCTGATCAAGGCAGCATCGCCCGCAGAATAAGGGTCAGACGTCCCGACCCTTGAAGTCACGAGCCAGCAGATAAAGCTCGACAGATTCCGCACGTGATGCGGGTGGCTTGACGTGATGCACTGATTTGAAATGCTTCTTCAGCAGTACAAGGACCTCATTTTCCGTACCGCCCTGAAAAGTCTTGGTGAGAAAGTGTCCACCCGGACGTAAAACGGACACTGCGAAATCAGCGGCAACCTCGCAAAGATGCGTGGTGCGGATATGATCGGTACGGCGATGTCCGGTTGTTGGGGCAGCCATATCGGACATGACAATGTCCGGTTCACCTCCAAGGGCTTCCATCAGCTTTTGCGGTGCCGTGTCATCCAGAAAGTCCATCTCAAGCAAAGTCACGCCCGGCAATGGATCGATATGAAGATAATCAATGCCAACAACTGTCGGCTGTTCATCGGGTGACCCAACAATCGAGGCGGCAATCTGGCTCCACCCGCCGGGGGCTGCGCCAAGATCGATAATACGCTGGCCCTTTTTCAAAATCTTGTAACGGTCATCGATTTCGATGAGCTTATAGGCAGCGCGTGAGCGATAACCGTCTGCTTTCGAGCGCTGCACATACGGATCATTGATATGACGCTCAAGCCAGCGGCGCGAGGATTCCTTGATCGTCCCTGCCTTCTTCTTGATCTTGGTGTGCAGTCCGCGCGTACCTGTGCCGCCGCGTCCACCTGTGGTCGTCTTAGCCATCTGGGCCCCTGTTTTCCGCGCTACGTCCAGCGTCACGCATAGTCTTGTTTATGCGCTGGGACGAAGCCAGCGATTGCGCCACGCGCCATCGCGCGACATCAGTTCAGTCAAAATACCTTCGCGCAGGCCACGATCAGCAACACGCAACTTCTGGCTGGGCCAAACATTGCGAATTGCATCGAGAATGGCACAGCCTGCCAGCACGAGATCAGCCCGGTCAGCACCAATGCATGGATTTGCAACCCGTTCATCAAAACTCCACGAAAGAAGCCTGCTGGTCATTTCCGTTACATCGTCATTCTGCATCCAGATGCCATCAATCCGCCGGCGATCATAGCGCTCCAGACCGAGATGAATCCCGGCGAGGGTTGTTACCGTTCCGGATGTGCCTAAAAGGTGGAAATTCTGGCTTTTTACGAGATCGCCCAACTTGTGACGCTCTGTGAAATCATTGATCAGTTCCGCAACGTGATCGACCATCACAGCAAAATTGTCAGTCGTCACATCCCGCCCGCCAAAACGTTCGGCAAGGGTGACAACTCCAACGGGCAGCGACGTCCAGGCTATAATGTGCTCTGCCAGCCGAGGTGAGCGGCGTTCGGAAACATCTATCAGGGCTATTTCAGACGAACCGCCACCAATATCGAACAGGACAACCGCATCCGTCTCCCGCTCCACGAGAGTACCGCAGCCGGAGACGGCAAGCCGCGCCTCGGTCTGGCGATTGATGATTTCAAGGTCGAGCCCGGTCTCTTCTTTCACCCGCGCCAGAAACTCTTCACCGTTCGTTGCCTGACGGCAAGCCTCGGTGGCGATCAGTCGTGCACGCCGTACATCGTGACTATCAAGCTTATCGCGGCAGATCTTCAATGCCTCGATGGCACGATTCATCGCATTCTCATTCAGCAGTCCAGTTGCACCGAGCCCCTCTCCAAGGCGCACGATACGCGAGAATGCATCAACAACCCGAAACTGGCCTGGTCTTGTAGGCGAAGCAACCAGAAGACGGCAATTGTTTGTGCCAAGATCCAATGCCGCATACAGACCTGCACCGGCATGCCGGTTTTCTTTGCGTATCGTATCTCGAATGACAGGTTGTGGTGCCACCAAAGGTTGCGCCTGCGCTGCCGCTGCGTTGACTTCAGCGTTCTGCGCCGGCGCTTTATTACCCGAACGTCCACGGCGGCGATAACGATTGGGACGGCGCTTCTTTGCTGATTTGGCAGAAGGGTTGCCAGGCTCTGCAGGAGAGACTGGAGCGGCAGCTGACAAAGCATTTTCAGCCGGAACAGCAGACTGCTTCGACTTGCCGCGCCGCCTGCGACGCGCACGTTTCTTGGGGTTCTGGTCGAAGCGCCGTTCTTCGGAGCCGGACTGGCCGCCCTGTGCATCCTGCACGGTTTTGCCATGTTGTCCGAGCCCGTTTTTGGCAGAATTGCCTGCACCATTTGGCACATTGCTTCCGCCAGACGCCCCATGCGGCGCAGATGATGCGCCCGTTTCGGGGTCTTTCACTGTTTTATCCTTCGAGCGCCGCGCGAACCTTGGAAGGACGCAAAGCAAGGCGCTTTTTAATTAACGTTGGCGATAATGTAACACGGATTGGCGAATATCCAAGAGACGTTTTACCCGCCTAACAGTCTTGGCAATTTGCAAAGAGCCTTTGCACCTGTTCAACCAACCAATTTCTCGATCTCAGCAGGGGTATTTTCCACCGCTTGCCAACCGGTGGACTGCAGCAGTTTTGAACTGGCAACAAGGTTGCCGCTCAAGGTATCCCACCGGCCACGTTGCCCGGTGATACTCGCCAGAGCGTCCATGACCCAAACCGGACATGCGAATAGCAATGAGCGTCGCTTTTTAGCGCGTCGCATGGCACCAACTATCTGGGGCACTGTCACCGGACTGGTATCCGCGACAATGAATGTGCCACCGTTGGTTTTTGGCTGATTGAGACAGTGGATAACAGCATTACAAAGGGATGAGCGATCAACGAGCGAGCGTTTGCCGACGAGCGATCTGAATGGAAGCGGTATGGGCAGGGCCGCCAGTTTCATCAAGGCCGCCATATTACCCTTGACGCCAGCGCCATAAACCAGAACCGGCCGCAGAATGGTGTAGTTCCGGCGTGGCATGACTTCTGCAATCCCGATTTCCGCCTTGAGTTTTGCCCGACCATAATCATCGGTCGGTTTCGGCTCATCGGTTTCAAGGGCAACCCCTTGATGAATACTGGCGCATTGCGCGCGGATTGAGGACATGAACACGAACTTGCCCCGGATTGTCTTATCCGCAGCTCTGGCCAGTTTTACCGGCAGCACGAAGTTCACCGAGTTGTATACCTCGGTAGCATTCTCAAGATTCGCGTGTGCAATTGCTGCCAGATGCACGACATGATCGACGCCTGCGAGTATGGCTTCAAATGCGGCATCTGGTTCATCCGGAGATGGCAAGCGCGCAATTTCGGGCCCATGCCCGGCATTGCTGTCATCCCTCGCCGCAGTGATCACGTCGTATCCGACGGACTTCAACTTTGAGGTGAGTTCAACCCCGACAAAGCCGGTGGCCCCGGTAATCAGAACGGTCTCCGAAGCCATGTTTCTCATCCTCAGTTGAGAACCTCATATCAAGCATCAAGCGCCACCAGCAATAGATGGTCGATGCATTAGTTCAATTTCCTGGCGATTCTTCTGGAACGTAATGAGCCATACTGCGTTCTTCGATGCTTATACGGCTAGGTGAAAGCCGTCATTTGATCCTGAAGATTGACAGATGTTCTGATTGATAATTCACGCATAAGTTGTATTAAACCATTGTCACAATCTTGAGACGAACTCCATGCTCGATAATGATCATCAGCCAGTAAAATTGACTGGATTATTAGTTTTGGCTGCAATCGCTGTAATATTTTTAATTATTGTGTGGTTGATTGGTTCGGCTTTTGTTCAGCCTGAAGACGCACCTGCATTACAAAGCTGGAACAAGTTTGACGTTATTCGCGTTGTTGTACGCTGAACGCTCCGCATCGGATTAGATTTCTCTATCGTGTCGTCGCGGATAGTCAGGAGGTCGAAATGTACTCAAGAGCAGCGAACTTCTGGTTCAATTTTGCAATATTTGCAGTGTTTATAACGCTTCTTCTTATGCTTAATCCGTAAGTTACCCCGAATTGAACCGATCAGACATCGAGAGTTGAATGGTGCAGGCTGGACAGATCATTATCTTGAACGGTGCACCACGCTCAGGCAAATCATCCATTGTAAAAGCCATACAGGAAAGTTTCGATGGCATATGGATGAATCTGGGCGTGGACAATTACTCTGCAATTACTCCTGAAGCGCTGAGGCCGGGAATAGGACTTCGCCCGGGCGGTGAACGCCAGGATATCGAGCCAATCATCCCGGGGATGTATGCCGCGCTATACGAATCCATTGCTGCACATAGCCGTCTGGGGTTTAATGTCGTTGCTGATTTCGGGCATCATGACGCCTATGCGCAGCCCCGACATATTCTGGCCGACTGTGCCCCCCGACTCCTAGACCTGCCCGTCATGTTCGTCGGGATACACTGCCCTATCGAAATCATCATGGAGCGGCGCAATGCAGGCCACCCCGGTCGCGAAGGTCTTTATGCGATGGGATCGGCCAATGAAGAAATTCCGGAGCCAGTCGCCCGATGGCAGAAGGAAGTGCACAAATCGCTCATTTATGATTTCGAGATCGATACTTCGACCGCAAGTCCGGCTGAATGCGCAAAACGCATAGGGCAAGCGCTTGCGGAACAGGGAAACAGGCCATCAGCATTTGAAAAAATGAGTTTTAGCAGAGCTGCAAGCTGATTATTGATGGGCAGGCTACAGAGCCCGTGACAGGCTGGAATTTAACCTTTAAGGTCGTGGCGTAATCGTAAATCGTCTTTTGGCCAGGCTTGGCTTTTCGCGGCGTCAGAGGTTTCGGCCGCCAATTCACTCCAAACGACCGATTCCGTGAAGTATCCTGTTACAACCGGTAGGAGGCACCATGGCCAAGGGTCAGCAACGCAGCAACAAAGAAACGCGCAAGCCGAAGAAGGAAAAAGTAGTCGCCAAGGCAGACGCTCCTTTCAGCTCAATGATGAAAAAGGCAGAGGCAACCACACCCAAGGGTAAGCCGAAAGCCTGATTTTTATATATGCCGGGCGATGCAAGACACACCCATCGCCCGGCAAGTTCTCATTTTTCAATACAAGAACAAAAAGAGAACAAAATCCTTTTCAAATATGTTTGGTTGTGGCAGTATTTTTGAAAAGGAGATTCCAGATGAATGCGATCCTGAGACAACCGGAAGACGAAATTGATGAGGCGCTCGCCTATCATCAGGGTGATGCCAGAGCCACAGTCGCAGCCCTTCTTGCCGAGCGCGACTTCCTTTTGCGCGAGATCGAATACGCAACTCTCGCGATGTCTTACGGCTTTGCCCGGGGGTGGAAGCCCGCCGGCGAAAAGATTGCGCGATAGACTTGGCGACCTTCGCGTGTCATGATTGTAAGCTAACAATGTGAGACACGATGAAACATAGCCCAAAACAACTGCCGGAAGTCGGCGTGCGCCCAAAGCGGGTGCTTAGCCCCTCGGAGCAGAAAAGTCTGGCTACTACAGCCGCTGCCTCCGCCATCATCAATGACGAGACCAATAAGTGGGAAAGCAAGACTGCACGCTTGAAGGCGCTTCGTCTTGCGAAAGAGGCTGCTGACGAGGCAGAGCTTGCGGCACAGCCGCCAAAGGCCGCATCAAAATCCAAAGCAAAGACGCCTCGGACGACAAAAACCAAGTAACTATACTGTCGAAGTGAGCAAGACAGAGGCTGACGCGCTGTATTTATGATTTTCTGTATTCAGAATTCAGGAAATAGTATTCAGTTAAAATCGCGTCGCTCTGATTGATATATTACGCTTGGGAAAGTCTTTGTATTTATTTCTGACGGCCTGCATTGACGAAACAGGTGCTTCGCCTTATATGTCTGGTATCGGTATTTGGTAGTTAGTTAATAGTTTTATTGCGTCACAGGCGCTCTGAAAGATCCTTCTTCAAAAATCGAGCTAAAAACTGCATGGCGCGTCGTGCCCTGTATTAAAATATTTCCATTGAAAGGGTTCATCATGAGCACTGGAACAGTAAAGTGGTTCAATTCCACAAAGGGCTTCGGCTTCATTCAACCTGATGACGGTTCGGCAGACGTGTTCGTTCACATCTCCGCAGTTGAGCGCGCTGGTTTGCGCAGCCTCAATGACGGTCAGAAGATCACATTCGAATTGGTCCGTGACAACAAGTCCGGCAAGATGACTGCTGATCAGCTTCAGGCTGGTTGATTATAATTCGTCTTCGCGGTCTTTGACCACGGATGTACTGGCACTGATAGCAAAGACGAGTTTGAGAAGGTCGGGTTTTCCCGGCCTTTTATTTTGCCCGAATTCTGGACTCGAATATCCATCTTTGGCGATACACCAACCTCGTGTCAGTAATTCTCTCTGGACGATACGATTTATGGGTGGGTGGCTGGATAACGCCTACACGCTTGTGGCGCGAGATCGTGCTGGCAAATCTGGAAAAGCTGTAATTCCTTGCCATTTCCACGACATTTCAGCGCAACGATCAAGAAACCACTGGAAAGACCGGCGCTGAAATCACACAGTATGATTCGGTTTTGGCAGGCCTTTGTTGATGGTCTGCGGTTCGAAGGAGTACCCGTTCATGAAAGTTCTTGTCCTTGGCAGTGGCGTCGTCGGTGTCACATCAGCGTGGTATCTTGCGCAGGCAGGACATGAAGTCGTGGTGGTCGACCGCCAGCCCGGACCTGCACGGGAAACCAGCTTTGCCAATGCTGGCGAAATTTCTCCAGGATATTCTTCGCCTTGGGCAGGTCCCGGCGTTCCAATAAAAGCCATCAAATGGATGCTGATGCATTTCGGACCGCTCGTCGTCAGGCCGAAGTTCGATCCCTACATGGCACTGTGGCTGGTAAAGATGCTGCGTAATTGCACATCCGCACGCTATGCCCGCAACAAGGCCCGCATGGTGCCTATCGCGGAATATAGTCGCGACAGTTTGAAAGCCCTGCGCGGAGAGACTGGCATTGCATATGAAGAACGCACGCAAGGCACGTTGCAGCTTTTCCGCACCCAGAGCCAATATGACGGCACAGGCGGCGATATTGACGTCCTGAAGCAGTTCGGCGTGCCCTACAATCTGCTCGACCCAGAAGGCTGCATAGCGGCCGAACCGGCGCTGGCCAATGTGCGCGGAAAATTTGTCGGCGGTTTGCAACTGCCGGGCGATGAAACCGGCGACTGCCAGATGTTTACCGAAAAGCTTGCAGCACTATGTGCCGAAGCTGGCGTAACGTTCCGCTACAACACCACCATTACGTCGATCAACACAAGCACGAACAAGATCGCCAGCGTTTCAACGGAAACGGAAGAGCTGACCGCTGATGCCTATGTAATGGCATTCGGCAGCTATTCGCCATTCCTTTTGCGGCGGATCGGCGTCCACATTCCTGTCTATCCGGTAAAAGGTTATTCCATCACTGTTCCGATTACCGATCCGGAGGGTGCTCCGGTTTCTACCGTCATGGATGAAAGCTACAAGGTTGCGATCACCCGCCTTGGCGACCGTATTCGTGTTGGCGGCACCGCAGAGATTTCCGGTTACGACCTGACATTGCGTGAAGCGCGGCGCGGAACACTGGCCCACTCTGTCGGCGATCTCTTCCCCAAGGGCGGCGATATTTCAAAAGCGAGTTTCTGGACCGGCCTGCGCCCGATGACTCCAGATGGCCCACCCATCATTGGTGGCGGGACAAAATATTCCAATCTCTATCTCAATACCGGTCACGGAACATTGGGGTGGACAATGGCATGCGGATCCGGCCGTGTTCTCGCCGATCTTGTCTCGGGTAAATCGCCGGATGTCGATGCTTCGCCGCTCAACATCAGTCGATATGTATGAGGCCAGAAACAACTAAGTGCTTTAAAACATTACAAATTGTTTAGGTTTGCGTTCAGTTTTCGTTCATTTCCCGAGGCATACAACCATTGCGTGTCTGAATAATCATGGTCTTCCCCCAAGCCATGCAGCTCACGAGGAAACGAAAATGAAAAAGATCGCTCTGGCAGCAATTGCCATATCACTCCTGGCCACCCCAGCCGCTTTTGCTCAGCAACGGCACGATCAGGGTCGCCACTACGACCAGAAGCGGGAACATGTCGTTAAGAAGCGCATCGTTACCAAGAAGGTTGTGGTCAAGAAAACCCGCTGGTCTCGCGGCCATGCATTGCCTTCAAACTACCGCCGCAACGTGGTGCGCGACTATAATCGCTATCACCTGCGCACGCCGCCACGTGGATATCACTGGGTTAGAGCAGACGATAATTATGTGCTGATCGGCATTACGTCCGGGATCATCTCAGCGCTGGTTCAGGCGCGATAATCACAAAACAGAAAAGCGGCGGCCTCCAGCGCCGCTTTTCCTAATCTATGAATACGCGAACCGTTGCGGCTCGACCGATGGAATCAATCACAGTCAATGTTGAATAACCTCCTCCATCTGGCGTCCATTGATTGACACGCCGTCGCGACATATCCGGTAAAGGCTTGCCGTTGGCGAGCCAGCGAAACGGCGCTCTACCCCCCTGCAATTTCAACACAAGCGGATTGATTGCGCTGCCTGATTTCGCGCCAAGATCAACCCGTGCTCCTTCCGGCGGATATACTATCTGTGGGGCGGGCTCACGCGTCGTGGACGCCAAGAGACCGCTTGGCGTCATGGAAAAGCGGCGCTGGCTTATGGGCAACTCTGCCTGCGCAATTCGCACGGCCCCGGCCGGAGCACGCGGCAATGGCGTTATTGCAATGCCGGATTTTGCAAAGCCTTCAAACAGTATTGGCGCTGCGGAGCCAAAGCCGGTTATGCCGGGAACAGCGCTATTATCCGGTCGTCCGACCCAGACACCCAAAACATAGGCGCCATCAAAGCCGACAGACCATGCGTCGCGGTAGCCATAGCTTGTACCGGTTTTGTAGGCGATGCCACGCTGACCAGCGCCAAGAGGTGGCATAACGCCAGACAGGATATCGGCAATGTGCCAGGCGGCCACTGGTTCGAGCAATGGCTCACCCTCGATCACCGCCGGCTTCTCCCGAATACCATCACCTAAAAGAACCGGCCTGCCCTGATTGGCCAAAGCGGCATAGAGTTGGACAAGATCTTTCAGCGTTGTACCGACACCACCAAGACCAATTGCCAATCCGGGCGCTTCATTGACAGGTAACACGGGCCGCACCTCGGCACGTCGGAAACGAACCATCAAACGTGTCGGGCCCACCACGTCAAGCAGGCGCACAGCCGGAACATTCAGCGACAATTGCAGTGCCTGCCTGACACTGACATCACCCTGATAGCTCATATCGAAATTGCGAGGCCTGTATCCGAAAAAGTCTGTCGGACGATCCTCGATCATGGTTTCCTGACTGACCAGACCATCCTCAAAGGCAAGCCCGTAAATGAAGGGCTTCAATGTGGAACCCGGCGAACGGTTGATGCGGGTCATGTCGATCCATCCGGAACGGCTCGCATCAAAATAGTCGGCAGAGCCAACTTCGCCGACGATCTCGCCGGTCCGCGCATCGGCCATGACCATGGCTATCGAAAGTTTTGGCCCGAGCTTTGTTGCTGCATCACGCGCAACCGTCTCAAGCCCCTGCTGAATCTTTCGGCGCAGTGTGGTCTGGTGGCGTTTGACTTGCGGTTCTTTTCGTAATGCCGCCTCAGCGAGATGTGCGGCTAACGCCGGCAGCTGTAACCGGCGGGACGAAACAGCAATGAGGCTGGCGCGTTCCGCCTCGCCCTCGCCCACGATCTTTTCAACTGCCATACGTTTCAGAACACGGTCGCGTGCATTGGCAGCGGCAGCAGCATTACGATCTGGACGGCGTTTTTCAGGCAGTTGCGGCAAGGCAACCAAAAGCGCGGCTTCAGAAACCGTGAGCCGTCGTGGTTCCTTTCCGAAGTAACTGAGGCTTGCCGCACGCACGCCTTCAAGGTTACCACCATAAGGCGCACGGCTGAGATAAAGATCGAGAATCTCCGACTTGCTCAGTCGGCGCTCAATCTGCAATGCACGCAAGACCTGCTGGAACTTTGCAGTCAGTGACCGGCCTTCACGCGGCTCGATGAGGCGGGCCACCTGCATGGACAGTGTAGAAGCGCCGGACACGATACGGCCATGAGTTACAAGCTGATAGGCGGCCCGGCCCAAGGCCAATGGATCTACACCACGATGATCCCAAAAACGCTGATCTTCATAGGCAATCAGCATGCGGACAAATTGCGGATCGACATCTTTCGTGGTTGTGCCCAGCCGCCAGCGGCCTTCGGCAGTAGCGAAAGCGCGAAGCAACTGACCATCTGCGTCAAGAACTTCAGTCGAAACTTCGCGTGCTTTTTCCAGAGGCGGCGGAAAAGCGTGATCCGCCGCATCAAGGCCAAAAGCCATTACGGTGGCCAATACGAGATTGGCCGAGACGCCGATGCAAAATGTCCGCCAAGTGAACATTATTGTGCTTCGACGACCTCCATACGGCCTGACGCGGTGCGAGCCGAGAACTGTGGACGATACATGTCCTCCACACTGGCCGCAGGATGGCTATAATTGCCCGGTGTCACTGCGCGGACCACATAAGCCAACGTAATCTCGCTATTGTCACTGGGAACGCGATCAAAGGCAGCGACAAACCTGTCGCTGCGGAACTCGGTATGAGCCGCCTCAACTTCACCTATCCAGTCAAAATTGGTCAGGCTCGCACTATTGACCAATCCGGGATTGTCGATTTCAAAACCGGCTGGAAGCAAGTCGGTTACCAGAATGCGCGAGGGCCATCTATTGTTCTCGGTAACTTTCAGAACAACAACGTAGCGCTCATTCTGCTTGGCTTCGCTGACATTGGCCTCAGTGCCATCGAGCGTATAGTAGGTCCGCTGAATGTTGAACCCATCGCCGCCTGCAGGCAGAGGCTGAGATGGCGCCGCAACTGTTGTCACAACCGCAGCAACCGGTGCAGAACTGGTGTTCGTAACCGTTATGGGCGATGCCAGAAGCTCATCACCAGTAATCCGCGACGTGTAGCCGCCTGTATGGGCAGTGCCGTTGATATCCAGCCTCAGATCGCTGTCGCCATCTTGAATGGCACGTGCGGCCAGCAGCATCCATGTCTGCTCCTGTGTGCTGGTATAGCGTTTGCTTTCCCACTGATCCGCAACGATTTTCGAAAGCTGTGGAATGATTGCAGGAACCGGACGGCTCTCTGCCGCCAAGGCCAGCACTGCGGCCCCATCGCGCAGTGATGAACCGTAGTCCGAGCGCGAAAGGCTGACATTGCTCAACAGCGATGTCTGGCCGACAATGCTGGTGAAGATGCTTTGTGAACGCTGACCGTCGCCATAGAGCGAAAGTGCAGCCGCAATATGCGCTTTCGCCAGAGGCGTCGGGAACTCAGACAGCATCGTATCGGCATAGTAACGCAGGTCGCTGATTGCGGCCTTGCGATTACGTGCCAGCACATAGAGCGCATAGGCAATCTCATTACCCTGATCCTTGATATTAACATCATAGCTCAGCGAATTCTGAAGATTATCCAGCGCCTGTACCAGTGCCTGTTCCGGCACTTCATATTTCTGTTCGCGTGCACGGGTGAGGAAGTCGGTGACATAGGCGTCGAGCCAAAGATCGCCGGAACCCGGACCCCACAAGCCAAAGCTGCCCGACGAAGACTGATAGGCGAGAACACGATAAATCGCCTCCTGCACGCGCTTCTGCACTTCGCCGTCTTCACCCATGCCTGACTTTTTTGCCAGTTCACTCATATAGAGCAGCGGCAAAGCCCGGCTGGTGGTCTGCTCGGCGCACCCGTATGGGTAACGATCCAGAGTCATGAGGATGGCAGGAATATCGAATGCTGCCGATCTTGTAACATTGAGACTGATTGAAGCGCCTTCAAGAATATTACCGGCAAGCAGTTCGCCATCAACCTTGACGCTCGCATTCGGTGCAAGCTTGATGGGCTTGCGAACAGTCATTGGCAAGGTTGCAGGGCGAACAGGCAGATTAAGCGTTTGTTCGAGCGAGAGTCCTGCAGTGTTTGACAGTTTTACTGAAACAATGCCGTCACCCGGGTGAATGCCGACAAGCGGCAGGGTAAGATCGAATTTTCCGCCAGCGGTCAGGTTGATCGCCTGTGATGCTCCTGGTTGCTCCACTTGAACAGCAGGGTTACTCGTGACCTGTACCTGATACTCGCCAGCCGGTGCATCCGTATTTGCGATATCCAATCGCAGGGAAGCCCTGTCGCCGGGGGTAAGGAATTTCGGCAAGCTGGCCGTGACAACGACAGGGTCGCGAATGATCACATCCGAAGTAGCATGACCTACGCCAGACTTGGACCAAGCAACCGCCATGACGCGTGCCGTGCCATTAAATTGCGGAATGTCAAAGCTGACATTGGCCTTACCTTCCGCATCCAGCTTTACCGGACCGGAGAAGAAAGCGACGAGTTTTTCGGTCGGCGGATTGCCCTGCACAGGCATCTGCGCGCCGTCACCACCTGTCCGCAGCTTGCCGGTTGCGCCCTGCGAGCCGTCAATCAGACGCCCGTAAAGATCACGAATTTCAAGACCAAGCTGACGCTGACCAAAGTACCACGTATCGGGGTCTGGAGCTTCGTAGCGCGTCAGATTGAGGATACCGACATCGACTGCGGCAACCGTAACGAAAGCGTTCTCATTCGCGCCCGCACCGGTAACCTGCAAGGCGACATTCAGTTGCTGTCGGGGCTCAGTCTTCTGCGGTGTATCGAGCTTGACGGCGAGCTTGCGATCTCCGGGATTCACATTAAGCCATTTGATGCCGATAGCACGCATAGGCATATGGGATTCCTGCGCATCGCCCGGACGGAACAAAGTCGCCGTGACATAAGCGCCTGCACCCCACTCAGCCGTAACTGGAATATCAACCTCACCACCTTCGGCACCAATGCTGGCCTTTGCCGTCGTCAAAAGACTTTCAGCGCCGACCGTAACCAAAAGCTCGCCAGCAAACCGCGAGGAAACCTTAAGCTTAGCGATGTCGCCGGGAGCATATTGCTCCTTATCCAGCGCAATTTCCAAGCCGTCAGGCGTTTCAGTAGAAGTCGCTTCAACATAGTAGCCAGCATCGAACTCGACGCTTGATGTCGGACCATCAGCAGCGGCAGTTTCAACTTCCAGCCGGAAGCGCCCCCAAGTGACCGGAACCGAGATGGCACCACCATCGGTCGTAACGTCGACGGTGCCATTGGCAACCTGCTTGGTAGACAGGATAGGCTCGTATTTCCACGAGCTGCCATCGCGGTACCACTGGTAGTTCCGCTCGACGCTCAGCAACTTCCATGAAAGGCCTTGCGTGGCCTGTTTCTGACCGTTCGCATCAAGAGCAATAACATTGAACTTGCCGATGGAATTCTCGCCAAGATCACCGGAAAACTCCGGCTTGATGCCAATCATAGAGCTTTCAGACTTGATAGGCAGCGTCAATGAACGTTCGACAGCGCGGCCGCCCGCTTCTTTCAAGCGCACAACGACATTTGCATTCAGCAATTGTGTCGTTGAAGGCGCATCCGCAACGGTTACATCAAACGTCGCCTTGCCCTCATCGTCCAATGCATCTGCTGCCTCAATCGGAACAGAGGTGGGTTCGCTTACCTGCTCATCCGCCAGACCGAAGAAATAGCCTTTGAAATCGTCCCGTTCCCGCGTTGGCTTGATGACCACATCGCCTTCGGCAAACAGACCTGCTGCCGGCGCGCCATAAAGATATCGCCCGTCAATCGTCACCTGTGCAGGCTTTCCAATCTCCAGCGATTTGGCTTCGGTTGTCAGATCAAACTCGATCCTGTCCGGCACAAAATCTTCAACCATGAACTGCTTTTCAGCAATCGACGAACCCTTGGGATCAGTAAATATCTGCATGATCCAGGTGCCACGCATGGCATTGGCCTGCAATTCAAGATCGAGATTATGACCACCGAGAGTCTCGCCATCACTGACCATGCGGCGGTCTTCGACACCATCGGGACGCCTGAATATGAAAGTAAGCGGCAATTTCTCGATAGCATTGGCGGCGTTGTCACGCGCGAGTGCCGAAACGTGGACCGTCTCGCCTGCACGGTAAATGCCGCGCTCTGTCCATGCCAGAATATCAATGGCACCGGGCGCAGCGCGTCCGGTGACACCGCGATCCGAAAGATCGAAACCGGCGCGAGTCATGTCAAGAAACACATAATCCGCGTCACCATTCTTGGCAGTAATAACAGCCGGAACCATTGCCGCAGTTCCACGCATCAAGCCTGCGCTGAATGTTGCGCGACCATCCGTATCGGTAACGGCTGTTCCGAGGATTTCATTGTTCTTGGCAAGAAGCTGCAGCTCAACGCCGATAAGTGGTTGAGCGCTGGCCAGAGAGCGCACAAAAACATTGAGGCCATCCGTACCTGTGTAGGTAGACAAGCCAATGTCGGAGACAACAAACCATTGGGTTGCCTGTGTTGCCCAGTCATCCTGTTTTGACTCAGCCGATACAGCGGTCAAGACGTAGACGCCGGGCTTGCGCTGCGGCAGAGCCTCATCCACCGGGAAGCTGGTAACAACATCCTTGTTGAGGTCGGGCTGAATATCAATCGTGCCTTCCCAAACGGCCTCACCGGCTTCGTCCTGAAGCTGCTGCGCGCTGTAACCTTCTAGTTGTGTGAGGAATTGTGATCTTGCAAGCAAAGGGGCAATGCCACGATCGCCAATGCGGTAGAGTTTCAGCTTGGCGCTTCCGGTATTGACCGAAACGATTGGAATACCGCGACGCGCTGTGCTTGGCAAAACAAAACTGTCGCCGGTAAAGCGAACCATCGCCGAGCGATCCTTGACGTAAATATCAAGGTCGACCTGCCCTTCAAGAGATTCACCAACGGATGAAGGAAGCCCTGCACGCAGGGCAACCTTGTAGCGCTCACCATGCGTCAAGCCTTCAACGCAAATCTCGCTGGCCTTGGCTTCAACGCTCTTGGCCGGTGCACCATTCAACGTAACGAAAGGCGTGTAATCCGTGCCCATTTTCACCAATGGTTCAGAAAACTGAACGCAGGCGCGCGCTGTAGCGCTGTCGGCATCAATCGTATGGTTGATGACACGGAAGCCCTGACGCCCTTTCAAGTCATTGTAAGCGGCGCGAACCGTCTTTGCTTCGACGATTTCGAGGCTAGCCTTGTAGGCATTGATGGCTGCCCGGTAATTCTGTGCAATCTCAAGGGATGTTCCGAGGACGGATAGCGCTTCAGCACGGCTTTGTGTGGTGCGGGACAATTGATAGGCGTTGAACGCCGCCAAGGCGGACTGGCCACCCCTGTAACTGTCATTTCCTATGTTTCCGGCCTTGGCCAATTCCAGCCAAACATCACCATTGCCGGGTGCGATTGCCAGTGCGGCCATATAGCTGGCAATCGCCGGTGTTACTGATCCGTTAGATGCTTCATTTCTCGCCATACCAAGCAGCTTGTCAAAGCCGAGCATCTTATCCGATTCACTTGCGCGGAGATTGGATTTGACCTCGCGCGCATCAATAATGAACTGGTCCGATACGAATTGCACTTTTGGGGCAGCACCAATATCTGGCTCGACGGAAGTCTCAACCACCTTTCCGGCAAACACCCCCGGAAAACTCTTCAGCTCTTTGAAATCGGACTTGAGGAAGCACCATTTCACCTTGGGGTTGTAGGTGAATGCCTTACAGGCCTGATCTGCAAGGCAGACAGTCTCGCACTGATCCAGCGTGACATCTTCTTCGGTGCGCAGATCGAAACCGAAATAATCGCTATCCTTTGTCGTCACGATATCGCGGTTAATTTCCGCAGCTCCCACCGGTAAAACGGCGGTAAAGAATGTGAGGAGAAGAGCAAGAAGCCCAAACCTTGCGCGCATAGACATATCGTCCTCCCAACGCCACTGCTGATCCTGATGGAGGGCACTCTTTAAACTTCATCATGACTTGTCAACAGAGCATACGATTTCTGGTTGAAATCTCAGCACAATTCCCAACAAAAAGGCCCCGTAAACGGGGCCTTTTTTCATCTTGTGTGAAATGTTTACTGGAACAGGATAATTGCCTGTTTGATCGTGACCCAAACGCCCCAAAGAATAGGAATACCGACCGCAGCCCAAGCCAGCGCTGCTTTGGCGTCGAGGCCGCCGTGGCCAATGCCGAATGACCCGCCTGCACCGGCATCCGCAACCTTGGTCTTGGCCTGCAATGCTGCCACTTCCGCATCTGACATGAACCATTTATCCGCCAGAGGACGCACAAACAGATTGGCGATCAGTCCAAGAGCCAGCATGCCTGCCAAAATATACATCGTCCGGTCATAGACCTGATCGCGCGGCACACCCGCATTGATCTGAAACTCGCGGATGTAATTGACCACCACCGGACCGACGATACCGGCTGTCGCCCAAGCTGTCAGCAGACGGCCATGAATCGCGCCAACGAACTGTGTCCCGAAAATATCAGCAAGATAGGCCGGAATGGTCGCAAAGCCACCGCCATACATCGACAGGATCACACAGAAAATGGCAACGAACAGGGCTTGGCTGCCAATATGAGCAGCAGTTGGCGCGAAGGCGTAAAGCGCGATGCCAAGCGCAAAAAAGGTGAAGTAAGTTGCCTTGCGCCCGAGCCGATCCGACAACGATGCCCAGAAGAAGCGGCCACCGATATTGAACAGCGAAAGCAGACCCGTGAAACCGGCCGCTATGGCTGCTACCGCAGTTTTCTGCGATGCATCGAGCTGCGTAAAGCTAACATCCGGAAAGCCGATCAGCCTGCCTGCGAAGATTTCCTGCAACATGGGCGAAGCCATGCCGATAACGCCGATACCTGCAGAAACATTCAGGCAGAGGACGGCCCAAATCAACCAGAACTGCTTTGTCTTGTGGGCATCACGCAAATGAACATGCCGCGTGGTAATCATGGCCTTGCTGGTTGCAGGTGGTGACCACCCTTCAGGACGCCAGTTTGCAGGCGGGATACGATAACCGAACGCACCGCACATCATGAAAACAAAGTAACCTGCGGCCATTACAAGCAGCGTCTGCCAGACACCAACAGATTCCGGCGTCTTGAAGTAATTCATGAGAAGATTGGCGAGTGGAGCACCGATCATCGCGCCGCCACCAAAACCCATGATTGCCATTCCTGTTGCCATGCCGCGACGGTCGGGAAACCATTTGATCAGGGTCGAGACCGGCGAAATATAACCGAGGCCAAGGCCAATACCGCCAATAACGCCCGCGCCGAGCCACATCAGCCACAGTTGATGCGTCATGATGCCAATAGCCGCGATGACCATGCCGCCGCACCAGCATAGAGCAGAGACTACGCCAGCCTTGCGAGGCCCTGCCCGCTCCAGCCAGCCGCCCCAGATAGCTGCAGAACAACCAAGAAGAACGAAGAACAGCGTATAAATCCAGCCAAGGTCACTGACGCGCCAGTCACAGCTGGTTGTAAACAAGGCAGTAACGAGATTGAGATCAGCGCAGGCAACAGATTGCTCTATCCCAATAGAACGGGACAGAGGCAGCCAGAAAACACTGAAGCCATAGGCCATGCCAATACACAAGTGAATCGCCAAGGCAGCCGGTGGAACCAGCCAACGGTTGAAGCCCGCTTTGGCGACAATTCGCTCGCGGTCAAGAAGTCCGGGAGACCCTACCGAGCCTCCTGCAGTTTGGTCAATTGCTGACATGCTATGCCCCTCCCAAGGTTTGCATTCAAAACAAGATGGATATTTAGGGTCAGGCCCCATTAATATGATCAGACGGGAACGGGACCGGGCTTGCGTATCTGCTTCGCAGCCTCAACGACCAATGCATCCAGGCCGTTATTCTGCTGTTCCAGAATGTCGAAGAACTGCTGACGCATGCGCGGTTCCCAAAAATGATTGATATGATCTGCGACAGCCGCTGCTGCCTCATCTTTTGGCTGAGAGTGGAAAAAGGTCGCGATCTGATTGGCCATGTAGACCAGTTTTGTTGCCGTGGATTTATGGCTTTCACTATCCATATTGCACCAGTCTTACAGTTGGACTTTGAATTAGTGTAGACGCTGCTGGATCAGCATTGAGATGCGGCCTCTGTGGCTTTTCATCCGTCCCGGGCCGAATCTGCGCCGCCGCAACCGGAATGCGCTCCGGCCGTGTAAACACATCGAATTCATCGCCACGAACCAATGCAACAAGGGTAAGACCAGCGGCATGCGCTGTTCGGATCGCCAGCGCTGTCGGAGCTGAAACGGCTATGAGGACGGAAGCACCAATGATCGCAACCTTCTGGACCATTTCGATAGAAACACGGCTGGTGATGACAATAGCACCACTGCCTCCTTCAATGCGCGAACGGCAAAGACTTCCCGCCAGTTTATCCAGTGCGTTATGCCGCCCTACATCTTCGCGCGCAACAAGGATGCCTTGTCCCGGCTGATAAAATCCGGCGGCATGTACTGCGCCTGTCTCCTTGTGGAGTGGCTGTAGCTCCGAAAGCAGACTGACGGCTTGCGCAATATCATCCGGAGTGAGTTCCAGCTTCACACTCTCGACCGAGGATACAGGTTTTAAAGCCTGCTCGATGGATTCAATACCGCAAAGGCCGCAACCAACGGGGCCTGCCATGCGGCGCTTGCGGTCACTCAACTCCTGCCCCGCTTCCCCCGCGAGCCTGATCTGAATGTCTATGCCTTCCGCATGATCCTCCACATTGATCTCATCAATCTCTTCGAGGCTCGAAATTATACCTTCAGAGAGGCTGAAACCAACCGCAAAATCTTCCATATCCGCCGGCGTCGCCATCATGACCGCATGGGTGGTGCCATTATAGCTGAAAGCGACTGGCGTTTCTTCGGGAACAGCCCGGTCACTGCGCGCATAGTTGTCAACCACACCTTTAAGACGGCGGGTGATCCGCGGTACAGGCTGGAGTGCTGGGCGCTGCTCCACCTCTATTCCGCCGCGTCGAGTACTTTGATCCGACGGCTTTGGCGGGCCTGTTCGTCATATTGAACCTGCCAATCGCTCGGACCGTTCGAAGCGCCCACCTGAACCGCCGTGACCTTGTATTCCGGGCAGTTCGTCGCCCAGTCAGAGAAGTCGGTGGTGATCACATTTGCCTGCGTCGTGGGATGGTGGAAGGTCGTATAGACGACGCCGGGTGACACGCGGTCCGTAATAAGCGCGCGCAAGGTGGTTTCACCGGAACGGCTGTTAATCTTCACCCAATCGCCGTCGCGGATACCGCGATTTTCCGCATCATGGGCGTGAATTTCCAGCCGGTCCTCCTCGTGCCACATGACATTATCCGTACGGCGGGTCTGCGCGCCCACATTATATTGCGAAAGGATACGCCCGGTTGTGAGCAGCAGCGGGAAGCGCGGTCCTGTACGCTCATCGGTTGCGACATATTCCGTGCGAATAAACTTGCCCTTACCTCGCGCGAATCCGTTGATGTGCATGATCGGTGTGCCAAGCGGAGCCTTCTCATTGCATGGCCATTGAACAGAACCTTCCTTTTCAAGAAGATCATAAGTTACGCCTGCAAAGCTCGGTGTCGTTAGAGCAATCTCGTCCATGACCTGTGATGGATGCGTATAGTTCCAGTTGAGACCCATTGCCTTGGCAAGGTTTTGTGTAACCTCCCAATCCGCATAACCGTTCAGCGGGCTCATAACCTTACGCACACGATTGATGCGGCGCTCGGCATTGGTGAAGGTGCCATCCTTTTCTAGGAATGTAGAGCCGGGCAGGAAGACGTGAGCGTAATTTGCAGTTTCGTTGAGGAACAGGTCATGGACAACGACGCATTCCATCGCTTCGAGCCCGGCAGCGACATGCTTTGTGTCCGGGTCCGACTGCAAAATGTCTTCACCCTGAATGTAAATGCCCTTGAACGTACCATCGACGGCAGCATCCAGCATGTTCGGAATGCGCAAACCCGGCTCATCCTGAATTTTGACGCCCCAAAGCTTGTCAAAAATGTCCCGTGTCGATTCATCGGAGACGTGGCGATAACCGGGTAGCTCGTGCGGGAATGAACCCATATCGCAGGAGCCCTGCACATTGTTCTGGCCACGTAGCGGATTAACACCAACACCCTTGCGGCCGATATTGCCGGTTGCCATCGCAAGATTGGCGATTGCCATGACCGTTGTAGAACCCTGACTGTGCTCTGTGACGCCAAGACCGTAATAAATCGCTCCATTGCCACCAGTGGCAAACAGGCGTGCAGCTTCGCGAAGGGTTTGCGGATTTACACCGGTCAGTTCTTCAATTGCTTCAGGGCTGTGTTCCGGGCTGGAAACAAAAGATGCCCAATCCTGAAACTCTTCCCAGTCACAGCGCTCGCGAATGAACTTTTCGTCGAACAGGCCTTCGGTGACAATCACATGGGCCAGCGATGTTACAACAGCCACATTTGTGCCGGGACGCAGCTGCAAATGCTGCGCTGCTGAGATGTGGGGCGAACGCACAAGGTCAATCCGGCGGGGGTCGACAACGATCAGCTTCGCGCCCTTGCGCAAGCGCTTCTTCAGACGCGACGCAAAGACGGGATGACCATCGGTCGGATTTGCTCCGATGACCATAACCACGTCCGTATGTTCAACGCTGTCGAAATCCTGCGTACCGGCAGACGTGCCGAAAGTGGTCTTCAGACCATAGCCGGTTGGCGAGTGGCAGACACGGGCACATGTATCGACATTATTGTTGCCGAAACCGGCGCGGATCAGTTTCTGGACAAGGAACGTTTCCTCGTTGGTACAGCGTGACGATGTGATGCCGCCGACAGAATTGCGTCCATACTGGTATTGGATGCGGCGAAACTCATTGGCGACATGTTTATAGGCCTCTTCCCAGCTTACTTCGCGCCAGGGATCGGTGATTTTCTCACGGACCATCGGGTTGAGAATACGGTCCTTATGGGTGGAGTAACCATAGGCAAAACGGCCCTTGACGCAGGAATGACCGCGATTGGCCTTGCCATCCTTGTAAGGAACCATACGCACCACTTCTTCACCGCGCATTTCAGCTTTGAACGAGCAACCGACACCGCAATAGGCACAGGTTGTGACCTTGGAATGTTCGGGCTGTCCAATCTGGATAACTGACTTTTCAGTCAGCGTAGCAGTGGGGCAAGCCTGAACACAGGCACCGCAAGAGACACACTCGCTGTCGAGGAAATGCTCATGCATGCCGGGTGATACGCGGCTGGAAAAACCACGGCCCTCAATGGTCAGCGCGAACGTACCCTGCACTTCTTCACAGGCGCGGACGCAGCGCGAGCAGACGATGCATTTCGCCGGGTCGTAGGTAAAGTAAGGGTTGGATTCATCCTTCGGCATCCAGCGATCGTTGGAAACACCTTCGTTCTTTGCAAATACGTGGTTGTCGCCCTCATATCCATAACGCACATCCCGCAGGCCAACTGCTCCTGCCATATCCTGCAACTCGCAATCGCCATTGGCGGCGCAGGTCAGGCAATCAAGCGGATGATCGGAGATATAAAGCTCCATTACGCCTTTGCGGATATCCTTCAGACGCTTGGTTTGCGTATGGACGACCAACCCTTCCATCGCAGGGGTCGTGCAGGACGCCGGTGTGCCATTGCGGCCCTCGATCTCGATCAGGCAAAGACGGCACGAACCGAATGCATCGACCATATCTGTGGCGCAAAGTTTCGGGACCTGAATGCCAGCTTCCATGGCAGCACGCATCAGAGAGGTTCCCTCAGGAACGGTTACCTCGCTGCCATCAATGGTCAGCGTCACCATCTTCTCGGAAAGGGAAGCTGGCGTGCCGTAATCGATCTCGTGAACCAGGGACATGGTGAACTCCTATTCCGCCGCAACGGCGAGCGGTGCCGGGCGGAAATCTTCAGGAAAATGATTGAGCGCGCTCATGACGGGATATGGCGTAAAGCCACCCAAGGCGCACAGCGAACCAAACTTCATTGTGTTGCAAAGATCGGTGAGAACCGCGATCTGCTTTTCAGGCTCAATATTGGCTGCAAGACGGTCTACGACCTCAACGCCACGTGTCGAACCAATGCGGCATGGCGTGCACTTGCCACAGGACTCCACGGCGCAGAACTCCATGGCAAAGCGCGCCTGCTTCAGCATGTCGACGCTGTCGTCGAAAACAACGAGCCCGGCATGGCCGATCAGCCCGTCCTTGGCTGCAAAGGCCTCATAGTCAAAAGGCGTATCGAACAGCGCACGGGGGAAATAAGCCCCAAGCGGACCACCCACCTGCACAGCCTTGACCGGGCGTCCTGTCGCGGTACCACCGCCGATATCGTCGACAATCTCACCAAGGGTAAGGCCAAAAGCAGCTTCGAAAAGGCCGCCATATTTGACGTTACCGGCTATCTGCAGCGGAATGGTTCCGCGCGAGCGACCCATTCCGAAATCTTTATAGAAGGCTGCGCCGCGATCCATGATGATCGGTACGGAGGCGAGTGAAATCACATTGTTGATGACAGTGGGCTTACCGAACAATCCCTTATGCGCAGGAAGCGGCGGCTTGGCGCGGACAATACCGCGACGACCCTCCAAGCTTTCAAGCAAGGCTGTTTCTTCGCCGCAAACATAGGCACCGGCACCAACACGCACTTCCATATCAAACGCATAATTCGAACCAAGCACGCAAGCGCCCAGAACACCGGCTGTGCGCGCAACCTCAATAGCCTCGTTCATGACGGCAATGGCGTGCGGATATTCAGAACGGATATAGATGTAACCCTTGCTCGCTTCTACGGCGATACCCGCAATCGTCATGCCCTCAATGAGCACAAACGGATCGCCTTCCATGATCATCCGATCGGCGAAGGTGCCGCTATCGCCTTCATCCGCATTGCAGACGATATACTTCTGTGGAGCTTCGGTATCGAGAACGGTCTTCCACTTGATGCCTGTCGGAAATCCGGCCCCGCCTCGTCCACGCAGCCCGGACTCTGTCACCTGAGCAACGATTTCGGTCCGCGATAATGCCAAAGCATTCTGCAGCCCCTTCAAGCCATCATGGGCGCGATAATCATCCAGTGAAACCGGATCGGTGATGCCGCACCGGGCAAATGTCAGGCGGGTCTGCTTTGCAAGAAAGGGGAGATGATCGGTCAGGCCGAGCCAAAGTGGATGCACCCTGCCCTCAGCCAGACCACCATCAAGCAATGCGGCAACGTCCGAAGCCTTGACCGGCCCATAGGCCACGCGGCCATTGGGTGTTTCCACCTCGACCATCGGTTCAAGCCAGTACATGCCACGCGAACCATTGCGCACGATTTTTGCATCAAGTTTGCGAGCGGTAATTTCATTCTCAAGCGTCCTGGCGACTTTTTCAGCCCCAAGAGCAAGTGCGCCGGAATCACGCGGTACAAAAAAGGTGACGGTCATAAGCGCACCTCAACTGCGATTTCATCAAGCTGATCAGCATCGAGGCGGCCAATGACCTCGCCATCCAGCATCGCTGCCGGAGCACAGGCGCAAAGGCCGAGACAATAGACCGGCTCAAGCGTAACAGCGCCATCGGCGGTTGTGCCATGCCAATCAATACCCAGCAATTGGCGGGCACGGTCAGCCAATGCGTCACCGCCCATCGATTGACAGGCTTCGGCGCGGCAAAGCTTCAGGACATGCCGACCTGCGGGATGATCGCGATAATCATGATAGAAGGAAAATACGCCGTGAACTTCCGCCCGGGAAATATTGAGAGCATGTGCGATCAAAGGCAGAGTTTCTTGCGGCACATAGCCAAACTCATCCTGCAACTCATGCAAGATGGGCAGTAAAGGCCCTTCTTTGCCCTTGAATTGATCGATAATGCCTATCGCCCTTGCAGCGACATCGGTACTTGCGCTCTGCATTTTTAGCAGCGCCCTCCCTAAATTTCTCCTCGTGACTTAGAACAGATCAAAAAACTGATATATAATCAATATCGCAGACTCGTTAGTCGATAGAAAATTTCTATTAAGAAACATCCATTGTGAGGGCCAGCGCCCGTGCCTCGTGCAATAATGCGGAGACGAGCGGCGTATGCGGCTCACGATCTGCCGTAACGAGACCAACCAGATGGCGCGCATCCGGCTCAACGATGGGAATTGAACGGATCGGTTCGGCAAAGCCCAAAGTCTCGGAAAGATTGAGCGGCATGATGCTTACCCACTTGCCGGTGCGTATATGGGAGAACAGCACGATCATTGAATTCGACTCGAGTGTCGGGCTGACTTCAACGCCGGCATCATGCAAATGCTTGTTGATAAGACGCCGGTTCTGCATGTCTTTTGTGAGCAGACAAAGCGGCAATTGGCCAACCTCCGCCCAAGTGACAGATGTTCTGTCTGAATATGTATTCCCCGCCGCCGTTATCAGTTGATAGCGCTCGGCATAAAGAGGAACCGATGTGACGCGTCCTAACGGCTCGTTATCCAGGTAGCTAATGCCAGCATCTATCTCAAAATTACTGAGCAATGTCAGAACTTCGAGTGACGTGCGGGATGTAATGGAAAAAGTAACGTCGGGGTGTTTTTCCCTGAAAGGCGTGGTGAGCTTGGAAACCATCGCGAGAGCCGTTGGGATAGCGGCAATTTTCAGATGCCCGGCAAGCCCCGAATGCGCTGCACGGATTTCCTCACGCATTGTTCTGGTGTCACCGACAATGCGCCGCGCCCATTCGAGCACGCGCTGACCTTCGGAGGTCAGACCATTAAAACGCGACCCGCGTTGGACCAGAACGGCCCCAAGCGTATTTTCAAGCTGGCGAATAGCCGCTGAAAGCGTCGGCTGCGTAACACCGCATTCCTCTGCGGCCCGGCCAAAATGCTTGTGGCGAGCCAATGCAATAAAAAACTCCAGCTTGTCGATCATTCCGATTGCTCCCCCACACTGACTCTAATGGTGATCCATGCAAATGAGCAAGTCCCCCGATAGTCACGCCGCTTTGATCTGGCAAAGCGCATTGTTTGATGTATGTTGCCGTCAACACCCACGCTTCCAAGGACATGAAAATGGATATCCGTCAGATTGACGATCGCTATGCTGTGACTGGCCAAATTTCACCGGACGATGTTCGCGATATTGTTGCGGCTGGTTATGGCGCGCTTATTTGCAACCGCCCGGATGGCGAAACGCCGGACCAGCCCGATTTTGCCGAGATTGCAAGAGTGGCGGAAAAGGCTGGCATCCCTGTCTATTACGTGCCTGTCGTTTCCGGTCAGCTAACACAGGATGATGTGGACGCAATGGCTTCGGCTCTAGAACAGGCCGAAGGCCCGGTTCTCGCTTATTGCCGCTCCGGTGCGCGTTCTACCAATATTTACGGGATTGTGCAGCAGCAAAAGGACTGATCAGTGCGTCTAGCAAGCATTGCGCTGACATTCGCCTTTTCAGTGGCGCTGGCTGTTTCTGCCAGCGCCCAAGACAAACCAACGCCCGTCGAAAATGACAAGAAGCCTTTGGCTTCCATTAAAAAGCTGATGGATGATCTCGACAGGTTGTTAAAGAACAGCTCTACCGTGAAACCGGCAAGCAGCGGCAATATTGAAGATCGCATGATGAACGAGATTCAAGCCTGCTGGGCTCTTCCTGCTTATAAGCAGGGCGATATTTTGCCCGAAACGAAAGTTACCGTAAATGTCGGAAAAGACGGATCGCTACTCAGCGATCCGATTGTTTTGAAGTCTGGAACGGACCCTTTGGGTAAACAGCTTGCTGAAAGCGCTGTTCGAGCCATCAAGCGTTGCGCGCCCTTCAAAACAGTGAAAGACAATCCCGATTCCTATGAAAAACTTCGAACGATTGTCTTCAACTTCAAGCCGTCCGCATTATAATTCTGGATCAGAAAAACGCCTGAATGCCAGTCTGGGCTCGTCCGAGAATGAGTGCATGCACATCATGCGTGCCTTCATAGGTATTCACAGTTTCAAGATTTTGCGAGTGACGCATGACATGGTAACCGATCTGAATACCATTACCGCCATGCATGTCGCGTGCCACACGAGCTATATCCAATGCTTTGCCGCAATTGTTGCGCTTGACGAGACTGATCATCTCCGGTGCCATCCGGTCTTCATCCATGAGACGGCCAACGCGCAATGATGCCTGCAAGCCGAGGGTAATTTCGGTCTGCATATCGGCAAACTTCTTCTGGAAAAGCTGAGTGGCGGCCAATGGGCGACCAAATTGCTTTCGATCAAGGCCATATTGCACGGTTCGCTGCCAGCAATCTTCAGCAGCGCCTAGAACTCCCCAGGAAATGCCGTAACGGGCACGATTAAGACAGCCGAACGGGCCTTTGAGACCAGCCACGTTTGGCAGCACATGTTCTTCGCCGACGATAACGCCATCCATGACGATTTCACCGGTGATGGAAGCGCGTAGTGAAAGCTTGCCGTCAATTTTAGGCGCAGAAAGTCCTTTCATGCCTTTTTCAAGCACGAAGCCCTTGATCTGCCCGTCATGTGCGTCGGACTTGGCCCAGACAACGAACACATCAGCAATCGGAGAATTGGAAATCCACATTTTTGAGCCGGAGATGCTGTAACCATCCGCAACCTTGGTTGCACGGGTCTTCATGCCTGCCGGATCGGAACCAGCATCCGGTTCAGTCAGACCAAAACAGCCAATCCACTCACCAGAGGCGAGCTTTGGCAGATATTTTTTGCGCTGTTCCTCGGAGCCATAAGCGTAGATGGGGTACATCACCAGCGAAGATTGCACGCTCATCATTGACCGATAGCCACTGTCCACGCGTTCCACCTCGCGTGCGACAAGACCATAGGCAACATAAGAGGCGCCAGCCGTGCCGTATTCTTCAGGCAACGTGACGCCGAGCAGCCCTGCGCCACCCATGAGCCTGAAGAGTTCAGGATCGGTTTTTTCCTGGAGATAGGCCTCTTCAATGCGAGGCAGAAGCTCACTCTGGGCAAAGGAACGCGCACTGTCGCGAATCATCCTTTCATCTTCTGTCAGTTGATCTTCCAACAAAAAGGGATCGGTCCAGACAAAGGACGGCTTGGAATTTGCCATTAGGGTCTTCTCCTCGAATAGTTCTCAAGGACTATCATCAAATCTGTGCCGGTGGCCAGATGATAACATTGCTAATATTTGCTTGGATGATGAGCAGCACGCATGATTTGCACGTTTCAGTACTCAGCCGAATCCACTATATCTGGGCAATGGCAATCAAACATCTCACCGAAACCATCATAAACCAGATCGCGGCGGGCGAAGTTATCGAACGGCCTGCCAGCGTTGTGAAAGAGTTGGTTGAAAATGCCATCGACGCCGGTGCCACGCGTATCGATATCGTCACTGCCGGTGGTGGAAAGAACCTCATCCGCATAACCGACAATGGTTCGGGCATTCCTTCGGATGAGCTTGCGTTGGCCGTGTCACGGCATTGCACGTCCAAATTGACCGACAATGTGCACGACATCAGAGCTCTTGGTTTTCGCGGTGAAGCGCTGCCATCTATCGGGTCTATCTCGCGGCTTTCCTTGAAATCACGCGTGGCAGATGCTGATTCCGGATTTGAGATTGCCGTCAATGGCGGGCGAATGGATGGGCCACGCCCCACAGGCATGAATGGCGGAACGATTGCCGAAGTGCGTGATCTTTTCTTTTCAACGCCAGCACGCCTGAAATTCATGAAAACGGACCGCGCTGAAGCGACTGCGATCAGCGACGTCGTTCGGCGTGTTGCGATAGCCTTCCCGCATATCCGCTTCTCCATTACAGGCAGCGACCGTTCTCCGCTGGAAATGGCGGCCACCGGTATTGGTTCTGCTGGTATGCTGGAACGTATCTCGCAGGTTCTCGGCAAAGACTTTCCAGAGAATGCCATTGCCATAGATGCCATGCGCGATGGAGTAAGGTTGACTGGCTTTGCGGGCATTCCTGCTTTCAATCGCGCCAACAGCCTGCACCAATTTGCCTATGTGAATGGGCGGCCGGTGCGCGATAAACAGATTTGGGGCGCTACTCGTGGGGCCTATGCAGATGTCATGTCGCGCGACCGCCATCCGGTCGTCGTGTTGTTTCTTAATCTTGATCCCGAACTCGTTGACGTGAACGTTCATCCGGCAAAAGCAGATGTGCGCTTTCGCGATCCTGGCCTTGTGCGCGGCTTGATTGTCGGAGCAATTCGCGAGGCTCTCGGACAATCTGGAATTCGTGCAGCAACGACAGGCGCCGAAGGAATGCTGCACTCGTTTCGCCTCGGTGGCGCAGAACCTCGCCTTGCAGCGCAGTCATGGGGTAATGGGAACACCTATTCCAGTAATCAGAACTATTCGGCTCAGCAATCGCCGTTTCGACCCTTCGAGCAGACACCTGTCGCAGCCAATGATGGGCATGGGCTCGCCGAGGCTGTGCAGGAATTTCTTTATGACGGTGCTAATGCGTTAAGCGCTGATGCGCGGGCCAGCACGATTGCTGCACCGCCGGAACTGCTTGCCATGCCGCTTGGTGCCGCCCGCGCGCAAGTCCATGCAAATTATATAGTCGCCCAGACTGATGACAGCCTTGTCATTGTCGACCAGCATGCCGCGCATGAACGTCTCGTTTATGAAGCGTTGAAGAACGCACTTCATTCACGCCCCTTACCCGCGCAAATGCTGCTGATCCCGGAAATTGTTGATCTTCCTGAAGATGATGTAGGGCGGCTCGTCGCCCATGCCGAAACACTCCAACGGTTTGGACTAGGGATAGAGGCGTTCGGCCCGGGAGCAGTTGCCGTGCGGGAAACGCCATCCATGCTGGGCGAGATTGATACGCAACAGCTGGTTCGCGACCTTGCAGATGAGATTGCCGAGCATGACACTTCGGACGGATTGAAAGCCATTCTTGATCATGTAGCAGCGACCATGGCTTGCCATGGTTCGGTCAGGTCCGGAAGGCGGCTTAAGCCTGATGAGATGAACGCATTGCTTCGGCAAATGGAAGCGACGCCGGGATCAGGTACGTGCAATCACGGACGCCCGACCTATATAGAATTGAAGCTGACAGACATCGAGCGGCTGTTTGGCAGGCGTTAGAGCCAGAGCTTGACCGCGAAAGTCGTAAGGCCGTAAATAGCGGCTACTGATAAACTGGAACAGATGTAATGAACCGATTTGAAGGCCCCGGCTCGCGAGAAGCCAAGATTCGCTACCTTGATGGCGACTTTCAGGTTTTGTCGCCGGGTGCCTATGTGCTGTGTGCAGTTACCGCAGAAAAGATTGCTATCGATGAACTAAGATATTGGAGCGTCGCCCGGCAGGAGCCTTATGTCGATGCCCGTACATCGTTCAATCGCGAACTTCAGGAAAATCCCGATTTGCGGCAGCGGAGCAAAGGTTGAACATGCAGAACCGTCGTACGCTGCTGCTTTCCATTGTAGGTTTTGGCCTTGCTATCAGCGGTTGCGCGACCAACACTCCGGCTCCAGCCTATAGCGGGCCGACAAAAACTATTCGCGGTTATTTGCAAGGGCCACCCTATGCCCGGCTTACTGCCAGCACGGTTGTATTTATAACTGCATATGATGCCACCAATGGCGCAACGGGTTCCATGCCCAAAATCGGCGCGACCAGCTTTACGCTCAATCGCAATGGTTATTTCCCAGTCGCCTATGAGATCGAGATTCCGGCAAGCCATGCAGCACCGCGAATTTCGCTTGCAGTGGAAATGCGCCAGTATGGCAGGGTGACATTCACCAATGATCGGCAATACAGCCAGACGACCGGACGCAATCTCGACATACCCGTAAGAGAAGCGCCGCCACGGGTGAAAAGCCGCAATTACCTATAGAGTTTTGAGGGCTCGAGCCTTTGCACGCTCGCGCGTATCCCGGATAATGTTCTGTGCCGTTTGTGGATGGTTGAAAATCAGATCCACCTCCAGAACGAGCGTCTGTTCAGCGAGCTTTCTGGCAGTAGGGCTGCCGTCAAGCAATCGCACATGATCCTTTGCAGTCGTAATCAAAGTAAGGTGGTTCTCGGCAGCATCCTTGATTAAGTCTGCTGCCTCTTCATCCGTAAAAGGATGGTGATCCGGAAACGGCTTTGTTTGGACAATCTCAAGTCTTTCCTCATTCAAGGTTGTAAAGAACTTTGACGGATCGCCAAT
The DNA here is from genome assembly GCF_000282595.1 of Phyllobacterium sp. YR531. GTDB lineage: Bacteria > Pseudomonadota > Alphaproteobacteria > Rhizobiales > Rhizobiaceae > Phyllobacterium. The sequence continues at coordinate 124,551 of NZ_AKIZ01000019.1, forward strand.
GCCGGCAAAAGCCAAGAAACGCTGCTGCGAAATGTGCTCAACCCCAACCGGTCGCAGTACAGCTTCGTAAATTGGTTTTGCCGCCCTTGCCGCACTGCGAACGACTTGGTCCGCGCCACTAGCAGTGCCAATCTTGAGCAGCGCGTCGGTCCGAACCAGTTGGTCAGTCAAGGGTGCACGCAAAGGCCCGGCAGGAAGAACTTTGCCGTTGCCTATGCCCCTGCCCGCATCCACGACCATAAGTGCATAATCGAAATGCAACCGGGCGCTTTGGAAACCATCGTCCATGATGATGAAATCACACCCGCCCTCGATCAGAGCTGACGCACCGGCAACGCGGTCAGCACAAACGACAACCTGTGCGTGACGTGCCAACAGGATAGGTTCATCGCCAACATGACGAGCGCTATCGTGCTCAGGGTCAACTTTATGCAAACCGGAGAACGCACCGCCATAGCCACGCGAAACGATGCCGGGCTTCAAACCGGCAGACTTCGCTGCCTTGGCAAGCGCAATGGATGTTGGGGTTTTACCGGCACCACCGACTGTGAAGTTACCAACACACAGTACCGGGACCGGAACTGTTGGCGGAGTAGCCCGCCGGATACGGCGGCCAGCAACAGCACCATATATCCTGGCCAATGGGCTCAGGGCCCGCGCGCGCCAATCCGGCTTTTCCCACCAGAATGGAGGCGCTTCCGACGTCATTTCCAGGTACTTTCACGATTGGATAGACGGGCTTGCAATACCAGAGGCTGCAGAAAGGGTTCCAATGCGGTCATGGTACGTGACAGTGATCCACGCATGTCCTCGACAGTCTTCAATCCCGCGTCGATCATGATCTGTCGTTCAGCAGGATTGTTGAACAGATAGTTCACCGCCCCGGCCAGCATATCCTTGTCGCGTACAAGTTTAGCTGCGCCATTCTTAATAAGGCGCTGGTAGGAGTCGCGGAAATTCTGAACATTCCGACCCGAGAGGATCGCGGATTTCAGCATGGCAGGCTCAAGCGGGTTCTGACCGCCTTGTGCAGTCAGTGAACGGCCAACAAACGCAATCTCCGCCATTCTCAGATAAAGCCCCATATCGCCTATGGTATCGCCGATAAAAATATCAGTTTCCGGCTCAATCGTATCATTGCGGCTGCGCAGGGCAACCTTCATTCCCATGGCTTCGATCTGGGTTGCCACTTCTGACGCACGATCAGGATGCCTTGGGACAAGGATCGTCAGCAAATCGCGATGCCTTGCCTTGAGCATTTGGTGAACTTGCGCAACGATTTCCTCTTCGCCCTGATGCGTAGAAATTGCCGCCCACGTCTTACGCGACCCGATCATCGTCTGAAGTTCTGCCAACTGCGAATTGTCTACAGGCGGAACAGCGGTATCGACTTTTAGATTGCCCGATACAGTAACCGGGCGCGCGCCAAGAGTACGAAAACGCTCGCCGTCAACATCGGACTGAGCAACAACATGCGCGAGATTCTCGAACAGAGCCTCTGCAATTGACGCCCGCTTGTGCCACGCAGCAAAGGAGCGATCCGACAGTCGCCCATTCACCAGAACCTGCGGCACCCGGCGGGTTCCAAGCTCGAGAATTGTCATCGGCCATATCTCCGACTCGCATATTACCGCAAGGTCCGGTTGCCAATGAGCAAGGAAACGATCGACTGCCGGTTTGAGATCAAGCGGCACATACTGGTGAATGACACGATCTCCAAGACGATCCTGAACCATCTTCGCGGACGTCACTGTGCCAGTGGTCAAGACCACATGGATTCCCATTTCGACGATAGCTTCAACCAGAGGTGTCACAGCCGAGGTTTCACCAACGCTGGCGGCGTGAACCCAGACCAATGGTCCCGAAGGACGCGCCACACTGGCTACGCCATAACGTTCGCCCTGGCGGCCACGCTCTTCCTTGCCTTTGCTGGCACGGAAAGCAACATAGGCACCGACAACGGGGAAAATAATAGCACCTGCCCACCGGTAAGTTCCCAGTGCTAGCCTAGCCCACCTCTCGCTCATGCCGCGCCATCCACAAGCTGGTGCACGCGGAGCGTATTCGCATTCAGGCTGTCCGTAAGTTCAACGCGCTTGGCTTCCAGCATGGCGTCATCAGCATCCTGAGGTACAAAAATCGGGTCGCCGACAATCAATCCAGATTTGCCGAATGGCAATGGAATAGTTGTCTTATCCCAACTCTTTTCAAGAACCTTACGACGCGAGGTCAGGTAGCAGATAGGAAGAATCGGACGTCCCGATAATTTTGCAAGCAGAACAACACCTATGCCTGACTGGCGAGGCGTACCATGGGGAATATCAGCAATCATTGCAGCAGTCTTGCCATCCTTCAGCGCCTTTTTTAGGGCAAGCAATGCACGAGCACCGCCCTTCTCTGTGCCTTTTGTGCGATCCCTTCCGCCCGAACCACGGATAATCTCAACACCAAAACGCTCGGCAACGCGAGCATTCAACTCTGCGTCCTTACTGCGCGAGAACATTGCAACAAAACGAACATTGCGCGGCATCAAAAACGGAGCCATCAGATGCTGGCCGTGCCACGCAACAGCGATGAACGGCTCGCCGCCACGCTTCATGTCTTCAACGTCGGATGAGCCTGCAAGGCGGGGATTAGTAGCATTCACCAGTCGGAAAAACTGGGTGATGAGCCAAACAATCATCGAGCGCACGACCGGCGAATTGGCCAAAGGTCCACGGACAGAACGCCAGAAGCGCTTCAGCAGTCCCTTTTTCTTCTTAGGGGAAGATTTGGAGGTCACCGTGATTTCGCTAACTGGCATTTCGTTGTCTTGTGGGGTCACACGATCAACCTGATTTACCCGTTACCGGGTCGAGCAGCTTGTGCATGTGGACAATGAAATAGCGCATATGCGCATTGTCTACCGTCTGTTGAGCTTTGGATTTCCAGGCGCGCTGTGCAGTCTCGAAGTTTGGATAGATGCCAACAATATCCAGATTGTCGAGATCGCGGAACTCAACCCCGCCCAACTTCTTAAGCTCACCACCAAAAACCAGATGCAGCAGTTGTTTTGGATCGGATGTTTCTTCGCTCATAATTACTTGTCCAGATTTTAGTCAAAGATTGGGAAGGTTAGACTATTTAGCCGAAGGCCGTGCCCGCTACAATGTTCAGCATGTTATCCATTAGTAGACCACTTGCCGCAACCAAAGCACCGTGCCGGTAGTCGCCCGTCTGCGTATTGCGCAGACCGTAGGTGAGTGCTTTACCTTCCGCTGTCAAGACATTGCCACCAGCTTCCGACAAAATGAGATCGGCAGCGGCAAGGTCCCAATCGTGAGAATTCGGCCTCACGATTGTTCCGGCGAGATCACCACGGGCGACCATTGCGAGCCTGTATGCCAGGGAAGCAATATGTGGGGCACGTTCAATCGAGCCGAGGAAGTATTCCGGCAGCTTGTTAAGATAATTACCCGGGGCAGCCACCTTGAAAGGGCGATTTTCTGCCTGAACGCGGATTGCGCTGCCGTTCTGATCCGCTCCACCGCCCGGCAATGCACTTATCGTTTCATTGCGTGCAGGACATTCGAGTACACCTGCAACCGGGCGACCATTCTCGATGACAGCGACGCTAACGCACCACACGTCGATACCCTCGATAAAAGCGCGCGTCCCATCAATCGGATCAACAACGAAAAAGCGCTGCCTTGAAGAAACAGCCGCCCGCTCGTCCAGCGTTTCTTCAGATATCCAGCCATAATCCGGGCGCGCGGTAAGCAATATGTCCTTGAGATACTTATCCGCTGCAAGATCAGCTTCCGTAACGGGCGAATTGCCTGTCTTGAGCCAAATCTGTGGTGACTGCCCATAATAGGACAGCGCGATTTTCCCGGCTCCGGCAGCAGCCTCAAGGATCAGGTCAAGATCGTCACGATTTTGTTTACTTGCCGGCAAGTGTCATGCCTTCAATGAGCAGTGTGGGGCTTGCCACGCCGAAATTGCGATCAATGTCATTTCCAACGGTAAGATTGAGGAACATTTCCTTCAGATTCGACGCCAAGGTGACTTCGCTTACGGGGAATGCCAATTCTCCATTCTCAATCCAGTATCCACTGGCACCACGGCTATACTCGCCGGTTATCATATCTACACCCTGCCCGAACAATTCGGTAACGTAAAAACCCGTGCCAACGTCACGAATAAGTTCTTCCGGCGTCTTCTCGCCGGGTTCGATAGCGAAATTCGTCGAAGAAGGCACGACCGTGGACCCCGAGCGCGTGCCGCGTCCATTGGTCGTCAAACCAAGCTCTTTGGCTGTCGATGTGGACAAGAACCAATGCTTCAATATGCCGTTTTCAACCATGTTCAATGGTGTGCCCTCGAGGCCTTCTCCGTCGAAAGGTCTCGACGCGGACCCGCGCGCGCGCAAAGGATCATCAGTTACATTGATCGTATCGCGAAGAATTTTGGTTTCCATCCGGTCCTTGAGAAAGCTGGTTTTGCGCGCAACCGATGCACCATTGATTGCACTTGCCAGATGTGATGCAATGCCGCGGGCAACGCGTGGGTCATAAACCACATTGACCTTACCGGTCTGAGCCTGACGCGCATTCAGCCGCTTTACCGCCCGTTCGCCGGCAGAGCGGCCGATAGACGCGGCGTCTTCCAACTCATCAAAATAAATACGCGAAGAAAAATCATAGTCGCGCTCCATCCCGGTTCCGGTTCCGGCAATCGCACTGACGGAACGCGAAAACCGCGAACCATTATAAGAGCCGGCAAAGCCACCAGATGTGACCAGAACAAGCCCGCCCATTCCGGCGGAAGCAGAGCCACCCCCGGAATTGGTTACACCCTCAACGCCCAACGCTGCTTCTTCCGCGGCGAGAGCAGCTTCGGTCAATTGCGCCGCGTCCACACTGGTTGGATCATAAAGCTGAAGATCGCGAATATTGCGAACGAGCTGGTCCCTTGCCGCCAGCCCTTCATATGCATCGTCCGGTGAGACCTTGGCCATTGCAACGGCACGCTCGGCCAGGACTTTGGGATCAGACCCCGCATTGGCGGAGATACTTGCGATCTTGCGTCCCACGAAGACCCGCAGTGAAAACTCATCGCTTTCGGAAGATTCTGTCGACTCTACTTTTCCCAGACGCACGCTGACAGCGGTAGAGCGCGAACGGATGACGACTGCATCTGCTGCATCTGCTCCCGCACGCCTTGCGGCCTCTACAAGCGCTGTGGCATTGTCTACAAATTCGCGGGAATTTACCGGCTCGACCATATTCATCTCTAAGGTTGATTGCATGATAGGATGCGAGGACTTATCTGACAAAAGTCAGATGATGTACTCCACCCTATATGGTGCAAATCAGGGTCTATCAAGGCAAACACACGCAACATTTTTTCAGGTCCGGATTACGAGCACATGCTTTCACAGAGCGGCAACCTCTACTTTCAGGCACTTGCACTCCTCGCAGGAGCGATCATTGCCGCTCCGCTTTTCAAACGTCTCGGGCTGGGAACAGTGCTGGGTTATCTCGCCGCCGGGCTATTGATCGGGCCGCTGGCCAATCTCATCACAGACGGCGAACAAGTCCTCCACTTTTCTGAACTCGGCGTTGTCTTTCTGTTGTTTGTCATCGGTCTTGAACTCAAGCCATCACGCCTCTGGACATTGCGCCATGCGATCTTTGGTCTCGGCGCAGCACAGGTGATCATTACGGGTAGCCTGTTGACCGGCCTCATCCTTGCGCTGTCTCTGATGAACTGGCAGGCCGCACTGATTACAGGCTTTGGACTTGCCCTCTCCTCCACGGCCTTTGCAATGCAAATTCTCGAAGAGCGCGGCGAGACTACGATGCCGCACGGCCAGACATCTTTTGCAATTCTGCTGTTTCAGGATTTGGCGATCGTTCCGCTACTGGCAATGATTCCTGTTCTTGCACCTGGCTCAGCGACCCGCGAGGCAGATCCGCTGGGCAAGTTTCTGATTGCCGTCATATGTGTCGGTGCAATCATCGCTGTGGGACGCTACCTTCTCAACCCGCTCTTTCGCTTTATCGCCAATACTGGCGCGCGGGAGGTCATGATTGCTGCCGCCCTGTTCGTGGTTTTGGGTGCAGCAACGTTGATGCAGTTTGCCGGTCTCTCAATGGCTATGGGCGCTTTCATCGCCGGGGTTCTCCTGGCCGAATCGTCCTACCGGCACGAGCTGGAAGCTGATATCGAACCCTTTCGCGGCGTATTTCTCGGCCTGTTTTTCATGGCCGTCGGGCTTTCGCTTGATCTGGATGTCATCCTGCAGAATTGGCAGGCCATTCTTTTGGCAGTGCCCGCCTTCATGGCAATCAAAGCTTTTGTGGTCTATGTGTTGGCTCGGCTGTTCCGCAACAACCATAATGATGCGATCCGCGTCGCGTTCTTTTTGCCTCAAGGCGGTGAATTCGGGTTCGTCCTGTTTTCAGCAGCAGCGGCAGCGGGTCTGATGACCGATTCGAGCGCCTCCGAACTCGTGGCAGTGACAACGCTCTCCATGGCAGTCATGCCGCTGTCGGTTGCTCTTGGAAACCGCTTTCTGGTGGACCACAACAAAAAAGACGAGATTGACGAAGACTTTGATGGTGCCGGAGCAGATGTCATGATGATCGGCTTCTCGCGTTATGGTCAGATTGCAGCGCAAATACTTCTGGCTGGTGGCAGCGACGTGACCGTCATCGATGCATCAGCCGATCGCATACGCGCTGCAAGCAAGTTCGGATTCCGCATCTATTTTGGTGATGGTACGCGTAAGGAAGTGCTTGAAGCGGCAGGTATAAGACGCGCAAAGATTGTGGCAGTCACGACGCACAAAAAGGAAACAACCAACCAGATCGTTGAAATGATCCAAGCCGAATATCCGGATATCAAGTTGTTCGTTCGCTCCTATGACCGTGTGCATACATTGAAGCTGCGGGCTCGCGGAGTGCACTATGAGTTACGTGAAACCTTTGAGTCCGGTCTGGTGTTCGGCAGGCGTGCGCTTGAGGAACTCGGCGTAACGGAAGAACTTGCCTATGAAATCATGCAAGATATTCGTCAACGGGATGAGGACCGGCTGCACCTGCAGGCAGCAGAGGGCCTGTCCGCAGGAAATGATCTGCTTCTGACGAGGCCTGTGACCCCTGAACCTCTCGTCAAACCGACCCGGGAAGCGCAGCGCATCGATACCGTTTTGGACGAAGAGATCGACGCCAAACCGGTACCTACGCCCGCCGAGTAATACTCAAGATTGCGGCGGTCCGACAATCAACACCGCAGGGCTGGTTAAAAGCAGCTTCTGCGCTGCGGCCTTAACCTGCTCCAGGGTTACCGAGTTGATAAGGTCAGCACGCTTGTCGATATAATCACGACCAAGCTTTTGATCCTGCAAGCCTACCAGTGTGCTGGCAACGGCTGAGGAAGAGTCCAGATTATTTACGGCGTATGAACCCACCAGATACTTTTTAGCCTCAACAAGCTCATCTTCGGTCGGCCCATCCTTGGCCATACGTGCGACTTCGTCCTTGAGGATTTGCAATGTCTCATTGGACCGGTCCGCCCGTGTAGCTGTCGATATGATCAGTGCGGACATATGATCCTTGGTGGCGAGAGTTGAGCCTGCCGAATAGGCAAGGCCCCGTTTTTCGCGGACTTCATTATAAATGCGGGATGAGAAAGTACCGCCGCCAAGAATATGATTCATGATAAAAACCGGGAAGAAATCCGGATCCTGCCGGCGAACTCCTGGGTAGACCATGGAAATGGAGGTTTGCGGTAAAACATAATCAACACGGGTGGTTTGATCAAAACCAAGCTTGGCTTCGCTGATCTTTTTCAATTGTGCCTTTTCTGGAAGATTACCGAAAACCTTGTCCAACAGAGTGGCCAGATCCTCCGGGCTGATCGAACCAACTACACCTACGATCAGATTATCTTTGGCAAAATTGCTCTTATGGAAAACAGCAAGGTCATCATATTTGATGCTGTTCAGAGTTTCGACTTTCCCCTCGGATTGGCGGCCGTAGGGGTGGTCACCATAAAGTGCTTCGGCAAATTTACGGCCTGCAATGGTATTGGGGTCACGTTCGGACGCCTTTATCCCCGCCACCACCTGCTGCCGGATGCGATCAATAGGGGCCTGATCGAAGCGTGGCTTATTGACTGCCAGCGCAAGCAGATCGACAGCAGCGTCACGTTTGTCAGAAAGCATGCGGACTGTGCCCGATATCGCATCATCATCCGCGCTAAAGCTCATCTCCGCGCCAACATCATCGAATTGCTGTTGAAAGGCCTCTGAGTCCAGATCACCGGCCCCCTCATCGAAAAGGCCTGTCATCAGATTTGCAAGCCCGTCCTTACCTGCCGGATCCTGGGATGAGCCACCCTTGAATGAGAAGCGCATTGAAATGAGCGGAACGAAGTCATCCTGCACCAGCCAGGCCCGAATTCCCTTCGGAGAGACAACCTCTTTGATCTCGACGGCATAGGCAGGAGCTATGGTAACAACAACGAGCAAGATTGTTGCGGCTAACCGCTTCATGATTGATGCAGTCATTGGACAACTCCCTGCGCTGGCGCTCCGGCATCGGGCTCGCCTGTATTTTGAGTCTGTTCGGATTTTTGATCCGGCGAGCCAGCTTCCGGCATAAGATAACTTGTGACGGAGCGGCTATCGACCAGATATCGTTTCGCCACGTCCTGAATATCCTGAACTTTTACGGCTTTGATCCGATCCGGCCATTCATCAATATCCTTGATCGTCTGGCCTGTAGAAAGGGTCGACCCATAGATACGGGCCATGCCGGTTTGACTATCGCGAGCAAAGATAACGCTTTTCAGGAAGCGATTTCTGGCTTTTTCCAGTTCGTCCTCAGTCACGCCGTCCTTGATGATGCGAGAGACCTGCGCGTCGATACCATTCTCGACGTCCTTCAAAGTTGCATCACCACGGGGAGAACCATAGACACCAAAACTGCCATCATCGAGCGATGCACCCTGATAATAGGCTCCGGCATTGGCAGCAGAGCCATCCTTGACAACCAGATTCTGATAAATACGACTGCGCGACGAACCACCAAGAATCTCGCTTAACAAGTCGAGTGCTTCAGCTTCGCCCGGCTTTGCGTTTGTATAGGATGGAGCAAGCCACATTTTCTGGAAACTTGGTTGAGAAACACGGGGATCAGCCAGCGAAACTGTACGCTTGGTGTTCTGTTCAGGCTCCTGCGGGCGCTCACGCTTTCCCGGTTCGGCACGGCGTGGAACTTTCCCATACGTCTTTTCTGCCAGAGCTTTGACCGTTGCGCTGTCTACATCACCCGATACAACCAGTGTTGCATTATTTGGCGTGTAGTATTTTTGATAGAACGCTAAAGCGTCTGTCAGGTTCAATTGCTCCATCTCGTGCAGCCAACCGATTACCGGCATGCGATATGGATGGTTCTGATAGAGCGTGGCATTTACTTCCTCAGAAAGCAGTGAAGAAGGATTACTGTCCACGCGTGAACGGCGCTCTTCCAGCACTACATCACGTTCCGTCTTCACCACATCATCATTGAGAATGAGGTTTTCCATGCGGTCCGCTTCGTAGGTCATTGCCATTTCCAGCGCCTGTGGAGCAAGTTGCTGGTAGAATGCCGTGTAATCGTAGGATGTGAATGCGTTTTCCTGACCACCGATCTCAGCGACTTTGCGCGAGAATTCACCTGCCGGATAGGTCTTGGTTGCTTTGAACATCAGATGCTCAAAAAAATGTGCAATGCCGGATTTACCCGGCGCTTCATCGGCAGAACCGACATGATACCATAACATGTGCGTAACCACAGGCGCACGATGATCGGGAATGACGACAACTTCCAACCCATTATCCAAATGGAACGAGGAAACATCCGTCTTGAGCGACGCCTCGGTTGCGGACACTTTTGTTTCCGCACGCACTGGGAATGTTGAAATCGAGGCGACAAGTACGCCGGACAAGACAAATGCCGCAAAGGTGCGGCCTTTAGCAAGAAGCATTCAAATCAATCCAATTCTGTTTTACAGACATCGCTGCAATAATGGACTTACGACTTCCCAAGTCATTACGACTTCAATGTGACAAGTCTTATAATGGTGCCGCCATAGGGCCGCTCTTCAACAATTTCAAAACGGGGATCAAGTTCAATAGTTGCCTCGGCTTCTTCTTCGAGAATAAGAAGTGAATCCGGCTTGAGCCATCCACCGTCCAATGCGGCTTTAAAAGCAATTTCGCCCAACCCTCTGCCATAGGGCGGGTCGGCAAACACCAGATCGAAGGGTTCAACATTGCCCGCATCGCCAAGCTTTGTCGCATCGCGGCTAAAAACTTTGGTAGCGCCCATAAGTCCAAATGCTTCGATGTTTGTACGTATGAGCCCGCGCCCTTGCGCAGACTCTTCTATAAAGATTCCGTAACGCGCACCGCGGGACATTGCCTCAAGGCCCAAAGCGCCAGTACCGGCAAACAGGTCGAGCACCCGCGTGGACTCGAACTTCTCCGGATAATTATGGACCAGTATATTGAACAGGCTTTCACGCGTCCGGTCAGTCGTCGGCCGGATCGCGTTTGTTTCTGGCGTCGCCAAGCTGCGTCCGCGAAATTTTCCGCCTACAATCCGCATAGGAGACCTTAGCCTTTAGGCTTGCCGCCACGTGGCGGTCTACTTCCACCGGAGGGGCCACTGCGAGGTGCACCTTTCGGACCCCCATAAGGACGATCGCCACTACTGCGGCCATCTTGCCTGCCCGGCGCGCGCGTCGGCTTACCACTCGCGCCGTAAGGGCGTTCGCCACGATTTGGACGGTCGCTCTGCGCAGGCGCATCACCGCGGGCTTCACGCTCCTTCAACTCCGCACGCTCACGCTTGCCAACCCGCGGCGGGCGCGGCGCGTTCCGCGAGCCTTCCGGCCGATCCGAGCCGAATGAACGTTTTGGACGTTCAGCATTATCTCCGCCCTCGCGTGGTGGTCGCGGAGAATAGCTGCGTGGCTTGTCGCCGGAATAACCACCGGGCGTACGAGGTCCGCTTGATCTTTCACGATCTTCGCGCGGACGATCCGAAGAAGCTGGACGGTCACTAAATGTCCGCTTCGGCCTGTCAGCACTGTCAGACCGTCCACGTGCTTCGCGGGCCTCAACGGCTTTCGCCCTTGCCTTACCCATGGGTCGAGCACCTGGAGCCATCCACACATTCGCAGAACGCGAACTGCGGGGAGCCATGGCTTCGTCTTCCTTGCGTTCCCGGTCAGCTTTTGAGTTTATCCCGCGAGGCTTCTGGTCGCCATCGCGTGCTGGACGAGTTGGTCGTTCATCCCTGCCCGCCCGGACAGGTCGTTCATCACGACCTGTCCGCGGCGTAGCCGGGCGATCAGTACGATCAGTCGTCCAGCGGGACAGATTTTCTTCGCGTTGCTCATCCTTGGATTTGCGGGGCGCGCGCCGTTTTTCTACCGGTGCACTGGAAATCCACTCCGAGCGTTGAGCAGGAGCCGGACGCTCGCTTGGCTGCTGCACTGCCTCGCCTTTGACCGCTTCATTGGAAAATACATTGATGATCGGAGCATCGAAATCGGCACCGGATTCTTCAATCAGACGTTCACCCAGCTGATCGCGCAGTGTACGGCCGTTCATTTCGCGAACGGAGCCTTCCGGTAAATCACTCAGCTGGAATGGGCCATAGGAAATTCGAATGAGCCGATTTACTGACAGGCCCAATGCACCGAGAACGTTTTTGACTTCGCGGTTCTTGCCTTCGCGCAACCCCATCATGATCCAGACATTCGAGCCCTGCTCGCGTTCCAAATGTGCCTCGATCGCACCGTAGAACACACCATCGACAGCAATACCGTCTTTTAATGTATCGAGCTTTTCCTGCGTGATACTTCCATGCGCACGAACACGGTAACGGCGCAGCCAACCGGTTGAAGGCAATTCCAAAGCGCGGGACAGACCACCATCATTCGTCAGCAGCAGCAGGCCTTCAGTGTTTATGTCAAGGCGGCCAACAGACAAAACGCGTGGCATATCCTTCGGCAAGGATTCGAAAACGGTTTGACGCCCTTCTGGATCGCGATTGGTGGTCACAAGGCCAGCTGGCTTATGATAAAGCCACAGACGCGTACGTTCTTTCTCGGGTAACGGCTTGCCGTCAACCTCGATACGATCACTTCGTACCACGTTGATCGCTGGTGTTGTCAGGCGCTTGCCATTGACGGAGACCCGGCCAGCCGCAATCATTGTTTCGGCTTCGCGGCGGGAAGCAATACCAGCCCGTGCCAGACGTTTGGCTATACGCTCGCCCTCTTCCGGCTGTGCTTCTTCTTTGCGCGCTTCGAAAGAGCGCTTTGCTGGAGCAGCGCCATCAAATTTGCGTGGCCCCTTGGGGCCGTCATTGCCGCGCTTGTCGAAGCTGCGCTTTTCAAAGGGGCGTTTGCCGCCCTTGCCGTCGTCATTTGAACTTGTCATGGAATGTTTGCCTTTCAGCAGGGCTCACTACCAGCTATGGAGTGTGCTTGCGAGTAAATTCTGGATAATGAGCCGCCTGTGACCCAAAAAATTGATCCGATGAGCATAGCTTTGGCACAAGCCCATGCAGCGGCGGCGCGGGGCGAAGTGCCAATTGGCGCTGTTCTGGTAAAAGACGGAGCGATTATTTCGGCCGCGGGCAACCGAACACGGGAGCTTAATGACCCTACCGCCCACGCGGAAATTCTCGTTATCCGAGAAGCCTGCCAGACGTTCGCGGACGAGCGGCTGCCGGGATGCGACCTCTACGTCACGCTTGAGCCCTGCACTATGTGCGCTGCCGCAATCTCTTTTGCGCGCATTCGGCGTCTCTATTATGGTGCCCAAGACATTAAGGGTGGCGGTGTGGAAAACGGTGCTCGCTTCTTTTCTCAGCCCACCTGTCACCATGCACCCGAAGTTTATTCGGGTTTTGGCGAAGCAGAGTCCGAAGCTTTGCTGAAAGAGTTTTTCCGGGCCAAGCGACTCTAATTATCGCTACGTATTCTTACCGAGAAATCCGAGGCTGTATCTGCGTTTAACGCGCGTTGGTTGATCAGGGCAGCGTTTATGACCTCTTCCAAGGGCTTTTGATTATCGATGGCACCATGATCGTAAAGATAGCCCGGCAGATAACCGGAAAGAAGAACACGATAATCAATAGGAATATCCGGAGTGATCGCCCGCATCATATCAAAAATGACCGTAGTGCAATTGGCGGTCACCGTGTTGTAGAAGCTGGCTTTTTCAGCCAGATGATTGGCGTTATCGACATATGACAGGAACAATGCCTGACGCATTTCAGGTTTCATATTGATACGATAGCGATATACATCCTCTTTGCGGATGTTGGTTCTAAGCCGAACAATATCCCGTTCATCAGCCGCGATCATTCCAAGCTCGAATTCCTTGAAAAAGCCGCCGATCTCCGCAAACTCTTCGTGCCGCTCCTTCCTTATCTCGGCGGAGAAAACGACATGCTGACCATCGTTGAAGCCAAAGCTGACAAGCGTGTGTGCAATCGCTGGATTGGACCAGTAAGACAGGAACACATCGACTGACGCGAGGTCCTCCATGTCGTAAGCGCGCACTTCCCATCGAGGGGTAAAGTCTTCCCGTGTCCGCCACTCGAAATTCCGCACATTGGATAGCACAACCTGATTGCCATTCAGTTGGCCAGTAACAGTCTGTGCAACATCATCGGCCCAGATGCGGGTCAGCGATGGAGTAATCGTGGCCCACCAATAAAATAAACCAGCCATTACCGGTACGAGCACAATCAACGCGCGAAACGATCTGCCTTTGACCTCTAGCCACAATACGGAGAAGGCAATTGCAGTCCAGACTGCAAGGCAACCAATTACGCCTGAAATACCGAAAGGAAGCTGATACCAAAGGGCAAAAGCGCCCCAAATAAAGAATAGAATCGAAATGAGGACGAGGACAATCCGCCCGGCCAATCTGAAAATGAACAATTGGAAAACCCTCGACTAACGTAAAGACGTACCCTTTGAAGTGGAACAACGAAGCTCAGATATTTCTGTTCCAAATTTTGGCACAAAGCTTCGTCGATTGCACTCTAAAGTGCAACCATTACAACAAGTAAGGGATCAAGATCTTTGAAATCAGTTCCAGGGAATCAGGTTTTTGAAACTGAAGCCTTTTTCTTTCTTGGCGGCAGCCTTGCGTTCACGTTCCTTCTTGACTTCATCCTTGCCAAGATCGTCGGTAGCGGCAGTCGGTGCTGGAGCGCGATATTCGAGTGGCGGCTCGCTCAGATATCTGCGTGTTGTCGGCGAGCCTGCAGTTGACGCAAGCTTACGCGCACGGAATTCGCTGCTTTGCGCAGCTTGAGGTGCACCTGCGGGCACGACGCGCGGTGCTTTGTCGTTATTGGGGCCATAATCCGCCCAATGTGATGATTTGGAGACCGCAGGAATGTCGTTTTCGACTTCCGGTACAAAGTTCGGATTGTTCTGGTTGGCGGTTGCAGTATCGCGAATTCGCTTGCGACGCTGCTCCGGTGATTCCGGCCAATTTGCACTATTTTCCGCTACGGCATTATTCTGCGGTTGCGGCAATTGCGAGCCTTCTGCTGCGCCAGTAGCCGGCCGCACAAGTTCGGGCCTTGGATTGTAGGCGATGGTATTCTTCTTTTTACTGAAAGACGCGATGTTGGATACGTCATCTAGCAATTGCGCGCCTGACGTCTTGTCTGTGCCATAGGTGGGCGATGATGCACAGCCGGCAATTGCCAGTGATGCAAACAATGCACTTAGAACCGTAATGCGTCCGTTCAAATTCATACTCGCCACTTCCACCCAAGCCTGAGCACTGATGCCCGCCAAAAAATCCGCTTGATCTATGCCCTGCCTCTAAATTCAGGCAACTCAATGGCAGCCTTTTACATGAGGCCCATGGCATTAAGCAAGCCGAGGCTCTTTTTTGTTAATAACTGCGGACTACCGCAAGGGGTAATCCGCAGTTTTCATTCAGGCAAGCTTTCCGAGCTTTGCCAATTCATGCAGCGCTGCTGCATCCCGTGCCGATACATCTGGATAAGCACTATCCGACCCAACGTCATGGGTGTACCGCCATGAGCGAGCGCACTTTGTACCGGTTGCCCGTTCCGACACGACAGCAACGCCTTTGACATCATCAGCGACAAATGCTTCTCCCGGTGCTGATCCGTCTTTAATGGCTATTGCACTTGTGATGCAGATTTCAGCCATATCAAGGTCTTTCACGGCAGCAAGCAACTCGGGATCGTTGATGAAAACCAGTGGGGCAGCTTCAAGCGATGAACCCAAGGTTTTCTTGGCGCGTTCCAATTCCAATGCACCGGTGACGACGCGGCGTACATCGCGCACTTTCCGCCACTTTGCGGCCAGTGCATCATTTTTCCATTCTTTCGACGTATCCCTGAACTGTTCAAGGTGAACAGACACGGCATCCTTATGCAGATCGAGCCATGCCTCTTCCGTTGTGAACGGCAGCATTGGAGCCAACCACGTAACAACGCGATCGAACAAATGCCTTACAACCTGCAGTGACGCTTTCCGTTTGATGCTTGAAGGCGCATCGCAATAAAGCGCATCCTTTCGAATGTCGAAATAGAACGCTGACAATTCCACATTGAGGAAATCGATCAATGCGCGGGTTATGCGTTTGAACTCGAATGTATCGTAGCCCGATCGTACAAGCTCATCCAGCTCAGCCAAGCGATGCAACATCAACTGTTCAAGTTCCGGCATATCCGCATAGGCAACTTCGTCGCCTTCGTCATGCGCCAAAGTTCCCAGCATCCAGCGGATAGTATTTCGGAGCTTGCGATAGGCATCGATATTTGTCTGGATGATGTTTTTGCCCAGACGCTGATCTTCCCAATAATCTGTGGTCATGACCCAAAGGCGCAGAATATCCGCGCCGGAATCCTTGATCACGTCTTGAGGTGTGACCGTGTTACCCAGCGACTTGGACATTTTACGTCCCTCTTCATCCATGGTGAAGCCATGGGTGACGAGAGTGTTATAGGGCGCTCGGCCACGTGTACCGCAGCTTTCAAGCAGCGATGAGTGGAACCAGCCACGATGCTGGTCGGAACCTTCCAGATAAACATCTGCAGGCCATTTCAGATCAGGACGATCCTCAAGTGTAAAAACATGCGTCGAGCCTGAATCAAACCAGACATCAAGAATATCGCGCACCTGCGTCCAAGGCTCGTTGGCTTTCTCACCAAGGAAACGCTCACGCGCACCTTCCGCAAACCACGCGTCGGCGCCTTCTTGTTCAAAAGCTTCAAGGATACGTGCGTTAACGGCATCGTCCTTGAGTACATTGCCATCTTCATCGGCAAACACGCAGATAGGTACGCCCCATGCACGCTGACGCGACAGAACCCAATCGGGACGATCCTCGATCATCGCACGGAGGCGGTTTTGTCCACCAGCCGGAACGAAACGGGTTTCATCGATGGCAGCAAGGGCTCGCGATCTTAATGTGGTTTGATCACCGAGGTCCTTATCCATATAGACGAACCATTGCGGCGTGTTGCGGAAAATGACCGGCTTTTTTGAACGCCACGAATGCGGATAAGAGTGCTTGATGCGGCCACGGGCAAACAACATGCCGCGATTGATCAGCTCTTCGATCACGGCTTTGTTGGCATCGCCCTTCTTGCCATTATCGTCGATTACACGCGCTGGGCCGCCGTCGCGATCAGGGCCAAAACCCGGAGCATCCTTGGTGTAATAGCCTGCATCGTCAACAGTAAACGGGATCGCTGGAGAAATGCCGCGGGCTTCAAGATCGCTGCGCGCATCCATCCATGCGTCAAAATCCTCACGGCCGTGACCGGGAGCAGTGTGCACGAAACCTGTACCGGCATCGTCAGTGACATGATCGCCGGCAAGCATCGGCACTACAAATTCATAACCCCCGCCATAGCCCTTGAAAGGGTGAGCAAGGATGGCACTCGTAAATTCATCAGCAGATACAGTCCTGATGCGCTTGAATGTCAGTTTTGCTTTTGTCGCAGAGTCATCAGCCAAGGCATCGGCAAAAATTAACAGCTCACCGGGGCGCGGACCAAAATCATTTTCTGCCGTTTCAACCTTGTAGAGTCCATAGGCGACGCGCGGCGAATAATTGACTGCGCGATTTCCCGGGATGGTCCAAGGGGTTGTCGTCCAGATGACGACAGAAGCTGACAGCAGGTCTTCTGGGCCTGTCGTTACAGGGAACTTTACCCAGATTGTATCGCTCTCGACGTCCGCATATTCGACCTCGGCTTCAGCCAAAGCAGTGCGTTCGACCACGGACCACATGACGGGCTTGGAGCCGCGATAGAGCTGATCCGACATGGCAAACTTCAGCAGCTCCCCAGCGATCCTGCTTTCGGCGTGGAAAGCCATAGTCGTATAAGGATTCTCAAAATCGCCTTCGATACCGAGCCGCTTGAACTCTACCGATTGAACCTTGATCCAGTTCGCTGCGAATTCACGGCATTCCTTGCGAAACTCATTGATCGGCACCTGATCCTTGTCTTTGCCCTTGGCGCGATATTGCTCTTCGATCTTCCATTCGATGGGCAGACCATGGCAGTCCCACCCTGGAACGTAGTTGGAGTTATACCCGCGCATCTGGAAGGAACGCGTGATGACATCCTTGAGGATCTTGTTCAGCGCATGGCCGATATGGATATTGCCATTGGCATAGGGAGGACCGTCATGCAGCACATAAAGCGGACGGTCCTTACCATCCTCACGCAACTTGCGGTAAAGATCCATATCCTGCCAACGCTGGACAAATTCCGGCTCCTTGGCTGGCAGGCCAGCACGCATCGGAAAATCAGTCTGTGGCAGATAAAGGGTTTTCGAATAGTCGATCGGCTTGGACGTATCGTTCATTGTTCTTGGCTTTTCTTGGGCCCGCGCGGTATCGCTGCGAGCAAGGATTTGAAGAAATCGAGAATAAAGCGCAAAGGCGCCGCCCGGACCTTCAACACCGCGAAGCATAAAGCTTCAGGATTAGGTGAAGGCCGGGCCAGTAATTCGTATGGTCTGAATCGGTGTGGACTTGGGAAAAGTCCCGCAAACGGTTTTCATGATCGCGCTTTTAGCAATCACGCTCGCGAGAATAAAGGGGCAGACGCAATAAACTTCGTTAAGGGCGATACGAGCCGCTGGCGAGGCTCTATTTCAATTGCTCGCGCAATGTTTCTTCCACGACATTATCGAACGAGTTTTTATCGGTTTTCCCGGTAATCTTTGTTTTTTCGGCAAGATAGCGGTCACGCTTCCTGACCAGATCCGTCATGTCCCCTTCCATCGCGCCGCGTTCAGCCGACTGTTTGTCGATGTAAGACTGAAGTTCCGCCTTGGATTTTCCACGCAATTCCTTTGGCAGCTCATTTTCATCGACGGAGTCGAGCTTCGTTGACCCATTTTTGACGTCAGTCAAAAGGTCGCCGCCACCAGTAACAACTTCCTTGGCACCAGCTTTCTTTGAGTAATAGCGTGAGTTATCTACCTGAACAGAGGCTGGAGCCATCGCCTTGGTCTCCATTTTGGATCGGATATTCTCTTGTGCCGCGCGATCGCCATAAGGAATGACCGTTTTGTCGATTTTCTGCTGCAGGATAATGATTTGATTATCGAACGGGGTTTCGATGATTGTAATGCGCCCCCCATCTTGGGGAATCGCCATGTATCGACCATGGCCAAGTTGAGCTATTTCACGCCAGACCTTGGTAGTATCCGGATCGTCGCCTGCCTGAATCGCATTGACCGTAATGTCATCCTGCTTCGCGCGCTTCAACACATCGGGATATTTCGGCGCATTATCGTAATCCATATGTGGTGGCGCATCCCCAACCAAGAATACAATTTTCTTGGTGTTATCGTCTTTGCTCCATTTGATTTTACGAACAGACGTGTCGAGTGCTTCGTTGACTGATTCCGGTGTATCGCCACCTCCATCCGCAGTCAGTTTAATGAGGTTGCCATAAAGACCTTGAACATCCGAACTCATATCGAATGTTTTAAGCACGTAGGCGTCGCCCTGATCCCGGTAAGCAATCAAAGCCATGCGGATGTCCGCGTCGAGGTTCACATCAATAATCGTGTTGGCAATTGACCAGATTTTACGCTTCGCACCGTCAATCAAATCCGCCATGGACCCCGTAGTGTCGAGGACAAAGGCAATTTCTATTTGCGGGCGGTTGGGGCTGGAAAAAGCGCCAGGACTATAGGAGATAGTTGCAAGACAGCTGGAAAGACCCAAGATCAAAGCACGAGACAATCTGAACATCATATCTCTCCAAAAAGTGATCAAACATTCTTCAGAATTGAATGAGGTTTAATTTTGGAGACCTGAAAGCTGGTATGAAGGGTCGAAAAACCAAGCAAACTGCTGGTAATATATGTCAGTATACTTGAATAGTTCACTCGGCACGCTTGCACAAAATGGTGAGAATACGGCAAAGCATGACTTCGCCGTATTCATGCAGGTGAAACTGGAACGCCGTAAATATTAAAGTGAAAAGTCGAAGCGATAGGTTGCTTGGAGGCCAAAGGTTGCTTGATTGGCCGATCCACGCTCTTTGACAAGACTTGAGTCCGCAGCCGGTCCCATCAAACGGCTATACTCCGCATAGGCGCTTGTGGTGATCTTATCGGTCGTTTTCCAGGTGATCTGCCCGCCTATGCCGAGTGACTTCAAGCCACCTCCGGGCCTGTATTCCTTCAGACCCGATGCAGCGGACTCGGCAGGGTTAACACCGTAATATTCTCGGAAGTAATCCTTGGTCGCTACTGTTGCGCGTGGACCGGCCGATACACGAATAGTTGGCGTGATATCGGTGAAGGCGTCAACGGCAAAATCCGCAACAACGCCATCATGCGCACCAATACCGCGACGCACTTCAACACGGCCGCGAATATTGTCTGTGGGATAGAACTCAGCAAAACCACCGACCTCAACGCCCCAATCGGTATCGTGTAATCCCTTCAAATCACGGGAATCATCATCGTCACGACCGGAGACCAGTTTGCCTGTCAAACCTGCGCGAAACACGCCTGTGTCAACAAAACCTATGGAGGCATTGTCATTGAGAGAGGAGAACTTCTCGCTTTTTCCGGCGCGGCCAAGCGATATAACTGGCGCGGCAAGCAGACGGTAGTCACTTGCTCCATCATAGCGCGGAGCGACAAAGCCCTTTGCGCCCAATGTTAAATACCAGTCTCCAGACCACCAGTGATCGCCTCTTGGGCTACTGGTCGTTGTTTCAGGGTCACTATAATATTCATCAGCAAGAACTATTGCGGGAGACGCGAAAAAGACTGCGCCGGCAAGGGCGCCAATTAAACGTATAGACATATCAAACTCCGAAATTTGCCTTGGGAGACGGCAATTCCGGGCCAAGCTACGGAATGATAGATAAAATTGGATTTATTCTTATGGTAAACAATTTGCCATTTCAGACAAAATTAATCCTGTCGTCGAGTGGGGAGAGCGGCTTCACGCCCTGCAAAAGCCCCCGCGCCTCTTCTTCATCTTTTCTGATCTGCAGCATCATTGGTTCGAGGCCATCAAATTTTTCTTCGCCGCGAAGATAGGCGAAAAACGATACTGCGCAGGTTTCTCCATAAAGGTCGCCGGAGAAATCAAAGACATAGGTTTCCAGCAATGGCTCTCCATCAGTATCGACCGTCGGCCTGCGGCCAAAACTTGCAACCCCGTCGTAAAGAGTGCCATCCCCGCGCCGGAAACGGACGGCATAAATACCATGTTTCAAATGGGTTTCAGGCGGCAAAACCATATTGGCAGTGGGAAAGCCAATCGTCCGGCCAAGCTGCTTGCCATGTACCACTTCGGCACGAATACGATGGCGATACCCCAAAAGTCCGGCCGCTTCCACAACTTCACCATCTCCGAACAGCGAACGGATACGGCTCGATGAAACCGCCTGCCCGCCTTCATCCCGAAATGCATCAACCAGCGTAACGTGAAAGCCGCGCTTTTCACCAGCTTCCATCAGGAAAGCGGGGCCGCCCTGGCGATTCTTCCCGAAATGGAAATCAAAACCCGTGACAATGCGGCTAGCGCCCAGTGCTCCGACCAGAATTTGATCCACGAAATCATCCGCGGTCAATTGCGAGAACTCGCGGGTGAAATGGCATTCAACCACCGCGTCGAAACCCAGAGCCTCAAGAATGCTGGCTTTTTCCGCAGCCGGTGTCAGCCTGTCCACGGGTTGGTCCGGTACAAAAACGCTCCGGGGATGCGGCTCGAACGTCAATACCAGTGAGGGCTTTCCTGCCGCTTGCGCAGCTTCGAGAGCCCGCCCCAGAACAGCCTGATGGCCGCGATGAACGCCGTCAAAATTGCCTATGGCAACAACAGCGCCCCTCAAGTTAAGGGGCAACTGCGAAGGGTCGCTCAAACGCAGAATTGTCATGAACCTTGTCCTCAGGCCAAAGCAGGCATGGTAGCAACGGGATTACTCCCGTGTTTTTTCAAGAAGGCCAACAGTTTTTCGACGTCGTGCACACCCCCATCGACGTAGTCTCCTGCGTGAATGCCCCCGGAAATGTAAAGTACATCGATACCAAAAAGGTCGGCTCCTTTGACGTCTGTCAACATACCATCGCCGATGGCTATGACACGGCTGAGGTCAACAGGTTTGCCTCGAACCTCTTCTGCCGCTGAAATCGAGGCTTCGTAAATCGGGCGATGTGGCTTGCCGGCAATCAACGTCCTACCACCAAGCTGGCCATAATCCCGGGCAAGTGCACCAGCACACCAGATCAGACGGTCACCGCGCTCTACGACAATGTCAGGATTGGCGCATATAAACGGCAGATCACGTGAACGAAAGCGCGTCAACATTTCAGCGTAATCAGCTGGCGTTTCCGTCTCGTCATCAAAGTACCCGGTACACACAACGACATCGGCCTCGCGTTCTTCTACCAGATCAACGTCCAGCCCTTCATAGAGCGTTTCATCGCGCTCCGGCCCGAGGTGAAACACACGGCGCGGTGCATTGCGGATCAATTCACGTGTAACGTCTCCCGATGTAACGATGCGATCATAGGCATTTTCAGGTACACCAAGCTCATGAATTTGCGCGGCCACGCTATCAAAGCGCCGCGGTGCATTGGTTATCAGAATCACAGTCAGGCCTGCAGTTCGAGCGCGGGCCAATGCTTTTGATGCGGCAGCAAAAGAATCAACACCATTATGCAAAACACCCCAAACATCGCAAAGAAGCACGTCATAACGATCGATCAAGCCGTCAAGACTTGCCAAGTGTACCATGTCGGTCATGCCGATCTTTCTCCATGCCGGTAATCCAGTTGCAACACCGCTTACCTGATTGCACGAAAAGTGTCACTCAGGATCGCAACCAAAAGCTGTTTGGGCAGGTTGACAACAAACATATGAATAGATATCGATATGTTTGTTGTCAAATGAGGTTCACATGACGCATTCCCACGGCGATCACGCACATGATCATGCTCCCAAAATAACTGCTGATAATCAGCGCAAGGTTCTGATCGCTTTTCTGATCACATTTACGTTCATGATTGTGGAAGTTATCGGCGGCGTTTTGTCGGGCTCATTGGCTTTGATTGCCGATGCTGGACATATGCTGACAGACGCGGGAGCTTTGGCTCTCTCCTATGCGGCCTTCCGCTTCGGCAAACGTGCCGCCGATGAACGCCGTACTTTCGGATATCTGCGATTTGAAGTGATTGCCGGTCTGATCAATGCGATTGCGCTTTTCGCTATCCTCGTCTGGATCGCGATTGAAGCCTTTGAACGCTTCCGCAATCCTGGCGAAGTGCTTGCAGGTCCAATGTTTATAGTTGCAACCATAGGTCTGCTGATAAATATTGGCGTCTTCTGGATTCTAACACGCGGCGATAAAGACCACGTCAATATTAAAGGCGCGATCCTGCATGTTCTTGGCGACCTGCTCGGCTCGGTTGCCGCCATAAGCGCCGCTATTGTCATTTACTACACCGGCTGGACTCCAATCGATCCGATCCTTTCGGTCCTCGTTTGCTTGCTGATCCTGCGCAGTGCCTGGGCGCTTTTGCGCAATTCACTTCACATATTGCTTGAGGGTGCACCGGAAAATGCTGCACCGGAAGAAATTGAGCAGCACCTTATGAAAACAATCCCCAATCTGGCCGGTGTACGTCACGTCCATGTTTGGATGATTACCTCGGGCAAAGCTTTGGCTACGCTTCATGTCCGTCCCAAAGATGGGGCTGATCCTCGTCTGCTAGTAAAGGCTGTAGAAGCGGAGCTGGTTAAAAAGTTTGAAATCGAGCACTCAACTATTGCCATCGACTTTGCTGATTCTGTTGTTGATTGCTGCCTCGGCACCGAGACTTCCGATGAGCATGATCACGCGGAACATGATCACACCGGTCATGGTGATCATGAACACGCGGCACACGACCACAGCCATGAGGGTCACAAACATTGAGCACGGTATCGGTACCATCCCAACTCGATACGACTATTCTGGCAGAAACTTTCAAACTGCTGGGCGACCCGACGCGGCTACGAATCCTGTTCTTCTGTCTTGATGCTCCCCGCTCGGTTGGCGATATCGCGGCAAGTCTGGATATATCCCAGTCACTGGTCAGCCATCATTTGCGCTTGCTGCGCGGCGCGCGGCTGGTGCGTGGCAACCGGCAGGCAAAGCAGATCTTCTACGAGTTGGCTGACAAGCATGTCAGCGACATGCTCGTCGATATGGCTCACCATGTTTGCGAGGATCATGGTGAGGACTGACCTGCCGGGCTAGAAACCCGACAAGACGATTTTGCCTTTGGCAGTGCCACTCTCAATCAAAGCGTGCGCTCTTTTGAGATTAGCGGCATTAATAGGTCCGAAATCATCGCTGAAGGTGGTTCTGATTGTTCCCTTGTCCACAAGCGCTGACACTTCATTGAGCAAGCGATGCTGTGCATCCATATCCGCTGTTTTGAACAATGACCGGGTGAACATCATCTCCCAATGAAGCGAAATGCTCTTTCGTTTGAACACGACCGCATCAAGCGATTTCGGGTCATCAATCAGAGCAAACCGGCCTTGTGGTGCAATCAATTCCACAAGTTCGCTCAAATGATCGATAGTATTGGTCGTCGAGAACACAAAGGCCGGCGCATCAATGCCAAGCGCAGCGACTTGCGCCGCAAGTGGTTTGGAGTGGTCCAAAACGTGATGCGCTCCAAGATCGCGAACCCACTCTTGAGTTTCGGGACGCGAGGCTGTGGCGATGACCGTGAGGTCAGTTAACTGTCTCGCAAGCTGCACGGCAATCGAGCCGACGCCGCCAGCTCCACCGACAATAAGAATCGCGTTAGCTCCGCCGGCTACCGGCGACTTTACATCAAGCCGATCAAAGAGCGTTTCCCATGCCGTAATCGAGGTCAGTGGCAAAGCCGCTGCGGAAGCGAAATCCAGCGAAGCTGGCTTTTTTCCGACGATTCGCTCATCGACGAGATGAAATTCAGCATTGGTACCTGACCGATCCACGGCTCCAGCATAGAATACTTCATCACCCGATTTAAAGAAGGTTACGTCAGGCCCGACAGCAGCAACGATGCCCGCGGCATCCCAGCCTAGCACTTTTGCCGAGCCCTCATCCGGTTTCACACCCTTGCGAATCTTGGTATCGACGGGATTAACCGAAACAGCCTTTACCTCCACCAGAATATCCCGGCCTGTCGCCTCAGGCTTGGGCAAGTCGACATCGACGAGCGAATTTTCTGCCGTAACGGCCTGTGGTTCGAAATAGGCAACTGCACGCATTGTTTTGCTCCGTATTGAATGAGGTCTGGCCTATTTGCGCGCAAAGGTTTAAATGTGCAAGAACGCACATTTTCTGTATATAGTGTCAAAAAGGATACTGTAATGGCTCGTATTCGACACCCCAAACCAAATGCCTCTCCCGGTTGCAGGGTCGAGCGTGTTCTTGATCTGATCGATGGTAAGTGGAAAGGCGTGATCCTTTATCAGTTGATGACCGGGACGCTGCGCTTCAATGAAATCCGCCGCAAAATGAATAATGTCACTCAGCGCATGCTGACCAACCAACTTCGTGAGTTGGAAGCGGATGGGCTGATCGTTCGTAAAGTCTATGCGCAGGTCCCGCCCAAAGTAGAATATTCTTTGTCGGAGCGTGGCCGTAGTCTGGAGCCGGTTATCAACTCCCTGAAAGCGTGGGGCGAGGCTCACTTGCCGGCACTGGAGAGCGATCAGGATGTTGCGGCGTAGTTGTGGAATACTCCCGCATTGACATCCTCCCATCATATTTTCATGCAAGCATGTGAAACGGCGACAATTTTGCTTTGACACCACTAATTTTTTTGAGGTCTGCGAGAAAGTTTTCACCAAGCCTTCCCTTGACTCTTCCGACCCCTCCCACTATCTCCAGCTCCAGTTAGCACTCACTGATAGCGAGTGCTAATAAAGCGAATGGCTAAGCTGTTTGCGAAACCGTTTTGACACCAACCATCAAGGGTTCTAACCATGGCCAAGACCAAGTTCCGCCCGCTTCACGACCGCGTCGTTGTACGCCGCGTTGAATCGGAAGCAAAGACTGCAGGCGGCATCATCATTCCGGATACTGCCAAGGAAAAGCCACAGGAAGGCGAAATCGTCTCCGTAGGCACAGGCGCTCGTGACGAAGCTGGCAAGCTCGTACCACTCGATGTCAAGGCAGGCGATCGCGTCCTGTTCGGCAAGTGGTCCGGTACGGAAGTCAAGATCGGCGGCGAAGACCTGCTGATCATGAAGGAATCCGACATTCTCGGCATCCTCGGCTAATCACCGTCACCCAATAATATTTCGATCAAACCGGGTTAAATCCCAGGAGAGATAAAATGGCTTCTAAAGAAGTAAAATTCGGCCGCGACGCGCGTGAGCGCATGCTGCGCGGCGTTAACATCCTTGCAGATGCTGTCAAGGTAACGCTCGGCCCGAAAGGCCGTAACGTTGTTATCGACAAGTCCTTCGGCGCTCCGCGCATCACCAAGGACGGCGTGACTGTTGCCAAGGAAATCGAACTTGAAGACAAGTTCGAAAACATGGGCGCACAGATGGTCCGTGAAGTCGCTTCGAAGACGAACGACATTGCTGGTGACGGCACCACGACTGCTACTGTTTTGGCCCAGGCTATTGTTCAGGAAGGTGGCAAAGCTGTTGCTGCCGGCATGAACCCAATGGACCTGAAGCGCGGTATCGATCTTGCTGTTGCTGAAGTTGTCAAGCAGCTCGGCAAGAGCGCCAAGAAGATCAAGACTTCCGAAGAAGTTGCGCAGGTTGGCACGATCTCTGCCAATGGCGAGACTGAAATCGGTGAAATGATTGCCAAGGCAATGCAGAAGGTCGGTAACGAAGGTGTTATCACCGTTGAAGAAGCCAAGACCGCTGACACCGAACTCGAAGTCGTTGAAGGCATGCAGTTCGACCGCGGCTACCTGTCGCCATATTTCGTGACCAACCCTGAAAAGATGGTTGCTGATCTCGAAGACGCCTACATCCTTCTTCACGAGAAGAAGCTTTCGAACCTTCAGGCCCTTCTGCCTGTTCTCGAAGCCGTTGTTCAGACTTCCAAGCCACTCGTCATCATTTCTGAAGACGTAGAAGGCGAAGCTCTTGCTACGCTCGTTGTCAACAAGCTGCGCGGCGGCCTGAAGATTGCTGCTGTCAAGGCTCCTGGCTTCGGCGATCGCCGCAAGGCAATGCTGGAAGACATCGCTATCCTCACCGGTGGTCAGGTTATTTCCGAAGACCTCGGCATCAAGCTCGAAAGCGTTACGCTCGACATGCTCGGCCGCGCCAAGAAGGTGTCGATCACCAAGGAAAACACCACGATCGTTGACGGTCATGGCAAGAAGGGCGAAATCAACGCCCGAGTCGGCCAGATCAAGCAGCAGATCGACGAAACAACTTCCGACTACGATCGTGAGAAGCTGCAGGAACGTCTTGCCAAGCTCGCTGGCGGTGTTGCAGTCATCCGCGTTGGCGGTGCAACTGAAGTTGAAGTGAAGGAAAAGAAGGACCGCGTCGACGACGCTCTCAACGCAACTCGCGCTGCTGTTGAAGAAGGTATCGTTCCTGGCGGTGGTGTTGCTCTTCTCCGCGCTTCTGCAAACCTGACGCTCAAGGGTGCAAACTCTGACCAGGACGCAGGCATCAACATCGTTCGTCGTGCTCTGCAGGCTCCGGCTCGCCAGATCGCAACAAACGCAGGTGATGAAGCTTCTATCGTCATCGGCAAGATCCTCGACAACAAGAAAGACACCTACGGCTACAATGCAGCCAACGGTGAATATGGCGATCTGATCGCTCTCGGTATTGTTGATCCGGTCAAGGTTGTTCGTACTGCTTTGCAGGATGCAGCATCCGTTGCTGGTCTTCTCGTAACAACAGAAGCCATGATCGCCGAAGCTCCTAAGAAGGACAATGGCGGCGCACCACAGATGCCAGGTGGCGGAATGGGCGGCATGGGCGGTATGGACTTCTAAGAAGTCATCCCCTCACAATTACGGAAAAGGCGGGTTTTGACCCGCCTTTTTTGTTGTCCGATGTATCAAATGGATTTCAAGCTCATGCGTTCTTCCAGCACCGCTGCCTTTTCCTTACGTTCGCTGTAACGGTCCGTAAGATAGGAAGACGCATCGCGGCTGATCAGTGTAAATTTCACAAGCTCCTCAATGACATCTACTACGCGATCATAGTAGGCGGAAGGTTTCATGCGGCCCTGCTCGTCAAATTCCTGATAGGCTTTGGCAACAGACGACTGGTTTGGAATTGTGATCATTCGCATCCACCGACCGAGTACCCTCATCTGGTTCACTGCGTTAAATGATTGAGAGCCACCGGATACCTGCATGACTGCCAGGGTTCGCCCCTGTGTTGGCCTTATCGAACCGACTGCCAGGGGTATCCAGTCAATTTGCGATTTCAGCACCCCCGACATCGCGCCATGGCGCTCCGGACTGATCCACACCTGCCCCTCTGACCATAGTGATAATTCCCTCAGTTCTACGACCTTGGGATGGTCTGCTGGCGCGCCATCGGGTAACGGCAATCCGGCTGGATCAAAGATCCTCGTTTCAGCACCAAGTGCTCTGAGTAGTCGTTCAGCCTCCTGAGCGAGAAATCTGCTGTAGGATCGATCCCGCAATGATCCATAAAGTATTAAAATCCGCGGAGCATGGCTGGAGATTACGGGTGTTAATTTCGATCTCTCAATCGGACGAAACTGATTGGCGGCAATATTGGGCAAGTCATTCATCACCCCCGCCTCCTTTCCGCAGCATCGAGCAATGACCGCACTGTCTCCGACGGGCGACAAAGCTTTGTAGCGCTGGCAGTAACAACAATTGGGCGATTCATGAGTATCGGATGCACCACTATGAAATCGATCAACTCGTCATCACTCCATTTGGGATCGCCGAGGTTCAATTCCATATAAGGCGTGCCTTTTTCGCGTAAAACATCGCGAACACTTCCTCCCATCGCCGCGACGAGTTCAAGCAACTTCTCGCGTGTAGGAGGTATCTTCAGATAGTTGATGATTTCCGGCTCTTCTCCGCTCTGGCGAATTATTTCCAGTACGTTACGTGACGTGCCGCATGAGGGATTGTGATAAATTATGACAGACATTGAATAATGAATCCGAAACTTGAGGAGGATCGAAAGTCAGCAGCAGGATCGTCGCTTATCATCGGATAGGGTTTGCAAGAGTGGCCCGCAGATTTCAGCACGACCTCCGCAACAATCTTCAAGTAAAAATGCCAGCAAGGCCCCTATGCCCGAATAATCCGCACGATAGATTACGCTTCTGCCTTCCCGCGAAGCAGCGATAAGGCCGGAACGCGTCAGGATCGCCAGATTGGTGGATGTTGTGTTTTGTTTGCCTTGGATGGCATCTGCGATTTCACCCGCAGCAATGCCATCTGCGCCAGCTTTTACCAACAGCCGAAGAATATCGAGACGAGACCGCTGGGAAATCGCGCCAAAGGCTTCAAGTGCTTTTTCTGTATCCATATATCTAGAAAACCAGATATATGGATACATGTCAACTTCAATGTTATTCGGCTGCTTGGGCGAATGGCGCCACCAGTTCAACACCATTTGTCGAGTCGAATTTCGCACGTGCAGTGGCTATGCGCACTTCATTCTGGATGGCAAAATCGGCCAAACCGCGAACAGGCACAAGCAACTCACGGCCAAGATCGGTAAGTTCATAATCGACACGTGGCGGGATGGTTGGAAAAACAGTCCGCGTTACAAATCCGTCGCGTTCCAGACCACGCAAAGTGCTGGTCAGCATTTTTTGTGAAATGCCGTCGATCGTGCGCTTCAACTCGTTAAAACGCATCGACCCGGCACCGAGATAATTTACGACGAGCACAGTCCACTTATCTCCCACACGGGAAAGAATTTGATGAACTGCGCCACAAGCAGGAGTTACCTCAAAGTGCTTCGGTTTCAAAAAAGTGCCTCCTTGCTTCAGCTTTCTTCAGTCACTTATATAGCTCCGGTCACAAATAGTTACCACCCCAAGACAAGGATTTCTGAAAATGGCAAAATTAAAAATCGGCGTTATCGTCGGCAGCACACGTATTGGCCGATTTGCCGAGTTTCCTGCCAAATGGATCGCAGAAGTTGCCGGACAACGCGATGATGTTGAAGTCGAAATTATCGATCTTCTGGACTATCCCATGCACTTCTTCGGCGAAGAGCGCAGCACCACCGCCGAAACCGAGACGGCAGAACGCTGGAAGAAAAAGCTTCGTTCACTCGACGCCTACATTTTCACAGTCGCTGAATACAACCATGCCCCGACCGCTGTCCTGAAGAATGCCATTGATCTGGGCGAGTTCATTCAGAAGCCAGTGGGTTTTGTCGGTTATGGCGGGGTTGGCGGCGCTCGCGCCGTGGAACATCTACGCCTCATATTTGTCGAGATGGGTGCGGCATCGGTTAAAACCGGCGTTCACATTTCTTTCCCCGAATATCTGACCGTCGTTAAGGCAGAGAAGAAGCTGGGCGACTATGCTCATCTTAATGAAGCAGCCGGTGCACAGCTCGATCAGCTTGTCTGGTGGGGAAATGCTTTGAAGGCCGCTCGCGGCGCCTGATGCAATGGCGGCTGTCCAAGGCAGCCGCCTCTCTTACCTGTCAGACCACACGGCCAGTTCGTAGCCTTCCGGATCACGGAAATGGAATCGCCGGCCGCCCGGAAAATCAAATATTTCTTTTGCTATTGTACCGCCTGCGGCTTTGACATGTGCCAGGGTCTGCTCAAGATCGTCTGCAAAAAGAATAACCAATGGCCCTCCCGTTTTCACACCATCGGAATGAGCAAACCCGCCTTTCAGATTACCATCGTTGAATTCGCAATAGCCGGGACCGTAATCCGTAAAAGTCCAACCGAAAGCATTGCCGTAGAAATCTTTCGCGCGTGAAACGTCATCGACATTGAACTCGATATAGTTGATTTGTTTATCGCGTCCCGGACTGTCTGCCATAAGTCACTCCACCAATTGCGCTTCCAATAAATCGCGCAGTTTTTGCAAATCGCGCATTACCCACGCCGCATCTGCCGTGAACTTTTCATCGTCCATGCCCGGCAGCCGAAACAGGGTGAATATTACCTCCGAAGCATCACCATTGGCGACGACTCGCAACGGAATGTAAACATTCTCATCTGTTTCAGTGATCACCCAATGATCCAGTACGCCGAATTCGTTTTCCGGTGCAAAACGGAGACGCAGTTTACCGGCAGGCCCGTCCGCCAACCATTCATTGCCGGATTTTTGCAGGCCCGACGTTAGCCCCGAAGCCCATTCCGGCAAATTCTCAGGCAGACTTGCATATCGGTAAACGTCCTGCCAGTTGCGTTGAATTGCAATTTGCAGGCTTCGTGCTTCATGCGCTGTCATGGCGTGTCCTCCCATGAATGCTATAATCGATTTTATCCCAGAGCAAGTTTTGCTTATATAGAGTCATTCTGCCGGAGGGAATCCGCGGGCAAGGTCGAGGGATTTAGCAAGGCCGATGTTTACCCATCGGACGATGCTAAAACCCGAAGGATTTGGCCCGAATTCACCCGGCCCTTCGGGTTTCTGGCTAACGGCCAACCACTTTGTCAGGCAGCTTCGTCCGATGGATAAACATCGACCTCGCTACCTTCCGCGTGGATTGTCTCGTCATCCAAGAAACAGAATTGGCTCTATATAAACAAAATTTGCTCTAACAGCTTACGAAATCCAGACCAACATTGCGTGCTCAAACCTTGCCTCCCGAAGCGCTTCGCAGTAGTCATTGCGCCAACTGTCACAGGAAAATTATACGATGACTTCTACACGCACCGAAACCGATACGTTTGGCCCAATCGAAGTAGCTGCCGACAAATATTGGGGCGCGCAAACCGAACGTTCCCTGCACAACTTCAGGATTGGCGGCGAACGCATGCCAATTCCGTTGGTTCGGGCACTCGGCATTGTAAAGCGCGCTGCTGCAGAAACCAATATGGCTCTCGGCAAGCTGGATGAAGTCACGGGGCGCGCAATTACAGTTGCTGCGGAAGAGGTAATTGAAGGCAAACTCGATGAGCATTTCCCGCTGGTCGTATGGCAGACAGGCTCCGGAACCCAGTCGAATATGAATGCCAATGAAGTCATTTCCAACCGCGCCATCGAAATGCTCGGCGGTGCGAAAGGCTCAAAGAAGCCGGTTCATCCGAACGATCATGTGAACATGAGCCAGTCGTCGAACGATACGTTCCCGACGGCAATTCATATTGCTACTGCTGTGGAAGCAACAGAGCGGCTTTATCCGGCACTTGCCCACCTGACCGAGGCGCTTGCCAAGAAGGAAAAGGCATTTGCCGACATCATCAAAATTGGCCGCACACATACACAGGATGCAACGCCGGTAACCTTGGGCCAGGAGTTCTCCGGATATCGCGCTGCGCTTGAATATGCTCGCAAGCGTATCGAACAGAGCCTTGCGGACGTATTCCTGCTTGCGCAGGGTGGCACTGCAGTCGGCACGGGACTGAATGCTCCCGTCGGCTTCGAAACCGGTTTTGCAGAAGCTGTATCCGACATTACCGGCCTGCCCTTCATAACTGCGCCAAACAAGTTTGAGGCACTGGCAAGCCACGGCGCCCTGGCAAATTTCCACGGTAGCCTGAACTCTCTTGCCACTGATCTTTTCAAGATCGCCAATGATATCCGCTTCCTCGGTTCCGGCCCACGTTCGGGTCTGGGCGAGCTAAAGCTGCCGGAAAATGAACCGGGTTCTTCGATCATGCCAGGCAAGGTGAATCCGACTCAGGCGGAAGCACTGACAATGGTAGCCGCCCAAGTCTTTGGCAATCAGACAACAGTTACCGTTGCCGCGAGTCAGGGACACTTTGAACTGAATGTGTTCAAGCCGGTCATTGCGTTGAATGTTCTTCAATCAATTCGTCTGCTTGCCGATTCAATGGTGTCTTTTGCCGATAATTGCGTTGAAGGAATCGAAGCAGATGAAGTCCGCATCAAGGACCTGCTTGAACGATCGCTGATGCTTGTCACAGCCTTGGCTCCAGCCATTGGCTATGACAATGCGGCCAAGATTGCCAAAACCGCACACAAGAATGGCACCACCCTGCGGGAAGAGGCATTGGCAAGCGGGCATGTCTCAGCGGAAGACTATGATCGCCTTGTACGTCCGGAGCGTATGATCGCTCCAGAATAAGCGGTGGATTTGTTGAACAATCTGTTGTCGAAAAAGTGACTTTAGTAAACAGTATACTTCGCGTACTGACCGCGCAGTCACTTTTTTGGAGAAATACCTATGTCTAACAATGGCATTCTGGTTCTTATCGGTCGCATTCTGCTTTCGGTCATGTTCATCATGGCTGGCTGGGGCAAACTTACAGCTATCAGCGGCACTGGCGCTTATTTTGGTAGCATGGGTCTGCCGGCACCGACTGTTGTCGCAGTGCTTGTTGGTCTGCTTGAGTTCTTTGGCGGCCTTGCTGTTCTCGTGGGTTTTCAGACCCGCATCGCTGCATTGCTGCTCGGCCTTTTCACATTGGCAGCAACCGCAACAGCGCATCTGAACTGGACTGGCGATGCCGGTATGGTCCAATTCATGTTCTTCCAGAAGAATCTCGGCGTTGCTGGTGGCTTCTTCATTCTGGCAGCTTACGGAGCCGGTGCACTTTCGATCGACGCGAAACGCGGTTGATTGCAACATAATTCAAGAAAAAGGCCGCTTGAAGCGGCCTTTTTCTTTTGGCGGTCTATCAGTTGGTAGCTTTTGCATCGCTTACCAGCACTGGCTTTTCCCTGTACTCCTGCGGGAAAAGTTTGCTCAGACCTTCTATCTTGGGCAGATCATTATAAACGATATATGGCTGCGTCGGATTGATGGTCAGATAATCCTGATGATAGGCCTCGGCGGGATAGAAACCTTCCAGCGACGACACCTTTGTCACAATAGGGTCAGAATAGACTTTGGCCTTGTCGAGCTGAGCTATATAGGCTTTCACCACTTTTTCCTGATCAGCGTTTGTCGTGAAAACCGCAGACCTGTATTGTGTGCCTGTGTCCGGCCCCTGCCGGTTCAGCTCAGTGGGATTATGGGCAACCGAGAAATAGACCTGCAGAATTTTACCCAGACTGACCACCTTGGGATCAAAGGTGACCTCAACGGATTCCGCGTGGCCGGTATCGCCCCCGCTCACCAACTCATAATTGGCCGTATCTTTTTTACCG
This sequence comes from Phyllobacterium sp. YR531, assembly GCF_000282595.1. Lineage (GTDB taxonomy): Bacteria > Pseudomonadota > Alphaproteobacteria > Rhizobiales > Rhizobiaceae > Phyllobacterium. Next base: position 158,385 of record NZ_AKIZ01000019.1, read on the forward strand.
CCGGAGTAACCTGAAACGGCGTTGCTGACGCCTTTCATGTGTTGATACACGCCCTGCACACCCCAGAAGCATCCACCGGCGAGAACTATTTTCTCAATCTTGGTCGAGACTGTCTGGTCCATGGCAGGCGGAGGTACCATTGTTACGCTTTCGGCAAAGACTGTAGCTGGAGCAAACAAAAGACTGGTAGCAAGCAAAAGGGTACGAAGTTTCATATTGTTTTCCTTCGAATTGTTTCAGGCGGCAGCCGGATTGAATTTCATGGCGACGCCATTCATGCAGTAGCGCAGTCCCGTAGGCTCGGGGCCGTCATTAAAGACATGACCCAGATGGCCGCCGCATCGATGACATTCCACAGCCGTGCGCACCATGCCGAACGAACTGTCAGATTTTTCGATCACGGCACCCTTCATCGGCTGCCAGAAGCTCGGCCAGCCAGTGCCACTATCAAACTTTGTATCGGACTCAAAAAGCGGCTGATCACAACCAGCGCAAGCAAATATGCCCTTACGTTTCTCGTGGTTCAGAGGACTCGTGAAGGGTGTTTCAGTGCCTTCCTGACGCAAAACATCGTACTGATCAGATGTCAGCAGCTTCTTCCATTCCGCATCGCTATGTTCAACCTCGAATTTACCCGCGGCCTGAGCCTTGGGCATCGCTGCAAAGCGCGTGGCAACAACCGCACCAAGCGCAGCAACAGCACTTCCGAACAGGTTTCGACGTGTCATCATGGGTAAACTCCCTGCATGATTATACCGATTTATTTCGGTCTCATGCAGGGAGATACGAAGGAAGAGCCGAAAAGGTTACATTCCAGCTGGCAGATCACAGAGAGTTGATACGTTCAGTACGAATCCAGAGCAGCTTTTATACGCTGCGAAAGGTCAGCAACAGCCTTGGCATCAACGGCTGTGCGGGAAGAAATCAGGCAGGCTTCCGACTTTAAAATAATCCCGTCATCGAGCACCTTGAGCTGATTTGCGCGCAGGGTCGAACCCGTTGACGTAATATCGACGATGATATCCGCTGCGCCTGATGCTGGAGCGCCTTCGGTGGCGCCAAGGCTTTCCACAATACGATAAACCTGAATGCCGTGCATCTGCGAGAAAAACTGCTGAGTAAGCCGCCAGTATTTCGTGGCGATACGCAGACGGCGACCATGACGCTGACGGAAATCCGCCGCAACATCGTCAAGGTCTGCCATGGTTGAAACATCGTACCAGACCTCTGGAACTGCTACGATCACATCGGCATGGCCAAAGCCGAGCCGCGCCTCGATCTGCACCCGATCATCGGCAGATGACAGGGTCTCGCGAACAAGATCCTCGCCGGTCACGCCAAGATCGACACTGCCATAGCCGAGCTCGCGGGCAATTTCCGACGCCGAAAGGAAAAGAATATCAATCTGGCTATCGCCCGCGACCTGCGCCCTGTAATTGCGCTGGTCGCTGGGCAGGATTACCTCAAACCCGGCATTCTTCAAGACTTCGAGGGACTGCTCCTTGAGCCGTCCTTTGGAAGGAAGCGCCAATGTTACGGTCACGGCCTATCTCCCGATATCTGCTCGAGGCGATCCAGCCAGATGGAGAATCCAACGCCGGGAATGGAACCTACCGCGCCGAGCATAGTCAAAAGACGATCATATCGCCCGCCACCAACAACAGCGCCAAGAGCTGTGTTGTTTACGGCACGGGTCTCGTAAACCAGCCCTGTATAATAATCGAGCGGCCGGCCGAACGACGCGTCGTAAATAATCGTCTCGTGTCCGATACCTGCTTCGACCACTGAAGCGGCCCGCGCCTCAAACTGCTCCAAGGCTGGACCAAGATCGAACTCGTTGGCTCGTGCAAATTGCAACAAGTGTCCTGCCGCCGTTTGTAGAGGAATACGGATTGCAAGAAAATCCTGTAGCGCTGAAAACGCCTTTGGTTGCAGCCGCACAGAGGCAAGAGCAACTTTATCAATCAGGCGCCGGGCGATTTCTACCGGTGTGCGCCCTGCTCCGGGAGAAATTCCAGCGGACTGCATATCTTTTTCCAGCTCGGCGGCGAGAGCCACCTCATCCCCCTTGGCAATCAATGCGTTCAGATGATCCGGCACATCCCCCTTCTGCCTGTCGGATGATAAATCCTGCAAGAGGCTTTTCAGCTGGCTCGGATTGCCGAAAGCGCGGGCAAGCTTTTTCTGCCATCCACGTGGCAGACCGAGAGCCGCCAAGACGGCCTCAAATATTGCCTGATCGCCGAGCAAAGTTTCAAGCTGCGCATTGGGTGCAACGAGGCGAACGGAAGCAAGAGCATCAGCCAGAGAGCGCGCATCAGCGCGAGCGCGATTGGCATCACCCAAATCTTCAATACCTGCCTGGAAGAACTCATTGCCACCCTCGCGCCGTTGGCGGAAAACTTCGCCAAGATAGGCATAGCGCTTCGGAGTTGCAGCGTTCAGCTCGATATGATTGCGACAGACCGGAATTGTGAACTCGGGACGCAGACACAGGCTTTGGCCCGTTTCATTCTCCGTCAGGAAAATACGGCGGCGCAGATCTTCCCCGGCCATATCGAGAAACTGATCAGCGGGTTGGATGACAGGAATATCGACAAGCTCCGCATCCCTGCCCGCAATCAATGCGGCAAGACTATTGCTAAAGGCAGGAGCGCGGGAGGCAACCATCGGATGTTAGGACGCTTTTGCTGCGTTGGCGCGATCTTCGGCCTGCGCGTCGAGAATCTTGCGAACCTCAGTGACGATATCGCCTTCCTTCGCAGTGATTTGAGCAGGGCGGCTTTCGCGCCAGGTTATATTGTCTTCGATTTCAGCTGAAAGACGCGCACCTTCAATCAAATCCTTGATCTGCACTTCACCAAGGTCCCGTTCCTGTGAACCCTGAATTATGACACATGGCGCACCACGACGATCAGCATATTTCATCTGCGGCTTCATACCGGAGCCACCAAGATACATTTCAGCGCGAATGCCAGCCTGACGCAGGTCAGATACCATTTTCTGATAGCGGCCAAGGCTTTCCGTATCACGATCCATAACCATGACCACGACGGGGCCGATATTATCGGACGTATCGAGTTTGCCGAGGTTCTTGAGGGCCGTCATCAAACGGGAAACGCCGATGGAAAAGCCTGTGGCTGGCACCGGCTCTGACCGAAACCGCGACACAAGGCCATCATAGCGTCCACCGCCACCGACAGAGCCAAAGCGCACGATCTGACCGTCCTCATTCGGAATTTCGGCCAGTAGCTCAGCTTCGAATACCGGGCCAGTGTAATACTCAAGACCACGGACTACGGAAGGGTCAATCTTGATGCGGCCATCATAGCCAGCGGCTGAACAAAGCGCCTCTATTGTGTTCAGCTCTGCTACACCTTCAGCGCCCTTGTCATTGCCCGTGACAACCTTTTCCAAGTTGGCAATGGTTGCGCTGCCTGTGGTGCCACCAGCAGCCGTGAAATCAAGAACTTTTTTGATAGCAGCTTCGTCCAGATTTGCACCTTTGGTGAAATCGCCACTTTCATCTTTTCGGCCTTTTCCAAGCAATTCGCGAACGCCCTCAACGCCGAACTTATCCAGCTTGTCGATGGCACGCAGCACCGTCAGACGCCTGCCAGCATTTTCATCGCCCCCAAGTCCGATTGCCTCAAGCACACCATCAAGAACCTTGCGATTATTGACCCGGATTACATAGTCACCACGCTTGATACCAAGCGCTTCCATGACATCGGCCATCATCATGCACATTTCAGCGTCAGCCGAGACATTCGGTGCGCCAACCGTATCAGCGTCAAACTGCATGAACTGACGGAAGCGGCCCGGACCCGGCTTTTCGTTACGGAAAACCCATCCGGCGCGATAACTGCGATATGGCTTAGGGATGCTTTCATAATTCTCGGCGACGTATCGTGCCAGTGGCGCGGTCAAATCGTACCGCAGTGAGAGCCATTGCTCATCATCATCCTGAAACGAGAACACACCTTCGTTAGGACGATCCTGATCGGGAAGGAATTTTCCGAGCGCATCGGTATATTCGATCAATGGGGTTTCGACTGGCTCAAAACCATAAAGTTCATAGACTTTGCGGATTTCAGCCATCATCTTTTCGGCAGCACGCAGATCATCCGGTGTACGGTCCACGAAACCGCGCGGCAGCCGCGCTTTTACCCTGTCTGCCTTGGTTGCCATGATAATGATCCGATACCCTGAAATGAAGCTGATTGCTGAAGCGGTTTTGCTCTAGACCATCAAGCCTTCAAGGGCAAGGATATCAGCGTCATTTCGGCCTTTTGAAGCTCGCGCGCATGGTTTCAATTTCCTGACGGCATTTGCAACCTTCTACATGATCATTGACGAGACCCATTGCCTGCATATGCGCATACATCGTCGTCGGGCCAACGAAACTCCAGCCGCGCTTCTTCAAATCCTTCGAAAGCCGGACAGACGTCGGCGAGGTCGGATTGGCAATCAAGGTCGCATAATCAACGACCTTGGGGCGTTCATCCGCAGGTGGTTCAAAAGACCAGAAATACGCGGCAATCGACCCCGTTTCCTTGACGAGTTCGATAGCGCGATTGGCATTGTTGATAGCAGAGTTAATCTTGCCTCGATGGCGTATAATGCCCGCATTACCAAGCAGTCTCTCAACATCTTTATCCGTATAACGGGCAATCTTGCGATAATCGAAACCATCGAAAGCCTCCCGAAAGTTCTCACGCTTGCGCAAAATGGTCAGCCAAGACAGACCGGATTGAAAACCCTCAAGGCAAACTTTCTCGAACAGACGGATATCATCTGTCACTGGTCTTCCCCACTCGTGATCGTGGTAATGAATATACTCGGGCAAGGCTCCCGGCCAGGAACAGCGTGTGACACCGTCATCACCCTTTATAAGGCCCGTCTTCACCGGAGTATCTTCGCCCATGGGAAGCCCTTTTCAGTTTTACCGGTGATTAACCAGCTTTCAGCACAGATCGGTAACCATACCAAATGGTTTCAGCCCAAAATTGCGCTTTGTTGATTCTCATTCACTTTTTTCTACCCTGCCGATGGCAAACTCAATCCGAAAACTGACAAAACCTGTCAGCAGAGTTTTTATACGAGACTGGTTCCGATGAAGTTTGCGTGCCTGCTTCTATTATCCTGCCTGAGCCTTACTGTGACATCCGGTGCGATCGCCAGCGAACGGTACGCAACACGACCACCTGTCGTCATGAGCCCTGACCTGTCAGCTCCCTGGGTCATGCAGCTGCGTCAACGGCCTGTTGGCACCCCGGTCAATCCCCGTGGCTATGTTGTCTTCGATGAACAGCCCGCCCCGCGCGTCAAACAACGCGACCGCCGCGCTGTGCGCCGTAGCATTGATCCCAATCCTGCTGTACGCGAAGTCTCTTTCCAGCGCCCTAATACGCCGACTGCGGATGTCCAACCCAAAAAACGTGAAATGGACCCGAAGTTTCTACCTCAAAGCGTAGCCTATGACGGGCCCGAGCAACCGGGAACAATCGTCATCGATACATCGGAACATTTTCTCTATCTCGTCGAAGCCGGTGGTACCGCACAGCGCTATGGCGTTGGCGTCGGCAAGGAGGGTTTCGGCTGGTCGGGGACGAATACCATCAGCCGCAAGGCAGAGTGGCCATCATGGTATCCCCCTGCAGAAATGATCAAACGTGAGAAGCGGAAAGGCCGTATTTTACCAGCGCATATGGAAGGCGGTATCGAGAATCCGCTCGGTGCACGCGCGCTCTATCTTGGCTCAACGCTTTATCGAATTCACGGCACAAATGCTCCATGGACAATCGGCCAATCAGTGTCGAGCGGTTGCATCCGCATGCGTAATGAAGATGTCACTGACCTCTATGAGCGCGTCAATGTCGGTACAACAGTCATCGTCAGATAATGGGGGCCGGCATCAGGGGTGATGCCGGAAACGGGCAGCGGCGCAGTCAATGTGCCGCTGCCCTTTTTATTCTGCAGCTGTCAGGACAGGCTTTTGTAATGAAATCCCGGATGGCTGAGGCCCACCATAGGCCCAATCCAGCAATTCCACCGTATGAACGACAGGTAATTTCGACCCGCTGGCAATTTGGGTAATGCAACCAATATTGCCGGTAGCGATCAGACTGGCTCCAGTTGCTTCGATGTTCTTTACCTTTCGATCCCGTAGCGTCCGCGCGATTTCCGGCTGCATGATATTGTAGGTGCCTGCCGAACCGCAGCAGAGATGGCCCTCTGCCGGGTCTTTGACAATGAAGCCCGCTGCCTTCAGCAAGTCCTTGGGCTGGCGGGTTATTTTCTGACCATGCTGCATGGAACAGGCCGAATGATAGGCAACTGTAACGCCAGCTGAATATTCCGCCGCCGGCAAACTGAGTGTTGTCAAATATTCAGTGATATCCTTGGCCAAGGCAGAAACCCGTGCGGCTTTTTCCTGATAATCAGGGTCGAGCCGCAGCATATAACCATAATCCTTGATCGTTGTGCCGCAGCCTGATGCGGTAATAACTATAGCGTCAAGTCCACCGGTTTCCAGTTCGCGCGTCCAGACATCGATATTGCGGCGGGCGTCGTCCAACGCTTCCTCTTCCCGGCCCATGTGATGCACCAGTGCGCCACAACAGCCCTCACCTTTCGGCACGATGACCTCGACACCGAGTCTGGTCAGGAGGCGGATCGCTGCCTCGTTGATGCCGGGATCAAGAACAGGTTGAGCGCAGCCTGTGAGAATGGCGACACGACCTCGCTGCAACGCTTTTGTCTTATGAACACCTGGCGTCGCATAAAGAGATTTTGCTGCAATGGATTTAGGTGCAAGTTCCAACATCGCAGCCATCGGTTTCAAAGCAGAAATGGACTTGAGTAGCGGCACCAACGGCCTGCCAAGTCTCGCTGCACTCAAAGCCAGACGGAAACGCGCGGGATATGGCAGCACCATCGCCAGCAAGGCCCGTATCGATCGGTTCATGAATGGGCGTTTGTAGGTTTTCTCGATATGGGCCCGGGCATTATCCACCAGATGCATGTAATTGACACCTGATGGGCATGTGGTCATGCAGGCGAGACAAGACAGACACCTATCCACATGCTTGACGATCTGCTCATCTGCCGGGCGATCATTTTCCAGCATGTCCTTGATCAGGTATATACGGCCGCGTGGGCTATCAAGCTCATTGCCCAAGGTAACATAAGTCGGGCAGGTTGCTGTACAGAACCCGCAATGCACACATTTACGAAGTATCTTTTCAGACTCTGAAACAGACGGATCAAGCAATTGCTCAGGAGTGAAATTTGTCTGCATCTTAGACTCCCGCAACCATGCGACCGGGATTAAGTATCCCGTTTGGATCAAACTGCTGTTTCAATCTTTTGGACAGGGCTGCCAGCGGAGCGGGCTGCGGCTCGAACACCGGCACTGCCGCGCGTACAGCCACAGAAGCACGGACCAACGTGGCATGGCCGCCGCCATATTTTGCAACGAGCGCACGCACAGCGTCTGCCTCCGGATCACCTTCCATACGCAGCCAGATGAGCCCGCCCTGCCAGTCGTAAAACGCATCAACAGCGGCCCCCATACGCAAAGAAGCCACCAACTTATAGGCCTCCATCGGAGCCATCGACACTCGCCAGACCGGCCGCTCCGTGCCGTCCGCATATGGCGCAACGTCACGAATTTCACGCCACAACTTTCTGGAAGTATCCCCAGACAGCTGCTCAATCGTGCCAGCTGTAGCAAGCAGCTTGATCAACATGGCCGTACGATCCGTGACAGATGGAGCAAATCCTTCCAAGCGTAACAATGTGGAAGCTTCACTTTGGAGTATGCCTCCAATCATCCGGCTGGCGACATTGGCGGGCAAATGTGCTGCCGACGCCACCTCACCACTTGAACCCATCGCAATCGCCATGGCACGGGTGGCTTCATCGTCCGCAAGGCCGCGCAGAATAAGTGTTGTTTCAGTCTCCGGTGCCGGCAGCACTTTGAATGTGATTTCTGTAGCGATACCAAACGTGCCCCACGAATGGGCCATGCCCTTCGATAAGTCGTAGCCAGTCACATTCTTGACGACGCGCCCGCCCGATTTGAATAGTTCACCTCTGCCGGAAACCACGCGCACGCCTAGAACATGATCTCGGGCAGAACCTGCCTTGAGACGTCGTGGACCGCACAAATTGGTAGCAAGCAGACCGCCAAGACTGCCTTGTCCGGTTGGTCTCCCAAGCAGCGGACCGTAGTCCATTGGCTCGAATTGAAATGCCTGACCATTATTCGCGAGCAATGCTTCAAGTTCTGCCACCGGTGTACCTGCTTTTGCAGCCAGCACCAGTTCATCCGGCTCATACAAAGTGACCCCGGAATAGTTTGAGAGTGCTATCGTATGCTCAGTCTGCAAAGGACGCCCAAGTTCGCGCTTTGATCCACGTCCGATGATTTCGACCGGCGCTTCTTCGGACAATGCCCATTGCACCGCCTCGACAACCTCGCTTTCCGTTGAAGGTATGAACGTTGTCATTTCAATTCCTTGAGCAAGCTTTGGCCACGAAGCGATAGCTGGTAGCCAATGTCGAGGCTTATCGTGAGACCAAGCTCCTTGAGCTTGCGCACATCTCGTTTGAATTTGAGTTTTTCGACGCCGAGCAATTTTGCAAGTTCTATTGCCGCCACGCCGGGGTGTTGAGAGATGATGCGTAAAATGTTCGCATGATAGCTCTCAATAGGCGCGGTTTTATCCCAGCGCGCAAGCGAAGTGGCTAAAGCGGCAGCTTCATCAATTGCGAGTTCTTCATTTTGCCGACTTAACCGCTCGTCGGATTCAACACCGGCCAGCTCAACTCGGAAAATTTCTCGATCCTTGCCCGTTCTCAGATCATCCATGAGCGCGGTAACGTTGTTGAAACCCGCACGCCTTACATCTTCGCCACTTATTTCAGCCAAACCGATTGACGTAACTTTCCCGACTACTATGGCACCTATCGAGGTTCGCAACCGTGTTCCCTCTTTGATTGTAGGACGCGCCCAGCTTCGGAACACCAAATCAACCTCACCGTGGGCAATACGTTCGAGAACCTTAGCCTTTAAAAGCATGGGTCAGAATCTCGGAATATCTGGAAAAGGAACCTGTCCGCGATGCACATGCATCCGACCAAGTTCAGCACAACGATGCAATTGAGGAAAAACTTTGCCGGGATTAAGCAGGTGCTTGTCATCAAAGGCGCATTTCACGCGGATTTGGTGGTTCAAATCAGTTTCGTTGAACATTTCCGGCATAAGATCACGCTTCTCAACGCCAACGCCGTGTTCACCCGTCAATACACCGCCTACCTTGACGCAAAGCCGCAATATATCCGCACCAAAGCTTTCCGCCTTGTGCAATTCGTCGGGGATATTGGCATCGTAAAGGATAAGCGGGTGCAGATTGCCATCACCGGCATGAAAGACATTGGCGACGCGCAGTCCGTATTTTTGCGAAAGCTCCCGCATTCCCGCGAGCACTTTTGGCAACTCTTTGCGCGGGATCGTACCATCCATACACAGGTAATCAGGCGAAATACGCCCAACCGCTGGGAATGCAGCCTTTCGCCCCGCCCAGAACGCCATGCGCTCCTCTTCGCTTTGCGACACGACGCAGGTTGTCGCACCATTCTTTCGGCCGATTGCCTCGACCATATTGATCAGATGATCCACCTCGACAGCAGGTCCGTCCAACTCAACGATGAGCAGTGCCTCGACATCAAGCGGATAGCCCGCGTGAACGAAGTCCTCCGCCGCATGAATGGCGGGACGGTCCATCATTTCCATACCGCCCGGAATGATTCCTGCGGCAATAACTTCCGCCACGCATTGACCAGCTTCTTCGCTCGTAGGGAACCCCACCATAAGCGCCCGTGCTGTCGTTGGCTTTTGGAGAATTCGAACAGTCACTTCGGTGACAACGCCGAGCAACCCTTCGGAGCCGGTCATGAGACCAAGAAAATCATAGCCTTCGCTATCGAGATGCTTGCCACCAAGCCTGATGACTTCACCAGTGATCAGCACCATCTCGAGACCCAGCAAATTGTTGGCCGTCAATCCGTATTTCAGGCAATGCACGCCGCCGGAGTTCTCAGCGACATTACCGCCAATCGAACAAGCGATTTGCGAGGACGGATCTGGCGCGTAGTAGAAACCTTCGTGCTCGACGGCCTTTGTGATCCCGAGATTGGTAACCCCCGGCTGCACAACAGCAACCCGGTTTGGATAGTCAATTTCGAGAATTCTGTTGAAGCGCGACATAACCAGCAATACCGCATCTTCCAGCGGCAGGGCGCCGCCTGACAGCGATGTACCTGATCCGCGCGGCACGACTTTCACGTCGTTCTCATGACAATATTTAAGGACCCGCGAAACCTGCGCTACTGTCTGCGGCAGTACCACCACGAGCGGTAATTGACGGTACGCGGTCAAAGCATCCGATTCGAACACGCGCATTTCATTGGTTGCGTCGACAACGCCTTCGCCTGGAACGATGGCTTGCAGCGCTGCAACGATAGCTGCACGGCGCGACAGGGTAGCTGTATCAGCCTCGGGCATAACAAGTCCGGACATCGTTCCTCCCAGTCACGGTCTCGGGCGTTCAATGTCGCCTTATCATGTAGTCTATAGCATCCCGATAGTCCGGATAGGCTGCGTCATGCTGTTCCAGTCTGGAATTATTACAATCATGTTTGTCAAAGCCGCAAACCATGCAAAGATTTGATTTTGAAGCAGCACTCTATGTGAGCCATGAAGACAATCGATTTCAAACATGCCCGTGGCCCCGATAAACTACGCGTCTATGCGATAGGCGACGTTCACGGCAGACTTGACCTATTGCAGGAAATGCATCGGTTAATCCACATAGAAAACCAAAAATCACCACCCTTCGATTGGATTGTGGTGCACTTGGGCGATTACGTTGACCGGGGGCTCCAGTCGCGTGGTGTCATCGATTTTCTGATTGATGGACAGCGCAAAAACCACCGAATTCTCGCCCTTACAGGCAATCACGATGCCGGTTTTCTTGATTTTCTCAATACTGGTGACACCTACGGGCTTTTTGCTCGCCACGGTGGGCGCCAGACCGCTCTTTCTTATGGTGTGAATATCGACTTCAACAATGACCAATCCATCGCATCAGGCCGCGAAGCATTGAAGAAAGCAGTACCGACTGCACATATCGATTTTATACGGCGACTGCCTCGATCAATGGTCTTCGGTGATTTTTTCTTTTGCCATGCCGGTATTCGACCCAGCGTTGACCTTGATCGACAAGACCCGGAAGATCTGATCTGGATCAGGTCAGAATTTCTGGACGACATGCGCCTGCAAGCCAAAGTCATTATCCACGGGCACACACCTGCGACCGAAGTCGAAGTGAGACCAAACCGGATCAATTTGGATACTGGAGCTTATGCGAGCGGGCGACTCAGTGCCATCATGATAGACGGCTCGAACAAGTCGTTTCTGGAAGCGACTGTCTAAAAGAAACTTTTAGCGGAAAGAGGTGCTGACGCCGTAGCCGTCACTCGACACCTTGTGTGCACCTGCATCTACAGAAAACAACCCAACGCCCATAAACAGGATCGCTGACAGCATGAAGGCAGTCAAAAGGGCGGCACTCTTGGTAGTCATTTGGGCGTTTCCATCACTAGACTTGGTCTGGCTTGCTGCCAGTTGTGATGCCCACTAAAGGACACACTCCTTACCAACTAGTGAATTGAAGACACGTTCCACATATTTGCAGGTAGTAATGCCAATTCAGAATCCACCTGTTGCAGAGCTGCAACTAAAGTCGATGCTTAGCGCTGAATTAGAGCTACCCAAGCCCGAGCGATAGCGAGGCCGACGGCGTCCGCAGTTGCGCCATCCTTGGCCACGTTACCCGCATAATTTGCCAGCCAATCCGGGTAGTTCTCAACAATCTGGTGGTGAAAAACATGCCTCCATTCTTCAACCAGATTTGTGTCGGCTTCGAAGTGGAATTGGATGCCGTATACAGCGCGTCCAATACGGAAAGCCTGATTGGGTGTCATGTCGCTTGAGGCCAGATGCACCGCCTGGTCTGGCAAGGTAAAAGTATCGCTATGCCAATGGAAAATCGGAAATTGCTCCGCTACGGTCGAAAGCACAGGGTCTGAAGCCGCATCCTCCGTGCGCCTCACTTCTTTCCAGCCGAATTCCGCAGGCTTCCCAAGAATATTTTCAGCGCCATATCCTCGAGCCACCAGCTGGCTGCCAAGACAAATGCCAAGCACAGCCTTGTCTGCATCACCAAACTCCTTGATCAATTCTGCCAGCCGCGGAAGGTAAGGATAGGCGTCGTCAGCCAAGGCGTTCTGATCGCCGCCAAGCACGACTATCGCATCGTAATCAGCGTGGGTTTCAGGCAGAGGCTCGCCAAGATAGGCTTGGCGTAAATCAACTAATGCACCCGCTTCATTCAATGCAATTCCGACTTGCCCCAAGCCGGTATCCTGATAATTCTGAACGACGAGAACCCGCATGATGCCTCTTATGTGCATTGTTCCGGTTCCCGGATAGCATGGAGAATCAACGACCGGAAGCCGTAAGATGCCCCTGCAAAATCGTGTCACACCCTTTGGCGACATAATCGCCGTAGAAAATCGCGGCTCTGTGATGGGCAATCGCGGTATTATCCATAATCCCTCCACGAAAACGCTTCTTAAAAAGCGGTGGTCATCGCGCGCATGGATTATTTGCGTTTGCCAGTTTAAGAACGTGCGCCGCAATGTGATGGCACGTCGCAGCTGGACAGAATTGTTTTTCCTTGATGAAGCAACTGCTTTGAGCGCCGGGCATAGACCGTGTTTTTATTGCCAGAGACAAAGAGCAAAAGAATTTCAGGCCGCATGGGCCGACGGCAATGGAATTGCGCTGCAATCTGCTCCCGCAATGGATGCGGTACTCCATAGTGAGCGGCTGGATAAGGATGGCCTGAAGAAATGCCATCCGATTGACGCACCCGTCACTGCTCTGCCAGACGGCACCATGCTCTCAGATCGGACGGATGCTTACCTCATCAAAGATGGCACTCCCTTTCGATGGTCGTGGGAAGGTTACACGCCAGCCAGAATCGATGCTTCAGCAGCCACCGCACTCACACCACCTTCAACTATTCGAGCGCTCAGAGCAGGATACAAACCGTTTATTGCCTAGCCTGTGTTCAAATTTTCGCATCCGCCGGCACCACTTTGCGAAAGCTCCAGCCGAGACTGGTTCCGGCGGCGGCAATCAGAATAATGGCTGATCCAAGCAGTTGGCTTGGCTGCAAGGCGTGGTTGAAGGCAAAGTAATCCACCAGAATGGCTGCAACCGGATAAATGAAAGATAGAGCGCCCGTAATGTGAGTGGGCAATCTTTGTATCGCGCTATAAAGCAGAATATACATCAAGCCGGTATGGACAACACCTATGGTGACGATACTTGTCCATTGCCATGCGGTTTGAGGCAGAGCCGAAAAATCGGCCAGCGGCGCGAGCATAACAATACCGACGCTTACCTGAATCAAAGCTATGAGATGCGGAGGTGTTCCCTTCAATTGCTTGGCGACAATAGCCGCGATTGCATAGAGAAACGCTGCTCCCAGTGCCAAAGCTATGCCCGTCATGTAGTCGCCACCATTATAGGCACCGCCGGGTTTTGCCTGTACGATCAAGAGCATTCCAGCAAATGCAAAAGCCAGCCACGCAAGCTTTGTGAGCGTTATTTTCTCCTTGAATATCAACGCCCCTAAGGCGACCAGCATGAACGGTTGAACATTATAGACGGTGGTAGCAATGGCGATTGACGCACGCGAATAGGATGCGAACAGCAGTACCCAGTTCAATACGATTGCAATGCCGCCTATCGTTGCCAGACCCAGAATCTTCAAAGATATGACATTCGGGCGAAGCAATCCCAAAGCACCGCAAATGGCCAGCAGTGTCACCGCGCCTATTGCGCAGCGCCAGAAAACAACTGAAAAAACCGGTTGGCCTGACATCAGGACAAACCAGCCGATTGTGCCTGAAATGATCATGGCAGCAGTCATTTCGAGGCTGCCTCTTGCAATATCTTTGTGCATTTCAGATCTCCAAAATCCTCTTCCCTTACACTATGCGTCATCCTTTAAGTTTGATATGATTGTAGAAGAGCAATACGCGCTATATGCCTTTTTTATGAAGGCAATAATGCAAAATCGACTTACGGAGAGAGTATGCTAGATGAACTGGATCGAACGATCATTGAAATTCTTGTCGATGATGCACGTATCTCGCTGAAGGAGCTCAGCCGGAAGGTCGGATTATCATCACCAAGCGTCTCGGAACGATTACGGCGACTGGAGGAGAAAAAGGTCATTCGCTCCTTCACGGTTGATATCGACCCACAGGCATTAGGCTACAGTCTGACTGCTATCGTACGCGTACGCCCGCTTCCGGGAATGCTCCACATCGTTGAGAAACTCATTCAGGAAACACCGGAAATTACCGAATGCGACAAGGTGACGGGCGATGATTGTTTCATCGGAAAACTACAGTTCCGCACGATGCAGCAATTGGACAGTATCCTTGACCGCTTGGCCGAAAAAGCTGAAACAAACACTGCAATTGTCAAATCTTCGCCGGTAAAACGCCGCCTGCCACCACTTGCCTGATCCCGGAGCCATGAATGCGCGCCAATTACAAGATGCAACGGCTTTACGTCACCGATGACCTGAAACAAGGCCGCCGATCAGAACTACCACCGGAAGCTGTCAATTATCTCGCCAATGTACTGCGTATGAGGGATGGCGACGAGATTCTTGTTTTCAATGGGCGGGATGGAGAATGGCGCGCCGTGTTGCGATTCGAGAGCAAGAAGAAGCTTCACCTTGAGCCAGTCGGATTGACACGCGAACAGCCGGTTACGCCTGATCTGATCTACTGCTTTGCTCCGTTGAAGCAAGGTCGACTCGACTATCTTGTGCAAAAAGCAGTTGAGATGGGCGCAGGTATTTTGCAGCCGGTCATTACACAACACACCCAGGTTGGGCGCATCGGTATCGAACGGATTGAAGCAAACGCAATAGAGGCGTCCGAGCAATGCGGCGTCCTGGCTATACCCTCCACCCGCGAGCCATTAAAGCTGGAGAAGTTGCTGGATGAGTGGGACCCGGTACGCAGGCTGATTTTTTGCGACGAGGGGCACGATACACATAATCCCCTGCCCTTGCTGCAATCTCTCCCCAAAACTCCTCTGGGCGTGATTATTGGACCTGAAGGCGGCTTTTCTGAGCAGGAGCGAAATAGCTTGCGAAAGCTGCCTTTCGTTACTGCAATTCCCCTTGGTCAACGTATTCTTCGTGCCGATACCGCAGCCGTTGCCGCCCTCGCCCTGATTCAGGCGACAATCGGAGATTGGTGAGACGCAATTTCTGTTGATCTATCCATCAGCGAAATTTGCTTGCGCTCTTATCCAAAAAATGGCCAATCACGCCCAACAATATTTTATAACGGAAAGCACCAGCCATGGCGCGAGACACCACAGACGAAACATTGATCGCCAATACTGAAGAATTGGCCGCATATCTCGCGCAAGGATCAAAGCCGGAATCAGCTTGGCGCATCGGGACGGAGCATGAAAAATTCCCGTTCTATACCGAGCACAACAGCCCGGTTCCTTACGATGGGCCTCGTGGTATTCGTGCCATTCTGGAAGGCATGCAATCAAAGCTCGGCTGGGAGCCAATCGTCGACGAAGGCAATATAATCGGACTTGTTGAGCCAACTGGCCAAGGCGCGATTTCGCTTGAACCGGGTGGCCAATTCGAACTATCCGGCGCACCGCTTCTTTCCATTCATCAGACCTGCCGTGAATCCAATGCTCATTTGGCTCAGGTGAGGGAAATTGCCGAACCACTCGGCATCCGCTTTCTCGGCCTCGGAGGCAGCCCGAAATGGACGCTTGCTGAAACCCCTCGCATGCCCAAGTCACGCTACAACATCATGTCGAACTACATGCCAAAGGTCGGCAAAGACGGCCTGAACATGATGTATCGCACCTGCACCATTCAGGTGAATCTGGACTTTTCTTCCGAAACCGATATGCGCCGAAAGATGCAGGTTTCCGTCAAGCTGCAATCCATTGCGACTGCGCTCTTTGCAATGTCGCCTTTCACGGAAGGCAAGCTGAACGGGCTGCTGTCGTGGCGCTCGGAAATCTGGCGCGATACAGACAATAATCGTTCCGGGGTTCTGCCCTTCATTTTCAATGAAAATTTTGGCTTTGCAGATTATGTCGAGTGGGCTCTGGATGTTCCGATGTACTTTGTCATGCGTAACGGGCGTTATCATGATTGCACGCATGTGACATTCCGCCAGTTCATGAATGGCGCATTGAAAGACTCCATTCCTGAGAGCACCCCCAATATGGGTGACTGGACCAATCATCTTTCAACTTTGTTCCCGGAAGTTCGCCTGAAGCGGTTTCTTGAAATGCGCGGTGCCGATGGCGGACCTTGGCGCCGCATTTGCGCCCTTCCCGCATTCTGGGTAGGCCTGCTTTATGATGGCGAAGCGCTCAATGCTGCCGAAGCACTGACGCGTGACTGGACCTACCAAGAGGTTCAGACACTTCGCGATGAGGTTCCTGCCAAGGGCTTGCAAGCCAAATTGCGTAATCGTTCTGTTCACGAAATTTCGCGAGAGGTGTTGGCGATTTCAAAGCTCGGGCTCAAAAATCGCGCAATGCTCAATGGCGAAGGCTTTGACGAGACTCACTATCTCTCATCACTGGAAGAGGTCGTTGCGCGCGGTACAACATCGGCAGAACAGATGCTCTCCCAATACAATACCGCTTGGGGAAGCTCCGTCGAACCGGCTTTTCTGGAATACGCCTACTAAACATTGCGGAGGGTTTCCGATGACCAAGACCATTTTGATTACGGGTGCGAGCCGCGGAATAGGTCGTTCAGCCGCCATTCTCGCTGGTCATAAGGGTTGGTCGGTCGGCGTTAATTATGTGGGCAACAAGGCTGCTGCCGACGAGGTTGTGAAGGCAGTCATTGCGGCAGGTGGCAAAGCCAAAGCAATTCAGGGCGATGTCGCAGTGGAAGCGGATGTCGTTTCCATGTTTGAGCAAACGAAAGAACTTGGCGCGCTTGATGGCGTTGTCGTTAATGCGGGCATTGTAGCTCCAGCATCAAAACTCATGGATATGGACGCCGATCGTATGCGCCGCGTCTTTGACGTCAATGTTCTTGGGGCCTATCTGTGCGCCCGTGAAGCAGTCCGTTATCTCGCCCGCTCACGCGGCGGCAATGGTGGCTCGATCGTGCTTTTGTCTTCCGCGGCAGCACGCATCGGTGGCCCCTTCGAGTATGTGGATTATGCCGGATCAAAAGGCGCAATGGATAGTCTCACACTTGGTCTTGCGAAAGAGACGGGAGCCGAAAGCATCCGCGTCAACGCCGTGCGACCAGGATTGATCGAAACCGATATTCACGCCAGTGGCGGGCAACCGGACAGGGCTCAACGGCTTGGCGTTACCGCGCCGCTGGGCAGGGCTGGAACAGCCGACGAAGTTGGACAATCCATCGTCTGGCTGCTTGATGACGCTTCGTCTTATGTGACTGGCGCTTTGCTTGATGTGACTGGAGGCCGCTAAACGTTCATATCCTGATAATTAGGACTCCCGTTGTGCTCTATATGTGTTATGCGGGGCAATCTCATTTCAGGCGGATTTCCGAACCATGGCAAAACATAAAGCGCTGTCCGAAGCCTTCATTCCTGAGCTTCCAAATTATTACAAAGGCAAGGTTCGCGAGAATTATGATCTTGCTGATGGCACGCGCATTATCATTGCCACGGATCGTATCAGTGCCTTCGACCGGATTCTGGCGTCAATTCCGCTGAAAGGTCAGGTTCTGACACAAACTGCGCGGTTCCAGTTTGAACAGACGCAGGATATATGCCCCAATCACGTTATCGAATACCCCGACCCAAACGTTCTGCTATGCCGCAAACTTACGATTCTGCCTGTAGAAATTATTGTGCGCGGTTATCTCGCCGGAACCACCGGCACTTCAATCTTGACATTATACAAGGCGGGCAAACGCCAAATGTATGGCTTCACGCTCCCCGACGGCATGTTGGACAATGAAAAACTTCCCCAGCCAATCATTACACCAACCTCCAAAGCATTTGATGGCGGTCATGATGAGCCTTTGACTGCTGAGGATATTCTGGAGCAAAAACTGCTGACTAAAGAGCAATGGGAGACCATTTCAACCTATGCTTTGAAGCTTTTTGCCCGTGGTCAAGAAATTGCAGCCAGCCGTGGCCTCATCCTTGCTGATACGAAATACGAATTCGGTACCGACGAAGCAGGAAATATCGTTCTTGCCGATGAAATCCATACGCCGGACTCCAGCCGTTACTGGTTTGCCGATAGCTATGAGGCCGGGAAGCGACCTGTCAGTTTTGACAAGGATTTCGTGCGCAATTGGGTTGTCGAACGCTGTGATCCCTATAAGGACGATATTCCGGAAATTCCGGCAGATGTGATCGACGCAACAACCAACGTTTATATTCAGGCGTATGAGAAAATCACGGATCGTAAGTTTGAAGCCGGTGATGCCGCGCTTGATCCGTTGCAGCGCATAAGAGAAAATCTGAAGCGTTTCTTTTAGGCATATAAATCAGTTGATGTTCGCATTACTACGGCGGTAGTCTTCCTCAACAATCAGTGTGAGGGAGGAACTGCGTTATGAATCTCGTAGATATGTTTCTAAAGGGTCAGGGCGGCCAGAACATTGAAGCCCTGTCCCGGCAGTTCAATCTTTCCCAGCAACAAACGCTCGCTGCTATCGAAGCTTTGATGCCCGCATTCTCGCAAGGATTACAGCGCAATACCGCTGACCCCATGGGAATGGGCGCTTTCGTACAGGCGCTTTCATCAGGCCAGCACGTCAACTATTTCGACAATCCTGCCGCAGCATTCAATCCTTCCGGTATAGCTGACGGCAATAATATTCTCGGTCATCTGTTTGGCTCAAAGGACTTGTCGCGAGCAGTTGCCGACCACGCCGCCGCTACAACAGGACTGGCAACGGCAACACTGAAAGAGATGCTACCCGTTATTGCATCAATGTTGATGGGTGGACTTTACAAAAAATCCACGGGTCAGTTCGCTGCATCGGGACTTGGTGGAGGAAACGTCATCGGCGATCTAATCGAGCAAATGATGCGTCAAGGTGGCGGGGCTGGCAGTGGACAAACCACTGGCAACCAGCAAACTGCTCCAAGTAGCAATCCATGGGGGCAGATTCTTGAAGGAATGTTGGGTGGCGGTCAGCAGTCCCAAGGTCAAGGTGGGTCAGGCGGCAACAATCCGCTTGGGCAAATCTTCGAGGAAATGATGCGGGGCGGATTTCCCGGCAGCGCTTCAACACAAGCTCCGGGGGGCACCAAGGCACCTCAAGATGCCGGGCAAAATCCGTTCGGCGATAATCCACTCGGCAAAATATTTGAAGAGATGCTCCGCGGCGGCACTCAAAAGCGATCAGCTCCGCAACCTGAGCCAGAATCAGAACCGGAAGCCGCTGCGCCCCCTCCTTCCGATAATCCCCTGAAGGATATTCTGGGACAAATGTTCGATACCGGTCGCAAGACCAACGAGCAGTATCAGAAGGGCATGGAATCCATTTTTGATCAGTACAAGCGCGGAATGGACCGGCTTCGTTAGAAAAGAAAAAGCCCGGCCAGATTGCATATGCAACTGGGCCGGGCAGGAGGCAGGCGGAGCGCCGGGAGGGGATTCCGGCGTGAATGGGCGCCTGCTAAACTCTCAAATAGTCAAACCAGATCAACGGGTTGCAGCGCGAACGCGTGAGCGTACATCTGCTAGCGCTCCAAGCCGCTCGCTTGGATCGTCCAATAGTGACGTACCAATGGCCGAATGAAGGTCTGCGCGTGTGACACCAATGTCATGCAGCATTTCATCATTCCATTCGCCAAGGGTCAAAATCGTTTTACGGTTCCGACGGGCAACAATCATTCGGTTGACAAAGCTGACAGCCAGCGACGCAAACGATGCGATCGTGCCGGTGAACCCAGTTACTTCAGTCATTCTCGTTGTTGTTGTCATCGCCCGCACTCCTTTTGAACGGCAGCGATCAGAAGTTGAATCGCGCGAAAACCATTTTTCACGCATCACACTAAATGCCCGAAGACATCAGCGTTTCCTGAACATCCTTAGAATGATACAGAAGGATTGATTATTCAAACGAATGTTTTTAATGTAAACGTTCAATAATAATGATGAGTCATCAACTTTGGGAACCCGCCATGAGCGCACCTCTTGATCTCGATCAATTGCAGACATTCACCGCTATTGCTGATCTGGGAAGTTTCACAAGAGCAGCGGATAAGGTCAACAAGACACAATCTGCCGTTTCCATGCAGATGCGCCGATTGGAAGAGCGTGTTTCAAAAGCGCTGTTCGAGCGTGATGGCAGAACCAACCGTCTGACAGAGGATGGCGAGCGGCTGCTGGCCTATGCCCGGCGAATGCTGCAGTTGAACAATGAGACCATCGCAGCATTTGACGATGCGCAACTGCAAGGCCATATCCGGATCGGAACGCCGGATGATTACGCTGATCGCTTTTTGCCCGAGATCATGGCGCGGTTCTCGCGCTCAAATCCGCGCGTTGAGCTATCGGTCGTTTGTGAGCCAACGGTCAATCTTGATGAAATGATCCGAAAAGGGCAGCTGGATATTGCCTTGGTGACACAATGCGATGAACAGCGTCGCTCAGAAGTGGTGCGTAGTGAGCAGCTTCTCTGGGTGACTTCGGCAAACCATAATGTTCACGAAGAAGTTGTGCTGCCACTTGCGGTTGGCCGTCCCACCTGCATATGGCGCGCGGCGGCTGTCGATGTGCTGGACTCAATGCATCACGACTACCGCATCCTGTTTACCAGCTGGTCTGCCACGGTTCTTGCCGCAGCAGTTCTGGCAGGACTTGCCGTATCAATTTTGCCGGAATGCGCATTGCGTCCGGGCATGCGGGTTCTAACTGAAGCCGATGGATTTGGCCGCCTGCCCGAATTTGGCATCGGCATTATGCGTGGCCATACCAAGCCCTCCGCAATTGTAGATGCCCTGGTACAGCACATCGTCGAAAGCCTCGACAACCTGTCCATGCCAACCCCCGTCAGCATGACACAGGCTGCCGTTCCGGTGCCGATTAACCAGCGTTTGCGGCAGGTCCGTTCAACGGAACTGGTGCCTGGTTGGTAATCATAACCCGCCCTGCCAGACTTTGATGGCATCCAGCGGATAGAGCAGCATGACAATGTTGAGGGTGAGGTTATCACGGATGACCCACCCTGCCAGCAACTCGAATATGATCGCGATAACAATGGTCAACCACACAGGGGCACGGGCAGCAAAGAAGAAGCCCAGTACCATGAAAACAATGTCGCTGACTGAATTCAGAACGCTATCGCCGACATAACCGAGCGCAATGGTAGCCTCACGGTAGCGGTTGATAACCCTCTCGGTATTTTCAAAGATTTCCCAGGCCGCCTCCACGAAAATAGCGCCGAGGAGACGCTGGCCTATTGGTCGCTTGCGTGCTGCCAGCCAGAGAATTCCATAGAACAAAAAGCCATGGATAATGTGCGAAAGCGTGTACCAATCGGCAATATGCTGCGAGTTATCGGAGGAATTTGTATCGCTAACCCATAATTTTACAGTACCGCAAGTGCATATGGGATTTCGCCCCATGAGTAGGAGAATCACCGCCGCCGCCGCGATCATGAGAGCGCCCAAAAGCAGATAATGGCGTAAAGTCAGGCGTTTTTTCTGTATATCCGCAACCGCAGGCATGTTGTGTTCCCTCTTTCCCCTATACATTCCTCCATAGGCGTTATTCGTCTGCCGATAAGAATGCAATCGGAGATTATGGAAGGTTGATTTCCACAGTCATCCCGATAGGAATGGAACATGACTGAAAAGCTCGAAACCGCATCCAATGTTGCCGAATATACCGTATCGGAAATTTCCGGGGCGCTGAAACGCACCGTTGAAGATACATTTGGGCATGTTCGGGTTCGCGGCGAGATTTCCGGTTATCGAGGGCCTCATTCATCCGGCCATGCTTATTTTTCGCTGAAGGATGACAAGGCCCGAATTGAAGCGGTGATATGGCGCGGTTCCATGAGCCGTATTCGCTTTCAGCCTGAAGAAGGTATGGAGGTTATCGCCACCGGCAAATTGACCACCTATCCGGGCTCCTCCAAATACCAGATCGTTATCGAGCAGATGGAACCGGCAGGTGCCGGTGCACTGATGGCGCTGCTGGAAGAACGCAAGCGCAAGCTTGGTGCGGAAGGACTTTTCGACAGCTCGGCCAAACAGCTTCTTCCCTATATGCCGCGCATTATCGGCGTGGTTACTTCGCCCACCGGAGCGGTCATTCGCGATATTATTCACCGTATTACCGACCGGTTTCCGTTGCATGTTCTCGTATGGCCGGTGCGCGTACAAGGTGAGGCATCGGGCAATGAGGTTGCCAATGCAGTCAATGGTTTCAATGACTTGGCAAATAACAGCCTGTTTCCGCAGCCTGACGTTCTGATCGTTGCACGCGGCGGCGGTAGCCTTGAAGACCTGTGGGGTTTCAATGATGAAGTCGTGGTGCGGGCAGTTGCAGCTTCGCATATTCCGGTCATTTCGGCTGTAGGTCATGAGACAGACTGGACACTGATCGATCTGGCTGCAGACGTGCGCGCTCCAACTCCCACGGGCGCGGCAGAGATGGCTGTGCCGGTGAAAGCTGATCTTCTGGCACATCTGGCAACGCTCGGCGCAAGGCTGTCATCGGGCATGTCGCGCTATCTCGATCGCCGCAGGCAGGCGCAACGGGCACTCGCACGCGCCCTGCCCTCGGCCGACCAATTGCTGGCATTGCCACGGCGCCATTTCGATGAAACTGCTGCCCGGCTTGGTCGAGCGCTGCAAGCCAACACGCAGAAGAAACGCGGCGAATTCGATGGTGCGGCACGGCAGTTGTCGCCCAGGCTTCTCGAGCAGCGTTTTCGCGAAAAGCGACGCGAAATCAGTGTGTTGGCCGCCCGTCTGCCGCGTGGTTTACAGGTCTATGTTCGCGACCGGAGAGCAAATTTTGACAGGCGTGCGGGGCGACTTTCAATTGAACAAACGGCACGCTTGGCGGAACGCGGCAGGCAACATCTGCAACAACTCGACCGGCGTCAAACACAAGCCATAACGCTGCTGCTGGATCGCGCAAAACGCCGCAGTGGAGAGCTTGAACGCCTCATGAACACCCTCTCCCACACGAGCGTTCTGGAACGGGGTTTTGCAATCGTTCTTGACCCTTCAGGCACGCCGATCAAGCGCGCGGCTTATATTGCTGCGGGCGATAATCTGACCCTTGAATTCCAGGATGGAAAGATTCAAGCGCTGGCAAAAGATGGCGATGCAGCACCACCACAGCTCAAAACAGAGCGGCCTGCCATTACCAAAAAATCACCTGTTACAGGTGGTTCACAGGGCTCGCTTTTCTAGCCTACTCGCGTCGACACAACCATTTTTCACGCAACGATTGCAATTTCACTAGCAAAAATCAGGAATTTGCTCGCAAAACCGGCGTTTCTTGTATGAAACGTGGTTCATTCGGCGCGAACGCTCTCTACGAACCATCTGCTATTGCACCAACAACATCTTTCACCGGTTCGACGGTTTCTTATTCGCAAATAGCGCAGCTTATAAAAGTCAGTTTTCATTCGCGGGTCCATGCAGGACTGTTCAATTCAATCAATGATTGTGACCAGTCGTCAATGAAACGCTGGCGTTGTGCCCTGTCCTGTACGGCCAGCAAGGCAGGTCCAATCCGGATCGGCTGAGCGATACCCGATTGCTTCAAATTCTGCGGACCATCCACATCGGGTGGCAGGCTGCCGGTCTCGGTGAAATAAAATGCGTTGGTTTTCGCAACTGACTGCCCCTGTTCGGAAAGTAGATAATCCAGAAACCTTGCAGCAAGATCGGCACGTCGGGCACCCTTGGGAATAAGCGCTCCGCGACTCAACACCAGTGTGTAATCACGCGGAACAACAACTTTTAATTGCGGATAGCGGCGCGCCGCCTCATAGGCGTAAGACCCGAGCATATTATATCCGATATAGAGGTTTCCCTTGGCAACCTCCTCGAGAATTTCGCCGGTACAACAACGGGCAACTGCTGAGGCGCGCGCCATGCCTTCCAGCAGGCGGCCGAACACCGCTGTCGTCTGGCGGGCATCATTGAAAGCGAGCAGATATCCAATTCCGGACAGGCGAATATCATAAGTCCCGACGCGGCCTCGATAGGTGTCGAGTTTTTCACGCAGAAGATCGGCAAGCTCGACATGGGTGCGCGGCACATCCGCAGGCTCCACTTTGTCATTGTTATAGACAAAAACTGCAGGCTCATAGGTGAAGCCAAAAACCTCATCGCGCCAGTTTGCCCACTCGGCCACACGAGCAGTCTCGGGTGAGGTATGGGCGGTGGCGCAGCCATCATTGGCCAGTTTGACAAGCTGGTCGACGGATGAGGAAAGCAGCAGATCACCCAGCGGTTTCTGCTCACGGCAAGCTTCTGCTGCAAGAGCATTGAGTTCATTCGTAAGGTATTCAGTATAGTCGACAGAGACATCCGGCCAGATGGTCTGAAAGTCCAGGATCAACGGCTTCATTGCCGCAAGGTCGGTTGTCGAATAGATCGTCAGTCTGCCCGTTTCGGGCTGCTGTGCAGGAAAGCGCGTCGTGTTATCCACAGCGAATGATGGCGTTGCCAACAACATTCCTGTCAATGAGATAAGCAGGCGCCTGATCAAATACTTTCTCCTTCCATCTCTCATATAGTCCTATGCCATTTCACCGCTTATGAGGACAGTAACTTTAGCCCGTAAAATAGGCACTTGACGCAAGCAGCCACTTGCATCCTTAATACGCGAATATTGTAAGAACTATTTTTTGTTTTGGGGAATTTTATTATGCCTTTTGACGCCACCGATGCGGCTATTTCCGCATGCCACAACCGCCTTCCCGTTTTCCGCAAATTTCTGAAGAGTTCGGCATGTATCACACTCATCCTCGTTGCGACAGGTGCCACGGCACTGGCAGACGGGAAGTATCATAATGCTGATGGCAGCAGGACCGATGATCTTGAGGCAGCCGCAGCCACTTGGCGTAACCCGGAATTTTTGAAAGATCACGCATTGGCAGGCGTCAAAGCGGAATACGCTTATGCCTATGGCATCACAGGCAAGGGCGTAAAAATTGGTGCTGTCGATTCCGGTGTTCTGACAAGCCATCCGCAACTTGCTGGCAAAATTACTTCACTGACCGTTCAGGGCACATATGGCGCGGATGGGGACAGGTATGAAGGTGCCAACACAGGCAAATGGGCTTGGAAAAAAGGCGATACGTTTTCGGTTTCGGGAGACTATGATCCACTGATCAATGACAGCCATGGTACCGCAGCGGCAGGTGAAATGGTCGGGCTTCGCGACGGCAAAGAGATGCATGGAATTGCGTTCGATGCGCATCTTTATTCAGTCAACACAGGCGGCACTGACTCCACGCTAACGGGCCCATCCGTAGACTATGAATATTTCAAGGAGGCTTATGCTGCAGCATCGCGCAATGGGGCCCGCGCGGTCAATTCGAGCTGGGGGCAAACTCCTATAATTATAGGAAACTACTATACTGTAGGTGAAATGGTACAATCATATTCTCATTTCCTGAACAAGAAGACTTACGCTGATTCAGTTGCCGAAGTCTCCCAGCAATATGGAACAATCCAAATTTGGGCGAATGGAAATGCCGGGCAGAACAATCCTGGCACGGTAGTAACCTTACCCTATTTCCGCCCGGAAATTGAAAAATACTGGGTGGGCGTCACAGGCGTCAATAAGGATGGACATTCTGAATATGATCGTTGTGGTGTCGCCAAGTACTGGTGTATTGGCGGCCCTACTGTCGACATTTACAGCACATCGGTTGGGCGAAACGGCGGTGACTATGATTTTGGCCATGGCGCACCAAGCGACACAATATCAGCAACTTATACCCCCACCTATAATGGCACCTCAGCGGCCGCCCCGAATGTGACTGCATCGTTTGCGCTGGTTGCTCAGCGGTTCCCTTATCTGGGCAATTCTCAACTACGCGATGTCATGTTCACGACAGCGACACATCTCACGGACGCCAGAGTAAAAAACGACAACGCTGATGTACCCAATGAGACCTTCGGCTGGGGCAGACCGAACATGCAAAGCGCCATGCTGGGCCCTGCGCAGTTTATGGATCGTTTTGTTGTTGATCTCTCGAAGGATGCCGTTGTTAAGGGTCATGCGAATGGCACCGATATCTGGTCCAACGATATTTCTGACACGGCTTTGAAGGCCCGCAAGGCGGAGGAGGCCAAGGAGGTTGAGGACTGGAAAGCCAAAAAGCAGGCCAAGGGTTGGGACAAAAAATTTACGACTGTGGAAGCGCAAAAGGAGGTAGGCATTCTACGCCAGGAATTAAGCAGTCTTCTACAGTCTTTGGAAACAGCGATCAAGAAGCAAGACTTTGCTTCCGAACTGGACGCGGTGAAAAAGAATCCACTTGCGAGTAAGGTGTGGTCACGCGTGGTAGCCAGTGCTCAATATGGCCCCTACCTTGAGTTATATGGCACCAACCCGCGTTATAAATTTGTTGCTGCTGGTGTTGCCACTGATCTTGGGAATTTTCTGAAAGCTGCAGATATCGTTGTCGCTGCAGATATAACTGCAGCAAAGGAAACTCTATTGGCCGAATATAACGGTACAGAGGTACGAACAAAATACCTCACTGCCAAACTCGCCGATCCCACTTCTTACGATGGTGGGTTGACGAAAACAGGCAGTGGCCAGCTGACATTGACCGGGGACAGCACCTATTCAGGCGATACGATTGTCGATGGCGGGGAACTTGTGATCGGCAGGGAAGGGTCGATTACCTCAGCGTCGATTGTCAATGATACCGGGCTGTTTACGGTGGAGGGCATTGCGGCTGCCGCGACTGTCAACAAGGGTGGGCGTCTGAACGTTGCTGTTGGCGGAACAGCGGGCGATACATCGGTTAGCGGCGGCTGGGCCGCAATCAATGGCACGAGCGGCGCGACGAGTGTCAGCGAGG
>NZ_AKIZ01000020.1 GCF_000282595.1 Phyllobacterium sp. YR531
TAGCCAACAAGCCCGATACCAAATATCCACGCAGCAAATGCGGAAGCAGCGCAACAAAGCGGATGCCTGATAAGCCGGCAGCTATATCCTCCAACTAGGGCAGCGTCTTGCGTAACCAATCCACACTGGCTTCTGCAATCTGATCAATACCGCTTACCACATCTTGACGAAAGACCAGTGGTTCACCCCTTGGCGTCTCGAGTGTCGCAACCTGGCTGTCAAGCAGCGAAACCGGCATGAAATGACCAGTGCGCCGTCCGGCTATCAGTCCGGCTCGTTCAGTTGTTGCCCCTAGCCAGAGCAGAGCTTTAGTGAGCAATCAATGATACCAGGTGAAAATAAGCAAGCTAGGACACAGAGCCCCACAACGAATCTCCCACCAATTCCCGCAAAAGCGAGCTCATACCCGCGCGCAAACGCTTCCAAATAAAAGCAACAACGCGGCAATCAAACTTTGCCGAACCGGCCGGAAATCACAGCTCTAGAGCGAAAAGTGCAAATTATGGAGCGATGGATTGGCTAAGCCCTCAATCGATAGGCTGCCTCACCCGATAATGGCGCGTGCGCAGCAACGATTCCCATCAGACGATAATTCCCCATCTGCCAACACCATCACTGCAATATGACAGCTAGCTTTGCTGTGGAAAAAGCCGACGGTCAGATACCACCGTATATCGGGCTTAACAGCTCTGGTCCTGAACCAGAACCCAAACAATCTAGATCAATCTCGGTAATCGCGGGAAACTGCCTCAAAACACAGACCAGCTTCCCCCAATGCCAATCCCCAGCCAACGAAAACCGCACCAACAAAAGCGGTGAGAGATCGCTCTACTGAAACCTGCTGTCAGAGCCTGTCAGAAATCCACAAAGTCAGAAATATGCAAGGTCAGGCGTCTCTAAAGCAGCGATACTCGTCTTGTACTATCAATTGTTTGCCGCATCACCATCAGGCACCAACATTCCATCGCCATGCTTCCAGCTTCACATGTCAAATGACAAGCGCGTCAAGTCGCCAACGTCACATCACCTGTCCCGATGAAGGCCCAATCCACAACGCCACGAACAGGAGGTCAGTTGTTACAGCCATTCGGTAGCGAATAACGCGGTTACTTACGAAGTGGTGGAAACCTTTCCGATCTCTCGCTGGAGACATGGCGGACCATTGCGGTTCGAAAGCGCTACTGTCGCACAGCAGTACATTGCTCGCGTATATCTTGTGAAACCTGTTGGATTTTAGGAAACATCGTATTCAATAAACCAGCCATCTCTGGGGTCCCCGAAACATGCTGCGGCACCAATGAGCTAACGAGCCCGAAAACGTGCCCATCCCCATCTTCATCTCTAATCAGGCAGAAGATGCCCACCGCATCTTGTGAGAGAAATACAGCAAAGCTCGTTCGTAATTTGCTGTGAGGCGTTGACACGCGCAAAAGCATCTGATTATTTAAAAATACAAATGAGCAATAATTGCACTTTTGTTGTTATCAAAAACAGTCCTGGGGAGGAAAACCATGTTTAGCCGTCGCCGCTTGCTTTCACAGTCCATTATGACCGCATCGATGCTCACTCTTGTGTTGGGCATTGCGATGCCCTTTTCGTCAGCTTTGGCAGAAGGTTTGAAAATCGGTTTCAGCCAAGTGACATTGCAGTCACCATTTTACGTTCAGTTGAAAAATGGTGCCGAAGCCGCTGCAAAAGCGGGTGGAGATACATTGGTGTTTCTCGATGCGAACGGCGATGTCAGCAAACAAAATAACGATATCCAGGACTTGATAACGCAAGGCGTTAATGCGCTTATCATTAATCCGGTCAACCCGGATGCCGTTGTACCATCTCTTGAAGCGGCGGTTGCTGCTGGTATTCCGGTTATTACAGTGGACCGCAGCGTAAATGGAGCGGGGGTGACTGCTCATGTTGGGCGCGACAATAAGAAGATGGGTCAACTTGTAGGCGAGGCTGTTGTTGCACGTCTAAAAGCAGATGGTGTTGAAAAAGCCAAGATCATCGAGATTCAGGGAGACGCGGGCGGCGCTGTCATGATGGATCGCCGTGATGGTTTCCATGCAGCGCTGGAAGGGTCTGGTCACACCATTGTTGAAGGTCCCTATGCGGAATATATCCGCGCCAATGCGGTAACAGCGATGCAGGACCTGTTGCAGGCGAAGCCGGATGTGAAAGTTGTATACGCACACAATGATGACATGGCGCTCGGCGCATTGCAGGTCTTGAAGGAGAACAACCGCAATGATGTTCTTGTTGCCGGTGTCGATGGCCTATCGGAAGCGTTAAGCATTATTGCCGATGGCGGCAATTATATCGGTTCAGCACTCAA
Source organism: Phyllobacterium sp. YR531 (assembly GCF_000282595.1). GTDB lineage: Bacteria > Pseudomonadota > Alphaproteobacteria > Rhizobiales > Rhizobiaceae > Phyllobacterium. The sequence goes on from NZ_AKIZ01000020.1 coordinate 2,333, forward strand.
TGATCCTAAGTACCTTGGTGATGTGACAATCCAAGTGGCGCGCGAAGCGGCAGCCAAGAAGGACGTTGCGAAATTTGTCGATGCAGGTTCGACACTTGTGACATCCAAGAATGTCGCTGATTTCCCACGAGAAGGACTTTTCGCGGAATATCGTCCGAAAGTCCTTGGCCAATAACAATTGCCCTCCCAAGGCCTGACGGGGCAGGGCACATCCTGCCCCGTGACTTCTTAATAGTTTCAAGGATTACCAGATGCGTGCTGCCGTACTTTATGCCCCCGGAGATATTCGCCTCGAAGATGTTCCTGCTCCGCAAATACTTCCTGGCCATGTGATGTTACGGGTTGCCGCGGTTGGCGTTTGCGGATCAGATATGCCGCGCATGCTGATCAAAGGTGCACATAAAATGCCATTGATCTGCGGCCATGAGTTTTCCGGTCATATTACTGAAATAGGACATGGGGTTGAAGGTTTTGATGTCGGTGAACTGGTTGCCATACCACCGATGCTGCCATGTTATAAATGCGATCAATGCCAGCAGGGTCAATTCTCTCGTTGCCAGGACTATGATTATTTTGGATCGCGCCGCGACGGTGCCTATGCGGAATATGTATGTGTCCCCGTTTCCAATTTGCTTAAAACGCCGAAAAATATTGATCCACGTGCGGTAGCAATGACCGATCCGGCATCTATTGCACTCCACGCAATCTGGAAAGCAGGCGGTATGACGATGGGCCAGCGTGGTGGCGTCATTGGTTGCGGCCCAATTGGATTGTTTGCCATTCAATGGATGCGGTTAATGGGGGCCAGTGAAGTTATTGCAATTGATGTTTCTGAAGAGAAGCTGGCAATGGCCCGGCGTGCCGGCGCCAAGCACACATTTCTGTCGGGTTCGGAGATTCCTGCCGACCTCCTTTGCGATGTAATTGTTGAGGCGGCTGGTCATCCATCATCTGTCAATGGGGCTGTAAGGCTGGCAGCGCCGAGCGGTCACGTGGTTTTTATCGGCATACCAGTTGCGGAAGTCGTTTTGGAAAATAGAACTTTCCAGCATTTTTTACGACAGGAGATATCGCTTCACGGCTCGTGGAACTCATTTGGAGCACCCTATCCAGGACGCCAATGGACGGTGACACTGGATAAATTGGGCACTGGTGAACTTGAATGGGAGTTCATGATCACTCACGATCTTGATCTTGCAGAATTGCCCGGCATGTTTGAAAAATTTCGTACGGACAAAACCATGTTCTTCTCAAAGGTAATGTTTCGCCCGTAATGGTGCGTAACCGGAGGATACCAGGATGACTTTGGTTTTGAACTTCGATCTTGGCACGGGAGGTGTCAGGGCTGGGGTTTATGATGTAGAGCGCAGAACAATGCTCTCTACGTCGGAATTCAGTTACTCTACAACCTATCCGCGTGCTGGTTGGGCCGAGCAGCAAGCTGAAGAATGGTGGAGTGCAGTGTTGATAGCCGGGCGTGATGCGGTAGCCCGGTGCGGGTCAAGTGATATAGTCTCGGTCTGCGTTGCAACGACTGCTTCGTCCGTGGTTGTTTGTGACAAGGAGAGCAATCCGCTTTACCCGGCCATCCTTTGGATGGATTGCCGGGCAAGCGACGAAGCTCGTGCCACAGAAAGTATAGATCATCCCGTCATGGATTATAGCGGTGGCGGAGATGCTGCCGAATGGTTAGTGCCTAAGGCCATGTGGCTTTCGGCCCATGAACCAGCGATTTTTGAGCGGGCGGATATTATCTGCGAGGCGCTCGATTTCATCAATTTTCGTCTATGCGGCGAATGGGCAGGATCGCGGATGAATGCGGCCTGCAAGTGGAACTATGACTCCAGAAACGGCAACTTTGTGCCGGAAATTTATGAGGCGCTTGGTGTTCCTGAATTGCAGCAGAAACTGCCGCAGCGCATTGTTCCAGTTGGTGGCGTGATTGGAGAGCTGCAATCCAAAGTTGCAGATGCCCTAGGCATCAGTGGCCCCGCCATCGTAGCGCAGGGGGGAATTGACGCGCATATAGGTGTGCTTGGCGCGGGAACTGTTGCCGCCGGCGGCATGCTTATTATTGGTGGCACCTCAGTGGTTCATCTGACTCATCTTCAAGAGCAGGGTGATGTCAGCGGGTTTTGGGGGCCGTATCCCAACGCACTTGTAGAGGGGTTATGGCTTGTCGAAGCTGGTCAGGTTTCGGCAGGGTCAATCCTCAATTGGTTTAGCCAGAAGCTTTTTGGTCTCGATGAGCAGGGTCACTCCGAGCTTATTAGGGAGGCGTCAAAAGCATCGGCGAAAAATGCTGGCCTCCTGACACTTGATTATTGGATGGGTAATCGCACGCCCTATCGTGATGCTGATTTGCGGGGGGCAGTGCTTGGCCTGTCATTAGGCCATGATCGTGCGGATTTATACGCTTCAGCCGTCGATTCGATTGCGCTTGGCTCGGCCAATGTCGTTACTGTGCTTGAACAGCGTGGGGTAGCCGTTGACCATATCGTTATCGCCGGGGGCATATGCAAAAACTCACTTTGGTTGCAGTCTACCGTAGATGCGCTGCAACGCCCGGTCCATGTTGCATATGATGATAATCTTTCGCTTATAGGTACGGCAGTCTGCTCTGCCCATGCTCTTGGAATATTTCCTGACTTGATAAGCGCATCGGAGGCTTGTGCTGCTCCCACAAGAGAAATGATGCCCGACCTGCAGCGGGCAAAGCGCTATCGCGACACCATGGAACTTTATAGAAGTGCAACGGGATCATTGACGCCGGTGCTCCATGCTTTGAGTGCACGGCAAAGAGCGGGAGCTGAAAAATGAACGATGCACGTCTGACGCCGTCAGTAAGGTTACCTTCCGACGAGCAGCGGGAACATCTCATGGTTCGCGTGGCTAAGCTTTACTATGATTTGGACAAAACCCAGAGCGAGATTGCCAAAGAACTTGGCCTGACGCGCTGGCAGGTCGGTAGGTTGATGACAGAAGCTAAAGAGCTAGGTGTTGTCCGAATCGAAATAACACCACGTGCTTATCGCAGGACTGAGCTTGAAGTACGCTTGCAGCAGGAGTTTGGTTTACGGGACGCGATTGTCGTTCCTTCGGGTGGCACCACAGACTCTGCGTTGCTTATGGAAAGCGTTGCGCAGGCGGCGGCACGTTACTTAACCGGGCTTAATCCAAAGGCGGAGCTCATTGGTGTATCCTGGGGCCGCACCATGTCGGCTGTGGCGCGGTTTCTTCCAAATAATTGGAATCCTGGCGTGCATGTCGTGCTTGTAAATGGAGCCACTAACCTTCGTTCAACTGTGTCTCATACAAGTGCAGTGGCTGAGGAGTTCGCAAAGGCAGGCAACGGCACTGCAACCTTGCTGCCCGTTCCAGCGATTGTCGGAAAAAAGAGCACACGTGAAGTGCTTGAGGAAGATCCGATTATCGAGCGTGTTCTCACACTCGCCATGCAGGCTGATATCGTCTGCTTCGGTATGGGCGGAATCACCCATGAGTCGGTATTATTGAGTTCAGGCTATCTTGATGAGGCCGATATTGACCGGTTGAAAGATGCTGGTGCTGTCGGGGATATCCTTGGCCGGTTTGTCGACGAAAACGGGAAGATTGTTGATACGGCAATCGACGACCGTACAGTCGGGATGCGCCTTGAGTTGTTGAAAGACAAGCAATGGTCAATCGGGGTAGTTGCTGGTGAAGAAAAGTTCAAGATTGCTGCTTCCGTTCTGAAAGCCGGTTACGTGTCGGTCATCGTCACTGATGAAGCCACGGCGCGATATGCGTTGGGGATTACAGATGAGGCGTAACATTCTCACGGTTCAAAATGTATCAAAGACATTTCTGCCGAATATTATCGCGCTGGAATCTGCCTCTTTGGAAGTACAGGCAGGTGAGGTGCATTGTCTGCTTGGTGCAAACGGCGCCGGCAAATCAACATTGCTCAAGATCATAGCTGGAGCATTCCGGCCCACGGGTGGTCAACTTGTACTCGATGGTAAATCCATCGAACTACGTAGCCCAGCCGAGGCATCGCGACTTGGTATTTCGATGATCTATCAGGAACTTGATCTGGTTCCACAATTGACGGTCGAACAAAACCTCTTTCTTGGTCATGCACCGGGCAGGCTTGGTATGATCGACCATAAGGCAAGACGTCAGCGCGCCACCGAAGCCTTGAAGCGTGTCGGTGCAAATTTTCCTGCAGATGCGAGGGTTGAAACACTTTCTGTCGCCAACCAGCAATTGACTGCGATTGCACGCTCGCTCACCATGGATGCTAAAATCATCATCATGGACGAGCCTTCGGCTTCACTCAATGAAACTGAATTGAAAAGCGTTTTTGAGGTTATCCGTGAGCTGGTCAAGCATGGTGTGGCCATTGTCTATGTCAGCCACCGGCTCGGCGAATTGCGTGAGATTGGAACCCGGGTAACAGTCCTGCGTGGCGGCAAGACTATCGGGACTTATAACATTGCAGATACCAGCGACGATGAGCTGGTCACCGCCATTATCGGCAAGGAACGCTCGCTGATAGAACGGCAAGTGCGCAAGCCTGTCACGGGTAAAGTGGCTTTGCGGGTCAATCGACTATGCGGGGCGGAGGGTCTGAATATTTCAGGTCTCGATGTGCGTTGGGGGGAGGTGGTCGGCCTGACGGGATTGAATGGCTCCGGTAGAACATCCTTTTTGAAAGCTCTTTTTGGCGCGCATCATTTTGAAGGCGATATCCTGTTGGAGGAGCAAAGCTTTCACCCGAGGCATCCAGCTGATTCCATCCGCCGTGGCATAGGTCTTGTCCCAGAGAACCGGAAAACCGAAGGACTTATCCTTCATGCACCGATTTACAAGAATGCTACACTACCTTCGATGCGGCAAAACTGGTTGACGCGGCACTCGCTCCAAAAGCAGCGAACAGCGCCGGTTCTTCAAAGTCTTTCGACCAAATATGGCAGGCCCGAACAGTCTGTTGTTCAACTGTCCGGAGGTAATCAGCAAAAGGTTGTTCTGGCAAAGTGGATTATCAACGGCGCGCGCGTTCTTTTGCTCGATGAACCCAGCCGCGGACTCGATATCGGTGCAAAGGCCGATCTCTACAACCTCGTCGATAGGCTGGCGGAGGATGGTGCGGCTGTACTCGTTGCAAGTAGCGAGCTTGAGGAGCTTTACGCAGCCTGTGATGCCATATGGGTATTCCATGAAGGGCGTAATATCGGACGGTACGATCCGTCTGTCACCGACCGCGATACTATATTGCGGGCTACAATATTGGGTGAACACCATGTCTAAAATTGCAATCTCAGCCACCCCTGCGCCGTCACCCGCTTTGGGCAAGCGGATTGTCGATCTGGGTATCGAATATAATTTTATCGTCATTTTTCTTGCAGTCGTGGTCATTGCCACAACATTGTCGGACAACTTCCTGACATTTACCAATATAGCCAACCTTTTTCAGCAGGCAGCTGTTGTTGGTGTGGTGGCAATCGGTATGACCTTCGTCATCCTTACCGGTAACATCGACCTTTCAGTTGGCAGTATCGTTGCACTTTGTGGGATGCTGGTCGCTGTCTTGATGTCGAACGGCATCGACCCATTTATCGCGGTGGCAATTACAGTGTTTGCAGGCACTGCCTGTGGGGCAGCCATGGGAGCCACGAGCGCTCTGGCACAAGTACCAAGCTTCATTGTAACACTCGCAGGATTGGTCTCATTTCGTGGTATTACCTACCTCTTGACGGACGGCGTACCCGTAAGCGGCCTTCCCCAAGGTTTTGCATCTATCGGATCAACTATGGTGCCGATTTTTCCAGGCTTTGCCATTTCATCAATGGGTTTGATTTTCATCGGCCTGTGCGTCGTGGCAGGTCTGGTACTGCGCCTGACAGTCTTTGGCGAGTATGTTTTTGCGACCGGCGGTAATCCGGAAGCAGCACGTCTTTCCGGCTTGCCTACGCGTCTCATAGTCACTGCTGTATTTGCTGTATCAGGCTTTATGGCAGCTCTTGGGGGTATTCTTCTGACGTCACGTCTGCGCATCGGACAGCCGACGGCCGCGCAGGGATTGGAGCTGGATGCCATCGCAGCAGTGGTTCTTGGCGGTACCAGCCTTTTTGGTGGGCGTGGTGGTGTTCTTGGCACATTCTTTGCCGTAATGTTGCTTCAGGTACTGCGGAATATATTCAATCTTCTGGGATTGGGCTCGTTCTATCAGATGACTGTTACAGGTATCATCATCGTTGCAGCCATACTGCTCAATCGCTTCATAGATCACAGGAAGGGTCGTGGATGAACACGCAAGATATATCGGTTGCCAAGGGCACGCACTTGGCTGTGCAGGCGGCCCACGCACGTAATACCGGCACTGAACTAAAGCCTGAATGGTTTGAAGATATTGCCGTCAACCGTTCTGCCACAGAGCGCCGTGCTGCCACTTTGACAACACGCCGGACTGTAAAGAAGGAGTATCAGGCAGCTTGGCTGGTAAAAGCGATTACCTGTATCGATCTCACCACGCTTGCCGGCGATGATACCGCTGGACGTGTACAACGACTTTGCGCCAAGGCGAGGCGCCCCGTCCGCGCGGACATTCTGGAAGCCTTGGGGCTTGCGGATGCCAATATTACAACGGGTGCTGTCTGCGTTTATCCGACTATGGTGAGACATGCAGTAAAGGCGCTGCAGGGGACCAGCATACCAGTCGCTTCGGTGGCGACAGGCTTTCCTGCAGGGTTGACGCCTTTGCCGCAGCGCCTTGCTGAAATAAGGTATGCGGTTGGCGAGGGTGCAAAGGAAATAGATATTGTTATCAATCGTGAGCAGGTACTGACGCAGAACTGGTCTGAGCTTTACGATGAAATCGTTCAGATGCGGGAAGCATCCGGGGACGCCCATCTCAAGGCAATTCTTGCTACAGGTGATCTGAACACGCTGCGCAATGTCTATCGCGCTTCAATGGTGGCGATGCAGGCCGGGGCCGACTTCATCAAGACATCTACGGGCAAGGAAGAGGTGAATGCCACATTGCCCGTCAGCCTGGTCATGCTGCGTGCCTTGCGCGATTTCGGTGAGTACTCCGGCCAGATTGTAGGGTTCAAACCTGCAGGCGGGATGAAAACTGCCAAGGATGCAATGAACTGGCTGATTTTAATGAAAGAAGAGCTTGGCCTGCCATGGTTGCAGCCGGATCTTTTCCGCCTGGGCGCAAGTTCGATGCTCGGCGATATCGAACGGCAGCTCGAACATTATGTGACGGGCCGTTATGCCGCGTCTTCACGCCATGCTCTCGCTTAAGGAAACACACATGGGACAGATCAAGGATATTCTTCGCACCATGGAATATGGCCCGGCACCTGAAAGCAATACTGACGTTCAAGTCTGGCTTGATGCCAACAGCCAAGGTTTTGGCCACTTCATCAATGGTAAATTCACAACTACGGCAAACCGTGATCTCATTACGGTGACCAATCCCGCCAACGGTTCCGTGCTCGGTAAAGTCGTGCATGGCAATGCCGCCGACGTTGACGCAGCCGTCAAGGCAGCCCGCTCGGCTTTCGGTAAATGGTCTGTGTTACCGGGACACGAACGTGCCAAATATCTTTACGCCATTGCAAGGCACATCCAGAAGCGTGAGCGATTTTTCTCTGTGCTGGAGACCATGGACAATGGCAAACCCATTCGTGAGACCCGCGATATAGATATTCCGCTTGTTGCCCGCCATTTTTACCATCATGCCGGATGGGCTGAAATGGTCGAAACGGAATTTGAAGGTTATTCTCCGGTCGGTGTTTGCGGACAGGTGATCCCATGGAACTTCCCGCTGCTGATGCTCGCATGGAAAATCGCACCAGCACTCGCTGCTGGCAATACCGTTGTTCTCAAGCCAGCTGAATTGACGCCGCTAACTGCTATAGCTTTTGCGGAAGTCTGTCACGAAGTTGGTTTGCCCGCGGGTGTGGTCAATATTGTCCAGGGTGATGGAACAACAGGTGCCGCCATTTGTGGTCACAAGGACGTAGACAAAGTAGCTTTCACCGGTTCCACTGAGGTTGGTCGCATCATTCGCGAACAAATTGCCGGATCCGAAAAGAAGCTTTCGCTGGAGCTTGGCGGCAAGTCGCCCTTTATCGTCTTCGAAGACGCAGATATTGACGGAGCAGTCGAAGGTGTTGTCGATGCCATTTGGTTTAACCAAGGCGAAGTGTGCTGCGCCGGGTCACGCATTCTTGTGCAGGAAGGCATTGCCGAACGTTTCTATAACAAGCTGCGCAAGCGCATGGAAACATTGCGGGTTGGTGATCCTCTCGACAAGACGATGGATATCGGTGCGCTGGTTTCTGCAGGCCAATTGAAGCGTGTTACAACGCTTGTAGAACAGGGCAAGTCAGAGGGTGGCACACTTTGGCAGGCCCCGGTCAAGCTACCAGCCAAAGGTAATTTCTTTGCGCCTGGATTCTTTACAGACGTTGATCCTGCTTCAACGGTTTGCGAGATTGAGATATTCGGCCCTGTAGCTACTGCTACGACCTTTCGTACGCCTGATGAAGCAATCGCACTGGCAAATAATACGAAATACGGTCTTGCTGCTTCGATTTGGTCAGAGAACATCAATCTGGCACTGGATATGGCTGCGCGTGTGAAAGCGGGTGTTGTGTGGATCAATTCCACTAATCTCCTTGATGCTGGTGCAGGTTTTGGCGGTTATCGCGAAAGCGGCTTCGGTCGGGAAGGTGGGCGAGAGGGACTCTACGAGTACCTGACAGCCGATTGGGAGAAGCGTCTGCCATTGGCAAAAGCGGAGCAGTCGCTGAAGCTCTCGGCAGCGCCGGATGGTGAAGCAAAGGTTGGAGCGGGTGGCTCGATTGACCGTACCGCCAAGAATTACGTGGGAGGCAAGCAAGCGCGCTCGGACGGAGGATACTCCTACTCCGTATTTGGCAAAGGCGGCCAGGTGATAGGTCAAGCGGGCATCGGCAATCGCAAAGACATCCGTAATGCAGTGGAAGCTGCAACCAAAGCTGGCGGCTGGGGCGGTGCAACAGCGCACAATCGTGCTCAAGTGCTGTATTATCTTGGTGAAAACCTTGATGCTCGCCGTGCCGAATTCGAAGCGCTGCTGGTTGAGAGTACGGGCGTATCGACCAAAGCTGCTGCAGACGAGTTTGAAGCAACGCTAAGGCGTATCTTTTATTATGCTGCGCAAGCAGATAAATATGACGGTTCAGTCCACTCGACAAAGTCGCGCCATGTCACACTGGCAATGAACGAGCCTTTTGGCATTGTCGGGATTCTGTGTCCGGATGAGAATCCGTTGCTGTCATTTGTGTCACTGGTACTTCCGGCTATCGCTATGGGTAACCGAGTGGTGGTTGTGCCATCTGCTCGACATCCACTGCTCGCGACAAATCTTTATCAAGTGTTGGATACATCCGATGTGCCGGCCGGTGTGGTGAATATTATCACTGGCGAGCGGGATGTTCTCGCCAAGACATTGGCCGAACACGATGAAGTTGATGCTGTTTGGTATGTTGGTTCCAAAGAGGGCAGTGCTCTCGTTGAGCGGGCTTCATGCGGAAACCTGAAAACAACGTGGGTCAGCAACGGCCGTCAGCGCGACTGGCTGGGGAGTAAAGCGCAAGGCAAGGAATATCTGCGCAAAGCTGTCCAAGTGAAGAATATCTGGGTTCCGTACGGCGAATAAATTTTACCGGATAAACTGCTCTCCCGCCGTCACTTACGGCGGCGGTAGAGCCAAAGGGTTAATGGCGCGAGGATGAGTGTCAACAGGATTGGTGCGATAAGCGCAGCGCCAAGTTGAACTGCCGTGATATTTCCTGCCATCACTCCGCGCATGGCTGTTGTCATGAGTGAGACAGGATTGACCTCGACAAATGCCCTTAACAAGCTTGGCATGGTTGCGGGGTCAACCATGATATTCGAGGCGAAGACCAAAGGCATTATGCCGGTGAAGGCCATTGTCATCACTGTACTGGGTGTACTCATGACAAGACCTAGCACCAGAAATATCCAGCCAAAGCCAAAACCGATAACAATCAAAAGAAGCAAAGCTTCGAGAATGCCTATAAGGCCGGCTTCGGGTCTGTAGCCAAGAATGATCCCGATTATCAGGATGAGCAGTGAAGCTATGAGGTGGCGCAGTATGTCGCCTACCATCAGCCCGGCAAATGGGGAGAGTGACCAGATTGGCAACGAGCGAAACCGGTCGAAAAGACCTTTGCCAAGATCAGTACTAAGACCCATTCCCGAATACATGGAATTGAATACGACGGTCTGCACAAGAATGCCGGGCAGAAAATATTGTAGATAAGCGCCTGTCGAGCCCGACAGCGCACCACCGAAAACGAAGGTGAACAGCAGAGTAAACATGATCGGCGTCATGACCAGATCAAAAAGCTGTTCGGGTATATGTTTGAACTTCAGAACCGCACGCCAACCAAAGACAAGCGCATTGGACAAGGCTGATGGTTGGGGAGGACGGGCGGCGTGGATAAGGGAAATAGTCGAGTTGGTATCATCCATCACACATCTCCTTCAGCATTCTTTGGTTCAGTGATTTGGCCAGTCAGCGCGAAAAACACCTCGTCGAGACTGGGGGCGCCCATGGAGAAATCAGCAAGTTCAATATTTGCCGCAATCAGGGCAGCCAGGGCCCGATTGGCATTTTGCGGCGTATCCACCATGAGCGATAGGGCCGCACCTTCTGAACTGCGTTGGGGTTTGTTGCCGGTTATTTCCTCAAGCATGAGCTCAGCGTCCTCGACGCGGGCGGCATCGACGAGTGTGAGATGAAGGAAACCGGAACCGGTTGCCGCCTTCAACTCGCGGCTGGTGCCTTCTGCAATCTTCCTGCCGTGATCAATGACAGCTATACGTGCTGCAAGCTGATCAGCTTCCTCTAGATATTGCGTGGTCAACAGAATGGTAACTCCCGCTTCGGAGAGCGAGCGGATCATACGCCACACGCTCTTTCGCGCCATCGGATCAAGCCCGGTCGTAGGTTCATCCAGAAAAAGAACACCAGGCGTGACAACTAGCGACGCTGCAATATCCAATCGCCGCCGCATGCCGCCCGAGTAGTCCTTTACCTGTTTGGACGCGGCGTCCGCGAGGTCAAACGCAGTAAGCAGGTCATCCGCTCGCTTCTTCGCATTCTGTCCGCGAAAGCCCCACAATCGCGCAAGAAGAATAAGATTTTCACGCCCCGTCAGATCCTCATCAAGCGAGGCAAACTGTCCGGTCATGGCGATAGACCCACGCACCTCATGAGGCGATTCTTTCAGGTCAAATCCTAAAACCTTTGCTGATCCGGCATCCGGTGGAAGCAATGTCGCAAGCATGCGCAATAGCGTGGTTTTTCCTGCTCCATTTGGACCAAGAATTCCGAATATCATGCCACGCGGAACGTCGAGATCAATGCCATCAACGGCACGAACGTCGCCGAAATGCTTGGCAAGGCCGCGGGCTTCAATTGCGAGAATAGATGCGCCTGCTGGCGGCACGGCAGTATCGGGCATCGTCACAGTCCTTCAATTGGCAAAGTGTCAAACAGGAATCAGCGGCGGCGAAGAGGACGAACTGATACCAATGCCCTGTTTTCATGTCAAAGAACGGTGGGTAACGTCCGGGATATTGCTGACAACTACTGCCATTTGATTTTGCAAATCATTTGCACTTGCAATAACGGGCAATCTTGATTAGTGATGCAGTTGCAAATCAATTGCAAAAAGGAAAAATTATGCAGGACGGAATAGGACGGTCCATTTTGACCGGAATAGCGGGTGCAATCTTCGGAATGGTTTTGGCTATCGTTCCAGCGTCTGCACAGGATAAATTTAAAGCGGTGACAACATTTACGGTTATTGCGGATATTGCCCGCAATGTCGCTGGTGACGCGGCGATCGTTGAATCCATTACCAAGCCAGGCGCAGAAATTCACAATTATCAACCGACACCGGGTGACATACAGAAAGCGCAGGGCGCACAACTTGTTCTTTGGAACGGGCTTAATCTCGAACTCTGGTTCGAAAAGTTCTTCGCTAATCTAAAAGATGTTCCCGGTGTCGTCGTCTCCGAAGGTGTAGCGCCAATGGGTATTGCTGAAGGGCCATATACCGGCAAACCAAATCCACATGCATGGATGTCGCCAACGGCAGCATTAGTCTATGTCGACAATATTCGCGATGCTTTTGTAAAGTATGATCCGGCTAACCAAGAGACTTACAAGGCGAATGCCGAAGCCTACAAGACAAAAATCAAGGCAGCAATTGATCCGATCAAAGCTGAGCTTGCAGCTATCCCAGCTGAAAAGCGTTGGCTCGTATCAAGTGAGGGCGCATTCTCATACCTGGCAAGGGACTTCGATCTGAAAGAACTCTATCTTTGGCCGATCAATGCGGATCAGCAGGGAACTCCTCAACAGGTTCGCAAGGTAATCGATGCCGTTCGGGCAGACAAAATCAGTGTGGTATTCTCCGAGAGCACGATCTCAGCGGATCCTGCAAAACAGGTCGCGCGTGAAACCGGGGCAAACTATGGCGGCATACTTTATGTAGATTCACTTACCGATGCCGATGGTGAAGTCCCGACTTACATCGACCTTCTACGCGTAACATCCAGCAGGATCGCAGAAGGCCTGACCAAGGGCGCAGCTCAATGAATGCTCAGCCCTTTAAGTCGCGAACCAGTGTTTCACCCGCGTCTTCCGATGCGGGTGGAGGCATTTCTGTGAGAGGTGCAACGGTCACTTATCGCAATGGCCATACAGCGCTGCGCGACGCAACGTTCGAAATACCGACGGGCACCATAACGGCGCTTGTTGGAGTTAACGGCTCCGGAAAATCAACGCTTTTCAAGGCAATCATGGGGTTTGTCCGGGCATCCCAAGGGACGATCTCAGTGCTTCGTCAATCGGTGAACGAAGCGTTGAAAAAGAATCTTGTCGCCTATGTCCCGCAAAGCGAGGACATTGACTGGAATTTTCCGGTACTGGTGGAAGATGTTGTCATGATGGGCCGGTACGGCCACATGGGTATGATGCGTATCGCCAAAGCAGCAGACCGTCAGGCGGTGTCGGATGCACTTGCACGCGTCGGGATGACCGAGTTTCGCCAACGCCAGATCGGTGAGCTTTCCGGTGGGCAGAAAAAAAGGGTCTTTCTTGCACGTGCCTTGGCGCAGGATGGGCGCGTCATATTGCTGGATGAACCATTCACTGGCGTGGATGTGAAAACGGAAGAAGCAATTATCATATTATTACGTGCCTTGCGCGACGAAGGACGTGTGATTCTGGTTTCGACCCATAATCTCGGCAGTGTCCCGGAGTTTTGCGATCGCACCGTCTTGCTTAATCGAACAGTGCTTGCATGCGGCCTAACAGCCGAGACATTTACGCAGAAAAATCTCGAACGGACATTTGGCGGTGTGCTGCGCCACTTCAAGCTTGATGCACCGGAGACAGGAGAGGGACGGGCTGTGGGCGTTATTACCGATGATGAACGTCCCTTCGTTCTTTACGACAATGTCGCAAACTCCAAGAGCGGACGACCATAGATGTTGCTGCTCGAACCATTTTCTTACCAATATATGGTCAATGCCATGTGGGTCTCGGCACTCGTCGGTGGCGTTTGCGCGTTCCTGTCCGCATATCTCATGCTCAAAGGCTGGTCACTTATCGGAGATGCACTTTCGCATTCTATCGTACCGGGCGTTGCAGGAGCTTATATGCTGGGCCTGCCATTCTCCATTGGTGCTTTCTTTTCCGGAGGGCTTGCTGCTGTCGCCATGCTATTTCTCAATCAGCGGACGAAGCTGAAAGAAGATGCGATTATCGGTTTGATTTTCTCGTCTTTCTTTGGTCTGGGCCTCTTCATGGTTTCACTGTCTCCTACCTCTGTAAACATCCAGACGATTGTTCTGGGCAACATCCTTGCCATTACACCGGAAGACACTCTCCAGCTTGCCGTGATCGGATTTGCGTCTCTGGCAATTCTGCTGGTGAAATGGAAAGACCTCATGGTTGTCTTCTTTGATGAGAGTCACGCCCGTTCCATAGGTCTCAACCCAACTGCGCTGAAGATCATGTTCTTCACACTCTTGTCCGCATCGACAGTAGCAGCATTGCAGACTGTTGGAGCATTTCTGGTCATTTGCATGGTCGTGACACCCGGCGCAACGGCCTATCTTCTTACAGATCGTTTTCCGCGACTGCTGGTCATCGCCGTAATTATAGGTGCGCTGACAAGCTTTACAGGGGCTTATATTAGCTACTTTCTCGATGGTGCGACCGGAGGAATTATTGTTGTTCTGCAGACGCTTATCTTTTTGGTAGCTTTTGTCTTTGCACCCAAACACGGTCTGATCGCAGCCCGGCGGCGCGCTGCCAGAACGCATGAGGTTACGCCATGAACTTCATTGAAATCCTGCTTTCGCCATTTCAGTTTGAGTTCATGGTCAATGCTCTGATCATCTCCGTTCTGGTTGCAATTCCAACGGCGCTGCTTTCTTGCTTTATGGTGCTTAAAGGCTGGTCTCTTATGGGAGACGCTATTTCGCATGCGGTTTTCCCGGGCGTTGTCATCGCCTATATTGTCGGATTTCCCTACGCGGTCGGTGCATTCGTTGCCGGTATGTTTTGTGCGATTGCGACGGGATTCTTGAAGGAAAACAGCAGGATTAAACAGGACACCGTGATGGGTGTGGTTTTTTCGGGTATGTTTGGCCTAGGTCTGGTGCTGTACGTGAAGATCCAGTCCGATGTGCATCTCGATCACATACTCTTTGGTGATATGCTTGGCATCAGCTGGAGCGACATTATCCAGACGGCGACAATTGCGGCGATCACCGCAGGGATTATCCTGTTCAAATGGCGTGACTTCTTGCTTCATGCATTTGATACGGTGCAGGCCCGGGCGGTCGGGCTTCACGTTAGATTCCTGCATTACGGACTGCTTTGTCTGATTTCCCTGACAATCGTTGGAGCATTAAAAGCCGTCGGTATCATACTTGCCATTGCGATGCTGATTGCCCCGGGCGCCATTGCGTTTCTGCTCACACGAACGTTCAGCACAATGTTGATTGTTTCGGTGGTTGTTGCCGTATTGGCGTCGTTCCTCGGAACCTATGTTGCCTTCTTCATTGATAGTGCGCCAGCACCAACTATTGTGCTGTTGATGACTGGAGTGTTCATTGGGGCGTTGGTGGTTTCAGTCAGACAGCCTCGTACCGAGGCGCAGCTGCCTTAGTGCGCCGGGCTGGAGAATATCAGCGATTGATGCGCTGAAACTCCGGCCCTTACGCCATCTCCGACAGCAAAAGAAACCGAACCTGCCATGAGCGCGGTGTCCCCGCAAGCATATACACCCGGCACAGAAGTCAGTTTAGTGTCCTCGGTTTTGATGTAAGTGCCAAGCAAACCATCTTCCATAGCGCAGCCAAGCTGCTGGGGAAGGGGACCTGTTACCGCTGTGCGTGAGAGGGTAAACAGTCCGGCAAGCGATATGGCGCGACCATCCGCGACTTCAACGATTGGCCGTGTGTCTTTACCTGCGATAGAAACGATCGCGGCATATTCAATTCTTACACCGCGTCCTGTCAAAGCATTAATCTGGTCGCTGTCAGGCTCAAACATGCCATTGACGAATAGTGTGGTGTTACCCCAATCGGCAAGCATTGCCGCCTGATGGGTGGAAAGCGCGCTAGTTGCAAGAACGCCAATCGGGCCTGTACCGAGTTCATAGCCATGGCAATAAGGACAATGAAAAACACTCTTGCCCCACCTTTCCCTAAGTCCTGGAATGGTTGGCAATATATCAGTCACACCGGTCGCCAGTATCAAGCGCTGGCCCTCATAGCTCATTCCCGATGAAATACGCACCGTAAAGGCGTCGAGGGCACCCTGCACATTTTCAGCACGGGCATCTATCCAGGTGACATTCGGGTAGGCGAGCAGTTGCTCGCGCCCCACACGGGCAATCTGGGCTGCGGGAGTTCCGTCCTGTGTCAAAAAGCCGTGCGAAGATTCGGCAAATCGATTCCGGCGTTCACCGGCATCCACAACCAGTACCTTGCGGCGAGCACGCGCGACCTGCAATGCAGCAGCGAGGCCGGAGTAACTTCCCCCAATAATGATAACATCATAAGTCATGGGATTTGTTCTCTTGTTTGAAAGCCTCGAAACGCCGGTGAAAATCTGCAGCCAGATCAGCGAGTGAGACAGTTGCCAGTCGTTCGATAATCAGGGCTTCTGCTTCAAGAAATGCGACGTCGAGCGCGTGATTGACGGATTGTTCTACAAGACAGGCCGGATTTTCGGTGCGGTTGCCAAGAGCGAACAACTCCGGCGAGCCGAGAGCGTTATAAATGTCACGAAGCGTAAGGGTTGCCAGATCTTTGGCAATGACCCAACCGCCACCGTGGCCCTTTTCCGAACGTACAAAACCGGCATCCCGTAATCCTGCCATTGTTCTGCGGACGACGACCGGATTGGTATGCATATGCAACGCAAGTTCTTCTGAGGTCATCGGTGCGTCGCGTTCAGCCATATGGAGAATGACGTGAAGAACCGAGGAAAGGCGGCTATTTCGTTTCATGTAACAATATATGATACGTGATAATAAGCGCGTCAAGAGTGCAGCGAATAAATTATGCAACTCACCTTGGACGAGGAGGAAAAGCTTCTACATAAGGAAAAAGAAAATCCGGAGACTCAAATGTGTACCAAGCCGAGCCAATTCTTGTTGTTGCGGCCAGTTTGGCCATGAATAAATACTCGGGAGGTTTTTGGGTTTTCGTTCTTTGCGCCGTTTCCATAAGTGGCGCATTTTTTAGCTGGGCTTTTTACGGTGAGCCATCAATTGTTGGTTCAGTGTTTGCGCTATTCACGTGCGTTCCGATCATTGCGCTTGAGCGCGGGGCATTGTTTCCACGGCTTTACGCAAGGATGGCAGCGCTCTCTACGCCGCTTTACCTGATCGCGATGCTGATCGTCACTTATATTCTCATGTATCTTGGTTCTGCATTATGCCGGGTTTTATTGGGGTGGATCGGCTATCACACCTATGAATCATGGCAGGAACTTGCTGTTCTACCCGCAAGTGCAATGTTTTCTGCATTGGGTGTGTCGCTGGTGGTAAGTTTTGTAGCACGTGTGCGGGAGCTCTTGGGAAGGGACGTATTCTTAAGTCTGCTGATTGGCCGCTATCGCAAACCGATCGAGGAGGAGCGAGTATTCCTCTTCATTGATCTAGTGGGGTCCACCTCTTTTGCACAAGAATTCGGAGATATCCGGGCGCAGCAGTTTCTCAGCGCTTTGTTTGCTACATTTGCAGAACCTGTGCGCAGATATCTGGGTGCCATTGATGATTATGTCGGTGATGCAGCCATTATTACCTGGCCAATGTCCCGCGGTATAAAAGACGGGAATAGTGTCAAATGCATATTTGCGATTCTGGATTTGATTGAAGCCGATCAAGAAAAATGGATTAAGGATTTTGGGCGCGTGCCACAGCTGCGCGCCGCACTGCATGGAGGGCCGATCATCACGGCGGAAATAGGTGTTGATCATCACAAGATTACCTACTTTGGAGATACGGTTAATACCACGGCGCGGCTCGAAACTCTGTGCCGGACCTTGGATGCGCCGGTTCTGATATCCAGCGATCTTGCAGGACGTCTAGAATTTGACAGTGAGATTCAGCCCGAATTCCTGGGCACGCATGCAGTAAAGGGAAGAGGCCAAACTTTGGGCGTCATGGCTTTGAAACGTGCGGCATATATTCCCGCTTCGACAAATTTTGTTCATTAAGCGTCAGATTTGCCATTTGGACGGATGACATGGCTTTCCGGCTGGGTTATGGTCCGGCCTTGTCGAGGGCCTTGGGATTGAAGAATCGAAGGGCCCTGTCAGTTTGCGGGAGAGTGTCCTGTACAACATTGTGCAGAGCCACCGAAGGGGAAATCGCCCGAAATCTCTCAGGTACCAAGAACCGCAAGCAGGTAAGGCAACTCTGGAAAGTCGGGGGAAACCTCGCGCCGAAGGTGTAAGTTCAGTTTGGACCAAAGTCCATGACTGTGCGAGTCTCTCAGGCTTCCGACAGAGGGGCAAAGAAACATTCCGTCGCTGTGGCGGAGGTCTTTGCACGTCTCTGGAGTATGAATGGGCACCGAAGAACAACTAAAATCACTACCGCTTGATGATCTGCACAAAACTGCTGGCGCGCGCTTTGGCGGATTTGCAGGATGGTCGATGCCAATCACCTATCCGCTTGGGGTGATGAAAGAACATCTGCATGCGCGAGAAAATGCCGGACTTTTTGACATTTCTCATATGCAGTTGTTCGACGTGTCGGGAAAGGATTCTGCTGCGCTTTTGTCGCGCGCATGCCCGCTTGATGCCGAGGCACTGCAAACCGGCCAATCCAAATATACATTCTTTCTCGACGAGCGGGCGGGAATCCTTGACGATCTGATCGTGACCCGTTTGGGCGCCGAGCATTTTATGGTTGTTGCCAATGCCGGAAATGCAGCTGCCGATGAGGCGCATTTGCGGGGTGTTGCAAAAGATTTCGATTGCAAAATCGATGCACTGGATCGTGTATTTCTGGCTATTCAAGGGCCTCAAGCTGCGGACGTTCTGCATAAGGCGGGCCTTGCCGGTACAGAACTCGCTTTCATGCACGGCTTTGAGCCAAAACCGGGCTGGTTCATGAGCCGTTCCGGTTATACCGGAGAAGACGGCTTCGAGATCGGATTGCCTGCAGCTGATGCCCGCGTTCTGGTAAACAAACTTTTTGAAGATGAGAGAGTGGCGTGGGTGGGACTAGCCGCTCGCGATAGCCTTCGATTGGAAGCAGGCTTATGCCTGCACGGCCATGATATAACGACGGATTTTGATCCAGTTGATGCGGGCCTGACTTGGGCGATCAGCAAACCTGTGCGCGAGAAAGCCGGGTTTATCGGAGCCAAGACACTGCTGGAAAAAATTGCTTCCGGCAGTTTGCGCAAACGGGTCGGTCTGAAGCCAGATGGCCGCCAGCCAGTTCGGTCAGATACAATTCTTGTTGATGCAGAAGGCAACCATATTGGTCTCGTGACCTCGGGCGGATTCGGGCCTTCTGCGGGGCATCCCGTAGCAATGGGATATGTCGGGAAAGAGATTCTCGCTGCCTCGACGCCGATTTTTGCCGAAGTGCGTGGTAATCGCATTCCGGTACATATTCATTCACTTCCCTTCACGCCACATCGCTACCACAAAGGATAATCCAGATGGCAACAACATATTTTACTGAAGATCATGAATGGGTGCGCGTTGAGGGTGATATCGCGACGGTCGGTATTACTGATCATGCCCAAGATCAATTGGGTGATCTTGTTTTCGTTCAGCTGCCGGATATTGGTACGAGCCTTTCCAAGGGCGATGCAGCTGTAGTTGTCGAATCTGTAAAGGCAGCTTCTGATGTTTATGCACCACTCGATGGCGAAGTGACGGACGTAAACGAGGCGACTGCCAGCGATCCTGCTCTTATCAATTCAGCCGCAACCAGCGATGGCTGGCTCTGGAAGATGAAACTTTCCAACACCGAACAACTGACCGGTCTGCTTGATGAAGCCGGTTACAAAGCGATTATTGGCTGAGCATCATGAACAAGAGCATATTTCCGTTTACCGATCGTCATATCGGTCCAAGCGTCCAAGGCGCACGCGCCATGTTGGCTGCATTGGGAATCCCGTCACTCGACACGTTGATTTCGCAGGCGGTCCCACAATCCATTCGGCTCGAAAAGCCGCTTGATATACCGGAAGCCATCAATGAAGCCGAGGCTTTGGCCGAATTGGCTAACAAGATGGGGCGAAATAAAACCTTCAAGAGTTTTATCGGGCAGGGTTATCACGGCACTCACGTCCCTGCCGTTATCCAACGAAACTTGTTCGAGAATCCCGCTTGGTACACGGCTTATACACCATACCAGTCCGAGATCAGCCAAGGCCGTCTTGAACTCCTGTTTCACTTCCAAACGTTGGTGACAGAACTGACGGGCCTACCTGTCGCATCCGCTTCTTTGCTGGATGAAGCAACTGCTGTTGCGGAAGCCGTGGGCATCGCCTATCGCCATCACCGCGAAAAGCGTACGCGCATCGTTCTTGCTGGCGACATTCACCCCCAGATTCTTGACGTGGTCAAAACGCGCGCGGAACCTCTCGGTATGAATGTTAATGGCGGCGAAATAGATTCATCAGTTGCTGCAATCATTGTGCCATGGCCAGATACTTACGGTGTTTACGGGGATCACTCGGCTACCATTAAAGCCGCCAAGGCGGCAGGTGCACTGGTTGTTGTTGTTGCCGATCCACTGGCCTTGACGATTACAGCATCACCCGCATCGCTGGGTGCGGATATTGCCGCCGGATCCATGCAGCGTTTTGGCGTTCCCGTCGGCTATGGTGGTCCACATGCGGCTTATCTTGCGGTTAGCGATAATCTGACACGGCTTATTCCGGGACGCCTTGTTGGCCAGTCAGTAGACAGCAAGGGCAGGGCTGGTTACCGATTGGCCTTGCAGACACGCGAGCAGCATATCCGCCGCGACAAGGCCACATCAAACATCTGTACCGCGCAGGCTTTGCTTGCCAACATGGCTGTATCTTTCGCCATATGGCACGGCCCGCAAGGACTGCAGGCTATCGCCAGCCAAGTGCATGCCAAAACTACAAGACTGGCGGCAGGCCTTGAGGCAGCCGGATTGAAGTTAGGTGGTGCTCACTTCTTTGACACTTTGACGGTAAATGTTCCCGGTAAGGCCGTATCTATAGCTGCTGAAGCCGAAAAGGGCGAAAGGCTACTGCGCCGCATTGACGATAGTCGGCTGGGAATTACTGTCGATGAGACGACTACCGATAAAGATCTGATTGCGCTGGCTGCACTGTTTGGGGCTAGTCTGCCAAATGATCCGGGCTCAAAGCTGCCAAGCATAAGGCAAGCGGAAGGCTTTATGACACAGGCCGTTTTCCATCAGCAGCGCTCCGAGACTGAAATGATGCGGTTCCTTCGTCGCCTTGCCGACAAGGACCTTGCTCTTGACCGTGCAATGATACCGCTCGGCTCATGCACGATGAAGTTGAATGCGGCAGCAGAGATGCTTCCCGTGAGCTGGCAAAGCGTTGCGAATGTGCACCCTTTTGCGCCCGCTGATCACGCGCTTGGCTATAAATCATTGACCGATGACCTTGAGGCCTGGCTCTCGGAGATCACCGGCTTTGATGCAGTATCGCTACAGCCGAATGCCGGTAGTCAGGGTGAGTATGCCGGACTTCTTGCTATTCGTCGTTACCATTTGGATCGTGGCGACGATCATCGGGATATTTGCCTCATACCGGAATCGGCTCACGGCACCAATCCTGCGAGTGCACACATGGCAGGTATGCGTGTTGTGGTCGTTGCATGCGAAGAGGCGGGCGATATTGATCTTGACGATCTGAAAGCCAAAGCCGAATTGCACAGTGCCAATCTGGCTGCATTGATGATTACTTATCCTTCAACCCATGGTGTGTTTGAGGAAGGCGTCAAGGACATCTGTACCGTTGTGCACCAGCACGGCGGTCAGGTTTACTTCGATGGAGCAAACCTCAATGCGCTGGTCGGACTTGCACGTCCGGGTGATATTGGTGCAGATGTGTGCCACATGAATCTGCACAAGACGTTCTGCATTCCCCATGGCGGCGGTGGACCGGGCGTCGGTCCTATTGGTGTCAAGAAACATCTGGCTCCGTTTTTGCCCGGGCACGTTGCCAGTGGCACAGGCAATGCGGTTTCTGCAGCCCCCTTTGGTAGTGCATCAATCTTGCCTATCACATGGATGTATATCCGCATGATGGGTGGTGCAGGTCTCAAGCGTGCAACGGAGATGGCAATCCTTAATGCCAATTACATTTCCGAACGGCTGAAGGATTATTACCCGGTCCTTTTCAAAGGGCGCAACGACCGCGTAGCGCATGAGTGCATCCTCGATACCAGAGTGCTCAAGGAGAGTGCTGGTATTGGTGTGGAAGACATTGCCAAACGTTTGATAGATTATGGCTTTCATGCCCCAACCATGTCCTGGCCGATTGCCGGAACGTTGATGGTGGAGCCAACAGAGTCAGAATCAAAGCGCGAGATCGATCGGTTCTGTGATGCAATGATTGCCATTGCTGGTGAAGCAGCAAAGGTTGCCAGCGGTGAGTGGCCAAGGGACGATAATCCCCTTGTAAATGCACCTCATCCTTCAGGAGATGTTTTGGCTGACGACTGGTCGCATCCCTATAGCCGCAAGGTGGCAAGCTTGCCAGGCGGTGAATCGGAGGATTTGTTGAAGTATTGGCCTCCGGTTTCCCGGATCGACAATGTTGCGGGTGATCGCAATCTTGTCTGCTCCTGTCCACCCTTAACAGCATATAATTGAAGAAAGGAGCGCCGGTAAACCGGCGCTTTTTTTAGTATTTACCAGTTGGGAGTGAGGTTTTCGGAGTTGTCACCGCTGTGGGAAGCTGGAGTGAATTCCCCAGCGAGTTGACGCAATGAGTATGGCAATGCTTGCAGGTCCAAGGCATCGAAAGATAGATGCTGTAAACGGGTGCGAATGAGTTCTGCAACGATACGAGCCTGTTGTTCATCGCGTAAACGTTTGGCCGCGTCTCGGTCCTTACGACGCGAAAGCCACAATTTGTGTAGCGCAAAAGCCCGTGGGTCCGGGCAAGTAAAGCTGAGCGGATAGCCTCTCTCATCCATGACGATAACCGATGCTTTAGGGCTATTAACCAGCCATGACAGCCCCTCGATTTCTATTGCTTGCAGGTCTTCTGCATCTGCGCTGAAGCGGGCCTTCTCTGTGTTTAACAAGACATTCTTGGGGGTAGGCTTGATAAGGTCAACCAGAAATCCGTCTCGATTGGCAGCCCGGTATCCATTCTTTGCCAATGGCCGAAAGGAATGGTCTATTTTCTGCAAAAGGCCAATAAGGCCTTTGCTTGAAAAGTCTTTCGCTATCAGACGAAGATTGAAACGTGAATCCATTAAAAGATCGACGTCTTGCGTCGACAGTAAGCCGCTGCTGATGTGCACAGCCGCCATGCGTTCATAGATGAACAGGGCGTTGGTTCCAACAACATCGATTGCAGTTCCGATCAGCCCAAGCTTTTCGAGTGCTCGGATAATGCGGGCAGTTAGAAGCGGTACTCGGCCAAGTCCCATCGCACGATTGACTGGTGCCAGTTCGTCAAGCCGTTGCGCCAATCGGGAGATGCGATCTCTGGAGTTTTCACGACCAGAATGAAATTGGCTGTAATTAAGCTCGGTATCCAATGATTTAGGACCGAGAGACTTCCATATATTACCAGTCTTTTTATACAGATACGGCTTGCCATTCGTGCTCGTTTTCCATGACATGGATCCGGAAAACCGTTGATCATATTCTTTTACACTCGCTTGATAGACCTCGTAAGCTTGTGCAGTATCCACATGCTGACGAATCTGCTCTGACGATAGCTCTTTGAATTTGCTCATATTATCCCAATATCATTGATAATGTCATTAAATAGGGATAATACCAGAATAATTACAACCAAGATACTGAAAATAAATGAATTATCCCGAGCTTGTCCTTGAATTTTCAAACTAGGGATAAAAGTTCCATAACTAATCTTACCTGATTAATTGGAACAAATGTATTTTAACAAAATCAGTTGGAATATTTATTTCATATGATAGATTATTAAAAATTATAAGTTCTGGGAGGAACATCAATGAAGAAATTTCTGTCTGCGGTTGCCATTGGCTGTCTATTCGCCTCTACCTGCTATGCCGAAAATATTGGTTTGACTCTTGCTCGTTCGGATAGTGCATTTCTGACAATTCTACGCAATGGCATACAAGATCGCGCCAAATCTCTCGACAGCGTAACGATTCAGGTTGAAGATGCTCAAAATGACGCCAGCCGCCAGCTAAGCCAAGTACAGAATTTCGTTTCATCTGGTGTCGATGCAATTTTGGTCGTTGCTGTTGATGGCGATGGCACGCCCGCGATTACCAAAATGGCCACTGAAGCAAAAATTCCAGTTATCTATGTCAACCATCCTCCGGCAGATGTGGATAATTTGCCGGAAACGGCGGCTTTCGTAGGGTCAAACGAAGTCGATTCGGGCACAATCCAAACAAAAGAAGTGTGCAGGCTACTAAATGGGAAGGGCGACGTTTTTGTATTAATGGGGCCTTTGAACAACCACTCTTCAATTACCCGTACGAAAGACATTCATGATGTTATCGCTACAGATGAGTGCAAGGGTATGAAGGTCATTGAAGAGCAAAGCGCAAATTGGGATCGTCTTGAAGCGGCAAATATAATGACCAATTGGCTTTCGTCCGGCACGAAGTTTGATGCAGTTATTGCGAATAATGACGAAATGGCAATTGGTGCAATTCAAGCCATGAAATCAGCAGGTGTGGATATGGCTAATGTTGTTGTTGCGGGCATTGATGCTACGCCCGACGGGCTTGCTGCAATGGCGAGCAAGGACCTTGACGTGACGGTATTTCAAAATGCCATAGCGCAAGGCGCTGCTGCGACGGATGCAGCTATTGCTCTTGCACGAAAACAAAAAACAGAGCGCAATATCTGGGTTCCATTCGAACTAGTAACGCCACAAAATATGAAGGATTATGCCAAGGCCAATCAATAAATCACGGCTGGAAGCAAAAACCGCATTCATGATGATTACAGAAACTCTATTTCGTTCCGATCATCGATTGGTCTAGAGTAAAAAGCTCTTGAGCACGCCCTACCCCACGCAATGCGTAGCGCCCGACGGAGACAAGCCGTCGGCGTAGCTCAGTTGGCAAAGCTCCGGCGAAACTATCGGAAATGAGAATGTCCTGATCAACAGAGCGGCACATTGATGCTATGCGGCTGACCTCGTTTACTGCCGGACCGACCACTGTGAAATCGAGGCGCGTATCGCTGCCAATATTACCGTAAAAGACTTCTCCAATATGTAGTCCAAGATAAACATCCGTTGCGGGTGCGCCGTCGGTAATGCGTGCCTGGTTAAGAATAATCAGTCGTTTGCGTAACAAGGATTGGGCCTTCAACGCGGCAGCACAGTCTTCTTCAGAATTGCCATTTGTGAAAATCGCCAGAATACCATCGCCCATCAGCTTTAGAACGTCGCCACCGGCTTCCTGTATTGAGGAAATAATCGCCTCGGCATAATCATTAAGCATGGGAATGATTGCGTCAGGCGATGCGGTGTCGGAAATACGCGTGTAACCTCTCAAATCGGAATACCATAACACCGCTTCGATACGCTCAGCCGAGCCGCGATTGATACGCCCGGCAAGCACCCGCTTGGCAGCATCACGCCCGAGATAGACATCGGCCAAAGTCTGGACAATCCTTGTCAATGAAGCGCATTTTATTGCCAGCCCCAATCCCCTAACCATCCGGCGTATCGCGATGATATCTTCATCACGAAAACCGCGTGGTTCGTCTGTGGACCATGAGGAATAAAAGCAGTCCATTTCGCCAATGGTGCCTTCAGAAGAGAAGCGGTTTATAAGAGCGAGATAATCAGTGCATCCCTCTTCCTTCAATGTGACGAGATGACGGAATCCCGGGTCTTCTTTATGCGCCAAATTCACACGCATTTCATCTTCACCGGCATTCAGCATGCTGTAAAAGGTAGAGGTCTGCCAGTTGCTTGCGCTCTCACCTTCCCGGGAAGATCCGTACTCAATGATCGCGCGCTCGACCTCCCCTTCCCGGCGCCATAAAAAAACCCGGCCCTCATAAATGGGATGCAGGGTGTCAACGAAAGCATTTGCACGTTCGAGTCGGATTCCAGCATCAATGCAACGCTGGCAAAACCCATTCATAAGCTCCGTTTCGCTCGTACCGGAAAGCCCCTGAATATCCAGCCAGCATTCAATTTCTGCGATTGTTGCTTCGTTCATTGCTTTGCCTGCTTTCAAGATGCGGAATGGGTAGCACTGCTATAATGAGTTGAGACGAGATGGGCGCCTTATGAACGGGTTTTATCATGGAGATAAAACTGGCATTCATAAGAAAATTAAACATAAGATATTGAAAAACAACACTTAATTGGATAATTCCATGCGGGCCATTCAGCACATATAGGACTTAAGTTGTATTGACTCAAGCGGCACAACTTAATACTCGCAAAAGGCAACGGATTTGTTTGATGGGAAGTATTTAACATCCCACTTTGATCTGATGTGTATGATATTTGGCGGTATTTTTAGTCTATCTCATTAATAGTGTATTTTGTTTAAGGTGTAATTTTGAGATTTTTATTGCCAGCGTTCGCGAGGACGATCAAATTTTTTAATCTGGCTCACGCCGATGAGCAGTCCGTTGGCTAATGAAGCGGAAAGTGGCGTCCCCAAGGCTTATTTCAGCGAGGCTATTCGCTGGGAAAATGACGTTATTCGCTCGGTCAAGCGATCACGCGCTATTGCATGGGTTGTGGCAGCGATCAGCGCAGGGCTGACCGCTGTTGCAATGGGGTGTCTGGCCATGTTGCTACCGCTGAAAAGCTTTGAGCCGTACGTAATTGAGGTCGACAAAACCACTGGTTTCATGGAAATCAAGCGGCCTCTTGCGGAAGGTGATCTCACGCAGAATGAAGCCATTACACGCATGAATGTTGTACGCTACCTGCGTGCACGGGAGACCTATGATCCGGTTTCGGTGCAAGAGGATTTCGATCTGGCGCAGATGTTGTCGACAGGGGATGCGGGGCGCGATCTGCTGAATTTGTACAGTCCGTCCAGTCCATCCAATCCAGTCAATCTTTATGGTCGGGAAACCCGTATCCTGCCTGTGATCAAATCCATCCAGATACCTAATAGTCGAACAGCGATAGTCAGGTTTTCCACACAGCGAATAGGGCTGGCCAGCAGTGCGGATGAACATTGGGTTGCACTGATGCATTTTCGTTACACGCGCGAAACGCAATCCAATGAATGGCGTTTTGATAATCCGTTAGGGTTTCAGATTACGGATTATCGTCGAGATCAGGAAAGCCTCTCGCCATCGGCTGGAACGCAACCATGAGCAAGAAGCGCCTGGTCTTATGCCAAGCCGGATTTTTGCTTGGTATGATTGCAACCCTGGGCTTTACCACTGACGGCATTGCCGAGATTGCGCCGCGGCGAGGCGTAGCTGATCCACGCGTGCGTATGGTCAATTACAATCCAGTGAATGTTGTTTCAGTGGATGCAACGCACGGTGTTTCTACAATGATCGTACTTGGCGACAGTGAGAAAATCGAAACGGTGGCGGTTGGCGATAGCGTTTCGTGGAAAATCGAACCTAATAAACGCGGTAACATCATTTTCTTGAAGCCGGTCGAGGCAAAGACCGTCACGAACATGAATGTGGTCAGCGATAAGCGGGTTTACACATTTATATTGCGTGCTCGAGCTGAGTCAGATGGTGACCAGACTTTTATGGTCAAGTTCCGTTATCCCGATGAGGAAATGGATGCTGATCTGCTTGAAAAGGCCCGAAAACTGGCATCTCAGCCAAACAGAGATAACTTCCGCCACGACGATAGCAATACGGATTATAGGTTTCGTGGCGATGCAACGCTCAAACCAAAAAATGCCTTCGACGATGGTGTCAAAACCTGGTTTCGTTTTGATGGAGACATCCCTTCGATCTTTATCGTTGAGGGTGGCAAGCGTGAAATTCTCGCCAATTTCCGCCGTGAAGGTGATTACATTGTTGTCGATAAAATTGCTCGTCAGTGGATGCTGCGTCGCGGAGATGACGCACTTTGTCTCTTCAATTTAAGGAAGGTGGGTGCCAATGAAAGCCCCATGGCAGATGCGAGCGGATCCGCAGTTAGAAGGATCAACTAGCCATGCCGGATCCTCAATTTCACCGCAACATTGAGCTTGATGATGCAGCGCAGTCACAATTGTTGGAGCCTAAAAAAAGGTTGAGCAAAGCCGCCTTGGCTATCGTATTTGGTTTAGTGGCATTGCCCATCCTTGCAGCGCCATTTTTGTTTCAAAAGGCTACGGCCCCGGAGCGCAGCGAAAACAACTCTGACGACGATCTGTTGCCGCCGACACGCGTACAACTAACCCTGCCACCCCCTGCCCCGCTCGTTGAGGAGCAGTCTTCTTCGCGTATTGCGGAACCAGTAATCGACACTGCCGCAGCGGAACAATTGG
This sequence comes from Phyllobacterium sp. YR531, assembly GCF_000282595.1. GTDB lineage: Bacteria > Pseudomonadota > Alphaproteobacteria > Rhizobiales > Rhizobiaceae > Phyllobacterium. The sequence continues at coordinate 30,579 of NZ_AKIZ01000020.1, forward strand.
CGCGCGAAAGAGCAGAGTTCGAAGAACAGAAGCGGATTGCAGCAGCTGAACAAGCCGCGCGCGACGCTGAAAACGATCAAAAGAAATGGGAGCGCTATCGTTCACCAATGGTGGTTTCGGAAGCGGGCCAAGCTGAATCGAATCTCGGCGATCCGGCCAAGACGCCCGAAGAAGCGGCAAAGAGCGCTGCAACTTTTCAAGATACCAACCCAAATTCACAACTTCTGGGAGCTTTGTCAGCAAAGCCTGTTGAAGTTTCCAAAGCAGAGCGGACGAAGCGTATTGATGCGTTGGTTCCTCAGGGCACCATGATCCGCGGCGTTCTGGAAACTGCTGTCCAAACCGATTTGCCCGGCATGGTTCGCGCGGTGACAACGGAAGATGTCTGGTCATTTGACGGGCGAAGAGTGCTTGTTCCATCGGGTACACGTTTAATCGGTGAATACAATGCTGGGCTCGCGCAAGGCCAGACGCGAGCCTTCATCGTTTGGACGCGTCTCCTGCGTGAGGACGGGGTTTCTTTAAGTCTGGGTTCCCCGGGAACTGACGAGTTGGGCGTCACAGGTTCTGGCGGGGATGTGAACAATCATTACTTTAAACGGTTTGGCTCAGCGATCCTGTTGACTGCACTGTCGGCCGCCCCCCAACTGTTGGCCGAACCTAGTGTAAGTGTACGACGTAGGCGAAACTCTGGTCCGGTGACAACCGTAATCACCGATCCCATTACAGGTAAGGTTACGCAAACCACAACTTATCCGGAAGATGACGAAGACGGCATTGGCGCAAATCTGGGGCAAAAGGGCGCTCAAGTTCTGGCCGAGGGCTTTGCGCAAGTTGCGCAAGAGGCCTTGAAAGGCACCGTCAATATCCAGCCGACAATCAGTATCAATCAAGGCACGCCAGTTGCGATTTTCGTAAAGCGGGATCTTGATTTTTCCGACCTGTATCCCGATCCCGTTCTGGAGAAATTCAAGGAATTGAAGCGGGGACGCTACGGCATCCGGGACAGCGCGTGGCATAATCCGGTTCACAAAGGAGGGTTGCAGTGAGCTTCAACACGCCTCTCTCTGATTTGATCAATCTGGCATTCACCCCGCTGCGCGATTTTCTGCAAGCGCCCGATGTTATCGAGATTTGTATCAATGAGCCCGGCATTGTTTTTATCGAGAGGGCACAGAATTCCGAAGTTGGTCCGGCAGGAATGTCGCGATATGTCATTCCGGAGCTGACTGCAGATCGTATACGCTTCATGTCAGAACGGGTTGCCGCTGCAAGTCACCAGTTCATCAATGAAGAAGAGCCATTGTTATCTGCATCCCTGCCCGATGGTGCGCGCATTCAAGCAGTGCTGCCGCCCGCAGCTCAGGGTGGTGGCGCTATGGTTATTCGCCGACAGGTAGCCAGACAGCTCACACTCGGGGAATATGCTACTTCCGGCGCACTGCACTCAACCAGAATTACGGCCAGTACAACGGGCCTCACGGATGATGAAAACGCGCTTTGTGAAATCCTTGCGAAAGGGAATGTTGAAGTTTTCCTGCGTGAAGCTGTGAAACGTCGCGTGTCCATCATGGTCTCGGGCGGGACGGGTTCAGGTAAGACGACATTTCTCAACGCCCTTATGGAAGAAGTCCCATCCCACGAGCGGCTTATCACTATCGAAGATACACCGGAGCTCAAACCAAGCCAGCTAAATCATGTGCGGCTTATAGCGACTCGCGGCAACCAGAATATTGCGCGAGTGGATCCCCGCCACCTCGTAGAAGCATCCTTGCGCATGCGGCCAGACCGGCTGTTGCTTGGGGAAATACGCGGGGCTGAAGCACTGGACTTTCTTCAGGCGATCAATACCGGGCATCCTGGTTCCTTGTCCACGATCCATGCGAATTCTCCGCAATCCGCATATACACGACTGGCTTTGCTGGTCATGCAAAACGGTGCTGGAGGTGGACTTGGACTGAGCAAGTCAGAGATTGTGGACACTCTGCGCGCAACCTTGCCGCTAGTTGTGCAGCTTGGCCGTCACAACGGTCGCCCCGGTATGTTGACCGAAATATTCTATGATCCATTTGTGCGTCAGGGTGGGGTCAATGTCAAAAGCCCCGAACTTTTGCATTTTCAGTCACAAGGTGTTGTCGCATTGGGGCGGTCACTATGAGGGCAAGTCTGACCAGCTTACTCGCGATTGTATTGTTCATTGACGCAAGAGCAGCTCATGCTCAGGAGAATGGCGAACCAGTAAAAGTAACAATCACGGGAACTACTGTGCCAATTGATCCACAGCGGTTTGGCCCCACTTCACAGGCAACGCCATGCAACGGACTTGTAGCTACCGAAGTTGCTGAAGGAGAGACGATTGTTCGAAAAATTGCCAAGGAAGAGCAGTTCGATTCTGATCTACTTGTCGCAATTGCCCGTCAGGAGAGCGGATTTCAGATGAACCGCATCTCTAGTGCAGGCGCTATCGGCTTGATGCAATTGATGCCAGTTACGGCTAAGCACTTCGATGTTGATCCTTGCAACCCTGAAGACAATGTTCGCGGTGCCATCAGATACCTGCGCGTACTTCAGAAAAGATATCAGAACCCAATCTATGTGCTGGCAGCATACAACGCTGGCGAAGGTGCCGTGGAGAAGAATGGTGGCGTTCCGCTCTATCCGGAAACAGTCCGCTACATTTCAGCCGTTCTAACCGATCTGTATGATTGGCAACCTCTTTCACAAGGCCCAGCCAAGGCCCGCCCAACAGAGCCAAAAGCTCACAATCATGAACCGGAAAATAAGCCGGAAGCATGGAGTCAAGGATTCGTTCTTCACGTGGAGTAATATTATGTTTGTTCAATTACGATTTTTAAAACCTTTATTATTTGTACTTTTTACCCTCTTCGCCAAAGAAGCCTGTGCACAGAGTATTCAGCCAGTGACCGGCATGCTTGAAACATTGATTTCAGTGCTCACGGGGCCGATTGCATCGATGCTTGCGATCCTTGCGGTTATAAGCTGCGGTTTCCTGGCTTGGAGTGGTCGGTTTACGTGGGGTATCGCAGGTTCAGTGATAATGGGCATTGTTCTTGTCTTTGGATCGACGCAGATAGTCGCGTTCTTCCGTAGCGCCTTGGGTAATTGAGCCCATGACTGAAGAAGCCCCCGAGATAACGCCACTTGTCAAAGCTTTGACCCGTGCGCCAACTCTGTTCGGTGTGCCTTATATGTTTGCCATGTTCAACATGGTCGTAACCGCAGTTATATTTCTCGCGACCAAAAGTCTGCTTTCGCTATTTCTCGTCCTGCCCATTCACAGCTTTGGTTATTTTCTTACACTTCGCGACGAGCAGATATTCAGCATCCTGAAAGTCAAAGGAGCGAAGACGCCGCCCCAATCACAAGCTTTGTGGGGTATCAAAAGTTATGCGCCGGGAGAGCAGCTGTGATCTCACGTTCTGTGCGCAAGGAGATGCTGTATGGCACTCAAGCGAGACGCGAAAGGTCCGTCGCCAATCATGTGCCCTATACAAGGCATGTGGATGATAAAGTGCTGCGCACAAAGGACGGTCTGCTTCTAAGTATAATTAAACTCGAAGGATTCTGCTTCGAGACGGCCGATATGGTGCAAATCAATGCCAAGTTGGAAGGACGAAACACGATTTTGCGTTCACAGCCGGTTTGCAGTCTATGGCCACATGCTCAGACGGCGTTTTACACCGGCTTTAGGGGGCAGTTTTCCCAATGGGTTCGCCGACGAATTGAACCAGCGTTACATGGCGCAGCTGCAAGAGCGCCGCATGTTCATCAATGAAATGTTCATTACAATTGTTCGACGCCCTTTGCGTGGACAGGTAGGCTTGATCGATACAATCGGCAAGAAATTCTTCGGCGGGGCAGATAAAGTTGGACGCCAAGGCGAGGCCGAAGAACTGCGTGAATTGAACGATGCCGTCCTTGGCGTCAGGGAAGTGCTGCAGGATTATCAAGCCCGTATTCTTAGCGTTCGTACAGATCTTTCAGGAGGTTATTTCTCCGAGCCCCTCGAATTCCTGGTACAATTGTTGAACGGGTTGGAGCCCGTCCCGATGCGTTTGCCGCGCATGTCACTTGATGGCGCTTTGGCGATGAAACGCATGAATTTTGGCCGCAACGCTTTTGAATTCGTCGGTGCAGCGCCTCCTGAAGATTCGCGTATCGGTGCGATGTTATCCGTGCGGGAGTATCCGAGTTATACTGGTCCGATGCTTCTGGATGGGTTGCTAAAGGTCCCGCATGAATTTGTAGTTAGCCAAAGCTTTGCGATTGTCGACAAGCCTGTTGCGCAAAATCATATGGAGCGCGTGTCACGGCAAATAGCCATGGCGGATGAAGCAGGATCAATAGTAGGTAATCAGCTGACCGGTGCTCGCGATGAGCTTTTAAGCTCGCGTTCAATCTACGGGGAACATCATTTATCCGTTATGTGTCTTGGTGCTGACAAAGCAGAACTCGATCGATGTATCCGTGCAGTAGGATCTACTTTGACCGATCAGTCGGTGCTTTGGCTAAGGGAAGATCTAAACAGCGAAGCAGCGTTCTGGGCCCAACTGCCGGGTAATTTTTCATATATTGCACGATCGGCAATGATCTCATCCAAGAATTTTGCAGGGTTTCTTTCTCTACATAATTTCCCGGCTGGTCAGTCCACCAATAATCATTGGGGAGGCCCGATTTCGCTGCTTGAGACAACGAGCCAGAGCGCATACTTTTTCAATTTTCATGTCCGGGATCTCGGTAATTTCACCATGATGGGACCATCCGGGTCTGGCAAGACTGTCGCCCTTTCGTTTTTAATGGCGCAATCGCAAAGGATTAAACCAACACCTCGCTGTGTATTTTTCGACAAGGACCGCGGCGGCGAAATTTTTATCCGGGCACTAGGTGGCAATTACGAAGTATTGCAGCCGGGAATGCAAACCGGCTTCAATCCTTTACACTTGCCGGACACTGGCGCGAACCGGGAATTTCTGTTTCAACTCTTTTCACTCATGTTACGGCGGTCTGATGCTTTGACGCTTCCGGCAAGTGAAGAAAGCGTTATACGCACAGCAATTGCCCATATCCTGACCTCAGCACCGGATGCCCGGACAATGCCGGCTTTTGCGACTCTCTTGCGTGGACGGATTAGAGCTGGGGACGATGATCTTCTGGCTCGCTTTGAAAAGTGGCTGCGACCCGATCAACTGGGCTGGTTGTTCAATAATCCGCAGGATCGGTTCACTTGGTCGTCCGTTGCTGGATTCGATATGACGAAGATATTGGATGATCCCCTCACCCGCAGTGCAGCGCTGATGTATATTTTTCATCGCCTTGATGAATTGCTCGACGGCAGTCCCATTCTGATTTTCCTTGATGAGGGTTGGAGGCTGCTTGAGGACCAAGTGTTCGCGGGCTTCATCAAAGATAAAATGAAGACGATTCGGAAATTCAACGGCATTATCGGCTTTGGCACGCAGAGCGCTGCTGACATTGTTAACTCACCCATCGCAAGCACGCTTATCGAGCAGAGCGCGACGCATATGTTTTTTCCAAATCCTCATGCAGATGAGGCAAGCCACAGTGGCGGGCTGGGGCTTTCCCTGCGGGAGATTGACTGGATCAAGACGACAGATCCCTCCAGCCGATCATTCCTGATCAAACACGGCCAGGAATCGGTCATTGCCAGATTACGACTGACGGGAATGGACGATCTACTGAAAGTACTGTCTGGCCGCGCGGAGACCATACAGGAACTCAATATATTGCGTGAAAAACTCGGAGACGACCCTGCAGATTGGCTACCTGTTTTTTGCCGGCAAGGAGATAGATTTTGAAACATCCATTACGGGCTCTCTTTGCTTTGGCGTTGTGTCTATGCGCAGCATGTTCTAGCCAACACAAGCTGAAAACACCGTGTACACTTCCCGCATCAATCACATCATTCGGACCCAATGATTGTGGTCCGCTCCTTCCTGTCAATGAGGCGCTGAACAACGCCGTGCAACCGACTGAATAATCCTACATGGAGGCGTTTTCTGCACTGTTCATCAACATTGATAGTTTAGGCAAAGACTTCACCGGGGCTGTCTATCGAACGTTCGCCGCTTATCTGACACCGGTCATGGCGGGGCTTCTCGTCCTTTACCTTATTCTCTGGGGTTTTCGTTTCTGGCAAGGCCGTGGTGATACAAATCTATTTACGATGGTGTTCAAGCTTTTGCGCATTGCAATTATCTTCGCGGTAGCGACACAATGGGGACCAATTCAGCGAACTGTAACCAAGGCAATTGAAGGCACCCCGTATTTTATCAGTGCCACCATGTTGAATAAAATTGTCAATCCCCGCAATGGTAAGGCTATGACACTGGGCACACCTACCCGCGACCTTGCCGATATTTACAAGGGGGCGTTGGGAGCCTCGTTGAAGATTGCGGTAGCGGCGGAGGACCATGCCTCATCTGCTCCTCCCGCAGCATCTGCGGAAGGAACACAAGCAAATCCGGCGCAAGTTGCGAAAAAGCAGCCAGCCCTTAAAGATTCAAACGACCCGTCAAGTGTCGTGCTGAGTGCACATTTCCAATCCGCTCTTGTCTGGATAGCTGCAGCACTATTTGTGGGATATGCAGCTGCACTGTTTCTGTTCGCTAAAATTGCTCTTTGGATTTTACTCGGACTGGCGCCGTTTTTTATTATCCTGCTGATTTTTCCCGTGTCTTCCCGTTTCTTCGCAGGCTGGCTCTCGGGTATTATCCAGACCGCGCTGATACCCGTCTTTCTCTATGTGTTCTTGAGTTTTTATATCTTCGGCACCTACGACATCATTGTAGCTTTCATGAACGTCACTAATGATCTTCAAGCCGCCCTCACTATGAAAGAGGTGGGCCCGTTCGTGCTCTTCTGTTTCACCGGGCTATTCATGCTTCTTCCGATCATACCTCTGACGAGGCAGATTGCGACAACAAGCCAGGAGTGGTTTGCAAATGTTTATGAAGGACTTGGCGGCTCCATTCGCGCAGGCATGCAAGCAGGTTCAAACGCTCTTATCAAAGGCTTGGCCATTAACGCAAAGGGTGCAAATGGTGCGGCAGTGCAAGGCCATTTCGGAAATGCTAATGCAATGGAAACAAGCCTGCGTGAAATTCAGGAAAGAAATACCGCAACAAACCGTCAAAACCGCAATCGTTAACTCCAGGTCAGGTTCCTTTGACAACCGATCCGATCAAAGTTTTTTGCCTCGTAAGGCAATCTGCAAGGCGGAACCGGTGTTCAACGGTTCTTCGCGCGGCAATGCGCAAGGGTATGTAGTCGTCAGGCTTGTGCAGGACACGTAAAATAGTATCAGCCAAAGCATTGGTGTCGTAGAATGGTACGAGCAGGCCATTCTTTTCTGAGCGGATGATTTCCTGCACGGGCGCTGTATCAGAACCGATAACCAGCGCCCCACAGGCCATGGCTTCCACAACCGACCAGGAAAGCACAAACGGATAGGTCAGATAGATATGTGCTGTTGAAATCTGGTACAATTGTCGAAGCAGGTCATGCGATATCGGCCCCGTAAAAAGAACGCGATCGGCAGGCACATTGTGCTGTGCAAGCATGGTGTCTTTCCAGGACCCTCCCCCAGGGGGAGGTTTGCCATAGCTCACACCATCTCCTCCCACAAAAATGAAAAGTGCTTCGGAGTTTTTGGCGAGAACCTTGGCCGCGGCCTCCAATGCTTGCGGAAAACCGCGATAGGGTTCCAAGTCACGGGCGACAAAGGTTATTATTGGTGGTTCACCTGCCCTTAACACGCGTCCGTCCGGCAGGCGAAGGGAAGCATTGCGGTCAGGAGAAAAGCGTTGCGTGTCGACTCCTTCATGACAGACTGCGATACGGTCTTGGGCAGGTCTGGGATAGAGACTTTTCTGCCATTGCGTCGGGCTTATGCCCCCATCCATTGCGTCCAGCGAAATAAGCTGAGCTATATTGCGCAAACGCAGCCGCTTGCGGGTATCGGCATCTGGGACATCATCAGGTGCAAAGCCAACATCAGCGCCATCGGCTCTGTAAAAGAATTCGCAATAGCCAATAGCGGGAATCTTCGGCAGCACATCCTTTACGAACATCATGCTGCCCCACCCGATGTGGCCTACAACCACATCCGGTTTCTGATTGTGTCGAACCATGGCTTCAAACGTCTCAGCCACGCGATGTCCAATCCGGACGTGATGGTCCGGGATACCCAGATGCTTTGCCATCTGAGTATCGGATCGTGGGCCAGGCTCGGCCCGGTGTCTGATCACGCGGACCGATGGGAGGCGCCGGTCTACAGTTTCACAGATCATGCTGACATCGTGACCATTTGCGGCAAGATGCTCTGCCAGAGCAGAAAACTGACCGAAGCCACGTCTGTGCACGAATGCCACATGCATGATTTCAGTCCTTTCCAGTGTCAGAAGAGGTGCTGGGTGGTGTCAGATGCCGTAACGTGCAGCATTACCCCACACCAGTTCAAGCCGGTGCAATGTTTGAAATGCAATTTCGAGATTGCGAAGATCGTCATCATCCCGCGCAAGAACCCGATTATAGGCTCCACCAGCATCGCGCAAATTTGCACAAAGCTGTTCCCCTCTTTCTGTCAGTCGAATGCGGGCGGACCGCTTGTCCCGCTGAGATGCAACCCTGTCGATGTATCCACCATCCGCCAATTGCTTCAGGTAATAAGAAATGTTGGAACCGACATAATGACCCCGGTCCAGCAATTCACCGACAGAAAGTTCAACATCGCCAATAGCCAGAAGAACCATTGCCTGAGCTGGCCCCACGTCTTCAACGCCGAGCTTAGTCATCTCCGTCCGTAGGAGACTCGCAAACCGTCGATTGACCCTCTCAATCATTCTTGCCAGTTCAAAATGAGTTACAACAACTGTATGAACCGGATGTCTATGTCCCTGTTTTTCTGCGGTAATTTCGGGGAAATTGGCGGCATCGTAGCCGTCAATAGATGTTTCGACTTCCACTCCTTCGTGTAGAAGTTTTTGTATCATCTTGGTCTCCATGATCAAGTTTACTTCAAAATTTGAAGTAAGTTACAAGTATGTTTTCGAATCTCCTTCGAATATTTCCCCACCATAAGAACTTTTTTCTGTCACATTCTGCGCAGTATTACTTTACTAGTCTATGGCCTTAGCCCAAGGTCGTAGTGGCTAACCCCCGGCTGTGTCATTTCCAAGGCAGAAGTGCATGACAGATACTCGTCAAATCAATGAGAATGGCAAGAGAAATGTTGGAAAAAACGCGATGACACCTACGGTGCCCACGCCTCAAACCCTTATTTTCAAGGCTCGCAGGGTGTTTCTGGCAGGCCTGCTCTATGCTGTCCTTCTCAGTGCTTGCATCAATATTTTACAGCTCACAGTGCCGCTTTATATGCTGCAGGTGCATGACCGTGTTTTGAACAGTCGCAGCACAGATACGCTGCTGATGCTCACGATTCTGGCGATTGGCGCATTGATAGTTTACGGTATTCTGGAGTTTATCCGGGCTTTGTCATTTCAGGCGATGGGCAGTGCGCTGGTTCGCCGGCTCAATCTTCCGGTTCTCACAGCGGCGGTGCAGGCTTCGGTTGATCAAGGACTGCCAAAAGCGACGCAGTCGCTCCGGGACCTTACCGAGTTGCGCTCGTTTCTGACGTCTTCGGCAGTCAGCGCTCCGCTTGACGCTGCGTGGTCACCGATCTTCCTTGGAGTGCTTTTTCTGCTGCATCCTGTCTTTGGAATCATCGGTGTTGTCGCTGTCATTATTTTGGTGTGCTGCGGCGTCGTCACGGATTTGATGACCCGCAGCCTCGTGAAGGATGCGAATCAGGCGAATATCGAGGCCATATCCAAGATTGGTGCAACTTTGCGCCATGCTGAAGCAATTGAGGCAATGGGCATGTTGCCCGCTTTGGCACGCCGCTGGCGTGGTCTCCAGATGAATGCACTGGATTTGCTTGACCTTGGAGGCAGCCGCAGCCGCGCCATGACGTCTATAACACGTACATTACGATTTATGATCCAGGTGGTAACGCTTGGTGCAGGCACATTGCTGGCCATGGAGCAGCAAATTTCTCCCGGTGCGATGATTGCCACGAGTATTATTGTCGGGCGACTTCTCATGCCGTTCGATCAGGTTGTGGAAACTTGGCGGCAGTGGGTCAATGCAATTGGTAACTGGCAGCGCATTCAGTCGTTGTTGGCGCAGAATCTGGCGGTACGCCAAACAATGCCGACCCCGCGGCCGCATGGTGATCTTATTGTTGATCGGCTAGTCTATGCTGCGCCGGGCGTCGAAATGCCAATTATCAAAGGTATCTCCTTTGCGCTTTCACCCGGCGAGGTGCTTGGTATCGTCGGACCTTCTGCGGCCGGTAAATCAACACTTGCCCGATTGATGATAGGTATCGTGAAGCCAACCTCTGGCGGCGTCTTCCTCGACGGCAATAACGTTTATCTCTGGGAGCGTGGTTCATTCGGTGAGATTGCGGGATATCTACCGCAATCAGTGGCTTTGCTTGAGGGTACAATCAAGGATAACATTGCACGTATGGGCGATAGCGATCCCCATCGCGTCTTGGAGGCTGCCCGATTGGCAGACGTGCATGAGATGATCGGAAGATTGCCTCTCGGCTATGATACGCCAGTTGGAGACGGACGCTTGACGCTCTCTGGCGGTCAGCGGCAGCGGATCGGACTTGCGCGTTGTCTATATAACCGCCCTCGCCTCATTGTCCTTGATGAACCAAACGCAAATCTGGATGCTGTGGGCGAGCGGGCACTTATGCGCGCCATCGAACAGGCGCGGGATGATGGCGCAATCGTAATCATGATCGCACACAGGCCAACGATTATGCAGGTTGCTGATAAGCTGCTTGTACTCGAAGATGGCCGTATTACACAATTTGGTCCCCGTACCGATGTGGTTGCTTCGATAACGCCAACAGGTCCAAAGAGGGCAACCGCGTCATGAGCGAAAAAATCAATCTTCCCAAGCGGGTAACGCAGTTGCTGGCTCCGCGTGCTGAATCGACTGGCGAAAATTTGCCGACAAAATTCGGCACGGTCCGCCCCGAATGGGTCACTGACCTTGAGCAGGAAGAGGCCAAGTCTCCTTTGCGTAAACTCATCATCGCGGGTGTAGCTACGATTGCGATCGCCTTTGGCGGATTTTTTGGTTGGGCTTATTCGGCTGAACTCGGTAGCGCTGCGGTCGCACTTGGGACAGTCATTGTTGATTCAAAGCGCAAGACGATCAGCCATTTTGAAGGCGGCATCCTGGATCGCCTTTTGGTTCAGGAGGGCGATGTCGTCAAAGTGGGGCAGCCACTGGTAAGGCTGGACAACACGAAAGCACGCTCGGAATTGCAATCTCTGCAAAGCCGTCGTGTCGGTCTGATTGCAAAGCTCGCCAGGCTTCGTGCTGAGCAAGGTAGCGCGTCTGAAATTGAATTTCCAAAAGATTTCGGTTCCGCGGATGATGTTACAGCGCAGAACGCCATGAAGGCAGAGCAGATATTCTTCCAGAAACGTTCTTCTCAAAAGACCAGCCGTATAGATGTCCAACAAAAAACCATTGAGCAATATACCGAACAGGCAAAAGCGTCGGATGCGCAGATGGTGGCAACCGACCGGCAGATAGCGCTTATCACCGAGCAGCGTGATGCAATTGCCAGTCTGGTAAAAAAGGGATTTGCCCAAAAATCCAAACTTACTGAGATTGATACAAGAATAAGTGAGCTTGCCGGACGTCGCGGCGAATACGCAGGCGACAAAGCCAAGGCAGAGCAGGCGAAGGCTGGAGCTGAATTCTCACTGACAGGCATTGAAAGCGATGTACAGTCCGAAATTGCTGGCGAAATCACTACTAGCCAGACAGACCTTGCCGATACGGAAGAGCGTATCGTTGCGGCAAAGGATGTAATGCGCCGCGTTGAGATACGCTCGCCGCAGGCTGGTATCGTTGACAATATTCGGTTGCGGACACCCGGAGGAGTTGTGGCAGCTGGTGAAGCGATCCTCGATATCGTGCCTGAGAACGAACCAATGGTCGTTGAAATGAAAATCAGTCCGCGTGATATTGATGGTGTCGCTGTAAATTCAGCAGTTCAGGTCAAATTGACAGCATTCAACCAACGCTCACTTTCGCCACTTGATGGAAAAGTGACATATGTTGCTGCCGATCAGCTCATCGATGAAAAGAGTGAGACTGCCTACTTTGTGGCACGGGCTGAGATATCCCCTCGGTCGCTGACAGCAAATCCAACAATTAAACTCTATCCCGGAATGCCTGCAGAAATTCTCATCGTTCACAAGTCACGCCGCGCAATCGATTATATAGCCGGTCCCATCACAGATAGCTTCAATAGAGCATTTAGAGAAGATTGACGGAAAGCGTTGGTATAACTAGCGCTTTTTACATTAATTCAAATTTCAAAATAATTTAATCGTAATGATAATGCATAACTAAAGTATATTGAGTATAAAGCAAAATTATAAGTCTAATATAAATATGTAGTAATACATTCATGTAATAAATTGTTACTATTGATTGCCACATTTATATTCATAACATATGTTGCATTTCGATTTGGTGCAGCGCACAATCGTCAAAGCACCTGATCGCCGGGGGATTTCCGGCAATGCATAAACTCAAAGCAGGACAACAAAGGAGAAGCAGATGGCCACTTTAGAAGGCGGCGCCTACGACGACGTTTTGTTTGGCTCGCGTTTTGACGATTTCATTCATGCACGTGGCGGGGATGACGTCGTTTTTGGCTCGAACGGAAATGACACGATATTCGGGGATGGCGGGAATGACCTGCTGTTCGGTGGTAACGGGAATGATTCCCTGTTCGGTGGTAACGGTACCGACATTCTCTTTGGAGATGCCGGCAACGATACTCTGAGCGGCGGCGCAGGCAGCGATGTTCTCTTCGGCGGTCAGGGAGATGACGTTCTCCTTGGTGGTGCCGGATCGGACATCCTGTATGGCGGCGAAGGCAATGATGTTCTGTCCGGTGGCGCCGGTGGGGATATCCTCAATGGTGGTGCAGGCGATGACACACTCATCGGCGGTGCTGGCAGCGATACATTTGTCTTCAATGGCGGCGGCGGAAACGACGTTGTGCTCGATTTCACTCCGGGTCAGGATCATCTCCAGATTTCGAGTGGCATTAATGGAACTGATATTCACTCTGCTGACGATGTGGCTTCCCATATCACTCAGGTCGGTGGTGACGTGGTTGTCGATCTCGGCAACGGCGATTCCGTTACTCTTGTCGGTGTGGACGCTGACGATGTACTCGCAAACCCAGGCGATTTCTTCGTAGTTCACTAATATCGATTTCTAGCGTGCCCTGTCTCCCACGGGGCACGCTTTTTTCTTACATTTCGCAGTGAGTGAAAGGGCAATTTTTTGCACCCAGACCATTCAACGGGCATTGAAGATTATTCGCAGGACCTGTCGATCTCGCGCCTTTGCGCTGATGTGGCTGTGGTGATTTGGGATATTCCCGCTCCAGCAAAAACTATGACCAAATGCACCATTGAGGCTTCAACTACCCTGGTGCCCCTTGTCAGCTTAGCAATGCCGCTGGAAACGGGTGGTCAACGCATGTTCTGGGCGATGCGGACGAAAGATGAGCCTGTAGCAATAAAGATTTCCAACGGCGGTTCAGTGCCAAGCCAAGAGGTCATGCTTTATCCGGCTGCAGAACTTGATGCTTTCGATGTTGAAAGAGCGCTGGGTAATATCGGTGCGACAGGGCATATCAAGCTTCTGAACAATCTGTTGAGCACATGGCGAAGTGCTTTTCGTCTTTCACAGAATACTATTTTTGCCGGGGTGGCGCGTGAAGTCACGATAGCGCTTACACCGGAACCCCGTGAAGTCCGTAGTTGCGGGCAGCCTATTGAAGGGCACCATTTGCTGGAGACTGCTCTCGATCCTGATCTGGGAGCCGTTACAGCAGTTTATGGCATAAGTGGTAATTCCGTCATATCGCTTCCCGTAAAACTGGTGATTGGCCATGCTGCCAAGAAAGGGCTGCAGCAATGCCACCTGCTTGTGGAATCTGCGCGTGCATTACCGAAATCTTTTCGGTTTGTGTTTTCGGGCAAGAACGGCATTGCCGTGCGCAAGCTTGCTGAAAGCAATGGAGAAACTGAGTTTCAGAAATGGTGGAGCAAGCGTCAGGGTGACGCAAGTATGCGCGCTTTTCTCGTGCGCAATCTTGCCAAGATTCCTGGCGTGGGAGTAGCCACGGCAATTGACATGCAGATAAGAGCGCCTCTCCCGGCGCGCCAGATTGCAAAATCGCCTACTCAACCCTCGGGTGAAGTTGATCTGGCGCTGGCTTTGGATGGCGGTTTGCTCGTTGGAGGATGGACGAATGATCCTTCAGGAATGCTCAAGGGGATTGAATATGCGGGTGAAGATGGAACCGCGCTCCCGCTTGACCCCAATTTTTATAGCTTTCCCGGCAAGACCGGAAAAAACGAAGACGGCTCACGCTCTGATGTAACTGGTTTTGTGGCTTGGCTGCCCCACGTCAATAATCTTGGACCATTGTTGCAACCGCGTTTTCAGATGAGGTTGATTTCTGGTGCTACCTCCGCGCTTGTTCCTCAGATGCAGCCTTTTGAGGTCGGAGCACAACGCAACTGTGTGCTACGTGCGGTTCCCCCTCAGCACGCAAAAGCGCATGTCTTCGAGAATATTTTGGCACCTGCACTACGCGAGGTGGAGCAAAAAATCGGAAAGACCGTCAGGATCGCCGATGTCAAAGATTATGGTGTCATGCCGGAATCCCCGCTGGTATCGATCGTCATTCCGCTTTACCGCAATCTCGATTTTTTGCGGTTTCAACTTTCGGCAATGGCAACCGACCCTTGGCTTGTCGAAAACGCCGAAGTGATTTTTGTTCTGGATTCACCGGAAATCCAGGACGACACCGAACATATGCTGGGTGGCCTTCATATTCTTCATGACTTGCCGATGAAGCTGGCAATAATGAATCGTAATGGCGGCTATGCTCGGGCATGTAATGCCGGTGCCAGCTTCGCCACTGGCACAATATTGGTCATGTTGAATTCAGACGTTGTGCCGTGCAAGGCTGGTTGGCTTGATGAGCTTATCAATCCATTGTTTAAACAGAAGAAACTTGGGGCTGTTGGACCCAAATTACTTTTTGAAGACGGCTCTTTGCAGCATGCGGGGCTTTATTTTGCACGGGATCAGCGAGGAATTTGGCTGAACCATCACTTTTACAAGGGAATGCCCGGTGACTATTCGCCGGCTCAGCTTGCCCGTTCAGTCCCGGGTGTAACCGGCGCGTGCCTCGTTACGCGTAAGGATATATACGATCTGGTTGGCGGTTTTACCGAAGACTACGTCATTGGCGATTACGAAGATAGCGACCTCTGCCTTAAAATCCGCCAGATAGGGTTTCAGATTGCTTATGAACCGGGTGTCGCTCTTTATCACTTTGAGCGACGTTCAATACGCCGGAGTTCCGACTACATGCGCGGACTGGCCAGCCAGTATAACTCTTGGCTCCATACTCAACGCTGGAATCGCGACATCTCAGAATTAATGACACGTTATCTCGACGAAACGGACGAAGATACAGTCACACCATTTGTCAGTAACAAGTCCGAAAGGAGCGCCGCTTGACCGAGGTCATCGCACTCAAAAAAGCCTCAACGGAGTATGTCCGGGTCTATAATAATGACCAGGTGGAATGGCTTATGGAAACCGTTCTGAAGAACCGTTTTCTGCCCTGTCCCGAACCGGAGAGTATCTTCGTGGGCGATGGCAGTTACCAAGCTGTAGGCGCAGAGTTTCTAGGGCATTTTATCCGTAAGGGCGGTTTGGAAAAGACCAGCCGGGTTCTGGATATTGGCTGTGGTATCGGGCGTATGGCAGTGCCACTTACTCAATATCTTGATTTCGAGAAGGGCAGCTATTGTGGCATAGACCCCGTCGCCGGCGGCATCGACTGGTGCAATCAGAAACTCAGTCCAATTTACTCAAATTTCGAATTTCGCCACGTCGATATCGCTCATAATCTCTATAATCCCAAGGGTGCAATCGATGGTCTGGAATTGGTACTGCCATATGAGGGCAACCAATTTGATTTCATCATCATGACTTCGGTTGTTACCCATCTGCCTGATGAAGAAGTCAGCGCGTACTTGCGGGAGGTCGAGCGACTCCTTGCGCCGGGTGGGCGGCTTTTCATGACAGCTTTTGTGGCTGACAAGGTTGCGCAGGAGAATGTTGCCAAAAAGCGCGATGCACGCCTCGGCTTCCAGCGTTACGACAATGGACCCTGCTGGTTTGTGCCAGAGCTTCCTCCCTTGGCAGCTGTCGGTTTTGATGATGGGTTTCTGGATCGCGCTATTACCGGTGCAGGACTGAATACCGTCCTGAAGTCATTCGGACATTGGCGAGGCATTTCCTCCGATCACTATCAGGATCTGTTTGTCGCGGAGAAAGATGGGATTCGCTGATGAAAGTTCTCGTTGCCGCCCATAATCATCCAGCCCTCCATCCTGGCGGGACTGAGATTTTTGCGCATGACCTGTTTCGTGCGTATCAGCGGGCCGGCTGCAATGCGCTTTTTCTTGGTGCGACCAATCATATTCATCGCGAGGCCCGTCCAGGGACAAGTTTCCAAAGTATTGGCACGACTGGCGATGAGATTCTGTTGTGGTCAGGACACTTTGACCGCTTTTTTATGAGTCAGGTCGACCTTTATGGGATCGTGCCGGATATTGTTGAATTGCTCCGGGATTTCCGACCGGATGTTGTTCACTTGCACCATCTGCTGCTGCTCGGGGCAGAGTTCCCCCACATTGTCAGGCGAACTCTGCCTGATTGCCGCATCGTGATGACGCTGCATGACTATTATCCAATCTGCCATCATGATGGGTTGATGGTTCGCACGACCAACAAAGAACTGTGCCACGGGGCAAGCCCGGATCGTTGCCATAGTTGCTTTAAAGAAATCGCTCTCGACAAGTTTGTGCTGCGGGAGCGGCATCTGAAATCATTGTTGAGCACGGTTGACGGTTTCGTGTCGCCTAGCAATTTCCTCAAGCAGCGCTATGTCGATTGGGGACTGTCTGAACATCTCATCAATGTCATACCAAATGGACAGCCAGAACGCGCTCCCGTTAAGCGGCAGGACACTGCTCGCACAAAGCCAATTTTTGGTTACTTCGGCAATCTCAACCCTTGGAAGGGCACGACTGTTTTGCTCGAAGCAGCCAAGCAGCTTGTTTCGGAAGGGTTAGATTTTGAGTTGCGCGTTCACGGTGCCGCCCCATTCCAAAGTGAAAGTTTTGTGGCCGATATAGACCGGTTGTTTTCTGAGACATTTCCATTCGTTCAGCGGCGTGGCGGCTACAGGCGCGAGGATATTGCCGAACTGATAGCTACAGTCGATTGCGCAATTATGCCTTCGATATGGTGGGAGAATGCTCCCTTGGTGATCCAGGAAGCTCAGGGTCAAAATTGTCCCGTAATCACCAGCAATATTGGTGGAATGGCAGAAACAATTCAGGATGGCATTAATGGCCTGACGGTTACTCCCAATGATCCGATGGCTTTGGCCGCTGCCATAAGACGTATCGCGGAAGATACCGAGTTACGCCAAAATCTTTCTAGCCGGGCTCGACACCCCGATACCATTGCCACGACGGCGGCAAAATATCTCGACCTGATTGAGACAATACGCCCGCACCGCGTTGCAGCAGCCTGAAAGGATAAGTAGATGTCAACAGCGACACAAGTCCCGGTACAGGCAACACCCCAGCCAAATACCGCCCCTCCTGTTCAAGATAATGCACGTCCTGCCAAAGCCGAACCGATGAAAGGCCGCGTTGATGCGGTCGACGACGGCCGTCTGTATGGTTGGGCTTTTGATCCGTCCGCGCCAACCAATCGTGTGACAATTCGTGTGCTGCTGGATGGCAAGCCCATCGCTGAGGCTACGGCTGATCAGGATCGTCCAGATTTGAAGCGAAGCGGTATTGGTGATGGCGCACATGCTTTCAATGTGATGCTGCCGCAATTTGCATCAATTCGTGCGGCGGAACTTGTCGTTGTCGCGATCAGCGCTGCTGGCGTTGAACAGGCATTGCGTGTGCCAAAACCAGCCGAGCAGGCCGCAGAGGCACTCATCGCAGCGCCAATGACCAGAATACTGGACAAGCTCGATATGCTGATGGCTGCGCAACGCCAGCTGCAGGTCAATCAGAGGTCTTTGCAACGCCCCGCGCCAGTACTTGATGGAAACAATGGTGGTTCTTCCGTCGAGGGATTGGATATTGGCAGTTCGATAGAAGCGATGCGGTCAGATGTTAATAACCGCCTGACAGAACTCGACGTTCACCTGATGCGTCTCGACGGCGTAGTTGGAGGTCTGGAGAAGCGGATTGAGTCACTGCAGAAAAGATCCAATGGCGATGTAAAGCCGCTGTTCCTGTTGTTGTTTGTCCTTGTCGGGTTTGCGGCGGGGGCTCTTGTAGCCTTGTCAATACTCGGCTGAGTCAGGGAGCAAAAACCGCTTGCGCGACGATAGCAACATTCTGCCGATAACCAATGCTGCCAAGCCAGCGCGAAACCATTCGATTGTAATGGAAGGCGAAATGGTTGTCGGTTGCCCTGTCGACGATACGCTTGTGCTTGTCATGGGAATTGGCAATTTGAATGCGGAAAGCGTCGCTGTTTTCCTCAACGGAGACCCGGCGCTCAGCCTCAAGGCAACACTTGTATGCTGGCCACTGCAAAATGCTTCACCAGCGGGTACGCATGGGTTTGTAGCTGTCGTTGCAACGGGCATATTGCGTCGCGCCTCCCTCAAAACCATCATGCTGCAGCACAAGGCAAAAGTAACGCGTTACACATTCGCAAGCCGGGCAGCCTCTACTGGCGACCTTATTGCCATGATTGCCGATCTGGCAGGAACAAATCTTCCATCTGTAATCGACGGTCTGGTGGAAGCTTTGATTTCTGGACCGATTGGCCGGAAAAAACTTGCAGCAATCACCGTGTTGCTCCAAGCAGGTGCACGGTCAGATGGCTGTGTGGAACTGATTGGCGGTAGCGATGAGGGTGAAATCTTCGTCCAGGGATGGGCACAGGATTTAACATCGTCTGTGACGCGTCTTTTTATCAGCGGACGAGTATCCTCGCTCGCGGAATGTTCGATATCAGTTTTCGCGCGGCCCGATCTCAATGAACAGGCTAACGGATTTGCCGGTCTGTTGCTGGCAAATGAGGCTGTAGAAGCCGGCGATATAGAACGACTGCTGTTTCGTGGAAGGCGAGGCTGGCGGTTTACAGAAGTCTATGACCGGCGTCTGATAGTGGGATCGCGGGAAACTCCCAGTCACGTGCGGGCAATTTTGCCTCGGGTTCGAGCCTCAACGGAAATATTGCTGCGAATGCGTTCTGCGGCAAATCGCTTTGACGGAACGGAAACCATTTCAGGCCTGCCCTTTCCTGTGCGTGCAGGCATAGACACTGTTTTGCGCGTTGAGGGGAGTGGCCTGCTTGTCTCAGGCTGGTTGCTAGATCCCGATAGTCATGTGGAAGGCGTGAAACTGCGCCGTCACCGTGGTGAAAGACAGTTGGACGACAGCTGGACCCGTATCGACAGGCCAGATGTTACATCGGAGTTCGACAATCGTGCACCATTCAATGCAGGCTTGGACCCCAATCGGCACGCACATGGATTTGTTGCTTTCGCGCCAGAGTTGGCAGGGGATAGCACGTCCCCGTTTTATCTTGAGCTGCGTCTCAACGACGAGCGACGGGCTTTTATGCCTCTGACACCGATCCGGGTCACATCGCGGGAGGCCGTAGTCAGGCAGATACGCGCAATTGATCCAAACTCATGGGCGCTCCGTCATATAGTAGACCAACAACTCGTGCCGCTTTTACGAAGTGTCAGCCGTCCGGCTCCAGAAATATTCGGCGTGACTGATCTTGGTGGTTTCGACGATTTGGCAAGTCCGGCGCTTATCATTGGAATTGATGAAAGAGTCGAAGAAATAGGACCACTACTGGCTTTGCTTGCGCTTGATCCTGAAACAAGGCGTGCACCTGTCGTGATAGCCGGTGCCGCCGATATCATCGATCGTATTGGCGTTCAGGTGCGCAGGCTTGTACAGTTCTACAAGCTCAATGTGCGTCTGGTTTCCGCCAGCGGATCGGAAGACCTTTATGACGCTTTGGAAGTCGGAGCGCGGGCTGTCTCTTGCGAAACGGTTGTGTTTCTTGCAG
This sequence comes from Phyllobacterium sp. YR531, assembly GCF_000282595.1. Lineage (GTDB taxonomy): Bacteria > Pseudomonadota > Alphaproteobacteria > Rhizobiales > Rhizobiaceae > Phyllobacterium. The sequence goes on from NZ_AKIZ01000020.1 coordinate 50,898, forward strand.
CATCGCTTCTTCCAAGAAACAAGGGCTGGTTCAATAAATTGCTGGCCGCCTACGAGACCCGGAAGAACTGTGTTCTATCGCCCACTCTTGCCTTTGAGGACGATTCCATCCGCTGGGCCGGTACGTGGGTTGCCGGCGCGCAATCGGACCGTGCGCTGATAAGCCGGTATGCCGGTTATCCGATTGACGCTGTAACGGGCATGGCAACTACGGAAGTAGCGACAGCAACATTTGAATGCTGCGTGATGCCGCGCGAAGCATTGTTTTCAGTCAATGGCTTCACCCGAGGGTATCTCGGAACCCATGAAAAGGGACTCGATCTCGGACTGAAGCTGAAACAATCTGGTCTCAAATCTTACTGGCTGCCATCGGCACAAATGTTGGGCGCTGATGACATCGCCACTTCCGAAAAAGCGTCAACAGTTGCATTGATCGAACGGATTGACCGCCAGATCTTTGACGGTCGGTGGGCGAAAAGCTTTGGTAAGCGCGATAACCCTGAAGCGGAGGCACCGTTATGAGTGAACAGCTCCGGGTTCTGGTTATCTCCCACGCACATCCCGGCAATTCGCTCGGAGGCGGTGAGATTGCTTCCTACAATCTTCACAAGGGCCTGAATTCTTTGCCTCGGGTACAGTCGGTTTACCTGGCGCGTGCAGGGCACCCTATTCCCCGGCATGGTACGACCGCATTGATGAGTTTGCGGCGCAGCAGCGATGAAATTCTGTATCATTCTGACGAGTATGATCACTTCTACCTTTCCAACAACAATACGGATGAAATCCGCCGCGATCTTCTGCGTTTTGTTGGTGATCTTAACCCGCATGTGGTGCATTTCCATCATGTCCTCGGTCTCGGACTGGAGGCCTTGTATGCAATTCGTGAAGCTCTTCCAAAAGCGGTGATACTGATGACATTTCATGAGTATCTTTCAATCTGCAACAATGATGGACAAATGGTGAGGGCGGGCACATCGAAGCTATGTAACGAAGCCTCGCCTATTGATTGCCATGCTTGTTTTCCGGATATCCCGCCAGCACGGTTTTTAAAGCGGGAAAAGTTTGTTCGCGGCATGCTAGAACTGGCGGACGCATTTGTTTCGCCAAGCAGTTTTCTGGCCGGCAAATATATTGATTGGGGGCTTGACCCCGACAAGCTGCATGTCATTGAGAATGGAATAGCGATTGAGAGCGTCACACCGCCCCGAGAACTTACCGGGCCGAAGCCACGTCGCAACCGTTTTGCCTATTTCGGACAGATTACGCCATTCAAGGGCATTGACGTACTGATTGATGCGGTTTCGCGTGTACCAGAGGAAATTTGGGGTGAAGATACAAGGCTGATGATATTCGGCGGAAATCTTGAAAAGCAACCCGCAGAGTTTCGGGAACGTATGGAGAAATTGATCGCTGACGCAGGATCTCGCGTACGCTTTCACGGTGCTTATCAGAATTCTGAAATGCCCCGTTTGATGCAGTCTGTCGATTGGTTAGTCATGCCCTCAATCTGGTGGGAGAATTCACCCATCGTTATTCAGGAGGCGCTTCAGCATCGTCGGCCAATTATATGTTCAAATATCGGAGGTATGGCAGAAAAGGTTCGTGAAGGTGAGGACGGTCTGCATTTCCGCGTGCGTAGCGCGGAGGACCTTGCGGACCGATTTACCGAAGTATTGAGTGATCCGTCAATCTGGGATCGGCTTCATCACTCCATCCGTCAACCAACGAATCATATCGATAGTGCTGAAGCACATGTAGCCCTCTATGCGAAACTCCTCCGCTCTGCCCATCAAAACTCAACCAATATGACAGCAACGAATGAAGTCGTTCTTTCGCAAGCAAGCTGATTGATTCTAAAGTTACAAGAAGGAATTCCTTATGGCACGTGTACTCGTAATGAGCCCCTCAGGCGAAGTTTACGACCACGATAATGTTCGTTGGTACCAGTACAACGACATTCAAAAATATATCGACCACTACCACAATATTGGCGATGCTTTTGTGTTCGACTCCTCGCTCAAACTCATGAACTTCGAAAAGTTGCGCGAACTGCCTTTAGGCGTACCGGACTTTGATCAGATTGATCGGCTCAGGGAAGAGTACGACTACGTCATCCTGCGGGGGTCGAACTATATCCATCAGCACATGGGTTGGCCGCATGCCATTGCGGTTTTGAAAAGACTTGGATTGCCGGTTATAGCTTGGGGTATTGGTGCGCAGGCTCCAGTTGAGGGGCAAATACAATTGCCTGACGACCTCGTGACTCTTCTTAAAATTATATCGGATTCGACGACCTCCATTGGAGTACGCGGAGCCTATTCAGCGCAGGTTCTTAAAGACATCGGAATCGACAATGTTCGCATTGTTGGATGTCCCACAGCGTTCCGGCGCAATGATCCTACTTTGAGAGTCACATTGCCGGCACTTGAGGAGGTTCGGAACGTTGGAGTCACTGTGCGCCGGGAGGTATCACCCGCTTATGCCCGCAATATCGAACGCTACCTGACATTTCATCGCACTCTAATAAAAGATATGGCAAATCGCTTCGACGTGACCTTGATGGCGCAGGGTGAAATCGAAGAGAAGAAGCTTGTATTTGGAACGGACGAACAAAAGGATGATGCAGTAGCGGCGTTAAAGGCAAATCGCTGGGCTTCTGATTGGTATTTCGATGATCAGATTGAAAAACTCTATCGTGAACGACTGTTCTATTCGGATGTCGTTGCGGATTATGAGAATCTGGTTCAGAGCAAAGAACTTGTTTTGGGTTACCGCTTGCATGGCAATCTTATGGCTTTGGCAAACGGAATACCTTCAATTTATTTCACTTACGATAGCCGCACTGTTGAATTTGCGGAGACATATCAAATACCCCGCTTCGACGTTTTCAATGATGAAAAATTCATATTGGAGGATTACTGGGACCAGTCGCTGTTCGATAAATATAATGTCGCTTGGTACCGTACCTATGGCGAGATGCGCAGGTTCCTTGACGAGAACAAAGTCGATCACAAGATGATTGAAACGAAAGAGGAAGCACCGGATTCCGTCCGACGTGTAGCCTAAACAGAATTCATTAATTGGCAAAAATCCAAATCTTCAACAAAGCTAGAAAACAATCTCCCAGGAGTTACCAATGACCGTTCTTGTTACAGGTGGTGCAGGCTATATTGGCAGTCACATGGTTCTCGCCCTGAAAGATGCGGGAAGAGATGTGGTCGTTCTTGATGACCTCAGTTGTGGTTTCGAATGGTTGGTACCTGAAGGTGTCCCTTTCGTTCAAGGTGATATTGGAGACCAGGCACTGGTTGCCAATACAATACGCAAGCACAAAGTGACCGCGATCCTGCATTTTGCCGGTTCCATTGTGGTTCCGGATTCTGTAAGTGATCCGCTTTTCTATTATCGCAATAATACGGTGCAATCACGTGCATTGATGGAGACGGCTATTGCCGAAGGCATCAAGCATTTCATTTTCTCATCGACGGCTGCAGTTTATGGGGAGCCGGAGCGCACTCCGATCACGGAAAGCATGCCGCATCAGCCGATCTCGCCCTATGGAACTTCGAAACTGATGACAGAATGGATGCTGCGTGACGCAGCTATTGCACATCCGGAATTCAACTATGTGGCTTTGCGCTATTTCAACGTTGCAGGTGCTGACCCCAAGCTGCGCTCAGGCCAATCCTTTCCCCGTGCGACGCATCTGATCAAGATTGCCTGTCAGGCCGTAACAGGTGACCGTTCTCATATTGAAGTTTACGGTACTGATTATCCGACCGCTGATGGAACGTGCATCCGAGACTACATCCATGTCAGCGATTTGGCGGAGGCTCATCTATGTGCGCTCAATTATCTTGAGGCTGGTGGAAAAAGCACTGCTGCAAATTGCGGCTACGGATATGGTTACTCGGTGCTCGAAATCATCGACGCTGTAAAACGCGTTTCGGGTGTTGATTTCACTGTTAAAACAGCCCCTCGCCGTGCTGGCGACCCTGCGATCTTGGTTGCGGGAAATGAGCGTGTGAGAAACGAATTCAAGTTCACGCCGAAACGTGCCGACCTCGACTTGATCGTTGGAGATGCACTTGCATGGGAGCGGCAATTGCAGGCGATCCGCCGCGAGCAGCAGGAACGCGTCGCCGTCTGAAACCATCAACTTCGGAAAACGAAATTGGTATCCCGGCAGATACTGCCGGGATTATGCGGTCTCACGTCCAATAATGGATATTTAAAAATTTGAATTAAAGTCATTCTATAATGGATATAAGTTGTCGCAATAATAATATGATATTGATAATAGAATAGTATCAAACAGTTGAAATAATTTTATTGTTGCACTGCAATAGAAATATGTGACAAGCTTCATGAAGTTGCCATTTTATATGTATAGAAATTAAAACTCCGCTACATCAATCGATCAAGGGTCCAGAATATGACGATTCAGACTTCGTACAAGCTTTCGCCGGCTACGAAATCTTCGAAGAATATTGATCTATTAAAGGAACCGATCCTTTTGCGCTTGGGCATTGATCATGATGATCTGCCGGCAGGAATATCGAACGCCGTGAAAATTCTGGGCTTCGAAGGTGTAAAAGATGACGCTGCCGTATTTTCAGATGCTGCTGGAAATAAAACAGAGGTTTTTGAAGCACCACTTTGCATTCTCGCGGTCCTTCTCAATCCAGCTCATAAAGGGCGTGAAAAGCGACTACTCGACTGGTTAAAAGATCGTGGGACGATTGAAGAGCCAGTAATAGTAGAGTGGCGTGCGGGCAAGGAAGTTGAAACTGCGGGTGTTCTCATCAGGAAGCTGGCAGGTCTTCTGGCATCCGATGCGCGTCGAATGGTTAAGTCCAATCGGGAACTGTTGGCGTTAAGGACCTTGAACGATAATTTGCAGAACCGTTTTGCAACGGTCGAAAGCTTTATTGACAGGAAAGGGATGCAGCCTTTTGAGCTCGCTTTTTCCAATGAGCCTGTACAAAGCTCATCGCGTTCAAATGTGCTTGCAGATGCATCCTACGATGGGATTTCGCAGGTTCTTCCCGTTGCAAGCGCAGGCGTCAGCGCAATTGCAATTCACTTGGACCGCTTGTCCCATCGTGGAGAAGCTACTTTGAATGCTCAACTTGTTACGCTGGAAGATATGTCCATCGTTGAGAGTTGGGTTATTCCGTTGTCAAAACTCAAGCATGGCTGGAATTATCTTGGTCTTTCAAGAACGTTGGCAGGCTTGAGACGCACGTTAAATTTGCGATTGCAGGTTGAAGGTGCTGATGATGAGTTGCCGTTGCTGTCGCTCGGTGGGCTTCAGCCGCTGGAGATGTTTCAGGTTCGCGACGCAGGCAATGACGGGCCGCTGCTGAAGAACAGTCTCGCTATGCAAATCTGGTGTGGCATGCCGGGCGTTATTCTACCCAGTTGGGCAAATTATCTTCCTGCACAGTCAGAAAAAGCCCGTGAAGGCGGCTTCAGAGAAATGCCAATAGCGTCGGGGATTCTCGATCTTGCCACGCTCGCCAATACGGACGAGATTGCTTTCGAGTTCGCCGCTATTTTGCCTTTACCTGAAGAAAAAGCGGTCGGTTGCCATCCACCGGCAGTCGGCATGACGATCGGCCAGATTCCAGCAGCATGTCCTCCGAAGATTTTGCGGCTTTCATCGGATGTTGTCGTTGACAATGACGAGTCACAAGAGGTTGATTTTGCCATTGTTATTGCTGCAAACCTCGATCATGCGCGGCAGCTTTTCTCAGAAGAGCGATCTGTTGAAAACGGTGAAGGCTTTTCCGGATGGGCCAGTATTACTCCCGGCGACGATAAACGGATTAGCGCTTTCATAAACGACCAGATTGGTGTCTGGCAAAATATCTACTTCGCAACACGGATGAAAACACCTGGCAACAACAGTTTTGCCTGGGCCAAATTCCGTAATGTCAGCCTTATGGTCAACGGGTAATCCTCATGCTGGACCAGATAAACCGTCTACGCGATCAAATGGTGACGCAATTGCCTTCCGATGATGCACGGGGGTCGCATTTTACGCCTAAGGTTGCCGTAATTATTCCGGCCTACAAGCATTCAGTATTGTTGGCGGAAGCAATCGAATCGGCTCTCATTCAGGAAGCACCTTTCGATATTGCGGTACTGATAATTGACGATGGCTGCCCTTATCCCGAGACGGGCGAAATCGGTCGCACCTACGCCTTGGCGCATGCGAACGTCTTTTATCTGCGCAAAGCGAATGGCGGCTTGAGCTCGGCTCGTAATTACGGCATCGAATTCGCATTGCGTAATTTCGATGAGATCGAAGCTGTTTATTTCCTGGATGCGGATAATCGCATTACCCCGACAGCTTTGCGTGACATTCTCGCATTCATGAAAGCGGATGACAAGGTTGACTGGATTTATCCCAATATTGATAAGTTCGGCATTGAATGGAATGGTAATTACACGACACAGTATTCCCGACTTCTGCATCTGACTTTCGATAATATTTGCGAGGCAGGCAGTCTTGTTTCCAGACGTTTGCTCGATGCAGGCATTCGCTTCGACGAAAGCATGACCTCGGGATTCGAGGATTGGGATTTCTGGCTTCAGGCTATAGGTCGGGGCTTTCTCGGCGCAAACTACCCTTTCTTTGGATTTGAATATCGTCAGCGTGCTGAAAGCATGCTTCGCGATTCAAATCGCACGCGCGAAGGCATCCTCACCTATATTCGCCAAAAGCACAAAAAGCTTTTCGCCACCGAGACCTTGTTGACGTGGGAGCATCAGGAGGCTCCGCGATATGCAGCAATTGGCATGGGTGCTTATGCGGTCGATATGTTTACCGACCCCACTGTCGAGCACGCTAAATGCAGTCTTGAAGATTTTGTAACACGGTTTTGGGCGGCCAAGACAGAGCCTGAAACCTTCGGCGTACCACCCTTCATGCTATGGATGACAGCTGCACATCGCGAAGCGCTGACGCGGCTCGGACTAATTCATAATCTGCTTTGGCTTGGTGAACGCATTGCCGAGAAACACCATTTCGTAGCGATCCGTTTCGAGCGGAATAATGCCAGAATGGGAATCGACATTCGCACTATCGGCGATACAGAAGAGCTGAATGACAAGCCCTTCGGCTGGATGTGTACATTCGATATTTTCTCAACCTGTGCCGACGATGCCTCTGATGATTGGATTCGTTCGCTGCACAAACCTGTCCCTTCGCCAAGGGTTGTGGAAATTGTTGTGAGTGGTCCGTTTACAGCGCGTGAAATGCAAAGCACCGCCCTGTCTTCGACAAATGCGCTTCTTGCAACGCTGGGTGCTCTACGGGACTCAGGATATCGTTCTAAGACCAGAAACCGCTGGTTGTGGCGATCTGTATATTTCCCCAATCGGAGCCGTTATTTTGAACTGTTACGGCATGCAGTTGGTGCGAAGCCCGTGATGCCACGACTCCCGCAAGCGGCGAACCCTCTGCGCGTCGGTTTCCTGCTGCCCATTGCGAGTTTTGGAGGCGTGGAAAAGGTTGCCTATGCGGTGGCCCAAGCACTCAAGAATGCTGGATGTGAAGTGCACCTCTTTCTGTTTGGTAAAGCCGTGTACAATCGTGTTCCGGAAAATGACGGGCTGTTCAAGACGGTCAATTTTCTGTCTGACGATTATCCGCTTTGGGGCGGGCCCAACAAATTTGCCGGACACGATCTGATGATGGGGCATGATGAAGCCGCAAAGGCCGAACAGGTCATGGGCTTTCTTGCGGGGCTCGATGTCGTCATCAACAATCAGGTGGCGCCAGTTAATGCGCTACTTGGGGATCTGCGTCGACGCGGCGTTAAAGTTCTGAATTACGTTCACGTGCTGGATAAATCGAGAATGGGCCGGGATGCGGGCCACCCATATCTCACGCTTGCTTTTGAACATGTTTATGACGCCATTCTTACCTGTTCCAATGATATGGTTGAGTGGCTGCACGGTATGGGCGTGCCAGTGGCGAAGCTCATGCATATTCAGAACGCTGCAAGCTATGCGCTAGCTGCAAAAGAACGCGAAGCCATGTTGACTGCTCGCCGCTCCAAATCACAAAAGGAAAAGCTCAATGTGCTTTTCCTTGGTCGATTGGATGCCCAGAAGGGCATTGAGCGCCTGTTTTCTTCGGTCCGGGATCTGCGCGAGCGCGGAGAACCGGTCGACTGGAAAATCATCGGCAGCGACGTGATGGATGCCGGGGCCGGAGGATCGTGGAAAGAGCGGTTCGCCGAGATTGGTGTTCAGGTTGAGCCCCCGGTATTTTCGAGCCGTCACCTCAACAAAGCATTTGCTTGGGCAGATGTCGTTGTTTTGCCTTCCCGCTGGGAGGGAGCGCCCCTGACGATCATCGAAGCTCAACGGCTCGGTTGTGTTCCAATTGCAACTGCAGTCGGTGCTGTTGATGAATTGATTGACCATGCTGTAGACGGACTTCTGATCCGGTCGGAAGATGACACGGTAATCACCCATGAATTGACAGAAGCGCTCTCAGCCTTGGCAGCGGACCCTGACGCTCTAAAGCGCCTTTCCGACGCGGCAGCAGTCCGCGGCGGGTCTCTCGCCTGGGAAGAAAGCGTTATCCCACTCGTTAAACAATTGAGAAGCTGGTTTCCGGATCGTCTCCCCCAGTCTGACGAACCAGCCTTGAAATCCGCAGAGCAAAACGCTGTTCCAGTATCTCCAAGCCGGGTGCCGCGCTTTGAAGTCGAAACAATCGATGAAGATCACGAAGATCACAATGAAATTACCGAAATCAGGCCGCTGCAGATTGCTGCTGCCGGGTCAGCCAATATGAATAATTTGAGGAACTAGCGATGAAGAAACTTTTCGTTCTGAATGGTGGTGCTGCTGTTAAGCCTGGCAATAAGGCCGCTTATCTCAAGTTTGAAGATCCGCTTGCGGCCTTCAACAAAGGCGGGATCAATACGGGCGACGTTCTCGTCTATGACGCCACGCTCAAGGCACTCGCTTATGATGAAATCAGGAACGTGCAATTTTCCCATGCGGGAAACGAAAAGCTTTGGCCGCAGGACGATAGCTATGAAGCCACGGTCGTTCGTGGCTCCAATTATCTGACCGAGACGGTTGACCTTGGTCATGTCGTGCCCTTGCTCAAGAAGTTGAAGGGACCTGTTGTTGCCATAGGTGTTGGTGCGCAAGCCGGCAAATACAAGAAACTCAATGTTCCCAAAGGCACAGTTGAGGCTTGGAAGATCATTGCAGACAAGTGCGAAACCATCGGTGTTCGCGGCTTCTACAGCGCGGAGATTTTCAACGATCTTGGCATCAAGAATGTCCGCGTCATTGGCTGCCCGAGCTTTTACCGTTCGCTGCGTCCCTCGATTACCATCAGGTCGATTGATCCTGAAAAGGCGCGCATCGGCCTTACACTGAACAAGTATCTCTCCGCCGATTATGCCAGCAACGCGACCAAGACCAATCGCATGCAGCGGGCTTTGATCGATGCAGTTGCCAAACGCCCATCCAGCAAGCTTTATTCACAGGGTGAACGGGAAGAGACACTGGCGATTTTCTCGTCCGGTAAGGAAAAGCAGGACAATGTTAAAGCGATCCTGACCAAGTTTGGTCTGCTCGGCCACGCTGAAGCCGAAGAGATGCTCAACAATCGCATGAGCGCATTCTTCGATATTGATGAATGGGCAGCCGATGCTGCAGCGAATGTCGATGTCATGGTCGGGTTCCGACTGCATGGAAATGTCATTGCCCTTCATCAGGGTATCCCGGCAATCTTCTTTACCTATGACTCGCGCATTCGCGAACTCTCTTCACTGTTTGCCATCCCTTCAATCGAGATCGAAGATTACCTGCCGATCAACCTGGAGAAGCTGCTTGAGAAAGCTGACTTCACGAAGGTTCAGCACATTTACCGTCAGAACTTTGCGGAATACCACCGCTTCCTGACGGAGAATAAGCTCAACCATGTGCTGCCAAAGCCCGTGGCAGCACCAGCAGACAAGCCGCAGTCAGTGCCTAATCTGGTGCAGGTTCCGCACAATATTCACGAAGCCGTTTCCTGGTTCCGCAGCGAGATCGATTTCATGACCGGCGAAGTGGAAGTGCTGCGTAACCGTGCCTGGAATCTCGAAACCAGCTTGCGGGCCATAAAGGAGGCGCCGGCTGCAAAGGTCGCTGCTGAATGAGTGAAGGCCGCGCACTGCTCAGCCGACGCTCCTTCCTGACCCTTGCCGGGTTCGGAGTTGCTTCGGCTGGACTGCTTGCCCGGCCAGCTCTTGCCCGCGCCCTGTGTCCGGAAACACCCGCTGTTTTGCGGCGGGCAGCCGGAGAGTGGCAATTATCTTTTACAGACGACTTCACCGACAACACCGGGTTCGATCAGCGTTGGATAAGGGTGAGCGACGCGGGCGGTGAAACAAAGTCTGTCCGCCGCCCGGAAAACGTCACCATATCCGGAGCGGGTCTGTCACTGAAGCTGGGGCGTAATACGAACAATCCACGCGGCAACAGACCCTTTGCTGGTGGCTATGTTCGCACAAAGGATTTTCGTCAGCGCTACGGCTATTTCGAGTGCGAAATGAAGATAGCCAATGAAGCAGGTGTCAACAATGCCTTCTGGCTGACCTCCGTCCCGGAAAGCGAGGGAGACAAGCGTTTCGAACTGGATGTTGTTGAGGCGAAGTTTCCAAACCTGGTTCATGTGACCGCGCGGCAGTGGCTGCCGGAAAAGAAGGTTCTTTCAAAAAGCTATCGTCCCCGATTGAAGCTGGCTGACGAGTTTCATCGTTACGGCATGTTATGGAGCGAAGACCGTTTCCAGTTTTATTTTGACGGGAAGAAGATTTTCGAGGCCGCCAATGATTTCGCGCACACCCCGGCACAATTGTTGTTCAGCAATGCCGTGGCGTCCTTCGCCGGCAAAGATGATGGTGATGTCGACGGAGCTGCGACCTCAATCAGGAATATTCGTGTTTTTCAAAATACCGAATGGCAAGAATTGCAAGTCAGGAGATGTTCATGACCGATGATTTTACGTCAACGTCGCGCGCCGATAAAAGCAAGAAATATCTGTTGGGCAAGGATGGATGGATATTTCTGGATCACGATTCCAATCGCGTCATCGACCAGATTACCGGGCGGCATATTCTCGATCAGAAAGGCGTAGAAGCCTGGCGCAAGTTGATCGTCGAGCGCGACGCCTATGTTTCCTCGCTGGGTGCGCAACATCTGGTTTTCGTGGCACCGAACAAAGAGTTGGTTTATTCCGAGCAATTGCCTGAGTGGGTAGAGATTGCCGACATAAGGCCTCTCCATCAGATCATGGCGGCAATCGGCCCACGCCGGGCTTCCAAAATAGTCTATCCGCTTGAGGCAATTCGTGCCGGTAAATCCACGGGGCTGACCTATCCCAAGACCGATACGCATTGGAGCGGGTTCGGGGCCTATATTGGGTATCAGGAATTTTGCAAAGGCCTTTCGCAGAACGGTATCGAGCCATTGCAGATCGATCCATCAAGGGTGTCTTTCGAGGAAGTCTCTTATGTCGGCGACCTTGGGGTGAAATTTGAACCACCTGTTTCAGCCCCTACCCTCTCGGCACGAATAGCGAGCGCTGCCGGTAAACTTTCTTTCGACAACCGCATTCCCAATCGTGGCCGGATCAGGGTTTTCACCAATAAAGACACGACATTGCCCCGTTGCGTGATGTTCGGAGATTCCTTTGGCGGAAATCTTCTGCCATTTCTGAAAGAAAGCTTCAGCACGCTGGTCTATATTTACGGCAAGTCGTTCGACCGGGAATTGATTGAAGCCTACAAACCTGATGTTGTTCTTTCCGAGTTTGTCGAGCGTTTTCTCATCGATCCACCTGTGGATACGCCGCATTTCAGCTATGCATCGGTCGTTCGCTCGAAACTGAAGCTTTTGTCACGGGATGATCTTTTGGAGGCGACAAAACAGACAATGCAGGTTTCGCACGATGTGCTTCCTGTGCGCCCGATCTATGAGGCTTTGGTTCTGGCCCATGGTGGCAAGCCGGTTAGTGCAGAACTGGTAGGAGACCTGAAGAAGCATCATCCGGATAATCCCGAAGCTCACTATCTGATTTCGACCGAACTTTCCCGTTTGGGTGAACGACTTGATGATGCCAAAGTCTATGCAGAACGCTCTGTGGCTGCTGAGCCATGGAATGCGCGCGCGCGGCACCAGTTGGCGCTGACTCTGATGCGGCTTGAACAGCCGGATCAGGCGGAAGAACAGCTTCGTAAGGCGTTGGAACTGGATAGCAGCGTTGATTGGTGGAACTATCAACTTGCACAGGTTCTTTTCCGGCAACAAAAACACGCAGAATGCATAGAGATTACGAGAGATTATCTGGCGCGTCGCGCTGATTCTGCCGATGCATGGCAATTGCTTGGCCGCTGTCATGAGGCTCTTGAGAATATTGAAGAAGCTGCTGAAGCTTTCGTTCGTGCATCCGATGCAAAGCCGGAATGGACATGGCCTTTGCTCAAGCTTGCCAATCTGCGGGTTCATACAAAAACCAATCCCGAGCAGGGTCTGATTGCAACGGACCGTTTGCTGGAAACTCTTTTCCATGCCCGCCAGCGCGCAGAAATCTACATGCTGCGGTCGCAATTGCACGAGGTCAACGGCGACAGGTCCAAAGCAACCGAAGCGGCGACAAGGGGTACAGAACTTGCGCCGGATTGGGACTGGGCAGTCTCAACCCTGGAGCGACTGAGCGTGCAGAAAGTGGCAGCCAGCTAATAGTACTTTATTTTCAAAGAACGCGGTTGTGGTGATCCCTTGCCACGCCCGCTTTTTGCGTCTGGCTATTGATTGGTGGGGAAAGACGGGCGGTCATCGAAGCGCGTCTTGGTAGATA
>NZ_AKIZ01000021.1 GCF_000282595.1 Phyllobacterium sp. YR531
CGGCTGCCGCCATAGCTTCGGAAGCTGGCGTCGATGATTTCATGGCAGAGGCCACGCCGGAACAGAAGCTTGCTTATATCCGCAAGGAGCAGCAGGGCGGGCGGCTTATCGCCATGTGCGGCGATGGCACCAACGATGCGCCAGCACTGGCACAGGCCGATGTCGGGGTTGCCATGCAGTCCGGTACGCAGGCTGCACGCGAGGCTGGGAATATGGTCGATCTCGATTCCAGCCCGACAAAGCTCATCGAGATTGTCGAGATCGGCAAGCAGATCCTGATGACACGCGGATCGCTGACGACATTCTCGATAGCCAATGACGTGGCAAAATACTTCGCTATCATCCCGGCGCTGTTTGTCGTGACATATCCGCAGCTTGGCGCACTGAACATCATGGGACTGAACTCGCCACAATCGGCGATCCTGTCGGCGGTGATCTTCAATGCCCTGATCATCATCGCGCTAATACCGCTTGCCCTGAAGGGTGTTTCATACAAGCCGGTCGGCGCGTCGGCTCTCTTGCGGCGCAATCTGCTGGTTTATGGCGTTGGCGGGCTGCTCGTGCCGTTTGTGGGCATCAAGGCGATCGACGTGATCGTCGCCGCGCTCAATCTCGTTTAAAGGAAACTGCGATGCTAAACCAACTTCGACCAGCAATCGTACTCACACTCATTTTGACTGTTATAACGGGATTGCTTTATCCGCTGGCTGTCACGGGGCTCGGGCAGACACTATTTGCAGCGCAAGCGAATTCAAGCCAGATAAAGCGCGGCGATGTCGTTATCGGTTCAAGCCTGATTGGCCAGAACTTCACCAGCGATATCTACTTCTGGCCGCGACTCTCCGCTACCAGCCCGGACCCCTATAATGCCGGTGCGTCCAGCGGCTCGAATCTTGGCCCGACATCTGCAGTGCTTGTTGAACGGGTGAAAGGTTCCGTTGAGGCCTTGAAGGCATCAGGTGCGACAGCCGCCATTCCTGCAGATGCGGTGACAAGTTCCGGCTCAGGCCTCGATCCGGATATCTCCGTGGACTATGCCATGCTGCAGGTCGCGCGTGTTGCACGGGCACGCGGACTGTCGCCTGAACAGGTTTCTCAACAGGTCAAAGCCAATACGCGACAAGCTGTGCTTGGTATATTCGGTGAAGTTGGGGTAAACGTTCTGGCGCTGAACATGGCGCTCGACGATCTGAAGAAATAACTCCGAGGCATTTATGGCCGAATACGGTCACCGACCTGACCCTGATAAATTGCTGGAGCTTGCCGCACGTGAAAAGCGCGGCAAGCTTACTGTGTTTCTTGGCGCTGCCCCCGGCGTTGGCAAAACCTATGCTATGCTGCAGCGGGCACGCCGGTTGAAGGAAGATGGGGCTGACATTGTCATTGGCCTTGCCGAAACGCACGGGCGCAGCGAAACAGCAAGCCTTCTCGACGGCCTTGAAGTGCTGCCCCGCAAACAGATCAATTATCGCGGTCGTCCGCTCGAAGAATTTGATCTGGATGCGGCTCTGGCACGCAAACCTAAAGTGCTAGTGGTCGATGAGATTGCCCATACAAATGCGCCCGGTAGCCGTCACCCAAAACGGCATCAGGATATTGAAGAGCTGATCTGGCACGGCATCGATGTCTGGACGGCGATGAATGTCCAGCATCTGGAAAGCCTCACCGATCTGGTGACAAACATCACCGGCGTGAAGGTTCGGGAAACCGTGCCCGATATTGTCATCAAGCGGGCCGATGATGTGCTTCTGGTGGATTTGCCGCCTGCCGAACTCATCGCGCGGTTGAAGGAAGGCAAGATATATCTTCCCGGCAATGCGGAGCGTGCTGCCGAAGGGTTTTTCAAACCGGAAAACCTGACCGCATTGCGCGAACTGGCATTGCGCCGTACTGCAGACCGCGTTGACGATCAGATGATCGATCTGCTGCGGCAAAATGCAATTGAGGGCCCGTGGGCGTCCGGGGAAAGGCTGTTGGTCTGTGTCGGGCCCGACAGCCTTTCCGAAAAGGTAGTGCGCACAGCCAGTCGTCTGGCTTCGGGGTTGAATGCCCGCTGGCTCGTGGTTTCGCTGACCAATGCCAGCACGGCAGGCACCGATGTTGCAGCCAGCCAGCGCATAGACAAGATACTGGATATGGCAGAAAGGCTGGGCGCAGAGACCCGCCGTGTTATCGCCAGAGATTATGTCGAAGAGATTTACCGCTTGTCGCGCCGCGAAAATGTCACGCAGATCGTCGTGGGCCGTCCGAGAACCAAGACATTCTCCAATCCGTTCAAACGTTCCCTGCCGGATGAGATAATGAAGCGCTTCACGGATGTGGGCGTGCACATTGTTACTGGCGATGAGGACGACACGCCTTATGTTCCGCCACGCCCGCAAAGCCGTTCAAGGCTCGAATGGGCGAAGTCCATTGCCATTCCGGTACTGGCAACGGGAGCAACGACGCTTCTTGGTCTTGGGGCCAGCAATGTCGTGCACCTGCAAAACCTGTCCATGCTCTATCTGGTTGCCGTTATCCTTTCGGCAATGTCCAGCGGACGGTTTGCGGCAATCATCGCGGCGGGCTTGTCATTCGTATTGTATAATTACTTTTTCATCGAGCCTGTTCACAATTTGAGCATCGCCAAACCGCATCAACTGTTCTCGCTTATCATATTCCTCGCGGTTGCCTTGATGATCGGCGATCTTGCAGGGCGTCTGCGCGATCAGGTTGCCCGCTCGCGCAATCAGGCAAAGAATACCCAGGCGCTCTATGAGTTCTCCAGAAAACTATCCGGCACAGCGCGGCTGGATGATGTTCTGGTGGCAGGCGCAACCCACCTGCATTCGACGTTGGAAACCGGAGCAGTCATTCTCCTGCCGGAAGATGGCGAGCTTCTTCTCCAGGCCGCATGGCCGCCGGATATGGCACTCGACAGTACGGATATGACTGCAGCGCGTTGGGCCTTCGACAAGAATGAGCGGGCAGGGCAGGACACTGCAACCCTGCCGCAGATTTCCTGGCAGTTTCTGCCGATTGTGACCTCGCACGGCGTTGCGGGCGTGACCGGTATCTCCATGGCTGATCGCTCAGGCTCCTTGAGTGAAAATGAAGACCGTATGCTCACCGCTATTCTCGATCAGACTGCAATCGCAATTGATCGTGCGCTTCTGGTTCGGGAAAATGCCAAGACGGCTGCACTTCAAGAGAGCGAAAAGCTGCACACGGCCTTGTTCTCATCGCTGTCGCATGATCTGAAAACGCCTTTGGCATCCATTACGGGTGCGGTGACGACGTTGCGCCAGCTTGGCAGCAAGATGAGACAGGACAGCCGCGATGACCTGCTGCTTTCAATCGAAGAAGAAGCTGGCCGCCTTACCCGGTTTGTGTCCAACCTGTTTGACATGACGCGTATCGAGGCTGGAACACTGACAATAAAAAGCAGCCCGGTCGATGCGGCTGACGTCATTGTTTCTGCCATAGAGCGCATGAAAAAGCTCAAGCCAGAGGTAACCATAGACACCAGCATCGCATCCGACCTTGCGGTTGTGAGCGGTGAATCGGGGTTGCTGGGGCAGGTGCTGTTTAACCTGCTCGACAATGCCCAGAAATATGGTGGCGACAATCCCATTGCCGTTTATGCCAAGAACGATGCGGGGCGCGTCATCATCAGTGTTACCGATCAGGGAAAAGGCATTCCTGAAAAAGACCTCGACCGCATATTCGAAAAATTCTACCGCCGCGTCAAAAATGATGGCAGGGCGGCGGGAATGGGACTTGGGCTTTCGATTGCCCGCGGTTTCATCGAAACGATGGGCGGTACGATCAAGGCTGAAAGTCCCGCAATCCGCAAACGCGGCACGAGGTTTGTCATCAGCCTTCCCACGATTGAAAAGCCCGGCAACGGCACGGCGGCATCATGAACGAAAACCGAATTCTGGTCGTTGACGACGAACCCCAGATTCAGCGGTTCCTGCATCCCGCACTTACGGCATCGGGTTATGATGTCATGACAGCGGCCACTGCGGCCGATGCTGAACGACTGATCGCAACGAGTGCACCCGATCTTGTTATTCTTGACCTTGGCCTGCCTGACAAGGATGGCAAGGAAGTCATCCGGACTGTCAGGGCATTTTCGGAAGTCCCGATCATTGTATTATCAGCGCGTGATCGTGAGGCGGAGAAGATCGCATCGCTTGATCTTGGTGCAAATGACTATGTCGAAAAGCCATTTGGCATTGGAGAACTGCTGGCCCGGGTTCGCACGGCTTTAAGGCAGAAGGCAGCAGGCACAAGCGTACCATCCGTGTTTGAGAGCAATGGCCTCGTTGTGGATATGGTAAAGCGCGTTGTGATGCTGAATGGCGAAGAGGTTCATCTCACGCGCAAGGAATATCAATTGCTGGTGCATCTTGTTCTTCACCCGGGATTGGTGGTTACGCACCGCCAGCTTCTGGCCTCGGTTTGGGGAGCAGCGCACTTGGAAGATTTGCATTATTTGCGGGTGTTCGTCGGGCAACTGCGTGCCAAGATCGAGCAGGACCCGAACCAGCCCCACTTCATTCGTACGGAACCTGGCGTGGGTTATCGATTCATCGCAAGCTGAGTACTGCATAGCTCATTTGAGCTTCTTGCTGCATCATTTGCATTAAGTTACACAAATCGTATGTCGATACCGTACTGGGTCATAGCTGTAGTTTTCCTTGGGCATTACTGGCCTATCACTCTGACAGGGGCCCTGATTTTTCTGCTGATAGCCAAGTTCGGTACGCGCAAAACGGTTTGGCGGGTTTTCTGGAGTATTTTAGCAATCATACTGATTGCCCCGGTTTTACTCTGGCTCTACGTCTAGTTTTGTGAGTGAACCGGCAATGTGGACTTACCGGTGAGGGAAGCACCGACTGAATTTTCATTTGAGGGCAATTCAAAGGCTTCAGCAGTATCGAACGGCACAAGTTCGCCGCGGGCTTCGCTTATGTTCGGCAATGTTTTTCTCCGCTTCTTCAACCACCAGACGCCGCACAAATCCACGATACCCCGGAGCCCTCTATCGAGAATTCCGTAATTGGATTGGCCGTTGAGGCGCGGGCGGTCCACCACTTCAACATGTACAACACCAAAGCCTTCGCGCATTACAAGCGCCGGAAGATATCGATGCCAGCCATCGAAGAATGGCAATTCACGAAAGAGCTTTGTATGGACTGCCTTGAGGCCGCAACCACTATCGCGCGTCTTGTCTTTCAGGATGGCTTCTCTGAGCCCGTTTGCGAATTTGGAGGCCAGTTGTTTCAATCTGCTGTCGGTTCTTTTCAAACGCTGTCCTGCTGCAATTCCGATACTTGGCCCGGCCGACACCAACGCATCTACGAGGCGAGGAATGTAAACAGGATCGTTCTGTCCGTCGCCATCCATCGTAACGACAATCTCGCCTTTCGCAGCGAGGACACCGGTGCGCACAGCCGCGCTCTGTCCTGCAGATTTGTCGTGACGAATATGGCGCAGGGGCCTGCCTGCCGTGATTCGCTCATGCAATATGGCGGCGGTCGAATCTGTTGAACCGTCGTCGACCACGATCACTTCGTAGGTACGACCATGCATTGCGCTATCAACCTCATCAAGCAGAACGGGAAGATTCTTACACTCATTCTTTGAAGGGATCACTATTGTGACGGCGCGAGTAATCAAATCCGTTGGTCCTTCACGTTCGATTAGACTTCGCGTAGGGACGCGCAATGATTTGCACGGGACCCTATGCAAACTCGGACTGTGAGACTACCAACTGACTACAACCTGAACGGGTTAGGGTGCTATGAAATAGCTCACATCCTCTTTGACGTCAGGGTAGTATTTATATTTTAAACTGATGTGACGAACATTATGAGGCAGGTTTACGCCTGTTGAGGCGAGGAATTGGACCAGATTTGAATTCGGCTCGGTTCCAAACCATACGACCAGCGCAGGTCTGTTCAATCGCAATTTTGCATTGGGCATTTCCAGATGTACTGGATTGATGGATGTGTCGAAGAGGCGCAGATTGCCGGGTAGTTGAGGGCTATTGGAAACAACGGACCGATAGTCAGCTTCGGCTCTCGTTATGTTGAAAAGCTCCGCATAATCCAGTTGGCCTATCGAGGGCGCATTTCCATCTCTGGCGTATAGCCTGTTAACAGCAAGCGATGGAATGACAATCAAGGCGCAAAACACTCCTGCAAGTGCAAAATTTCGCAGGTACCGTTCGTCGGCGACACGATGCCCGATAATTATAGAGAGGCCAAGCGGAGTGAGAAAAAGAATGGGCTGCAGCCATCGATCCTTGACCTCGGCGGCTCCACTAAAAATAACCCCAAGCAGGACGAGCAACAAAGCAATCAATAAGGTCCTAATGACCAAAAGTTCAGCATTATCATAGACTTTCTTCGCCGAATTTTTTTCAGTTTTTGCTATTGCGAGTATTAATCCAAAACAAACCAATGCGACGCCTGAGAACAGAGCGCTATTTGACAACAGTCGCCATATGCCATGAACCCGGCTGCTGAAAAATTGACCACCCTCATTGGCTTGAAACTTGTGTGTTCTGGCCAGCAAATTTTCGGTGTGGCTAACTGCCCAAAAGACTGTTGGGGCAATACACAGCGCAAACGCCAGAACCGTGGCTATACTTTTTGCTGACAGCACGACTGAACGATATCCTGGTATGGTCAATGCAGCGGCCACAAGAGCGCTCATGAAAAAGATCGCATTGAATTTCCCAAGCAATCCTGCCGCAATTGCAACCCCGAACATCGTTGCAGCAAACCAGGATCGCGACTTCATGTACCATGCAAAAGTCAAAAAGGCCCAAGCACAACCGGCTGTGCCACCTACAGAATGCGTGAGGGTTCTTTGCGACTCCCAAGCGATCTGTGGAAGCAGGAAGACACCCAGCATACCTGCCGTTGCGACTGCTCTTGGTAGGTTAAGTAAACGCGCGCCGAAATATATGCTGGCATACGTGCTTGCCAGCATCGAAAACTTGACCAAATAGACTGTAAACAGACTGATTCCAAAAAGGCTGCTGGCGAGGTTATTAATCCACGTATAAAGCGGCGGTTGAGAACCGCCATAACCCCATTGCAGCGCACCCATGTAGGCTAGCTGTTCCGCATCATCCACACCTGCGCCATTCGATATTCCAGTGAGGTAAAAAACCTGGAACGTAAAATACAATAAAATAAACAGTAGTCCTGGGCTGCGAGACACCAAATTCACAATGGAAACCGGGACGGATTGCTTTGGTACTGGGTTAAATGGCATGACGATTATCGAAGCTGAGACAATGGCTTTTTCTATCAGACATTGCATTTCAGTAAAGTGTGGGTTCTGCTTGGGAAAGGCTACTCGCTGTTGCACCGATCGACGGGTTGCTTTCCGGTAGCAAACTGGCGTGACATGCATATGTCTAAGAGATTAACGCTGAAATAGCACTGGCACCCTCATCAGCGGTGGTGCGAAGTTTAAAAATTCTGGTGAATTCTGGTCGGAGTGAGAGGATTCGAACCTCCGACCCCGTCGTCCCGAACGACGTGCGCTACCAGGCTGCGCTACACTCCGTGACCAGTGAGCGCGGTTTATAACGCTGAGATTTGCGGGCTGCAAGCCGTTTGCGAAGCACTTTTTTAATTATAGCAACGCGAATATTGCCTTGTTTGAATAAGTGCCGCTTTGTGTATGGGATCATTAGGATAAGTCTTGTATTCATTACAAGAAGTTCTGAAATGCTGCAGTGACGGGGAATAAATGACAACCGAAAAAGCAACCATCATCAGCTTCGTCATGAGCGGCGGTGTCGGCTCAAGACTTTGGCCATTGTCGCGCGAAGATTTTCCCAAGCAATTCCATAATTTGTCGGGGCAGGGCTCCATGCTCCTGCGCACTATCAAGCGTATGGCAGCACGCAGCGAGACCGCAGTTCCTGTTTATCTGCTCGCATCCGAGCGTCATTCGGACCGGATCAATCAGGACTTGGCGGGAATCGATCTTGCGGGCGGACGTCCCATCCTTGAGCCTATGGGGCGTAACACCGCTTCGGCGGTGGTGCTGGCGACCGAAGTAACATTGCGCGAGCACGGCGACGACCTGGTGCTGGTCGTGCCTTCGGATCACGAAATTACAACTGACCGCGATTTCTGGAATAGTGTTGAAGCGGGGGTCGATGCAGCCAAAGCAGGGCGCATTGTTGTGTTCGGTATCAAGCCGGATCGCCCTGAAACCGGATTTGGCTATATCGAAGTCGGCCCCGAAGACGCGCAGACGCGCGATGTCATACGCTTCGTCGAAAAGCCGAATGAAGAGACGGCAACGAAATATCTGGCATCAGGCAACTTCCTTTGGAATGCCGGTATTTTCCTGTTTCGTGCCAGTGTCATGCGCGATGCCTTCAGAAAGCATGCGGCGGAAATCTGGGACAAGGCCGTTGCGGCGCTGGATGAAGCGAGCACCAATATCTCCGGCACTTATCTGCCACATGATCTTTATGCCGCTGTGCCCTCCATATCCGTCGACTATGCCATCATGGAGCACGCAAAAGATATTGCGCTGGTGCCCGCGAAATTCCGCTGGAACGACCTCGGTTCCTGGCAGTCTCTGTTGGAGGTCGGGTCGGTTGATGGCAATGGTAACGTGCTCGTTGGCGATGTTGTCGCCATTGATTGCGAGCATAGCTATCTGCGTAGTGAGGGTCGATTGCTCTCGGCTGTTGGCTTGCGTGACACGGCTGTCGTTGCGACGGCAGATGCTACATTCGTCGCGCCTGTCAATGAGAGTCAAAATGTCAGGAAAATTGTTGAACAGCTTGAAAAGACTGGCAGACTTGAAACGAAGTTTACGCCTTCACAGGATCGGCTTCCGCAGGTCGGCGCCTATGGCAATCGCGTGCGGCACTGGCTTTTTGATGAAACGCTGCCACTCTGGTCAACAGTTGGCGTTGACACGCGTCATGGCGGTTTTCACGAAGCCATGTCTTTCGATGCCATCCCAATCAACAAGACCAAACGCATGCGGACTATGGCGCGGCAAATCTACGCCTTCGCCGTGGCCAAGGAAATGGGCTGGGATGGTCCCGCACAGGATCTTATCGAACATGGTCTGAGTTTCATCACCAAGGGGCGCACGGATCGTGGCGGCTGGGTAAAGACCTTTAATCCGGACGGCAGTGTCCTGGATGCCTCGGAAGACACTTATGACCAGTCCTTCGTGCTGTTGGCGCTAGCCCACGCGCACAAGGCAGGACACCCGCAGGCATTGACACTTGCCACGGAAACCTTTGCCTTCATCGATGAATATCTTGCGGATTCACGCATGACAGGTTTCCTCGAAATGCCCGATGACAAGGGTTTGCGGCGATCCAACCCGCATATGCATCTCCTGGAAGCATTTCTTGCCTGGTATAATGCGACGGGCAATCGCGATTATCTGCAACGTGCTGCGCGTATCGTCGATCTCTTCCGGCATCACATGTTCGATGCGGAGACGTGGACCCTCGGCGAATATTTCAGCAATGATTGGGATCGTGCGCCGGGCGAGCAGGGCGAATGGACAGAGCCGGGCCATCATTTCGAATGGGCGCATCTCCTGTCGGCATTTGCCGCATCATCGGGACAGAAGGATGCAATCCGTTATGCGCGCAAGCTTTACGCTTCAGCTATTGCCAATGGTCTGAATCGTTCGACTGAACTTGCCTATGGCGCGGTATCGCGGCATGGCTTGCCGCTTGATACGAATTCACGCAGCTGGCCGCAGACAGAAGCCGTGAAGGCCGCAATTGCGCTGGATGGCAATGGTGGACCTGATCTTAAGCCGGAAGTCGAAGCACGTGTGGGTCGCCTGTTCCGCTGGCATATCGAGCCAGCACCAAAGGGCTTGTGGATTGATCTTATCGACCAGACAGGACGTGCCAAAGCCGAAGAGGTTCCAGCTTCGATCTTCTATCATCTGGTCAGTGCCCTGACGCAGTATGTGGATTATGTAGGTAAGCGGCCTTAATAGGGTTTGCAGAATATTCACGCGTGGTTCGACGGGGCTCACCATGAGGAAGGTTGAGGATTGCAGGGAAATGGTTCTGCCACCGCGCAGTGCTATCTCGCAGCTTGCTATGCAGCCCAACCACCTTCCTCATGGTGAGCCCCGTCGAACCACGCATGAGGGAGGTGCAAATCTATCCTCAATAAGGACTTTCCACGTTGCCGGTCTCAACATAGACTGATTTGATCTGGCTGTAATGGTACAGCGCAGCCAGACCGTTTTCGCGGCCAACGCCCGACTGCTTAAAGCCACCGAAGGGCATTTCCACCGGCGCAAGATTATAGGTATTGATCCAGCACGTTCCGGCTTTGAGCTGACTGATTACGCGGTGTGCACGGGACAGATCCTTGGTGAAAACACCTGCCGAAAGCCCGAATTCTGAATCATTGGCACGGGCAACGACTTCCTCCTCGTCGGTGAAGTCCAACACGGCCATGACCGGTCCGAAAATTTCCTCGCGGGCGATCACCATGTCGTCAGTGACGTTGGTGAAAATGGTGGGTTCGACGAAACAGCCACCTTCAAAACCCTGCATCTGCGGCACGCCGCCACCGAAATGCAATGTTGCGCCTTCAGCTTTGCCCTTCTTGATGTAAGACACAACCTTGTCGCGCTGTGCTGCATTGACGAGCGGACCAAGATGAATTTCCGGATCAAGTGGATCACCAAGGCGGATGGCTTTTGTGCGGGTCGTCAGCCGGTCAAGGAATTGATCCTTGATGCCGCTTTGCACGAAGACGCGGGTGCCGTTGGAGCAGACCTGTCCGGTCGAATAGAAATTACCGAGAAGCGCGCCGCCAACAGCGTTTTCCACGTCCGCATCGTCAAAGATGATCAGAGGGGATTTGCCGCCAAGCTCCATTGTGGCGTGCTTCATGTGGGAGCCAGCCTGCGCAAGGACGCGCTTGCCGGTAGGCACGGAGCCGGTGAGCGAGACTTTGGCAACCAGCGGATGGTCAACGAGCTGCGAGCCAACATCGCCAAAGCCTTGAACGACGTTGAATAATCCGTCTGGCAAGCCAGCTTCCTTGTAGACCTCGGCTAGTGCCAAAGCAGAAAGCGGTGTGTTCTCGGACGGCTTGAAAATCATGGCATTGCCCGCTGCCAAAGCCGGAGCGGATTTCCAGCCTGCACCCTGAATGGGATAATTCCACGCGCCGATGCCAACGCAGACGCCCAGTGCTTCGCGGCGCGTATAGGCGTAGGAACCGCCAAGCTCGATCATCTCGCCATTGAAACCGGCAATGATCCCGCCATAGAACTCCAGCGCATCGGCCGCAGATGCTGGATCGGCGACGAGGGTTTCCTGAATGGCCTTGCCGGTATCCAGCGTTTCGATCCTGGCAATCTCTTCGTTGCGGGCCCGAAGAATATCAGCAGCGCGGCGCAGAATGCGGCCACGCTCCACAGGCTTCAAGGCCGCCCATGCGGGTTGAGCCGCCGCCGCCGCCTGTACAGCTTGTTCAATAAGGGCCGGTGTGGCGCCGAACAGCCTGGCGATGATTTCGCCGGTGGCCGGATAATTCACGTCGAGCGGCTTTCCAGCCTTGTCTTCAACAAAGCGGCCATTGATGAAATGCGATGCCTTTGGCTGCGCGCGCATGATGTTCTCCTTGAATTATATAATTAGCATAATGGCATTGCAGCATCATCGATCACTCACTTCCCAGCGTGGATTGATCCAAGGCTCCTGATTAGAGCGGGGCAGTGGGTCGCGACCAAGAATATGATCCGAGGCCTTTTCGCCAGTCATGATGGATGGGCCATTGAGATTGCCGTTGGTTACGCGTGGGAAAATCGATGAATCTGCAACGCGAAGTCCTTCAACGCCAATCACACGGCACTGCGGATCGACGACAGCCATGGGATCGCTTGCCGCCCCCATCTTGCAGGTGCCACAGGGATGGAAAGCGCTTTCCGCATGTTCGCGCAGGAAGTCATCAATCTCATCGTCTGATTGCACGTGAGCCCCCGGAGAAATTTCGCGGCCCCGATAAGGCGTCAAGGCTGCCTGCCCGAAAATTTCACGCGTCAGCCTGACCGCATGGCGAAAATCCGTCCAGTCGTCCGGATGTGACATGTAGTTGAACAGGATTTTTGGTTTTTCGAACGGATCAGAAGAGCGTAGCGTAACACTACCGCGAGATTTTGAACGCATGGGGCCAACATGGGCTTGAAAGCCATGCCCCTTGGCCGCAGCCTTGCCATCATAGCGAATTGCGGCAGGCAGGAAGTGGTACTGGATATCAGGATAATCGACGCCGGGTTTGGAACGGACAAAAGCAGCAGATTCAAAATGGTTGGTCGCACCATCGCCAGTCTTGAAGAACAGCCATTGCGCGCCGATCAGACCTTTGGAAAACAGACCGAGCTTGGAATTCAGCGTTATGGGTTTCAGGCTTTCCTGCTGGATATAGACTTCCATGTGATCCTGCAGATTCTGGCCCACACCGGGCCGGTCTGCAATAACATCGATGCCATGTTCTTTCAGGTGAGCAGATGGGCCGATACCCGACAGCATGAGCAGCTTTGGCGAATTGATCGATGAGGCCGCGATGATGACCTCACGCCGCGCGCGAATGGTCTCAACCTTACCGCGCCGGGTGATCTCAACACCGACAGCACGTTGATTCTCGATAACCACCCGCCGCGCAAAGCCATTGACGAGATTCACATTTCGGCGTTTCAGGGCAGGGCGAAGATAGGCATTGGCAGCAGACCAGCGGCGGCCATTATGGATGGTCTGTTCCATGGGCCCAAAGCCTTCCTGCTTTGAACCATTATAGTCCTCTGTGACTTCAAACCCCGCTTCCTGTCCTGCTTTGACAAAGGCGTGAAACAGGGGATTGTCGCGCCGTCCGCGCTGGACATGCAGCGGGCCATCCGTGCCGCGCCACCCGGCTTCGCCGCCATGGGAATGTTCCATGCGCTTGAAGTAGGGCAGTACATCCGCATAGGACCATCCAGCCGCGCCGCTTTCTGCCCAGTGGTCAAAGTCGCGGGCGTGGCCGCGCACATAGACCATGCCGTTGATGGAGGATGAGCCGCCAATAACCTTGCCTCGTGGTGTTACCAGCGTGCGTCCACCCAGATGCGGCTCAGGCTCGGAAGTGAAACCCCAATCATAGGTGCTCATGTTCATTGGAAAGGAGAGGGCTGCCGGCATCTGGATAAACGGGCCGATATCTGTGCCACCAAACTCAATGACGATTACCGAATATTTCCCGTCTTCCGACAGGCGATATGCCATTGCAGAGCCTGCCGAACCTGAACCGATAATGACGAAATCTGCTTCCACGATTCTCTCACTCGCCGCGCGGAAAGCGGGCGTTCTCTTCCAGAACATTCAAATCCATGTGATTGCGCATGTAGCGCTCTGAAGCTTTTTGCAGCGGCTGATAATCCCATGGATAATAGGAACCGTTGCGCAATGCTTCGTAGACGACCCAGCGACGCGCTTGACTTTCCCGCACGGCGGCATCGAAGGCCTCGATGTTCCAACGCGCACGTACTTTGGCTGTGAACTCAGTCACCAATTCAGCAAAGACGGGGTCACCTGCAAGATTGATCAACTCATGGGGATCTGATTCAAGATCAAAGAGTTGCGGTGGATCTATCTCACAATGCACGAACTTGTATTTGTCGGTACGTATGCAGACGAGAGGCGCGTTTGAGCCCTCGGCAGCATATTCCATCAGCACAGGGCCCTTGCGATCATTGCCGCTGAAGAGCGGTGTCAAATCCTCGCCATCGGTCCATGGAAGAATCTCGGCAATGTCGATACCAGCAAGCGCGCCAAGCGTCGGGTTGATGTCGAGCGTCGATACGGGTTGGCTGATCAGTTGCGGGGTGATGCCCTTGCCTGCAATCATCAGTGGCACACGTGCAGAACCCTCGAAAAAGTTCATCTTGAACCACAATCCGCGCTCACCCAGCATGTCGCCATGGTCGGACGTGAAAACGATAATCGTATCGTCAAGCATACGGGTCGTTTCAAGGGTTTCGAGAAGTTCTCCCACCTTGTCATCGACATAGGTGATATTGGCCAGATAGCCTTGGCGTGCGCGGCGTACCTGCTCAGGCGTGATATCGAATGCGCCATGATCGCAGGCTTGCAACAGGCGTTGCGAATGCGGGTCCTGATCATCGAACGGGATCGCGCCTACCGAGGGATTGAGCGCCAGTGAATTCTCGTACAGGTCCCAATATTTGCGTCGCGCAACATAGGGGTCATGCGGATGAGTAAACGAGACTGTCAGACACCATGGGCGGCGCGCCGCATCGTCGGAATCGCGCGATAATTGGTACAGCTTCTGACGTGCATGAAATGCAACTTCGTCATCATATTCCATCTGGTTGGTGATTTCGGCAACGCCAGCGCCAGTTACCGAGCCAAGATTGTGATACCACCAATCGATACGTTCGCCGGGCTTGCGATAATCCGGCGTCCAGCCGAAATCAGCTGGGTAAATGTCAGTTGTCAGACGCTCTTCCAGGCCATGCAATTGATCCGGGCCGACAAAGTGCATCTTGCCGGACAGGCCAGTGTAGTATCCGGCGCGGCGCAGATGATGGGCATAGGTCGGGATATCAGAGGCAAATTCCGCCGCATTGTCATAAACGCGAGTGCGCGATGGCAATTGGCCGGACATCAGTGAAGCACGGGCAGGGGCACAAAGCGGCGAAGCGGTATAGGTATTGGCAAAGCGCACAGACCTCGCAGCCAAGGCTTTGAGATGCGGTGCATGGATGAAATCGGCAGGGCCATCCGGAAACAGTGTGCCGTTCAGCTGATCAACCATGATGATGAGGATGTTGGGCTTCATGCGGATGCTCTTGAGTATTTGGCAGGATTGGCTGCAGCAAGTTTTGTGGTCACATAATCTTCCACGAGGGCAATGGCGCTCGCTGCCTCAGGCGCGCCATTGCGTAGCGCGTGGCGGATATAGAGCCCGTCAATCATCGCGCCTGTACCTTCCGCGATCTGGAGGGCAGTCTGACGGTCTGTCAGCTGCTGCAAAGCATAGGCGAGGTTTGAATGCATGCGCCTTGCATAGACCCGCAGCAGGCGGCGCGTTTCGTCTGACTGCTGTGCATGCACATAGAAGGTGAGCCAAGCCGCAATCGTTTGTGGTGCGAACTGCGCTGCAGAAAAGTTGACTGCAATAACGGCGGCGATGCGCGCGGCGGGCGTATGCGCGCCATGAAGGGCGCTGAGGAGATCCTGCCCGAGTTCATTGAGCAAATGCCGCATGGTTGCGAGGATCAATTGCTCTTTGCCGCCGAAATAGTGATGTGCCAAGGCAGCCGACACGCCCGCTTCCTGCGCGATCTGTGCGACAGTTACATCCAACGAACCGCGCTCACCGATGGTGCGGATAGCGGCATCAATCAGCGCCCGCTTACGCAGTGGCTCCATTCCAATTTTTGGCATGAAAGTTCCTTCCTCAACGCCAAGATTATTATTGATTGACTGATCAATCAATAAAAAAATTATGTGAAATTTACGTATTTATACGGCATTTACCTTCAAGCCACGCAGGTTCATGCTTAACTCAAGGACAGGACATTTTGTGGAGGAATGAAATGACAGCCTGCATCGTTGGTTGGTCGCATTTGCCCTTTGGCAAGCTTGAAAGCGAAACGGTCGAAACATTGATTGTGAAAGCGGCGCTGGGCGCGCTTGAACATGCGGGCATCGGCCCGGAAGATGTTGATGAAATTGTATTGGGTCACTTCAATGCAGGTTTTTCGCCGCAGGATTTCACTGCAAGTCTGGTGCTGCAGGCGAGCGATGCTTTCCGTTTCAAGCCTGCTACACGCGTTGAAAACGCCTGCGCAACCGGTTCTGCTGCCGTGCATCAGGGTATCAAGACAATTCGTGCCGGTGCGGCAAAGGTGGTGCTTGTCGTTGGTGTCGAGAAAATGACATCGACGCCCGGCCCGGAGATTGGCAAGAACCTTCTGAAGGCTTCTTACCTGCCGGAAGAGGGTGACATTCCCGCTGGCTTTGCCGGCGTGTTTGGGCAGATTGCAGCCGCGTATTTCCAGAAATACGGTGATCAGTCGGACGCTCTGGCGGCTATTGCAGCCAAGAACCACAAGAATGGCGTCAATAATCCATATGCGCAAATGCGCAAGGATCTTGGCTATGATTTCTGCCGTCAGGAAAGCGAGAAAAATCCCTTTGTTGCCGGTCCTTTGAAGCGCACTGATTGCTCACTGGTATCTGATGGCGCTGCCGCTTTGGTGCTGACCGATACACAGACGGCATTGAAGATGCGCCGAGCGGTGGCGTTCCGTGCTGCCGCCCACGTGCAGGATTTCCTGCCAATCTCCAAGCGCGACATATTGCAGTTTGAAGGCTGTGCAGAAGGTTGGAAACGAGCGCTCAATCAGGCGGGGGTATCGATTGATGATCTGTCATTCGTTGAAACCCATGATTGCTTCACCATTGCTGAATTGATCGAATATGAGGCAATGGGATTGGCAAAGCCGGGGCAGGGAGCCAAGGTTGCGCTTGAAGGCCAGACAGCCATGGGCGGACGCCTGCCGGTCAATCCATCCGGCGGCCTGAAAGCCAAGGGACATCCCATTGGGGCAAGCGGTGTATCAATGCACGTACTTTCGTCAATGCAGCTGACCGGCGAGGCGGGCGGCATTCAGGTGCCGGATGCGAAGCTGGCAGGCATTTTCAACATGGGTGGCGCTGCTGTCGCCAACTATGTTTCAGTGCTCGAGCGGATCAAGTAGGTTTATAGCCAACCCATCCTTTGAACGTCAGGGCGGCATAAAACAGCTCGATATTGGAGAACCCTGCCTCACGGAGCAGGGCCTCATCCTGTTCAGGTGAAAGCACAGGCAATCGCTCTTTCATCGCCTTGATGCTGTTTTCAGATTGAGCATCCGGCACTCCCGACATAGCGCCGAATGCAGCATAGCGTGCGAGCCACCTATCGAGCTCCCTATCCTTGTTGGGAAAGCTGTGGTGGGCCACGACAAAGGGCGCGCCGGGTTTCAGTCTACGCCAGACCTCACGTAACGTTTGCAACCGCTCCTGCTCCGGCAGGAAGTGAAGTGTAAGAAGGCAGGCCGCAGCATCAAACGGACCTTCCGGTGCGCTGTCGATATAACCCTCGTGGAATTCAGCGCGAGAAGCCAGTGCGCCGAGGTTTACGGTGGCCAGGTGAAGCATCTCGGCTGACGGATCAACGCCGGAAAAGCGCCAATCCGGATGCATCTCAGCCAGCACTTTCAATTCCATTCCACCGCCAGCTCCAAGCACCAGAATACGCGCATCAACAGGAGCGCGCTCGGCCAGAAGCAACCCTGTCATCTGATGGAGATGGCGGAGCCCCGGTACAATACGTTCGGTTCTTGCAACATACTTCGAAACAGCATCGGGATCGGAAAAGGACGACATCAATAACTCCTTGCGCAAAGCCAAACTCCAACCGCAAACGGGTGCGAGGATGGGACCATGCAACTGCACATCATGTAACTATATATGTTACAATAGAGGCTTTGCTTCAAGACGTGCGATGTTCTTTTGAGATGTTTGCTAAGGTCTCAGAAACCAATCCTGCCAAATCCGGGAACTTTAAGTCCCGGATTCAAAATATCCAGACCTGCGACTAACCCCATGAATTGAATCTCGAATCCGCTGCGCACACCTGCCGAAATTCCGACATAGCCAAAGAGATTTGCATGGAAGTTCTTCCAGTCATCATCCACCGCAAGGAACTTTCCTTCCGTGGGAAAATCCCGGCCAACTGCATTGGGAGGCAGGACAATGCCTATCTCCGGCACAGCTCGCAGCACGTGTGCGACGAAGCTGTTTGAGTTGGGGCCGGGCCAGATTACATAGTTGCCGCGATTTGCGTAAGGATAATCGGCGATGGCTTTTTCGATCTGCGGTATCAGCGATACTGCTTGCTGCCCATGAATTTCATGGATGATGGCGGGTCTGTTGGAATACCAGTTTGCATCAGCGTCATAGGCATTCTTGCGCACGGGGTTGCCCCAGCCAACCACATCGTAACGGTCATAATTCGTTGCACCCGAACGCTTCAGCACCAGCCATGTGTGCAAGGAGAGAGCGCCCTTCAGACCACCCGTACGCGCTGCCATGACATAGATCGCGGCCTCATTTGTGGTGGGTTGCGCGAGCAACACGCCGCTTGAACTCCAGTCGGCATCACGCCAGTTTGCTGCGCGGGTCTGGGTCATCCACCATCCGGTTGCTACCATTGCAGGGGCAAGAAAAAGCACGAAGATTGAAAGTGCAAGTCTGCGTATGAATTTGAGCAAGCAGTTTCTCCATTGGAAAGGCGGGCGGAGCACTCTATAACGGCATAAATTCGGGCCGATTTCAGCCCTATTGATGGGAAAATTTAGGTATCATGAGCAATCCGGTTCTGGTGGAAGTTTTTCGGGGTGAAACGGCGGAGAGTCGTCATCGGGGTTCGGTCGTAGTCACAGATGGCGATGGCAAAGTCGTCTTCTCGCTCGGCGATATTGACCGGCCGACATTTCCCCGTTCAGCCATAAAGGCCATTCAGGCTTTACCACTTGTGGAAAGCGGCGCGGCTGATGCTTACGGGTTTGGTGATGAGGAACTTGCCATGGCCTGCGCTTCTCACTCCGGCGAGCAGTTACATGTTGCCAGAGCCAATGACATGCTTGGCCGAGCAGGGCTGGATTCCACGGCTCTCGAATGCGGCTCGCATTGGCCTTTCGAGCAATCCGTATTGATCGACCTTGCCAAGAGCGGTCAGGCACCAACGCCGTTACACAATAATTGCTCCGGCAAACATGCAGGCTTTCTTTGCACCTGCAAACATCTGGGCATCGAAACACAGGGCTATTCCGCGCTGGGGTCTCCGGAGCAGGACATGGTGCGTGACGCCATGCAAAGCGTGACCGGCGCAGCACACACCTTGGATCATTGCGGAACAGATGGCTGTTCCATTCCGACTTATGCAATTCCGTTGCGAAATCTGGCGCATGGTTTCGCACGTATGGCTACAGGAACAGGATTGGAGCCGCAGCGGGCGCAAGCGGCAAGAAGGCTCCTTGATGCGGCGATGGCGGCACCATTCTACGTCGCAGGTACTGGCCGCGCCTGTACCAAGCTTATGGAAATGGCACCCGGACGCATATTCGTGAAAACCGGGGCGGAAGGTGTTTTCGTTGGGGCGCTACCCGAGTTTGGTCTTGGCATTGCAGTCAAATGCGATGACGGTACGACACGAGCTTCGGAAGCAATGATTGCGACAGTGCTTGCACGCATCTATCGCAATGAAGATGAGCTGGAGTCAAAGCTTGATCGTTTTGCAGATCGGGAAATGCGCAACTGGAATGGCGTGACCTTCGGTGTGGTCAGCCCGACAGAAGCGCTGACCGACGCCCTGATCAACTGATACTGTTCCCATCAATTGTCAGGTTGGGGTGCTTTGCCGCGTTCGCGGCGAGATCCTTTACGGTGATCTCGAGCCAGTTGTGGCCGACGATTCCACCGCGCTTTGCACCTTGAACTATGTTACTGGTAACAATAGCAGAGCCTACACCCTTTACGACGCTGACGGCGATACCTTCGCCTGAATTGCGGATGATATTACCGTTGGCAATGAGATTGCGCATATAGGGCCCCCACCCCAACAGGATGCCGTATAGCGGAGCATTTTCGACGACGTTGCCGGTGATCGCGACATCCGCCTCCACACTGATGCCAACTCCGAAATTGGCCGGGGTATCGGGCCCCGGTATGTAGGGTCCTTTGAGGGAAAGGTTACGCACAATATTGCCGCTGCATGTACCCATGCGCCCGCCACTGTCAAAATTGACCATGGATATACCATTCGTGCCGCCATCCACGAGATTATTGGCGATGACAGCGCCCTCAAAAGCGAATTCGGCATAGATTGCAGTCTCACCACTGCCCGTGCAGTTATTGCCGGTAATTTGCAGGCTTTTAGCCGTGTTTGCGCGGATGGCAGAAAAGGCGCAGGAATCGATAACATTGTCGGAAACAATCGCATTATCTGCCCGGAAAATATTGATGCCATTTCCTTGCTGGCCGGTGCCGCCAGCATCGGCCCTGATTTTCGATATTCGATTGCCAGTTACGATTGTTCCGTCGCGGCCCTGCTCATACCGATGCACGATGATGCCGCCATTGCCGCAATTGCCAATCTCATTGCGGGTAATTGTCATGCCGGTTGCATTTGCACTCAAGATCGCAACGTCATTGGCGCCGGAGATGCGGCAATTCTCGATCCGACCAGCGCACTTGAAGAGGTCGATAGCGTTTTTGCGTGCTCCAATGATCTGGCAATCTTCCAAAACGAAATGACTGATATTGCTGGCTTCAATCAGTCCTCTGGTCTCTTTGGCCAAAGGCCGCTTGTCCCCATCGATTATGAGGCCGGAAAGCTGGATATGACCGTCATTTGCACTGATGAAACGCTTGTCACCGCCGAATTGAAGGCGTGTTTTTCCTGATACGCCAGCGATATTGACATAGGACGGAAACTGCAGCCCGGAAACAATGTACGTTCCAGAAGGCAGGAATATCTGCTGTCCCTTGGCCGCCGCCTGCTTCAGTAGCTCGTTGAATTTAGCAGACTGGTCGTCCTTGGAAGCAGGTTTCAAACCGAAGTCTACCGCATTGATGGAGCCAGAGGTTGTATGTGCGCTAACCGAACCGAGAAAAAGTGCGCTTCCAGCGGCGCTGGCAATACCACCTAGAACGAAACGTCTGCTGATCATTTTGAACGTCCATATGTGTAAAGGGAGCAATGCAGCTATTTCATCGCACTTGCTGCATTGCCCCACAATCCCTACCTTAGCCCTATGAGTAGAGCTTTTACCAAAGAAGACGATAGCAATTCATCTATCGATCTCGGCGAACGTCCCATCAGCATGCAACGCAATCTGGTGACAGATGAAGGGCTTGCAATGATTGATGCCGAGCTTGCTGCCGCCCATGCAGAACTGGCCAAGGGAAACGCCAGTGCAGACCGCAATATGATTGCCCGCGCTTCCCGCGATTTGCGTTACTGGTCGGCGCGCCGGGAAAACGCCGAGCTTTCGCATCCGGATCCCGACAGCGATGTTGTACGCTTTGGCATGACCGTCACGATTGCCGATGAGGATGACAAGAGGCAGGTTTGGAAGATTGTCGGCGAGGATGAAGCAGACGCCAGCCACGGTAAAATCTCGCATGTTTCACCCATAGCAAACCTGATGTTCGGCAAGTCAGTCGGCGAAAGTTTTGTTCTGAATGGCCGGGAGTGGGAAATTGTTGGGATGGATGTCTCGCTCTGACTTAGATGGGCTGGATATGATCTCTAAAGAATGCTGCAGCGCCTGTCTCGTCGATTTCGCCGGCAGCTACCATTACGACCAACTGGATGATATCTTCCGAACTTGTTTCAAGATTGAAACCATTGAAATATAAGAACAAGTCCGCAGCAGCAAACCCAGTTCTCTTATTTCCATCAATGAAGGGATGATTCTTCACAATCCCAAAGAGGTATGCGGCTGCAAGGTCGGAAATATCTGGTGTGTCGTAGATGGCTTTTTGCCGCGGTCTATTGAGTGCGGAGTCCAGCATGCCTGTGTCACGTATGCCTTGAGCACCTCCATGCAAGCGGATCTGCTCTGTATGGATAGCCTCAATGAAGTCGCGCGAATGAAACTCTGTCATTTAGCGAGAACGCGATAGGCGGTCTCGTACTTCTTCATTCTTTCTCGGGCGATCTTCATTTTCTTTTCAAATGCTTCGGGATCATCTTCGAGCCGGCGTAATTTCAAATCATCGCCGTCCTCGATAAGGACAAGCTGATCGCCAGCCTTGAGATTATGCCGCTCAAGTACATCTTTTGGCAAAATTACACCTTCAGAGTTGCCGATTTTTCGTAGCGTTACTTTCATGGTGTTGCTCCGCTCAAGCTCCTTAAAAACGTCAGCATATCTATCCATGACATCATGGGCTGCCGTCATTTGCTGGTCAAAAGTGCTTTTTGAAAACGTAGCAGTATCGCTCACAATATGACGACAATGTTATAACCATTGATATAACATTGTCGTGGTGTCGATGCAAGAATAACGCGGCTTGCTAAAGCCAGCCCTTCTTCTTGAAGATCAGCAGCGGGATAACAGCCGAAGCAACCATGACTCCAAGCGCCATAGGATAGCCCCAAACCTTGTCGAGCTCAGGCATGAAATGGAAATTCATGCCATAGATTGAAGCGACGAGCGTTGGCGGCATGAATGCGACCGCTGCGACCGAAAAAATCTTGATAATGGCGTTTTGTTCAATGGAAATGAGGCCAACCACCGTATCAAGCAGGAACGTGATCTTGTTGGAAAGAAAGTCGACATAGGTGCTGAGCGACTGGGTATCGCGTTCAAGCGATTTGATCCAGGCGCGCGTTTCTTTCTTATAGGCATTCTGATCGGTAATAGCGGTCATATAAACAAGCAGGCGGCTAACGCCCGCAATGCTTTCACGAATTTTCGATAGGAAAGCACCTTGCCCGCCAATCCGGGTCAGGCTGTCGCGAAAATTCTTGGTGGTCATTGGCCGGTCTTTTTCAGAGCGGCGGAAAATCGCGAATGAATTGTGATCGATATCACCGGCAACGCCTTCAAGAATATCGGCAATCCGATCTGTCACGGCTTCGATTATGCCAAGCAGAATGGTTACACCACTGCATTTTGTATTGATCAACCCGTTGCCGGCCTTAGTAACGCGGCTGACATAAAGCGCGAAGGCTTTTGGCTCGCTGTAGCGAACTGTGACCAAGAGATGGCCAGTCAGTATAAATGTAATCGGAGCGATACCGTGATGCTTGTTTTCGGTTGAATGAAGGATCGATGCTGTCAGATATTGTGAACCATTATCGGCATAAAATCGGCTCGACTCTTCAATTTCGACCATGTCTTCTTTGGTCGGGACTGAAGCATTCGTCCAACTTTCTGTCTGCACATCCTCTTCATGGGTAGGATTCAACAGGTCAATCCAAACCGCATTTTCTGGCGCAGGATCACCTGGCTGAGCGACATGAGAAACGAGGCGATCGCCATCAAGCGTATAAATCGTGATCATTTCAGAGTGAATCCAACAGCGTATCGATCAGTTTCTCTGCCGCTTCGCCGATAACTGTTCCCGGAGGAAAGATCGCAGCGGCACCCGCCTGCAGCACAGCTTCATAGTCCTGCGGTGGTATAACACCGCCGACAATGACCAATATGTCCTCGCGGTTGCGCCGTTTCAATGCCTCCTTTAGTTCCGGTACCAAAGTGAGATGACCGGCTGCCAGAGATGACACGCCCACAATGTGAACATTGCTTTCCGATGAAAGTTCAGCCACTTCTTCAGGCGTCTGGAACATTGCTCCGACAATCACATCAAAACCGAGATCGCCAAAGGCAGTGGCGATGACTTTTTGGCCGCGGTCGTGCCCATCCTGACCCATTTTGGCGACGAGAATGCGTGGCTTTTCGCCGGTTCGTTTTTCATATGCTGCGCATTTCGCATGCACACGGTCAATGACCTCGCTCTTGCCTACTTCTTTCCGGTACACACCGGAAATTGTATGGATGGTGGCTACGTGACGGCCATAGGCTTTCTCCAGAGCCAGCGAAATCTCGCCTACCGTCGCCCTTGCACGGGCGGCTTTGACGGCAAAGTCGAGCAGGTTTCCAGTGCCGGATTTCGCCGCGGAAGTCAGCAGAGAAAGGGCGCTGTCGACCGCTGAAACGTCGCGCGTACCCTTTAATTGCTGTAATTTCGAAAGCTGCCGAGCGCGCACTTCGGCATTGTCGACCTTGAGTACGTCCACCAGCGTGTCTTCTGTCGGGCGATATGAGTTGACGCCGATCACCGGCTGCTGTCCGCTGTCGATACGGGCCTGTGTACGCGCCGCTGCTGCTTCAATACGCATTTTCGGGATGCCCTGCTCGATGGCCTTGGCCATGCCACCCAGCGTTTCAATCTCTTCAATGTGAGATAGAGCCTTGCGGGCCAGGTCGTAGGTGAGCCGCTCGACATAGGCAGAACCGCCCCAAGGATCGATGATACGGGTTGTTCCAGATTCTTTTTGCAGGATCAGCTGCGTGTTACGGGCAATACGTGCAGAGTGATCAGTCGGCAATGCAAGGGCTTCGTCGAAGGAATTGGTATGCAGGGACTGCGTATGCCCTTGTGTGGAAGCCATGGCCTCGATCATGGTACGCATGATGTTGTTGTGCGGGTCCTGTGCGGTCAGCGACCAGCCGGAGGTTTGAGAGTGGGTGCGCAGCGAAAGCGAGCGCTCATCCTTTGGATTGAAGTTTTTCTTCATGAGCACAGCCCATAGCAGACGCGCAGCGCGCAGCTTGGCCACTTCCATGAAGAAGTTCATGCCAATCGCCCAGAAGAATGAAAGCCTTGGCGCGAACGTATCAATGTCCTGACCCGCCGCAACACCGGCACGGGCATATTCAATGCCGTCGGCAATCGTATAGGCAAGTTCCAGATCAGCAGTCGCTCCGGCTTCCTGCATATGATAGCCGGAAATCGAGATGGAATTGAATTTCGGCATATTTTCGGAGGTATATGAGAAGATATCCGAAATGATCCGCATAGAGGGCTGCGGCGGATAGATATAGGTGTTGCGCACCATGAACTCTTTCAGAATGTCGTTCTGAATGGTTCCGGCAAGCTTGCTCTGTGGAACGCCTTGTTCTTCTGCAGCAACAATATAAAGCGCCAGAATAGGTAGAACCGCGCCATTCATGGTCATCGAAACGGTCATTTCGCCAAGCGGAATTCCGTCAAATAACTGCTGCATGTCGAGAATGGAATCGATTGCAACGCCCGCCATACCAACGTCGCCCGCTACACGGGGATGATCGCTGTCATAGCCGCGGTGGGTGGCAAGATCGAAGGCCACTGAAAGGCCCTTCTGACCACCCTTCAAGTTACGGCGATAAAAGGCATTGGACTCTTCTGCGGTCGAGAAACCCGCATATTGCCGGATCGTCCAAGGCTGCTGCACATACATGGTCGGATAGGGTCCGCGTATGAACGGCGCAGCGCCGGGAAAGGTATCGAGATGCGGCTGACCGCGCAGAGACGTATCACTGTAGAAACGCTTGACCTTTATGCCTTCCGGCGTTTTCCAGAGCAGCGCATCTGGTTTCGGGGCAGAACTTTTTGGCACTTGCCAATCGATTTTGGTGAAATCAGGAACTCTCATTGATTCAGGCCTGCAATGTTTCATCGATACGCGGGAATGTCAGTGGCTCGCAATGAACCACGCCATCCGTTGGTAATGGCATGTGCGCTGCATCCAGCACTGTAACCGGGCGTTCAGTGGCAGCGGGAAAGGCAGTCGTTCCGATAATGGACCGCCTGCCAGATTTGAACTCTTCAGCGCGGGCATTGCGGGCACTCACGATGCGTGCCTGAAGCTTGCCATCGACAAGACTCTGGAGAATGCCTCCGTCACTTTCGAGAATCTGGAACTCTTTCCACGCGGCGGCGCAGAGCGCATCGGTCAATGCCTCAACGGCGCCTGAACCGCAGCCGGGGTCGGCCACGAAGGCCAGATTGCTTTCATCGGAAAGAACAAGCTGCGTGTTGCGGGCAAGGCGACGTGCTGAAGCATCTGGCAGGCCATGCGCAATCGTGTGCGGCAAGATGGCGATTGTATCCGCACCACCAATGGCAGCAGCAAATGAGGCGATGGTGGTGCGCAGAATATTGGTTTCCGGATCAAGTTTTGTCATCATCCGCATGGAGGTTTCCGCATGGATCATTGCGGCGGAAGGCTTGATGCTGCACGCCTCCTGCAGACGTGCCCAAAGACGCCGAAGAGCCCGTATTTTAGCAATTGAAACGAATTGGTCCTGATCAACCGACAGTGCAAAGCCGATATGCGGAGCCGCGTAGTGGATCGGCTGGCGAGCCTCTTCAAACAGCCGGAAGTGACCGGCGGCAATGGAAAGCACAGCGCCGAGTTCCTGCGCTTCGGTGGCGCCGGCATTATGATAAACCCGGCCATCGGCTTCAAGAACAATGCCCGGCAAATCATCGGAGAAAAAACCGGCTAGGGATTGAGGAAGCGAGGCTTTCAGCGCTGCTATGCTCATGCGCAAGCGCCCGGTTCCTGCAAGCGTCGCCGCCGGATCAATGCCGAGAGAGAAGCTTAGCGTCTTGGGATTAACGTCTCGCGGTCGCATATAATCGACGAACCAATCGGCACAGGCGCGGCTCTTGGGGTGAACATCCATCCGCAGGTGGATCATGTCGAGATAGACGCCGCGCAACACCTGATCTACCGCCTCACGGGTGGCGGGAATGCCGTAGCCGAAAGCATTCGGCGCTCCCTCGAAAACCAGTGCTATGCCCGTAGCACCATTCTCCAGATCTTCCAGCAGCTGCCTGTTTGCCCGCACCGGGTCCGGATCATCGATTCTTTGAACAATATGCCATGGCTGAGCAGTGTTCTTTCGTGGCGCCAGCTGTGGCTTTCGGGTCCGCTGATAAAGCGGGTTTATGGCGATATCGTCATCGGTCCGTGAGATCAGTGTTTCGTCAAAATCAGCGCCTTTCAAGGCTTTTTGCGCAAGCTTGACCCACTTTTCCTGGGTCATCTCGGCAAATTCGGTTTCCTTGAGCAGTGACGCGTCCATGCTTTCTCCCGGTAGTCTGTATTCTTTGAGCGCGACTTTAGGTGGAACCATGCTGCTTCGCAACATGACAAAGCGTGTGCGAGACAAAGCATTGAAAATAATCATTATTTATTAAAGTCATGTTTCGGGTGGCCGACCATTGCAGCTTTGTGAAACCTTCGCCGTTAGTTCAACTGCGAAAGGCAAGATCAAGTGAAAATACTCAGTGGGAAAACAGCTGTAATTACCGGCGCAAGCTCCGGCATCGGCTATGAAACGGCAAAGCTTTTTGCCGCAGAAGGAGCCAACGTGATCGTAGCGGCAAGACGCCAACATGAACTTGATAAGCTCGTTGAGGAGATCAGCGCCACAGGTGGAAAAGCAGTTGCTCTTAGCGGAAATGTTGCTGATGAAGCCTATGCCAAGGCATTGGTTGAATTGGCAGAAACGACTTTCGGCGGGCTGGATATCGGGTTCAACAATGCAGGCACCAATGGCGAGATGGGGCCGACATCCGAGGTCTCTCTGGAAGGATGGCAAGAGGCACTGAACGTCAACCTCACCGGAGCATTTCTGGGCGCAAAGTACCAGATAACTGCCATGCAAAAACGGGGTGCGGGTTCGCTGATTTTCACGTCGACTTTCGTCGGCCATACGGCAGGAATGCCCGGAACGGCAGCCTATGCGGCAAGCAAGGCAGGGGTGATAGGCCTGATGAAAACCCTGGCGGCGGAGCTTGGCCCGCAAGGCATTCGCGTTAATGCGATTCTTCCGGGTGGCACAGCGACGACCATGGCTGAAGCTTGGGTTGACACACCGGAAAAGCTTGCTTTTGTTGAAGGATTACATGCGCTTAAGCGCCGGGCGCTGCCTGCGGAAATTGCGCGCTCGGTGCTTTATCTGGCTTCCGATGACTCGAGTTTTACGACAGGAACGGCAATGTTGGTCGATGGCGGCGTGTCGATCAACCGGACGTGAGAAACAAAAACGCGCACCAGAAAGTGCGCGTTTTCGACTTTATATATAGAAGAGTTTTAAACGAACTGGCTGAGGCCCGGAATCGAATTCACGACTTCATCGACAGGACCACTACCAGCCTTTTCACGAGCAAAAGCAATGGTTTCCTTAGAGATGCCACTGATTTCACCCATGCCAAGGCCGATGCCCATAAGCTTGGAGCCGAGGCCCATAACGCCGGGCATGAGGCCGGAAAGCAGACCGCCGCTACCCTTGGCTTCGGCAATGGCTTCTTCACTGCCAGGCACGCCAGCAATCAACTGATCAACCTTATCGGCAGGTGCTTCCTTCTGCAGAAACGCCAGAATGAGGCCAACGGCCTTGCGTGCTGTCTCCGGATCTGTACCGACATTGGCGGTAATGCGAGCGATAAGTTCATCCATAAGTGCAATCTCCCAACTGGCTTGAATTACGTTTACGTAATATGCGTGAATTTCCTGTGACACAAGCCTTCGTTTTCATGTGAGGCGCGTTTTCAACTTTGCGCAACCAAAATTCAATTGATGATAGTATTTTCACTCGCAAATTCGGGAGATTTGCTCGCGATTTGCCGAAAATTGGCTGAAAGCTGGTGTAATTGCCAAGCGCTCGCTCTCAAAGTGACAGTCAACTTTCCGCGCTTTTCCGAAACATCGCCTTTCTGCCATTGTCGCACCGGATCAGGCTGGTTATATCATGGATAAGGTGACGACAGCGACGAGGATAAAACGACATGGCCGCAGACAGTATTTTCCTTGGTGCAAGCCGTAAGCCGGATGACAGCTATAATCAGGCCGAGTCATTGCTGCTCAAATTCGGTAACCGGCATGGTCTGATTACGGGCGCAACCGGAACGGGTAAGACCGTCACTCTGCAAGTGCTGGCTGAAGGCTTTGCCGCCGCCGGTGTTCCGGTATTCTGCTCGGACATCAAGGGTGATTTGTCAGGCATTGCGGCGAAGGGCGAGGAAAAGGATTTTCTGGTCAAGCGCGCTGCCGATGTAAAACTTGATCCTTATACGCTCGCTGCTTCGCCGGTAATTTTCTGGGATATTTTCGGAGAGCAGGGTCATCCAATCCGCGCCACCATTTCCGAAATGGGTCCGCTTCTTCTTTCACGATTGATGAATCTGACAGAAGCGCAGGAAGGCGTTTTGAATATCGCTTTCAAGATTGCCGATGAAGAGGGGCTGCTGCTTCTCGACATGAAGGATCTGCAATCGCTGCTGGTCAATATTGCAGAGCGGGCGGAAGAAATCTCGGCGCGCTACGGCAATGTCACCAAACCTTCAGTCGGCGCGATTCAACGTTCGCTACTGGTGCTTGAACAGCAAGGCGGCACCAAGTTCTTCGGCGAGCCTGCTTTGAAGATTGCCGACATCATGCGCACGGGGACGGACGGGCGCGGACAGGTGAGCATTCTTGCCGCCGACAAGCTCATGATGAACCCACGGCTATATTCGACCTTCCTGCTTTGGCTGCTTTCGGAACTCTTTGAAGAACTGCCGGAAATCGGCGATCCGGAAAAGCCGCGTCTGGTCTTTTTCTTCGACGAGGCGCATCTTTTGTTCAACGAAGCACCAAAAGCATTGCTCAACCGTGTTGAGCAGGTTGTCCGGCTCATTCGCTCGAAGGGTGTTGGCGTTTTCTTCATTTCGCAAAATCCGCTGGACGTTCCGGAAACCGTGCTGGCCCAGCTTGGCAACCGCGTACAGCATGCCTTGCGCGCCTACACGCCGCGCGAACAGAACGCGGTGAAAACCGCTGCTGATACTTTCCGTCCCAATCCGGATTTCAACACGTTCGAAGCAATCACCAATCTTGGTACGGGCGAGGCGCTGGTTTCGACATTGGCAGAAAAGGGTGTGCCTTCCATGGTGCAGCGGACATTGATCCGCCCGCCATCGGGCCGTATTGGTCCACTGACCAGTGACGAACGCCAGAAGCTCATCAATGCCAGCCCGGTTACCGGCGTCTATGATGAAATGGTAGACCGCGAATCTGCCTATGAAATTTTACAGAAGAAGGCGGCCCAGACCAAAACGGAAGAAGAGGCACAGGCAGAACCCGCCGAAGCCGACAGCACCGGCGGCTGGAAGCTTCCGGATTTTCTGGGTGGCGAGCCCAAGACCGGCCCTCGTGGCGGTCAGACCCGTGGTCGCCAGACCGTGGCAGAAGCGGCAATGAAATCGGTTGTCCGCTCCGTTGGTTCATCGCTCGGGCGGGCACTGGTCCGCGGCATTCTCGGAAGCCTGAGCAAGCGTTAGCCTGTTTGAACTGAAATTCTGTTTTGAATGAAATGAAGCTTCGCGAGTTACGCGGGGCTCCTGACTTTGCCCCACCTACTTGCTTTCTCAATCAAGTTACCGATGTTGCGTCAAAAAATGTCGTTCAAAAAGGCAGTGATAATAACTGCACTTGAATTAGGCGCTTGACGCGAAAGCCACATTCCATCTTATTAGTCGCATATTCTAAGAAGTATTTTTAATTCGGGGATTTTATAATGACTTTTCACGCCACAACTGCGGCTATTTCCGCGCGTTCCATAAGGTTTGGTAATTTTCGTCGTTACCTGATGAGCAGCGTCTGTGCCGCTTTGATAGCAAGTGCAACCGGTTCAGTTACGCACGCGCAGACGACGACGGCAGCGCAGCATTACAACATGCCGGTGGGTGGTTACTATATGCCCGACCCTGCGGATCCCCTCAAACGGGTTCAGACCGACAGCCTCACGCTAGCACTCGATGCGTGGAGGAAAGACGCGGAATTCAAAGGAACCAATAATGGAAATTGGGGCCTGAGGGCCGTTGGTGCGGAATACATGTACGCTCTCGGCCACTTCGGTACGGGTCAGAAGTTTGGTGTCGTGGATAGCGGTTCGCAGGCGGATCATCCTGAATTCTTGCGCTCCGATGGTAGTAAAGCCGTGATAGGTTTGGTCGTCGATGGTGTGCGCGCAGTTGACGACATAGATACCGGAAAAACGCGCGTCCGAGGCAAGGCTGGAGACAGGTTTCAAACTGATGGAGGCAGGGCATATTATTACGATAATAATGTGGGCCCGGAAAAACACGGCACGCATGTCATGGGGATCGTCAATGGCGCGCGAAACAACCAGCAGATAGGAACGGTCGGTCTTTCCATGGGCATAGCCTATGGAGCCACTGGCTATGCTATCAACGCTGAACAGGATGGTCCTGGCGAAGGACCGGCTGATACGCTTGAACCCAATATATTGTCAGCTGGCATTCAAAAACTGGTTGAGTCGGGCGTTAATGTCATCAACAATAGCTGGGGGATGCAACCCTATGGCTCTGGCAATGGCATCTCCACCCTTCATGACTCCATACGGCAGTATCAAACCCGTGACATGGGTATTATCAACAATAAACCTGTTGGTAACATCAATTATGATGCTGTGGCTGGTGCAGCCAAGAAAGGTGTGGCTTTCATTTTTTCCGCCATGAACGAGCACCGTTCGGAAGCCTCTGATATGGCTGCCCTGCCTTATTTTATCAATGATCGAACGGTTGAAGGGCATTTTTTAACAGTTTTGAACTTCGAGAAGGCTTCAACGAGCGAGGCTTACGGAAACTTGCAAGACAGCTCGAACATCTGCGGCTTCGCCAAATACTGGTGTGTAGGGGCTCCGGGAACAGATATTCCCTCGCCAGTGGTAAGCGAAGGAACCGACGGCGCCCGGCATGTGTTGAATCCTAAAATGGACGGTGCTTTTCTCGGGGGCACTTCAATGGCTGCGCCAGCTACATCCGCTGGTCTGCTGCTCATCAAAGAGAGATTTCCCTATCTTACAACAGCGCAGGCGGTGAGTATTCTCGAAACCACCTCGGATCGATCAAAGGGCGGAAATAAGGTCGATGATATGTATGGTTGGGGTTCGATGGATCTGGCAAAAGCCGCACGGGGCCCTGCCGAGTTTCATGAGCATTTTAACGTGAACATGTCGAGCGGCCCAGACGTGTGGTCCAACAACATCAGTCAGGCAGCACTGGATCAACGGCGTAAAGAGGAAATGGATGAGATTGCGGCATGGCCTGCGCGCAAGGCATTTCTCGAAGGCTTGTTGGTTGGAAAAACCCCAGATGAGATCAAAAAGAAGGTTAATGACCATTATTCAAATTTGTATGCAAAAGATTTTGGCACTGCCAAGAAACTTGTTCAAGCTTTGGCCGATGCGGGCAATGATGGAAAGTACGAGGAGGAAATTGCTGCGTTACGCGCTGTTCGCGCCAATGAAACGGCGCTGGAACTCTTCAAGTATATTGGAAGAACTTTAAATGAAAAATACTGGCAACAGAATGGA
The DNA here is from genome assembly GCF_000282595.1 of Phyllobacterium sp. YR531. Classification (GTDB taxonomy): domain Bacteria; phylum Pseudomonadota; class Alphaproteobacteria; order Rhizobiales; family Rhizobiaceae; genus Phyllobacterium. The sequence continues at coordinate 32,026 of NZ_AKIZ01000021.1, forward strand.
ATTTCAAAATATGTGAAGGATGCATTTGCAAATATTGCAGATGCTAAGCTTATTAGCGGGATACTTGCAGATAGAATTCTTAAAGAATCCGATGTTATGCTTCCCGGAGTAACGGCGAGCTGGCCCAAGACACACCAGCTCAATATGATGGGTACGTTGCAGGCCGAGTTGGAGTTTATGCCAACACGCATTGCCTACCTCACTGCCAAACTCGCTGATCCCACTTCTTACGATGGTGGGTTGACGAAAACAGGCAGCGGGAAGCTGACATTGACCGGGGACAGCACCTATTCAGGCGATACGATTGTCGATGGCGGGGAGTTGGTGATCGGCAGGGAAGGGTCGATTACCTCGGCGTCGATTATCAATGATACCGGGCTGTTTACGGTGGAGGGCATTGCGGCTGCCACGACTGTCAATAAGGGTGGGCGTCTGAACGTCGCTGCTGGCGGAACAGCGGGCGATACATCCGTCATTGGCGGCTTTGCCGCAATCAATGGCACGAGCGGCGCGACGAGTGTCAGCGAGGGCGGTGTTGTTTCCGGCACAGGCACGCTTGAAAGCCTTGTTGCCAAGAGCGGGGGCATTGTCTCGCCGGGCAACTCGGTTGGCACGCTCAATGTCAGCACGGATGCGACGTTCGATAAGGGCAGTGTTTTCAATGTCGAGATCAAGCCTGATTTCCTGAGTGCGGATCAACTGGCGATTGCCGGTGAGGCGATGCTTCTTGGCGGTATCGTCAATGTGCGGTTAGAAAACGATACGGCGCTTCTGTCGAAGGAAGTGACGGAAAAAAGCCTGTTCCTGAAGACCTTTCCAATTCTGACCGCCAATGGCGGCATCAAGGACAATGGTCAGTTCGAAAGTGTCTGGCCGCAATATAATTATATTACGGCAACGCTCGATTATACTGCCAAGGATGTCATCCTTGGTTTTAATTTCACACCAGAGGCGATAGCAGCCAAAAAGACCGCAGACGAGCAGGCAGAGGTTGCAGCAAAGAAAGAAGCAGAGCTTGACGCGGCAATTAAAAAATTCCTGTCTCCTGAATATCTGGCGATTGGCGTTAAGAGTCGCAATCAAAAGGGTGTGTGGAAAGGCATTCAGTCCGCGGGGTGGGATAATCCCCTGCTGGCACAGGTAGCAGTCTCCAAGGTCGCCAACCCTCTCGACTTTGATGCGCTGTCGGGTGAGGTGCATGCGAGCCTGTCCGGTGTTCTGGCGGCCGATGGCCACTTCATCGCCGATGCGGCAACGGCACGGCTGCGCAATGCCTTTGGCGGGGTTGCCGGCAAGGCGCAGTCTGTCACCGAGCCGCTTGCCTATGGCCCGGATGCAAAGGCAAAGCAAAGCGATGCTTTTGCAGCTGTTGAACCTGCTCCTGCATCGACGGCGCTGTGGGCTGAGGCCTATGGCTCATGGGCCCATGCCGACAGTGATGGCAATGCTTCCAGCTACAGCCGTGACACAGGCGGTTTCGTCACCGGTGCCGATGGCGTGGTGGCGCAGGATTGGCGGCTTGGTGTTCTGGCCGGTTATGGCAATACCGCGCTGCATGGCGGACGCGGCAAGGCCTCGGTGGACAGCTATCAGATCGGTGTCTATGGCGGCACCAAGATCGATGCACTCGGCCTGCGCTTTGGCGCAACCTATGCCCATCACGAGATCGATACCAAGCGCACGGCACGCTTCGGCAATCTCAACAATGAGCATGCAGC
>NZ_AKIZ01000022.1 GCF_000282595.1 Phyllobacterium sp. YR531
ACACGGAAGCTGGTCTGATCATGCGCCAACTTGCCGATCAGGGGCTTAAGGTCCAGTTTATTTCCGGCGATGGCATCGTATCCAACGAACTGGCTTCCATTGCTGGCGACGCTGTTGCCGGCACGTTGAATACGTTTGGCCCGGACCCCCGTACCAACCCGGCCAACAAGGAACTCGTTGAAAAGTTCCGCGCTCAGGGCTTTGAGCCTGAAGCCTATACGCTTTATTCCTATGCCGCAGCACAGACCATTGCTGCAGCGGCCGCAGCCGCTGGATCGAATGATCCGGAAGCTGTCGCAGCAGCGATCAAGGAAAAAGGCCCATTCAAAACGGTGCTGGGTGATATCGCTTATGACGAGAAGGGCGATCCCAAACTTCCAGGCTATGTTATGTACGAATGGAAGAAGGGTGCAGACGGCAATTACACCTATGTTCAGCAATGATGCCGAGTTGACTGTAAAAGCTGAAACCTCCTGTCAGTCAGGGTAAGCAAACCATTTACAACTAACCAATGTAGGGGTTAGCAGGACTTCTGCCGACCCCTACATTTTTACTTCAGGCCTGCCGTCACGGACGAGACGGCTTCCACAAACGGTTCCCGGGATTTTAACACCCGGGCCACCAGCCACGCGCCTTCAAGTGCTATTAGAAATCTTATCGCAAGCTTGCGTGGTTCAGGTTCACCGAAGCGTTCGAAATTCTCGCTGATACAAACGATCCATTTTTCGGTGACTTCTTCAAAAACGCGAGACAACCTTTCAGAAGCAGGAGTGGTGTCCAGCATTACGCTGGCGACAGGGCAACCTAAACTCCAGCCCGAAGCTTCAAAGTTTCGTGCTAAATGCGTGACTATGCCATCTATACCGGCGGCAAGAGTATTAGAATGTGCGAAATATTTTTGCATCAGGTGTGGAAGATACCCGCCTGCATATCGGATAGCCTCCTCCGCAAGCTCTTCCTTTCCGCCAGGGAAATGGAAGTAGAAGGATCCCTTGGGGGCTTTCGCTTGCTCTATGATTTCCGCGAGGCCAACGCCGTGATAACCGCGCGCCCGGAAGAGAGCGACAGCTGTTTCAATAAAACGACTCTTTGCAGTGGAGGTTCTGGGCATCCCACCATCATAATAGTTGTATGGCGATCGGTCTAGTGCTAGATGTACTATGGTGATTGCCATAGTATATGCGGAGAACTAATCGTGGCTTACAACATTGTATCGTCCGCTGCTTGGTGGATAAGAAGCAAAATTGCTAATGGACTTACAAACACTGTGGTGAAAATGAATTCGAACTGGCTCAATGTTGCCAATCATCCGATTGAGGGCAGCGAGTGGAACGGCCTTGAACCATTAGACTTGTTACGAGGCTGGAAGGGATGTGAAGAACGTCCGGAGGAAGGAAATTAAATTTCCGACCATTGCATCTAATGCATAGGTGGAATGACGAAGTGTGTCTGTTTTAAACCGATTAAAACGACTATATTCCAACCTATCGAAACGACGCCGGGGCCAAGGTTGCTGACGTCAGACAGCCCTCAGAAAGGGGATTATCATGAACGTAGCACGCTCATTCAATAACTGGCTTAAGTTCCGTCAGACCGTTACCGAACTTGACCGAATGTCCAGCCGCGAATTGCGGGATTTAGGTATTGATCGCGCAGACATCCGCACTATTGCCCGCGCGTCGGTTGCCCGCTGATTATATCAATCTAACTCGAACAAGACTGCACGACGCTCGCTTCTACTGCGGGCGTTTTTGCATCCATAAGTGTGTATGTCGATTAAAAATGAATAGCGAGATAAAATAGCTATACCGATCGCATATTACGAAGCACTCGCGGAGCGAGGAAACCTTGCAGAAGCTATGCGCGATACCGTTTTTGCAAAGATAATCGGTGAGATTTTTGTAATAGAGGATGTTGGTCCTGCCGATAGCGCTTCAGCTTTGCATGCCGGTTTTGCCCTCCCAAATTCCATGCTGCTTACGACGCTTACAAGAAGGCTTCTATATCTGTTTGATCTCACCCACTACTTTACTAACCTGAACAAGCGGCACAATATTGGTATATTTTGGCATGTCTGCGTCGATTTCCTCCAGATGCGGTGTCAGTGCTGACCAGAAAGCATCAATGCTTTCGCAATAAAAGTGGCACATGGCGACAAACGGAGGTTTCGAATCGGGATCTTTCCCGGCTACGCCATGGTCAATCGTGTAAAATTTACAGGCATCGCCTGCCAGTCTTTGGACGAGTGGCATATGTGTGTCACGATAATATTCATGATCAAAACGACTCTCTACCTCATTCGGATAAATTACACTTATCTTGAACATGTATTACCTCTCAACGTACCAGCTAAGAAACCCAACATACCATTTGGTACGTCCTCTCCACGCCGATGATTTGCATAGTTGCCATCAGATAATAAATGATACGGCCGTACCGCAAAGTATTGCGGGATCTACGAGCTAATGCTTCTGCGCAATCTTTCGGATTGATCTGTCTGCATAGTAGTGACTTCATTCATGAATTTCAGTATCAGCTTCATCTCAGTGATTGAGTAATTTTCCAAAAGTGCAGCTCCAGCCTCGAAGATTGGAAGGTACGCCCGTTGTATCAGCGCATCTGTTTTGGTGGCTGCAGCTACCATAACCTTGCGCCGATCGTTTGCATCTGATTGCCGCTGGACAAAACCGCGTTTCTCGAGCCTGTCGATTAAGGTTGTGACCGCGGCGGGTGTCAGATTGACGGCCTTTGCAATCACGCTAGCTGATTGAGGACCGTAACTGACCATACTGAGGCAACGCCTTTCGGGGCCGCTCAGTTCATATATCTCACCCACTGCACTATCAAAATCTTCAACTGAATCCTGCCATTGCGAAATTGCAAATCCGAGTGTTCTTACCAGGTCCTCGCGAGAGGTCATTGACAGTTCTTTCGATTTTCGTATTATCAGCAAATCGTTATATCAAAATATCGAGGTATCGTCAATGACTGCCATCGACGGATCGGGCATTGCTGTGTGCGGTGCTGGGATTGCTGGACTGGTTTTGGCAATCCGATTGAGGGAATTGGGTTACTCGCCAACCGTGTTCGAGGAACGAACTTCCGAATCCGTGCAGGAGGAGGGTGAGTTCCTGACTTTAGCGCCCAACGGAATGAACGGTTTGCGCGCGATTGATTGTTACGATGACGTTCTCGATGTCGGCATCGATACAATGGGTATCGAGCTGCTGAATGCACGTGGAAAATCGCTTATTATTGCTGATCAAAGCGATCATGCTCAGCTGTTCGGCGCACCAAGTATTACGTTGCGTCGCGGTAAGCTGACGGCAATTTTACTGAAGAAAGTCGATGCTTGTGGAATACCAATTCGATTTGGCTGTCGCGTAAGCAACGTTGAAAACGGAGCGGATGGAGCGACAGTACAATTTGAGAATGGTGATGTCTTTCACGCAACATGGGTGGTTGCTGCTGATGGATTGCGATCAGCAGTACGACAGAGTGTTTTTCCAGAATATCCTGTGCCACGTTTCACTGGAGTGATAGGAACAGGAGGCGTCGTCGACGCTAATGTGCCCTCGACAGGCGGACTAATGAGGATGACATTTGGACGACAAGCCTTCTTCGGTTATATCAAGGATAATGCGGGGCCAGTTCACTGGTTTAATTCCTACTTTGCCGAACAAGCGGGCAATGGCAGGCAAACCAACCCTGAAAAATTTGCCGCTTTCATTCGTGGTCTTCACACAGGCGATCCTGCTCCAAATGCACTGATCCTTGAACATGTCGGCAGAATTGATCGATCCTATCCGATATTCGATATGCCTGTTCTCCCGCGCTGGTGGAAAGATCGCGTCATCCTGATAGGTGATGCTGCCCATGCGGTGGGGCCCCATGCTGGCCAAGGAGCTTCAATGGCGATTGAAGACTCGATTGTGCTCGCTGCATGCTTGAATAATAAAACCGAGCTTAAGCATACTTTCCGACAGTTTGAAAATCTCCGTCGTGATCGCATCAACCGGGTGGTTGAGATAACGGCCCGAAACAGATCACAAAAGGGTCCGACAACATGGCTCGGTCATCTCGTGCGAGATCTCATCCTGCCGATTTTCGTGCGAATGGGAATTCGCCAAGGACGTAAACTCTTCAGCTACCGTGTCGATATCCACCCATTGTCGAAAGCCATGTTTTAAATGAAAGGATTCTGATCTTGTCCAACCTTGGCTATAATCCCAAAATCGATGCCTATCTTGAAAAAACAGAGCCTTTTGCTAAGCCAATCTTTATCCATATACGCACCCTTCTACACTCGATCTGTCCGGAGATTGTCGAAGAGATGAAATGGGGTATTCCCCATTTTGACTATCACGGCGAAATGATGTGCATCTTCGCTGCGTACAAAAAACATTGCTCTTTCAGCTTCTGGAAAGATTCGTTGATGAGTGACGCGCGGCTTCAAGCGAATTCGCACTTGCCGGCAATCAATCGCTTCATGGGTAAGCTAACCAGTATCAAGAATCTGCCGGAAGATACAGAACTCGTTGATTGGATCAGAGAGGCAATGGCGCTCAATGAGCAAGGCGTAAAATTGCCGCCGCGAAAGTCCGAGGGGGCACCGAAAATGATCGAGGTTCATGAGGCGTTTTCGGCTGCGCTTTCCAGCAATCCACATGCAAAATTGATATTTGAAAGCAAGTCACCGTCCTTCCGAAAGGATTACAATTCCTGGATCGGCGAGGCAAAGACAGACGCGACCCGAAACAAGAGGATTGAGGCTGCGATCGAGTGGATTGCAGATGGAAAAAGCCGCTTCTGGAAATATAGCAAATCTGGCTGATCAGCATGCATCAGAGAGAGTGATTATGATGAGCTGAGAAACCCGACGACATCCACGGGTCTGTCAAACCCCCTCAAGGAGTGATTGCCAAATGCAGTGCATTCTATGGAGGCTCTCGAAGCAAGGTCGCAACTCATCAGCAATATTGCACCAAGATCCTTGGCAAGCGCCTGAAGACGTGCAGCGCGATTGACCGGAGAGCCTATAATTGTAAACGAAAATCTGCCGGCAGAGCCGATATTGCCGTGAACGACCTCGCCAATATCAATCCCTATTCGAGCACGAAGTTTGGGCAGATTATTTCGTGACGAACTATCGTTCAAACTGTCCAGTGCCCTTAGCCCTTCCAATGCGGCATTTATCGCGGTGGCACATTGCACGTCTTCATTGGCGGGATTGGTAATTGGAAAAAACATGACAACGCCGTCGCCAACATAGCCGGACACCTGTCCTCCGGCCCTTGATAAGGGTCTCGTGACAGTTTCGAAGAACAAGTTGAGATTGCTGATAAGCGACTGGGGAGCGAGCCCCTCCGTCATATGTGTAAAATCCACCAGATCACAGAAAAGAACTATAGCGCGAATTTCATCGACATCGCCAAGACCAACTCTTCCATCAAGCATGGCAGTGGCAGCATCGCTGCCGAGGTAAGTCTGAAGTAGCGTGCGAGCCGCAGAGGCGTTTAAACGGGCGCCTAAAGCCAGCGCAAAAACTGGTGTAATAAGGTGGAGAAGGTCGATGTCTGATGGTTTAAAGCCATCGGGTTCGTTTGTAATGAACAAGCTCATCACATCATCAAAAAAACCGATTGTGACGTCCGGTTCGAGGTGGTTTGCGAAAGCAATCGCATCAGTTTCTTGCCCTACCAGAACCGATGCAAATTGAGTGTTTTTGGCATTGAGGCGAAGCGTGGTCACGTCCTCTTCCAGCATGCTGGAGAAAATATCGGTAGAACGCTCGTTATTACCTCTACCTGAGGCATCTCTGTGCCATCGTACTCGATGCAAATCCGCCTCGGGGTCAACAACGTCACAGGCAATTTCAATGGTGGAAACGTTCACACCTGCATCTGATAAGGAGGTTCCCAGAAGTGCCACGATCTCATTATCAGTCAGCCCATTGAGGGAGGCTTTGACAAGGTTCTGACTGATCTGCAGAAAAAAATTAGTCAAATAGCTGGACTTAAGTTGTTCGTTCCGAAAACGTGCAGGTTCTTCGGTCTTGCTGATTGCCATTTGTAATCATCCGGTCTTACACATTCGAAAAAAGACATTCGATGGTGCTGGAGTAATCTGATTTGAAACAAAACACGATTTCCTTCCAGCATCATCAGGACTCAGGGCAAAATACCAGCACAGACGAGAGTTCAGTTCGCATAATATTGGGGTTGGTTCAAATCGTCAAAAAGCGTCGCCCCAGTTGGCGCCCAACCAAGTATTGAGCGAGTACGATTATTGGACGCTGCCATATTGCCCGCCGCCATATTTGCAAACCAGCCAAAGTGCTCGCGTGGCCGGGATTCAACTGGCAAGCCAAGATTATGTCCTATTACTTCGGCGATCGTCTTGAACGGAACGGCTTCCTCGGTAACGGCATGGTAGACGCTCTCCGTGCAACCACTTTCAATCACCAAACGATAGACTCGCGCTGCATCCAAACGATGAACGCCAGACCAACAATTAAGTCCGTCATCCGGATATGCGGAAACGCCTGTGGCGCGTGCGAGGTGGATGACAATCGGAATGAATCCGTAATCGCCGATGCCATGAACGGACGGGGCAAGCCGAACAGTTGTTGAGCGGATGCCTTTTTCTGCAAGCGTCCTCGCGGCGGCTTCAGATTTCCTTGGTGATGCCGGATTTGGAAGGTCAAACTCAGTCGCACCTTTTGGCAGACCCGATAAGCCCGAAGTTACGATGAGTGGCCGCTTTGATCCTGCGAGTGCACGTCCCAGAACTCCAATCGCCCGTTCGTCTTGCGCCGCGTTCTCCGCAAATTTCGAGAAGTCGTGATTGAACGCAGTGTGAATTACTGCTTCAGCCGCAACTGCGGCATCATGCAAGATCTCAAGGTCGTCAAGCGTACCTTGAATAATTTTCGAACCCATGGCGATCAGACCAGCGGCCTTGTCGGCTGAGCGGGCAAGCCCGGTGACCCGATAACCCGCAAGGATCAAATCTTCGACGATGGCAGACCCAACCCAACCTGTCGCTCCCGTAACAAATACGTGCATTATAAATCTCCATCGTTGGCCATAGTCTTCGAGACGGCCCATGTCGGTTAGTCGGAAAGCTCAGGCGGTGCGCATCGACAGTTCGATATTATCGGGGAAAGAAGTCGAGAGATAACCATTGTCAGGCGAGCGGACGTGATCAAGATATTCTGGACAATAGTCAGCGTCGTCCGCGATTATCAGTGCGCCGGGGCGCAGGCGGCACTCAACCAGCGCTAGGATTTCTGTATAGAGAGACTTTGCGCCATCCAGAAGCACCAGATCAATAGTTTCAGGAAGATTGGTGCTTAGCGTATTGAGAGCATCTCCCTCTCGTATTTCAACGAGATTGGCGAGGCCGGCATCTGCCAGGTGTTGGTTCGCGCGAGTGACTTTTAAGCTCTCGAATTCGCTACTGATCAGACGACCACCACCATTGTCCCGCAACGCGGCAGCGAGATAAAGGGTCGAAATACCAAACGAGGTTCCAAATTCCACGATATTCCTTGCGCCGCCACTTCGGGCCAACATGTAGAGTAGTTCGCCCGTTTGCCGTGAGACGGGGAGCCACAGGTCCTTGAGACGCCCATAGAAATCGCGATACTCGGTTTTGCTGCGCATAAGGCGCGCACGCTCGTTTTGAGACAGTTCGGCTATGGTGGGGCTCGTGGCTTTCTCTGCTTCATCGAACAGCCGGTCAAGAAGATGTGCGAATGGCGTTGTCGTCAGAGTGTTCATCTCAGATCCTTCATTGTGCAACATTGCGCTGACGGAAAAATACGATTAATTCGTCGCATTTGCTAATCGCATTGAGGAACAAGAAAATGGAAAATCGCCCAAATGCCCGGATTTCCTCAAGAAAAAAGCCAAAGCAAGCTCGTTCAAATGACCTTGTAAGCGCCATTTTGCAGGCAGCTGTTCAGGTTTTGTCACAAGAGGGAGCGCAACGTTTTACGACCGCCCGGGTGGCGGAAAAGGCGGGTGTCAGTGTTGGTTCTCTCTATCAGTACTTTCCAAATAAAGCTGCGATCCTGTTCAAACTTCAAAGCGATGAATGGCGGGAAACAACGAATTTGCTGGGTGATATTTTATCGGATACGGCGCGCCCGCCGTTCGAACGATTAAGGGCACTCGTGCATACTTTTATTTGCTCTGAGTGCGAGGAGGCTGCTGTACGTGTGGCATTGAGTGATGCTGCTCCGCTGTATCGTGATGCACCGGAAGCGCTGGAAGCACGGCATGCTGACGAACCAATCATCGCACAATTTATGCGTGAGGTTCTCCCCGAGGCCTCAGAAACCATCAGAAATCGGGCTGGTGGGCTCATAATGACAACTATGAGCTGCGTAGGTAAAGACTTTTCCGAAGAACCTCGTTCGGACGAAGAGATTAATCTTTATGCGGACGCAATGACAGAAATGTTCTGTGCCTATCTGCAGCGGCTGGGTGATAAAGCCAAGGAACCGATCTAGTTCCGGCACTCTCCGCGTTTGGCGTTTGCAACGGCTTCCATTGAATTGGACGGCTGCAGAGGCTTCTCTAAAGCGGATTTGGGATGGCACACTATTGCTAATGTGAGGCCAATTGATACTGTAACGCCAGCCTGTTTTGGCTAATCCTGTGAGGAATGCTTACGTGAGTGCGAATGATGACAACGATCTGATAGCAGCCAGACTGGCTGCCATCGTGGATAGTTCATTCGATGCAATTATCAGCAAGGATTTGAACAGTGTCATTACAAGTTGGAATCGAGCTGCGGAAGGCTTTTTCGGCTATAAAGCTGAAGAGGTCATTGGCAAGAACATACGTATTCTAATTCCCGAGAGCCATCAGAGCGAAGAGGACGATATAATCTCACGGGTACGGGCCGGTGAGGTGATTGAGAGCTTTGAAACTGTACGTGTCAGAAAAGATGGTTCTTTCATTCCAATCTCCCTTACAGTGTCACCAATTAAGGACGATCATGGCAGGATCGTCGGTGCGTCGAAAATAGCACGTGATATCACTGCATCGCGGGATAATGAGAGACGCATACGTCTCTTGCTCCGCGAGGTTAATCATCGAGTGAAGAACCAGTATGCCGTCATCCTGTCGATTATCAGGGAGACAGCCAAGCGAACACAGGACGTTGACGAGTTCCAGCATCAAATAAATGAGCGCATAACATCACTTGCAAGCTCGCATGACGTATTGGTTTCAGCTGATTGGAAAGGTGGTGATCTGGCAACTTTGATTGGCGATCAATTGAAGCCGTTCAAACATGATGGACCAATAACTGTTACCGGGCCAGAGTTAATGCTAGCAGCCCCTGCTGTGCTGCACATTGGAATGGCTATCCATGAGTTGGCGACGAATTCTGCGAAATATGGCGTGCTAGCAACTTCACGAGGTGAGATCACTATAATCTGGCAGATCGAAAAGATTGGAGAGGGCGATTTTTTAAAGCTTTGTTGGGAGGAGACGAACACTGCGGATGCTGATGCTGTTGAACAGAAATCCGGCTTTGGTTATGTCGTACTGCAGCGGGCCACGCCGCTGGCTTTGCGTGGGAACGCTCAAATTGTTGTAAACGATAAAGTGCGTTTATGGGAGCTGTCCGCTCCGTTGAAAGAATGTGTTTCCGATTTTATTGAAGGCGATCTCTAGCCCCAAATTTCATATGGGATTTCGCTAACCGCGGCCTTTGTAAATGAACCATGCGATGCAGAGAAGCACCAGGATCGCGTTGGCATAAATCAGATAGATAAACAGTTCGTCGTGCATTTGATGCTCAGGGTTAACAGGTCACGAGATGATAACGTTTGAGCGCGAATTTGGTTGGCAGCTATCTGGAAAATTGCTTGAGGAGTTCTGGAACCATTCCGGCAGATATTCCGTTATTTTTGCTTCGGAGTATGTATGTGAAGGTTGCCACTTTTAACGTTAATGGAATCAATGGGCGGTTGAGCCTTTTGCTGCGATGGCTGGCAAAGGCGCAACCCGATGTAGCCTGTCTGCAAGAGCTAAAGTCGCCAGACAGTAAATTTCCCGAGCGGGCGCTAAACGAAGCAGGTTATGGCTGTGTCTGGAATGGTCAGAAAAGCTGGAACGGAGTAGCGATTATTGCGAGAAATGCCGATCCAATAGAGACGAGACGTGTTCTTCCTGGTGACTCTGAGGATATCCATAGCCGCTACATTGAGGCGGCCGTAAATGGAATTCTCATTGGTTGTCTTTATATGCCTAACGGCAATCCTGTGCCGGGTGCGAAATTCAATTACAAACTTCGCTGGCTTGACCGGCTGAATGCTTATGCGAACGAACTGCTTGCAACAAATGCGCCCATCATACTTGCTGGCGATTACAATGTGATGCCCACTGAACTCGACGTTTACAAGCCGGAGCGGTGGTTGGATGATGCGTTGTTCCGACCTGAGGTAAGGAGTTCTTTCAAGGCTCTAACGTCAGCTGGATGGGTAGATGCGATCAGAGCGCTTCATCCCAACGAGCGAATCTACACATTTTGGGACTACCTCCGCAACGCTTGGACCAGAGATGCGGGCCTGCGACTTGACCATCTTTTGCTGAGTCCGTCCGTTGCAGGCCGTCTTAAAAAGGTTGGCGTTGATCGCGAGGTCCGCGGTTGGGACAAAGCCAGTGACCACGCCCCGGTGTGGATTGAGCTGTCGAAAGCACAGGCCAGATAAGTTCAAGCTAATGATATGAACCAAAGCGGAGCGTGGCATGGTTGTCATGATTACCCGATTTGTACAACGAGTTTTCCGATGGTCTACCGTGCTCGACAAGCTCATAGCAGTGGTAGGTTGCGGCTTGAATGTTCCCAGCCAAGGCTCTTACAACGTGGCCAAAGCGTGCAACCGCTTTTAAAGCTGTATCCAGGCCAAGGCCGCCGACCGTAGGCCCTGGCGGAACTGGATCGCAATATGGCCGACGCCTCCGCTGCCACTCGGGATGAACACCTTTATTGAGAATAGCATTATGTACTTCCACAGGTTTATCGTCGGTGAAAGTGAGCACGTCATAATCAGTAAGGACTAGCTGTTGGCCGGACAATGATTTCGCTCACATCCACATCCGCTGTTTGGGATATGGCGTAGAGGATGGAGTTTGCGATGGCTTCGGGATCAATCGTGACGGCGCGAAAATTTTTCATCGTGGCACGGGCGATAGGATCGCTGATAGTGTCTGCGAGTTCCGATGCTGTCGTCCCCGGGGAAATAATGGTAACCCGAATTTTATCGTTCTCCTGTCTCAGGCCATCTGAAATCGCACGTACCGCAAATTTCGTTGCGCAATAGACGGCTGCGGTGGGTGATACGGTGTGACCGCCTATGGAAGACACATTGATGATCTGGCCTTCACCTTGCTTCTTCATAATTGGGAGCGCAGCCGCGATTCCGTAAAGCACGCCTTTTATATTGACATCGACCATCCGGTCCCATTCGTCTACCAGAAGGGCGTCCAGCGGTGAAAGTGGCATGACGCCTGCGTTGTTTATCATAACGTCCAGACGGTCAAACTCCGAGACTGCAAAGTCGGCAAAGCTTTTCACTTGCTCGCGGTTGGTAACATCCAATTGTTTCGTGAGTACCGAGCCACCCTCAAATGCGATCTCTTCGGCCAGTTTATCAAGCCTATCAATTCGTCTTGCGCCGATCACGACATGAGCGCCTGCTTTTGCAAGAGCCCTTGCTGTTGCTTCACCAATGCCACTGCTGGCCCCGGTGATGGCGATGACTTTTCCTTGAATATTGAACATTTGAAACTCCGTGGTTTTCTACTGAAGGGGAATATTTATTTGCGGCGCAGGATCATTCCGCCGTGGTGAAGTGTGTTCTCGTCCACAAAATCGCCGTCAGCTGTGAAGCCGGTATCGTCCCAGTATTCGATATGATTGCCGGTCACTTCATAGCGGCCCTGATAGGCACTTTCGCGATTGCCGCGAGCCTCGTCATAACGGTTGTCAGGAAGCAGTTCGTGGCGAACTCTATTATCATCAGTTACCCACATGCCGATGTAAGGGTGATGCAACATTTGAACCTCTTTTGATTTGGAATTCTCTGAACCGGATTGCTTTTGCGGTCGCTCCATAGTTTGCCCGGTTGAGCCGAAGATCGAAGCCGAGATAATGACCATGAGGCTGGCTAGTGACTTGGAAACTTGGGCCATAAAAGTTCTCTCGGGTTTCATTGATATCAAAATACCCATCATTATTGGGATGAAAAAGTTGCTAATCTTAAATGACTTGGTTAGTAGTTCTTACCAATGAGTGACGATCTTGAAGGCATTTCGGTGTTCTTGGCGATTGCTGATGCGAAGAGTTTTCGCGTCGCAAGCGAACGGCTTGGCGTTACTCGTTCAGCGGTCAGTCAGGCTTTGCAAAGACTTGAAGATCGTGTCGGCGTCGCCCTAATACAACGGACCACCCGAAGCGTACGAATGACGGAAGCAGGCGAGTTATTTTACGGCGCGGTAAACTCCTCTGTTTCTCAAGTCAGACAAGCGATGGAGGCCCTTCGTGAGGTGCAAAGCAGGCCAAGCGGACTGCTAAGGATTGCCGTTTCATCTATTGCCGAGAGTTTCTTATCGGGCACATTGCTGGCCGGATTTATCAAACAGTATCCTGAGATCGCTCTTGATATTACGGTTACAGATGAAGAGTTTGATATTGTCGATGTCGGATTTGATGCGGCCGTGCGATTGGGAGAGGTAATCGAACAGGACATGATTGCTATCTCCGTTTCGCCAGAGCAGGAACAACACGCTTTTGCATCACCGGAATATCTAGCAAAGAACGGCAGCCCCAATCATCCGCGAGAACTGTCGGAGCATATCTGCATAGGTTGGAGGCCCCGTCCGGACAGCGCACCATATCGCTGGGAATTTACCGAAAATGGTCGGGATTTCGATGTCGCGGTTAATCCCAAGGTCACGACCAACGATATGGGCTTGATGATCCGGATGGCCTGCGCCGGAGCGGGCATCACATTCGGTATGGTGGATACGTTTCAACCCTGGGTATCCAGAGGAGAACTTATACCTTTGCTGGAGGCATATGGTCCGCCATTCAACGGCTTTTATCTCTATTATCCCAAGCGTCACAGACAGCCTGTAAAGCTCCGGGCTCTCGTGGATTATATACGGATTTCAAACCTCAGCTGATTGGATAGGTTATGCTGCTACGCCGGGATGTAAAATCTGAAAAATGTCCCGATGCGGTGGCACGTTGAGTTTGAATGGCCATCGGAATTTTGAGCCTCAATGGCCGACAGGTAACGGCCTGTAGCAACGAACTCTGCGGAGAAAATGCTGCCGTTGAAAAACTAATAAATAGATGTAAGTTCATTGGTAGAAGTAGTTATTGGTTACTCTGCAAAGGGTCCAACCTCGCCATGTGGCGATTGATTTGCAAATGGCAGGTATAACATGGGACTACCACCCCGCACACAACCGACGGGAACACAGTCGGCAAGTTCTGAGTCAGCCGCGCCTGATGATAGCTTCCGGGCGATACCGTTATCAGTGTCACCTATTTTGCGCGATGGCTTTGGCGGGCCATCGGGTATCCGGTTCAATGGCAATTCTCTTGATGCCACAATAGATGAATCGCTATCGTGCTGCGGAAAATACAGTCTCAGGAATACGCATCATAAAAGCATTGCCGGTGTCACCAACGATGGTTGCATGATTTTTGCAGTCAACTGCATTATTGCGAGCCGTAATTATACCGCGATGGGTGCTTTTGATCGTTTCGGTAAACCGATACCGCTGACGATGACCCAGAAAGATCTTTTGGGGAAGTATGTGCCCGATGTTCAAAAGCTGATGATACCGGACATCAGAAAAGACCCAACAGTTTTCGGCTTCAAAAGTACCACCAATCCTAGCTTGGGGATCTATATCGACCCTGCGAACAAACAGTATGTCTTCCATTTTAACGGGGATATTGAAGACCCTAACATAAAGACCCATGCCAGTGCCAAATTTGCCAGGGATGGGAAATTCGCCGGAGGTGGAGCCGATTTCGTTGCCACCAATGATACGTGGACGTTAAAAGGAGCGGCGAAGGTAGACAAAGAGTTCAAACTCTCCGGCCATTCGGCCGACCTTTCCTATGCAAGTGGTAAATGGGAAGCCGGACTTGGCTATGAACAAAGCGGAAAAGAAACCACGCGTTATGCCAAGGTCAGTTATAAGCCTTCGCCTGCGTTTAAATTGACGATTTCGGCGCTGCCCGACAATAAGCCAGTATCGCCTCCGGCTCGATTTGACTTCTCTAACAAGCCTCCGGCATTTCACGATGCCAGTACTATCCAGTTCAAAGCGGAAATTTTTTTCCGTTGAAGATTGGTTGATTTGTAGCGACTGCTTCTCAGAGCGAAATGCTGCCTGATTTTCAATTCGGGTTTTTGCAAAGCGAGCAGATTGGCCAAATTATCATGAACAATAGAGAAGAAGCGGCGAACTTTTGCTCGCCGCTTCTGAAATCAAACTTTGCTAAGATTAGAAATTGCGCTGAAAGCGGATGATGCCGCCAAACGCATCATCGCTGCCACCATTGGCAATCGAATCGTCCTTACGTGCGCCGTCAAACTTGGTGTAGTTGATTTCTGGCGTGATCTTCAAACCAGGAACAAGTTCGTAGGCGACATTGACCGCGAAAGCATAGGTGCCTTCTTCTTCATATGCTGCTTGAGCATTAAGAACTGCCTTTTCCGAAAGCTTGGCTGCCACACCACCCCAAACAGCGTAGTCGCCCTGGAACTGAGCGAACCAGTTGGTGTCGTGATCGTAGAAGCTTTCTTTCCGGAAGTCGGACTGATATGCACCCATGACCCAAGCAGAAATCCGGTCAGTGATGTTTACATCCAGACGCAAGTTGACGGCGACATCTTCAACTCTGGAGTCGTAGCCGACAGTACCAGCAATCTTACCCCATGCTTGTTCAAATTTCGCGCCGGCTAGAACATGTGGCATGTAATCGTCGATAACATTGTCGCCAAATTCGTTCGAACCCTGTTCTGCTGCGATAATTGCAGAGAAACCATTGCCCGCAGCAAATGTGTAGCTGATCTGGTTCGATTTGCCGGACTGGTAGTTGATAACATCGTCCTGGATAATATCGCCGGCATAACCGACCCAGGCACCGAAGATTTCATCGGCTACACCAACGCGGAAACCACCGAGTTCAATATAGGCTTCAGGAATGGTCGCATCGGAATTCTCGCCATCATCATATTGAAAACGCGTGGCGATGTAGGAGCGCAAAGTTCCGAGTTCGGTCTCAGAACGGGCGTCAAAAGTAACCTGTGCGCGGGTGCGGACATGGTAGCTTTCTTCGTTGTTACGGCCTGAGTTCGAGCCATCATAAGGATCATCACCAGCCTGCACGTCGAAACGCAGATACCCACCAACCTTGAGGCAGGTTTCGGTACCCGGCAAATAGAAGAACCCGGCGCCGTATGTATCGCAAACGCGGACATATTCGACGGGTTCAGGCTCAGCAACCACCACGGCGTCGGCGGCGCGGGCTCCTGATACCGCTGTAAGGGCGGCGGCAGAGCCAAGAAGAAGACTTCTAAAATTCATCTGGGATCTCCAGTAAAGATCATGAGTGAGGGATCACATTCAAGAGAGTGAATGCTTTCTCTATGTCTTACTTTCGAGCCCGTTTGGTCAAAGGACAAAACCGGTTGTTTCTTACCAAAGCCATACTGTTGCTTAATTAGCACGAACTAATATTTGCTCATGGAGAAAATAGGCGATTAATTGCTTTATTACGTGGGAAAATGGCTAGTTTAGGGGATTCTTATTCACGTTTGCGTGAGTGCTATTGAAATTTTGAGTTGGAAAGACGTCGTCATAATTCAAATAATTTAGAATAGTATACTATTATTACATAAAAATTGAGAATGAATTCTCATTGAGAAGCAACTGATTATGTCCTTTGACGAAATGAGCTTTTCAGTGCAGGTTACCAATGCGCCCTAGAACCTGTTGATCTTTCACCAGAAATCAGGACGATTGAGTTTACTTGATCTCCAGTCAATGCTCAAAGACCCCGCCCTAACCGGTGGGGTCAAGTCTTTTGAAGTAATGTTTTTAATTCTTATCTTGGAATTTAAAAAACCAAATAAGAGTATATATTATTATACAATAGCAAAGTTATGCTGGAAGAAGATCGTAGTCTTTATTTGCGAGGTGAATATCGAATTGCACCTTGGCTATATGCGAGGCGACGATATTGTTGAAGACCTCCTTCAAAGGCGGAAGTAATTCGATGTGCCGACCGCCAGCATCCATGAGCCGGACCATGCCTTCAGTCTCAGCTTTTTTCATCAAGCGTCTGATATGAGTGCGCGATACACCATAAAGGTGGCCGATCTCATCGAAAGGTAGGCTCACCACATTCTGATCGCGTTCCGTGCGGCCCGCCATCAGCTTGCAAAGCAGCATTTCTCCACTGTCACTTGTTGCAAACAATCTAGAACGACGGTCTTCAATGATGATCGGCTCTATATCAAAGAGTGAATGTAGGCTTGTAGCGAAGTAACGCTCAAGGAAATTCAGTGAACTGTCGAGCAGCGCGCGATAGCGGCGCAATGGGAATAGCCTGTCTGCTGCGGAGAGGCAGACCGCAATAATATCGTGAAGAACCGAAATGAGTTGCCCAGTCGGTTCAATGAGGTGGCTTCGATGGTCCGCCTCATCTTTTACCCGCGTTACATGGCCGATATTCTCAAGCAAATTGACAGTCGCAGTTGTCGTGCTTTTGCTGCAAAGGCCAAGTTCGGTTGTGACATATTGAAGGCTCGACATGGAAGCGCCGTGATGTTCATCGTCACGACCGTAATGCATGGCTGCAATCGCCATGCATATAGCCTGACGGGCAGCATTGGCCATCACTTTGTTCGCCATGTATTGACCTTCGAAAACGCGCACAATTCCATGCGCATACTCAAAAGAAGCATGGCAGAAATTCGGATTGTTACGCAGAATTGCAACACGCTGCCGTAGCCAGAGTGAGCGTGTCTCATTACGCCCACACGAGATTTGAACTGCGCTGCCGTCCATACAAATTATCCTGACCGAATGCCCTTGCTGTTATATGGGGATGGCTTGCCCGATTTCAAACCGTTCGGTTCGATTTCAGCATAATTATTTTCGAGGAGGATTTCATCGCATGCAATGAATAGGCGGTGTGATTCAACTCAAGCTGCGGTTCGTGAAATTCGCCGCATAGCTTGCGGCGATTGTCCAAAAGCTCTCAAGAAAGCTCTGCGCATTCTCTCGCGATCAGCAAAGCCTGTTTCGTCAGCGATAATGTCCATAGAAAGACGTCCTTGTTCCATCAATATGCGGGCCGTTTCAACACGCAGATTCTCCACGGCTTTAGCGGGGGATTGACCGGTTTCTGCACGAAACGCGCGACTGAATTGACGAGGGCTTAAATTGGCAGCGTTGGCCAAATCATCGACGGAGAGTTCGTTCTTCAGGTTTCGTTTTGCAAAATCCAAAGCTTTTTGGATTCGGTCTGTTTTTGGTTCCATTTCAAGAAGAGCAGAAAATTGCGATTGGCCTCCGGCCCGGCGATGATAGATGACAAGATTGCGTGCAACCGTGCGTGCGACCTCAACGCCATGATCCTTTTCCACCATCGCCAACGCGAGATCGATAGCGGCCGTCATGCCGGCTGATGTCCAGATTGGGCCATCTATGATAAAGATGCGATCCTCTTCCACTTTCAGCTTCGGGTAACGATTTTGCAATTCGCGAGCGAACGCCCAATGCGTAGTGACACGGCGATTACCCAACACGCCTGCTTCGGCCAAGATGAAAGCGCCGATACAGGGCGCTGCCAAACGTCGGGCACTTGTTGCCGATTCCCGGATGAAATTCAGCAGACCGGATGTCGTTGGTTGAATCGTAGTACCACCCAAAATAACGACCGTGTCCAACTCGGTTTTGCCAAACGATTTCGTTTCAACGCTGAAGCCTGCCGATGATCGAACCATCCCGCCATACTCGGACAGAAGGGTGATGTCATAGAAATTGTCTTTGGCGACAGTGTTAGCGATCTCAAACACCGTCATTGCTGCAAAACCCAAGACTTGAAAATTTGGTTGCACTACAAAACCAACGCTTTGCATATTAATGTCCTAAAAGTTATGTCTTAAAAAGTTGTATATATGACATTTCAGACATTGGGAAGAAGTATTACGCTCGGACCACAAAGAGCAATTTCAAGGATCTGAACGTTATGTCCTATTCTCAAAACAACACAGCACTCATAACCGGCGCGTCGTCTGGCATTGGAGCAATTTATGCGGAGCGATTGGCGCATCGCGGCCATAACCTCATTCTGGTCGCCCGAAATCGAGAGCGGCTTGATCGTCTTGCTAAGCGCCTAGCTGATGAGACAGGCAGAACAGTTGAAGTCGTCCAAGCGGATTTGAATCAGGCCGTGGATCTCGCTCGTGTTGAGAAGATACTGCAAACAGATGCCAGTATCGGGCTCCTGATAAACAATGCAGGTCTCGGCGCTGTCAGCCCATTGCTGGCTTCTGAAGTCAACAAGATGGTAGACATTATCAATCTGAACGTGGTGGCGCTTACGCGTCTCGCCTATGCAGCAGTTCCGGGATTTGTAGCTCGTTGCGGTGGATCGATCATCAACATTGCGTCGGTTGTGGGACTCGCTCCGGAATTGCTCAACGGTGTCTACGGCGCATCCAAGGCATATGTCATTGCGTTCAGCCAGTCGCTGAAACAAGAACTGGCCGATAAAAATGTCTACATTCAGGCTGTCCTGCCCGGCGCAACTGCTACAGATTTTTGGGAGCTTTCCGGAAAACCTGTATCGGAGTTGGACAGCGCAATCGTCATGTCTGCCGAAGATATGGTTGACGCTGCATTGATTGGATTTGATCGGCAAGAGTTCATTACCATCCCTGCATTGCCGGAAGTAGAAGACTGGAACGCTTATGAAGCGGCACGCCAGAAACTGCTGCCCAATCTATCAAAACAACAGCCAGCCAAGCGCTATCAAGCGATCGCCTGACTATATCCCAGCCGGAGACGACTGACATGAAGGTTCAAGACTCTATTGTATTCGTAACAGGCGCAAATCGTGGACTTGGTTTGGCTTTCGCTCAGGAAGCGCTAAAACAAGGTGCCAAAAAAGTCTATGCAGGCATACGCAATCCCGATGGCAGGGAGATTCCCGGGATTGTGCAGGTCAGGCTTGATGTTACAGACCCGCTTTCAGTCAAAGCCGCCGCCACTCAATGCGGAGACACAACGCTATTGATCAATAATGCCGGGATTGCCCGACTGACAAATGATGTGCTTGGTCCGGAAATGATTGACGGCAGCCGTGAAATCTTTGAAACCAACTATTATGGCACAATATATACAAGCCAGGCATTTGCGCCAATTCTTGCACGGAATGGCGGAGGTGCCATAATCAATGTCTTGTCAGACTCCTCGTGGTTTTCCCGACCCGTGCTAGCAGCTTATTCGGCTTCAAAATCTGCAGTTTGGAGCTTCACAAACGCTCTGAGGCTGGCGGTCAGTAGTCAAAATACACGGGTTCTGGGTCTGCACATCAGCTTTATTGATACAGACATGACCAAGGCTCTGGACATCAAGAAGATCAGCCCGCGCGATGTTGTGCAAGCGGCGCTTGCGGGTCTTGAGAATGGACAAGACGAAGTTTTGGTGGACGATTTCACAAGGAAGCTGAAACACAGTCTGTCAACGCGGGAGCCGATTTATTTCAATCCCCCTGAAATTGCCTAAGCACTGACAAACCTGCAGGCGAACGATTTTCAAATCCGCTTGCAACCAGATTTTAATATGAAACTTGCCGGTTAGGTCCTGGCCCTGAGGCTGGCAAGTTTTCTGTTATCATGCGTATGTGCATTATCGTGCTCTTGATTGTCCGGCAAAATCTGCTCTTTCGCCGATAACCAAGTACAAATATATGCACCACACTCACGACAATGGACGGGAGCTTCATCAGACACCTCCTCCGGAATTTGCAGGAACACAGTTTTGCATTCCATACAGGAAAGTGGCTGTTTGAGCTGAAAATAATCCAATAAGTAACGTGACAATGTTCCCGCCCCATACTCCGGAGCATTCACGCTCGATTCAACGTTTAGATGAATTGCGCCACATTTTAATAAAATTGCAAATGAGTCAATTGTTGTTTTCTGGGGCGAAATGTTCAATTGGATTCAGAGTGGCCGCTGGCCACTCTGTCGACTAGGTATCGTTGCTGACAATCTGTATGGCGGTCGTTTAACAGAAACTCATCAGATCAAGCATTGCTACTTTGGTTGTTTGGTCTTGCGCAGATAAGGCAAAATGCGTTCAAAACCACCAAAACGAGCATTTGCATCCTCGTCAGATACACCTGCGGTAATGATGACATCGTCACCTTGTTTCCACTGGGCGGGTGTTGCTACCTGGTGTTTGGCAGTTAATTGAATACTGTCAATCGCACGCAGTATCTCATCAAAATTGCGGCCGGTGGTCATCGGGTAGGTGAGAACGAGTTTTATCTTCTTGTCAGGACCAACAACAAAGACCGAGCGAACGGTCGCATTGTCGGCAGGTGTGCGGTCATCGGAGGAATCTCCGGCCTCAGCTGGCAGCATGTCATAGAGTTTGGCTACCTTGAGATCGTGATCGCCAATCAACGGATAATCGACTTCGTGGCCTGTTGCCGTCTTAATATCCGCCTTCCATTTTGCATGACTTTCAACTGGATCAACCGAGATGCCGATAATCTTGGCATTGCGTTTTTCGAATTCCGGAGCAAGACCGGCCATGTAGCCGAGCTCTGTTGTGCACACGGGTGTAAAATTCTTCGGGTGACTGAACAGGACGGCATAGCTATCTCTTATCCAATCATGAAATTTGATCTCACCTTGCGTGGTTTCGGCAGTAAAATCCGGAGCAACATCGTTTATTCGTAAACCCATTTGCGGTTCTCTCTTTCGATCAATCGATAGATGTTGGTCGCAAAGGCACTATCAAACCGTTGGTGCATTGTTGCCTTGGGCGACTGGTTTGGACAATATCCTAACCTTGTCAGTTTGTCTGAGTCCACTGCGCACTTGCTATTTCGATGAAACACCCAATAAACATGAGCCTCCGAGACCTGATCTTTGGAGAACGCCATGACCAACATCGCCATTCGCCCCAATGTCGAGGCATTTTACGACGAGAGGACGTTCTCTGTACAATATGTCGTGTCAGACCCTGACACAAAGGCTTGCGCAATCATTGATCCTGTTCTGGATTTTGAAGAAAAATCAGGAGCAACAGCAACGTTTAATGCTGATCGTATTCTCAACTATGTGGAATTGGCCAAGCTGAAAGTTGAATGGATTCTGGATACGCACCCCCACGCTGACCATTTTTCGGCAACGCAATATTTGCACTCCCGCACCGGCGCGCCTTGTGCGATTGGCAGCCACATTGTTGAAGTGCAATCTTTGTGGAAAGACCTTTACAATTGGGAGGCGCTAATCGCTGACGGGTCGCAATGGCACAAGCTTTTCCAGCCGGGCGAAGCTTTCAAAATCGGTCATCTCGATGCGACCGTGATGTTTTCTCCGGGTCACACGCTCGCATCGATCACATACGTTATCGGTGATGCGGCATTCGTTCACGACACATTGTTTATGCCTGACAGCGGCACCGCACGAACTGATTTCCCGGGTGGCAGCGCTGATCAACTATGGTATTCAATTCAAGACATTCTTGCATTGCCTGATGAAACCAGGATTTTCGTCGGCCATGACTATCAGCCGGGTGGGCGCGAACCTATGTGGGAAAGTTCTGTTGGAGAACAAAAGGCACATAACTCGCATTTAAGCCGTTGCCACTCCATGGAGGAGTTTATTGCTCTCAGAGAGACCCGGGATAAAACCCTTGCAATGCCGAAGCTGATATTGCCTGCTCTCCAGATTAATCTCAACGGCGGGCGACTTCCCGAACCAGAAACAAACGGCACTCGCTACTTAAAAATACCCCTGAATGCATTGGGTGGCGTCATATGGGATTAATGACGATACGAAACGGGGCATGGACGAAATGACCGAGAGAACAGTCTCACTTTCCTGGGTTAATTCAAAACTGTCGCAGATATTCATAAGCACTCGTGAGAACCGAAAAGGCGCCGAATATTCTCAGGCGCTTTTTCGTGTTGTTGCCGGGCCTGTATTTGTCATCTGCATGTCCGCCATAATGGCGACGACAGGTAATTTTGAGATCAGCCCCAGTCAGATAGCACTCTATTCGTCCATCTACTCGATACTTTCGATCAGCATATTGATATGGGTAATTCAAAGACCGGGCGAATATCTGTCGCGGCGCGTCTTTGCCATGGTCATGGACTATTCTGCAATCACATCAATCATGTCTATCGGCGATAGCGTGCTGTTGCCAACCTATGCTCCTTTGTTATGGGTGACCTTGGGTTACGGGTTACGCTTCGGATCACAATATTTGGTGATCTCCACGTGTATGGCACTAGTCAGCATTCTTACGGCGACATATTTCAACAGCTTCCTGTGGAATTATCCCTATGTCGTCGTTGCATTCATCCTGACCACAATCGCCGTTCCAACCTATGCGCATAGACTAGTAAGCAGAACATTTGAAGCGCACAGCCAAGCCGTTCAGGCAAACCAAACAAAGTCCCGCTTTCTTGCTCAAGCGAGTCACGATCTACGTCAGCCGATACATGCAATCAGCCTTTTTACGGCCTGCCTTCGCGATACCGGGCTCAGTTCAGAGCAGCATCAAATGGTCGATAACATTGATCGTTCAGTACATAGTGTGTCGGGGCTTTTCCGCTCACTTCTGGATATTTCGACACTCGAGAGTGGCAAAGTTCAACCACGCCTACAGCCTGTCGCAATTGGTGTGATTATCGATGATCTCATCCAACAGAATAGGGAAGCGGCTAAATGGGCTGGCGTAGTATTTCGCCAAGTACCTGCAAATATATACGTGTCAACAGACGCTACACTGATTGCCACGGTGCTTCAGAACATCCTTTCGAATGCTATAAAATATGCGCCGGGCCGTCAGGTTCTCGTGGGTTGCAGGCGGCGGAGAGGTTGCATCTCTATCGAGGTGCATGATCAAGGCGAGGGAATTGCAGCCCATCATTTGCCCATGCTCTTCGAGGAGTTTTACCAGGCGCGTGAGCGGGGGGACAAAGATGTTGAAGGAGTGGGGCTTGGACTTGCAATCGTCAAGCGTCTAGTAAAGTTGCTGGAAATTGAAGTGAGCATACGTTCGCTGCGCGGTCGAGGAACATCCGTCATAATTGACGGCTTGAAGATAGCTCATCTGGTCGCTCAAGCTGATGTTGTGCAGATAAGCGAAAGGAAAGATCATTCCGCAATGAAGGGACTTAGGGTTCTTCTAGTTGAGGATGATAAGAACGTTTTGCTTGCTACAGCTACATTGCTTGAGAAATGGGGCTGCACTGTTCAGGCAGATACTGGTTTGCCAAAAAACGTCGCAGTATGCGATCTGATCATTACCGATTTTGACCTCGGCGCTAACCTCACAGGGACGGATTGCATTTCTAGAGTGCGGCAATTGCTAGGCCGAGATATTCCTGCCGTGATAATGACGGGACACGACGTGGGCCGAATTCTGGAAGAACCGGGGAATGAAAATATACCAGTATTGTCGAAGCCTGTGCGCTCACAAGAACTGCGCGAGGTGGTCTTGATGCAGAAGGTGAAAATCGATGAGTTGGCGCGGACTGACAACAAGGAGAGAACTAGCGCTCAACCAGACCATCTATAACCGCCTTCGCCGCCGCTGCTGCTCTGGATTCTACACCCAGCAGTCGAAGCAATGCCGAAACATGGATGCTTACAGTGAAGGGGGAAATATTCAGCTCACGCCCGATTTCCTTATTGGACTTTCCTCTAACGATTAGTCCAAGAACCTCAACCTGTCTTGGCGTAAGATTGAATCGGGGAAAGCCAGCATCCTTTTGCAACGTCAATCCTGGCATCGAGCGTTTTATAAGATTGTTGCCTCCCAGAATAACCTTGATTGCTTCAGCCATCTCTTGTGGTGGGACAGCTTTGCCAATGAAACCATTGGCTCCGCTTTTCATTGCAGCGTCGATGGCGGTCATGTCATCGACCATCGATACAATGATGATCGATGTGTCCTGAAATTCCCGACGCAGTGCGGCAATTGAATGCTGTGGATCAAGTCCCGGAAACACAAGATCAAGCAGGAATCCGATTGGCTGAGGCCCCGTACGCGAAAGCGACAACAACTCGTCCATTGTGCCAGCTTCTTCGATGATCACTGCAGGAGCAAGGCGCCGAACAAGCCGACACATTCCGTCGCGAAAAATGGGGTGATCATCAGCTACAATTATGCGTGCTTGTTGGCCCTCATCGCTATTCAACTTGGTTCATTCCGTTGACTCCGAATTTCTTATCATTCCAATCAAGATAACAGCGTTATCTGCAACAAAGTTCAAAAATACCCAACTCCGTCAGAAGTTCCATTTCTATTCATCTATCTTGAAAAAGCGAAAATGGTTTGCGGTTTCGATAATGTTGAATAATCACGGCCAAGTTCGACGCATTTTGCACGTGCCACTCCATGTGTTTCCTTCAAATCATGCAGCAGATACTAGCACGTAAGTAATACGCGACATTGGAGTTAATTTTGAACGAATTCAGATATTGCTATGAGTGCGTCGGAGAAATTTTCGGCTTATGGCCACAGCTTCTTCCAGATTTGTTTCCAACAACCAGTGCCCTCCGTCTAGCAAATGCAGCTCCGCGTCCGGTAAATCGCGTAGGTAAGCTTGGGCAGAAGCTTTTGGCATATAACCATCCCGTGGCCCCCAAATTATAAGTGTTTTTGGTTGATACTCGCGCAGATAGGCTTGATATCGCGGAAACCAGCTCAGATTGTCCTTCAAGGAGGCGATCAGAGCTGCGGCTATATCCTTTCGGCGTTCAGTCATAAGCGACCAATGTAGCTCCCAAAGATCAGGCGTAATGAGTTCTGCGAGATCGGGACCGACATCGTTCAAAAACTCGTTGCCGAATTCTTCTTTCGTAATGCTCTGTCTGATACTGTCATAACCATCTTTGGTCGGATTCTTCCAATACTCGCGAAGTGTCTTGTATTTTGGTCCAAGCGCGTCTTCGTAGATGTCACCATTCTGGATAATTAATGACGCGATTAGTTCCGGACGCTTGATCGCCAATCTCAGCCCGATCTGAGAGCCGAAATCATGAAGATACAGGGCAAATTTTGTAAGACCGAGTTCTTCGACAAACCGCTCAAGAAAGTCAGCGTATCCGTCGAATGTGTAGTCGAAATCCGCGGGTGTATCGCTATAGCCACAGCCAGGAAAGTCTGGTGCAATCAATCGCCAGTGATCAGCCAGTTCTGCCATGTAGTTGCGGAATTCGTAGGATGAGCAGGGATAGCCATGCGGCAGGAGAACAACTGGTCCATCCGTCGGCCCTGCGTCGCGGTAGAAAATATTCATACCATCAATGTCGAGCGTGAGGTGTCGTACGGCATGGTGTGGCATTGGTCGATTCCTCTCTGGTTTGAAGGTACCAATGCATTGCCTTGCTGTAGAGTTCCCAACCATGCTGACATCTGTAAATAAGGGGTGGCTTTTTGTCAGGTCGGATAGGCGCGAGAGACGTGAGCGGCAGCTTCCAGAATCTGAGCCTAATACATGGCGTTACAAAACAGCGTCAGTGTCGAAACACACCTGATACACCGTGCGCTTAGAAACCGTACTGGCAGCAAAAATGATGCTTGGCGCTTTCTGCCGGCACTGATCCGCTCGCCTTGCATGGGAAGGACAATGGCATGAATACCACTATCAGAATTGCAACTGCAATTCTTGTTTTTAGCATAGGAATTCCTATCAGTCTTTCACACGCTCAACAGCAAGCACTTCTGCGCACCGACCTTGTGCAGCAAGATTTAGGGAAAACCGGACAAAAAGTTGTTCAGGTTCTAGTCGGCTTTTCGCCAAAGGCCTCTTCAATAAAGCACTCACATCCCGGCGTTGAAATTGCCCACGTTGTTGGGGGTACTATCGAGTATGAATTGGAGGGACAAAAGCCGGTCACACTGAAAGCTGGCGGCTCTCTATTTATCCCTGCGGGCGTGGCTCACGTGGCCAAGAATGTCGGCGAAGTAACAGCATCGGAATTGGCGACCTATATCGTCACCAAGGGAAAGCAGCTCGTCGTACCTGAAGAGTAAAGGCACCACGTTTAATTTATGGTTGACCGACAACGGCTCCGGCGTACCCGATGGGCACGCCGGAGCCGTTCTTACGCAATACCATCGTTCGATAGATGCATTACCTGTTGCAATGATGGCTTAGGTGAGATCCTTCAGAACTTGCAATTAGGCATTGGCACGCTGCTTGCTTGCATCCAACCCAACCTTTTTGTCTGTCGTGACTTTAGTAATTTCCGCGGATTTGGTTATTGCAAGATCAAATGCGTTTGTCATTGCGGCCAGGGCATCCGTGGAGTTGCCGGCAAGGCCACCTTTCGCTGCCCATTCAAAATTCCAAACACCGGATAATCCGTCAGCTCCAGCGACGTCGTGGGTTTCAATCGCCGTGTAAACGTCATTGTTCTTCAGCATGTAATCTGCTGCAGCTGAAACATTAGTGTCCTTGGTGTTTTTCGCCAATTGTACCAATCCATCCTTATTGATGGCGGATTGTCCATTCTGCTTCAAATGATCCACCAGAATCTGGCTGGCCTTTGCTGCATTAAGGTTTGACTCAAAGTTTGATGAGACTGGTTCTTTAGACGTGTTTACGATGTTACTTGGTATCGCCGTTACAGACATATTACACCCCCTTGTGCATTGAATACCGTCGTTACTGAAGTAGAGACCAACGCATGCCGCAATTAACCGACAAGAAAAAGCTGTGCGCCAACAGTGTGCTGGTTGCGTAGGAAAAACCAGTAATATGGGCGCTTCTTGGCGGCAAAATATTCCTCTTAATTGGACTGTTATTTCGAGAAGAGCTTAAATTCAAAATGAAAACATCGATCTGGTTTAATGGAGCGTCTACTTGAATGTTATTTGGGTAATTTCCATGATGCTGAAAATTATACGTAATGCCTAACTGTTAACGTGATTAAACTGGTTATTTAAAAGTAATCAACGGGACGTAATTAATAATATCCGCTTGCAAAGTATAAATTTTTGTTTGCAAACGAGCGCTTTTCAGCAAGGCGGAATAACAATCTGGCGCCGCAAAACAGATTCCCAAAAAGTATCTCTTTGCACCTACTGTGCGAGCAATCGTAGGGTTTACGGTGCTTTCCTATACGCGTGGGATGGTGACTACAAATCCTTTGCGCACTGGGAGCTACGTTATAAGTCAGCTAAAAATCACCGCACGCCGTCAGGCCGAGAATTTCCCAAAAAGTCTTCTACAATATCCAATACAACAAAAGCCACGAGCGTGGCTTTTGCGATAATTTTTCGGTTGTAGCAATTTACTTGAAAGAAGTTTGAAATTGCCTTTCGTTATATGGCAGCTAAATTCACATTATCACTGCTAAATCGTTGCCTGAAAAATGCCTCAAGCTTTTGCCTCGTCTGGTTTGCCGTCAATTTTATACTTCTCCAAATAATCACCCAGAAGATCGCCATAATCGTTCTGGAGTGACGAAGCTTTGCTTTCGTTGATTGCAGCAAAAATGAATATTGATGCCAAGCTGAGTACACCGCCAGCCACGCCGAGGCCTGCGCCTAGTCCGCTGATCAAACGTGGCACTACAAGACCGGCCACACCCATTCCTCCCTCCACCGCGCCAGCGGCCGAGCCAAGAATACCAAGAGAGCCAGCTGCAATATTCACACCGCCGGCCGCTGTGTCGCCGTTTCTGATCGCCTTTACGCCGTCAAAGATGCTGTATGCACCAAGGGCAAGTCCAGCTAGGCTTCCGACCAATCCGGCACCTGCCTCAAACTTACCCGCGTTCTTTTGGAGGAACTCATTAAAGTTCTTCGGATCGTCGATGATCTTCGGATCGATCCCCGCGGTTTTCATGTAATCGCGATAGTTCTTTACGCCGCCCTCGGCAAGAATTCCGGCGGTCTGAACCGAACCAATCGCGATATCAACCTTTTGACGGTCTGTCAGCTTGCCATTCGAACTGGCGCCTTTGGCAATCGTGATGCCAGCCAGTAACAACCCGCTCACACCGTGCTGTATGCCTTTGTCAAACTGCTGCTTGGCAGAACTGTTGGGCCCAACCAGATCGTAAAGACTGCCGCCGCCTGTAGCGTTACGCAATATATCCCACTGGCCACGGAAAGCACCGAGAATCTGATCCGGTTTGGCTTTTGTACCATCCGCATTGACAAGCAGTTCAGGATTCGTTTTCTCGATTTCCTCAATGATCTTCTTGACCTTATCATCATCAAGATCCTTGCCGCCATCGACACCGAATGCCTTCTTCAGATCGTCGAACGATCCGGAATCGTAAGCGCCTTTCTCGGCAATGGAGGTGAAATTCTCATTGAGCTTCTTATCGTGCTTGCCCGTGAATTCAGGATCCAAAGCGGCGTTGTAGAGAGCGGCTTCCAAACTGAACGTACTCATCGCCTGTTCAATAGGATGATCTTTCAACAACTCCTTGAAACGATCGCCCGAGACCATCGATTTCTCGTAAAACTCCTGCAACTCGCCATTGTGCTTGGAGTTCTTGACAGCGCCCTGCAGCGCCTTGGTATCGTCAAGTCCTAATGCTGCCTGATACATCTTTCCGGTTTGGAAGAAACTTGCGAGGTTCTCTGTCGGACCAATGGCCTTTCCGTCGTCCGTCTTCGTCTTCCATCGCTTGTCTAGTTCGGCACCGGTCTTGATGTCTTTGTCATAATTGTTCGTTAGAGCCTTTTTCAGGGCCTTATCGCTATTGAGGAAATCCGATAGGGCATTTTTTCCGGTCTCATTCAGGAACTTTGTAACATCGGGGTCTTTCTTGAGTGTGCCGATACGTTGTTCGATTTCTGCCTGGATGGCTTTGGGATCATCACCAACACCGGCACGATCCTTGAGCTTCTTTATGATGTGGCCTTCCTTCCACATGCCGGATTGCTCGCCCATGCCTACCAGATCATAGGCTTTTTGAAGGTCGTGTATGACGGCCGCCTTTTCCTTGGCGCTATATTTTTCAGGATTCTTGAAAATTTCGTCGTCAAATTTCTCTATCTGGATACCCGACACCGCATTGCCGTCGGCTGCGCGCACGGCAAATTCAATCGCTCCTTTTGCATCCTTTGGAGCGTCATTCTTCATCCAGTCGGAGATATCGTCTTTCGAAACTTTACCATCCGACCCGTTACGCAGTTTGTCGTGGCTGGTCTCTAGAATGTCAAAGCTGCCCGGTTGGATCCAGAAATCAATAGACTTCTTCAGATCATCGCTCATAAATTTGGGGTTATCTGCCTTGAACTTCTGCAAGTCCTTAAGAGTGAGGGAATCTCCCTCGGCTCCCGTCGCCTTCTTGATGGAGTCGAAATTCTCGTGAAGGATTGAACCATTCTTGGCAATTATCTTGGATGCATCGTCGGCATCCTTGTTTTTCTTCAGATAGTCATCATAGGTGCCACCCACACCGGCGAGGCTTGAAAAGCCATACTTGCCAAAGTCCTGCAAGCGACCGGCTTCTGTACCATGCTCGGCTTCGCCGCTGTTGGTAAATCCGTCAATCTTGCCGTTGCCAACACTATCACCGGTTTGCAACTTGCCGTCGGCGTCATATTTTTCGATGCGATCAAGAACCTGTACGGCACGATAGGCCGCATTGCGGTCATTCTCGAAGTCGCCGACACGGTCTCTCAATCTGTCTTTCACACCGCTCTGATTGCCAAGTCCCTTCAGCAGATTGCTGTCATCTATAATCGTTTTGGCATCTCGTTTGTCATAGTCCGGCAGTTCCCACTTGATACCCAGTGCCTCCGCCTCTTTGCGGGCCGCATCATCATTGCCGGGTTTGGAATGATCCGGAAACTTGCCTTTTAAATGCTCAAAACCATACTTGCCGAAATCTTTCAGACGCCCGGCTTCCGTCCCGTGCCTGACCTGATCAGAGTCTGTTATTCCATCGATCTTGTTATTGCCGACGTCTTTACCTTTGGTAACCTTGCCTTCTTCGTCAAATTGCTCGATATGTTTTAGGACTTGTGACGCTCTGTATGCTGCGTCAGCATTCTTCTCATAGTCGCCAACCCGCTTCTTCAAATCATCCTTCATGTCCTTGATATCGGGACGACCTTTTCCGCCGTTGTCACGATCAACGAGGTCTTTCAGCATGGGGCTATCATCAATAATGGATTTGGCTGAGCGATCATCGTCCTTCGGCCGCTTCCACTCGATACCCAACGCCTCCGCCTCTTTGCGCGCTTTGTCCTCGTTCTCGATCTTGCCTGCATCCCCGTCTTTCCCCGGATCGGATGATGTCGGTGGGTTATCGTCCTTCTTCGCGGCCTCGTCGAGATTGCCTTTCAGGTTCTTAAAACCATACTTGCCGAAATCCTGTATACGTCCAGCCTCTGTCCCATGCTTGGCCTCATCGCTGCTGGTATACCCATCAATCTGATTGTTGCCGACTTTATTGTCATCCAGAAGCTTGCCGTCGCCGTCAAACTTCTCAACATGCTTGAGAACCTGCGATGCACGGAATGCCGCATCAGCGTCCCGGTCGAAATCACCGACACGCTCCTTCAGCATGTCCTTTGCGTTGCCATGGTTTTTCATGTTTTTCAAAACAGGATTGTCATCAAGAATCTCCTTGGCGGAGCGCTCATCGCCCTTCGGCCTTTCCCATTTAATTCCGAGCTTCTCGGCCTCAGCACGAGCCTCTTTGTTGTCCTTTGGATTGAGTTTCTCCGGCAATTCACCCTTCAGATTTTCAAAGCCATACTTTCCAAAATCCTGAAGGCGGCCAGCTTCGGTGCCATGCTTGGCTTCGCCGCTGTTGGTGAAGCCGTTAATTTCATCATTGCCAACATTCTTGCCCTCTTGGGCCTTACCATCGCCGTCGAATTTCTCAATGTGCTCGAGAACCTGGACGGCACGGTACGCCGCGTCGCGATCATGTTCGAAGTCGCCGACGCGATCCCTCAACTTGTCCTTTACGCCGCTCTGGTTGCCAAGGTTCTTGAGTAGCGGATTGTCATTGATGATATCTTCAGCCGACCGATTATCGCCCTCAGGCGCAACCCATTTAATCCCAAGGCGTGCGGCTTCCTCGCGAGCCTTCGGATCTCCCCACATGGTGTTCGACTTTACAAGATCGCCCTTCAGATGCTCAAAGCCATACTTGCCAAGATCCTTTAACCGGCCAGCCTCAGTGCCGTTCTTCACCTGATTGGAATCGGTGATCCCATCGATCTTCCCATTCCCGACATCTTTACCGGAAATGAGCTTCCCATCGCCGTCGAATTTCTCGATATGCTCAAGCACTTGATCAGCCCTGAAGGCTGCATCGGAATCATTCTCGTAATCACCTACAAGCTTGTTAAGGCCCTCTTTCATGTCACCGACGTCCGGGCGGCCTTTGCCGCCGTTTTCGTGATCGATCAGGTCTTTCAGCATTGGGGAGTTTTCAATAATATATTTGGCGGACCGGTTGTCGCCCTTTGGCCGTTCCCACTCAATACCCAGAGCCTCGGCTTGTTTACGAGCGCTATCATCCGGTGATTTCTTTTGGATGGCGGATGTCGCGGTAAGCCACTTTGAAATATCTAATGGAGTATCCGCGGGGCTAGTGCTTGCATTTTGCAGCTTCACTGACTCTGGTTTCATTAAATATTTCTCCGTATTTCTCAGAACAACTTAAAATTTCTTTCCATTTTTACAGTAGACCCAAGTTAGTGGGCTTCCTGCTACATATGCGCAGTTCAGTGCAGAAACTCGTTCATCTTAATTCCTCGAAACGATGCGGTATATTCGACAATACTGGTTGGCCAGCATGCATCATCTTTTGATAGAGGCTGTTTACTGCAGGCTGGAATTCAACGTGACTTTTTTGTCCGATAAGACAAAGACCAGCGATAATGATCTCGAGTTCTGCGGTTGTGAAGGTTATCGGCGGTACACTGCTTACAGAGCGCATAATGTAACCTGAACCGGTGCTACCCTCGATCGGAACGCCAGTTTGCTGTAGTGAAGCAATATCACGGTATATTGTTCGGCTTGCAACCCGCAACGACTCTCCCAAAGCTTCCGCAGACAAGGGTTTTGAAGCTTCGCCTAGGATATTGACGATCTTTACCAGTCGATGTGATCTGTCAGCCATTCAGCTATTATATCTTTCAATTGGATATTCGGATTTATGGACTAGAGATTGCGCAGCAGTGCTGCTCGGCGTTGTGAAATCAGTTATTGGGCCGCTGTTTGGCGGCATCCAAAGCGACTTTCTTTTCAGTTGTAATTTCGGTGATCTTAGCCGATTTCTCGATGGCTTTGTCAAAGGCTTGGGTCATCTTGTCGATTGACGCATCTGAACCTGTTGATCCGGCACCTACACCTTGAACTGCCATAATATTCCTCCTCAAACCGGTCGTAATATAGCTGCGCCAAAGGGTATAAAGTCCCATTTTATTGGCGGGTAAAAGTATAGAACAATTTTTTAACCAATAGACAACATGCAAAGCTTATTAGTTTCCGCTAGCAAAGCACGTTCTTCTTTTTACAAACATAACCGTGTCTGTGACGGCTGCATAATCGTCAAAGGCGAGAATTCACTGCAGGATTTTTGCCTCAGTGTTGTAGATGTTGGAACGTGTGCTGTGTAGTTATTGCGTAGCCGAAAAGTGAAAGCCAAAGCTAACAGTGCTTGAAATAATAGTGGCTGTTGCCTGCTGGCGTCAGATTCCGATCGCGCAGAACTGTATCTTTTGGTGTTTGAGAATCGGAGCAAACATCTTTGAATGAGCCCCGTAAATCGTCAGTATATTCAACATTGATCACTTGGTCGCCATAAACAAGGGTATAGGCTGCACATTCATCAAATCGGTGGCATTCTTCGGAGACCACAAAGTCAAACCCGATTTGTGTTTTGCCACGAGCGGATAGTTCAGAAGTATTCTTTTGTCCTGCAGCAAGGCCATGATCGTGGGCCGTTTTCACGAGCAAAGTGGCAAACGCTATTGCATCGTTTAGTTTTAGAGCACCTTTTGATCGGGTGTAGGAATCCAGATTGTCGAATTCAACAGCAGTATACCCGGCCTTGGCACAGCGGGAAATAGTGGCTGCGAGTCGTTCAAGGATCCGGGTCCGCTGAACCTTAGATGAAATATTGAGTAGCTGCTCATCGGGCCAACCGGGATCGACCAGAGGCGTATCGTCAGGATTGAGTACCAGAAGTTCCTTTGGCCAGCTATCGCCAGGCTGTGTTTGGAAGCCATTCACATAGCAAATATTATAGAGGCCGACGGCGGGCAATTCAGTGCTGTCTCTGACAACGATATTTACACCAGATGGCGGTGTATAGCTGCCTCCCAATTGATAATCTGTCACAGCATCGGCAGGAAGACTGCGCTGTGGTTTTTCAGTGGCTGTGGCTTCCTGAAGGCCGATCAAGCTCATGGCTATGGCCATGAAAAGGCAAGTGGATCTTGTTATAAAATTGCCCATCCCGGGTATACCTTTACAGCTGAAAAGCTCTCATAGTCAGCTTTCTTCCATTCTCTCACATGTCTGTATGTAAGCAGCAGTCAAGCGGGCAAGGACTGAAGAGGCGACCTGACCATTTGTTCCGCCAATTGGATTCGTGATATGAATTTCTCGTAGCTCGTTCATGAATTCTTCCCACATAATGGGTCCGCCGTCTTCCAGCAGTTCTGCACGGATACTCAATTCCGGGGTAACGGGCAGGTGCTTTCGTCCCCAACCACCTATCATGGCAAGTATGGGTAAAAGTTGGATAGATGGTTCCGTTAGGCTGTATATGGCTTTTTGACTGTGACTGGGATCATCCCGCTTGGTAATCAGCCCTATTGATAATAGGTGTTTAAGGCGAGCAGCAAGAATATTAGAGGCAATCCTCTCTTCTGAATGGGTCAACAAGTCCCGGAAATGCCGCCGATTGCCAAACATCATATCGCGTATGACGATAAGGCTCCATTTATCTCCCAGAACTTCCAATGAGAGATTTATCGGGCAACCCGATCTTTTATCAATTTCCAACTATAAGGTTCTCCAGAAAAAAAACTGGTTGCAATATAGGATCGGTTGTGGCACAAAGCAACCAGTTGCAATATGCAATTGGTAGGAGGATGTTATGCCAAAAGTGCGGGTGGGAGGTTTTTCCCTTTCAGTTGATGGATTTGGTGCAGGACCGGAACAAAGCTTGGTTGATCCATTGGGCAGACGAGGCGAGGAGCTGCATCAATGGTTCTTTGGTACCAAGACATTCAACGCAATGTTAGGGAAACAAGTCGGAGAAACCGGCCCCGATGATGATTACGCTGCCCGCAGTATGGCAGGCTTCGGTGCGTTCATTTTAGGCCGCAATATGTTTGGCCCAATCCGAGGCGAATGGTCGGATGGCACATGGAAAGGCTGGTGGGGTAACAAT
Organism: Phyllobacterium sp. YR531; assembly: GCF_000282595.1. GTDB lineage: Bacteria > Pseudomonadota > Alphaproteobacteria > Rhizobiales > Rhizobiaceae > Phyllobacterium. The sequence continues at coordinate 34,709 of NZ_AKIZ01000022.1, forward strand.
CCTCCTTATCATGCTCCAACCTTTATTCTAACGCATTACGCGCGCGATCCGATTGTCATGGAAGGCGGCACTACTTTCCACTTTGTAACAGAAGGCATTGAGGCTGCTCTTGAACAGGCAAAAGCTGCAGCTGGGGATGGGGATGTGAAAATTGGTGGGGGTGTGAGTACTGTTCGCCAATATCTACAAGCAGATTTGATTGACGAATTGCACTTTGCAATCTCGCCCGTGGTTCTTGGAGAAGGTGAAGCCATGTTCAGTGGGATAGATTTGCCGAAATTGGGATTCAATGTCACGCAACGTACCCTGACCGATCAAGCAACTCATATAGTGCTGACAAAATAGTCGGATCGGAGTCAGTCCAAGCCGATCTCATATGCTGGATAATAGGAATGGCAATGACGCTGATTATGTATCTTCACCCTCTTTCATCATATGTGCAGAAGGCCAAGACAGGCTTTTATGAAAAGGGTGTATCATTCGAAACACGCCTGCTTGACGGCACAGATCCAGTTGCCAGTGAGTTTGAAGAACTTTGGCCTATCAAAAGATTTCCTGTCGTGCAAAACGGGCGGGAATTGATCTTTGAGGCGACAACGATCATTGAATATCTTGATGCCCTTTACCCCGACACGCCACCACTAATACCCGCCAATCCAATCCAAGCGGTTGAGGTTCGGATGTGGGACCGGTTCTTCGACAACTATGTCAACTATCCGCAGCAAAGGCTGGTTTATCTGTCGATCGGGCGTGAACCTGATGATGGCGAGGACGGTGCAAAGTGGAAAACCGCGTTTGACTCTGCCTACGAACTTCTTGATAGACGCATGGCTAAACGTGAATGGGTCGCCGGTGATTTCAGCTTGGCAGATTGTGCAGCAGCTCCCTCCTTGCTCTATGCCGATTGGACCTATTCCATCCCTGTCAAATACCAGAATCTCTGGGCATATCGTGATCGCCTCCTTGCACGCCCCAGTTATGCTCGAGCACTTGATGAGGCTCGCCCCTATCGTCATCTATTTCCCTTGGGAGCGCCTGAAGATCGCGATTGAATAGACGATTTGCTCGTCGGACACGATCAGTATTAGCGCTAATTAAACCTTGGTCAAACGTTCACGATATTTGTCGAGAACAACTGCGATTATGATGACAAAACCGGTGATCATCTGGCGCATGAAATCGCTCAGCCCCAGAAGTATTAACCCGTTCGCCAAGACGCCGATGATGCAAGCTCCGAGCAACGTGCCAATTATACTACCCCGTCCGCCACTCAAGCTCGTACCGCCGATGATAACGGCGGCAATGGCGTTGAGCTCAAAACCTATACCTATAATCGGACTGGCAATGTTGAGACGTGCCATATAGACGATTGCGCCGATGCCCACTGCGCCGCCGCAAATCGTGAATGCAGCAATTTTATAAAAGAAAACATTATGGCCTGCGAGCCGCGCGGCTTCCTCATTGTTTCCAATTCCATAGAGAACACGGCCAAAAACCGTCTTGGTAAGCACAAACCAACCTATGCCGACAAGCACCAACGCAATGAGAAAGAGCAGAGGGATGCCATATAGTGTTTGGGATCCAAATGCGTTGAAGGAAGCAGGAAAGGAATAGATTGTTGAGGCATTTGTTACCTGAAGGGCAGCGCCACGAGCAATGTTGAGAGTTCCAAGCGTTACTATGAAGGAGGGGATTGCCCAATAGGCACTTATGAAGCCGTTAAGTAACCCGAAAAAGATGCCGCCTGCTACTGCGCTCAGCGTTGCCAAAATAACTGCAGTTGACGGATCTAGGCCAGGCAGGGTCATAACGGTCCCTGCTACGACTGCGCAAAATGCCAGCACCGAACCTACTGACAAATCAATGCCGCCAATCAGAATGACAAATGTCATGCCTATAGACAGAATAAGATTTATGGTTACCTGTGTAAGAATATTGGTGACATTACTGGCGGTAAGAAAGTGCTGCGTTGTCATGGAAAATACAAGGATGAGCACTATCAGCGCGATACCAATACCAGCCTCACGCAAAACCGTTTTGGTTGTGGTGGCAATGCGTGTCTGGCCTGTTTGACTTACATCACTGGTGTTCATGGCTGCGCTCATCCTTATAGGCAAAATGCAAAATACGTTCTTCTGAGAAGTCCTTCCGCGGCAACTCGCCTGCGATACGATGATTGGACATGACTAAGATGCGATCACAAAGTGTGATCAACTCAGGCAATTCAGAGGAAACGACAAGCAGAGCCAGTCCTTTGTCCGCAAGTCCGCGCAAAAGAGCGTAAATTTCTGCCTTTGCGCCAACATCGACCCCTCGAGTGGGTTCATCCAACAAAAGAATTCTAGGATTATTGGCCAGCCATTTTGCCAATACGACTTTTTGCTGGTTTCCACCTGAAAGGGTCGAGGCATTGTCCTGCGGGTGACCGTATTTCAGTTTAATGTCACTGCCGAGTTGTTGTGTCAGCGCAATCTCGCCGTGTTTTTTCAGAAGTCCATATCGAGATACTGCTTTCAGATTTGCAAGCGTCACATTTGCCGCGATGGGCATGTTCAGGATAAGACCCTCTTCCTTGCGATCTTCGGTAACAAACCCTATTCCATCGCGGATCGCGTTTTTCGGATTCCGGTAGAATACCTTTTTCCCATCACGCTCCAGCAAACCTGATTTAGGCAGGTCAGCTGCAAAAATCGAACGAAGAAGTTCGGTGCGGCCAGAGCCTACGAGGCCCGCGATACCAAGCATTTCGCCATAGTGCAGATCAAAGGATATACCGCTTTCATTAGGGGAGGCGGGGTGTCTTAAATTGTGCAATGACAGCGCAGTACGTCCGGATTTATCCACTTCGCGTGTTGCCGCCATCGCTGCAGCGAGCTGTCTCCCGACCATGTGGCCTACAAGTTGATCTGGATTAGTCGCCAAAATATCGGAGGTCATCACAGATTGGCCATTGCGCAAGACAGTGACGCGATCACATATCGCGAAAACTTCATTGAGATGATGTGAGACAAAAGCAATGGCCACGTCTTTTGCTTTAAGAGCGGCGATAATTGCGAATAGTCGCTTGGTTTCCCGCGCAGTCAGTGTTGCAGTGGGCTCGTCCAGAATGAGAATGCGGCTCTCGCCCATCAGGGCGCGGGCGATTTCCACAAGCTGTCGGTGGGCCACGCCAAGTGATGCCACGGGGCGGCGAACGTCCACATCAGCGAGGCCGATCGCGTCAAGCGCTTTGCGAGCCCGCTCGTGTAGTGAGCGTCGATCTACGATACCAAAGCGGTTTCGCGGCAAATCTTCGAAGCATATGTTTTCAGCGACAGATAAATAGGGGAGAAGATTGAATTCCTGATGCACCACCTGAATACCGGCTGCCTTGGCATCCCCAGGTGTTTGCGGATCGTAAGGTGTTCCACCGAGCACGATGGTCCCGGCATCTCGTCGGATGATACCGCATAAAATCTTGATTAAAGTGGATTTTCCTGCGCCGTTTTCGCCCACAAGAGCGTGAACCTCGCCAGCCCGGAGATTGAAGCTGACGCCATTCAGGGCGACGACGCCGCCAAAGCGTTTTGCAACACCTGACAGTTCGAGCAATGGTTTAATAGACATATCAGTGCTGGGCGACTCGTTCAAATCCGCTGTCCGCCTAATCTAGAGCGTTGAAGTACTGGCTGCGCCATCCTGGTGACGCAGCCAGACGGGATTTACTTCACATCGTCAGATGTCACGAGTTTGATGTCGGTCTTGACCCAACCTTCAAGCGGCGCTCCGCCTTTTACCACTTTGAGAGCCTTATCGATGGCGTCTGCCGCCATTAGCTGGCCAAACTGATCCACAGTTGCAAGCAGTTTCTTTTCCTTGAGAAGCGGCTGCACGGCTGGAATGTTGTCGAAGCCAACGACTTCAATCTTGCCTGTCTTACCTGCTGCATCGATCGCCTTGACCACGCCAAGTGCCATCGAGTCATTGGCGGCCAGAACACCCTGAATATCAGGGTGAGCGGTCAACATGTTGGAAAATAGTGTATTGGCTTCTTCAGTTTCCCAGTGAGCGGTGCGTGAATCCAGCAGGTCCAGCTTGCCGGCTTCTACAGAATCCATAAACCCAAGTTTGCGTTGAGCGGCATTATCAGCACCGGGATTACCTTCGATGATAACGACCTTGGCACCTTCACCAAGTTTTTTCGCCAAAGCATCGCCTGCGAGCTTTGCTCCACCACGATTGTCCGGCCCCACGAAGGCCAGTTTCACTCCGGCCTCTTCTTTTGCCTTTTCGTCCAGTGCTACGTCAAAATTGATCACTGTTATGCCAGCGTCTATTGCGCGTTTGATCGGCGGTACCAACGCACGGGAGTCAGATGGTGCAACGACAATCGCATCGACCTTTTCCGTAATAAAACTCTCTATCGCGTTAATTTGGGTCTCTACGTCTGTTTCCGACTGCATGCCCACGGCTTTGAGTGTGTAGTCACCGCGCTTTGCTTCATCGGCCTTTGCACCTTCCAGCATGTTCTTGAAGAACTCGTTGGCGAGAGATTTCATTACCAAGCCAACTACGGGCTTGTCGGCAGCATATCCCGACACAGGCATCAGGATTGTGCTTGCCAATATACCGGCGGCAATAAATTTGGCGAATTTCATTGTATTCCTCCCAGAACGACAAAATGAGTAGAGTCTCGCCTCGTCCTCCAACGCGGCGACAACACGGTTTGCGATCGAAGGATGGCAACCGTGTTCCGTGCATTAAAGGTCATGTACCGCTAGTAAAGTCAATATGAAACGTTTCATATCAATATTTTTTATATGGAGTGGGTAGGCAGCGGCGGATAGAGTTGTTACTGCGATCGAAGCAAGCGGAATTGTCTGGCTCAATACTTCGAGGCCACTAGCCTGGGACTTGTTGCTCGCGAACACTGCGGACGTGGTCTGCAACTACCCACCAAAATGGTTGTAAAAAGACCATATTGGTATATTCTCTAACTCTATGATAGGTGGTGTTCGCGCCTATGCGAACCAAGCTTGCTGCTTATGAATACTCAAGGAAAATAAATTGCCCTTCCTGAATACGCTCTCGATCATCAAGCAGCATAGAAGTGAGTTCATGACTCTCAGCATTGCGTTCTACGTCGTCTTTGCAATTTGCATGATAGTGACAGCGATCGTAATCGAGCGGAAAAGTGCCATGGCGCTACTGCATAATATGCTTGTGCTTATTAAGCAGAACAGAGGAACAGTTATCGTCTTCAGCATTGCAATTTCTGAAGTTTTTGCTCTTGGAGTAATTTTCGTAGCCTTTGTGCTTGGATGGAAAGCGCGTTGATTATTAAGCAACTGGCCACGGTATTGGTATAAACTTGAGTGAATCTCAGCGAGTCTTCTTATTTGGATGACCGAGTCCATTCATCGCAGCGGAAATGATGTGATCACGCCACTCACGTTTTAAATCCAATCGAACAGCCAACAAGGCCGTTATGCCGAGCCCCATGAATGCACTGGTGACACGAACAATCCGTTCCTGTTGAGGTGCTTTTAAATCGATCCCCAACGCTGCATACATCACCAGCCCCATCTCGGTTAGTTCAGGATCAATATCCTGCTCTTTGTCTGCCAACCGATTTACAAGGGCGGATACTCCCGGCCAATTGAATGTATAATCAACGGAAGCTTCCACGATAGCGCGATCACGTTCGATACCAACGGCAATTGCTTCGACATTGGCCAGTAGTTCATGCATGTGCTCGCGACCAGTACGCAAGGCAGCGTCGTAAATTGCTTTCTTACTTGGATAATGATGCAGTATTCCCGCTTTTGAGTAATTCACGGAGTCTGCAATCTGTTGTAGCGATGTATGGGCGAAACCGTGTCTGGCAAATAATGCTGCAGCACGATCAATAATCTCAGCGTCTATCTCGGATTTGGTAGGCTTTGGCATTTTTTCAGATTAGCACGAATTCAACCAAATTAGTCAATTTTCTATTGAATTGGTAGGTAAGGGGCTAAATAGTCAAAGTGCTGGCAGCAGTGTACGGACATGGGCTGCAAAGGCGCGCGTTAACGGCGTAGCACGCTTCTCGTCCATCTTAAGTATCAGGCCTATTTTGGGGAGTTCAGGCAAGCGGTTTGTTTTTGAAAGGATCGATAAGTCAGCAGGTACAGCTGCTTTGGTCAGCACTGCAATGGCTTGGCCTGATCGGACAACAGCAAGAAGACCTGAAAGGCTACCGCTTGAGTATGCGATAAGATAGCTTCGCTCTGGCTGTTCAAGAGCCGCTGTTGCAGCACGATGATCAAGCGTATCTGGATCACCAAGCGCCAAGCGAAGTGGGTCAGGCGAATCCTCCCTGATGTTTTTCTGCCCTACCCACACCAATTCCTCTTCGCGCAGTACTGAACGCCCTGAATCTAGCGAGACTGATGTCAGCGCAAGATCAAGGACGTTGCGATCCAACTGGGCAAGCAGGCGAGGGGTTGAAGCACAAACGACCTCTATCATCACTTGAGGATGAAGTTGAGCAAAGCTGCGCAATAATGGCGGCAAAAATGCATCGGCATAATCGTCCGGGCAACCGAAGCGCAATGTGCCGCTAAGGCTGCGTCCTGTTAGTTCCGCGACAGCTTCATCGTGCGAACGCAGGATACGCTGTGCATGCCCCAATAGCCGTTCACCGTGAATGGTCATGAGCACACCGCGCCCCGTTCTATTAAGCAGCGGTTGACCGACAATATCCTCAAGGCGCTTCATCTGCATGCTGACTGCTGCCTGACTACGCCCTATGCGCTCGGCAGCCCGGCTCAATGCGCCGGTCTCGACGACCATCAGGAAGCAGCGGAGGAGGTCTATATCAAGAGGAGCCATAAGTTTTATTGAATGCTCAATTTAGTTCTATAAGCTAGCATGAAGTGGTTGGCTTCTCTAGCCTGTTGGAAATTTGCTAGTGATCAGGAGCCAGCCATGAGCAGAAATACCGATCCCGCCTTTTGGACAAGCGCTCGTAAACACCTCATACGCTATGGTGGTGTGTTCGAGCCATTGATCATCGATCGAGCGCAAGGCAGTTTTGTTTATGATGCTGACGGTCGAGCAATTCTCGACTTTACCTCCGGCCAGATGAGCGCAATTTTGGGACACGGCCACCCTGAGATTTCCGAGGTGGTAACACACCACGTCAGAAACCTTGATCATCTTTTCAGTGGCATGCTCAGCCGACCCGTCGTCGACCTCGCATCGGAACTTGCGCGTATCGCACCTGGAAATCTCGAAAGATCAATGTTGCTGACAACAGGTGGCGAAGCAAATGAAGCTGCTTTGCGTATGGCCAAGCTTGCGACGGGCGGTTGGGAAGTTGTGAGCTTTGCCCAGTCGTGGCACGGTATGACCGCTGCTGCAGCATCGGCAACTTACAGCGCTGGCCGCAAAGGCTATGGGCCGCCCGCAGTGGGTTCTTTTGCAATCCCTGTACCCAATTCCTATAGGCCAGCATTTGAACGGAGTGGAGAAGCCGACTGGCGAGCAGAACTTGATTATGCGTTCTCCTTGGTGGACCAGCAATCGACAGGGAATCTTGCAGCATTTTTGGCGGAGCCAATTCTCAGCTCAGGCGGTATCATCGAACTCCCGACAGGTTACCTTGCCGCGCTGAAATCGAAATGCGAGGAGCGGGGAATGCTCCTTATACTTGACGAGGCACAAACCGGGATAGGCCGGACCGGTCTTATGTTTGCGTGCGAAAGAGATGGCGTCACTCCAGATATTCTCGTTCTGTCCAAGACGCTCGGAGCAGGTCTTCCTCTGTCGGCGGTTCTGACAACAGCGGAAATTGAAGAACGTTGCCACGAGCGCAAGTTTTTGTTTTACACAACGCACGTTTCTGACCCGCTGCCGGCTGCCGTTGGTCTCAAGGTACTGGAGATTGTTCAACGTGATGGACTGGTCAACCGTGCAGCAGAGGCCGGTAATATATTGACTGGTAAACTGAGGGACCTTCAACAACGGTTTGAATGCATAGGTGATGTGCGCGGTAGAGGTTTGCTTTTGGGAATGGAAATTGTAGCCGACCGGGAAAGTAAACAGCCTGCACCAGAGCTTGGCGCCAGGATTACACGTCGCTGCATGGAACTTGGTCTAAGTATGAATATCGTACAGCTTCCCGGAATGGGAGGTGTATTCCGTATTGCTCCACCTTTAACAGTCTCGAACGAAGAACTTGAGCTTGGAGTAAACATTCTTGAACGTGCAATTGCCGAATGTGTTTGATACTGGACACTTGGTTACAACAAGTCAGCGTTCTGCTGTGGGGCTTGCCGTTTCAACGCTACCACGGCAAGCGGCTGTCCCTTGCCCTTGACATTATGCGTTCCTAATTGCTCTCTCGCTATTTCAGGAGGAAAGTTGATACGCAGCGCAAGTTCGCCAGAAATCAGGACATTGGCGCTTAAGGTTCTGCAGAGGCCCTCAAGTCTGGCGGTCGTATTCACGGTATCGCCGAAGTAAGTTATTTTGTGGTGGTCAACGCCGATTTCCGCCGTAATAACCGGCCCACCATGGAGGGCCGCTCGCAAACTTGGAACTTGGCCGAATTCCCTCATCCACTTTGCCGAGTTTGCTGCGATAACATCAAGGATGTCGAAAACGCATCGGACGCAGCGTGCATCCCGAATGCCTTTTTCATAAGGCCAGGTAATAAGAACTGCATCACCGAGATAATCATCAATAGTGCCGCGATGGCGTCGCACTGGCTCCGAGAATGTTGCAAACAATGCGCTTAAAAACTGTTGCGCACGCAGATCGCCGTATTGTTCGGCATATGATGTAGAGCCCACGAGGTCAATGAATAGAAAGACGCGATTTTCACTGACTGGCTGACGATAGCGACCAACAATAAGGCTCGCAAAAATATCGCGGCCAAGCAATTCGCGCACGCGCAGAATAAACGTCAGCATCGCAGAGACGCCGAGCGTATAAAGCAGGATGTTAGGTGGAATGATCGTTGCTTCCGTAAACGATCCGCCCATGAGACCAATGCTCCACATGGCAGTTCCGGCGATAGCAAAACCAATATTGATCAGAATATAGTAGACGGAAAGGCCTGCCAGAATGAATCCGAAGGTGGGCAGTCTGTTGATCCATAGATGTAATTTCCGCAGGATAACTCCGCGCTCAAAAGCAAAAATTGGAACAGAAAGACAGATTCCAAAAAAAGCGCTCGCAACAAGAGAGTCTTTTGCCGCCAGCACCGCAAAAGTGAGTCCACCCGCAGCCGCGATACTCAGCGCCAGTGACCAGAACTGCACAGAATTCAATGAAGTGAACCACCGGTGAAGGGCAGGAAATGCGGAGCTGCGCTCAAGCGCGAGAATAGGTATACAGATGACGAGTGCCAGGCTAGACCCAATCAGTGGAGAGCCATCGTAAATCAGTGAGCTTGTTGAGAAACCACCCAAAGCAATAACAGAGAGAACGAGAATCCAAAATCCTGTAGAATTTCTACGCAAGAACGTTTCTCCCGATGAAGCTCATTTTCAGGCAGGATGTGATATGCATATGGGGGCTTGTGCCGAGCCATCAATGGCGAGCGGAACTATTTGTTGCAAGGGTAAAAGGGTGTGAAACGTCAGCTAAAGCGCAAAATAGCTTCAAAACCGGCAGTAGCGTTAGTCGCCGGAGATTTCAGTTCCAAGGTAGCTCCCATCTGCGATGCCAGTTCCGTAGCAATGGGCAAGCCGAGACCTGAGCCCGGAGATGTGGTTTTGCCACGACTGAAGCGTTGCCGGATTGATTTGAGTTCGTTGGAATTGAGGACCGGCCCGTCATTGACGATATGGATAGTTCCATGGCGCGTTAGGTCAATTCTGACTGGAGTATTGGGATCTCCATGGATCAGCGCATTCTCTATCAGGTTACGAAGGACGATTGCAAATGCGTCCTCACTTACCGGGCGGTGAAGCGTTGCTGCCTCGGCCCGTGCATACAGGATTTTGTTGCCAGCCTCGGAAGCACGACGGAAGTCTTCGATCACAAGCTCTAGGACATTCCCCAAATCGGCAGTTTCGTTCGAAGTGCCAATCCGTGCTTCGGCACGCGCCAATTGCATAAGTTTTTCAACGAGCTTGATAAGCTTCTGCAGTGACGACTCTATCTGTGTGACCCGTGAATTTGACGTTGGGGCTCGCAGCTCAGATTTCAACATCTGAGTTTGTGCAAGTGCACCCGCAAGCGGTGTGCGCAACTCGTGTGCGCTGTTTGCAGTGAATTCTCGCTCCGCGGTGAGAGCCGAACGCAGACGTTCCAATAGTCGATTGACTGACAGCATAATCGGTTGGAGTTCACGTGGGAGTGTCTGTAGCTCGATTGCAGCCAGATTCCCGCTATCTTTGTCGGATATTGCTTGGCGCAGATCATTGACCGGTTCGATGGAGCGGCGCACGATCAACCATATACCTATTATGCTGGCTGGTATCAGCACCAAAACAGGAAGGAGCAAAGCAAGACCTCCTTCTACAGCCGCTTCCGTGCGATGTGCCATCGAGTCTGCAACTTGGACAAAGATTGTATTGTTGGCCGCGGAAACCGTATAAAATCGCGAGATATCATCTTGAAAAAACCCGCGTTTTAATGGTGCAACGAAAGGTGTTGCCGACACGTCGTGAGAATGAAGGATGACCTTGCCGGTGGCGTCTCTGACCTGATACGTAAGATAACCTTTGTGCGTGGACTCATTCAAGTTCTGCAGACGCCGTGATTCAGGAAGTTGCGCATTCTGCAGAAGATCGTCGACAACGAGCGGCGTGAGACGTTCAGTTGTTGCCTGTAGAGAGCCGTCAAAAATCTCTCCAAACTCGTCTTGCATAACGAATATGCCAGCAGTTGTAGCCAGAAGCCAAAATAGTATTAGTGTCGCCGTCAAAGAAAAAATCAGACGGCGTGTCATGCTGCGGTGTTTCATACGCGACCTTCGAGTTTGTAGCCGACACCACGTATTGTTGACACGTGCTCGCGCCCAAGCTTCTTGCGAAGACGGCTAATGTAAACCTCGACAGTGTTGCTCTCTACTTCCCAGCCAAATGCGTAAAGCGCCTCTTCGATCTGAGATTTTGAGATGATGGCACCGGTACGCGAAAGTAATTTATCAAGCACGGCCCATTCACGTCCCGACAATATAATTTCCTGCTTTCCCGAGTAAATACTTCTATCGGCGATGTTGATACGCAGTTTGCCAATGGAGATCACTGAGCTTGAACTGCCGGAGTGCCGCCTTGTCACCGCAAGCATGCGAGCTGTGAGTTCGTCGAGATTAAACGGTTTGACGAGGTAATCATCGGCGCCTGCATTCAGGCCTTCGATCCGATCGGATATCTGATCATGGGCAGTTAAAATGATGACAGGCGTTGCATCACTTTTTGATCGGAGTGCTTTGAGGAAATCTATGCCGCTGCCATCCGGCAATCTAAGATCAAGCAGGATCAGCCCATATTCTACCACACGGGCGGAACCGGTCGCATCATCAATGGTTTGCATCCAATCAACTGCATGGTGGGTGCTGGCGACATGGTCGCGCACCGCCTCACCAAGAGTTTGATCGTCTTCAACAAGGAGAACTCTCAAACCTCAACCCCGGCAACGTTTGATATTTGTTCAGCGTAGCCAATTAAACTTGGGTCAGCAAATCGATTAAGACGTAGACAATGAAAACGGCGTTGATGCCGAGGACACAAAAGACCGCAAACGAGCCGAGATCTTTCGCATTTCGAGCTGCAACCGAGTAATCGCGCGAAATGTGGTCGACGACCTCTTCGACGGCTGTGTTCAGAGCTTCAACAGCGAGTAGCAGAAGGAAAAGGGATGTTAACACCAGTTGGTGAAGAATGGTCGCTCCAACGAATGAGAACAAAGCCGTGATCAGAATGAAAGCAACAATTTCGTGCCGCGCCGCCGACTCTTGCACAAGACGTTTGGCTCCTTTCACCGAGTAAGTTGCAGCCGCGAACAGATGACGCAATCCGGTTTTCTTTTTAAAGTATGGACTGTCAGTCATGACGAATATCCCTGTCGGCATGGGGCAAGTGCATCAAGCGTCTTGTCGCGTGCCGCTGTTTCGACGTGCATCATGCCAAGCACAGTATGGAAGAGATTGTCGTGTGAGTGCGGTTTGGGGGCCTGAGAAGCAAGGCACGAAGCGTTAATTTCAGACTTAGCAGTCTGCCCAAGCCATAGCACAAAGGGCACATGCGTCTGCTGTGTAGGGGCCATGAAATATGGTGCGCCATGGAGATAGAGCCCATATTCGCCGGTCGATTCCCCGTGATCCGACATATAGATCATGGACGGTGATATGCGGGATTCTCTCTCCTTGAGTTTGTTAATTACAGTCGAGATAATGTGATCGGTGTAAAGTATGGTGTTGTCGTAGGAGTTTATAATTTCTTGCCGGGTGCATTTCGCAAACTCGGACGTACGGCAGTCTGGAGTAAAATGTCGAAACTCTTCCGGATACCGTAAATAATAGGCCGGGCCATGGCTGCCGAGTTGATGAATAACCAATACTGAATCAGTTTTCACGTTGTCCAGCCAATTATCGAGCTGGTCGAGAAGGATACTGTCGAGACATTCGCCATCTTTGCAATAAGCCGGGTTGCCGGATTTATAGAGCGGTTGATATGTCGTGCGTTTGGCAATTTTCTTATCGCCGGTATTATTGTCCCACCACTCCGTTTTTATCCCGGCGTGACCTAGTACATCCATCAGGTTTTCTGTCTCCAGTCCTTTTCGGTAGGTGTATTCTTTGCGTGTGTAGACTGAGAACATACATGGCAATGAAACTTCGGTGATGGTGCCGCAACTGCTCGTTTGTGGAAAATAGGTGATATCCTGCTTCGACAGTTCAGGGTTGGTGTTCTTGTAGTAGCCACCAAGTGAAAAACTTTCTGCCCGGGCTGTCTCGCCTGCAATGATAATTGTGACACGTGGCTTGTCTGTTTTTGCGGTCGAATAGACGCGAGCATCCGTACCGAGTGGCTGTACCACGATGTTCTGGTTACTGGTCGTTCTTATCGCCAGCTTAACTACATTCACTATTGGCGCAATGGGATTTAAGGTGGCAAACCAATCGCGGTTTTCTCGCCCCAAAGACAGATATGTGCTGGCATGTGAAAGCGCTGCGACTACGAAAAAAACAAGCGCAGGGGCAATGATTGCCATATTCCATTTGAGTTTCTGGAAATAAGTCCGATGTTTGACTCGTACCCAACCGACCAAAAGAGCAGGCGCTATTCCGAAGATAAGCATGTGCCATATATAGGCGGGTGTCATTAAGTGGCCGGCTTCAGCATCGGTGGTATCGATAACGCTTTGCAGCATGTTCACATCAATTATCGTGCCGTAGCTATCCATGAACCAGGATGTGGATGCGCTGAAGAGTAAAAGAATGATCAAAAACGGTTTAATAAGAAACTTCAGAGAAAAAGACACGCATAGGGCAACGAACGCACACGTAAGCCCGAAGGCTAAGTAGACGAGTGCGATTGTCTGCCCCTCGAGCAGGACACTTGCTTTTCCCCAAAAAGTAGCGTTGGCGGTCGCAATTAGAAAGACCGCAACGACAACACTCAAACTTACGCTACCAATTTTCGGGCGAGCTAAACTGCCTTCCAAATAACCTGCTGCGACTGACACGGCGACTTCCTTGCGTGATCGAATTAAGGCGTCGCAATTGTGCGGCGCTGTTCGAATGCAGAAATCGGATTATTTGCTGACAGGAACCTGAATGATAACCGATTTTCAGTTATTCGTTGCCCGCTGAGGGTTTCAGGTTGGTGTCAGCTTTTAAGAACAAAATGTTCGCATTGATTTAATGTGGACTAAGATATGAAGTTTAGAGTGAACTACGGCATCTGCCTGATACTAGCGCTTGTGGCGGCGCTTTCGTTGGTTCCGCTGGCCGCGAAATTAGATTTTAAACACCGCACGCGAATGGCAACAATTTCATTCCAGCAATAGGATGAAGGTCAGCTCACTGCCAGATGAAACACCTGTAAGGGGTTAGCACTGGCATAAGCAATGTGAGCACCATCACCAAGCGTGGCATGTCTTGCATGCCAAATTGTTCCCTCATGATAGCCGCGATAAGTATTCCCAGAGGTTGCTTCAAGGCGGATTTCGTTAAACGGACGATCGAGGCCGCGTCCATCCCATTTCGACATTGCTTCTTTCAGAGTCCAACTGGCATAGAATTGCTGCTCAGCCGTTTTGAGCGTGGAGTGAAGATCATCATTAGGGTGGCTGACCATTGAGAAGGGGACCTCGCCCGATGCGTTGGGTTGCTCAACGTCGATTCCGACTTCTGTTTCGCATGAGATCATCATGACAATCCAATTTCCGCTATGGGAAAGGTTGAAATGGCATTGTCCGTCCCGAAGGTAGGGTTTGTTGCCTGGTCCGAAAACAAGGGGTATTTCTTGCGGGCTGCATTCGAGTATGTTGCTTAAGATAATTCGCTTTAAACCATGAGCAACCAGAAAACGTTCGCGATCGGCTTCGAATTTGAACAGTTGCATGCGCTCGACTTCTGCAGGGATTAGTGTCGTCGGGTCGACACGCTTTGCCAAACTTCGAGGCGCAAGAAAACAGTAGTTAGCGTGTCTCCTCAGGCTATTGGTTGCTAGTTCTTCCAGAGATATGATTGAGGAGAAATCCATGCGAGGATTGCAACCTTTTAACTGGCCAGAGTTGAAGGGCTATTTTCACCAAACTGAGCATCGTAAAGGCGCCGATAGAAGCGATCCGACTTTAGCAGTTGCTTGTGCGTGCCCTGTTCCAGAATGCGCGTATCGTCGACGACGACTATACGATCTGCATTGCGGACTGTCGCAAGCCGATGGGCAATAACCAAGGTGGTGCGCCCTTCGGCGAGTTCGGTCAAGGATGCCTGAATCTCGCGTTCAGTCTTTGTGTCGAGAGCAGATGTCGCCTCGTCAAGGATGAGGATTGGTGGATTTTTGAGGAACATGCGAGCAATAGCAAGCCGCTGTTTCTGCCCGCCGGATAATTTTACTCCCCGCTCTCCGATTATCGTTTCATAACCGGCTGGAAGTAGCCCAATCATCTCATCGAGCCGGGCCCGACGCGCTGCTTCGGCAATTTGATCGTCTGTTGCGTTAAGACGGCCGTAAGCGATATTTTCGCGTATAGTTCCACCGAAAAGGAAAACATCCTGCTGAACGACGCCGATCTGGCTGCGTAGCGAGGCCAGCGTCATATTGCGAATATCGATACCATCAATGCTGATACCGCCAGAATCTACCTCGTAAAAGCGTGGTAGCAATGAACAAAGCGTGGTCTTTCCGGCGCCAGAAGATCCAACAAAGGCAACTGTCTCGCCTGCTTTGATATTAAGGTCGATGTCTTGCAATGCGTTGCGGTCTGACGAGTATGCGAATGTGACTTTGTTGTAAGCAATATCGCCTTTCAAGTTGGAAACAGCCACCGCATTTGCATGGTCTGCTATATCTGGAGCCGTATCGAGAAGTTCGGTATAACGACGGAAACCAGCAATACCCTTCGGGTAGGATTCAATGACAGAGTTGATCTTCTCGATTGGGCGGACAAAAACAGCAACGAGCAAAAGAAAGCTGACGAAACCGCCATTGGTCATCTGTCCGGTGATAACTAGGTAGCTTCCAGCAATCATGACGATGACCTGTATCAGCCGCATGCTCATGTAATTGAGGGATGTACTGGCTGCCATTATCCAATAGGCGGCAAGCTTGGTCTCACGATAACGCGCATTGTCCCGCGCAAAAAGAGTGCGTTCGTGGTCTTCGTTGGCAAATGCCTGAACCACGCGCATGCCGCCCACATTCTCCTCAATACGGACGTTAAAATCCCCGACGCGGCTGTAAAGGTTCTGCCAGTTCTTTGTCATTCGTCCGCCATACTGGCCGGCGCCCCACACCACCACGGGCACGACCACCAATGTGAGAACTGCGAGGATAGGATTGACAAAGACCATCAGCCAGAAGGCACCAATGAATGTCATGACAGCGATGAAAAGGTCTTCAGGACCATGGTGAGCAACCTCACCAATTTCTTCAAGATCTTTGGTAACACGTCCAACAAGATGGCCGGTTTTTTGGTTATCATAGAAGCGGAATGACAGTTTTTGCAGATGATCGAAGCTCTTACGGCGCATCTCGGTTTCAATATTGATGCCTAGTTTGTGACCCCAATATACAACGACCGCATTCAATCCGGTATTCAGTAAGTAGACAGTCAGCAGGCCAAAAGAAGCGAGGAGGATCAATGTCCAATTCTGGCTAGGCAACAAAACGTCAATGAAACTGCGTACAGCCATGGGAAAACCCAATTCAAGCAACCCCGATATGATTGCGCAGGAGAAATCCAGCGCAAAAAGACCCTTGTACGGGGCGTAGTAGGCAAAGAAACGTCTGATCATATTGCACGCATAAGAACTGTGGAAAGGCAAGTGTGCATGTCGAGGCACAATGCCGGAGTTAGCACATCCATTCCTTTATCCCAACGAATTCGATGATTACAGAGATAAAATTGAGAATAATAGTCATCTTTCAACAGGCGTTAGTACAATATCGCTGCAGCTTGAACGGAAATGGGTTCATCTAACGATAGTTCGACAATTAAGGAGGTCTTATTTCGATTAGTCTACGCGGGTCAATTCAAGCTATTTCAGCTCAAAACCAAGTTTTCGTATTACGGTCAAAAGCTCGTGGCGCTTTTTCAAAGCTTCTTTTGTACCAATTCTCCGGCTCACTTGTTCGGTCCAATCAATAGACGACATAAGCTGGATTTTTTGGAAGATACGTAAGGCAGCGTTGTAGTCAGACAGGCCTTCTGATTCCGCGTCACGCTTATACTGCTCATTGTGAACTACAATGGATTGCGGTAGTCGCGGTTTAATATCGGTCTTGATTGACAGGTCAGGGTAGCCAACAGTCAGTCCGAAGACAGAAAATACTTCGTCAGGCAGATTTAATTCCTTGGCAACTGTTGCAGGATCATTGCGCAGTGCGCCGATGTAACAAGTGCCGAGACCAATTGATTCAAAGGCGATCACAGCGTTTTGTGCTGCTAACGTCGCGTCGATTACGGCAAGAAGAAAACTCTCCAGATAATCCAGCCCATCCGATGTTTCGCTCCGTTCGGCTGTAATACGGCGCGCGCGGGAAAGATCAGCAAGCCAGACAAGGAGCAAAGGCGCCTGATCGATCTGCTTCTGATTACCAGCTATCGCATTGATCCGCGCCTTACGCGCACTATCCTCGACAGTAACTACACTCCATGCTTGCAGGTTCGATGACGTCGACGCGGATTGAGCGGCGGCGATTGCAAGATCAATTGCTGCGGATGGAACAGGTTGCGGCAGGTAAAAACGTATGCTGCGATGGGAAAGAAGAGTTTCTAACATATCCCCAGCATTATGGCCGTCAGGTAAATCGACATCTGCGCCGTAGCGCGCGCGTAACAATTGACCGATACGATCATCCGCAGGCCCGCCCCCAGAGGAAACTTTGCTTTTGTTGGCAGTGGACATTGAGTGGGTCCTTATTTCCAGTATTGCAGAGCGTTTATTCAACAACTCGCCGCCAACGCAATAAATAGGCTTCGGCAGCGCCAGCTATCCGATTTAGAGCAAATCCGACAAGGCCGAGTATAAAGACGCCGACCATGACCAGCGCCATATCGAAATGTTCCCGGCCGGCAATGATCAAGCTTCCAACTCCCCTACCTATCGCGAGGAAGTATTCTGCCCCAACGGTTGCAAGCCAAGAATAGATCAGGCCCAGATGAACCCCGGTTGCTATGGATGGCAAGGCCGATGGCAGAAATATTCGTGTGATCCGCTGCAAGGGTGTGAATCTCAATGCATGCCCGACTTCGATAAGATCGCGCGGTGCGCTGCGCATTCCCTCATAGGTATTGAGTACAACCGGAATAAAGGCGGCGATGGCAACAAACACGATTTTGGCCTGTTCGCCAAAGCCAAACCAGATCGATATCAACGGAATCCAAGCTAAAAGTGATATTTGCTTCAATCCATTGAAACTTGGAGTGATTAGTGCATCGGCTGTACGCGATAGTGCGAGAACTGTCGCAAAGACAATGCCGACGATAGAACCGATAAAAAACCCTGCAATGTTTCGGGACAAGCTGATGCTCAGTTCACCTATAAGGTTATTGTCTATCAGTTCACGCTTTGCTGTCAGGAAAACGTTCTCCAGCGAAGGCAAAAATCGCGGATCGACAAGGCCCGTCCGACTAGATACTTCCCATATAATGAGGAGCAGTATAGGAATTGTCAGCCCGCGTCGGATTTTTACTGCTCGTCTGGTTTTCAGTGCAGATTGAACCGACATTAATCCGCCCCCTCTTTTTTCCAGCGCTGCAGGTAGTTTTCGGAGGCATCTAGGCTTTTGTCCATGGCAAAGCCGATAAGACCAATAGTGATCATCGCGACCATCACCACATCCAGCCAAAACATTTGCCGCCCCCATACAAGGAGGTAGCCCAGCCCCTCTGATGAGGCTAGCAATTCCACACCAACAAGCGCTGTCCAGGAATGGGTCAGTCCATAACGAATACCGGTAAAAATAGCAGGAGCTGCGCCGGGCAGAACAATAAGACGTAAGGTTTGCCAACGGCTAAAGCGCAGCGCGTGGCCGACTTCCACAAAATCGGCTGGGACAGCACGTATTCCCGCTGCAGTGTTCATTGCCATCGGGACCAGTGCACCTTTGGCGATCACAATAATCTTTAGCGTTTCCCCGATCCCGAAAATAAGCATCAGCAGTGGTATCCACCCAAGGGTGGGAATCTGGGCAAAGGCGAGAAACAGGGGGCGGACGTAATCATCAACCCGTCGTGACAAACCCATGCCCATGCCGAGCGCAAGACCAGCTAAAGCTCCGAAAATGAACCCAATCACAACACGTCTAAGACTAACGCCCGCATGATAAAGGATTTCGCCCGATCCAATCATTTCAATCATTGTAGAATAGACATAGGCCGGCGATGGCAGAATTTGTTCGGGTAGCCAGCCTCGATCCGATGCAATCCACCAAAGTAGGGTCAAAGAGACTGGCAGAAAGAGAGCTACCGCAGTCCTGCGCGCGCGCCGGGCTGTGAAAAACTTTTTGCCGCTTCGGCTTTTGACCGAAGCGGATGAAACTGTATCGGCAGAGAATGTCATTCGTTATCGTAAACCAATCGCGCCGGGCTCAGGAACCGAGCGGCTTGCCGTTCGAACCATAGGCCTGCCAGAAATTCTGAAGCCCGAACTTATCCAACGAAGTTTTGAGGTATTTGGGCTCAAACCAGCCATCCGTACTAACGTCGCGGCGGATGAGGCCAAACTCTTTTGCCTTGATACCTTGCTTCTGATACTGAGAAACCAGCAGATCGTCGATCAGCGGGGAGTTGCGGTAGGCGAGTTTATCATTGCTGAAGTAATCTTCCAGAATCGGAATCGCAGTGCCGGATTTATGCCATAGCTCAAACAAGGCGGCACGGTTTGGCTCGTCCGAAGACCATTGAGCTGCTTTGACGAAAGCATCGACCACCCGCTGTGTAATTTCAGGGTGCTCATTGATAAAAGCCTCCCGCGCAACGATACCGGCATTGCGGCCAAAGCGGGGATCGTCGCCTTTAGTGGTATAGATCACCTTGGCATTGCCTTGGGCGGCGAGATTAATGAGAGCAGTATCACCGAAGGCAGCGTCGATATCCTGACTGGTCAGCGCAGCCACAGTGCCAGCACTATCGAGGTTCGTTACCTGCAGGTCCTTTTCTGTTAGTCCATTTGCCTCCAGAATTTTGATTGCTGCAAGATGCCCATTGGTTCCGCGCTGATAGGCTACCTTTTTGCCCTTCAAATCAGTAACCGAATTGATACCGGAGTCCTTGGCAACTGCCAGGTAAAGTGGTTTGCGCGCGCCACTTGCCAAGAGATACTTGGTTTTCAAGCCATTAGCACGACCGATGAGAGAGGGGAGGTCGCCTTGGTAAGCGAAGTCTAGTTGATCATTGGCAAACCCTTCATTGACTGCAGGACCTGCACCCTTAAAGAAAAACCACTCGATCTTGATATTTGGATCATTGGCAAATTCTTTTTCGAGATATTCGCCAGCGCGAGCAGTGGCAGCAGAAGTCCCTTCCGAATAAGGACGGCTATCAAGTCCGATAGCGGCATAGCCCACATGGATCGTTAGCGGTTCTGCAGCAATAGCTGGCAAAGCCAGTACCGAGGCAGTAAAAACGGCCATCAAAGCCCGCCGTGATAATTGGAGGATAGTCATGTCAAATCTCCGTTGAGGAATAGAGTGTTTGGCGGTTCGCTTTCGCATTCAATGCGATTGGCACAGCCGATACAGCTGCTGTCGTGCGGCGCTTTTGCGGGCCTGGCTTTGCTTGCACTGGCCGAGCTTTGGAGGTGGCTGTTGTGCTTTCGAGAACTTCGAGAACATGATTGCGAATATGTGCAAGCTGGTTCGAAGTGCGCTCTCGCGGATGTGGCAGATTGACGGGTACAATCTCTTTGATCCGACCGGGGCGTGGAGACATCACAACGACTCGATCTCCAAGATAAACCGCTTCATCGACATCATGAGTTACGAGAATCATAGTAATCTGTTCTCTCGCCCAGATGTCTTGTAGCTCTCCTTGGAGCCGGGCCTTCGTAATGGCGTCAAGCGCTCCAAAAGGCTCATCAAGAAAAAGCACGTCGGGTCGGTTCACCAAGCCTCGCGCAATTCCAGCGCGCTGTGCCATGCCACCGGAAAGCTGGTGTGGATATGCTTTTTCAAAGCCAGCCAATCCGACCAATTCGATCTGGTCCGTTACTAGCTGGCGCTTCTCATCTTTGGTGAAGCCGGAATTCTGCAATCCAAGTGCAACATTGCGCTCGACGGTCAGCCACGGGAAAAGCCTAGGCTCTTGGAACACGATACCCCGATCCAACGATGGACCCTTAACTACCTTTCCGGCATGTTCGATATTCCCATTGTGTCCAGTGTCAAGACCTGCGCCCAGCCGGAGAAGAGTGGATTTGCCACAACCACTGGCCCCCACAATTGTAACGAACTCTCCCTCGGCTATATCTAGGCTGACGCTATCGAGGGCAGTAATTGTATTTCCGTTGACCTGAAAACGCCGGGTCACGTCCTTGATGTGTACATGCTTCTGATTTGGCACGGTGCTACCTCGCTCTTGATACTATTCAGCTGCCACAGCCTGGCGTGCTGGGTGCTGAGGCTCCCGCAGCCCGAGATGATTGCGAAGCGTGTTCCCTTCGTATTCATTGCGGAACAGACCGCGCTTGCGAAGTTCAGGAAGGACATGTTCAACAAAATCGGTAAGCCCAACTGGCAAATGCGGGGGCATGACATTGAAACCGTCTGCAGCTCCTGTATTGAACCAGTCTTCCATTTGATCAACGATCGTCGAGGCAGTTCCGACCACCTGCCAATGGCCTCGCGCGCCAGCGACCCGCAAATAGAGTTGCCGAATGGTTAGGTTCTCGCGTCGAGCAAGTTCAATCATCAATTTCTGCCGGCTCTTGCTGCCGTTGGTTTCGGTGACATCCGGCAATGGGCCGTCGAGCGGATATTGTGAAAGGTCAACATCTCCCGCCATCCCATTAAGCAGCGACAGGCCAACAGCCGGGTGGATCAACTCTTGAATCTGCTGGAATTTTTCTTCAGCTTCCGACTGTGTCTTGCCGACAACCGGGAAAATGCCAGGCATAATCTTCAAATCATCAGCAGAACGACCGTATCTTGTTAGTCTGCTTTTGACATCGCTATAGAAAGCACGTGCGTCGTTGATGTCCTGATGCGCAGTAAAGATTACCTCTGCGGTACGGGCGGCCAAATTGCGCCCGGGTTCAGACGAGCCGGCCTGAACAATGACGGGATGTCCCTGCGGTGCCCGCGATACATTCAACGGGCCCCGGACTTTGAAATGTTTGCCATGATGATTGAGCAAATGCTGCTTCGACGGATCATAGAAAATGCCGCTTTCCTTGTTTCTGACGAACGCATCAATCTCCCACGTATCCCAAAGGCCGACGACAACATCAGCAAACTCCTCTGCTCGCTCATAACGGTCTGCATGAGCGACGTGATGATCACGATTAAAGTTATGAGCCTCGTTCTCGCTTGAAGATGTCACGAGATTCCATCCTGCCCGGCCGCCGCTAATGTGATCGAGAGACGCAAACTTCCGAGCTATGTGATAGGGCTCGTTATAGGTAGTGGAAGCGGTGGCGACGAAGCCGATTTTCTTGGTCAGTGCAGCCAGTGCCGATAACAATGTAAGCGGTTCAAATTGAGCTACATAACGTTGAGCAGTGCGGCTCAGCGCTTCCGTGTCGGTACCGCGTGTTCCTACACCATCCGCCATAAAAATCAGGTCGAATTTTGCTTCTTCAGCTATGCGCGCAAGCTCTGCATAATGTGCAAAATTCGATCCTGCATCTGCCTGTGCTTCTGGATGGCGCCATGCAGCGATATGATGTCCAGTCGGGTAGAGAAAGGCTCCGAGTTTCAGCTGCTCTTGGCGTTTGCTCATGATCAAGCTTTCCGTAAATCGAGTTACGGGAAGCCTAAGCGCGATTATCTAATCACTACAGAAATGGTATTCTTTAAATCTCGGGTATTGGAGTTTTCTCTTTTATTGGCATTCAGACCGCTGTGGTGATTGTCATCACGATGCGCTTGCAGACGATCCGTTCAAACTATTCGCGCAATCTATGATTGTGTCCCGGTGCGGACGAGGGTTGAATCCAAGTACTTTGCGAACCTTTTGTGTGGTCAGGAGAAACTTATGTCCGATAAGCGGGGCAAGTGGCTTGAGGTTAGGTAGAAAGGGCAAAAGAATTTTGACGAGAAATTCCGGTAGCTGGCGGGTGGGGACCTTCTTGCCTTTAATGCCCAATCCGGAGCGCAATACGCCAGCAATCTCATCCATCCACATGAAGTTTCCTGCCGCGATGAAGCGCTCTCCAGCAGCATCTTTTGAGATCATTGCCCGTACATGTATATCCGCAAGGTCGCGCACATCGACGATCCAAAATCCGAGTTTCGGTATAACTCGTGGAAAGCCATTCAAGAGATCCTGTATGATTTTAACTGAACCCAGATTATGAGGTGCGAGAACCGGCCCAAACACGGCACCAGGCAAAACAGTAGTAAACTCAGTCGTTCTGCGGTGTTCATTCATGAACTCCCACGCCGCGCGTTCGGCAAGAATTTTGGATACTCGGTACGCGTCAAACTGAGGATCATCAGGATCAGCCCAGACGGTTTCGTCGCTGATACGTTTGGAAGTGAGAGGCGGGCGAGCGGTAGCGGCTGCCGAAGTCATGACAACGCGTTTCACACCTGCATTCACTGCAGCACGCAAGACGCGCAATGTCCCATCACGAGCAGGTTTGACATATGAATTCCTGTCAGCCGGATTGCCGCCACTCAACGGTGAAGCGACGTGCATAACGTACGTGCAACCTTCCATGGCCTCGTTCCAACCCCGGTCATCCAGAAGATCCGCAACCACAAATGAGAGTTTGCTTGAGTTCTCAACAAAAGGCTCAATAGCTCCACATACCTCTTCGGATCGCTTTAAATCCCGGAGCGTCGTGCGAACGTGATAACCGCACCGTAAAAGTTCTATGATGCACCATTGGGCGACGAAGCCTGTGCCGCCTGTTACGAGTACTATTTCCGGCATGATTTTTCCCTGCGACGCTAACTATACTTTATACGGGTGACGTAAACATAAGTGGATTTATAACGTTCCGGCGCCTGCTGATACGATAGACTGACGCTGGGGGAAGATTTCGAACAGTCCCGCCAATACGAGTGGCTTTCAGCCCTAATCTATCGAGAATGGTTCGTGGCACAGGACATCGTGGACCATAGGTAAACTGATAGAAGCTGCCGCCGCTTCGGATATGAGAAAAAGCACCTCGAAGGATCGACATCACTTTACGCGGTGACATCGACAGTAGCGGCAATCCGCTCACAACTGCGCCAATACCGGATGAAACGGGCAGTTTGCAATCGGTCAATCGAGCTGCATCTAGGTTGAGAATAAAAGCATTTGGGAAACGTTGTTGCAAAACGTTGGAGAATTCTGTCCCGTATTCGACAAGTATGAGATCGGTCTCTCGTAACCCGCGGCTCAAAAGCGCCCGTGTAAACACACCGGTGCCGGGCCCGAGTTCGAGTACAGGCGCGTGATTTACATCGATCTCGCTCGTAATCAAGCGTCCAAGGGATTGACCAGACGGTGCAATCGCTGCCACTCGGAATGGGTCAGACAGCCAAGTTCTAAAAAATTGCCATTGGTCAGAATGGGCACAGGCCTCGGTCATAGTGGCTCCAGGTTTGGTTTATCGGGTTGCATTTGCGATATTGAGTCTACGGGTGTATACATTAATAATCATAATAAGTCTACAGTTGTAGATTATGGAGTTTTGATGTCAGAATGTTCATTTTTTCGACGCCGCGATGCCGCTGCTACCCGGGCCGCGATTCTTGAATCGGCTCGCAAAGCGTTTGTCACTTCAGGTTACGATGGAGCCGGGGTTCGGGAGATTGCGAAAGGTGCAGGCGTTACTGCAATGCTTATCAATCGCTATTTCGGTTCAAAGGAAGAATTGTTTGCGGAAGTGTTGGCGCTGGCAAACAAAAAACCAATTATTGCCACACCGGAAACGCTTCATTCGTCTAATCGCGTTGAGCTTATCAGCAAAGCTTTGCTCCAAGTCACGAGGCCAGGCGCAACTGCACTTGATGGCTTCTTGATCATGCTACGATCCGTCTCAAATGAACGAGCGGTTCAAGCTGCTCGAGATGTTATTGAAGGTCATCATCAGAAAAATGTGACAGACGCACTTTCTGGTGCAGATGCGCCGCAACGAGCTGCTATGCTTTTATCATTGGTGGCTGGCGTGCAGATAATGCGCCAGGTAATCGAATTGGAGGCATTGGGACAGAACTTCGACAAGGAACTAGAAGACTTGTTAAAGAGATTGATAACCGACCTCATCGACGAAAAGATTACCGAAGATGTATGAGTTGATTCTCGCACGAGAAGAATTTTGCCTGTCAGGGCAGAAGCAATAGCCCTTACCGCAAGGGCGATGTCAGTGGGATAGAGTTTAATTTATATCCAACTGGTTATTTGGTGCCGCTGACAATTCATTTGTGTAGTTAGCATCGCCGATACACATTTTGTGCTGTTCATTATTCGAGAGGAGCAGCACATGAAATTCTTTAGACGCTATCGTCTTGCCATGGGAGTGCTGGCCTTGGTGACGCCGTTGTTAGTCGGCGCCGCAAATGCAGAATCGTTGGCGGGAGTTCGAAATGGTCCAACCGGGTCGGCCTTTTGGGATGTCCCTGCAAAAGTCGACGATGGAGCCAAGCGTGGCGATATTTATTGGGTACAGCGTCGTACGGATGCGCCTGAGGGCTCGACTGGGTGGAACATAATATACGTGACCGAAGGCGTGGGCGGGCAACTCGTCTACGTTTCAGGTGAAATTTACATTCCTGTCGCAAAATCTGGCAAAGCGAGGCCTTTGGCACTTTGGAACCATGAGACTTCTGGAACCGAAGATAGTTGTGCGCCGTCGAGAAATAATTTGTCGTCGGAAAACTGGACTCGCATCCCGGCAGTCACGGAGTTACTCAAGCGAGGCTACGTTGTCGTAGGAAGCGATTATCAAGGACTTGGCACTCCCGGCGAAACAGCTTATTTAAATGGCCCAGCCCAAGCCTATGCGTCACTTGATGCAGTGCGAGCAGCCGTAAAGTTTCCAGATAGTAATGCTGAAACACGATTCACTACCTATGGGTGGTCACAAGGTGGACAAACCTCGCTCTGGGTTTCTCACCTGCAGGAAAGTTATGCTCCTGAGCTTGATCTGCTCGGTGTAGTTGGAATTGCTCCTGCATCGCGGCATTGGGACTTGACTGAATATGACCTCACCACAACGATCACAGGCGGTTATTATATCATGCGCATGGCGGGCCTAAGCGTTGGTCATCCAGAACTAAAGCTGCGTGATGTGTTGTCAACGGAAGGCCTTGAGATGCTCACGCAGCTCAGCGCCGGATGCTGGGCAATTGCAGAAGCAACTAACGGGACCTTAACAACCGTTTACGCCAATCAGGCGGGGCTTAAAAAGGGAGAGCCATGGCGTGTGAGGCTTGAACAGAATGATGCATTCCTCCCTGCAAAAAAAGTACCATTTCTTTTCTTTCAAGGTGACAAGGATACAGCTGTTCCTGCTGCGTTGACGCGAAGCGTAGCAAAGGACCTGTGCAACCAGGAAGTCCAAGTAGATTATCGACGCAGTCCCGACCTTGATCACGAGAACATTGTGCCCGTCGCCGAGCAAGGTATTCCCGACTGGTTTGATGCTCGCTTCAAAAATGAGAAGACTGTGAACTCTTGCTCAACGTTAGCTGACTGATGAGGGACGGTCGCCTCGTGAGTAGATAGCTTGAAGAATGGTGCAAGATAATTGCTGTCCGACCGATCTCCTCACCCTAGTTCCAATTGTTAACACGACAGGCATAGGGCGCTGCGCCTATAACTGCTTACAGCATCGCCCGGCATTCAAAAGTGATGAAATTGCCGAGCAGCAGGAATGTGGGAAATGCGATGAGCGCACAACGATACGACATGCTTGATGCTATGAGGGGGGTAGCGGCATTTGTTGTCGTCGGATTTCATTTATCGCAGTTTGGTATGATTCCGACCATTGTTCCAAGAGGTTATCTCGCAGTAGATTTCTTTTTTGTGCTTAGCGGGTTTGTGATTGCTCATACCTATGAAAAGGCCCTTCAGACTCACTTATCGTTTAGATCATTTATTATAAACCGCGTCATCAGGCTTTACCCATTGGTACTATTAGGTGCGAGTGTTGGCTTTTTGGTACTACTTTTGAAATGGTGGCTTTTCCCTGAAAAAGTTGGTTCTTTAGGCGCCGTGTTGATGGCAGGAGCTCTTAATATCGCGATGGTTCCATCTCTGGCAGGTGGAGTGTCATCGGGTGATTTGTTCCCCGCAAACGGCCCGCTTTGGTCTCTCTTTTTTGAGTTGCTTATCAATCTTTCATGGGCGCTCTTTGGAATTTGGCTTCGGACTGGCGCCTTGATTTTAATCGCACTGTTGAGTCTGGCTTCTTTGGTGTTTTTGGCTAGTCAAAGCCATACATTTAACATGGGATACGATAGCTCAACCTTCTGGGGTGGCTTGGCTCGGGTATGCTTTGGATTTCCTCTAGGCGTAATCTTACATCGCGAAAAGCAGCGGCTGCCCAAGATCACGTCGCATCAAACCGGCATTGCCTTTTCGACAATATTGATTGGCTTGTTTGCCATCCCAGCGGATTTGTCAGGTCAGAATTTTCAATGGGTAGATTTGTTTCTGATCAGCATATGTCTTCCACTCATCATGATTTGCGGCATTAGAAAAACGAGCAGAACAAGTGCAGGATATTTGTTGGGCAGTTTGTCTTATCCTGTTTACGTGCTCCATTTTCCCATTCTTTTAATGATGTCGGGTCTTAGTCAGACGCTGCTTTCAGATTGGAATATCAATATTATCGCGTGCGTGAGTATCACAATGATTTTGGCATTATCTTGGGTTGCTTGGCGCTTCTATGATGAGCCGTTACGAAAAGTGCTTACACTGATTATGTCTGCAGGCAACGACAGCCTTCGCAAGTACCAACTGCCATCGGATTTAATGGACGAGAGGGATCAGCCAGACGGGAGGCGCACCAGTGTTCGGGTTTAACATCAGAAGCCCTGAGAGGGATCGAGAAACGGATAGGGCGCGGTTAAAGCGGATTCTTACCACACTTTTGGCGGTAAAGGATGAACTGCAGATGGAAAAGTATGGTCTCAACCAGCGTTTTACAGAGACATCTGCAGATGCCGCGCTAACCTTGGATGCGATGGCTGGCGTAATCCATCCTGGATCATATGAGGATCGCTTGGAAAACTTAACAAGTGTAATCAAAGCTTACGAAAAGCGAATTACATTCCTTGATAGTCAGTTAGATTTTGTAGAGGCTGTTTTGGTGCGCGTTTCGTCCTATCACAGCGATCTATAGTAATGTACACAATTATTGGTAAGCAAAAAATACGTTCAATTCATCAAATATTTTTTTCAGCCCAATATTGATCAATTTTTCCACATTTCTTTCAAAAGAACATCATCCCTCTTGCGTAAAGTCGATATTTTTCGGATAGTCGAGACTTAAAACGAATTTATCTTATAAAAAACGAACAAGAACGGAACATTCCGTGTTGCCGTCCTCTTCGTCGAGATTTTCTTCAAAGACAGTATTAGTACAAATTTATTATAGTTTTACCTTGGTCTTTTTGTGGAGGGCAGGTTGGACTTGACGTAAGATTGTGACTGGTGAGCGTGGCAGATCGATATCGGGAAGAAAACATTTAGATAAATCCGGGGTTTATTCGGAATGAAGATTGCGGTTTTTGGAGAAGCAACTGTAAGTCTGGGCGGGCAACTCGTTCCCCGTGTTCCTGCGAATTTTCTTCGAATCATCGTTTATCTTCTGCTTGAGAATGCCAATCATTCAGTTTCTCGCGGCAAGCTTTCGCAAATCCTCTGGTCCGATACAGATCAATCGCATGCCTCTATGAACTTGCGGCAGAGCTTGGCTCGCATCCGCAAGTTTCAAGACCAATATGGATTAAGCCTTATTCAGGGCGATGCAACTTATGTCTATCTTAACCTCTCTCAAGTAAAAGCGGAACTTCTTCGTATCGATCTGCTTGAATATATCGAGCTGGAACGAAAGGGCGATATCGAGTCGCTCATGCGAATGACCGAGCTTTATACTGGTGATCTCCTCGCACAGAACGAGCCTCAAGCTTCGGATTTTGACGAATGGTTGGATGTCAAGCGCGTAAAGCTACGCGATGATCTGACGACGATGCTGCTTCGCATGATTGATCGGCCAGTGGGTGTGAGTATTGATGAAAAGCGGCAATGCGCACGTAAATTGGTAGAAATAGACCCCTATCAGGAAGTTGGCTATCGCGCTCTAATGCAAACGGCATCGCAACTTGGCTTGATTGCCAAAGTTGAACGGACATTCCGGGAATGTGCAAAAAAGCTCCGCGATGACCTTGATGTTGATCCGGAAGAAGAGACTATAGAGCTTTATCAGCAGTTACTGCCGAAGCTTTCCCCGGCCACGACACGCGGTTTGATAATAACACAACCTGCGCTCCCCATTACAACCCGTATGGAGATCCAGACACCTTATGCGATGAGGGCGGCATCTCAGATCGAACAAAACAGACAGGTTGGTCTGCCGAGGATCATGGTGCTTTATCTTCCACATAATGCCTCTGATCCAATGGAACAGCTCGCCGCGTCGCTGGTCGATGACATAACGATCGGTCTTTGCCGATTGCGCACTCTTTCGGTTGTCGCTCCCTATACATCACGACGCATAGTCACAGATGCTCCGGTCGATGGATTTGATGGCCTAAAGGAGCAATTCGGTGTTCATTATGCCGTAGACAGTAAAATAGTCAGGCGTGACGGTTTTTGTTTCCTCTCCGTGAAGCTCATAGACACTGAAACTCAAGAGATTGTCTGGGCTGAAAAACAAAAATTCGACTATGTGCTGCCTGAACAGCAATATCGTCAGCTCTCTATCCGGATCATTCTTTCTGTTGTGTCTGTTATCGAGAAGTCTGAACTCGATCGCTACAATAAGCTCGAGCAAGATCCAAATGCCTATTACTGGTATCTTATGGGCAAACGCGAAATCGACAAATTTGATTTGCCAAAGCTGCGCCAAGCACGTCAGTCGTTCAAGAATGCCTTGACTGCTTCGCCAGATTTTGTGCCGGCGCTGAGCGGTATTGCACGGACGATGCAAAAAGAATGGTTGATGCTTTCGCGCAGTGAGAAAGGCATTCTTTTAGAGGGAGAGCAAATCGCCAAGCGAGCTGCGCCTGCGGATCCCGACGATGAGCGGCCCTTACGCGAATTGGGCACCATCAGCATGTATCTCGGTAAGTTTGAAGACAGTCTTCAGTATTTTGATCAAGGCGAATCGATCAATCCGCAACATGCGGATTTGCTGGCCGATTATTCAGACGCACTTACGCATTATGGGTGGCTGGATCAGGCACTTGAGAAGATACAGCAAGCCATAGCCCACAATCCGCTGGCACCGGATTATTATTATTGGGTAGGAGGCGGAGCACTCCATAATCTTGAACGTCATTCTGAGGCAGTTGACCTCCTCGAGCAAATGCAAAACCCTCGTGCTGCTGCTAGATTGCTGGCTGCTTGTTATGCGATGAAGGGTGAAAAAGAGAAGGCTTGTGAGTATAAGAAACAAGCAATGGAGGATAATCCAACTTTTCGCATAGATGATTGGATCAAAGGTCTTGGTGTACGCCTGCCGGAACAGCGGCAAAGATATGAAAATTCGCTGCGGGAAGCGGGTTTCCAGTAATAAGATTAATGCAAGTGGGGATAATGATTAATGGCTAAGTACTTCATCATCGGGGAAACGGATAGCAAAGAGCTGTGGTTGGTTGACTTGGATAACCGTAGCGTTGAGCCCTTAACGGAGGAAATCCTCGCTAAATCACAAGCAGCAGATGCGGGATTTGTAGAAATCCTCGAAAGAGCCCGCGCCAATGGGATTACGACATTAAAGGGCGTCAGTATCGCGATCGCGACAAACAGTCGATCTGAGGCTGTGTCCCAATCATTTATTGTTGATCCTACGTCCCATCAAAAGTAAGCAGACATAGGCCATACAGTACTCTTCTTCTTGATCTATTAAAGAATCGTCATACGGTTGCCACGTGAGCTCTCCTTCATAGAAAGGTTATTCGCATGGCAAAGTTTTACATTATAGATCAACCAGAAGTCGATAAGTTGTGGCTTGTAAACGCTGACACAAACAGCGTTGAATGTCTTGATCGAGACCTTCTGGAATCACTCGGAACAGCAGGATGTGAGTTTCTGTCATCCATCAGCGATTTGATGGGCGACAACAAATTCTCTGCCGAAACTCGTAGTGATCCGTCTGAACGGGCCTTTTCCTTTGACGGTCGCAGTGATGCATCCGACAGGGCATTCTCGTGCGATGGAAGAAGCAACCCGTCAGATAGAGCATTTTCTTTTAGCGGGAGGAGTGACGTATCAGATCGGGCATTCTCATTCGGCTCAGAAAAGAATGTTCCTATCCAAACATCAAACTAAACAGCGGCGCTCAGTCATCAGTAGCTCGTGAGTGCTGGGCGTGGAGTACGAATGAAATCACTGACTGGGATTTCGGTGTTTGAAAGGCTGGTGGCGGATGAAGAAAAACTTCGTCTAGCTGCAAGTAATACTGATCAGTCGTCTGTAAGACTGCACAATGCGGACGTAACCGTTGAACGATTACGTCCGCATTTTTCTCGTTTTGGCATTGTTCGGCTAGCTGATGTAACGGGTCTTGATTGCATAGGAATTCCGGTTTGGATGGCCGTGCGTCCAAATAGCAGGACGTTGGCAGTCAGCCAGGGTAAGGGCGTTGCCGCAGCCCATGCGCGCGCTTCTGCTGTGATGGAGGCAGCCGAGATTGCTATCGCCGAAGATATTTCCGTTCCTTCAGTCAATGCCACCAGGGCTCAACTTTGCAACCAAGGATATGCGGTTTTAGATGGGCGTATGCTTTTAATGCGTGGTGCTGAAGAACCGGAGGATGATGAGGCCATAGACTGGTTGGAGGGCTTCGATCTTCTCAAGCGAATACCAGTATATGTTCCTCGCGAAGTCGTAACACTTGATTTCACTACCCAACGACAGGACTGGCACTATAGCCAATCGACCGATGGCCTGGCATCCGGTAACTGCTTGTTGGAGGCCGTAATTCATGGCTTATGCGAGCGAGTGGAGCGCGATGCAACTGAGATATGGCGTTTTCAACGCGATGCAAGTGTTCAGGCGCGTTGTGTCGATCCGAGCGTGTTCTCTGATGACAATATAGATTGGCTAGCTGAACGTATCACCAGTGCAGGCTTTGTACTAAGGCTGTTCAATGCGAGTTCCGATATTGCGTTACCGGTGTTTATGGCGACCATCAGTCCCGCGACGCGGCATGGTACTTACCTGCATTTTGATCTTGCAGCGGGGTATGGCTGCCATCTTTCGCCTCGTGTTGCAGCAATGCGCGCAATCACTGAGGCGGCACAAACTCGTATCACTAATATTTCGGGCGCGCGCGATGATTTCGATCCGTCTGAGTATTCGGAACGTCTTGCGCCTGATCTGGCAGTCTATATCAATGCTAAACCGGAAAGAGGCTTCATTTTTGAAGAGCCTCCAGCTTTCGCCCGCGCTAGTCTTGAGGCCTATCTCAAGCCTCTACGTCTGCGTGGCATAAGCAGCGTAATTGCGGTTCCGCTTGGCGGTGAAGAATACGGCTTCTCTGTTTGTCGTGTGCTGATCAATCAATTGGAAAGCCCGGCAGGGGTTCGCAAACACCGATTTGGTGGGAGGGCGCTCAATGCAATGCTGCATCAGTAAAACTCTGCTATGAAGATTCTTTTTGCCGGCCCCAGCCTTTCTCGAACAGAATTTGTGCCGCTGCGCAGTGGAGAAGATGTCTTCCTGCCTGCGCACGAATTGACCTGTCGTGGCCCCGCCAAATGCGGTGATATTACCCGTGCTGTTGACGAAGGTTTTCGCGAGATTGGCCTTGTTGACGGGCGCTTTGAGGATGTCGCCGCTGTATGGCATAAAGAAATACTGTACGCGTTATCTAAAGGTGTAACCATCTATGGTGCTGCCAGTATGGGTGCTCTGCGTGCTGCCGAATGTTATCCCTTCGGTATGATCGGCATAGGCAACGTTTTCGAACGCTACGCATTTGGCGGGCTGGAGGATGATGCGGCAGTAGCGCAGGTGCACGCACCAGCAGAATTTGGCTATATTGCTTTCAGCGAAGCAATGGTGGCCATTGACGCTACGCTGGAACGCGCCAGAACAGCTGGAGCCTTTACATCAGAAGAACAACTTTATGTTCGCGCTACGGCGAATTCTATCTTCTTTAAGGAACGAACTTGGCGACGAATATTTGATGCGTCAATTGAAATCGCGGACGCTGCCGAGCGTCT
Source organism: Phyllobacterium sp. YR531 (assembly GCF_000282595.1). Taxonomy (GTDB): domain Bacteria; phylum Pseudomonadota; class Alphaproteobacteria; order Rhizobiales; family Rhizobiaceae; genus Phyllobacterium. Next base: position 67,912 of record NZ_AKIZ01000022.1, read on the forward strand.
GAAGTTACATATGTATAATATAAAACGACACGATGCGACGTTACTGTTGGAGACCTTGATAGGGCAACGTCAGGCGGAAAAAGCGAACCAACACGGCGTTTATTTTTCCGACTGGACGCTTAACGAAACCAGCCAGTGGCTCAAACTTAAGATTTAGTTATATGTTTTCGTACCTTATCCAAATTCCGTACAATCTTAATAATTAGCGCTGATTTTGTAGAAAACGTTGAAAACGGCACTTGAGTCACGCTTGCGTAACGGGCAGCGATTTAGCTTCATCCATGTGGTCGCAAGTTTAAACGCATGAAAACAAGATAAAAAAATCAAGCGTGTGTGGGAGCAAGCGGACAGTCAGTGGGGGACCTACGCCGGAATTCTAAAGTGAATTGAATGTAGAATTTCGGCGTAGCACTGCTTTTCACCGGTCCCAAAGAATCCAAACCAAATAATCAAGACCTGAGCACGCCATGCGCTTTTATAAGCGCATGCGATGTCATGGGCGAGGGGCGTTGTTGTGAAAGTAGCGATAGTTCATTATTGGCTTTTATCGATGCGAGGTGGCGAGAAGGTCCTCGAAGCACTGAGCGAACTGTACCCGGACGCGGATATTTTTACACTTGTCTATGATCCGGATGCCATCAAGGGCCGTTTAAAGAGCCACAAAATTACTACGTCCTTTCTGCAAAAAATCCCTGGTGCAAAAAAACACTATCAGATGCTTCTTCCTTTGATGCCGATGGCTTTGGAAAGCATGGATCTAACCGCCTATGATTTAATTATCTCAAGTGAATCCGGTCCAGCAAAAGGGATCATTCCCAAGCCTGATGCATTGCACGTTTGTTACTGTCATTCACCAATGCGATATATTTGGGATCATTACTTTTTTTATCGTGCGAGTGCCGGTTTTATGAAACGCTTATCGATGCCGGTGATAGCATCGTGGCTCCGGCAATGGGATGTATCCACCAGTGCTCGAGTTGACTGCTTCATCGCAAATTCGCGTCATATCGCCAATCGCATTCAAAGGTATTATCGGCGAGACGCCGCTGTTATTCATCCGCCAGTGTCGGTCGACGAGTTTGCCATCTCGGATAACGTGGATGACTTCTACCTCTGTGCAGGGCAATTGGTAGCCTACAAGCGTGTTGACCTTGCTGTTGAAGCTTTCACTCGGATGAACAAAAAGCTTGTTGTGATAGGCACAGGCGAAGAGATGGCCTTACTGAAAAGCAAGGCAGGACCAACTGTTACATTTCTGGATCATCAGCCGTTCTCGTCGTTAAAAAGTCATATGGCGCGGTGCAAGGCTCTGATTTTTCCAGGAGAAGAAGATTTCGGTATCGTGCCTGTTGAGGTGATGGCTAGCGGTAGGCCGGTGCTCGCCTATGGAAGGGGTGGAGCGGTTGATACGGTAATTGACGGTATCTCAGGTAGGCTCTTTCCCGAACAAACAGTCGAAGCTTTAATTGATTGTGTCGAGCAGTTCGAACAGACGGAGGGCAATTTTAATCCTTCCCAAATTCGTGCACATTCACTGCGCTTCAGCAAGGAAGTGTTCAAAGAAAAAATCAGCCAGCTTATTCACAAGGAATTTGACCGCCGGAATACCCAACTCAAGTTGGATACTATCGCACAAGTGCCGGGATTGTCTGAGGTACGAGGTAGAACAGGCGCGCTCGTGCTTGCATTGAAGCCGCCAACCCAAGCCAGTTCCAATTCCTTGCGCCCAAGTTGACGGCGTAGCAGCGATGTTGGAGCGTGTTGTAATAATCAACGACGAAGCAGTGGCCAGTGGTGGTGCTGCTGCCTTGGCACTACTTTCAGGAAAGCTTCTTCAAGAAGCAGGCATTCCGGTCACATTTCTCGCCGGCGATTCAGGAATTGGTTTTCCTTTAAAGGGCGAGAATGTCGAGATAGCCGGACTAGGAAGCCAGCCACTACTAAAATTGCCCGTCCACAAACGCATCATAGATGGCGCTTATAACAGGGCAGCTTACGAAGCAATAAAACACTATATTACTGAAAAAGACACACCGGGAACGGTATACCATGTCCATGCTTGGGCACAGATTCTGTCGCCTTCAATATTCTCGGCACTCAGGCCAGTCCAGGATCGTCTGGTAATATCGGCTCATGATTTCACTTTGGTATGTCCCAATGGAAGCTATGCCAATTTCAATACAAATACTGTTTGTTCGTTGACGCCATTAAGCAGACAATGTCTGGCATCAAACTGTGACAAACGCCGTTATGCAGACAAATTATGGCGCTTTGCTCGTTCCTGGTTACGTACGCGGCTTCTGGATATGGCCAATTCAAACTGCACGATCGCCTCCATTCACCCGATGATGAACAACTGGCTTGAGCGCGGCGGAATACCTTCAAGACAGATACGAACCGTTCTCAACCCGGTTAAGCCATTTGTGCGGAAGCGTATAACTGCTGAAAGTAACAGTGATATATTCTTTATTGGACGGCTGGAATTCGAAAAAGGTGCAGACATTGCGGCTGAAGCCGCACGGATAATCGGCCGGAGGCTAAGGATTATTGGTGATGGGGCATTTCGGGAAGAACTTACCCGACGCTATCCTGAGGTCATCTGCGAGGGTTGGAAAACCCATGATGAGATAAGCAAACTTTTGCAAGAAGCAAGGTTTGTTGTCATGCCAAGCAGATTACCGGAACCATTTGGTCTTGTCGCCCACGAGAGTCTTCAAAGCGGTGTTCCGATTGTTGCTTTCAAATCTGCCTTCATAGCTAATGAGGCCCAGGAATTGGGATGTGGAATTGTTGCTGAAGAGCCGACTGCAGAGAGCCTTGCAAACGCATTTGCTGCACTTGATAACAACAGTGACGTGAAAAGCATGAGCAAGGCCGCCTTCGCGCTTTCTCCCGGATTGGCAAATACACCAAATAGTTGGTGCAGTGAATTGATCGCTCTTTACACTGATTGTTTGATGAACAGAAAATTGCCTAACGCTGATCCAAAGCATTTCCTAGTTCCGGAGTCGCGGCCTATCGAGCGGGCGATCTGATTTTTCAAATGCCAAAAACCGCAATTTCAGAAGCTCGCAATAGTCATTTATTCATACTTTTTGATTAAATTTTTAATTGATCTAAAGCAGCGCTAAATCTGCCGGACTATCTTTGGTCCAAATTCAAGGTTAGGGTTGACCTCAGATTTGAAAACAATCGTTAAGAGATCGATGAAAAATACTTCTCAAGATCTAGAAACCTCGAGTGAACGCCCGACAAAGTCATTTGTTGACCTAGTGGAAGAGAAGTATCTTATCCGTTGGGCAGCTCTCTTTCTTTGTGTAGTATTCTGGCTTATCATCTGGCGCATGATGTAATACTGCTTGTTTCGTCACGACCGCTCCAACGAGCCCTCAGGCTCGTCGTCCCCCGCAGAAAGCCATTCACGCAAAATCGCAACGGACATCGGGCCAAGATTTGGAATAAGATTTAATTCCAACCTAGATGCCCAGCTTCTCTCGGGCTCCCAATCGGGGGGCATGTCCCACGGTGCTCCACCGTATTCGACCCACAACGCATTCGCGATCCTGGTGTGGACCGTCTTTGAGGGACAGAAGGATTGAAGGAGATGGGGCATGAGTAACCCAGACAAGAGTTGCATCCGTTCACACCAATCGCAATATTGATTAAGCTATCTATTATTCAGCAACTACCTTTCGCTAACAGCACGACTGACGCTGTACGTGCCATGATTTTAAGATCCACCCACACGGAGCGAGATTTAAAGTAATCCGTATCCAGTTTCACTCTAGTGTCGTAGCCAGCATCACTTCGGCCGCTGACCTGCCAAAGACCGGTTATTCCTGGCTTCATTGCTGCGTAGTATCGATAGGAATCGCCATATCTATAGATTTCGTCCATTACTATAGGGCGAGGTCCTACAATGCTCATTTCCCCACGCAGGACATTGATGAATTGGGGGAGTTCGTCCAAACTTGAGATGCGCAAGAATCGGCCAATTCGATGGATTCTAGGATCGGTTTTCAGTTTTTGAGTTTCAGCCCACTCACGAAGTGAATCGGGACATTGCGCCAAAAGTGTAACCAGGCGCACATCGGCGTCCTTCGCCATTGAGCGAAATTTTAAACAAGTAAACTCTTTACCATTAAGGCCGATTCTACGTTGTTTATATATTACTGGAAAGCCGTCGGTTAAAACTAATGTGCATATAATGCAAATGAGTAACGGAAAGAGAAAAATTAGCGCGACGGTGGCGAACGTAACATCAAGAGTCCTCTTGATTACATCATAGGACATCCGGTGTTTTGCCGGCATTTTTTCGGTCCGCTGTTCTATCAGCGGTTCTGTAATGTAGGACATAATGCTGACCCCAACCCATCCCATAGTTTCGGCTTGTCCAAACGCGTCGCGCCGGAAATCCTTTTGAATCGCAGCTAGCCTGCTACGTGCCAAAAAATGCAAACCCCAAGCAAAGCAGTGTTTTTATTCAGGATATTCAGAATTTATACGCAATAAAGACAGCGGTTACTGTCTGCTTTCTGTTTTTTATTTACTCTCTGATTCCCTGTATACAAATAAACTATAGTATAAATGTTTTGCGTCAATAATTAATAGTACTTAAAGGGAGATATTGTACCCTTAACAATAATTATTAAAATTAGATCTAATACTCACTTACTCATTGATATAGCGTAAGGAGGTCATGCCATTTTGGGGAAATGGAGATGGCTCCGAGCCCAAACCAAGATTATTTACTCTTGCAAAGATCTATCACAAACCTGTTTCCGAGAGTATCTATATGATGACATCCCACAATACCGACCATGAAGTCGGGCCTGATTAGCTTTATAGTTTCTTCCAAATATTCTTCTTCATCAAGTTTGGTGATTTCCTGGATGTTTAGGCCATAACCGTAAATCCCGTGGGAATTACATTGAGATGGACGCAAAATTCGATCACCTAATATATGAACCCGGCCGCCATTCCGCGCGACATCACTTCCGATGATGACCGGGTTGCGTTTGTGAGGGATCACCGTTTTCAGAGCTGGTCCATCAACAGAAAAAGCATAAAGTTCACTGGAGTGATCCATAAAAGTATGATGATCCGAGAGGGACGTGAGCAGCCACCATTTTCCTTTAACCTTGAACATTGTCGTGTCTGCAGGGCTTTTGCCTTCCAGTGCTGTTGAGTGGAGTTCCCATCTCAGCGGAAATTGCGTGCAGCGCCATATCTCCACCCGGTCTGTCTGGTGGGTTTCAGGAATCATGTAAATGTCCGTACCGTCGTTAAACACGAACGGATAGGAAAGATGATAACTGGTGCGCAGGCAGGTTCCGAGAAATTCAACGTCGTTTCCGGACAGGCAGGCTACGGATATCCAAGCGTTCTTGCTATTATCCGGGAAACACTCGAAGAAAATGTAATCCTTTTCCTGCCATCGGAAGAGAAACGGATCAGCTGCCCACATACCGGCAGCAAGCTTTAATGGTACCGCTTTGTCCGGAGCAAAACTCTCGATACTACCATCTCCCAAATATACTCCCCAACTTCTTGCATTGAGCCCCAGCTTTGCTCTTGTTCGTATTGCCAGTTTTTCGACGATGTTACGGCTGAGTTGCCCTAGGTAAGCTACAGAATCCAAAAGCCGAGGAGATGTTCGTATATTAGCGGGTGGGATAACGGTTGTTGTGGGATGCGTTCGCGTTTCCGCTAATCTGCGTAGTTCGCGCAAGAGCAGCAGTACGGACTTTTCCTTTATGAAAGCGCCATTAAGTGCGGCGCTATATTTGGTATTGTAACTGGCCGTGGCAATGATGATTGGCTCGTTCTGTGTGGATTTGCGAGCGATCAACTGAACAACCGTCAGTGCTTCACGCGCTTGTACCTCCCAAAACCCGGTCCAGTCGTAGCCCTTTGCTTTTTTATCAACAAAATCGAGCGCCCATTCTCCAAACTCGACTTGATCAAGACATTCCTTCGGCAATGCTTTGGCATTCAAACGCACAACGACGTCAACCTCCAGCCCAATCATACCATCTCGGCCAATACGTTTGGGAGTAGGAATCCTATATCGCTGGTTTCCGAAAGGTTGAGTTGGATATTGCAGCTGCTTAACGAATACGTGTTGCTCTGCTTTGTCGATCAATCTTACAAGGAATGAGGTTTTTTGGGTTTCAGCCGCCCCGGTGGAGACAACCGCCCGTAAGTCGAACTCTCGGTGATCAAGGATAGTTCTGAGAAGTTTGATTTCCCAGTTCTCGAGTTTGTCCAAGGTATCGACAACGATCCCTATGCGAAGCCTTGTTGACATTATGCCCCCTTATGCCCGCCCAACACTCCCGGATTGCGTCACAGAATGCGCAAACTTCTCATGATCGAACGTGGCCTCGCATCGAATGTTCCACGTTCAAATGTATCCGTCCAGAATGCCTAATCTAATTGATTAGCAGTGTAATTCCTGAATCAAATCTGGTCATCTGATATTGGTGAGAGATCGTTTCGAAGCAATCCGGTCGAAATTTTCTGCACGGGCAAGTGCTCTTTCGGAAATGACCTGATGCACCGCATTTGCCGGGGATACTACTCTGAAACAGGTCAGTCAGATAGCTGCCGAGAGGCTCACTGCTAAGAAAGCCGCCATTATGGGCTTTATGGCGATGGCATCACGCATCTGTGCTCAACTGGCGCAAGTGGTTGTATTTGTTTTGGCTGCAAGAATGCTTACAGCGGCAGAATTTGGTACCTATACCCTCATACTCGCAATAGCGATTCTATTGACTCGCATTGCTGAGGCAGGCTCTCGCGAGTTTATCATGAGTTGCCGTGAGGATGCCTCACTGTTTAACCAGATCGGCACAATAGCATTAGCAAGTGGTGCAGTAGCGATGGTCGTCGGTCTGATTGTCTCAGGCGCGATAAACCATTTCTTTGAGATGAAACTGGTGGCCGATATTCTTGCTATCTTTTCTGTCTGGGTGGTATTCGCAACGTTCAGCGCAGTTTATGCGGGCGTCCTGGTTCGCCAAAGTCGCTCGGAAATGCATTCCATTCTACTGATGGCAGGTGAGGGAATTGGCCTAGTAATCACCTTGGCCGGACTGTTTGCCGGTTGGGGCATTTTTGCGCTGGCGGTTGGCAAGCTCGTTATGCAGATCACGTATCTTTTTTCAGCCATGAGGGTAACACGGTGGATACCCCAGCCACGGCTGCAATTGGTTATTGTAAAAGAATTAGTGGCGTTCTCTCGCTACATACTGGCCACACGCATGGTTGCGTATTTTCATACGTATGCAGTGACCTTCGTTATAGGGATATTCTTTGGTACAGCGAGTGTCGGTTATTACAGGGTTGCGGAGCGGTTAGGCTCGTCCTTCGCTGATATGATGGATGAGCCAAGCCGCTTGATAGCTTGGGTAAGTCTACGGCGCGCAGCTCGGGATAATCAGTCCCCCGTGGACCTCAAACGAAGCGTTGGGCATGAAGCAACTTTGCTCCTGCCATTTCTACTGGCTCTTGCGGCCCCCATTTTTATCGGGCTAGCACTCGTATCAGAGCAATTAGTCGTCCTGTTGCTTGGAGAGCAGTGGCATCCGGCAGCTCCGCTTACCGCGCTACTAGCGCTGATGTACATGCTGTACAGCCCGGCTGTGCTCACAGAGCCTATCCTGTCTTTGACTGGCCAGGTACAGCGTTTGCCGCTAATTTCGCTTTGCAACGTCGCAGTAGCTCTCGCCTTCCTCCTCATCGCGGTGCCCTTTGATATTATGGGTGTTGCTATAGGACAGGTAACCGCAGCTACAATCACAGTCTGCATAACCGTATGGCTGCAGAGTCATTATGGCGGGGTTGACTGGAAGCAAGTTTCGGCAAACAGCGTGATCATTCTACCGGCTCTGATCGCAATGATTGCGGGTATTGTTTGGATAGCTCGGTTTTCCCTACCACTAACATGGGGCCTCGCTCTTCAAATTTTTGTTGGTGCAGTAGTTTATTCCAGCGTTATCGCAACACTGTATGTTTTCTTTTTCAAGACGAGCAACTTATTTGCCTGGAAAAGGGCGAGGGTGCCAAGCGAATCCAACCTCTAAACCGATGAGAGTTACCGTGCAATCGAGCGCAAAAGACATGGAAAATACGTCAACCCCGACCGTCAGAGCAGGGCGACATCGGTTTCTCGGTATAGAAATTGAAGTGGCAAATGGTGTTCTGGTGCCTCGAGAAGAGACAGAGCTTTTAGGCACAACGGCTATCGACACCTTGATAGGTAAAGACTCGGCTCTTGTGATCGATATGTGTTGCGGCTCTGGCAATCTTGGACTTGCAATTGCCAATGCTATTCCTTTGGTGAAAATAATGAGTGCAGATCTCACGGATGAGACCATTAGCGTTGCCCGGCATAATACGCAGAGGCTGGGATTCTCAGATCGCGTCGAAATTTTTCAGGGCGATTTGTTCTCGGCGTTCGACGGAAAAGATATAGGGAGAAAAGCTGATCTGGTCGTGTGTAACCCTCCTTATATTTCTGCCAAACGATTGGAGGAAACATTAGGGCATCTGCTAAAAGATGAACCAAGGGAAGCGTTCGATGGCGGCCCGTTTGGTATCTCCATACTTCAAAGATTGGTTCGGGATTCAGTAAAGTTTTTAAAAGCCGGAGGCATTCTGGCATTCGAGTTTGGTGAAGGGCAGCACCAGCAGGTGGCACAACTGCTCATCCGCTCAGGTGGTTATGGCGACATTTCATTTGTGAAAAATGAATTAGGTATACCACGGGTCGCAGTTGCTCGAGCGAAATACTAATCGCCGGAGGGCGTTCGATGGATGGCGCGGCATTCAGTGAAGTGAGAAGCTTGGCTTTACCGGACATCCCGGAAGTTGCAGCCATGTTCTGGCGCATGTTCAAGCCTGCCAATACCGAGCTGCCTAAATCGATAATAGAATATTTTTCTGAGCTCTATCTCAATCCGCAGAACGATAGAAAAATCACTTCCCAAGTTCATATTCGCGGGGATGGTGTGCTGACGGGTTTTATTGGGGCGCTTCCATTGAAGATGACTCTCGGAGATATTCCGTTACAAGCAGCGATTTGCGGTCCGCTAATGGTGGAAGATCATCTCGGCGACCCGCTTGCCGGCGCGCGCTTGCTTCGCGCGTTTCTTGCCGGCCCTCAAGATCTTTCTTTGAGCGAAACAGCCAATGAAACATCACGGGTCATGTGGAGCAAACTACGGGGCAAAGTATTGCCGGCTTACAGTCTCGAGTGGGTGCGCGTCCTTCGCCCTGCTGCATTCGCTGCAGATATGGCATCCCAGCGTTTCGGATTTCTACGGTACGGTAAAATGTTGTCAGGGCCTTTTGATATGTTCGCTCACCGCTTGATGAAAACGGGCACACCGGAGTTGCCTCAACGGATAACTGATTCCAGCGTCGATCAAGAAGGGATGGCATCTCTCATTACGTCCTGTTTGAAGCAATACGCATTGCGTCCGGATTGGGAGACGTCAACTCTGAAAAGCATCCTGCAGGTTGCTAACAGCAAATCAGCTTACGGTACGGTTCATTGCAGGATGGTACAAAACAGGGCTGGTGTCCCGTTGGGCGCTTATATATTTCATGGGAATCTTGGTGAGACCGTTCGTGTTCTGCAAATTATTGCGTTGAAGGGACATGAGGGGGTGATCATTGATAGCCTTCTCAGCTACGCCTATTCTATAGGAGCAATTGCTGTTCGTGCTCGTTCGCAACCACGATTGATGGAGGCAATGATGATACGCCGAGGAATTTTTTTCCAGCGCTCGTCAACTGTGGTGCATGCGCGCGACCCGAGTATTTTAGAGGCGTTCTCAAGAGGAGAGGCATTTTTCAATGGTTTGGCGGGTGAAGGTTGGAATCGCTTGAATGGCGACGAGTTTTTGTAATAACAATTCTAGCAATTAGACGCTTATATTGTTTGCCTTCATAAAACCCCAGATGGATTTATTGACGTCAACAATGGAGTCAATTGTTGTCTGAATACGCAACATTTCTTCATCATCCAGAGCTTCGACTTTCCCATATTTTAAGTTTTCATCCATATCGACAATCCGCATCAACTGAGTTGATGCGGTTCGCCCTGATTCATCAAAAGAATATATACAATGATTGTACTTGTTCCGCAGACGTTGCTCGCGGGTCATTCTGGCAGTGATTTTAAGGACTGCAGCTTTCGTGTCCGGCGTCGTCGAGTGTATTTTTGCCAGACGCTCGATTAGGTCAATACGTGCTCGTGTCGTATTGAGTGTCAAAAAAATGACAGTTGCTGCTTCTTTATTAGTATCCAGCAGGTGGGCAATTAAGTAGATGAACAAACTCTCCGTGTTTGTCCAAGTATAATTTAATTTACCCACCAGCATGAGAACGTCGTCAAGCCGCGACATCGATACTACATAACCCGAGTCATTTCTGGCGAATTTGCATATTGGCTCATCGGCGCCTTATAACCCCTAAAAGGGGGCTGAAAGGTCTCCTGATCTCTCGTATTCCGGTATACTGCTGCAGCCTGCGTGCGATTATGCACGCGGAGTTTACGGATGAGGTTATGTACATGTACCTTAACCGTATGCTCCGACAATGTCAGGCGGTCGGCAATAATCTTGTTCTGAAGACCCTCAGACAGCAATTCCAGGATTTGCTGCTCCCGGATCGTTAATGTCTTTATCGGTCTGATTATCCCATCATTATGTTGATGAGAATAGTTTTGTAACCGCTCATTCACGTCATCGCGCGTGCGTTCCGTCGAACGACTAATGGTGGATGGATAATATTCGCCACCGTTCAGAAGCAGCCAGATTACCGCAAGCCATATCTCCAGTTTTAAATTGAAAGGTAGTAAGCCCTGTATTGCCTTGCTGTCGAAGAGGCTATCGAGTTCGTCGAGTCTCGTTACATTGTCATCGATCATCATTGTGATGGAAGCGTTGGGAAAGCGCGTCCTGCACCGTGTTGCGCACTCACTGAAATTAGCGACAAAGCTCGCATGAATGAGGACGAGCTGAATGTTGTCGTCATAAGATTCGGATTCTGTGAACTTGCTGCAAAGATGAATGTCGATATCTGTGAATGTCCGCTCCAGTGATTGTACCAAGCCCTGAAAGACTACTCCGGCTTCCGCATAGATAAATATCGAACTCTTGAAGGCCTGCTCATTTTCTGTTCTTGGATCAGATTTGATGTGATCCGAAAGTTTACGTGGTATTGTTCCACTCATGATAGTCCCCTGCGCCCTTTAATCGGAAAAGTAATTCTTCCGAGGTTTCTTTTGTGTTGTTTGACTTCATCTGAATAGTTTTGCTTACAACCTTTAATCAGCGCCTTTGTAACCCCCGCTACTGGCTCTGATTAATTTAGGATTAATAAACGCCGCGTGACGCGGTCGTGACACAACAAGAAAGACTGATTCGCCTGTGCATCGCTAATTATGCACTAAATATAAGTGGCATTTGGTGACCGCTAGGAGCGCTTGCAGTCCACAATATTGCTTACGGCAATAAGAAGCTCCGAATTAATGCTTTCGACTGTGAACAGCAAAAGTGTGGCAAATCATGGCCGTAACCCTACAGCTCTAGCCGAGAGCCACCCGCAGCGAGTAGCCTATAGTTCAAAGAGAGCTAAATATAAGTGCTAGCTTCCGGTCGCATCGTTTGCGTCATAACTTGCATTATCTTGGATTTCGCAGGGGTAATGTAAGCGAAACCGAGAAATAAAACCCGAGTATTTGTATTCTGAAATGGATGGCCTGCGATTATCTATCGTAAGCTTTAGAATACTTTGCTTTCAAACGTAACATCTAGCGGATCGACATCATAACCTCGTTAAAAAGCATAGAGGTTTTGTCTTTCTCCGCAGATATCTGGAGGACACGATATGACTAATCGCAACAATCATCACCAGAATCCTGGTGTAGACCCATCAGCTTCAGCCAGTGCCGACGCTTCAGCATTTGCTGCTGCTTTGGCTTTGCAGCTGCAGGGACAGGGACAGGGCCAGGATCAGGGACAAGGCCAGGATCAGGGGCAAGGTCAGGGCCAAGGACAAGGGCAGGGCCAAGGACAAGGTCAGGAGCAATCATCAGTTTCAGAAAATCTCAATCTGAACGGTAATGGAAACTTCAACGGCAATCTTAATGAAAGCTATAGCGAGAACTCCAATTCCAATAACAACTCCAATAACAACTCATCACACACCGAGGTGAAGGTAGACGTTGGTGTTGGTTTGGACGGCTATCTACCCACTGATGACGATTTTGCTGATCTGGATCTACACGGCAACACCTTCGACAATATCTTCATCACTGAATCGGGAAGTATCAATTTTGATCCGGGCAATGATGTCAATTTTGATAGTGTCCTTAACGGTGCTTTTAGTGGCGGAGGCGACAATACCGGGTTTGCGCTCAATCAGGTTGTTGATCTCGTAGACAACGATTCGCTCTCAAGCGTAAGCCAGACCAATAGTGGCAGCGTTACGCTGAGCGCTACAGGTGGTGGTGCTACGGCAGGTGACGGCATCGGTACTGACGATGGTGGTTGGGGTGGTCTTGATCACAGCTTCTTCGGCGGTCACGGTGGTTCGTCTGGTGGTTCCGGCGATATCGGCGCAGGTGATGACGTATCTGGTTCGAGTGCAGCAAGTGCCGCTGCCAACCTAACATCAACAGCCTTCACTCAGGAAATCGTACTTGGTGCAAACCTGCAGCAAAACGCTTTCGATGCCACTGTTATCAACGGCACGTACACTCATACTTCAACCGGCGATACAGACGCAGTTTAACTACTTTAGCGGGCCAGTTGCCCGTTTCGAAAATGATCTGCGCGCAAAGCGCGCAGATCAACTCTACCGAACAAAGATATAGAAAGCATAATTGGCGGGAGCCATCAAAAAAATGCTCGGATTTGGTGATCAAGTTTCAGAATCCATTACGCACTTTATAGGGTACTTCAGCACATCCATTGAAGCTGTAAAGATGCGACTGGAGTATCGGGAGTTCAAGGCTGCACCCGATACTCCACCTTCGCACGGCGAAATATTGGCTATTCAGACTGATCCGCACATGCAACTTGCACCTGCCTTATTCAATCCTGATGTGGATTACATTCCCATTCCTTGGGCACCAGTCGGCAATGCTGCGTTGGAGTGGGCTGATGTGGAGCCAATTGAGGTGCAACTACATGGCCATGGTGTGCATCATAAATTCCAACCTCTGCATACTTCAGGTCACGGAGGCCATAATCAAACTTTAGGACAGGAGCCATTCGTGGGCCCACAGGCTCCTGAAACATCATTGGTATTACAACAAACGAGCCATATGCTCGATAATGATGTGATCATAATGGGCGATCACTCTACCGCTGGCGTGCACTGGGGCGATAATTCCGGTCTGGCCGACCTGTCCGTAGAAGCCCTGCTTGTTTCAGATTCATTCGCTCACGAACTGCCGGAAACAACATCTGCCATGCCGCAGTTTTTCAGCGATCAAGGCGAAAGCATAAGTCATGCAGAAGAACTGCTGACCGGCACACCTGGTGTGACAATTATTTCTTCGCCATCCGAAGGCGTCTATATAAACGGCGTTAAAGCAGCCGCCGCTCCGGTTCTTGATGACTATAAACCTGCGCAGTTGAGCACTTCAAATTCTCCAACACCTATAACCGGTCGCGAAACAACGGTTGTTAGTGGCAAAGACATTGCAGGTTCAATATCTGTAGAGGCTGGTTCAAATATTCTAGTAAACGAGGTTGTTCTCACCAATACGGGAACTTCCGGCGCGCATTTTGCAGTTGCAGGCAATTACTACAACATCAATGCCGTCGTTCAAACCAATGCCTATAGCGACGTAGACAGCTTCAACAACGGCTTTGCGGGCCAGCAAAAGTTATGTTCGCCGTCGACCAACGCGATGAATATTGCAAATTTTATTTCGCATACTGGGCAAGTTCAGGTTCCTGCAGCTACCGGCGAGTCCCCGGTCTTTCCACAAAACTGGCAGGTCACCGTGATGAACGGAGATCTCATGCAGATGAACTGGATTTCACAGTACAACTTTCTGTCAGACAATGACGCACACGTGCTGACATCGGGAGGCTCGTATACCACAATAACAACTGGCTCGAATGGTATGATGAATACCGCTTCCTTCGCCAATCTTTGCAGTTCTTATGATCTGGTGATTATCGGCGGTCACCTTTACAGCGGCAATCTCATCTTCCAGACGAATGTGCTTTTTGACGATGATACACTGACAACCGCCGGCGGCGCTGGTGCGTATAACGGCAAATTATCAACGAGTGACAATCTTCTTTGGAACTCGGCAAACATACAGACCTCAGGTACAACAAACTGGGTCGCAGGACTTCCGGATCACTACAAGCAAGCCATAGACGGACTGGCAAACGGCAATCACAAGATGCCGGATGGCTTTCACTCGGATCAGGCACTGCAAGGGATAGCAGCTCTGAAGATGTTGTATATTTCAGGCAATGTCTACGATCTCAACTATATAAGTCAGACCAATATTCTAGGTGATTCAGATTATGTCGCTCATTATGAGGATGCGCTACGTGCCGCATCTCACGATACTGTTTGGGACGTAAGCACCGGTTCGAACGCACTCATCAATATCGCCACGATCGTTGACAGTGGTCATGGCAACGGAACGTCTTATGTGGGCGGAGGAGTATACTCAGACTCCATTCTCATTCAGGCAGAAATCATCGTGCAGCAACCGGGGCACATGACAGGTCAGATGCAGCCTCTGGCCAATGAAGTCGTTGCGTTTCTCGGCGATGATGCCTTGCAGCCGCAAACCACCGACCATGCACCAATTCATCTTTCAGATACGACACATTCTGTGGATGTGATGCAAACAGCTCTCGCCTAGAAAATAAGAAGAATGCGTGGGGGACGCGAGATCAATGAAGTATGATGAACAGGCTGATTTGCGGGTGATTTCGCAACGGTCGCGGCAAGCGATGAATGCTCGGGAACAGGATAGAATTGAGTTTGATGCATTGCTCGCAGAGATGGAAAAATCGATATTACAAGTCGCTGCTGAAAGGATTGTTCTCAATACGGTTCCGCCAGAAAAGTCAGCTTTCGAGAAGGCTGGTTTGGGCGAAATAGCGGCACCTGAAGTTGAACCGGTAAAGCTAACTGAACCATCCAATCGCAGCGATACTGGTGCTCCATCATTCATTATTGGGGAAGGTCTTGGCAAGGTTATTGATGCGGATCGCAACGTACTCCCACCCAAAGAAATCGGTTCTAATGGCAATGGTTCCGGCAACAACAATATCGCGAGCAATGGCGGCAATGGAGGGAGCTTCCACAAGCGGGTAGCAGCTGCAAACTTTGTAGATAGCTTCAAGAATGGTGTTAACGCCGTTCGAAGAAACCTGATTATAGCGATGGGCTTCACGATTTTCTTGAACATCCTCGTTCTGGCAATCCCGATTTATCTATTCCAGATATCGGACCGCGTCCTCACGAGCCGTTCAACGGATACGCTCGTCATGCTGACCGTGGTTATCGTAGGTGCTGTATTCGTGCAGGTTATCCTTGATGCGATCCGTCGATTTATTCTCATGCGTACGGCGGTCGAGGTCGCTGTGCAACTCGGTGCTCCAATCTTGAGCGCTGCTGCCCGGGCTTCCTTGCATGGCAATGGCAAGGACTATCAAGTACTTGGTGATCTTCAGCAATTACGTTCATTTCTCACATCAGGCACTTTGCTTTCTTTTTTTGATGCGCCAATTGCACCGATATTCCTCCTTGCCGTTTTCTTGATCCACCCTCATCTGGGATACATTGTTGTCATCTCGTCTTTGCTATTAATCATCATTGCATTTATTAATCAGCGGGCCACCGCAGCTTCCTTTGCTGAGGCGACTAACTATCAAAGCCGCGCGATGCTTCATCTCGACTCCATGTCGCGTAACTCGCAAATTATCAATGCTCTCGCCATGATCCCGGAAGCCGTTCGTATATGGGGGCGTGATATGGCTGGCTCACTGAAATCGCAAGTTCGAGCTCAGGATCGAAATATCATTTTTGCAACCGTTTCCAAATGTTCGCGATTGTTGACGCAGGTCGCAATGTTGGGGTGGGGTGCACATCTTGCCATTGACGGACAACTGACTGGCGGCATGGCTATTGCTGCCTCGATTATTGCAGGACGCGCGTTGGCACCCATTGAAGGTGCTATCGAAGGCTGGAACAGTTTTATCCAGTTTCGGTCTGCTTTCAGCAGGATACGAAGCCTTCTTCAAAACTCCCCATTAAATCTCGAACGTTTGCGGTTACCCGATCCGCAAGGCCGACTTGATGTAGAGCGCATATTGTACGTTCCACCACCAAATAAGAAGGTCATTTTGAATGGTATTTCTTTTACATTGATGCCTGGGGAATCGATGGCCGTTATTGGCAACTCAGGGGCTGGAAAGACTACGCTCGGCAAGATGCTGGTTGGATCCATTCTGCCTACTTCGGGAAGCGTACGTTTGGACCTGATGGATCTGCGTAACTGGGATCAACGCCAGTTCGGTGAAAATATCGGCTATCTCCCTCAGGACGTACAGTTGTTCCCGGGTACTATCAAAGCCAATATCGCTAGAATGCGTGAGGACGTTAGTGATCAAGCGATTTTTGATGCAGCCGTCTTGGCAGACGTGCACGAACTTATTGCGACATTTCCGCAAGGATATGAGACAGTTGTTGCAGCGGACGGTGCTCCGCTTTCTGGTGGACAGAAGCAACGTATCGCCTTGGCGCGCGCATTCTTTGGCAATCCCACTCTTGTTGTGCTTGACGAACCGAACTCGAACTTGGATCAGCAGGGCGATGTGGCGCTTACGAAAGCCCTGTTTCACGCAAAGAAACACAAAATAACGGTTGTAACCATAACGCAGCGCCCTGCGCTTCTGAGCTGCGTCGATAAGATCATGGTGCTAAACAATGGCACCGTGACCATGTTTGGGACACGCGAGACTGTGATGGAAGCACTCTCCAGAAAAAACAAGCCAAAAGAACCGGTTCAATCAATCCGGGCGGCTGAATAAGAAAATGGGAGCAATGCAATGACTGCCGCCAGCGTAATGAACAATCTCGAATGGTATGATGGTGTTCCGCGATCAATCAAGCCATATAGTAAGTTCGGCATCGCTCTGGTCTTCGTTTGCTTTGGTGGCTTTGGAACATGGGCTGCGACAGCCCCTTTAGCCGCCGCCGTAATTGCACCGGGAAGTTTCGTGGCTACAGGCAAGAATAAGGTTGTGCAGCATCTTGAGGGCGGCATAATCAAAGATTTGCTGGTCCGTGAAGGCGACAAGGTTCACGAAAATGATGATCTCGTGCGTCTTGATGAAACCGCTGCAAAAGCAAACTCCCAGCAGCTATTTTTAAGGCAAGCTCGCCTTGAGGCTATTCTGGCACGATTGCATGCTGTTGTTCGCGGTGAAGAAAGGTATCAGGCTCCCAAGATCATTCTGGAAAACATAGGCAATCCGGAAATACGTGCCGTGAGTGACAGTCAAAGCGATAATTTTGATGCTGCCCACGCAAAATATGCAAATGAATTACAAATGATGGAGCGCAATATTTCTGCGCTTGAATTCCGACGTATCGGTCGAACAGCTCAAATCGAATCTACCAGAACGCAAGTCAAGTTGCTGAAAACAGAGTACTTGTCGAAATATTCTCTCTTCAAAAAAGGATTGATGGCAAGATCTGAAGTGAGCGTTCTTGAACGTGCAGTCGCCGATGGAGAAGGCAACATTGCACGTCTGGAAGCAGAAATCATGGAAGTGAACGCGCAGATCGAGAAATTTCAGAAAGAAATTATTCAGACGAAAGACACTGAAAAACAAGCAGCTCTCGATGAGATTCAAAGTGCAGAGGCGGAGCTTGACACGGTACGTGAACAGACACGTCAGGCTGAAAGCATCCTCAATCGTACCCTGATCAAAGCGCCTGTTTCAGGAACAGTTATCCGGTTATATTACCATACATCCGGTGGCGTTATTGAAAGTGGAAAGCCTATAGTTGAAATACTACCTACGGGTGTTCCGCTCATTATTGAAGCGCAGATACCGCGCATGCAGATTGATGAGGTCAAGGAAGGGCAGGAGGCTCATATTCGCTTGAGTGGCCTAAATCAACGCACCACGCCAATTATCAATGGCCGAGTTGATTATGTGTCTGCTGACTCCATGGCCGATACAACAGCAGGACAAAAGCAGGACATTTATATAGCACGCGTCAGTATACCTGCCGACGAACTTGCGCGTATCCATGGCTTTACACCAACGCCGGGAATGCCGGCCGACATTCTTATTCAAACGCATGAACGCACATTCTTTGAGTATTTGGCCAAGCCGGTGATCGACAGTATGTCCCGTGCATTCAGAGAGTCCTGATCATTGTTTTTGGACTACTTGTCTGAACTGGGCGACATCTTGCTCGGGCACGTTTGTTCGTGCGATGGCCGGATAAACACCAACGGCTGCGGCACCCGCGAGCACGTAAAAAAGCATGCCCAGATCATAAACAGTGCTGACAAGGAATGCAGCGATAAGGCTCGCTCCAAGACCGGAGCGTATTGCACGCACAATATTGCGTTGAACGGAGCCGATGCGGAATACGGGCTGACCGAACAACGTCGACAGAATGAATATCGTAAAACATAAAAAGCCCGGTAAACCGACATTGGAAAGCAGTACAAAGAGATAACTTGAGGCTCGGGCCCCACCGATCCCAACACCTAGCCCATAGCTATCAAGGAAATTTGACCAAGCTACTTGGTTCCAGTGACCCCGCTCCCTTCCGGAGTCACTATTGAGCTTACCAAACAGGCTTTCATTAAGGAATGACCCTATCGCTTCGACAAGGGTGGGGGACAGAACTGCGACTAGCAGCATGATAGCAATGATGATCAATCCTCCCGCACATAGTAGCAGAGGTTTGCGCATCTTTCCGCCGTGCAAAACCGGGAGAACGGATTGGATTGTCAACATCAACAAGACGAAAATCAATCCGACATAGGCGGTACCCGATGTTGAAAGCGCAAGCAAAAACAAAAAAGCTAAAGCAAATACACCTGAAAATAATGGTCGTATACGATCGAGATACAAACTCGCTGAAATGGCAAATAGGATGAGCGTGAAACTGGCAAAGCTGGAAGATTCCGGAAAAGTTGCCGAAATGCGCTTCAGACCGGCCATTTCAACGTTGGTCATCAAGGAATAATTAGCTGTATGGATGAAATCCAGAAAGTCGATTGGACCAGTAGCAAACGTGATAAGATCTGCCATTGCGAACAATACATTCAAGCTGCACAAAACAAAGAATGCAGTAAGGAAATGCTGATAGGCATTGCGTGTCCGGAAATAAGCAAATGATGCGGCGAAACATGCGATGCCTCCAAGTGCATAAACCGTCTGGGTGATATGTGTGCTGGAAAAACTCAGTGGGTTGAGTGCAATTCGGCTAAGACCTGCCGGCAACCGTTGCACAACCATCGTTTCTGTTATCCCGGCCATCAACCTCGGAAAGAATGCGGTTGCAATCACTCCATAGACAATCAGTAGTAATAGCCAAAAGCCAGTGCTGGGATAGAGCAAGCTGCTGATTGCTGGCTTTAGGCCCGTAATGCGTAGAATACGGAGAGCGAAGAATACCATAAATGCGTTAGCAACAAGGATAGAAGCACCTCCCAGAGCGGGCATCGTAACCGCGGCGGCAGCTCCGAACAGTGTAAAGATTATCATGCCATACAATGCATAACGGTGATGCATGAACTGGGCTAGAATACCGAATAGTATGACGCATACACCGAAAAAATTGGTTGCCATGATTTAACGGATGCCTATCGGTTTCATTGGCTTTGACTTCCGGTCAAATTATCTTGTCGTATGAAGTCCTGGACTATTTTGAATGCTGCTTTTGGCCTGCCGGAACGCCAACTATTCTTGCCATCGCTATCGAGTTGAATAAGGCCCATGTAAGCTTCAAAATCTGGTGCCCAGTAGGTCTCATCCATTAGCTCGTAAATGTGAGCTGCCTCTATTGGATAGCGTTTTCGTAAACGTTGCAGCATCTCCATCATTGTTTTTAGACCAGCCGCTTGGGCAGCTTCACTTTCAGTGCTGCCTTTCGGATGGTTGAATTCAGTTATCCAGATAGGCTTTCCATATTCCGCCAATACCTTAAACGCCCACTCCGGATCCTCGCCATAAAGATGCCAAACAGAGATATCCCATGCCAGACCACTCTGCTTCATCCTTTGAAAAGCGCCAATATGACCCCAACCGGCAGTACCCATGGCTGTAAGGTAATTACCACCTGCCTGTTTCATACCATCATCGAGGCCTCGCATTATTGCTGCCACTTTCTCCCAACGTGGCCCATAATAATCCAGTGGGTACAGCCCTCCCGCTGGGCCCCAGTCACAGGGATATTGCGTTCCGTCATCTCTCATTTCGCAAGGTTGGATGATCGCAAAATTCTCAAGTTCATTGCCGAGTTCCCAAACTTTTATCTTGCCGCGCAACAACACTGCAGTTTCGTAAGCCAAGTTTTTTGAGAATGCATAAATGTCGTCGACTGTTGCTGTGCTCAGGTCGATTTTTGGAGTTAAGACAGGTAGTATTTCAACGCCATCAATAGCAGCAAGGTCTACCAATTCCATCAGCTTGGGCAATTGCCCAGCTGATTGCACATCCACACGATAAGATTTTGCACCAAGGGATTTCGCGTAGGCTATTTGCTCCTCAAGAGTTACCCCATGATAGGACGCCAGAGGGTGGCCATTTAGCCCCCAAATGAAACTTGGGTCAGCCGCTCTCGCACTTGGTATCAGCAGAGCCACTGACATGACAGCCGCTGCGAGAAAGCTTTTCTGTGCCATTAAAATACTCTTCGACTAAGCATCGTGGAAATCGGCTATTGCAGTTACAAACTGTGGTCCAAGATGCAGGTAGCGTGTTGCCTTCCGTTTCGCGCGAATATCGCTCCAAACACGGAGTACTTGTTCCTCGGTGAGGTGGGCAGATTTTGCTGTAACGGCGGCCGGCATTGAGGTGTTCAATCCATACAGGCACTGATCCATCTGGCCATACGGGAGAGCAAAATAGAATTCTTCCTGGGTCTGTGCCAATTGATAAGTGTCTGTAGTCGGCGGCCGCGACGTGATTTCCGTTGGCACGCCGAGATATGTGGCAAGCTGATAAACTTGCGACTTGTAGAGATGCGCAATGGGCTTCAGATCGGCGGCTCCATCGCCGTTCTTGACGAAGAATCCTTGGTCGTATTCAAGCAAATTGGGTGTGCCTATGACTGCATAATTCATACGGTCGGCATGGTAATACTCAATTTGTTTGCGGGTGCGCTGCTTCATATTGGTTGCAGCAACGATGCCAAGATAAACCGAACTCGGCATGCGCAGTTTCTTGATGGTACCGTCGGGACGCTGCAAAACAAGAGAGGATATATTGTAACCTTCGTTTGTAAGTGCATTGGCAATGACTATTTTTGAGGCCCACCCCGGGCCAAACTCCGGCTCAATTTGCTTGATGAAGTCGTCGCGCCGTGCATAACAGCCCATTGCCTCGAGCGAAGTACCAATATCCTCCACAAGGCTTTCCAGACCAAATGTGTCTGCAACCAATCTACCCAATCGAAGGCTGTCAGGGTCAGAGTCATTCTCAGGCATAAAAAGACAGAGAACATTTTTTGCGCCGACTGCCCTTGCGGCTAGTGCGGCACAAACACTGGAATCAACCCCGCCTGACAGGCCAAGAATTAGGCCGCGCCGCCGCAGGGTTTGGCGGACTTGTTCCCGCATTGCGGTAGCAATCCGGTTGGTTTCCGCTTCAGGGTCTATCGTCAACGATATTTTAGATACATCTGCGGTTGCCGGACTTGCATGATTGTTCATGTCAGTTCTCCTGCGGCTCGGCGGCCAGTCTGCGACTGACCTTACCGGTATCTGTCTTGGGGAGGCTCACACGAAATTCGACGGATTTCGGAACCATGAAATCTTCAAGATTCCTTGCGCAATGACGAATTATTTCGCGGTCAGTCAGATTGAGGTCGCTTAGTACGACAATTGCCCGAATGGATTGACCGAGCACCGGATCGTCAACACCAATCACGACTGCTTCTGCAATGCCAGGGCAAGAATGCAAAACAGCTTCGACTTCTTTCGGCGCGACTTTCTCTCCGCGCGTTTTTATGATGTCGTCTTTGCGTCCGACAAAATAGAGATAACCGTCTCGGTCCATAGAAAAGAGGTCGCCGGTATACAAGACTCGTTCCCAAGGATTCGGGCCCGACCGCAGCATTTGTGCCGTAGCCTCATCATTTTCCCAATACCCTTGCATGACATGAGGTCCACGGATGACCAGTTCACCAACATTGCCGGGCTCGACCGTCCTGCCTTCATCATCAACGACAAATGCTTCTGTGTTTGGAATGGCGATGCCAACGGAGCCTGGACGAAAATCAAGCTGCTCGGGCGGCAAGTAGGTACAGCGCTTGCATTCGGTGAGACCATACATCGAGTAAAGGCGCACCTCGGGGAAAAGTTCGCGTAAACGGGCAATGTGCGCAGGTGGTAAGGCTGCTGCAGTATTGGTGATGTAACGAAGATTTGGAAGGAAGCCCGGCTCAATGTCTCGCATCTGCAATATCAGAGCAGCCATAGTCGGAACCAAAGGAAATCCAGTAACATGTTCGCGGCGCATGACATCGAAAATTGCCTGCGGAAAACCAAACGACGCTTCAAGCACAAGGGTAGCGCCGCTGCGCACCGTCATGAAGAGTTGATAGAGTCCGTAGTCGAACGCGAGTGGCAGTACATTAAGAATTATGTCGTCCTCGAGGTTCTGGACATAGGTGGTTATTGACGTGGCTGCAGCCTCTATATTGCGATGGTTCATCATCACACCCTTGGGCCGACCGGTTGACCCAGACGTGTAGATCAACATCGCCAAATCAACATCAATGCCTCCGTGGGGTACAGGATGCGTTTCAACTTGCAGCATGTGAGTAAAGGAGTGCGTTCCTGGTTGCGCGGGTTCATTATCGCGCTTAGCCACTATGAGTTCGCAGGTGGTACTTGACCCGATCGCCTCAACAGCGATTAAAGTTAGTTTGTCCTGCGTTATGATTGCGCGCGCTCGACAATTTTCGATGATGTAAGCGAGTTTATCCGGTTTTGTTGAAGCATTGATCGGGCTGAAAACAGCGCCAGTTTTCAAGATGGCATAGATGGCAACCGTTGCTTCCCAGCAATTGTTCATGAATACCAGGACGCGGTCACCGCGCATTATTCCTTGTGACCACAAGGAAGCTGCCAACCGATCAGATAAACTATCGAGTTCGGCATAACTCAATCGTTTATCTCCGGCGATCAGCACGGTCTTGCTACCTAACCGTTTCGCCGTTTGACGAAGTACGTCCTCGATCCGCATGATTGCTCCACTCTTTCCCAGATTTAGGCAACGGATCGCTGGAGGACGGTTTTACTCGCCACATAGCTCGCGATACTGGCGATCGAATCGAGATTTGCTGGAACGATTTCAGAGTCTTGAACGCTGATTTCAAAGGTGTCTTCCAGATAAGTTACAAGCTCGAGTACGCCGGTGGAATCTATTATGTCGGTTTCAATAAGCGATGTTTTGTCATCAAGTGGATGGCTTGCGTCGCCGAATAGGTAGTTTTCTACGATGAATGTCCTGATCTGAGTTTTAAGGTCGGATGTCATTTTTCTTTCCTTCATTCTGCAGCAACGGCGTGCTGCTGTGATTGTGTTGTGAAAGTTTGATGCCAAATTTGCGTTGAGAGAATTCCGACAAAGGCCGAGTCATCACGATAGCCAGCATGGATACCGTGTGCGCATTTCTCAAAAAGCTTGCTGACGGCAACAGGATTGAACAGGCCAATATCCGACACGGCCGCTACACTCATCGATTCCCGAACATAGTCAGGTATTGCACCCCTTACAAAAGAACGGCTATCCGGTGCACGGTAAGGCTGTTTCGGCCTTGCTGTTATATTTTGAGGGACCAGATTGCGAACGGCACGCTTGAGAATGTGCTTTTCAGCGAGGCCTTTCAGTTTCATCCCAACAGGAATGCGTGACGCAAACTCAACAAGACGATGATCGAGAAAAGGAAAGCGCCCCTCAACACCATGAGCCATTGCCATCCGGTCGCTCTGACAATTCAAAATGTATCCTGGCAACAACAAAGAGGTTTCCAGATATTGTGCTTGGTGCAATGGATGCCAGCGCGCGAAATCTATTGGAAGTCCGGAGGCCAGATCTTCGGTTGCATCGTAACCCTTCAGCGCAGTTTGCAGCTCCTGTGAGAAGAACATCTTTGTTGCAGCGGTTCCCCGAAATCTTGGTCGATGCGAGTGCAAAGGATCACCAAGATCATCAGCAGCCGTACCGAAAAACGCAGCCAGGTATTCTGGAGACTGCTGCTTGAGACTATTGAGATAAGGGTAGAGCTTTTTGAATAGATTTGGACGTACTCGCGAATTCGGTTGTGAGGCGCAGAAGCGGCGAACTTTGGCTTCGCGAAATATGTCATAACCAGCAAAAACTTCGTCAGCACCTTCGCCAGTTAAAACGACCTTATATCCTTCGCTTTTTGCTAGGTTAGACAGCAGATAAAGTGGTGCCGGTGCCGTACGTAAGATAGGCCTTTCCGCATGAGTAATAACTGCGGGAAAGATATTGGCGATATCGTTTCCGGAACAGATAAGTGTCGAATGATTGGTGCCTAATGATTCCACCATTTCCATCTGGAAAGAGGTCTCATCATGTTCAGCTGAGTCAAACCCGATGGAAAATGTTCGCAAACGATTTGGTGCAATTTTTGCCGCGATGGCCGATACCGCAGAGGAGTCCAGTCCTCCTGACAGGTATGATCCTACGGGAACGTCTGCCCGCAAGCGAATGCGTGTGGCGTCTGTCAAAAGGTGGAGTAGTTCTTCAGCGACATCATCTTCAGATCGTGCGGGACTAGCACTATCCCGGTCAGGGTATTGAAGATTCCAGTATGGCACTGTTTTGCATACTTCACCCTCTACTAACATTGAGTGTGCTGGCTGTAGTTCGAAAATGTTCTTGAAGATTGTGCGAGGAGTGATAGGTGCCCAAAGCGTGAATATCTGGTCCAGAGCATAAGTATCAATATCACCTTCGATTCCAGGAACGGTCAGTAGTGATTTGGCTTCCGATGCGAAGAAGATAGTGCCATTATACCAAGTATAAAATAACGGACGCACACCCATCCGGTCTCGTGCCAACATCATTCGGCGACGTTTTTTATCCCATAGGGCAAACGCAAAATCCCCATTTATTTTTTTGACGCAATCGGGGCCCATTTCTTCGTAGAGATGCAGTATTACCTCAGTATCGCTTGTCGTGCGGAAGACGTGACCTTGTGCAATCAGATCATCGCGCAGCTCGACATAATTAAAGGCTTCGCCATTATAGCTGATGACAAGGTTGCCAGCAGCATTTGTCATGGGTTGCTGCCCATCGCCCAGCCCGACAATTGAAAGCCGCCTGTGTCCGAGTCCAGCATGTTGGTCTACATAAATACCATTCTCGTCAGGTCCGCGGTGCGCTATCTCACCGACCATGGACCCCAACAATGAATGTCCATTTTGGTAGACGCCGTCTGAGGCGAAATAGCCTGCGATTCCGCACATTGATGCCCCCAATGACTGTAGCTGCGAGGTATATTCCCCGCTTTGGCCCAGTCGTTGAAGGGTATAATATGAGCCTCAAGGGTCAATAAACAATTGGATTTAAAGGGCAGGGCAATACTAGCTATATTCCGATATGATACTATACATTATAATGTCTCGTGATATCGAATAAATACCACAGTATAATATATGCTTTCGAATTCAATTATTAAAATTTTTATTGTTATATTATAGAATAGCGCATGTTATAAACCGAATTTATTAGTGTAAATCCATGATTGATTAATTGCCATCCCCCTATTGTTCTAAGATAATAGCGTAAAATAATAAACTATGGGGCAAAAGTAATGAACGCGGATTCTATGTGGACGATCAACGGGATCGTACGCAAACTCGTTGCAGCGGCAATGGTCTCTTTACTTACCGCGCTGCCTTTTCCGGCTTATGCCAATGGCGATTATAAACTTGCTCCATACACCAGATTGAGATTGACGGTTCTCGAGTGGATTGCTGCGCGCGGCGAATATCGCGAGTGGACGGCGCTTAATGGAGAATATGTTGTATCTGATAGCGGGACAGTTCTTCTGCCTCTCATTGGCACCATCGATATCTCTACTTTGGATGCGGCATCGGCAGCCAATGAAATATCAAAACGAATACAGAAGACGACCGGTTTGGTTGCCATGCCGAATGTGGCTGTACAGGTGGTTGATTATCCTGCGATTTTTCTCGTGGGAAACGTAGAGAGGCCGGGCGAATACAGGTTTAGGCCGGGGCTGACAGTTTTGCAATCCGTTGCCTTGGCAGGTGGCAGATATAGGCCGCGGGAAGAAGCCCGAACAGTTGAACAGATTCAGTACCTTGGAGAGCTCCAATCTGTTCATGGCGAGATGGTACGAACACTTGCTCGTGCTGCGCGCCTGAGAGCAGAAGTGGCTGGGGCTGCAGACATCCAATTTCCGGAGAACCTTTCCGAGTTAGCCGATCCTACCAGCGTGGACACCATTATTGCAGAGGAGCGCGCGATATTTGAAACTCAATCGAATGGCTTGAAACGGCAACTGACGAATCTTGATGAACTACGAGGGCTTTTTACATCGGAGATTGCCGTTCTTGAGGAAAAAGTTGCGGGTCATGAAAAACAGATCAAATTGATGGATGCGGAGCTTGCGACAGTCAAACCGCTTGTTGAACGTGGTATCGCGACGACGTCGCGTCAGTCAGACCTGCAGCGAATAATTACAACATTACAGGCCGACAGGCTCGATCAGGTCACAGCTATAATGCGCGCGCGGCAAAGTATCAGCCAAGCAAGTCGCGATGCCCAGAATCTCATAAATCTCCGCCAGACGACTGCCACTACAGAACTCCAGTCGACGCAGGCGGCATTGGATCAACTCAAGATAAGACAAGATACAGCAGAACGGCTGCTTGTGGCAGCGGGATCAATACTATCCGGCAAAACAAAACCGGGCGAAAAACAAGAGCCAGATCTGGTCTTCACCATCACCAGAACTACAGGCAGCCAACCAATAGAAATAGCCGCAAACGAGGACACCGTATTGGTGCCAGGAGATGTTGTGCGAGCTGCGCTCAACGTTCGCTTCTCGCAAAAGACCGCAGGCAGCGATCAAAATGATACTTCGGCAGAAAAAGCCAGTTTTGCACCTTTGTCAGGTGATGCCGGTGCTGCGGAAACACACTTTAAAGCTATCCAGTAGGCAGATTGTGGGAAAAACATGGTCAGACAAAAACAGTATTCCACAATAAACGATGAGTTCCAGGACGATGCCAACTTGATTGGTGTTCGTGACATTGTCGGATTTCTCCAGCGAAACTGGCGGTTTATTGGCGCATCCATCATGGGATCAGTGCTAATCGCCATTATTTATCTCTTGACAGCGGAGCCGGTTTTTACAGCTACAGCGCGTATTGTTATTGATCCGGAGCAGGCAAGAATAGCTTCACAAGATGCGGTCTCGGGCACTATTGTTATCGAAACAGGTGAAGTTGAAAGCCAAGTCGAGATAATACGGTCGGAGGCTATAGCCAAAAGCGTTATCGAGCAGCTCGCACTTACCGAAGATCCCGAACTGCAGGATAGTGGTGGTCTTATTTCCCACCTTGCATTTTGGCGATCAAATAAAGAGGAGCCGGTTGAGCCTGAATTTACTATGCGCAAAACCGTAGCAGGTTTTTTGGAGCGCTTGCGTGTCTGGCGGGTGGGACAATCCTACGTGCTAGATGTAGCGTATAACTCGACCGACCCCGTCAAAGCTGCAGCAGTCGCTAATGCCACCGCTCATGCCTATATCAAGGCGGGTCTTGATGCAAAATCATTCGCCGCAAAAAGTGGTGCTGTTTGGCTGGAAAGCAGGCTTACGGAGATTAGCGGCCAAGCCAATGCATCCGCTCGTGCCGTAGAAGATTTTCGTAATCAAAATCAAATCTCTCAAGCCGGTGCCACCTCACTTGATGAACAACAACTTTCAGAAGCCAATGTCCAACTTTCCAGAGCGAAAGCCGACACCGCCGCAGAGAGAGCGAAGCTTTCAATGATCAATAAGTTTCTGCGGTCGGAGACTTATGTCGATGGATATGTGGACGAAGCCCTCCGCAATCCCCAGATAACGGCCCTGCGCGAGAGGTTGAATACTGCTTCTACTCAACTTGATGAACTGAAAGGGCGTTATGGCGACAGCGGAGTGGCGGTACAGACCGCCCAGCAGGAGATCGCTCGTTTGAATAGAGAAGTGCGCGAGGAACTCGTCAGAATTGGGCAGGTTTACAAGTCGAATGTTGAGGCGGCGGAACGACGCGAGCAGTATGTCAACGATCAATTGCAGGCTACGATACAATCGGGATTGAGTAAGGGTATGGCGCGTGTCCAGTTAGGCGAGCTTGAAAGTCGTGCAAATACCTATCGGCAAATGTACCAAAGCCTGATGCAGCAATTAATCAGTGCTCTGCAGCAGGAGTCATTTCCTGTAGGTGATTCCCGGATGGTGTCGGCAGCTGCAACTCCACTTGGCAAAACATGGCCAAAGGGCTCGCTGGTTATTGCTCTTGCGAGCGTGCTTGGTGGCTTGGCGGGGCTTACTTATTCAGCAGTCCGCGAAGTGAATGATCGGCGCATCAAGACTGAGGGCCGTCTGCGTCGGGAGCTCGGATTGAATAGTCTAGGAATCTTGCCATTTGTTTCAGCAAAGGTGATCTCCAAAACCACGTCGTCGCAAGATCATTACCAATTGCTGAATTTTGTTCTCGATCACCCTAATCATCTATTTTCAGATGCCGTACGAAGCACGAAAGCTTCGCTTGATCTGATAATGCGTAAGCAGGGTGCAAAAGTAGTAGGCATCACATCTGCACTGCCAGGAGAAGGGAAAACAACCGTCGCCAGTAACTTGGCACAACTCTATGCAGCAACAGGTTCCCGAACGATGCTGATAGATACGTGTGCTGTCAATCCGACACTGACACGGCTGTACAGTACGGTGACCAATACTCACCAAGCAATAGCTTCTGATCTCGTTGTCGAAGAAAAGCACCAAACTGATATGCAGAAAAGCGTGAGCCGACCTAATGTGCGGACTGTTAGAAAGCTGATTGATGTCAGGACCGAAGAGCCGTATCCTTCCGTGTCGGTGATTACGCCGCCAGCTTTGATCGGTGTAGATGAGATAACTCACAATTCCAGCCAAGAATATCGCTATCTCAATCTTCAAGCTTTAGAAAATCATCTCGACAGGTTGCGGGATCAAAACGATATCATCATTCTTGATCTCCCCGATTTGACAACAACTGCAGACGCACGAATAGTTAGTGTTATAGTTGATTGCGTTATTCTTACAGTGGGTGACCGGCAGAACGTCACCCTTGATGTTCTGGGATCAGCAATAACAAGTTGCAGCGGCATCAATACAGATGCGATTGGGGTGGTTTTTAATACGCCCCGGCATCCACGCACGACCGCACCGCGTTCCTTATTCTCATTTGCCGGAAGCGCAGAGTTCTTCCGTCTTTCTCCGGGAAAGTATTTTGGCAAATTTGCAAACTTAAGGGCCGCTCTCAAATGGCGCAAAGTATAATGTCTGCACCAAGACAACGCCTCAGAATCGCGGTCGGCATACCTTCCACAGGTCGAGCAGACATACTTGCCGCGACAGTGCCAATGATTGAACAGCAGACGCGCTTACCCGATCAAATTATTGTTTGTACGCTCCGGTCGAGTGACATCCCGGAAGATTTCGGGAACGGAATGTTGACGTCCTTGCTGTTATTGCAGTCATCCTCTGGTTTAGCCAAGCAGCGTAATGACATAATCCGATCATCAGAAACCTTCGACATATTGTTATTTCTGGACGACGATTTCCTTATGGCGCCTAACTACATAGCTGAAGTGGAGCAATTATTCCTTCGGCACGACGATGTTGTGGTGTCGACCGGAAACGTTCTTGTAGATGGTATCGGAACTCCCGGAATTTCGGTGAAAGAGGGAGCAGTTTTATTACAAGCCTTGGTGGTTGATCCAGGTTGGCGCCCTGATTTGTTAAGCGATATCTATAATGGATATGGCTGCAATATGTCGCTACGCCTTGATGTTCTGAGACGCAATCAAATCTGGTTCGATGAAAATCTGCCCCTCTATTGCTGGCTTGAGGATGTGGATCTCAGCCGGCTGCTCGCCAAGCATGGTCGTATCGTTAAATCAAACAAACAACGAGGTATACATCTTGGTGTCAAGAGCGGGCGGACATCTGGGATAAAGTTTGGCTACTCACAAATCGCGAACCCTTACTATTTGGCGAGGAAAGGTACCATGGTATTCTCCAAGGCCATCGCAATGGCATCCAAGAACCTGATTGCCAACCTTGTCGGCAGTATTTCGCCGGAAGCGTGGATTGACAGGAAAGGACGGCTAAAGGGTAATGGATTGGCTCTCTTCGATCTTCTCCGCGGAAGGATTTCGCCGTCGGGCGTACTGGACGTGGAAAAGGCTGATTGATTTTCCAGAAGCACACCATGCCACCGCCTGGGTACTGCTCGCAATAATTATGTTAATGACAGTTGGGCCGATCAATTTGCGACCAGCGACATGGTTGGGCCCAAACGTTGAGCGATTTTCTGCTTTTTTGCTAGTTGGTGTCACTTTTAGTTTGACCTACCCGAAGCGCCTGATTTTTGTCGGGGCAGTTATAGTATTGGCATGCGGCCTCTTTGAGTATGCGCAACATATTATGCCTTACCGTCATGCCAATATGGGGAATTTCCTGGTGAAGATTGCTGGTGCCGCAACAGGTATAGCTGGAGTCAGGATACTTCGCTAAGCGCTAGCAGAGCCTGAACTCATGGCATTAGCAATTGAAGACATTTGCGACAGATTTTTACAATTGAATGCCATTCCGGCATATCTCTGGGACATTCATTTTATAGGATGCGGTGCAGATAAAGGACCTGCCCGACTATTTTGCTTGTGTATGCAAGCCAAGAACATAGGTCCGCTAATTCATTGAGCAGGAGAAACCTATGACAACCGGCAACAATGACTTTGATCCCGAATATGTAAGCAGGTGCACCGATGCCGTTGAAAATATCGGCCGTAGATACATGGTAGGCATCATTTTCATCAGTATGGTTATCACATCGCTTACCATGTCCGAACTGCAGGGAAACCAGTCCTCGTCATATTTAAATACAGCGGATCCGATTACGGAAGTACAGTTACCAATGCCTGCAAAAGCAGTTATGAACCCGCTGTTACATCCAGCCACGGCAGTCATCTGTAAAACCCAAACGCCAGTCGAGTACCGGAATAGCTGAGCTTTCGGATTACCCGTATTGCTTACGACCATAAGAATACCGGCAACATTGCAGATTGCATGGCGCCGGTATTTTTATCACTATTTCCCAATTATGCTTTTGGCAGAACGACTGCTGCACGCAATCCTGGATTATTCTGGGTAAGTTCAATATCCCCGCCATGGTGACGTACAATGGCACGGGCTATGGACAGGCCCAGACCAACACCTCCCGTCTCCCGATTTCGCGAGCGCTCTAATCTATAAAATGGAGCGAACACCTGTTCGATTTCTTCTTCGGGAATGCCTGGGCCTGAATCATTGACAATGATATCGATTGTCGTGGGCGTAGGCTGAAGACGGACGAACGCCTCACCACCATAGCGCGCAGCGTTTTCGATCAAGTTTCTCACTGCCCTCCGCAAGCCGTCTGGGCGGCAACGATAGATAATTTTCTCACCATCTATAAATTTAACGTTATGTCCCAACTCTTTAAGATCAGAGCACAAGCTTTCAACCAATGCATTCAAATCTACAGGTCGCGTTTGTTCGACGGTGGCCTCTCCTTTGGCAAATACTAAAGAAGCTTCAGTCATTGTTTGAATTTCATCGATGGTATTAAGCATTTTTTGCTGTAATTCCTCATCGGCTACGAATTCTGTACGAAGTCTCAATGTTGTAAGAGGTGTCCGCAGATCGTGGCTGATGGCTGCCAACATACGTGTACGGTCATCAACGAAACGGCGAAGTCGCAACTGCATGCGATTGAAAGCAGCGCACATGTTGCGGATGTCATCGGGGCCTGTCTCCGGCAATATGGAAATGCTTTCACCGCGTCCGAGCGCCTCTGCTGATTGAGACAATGCCCGCAGTGGCTTGGCAATACGATTGGCAATGAAGATGCCGATAAGTGCAATAATAGTGACAGTCAGTACAATGGAGAGCAGGGTTTGAGTCCTCCAGAAATCCGGCACTATAGCTTTATACGAAGCTGCGTTGAGCCAAGTACCATCTTTCAACTGAACGGCCATCCCAATGCCGTCATTGTTTGAAAAACGCAGATATCTGGCTGGTGTAGAGAGCGGCCATGATCCAACTGGAAGCGCTGCCCAGTTACTGACACTATCTGCTGTGCGGGCCAGTTCTTTGCCACGCCATTCTCGTTCAAGCGAATGGCCCTCCGCATCCCTATCTCCATCACGTTTTGAAAACAGGCTTATGAGGTTGGGCAATGGTTCTTGTAGTTGCGCTGTCGCTTGCCTGAACCAAACCTGTGTGTCTACGGGTTCGCTAGCTGAAATCCAGAAGCGGGCGTAGCCAGTTGCGCTAGCCAAAAGAACATCACGGCGGAGATCGGTTGGCTGCGCATCCACAACCTGTGCAAGGGTTGCTGCACGGCTAAGGAATTCACTTTGGATAGATTCCCTCAGGGCGCGCTGCTTGTCGCTCCAGAAAATGGCGAAACCTATTGCTTGCGCCGTGAATAGTGCAATGAGCATGAACGTAATGAACTGGCTCGCCAAGCTCGTTTTCCACCAGTTCATCATAGAAATTCTACCTCTGACGATAGGCTGTAGCCACCGCCCCAATGTGTTTTTATCATTGTCGGGTTTTTTGGGTCCGGTTCAATTTTCTTTCGCAGCCGGCTAACCTGATTATCGATACTGCGGTCAAAAGGATCGGCAGCGCGGCCCACTGTGAGATCAAGAAGCTGGTCGCGGCTGAGGACAAGGCCAGGATGAGAAAGGAACGCTTTGAGTAGGCGAAACTCTGCTGTACTGAGCGCGATACCGACACTGTCGGCACCCAATAGTTCGCGGCGACCCATATCGAGCTGCCAGGCTCCGAATCTGATTATTTTGGCGGCGAGTTCTCCGCGCTGGGGTGGAAGGCTGGATACCCTGCGAAGCACAGCGCGCACGCGTGCCAAAAGTTCCCGCGGGTTAAAAGGCTTTGTCAGATAATCATCAGCACCCAATTCGAGCCCGATGATCCTATCTGTATCGTCAGCCATAGCTGTCAGGAAAATCACGGGTACTTGACTTGTTGTTCGCAGTTGACGGCATACGGAAAGACCATCCTCTCCAGGCATCATTATATCGAGTATGATGAGATCAGGGGCACCGTGTTCAAGTATCCGTCGGAGAGCATTGCCGCTTTCCGCTACACTTATTCTATATCCGTGTTGCGCAAGATACTTGCCAACGAGATCGCGAATATCGCGATGATCATCTACAACAGCAATGTGCGGCATTGATTGCATAGTCAAACCTGACAGAGTTCAAAACTTACCCAAGTATATAAGGTATCTCTGCAAGACGGCACTCGAAAAAGTGTATCAAAGTTTACCAACGTGTCATCTACCGCAAGCACGAGACCGAACTTGCGACAACTCGTTACAATTTCATCCTCGTCTGGCACATCTGTGCGACAAGTTTCTCATAGCTTGGCAGCCGTGCAGATATTTCGGCAGCGCATTTTGGTGCGTTTCTCGGGGTGGGGGAGATCGTTCGCACGCTGTGTCTTGAATTTAACAAGGGTGCCGATCTTGAGCCTAATCAAATTCCCGCTGTCCAATCTTGTCGCCGTCCCACTTTTGGTGTTGCTCGCTGCCTGCAATCAGGAAAGTAAGAGCACGCCTCCGCCAACTGTAACGCCAGAAGTCAGCGCTGTTACGCTTGAACCTCAACCAGTTGCCATCACAGCGGAGCTGCCCGGCAGAACTTCTGCAAGTGTGATTGCTGAGGTTAGACCGCAAGTTGGCGGGATTATACGCAGCCGCAATTTTCGGGAAGGCAGTGACGTAAAACAGGGAGACGTGCTGTACGAGATTGATCCCTCTTTCTATCAGGCCGCCTATGACAATGCGAAGGCCGCAGTCGAAAGGGCTCAAGGCGCTCTTCCTACAGCAAAGGCAAGGTTTGATCGTTATGCCAATCTCAATAAAACCAATGTCATCAGCCAGCAGGATCTGGACGATTCACAATCAACTTATGCGCAGGCACAGGCAGACGTAGCGGCGGCAAATGCTGCACTGGAAACTGCGCGGATCAATCTCGATTACACGAAGATCAGAGCGCCTATTGATGGTCGTGTGGATGCTTCAACGGTAACGGTAGGGGCACTTGTAACTGCAGGCCAGACGACCGCTCTGGCGACTATACGCAAGCTTGATCCAATCAATGTCGACGTTACTCAGTCAAGTGTCAATTTTCTGAAACTCCGCCATGCTCTCGATGAAGGTCGCCTCAAAAGAGATGGCAGCAATGTTTCGGTCAGCTTAGCTTTGGAAGATGGCTCGACCTACAAACAAACTGGTACGCTTGAGTTTTCAGAGGCGACGGTTGCCGAGTCGGTCGGCACGATCAATGTCCGGGCAACCTTTCCCAATCCGGATAGAATGCTGCTACCCGGTATGTATGTCCGCGCAACCGTTGAGGAAGGGGTTGCCGAAAACAGCTACCTCGTTCCCCAACGCGCAGTCAGCCGAAATACCAAAGGGGAAGCAACAGCAAAATTTGTGACTGCCGAAGGCAAAGTTGAAGACAGAGTGTTGCCGGTGCAGCGGGCGATCGGCAATAACTGGCTGGTCAGCGAAGGCGTCAAGCAAGGTGATCGTGTAATCGTCGAGGGCAGTCAACGCATCTCTACTGGTCAGGAAGTGAATGTCAGCGTGGTGACAATTGATGATGCCACGGGTGTGTTGCGCCAAGCATCACTGCCAAGCGATGGGCAATCGGCAGAACTAGCCCAAGCCGAGAAGACCGTTGCCACCGGCGCTGTGGAGTGATCTGAAAAATGTCACGCTTTTTTATTGATCGGCCAATTTTCGCTTGGGTTATCGCCATTGTCATCATGCTGGGTGGTCTGCTCTCGATTACAACACTGTCCGTCTCGCAATATCCGCAAATCGCGCCAACAACAGTACGTATCACCGCAAATTATTCCGGTGCGGATGCACAAACCGTTGAGAATTCCGTCACCAAAGTAATCGAACAGGGGATGACCGGGATAGACAATCTCGACTACATGACGTCGACTTCGACCTCAACAGGTCAAGCTTCAACTACCCTGACTTTCACAAGTGCCGCCGATCCCGATGTTGCGCAAATGCAGGTGCAGAACAAACTGCAGTTAATCACGGCTCAATTACCACAGATTGTACAAAGCACGGGGATAACAGTCACCAAGTCGACCTCAAGTTTTTTCATGATCATCGGATTTGTCTCTAAAGACAACAAGATGACCACAACGGATTTGGCTGATTACATTGATACGACCTTAAACGACACTTTGAAACGTGTCCCTGGCGTTGGTGACACACAGATTTTTGGTGCTGGCTATGCCATGCGCATATGGGTTAATCCCGACAAGCTGGCTCAATACCAGCTCAATATCAGCGATGTAACGGCAGCAATCCAGTCACAGAATTCTCAAGTGTCTGCGGGTGAACTTGGTGGATTACCCCAGCAACGCGGTCAGCAGCTAAATGCCACGGTTACAGCCAAAGGTCGTTTGCAAACGCCGGAGCAGTTCAACAACATTATTTTAAAGAGCCAGCAAGGTGGGGCTCTCGTGCGCCTTAGCGACGTAGCGGAGGTTGAACTCGGTGCAGAAAGCTACACGCGAACTGCAGTTTATAACGGCAATAATGCAGCGGGCCTCGGTATAAATCTCGCGACCGGTGCCAATGCGATTGATACTGCGGAAGCAGTGCAATCAACCATTGCCGGACTACAGCAAACTCTTCCGGCAAATGTCGAGGTTGTCTATCCATATGACACCACGCCGTTCGTGAAGCTTTCCATTGAGGACGTTGTAAGAACGTTGGTCGAAGCCATCATACTCGTCTTTGTCGTTATGTTCATTTTCCTGCAGAATTTCCGTGCAACGCTTATCCCGACGCTTGCTGTACCTGTCGTGCTTCTTGGTACTTTCGGTGTCCTTTCAATATTCGGCTATTCCATAAACACATTGACCATGTTCGGCATGGTGCTCGCCATTGGTCTGCTCGTCGACGATGCCATCGTCGTGGTCGAAAATGTAGAACGTGTCATGGAAGAAGAAGGGCTTTCCCCTCGGGAAGCTACAATCAAATCAATGAATGAAATTACCGGCGCCTTGATAGGTATCGCTACAGTACTATCGGCGGTCTTTGTTCCGATGGCATTCTTTTCCGGATCGGTCGGCGTTATTTATCGTCAGTTTTCGGTGACTATTGTTTCGGCGATGGTTCTTTCGGTTGTGGTTGCATTGATCCTTACACCGGCGCTCTGCGCTACTATTTTGCGCAAACCGCAGCACGGTGTAGTCAAGAAGGGTTTTTTCGGCTGGTTTAATCGTAATTTCGACCGTAGCGTCAATGGATATGGCTCAAGCGTTGGGGCCATACTCCGTCGACCTCTAGCATTCCTCACTGTCTTCCTGTTGATCGGTTTGACGGCAGGCTGGCTTTTTAACCGACTGCCCGGGTCGTTTCTTCCTGAAGAAGATCAGGGGCGCCTGCTTACGTCAATCCAGCTGCCACCCGGTGCAACTGCTGACCGTACGCAGGCTGTGCTGGATCGGGTGACAAACTATTATCTCACCAACGAAAAAGACTATGTCGAAGGCGTATTTGGTACGGTGGGGTTCAATTTCAGTGGACAGGGACAGAATGTCGGTATGCTCTTCATCAATCTCAAAGACTTTAGTCTTCGCGAGGATGATAATGCATCCGCACAAGCCATTGCGCGTCGTGCGATGGGTGCATTTTCTAAGATCAAGGATGGTAGGGTTATCGCGCTTGCCCCTCCCGCTATTCAAGGATTTGGCAATTCCGCAGGCTTTGACCTATATGTGAAGGATGAGCAGGGTGCAGGCCACGAAGCCCTTATGCAGGCACGCAACCAGCTCTTGGGGCTGGCTGGAAAAAGCCCCCTACTTTCGGGCGCTCGCCCGAATGGTCAGGAAGATACACCGCAATATTCAGTCTCGATAGATCAGGAGAAAGCACGCGCATTCAATCTCAATTTGTCTGACGTTGATACGACTTTGTCTACGGCGTGGGGCGGAACCTATGTGAACGACTTCATTGACCGCGGGCGTATCAAACCGGTCTATGTGCAGGGCGATGAAAACTTCCGCATGCAACCTGACGATTTTGATCGCTGGTTTGTGCGCAATTCCGATGGTGAAATGCTTCCGTTCTCGGCGTTTGCCAGTGGCTCATGGGTTTATGGATCGCCTCGACTTGAGCGTTATAACGGCGCGGCGGCGGTCCAGATTCAGGGGGCAGCGGCTGCAGGCATTAGCTCGGGTGATGCAATGAATGAGATTGACGCGCTGATGACCCAGTTGCCCGGCGGATTCACACATGAATGGACCTCGATCTCAGCGCAGGAAAAGCTTTCAGGCAGTCAGGCTATGGCGCTTTATGCCATCTCGGTACTCGTTGTTTTCCTTGCATTGGCAGCACTTTATGAAAGCTGGTCCATACCGCTAGCCGTCATGCTTTCTGTTCCCATTGGCATCTTTGGCGCATTGGTTGGTGCAACGGCTTTCGGCCAATCCAACGATGTATTTTTCAAAGTCGGATTGTTGACCACAATCGGGCTGTCTGCAAAAAATGCCATCCTGATTGTGGAGTTTGCTATTGAACGACAAAGAGCGGGTCTGGATTTGATAACTGCAACATTAGAGGCTGCCCGGCAGCGTTTGCGGCCAATTCTGATGACATCACTCGCATTTATACTGGGCGTACTGCCACTTGCTATCGCCAGCGGGGCAGGCTCAAAAAGTCAAAACTCTATCGGTATCGCGGTTATGGGCGGAATGATTTCTGCAACCATACTCGGTGTGCTATTTATTCCATTGCTTTTCGTGGCTACCAGAAAAATATTCAAGGGAGGCCAAGTTGTTGATTTGTCACCAGTCAAAGTGTGATGGTTCTAGTGGTTTCGGATGACGTTCAAAAATATACTGGCGATGTTCGCTAAGTGACTGTCGCCACCTTCATGGTAGGCCTGGCGGCCTGCCGCGGCTATTACATCGAACAGGCGGTTTTCCTGATCTGCGAGTTTTGCAATTTCCGCGACTTGGTGTTCGTTATTCTCGGATGCTCCGTACTGGTTATTCAAATGAGCCAAAAGCAGGTTTTTTCGCCCCTCTATGTCGCTTGTCATAGCGCTGTAGAAGCCCCATAGAAACCATGTTTCGCCAGTCTGCATGTCTCTATCGCTGATTTGAGCACGCTGCCAGTCGTGAAGCTTTGCGCGTTGCGCATTGGCTGTCCGAGTAGCCAATTCGTAAGCCTCATTGTCTGTCTTACTCGTTCCCAATGTCATATCAACCTCCAACGTCGCCTTACATGCATAGTACTGGAGCATAACAATACGCATGGGTTTACGACAACCCTGTGAATCCGACTAGCCTTTCGAGATCGAGAGATCTTTATAAAATGAGGCCTTACTTAGCTCTACCAGTTCGAAACATAGGGCCTCCGCACCATGCGGGATAGCCATAGCCATTGATCAGTACAAGATCGATATCTGAGGGACGAAGGGAAATGCCTTCCGACAGTATCTTGTCGGCCTCAGTCACGATCCCGGCAATAATCCGTGCAATAATCTCGTCTGGTTCGAACGGGCGGCGGATTATACCTTTCTCGCTCGAGATGGCCTCGATTAATGCGGTTACAATAGGATCAACCAATTTCCTGCCACCATCGTAAATATAGTAACCGCTGCCAGATTTCTGGCCGAAACGTCCCGCTTCGCACAAACGATCAGCAATCGGGACATAGCGCAAAGCCGGATCGCGCTTGTCGGCATCTCGCTTACGCCTGGCCCAGGATATATCAAGCCCCGCCAGATCAGTAACTGCATAAGGTCCCATGGGGAAACCATAAGCCTCGACCGCATTGTCGATCTCATGTGGTAAAGCACCGTCTTCCAGCATGAAATCACATTGCTCGCGGTAAGCTGTAAACAGGCGGTTACCTATGAAGCCCTCACACACACCACTGACAATCCCGAGTTTGCCAAGGCGCTTGGCAACGGCCAATCCTGTTGCAAGCACGTCCGGCGCAATCTCTTTGGTTTTGACTACCTCAACAAGCCGCATCATATTTGCAGGCGAGAAGAAATGCAGACCAATAAAGCGGCTGGGGTCAGGGACAACGGAAGCGATCGCGTCAGGGTCAAGGTAACTGGTGTTGGTCGCAAGAATCGTGTCGGGGCGAACAATCGAAGCAAGGCAGGTAAATAACTCCCGCTTCACACCCAGGTCATCAAATACCGCCTCAATAACAAGATCGCACTTGGTAAAGGCGTTGAGATCAGAATGAAAGCTAATACGCGTGAGACGCTCTTCTTTTATGGCGTTGCTTATCCGCCCGGACTTCACCGCTCGCTCATAGATCGCGTCAACACGCTTTTGGCCCTCGTCAATCGACAGCGTATCGCGCTCCACTACGGTAACATCATAATCGGCGTCAGCGAAAGTCACAGCGATACCCGCGCCCATGAGTCCTGCACCTGCAATACCGACAGACTGAATGGGAC
The DNA here is from genome assembly GCF_000282595.1 of Phyllobacterium sp. YR531. Classification (GTDB taxonomy): domain Bacteria; phylum Pseudomonadota; class Alphaproteobacteria; order Rhizobiales; family Rhizobiaceae; genus Phyllobacterium. The sequence goes on from NZ_AKIZ01000022.1 coordinate 108,011, forward strand.
GAGGCAAAATATCAGCAAGTTCATCAAACTTGGCGGCAAGACGCTCTGCAACAAAGACATGGCGAAGGGCGACGGCTTGCTCGGATCCGACGAGCTCGAGAAACTTGTCCCGTTCCAACTTTAACCCTTGCTCAATAGGAACATTCGCACCACGTAGGACCATACGTGCTGCTTCGCCCGGCGAGATCTGTCCGCGAGCTTTCTGTTCCACCGCTAGGATTTGTAACTCAGCAGTTTGCTCGTCGAACTTAGCTATTGGCAACTGTCCAGTCCGGCGTGGCTCGCTATGGATGAGCGTTCTCGCAAATGCCAGTGCATCCGCAATCAGTTCGTTTTGCGATACGATATCAATAAGTCCAAGGTTGCGTGCGTGTGGTGCAGAGATACTCTTACCTGTTGCAATCATGTCTATTGCTGCAGCCACACCTATAAGTCTGGGTAGCCTTTGTGTGCCGCCAGCTCCTGGTATTATACCGAGCTTCACCTCTGGTAGGCCAAATTGTGCGTCGGGGGCAGCAATACGACCGTGGGCTGCAAGTGCGATCTCAAACCCTCCGCCCAATGCTTTTCCATGAATTGCTGCTATCACTGGCTTTGCAGAATCTTCGATCAACTGAACGAGATCATTGAGAAATGGCGCAAGCGGAGGTTTGCCAAATTCTTTGACATCTGCACCGGCCACAAAGGTCTTGCCCCTGCACGCAATTATCGAGGCCTCAATACCTGTGTCCGCATTTACTTCGTTCAATGCTAATGACAATCTTTCACGCACGCTATGGGACATTGCGTTTACTGGCGGATTATCGATCCATATGATGGCGATGTTGTCTTCGCGATTCCAGTTGACAGCCATGGCTAATCCGGCACGACTGCAGTCGCTTGAATTTCAACCAGGGCCTCATCTTCGATAAGGCCTGAGACCTGCACGACCGCCATGGCGGGAAAATGCCGCCCCATGGTAGCTTTATAAGCTGCGCCAATTTCTTTAAGAGCCGACGAATATTCCTTTCTGTCGAGCACATACCAAGTCATGGTCGTAACGTGCTCAGGCCGAGCACCACCCTCGCGCAATATGGCGATAATATTCTCCAAAGTTTGCCGTACTTGTGCAGGCAAGTCTTTAGCTTCGAACTTGCATTGTCCATTCCAGCCGATCTGTCCGCCCACGAAAATCGTCTTTCCACGCGCTTCCATTCCATTGGCATAGCCGATTGGGCGTGCCCATCCTTCCGGTTGGAGCACCTTGTGCGGGCTCGACACATTAGTTGTTTCGGCAGATTTCATCATGCTGTATTGCTTCCGCTCAATTGGAGAATGCCACGATGCCATGCATGCGACTATCCTGCTTTATTTCCCAGCACTCTTCATCAGCTCGCGGCCGATAATGAGCTTTTGTACTTCCGTTGCGCCTTCATAGATGCGTAGGGCACGTATCTCGCGGTAGAGCCGTTCGGTGATTTCACCAACCCGTACACCGCGCCCGCCAAAGAGCTGCAGCGCTTGGTCAATGACCCACTGGGCATTTTCCGTTGCAGTCAACTTTGCCATTGCTGCCTCGCTTGTCGTAGGCAGTTTTTGCACGTCCCGGCGCCATGCTGTTCGAAAAGTCAGTAGTGCAGCAGAGTCTATTGCTGTTGCCATTTCGCCCAGAGTGCTTTGGACCGTTGGTAAATCTGAAAGAGTGGCACCAAACATCTTGCGGCTTCTGGCATGAACAACCGCCTCATCAAGTGCACGCCGGGCAAAACCGATAGCTGCTGCCGCAACTGAAGGACGGAAAATATCAAGTGTACGCATGGCGATCTTGAAGCCTTCGCCGGGTGTCCCCAAGAGTTGCGATGCAGGAATACGGCAGTTGTCGAACCGAATACGTGCTAGTGGATGAGGCGCAATTGTTTCAATGCGCTCGACAACGGAAAATCCCGCAGTATCTGCAAAGACGACAAAGGCGGAAATCCCGCGTGTGCCCGGTGCTTCGCCGGTGCGGGCAAAAACCGTATAGACGTCGGCAATTCCGCCATTAGAAATCCATATTTTCTCACCGTCCAAAACATAGTCATCGCCATCTCGGTGCGCAGCACAACTGAGGGCGGCAACGTCAGAGCCAGCATCCGGTTCTGATAAAGCAAATGCCGATATCAGTTCACCTCGTGCAATCTTGGGCAGCATCTGCTGTTTCAATTCCTGCGATCCGGTGAGACTTATCGCGCCTGTGCCAAGCCCTTGCATTGCGAACGCAAAATCCGCAAGACCGTCGGTATAAGCCAAAGTTTCACGAATGACGCATAGAGAACGGCTGTCTATATCTTCCGACACGCCGCCAAAACTCTTTGGCACGCAATGGCGCAAAATTCCCGCAGCACCTAGCTGAGTGACCAGCTTTTTGCACGCGGCGTCCGCATCCGCATGATCGATTTCACCCAGTCCACCGTTTGAGATAAAGTCGTCCAGCTCTGTCGCCAACGTGCGAGTTTCATCGCCAAAAAAGGGCCATTGAAGATGCTCGCGCGTCAATCCTTCGGCGGGTTGAGCAGTCATCGACTAATTCCCCTCGAATTGCGGCTTTGACTTGGCGGCAAAAGCTTCAAAGGCCCGCCGAAAATCACCTGTTGCCATACATATGGCCTGCGCTTGCGCTTCGGATTCTATTAGCTGGTCAATTCCCATTGCCCATTCCTGATCCAACATTTTCTTGGTCATTGCATGGGCAAACCACGGACCATCTGCGACCGTGCGGGCAAAGCGCTGCGCTTCATCGAGAAGAGTTGTTCGCTCATGCAAGGCATTGTAGAAGCCCCACACATGCCCCTCGCTTGCAGTCATCGCGCGGCCAGTGAAAAGCAGTTCACTGGCGCGGCCTTGCCCGATAATCCGCGGGAGAATTCCGCAAGCACCCATATCCGCCCCGGCAAGGCCAACGCGAGTAAAAAGGAAAGCGGTTTTAGTTTCCGGTGTGGCAATTCGGAAATCAGCGGCCATTGCGAGGATCGCACCCGCTCCAGCACAGATACCGTCCACTGCTGCTATGATCGGCTGCGGGCAGGCTCTGATCTGGCGCACCAGATCACCTGTCATGCGCGTAAAGTCGAGTAGGTTTGGCATGGACATGTGGGTCAGCGGTTCAATAATGTCGAAGACATCGCCGCCTGAGGAAAAGTTGTTGTCGGCACCTGTAAGCACGACCGAGCGCACATCGCTGGCACGCACAAGCGAGCGAAACAGTTCGGTAAGTTCTTCATAGCTTTCAAAGGTGAGGGGGTTCTTCTTTTCAGGACGATTGAGGGTAATAGTGGCTACACGACCGTCGCCGTCGGTTTCGAACAGGAAATGCTTTGCCTTATGATCTTTGAAGCGACGCTTCTTGTCCTGCATCGGATTACTCATATGTCTTACCTTCCCATAACTTCACCGCCGGCAACAGGAATCGCCTGACCCGTAATCGCGCTAGCTTTTTCGGACGCCAGCCAGAGCACCGTATCTGCAACTTCCTGCGGCGTAACCAATCGGCCTTGTGGATTGGCCCGCGTAATGTTAGCACGCGCATCCTCAGCAGATCGTCCGGTCTTGTCGCTGATGGCGCCCACCGCATTGTCGAGCAGAGGCGTATCAGTAAATCCGGGGCAAACGGCATTCACTGTTACATCCGTGCGGGCCAACTCAAGGGCAAGCGAACGCGTCAGTCCGACTACTCCATGTTTTGCTGCACAATAGGCTGATACATAAGAATAACCTGTCAGCCCAGCAGTGCTTGCAATGTTGATGATGCGGCCGTTTCCAGAATGCCGAACGGACGAAAGTGCAGCTTGCGTGACCAGAAATGTGCCTGTGAGATTGACGCGGAGTATCCTGTTCCAAAGCTCTAAGTCGGTTTTGTCAAAAGGCGCTGATGGCGCTTCTCCAGCACAATTAACGAGTACCGAAATATTCCCGGCGGCGTGTGTGGCGTTAGCTATGCCGTGACTGACTTGGGATTCATCAGTGACATCAAAACCATCCAGAATAAAACTCTCACCGCCCGCATCGGTGATGAGTTTATCGACCTCCGCGAGAGGCGCATATCGTCTCCCAGCAAGAGTCACCCGCATACCATCCGCTGCCAGAGCCAAGGCGATGGCTTTGCCGATACCTGTACCTGCGCCAGTAATGAATGCGTGTCTCCGGTTAGCACTCATGATTTACTTGACCCCGCGACCGCTCGAGCCAAATTGTTCACGTATTGCGCTTTTGCAGAATAGTATTGTTTGGGCCAGACATGATCGGCATAGCCGATCCTGGTTGCTTCATGCATGACAAAAGAAGGGTCGGCCAGATGTGGACGAGCGACCGCACATAGATCGGCGCGCCCAGCGGCAATGATCGAATTAGCGTGATCAGCTTCCGAAATGGCACCTACGGCTATTGTCGGTATCTGGATTTCATTGCGTATCTTATCGGAGAAAGGAGTCTGGAAAAGACGGCCATAAACCGGTTGTTCTTCCTTGACCACCTGACCGGACGAGCAGTCAATCAAATCGGCCCCAGCCTGCTTGAATATTTGGGCAAACACCGCAGCGTCTTCTGGTGTGTTGCCCCCCTCCAACCAATCATTTGTAGAAAGGCGCACGGAGATGGGCTTATCCTCAGGCCAGACTTGCCGTATAGAGAGGAATACCTCCAATGGAAAACGTGCGCGCCCTTCGTGATCGCCACCATACTCGTCGTTGCGATGATTGGTCAGTGGTGAAAGGAAGCTTGATAACAAATAACCGTGAGCAGCGTGCAATTCGAGGATATCGAAGCCCAGGTTTTGTGCCCTTTCGGTCGCGTGAACAAAATCAACTATGACGCGATCCATGTCCTCCCTTGTCATTGCTCGGGGTGTGGCGGATTTTCGCATGTAAGGCAGTGCAGAAGCTGACACCAGCGGCCATCCTCCTTCTGCAACAGGCTGGTCAATTCCTTCCCATGCGACCTTGGTTGAACCCTTTCGGCCAGCATGGCCCAGCTGGATGCCGATCTTTGCAGGCGTTTCTCGGTGCACGAAGTCAACGATACGTTTCCACGCCAACTCCTGTTCGTCATTCCAGAGACCGAGACAACCGGGTGTAATACGAGCATCGGCCGAAACGCAGGTCATTTCCGGGAAGATTAGCGCGGCGCCACCCATGGCTCGAGCACCCAGATGTACGAGGTGGAAATCATTGGGCAAGCCATCAGTTGCCGAATACATGGCCATAGGGGAAACCATGATGCGATTATGTAATGTCAGACCACGGACTTTGAATGGTGTAAACATCGGCGGTGGGACGGAGCCGCTAGGTGAAGGATCGACACCGGCGCGTGCAGCAAACCAGTGCTCGAAACCCTCCAACCAGTCCTTGTCACGCAGCCGCAGATTTTCATGGCTGATACGCTGTGAGCGGGTCAGCATTGAATACATGAATTGTTCAGGCTCAAGTGTATCGGCATAGCGCGTGCCAACGACCTCGAACCATTCCATTGCATTTCGCGCAGCATTTTGAATACGCGCGACATCAACACGACGCACTTCCTCATACGCAGCCAAGACTACCGGAATATTAGCTTTGTCATGACCAACAATGTCGAACTGGCGGGTAAGTTCAATTGCATCGTCAATGGCCAGTTTGGTGCCTGAACCGATCGCGAAATGCGCCGTATGTGCGCTATCACCCATCAGAACTACATGGTTTATGCCATTGAAATAACTCCATTTTTCGCAAATTAGGCGGCCAAAATTCAACCATGCCGAACCGCGCATATGGCGCGCATTGGTCATCAGCTTATGGCCGTCGAGTGTTTCGGCAAAGAGGTTTTCACAGAAGGCTATGGACTCACCCTGGTCCATTTTGTCGAGACCATGAGCTTTAAACACCTCGTCTGTTGTCTCGACAATGAAAGTGGATGTGTTCTCATCGAAGCGATAAATATGCGCCTGAAACCAACCATGCTTGGTTTTCTGAAAATCGAAGGTGAAGGCGTCAAAACGTTTGTTGGTCCCGAGCCAGACAAAGCGATTAGGTCGCACCACCATGTCTGGCTGAAAAATATGAGTGTACTTGGTGCGGATTCTGGAATTGACGCCATCAGAGGCAATAATCAGGTCTGCATCCGGGAATTCCTCATCGCCCCTCACATCTGTTTCAAAAACCAGTTCGACGCCAAGCTCAAGACAGCGGTCCTGCAGGATGTTGAGCATTTTTTTGCGCCCGATTCCAACAAAGCCATGACCGCTTGTACGGATTTTGCGCCCCTTGAACACAAGTTCGATATCATCCCAATGATTGAACGCCACTTCAATTGTTTCGGCAGTTTGTGGATCCCATTGGCGCATCGATTGCATGGTAGCATCGGAAAAAACCACGCCCCAGCCGAACGTATCGAACGGACGATTCCTCTCCACCACAGTTATGTGATGTTCGGGATGCTGACGCTTCATAAGAAGCGCAAAATAGAGGCCAGCCGGGCCGCCGCCAATACAGACAATCCGCATACTTGTTCCTCCACCAAGTTGGGCAACTCCGCTAGGTATTAGCCCAACCACTGAAATCCACGATGAACCGAATAACAAGAAATTTCAAGCTTAAAATATATTTGCATTGCCTTGGGTTTTAAGGTTGTTTCTACCTGTCTTTTCAAACGCCTAGATAGCGGTCCTGCAATGCTGTAGTGAGTTGCTCTGGCTTGCCAGAGAAAACCGTGAACCCTTTTTCCAGGATAAAACAACGGTCTGCCGCAGGCAGAAGTTCGGACAGTGTTTTGTCCACCACAAGGATGGATTGCCCGTTAGCCTTCAGTTTTCTTATAGCTGCCCATATATCCTGCCGGATGACCGGAGCAAGGCCTTCGGTAGCCTCATCCAGCACAAGCAAACAAGGATTGGTCATGAGCGCTCGTCCTATTGCAAGCATCTGCTGCTCGCCACCCGATAGTGTATTGGCAAACTGGTCGCGCCGTTCATTCAGACGCGGAAAAAGCTCTCCGACTTTTTGCGCGGTCCACTCGTTGCCGCGAGCCGCAGCAAGCAGATTTTCAAGAACCGTCAGATTGGGGAAACAGCGCCTGCCTTCTGGGACGAGTCCCAACCCGAGACGGGCAATCCTATGCGGTTGCATACCAGTTACTTGTTTTCCAGCAAAACTGATTGAACCCGAGCGAGCACGGATAAGTCCGAAGATGGAATTGATCGTCGTGGTCTTGCCCATTCCATTTCGCCCCATAAGTGCGACGACCTCTCCTTTTTTTACATCCAGATCGACACCGTACAATGCTTGCGAAGCACCATAGAAAGTCTCAAGTCCTGCTATGCGGAGGAGAGTCATACCGGCTCTCCAAGATAAGCCCGTCGCACCTCGGCATCGTTGCGGATGTCTGCAACTTTGCCAGAAGCGATGATGCGCCCATAAACCAGCACCGATATGCGATCCGCAAGAGCAAACACTGCATCCATGTCATGTTCGACAAGCAGGATCGGAGCTTCGTTACGCAAGCCATCAAGAAAGGCTGTTAAAGCCTTTGAACCTTCTGGACCCATACCGGCCATAGGCTCGTCGAAAAGAAATGCCTTCGACCCCAACGCTAATACAATGGCAATTTCAAGCTGCCGTCTTTCTCCATGAGAAAGTTCAGCCGCAAGAAAGTTCGCGCGCTTTGCCAACCCGACCCTTTCCAGCGCCGACATGGCTGGTTCCGTCAGACTTTTGTCATTAAGAACGGGGCGAAAGAAGCGAAAACTCGAACCCTGCCGCGCTTGTATCGCCAGCATGACATTCCGTAGAACCGAAAATTCCGGTACCAGTGATGAAATCTGGAAACTGCGTCCTAAACCTAGACGCACTCGCTCCGGCATACCCAAGGCCGTTATATCCTCGCCAAGAAAGCGGATGGTTCCACTATCCTGTCGTATGGATCCTGATATCTGGTGCATCAGCGTGCTCTTGCCAGCACCGTTTGGCCCGATGAGCGCGTGGATTTCGCTTGGTCGCAAATCAAGACTTACACCGTCGGTCGCCTTTAAGGCACCGAAGCTTTTGCACATTTCTCGAATTTCAAGAACAAGCTCAACCATAACGTGCCTTTCCTGCCAGAAGACCGAGCAGTCCACCCCTTATGAAGAGAACCACGCCGAGAAGGATGAGGCCAAGGAAGAATTGCCATCTCTCTGTGATGCCACCGAGCGTGTACTCGAACATTACATAGAGCATGGCTCCGGCAAGCGGGCCAAAGAGCCTTCCTTTGCCACCCAAAATGACCAGAACAATGAGTTCACCGGACATATGCCATGATAGCATTGAAGGACTGGCAAACCGGTTGAGATCGGCAAAGAGCGCACCTGCCAAGCCAGTCACGATCGCTGAAATTACAAAGGCTGCGAGTTTGATGTTCAATGGCACAATGCCCACTGCCGCAAGTCGTGTTTCATTCTGTCTGGCCGTTTGTAGTGCTGCTCCAAAACGCGAGCCGCGTATAAGCGAAAACAAAACCATTGCCGCAAGCAGCATCGTGTAACAAACAACAAAGAAGGGCAGGGGCTTTGCTGTACTCAATAAAGGAAACGTATTGCGGACGGAAAGCGATAAACCATCCTCACCACCATAGGCAGGCCACGAAATGGCGAAATAGTAAATCATCTGCGCAAAGGCGAGCGTAATCATTATAAAATACACACCGGATGTACGCAGGCTGATTAGTCCGATAAACAGTGCCATAAGCCCGCATATGACCATGGCTACAAGCCATATCCATGGCATGGATGTAGTACCTTCCAATCCAAAGAATAGCGGTTCTGCATTGAAGGCATGAGTTGCCAGAATTGCCGCAGTATAACCGCCTATTCCGAAAAAAGCAGCATGCCCGAATGACACCAATCCCCCCAACCCAAGCGCAATATTCAGCCCGACGGCAGCGAGTGCCAATATCGCGATACGTGTTGATAAAGTTACATAGAATGGTTCGTCGATGGCTACAGCGACCAGTGGGATCGCAAGCAATAATAGGGCGAGAACTGTATTCACAAGGGTTTCGCGTGGCATCATGGGCTTGCGATCCTCATGCGGCAAAAAGGCCGCGCGGCCTGAATGCGAGAATGAGCGCCATGGCGATATAGATCAACATGGAAGCAAGTGCGCCACCGATCATCCCAGCCTGCGAGGCAGGAAGTATCAGTGCAAGAGTTTTTGGAAGAAGAAATCGTCCCATTGTATCAAGAAGACCAACGAGAATTGCTCCGACGAGAGCACCTTTGATCGAGCCAATTCCGCCAATGACGACAACTACGAAGGCAAGAATGAGGACGGGCTCTCCCATCCCAACCTGTACGGATTGCAATGCACCGATCAATGCGCCAGCTAGTCCAGCCAAAGCTGCTCCGAGTGCAAATACGATTGTGTAAAGCGCTTGGATATCAACGCCAAGTGCTGCAATCATTTCCCGATCAGACTCCCCAGCGCGTATGCGCATACCGAGTCGTGTATGGGAGATGAGCATATACAAACCAGATGCGACAGCGATACCTACGCCAATAATAGCGAGGCGATAAAGCTGATACAGCCCACCGCCGGGCAACGGCACCGCGCCTTGCAACACTGGCGGAATGTCAAGATAAAGCGGAAATGATCCGAATATCCATCGCGAGCCCTCTGAAAAGATCAGGATGAGAGCAAAGGTTGCCAGTACCTGATCGAGGTGATCACGCTCATAAAGCCTCCGGATGACCACCACTTCAATAATGGCTCCTGCTGCTGCTGCTGCAACGAGACTTGCGATAAGTCCAAGCCAGAATGAGCCCGTTGCAGATGCTACAATGGCGCAGGCGAATGCTCCGATCATATATAGCGAACCATGGGCAAGATTAATGACGCCCATCACACCGAAGACAAGTGTCAGACCTGCCGCCATAAGAAACAGCATCACGCCGAGCTGGAGCCCATTGAGAAGTTGTTCGAGAAGGAGTGCAGTAGACAAAGGAGGCTATTCCGGTTTCAACAAAGCACGAGTGACGCTGCTGCCCGTCGCGATGCGGCAGGCAGCATCTATAAGGTGCGGATCACATCTTGCACTTGTCAGCGTATGCATCCTTGTGGTCTTCGAAGGCGGTTGCGATGATCTTGTTGGTCAACACGCCATCTTCTTTCACCACTTCACGTACGTAGACGTTTTGGATTGGATGATTGTTGTTATTGAAGACGAATTTGCCGCGTACTGATTTGAAATCCGCAGACTTCAACGCTGTCTTGAATGCATCCTTGTCTTTGACGCTTGCCTTGGAAAGTGCTGCCAGAATGAGGTTAGCAGCATCCCAGCTTTGCGCCGCATAAATTGAGGGCAAGCGTTTATACTCTGTCTTGAATGCCTCTACGAATTTCTTATTGGCATCATTGTCCAAATCCTTCGACCATGTAGCGGAGTTTTTCACACCCAAAGCCGCGTCACCAATAGCACCTAACACGTCTTGATCGAATGAGAATCCTGGCCCCATGACAGGTGTGCTGACACCTGACTGGGCGTATTGCTTCATAAAGGAAATGCCCATGCCTCCAGGCAGAAAGAAGAATACCGAGTCCGCGCCCGAGTCGCGGATTTGCGCAATTTCTGCTGCATAGTCGGTTTGGCCTACTTGTGTGTAAACCTCACCAGCAAGCTCACCCTTGTAGAAGCGCTTAAACCCGGTTAGCGCATCTTTGCCCGCGGGATAGTTGGGTGCTAGAATAAAAGTCTTCTTGTAATCCTTGTTGGCATATTGCCCCATTGCCTCGTGGAAATTGTCGTTCTGATAGGCAACGTTGAAATAATTTGCGTTGCAGTTTGCGCCCGCGAGAGCAGATGGTCCGGCGTTTGGCGAAAGATAGACAATATCTTGCGCCACAGTGTTTGGAACGACGGCCATAGCGAGGTTTGACCAAATGATACCCGTCAAGAGATCCACTTTATCGCTCTGGATCATCTTTTCTGCCAGTTGCACAGCAATTTCCGGCTTTTGGGCGTCGTCCTCAATGACGAGCTCTATATCCTTGTTTCCGGATTGTTTTATAGCCAAAGTAAATGCGTCGCGCATATCAATGCCTAACCCTGCACCGCCACCAGAAAGAGTGGTTATAACGCCGATCTTCACGGGTTCTGCATACGCGGCAGTTGCCAGTGCAAGGCTTAATATACTGGTAGCCAGAATTCTTTTCATATCGTTCCCCTTTGTGGGTGTTCCCGTTATTTGTTGTTATTTGGTTCCGGAGCAGGATGCGAACTTTTCAGGATTCACGATATAGTTCAACATCTATCACCAGCCCATTTTCTATTTATAGTGTTTCTCCCGTCCGCAGCCTGAATCGTTGTACTTTGCCGGTTTGGGTCTTCGGTAGACTGTCGATAAATTTCACCGAGCGCGGGTATTTGTAGGGTGCTATCAACGACTTCACGTAGTCCTGCAAACGGTTGATCGTGGCTTCGTTCCGTTCCGTTCCATCAATCAAAACCACGTAGGCTTCCACGATTTGCCCACGCTCGGAATCCGGTTTGCCGACCACTGCGCATTCCACGATATCCGGATGTGAAAGCAACGCTGCTTCCACCTCTGGGCCAGCCACATTGTAGCCAGCAGTCACTATAATATCGTCCGATCGTGCTGCGAAGTGAAAGAAGCCGTCTTCATCCCGATAAAATGCGTCGCCAGTGAGGTTCCAGCCATCCCGCACATACTCGGTTTGTCGGTCATCGGCCATGTAACGGCAACCTGTTGGGCCACGCACCGCAAGGCTGCCAACTGTGCCGTGTGGCACTTCGTGCATTTCGTCGTCAACGACCCGGGCGGTGTAGCCACGAACAGGTTTTCCAGTTGAAGAGGGCATCAGATCGTCAAACCGGTTGGAAATGAAAATGTGCAACATTTCCGTAGCGCCTATTCCATCCAGAATTGGCGTGCCAGTCTTGGTTATCCATTCTTCAAAGACCGGGCCGGGAAGGGTTTCTCCCGCAGAAACGGCGACGCGCAAGGAAGAAAGGTCAGCTCCCTCATCCATAGCCTTCAACATGGCGCGATAGGCGGTTGGTGCAGTGAAACTGATTGTTGCCTTATAGGTTTCTATAATTTCGATCATATTGGGCGGTGTAGCGCTTTCCAGCAAAGTCGCAGCAGCTCCAAAACGCAAAGGGAAGATTGCAAGACCGCCTAGGCCAAATGTGAAGGCAAGCGGGGGAGAGCCGACAAATACATCGTCAGGCGTGACTCCAAGCACCTCCTTGGCATAAGTATCTGCGATAAGTAGAAGATCACGATGAAAATGCATTGTCGCTTTGGGAACACCAGTTGTACCTGACGTAAATCCCAATAACGCAACGTCATCACGTCCCGTCGCTACTGCTCTAAAGTGATGGGGTTTGTCTAACGCAGCACGATCAAGTTCCGCATCGTGGCTGGCAGTTCCATCAAAGCCAATTACCTGTTTCAGAAATTTGCTGTCCTTGGCACATGCGATCATATCGTTCATCAGACGTGTGTCGCAAAGCGCTAGCGATATCTCAGCTTTGTCGATGATCTTGGTGAGTTCTCCGGGACGGAGCATCGGCATCGTATTGACAACGACAGCTCCTGCTTTGGTCGCTGCGAGCCAGCAGGCAACCATGGCGGGATTATTGGCAGAGCGTATCAGGATACGATTTCCAGGCTTAATGCCATAATTGGACACAAGCGCGTGGGCAAGTTGGCTTGTCCATTCAGAGAGTTCCCGATAGCTGCGACGACGTCCATTCCCGATCAAGGCAGTACGAACGCCAAAGCCTTTTTCCACCATTCTGTCGGTAAGCTCGACTGCGGCGTTCAGATAATCAGGATAATCAAAGCCATCCAGATCAAACTCCGGCCACTGATTAAAGGGCGGAAGATTATCTCGCGTAAATGTATCAATATGTGCCGTCGGTCCTAGCATTCTGTGGCTTCCCCTGCCTGCTATTCGTCATGCCCTGGCTTCTTTGTTCCAAACACTTTTGTGGTTATGTTTCCCAGTTGCTGTGAAAGGATTTAAGCATAGCAGCAAGCTGGCGTGCATCATCTTCGCCAATACCACTGAGCAGTTCACCCACCCATTTTTCATGTTCTGTCGCGATTTGCTTGAAGAGAAGCAATCCCGCATCAGTCAACTTGACAATTGATGTTCGGCGATCACCCTCGCGGCTTGATCTCACGACAAGACCATCTGTCACTAGCCTGTCTACAATCACTGTGACATTGCCATTTGACACCAAGAGAAAGCGAGAGAGGTCGCTCATTAGCAGCCCTTCTGACTTGCGATTAAGCGCTGCCATCACGTCAAAGCGCGGTAACGTCATGTCAAATTGGGATTTGAGCCGCAACCGCAGTTCGCTCTCTATGGTTCTTGAAACACGCAAGAGCCGAATCCAAAGCCGCAGCCGCTCTTTGCTACCAGAGTTTGGTTCATGCTGGCTCAGAGCCATATCTGTCATTGGTCAACTCTCCAAATGGCAAATTTGGCTCCGAATACACCATATCCCTCGTTAGCCACTGGAACCTCTCCAAGTTAAACCAGTTGCAGAATGGCATAGCGTCGAATTATTTCAAGCATGAAATTTCAAGATTAAAACAAATTTGTTGCGTTGAATCCGAGAATAGCGTGATCGTGCCAAACCACAAATCCCACTCAGTTAGGAGCTATAGTAAGTATAATATGACTTGATTAGTCATGTTACGATGGTTTAGTTAGTGCAACCCGTGATTAGCCTCAGGGTGAGCAGGAGCATATAATGCAAGACATCCGGTTGAGTGCGACGGCGCGAGTCAACCTTTCGACTCCGATGCATTACTTCAACAAGTTAGCGGATCATTTTGCCGAACACGGCGAGGTTGTGCGGACAGAGCGTAAAGGTCAGATCGTATTGAGTTACGGTACGGCAACAATTGAAGCTGACGAAGAATGTCTTTTGTTGCAGGCTGAAAGCGATGATGAGACGGGCTTGGCGTATATGAAGTACGCCATTGCTGACCACGTGATTGAGTTTGCCCGCACAGAAGAACCGATAATCGTGTGGGCTGGCCACGGGGCTGCGGGAAGTCTGTTGCCCTATTTTCGGGAGATGCGTGTCCTATCAGCAAAAAACATCTCCCCAAATATGAGGCGGGTGTCTTTGCATGGAAAGAATATGCAAAGATTTGCCTATGGTGGTATGCATGTGCGCATTCTAATTCCGCCAGTACATGTTGATACACCACAATGGCCAGTAACCGGTGATGATGGCCGTCCCGTTTGGCCAGATGGTGACCGGAAGTTGCTCTCCCGCGTCTATACTATTCGCAGTATTGATCCTGAGAGCGGGAATGTCGAGATTGATGTGGTAACACACGACGGTACACCGGGATCAGAATGGGCTTTGGGTGCCGTTGAAGGTGACATTGTGGGTATGACGGGTCCAGGTGGCGGTGATGCCGGAGATGCGGATTGGTATTTGCTCGCGGGTGACGAGACTGCATTGCCCGCAATTGGACGCATAATCGAACGTTTGCCACCAAATGTGACGGTTGTTGCGCGTATTGAGGTTGATAATCCCGCAGAGGAGCAGAGTTTTAACTCCCGGTGCAATCTCGACGTTCAATGGTTGCATCGTAATGGCGTTGATGCCGGGACGACTACTTTGCTTCAGGATGCCGTAAAGCTGGTTCGGCTTCCTTCAAATGGAGAACAAATATTTGTTTGGTCAGGGTGTGAGTTCAGCGCCTTCAAAGCCATCCGAAGTTATGTTCGTAAGCACTTGAAGCTTGAACGTAACCAACACTTGGTCGTCTCATACTGGCGACGAGGCGTAGCAGAGGAGTAAGGGAAGTAGCGCATGACATTCCATCCACGCATGACGAGCAAGATTGAAGGCGTATCACCTATTGAAGAGCTGAAATGGCGCTCCTGGAATGGAGTGATTGCTGATGTCTGGTCCGTTAAATGTGCTCCCCACGCAAATGGTCAATATGTCTCAGAAGATCCGCGTCTTTTTGTTATTCTAGAAAAGTCAGGATCTGGAAATTTTAATGTGTCGCTTGATCCGGCAGTGCGCTGGACGAGCCATGCCTGCACATCACATTCAATGAGTTATATTCCGGCTGGACTACCGATTTGGGGCCACTTGGATAACGTGCAATATTTGCGACACCTCGATCTGCATTTCGATGTGGCTACTTTGCGTCGGAGCTTCGCAGATGAAAAAATCACCGACCGACTGTCGATCCCTCGGGTTATGTTTTCTAATGAGAAAATTGCCGCTATGGCTCGCCTGATAGCAGACGAATGTATTAGCGAGCGACCGCTCCATGCGCTTTATGGCGATGGTTTGACAATGGCCCTTTTTGTCGAATTGTTTGAGATAGGTGAGGTCAAGAAGCGCCATAGAAGCCAGTTGTCGCCAAGGCAGTTGCGCACAGTTACAGGCTACATTGAAGAGAATTGCCTTCGAAACATACGTTTGCAAGAATTAGCAGATCTTCTAGGTCTTTCACAATCGTACTTCAGTCACGCATTCAAAGCATCTACCGGCACGGCACCGCATCAATGGCAGATGAGTGCACGCATCAGGAAAGTACAATTGTTACTAAGCAGATCGGGCTCTTCATTGACCAGAATCGCATCGACAACCGGCTTTTCGGATCAGGCCCATCTGACGCGTGTGTTCAAGCGGGTGGTCGGCGTCACTCCTGCTGTGTGGCAACGCGAGCGCGCCAACTGAATAACAGACCAAAAACGTTCAAAAAACAGCCGAAATCGCCAATCCAATATCGATAAGTTGATATATGAACTCAACTTATAATTGCGCGACAAAAAGCTTGGTCCTCCCACCTGGCAGTGTCGTGCTCAGCGGGGCATTGCAAGGGGTAATTACATGCGCGGGACGTACAAATCTACACTATTATTCCTATTAGGTAGCTCAGCCATTTTGGTATCGTTATCTTCGGCCAGCGCTCAAACTGCGGATTCTACTATCCGCTTGAACGAGATTGTTATCGAGGGAAATGGAGCTGTTGGAACGGCGACAGGGCCGGTCAATGGGTTTGTGCCGAAGCGTACTGCGACGGGATCAAAAACGAATACACCAATCGAAGATTTACCACAGTCTGTATCGGTGGTTGGGCGTGACCAGATTGATGCGCAGGGCGCACAGAAGATTGATGAAGCTTTGCGCTACACAGCTGGGGTATTCGCCCAGCCATTCGGTGTCGATAATGATACGAACTGGATTTATATCCGTGGCTTCGATGCTACCGCAAAAGGGACCTATCTCGATGGCTTGCAGAATTTCAGTTATGGATTTGGTGGGTTTCTTATTGATTCATTTGGGATTGAACGGATTGAAGTGCTGAAAGGCCCTGCCTCCGTTCTGTACGGTGGGAGTAATCCTGGCGGTATTGTCAATTACATTAGCAAGCGGCCCAATGGCGAACGTATCCGTTATGTTGAATCCGGTATCAATAGTTACGGCAATGCATATCTGGGGTTCGATATTGGTGACAAAGCGTCGGACGCTGTAGATTATCGCATAAACGGCAAAATTGGGGGCGGAGATAACTATACAGATTTCTCAGAAGAGTTTCGCGGCGTAATAAACCCTAGCATTACGTGGAAGCCAGACGATGCAACTAAGTTGACACTAACCGCCAATTATACCCATCTAGATGCAACGCATGATGGAGGCGGTTTCTTACCTTATTATGGCACTGTGGTGCCTACGAAATTTGGCAAAATTGACCCAAAATCAAACTTTACTGAGCCTTCTGTAGATAATTATGATCGTGAACAGGTTTCGGTGGGTTACGAGTTTGAACATACATTCGATAATGATTGGTCTTTCCGTCAAAATGCCCGCTACGGTCGTGCCAATGTGAAAGAGCAATCATTATATGCGTTTGGTTATGCCAGTGGGCCGTTTGGTTTTGCAGAGCAGCCAGATCTAACAGATAATCTCACGCGTATTAACTTCAAGCACGATACAACGGTTAACAACTTTCTGGTTGATAACCAGCTGGAAGGTATCGTTAATACTGGTGCAATTGAACATACATTGCTTTTCGGCGCAGAGTACAAATACTTCAACATTGACCACGTGCAGGCAAGTGGTGACGGAACGCCAATCAGTGGAGGTAATCCGGTTCACGGTGCGCCACAACCACCGTTGCGTCCACCATATATCGATCAGGTTGTAAAGCAGCATCAAATCGGAGTTTACGCTCAAGATCAGCTACGGTTCGGTGATGGCTGGCTTGTCACCTTGAATGGGCGTTATGATTATGTCGACACAGAAGCAACGGGACTTCCTTCCTACAAAGGTAATGACGGTAGGGCCAGCGGGCGAGTTGGAATTGCATATGATTTTGACAATGGACTAACGCCATATGCAAGTGTCGCAACTTTCTTCAGCCCGGAAATCGGGGTAACTGGCAACCTTGAGTTCTTTAAGCCTGAGACCGGTGAACAGTACGAAGTTGGTGTAAAGTATCGTCCAGAATGGTTTGACGGGTTGATTACTGCCTCGCTTTTCGACCTTACAAAGAAAAATGTTGTAACTGGTGGATTCCGCCAAGAAACGCAGATTGGCGAAGTTAATTCGCGTGGATTCGAGGTAGAGGCTCAAGCCAATATCGATGATGCTTGGAAGGTGACCGCTGCTTTTACAGCCTACGACCTGAAGGTAAAAGACGATGCAGACGAAAGTATCATCGGCAAGCGTCCATTTCTCCTCCCCGAAACCCAAGCCTCATTGTTTGCCCAATACACTGTGCAAACTGGAAAGCTTGAAGGGTTGGCACTTGGCGCAGGCGTTCGTTACGTGGGGTCGAGTTATGCCGATAAAGCAAATACCCTCAAAGTTCCTGACGTGGCGTTACTGGATTTGAAGGTTGGTTATAAGAAGGACAACTGGGGTGTCGATTTGAATGTCACCAATGTCTTCGACAAAGAGTTTGTTTCTGGCTGCCAAGGTGTGAATGTCTGTTCCTATGGCGAAGGTCGCAAAGCGCTTCTGAAAGCCCACGTGACTTGGTAAACTTGACATATTGATTGTTTATACGGGATCACTGGATAGTCCGGTGGTCCCGTTGTCAGATGAAGTACATTTATGACTATTGATCGCCGAATAATAAATCGACGTACTATGCTGGCTCTTTCCATGGCAGCGATTTTACCAGCACGTTTTGCATATGCGCAGGAACAACGAGTGGCAATTATCGATTGGGCTATGTTGGAAACGGCGCTAGCCATCGGGATTGTACCTGTTGCTGCTACGGAGCTTTTACAATTTCGGTCCATTGCGATTGAGCCGGAGGTGCCAACAGGAGTCGCGGATCTGGGGCTACGGGGAACTCCCAATTTCGAAATGCTTCGCTTGGCTGCACCAGACATTATTCTCAGTTCCAATTTCTATGAGTACCGGCGAGCACATCTTGAACGCGTTGCGCCAGTTTTTTCAATGACTGTATACCAACCAGGAACGCCTCCTTATGGACTTGCAGAGAAAGTGGCGCTGGGGATTGGTGATAAACTTGGTAGAGCTACGAAAGCTGCTGCCTATGTGACCGATACATCTGCAATGATGATTGGTCTGCGGAAGCAATTGCAGGCCAAAGCCATTTCGCCAGTTTTTGTCATTAACATTGGCGATGCCAGGCACTTTCGGGCATTTGGAGCAGACAGCATGTTTGGGGATGTCGTAGCTCGGCTTGGCTTTAAAAATGCGTGGGGAGAGAAAAGCAGCTATTCCGCAACTGCTCCGGTTGGGATTGAAGCACTGGCCCGGGTGCCGGAAGCCTCAATCATAATTGTGGGCCCAATTCCACCGGAAGCGGAAAAGGTACTGCCGCAAAGTGCCCTGTGGAACGCGCTTCCTGCAGTGAAAGCGGGCAGGGTAGTAAAGCTCCAACCTGTCAATCATTTTGGCGGCTTACCTGCTGCCCGGCGATTTGCAAGATTGGTTGCGGGTTCGTCGCTTTTTTCGAATAGCATCAATAATGGCTGAGGGTAGGTTGTTGCACAAAGGATCGCTACTCTGGAGCGCTTTGCTGGTTGTTGCAGCGGTGCTTTTTGCAGGACAGACCATTGCACAGCTTAGCCTTGCCATAAGTGTCGCGCCAGAATTTGCTGGATTGCAGAATATAATCCTTATGGATTCCATTCTGCCACGCAGTGCAATGGCTATTCTTTGTGGAGCAGCGCTTGGTTTTTCAGGGCTGCTTCTTCAACGCGTTTTGCGAAATCCGATAGCCGAACCGTCAACACTCGGGATTTCGGCTGGTGCACAGCTCGCCATGGCAATAGCAATGTTGTATTTCCCAACCTTAATGGACGGCGGTCGTGAGGCCGTCGCTTTTACCGGCGGTCTTATCGCCGTGGTACTCATTCTTTCTCTGACATGGCAGCGGGGTCTTGAACCTGTATCTGTGGTACTGGCCGGTATGATGGTTTCGCTCACTGCGACAGCGGCGAGCGCGGCGTTGATCCTTGCGAACGGCGAATACATGTTCTCCCTATTTATCTGGGGTGGCGGATCGCTGACCCAACAGAGCTGGGAACCGGTGTTCGGAATTGTGTGGAAACTTCTACTTGCAGGATCGGCATCCATTATTCTGCTACGGCCGCTATCTATTCTTGGCCTTGATGATGCGAGTGCGAAAAACCTCGGAGTGGCATTGCACGCTACACGTTTTCTAGTGGTCGGTCTCGCGGTCTGGTTGGCAACAAGCGTAACCGCTGAAGTTGGTATTATCGGGTTTGTAGGCTTGGCTGCTCCCGCTCTCGCGCGATTGACAGGTGCTCGATCACAACAGCAGATGCTGCTGGCTACTCCGATCATAGGTGCAGTTCTATTGTGGCTTGCGGATGGTTTTGTACAATTGGCGGCAGGTTCCGGCGGCGAACGTATTCCTACAGGCGCAGCGACTGCATTGCTCGGCGGCCCTTTATTGCTTTGGCTACTGCCAAGGTTACGCATGTTTGAATGGCCATCGCTCAGTGCAAAACCTGCTCCATCCCCGCGCGCGCAAAAGCCGTGGTGGACAATTACAGGACTGCTAGCTCTTGTCATTTTTAGTATCTGGATTGCACTTGTTCTAGGTCGCGGACCAAGTGGCTGGACGATCGCAAGTGGCGAGCTGTTTGGCGATCTATTGCAATGGCGTTGGCCTAGAACAGCGATCGCGGTTACTGTGGGCGCCATGCTGGCGGCCGCAGGTCAAATTATGCAACGCGTCACCGCAAACCCTCTCGCAAGCCCGGAAATTCTGGGTGTCGGTACAGGTGCAGGAGTGGGTATCGCAGTGCCGTTATTATTACTG
Source organism: Phyllobacterium sp. YR531 (assembly GCF_000282595.1). GTDB lineage: Bacteria > Pseudomonadota > Alphaproteobacteria > Rhizobiales > Rhizobiaceae > Phyllobacterium. The sequence goes on from NZ_AKIZ01000022.1 coordinate 128,316, forward strand.
ACAGCGCCCAGCCAGTTTACTTTATTGGCAGGTGCAATGACGGGCTCTATCACCGTTCTGGCCTTCATGCTGGCAATGTCTGTGCGCAGTGGTTTTGGGCCTGAACGCCTCCTTCTTTCTGGTATAGCCATGGGGGCACTTTGTAGTGCCATACTTACTGCAATTATCGCGACGGGTAGCCCACAAGCTTTTGTGTTGCTTGGCTGGGTCAGCGGCTCCTCTACAGAACGATTGCCTGAAGAAGTGTGGATGGCACTGATTGCACTTCTTGTGCTGGTACTCCCACTAATTCTAACCACACGCTGGCTTGATATGCTGCCGTTGGGTCGTCCAATTGGTGTGGAGACAGGTCTGCCTATTCGTGTAAGCCGGGGAATACTTATTGTATTATCCGCCTGCCTCACTGCTGTCGCATCGCTTTTCGTCGGCCCGCTAAGCTTTGTTGGATTGATTGCACCTCATCTTGCGCGCCTGATAGGTTTGCATAGACCACAAATGGGTCTTGTGGGTTCCATGCTGATTGGCGGCGTCTTAATGATTTTATCTGACTGGCTCGCACGTATGGTGGCATTCCCCTATCAGCTGCCACTTGGATTGTTCGCGTCACTTATTTCCGGACCCTATCTTGTATGGTTGTTGAGCAAAGGGGCGCGAACCTAGTTGCGTGAGATCATGTCTGCGGCTTTTTCCGCAATCATGATCGTTGGCGAGTTGGTGTTGCCCGATATGATTGAAGGCATAATCGACGCATCAGCAATCCGTAGACCCTCAACACCACGTACTCGTAATTGCGGATCAACCACCGAATCTGGATCAGCACCCATTCGGCAAGTGCCTGCCGGATGGAATATTGTCGTTCCAATTGCACCAGCAGCTTCGAAAAGTTCGGCATCTGTCTGGTATTGCGGCCCTGGTTTGAACTCTTCCGGATTGAATTTTTGCAAAGGTTTCTGCGCAAGGATGTTGCGGGTAATTCTGATGGAGTCAGCCGCAACCTGCCGATCACTTTCGGTCGTCAGATAGTTCGGCTTTATGGCTGGCTGTGCTCGATGATCTGCTGATTTTATATGCACTGTGCCACGACTATCGGGGCGTAAATTGCAGACGCTGGCAGTAAAGGCTGGAAATGTATGAACATTTTCGCCAAACTTTTCAAGTGACAGAGGTTGAACGTGATATTGCAGATTGGCCGTCGCGAATGACGGGTCGGATCGAGTGAATACGCCAAGTTGACTGGGTGCCATAGACATGGGTCCCGATTGACGGACAAGGTATTCCAACGCGATGGATGCTTTTCCCATCAGTCGATTTGCCTTCTCGTTGAGAGTGGGAATACCCGTTACTTTGTAAGCACAGCGAAGTTGCAAGTGATCTTGCAGGTTTTCGCCGACGTTACGCCGATCCAAAACGGTCTCGACGCCTGCCGCCTGCAAAACATCACCACGCCCTATACCGGATAGTTCCAGAATTTGAGGTGATCCAATGGAACCAGCGGAGAGTATTACTTCACGGCGGCATTGTACTCTACGAACAGCTCCAGCCTGATCAAACTCGACACCTTTAACGCTCGATCCATCCAGCACCAGTTTACGAACATGGCATCCCACTTGCACAGTAAGATTGGGTCGGTTTTTCGCAGGGCGCAGAAAGGCTTTTGACGTGTTCCAGCGAATACCTCGCCTCTGATTAACCTTGAAATAAGACGAGCCCTCATTGTCACCACGATTAAAATCGTCTGTCCGTGGAATGCCAGCAGCTTCCGCAGCATCGCGAAAAGCATCCAGAATATCCCAGTGAAGTCTGGCTTCCTCGACTCGCCATTCACCTCCGGCACCGTGGAACTCATTAGCTCCGAGATAATAGTCTTCTGACTTTTTGAAATAGGGCAGAACGTCATCCCATCCCCATCCAGCACAGCCATCCTGACGCCATAGATCGTAATCACGTGCCTGACCGCGCATGTAGATCATGCCGTTGATTGAGGAACATCCGCCAAGAACCTTGCCGCGTGGATAGGCGAGGGATCGACCGTTCAGCCCTGCTTCTGCCTCGGTTGTGAAACACCAGTCAGTTCGTGGATTAGAGATGCAGTAAAGATAGCCCACGGGAATATGTATCCAGTGGTAATTGTCCTTGCCGCCTGCCTCCAGTAACAGCACCGAGATATTCTTGTTTTCGGACAGGCGATTGGCAAGGGTACAGCCCGCCGTGCCAGCACCGACAATGACGTAGTCATAGACGTCACTCATGGTCAGTTTTCCGGCTTGCTTTCAAGCTTTTTGCCAAAACGGGATGCATAAAGCTCCCCAATAATTCCACGACGGAACACTAGAACGCAGATCATAAATATGACGCCTGTGATCACAGTTACAGGAAACTCAGATGTTGCCAGATAATTCTCGAGTGCCGAGATGAGAGCAGCACCAAATACCGGGCCGACCAATGTTCCTATGCCACCAAGAAGCGTCATGAGCACTACCTCGCCAGACATTTGCCAGCTAACATCAGTTAGCGTTGCAAATTGAAAGACGATTGCCTTGATCCCACCGGCAAGTCCGGTGAGAGCTGCAGACATGACGAAAGCTGCCAACTTGTAACGGGAAACTGAATAGCCGAGTGAAACAGCGCGGGGCTCATTTTCACGAATGGATTTCAAAATCATACCAAAAGGCGAGTTGATAATACGCCAGATGAAAAACATCCCGATCAGAAAAACAGCGAGCACGAAGAAGTACATATTGAGCGACTGATTCAAATCGATAAAGCCAAACAAATAGCCGCGCGGCACGCCTTGTATGCCATCTTCGCCGTGGGTAAATGACGCTTGCAAGCAGAAGAAGAAAAACATCTGCGAGAGAGCCAAGGTAATCATCGTGGAGTAAATGCCCTGACGCCGTATGGCAAAAAAGCCGATGATCAGACCGAGAAACGCGGCTCCGGCAACGCCAACTAAAATGCCTAGTTCCGGCGGAAGTCCCCACTCCTTTACCGAATGAGCAGTAAAATAGGCAGCGCCCCCAAAGAATGCAGCATGTCCGAAAGAAAGAATGCCAGTGTAACCCAGAAGGAGATTGAAAGCGCAGGCAAAAAGCGCAAAGCACAGAACCTTCATCAGAAAAACCGGGTAGAAGTAGAATGGTGCAACTGCAAGCAGCGCAATGCCTGCAAGGATCAATGCAACTTCCAAGGTTAGAAAATTTCTTTTCGGAATGGAGGTGATAGCGGATTGTGTCATATCACGCATCCTTTCCGAAGAGACCGGCAGGGCGCACTAGCAGCACGATTGCCATGATGACGAAGATGACAATGTTGGAAGCCTCCGGATAGAACACCTTTGTCAGGCCTTCTAAAATTCCGAGCATGTAGCCTGTGATTATAGCACCAAGAATTGATCCCATACCCCCCACGACCACTACTGCAAAGACGATAATGATGAGGTTCGATCCCATGAGCGGGCTGACCTGATAAATGGGCGCGGCAAGTATTCCGGCCAACCCAGCCAGCCCGGCACCCAAGCCGTATGTGAAAGTAAGCAGTAGCGGCACGTTGATGCCAAAAGCGCGAACCAAAGTAGGGTTCTCTGTCGCTGCGCGGAGCTGCGACCCTAATCTGGTCTTTTCAATCAATAGCCACGTACCAAGGCAAACGACCAGAGATGCAAGCACCACGAAGCCGCGATATTTCGGCAGGAACATGAAACCCAGATTGTAACCGCCTGCCAAGGCGCTCGGGACTGCGTAAGGTTGTCCGGCAGCGCCATAGTAATAGCGGAACATACCCTCAAGTACGAGCGCCAATCCAAAGGTGAACAACAAACCGTACAAGTGGTCGAGATTATAAAGTCGCGAAAGCGCAACACGTTCAACGAACGCACCAGCAAGACCTACTACAATGGGCGCCAGTATCAATGCGGGCCAGTAACCAATGCCGAGCTCCGCCAGTAACAAGTAACCAACAAACGCGCCAATCATATACTGAGCGCCGTGAGCGAAGTTGATTACACGCAGCAAGCCGAAGATGATCGCAAGTCCAAGGCTGAGCATTGCATAGAATGAGCCATTGATGAGCCCGATCAGCAATTGTCCGAGGAAGGCCTGAAGGGGGACGCCAAAAATCATAGTCATTTTAAACCCCCAATGCTTCGTTGAGCATGGTCATTCGGCCCGGCAATTCATTAACTGGAAAATTATCGATGACCTTTCCATGATCAATCACGTAAAAACGGTCAGCGACTTTGCTCGCAAAACGAAAGTTTTGCTCAACCAGAAGAACGGTCATACCCCGTTGCTTTAAGGTAACAAGTACTTCACCAATGCGCTGAATAATCACTGGAGCGAGACCTTCGGTAGGCTCATCCAACAAAATCAGTTTTACACCAGTGCGAAGAATGCGCGCTATTGCCAGCATTTGTTGTTCACCGCCGGAGAGCTTGGTGCCGGGGCTATTACGACGTTCCTTGAGATTGGGAAAGAGATCATAAATCTCTTCGATCGACATTCCCCCCTTTGCAACAACAGGTGGGAGACTGAGGTTTTCGTCAACAGACAGCGTTGCGAAGATGCCGCGCTCCTCTGGTACAAAGCCAATACCAGCATGAGCTGCGCGATGTAGTGGCACCCGCATCATGTCATTGCCGTCAAAAGTGATTGTGCCAGTACGTTTGCGGATAATGCCCATGATTGAACGAAGCGTGGTGGTTTTGCCGACACCGTTGCGTCCAAGCAACGTAACTGTTTCTCCCTGATGAATATCGAGATCAATCCCATGCAGTGCATGACCTTCACCATACCAGGCATTGAGATTGCGAACTGAAAGAAGTGGTTCACTCATGTTCAGTTCCCATATAGGCGACGCGCACACGTTCATCCTGACTTACGGTCTTGTAATCGCCGGAAGTCAGAATTTCCCCGCGCTGAAGCACTGTGACCTGATCGCAAAGATCGGCGACGACTTTCAGATTGTGCTCGACCATAAGGATTGCACGATCCTTTGCGACTTCACGGATAATGTCAGAGACAATATGAACATCCTCATGTCCCATACCCGCCATTGGTTCATCAAGGAGGAGAACTTTTGGATCAAGTGCAAGCGTTGTCGCGATTTCCAAAACCCGTTTACGGCCATATGAAAGATCCGCAGCAAGCTTGTTGCGAGCATCAGTCAGACCAACGGCTTCAATGAGTTCATTGGCACGCTCGTTCAGTTTGTTCAGCGCACTTAACGGTCGCCAGAATTGGGTAGATAGATTTCCCGGACGTTGTAATGCCACGCGAACATTATCGAGCACGGTCAGATGCGGAAACACGGCTGATATTTGAAACGAGCGAACAAGTCCCATGCGGGCGACACGTGCAGGATCAGTCTTAGTGATATCTTGATCCAGCAAGGTTATGGTTCCACTGGAAGGTTGCAAAAATTTTGTCAGCAGATTGAAAACAGTGGTCTTGCCTGCTCCATTTGGACCGATAAGTGCGTGAACCTTGGCGTGATGAACATCAAGATCAACATTGTTTACGGCAATAAAGCCACCGAAATCCCGGCGTAGGCCGCGAGCGGAAAGCACCACCCGCGATGCCTGATCCAAGGATGTGCCGGGAGAGGACAGTCCTCCCCCAAACGCAGTTGTAGCAAGACCTGTCATACGGCTTACTTTGCCAGATCGCAGCCGCTTTCGGCTGGTTTCATGTAGGCCTCGTCACCAGGTACCGTGGCCAAGACCTTGTAATAGTCCCAAGGTGCCTTGCTTTCGTCCGGCTTCTTGACTTCCATAAGATAAACATCGCTGATCAAGCGACCATTCGCGCCGACTTTTGCGCCACGCCCAAACACATCATCAACTGGCATTTCATGCATAGCCGCGGCGACCTTTTCGGTGTCGTCGGTGCCCGCCTTCTGAATAGCCTTGAGATATTGTGTCACCCCGGAATATGTAGCGGCTTGGATCATATTGGGCATGCGGCCTGTTCGATCAAAGAATTTCTTTCCGAAAGCGCGCGATTCATCGTCGCGATCCCAATAGAAGCTTTCTGTAAGAGTCAGCCCCTGCGCGGCCTCAAGGCCGAGACCATGAACTTCTGCCAATGTAAACAGCAATGCTGCGAGCCTTTGGCCACCGGCAACAATACCAAACTCAGCGGCCTGTTTAATTGCGTTTGCAGTATCGAGACCGGCATTAGCGAGGCCGATAACCTTTGCACCTGAAGACTGGGCCTGCAGAAGGAATGAAGAATAATCACTTGTCGCAAGTGGATGACGGACCGAGCCTACAACCTTACCGCCCTTGGAAGTTACATACTTGCTAGTCTGCTCTTCGAGTGAGTAGCCGAAGGCATAGTCGGCAGTCAGGAAAAACCATGTGTCACCACCTGCGCCAACGAGAGCACCACCTGTTCCAACGGCAAGAGCATGCGTGTCATATGCCCAATGAAAACCATAAGGTGAGCACTGCTTGCCAGTCAGCTCGGCGGTAGCAGCACCAGTGACCAGATCGATCTTTTTCTTTTCTTTCGAAATGCCCTGCACTGCGAGGGCTACAGATGATGTTGTCAATTCCATAATGGAATCGACCTGTTCCGTATCGTACCACTGCCGTGCAATGTTTGAAGCGATATCGGCTTTGTTCTGGTGATCGGCGCTAATAACTTCGATGGGCGCGTCTAGAACTTTGCCACCGAAATCCTCTGCAGCCATTTTCGCCGCTTCGAACGACCATTTGCCACCGAAATCCGCATAGACGCCTGACTGGTCGTTAAGGATGCCGATCTTCACCTTGCCGTCGGAAATTTCCGCACTTGCCGCCGGCAATGCTGTAGCAGCCATTAATGCTGCGGTTATCGCGGTTAGAAGCTTCATTCTTGGTCTCCTCCCAAAGATTAGTCGTTTGGCCGAACATCGTAGGATGATCCGCCATTGATGAATTAGTTCCAATTACCAGATGCCCGATAGCGGCTGCGCTCAGCCGCTGTACGCTTGTTAGTTTCCTCCCTCAATTCAGCTTATTTTGCTGAATATTTATTCTTGCTATGATTGCGCCGTTTCTCCCGACCGGCAACCATGTTGTTGAAAAAAGTCTAACATTGACAAATAAGTACACAAGTATCTAATTTCGCACATATTCTGTACGAAAGTGTACAATTGAGGATTTTGAGAATGCGGCAGTTTACGTGGGATGATCTTCAATATTTTCTGGCGGTTGCTCGTACCGGTCAATTGACCACCGCAGCACGTCGTTTGCGCACAAACCACGTAACGGTTTCGCGCAGGATAGATCGATTGGAAGAGGCGCTGGCGGCCCGCCTATTTGAGCGCAATCCTCGCGGTTATATTGTTACTGCACTTGGAGAGAAGCTTATCGAGTCCGCTGAGGTAATGGAACGCGAGGCTGAGCGTTTCCAAAATGAAGCATCGGGGGGAATCGCTTCTCCTAGCGGTGTTGTCCGGTTGAGCATTCTGGAAGGGTTCGCCAACTTCTTTCTTGCTGACCGGTTGCCCTTAATGACGCAATCCTATCCTGGGCTTTCAGTGGAGATGGTAACAATACAGCAGATTGTATCTCTCTCTCGGCGCGAGGCAGATTTATCGATAACGCTTAACGCCAGCCGGACGGGACGCTATTACCAAGAAAAGCTTATGCCCTATCGGCTATTTGTCTATGGATCGGCAGATTATCTGGCGCGACACGCTACGATCAGGCGGCAAGCGGATCTCTCGGAACACAGATTTATTGGCTACATAGAAGACATGATTTTTACGCCCGGCCTGGATTATATGCGGGAGATACTTCCGGGGTTGCGTGCCTCCTATCAAAGCTCAAGCATTTTTGCTCAACTCAGCGCCGCACGTACGGGTTTTGGCCTCTGTATTCTGCCCTATTATATTGCTTGCATTTACCCGGAGTTGGTTCCAGTCCTTCCAAAGGAGCTGCATCTCAATCGTGACTATTGGCTTATTTGCCATGAGGATATTGTTAGTACGCCTCGGATAAAAGTCTTGAGCAATTTCATGAAATCTGAACTTGAAAGTCAGGCTGCAAATTTTGCAGGATTGCCCATTCTCAATTAATCATGAGAACCGAGTTGGTGATAACTGCGGGAGCAGGTGTTCTACAGTGGTCTCTGGTGCACGTCCACTAATCAGAGCTGCCGCGAGGGCTGAGAGAGCAGGCGAAGTCTGGATGCCGTAACCGCCTTGTCCTGCAAGCCAAAAAAACCCATCTACCGTATTATCGAAGCCGGCAACTGGAGTTCTATCCGGCGCGAAGGTGCGTAAGCCTGCCCAGCTGCGCTCGACACGATTGACGGGGATAGTTACTGCTTGTTCGAAACGATAGAGACCTTCAGCAAGGATCATATCGTCAACATAAGCATCATGTGGCTCTACAGGAATTTCATCTGCAGGAGAAACAAACATTCGCCCGCCATCAGGCTTGAGATACCAGGCTTCATTGACATCATCGACCAGTGGCCATTTGCGGATATCATGATCGTCGGGAGCTGGCAGCACTGCAATTGAGCGGCGCAGCGGTGTCAAACCTAGCGGTTTTGCGCCGAATATTACAGCAGTCAGGTCGGCCCACGCACCCGCAGCGTTGACAACAACTCTTGCGCTGAAAGTCTTTTCGGATGTCTCGACAAGCCACCCCCCGGCAACACGCTTCGCATTGACCACTTCAGCATTTGTAAAAAGCTTGACACCCAATGCGGACGCTTTGCGCAACCAGCCCTGATGCAGCGCGTTCACGTCAATGTCCTGTGCATCATCCTGATAAGCAGCCGCTTTGACGTAATTGCGGCTGAGGATCGGCACCATAGAGATTGCTTTGTCGATTGAAATTGTCTCGATACCAGTCCCGTCGCGTATGAACGCTTCGCAGGTTTCGACGCCATCTTCATCGGCAACTGTCAATGACCCCCTAGGTGTGAGCAGCGTATCCGGAAAGAAACTCGTGTCCCGATTATAAAACATTGGGGCGCTGGCTCGATTTAACCCCCGAATGACATCATTACCATAATTGGGAATAAAGATGGCTGCAGAACGGGCTGTAGAATGGTAACCGGGCTGATTCTCGCGCTCCAGGATCACTACGCTATTTGTGTTGGCTAAAGCAGCTGCAGCACCTACACCGGCTATACCCGCACCGATGACAAGAACATCGGTTTCAATAATTTCAGTCATGACAATCTCTAATTCTTACTTGCCTGCGTTTGGACGAAAGGGCTAAAAACCAGCAAGCTGAGGATTTCGAATAATACTTGCGCGCCTGCATGCGCGGTGTTGGTGGTGGAGTCATATTGTGGTGCCACCTCGACCACATCGCCCCCTACAAGATTAATGCCTTTGAACCCTCGGATAAGTTCGAGTGCTTCACGTGTCGTTAACCCGCCAACCTCAGGTGTACCAGTGCCCGGTGCAAAACTTGGATCAAGACTATCAATGTCGAATGAGAGGTAGGTAGGGCCTTCTCCGATTATCGCTTTGGCTTTCTCGATAATTGCCGGGATGCCCAGGCCGCTCACTTCTTCTGCATGGACTACGGTCATGCCGGACTCGTAGGAGAACTCCCACAAGTATTCCGCAGAGCCACGAATACCGATCTGGATTGTTCGAGTTGGATCAAGTACTCCCTCAAGGACTGCGTTGCGAAATGGTCCGCCATGATGAAATTTGGTCTGGTCGAAAGCGCCTCCAGTATCACAATGCGCATCGATATGAATCATTCCAACCGCACCATTTTTGCCAACCGCTTTTAGAATTGGATGGCTAATTGAGTGATCGCCACCGACCGCCAAAGGTATGACACCTGCATCAACAATCTGATTGAATCGTCGTTCGATGTCATCATGGCTTTGCTCCAGTCTGTAACGGCTGACGAAGGGCACGTCGCCGATGTCGGCAACCCGCAGATCGAATACAGGCGCGCAATCCAGAACGTGATTGTAAGGGCCGATTCGTTCAATTGTGCGAACAGCGCGTGGCCCGAAACGGGAACCCGGACGATTGGTTACGCCGAGATCCATAGGTACTCCAACTATCGCGACCTGCAGATTGCCGAAATCCGGATTGGAGGTGTCAACCGGCATATATGGTGCCGTGAGAAAAGTGGGTATTCCAGCATAAGGAGCAAGGCGAGTTCCACTTTTGGAGAATATCTTGTCAGCAACTTTTCGGAATCTTTCGTCGAACAACTCACCACCATGGCTCTCACCATACTTGGCGCGCAACTCATTCAGTTTACTCTCGTCCCACGATGGCATTATGCTGAGTTCCCAAAAATTTATGTCGTTGGTCGGGTAACCAGAACATCCTAAAGTGACGGGGAAATCAATTGTCATTATCGGAATATGCCATGCGAAATAGTCACAGATGACTTCGGTCGGATTGACGATTAAGAAGCTCTTTGAACTCGGAAAAAACGATACAGGACTGATTCATGGTTGCCGCTGGACTTAATAGCCTCGTAACGAATTTATCGTCGCCGCCAATACCGGCGGTTCAAGCTTGGGGAAAGTCGTACGATGGAAGCCAAGGTTCGCTGATTGACTTGTCGCAGGCTGTTCCCGGCTACCCGGCACACGAAAAGATGCTCCAGTGGCTTGGCGAGGCAGCGTCATCGCTGGCTTACACAAATTACGGTCCCATTGAAGGTGAAAACGTTTTGCGTGAAGCCTATGCCGCGCATGTGTCCGAGGTATATGGTGCAGAAGTAAGCGCCGATAATATTCATATCACGTCGGGATGTAATCAGGCGTTTGTCTGTGCATCTATGGTTGTGGCTTCTGCCGGAAGCACCATTCTTGTTACTGACCCATTCTATTTCAATCATGACACGACATTGTCCATGCTTGGAATTAAAATGCGGACAGTGGAATGCAGTGCACCAGAAGGATTTGTGCCCACAATTGAAGCGATAAAGGTGGCGATGACCCCAGATGTCCGGGCAGTCGCACTGGTTACACCAAATAATCCGACTGGTGCTATTTACCCTGCAGACCGGCTGCTTGCGGTTCTCAATCTTTGCAGAGAACTGGGCATCTGGCTTATTCTTGATGAAACTTATCGTGATTTTCTGCCAGATGGAGCGGGCGCACCACACGCGTTGTTTTCTGTTGGAGAGTGGGAAAACAACCTGATTCAGCTTTATAGTTTCTCAAAATCCTTGTGCATTCCCGGCCATCGGCTGGGAGCAATAACAGCGGGTAGTGCAATCGTAGATGAGATTGCCAAAATAATGGACAATTTACAGATATGCCCGCCACGTGCGCCGCAAGCTGCCGTCGCACGAGCATTGCCTGCATTAACAGAATGGCGAGATGGTAACCGCTTGGAAATCGAGTTGAGGGCTAAAGCTCTCCATGAAGTTATGGGCGGGCTAAATGAATGGAGGCTGGAATCTATAGGGGCTTATTTTGCCTTTGTCAGGCATCCATTCGAGAATGTTTCGTCAGTGACGGTAGCTGAGCAATTGGCAAAACGCGCGGGTATATTGGCAATTCCTGGGGAATATTTTGGCTCTAAGCAAACTTCATTCCTGAGATTTGCTTTTGCTAATGCCGACGCACCAACCATCCGCCAACTACGCGGAAGGTTGGCGAATTTCGAGCTTTAATATCCTCGCGCCAAACCGGAGCCTGAGCGACTATCGATGGCACCATTATAGCGCGCACCGCCGCCTTTGGTAATTTCATCAAGATTCTTGCCGCCGACAAGAATACCCGCCGCTTGCCCCCAAATAGTCCAGTCCTTGTCGATACCAACATCATGACCCATTTCGGTCAGGATTTTAATGGTATCGGCAGAAAGCGCATAGGGCTCCATATAGACGCGGTCAGGCAACCATTGATGATGAATTCGCGGTGCATCGATGGCTTCCTGGATGTCCATACCGTGATCGATCACGTTAATGATTGCTTCGAGTGTAATAGTAATAATCCGAGCACCACCCGGGCTGCCAATGACCATAAAGGGCTTGCCATCCTTGGATACAATTGTCGGACTCATTGAAGAAAGTGGGGTCTTTTTGGGTTGAATTGCGTTGGCTTCACCCTGTATCAAACCGTAAAGATTTGGAACGCCAGGTTTCGAAGTGAAATCATCCATTTCATTATTGAGCAAAATACCCGTACCTGCTGCGACAACACCCGCGCCGAATGAACCATTCAGCGTATAGGTTACAGCAACAGCATTGCCCTCATCATCTGCTATCGAATAGTGCGTTGTCTCTGTACTTTCACCGAAGCCTTTTGGTGTCAGCTCTTTGGAGACACCGGCCTTGTAAGGGCTGATCTTTTCACGGATATCTTTAGCGTATTGCTTATCCAGCAATTTGGAGACGGGATTATCGACAAAATCCGGGTCACCGAGTGAAGCGTTGCGATCAACATAGGCATAGCGCATTGCCTCTGTCATGGCGTGAACGGTCTGGGCGGAGCCATAACCCAAATAGCCTAGTGGATATCCTTCGAGAATATTCAGTATCTCGCATATGATCACACCGCCCGAACTTGGCGGCGGCGATGAAACAATGTCATAGCCGCGATAATTGCATTTCACAGGTTCGAGTTCGCGTACTTTGTATTGCTCAAAATCAGCTTTCGCTAGAACTCCGCCGCCTGCTTCGCTCGCCTTGACGATTGAATCGGCGATGCTGCCCTTATAAAATGCGTCTGCACCCTTTTCAGAAATTGCGGCGAGAGCTGCCGCCAAGTCCGCCTGCACCAACGTTTCTCCGATCGCGTAAGGTTTTGCATCCGGTTTCAGGAATATTGCAGATGCAGCCGGATCCTTGGATAGTTTTTTATTGCCATTCTGCAGGGAAGCAATGTCACCCTGATCGAGCACAAAACCATCACGGGCAAAGCGAATAGCAGGTCCGATAAGCTCTTCTCGGGTTTTTGTGCCATATTTCTCCCGAGCCATTTCAAAACCCGCCACTGAGCCTGGTACGCCAACAGCCAGATACCCATTTGTACTACTGCCCTTAACGATATTGCCTTTATCGTCGAGATACATTGTCTTGGTTGCTGCGAGGGGAGCTCTTTCACGGAAGTCGAGGAACGTTGTCTTGCCGTCCTTTAGCCGGATAGTCATAAATCCGCCACCGCCAATATTTCCTGCGGTGGGATAAACGACAGCGAGCGCGTAGCCGACCGCGACAGCGGCATCGACGGCATTTCCACCGTTCTTCAAAATGTTGACGCCAACTTCAGATGCCAAGTGCTGAGCCGTAACGACCATGCCGTGTTCAGCGGCAACAGGCTCTGGCGCTGCGGAAAAAACCAGCGTCGCAGGCGCAAGAGCCAGCCCGAGTGTCGTGACAAAGACCCCTGTCTTCGCGAGGCAAATATCCATGACTTTCCTCCCTTTATTGAATGGGAGTAGTGGAGCCAATTCAATCGCGCATGTCCAGTATTAATGTGGCGACAATAATTGGTTATAGCTGTCACGCATCCTGATCGAGTTCTGGATAATGCCTGAAGATGCCAGATGTATTGAAGTCCAAGCGACGGTCAGATCTGAGATATGCTTGGATATTTGGCAGATTTGCTACTTTATCATGCAAAGCTCCCAAGGCAGGATAATCTTTGGTCAAGTTTGCTGTGGCGCGAGGAAAAGCGTATCTGAGGCCTTCAAAAATCTGGAAAAGAGAAAGGTCGACGTAGGTTAGAGTATTGCTAATCGCATGCTCTTTTCCATCAGGGTTCTGATGAAGAATCCGTTCAAAATAATCGAGAAACTTGGGCATACGATGTTCAATGAAATCTTTAGCGCGCAATTTAGCTGCGCCCTTTTGATCTTCATAATATTGGGTGGTTGCAATTGGGTGATGTGTATCATGCACTTCAGCAATAAAATCCGTAATTGTCAGCTGAAGTCCGTTGGCAATTAGGCGGAGATTTTCGTTCTTTGGTGCAAGATTGAGTTTGGGTCCAAGGTAAAACAGGATGTTCGCGACATGCGACAGGATCAGATTTCCATCTTTTAAGAACGGCGGAGCAAAGGGAAGCTGTGGTTCAGTCCTACTTTTAAGTATCTTCATCATAGCTTTGACACCGCGCCCGGTGCCTTGCTCACGTGCGACGTCGACGTATTCAACGCCAGCTTCTTCCAACGCCAGTCTTATGAATTCACCGCGTCCTTGTAGTCCATCCCAATAATACAGCTCGTAGGGCATGAGTGTCTCCTGATGCTTCAACTATTGGCATAGGAGCAGTTTAATGTGGCAGGATAAAACTTATTTTCGTCGGCGACGCAGCTGGTCGAAATAAACAATGACAATTATCAGAACGCCAGTAATCACACGCTGCCAGAAAGAGTTGACGTTGAGAAGATTCGCACCATTGTTGATAGTGGCAAGAATGAAAGCTCCAAGCAGTGGGCCCTGAACCGAGCCTACGGCCCCAAAGAGACTGGTGCCTCCAATCACAGAGGATGCAATGGCTTGAAGCTCCCAACCTTCAGCTTGTGTAGGATTACCAACACCAATGCGCGTAGCGAGCAAAATGCCAACGAAAGATGCGCAAACTGATGAGAGCGTATAGGCAAGGTAAATGGTGCGGTTGACGTTGACGCCGGAGAGCCGGGAAGCCTCAGCATTTGAACCAACAGAGAAAAGGTATCTGCCCCAGCGCGTGTGCTGAAGCAGAATGTAAGCCGGGATGCCTACAAGGATAACCATCCAGAACAGGTTTGGGATACCAAGAAAATCATTTCGCGAAAAGTTCGTAAAATCATCGTTGTTGATGGAAATGGTTGCGCCGTTTGTGATGAGGAGACCAATGCCGCGAAGCGACGTAAGCGTGGCCAACGTGATAATGAAGGGTGGCAGCCCCATTTTCACAATGCCGAAACCATGGAAAAGTCCAATACCAAGTCCAATTGCGAGCGTGATCAGCACTGCGGCCCAAATCGGGAAACCATTTGCCAAGAGTAAAGCCACTATTGTGCTGGCAAACCCAGCTATCGCACCGACAGATAGATCAATGCCGCCGGTAATGATGACAAAGGTTTGGCCGACCGCAAGGATTGCTATCATTGCGCCTTGACGCAATAAATTGGCGATGTTGTTTGTAGTCCAGAATGTCGTGGTTGAAAGGCCAAGTACCAGCCAGAGCACCAGAAGAAGAGCGAACAATGTCAGCCCGAAGAGGATATTGTATCTTTTTTTGTGTGAGATGACAGGTTCCTTGGTGTCAACGCTCATGATGACGACTCTCCGGATGAATTTGGTATGGCCGGAGCCGAACCAAGCGCTTTTGTCAAAATGTCCTCATGGCTGGTCGATTTGAATTGATGAGTAGCTACCATTTCACCACGCCGAAAGACGTGCAGCGTGTCAGCCAGTTCGTAGACCTCCGGCAGATATGAAGAGATCAGGATGATGCCAGCTCCCTTGGAGAGCAAGGATGAGAAGAGGCGATAAATCTCGGCTTTGGTGCCAACGTCCACACCAACGGTGGGCTCATCAAAGATAAAGAGTTTAGCGCCGTGATTTAGCCATTTGCCAATGACGATCTTTTGCTGATTGCCTCCAGAAAGGCTCGCAGCACTAGCACTGCGTGTCGATGTTTTTATCCGAAGATCTGCAATCTGGCGGTCAGCTTGGCTTGACTCTTCAGTTTTGGAAATAAGTCCACCATGACTAAGTTTTGTATAAACCGGCAAGTTGAGGTTAAGGCTTACGGGCAGCGACAGGCAGAGCCCCTGATCTCGGCGGCTTTCTGGTGCCAACGCAATGCCGAGCTTTATGGCATCCTTTTCGTTGCGAATATTGACTTCTTCGCCTTGCCACCAAATGGAGCCAGAGGATTTTGCATGCCGACCAAAAACGGTAGTGACAAATTCACTGCGTCCGGCGCCTATCAAACCGTAGAGACCAATGATTTCGCCCTCCCGCACTGTGAGCGAGATATCTTCGAAGCCATCGCCGGATAGGTTACGGGTCTCCAGAATAGGCTTGCCGAATTCGAAGCTGTCCTTGTGATAGATCTGTTCGATGGACCTGTTGATCATCATCGCGATCAGTTCATTTTCGTTGGTCTCAGCAATCTCTCGCGTTCCGACCAATGTTCCATCCCGTAGAACAGACACCCGATCCGCCAGCTCAAAGACTTCTTCCATCCGGTGACTGATATAAACAATAGTCACACCGCTCGCCTGCATTCGCCGTATAAGAGCAAAAAGCTGCATCCCCTCCTTGCGCGTTAGATACGCTGTCGGCTCGTCAAATATAAGAAACTGCGCTCCTCTTGTCGCGGCGCGCGCTGTTGCAATCAGTTGTTGCTGGCCAATCGTCAAGTCGCCAAGAGTGACATGAGCAGGGAGGTCGAAACCTAGATCATCGAGTATCTTCTGTGCTTCTCGCACCATATTGCGATGTCGGAGTAATCCAAACCGCAGATGCTCTTCACCCAGAAAGATGTTGGCAGCGACACTAAGGTGGGGACAAAGAACTACCTCTTGATGAACCGCGTTAATGCCATGCTTGATAGCTTCGACCGGCGTTCCCAAGGCCACGGGTTCGCCATGCCAGTAAACGTCTCCACCAGTGCGCGGAATGACTCCGGTTAGAAGCTTAATGAGGGTAGATTTTCCCGCGCCATTTTCGCCGACGATGGCATGTATTTCACCTGCTTTGAAGGCTAGGTCGGTCGGTTTTAAAGCATGGGTGCCGAAGTACTGTTTCTCAAGTTTCTGCAACTCGAGGATAGGTAAATCGGCTGCCGTGGCCGCAGCTATTGCATCAGTTCTATTTGGGGTGCGTGATGCAATACCTTGATCTGTCATGGCAGCCTCTATTATTGGAAAGTACGGCCCCGGTCAGTCAAGCTTCGGGTTCAGTAACTCCTGCGCACGCGGCTCATTCATATTTGCCTTGGTTATCAGATTGGCACCGGTATCGACGTTCGTCTCAACTTTCTCACCTTTCGATGCGGCAAGTGCTGTTTTCACCCCATCGTAACCCATTCGGAACGGATCCTGTACAACCAAAGCGTAGAGCACGCCGTCGCTCAAGAACTTAACCAGCTTTTCATCACTATCAAAAGCAATAACCTTGATTTTATCTTGAGCCTTGTTTTCGGCAATTGCCTGACCGGCGCCCTGTCCCATAATCAGATTTGAGGCGAAGATTCCCCGCAAATCAGGATTGGCAGTGATCAAATCGGTCGTGATATTCAGGCCAGTTGTTGCCTGACCATCTGCTACCTTGTCAGCCACCAGTTTTATGCCGGGATATTTTGCAGCAAGCTGCTCCTTGAAACCTTTTGCCCGCTGATCAAGAGAACCGACACCCGGCAAAGCGGTGATAATTGCAACGTCGCCCTCCGCCTTGCCGTATTTTTCGGTGATCGCTGTTGCCAGACCATCTGCGGCCACACGGCCTCCTTCAACGTTGTCTGTCGTAAGGAATGAGGTGAATGCCTTGGAATCAGCTGCGGAATCGATCCCAATGATTTTTACGGATTTTGCGGCCTCATCAATGGGTTTGCCAAGCGCCTTGAATTCTGTCGGAGAAATAACAATTGCAGCAGGCGCGCCAGAAACGGCATTTTCTAATATCGAGATTTGACCGTTTATATCCGACTCGGCTTGCGCTCCAAGTTCTGGAACTTTGACGCCAAGATCTTTGCCAGCTTTCCGTGCTCCTGCAAGCACAATTTGCCAATAGAACGATGTCGTATCTTTTACGATGATGGGGATGGTTACTTCCTGCGCCCGAACAGGCCCTGTTCCCATGACGGCAGCCATAATGGCAACACCCGTGGCGCCGAGCAGGATTCTACGATTGAGGCATTTTCCAAAAGAAGTCATTTTGAGGTTCCTCTCCAAGCGCCTTCTTGTTTGGTGGCAGGCAGGGTCGTGGCGCACGCAACTCTGCCTCAAAAGCTCCTACCTGATAGCGAATTGCTCCACTTCGGTGAAAAACTCTTCGGGTATCGTAATATTCAACAAGCCCATGTTCCTTGTGAGACTGGCAGCTTTGGCAGTCCCGATGAGAACATTTGCAACTGATTGCTTACGCAGAGGGAATTGCAGAGCTGCTGCAGCGAGTGGGATGGAGTGGGCCTTCGCGAGGGCCTCCATAGACTGAACACGCTTCAGTACATCGTCAGATGCGGGACCGTAATCAAAATGAGCTCCCGGCACTGGTCCTGTTGCTAGTATGCCGGAGTTGAAAACGCCGCCTATGACCAAGGAAATCTTCCTGCTGCTGCACTCATTCAGCAACCCTCGCTCAGCCGACCTATCCAGCAAAGAGTATCGGCCAGCCAGAAGAATGCAGTCTATATGGCTATGCGCAATGACATCCATACATACTTCAACCTCGTTTACGCCAAGACCGTAGGCCGATATCGCGCCAGATGCTTTCAACTCCTCCAGGGCTTTCATGCCAGTATCGAGAAGCTGCCGCTGAAATACGGCATTCCTCTCACGGCCATGAGTGTAGGAACCGATATCATGCACGTAGAGTATATCTATGCGGTTGAGCCCAAGACGGGCAAAACTAAACTCAAATGATCGCATAATGCCATCATAGCTATAATCGTAATCTACGGTGAAGGGCAGGGGATTGACGTAGGAATGATCCGGAACTTGATCGTCTGGTACTGGGCGAAGCAGACGCCCCACCTTCGTGGAAAGGACGTAACTATCTCTTGGTTTAGACCGTAGAAAATCACCCGTTCGCCGTTCGGACAATCCAAATCCGTAAAATGGAGCCGTATCAAAATAGCGCAGTCCTGCATCCCAGGCGGATTGCAGCGCGGCAACAGCATCATCGCGCGGACACTCTTTGTAGAGCCCGCCAATAGCTGCGCCACCAAAACCGAATTGGGTAACAGTTAATGGCGTCGTGCCTATTTTTCGGGTTTCCAAAGCGCTCCTCCCAGATACGCAAAGTCTTCTAGTCTTTTATCGACAAAAAACCTTTCCAGTCAATTGCTCTTGTGCCTAAATGTTTAAGAGAATGCGTAGGGGGTAGAATGTCCAAGCAGAATACGGTCTTCAAAGAGGGCTACAATAGGTTTTTGCGGCTGTTGCGCCAAGGCACGTTGCTGCAGTCTGAAGCCGAGCTTGCTGGTCTTTTGAGTATCAGCCGGACCACCGTCAGGGCCATTCTAAAAAACATGGTGGAGGCGGGGCTTGTCGAGAACGGAAAGCAGGGCAGGAGGGTTTTACGTAAACCCAATTCCAAGGATTACTTTCCCGATGCTCAGACAGATTCTCTTGCAGAGATTATTGAACGGAGTTTTATGAAACGTATTCTTGCCGGTGGCGCCCAGCCGGGAATGCACATCAATGAGCTTGAGTTGGCACGTGATATTGGCGTCGGAACCTCAAGTGTTCGTGAATTTTTGATACGATTCAGTCGCTTTGGTTTAATTGAGAAGCGCAAAAACAGTCACTGGGTATTAAAGGGCTTCACACGGGAATTTGCACTGGAACTGTTCGAAATTCGCGAGATATTCGAACTCAGATCGGCAGTCGCATTCGCCAAGCTGCCAGATGATCATCCGGCCCGAGCCAAGCTGGACGGCCTTGAGTTAGAGCACCAGACTCTTCTGCGCGAAATTGACACTCGCTACACTGAGTTTTCTGAGCTGGACGAACGATTTCACAGATTGATCCATTCGGCGTCTCACAACCGGTTCGTGGATGATTTCTATGACATCATCGCTATTGTGTTTCACTACCACTATCAGTGGAATAAGTTGCATGCACAACAACGTAATACTCGAGCTCTTGAAGAGCATTTGGCATATATTGACGCGCTCCGTTCCCGAGACCCGGCCATGGTCAACAAGGCCTGCCGAGCCCACCTGAAGTCAGCGCGTGAAACTCTGCTACAGTCAATAATGACCAAAGACAGCCAGCCGGATTAGCTATTTTTTACGCATAGCATCGGCCAAAGCCGCTCCAAATGCACCTTGCGAAGTTGAGTTTTGTGGCTGCGGAGATGGCTTTCGTGTTTGGGGCGTACTGGCAGAAGGACGGGGCGTGCGTGGATTGTCATTGCCACCTCCGTCTTTGCGCATCGTCAGGCTGATACGATTGCGTTTTGGATCGACATCGACAACACGGACTTTGACTACATCTCCGGCTTTGACCACTTCATGGGCGTCTTTGACAAACCGGTCTGCTAGTTGAGAAAGGTGAACGAGGCCGTCTTGATGCACCCCGATATCAACAAATGCGCCGAAAGCGGCCACATTGGTAACGGTACCTTCAAGCTGCATGCCGGGCTCGAGGTCCTTTATATTGTCCACGCCTTCAGCAAAGGTAGCAGTCTTGAACTCCGGTCTCGGGTCACGGCCAGGTTTTTCCAGCTCTGCGATAATATCGCGAACTGTTGGCAAGCCAAAACGGTCGTCCACAAAAAGTCGCGGATCGAGTGCCTTCAAAGCTGCATTATCATTCATCAGCGCGCGCACATCCCTTCCGCAAGCACTGACGATTTTCTTTGCAACGCCATAAGCTTCAGGATGCACGGCGGATGCGTCGAGAGGTTCATTGCCATCGCTGATACGCAGAAATCCGGCGCATTGTTCGAAAGCGCGAGGCCCGAGACGAGCAACCTTGAGCAACTCCCGCCGAGTCTTGAAAGGACCAACTTCATTACGATGAGCAATGATAGCCTCAGCCAGAGATGCCCCCAAACCAGAGATGCGCGCCAGCAATGAAGCGGACGCGGTATTCAAATCGACGCCAACAGCATTCACGGCATCTTCCACAACACCTTCAAGCGATCGCGCCAGGCGATATTGATCGACATCGTGTTGATATTGACCAACGCCAATCGATTTTGGTTCAATTTTGACCAGTTCTGCCAACGGGTCTTGGAGGCGCCGAGCTATGGAGACTGCTCCACGTAACGAAACATCCAGTGTTGGAAACTCGGCAGCAGCCGTTGCGGAAGCGGAGTACACCGAGGCTCCAGCCTCGCTCACGATAACCTTTAATGGCTTTGGTGCAGGCATATCACCTAGCATATCGGCCACGAGTTTTTCTGTTTCGCGGCTACCCGTTCCGTTTCCGATGGCGATGAGTTGGATCTTGTGCTTCGCGACGAGCTTTGACAGTTCCGCCTGCGTCCCTCTTACGTCGTTGCGTGGTGGGAATGGATAAACCGTCGTGGTGTCGAGTAGTTTTCCTGTACCATCAACTACAGCAACTTTAACTCCGGTGCGGATACCCGGGTCCAGCCCCATCGTCGCGCGGGATCCAGCAGGCGCTGCCAGCAGTAGGTCTTTGAGATTCCGTGCAAACACCCGAATGGCCTCTTCTTCAGATCTTTCGCGCAATGCTGTCATCAAATCAACAGAGAGGTTTAGCGAAAGCCGGATACGCCACGTCCAGCGAACGACGTCCAGCAGCCAAGTATCTGCCGCGCTATTTCCTGAAATCGAATAGGCTTCCGCGATCATCCGCTCAACTGGTTTGATTGCCGCTGTTTCATCGGCGTCAATCTCTATGTCGAGTGAAAGGACTTCTTCGTTCCGACCACGTAACATGGCAAGTGCACGATGACTGGGCGCAGTAGCCCACCGCTCAAAATGGTTAAAGTAGTCGGAAAACTTTGCACCGGCCTCCTGCTTGCCGTCAACCACCTTGGCACGCAGCACGGCTCGATCCTTCATATAATTTCGCAATCGACCAATCAGATCGGCATTCTCGGAAAATCTTTCGACCAGGATATCGCGAGCGCCATCCAAAGCTACTTTTACGTCCGGAACTTCGGTGGTGACAAAGGTTTTCGCAAATTCGAATGGAACCGTTCGCCTGTCTGACAGTATCGTGTCCGCCAAAGGACCAAGGCCTCTTTCACGTGCAATTTCCGCTTTGGTTCGACGTTTTGGCTTGTATGGCAGGTATATATCTTCCAACTCAGCTTTAGTAATTGCTCCAGCGATCTTTCCTTCAAGTTCTGAGGTCAGTTTCCCTTGGCTGCGGATTTCGGTGAGGATCGTGTCGCGACGTGCTTCTAGTTCCCGCAAATAGATCAATCGCTCATCAAGATTCCGCAATTGCGTGTCGTCCAGCGCTCCGGTTGCTTCCTTGCGATAACGAGCGATGAAGGGGACTGTAGCCCCGCCATCGAGCAATTCTATTGCAGCATTAACTTGTTCGGCGCGCGCGTTGATTTCTGTGGCAATAAGGCGGGCAATTTTGGCAGTATTGATAACAGGCACGAGGTATCCATAAAATCATGATCGGGCGACCAACATAGTGGCGCCCGACCATGACCGCAATCGCTTGGGAGCGATGGTTTATTGCTTTTTCAACAGTGATTTGGCTTCCTTGATTCCCAACGCTTCCGGTCTGGAACAGCTCGTTCTGATGTCGATGAATTTCTTTTCTTCGCCTGATCGGAGGATCGAAACCATCACATCTACGCCGTGTAATGCGCGCTCCAGTGAACAGCGGATGTCACGACCTTGGAGGATTGCTACGGCCATATCGGCAAGACCTGCTGTACGGTAATTCGCCATCACGCCCTGGGAATGTTTCTGATTAGGGACGCCCAAAGGATGACTCCAAGGTTTAATGGGCTTTGCCTTCTTTCCGGGCTTTGCCAATCTTACTTCTCCGCCGAAGAAGTTCGGGTCGGGGAGGAACAACGAGCCGTCCGTGCCATAAAGTTCCATATTGGGGTGATTATGCGCCCAGACGTCCCAACTTGCTGACAGCGTGACTGATGCACCGCTTTCAAACTCAAGCAAGGCCTGGATTGTTGTTGGTGTAGTCACACTGATTTTCTCACCGGCGCGGGGCATACTGGAAATTGTTCGAGTTGGACTGGCCATTGATGTAAGCGCAGCAACACGGCGTACGGGTCCGATGAGATTAACGAGGTTGGCAATATAATACGGACCCAAGTCGAGGATTGGCCCACCACCTGGTCGGAAGAAAAAGTCGGGGTTTGGGTGCCAGTGCTCCATTCCATGGCTCATCACGTGCGCCGTGCCAGAGGTTAAAGTGCCAACTTGCCCGTCATCAACCAATTTGCGAGCAAGCTGATGTGCGCCACCAAGAAAGGTGTCTGGCGCGCAGCCAGCCTTAACGTTTTTTTGGGCCGCGAGTTTTTGGAGGTCCAACCCGTCCTTGAGCGAAAGCGTTAAAGGCTTTTCTGAATAGAGGTGTTTGCCCGCAGACAGAATTTGTTTGGATACATCGAAATGCGCATCCGGAATGGTGAGATTTACAACAAGATCGATGTCGTCGCTGGAGAGCAGAGCATCTATGCTTCTTGCTTCTACGCCAAACTCAGATGCACGAGCAATTGCAGCTTTATTGTTGATGTCGGCAACGGCACGGATTTCTACGCCTTTAAAGAGTGGTGCAAGCCCTAGATAGGTCGCAGATATATTGCCCGAGCCGATAATGCCGACGCTTAATGTCTTGGCCATTGTCTTAGTCTTTCTCTTATGCCGAAACTTTAAAGTGCTTTTACTGTCGCGATAGACCGGCGAGCGAAACGTTCGTCATCTGCTGGCTTGTCGTGCTCCATGACAAAGTACTTTACTGGTGTGTCCTTCAACGCTGTGAGAAGTGATTTCCAATCCACCGTGCCGTATCCAACGTCGGCCCAACCATCCTCATTGGTGTTCTCTCCGGGTGGGGCGATGTCTTTGACGTGAACTGCACCAATGCGTGAGCCATAACTCTTGATCCATTCAAATGGATCACCTCCACCGCGGATTATCCAGGCGATGTCAGCCTCCCATGATATGCTGGGAGCGGCGTCGAAAATCAGTTTTTGCGGAATAGAGCCGTCGGGTAGAGCCACGAATTCGAAATCATGATTGTGCCAGCCAAAGGTAAAGCCCGCTTTACTGTAAACGGTGTTCGCTGCTTCGAGTCGTTGGCCAAATTTGGTCCAACCGGCAGCGTTTGTCGGGCGCTGTTCTGCGGCCAAATGGGGGCAGTATACGGCTTTTATGCCCAATGTCCCTGCAATATCGATTACTTTTTGAGGGTCACCCTCAAGCAAATCAATGCTGAAGTGCCCGGAAGGCATTGTGAGACCATTCGCATCAAGCAATGCTCTCGTCGATTTCAAATCAGCGAAGACCCCGCCATAACCCTCTACCTGTGAGTACCCTTGGCGCTTCAACATCTCCAGTGTCCTTTCGAGGGGAGGGAAATCGCGGGAGCTGTAGAGTTGGTAGGAAAAGTCGGTCATCAGATTCTCCGTATTTCTGCGTCGTCTTGGGATTAAATGCGCTCTTCAGTCGTGGCATCGAATAACGACGCCATAGCGGGATTGAAGCTCAGGAAAACTTTTTCGCCAGGCATATAGCGTCTGCCGGAATCAACGCGGACTGAGATCGGTTTGCCGGCAACCTTCAGCCAGACGAGGCTGTCAGCGCCCATCGGCTCGTCGAGGTCGACAACGGCTTCGCACGACAAACCTTTCTGGCCGGGCTTGTCTGTAATTGCGATATGTTCGGGCCGGAAGCCAAAGATAACATCGCGTTCATTCGTCAGCTTTTCCTGTGTCTCATACTTTGCCAAGGAAACAGTAAGGTCGGCTGCTGTGAATGAGAAAGCGCCGTCTATTTCCGTAAGCTTGCCTCTCAAAAAATTCATCGCAGGCGAGCCGATAAAACTGGCAACGAAAAGATTGCGAGGTTTGTTGTAGATGGTCAGTGGCTCATCCAGCTGTTGTATCAGCCCGCCTTTCATTACCGCGATCCGATCTGCCAGCGTTAAAGCTTCAATCTGGTCATGCGTGACGTAGATCATCGTATTCGCGAGCTTATGATGCAGGCGTTTAATCTCGACGCGTAACTCTGAGCGCAATTTAGCATCAAGGTTTGATAGTGGTTCATCGAACAGGAAAACATCCACGTCACGAACGAGAGCCCGCCCGATAGCCACACGTTGGCGCTGACCGCCAGAAAGCGCAGCGGGTTTGCGCTGTAGCAATGGTTCCAGCTGTAAAATATCCGCTGCGTTAGCAATACGCTGCTGTATCTCTGCCTTTGCAAGTCCTGCAACTCGCAGGCCGAAGGAAAGGTTCTTCTCTACGGTCATTTGCGGATAGAGAGCATATGACTGAAAGACCATACCTATGCCGCGATCCTTCGGTTCTTCCCAGGTTACATTCTTGCCTTTGATGAATATTTGCCCTTCGGAGATGTCCAGAAGTCCTGCAATGCAGTTGAGCAATGTTGATTTTCCACAACCTGACGGTCCAAGAAGCACAAGAAATTCACCATCGGCTACCTCAATGTTAAGGTCTTTCAAAACACTGACAGAACCGAAACTGACCGAGAGATCTTTGATTGAAACGCTGTTCACAATAATCACCCTTTGACGGCGCCAGCGGCTATACCTCTGACGAAATATTTGCCTGAGAAAAAATAGACGAGTAGCGGCACGGCACCGGTCAGAATGGTGGCGGCCATGTTGACGTTGTATTCCTTCACGCCCTGCGTGGAGTTGACGATGTTATTAAGCTGAACAGTCATTGGAACATTCTTTGAGCCGGCGAAAATCACACCGAAAAGAAAATCATTCCAAATGCCTGTAACCTGCATGATTACGGCGACAACGAAGATCGGTGCAGATAATGGCACCATGATCTGAAAGAAAATACGCCAGAATCCTGCGCCGTCGACGCGCGCGGCCTTGAACAATTCAGTTGGCAGGGAAGCGAAATAATTGCGGAAAAGCAGCGTCAGAATAGGCATGCCGAAGATCGTGTGAATTACAATGATGCCCGTCAACGTCCCAAAGATGCCAAGCTCACGCGTAATGATCACGAGCGGATAAAGCATAACTTGATATGGAATGAATGCGCCGAAGAGGAGGATGCTGAAGAATATCTCCGACCCCTTGAACCGCCAGTTTGCCAGTGCATATCCATTAACTGATGCTATCAGGATCGATACGATCACACTGGGGATCATGATCTTGACGGAATTCCAGAAGCCAACTTTCAGACCTTCACAATAGAGACCCGTGCAGGCGCTCGTCCAAGCTGTACTCCAAGGCTGGAATGTAATTTCAACAGGTGTAGAGAAGATGTTGCCCAGACGAATTTCTGGCATGCCCTTTAAGGAAGTTACGATCATCACATAGAGTGGCAGGATGTAATAAAGCGCTGCGACCAGTAGTATGCCGTAGATCATGATGGTCGCTGGAGCGAAGGTTCTCGTCGGGCGCTTACCGCGCGGCTCGGTCGGTAAAGTGCTGATTGCAGTCATTTCTGCTTTCCTCCACGATATTCCATGAGAGCCCAAGGAATGACGATAATCAGAACGGTGGTCAGCATGATTGTGGAGGCAGCAAGACCTTGTCCAAGGTTCGCCCGCCGGAACATGAATTCGTAGACATATTTGGCAGGCACTTCACTGGCATTGCCGGGACCGCCGCCGGTCAAAGCCACTACGAGATCATAGACACGCACAATCCCCGTTGAGATTAGTACGATGGTGGTTATGAAAACTGGGCGCATCATGGGAATGACAATGAAAAGATATGTTTTCCAGATGGGGATTCCGTCAACACGCGACGCTTTCCAAATGTCTTCGTCAATACCCCGCAAGCCTGCCAGCATAAGCGCCATAACAAGGCCGGTGCCGTGCCAAAGTCCCGCTATGACAATAGCGTAAATGGCATAACGCTGATTATTGAGAATTGAGAAAGTGAAGGTTTCAAATCCCAAGTCACGGACAACGCGCTGTATGCCAAATGTTGGAGTGAGTATCCACTGCCAGACAAGCCCAGTGACAATGAATGAAAGTGCATAGGGATAAAGGAAAACGGTTCGGAATGCGCCCTCAAAACGGATTTTCTGATCCATGAGAGCAGCAAGAATAAATCCGATCACTGTTGAAAAGACCAACGTGAAGATGCCAAAAATACCGAGATTTATGGCTGATATGTTCCAGCGTGGCGTTGTGAAGAGCCGCGCGTACTGATCAAAACCAACGAAGGTAAGTTCTGGCAGAGATCTCGATGAGGTGAAGGAAAGGACCACAGTCCAAAGCGTGCAGCCAATGAAAACAACGAGTACCGTTGCTATCATGGGTATTGCTGCCACTTTGGCATTCAGGTTCTTGAAGATGGTATTGGGGCGCGTTGTAGCACTCATCATGATCTCCGCCAGACCTGCGTCAGACTCGACATTTTTTGAAGATGCCAGGTCACAGCGAGGTGATTATTGTGCTTGTTCGATAATGCTTACGAAGCGTGCTTGAGCATCCTCGACTGTCATGCTGGCGTCCGCGAAGAACTCTTTTGACAGGTCTTCAACCTCAAGCTTTGAATCCGGAGATAGAAGCTGATTGACGGATGGCACGACGTTGTCGAGCTTGTTAAGCACCGCTATGCCCTTCTTCATGCATGCATTTGCGGCGGCAAGATCGACATCGCCGCGGATTGGAAGCGATCCCTTCGCTAGATTGAAGGCCACCTGCGTTTCTTTTGAAACAAGCATGCTGGCAAGCTTCAATTGCGCTTTGGTCACTTCAGGATTTTCATTCTTCGGGAAATAGAACGCATCACCGCCGGTATTGAGGACAGGATTGTTCCCGAGCCCCAGCAAACAGTCATAATCTTTGCCTGCTATTTTGCCGGCAACACCAAATTCTCCCTGCGCCCAATCACCCATGATCTGTGCACTTGCCTTGCCTCCAATGACAAGACTTGTCGCCTCATTCCACGAGCGCCCGACGTATCCCGGATCAGCCAACTCACGTGCTTGGGCATAAGCTTCGAAAACCGCCGTCATCTCGGGGCTTGCTGCAGCGGTAGCGTCTTTGTCACGATAGACTTTGAGGAAAAGGTCTTTGCCTCCGATTGAAGAAACCATGTCGTTGAAGATGAGATTGACTTGCCAGGCGTCGCCCGTTGCCAAAGGAATAATATCTTTCTCTTTGAGTTTCGGGCCAGCAGCCACAAACTCCTGCCAGTTTGCAGGCACCGGCACGCCGCCTGCTTTAAATGCCTCAGGATTTACCCACATCCATTGTTCCGTGTGAATATTGACGGGAACGCAGTAGATTTTACCCTCATACTTACAGGCATCAAAAAGTTTGGAGGGTCTGATAAAATCAGCCCAACCTTCCTTGGTTGCGATCTCTGTCAGGTCAGTCATCAGCCCGGCCTTGACCAAGTCTTCTGCATCCCGGCCCGTATTAAGCTGCGTCGCACCCATGGGATTTCCGCCAAGAATGCGACTGACTATGATCGGAGTCGCTGTGCTGCCGCTGCCGGCGATCGCGCCGTCCACCCACTTGTCGCCACCTAATTTGTCGTAGGATTCAGCCAATACTTTAGCGGCCGCTGCTTCGCCACCGGCTGTCCACCAATGCGTGACCTCAAGGTCGGCGGCGTTGGCGTTATTTGCAGTTATAAGGATTGTCGAAGCGGCTAATGCGGCAAAAGCTGTACTGTAACGCATCTTTTCCTCCCAAATCTGAAACGTTACAGGTAGGCTAAACCAAAGTTTCCTGCGGCGCAATTCCCCTTGGCTTAAAATTTTATGAAGATGGATTTCAGGGCGCGGAATGCAAAAAATCTCATAGAATGAATAATATAAAGGTCTTTTAAGCAGTTTTGTTAATTGCCAAAAGGTGTTGATTGGGTTTAGGCTGACACGAGAATGCCGAAATCCTTACACAAGAAAATTTCGGATATGTGTCGCTGTCTGAAACGATACAGAAAAGTTGCGCGTGCTAAGGAGATACTGGAGTTAGCCATAATATAATGAAGACAAAAGATGTTAACCGGGCTCCAAAAAATGAAATGGTCGAACTACCTGAAGGCGAACGCCCTACTTTGAAGACGATTGCCTTTATGGCGGGTCTTGGAGTAACGACTGTTTCCCGTGCTTTAAAGGATGCGCCGGAAATTGGTCGGGCGACTAAAAATCGCGTACAGCTTATTGCCAAACAGATTGGCTACCGCCCAAACCGTGCGGGGGTAAGACTGCGCACCGGAAAGACCAATGTCATTAGTCTCGTGCTTAATGCGCAGTCTGAAATTATGGGTCTAACGTCAAATATGGTGTACGGCATTTCAGAGATATTG
This sequence comes from Phyllobacterium sp. YR531, assembly GCF_000282595.1. Lineage (GTDB taxonomy): Bacteria > Pseudomonadota > Alphaproteobacteria > Rhizobiales > Rhizobiaceae > Phyllobacterium. The sequence continues at coordinate 157,356 of NZ_AKIZ01000022.1, forward strand.
TCGCAAACGCCCTATCATCTGACCGTTACTCCCTACTCGGTCGAAAACGATCCGATGCAGCCAATTCGTTATATAGTCGAGACCGGATCTGCAGATGGTATCATCATGTCACGTACCGAGCCTGATGATGCTCGTGTGCGGTATCTTACGGAACACGGCGTTCCTTTTGCCACGCACGGACGAACTGAAATGGGAATCGAGCATCCATTTCATGATTTTGACAATGAAGCGTTTGCCTTCAAGTCTGCAAAGAGCTTGCTGTTGAAAGGACGAAACAAGATTGCCATGATGGCAGGTCCAACTTCGGCGGTGACATACCACAGACATCTGGAGCGTGGTTTTTCGCGGGCTATCGAAGAAGGAAAAGCGCAAGCCATTCTGGTCCCCGATATTGATGTCGACACGTCGCTAGAACGCATTCGCGATCGAACGGAAGAAATCATGTCCGGGTCCAATCGTCCTGACGGGATTGTCTGTTGTAGCGGAAGTGCAGCTATCGCCTTGGTTGCTGGAATAGAGGCCGCTGGACTTAAGATCGGCAGGGATGTCGATCTCGTGTCAAAACAGTCAACTGACGTACTGAGGTGGTTTCGACCCGAAATCATTGTTTTTAATGAAGACATTCGACATGCCGGGCGGGAGTTGGCACGCGCTGTTTTGCGCCGTATCGACGGCGTAGATGCGAGCGAGTTGCAAAGTTTGAGCTATCCTGAAGAATAGTTCACTGTTTCGCGTGGTATGGGGGAATGCTTGAAGTGACATCCCCCATACTGACTTAGTTATTCTCGTTCAGTATTTCGCGTTTTCCGACATGGTTGGCAGGGCCTACCAATCCTTCTTTCTCCATACGCTCGACGAGTGAAGCGGCACGATTATAACCAATTTGCAGCCGGCGCTGGATATAAGATGTCGAGCATTTTTTATCTCGCAACATGATTTTCACTGCTTGGTCGTAGAGTTCGTTTCCATCCTCAGAGGCCATGCTCCCCTTATCGAAAACAGCACCCTCCTCGCTTTCGACCTCTTCTTCCTCGGATTCGTCGGCAGTTACGGTATCGAGATAATCAGGCTGGCCTTGCGCTTTCAAATGCGTGACAATCTGCTCAACTTCTTCATCCGAGACGAAGGGACCGTGAACACGGGCAATTCTCCCGCCACCAATCATATGCAGCATGTCGCCCTGGCCTAATAATTGCTCGGCGCCTTGTTCACCTAAAATAGTTCGGCTGTCGATTTTGGACGTGACCTGGAAAGAGATACGTGTCGGAAAGTTTGCTTTGATAGTACCGGTAATCACATCAACAGACGGACGCTGTGTCGCCATGATGAGGTGAATACCGGCCGCCCGCGCCATTTGAGCAAGGCGCTGAATTGCGCCTTCGATGTCTTTGCCGGCGACCATCATCAGGTCTGCCATTTCATCGACGATGATGACAATATATGGCATTGCCGTCAGGTCTATTTCTTCCTGCTCATACTCAGGTGTGCCGGTGCCTTTATCGAAGCCGGTTTGGACCGTGCACATTACAGTTTCACCCTTTTCACGGGCACTGGCAACGCGGGCGTTGAATCCGTCAATATTACGGACACCGAGCTTCGACATCTTGCGATATCGGTCTTCCATCTCGCGCACGGCCCATTTCAACGCCATGACGGCCTTCTTGGGGTCGGTAACGACAGGGGTAAGCAGATGTGGAATACCGTCATAGATTGATAGTTCCAGCATCTTTGGATCGACCATGATCAGCCGGCACTCATCCGGGGTCAGGCGATAAAGCAAAGACAGGATCATTGTATTGATCGCAACGGATTTCCCTGATCCTGTTGTACCTGCCACCAGCAAATGTGGCATCTTGGCAAGTTCAGCAATTACAGGTTCGCCACCGATAGTCTTTCCAAGACATAGAGCCAATTTGAACTTGGTCTTGTCGAAACTGTCGGACTCGATCATCTCTCTCAAGAAGACCGTTTCGCGTGTCGTATTTGGCAACTCAATGCCGATAACATTCCGACCAGGAACAACCGCAACACGGGCCGATAGCGCAGACATGGAACGTGCAATATCGTCCGCCAGACCTATCACACGTGAGGACTTTACACCCGGTGCGGGCTCGAATTCGTATAGAGTAACTACTGGACCCGGACGGACATGAATAATCTCACCGCGGATGCCAAAATCCTCGAGCACGCTCTCAAGCAAGCCGGCGTTTTGTTCCAGAGTCTCTTGCGAGATTGTAACTGTATCTTGTGTCGTGGGTTCCTGTAGCAACTCGACTGGCGGTTTTTCGTAGCCAATATGACTCGCCGGTGCCACACGCGTTTCAATACCGCCAACAATCGCAAGGCGCCTTTGTGGAGCAAGTGTTGGTGTTTGGGTGGGTACAATCTGTGAGGCAGTTTCGCGCTGTTGTACGATCACACGTTGCTGAATAATAGGAGCAGTCTCAGGCTCCGTAATTACGGCGGCCACGACTGGTTCGATAATTTCTTCGTCTGCAACTTCGATGCCTATCTGTGCCTGCTCAGTGGTGATGGGGCTTGGCATTACATTCGGATGATCCGAAATTTCGGAGGTAGAGACTTTTTTGTACTCCATGATACGGAAACGCGCGGTAATCTGGTCGGGGCTGTATTGTATCTTTTTTGGCTGCACGTAAGCGGATACGATTGGAGCCACTTCGGTCGTCACGCCTATGGTTTCCCAAAATGCAAAATCCGACACATATGCGTAAGCAGAGGTTTCTGTCCTTTTGATCACGGGTATAGTCGCTGCGGAAATTGCCAGTCCTTTGGCTATCACTGGGGTATGATTGCCAACTGAGGCTGGTAAGCGATCTGGCCTCACGTTGGCATGAGTGGTGGATGTTTTGGATACTGCTACTGGGGCTCTTATGGTTGCCGGAACGGTTGTAGGTGCTAGTGAATCCTGTTTTGGCTTTTCTGCAGAGAGTTCTTTGCCTTTTTGCAATTCGCTATCGGGCGTCCGGGTAAACCGGACGTTTTCAGACAAAGAAAACATGCGCTTCGAAATAGGTGCCATAGCAGAATCTGGCAGGGTATAACCAGCGCTTTGCAAACGCTCCATGGGATGCGTAGATGCAATTGGCTGCTCAGGTCGACGAACGTTGACCGGAGCGTAAGCAGGGACCGTTTCTACTTTAGTGGTAGGCTCTATTGCAGGAGATGTAGAATCGACTTCTGTTGCGTCATAGTCATCTGATTTTACTGGGAAATTTGTTCTGGAAATATGCATGATGCCTGCGAACGAAACGGGATGAAGTGACCGGAATTGTGCAGCTCTAGAAATAGAAAATGAAGGTTAACAACTCTCTACCGAGTACTGGATTCTTGTCACTCAGAACGTAAAAAAATATCCCGGAGTTTGATACTCCGGGATATCCAAATTAGAAATTCATCGAGCAAATAAAGTCGGCGTCAAGCCTGGCGTTGAAGCAACGCCCCAGATGCATGTGCAGTGTTATTCACGCCGTCAATCCCGGTCGCAACGACCGATACACGGAAAACACCTTCCAGAGCATCGTCAAATGTTGCGCCGAGAATAATATTTGCCTGATCATCCACTTCTTCACGGATTCGGGTCGCTGCCTCATCAACCTCAAAAAGTGTCATGTCTCGACCACCTGAGATTGAGACAAGCACTCCTTTAGCGCCTTTCATTGATTCGACATCAAGCAATGGATTGGCAATTGCCGCCTCTGCCGCTGCCTGAGCGCGCCCCTGACCGGTACCTTCACCGGTGCCCATCATCGCACGGCCCATATCACGCATCACCGAGCGAACATCCGCGAAATCAAGGTTGATAAGGCCTTCTCTTACCATCAGGTCGGTGATGCAGGCGACGCCCGAATATAGAACCCGATCAGCAATAGCAAAGGCGTCGGCGAAGGTCGTATTGGCGCTAGCAACACGGAAAAGATTTTGGTTGGGTATGACGATCAGTGTATCTGCGCTTTCCCGCAATGCCTCCAGGCCCTCTTCAGCCATACGCATACGACGTGTACCTTCGAACGAAAACGGCTTCGTCACAACACCTACTGTCAGGATGCCTGCGGACCGTGCGGCGCGTGCAATAACCGGGGCTGCACCTGTTCCAGTACCGCCACCCATACCGGCCGTGACAAAGCACATATGCGTGCCTGTCAGATGATCCATGATTTCGTCAATGCTTTCTTCTGCAGCGGCTCGACCGATCTCAGGATGTGAGCCCGCGCCAAGACCTTGCGTAACGTTCGCACCGAGCTGGATCAATCTGGTCGCTTTCGACATCGACAGTGCCTGCGCGTCGGTATTGGCAACGATAAACTGTGTTCCCTGCAGATTTTCGCGGATCATGTTGTTAACTGCATTGCCGCCGCCACCTCCAACACCGAACACCGTAATATTCGGCTTCATCTCGGAAATTTCCGGTTTTTGGAGGTTGATCGACATAGCGCAATCCTTGTTCCGCGCCGCTCAGTGTTCTCGGCGTACAGGTCTAAATCTTAAAACATCGTATCCGGGAGAATCAAAATTGATAACACCCCGGATGCGGCGGCAAAGAATCAGAAGGAGGTTTGCTGCGCAAGCCCTGAATCGGTCACTTATCGTATCGCCGATGTTTTTCTCGGTATTGTATACCGGGCATGGGTTCACAAAAGCGCGCTGTTACCCATGATCGTAACGCTAACACCTTGTTCTACAATCAGCCTTTGAAGAGCGGAAACGTTTGGCTTTGCCGGTAAAGATTTCAGTGCCTCTTTCACCGTCTGTGGGTTCGTTTGGGCGATGAACGCTGCAACAAGAATACTTTCTCCAGCGGGTATATCACCGACGAGTTGAGGCAGCGTGGTTTTTGTTGCGACGAGGTTGGTATTGGGTGGCGCATGATGAACCCGGGCATTTCGAATAACCGTAGAACCTAAATCGATCACAGCAGAGAGGTCTGTTGCCGTCTCGATTGAAGCATGAAGGCCCTCGGCTGTTATTTTTTCCTTGTTTGTGTAGTCACGCCCAACCGCAAAGCCACCTTCAATAGTTTTCAACGGTCGAGGGGTATCGATCCGATGAACTCGGATATGGAAAGGCCCATCCCAATAAAGCCAGGTATGGACGGTAACGTCTGTGTAGGGACGCCATCGGGAATAAAGGGTCCCGTCTGCAATCATCGCTTTCTCGTTGGTTTCGCGGGTCCTGAAATGTTTTCCATCGTCTGAGAACCCAATCATTCCATCTAAAACAGCTTCATCGAACCGAACTTGGTCACTTTCGATGCTGAATCCATACCGGGCAGAGTAAGCAAACTTTGCGTATTTTTCCGAACCATGACGCATCTGCAAACATTGCTGTCCCGAACTTAGTGCGATTGCATCTCCCGGCGGGTTGGAAATAATAAATCCGGGATGCAGTTGGATAGCAGGTTTGGCTTCTTTTGCGTAAGGGACTTCGTCTTCCGACCAGAATGGGTGAGTGGAGGGCAGGGCGAGAGGTAGAAAGGCTTTCATTGCCCAATAGGGTGATTGAGGAGAATTATAACTCTCAGACATCAAAAGATTTGGATAGGTATAACCTATCGACAGCGTCCCATCGCTATTCGAGACTGGTTTGGAAGCCCACCAACGGAGATGACGCAGATAAAAGCCCTTCAAGACGCCCCAAGGGAGTGCTTCGACATTTGCAAAGGCTAGAGCGCCAAAGAAACCTGCTGGCGCACAACGATACGTTAACGACCGGCCAAAAACGAGGCCTGCTCCATCGTCGGCAAACCACCGGCAAATATCCGATGCAATAAGATGAGCTCGTTGTTTATACTGCTCTGCCAACTTGTTGGGCTGAAGAGCCGCCAGGATCAATCCATAATAGTGAAACGCAAAGGGAATATAATAATCTACGCGCCGGATTGGACCATCACTGTACCAGCCGTCTCCGACATAAAACGTGTCCAGATCCGCTTCATATTGTTCATCGAGTTTCTGATTGTACTCGATGCCAACGGCTCGCAGGCCCATGCCGAGAAGAAGGCGAAAAAACTTCCAGTTGTTGTTATGATATTCGACGCCATGAGCTGCGACGAGATATCTGGCAACGTTATGCTTTGACTCGTTACTCAACGGCTCCCAGATTTTGTGGGGAACCAGTTTGAGTGCAAAACCGATTGCCGCAAGCTCAACTAAACGTTGATTTTTATCTGGAACTGCGCCCCAAAATTCCGAATGAAGCGGATTCGTACCTGAAGCTAGCCCCCTGCATATTGGCTCCCAATCGATCCAGTCCGCTCCTCCTATCTGAGCCGGTACAAGCCCCCAAAGAAGCCGCGAGAAGCCTTCAAGATCTGCCGAAGGTTGATCGAAATGAGCAGCTCCCACTCCGCGACGAATTCGGGCGCCACCCATAGAGCGGAACTTTTCCAGAGGTGCGGCCAGCGCTGCTACTGCTTGCTCCACGTCATTTCTGCTTTGAAAGGGGTTGCCCTCCAATATCCGAAAGGAGTTCGGAGGGAATACAATATCAGGCATTTTTTAGGTTCCAAAGTTTGTAACATGAACGCGAGATAGATATCTCGCGCCACTTGTTGCCGTAACGGTATGAGAAAATCAGCTTTTCAGAATGCGCTTGCCTTGAGAAATCAGCTCGGCACCAGCTTCAGCAGGGGTGAGATTTCCATAGGCCAGTTTCAGGCCAATTGGCATGAAAGCCCGGGTGTTAAACTCGGTTGCCCCAAGTGGTATTTGTGGGGGGTAAGGCCCAACACGATCTGCGATGTTGTTGATGTAGGCGACGGTCTTTTTTGCGAGCTCGTCGATCGTTGGCGTTATGGTTTGTTGAATATCAAGATTAACCGGGACACCGCGTTCAATCCCGAGAATATTCCCGGCATCCTTGTCATTGATGAAGTAATCAAGAAACTCTGCCGCAATTTCCTGATTTTTGCTTTGACTGGAAATGGCCCATATCAGAGCCGGGCGATAGAATAGGCCGCTTGGAGCAGTCTTATTCGCTATTGGCGTGGAGGTTATTTCCAGTGGTCCCTTATACACCGCTTGATAGGCTGGTAGGAGATTTGAGTAGGTCATCGCAATGACCGCATTGCCAGTCGTCAGTGGATTGGTCTCAACCAGACTTTTGTCCATGGATTGCACCTCCGCAGGTGTGCAACCGCCCTGCTTTGAGAGGTTCTGCCAATATGTATACCATTCGGTGGCGTCATCTGCCGTGAACCCAAGTTTACCATCTTCTGTGTACATTGATTTGTCACGCTGGCGGAGCCAACCCGTGAACATTGAATTGTAATGCGCACAATTTCCTACGGCCCAGACATTGTCCTTCCCCATGAATTTTGTCAGTTCGATACAGGTCTTGGCAAAATCCTCCCAGCTTGTATTTGAGTCTGGTGGAGCGATGTTCGCCTTGGCAAAGATATCCTTATCGTAGAGCATCGCACATGCGTTTAGCGCGATAGGTATTCCGGAGATTTGTCCATCAACTTTGCAAAGATCCAAAGAGCCAGGAGCTAGTCGTTCCGTACGAATCTTCTTTCCAAAATAGCTGTCGAGAGGCAAAGCTGCTTTTCTACGTCCATAATCAGCAAAGGAATTAGGCTCTAGCTGGAAGATATCCGGCAAATTTCCACCGGCCATCATAGTGGTAAGTTTTGACCAATAGTCCGCGCCAGCAGTTTCTGCATTGATGGTAACGCCGCTATGAGTTTTTGAGAATAATGCTGCGACATCTTGGGTTCGCTTTGCCCGGCCGGGTGTCCCCCACCAATACAAGCGCAGCCTGGTCTCCTGCGCCAATGCGTGTGTTATGCCTGAAAGAGATGCAGCAGCACCCATACCCAGGACTGCGCTGTTCATTAGCATTTGTCTTCTATTGATCATCACGTGCTCCTCCATCGTTGCGATCAAATTTTCTTCTTTAGTCGTTCAATCGATTTCCATCTGAACCAAAAAGGTGGCAATGCTGATGAGAGATACCGACGTTCAACATATCCCCGGAGGCAATCGCTCTTTGCCCTTCGAGGACAGCAATCAGGCTCTGTCCATCTTGAAGTTGGCCATAAGCAACGGTTTGCCCGCCTAGCTGCTCAACATGGCTGACCGCCATCGAACCAAGCAAAACATCGGCTTTTGGATCGGTTGAGATATGTTCCGGGCGCACGCCCAAACTGAATTTCATGCCAGGTTCGGCCTGGAGCGTTGTCGGAATACTCAGCCGCGTATCGGCCAAAGAAAACTTTGCATTCACGTCGGTAGACGTACGAAAATCTATATTGAGGAAGTTCATCTTCGGGCTACCGATAAAGCCCGCAATAAACTTGTTCGCGGGTTTGTTATAAAGTTCGAGCGGACGCCCACATTGCTCAATATTACCGCTTCTCAAAACCACGATACGGTCTGCAAGAGTCATGGCTTCAACTTGATCATGGGTCACGTAGATCATGGTTGCACCGAGCTCTTTGTGCAGTTTGGCAATTTCAACACGCGTCTGTACGCGCAGTTCAGCATCGAGATTGGAGAGTGGTTCATCGAAAAGGAAAATGTTTGGCTCACGAACAATGGCGCGTCCAATGGCGACCCGCTGACGCTGTCCTCCGGACAATGCTTTGGGTTTTCGATCTAAAAGATGCGTAATTTGCAGAATGTCTGCTGCCTTTTGCACACGTACTTTTATTTCTGCGCGCGGCAAACCTGCGGTTTCCAGCCCGAATGCCATATTCTTGTAGACGCTCATATGCGGGTACAGCGCATAAGATTGAAATACCATTGCGATACCGCGCTCTGAGGGCGGCACTTCATTCATGAGGGCGCCGTTGATAGTGAGTTCGCCACCACTTATCGGCTCAAGTCCAGCAATCATGCGGAGCAGAGTAGATTTACCGCAACCGGAAGGGCCGACGAAAACAATGAACTCGCCCTTGTTGATTTCAAGATTCACGCCGTTGATGACGTCCACCGTACCAAAGCGCTTGTCTATGTTCTTCAGTGCGAGATCTACCATTTTGAACCTTCAAGAATGCCGTAATTTGGATCGCGTAAAACTCGTTGAGATAAGCTCATCGTTTCATTCCAGTGGTAGCGATGCCCTCAATCAGCAATCGCTGGAATAGAATGAACAGAATGAAAATGGGAAAGACTGTCAGCGTAGACATGGCAAACAAAGCGCTCCAGTCAGACTGTGCAGTCGAATCTACGAACGATCTCAAGCCGAGCTGTACCGTGTAATTCTGGATGTCGTTGAGATAGATAAGCGGTGCGAAGAAGTCGTCCCACGTCCAAATGAAGGAAAATACGGCGGCTGTGGCCAAAACTGGCATTGAGAGTGGAAGAATGATCTTGAAATAAATGCGCCATGGGCCGCAGCCGTCCATGATCGCTGCTTCATCCAGCTCTTTCGGCAATCCTCGAAAGAACTGCACCATGAGGAACACGAAAAACGCATCGATGGCGAGGAACTTAGGGACGACCAAAGGCAGGATTGTGTTGACCCAGCCAAGCTTCAAAAACAGTACATACTGGGGAATAAGTACCGCGTGTTGAGGCATGATCAACGTGCCAAGCATTAAAGCAAACCAGAAGTCGCGGCCAAAAAACCGCAATCTTGTGAACGCATATGCGGCGAGCGAACATGAAATAAGATTGCCCACTACTGCAAGGACCGACACCATCAGCGAGTTGAAGAACAATTTGCTGAAGCTGACACTAAGTCCATTCCAGCCACGAACATAGGCATCAAACGATAAGGTGTCCGGAATTAACGATACTGAAGTGAAAATCTCATCGTTTGGTTTGAATGAACTGGAGATCATCCAGAGCAATGGATAAAGCATTATCAAGCTTGCAGCCGTCAAAAGGCAGTATTTGACAATACGTTTTGACGTAAAAAGCAAACCTGATGAGTTTTGATGGGCGCTGAGATCAGTCATCGTAATGCACCCAATATTTTGCAGATAAGAATGATAGCGCGGTGAAAATCGCAATGATAACCACCAGCACCCATGCAAGCGCCGATGCATAGCCAATATGGAGGTTCACGAACGCCTCCTGGAAAAGGTAGAGCGTGTAGAAGAGAGTGCTGTCGATAGGTCCACCTTCGCCGCCGCTGATCACGAAGGCGGAAGTGAATGCTTTAAAGGCATCGATCGTTTGAATAACCGCATTGAAGAAGATCACTGGCGTCAACAAGGGTAAGGTTATCTTGAAAAACTGCCGTGCCCGACTGGCTCCATCAATGCTCGCTGCTTCGTACATATCGAGCGGAATTTGCCGAAGGCCGGCAAGAAAGATGATCATAGACGATCCGAACTGCCATATCGCCAACAAGACCAATGTATACAGCGCCGTAGAAGGATTTGAAATCCAGCTGGGGCCGTCGTAGCCGAAAGCGTATTCCAGCCCTCGGTTCAGCAAACCATCTCCCGCAAAAATCTGTCGCCAAAGAAAGGCTATGGCCACAGTGCCACCAAGCAGTGATGGCAGATAGAAAATGGCGCGAAAGACTGCCAGCCCACGCAGCCCCTTATTTAATGCCACTGCAATGCTCAGCGCAAAAATCAGCTTTAACGGCACCGATAGCACCACGAATGTGAATGTAACATTCATAGCTGTCCAGAAGCGCGGATCATCTGATGCGATGCGGACATAGTTATCGAGGCCGATCCATTCAGGCGGTGCCATCAAGCCGTAATCTGTAAACGAGAGATAGATGGATGTTGCGATTGGACCAATGGTCAAGGCTGCAAATCCTACCAGCCATGGCAACAGAAAGCTGTAGCTCACCAATTGCCGTTTAAAGCGGCGTGACATGGGCTGGGCAAAACTCATTCGCCCGTAACCATAAAAACCATGTCACGAAATTTTCGTTCTATTTTCGTGAGCAAGTCCACCTCCCATAAGTGCCTAAAACCATATCTCCCGAATACAATGGGTCGCAGTGAATATTGCATTAGCGAAAATGTCAAACGAAAAAATATAATTGACGAAACTTACGCATAGTGCGAAACTATTTTAACTGAAGAGGAAATTTTTATGAAAGCGCAATTCGATACTTATTTTGGCAGTGTTGTTCTCCCTGCAAGCTCCAACCGATTGGTGCACCAAAAAGCATTGGAGCGATGCTTGGAGAGGCTTCAGAACAAACTGCCCACGCTTGGCGTTCGTAACCCGAAAATTGGCATCGATAATCTGACGTGGTCATACTGCAGGCCGGGTGATTGGGTTATCAGTTTTTTATCCGGACAGCTTTGGCTTGGGCTGCAATTAACAGGAGATTCCGTATTCTTAAATGCGGCTCGTGCTCGGCGCTCGGCTTTCCGAGATATATTGCGGGATCGTCGCGCTCAAAATCATGATCTCGGCTTTCAATTTTCTCTAAGCTGCGTTGCCGATTGGCGGACTACGGGCTCCAAGGAAGCTCGGGAAATGGCTCTTGAAGCGGCTAGAAATCTGCTCTGGAGATATTGCCAGCAAGGCAAATATATTCAGGCCTGGAATGCGCGTCCGGGGCAGGGCGAGGATCGTGTTGAATTCGTTGCGGGTCGGATGATCGCTGACACGATGCAAAATCTAGCCCTACTATATTGGGCAGCAGATGAGACCGGAAATCCGGATTTCTCCGACGTTGCGAATGGTCACGCAGAAACGACAGCCAAATATTTGGTCAGAGAAGACGATACCAGCTTTCATACATTTGTATTCGACAAGGTATCTGGTAGGCCGCTCCGTGGTGAAACGCATCAAGGTTATGCCCATGATTCCTGCTGGTCGCGGGGGCAGGCATGGATGATTCATGGATTTGCTCAATCCGCACTCACAACTAGGAACGACGCCTATCTGGATATTGCAAAGCGGCTTGCGGCAAAAGCAGAGAATCTCATGGGATCATCCAATGTTCCTGTTTGGGATTTCGGTGTGCCCGATTCCGCAAACGCTCCTAGAGACAGCTCTGCAGGAGCGATAATGGCTGCCGGCGTCTATATAATTGCCGATTTGGTGCCGGACGCGGAGGCCGCTCGCTGGAAGGCTCTTGCCGATCGTCTTTTGCAAGGCCTCTTGGACGAGTGTGATCTTACAAAGAATCCGCAAGCCGAAGGGCTTCTTGCACATGGCGCGGCACACGTTACTGCAGGCTACGCAGATACAATGCTTCCTTACGGCGATTATTATTTTATGGAGGCTCTCATGCGTTCGCTTGGCCACACGGAATTCTTCTGGTAGTCAACGAGTATAATACATCCACCATGTTAAAACGCGTTTCCGCTAAAGGTGTGGTACGGATACTTTGAAATGAATGATGACATAGTAGCAACTGTAACGCTGCACGACATTGCGAAAGCAGCGGGCGTTTCAGTTGCGTCAGTTTCCAAGGTACTGAACAATCGCCCCGGTGTTGGTGATGAGAGCCGTCGTCGCATTATCGGAATTGCCGACAAGATGGGCTATCAAGCCCGCGCGTCTAAGGGGCAGTCTTCTGCCGCTGTGGAACGGGTGACGATAATAACGCCCGGTGAGTATTATTCGAATTCTCAATTTTATGCTGACGTGATCAAAGGCATTCTGGATGCGGCATCATCACAAGCGGTCTCTGTAGATGTCAGGCTGATCGGGCGGTATATGCCAGAGGCAGATTCGGACATTGAGAAAATATTGAAGGAAACAGCGTCAGGAGCATTCCTGCTTGTTGGACTCGACTATCCTGAGATCATAGAACGGATTGTCGTAAGTGGTTTTCCAGCAATCATTGTGAACGGCGCTGACCGTTCTATGCGCATAAGTAGCGTGACCCCCGATAACAGGTCCGCAGGTTGGTTGGCCACGTGCCGTCTTTTGGCTGCAGGGCACCGCAGGATCATGCATGTGACTCTACCTCATCGAACGTCTCTTGTGCGCCGGATGGACGGGTTTAGAGATGCACTGGAAGAGGCCGGGCTTGGGTTTGACCGATCGCGTGATGTTCTGGATCTTGGCAAAGAGGGAGTGCTTGAGTACCAATCTGCACTTGCGGTGAAGCGCGCATTGGAAGACGGTCGTTTCGATGGCGTTACGGCCTTATTTTGCAGCAGTGATCTTGTCGCGCTCGGGGTCGTGGATGGATTGAAAGAAGCCGGCTTCGCGATACCTGAAGCTTTTTCGATTATCGGGATAGATGACGTGGCTATAGCTTTATATAGCAGGCCGCCATTGACAACGATACGTGTCGACAGGCTCGAGCTAGGGCGCGTCGGGTTTCTGATGCTTCAGGAGAAAATCTCCAATCCCTCCATCGGCGTACGCCATGTGGACATTGGTGTTGAGTTGATCGAGCGCAGCACAGTCGCCGTAGTAGGCTGATCTGTCATTAGCTATATTGCATCATTAACGGATGCATTCCTTATTAAATCTCCCTAGTCTTCCCCGAGTTAGGTGGCACCAAAGCTTTATAAGGAAGGTTTCCATGTCTGATATTCTTGACTTGCACCCCATCTCGCGTCGTTCGCTTCTGGCTGGCATGGCAGCAACATCAGCTCTCTTGTTGTTACATCCATTTTCAGCACGCGCATCCTCCAATCAGGCTCACTTGCGACTGATGGAAACGACGGATATCCATGTAAACGTTTTTCCCTATGATTATTACGCTGACAAACCAAATGATACGATGGGCTTGGCTCGTACGGCGACGATCATGGACGCGATCCGAGCCGAGGCCACCAATTCGCTGCTCATCGATAATGGTGACTTTCTTCAGGGCAATCCGATGGGCGACTACATCGCTTATCAGCGCAGTATGAAGGAAGGCGATGTTCATCCAGTTATCAAAGCCATGAATGTGCTTGGCTATGATGTAGGAACACTGGGTAATCATGAATTCAACTATGGCCTTGATTACATGTTCAAGGTCGTTGGGGGCTCCAACTTTCCTTACGTATGCGCAAATCTGACGAAGGGAAAACTTGCCGCCGACCCGAAGCAGGATGAACTCTTCTTCAAACCCTACGTGATCTTAGAAAAGACCATCAAAGATGGATCCGGCGCTGAGAGCCCGGTCAAGATCGGGTTTATAGGATTTGTTCCACCTCAAATCATGTTGTGGGATATCAAGAATCTGGAGGGGAAAGCCCAAACACGCGACATCATTGAGGCAGCGAAAGCTTGGGTACCTGCAATGAAAGAAGAAGGCGCTGATATTGTTGTAGCCTTGTCCCATTCGGGAATCGATGGAGCTCCACTGTCGGATCGGATGGAAAATGCGTCTCTTTATCTTGCGGGCGTAGAAGGCATTGATGCAATTTTTACAGGCCATCAACATTTGGTTTTCCCAGGACCGAAAAGTTGGGACGGCATTGCCGGTGCTGATCCAGTCAAAGGTACCTTGTCAGGGAAGCCTGCCGTTATGGCGGGCTTTTGGGGCTCGCACCTCGGACTGATTGATCTTCTGCTTGAACGGGACGGGAAGGGTTGGAAAGTTGCCGATTTCACGGCTGAAGCTCGTCCGATCTATCATCGTGACGATGCGAAAAAAGTTGTTGCGGATGTTGCCGACAAGTCCGCCGTGGTCGAAGCGGCAAACGCTGAGCATGAAGCTACACTGACATATGTTCGGACTCCCGTGGGTAAAACGTCAGCTCCGCTTTATTCCTATTTTGCTTTGGTCGCTGACGATCCTTCGGTTCAGATCGTGTCCCAGGCACAGACTTGGTACATCAAGGAAATGCTTAAGGAAACGGACTACAAGGATTTGCCTGTTCTGTCGGCAGCAGCTCCTTTTAAAGCTGGGGGGCGTGGTGGTGCTGACTATTATACAGATGTTCCTGCAGGTGATATTGCGATCAAGAACGTGGCCGATCTTTACCTCTATCCCAATACGGTGCAGGCGGTAGCAATTACTGGCGAACAGGTGAAGAATTGGCTCGAAATGTCTGCTGGCATGTTCAATCACGTGCCAGTGGGGTCGAAGGATGCAATTCTGCTGAATACTGACTTCCCGTCTTATAATTTCGACGTGATTGACGGAGTAACCTATGAAATAGACTTGTCGCAGGAGCGAAAATTCGACAATGACGGCAAGATAATCAATGCCGATTCAAACCGCATTCAGAATCTTCAGTTTAACGGTATGCCGATAGATGCATTGCAAAAGTTTGTTGTTGTAACAAACAATTATCGTGCTGGTGGCGGAGGGAAGTTCCCGGAAATTGCAGCAGATAAGGTAATCTTCGTAGCACCCGATACAAATCGTGACGTTATTGTGCGCTATATCATTGAACAGGGCACGATCAATCCATCTGCCGATTCCAATTGGAAATTTAAAGCGCTACGCGGAACAACGGCCATTTTTGAAAGTGGTCCTAAAGCAAAGCAGTTTCTTGCTGATCTGAAGAGCGTGACAATTGAAGATGCTGGCGAGGGAACTGACGGTTTTACCAAGTTCCGGCTGGTTCTCTAAATACGAGCAGCAGTCATGCATTGATGGTTACAAAATGAGTAACTAGAACGCCTTCCGGTTTATACAATCGGGAGGATACGATGGACCAGAACAACGTCGGAAAAAGTGCAAGACTTCTTTTTGCTAGTTCAGTGGGCACCATAATTGAATGGTACGACTTTTTCGTCTTTGCCACCTGTGCAGTTTTGGTCTTCGACAAAGCATTCTTTCCGACAGCCGATCCAATGATTGGTGTTCTCCTTGGACTGAGCACTTTTGCCATTGGTTTCATTGCTCGTCCGTTGGGCGGTATTATTTTTGGCGTTCTTGGCGACCGCATAGGTCGCAAGAATGCGCTGGTTGTAAGCCTCGCCATGATGGGGGGCGCAACCTTTGCCATGGGGCTACTGCCAACCTACGCATCAGTGGGTGTTCTTGCACCTGTGTTGCTTGTTGCCTTGCGTATTTTGCAAGGCGTTGCAGTAGGGGGCGAAGCGACAGGAGCGCTGTTAATTGTTGCCGAATCCATGCCAGGCAAACAACGCGGGTTCTGGACCAGCTTTCCAATGATTGGCGGTCCAGCGGCCAATGTGCTGGCAGCAGCCACGATCAGCTACCTCACGCTGCGATTCGGCGAGCAGGCCTTTATTGATTGGGCTTGGCGATTGCCCTTTCTCTTTTCAATTGTGCTCGTTGTCCTCGGTTTTTGGATGCGGCGCCGCGTGGAAGAATCTCCGGCTTTCATTGAGCTTGCCGAAAAGCGTAAAACGATACCAGCAGCGCCGTTATCTGAAGCCTTCAAGCATTTCAGTAAACCAATGGGACAAGTGTTTCTGGTTAAAACGGCAGAGAATACTTTGTTCTATCTCTTTACCACCTTCTTTCTTGTATTGACGGTTCAATTTCTTGGTTTGGCGCGCTCGGTTGGTGTTGGTGCCTTGTTCTGGGGATCTATCCTTGAAGTAGTGGTCATTATGGCAGCTGCCTACGCATCTGATCTGTTTGGGCGCAAACCCTTGATGCTGATCGGGCTTTTGGGAGGATTGGCTGCCGGTGCCTATCTATTCAGTCTTCCACACGGTGCTGATCCACAGACTGGACTCCGAGCAACTCTGCTAACATTGACATTTCATGGCATCATTGTTGGAAGCATGGCACCATTTTTTACAGAACTTTTTCCAACGCATGTTCGCTATTCAGCCATGTCAATCAGTTATCAGGTCGCGTCCGTTGTAGGAGGCTCTTTAGCGCCACTAATTGCAACGCTTTTACTCAACGCGACGGGCTCTCCACACGCCGTAATAATCTACGCGGCGGTGATGGTGGTTCCGGGTATTTTATGTGTCCTTCTCTCACGTGAAACGCGTGGAATAGATTTAACTGGAATCTAGTCATCATTGATCGAAGGGGTGGCGAAGAGTCGGTAATATGCTTCTAACGCAGCTAGTCCGGCCTTCAAATCTCGTGTTCCACGTTCACCGAGCTTGCCAAACAAATCCGTCTCAAAGTCATGAGCAAGTTTCGCCAAATGTTCGTATGCCTTAAGGCCGGCCGACGTAAGTTCCAGATGTTCTGTTCGACGGTCAGCATCATCGCGTCGACGTTTCAGCCAGCGGCGTTGTTCCAAAGCAAAAACTGCGCGGCTGACTTTGGTTTTATGCATTGAAGAATGGTGACCGATGGCGGTGGCAGTCTGTGCACCAAACTGACCTAGAGTTGCCAATGTACGCCACTCGGGGCGGGTTAATCCGTATTGTTCCCGGTACTGGCTGGAGAAGCGCCGACTAATAGACTCCGCTGCCTTGTTTAATCTGTAAGGAGTGAAATTCTCCAGGATAAGCGCTGCCTGTTCCAGTGTCCTACTTGTCATAATCGGTATCCTCTCTGTTCTTGATAGTTACAAAAAAGATCGTCACAAATGCAACTAAATTGATGGAGGATCGATATGACCGCCCTTAGCTACATGCCGGGATTTGGTAATGATTTCGAAACAGAGTCGCTTCCAGGTGCCTTGCCCCAAGGGCAAAACTCACCTCAACGCTGCGCCTACGGTCTTTACGCAGAGCAATTGTCTGGTTCGCCGTTTACCGCCCCGAGGGGCATAAATGAGCGTTCGTGGCTCTACCGCATTCGGCCTTCTGTCAAACATAGTGGTCGCTTTACACCTGTAACGCGGGAACACTGGAAGACAGCACCCAAACTGGATGATCACGAACTGCCAATTGGTCAACTTCGCTGGAATCCTACGCCAATACCTAGTGATGCTGTAAACTTCATCGACAGCATTCGCACCATGACAACTGCGGGCGATGTCCATGGACAGGCTGGCATGGCGGCTCACGTTTATGCGTTCAATCAAGATATGGATGATGACTATTTCTTCAATGCGGATGGAGAAATGCTCTTGGTGCCGGACCAGGGCGACCTTCGCATTTTTACGGAGATGGGTATCATTGAAATAGAGCCATCTGAAATTTGCATTATACCGCGTGGCATGATGTTCAAGGTTGCGGCGCTGGATGGTCAGGCACGAGGTTATATTTGCGAAAATTATGGTGCGAAATTCTCTTTGCCGGACCGGGGCCCTATTGGGGCCAATTGCCTCGCCAATCCTCGTGATTTTAAAACACCAGTTGCTGCTTTCGAAGAAAAAGAAAGCCCATGCTGTTTGCATGTAAAGTGGTGCGGCAAATTTTACGAGACGCGGCTTGGTCATTCGCCGTTGGATGTGGTTGCATGGCATGGAAATTACGCACCATATAAGTATGATCTACGCACGTTCTCACCTGTGGGGGCGATACTCTTCGATCATCCAGACCCTTCAATTTTCACGGTCCTTACAGCGCCATCCGGTGAAGAAGGAACGGCAAATGTTGATTTCGTTATATTTCCCCCGCGATGGCTTGTAGCGGAACATAGTTTTCGCCCGCCTTGGTATCATCGGAATATTATGTCGGAATTCATGGGCCTGATTTACGGGCAGTATGATGCGAAGGAAGAAGGATTCACGCCGGGAGGCATGAGCTTGCACAACATGATGCTGGCGCATGGTCCTGATACTATGGGTTTCAACAAGGCGTCGACTGTTGAACTGAAGCCGCAGCGATTGGAAAATACGATGGCCTTCATGTTTGAAACGCGATTTCCACAGCATCTCACGCGCTTTGCTGCAGAACTGGATACGCTGCAGCAAAATTATGCGGATTGCTGGTCGGGCTTGAAGAAGCGATTCAACGGTACACCTGAAGGGGACTGGTCGGAATGAAACTTGCATCTATAAAGAATGGTACCCGTGACGGCAAACTGGTCATCGTTTCCAGGGATTTGACCCACTACACAGATGCCTCGTTTCTTGCCCCGACACTGCAGTCGGCTTTGGATAACTGGGCAAGGATCGCGCCTCATCTACAATCTCTAGCCACCAGCTTGGATCATGCAGCTGTGCCAACCGCACGCTTTCACGAACATGAAGCTTTGTCCCCGTTACCGCGTTCCTATCAATGGGCCGATGGCTCAGCATACGTCAATCATGTAGAACTCGTCCGAAAAGCACGCAATGCTGAAATGCCGGAAAGCTTTTGGACAGACCCACTTATGTATCAAGGCGGGTCGGATAGTTTCCTTAGCCCACGTGACCCTATCCGGATGGTCGACGAAGCTTATGGGATAGACATGGAAGGGGAGGTCGCCGTCATCGTCGACGATGTTGCCATGGGAGCGACCATCGATGAAGCCCGGGCCGCTATCCGTCTTATCATGCTAGTCAATGATGTCAGTTTACGCGGGCTAATACCGGCGGAACTAGGGAAAGGTTTTGGCTTTTTCCAATCGAAGCCTTCCTCTGCGTTTTCGCCCGTAGCCGTTACACCAGATGAGTTGGGCGAGGCTTGGGATGGTGGTAAACTACATTTGCCACTCCAGGTTGATCTCAATGGCATACCCTTTGGCCGCGCAAATGCGGGAATGGACATGACTTTTGATTTTCCAACACTGATTGCTCACGCCGCCAAGACAAGGCCATTGTCTGCGGGTGCAATTATTGGATCTGGAACGGTATCAAACAAACTTGGTGGTGGCCCGGGAAAACCAGTCAATGAAGGCGGCGCTGGTTATTCATGTATCGCAGAAATTCGCATGATCGAGACTATCAGTAATGGGGTTGCGCAAACTCCATTCATGCGGTTTGGCGATGTCGTTCGTATCGAAATGCGTGATAGCGATGGGCGCTCAGTTTTTGGCGCTATTGAACAACAGGTCGAAAAATATGAACGCTGATGTGAAGCTGTACGACTATTGGCGATCGTCGGCTAGTTATCGAGTTCGCATAGCACTCAATAGCCTTGATATAATCTATGAACGCGTTCCAGTTGATTTGCTCAAGGCTGAACACAAAGGGCGTGAGAACATTGCGCGAAATCCGCAAGGTCTTGTGCCTACGTTAGTGCTAGGTGATAAAATATTGACCCAGTCATTGGCAATTATCGAGTATTTGAACGAGACCCATCCAGACGCAGGCTTTCTTCCCGAAAGTCCACTGGGGAGGCAGCGGGTTCGTGCTTTGTCCTATGCCATAGCGATGGAAATTCATCCAATCTGCAACATGAATGTTGCAGCTCATGTTGTGTCACTAACCGGCGACGGAGACGTTGCACGTGGGGACTGGATGCGGAAGTTTATCTCTGAGGGGCTTATGTCCGTTGAACTGATGTTGGATCATTCTGAAACTGGCGCATTCTGTCATGGCGACACGCCCGGCATGGCCGACTTTTGTCTTGTACCTCAGATTTACAATGCAAAACGATGGGGAGTGGAGCTTGGCAATCTTCCCCGGGTCAATGAGATTACCGAACGTTGCAACGAACTACCGGCTTTTGTAGCGGCCCACCCCGATCAAGTTAAATAACAGCAGCGGAGCTTACTCCGCTGCATCCATTTTTATCACACCACGCCGAATCTGATCTTCTTCAATTGATTCAAAGAGTGCACGGAAGTTACCTTCGCCAAACCCTTCGTCGCCCTTGCGTTGGATGAATTCGAAAAAGATTGGGCCGATGACAGTTTTAGAGAATATCTGCAGCAGAATTTTGGTCATGCCGCCGTCAACAACGCCTTCACCGTCGATGAGAATGCCATGCTTTCTCATGCGATCAAGTGGCTCATCGTGTCCGTTGACCCGTTCCTGAGACTTTTCGTAGTACGTTTCCGGCGGGCCCGGCATGAACTTCAAGCCATTTTGATCCAGCCTGTCCGTAGCGTCGTAAATTGCTTCTGTACCGACAGCGATATGTTGAATTCCTTCGCCCTTATACTTGCGCAAATATTCCTCGATCTGGCTCTTGTCATCAGTCGATTCATTCAAGGGGATGCGGATTTTGCCGCAAGGCGAGGTAATTGCCCGTGAAACAAGGCCAGTGAACTTTCCGGCTATGTCGAAGAAATGAATCTGTTTGAAGCCGAAGAGCTCGCGATAGAATGCCCACCATTTATCCATGTTCCCGCGATACACATTATGGGTAAGGTGGTCGAGATAATAGAAGCCAACGCCTTCCGGCTTGGGGTCTTGCTCACCGAGCCAATCAAACTCCGCGCTATAAGCCGATCCTTTATCGCCATAAGTATCCACGAAATAGAGCATTGATCCGCCAATACCAACTATGGCTGGCACGTCCAGAGTCTTGTCGTTTCCTTCATAGGGTGTAGCACCCTTGGCGACAGCATGATCGAACGCGTGCTTGGCGTCGACGACGCGCCATGCCATTGAGGGCGCACAAGGGCCATGCTCTCCAACGAATTTCATGGCATGCGAGCCTGGTTCAGCATTCAGCAGATAATTGATGTCGCCCTGACGCCACAGCGTAATCTGTTTGGTCTTATGGCGAGCGACAGGCGTGTAACCCATTCGCGTAAAAAGCTCTTCGAGCTTCTGTGGTTCTGGATGAGAAAACTCGACAAACTCAAATCCATCCGTACCGGCCGGATTGTCTTTGCTGATTGTTGCTTTTGGCGCGTCGTGCGGAAACGGACCCATATTTATTCCTCCATCGGTTGCGAGGATTATGACGCAAATTGCCTGCAATGTGTTTGCATTTGTACGCTCAATAACGCTATGATACGCACGATATGTGCATGAAATAATATAAAGGTGCGTAGTTGGACCATATTGACGCTTCAGACCGCAAAATACTCTTTTGTCTTCAGCAAGATGGGCGACTCACAAATAACGAGTTGTCAGAGAAGATCAGCCTATCGCCCTCGCAATGTTCACGCCGTCGCACAAGGCTTGAAGAAGAAGGTTTTATTCGTGGTTATCGTGCTGAAATTGACCGCGAAAAACTTGGTTTAGGTATCGTCAACATCATTTCCGTTACGCTCGCCACGCATAATCGTGATAATGCCCAGCGGTTTTCCCAACTGATTTCCAAGCTTCCACAAGTGATGGAAGCTCACGCTTTAACCGGGGAAATGGATTACTTCATTAAAGTTGTCACACCGGATTTACGAGCACTTTCGGCTTTCGTGAACGAGGTATTATTGCCTCATGAATCGGTTCAGAACGTCAAGACGGCCATTGTTCTTGAGACCCTCAAAGAGGATGGGCGTTTGCCTATATAAGGAGATGGATTGATTGCAGTTGTCTACTGTTTACGGCATCATTGTTTGCATCAAACCATATACTGAAGGCGGGAAATCAACTGACCAAATCAAAAGGCTTTAGTCCGTCATTTCGGGTACTGCACTGGATTATTGCGATGCTTGTTTTCGCGGTGTGGCCTCTCGGCATGCTGCTCAAATACTTCAAGGACGACGTAAAACTCGACTTTTATCTCTTGCATGAATCATTCGGATTTCTGGTGCTGTGGCTCATGCTGCTCCGGTTGGGAATGCGGTTGAGCCAAGGTCGGCCAGCACATCACGATGACTGGACCGGTATTATATCAAGGATAGTTCACTGGTTGTTATACGTCGCGTTGATCGTCATGCCAGTCAGCGGTTTCCTGGCCACAAATGCGCACGGTTTTCCTCTCCGATGGTTTGGCGTAGTTCCAGTTTGGAGTCCGATTGGGCGCGAACCTACGATTGCCCCAATCTTTAGCATTGTTCACTCAGGCACTGCATGGCTAATTCTAACCTTGGTTGGGTTACATATTGCAGGAGCACTGTTCCATCGAATAATTCGCAGAGACGATGTTTTTCAAAGGATGCTTTAAACAGGTAAAGCGAGAATATCGCAGTGGCCGACGACGCAGCCAGTACCAGCTTTCCCGATACGAAACTCCAACCAATTTACGATTGTTTCTCGTGCCAACATGACAGTTTCAGCAACTGCAGAAGCTAATCCATCAACGAATATTTGATGAAGTTCGACGGCATCTTCGTCAATTCTCCAGTCACTTTGGGCAACTTCAACATGGTAACCAATTTTTGTGAATAATGCAGTTAAAGCACGGGAAGATTCAGGACCGAGAGCTGGCCCAAGTCCCTTATCGGAACGCTGGTGGTCGTTGAACAATTTAACCACGGCAGCATCATCAGGGTGGGGGACATCGAACATGATCTTCCCATTGTAATTTAAAGCAGCATATAGACCAATTCTATGTCTGGAGAGTTCATCTGCAAGCCTTTCGATAAATGCATTCGAACAAAGATCGAAAAGCGCCGACGCGCTAACAAGATCAGCTTCTCTTAGGCCCAGAAATGCCAAATCATTAAGGTCGGCGTTTTGGTAAATAATGTTGTTTTTTTGCTGATGACGCCGAGCGGCCTGTTCAAGCAGACGTTCATCGAGGTCAACCAACCGCCAATTTGCGTCAGGAATTAGCGGTGCGATAGCTCTGTATGTCGATCCGGTACCACTTCCTAAGTCCACGATAGTCTGCCGCTTTGCTTTTCGAACAAATTGAGCAGCCTTTTCCAGTAAGGTCCAATCGCGTGCGCGTCCATCTACCGGCTCACGCAGATCAAGCCAATGGATATCAAATCCGCTCATTCGCTGCCTTTTCCAACACCTCCGAGAATAGTTTTCCAGTGTCTGTCCACGATGGTAGTAATTTACTTTGACGGAATGAAGCCTCTGCCATTCCGTTTGCCAATTCGCGGTCGGTAACAATGCGTTTCAAAGCGTTGGCAAAAGCATCTGAATCATCTGGGGCGACAAGTATGCCAGCATCGGCGGGAACAACCTCTGATACCGCCCCTGCATCGCAGGCAACAATTGGCAGACCAAGTGATAATGCCTCGGCGAAGACCATTCCATATCCCTCATATCGGCTCGCAAGTGCGAAAATATCAGATCGGGTGAATTCACTGCGAACATCGTCTATCTGTCCCACCAACACAACACGATCGCTAAGTTGGTTCTCTATGATTTGTTGTTGTAGCGTAGCGTCACAATGGGCATCCATGGTGCGGCTGCCTACAATCCTGCATTCCCAAGCCAGATGTTTGATTTTGTTCAATGCTGCAACGAGCACGTCGTAACCCTTACGGGGTATGATAGAGCCAACACTTAAAATAATCGGGACTTGTGAGGTTCGCTCAGCTTGAACATTTTGTTCGGTACCAGGTTTTGCCACGACGATCTTGGCGCCTGGAACATCATAATTTTCTATGAGCTGTTGACAGGTAGATGAAGACGTAACGAACACGGTACTCGCG
Source organism: Phyllobacterium sp. YR531 (assembly GCF_000282595.1). GTDB lineage: Bacteria > Pseudomonadota > Alphaproteobacteria > Rhizobiales > Rhizobiaceae > Phyllobacterium. The sequence goes on from NZ_AKIZ01000022.1 coordinate 181,407, forward strand.
TGTTTCAACGCAAGGCGTTCAGAAGCCAACAGCGTACTTTGCTCCTGTTCCGTAATATTGCCTTCGGATGCAAGCGGGTGATGGACGAGTGCTATGAAAGTAATTCTCTGCGCTAGGCGTTTTGCAATATCTCCGAGAGCTCCATAAGCCAAACCATCTATCAGTACGAGCGACTTTTCCGGTAAAGCGCCTAACATCTCTTCCGTTCGCAGAATAGTATCATGGTCTGGAAAGGGGTACCCGGCACCAAGCGGAACCAAGTCTACATGCCATCCTAGATTGCGTAATTCCGAGATGACTTTCCGATCATAGCCGTAGCCTCCGGTTTTAGCTTCTAGATCACCTGGGTAGGCAAAATATACCGAATGTTTCACAGATCTGCCTCATACCACCCGCGGGCAATGTGCGATTCATTCAGTAGTACCCTGATCTTGCAAATACGCTGACTTCCTTTACCAAAATCACCCGATAGCACGGCGGCTGCAAGCTGGTCGAATATGTACTTGGCAAGCACTTCAGTCGTGGTAATCTTGCCAGCGAACTCTTTCATTACGTCTAGGTTCTGGTAGTTGAGTGGCTGCAAAACCTTTGACAAGACAGTCGTTGCCAACCCTATGTCGACGGCCAAACCATCCTCGTCCAACTCCTTTGTAAAGAAGGCTGCATCGACAACAAATGTTGCGCCGTGCATTGCCTGCGCTGGTCCGAACACCGGGCGTTGCAGGCTGTGAGCAATCATAACGTGATCACGAACTTCAATGGCAAACATGAATGTTCCTCCGAAAGGTTCAGTAGACAATTCGGTGACAGAGTGTGGACGGTGATCCGAGAATTTCACCGTACTGTTGATCAAGCTCATCAAAAGGTGTTTCCCCGGAAAACAACGCGTCAAGTCTGCTGTCCGTCAACAGAGAGATTGCTGTACGAAGACGTCTTGTTGATGTCCAGCGTGCGCTCCGCCCCGCGGCTATTTTGCCGACTTGGGAACTTGCAATAGAGAGTCGTTTTGAGTGGAAGCGTCCCCCAAGCGAGATTTCTACTTTTTTATCGCCGTACCAGCTTGCTTCTACAATACGTCCCTCGTAGCCAGCACATTCGAACGCTTGATTAAGAGCTACGGCAGAGGCCGATGCATTGATCACCACGTCGCAATTGCGTGGTGTATCGTTCACCGATCCAAATGCGACTCCAAGATGTCCAGCGACGTTCTTTCGGTCGGTATTGATGTCGATAAGAGTGGTTTCAGTACCGATAATACCCGTTGCAAGATAGGCAGTGAGCAATCCGACAATTCCGCCACCAAATACCACAACTCGATCACCGGGAAGTATGCTGGCATCCCAGATGATGTTGAGGGCGGTTTCCATATTTGCTGCCAATACAGCACGTTCAGGGGGAACAGCAGAGGGAATGACATACAGGTCAGTCGCTTCGACGACAAAATGCGTCTGGTGGGGATGAAGACAAAAGGCCGTGCAACCAAGAAGCTCTTGCGGCCCTGCCTGAACATTACCAACGACAGAATAGCCGTACTTAATAGGGAAGGCGAAGGTGCCTTCCTGATGAGGGCAGGCCATGGTTTCAAATTCACTTTGAGGGACATTGCCATTGAACACAAGTGATTCTGTACCACGGCTTATTGATCCATACTGCGCTCTTATCAGTATTTTACCACTGTTGAAGGGTGGCATTTTTGCGGTTCGCAAGGAGCAAACTCCCCGCTGGTCAATCCATAAAGCACGGGCTGATCTGTCTGAAAATTCCTGCGTCACTGCACAACCACTCTTTCTGCGTTACTCACGTTAGTCTTATAGAATGCCAGATGAAAGAAGGTGTTAGGTGACCACGTCACTTTTTATTGAGATTGCAAGCTTAGTGAGATGTTGCACATTTATAGTAGTCAGCTAATGCTGGTTGCGGAGTGAAAAATGACGGTAGAGACGGCAAACAGCATCAATACTCGTGAATTATCGCCACTCATTCAGAGTTCGCTTATCACTTTGACCATTATCAGCGGCTTGGTGTGTGGGGCTTCCATTTGCTTGATGTATACAAGCAACCTCAGTTGGTGCTTCCCGCTATTTTCCATAACAGCGTATCTGTTGTCCGGTGTGTTCGTTTTGGCAAACTTGAGAGACTATCCTCATCGGCGCTTTGGTCCTGCCAACGCTGTTACGGCAATTAGGTCGGGTATCACCTGTTTAATCGCCGGAACTCTTTTCGAGGCCGAACAGCTTACCAATACGACAATAGCGTGGGGAGTGGTGTCGGCGGCGGTGCTTGCCTTGCTTCTCGATGGTGTTGACGGCTACCTGGCTCGGCGTTCCTCGACAAATTCTGATTTTGGCGCGCGTTACGACATGGAGGTAGATGCAGCCTTGATCTTGTGTCTGTCGGTTTTGGTATATTTATCCGGGAAGGCAGATTGGTGGGTCATACTGATTGGAAGCATGCGCTATCTGTTTATAGTGGCACAACATTTTGATGCCCGACTTCAAGGGGAGTTGACGCCTGCGTGGAGGCGGCAAGTAATATGTGTGTTGCAGGTAATATGCCTTGGTATAATCCTGATACCGTCAATCGAGGCATCAGTTTCATCGCTGATTGCAGGGCTTAGCCTTGTTATGCTGAGTTACTCTTTCGGTCGCGACATCGTCTCATTGCTCCGTCAACCTACACCCCGTTAACGGATACGGAAAGGAAACTGCACAAGCAAGCCGAGGCCGGGTAATGCACCCAAAGTAACAATTACGCCATATAGCACACTGGCCGCAACACCTTGGCTTGCGGTCAGGCCTAGCAAAGGCCAGAGCATAGCGGCGGCGGCTTCGCGCGTTCCCCAGCCGCCAACAGTTATAGGAAGAGCCATAGTTAAAAGGCTTAGCGGGATTACTGTTATCAAGCCGATTACTGGAAGCGGAGCGCCGATGGCATTGGATGCCGTAGCAAAAACAGCGATATAGCTGGCGACGATGGTCAGACTGAGCGCACCTTGAACAAGCCATGCATAAGGAAGACCATAACAAGCAAATATGCTGCGCCCAATTTTCCGAATGAATTTACGCCACCAAAATGAACCGGAAAACCATACCAGCAAAGTCGCAACCGTTGCGAAAACTAGAATACCAAGCGCCACAAACAATAGAGTCAGTGCCTCGGATGGGCCCATTCCACCATTGAAGAACGGCCATGCAATCAAGCCAATTGCGCCGACGAGGAGCAGGGCAATCTGTCCTGCAAATCGTTCTAACAAGATTGCCAGAACTGGGGTGCTCCATTTTTTGTCCGCCGAGCGACTACGAGCTGCCCGAATTACATCGCCAGCCATACCGCCTGGCAACGTCATGTTCACCAATGATCCAAGATAATAGTCGGCAATTGCTTGGGTGGGTTGCAGTGGATGGTCAAGTCGAGCGGCGGTGTAACACCAGCGCAAGGCGGATAGTACTATCTGAACTTGTACAAGGAAGATTCCAACAAGAACAAGTTCGGGTTTCGCACTACTCAAGCTTGCCATAATTGCCCTAGTGTCCGACAGGACAAAGGCTAGTACAACGAGGGTTATGCCGAAAACCGCTGTAGCAACATTTCTCCATTTGCCGGAAATCATATGCTTGGTTGGCCCTCGGTTTAAATGTTGTAATCAGACGGTATTCGGCGGCACAAAATGATATTGAACACATGAAACATCAGGCACTTATCTTCTTTAAATTTTTCTGCGGTGCGATGGGCCGGTTACAGATGCCATTTGCCATTGTCATGCTCTTGTTGATCTTGAATTTGCCAACCAGTATGGCGGATTTGCAAGTTAAAAGCTTTATCAAGTTGCAGATCGAATTGCTGGTTATTGTCCTCTTTCTAGCTGGGGTCGGAGCCAGATATTTTAAAGCAGCGCGACTGGCTGTTACAATTATCCTATCGCTCGTGTTGTTGTTGAAACTAGCAGATATTGCGACTTATGCTGCCTTTTCGCGTCAATTTAATCCATTATTTGACTTGAAACTGCTATTTGATGGATGGAATGTTCTAACGGCAACGATAGGTCTGGTAGAGGCGTGGATTCTTGCCTCACTCATATTTCTTTGTTTCGTTTTTTTCATAGTTCTTGTCTATTGGTCTTTAGGGTCGTTTCGAGACACAAGAATTGCTATCCCATTAGCTTTGGGAGTGCTGATAAGTTTGGCCATTGCGTTTTCTTACCCGGGTAACGGTTGGATCGAGACTCGAACGTCCGAGCTGGTAGTTGATCGGGTTGCGATCGTTCAAAAGTCTTTAAGGGACAAACAGGCTTTTGAAGCCTTGCTTGAGAGAGACACGGCATCTGATGTCCCACTGGACCAACGCTTTGATGCGCTTCAAGGCAAGGACATAATTGTCGTTTTCATCGAGTCTTACGGTGAGAGCGTAGTACGCGATCCGCGTTACTCAAATCTGATCAGCAAACGATTAGCAAATGTGGAGCAGCAAATCTCAGTTGCAGGATTAACATCCAAAAGTAGTTGGCTTCTATCGCCGACATCAGGAGGACTGAGTTGGCTAGCCCATGGAACGTTACTGTCAGGTGTTTGGGTGGACAGCCAACAGCGTTATACCCAACTGATCGAGAGCAAACGACCAAGCTTGAACAGATTATTTCAAGAAGCTGGCTGGCGCAGTGTCGCCGTTATGCCTGCTATTACCATGGACTGGCCGGAAGGCAATTATTTCGGTTACGACACGGTCTATGCCGCAAACAACCTCGGTTATAAAGGCAAGCCGTTCAATTGGGTCACCATGCCCGATCAGTACACGCTTTCAGCATTTCAAAACTTGGAGCGCAACGGTCCACATAAGCCTCTCATGGCTGAGATTGCTCTCATTTCCAGCCACGCACCTTGGACTCCTATACCTCATCTGGTTGATTGGTTGGAGGTCGGCGATGGGACGATCTTTAACGCGCAGGCTATCGCTGGTGAATCTCCTGAAATTGTGTGGCAGGATCACGAGCGGGTACGAGCGCAATACGCGGCTTCCATAGACTACGCGCTGGAAACTTTAGGGTCGTATATGGCGAGATATGGACGCAATACGGTCTTCATACTCTTGGGAGATCATCAACCGGCTCCAATAATTACTGGGAACAACGCTTCTCGTGCCGTTCCCATCCATATTGTGTCCGATGATTCCGCGTTGCTGGAAAGACTCGATTCTAAAAAATGGAATCGCGGCATGATGCCTGAAACTCAAACAGCTGAACCTATGGACGGATTTCGTCAGGAATTACTCAGAAAATTCAGCAGTAAAAATTAAAGCCGATGAGCTCTTTCTGAGATTCTCAGAATGTACTGCAAATATTTGCCAGCAATACTGCAACGGCAACACCGACACCCAAGACCGTCAGATATCTGATTGGGCAGGAGTTGCAAGACCAAGCGGATTCATCATCCTCATTCAGGTCTTCATATTCCGAGATATTGCTCGCATTTTCCATTCTGCGTTCCCCGTGCAGTTCTGGCTTGGCTCTACCTTAGCCTCACAACAGGTTTATGACGAGAGGGATTATTGCAATTTATTGTGGGAAGTAGATTTGTATTCTATTCCGTTGCTGCTCAGCAACGCTCAACGTTTACTCATATTTTCTTTCGTCTGAAATCACCTTTCCATCATTTGGCAAGGTGCCGGGTGGTACGATTTGTACCTTGCCCCTTAGCTTTGTTGCGTCAAAAAGTGCGTTCGCAATGGAATCAGTGTTGTCGGCGTGGGTCTGCTCGACCATTAAAGTCATAGAATCCTGTTCATTTGCCCGGGTAACAATCAATCTCAACCGACCTGGTGCAGAAATCCTTTTACTGATCAAATCAATCTGTTCGGGCCGTACAAACATGCCTTTGATTTTAGTCGTTTGATCCGCGCGACCAAGCCAGCCTTTAATCCGCAGGTTCGTGCGCCCATCCGGGCTCGGTTCATCGATAATGCAAGAAAGGTCGCCTGTGGCAAACCTGAATAGCGGATAATCTCGATTTGCCCGGGTAATTACAATCTCGCCCACTTCTCCGTGGGGGATACTCTCGCATGTGCCAGGACGCACAATTTCTAACAGGATGCCTTCATTAATTACCATCCCCGGAGAATCACCCTCATAGGCAATGATGCCAAGATCGGCAGTGCCGTAACATTGCCTGACCGTTATTCCTCGTTCTTCCAATTCTTCGCGCAGTGATGTTGGAAGGGCCGCTCCTGATACAAGCGCCCGTCTGAGAAAACTTGTATCGCGACCAGTTTCCCTCGCTTTGTCGAGCAGGATTTTCAGGAAGTCCGGCGTGCCGACATAGGTATTTGGCCGATACTGGGCAATTGCCATAAGTTGATCGGCGGTGTTTCCCGGGCCAGCAGGAATAACTGCACAGCCCAACGCATGGGCGCCACTTTCAAACATTGCACCGGCGGGTGTCAGGTGGTACGAAAACGTATTGAGAACAACATCTCCTTTTCTCACCCCGGCGGCATATAAGGCCCGCGCAGAACCCCACCAATCTCTGCCATGCCCTTCCGGATCGAATATCGGCCCGGGGGATATGAAAAGGCGAGCTAGATCGCCGAGAGAACTTGCATTGAGGCCACCAAACGGAGGGGCCGCCTGTTGTAGGGATGGCAATGCTGACTTTCGTAAAATCGGTAGCTCGGACAATTTTGCCCGGTTGGTCACGATCGATACGTCTACTTCTGCAAAGTGCTTTGCCCAAAAAGTCTGTTCTTGTAAAGCACGGGCAAGAGACACTTTCAGCTCAGCGAAGAGTGCCGCTTCACGCGAAGCTTGTTCTGCGCCCTCCAAGGCATCATAGAAGTCGGCCATCTAAATTTCTCCGGTTGTAGATTTCAAGCTAGCCAACGCTTGCGCCTGCGATAATGTTTGACGTCCTGATAATTAACTTTGCCTGCGCCTCCGAGGTAGAATTCCTGCACGTCAGGATTTTGTTTGAGGATATCGGCGCTACCGCTCATGACGATATGGCCGTTCTCGATAAGATATGCGTGGCGGACAATTTCCAGAGCCGCTGCGGCATTTTGCTCAACCAACAGTACGCTGGTACCTTGGGATGAATTAATCTCTCGAATGATGGCAAATATCTCTTCGACCAGAAGCGGTGACAGGCCCAAACTTGGTTCATCCAACATGATCAGTCGAGGTTCAGTCATCAGCGCCCGTCCGATAGCCAGCATCTGTTGTTCACCGCCGGACAGATATCCTGCCTTGCTCCGATAGCGTTCCTTGAGGCGGGGGAAGTAAGTGTAGACTTGTTCTTTAAGTTCGTTCAGCCTGCCCGTACTTCCACCGGTGCGAAACGCTGCCACAAGATTTTCATCCGGCGTCAGGTGTCCGAAAACACGTCGTCCCTCCAGTACGTGAACCAGACCATTGGCGACGCGCTCTGGAGCGCCAAGGGCAAGAATGTTCTTGCCCTCCCATGAAATCTCCCCTCGGGTTACAAGGCCACGCTCTGGTCCAAGCAACCCACTGATCGTTTTCAAAGTCGTGCTTTTCCCAGCACCATTTGCGCCGAGAAGAGCCACAACATCGCCCTGCGCAACCTCCAGTGAAACACCTTTGATCGCGAGGAAAACTTTATCGTAGATGACTTCGACGTTGGAGAGCGTAAGACCTGTCACGACTATTTGCCTTCCTTGAAGGCCTGGGATCCCTTGGTGATTTCCTTTTGGACGAGCTCCTGATACGCGGAACCCCAATCTGAAACCGGTTCCCAGGCTTGGCCATTCCATTGAGATACCCGACCGGCGCCGCCTCCTTGATGATCCTTTGCCGTGATGGTGATCGCCGGCATCAGTCCTTCGGCACTGAAATCCTTGATCTGTTCAAATCCAGCTTTCAGCTTTTCGCCTGTGAGTGGCGCACCTTCTGATTTCAAAGCATTGCGTGCCGCCTCTACCGCAACGGCCATGGTCGCAACGCCAATGTTGTAATAGGATGTACCTACATGGGTAGCATCACCAGCACCGAGACCCGGTTCGATAACTTTCGCCTTAATGCGTTGCAGGATTGGAGTGTCAGTTCCTGTCGATACAGCTTCGAAGCGCTTCACGCCCTTCATGATATCTGCACCGACATTCTTGGCATCAGTCTCTGCAAGCCAGACAACGGAAAAGATGTTTTCTGCAGGAATGCCGTTACGGATAGCCTCGCGCACTGAAACCGGTTGACCACCGCCAGCGCCCCAAATGAGAACGCTGTCCGGGCGAAAGCGACGAACTTCGCTCCAAACGGCAGATTGTTCGTTGCCGGGACTTGGATAGCCAAATGCCTTTAACTCAAACTTTTTCTCTGCGGCCAAGTCTTGCAAAACGGGCAGAGGTTCCCGGCCAAAAGGTGAGTCAATATGCACTAAAGCAATGCGTTTGCCCTCCAAACCTCCGTGATCCTCAATATATTTGGCAAGGACAGTTGCTTGTGACCAGTATGTTGCCATCGTTGGAAATACGTAGTGGAAGACTTCGCCATCACTGGCGTCGCCCCGTCCGTGGACGGGCGTAATCATAACCACTTTATCCTTGAGGACACTGTCAACCAAAGCACGCGATACAGGAGTGCTTAGAAAGTCAAACAGGATTGCTCCTTCCTCCTTGGCTCGATTATAGGCCTCGATGCCACGTTGAGGCTGGTTGCCTGTATCACGTACTATTGCCTCAAACTTGTGGCCTTCGACACCACCTTCCTGATTGATGAGCGTAAGGTAGTCTCGTTGTCCTTGATTATATTCGCCACTGACGAACGTGTAGACTGCGGTGAAATCTTGGAGCAGTCCGAATTTTATCGGCTGTTCCTGTGCGCTTGCAACGCCGAAAGATGCTGCTCCAACCAGTGTGACGGCAAATAGATGTTGTATGATCCACTTCATGACATTCCTCCGCTTGCGTGATTTGTTTTTCAGTTCCCTCAACTTCTCGAATGACGGAAAGGCCATACGAGAAAATATTTGCGTATGTTGTCGTAGATTTTTGCGAGGCCCAATGGTTCGAAAACCAAAAAGCCAATGATCAAGGCGCCGTAGATCATCAGTGGCAGATGGGCCAGCAGATTGGATGAAACGGTCAAAAAGCCAGAGGCAGCGAGGCCGGAGACAAGATTGGTAAGTATTATGGGGATGAGAAGTACGAAGCCTGCTCCGAGAAACCCGCCAATAATGGACCCCAAGCCGCCGACCAGAACCATTGCTACCAGTTGGATGGATACGTTGAATCCAAATTGTTCTGGAGTAACAGCGCGATAGTAACAGAATGCCAGCAAGGCACCTGTTACACCTCCTACGAATGAAGAGGTAAAGAACGCCAGAAGTTTGTAACGAAACGGGTCAATGCCAATAACGGCCGCTGCAAAATCTTTGTCGCGGATAGCAACGAGGGCACGACCGAAACTTGTGCGCTTGACGTTCATAAAAAAGATTGCAAGCAGCACAGCCCATGCCAGCGCCAGGTAGTAGCGGACCTCGAGACTTTCGAGTGAGATGAGAAGAAAGCTGGAAGGTGGTGTGCGCAGTGTGGCTTGAGCGCCCCCGGAAATCGCGGGCACATTATTGATTACCCAATCCACCAAGTACTGCATGGCAAGGGTAGCCATGACGAGGTAAAGCCCTTTTACGCGAAGCGCTGCTGCTCCAAAAAGTGCACCAATTGCAGCGGACGCGATGCCAGCGCCGAGAAGAGCAAATTCGAAGGGGACACCGAACCGAGCCAGATGAATGGATGTGTAGGCCCCAATGGCCATGACGGCGGCAAATCCGAAATGCAATTGCCCGGCTAGTCCCATCAGCAAGGTGAGAGAGAGGGTCGCTGCGCTCCATATCAACCATGGAAGCGCGTAGCTGCCGAGATAAAGATCAGAAAGCAGAAAGGGAGCAGCGAGTGCGAAGATGACAACCACTGTAATCTGCCACCGATCCGCTGGAACAGGCCAAAGGGCTCGAGCCTTGTCGTAACGCGTGTGGTAAACCCCAGCTATACGATAGAACATTTCAGATCCTCTCGATATCTTCGCGCCCAAGTATTCCATAGGGTCGGATCATGATTGTCAGGAGTATTATGAGGGATGTCACCACATCACGTGTTCCGCCACCCACGATGGCATCAAGGTAACCCGGTATGACGCTGCCGAGAATCCCGACGAGAAGACCGCCGATAAGCACGCCCCAAATGGAATCGATACCTCCAAGAATTGCCACCGCTACCGCGGGAAAGAGAAGTGTCGATAGGGTCCAATCTACGCCTTGCACCGAGCCCCAAAGAACACCAGCGGCAACGGCCGACATGCCGGCAATCCCCCATGAGATACCAACTGCTCGTTCTACGGAAATACCGACTGCCCAACTCGATACGTGATCGTCGGAAACTGCGCGAAGCTTGATGCCAAGGCGGGTCTGGAAGAAAAGAAGAGCGGCACCAATAAGGGCAAGCGCTACGACGCCTCCAACCAGATATGCGCGATTGATGAAGATATCCCCAATGATGATCGGGCTAAGGCCAATACCAAGATCAATTGACTTGGGAGCGGCACCAAGCAATCCGGGGCCTATGCCACGCAACAGGATTTCAAGTCCCAGTGTCAGCATGACGATCATGATGATCGGTTGTCCGACCATTCGGCGGAGCAGAAGCCGCTCGGTCAAAAGACCGAAACCGAACATAAGAACGGTCCCGAGTATTATGGCGACAACAATGTGCAGCCCGAGTGCGGCCAAAAGCCAAACTACATAAGCGGCTGTCATCACAACGGCGCCCTGTGCAAGATTTGGAACACCTGCTGATTTATAGATGAGCACGAAACCGATTGCCACGAGACTGTACATGAGCCCGGTAAGCGCGCCATTGATGATAAGTTCGATAAAGTAGGACATCAGCTTAATCACTCCGCTTTACGAGACTTCGGATAGTCAGTGCGCGGGCAATTACCCCGGTTTGACCAGTCTCATAAGTGATTGGTGCTTCGAAATTTATGTTGCCTTTACCTGCATAAATGGCATCGATAATCGCAGCATAGCGCTGATCAATGACATCTCGCCGTAATTTGCGCGTCCGGGTCATCTCGCCATCATCCGGGTCGAACTGCTTATGCAGATTGACAAACCGCTCGATTGCCTGACCTGCAGGTAAGATCGTATTGAGATCAGTTATGAGACTGTGGGTCAGATCATAAACTGCAGGGCTTTGCGAAAGCTCCGCGTAAGATGTGTAGGACGTGCCGTTTTCTTGCGCCCATTGACCGACTGCATCGATATCGATGCAGAGAATGGCCGACAAATATTCCTTGTCAGCGCCAATGACGCAAACATCCTTGATAAACCTGCTGAACTTCAGGCGGTTTTCAATATAGGTGGGAATGTAACGGACATTTGCAGCGGTGTGAACGATTTCTGAAACACGTCCGAGAACGACGATCTGCCCATCTTTTTCGATCTGTCCAGCATCACCGGTATGAAGCCAGCCGTCTTTAAGCGTTTTTTCCGTCGCTTCTACATCATTATAGTATCCATCGAAGATATTGTCTCCGCGCAAAACGATTTCACCATTGTCACTGAGCTTCACTTCAACACCGGGAAAAGGGCGTCCGACGCCGGTAAGACTTACGTCCTCTGATGATTGGGCTATCGCAAGCGCACAATTTTCGGTTTGCCCGTAGAACTGCCTCAGATTGAGCCCTAGTGCCCGGAAAAACAGGAAGACATCCTCTCCAATTGCTTCCCCTGCCGTGTAGGCGCGTTCAACGCGGCTTAAACCCAGTTGGTCCTTTACAGGACCGTAGATCAGAAACTCACCGCACTTCAAAATAAAACGCTGATAAAGCGAGGGCTTCTTTCCCTTCAATCGACCACGCTCGACTTTGACGGCGAAATCAATGCACCTTTCATACAGCCAACGCTTGAACGGAGTGGATTCCGCAATGCCAACCTGAATGCGAGTGAGCATTCCCGACCATGCTCTTGGTGATGAGAAGTAAAGAGTAGGCGCAATTTCCCGAAGATCATGGAGGGCTGTCTCTTGGGCCTCAGGAATATTTATTGTGAAAGATAGTTCCAGTGCGGCAGCAATGGAAAACGTGAAATCGCCGACCCATGCTATCGGCAGATAGGCCATGTGGATTTCGCCCTTGTGGAAATAACCCGCGGCGGCAGCATTTCGAACGCCCGACAAAACGTGCCCATGTTTTAGCGGAATTCCTTTCGGTGTGCCTGTTGTTCCGGAGGAGTGAAGCAGGATGGCCACATCATGCACATTCGGGCGGGAGATGAGGGCCTTATGCAGATCAGGTTCAGCTTTCAGTTTCTCTCGCCCTCGAGCCAATACGGCGGAGAATGACACGGTGCCCGGGATAGCTGTACCGTCCAATCCTCGTGGGTCGTCGTAGATGATCAGTTCCAAACCGGGATATGTCTCACGAAGTCCCAGCAGTTTGTCTACCTGCTCCTGGTCCTCCACTATGGCAACCCGTACGCGCTCACGGCGCAATTGATCAAACAACTCCTGTGGTGGTGTGTCAGGATAGGCAGGTGAGGGGATCGCGCGCAGGCAAATAGTGCCGAGCATCGAGAAATATAGATTTGGCCTGTTGTCTCCCAGGATCAGAACAATGTCGCCGGGTTTTACGCCATGTTCATCAAGTCCTGCTGCGAAACCCACCACATGCTCTAAATATTGAGCCCAATTGTATTCCTGCCAAATTCCCTGATCTCTCTCTCGCATCGCAATGGCTGTCGCCTGTTCGCGCGCATTGCTTGCTAACACTGTTATTAGATGGTCATTGTCCTGCCAATTCGCGTGAACGAAAGTGTCTGAGCCATTTTTGAAAGGGTCATGCTGCATTGCGCGCTTTCCCCAAATAGGCTTCCACAACCTGCGGATCAGCAATCGCTTCCAATGCCGGGCCTTCAGCAATTCTGGAGCCGTTGTTCAGAACAAGAATCCGGTCGCAGATTGCTGTGACAACATCCATGTGATGCTCGATAATCAGCACTGAAAGATCAAGTGCTTTTTGCGCATCCAGAATGAAACGTACCATGTACTCCTTTTCCTCCTGGTTCATCCCGGCCATGGGTTCATCAAGGACAAGTAGTTGCGGTTCAGCGGATAATGCCCGGGCAAGTTCGACGCGCTTTTGAAGACCCAGGGGAATTGTATCGACGTGTTCATCCCGGACACTTTCAAGCTGCAGGAGGTCAATGACTTCCTCGACTTTATGACGGTGCTTGTTTTCTTCTTTTTTAGCCCACCACCAATAAAACAGCGAAGCCAAAGGATTTGGATTCATGTAAATGTGACGGCCAAGCAGAATGTTATCGAGGACGCTCATGCCCCGGAACAAAGCGACATTCTGAAATGTCCGGGCTATGCCTCGCTCTGCGATCCGATGTGGCTTAAGCCCATTTATCTTTTCGCCTTTGAAATGAATGCTGCCTTCCTGTGGCGGATAGAAGCCAGTCACGGCATTGACAAGGGTGGTCTTTCCCGAGCCGTTAGGACCAACTAATCCAAAAATCTCGCCGGAATTGATGGAAACCGAGACATTCTTGAGGGCATGTACGCCTTGAAACCAGCGGCTTACATTATCGCACACAAGGACTGGCTGTGATGAGCTTGTCGCCAGCGTCATCATGCACCGTATCCACGAAAACAGGGCAGGAGAACGGTTGCTTTTAGCAACGATGAAATTGATTGGCCTTCTTGCTGGCCACGAACGAACGAATGTTCACATCTCAAACGCTTGCCTCCTCCCAAAAGCTAGCGAAGCACCCTTCGGTGCGGGACTGATAATTCCGTCAGTATTATTAAGCTAGCAGGCATTGTGCTTTCTGGTAATATGAAAAGAGTTGAAGAGTTTGTTCGAAAGATCCGAATGCATCCCAACCTCGTCGACCATCTGACGGCTTTTGTGCTGGTCGCAGAAACCGGCAGTTTTTCTGCTGCCGCCCGGCTCCTAAATCGTGCGGTTTCTTCAGTAAGTTATTCCCTTACTCAGCTGGAAGCGCATTGTGGATTTGCTTTGCTGGAGCGTGGAACCAAAGTTTCAGAACTCACTGAACAGGGACGGGCTTTATTCGCAGAAGCCAAATCGGTGGTAGAGCGGGCACAGCGATTCACCACACATGCTGCATCACTCGAAAAGGGACAAGAAACCCGCATCCGCATTGCAGTCGATGTGCTTTTCCCATCTGGCCCTTTGTACCGGGCGCTTCAAGACTTTGCAGCCATCAATCAACGGGTGCGGCTGCAGATATTTACGAGCTCACTGAACAGCCTTTGGGATGATTTGCGAACCGGAGTGATTGATTTCAGTTTCGCTCTCCTGCCTGCTATTCCGTTAGACATGGAGGGTCGTTCCTTTCATCAGGTCAGTCTTCGACCGGTAGCAGCGTCAAGTCATGCTCTCTCAAAAAATACGCAACCGCTTGTGATGGCGGACTTTCAACGCGAACGGCAAATTTATTATATCGGCTCCTATGGATTGGATATGGAGCGCAGCGGGCGTGTGTTCAGCTCGGATGTTTGGACGTCGAACGATCTGCAACATATTAGAGATATGGTTGGTCATGGTCTTGGCTGGTGCTTCGCGACAGATGATTTTTTTCAGGAGGAAGTGGATGCGGGTCGTGTTTGCAGGCTCCACAGCGATGACGTCCAGTTGAATCCTACCCGCACGATTGGTGCAGTTTGGCCGATTGATCGGCAGCCAGGTCCTTTGGGTAAGACACTTATTGATATGATCGCTGCTGAACTGACCCAGCCTTAGATTTTCTCAGTTTCTAGTTTCACGATAAGGATGTGGTCAGCAGCGAGGACAACTTCATCATGTTGGTTGAGAACCTCGCACCGCTCGACGACACGGCCGGAATCCGGACGCTTCGGATCATCCTCTTTGGAGCTGATGGTTACTCGTGTGCGGATGGTATCTCCGATATGGACTGGCCTGACAAAACGAAGCCGGTCGTAACCGTAGGAAAAGGCCACTGGATTAATCAGCGATGCGGTCAAACCTACGCCAATCGAAAAAACCATGGTGCCATGTGCAATACGCTGACCACCGGGGAGTGACTTGGCAAATTCCGCATCCATATGATGTGGGAAGAAATCACCTGTATGCCCTGCGTGAACGACAAAATCCGTCTCGGTAATCGTACGTCCGGTTGTGACGCGAACATCACCTATCTGATAGTCATCAAAGTACAGCGTTTGCTCAGCCATTAGGACCTCGGGGAAATTTGAGAAATGGGTGTGGCTGGATTGGCAGATGAAACGTAGGCGGCTTCGACCAAAGCCATCGTGTGCCAAGCATCTTCAACGGAACTTTCAAGCTTGCTGTCTTCGCCACTGGCGAAGCGCTGTAAATTAGCCATCCTGTTCATGAAGGCGTCGGGAAACCATGACCCTTGTAATGGTACATTAATCCAGCTGTCCCCACCCTTTGGAAAAATTTCTAGAATATCAGATTCACCGCGTGGATAATCAAGGTTTACGCCGAGTTTGAGATAGGCGGCGCCTTCCGTACCCGAGATACGGAACTCGCAAGCCTGATATTTACGGCCAAATCTGTGGTCATGATTGACCGATATCGCGCATCTTGTCGTTTCACCGTAATCAAGAATGGCGCTTGTCCGGGTCTGGGCAACGTCGTGTGAAGGATGCCCAAGTGTTTTGGCATGAACACCGAGTGGATTGCCGAGAATATCGCGGATAAAATCGAGATAGTGAATGGAGTGCATGGCGATTTCGATACGCGGTAAACCTTTGAGGAAAGGCCAAAGATTCCAAGGTGTATCCAATGCGAGCCAGGCGTCAAAATCGACCACATCACCAAGATAACCTCTGCCAATCGCATCTTTCAGCGCTAGCATCATTGGCGCAAAGCGCAGTTGGAAATTGATGGCGGCATTGAGTTTTTTGTGTCGGCTCAGTTGGAGAATATCAGTCGCCTGCTTCAGATCGGTACCCATCGGCTTCTGGATCAGAACGAAAGAGCTGTCAGCAAGTGCGTTTAAGACGAAGGCGTGCTGGGATGGAGGAGTGGCCAAGTCAAAAATTGCTTCTGGCACGGCTGCAGCTTCTTCAATCGTTGCAAATGTCTTTACCTCCCACGCATCAGCCAATTTTTGAGCCTTCGCCAGGTCCGGGTCATACAATCCGGCGACTGGAAATCTGCCGTTTCGATATGCCGGAAAATGCGCATCATTGACGATACTTCCAGCGCCGAAAATAACGATCGGACGCGGTTCCGCAGGTCTTGGCCAGAATTGACGAAGCGCTGTGGGCTCAAAATCAATCATGATGGAATACCTCATCCATCATCGCCCACCATTCGCCTTCCTTGCGGGTTGCTAGCGGTTGTTGGCAAGGCATGCAAACGGCCCACCATTTCTTGTTATCGATATTGGCTGCCATCTTCGCCATATCGTCATCGAAATCATTGCCGTGATATTCCCAAGACCCAAAGAGAAGATTCTCTGGCTCACGCAGATAGATCGAATAGTTGCGAATATTGCAGCTTGATATAAGTGCCAAAATTTCGGGCCAAACGGCCGCATGTAGCCGCTTGTATTCGTCTATTTTTTCAGCCTTTAGTCCGATTACCATGCCCATTCGCTGCATAACTATGTTCCCCTAATCACGCAGCGTTTTGCCAGTTTCAGCGTGGAACAGATGCGCGCGAGACAGATCAAAACTAAGAGTCACGATTTCGCCCGTTTCAAGCTTTCTCGGGTTGAGCATGCGCGAAACCCATTCCCGGTCATTAAACTTGATGAAGACCAATGTTTCATTGCCGAGCGGTTCGGTTATCGCAACCGGTAGCTCAGCTTGATGCAGATTTTCTACTGTTCCTGCATGAAGGCCGTGCCCGGTAGGGTAAATATCGTCAGGACGAATGCCGAAAGTAACCTTTTGCCCTACCTGCAGCTTGGTCCGAAACTGCGATGGAATGGGTAGACTCTGGCCACTCTTGAACACCAGTTTTCCATCATCAACAGTCGCGTCATCAAGGTTCATTGGTGGAGAGCCAATGAATCCTGCGACGAACTTCGTATCTGGTCGCTGGAAAACCTCTTCCGGAGTGCCGACCTGTTCGATATAGCCATCTCGCATGATGACGATACGATCGGAAAGCGTCATTGCTTCGACCTGATCATGCGTGACATAGATCATGGTAGATTGCACTTTGGCGTGTAGTTTTTTTATTTCGGTACGCACTTGCGTGCGTAGCTTGGCATCAAGATTTGAAAGCGGTTCATCAAACAGGAAGACATCCGGGTTGCGCACAATTGCACGGCCCATGGCAACACGTTGACGCTGGCCACCCGAGAGTTGAGAGGGGCGACGCTCAAGATAAGGCGTGAGGTCCAGTATAGAGGCGGCTTCCGCCACACGCATCTTTATCTCGTCTTGATTTTTACCCGCGATCTTTAATGAAAACCCCATGTTTTCACCGACAGTCATGTGCGGATAGAGTGCATATGACTGGAAGACCATGGATATATTGCGTGCTCTGGGTGGGAGGTCGTTCACCGGCTTTCCGGCAATCTCGATGACACCGTCACTGATATCCTCAAGTCCGGCAATCATTCTAAGTGTTGTCGATTTTCCGCAACCGGAAGGGCCAACCAAAGCGATGAATTCGCGATCCTTTACCTCAAGATCGATGCCATGGACTACTTCATGTGTACCGTAGCGTTTGACGAGTTTTTTGAGCGTAACAGGTGCCATAATTACCCTTTCACCGCGCCAAAGGTCAGGCCGCCGACGAGATGTTTTTGAATGATGAATGTGAGTGTAAGTGCCGGAACAATCATAACGACGGCAAGCGCACACATGCCACGCCAATCAATGGTGAACTCGGCTGTATAGTCGAGCAATCCAACCGGCAGAGTCTTGGAATTCACCGAACGGGTGATCTGCGAGGCAAGTGCATACTCATTCCAGGATGTAAGAAAAGCAAAGATGCCTGCTGAAGCAATGCCAGGCCCAGCAAGTGGAAATTCAACCTGCCAGAATGCCTGCCAGCGCGTGCATCCATCAATCTGTGCGGCTTCTGCTAAATCTCGAGGCACCTGTCGGAAGAAGCCGTCAATCAGCCAGATCGTGAAGGGTACATTCAGTGCAACATAGGTGAGGATCATTGCAAAATGGGTGTCTATGATACCGGTTCGCGCAAACAGCATGAACAATGGAAGCGAAAGCGCAATGCCGGGCACTGCACGGGTCAACATGAAGCCGAGAAAGATTGCGGACTTGGCTTTGAAACGATAGCGGGCAAACGCGTAGCCCCCGGACATGCCGATAGCGACGGCAATGATTGTCGATGTGATTGAGATAATCAGCGAATTGCGAAAATAGTTCCAGACTGGAATTCCGCCTTCGCCTACGCCGGAAAACATGGCACGATAGGCGTCCAGTGAAACATCCTGTGGAATCCAGATTGCGGGTTTCGCCATGATTTCGACTGTTGGTCGCAGCGAACTGAGAACGATCCATAAGCCAGGCAGGCAGATGATCAGCATGGCTATGAACAAGCCCAGAATATGGGCCACGCTCAATAGACGTTTTTTGAGGCGATGAAGTGTATTGGTATCCATTTTACCACTCCGCTCCGATTTGCTGGCGCGCAGCGGCTAGTTTGCGAAAGAAATAGACGGTGAACAGGATCGACAGCAGGATAGCGATGTAGCCCATCGCGTTCGCCATACCCATACGTGCGTCGCTGTAAGCAGTTCGACCAATCAACGTCCACAACAGCTCCGTCCGCTTGGCCGGACCGCCGTCAGTCATGATTTTTACAATGTCATATGCGCGTGCAACATCCAGCGAACGAATGGTCATGGCGATGAAGGCGAAGGGCATAATGTACGGCCATATGACATAGCGAAATGTCTGCCAGGGAGTACAGCCATCAACGTTTGCAGCCTCGATAGGATCTTTCGGCATCGCCATCAAACCAGCCAGAATAAGGATCGCAAACACGGCAGTTGACGACCAGACCTCAGCAATAATTATCGATAACAACGCAAGGTTTCCGTCGATCAGCCAAGGTATTGCACGATCAGTTAATCCCAGTGACTGCAAGGCATTATTGACAAACCCGATATTGTCGTTGAACAGGAACTTGAATTGAAACCCAACCAGAACTGGTGAGAACATCATCGGAAACATCATCATCGTGCGTAGAATACGCTGGCCTCGAGTGGCCTTGTTAACCAGCATTGCCAAGCCCAGTCCGAGAAACATTTCGGCATTGAGTGCAATTGTAAGCAGGAGCACCGTTCGCCCGAAGGCTACCCAGAATTCCCAGTTGGTAAGCACAGCGATGTAGTTGCGCAGACCGATGAATACCCAAAGCGATTCCGGTTTCGTCAGACGAAATGGTGTGAAGCTCGAGTAAAAAGAAAACAAAAGCGGCACACCAACTACTGCCGCCAGCACGATGATGGCCGGAAGCAGAAGCAAAACCGGTGCTGACAGCTTGAGAAACTTCATGTGAAACCTGATCGCAAAGGGAGTAACGGCGATGCAGCAGAATTTTGCCGCATCGCCAGGAGTTTAAAGCTTGCCGGCGTCTTCCAGGATGCCAGTTGCCTTGGCCGCCGCTGCGTCCAGCGCTTCTTTGGATGTCTTGTCTCCTAGAATGGCTGCCTGCAGTTCGGGATATACGGAGTTGGAAATTTCGATCCATTCGGCAAGCGGGGGGACGGGGAAAGCATTCTTCGCGGCGTCTTGGAATGCGCTCAAGACTTCGGTCTTGTACGCGTCACCTTTTGCAGCGTTGATGTTATATTCCCAAACGGCCGAACGGCTTGGTAATGGTCCTGCCGCCGATTCCAGTTTCTGACTGTCTTCATTGGTCAGCCACCACACAAGCGATGCCGCAGCTTCCTTATTCGCGCAGGATTCAGTTACCGAGAATCCATGGAAACCTGACCAGCCGGTGCGCTTGCCTGATGAACCAGATGGCTGGACTTTTACACCGACATTCCCCGCAACCTTCGATGATTTGGGATCGTTGAAGAAAGTTGCCCAGCCCGGCCAATCGAGATTGAGTGCGACTGATCCAGACGCGAAGCCTTGGCCCAGATCGTCCCAAAGATAATTGGTCGTCCCGGCAGGAACAGCTTTATCTTTGTAGAGTTTCACGAACCAGTCGAGCGCACGAATGCCCGCTTCAGAGTTGAATGCCGGTTTGCCATCTGCATCGATATATTCACCACCCTCTGCGATCAGCATCTCGTAGAAGCGGCCATTGATAGCCTCTTCCTTGCCTGCAAATTGTGTGCCGTAAAAATTGGGTGGATCGGCAAAGAATTCTGCCTGGTCGGTCACTTGGGCCCATGTATCAGGGGGCGTAAGATCATAGCCATATTTTGCTTTGAATGCGGTCTTTCTGGTTTCGTCCTGATACAAGCTTTTCTGATAATAGAGAGCTGAAACGTCGAACTGAGCACGCGGCAACATCACCAGCTTGCCATCCAGTGTCGATGCCTTGATCAATGATGGAACAAAAGCTGCGAGTTCCTCGGCAGGAACCAGAGGCGTCAAATCCGTATAGATATCGGGGTACTGTGGAGCGAACGACGAATGGTTTGATCCGACGCACCAGGAGATGCTTCCTGTGGCTATGTCAGATTTGATTTCCTTATCAAGCTCGAAGTGGTTTTTCTTGGATAGTACGTTGACCTTTGCACCGGTCAGTTTCTCCCATTCACCGATACGCTCATAAAGCTTTTCATACTGCTGTCCGCCGATGAGTTTGGCATCAATAGTCACGCCATCAAACTTGCCGGGTAATTCTACAGCCATGGTTGCAGCAGGTAGTATCAAAGCGATTATTCCGGCTGAGACGCCGGTGACCAGTTTCATCAAAGGAACCTCCCAGTTCGACAGGCGGTTTAGCGCCCGATTCATCTTATCTCATATATAAGATATCAATTCATATACAAACATTGACGGGGAGGGGTGTCAACATACAAAAGGGAATATCTGAATCAGCAATTCATCATTGCGGACATTGAGGGAGAAGCGGATGGAAGACGATGATGAGCGGTATCGCGCACCTGCATTGGATAAAGGGCTTGATATTCTTGAGTTGTTGGCAGGAATTGATGGTGGCTTGACCCAGACTGAGATTGCGAAATCTTTGGGACGTACACCTAACGAGTTTTACCGGATGCTGGATCGGTTGGTCCGACGTGGGTATGTGACGCGTCTGGACGGGGATCGCTATTCACTCACGCTAAAGCTTTTTGGATTGGCGCAGCTACACGCACCGGTGCGCAGGCTTGCTTCTTATGCTACGCCTCTAATGCGCGAACTTGCGCAAAAGTCAAAGCAAGCAAACCAACTCTCGGTATTTGATCGCGGTTCAGTGGTCGTTATCGCGCAACAGGAGGCGCCGGACTATTGGGGAATATCCATACGTATCGGTTCTCATATAAGCCTTTATAATACTGGTTCGGGTCACATTCTTCTCGCGTTCTCTTCGCCGGAAGAGCGCAAATTCATGATTGCAGAGAATAGTCGATCAGTTGAGGAAGCAGAGCCATCAGCGGACCTGCTCGCTAGGCTCGATTTAATTCGGGCTCGGGGTTACGAAATCATGACCAGTATGCAGACGGCAGGGGTGCACAATCTGTCAGCTCCTGTGCGTGGCGCGGACGGGCGCGTTATTGCCGCCCTGACATGCCCCTACATTACATTGCTGACCCCTAATGCGCCCGATATCAGTCAGACGATAACGCTACTCATGGAGACGGCCAATCAGCTATCAGCGCTTGCGGGGTTCGAAAAAGCAGAGGAATAGCGCCATCAACCGACGAAGCTCTCTCGGTAAAGCCGGTTGAGATCTGCGATGAGAGGCTCGGACTTTTCCTTCGCCTTTAAAGCATCGTTGATGCGATAAGAAGCGGCTTTCTGGAACCCCATATAACCATCATGGCGGGGGCGAAGCCATGCTCCCTGCAGCGTTGCGCGGGTAGCGCGATAGAAGTCAGTTGTCGCTGCGTTCACGTGAGTGTCTTCCCATGCTGTGGCATGCCCGGGCTGACCGCCGGAAGTAGCATAGAGGCTGCTTTGCAGTTCACCTCCGGCAATCCAATAGGCAAAATCAGTGGCTTCGGCGGGATGTTTTGAGAATGCTGATACGGCAATCCCCGTTCCACCGAGGGCAGATCCCTTGACGTTCACTCCATTGGTGGAGGGAATGTCGCCAAAGGCAACAATATTCTCCCGAAAGCCTTTAACCGCATAGTTTGCGTAGCCGTAAATAAATGGCGAACAACACTCAGCGGAAGTTTTCGCAAGTCGCTCCAAGACCGCGATTGGATCCATTTCAAAGCAAGGCGGATCGACAAGATCTACAATTTCTCTCATGAGGTCAAAGGCAGCGTTGCCAGCATTGGGGTCTATCAAAACAGGGCTGTCATCATTGGCGCAAGGCTGGCCAAGATTACCTGTCAGCGTAAAGAATGTCATCAAACTATGCGGTGGAAGCAGGGGCAGTAGCACCTGTCCTTTGCGCGCAAGCTCAATGACTTCCCTCCATTTTTTAGGTGGATTGGCAAGGAGATCGGGCCGCCATGCCTGAACTTGCGCCGCTGCGTCAATCGGAAAAGCCCACTGACGCTTTTGCCAGTTGTAGCTGATAAAGGACTGGCCAACGCTACCCTTTGAAATGGCATCGAACTCAATGCTTTTATCTGAGCGATCCAATGGCAGCAGGCAGTTTTCTTTTGTAATTTGTCCAACGTGAGGATGATCGATAACAATCAAGTCATAGGCCTTGGCGAGTGCTTCAACCGGGAAGCTTTCGAAATCCTGCAAGGAACGCTTGTCCCATTCGATGCTGACGCCAGTCTGCTCCTGCCAGATTTTTGAACACGCAACCATCGGGTCATAGCCGCGCGGGTGGTGCCATGTCATTCCTTTCAAAAACAAGCCAGTCACAGTGCAAACTCCTTGCGGATTGCGGCGCTGTGCTCGCCGATTCTGGGCGCGGCACGGGTTGTAGTTGGACGGCTGCCGTCCACCCTGATCGGAGAGCGCGTTGTTGTGATTGAAACATCATCTTCACGCGTAACAGTCTGCAACATATCAAGAACTTTGAAGCCATCACTGTTCAGCAACTCTTCCCAGTTAAGGACCGATGAGCACCAAATATCAGCCGGCTCGAGTATGGATAACCAATGCTCGGTGGTTTCTTCGACGATGTGTCTGGCAATAATCTTCTTGATATCGTCACGTGCTGTAAACCATGACGATTTATCATCGGCGTAAGCTGCAAGGTCTGGAATTTCCAACAGGGATGCAAGTTGAGGAATAGGCGTCATTGCGATGGCGATAAAGCCATCCTTTGTCGGGTAGACGCCATAAGGAGCAGAAAGATAGGCATGGGCACTGCGAAAACTTGATCGCTTAGGCAAGCGCCGGCCATCATTTAAATGGGTCGTCAGAACCTCGAACTGGAAATCAACCAAAGCCTCCAACAAGCTGGTTTCTACATGGCTACCCTTGCCGTTAATACCGCGACGCACCAGTGCTGCAAGGATACCTTGAACCAGCGCGGCACCCGCGAGCATATCTGCGACGGCCAAGCCGAATGGTACCGGCCCGTTATTTTCGTCGCCGTTCAACCACATCAGGCCGGATCGAGCTTGGGCAAGCAAATCCTGGCCAGGGCGTGCCACCCATGGTCCTGCTTCGCCGTATCCACTTATCCCGGCATATACGATCTGCGGATTGATTTTGGCGACATCCTCGTAGGCTAGGCCAAGACGCTGGATAACCCCTGGTCTGAAATTTTGAATGACAACGTCTGCCTTGCGGATCAAAGCCTTGAGCGATGCCATATCTGCAGGGTTTTTCATATCAATTGAGAGGCTTTCCTTGCCACGATTGATCGCATGGAAAATCGTGGAATCGCCGCCAATTTCAGTGTCACTCAGATATAACCGGCGTGAAAGATCACCGCCATCCGGCCGTTCAATCTTAATAACTCTAGCACCCAAATCCATGAGCCGCAGAGCAGCGTAAGGACCTGACAGAAACTGACTCATGTCGAGAACAAGTAAACCGTCGAGCGGCTGAGTGTCTTTGGTCATACTGTTTCCTGAAACAATTCGGGGACATGAGGTTTCTTATGTAAAAGAATATTTCATATATGAGAATTTGGCGCAAGCTTGCCATTCACTTGACGAAAGCAATTTTTCGCTTGCACATCAGCAGCGCGAGTTACTCAGCTGAACGGTGAATGAAGAATGCCTCGAATACTATGTGTTGGTGCTCTTACCCTTGATACGATTTTTCAACTCGAGCAGCTACCGCCCGGTCCTGGAAAGTATATTCCCACTCTCGCGGTTGAGATCGCCGCTGGTATGGCATCAAGCGCTGCTGCAAGCATTGCCCGACTGGGAGGGGAAGTATCGTTATGGGCTTCAGCCGGACGGGATGCGGTGGGAGATCGGATCATTGCCGAGCTGAGCGACGAAGGTGTGGACTGCAGCCATGTTCGCAGGATGCAGCGCGCTCGCTCGGCTTTCTCCTCGATCTTTGTTGATAGAGCTGGAGAGCGGATGATCGTGCCGTTTTACGATCCTGCTTTACTCACCGTCCCAGATGCGATGCCCCACATTGAGAATGGTGTGTTTGATGTCATCATGACCGATGTACGTTGGCCGGGCGCTGCCGCAATGGCACTTGCCGCTGCCAAATCAGCCGAAATTCCTGCCATCCTCGATGCAGATACCGCGCCGCTGGAAACGTTGGAGCTGCTTCTGCCGCTTGCAACTCATATTGTGGCGTCAGAACCAGCGGCGGAAAAAGTCACTGGCGAGCATAATCCAGAAAATGCGGTAGTGGCACTTGCAGCCTGCTATGGTCGCGATGAATCTTTTGTTGCAGTTACTGCCGGCGATAAGGGTTCATTCTGGTACGATAATGCAACCGGCACGGTTTGCCATATGCCTGCATTTAACGTGCGGGCTGTTGACACGTTGGCAGCAGGTGACGTTTTTCACGGGGCCTTCGCTTGGGGAGTGGCGCAAGGTTGGCAGGTCGATGCCATTATGCGCTTTGCAAGTGCTGCAGCGGCTATCAAATGTATGCATTTTGGTGGTCGGCGTGGTGCGCCCTCCGCGGCAGAAGTTCAGGCTTTTCTTTCCGCTCGTATCTGACGCTTTAAAAGTATGACGAAATTTCTGTGACTACCCATTGACTAACAACTAACATGTCAGTATGTATTTACTCCTGCTTGAAGGAGAATGAGTTTGCCTAAACTGGATCACTTTGGTCTTTCAGCCGCATTGGCCACGCCATTCAATGTCGATATGGGAATCGATACCGTAACCGCTGTTGATCACGCGAAGAGTTGTCTTCGAAACGGATGCAGCAGCGTCACATTGTTTGGTACTACCGGCGAGGGTTCTTCCATAAGCAATGCTGAAAGATCGTTATTGTTGAAGGCATTTCTCGATGCTGGCATAGCGCCCGAGCGCATCGTTGTCGGTGTTATGGCCAACTCGTACATCGATGCGGCGCTGCAATCTCGTGAGGCACTTGATGCGGGTTGCCGCAATATCTTGCTGGCTCCGCCATCCTATTTCAAGAATCTCAGTGATGATGGCCTCTTTGATTGGTTCTCATCGGTTTTTGCTGAGATGGGCAGTTCGGTACGGGACGTTATCCTTTATAATATCCCATCCGTTACGGCTGTGGAGATTTCGGTCAATCTTGTCTCTCGTTTGCGAGAAGCTTTTCCGGAAGTGATTGCAGGTGTCAAAGATTCCTCAGGCAACTGGCCATTCACTGAATCTCTTCTGGCTGAACACAATGATCTGGCGATTTTGATTGGCGATGAGAGAGGTCTGGCCGCTGGCGTTCGTCTAGGGGGGCAGGGTGCTATCTCCGGCCTTGCCAATGTTTATGCCCACCGGCTTCTGCCAATGGCCATTGAGGGGCGGGACGACGCCGATGTGGTTGAAGCTGTAAATCAAATTACGGCATTTCCGGTTATTCCGGCCGTCAAGGCGCTGATTGCGCACAATAGCGGCGTTGAGGGCTGGCGTAGAGCCCGTGCGCCGCTTCGTAGTTTGTCCGACTCAGATTATGGACGTTTGATCATGACATTGGATCGGCTGTTCAAATCTGCTGCAGCCTGACAACGAAAGGTAACCGTGATGGATGATGGCGACGAGCCCGTAAGATTGCGTGAGAAAGCTTATGTAAGCTTTACAGAGCATCTGCTGGCGCGCGACATCAGTCCCGGGCAGTTCGTGTCGCAAAGGCAGCTTGTTGCGATGACCGGCATGCCCTTGGGCGCTATCCGGGAACTGGTTCCTCGCCTCGAAGCGGAAGGACTGGTCAAGACTATCCCTCAACGGGGTATTCAGATTGCCCATATTGATCTGAATCTCATACGCGAGGCGTTTCAGTTTCGTCTTTTCATGGAAAAAGAAGCCGTTGCCATTTTTGCGGTAACAGCCTCGGATGAGCTGCTGGCGCGTTTGAGGAAAGAACACGAGGATACACTTGAGGAAGCTTTGCAAGGACAAGAGACACCGGAACTCGAATTGAAGGCGCAGGCAATAGATTGGAACCTGCATGAGACAATAATTGACTCTTTGGGAAATGGCATTATCGGGCGCGCTTACAGGATCAACGCGATAAAGATGCGCCTGATCAATCAGGAGCGCTTTCGTATTACGGGGCGCGTCATACCGGTGATGCGTGAGCATCTTGCAGTGCTTGCAGCTATCGAGACACGCGAGCCGCAAACCGCAATGGACGCAATTGCGGTGCATATCAATAATGCAAGGAATCTGGCTCTGAAAATCTAAAACCGGCTTTGCAATGGGAGTTGCAAATTCCGGAAACATAAAAAAGGGAGGAAATCATGAGCATGAATTTTAACAAACCGACACGCCGCCAGTTTCTTGCAGGTTCAGCTGCACTGGGCGCTGCAAGTTTCACCGGCTTGAAGCCCGCTTTTGCCAATGTTGATTGGAAAAAGTACGCAGGCACAACGCTTGAAGTTAATCTTATCAAGAGTCCGCGCGGCGATATTCTGCAAAAATATCAGAAAGAATTTGAAGAATTGACCGGGATAAAAGTCAATTCCGAGCAAACTCCAGAACAGCAGCAGCG
Organism: Phyllobacterium sp. YR531; assembly: GCF_000282595.1. Taxonomy (GTDB): domain Bacteria; phylum Pseudomonadota; class Alphaproteobacteria; order Rhizobiales; family Rhizobiaceae; genus Phyllobacterium. The sequence goes on from NZ_AKIZ01000022.1 coordinate 208,560, forward strand.
TCAAAAAGCGGTTATCGAACTGACTTCTGGAAAACCCAGTTTCGACGTGATTCACATCAGCTATCATGTGCAGAAACGGCAGTTTGAGAAGGGTGGTTGGCTTGCTGATCTTACACCTTTTCTGAAGGATACAAGTCTCACCGATCCATCGCTAACGGAAAGCGACTTTGCTGAAGCCGGCCTTGCATTTGCCAAGGACAAGAATGGTCGTTTCGGCGGACTTCCTTTCTCCGTAGACTATTGGATCATCTATTGGAACAAAGAGCTTTTTGCTGCCAAAGGGGTTGAGTATCCGACAACATTTGAAGAGTTGGCTGCGGCAGCTGAAAAACTTACCGATCGCGATAATGGCGTATACGGTTTTGTTGCGCGCGGAATGAAGAATGCCAATACTCCTGTCTGGGCTAGCCTCATGCTTGGCTATGGCAAAAGCACCGTCGAAGACGGAAAGCTGGAAACAGCTACACAGGAATCCATCGATGCGGCAACGCTCTATCAGCGCCTGATGACAAAATCTGCGCCTCCCGGTGTAACCGGATTCAACTGGGCCGAATGCCAGTCGAGCTTCCTTCAGGGTAAAGTTGCCATGTGGCTTGACGGAATTGGTTTTGCGCCACCACTTGAGGATCCAAAAAAATCTCGAGTGGTTGGCAAAGTTGGATACGGCGTTATGCCAAAAGGTCCTGCTGCACAGGCTGCACCGACATTTGGAGATGGCATAGGCGTGACGGAAGGTTCAGCCAACAAGGAAGCCGCCTATCTTTATTGCCAGTGGGCAATATCGAAGGAAATGGGAGCGCGCCTGTTGCAATCCGGGTCGGGCGTGCCTTTCCGCAATTCTATCCTCAATGATCCGGAGGTTCTTAAAGGCGTTACCATGCCTCAGGAATGGGCAAAGGTATTGTCTGAATCGGCCAAGGTCAGCCAACTCTGCCTGCCTGTTATTGTTCCTGTGACGGAGTTCCGCGACGTCATGGGCGTTGGTCTCACCAATATTATTGGTGGCGCTGACCCCGCAGCAGAAATGAAACGAGCCACGGAAGAGTTCGAACCTGTACTCGCCCGAAGTGAAGGTTGAGCTGAATGAGTGTTGCTGCCCCGATAAACAACACAACCAAGCCGAAGATAAGGCGCGGGGCTGGAAAAACCCGGTTGACGCCGAGTTACTGGCCTTTTGTTATACCGGCTTTGGTCATAGTCGGGGCAGTCATCATATTTCCCTGGGCTTTTACTCTATGGATGAGCGTCAATGAATGGCATTTAGGCGGTGAGCAAAGTTTTGTCGGTATGGCAAACTTTGCTCGCCTTGCCGGAGATGCGCGGTTTTGGCAGTCGATGGGCCATACTGTGCTCTACACGGTCTTATCAGTTGTGGCGCCGCTCTTCCTGGGGACGATCGCCGCACTGGTTTTCGATAGCAAGCTTCCGCTACGTGGTCTGCTGCGCGGCATATTTGTTATGCCCATGATGGCGACGCCGGTGGCTGTCGCACTGGTTTGGACGATGATGTACCACCCTCAACTTGGGGTGTTGAACTACCTTCTATCCCTTGTAGGAATTGGGCCTCAGGAATGGATATTCAACCAGAATACGGTGATACCGTCACTTGTGCTGGTTGAAACCTGGCAGTGGACACCGTTGGTTATGCTTATTGTTCTTGGCGGGCTTGCAGCTATGCCGCGCGATCCGTTTGAAAGCGCCGAGATCGACGGTGCCAATGGCTGGCAGAAATTCCGCTACATTACTCTGCCAATGATCCTCCCATTCATGATGGTCGCCGTAATCATTCGGTCCATAGATGCTTTGAAAAGTTTCGATATTATTTTTGCCATGACACAAGGCGGGCCGGGCACCGCATCCGAGACGATCAACATTTATCTCTATAATGTTGCCTTCGCCTATTACGACATTGGCTATGGTTCAGCCATAGCCGTCGTTTTCTTCATTGTGATCATTACCATGTCTCTTGTGCTGCTCTATCTGCGCCAGCGGACAAAGTGGAATAGTTGAGGAAAAGATGGCACGCCGCAGTCCGTTGAAAATTCTTGGTACGATCTTCATCGTCTTCGTGATCGTATCTCCGGCAATCTTCTTCTTCCTGTGGATGCTTTCCTTGTCGCTGAAATATGAAATCGACAACGGAGCCTACCCGCCAATATTCATTCCAGAACAATTCGCGTGGTCCAACTACTCTGACATCTTCGCTACAAATGATTTCCTGCATTACTTCTGGAACAGCCTGCTTGTAACTGGCACGGCTACGTTGTTGGCTTTGCTTGTCGGCGTGCCTGCAGGTTATGGCATTGCGCGGTTGAGAGCCAACAAATCGGCAGTTGTCATTATGATCGCTCGTATGACGCCGGGGCTCTCTTACCTCATTCCTCTTTTCTTGCTGTTCCAAGGATTGGGCTTGCTTGGAACACTATGGCCGCAGATCATCATCCATCTGGTTGTGACAGTGCCAATCGTGATCTGGATCATGATCGGTTATTTCGAAACAACCCCTATGGAACTTGAAGAGGCTGCCATGATCGATGGCGCCACATCATGGCAGGTATTCCGGATGGTTGCCTTGCCCATTGCCAAGCCCGGAGTGGTGGTGTCCCTGATTTTGGCAGTCATTTTTTCCTGGAACAATTTTGTTTTCGGGATCGTGCTCGCCAGTCGTGAGACAAGGACGCTGCCGGTGGCCGTTTATAACATGCTGTCATTCGAACAAGTTAGCTGGGGGCCGCTTGCAGCAGCTGCATTCGTGGTGACATTGCCGGTTTTGTTGCTGACGGTTTTTGCCCAACGTCAAATTATTGCTGGTCTGACAGCAGGTGCCGTCAAGGGCGGCTAACATATAAATGGAGTTTCAAATGGCCACGGTTTCCATCAGGGACGTAAAGAAAACCTATGGCAATGTCGACGTCATGCATGGCGTCTCTGTCGATATCGACGATGGAGAGTTTGTAATTCTTGTCGGACCTTCAGGCTGCGGAAAATCAACTTTGCTGCGCATGATTGCTGGCCTTGAAGAAATAACCAGTGGCGAAATTTCCATTGGATCGCGCGTGGTCAATGACCTGCCTGCAAAGGAGCGTGATATCGCCATGGTCTTTCAGAACTATGCGCTTTATCCCCATATGACAGTTGCGGACAATATGGGTTTCGCACTCATGCTCAAAAATGCTCCCAGGGAAGAGAAAGTCAATCGGGTAGGCCGCGCTGCCGAAATTCTCGGACTGGAGAAATTGTTGGACCGTTTTCCTCGGCAGCTTTCCGGTGGCCAGCGCCAACGCGTTGCCATGGGCCGTGCAATTGTTCGCGATCCGCAAGTATTTCTATTTGACGAACCCCTGTCCAATCTCGACGCCAAACTGCGGGTGCAGATGCGCAGTGAAATAAAGGGGTTGCACCAACGGTTGGGCACTACAATTGTCTATGTCACGCATGATCAGATCGAAGCCATGACAATGGCAGACAAGATTGTGGTCATGAAGGATGGTCTTGTTGAGCAGGTGGGAACGCCTCTTGATCTGTACGATTATCCCGCAAATACTTTTGTGGCAGGCTTCATAGGCTCGCCCGCCATGAACTTCCTCGAAGGTAAGATCAAGGCAGGTGTTTTCATGACATCAGATGGCGTCAGTTTACCTTTGCCGCATGATGCATCGTCTGGTCTTGAAGCTTCAGCAATCTACGGCATCCGGCCCGAGCATATGAAGATAGCTGACCAGGGTATCAAGATTGACGTTGAGGTGGTTGAGCCGACTGGCTCAGAGATTATGGTTGTAGGAAAGATTGGTGGTCAGGAGATCTCATGTCTTTTCCGAGAAAGGCTGTCGATCAGGCCCGGTGACAAAATCCAAGTGTCTATCGATCCTGCAGTCAGCCATTTGTTCGATTCCAACGGCGGTGCACGCATTGGCAATAACCGTAAAACTGATCAGGCCGCCGTTGTGGCGGCCTGACGGAGCGACGTAGTGGATGATTAGACTGCGCCTGGAACAACAAGAACAAGCCAAGCAATTACTGGCCCGAAAATGGCGATGAGGGCACTATAGATCAGCAGTTTTCGCAGAACGTTCTCCCGCTCAGTCTCCGGGGCGTTGGCGACAACAAGAGCACCATTGGTTGAAAATGGACTTGTATCAACAATCGTTGTCGAGATCGCGATGGCTGCCACCACCCCGATAGCACTGATGTGACCTTGCATAAGGAACGGCACTGCAAGAGGAATGATTGCTCCAAGCAATGCGGTCGAAGATGCAAAGGCCGATACAATTGCGCCCGTAAAGCAAAGCAGCAAAGCTGCAAGCAGTGGCATGCCCAAGCCCGATATGCCTGAAGCCACATAATCGACGGTTCCGGCTTTTTGAAGCACTCCGACGTAAGTGATGATACCGGCAATCAACAGCACGGTTGACCAGCTGACCTTGTCAATAGCTGCCTTCTGCGTTTTTGGCGATAACAACGCCAAGGCAACAGCTACAGTTATCGCGACCAGGCCGACATTGAACTTGAAGACAAGAGCGCCGATAGCCAAGGCCGTCAGACCAACAAGTGTCATAAGCCTTTCGCTTGTGAGGCCTTCACTTGATGGAATGTGCGCGCCTGACGGAGAAACATCGCTGCGATGATACGCTGGTGAAGCTGGAGTACCGCCATGACCGACAATCGCACGCGACACGCCAGCCGTGTGCGTATCCGGATCCGGCCCTGTGGCAGTTGCATGTTCGCGCAGACTTTTCCATCCGCCGAAAACAAAGAACACAACGACAGCAATCGCAAGATTGAAGAATAGGCTGGAGAGAAACAGCGAGGTTGGGCCGTAGGGCAGCCCGGCCTTTTCGACAATTTGGTTGGTGATGCCACCATAAACGCTGATAGGTGAAAAACCACCGCCCTGTGCTCCGTGAATGACCATGAGTCCCATCATGACTGGACTGATGCGGTATTGGGTGGCAAAACGCAGAGCAACTGGCGCGAGAATGGCAACTGCTGCTGGGCCAAGTGCGCCAAATCCGGTGATGATTGCTGCAACCAGAAACATGACCCATGGAATAAGTGCCATATGCCCGCGGACCAATCGCACAGCCTGCTCAACCAACCAATCTATGGTTCCGTTGTTCTGGGCTATCGCAAACAGATAAGTAATACCGACGAGTGTAAGAAACAGATCGCTCGGAAAGCCCGAAAAAATATCATTGGGCGTCATTCCCATAATAAGTGACCCGACAATGAATGCGGCGGCAAAGGCCAAAGCACCCATATTGATTGGCAATATTGTTGCGATAACAAACATGCCAATCAGGACAAGTATGGATAGTATTTCAATATTCATGACAATATCCTCCCTTTACGGCGCGCCAGCGGCGAGCCATATTTCCTTATTGTTCCGGCGTGAGCTCCCCCCAACGCCACTTACGGCCTGCCATCCAAGGATGGCAGTTCAATCAGGCATTCGCGCGAGCGGTATAAATCAGACTGTATTGCTCGCGCAGAATATTCTTCTGCACCTTGCCCATGGTGTTTCTTGGCAGGTCATCCACAAAGATGATCTGCTTGGGTTGCTTGTAGCGCGCCAGACGATCATTCAGTGCGTTTAGAATGGTTTTCTCATCGGTTTGAGAGCCGGGTTTTTTCACAACGACTGCCGTTACGCCTTCACCAAAATCCGGGTGAGGAATGCCAATAACTGCGCTTTCAACAATGCCGGGAAGCGCGTCGATTTCTGTTTCGACTTCCTTTGGATAAATATTGTAACCGCCGGAAATCACGAGATCTTTGCCCCGGCCAACAATATGAATATAGCCTTGATCGTCGATCTTGCCCAAATCGCCGGTAATGAAGAATCCGTCATCGCGAAACTCGGATTTCGTCTTCTCCGGCATGCGCCAATAGCCCTTGAAAACATTCGGGCCCTTAACTTCGATCATACCGGTCTCGCCCTGTGCGAGTGCCATGCCGGTTTCAGGATCGGATACCCGAACACTTACGCCCGGCAGTGGAAAACCTACAGTTCCCGCGACCCTTATGCCGTCATAGGGGTTAGACGTATTCATGTTGGTTTCAGTCATGCCATATCGTTCAAGAATGGCTTGGCCGGTACGCTCATGAAAGGCTCGATGTGTGTCAGCCAAGAGCGGTGCGGAACCGGAAATGAAAAGTCGCATTCCTGCCACTGCATTGCGATTTAACCCTTCGTTCTGCAGCAATCGAACATAAAAGGTAGGAACGCCCATCATTGTCGTGGCGCGAGGCATGAGCGACAATACTTCTGCAGGATCGAACTTTGGCAATAAAAACATGGATGCGCCTGATGTCAGAATGACATTCGTTGCGACAAATAATCCATGGGTGTGAAAAATGGGCAGAGCGTGAATGAGACGATCCTGTGCGGTAAAGCCCCAATAATCCCGAAGCGACAGCGCGTTTGACAGCAAATTGTCATGTGTCAGCATCGCGCCTTTGGAGCGACCTGTGGTTCCTGATGTATAGAGAATTGCGGCCAGGTCATCAGGCGTCCTTGTGGAATCGGTAAAATCTGCTGGCTCATCCTTCGCCAGTTCGACAAGTGAACCGCCTCCATTTTCGTCAAGTGTTTCGATCAGTGCGCCGTATTTGGACGCTATCGTCGATATGCCTTCTTCCGCCTTAGGCGATACTACGACGAGCCGAGGCTCAGCATCACCAATGAAGTAATCAAGCTCGGCCAACGTATAGGCAGTATTCAACGGCAGGTAGACTGCTCCGCAACGAATGCAGGCAAGATAAAGCATGAGGGCTTCCGCGCTCTTTTCTACCTGGACGGCAACCCGATCACCCGGACGGACACCGAGCGTGTCAATCGCTCCCGCGATCTTTCCCGACCATTCCAGCATCTTCCCATATGTCCAATATTGAGCATCACCCGTTTCGATGAAAATGGCCTCTTCGCTTGGGACGGAACGTTTTATAGCGTCAAACAAATGATTGCTCATGCAGTCGGTTCCTTGCTGGCGGCTTTGTTCGTTTCACGGTTTTTATTGCTTGCGGATGGAGCAACTTTTTTCGCATTTCTGTCTTGGCGGAGTAGTTTACGAACAGGTGGCGCGGCTACAACCTCGTTGCGTTGTGCAAATGCTTCATGGTTCGCTTCAATATCGTCAAGTTTGTAGAGATAATTGACCATGAAACCATGCCCCTGCCGCATCGCACGGTCGGAGCGATCGGCCAGAAAGTTTATTCGTTCCAGTCTGGCTCCATTGCCGAGGTGAAAACGCGAAACCGGTTCAAGCGGTCGCCCTTGGTGTGTTTTAGCGTTGAGGAAGTAGCAAGCAGCAAGTGGCAACAGTATTTCCTTGGCTGTAATACTGAGCTTTGGGTCTTTAACCCAATCAATGCCGTCCAATGCCTGGAGCGCACTCTTATCTTCAGCAGTCAGCAATTCGGAATGTTCATTTTTTCTTTCCTTTGAAAGCCAATTGGCAAACCCAGATACTGGCGACAAAGTCACAAAGGTTTCAAGCTTCGGGAATTCGCGCCGCAGGTCTTCGACAACCTGCTTGATCAGGAAATTGCCAAAGGAAATCCCCCTTAATCCCATCTGGCAATTTGATATTGAATAGAACACTGCAGTTCTTGCCTCCTGTGCCGCAATTGGCGCACGAGACTCATCAAGAACATCAAAGATTGCTTCGGGAATTGCTTTCGTCAGTGCCACCTCGACAAAAATCAAGGGGTCGTCCGCAAGTTGTGGATGGAAGAAAGCAAAACATCTGCGATCGGCGGGAGCCAGACGGCGGCGCAACTCATCCCAGTCACTGATTTCGTGCACCGCTTCGTAGCGAATAATTTTCTCCAGAATGTGCGCAGGTGTCGACCAGTCAATAGGGCGAAGAAGGAGAAAGCCACGATTGAACCATGAGGCAAACAGGTGAGAAAAGTCAGCGTCGACAGCTTCAAGTTCCGGGCTGTCGATCTTATAGCTCAACAGACGTTCACGCATGTTCACCATGGTTGAAATGCCATTGGGTGCAAGGTTGAGACGGCGAATTAACTCCTGCCGACGAGGTTCCGCAGCTTGATGCAATTCCAGCATTGCGCTCGGCGTCCGGTCTGCGCGATATGATTCGATCGCGGCATCAAGTCTGGCCTCATCCGGACCAAACTTATTGAAAAGCAGCAGCATGAAATTGCGCTGTCCCGGTTCATTGAGACGCGACCAATGATCTAGAATCTGAGCGGCTAACGCCATGCCTGATGCTTCGCCCCGACTGGACAGCAACAATTCGCACAGATGTTCGATATCCGAAGCACCGACCGCTGTTGGCGACCGGGGCGCAAAAGCCAATAGCTTGCGACCTCGATCTGTTATTGTTTGCAGCATGTCACTGAAAATGGATGTGCTGGTCATAGGGGTTCCCATTGCTCAGTTTTGCCCCGCACAAAGTCAAAGGCTTTAAAGTACCACTCACGTCGACGAGAACAGCTTTGTTTTAATCCACGCGATGCGATGTTATATATGACGTTAACATTCTTGTATGGAAAGTCAATCTTCTTGTATACAAGAATGAATTCTTTGCATTATTGGAGAGATCATGGCCGAGAATATCGTACAAGGATTAAGGGATGAGATCGAAAATGGAATTGTGACGAACCAATATCTTCCGGGTGAACGGTTGGACGAGGCACAGTTAGCCAAACGATTTGGCGTATCGCGAACCCCTGTACGTGAAGCCCTGATGCAATTGAGCGCTATTGGTCTTATCGAAATTCGAGCGCGTCGCGGAGCGGTGGTAATCGATCCAGCACCGCACCGGATTTACGAAATGTTCGAGGTAATGGCAGAGCTGGAGGGGATGGCCGGGTCATTGGCCGCGCGTCGTCATACGGATACTGACCGCGTGGAACTGCTGGCTGCACACAGCAAATGTGAGCGCTCTGCCGATGCTGAAGACAGTGACACCTATTACTACGATAATGAACTGTTTCATAAAGCCATCTATGCGGCCAGTCATAGTGGTTTTCTTATTGAGCAATGTTCCGCATTACATCGGCGTCTACGTCCTTATCGCCGTCTCCAGTTGCGCGTACGCAATCGAATGAAGACTTCATTTAATGAACACGCAGCGATCGTGGGCGCAATTCTCTCTGGTGAAGCTGATAGTGCGCGGACTCTTTTACGGCAACATATTGCCATACAGGGCGATCGCTTCAGTGACCTGGTTGCAACGCTTGCTCAGCGTGGTGCAGATCAACAAGAGCGTTAATTACTAGGCTTTGCAGACAGCTCAGCAGCCACCTTCAGAACGAGCTCTTAACTGAGAGCAACAGTGAAATCCGTGTCATGAAATTATCCCTTCAAACCGATCGACAAGCAATCTTAGCAAGAGGCATGATCTCAATGAGACGGTGCCGTATGATTATTGAGGGTCCGGAAATAATGTTCGGCATGCTGATAGCAGTTTTCCGCTTCAACAAGGTTTCCAGAGCGTAACGCATCCTGAGCCCTTTCCAGATAGCGCTGATAGTTTGTTTTTGCATTGTTGATTTTGTTCGTTGAGCCATCTCGCGATGCACTTTTGCTTGTTCGTGTTCGTTGATTTTGCATAAAAGCTCTTTGCTTAGTCAATCTGCTCGGCAACAATCTGGCGCAACTCTTCCCGGGTAAATCCCGAAGGTAGCTTCTCCACTTTGTTTTGTGGCTTGTTGACGAGGATTTGATAATAAGCCTGAAATGGCTTGGTAAAGGTGGTTTCTTGTTGGTTTCTAATAATAGTTTGCATTTTAATCCATTGGCCGTGCAGAAAACCGCGCGGCGTTGTTGTTGAAAAATGTCGATTGTAAATTCGCTATTGGGAACTGTGTCGAATACGGGTCAGACATTCTGAATATTCATCCGCATTCATTTTGCTGCGGGATAGCCCGATCAATCGGTCGACAGACAACATATGGGGCGCGACGGGAATTTATCAAGGGCACCGACCCCCGAATTATTCGAGAGAAAAATTCGGGGGTCTGCCAATTATTCTTGCCCGTATCCGCCACCGGTAGGGGTAGTGACTGTAAATGCTTCCCCTGCTTCAAGTACGGTATGCGCACAGCCGCCAAGCTGTTCTACAGTTCCATCATTTCGACGTACGCAATTTGCACCCAACTGGCCCGGGCTTCCTCCATTTAGACCAAAAGGAGCAATACGGCGATGGCCGGAAAGGATTGCAAAATCCAGTTTCTCCTGAGCGCGAATAGTGCGTGTCGTCCCATTGCCCGCAGACCACTTGCCTTTGCCACCTGAATTCGGACGTATATGAAAATCCTCCAGAACAACGGGGAAACGGGTTTCGAGGATTTCCGGGTCTGTCAGACGAGAATTGGTCATGTGGGTATGAATTGCATCTGCGCCATTATAGCCCGGACCAGCCGATGAACCTGAGCAGATAGTCTCATAGTATTGATATTCATCATTGCCAAATGTCAGATTGTTCATGGTTCCCTGAGCCGCGGCTTGAGCGCCGACAGCGCCAAACAGGCAGTTTGTCACGGCCTGACTGACTTCGACATTGCCTGCAACAACCGCCGCGGGATATTCAGGTGAAAGCATAGTTCCTTCCGGAACAATGATGTTGATCGGCCGCAGGCAGCCAGCATTCATCGGTATATTGCTTTGTACCAGTGTGCGGAAAACGTAAAGGACAGCTGCGCGTGTTACAGGGCGCGGAGCATTGAAATTATCGGCTCTCTGAGCAGAGGTGCCCGTAAAGTCGACAGTTACTTCACGCGCGATTTTGTCGACGGATATAGTGACAACAATCTTGCACCCTTGATCCATCTCGTAAACGAAGCTTCCATCCTGAAGCTGGTCCAGAACCCGACGTACGCTTTCTGACGCGTTGTCCTGTACATAGCCCATATAAGCTTCAACGACGTCTTCACCGAAATGGGTGATCATTTTACGCAGCTCTGCCACGCCTTTTTCGTTGGCAGCCACCTGAGCCTTCAAATCATTGACGTTTTGCAACAATGTACGAACGGGATGTCTGGCCCCAGTTAAAAGAGCTTCAAGTTCTTCTTCACAAAAACGGCCTTTGTCCAAGAGCTTGAAGTTGTCAATATAAACACCTTCCTCTTCAATTGTCGTAGCCAATGGGGACATTGAACCAGGGGCAATACCGCCAACATCGGCGTGATGCCCGCGACTGGCAACCCAAAAACGGACTGTCTCGCCAGTATCATCGAAAACCGGCGTACAAACGGTTAAATCGGGGAGGTGGGTTCCACCATTATAGGGTGCATTTATCAGGAACACGTCACCGGGATGTATGACGGCGTTTTCGCGGATTGCGGTGGCCACCGACGCATCCATCGATCCAAGATGCACGGGCATATGTGGTGCATTGGCTACAAGATTGCCTTCCGCATCGAAAACCGCGCAGGAAAAGTCCAGCCGCTCCTTGATGTTAACGGAGTAAGCGGTGTTTTGAAGCGTCACACCCATTTGCTCGGCTATCGACATGAAAAGATTGTTGAATATTTCCAGCATTACCGGATCAGCTTGAGTTCCGATGGCAACCTGGCTGGGCAACGCTTTTATACGTTTGAGAACAATATGGTTCTTTGCCGTCAACTCAGCTTGCCAGCCATCCTCAATAATCACGGTTTGATTTGGTTCGATAATGATTGCAGGGCCTGTCAACCGGTGGCCAGGTTTCATTGTTTCCCGCAAAACAACCGCTGCATTATGTGCTTTACCTTGCGAGTAAATTCGATTGTGGGCTACAAGAGTTGGCTCTCCCGATGCGTTGGCATCAACACTTATTTCAAATTGGTCGCCGCCACCGCCGATGGTTTCAACTTCTGTCGCTTCGATGACAAGTGCCTTGTTTTCCGCAACGAAACCAAAGCGTCGCTTATGAAGTATTTCGAACTCTCTACGTAAACGTTTTGCGCTCTCGTGATCTGGAAGAATATCAACGGCCAATATTGTATCAGTGCCCGCATAACGAATATGGGCACGGACAGTGGTGGTAATACCAGAGCGGGCGATGCCTTGTGCTTGAAGTTCTGAAACGCATTCACGTTCCAGTTCTTCACCCATAGCTGCAAGTTGCGCTGGAGCTTCATCGTCGAGTGATATGCCGAGCGCCTTCTGGCGGGTTGCCCTGATATCGGCAAGGCCCATACCATATGCAGAAAGCAAGCCGGACATTGGATGAACAAGGATGTTCTTCATACCAAGCGCGTCTGCGACAAGGCAGGCATGCTGGCCGCCCGCACCACCGAAACAGCTCAACGCATAACGGGTGACATCATAGCCACGTTGAACTGAGATTTTCTTGATTGCCTCCACCATGTTAGCAACCGCGATCCGTATGAAGCCGTCGGCTACATCCTCCGCACTGCGGCCATCGCCGATTTCGTCCGCAAGTTGCGCAAACCGATCACGAACGATTTCGATATCAAGCGGTTCGTTGTAGTGCGATCCAAAGATTGCCGGGAAAAAGTCAGGAATAAGTTTGCCCACCATGACATTCGCGTCAGTGACAGCGAGCGGGCCTCCATTGCGATAGCACGCGGGCCCCGGTTTCGCTCCCGCAGAATCGGGTCCAACGCTAAATCGCCCATCCTGGAAATGCAGGATCGACCCACCACCAGCGGCAACGGTATGAATTAGCATCATGGGGGCACGCACCCGCACACCGGCAACTTCAGTTTCGAATGCCCGCTCATACTCCCCGTCAAAATGCGCGACGTCGGTGGAGGTGCCGCCCATGTCAAATCCTATGACATTGGAAAAACCAGCCTCGATACCGGTCTTGGCGAGGCCGACAACACCGCCCGCTGGTCCTGATAGGATGGCATCTTTTCCCTGAAACATTTCGGCAGCAGTAAGTCCACCAGACGACATCATGAACATGACCCTTGCCCCGGTGCGGGCAACATCAAGTTCCCGCGAAACCTGTTCCACATAGCGGCGCAAAACGGGAGAAAGATAGGCATCCATAACAGTTGTATCGCCACGTCCCACCAGCTTGATCAGTGGTGACACTTCGTGACTGACGGAGACTTGCGAAAATCCTACATCGCGAGCAATTGCAGCAACTGCCGCTTCATGTTGGGGAAATTTGTAAGCATGCATGAAAGCAATTGCCAGCGCGTCATAGCCTTCATTTCTCAATGCATTCAAGGTAATGTGGACGGCATCGATGTCGAGAGAAGTCTCAATAGTTCCATCGGCCAGCACACGCTCATCGATTTCCACGACCTGATCGTAAAGCGCTTCCGCTTTGATTATCTCGGTGGCGAAAATATTCTTGCGTTCCTGATAGCCGATACGCAACGCATCCCGAAATCCTTTGGTTGTGACAAGTGCCAGTCGCTCGCCTTTGCGCTCCAATAGAGCATTAGTCGCGACTGTTGTTCCCATGCGAACTTCGCCGATGATACCTGCGGGAATGGCATCACCTGTTTGCAGGCCAAGATGCTGTCGAATTCCGTGCACGGCAGCATCGGTGTATGCTTCGGGATTCTCTGACAGGACTTTCCGTGAATGCAGTATGCCTTGAGGGTCACGTCCAACAATATCGGTAAAGGTACCGCCGCGGTCTACCCAAAAATCCCAGCTCCCAATGCTCATTTCGCCGCCTTAAACGTTGTTTGCTATCATCGATAATATATGTATAAAATGACGATATAAAATTGATGATTGAGAAGCAAGCGAAATGGCAGTAAATCCTGGTGGCACTGATAAAGCCGATATCGAGCAGATTACATCTTTGAAACCAGTCTCGCCCATCGGCCCCATCGTGTCGTCAGCGCATCTCGCAGAAGGTGAATCTCCCGGACTCTCCGAAGTTGAATACGGGTTGATCCTTGCCTCGCATGCCTTTTCCAGATGGATGGTAAGATGCATGGCTGCAGCCGGATTGCCGGGACTATCCGCGACGGAAATTCTCATTCTGCACTCCGTTCGCCATCGTGGCCGGGCAAAGAAGCTCGCCGATATCTGTTTGGTTCTTGATATCGAAGACACGCATGTTGCAACTTACGCTATTCGCAAATTGGAAGCTGCAGGCTTGGTGACGACCGGCAAAATCGCTAAAGAAAAGACAATAAAAATCACCGATAAAGGTTCAGATGCCTGTATGCGCTACGCGCAGATACGGGAGCGATTGTTTGTTGCATCAACGACCAACGCAAGACCTGCAGAAGGCACGCTTTCTGAAATGGCGGCTGTTCTTCGTTTTCTTTCGGGCGCTTACGACCAATCAGCACGCGCTGCCACGACGCTCTGAGATTTGCTGGCTGGAAAGCGCTTTCGGTTGGCTTGAAAATTGATTCGCCACGTTCTCATGGAAAGCCGATCTTAAGCGTTCAGAGTGTTAGCTAGTATGTGTGCGTTATAGTTCTTATCCACTAGATCGGCTAGAACGACACAAAATTGCAACTGTACATGTCTAAAAGGTTGTGTAGGGGTTGAGTACAGCAAATCGTCTGTATAGTTTGCGATATAAAGTTCACGTCCCTTTTCTTCTTGAATGTCTGGCCACATGGAATTCGATTTGTTGAACAAGCAGAAATTAGTCTCTGGCAGCCCTTCCGAACGGCAATATATCCGAAAGAACAGCTATATTAGTCGATTGCGATCGACTACGAATCTTTCGTGTATTGTTGTCTTTTCGGGTTTCGTGTCTGCCGGACTAACTATAGCGCCGCATCTGGCTCGCGCAGACGATGCTTATTGGGATGCGAACAACCCCGCAAATAACGGGCAGGTCGGCGGAGGTGCTGGAACCTGGAATGGTAGCAACAATAATTGGACAACTAGTGATGGTAATACCAATTCGAGTTGGTCCGGGGGCGATACTGCAATCTTTAAAGGGGTAGGTGGCGACGTCTCGGTCAGCGGGCAACGTGATGTCGGCGGACTTACGTTCGAGACTGGCGGTTATACACTTGGAGGTTTTGGGAGCATCAACCTGACGGATGATGTCAACAAAATAACTGCAGCCGATGGAACGACTACCAAAATCGATGTCGAGGTCGAAGGTAACGAAGACTCGCAATTGGTCAAAGAAGGTGAAGGCACCGTTATTCTCTCGGAACGAAATTCTTACGAAGGCGGTACGAGGGTCAATGGGGGCACACTTCAGATAGAGGCATCGCAAGGACCGTTTGATAGCGGTGGAACCTTGGGTTCAACTTCAGGTAGCACTTATGTAGGTGGCGGTGTTCTCGACCTTGGAAATACGGCTCAGACCCAGAAAAACCTGACTGCTCAAGGTGGTTCGGTGAGAAACGGTCGTTTCAACGTGGAAACAGCTACTCTCAACGGAGGAATAATCGAAACGAATACTCGGATTAATGCCAGTCAGTCGATTGGGCAATCCCGAGGCGATATGAAAGGTACGGCAAACACTCCACTTTACAATTTGTATGGCGGCACGATGTCCGGCTTCATTGTAAATGCTGACAATGTAAATCAGTCAGGCGGGGTTTTGTCTGGTACTGCCACGACAGAAAATTATGATCTGTCGGGAGGCACTCTAGCAGGTACGGGCACTGTAAACACTGACAATGCGACAATTCGAGATGACGGTGCCGTCGAAGGTCAATTGAACGCCAGAGTCGTCAACCAGTCTGGTGGAACGATATCCGGCAATATTGGCACCATTACTGATAAAGCCGAGGTCGTTAATCATTCCGGCGGCGATTTATCAGGTACCGCAAACACGGAACGTTACAATCTTTCTGAAAATGGCACCGTTAAAGGTTCAGGCGTCGTGAACGCCGACACTGTTCTCATTTCCGGCGGCACTGTTGAAAAAAACGGACGATTGAACGCGGAAGACGGGATTGGGCAAACCGGCGGTGTAATGGGCGGCAATGCCGTAACGCCTGTGTACAACATGAGTGGCGGCGAGATGTCCGGCAACATCTCAGGTGGTATAGCTCCGGGTGGAGAGGTCATCAATGCAGATCGGGTGAACCAGTGGGGCGGCAAGCTGTCAGGTACGGCCGCCACCGATCAGTATAATCTTTTCGGAAATGGCACGCTTACGTCGACAGGCATCATCAATGCTAAAAACATCTCGATGGGTCAAAGCGCCATAGTCGAGAGGAATGCTCATCTGAATGCTTCGAATGGGGTGGCTCAGTCAGGTGGCAATATGGGGGGTATTGTCAATACGCCCTTGTACAATCTCACTGGCGGCAACATGTCCGGCAGCATCGTCAATGGCAAGAATGTTTACCAGTCAAACGGAACTCTGTCCGGCACGGCGAATACTGAGGAATATGCTCTGTCGGGACGCGGTGAGCTGACCGGCACCGTTACCGCCGACAAGACGACGATTAGGGATAATGCGTCGGTTTCATCCAGCGGACGTTTGAATTCAAAAGAAGTCTCGCAATCCGGCGGGAATATGGGTGGAATTGCTGACACGGCCACTTATGATCTTTCCGGTGGCATTATGTCGGGCGAAATCAAGAATGGTGTCAATGTCAATCATTCGAACGGAACGTTGTCTGGGGTCGCTACCACGACGAATTATGATCTGTCCGGAACTGGCATACTGTCCGGCAAAGTTACCGCTGGCAAAGTTACTATCAGTGATGCGGGTAGCGTTACCAAAGACGGGCGCCTGAACGTTTCGACTAGCATTTCACAATCGGGTGGCGATATGGGCGGTAACGCTAGTACGACGCTGTATGATTTGTCGAATGGTACGATATCGGGTGGTGTCAATGCAGTGAACATCGAGCAGTCCGGTGGTAAAATTTCCGGACGCGCTACAGCTGCTCAAAACTATGACCTGTCCGGAAATGGGCGTGTGACCAGCACCGGTATTGTTAGTGCAGGAAAGATGACATTGAACGATAATGTCACCGTCGAAAAGGGTGGGCAGCTTTATTCGAGAACGAGTATCGCACAATCGGGCGGAACTCTATCTGGGACAGCAAACACACTGAGTTACGAATTGTCCAAAACCGGAAAGGTTGATGGGACAGTCAATTCGAATACATTGAGCATAAGTGACGATGCGGAAGTTACCGGGACCGGGCAGCTGAATGTCAGTCAGTCCATTTCCCAATCGGGCGGAAGCATGGGTGGCAATGCCAAAACTGCCCAATACTCTCAATCAGGGGGGAGTATGGGTGGCAAGGTTGAAACGAACAATTACATTTTATCCAACGGGAATGCTTCCGGCACGATCACAGCCTATCGCGGATTTGCATTGCAAGGGGGCTCGCTGACAGGCACTGCGACCACAAATGTGTTCAGCCAGTCCGGCGGCACAATGCGAGGGACTGTTACCACAAACAGCTATCTCCTGAGTGGTGGCACGCTTGAAAATAGCAACAGAGTTACCACAAATGCATTTGGTCAAACGGGGGGTGAAGTCAGGGGTGACGTTGTTGCGGGCATTAAGGCCAAAGCAATGGGCGGAACTATTGCGGCCTTGTCAAATTCTGGAATAGACGTTTCCAATACCGATAATGATGTAACGATTTCTACTGATAGCAAAAGCCCCGTCGTTAATCGTGCGGGCAATGCGATATTGGCACGAAACGTCAATGGAAATATCAATATTCAGACGGCAGGTGGCGTTTCTGGTGCGACAGGCATCAACGCTTACGCGACCGGCAAGGGAGACGTGAACATCGTCTCGAATAACATCGTGCAGGGAACTGCTGGTGCTGCAGTTTCGGCGGGATCGACTGGTGGCCGCGTTACTATAGCCGGTTCCGGAGCTATAGCAGGCGGCAGCCACGGGGTTTTCGTCAAATCCCAAAACGGGGATATTGACGTAAAGACAGGCAATACGATCAGTGGCAAGACAGCCATTTCGCTTGAGACGAGCGGAAATGGCGCAATGAATCTAAATCTTGGTGGTGCGGTGACTGCTTCAGACACCGCTATTTCCTTCAAGGGTGAGGCTACGGATTCACATGCCATTCTGGATCACGATGTCCGGGCAGGAAATACAGCCCTGCGTAGCGAGAATAAGGGCCTGACTACATTCGACAATTTTGCGACAATCCGATCTACTTCAGCCAATCCTGAAACGTTGACGCTTCTCGACAATGTGGCTGGCAAAGCAATCCTTAACAACCACTCCGGCGGGCAGATGCAGGGGGTATTGTCATCAGGTGCTGGCGCTGAGACGATTGTCAATAATATGGCTGGTGGTGTCTGGAATGTCGGGAATTCCGGTGTTTTCACATTGCTCGGAGACAATGACGTTATTCAAAATAGCGGCTTGATCAAAGTGAGCGGTAACACCAGATTTGATGGCCTTGAGACATTTGAGAACCGCGCAGGCGGTGATCTCAATCTGATCAACAACAAGGTCACTGATCGACTGACAATTTCAGGTGACTATGTTGGTAAGGAAGGCTCGAATATTTCCCTTGATGTTGATTTCGACAAAGGAACTTCCGACGTTGTTACACTCGGTGGCGTGCTTGTTGGCAAAACCAATATCAAGATCAATGCCCTGACTGCTGGACAGGATCCATCCGCTTTCGGTAAAACTATCCTTCTTGTTGACGTTCCGGATGACAGCGGCGGGGGCGAATTGACCGCTTCCGGTCTGCCAACAGGCGGTGTTATCGAATATAATTTGATACGTCAGGATCTTTCTGGCGGCGGTTCAAAATATGTTGTGCGTTCCGGGGTGGATGGAACAGCCGCAAGCAGTGTTGTTTCCGGGTTTATTGCCGCACAAAACGTTATCGGATCGTCATTCTTCAAGCCGTCAAGCGGTCTGGTTTCTGCCCCGGTCGATCCGGACAAGAATCAGTTTGGCTTTGCGCCGTGGATGCGTACCAATGGTGGTCTGTCTGAAATTGATACGAGCGGTACTATTACCCAACCTGACGGCTCAAAAGTCGATACGCCTGCAACAATTGAAACAAGCTATTACGGTTATCAGGTCGGCTTGGACGGAGGTATCTTCAATATTCAAGATACTGACGCCAACGTAAACTTTGGTGTCACTGCCGGCCAGATTTTCGGTAAATCTGACCAGAAGAATTATTCCAACACGACAGACTTCACCTCAGTTTTCTATGGTGGTTATGCTGCTTACACCAAAGGCCCTTTCTTCTTTGATGTGCAGGTCCGCAATGAGCTGATGGATTATACGATCAACGTCAACGATCCGCTGTTCAAGATCGGGGGCGCAGACGTTAATGGGGACAGGGTGTCGATCAGCGGCTCGACCTCGTATACCTTCAAACACAATGACTGGTCGTTTATCCCTGCAACCGGCTTCACCTACTCGAAGAGTAGCACTGACGATCTGATTATCCCTCGCAACATTGTTCTCAACCAGAATGCGGCCCGAGTGCGGTTTGCAGACGTTGAAAGCATGATCGGTTTCGGTGGGATCACGGTATCGAGAAACTTCTTCTTCAAGGATGACAGTATCCGTGTATCACCGTTCGTTACGCTGACTGGATATCACGATTTTGCTGGCGATATTAATGCCACTTTGACTGTAGACCCCGGCAGTGCACGTGAGATTGTATTTCCGGTTAAAACGGAACGGCTACAGACATATGGTGAAGCGAGTTTCGGCGTGAATGTTCTGGCGCTAACAGGAAAGATCAACGGAGTAGAACGATTGGTCATCGGTAGTGTACGCGGCGACGTTCAGTACGGAGAAGATATCTTTGGTGGCTCAATGACCGCGCAGTTCAGAATGCAATTCTGATGTCGTAAGGATATTGCGCAAGGAAAACCTTCCAACGTTCATCCATAAAGGATGAGAGTTGGAAGGTGGCAAGGCTTTAAAACAAGAGACCTGTCATTTGGTTCAGTGCGGTTCAAATAGTTTGGAATATTGGCCAGTTTTAACAGCCATTTCTCCCAACAACCATGAACCCGGAATGCTCAAATGTCCAGTATCAAAGTATAACGGTGTCGTCCCATTATAGGGCGAACATATTTTGCCGTTACAAAGCAAAGCATTGAAGTCGGTATATTCAACGTTTGGAATGCTCTCAGCGATCATTTTGACTTTCTCATTGTAGATCGTCGTTCCGGGATTTGTTATTACAGAAACGGCAATACAGTCGGTGCCGAGCTTCAAGGCTCGTTCACGACAACGCCGATCATATCCTGGAAACCGGACTGCTTGACCCAGTACCGTTACCTTTTTTCCTCGGGCTGACAAAGACTGAAGCGTCTCTTTGATTTGCGCTTGAAAGTCTGGAGAAAAATTATCGTACTGTGCCCAAGATGAGGCAATTATGATGTGGTCATATTTATCAAGTAACGGTTTGACTATTTCTGACGATATCTTGCAGGTACGCTTGAAAAAATCATTTGCAAACCTTGATGGATCATTGATGAGCGGTGGACATGCGGAGTGTTCTATATTCCTGAATGAAACACCTTTGCTTTTGGCAAGGGCACCCAAAACCCCGACATAATGAGCAGCATTGGAGTCTCCCCAGAGCAGTATTTTGGGCTTGGCTGGTCCGTTGATTACGCACCTTACGTCATTTAAATCCTGAGGGCGCAATTGAGAACGCTGGCAGACATAATCATACTCGTTTGCAGGTTTGCTCTCTTCCGCAAGCCGAGCAAGGTTTGTCGCGTAGTTGGCCGGTGAAAAGAGCGGAATAATGCCTTTGAAAGCGATAATCACTAAACAGCCCGCAGTTAAAATGACCGCCGGTATCGCAAAAAACCGTCCAAAAACCTTTTGGAATGAATCACTGGAGTGTCGAAATGGGGTTTCAATTGTGAAGTATGAGATTGTTGACAGAACAATCATGGCTACGAATGCCAAAGTGGCGCTCAAAAAATCTAGTTCTATATAGCTGTAGCGCATGAACGCTAAAACTGGCCAATGCCAAAGGTACAGAGAATAAGAAATATTACCGATCCATCTTGCCGGCGTTATAGAGAACGCATCGGCCAAGAGGTTTTTTCTGGACCCCGATAAAATTATCAGAAATGCGCCTAGCGTGACGGGAACCGCATTAAGCCCTGGGAAGGCGGTATTGCCGTCAAGTAACCACGCGCTTCCCGCAACAAGGCTCAAGCCCACTAGGCCAATTATCAGAAACATTGAGTGCGATAAGCGGTTGATCAAAGTGGACTGCAATACGAACACTGCAGCACCACCAGCTGCTAACTGAAACATTCTGGATGGAAGCATATAGTAAGCAAAGGAGAATTCTCCGTGAGCCAGAAGAATTTGCCCAATACCAATGCTGGCGACGATCAAAAGAACCAAACCGGGAATGATGGATCGGGGCCACTTCACCAAGGCGAGCAGTAAAGCTGGCCAAATAAAGTAAAACTGCTCTTCCACACCAAGCGACCACAAATGAAGTAGCGGTGTCAGGCGGCTATCACTGGCGAAGTAGCTGGTGTCCAAAAAATACGTGAAGTAGATATTTGCAGCAGAAAACGCAGAAAATAACGTAGACCACGATAGCGACGTCAGATCGTCGGGTAGAAGGATTAGTGTGCCAGCAACCAACGTCACCGATGTTACGAAGAACATGACAGGAAGAATTCTTCTTATTCTGCGGCGATAAAATTCGATGTAGCTGAACGTTCCTCCAGCTAGATCTTTAAGTATTCTTTGCGTGATAACGAACCCGGATATGACAAAGAATATGTCTACTCCGACAAAGCCGCCTGGAATCAAATTCTCATTGATATGGAAAATGACCACGAACAATACAGCAAGCGCCCGTAGTCCATCGATATCCTTGCGGTAATACGCCGATGGTTCAGCATTCATATCGATAATACTCTATGATCAAGCAGGCGGTGCATAAGAAAAGCGGCACCTAAAATCGGAATGAGTGGTCACATTTTTTCGCATGCAAAGGAAAATTGACCGCAGTACATCAGCTTTCGAAAGTTGATGAGATCAACTGAAAGACCCTCTTGTTTCGCTTGATTCTCAATTTCAATATTGATTGGCGACTCTTCTGCGAACCATTTGTTGTATTCGGGGGCATTTTTATTGAGGGATCTTTGAATTAGCGTGATCCCATCGATTGCCGGACGCACTTCAATCATATTCAACCCGGCATCGCTGCATATAGTCTTGAAACCATACACCGTATAATTCCATACACTGTAGCTGTGATACGGTTCCAGCTGTGACGTCTGCGCGATAAACAGTCCCTCAGGTGTCAGTACCCGGCAAATTTCCTTGAGAACTTTCTCGGGATGGCGAACATGTTCAAAAACCTGATTGCTGAAAACCAGATCAAAATGATTGTCAGGGAAAGGCAGCGTGACCCCATCATAGGTCACAAACTGCGGGCCACTCCTGTTGCGGCTGGCAACCTCAGGGCTGATTTCTATATCAACGCCGGTCCAACTGGCGGCAGGGGCTTTGCTTGAAAAAACGTCAATCGAATTTCCTGCACCACAGCCGAAGTCCAGAATTGTCTTTGGCCAATGTGCACGCTGTTGGTTGTAGGTATCGAAAATTTGTATGGCACGTGTCTGGCGACAATGGTCGCGAGGAATACAGTCTTTGAGAAAGTTATATACCATTGATGATCCGTGTTTCGACTGCCGGTGTTAATCAGGAACTAGTAGGCGGACATTTTTCTTTTGGCTTCTGCGACCATATCCTGACTGCACCAGTCTTGTAATATTTCATAGTGCTTCTTGGTAAGTGTTCGCCAATCCAATTCGAGAGCAAGTTCTCTGCGCTTCTCACTCGCTTGGACATCCGAAGAATTTATTGAATCGTTGATGGCATTAACCCACTCTTCGCTTGAAGCAGCATTTCGAAGCACGGGGGACTCAATACTAACCGCGTCCATCGGTGAGGAAATTACAGGCTTTCCTGTCGCGAAATACTCCCACAGTTTGAGCGGGTTTACAGCGTGCATCGCGTCATTCACGACAAAAGGAATGACCAGTGCATCGTAACGATTGACTGCGGCCGCTCCAAACTCTCGATTAACGCGGCCAGTGAAGATCGTGTTGGGAAGGTTTTCCAATCTTGATACCGCTGTCTGTATATGGGTAAGACGTGCGCGTTCAATCTGACCGTGGAAATAGAAATCTATTTCCGGCAATTGAGCGCAAACCTCAGCCATTAGCTGCCAATCAAAAAAATCACTAAGATTGCCTAGATACCCGACAGATTTTCTCAGATTGTTGCCGGTTGGTTCATTAACTCGCCATTTGTCAAACGCGTCGAAATTTACACCGTTGCTGACGAGGCTATATGATCGGCAATGCTTCTGTTTTCGATCAAGCAGCGGTTCAGATGTAAAGAAAACGTGGCGGGCATTGGCCAGCGTTTGGGGCTCTAGCTGAATCATCGCGGGTATCAGCGCACCGCTGGAAAAATCTCGCGTATATTCGTCATAGACTTCATAAATGTATTCCGCCGTCGCGGGGAGATTCTTCACTTGATCTGGTTTGTATATCCAGTGAAGCACATTTGAATTATTGCCAAAAATTGCTTTAACCGCCGCCTCTGATATATCCGCGATGGACCCGCCTTTACGGAGAACATCTGCGACTTTAACTCCCTCGGGGAAACCGCCCGTCAGAAGCCGCATTCTGTAACTGTTGTCTGTAAGTTGAATAGGCGACAGCGCTGCGAATTGCTCTAACTCTTCTTGAGGGCAGATTCCCCGCTCAAGCAATGTCTTGAAGTGATTGCCATGTTCGATAATGAGAAAATCGCAGGTTTCTTTTGCATTCGCTGCAAAGGCCTCAATCATCTCTCGGCGATGAAACATATCCCATGAATCAATGCACCAAAAAACAACGACATTTCGCACGCTCGTTGCCTTATGCGCAATCGACTTAGTTTTGGGCAGAAAGAGTTCGGTCCATTTATTTACAACGACGTCAACATCATATCTTCCGTGAATGAGAGCTTTTCCCTGTTGTGACAGCTTTGAATGCATGGAAGAGCGCCGCAGCCTGTCGATGTAAGCGGCAGCTTCTGCTGCGTTCTCAACAACAGGTACTGTCGGGTAAATTTCCTTTGCCCCATCCCACGACCAGATCACGGGCGCTGATCCGGACGACATTCCCTCTGCAACAGCCATATGAAAGCTTTCAAAATCAGACGGAGACAGGATGAAACCGATTTTTTCCAGCCAGCTTTGGACATCGTTTCCTTGCGGATCAAAGACGACGCGATGCCGAAGTGGGGATGAGTTTATCTTTTCGTAAACGTCGCTGTAGAACTCTCGCTCTTTGGTACGGGCCCACAGCCATTCAATATTTTGAGGTTGTTTGCCTTTGACGTGTAATGAATATCTGTCGTCAATCTCCGACAAGATCTCAAGTGTTTCAAATGCCAGATCCAATCGTTTGCGGCTTGGGGCCGAACCTATTAGTCCAAGATTGAACTCAGCGCCACCCCGTTTGTTCTTGTCATATTTTTTCTGATCTACAAAATTTCCTATGACCATGGTTTTTAAAGGAGGGATGGCGAACTTGCGAATGCACTCCTGTCGGATGTGTTCTCCAACAAAAACAACCATGTCCACATTGTCGTAGTCAATTTTCGACGGATATTCGGTATCTCGTTCTTGCAGATGAAATCTTATTACCAAGCGCTGATCAGGTCTTTTATGCTCTGCGCAAAATACAGCATTTCCGAGCGACCATTCCGCAAGAATGATATCAGCCCATTTCATCAATTCGAGAGTCTGGCGTTCATCATGCGAATTGTGGCCTGGCCAATAATCCTCGCGGAACTCGAATTGCCCGGTTTTCTCAAGATCAGCCTGTAGCGGGTGCCAAAATTTCTGATCGTGTCCGGCTACCAGCACGCGATATTTCTTGCTGCCATTTTGCATTATATTGGATCTCTCAAATAAACTCGCGAGATATCAGGCTCTCAAGCTTGTCTTTATGGATTGACCATCCATCGCGAATAAAGTTTGCTGAATCAATAGCAAAGCTTTGGTACCCGGACTTTAACATGACATCTGTCATGACAGTTGCGTTTAGTTCGGCAAATTCTAATTGCTTGCTGAAAAGAAGCTCAGATGGAAGCATCCACGCATCGGATTCCAAAGATACATTATAGCTATAACTATCTTCGGATGATTGCGGTTTTCCAATCAGGGAAGGTTCCACATAGTACGTGGCAAGATAAAGATCCTGAAGATAATGCGGTCCGCAAATACCGGTTGCCGGGACCGACAAGAGGTGGGTGTGATGGTTCTCTGCCACCAGTTGCGCAAGCCGTTTCCAGATGTTGGGTTCGTCGCGTATTATCGTGGTGTCGTTTTTGCTCTCTGTCGCAATGTCATTTGAAAGCGAGAAAATCACCAGTCTTTTCTTACCCGAAGAAAATTGCTGTTTGGCGAAGTTCGTCTGAATTCGATCTGCTTCATTTTGATTTGAAGCAATACCAAACGCTAATATATCGGGCTGCTCGATCACTTTTGATTGGACACCGATTGCGTCAAGAATCGACTGGCTCCGATGGCTGGACGTGTGTTTGGATAGCGCCACACGAATGCCTTGTATGCTTCGGCGTCTCCATTCATTGGAGTCTGTCAGAAGGGTTTTGATTGCCTCGTTGCCTTCTTCCTTGGATTTTACCAGCCACACCAGATCGCCGAACATTTCTGCGATGCCGACCGATGGAGTGCTTACGATTGGAGTGCCGGTCGCAAGCAGTTCAAAAACGCGACGCGAGAACATCGTTCGCGAATCGACCACTGAATTCACATTCAGAAAGACGCTGTATTTTCCGTATGCTTGGCACATTTCGTCGTAGGGGAGGGATCCGCGTATATTGGCGCGAAAACGCTCCGGGAATGCGAAATCAGGAGACGTTGCCCCTGCACGGTCGTAGATATCCAGATCGAAATTTTGCGCAGCATCAAGCAGATCTTCCTGCTCTCTTCTACGATCGGCGAAGCGATTGGCATAATAGCTTCCGGCAAACGCGACGCGGCCGTTTCGTTTTGCTGACCCTTTTGGATTATGCAGTGTTGGCTCACAGGCGAACGGCAGGACGGAAACAGACTTCACCCCGAGTTCTTTGTATTTCTCAGTGGCTTCCACAGCGGTGGTTAGCACTACGTCGAAGTTTTTTGCCGCCGATTTGAAGTTCTCGAAATGAACAGGATCTTCTTTGTTCCAGAACACTGTAGGCAATCCGCGGCTTTTGAAGCCAGCAACCATTTCGGCAAACTCATTTCCCGGAGGATTTGCGTAATGGGCAACACGGTATTGCCAGCTACCCTCGTTCCCCTGCCATGACGATTCAGCAAGCAAAAATGAGGGCTTGTCTCTTTCGAGCAAGGCTTCCCAGTTATCGGGCCTCGGCTCTACCAAATTGAATGAAGGAGCAAAACAACTCCTGCTGAATTTATCCAGAACGGACATGGCTGTGACGCGCGCGTGAGTGGGCGGCAATGGCCAACCAAGAGCCGCGATATCTACCTCAACCTCTCTGACTACAGGGCCTGATGACGTTGAAGAAGACTTTTGATTGGGAGCTGACAATGCGCCCACAGACGGCTTTTTCGAGGCATTGAGCGCCGAAGGCTTCGTGCGGTTTCTTCTTCTAGCGACTGCCTTGGCAATTTCTTTTGGGAGGCGAAGCAAGCCTGCCGGACTACGGGCTTTAACGATAGCCTGGCCCAATGAAAAGGAGAAAGACTCTTCCAGTGCGCTGCTATGCTGTTTCAGGTCGCGCAATTGGCGCTCCAGGGTTTCCTGCAGCGCTTTCGCTTTGGCCCGCTCATTTGCCAGAGTTTTCTCTAATGCGCCCTTTTGCGATGTGATCTGTTCGAGCGCGTCGCGTGTAGTGTCTATGCGTTCGGCAAGTTCAGTGTTTTCTTCAATGGTTTTTTTGAGCGAACTGTCGAAAACTGCATTGGAGCGTTCAAGGCTCTGTTTCTCAGTGGTTGTTTGTTTCAATAAAGCGTTGAGGTCTGCAACGATCACGTCACGTTCATGCTCGAGCTGAGCGCGGTTTTTCGTGATCTCCTCCTGCTTTTTCTTGATCTCTTCCTGCAAAATGGCAGCAGATTGTGCCTTCAGATCATGGATCTGCTGGTTTAACTTGCTCACATTACCGTTAAGCACATTGATCTGATCGACCAATTTACGTTCGATTGAAAAGAATGCCTTCTCGCTCTCCCGAGTTTGATTGGCATCGAGAGCAAGTCCATTGGCGCTTGCTTTGCCCTGCCTCTTCACGCCAACGATGCCAAGCCATTTTCCAAAGAACTTGATTTCGACGACGTCAAAATACTTGGCGATAAGCTCGAACGGTCCCGTCAGATAGAATGTCTGCTTGTGGTCGTGAAAATCATTAATTCCGAACGGAACGGAGACAACGATTCTACCGCTATCGGTCAGTAAGTGAGCTGCCCGGGCGATAAACTGATCCGGGTGGATCAGATGTTCCAATACCTCTCCCAAAACAACGGTTTCGAAAGGCGCGTCAAATTCAAGGGTGAGAAAGTCGGCGCAGATGAACTTTACATTCTTCTGCACAGCAGCCGATTCTGTTTTGAGGAAGCTGTTGGCCTGTTTGATCGAGACCTGATTGACATCAACACCGACGACTGACTTGTTTTCGCGTCCAAGCAGGATCGGACCTATGCCTTGACTACATCCGACATCAAGAATGCGACTTCCAGATGCATTAGAAGCCAGCCAGTGAACCCTTTCCTTCGTGGAACGCATAAAGTCTGGACCCAGTGATCCGTTATACGCTTCGGTAATCCGATCGCTCGTGTCGGGCATGCTGATGCCGCTTTGACCAGCAACTGGTTTTTTTTCACTCATGAACTTGGCTCGCACGTAGGATTAACAGAATTGTTGGCTTCAATGGAAAGAATGATCCAAAGGGAATTTTCTTGCAGATAGCTGCTCTCTTCACCGGCACTCATGCGGCTGCAGCGCGTGAATCTAGAAAAGCACTTTCCCAAGCTGCATCATCACCGGTCCAGACCGTGTGCGCTGGAAAATGATACAATCTACCGATGTGAGGTTGGAATCCCGCGGATGGAAGTTCACTTCCCCAAACATACTTAAATTCAGTTTGAGGATAATGTTTCGATAGTGTTTCGCTTATTTCTTTTTGCTGACCGGGAAGATTTTCCAGGGGTTCGGAAAAAAAGTGGCGTACCACGAATATCTTTTCCCCGGATGAGAAAATGGCTCTCATACGCTCGGCCCGACGAAGATACTTCGTTCGCACTGCTTCGATCTGCTCATTGACCAAGTGTATGTCGCGTTCAATGATGCCCTTAAAGTCGTGAGGATAAAAGTTTAATCCTGTCCCCAAATCTGTGAGATACTTACCCACCTGCGGAAACGCGACACCTTTTCGGAACAGTGTTTCTTCAACGTCCAGCCCCAGGGTTTCCACCAGTTTAGCGTGTGGGCTAACCACCCAGTCATAGAAAAGGCTTTCTTGTTGCAGGTTGATCCGCTTCAATTGATGCGAAACCACGCATGCGGTACCAATACTCACAAACATGACGGCCTTCTCAAGTCAAAGTTGTATTAAGTTGCATGAGGATCGATAACGCACAAGTTCGCGCGTCGCAAGTTAACTGATATGCTGATGATGCAACACGTAGCGGTAAACACGCAACGGAATGAGGATTTTCAAGTCCATTCCGAGAATAGCTTTTTCACCGCGCTGACAAAATGAGTTTCTGTGTATTGATCTTCGATCATCTTCCGGCCAATGGCAGAGCCAGCATAGAACCGGTCAAGGGTCATGTGCGAAATATATTCTACGATTTCTGCCTTGGAATCGAAAATCATGTTGTCAGGATAGATGTATTCACAACCGTCCCATCTGAGAACAACGCTCTGCCCTCCGCCTGCATAGCCATCCAGGACCGCAAGGTGAAAGCTTTCAAAACCCGGGAAGAGATTATGTGAATCGCTGACTGACAGGACAAAGCCAATCTTGCGCTCTTTAAGTTCTCTTGGCAGGTCGCATCTACCTCGAAAAAGCACCGCGTCAGACAAATTATGTTTTTTTATAAAAGTTTGACAATCTTCATAATAAGCCATCTCAACCGGATCACGCGTGATCCATGTAAATGTTTCCGGACCATGCCCATAAACGTCCAACTCGTATCGCGAGTCTTTTTCACGAAGCTGCTTCAATATCTCCAAGGCATTTTTGAAGCCTTTTCTTGCTGGTACAATGCCAATCATGGCCAGCTTGAAAAGGCGCTCTTCAGTAGGGTTTTCATCTTCGGGACCCAGATTTGAATAATTCGGTATTAAACGAGCTTTCGAGCGTGGAATAGAAGGAAATCGCTCGAGCAAACGCTCGAAAAACAAAACTGATACGCTAATGATGGCGTTGACATTTTCGATCTGCAACATGGACCCAAAATCGCGGGTCAGTTCCATGCGATGCATTCGAATTACCAGCTTTTGGTCTGGGCGTTTATTTTCTGAGTACCATACCGCGTTACCGAGCAACCATTCACACCAGATAAATTCCGCCCATTCCAACAGCTCCCAACTTTTCCCACGATTATGGTGATCATGACCTTCCCATTCGTCGATGCGAATATCAAAATGTTTACTCAGAGAATTGATTGCCGGCGTTATAAACTTCAAATCCTGACCGGCCACCACCATCCGAGGGCGGCAAAGCTTGTTGAAGGCATCAAAATCGCGCTTCAATGCCGCTTGTAAAATTTCTGTTGTGCGATTGCTGTGAATGAATGGTCTGACTGTGGCCCAGACCAAGTTTATAAAGTCGGAGAACCGCTCAAAAATGCTTTTATCGACATCGCCGCGATTATGGAAAATCAGCGCGTTGATTGCAGCCTTCAAGCTTATATGAAGGCGCAGCTTATAATAACTGAGCGAAAGCTGTCTGAGTTTGAGTTCGACTTCCTGCCAGACAAACAAATGATCTTTCAGTTCGCGTGCACCATAAAGCTGTGTGCTTGATGGTACGTTTGATGCTTTTTTATGGTATATGAAAGTGGCGTGATCCACGTATTCGATGATGTCTGCTGCACATAAGATTTCAATAAGAAAGAGTGTGTCTTCACTCATTCTTATGTCTTCTGGCCATTCGATCTGATGCGTCTCGAGTAGTGATTTTCTGATAAGACTGACTGTAGTTGTGCTCTGATCAACAAGCATTCTTTGGATGCGGTCAACCTTGGACAGATTTTTTGTCCAAGATGATATTTTATTCATTTCGCGACGGGTTCGACCGTCTTCTGCGATCAGATATCCGCGGACCAGAGAGGCATTTGTCGCTTGAGCGTGCTCATAATGAACGCTCAACGTATCCGGCAGGATTTCATCATCGCAATCAAGGTAAATGATGTATCGTCCGCTAGCCTGTTTGGTTCCAAAATTTCGTGGGCGGGATGGTGATCCGCTATTGGTTTCTAACCGCACCACACTCCAATTGGATTGTGTACTGCATTCTGCGATAAGAAGTTCATAGGTTCCATCGGTCGAGCAGTCATCGACGAAGATCACTTCGTATGCGTCTTGCGGGAATTCAATTCGCCGCAGCGAACCAAGGCACCGATCAATTTTACCGCGTGCGTTGAAGCATGGAATAACAATTGAAACGCTTAATTCTGTTGTTTGCTCATACATTTAGAACGGAACTCACAATCAGGTCATCAC
Organism: Phyllobacterium sp. YR531; assembly: GCF_000282595.1. Lineage (GTDB taxonomy): Bacteria > Pseudomonadota > Alphaproteobacteria > Rhizobiales > Rhizobiaceae > Phyllobacterium. Next base: position 239,152 of record NZ_AKIZ01000022.1, read on the forward strand.
CGGAATTCAACCAAGGCCCGAAGGAGACCGCTCGGCCCAAGAGGGGATGTCCGTTTTCAACTTCGGTTAAACTATATTTATTGATCTCATTCGCGGGTGACAGCAGTTGGTGACTGGCATATTCAAGATGTAAAAGTGCGCGTTTGAGCCAGTCGTTTCGAGGGAAATTGTCCGGCATTACCACCAGTAGGTTGCGGGTCTCTATCAGATCATACGAAGCGCTACGATAACGAGGTGTGAATGATCTGGCCGTTACTGTAACGCCAAAGCGATTGAAGTCTTGATAGTATGAGGCAATTTGATCATCAGGAATAGCATCTGAAAGCAGAAGCAGGAGACGCGTCTCTGGCACTGTCGTCTGTTGTACGGAGAAAAAGTCCAACGCCGCCTGTGCGTCTGCACGATTAGCTATAGTACAGATGATAGTGGTTGAGTTGTCTTCCTTCTTGAAGGGAATTCCTGCCTTTTCAAGCATGTATTCCCAGCGCTGCTTATAGGTATGCTTGCTAAGAACAAGCGTCAGCGCTTTCTCGCGCAATTCATCAATTTGCAAGTCTGACAAGGACCCAAGTCGATCAGGTTCGCGATCAAGAAATACAACACAGTCTCCAAACATCCTCTCCATGCCGACCGAGTAATTGGACAGAACGAGCGTGTTGCTCGACATGAGTTCAAAAACCCGGCGTGCAAACATTGTGGTGGACGTCGTAACCGTATTGAAATTGAGCCCATATCGACTTGATTTATATACTTCTGCCAGCTTCTCGTGAGGAATTGGTGGATTCAAATAATCACGATATCGCTCGGGGAAATGGTGATTAGTGTCATCCTCTCCAAAATATCGATCATAAATCTTCAACGTCTGCTGATCGCTCAGCAGGCCGTCAAAAATTTGCTCCATTAATTGTGAGCGTTCCTTGTGCACGGCGTACCAGCTACCTGCAAATACAATGTCGGAGGATCGCTTTGAAGCAGGTTCTATAGGGTTGAACAGCCGAGGTTGCGTAGCAAATGGCAGCGCGTAAACATTCTTGCAGCCGTGATCCCGCCGGTAATCCTCAACACATTCTTCAGCAGTCGTGAAAACAAAGTCAAACAGCTTGGCTGTCTCGATAAAATTGTGAACCTTGTCCGAATAATGGGCCGGGTCTTCCTTGTTCCAAAATATTGTTGGTATCCGGTTGGCGCTGCAATAAGCGAGAACGTCCAGCAGAACATGGCGGTTCTCGTTCTTGAAGTTAACACTGGAGTAGATTCTTCCTTTCCAGGGGCGGCGTACTGAATCCTTGCCTGACCAAGCGGATTCGCAGAAAAATATTTGCGGTTTTTGTTTTTCGAACAGCTCCCGCCAGTTGTCCGGTTCAATAGGTATGGATTGAAATTCACCCTCGAAACTTCCGTGGGAAAACTCATCCAGTATTGTTGCAACGCGAAGTTCTGAGGCTAGTGACAGGCTGCTTGTCTCAGCCTGATAGGAACGTTTTTTACCATAGGTCGCTCGTCCCCGGCGGTTCATCTTACGCCAGCCGGACAGTAACATGAGAGCGTATTTTTCGCCGTAGGGGACTAACTTTATTGCTCGAATTGCATACTCTCTTGCTACCTTGCTGAAGGGGCGGGGAGAGCCAGATGTCATGACTCTTGATTGCTGCACAGGCAGGTTTTTATAACGGCGCAGGGCTGTCCATAGTTGTTTGACGACTGGCATTGCTTTCCGAACCCTTGCAACATAGAAAATTCTATTAAGGTGTCTGTATAGAATGACTTTATCTGTCAATAGCTTGGCGGATTTCACCATCTGCGGTTTGACCAGGCTGGCGTAAGATCATGGTATCCGGCTTTTAAGCGGACGCAACTTTGAAGATATTGAAGAGAGAAATTGCATTTTGTTAACAGCTGTGATTATCGGTGCCCATCCTTGGAACGATACACCCTATGGCCTGCACCACATTGCCCGCGCTTTGGTTCGGCTGGGCTGGGAAGTCCTTTACGTGGAGCCGGCTTTTTCACCACTTCACATTGCTTTAGGTCGCCGGCGCGGGCGGCTTGCCTCGAAAAGGGTTCGTTCCTCAGGAGAACGGGGAATTTCTCTGCTAAGTCCGTTTTCGCTCATTCCGCATGCCAATCTGCCACTTCTGCGCTCCAATATAGCCTTGCAGCTCAGCAGATTGGTGTGGCCATCCTTGCCCAGAGCCTTAAAAGGAACAGCTTTTCAAAGCCCGGATTTGGTTCTGTGTGGGTCCCCGTCGCTGATCAAGGCGGCGATGAACGTTCAAGCAAAAACTTCGGCGTATAGACTCGCAGATGACAGCAGGCTTTTTGATGTTCTCACACCTGCCATGCGCAAGGAGGAGAAAGAGTCCCTATCTGGTTTTGACGCTGTGCTGATCACGTCTCCCAAACTTGAGGAAACTGCCCGCAATGCCGGTGCCCGTAAAGTGGTCTTTGTGTCAAACGGTGTCGATATTGACCATTTCCGTACAAAAACCTCCATACCATCGGACATGCCATCCCAAGGACCCTGCATCCTCTATGCTGGAGCGATCGAAGCCTGGTTTGACTGGAGGATAATCGCTCACGCGGCTATGTCGCGGCCGCAATACCAGTATGTTATCGTTGGAAAAGTAGCGGTACAGCCCGAGTTCAATCTTCCCGACAATGTTTTTGAATTGGGGCAAAAGCCGTACGCAACAATGCCCGGCTATATGCAAGCTGCAACGGTGGGAATAATTCCGTTCACATCCGCAAAAAGTATGGACGCCATAAATGCCATAAACCCTATCAAGCTTTATGAGTATCTGGCCGCAGGCCTGCCCGTTGTGACCTCCATACCTGTGCCTCATATGCAGGAAGCTGCGGTAATTTTTTACAACTCTCCCGAAGCATTTATCGAGAAGATTGACGAGGCAATAGAGCTTCGCCGCGGAGCGCACAATATAGCGCCACCACAAGAATATGAGTGGGTTTCCATCGTCTCAACAATGCTTCAATCTTTGGGCGTATGAAGCTGGTCACGAGGCGCAGTGACTTTGATCAGAATTATAGGCTTGAATAGCCTATGCGATAACTTCGTCCACAGGACCCAGTTTGAGGATGCGGCCATGTTCAAGGTGCAAAATCCTGTTGCATGTCTGCTTTAACAAACTGTGGTTGTGGGAAGCGATAACCATAATTCCGGCATCCTCAACCAGATTTAACATCCGATCTTTGGCCTTTTTCTGGAAGTCCGTATCACCGGCACCAATCCATTCATCAAGGAGCAATATCTCCGGTGTGACAGCCGTGGCGATAGAGAATGCCAGACGCGCAGCCATGCCCTGAGAATAGCTTTTATAGGGCATATCGATAAAATCACCCAATTCACTGAACTCGATAATTTCATCCATTCTTTCCGCGATGAGCTTGGAGCTCCAACCATTTATCAATCCGCGTAGAACGATGTTTCGCCGGCCTGTTGCTTCCGGGCGGAAGCCCAATCCTATGTTGAAGAGGGCATCAACGCGCCCCTCGACGGTCAGGCGACCGGCTGTCGGCTGGTATATCTGTGCCAAGACCATGAGAAGGGTGGATTTTCCGGCACCATTAGCGCCGATCAGGCCCAATCGATCACCAGGTTCCAGAGTGAAGGAGAGATCGTTCAGCGCACGTAATTTGGGTTGTTTGCGGCTGAAAACAAAATCTCCGCCAACGGTACTCTGTGGAAGCGGTATCTCGCCCTTTCGCTTGAAGCCGGGAATTATTCGCCGCTTTTTATGCATGCGATATTCCAGCGAAAGGTTCTCAGCGATTATGGATGATTTCACTTTGCAGATATCCTACAGCCAGAAAACAATATGGCGCCGGGTTGCTGCAAAGATAAGCACAGCAACAGCCCAGATGGACCCCGTCATAATCAAGCACTCCAGCCAATTATCCCAAGGAATGCGACCCTCAAGGATGGGGATGCGGAATATCTCGATATAGCTGGTAAACGGATTATATCTGGCGATAATCTCACGATGCGTACCGGGGGCTGCCGTCCAAATTACGGGCGTGAGAAAGAAAACGGAACGCATAACGTTTTCGATGATCTGTTTTACGTCTCTCGTATAGGCACCCAACGAGCCGAGCAGCAATTGCACAGGTATTGCAGTAAAAATGAAAAACCCGATTGCGGGCAGAGCTGCGAGAGCAACCCAACTGGATGGGTAACCACTCCATATCAGAAACCCGATTCCACCCAACGCTGCAAAACCATCAAGCATGAGGTTTCTGGCCATGACATGGTACGTAAACAACGAAAGCGGGAGTTTACTGCCTTTTATATAGGAAACCTGCGATGTGAAAACAGTTACGCCTTGGTTCACGATCGGCGAGATAAAGTTCCATGCAAGAAGCCCTGTAACGAGATGGGCAATATACAGTTTGTTTGGCAGGCTCGCGCCCAAACCAAATACCAGGACTATGGAAATCGTGTAGAACGAGAAAGAAAATACCGCCCAGAGCACACCTATGCTGGTATGGCGATATGCGTCCAGTACGTCTTCTTTTGCCAGAGCGAGCCAAAGCCGGTAGTGCCGCGCTCCGGCAACAATATCTTGCAGAGCTATTCCAACAAGCGTTGCAAGCCCATTAGCGGGCGGCACCTCTTTGGCAGAGGTCAAATTATTCAACGACTGTTCCAATAATCAATCCATCTATCACTAGGGCTGTGCTGGTTGCGCTTCTAGCCATCCGTGTTGAGGTGCATATAGCGGCTGTCATAGTTTCGGTCAACGCGATGACAGCCGGGTGCGACAACTTCATGTTGCAATTGCAGCTTCAGCGCTCAGGTCTTTCCAAATATGACGCGTCCTGTAAGTCTTGATAGGAATGCAACGGGGGCAAGCAGAAATGCTTCCAACAGTGCAGCACCGCCGTGAAAACCGTTACGAGCGCGTAAATAGGCACTGGCTTTTTCATAGGCAAGCGCTTGTTTAAACATGCGTTTTTCCGCCCCCTCATAAAAAGGCATATGCCGCTCCGTCAGTGTTGTTATTGCTGCTAACCTGCGATCCAGATCAGCTGCACGAGTAGAAGAAGAGATATCAGCGATCAGTTGGCCACAATGGCCTATGGGGGATGTACGAAGTGCCCGCAACAACAGGTCCCAGTCCTCATAAACCCGCAGATTTTTGTCATAGCCGCCAATAGCGGTGAACTGACTCTTGTTCACCATCAAAGTACTTCCTGCAGCGAAGATACGTCCGCAAAGAAGTTGCCGACGGACGTCCCCCGGTAATTGGTCGTGCAGTACTTTAACGTGTGCGGAGTTTTCACGCCGTTCAAACGAGTAGTCGCCCACGCACCCGAAGAAATCAGAATGCCCCGAAAGAAACGCTGCCTGCACTGCGATTCTGTTCGGACGGCAAATGTCATCAGCATCCATGAACGCGATGAGTGAATTGTTTGACTGCTTTACACCATTGTTGCGCGCTTCAGATGGTCCCTGATTTTGCGAATGTCTTATAAGTTGGACAGGCAGATCGCTCGACGCATTGAGGTCAGGATGATCGGTACTCGCGTCATCGATGACAATTATCTCGTCGCCAATTATCAACTCCGGCCGCAGTGAATCAAGACATCGAATCAGGTCAACTCGTTGGTTGAAATACGGGATCACGATGGAAACCCGTTGTCTTTGAACACTGGATGTTTCCGTTGGGCTCAATTGGAAGTACTCGCGGTCAGGCGTCGGTAAACATTGAGTGTCTTTTCCACCACGACCTGATCGGTGAACTTCTCTTCAACCCGCTTCCTAGCAGCTTCTCCAAGAGAAAGCCTGAGGGACGGATCCAGGATTAATGTCTCCAAAGCTTCTACCAAGCGCTCCTGATCGTTCAGCGGGACAAGAAACCCTGTTTTGCCATCAATAACGATTTCACGGCAGCCGGGAGCGTCCGTAGTAACGATGGCGCAGCCGCATGCTGCAGCTTCCAGCAAGACTTTGGGAAGGCCTTCCCGGTAATGGGATGGTAGGCAGAAAACATCTGCGGAAGCCAGAATTTTTGCCATTTCGTCCGAATGGCCCCACCACTCAATAAATCCTGCCTGTCCCCAAGTGGTTAACTGGCTTTCAGGTATGGAAGTCGGATTGCCTGCATCGGGCGCTCCAACAAGCACAAATCGTGCATTCATACCCTTGGCCTTTATTCGTTTTGCAGCGTCGACGAAACGCTCAATACCTTTTTCGTACAGCATGCGGGATGCAAGCATAATAACCGGCTGAGTACTGTGCTTTTCGCCCACAGAAAAAATCTGCGTGTCGACGCCGGCTCCCTCAATCAGCACCATGGAGATTTCGGGGGCCAGTTTTCGCGCAGCCAGTTCCTGAAGGTCATCCTTATTCTCGAGAACGGTGACGCTGTTCTTCTGGTGGAAAATTTTTGTCAGCAATGTTTTGAAGACAGGTCGCAACAGTGAAGCTTTCCAGCTGCTGGAAGAAAAGACAAACCCCATCCCCACAGGTGCATTGACGATACGTTTAACGCCTGCAAGATAAGATGCAGCACCGCCGACGATAATCGGCTTCATTGCAATGTGATGTACAATATCCGGTTTCTCCCGGCGATAAATCGCTGCAAGTTTGAGAATTTCGGACAACATTGCAATCGGATTGATGCTGGAGCGCCCTAAACTCAAGGGTATTACACTAATGTTTTCTTTGCGGATTTTTTCTGCAGCCTTGTCTTCGCGGGTCACAACGACGACTTCGTACCCGTCAGCTTGAGCAGCTTTTGCCCGCACAAGAAAGTGCGAGCAAAAAAACCAATCCTCAGTGATGAGAAAAACAAGCTTTCGCGCCGACAATCATCTGCCCCCATTTTGAAACAATAAGCTGCAGTACGGAGCTATTGGTTTAGCTCCTCAATTGAAGTCAGGCTTTGGTTGCCAGATGCCGACAGTGTCGATGACGATACGCCGAAGCAACGTGTCGCGACGAATCTGCTTGAATGCATTGTGCCCAACCAGCAAGACGATGATATCTGCTTCGGCCAACGCTTGATCGATTGACGTCATGACTACATTCTTTTGTCCGGCGAGGCTTTTCGGCAAGGCGTCTATGTGCGGCTCAACCACGAGAAGCTTGACATCATCATTGGCAAGCGACTTCACGATGTGAACTGCCGGACTCTCACGAAGATCATCAATATCAGGTTTGTAAGCGAGCCCCAGACAGGCAACCACGGGACGCTTGAAACGTTCCATCTGACTTCTCACCTGCACAAGTACAGATTCTGGCTTGTCGTCATTGACCTGCCGCGCCGCGGCCATCAATGCTGTTTTTTCCGGAGCCGCTGAGATCAGGAACCACGGGTCAACTGCAATACAATGTCCGCCGACGCCTGGACCGGGGGACAATATGTTGACGCGCGGATGCCTGTTGGCAAGGGCAATCGCCTCCCACACATTCATCTGCATGTGTTCGCACAAAACCGACAGCTCGTTGGCAAATGCGATGTTGACGTCGCGGTAGGCGTTCTCCATCAACTTGACCAATTCCGCCGTAGGCGCCCGTGTCTTCAACAGTGCTCCACGGACGAAAAGTTTGTAGAGTTCTACCGCTCGCGTTCCACAGGTTTCGCTCACGCCACCGATTATGCGATCATTCTCGACCAGTTCGAAAACCATGCGACCCGGGAGGATGCGCTCCGGGCAATAGGCGACACTGATATCGCCACTTTTGTTTTCGTTCGGAAGATTCAAGTCTGGGCGCTCTTCCGCAATCCACTCGCACACTTTTTGCGTTGTGCCGATTGGGCTCGTCGATTCCAGCACAATCAAATCGCCTGCTTTCAGCACCTTGGCGATCGATCTTGAAGCAGTTTCTATATAGCTGAGATCGGCGGATTTATCTTCAAGGAAGGGGGTGGGCACCGCGAGGATGAACGCATCTGCTGGCTCTGGCGTCATTACTGCACGGAGTTTGCCCGTGCTGACAGCAGCTTCCAACAAGATGTCGAGATCAGGCTCCGAGAAATGCGCCTTGCCATCATTCAACTTGGTAACGACGCGCTCGCTTACGTCAACTCCGATGACGCTGACGCCACGTGTAGCGAAGGTTGCTGCGGTTGGCAGCCCGATATAACCGAGACCGACAATGGAGATTGTTTTGAAAGGGATGCTAGAGTTCATACTTACTCCGATTGCGATTGGACAAGAATGTCCCCAATCTGTTGTGATGTAGTGCCATCGCCGAAGGGATTTGGAATCGAAGCGATCTTTTCTCGCTCGGATGGATTGTCGAGGAAATGCTTGGCCAATTCACGAATGCGAACAGCATTTGTTCCTACCAACTGGCCAATGCCCACATCGATAACTTCACTGCGCTCTGTCGATTCACGCATGATAATCAGCGGGATACCAAAGGTTGGGGCTTCTTCCTGAATGCCGCCGGAATCCGTCAGAACCAGATAAGAGCGCCTGAGCAGATCGACCATCTGGGGGTAGGGCAGTGGATCGATCAGTTCAACGTTGGCGACACCTTGAAAAACCGTATGGGCCAGTTCCAGCACATTCGGATTGCGATGCACGGGATATACAAAACGCACGTCAGGATATTGCCGCGCTATATCGGCAATTGCTCCCAAAGCTTCATTCATGGCATTGCCGAAATTCTCGCGGCGGTGTGCCGTGATCAAAACGACCTTTTGATCAGAAGCCTCTTTTGCTTCTACTCTGTCAGCTGTCCACTGCAGCGCATCCACTACGGTGTTGCCTACAAGATGAATGGTCCCTGGAACGCGTTCCTTTTCAAGCACGTCCACTGCGCGTTGAGTCGGGGCAAAATGCCATGTAGCGAGGCGGCCGATGAGTGATCGGTTACCTTCTTCAGGGAACGGAGAATATATATCGCCTGTCCGCAATCCGGCCTCAATATGAGCTACGGGTATCTTGCGGTGATAGCCCGCAAGCGCTCCAGCCAATGCTGTCGATGTGTCACCTTGTACAATGACAAGATCAGGTTTTTCGGACTCTAAAACGTCGTCCAAGGCCAATTGGGCTCTTGCCAGTAGGCCCTGAGGGGTTTGACCGGGTTGCATCAGTGACAGGTCATACGAGGGGGTGATCTCAAACCAATCGAAAAGCGGTGCAATCATCTCACGATGCTGTCCCGTTGATATGAGTATGACCTCGACGCCTGGTATTTCGCGCAAATAACGATGAAGCATCGCTATTTTAATAACCTCTGGCCGTGTTCCGCAAACAATTGCAAACTTCATGTATTCATCCACTCTGCCGCCGTATGCGACGGCTTATGGCAGAAATTACCGCAAAAACACAACCCTCTATGGTAACTAGTGGCTCAGAATGGTGTGATTGGCTCTGATCGTTTGAGATAATGAGCGGTTAACGGGCATGCATTTCATAAGAAGCGCACATTTTTTTACAATCGTTTCATTTATCGGCTGTTTGTAAATTGCGCCGGATAAAACTCTGCGTTGACCCATTTTTTTAAAGTTTTCGGCATGCAGCATAAATGCCTTTAAAATGTCCTAATGCCCGTAGATTTGTGAATCGTCTGTCATTGCGCCCACGTGCATTAGGTTGACGTCGTTGCAACCTTTCTGGATTGGGATCGTTGCAATAACGTTCTGATCTATCGCTGAGTTCGCGGACGGGACAACCCGGCACCTTGTGTCGGTCAGGGTTTTAGTAAGGAGAGAAGCATGAACAAGACTCTTGCAATGGCGTTTGCCGTAGGGTCGCTGGCAATGGCCGGAACAACAATGGCTCAAGCAGCCGACTTGCAACAGCAACAGACATTCGAAGAGCAAGATGTGCGCAATGGCGTACGGATTGGCTATCTCGATTGCTCAATCGCTGGTGGTGTAGGCTATGTGCTCGGCTCCGCCAAAGAAGTTAGTTGCGAGTTCCGGTCAACAATGGGCGGAGAGCGTGTTGACACCTATTCAGGTGCGATCAGGAAGCTTGGTGTAGACCTTGGCTTTACGACGCGCAGCCGTTTGATTTGGGCCGTTTTCGCTCCAACAGCGGGCTATCATCATGGTTCTCTGAGCGGCCTGTATCGTGGCGCTACAGCTGAAGCAACTGTGGGCGCCGGTATTGGTACCAATGTCCTGTTTGGCGGCACATCGGGTTCGATCCACCTTCAGGCGGTTAGCGTCACAGGTCAGATTGGTCTGAATGTTGCTGCTACCGGAACATCGATGACACTGGCATCGGTCAACTAATCCAGTAACTGACCCCACCTGCTTGGTGGGCGGGGTCAGTAACCCTTCAAGGCGCACGGCTGGCCGAATCGTTGCAATTGTGAGCATGTTCCATTGCGTTACGGAACACCTTATCACTGCCAGCGAGGCCGGTTTGAAATTCCAGATTCTTTTCCCTCTTTTTCTGTCTGCTCTACTTTTGTCAGTCCCCAAAGTGGCGCTGGCGCAGTGGACTGCCGTCGAAAAAATCGATGCTTATGCCATAGCTGGTAAATCGGGGGCATCACTCTATGCGTCAATCGGCGAAAGAGGGCCGCAGCTGGGTGGAAGAGTCCGAACCATTGCGCATACCAATTTTAAACTGACATGGACGCGAAAGTATGAGCGTCAGGCGGACAATGCCTGCAAGCTGGTTGTCGCGCGGCCAAAATTGATAATTACGTACACGCTTCCGAAGCCGTCAGAGCGTCTACCCGAAGACGTGAGCAAGAGTTGGGATGTCTTTATCACAGGAGTAAAGAACCACGAGTTGGTACATGGCCAGATGATCAAAGACATGGTGCAGGCAATAGAGGCATCTACTCTCGGTTTATCTGTGCCAGAAGATCCCGGTTGCCAGAAAATCCGATCTGAAATGCAAACCCGGCTTTCAGCGCTCTCAATGCAACAGCGGCAGAAAAGCCGTGATTTCGATCGAGACGAAATGAGTGGTGGTGGCAACATTCAGCAACTGATCCTCAAACTGGTAAACGGACCCTGATCTGCCGGTACCAAGCCATTTTTGATAGGAAGCACAGGTGCTTTATTGAGAAAGCTATCCGGATGGTGGCCGGATAGCTTCTTTGAAGATCAGTAAATATCAAAAGGGAAATACTTGGAGACAATCTTTTTGTGCGTCCCGTTCGCGACGATCGCATCAATTGCTCTGTTGAAGCGTTCTCGGAGCACGTCATCGCCCTTGCGGATACCAATGCCCGCTTCCGTTTCAGTGCCCGGAACGTCACCCAACATCTTGCAGCACTCCTTCCCGGCATTGTTGAGCCAATCGACCACTACAAACTTGTCCGAGATGAGCGCATCAATGCGGCCGTTTGTCATGTCCGCTGCGGCCTCATCCTGAGTTGGATAAAGCTTTACGTTAACGTCGGCCTTTCCATACACATCGGTGGCGTAGTTGGCCTGCGTTGTGCCTGCCTGAGCGCCGACGGTTTTACCTTTCATGTCCGCAACAGTCACACCTGGAAGTGCGCTGTCATTTGGAACAACTACAGCCAGTGGTGTAGTGTAATATTTGTTGGTGAAATCGATCTGCTTCTTGCGATCTTCTGTGATGCTCATCGAAGCGATGATTGCGTCATACTTTTTGGCAATCAATCCTGGAATTATTCCATCCCAATCTTGCGCAACGATTGTACAATTTGCCTTCATCTCTTCACAAAGAGCATTCGCCATATCAACATCCAGACCCGCCAATGTGCCATCGGCGTTCAATGTATTGAACGGAGGATAAGCACCTTCGGTAGCGATACGTATGGGAGCGTCCTGAGCGCTTGCAGCCGTCGTTAGCGTTGCTATGGCGGCAGTTATTATAAGTAACTTATTCATGTTCCATCCTCTTTTTTTGGCGAAGATCAAGTTCCGCAAAACCAGAGTAGATGAACAGAGAAAATTGCGAAGCTGTTTTTTACATTTTGTCTGTTCTGCGCAGCGACGACAGATCATACCATCAGCCGCTATTTAGAAACCAGACGCATGATGGTTTCAACATTGAAGTCCAGCCGCTTTTCCAAGGCTTCGGGCGCCATCAAGTTTTGCTCGTAAAGGATTGACCCCGTGAAACGGTTCGTAAGATAGTAATAGCCAATAGCCGCTATCGTTATGTTGAGTTGGACAGGATCAACACCTTCGCGAAACGTTCCTTCCTCTACACCGCGATTGAGAATTCCCTCCACCATGGAGACAAGGCGTCGGCTTGGAACGTGGATGACGTTCGATTTCTTGAGATGCTTGGCCTTGTGCAGGTTCTCACTATTAACCAGCGTTAGAAACTCCGGATTGGATAAATAGTATTTCCATGTAAAGCGTACGAAGGTTTCAAGTGCGGTTCTGGCATCCAGATGGCCCAGTTCCAATTTTTGCTCTGCCTGCCGGATATCGGTATAGGCGTCCTCGAGTACTCTTTGAAACAGCGTCTCTTTACTCTCAAAGTAATGATAAATCATACGCTTGTTGGCCGATGCACGCTCTGCAATCACGTCCACGCGCGCGCCACCCAAACCATTTTTTGCAAACTCTTTCTTGGCTGCTTCCAAAATCCGTTTTTGGGTAGCCTCGGCATCCCGCAGGCGAGGTTTTGCTTTTTCTGGCGTGGCCATGGCGGTTCCCCTATTTGCATGATCCCGCCCGCACCTATGGCAGGGAAGCTTCGAGTCGTTTCAGATTACCTCAGGAAGGCTGGCAATACATAGCAAAGCCTGATCGTTCAAATTGAGTCCCATATCGCACAATAGCGTCGCCTGTTCTTCGTGACTGCATTGACTTTGTGGTATTAACAAGTAACTAAATGGTTACATAATTATCAGGAGGAGGCAATGTACCTTACAGAAGGTCACAAGCAGGTCCAGGACATGGCGCGGCAATTTGCAGAGAATGTCATTCGACCAGTTGCAGAGTCGCTGGACCATGAGGAACGCTTCCCAGTAGAAATTTACGAACAGATGGGCCAGCTGGGGCTGTTTGGCATATGCGTTCCAGAGGCAATGGGAGGTCCGGGTTTTGACACACTCGCCTATTCGGTTGTGATGGAGGAACTCTCTCGCGGATATGCATCCATCGCCGATCAATGCGGTTTGGTCGAGTTGATTACCACGCTGCTGGTCAGGCACGGTACGGACGAGCAACGCGCTCATTGGCTTTCTTCCTGTATGGCCGGAAAGACGAAAGTGGCTTACTGCATTACAGAGCCGGAAGCCGGTACTGATGTATCGGGCATCCGCACGACTGCTGAATGGGATGGTTCCGGCTGGAAATTGAACGGCGGCAAGATATGGATCCACAATGCCCCCGTCGCAGATGTTGGTTTTGTCCTTGCAAGAACGGATAAGGCGGCTGGTCACAAGGGAATGAGTATCTTCATTGTCGATCTGCATGCCAAGGGCGTGGAGCGCGGGCCGAAAGAACACAAAATGGGCCAGCGGGCCAGCCAGGTCGGCGCGCTAAATTTTACCGATGTCATTTTGCCGCCCGAGGCGCTTTTGGGTGAGGAGGGCAGGGGCTTCCACATGATGATGAGCGTTCTTGACAAAGGGCGTGTGGGGATCGCTTCACTTGCTGTTGGCATAGGACAGGCCGGACTCGAAGCTGCTCTCGACTATGCCCAACAACGCAAGCAGTTTGGTTCGAAAATCAGTGATTTTCAGGGAGTCCAGTGGTTATTGGCTGATATGGCGAAGGATATCGAAGCTTCGCGACTTCTGGTGCACAGTGCTGCGATAAAGATTGATCGCGGTGAGAACGCAACGAAAGCGTGCTCTATGGCAAAATGCTTTGCAGGCGATATGGCTGTCGCGAGGACAGCGGATGCCGTGCAGATTTTCGGAGGCAGCGGTTATATTCGTGGTTTCGAAGTCGAGCGGCTTTATCGCGATGCAAAGATCACGCAGATTTATGAAGGCACGAACCAGATACAACGCATGATCATCGCGCGCGAACTGGTGAAGCACGGGGCACGGGGATGAGCTTGAAGAATAGACATGCGGCTTTCATAACGGGTTCAAGCCGGGGGATTGGCTTGGCGACGGCGCTGTGCTTGGCGAATAAAGGCTTTGATATTGCGTTGAACGCTCCTGTTGATGATGTAGAGCTTGATATAGCCCTGAAGGCAGTGCAAGCCACTGGGGCCAACGCAATAAAAATCGTGGGCGATGTGAGTATCATCAAACTGCACGATGAGATGCTGGAGCGCGCAGAGTCCGGCATCGGTCCGCTATCAACGTTAGTGAACAATGCCGGAGTGTCAGTTTTATCACGCGGCGATTTGCTGGACGTTACCGAAGAGAGTTACGACCGTTGCATGGCGGTCAATGCCAAGGCTCATTTTTTCATGAACCAGGCTTTTGCCAGAAGGCTGCTTTCTCGCGACCGAAATGATGAACGGTTCTATAGTATTATCAATGTGACCTCATCCAATGCGCTAGCTGTAGCAGTTCAGCGCGGCGAATATTGCGCATCAAAAGCTGCCGCCGCCATGACCTCCAAGGTTTTTGCCGTTCGTCTCGGCAGCGAAGAGATCTCAGTATACGATGTTCAGCCTGGTGTTATTGAAACCGATATGACGAAAACAGTGCGGGATATGTATCAACGTCGTATCGACGATGAGGGACTGACGCTTTTGCCAAGGTTCGGCAAGCCGGAAGATGTCGGCCGGATTATCACTACGCTCGCTACAGGCGAACTTCCTTACACCACAGGTCAGATCATCTCTGCCGATGCCGGCATGCTCGTCTCGCGGTTCTAAGGAAATGTCATGGATGTCCAGCTTCCTGATACGGCAGTTTTTCTGTCGCTGTTGTTGAAAAGAAAGCCGACCGAGACAAATTCGTTCTCGCATCACTTCAAGCTTGTCACTTATGGTGTCTGAAATCATGCGAGATTTCTCAAAGGATCATTCGTCGCTCGCTCTCAACACGGCAACGCTTGGCCACAATCTTGATGGTCAGGGTGCTGGCTGGTCGTCGGAACAGGTAATAGATGCTTGCGCTAAACGAGGCTACGGCGCGATCACCTATTGGCGGCGGGAAGTCGGCAAACGGGCATTCGAAATTGGTCAGCGAACGCGCGCTGCCGGTCTGACCGTCAGTGGATTGTGCCGTTCACCATTTCTGGTTGGGCCGTTAGCACCTCCAACCCGTAGTGCTGTTCTGGATGACTTTCGTGCTTCTTTAGCTGTAGCGTCAGACCTCGGTGCGTCATGTCTCACCATATGTGTGGGCGGAATTGTGCCAGGTTCGCACAGTATGACAGAGAGCTTGAAACAAGTGCGGGAAATAGTTGCAGAGGTCGCCGATGAAGCCCAGTCTGCAAAAGTGAAGCTGGCGCTTGAGCCGCTTCATCCTGCCTATGGTGGCAATCGTTCCTGTCTTGTCACCGTTCGTGATGCGGTAGATATGTGTGAGCAGATTGCGCACCCGGCGGTTAGTGTTGCCATAGACGTCTATCACGTCTGGTGGGACCTGACACTCGGGCAAGAATTGCTTCGTCTCGGCGGCGACAGGATTGCCGGTTATCATCTCTGCGACTGGCTGGCAGACACTCAGGATGTGTTGCTTGACCGGGGCATGATGGGCGACGGTGTTTCGGATCTGAGGTCAATTCGGAAGGCGGTGGAATCTGCTGGTTATAAAGGTTTCTGCGAGGTGGAGATATTCTCGGCGCATAACTGGTGGAAGCGCGATCCGAATGAAGTGCTTGATATTTGCCTGGAACGTTTTCGCACGGTTTGCTGAGCATAATGGAAGGTGGTTGCCTCCATCGACGCTTTGAGCCTTGTTATCAGTCAATCAGGAATGTAAATCCGCAGGTCAGAGCAGGTGCATCTGCGATGCAGGCTTTCGATATATTCTTTACGATGTAAGGATGTGATGGTTGAAAGCTCACTGCACATATGGGTTTTGTCCACGTGATCGCTTATCTTCCAGTCATGTTTGAGTATGCGACGAAACCCTGGAAAAGGCTAAAACTCGGTGTGCCGGTTTCACTCGCTCTGCATATCTCCATCGGACTATTGCTGTGGACTGGTCTGTCGATTGAAAAAACGCCTGCACCAAAGGAAAATATCGAAGTAAAACTTGTTCCGCCCCCCGCTGCTCCGCCGAAAGCTGCAGAAAAATCCCAACCCACACCAACGCCCGCGCCCACTCCTCTACCTGCCGGTGGCGCTCCATCCTTTTCAGCAGCCACTGCCAAAGCTGAGCAGAAAACCAAGGAAACAGAACTTCCGCCTGTGATTGCTCCCGAAGAATCCAAGCCGGATACCGCAGATGAAAAGCCAAAACCGGAACAAGCCACGGAAGCTCAGAAGCCAAAAGAGCCTGAAAAGCCGATTTCGCCGGACGGTATGAAGCCAGCGCCCGAAGAAAAAACACGCCCGGAAGCTAAAGCAGAGCAATCGGCAGAATCTGCAGAAACCAAACCGACCGAAAAGCCGAGCAATCTCGCGCCAGCCAAGCAGCTTTTTTCAGAGGAATCGCTTTCAAGCTTCAGGGTGAGGCAGTCAGCCCGCAAAATGTCAGCTAGCGACCGTATCAAACAGCTTTGCACGATTGAGGCGCTGGAACAGGTGAGACGTCAAAGACCAGGTTCGTTCCCCGATCTTCTTGTGCCTTACAGTCGTTCAGGTGAACGGCTTTCGGATTACGCTTTAAATGCGAGTGGCGGGGCTTTCCGCAGCAGAGGAGATTGGTACAACATCAACTTCAAATGTACTGTCGACAACAGCAGGAGCAAGGTTGTCTCGTTTAGTTTTGCAGTGGGTGATGCAGTCCCGAAAAGTGAATGGAGTGGCCGCGGTCTTTTGATTGACTGACGTGTGAGCTCAGGAGCGGGGGTAATATGACAAAGAATAATACAAATCCGAAGGTCGATTCGTTTCTGAATAAGGCAACGAAATGGAAAACGGAATTTGAGGCACTAAGAGCAATTGCTCTCGAATGCGATCTTACTGAAGAGCTGAAATGGGGTGTGCCTTGTTACACGTATCAGGGCAGCAATATCGTACTGATACACGGGTTTAAAGAATATTGCGCCATGCTGTTTATTCAGGGGGCTCTGTTGAAAGACCCTGCCGGTATCCTCATCCAACAAACGAAGAACGTACAATCTGCGCGCCAGATAAGGTTTACCAGTTTGCCCGAAGTTGCTGGGGTTCAGGCGGTTTTGAAGAATTACATTCAGGAAGCGATAGAATTGCAAAAGGCCGGTTTGAAGGTCGATTTCAAGAAGACCAGAGAGTTCGCTGTTCCAGAAGAGTTTCAGAGCAGGCTCGACAATAAAACGACCCTGAAAAAAGCTTTCGAAGCACTGACACCTGGACGGCAGCGGGCATATCTTCTTCACTTTTCATCAGCCAAACAATCCAAAACCCGTGAAGCCAGAATCGAAAAATCATTGCCAAAAATTCTCGAGGGCAAAGGTTTGGACGACTAGCCTTTCCGATTGCTACAGCGATAGCTTGTAACCTTCATGGGTGGGGTTGAACCCGAGCGAGGCATAAAATCTTAAAGCATCCAGCCGTGTTTTGTCCGAGGTCAATTGGACGAGACCGCAACCGCGCTCTTTGAAATTTGAGATCGCCCATTCAATCATGCGCCGACCGATGCCTTGGTCCCGGTAACCCGCAGCGATTCGCACACTCTCGATTTGACCGCGCCACATGCCGCTACGTGAAAGGCCGGGAATGTAGGAAAGCTGCATACAGCCGATGATTGTTTCGTCATGCAGGACTGTCACCAGAAGTTGGTTGGGATCGTCTCCAATTGCTCTGAAGGCTTGAATATATGCACCATCTACCGGATCAGAAACAACTTCTCGCGTTTGTCCAATCTCATCATCTGCCAGCAGCGCAATCAAATGGGACAGGTCACTTTGCACAGCCTTGCGAAATATCAGCGTCAACATGGTTTCATTCCCATTATAAAGTTGGATTGAGGTGACCACAATTTCGCCAATATTTGCGCTCCCTCACAACTAGTTGTAATTGATTACTTTACAGGATCGTTCATAAATCGCGAAACTCAACTTGTCATACAAGAAGGCGGATTCATTCCGTATGCAAATTGCCATGTCGACATACCAAACCGGTCCATGGACTGAAAAAGAAATCTCCATAGTCCGCAGGTTCTATCCGAACTATGTCAGACTGTCGGAATTGCTGCCGACGCGCAGTCCAGCAGCAATTCGTGGGCAATGTCGCAGGCTCAATCTTTCACCAAGCAAACACAATTGGACCATGCAGGAAATTGTGCGCCTGTCTGATCTGTTTCCCCGATCGTCATGGATGGAGCTTCGCCGCGAGTTCCCATTTGCTACCGAGAAGATGTTGCAAAGCATGGCAAACAAGCACGGGATTCATCGCCGCGTGCAAAAACAGCCTGCGGTTGAGCGGGCATAATTCTGCAAGTTCGATTGATGCCTGATTCAGGCGTGTTGCTGAACGCTTAACCCGCCATCTATCGTGAGGCAGGTCGCGTTCATGAAGGGACACTCGTCCGATATCATAAAGACCGCAGCCAATGCGATCTCTTCGGGAGTGGCAATCCGCCCTCCGGGATGCAGTGCCATTGTCTTGGCTTTCGCAGCTTCGGGGTCGGCAAACGAATTCCAGTAATCAATCACCTTTTGGGTCGCGACATATCCCGGAGCCAATGCGTTGACGCGGATTCCTTTGGAGGCATATTCAATCCCTAATGACTTCGTCATTCCAAGCAGAGCATGTTTGGCAAGAGGGTAGGGAAATGTACCCGGAATAATGGTGAAGGCATGTGTTGAAGCGATGTTCAAAATTGTGCCGCCACCATTGGCGATCATATTGGGCAAAACAGCTTTGCTGCAGTTCCAAGCGCCCCTCAGATTAATGTCAAAACAGCGCTGCCACTCCTCATCGCTTGTGGCGAGCGGCTCGTTGAAGACATTTATTCCCGCGTTGTTGATTAATGCGTTGATTGGTCCAATGGTCTTTGCTGCGTGGCTTACGGCATCCACTATGAGCGCCTCATCGGTAATGCTGGCAACGACCCAGACGACTTTCGATTCGTTGGTAGGCAGTCGGGATATGGCTTCTTTTAGCAGAGGTCCATCCGTATCAATCAGAAGCAGGCTCGCTCCTTCCTTGATGCAGGCTTGCGCTATCGCATAGCCAATACCCTGAGCGGCCCCTGTTATCATGATGTTCTTTTCAGACAACCGGCCCACCATGGTTCTTACCTTCTTGTTTCTTCAATTTGTATTTGGAAGCTTCCGGCCATTTGCTGGCCAGGTTGCAATACAGTCATACCACCAAGGTCACTCATATTATGTCCGTTGGGCAAATGGGTCATCGGCTCAAAGCAAAAGAAATCAGCCTCGCGTTGCGGAGCATAAATCATGTAATGCGAGAATATGCGATCAGCTGCAAGTTCCGCTCTCATCTGGAGTTCTGGCCAGATTATCCGGGCGATTCCGTCCCACTCCGCGAACGCATTATTGATCCAGCGATCAGGCAGGGTTTTCAGAATGTCAAAGTCCAAATCTGCGGGAACTGCCCCCGGCTTATCGGGCAGATGGCCAGTTGTTTCGCTCCAGAAAGTCTGTGCAAATGCCCGCAAAAGTGTCTTCGGGGTTCTTGGGAAGAACGGATGAAATCCAAGTCCGAATGGTAGCGCAAATTCGCCTTTGTTTTCGATTTTCAGACTCAAGGAAAGAATGTTTCGATCAATTGAAATGGTCTGTTCGGCAAGGTAGCGATAAGGCGTCTGAGGTGATGATCCCTGTTCGTAAGTCAAGACGATGCTGGTTTCGGTTTGCCGAACGGGAACCCAAGCTCCCTGCCAGCCATCGCCATGCAGATAGAGAGTGTCAGTGGCCGTGTTTGCGGTGAACCCATATCTGCGTTCTTGAAAGTAAAACTGGTTCTCCGCTACCCGATTGCCAAATGGCACAAAAGGAAAGCATGCAACGGGTGTTGGATACAGAAAAGGTTTCCCACGATAGTTTGCGCGTGTCACACCCCCGCCATTCAGACTGATCTCAACGTCCAGCACCTCATTGCATAAACGAAGCATCAGCCCTTGCGGCCCGCAGCGCCGGACCTCAAATTGTCGAGCAGAACCGCGAGCAGCAAGATCAATCCGCGCACGACATATTGATAGAAGGCCTGAATGTTCAACAGGTTCATAACATTTTCAGCAATGCCCATGATCAGAACGCCAACGATGACACCCGTCATTGCGGCTCGACCGCCTGCAAGCGATACACCGCCCAGAACGCATGCGGAAATCACGGATAATTCGAGGCCTGTGGCGGCATTCGGCTGGCCTGATGTAATGCGTGAAGCCAAGAGTATTCCGGCGATAGCGCATACAAGGCCTTGAAGGGCAAAAATCCAGATGCGCATCGATACAACATTGACGCCCGCCAGCCGCGAAGCTTCCGGATTGCCGCCCATGGCAAGAATGTTCTTCCCGAAAACTGTCCGGTTCAGGATGAATCCGAATGCAATGAACAGAACCAGCATCACCCAGATTGGAGTGGGTACACCCAGAAACTTCGAAAGGGCAAGCTGGTAGAAATTTGGGTCATTGATGCCGACTGCTCGGCCATCAGATGAAATCAAGGCAAATCCGCGCACGATCTGCATCGTGGCCAGCGTGGTGATCAATGCATTGATGCGAAACCGCGCAATAACCACGCCATTGATCAGGCCAACCAGTGATCCGCATATGAGCGCTGCGATAAGGCCGAGCAATATCGAACCAGTTGCGTTCGATGCCATGACTGCAATCATCCCAGAAAATGCAACCGTGGAACCAACGGAGAGATCGAAATCCCGTGAAGCGAGACAGAGCATCATCGTACAGGCGACAATGCCAATTGTAACAACCGACTGCAGCAAACCAAGCATATTACGTTCAGTCAGAAAATTCGGAACGAAGACCGCAACGATCGCAAAAGCCAGAACAAATATTACCACCAGGCCCTGTTCGCCGAGCAGGATTTTTTTAAGGGACGTATTCATATCAAGCCTTTTCAAATTAGGTCAGGCGACGGCAACTGTCTTGTCAGGCAGTGCTGCGGCGAGGATTTTCCGGTCGTCGAACATTTCGCGCTCATATTGTGCAGCGATGCGCCCGTTGCACATCACCGCTATCCTGTCGCTGATACCCATCACCTCAGGTAGTTCACTAGAGATGACGATTATCGCAATGCCGCTTTCAGCGAGTTCATAGAGAATATTGTAAATTTCCGCCTTGGCTCCGACATCGATGCCCCGCGTTGGCTCGTCTATGACCAGCACTTTAACGCCCTGCTCGGACAACCATCGACCAAGGATAACCTTTTGCTGATTTCCCCCAGAAAGGTTGATTATATCCTGTTTTCGCGACGGCGTGCGTATGCGCAGCTTCTGGATAAATGTATCAGCTAGCTTTGCTTCCTGGCTCAGGCGAAGTATTCCAAACGGGGAAAAGTGACGGCGGGAGGAAACAGCGATGTTCTCCTCAATGGAACGTCCTTGGATAATTCCATCGAATTTGCGGTCTTCCGGACAAAGCACGATACCTGCTTCAATGGAGTGCCTCGGATCGTTGGGCGGGACAATTACACCATCCACTGAAACAGTGCCTGAGCGGCGATTGTCTGCACCATAAAGCAGCCGGGTCATTTCCGAGCGACCTGCTCCTATGAGACCGAAGAAACCGAGAATCTCTCCGGATTTAACGTCGAAACTGATTGGCTGAGGTAGTATTCGCCCGCTGAGCTGATCAACCTTCAATCGGGTCTGTCCGATCTGGCGGGAACGCCATCCCCAGATATTGCTGATCTCGCGGCCAACCATTTCTGTAATGACGCGGTCACGTGTCACGCCTTCAAGACTGCTATGATGCGCAGCAAGTTTGCCATCTCGCAAAACAGTCAGACTGTCGCAAAGGCGAAATACCTCATCCAGCCTGTGCGAGATGTAAAGAATGATTTTGCCTTGTGCCTTCAGGCGGTCGATCAGCGAGAACAGGATTTCGCTTTCCCGTGAAGAAAGCGATGAAGTTGGTTCGTCCAGAGCGATAATGCGTGCGTCCAGCATTACCGCTTTGGCTATTTCGACCATCTGCCGTTGGCCAATTGAAAGGTTTGCAACTTTTATATTGGGATCGACCTCGATACCAATAGCTTGGAGCTTTTCGGAAACCTCAAAGACAAGCTTTTTGAAATCAATCATGCCTGCGCGGGCCGGAAATCTGCCAAGCCAAAGATTTTCAGCTACGGTCAATTCGGCAACGAGCTGCAATTCCTGATGGATGACGATGACACCTGCATTGAAAGCATCGCGGGCAGATGTATAGCCTTGCAAAGACCCATCAATCCATATCTCGCCACTATCCGCCGATTGATCGCCGGAAAGTATGCGGATCAGTGTAGATTTGCCTGCGCCGTTTTCGCCCATAAGGCCGTGCACAGCACCTTTTTCGACAGCGAATGAAATATCCGACAGTGCCTGTACGCCCGGATATCCTTTGCTGATGTTTTTGAATTCAAGGAAAGATGCCATGATCGGCCAACCTTTCAAGTCATGCGTGCTGACAAGAGCAAGGCGACAGGCCGATCAGCCTGTCGCTTGATGTTGAGCTTTACTCGATCCCGAGTTCCTTGCGCACTTCGGCATAATTACCGCGCAAAGCAAGCTGGCCAGCTGTCAGGGTCAGTTTTTCCGGTTCTTTGTCATTCGCAATCCACTCAAACATGTTGAGGGCGGTTTCATAACCATGACGTTTTGGCGAGATGATAACCGTGCCAAAGAAACCTGTCGGAGTTGGCTTCTTGAACTCGTTGATTGCAGATTCTGCTCCACCGATTCCAATTCCGATAACCCCATCGGCTGGAATGCCGACACTTTCGGTTGCCCGAACGGCCCCTAATACTGATTCATCATTCAAGCCAACAGCAACCCAGTGCTTGATACCGGCATTCTTGTTAAGAACGACAGTTGCTGCGTTGAGCGCTGCTTCAGTGTCGGTCTTGGCCTGCGGAGCATCGAAAATATTGGCTTGCGGGAAACCGGCAGCCTTGAGAACAGAGAGCGCACCCTCGACCCGGTCCACTGCGGTTGGCAGTTGATCATACGATACCCGGATTGCACCTACGCTGTTGATGTCCCAGCCACGCTTCTTGATTTCGTCCACCATTGCCTGGCCGACCGCCTCGCCGATCTTGGTCGCGGAAATACCCATATGTGGCACATCGGCAAGTGGCTCACCATCAGCGCCAACGAGCCGGTCATCCACGGTCATCATCTTGAGCTCGTTAGCCGTTGCTTTTGCAACGATGCCCGGCCCAAGCTTCACGTCAGGAGTACAGATAATGAAACCCTGGGCTCCCTGGGCGCCAAGATTGTCGATAGCGGACTGAACCTTTTCTCCGTCTTCCGCGCCGATCTTGACGAGTGTGAACCCTTTTTCCTTCGCAGCCACATCTGCAAATTTCCATTCGTCCTGAAACCATGGTTCCTCAGGTTGTTTGACGATGAAACCTATTTTTACGTCCGCGGCGAAAGCACTGCCTGCTGCCATAACGGCAACTGTGCCAGCTAATACGGCTGCTCTCAAAAAGCGCATATCTCTCTCCCAAAAATATTGGCTGCTCCCTGCAGCACGACAATGGTTAAGTTAAATCATCATACTAGTCAATTGCCAATGTATGATGATTGAGATAGTAGTGAGATAGCTGCTGGAATGGTAGGACAGGTTGCCGCCAGCAATGGTGGAGATTCTTACAAGCTTGCGGCATTTACAGCGGGTGCTGTGCCGGATCGGAGGGCAGGGTGGAGCCAACAATTCTCAGAGAGACTGGTGCTGACGGCACCGTGCGGCGACCTCGCGTTCAGAAAAATGTGACGGCTGCTATTGCAATGGAAATTTGTGCTGACCGTTACCCTTCGGGAACGATTCTCCCGCGCGAGAACGATCTGTGCGCAGAATATGGTGTCAGCCGCACTGTTATACGGGAATCCTTGAAAACTCTTGAGTCGAAGGGGTTGGTGCGTGGCAAGCCCCGCGTCGGCACCACTGTTTGCGACAAGGACGATTGGAATATTCTAGACCAGCAAGTGTTGGAATGGATGGGGCCGCATATTGCCAGTTTCGATCTTCTGGGATGTATCCTCGAAGCACGCCGCACCGTTGAGCCGGTTGCTGCGGAGCTGGCCGCCGAAAGGGCAACGGCTCAAGAGATAGCCGATCTTGAAAAAGCATGGCAGGGAATGCGTGACAGCGAGGGCGACATTCAAAGGTTTACCGATGCGGATGTCGCCTTCCACGTTACACTTCTCAAAGCCAGCCACAATCAGGTGTTCCGCCAGCTCTCCGGTATTATCCATGCGGCGCTCAAATATTCCCTCCAGGCATCCAACGAGGCGGTAGAAACCCGCGATGAAGCTATTGCTGCCCATGGTCAGCTTGTTGAAGCATTGCGGATGCGTGACCGGTTAGCAGCACGCGCGTGCTCTGGCCGCTTGCTGGATCTTGCAGCCCGGGATTTGTCATCTGCCCTGCAGGAAAGCAGGGCGCGTCAGGTATAATTGAATACTGAAAGTACAGGCATATGAAGATTACCAAGTTTACGACATATATCGTGCCGCCCCGTTGGCTGTTTTTAAAGATAGAAACCGATGAAGGGGTTGTTGGCTGGGGCGAGCCTGTTGTGGAAGGGCGCGCATTGACCACGGAGGCCGCCGTTCATGAATTGGCGGATTATCTTATCGGAAAAGATCCGTTCCTGATCGAAGATCATTGGAATGTCCTGTATCGCGGCGGTTTTTATCGCGGCGGTGCTGTTCACATGAGTGCACTTGCCGGCATTGATCAGGCACTTTGGGATATCAAGGGCAAAGCTCTTGGACAGCCTGTGCATTCTCTTTTGGGCGGCCAGTGCCGTGACAAGATCAAAGTCTATTCATGGGTTGGCGGGGATCGCCCATCCGATGTTGCGCGCAATGCTACGGAGATGGTTGCGCGCGGCTTCAAGGCCATCAAGCTTAATGGCTGTGAGGAAATGCAGATCGTCGACAGTTGGGAAAAAGTTGACAAGGCGGTCGCAACCATCGCCACCATTCGGGAAGCCATCGGGCCGCATATCGGTATTGGTGTCGATTTTCATGGTCGTGTCCACCGGCCAATGGCAAAAGTTCTCGCCAAGGAACTGGATCAGTATAAACTCATGTTTATAGAAGAGCCGGTTCTTTCCGAGAATTATGAAGCCCTCAAGGAAATCGCCAATCACTGCTCAACACCTATTGCGCTGGGGGAGCGTCTCTATTCCCGCTGGGATTTCAAGCGCATACTTGCCGAAGGTTATGTTGATATCATCCAACCGGACCTGTCTCACGCAGGCGGCATTACCGAATGCCGTAAGATAGCAGCCATGGCTGAAGCCTATGATGTGGCATTGGCTCCCCACTGTCCGCTTGGTCCTATTGCGCTTGCGGCCTGTCTGCAGATTGATGCCGTTAGCTACAATGCCTTCATCCAGGAGCAAAGCCTCGGAATCCATTACAACAAGGCCAATGATATTCTGGATTACATCAGCAACAAGGATGTCTTCCAATATGATAACGGCTTTGTCA
Source organism: Phyllobacterium sp. YR531 (assembly GCF_000282595.1). Lineage (GTDB taxonomy): Bacteria > Pseudomonadota > Alphaproteobacteria > Rhizobiales > Rhizobiaceae > Phyllobacterium. The sequence goes on from NZ_AKIZ01000022.1 coordinate 264,709, forward strand.
GCATTCCCCAAGGACCCGGACTGGGCGTGGAAGTGGATGAAGCCCATGTTGCTGAGCGTGCCAAGGAAGGTCATCGCTGGCGCAACCCGATCTGGCGTCACGAGGATGGCAGCTTTGCCGAGTGGTGATACGGCTCGCAGATCAGCCTCCTGTCGCCGGAGGTGAGCAGCAGTTCTCATATGCCGCAGTGACACATGGTAATCGTGCAATTGGAACATGCGCGATGCTCAAGATCACTATTGGTTGATGGATCGTTTGGATGGACAGCCGGGGAAATCGGCCTATCTTGGGTGGACAGCCCGACTCTTGCGGGCTCCCTCCACAGATCTACCATTAACCAGTATGGGCATAAATCCAATGACAAAAGGTTCCGATCTACTTGTAGCAGCGCTTGAAAATGAAGGCGTTGATCGAATTTTCGGCATTCCGGGCGAAGAAAATCTGGATGTTGTCGAGTCGATACGGAAGTCTTCCATCCAGCTTGTCCTGACAAGGCACGAACAGGCAGCTGCCTTCATGGCCGCCACCTATGGTCGTCTCACAGGTAAGCCCGGTGTGTGCCTGACCACGCTTGGACCGGGTGCATTGAACCTTTCAACAGGTGCGGCCTATGCATTGTTGGGCGCGATGCCCATGATCATGATCACCGGACAAAAGGGGATATTGTCTTCCAGACAGGCGCGTTTTCAGGTGGTTGATGTGGTGGCGTCGATGAAACCCTTGACCAAGCTATCACGGCAGATTGTGTCGCCCCAGACAATTCCGACCACAGTGAGAGAGGCATTCAGGATCGCACAGGAAGAGCGGCCCGGCCCGGTACACCTGGAGCTTCCTGAAGATATTGCCGCGGAAGAGTGCGAGTCTGTTCCGCTGATTGCGCCGCATCCTGTAGAGTTGCCAACCGCTGGCGACATCGCGCTGGATCGCGCGGCATCGCTGATCATCGCAGCGAAACGACCATTATTGATGTTTGGCGCTGCTGCATCACGTCCCCGGTCGACTTCCGACATTGCGCAGTTTGTGGTTCGAACCCAAATTCCTTTCTTCACGACCCAGATGGGGAAGGGGACCGTTCCGGGCGGAACCGAACTCTATATGGGAACCGCGGCACTTTCAGAACGGGACTATGTTCATGAGGCGATCGAACAGGCCGATCTGATCATCACCATAGGTCATGATACGATTGAAAAGCCTCCCTTCATCATGGGCAAAGGTGGCCCAAAGGTTGTTCACGTTGGCTATTTGCCCGCGACGGTAGAGCAGGTCTATTTCCCTCAATCGGAAGTCATCGGCGATATTGGTCCATCACTCAAGGAACTGGCAGATCGTATCGAAGGAAAGCTGCCGAATGCTCAGGCATTGCTTCACTTGCGCGAAGGTATCCTCAGCAGAATTGCGGCACGTGCAACCGAAGACCGCTTTACGCCTCAGCGTCTGGTCCATGACATAAGGGAAGTGATGCCGCATGACGGCATTCTTGCGCTGGACAACGGGATGTACAAAATCTGGTTTGCCAGAAATTATCGCACCAGAATGGCCAACACGCTGCTTCTCGACAATGCGTTGGCGACGATGGGGGCCGGTCTACCCTCAGCCATGACAGCAGCAATGCTCTACCCGGAGCGCCGTGTCATGGCGGTTTGCGGCGATGGCGGCTTCATGATGAACAGTCAGGAGCTTGAAACAGCGGTACGCATGAAATTGAACCTGGTTGTGCTTATCATCGAGGACGGCGCATATGGGATGATACGCTGGAAACAGGCGGTAGATGAATTCCCCGATTTCGGCATGACTTTTGGTAATCCCGATTTTGTGAAATACGCTGAATCCTACGGCGCCAAAGGAACACGCGTCACTGAAATCGGACAGTTCAAGCAAGCCATTGCAACGGCCTTTGCAGATGGCGGCGTCCATCTCGTCAATGTACCAATCGACTATTCGGAAAATGAGCGTGTACTTGTGAAGGAATTGCGTGAACGACTGCCAGCAATATTGGAGGCCTGAAATGACAGCGGCCATGAAGGTTTATCAGGCATTTGATCGCGCGCTCATTCAGGAGCTTGCGGCTGACGATCAGAATGCTCTTGAACGGAAGTTGCATTTGGCGGCTGCAGCATTTGCGGATAAGGCCGGTTGGTTGCCGACCCATGAACGAATGGCCATTCTGCGCAAAACATCAGCTTTGCTGGAAACCAATCGTGATCGCTTTGCTTTAATGATCGCCCGTGAAGGCGGCAAGCCACTGCCCGATGCCATTATTGAAGTCACGCGGGCAATCGATGGTCTGCTTAATGCGGCAGATGAATTGCGCAATTTTGGCGGCAAGGAAATCCCGATGGGTCTTACCGCCGCAAGTGGAAACAGATGGGCTTTCACCACCAAAGAGCCGATTGGTGTCGTTGCGGCAATATCAGCGTTCAACCACCCGCTAAATCTTATCGTTCACCAGATCGCGCCAGCTATTGCGGTTGGTTGCCCAGTCATCATAAAACCGGCCTCGACAACGCCGATTTCATGCATTGAGTTGGTCAAATTGTTCCATGAGGCCGGACTGGATGAACGTTGGTGCCAGACTCTCATCACCGAGGACAATGTGCTGGCAGAGCTGTTGGCGACAGACCCGCGCATCGCGTTCCTGAGCTTCATCGGTTCGGCAAAGGTTGGCTGGTATTTGAAAGGCAAGCTTCCGCCGGGAACACGATGTGCACTGGAACATGGTGGTGCTGCTCCGGTTATTGTTGACCGTAGTGCTGATATCGAAAAGATCACAGGCACAATTGTCAAAGGCGGCTATTATCACGCGGGTCAGGTTTGCGTTTCATCCCAGCGTCTTTTTGTGCATGAGGAAGTATTGTCTGCATTCACAGAGGCGTTTGCTGAAAAAGTTGCTGCTCTGCGTGTCGGTGATCCCATACTGAAGGACACAGAAGTTGGCCCGTTGATTTTACCCAAGGAAGCTGATCGCGTGTCTACGTGGATCAAGGAAGCAACTGATGGCGGCGCTGCGGAGATTGGCGGCGGTCGCTTGTCTGAAACGACCTTGCTTCCATCAATTCTGCTCAATCCTGCGTCCGATGCAAAAGTGTCCAAACTCGAAGTATTCGGACCATTGACCTGTATCTATAGCTATAGTGATCTTGATAAGGCGATAGGTATCGCCAACTCTCTGCCTTTCGCTTTTCAGGCCAGCGTCTTTGCATCCGATATCTCGGTAGCGTTAAAGGCTGCCCGGCACCTCGATGCATCAGCCGTTTTGATCAACGACCACACTGCTTTCCGCACTGACTGGATGCCTTTCACCGGCCGTCGCCAATCGGGGTATGGCATTGGTGGTATTCCATGGACAATGGAAGAGATGGCGGATGATAAAATGGTGGTATTCAATCAGGTGAGCTGATTTGCAGCACGCCTGTTGAAAGTACTTGCTGCTTGCGTTTAGCGAACCAGTAGCGGTAGGAGCTGATTACCCTGCCGCTTTATCTCGGACAGGTATGGTGTATCGGAAAGGACAAAATGGGTGATGCCCAGTTCCTGATATTTCAGCAGTGAGCTTGCGACATCGGCAGCAGAGCCTACCAGCCACGTCGTGCCCGCGCCTCCACCACCATATTTTCCAGGCGCCGTATACAGATTATCGTCAAGAATTTCGCCTTTCGCATGCAGATCAGTCAACCGTTTCTGGCCAACGGCAATTGACTGTCGATGGTCCTGCCAACCTGCGGCTTTGTTCTTGGCCATTTCGGCAACCTTGGCTTCGGCATCCGCCCAAGCCTGATCTGTCGTATCGCGAACGAGAGTGGTGATTCGCAACCCGAACTCCAGTGGCGGAAGATCGCGGTCCAGTTCTTTACTCAGAGCCTTTAGGCGCGCAATCCGTTCGCGGACGCCATCAAGTGGTTCGCCCCAGAAAAGCTGGACATCAGCCTCTGTGGCAGACACTCGTTCGGCCGCCTCTGATGCGCCTCCAAAATAGAGCTTGGGATGCCGCCTGTCTCCACGTGCTTCGATGCGCGGTGCAGTCGTGGATTCGGCGACACTGAAATGCTCGCCATTGTATGTCACGTTCTCTTCGGTCCAAAGCCTGCGTACCAGCCGCATGAATTCCTTGGTGCGGCCATAGCGGTGAGCCTGATCCCCTTCGCTGTCACCATATGCGGCAAGGTTGTCCAGACCCGAAACGATGTTCACCCGGACCCGGCCACCGGAAAGCTGATCCAGCGTGGCAGCAGCAGATGCAAAATTTGCCGGGCGCCAATAACCTGGCCGAATTGCGATAAGGGGCTCGAATGTCGTTGTGCGGGCAGTGAGCGCGGTGGCAACCGTGAATGTATCGGGTCGGCCCCAGCCAGTGCCGACGAGCGCTCCTTTCCAGCCGTGATCTTCCAGTGCCTTCGCGTGAGCGGTCAGTGTTTCCAGGCTGTTGTGGTTTTCCGCAGTAGGGTCGCCCCTGTGGCCGGCTTTCACATCATTGGGAATATACCAAAGAAACTCGGAATTGCTGCTCATTCTATAGGATGCCCTTCGATGTATGGCGCTGGCAGCTCTAACCCTGCCAGATTCAAGCTCAATGGATATGCAACTGTTTGATATTGTCTGGCGCCGCACTGACCGGATTGAGACCTGACCGGTAAAGGGTGGCGATCATCTCCTGCGTTCTTCCAACGTCAGGAATGACATCACGCAGCAACTCACTCGACGAGATGCGGATATTTGATACAACGTTCAGTCCGAAAGACTGCATAAGCATGTCTATCTCCAACTCGGTGCATTGTTGAGTTGGGTTGTTGCTATGTGTCTCTACCAGAAGCGTGGGCTTGCCGCGAAGTGCTGCCGGATCCGCCATCTCAAACAGATAACGCAGTAAGGCCGGATAGCCGGTGGGCGTTTTAACAGATAACCCGACGATCAGCAGGTCAGACCGCTCGATTTTATCAAGTGCATCTTTGGCGAGGCCGCCAAGTTCTGTTCTGAAAGAAGCAGCTCTCAGGCTGCTGCTTAACTCGGATAACTCAAAGCAATCGGAATTCAGACTGAATGAATCCTCGACCGAATGGATGAGATTCTGGATGACCGCGCTGGTCTTTGACCCGATTTGCGGGCGTGTTGAAAGCCCTACTATCAAATGATTCCCTGACATCTCACGTCCTCCGCAGGTTGGAAACCGACTGATTTGTGTGTTGAGCATGCTCGAAACGTCATGAGTCACTGTAAGTCGACTTGTTCGGTAGTGTAAAGAGACATGCAAACTTTAATCAAGCTGGTCTGGCTTCGGATACATGCCGAGCCTATGCTTTGCCGAAAGGTTGCAGGTTATAAAGGGAGAAGAAAATGTCACACGATCATGAGCATTCACACCGATGGAAAGAGGATGGTGTTCGGGTAATCAAGGGTGACAGGCTGGATTCCAATACTCCACAAACACCTGGCATGTTTCGTCAGGCTGCAATCAACCATGCCCGCGTCGGTGCTCAGAAAATCTGGGCAGGTACTGTTACAATTGCCCCGAATGCAAAAACCGGCGTCCATCATCATGGAGAACTGGAAAGTGTCATTTTTGTCGTGCGTGGCAAAGCGCGCATGCGCTGGGGCGAGAATCTTGAATATGTCGCGGAAGCAGAGCCCGGCGACTTTATCTACGTTCCGCCATTTGTACCCCATCAGGAAATCAATGCGGATCCGCTGCAACCGTTGGAATGCGTACTGGTCAGGTCTGACAATGAAGCTGTTGTGGTGAACATAACAGACATCGATCCTGTCGAAACGCCGGAAGAGGTCTATTGGGTGGACCCTATACACAAGCATCCATAATCTGCCCCGGTCTGCCTTGCCCTTAAATTCCATGGTTCGCGCCGCTTGACATATGAAGTCCAGTAGCAAGATTGGACCGACGAAATATTCTACCCAGCTGAGGAGTCCGCCATGTCCAAAAATCCATATTATGCACCGCAAGGCGGACATCCTGCGCAAAGTCAGCTTCTTACGGGTCGTGCTGTATTCACCACCGCCTATGCAGTGATTCCGAAAGGGGTCATGCAGGACATCGTAACGAGTCCTCTGCCGTTCTGGGAGAAGACACGTTGCTGGATCATTGCCCGGCCTCTTTCAGGATTCGCCGAGACTTTTTCGCAGTATATTATGGAGGTTGCACCCGGAGGCGGAAGCACTCGTCCCGAGCTCGACCCAAAGGCTGAGGGAGTGCTTTTTGTCGTAGAGGGCGAGTTGCGACTGACGATTGCAGGTCAGGCCCATATCTTGCAGCCTGGTGGCTATGCGTTCATTCCGCCCGCTACTGACTGGAAGGTTTTGAATGCAACAGACGCTCACGTTCGTTTTCACTGGATACGTAAAGCCTATGAGGCGGTAGAAGGAATTGAAACTCCGCCACCACTGATCCTCAACGAGAACGATATCGCTCCGACTGTCATGCCTGATACTGATGGTGGATGGGCAACAACGCGTTTTGTCGACCCTGCAGACATGCGTCACGACATGCATGTCACCATTGTTACGCTAAAACCCGGAGCCGTCATTCCTTTCGCTGAAACCCACGTCATGGAGCATGGGCTCTACGTTATTCAGGGCAAAGCTGTCTATCGCCTCAATCAGGATTGGGTTGAGGTCGAAGCTGGTGATTTCATGTGGTTGCGTGCCTTCTGTCCGCAGGCTTGTTACGCTGGTGGACCTGAGCCATTCCGCTATCTGCTCTACAAGGACGTGAACAGGCACATGAAGCTTGGGACAATTTTCAACGGCGTGAAAGCTTAGTTGGCAGCACTGATCTAACAGTTCTGAGTTAGCCGCAAGTCAGAAGTCGTCGCCGCCTCGATGGGGCAGGTCGGTGTTGTGCCCCTCACTTACGATAACCCAAAACATCGCGAAGGTCGGTTGACTCCCGTTTAAGTTGTTTGCTAATACGCATTAGCGCTAATACGTATTAGCAAATTGGGGAGCGATGGATTGAGTTCGGCAAGACGATTGACGCAGCACGATATCGCCAAGCTGGCTGGTGTAAGCCAAGCCACAGTCTCGCTTGTGCTGAACGATGCTCAGGCTGCTGCTACGCGCATTCCGGGCGAAACACGCGAACGCATACTCAAGATCATTCGCGAGACTGGTTATGTCGCTGATCCCATCGCCCGGCGCATGGCGAAAGGTCTCAATCGAATACTCGGCGTTTTCACCTATGAGCCGGCTTTCCCAAGCGCTCAGGCGGATTTCTTCGCGCCCTTTCTTCTCGGTATAGAGGAGGAAGCACAGCGACAGAACTATGATCTGCTTTTGCTGACCAGCGCCGGTATTGGCGAGAAAAGGGAAATCTTCGGTGACGGTAACCGATTGCGTTTGGCCGATGGTTGCCTTGTGCTCGGCAGGCAGTTCAATCGCACTGAACTCAAACAACTTGTGCAGGGCGAATATCCTTTTGTTGCTGTAGGGCGCCGCGAAAACGCGGGCGGTAAGGTGCCATATGTCGGCGGCGGGTATGCGGATGCGACGAAAACACTTGTTGGAAAAGCGAGAGCACTTGGTCATTCCCGTTTGGCTTATGTCGGACCAAAGGGCCCGGCAGAATCGGTGACCGATCGCTGGAAAGGTTTTTCTGATGCGCTTGAGAATGACGCCGAGCTTGTCCTGCATATTCCCCATGCCGGTCAGCCGCCGCATGATATTCTGGAGGCGCTGATTGCCAGCGACAGCACGGCTGTGTTTTTTGTAGAACTTGCTGATGCGATCAAGGTCGAGACAGTGGCACGGCAGCGCGGATTGTCGATACCGGCCGACATGTCGTTTGTGGTTCTTGGCAGTCACATTCGCCCCGAACGTACCACCATACAGTTCGCGTCCTTCAATATTCCCAGAGAAGAAATGGGCCGGCAGGCCACAGCCATGCTGATCGGCAGGATCGAAACTTCCGACCCGGTCCGGCAGGTCCTTCTACCGTGCGAACCTCTCGAGGGTGAAACTCTCGGCCCTGTAAAATCAAGACGGAATTGATAAGCATGAAAGAACTGAAAGCAGATATCCTTGTGGTAGGCGGTGGGCTCGGCGGTGTCGCTGCAGCTTTAGGAGCGCTGCGCGCGGGGCGTACCGTCGTCATGAGCGAGGAGTTCGACTGGATAGGCGGACAGCTTACCAGTCAGGCAGTGCCGCCGGATGAGCATAGCTGGGTCGAACAGTTTGGCGTGACCCGTTCTTATAGGAAATTGCGCGACGGAATCCGTCAATATTACCGTGATCATTATCCTCTCAATGAAGGTAGCCGTGCCTGGCACGATCTTAATCCGGGTGCCGGGTGGGTTAGCCGCCTATGCGCCGAACCGCGTGTCGGTCTTGCCGTACTTGAAGCCATGCTCTTGCCCTATCGTGGCAGCGGAAAATTGACAGTTTTGCAGCCTTACCTGCCAATAGCGGCAAGTGTTGATGGCGATGTGGTTCGCTCGGTAACACTGCGCCATCGGGACAATGCGGAAGAGCTGACAGTCACTGCCCGCTACATCATCGACGCCACGGAATTGGGTGATGTCCTGCCATTGACCGGCACCGAATATGTCACCGGCTTTGAGAGTCAGAATGATACCGGTGAGCCAAGTGCTGCCAGCGAAGCCCAGCCGGACAATGTTCAGGCTATCTCCGTCTGCTTTGCCATTGATCACATAGATGGTGACCAGACGATAGATAAACCGGAAAACTATGATTTCTGGCGGCAATACCAACCTCATTTCTGGGGTGGACCTTTGCTCGGATTCAAGGCTCCGCATCCGCGTACGCTGGAGATCACCGAGCGGAGCTTCACACCTAATCCGGATGATGATCCACTGCTTGTTGATGCAGATCAACGCAAGGGTGGTGGGGATGAAAATCTCTGGACATTCCGCCGTATAGCGGCGAGGCAAAACTTTCTTCCGGGAAGTTATCAGTCAGATATATGTCTCGTGAACTGGCCCATGATCGATTATCTGGAGGGGTCGGTCATTGATGTGCCGGAAGCAGAAAAGGCACGTCATCTGAAGGCTGCAGCCGACCTTTCCTATTCCGTATTCTATTGGCTTCAGACCGAAGCCCCGCGGGCGGAAGGCGGTAATGGATTTCGCGGGCTGCGGTTGCGCGGTGATGTTACCGGAACCAGTCACGGACTTGCAATGGCTCCCTATATTCGGGAAAGCCGCCGCATCAAACCTGTTACGCGCATTGTCGAGCAGGATCTTTCTTTCGCAGTCCGAGGGGAAAAAGGCGCGGTCAACTATCGCGACAGCATTGGCGTCGGCATGTATCGCATTGATCTTCACCCGTCGACTGGGGGCGATAACTACATTGACGTGCCGTCATGCCCGTTTGAAATACCCTTGGGCGCGCTTCTGCCCCAACGTATGAAAAACATCCTGCCTGCAGGCAAGAACATTGGCACAACCCACATAACCAATGGTTGCTACCGGCTGCATCCGGTCGAGTGGAATGTAGGCGAGGTCGCCGGAATGCTGGCTGCTCATTGCCTCAACCATAGCCTGACGCCTCATCAGGTTCAGGAGAATGATGATCATCTGTCGGACTTCCAGTCGCAACTTTCCCGGGAGGGGATCGAGATGCGCTGGCCGGATATACAAGCCTACTAAAAAAGAAGGGGAGGAAACATGTCTAACCATATCAGTCTCAAATCATGCGTCGCTGCATTGGCAATTGGTCTTTCGCTTACGGTTTTTGGCAATGCATCAGCGCAGAACGCCGTAAAGCTTCGCATGACGATCTGGAGCGCCAATGAGGCGCACCTGAAGCTTTTCAACGATATGGCGGCAGGTTTCAAACAAACTCATCCAAATGTGACCGTAACCTATGAGTCACTGCCATTCGAGACTTATACCACTGCACTGACAACACAGATCGCCGGTGGCAATGCACCTGACATGGCGTGGATTTTCGAGACCACCGCCTATGACTTTGTCAGCTCCGGCGCTCTCTATCCCTTGGGTGACAAGCTCGCTGCCCTTAAAGGCTATAATCTTGATGAAGTCAGTTCTGGTGCTACTGAACGCTGGTCCAAGGATGGCAAGCTCTACGCCTATCCATTTTCAACATCACCCTTCGCGGTATTTGCAAATAATGATCTCATTCGCAAAGCAGGAGCAAAGACCCCTGCCGAATTGATCAAATCCGGCGAATGGACTTGGGAAAAGGCCATCGAAACAGCTTCTGCTGTAGGTAAAACGGGCAAGGGCGGGCTTATCGTCCGGGATTTCAATTATCAGAACTGGCAAAATCTTGCTGCCATATGGAATGGCTGGGGGGCCTCACCGTGGAGTGAGGATGGCAAGAATTGCACCTTTGGTGAAAAGCCCATGACTGATGCCTTGTCATTCATTCATGATGCTGTTTTCAAAAACAAGGCCATGCCAGGTCCCGGCGAGAATATGGACTTCTTTGCTGGCGATGCGGCGATGACAATCACACAGATCAGTCGCGCGTCCCTGCTGCCAAAACAGAATGGTTTCGAGTGGGATCTCGTGCCTTTGCCAACAGGTCCAGCCGGAGAATATGCCCTGATAGGGCAGGCGGGTATCGGCGTCATGCAGTCGAGTGCTCATGCGGACATTGCTGCAGATTTCGTCGGCTATATGACCAATCCTGAAAACTCGGCAAAGTTGGCGCAGTTCTTTCCCTCAGCACGCAAATCCCTGTTGAACGCGGAAACACTGAAGAAAACCAATCCACTCCTGTCGCAGGAGCAACTGGATAAGGTGGTGATCGCTGGAATCTCGACCGGCAAGGTCATTCCGGGGCATACCGGCTTTGCGCAAATCCAACAAATGGTTCGTGCCGGACTCGATAGTATATGGACTCCGCAAACGGACATTGCCGCCGCGACACAGAAAATCTGCGGGCAGATCAGCCCGCTTTTGAAGCGCTAGACAATAGCATGAGTGCAAGGCACGCATCCCAGTTCTGGACCATGGCCCGCCGCGATAGCCTGGCCGGTTATCTGTTCATTGCGCCGCAACTTATCGGTATCATTGCATTTGTGCTTTTGCCGCTCTGCCTCGTCTTTTGGTATTCGCTGCATGAGTGGAATGTGCTCGCCAATACCTTCACCTATACCGGGGCACAAAATTACCGGATGCTGCTTGAAGACTCGTCGCTTCCATCGGTTTTGGGGGCGACAGCACTCTTCTCATTCGGTCTGGTTGTTCTCAACATGAGTCTGGCGCTTCTTCTGGCGGTGCTTCTCAACCAGAAACTCAGAGGTATCGCTGTATTCCGGACCCTGTTCTTTTCTCCAGTGGTCGTTTCTTTGGTGGCCTGGACCATTGTCTGGGGGTTTCTGCTCCAGAAGAACGGTGGCATTAATGGCATGCTGCTGACAGTCGGCATAGAGGGGCCTAACTGGTTGCGGGAGCCTGTCACGGCGATGATTTCGGTGATTGTGGTTCAGGTTTTCAAAAATGTTGGGCTCAATATGATCCTGTTTCTTGCGGCGTTGCAGGGTGTTCCGAACGAGCTTTACGAAGCTGCCCGCATCGATGGTGCATCTTCCTTCAAGCAGTTCCGCCGCATTATGCTGCCCATGATCAGTCCAACTATCCTGCTGACCTCCATCATAACGATTGTTGGTTCCTTGCAGGTATTTGCTCAGATCGCCGTGCTCACCCAAGGTGGGCCGGGTGTTTCGACGACCGTGCTAGTCTATTATCTTTACCAGCAGGCGTTCCAGTTTCACTTTTTCGGTTATGGTTCCACCTTGTCGATCATGCTTTTCGTGATCGTCGCGGTCCTGACTTTTGCCCAATGGCAATTGCGCAAAAGGATGGTTTTCTATGAAAGCTGAATTGTCCCCGCGCGCTAAGGTCATGGTCTATGGAGCGATGTGCGTGCTCCTCATTCCCTTTGTTTTCCCGACATGGTGGATGGTGACATCCTCATTCAAACCCGTGAGCGAGATTTTCGCTTTTCCGCCGCGGCTGATACCGGATTCCTGGGATTTCACCACCTATGGCCAAGTGTTCACTCTGCAACCATTTGCAAAGCAATACTGGAATTCGGCCTATATTGCTGCGATTGTGACCGTTGGCACAATGGGCATATCTTCGATGGCCGGTTATGCGTTTGCCCGCATCCGTTTTCCCTTTGCCAATGCCATTTTCATGGTCGTGCTTTTGGGCCTGCTGATACCGTCAGAAGTCACCATCGTTCCCCTGTTCCAGCTGTTCCTGAAACTCGGAATGGTCAACACACACTGGCCTTTGATCCTTGTTCCGATATTTGGAGCGCCCAGCGTGTTCGCAACGTTTGTCATGCGCCAGTTTTTCATTTCACTTCCGGCTGAACTGGAAGAAGCAGCCCGCGTGGATGGTCTCAGTCGGTTCAAGATTTTTACAAAGATCGCCTTACCGCTGTCTCGTCCCGCGCTTGCATCAGTTGCCATATTCACATTCCTGCACAGCTGGAATCTCTATCTTGAGCCGATAGTATTCCTGTCCAGCGCAGACAAATTCACACTGCCGCAGGCGCTTACGCAGTTTACCGATGCCTATGGCGGGCCCATGTGGAACATCCAACTGGCTGCCGCAACGCTGACTGCATTGCCGGTGCTCATTGTTTTCATCATAGCGCAGAAGCATTTCGTTGAAGGCCTGGCGCATACCGGCCTCAAGGGCTGAAAACGGATAGATATCTCATGGCTGAAGTTACCCTCACCAATACCCGCAAATCCTACGGCAATGTCGATATCATACACGGTATTGATCTTGATATTGAGGATGGTCAGTTCGTCGTTCTGGTTGGCCCGTCCGGTTGCGGGAAATCAACCCTTTTGCGCATGGTGGCGGGGCTGGAGACAATCTCCTCCGGCGAGGTTGCCATTGGAGGGCGTGTCGTCAATGACATCGATCCGAAAGACAGGGACATCGCGATGGTTTTCCAGAACTATGCACTGTACCCGCACATGACTGTCGCCACCAATATGGGCTTTTCGTTGGAGCACCGAGGCACCAGCAAGTCCGAAATATCGGAACGGGTCAATTGGGCGGCAGGCATACTTGGCCTGACACCATTGCTTGACCGCTATCCGCGCCAGCTGTCGGGTGGACAGCGTCAGCGTGTAGCAATGGGAAGAGCTATCGTGCGAAGCCCGCAGGTGTTCCTGTTTGATGAACCGCTGTCAAATCTCGACGCAAAGTTGCGCGTGGTCATGCGCGGCGAAATTAAAGCGCTGCACGACAAACTGAGAACCACCATGATCTACGTTACCCATGATCAGGTGGAGGCCATGACGATGGCTGATAAAATCGTGGTTTTGAACGCCGGTCGGATAGAACAATCAGGCACGCCTTTGGAGCTATATGATCGTCCGGCAAACAGGTTCGTAGCGGGATTCATCGGCTCACCCGCAATGAACTTCATCTCCGGAAAAGTGCATGCGGATGGTCTCGCCGTTTCCGGCATCACCATACCTCTTCCGGAAAAAGCAAAAAAATATATCGGCGACGATGTGACAGTCGGGATCAGGCCCGAACACCTTACGGTTGAAGAAGGCGGCCTTGCGGCACAAGTTCTGCTGGTCGAGCCAATGGGGCATGAAACCCAGATCACCGTTCAACTCGCGGATAATCCCATAACAGGATTGTTCCGTGAGCGGTTGGCATTGCAAGCCGGTTCCGGTGTCAAAATCGGGTTCAAAACAGAAGCGCTGCATATGTTTTCAGCGAAAGACGGTCATCGTTTGGAATGATTGATTGTCGCATGAAGTAGGTACTGCCGGCCGATCTGATGGCGCACTTGCGTCAAGCCGAGAAGGCAATTGGCAGAAACCCGAAAAACACTCGTAAAAACACGATCTGCTCAGCGCTGATGAGGTTAGCGGCCGATTCATGTAGATGAAATTTCATCCCCATATCGGGCCAAGCAAGATGAAAGCGGCGTATATTGGTATCATGATGCATCCCGCAACTTGGCCGCGACCGAAAAAACTCGTAAACACGTTGCTGGATTTTCGCACTCGAACAGAATGAGTGCGTCAAATGGATGTTATGTAAGCGACCAGTGAGAAGGGTATCCATGCGCGAGCGCTGGTCAATGAAAGATGCCCGAAAGCCCTCGGATGCACCAACGCTATCTGTTGGTTTCATTCTCGCGCGCCGCTTCACGTTAAATGCATTTGCCAATTTTATTGATGTTCTGAGGCTGGCGGCCGATGAGGGGGATCGTAGCCGCCCGATCCGCTGCGAGTGGAGTGTCCTGTCGCATTCCATGCATCCCCTTGCCTCCAGCAGCGGTGTGATGGTTGAACCCAATGAGCGACTGGGGGACCCGGGCAAGTTTGATTACATCGCAGTCGTGGGCGGGATTATTGGCGAAATCCACAATCTTGATCCCGAATATGTACGTTATCTCCAGCGGGCTGCGGCATTGAAAGTGCCGCTTATCGGTGTCTGTACTGGCGCATTCATTTTGCATCACGCCGGGCTGATGGATGGTTATCGCTGTTGCGTCAGCTGGTTTCACCATGCAGATTTTCTGGAGCAGTTCGATGGCCTCCAGCCTGTTTCGGACCAGATATTCATCGTTGATCGTGATCGCCTGACCTGTCCGGGTGGAGCAAGTTCTGCGCATCTGGCAGCCTTTCTTGTTGAGCGACATATTGGCAGGAAGCCAGCCACCAAGAGCTTGCGCATAATGATGATTAACGAAGCCGAGGTGGAAGAGACGCCTCAGCCAAGCCCAGTGCTTGATTTGAGCACGAACGATGTTCTTGTTCGCAAAGCATTGCTTTTGGCCCAGCAGAGCCTCGATTCACCGATCTCTGTTGATCAGATCGCCAAGCATCTGGGTGTCACCAAGCGGCGGCTTGAAAGGCATTTCAGGCGCGCCTTGGGGAACTCGCCGCAGGCGGCTTTCATAGACATGCGATTATCGCTGGCGAGACAGCTGATCCAGAACACCGACAAATCTTTCACAACTATCGCGATAGAATGTGGCTTCGCTGACTCTTCGCATTTCAGCAGGATGTTTCGCCGCCGTTTTGCCAGCACTCCGCGGGAATTCCGCAAATCGAACCCACGATCCGCACATCTCTAGGCTCATTTGTGCCCTATGGGGATATCCTGCAGAGCGCGCAAATGCGGGCTGCCTTATTGGTTAATTTCCGTTAACTATAAAGTTCTTGACGCGACTCGTATATTTCAGCACCTTGGTTACGGTTTTGAGGGGTTTGCGGCAAAATAAACGTTACCAAGCTTTCGCAGTGTTAGTGCCGGCTTACAACGTTATTTCTCTGTCTGGCGTTACCCCTTTGGTTTTTATGTCGAATCGGCGCATGTTGCTTGTGCGCCGACAGACAATCTAACGAGCGCACAGGATATCGACTTGACTATGATGCACGCAGCACAGGCAAATCAACCGAGCACGTCTTTGGCGGCTGATGTCTCTTTGCCTGTTGCCTTGCCGGCAGACAGAGCCATTGCTGCGGATGCGGAAATGCTTTCGGCGCAGCTTCAGGCCATGCGAAACCGGCTGTTTCCGCCTACAGCTCTAAAGACCTTGCGCAAATTCACCAGCGGCGAGGCTGCAAAGCTTATTGGCGTATCCGATGGCTATCTGCGTCAGCTTTCGATTGCAGGCGAGGGACCACAGCCGGAGACAGGTAGCGGTGGACGCAGACTTTACACACTGGCCGAGATAAACGCATTGCGCCGTCATCTGGCCGAAGCCGGTGGCGCAAAAGCGAAGACTTATCTGCCGCATCGCGATCCCTCTGCCGAAGAACACATGCAGGTTATCGCCGTAACCAATTTCAAGGGTGGCTCAGGCAAAACCACGACAAGCGCGCACCTTGCGCAGCATCTGGCAATGTCGGGTTTTCGTGTCCTTGCCGTCGATCTTGATCCGCAGGCCTCCATGTCGGCACTGTTCGGCTACCAGCCAGAGCTGGATCTGACAGGCAATGACACACTTTACGGTGCGATCCGCTATGATGGCGAACGTCGTCCTCTACGCGATATAATCTGCAAGACCTATTTTGATGGTCTTGACCTCATTCCCGGCAATCTGGAGTTACAGGAATTCGAGCATACGACGCCGCAAATGCTGGCGGACCGGCAACATGGCGCAGCGCAAACTGTTGAGCAGCAATTGTTCTTCGCCCGCGTTCAGGCCGCACTCGATACTGTGTCCGATGATTACGATGTTGTTGTCATCGATTGCCCGCCGCAGCTCGGCTTTCTGACCTTGTCGGCCCTTTGCGCCGCAACATCGGTGCTAGTGACAGTTCACCCGCAAATGCTCGATGTCGCTTCGATGAGCCAGTTTCTGTTCATGACAGCTGACCTGCTCGCGGTTGTGCGTGAGGCTGGCGGCGAACTCAATTTTGATTTCATGCGCTACCTGATTACGCGTTTTGAGCCGAATGATGCCCCGCAGCAGCAAATTGCAGGTTTTCTCCGCTCGCTCTTTGGAGATCGGGTGCTCACCTCATCAGTGGTGAAGTCGACGGCTTTTTCTGATGCGGGGCTCACCAAGCAAACGCTTTATGAAGTATCCCGTGACAGCTTCACCCGCGCGACCTACGACCGCGCAATTGAATCGCTGACTTCCGTCAATTCCGAAATCCAGAGCCTCATATACAAGGCCTGGAAACGGCCGGTGTGAGGGATGCGATGATGACTGGCAATAACCGCAGGGATCAGCTCAAGGCACTGTTCGGAACCGTGGAAAGCATACCAGCGCCCGAGCCAAAACCTGCCGAACCCCAATCTGCTCCGAACATTGCAAGCGAGGCGCAGAAACCGCGCGCTGCATCGGGTGCGGTAAAGGCCATGGGGCTTTCGCTGGGTGGCATGTCCCGCGAGATTGAGGACGCTCGCCGCCTGAAGGAAAGCCTTGAAGGTGTGGAGCGTGTCGTTGAGCTTGATCCCGGACTGGTTGAGACCTCTTTTGTAGAGGATCGTCTCAGCCATGCGGCCGGATTGGATGAGGATTTCGAAAATCTCGTTGAGAGTATCAAGCAGAATGGTCAACAGGTGCCCGTTCTTGTGCGACCGCATCCGGAAAGACCCGGTCATTATCAGACAGCTTACGGCCATCGCCGGTTACGTGCAGCACAGCGAATTGGCAAGCCAGTGCAGGCGATTGTCCGCGAGCTCAGCGATGTTCAGCTGGTTCTTGCTCAGGGCAAGGAAAATACGGAACGCCGCGACCTTTCCTTTATCGAACGCGCATTCTTCGCGCGAAATCTGGTAGAGCGCGGCTTTGAGCGTGGACTTGTTCAGGATGCACTGTCGATCGACAAGGCAGAGATGACACGCTTCCTGCAAGTTGCGGCCGCGGTTCCTTATCCCATCGTGCGGGCGATTGGCCCCGCACCGAAGATTGGCCGGCCGCGCTGGGTCAGATTTGCCGAGCTGCTTAAATCCGGTGAAGCCCAGGCCATTGCACTGAATGAGGTAACGCTGGAACCTTTCAGCACCGCAGACAGCAATACACGCTTCAACCGCATCTTCGAAAGATTGCTCAAGCGTGTGGAGCCTGTTGCACTGCCAACGCGCAATACAATGCCTGCCGTGGATAGAAAAATCGCAGACACTGGAGCAATTGCGCGTCTGAATTCAGATGGAGCAAGGCAGGTTCTGACCTTCGCCGACCATATTTCGCAAGGGTTTGCAGCATTCGTAGCGGACGAGCTTGAAGCACTGCTCGCCCGTTACAACAGCCGGACAAGTGACAAATAGCGTGGTGACTTATCCACATGATCACAAAGCCGGTTAGTGTGTGAGTAAGCGTTGAGTTAGCCGGTTCGTCGAGAACCGTTTCAAAGGACAAAAGAGAAGGAAATAACGGCAAGAAAAAAGGCCCCCAGAACGTTACCGCCCCGGAAGCCCTCTTCAATGTAGCAATTTTAGAGAATCACTTCCACCCTGACTTGTCAAGAGTCGGACGCGTTCCGGCACACCTTTTCATTGCCTCAAATTGAGGTGAAGGAACATGACTGATCGTTTTGCAACGTCGCCATTTGGCGGGCGATCGCTGTCGCACGCCATATTTGCGGCGCAGGAAAAGACAGCAAGAGCGCGAAAAAAGCTGAATGAAACTGGTGGAGATCAACCGGAAAAATGGTCTCTATTGCGCTCGCTAACCGAGGCACGCGCAGCGTTTTTCCTATCCGACCGTACAATTGCGGTGCTGGAAGCTCTACTCAGCTTCTATCCGGATACGTTACTCGACGGTAGTGCGCCGCTTATCGTTTTCCCATCAAATGCTGAGCTATCATTGCGCACGCGGGGCATGTCGTCCGCGACAATTCGCCGGCATCTGGCGGCGTTAGTTGAAACGGGTTTGATCATTCGTCGTGATAGCCCGAATGGCAAGCGTTACGCCCGCCGGGGAGAGACCGGGGAGATTGAGCACGCGTTCGGCTTTGATCTGTCACCCTTGGCGCTGCGCGCTGATGAAATTGAAGCGCATGCCATCCAGGCGCGTGATTTAGCACGGGCCATTCACCGCGTGCGCAGCGAGATCACTATTCATCTGCGGGATGTATCCAAAACCATTGATGCGGGCCTTAGTGAAGAGCGTGCAGGTGACTGGAGCGGATATGCGGATGAGCTAGCAGCGCTGTCGGGGCGGGTCAGCAGGCATCTGCCACTCGCTACCCTTCGGAGCAGATGTGATGCATTGTCGATCCTTCGGGTTAAGGTGGAAAAAGCATATCTGGACACACTTTCAGACAATGAAATGAGCGGCACTGACTCCATTTTTGAGCGCCATATTCAGAATTCAAATATAGACCCCAATTTTGAAAGGGCCCAAGAAAAGGGCCAGAGGCAAAATGGCGAAACCAAACCTGCCACGACGACACCTGGTCGTACTGCAGCGATGACTAAACTTCGCCAAAGGTTGGATACGGCCCGCCGAAATGTGAAATCTGCTGGCGCTGCCGAGGATTGGCCCAAGCTGGAAACGAAATCTATTCCCATGCCGCTTGATGCGGTTCTGGCGGCTTGCCCGCAAATTCGGGATTATACTCGAGGCGGCATTCACGATTGGAAGGATTTGATGCAAGCGGCAGGAGTAGTCCGCTCAATGCTGGGAGTTTCGCCGGATGCCTGGGAAAGGGCCCGGGATACAATGGGGGATATCAATGCGTCGATTACGATCGCTGCTATTTTGGAACGTGTTAGCGATATCCGGTCACCCGGCGGATATTTACGTGCTCTTACTGATCGTGCCGAGATTGGACAGTATTCCGTCATTCCCGTCATCAAGGCATTGAACGGGGAGGGGCGGGCTTGATGTGGCTGGCTTTCGAACCACGTGTGGCGGCAATGAAATCAGCAACCACACGTGGTGATAATTCATTGATCTACGTCATGAGATGGTTACCGATCCGGCAATCGAATAAAACCGGCCGCCTTATCGCGAGCATTTCTCCTATTGCCTCGTCAAGATCGTCTGGCTCGTCGCATCGAATGCCGACCGCCCCGAACGCTTCTGCCAATTTTAAAAAATCGGGCAGGGCGTTCGAGTAAGAGTGACCGTCAAATCCCATACGCCCATTGTTCAGTATGAAAACCTTGATCGGGGCATCGTACTGAATGGCGGTTGAGAGTTCCTTCATTGTCGTCTGAACTGATGACGCATCGGCGATGTCGATGACAAGATTTTCGGGATAGGCGATTTGCATGCCTATCGCAGCTGGCAGACCATATCCCATTGTACCGAAACCGCTTGGCACGATCCAGCGATCGGAATCAATGAACCGGGCAGGTCCACCGCTGTGCAGATTCATATCTGCAGCTATATAGGGTCTATGATCGCGGGTCAGTTCGAAGAGCCGGTCGAGCGCATATCGCTGTCCAATCGTCGCGTCATCTGTTGCCCGATGCATTGTAACCGACGGCGGCCAATGCAGAGCAGTTTGCCGTGGCTTTACGCCAGCCGCAGCGGGGTAAATATAATGCTCCGGAAAGGCAATCGCGGAGGGCCCAGTGTAATATGCAGTCTGAACAAGAATGTCTTTGGGCACGTCGACGAGCACCGGCCCGGGTCGACCAGATTGTGCCAACTGGAAGGCTCGGTGAATTGTCGCCGCCAACTCATTTACCTCCGTTACCAGCCAGCTATGCTTGGTACATGGCCGCGTGATACCGACAGTATCGCACTCCTGAAATGCATCGGTGCCAATCAGTCCGGTTGCCACCTGTCCGGAAAGACATAGCAGAGGCACGGCATCCATCATTGCGTTTTGAAGCGGCGTGACAGCATTCGTCGCTCCGGGCCCGGACGTTACCAGCATGACACCAACTTTCCCCGTAGAACGGGCATAGCCTTCGGCGGCATGACCGGCACCCTGCTCATGGCGCACCAGTATGTGCCTGATATCTGTTTGCTGGAAAAGCTCGTCGTAGATGGGTAGCACTGCTGCACCCGGATAACCGAAAATATGTTCTACGCCATTGTCGCGCAATGCTTGCAGAACGATCTCTGCTCCAGTCATTTCAGGGCGCGCGGATTTTTTAGTATACTTGCCTGTCATGGCAGTTCCTTTGTGCAATGATTGTGTGGATGGTTGTGACAGGGCGGACCGGCGACTAAATTCCGGGCATAAAAAAAGCCCCGTCAGGAGCCTGTTTGCCGCGCATGGGTGCTAATGCCGGATGGTCAAACCATCCTGCCCATGCGCGATCCCACCACCAGAACAACCATTGCAGCTTTCATGACCGGATTCAGTAACCGGAATTGATTGTCCCGTCAACGCTGGAGCTAGAGAGCAAGAAAAAAGGGCGCCGAAGCGCCCCATTCCCTCAATCAGTTGAAGTTCCGATCAACGTGATGTGAGATCGTCCGGCAATTCGCGATGCTGATACTTGCGGAATACTTCGCGCAGCGTGCCATTGTCAAAATTGGTTTTTACCCAGGTGTTGAGCCAATCCTGCAATGGCTTTTCGCCCTTCGGCAGGGCGATACCGAGATTGGTTTCCGCCTGTGTGAATTTCACTTCCAGTGGTTCTTTGCCTGCACGCTTGGCATTGATGCCGCCAAGAACTGCTGACTGGCTTGAGATAATGTCGAGCTGGCCGGTGACTGCCGCAGTGATAAGCGTTGCATCGTCCTCAAAGCGAACGATCTGTGCGCCGGGAGCATTCTTCGTGATGTCCATGTCGTTTGTCGTGGCACGAGTAACGCCAATACGTTTGCCTGCAAGATCGGCATAGTTCTTTATCGCGATTTCCTTTGGCGCGATGACGATAATGCTGAGCGTTGCATATGGAACCGTATAGTCGACAGCCTTCTTGCGCTCTTCGGTGATACCAAGTGCCGAGACGAGAATGTCGGCTTTACCGGTCTGGATTGTAGGGACGCGCGCAGCATTGGTGATTTCGATCAGGTCGAGATCAACGCCAAGATCCTTGGCAATCAACTTTGCGGTTTCAACATCAGAACCGGTAGGCTTCAGGTTTTCGTCAACATAGGAATATTGCGGAATGCCCATGGCAACGGCGATGCGAACCTTGCCCGCCTTCTTGATGTTCTCCAGCGAATCCGCGTGAGCCGCAGATGCCAGCATGAGCAGGGCCGCGCTTGCGGCTATGCCGAATTTGGTAAGCAGTTTCATTATTCTCTCTCCCGTTTTTGATTATGAGGTTCGTTTTGTCAGAGATCGTTCGCCAGAAAATCTTTCAATTCCTGCGTTTGCGGTCGAACGAGCATTTCTCCTGTCCCGGTCTCCCAGACCCGGCCGGTATTCATATAGATGACGCGATTTGCGACTTTGCGGGCAAAAGCCATTTCGTGCGTCACGACGATCATGGTCATGCCGCCCTTTGCAAGATCTTCCATGACGCGCAAAACTTCACCCGTCAGCTGCGGGTCAAGCGCGGAGGTCACCTCGTCGAAAAGCATGACTTTTGGTTGCATCGCCAATGAGCGGGCAATTGCAACGCGCTGCTGCTGGCCGCCGGATAATTGCTCAGGATAGGCATCGATCTTCTGCAGCAGGCCGACCTTCGAAAGAACAGCTTTAGCGGTTTCCATTGCTTCGCCGCGTCCGATGTTTTTAACGCGGCGCAACGCCAGCATGATGTTCTCGGCAACATTCATATGAGGAAACAGATTGTAACTCTGGAACACCATGCCGACATCCTGCCGCAACGCGCGAATATCAAGATTGGGCGAATCAACCTGATGCCCGCACACTTCAATCGTGCCGCCCTGGATGGTTTCAAGCCGGTTGATGCAGCGAAGGGCCGTGCTTTTACCGGAACCCGACTGCCCGATCAGCGCCACGACTTCGCCGGCTTCGATTTCGAAGGAAACACCCTTGAGCACTTCGATATTACCGAAGCGTTTGATGACTTCGTTGAGCTTAACGGCGGCCGACATTCAATTTCCTCTCAAGCGAACGGCTCCAGACCGAAAGCGGGTAACAAACGCAGAAGTAAAATGCGGCTGCTATGCCGAAAACGAGAAACGGCTGGAAAAGCGAATTATTGATAACCTGCGCTGCCCGCGTCAGCTCAACGAAGCCGACAACCGATGCTAGCGAGGTGTTTTTGATAAGCTGCACCATGAAACCGACTGTTGGCGGTGTCGCAATGCGCAACGCTTGAGGCAGGATCACGTCTTTCAGTGTTTGCCAGCGGGTGAGGGCAAGACATTCAGCCGCTTCGAACTGTGTGCGCGGGACGGATTCGACGCAGCCACGCCATATTTCGCCGAGATAGGCGCTGGAATAGATCATCATTCCAAGGCCAGCGGCGGCGAGTGGTGGTACTTCAATGCCGACAACACCAAGGCCGAAATAGATGACGAACATCAGGATCAGCAACGGCATGCCTTGGATAAACTGGACATAAAAAAGCGAAACACGTCGTAGCCAGCGCATGGTTGATGTGCGCGCAAGCATGACGAAAAACCCGGCAACGCCGCCCAGCAGAAACGCGAGTGCTGAAAGTATGACTGTCCAAAGTAAGCCATTGAGCAGATAGACCAGATGATTTGTGGTGAAGCCGCCTGTCATGTTCTCATCCTCACAAAGGTGTGCCGAGACGGCGGCGGCGCGGGAAAATTCCAAGCGCGATGAGATGAAAACCCGCACGCAGCAGATAAGTGATTGCGAGATAGAGCAGGGCGATAACGATGTAGGTTTCGAAAGACCGGAAAGTGTATGACTGGATGTTATTGGCGACGCCGGTCAGTTCTTCTGCGGAGATCTGCGATGTAATGGACGTGGACAGCATCATCAGAATGAACTGGCTGGTAAGCGCCGGGTAGACCCGCTCGATTGCGGGCATAAGGATGATTTCACGATAGATTTGGAAGCGCGAGAGTCCGAGAGCTTCCGCTGCCTCGATCTGGCTTGGGTGAACGGCTTCCATTCCGGCCCGTACGATTTCCGCCGTATAGGCCCCTACATTTATCACCATGGCAAAGACGGCGGCAAAGAAAACCGGCATGGTAATGCCGATTGAGGACAGGCCGAAGAAAATGAAGAATATTTGCACTATGAAAGGCGTGTTGCGCACGATTTCGATGTAGATGCCGACCACCAGACGCAGCCAGGCATAGGCGCTGCGTCGCGCAACTGCACACAGCACGCCGATAACCAGTCCGATAGCCACAGCGACCACAGTCATTTCGATTGTGGTAATCGCTCCCGCAACGAAGTCCCGCCAATAGGGCAAAAGTGCCGCAAAATCGAATTGGTAATTCATGGCTTACCTATTGTAACTATGCGCTTACGTTTTCTCATCGCGCCAGCCAGCCACCATCAACCGGCAAAACTGTTCCATGCACATAATCGGAAGCTTTCGAGGCAAGGAATACCGCCGCGCCGCCAATATCGGATGGTTCACCCCAACGCGCAGCTGGAATTCGCGCCAGAATTTGCGCGCTCCGGTCCTGGTCCTCGCGTAAAGCCGTCGTGTTGTTGGTGACGAAATAGCCCGGTGCTATGGCGTTTACATTGATGCCTTTAGCAGCCCATTCACAGGCAAGCAGACGCGTAATTCCTGCAAGTCCACTCTTCGAAGCCGTATAGGACGGGATGCGGATGCCACCCTGAAACGACAGGAGCGAAGCAATATTGATGATCTTGCCATGCCCTTGGCTGATCATATGCCGCCCTGCAGCCTGTGACAGGAAAAATGCCGATTTGAGATTGGTGTCGATAACGGCATCCCAATCTTCTTCGGTAAAATCAACGGCATCATTACGCCGGATTATCCCTGCATTATTGACGAGAATATCCAGTTGACCCAATGATTTGAGTGTTTCATCGATGATCGTTCCAACAGGTTTTATCGTAGCCAGATCGGCCTTGATCTCGATAAAACGAACGCCCGCCGCCTCTACCAGCTGTCGGGTTTCATGCATGGAGGAACGCCCCACTGCTGCAATTGATGCGCCAGCTTGGGCAAGAGCGAGGGCTATGCCCTGACCAATTCCGGTGTTGGCGCCGGTAACAATTGCCACCTTGTTGTGAAGATCAAAAAGATTGCTCATCGCAATACACTCATTGGTACGTGGTCCATATCCGTGAAACTCTTGTTGTCGCCGCCCATGGCCCAGATGAATGCATAGTTGGCCGTGCCAACACCCGAATGAATTGACCAGCCGGGTGAAAGGATCGCTTGTTCATTGGCAACAATCATATGCCGCGTCTGGGTGGGTTCACCCATCATGTGAAATATGCGGGTGTCCGTGGCGAGATCAAAATAGAGATAGGCTTCCGAACGCCGGTCGTGCGTATGGCAGGGCATGGTGTTCCACATATTGCCAGGCTCAAGCTGGGTCATCCCCATGACAAGTTGGCAGCTTTCGCAGACATCAGGATGGATATACTGCAAGAGCGTACGCTTGTTGGCGGTAAGCTGATCGCCAAGTATAACCTTGTTGGCCTGTTCGGGCTTTATGAGAACGCTGGGATGGGCTGCATGCGCCGGGGTAGACAGCAGATAGAACTTTGCCGGATTCGCCGTATCGATACTTTCGAATACCACATTGACTACACCCTTGCCGACATAGAGACAGTCACGGGCGGCAAGCTCATGCACTGTGCCATCGAGAGAAACTCTACCCGGGCCGCCAATGTTGAAAACGCCCAGTTCGCGTTGCGCCAGAAAGAAATCCTGTCCGACAGGGGTGGGAGCTGTAAGCGTCAAAGGTTTTGATGCAGGAACTGCCCCACCAATGATCAGCCGGTCTATATGGCTGTAGGTTAGAGTAATCTCATTGGCTTCGAACAGATTTTCCAGCAGGAAATGATGGCGCAATTCGTCGGTGTCGAACCTACGGACCGCATCCGGGTGGCAAACCTGTCTTACTTCAATCTTCATTTCAAACCCTTGCATGTCTGTGTTTTGCCGCGCTGCAGGCGGTCAGTAATCATCGATAAAGAATGCCGGATCGACATTTGCCGTATCCTTCACCTCACTCAGCATTTGCCCGAGATGGAAGCCCATTGCCTCGGTTGCATGAGCAATATCGTGCCGCCTTATTCCGTCCAGAATGGCTTCATGTTCGCCAATGACCCGCGTGAGGCGGCCGCTCAGCGGCAGAGTCAGGCGCCGGTAACGGTCAATCTGCATTTTGACCTGCTGGATCACGTTCCAGATGCCGGGAAATCCGGCAATTGAGTTGATCGAGAGATGGAAATCTGTATCCGCAGCGTGAAAACGTTCATTGTCGCCGGAGGTTTCCGCAGCCACGAGATCGGCAATTGTGCGCTCAAGCCGGGCAATATCTGCCGCATTGGACTGTTCTGCAGCAAGCTTTACCGTGGTTTCTTCGAGCGATTTGCGAATGAGGATCGCTTCGTAAAGCGCTCGCCGCGGAATGCGTGAAACGAAGGTTCCAGATTGCGGGAATATATCGATGAGTCCGTCATCGGCGAGACGCAAAACCGCTTGATGGACAGGCGTACGGCTTACGCCGAACTGGGCAGCGATTTCCTTCTCGAGAATGGGTTCCATCGGCTTGCGGCGCAATGAAATGATGTCGTCGAGCAGCTGCTTGTAAATATGGGTTGCAGCGCGCGGCGTGGCAGCCCGCTGTTGAACATAATCCGTGCTGGACGTGGCAAGAGGGTGTGCCCGGTCGCGCTTTCGTTCGGAGGGAAGGGCTGGATTATCGATCATTGTCAGCTGAATTCACCCGCATAGGCGGCCTCGAACAGCACAAATAAGGGATTTTCATATGGCAAAACTACCTCCTCCCAAAGGATTTGAAATATAAATATTCTAATATTTCAGTTTTGACAAGACTCGATTTTGCAATAAATTGGCGTGACGGGGCTGGAGGAAAATTTGTTGCAATTATGCGTTGCACGGTTTACGCATATACACCGAACCAATTAGATTGTGGCCGGTTGTATCTGTTTTAAGAATGCAACTTCAGGCCGTCACGAATACCTGAATTTATTAGCTTGCGCGAGATTTCGATAAGAACGGGCAGTTCTTTGAAATATTAATACAATACTCAGTTGGTATCAGTGCCTTCAGGCGCATAACCAGTAAAACATTAGACTATCAGGATTGCCCCGCAGTTTTACTATCGATATTGTGCGATTTTTTTGGAAAGCTCCATGAATAATATGGAAATTGACAATCAGATGCCATCCGACAGGACACCAGAGGGTAAATTTAGCATACCTGTTATTGCCGTTATTGGCCTCCCGCTGCTTACGCTCCTGATCCTGGTATTCATCGGATTCGGGCTTACTTTGCGGGACCACCGCTCGGAACTCACCAAGGCCTATTCGGAACGCATGTCGAAGGCCGTCGCACTTGATCTTGGCCGTCAATTGAGCGATCTCATCACTCCTGTCGAACAATATGTGGATGGTGTGACGCGGCAGATTAAAGCCGCAGGCTGTAAAACAACGGCTTGCGTAAATTCTCTGATCCAGAAGGAGTATCTAAAACCTGATCTGGTGCCGTTGCAAATTGCCGGCATTCGCTTCGGCGGAATGGATGGTCGATTGAATGGGGCCTTCCGCTACCAGGAAAAACAGGTGGAGTTTGCTGGGCGCTTTGACTCGATCGAGGATAATCCCTCCAGGTTTGCAGTCACGCTGGCTGGTCGTGAACTTTTTAGTTTTGTCTTCGATCTCTATTCGCAGGGCTGGTATCAGGCTGGTATGATAGGCAAATCTGCGGTGTGGAGTGCTCCCTATCATGGAGATAATGCAAACAATTTATGTCAACAAGGTGCGCTACAAGATTGGTCATTGACCCGTATCGTCCGCATTGATGACCCCGACGGCAAACCATTGGGCGTACTCGGGGCCGATATGTGTATCAACGAGATCGGGGCGTTATTCAAGCGTGTGACGTCCGGCCACACTGTTGAAAAGATTTCGATAATTACCCCTTCAACAGAGCGTATTTTTATCGAGAACGAAAAGGTTACGGTATCGCCCGCACTTCTGCCCGTGCAGGAGGCTGATGCAATACCTTTGGGCTCGGGAGACCTTCACAGATGGCGCGTGGCTGTTACTTTGGACCCAGGCCTGTCCCAGCAGATCGCATGGGACTGGCGGCAAATATCGCTGTTATTGGCAGGGTTTCTTATCAGTATTATCCTGACTGCACTCACTGCCAGCCTTGTTGTCAAACCATTGATGAAGCTTTCCCGGGCTGTGACGGACGTCGGTGATCTGAAGCTTGAGACACCGATCTCCATTTCAACCGGCATCAAAGAAATTGGCTTGTTGGCATCTGTCATTGAACGAATGCGTTTTGTTCTGCATCGCAATCAGACAAGACTTGAATTTCTAGCCTATCATGACCCCGTCACAGGGTTTCTCAATCGGGAAGGATTGGCTAGGGCATTCGATCTTGCAAGTACGCGGGAAGGCCATGTCGACCTTATACTTATCAAGGTACGCAACTATCACCAGATAGCCAGTGTCTTTGGCGATGCGGTTTTGACGCGGTTGCTGATTGACAGGATAAACACGGTTCGAACAATGTTTGAAGGCGGTGTGGTCGGCTGCCTGAACA
This sequence comes from Phyllobacterium sp. YR531, assembly GCF_000282595.1. Classification (GTDB taxonomy): domain Bacteria; phylum Pseudomonadota; class Alphaproteobacteria; order Rhizobiales; family Rhizobiaceae; genus Phyllobacterium. The sequence goes on from NZ_AKIZ01000022.1 coordinate 292,689, forward strand.
ACAACCAGATTGCGTGTATTTTCCAGTCTTCCGAGGGGATCGACATTGCTCACATGCAGCAGGTGCTCGCTGCCATGCGATTGCCTTACGAAGACAATGGTATCCGTATTTTGCTCAATATTGCCGGTTCCGTATCGTCGAAGCACGGTCAGATAGAGTTGTTCGACTCTCTTTTACGCAGGGCCAATGAAGCCATGCATTATGCCGAGGAAACGAAAAGTGAAGATGCCGTCTGGTATAATCCCGCACTCATTCAGGATCTGCGGGCAGTTCTGGATTTTGGCGGTGATATAACACAGGCTATCGCGCGTGGTGAGTTTTTGGTCGTGTACCAGCCGATAGTAGAACTTCGCACAGGCCAGATTGTTGAAGCGCAAGCGAGCGTCGTTTGGCATCATCCTGAATTTGGCGAGATCAGATCACACAAGTTCATGCCCATTCTGAAACGTAATGGTTCAATACGGCATCTCGGGCTTTTCGTCATGTCGCGGGCTTTTGAGTTCCTGCACGATTTCAAGCGCCGCAGTCCGGACAAGAAACTGTTGATCGGCGTTAAACTTTCATATGCCCAGCTGATGGACCCATTGTTTGTCGAGCGGGTAACCGAGCTCCAGGCGGAATGGAACATCAGTGCTCCGGAAGTAAACTTCATCATCACACAGAATACGGCGATGCTTGAAGATCAGCAGATTTTCCGGGTCATGCGCAAACTGCGAAAGCTCGGCTTTTCCCTGACAATCGATCAGTTCGCAATGGCGCATTCCACGGTTAATGGAACCACTGCTTTGCAGTATGATGGGATGATGATCGGGCCGGATGTTTATCGCGGAATTGAGCAACCGGGTGTTGAACGGATCATTCTGGAGGCGGCGTGCGAACTCGCTCGCAAATTGGGAATGGAAAGGATAGCCGTTGGCATTGATAATCATGCTATTATCCAGCCACTGATAGAATGCGGCTGTAGTTTTGGCCGGGGTCCATGGTTCGGCAAATCAATCGACGAACAGACCTTTCTGGCGCGTTACGACGAGAATGCCGCAATGTTTACAGACGAGGTTGTCAGTTAGAGCTGCAGAACCATTCTAATTCAGGACAGGTGCAAACTAGCATTTGGAAGCAGTATTGTGCGTGGTGAGCCGTCCTGAGCTTGTCGAAGGGCGAACCACGCACGGGATTAATGCGGGCGTGTGCGGAGGCAGCGCGTTCTTAATCCACACGGCCTCGTGCTGCGACCGGCGCAATCTCAACAACTGTGTCGCCTGAAATAAGAATGACGCTATCGAAGAGATTTGAAACCACGCAGGCATGGTTGGGGATGATACGTATGCGGTCGCCTACCTTCGGCTTTTCCTTACTCGATGTGACATCAATGGTTCCATGCTCTTCACTGAGCGAGGAAATGATTGCGTCTGGATACTCAACAATTTTGCCAAATCCATCCATACCAAATGTGTCGCTGGATAAGACCTTCGAGCCCGCATCGACAACGGCACGGTTTTCTGTAGGACGGCTTACAACTGTAGCAAGGACAGTGAGAGCGCAATCGTCCCATGTGCCTGCACCTTTCGCCACCTGAAAACGATCCATGTAAATATAGGTACCCGGCCGGTGTTCGGTCGCGCTTTTCACCTCGTGCGCCCTCCACATATCCGGAGAACCGCCATTTGAAACGATGCGCGGATCAAGCCCCGCCGCGATAGCAAGTTTTTCTGCTTCGGCCAAAAATGCTTCATTTGCCTCGACGGCACCGGTTTTCGGATAAGTCATGAAACCGGCAAATATCAACCCTTCTGACTTGTGGATCAGTTTGGCGAGTAGCAAGGCTTCTTGCGGGGTCTGAACGCCGCAACGGCCCATGCCGGTATCACATTCAACCAGAACGGTCAGCGGCTTGTCGCGTCCAGCGAAGGCTTCAGAATAACCACGTATGGCGGTCTCATTGTCGGCAGTTACACTGATCGTGATGCGTTCATTGAGCTTTATCAGCCGTTCAAGCTTTGCCTTACCGATGATATTGTATGGAACAAAAATATCGGTCAAACCTGCATCGGCCATCACTTCTGCTTCACCCAGCTTCTGGCAGGTGATCCCGATTGCCCCAAGCTCAATTGCGCGTTTAGCGAAACGCGGCAGCTTATGCGTCTTGATATGAGGACGTACGGTCAGCGAATGATTGTCGGCATAGGTCTGGAATTTTTGCAAGTTTGCTTCGGCGCGATCTGTGTCGATAAGAACTGCTGGCGTGTCAATTTCGTTGAGTTTCAATCTTAGTCTCCGAGCGGCAAAGTTGTCGCGTTATTGGCATGCATGGCTTGCAGGTTCTTGATACGGCGCATCCGCTCTACCGCAGGCGCTCCGATTTTTTCCGCTACAGACATGGCCAGCATATCTGTCAGTGCCAAAAGTGCGTAGCGGGCGGGGGAGGGCCGGTACACATTGGTGCCTTCGTCAATGTGAAAAGGCATCACAAGTTCTGCCGCTGCGGCGAGCTTCGTGCCCGGTGCTGTAAAGGCAATTGTCTTTGCGCCATAGCGCCGTGCGATGGTTACCGCCTCCACCAGAGGTTTGATTTCGCCCGATAGCGAATAGGCGATGATGACCGTATCCCTGTTGCTGGTAGCCGCCGTCATCTGCTGCATTTCACCATCAATATGGGATGAGGCGGCAATGCCGAGACGGAAAAGACGGTTTTCCATCTCGGTTGCCGCCATGGAGGAAGAACCGCCCGAGCCGTATGCGCGCACCATTCCAGCCTGCACGATCAGGGAGGCTGCAAGGTCAAGATCGTCCCTGTTGATCAGATTGCAGACAGTTTCAACCGCGTCGATGGCACTACGCGCAATGATCGAGGTTACTCCGCTGCCAGCATCATCCTGTGCAGGTCCGGGTGTGATGAAACGCCCGGCAATTGCCAGTGATTGTGCCAGCCTTACCTTGAAATCCCGGGTGCCCTCAAAGCCGAGCATGCGACAGAAACGGGTAATCGTCGGCTCGCTTACGCCAGCCTTTTCCGCAAGTTTGTTGATTGGTGCGTGGGTGGCAAAATCCGCATCTGACAGGATCGCGGCTGCAACCTGACTGTCGGAATGTTTGCCGGTATCGGCAACCTCCCTCAACCTTGCAACGATGTCAAAATGCGGCGGCGCCATCTGTTCGTTTCATCCAGTTTGTCGAACCACGCACAACTCAAATCCGGTTTCCGGTTTTAGCATCAAAGACATGCACCTTTGCCGGGTCTACCGTCAATGACAATTGAGTGCCGGGCTCGGGCGAAAGGCGATCCCGGAAGACACAGCGCACGCCTACACCGGCAATCGTACCGAACAAATGTGTTTCCGAACCCGTCGGCTCTACGACTTCAACATTATAATTGAAACCATGGCCATCAGGCGCAAGGCGATAATGTTCGGGGCGAATACCGATTTCGACGGGCTGGCCTGAAGCGGCGGTTGTGTCGCCAACCTGTATTGTCACACCATCTGCCGTTCGAATCTTCGGGGACCCATCGCCTCGCTCAAGAATGCCGGGAATGAATGTCATCGCAGGCGATCCGAGAAACCCGGCAACGAATTTGTTGACCGGCTTGTCATAGAGCTCCAGCGGCGAACCGGATTGCTCGATACGGCCACCATTCATCACGACAATGCGGTCCGCCATGGTCATCGCTTCAATCTGATCATGCGTGACGTAGACCATGGTCGTTTTCAATTGCTGGTGAAGCGCTTTTAGCTCCGTGCGCATCTGCACACGCAACTTGGCATCAAGATTTGAAAGCGGTTCATCAAAAAGGAAAAGGTCTGGCTCGCGTACGATCGTGCGACCCATAGCGACGCGCTGGCGTTGTCCGCCCGAAAGTTGGCGCGGCACGCGGTCCAGATAATCATGCAGGTTGAGCGTTTCTGCAGCCTTGCCAACTTTGGCGTCGATTGCCGCCGAGCTTTCACGGCGGATTTTCGGCCCGAAGCCGATATTCTTGCGCACGCTCATATGCGGAAACAGAGCATAGCTTTGAAACACCATGGAGATATTGCGTTGCTGTGGCGGCAGCCCATTGGACAGGCGGTCGCCAATCCACAATTCACCCGATGAAATATCTTCAAGACCTGCGATCATGCGCAGCAGCGTGGATTTTCCGCAGCCGGAAGGTCCGATCAGGACAAGAAATTCGCCGTCGCGCACATCAAGATCGACGCCATGCAGGATATTCATTGCGCCATAGGATTTGACGAGCTGCTTTATCTGGAGACCAGCCATTTCACTTGTCTCCCGCGAGAACGTCATTGATGAAATGCAGATTGCCTGCCGTCAATCCGCCATCGACGGTCAGAGTTGCGCCGGTAATTCCTGACGCGGAAGCGGAGCTTAGGAAAAATGCAGCTTGAGCGACTTCGCCGGGGGTGACAAGACGGCCGAGTGGATAATGCGGCAAAACCTTTGCCAGAAGCTCCGGCTGTTTTTCCAGGCGGTGGTCCCAAGCCGGTGTGCGCACTGAACCCGGGCAAACAGCATTGGAGCGGATGCCGTAGCGGCCCTTTTCCACAGCAAGCGCCTTCATGTAAGCGATCATCCCGGCTTTCGCGGCGGAATAGGCCGGGTTGCCATAATGATTGAGCGCATTGACCGAGGAGATAAACACCACGCTGCCACCACCCTTCGCGGCCATAGCCTCGACGATAGGTGCGGTTACGTGAAATACGCCGTTCAGGTTGATTGCAATTTCGTTTTCCCACACATTACCATCAACCTGATCGAGGATTTCGCCGCGGCTGAAACCCGCATTGTTGATCAGCACATCTGGCGTGCCATGATCGCGGAGAAACTTGTTGATCGCGCTGCTCGTCTGCGCCTTGTCATTGATGTCGAATACAAGACCGTTAGCGAGGGGAAGTCCGACAAGCAAACTCTCACTCTGATCTGCACCGGATACCACAGCGCCCGCAGCATTGAATGTTTCAATCAGCGCCTGACCGATGCCGCCTCCCGCACCTGTTATGAGCACCTGCTTGCCCCGCAAGCCAAGTACCCTGTGCAATGTCTCTGAAGTCATATGGTGACGACCTTGTTTTGAAATGTTCCCGTATTTTCATTAAGAACGGCATATGAAAAAAAGCAACATGAAACTGTCATATCCCATCATTTTCTCACTTGCATGAAATTAAATTACATAGAATGATGAGAAAGGTTTCAAATTTACGCCAATGGGAGACAGAGGCGTTTAACAAGGGGAACATAATGACCATCAAAAAGATAAGCCTTCTGGCAGGCTTGAGCCTTCTCGCATTTTCGAGCGGCGCTCTTGCCGATACTGTCCGCGTTACCATCGCTGAATATAGCAAAGGAACGGGTCCTTATTTTGAAGAAGCCGCCAAGGCTTTTGAAGCAGCAAACCCCGATACAAAGATCCAGATTGAAGTTGTGCCGTGGGACAGCCTGCAGCAGAAGCTGACAACGGACATTTCCGCTGGAGCGAATGCCGACTTGTCGATCATTGGCACGCGCTGGCTGCTTGATTATGTCAAGGAAGGCATTATTGCTCCGCTGGATGAGAACATCACACCGGATTTCAAGGCACGTTTTATTGATACGTTCCTGACGCCATCAGTCATGGACGCCAAGGTTTATGGCCTGCCAATCGCGGCGTCCGCCCGCGCCATGTATTACAACAAGGACATCTTCGCCAAGGCCGGTGTGGATACGCCGCCAGCCACCTGGGCGGACTTCAAGACCACTGCTGAAAAGATCAAGGCGCTTGGCACCGAGACTTATGGTTTTGGCTTGCAAGGCAAAGAAATCGAAACAGATGTTTACTTCTATTACGGCCTTTGGGCCAATGGCGGCGAGATCGTCAAGGACGGGAAGTCCGGTCTCGACTCCAAGGCGGCAATCGATACCGCGACGCTTTACAAAAGCTTCATTGATGGCGGCCTGACTCAGCCGGGCGTAACCTCCTATAGCCGTGAAGATGTGCAGAACCTGTTCAAGCAGGGCAAGGTTGCGACGGTTATCACGGCGCCGTTCCTTTCCGGTCAGATCAAGACCGAAGCGCCAAATCTCAACTATGGTGTTGCGCCAATTCCGGCCGGTCCGGATGGCGGCAAGGGCACCTATGGTGTGACCGACTCCATCGTCCTGTTCGAGAATTCAAAGAACAAGGAAGCCGCATGGAAGTTCCTCGACTTCCTGTTTACCACGGAACAACGTACCAAGTTCGACAAGATCGAAGGCTTCCTGCCGGTCAATGCTGAAGAAGCCAAAGACCCGTATTTTGCCGATAATGCTGACCTGAAAGTGTTCACAAGCCTTTTGCCTGATGCACGCTTTGCGCCGGTTATTCCAGGCTGGGAAGACATTGCCCAGACTACCTCCAATGCAATCCAGAAGATTTATCTGGGTCAGGGCGAGATCGAGCCAACGCTGAAAGAAGCCGCTGCCAAGATCAATGAAACATTGAAGTAGGTCTGAAAATCCCGCTCCCCTTTCTCCCCCCTCTTGTGGGGGAGAAAGTGATTTCAGCATCTTAGCCCTTGCTAAGTGCTAGAAATCACAAGAGAGGGGATTTGCTTCATTAAACTACCCCCTCTCTTGGATTTTCCAAGGATTTAGCAAAGAGGCTAAACCCAGGAAAACCCTTTCTCTCCCACAAGGGGAGAGATAATCGGCATGTTCGTTTGGCGTGCATTAAGAACCAAAGGTAATTCCATCGATGCAACGGGCTTCAGTCCCCTATTTCCTTATCCTGCCCAGCTTTCTTCTGGCGGCTGCAATCATCCTGTGGCCGCTCAAGGAAATCGTCTCGCTTTCGCTGCACGATGTGAACCGCTTTGGCATGTTGAAAGATTTCATCGGCCTTGAGCATTTCCGCAGTCTCTTCGCTAACGCGGATTTCCTCGCAGCGACGTGGCGCACACTATTCTGGACGGCAGCTGTCGTCATTGGCACGCTGATCGTTTCCGTCCCCATAGCGCTCATTCTCAATGAAGACTTCTACGGTCGTGGTATTGCCCGCATTCTGATCATGTTGCCTTGGGCGATTTCGCTGACCATGACGGCCATTGTCTGGCGATGGGCACTTAACGGCGAAAGCGGCATGTTGAATTCGGCCCTGCGCGATCTGGGTATCATCAACAGCAACATTCAATGGCTGGCGGAAGCTTCCACGGCCTTTCCGATGCAGATACTCATCGGCATTCTGGTTTCTGTCCCATTCACTGTAACGATCTTCCTTGGCGGTCTCTCATCGGTGCCGGAAGATCTTTATGAAGCCGCCGCAACAGAAGGCGCGGGCAGGTGGGACCAGTTCCGCCTCATTACGCTGCCTTTGCTCAAACCCTTCATCAATATCGCCTTTGTGCTCAACACGATCTACGTGTTCAATTCGTTCCCGATCATTTGGGCAACGACACAGGGCGGCCCCGCCAACTCCACCGATATTCTGGTAACGTATCTTTACAAGACAGCCTTCCGCATGGGCAGGCTGGGCGAAGCGGCCGCCGTCTCGCTCATCATGTTCGCTATCCTCATCGTCTTTACCATCATCTATGTGCGCCTCGCCATGCGGGAGGAAAAGCAATGAGCAAGAAACTGAAACGTTCGATCCTGTTCTGGCTGTTCCTGTCGCCGATTGTTGTGGTGATCCTGTTTCCCTATGCGGTCATGGCGATAAGCTCGCTGAAATCCGCCACGGAAGTGCTCAACCCGACCTGGTGGCCGGATGAATTGCACTGGCAGAACTTTCCTGAAATGTGGCGCACTTCCGGCATTGCACCGGCATTGGTCAACTCGCTCTATGTGTCCGGTCTTTCAACGGCATTGACGATCCTCGTTTCCATTCCCGCCGCCTATGCTCTCAGCCGTTATCAATTTGCCGGACGCAACGCATTCCGTCAGTTTCTGCTGGTATCGCAAATGCTCTCGCCGATTGTTCTTGTCATTGGTCTGTTCCGCCTCGTTGCCGGGGCAGGCATGATCGACAGTCTTAATGTTCTGGTGGTGATCTATACGGCGTTCAACATCGCCTTCTGCGTCTGGATGCTACAAAGCTATTTCTCCACCATTCCGCGTGATCTGGAGGAGGCTGCGTGGATGGAAGGGGCAAGCCGCACGCGCACGCTGTTCACCGTGTTTCTGCCGCTGGCAGTTCCGGCCATGGTGGTTACCGCAATTTTCACATTCATCAATGCGTGGAATGAGTTCGTTATCGCACTGACAATGCTGCGCACGGAAGACAGCTATACCTTGCCGATCCGGGTCTTTTCGCTCGTGGCGGGTCGCTATACGGTGGATTGGCACTATGTTATGGCCGCTGCATTCGTGGCTTCGGTGCCGGTCGCCATTCTTTTCGCCTGGTTGCAACGCTATCTGGTGCGCGGTCTTTCCATCGGTGCGGTTAAATGAGCAATTCCAGGAAAAGTGTGAAACGGTTTTCCGTCCGGAATTGCGTGGAACGACAAATCAAGCAATTCCAGGAAAAGTGTGAAGCGGTTTTCCGTCCGGAAATTGCGGTAAGAAAATAGAGGATATATATCATGACAAAACAGCATTTCGGCCAGTCGCATGTACCATTGTCGCCAGCCGTGCGGGCAGGGGACTTCATTTATATTTCCGGTCAGGTGCCGGTTGGTGCGGATGGAACAGTTATCATCGGCGGCATTGAAGCCCAGACAAAACAGGTTATGGAAAACATCAAATCGGCCTTGGCTTTGGCTGGTGCGGAGCTTTCCGATGTGGTCAAGACCTTCGTTATTCTGGAAGATGCAAGGGAGTTTACGGCCTTCAACAAGACCTATGCCACCTATTTTCCGCAGAACCCGCCAGCCCGCACCACAATCGAATCCCGGTTGATGATCGATATCAAGATCGAAATCGAAGCGATCGCTTATAAGCCGCTTTAGCGCTGCAAAAGAGAAGTGCGTGTTTCGCCCTTCGACAAGCTCAGGAAGGCTCATCATGAGGAAGGCTGAGGATTGCAGCTAAAGTAGTTCTGCCGCCTCATGACTATGCAGTCAACCTACCTTCCTCATGGTGAGCCCCGTCGAACCACGCACAACTGAACTGCCACAAACATAAAACGAAAGCATACCATGCGCATTTTCACCGCGTCCTTCGCTACTGAAACCAACACCTCATCCCCTGTGCCGACAGATCGTGCAAGCTTTGAGATGGCATTCTATGCCGGGCCGGGTAAGCATCCGGACACGCCGACACTGTGCTCCGCGCCGATGGTTGTCCTACGCCGCCGCGCGCGGGAGGAAGGTTTTGAACTCGTCGAAGGAACAGCCACATGGGCGGAGCCCGGCGGTTTGCTGCAGCGTAAGGCCTATGAGGATTTGCGCGATGAAATACTGGGCCAGCTCAAGGCGGCACTGCCTGTCGACGCCGTTGTTCTCGGCCTGCACGGTGCCATGGTTGCGCAGGGCTATGATGATTGCGAGGGCGATTTTCTGGAGCGTATCCGCAACATTGTCGGGCCAGATGTGCTCATCGCTTCGGAACTCGATCCGCATAGCCATCTGACGAAAAAGCGCGTTGCCAATGCAAATATCCTCGCGGCCTTTCTGGAATTCCCGCACACGGATTTTTACGAGCGCGGCGAGCATGTGGTCGACCTTGCGCTGCGCACATTGCGTGGTGAGATCAAGCCGGTCATTTCAACCTTCGATTGCCGAATGATCGGTGTCTATCCGACGAGCCGTGAGCCTATGCGCTCCTACGTGGATCGTATGAAAGCTCTGCACGGCAAGGATGGCATTCTGTCCGTATCGCTGATCCATGGTTTCATGGCCGGCGATGTGCCGGAGCTGGGTACACAGCTGATGGTTGTGACCGACAATGACCCCGCCAAGGGCGCTGCACTTGCGCAGAAGCTCGGCATGGAATTGTTTGCGCTTCGCGGCACAACAGCCATGCCGATGCTCGACACCGAGGCCGGGCTTGATGCGACCATGGCCATCGTTGCGACACGGCCGGGCAAGCCGGTCGTTGTCGCCGATGTCTGGGATAATCCGGGCGGTGGTGTGGCGGGTGATGGGACACTGATCCTGCATCGCATCATCGAGCGCGGTATTGGCAATGTTGCGGTTGCCACGATCTGGGACCCAATTGCGGTCACGTTCTGTCTGGCGGCGGGCGAGGGCGCGCTTATTCAGTTGAGGTTTGGCGGCAAGGCCGGACCGGATGGCGGTGCTCCCATCGATGCACGCGTTGAGGTGGTCAAGGCCGTCGAAGAAGGCTGGCAAAGCTTTGGTAAGAGCCGGGTTACGCTTGGGCCGGCAGCGCTGATCCGCCTTGAAGGCACCGACATAGAGGTAATCCTCAATACCAACCGCACGCAGACCTTTGAGCCGGATATCTTTTCCAACCTCGGCATTGACCCGCTTTCAAAGGACATATTGCTGGTCAAATCGACCAATCATTTCCATGCAGGTTTTGTGCCGGTTGCTTCCGAGATCATCTATATCGATGCGGGCGCGCCGTATCCTTCCAATCCGAAGAAGACCGATTACCGCAAGCTTTCGCGGGAAATCTGGCCAAGGGTGGAAAATCCGTTCGCTGAGTAGCGCGCTCAGCCCTGCTGTTCTGCCATAAGTTGTATGATTGCACATGCCGGTTGTGTGCACGCAGAGCCTTTCCTGCCTAAATAGAAGCAGTTCTGTTTCTTGGGTGGCGAGACAATCCACGCGGAAGGTGGCAAGGTCGATGTTTATCCATCGTCCGACGCCGCCTGACAAAGTGGTTGGCCGCCAGCCGGAAACCCAGCCGTTGGTTTGCCAAGGCAAACCAACAAGCTTTCAAACACGCTGGTCGAATTATCCGCATTTTGCAGAAATGCGGTTCGACCAGTGGGCCGGGTGAATTTGGGTCAAAACCATCGGGCTTCAGCTTCGTCCGATGGATAAACATCGGTCTCGCTAAACCCCTCGACCTTGTCCGCAAATTCCCTTCGGCAGAACGATTCTATTTAAGCAGGAAAGGCTCTATAATCGTGGAATCATTAGACAGCAGGGCGCGGTGCCCGACCGGGATGCATTAACCCGGCTATACGATGCGGGTGATCTGGGTGCCTCACAATAATAACCAACGGCGCTGGCGCACCATTCCGCTTTCTGTGATGTTGCCAATCGTTGTTGCGGCCTTCGTCGGCCTGACAACCATTCTAACACTGTTCATCGTTCTTACAACAACATCGGGAACCACCAGAAGCCTTCTTGCGAGCAATGGTCATTGGCTTTTATCGACCATCGAAGCTGACATCAAAAATCAGTTCACCCCGGTTCACACGCAGTTGCAGTTTCTCGTTGCCGGAGTAGGCAGGGGGCAGGTTAACCCGTCAAAGCGGGATGAATTCATTTCATTGATGAAAGGTGCGGTTGCCGCCGCGCCGCAAGTCCGCGTCCTGTCATTTACTGCTACCGATGGCAGGATGGTGGGCGTGACGCAGGGGCCTTACGGCGTATTCTCGTTCGATGACTGGATTCGCAGTGACGAGGAACGGCAGGAGATCGTCGATGCGCAGACGAAGAGAGAAGCCGTATGGGGACCGGTGTATTTTGTGCCAGCCGAGGGGGTGAAAACTTCTGTCGCGAATTTGCGGCAGTCCGCGTTTGTCGGCGATAAGTTTATCGGTGTATTCTCCGCGACCATCACGGTGGATGCGCTTTCTACACATCTGAAAGAACTGTCTGGCACTCTGGAAGGGTTCACGCCATTCATTCTCTATGGGCGGGACCGCGTCTTGGCACATCCGGGCATTGTCGACAAAAAACCTTTGCTTTCTGCTGAATCGCCATTGCCGGGCCTTGATGCAATTGGTGATCCTTTCGTCCAGGGCCTGTGGACCACAGGTGAAACTATTGATTTCGGCGATCTGCAGGCAAGTCTTGTTCGCAGTGGCAATGAGGAACGTGTTGTTGCCTATCGGGAAAGCAAGGCGAGTACGCCGGTACCGCTCATCATCGGCGTTGTCATGCCGATGGATGTACTGGATTCCATATCGGCGCTCATCTCTGCGGGCCTGTGGTCTTTCGGGTTGATGCTGGTTGCAATTATCATTTCGGTGCTCGTCAGCCGGTTGATTGTCAGGCCGTTGCGCATGATGGCGCATCAATCGCGAGCAGTTGCAAAGCTCGACTTTTCCTCCGTCGAGGTGCTGCCCAAAAGCCGGTTCTCTGAACTGAATGAACAGGCAGATGCATTCAACAATATGTTGACCGGCCTGAGATGGTTGGAAGCCTACGTCCCCAAGCCTCTCGTACGCCGCCTGCTTCAGTCCGGGGGCGGGCAGAAGATGGAGTCTGAAGAGCGGATATTGACTGTCATGTTTGCCGATATTGTTGGCTTTACCGTCATGTGCGAGAAGCTTTCGGCAACGGAAGTCGCGAGTCTGCTCAATTCATATTTTGATCTCATTGGAAGTTGTATCGATGCCCAGGGCGGCACGATCGACAAATATATGGGCGATGGTCTGATGGCGTTTTGGGGCGCACCGGAAGACCAGCCGGACCATGCGGACCGCGCACTTAGAAGTATAGAACAGATCGAGCGTGCGTTGCATCAGAGAAATCTGACGCGGCACGAGTCGGGAGAAGCCAATCTGAAAGTCCGTATCGGCATCCATAGCGGGCCTGCCGTGGTGGGCAATATCGGCATGCGCGGAAGGCTGGGCTATACGATTGTCGGCGACACGGTGAATGTGGGCAGCCGTCTCGAACAACTTGGCAAGACTATCGAACCGGCGAGGGACCTTACTGTCCTTATCAGCGCCTCGACGCGTAATTACCTGAGCGTGCCGGTGGATGAGCTCAAGCCGCTCGGGCCGCACAGCGTTCCGGGACGGGAAGAGAGCGTTGATGTCTATCTGTATGAACCCGGTTAACGGCGTGACATACAAATTCAGTTTTCACGAAAAATATGAACGTTGGAAACAATCTTGACACCGCCGGTAGTGACCGTCGCAATCTCGGTTACTTCTAACGAGGCTCCGTTGCGCAAGGAAATGACGGCGCTTCCTTCACGCACCTTGCTGGCAGTGCGTGCATAGGCAAGCTGTTCGACGGTCAAGGTTTTCATCCGTTCGCTGAAACTGATCATGAATTTTTCAATAGTCGACAGCTGGACTTTCGCCAGCACCACAGGATCATTCACCTGTTTCCAGCTTAGCGTAACGGTTTGTTTTACTGGGTCGGTCGACTCCACCCGCCAATTTGATTTGACCGGAACAACGACGCCATTGACCACTTCTTCCTGCGAAAGTTCCCAGCTCTGGCCAACATCGTAGGTTGCGCCTTCACTGGATTGAGCGATAGCCAGATACATGGCCTCAGGAACTAGAGCCTCGATAACCGCCAGTGGGTTTTGCTCCAGCATCTGAACAATGCCTGCAAGCGCGCTGTCTGGCGATGGCTCGCCACCCGGTCCACTGGCTGCGGCCTTCTTTACATTTGCAAGGATCTTGTCTTTGTCTGGAAGATCAATCGGGTTCCCGTTCAGATCCGCTGCGATGGTCAGTTCTTCCACGCCATAGGCCGCTTGGGTTGCGCGGTACATGTGGTTCATTTCAAATGTACCGCTTATGTCTGGCGGCAAATCAGCACTCAGCTTCCATTCTTGTAGCATGCTCTCTGGCGACTTGGAGGCAATCGTGACGCTATGTCGGAAGTAACCATTGTTAGTTCGTTGTGCCGCAGGTTCATCAAACCACATCGTCATATCTGTCATTGCAGTTTTCTCTGAGCGATAGACCTGTTCGACACCAAGTTCCGGCGTATAGCCCGGAATGGTCACGCTTTCAGCGGAGGCAACGCCAATATTGGAAAGCAACATCATCACTATAACGGAAGACACCACAAAATGGTTTTTATTATCGCTCATTCGGATAAATTTCATCATGACCGCCAACGCTGGTTGCGATTGGACCCCACGGCTTGAATATGCCGCGGGGTCCAATCAAATCAATAACAGAATAGTCAGCGCATCACGATGCCCCCAGTTCCTCCAATGCTTCGAGTACCAGCTGGGAGGCGAGGGTGCTGCTATGCTGCTGCTGTCCGGTGATAAGCCGTCCATCGCGGACTGCAAAAGGTGCGTTGGGCGCTGCGCTGAGGAAGCGTGTTCCGGGAATGGATTTGGCCTCACTCTCGATAGTGTATTCGTTTACTTTGATGCCGAAGGCACTGTTGATTTCGTCTTCTTCCTTATCGGAAAAGCCTGTCCAGCTTTTGCCCTCACACAGCAGTTTTCCATTGGAAAGACGAGCCCAAAGCAGAAGCGCAGATCCGTGGCATACCAATGCCACAACCTTTCCCTGTTCGTAAAAGTCAGCAACAAGCTGGTGCAGGCGCTTGTCGTCTTTGAACGTGATCAGTGGTGCGCCGCCGCCCGCAACCCAGATGGCATCATAGTCAGCTGCGGATTTGTCGTGGGCGGCTGGTGTATCTTTCAGCAGTTCGCCAAATTTTGCGTGGTGAACAAAACCGAGGCTGACCAGATCATCGGCATAGGGGCTATTTGGATTTCGCGGATCGCTATGGGCATCGAAGATCACTTCTCCACCAAAGGGAGAGGAAAGTTCAACATCGTGTTTGGCGTGCTTGAATGCATAAAATGCGGCGGTCATTTCTTCGGCAAAAAAGCCAACCTTGCCGCCGTGTAAAGTTGCCGGGTTGGAAACGACCATAAGAATGCGGCGAGGCGTATAATTGTGCCCGGTTCTTGTCTCGATGCTCAAATCTGCTGATCCCATCATGTATCTCCGTGCGTGAGGTAGATGTGTTGTGAGCAATACTTTTTCAGAATGTCTGTGCTTAAAATCGCTGACCCATGCAGTATGTCATCGCGCTTCGGGCCAGATAGCTTTTCAACTAATGCATGGACCGATGTGCCGGACAATCGCAATATTGGCTTCAACGATGTAAATGACGTAAACGTGAAGGTAAGTTGAAAATCGGAGCGGTGATATGGCTGAAGGATACAATGTGGCGCTGCTTATTGGCGCTTGCCTAAGCCTGATTGCGGCCTTGGCGCATCTTGCTGTCATCATTGGCGGGCCATCTTGGTATCGGCTGTTCGGGGCAGGAGAAAAGCTCGCCCGTGCCGCAGAGGCCGGGCAATTATATCCGGCAATTATCACCATATGCATTGCCGTCATGCTGTTGATCTGGTCAGCCTATGCGCTATCTGGCGCCGGGTTGATCCAGCCCTTCCCATTGCTGCGACCGGCACTGTGCCTTATCACCCTGATTTATCTTCTGCGCGGCATAGTTGGTCCTTTTGCACTTACGGGCACGGGAAGAAGCAGCCGTTTCGTCATAATCAGCTCTGTTATCTGTCTGGGTTTTGGTCTGGTTCATTTACTAGGGCTGATCCAGATGTGGGAAAGATTTGCCTGAAAGCAAAGATTCAGAGTTTGTATAACACTGCTATAGACAACGCTCTATAGCGATGTTATACAGATCTATGACGATACGTGACCAATTCATAGAAGAGGCATTATTACTGCTGGAAGAGGGCGGTCCGGAAGGATTGACCTCAAGAGCGGTTTGCACCCGCGTCGGTGTAAAGGCGCCGACGCTTTATCACCATTTCGGCGATCTTGGCGGACTACACGATGCTGCCGTATCTGCAGGCTTTGAGCGTTTTCTTGCACACAAGCAGAGCCAGAAGCCTTTTGCTGATCCCGGTGAAGACCTGCTTGCCGGGTGGGATAATTACATCGCTTTCGCCCGCGCGCATCCGAAGCTCTATAGGGCGATGGCTGCAAAATATGCGACAGGCCAGTCATTCCTTGCTGCACAGCAGAGCCGGGAAATACTCGATCGCAAGCTTGAGGCGCTGGCGGCCGCTGGTCGTCTCAATGTCCCACCGCTGGCTGCGGCGGAGATTACATGGTCGAGCGCTCATGCGGCAGCGACTTTGATTATTAGCCTTTACCCGAATGAACCAACGACTGCGGCGATAACTGCCCTTCGGGCCAGCGTCGAGCATCTGCTCCGGCCGGTAGTCTAAATGTACAGACATCAAGGACTCAAGAAATGCCTGAACCTATAAATTTGCCAGCAGAATTGATTGTTGTGACCGGCGCATCCAGCGGTATCGGCCGTGCCACGGCTCAGCGATTGGCCGCCGACGGTTTTCATGTTCTGGCTGGTGTTCGCAATACGGAAGATGCTGCAAAACTGGCCAGCAGGAATATCGAACCCGTAATCCTCGATATAACCGACGCTGATACATTGCGGGCGCTGGCCATTCGCGTTGCTGATGATGAAGGCGGCCGCCCCCTGAGGGCAGTGGTCAATAATGCCGGTATTGCGGTCAATGGGCCTGTCGAGTCAGTGCCACTTGATGAGTGGCGCCGTCAGTTTGAAGTTGGCGTTATCGGGCAGATCGCTGTCACTCAGGCCTTGATGCCGGCCCTGCTGGCAAAGGGCGGCCGCGTGATCAATATTGGTTCGCTCGGCAGCAAAGTGTCAATGCCGGGTTTTGGTCCATACTCGGCGGCAAAATTCGCCATGGAAGCGGTCAACGATGCGCTTCGCCGGGAAATGGCTCCATTCGGGCTTAGCGTCGTCATGATTACGCCGGGCGCAGTCAGCACCGGCATGACCGAACAGGGGCTCAAGACAATCCGTCGTCTTGCCCAGCTGATGACACGCGAACAGCACGGTCGTCATGATAAATTGATAGATGCGGTCGAGGCGCAGGTTGAGACATTCGCACGCGATGGTGTTAAACCGGAGGTGGCTGCCGCAGTGGTTTCGCGCGCCATCAGCGCCCGTACCCCCCGCACCCGCTATATGGTGGGCCGCGATGCCGCCGTCTTGGCGAGGATAGTACGGTTCATTCCGGCGCGGTTATTGGATCGCATGCTGCGGAGCCAGATGGGCCTCGCATGAAGAAACAGGGCTGATGGAGTTTCCGTTATTGTGAGAGACGCCCCGGCTGTTCAACCGGGGCGATTACCAATTATGGGCACTCCGGAAGTGAAAGAAGGTTGTCATTCCACTTTCCATCCGCGTAAGTCCGAAGGTACTTTCCATTCGTACCGTTGACGACGCCGATGTTCCCACGATTGCCGTTTACCAATGTGTAAAAGGTGTTGTTTTTATTTTCGATGGATTCAATAACAGCAGCCCTGGTCCACTTCCAATTGTTGGCAGCATTCCCTAGATGAGTGATGCCTTCGTGGTCACTGTTTCGGTCTTTCTTATTAATGCACGCTACATGGACATCCGCCATTGTAGTAATCCTTTTTGCTTCGAGAGCAAAAGCTAGAGAGCTGCCTTCAGATGCAAACACATTACGAAATACGTGACATCTTAGGCAAACACCCTTAGGGTGTTAACCAGGCGGCAGCTTTTGCGGGAGGCCGCCTGGCTAGGATCATTTCGAAGCTACTTTTTGGGCGGCTTTGGTTTGATCGTTTCAACTACGTGAGTACTGGGCTTGTTTCGCGCCGTCGTAACCGTCGTGAAACGCCCAGTACTTGCGTTCCTTCCTACCTTACTCATTTGTGTCACCTCCTTTCTCTTCTTCTGTTCAATGAACCATATTACATTATATGGTGGACAATGTTATCGCAAACACTAAATGTAGTGTTATGTGGGGGATTTTTCTGAGTCAAATTTTATCACGATTCGTTCTCATTGCAGAAATATGCACTTTACCTCTCCTAACCAGTTGATTTTAAAGTTCAAATTTAGTTGTAATTTTGAACTTTTTCTAAAGGTGGTTTACACAGAGACGTTAAGAAATGGTTATATTTCTGCTGAATAGATGTGGATAGTATGTGGATAAGTTGTATAAATTTAATGGTTTTGGATAGGGAGTTTATAATGGTTTTAATGGAAACTGTAGTTCCCCGATAACAGCCTTTAACTGCACATCTCATAGTAACTGACAAAGGAATATTCTGGGTTCTGTTCATTTGTTCCCTTGAACACAACTTGACTCGTTTATTGCGCCGGGAAATTGTCCCTTGAATAAATTCCAAAAATCTCCTTGCAATTACTAGACGACTGGTCTATTATTAGTCTATGAGCAAGATTGATACACGAGCAGTTTTGATTGACGAAGGCCTGAAGGCGCTTATGTCCCATGGCTATGAGGGTGCTGGCATCGGCCCGATCCTCAAGTCTGCGGGCGTGCCAAAGGGTTCGTTCTATCATTTCTTCGAAAGCAAGGAGGAGTTCGCCTCGGCGGTTCTCTCCACCTATTGCGGTAACAATCAGAAGGTGCGCACGCGCCTTCTGCACGAAGATAAATCGAAGCCGCCCTTGCAGCGTTTGCGGGACTATTTCGATTATTACGAGGGAGTCTACAGCAGCGGTGATCCTGCTGCCTGTGCCTGCCTGCTGGGCAATCTGGCCCAGTCCATTGCGGCGCATAGCGAGGTGCTCCAGCGGGAGTTACATCGTTCATTCACTGCATGGCAGGAGGATTTCAAGGTAGTGTTGCGCGAGGCGCGCGACGCTGGAGATTTGCCGGAACATCTTGATCCGGACGAGACCGCCGCTTTCCTGATCGATGCCTATGAAGGCGCTCTAGTCAGGATGAAGGCGGATGGAAGTATCAAACCACTGCAGCGGTTCCGGTCGATGACACTGGATGGTCTGCTGAAGAATAAATCATAGGAGCATTTATTATGGCTTATGCAGAGACGACTGGTCTACTAGAAATTGACCGCAACTACCGTTCCGGCCGCCGCTATTCATTCAGGAATGCGGGTGGCGCAGGATTGCTGGAGCGTTTCATCGGCAGGGTGCGTGCTACTTTCGCTTCCGGGAGTGCTGTCAGCCCTGAAGATGCTCCGCTCGCACGCTTGAGCGATCGGATGCTTGAAGATATCGGTTTGACGAGAGCCGAGGCGATAGAGCTGGATAAGCGGGCAAGGTTAGTGCAGTGATTTTGCAATTGAATAGTGCCAAGACCGTAGTGTTCAGGGCGACTGCGTTGAAACTGAAGAACTGGCAGACGGCCAGTTGGCGAGCGCTTGTTCGCCAACTGCTGTCAACATTTCGCGGCTGAAGCCCGCTTTGGCTTGTACGGCTATGCCATGAAGCACAGCCATCAGAAATGCAGCAAGTGTATCTGGATTGGCAGTTGAAGGCAGGTCTCCATCGGTCTTCGCCTGTTCAAATCGCTCACGAATCTGCCGTTCACCAGCCGCGCGGGCATCTATCAATGCCAATCGCACGGATTCTGCTTCGTCCGACCCGGCGAGAACCCCGTTGATGCCAAGACATCCCGTGTGTTCGGGGTAGCGTGTGTTCAACTCAATAGCATTGTGAAGAATGTATGCAGCAACGTCACGCGCTGTAGGAAGCAGAAGCGCCTCTGGAAGATAGTCCAGATAGCGGTCGTAATAGCGAGCCAGAGCCAGGCGGAAGAGCGCCTCTTTATTGCCAAATGCTGAATAGAGCGCTGGCCGCTCAACGCCAGTGGCTTCTGTCAGATCTGCGTAGGAAGCGCCTTCATAGCCCTTGCGCCAGAAAACGCATAGGGCGGAATCCAGTGCTTTTTCTACGTCGAACTCGCGATGGCGACCCATCATTTCACCTCAGATATTTTCGTAACGACCATTATTAAACCACTTGACAGCTGCTGTCTACATTTCATAACAATCGTTATCGTAATGATCATTACGGAAAAATAGCGTTGTCACATATTGAAGTGACAGCGCTCCAATAAGCGTTGAAAGGATTCCCATGTCTGACACATTGAAGGGTAAGGTTGCCCTAATTACCGGCGGCTCGCGCGGGTTAGGTGCTGCTGCTGCTGAGGCATTAGCCGATCAGGGCGCTGATGTGGCCATCAGTTATGTAGCGTCAGCGGAAAAGGCCGAAGCGGTGGTCGAGAAGCTCAAGGCGAAGGGTGTTCGTGCAATTGCGATCCAGAGCGATCAGGCTGACACGGCGGGCGCAAAGCCACTTGTCGACAAAGTGATGCAATATTTCGGCAAGCTAGACATACTCGTCAACAATGCAGCAATTGCTGTGCAAGGCAAAACTGTCGACGATCCAGATCTCGATACAGTTAATCTTGATCGCCAGTGGCAGGTCAATGTCATGGGTGTGGTAGCGACAACCCGCGCTGCCGCACAGGTACTGACGGATGGCGGGCGGATCATCTTCATTGGTTCGCTTTTAGGCAGTCGCGTTCCGTTCACCGGCGTTGCCGACTATTCGGGAACAAAAGCGGCGCTTGCCGGGTATGCGAGGGGCGTAGCCCGCGATCTTGGCGGACGCAATATCACGGTCAATATCGTCCAGCCCGGCATCATGCCAACCGACATGGCTGCAGAGGCTGCCGATAAACTGCCCGATGCGGTGATGGATCTGCATCCTATCCGCCGCATCGCCACGCTTGAAGAAGTGTCGGCCACCATTTGTTTTTTGGCGGGTCCGCATGGTGGCTATATCACCGGCGGTATCATTGACATATCAGGCGGTCTGCAAGTCTGATTGGAGCCTATGATATTTAAGCGTCGGATGGCTGTTGCGCCTGTTCGCGCAGTCGTCCGACCAGTCTTTCGACAGCGGAATATTGCGGACCGGGGCGTGTAACTATGTGGAAACGTTCACGGTTTTCAACTGTTGCCGGGTGAACCGGCACCAGCCCCAGCATATTGGAAAATTCAGTACCATATGGCTTTCGCAACAGGGCAATGCCCATGCCCGATGCTGCGGCCCGCAGGGCGAGATCATAGCCCGGAAAGATGCGGTCTTTTCCCTCAGCCTTATGGATCAGGTTTTGACCCTCCAGCCAGATTCGCCACCCCATCTGCGATGCATCGTGAATAAGCGGATATTGCAGTAAATCCCGGGCATCCGGACTTGGACCGAGATCGTCAGCGATACGTTGGCATGCGACCGGTTGCAGCATTTCATCAAACAATGGTTCAGAAACCGCATTCGGCCACCCACCCTGACCCAGCCTGATAGCTATCCTTGCATCGGAAAGGGTCATATGCCGGTGGTCGATCTCCAGTTCGATCCTCAGATCGGGCGGAAATCCTTCAAGTGTTGGAAGCTTTGGTACCAGCCAGAGACGCGCAAAGGACTGTACGACGCTCACACGGATCACATCAAGCTGGTGATCAGCCCGGTTGATGCCCTGGCTGTCCTGCAGCATCGCCATCGCAAGTTCAATGCGTGCGGTAAAGCGTTCTCCATCCAGTGTCAGCCGAACACCTCTTCCATGGCGCTCGAAAAGACGGATGCCAGACCAAAGTTCGGTTGCGCTTACGCGCCTGCTTACAGCGCCGTGGGTGATGCCGAGGGCATTGGCTGCTGACGAAAACGAGCCTAATCGTGCAGCCAGCAAAACCGCTTCCAAAGCTTCCAGCGGGGGTAAAGGGCTGCTGTGCGTCATACGCACATCTGAATGTAGATTGCCATTCTATGTCAACAGATGTTTGTGTGTCACACATCTTGCATGGAAAAAATCAGCACAAACTCATCCGCGACCATGCTTCTTCCGGCCCTCGCCATCGCGGGAACCGTTTTCACATGGTCTTCGTCATTTGCGGCAATCGGCTACGCTCTTCGCGAGATCGCGCCGCTGCCCCTTGCATCAATCCGCTTTGCCATAGCGGCTGTCTTCGCACTTGCGTGGATAGCATGGCGTAGACCACGCAGCTTTCTCCCGCGGGACTATTTCACACTGGCTCTTTGCGGCCTTCTCGGTATCGCGGGATATAATGTTTTCCTCAATTCCGGTCAGGCGACCGTTTCTGCTGGCGCTGCCGGTTTTATCGTCAATACGCAGCCGATCTTCATGGTGCTGATCGCCGTGCTTTTTCTAAAGGAAAAATTCAGCCGCTGGAGCTGGGTAGGCACCTTGCTCGGATTTGCTGGCGTCGCCGTCATCGCCGCCGGGCAACCGGGAGGCTTGGCATTCGGTACAGGGTCAACATTGATTGTGCTGGCGGCTGCCTGTGCTGCAGTCTATTCGGCATTGCAACGGCCCGTGTGTACCAGAGCAAAGCCACTTGATGTTACTGCATATGTCATAATTGCCGGAGCCATCGCGCTGATGCCATGGCTGCCTGCCGGAGTATCACAAGCGGTGAATGCGCGTCCGGATACGTGGCTTATGGTTCTGTTTCTGGCAATAGGGCCGGGGATCATCGGTCAGAGTTGCTGGACCTATGCCTTAAAAAACTTCGGTGCGGCAAGGGCTGGGCAGTTCCTCTATCTGATCCCCACCTGCTCGATTGGAATAGCATGGCTGTTGCTGGGCGAAATCCCGCAGGGCAATACGATAATCGGCGGTGTATTGGCGCTTGGCGGTGTGATTGTTGTAAACAGCTGGGGTCGTCGTTGACGGGCGAGCAGTTGATGATGCGTACCAGGAAAACCAGTTTCACCGGAAGGGTCGGGGATACTGGCCTCCGCCTCAAGCTCCGCACTGATTTATCAATTCGACGATCATGACGGCAAGCGCGAAGCCCAGAGCGACGACAGTCAGATATCGTATCGGACATGAGTGACAGTGCCACGCTGCCTCATCATCATCGCTCAGATCATCGTAAATTGGGATATCGTTCATGCGCGACTTCCCTCCATCAAGCACCGGGAAGACTATCCGCGGCAGAAAGGTATCGTTCACCGCTATCGGGCAAAATCGCCACGATAAGTTTGCCTGCGTTCTCCGGCCTGATTGCGAGTTTGGTTGCCGCCCAGAGAATTGCGCCCGATGATGTGCCGGCAAAGATGCCTTCTTCTGCCGCCAGTGCTGACGCTGTTCTTTTGGCGTCACTTGTCTCCAATGCGATCACTTCATCAACAACGGATGCATCGTAGTTGCGTGGAAGCTGTTCCGGTTCAGCATCGGTAACCTTATGCACGCCATCGATTTCTTCGGGGTAGGGGTTATCCTCAGTGGGCAATGAGCCTTCGCCGGGTTCCGCAACTACAATTTGTACGGAGCTCTTCTTGGATTTGAGAAAACGCCCAATACCGGAAACGGAACCTCCAGTACCCACGCCGGAGACAAAGATGTCCACCTACCCATCGGTATCGCGCCATATCTCGGGACCTGTGGTTTCAAAGTGCGTCTTCGGATTCTCGGGGTTGGCGAGTTGGTCGGCAAAGAAAGCCTCAGGGTTTTCTTCCTGGATCAGCGCCGAGATTTTCTCCAGAGCTGCCGGGTCGAGAAAGAACTCATTTTTCACGATCACCACTTCGGCACCATAGCTGCGCAGGATGGTTACTTTGGTAGGGCTGATATTATCGCTTACGTAGAATTTGGAGCGATAACCTCGCGAAGCAGCAATTGCGGCGAGGCTTATTCCGGTATTGCCGCTGGTGACATCGACAATAAGGTCACCGGGTTTGAGTTTGTTCGCCGCTTCGGCAGCACGCAATATGGCGAGAGCGGCGCGGTCCTTAACGCTGCCGGTTGGGTTGAGATATTCTACCTTGGCAATGACACGCGCCAGCAATCCACGATTTTTACTATAGCGGTGAAGCTCGATAAGCGGCGTATTCCCCGTGAGTTCAGAGAAGTGGTCATAGATCTTTGCCAAATGAATATTCCTTCAAGCTTCGATATGACGAGGATAGTTTTGATTGGAAGGATCACAACGCAGGCAGTTCCTTCGAACCGGCAAAGGTCGCGATAATTGTTTCAAAGATCAGCGCTTACCCGCAGCCATTTTCTACAGAGGTCATTTACGGTTCGATGGGGATGGAAGGCGCGGAAGTGCGTCTAGCAGTTTGCGCGTGTATTCCGACCGGGGAGCATCAAATATGTGCTGACGCTGCCGCTTCATATCGAGGCTTTTTCGGCAAGTGCAGAACGTTAACTCTCATTTTCGGGTGCCGTTGCCGGACGCAGTTTTATCCAGACCAGAGTTGCGGCATAGCCTGTCATCAGAAGCGTTATGATGATGATCGCACCGTGTCCGCCTGCGGTTTCTAGGGTTGCACCGGAGATCATTGGACCAATGACGCTGCCGAATGTATAGGCGGAAGCGACCATAGCCATGCCTATGCCTGAAAGGGATGACGGCAGCGTAGACCCTGCTTCAATGACGGCGAGAGTATTGAGACCGCCGATGCAGCCACCCCAGAAAAACAGCGAAACGAGTATTATCCCGGGAACGCCGATTGCCGTAATAAGAAGCAACGCGCCTGCAATAATCACGCTGATGCACAATGCCTGCGCTGCCCGGAACCCGTATTTGTCCGCGATCCAGCCGATTGGAACCTGCAGGAGTGTTCCGCCGAGCCCGAAGACACTCAAGGCAATCAATGCATTGTACTGCGGATAATCGAAGGAAATCAGATAGAGCGGCAGCAGAGACACCATGGATGTTTCAATATATCCGGCGGCAATTGTGGCAATCAAAGCCAGTGCCAGAAGCCGGACCAGTCTAGTCAGATGCTTTGTATGACTCACATCCTCTTCGGGTTTTTCGACAGACGATCCGAAACTGAAGGCTATTACAGAAAGGATGAGCAGGGCCGCATAGCCATAGAGTGAAGTCTGCTCATTGCCGGATGCAAAGATCAACAGAACCGGACCGACCGCGATGCCAAGTCCCATAAGCGTCTCGTGAATGCCGATTGCCCGGCCGCGTGTACCTTCAGGGCTGGCATGTACGATCCACGTATCGCAAGCGACCCAGCGGATTGTCAGTCCAAATCCCATCAAGAGTGACGACAGAACGAGGGCAGGCAGTGCATGGGAAACTGCAGCAAAGATGAGGGACAATATCGATATGGCGCTGCCTAGCTGACTGGCAAACTTCACACCGGTGCGCTTGAGGATGTAGGGTGTTGCGTGCGCGGCAAACAGCACGACGACCCATTGAAAAGAAAGAACTGTTCCGATCAGCCAGCCGGAATAGTTGATCTTGTCGAGGAGGAGTGCGAGCATAGTCGGATAGCCGCCCACTTGAACGATCTGCGCAAACAACGACCCCGCATTGATCCAGGCTATGCCGCTTTTATCTATTCGCGTCGGGATGGCGTCTGTTTCTGCGCTGCTCATGCAAGCTTCCTCAATGACAGCAAAATTGCGATCCGGTGTGCATGTTAAGCTTTGCCGTATGGTGTGCCAGCGTGGCTATTATTATTGGCGGACACATCGGGAATTATTTTCCTGAATTCGGCGCCGGTTGAGCAAGGGCCCTCTCAGCCTGACGGGCGGAACTATTTTTGGAAGGCCAGATCGTCAGCTAATAGCCAGTAATGCCGCACCGGCAGCGCTCAGTGGTATGACGTTTACATCGTCCTTTAGCGGAAACGTCTCGCTGCCGGGATAGACCACAATGCGCCGTGCGGGCTGGAGATCTTCGCATGCCTGATAGAAGCCGCGCTCCAGCTTTGGGCTGAGGCTGCGTTTGATTTCGATTGCCCAGAGATTCTGACCGGGAAGCGTGAGCAGCAGGTCGATCTCGGCTCCGACCGCAGTCCGGTAAAAATTCGCCTGCGTGCCATGCGGCGCGGCAGCCAGCAGGGTTTCAATGACAAAGCTTTCCCAGCTTGCACCCGCCACCGGATGACCCAGAATATCTTCAAGAGTGCTGAGGCCGAGAAGTGCATGGGTAAGGCCACTGTCGCGCACATAGACGCGCGGGGATTTCACCAGCCGCTTGCCCATATTTGCATGCCAGGGTTCAAGCCTGCGCACCAGCAACAGGTCAACCAGCAGATCAAGATAGGACGCTACCGTTTTGCCATCGACGCCAAGCGCGCGGGCAAAGTCCGCAGCGTTGAGCAGGCTGGATTGATGGTGGGCCAGCATGGTCCAGAAGCGCCGCAAGGTTTCTGCCGGAATGCGTGGTCCAAGCAGGGGAATATCACGCTCCAGATAGGTGCGGATGAAATCCTGCCGCCAGCGCTGGCTTGCGCGGTCGCTTGCCGCCAGAAAACTGTCCGGAAAACCGCCGCGCACCCACAATCTGTTCATATCCTGCGGTGGAACTTCCAGCCCGTCTATCGGCTGCATTTCCAGATAGGCGATACGGCCTGCAAGTGTCTCGCCCGATTGTTTCAGCAGGTCGATGGAGGCGGAGCCAAGAAGCAGAAAACGCCCCGTCTTGCGGCCATTGCGTCTGCCGCGATCAATTAGCCCGCGCAGGTTCTGAAACAGGTTTGGCAGGCGATGCACCTCGTCGAGGATAACCAACCTGTCTTCGTGTTCGGCAAGATATAGCTCCGGCTCGGCAAGCTTTGCCCTGTCCGCGTCGGATTCCAGATCAAGATAGATTGAAGGGCGCTGCTCCGCGACTTCCAGCGCAAGCGTAGTTTTGCCCACCTGCCTTGGCCCGATCAGGGCAACAGCAGGAGAAGTATCCAGAAGTTCGAAGAGTTCAGCAGTGATGCGACGCTCAATCATCCTTGTAATTATGGAGTGTAATTCCATAAATGCAAGGATAAACTGCTTGTTTTTGGCTTAAAAGAAGAATGATTGATTAGTAGAGTCAGCAATACGGGCAATTGCTGGCATAATCCCTGCACTTCATGGAGTCCAGTTGATAGCCGGCCACTCCTGTGTTGTTTCCGCTTGTACGGGTCGCTCAAGATATGTCGACAGGACCACATAGCTTCGTGTCGCCTTGACGCCGGGGGCGGCATAGAGCTGTGCCAAGAGATGCTCCAAGGCCTGCGTTCCGCTGGTGCGCACTTTCAGCAGCATGCAGGCATCGCCCGCGACCGAATGTATCTCTTCCACTTCAGGATATTGGCGGATTGCCAGGAAAGCCGGTGTCTTCCCCCAGCCTGCCGTATCAACATGGACAAAGGCCAGCAGCGGCTTGTCCACGCTGACTGGATCTATCAAGGTCGAGACAGTTTTGATCGCGCCGCGCTGGCGAAGGCGCTTGACGCGTTCATGGGCCGCAGGAGCAGAAAGCCCGACTCTCTTGCCAAGTTCAGTGTAGCTCAGCGTCGCATCCTCGACCAATTGGCCTAACAGCTTTCGGTCCATCGGGTCGGCGGCAGGTGCCCGGTTGCTGTCCTGCGGAATGCCATCTGTTTTTTTCATGCTTTTACATTCCTCTATTGAGACTGAATATCATTAGGTTATTCTAACTTCATGCAGAATAATATAAAGCAAAAAAATAAATCCTTGACATCACCCTTCCCATTGATCGTGTGGATGCTGACGGGATGTATCGGGCTAATCGGCTCAAACTCGCTTGCGTTGGGACCGATTGCCCCGACTATTGCCGCCAGTTTCGGCTCCGAAGTTCAACAGGTCATGCTGGCGTCTGCCGCTTTCGGGCTGGGTACCGCTCTCGGCGCACTTGCTTTGGGGCAGGTGATTGACCGGGTCGGCCCACGCAGAACGCTGGCCTATGTCATGTTGATCATGGCTTTAGGCTTTTTCGGCTGCGGCATTGCAAATGGCGCAATGGTTCTCGTTGCATCACAATTTCTCGTGGGCCTGTCGGCAGGCGTCGCCCTGCCTGCCATCTATACGCTGGCGGCAGTCGTTGCATTGCCCGGGCATGAAGGACGGACGATCGGCGTGGTTCTGACCGGCTGGACGATAAGCATGGTGGCTGGTGTACCGCTTTCGACGCTGATTGCCGATGGTTTCGGCTGGCGTATGTTTTATTTCACGATTGCAGTTGCGGCACTTGCTGCAGGTGCGGGCATGTTGCTCAATGGGCGGAAACAGGAGGAGCGCGCAGGGTCAGCAGCGGGTAGCCCGATTACAGCCTTGGCGATCAAGGGAGTCTTGCCGCTACTGGCCGCTTGCGCATGCTTCATGGCCGCTTTTTATGGCGTCTATGCCTATGTGGGCAATCATTTGCATATCAATCTTGGCTATCCCGTTCGGGCCAATGGGCTGGCAGCAGTGTTCTATGGTCTCGGTTTTGGCAGTGCGGTTTTTCTGGACCGCCATATGGATGCGCATAGTGGTCGCCGTATTCTGCTGCCTGTACTCTTTCTCGCCGTCGCACTGGTCTTTGTCCTGATGGCGCTTTTGTCCGGCAGCTATATCGGCATGCTTGTGGTAATGGCGATCTGGGGCCTTGCCAACCATTTCGGGCTGAATGTGCTCATCATGCGCCTGACCGCGCTTGAACCAACGCAACGCGGGGCAATCATGGGCCTGAACAGTGCTGTGACATATCTTGCCCTGTTTGCGGGAACCATTGCAATGGGCAAGGTCTATGCGGCGGAGGGCTTCATTTCCCTTGCCCTTTGCGGTGCTGTGCTCAGCCTGTTGGCGTGCGCCTTTGCCCTGTTTGCTGTCAGGGCAAAGACAGTACAGAGGGCTTCGGCCTGAGAGGCTTCAGCCCAGCTCACTCCGCCATGGCGGGTTGGCTCCGGCACGGGAAACCGTAACAGCTGCTGCCTTCGCGCCAAGTGTAAGCGCGGCGCTGATCTGCGCTGCTGTCAGTGATGGCAGCGCTTCTTTTGATAACAGTCCGGCTTCCTGCAGGGAGGCCAGCACACCTGCCGTGAAAGTATCGCCTGCACCGACAGTATCGACAACCTCAACCCGCTGCGCATCGACATGCACAGTCTGATCCTGCGTATAGCCGGTCACGCCATCGGCGCCATGAGTTACGAGGATCAGTTTTGGTCCCTGTTCGCCTGCCGGGACAATCCAGCGCTTTGCGATCTCAGGGATTGTGCCAGCTTCGCCGAACCAACGCAGATCCTCGTCCGAAATCTTGACGATATCAGTCATGGCAATCATGCGGCGCATACGGGCAAGGTGTTTTTCCTTGTCTTGTATAAAGCCGGGGCGGATATTCGGATCAAGCACGATCACGCGCTTTTCATGTTCGCGCGCCATCAGTGCTTCGTAGGTTGCACCGCATGGCTCGGGGATCAGGCTGATCGCTCCGAATTGCACTGTGGTGACATTATCGTCCAGTACCGGCAGATGATCCGTTGTCAGGGAGCGTCCCGCACTGTTCTCATCGTAGAAAATATAACTCGCCTGTCCGTCAACGAGGCGCACAAACGCAAGCGTTGTCGGCTGCGGTGAAATATGCGCATAGCGCGTACCAACATGGTTTTGCGCCAGGCTGTCCCGCAACATCTGGCCGAAGAAATCGGAAGAAATTCCCGAAAAGAATTCGGTCGGCACACCAAGCCGTCCAAGGGCGATTGCCGTATTGAAAACAGCGCCGCCGACATAGGGTGCAAAGGCAGCTTCTCCGGCACCGGTCTGGCGCGGCAGCATGTCGATCAGGGCTTCACCACAACATAAAATCATCGAATATCTCTCTGGAGTCAGGACTTATCAGGATAGATCACACCCTTGCGGATGATGATATTGGCATAAAGTCGGAGTTCACCTGTCGCAACGATTGTGTGAGCCCTTTTGATACGCGCATAAAGCGCATCACCATCAAGCGCAACCAGCTCAAACCCCGGCGCGCGTTTGGCGCAGATTGCCTGCATTTCGTCATGGACAGGATCGGCACGGGCAGGATCACCCATTACAGAAGCGCGAAACAGCGCCTGCGGTACAAATCTATCGACCGGCAGCACCTGCAGGATTGCGTCGAGCAGCGGGATTAGCCGTAGTCCGTCGGCACGGATCAGGCGGCGAGCATCTTCCTGCGCAGGGTAATTGCCATCGACGAGTGCGATCTCGTCGCCATGTCCCATGGCGCGCAACGTGGCCAACAGTTCCGGCCCCAGCATGGGGGGAATTCCAATCAGCATTTCTAGATTTCTTTCCTGAAGAGCTTTTGTCCCAGAAGGAAGCGGTCAGCCAGCGGCAGGCTTGCGGCTCCCAGTGAGCGGGCGTGAATGCCGACAGTTCCTGCAAGAATGGCGGGAAGCGCAATTCCTTCCAGCCGGAATGTCCCTATATGCTTCTGGACGGATTCCACCACGCGAGCGCGGACATCTTCCGGCATCCAGCCATCGATGATGGCGGCCTCGAAATCGACAACCGACGCCGATGCCACAACCGCCTGCGCTATGGCCTTTCCTGCCGTATCGATCCATTCGTCGAGTTCCGGACCCATCGGGCCCCAATCATAAGGCGAAGCCCATAGCGGGGAGGGGTCGCGGCCAAGTGCGGTGACGACCTTTTCCAATCCGGTGATCGACGCCATATCGATCAGCTGCCGTGTTTTGCCGTCCGTGCCGGTAACAGGCATCGAGCCCAAGGCGCCCGCATTGCCGCTGCGTCCGGGATAAAGGCTGCCATTGATGACAATGCCGCCACCGATGAAGGAGCCAATATAAAAATAGACGAAATCATTCAGGTCCTTGGTTTGACCGAAGACCAGTTCTGCACCGCAGGCAGCGCTCATGTCGTTCTGCAGATAGGCCGGGAATGGACAAAGCTCCTGAACGCGCGCACGGATATCGCAGTCGCGCCACTGATCCAGAACTTCCTGCGGCGCGCCAATCGTATCGGCCCATTTCCACAGTTCGAAGGGCGCTGCAATTCCGATGCCGGCGATCTTTTCGCGCTGCTTTGGTGTCAGTTCGGCCATCATCTCATTCATGCCATCTGCCGCTATGCGGAAGATGGGCTCAGGCGCAAGGTAATCATAGGGGACATGCCGCATGGAGCGGATGCGACCGACGAAATCGATCAGCACAAGATCGGCGCTGCGCCGTCCGATCTTGAAACCGAAGAAGAATGCACCTTCAGGATTGAGCGCCATCGGGATCATCGGCTGGCCGATACGGCCGCGCAAGGGCTCTTCGCGGATCAGCAACTCGTCGGCTTCAAGCATGCGCATGATGATCGAGCTTGTCTGTGCCGAAAGCCCGCTCATGCGTGCAATAGCTGTCTTGGCAAGGCTGCCATGCTGACGCAACAACGAAAGCACCACACGCTCATTGTGATCGCGCATGCCGCTCTGGTTCGTACCGTGATGATGCGACGGCCTTGCAGCAGCACTTCGCTCCGATACTCGAATGCTCAACGAATTCCTCCCGATTTCAAATTGACAATGAAGCCGCTACTGTCTCATGTCAATATTAAATCACAGTGATTTATTAATGTTGACAGGCTGCGGAGAGTGGTATTTGCTTATGCGAGCACTTGGCCGGGAGGATAACTGTCCGAGGTGTTTGGAGAATTAACCAAGAGACCGGTGGAACATCGGCTCAACGCGGACGCGCATGTGCTTGCCGCGCTACAGGAGGAAGTTGCATGGCTAGAAATCTGTATTTGAAATCCACTGTTTTCGGAGCTGCTGCGGTCGCTCTGGCTGCTTTTGCCGCTCCAGCGCAGGCCGCGGATGTCAGCGCGTGCCTGATCACCAAGACAGACACCAACCCGTTCTTCGTCAAGATGAAGGAAGGTGCACAAGCTAAGGCCAAGGAACTCGGCGTTGAGCTGAAATCCTATGCCGGCAAGATTGATGGCGATAGTGAAAGCCAGGTTGCAGCCATTGAAACCTGCATTGCCGATGGCGCCAAAGGCATCCTGATCACCGCTTCCGATACGGCAGGTATTGTTTCGTCGGTCAAGCAGGCACGCGATGCCGGTCTTCTGGTTATCGCTCTCGATACCCCGCTCGATCCGGTCGATGCTGCTGATGCCACCTTTGCGACAGATAACCTTCTGGCCGGTGAGTTGATCGGCAAGTGGGCCGCTGGCACTCTTGGCGACAAGGCCAAGGACGCGAAGATTGCATTCCTCGACCTGACACCATCACAGCCATCGGTCGACGTTCTGCGCGATCAGGGCTTCATGAAGGGCTTTGGCATTGACGTCGTGGACATCAACAAGATTGGCGATGAAACAGACCCGCGCATCGTTGGTCACGATATTACCAACGGCAATGAAGAAGGCGGCCGCAAGGCAATGGAAAGCCTTCTGCAGAAAGACCCGAGCATCAATGTCGTGCACACGATCAACGAGCCTGCTGCTGCCGGTGCTTACGAAGCACTGAAAGCTGTCGGCAAGGAAAAGGATGTCTTGATTGTCTCCATCGACGGCGGTTGCCCGGGCGTGAAGAATGTTGAGGCTGGTGTTATCGGCGCAACCTCGCAGCAGTACCCGCTGGCCATGGCTGCTCTCGGCATCGAGGCGATCAAGAAGTTCGCTGATAGCGGCGAAAAGCCAAAGCCAACCGAAGGCAAAGCCTTCTTTGACACCGGCGTTTCACTCGTCACCGACAAGCCGGTTTCAGGTGTTGAATCCATCAGCGTCAAGGATGGTCTGGCCAAGTGCTGGGGCTGATTTAGAGCGAAGACATTAAAAGTGATGGCGCCTATCTCCCCCCTTGTGGGGGAGAAAGGGTTTTCCTGAGTTTAGCCTCTTTGCTAAACTCTTGGAAAATCCAAGAGAGGGGATCTTCAAGCATATCAGAGGTCCCCCCTCTCTTGCGATTTCTAGCACTTAGCCAAGAAGCTAAGATGCTGAAATCGCTTTCTCTCCCGCAAGGGGAGAGATAAGGCGGCATCCGAAACGGATTATCCTTCCGGAGGTCACATTATGACAGACACAGAGCGAACGCCGCATAAAAGCCAGGAGTTCGAGAGCGTGCTGACGCAGAGCGCGTCGACCGTTGCCAGTTTTGACAGCGACGATAAAAGCACGCTGGAAAAGATACGCCATTTCCTGCATTCAAGTCCCGCCGCAGTTCCGCTGATCGTTCTGTTCCTGTCCTTGCTGATCTTCGCCGTTCTCGTCGGTTCGAAGTTCTTCACGCCGTTCGCCCTGACGCTGATCCTGCAGCAGGTGGCGATTGTCGGCATTGTCGGCGCGGCGCAAACCCTCGTCATCCTTACCGCCGGTATCGATCTTTCCGTCGGCGCGATCATGGTTCTGACCTCGGTGGTCATGGGCCAGTTTACGTTCCGCTACGGATTGCCGGTGGAGGTGGCAGTTGCCTGCGGTCTGGCGCTTGGTGCCTTCTGCGGCTTCATCAATGGTGTGCTGGTTTCCTATGTGAAGCTGCCGCCATTTATCGTCACGCTCGGCACATGGCAGATATTCCTTGCCACGACCTATATCTATTCCAACAATGAGACGATCCGTGCGCAGGAGATTGAGCAAAGTGCGCCGCTGCTGCAGTTCTTTGGCCAGAAGATCAATCTGGGCGGAGGGGCGCTGTTCACTTATGGCGTTTTCGCCATGATCCTGCTGATCGCGCTTCTATGGTACGTGCTCAACTATACCGCGTGGGGGCGACATCTCTATGCCATTGGTGATGATCCGGAGGCGGCGCAGCTTTCCGGTGTTCGCACCAAGCGTGTATTGATCTCCGTCTATGTACTGGCAGGCCTCATCTGTGGCTTGGCAGGCTGGGCGCAGATTGGCCGTAATGGTTCGGTCTCTCCGCAGATCGGCCAGTTTGCCAATATTGAATCCATCACGGCTGTGGTCATCGGCGGCATGTCGCTGTTCGGTGGGCGCGGCTCCATTCTCGGTATGCTCTTCGGGGCGCTCATCGTCGGCGTCTTCTCCTTCGGTATGCGCATGTACGGCACGGATGTGCAGTGGACCTATATGATGATCGGTGTCCTGATCATTGCCGCTGTTGCAGTCGACCAATGGATCAGAAAGGCGGCAAGCTGATGAGTATGACACAAACTTCCGCAGCCCCGCTTTTGACCGCACGCGGTCTTGTCAAGCGCTATGGCCGCGTCACGGCGCTCGACCATGCTGATTTCGACCTTTACCCCGGTGAGGTACTCGCCGTTATTGGCGACAATGGTGCCGGAAAATCCTCGCTGATCAAGGCGATTTCCGGCGCTGTTCATCCTGACGAGGGCGAGATTAAACTGGATGGCAAGGTCATCAATTTCCGCTCGCCAATGGAAGCACGCGATGCGGGTATCGAGACGGTCTATCAGAACCTTGCCTTATCTCCGGCGCTTTCGATTGCTGACAACATGTTTCTTGGCCGCGAGCTTCGCAAACCCGGGATTGCGGGAAGCCTGTTCCGCATGCTCGATCGCAAGGCAATGGAAAAGATGGCGCGCGACAAGCTTACCGAGCTTGGACTCATGACCATCCAGAATATCAGCCAGACGGTGGAAACACTTTCGGGCGGTCAGCGTCAGGGTGTTGCCGTGGCCCGTGCAGCGGCATTCGGTTCGAAAGTCATCATCATGGATGAGCCAACGGCAGCGCTCGGCGTCAAGGAATCACGCCGCGTTCTCGAACTCATTCAGGACGTAAAAAAACGCGGCCTACCGATTGTGCTGATCTCGCATAATATGCCACATGTTTTCGAAGTGGCAGACCGTATCCACATCCACCGGCTGGGAAAACGCCTTACCGTGATCGACCCGAAGGAATATACGATGTCGGATGCTGTCGCCTTTATGACCGGAGCGAAAACACCTCCGGCACAGGCAAACTGAGCGAGAACAAGTGGACGAAAAACGATCATGCCGATTGTCTCTCCCCTTGCGGGAAAGATAATCGGCAACTACCAATTAAACCATTGCAGTTACAAGGATATTTTTGAGAATGAAGCGTTCCGAAATCAATGCGATTATCCGCGAGAGTGACAAGTTCATCCGCTCGTTCGGCTATGTCATGCCGCCCTTCGCCTACTGGTCGCCGGAAGAGTTGAAGGCGCGCACGTCGAGCGATGCCAAGGCTATTCTGGATGCGCGTCTCGGCTGGGACATTACCGATTATGGTCAGGGCAAGTTCGATGAACTCGGATTGTTTCTCTTCACCACCCGCAATGGCAATCAGGAAGACCTGAAAAAGGGCGGCGGCATGCTTTATGCCGAAAAAATCATGATCAGCCGCGAGAAGCAGCTGTCGCCAATGCACCGCCATATCGTCAAGGCGGAAGACATCATCAATCGTGGTGGTGGCACGCTGGTGCTGGAGCTGTTCAATTCGAAGGAAGACGGCAGCGTCGACGAAAACACAGAGGTTGAAGTTGCCACCGATGGCCGCATTGTTCGCCAGAAGGCTGGCGGCCTGCTCAAGCTGCAGCCGGGCGAAAGCGTTACCCTGCTGCCGGGTAACTGGCACGCATTCTGGGGCGAAGGCGGCGATGTGCTGATCGGTGAAGTGTCGACAGTCAATGACGACCTGACTGACAATATCTTCCGCGAGCCGATTGGCCGTTTCTCCAACATCGAGGAAGATGAAGCGCCACTACATCTTCTCGTTTCCGACTACGACAAATGGCTGGCCTGATCACTTTGGACCGCGGGCAGGAAGTAACCGTCGACGAACTCGTTGCGGTCATTCTTGCCCGGGCAACCGATAGCAAGCGGCTTGTCGTGGCCATTGCCGGCCCTCCGGGTGCCGGCAAGTCTACCGTTGCCGCCTCGCTTTGCTCGGCCATCAACGAGCGCGATCCGGCAGCAGCCGTCGTCGTGCCGATGGATGGCTTTCATCTCGACAATGCCATTCTTGATGCAAGAGACATGCGCAAACGCAAAGGTTCTCCACCCACCTTTGACTGCGAAGGCTTCGAGGTCATGTTGAAGCGTTTGCGGGCTGGCGGCGAGGATATTGTCATTCCGCTTTTTGACCGCAAGCTGGATCTGGCGCGTGCTGGGGCAGATATCGTCAAGGCGGATCAGCACATCCTGCTGGTAGAGGGCAATTATCTGCTGCTCGATCAGTCGCCATGGAACCGGCTGGAGCCATTGTTCGATCTGACAGTGTTTCTCGATGTTGATCGCCTCGAACTGGAAAACCGTCTGGTGCAACGCTGGCTGGGCTTTGGCTATAATGTCGGCTCGGCACAGATAAGGGCGCTGTCCAACGATATGCCAAATGCCGATCTGGTGCTTGAACACTCCCGTCCGGCAGATTTTATCGTCAAGAACTGAGCTTCGGGCTTGCGTTGCGCAGTGCCGCGCCATAGCACTATCGCGGTAAATCGGTGCGCGGGGGTGCAAGCGTGAATCTCAAGAGTATTTTTCTGACCTTCAGCCTGCTGTTGGCGGTTTCATCGGGCAGCTATGCCGATGAAGCTCAGACAGCATATGAAAATAAAGATTACGCGACTGCATTGAAGCTTTGGCAGCCGCTTGCCGATAAGGGTGATCCGGTTGCGCAGTACGGCATCGGAAGTATCTATCTTAACGGCTATACTGGTGAAGAGGACTATGCCAAGGCCCGCGACCTCTTGAACAAATCGGCGGATCAGAATTATGCACGCGCGCAAAATGCCATAGGCGACATGTATCGCATGGGGCTTGGCACGGAAGAAGATGCAGCCGAGTCTGCAATCTGGTACCGCAAAGCGGCAGAGCAGGGGCTGGCACGCGCACAGCGCAATCTCGGATTTCTCTACTCCAACGGCATAGGCGTTGATGAAGACGATGCACAGGCCCTTATCTGGCTAACCAAAGGAGCCGATCAGGGCGACGATCAGGCGCAATATTACCTCGGCAATGTCTATTCCAATGGTTTCGGTGTGGAAGTGGACAAGGCAGCGGCTGCCGCCCTCTACCGCAAATCGGCCGAACAGGGCAATGTGGACTCGCAGAACTATCTGGCACTGGCCTATGAGAACGGCGAAGGCGTCGAGCAGAGCGACAAGGACGCCGTTCTCTGGTACACAAAAGCCGCTGAACAGGGTGCCTATCTGTCTCAGATGAGCCTCGGCAATATGTATCTGGAAGGACGTGGTGGTTTACCGAAAGACCCGAAAAAGGCCGTCGAGCTTTACCAGCTCTCAGCCGATCAGGGTTACACGGTCGCGATGGATAATCTGGCCCTGCAATATGTCTCGGGCACCGGCGTTGAACAGGATTACAAGAAGGCCATGGAACTGTTTCAACTGGCTGCGGAACAGGGCTATGCTCCGGCCCAATATAATATCGGCGTTCTTTACAATTTGGGACAGGGTGTCAAAAAAGATATGAAGCAGGCCAGGTATTGGTGGCAGCTTGCGGCAGATCAGGGCAATGAGTCTGCCGTGGCGGCGCTTAAAGCCAATTGATATGCAAATGCGCGCGGCAGTGATGCTCGCGCGCATTTGGGAACAGACTGGGCAGCTCAGGCCTTGCTTACCTTGAAGAATGCCTGCTTGCCCTGCACGCCAGCGATGTTTGCCGAGTGGCCTTCCTTGGTGCAGAAGGCAATGGCCTCCATGTATCGCATGGCCAGAGGCTGCGTCAGGGCAGGGTTCGGGTTCATCAGGAACGGCACAGCTTTCCAGTTGTAGAAGCTGATCGCCATCATGTTATGGGTTTTGGGTATCAACGTCTTTGGGTCATCAAAGAGATTTTTGATGAAGTTGAATATGCCGATGGATTCCTTGCTCGGCGTCATCAGCGTACCCGTTGTTATGCCGACCGCCCCGGAAAACTGATCGATCCCCTCCGATTCATCCCAATAGGGGCCCTTGAAAATCGGCACACCGATTTCCCCGTCGATGACTTGCGTCCAAGGCGCGTTGCCGATGGATTCGCCCGTTGGTACGCGCTTGGCCGCTTCACTGACACTCTTGACCTTGAAGCCTTTCATCTTGACTGAAAGCACGCCGACACCGGCAGTTATGCCGACCGTGCCGCCGAGACCGCCGCCGGTGAATGTCTGTACCTCGCCGGTTTTCCGGTTGCGGAGCGGTAGAGTTATCTTGCCGATACTGACACCGAGCTTGGCAACCGGGGTGCTGACCGAGACACCATCTTCACTGGCGTCGGTGAGATTCCAGCCGGTGCGACTCTTCTCGATAGAGGCAGCATATTGCGAACTTGCTTCACGCTCCTGCAGGTACTTGTCCCGCTGTCTGTAAGCTTCTTGCATAAGGCCGGAGGCGGCAGCCGGTGAAAAACCGAAGTCGGAAGGTCCCATGATCTCTCCTACAATGTCAGATCTCAAGAATAGGTCTGGCAGGCGACAAATCTATGAAACACAACCTAGAATATATGTAAACCGCAAAGGTGGTTGTATCTATATCCATTGCACCAAGATTGTTTGTTAAAAACAAAAGCCCTCCCGGTTGGGGAGGGCTTTCTCTTGTTTGCTGTGACGTCTTAGAACTTCACGGTCAGGTCGGCTTTTACTGCATTGTCTCTGGTGTCGCCGGAGAACTGGCCGGTATAGGCAAGGCCAAGCGTTGTGCGCTTACCGATGCCGACATCAAAACCGGCTTCCACGGCGAAGGCGTTCTTGGCAATTGGCAGGCCCTCGATGGAGAAGGGGGCACCGCCTGCAAAGGCAAGGCTACGCTCCGGCGTTACATCGCCGAAAGCGTGGTTCCAGCCAACCATGCCGCGTGCCGTCAGCGTGGTTGTCTCGCTGAGCGCAAAGTCACGCGACAGGCGAAGTCCGAGCGTTGTGGTGGTGACATCGCTGGAGCCGGAACGGCCGGTCAATGCGCCATCGCCACCATCTTCCTGGAAGCTGTCGGTTTTCAGGTGGGTGTAGCGGGCAGCGGCAAAGGGTTCAAGCGCAGCATATTGCGTGCTGATCTTGTAACCGAGTTCACCGAAGACCTGCACGGTCTGAGCATCGTAGGATGCATTCTGGCCGTTTGTCACACCGCCAAGCACGACATCGCGATCCGTGTCGATCTCATGATGGCCAATATTGGCACCAAGGCGCAGTCCAAGTGCATCCCACTGCGTACCGGCATAAACACCGACCTGATAGCTGTCGACATCGGCCTTCGCTCCACCACTGTGCAGCGAGGTATTGCCATAGCTTGCCAGAAGGCCGAAGCGCCATGTTTCGGCGATCACACCGTCAAGACCGGTGACGAACCCGCCGGTATCGCGGCTGTAGCCGGAGGCATTGCCGTCACTGTCCGCATGCGCCCATGCACCATAGGCTTGCGCCCACAGGGCAGGGGAAAGATCAGCCGGAGCCACAGCAGCGAAAGCTTCGCCGCCATTGCCCTTGCCATCCGGACCATAGGCCAGCGGGTTGATCGTCGCCTGCTGGGTGACAGCCACGCCGTCAAAGGCAGCGCGCAGACGTTCCGTTGCTGCCTGACTGATGAAGTGGCCATCCTCGATCAGAACACCATCAAGCGTTGCATGGATTTCGCCGGAAAGTGACCGGTAGGTCCCTGCAATGCCGTCGAAAACAGTGCTGGTTTCGATAGTGTCATAGAGGTTGTTGCCCGCTCCAAGGTCTTCAATGGCGTTGGCTACGGCCTCCTGATTGTCTGTTTCGGCAAAATCACCGAAGCCGAGTTTGTTGCGCTTGATTGAAAGGTCGATTTTGTTTGGATCGTAAGCAAGGCTTGTGTCGTAGAACGCATAGGTTGGTACAACATCTTCAAACTTCCCTGTGATGCCGCCGGTCGACGTCACGATCGTATAGGTCTTGTCGTTAAGGGCAGCCCGCAATTGCGTTGCGGTGACCTTTGCGTCGCCTTTGGCTTCCGGCGTTACCATGACAATACCGCCGAGCAGCGTTGTCTTGCCTGCAACGACAAGCTTGTCAGCCTCGCTGCCATTAACCTCGATGTGCAGCACCGAACCCTTGTTGAAGGTGGCATTGCCATCCGCAGTCAATGTCCCGACAGAATTGCCGGGAGC
The DNA here is from genome assembly GCF_000282595.1 of Phyllobacterium sp. YR531. Taxonomy (GTDB): domain Bacteria; phylum Pseudomonadota; class Alphaproteobacteria; order Rhizobiales; family Rhizobiaceae; genus Phyllobacterium. Next base: position 332,060 of record NZ_AKIZ01000022.1, read on the forward strand.
AACCGTACCGCCCTTGTTGACGACGAGCGAACCAGCATCCGGATTGGCCGCATCAAGATGGCCGACATGGCCGGTACCGCCAAGGGTACCGCCTGCATTGACAATGGTCTTTGACGTAATCGAACCATCGACTGAAAGCAGGCCGCCATTGATAAGCGTGTCGCCCCTGTAGGTGCTGTCACCAGTCAGCCGTAGACTGCCTGTACCGCTTTTCGTCAACCCGCCAATATAATTGTTCGGATCGCCCAATTTCTTGGTCAATGTTGGAACGAGCGCTTCATAAGCGGTGAACTCTTTCAGCGCTCCTGCAATGCGATCATCGGTAATGGTGGTGCGGATTGTTCCAATGCTTGCCGCGGGTGTGTCCTTGAAGGCAACAAACTGCGGCGCGCGGGGAATGCTAGTATTTGGGGCAGTTGCCACGAATGCGTTCCACAATGCAGTGGCAGCCGGATTTGCCAGCATGGCGGCATCGGCTTTTTCAAATGCAGCATTGGCCGCATCGAACTCTTCTTGAGTCAAAGGAGGGGTTTGCGGAAGCGCAACAATATCAAGTTTCGCATAGCGATCCCTGACCAGCTCAATGGCTGCCGGATAGTCGGATTCCGGAAAGTCCGTTATGACCTGCTGACGGATTTTTTCCTTGCTGGCTTCGGTTATGCCATTCTGCCAGCCTTCGGAAACCTTTTTGGCTTCCCAGTCATCAATGGTCTGACGGTCTTCAACTTTGCGCTGGTCAAGTGCGGCCTGCGAGATATCGTTTTTCCAGACCTCTTCATTTGCGCCGCGATAGGCACCCGGCAGGTTCGCGTTAACCCGGCTGAGAAACTGGCCGGGTCCGTCCATCGCCTTTTCGAGATTGATCAGACCCCAGCCGAATACATCATCCACACCGGCTTCGCCGAGATCGGTTGATGTCGTCTTGAGGATTTCGTTGACATCGCCATTGGAAAGATAGGGGAAGCGCTGCCTCAGTACCATGAAGGCACCGGTTGCAGCCGGACCTGCCATGGAAGTACCGCTCAGCTCTTCATAGCCGGACGTTAATTTGCTGTCATCGATGACGTCACCGGGGTTGAGGCCCGTAATGTCGCCAACCGGCACGCCGCTGTTGATGTTGGTGCCGGGAGCGGCCACGCAGTGATATTTGGAATAGCCGCAAATGCTCGAAAAGCCGCTGCGTGAATAGCCATCCGGATTTGCCTCATCAGCAACGACGCTCATCGTTGTCAGCCAGTTTTTCTCCAATTCCGGGCGGAAGGTTGCAAGACCGGCAAGGGCGTCTGGTTCCAGACCGCCATCATTGCCTGCCGAGAATTCCACGACAATGCCGCTTTCGGCAGCTTTGATTGCGCCATTATAGGCGCCGCCTTCCGGCGTGCCGAGAATTTTCTCGATTTCCTGATATTGCCCGTACGCTTCCGCATAGGTCCAGGATGAACTGGAAAGGCCGATGCCCCAACTGTCTGTAATAATCGAAACGCCGCTATTGATCATGGCGTCCCATGCTGCGCCGTAAACCGCGCCGTCATTGCCCAGTACAACACCGTCTTCAGGACCGGCATCATAATTGCTTGCGGCAAAAATGGCGGCACCGAAGCCAACGCCCATCATTCCCTTGCCATCGCGGTTTGCGGCTGCAATGCCGGCGACATGTGTGCCGTGGCTGGAGATTTCATTGTAGCCATCGATATACTGGCGGCCATCAGCGACGAAACGGTCACCGGCCTTCACAGGAAGATAAGGGTCGGTATAAAGCCGGGTGCCCTCGGTCTTGACGAAAGTCATTTTGCCATCACCGGCAAATTCCGAATGTCCAGCATAGACAGGCTGATCGATAACACCGAGCTTGGTATCCTTGCCGGTAAAGCCCATTGCATAGGCCGCATCGGAATTAAATGCTTTCAACACGTCATTGCCGTTGAATTCGGCATCATCGCGCCAGCTCTTCTTGGCGGCTTCGAAATCATTGGTTCGGGTGCCGTCGGCATTGTAATATTTGGGTTGCTGCTGGGCTATTGCACCTGCCGTTGCGGCAGTAAGCAGGACGCTGGTGAAGACTGTTGTAACGAGATGTTTGCGGAACGTTTTGAGACGGTTTTTATGGGCGGAAGCTCCCGCACCAGAAATATAAAAAGACATACAAAATTCCTCCGATAATCGGATCTACTAATCCGAACGAACTAGAAGATTGAAATTTATCGGCGGGTTTGGTCAACCCAAGATTGTACAATTGTGGAAACTTTGTGGTAACATTTTGATTTCAATGACAGAATTTTGACGAGTGATCACGTTTTGATCACAAAATATTTTATTTAAAAATTACAAGTACTTAGCTGCGAGGCGCTAATTGAGATGTCATGGCGGATGTGATCGCAGAGGCCGTATTACGGGTAATTTCAGCCCATGAAACAAGCATTTCGGGCGTTACACGATAGGCTGGGCCGGTTACAGAGACGCTGGCTGTGAACAACCGGTCCGTGTGTGATAGAATCGGCGCGGCAACGCAGGTAATTCCCGTTTCGTGCTCTTCCCGGTCATAGGCATTTCCGGTGCGCCGAATGGTATCGATTTCGGCCAGAAGTGCGGCGGCCGTGGTCAGCGTGTTGGGCGTGTAGCGGCGGAATTCAATGTTGCTGATCCGCTTGTGCAATTCATTGTCGGGGAGGGCGGAAAGTGCTGCCTTGCCCACCCCCGTGCAAAAGGCCGGAGCCGTGTTACCAATTTGCGAGACCATTCGGATATTCTGGCGGCTCTCGATCTTGTCAAGGTAAATGACCTCGATGCCCTTGAGGACGCCGAGGTGTACTGTCTCACCAGTCGCCTCATGCAACTGTTGGATGTGCGCTGCTGCTACGCCGCGGAATTCATTGCCCGCCCACGCCTTGGATGCAAATTGCAGCAACCGCAACCCTAACGCGTAGGAGTTATCCCTGTTAACGGTGATAAGTCCTTCTTCGATGAGATTGGAAATTTGCCGATGGAGGGTGCCGCGCGGTTGATCGGAAAATTTGAGTACATCCGTAAAACGGAGCGGCATGGATGAATTGGCGATGATGTCAAGAACGCTGATTGCTTTGCCGAGCGTGCCGGTTCCCGATCCGTCATCAGACTTGTTCATGTCGTCCGGAATGGCGTTTAGCTGTGAGTTTGGCGGTTTGCTCAATGTTGCACGGCCTCGAATGATATCTGAGCCGGTTTTACAGCTCTCTTGCAGGAAAAAATCAAAAAAGGCGAGCAAATCTCGCGAAATTGGGAGCAGAATTGCAATTCCCAATAGAAATTTTGGTGTGCATAGTTGAGATCGCCGCGCATGCTCATTCCTCTTGACTTCTGGCACCATAAAGTGACTATTCAATATAGTCAAACAGGGTTCCAAATAATGGAACTAGATGCCTGAAAGAACGCTGCCATGATGCCCTCCGCGATTTTCCCCGATCTCAAAAACCGGTCTGTCCTTATTACTGGCGGAGGGTCCGGTATCGGCGCGTCACTTACGGAAGGCTTTGTACGTCAGGGCGCTCGTGTTGCCTTTATTGACATTGCTGATGAGCCTTCCAATGCATTGGTCGAGCAGATGGAAGGTCAGTATGGAAACCGACCGCTTTACATCAAAGCGGATCTTTCTGATGTTTACGCCTTGCGGGCTGCTGTTGCGCAAGCCACTGAAAGAATTGGTTTAATCACCGTTCTGGTTAACAATGCAGCTTGGGATGATCGTCACGATATCGATGATGTTACTCCCGAATATTGGGACGCGAACCAGTCCATCAATCTGCGTCCGCAGTTCTTTGCGGCACAGGCTGTCGTGCCGGGAATGCGCCAGTCCGGCGGTGGATCGATCATCAACTTCACCTCCACCTCTTTCATGATCAATCATGGTGAAATGCCGTCCTACACGGCGGCAAAAGCCGGAATCATCGGTCTTACCAAGGGGTTAGCAGGTAGGCTCGGACCGGAGAAAATCCGCGTTAATGCTATCGCACCGGGTTGGGTCATCACCGAGCGTCAGCGGAAATTGTGGGTCTCGGGGGATCGTCTCCAACACCATATTGACCGGCAGGTGCTGCGTGAGGAAATTCAACCGGGCGACATGGTCGGCCCCTGTTTATTTCTTGCTTCCGATGCGGCGCGAATGCTGAGTGCGCAGACCCTTATTGTCGATGGAGGTTACCTGTGAGCCAGGCACCGGTCTATGCTCTAAGTGATTGGGGAACAACACGTTTCAGGCTTTGGCTTGTCGATGCTGCAGGTCATGTCCTTGGCGAAAAACGCGCCGATGACGGGCTTGATGTTTCGCGTGTGAAGGGCTTTGCATCGGTGCTCGAAGGTCATCTCGCCAGTCTTGGTGCGCCTTCAAATTTGCCCGTGGTTATATGCGGAATGGCTGGCTCAAGGCAGGGTTGGATTGAAGCGAACTACGTGCCGGTCCCAGCTGATTTGAATGCCATTCTCTCCGGCTCCGTAAAGCTGCCAGACATGGCGCGGGATGTGCGGATCATTCCCGGCCTTTGCCAAACTGGCGATGCGCCAAATGTAATGCGCGGCGAGGAAACCCAGCTTCTTGGCGCTATTCTGGATCGAAATTTGTCCAATGGAATCATAGCAATGCCCGGCACCCACTCGAAATGGGTGGAGCTGGAGCAAGGAAGGGCAAAGGCATTTGCGACCTATATGACCGGCGAGCTTTATGCACTCATGAGCCAGCAATCGATCCTGCGTCATTCCGTTCAGGACGCGACGGAACTGGCATCGCCAGATCATCCGCAATTTATTGCCGCACTCAAATCAATGCTGGCTGGTGGCTCACTTCTCGGGCAGTTTTTCAGTATCCGTGCCGCCATGCTTCTGAATGATTTGAAACCCGAGGGCGCGGCTTCGCGGCTGTCAGGTCTGCTCATTGGGGCAGAGATTGCCGGCACAAAACTCATATCAAACAACAAGATAACACTTGTTGCCTCGGGCGCGATGGCCACTCTATACGGCAAGGCGTTTGAGATTGCCGGTCTTGCTTTCGATCTGGTCGATGCCGATGAAGCCGTGCGCAAAGGATTATTTGTTGCCGCATCGGGAATTTGGCCGCTTACTCAAGGAACCTCTTCATGACCCAATCTTCCGCCTCTTGGCCAAAGCTCAAACGTGATCTGATCGCAATTCTGCGCGGCGTCCGTCCGGACGAAGTTCTGGCGATTGGCGAAGAACTCGCCAATGCTGGTATTGACGTTATCGAAGTGCCGCTGAATTCGCCAAATCCGTTTCAATCTATTGAAATTCTTGCAAAAAACCTCTCGCCCCATGTGCTTGTCGGGGCAGGGACAGTGCTTGATGCGGCCGATGTGAAGCGGCTTGGCGATGTGGGTGGGCGTCTTGTTATTTCGCCAAATGTTGATCCTTCGGTGCTAGCCGCCGCTTCCAAAGCGGGCATGGTATCAATGCCCGGCGTGTTTACGCCAACTGAAGCGCTTGCTGCTTTGAAAGCCGGGGCGTCCGGCCTGAAGTTCTTTCCTGCCAGTGTTCTCGGCCCGGATGGTATAAAGGCCATAAGCGCCATTCTGCCGAAGGAGACGGTCATAGGAGCTGTTGGCGGCGTTGATGAAAACGGCTTTGCAGCTTATGCAAAGGTGGGCGTTCGGACATTTGGACTTGGGTCCAGCCTTTACAAGATTGGTGCTGGCGCAGCCGAAGTTGGTGAAAGGGCTCGGCTGACAGTTGCAGCATATGATCGGGTTTTCAGCGAAGTTTGATAATGAATCAGCCTAAAATCAGCATTTTTTACGATGTTCCGTGCCAATTGGGCGAGGGGCCGGGTTATGATCCGTTGACGAAAAATGCCTGGTGGTTTGACATAGTTACCGGACGCCTGTTTGAAAAACCTGTGGCTGGTGGCGGCGTCCAGATAACTCAGCTCGGTGAGATGGCGAGTGCCCTTGCAGTTGTTGATGCGCGTCATCACCTGATCGCCACGGAAACCGGTCTCGTGCTCCGCAACAGGCTGACCGGCCAAATGGATATGCATCATCCGATCGAGGCTGATAATCCGGCAACCCGCTCCAATGACGGACGTGTGCATCCTTCCGGTGCCTTCTGGATTGGAACCATGGGAAAAAAAGCTGAAGCAGGGGCGGGCTCGATTTATTGGTATCGCAGAGGCGAATTACGTAGATTATTCAATAATATATCCATTACCAACTCCATATGTTTTTCGCCCGATGGCGGCATTGCCTACTTTGCGGACACCCGCAAGAACATTATTTGGCGCGTCGATACGGAGCGCGAGACAGGACTGCCCATTGGCGAGCCTGCTGAATTTTATCGCCACCACGAAAAGGGGGGCGTTGACGGTTCCGTAGTCGACGGCGATGGTAATCTATGGAACGCTTGCTGGGGCCGCTCAGCGATTGATATCTATGCGCCTTCCGGCAACCGCATTCATTCAATCCGAATGCCCGTCAAACAGCCTTCGTGTCCGGCATTTGTCAGCGAAGACACGGCAAGTATGATCGTGACCACTGCCTATCACGATATGAGTGAAGCCTATCACAAGACCGATCCTGACGCGGGTAAAACCTACCTGTTGGAAATGCCCGGAAAAGGGCGTTTCGACCCACCAGTGCTTTTGTAACAGCGTTGGCAGGAACCATTGTTCAACGCTTTCGTTATTTCCCTGTAACCGAAACATCAGCGACTCCAACGTCAGCCGTGTGGCTGCGTAAGGCTGTCCGCATGCCAATCAGGGAGAATTGAGATGGGATTTTTTTCTAAGGATATCAAAACGATGGATGACCTTTTCGTGCATACGCTTCGCGATATCTATTATGCCGAAAACCAGATTGTAAAAGCCCTGCCGGAAATGATCGACAAGGCCACGGATCAAGCTCTCAAAGACAGTTTTGAGAAGCATCTTCAGGAAACCCATGTCCAGATCGAACGTCTTGAGCAGGTTTTTGCACAGCATGGTGTGGATGTCAGCGGCGTAAACTGTCCGGCCATTGACGGCATTCTTGAAGAGACGGACGATATTGCTGGCGAGGTGGATGATGACCGGGTGCTTGACGCAGCGCTGATTGCTGCCGCGCAGGCTGTCGAACACTACGAGATTACCCGCTACGGCACGCTTGTCGCGTGGGCGAAACAGCTGGGCCGTCCCGATTGTGCTGCCCTGCTACAGCAAAACCTTGATGAGGAAATGAAGACGGACAAGGGTTTGACTGTCATGGCTGAAAATCACATCAATGCTGCCGCAGCTTAGATGACTGGTGTAACCAGCCTGTCACAGCGCGGCTGGTTACATAATCTGGCATGCACATTGGAACGATAGTAAGGCTTCATCGTTGACTCCGAACCGTAATGAATGAGGAAATACAATGGCCAAGAGGATTGACGCGCAAGACGCAAAGCAGGGCAAACAAGGCTATCCGGTGTTGGTAGTATTGACTGTATCGCTTGGACTTGCTGCACTGATCTGGCTGGGAGTCGAAGTTTACGGCCAGTTCATTGCTCACGGAGGTTAGTACTGAGCAAAAGAGAATGCTCGCAACTTGCGGATCATGGTTGCGACGAGCTAACAAGGCTGCGTAGTCTACCGCACACTCTCAGGAGCGCAGTCACAAATGGATCAAGGAAAAACTTCCGGGATTAAGTCGAGCTGGGCCGTCGGTCTGATGACTGGAACCGTGCTTGATGGCTTTATCGACATCGCCATGATTCGCAGTGACGGCGAGACCATTGATGATTTCGGCCCTTGGGAACTCGCGCCATATCCAACTGATATTCGGGCACTTTTGGCAGAAACGCTGGACGTGGCGCGCGAATGGAAGTTCAAAGGTCCCGACCCGGAAATCTTCCGTAAAGCCGAAATTGCATTGACCGAAGCGCAGTCAGAAGCGGTGAATCTGTTTCTTCAAAAGCACGGCTTCAGATCGTCGGAAATTGCAGCTGTTGGCTTTCATGGCCAGACTGTTCTTCACATGGCACCCCAAGGTGGCAAGCGTGGCTTTACACGTCAGCTTGGTGATGGTGCAATCATGTCAAGGATCGTCGGAGCGGATGTTGTGTTCGATTTTCGCTCGGCGGATGTTGAAGCAGGCGGGCAAGGCGCACCTCTTTCGGCGATCTATCATAAGGCCATGCTTCAGAAGATTGGGGCCGGCGCGGATGCCGCAATACTGAATTTGGGTGGTGTCGCCAATATTACGTGGTGCGGGGCAAATGATATGATTGCCTTTGACACTGGCCCGGCAAACGCTCCGGTCAATGATTGGATACGGGCAAGGACTGGTCAGGAAATGGACCGCGACGGCAAGATCGCTGCGAGTGGCAAAGTGGATGAAGAGCGCCTGGAAAAGCTTTTGCGTCACCCGTTTCTACACGCATCATATCCCAAATCGCTGGACCGTTTTGACTTCCCGGCATCCATGGCAGACGGGCTTGATTTGAATGATGGCGCTGCAACCTTGACTGCCTTCACGGCAGGAGCAGTCGGAAAAGCGCTCGACCTTTTACCAGAGAGGCCAAAAAATATCGTCGTATGTGGCGGTGGACGCAAGAACCCGCTGATGATGAAGGAAATAGAAAAGCGCGCGGGAGTGAAGGTGACTACAGCCGATGATGCCGGACTGCGCGGAGACGCTGTGGAAGCTGAATGCTTCGCTTACCTTGCAATGCGCTCGCTCCAGGGATTGCCCCTTAGTTTTCCCCACACCACAGGCGTCGCCAAGCCTATGACCGGCGGCAGAATAGCCCGATCGAGTGGAGTCAAGTAGTTCCATAAGATAGATTACGCGATAAGTGCGAAGAGAGTGGGGTGCATTCAAGGGTGAAGCGCGACTTGCGATAGATAACGATGGCTTATCGCTTGCAAGGAGTTGCCCATGAAACGCACCTACTCCCGGATTGACATAGATGAGCGCCGTTAGATCGCTCGCTGGCGAACGACAGGTACCGCCGGGAATACTTGCTCAGATGTGGGTGAAATTTGCATCGAGAATCCGGTAACGGATAAGCTGATGACCATTATGCTGGTATCGTCGAGCTAGCGTCGATGTATTTCTAGCGATCACTTTGCTCGCTGCCAAGATTTGTTGAAAGGGTATTGTGTGCCCTTTCAACTTGGAGGTTCGCTGACTGTTTAACCCGCTGATCAGCTGTTAGGAAGACCCGGTGGATTTGTTGCAGCCTTGTCGATTGCTTCCGAGCCGAGATTCCAACGGTCGAGAACCTGTTTGTACTTTCCGTTGGCAATAAGGTCATTTAACGCCTGCGTGATGCCTTCTGCGGCACCACTGCCTTTGCGGGTTGTCACCGCAACTTCGGCAGTAATTGGCCAGCCACCACTTACAGTGCCAACCAGCTTGGTTTTCCCGTTGACCTTCGCCTTATATGCCTGAGTAGCGTTCACGCTGAACACGGCATCTGCCCTGCCCGATTCAACTGCGAGATATTTTACGGCCTCATCGTCGTAATACTGCACTTCAATCGGCTTCAGGCCATTGCCGACATTCTGTTTATCCCAAGCCAGCAGAATTTTTTCCTGGTTGGTGCCCGGATCGGTAATGATTTTGAGACCGGCAATATCCTTCGGTTCCTTGATCGAAGTAATGGATCCGGCGGCCTTCACGTAAAACCCAAGCTCATCCTTGCGATAGGTCGAAAAGTCAAACTTCTCCTTGCGTTGTTCCGTCACCGTCACATTGGAAATGACCGCATCGAACTTTCCGGACTGCAGACCGAGCGGCCAATCTGCCCAAGCAACTGGTACAAGAACAAGTTCACGCCCAAGGCTGTCGGCAACAAGCTGCGCAAGGTCTACGTCATATCCGACAACGGTCTTTGCGTCGGTTGCGTAGGTGCTTAATGGAGGATTGCCCGGTGCAAGACCAATCGTCAGCTTTGTGTCATCGATAAATTTGAAACTCTTCGAAACCGCTTCTATGGCGGGTGCGCTTTTCTCGGCCCTTATTCTGTCTTTCTGCTCCGGGCTAAGATCAAATCCGCCATCGGCAGCGTGGCTCACTCCTGCCAAGACAGTTAGAAATATGCCTGCGAATGCAGCGGATAACCCCGTTTTCCGTATCATGCCTGACCCCTTTGTAAGTGTGTTGAGTGTTGATTACTTTTGGAAGTATTTTTCCAACCGAGTTCCGGTGCGATATGTGCAACGAAGTCGGAAAGAATCTGCTCGTACTCATGCGGTTTGAATTCGTAGGGTAGTTCGAGACGCAGCTCTCCGACCCCGGCAACTACCGGGTCGTTAAACAGGTGCTCAAGAATTTGCTCCGACGTTCCCACCAGATCTTGCGGAAAAAGCGTTCGCCTGTCGCCTTGTGGCTTAAGCGTCCTCTCATGCCTGCTTGAAGCATAATTCAGGTATTTCTCTTTCGTTTTGGCATCGGCGCTATCCGTCGGCACAATGACGCGCCCAAGAGAAACGCGTTGCTTATGGGGATGCGCTGCATTGGTTTTAAAACTGTCCAATTGGCGGAATTGCGCTTCAAAAAAGTTATCCGTCCCCTCCCCCACAACCACATTGCTGAGCATGAGGTTAAAGCCATTTTGACCCGCCCACTTGCTGGAGCGCAGGGACCCTCCGCCATACCAAAGCCGATCTATCAGTCCCTTGGCGTAGGGCTGGAGCCGTGGCCGCTGACGCCCGAAAGGTGTCGCTATGAAGGTATCCTCTGGGCCAAGGAAATCGCCACGGAGGTGGTTTGCGAAACGTCTCACCCGCTCATGCGAAAGGTCGTAATCTTTCCAGTCACCATCGAATACCAAGGGACCCAGCAAATCTGCATGAGCCGGAGCGCCAGCGCTCACGCCGACATTGAGGCGTCCTTGTGATAGAACATCGACGGTAGAGAGATCTTCAGCCAACCGGTACGGGCTTTCATACCCAATCTGAATAACGGCTGTTCCGATCTGAATGCGGTGTGTCCTCTGACTGGCTGCTGCCAGAAATATGCCTGCAGAAGAGATGCCATGTTCAAGATGGCGTTGACGCACCCAAGTGCTATCAAAACCCAACTCTTCACCAAAGACCAGAAGCTTCAGCGTAGCTTCCAATCCCGGATAGGGATTGTTGTCATCGTAATTTCCCGGTGTAAGAAATCCGATATGATTTATTGCAGTTTTCGACATGACACTATTCCCGATGCGATTCAGATTTTCGGCAAACCGGGAGGATTTGTGCGCGATCGCTTGAGCGCTTCGGGCGTCAACTGCCAACGCTCCAATAGCTGCGCATATTTTCCATTATCAATCAGCTCGTTGATGGCTGCGGTCAGGCTATCCGCTATTCCGCTTCCCTTGCGTGTCGTCACGGCGACGTCGGCAATCAGCGGCCAGCCTGCATTGACCGTACCCACTAGTTTGATCTTGCCTTCGCTGGCTGCGCGGAAGGCTTGTGTCGCATTTGGATTGAATTCCGCATCGGCGCGGCCGGACTGTATGGCAAGCGCGCTCACAGCTTCGTCGTCGTAATATTGCAAGGTCGAAGGCTTAAATCCCTTGGCGACGTTCTGCTTGTCCCACTCCAGGAGAATCTTCTCCTGTATGGTGCCTGAACTTGTGATAATCCTGAGCCCAGCAATATCCTTCGGTTCTTTTATGGACGCAATCGGGCTATCGGATTTGACGTAAAATCCATGCAGGCCCTGCCGATACGTCGAGAAGTCGAATTTCTCCTTCCGCTGTTCGGTCACACCTACATTCGAGATTACGGCATCGAATTTCCCTGACTGCAGTCCAAGAGGCCAATCGGCCCATGCCACCGGAACCAGATCCAGCTTTCTCCCCAGCGTATCGGACACCAGCAGAGCAATATCCGGGTCATAGCCAACAACAGTCTTTGCATCAGTCGCGTAGGTGGCAAGTGGCGGATTGTCCACTGCAATGCCTACTGTAAAGATGCCGTCCTCAACGAATTTGAAGGATGCGGGTATCGTGGCAACGACCTTTTCGCTCTTCTCTGTTCGTAGCCGACCTGGTTGTTCAGCGCTGAGATCAAGTGCCTCTGCACCGGTAGACAAGCTGATTGCCAAGATGAAAGTTGGCAACATGATTTGGGGTAAAAAGTTAAGATACTGCTTCATATCGAGAATTCCTGATTAGAGAACTTTTGCGAGGAACTCGGCAGTCCGCGGATTTGCCGGTCGGTTAAGCACTTGCTCAGGCGATCCGGTTTCGACGATTTTCCCGGCGTCCATGAAGATCACGGTATCTGCAACTTCGCGCGCAAAGCCGATTTCATGCGTGACGATGATAAGTGTCGTGCCCGAGCGTGCGAGTTCCTTGATGACATCCAGAACCTCCCCGACAAGTTCAGGGTCGAGGGCTGATGTGGGTTCATCAAAGAGCAACACTTTGGGGCGCAACGCAAGCGCTCTTGCAATAGCAACACGCTGCTGTTGTCCGCCGGACAGTTGTCTTGGATACGCATTGATCTTGTCACTGAGGCCAACGCGTACAAGCAGATCGCGTGCAAGATTGATCGCTTCCGGTCGGGTCAGGCGATTGAGCGATACGGGTGCTTCGATGATGTTTTCAAGCACAGTCAGATGCGGGAATAAATTGAAGCTTTGGAACACCATGCCGATATCAGCTCGGCGCTTCAGAATGTCTTTCTCCTTAAGCTCGTAAAGTGTCCGTCCGCTTTTGCGATAACCGACAAGCTCATTATCGACAGTAATGAAACCGTCATCGACACGTTCCAGATGGTTGATTGTTCGCAGGAGCGTCGACTTGCCGGAACCGGAAGGCCCGAGAATGGCGGTGACGCTGCCTGCCTTTATGTCCAGCCGTACATTGTCGAGCACTTTCAACTGGCCGAAGCTTTTTGATACGCCGTGTATTCTGACTGCTCCCGGCGCACGCCATTGTGTGAACGATTCCCGTGGTGCCTCTGTTTTCGAGACGGGCTTCAGGCTGTTGGGGGAAACCGTGGGAAAAGCAGGGCGCGCAAGAATTGGCGCTCCAAAAAGCCGATGCAGCAATGGCCCGAACAGTGGCGCGGGTGCGTTGCGTAGTGCGCCTTTGGAGAAGTGCCGTTCGATGTAGTATTGTGCGACAGAAAGCACCGTCATGATGATCAGATACCAGACGGTAGCAACCATGAGCAGTGGCACGACTTCCAGATTACGACGATAAATAACCTGCACCGTATAGAACAGTTCCGGCAAAGCGAGGACGTAGACCATTGATGTCCCCTTGGCCAAGCCGATGATCTCATTAAACCCAGTGGGAAGGATCGTGCGCATGGCTTGCGGGAGGACGATGCGGAATGCCTGTCGCCGACGCGGAAGGCCAAGCGCTGCAGCCGCTTCATGTTGTCCCTGATCGACGGAAAGGATGCCGCCGCGAATGATCTCTGACGAGAACGCCGCCTGGTTGAGGCTGAGCCCGATAAGTGCCGCCGCGAAAGGACTCAAGACCGAAACCATCGGATATTCGGCGAAGTTGATGTCCGTGTACGGAATACCAATTCGCACGGTTTCATAAAGGTAGCCGAGGTTGTTAAGGATCAGCAGCAGTACAATGAGCGGAATGGATCGCAGCAGCCAGATATAGGCCCAGGAAAGGCCTGAAAGCAGAGGTGATTTGGATACGCGCGCCAAGGCGAGCGCGGTGCCAAGTGCAAAGCCGAGAACCGATGCCAGTGCAGTCAACAGCAATGTTCGTGCCAGACCCGCAAGCACCGGTTCGGCAAAGAACCATTCAGCGAAAACGTCCCATCCCCATTTTGAGTTGGTCAATATCGACTGCAACATCGCAATAATAACGAATGCTGCAAAAAGTGTTCCAAAGAAACGAGTGGGATATTTCGCTTTGACGATCTTGTAATGAGTGTAATCCTCGTTGGAACTAGGAGTTACCTTCAGTGAATGAGCGCTCGAATAGTCTGTCGCGATCGCCATACGATTACATTCCTCTTCAAACCACTTTGCCGAATTTCAACACCCAGAAATAATATTCTGATGTAGGTAATTTTACTCGACTGATTTAGTAGTTTTTAAAGAGCCTCGTCAAAGATGGATGCTGCGTATGGAGTGTCGAATGAGAAGCATTGTTGCAAAGTTTTCTGCTTCTTTAGTATGAAATCCCATTATCGTATCGCGCACAGGTCGGGGGCTCAGGACTGCCGTCAGGCCGCCTGTGTTTTGTTATTGGCTTCCTCGCGGGCTAGCGGCACACCGTCGGTCAGCAGATGGCTGATGTCTTTCTCAAAAGCGAGATGGCGATAGATTTCCGGATCGACATTCACATCAAACAGTGCTGTGTAGCCTGATCTCAAATAGAGCTGCGTGGCTTCCGGTTGCCGGAATCCGGTTGTGAGATAGATACGCGTATAGCCTTGCCGAAATGCCTGCGCTTCAAGTTCATAGACGACCTTTCGTGCCAACCCCTGCTGGCGCAGGCGGGAGTGAGTCCAGATGCGCTTCAGCTCGGCTGTGCGTTCGTCATACCGCTTGAAAGCCCCTCCGCCAATCGTCTCTCCATCTCGGATCAGCAGCAGAAACGCCCCGTCCGGTTGCGCAAAATATGAAGCTGGATAGCGGCTGAGTTCATTGCGTGCGGGTTCGCCGAAATAGTCCCCATAGCGCCCTTCATATTCCTCAATGAGCGCTTCTATCAGTGGCTGGGAACGTTCATCGTCCGGAGTGGTATAAACAAACACGTCAGTCATGCCTGGTTCGCGTCCTTTCGCAAATTCAGGATGGGTTCTTGCCGAGATAATCTTCAGTCAGCTTCACCCAATAACGGGAAGCCGGACCGATAATCTCGTCATTGAAGTTGTAGTTCGGGCTGTGAAGCGGGGCGCTGTCGCCATTGCCGATGAAGAGATAGCTACCGGGTCGCGCTTCGAGCATGAAGGCAAAATCTTCGCTTGCCGAAATCGGGCGGAAGTTGCTCTCAACCTTTTCAGCACCGAAATGGGTGATTGCCGTCTGTCGGGCAAACTCTGTCTCCGCCGGATGGTTGACTAGAACCGGGTAGCCCCGCGGGTAATCCACTTCGGCAGACGCGCCATAACTTTCTGCCTGTGATCGTGCCAATGCCGTGATTCGCTCTTTAATCTTTTCCCGCACCTCAGAGCGAAACGTCCGCACAGTCAGCTCAAGCTGCACGCTGTCGGGGATCACGTTCGGCGCTATGCCTGCATGGATGGTGCCGACAGTGATAACCGCCGCGTCGAGTGGGTCGATGTTACGCGACACGATACTTTGCAGGGCGAGAATGAACGACGCGCTGGCGACCACGGGATCGATTGTTTCCTGCGGCCTTGCGCCATGCCCACCCTTACCCGTGATGCGTACTCTGACCAGATCCACCGAGGCCATGGCAGGCCCTGATATAAAGCCAAACTGCCCTGCCGCGACACCTGGCCAATTGTGAAGACCAAAAACGGCGTCGCAGGGGAAACGGTCAAACAAACCATCTTTGATCATACGGCGAGCGCCAGCGCCACCTTCTTCGGCAGGCTGAAAAATGACATTCAGTGTGCCAGAGAAGTTACGTGTTTCTGCCAGATGACGGGCGCTGTGAAGGAGTATGGTCGTGTGCCCGTCATGGCCGCAAGCATGCATCTTGCCCTTTATCGTACTGGCATAGGGCAGGCCCGTGGCTTCTTCAATCGGCAGTGCGTCCATGTCAGCACGGATGCCAACCTTCTTTGGTCCGTTGCCATTCTGCAGTTTCCCGACAACGCCGGTACCCCCTATACCGGTTGTGACATCGTAGCCCCAAGCACGGAGTTTATCGGCCACCAACTCGCTGGTACGGTGTTCATCATAGGCGAGTTCCGGATGGCGATGCAGATCATGGCGTAAAGCCACAGCCTCGCCGAGGGTTCGCTCGATGGACTCCTGAACTGTATCGGGAGTTGCAGTCATTCTAGGCATTTTCCTTTACGACCGAGCGATTGGATGGGCCTGCCGCGGCTTTGGTGTAACGGCTTTCGCGGAACGGCAGGCCAAGATTATCGCGCAAGGTCGTACCCTGCAGGGTGGGACGGTGATAGCCGCGAGCTTCCAGAATAGGCAGAACTTCGCGGGCAAAATCATCAAGCCCTGCAGCGAGAATCTGGAAGCCCAGAATAAAGCCGTCAGCCGCATCATTGTCTATCCAGCGGATTAGCTCGTCGGCAATCTTGTCCGGTGTTCCTGTGAAGCCATTGCGCGGCGTGGTGACTTCGAGTGCTACCTCGCGCAAGGTCTGACCTTTTACCTTGGCATCGCGCTTTATCCGGTCGGTGGTTGAACGGAAATTATTCTTTCCGATATCACCGAGTTCCGGGAATGGCTTGTCGAGCGGATACGCACTGAAATCGTGGTGATCGAAAAAGCGGCCAAGATAGGCCAGCGCTTCCTCTATCGTCACAAGATCACGGATCTCCCGATATTTCGCTTCAGCTTCGGCCTCGGTGGAACCGACAATTGGAGCAATACCGGGGAAAATCAGAATTTCATCAGCATTGCGGCCATTCGCGACTGCACTTTTTTTCAACTGCCGGTAAAGAACTTGCGCATCCTCAATCGGTACAAGATTTGTGAAAACGCCATCCGCATGTTTTCCAGCCAATTTGATGCCGTCGTCGGAAGCCCCGGCCTGAAAGACAACCGGCTGCCCCTGTTGCGAACGCCCAATGTTCAATGGTCCTTCCGAATTGAAGAAGCGTCCGTGATGGTTCAACTTGTGTAATTTGGCGGGGTCGAAAAACTGTCCGTTTACCCGGTCGCGTGTAAATGCATCATCATCCCAGGAATCCCATAGCCCCTTGACCACATCAAGATGCTCTTCAGCTATCTCGTAGCGCAGGGCATGGTCGGGATGATCGCGTCCATAATTCTTTCCGGACCCTTCCAGTGGAGATGTAACCGCGTTCCAGCCGGCGCGCCCGTTACTGATCTTGTCAATGGAGCCGAACTGTCGCGCAACGGTAAATGGATCACTGTAAGAGGTTGACAATGTGCCAACGAGACCAAGTTTCGATGTGGTCGCTGCCAGTGCTGAAAGAATGGCAATGGGTTCGAACCGATTGAGAAAATGCGGAATTGATTTTTCGTTGATATAGAGCCCGTCTGCGATGAAAGCGAAGGCAATGCCCGCACTTTCGGCTTTCCGGGCCTGTTCGAGATAGAAAGGGAAATTGATGCTGGCATCCGGCGGCGAGCTCGGGTGTTTCCATGAATTCATGTGGCCGCCGGGGCCTTGCAGCATGATTCCAAAGTGGATTGGTTTTTTACTCATTGTAATTCTCCACGGTCACGCGGCGAGTGCATGTTGTGCTTGAGCCAGCAACTGGATTGATGAAAGGCGCTTGGCGGCATCCCGGATCGGTGTGTCTATGACAAACTCGCCAATACCAAAACGCTTGTGCAGTCGATCAAGCTCGCAGAGAACCTTGCGCGCCGAACCGCGGATGACATTTGGTGTTTTCTTTTCGATCCGATAGCTGCTCGCACCGGCCTGCCGCGCATATTCTTCTGCCTGTTCGACACTGCCGACAGTTACGCTCTGGCCGCCTTCCACATGCACTTTGAAATGCTGAATATCGCCAACAAGCTGCTCAGCTTCACTATCGGTTTCTGCCGCAACGACGCCGACGGCGAGCAGTGGTTTTTGCCCCTGCGATTTTCCAGTGTAGATATCCAGGGTCTGTTTGAGAACTTCTTCGTCGCCATTCAAATGACTGGCAAAGACAAAATTCCAACCCTGCGTGGCTGCAAGAATTGCACTGTCCGGGCTTGCTCCCAGCAGAAACCTCTCCGCCGCAGCGGCAGGCAGCGGGGTTGCCCGCACGCTTGCCAAAGGATGACTCACCGGCAAGCCATCGTCGAGAAAAGCGCCGAGCTGTTCGAGTTGCGCTGCAAAATCCTGCTTCTCTGCTCGCGGCAACAAGCCCTGTAAGGCTCGTGTGGAGAAAGGAAGACCGCCGGGTGCCTTGCCGACACCAAGATCAATACGGCCCGGTGCAAGGCTTGCCAGAACATTGAAATTCTCTGCGACCTTATACGGGCTGTAGTGCTGCAGCATCACGCCGCCCGAACCGATACGGATGGTAGAAGTATGCGCAGCAATGAACGCAATGAGGACTTCCGGTGAAGAACTGGCTACGTCGGGCGTATCATGATGTTCAGCAACCCAGAACCTGTGAAATCCCCATTCTTCAGCCTGTCTGGCCAAAGCGACTGAGCGCTTCAAGGCAGCATGGGCTGTCTCACCATTAAAAACCGGACTTTTATCAAGCAGACTGAGTGCATAGCCCATTTTTGAAAATGGCCTCCATTGCATAAAGGCAACCTTCCGGCTCGGAAGATTGCAGTTTTCAGAGGCACCCAGATTTTCCTTTAACAAGCCAGTCGTCAAAGAACAGCTTGCTAAAAATTCAATGAACTACAGAATTACTATCTCTGCCGCATTTGTCAGAAATGCTCGTCGCTATCTGCCCGCTTACCAAGGACGACTGCCGCAATCAGACCAAGCGCCACGCCGAACATGACGTAATAGGTTGGAGCCATGGGCGATCCGGTTTTCTGGATCAACCATGTCACAATAAACTGCGCAAAGCCGCCAATAAGCATGACGGCGACGTTGTAGGAGATAGATAGCCCCAAAGACCTTACGCGTGTTGGAAAGAGCACGGCCATAACCGTGCTGAACACGGCGAAGAATGCAGCTGCACACAGCCCCGTTGCCAATTGAACCACGATCAGTCTGCCGATCGTGGGGGCGGCTGTCAGCCATGAGTAAAGCGGAAACAATATGACCAGGTACAGCGCCAGCGAAGTAATAAGCAGCTTGCTGCGGCCGATCTTGTCCGAGAGAATGCCCATCAAGGGCGTCAGGACGACGACCCAGAATGCGCCAAGCATCTGCACCTCAAAAGTTTTCTGAAGTGGTAACAGGAGTATCTTGGTTGCAAAGGTCACCAGATAGGTGAAAGTGATGTAAACCGTAACCGTAGCAGCGGCCACAAGTCCGATTCCAAGAATAGTCTCACGCCACGAGTTCGCCAACAATTCACCGATGCTGATGTGCGTGCCTTTGACAGCCTCCTCGCGCTTGGCATTGCGAAATACTTCTGTCTCGTCAAGGCGCTGGCGAATGTAGACGGCAACGGGAATAATGATCAGGCCGACAAAAAATGGAATGCGCCAGGCCCAAGCCTCGATTTGCTCCTGATTGAAATAGACAGTCATCAAGGTTCCGGCTGCAGCACCGATCAATAGTCCGATCATCTGGCCGGTCATTTGCCACGAACCGTAAAAGCCACGCTTTTCACGAGGTGCCATTTCGATGAGTAGTGCAGTTGCCGTGCCGAACTCACCCCCTGCCGAAAAGCCTTGTACCAGGCGTGCAATGAGGATCAGCAGTGGTGCCAAAACACCGGCTGCCTGATAAGTCGGAGCAAATGTAATTATTGCCATCGACACGGCCATGAGCGACGTAATCAGCACCATGGCGGCCTTGCGACCATGTTTGTCACCGTAGAGTCCAAGGACAATGCCCCCGACCGGACGCATCAAAAACCCGACGCCAAAGATGGCGGTTGTCATGAGAATGGCGTTAAGGTCACTGCTGGATGCAGATGGATCGACCGGGAAAAACAAACGCGCAATGATGGGTGTCATAAAGGCGAAGACGAGAAAGTCGTACCATTCGAGTGCGTTGCCAATGACGGCGGCCGCGAGGTTACGCACCGGCACTTTATGAGGATTCTGCATGATGTATCCTTTCAGGGGGTGTTTCTCGTCAACGGAAGTTGTGGCCTGTCCGCACAGGGACTCGCATAAGGATCAGTTGATCCCCCAGTTCTGGATTGGTCCACCCCTCAAGAAATGTTTTCCCCATGAACCGCTGCTATCACGCCAAACCGCCTTCTATATTGAGCCGGGCTCAGGCCGGCCTGACGCTTGAAAATGCGCCGGAAAAAGGAAGGGTCTTCATAACCTACTTCGGCTGCGATATCTTCGATGCCCTTGTCGGTTGTCTCCAGCATCTGTTTCGCCTCTTCTATGCGAAGCGCTTGAACATAATCGACAGGGGTATATCCGGTCGCGATTTTGAAGCGTCGCTTGAAGCTGCGTTCAGGCAAGCCGGTTTGCTGTACCATACGTGTGACCGGCGCGGGCTCTGCGTAATGATCTGCAATCCATACCTGACATTGCGCGATTGCCATGTCTTCGTGTTGTCGAGGGCGGGTCATCGCCGCAAACGGCAATTGTCCATCGCTTCGGTCGCCGATGACGAAAATCTTTGAGGCCCGCACTGCTTCAGCCGGTCCGCAGTAACGGCCGATCAGATAGAGAGCGAGATCCTGCCAGGATGAAGCTCCACCTGTCGTGATCAACCGGCCATCGTGACCGCTGTCACATAGAATGCGCTCCGGTCGGAACTTCACGGCAGTGTAGCGATCGCGGAAAAGTTCGGACGCGCTCCAATGCGACGTTGCATTCTGGCCGTCCAGCAACCCGGCCTCTGCCAGAAGAACTGAACCGCTGCATGTCGAGCAGACAACGGCTCCCCGTTTCACCTGCTCACGTACCCATAAGATTTCACCCCGCCAACGCCCCTCAGGGCCGCCCTTTAACGGCAACTCAATGTCACAGACAATGATAACGTCCGGACGGTGGTCTGGTCCGATAACCGCATGTGGAGTTATCGGGATGCCAATGGCCGACGTGAAGCCCTGTGATTGGCGAGCGACGATCTGCGGCTTTATTGACCGTACTTCCGTGACTTCCCCGGTCAGCAACGGCCAGATATTGCCGACAGACCCCAGGACTTCGAACAGACCGAAGACAGCCATTGGTGCTGTTTCAGGCAAAACGAGGATACTGACAGTCAATGGCGCAGCGGGAAGTCTTTTAGGAAACATAAGGCCAAAATGGCATGAATGCCCCGGTTTTGTCCATCTCGCCTCTAACCCGAGGTAGCTCGAACACGTAACCTCCTGCCAGTGCTTAATCAAGGAGGACGTGATGCTCGACAAGACCATAGCCTATGCCACAGTAACAGCTGAACGCCGCATTAGAGCACATGTCAACAATGTGTTTGCGGCCTGGGCAGATAAGGACGCCATTATGCAATGGAGTGCCCCGGGCGAAGCGTGGGAAATGTCCTATGATGAGTTCGATTTCCGGACAGGACATACGGATATCTGCACCTTCGGAGTAACCGGCACAGTGCCTTACATTAACACCGTTCGATATGAAGACATTCGAACCGATGAGCGTATCGTTTACACCGCGACGATCTCGCATGCCGGTGCACTGATCTTTGTTGGAACCGTGATCATCACACTTAACGACAAAGGTCATGAAACGCTGTTGCAATTTACTGAATCAGGCTTTTACTTCGATGGCGCTGATACGCCGGAGGGACACGAGGCCGGATGGGAAGCGATGCTTGATGGCCTCGCGGCTTATGTTGAACTTAAAGCGGGCGCAACGCGTCAAATGGAGAGGGTTTAATAATGAGGTATTTCTATTCTCCCGACACCTGTGCTTTAGCCGGGCATATCGCCCTTGCCGAAGCAGGTCATGAACCGGAACTTATCAAGGTCGATGTTTTCACCAGAACGATCAATGAGCCCGGGGACTACAATAACGTAAATCCCAAGGGTTATGTGCCTTTGCTGGAGTTTGACGACGGCAGGAAACTTACAGAGAACGTTGCAATCCTTCGTTGGATTTCTAAAAATTCAGAACGCTTCTCAAAATCGCCACCGGACGATGACAGGCTTACGGAAACGTTGGCTTTCATATCGAGTGAAATTCAAAAGCCGTTTGTCTTTTCCTTTTTTCTACCCGGCGATGAAGCGAAAAAAGACTTGAGTGAAATGGTCGCCGGACGGTTTGCCTATCTTACCCAAGTGCATGACAAAAAATTCCTGTTGGGCAATGACTTTAGTGTGGCTGACGCGTTTCTCTATGTGATGCTCCGCTGGGCCCGCATGGTGAACATGGAGGTGTCGACTCGGCTTCTGGAGTATCGGGACACAATTGAGCAATTGCCCTCGGTACAGCGGGCATTGCAGGAAGAAGGATTGGCTACCTGATGAGATCGTGGTTCCGGCCTCTCTAAAACCCGATATGAGAGGTCAGGCCATAGTTCACAGAAGTTTCATCAGAATTCTTTTCAATAGCTGACGATTTTGTGGATGATATCTATCATAGGCAAAATCGTCGGTTTTGTCGGGTAAAACCTTAACCAATCAGGTGTTTTGATTGCGGGCAAAGATGATATGAAACTCTTGTTGGCATTTGAACGTTTGTTTTTTTGTCCCGCTGACGAGGTTTCAAATACCGGGTGTTAAACCGGCTACGGGTTATGTGCGTGTTGAGAATGAAATGGATCTAAGCATACTGGCAACGGGGATTGTGCGGATACTCGGGGTAACCGCGCTCGTCATCCTTTCCTATTCGATAGTCATTCGCAATTTTCCGAAAGGTTGGAAAAAGGGCGCGGCGGTTGGCGTGCTTTTCGCTGTCGGTGCTATTTTGTCGATGAACGATCCGGTAACAATAGCGCCGGGCGTGTTCTTCGATGGACGCACAGCGCTGCTGGCGATTGTCTATCCTTACGGCGGACCAATCGGGACAGTGATCGCCGCAGTTTTGATAGCGGGTTATCGCATATGGCTTGGCGGAATTGGTGCAGTGCCCGGTCTGGCTTCAATCACGCTCCTCTGCATCATCAGCTATGCAATGACCCGTATTCCGGTCAGAAAGATTCCAATCGGCATTGGGCGCTCTGTATTGACCGGACTTGCTGCCTCCATTTCGATAGTTTCGGTTCTTCTGCTGCCCGAGCAGGTCGTGGAAACAATTATCGGACCACCTTTGATCGCGATCGTCGTGGCCAATATCCTCAATGTCGTCATCATCGTCGACTTCTTGGAGAGGGAAAAATCCCGCTTGAGAATAATTCGCGCCTTGGAGCACGAAGCTTCGGTTGACCCCTTGACCAAACTGCAAAACCGCCGGGCATTCGATAAAGCAGCGCTCAGGGCAATGAATGATAACCGCGCAAACTCGACCCATTGTTCGCTGATAATGATCGATATCGACCATTTTAAAACCATCAATGACAGGCTGGGGCATTATACGGGCGATACGGTACTGGCCGATGTTGCTGCTATAATCCAGAAGAATGTACGACTTACCGACGTCGTCGTGCGCTATGGCGGCGAGGAAATATTGCTCTTGCTCACTGATACAGAACAGGACGTTGCCAATGAACTGGCGGAACGTGTGAGAAGCGAGATTGAAAACACGGACTTCCTCACTGGGCAGGAAAGCGTTCACGTGACCGTAAGCGCGGGTGTAGCCAGTCTCGGTGATAAATATGCAAGTATGGAAGCCTTGCTCAAGGCTGCCGACAAGGCGCTCTACCACGCAAAATTGAGTGGCCGAAATCGCGTGGAAGTAGCTTGAGCGAAAGGGCTCTAAATGCCCTCACCATGCGTGTGCCCTTCATGGGTCAATGTTGCGATGAAACGCTTGGTGCGCTCCTGCTTCGGCTGAGTGAAGATATCACGCGAAGAGCCCGTTTCAACGATAACCCCGCCATCAAGTACGATCACTTCATTCGCAATGCGCGACGCCAGGCGCAAATCATGCGTGGCCATGACCATCGTCGTGCCTTCCCGTGCCAATTGGGCCAGCACGTCGACCACTTCACCGGATAGCTCAGGGTCAAGGGCTGAGGTTGGTTCGTCACAAAGAAGCACTTTCGGCGATGGCGCCAAAGCGCGGGCAATTGCCACGCGCTGTTGCTGTCCACCGGAAAGCGTTGAGGGCCAGACCTCGGCTTTATGAGCAAGGCCGACTTTTTCCAGAAGAGCTGTTGCGCGCTCCCTCGCTTTTTCCTTTGGCCATTTGAGAACGGTTGTCAGCCCCTCGGTGACGTTTTCGATAACTGTCCGGTGAGGAAAAAGCTGGAAGTTTTGAAACACCATCCCCGTATGACGCCGCAACAGTTGAATTTGCTTCATGGCAGGTCTGCTGCCCGCCTGGAATTCGAGTCGGTCTCCCGCAATTTCAACACTGCCTGCGGTGGGTATTTCGAGAAGATTGATGCAGCGGAGCAAGGTGCTTTTGCCACCTCCCGATGGGCCGACGAGCGCCATTACTGCGCCTTCCGCAACATCTAAAGAAACGCTCTTGAGGACCTGAAGGTCGCCGAAGTTCTTTTCGATGTTCTTCAGTTGAATCATCATGACCGGGCCTCCAGAAAGCCACCATAGCGATTGAGACGCGTTTCCAGCCTCGCCTGTAGCGATGAGAGTACGGAACTCAGGATCAGATAGATGATTGCAGCTTCTATATAGAGAATAAGAGGCTCATAGGTGGTAGCCACGATCCTCTGTGCCGCTTGGAAAAGCTCGGGCACGGTAATTGCGGCAGCGAGAGACGTGTCCTTCACGAGCGATATAAACGTATTCGACAAGGGTGGCACGGCAACGCGGGCAGCTTGTGGCAGGATCGTTCGCCGCATGGCTTGCGACCAGTTCATGCCAATCGAATAGGCCGCTTCCCACTGTCCCTTTGGGACGGAGGAAATGACGGCGCGAAGAATTTCTGAGGTATATGCGCCAATGTTCAACGTGAAGCCGATCAATGCAGCGGTAAAGGCATCCAGAACGATCCCACCACTTGGCAGACCGTAAAAGATCAGGAAGAGCTGGACCAGAAGCGGGGTGCCGCGAATGATCCAGACGTAGAACTTGACGATGGCTGCAAAAGGCGCCGGCGCAAAAAGCCGGACAAGCGCGGCGATAAGACCCACAGTCAGCCCGAGCACGAAGGACAAAAGCGTCAGTGGAATAGTGAAGATCAAGCCGGCCCATAACAGCGACGGCAAAGATTCAAGCATCAAATTCAGCCAACCGGGCACGGACCTGCTCTCCCCTGAAAAACAAAGGCAGGGGAACAAACCCCTGCCCTGTTAGAGCGTAAATTTCGTTCGCCGTAAACGATGATTACTTGGAAACGTCCTGACCGAAATATTTGTCGGCAATCTGTTTGTAAGTGCCATCCGCCTTGATTTTCTCAAGCGATTTGTTGATTTGCGCCAGCAATTCAGGCTCGCCCTTGCGGATGATGATGCCCGAGAAGTCTGCATCCTTCTGCTCAGCTGCAATTTTTACATTGGCATCCGGCTTGTGCTTCTTGAAATCGAGGAAGGAAAGACTGTCATTGACGGTGGCGTCTGCACGGCCACTGAGCAAAAGCTGAATGGACTGGTCAAAACCATCTGTGCCAACGAGCTCTGCACCATTGCTCTGGGCAATCTTGCCAAAGTTGCTGGAAAGCGACTGAGCGGATTTCTTGCCCTTCAGGTCAGCAAAGTCTTTGATTTCTTCATTGTCACTCTTCACGATCAGCACTGCCTTGGAGGCGATGTAAGGCTCAGAGAAGTCATACTTTGCCTTGCGGGCTTCAGTAATTCCGACCTGATTAATAACCGTATCGTAGCGTTTTGCGTCAAGACCGGCAATCAAACCGTCCCACTTGCCTTCGAGGAACTCGGCCTTAACACCAAGGTCCTTGGCGATGGCCTCGCCAATCTCCACGTCGAAGCCTACAAGTTTGCCGGCGGCGTCATGATAGGTGAATGGCGCATAGGTGCCTTCGGTACCGATCTTGAGAACGCCTGCCGATTTGATTTCTTCAAGGTTCGACCCTGCCAGTGCGTGTGCAGGTGCTATTGCGAGGGCGCCTACGACAACGATTGATTTCAGCCAGTTCATTTTGTTTCCATCCGATTTCTATGCCATGCGTTTGTTGTACGCATTTAGGCTAATGATTGGAAAATGTCACTTTCGAGATCGCCTGTATAGGCATTCATGCGTCTTGATTTCAACTTTATGCGAAACTGATACCACATTTTAGGTGATATCAGGAATATTATTTCTGCCCATGAAGTCGTTAGAACGAGGAAGTTCTTTTAAACAATACGCAGACCCGTAGTACCGTGGAAAAGGTGGGCATCTGCGGCCTTGATGCCAAGACCAATTGTATCTCCCGGCCCCCGATCTGTTCTGCCCATTGCGAATATGCAAGTCTGATGACCAGAAAGTTTCGTATAGAATTGTGTCGATAGCCCCAGTGGCTCGATCACTTCTATCTGTGCCTTCAGGCCGTTACCGCCGCCTACCTCGATGTTTTCCGGACGAATTCCAATAGTCACCCGTTCGCTGTCTTCGACTTTCAATTCAGGCAGCAAATCAATGGTCTGGCCGTCACTCAGTTCAGCCCAGGCTTTATCGCCTTGGCGACGCACAACAGCCGGCAGGAAATTCATACCCGGAGAGCCGATGAACCCGGCTACGAAAATATTGGCTGGGTGGTCATACAATTCCAGTGGAGTTCCGACTTGCTGGATGACACCGTCATGCATGACGACTATCCGGTCAGCCATGGTCATTGCTTCGATCTGATCATGGGTTACATAGACCGAAGTCGTTTTCAATTGCTGGTGCAAAGCCTTGATTTCGGTGCGCATATGGACGCGAAGCTTTGCATCGAGATTGGATAGTGGCTCATCAAAAAGAAACACTTTGGGATCGCGCACAATGGCTCGGCCCATGGCAACACGCTGGCGCTGGCCGCCGGAAAGCTGGCGCGGAAGACGCTGTAAAAGCACGTCCAGCCCCAGCCGTTTGGCCGCACTGCTGACACGATCCAAAACCAGTTCCTTGGCGGTCTTCCGCAGCATCAGGCTGAAGCCCATGTTCGAACCAACATCCATATGCGGATAGAGCGCATAGGATTGAAACACCATTGCAATGTCGCGATCCTTTGGTGCAACGTCATTGACGACGCGGTCACCGATTTTGATCTCCCCTGCAGAGATTTCTTCAAGCCCGGCAATCATGCGCAGCAGGGTTGATTTTCCGCAGCCGGACGGGCCGACGAGCACGACAAACTCGCCATCGGGAATATCAAGATCGACAGCCGAGAGCACATTCATCGCTCCATAACTTTTCTGAACGTTGGTAATTGTGACAGAAGCCATATCGTTAAGTCCCTATTAGCCCTTCACCGCACCGGCCGTGAGGCCTGTGACGAGGTATCGTTGCAGGAAGGCGAAGAAGATACATGCGGGTATTAAAGCGAGCACCGAAGCAGCCATCATCTGACCCCAGTCCACCGCGAACTTGCCGATGAATGTGAGCAGGCCCACGGCAAAGGTTTTCTGGCTGTCACTGCTGATAAGCATCAATGCGAAGAGCAACTCGCTCCATGCGGCAGTGAAAACGAACCCTAATGTGGCACCCATGCCCGGCAAGGTGAGAGGAATGATGACGCGGCGCAAAGCCTGACTGCGGTTGCAGCCATCGATCATCGCTGCTTCTTCCAGATCTTTTGGAATGCCATCGAAGAATGACTGCATCAGGAATGTTGCGAAGGCGATGTTGAAGGCTGTGTAAATGATGATGAGACCGGTCAGGCTATTCGTGAGCCCAAGTTGGCCCATAATGCGATAGATGGGTGGAATGACCATGACCAATGGAAAGGTTTGCGTCAGAAGCAGCGTAACAGCCACAGTTGTTTTGCCGCGGAAAGAGAAGCGTGACATGGCATAGCCGGCTGCCGAGGCAATGATTGTAACAAGCACTGCAGTAATGACAGAGACGATTACGCTGTTGACGAAATAGCGCGGAAAATCCGTAGCGCGCAAAACAGTCGTGTAATTCTCCCATGTTGCCGAAGAGGGCCAAAGTGTTATGCCTTCGGAATAGAGAAGAGACTGCGGGGTAACCGAAATTTTAAGCGTCCAGAACAGTGGAAAGAGTGCAAAGATCACATAGGCAGCGACCGCACCATAAAGACCTATTCCGCCAAGAATCTTGGCTTTGCGTGAGCGACCGGCGATCATCAGGAATACCTCACGAGAGATTTGCGGATGCGGATCAAGACGATCGCGTAGAGGATGAGAAGTGCAAGCAAAAGCACTGCAACGGCGGACGCGTAACCCTTGTCCAGCGTCTTGAAAGCACTGACGTAAATGTAGGTCGCGACGGTATTGGTTGACCCGGCAGGCCCGCCTTCAGTCATGACGTAGATCAGGTCGGCAAATGTGGCGATCCAGATCGTGCGCAGCATGACCGTAATGGCGATGGTCGGCGCAAGGAACGGGAGCGTCACTTTCATAAAGCGCTGCCATGGACTTGCGCCATCGATAGCAGCTGCTTCGTGCAACTCTCCCGGAATGGACTTCAAGGCAGCCAGCAACGTGATGGCGAAGAATGGCACGCCGAACCAGACATTTGCGATGATTGGGCCCCACATTGCGGTAGCTGGATCGGCAAGGATATTGGTGGGTTCGGACTTCAATCCCAACGCAACAAGCCAGTGCGGCAATGGACCGACAATGGGATTGAAAAGCCATGCCCATGTGAGACCTGATAGGAAAGATGGCACTGCCCATGGCAGAAATACAATCGCCTGAACGATTTTCTTGCCATAGAAATCCCGGTCAAGCAGGAGCGCCAATCCAAGGCCGAGAAAGAACTGCAGGACGAGGCTGGCAACTGTCCACCACAGCGTATTCATCAATGCCTGACCAAGATTGGCATCGTGTAGAAGCGCCTCATACTGTCCGAGACCGACAAACTCAGACTTGAACGCCGAAAACTTGCGGAATGAATAGCTGATACCGAATATCAGCGGGACAACGAGCACAAGCAGAAGCAAAACAAGTGCGGGGCTCAGGTAGAGCCATGGTTCGAAAACAGTCGCGAAGCGGCGCTTGCCAACTTCCCGGCCATTTCCCTGCGGCAAGCCTGCCGCTGTTGATTGCATGACCATGTATAGGGCCCCTCAATAATGGAAATGCTCCGACACAGTGCGCCGGAGCATTCATTTAACTCAGATTATTTCTTGTTTTTGGCCATCCAGGCTTGCTGCTGTTCGGTGAGGAAAGCGGCCCATTCGTCAGCAACAGTTTTTGGGGTTTTCTGTCCCAACAGAACTTCCTGGAAATTCTTGACTGAAACGGAGTCGTAGAAATTGCCAAGGTTTTCCAGATGGGTTGGCGGCGTAACAAGTTCGAAAGTCTTCGGATCGTTGATTTCTTCAAACCATCCTTTGAAAGCTTCCGCGCCGAAATATGGGTCCTTGTCCGCACCATTATGAATAGGCAGGACGCCAACGTTCTTGGCAAACTCGATATTGTCCTCAGGTGAAAGCAAGGTGGCCATCAGCTTCCAGGCATCATCCTTGACTTCCGAATCTGCGAACATCGCCCAGCCCGCATAGCCCAGTGTTGGATAGGATTTGCCGTTTGGTCCGGTTGGCAAAGGAGCAACGCCGAAGTCTTCCGCCTTCATCTTTTCAGCAATACCGATGAGCGCATCGGGGTCCTGATCAAGCATTGCGCAGGTTCCGGAATAAAAACCGGTGACAATTTCATTGAATCCCCAGCTTACGCTGTCTTTTGGGGCGTAACCGTTTTTATAGATATCGGCCAGCATCTGAAGGCCTTTTACAGAGCCTTCTTCGTTGATCGTGGCGGTTCCGTCGGCATTGAAATAACCGCCCTTGCCATTCGCAATATTCATGAACATCTGAACGCCATTGAAGCCGCCCGGACCTCCGCGAAGGCAATAACCGTACTTGCCTTGGATTGCAGAAATCTTCTTGTTGGCTTCCATGAACTCGTCGAGCGTCTTCGGAGCTTCTTTAAGTCCGGCCTCGGCGAAGAGCTTCTTGTTCCAGAACATGGCGCGAATATAATAGCCGTAAGGGATCATATATTGCTTGTTATCGACAACCGAGCCGAACTGCTTGGCGCGATCGCCGAGCGTTCCTGCATCTTTCCACTTGGCGAGATAGGGCCCAAGATCTTCAAGCTGGGCGTTATTGGCATAAAGGCCCATCCAGCGCTCCGGCATCTCGACAATATCCGGCGTGTCACCAGCCTGAACCATGGTCAGAAATTTTTCAAAAGCCTGCCCCCATGGAAGCGATACGAGTTCCACCTTGGTGCCAGGGTTGGCCTGTTCGAAGCTCGCAATCTGTTTCTTCAAGAGTTCCGTACGTGGGGGGCTGGTAATAACCTCCACCATCTTGATTGTCGTGTCGGCAAAGGCTGCCGATACGGTCATGGACAATGCGGCGATCGCACTGGCCAGAAATGTTCCCATTTTCTTTTGCATTTTATGCTCCCATTTTGTTTTAAGTTCAGCGTTTTGCCGAGGTGAATGCGTTAGCGAGGTCCGCCCAAAGCTCCTCAACATTTTCAAGCCCGACATGCAGGCGGATCGTTCGGGGGCTTACGCCAAAGCGCCCGATCGAGTTTGCATCCGGCGTCTGCTGCAACGAAGCGAGCGCCGGAACCACAAGGCTTTCATGCCCGCCCCAGCTGACGCCGATGCGGAACAATTTGAGCGTATCGACGAAAGCGGGCACGTCGATATCGTCTGTAACCTCGAATGAAAACAGTCCAGAATAACCGCTGAGCGTGGCTTTGCCGGGATGGTTGGAATAGACCGGATGCATGACGCGCTCGACATTGCCGTGGGCCTTCAACCGCTCTGCTATGGTAAGGCCGCTCTTCATGTGATGCGGCAGCCGCAACGTCAGCGTACGCAGACCGCGCAGCAGCAGCCAGGCTTCAAAAGGCGAAAGTTTTGCGCCGAGATAAGAGTAGGTGCGCCCATTGATACGGTCGATCATCTCGCGCGAGCCGGAAACAACACCTGCAACAGTATCGCTATGACCGCCAAGATATTTGGATGCGGAATGCATAACAAGATCAATGCCATGGCTGATCGGTTTCTGGAAAAGCGGCGTTGCCCAAGAATTGTCAATGGTCGTTACAACGCCATGCTGTTTGGCAAGACGCGCATAATGGGCGATGTCTTGCAGTTCAAACATCATCGAGCTTGGGCTCTCAAGATAGAGCAGCTTGGCACCCGGCAAAGCTGCCGCTACCGCATCCGGGTCGGAGCCATCCACATAGTCAACCTTGATGCCAAGATGAGGCAATAAACGCTCAAACAGGCGGTAGGCATCACCGTAACAATTGCGGACCGAAACGATGCGATCCCCTGCTCCCACAAAGGCTAAAACCATTGCGCTGATAGCGCCCATGCCGCTGGAAAATGCCCTTGCAGCCTCAGCGCCTTCCAGCGCAGCAATCTTGTTTTCAAACTCCATAACGGTCGGATTATCGCCGCGGGAGTACATTGGTTGTTTTTTACGACCGGCAAAAGCGTCGGCCATTTCGGCGTAGTTTGAAAAGGTGAAAAGCGAGGTCTGATAGATCGGCGGTACAACCGAACCACCAGGAAAAGGATCATCATGCGCGAGAAGGGTTGCAGCTTGCGCCATCATGTCTTGATCGTGGAAGTAAGGATTATCGCTCATTCTACACTCGAACTCGGCTTTTCTGGGTTTGCTTTTTCAGGTTGGCTGCACCGCGCTTCAGATCGTCTTCGACCGTGGCGATGAGCTTCAATGCTTCGGCGCGGGCCGCGATAGGATCGCGCGCCGCAATCGCATTGTACAAGGTGCGATGATAAGGAAAGCTGGCGTGACCAAAGTCGCGCACGCCGAGCGGATGCTCCCAGAACCGGTGAAACATCTCATACATCGCAGCGATGATCTGCTCGAACAGTGGGTTACCAGAGGTGCGAAAAACAGCGAGGTGGAAGTCCCAATCTTCGTCAGCGGACATACCATGCCGCTCGTGAAAAGCTTCTTCCATCTTGATCAATTTCTGCTCGATCATCGCGATGTCATTATCGCTGACGCGTTCGGCAGACAGGGCCGCAGCCTCCGCCTCTAGACCCCTGCGGATTTCCAGAGTATGCATCAAGCTATTGAAATCATTGCCGGATGCCAAGGTTAAAGGCATGTGCAGCATGTTGCGGGTGACGGCAGCTTTCAAGTAAGTGCCACTGCCTTGCCGCCGTTCCACAAGGCCCAGTTCCTGCCAGCGCGTAAGAGCTTCGCGCACGGTGGTTCTGCTTACTTTCAGACGTTCGGCAAGGACACGTTCAGTCGGCAATCTGTCGCCGGGAGCCAACCCTTCATCCGTCACAAATCCCACAAGCGCCTGCAGCACCGCGTCATCGCGCGAATGTGTATGCACTGGAGAAAGGATCGGACTGATCAAGTGAACACGCTTTCTAAATTGGTTGGACCATTGTGCCAATTCAACACGAAACGAACAGGGAGTCAAACGGCAATATTGATTTAAACCGCGTTGGAAATTGTCTTTTTTCTTGACCCGGGTGGTTGATAATGAAATGGCCTCCTGAGGCTGGTTCATGAATTTTTCGCATGACCGCGCTAACAACAAGAGGACGTATATGGAAATTCAGAAGGTCATTTTTGAGTGACGACACACTCCTTGAAACCAGGGACTCAATCAGTGCAATTGAACGCTACACGCGCAAAAACGGGTCGTTTTGCAACTCACAACAACTAAAATACAGCCTGAGATTACAATTTTACTTCCAAATTTGGCTTGTTTGCTCCCCCAATCCGTTCATTTGCTCGCACCCATCTTAATATTGAGGGAAACCAACTCGAAAAATCTGTTCTTGGCTCGCCATAGGAGGCAAACTTCATGTGGGCCACAACCGACCGTTGTGTCAGCGCGATACCCGCACCTTGAGGTGTGGTAATGAACGCCCTCGGTATCGAGACACAACGCCCGATCAAACCAGAAGCAGTGGTCCCGATCGGTCGCTCCATCCAATGCAACAACGGGCTTGCACCCGGATGCTCAATTTTATCGTAAGGTGGAATATGCCCCCCGGCCTCGTCGGGTTGCTTACACCAGATTATGCATGTGAAAATTGTTGGGCGATTGGGGTCGAACCGCGACCCACCACGGCAACTTTTGTTGGCCGGAATTCGGAACGCCTTTGCGGTGCGTTCAATTGCAGACCTCTCTGACAATCGGAAATGGCGAGCGCCTTCGACTAAGGTCTGGGTTATCCAATGGCTCACGCAAATATAGACTTCGGATGCGAGTAAGCGAAATTTCCACTCTTGAGCTGTTCTTCCGCGCGCGGATTGCCAACCGAAATTGATACGGTGGAGCAGGCAGTGATCAGTTATTTGGTAGTTACTACAAATTCCTCGCCTATCAACCTGACACAGAATTGAAGCTCCACAACACTTTAGGTCGAGACTTATTTTGGGGAGGCATTTCTATAATTGCCTGAAACCATATGCGGCTAGAACCTTGACGAACCAAAATGGTTACACAATAATCTAAGTGAACCAAGGAGGTTATTCTCATGACTGCTTTCACCGTTCGCGTACCAGATGAGACCGCGACCAAACTCGATCAGCTCGCGGAAAAACTTGACCGCTCACGCTCATACATGGCTGCGCAGGCCATCGAGGACTACATAGCCCGCGAAGAATGGCAGCTTGCTGAAATTGAAGCTGGATTGATCGAGGCCAATCATGGAGAATTCGCCAGCGCTGAAGATCTGGCGAAGGTAGTGAGGAAGTACGTGAAGTCTGCCCGTCAATCATGAGTGGGATGAGAATCCGCTGGACGTTGAGGGCGCTGAGACGGCTCGATGAAATCGGCAGTTACATAGAGCAGGACAATCCCGATGCGGCAGCTCGCGTGGTCGCAAGGATCGTGGCGGCCGTGGATATTCTCGCGGAATTTCCGGCAAGCGGTCGGCCAGGTCGCATCAAAGGCACCCGCGAGATTGCTCTTGCGGATATTCCTTACATCATCCCGTATCGCATTAGTCGGGACATCGAGATTCTCACCATCATGCATGCTCATCAGCGCTGGCCGCAGACATTTTAACCGTGTCCGGTTTCAATTTAACCAGGTAGTCGTTTCATCATTGAACCCGATTGCCCTTTATCATTATGGGTCGGCATGATGGATTTCAATATATCGTCTCAAACTTGGTTTCCGGTAGTCACGCTTGTTCTAGGTTTGGTCCTCAAAGGAGCATTCGACGCACTTACAGATCGTCGGACCCGCGAACGGGAGCGCAAGGCACGACGTGAACAACGTCGTGATGCAATCGTCTGCGGAGGGCTGAATTCCAACGTGCTACGCTTTTGGAACTGAGAGAGGCGATTCCGCAACTAGGGCGAGCTACGGTCAGATTCATTATCACGATACCATCAATTCGCGAAAGTCCGGCGTATGGCATCGCAGTAAGTTGCCAGACGACATCAATGAAGGGTCGCTTGCAGCCACAATCAAGATTACCTTGTTGTGGGTGAGGGTGCGTGACAATAAATTGCGCGATCTAATTGGTACGTTCAAGGCAGCATGTACTGGTGTACTATTGCCAGTAACGAACTTGAGGCGATGGACAGTTTTCAAAATACCATGTCTGCATTAGAGGGGCTTGATGAAAGATTGGTCGTTATACTGAGATCGCTGGATGATGACGAAGATCATGTGACTGCAACTTAGGAAATTTGCTGCAACAAAACCTGTACCACAGCGATCTTATTTGATTTCATGAGAGACGATGTGCCAGTTTCTGTGTGGGCTATTTCATGGCAAATAAATGTGGCGACAGCACTTACGTTTGGTGCTCTGTTTTATTGCACTCGAAGTGCGGCGCGGTCATAGCAATTTGTACTTTGACCCTGCCGGGAATGGCAGCGTTGCGCAGCTACACTTTGCCGGTTTAATGCCTGACACCACGCTGCTTGCTTCTGATTTGACGTTTTGGCGAAATGTTTTTGTAGATCCCGGCACTTTGATGCTTCCATGATCGGGCGCGCTGAATAGTATCGAGTTGCCAAGGCTATAAGTGTATTATGCTTGACGGCTCCGGACTTCTCAGCGAGCGAAAACTATACTATTAAGCGGCTGTGGATAGCGCGCGCGTCAGGCCTGCAATAAAAAAAGGGCGAGGCCCCGCGAAGGAGGACTCGCCCTTAACTGATGTAACAATCAATCGAGATCGAACGCGGCGCCGATCAATGTCTTTGTATATTCATGATGCGGATTATCGAATATGTCGTCCGTCTGACCCTCTTCAACAATCTTGCCGTTCTTCATCACAACCACATAGTCCGACATGGCTTTGATGACTGCCAGATCGTGACTGATGAAAATATAGGACAACCCATGCTTTGCCTGAAGATCACGCAACAGATCAATGACCTGTCCTTGCACCGAGCGATCCAATGCGGATGTCGGCTCATCGAGAATGATGACTTTAGGCTTTAGAATGACAGCACGGGCAATCGCGATACGTTGCCGTTGTCCGCCTGAAAACTCATGCGGATAACGGTTACGGGAAGCAGGGTCCAGGTTCACCTCTTTCAAGGCAGCAATCGCCCGCTTGTCACGGTCTGCCCGAGTCAGCTGCGGTTCGTGGATAAGCAGGCCTTCGGTGATAATTTCACCGACAGTCTGCCGCGGTGAAAGCGAGCCATAGGGGTCCTGAAACACGAGCTGCAATTGTTTGCGCAACGGGCGCATTGCAGAGCGGCCAAAACTCGAAATGTTCTTGTCGGCGAAATGGTAGTGCCCGCTACTCGGTAACAGACGCAAGAGCGCCCGCCCCAAGGTGGATTTGCCCGAACCGGACTCACCTACAATGCCGATAGTCTGGCCTTCCTGCAAACGGATGGTGACGCCATCGACAGCGCGGAAAAGCGTGTGCGCACTGGAGAAGAACCCGCCGCCAATCGCAAAATCGACTGAAACATTGCGCCCTTCCAGCACGACTGGAGCAGTATCGGCCGGTGGTTCCTTGCCGCCGCTTGGTTCGGCGGCCAACAGCATTTTTGTGTAGTCTTCCTGCGGGCGCTCAAAAATATCTTCCACAGTGCCTTTTTCAACCACTTCGCCCTTACGCATTACGACAACACGTTCGGCAAAGTGTTTGACCACGCCAAGGTCGTGGGTAATCAGGACGATGGCCATGCCGAAGCGCTTTTGCAGGTCGCGAAGCAAGTCCAATATCTGAGCCTGAATGGTCACATCCAGCGCCGTGGTTGGCTCATCGGCAATCAGCAGATCCGGCTCGTTGGCAAGTGCCATGGCGATCATGACACGCTGACGCTGACCGCCAGACAGCTCGTGCGGATAGCTGTTCATACGCCGCTCCGGTTCGGGAATGCCGACCAGTTTGAGCAGTTCCAGCACCCGCACTTTTGCCTGCTTGAAGCTGGTGCCTTTGTGATGAACGATGGGCTCGGCGATCTGTCGCCCGATCGTATAGAGAGGATCAAGCGAGGTCATGGGCTCCTGAAAGATCATGGTGATCTTTGAGCCGCGGACAGTATTGAGCGCTTTCAGCGGAAGCCCGATCAGTTGCTTGCCACGATATTCGGCAGAGCCGGTTACCTTGCCGTTGGAAGCAAGCAGACCCATAATGCCCATCATGGTTTGGCTTTTGCCAGACCCGGATTCCCCGACAACAGCCAGCGTCTCACCGGGTTTCACATCGAGATCGATACCCTTTACGGCGTTCACGTCGCCGTCAGGGGTTGTGAAGTCTACTTTAAGCCCGCGTACGGACAGTACAGTTTCAATCTTGTCCGTCATCTTAGCGGTCCTTTGGATCGAGTGCATCGCGCAGTCCATCGCCGATGAAGTTCAGCGAGAACAGTGTGACGACAAAGAAGACAGCGGGGAAAATCAGCAGCCAGGGTGCAGATTGCATCTTGTTTGCTCCTTCCGAGATCAATGCTCCCCAGCTTGTCAAAGGCGCTTGGACGCCAAGCCCAAGGAACGACAGAAAGCTTTCCAGCAGAATTACCTTTGGCACCACCACTGTCACGAACACGATGACCGGTCCAATCGTATTGGGAATGATGTGACGACGGATAATCTGCCAGTCAGTCAGTCCCAATGCCTGCGCTGCGCCTATGAATTCCCGCCGTTTCAAAGCCAGTGTCTGACCACGCACGATACGGGCCATATCCAGCCATTCCACGGCACCGATGACAAGGAAGATCAGTATGAAACTTCGACCGAAGAACACAACGAGCACGACGACGAGGAACACGAATGGCAGCGAATAGAGAATTTCGATGAGACGCATCATCACGTTGTCAACACGCCCGCCGAGGTAACCCGATATTGCACCATAGGTCACGCCGACCGCCAGTGAAACGAGACTGGCGAGGAAGCCGACTGCAAGCGAAATCTGGCCGCCCAGCATGACGCGGGCGAGCATATCGCGGCCGTTATTATCCGTGCCGAATGGGAAATACTCACGATTGACGGTGCCGGTCAGTTTTAGTGTGGCACCATCCTCTTCGGTGGCTGTAACCTGCGTGTTGTCGAATTCATTGGCGCGGTCGAAGTAACGGGTCGAACGCGGATCAATGGGTTTGTCGGAATGGATTGTTGCGGTGAAAGTATTGCCGTCGACGGCAAACTCACGCAGCTCAACCCTTGCCCGGTCAGCAACGCCCTTCATGACATCGCCGAGACTGTCGGCTTTGGGAAGCGGTTCGATGCTTGGCGGAATGGCAACATAGGACGAGAACACCTGGTCATAGGTGTGGCTGATCACATAGGGGCCAAAGAACGAGAAAACCGTGATCAGGAAGAGCAGCACACTCCCCGTCATCGCTGCGCGGTTGCGGCGGAAGCGGATGGCGGCAAGCTGAAAAAGGCTGCGCCCTTTGGACTCTTCCGGTGGAATGATCGTTGCAGGAATATCAGTCATGACGAACCCTCGGATCGAGAAGGCCGTAGAGAATATCGACCACTAGGTTGAAGACGATGACGAAAATGGCGACGAGAACAACAGTTCCCATGACCAGTGTGTAGTCACGATTAATGGCGCCGAGGACGAAGTAACGTCCGACGCCGGGGATGGTGAAAATGCTTTCAACAACGGCGGAACCGGTGAGCAACGCTGCCGCGCATGGTGCGAGATATGAAACCACCGGTAGAAGAGCGCCGCGCATGGCATGGGTGATCACGACAGTACGTGAAGGCAAGCCGTAGGCCTTGGCCGTACGGATATGATCCGCGTGCAGGGCTTCAATCATCGAGCCGCGCGTCAGCCTGGCAAAAACCGCCAATTGCGGAAGCCCGAGCGTTATGACGGGCAGTATGAGGAACGGCCATGAGCCATCTCCCCACCCTCCCCCGGGCAGAAGCGAAAATGTCAGTGAAAAGATCAGCAGAAGTACCGGCCCGACAACGAAGTTTGGAACGGTGACACCGGTGGTTGCGACAGACATGGTCAGAAAGTCAAAGAACGAATTCTGACGCAAGGCTGCAAGGGTTCCAACCAGAACGCCGCCAATGAGCGCGAACAGAAGTGCGAAACTTCCCAGCTTGACCGAATAGGGCAGACCCTTGCCGATAAGCTCGGCAATTGTATTGTCCTTATAGATATAGCTCGGTCCGAAATCGCCGGTGACGGCATTTTTCAGATAGTTGAGATACTGGTTCCATAAGGGCTGATCCAGATGGTAGGCCTTCATGAGGTTTTCCATCGTCGCCGGCGGCAATGGTCGCTCAAGATTGAAAGGCCCTCCGGGTGCAAAGCGCATCAGGAAAAACGAAATCGTGACGACAATAAACAATGTCGGCACAGCACTCGCCAGTCGGCGAAGGACAAAATGAAACATTGAGATATACTCTCTCTCCTGTGCAGCTTCAGCAGCTGCACCTACTCACTCTATTGAACCGCTGCTTCCATCATAATCATTCCGCAAGGCTCAGAAATTTGCTCAGATGCTCGTTGGGCGCATTATCAACCCAACCTTTGATTTTGCTCGACACAAGCCACTGATTGGCGCTGGTCATCAGCGGTGCAACAGGGGTATCGCGTGCCAGCAGGGCTTCTGCCTGATGCAGAATTTTCGAGCGTGCTTCCGGATCGCGCTCATCATAGGATTTCTTCATCAGGGCATCAAATTCGGGATTGTTGTAGTATCCGTAATTGAATGTCTTGTTGGTACTGATATTCAGCGCCAGAAACGTTTCGGCATCGGCGTAATCAGCGATCCATCCTGCCCGCGCAACATTATATTTCCCGCCCTCCTGCAAATATGCGTAGTGGGACGAGACATCGAGATTGACCAGACTGGTATTGGCACCAAACGTTTTCTTCCACATATCGGCAACGGCTGTGGCGACGCGTTCGTGATTGGCACTGGTATTGTAACGGATTTCAATATTGAGCGGCTTGCCACCCGGGCCATATCCGGCTTCAGCCATCAACTTGATGGCCTGATCCTCGCGGTCCAGCTGCGACAAGTCCGCATAGGCCGGTTTGGACGGTTCGCCGTAACTGGCTATGCCGGGCGGAACGAGCGAATAGCCCGGCAATTGCGCGCCATTGTAGATTTTATTGGCAAGGAAATCCCGGTCGATAGCCATGGACAGCGCATTGCGTACGCGCACATCATCGAATGGTGCGTTGCGCGAGTCGAAGGCATAATAGTAGGTGCCGAGTTTGGGCGTAATATGCACTTCATCGCCAACGGATTTGCGCAAACGC
The DNA here is from genome assembly GCF_000282595.1 of Phyllobacterium sp. YR531. Taxonomy (GTDB): domain Bacteria; phylum Pseudomonadota; class Alphaproteobacteria; order Rhizobiales; family Rhizobiaceae; genus Phyllobacterium. The sequence goes on from NZ_AKIZ01000022.1 coordinate 371,499, forward strand.
TCTATCTGGTCGGCAGAGAAGTCATAGATCAGATTAAGCTCACGCGCTTCATAGCGCCGAACTGCCGCTGCCATATCTTCCAGAGGGTAGAAAACCACCTTGTCCAGCTTGACGTTGGCAGCGTCCCAATATTCGGGGTTTTTCCCAAGAGTCAGGTGATCGTTGGGAACATGTTCTACCAGCTTGAAAGCGCCATTGCTGACCAGTTTGCCCGGTTTGACGAACTCGGCACCATTTTTCTCGAAGCTTGCCTTGTTCACTGGAAGCGCAGTCTGATGCGCCAAAAGCTCCAGAAAGAACGGGGTTGAACGTTCGAGCGTCACTTCAAATGTCTTGGCATCGACGGCCTTTACACCAAGCTGGTCAGCAGGCAACTCACCCTTGTTGATCTTTTCGGCATTTTTGATGGGGTAAAGCAGGTTGGCATATTTGGCTGCCGTTTTCGGGTCCTCAATACGGCGGTAAGAGAAGGCAAAGTCTTCTGCCGTTACCGGCGTACCGTCGGACCAGTTTGCCTTGTCACGTAGCTTGAAGGTGTAGACCGTGCCATCGTCGGATACTTTCCAGCTTTCTGCAGCGCCGGGAATAATTTTGCCGCTGGCATCGTAGATTGTCAGACCCTCATAGAGGTCCTTGACGATGAAAGCCTCGATATCAATGGATGTCTGGGATTGGTCGAGCGTATTGGGTTCGCCGCTATTGCCGCGATGCAAAACAGCTTCTGCAAGAGCTGGACTTGCGGCAAGCATCAGCGTGCCAAGGAGTGCTGCGACCCGTAAATTGAATTTGGCAGACATAATTATTGTCCTTTCTGTTCCTGTACGAACACGTTGCGCGGTGCGCAGCGGGCAGGCAATTTACTCTTGAATGCTGAAATACTTGCTGAGGTGATCATTCGACCCGTTATCCACCCAGCCCTTGACCTTGTTTGACACAAGCCAGAGCTGGCCGAAATTCATCATCGGGGCGATAGGCTGATCCCGCAAAACCATTGCCTCTGCTTCATGCAGGAGTTTGGAACGAGCAGCCGGATCTTTCTCCGTGTAGGACTTTTCTACCAGAGCGTCATATTCGGGATTGTCATAGCGCCCGTAATTGAAGGTCGGATTCTTCTTCATGTTGATCGTCATGAAGTTTTCCGCATCGGCGTAATCCGCGGTCCAACCGGCGCGTGCCACGTTGAATTTTCCACCCTCTTTAAGATAGGCGTAGTGAGCGCTGATATCGATTTGCGAAAGGGTGACCTTGGCACCGAAAACGGTCTTCCACATATCCGCAACAGCTGTCGCCACTGCTTCATGATTGGGGTTGGTATTGTACCTGATTTCAATTTCAAGCGGCTTGGCATCTTTGCCATAACCGGCTTCCTTCATCAGCTCGACCGCCTTGTCTTCGCGATCAATCTGGGTCCACGTGGCAAAATCCGGCTCTTCCGGCTTGCCATAATTGGTGATGCCAAGCGGCACCAATGAATAGGCCGGCAGCTGTGCGCCCTTGTAGATTTCCTGTGAGAGGAAATCGCGGTCGATCGCCATGGAAAGCGCGCGCCGCACCCGCACATCGCTGAAGGGTTCAACGCGCGTATCGAAAGAATAGAAATAGGTTGAGAGAGCAGGATTCACGTGAACCTGATCGCCATGCGATGCACGCAGGCGCTCGATCTGATCGGCGGAAAAATTATAGACGAGCTGTATCTCGCCAGCTTCAAAACGGCGTACAGCGGCCGCCTGATCTTCGGCCGGATAGAAGATGACCTTATCAAGCTTCACATTGGCGGCGTCCCAGTAATCCGGGTTTTTGACCGCAGTCAGGTGATCGTTCTGTACATGCTCAACCAGTTCGAAAGCGCCATTGGAGACGAGCTTGCCGGGCTTGATGAATTCCGCGCCGTTCTTTTCCAGGCTCACCCTGTTAACCGGCAAAGCAGTTTGATGCGCCAGCAATTGCAGGAAGAATGGTGTGGGGCGTTCGAGAGTTATTTCGAGGGTCTTGGCGTCAATGGCTTTCATGCCCAGCTCTTCAAGCTTGGCCTCGCCTTTGTTCACCTTCTCGGCATTTTTGATCGGGTAAAGAATATTGGAGTAGCCCGCAGCAGTCTTCGGGTCTTCAACACGGCGGAAGGAGAAGACAAAATCCTCAGCGGTAACGGGCGTACCGTCTGACCAATTGGCCTTGTCATTTATCTTGAAGGTGTAGACCGTACCATCATCAGACAGGGTCCAGCTTTCGGCGGCACCGGGAACGATATTTCCTGCTGCGTCATAGGACGTAAGACCCTCATAAAGGTCCTTGAGGATGAAGGCTTCGATTTCCAGCGAGGTCTGGGACGGATCGAGGGTTTGCGGTTCGCCGCTATTGCCCCGGTGCAGGACCGCTTCGGCAAATGCCGGTGCAGCTCCCAGCAAGAGCGATCCGGCAAGTGCGGTTGATAGAGTGAACTTCGAAAAGAACATCGTGAACTAGCTCCTATTCTGATCGCATTCGACAACGGCTACCAAATCAATTGGATAGGCAAAATCCCGCGATCACCGCCTCGTTAAAGGGGCAGTGTTCGGGGGTATGCAGCTCGTAAATTTTCGAATGACGAGTGTGGCACGGGAAATCGGTAAGCGGAATGCGGGCAACCCGAAGGGGTCACCCGCATTCAAGCTTTCCTTATTCTGCGATGCTCAAATATTTGCTCAGATGTTCGTTGTTGGGGTTGTCACCCCAGCCTTTGACCTTGTCGGAAACAAGCCAGAGATTGGCATCGTTCATCAGAGGTGCAATTGGTTGATCACGCATGATCAACGCTTCCGCTTCGTGCAGAATCTTGGAACGTGCCGCAGGGTCACGCTCCGCATAGGACTTCTTCATCAACGCATCAAATTCCGGATTTTCATAATGTCCGTAATTGAATGTCTTGTTGGTGCTGACATTGAGGTTGAGGAAGTTTTCAGCATCCGCATAGTCGGCAGTCCAGCCGGCACGTGCTACGTTGAATTTGCCGCCTTCCTGCAAGTAAGCATAATGCGACGAGATATCGAGATTCATCAGCGTTACATTGGCACCAAAGGTCTTCTTCCACATATCGGCAACAGCAGTTGCAACGCGTTCATGGTTCGGATTGGTGTTGTAGCGGATTTCGATATTGAGCTTCTTGCCGCCTTCGCCAAAGCCGGCTTCCTTCATCAACTCGACAGCCTTGTCTTCGCGGTCAAGCTGCGAAAGTCCGGCAAAATCCGCCTTGGAAGGTTCGCCATAGGACTCAAGACCCGGAGGAACGAGTGAATAGACCGGCAGCTTCGTGCCGTCATAAATGTCGTTGGCAAGGAAGTCGCGATCCACGGACATGGAAAGCGCTCGTCGGACGCGCACGTCATTGAATGGCTCTGTACGCGTATCGAAGGGGTAGTAATAGGTCGCAGCCGCTGGAGTAACGTGCACCTGCTTTGGATTTGCCGCGCGAAGACGATCGATCTGGTCGGACGAGAAGTTGTAGACGAGATCGAGTTCGCCAGCTTCGTAGCGGCGGACGTTCGCAGCCTGATCGTCGATCGGGTAGAAGATTACCTTGTCGAGCTTGACGTTGGCCGCATCCCAATAGTTTTCATTCTTCACAACGGTCAGGTGATCGTTTGGAACGTGCTCGGTGAGCTTGAATGCGCCGTTGCCGACCAGCTTGCCCGGTTTGACGAACTCAGCGCCGTTCTTCTCAAAGCTTGCCTTGTTGATGGGCAGAGCAGTCTGGTGGGACAGCAATTCGATGAAGAATGGAGTTGGCTGTTCAAGCGTGATCTCAAGGGTCTTTTCGTCAACGCCTTTTACGCCCAGTTCTTCAATCTTGGCTTCGCCCTTGTTGACCTTCTGCGCATTCTTGATCGGATAAAGAATATTGGCGTAGCCAGCTGCAGTCTTGGGGTCTTCGACGCGTCGCATCGAGAATACGAAGTCTTCAGCCGTTACCGGCGAGCCATCGGACCATTTTGCATCTGCACGAATCTTGAATGTGTATACGAGGCCATCATCGGAAACAGTCCAGCTTTCTGCTGCGCCCGGCACAATTTTGCCATTGGCGTCATATACTGTGAGACCCTCATAAAGGTCCTTGACGATGAACGCTTCGATATCGATCGATGTCTGGGACTGGTCGAGCGTTTGCGGCTCACCGCTATTGCCGCGATGGAGCACTGCCTCGGCCAGAGCCGGGCTTGCACCCAGCATAAGTGAACCGAGCAATAGCGCGGTGCGGAAATTAAGCTTCATTAGGGTCATTTTTCTGTTCCTTCCCCTCTAAGAGAATTGCGAAGGGTTGAACAAATGCCAAAATTTGCCCAAAGGCAAGGAGGCTCCGGCACTTTCGATATAATATTTTAGTGGAATATGGCTGACGGCCACGTCAAAAAATATTGCACTATATGGACCCAGGGGCCATTTTACGCCACTTTTGGGTGTGGATGCGCCAACAAAGCGCGCGAAATAATCTTTCGCGTTTTTGTGGAAAACTCAATCCCGCATACGCGAATAAGCCTCCAATGCCCGGTTTCTGGCAGTTCCATGCTCGACGATAGGTTCGGGATAGTCCTTTCCCAGATCTATATTGGCAGCTTTCAAGGTAGCTGCCGGGGCGGTCCACGGTTTGTGCAGATACTTGTCGGGCAGGTCTTTAAGGATGGGGATGAACTGCCTGACATACCGCCCGTTGGGGTCGAATTTTTCGCCCTGGATGATCGGGTTGAATACACGGAAGTAAGGAGCAGCATCGGCTCCAGATCCGGCCACCCATTGCCAGCTTGCCGCATTGCTGGCCGGGTCCGCATCGACAAGCGTGTCCCAGAACCACTCTTCTCCTTTGCGCCAGTCGATCAGCAGATGCTTGATCAGGAACGAGGCCGCGATCATCCGCACCCGATTATGCATCCAGCCAGTCTGCCAAAGCTGACGCATGCCGGCATCGACAATGGGATAGCCCGTATTGCCCTGTTTCCAGGCATCGAAATGTGAGACCTTCCTGCTCCATTCAAAGCCGTCAAAGGATTTGTTGAAATTCTCCGTGTGAAGCTTCGGATTGTTGAAAAGCAGGTGATAGGAAAACTCCCGCCAGCCAACCTCTTTCAGGAACGTATCCAGACCGCCATTCTGATCTTTTATGGCAGGGGATTTCGATGCATGCCAGATTTGGAATGGCGTGATTTCGCCGTGGGCAAGATGTGGCGACAGACGCGAGGTCGCTTCCGTGCCGGGAATATCGCGACCGTTTTTATAGGATGGCACCCTGTCGTCGAGGAAGTCTGAAAGCTTTTCCCTCGCGCCCTCTTCGCCGGGTGTCCAGTTCTCATCGAATCCTTTTGCCCAATCGGGCTTCGTTGGCAGCAGCGCCCAATCGTCCAGCTCGTCAGAGGTAATGTCGCTTGACCAGTTTCTCAGCTTTTTCGGTTCGGGAACTGGGTTGCGTGGTTCAGGACCATTCAGACAGGCCCGCCAGAAGGGTGTGAAAACGCGGTAGTACCCGCCTGCTCCGGTCTTGAGTTTATAGGGCTCGTGCAACAAATGCCCGTCAAAACTTTCTGCTGTAATCTTTCGTTCGAGCAGTTCCGCTTTGAGTGCGGTATCCACCTCGATGCCTGCAGGATCATATCTGCGGTTCCATAGAACCATGTCGGCCTTGGTATCATCTAGCAGGTTTCTGACGATGGCTTGCGTTGCACCTTTTCGCAGGATCAGCTTCTGGTCCAATTTAGCGAGAGATCGGGTGAGTGAAACCAGTGAGTGATGCAGCCACCATTGACGCGCACCTCCAAGTGGCCGCACGGATTTGCTCGTTTCCTCATCGCGGATAAAGACGGTGATGACAGGCTTACCGGTTTGCGCGGCCGCATAAAGCGCCCTGTTGTCCGCGAGCCGCAAATCATGGCGGAACAGGACGATGACAGGATTTTCCTTCGCATCGTTTTCGTCCTTGCCGATTGTCGTCATCACATATTTCCTCATTGAGGTAGCTGCCAATATACTGAGCGCAGTGCGAACAGCTCTCTTTCTGTGTGTATTGTTTTTGATTGCCGGGCAATCCGCTTTGTAATAAACAAGCAAACATGATTTTTGTTGCCTGTTAATTGCCAATATATTGATATTAAAGAGATTTTTATGCTTAAAGCTGACATGGAAGACCGCAATGGCGGTCCCCCTCATTACAGTGCCTGGCGCGAATATGCGATAATCGCGTTCATTATCGGCCTTTTTGTTGCAGGTGGTGCGTTTTTCTATTGGGGCAAGGACATGCTTCCGGCACTCCAACAATTAACCCAAAACACACCGGCGGCACTGCCCGAAACAGCGCCTGATCCATTGCTTGCCAAATTATATGAGCGTTACGAAATGGAAGCGCTTCCGGCAACATTGGTCAAAAAAGTCCCGATATCCGGCTACATCACAAAGCTTCAGCGCGAGCCTTGTGACTGGAACGTCACCTATGATTTCGCTGTAGCGCTGCAAAAGGCTGGATATAGCCGCGACACGGCCAAAGTGTTTCAGGCATACTCAAACAAATGCAGACCATCCGATGTTGCGCTCTATAATGCAGCAGATGCCCTGTACGGATTGAGCGATTTCGACGGCGCACTCAAGGTGATGGATGACTTGCTTGTCATGTCACCTGATCTGGCGCAGTCCTACTATCTCAAGGCACAAATATTAAGCGATGCAAAGCGTCACAAGGAAGCAATCAACGCATACGAATCCACGATAGGCCTGTCGGATGATCTGACATCAATGAGCGGGGAAGTCTTCCGCCAGATTTCGCTGAGCTATGCGGCACTGGGCGATTATTGCGGCGCCATTACCCCGATCCAGACATGGATATCTATTGATCCCGCAAAGAACGATACGGTGCGGTCTCAGACCATGCTCAAGGACTATACCTCGAAGGGCAAATGTGAACAACGCTATGCAACCGGCAATGACCGCTTTCCCAGCCGGGGCAAGGATGTCATTACTGCCAAGGTCAGCATAAATGGTGTTCCCGGAAACTTCATCGTCGATACGGGTGCCAGCTTTGTGTCTATAAGCAGGGATTTTGCTGCACGTATAAAATTACCTCTTACTGAGGATTATTCGGTGCGCATGCAGACTGCCAACGGCGTTTCCTGGGCTCAACGCAGTTCCGCATCCAAGGTCAAGATCGGTAAAGTGGAAGCCAATGATGTGGCAATGATTGTCATGGCGGACGAGAAAGCGCTGGGCAGCGAGATAGACGGACTTTTGGGCCGCTCCTTCCTTTCCAGATTCAACGTAATTTTCGGTGCAGATGCCTGGGAAATCCAGAGCAAGCAATGACTATTCCGGATTTTGCGTATCACGCAGCAGGGCTTCAAGCGTTTCCAGCCGGTCGGCTTCGATTGGGGGTTTGTCCCAACGCAGACGTGAAATACGCGGGAAGCGCATGGCAACGCCGGACTTGTGCCGTTTGGAACGGTTGAGCCCTTCGAAGGCTACCTCAAGCACCAGCCCATGCTTGGGTTCCGCCCTTACCGAGCGAACAGGCCCGAAGCGCTCGGTCGTGTTGTTTCGCACAAAGGCATCGAGTTGTTTCAGCTCTTCGTCGGTGAAGCCGAAATAGGCCTTGCCCACCGGTACAAGGTGCGGGTCGGTTTCGGGGCCTGTCCAGACTGCAAATGTATAGTCGGAATAATAGCTGGAGCGCTTGCCATGCCCACGCTGCGCATAGACGAGCACCGCATCGATGATGAAGGGATCGCGCTTCCATTTGAACCATGGACCCTTTGGTCGTCCAGGCACATAGGCGGAGGTATATTGCTTCAGCATCAGCCCTTCGATGATGGGATGCGGAGGGTTCTTGCGATAGCGGGCGAGGTCTTCAAAGGTTTCAAAACCTATCAGGGGTGACAGGTCAAAGCGCGTGGGCTCAAGCTGTTTCACAAAAGCTTCCAGCCGCCTGCGGCGTTCGCCAAACGGCAGTGCACGAATGTCTTCCGCACCATCAAACAGCAGATCGTAAACGCGAACAAAGGCTGGATGACTTTCCAGTTGCTTGGCTGAGACAGTCTTGCGATTGAGCCGTTGCTGGAGATCACCAAATGCACCTATTTCCATCTCGGTATCATTGCTGCGTGCTACCAGCAATTCACCGTCCAGCGTGCCTTCAAATGTCATGAAATCGGCAATGTCGGGAAAAGCGTGGGAAATGTCATCGCCCGTTCGCGAATATATGCGGCGCTGGCCCTTCTCCGATGTCAGCTGAACCCTGATACCATCCCACTTCCATTCGGCGGCATATTCTTGCGCATTGATGCGTGCATGGTCCGGCTCCTCAAGCGGGGTCGAAAGCATGACTGGCCGGAAGGGTGCGAGGCTGAGGCTTTCCGGCTTTTCCGCGGTTTTTTCCAGCCATGCAAAGAGTGGCTGATAGGGCGGTGTCAGACCATGCCACAGTTCTTCAATTTCCGTGACATCCACCTCGCCGAACTGTGCCAATGCCTGCTTTGCAAGCCGAGCCGATACACCAATGCGCAGGCCTCCGGTCACCAGTTTCAAGAGAGCATAGCGCGCCGATGCATCAAGCTGATCCAGCCATTTTTCGACCATTCTGACGGCATCACTGCGGGAGGCCCGCTCAAGCGCCGTGACCACATCTCCAAGCGTCGGCACGCTGTTGGAGCGCAAAGGCTCATCCGCTGACCAGACAAGCGAAATGGTTTCGGCAAGATCGCCGACATAATCATAGGAATAGGCGAAAAGCTGCTGATCCATGCGTTCGGCGATAAGAGCGCGGAGCATGGCCGGTTTGACATTGGCAATATTCAGATCGCCGGTAATTGCAGCGAGCGCCAGCCCGCGATCGGGATCGGGCGTATCGCGGAAATAGTCAGCCAGAAGTTTCAGCTTTCCATTGCGAGCGGGCGTCAGGACAAGGCGGTCGAGAAGTGCGGCAAACTCTTCCATCAATCGCCCTCATCTTCATAGCCGACGAGATGCAGCGGACGGGCCGCATATCCATTGAGATCACACCAGCGGACAAGAGCTTCCTCGCGGCCATGCGTGGCCCAGACTTGCGAGGGATGAAGCTCGGTGATGGTGTCTGTCAGTTCATCCCAGTCGCAATGATCGGAAAGTATGATCGGAAGTTCGACACCGCCTTGGCGTGCGCGCTGGCGAATACGCATCCAGCCGGAAGCGAAACATGAAACGGGATCAGGGAACCGCCGGGCCCACCTGTCGAGAAAGGCGGAAGGCGGACCCACCACGATCGCGCCGGCAAAATCTGCCACACTGCCCTTTTCAATTGTTGCCGGGGCCAGCGGACCGAGTTTTATGCCTTGCGTTTCGTAATAGTCACAGAGCTTTGCCAGTGCACCGTGAATGTAAATCGTGCGGTCATATCCGGCATCGCGCAGCAGGCGTATGACGCGTTGTGCCTTACCGAGCGCATAAGCGCCGACGAGATGCGAGCGCTCCGGAAACTGCTCGACTGATTTGAGCAGCTTGGCGATTTCATCGCGGCTGTTTGGGTGGCGAAACACCGGCAAGGCGAATGTGGCTTCGGTGATGAAGACATCGCAGGCCACGGGTTCGAAGCCGAGGCATGTCGGGTCAGCGCGGCGTTTGTAATCACCCGACGCAACGATGCGCATGCCTTCTTTTTCTACGGCAATTTGGGCAGAGCCAAGCACATGCCCGGCTGGATGAAAGCTGATGGTGACACCATTAACCTCTGTTGATTTGCCAAGCTCCGCTGTCTGGGTCTCCTCGGCAAAGTCGGCTCCATAGCGCAGCGCCATGATATCGAGCGTCTGCTGTGTGGCCATGACCTTGCGATGGCCGGAACGCGCATGATCCGAGTGGCCGTGGGTGATAAGCGCGCGGTCAACAGGGCGGATGGGATCAATGTAGAAATCACCCGCTGGCGAATAGAGACCGGCAGGCGTGGATCGCAAGAGCTCTTCCGGACGTTTCAACAAACTGCGTTCTCCGTTCCCGTGTTCATCAAATGCTCGGTGCAGTGAATATTTTTAGCCCACTGCATCAACTGTGTGCGTGGTTCGACGGGGCTCACCATGAGGAAGGTAGAGAGTTGCATCAGTACCGACGCCCTGTACACCGTGGCTCCATGCAATCATCAATTTTCCTCATGGTGAGCCCCGTCGAACCACGCACAGAGGGCATTGCAAACCACCCTCACCAACGCGGTGCAACAAGCAACACGTACCATGAACGAAGATAGGTCACATTTGGCTCCACGCAATCCTTGTAAATGTCAGTTGGCATCAAAGAAAACTTGGCGCGGTTACAATGGATCATTACATTGACCGTAGTGAGCATCAGCAACGCACCCATTGCCGATTCCGGCGCAACTCTTTTACCACCGCTTTTTCTGAACTGGTTTCAGGCAAAGGGCTGGTCGCCGCGCGCGCACCAACTGCAATTGCTTGAGCAAGCGCAGGCTGGAAATTCAGCCCTTTTGATCGCGCCTACGGGTGCGGGCAAAACATTGGCGGGCTTTCTTCCCACCTTGGTCGATCTGGCCCAGCGCGGCAAAAGCAACGCCCCAAGCCGGGGCATTCACACGCTTTATATTTCACCGCTGAAAGCACTTGCTGTTGATATCCAGCGCAACCTTGCCAAGCCAATTGAGGAAATGGGGCTCAATGTAACCCTTGAGACGCGCACAGGCGATACGCCCGCCTATAAACGGCAGCGGCAGAAGCTGGCACCGCCGGATATATTGCTGACAACGCCGGAGCAATTGGCGCTGTTGATTGCAAGCAAAGATGCAGGGCGTTTTTTTGAAGATTTGCGTTTTGTCATTTTCGATGAGCTGCATTCACTCGTCACATCAAAACGCGGCTATCTCCTCTCTCTTGGTTTGGCACGCTTGCGCCGCCTGCAACCGGGGGTGCAAACCATCGGCTTGTCTGCCACAGTGGCCGAGCCTGATGAACTGCGCGGCTGGCTTGTGCCGCAAACAGGTGGTTCCGCTTTGGCCAGTCTTGTCAAAGTCGAAGGTGGAGCCAAGCCGCACATCACGATTCTGGAAACGGAAGACCGTGTTCCGTGGGCGGGGCACTCGGCGGTCTATGCCTTGCCGGGTATTTACGAAGCGATCAAACGTCACGCTACGACGCTGATATTCGTCAACACGCGCAGTCAGGCGGAGCGGCTGTTTCACGATCTGTGGATGGCGAATGATGATAATCTGGCGATTGCGCTGCATCACGGCTCGCTTGATGTCAGCAAGCGCCGCAAGGTTGAGCAGGCCATGGCTGCAAATGCCTTGCGCGCGGTGGTTGCAACCTCAACACTTGACCTTGGTATCGACTGGGGTGATGTTGATCTTGTCATACACGTGGGTGCGCCTAAGGGTGCCAGCCGTCTGGCGCAACGTATAGGACGCTCCAATCACCGCATGGATGAACCATCGCGTGCGATACTCGTTCCGGCCAATCGCTTCGAGGTCATGGAATGTCAGGCCGCGCTTGATGCAAACTATATCGGTGCGCAGGATACCCCGCCATTGGGCGAAGGTTCGCTGGACGTGCTGGCGCAGCATGTGCTTGGCATGGCCTGTGCCGAGCCATTTCAGGCAGATGATCTTTACGCCGAAGTGAGGACCGCCCTGCCCTATGCCGCTTTGCCGCGCGATACATTCGACCGTATCATCGAGTTTGTGGCGACGGGTGGATACGCGCTGAAAAGCTATGAGCGGTTTGCGAAAATACGCCAGACGGCAGATGGTTCATGGCGGGTTACGCATCCGCGTATTGCCCAGCAGTACCGCTTGAATGTCGGCACGATCATCGAAGCTCCCTCGCTGAATGTGCGGCTGACGCGGCAGCGCGGCAAGGGTGCAAATGCCCGTGGCGGTCCGGTTCTGGGCAAGGTCGAAGAGCATTTCCTGGAAGCGCTTACACCCGGCGATACGTTTTTCTTTTCCGGGCGCGTCCTGCGCTTTGAAGGTATTCGCGAGAATGAATGCATCGTTTCCAACGCGGAAGGCTTTGACGCCAAGATACCCTCCTATGCGGGAGGAAAGTTTCCGCTGACCACCTATCTGGCCGATCAGGTGCGAAGCATGCTGGCCGACCCGGCCCGCTGGGGCGCCCTGCCCGACCAGGTGAGCGACTGGCTGCGCATCCAGAAAGAGAAATCGGTATTGCCGCAACCGGGTAGTCTTCTGGTGGAAACCTTCCCGCGTGGCGAACGCTCCTACATGGTCATCTATCCGTTTGAAGGCAGGCTGGCACACCAGACGCTGGGCATGCTGCTGACGCGGCGGCTGGAGCGGGCGAAGGCGCGGCCACTCGGCTTCATTGCGACTGACTATGCGCTGTCGATCTGGGGCCTGCGCGATATGGGCCGTATGTTCAAAAAGGGGGAATTGCCGCTTTCGGAACTTTTTGACGAAGATATGCTTGGTGATGATCTGGAGGCATGGCTTTCGGAAAGCTTCATGCTGAAGCGTACCTTTCGCAATTGCGCGCTGATTTCCGGCCTTGTTGAAAAACGTCACCCCGGACAGGAAAAGACCGGGCGGCAGGTCACGGTTTCAACCGATCTGATTTACGACGTGCTGCGTGAACACGAGCCGGACCACATTCTTATCCAGGCAACGCGCGCCGATGCGGCGACCGGACTTCTGGACATTCGCCGTCTCAGCGATATGCTAAGCCGAATCAAAGGCCATATCGTTCACAAGGATCTGGACCAGATTTCGCCGCTTGCCGTTCCGGTGATGATGGAAATTGGCAAGGAACGTGTACCCGGCGAAGCACATGAAACGCTGCTGGAAGAAATCGCCGACGAGTTGACTAGAGAAATGTCAGACCATTCATGAATCTGGTATCGCAAATAACCAAAACGATGTTGCATGGCGCGGCGGAAATGGTCGTCGCCGGGCATAGATGCGTTTGCGATCCTTCCGGTGCCATGTATCTGGAAGATGACCGTATACTCGTCGTTTCGGACCTGCATTTCGAAAAGGGCTCATCCTTTGCGCGGCGCGGCATGCTGCTGCCGCCCTATGACACGGCAAACACTCTTGCAGCCTTGGGAAGAGTTATCGCGCGCTACAACCCCGCCAGCGTGATCAGCCTTGGCGACAGCTTCCATGATGGTCAGGCTGCCGCGCGTTTGCCGGAGCAATATGCGTCAGCGCTTGGCCAGTTGATGGCCGGCCGCGAATGGATATGGATTACGGGCAACCATGACCCTGAGCACCCCGCTGACCTGCCGGGCGAAACATTTACCGAACTTGCATTCGGCAATCTCGTTTTCCGGCACGAGCCATCGAAAAAGCCATGCTCAGGAGAAATTGCTGGTCATCTGCATCCGGCTGCCAAAGTCGTCCGGCGCGGGCAGGCAGTGCAACGCCGCTGCTTTGTCAGCGACCAAACACGCATGATCATGCCAGCCTTCGGCGCTTATACGGGCGGCATGAATATCCTCAGCCGGCCGTTTCACGGGCTTTTCGACGCGCAGGCCATCATGGCCTATATGCTTGGCAGCAAGCGGGTCTATCCCATGACCGCCAAGACTCTTTATATTTGATCAGCAGCATAATTGAAAAAACAGAGCACCTGCATTATATGTGATGCGTGATGACTGATGCGTGATGTGGGTGACGAGATGCGAACGACACTGGCTATAGATGATGATGTGCTTGCTGCGGCGAAAGGGTTGGCCGCGAGACAGCACAAGACTGTCGGAGAAGTGATTTCGACACTCGCCCGTCAATCGCTTCAGGCTCCGGGCTCAGGGAAAAGCAAGCGAAATGGCGTGCCTTTATTGAGTGTAAAAGACACGACGCCAGTTACGATGGAACTCGTAAACCAGCTTCGCGATGAACTTCCCTGATGACCTTTCTACTCGACGTCAATGTGCTGATTGCCTTGTTTGATCCCGTACACGTTCACCACGATGCTGCGCACGAGTGGTTTGACCGCGTAGGTAAGATGTCTTGGGCAACGTGCCCGCTAACTGAAAATGGAGTGCTGAGGATTATTGGCAATCCGCGCTATCCAAATACCCCCGGCACACCAGCGACGGTGATGACCTTGCTTTCAGGTCTGGTATCTTTGCCCGGCCATATCTTCTGGCCAGACGATATTAGCCTTGTGAACTCTGATCAGATAGATGCAACGCGGCTCCTAAGCTCAAGCCAAATTACGGATACTTATCTGCTTGCGCTTGCTAAAACCCATGGCGGACAACTAGCGACATTCGATCGTCGCCTTGTTACGGACGGCGTGCAGGGAGGTAAAGACAGCCTCCATTTGATTGGCCTCTAGCTCAGCTCTTCAGGCGATAACCTGTCTTGAAGATCCACCGCAGTATCAGCATGCAGGCGATGAGGAACACGGCTGTCATCGCAAGGCTTGTGCCGATGTGGACGTCCGATTGGCCGTAGAAGCTCCAGCGAAAACCGCTGATGAGATAAACAACGGGGTTGAAAAGCGTAACGGTTCGCCAGAAATCCGGCAGCATGTCGATTGAGTAAAAACTGCCTCCGAGGAATGTCAGTGGCGTGACGATCATGAGCGGCACAAGTTGCAGCTTTTCAAAACCATCAGCCCATATGCCGATGATAAAGCCGAACATGCTGAATGTGACCGCTGTCAGAACGAGAAACAGCAGCATGATGAACGGGTGTTCGATACGCAGCGGCACGAACAGAGCAGCAGTGGCGAGGATGATCAGCCCAAGTATGATGGACTTCGTTGCCGCAGCGCCGACATAGGCTATGACAATTTCCACATAGGAAACCGGAGCCGAGAGCAGCTCGTAAATTGTGCCGACAAATTTCGGGAAATAGATACCGAACGAAGCATTGGATATGCTTTGCGTCAGAAGCGACAGCATGATCAGACCGGGGACGATGAATGCGCCATAACTGATGCCGTTGATTTCCGGAATCCTTCCGCCGATGGCGGAGCCGAACACGACAAAGTAAAGACTGGTCGATATGACAGGTGAAATGACGCTCTGCATGATCGTGCGCCATGTACGGTGCATTTCGAAAAGATAGATTGCCTTGACCGCATAAAGATTCATTTGCGTTCTCTCACCAGGCTCACGAAGATTTCTTCAAGCGAGCTTTCCTTGGTCTGAATATCGTTGAAGCGGACTGCAGCCTTGTCGAGATCCTTGAGTAAGGATGTTATGCCGGTTCGCTCTTTCTGGGTGTCGTAGGTGTAAACCAGCTCGCCGCCATCTTGCGACAGTTCAAGCTCATATTTCGCCAGTCCTTCAGGAATGTCCTGCCGCGTTTCAGAGAGCTTGAGGCGTAGCTGCTTTTTGCCGAGCGAGCGCATCAGCTCATCCTTCTCTTCGATCAGGATGATTTCGCCGTGATTGATGACGCCGATACGATCGGCCATCTGCTGAGCTTCTTCAATGTAGTGGGTTGTCAGGATGATTGTGACGCCAGACTCCCGCAATGCCCGCACCACATTCCACATATCGCGCCGCAACTCGACATCAACGCCAGCTGTGGGCTCGTCAAGGAACAGGATTTCAGGTTCGTGCGACAATGCCTTGGCGATCATGACGCGGCGTTTCATGCCCCCGGAAAGGGTCATGATCTTTGAATCCTTCTTCTCCCAAAGCGACAATTCCTTGAGAATCTTTTCGATATGAGCCGGGTTGGCAGGCTTGCCGAAGAGACCCCGGCTGAAGCTGACTGTCGCCCAGACGGTCTCGAAAGAGTCTGTCGTCAGTTCTTGCGGGACAAGGCCGATCTTGGTGCGCGATGCCCGATATTCCTTGATGATGTCATGGCCATCGGCCAGAATTGTGCCCGAGGTCGGGTTGACGATACCGCAGATGATACTGATCAGCGTCGTCTTGCCCGCGCCATTCGGGCCGAGCAGCGCGAATATCTCGCCGTGACGTATATCAAGATTGATATTCTTCAGCGCCTGAAAACCGGATTCATAGGTCTTGTTGAGGCTGGTGACGGAAATTGCTGAGGACATGATTTTATCCGGAAAGAACTTTGTACGATCTGTTCTGCAAAGCAAACCAGATCGCCCGATGCGGAGCATCTGAGGAACGATGTTCCTTATATGGTGATAAAAGCGGAAATTCAAACCACCATCATGACAAATGGCGTCAGGAGGTCAGGTTCGCCCTCCTGAGCTTGTCGAAGGGCGAACCACGCACTCTCTAGGATCTGTCCATTCAGGCCTTGGCGGTCTCGCCCCGGACTTCCCGCATACTTGGCAGGAAAATCGTCAGCAATCCGAGGAATGGCAAATAGGCGCAGACAGCATACACAAAGTCGATGCCCTTGATATCGGCAACAAAACCCAGAACAGCTGCCGCAATGCCGGCCATGCCAAATGCAAACCCGAAGAAAATACCGGCAATCATTCCAACCCGGCCCGGAACCAGTTCCTGAGCGAACACAACGATGGCAGGAAAGGCGGACGAGAGAATAAAGCCGATGATGACTGTCAGCACGCCCGTCCAGAACAGGCTGGCATAGGGCATCATCAGGGTAAATGGCAGGACGCCAAGAATGGAGAACCAGATCACCGCCTTTGTGCCGATCTTGTCGCCAATGGGTCCACCGAGCACTGTGCCCAAGGCAGCCGCGCCGAGGAACAGGAACAACATCATTTGCGACTGCTGTACCGTGATCGCGAACTTGTGGATGACATAGAAGGTGTAATAGCTGGAGATACTGGCCAGATAGATATTCTTGGTGAAGACCAGCAAGGTGAGGATTATCAGCGATGTGATGACCTTGCCGCGTGGCAGCTTCAAGACCCGGCTCGCAGCTGGCTTGTTCGCATTCGCGGCGCGGTAACGCTGATACCAGTTGCCGACCTGATAAAGGATGATCATGCCGACAAGAGCGGCGGCCGAAAACCAGGCAATGCTTTGCTGACCGCGTGGCAAAACGATGAATGCTGCCAGCAATGGACCAAGCGCCGTGCCGAAATTTCCGCCAACCTGAAAGAAGGATTGGGCCAGTCCATGCCGTCCACCTGATGCCAGACGGGCAACGCGCGACGATTCCGGATGGAATATCGAAGAACCAATGCCAATGAACGCAGCACCGGCAAGCAGCATCGCATAATGGGTGGCTATGGAGAGAATGCCGAGACCTACCAGCGAAAACGCCATCCCGACAGGCAACGAATAGGGCATGGGGTGCTTGTCGGTATAAGTACCTACGATTGGTTGCAGCAGCGATGCCGTGACCTGAAAGGTCAATGTCAGAAAACCGATCTGCTTGAAATTGAGGCCATAATTCTCTTTCAGCATCGGATAGATGGCCGCAAGAAGCGACTGCATCATGTCATTGAGCAGGTGACAGAAACTGACGGCAAAAATGATTGCAAAGACGGTTGTTTCAGCGGAAGAACGCTGCGCAGGCATAGCTGTGTCGGTCATAGGAACAGTCCATCGAGATTCGAGCAAGAGGCAGTTATCCGACGCCTCAACCAATCCTCATATAGAAGTTGTATGACACCTGCTTTCGTGGTTTGGTCCATTTCTTTCGCGAGTGGGCCAAATGCACTTCTGCCCGGTATTCCGGGCCAGGATTTGCGGGGGATATCAGATGCCGCCATCGCGCCGATACAAGTTGTATTCGAAGCCGATATGACGTTGAGTGGCTACAGCTTATTGGGGAGTGATGAGCATCCTTTCGCGCTGTACTGACGTGTAAAGGGAGGAAGTATTCGAGGGGGAACCATGGAAGATAATCTGGCGCTGACAATATTCTTGCCCGTGTCACTGGGTGTCATCATGCTTGGGCTGGGACTGGCCCTGACATCAAAAGATTTTCACAATGTGCTCAAGGCGCCGAAAGCGGTTCTTGTGGCACTTTTCTGCCAGACATTCATTCTGCCGCTTGCCTGCCTTGGTCTTGTTTACCTGTTCAATCTTGAACCAGCGCTCGCAGTCGGGATGATGTTGCTGGCGGCAAGCCCGGGCGGTACTTCCGCCAATCTCTACAGCCATCTTGCGGGTGGGGATGTGGCACTGAATATCTCTCTGACAGCTGTGAATTCCGCGCTTTCCATCATCACGCTGCCGTTGATTGTAAATTGGTCTCTGGCGCATTTCTTTTCTGAAGGACAAGCAATCCCGCTGCAGTTCTCCAAGGTGATACAGGTATTCGTCATTGTGCTTGGGCCGGTGATTATCGGCATGTGGCTGCGCCACCGTTATCCGGATTTTGCCAAGAGGATGGAGCGTCCCGTCAAAACTTTGTCCCTTATCTTCCTGTTGCTGGTCGTTCTTGTAGCGCTCGTACAGGAATGGGAGACATTGCGGATCTGGGCTCCAATCGTCGGGCTTGCCGCTCTAGCCTTCAATCTGGTCAGTCTGGCTGTCGGCTATTTTGTGCCAAGGACGGTCGGTATCGATAATCGGCAAGCCACGGCAATCGGGATGGAGATAGGCATTCACAATGGTACGCTTGCCATCGCCATTGCACTCAGCCCCTTCCTGCTGAACAACCCGACCATGGCGGTGCCTGCAGCAATTTACGGGCTGATCGCCTTTATTACGGCAGCGCTCTTCGGCTACTGGCTGAAGACGAGGGGCGCAGCTCATATATAAACATTGAGTAGCGTCAGCTTTCGTGATTTGGTTCATTTCTTACGAGAGTGAGCCAAATTCATGCGCTACAAGACTTTTCCGGGCACAGCCTCTACCGCACTGGAGCTGGAGAACCTCCACCAGTTGCGGCTGACATGGCTGGACCAGACGGAAGGCGATGTGCTCGCGCTGGCAACCGCATACCCCGCCGGGCAGCACATTCCCCATCATCATCACAATCAATCACAGTTGCTGCATGCAGTGTGCGGGGTCGTGATGGTTACGACGAAGTTCGGGCGATGGATGGTGCCTCCGCATCATGCCCTGTGGCTGCCAGCGGGCATTGAACATGCTGTCGACATGTTCGGTGATGTATCCATGCATTCAATCTATGTGCGGCCGGAATCGGTCGATGGGCTAAAGGACCACTTGCATGTGGTCGGCCTGACACCGCTCATGGACAATCTTATCCGCGAAGCCGTGAACCTGCCAGCAAATGCTGCTGCCAACACGCGCGCGGCGTTTGTGATGGGGTTGTTGCTGCATGAGATACCAAATCTGCCCGAACGCCCTCTGGGACTGCCCTTTCCGACAGATCGCCGGTTGGCGGCGCTTTGCCATGATTTTCTCAAAGCCCCCTCGCCGCACACGAATATAGATCATTGGGCCGATGAGCTTGGCATGAGCAGGCGCACTTTCACCAGAGTGTTCCGGCGTGAAACAGGCATAAGCCTTTCCACATGGCGGCAGCAGGCATGTCTGCTTGCGGCCTTGCCGCGCCTGACCGAGGGTGAGCAGGTGACCAGTGTTGCGCTTGACCTCGGCTACAATAGTGTTCCGGCCTTTACCACCATGTTCAAACGAATGCTGGGAACCGCGCCGCGCAGCTATCTCTATGCGGGTACCTGATTCAGCCGAGCTTGATGAGGGTTTTACCTGCAGAGCGGCCCTTGCGGCTTTGTTCAACCGTCTCGGGCACCTCGTCGAGAGAGATGACCTTGTCTACAGGAACAATGACGCCGCCTTTCACCACATGATCCACCAGACGATCCAGAAGTTCATGATCCGCTGACAGTTCAAAATTTCCGCCTTTCAGCGAAAGCTTCTGCAATTCGGAATCATTGGCGACGAACGCGGTTGTGAAAGCCGTACCGCCTTTCCTGACCTGCGAGGCAAGAGCAGAGAATTCCGCTGCATCGCTCATCAGGTCGATCAACCCGTCAATGCCTTCCGGGTAAAGTTGGCGCAGCTGTTCTGAGACGGCAGAGGACGTGTGATCAATCGTGGCAGTCGCTCCAAACTCACTCATATGCGCGGCTTTGGCGGCGCGAGCCGTTGCAATAACCTTGAGTCCCAAAGTAGAGGCCAGCTGAACTGCAAAGGAGCCCACTCCGCCGGTTGCGCCGACGATCAGCACGGTCGATCCCTTTGGCAGTTCCAGTTGTTCAATCATCTGGAGTGCGGTCATACCGGCAGTGGGAAGTGCTGCGGCCTGAAGAATATCCAAGGTGCCAGGCAATTTCTTCAACAGATTGGAGGCGGGAACGCGGGCATATTCCGCATAGGGGCCTTCGCCGAGCGGCATATGCAGGAACTGGCCGAATATCGTATCGCCAGCGGAAAAATTGGTAACGTCCGCGCCGCAGGATTCAACGATACCGGCAGCATCATTGCCAAGCACCAGAGGAAAGACATGAGGTGCCTTACCCTCTAGAATTCCATCAGCCACTTTCCAGTCAAACGGATTGATGGCGGCCACGAGTATCTTGACGAGTATCTGGTCATTCTTGGGCTGAGGTTTAGTAACCTCAATGAGTTCCACTTTCGCGCCAAATGACGGGACGGCTGCAGCACGCATAGATCATCTCCAGACTGATGACCGCGCAATGAACCATTGAGCGGCAAAATAGGTGGAAAGAACCCAAAGTCCTTCCAGCGGAATATCAAAACGGAACTTGCCATAGGCAAGGATGCTATCGCTTATCATAAATAATATTGCACCAGTGGCGGCGGATCGCGAAGCGCTGTTTGCCAGGATTTGCGTTCGAGCAATTGCCTGAGCCGCCATCAACGCCAGAACGATGGCATAGACCACTACCGGGGCCTTGATATTCGATGGCAGGACAGACCAAAGGCCGCTCACCATGGCGACTGCGAGGATGAGGCAGATAAGGAAAGTCAGCTGGCGTGCCCCAAAACGGACATCGCTGGTGAATGCTGCAATATAGCAGCAATGCGCCACGAGAAAGCAAACGAGACCCTGTATGAAGTAATCCTGCGGCAGCATCAGAAAAACATCGCCGCATAGCGAAAAAGCCAATCCGGCAAGGATAGACCATCTATAGCGTGCCGGAACCCCTGCGGATGCTGTGAGAACGATGACCAGCAGCAGAACAATTGCCAGCGGCTTTGCGATGTAATGCAGCCAGCTCCAGTCCGGGCCCGCTATTCTTGTCAAAATTGCCGTCACAGCGACAATCGCGAACACTATATTCAGGCTCTTGAAGGTGCCGGGCTTCGTCTGCAGTTCAACGGCCATATTATTTTCTCCTGACCCTAAAGCTTTGGCAAGCCAGCCTTGCCCGCCTCTTCGGGGTGAAGCCGGACATAATCAGCCTTCAAATGTTCGGACGTCTTGCGGCTGCCATCATGACTCCAGCCGGGAGGCGCAAACAGATAGAGCAGCCGCTGGCGCAATGTGAGACCGGGTGAAAACGCATCCTTGAACATTCCAACCCACTCATGGAATGCGACGCGCAACGGGTTGAACGTCGCAACATTGTGGACAATGCCATAACGAGGCGCGTCTTCTTCCAGCTCTGCAACGAAGGTGCCGAACATCCTGTCCCATATGATCAGCACGCCTGCATAATTGGCATCGAGATAACGCGGGTTCGTGCCGTGGTGGACGCGATGATGCGATGGTGTGTTGAAGACAAGTTCAATTGGACGCCACAGTTTTCCTATTGTCTCGGTGTGAATCCAGAACTGGTAGACAAGATTGAAGCCGAACACAAAAGCGAGGGCGGCGGGGTGAAACCCTAATAGTACCAAGGGTATCGACAGGATAAACATGCCGGTGAATTCACCGGTCCATGATTGGCGCAGGGCCGTTGAAAGATTGTAATGCTGGCTGGAATGATGATTGACGTGGGAGGCCCACCCCCAGCGCATCCGATGCTCAATGCGGTGCACCCAGTAATAGCGCAGATCATCAAGCAGGAAGGCGAGCAGCAGCACCCACCAGCTCAAGCCAAGATCATAGAATCGGAACTGCCAAATCCATAAAAGGGCAGTGAGAGAGACAAAGCCGAGCAGAAGAGCCGCAACCACGCTGCCGACGCCCATCAGAAGGCTGGTGGCGGTATCCTTTGTTTCGAAATCGCCCTTGCGCCGTAGATAACGGATCGCCACCAGCTCGATTAGAATCGCGACGATATAAAAGGGAACGGCGAGTTTCGTAACATCAAAGAACTGCGATTCGGTCATGTGCCATATCCTCCGCAGGGTTAAATTTCGTTGCAAGCCAGCCCAGTGCAACATCCCGGCTGGCTGTATCGCTGAAAGAAAATGTGCTGCCGGGCCAGGTGAAATCGCGAATTGTCAGTTTCAGGCCAGCCTGTCCTATCGGCTCTGCCGAAAGAATATCGTCACGTGCAAAATCGCGGGTCAGAAAGCGATTTCCAAAACCATGGACAATGCCAATACGGTCATTCGTCAACAACAGGAAAGCTGTACGACGATCAGATGAATAGATGATACGGCTGATCGTTTCTTCGGGGAAATCCTGCTGGAAAATAGACGCCGTCTGATCATCGGTTTGAAGGGATGGGCGGCGGCTGCCACCCGCAAAATGCGTAGCAAGGATCGCCACCGGCAAACCAATCATGATCATGATGATCAGCGTGCCCAGCCCCATCAATCCATTACTCCCGATATGGATAGTCACTCCCCGCAGCCACCTCATATCCATATTACGTAAAAGTCAATACGGATATGAGGTGTTCGACAGGCTTGGGAGGCCTTGGAGCTTCTATTCCGCTGCTAAGATGCGCGGTTGAGGGACGTAATTTAGAATAGGACCAAGCCAGCGCTCGACATCTTCAACCGGCATGGATTTACGCTCGGAATAATCTTCAACCTGATCCCGCTCTACCTTGGCAACGCCGAAATAGTAGGATTCCGGATGCGCAAGATAAATACCGGAAACGGATGAGCCCGGCCACATGGCATAGCTTTCCGTGAGGCGGACATTAATCCTTGCTTCTGCATCGAGAATACGGAACAGCGTCTCCTTTTCCGTATGATCTGGCTGTGCCGGATAGCCGGGAGCTGGACGAATGCCGCGATAGGGCTCGCCAATCAGCTCTTCGGGCGCAAGCTGCTCATCGGGCGCATAGCCCCAATATTCCTTTCGCACCCGCTCATGCATCAACTCGGCAAAGGCCTCGGCAAAACGGTCAGCCAGAGCCTTGACGAGGATTGACGAATAATCGTCATTGGCACGCTCGAAACGCTCGGCAATGGCGATTTCCTCAATGCCTGCCGTAACAACAAAAGCGCCGATATAATCCTGCTTGCCGCTATCCAGCGGCGCAACAAAGTCGCTGAGCGCGACATTCGGGCGGCCATCGCGCTTCGATAGCTGCTGGCGCAATGTATAAAAGGTCGCCAGTTCTTCACTGCGCTGTTCATCGGTGAAGACGCGAATGTCGTCGCCTTCCGCACCAGCAGGCCAAAGGCCAATGACGGCTTTCGGATTGAACCATTTTTCAGCAATGATCTTGGTCAGCATTGCCTGTGCATCGTCGAACAATTGACGGGCTGCAGCGCCCTGCTTTTCATCTTCAAGAATAGCCGGATAGCGTCCCTTCAATTCCCACGTCTGGAAGAAGGGTGTCCAATCGATGTAATTGGCGATCTCTTGAAGATCATAATTCTCGAAGATGCGCGTACCGATAAAACCCGGCTTGGGTGGTGTGTACTCTGACCAGTCAATCTTGTGTGCATTGGCCCGGGCTTTTGCCAGCGGCAGCCGCTGTTTATCGGCTTCATTGCGGGCATGGGCGTCGGCAACCTTTGCATATTCGGCGCGGATTGTTTCTACATAGCCGGGTTTGATGTCTTTCGACAAAAGGTTGGAGACAACGCCGACGGCGCGGCTCGCATCCGTTACATAGATGGTCTGTCCCTGATTATAGCGGGGGTTGATCTTGACTGCCGTATGCACACGGCTTGTCGTTGCCCCGCCGATCAGCAACGGAATGTCGAAGCCTTCCCGTTCCATTTCAGCGGCTACATGCACCATCTCATCCAGAGAGGGCGTGATCAGTCCCGAAAGGCCGATAATATCCACATTCTGCTCACGAGCCGTTTGCAGAATCTTGGTTGCAGGTACCATGACGCCAAGATCAATGATCTCGTAATTGTTGCAGGCAAGCACGACGCCAACAATGTTCTTGCCAATATCGTGCACATCGCCCTTCACGGTTGCCATCAAAACCTTGCCAGCGCTTTCGCGCTCGCCCGTACCGCCATTGGCCAGTTTTTCTGCTTCCATATGGGGCAGAAGCACGGCCACGGCCTGTTTCATCACGCGGGCGGATTTCACCACTTGAGGGAGGAACATTTTACCGGCACCGAAAAGATCGCCGACAACATTCATGCCCGCCATCAGCGGCCCTTCAATGACATGCAGGGGCCGGGCTGATTCAAGCCGGGCCTCATCCGTATCGATGTCGATGAATTCTGTGATGCCATTGACCAGCGCATGTTCAATGCGTTTGCCAACAGTCCATTCGCGCCATGCAAGGTCACGCTCGCGTGTCTCCTTGCCCGCTGAACCCTTGTAGCGTTCTGCAAGGTCAAGCAGACGCTCGGTCCCATCATCGCGCCGGTTGAGCACGACATCTTCGCACGCCTCACGCAGCTCAGGATCGATCGATTCATAGACTGCGAGCTGGCCTGCATTGACAATACCCATATCCATGCCGACCTGAATGGCATGGTAGAGGAAGACAGCATGCATGGCTTCGCGCACCGGCTCATTGCCACGGAACGAGAAGGAAAGATTGGAAATGCCGCCGGAGATGTGAACATGCGGCAAGGTTTCTGTGATCTGCTTCGTTGCCTCGATAAAGGCAACGCCATAGCCATTATGCTCTTCAATGCCGGTGGCGACAGCAAAGACGTTGGGATCAAAGATAATGTCTTCCGGCGGGAAACCGGCTTCTTTGGTGAGCAGCTCGTAGGCGCGGGTGCAGATTTCAACTTTGCGCTCCAGTGTATCCGCCTGCCCTTCCGTATCGAAGGCCATGACGACAACAGCGGCGCCATAGGCTCGCACTCTCTTTGCGTAATATAGGAATGCCTCTTCGCCTTCCTTCATGGAAATGGAGTTGACCAGGGGCTTGCCCTGAACGCATTTCAAACCCGCCTCGATGACATCCCATTTGGAAGAATCGATCATCACCGGAACACGCGCGATATCAGGCTCGGCTGCGATCAGGTTAAGGAATTCGATCATCGCCTTTTCGCTGTCGATCAGACCTTCATCCATGTTGATGTCGATAATCTGCGCGCCATTGGCCACCTGATCACGGGCGACATCCAGCGCCGTCGCATAATCGCCCGCGGTGATCAGCTTGCGGAATTTTGCAGAGCCGGTGATGTTTGTACGCTCACCGACATTCACGAACGGAATATCCTTGGTGAGCGTAAAAGGCTCCAGACCCGACAGCCGCATATGGATGGCAATATCGGGCACCGCGCGCGGCGGGTATTTTCCGACAGCCTCGGCAATGGCCTTGATGTGTTCCGGCGTCGAGCCACAGCAGCCGCCGACAATGTTGAGAAGGCCTTCACTGGCAAAGCCTTCAAGCTGAGCTGCCATGGCCTCAGGGCTTTCGTCATACTGACCGAATTCGTTAGGCAGACCGGCATTCGGATAGGCGCAGACGAACGTATCGGCAACATTTGAAATTTCGGCAAGATGCGCGCGCATGGCGTTTGCACCCAATGCGCAATTCAGCCCGATCGTAAAGGGCTGCGCATGGCGCACCGAGTTCCAGAAAGCAGTCGGTGTCTGGCCGGAAAGTGTACGCCCGGACAAATCGGTAATTGTCCCGGAAATCATCACCGGAAGGACTATTCCCTTTTCCTCGAAAACTTCGTTGGTTGCGAAGATTGCAGCCTTTGCATTGAGCGTATCGAAGATGGTTTCGATCAGGATGATATCGGCACCGCCGTCAATCAGACCACGAACCTGATCGGCATAGGCAATGCGCAAATCATCGAAGGTAACAGCGCGGTAGCCAGGGTTGTTGACATCCGGGGACATGGAGGCGGTGCGATTTGTCGGGCCAAGCGCACCAGCGACGAAGCGCCTGCGGCCATCCTTCTGCTCAGCTTTGATCGCCGCACGCCGCGCAAGGCGCGCACCATCCCGGTTCAGTTCATAAACCACCTCTTCCATGCTGTAATCAGCCTGGGCAATTGTGGTCGATGAAAACGTATTGGTTTCCAGAATATCCGCACCCGCCATTGCATAGGCGTAGTGGATATCTTCAATCGCCTGCGGCTGTGTGAGAATCAGCAGGTCGTTATTGCCTTGCAGGTGGCACGAGCAGTCTCCAAAGCGGTCTCCGCGGAAATCCTGCTCGTTAAGGTTCAGCCCCTGAATCTGTGTGCCCATGGCACCATCAAGTATAAGTATGCGTTCTTTTGCAGCCTTGGTCAGGGCCGCGAAAACTTCTTTTCCATCCCGAGGAGCGCCCATGGGACCAAAAAGATTATCAACCGCATTATTCATAACTCGACACGCCTCAAAACCAATATTTGGGTGAGGTCTCAAGATCACATAAAGATATGTTTATGTCAACAAATCAATTCTGCATGCGGCATGTTATGTCGCAGCTGAATATAGAGGTTGAGCACTGCTGCGCGACCATTGCCGTGAGTTGTAATGCGATGAGTATGTGTTGGATGAAAACCCGGACAGTAATCAGGTGACCGCAGATTGCGGCAAGATAAACGGCACATGGGCAGCAGGCAGAACGCCAACTTTGAGCGCGCATTCATAGACGCGTAAAATGCGCTCGTCCGTAAGGATTTCCTGCGGAGCACCCACGGCATCCACGCGCCCTTTATGCATAACGACAACACGATCCGCATACATGGATGTCAGGTTGAGATCGTGCAGAATTGCAATGACACCGCCGCCCCGTTTTGCAAAGGACCGAGCAATTTCCATAATGATCAGCTGATGCTTGATATCGAGACTGGATACGGGTTCGTCCAGAAACAGGAACCGTGGCTGATTGTCCACCACGGGCTGCCAAACCTGGCATAGAACACGAGCCAGTTGCACACGTTGCTGCTCACCGCCAGACAATTCCTGATAGAAACGGCCACCGAACCCGGCAAGATCAACCAGCTCCAGAGCCTCTTCAGGCAGATGCGCGATGTTCTTTGCCGAGCCGAGAGAGCGTCCGCTGGTCAGCCCGAGCTTTATGATCTCGTGTACCGTGAACGGAAATGCCAGTGATGTGGCTTGGGGCAGGATGGCGCGCATTGCTGCCATCTGCCAGAGCTTCAGGTGCTTTACGGAATGTCCATTGATGGACACTGTTCCGGTATAGGGCAGATCACCGGAAAGAGCGCGCATGAGGGTTGTCTTGGCAGAGCCATTGGGTCCGACAATGACTGTTATCTCTCCGGCAAGAGCATCGAAAGCCGCATTATGCACGATTTGAGAACGGCCCAGATGGACGCCGAGGTCTGAGATGTGAATCATGGTCATAGGTCCAGAATGCCGCGCTTGCGCAACAATATCCAAAGGAAGACCGGGGCACCGACAGCTGCCGTGACGATGCCTATCGGCAGTTCTGCAGGCGCAACGATTGTGCGGCTGACGGCATCGGCGAGAAGCAGGAGGCTTCCTCCAAGCAAAGCAGAAGCAGGCAGGAGATAGCGATGGTCCGGCCCTATGGCGAGCCGTAGCAGATGCGGAACGACGACGCCGATAAAACCAATGACGCCACTGACAGCCACGGAAGCGCCGGTGGCTGCGGCGACCGCAATGATGGCGATGATCTTGAAGCGCTGCACGGGAATGCCAAGATGGCTGGCGGTGGCTTCA
This sequence comes from Phyllobacterium sp. YR531, assembly GCF_000282595.1. Classification (GTDB taxonomy): domain Bacteria; phylum Pseudomonadota; class Alphaproteobacteria; order Rhizobiales; family Rhizobiaceae; genus Phyllobacterium. The sequence continues at coordinate 399,184 of NZ_AKIZ01000022.1, forward strand.
CCCAATGCAAGCCCATTGAGACCCCGAGCCAGAAAGGGTGAAATGAGCAAGGCCATGACAATGAACGGACTTGTTGCGGCGATTTTCATCCAGCTGGCACCGGCAAGCGAACCCATGAGCCAGAACGTCAGGTCACGCAACTGGCGATCATCGGCGATGTAAGTGAGCAGCCCCATATAGGCCATGGCCATTGCCCCAAGCGCAATGCCGGCCAAAAGCATGGTTGCGATGGAAGTCTGCCCCCGTCGCGTGGCCACACCATACAAAATGAAGGTGAAGAGCAGGGCACTGCTGAATGCTGCAAGCGGCAAGGCATAAAGGCCCAGCAGTGCAATAACCGGAGCGAACACGCTGCCGCCCAGTACGATTATGCTCAGTGCTCCGAGGCCCGCACCGGCAGAAACACCGACAATGCCCGGATCAGCCAAGGGGTTACGGAACAGCCCCTGCATGACTGCACCGGAGACTGCAAGCGATGCGCCAATCAAGGCTCCCAGAATGACGCGCGGAAGACGAATGTCATAAATGATGATGCTGTCGCGCACTGACAGGGCATCGGGAACACCGCGCGTTTCCTGTAGCAGCGATCCAATGACGGAAATCACCGATGCATCAGAAGCGCCGGCGGCCAGGCTGAACAGGAATGTTACTGCAAATGCTACCGCGAGTATGGCAATGACAATCTTTGCCAGAAAGGAGCGATCGCCATCGGCGCGACCTTTCCTGCCGTCCTGCTTTGAATGCAGGGCAGCAGGCTTCATAAGAACGGCCTCGCTCATTGGATTGCTTTGTCGCCGTAGAATGACTTGGAAAGATCGTGCACGGCACTTGCCGTGCGCGGTCCAAAGCCCAGCAGATATTGGCCGTCCATGCGTATGATTGCCTTGTTCGCACCGGCAGGTGTAGCAGCAACTGCCTTGTTGGCCAGCAGTTCGGTCTCGGCAGTGGCATGGTTGTCGCCACGATTCATCACGAGAATAACATCCGGATTGGCGATCAGGATGCTTTCATCACTCAGCGCCTTGTAGCCGGTAAAACCTCCTACAGCGTTCTCGGCACCTGCAAGTTTGATAATGCCATTGGCCGCCGTCTGCGTGCCCGCAGCCATGATCTTCCCGCCTTGCACGCTGAGGACAAACAGAACGCGCTTGCGCGTCTTGATGTCTTTCGTTTCCGCCTGAACAGCGGCAAGATCCGCATCCACCTTCTCGGCTAGTTTGTTTGCCTTGTCTTCCACGCCAAGCGCTTTACCAACAATCCTGATCTTTTCGGAAACGCTGGTGGCTGAGTAGTTTTCCGGTACAAAAACGAAAGGCACGCTCGCCTTCTTCAACAGGTCAATGGCCTGCTCAGGTCCGCTGCCTTCAACGGCGATGATGGCCGTCGGGTTGATCGAAAGGACACCCTCTGGCGACAGAGCCCGCATGTAGCCCACATCAGGAAGCGCAAAAGCCTCCTTTGGATATACGCTGGTCGTATCGCGTCCTACGAGGCGGCTTTGTTCTCCAAGTGCAAAGATGATCTCGGTAATTGAGCCGCCTATGGACACGACCCGGCTGGTATCGGCGAGAGGTCCGGAAACTTCCTCGGCAACTGCGTGACCGGCAAGAGCCAGCATTCCGAGGAGTCCGGCCAATGCTGCAAATTTGAAAGGCTTTTTCATTTTATGCAGCCACGCGCATCAAACGAGGCAGGCTCTCGACGAGATTGCGCCAATCGGTACGCTCGTGATTGCCCTCATGGCGCTTGCCGAAGAACTGGATAATCATGTCGCCATCGGCACCATAGGCTTCCAGCGATGTCACATGCCCATCCTTGGTTGGTTTGCGTACGGCCCAAAGCTCGGCAATATGATCGGTCCTGAGATGCATATGGAAAGTCTCATCCATAATATTGATCCACGGTCCCATGGGCTTGATGTTTTCAACCGGCCCGGAGTGAATCTGAATGCAGCCGCGATTGCCGACAAAGCACATGATTGGCAGTTCTTCCTGTGCCGCATGGTGCAACATTGCCGTCAGGGCATCGTTGTCCAACTGCCAGGCATAGTCCTGACCAATGACCTGAACGGCCTGATGGCGGGTCATTTCCAGAGAGTTCAGAATGCCGAAAAACTCGTGAACATCCTTCATCTGTGTCCAGCGCTCACGGAGACTGGCGGCATCAAGTTCGTCGAGTTCGTGCTTTTTCTGCTCAGGCTTTGGCAGCTCGGTTGTTTCGATGGACTGGGACTGATCTTCAAGTCTCAGCTTTGCTACCAGAGCCGCATAGGCTTCCAGATTGGATGAAGGACGCAGGTGAATTTTGTGGATCGCCTCACCTGCTGCATCGAAGAATTGCAGGCTGCGGCGGATGGCGTCGCCATCTTCTTTTTCCACGGCAAATGCATGGGTCCAGGAGTTGGGGAACAGGCGCAGGTCAATCTGCTCGCCAAGCATCATCGATGCATGCTTGCCGACGATGGGTTTGTCGTAGACTCCGATCTTTTCGTGAACCGCACTCTCGTTGCGTGTAAGCGCCATGACTTCGCCCAGTGCCTCGATTTCCGTCAGGAAAGTCTCGATCCGCGGCGAGATGCGGATGGCACTGATGCCGCAATAGGCTGCAACGAAATCTGCTTCCGAGATTTCCAGTTGCTGCGCCAGATCGCGCTCACGCATCTTGGGATTCTCTGCTCTTGCCTGGCGAATCGCTTCCGCCGTCATTTTTGTAACGTGTGTCATCTCAAAACCTTTTTTATTCAATCATTTATTCAATATGAGTTTGCCTTGGCGCGTGATCTTCAAACGGTAAAGCGAGCCAGCATGTTCAATGCCGACCTCGCTTGATCCGTCGAATAAAATGTCACTGCCAAACACTCGAATATCTGATTGTACGGGGCGGCGGTAGTCTGCTCTGATGGGTGACACATTGGGAAGGCGAACCTGCAGATCGATGATTTGGCGTCGCGACATGGCAATGGGCCTTTTCGTGCCTTTTTCCAAGGGTATCGGGTGAGCGAACACCCCCTCATTTAAACTTGACTACAAGTTTCATCTTTATTACTCAAACCAAATAAGAGTCAATGAGTCATGTTTCAAAATTGACGAAACTGTGATCAGAAAACGGGTGTAATCGTGCAAAAGACAGAGGGTGAATTCATGAGATTTCTAGCGCGCCATTGTTATGGCCTGATCGCGGCCACGGCTTTGCTGGTCCTCGCCGCAACCGGAATTGCACCCGCACAGGAAAATGCTGCAAAATCCACGCTGACATTGGAGCTGAACGCATTGCAGCCATCAGAAAAAGGCTGCCGGCTCACTTTTGTCGTGACCAATAATCTGGAAGCGGCATTGGACAAGGTTGGATTTGAGATCGCCTTGTTCAATCAGGCTCAGGTTGTCGATCGCATCACGGTGCTGGACTTCAAGGAACTGCCGCAGGGAAAAACCAAAGTGCGCCGTTTCGACCTTGGCGAGCTTGATTGTACGAAAGTAACGCGCGTTCTCGTCAACGATTCGACTGAGTGCGCGGGCACAGGCATTGACCCGAAAGCCTGTATCCGCCAGCTGAACCCGACGACAAAGTCCGGCATCCAGTTTGGAAGCTGATCCAAAAAAGAAGGGCCCTTAGTGGGCCCTTCGCATTTCTGATATCTGATGCCGATTGGATCAGAAGGGTGAATCCGGGAAGTAGAATTCAGCCGCATTGTCCTTGGTGACAAGGGTCGCATCAAGGATGTAGCTGCCCCGTACAGGAACCTGATCGTAGAAGTTGGCTACTGTCAGTTCCATGGCTGTCGCGATCATTGATGGCGGATAAAGCACATTGATCGGTGTCATTGCATCGCCATCGGCAACACGCTTGATCATGTCCTTCATGCCCGCACCGCCGATAACCAGCTTGATATCGGTGCGTTTCGCCTGGCTGATGGCTTCAAGAACGCCAACCGCCATATCGTCATCCTGACACCAGACCGCATCGATCTTCGGGAACTTGGTCAGATAGTCCTGCATGACCTTGAAAGCATCATCGCGTGACCAGTTGCCGAACTGCTTGTCCAGAACCTTGATGCCACTGCCTGCAATCGCATCATCGAAACCCTTCTGGCGTTCTTCATCGATAACGATTGGCAGACCGCGAATAACAACAACATCACCGGTCTTCAGTGTGTCCTTGAGATATGTACCCGCAACACGGCCAAGCTCCGGGTTGTTGCCGGCAACATAGAGGTCCTGAACTGTCGGATCAGACAGCGCACGATCCACAACCGTAACGAAAACTCCCTTTTCCTTGACCTGACGAAGTGGATCGGTCAGTTCATCGGAATTGTGCGGCAGGGTTACAAGTGCGTCCATGCCTTGGGTGGTCAGATCTTCCAGCGCATTGGCTTGTGAAGCGCCGTCCGGCGAAGTCTTCACAGTGATCTTCAGGCCCGGATGTGCCTTTTCGAGCAACTTTGCCGCGCGTTCCGCGTGATAGACGACGCCGCCTGTCCAACCGTGATCGGCAGCCGGAATCGAAACGGCGATGTTGACCTGTTTATCCTGAGCGTAGGCGAAGGTCATTGTCGAAGCGAGTGCCGCCCCAACCAGACCCATCATAAGTTTACGCATGTGTTCTCTCCCAATTTTTCGTTCGGGCCTTGGTTGCGGCTCGGTGGGTGGCCCCTTTTCCCCCGTCCCGTTAGAAGAGGCAGCCTCCCGCCCCTATTCCTTTGTGACCACTGGCGGTCACTTCTTCTTTTGCAGCGTCCGTTGGACAAGCATTGCAATGATAATGATCGTGCCCTGAACAGCACCGATGAGATATTCACTGACGATGTTCGAAAGCACCATGATATTGCCGACGATCTCCAGCATGAAGGCACCGCAGATCGTGCCCCATATGCGACCAACACCACCGCGCAGCGCAGTGCCGCCGATCACCACGGCAGTGATGGCCTGCAACTCCCATAGCATCCCGGTCGTGGTGGTCGCTGCACCGAGGCGCGGGATATAAACAATGACCGCAATCGCCACGCAAATACCTTGCAAGACATAGGTCATTGCGCGCACGCGGTTGACGTGGATGCCCGAATATTTAGCGACGTCTTCGTTGGAGCCGACGGCGATCACATGCCTGCCGAAAGAGGTCTTGTAGAGAATGAAGGCAGCAAGAATACCAACAACAGCGATGATCCATACGGGGATCGGAAGTCCGATAAATGTGCCGGTATAGACGGGCCGGAAAAGCGCCCGCATTGACGTGGATTTCATGGCAATGGAACCGCCATCTGCAAGCCAGATTGTGACCGACCGGAAGATCGCCATGGTTCCCAGCGTTACGATAAAGGGTTCGATCCTGCCGATTGTGATGACAGCGCCATTGAGCAATCCAGCCAATGCGCCCACGCCAATGGCAACAACGACACCCACGCACAGCATCGCCATATCGCCATCAATGGCTGCGGAGTTGAGAAACAGCAGCATGATGCCTGCAACAAGTGCCGCCATCGAGCCGACTGACAAATCAAGGCCGCCGGCGGAGATGACGAATGTTGCACCAACGGCAATGATCGCGATGAAAGAAGATCGCGTGAGCACATTGAGCAGATTGTCGATGGACAGGAAATTCGGGTTGATGAGTGCACCAAGCACGAATAGCGCAGCGAGCGCAAGGAATGGCGCAACGGCTGTCATGTCGAGATCAGCCAGCTTGCGGGCGAACCCGCGCGTATCGGTATTTGTCGTTGAGTCGCTCATGCGTTCCCCGCACTGTAAAGCTCTGCTTCGTTGATTTTGACGCCTGTGGCGTGGACGACGATTTCTTCTTCAGTCATTGCATCTCCTGTCACCTCGCCAACAATACGGGACGAACGCATGACAAGAATGCGGTGACAGATGCCGATGAGTTCTTGCATCTCGGACGAGATCACGATGACGGATTTCCCCGCCTTGGCGAGGTCGGCAATGAATTTATAGATCTGTTCTTTCGTACCGATATCGATACCGCGCGTCGGCTCGTCGATAATGACGATACTCGGTTCGAGCAGCATCATCTTGGCAAGCAGCAGCTTTTGCTGGTTGCCGCCAGATAGCTGGCCGGCAAGAAGGTCGCGACGGCGCGCACGTATATCAAAATCGCTGATGGCTTTGTCGAGGCTTTGATCTTCGCGCTTGCGTTCGATCAGCGGCCCTTTGGAAAACTTGTCGAGGGTCGCCAATGTCAGGTTGGTTCGCAAATCCTGTGCCAGCAAAAGACCCTTACCCTTTCGGTCTTCACTCAGATAGACAATGCCTGCGGCCATGCTGTCGCGCACTGTGTTGAATTTGGTGGGCTTGCCATTGAATACTATCTGGCCATGAGCGGTGCGAAGCCCGACAATGCCTTCAAGCAGTTCCGTACGACCGGCGCCAATCAAACCGGCAAAGCCGAGGATTTCACCTTTACGCAGAGAGAAAGATGCATCGCGGGCATAGCCTGGCACATCGAAATTCTTGACGTCGAGCACGGTTTCATGCGCGGCGGTGTCCTCACGTTCGGGATAGAGTTTTGACATATCCCGCCCGACCATCAACCGTGCCATGTCAACGGGCTGCAATTCGGACGCGTTGCGGGTTGCAATGAGCTTACCATCGCGCAAGACTGTTATGCGATCTGCAATGGCCGCAACTTCCGGCAGGCGATGCGAGATGTAAAGAATGGCCACGCCCTTGTCGCGCAGATCGCGGATAACCTTGAGCAGCGCATCCGTCTCAATCGGCGTCAGCGAAGCAGTCGGCTCGTCGAAAATCACAACGCGATGTGGCACCTGCAATGCGCGGGCGATCTGCACCAATTGACGTCGCGCGATGGAGAGCCGGGCTATTTGCGTGGTCGGGTCAATCTCCGCGCCGAGACTGCGGACTGCTTCAGCTGATTGCCTGTTCATTTCGCGGTCATTGACCATGAGGCCACGCTTCAGTTCACGCCCCATGAAAATGTTCTGGGCGACGGTCAGGTCTGGCGCAAGAAGGATTTCCTGATGCACCAGAACCAGGCCGCGATGTTCCGCATCGACCGGCCCGGCAAAGCTGACCGGCTCATTATCGATAGCGACGCTACCGCGTGTTGGCTTCAGGTGTCCGCTGAGCAGCTTCATCAGTGTCGACTTGCCCGCACCATTTTCGCCGATGATCGCATGGACCTCGCCGGGCATGATGGTCAGGCTGATATCGGTCAGCACCTCGACCGGCCCGAATGCCTTGGCAATGCCGCGCGCTTCCAGCACGGGCACGTTCGGGGCATTTAAAGGTTGGTTTGTTGCCATCACACCTTCGTCCAGACGCCGCCAGCCTTGGAAGACTTGACCGCAGCTTCAATGAATTCCATTCCGGCAAGCCCGTCCTGCACGGTTGGGTAGATAACATCCTTGGGCAGCTTCTTGCCGTTGCGGGCAGCAAGTATTGCCTGCGCGGCTTCCGTATAGATATTGGCAAAGCCCTCAAGATAACCTTCGGGATGACCGCCGGGAACGCGGGTAACGCGGGCAGACTCGGGCGATGCACCGGCACCACCGCGGGTCAGCAACTGCTTTGGTTTACCGAACGGCGTGTGCCAGAGATAATTCGGATCGGCCTGTGTCCATTCAAGGCCGCCCTTGGTTCCGTATATCCGCAGCTTCAGACCATTCTCATTGCCCGGCGCGACCTGACTTGCCCAGATCATGCCCTTGGCACCGCCATCGAAACGCATGAGAATCTGCACGTCGTCGTCAAGAACGCGGCCTTCGCCAAAGCTGGTCAGTTCAGCGCAAAGCTGCTTGAGCTTCAGGCCGGATACGAAACAGGCGAGATTATAGGCGTGCGTGCCAATATCGCCGATAGCGCCGCCAGCGCCTGAACGCTTTGGATCAACGCGCCATTCAGCCTGTTTCGAGCCGGACTTCTCAGTGCTTTCCGTCATCCAATCCTGCGGATATTCGGCCTGCACCACGCGGATAGTGCCGAGTAGGCCTTTCTCCACCATTGCCCGTGCCTGCCGCATCATCGGATAGCCGGTATAATTGTGGGTGACCACGAACAGCTTGCCGGTTTTGTTGACCAGAGAGACAAGCTCCTTTGCTTCCTTGACCGTGGTGGTCAGGGGCTTGTCGCAGATTACATGAATACCGGCCTTGAGAAACGCTTTTGCAGCGGGTGCATGCATATGGTTTGGCGTAACAATTGAAACTGCTTCAATGCCATCCGGGCGCTTGGCTTCAGCCTTGGCCATTTCTTCAAAGGAGGTATAGGCGCGGTCATCGGCAATGCCGATTTCTCTTGCTGAGGCCTTGGCACGATCCGGGTCTGACGAGAGCGCACCTGCCACCAGTTCAAACTGGTCATCCATGCGCAGTGCGATACGATGGACCGCGCCGATGAATGCGCCCTGCCCGCCGCCGACCATGCCGATACGAATGCGGTTGCTCGCAGACTTTTCTTTCGATGCTCCAATGGCCATTGCTTTACCCTCTTACTTCAAACCAAGAATACGGCGGTTGGCCGCGTCGTCCGTGCCGGACCCGGCAAAATCATCGAATGCCCGCTCGGTAACGCGGATCAGATGCGCATCAATGAATTGAGCACCTTCGCGCGCGCCATCCTCCGGATGCTTCAAGGCGCACTCCCATTCCAGCACTGCCCAGCCATCGAAATCATAAGCGGTCAGTTTGGAGAAGATCGCCCCGAAATCAACCTGTCCGTCACCAAGGGAGCGGAAACGACCGGCGCGGTCTACCCAGGATTGGAAACCGCCATAGACACCTTGGCGTCCTGTCGGATTGAATTCGGCATCCTTCACGTGGAAGGCTTTGATCCGCTCATGATAGATATCGATGTAATCAAGATAATCGAGCTGCTGCAGCACGAAATGAGACGGATCATACAGCAGGTTTGCCCGGGAGTGATTGTTCACGCGCTCCAGAAACATTTCATAGGTAATGCCGTCATGAAGGTCTTCGCCCGGATGGATTTCGTAGGCCGCATCAACACCCTGCTCATCAAAGTAATTGAGGATGGGTGTCCAACGCTTTGCCAACTCATCAAAAGCCGCTTCAGCCAGACCTGCAGGCCGCTGCGGGAAAGGATAAAGAAATGGCCATGCAAGTGCGCCCGAAAATGTAGGCACCACTTTGAGACCAAGATGTTTTGAAGCCCGTGCCGCACGCTTCAACTGATCGACGGCCCATTCCTGACGTGCCGCCGGATTGCCTTGCACTTCCGGTGCTGCAAAACCATCCATGAGTTCATCATAGACCGGATGAACAGCGACAAGCTGCCCCTGAAGATGGGTCGCGAGTTCGGTGATTGTCAGACCATGTTTTGCGGCTGTCCCCGCGATCTCATCGCAATAATCTTTGGAGTCGGAAGCTTTCTTCAGATCAATGAGACGCGCATCCCACGCCGGAATCTGAATGCCCTTATAGCCAAGTCCTGCCGCCCATCCACACATTGCATCCAATGTATTGAACGGAGCTTCATCACCCGCAAACTGTGCGAGGAAAATAGCTGGTCCCTTGATCGTCTTCATGTGTTTCCTCCCAATACCAATTGTAGCCGTCAGGGCATGTTGTCCCTGAGAAAGATGTCGATGCGAATGTGTTCCTGCCCCGAAACAATCGGGCGGCCCTCTTTCAGCGCAGTAAGAATGCGCGCGGTGCTGCGCGCCATGTGACCCACATCCTGATTTATGATCGCGTCGATCGTACCGCGCACGAGATGGCGGCGCGTTGAGGGGGTCAGCTCGTGCGCTACAAAAATCATGTCGGAACCGCGATTGGCGGCCTCCAATGCTGCAATGACACCCGCCTGCCCGCCTCCGGCATTGTAGATCGCAACCGTATCAGGGTGATCCTGCAACAAGGATTTGGTGACTGCCTCGACCCGCGCATTCTCGTCACGCGCTTCTCGGACGGGAAGAACATTCAAATTAGGATATTCACGTGCAAGAACCTGTTCGAAACCAAACTGCCGCTCGACATGATCACGCAGCGCCAGAGATCCGGCGATCATGCCAACCTTACCCTTGCGTGAGCCGACAAAGCGGCCGATCAGCGACGCAGCAGTGCGGCCCGCAGCGAAATTATCGATACCAACATAATGTGCGCGCCTTGAGTTTGGCACGTCCGAAACCAGCGTGAGAACCACGACACCGGAATCCGCAAGTGCATTGATGGCTTCGGTGACGGCAGGATGATCTAGCGCAACGACTGCGACACCATCAATTCCGCTCGGAAGCTTTTCCAAGGCCGATGCCAACGCCTCGCCATCAAACGTATCGACATACTGAATGGTCAGGCGCACCCGCTCCTGCAACTGGCGTTCGCGCGTTGCGCGGAACTCGGCAGCAAGAGCCTGCATGAATTCATTTTCGCCGGTCGGGAGAATGATGCGGAAATCATAATCGCGGCCGCGAGCCAATCTGGAAGCGTGCGGATCTGGCAGGAAACCCAGCTGTTTGATAGCCGCGTTGACGCGCTGAATGGTGCGCGCATGCACACCTATTCTCCCGTTCACCACGCGATCAACCGTTGCAAGACTGACACCGGCTTCTCGGGCGACGTCTTCGAGCGTCATTTTCACCACGAGAATTCTCCTCCGGCTGATATACTAATTCAGCCAAATGAGGTGTGCAACTCTTTTTGAGCTTTTCTGATGGGAAATTTGACAGGTAGTCTGATTGATCGGAAGCTGTTTTAGAAACTGGCGGACATCAGTTCTTGCATCACTTTCCCGAACTTTTGTTCGATCTGGTCGCGGAGCTTGTGGCGGCCACCCTCAACCTGCTTGATGCCGGATACCCAAGTGCTGTCCACTTTGGCACCATTGGCAAATATCCACGAGTCGAGTGCGACGTCGCCGGAGAAGATACCAGCCGTTTGCTGCTGGATGCTGATGAAGTCTGCTGGTCTGCCAACTGCGAGACCTGTCTCGCTGCCAAGGGCGACGCTGCCGCCATGAGCCGCATGGTCGAAAATGGTGCGGCCGGTCGATCCCCCCGCTGGCGCGAGCACGTTGCGGGAACGATGTGCCAGACGCTGAGAATATTCCAGTTGACGCAACTCGTCTGCTATTCCGATGAGAACGTTAGAATCTGAACCAATGCCGAACCTGCCTCCCGTTTGGGTAAACAAATCCGCAGAAAATGTACCGTCGCCAAGATTAGCCTCCGTTATCGGGCAAAGCCCAGCAACCGCGCCACTGCGTGCCATCCCACTGGTTTCATCATCCGTCATATGGGTTGCGTGGATCAGGCACCAGGTGGCATCCAAATCGGCATTTTGCAGGAGCCACTCAACCGGGCGGGCACCGGACCAGGCAATACAGTCCTCAACTTCCTTCACCTGCTCCGCCACATGGATATGTTTCGGATTGCTACCGGCAATGGCTGTAACGGCTGCAAGTTCGTCCGGGGTAACCGCCCGCAGACTGTGCGGCGCTACGCCGACATTACCGCCAGTCAGGCTCTTGACGGAATTGAGGCAACCGGCATGGATCCGCTCATAAGAGTCCAGCGAGTTTATAAAGCGTCGCTGCCCTTCGGAAGGAGCAGCGCCTCCAAATGTTGAGTGCGCATAGAAGACTGGAAGCAGAGTCAGGCCAATACCGGTCTGGCTTGCCGCTGCTGCGATACGTTCGGCCATTTCCGCAATATTGGCGTAGGGCTGCCCGTCAACATCATGGTGGAGATAGTGAAATTCGCCAACGCGAATGAAGCCGGCCTCCAGCATTTCCATATAAAGCTGGGCGGCAACAGCCTCCATTTGTTCTGGCGACATGGTCAAGGCGAAGCGATACATGACATTGCGCCAGCTCCAGAAACTGTCAGAGCCGGGGCCACGGCTTTCCGCCAGTCCTGCCATGCCGCGCTGAAAAGCGTGGCTATGCAGGTTCGGCATGCCGGGAAGAATGATCGTATGGCGCTCGTCATCGGGTGCCGCGCTGGCTCCCGGCTGCATGGCTGTAATTCCGGTTTCGTCAAAGCTTATGCGAACGTCCTGCTGCCAGCCGGAAGGCGTAAGGGCTGCCTGTGCAAAAACATGCGTCAATTGTGAATCCTCCCGAAGTGACAGAAAAACTGTTTGCGTTGATCTCAATTATGTCTATACATATTAACAGGAGAAGAAAAGGCGTAAAGCTCATGGGTGGAAATATAATCTCAGACAATGGCGTTGGTTTTCAGCTATGGCGCAACATGCGTTTGGTAACCTGCGAAGAGAACGCGACTGCGATTATCGAGCAAGCGGCCATTCTCGTAAAGGACGGCCGGATTGTCTTTGCAGGAGCTGAAAGTGAACTTCCTCAGGAAGCGCGGACAATTGAAGCTGTCGACCTTGAGGGAAAGCTGGTCACTCCGGCACTTGTCGATTGTCATACCCATCTGGTCTATGGCGGCAATCGGGCTCGCGAGTTCGAAATGCGGCTTGAAGGGGCAACTTACGAAGAAGTCGCGCGCGCAGGTGGCGGTATCGTCTCATCCGTTAAGGCCACTAACGCCCTAAGTGAAGACGATCTGCTCGCGCAGAGCCTGCCACGGCTCGATACGCTGTTAAGCGAAGGGATATCCACTATCGAGATCAAATCCGGCTACGGGCTGAACATTGAAGCCGAGTTGAAAATGCTGCGGGTCGCGCGCCGGTTGGCAACGTTGCGCCCCGTGCGCATTCATACGAGCTATCTTGCCGCCCATGCAGTGCCGGTTGAGTATCGCGGCCGCCCCGATGATTACATTACTGATGTAGTCCTGCCCGGACTTAATGCAGCTCATAGAGAAGGGCTTGTCGATGCGGTGGACGGGTTCTGTGAAGGGATCGCGTTTTCACCCGCTCAGATAAGCCGCGTTTTTGACAAGGCGAAAGCCCTCGGCATTCCCGTCAAACTGCATGCGGAGCAACTGTCCAATCTTGGCGGCGCCAAACTTGCGGCGTCCTATGGTGCGCTCTCCGCCGACCATCTTGAGTATCTCGATGAAGAAGGGGCGAAAGCCATGGCGGCAGCAGGAACTGTTGCAGTTCTTTTGCCGGGTGCCTTTTATACATTGCGCGAAGAGCAGGCTCCGCCCGTACGGGTCCTGCGTGATGCAGGCGTTCACATTGCTGTCGCGACGGACTGCAATCCCGGTACATCGCCGCTTACTTCGCTGCTTCTGACAATGAATATGGCGTGCACACTCTTCCGCCTGACTGTCGATGAAGTGCTTTCCGGCACAACGCGTGAGGCGGCGCGTGCGCTTGGCATATTGAATGAAACGGGTACGATCAAAGCGGGAAAGTCGGCTGACTTTGCAGTCTGGAATGCAACCAGCCCTGCTGAACTTGTTTACCGCATCGGCTTCAACCCTCTCCACGCACGCATATTCCGGGGACAAAGGATTACTCAATGACCGTTATACTTCATCCGGGCAAAGTTTCGCTGAGCACTCTGGAAACCATTTACTGGCAAGGCACGCCTGTGAAGCTCGATCCTTCATACCACGCAGGAATTGAAGCTGCTGCACGGCGCATTGCTGAAATCGTCGCCGGGAACGCCCCGGTCTACGGTATCAATACAGGGTTTGGGAAGCTGGCGTCTATCAGGATTGACGCCGCCGATGTTGGAACATTGCAGCGCAATCTGATCCTCTCACACTGCTGCGGCGTGGGTAATGCTTTGCCAGAAAACATTGTTCGCCTGATTATGGCGTTGAAGCTCATATCGCTTGGTCGCGGTGCTTCCGGTGTGCGGTTTGAATTGATCACGCTCATTGAGGCGATGCTCGAAAAAGGTGTTATCCCTGTCATTCCCGAAAAAGGCTCGGTCGGCGCTTCCGGTGATCTGGCTCCCTTGGCGCATATGGCTGCGGCGATGATCGGCGAAGGCGATGTCATATTCGATGGCAAGCAATTGCCTGCTGGCGATGGGCTTGCCAAAGCCGGTCTCAAACCGGTCGTGCTTGCAGCCAAGGAAGGCCTTGCGCTTATCAATGGCACGCAGGTTTCTACGGCATTGGCATTGGCGGGACTATTCCGCGCGCATCGCGCCGGTCAATCGGCATTGATAACAGGTGCTCTTTCGACGGATGCAGCTATGGGCTCTTCGGCTCCCTTCCATGCCGACATACATTCGCTTCGCGGCCATCGCGGTCAGATTGATACGGGTGCCGCATTGCGGCGTCTGCTGGAAAACTCCCCGATCCGCGAAAGTCATATTGAAGGCGATGAGCGCGTACAGGACCCTTATTGCATCCGCTGCCAGCCGCAGGTTGATGGAGCATGTCTTGATCTGTTGAGAATGGCGGCACGTACGCTGGAAATAGAAGCCAATGCCGTGACTGACAATCCGCTGGTTCTCAGCGATGGCTCGGTCGTCTCCGGCGGCAACTTCCATGCCGAGCCCGTTGCATTTGCCGCTGATCAGATTGCGCTGGCAATCTGCGAGATCGGATCAATCGCCCAACGCCGTATTGCTTTGCTGGTCGATCCTGCCCTGAGCTATGGCTTGCCGGCATTTCTTGCCCGCAAGCCCGGTTTGAATTCGGGGCTGATGATTGCAGAGGTGACATCCGCTGCACTGATGTCGGAAAACAAGCAGATGTCGCATCCGGCATCTGTTGATTCAACGCCGACCTCTGCCAATCAGGAAGATCACGTTTCGATGGCCTGCCATGGTGCGCGACGTCTTCTGCAGATGACGGATAATCTGTTCTCGATCATTGGCATCGAGGCGCTGACCGCAGCACAGGGAATTGATCTGCGAGCGCCGCTCCAGACCAGCCCGGAACTCAGCCGCGCCCATGGCGTTATCCGAGCAGCGGTGCCCACATTGGAAGAGGATCGCTATATGGCGCCTGATCTGAAAGCTGTTTCAGATGTTGTTGCATCAGGCGCCCTGAACGCTGCGATCTCATCCGATATCCTGCCACCGCTTGATACAAGCTTGTGAGGATCGGCCAATGAGCGTTGTCGAAGTAAAACAGGGAACATCCCCGATCATTCTCGGGTTTCCGCATACGGGAACCGACGTGCCGCCAGACATTTTTGCCCGTCTTAACGAGAACGGTCAGATGCTGGCGGATACGGATTGGCATATCGACCAGCTATATGATGGCCTTTTGCCGAACGTAACTACGGTTCGCGCTACGTTTCATCGTTATGTGATCGATGCCAATCGCGACCCGGAGGGCAAGAGCCTTTATCCCGGGCAGAACACGACGACACTGGTTCCTGAAACGGACTTTGACGGCAAGCCCATCTGGCGCGACAAGGAAAAACCAACCGCAGCCGATATCAAGCTGAGGCTGGAGACGTTTCATCGTCCTTATCACGATGCTTTGGCCGCAGAGATCAAGCGGGTTCAAGAGATGCACGGACTGTGCATTCTTTACGACTGCCACTCCATACGCTCGCACATCCCTTTCCTGTTCCAAGGCAAACTGCCCGACTTCAATATTGGAACCAGTGAGGGCAAGAGCTGTTCGCCGGAGATTGCTTCGGCTGTGGGGCGAATTGCATTTGCCGCTTCCGGTTATGACGCCGTGATCAATGGGCGGTTTAAAGGCGGGTGGACAACCCGGCATTATGGACAGCCTGAGAAAAACATTCACGCGATACAGATGGAGCTGACGCAATCCTCGCATCTGGCGAGTGAGGCGCTGCCTTTCGAATATGATGAGGCAAAGGCGGAAAAGCTGCGCAGGCACCTGAAAGATATTCTCGAAATTCTGGAACAGACTGCAATCAAACTGGGGAGCAGATATGAACAACCCAAGGCATAATATCCGCGAGATACGCAGCCCTCGCGGCAACGAACTCAATGCAAAATCCTGGATGACCGAAGCGCCTTTGCGCATGTTGATGAACAATCTGGACCCGGATGTCGCCGAGAACCCGAATGAGCTGGTTGTCTATGGCGGTATTGGCCGTGCCGCCCGTACGTGGGATGATTTCGACAAGATCGTATCTACTTTGAAAACGCTGAACGAGGATGAAACGCTCCTCGTGCAGTCCGGCAAGCCTGTCGGCGTTTTCAAAACGCATTCCAATGCACCACGCGTATTGATCGCGAATTCCAATCTGGTTCCGCATTGGGCGACATGGGATCATTTCAATGAACTGGATAAGAAGGGCTTGGCCATGTATGGCCAAATGACTGCCGGCTCGTGGATTTACATCGGCACTCAAGGCATCGTGCAAGGCACATATGAAACCTTTGTCGAGGCCGGTCGCCAACATTATGGCGGCAGCCTCAAAGGCAAATGGATTTTGACCGGGGGTCTTGGTGGCATGGGCGGCGCTCAGCCGCTTGCCGCTGTCATGGCAGGTGCCTGCTGTCTTGCTGTCGAATGCAATCCTGACTCTATCGATTTCCGCCTGCGCACCCGTTATGTGGACGCCAAGGCTGAAACGCTTGATGAAGCGCTCGAAATGATCGATCGCTGGACCAAGGCGGGGGAAGCCAAGTCAGTTGGTCTTCTTGGCAATGCCGCTGAAATCTTGCCTGAGCTGGTACGCCGTGGTGTGCGTCCCGATATCGTTACGGACCAGACATCGGCGCATGACCCTATCAATGGTTATCTGCCCAAGGGCTGGACCATGGCCGAATGGCGGGCCAAGCGTGAAAGTGATCCGAAGGCTGTCGAAAAGGCGGCACGGGCTTCAATGCGCGAACATGTGGAAGCCATGATTGCATTCTGGGATCAGGGCATTCCTACTCTCGACTACGGCAATAATATTCGCCAGGTCGCCAAGGATGAAGGGCTTGAAAACGCCTTTGCTTTCCCGGGCTTCGTGCCTGCCTATATCCGCCCGCTGTTTTGCCGGGGCGTTGGTCCATTCCGCTGGGCGGCACTTTCAGGCGACCCGGAAGACATTTACAAGACAGATGCCAAGGTCAAGGAACTGACGCCGGGCAATACACATTTGCACAACTGGCTGGATATGGCACGCGACCGCATCGCGTTCCAGGGTCTGCCAGCGCGCATCTGCTGGGTCGGTCTGGGTGATCGTGACCGGCTTGGTCTCGCCTTCAATGAGATGGTGCGCACGGGTGAATTGAAAGCGCCGATCGTGATTGGCCGCGATCATCTCGATTCAGGTTCTGTTGCATCCCCCAATCGTGAAACGGAAGCGATGAAAGACGGCTCGGATGCCGTGTCCGACTGGCCGCTGTTGAATGCGCTTCTCAACACCGCATCTGGAGCAACCTGGGTATCGCTGCATCATGGCGGCGGCGTAGGCATGGGTTTCTCGCAGCATTCCGGCATGGTCATCTGCTGTGATGGCACCGATGATGCGGCAGACCGTATCAAGCGTGTGCTGTGGAACGATCCGGCGACGGGCGTTATGCGTCATGCTGATGCGGGCTACGAGATCGCAATTGATTGCGCCAAGGAAAAAGGCCTCAACCTTCCGGGAATATTGGGCTGATGCATATATTGCGCGCCAGTGATCACAAACAGATGCCCTGGAAAAACGGGGGCGGTGTCACCACAGAGATCGCCATCGCCCCTGTAGGCGCAGATGCGGGTGAGTTTCACTGGCGTGTCAGCATGGCGACCGTCGCATCAGACGGACCTTTCTCGTCATTCGAAAACATTGATCGCATCCTCACGGTTCTGGAAGGTGCAGGAATGGATCTCGATGTGGCGGGAATGGAGCCTACTCGCCTAACAGCCGCCTCCGCACCTTTTGCATTTCCGGGGGACGCGACAACCTCGGCAAAGCTCGTTTCCGGCACCATTGTCGATCTGAATGTCATGACCCGGCGAGGTCAGTGGCTTGCAACGGTGGAGCGGCAGACTGTTAGCGTGCCCTGTTTTGTGAGAAGCGGTCCCGGGGTCGGTATCGTTTTTTGCTGCGATGGAACGCTTGAACTCCCGCAGGACGCCACCCTCAGCAAACATGATGCGTTGTTTGTCGGCGAAGCGGATGATATGGGCACGATGGCTGTCGGGGGCTCTGCGGACATTATAATCATCCGCCTTTCACAAAACCTGCCGGTTATTTGAAGAGGCCGTTTTGAATAAAGTTACCCCTCCCCCATCTGTTGAAGCTGACCAATCAAAAGGCCAGCTGTCAGCTCGCATCCGCAGCGATATTGAGCGGCGCATACTTTCAGGGGAATGGGCTCCGGGATATCGTATCCCGATTGAACGCGAGCTGATGGAAACTTACGACTGTGCGCGCATGACTGTGAACAAGGCACTGGTGGCGCTTGCAGCATCGGGTCTAATAGAGCGCCGTCGCCGTGCGGGCAGTTTTGTTTCCCAGCCGCTTGTACAGTCTGCCGTCATCGAGATTTCGGATGTAAGAGCGGAAGTGGAAGCTATCGGGCAGACCTATTCGCTGGAAATTCTTTCGCGGCGTCAGCGTACCAGTACGGCATCGGATATGAAGCGGCTTGATGTACAGACGCCTCGCCCCGTGCTGGCTGTGCTTTGCCGCCATCTTGCGGGCAAGCGCGTGCACGCATTTGAAGATCGCCTGATTGATCTGGTAAGCGTTCCGGACGCAGCTGAACTGACATTCGAAAAAGACCCTCCCGGCACCTGGCTGCGTGAGCATGTTCCCTGGTCGGAAGCTGAGAACCGTATCAGTGCCTTGAATGCTGATGCTGCTTTGTCAGCCCATCTCGGCGTCAAGGAAGGGGCTGCCTGTCTGCAGGTAGAACGCTCCACATGGCGGGGCGCACAACCCATTACCGCAGTCCGCATGTATTATCCCGGTGATACCTATCGACTGGTGGCTCACTTCAGTCCCAAAGGCAATTGAACACGCCTTGAAAGCGCTGTTCCTGGCCTGTTTTTGGACGTCTTGAAAATTTTGCTTGTCATCCCGCTGTTATAAACAGACAGTACAAAGAAAAAATTGCGCAGCTGTGCAATAGGGGATGAAAATGGACGATCAGGCTTTCCTTAGAGTGGCTGGGATGAGTGTCGGCTATGGTTCGACAACTGTTCTGGATAATCTCGATCTGGATATTGCAAAGGGTGAGTTTGTTGCTCTCCTTGGCTCGTCCGGCTGCGGCAAGACAACTTTGCTGCGCACGATTGCCGGGTTTGCAAAGCCATTCTCTGGGAGCATTGAAGTTGCCGGGCGGGATGTAACCCAGCTGCCACCTGACAAGCGCGGCATGGCGCTTGTATTTCAGTCTTACGCGCTATGGCCCCACATGACTGTCTCCCAGAATATCGGCTATGGTCTGAAGCTGCAAAAACGGCCACGCGAAACGATTGATAGCCGCGTTGATGAAATGCAGGAACTGCTCGGCCTATCGGGTCTGGGCAATCGCAAGCCCGCGCAGCTTTCGGGCGGTCAGCGTCAACGCGTTGCCCTCGGCAGGGCTCTTGCAATTGATCCGGAAATTCTCCTGCTTGATGAGCCGCTTTC
Organism: Phyllobacterium sp. YR531; assembly: GCF_000282595.1. GTDB lineage: Bacteria > Pseudomonadota > Alphaproteobacteria > Rhizobiales > Rhizobiaceae > Phyllobacterium. The sequence goes on from NZ_AKIZ01000022.1 coordinate 418,529, forward strand.
AAATCTGGATGCGCGTATCCGCCTGACTGTCCGTCATGAAATCCGCTCGCTGCAAAAGCGTCTTGGCATCACGGCAGTCCACGTTACGCATGACCGCGAAGAAGCAATGGTTATGGCTGACCGCATTGTCATCATGAATGCTGGGCGGATCGAACAGCAGGGACCGCCCGAGGAAGTTTATAACAAACCTGCCTCGCCTTTTGTGGCCGCCTTCATGGGGGCTGAAAATCTGCTGTCCATGCAAGCGCGCGTGCAGGGCGATCAGATTGAACTGGCCGAAGGCGAGTTTAACCAAACATCGGTCACAGCTCGTTCGGGGCGGCCTTTAGCAACTGGTCCGGTGGAACTGCGGTTTCGTGCGGAGGCGGCACGGCTCGCCCGCAATCATGACACCGCAATGCAGGGGGTCGGCCATCTCGAACTGCGGGGCCAAATAGTAAGCGTAAGTTATCCCGGCGGGCATTGGCGTCATGCCGTCCGGCTTGGAGACCGCGAAATCCTTGTGGACGCGGACGCGCCTTTTAATCAGGGCGAAACGGTAAAAGTGCGCATACCGGCGGAATCTCTCTTTATTTTCAATACCTCAACAAATACGGCAAAACCATCATAAAACTGAAGTGAAATATCGCTTAGCTTCTGTTGTATCTTATACCAACAAAACACCAACTTGCTCAGGGAGTTACACATGAAAACGCTTCTACAGGCTTCTCTCATACTCGGATTAGCGGCGAGCCCGGCGGCTGCGGCAGATTTGACCGTTTTGACCGCTGGCGACCAGAATATGGTTGACTATATCAATGATTATCTGGGGCCGCTTTTCGAGAAGGAAAACCCCGGCACGACTGTCAGGGTTGTGGGCACCGGCCCCGGTGATGCGGGTTCGCAGAAGATCGTCGAGCGCTTCGATGCGCAATCCAAGGCCAATGTTGAAAAGTGGGACGCTGACGTTGCAGTTGTCCACGAGAAGTTTGCCGGCCCTATGGTCAAGGACGGGTATCTTGAGTCCTACCGGTCCAAGATAGCCTCGGGAGAGATGGTAACGAGTGAAAAGGCAAAGATGGCGCTGGGTTCAAACGTCGATGGCTATGTCATGCCGATGTTTTCCAGCCAGACTGCAATCGCTTACAATCCCGCGCTCATACCGACGCCCCCGAAGAGCTATGAGGAGCTTGTCACCTGGGCAAAGGAGAACCCCAAACAGTTTGGCTATAACGGTATAAAGGGTGGTGCTTCCGGCGTGAGCTTTGTCATGGGCTGGATTTACGCCTTCGGGGATGGCGACGCAAAGAAGCTCATGAATGGCCCATTTGAAGAGGCTGAAACCAAGAAGTGGGACAAGGCATTTGCCAGCTTGAAGGATTTCACCACCAATGCGACCCTTACGCCGGGCAATGCCGGAACGCTGGATATGCTGAGCCGCGGTGAAATTGCCATGGGTCCGGTTTGGGTGGACATGTTCTATTCCTGGCAGGCCGATGGCAAGCTGCCGCCAGAAATGAAACTGTTCCTGCCAGCGCCGGGTATGCCGGGACAGCCAATGCACTACGTTATTCCAGCAAAGAGCCCCAATACTGAACTCGCTGAAAAGTTTGTTGCACTCGCAACCAGTCCAAAGGTTCAGGCTGAAGGTATCGTAAAGCGTTTTAACTGGTATCCGGGCATTGACGCTAAGTTCGTGCAACCCGAACTCGATAAAGCAAGCTGGGACAAGCTGTTCGTCGATATTTCACCCGATGACCTTTCGACCAAAGCCAAACCTTTCCCGATCGCTCCGTATAACTCAGCCATTCTTGAGGCCTATGAGAAGAACGTAGCGAACTGATTGTCGGCAAACCGGGGCCATCGTTCGCGATGGCCCCTCCCCTTCCCTATGAAGGCGAATACCCATGCGGAATAAGCTCCTGGCCATACTGCTCGTCTTGCCTGCGCTGGTAATGATTGTGCTGTTTTTTATCGTGCCGTTGATTGCGTCCATTCTCGGTGCATTCGAGGTTGGCGATGCCTGGGGTTTGGGTAATTTCCGCAAATCTTTCGAACTCTATTCCAGTGACATGATATTCACCGTGGTTATCGTCACTGTCTCCACGGCGCTTATCGGCCTGTTTTCAGTGGCTATCGGCGGATATTTGACGCTTGGCGAAAATCCGCGTGCTGTCGCTATCCTGCGTTGGCTCTATCGCTGGCCCATGTTTATTCCGTTCATCGTTGTTGGCCAGATCCTGCGTACATTTCTCGCCAAGAACGGTTTGATGAACAATATCCTCGTCAGTCTCGGCCTGCTCACTCCGTTACAAACGGTGGGTTTTCTTGACTGGCGAGGCATTGTTATCGCCTTTGTCTGGAAGCAGACGCCCTTCGTTACGTTACTTGTGGCCGGTGCGATGGCATCTCTGGACCGCAGTACCATTGAGGCCGCGCGTAATCTCGGTGCTTCGCGCCTTCGTATTCTTATTGAAATCGTTGTGCCGCAAATCGCAGGCACGCTGCTGGTGGGCTTGATCCTGTCTTTCGTTACCATGATGTCGGTGCTTTCTGTCCCGCTGATGATCAATGCCCAATCACCCACCATGCTTACGGCCGATATTGCTTTCCGAATCAACGCCCATGGCGACTATGGCGTAGCGAATGCGCTCGGAATGATATCACTCATCCTGACGACTGGGGTTGCTCTGATATATCTGAGGCAAACCATGAAGGAGCGTTCATGATGTGGCGCTTCGACTTCTGGTGGTTGCCCCGTGCCCTTATTCTTGGCCTGCTCGCATTCATAATTTTCGGCCCTCTAACCAACCTGTTGCTCTGGACCGTTGCGGAGAAATGGTATTTCCCGCACATGCTGCCGCTGGAATATGGCTTCAGCTTTTGGGAGCGGGTATTTTCACCCCGCGGCAATGCCATGGGTTCATTGGCGACCAGTATTCTGGTTGCATCGCTGACAGTGGTGGTTTCATTGGCGCTCGCTGTTCCGGCGGGCTATGCGTTGTCTCGACTGAAACTGCCCTTCAGAGGTCTCATCCTCCTCGCTTTTCTTATTCCGCAAGCGTTTCCGAACCTGCCGGTATACGTCAATATTGCCCGTTTCTTCTATCAGATTGGATTGAACGGCACTGTCGCAGGTGTTGTCATGGTGCATGTGACGCATGGACTGGTCTATGCGGTCTGGATCGCTACCGCCGCATTTTCGGCTGTCCAGATTGACCTTGAGGAAGCGGCGCGTTCCATTGGTGCCGGGCCACTGCGGGCCTTCCGGGATATAACGCTTCCCCTCGCCGCTCCGGGACTTCTGGCGAGCGCGATTTTTGTGTTTCTTGAATCGCTGGACGAATTCACCGGCAGCTATTTTGTAGGTGCGCCGGATGTTAATACCCTGCCGCTCTTGCTTTATACTGCAAGCTCAGGTGGAAATTATCAGATTGCCTCCATAACAGCCTTGCTGTTGCTCATACCTTCGATAGGTTTCATGCTGGTGGTGGAGCGATTCTTGCGCGCCGACGTGCTTTCGAAAGTTGGACATTGAGAATGACATCCAAGAAGAAAACATCCGCCAAGGAAAGCAACCAGTATGTCAGTGCTTTGCAGGTGGCCAAGCGCGCTGGTGTTTCACGATCTGCCGTCTCCCGAGCATTCACGCCCGGTGCCAGTGTTTCCGCTAAGAAACGCGAAAAGATTTTGGTGGCGGCGGAAGAACTTGGCTATCAGGTCAATGATCTGGCGCGCGGTCTGCTGGCCCGAAAAAGCCGACTGGTTGGCCTCGTTGTTACCAATCCAGAGCTTGGCTACAGGTCGCATCTCGTTGCTGCCTTGACCAAGGCTCTGATCCACCGCGGCAGTGTTCCCATCGTCATCAACACCGGGCGTACAGAAGAAGAGCTGACTGCGGCACAGAAAACATTGTTCGGTTATCGTGCCGAGGCGACGATAATACTTTCAGGATCGCCGCCCTCCTCCTTTGTCGAACTGGCTAGCCGCAATGGACAGCCGCTTATCGTGCTTGGACGATCGGAAACAGGCGCGGATGACGTCAATATTGATAATGAAGGCGCTGGCCGCACGGCCGCACGTTTCTTCCTCGACAATGGTTTGAAGAGACTGGCTTTCGCAGCGACGCTTGTCCGCACACCGACGACCATTGAACGGGAATTTGGCTTTCGTGATGAAGCCGAGAAAAACGGCGCAACCGTCATTGTCGGAAATGGCAGCAATTCCGATTATCATGGTGGTCAGGATGCCGCACTGCAATTGTTTACCAGCGATACTCCGCCAGAAGCGGTTTTTTGCACCAATGACCTGGTTGCTTTTGGGTTGATCGATTACGTGCGGCGCAATACCAAACTGTCCATACCGGAAGATCTTTCGGTTATTGGTTTTGACGATATTCCGGAAGCTGCCTGGGACGCTTATAACCTTACAACGTTCCGGCAGGATGCCGCCATCATGGCGCAGCACGCCGTTTCCCTTCTGGAAAAGCGCGAGGCTGATCCGGATCGCCCGCCTGCACATGAAAGACTGGCCACCAGCCTCGTTCTGCGTGGCAGCGCCCGCCTGCCCGCCAATCTCCGTTCATAAGGGCAGATTACGATGAAGATTATCCAGGTTACTGATTTGCATCTTGTTACGCCGGGCGAACTCCTGTGCGGCTTGAACCCTTTGACCAGACTGCAAAAGTGTATTGACGACATCAACAGGCACCATGCAGATGCGGATATGGTGATCTTTACCGGTGACCTGAGCGATACGGGAACGGAAGATACTTATGTTGCTCTGGCGGCCGAATTGGAAAGACTGGCCGTGCCGTACCATTTGATGATGGGAAACCACGACGACAGAGATGTTTTCCTAAAAACATTTGCGTCCATAGTGCCGCAGGATGGCTTTGTTCAAAGCGCATTGGATACGCCAGAGGGTAAGTTCATTTTGCTCGATACGCTGATGACAGGCAAAGTGGAAGGGCGGCTCGATGATGCACGCCTGACGTGGTTGAAACACCAGTTGCATATTGCGCAGGGTCAACCGGTATATGTTTTCACCCACCACCCGCCTTTTCCAATCCATATGCCTCATCTGGACCCGATTGGCCTCATTGACGCTGATGCGCTTTTTGCGCTTCTTCGGGAGCACGGGAATGTCCGGCATATCTTTGCAGGTCACGCTCATCGCCCGGTTGCCGGAAGTTGGCGCGGCATTCCGGTTAGTGTGCTGCGCGGTACCAACCATCAATCAGCACTCGGTTTCGATCCTCACCGCGTTGCGATTACGCATGAACCGCCGGTTTACGGGGTCATCTTTATAGACCGCGAAACCGTGATCGTGCACTCGCACGACTTTCTCGACACGACTGCCGCGTATTACTGATCAATCCTGCATAGTGCCATCATCACCGGTCTGGCGTTCGCGTATTTCCTGAGAAGGTATATGCGCGTAGATTTTTCGATATAGTTTTGAAAACCGGCTGGGGTTTGAAAATTGCAACGTAGCCGCGATCTGCCTGACGGAGCGTGCTTCGCCCCGCAAGATCATCTCGCGGGCAACTGCGACTCGTGTGCTCAACAGAACCTGCGTTGGCGTTGAGGCGTATGCTTTTCGAAAGAGACGCTGTAGCGCCCGAATATTTACCCCGGCGGCGGCGGCGATATCTGAGGCGACCACTGGATTGGTTATGTTGGCCTTTATGAAGGCCTCTGCGATGTCGAGAGTGTTATAGTCGCCATTTACTGTATGGCTTGAATTGTTCGGATACGGTGTGTCGAACTGTGTGATTTCACTATAGGATGGTTCCTCTGAAGCCATAGGCAAATCCCTGAAATGGTTTAGGTGCGGTGCAATTGATGGTTGTTAAATAGCAATCAATGTAATCAATAATTGTATAGCGTTAGCGCAGTCCCTGCTGAATTGAAATTGAACCTTCGGCTTAGCGGATTTGGATGGGATGTTGACAGCTGACAACTCTTCAGGGGAGGGCGCTATGCGTTGACAGCTGTCAACTTGCAAGGCCAGGGAGTTGGCGTTCATCCTTTATAAACCACATTTCCTTACAGTTTGAGCCATTGCCACTAATTGTAAGCGAGTACGATCTTGTCACAGCGTTCGAAGGCAGCTCTCACCGATTTGTCTACTCCAGCCATTTCGCGGCGTCATTTGCTATTGGGATTCGGTTCCGTAGCAGTGCTTGGCGCGTCAGGTTGTACGCAAACATCATTCGGTCTGCCGGAAATGAATATCGACCCCATGTCGACGAACGGGGTGCGGCCACAGATCAGCATCGACAGGACGGTTACAGTTCCCGATGTAATGTATGCAGCTGTGCAGGAGGGGCCTTACAGTCTGCCTGCTGTTCCTTATCAAAAAGTGCCGGCACAATTCCGCAGGCAGGTGGTTGTTGATCCTACGGGTGAGCAACCCGGGACGATTGTTGTTCATCTGCAGCAGCGCTTTCTCTATCTCGTCCAACCGGGTGGCGACGCAATTCGCTATGGTGTTGGTATTGGCAAGGCCGGTTTCCTTTGGAATGGGCGAGCCAATATACAGTACAAGAAGGAATGGCCGCGTTGGACGCCCCCACGTGAAATGATTGAGCGCAAGCCAGAGCTGATTAAATATCAGAATGGCCAAGAGCCGGGACCGCAAAATCCATTGGGCGCACGAGCCCTTTATATCTTCAAGGATGGGGTGGATACGGGTTATCGTATTCACGGCTCGCCGGAGTGGTGGTCGATTGGGCAATCCATGTCTTCGGGTTGCGTACGTCTTATCAATCAGGATATAATTGATTTGTATAATCGGGTGCCGGGCAAGGCAACGGTTGTGGTTGTTTAAGGGATAAACAGCCACCAGAAAGAGAAGTTAAAGCCCCACTATCTTCTGTTTGCCTCATCATTTACCATAATAACAATGGTTTATGATTCTAATGACTTATCCATCAATGATCTGTTCAGGCCAGTCGTCGCAGCAGAAGATGCGCTGGCTCGGCTGGATGAAAGAATTGCCCGCAAAAGCGATCTGAACGAAATCTCTCGACGTTCCGGCGACGGTCTGATGCGCGAGAATGAGGGCTGGATTGCACGCTCCCATTTCATGGAAGCCTGCAACGCTTTGTGGCTTGCTGGTGAGCTTGTGCATGTGGAGGATCTGGTTCTCCACGACGCTCGAATGGATATACGTGCGCCGACCCATGAATTGACGCGGGCGCATAATATCCTGCGTGTCCGCAGGCAGATCGCTGCAAACCCACCGTCATGGGCGCTCAGTGCCAAAGGCATCGCAAGCCTGCGAGGCCGATGGGTAACCGAGACAGTCACACCGGAGGTCATTCCTTCGCCGGTCGCAAATGCCGATTATGAAACCGAGATCAAGACCGAGGCAGAAAACGCCTTTGAGGATGAACTCGCGCGCTTTGATGCGCTACTGGACCGGACAAGTCAGACATTGCTGACACCGGCAAGCGCTACGCATCCGAGAGTGGAGGGGAGGCTGGAGATAAAGCCAACCTCCGATTATGTGACTTCCGATGGCGACCCCTTGGTTTATGATCCCGGTTGGAATGAAGATGAACGTATCGGGCGATGGCTGGTTGTACATGATATGACGCGCGATCTGCCGCCACTTCTGGCAGCGGCGCTACTGTGGGATGCGTGGGAAGATATAGAGCCGCTTCAGCATCAGCACTGGCTTGGACCAATGCTGGTTTCTGCAATGCTGAGGGAACGGGGCAAAACCAGATCGCACTTGGCGGCGTTCAATTCCGGCTTGCGTAACATTCCGCGGGACCGTCGCCGCGCCAAGGATCGCGGGATAAGGCTTGCCGCATTTCTGGGAGCGGTAGAGGCAGCGAGCATTGCAAACCTCAAGGAAATAGAGCGTTTGGGGCTCGCGAGAATACAGATGGAGCGTAAGTTGAAGGACCGGCGATCCACCTCCAGTCTGCCGGGCATGATCGATCTTGCATTGTCGCGGCCGATGATTTCAGCAGGTCTGGTTTCCAAGGAATTGAAAGTATCGCAGCGTGGAGCCCTCAATCTTATCGGGGAACTTGGCCTGCGTGAAATGACAGGTCGGGGCCGCTACAGGGCTTGGGGTATTATCTGAATTCTACCCAACACAACTAAATTACTCGTAGCGATTGCATTTTTACTCGCAAATTCGATGATTTTGCTGTCATTACAAAGATATTTGCTGGAATTCTGTCACCCCATCGCTGGTTTTAGGAATGTGGAGTCAATCCTTTTCCTCACAGATTGATTTTCCTTAAAAAATACTTGATTGTTAAAGTCATAAATATTAAGCCGCCCATGCGACTGCGCTCCGAGCGTAAACAATCCGTCCGGCAACCTGGGCGAGCCGCGCAGAGACAAAACAAGGATAGCGAGAAGATGCGAGCAATGGCCACGATGCGTATACCATCAGGTTCAAATTTGTATGGCTTGAAGGCAGGAGCTTTTGGTCTGGCACTGATCGCCGCCGGTCTTGTTTCATCAATCGCCACCGCACAGGAAAATCTGGCTCCGGCAACGCCGCCGGTTACACAGGAGCGGGTCAACCCTTCGGCAGAACCTTCTACACCCCCACCCTCAGCACCCCAGGCAATGGAAGCTGCTCCTTCCATGCAGGCAACACCGCCTGCAGGTAGCGCGACGCCAGCGACGCCTCCGGCACCGGAAGCCACCGCTCCTGGAGCAACCAACGCAGCCGCCGCTGCTCCAGCAGCAGAAACAGCCAAGGCAACACTGCCGCATAACCTTTCGCCATGGGGCATGTTCATGGCAGCTGACTGGGTGGTCAAGGGCGTCATGATCGGCCTGGCTTTCGCCTCATTGGTCACTTGGACTGTCTGGCTTGCCAAGACACTTGAACTTGCAGGCGCGAGAATGCGTGCCTATCGTGCACTCAATGCAATCGGAAATGCGCGCACCCTCAGGGACGCCGAGCGCGCACTTGAGGGTAGGGGAGGGCCGGGCGCTTTGCTCGTCACCGCCGCACAGGAAGAAGTGCTGCTCTCGCAGGAGACACAGGCTCACACAAGCGCCGACGGTTTGAAAGAGCGTGTTGCTTCACGTCTCTCCCGCATCGAAGCGCAGGCTGGCCGCCGGATGAGCCGTGGCACAGGCGTGCTCGCCACCATCGGTTCGACGGCACCTTTCGTTGGTCTTTTCGGTACGGTCTGGGGTATCATGAATTCCTTTATCGGCATCTCGCAATCGCAGACGACCAATCTCGCCATCGTTGCGCCGGGTATTGCTGAAGCGCTTCTGGCAACGGCCATCGGTCTGGTCGCGGCTATTCCAGCTGTTGTCATCTATAACGTCTTTGCCCGCTCGATCACCGGCTATCGCCAGTTGCTGGCAGATGCTTCAGCAGGCGTTGAACGCCTCGTCAGCCGCGACGTGGATTTTGCCCGCGTTCCAGCTCCAGCAGCAAGGCAGGTTCGTCCTGCCGCAGCCGAGTAGGATCGCAAAATGGCTGGCGGTATCAGGCACAATGTTTCTGACGACGAATTGCAGGAAAACCACGAAATCAACGTGACACCGTTTATCGATGTCATGCTGGTCCTGCTCATCATCTTCATGGTCGCGGCTCCTCTGGCGACAGTCGATATCAATGTTGATCTTCCCGCTTCCACGGCAACGCCGGTGCCGCGCCCGGATCAGCCGCTTTATCTGACGCTCAAGGAAGACAAGACCATTGCAATCGGCAACAATACGGTAACGGCCGATACGCTTGGCAGCTTCATCGACCAGCAGACCAAGGGCGACAAGGAAACCCGTGTTTTCCTGCGGGCTGACCGCGCTGTCGATTATGGCGCGCTGATGGACCTGATGAATAATCTGCGCTCAAACGGCTATCTCAAGATCGCGCTTGTCGGGCTTGAAAGCGCACCGCTTGCTGCACCCGGCGGAAGCGCCCAGTAATGGCGGGCAGGCCAAATAGCCTCAATGGCGGACTGCTGCACCCGGATTGGCGGGAAGTCGGACGCTGGGCAATCGCCGGAGTTGTCGTGGTAGGTGTCCATGCCGGTGCAGCGCTCGCAATCCACGCTTATCAGCCGGAAGACGAAGGCGGCGATATCGCCGCTCCGATCATGCTCGATATGGAGCCCATGCCGGCCCCAGTTGTTGCACAGCCGGTAAAGGAAGAGCCGGCAATCGAGCCGGAGCCGATTGAACCGGAAGTTGCAGAGCAGGAAGCTGCGACGCCGGAAGCTGTGCCGGAACCGGAGCCGCAAATTGAACCGGTAGAGGAAGTAGCTGAAGCTGAACCGGAACCTGAAGAGGTAGAGCCGCTCGAAGAGCAGACGGAAGAGCTGGTCCAGTTGCCGGAAGTGGAAGTGCCCTTGCCGGTTGTAAAGCCCCAGCAGGAAAAGCCGAAAAAACCGGTAGAAAAGAAGGTCGTCCGCAAGGTTGAAAAACCTGTGACCGCGAAGGTCGAGAATGACAAGCCGGTCGAGGAAAAGCGGCAGGCAGCGCCAAGTGCTGCGTCTGCCCGTCAGGCTCAAAAGTGGAGTTCGAGGGTGCAAGCCTATCTGGTTCGCCGGGCAAAGAATGTCCGATCTTCTGGAAGTAAGGGCACAGTGACTGTCACCTTTATCGTGGCGCGCTCGGGCGACATTATCTCGGCACGCATAGTCGGCAGTTCAGGAATGGGTGAAATCGACGAGAAATTGCTTAGCACTGTTCGCAATGCTTCACCTGTCCCTTCTGCTCCCGATGAAGTTACGGTATCACGACAGAGCTTCACCGTACCCTTCCGTATTCAGTAAGGTACGGTCTCAACAATCAACTATCGCCCCAAGGAATGGTCAATGACCGAAAGCGCCGGACAGAACCAGATGCAGTCATCCAATCTTGAGGCAAGCAATGCTTTGATGGAACTGGGCGATGTGAGTTTTGCCATCGAGTCACGAACATTATTGCAGCCGCTTTCGCTGAAACTGCAATCGCGCCGCGTCACCGGCCTGATTGGTCATAATGGCTCGGGGAAATCGACACTGGTCAAAATCCTTGCCCGCCAGCAGCCGCCGAGTTCCGGCACTGTGCGGTTTGAGGGCAAGGCGATTGAGGAATGGGGCGCCAGACCCTTCGCCCGCAAAGTTGCCTATCTGCCGCAATACACACCGCAAGCCGATGGCATGTTGGTCAAGGAACTGGTGGCATTGGGACGTTACCCTTGGCATGGTGCGCTTGGTCGCTTTGGCAAGCAGGACCGCGAAAAGGTTGAAGAGGCCATTGAACTGACGGATATTGGCGGTTTTGCCGACCGGCTGGTTGATACGCTTTCCGGCGGCGAGCGCCAACGTGTCTGGCTGGCAATGCTGGTGGCGCAGGACGCCGAATGGTTGCTGCTCGACGAGCCGATCTCGGCTCTGGATGTAGCCCATCAGGTTGAAATCCTATCGCTCGTACACCGCCTGTCACGCCAGAAGGGACTTGGCGTCGTGGTGGTCCTGCATGATGTGAACATGGCTGCCCGCTACTGCGACGAGATTATAGCGCTCCATTCGGGCAAGCTGATCGCACGGGGTACTCCGGACGAAATTATGACCTCCGAAAGCCTTGGCGCCATCTATGGTATCGACATGGATGTCATCCGCCATCCATCGTCCGGTGTGCCTGTCAGCTTTGTAAGATAAGGCCACTTCCTCGATGCGGCGATTCACGGCTTAGTCCGGGAGTGCGAAAACCTCGGATGTGCTCTTGGCACCGGCGATGGAAAGAACCTCGTAAACCAAGGGTGGTTCTTCCTCGGGCTTTTTCGGATCACGGCAATTATAGACCCGCCAAAGCCGGCGCATAATATCGCTTTTTATCCGCGACCTCTGTCGCGCTGTGGTATCGGCTTCGATCACGATTGACTTTTCGCTGACCCGTTTGACGATCCAGTTAATGGAGTAGGTGACGCCTGCATCATCGTCCAGTTCAGCGCTGGCCTGCATCATGAGACGCCCATTGTCTGCGCAATATGTAGGGAACCTTACAACTGCTTTTTCGCCGACCGGCAAATCACTCAAAAGGCGGATACCGGCTTTCTTGCGAACCTCTTCCTTGTCAACATCAAGCGCAAACTGCGCAAAAGATGCAGAACTGGCAGTAATACAGAGGATGAGTGCGAGGGCGATCTGCTTCATGGCCATGAATGTGTCACAACGCCCGGACCGCAACAATCTGTGCGAAAGCGTTAGTGAGACATTGCTAGGCGGTCATCTTCGCAAAGCGTTGCTCAATCAGATCTTGCGATTGAAGGCTTCGATAATCAGCTTTGTGCCTAACAGGCCCATGACTGTTCCTGCGGTGTAATCGAGCCATTTCTTCAGGCGGCCATATAATGCGCGCATGCGGAATCCGGAAAATGTCAGGGCGACGATTGAGTACCATCCGGCTTCGACCAGAAAGAGCGATGCCGGGATAGCAAACAATAGCCATTTCACAGGATCAGCAGGCAAGACGGCGGCAAAAATACTGGCATAGAAAATCGAGGTTTTCGGATTGCTGAGCTGGGTAATCAATCCGACGAAAAATGCACGTTGCACCGTCATTTCCTTGGCACCATGAACGGATTTTCCTGTGTCCAAAGGCGCTGAAGCACCCCGGCATATGCGGTAAGCCATATATACAAGGTAAAGGCCGCCCATCACCTTGAAGGCGAGATAGAGCCATTCGAACTGCATCAACAGCGCGGTAAGCCCGAGCACTGCCAAAGAAGCAAAGATCAATCCGCCCACGCCCATGCCCAATGCGGAAGCCAGACCATGGGTACGCGAGCTGGACAGCGCAATGCGCGAAACAAGAACAAAGCTTGGACCGGGGCTCATGGCACCAATTGCCATTGCCGCGACAATACTGGCGAGAATTGCAAGCGCGTCCATCGATCATCCTCCAGCGTCATGGTGGACACATCATAGTGATGTGAGGAGGCTGATTGTCAATGAAGATATCAGCCAATCACCAGCGATATCTCCCGGCTATCGGTCACAACATGGTCGCGAAGTTGTTGAGGCTGCAACCCTTATGACGGTTCGCACGGATGAACTAGGTGCGATGGTGCCAGTTATGTGTAACACTGACAGGTCCACATTTAGCGAATGCTTTCTACGAAGGGATGAAAGAGATGGCCGATATCATACTGACAGAGGGCGATGACGTTTGGAATGGCACAGAAGCGCCGGAAACCGTCTATGGACTCGGGGGAAATGATATCATCAATGGTGGCGACGGGGATGATTATCTCGTCGGCGGCGCAGGGGATGACATCCTGGATGGGGGGGATGGCAAAAATTATCTCGATGGGGGCGACGGAAATGACATTTTGCATGTCTCTCAAAATAATTATGCCGCCGGAGGTGCAGGAAACGATCAATACTACCTGCTTGATGCGATTGAAAATTTAAGCATCGAGATTTACGAAAGCACGGACAAATCGGGTGGCATAGACACCGTTTTCATTGACCCCAATGGATTGGGTTTGGTGACATTCAGCCTTTCTGACAAGGGCTATAATAATGCAGTTGAGAATGTAACCATTCTTCCCGGTACCAATGGTAGTGTTTACGGGAACGACCTGGACAATGTGATGACGGGTAATACGTTCGTCGACAATTTGAGAGGCGGTAACGGGAATGACACGCTGATCGGCAATGGGGGAAACGACTCGCTTGACGGTGGTAATGGCAATGACATCCTCAATGGTAATGAGGGAAACGATACGCTGTTCGGTAGAGTCGATAATGATGGCCTCTATGGCGGAGATGGTGACGACACATTGTGGGGCGGATTGGGTGACGACATCCATGATGGCGGCACAGGCGCGGACATGATGGCCGGTAATGTCGGCAACGACAAATACTATGTTGACAATGTTGGTGACCGCGTATTTGAAGACAGCGTCGTTGGTATTGATGTTGTTTCAAGTTCAATATCTTTCGCGCTCGGCGGGCAACATATTGAAAACATTCTGCTGACGGGCTCAGCCAGTATCAATGCTACGGGCAATGCCTTGAACAATTATCTGGTCGGGAATTCAGGCTCAAATATCATAGATGGCGGCGCTGGCATTGATATCCTGCATGGTGAAGGTGGCGATGACAAACTTGTCGGCGGTGCCGGTAATGACACGCTGGTTGGAGGGGCAGGCGACGACGAACTGCTGGGCGGCGATGGAGACGACAGTCTGGGCGGCGGCGCTGGAACAGACACCATGGCTGGAGGAGCAGGAAACGACAAATACTATGTCGATGATGCGGGCTCAATCATATTGGAAGATAACGGCGCCGGTACAGATGTGGTTGCCAGTTCAATTTCCTTCGCACTCGGCGGACAGCACGTCGAGAATATCCTTCTGACAGGAACGGGTAACATTAACGCATCAGGGAATGCGTTGAACAATTACCTCGTCGGGAATTCGGGTGCTAATATCATCAGCGGAGGCGGCGGCAACGATACTCTTGCCGGTGGGACGGGAAGCGATACTTTCGTATTCAACACAGCACTCAACAGTAATAGCAACTGCGATACGATTACTGATTTTAACGTGGTGGCAGATACGATCTGGCTCGACAAGGCAATCTTTACGCTATGGGGAAATGGCTCTCTTCCCACAGGAGCATTTCACATTGGCGAAGCGGCTGCAGATTCCAACGACCGTATCATCTACAATTCATCCACAGGTGCGCTTTATTATGACACGAACGGCTCGTTTAACGGCGGTTCTGTGCAATTTGCCAAATTGAGTGCAGGGTTGGCTTTAACCAGCGCGGATTTCCTCATCGTGTGACAAGGAATAGCGATCGCCGGATTTATGTAGCCCTGAAAAGCCCGGGAATCGCAAGATGCCTGGGCTTTTGGTCTTCAACACAATCAAATGACCAGAAAATCTGCATTTGTCAGAGCGAGCCCTTTGGTCAGACTTGCCAACTGCACTGCCGTACCCGAACCGGAGCCGTCGGCATCATAATATAATGCACCCGTGGACGAGTTATAGATGATACGGTCAGTCGCATCTGCTGCGGACGTTCCGACATGGAATGCGGCGGCGACCAAAGCTCCGGTTGCGCCAAGCGCGGTGAATATCGCATTTTCCAGCCAGACCGTATCTGCAACGACATTGAAATCGGTGATCGTGTCACGGTTGGCGGCACTGCTGGGAGCGGTGTTGAAAACAAACGCATCGCGACCGTCGCCACCTGTAAGCAGGTCATTGCCATTGCCACCACTGATAATATTGGCACCGGAGTTGCCAACCAGATAATTGTTCAAGGCATTGCCGGTAGCATTGATACTGGCGGAACCCGTCAGCAGAATATTCTCTATAAACTGACCGCCGGCAGCGAAAGATACGGAACTCGATACAATATCGACGCCGGCCACATTACCTTCATATACGCGGTCACCGGCGTCATCGACGTAATATTTGTCGGCACCTGCACCACCACTCATGCTGTCCGCGCCTGCTCCGCCGTTCAGTGAATTGTTTCCACTATTGCCGATCAAGACGTTGGCAAGGGCATTGCCGCTGGCATTGATATTGCCGGAACCGGTCAGGGTAAGGTTTTCGACAGGTCCCCTGACGCGTGAGCCATCGGCCAGGCTAACTGTTACAGAGGCGTAGATCGTATCTATTCCGTTGGTGTTCTCTTCGTTGGCAATGTCATCGGCATGGTCGAAGTGATAGATGTCATTGCCATTTCCACCTTTCAGATCATCGAAGCCGGAACCACCGTTCAGTATGTCATTGCCTTCGCCGCCTTCGAGGATGTCATAGTCAGCACCGCCGAGCAGGGTGTCATCGCCCTGATCACCGTAAAGAATATCCGTGCCGTTTCCGCCGTCGAGAAGATCATTGCCTTCATCGCCCATTAGCCGGTCATTCCCTTCGTCGCCCCAGAGCGTGTCGTTGCCACTATAACCGACGAGAAAATCCTGACCGGTGCCGCCATAGATAACGTCGTCTGCCGTGCCACCCCCGATCGAGTCATTGCCTCCCAAACCGTAAATGGTCTGCGGCGTCGTAACGGCGGGATTATAGATATCGTCCTCTTCAGTCAGATAGATGGGCGGCATGGGTGTTTCCTCTGCTGTCAGACGGGGCGCTTTATAGCGGCACAAGGCACCGAATTTAGCGTCTACTCATCCGGTTCGTAAACAGGCTATAAAAACTATCTCATCGGGTATCCGGTGATCTGCCGTAAAAGCGGGAAGGAGATGCGTTTTGAATCTGCGGCTTCAAATCATTGCGTTAGCGATCATACCGCTGGTTGTCGCTATCTTGTCCGTAACGATATTCATCACCTGGCAATCCACCAGCCTTGTCAGGAGCAGCATCGACACCTTCGAGCAGAACATGCTGAAATCGAAGGAAACAGAGATCATCAACCTGACAACACTGGCCATGTCGGCGATCAACACCACCTATCTCAATGCAGGTGCCGATGATGAAGATGCCAAGCGCAAAGTGACGGAAATTCTCAAAGGGCTCGACTATGGTCAGGATGGATATTTCTTCGTGTATGAT
The DNA here is from genome assembly GCF_000282595.1 of Phyllobacterium sp. YR531. Classification (GTDB taxonomy): domain Bacteria; phylum Pseudomonadota; class Alphaproteobacteria; order Rhizobiales; family Rhizobiaceae; genus Phyllobacterium. The sequence continues at coordinate 435,023 of NZ_AKIZ01000022.1, forward strand.
TACGACGGAAACAGCATTGTCCATCCCCGCCAGGAATTCCGATCGGGGCATAATTGGCTCAATATCACCGATCCGGATGGGGATCACGTCATCGCCAACCTGATTGCGGCGGCGAAGGCAGGGGGCGGACTGCATCAATACAAGTGGGAAAAGCCTTCCACCGGGAAACTGGCCGACAAGCTGTCCTTTGTAACCGGCCTTGATAAGTGGAAATGGGTTCTGGGAACCGGTGCCTATCTTGATGATGTGTTTGCACAAACTGCAGCGGCCAAGGCGGAATTGCGCCAGAGTATCGGTAACACTTTCCTGATTGTTGCGCTGGTCGCTGTGCCTGCGACCATCATCGTATTCTCAACCTGCATGCTGATCACACTTCGCGAGCGCCGTCTGGCCGATACCAAACTCAAACGGTTGACACAGAGGGTCATTGATACGCAGGAGGAGGAAAGGGCTCGCATATCGCGTGAACTGCATGACGGGATTTCACAAAACCTGGTGGGTGTGCGCTATGCGATGGATCTGGCAAGACGAAAAGTAGCGACGGGATCGGATCAGACCGCAATTGCCATCGATTCCAGCATTGAAGCGCTGAACAGCGCAATCAAGGAAGTTCGCGGACTTTCACATGGCCTTCGCCCGCGTGTTCTCGATGATCTCGGTTTGGCAGCTGCCCTTACCGCCCTGTGCAATAACTTTCTCGGGCGGACGGGGGTAGATACGGATCTGACCGCTGCGGGCTTTCTGGATGACCTGAAACCGGAAGCCAGCACAGCATTGTACCGCGTGGCGCAGGAAGCCTTCAACAATATCGAACGGCACGCCAAAGCCAGCAAAGTGAGCGTCAGGATATGGAGCGAGAAAGGCCGTGCCCGGTTGTCTATCACTGATGATGGTGTCGGCTTTGCCAAGGATAGTGCCCATGACAGCAGTGGACTTGGGTTACGCAACATGCAGGAGCGCATGGCCCATTTCGGCGGCCTGTTGCTGGTAAGGAGCGAACCGGGAAGAACTGTGCTGACGGCGCTGCTGCCAAAATCTGCATCCGTTTATAAAGTGAAGGCGGCAGCCGTAGCATGACACAAAAAGTGGCTATCAAAGTGCTACTCGTTGACAATCATCCGTTGGTTGCCGATGGCCTTCGGGCAATTCTGCAAACATATGATCATATTAATATTGTCGGCAGTGCCGGGTCAGCCAACGACGCCATAGAGATCGCCCGGCGGACCGCCCCGGACGTTGTGCTGCTGGATATCAATATGCCGAATATCAGTGGTATCGAAGCGATAGAGATGTTCCGCAAGGAAGGTCTTACCTGCCGGATCATCATGTTGTCGATGCATGATAGCCGCGAATATATCTCGTCTTCAGTGGTGCGTGGGGCTTCCGGCTATGTGCTGAAAGATGTTCCGACGGACGAGATCGCAAGGGCGATAAGCGTGGTTGCAGAAGGTGGAACATTCTTCTCCACCGGTGTGCCGGATGTGCTGCTTGAGCGACACATCAAATACGAAGCAGTGCCGTTGACAAGTCGTGAGAAGTCCATCCTGATGCAGATCGCATCCGGCAAAAGTAACCGCGATATCGCTGCGGAACTCGGTATTTCCAATGCTACAGTCGAGACACATCGCAAGAACCTGAAACGAAAACTGCATATTCCCACCACCGCCGGACTGGTCCGCTACGCACTCGATAATGGCATGAGTGAGGGCGATTTATAAGATTTGGCCCGCTTGCTTACCCAGTTCTGGGTAGATGGCAGCAGGTAGAAGCCCGGCAATCTTGTAACGTCAGAATACCTTCCATAGAAACCTTGGCCAGTTGGTTTTGGGGAGGATTACGCATGTCTCAGCTATTATCGAAACCGTGGGTGAGGGCCATTCGCTGGCTGCTCATTCTGCCCTATATCGGGCTTCTTTGGGTACCGTTCTACAATCGCGTGGAGCCGGTGCTTTTCGGATTTCCATTCTTTTACTGGTATCAGCTCGCCTGGGTACCGCTCACCGCGCTCCTGACCTGGATCGTTTACAGGAGCGTGCGCCATGACGACTAATATCGACACCACGGCGCTTGCCGTATTCACGTTCTTCTTCGTTCTTGTGACTGTTCTCGGCTTTGTCGCATCGCGCTGGCGCAAGCCAAAAACACTTGCCCATATTGATGAATGGGGACTTGGTGGCCGTTCGTTCGGCACATGGATCACATGGTTTCTCGTTGGGGGAGATTTTTACACCGCCTATACGGTTATTGCTGTTCCGGCGCTGGTTTATACGGTCGGTGCATATGGGTTCTTCGCGTTGCCCTATACGATCATCGTTTACCCACTGGTCTTTCTTGTCATGCCGCTTTTGTGGAAGCGCGCCAAAGATCATGGTTATGTGACGGCGGGCGACGTTGTCCACGGTCAGTATGGTTCGCGCGCACTTGAACTGACGGTAGCGGCAACCGGCGTCATCGCTACGATGCCTTACATAGCGTTGCAGCTCGTTGGAATGACAGCCGCCCTGAAAGCGCTCGGTCTGCATGGCGAAATACCACTCGCCATCGCCTTTATCATTCTGGCAGTTTACACCTATTCAGCGGGATTGCGTGCACCGGCACTCATCGCATTCGTCAAAGATATCATGATCTATATCGTGGTCATCGCAGCCGTTGCGCTTATTCCTTCCAAACTCGGTGGCTATGCCAATGTGTTTGCATCGGCAGAAGCAGCGTTTCAGGCCAAGGGTTCCGGCAACCTGCTTCTTGGCGGTAACCAGTATGTTGCCTATGCAACGCTGGCTCTGGGTTCAGCACTTGCGGCCTTCATGTATCCGCACACATTGACAGGTATTTTCGCTTCCAACAGCGGCGATACAATCCGCAAGAATGCCGTGCTCCTTCCGGCCTATACGCTTCTGCTCGGTCTGCTCGCCCTGCTTGGTTATATGGGTCATGCTGCCGGTCTGAAACTCGATAGTGCCAATGATGTTGTTCCGGCTCTTTTCCAGAATTTGTTTCCCAGCTGGTTTGCAGGTTTTGCCTTTGCAGCTATCGCCATTGGTGCGCTGGTTCCAGCAGCCGTCATGAGCATTGGCGCTGCCAATCTGTTCACCCGCAATTTCTGGAAAGCCTATATCAATCCGCAGGTGACTGATGAGGGTGAGGCCAAGGTTGCTAAGATAACGTCGCTGCTTGTCAAAATTGGTGCGTTGCTTGTCATCGTGCTTTTGCCAACCCAGTTTGCGCTCGACCTGCAGCTCTTGGGTGGTATCTGGATTTTGCAGACGCTCCCTGCACTGGTGTTCGGGCTCTACACCAACTGGTTCCGTGCCTCTGGCCTTCTGGCAGGATGGTTTGTCGGCTTTTTCGGTGGAACATATCTGGTCTGGGATGCGAACTGGAAGCCACTTCATGTCATCGGTTTTGGCGACACCCAGTTTACCATCTACACGGGTCTGCTGGCATTGGCTGCGAACATTGCAGTCGCGTGCATCATCAACGCGCTGGTTCCTGCAAAGACCGTCGTTGCCAGAGCCTGATAATCTTTGGGAAGCGGCGCATCATTACGCCGCTGCCCATCGAATAGGTTCTAGATTAGCGGACAGGGAAATGGTGCTGGCGCTTTGCTGTTTGAAGGCGGTGCCACAACGGTATTTTCCTGTTCGGCCTCCCGCTCAGCTGGGAGAGGTATTGCCGGCTCTGACCTCTTGAGGTCGTTGCGGTTGAAAGGCTCTTCCTCTGCAATCGAACGGAACAATCGCTTTGCAGGCCCATCCAGCAATTCCAACCGCCCGGGATAGTCGCTGGAATCTCGCCAGGGTGTCGTGAGAAAGCGTATATTCGCGGCGGATATTCCACGCACGGCGAGCGCCAGTTCCATCATCAGGCCGGGCGTAAGGTCCGGATCTGTCGTGACAGATTTGCTGGCCACGCTCAAAAGGCTGATCACCTTGCCGGGATTTGCAAGCACGCCACCGCCAATTACTTTCTTCGACAGGCCTGACAGGAATTGTTGCTGGCGCTGAATGCGTCCTATATCGGTTCCATTGCTCAGGCCATGACGAATCCGGACATAGGCAAGCGCCTGATCGCCGCGAAGAGCCTGAATTCCGGCAGGCAAGTCAAGCTTCACAAGCTTGTCATGGATGGGTTGGGGAAGGCAAACCTCCACACCGCCTGCAGCATCTACCAGTTGCTTGAAACCGGTAAAGTCAACCATGACAAAGTGATCTATATGGATGCCGGTTAGCGTCTCAATGGTTTTCCAGATACACCCGATACCGCCCGCGCTATATGATGAGTTGATAATGCCGCGTTGTGCCCGTTGTCCTGGAAAGCCTTCCTTTGAAACGCATCTGGGCAATTGAACCCGCAAATCCCTCGGAAAGCTGATGACTGCCAGTTCGCTGCGATCAGCTGGCAGGTGCACAAGCATGATTGTATCAGTGCGTTCGCCAAGGCGGGCTGCACCCTTGCCCTCCCGCCGGTCAGACCCGACGAGCAGTATGTTCATTGCTGCTGACGATGCTTTGGCAGGGCGGTTTTCACCCAGCTCTTTGTCCGTAACTTCAACGTGCCTGACATTGGAGATCATTACCGCATAAAGGGTGCCAAAACCGATAGCAATCAACAGCGCAATGATGGCTCCAATCAGGATTGACCAGAATATCCAGCGCCGCACAGGTTTCGGCGGATTCGGTTCCGGATTGAGTGACTCATCGATCAAATTCATTGCCCATATAATTCGCTGACAGATGATCCAGCGATAGCCCCAATCATCAGGATACATCGGGTCGCTGCGCGTGTAATCCCCAATTCGGACGGCACCTGTCTCAAATGCGCGAAGGGTAAACGAAATCAGTCAGCGTATTGGGCGATCGACTTCATATCTGCAGCTTTGGAACTCTGAAGGCATGCCATGCGTTTCGTCACATCGTCATTCATTGCCAGGAAGTGGTAGGGCAGCAAACAAGGGAGAGATTGATGGAACCCGGCGCGTCCGACTGGTGGTCTGTCCATTGTGGTTCCTCACCCATCATTGCAACAGCCATCCATAACGGCGATCTGGTGCGACCTGCCGCTGAAAAGCTCATGGCCATATCCAAGGCCGAGCGATTGCGCGAAGAAGATCCATTTACGGGATTCTTCATTCGGGATGTTCCCAATCGAATTATCTTCCATCGTTCACGATTTGAAATTGACCTGAACCGGGCAAGAGAAAAGGCCGTTTACGTAACGCCGGATCAGGCTTGGGGTATAAATGTCTGGAAGGACAAGCCGGGTAAAACCATCATTGAGGAATCCCTGCAACTGCACGATGCCTATTACAGCATGTTGCGGGGATTCCTGACCGAACACCAGAAGCGCCATAACCGTTTCGTTGTACTCGACGTTCATAGCTACAATCATCGCCGCGATGGCCCGAACGCGCCCCATGGCGATCCTAAAGAAATGCCCGAGATAAATATCGGCACGTCCTCCATGGACAGGGATCGCTGGGCGTTTTTGATTGATCCATTCATTGAAAAGCTGCGTGCTTTCAAATTCCGCGGACGCTCTCTGGATGTTCGCGAAAACATATCCTTTCAGGGGAAAGGCGAGCAAACGCGATTTATTCATGAGGCCTTTCCGGAAAGTGGATGTGCCATCGCCATAGAATTCAAAAAAATCTTCATGGATGAGTGGACAGGGTTGCCGGACGGGAACGCATTGAAAGAGCTGCGCATGCTTGTCGCTTCGACATTAGCTGGACTTGAAGAAGCCTTGCGGACAGTGAGATGAACCAGATCAAGATAACTTCCCCAACCCGTGCCGAATTCACTGAAGCAGTGGCATTATTGAAAGCTGGCAAGGCGGTACGCCTCGATCTTGAAAATGGTGGGCGTATCCATATTGACCGGCCTTTGCCATTCCTTTGCATCCACATTTTGACGGGACGTGATGCGGGAGCAGCGCATGATGTGGCTTCTGCAAATGCGTCCTATCTTATTGCGCCTGATCTCGGATCGGCCGTTCGTGCCATTGAAAGCGTAGGAGCGTTTTTGAAAGAGCACTTCGGGGCCTTCATTGTTTTCGATGTGGGAGAGCTTGAACGGGACACGATGTTCAACGAGGATTCACCCTATCTTCCGCCTTTCGAAATTACCGTGTCAGGTACGCGCGATACGGAGGTTGCCGGAGCGTTGAAAAGCTTTCGGTCGGCGGTGGAGGCCGTGGTCGCCAAGTTCCGGGTGCCGCGTTTGGTCAAACTTGAGGCAGTGGCAGACGAGCATGCTGCTCTGGCGAGGAAAGTGCCGGATGTGCCGTGCCTGACTGTGCGTTTTGCGCCCATATACAGGGTACCTGAATCGGAAGAAATTTATCCGGACCTGCGGGACAGGGTGGTGGCAAACATTTTTGATGCCGGTTTGCAGGCAATTGCTGCCTATCTCGAATCAAGCAGGACTGTGGAGGTCCCAAGCTACCGAGCCTTGGGTCGGCGCGCTTTCATTGATCCTGTTACCAAGGCTGACCGCACGATTGATGAGATAGCCGCGACATTCGATTTCCTGCTGGCCGTGACGCCGATCAATGCCGATGCAGCCTGGAAGCAATTCAAATCCGACAGGTTTCAGAGCGCTCCGCGCCTGCTCTACCGCCCCTTGAGCGTGGAAATCGACGTCGAAAAGAAACGGCTGTTTTCCATTCCTTTTGACAGGTTTGAAGACCCGGTGTTGTCGAATCTCTATCGCGAAAAACAGCAGGAACTTGACCTGCAGCTGTCATTGATTTCGGCGCGGGAAACGCCACGCTTTGTCGAGCTTGGCAGGGCGCTATATGGCCGGGTTGAACCCGAATTGCGGATCGCGGCAGAGAATATACTGGCGGAAACCGCAAATATGGAAGAGTCGGCTGCCGATGAAACCGGTAGCGCCGATTGCTACGAGATCGAGAGAGCAGCACAGGCCATGGTAGCTGCTTATCAGCAGCTTCACCCTGAATTTGAAGTGGAAATCGAACTGCGTGACGATCTTCCTGCCGGTTTGATGGTTTCAGGGCCGCGCCTGTTGATCTCCCGCAGTACGATCATGGCGCGGGGCAGGCTCAACGCTTTGCTTAGCCACGAAATTGGTGTCCATCTGTTGACCTATTTCAATGGTGCGGCGCAGGGCTTGAGAATTTTCCGCTCCGGCCTTGCGGGATATGAAGGACTGCAGGAAGGGCTTGCCGTTTTTGCTGAGTATCTGGCAGGCGGCATGACGCTGGCGCGTATGAGACTTATAGCGGCTCGCGTTGCTGCTTGCGCCGACATGTTGGATGGCGCATCCTTCGTCGAAACATTCGACAGGCTGCTTCACAAGTATGGCTTTACCGAAGCGCGGGCATTCAGCCTGACGCTCCGGCTTTATCGCGGTGGCGGTCTTGCCAAGGATGCGATTTATCTGCGCGGCCTGCTTGAGGTTCTCGGCCATCTGAAAAATGGCGGTAGCCTGACCCCGTTCTGGATGGGGAAGATTGCTGCATCTCATTTTGGCGTGATGCAGGAGCTCAACTCCCGAGGGCTCCTAAGAGCACCAGTTGTAAGTCCGGCCTTCCTTTCGCATCCAGATGCAAAGAAGGGTCTGGACAGGGCACGTGCCGGACTTTCCCCCGTCGAGATGATCTCGACCTAAATAAAAGGATTTTTATGCGTATCGCTTTTTTCGTCAACTCAATAGAGGCCGAAACCCCGCATTTCACCACGACGGTGTTGGCGTTTGCTGCGCTAGGCCGAGGTCACGAAATTCTGTATTTGACGCCGGGTGATTTCGTGCTGCGCCCAGATGACAGCCTGATGGTCAGCGCCAAAGGCTTGCCTGCGGCCAAGTATAAAAAAGTGGAGACCTTCCACAAGGACTTCGCTAGCGAAAAGCTGACCGCAAGAACAATCGATGTCCGCGAGATTGACGTGATTTTCCTGCGAAATGATCCATCGCAGGACGCGATAGAACGCCCATGGGCGGCACATGCCGGGTCCATGTTTGGCCGTCTTGCATCGGAGCGGGGAGTGCTGGTGGTCAACGATCCGGCAGGGCTCAGCCTTGCCCAGAACAAGCTTTATTTCCAGGATTTCCCGGAGCAGGTGCGTCCGGTTACCCTGATCTCGAAAAGCATTGAGGAAATACGTGCTTTCATTGAGGAGCAGCCGAAAGGTGCGATTGTTAAACCACTGCAGGGATCGGGCGGGAAAAACGTTTTCAAGATCGAGTCGCCGAAAGATGCCAATCTGAACCAGATATTCGAGGCCGTCAGCGGTGAAGGATATCTGATTGCACAAGGCTATCTGCCGGAAGCCAAGAGTGGGGATGTCAGGCTTTTTCTCATGAACGGAAAGCCGCTGGAGCGTGATGGGAAATATGCCGCTCTCAGGCGCGTTCCTGCAAAGGGTGAGGTGCGCTCCAACATTCACGTTGCGGGCACGCCCGAGAAGGTCGAGATAACGAGCAAGATGCTCGAAGTCGCCGAGATGGTACGGCCAAAACTTATAGAGGACGGGATGTTTCTTGTTGGCCTCGACATTGTAGGTGACAAGATATTAGAGATAAATGTATTCACACCGGGCGGGCTGTGGAGCATTTCACAAATGTACAAAACCGATTTTGCCGAAAGTGTGATCATGTCGCTTGAAAGCAAAATTCGTATACGCGCGGCCTATCCCGCTACGCTCTCGAACAGCCGCCTTGCAACACTTTGACGGGATTATACTTGGGCGTTCAGATAAGTAAAACTCCATGGCAGTCGCCTGCCATGGAGTTTTTGCAGCATACGGCAAGAGGTCAGCTGCGAGGCTGCAGCAGCGCCAGAACGATTGTCGATGCGGCAAGGACGGCAGTGAGGGTCAAAGGACCGGTAGCGCCGTAAGTGTCCACAACATAACCGCCAGCGACCGCGCCGATGGTGATGGCAACCTGGAAAGATGCAACCATCAGGCTGCCCGCAGCTTCCAGCGCGTCAGGCGCTGCACGGGACAGATTGGTTGGCAGCACGACCGGCGCCATGCCGAAGGCAAAGCCCCAAAGTGTAGCAAAGCCGAAAGCAACAGTCATATTCGCGCCCCAAAGTACAAGAGCGAGGGCTGCCAAGGCCATCAATGCAGCGGTGACAACCAGTGCGATGCGGATATTGGCGTCGGCCATGCGGCCACCGGCAACATTACCGACCACAGCTGCAATGCCGAAGCCAAGCAAAGCCAAGGCGATGGGACCGGTGGCTAGAAGCGTTACCTGTTCGAGGAAGGGACGGACATAGACTGAGCCGGCGAAATGTCCTGTCATGAGCAGCAGTATGGCGAGCATGCCGAGCTGAATGCCGCGCCGACGTAACAATCGGAACACATCTGCAAGACTGTTGCTCGTGGTTGCAGGTAAGCTTGGCAGGCTTAGAAACTGCATCAGCATTGCAAGCGCGGCAAGCCCTGCTGTCATGGCCATGGCGCTGCGCCAGCCTATCCAGTCACTGATCAACGCGCCCATCGAAGGCGCAGCAATGGTAGCGAGCGAGACGCCGAGAGTAACAACCGCCATGCCCCGGCCAGTTGCATTCGCTCCAACAAGTCTGGCCACGACGGCAACTGAAAGTGCCCAGAACGCACTGAGGGCGATGCCCAGACCGGCACGGCCTAATAACAGCAGCCAGAAATCTGTTGCAAATGCTGCGAGGATGTTGGAGCCGATTGCCAGGCCACTTAGACCAACCAGCACAGCCTTGCGGTTGAGGCGGCCAATGAGAACATTGCTCAACAGGGCTGTGACCGCGCCGACCGAGGCGGTGGCGGTGACGACCTGTCCGGCTGTTCCCTCACTGATGCCAAGATCGCGCGCCATTGGTGTCAATAGGCCCGCGGGAAGGAATTCGGCTGATACCAGCGCGAAGCTGGCAGCCGCCATCGAAAGGACGGCGAACCACGTGGCCGCGCTCCATTCGGATGGGGCGTCGGTATCAATATCCAACGCCGCGCTATCAAGTTGTAATGTTGTATCCGTCATTGAAGTGTCTCCAAGGTTTGGAGACACTAATAAACGACTCTTCTCGGATGATATGTATCTTATAATCCGAAATGCATGTCCGTTCGTCCGGAAATTGTGCGGCGCACAACGCCGGGCGACACGCTGGTGATGCGTTTGAAGGCTCGGGCAAAAGAGGCTTCGGATTCATAGCCCAAACGGGTGGCCACTTCTGCTACCGACAATCCGTTCTGCCCCAACATTTCACGTGCAAGCTGCATACGCAGACGCGCAAGATAGTGAGCCGCACCTTCCCCCAAAACAGCACTGAAGCGTTCAGCGAAAATGGACCGCGATTGACCTGCGAGATTAGCGAGGCTTTCGAGGGTCCAGTTGTGGCCGGGGTCACGGTGCATGGCTGCCAAAACGCGGCCGATATGGGGATCGCGGATGGCGGCCAGCCAACCGGTGGTAGAGGCACCCGTGCAATTGACCCAGCAGCGGATAAGCCGCGCCACGAGCAGATCGGCCATGCGCGACAGAATGGTGGCACTACCCATCTGCGGTTGTGCAGCCTCAGTCGTCATAGCCGTAAGCAATGGGCCGACGATAGGGTCGTTGCCTGCCACATCGCAGCCCTTGATGATTTGCGGCATCAAAGTGATAAGCGGATTGAGTGCACAAGCGCCCAAGGTCATGGAGCCGCAGAACAAAGTGCTGGTCGCGCCTGTACCTTCCCGGACCACTTCGCAGACATTGCTGCCCAATTTGGTCACCTGACAACCCTTGAGTGAGTCGCCTACAACATCCGGTGCACTGGCCAGCTTGTGGGCGATGCCTTGCGGCAACAGCACGAGATCACCCTCGCGCAACTCCTGCCAGCCCTGCACTTCAGTATGAATCCAGCAAGGGCCTTGGCTAACAAAGTGAAAACGAAGAAGTTGTTGTTGCGGAAAGGCAATGCTCCAGGGGTGATGCAGTTCGCAACGGCCATAATTAACACCACTCAAGCGGAAGTCCTGCAGGACTTCGCTTAGCGAATCCAACGGGATATGCGGTGGAGAAGTTGGCCGGGACGAATAGTTAAGCATCCGACCAATATATATGCCTAAAGTCCGGCAGGCAAGGGGCGGTTTTTCTATGCAACCGCCGTGCCGGGAACACGAAATCTTCGTCCTTCATCGGCCAGCGCATCGGCGCGTTCATTGCCCGGGATGCCGGAATGGCCTTTACACCAGACGATACTGATCAGTGGGTTTCTGCTCAACTCACCATGGATTTCTTTCCAGATTACATCATTGGCTATGGTGCGACGCCGGAGATTTGGATTTGGCGCAGGCTTCTTCCAGCCATTGGCTTTCCAGATGGGCAGCCAGTAATTGCAACCCGTCACGGCGTAGACGGAGTCCGACCAGATGACAGCGGGTTCTACAGCGATATTGGCGTTGATCCAGCGCATCGCCTGCAAGACAGCAACCGCTTCCGTGGCATTGTTGGACGAATTGGCCACAGCACCAAAGTCGCACGCAATCTCCATAGAATCTCGGTAAGCGACGAAAGCCCACCCGCCATTCTGTGAAACCGGCTTGAAACATCCATCGACGAAGACATGAAAACCGCGATGGAGCATCGGCTCCGACGCGTCATGCGCGGTTAAAGAATAATGATCGGGCAAATCATGCATGACACTTTATTATGCGATGCCCCTCGCTAACACCAGCGGCGCTTCAAGAAGAACCGCCGCGTGATCTTTGCCATGACTATACGGCGCGGGTGATACCGCCATCGACCCGAAGGTTTTGACCGGTGATATAGCCTGCACCTTCTGAAACGAGGAAGGAGATTGTCGCGGCGACTTCAGCACTGGTACCATAGCGCCCCATGGGAACACTGTCGCGGCGCTCATCCGTGGCGGGTAGACTGTCAATCCAACCGGGCAAAACATTATTGATGCGGATACCATCACCCGCGTAGGTATCGGCATAGATCTTCGAATAGGATGCAAGACCAGCCCGGAATACCGCTGAGGTCGGGAACATGGAGGAAGGCTCAAAAGCCCATGCGGTGGAAATATTGACAATAGCACCTGATTTCTGTGCTTGCATAATGGGGGTGACCAGCCGTACGGGGCGGATAACGTTCATCAGATAAACATCAAGACCAGTATGCCATTGTTCATCGGTAATCTCGGTGATTGGTGCACGAGGGCCATGTCCCGCGCTGTTTACCAGTGCGTCGATCCTTCCCCACTTTTCCATCGCCGCATCAACCAGGCGCTTGAGGTCGTCATTGGATTGGTTCGAGCCGGTGACGCCAATGCCGCCCAGCTGCTTCGCAAGAGCTTCACCTTTGCCAGAAGAGGAAAGAATTGCGACCTTGAAACCATCTGCTGCAAGGCGTTGAGCCGCTGCGGCGCCCATTCCACTGCCACCTGCCGTGATAATTGCTACTTTTTCTACAGACATTTCCAGTTTCTCTTTCTGCGTTTGCAGTTTTATTGCCGAGTAAATATAGGTAATATACCGGCTCCAGAAACAGAAACGAGAGAGTTATCCTCGCATTTTCCAGTAGAAAAACTATTGCATATGAATCCTATAGGAAAACTTCCACCCCTCAACGGCCTCAAAGTATTCGAAGTGGCGGCGAGGCATCTTAACTTCCGACTTGCGGCGGAGGAAATCGGTGTGACTCAGGGCGCGGTGGCCCAACAGATCAGGGGGCTGGAAGCTGAACTTGGCGTCTCATTGTTTGAACGCCTGCCGCGAACGCTGGTTTTGACGGGCGAGGGCAGACGCTACATCGCCGACATCCGGCGGGCGTTCGAAATCATTTCGCAAGCAACGACAGAGCTTCGCCCGCAGCCGGTAAAATTGACAATCAGCACGACACCAACCTTTGCCTCAAAGTGGCTGATCCCTAGACTGCCGGATTTCACGACCCAGTATCCGGGGCTCGACCTGCATATTCTGGCGACCGACCGTGTATCAAACTTTCAAGTCGATGGTGTTGATCTGGCGGTTCGTTATGGCCGGCCGCCATTCGGCCCCGGCTTGGCTCATCAGCTTTTGTTCGAGCAGGAGATCGTCGCTGTTTGCAGTCCCAGCCTGCTTTCGGCATTGGGCGCGCCACGAACCGCCGAGCATCTGGCCAGTTATGTGCTCCTGCACGATGCCCACAACTTCTGGCCCGAATTTGTCGAACAGCAGTTTGGTCATCGCGAACAGTCGATATTCAAGGGTATCAGTTTCAACCAGACCTCGCATGCGATTGAAGCTGCAATTGCGGGGCAGGGCATTGTTCTTGCCAATCGCGATTTTGTAGCGCGAGACATAGCCGATGGCCGTCTCATAAGGGCTTTGGAAGGCTCGCTATACGGTCCATTCGACTTCTATCTCGTGTGGCCACGATACCGGAAGTCGGAAGCCCTCGATGCAGTGCGGGCCTGGATCACCGGGGGAGCGTAGGCTTGCTGATTAAATCAAAATCAGTCAGGTTGTTGCGAAGGCGTTTCTTATCTGAGGTTATTTTGTCGAATGCGCAACATCAGCCGAAGGCCAGCTGGTTAGTGCTTGTTTCGCGACAGCTGTTAGCACCTCACGGTTGAGGCCGGCTTTAGCCTGCACGGCCATGCCGTCAAGCACAGCCATGAGAAATGCAGCAAGTTTATCCGGCTTAGCGGGTCTGTGGTAGGTCCGCATAAGAAGCACCTTCATAGCCCTTGCGCCAGTAAGGCGGCATCCAGCGCTCTCTCCACATCAAACTCGCGATGGCGTACTGCTGGCTATAAGCGCCACTATTAAACTTCTCTCCAATTCGCTCTTTCAGAAAAGGGCGAATAAGAAACCCGATGGCGAGATAAAAAGGAATGGAGGCAACAACAATCTACGCCAGCTTGGACGAATAGCAGAAAAGCACAGAGATGAAGACCACAGTGAATATCAGATCGAGACCGGAAAACAGCCCTTGCCCTGTGAGAAAGTTTCGTATCGTTTCGAGTTCAAGAGCACGCGCGACAGTCTGCCCGGCGCCACAAGTGCTGTCAGTCCGGTGTCAAAACGAGTCTTTTCAGGTGCTTCTTCGGCAGGATTACTATCCGGGGCAATAGCATAGTCATTCATGTAAATAACCGATGAGCTGTAAGAAAATGAACAAATTAAAGTCTAAATGTATTGGCGAATTATTTTGATGTCGTCGGTCTAACATCGGTTCTAAGGCAATTCAATTCCACCAAAGAAGGATAGGTCTAAAGTAGCGGCGCTGGAGGCAACATGTCGCTCTCTAACTGCGAAACTATGTTTCTCGTTTCTCTTGTAAAAAGTGAGTTCTAGATCATTGAACTCCTGCGGCTGTGTAGTATAGGTTCAGTAATTTATTAGACTGCTCGCAGTATTGTTAAGGACCGAAATTGGAACACGAATTCAGCTCGACAGAGTCGAGGGACAAGATTCTATGTACAGCGATACCTGATTGGGTGTTGCATGAACCATATCAACTGGAAACTGCTGAAAGTACAGATGCATTCATGGACAATGGCGTTTTCCGCCTTCTCCGGGATGTCCAGGTTAATCTGGTCGGCCCTGAACTGGCACGACATGCCCGTACGGTCAAACGCGTCAGGACGCGTGCAGGTGCTGAAGACGTAGCGCATTTCGTCGTTGATTTTGACCCCTCTTATGAACGGATCAACGTGCACTATGTCCGTGTGTTGAGGGGCGAGGACGTTATTGAACATGCAAGCTCTGCGGCCTTCCAGTTTTTCCGCCGCGAAACCAATATCGAACGCCTCACACTTAATGGATGCTTGACAGCATCACTCCTGATTCCCGATGTGCGGGTGGGCGATATTGTTGATATCAGCATCACCTTCTACGGCAGCAATCCCGCGCTGGCAGGGAAACACTCTTTCTGGGCAGTATTCGATTCATTCAATCCGTGGCTTGAGAATCGGTACAGATTATTGAGCCGTGCAGAGTCGGAGATTGATATCAGGTCATTCAATGAAATGCCCAAGCCCAAGACGATCACAAAAAAGGGGATGGAGGATACTCGTTGGCACATCCATGGGCAGGCGAAACGTGAAGCCGAAGAACATACAGCAGGATGGCAATTACTTAGCCCATCCGTGCAAGTCAGCCAGTTTGGAAGCTGGCATGAGGTTGCTGAGCTATTTGCACCGTTCTACGAAACTCACCACATCCCCGACACGCTTGGCGACGAAATCGCCAAAGTGGCGGAGGCTTTTGCAGATCCGGCAGAACGCGCGGCCGAGTGGCTGCGTTTTGTTCAAAACAACTTGCGTTATTTTGCCTTGTCACTTGGTGAAGGAGGGCTCCTGCCACGGCCCGTCGATGTGATCTGGAGCAGTCGCTACGGGGATTGCAAGGATGCAACCCGTCTCTTCATCGCTGGCGCGCAGCGACTGGGACTTGACGCTTGTGCTGCGCTTGTTTCGACGAACTATGGACCATTCCTTGATGCAGTTAGTCCCAATACCGGTCTGTTCGATCATTGTATCGTGCGGCTGCATCTGGACGGAACGAGCTACTGGCTTGACCCAACAATGTCGGCCCAATCGGGCAGTTTGCTGAAGATACATCAGCCCCATATCGGATTTGCATTGCCGCTGAAATCTGACGCTTTACAACTTGAAACACTCCCATCGCCCGGGCCCCTGCATTCTGTGCATTGTGAGGAAGAAGTTCGGTTTGGTGAAACGCCAGAATCGCCGATGACGCTACGGCGAGTCATAGATTATTCTTATTGGGCGGCGAATTCTTTGCGTTATCGTTTCGCCAACGAAGGGACCACCGAGTACGCCAAGAATCTGTTGCAGGAACTGCAGGCTACCTGGCCTGCGATGGTGGAAAAAGAGCCGCTTTCGATCAGTGACGATCAGATTGGCAATTGCCTTACCGTAACCTTTATCTACGAGGTCCAAAACGTATGGAAACACGTAGAAAACATGGAGAATCTCAAGTTTGAAATTGTTGATCACTTCACAAACCAACAGCTAGATGCAATCAGCCGATTGCAACGGCAATGCGACATATATGTCGGCCGCCCTCGCAAGGTGACATATGCGCTAACCATGCATATGCCACGAACTTGGGGCGGCTCTGGCGGCATCAGGTCACTGAACTTCCAGGTATCAAATTCATCAACGATCTGAAGATCGAAGGGACAACGATCAAAAACTTTAAAGAACTGATCATTGACTCTTGGACAGTTCCCGCCGCCCATTCGAAAGCGTATAATGAGGTGGTGACGCAGCTATCCGAAAATACACTTTACATCTGGGCACGTGAGCGGTTCGGAAAGATACGCTCTACAGTCAGCCCAAATTGGAAATTTGATTACAATCCGGCTATCGTCATATTTGTGATATGGCTGGTTCTTTTCATAATCACCAAACTTACGTCGCGTTAACTCGCAGGTCCTTTAGGCGGCTTAGATCAATATTCATATGTGGATCAGTCAGCCAAAGGGGCCGCGATCTTCGCGATGCCGCGGTATTCCCGATTGCCTTTAACCCATGGCTTTGTGACGCCATGGCAATTTGGACAAAACCACTTTGGTTGCAGGTTGGGAAACGCCTTTTTCGGTCAACTTGGATATGATCTCTTGCCGGACAGCCTCGGAGTTCTGTGCCGGGCCGATAATAATACGCGAGATCAGCTGCGGGAACTCCAAGCCGACAATGCCTTCCGCAGGACGGTCTTTGAGAGCAAGATTGTATACGGCCCGACCGTCTCGCTTTAGACCAGTGGTTTGTTTAAAAAGCAGTTCTGTAGGCCATAAAAAGGGATTGGTCAGAACGCGCCACTCCTGCTCGTCCCGGAGACCAGGGTGCTTGGAACAGATGGCTGCGAAGAGCAACATAAGGAATATGACTTCGCGCAAGACAACCCTGTTTGTCCGCGAAAGAAAATGCCTGTTGGCCAGTACGGATGCCGCAACAACCTCAAACTCTTCAAAGAACTCTTGTCTTGTCCAATAGGTAACCGGGCTGGAGTAGGCTTTCAACGCCTCAGCCACATGCATGAATGGCGATGTATGCACAACGACCGCAACCCCCACGGCATTTTTGTCAAACGCCCGCCACAGGGACAGACGCCCGGTATTGTTCTCGGAGGGATTGTGTTGGGAGACCGACACGACGTAGGTCTCGTTTTTCAGCTTCGGAAGCCATTCATCAAATTTCTTTACGCCTTCGGCCCAGACGCCCGGTGCGCAATGATCGATTGCATTCACCAGCGCCTTGCTGTCGGGGTGGGTAATCCATTGGTGGAGGCGTTCAATCCCGACTTCGACATCTTGATGATCGTTCATATCACTGGTGTTACGGAATTCAATTTCTCCACGATCGAGAATTTTGAGCAAATTTGTCGACGTTGTGTAGTGAACGAACCGCGACTCCTGCGTGATCGCTGCTCGGCTTTTGAAAGCGCTTGGCATGAAAATGCTAAGCAACTTGACAACTGCCGGGTCCCAATTTTCCATTAACGGCTCCTGAAAGGGCTTCCAATAATCATTGCCAGCACACCGACAACTGTCTTACGGCGCTGGTCTGTACTTGCCTGAGATAAAGTTCGCGAAGAGGTGGGGTGACTGCACTCGATCAGCCAATACATAAAGAAATTTCGGATTTTTAGAGTTAAACTGTCAGCTGAGAGCTTGCTGCTCAAACATCCCGACCTCCTCGATAAGGCTCAAGCACAAAAAAGGTATAGTCATCAGCATTGTCTGTATTGCAACATATATTATCACAAAAGAATGGATTTATTATTCGACAGCAAGGTGTATTTCGCGAGTAATTGCAATCCAGTTTTAAATTAGAAGTATTTTGTATGTATATTTTGAGGCGGTCTTGCTGCCCGGCGTCATCCCACATGGCATCTTTGCCAAACGCAATTACTTCCCATCTGACAACAACTTTAAGGCAGGCGCGGCGCTAATGTGGATGCATGTCACATGCAGTTCACAGACGAGCGCCTAAGCTTGGCACGATCCTCAAAATACAGCATCGACCGTCACAGCGGCAGGAAAGGCGTGTTAAATGTCGAAAGTCAACGCACCGGTTAACCGTTCTAATCTGGCCACCGTAGACCCTGAAACCGTCGGCAAATGGGAGGAGGCCCAGAAGTCTGCGAAGGACGCGGGCATCATGTGGGAAAGGCCAAAGGGCGATAACCGTTCGGCGCAGGACATTATCAACGATACGCGCCTTTTGCGGGACCTTGGCAACCAGAGTGGGGTCAGGGACATGCTGGAAGAAAGGGTTGGTGGCGACATAGAAAAGGACGCTGACGCTGCGTTTCGGGCGGTGCAGGTTCTTGAGCACGTCGAGCGATTTGATGAGAATGGCAAAAGAATTGCCGGCAAAGATGTGGACAATGATCGCATTGATGGCTTCACCAAGGGTGGTGATGCGAAGCATGGCACCGAGGCAGGCCGTCTGCAGGATTTCGGCAAATACGGGTTCTCAAATCTGAAAGGCGAACTTCATGACGTTTCGTCTGCGGGTGACAACAAGGAAGCCCGTGAACAGGCAGAAAAAGTGGGTATCAAATGGGAGTTGCCTCAAGACGATAAGCGCTCAGCGCAGGACATTATCGGGGATTCGCCGCTCCTCGCCAATTTGGGAAACCAAAGTGGTGTCAAGGATATGCTCAAGGAACGCGTTGGCGATTTTGAAAAAGATGCAAATGCCGCATTTCGGGCCAGCCAGATTCTTGATCGGATAACAATGTATGACGACAAGGGAAATACCCTGTCGGGAGACGATGTATCCAACACCAGCATTGATGGTTTCACAAAGAGCGGCGAAGCAAAACACGGGACTGAAGCAGGTCGTCTTCAGGATTTCGGAAAGTACGGATTCGAAGTTTTAAAAGATCTGAAAAAGCCCGAGGACATCAGCAGCTACAAGGATTTCCTGAAAGCAAATCCGGACGCAGATGAAACGTCAAAGACGATTGCCAAATATGCCGCCATTCTAGATGAAAACTACGATGCGATTAAGGGGAAAACAGGTTCGGGCGATCGGCTGACCGCCGACGCTTTGAAGAAGTACAAGGATGAAAATCCCCAGATCAGCAGTGAATTCAAGGAAGCGCTTAACTTCTGGTCGCAACCGGGCGCATTCGACAAGATAGAAACGGCAAAGGATCCTTTAAAGTTCAAGCCAGATGGTGATCTGAGCAGGGAAGATGTGAAAAGCTGGCTTACAAAACAGGCTCCGAAGGACGCCACGTCCGCCATTACATTCCTTTCCGGCGTCACCAATGGGAATGTAGTGGACGGCACGGACATCAGCAAGCTGAACAAGGATTTGTTCGAGAACCCCGACAAGCACTCAAAGGAAGAAAAAGCTGCTGCCCTTCAAGAACTGCTTTCCGCGCGGCAATTGATCATCAAGGGCGCTGAATCCGGCATGTGGAAGGATGATTATTCGAAAGTCAGTATCGCCAACCGCGCCCGAACACATCCAGATCCACAAGAGGTGCTGAAGGATCTTAATGATCATATCAGCATCCTTGAGAAAGATCCCGAGGTGGTAAAGTACCTCAACGAAAACAGCTCGAGGCAGATGACGGAATTGCTGGATGGAAATAAGGGTTTGAAGGAGGCAATACAAAAAACCTACGACGATGAGATCAAATCCGGAAAAGCTCTCGATAAGCTTTGGGACACAAAGACCAAAGATGGCAAAACCGACCAGCAGGGAGCACTTGCTGAATTCTATGGATCGGCAAAAATGTTTCAGGAGACGCTGGGACTTGAGAAGCCGGGGGAAATACAGACCGCCGTCAACAACTCCAAGCATAAGAGTGACTTTGAGAATTTCTACGAAAAATCGCTCGCGTCCGGGGACCGCCTGAATGAATTGCTAAAGGACAACACCTTCGATAAGGCGACCAGCGCGTTCAGTACCGAAGTGGCACTCTATAATGCGGCGCTTGATCCCGAATTTACTGCGAAGTTTGACGGTAAACTGAACGAGAATTTCTCTAATATCTCGAAAGAAAATGCATTCAAAAATGCTTCATTCGATGATCTGAAACTGGCATTCGGCGTAGATGGGGGCGATAGGCTGGATGAGGAAAAAGTAAAATCTTACCTCGAACAAATCAACAAGGATAATCCCGAGCTGCTCGTCAATGAAAACGGAACAGTGGCGAAAACTGACCAGATACTGGCAGGTTTCAGGGGCAGTTGGGACGTATTGCGACAAGGCACCAAATCACTCGCCGAACTTGGCCCGACATTGTTGAATCCATCGGCCAAGGCGGCTGCCGATAAAGGCGTCCTGCATGGTGTCAGCGGCCTCTTTATGGCCGGCATCACAATCTCCAAAGGTGTTCAGAGTGGTGGAAACCCCACCGAGCGGCAGAAGGTCGACATAACGACGGGATCGATCCAGACTGCAACGCTTCTGACCGAAGGTGGCATAAAAGCCTGGAAAGATTATCTGAAAACTGTGGCCGACAAACATCCTGACACTGCGATTGGTAAAAAAATCGGCAAAATGTCAGAGACGAATTTCAAAAGTCTCACGGATAATTGGACCAAAGCGGAAAATGCCGCCAAGGGAATTGGCGGTCTCGCAGGCATTGTCGCCGGTGCCTATGGCATATTCGACGGAGTTCAGTCGATCCGTAAAGGTGATACTGTTGGCGGCGGTATCAGCATCACTTCCGGCTCCTTGGGTGCGCTTGCGGGCCTTGCTTCAGCTGTGGAAGGTGGATTGGGCGTATTTGCTCCCGGGGTCCTTAGAGCGCTGCCGATTGCTGGCGCGGCGGGTGTCCTCGGGTTGGCCGCCGCTGGTGTTGGCGTCATAGCCATGCTGCTTCCGGGGCTGATCGAAGAAGGCAAACAACAAACCCGAGCCGATAATTTTGGTGAACTGCTTGGCAGTTATCTGACAAAATACGAGATCGACGGCGTTCCGAATGGGGATATTTTTGATGTTCCAGACGATGCCTGGCCTGACAGCGATAGCGGGATCGCCTCTTGAATGAGGCGGACTTTTTCCCGACCAGATAGGCAAATGAAGGAAAGTAAGAAGCGCATTGAAGATCGAAGTCGGGTTTTATGTATGGATCTTCAAGCTCTTATTGGCCCATTTTGACGCCGACCCATCATTTGGCAGGGCATCTGTCACGAGAATATCCACATCGTCCAAGGTTCCGAGCTTGACCAGTGCACGTTTTCCGAACTTGCTGCTGTCTACTGCGAGAATTGTGCGCTCGGACTGCAATAATGCAGCCGATACCGCCGCGACTTCGGCATGGTCGTCATCACAAATGTCCCCGTCCTTGTCGATGCCGCTGACGGATATGACGGCATAGTCGAATTTGAACTTGCGGATATACTGGGCGGTATCTTCGCGAAAAACGCCGCCATCAATTGACCGCACAAAGCCGCCTGGAACAGCAACCGTAAAGGTCGGGCTTTCGCACAATATGGTCGCAACTCTCAGACTATAGGTGACGATTCTCAAATCGCGCCGACTCGCGAGGGCTGTCGCGATTGCCTCACATGTCGTGCCCGTATCGATAAAAAGCGCAGCACCATCCGGAATGATATCAGCGACAATCTTACCAATTCTGGCCTTTTGCGCCGCGTTTTCCACACGTCTTGCACGATATGTAAGAGGATCAATCGACGTTATGCTTGCTGCTCCGCCATGCAGCCGCCTTATCTTGCCGATCGCCTCCAATGCGATGACGTCGCGGCGAGCTGTCTGAGTGGTTACAGAAAAAAGTTCGGTGATTTCCTCCACGGAAATATAGTTGTTCTGCTCAATGTAATGAATGAGCGCGGCCTGACGCCGCTGCTTTTTGCCCTCTTCATTCATGTCCGTATTGCCCACGAAAACCCCCAAACCTGCTGAATTTTATAACAAATGCACGCAACTTAACACAACCATGTTGTCAAACTGACATATATATCCATTAATGTATGAAAACGTACATTTTGACCATCGGCGTTAGAGTGAAAGAGGGGACTGTTATGATTGCATATGGCATGAAAAAGAACTCGACACTTGGCAGGTTAATGTTGGGGGTAAGCGCAGCATCCCTTCTGGCATTTGCCACGCCTGCATCCTCGCAGGAAGCAAACCACTCCGTAAAGTTCATGGCATTCAATATCTGGAACCTGGGGGAAAACTCCAAAATATGGGATCAGGCGCAAAAGCAGGCAGGCAAACTTGTCTATTCCGAAGCAATGCAGAAACTCCTTCGCGATGTGTCGCCGGATGTGTTGGTTCTTCCTGAACTCAACAATAATGACAAGTTGTTTAAAGGACAGAATGTTGCCGATGCGTTTTCCAGTAATACGCTTGATGTGCTCAACAGTATTCCCCGCAAACAGCAAAGTTTCACAACGGCCCAGAAGAATCCCGACGAAGGTGGAAAGGGTAGCGGCAGTATTTTCTCCTCAGTGCCATTTGACAATCTTCCCGGTGACGAAATCCGCATAAAGCCGGGCAATGGCTTTCCCGATACAATCGTAAACAGCGTTCATATGAACTATTATGACGAACCGGATAAT
The DNA here is from genome assembly GCF_000282595.1 of Phyllobacterium sp. YR531. Lineage (GTDB taxonomy): Bacteria > Pseudomonadota > Alphaproteobacteria > Rhizobiales > Rhizobiaceae > Phyllobacterium. Next base: position 457,522 of record NZ_AKIZ01000022.1, read on the forward strand.
CGCATAAACGAAGCGAGGGAGCTCGTCAGTGCTGGTGCTGAAAGTGCCATTCCCACTGTGATATTGGGTGATTTCAATGCGGGTGATGTATCAGAAAGAGGTTTGCACAGCATCGATCAACAAATCTTGCTGATTAAAGGTGTTGGCCAAAATCCGTTATACAGAAAACTGGCTTATGAATATCTGGCACTTGCAGACGAAAATAAATACCGGCAGGCAATTCAAGACGAATTCCCGGGAAGAAATATTGATTCATTATCCTGGGCCCAATGGGGGCAGGCTTTGGAAAATGGCCTGAAATCTGGAAAAGATATAGGCCTGCAAGACGAACTCTATCCTGTCCTCAGCAATACACCCGTCACTCTCAATATTTTGAAAAAGCAATACCAGCTTTTCCAGCTTGAGCGGAACCGTGAACAATTCCAACCAAGTACAGTTGGAGACGGGCGCTCGACATGGACGAGCGATGGCGAAGACGCAACCAACATCTGGAAAAGCTGGGATCGCGTAACCATTGATCACATCATGATGTCGCGCCCCTTTGCCAAGTGGGCGGAAATTGCGGACAGTGGCGATTACACCGGCAACCTTTCCGACAATGCCCACTTGCCGTCCGGCGGATCACTTTCTGACCACGAACCTGTCGCGCAGGAGCTACGCTGGATTGGACCTCAATTACAGACATATCAGGACAAGGGTGCGGAAAAGACGCGCCTGGTATGGGGAAAGGACGCCTATAAATTCGCCGAGCGTAACAAAGAGTTTCACCTGACGCGTAACAACAATCGCAACGACATATATCTCGGACAGATCGCCGATGCCGATGGTAATCCGATATTGGCGGGTCTGACGCTAGAAGAAAAGCAGACACTACTGGATTGCAAGAGTAGCGACGAGCGTTTCCAACAGGCCATCAAGGATTACTGTATCGACGATCATTCTTTCATTGGTGAAACGCTCGTGAAAGACGGTGGCACAATCATTATTGACGAGGATGCGGCTTTGGGTGGAAGTCAGGCAGCACTGAGGCTTGCCAACGGCGGATTGAAGGTTGCAGGACAGACCATGGACAGCATTGATCGGCGGATTTTGCTGGACCAGGCCGGGTGGATCGATATTGCGGATGCCGGCAATGTCGTGTCTGTCGATCAGGAGATCAGCGGCGTTGGTAGTTTTACCAAGAAAGGCGCCGGTACGCTGGTTTTTTCGGCGGCTAATAGTTACGACGGAGGAACATTCGTCGAAGACGGTGTGCTTCAAAGTGCAATTGAAGGTGGCTTTATCGATAACACCATCTATTCGGTCGATGGTGGCACGCTTGATCTGAACGGATTTGATCTGACGGCTTCCGTGTTCTCCGGCAAGGGCGGAAAAGTCGATCTTGGTGATGGATCGCTCACAATAAATCAGGCCGTCAATACGCGCTATAATGGAGCGATTGAAGGCACAGGTGGCTTGATAAAGTCGGGTGCCGGCGGTCTGGTTCTCAATGGTCAGAACAGCTACAGCGGCGCAACTTTGGTCAAGGAAGGTAGTTTGGTCGTTGGTGACAGCGAGCACCCGGAGGCGAGCCTTGCAAGTAATGTCGCACTGGATGAGGGCACCACGCTTGGCGGCTCCGGTACATTAGGTGGTTTGACAGTTGGTTCTGGCGCAGTCCTGTCTCCGGGCAATTCAATAGGAACCTTGGACATTACCGGCAACCTGCTCATGGAGCGTGGCTCGCGCTATGCGCTGGAAATTTCCGGAGATGGAACGAGCGATCTTACGCGGGTTGGTGGGATTGCACACATCAATGGCGGTGATGTTGTTGTGGCAGCGCTTGATCCGGAAACCAGCTATCAGGATGGAAAAAAGTATACGATCCTGACTGCCCAAGGCGGTGTGAATGGTGCATTCAACAGGGCGATAACCCAATCTGCCTTTCTGGATCTTGATCTCACTTACGGCAGCAAAGACGTGAAACTTAACATCGGCCTCAAAGGAGTGAACCCCGAGCCCGAGCCGCCAGTTGTTGAGCCTGAGCCGGAACCTCCTGTTGTTGAGCCGGAACCCGAGCCGGAAACGCCAGTTGTTTTTGAAGCAACTGCAATTTCTGATAACCAGATTGCCACTGCACGGGCGCTGGACACGCTTGATCAGTCCGGTTCATCGCTTGCTCTGTACAATAGATTGCTGGTTCTCAACGAAGGCGACTCCCGCACTGCGTATGATGCGCTTTCAGGTGAAATCCATGCTTCATTAAAAGGTGCGCTTATCGACGAAAGTCACTTTGCGCGTGATGCGGTCAATGATCGCATTCGTGCTGCGTTTGGCGATGCAGGCTCGCCTTCCGCTCCGGTCCTGTCTTACGGGCCGGATGGAGCACAATCAGTCCAGGCAGACACGGACAGGTTTGCCGTATGGGGAAGGGCATATGGCGCTTGGGGAAGCGCCGACGGGAACAACAATTCGGTAAAACTTGAGCGTGATGCCGGTGGTCTGTTTATTGGCGGCGATGCGGCTATCAACGAGATATGGCGCGTTGGCGCTCTGGCCGGGTATGGAAATTCGTCGTTCGACGCCAAGGGACGCTCATCCTCCGCTGACATTGATAGCTACACTGTTGCCGCATATGCCGGTGCCAAGGTCAGAGACCTCGGTTTGCGTTTTGGTGTTGCTCATAGCTGGCACAGCATTGACGTATCGAGGAATATTGAGTTCACCGGGTTGGCCGATCATGCTTCATCTTCCTATGACGCTCGATCACTTCAGGTTTTTGGCGAGGCAAGCTATACATTCCATGCCGGACAGGCGTCGTTCGAACCATTTGCCGGGATTGCCTATGTCAATCTCCGTACGGATGGATACGACGAAAACGGTATAGCCGGGCTGCACGGCAACAGGGACAAGTCAGATGTCACATACACGACGCTGGGGCTCCGCGCCTCCACCCCAGTGGAACTCGGCAATATGACGGGCTCGCTGAACGGTACGCTGGGCTGGCGGCACGCATTTGGCGATGTCGAACCAACGGCCGCGCATGCGTTCAACGGTTCTGAAGCTTTTGCCGTTGACGGCGCTCCGATTGACAAGGACACGGCACTTGTCGAGGCTGGTTTCGACTGGAATATCAGCAGCGCAACCAAGCTTGGCATTTCCTATCAGGGTCAGATAGGAAATGATGCCCAGCAGCATGGCTTCAATGCGAGATTGGGGATTGCATTCTAGGTCGCTACAAACTCCGCAACACAAATCCATCGACGGTCGTGATGACGCCTGTCGATGGATTGCCATACAAAACCTTCACACCCGAACTGACTTTACTTGGCCTGCAAAGACACCTAGAAACAATCGTCCGCAACTTGCAGTTGGTTGCCGGGCATCATTGAATGTATCGCCGGGTTTAACATGGTCGTGGACGCAAAAGATTCATTGCTCGGCGCTCTTACGTCGCATTATGGCGAGCTCCTTCGACACTTGACGAGAAAACTCGGCAATGCGGCATCCGCCAAGGATGCGGTGCAAGACACCTATCTGCGCCTGCAACATGTACCCTCTGACACACAGGTTCACAGCGCACGCGCTTATGTTTTTCGCGTCGCCAACAATGTCGCGATAGATCATCTGCGAAGTGAAACATCTCGTGCACGCTATTTCAGTTCAGCCGAACCTGCAGATCAGGTGCTGGATGCGCCCCTGCCGGACAAGATAATCGACTATCGGCAGCGCTTGACCATTCTTGAGCAGACGATTGCCGAGCTTCCCGAAAAATGCCGCGAAGTTTTCCTCATGCACAAATTCGATGGTCGCGGGCACGCTGATATTGCCCGTGAGTTAAATATTTCCCGAAGTATGGTGGAGAAGCATGTCATGAAGGCGCTCGCCCATTGTCGGGACCGCATGAGTGATCTTCTGGATTAATATTCGATGGTAGTGAGGATAGTACGCTCGCCATCCGTCTTACAGTTCAGGAGTGGCCGCAAGGTGCGCTGCATTCCATTTTAAATCGGTAGTAAATGACTCAAAGCAGCAACTCAACAATCAGGCAGATCGCTCGCGATACGGCACTGGCATGGTTCGTCAGGATGAACTCCGGCGATGCCACGGCTGATGATCAGCAAGAACTTGCGGCATGGCTTGCCGCTGATCCGCTGCACGGGGCAGAGTATAAAATACTGGCTGACGTGTGGGCGGATGCCGACAGAATTCGCGACCCACGACTTGTACAAGCTATTCAGTACGCGCCGAGGGGCTTTGTGAATCGTAGGCTGTTCTTAGGCGGCGCAACTCTGGGAATTGCAGGCGGTATCATTGCCTGGAATGGTCTTCCGGATATTCTTGCAAGCGACCACTACACGGGCATATCCGAAGTGAAAATGATAACGCTGGCTGATGGTAGCGTGGTCAATCTGGATGCGGACAGCGCTCTGTCCGTCGATTACAGCTCATCGTTGCGTTGGGTCACTTTACAGCGTGGCCGCGCCTTTTTCACGGTTGCCAAGGATTCACAGCGCCCGTTTACAGTCGATGCCGGTGAAGGCAGCACAACTGCATTGGGTACGCAGTTCGTCGTGCATTTGACGGATGAGTATGTCACCATTGCCGTGCAGGAAAGTGCAGTATCCGTTGTCCCTGAGAGGGGAGCTGCGCATACCCGTATCGAGGCAGGAGAGAGTGTCTCCTACCGGGAGGGGCGTTTAAGCGATATCCAAACAGAGACACTTGCTGCAGAAACAGGCTGGCTCTGGGGCAAATTGATTTTTGAAGATCAGCCTTTGCGCCGTGTCATCGCAGACGTGAATCGTTATCGCAGCGGCACAATCCGCATCACGGACAGGAGTTTGCTGGATTTGCGGGTTAGCGGCATTTTCGACATCCGCAATCCCGATGGCGTTCTGAATGCAATCACTGAAACACTGCCTGTGCGAACCATTAGATTGACTCGTTATCTGATACTGCTGCGCCCCGCCTGATTGCTAGTTCTGATATTATGATATTTTTTTTCATGTTTAGGTGAGGTGCTCCTCATCGAGACTCGTCATGCCATTAACAGGCGTTTTGCGCCATTGATCTTTTTCATTTCCGCGAGGTTGGCATGCTGAGGTTTGGGGTACGTGCATCAGGAGCATTCGGGCCTATATTGTATAGATTGTGTTCCGTACTTCTTGTCTCGCCCATCGCATTGTCGGCCGGTTCACCTGCACTTGCTCAGCAGCAATCCGCGGGCCAAATAAGCTACTCAATTCCTGCCACATCTCTCGGTAGAGCACTGACGCTTTTCGGTGACCGCAGCAACATTCAGGTTTTATACGCGGCGGATCTGACTCGGGGGCGCAACTCACCCGGCTTGTCTGGCAGCTTTGCGAAAGAAACCGCACTATCCAAGCTGCTGGCTGGAACAGGCCTGAGCTATCGCTTCACCAATGCCAACACGGTGACACTCGTCGAAACAACAGCGTCTACTGCCGCTGCTCCTTCGTCAGAGGGCTCCATTCTTCTCGACCCGATTACCATCAAATCGCGCATTGAAAGTGCGTGGGGGCCTGTAGACGGTTACGTTGCCAGCCGAAGCGCTGCTGGCACGAAAACCGATACTCCCATCATCGAAACGCCCCAGTCCATTTCCGTTATAGCTCGGGACCAAATGGATAAGCAGAATGTTGAAAGTCTCAACGGCGTTCTGCGTTACACGCCGGGAGCCAGCGGCGATCTTTATGGCACTGACAATCGTGGGCTGGGTGTGCAATTACGGGGCATATCGAACGCAAATGGCGTGTTTTATCGTGATGGTTTGCAGCTAAAAGAAAGTAACTACGCGCTGTTTACCGGCCTTGATCCCTATGGTGCTGAACGCTACGAAATCCTGCGTGGACCAGCATCAGTTCTTTATGGGCAAAACAGCCCGGGCGGCCTCATTAATTATGTCAGTAAAAGGCCCACTGATGAACGTATCAGTGAAGTCTCGTTCGGCGTTGGAAACTTCAATCGTTACGAGGGAAAATTCGATTTTGGCGGCAAGATTGCGCCAGACAGCGACCTGTCATATCGGCTGGTTGGTCTGGTTCGCCAAGGCGACACCCAAATTGATTTCGTAGATGATGATCGCATTTTCATTGCACCATCCATCAGCTGGAAGCCTGATGAGGATACCAGTCTGACGGTTCTTGCCAATTATCAGCGTGATCGCTCCGGTTGGGCTATGCAATATCTGCCAGCCAAAGGCACAGTCTTTCCGGGGCCAGGTGGCAAGAAGCTACCCTCCAGCATGTTCGTCGGTGAGCCAGATTTTGATACCTACAACAATACGCAGGCGTCGATCGGTTATGAATTTGAACATCGCTTTAATGAGACTTGGAAGATCAAGCAGAATGCACGCTACGTATGGCTGAAACACTACGAAGAGGGTGTTTTTGGCGGTGGACTGCGGGAAGACGGACACACCTATGATCGCTATGCGGACGCCGGTGGATCAAAGAACCAGGGCGTGACTATCGACACGCAAGCGCAGGCGAATTTCGATACAGGCAAACTCGACCATACATTGCTCATTGGCGTGGATTTCACGCGCTACAGCTATAATGATTATGGAGCGGAGGGTTCTGTTGATCCGATAGATGATATTTTTAATCCCAAATATGGCAAGACCATCGGTGAACTGGTTCCTTATCAGGATACCGACACCTTGCAGCGGCAGGTCGGCATATATGTTCAGGACCAAATCGCTTTCGATAAATGGCGTCTGACCTTGGGTGGTCGGCACGACTGGTCAAACAACACTGTCGAAGATCCGTTTGAAGGTAATTACAAACAAAAGGAGACGGCTTTTACCGGTCGCGCAGGATTGGTCTATCTGGCGGATAACGGGCTGGCACCTTACGCCGCCTATTCGGAATCGTTTCAGCCGATCCCCGGAATCGACAGTAACGGCAATGTCTTTGTACCCGAAACCGGCAAGCAATACGAAATAGGCATAAAATATCAGCCTGATGGCTGGAACTCGTTCATTACCTTGTCTGCATTCGACCTCACCCGAGGAAATGTTCCACGTTATGGCGGAGTAGGTCGCCCCGACGATGTAACGCAAACAGGCGAAATCCGGTCCCGCGGTATTGAGCTGGAGGGTGTTGCCAGCCTTGATTCCGGTATCGATCTGCGCCTTGCATATACCTATCTCGACACTGAGATATCAAAAGCCACCAGCATTGATGATGCAGCGAATAATGAAGGTAACACACCTTTTGGTGTGCCGACGCATAGCGCGTCGCTTTGGGCGAATTATAAGGTTCAAAGCGGTGTTCTCGAAGGGCTCGGCTTGGGCGCCGGCGTCCGTTACGTAGGGTCGACATATGGAGACGACGCCAACAGTTTCAAAGTGCCAGCCGTTACGCTGGTTGACGCGGCTGTCAGCTACAATTGGAAAAATGTCGAGCTGCAAATCAACGCCAGCAATTTGTTCGATAAAACCTATGTAGCTTCCTGCTTTGCCGAAAGCTTCGGCTGCTTTTACGGTGAGGGGCGGCGGGTAACAGGTAGCGTGAAATACAGCTGGTAGATCGAGCTGTGATACCAGTGCTGTCACTGCCGATTACAAGGCGAGCCTGTCTGGCGGGATTGGCATTGTCGTGGATGAGAGGAACTTCTTCTGCTTCCTCTCCCGCAAGGCCAAAACGCGTCGTATGTTTAGAGTGGACATCTGCGGAAATGTTTTTGTCGCTGGGGATTCTACCAGTTGCTGTGGGTGATATAGCAGGCTATCGCGACTGGGTTGTCAGCCCTGCACTCCCTGTTACAACACTTGATCTGGGATCACGCAGTGAGCCCAATCTGGAACTGCTCGCAGAGTTAAAACCCGATCTCATCGCTGGTGCTTACGGTTATGGACTGGATCAGGCTGATTTCACAAGATTTGCCCCGACCTTCAATGTGCCCTTTTACGACGGAACCTCAACGCCATTTAAACAGGCTGTAGACGAAACCTTGCAGCTTGGAAATTTGTTGAGCCGGCGAAACGAGGCAGAACAGCTCATTGCAACTGTTAAGGCATCAATCTCGATGGCACGCACTAAACTTCAACCGAAGGCCGACCGGCCAATATGCGTCGTCAGCATGTTCGATGACCGGCATGTGCGGATTTATGGCGGGGGCGGGCTGTTTCAAGATGTCATGAACCAGCTCGGCCTGATCAATGCGTGGGAAGGTGCAACCAATTCCTGGGGATTTGCACAGGTTGGAATCGAGCAGCTTGTGTCAGTTGGAGATGCCACCATCATCTCGCTCGATCCAATACCCGCCCACGTACAAATCCGGATCAATCAAAGCTCTTTGTGGAATAATCTCCCTTGCGTCCGAAATGGCAAGGTCATCCGGATAGCGCCAATCTGGCCATTTGGCGGGCTGCGTGCAGCCGAACGATTTGCCACGCTGGTGGCCGCAACATGAAATTGCCCTTTGCGCTTATACAGCGCCGCCGACTATGCATCGTGGTATCAGTCCCGGCACTTTTCGCAGCCATACTCAGCTTTCTTGCCTTGAATAAACAGTTGCCGTTGGACATGTGGTGGACGGCATTAAATGCAACTGATCTGGACGATTCTCGCCAGTTGCTGTTTCGTCACGCAATGGTTCCCCGTGTCCTCATCGCGCCGCTGATAGGTGCGGCGTTGGGCTTGACAGGCGCAATTCTCCAGCACGTTTTGCGAAATCCTTTGGCTGAGCCTACAACGATCGGGACCAATGCCGGTGCCAGTCTGGCATTGACCGTTGCAACGCTATACTCGCCGTGGCTTCTGGAATGGGGCAAGGTGTGGATTACCCTTGCGGGAGGCGTTACGACAACTGCCATTATATTTCTGCTTGTAGCCCGTCGCGGGTTTTCACCCACAGCGCTCATTATCGCCGGACTTATCATCAGCCTTACCTGCAGTTCTGCAAGCACATTACTCATGGCTATCAACCGTGAATATTCCGAGGAGCTTTTCATCTGGCAAAGCGGATCGCTGGTGCAAAATAGTGATACTGCGGTGATCGCTCTGGTCATTTGGCTTTGCGCAGGTGTGGGCTCCGCAGCTTTTCTTTTGCGACCGCTCATTCTTTTGGAGCTGAGCGATGGTTCAGCACAGAATCTGGGTGCAAAACCTTCGACAGTGCGCGCTGCTGCGCTGGGTCTTGCGGTGCTCATCAGCACGGCTGTCGTCGCTTATGCAGGCGTAATCAGTTTCATCGCTCTTGTCGCACCCGCTCTGATACGCTTGGCCGGCGCGCGAAGCCTGCGGCAACGCTTGACCTTTGCACCTTTGGCAGGAGCGTCACTCCTGTGGTTGACTGACTGTCTTGTGCAGATCGTGCCGTTCTCGTCAGAAATCCCGACAGGAACGGCGTCAGCAATTTTGGGTGCGCCGCTCCTTCTTGTGATGATCGCAAGTCTGCGTACGGTGCCAGAACAAGGGCAGGTTGGGCTGAAGCCCTCAAAGCGTCAAAGCCTCCGGCAACTTATTCCAGTCGGTGCAATTGTTTTTGCCGTTGCTATGGTCATTGCGTTCATGGTTGGTCGAAGCAGCGGTGGCACATGGAATTGGTCGCCGCCAACGGAAATGCAAATGCTGCTGCCTTTACGCGGACCTCGCGTGCTGACTGCGCTGGGTTGTGGCGCCATGCTGGCCATGTCCGGAATGCTGATGCAGCGCATGACAACCAATGTCATGGCAGCGCCCGAGGTGATGGGAATCTCCGGCGGTGCCACTATCGGCGTACTCACAGTGATGTTCTTCACCATCGGCATAGACCGGCCCATGATGTTCGCAGCCGCACTCGCGGGCTCATTCACAGCCTTGCTTCTCATTTTGCTTACGTCGGGCCGGTTGCATTTTTCCGGCGACAGACTGCTGCTGGCTGGAGTATCTCTTGCAACTATCGCCTCATCATTTGCAGCTTTGTTCATTGCTTCCGGCGATCAGCGTATCGAGTTTTTACTGGCGTGGATGTCCGGCTCGACCTACCGTTCGACATTGGCAGATGCTGTAATTTCATGCGCAACAGCGCTGGGCCTGCTTGCTGTTGTTCCATTGACCACGCGATGGCTCGACATTGTACCGCTGGGCAAAGCGAGCAGCAATGCGCTGGGTCTGCAGCCATGGCGTGTGAACCTGATCCTCATAGTTCTTGCAGCGATTCCGGCAGGGGTAGCGACATTGCTCATCGGCCCCCTGAGCTTCGTCGGCTTGATGGCTCCCCATCTCGCACGCGTGATGGGGTTTCACAGGGCATTGCCGCAGATTTATGTATCGGCCTTTTTGGGGGGAATTATACTCATCTGCGCGGACTGGCTCGGCCGGATGCTGCTGTTTCCTTGGCAAATACCAGCGGGCCTGCTTGCCGCCTTTATCGGAGGGCCATACTTTCTGATCTTGATGCTGAAGAAGCAAGCATAACTGCGTTCATCGAGCGCTAAAGCTCAACGTTTTATCATTCCTTTTCGCCGCTCCAGCTGGTGCTCTCTCCGTACGGTGAAAAGACCGGCACCGACCACTATTGTGGCTCCGATAGCCATGTTCCAGGTCACCACCTCACCGAAGAAGACTACAGCAACCCCGACGCTAAGAACGAGCTGTATATATGTCAAAGGCTGCACTTCGACAGCTTCGAGATAGCTGTATGCCTTGATGAGGAAATAGTGGCTTATTGCGCCGCACACGCAAAGAGCACCCATAGGAAGCCAATCGGATATTACTATCGGCTGCCAGTAAAACGGGCCGATTAGAGAGATGGCAATTGCGCCGGCAAGACCGGCATAGAAGACACTCGTCACCGAGGAATCGTACCGGCTGACCGCGCGGGTCGCGACGCTGTAGATCGCGTAGATCAATGCCGCTGTGAGTGGGAGAAGCAACGATACGTCAAAATGGACATTTACAGGGTTGAGGATCACCAGAACACCAAAGAGACCGACAGAGATGGCTATTCCGCGCCGCCATCCGACTTTTTCCCCCAGAAAGGGAACCGAGAGTATCGTGACCAGAAGAGGCGCTGCCTGAAGGATTGCCTGGCTCATCGCCAGACCAGCGGTCATATAAGCAAAGACCACCAGGACAATCTCACCAACAAGAAGGAGCCCACGCGCGATCTGCAACAACGGTCGCTTTGTTATCATCGCCCCCCTCAGGCCAGCCGGAGATGCCGCCGCCAGTGCAATCACAAAAAATGCAAAGGCCCAAAAGCGCACCATCGTGACCATCAATGGTGGATATCGGTCGCTAAGCAATTTGGTGAACCCATCCTGAGCAGCAAATATGGTGATGGCCAGCAAGACAAAAACATATCCCAAGGTCTTGCTTTTCATGATGGTGCACGCTGTATGAGGAAGTCCGGATACCCCGCCGTTTGGGTCTCAGATGGAAGTCTCACCGACCGCCACTCGATGGGGTTATCTCACTCTTACAGGTCAAGTGGCTATTTATCTACGGATAACGTTGTAATAACCAGCAAACCAGTCGTTAAATTTGGGAATGCTCACAGATTGAGCGCGGCACATCGGCGTTCGTCTCAACTGCAAATCCTTATAATAATCTTACATCCGGCAGAATTTATCCCATCGAAAAAATACGCCGCCGCATTTTACCATGACGCCAGTGGAAGCTTTGACGACGTAAAGGTGTTGTCGATGGAATCCGATAGGAGTGGGCAGTGCTTCAGCGTTGTAAAATTGCTGGTAAAGAATCTGTATCTGTGCGGGTTAGGCGCTTCCGCACTTCTGCGCATGCAGGCTCGGCAGACACTCTGCGCATTTGGGCAGTGATAATGGTTTTCGTAACTTTCATTCTGGCAGCAAGCTGGCAGGTCACCAATTGACGGCAAGAGGTGGTTTCAGATGCTCGACCTGACATATTTCATAGCTGTGATAGTTGTCATATTGCTTGTGCTGCAGTCTGAGCCGAAACAGCATTTCAGACCTGTTGGAAAGCACCAAAATTCTCATCACCCAAGCTTCACTGTTGTCATTTTCACTCTTACACTGGCTTGTCTGCTGGTCGCGCTCTCCTTGAGCATATAGTTCGCCGGTGGGTAAAACGGTATTGTGTGATCTATTAAACCTGCTGGAGTCAGATTGTGCGTATCATGTGCCTGAACGGCTGGGGCGGAGCGCTTCATGAAGGTTTGCTTGATTATATTCGCCGGTCGGCTCCTGACGTTCTCTGCCTTCAGGAAGTGGTGCATACACCGGCGGCAACCGAAGACTGGTTGGAATACCGGGATGGTGAGCGTCCACTTCCCCAGCGTGCCAATCTTTTCCTCGAAGTGTCACAAGCTCTGCCGCACCACGTGGCCGCCTTCTGCCCGGCAGCACAAGGTGCTTTGTGGGATGGCAATAAGGCAATCCCATCGCAATGGGGGCTGGCGACTTTTGTGCGATCGGATTTTCCAATTATCGCGCAGACGCAAGCTTTTGTGCACAAAAGCTTCTCGGCTGATGGTTATGGAGAGCACCCACGGTCGCGCAATGCACATGCTGTCCGGCTCTACGATTCTGAAAGGCGCTGGCCGATCACAATCGCACATATGCACGGGCTGCGAGACCCTCGCGGTAAAATGGATACGCCTGAACGTCTCAGTCAGGCAAGCCGCCTGACCGAGATGGTTCTTCGCACTGCAGAAGAAGGAGATCGGCTTGTCATCTGTGGCGATTTCAATATCGAACCGGGCAGCCAGACGTTTGATGTACTTGCCGCAATAGGGTTGAGGGACCTTGTAACCGGGAACAATTTTCCTGGCACCCGCACTTCCCATTATGGAAAAGATGGACGATTTGCCGACTACATGTTTGTCAACGAAGCGGTTGAAATCGTCTCCTTTCAGGTTGTCGATCATCCTGAGATCTCAGATCATAAGCCACTCATACTGCAAATTTAAGGTTGGATAGCGGCTCCGGTCATGATCAACCTGCAAGATGCGCGCGAAACAATGTACTGCCATCCGGCAGGCGCGATCTGACGATATCGCGGAAACCGGCCTCGGTCATCCACCCGCGATATTGCCCTTCGGTATAAGCCTCGCCATGGCGATAGAGGTTCAAAAAGGTCAGATTCAGAAAGACGCCTTCCGCTGGACCGAGGCGGTCGTCATCAACGACGCCTTGTCCGGCAATTGCGATCTTGCCTCCTGGTCTAAGGCAACGTGCCGCGTTCAGAATCGAACTACGTGCCTGCTCCGGTGGGAGAACCTGAACAACAGCTTTCAAAATCGCCAGATCATGCTGTCCGGTAGATGGCGCGACTGTTATGTCACCTTCCTCAACGATAACGTCATCGGCACCATATTCCGACAGGATCATAGGCGCGACTGCTGCCACAGTTGGAAGTTCCATTAACGTCGCTGCAATATGCGGATGCCGTTCGCGAAGACCGACAAGAATGGTCCCGGAACCTCCGCCGATGTCGATCACGGAGCCGATTGTCGAAAGGTCAATCTCCTGAGCCAGATGACGACCGAAAATTACTCCGCCAGGCGCGAGCATGCGGCTGAAGGCAGCTGCGGATTCCGGTCCGGCTTCGGAAAAATCGTGCAGCGCAGCCGGATGGTTCTGTCGCAGCGATTCTGCGGTCAGCAGGTCAGCCTCCCAGAGTTCGCGCAGCAACTCATGATCGCCACCACGATAGGCAGGCTTGGACGCATCAAGAAAGGCTGCCGCTTCCGCTCCATTTCTGAATTGACCCTCCCAGACTTCGAGAAGTCCAATGCTGGCAAGCGCGTAAAGGAGTCGTGAAAGACGGTCAGGATCAATATTCAGTGCGGTTCCGAGGCTCTCCGCTGTCAATGAATTGTTACCCAGACGGGTGAAAATGCCAAGTTCCAGTGCGGAGCGAAGCGCGAAGGCGCGGGGCACTGCTGCGATCAGATTGTCAATAAGATTGGAATCCACCTTTGCACATCCCCATTGTATAGTGTTGGCCAGCGTAGCGCACGTTTCGCGCTGACTTATCTGAATGAGTATTGCAGACGAACGCAACCTCGCTCAAGAGCATGCACACTGAGCAATGTCGGACTTTCGCGGTGCCCCTTTGCAGGAAATAATGGACGCCCTCCGCCTAGAATTTCAGGCATGACGTAGATTTCAATCTCATCCAGAGCGCCTTTCTCCAAGAAGGTCATCTGTAATTTCCCCCCGCCCATAAGCCAGACATCGCCATCTTCCAAGGCCGTTAGTTCCGAGATCAGGCCGTCGACCTCGTTGCGGATCTCAATCTGCCCCTTCGGGTTTTGAATTGGGGTGGAAGTGACGACAAAAACTTTCTGGTTCCCGTAAGCCCAGGGAGTCGGGTCATTTGCTATAAAATCGTAAGTACTACGCCCCATGACTATGGTTTTGATCCGATTGAGAAACAACGTGTAATCGAACTCACCGAAATCAATATCGTTGTACCTGAAAAGCCAATCCAAACTGTCATCTTCCGTCGCAATGAAGCCGTCCAGGCTTGTGGCGATGTAGCCGAGTATCCTTGCCATCGCGGTCATTCTCCCGATTTGTTCGAAGTGATAATAAGCCAGTCGCGTGGCCTTGCCCGAATTTGAGTTCTAATGCCAATTGGACCTTGGTCGAATCAATGCAGCAGGATTGGCAAGGAAATCTGCTACGAAGGTGGTGATGACCGGTGAGAAATTACTGAGCACCCGCTTGACTTGATGATTATCACACCGCTGATGCTCACCTCGTCAACAAACAGATCTGGTCGCAACGGAATGTGAGTGAGCGCCTGTCAAGCTGATTTCAAATCCCTGTTCCGTCCAGCTGCTGGGCGTCATCGCCTTCCCAGGGTGATGGCATGGAGCTGCCACCAAGATTGGCAGTCGGCATTGGCATCCAGCACTTCAATTCAGGCTCGGCATATTCAACGAGCCTGCCGGGCGACGAGTCCGAGGCTCGCCATCCTTCCGGGCCAAATTGATCGCCGTTCGACCAATAGGCGAGATCAACTTCTGCTGCCCCCTGTTCTGATGGGCGTATTGTAACGAGGATTCTGCGGCCGTCTTTCGGTGCGACTGCCATGTGCCGCCAACGGTCAGTCTCATCCATCGCTTTCCTCCCGCATTGTTTTGGATCGTAAGTTTCGCTTCACCATTAAAAACGGTCAACACAATTTTTACAACCAACCTGCGTCTTGCGCCAACGCTGCGTGTGTTCCTCAACGGGGCTGCAAACGTCTTTTCCCGGCCAAGCTACAGCCTTAAGAAACTGGGACGAGAACCGTTGAAAATAGGACGCAAAATAGCTTGGCTAGCGATTCGCCAAGCAGAAGTTTTGATTATTTGAGACGCATATGGTTTATTTTGAAATATTTATATTATTTCTAGTGATAGAATCTACAGTATTTTTCAAAAATATCTTTGTATTGCAAGCTTTGATGACGAATTTAGTCAGCAAAAATCATCTTAAAGAATTTCGTATTTATAATAATGGCGCCATGTATCGTATAGTTATCGGTTCAATAAATAATTCAATAAAATGTCGTTTTTTGTCTGAATCTTTCGCTAGAGTTTAAATGAACTAAGAAATAGTGATTAGTTTTAAAAATTATTATTGCAGTGGATTTGCTATGAAGTTATGGGGGAAATATCAAAAATACGCTGGGGGGCGTCATGTATTCGAAAGTATTTTTGCGTTTTTACTCTCTTGTCATGAGCGCAATGTTATTTTCGTTAGGTGTTGGATGGTCCCCATCCGCATTTGCGCAGACTTGCGCGCCTAACGAGACAAGCCGTTCCTTCAGTTTTACAGGTGGTTCACAATCAACTGTCGTCCCTAGCGGTGTCAGTTCGATCACAGTTCACCTGATTGGCGCACAAGGCGGCGACGGTAAAAGCGGAGCTGGAACGATAGGTGGCAGCCCGTTAAGCCCCGGCGGGGCAGGTGGCCTTGGAAGTCGTGTCAGCGGCAGATTAAGTGTATCCCCTGGTGATGTCCTTTCGGTCGGCGTCGGCGGCAGAGCTTCGCTTGCGGTTAACCCTGGAGGTACAAGTGGCAGTGGTGATGGCGGCATTGGTGGTGGCGGAACTGACCTGAGTTTAGGCGGCAGCAGGATAGCGATTGCCGCGGGCGGTGGCGGTGGCGGTAATGCTGGCTGGAGCACCGCCAATGTTATCAGGGGTGGTGACGGCGGTGCTGGCGGTGCCTTGGGCTCAGCGGGTGCTACAGTGCCCGGAGGACCAGGGCCATTTGGCGGTGGCGGCGGTTCGCCCGGTACGGGCGGCGTCATAGGTGCCGGATGTGGCAGCTTTCCCGCTACGCCCGGTCAAGCGAACGGGCAGGGTGGACGATCGAATAATTTCTCAGGTTCATTTGCTGGCGCTGGCTTTGGGGGTGGCGGTGGTGGCGGTAACACTATCGGTGGTGGCGGTGGTGGCGCAGGTGTGGGCACAACTGGCTGCCAACAGAACTGGAATGGCGGCGGCGGTGGTGGTGGTGGCGGTTTATCAAGTCCAGGACCATTGCAATCGGTTTCAATCGTGAATGGTGCAAATTCCGGTGACGGTTCGGCATTAATCTGCTTCGCCACACCGGCATTTGTGATTAGCGGCACAGCAAGCAGCTTAAATGGTACGGCACGTCTCGAACTTGCCACGACAAGTCCAGCAAGCGTCCAGACAATTGATGTGCCTGCAGGCAGCGCGAGTTTTGCCTTCACCAACAGTGTGCCAGATGGTGCAGGCTGGAATGCACGGGTATTGTTGGCTCCGGATGGGCAAGTCTGTACGCTCGTGCCCTCATCCGGCACCATTTCGAATGCTGACGTGACCAATCTCGCCCTTACCTGCACGACAGTACAGGTCGACATCACCCCGGAGACACTGCCTGATGGTGTTTTTGGACAAGCCTATAGCCAGACAATAGCGGCAAGCAGCGCCAACGGTGGCACGGCCCCTTACAGCTTCAGCCTTGCTTCCGGCAGCATTCCAGGCGGTCTTGTCCTATCGTCTGCGGGTCTGTTGTCCGGCACACCGAATGCCACGGGAAGCTTTACCTTCACTGTCAGGGCAACGGATACAGATGGCTTTATCGGTGAACGGCAATACACGGTCGCAGTTCCCGTACCGGTCATTACAGTTGCACCTGCCAACCTGCCTGACGGAAAAGCTTCCAACGCTTATGGTCCGGCAACGCTCTCGGCATCTGGCGGCGCGGCACCTTACACATATCAGGTGGTTGCAGGAACGTTGCCTGCCGGGCTTGCTCTGGCTGGCGACCAGATTTCGGGCACGCCGACCGCGGCGGGCTCATACACATTCACAGTCAGAGCAACCGATACCAACGGGTTTACGGGCGAACTCCAGTACACGGTGGCAATTGAGCCGCCAACAATCATTGTAAGCCCCGCTAATCTGCCCGGCGGAAATGCGTCGAACGATTACGGCTCGGTGACGCTGACGGCAGATGGTGGAACGGGGCCATATAGTTTTCAGGTAAGCGCGGGTGCTTTGCCGGCAGGATTGAATCTGGCCGGAGCAGTGATTTCCGGAACACCAACCATTGCTGGTTCCTTCAACTTCACCGTGACTGCGACTGATGCAAACGGGGCTACCGGCGAGCAGCAGTTTACCATTGCGATTGCTTCGCCGGGCATCAACATCACACCTGACGCCTTGCCGGACGGAAAGATTCCGAACGACTACAGTCCGGTGACGCTGACCGCGAATGGCGGAGCAGCACCTTATACATTTCAGATAAGCGCCGGAGCATTGCCTGTTGGATTGAACCTGACGAATGCCGAGATTTCGGGAAAGCCCAGCGCTGCTGGCTCATTCACCTTTATGGTGAGAGCAACAGACGCCAATGGATTCACCGGTGAGCGCCAATATACGATCGTTGTTGCTGCGCCGGGGATAACGATCGGGCCGGATGCCGTGCCCGCTGGGGAGGCCTCGAACCTTTATCCTGCCGTCACCTTGTCAGCAGATGGCGGCACCGCGCCCTATACGTACCAAGTGAGCACAGGGGCACTGCCTGCCGGGCTCGGTCTGTCTGGCGCTGAGATTTCCGGCACGCCGAAGGTCGCAGGAACTTTCAATTTCACAATTACCGCTACTGACGCTGGTGGTTTCGCCGGGCAGCGTCAGTACAGTTTGACGATTGAAGCCCCTACGATAACTGTTGGGCCTGATGTTCTTCCGGGCGGAAAAATCCCGGAAAAGTATGGCCCGGTAGGGCTCACTGTTGATGGCGGCGCAGCCCCTTACAGTTTCCAGGTTACTTCAGGCGCTTTGCCTGCCGGGTTGAGTTTGACCGATACGCACATATCCGGAACCCCTACGGCGGCTGGCGCATCCAATTTCAGCGTCACAGCAACAGATGCGAACGGGTTTACCGGTACACGGCAATATAAAATCACCGTCAAAGACTTGCCGCCCCCCGAAGCACAAAACCATACACTGAGCGTTCTGGCGGGTACGACTGGTACAGTAGATCTCACTCAAGGCGCGACAGGCGGGCCTTTCTCCGCAGCAGCAATCGTGACTTCTCCTCCCAGTGAAACAGGCAAGGCACGGATCACGAAAGAAGACGGCACACATATCTTGGAGTTCGCGGCAGCCGGCACTTTTGCGGGCACCACCAAATTGACCTATACGCTATCAAACGGGGCACGCAGATCTGCACCTGCGACGGTCACGATTACCGTGACTGCGCGCCCCGATCCGTCACGTGATCCAGAGGTCATTGGATTAATCCGGGCGCAGACGGAAAGCGCCAAGCGCTTCGCCAACACGCAAATCCGCAACTTCAGCCATCGGCTGGAGCAACTTCACAATGAAGGTGAACAGCGCAGTAATTCCATGGGGCTCAGCGTCAGCGTTCTAACTGACTCGACACAGTCTGAACCTTATGAATCGCAAGATTATTCTCAGCAGCAATCTTCAGTTGCTGTTGCTCGCCAAGGCTCTGGCGCGGTTGTCGTCGGTTCGGGCGCTGCATGTGTTGATGATCGTCAAATCGGCCTGAATGCACAGCAGGATGCAACGCCAGAATCGACGCCCATCACAACCGGACAAAGCGCGACAGGGAAAAGAATCCGCATAGGAAGCGCCTGTCCGGAAACAGGATTGATGGCCTATAGTTCAGATCAATCCCGAAAAAAGTCTGCCAGCGACCCGTCAATTGAAGCAATTGGTAAAGTGTCGTCACCCACAACCAATGGTACAGAGGTCGCTGCACCAGTTGAAAATGGACACGCATTGGGCGAATTCGCCTTTTGGACCGGTGGCTATGTCGATTTCGGCACCAATGATGATGGCGCAATCAAGCTCGATAATACATTGGTGGGCGTAAGCGCCGGTGTCGATTACCGCTTCACGCCAAAACTGACCGCAGGTGTTGGTGTAGGCTTTGGACGCGACAGCACCGACGTAGGCGACAACGGGACCGAAAGCCGTGCGGAAGCATTTTCAATTGCTGCCTACGGTAGCTATCGCCCCGTACCCGGCTTCTTCCTCGATGGGCTTGCGGGCTACAGCACCATGAGCTTTGACAGCGAGCGATATGTAACATCGACTGGCGATTTCGCATCGGGCAAACGGGATGGCGACCAGTTCTTTGCTGCGCTCACCGCAGGCTATGAATATCGCAAAGGAGGCTTGCTCATCTCTCCTTACGGACAATTGTCAGGGTCGCACTCCACGTTAGATGCATTCACCGAAAAAGGTGCGGACATCTACAATCTTACCTATGACGATCAGGACATCGACACTTTGTCAGGAACATTCGGCCTTCGACTTGAGCACGCAATACGTACAAAATGGGGCATGCTCACACCTCGTGCCCGGTTGGAATACACCCATGATTTCGAAGGGTCGAGCCGAGCCAGCGTTGGATATGCTGATCTGGGAACGTTGCCCTATGCGTTCGATGTTGATGCGTTTTCGCGCGATCACATTACAGTAGGCTTGGGGTTTGACGCTCAGATTGGTGAGGGCTGGAACCTTGGCTTTGATTATCGCACTGCATTCGGGACGGATGGTGACAGTCAGGACCATACATTCGCGACCAGACTTGGCATACAATTCTAGAAAAGAAGAGCCATCTGATGATCCACTGACGCCAGAGGCCCGGGAGTTTCTTCAACGAGATGCTTGGGCCATGCTCACCCATAATGCCGGTCCAAAGCCTTCGAAAACTTATATCGCGAAAAACTCTCCGCTACGGGAACAAAGGAGCGTTTGACGGCTTATGGTCGTGATAGGAGAAATCATGAAAACTATAGCGTCTACAATCACCGCAGCTTTTTTGGCTGTCTTTATGGGTCTAACTTCTTTTGGTGCCGCCAGCGCCGCGCCGATAAGCGGGCAGTCTGTGCCCGTTGCCTCTCAGGTTGAACAGGTGCAACACCGTGAACACAGGCGTTGGGATCGCCGCGATGATCGGCGCAAACGTTGGGATCGCAGGGATCGCCGCGAGCACAGATATGAAAGCCGCCGGGATCGTCGTGGGTATTGGAATGGACATCGCGGATATCGTGAACATCGTCGGGGTTATCGCCGCCACCACGATGGGTATTGGTACCCACGTGCATTGTTCCGTCTCTAAGAGTTCATATTCCCAGAAAGAAAAAGGCGGTTTTTGGCCGCCTTTTTCTTTGGTAGATATTGCTGATTATCGGATAGTTCGTGCTTTTGACGTTCTATAGCTCGGGGTTTGCAAGACGCATTGAGGGCAATCGGCAAGCTTGTGCCCTTTCAAACCTCGCTCTGTACACCCACACTGCTCACAGGAAATATTTGCGGAGCCGATGCTTCGGATCACTTCGAGGGTTAGTGAGCGTTGGCGGGAGAGAGGCGTGCCATGGTGGGTGCCAGAATAGTGGCAAACACGTCCGGTGTACCGTAGGCGCGGGCTGAAAGCATGGCACCATGGACGGAGGCCATGAACGCTTCAGCCTCAATGCGTGGGTCACTTTCCAAGTTCAAAGACCCCTCTTTGGAACCTCGCTCCATGATCGAGGTCAGCCACGATGAGATGAAGCGGAAAAAGGCTTTGACTTCCAATGCGACTTCCGGCGGAAGCGTCGGCAGTTCACTCGCAAGCAAAGCACATACACAAAATGGCCTGCTTGCATCTTCGATACACATGGCCCAGTGGTCGGCATAGGCTCTGAGTACTTCCAGGGGATTTTGAACATTCTGTTCCAGAGCCGCCAAGCCCACCGCCGCATCTTCACGATATCTCGCCACAAGCGTGCGTACCAAGTCGACTTTGCTCGGAAAATGGTGATGAATGCTGGCCTTGCGAATGCCGACGACTTCGGCAATGTCAGCGTAGCTGAAGCTATTATATCCACCGCTCGTGACCAGTGCTCGCGCGCAGGCCAAAATATCATCTGGTGTCGTTTTAAGATTGCTCATAACACTTTCTACCTTCCAGTAGGAAGGAAATCAAGAAGAAGGGGATTGGTTTTCTCGCAACTTCAACAAGCGCACAACATACGCCATCTCATCAGCATGCAAACCTGAAGAACAGGATTTACCGAACGCATTTCTCAAACTGCAAATTCGTATCAGTTTCGTTGAAAATTTGCCGCTATTCAATCGATTACCCTCCTGTCAATTTTCACCTCCGGATTGAACAGGCGGAGGAGAAATGCCTGTCATATCCTTTAAAATGAGGGTTCTAGGAGGATAACCAATGATTGATAAGCCTTATCGCACCGCCCTGTTGGGTAGTGCTGTTCTGTTCATTTTTGCAAATGGTGCGAGTGCCCAAATCTGTACTGAGACGGTTCGGGTTCTGGCGCAGCCGCGCGACAGCCTCACTTTGCTGGAAACTTATAAGGACGAGTTCAAGGTGCTTGCGGGCGCATCCTTTGAGTTCGATTATCTTAATGAAAATGATCGCCGGGCAAAATCAAGAGCTGAGGCCGCGACAACAGGCAAGTACAACGTCTACTATATTGATGAGGCGAATGTAGCTCTTTTCGCGGAATCGAAGTGGATCGTGCCGCTGCTCGATTATTACCCGGCCGACGCCGACTATGATGATTTCGATGCCGGGCGGAAGAAAGTCGCGAGCTACAATGGTGTCACCTATTTCTCGCCCATTCAAGGTGGTGGTGACCTTCTTTATTATCGCAAGGATATTCTTGAGAAAGCCGGAATTACTCCGCCCAAGACGCTTGAGGAGTATGAGGCAGCATTGGCGAAACTGAACGATCCGGCCAAAGGATTTTACGGAACAGCATTGCGCGGCGGCCGTGGGTCAGGGGCGAATGTCTGGCGCTGGATGACATACTTCAAAGCTTTTGGCGGCGAGTGGTTTGTGGATGGCAAGCCTGCCTTCAATTCCGACGCGGCACTAAAGGCAACGGAAACCTATCTACGCCTGTTCCAATATTCCGCACCGGGTACGCAGACCGGCAGCTGGACCGAGGTTACGGAAGCCTTCAATTCCGGAAACGTGGCAATGATCATCGAGTCGAGCCCGCTTGCAGGGCAGACAGAAGATCCAAAGCAATCATCCGTTGCGGGGAAAGTTGGTTATACGGTTCCGCCCCGCCCGCTTGTTGGCGGCGGATATGGTCACGGTCTTGCCATCGGAGCAAAGGCAAATGCCGATGACGCTTCCCGGAAATGCGCCGGAGCATTCATTGCCTGGGCGACATCAAAACAGAATGAAGAGCGCCGGCTGGAGCAGGGCATTTTCGGTGATATCAATCGCACGAGTGTCATAAACAGCGAGGCATTCAAAAAGAAATACGGTGCCGAGATTGGCAACGCGTTGAATGAAACAGCGCAATATACCGACGTGAATTTCTGGGTGAATGCGGATTGGCCCGACCTCGGTGACCGTTGGGGTATCATCCTTGAAGAACTCATCACCGGCACCCGCACTGATATCAAAGGCGGTCTGGATGAACTCGAGGCCTATGCCGACAAGTTGATAGCCCGCCGTTAATACCAGGCGGCATCCTTCGTGCCGCTGACTGGGGCTTCGCATCGACTCCCGTGTGAAGCCCCACCCCTCCATTTTCAATCAGTTTTGTCGGATTGCCGGTATGAATCGGAAAACAAATCTACCTTTGCTTTTTTTAATACCGCCGCTGGCTGTGCTGGCCGTGCTGGCCTTTGTTCCCACAATCGCGGCGATCAATATTGCCTTGCAGAATCGGGAGTTGAGCTTTCCAGACAGCAGCTATGTCTGGTTCGCCAACTTTATCGATTTGTTTGATGACAGGCGTTTTATCAATGCAATCAAAATCTCGCTGATCTGGGAAGTGGTCACTGTGACGGCGACGATGATGGTGGCCATTCTTCTGGCAGTCTTTCTCTACGAGACTGCATCGCCCCGCATGCGTAATCTCGTTTCGATCCTCTTTCTCATTCCTGTGATGCTGCCGCGTGTTTCCGCGGCCTTCGTATGGAAGTTTATGTTCAACCCGCTGTTCGGGCTTATCAACTATCCGGTCAAGCTGGTGACAGGTGCACCGATCGATTTCCTGTCGCTTCCGGCAACGGCGCTGGCATCCGTTGCAATTGTTGATGTGTGGCAGTGGGGATTGTTCTTTTCGATCATCATTCTCAAGCTGCTTGAGACGCTGCCGCCACAGCCTTTCGAAGCCGCCCGGCTCGACAATGCCAAGACGTGGGAGGTGCACTTCTACATTGGCATCCCGATGCTTGCCGCGCCGCTGTTCAGCCTGGTCTTTGTCAAGATGGTGGAGTCGCTGCGCGCCTTCGATCTTATTTATGTCATGACCCGTGGCGGTCCGGGCATCGCTACAGAGACGCTGGATATGTACGCGTTTTCGCAAGGTTTCGTTGAAGCTGGTAAAATTTCCTATGCGTCCAGCATGGCCGTTCTGATGATGTTTGCCACCATCGTCGCCTTTACAGTTCTTTGGAAATGGGTGCGCAAATGGCAGTAAAGTCAAAATCCGTCATCTCAAAAATCTTGCTTGTTGCATTCGTGCTGATTGCGATTTTTCCGATTTTCTGGGTGTTTCTGAATTCATTCAAGCAACTCATCGACATCGTTTCTTCAGTGCCCAAATTCTTCTTCACGCCGACACTTGATAATTATGTCTATGTGCTGGGGCGAGAGAATGTGCAGCATGGCCTGATCAATTCGGTCATCATAGCCGGGACGGCGGTGCTGATCGGAGCGGTGCTTGGTATACCGGCAGCCTATGCCGTGGCGCGATATCCCAACCGGTTCTCCGATGACATTCAGTTCTTCGTTTTGTCATTGCGGTTCCTTCCACCGGTCGCAGTGGCAATCCCCCTGATTGCCATCTGGCTTGATCTTGGCCTCTATGACACGCGGACGGCGCTCATCACGACCTACACGCTCTTGACCATGTCGACGATAATATGGCTGGCAATTCCCGCTTTCACACGTGTACCACGCGAGATTGAAGAAGCAGCAATCGTTGATGGTTATGGGCCCTATGCAGTTTTCTTCAAGGTCGCACTTCCGGTCGCGGCGAAATCTCTTGTCGGCGCCGTTGTCTTCAGCTTCATTCTCGTCTGGAACGAGTTCCTTATCGCATTGATGCTCACGACATCAGACGCCAAAACATTACCCATCATCGCTTCGGAATTCACGCTTCTCGGCCGCAATGTTCCTTGGGGAATTCTCAATGCGTCGGTCATCGTTCTTTCTCTGCCGCCCCTGATTTTTGTCGGCATCATGAGCGGTTTCATCAATTCAGCACTCAAGAAAAAGGACTGACAGAGCATGCAGGCTCTTGTTTTGGAAAAGACGCGTCACCTCTCACTACGCGATATTGAACTTGTGCTCGACCTCGGACCAGACGATGTAAAAATTGCGATCAACACCGTGGGTATTTGCGGCAGTGATGTCCACTATTACACGCATGGGCGTATCGGACCTTATATTGTCACCGAACCTATGGTCTTGGGTCACGAGGCGTCGGGGGTAGTAGTTGAAGTCGGAGCGAATGTCCGAACACTGCGGAAGGGCGACCGCGTCTGCATGGAGCCCGGGATCGCCAATGACAAATCGCGGGCCACGCGTCTCGGGCTTTACAATCTCGATCCCGACGTTGTGTTCTGGGCAACACCACCGGTCCATGGGTGCCTAACGCCATTTGTTATTCATCCGGCCAATCTGACTTTCCGCCTGCCCGACAATGTATCATTTGCCGAAGGCGCGATGGTTGAGCCCTTTGCGGTGGGCATGCAAGCAGTCGCAAAGGCTCGCGTCGCACCGGGGGATACAGCGCTCGTCATCGGTGCCGGGCCAATCGGCATCATGGTGGCTCTTGCCGCGCTTGCTGGAGGCTGCAGCAGCGTCATCATTTCCGATGTCCAGGACCCGAAGCTGGCTATAGCCGCCCGCTATGAGGGGATCGTTGCCATCAACAGCAGGCACGATGACCTGAAGACTTTCGTCCGGGACAGGACCGACAATTGGGGCGTCGATATCGTTTTTGAGGCGAGCGGTCACCCAACTGCATTCGAAGGCATTTTTGAATTTGTCAGGCCGGGGGGGGCGGCTGTTTTTGTGGGCATGCCTGTAGAACAGATAAGTCTCGATCTTGTCGCGGCACAGTCCAAGGAAGTGCGGATGGAAACAGTGTTCCGTTATGCGAACGTCTATGATCGGGCTCTCGCCCTTATAGCATCTGGCAAAGTCGACCTGAAGCCGCTCATCGCTGACACATATCAATTCAAAGACAGCATTGCGGCTTTTGAGCGGGCCGCGGAGGGACGACCTGCCGACGTTAAAATACAGATTCATTTGGGAAAGGATGCATCCTGATGGCTGCGATTGTCTGTAATGCGATAACAAAGCGCTATGGCAACCATCAGGTCGTGCACAAGTTCGACCTTTCGGTGGAGGAAAATGAATTCGTGGTTTTCCTCGGTCCATCCGGCTGCGGAAAATCAACGATACTGCGCATGCTGGCGGGCTTGGAGGAAATTTCCGATGGCGAACTCACGATTGCCGGTAAAGTCGTCAATGACCTGCCACCGCGCGATCGGGACATTGCGATGGTGTTCCAGAACTACGCGCTCTATCCGCACATGAGTGTCTTCGGCAATATCGCTTTCGGTTTGAAACGTCTGAAAGTGTCAAAACCAGAGATTGAGCGGCGTGTAAAAGAAGTCGCTTCGCTGCTTGGGCTTGAGCCCTATCTTGATCGCAAACCTGCTGCATTGTCCGGCGGGCAGCAACAGCGCGTTGCAATCGCCCGGGCGATGATCAAAACACCCGCAGTGTTTCTTTTCGACGAACCGCTTTCCAATCTCGACGCGAAATTACGCAATCACATGCGTGTCGAAATCGCCCGTCTGCATCAATCGCTGAAGACGACAACTGTTTATGTAACCCACGATCAATTGGAAGCCATGACCTTGGCTGACAGAATTGTCCTTCTCAAGGATGGGCTTATTGAACAGTTGGGAACACCCAGGGAAATCTATGAAAATCCGTTGACGAAATTTGTTGCCAGCTTCATCGGAACACCTCCAATGAATTTCATCGACATGACTGTGAATCCCGATGGCTCCAGCTTTGTTTTGTCCAACGGCGACTCCAAGCTGGTGGTGACAGGAAATCGGTATAATCTCCAAGGGCACAAGACCGTCACAGTGGGGATAAGACCCGCACATCTGGAAGTTGCTTCCTCAACCACAAACACCAATATCCTCTCCGGGACTGTTGATCTGATCGAATATCTTGGTAACGAGGCATTGATCAACTTCAGCTGGGGAGGTGTGGAAATAGGTGCACTGCTTGATTCAGATGAGTGCCCGCAACTTAAAGAGCCATGCCGATTGACCGTGGACGAAAAGCATATTCATATCTTCGACAAAGAGAGTGAGCGGAGTTTGATCCGCCCGGCACTTCAGACCTGATATGAGGGGACAATGCTGATCGGGGCTGCAAAAAATGCTGAACTAGAGCATATATTCCGCGATCCGGGACAATCTTTCCGTTGGTTCACGCATGACTATCCGTACAGGCTCGCCTGCTGGAACTACCATCCCGAATACGAAATCCATCTTATTACCCAATCAAGCGGTACGGTTTTTGCTGGCGACTATATTGGTGACTTTCAGCCCGGCAATCTTTGCCTTGTCGGCTCAAATCTGCCGCACGAATGGGTAAGTACCAATTATGGGGATGAGGTACTTAAAAATCGGGATATGGTACTGCAGTTTGACCCGGCAATTTTTTCGCGCGCCGCCGATATCATGCCTGAAATGGCCGCTCCCCGTCTTCTGCTCGAACAGGCGCTACGGGGATTGCAATTCTACGGCACTGCGGAAGAGCAGGGTATCGATCTCATGTACAGGATCGGCAAGGTACAAGGATTGCAGCGGCTCGCGCTGTTCTTTGAACTGATCTCACTGATGGTAGAAACCGACGAGAAAATCATTCTTTCAAGCCATGATTACGCGCCCGATCTTGATGCCGGCAGCGCAGCAATCATGCAGCGCGTAACAGCCTATATCCTTGGCAATATTCATGACGATGTGCGCATGTCGGTTGCAGCTGATCTTGCCGGGATGACGCCGTCAACATTCTCGCGTTATTTCAAGAAAACGACCGGTAAGAACTTCGTGGACTATGTACACAAGCTTCGTATTGGCCGTGCCTGCAACATGATCAACCAACAGGAGGAACCGATCACGTCGATATGTTTCAATGTTGGTTACAAGAACATTTCCAACTTCAACCGTCATTTCAAACGGGAGTGTGGTCTGACGCCGTCGGCCTTCAGAAAGCTGGTTCCGGCGTCTCGCACAAAGCAGGTTTGAGTCGGCTATTGCTTAGGATCGTCAGGTTTTGACGCAGCTGCAATGAGGGGTTGATAGCCACTCATATCGTTATCTCAAAGGCAGCTCTTGGCAATTCGGATAATATCTCGGCACGATTGCCCCGGACAATCACGATCTCTTCCAGACGAATTCCGAACATGCCGCTGAGATAGATGCCCGGTTCGATCGAAAAGACATGTCACTCCTCAAGGATCGTTGCGGCAGTCGCCGTGATATAAGGAGGCTCGTGTATATCAATACCCATGCCGTGGCCAGTGCGATGCAAGAAATACGCACCGTATCCTGCCTCGGTGATGATATCGCGGGCGGCCTTGTCGACATCTTTTGCGGTTGTGCCAGGCTTGGCGGCTGCCACGGCAGCGGCGACAGCCCGCTCGAGCACGGCATGAACTTTGCGAAACTCGACGCTCGGTTCACCGCAAAACGCAACGCGGGTCATGTCGCTGGGATAACCATCGCTTCGACCGCCAATATCAATCAGTACGGCTTCGTTGGTGTTGAGCTTGCGTTCACTCGTGTGATGATGGGGAAAGGCGCCATTTTCGCCAAAGCAGACGCTGGTGAATTCGGGCTTTGCACCATTGACCTTATAGTATTCGCGGACGACGTTTGCGACCTCAACTTCAGATATGCCGGGCTTTAATGCATCAAAGGCTGCACGCATGGCACCGTCATTGATAAGGGCGTTGGCATTCAGAACCGCATACTCATCCTTGCTGGCTCTGAGATAGCCGACTGTGTCGTTGAGGAAGGAGCGCTGCGCGCCCGGCAATGCATCAAGCACAAGCAGTGCGAAATCGGCCCGCATTGTCTCATCAAGTGCAATCCGCAGACCCGGATTTCTTCACTCCAGTCGCCTTCAGCAACGCGGCAAGTGCGCCGTCGCGCCGTCGGCATCTGACCATGTAAAGAAGGGAAGATCAGTATGCTGGCGGGCACTTTCGGCGTTCAGCGCCGGCATTATGAAGCCGGCGAAATCCTGAGAGACAATCAGCACCACAGGACGCTCGTCGCCATGCGGTGATAGACCTGCAAGCCAGACCATAGATGAGGTAGGGCCGATTACAACTAGATCGGTTCCGGTATCAATCATGCGTTTGCGCAGACGCGCCATTCGTGTCGTAAACATATCCAGTCCCCGGGGTGCGGTTAGTCGATGGGGGTCGCGTTGGGGCGACCCTCCTATTGGCATGATGTTATTTCTTGGTCACAAGGCGGCAGAACACGAAGTCTGACATCGCTCCGTTCACGTAGCCGGATACACTTTTGGAAAGTGCGACTTGTGTTGCTGCCTGAAACATCACCACTATTGGTGACTTGACCTGCACTTTTCTGTGCAGTTCGACATACATCTAGTTACGCTTGGTATGGTCAGGCTCTGCGCGAACGGCAAGAGTTTCCTTGTTCATTTCTTCGGGTACAGCCCAGCTGTTGCGCCATGTGATTGTCGACTGAGAATTGTTGTCCGAATTGTCAGTGTTATAGGCGAAAGCTTTGGCATTGGAATCCGGGTCCATGAAGTCCGCACCCCAATAGAGCAGCATCGCCTCATGTGTGCGGGCACGGTATTTGGTAATGACCTGGCTACCTGTTCCTGGGATGATCGTGAAGTTGATACGATTCTGATGCAAACTCTCTGTCAACGAAGTGAGTGCAGCCCCTGTCCGACAAGCTGGCGCAGCTGCGTATTGATCAGCTGGTTCTCAAAATAAGCATCGCCAAGAAACGGCACTTCATGCTCCGGCTTGTAACCGATGCGATTAATAAAATAGCCCGACCCGTAGAACTTATTGACATCAAGGAATGCAGCGCGGGTCTCATAGAGGAAAATTTGTCCGGGAACTGTTCCACCAAACCCGCCGGAATTGGGCTTCGAAAGAGCCGCGAGCGCAGCGCCATTGACCCGCAAGACCTCGGCAAAATCACTGGAGGTTGAAGCAACAGCAGATGGGGAGAGCGAAGCCGAGTTTCCGGTGGTGAGCGGGCCGGTAGCCGTGAACAGACCTGCACCTGCCTGCAACTCCGCAAACGCCGCATTGGGGGTGAAGAGTGCCGCGCCTGCGGTAAGGCCTGTCAGTGCGGCTGTTGGATCACCTGGCGCGGTTGTTGCGGCAAGCTTGGCACCGCCGGTGATGAAACTGGGTGCAGAGGTGTTATTTACCGTGGCAAAGCCGCTGATGTCCATATCGCCTGCGGCACGGATATTGCCAGCCGCTCCACCGATGGCTTCGACCTTGGAAAGGATTGACGTGCCCTTGGCGATATCCTTTGAAGGATCGCGGTTGCCGTCAGCATCATAAGCCTCGCAGGCACCTTGGGCGTTGCAGGTCGTCGTGCTGGTGCGGTTGAGCGTAACGCCTTCATTGTTGAGCACCGAACCTTTAAGTGACGCGTCGCCGCCCGCCTCAATCGACGAGAAGGAATTGTTGAGTTCCGTCGCATCGATTTTAAGATTTCCGCCCGCGCGGATTAACGCTTCGGGAGCAAACGGCCCGTCAAACCGGTCCTCGCGAACGCTCTGGCTGAGGTTGGAGTCTTCATCCCATGTGTAGATAACGCTGTGATCTGCGCCCGGATGCAGAACAACCTCTTTTATAATGATTTTGTTCGGATTATTCGGATCGATAACCGGATTGCCACTGGCATCCTTGACAGCATGATCTCGCGCCCATGCCAGAATATCGCCAGCGCTTTTTGGCCCTTCTTTTGAATTCCATGTCCATGCCCTGTACATTGTCCCGTCAGCAAGCTTTACCTGCCCGGGCAGCAGTCCGACATAATCATCCCAGAGGGATGGTGCAATGCCGGGATAAAGCCGATACTGGTCCATGTCACCGAAAGGCCGGTCAAACAGATGCATGTAGGGCTTGTCCAGAACGCCCGGATTCAGATTGAACCCGGTCGTTTGACCTTCTGATACCAAAACATTTTCCCATGTCGGTGTGGTCAGGCGCTTGTTTGTCAGATTTTCCGAAAAGATTGAAACATCATTCTCCGCCCGGATCAGGCCGGAGATGTTGGTGACGGATTGATTTTTTGCATTGCTGGCATTGGCGGCGATGGTGAGATCGTGGTCAGCCAGAATGGCACCCTGATCATTGAGGAGATTGCCAGCTACGTACATTCTTGCGTCGTTGCCTGCATAAATCAGACCCGTGGGCCTGTTGGTCAGATCACTGGCGATATTGAATGTGAGATTGTGGCCTACGGCGAGCTGGCCGGGATTGGAGAGTGAAGCAAGGCTGAGTGTCAGATCGTTTTGCGCCAAAAGCGCACTCGGGCTGCTCAGAGTAATGCCAGCCGCCTTGACATTGATGTTGCCAGAACCGCCATTGTTGGTAATGGCGTTCAAGGTCGCGCCGGTAAAGTCGGCGCTTCCAGTCAGGGTGAGTCCAAGTCCACCCCAGGTATAGGTACTACCTGTAAAGGATGCGGTATCGGCATTGATGATCAAGCTTTTGGATGTGCCGAGATTACTGCCACGATTGCTGGAAAAATCGACGCTTTTGGTTGTAAGGGTGATGTCGCCTGCTGCACGCGTCGTCTTGTCAAGACTGATCGAACCCCGATCTGCCGCAAGAGAGGCAGCCCCAAAGCTCTGCAAGCTATTGTAGGTCACGTCTTGGGATGCATGTGAAGAGAGATCGCCGCCACTCGTCAGATTGCTGGCTTTGATCGAGCCTTGGTCGGCCTGCAGAGTCATTGCGCCAGCTGCAGCGCCTATGTTTTTCTTGAGGACCAGACTGCTATCGGTTGAGGCAGCAAAATCAACACCTGATACGAGCGTATCCACGTTGATCGAGGCAGCCCTCAGGGAGAAATCACCCCCTGAAAGCGATTGACCCGTGAGGGTGATTGCATTGCCTGCGGTCAGATTTAGTGCCTGATGACTGACAGCGTTG
Organism: Phyllobacterium sp. YR531; assembly: GCF_000282595.1. Taxonomy (GTDB): domain Bacteria; phylum Pseudomonadota; class Alphaproteobacteria; order Rhizobiales; family Rhizobiaceae; genus Phyllobacterium. The sequence continues at coordinate 489,186 of NZ_AKIZ01000022.1, forward strand.
GCGTTGATGTTCAGTGCCGCATCACCAGTCAGATTGCCTGCCGCCAAGAGAGAGCCAACATCAACACTGCCGGAAGTGGCGCTGAGATCAAGATCGCCCGCGATGGTCGCACTACCCGCTTTACGCAGAATAATGTCGCCTGATAGGGAGTTCGACGTTGCTACAAAATCCACCCCGGAGATAATGGCACCCGCCTTGATACCGGAACCTGTGATGGAAATATTCGAACCAGCCTGAATCTGACCGCTAACATTGGTGTTGGCTGCGATATGAACGCTGCTATGGCCGATTATATTTTGAGCCGTGAGAGAGGAGGCTGTAACGTCGAGTAGCCCTGCAGAAAGCAGAGCTGACGTTTTAACGATTCCAAATGATGTTGCATTGATGACGATGTCACCCGATGGCCCAACGAGGATAGCTCCGGACGGAGAGGCCGCTGTGGCGACAAAATCAATCCCTGAAGCAACCAATCCAGCAATAACATTTTGCCCGTTGATACGAACATTGTGTCCACCCTTTATCTGATCTTTGACGTTTACATCACCGTTAAGCGTAATATCACGGCGCGCACTAATGGTATCCGATGAAAGTGATGATGCTGTGCTGGTCAACTTCCCGGCAACGAGCATGCCGGCAGCCGTTAGACTTCCCCCTGCTGCATTGACGGTAAGATCACCATTACTGCCAAGAATAATCTTTTTGTTTGGCAAACCATCAGTGGCGGCAAGATCAACGCCAGCGGCAATGATGCCGGTTTTGATGGTTGTACCAGTCAGTGCAATATTGCTCGCTCCAAGAATCTCGGTGCTAACCTTCAGATTCCCGCCGAGCGCAATGTCACCCTGAGCCTTGACCTTATCCGCAGTGATTTCTTTACCCATAGCAGTCAACGAGCCTGCCGAAACAAGCGCACCGGCAGTGATGATGCCTGAACCTGCAGGCGATGCGGATGCCGCCGTCAGCGTCAGATTGCCGGATGATCCGAGCTTGATCTTGCCGCCGTTTGTATCGGTAGCGGCGAAATCAACACCTGAATAGATATCGCCGGATTGAAGCGTTGTGCCGGATATCGAGACATTGGCACCGCCCAGAACTTGGCCTTTGACAGTGGCCGCACCAGTAATCTTGATATCACCTCGGCTTTTGATCCCGTCAGCATTGATGTTGGAAGCGGCAACGTTTGCCGCTCCCCCAGAAAACAAAAGCGCTGAGGAAATGTTCCCAGTCGTCGCAACAAGCGACAAATCACCGACTGCGCCAAAGACCGGCGTCTTCTGTGCGGAGGCGTGCGTTGCCACTATATTGACACCCGATACAATAGCTCCGGATGTGATCGAGCGAGCTGATGCAGACAATCTTCCAGCGGCGGCAATGTCACCGCCTGATGTATTCAGATCAAGGCCTGCCGTCAGCGTCATATTGTTGAAACTGGTGAGCGCCTTGGAGGTGATCGTTCCGGCGGTTGCGGTTATAACGAGGTCAGCAACTTTGGTCTCGCCCTTGATGTCGATATTGCCGGAGCTGGCCTCGATAACGCTCACACCAGCCTCAACACTTTGAAGCGAAACCCCACCATTCGAAGCGAGGGTAAACGTTCCGCCGCTTTTTGCATCACCTGCAATGCTCAGAAGGCCCGAACCGCTGCCAAGCTCGACCGAGCCATCACCATCACCAGAAACTGTCTGCAACGTGATCCCCTTGTCTGCCTTGACGACCACTCGCTTTGGCGACGTAACAGCTTTGGCTGTGATTTTGTCTTTCGAGGTTAGCGTGACGCCCTCGCTGCCGGATACTTCGCCAATGGACAGTTTTCCATCAGCAGAAAGTGAAAGTTCGTCAGCGGTTGCCGCCAGCTTGTTACTCATACGGACACCAGAACCTTTTTCGGTAACGACGATCTTGATCCGGTCGGCTTGCATGGCACCAAGTGCCGAGCCGTCGATGGCATATTCGGGCGTCCCGGAGATAGCCTCAAGGGCTTTTGCTTCCCGCGTTGTATAGTCGAACTTATTGCGTCCTGCCGTTAAACGCAGGTCCTTGCCATAAACTTTTCCATCAACCTTGATCGAGCGAGAAACCACATCAAAAAGATCAACACCGCCATTGCCGGCAGCAAAATTACCGCCCTTCTCACCAAAAGTGATATTGCCGCCATTGATGGTAAATCCGGAAAGCCGCCCCGTCGCGTCAATATCGGGTGTGCCGGTCGTCAGCGTGGCGCGCGGCGAATTAATAAAACCGCAACTATTGCAAGTGATGCCGTTCGGATTGGCAATGATGACGTCGGCCCGCCCGCCAAACACCTCTACCTGCCCCTCGAGTGATGAGCGGTTGGCTTTGGTTACCTCATTCAAAATAACAGTTGCAGGACCAGAATTTTTAAGGTTGGGATTGCCAGGTGTGATACCCCCCAGCAACGATGTTCCGGTTTCTGCATTGTGATTGTTGAGAATAAGCCCCGGCGTTCCGACATTGAAACTGTCATACTTGTTATGAGACAGGCCTTGTGCATTGGGCGTGACGATATCAACGAGCGGAATATTTTTCTCATTCGGCGCAACGCCAATGCTTGGCTGGTTGATCACAGGAGCACTAACATCAGGCGTAACCTGCTGGGCTTGAAGCAGGGCCGGCTGGAAGACAAGAAGGCTACTCAGGAAACCAGCAGTGAACTGGTGCACTAATTTGCCAAGACTGCGATAGTTTCTGTTGCCATTCGCGACGGTCAAAATACCTGGCTGTTTCCTGATCATCGTTTTATCCTGTTTGTGTTCCAGCCTGTTGACGTTCAAGCCAACCGGACTGAGGGTAACTATCTCTGTTTCGGTCTTTTCGTTTCGCGTCAGTTCCTAGCGCGGCGTCAGCCATGTCCTGACCTTCTTTGCGAAGGTTTCAGCCAATTGGGTTGCGACTGCCGTTTGATTGGGTGTTACTGCCGCATTGATGACCATCGCCGGGATGATAGCTAAACCCCCGCCTCTGACAGTTATGTCGTTGGCCCGAATCTGTTGAGCCTGGGCAATCAAGCTACCGGTGCGCATATCCTCAAGACGTACCGTTCCATCGATGAAGCTGTTGTTACCCGCAATAATTCTGCCGGGAGTTGAAGCAACATCCAGATCATGAAGTGTGACAACCAATCTTGCCGGCACGGTGCCGCCTGGATAGCCCTTCAAGCCCTGCGAAAGTTTTTGTTGCAGGACGTGCGATACCAGAGTGACCTGGGATTGCTGACTGACACCATTCAATAGCGGGGAGCCCATCTTCAAATCGGGAGCCAGTTCAATCCTCACATCGGTCACACGGGCTGTCTTCAATGCGACCGTAAGACGTGGATCTTGCGTAACGCATCCGGCAAGCAGGACCGCACCAACCACAACGATAACAAGCAAAGTCCAGCTCGCATATAGATGCAGGTTATTGAATGGTTGCCTGAGTTGGAATTTCATACCCGTAATCCCTGTTACCAACGCACTGATGTTGAGAAATAAAATAGCCCGCTGTGATCTGTGTCGGCAGTGGTTTCGAGGATGCCCGAATAACCGACATCCGCAGAAATATTGCCCCCGGCGAGCCGGACACCGGCGCTCCAGCTGGTCATGTCACCGCCGGGCATCCCGTAGCGCTCTTGTGCGTATACATGCCCGTAATCCAGCCCGACATAAGGTCTGAATTCGCCCAGGCGCTTTGTCAGCAAGGCATTGCTTGACCAGGGCATGCTGCGCCAAGTCAGTTCGTTACGGCTGAAAAAGCCATTGTTGCCAAACAGCAGACTGTCGCGGCTGCCACGCACATTGGAATAGCTTCCAAGCGATATTTGCTCGGCCCCAAACAGATTATCGGGCGTGTACTGGCCGCTCAACACCGAGCTGATCTCAAAATGTTGCTTTGCGAGCTCGAATGGTTTTGTTGCATTAACCGTAGCATTAAACTTGGCAAAGGTAGGATCGGCATTACCGGCTCCCGGTTCACCCGGTTGAACTGAACCAAAAATGTCCAGACCCTGCTCGTAACTCGCATCAAAGGCCCACAGCCCGCCGAACATTCGGCGTGAATGCGATATGCCAAGACTGCCAACCGTATATTCCCGGCTCCCGACTTCGATCTTGCTGCCAAGCAAGAAGTTATTGGTGGTCTTGTAAGTTAGACCAGTATGGACTGTCGTGATGGAATCCTTGTCGCGGCCAACGACACGATCAATGCCAAGACCCAGCTGTTTGGAATCCCCCGATGTTTTGATCGGTCCAAAATTCCCCGCTACTTCGCTGTCATATTCATACCAAGAGCCATTCAGGGAAAACGTGGAGTAGCCATAGGGAATACTGATGCTGCCGGAATAGCTGTTGCTTTTGCCCTTTTCGTCATCGCCCCATATCCCGTCATTGGCCCAAGGATAGTCTGGACCAGTATGGTCGTAAGAAAATGCGATGAGGTCGTTGAGACTGAACAGGTTATCCATGCGGAATGACACAGAGCTTTTGGAATAGCCCGTTTGCTTCTGGCCAAGATTGCTGTTGGCGATAGAAAAGTGCCAAGGAATCAGGTCTGACTTGTTCTCCACATTGAGGATGGATGTTCCGTCTGCTTTTCCTGGCAGCATTGCGGATTTGGCATTGTTGGAAGCCAGGCGGTTGATCTGGTCGAGCCCTTGCTCGATATCGCGAATATTGGCAATTCCGCCTTTCATCCCAGGAAACGCCGTCGTCAACACACCTTTGTATTTTTCCAATGGCGCGCCATTGAGATAAACGTCCGAAAGTATGCCTTCCACCACAATCAGTCGCAGTGTCTTCGTGCCTGCAATATCCTGCTCCGGTACATAGGCACGGGATGTGATGTAACCTTTATCGAGATAGACATAGGTCAAATCACGCATCAGCGTATTGATCTCAGCCAGACCTACGCATTTATTTTCGTAAGGCTTTGTAACTGTATCGATAGCCTTGGGTGCAAATTGCTTCACGCCCTCGACAACAACGCGCTGGATTTGAAAACAATGGCCCTTCTCAGTGGACGGCGTGCCGTCTGCGGGCGTCTCACCTGCTGTGGTCAGACCACTAGCACTCACTTGCGATCCGGATTGTGGTGCTAGCGCAGGGCCCGAATCCGGCGTCTGCCTCTTTAGCGTCTCAAGCCTTATGGCTTGTTCCTGCTCGGCCTGACGGCGGGCAAAATCATCCGCAGGTGACTGCGAAAATGCTGCCCCAACTGTCAATACGGGCAGGACAATTCCGAGCGTGAAAGTGGCACAGGTATGGTGCAGCTTCATGCGTATTCTAGTTTCCAGCGGGCTTTTGCAATTCGCTCAGCGCTGCACTTAGGCCCTTCAGCGAAAATTTGATGTTGATGTTCTGGCCATTGAGCAGACGCAGGCTGCCGGTCGCCTCCGCTCCCTTCTGCAATGCAGTCAGCATTTTTGCATCAAGCTTTTGCTGCGCCCAGCATCCAGCTTGATTGCAGTTGCGGTAAGCGACTTGCATGACAGGCTTGTCGCTTACTGTAATGCCAAAACCAACCGGCAGAAACACATTGAGCGGCACCAGGACCGTCAAGAGAAGCTCCGGCTTTTGTTCTTTGCCTTTTACAACAGGATCAGGCGCAGTCTTGGCAATTGCCAGCGTCAGGACATTAACGTCCTGATCGTTCTGCTTGACCTGAGAAATCTGCGCCACTTCGCAAGCTGCAACGACCTTGCCATCTGACTCCTTCGTGTCAACACAACGATAATACCAATCATCAAACTTTGTCGTTCTGATATCAGGAGCTGTTGGCGCTGATGCCTCAATAGGTGCTTCCACCTGTTGCAAGGGTTGCGTGGTTTCAGCGACGGCCGGTAGTTGCGGCGTTGCTGTCTCCGTCGATGCTGGTGCTTGAGCGGCAGCTGGCTCAGTTACCTCTGGGGGTGTAGCGTCCTGAGCAAAACCTTCAGAAGAATATGCGACCGAGTATCCGAGAATTGTAATCGTGACCAACGCGGAAAAAGCTCTTTTGGTCAAATTGGCATATGCCATGGCAATCATCCTTTTTGCGAGTAGCCTCGCGCAGGCAAAATAAATTCAGGGAAATAATTTTCGAAATAAGTAATGCAAATGATGTCGTAATGAATCTTGCTTTTTAGAGTCCGAAGTGGTGGTCAATGCTTTGTTTTGAGAACGACATACGGTAAAACCCAACGTTTGTTAAACTGTCCCAGCATCTCTCGCAGACATCGCTCAGAAACGCTCTTCCTTGCAAACCGATCTACTGTATATGTCCGTTACAACATCGTTTGTGACTCTTCTTGGCGCAGCGCGAGCCATACTGTCAATTCAACGAAAGTCTGACGTTAAAACGACATCGAAGAACTGCACACCATTTCTCCGGGCATTGTCCCGTTGAAATGATCGCTGCATGATCGTGCACATGGTCTCGTGCTCTCTGCTGCAACATCTCAAGGGACAGGCCATCTCTCCATGGTTACAAATGTTGAGACATAGGAGGAGTCGTCCTCTCCTGCGCACTGAATAGCCACTCGATTTGTAGACGCCTTGTCCCCTGAAAATGTTACTTGGTGACCTGAGTTCTTGCTTCAGTCGCCTTGCACCTCTTTCATTAGATATGACGTCGACGTCTTGCTTCCATATCCAAACGCATTGCTAGCGAGCGCGTAAGCGAAAATCAAAGCAGTAGCGGTGAGGATTATCTGGAAGCGGTATCAACGAGGTTTCATAGCGCAGACCCCGCCTCAACACCGCTCCCTGCAACTGGTCGTATGCCCAGTGCCGCCTTTCAGGATCGAATAGTTTTTCGAAGGCCGATCGTCGTAATACCCCGTTTCGTCGTAACAGATCGTCTAGCTGTCGTTCGAAGTCCTTGTCTGGCTCCAGGGCACGCAGATCGTCAAGACCGAATCCGTTGGCGTCCACCAGACAGTATCCAATGCCACGTTGGCCAAGATAATCTTGCGCAGCAAGCGCTTTAGCTAGCGTAACCCCATCAGCAAGACGATTTCTCCCTTTGATCTCTATGACAAAGAAGAGGTTCGTATCTGTCCTCACCAAAAGATCTGGAATATAGATGCGGTCCGCACCATCATGCTGATAGCGGATTTCAAGGGGTTGCTCGGCAAATTCCGTTACGACCGTGCAGACGTCCAGCGCTCTGATCAGCCGGCGCTCTCCCATGCTGTCGAACCCGATGAGGCGCTGTAGGGTCTTCGAATAGTATGGTTGCTCATATCGGCACTGTCTGAGGACTGGAAGGCCCGCAAGGTTGAGGCGTTGGTGACCCAGATGCCCCGGCCAAACTGCTTTTTTCAGTATCCTGAGGACGAAGGCATTTGCCTTGCGCACAGACTCTGGCTCTGCGTCCAATGCTTTGTCCAAGCGCCCCACAGCGACTTCCTTGCGCCGGATTTTCCGTATGGCAGCAATCGCTTGCGAGACAAGCCGGTGGGCTTCCATTTGAGAAACGCTCTCACGCGAGAGGTAGCTCGTCAGTACGAATTCGATGAAGGCAGAGCTGCATCTCTGCCTTGTCAGCTCGCCAGTGAACCATGACAGTGGAGCCTCTGCATGCTCCTCCAGCGCCTTTTCCTTGATTAGATCCAGAACCCGTGCCGTGAGGTTGCGACCGTATTGCACGCCTGCTTTCAATCTGCGCAGTGTTTTGCTCTCGATTTGCCGTATCCGCTCGCGAGTTACGCTGTAACGCTGGCCAAGCTCGCTGAGCTTTGCCAGCGGATGGAATTCGTTTCCTGGCGAGAGTCGGGCGAGTGCTACTTCACTCCGTCTCTCTAACATGTCTCTAGATCGACCTTTTGGTGGCAGCGCCTCGATGTCATGACGCAGCGCATACCACAGCATCTCGACACAACTACTATCTAACGGAAACTCCTCCGGCCAACCAATAGGTTGCGACTGCCGTCGGATAGAATTTAAAGGCTTCACTTCCACGGCAATGTTAGCTGTCCGCTTCGTCGGCGTCAGCTTTGGTCGCAAGCGGGCGGCTGGTTCCTTTCTTGTGCGTGAATAGGATTGGAATTCGGGTAGTGGCGAGATCAACTCACCGGTTTCGCTCCGTAATCCCATCCTCTTTTGGCGCGCCCGAATCGCTCCTGTTGTCCGGCCATGCGCCGCCGCTATCTCGGAAACGCGCCAGCCTTTCCCCGTCTCATCGTAGAGACTCTCTTCTTCAGCCAATGTCCACGGTAGGCCAGCATTCTGTGGCATCGTTAGAGCCTCATTTTGAGACAGGCCATCTCGCGACAATTGAGATGTTGGCATACGGATTGGTCGTTGTTGTCCTGCAGGGGCCTGATCTATTTCGTGATATACTTTGGTAGAGACGAGCTTGCGTTTCAGTGCCGTAATGAAAATCTGTGGAACATCGAAATTACGCCCATGGAGAGTGACGGAGGAACCCCGGGAAGCGATTTAGCTCCATCAGAGTCAATTCACGATAAAAGTCCTGAGGTACAGTTGAGTTTTATTTTTTGTCGCCACATTCCCAGCGGAATAGGGCATTACTCTTGATGTGATCCAAAAATAGACAGTGACAAAATGTAATAATAACGGCTGCATTTACAGAACAGGTTCTGACAGCTCCGCCTGACCTTCACCCTAAATACGTTCCTGCCGCGTGTAAAACAGCCACGTTATCTTTTTGGCGCAACGCACGACATACTGTCAATTAAACGAAAGTCTGACCTTAAAACGACACTGGAGAACTGCTGATCATTTCTTCAAACATTGCGCCTTGGAATGATCGCTGCATTGTCCGCATATCGACGTCGTGCTCTCTACTGAAGCATCGCAAAAGACAGGGCCGTTCTTCTGACAGTTGCAATACATTGAGGCATACCGATCAGCCGTCGTCTCCTGCAAAATCATGGTCCAGATCGTGGTCCGCTTCGAAAGAGATCAGCTTGTGTCCAGCGACGCAAGCCAATCGGCGATTTTCGAGGATGCGGCCAGGAATGCTGCACACGGCGAGTTTATGATCACGAGTATGAATTGTCTCTTTCAGTGCGGTGACGACCGCTTCTGTGATGCCAATACCATTGATATCAGACAATCTTCGCGCCAGGATTTTCACTGCGGTATTGTCGATGCTTAGAATCACACGTTGATCTTCCGTTGGCTGACCGTATGTCCCGTCGGCTTGCCGTGTGTGCCAATACACCAACTCCAGAATATAACAGAGGTTAGATCGACGGACTCTCTACGCAGTTCTGCAGATAAAAGCGTACGAAGTCGTCACCTGCCAAACGACAACAAACGACACGAACGTCCGAAGCCTATAATCCAGTCAGACACAAGACTTTACGACTGGTTTTGTCACTGTCTATAATTTGAAGGCAGCGCTGTTCGGCGAAAGCTCGACTTACAAGCGGGCACCTGAGAAATTCCAACCACTCAAGAATAGCAGCTCGAGGTTGGCACCCCTTCAAAGCTACATTCCGGGGCCTGAACTCCATTGAGCATTCCGTTCATTTTCTCTCGTTGCCTTGCTTCAACGATCGCTGGAAGCAGCAGCTCCAGTTCTGTCTGGAAATCAAACTCGTCAACAAAAGGCAGCGCCAGTGATTTTGCCTTTTCGAAGGCTTGGTGGAACCTCTTTCCTGCCGTTACAATTTCGGCATCATCTTTTGAGTGAATAGCACTCGACAAATGTTGATAGGCGCTTATTAGCGCTGCTTGCGCTTCAGCTTTGGCAGCATCATCATACTGCCGGATCATCGCCTGTTCGCAACACATGCCTAGCTCACGGATTTTACGCAGATGCTCTTGTGGTAGAATATCCGCTATATCTAATTCCAAGCCTTTGGCTTGCTCCAGCTTGCTATCCAGATCAGCGCTAATGTTATATCGGGATTCTGGGTAAGCAGATTTCTGCTTTCTCTACTCAACGCGTCCACGCCCTTGGCGGCAGCGCGCGCGATCCAACTGAAGCTTTTCGCTGTCCAGTCGTGCCTGTAATTTTCTGCGCGTGGCGTCATTGAGCTGTCGTTGCAGCTCCAATTCCCGAAGCTGTTTGTCGGCTTTGATGCGTAATGTCCTGATCTGTTCATCTCCGACAAGCGTGTCAGTCGGATAATCAAGGCGCTTCAGTTTTGCAAGGCCCGCCCCAGAGCAATCCTGTCCTTTGACTGAAGTTTTTCTACATGCTCCAGCAGAGCACTTCTGGATTGGCTAAGTTTATGGATCGCGCTCTCATCCAAAAGCCCAGACGTCAGCAACCTGTCGAGATGATCAAAGATGTATTGGCCAAGCTCGCCTGACCCACCCCTCAAAGACTTGATCCGTTCACGTTCCACAGCGCTTTGCTTGAAATAGACGCTCCAGCGCGGATTGTATAAGCGAGCAACATTGGAAAAAATCTGCATCGACTGACGTACTGATATTCGCCAGCAGGGCGCGTAGCTCCCGCTCATGGCTGTCGCGAAGAGTATCATTTCGGTATGCGAGAAGCTTCTCCAACATGGCACGCTGTTTTTCAAAATGCTGCGTTTTGACCGGCCCGGCACCACGCCGTTCTGCCTCGATTGCGTGCGTGATCGCGAAAACCTGTCGCTGACAAGCTCACCTTCTCGTCGCCTCCGGTTGTTCTCCACTCGCTGCTTGCAATGGATGAATTTGTGCTTCGTCTCATAGGATTCTGCCCAGCGAGACAGACGGAGCCGATCCATCGACATTGTCGCAGTTCTGTCCATCGTTGGCCGGATGCGATTGACCACAATGTGGACATGCCTGTAAGGCTTGTCATTGTGAGAAACAATAATTGCCTAGTGGTTGTCTACCTCCAGAATTTTCAGCGTATCCACAGCAGCAGCAACATTGCTTCCCGTCCGGCGCTAAACCCCTGCCGGGCATCATCGGTTGGCAAATTGCGTGTAACCGCAAACGCAACACGCGATCCGGCAAAACTATCCGCCATGGCACCAGAAAGCGGATTCACTATCTCGGAGAACAGATAGCCGGAAATGCCACCTGCAGAATCATCGTCAAGACGACCCTCCCCCCAGATAGTAGCCGCCTGCCGCTATGAAACTATCGCCGCCTGCGGCAATTTTCGGCACCATTCAGAGGAACCCCAATCAATAAAGAACGAATTTCGCGGTTACCCGCCTAATGGAATTTTGGTTAAGGTTTTGCATGCAAACATATCTTGCTTAAATATATGAAAAACATAACAGCACCCGTTCCCGAAATCAATTGTCAACGAGGGGGGCCACTTTCGAACTGGTTACATCAACGAATAATGTTCAATGGACTTCTCGGATCCGTTGTCTCTTAATAGGTGGTGGCTGGTTTAAGGAGCTTTTGGGTGGCTGTGGATGAAACGTATTCTCATCCAAGTTGTTGGGCCACAGCAATCGGTTGGTTAAGGTATCTGCGGCCAATTGTACTACGGCGCCTATTGCAAGATCGATCCTAGGCGACAGGTTCAAGGACGACACTGTCGCCATCAAAATGTCGACACTAATCGGCCAGCCAACAATGCCTAAATGATGAAGCCATGCCAAAAAACCCCACAGACTGGACCCTTTAACCAATCTCTGCCTGAAGTATCCCATGGCAAAAACTTCTCGTCAGTCCTCTCAACCACTGCATCGTGTAACACGAGCATCCTTGGGGCATCGCGAGTGAACAGCGACGAGGGATGCCAGCACCGGATGATATGGTTGTTGCTATAGCACGCATTAATGGCGGGCTACCCAAAACACTCGTAACTTCGCTACGATTGGTTTGAAATTGACATCTCTCTGGGACTTTTAAGTTGTCGACATTATTGCAGGAAAGAGTTGCGATGTGGATTATCGCTACTTTTCCAGTGAATTCGGAACGGCAATTGATGCGCTTGCAACATAATGAGCGCCCGAAATGAATATCCCCATCTCGCGAACAGCCCCAGCGTCTTTGTACGATGAAACAGGTTCTTGACAGAGGAGGGGCCACCAGATCCCTGATGGCGTTCATGCATTGCCTCAAGTTCTAAAGCCATATCGCGCAAGGTGAGCTGCGGATTGGTATTGCGATTGCCTCTGCCCGATTTCCCAATCGGTGCTCAAGCGGCTGTAGGCAGATTTACTCTACCAAGTCGCGATATTCGTCGATATCGAACTTATTTTCCAACTCTGACAATTATTACCCCAGACATCTCAATCGCTTAAAGTAGCTGACACCAACCCCAGCTTCTTTGCCCTGTCCAGCAGACTTTTGACCGATGAGGCAGCCCACGTTGAAGATCCGCGTGGCGTCCGTTCATGCATTGTTTCAAGTTGCGTAGCAATATCTCGCAAGGTGAGCTGCGGATTAGCATTGGCAATTCCCGTGATCAATGACATCAACCGATCTTCGGGCGCGCGCCGAGGGGAGGGGACCATCAGCCTCGCGTCGACTAACCCTTCCTGAACCAGCCTTTTTACTGACCGACGCAGCCTGTCGACAGACCACTTCTGCCCGGTTTCACGATTGAGGTTTCGCACGACATCTTCCCATGGATGATCGGGTCGCATGCGTTGTACGATCGGTAGCCACGTTGCCATGGTTGCCGTCAGATCACCCAGATGTCCGCGTTGTCTTGCCCGCGAGGCTTTGGCAATCGCATCTGGCTGTCTTGCCCGCAAACCCGGATTGCCCGGCAATTTGCCGCGTGCTTTGGCTGCTTTGATCCCTGCCTTTGTACGCTCGGATATTAATGAACGCTCCAGCTGCGCGACTGCACCCAGAACTTGCAACGAAAACATCCCCTGCGACGTGGAGGTATCAATGGGATCGCTCAGCGAGCGAAAATGCGCACCTGCCACTTCCAATCGCTCGATCACCTCAAGCAGATGACTGACGGAGCGTGCCAGGCGATCAAGACGCACGACTACCAGAATGTCACCGGGACTGATCTCGCGCATCAGCCGTGCCAAAACCGGCCGCGTCCGAGATGCACCAGATCCGTGTTCCTCGTAAATTACATGACAACCCGCCGCTTTCAGTTCGATGAGTTGCGCATCATGCATCTGATCTTCGGTGGAAACGCGGGCATATCCAATGAGACGTGATTGGACGAGTTTCATTTCGCGGCAATTTTCAGTTCATTTCGCTCCGACAAAAGCCCGAGGAGCTTGGGATTGATGTATAGGTTTTCCCGGCCAGACTTTATTTCTTCAAGCACACCTATTTCGGAAATCATTTTCAAATAGGTGGCCGCAGCTTGCCTCTTGGCAATTCCAGCACCTACAAGATCACCTATGCGGCAGTAGGGATTGATGAAAATAATCTCCGCAAGCTCTCGGGAATAAATCTTTGGCAATTCATTCCGTATGCGCAAAGCCGTTTCATCTAGCAAATTACGAATGGAGCGAATTTTTTCAGTCGACCAATGTGCTGTATCCCGTACAGCTTCCAACATGAAAAGAATCCATTCCTCCCACTCTCCATCGGTGGTTACGGACAGGAGCCGCTGATAATAGGCTGATTTGTTGCGGATGATGTAGCGGCTGAGATAGAGAATGGGAATTTCTAACAGTCCCTTGTCAACGAGATAGAGGAGGTTGAGCACACGACCTGTTCTGCCGTTGCCATCGGTAAAGGGGTGGATTGCTTCAAACTGGTAGTGCATGACCGCCAGGCGGATCAGTGGGTCGATTTCTTCGGCCTCGTGTATGTAACGTTCCCAGTTTGTAAGTTTCTCCAGCAACAGCGCTTTGCCTTCGGGCGGAGTATAAATCACAGCGCCTGTTGCATCATTCATGAGTGCTGTTCCGGGAGTTGCCCGAACATCGAGATCAATGCCTTTGATCGTTCGACAAACTTCAATTGCGACGGAGGTGGAAACGGGTCGCTGCTCCAGCATAAGGAAACCTTGATGCAGAGCTGTACGATAACGCAGAGCTTCCTTGGTCGCAGCATCCGCATGATTTCCGGGTTCGTTAACGAAGCGGAACAGCCGGTCTGTTGTCGTCACAATGTTCTCGATTTCAGAACTTGCCTGAGCTTCCAAGAGTGGAATCGAGTTGATAAGAACTGCTTGATTTGGAATAAGCTGGCCCGAAACTCGAAGCTCCGCCAACGCTGCACGTGCTTCGATGCATGCTTTCAAGACCACTTTTGTTTCTACATCTTTTTGGGGTGGCAGAAGAGGAAGACCGTTATACGGGCGTTGCGCTTGAAACGGCATGTCGATTTTCCTGAGATTAGTCGACACGTTGTCAGAACATGTCGATAGGAACGACACATTGATAAAACATGTCGATGAAATTTATTTTTATCGACATGTATCACGCTTTGCAAGGCCTTTGTACACTATTGGAAGCTATGAGAAAACGGTCGTTTGAAAATGCCGATAATGGAGTCCGGAATCGCTCGAGAGGCTAACGAGATAGGCTGATCCTCAGGAAATAGGCGTTTCCACGACGAAGAGTGCACGGTAGCCCAGCCTGGCAATTAATAATGGCTAGTTATCGATGGTTAGAACGGAGTTAGCGTGAACTCTATACAACAGAAGTTATTCGCTAGATAGATTCGCGTTAAGTCTGTATTTACCATAATTTCAATCTCTTACGATATTGCTAAATCGCCCATCTCAACTTGCTGGGGCCGATTTCGGCGCAACAACCGCTTTGACTGGGCTTGACGAGCGTATTGCCCGTCTCCCGGTAGCGAAAGGGTTTGTCGAACGCTCGCATTTCGCCGACGCCTGTGCCTCGCTGTGGATTGACGGCGAGTTGGTCCACCTCGAGAACACAACGCCACGCGCGATATTCGCACATCGACGCATGAACTGACAATCGCCCGCGATGTATTGAAAACCCGTCGGCGCATCGCCGCACAGGCACCCGGCTGGGCGCTGTCGCCCGACGGTCCCCGCAGCCTACGAGGCCAGGCTGCGACGGAGGCATCTGGTGGCATCGCGGGCGCGAGCGAGCCGGCGCCGGGTGCCGATGAGTTATTCGGAGGAGGGGAGGTTGAAGAGGTAGAAGATGGTGTAAACACGCTTGACACCGAACTTGCCGCCATTGATGCGCTGCTCGCCCGCTCTAACGCAGCGATCGAGCAGGCAAGGCGGCCCGGTAGCACCGGTTCCGCGGAAAAGAATCCGCTAGTTTACGATCTCGACTGGGACGAGGACGAGTGGCTGGAAGAATGGCGCGGCGTGCTGCGGCAGACGCAAGACCTGCCACCGATGCTGCAGGCGGTGCTCTCCCTTGATGCCTGGAATGAGCTGTGCGTGCTGCAGCATGTGCCTTGGCTTGGTCGGCTTCTGGCAGCGTCGATCCTGCGTGATGCTGGGCTGACGACGGCAGCGCATCTGGCCGCCTTTAATGTCGGGCTCAAAACTATCGCCGTCGATCGCCGCCGCCATCGCGATCGGGAGGCCCGGCTGCTCGCCATGACACAGGGTTTCATGGCGGCCGCTGAGCTCGGTCTGAAGGAGCACGACCGGCTGGCTCTGTCGCGAAAAATGATGGAGCGGCGGCTGGTCGGAAGCGCACATCCTCAAAGTTGCTGGGTTTGATCGAGCTGGCGCTCTCGCGGCCGCTGGTGTCGGCCGGCATGATCGCGAATGAACTCGCCATCACCCCGCGGGCAGCGCTTCGGATCGTAGAAGAGCTGGGGTTGTGGGAGATGACGGGGAGGGGGCGGTTTCGGGCGTGGGGATCATGTAGGCAGATACCGGCGCCCATGGTAGAAACACCTGACCCAGACTTAAGAGAGCGTCGCAGGTTTTGCGGGCTGTCTTATTGATGTACGCTAGACTTGACTCTCTGTCGCTCCAGGTTGAAACCAGTGTCGTCATGAATTTGGGAGGTAGTATGATGGATGTTGACCTGCCGGACGGACTTTATCCGTTCATAGATCAACGTCCCCCGCTTGCAGACATGGCCATGATCGAAGTGCCGCCGGCCTTGGAGCAGCTGTTGCGAACTCAGGCTAAGGCGAATGGCGTCGATATACATCGAGGTGCTCCCGTCGAGCTTGAATGTACGTCCGCGGATTTTCCAGAGGCTACCTTCCTCGTCTATTGGCCGTACGAAGAAAACCGGCTTCACATGCTGGCCCCGAAACGGTTCGGGGTTGGGCTGGCTTAAACCTCTGCACGCGAGCTGTGGTTTCTGATAGACAGGGACATTAGATTGGGGATCTGATTTGACGGACGAACGCATTTTACAACGCGCTTTCAGGCCACGAGCCCGCCTGCTTCAGCTGCTGGGTGATCAACTTATCGGATCGGCACGGCTGGCGCTCTTCGAACTTGTCAAGAACGCATATGATGCTGATGCGAGCGAGGTGACGATTACCTTCACGAAGCTAGAGACGCCGGACGCTGCCATCTCGATCAGGGATGATGGCCAGGGTATGTCTCTGGATGTCATCGAGAACATCTGGCTTGTTCCGGGCGACGACCATCGCGAGCGAGAGCGTGGGAGTGCTGTCAGATCTCCAAAGTTCCAGCGTCTTCCGCTCGGTGAAAAGGGGGTTGGCCGCTTCGCGGTGCACAAGCTCGGCGACACGATCAGGCTCGTGACCAGAGCCGAAGGACAACCCGAGTGCGTGGCGGAATTCGACTGGGACAGACTGCTCCAGGAAACCTATTTGAACGATGCGGAAATTACCGTCCGCGAGCGTGCGCCGGAAGTATTTTCGTCCGGTACGGGCACGCTGATCGAGGTCACGCGCCTGAGAAGCGAAAACTGGACGCGAGGCACGATCCGCGACCTCTACCGCCAGGTTACATCGATAGCCTCGCCGTTTGGAGACCGAGGTGGCAATTTCGAGGTCAAGCTGGAGGTGCCCGAACATCCGGAGTGGCTTTCAACGCTCCCAGGACTTCGCCAGCTTCTCGCGATGGCCCCGTACCGCTTCGAGTTCAACTTCGACGGTTCGCGGTTGCATTATCGCTACGAGTTTGTCGGCATCCCGGGGGTCAAGCTGGAAGGACGCGTCTCCGAACGGGAAGAAGTTCACTTTCAGGTGCCGCCTGCGGACGAGCCGGACGACCTTGACCCGATCGATGAACCGAGACCAAAGCGCCGGGCCCGCATTACTGCCAATCCTTCGACTCTCGAAGGCATCGGCAAGGTCTCAGGAAAGTTCCACATCTTCGACCGAGACAAGAAGGTCCTGCCGAACTACGGCGACACCCGCTTTCTCGAGCGCTTCCTGAACCAGAACGGCGGTGTGCGCGTCTATCGCGATGGGGTCCGCGTCTACAACTATGGTGAACCCAGTGACGACTGGCTTGGCCTCGATCTGCGCCGCGTTAACGAGCCGACCAAACGCCTCAGCCGCAACATAACGATCGGCGTTGTCGATCTCGGCCTAGCGGAAAGCCCGGGATTGCGGGAAAAGACAAACCGCGAAGGTTTTGTCGAGACTGCTGCATACGAGCGCCTGCGACGCGTCGTTCTTGGCGCGCTCTGGATATTGCAGGTTGAGCGCAACCTCGACAAGGAGCGAATCCGCAAGGTGACCGGGGGTGCGAGCGACGTGCCACAGGGACTGGCGGGCCCGCTGACCGAACTTCGCCGTCTCGCACGCGAGAACAGCGTCGGTGACGTGCTTGAGCCGACCATACGCAGGATCGAGGAGGACTATCAGACCCTGCGCGAAAACTTCGCACGCTCCGGCGTGTCGCATGCGGGTCTGGCGATCATCTTCCACGAGGTCGAGCGTGGTGTCAGGGTTCTGACAGGTTCGATCAATGACCCCAGCATGACGATCGAAAGTCTTCGCGATCAGGCCGGCCAGCTGCAGGGCGTGCTCGAGACCTCCTCGCAGCTTCTTCGAAACACGACGACGAAACCGGGGTCTCTGAGAGACATGGTCCGCACGGCTCGCGATCTGAGCCTACTGCGCTTTCGACTGCATGGCATCAAGCTCGAATGCCCTGCGCTAGAGGATCACGGCCCAGACGCGACCGCAACCTTTGCCTCGGGGCTTGTACTGGGCGCCCTCACCAACCTGATCGACAATGCGGTGCACTGGGTCAAGGTGCGGCATCCCGAGCCAGGCGAACGCCGGATCTACGTGAATGTGATTCCTGACTACGAGGGCGGCCCGGCCATCGTGGTAGCCGACAACGGTACCGGTTTCCTCGATGATCCCGCGACCATGGTCAGCCCGTTCTTTACCCGGCGACCAGGGGGGAGCGGTCTTGGGCTCTATTTTGCGAACTTGGTGATGGATTTGAACGAAGGTAGACTTGTATTTCCGACCATGGATCAGGCGGAGGTACCTAACGGCTATGATGGGGCAGTCGCAGCGCTCGTTTTCGGGAGAGCCTGATTGTTTACGCCTGCACGCTATATCGTTCTGGACGATGAACTCTCTGAACTCGCAACTCTTGTTGATGCCCTTCATGTTCTGGGTGCGCCCTGCATCGGAATTCGTTTCGATCCGCTTGATCTTCCGAAGCCGGCGCATTTCAAGGGGCTGCGCGTCCTTTTCAGTGATCTGCATCTTGTGAAGGCTCAGCCAGCCGGAGTGCAGCATTACAACACTCTTGCAGGGCTTCTTGATCGTTGTGTCCCAGAAAGCCATGGCCCTTACCTGCTTGTCCTGTGGACATCGCATGAGCACGAGAGGGCGGCGCTCGCAGCGCGTCTCGAAGAAATACTGCCCGCATCCAAGAAACCTATCGCTGTGCTTGCACTCGACAAGGTTCAGTTTCGACACGGAGCAGTATGGGATGCGGCGGGTTTGCAGGAAGCAATCGAGGCGCGCGTCGGTTCCATGCCTCAGCTCCAGGCGCTTCTAAATTGGGAACGCGATGTTCTCGCGGCAGCGAATGAGACCCTGGCGGTCATCGGCGGCCTGGTGCCCGCCGAACAGCGAACCGTTGCGCAATATGCCGGCGCGCTGGATGGAGTCCTCAGTCATATTGCCGTCGCCTCGGCGGGCAATGCCAATGCCCGGAATGACAGGAAAGGCGCGGTAACCGCTGCCCTCGCGCCGCTGCTTTCAGATCGAATAGCGAACCGCCCCCAGGATGCAGATGCAAACGCCCTGTGGGAGCAGGCGGTGACCTTCCCTCAGGGACCGGAACTTCAGGCTGCCCAGAAGGCGCGAATGAACAGAATGCTCCATCTCGCCGTGTCACCGGCGGAGCCCGTCAACCGGCACGACTGGGGTGCGATCGTTCCTCTCGGGAACGATCAGCTGAGCGACGCCGCCATGAATGCAAGGTTCGGCGTCGCGGCAGACCATCTCCGTGATCGGGAATTCAAGCTGAGAGCTGAACGTCGGACGGAGGGACAACTGGTTGTTGTGCGCGCCGGTGCTGCCTGCGACCAGGCCCAGAGTCAGAGCGGACCCATTCCATTGCTTCTTGGTCTTCTGGTCCCGAGCACGGCGCTTTCCCAGAACAAGCGGTCGCCGGCGATCCACGTCTGCGACGAGAAGTTCGAGCTCGACGGCTATCAGGAGCCGGTCAGTCTTCTGATCCATGCGCGTTTCAGCACGACGACCGTGGCACAGGAGCTTCAGAACTGGCCGATAGCCACGCTTCGGCTGCGCGAACAGCTGCTGACGACGATCCTTGTTCACGTTGCTTCGCATGCGATGCGACCGGGGACACTTCGCTTCTAGCGATCAGGGCTCCTTGTCGACGTCCGGTTCGGCAAGCAGGCGGGCGCAGCATGGGCCGACCAGGGTCCAGATCGCGTCTGTGACTTCGCCAAGCGCCAAGTCAGTGACCTGGATCGACCGGGCATAGTTTCGCCACTGAGCCTGCTTGCCGATATCCTCAAAGAACATACTGGACAGACCCGGTGGTCGTGCCGACGGGATTGGCGTTCGTCTGCGCTCGAACGTCGCACTGATCGCTGCATCGAGCTCCAGATCCGGGATGCTCGCGACCTGAGGGATGGCCCAGAGGTCGAAATAGTCCTTCATCCGGCCGTTGATGACGCCGAGCTGCACTATTGCCTGGAATTTCTCGGCAATGACGACTGCGGGAGGATAGCTGCGGATGCGTGGAGATTCCATGCCGAGCAGGGACGGGTAGGTGGTCATCTCGGTTCCCGTCAGAGCATCGCCGAAGCCGATGTCAATCGTGACAGGTATTCGCGTGCGCTCCAGCAGGGCCATCGTGCGAAGTCGCACTCCGTTGTACTCCATCTCCTCCCGGATGACCTCCGCTTGCAGCCCATCGATATCGAAGACGAGCCCGTCATCGGATTGAGCTGCCATTATGTCTGCGAAGATCGATTTCAGCGTGTCTCCGTCGGCCTGACCGTATCCAAGGAAATCGACGTCGCGGGTCTCGCGATTGTCTCCATCCAGCCAGAGAGTGACAAGCATGCCACCCTTGAGGATGAAACGATCGGCCTTGTCGGACACCGATAGCCGAAAGAGCAGTCGCTCGAGGGCATATCGGACCATGACAATTTCAAAGACCCGTCCCTCACGACGGGCAAGGTTGCTGAGCTTCTGCTTGATGGAAGTCGCCCTGTTTCTGATTTCCCTAGCCATTCGAGGTCAGCGCCTCCAGATACGGTTTCATCTTCCTCCAAGCGCCGTTCGCCATGGCGGTCTCGGTTATGGCCGCGGGGCTCGCCTTTCTCTGTTGGAGCGCTGCACGCAGCGCTTCTATAGAAACCGATCGATCAACGAGCCTGCTCCGGAAGGCATCGGCAAGCGACTTCGGGACTGAGAAGACTGGTACTGCGATTCCGGAGATCTGATG
This sequence comes from Phyllobacterium sp. YR531, assembly GCF_000282595.1. Lineage (GTDB taxonomy): Bacteria > Pseudomonadota > Alphaproteobacteria > Rhizobiales > Rhizobiaceae > Phyllobacterium. The sequence goes on from NZ_AKIZ01000022.1 coordinate 509,850, forward strand.
ATGCTCCACGCCCTGCTTCATGTAAGCGTCCTGGAATTCCGTAATCCTTATAGGCGGATACGTGGGCGCAACCGCCCAGTCCTTCTGGCTTACCGCCATCCACACCTCGCGGGGAATCTGATCCGTCAAACCGTGAAAGGCCAGCGCTGAAGTCAGAGCAACGACGCCCTGTGGGACCAGTTTTGCTGCTTCAGCCAGAGCCTGTAGCGTATCCGTATCGGCATCCGGACGCTGGTACAGCCCGCGCGACAGTCGGACAAGCTCTCCGGCTTCTACGGCTCGGGCGATTGTCATCGCGAATATGCCAGCCTTTCGCAGCTCATAGAACCTTACAATCGGGTGTTCGGCGATATAATCGCGCAGTCTTTCCTGCTGTGTTAATGCGGCCACTTGTTACCTATCCTGGGTGCAGTTCGAATCTGGACCCAGGATAGGTAACACATTATTTGTTACTTATCCTGGGTGTAATTGCATTTTTCACCCAGGATAGGTAACATTTCTGTCCACTGTGGACTCTCTGTCTCGCGTCGCTGCCGCACCAGAGCACTCTCGAAATTTTCCGCTCCGTCCCTGATCCAGCAGGTGACCTCTTCCAGCGTCAGCGCGAGCCATGGGGAGCGCAGGCCGCATTCCCAGACAGTACCCACCCGCCAGCCGGATGCGTTCAGGGCAATACGAACCTCGAGGTCGCGAGCTATGTTGCGAGCGAACTTTGCGGCCCAGAACTCGGGGTTCGATGCCGGCGTGGTGCACCAGTGACAGCCCTCGTGCCGATGCCAGAAGCACCCGTGGACAAACACGGCTGCCCTTCTCGATTTGAACAGAAGGTCAGGCCGACCAGTTACATCCGGATCGTGGAGACGAAATCTAAGACCAGCGGCGTGAAGATGACGTCTAAGTGTCAGTTCCGGCTTCGTATTCTTGCCGCGGATACCAGCCATCATCTGCGACCGTTTTTCTGAACTCACTACGTCGATCATGACGTTTTGCCTATCATTTCCACACGAAGATGATATTCATTGCAGATATTGTCTACAACTCCGAAGTGCGTGATTCTTGCCGTCATATTCAGTCGTCGACATCTTTGCTGGGCCAGGGGGGCTGGCGGAAGGCTTTTCGAGCGTTCCCGGCATCGGGAATGAGCGCGCCTTTGACGTTGCTCTTTCCATCGAGAAGGAAAGGGCTGCACATTCCACCCTGCGTCTAAGAAGTTTCCTGCGTCAGTTCAATGGCGCGCTCCCTGCGCAGTACTATAACTTCCTGATGCGCGGCGGTGATGAACCGGATTGGGCGACCGAATATCCGCGGGAATGGACTAGGGCCGTGGATGAAGCATGGCAGTTGGAGCTGGGCAAGGAAGATCCCGAGCAGCGGCTCAATGGGCGCATCGACGAGATCCGCAAGCAAAGCGGTGGCAATTCCATCCTGATCGGCGGTCCTCCGTGCCAAGCCTATTCGCTCGTGGGCCGAGCTCGCAATCAGGGGAAGAAGGATTACATCGCCAGCGATGATGAGAAACACTTCCTCTACAAGGAATACATCCGCATTCTCGATCGACTGCAGCCGGCTGCCTTCGTCATGGAGAACGTCAAGGGCATGCTGTCGTCATCCGTGGATGGCGAGAACCGGATCTTCGATCAGGTCCTTCGCGACCTTCGCGGAGAAAGGCCGCGGGCTAACGAATACAGGCTCGTTGCGCTTGATCCGAGATCGCGCCGCCAGCTGGATCTGTCGGCCTTCGAACCACGCGCTGCCGATTTCATCGTGCGTGCGGAGGATTTCGGCGTTCCGCAGGCCCGTCACAGGGTCATTGTTGTGGGACTGCGCGCCGATGTCGCAGAAGGTCTGCCGACAGCGGCCTTGGCTGACCTCATGGTGCGCCACACTCTGAAGACGACTGTTGAGCATGTCCTCGACGGCATGCCGAAGCTCAGGAGCGGGCTGAGCCGTGGCATCGATGGCGACGGCGAATGGCGTGTCGTGGTTGAAGATGCCATGGCCCTCGTGGCAGATCTCGACATCCGTCAGTGCGACGACCTGCAGCTGTCCTTCACTGACCGGGCACGAGAATGTCTCGCCGCCTTAAGGGGGATGAACCGGCTTCCGGGTCGTGAAGCCTGGGGAAACGGGATTTCCGCCGAATGCCCCGCCGAACTGCGGCGCTGGCTTGTTGATGAAAAACTGTCCAACCTTCCAAACCATGCAACGCGAAGCCACATGCCAAGCGACCTTGCACGCTATTTCTTCGCGGCGGTTTTTGCTCAGGTGGTAGGTCGATCACCCAAGGCGACCGATTTCCCCGAGGAGCTATCTCCGAACCATCAGAACTGGAATACCGGCAAGTTCGCCGATCGCTTCCGTGTCCAGCTTGCCGGTGGACCGTCGACAACGGTGACAAGTCACATCTCCAAGGATGGGCACTATTTTATCCATCCGGATCCGCTTCAGTGTCGCAGCCTTTCGGTACGAGAAGCTGCCAGACTTCAGACCTTTCCCGACAACTACTTCTTCAAAGGAAACCGGACGGAGCAGTACATCCAGGTCGGCAACGCGGTTCCGCCCCTTCTCGCCCGCTGGATCGGCGAGGCGCTGTTTTCCATTCTCACAGCACATACCGACGCTGCAGAGGAACCAGTCGAAAGGGCCAGACTGTCGAATGTCGCCTGATCACGACATTGCCAGTCCGGGAGCAGGGGAACTCTTCGAGTCCCTGCGAGCCCCGCTTCCAGGCGGGGACCGAGCCGGCCATCACCATATGATACGATCGGGGCAGGCGGCGTCGTGAAAAAAAAGGCGAGGACCTTTCCGGCTGCACCAATTGCTGCGACCCTCATCGAGAGCTTGCGGGACATTGGCTACTCGCTCGAAACAGCCCTCGCAGACATCATCGACAATTCGCTCGCAAGCGGCGCCAACCTGATTGATATTCTTGCGGACACCGCGGGCGATGATCCGAAGATTGCCATTCTGGACAATGGGAGCGGCATGTCCCCGGACGAGCTGATGGCAGCGATGCGGCCCGGAAGCAGAAATCCCCTGGAGGAGCGTACAGGCACGGATCTCGGAAGATTCGGTCTGGGACTGAAGACTGCATCGTTTTCACAATGCAGGCGTCTGACGGTGATCACTGCCAAGGACGGCGTGCGATCTGCAGCGATCTGGGACCTCGACTTCGTGGCGGAGCAGAATGAATGGCTCCTGCAGCTACCTGACCAGAGCGAGGCCCAGCCATGGAGTGATCAGCTTGGAAGCCAGGGAACCCTCGTGATCTGGGAAGCCTTGGACCGGCTTGCCCCGAAAGGCGATCTCGTCCGTGCACTCGAACTGGCACGCGAACACCTCGAGCTGGTGTTCCATCGATATATTTCGGGAGAGCGCGGCCTTTCCCGTGTGCAGATGCGGCTCAACAATCGCGAACTCAGGGCCTTTGATCCGTTCGATCAGAGCAATACGGCGACAATAGTCGGCCCGACAGAGGAATTCCGTTCCGGCAGGCACGTCACCATCCAGAGCTTCACGCTTCCCCACCACAAGAAGCTTGCTGCGACGGACTGGGAACGCAATGCAGGTCGCGCCGGCTACCTCAAGAACCAAGGCTTCTACGTCTACCGGGCACGTCGCCTCATCATTCACGGAACATGGTTCGGGCTCGCGCGGCAGACGGAACTGACCAAGCTGGCTCGTGTGAAGATCGATATTCCCACGGGCCTCGATGCCGAGTGGAAGATCGACGTCAAGAAGGCATCGGCCCAGCCTCCGTTCAATGTTCGCGAGAGACTTCGTCGCATCATTGAAACGATCGGTGCGACTTCGAAGCGAATATACACCGCCCGCGGCAGGAAGCTGGTTTCCGATGCCCGCCTTCCGGTATGGAACCGGCACCAGGACAAGAATGAGATTTCCTATCGGCTGAATCCAGAGCATCCGCTGATCTCGGGTTTCGTCGGCACTCTCAGCGAGGAGCAGAAGGCAGCGTTCGATCGCCTGACAGTCCTCATCGAAGCAACGATCCCGATGGAGAGCCTCTACGCAGACATGGGCAGCGAGCCCGAGAACGTGCGAAACGTCGGAATCCCGGATGATACCCTGCGCAGGATCATCGACTTCACAGCAGAGAATCTGATCAGTTCAGGCACCTCCGCCGAAGAGGTGAGGCTGATGATGCAGGTGACCGAGCCGTTCCGATCGCACTGGGCTGCAACGGAAGACATTCTGAACGAGAGATTTGGGGGCAGGGGAGATGACTGAGAACTACGAAAATCTGCGGATGGCCGTCGAGCCGTTCATCGCGAGGGCGGCGATGCCAACTCCGGAAACGATAAGATCGTGGATCACCCAGTTCAGGCTGGTACCTGACTGCCAGGTCGATGACGCAGACGCCGAAAGGCTCGCTCGCGAGCTCGAAGCCCAGCACGGCGTATCGATGAAGATTGGTTCGGTGCTTGTCGACAGGGAATGGACGCCGTGGCTCGAGAGCGAAAAGCCGACGATGGACCGTTACTACTGGATGAGATATCGGCGGCTCCTCGTCGAAAAAAGATTTTCAGGGCAGGTTCTGGCGACACTTGATGCGGTGACCGATCGTATCCTCGGCCTGATGGAAAATCCCCGGAAGGAAGGTGAATGGGACCGCCGGGGAATGGTCGTAGGCCATGTCCAATCGGGAAAGACCGCCAATTACACGGGTCTCATCTGCAAGGCCGCCGACGCAGGTTACAAGCTCATCATCGTCATAGCCGGGATACACAACAACCTGCGCAACCAAACGCAGCTGCGAATTGACGAGGGCTTCGTCGGCAGGGACAGCGCCCGTCTCGGCTCAACCAAGGGTGACCGCATCATTGGCGTCGGGCGCTATGACAGCTCACGCCATCCGTGGACATTCACCACCTCCGTCCGCGATTTCAATTCGATCGGCGCCGGCCAGGGTGGCGGCAATCTCGACTCCCTCTCCGTACCAGCGGTCTTCGTAATAAAGAAGAACAGCAGTACGCTTGGCATTCTCCTCGAGTGGCTGGGAAACTACAATCGCAAGCGTGGCGCCAGGACAATCTCGGCTCCGATGCTCGTCATCGATGACGAAGCCGATAATGCGTCCATCAACATCAAGCACGGAAAAGGTGCAGTCTCCAACATCAACGGGCAGATCCGGTCGCTTCTAAAGCTTTTCGACCGCAGCTGCTATATCGGCTATACCGCAACACCGTTCGCCAACATCTTCATCGATCCCGATTCCTTCGACGAGATGAGGGGCGAGGACCTGTTCCCGAAGAACTTCATCGTCAGTCTTGATCCACCGTCCAACTATTTCGGTGCAAACAGGGTGTTCCTCGACGAACCACAGCAGATCATTCGCCACATCGAGGATCACGACGAAATCCTTCCTCTCAAGCATCCCAGGGATACGGTGATCACCGTGCTGCCCGACAGCCTGCTCAAGGCTATCCGAACCTTCATCGTCGCGCGAGCGATTCGCCTCGTTCGGGGTCAGCAATCGGCGCACAACTCAATGCTCGTGAATGCATCGCGGTTCACGGACGTTCAGCAGCAGCTTCGCAACGAGATCCATGACACTCTTGAAGCCATCAAGGCGAGTATCAGCGTCAACGGAGCTCAATCCGAGCGGAACGCCTTGAGAGACCCGGAAATCCGTGCGCTTCACGCGGTCTGGCAGGAGGAGTATTCACTCACGTCGGGGACCGAGTGGAGCGAAGTACAGATGGCTCTTCATTCGTCTGCTGCGCCGATCAGCGTCGTCGAGGTGAACAGCCGTTCCGCCGGCAACCTCGCCTATGCCGATCATGAGGGCTCCGGTCTGAACGTCATTGCCGTCGGCGGGTTTTCCCTTTCGCGCGGGCTCACCCTCGAGGGCCTCACGGTCAGCTATTTTCTTCGCAATTCCATGATGTACGACACGCTCATGCAGATGGGCCGGTGGTTCGGCTATAGACCGGGCTACGATGATCTTTGCCGGGTCTGGATGCCGGAAGAGGCAGAGGGTTGGTATGCCCATGTAGCTGAGTCGATCGACGAGCTCAGGGACGAACTGAGGCGGATGGAGGCCGCGAATGCCACCCCCGAGCAGTTCGGTCTCAAGGTGAGAAGCCACCCGGACACGCTGCTTGTCACGGCAAAGAACAAGATGGGCTCGGGGGAACGGCTGGTTGTCTCTGTCGGTCTTGCCAACAGTTTCGTCGAAACCGCAATTCTCCATCGAACCAACGACAAGCTGAAGCGCAACCTTGATGCTGCGAAGAATCTCGCGGCCGGCCTGCAGGAAGGGGGGCATCCGTTGTCGGGAGCCGCGACCGTCACCGGGGGAAGGCTGCTGACCGGAGCGCCCGTTGCCCCGGTTCTGCAGTTTCTGAAGGAATTCCAGAACCACGAGGGTGCCTTGCTGACGGACGGAGATCCTCTCCGGCGGTATATCCTTGCTCGCGCTGACGACGAGCTCGAGCGCTGGGATATTCTCTTTGCCGGGGTTGAGCGGGGTACCGACGACACGGTTGATGAAAATCTCGGAATATCGCTGAACCGGCAGCGCCGAACCGCCGGGAAGCAGAGCAACCAGAAGACGCTGCATATAACGAACAAGCAGCGTGTTGCCTCCCGCGGCGTCGAAGCGACAGGTCTTGACGTCGACGAGATCGCATCGGCGCGCGATGATCATCTTGCCAAGCTCAAGCGGGACGGAAAGCTGCCGGCTGCAGGCGAGCGCGTAAACTTCCCGGACAAGATCTACCGAGCTGTTCGGCGGCGCCCCCTGCTGATCGTACACCTCCTGCGAGTTGATCCGGAAACTGCCAAGGTGGCCGACGATCCGCAGCCCGTGGTTGCCTACAGCATCAGCTTCCCGAGAACGGCAAAGGAGGAGGACACCGTGGAGTACATCGTGAACACCACTTGGATCAGGGAGCACTTCCGTGACGAGGGCGACGAGGAGGAGATGGCGGGTGACGATCAGTGATCCATGGAAAGATCTGAGCACCCCCGTTGGAACGGAAACAGCCAGTGCCCGGCGCGTCGATGCCAGTGGTCGATGGGACTTCTTCTGGGCCAAGGATTTGGCGGGGAGGTATATGCTTCTCCTAGAGCATCAACACGCTCTTGAAACTGTCGTGTCGCTCCCGCGGCTACACGGGATCGAGGTAGCAACCCAGTCGCGCGAAGACGGGAACGGGGGGCGTCTTCTCATCCGCCTGCTCGACGCTTCCCTGAGGGACATCTTCCTCGAGCTGTGCAACAGTATCCTCGCATCCACGTCCCAGGCGATCAGCGAGACCGACGCCCTTGGTCGAGCGGTGGCCAGAACATGGCGCTGGCATCACCTGCTTCGTGGAGGTTCATCCATACTTCTGTCCCCGGAGGAACAGAAGGGTCTCATCGGTGAACTGATAACTCTGGACAGGCATTTTCTTCCCGTCATGAGCGCGAGCGATGCGCTGCTCGCCTGGATCGGCCCCAAGGATGCACCAAAGGATTTCGAGATCGGCCTGACAGCGGTCGAGGTGAAGACGCGCCGCGCCGGTGCCATCTCTGCCGTCGTCATCTCCTCGGAGCATCAGCTGGATGATGCCGGCCTCGAACAGCTGTTTCTCCATGTCGTGCATCTTTCCGAAGCGCAGTCTGGCCATCCGGGGGCGAGAAGCCTTAACGACTACGCCAACGGTATCCGCACCAGGATCGAGAATCTTGATCAGGGCGCCCTGCTTCTGCTCGACGAACGGCTGCAGGCTGCAGGATTTCGATGGGAAGACAACTATTCGACGTCGCTATGGGTCGAGGGTCAGTTCGAAATCTTTCAGGTGCGCGATGGCTTTCCGCGACTGACGGCGAGTTCCTGCGTCCCGGGGGTTGCGCGCGTGAAATACACGGTAGCGTTGTCGGAGTGTCAGGAATATGCTCTGGCGGAAGAGTCGATAAGATCATGTCTCAGCGGGGGGTGAGGGTGTCCGAGGAGCTGGCAGAGTTCAACCACGAGTTTTTCCAGGAAGTGCTGGCATCTGCCGATGCCGAGGGCCAGTTTACGGAAGATGCGTTCTTCGATCTCTTCTGCAAGCAACTGATCGATGCGGGTGAACTCGACACTGCAGATCGCGCTCTCTATCAGTCGGCGCGCGGCATGCGTGTTGATGGCTATGCAGGCGATCCGAACTCGAATGAAGGTGAGCTCACGCTCATCATCGTGGACTTTTCGCAGGCTTCGGAGATCAGGTCGCTTTCCCGTGCGGAGATGGACGCCGCGTTCAAGAGGCTTACGAACTTCATCTTGAAGGCGCTCGACCCGACGTTCAGGCAGGGCCTGGAAGAGACTTCACCTGGCTTCGGTGTCGCGGACATGATTGCGAAGCGCTGGCACACCATTGACAAGATCAAGCTCGTCCTCATTACCAATCGGCAGCTGAGCAGCAGGGTGGAAGGGAGGGAATCGGACGAGCTTCGGGACATTCCCGTCGCATACTCGGTATGGGACATCGCACGACTGCACCGTTTCGTTTCTTCCGGACATGGGCGAGAGGAGATCGAGATCGATCTCGCCGAAGACTTCGGGGGCTCAATCCCAGCACTCCCGGCGCACCTTTCGGAGGCGGGCTACGAGGCCTACCTTGTCGTCATCCCAGGAACCACACTCGCCGCCATCTACGAGCGATGGGGTGCCCAGCTGTTGGAGCAGAATGTTCGCGTATTTCTTCAAGCCAGAGGCAGCGTCAACAAGGGAATCCGGACAACCATAGAACGCGACCCGGAAATGTTCTTTGCGTTCAACAATGGGATAACGGCCACCGCCGAGAGCGTGAAGCTTACGCAGGATGCCGGGACCCTGTCAATCGCCTCGATCAGCAACCTTCAGATCGTCAACGGGGGACAGACCACCGCATCGATCCATGCTGCAAGCAGAAAGAAGGAGCCGGGTCTCGACAAGGTTTTCGTTCAGATGAAGCTGTCGATTGTCGAGCAGTCGATGGCATCCGACGTGGTCCCGAAGATCTCGGAGTTCGCCAACAGCCAGAACAAGGTGAATGCGGCCGACTTCTTCGCAAATCATGCCTTCCATGTCCGGTTTCAAGAATTTTCGAGGCGAATCTTCGCGCCGTCACCGGACGGGACATTCAGAGAATCGAAATGGTTCTACGAACGGGCCCGGGGCCAGTACCAGGACGCGAAGAACCTGCTGAAGACGGCGCAGAAACGAAAGTTCGATGTCGAGTTTCCGAAGAGCCAGATGATCGACAAGACGGATCTCGCAAAGTTCCTCAATCCTTGGCGCGGGTTTCCGGAGATCGTCAGCAGGGGCTCGCAGAAGAACTTCGTGCATTTCGCAGACAGCATCGGCAAGGAGTGGGAAAAGAGTTCGGACGCGTTCAACGAGGACTTTTTCCGCCAGTCGATAGCAAAGGCAATCGTATTCCGCGAGGCAGAGCGACTTGTCACCAGGCAATCCTGGTACCAGGGCGGTGGCATAAGGTCCCGCGTGGTGCCCTATGCCATCGCAAAACTACAGTTCGATGCTGCCAGGATCGATGGTGTCGTTGACCTCGACAAAGTCTGGCGACGGCAGGGATTGACAGATGTTCTCGAGCGCACCCTCTGCTGCGGGCTGGAAGCTGTGCATGCGGTGATCACCGGAGGACCGGGAGAAATCGCCAATCCGCTTGAGTGGGCCAAGCAGCAGGCGTGCTGGGCGAGGGTCAAGGCCCTGCAGGTATCCTGGCCGGAAGACTGGGAGGATACGCTCGTCGGGCGGGACGAACATCGTGCGAACAGAAGGAGCGCAGTGCGCGACCAGCGAATGCTGAACGGCATCGAGGCGCAGACCGAGGTCCTCAGGCGTGGCGGCGGGTTCTGGTCCGAGGTCAAGGGGTGGGGTACCCGCCGGAGAGCCTTGTCACCCGACGAAGCATCGATCCTCGCAGTCGCCGCGGGCATTCCGAGACGGCTACCGACAGAGCGGCAGTGCGCCCGGCTATTGCAGATACTCCAGCGCCTTGAGGCCGACGGATTTCAGGCCTCTGCGCTTGCATGAGGTGACGAAACGGACGCAGGCTTTCGAAGGTATCCATGGTGACACCCTGGCCAGCGCAGGATCTTTATGGACGTTCAGAATTTTGCTCGGTCTGCAGGAGTTGATGTCCCATTCAGTAGGGGCTGTCGTAACCTCGAGAAACGGGAACCGGGGCGGCCGCCTCGGTCCCATCACGTAAGAAGCTTGAAAAGCCTCTTCCAAATTTGAATAAGCTGCTGACAATACTTTGAAGGAGCGCGCTTGAAACCCCTCGACAACAACGGCCTCGAGCTTCGTTCGACCTTCAGCGTCGGAGGCGCGCATCCAACCTTCGAGATCACGTTCGAATCAGGGGACGGACGTGGACGGAACTCCCAGTATGGAGCCGGCGTCGAAATCGTCCTCGAAAGACTGTCAAATCTCGATGCGACGCTGACGCGAGCGCAGATCACGAGCGATCGCGTTTTGAAACTTGTTCTTGAAAAGGCCATCGATCCGAGCTTCGAGCCCCGGGCGTTTCCTTTTCCCCTGCGCCTTCGGGGCACGGATAGCGTCAAGCTTCGCAAGGCTCTGGGAACCGCCGGCGGTCGGGTCGAGAGTGACCAGGCGAGTGGTGGAAACAACACGAGAAAGATGACGCTTTCATTGGATTTGCCTGGTCCTCCGCGGGGAGCGGCAGACCTGGAGCAGGCTCTGGCGGGCTGTCTCGCGGTTCGGCCTCTTGAAATGATACCAGAGCTGGATGACGTCGTTGCAGCCCTCGGTAAATGGCTCGAGGCGCTGAGGCAGGGATCACGTCCGGACAAGGGCAACCGGCTCTGGATGAGTGAAGAGATGGTGATGTTGAAGGTATCGGCATCCGACAAGCGAGCGGGCGCATTCGATGTGCAGCTGGGGGTTCACAGTTCGGGAAAGCCCTGGTCGGTCGAAATCAATTCACCCGGGGCGGCGGCCGATACCAATGGCCTCGTCACCGTTGCTGCCGATACGGAGGGCCGCCGCTTCGTCCTCCGGCAGGGTCGGTTGCGTCCAAACCCGGATTCCGACGGTGAGGTCGAAGGCGCGAAGTTCAGAACGTTGAGCGGCCTTGAGCCGGTGATCGTTACCGGCGCCGTCAGCAAGATCGCCCGCGACTGGTATGTTGTTGCGGACATCGATGGCAGCGCCGAGGAAATCAGACGGCAGACGGGCGAATTCGTTCACGCGTGCGCCAGAGCTCGCCTTCTCTCAAAAGGCTTGGTTCTCCCGCAGCCCGCACCGCCGACATGGGCGTCCGACGAAAAGGGCGGTGTGTTCGTCAAGCGGGCGAAGGATGCCACTCCTGAAAAGGAAATACTGAGACGTCAGGGCGAGGTATGGCTTGCGCTGCGCCGTGTCGTTGAAGAGGCGGGCTTTCATCTTGTGAAGCTGCGGCACGACGCAGGTTATGAAGTCGACGGTATCATCCTTGGCGGACCGTCCAGGATTCTCATCGAAATCAAGACCAGCTCATCGGTTGCTGACATCTACGAGGGGGTGGGCCAGCTCGTTCTCTACAGCCGCATGCTGGATCTGTCCGATCATCGTTGCGTTCTTCTCCTTCCCGGAAAGCCGAGTGCGGCCCTCGTTTCTGCAGTCGAGGCGGAAGGGCTGATGATCTCGACATACAAGGTCGCGATGAACGGCAGGAGTGCGCATGTGGTGTTTTCGGAGGCATTCCTATCGCAATGCGGCATGCCGACTGCGACGGCTGAACCCATTGTTTCCACATTGACTTCCGGTGTCCTGTGATCGTTGTCGACCAGCTCAAACTAGCCTCCCTGGCGGATTCCAACCTTTTTCTGCGCGCGCTCTGGGCAAGTCTTCGCGATCGATTTGGGCGACTTGGCTGGCAATATACACCCCGTCGAACCGGCTCGCAGCAACTGGTCCGGTTTGGATGGATGTCTCTCGGCACGACAGCTCCGACAGGCGTGGAGGTGAGCATACGCTATAGGAAGGTCGGCGTGATCACGGCGGTCCAGTTCAATCCTCAATACGGAATAAAAGAGATCCATCCCGACATCGGACAGATGCTCCGGGCGTGTGTGAAGGAGGCTTTCAAACGCAAGGACCAGCCCAGTGAGCACTTCCTGTCGACCCAGGTCAGAACATTCCCTCAGATCCCGCTTGCTCACTACCGCGGCAGCAACTGGAACTGCGGGCCGCTGACCAATGGACAGTCGGAGATTGGTATCTCTGTCAGGGGTTTCGATGATGCCGATCTTCGGCACGAATTCGCTGTACGCCTTGTCCCACTGATGGATGCCCTGTCCTGCATGACCAATGTCGCCTTCGAAGAGGTTCATGACAGAGAGGGTGAAGTGAGTGCCCGGCACGAAGATGCAAACCAGTTTCTGGTCGAAGAAGACTGGCTCGATGACTTTCCCACGATAGATCGTCTGCTCCGGCTCAGCGTTGCGCAGCTGCGATTCTGCGAGGACCTTGTTGAAGAAAGGACTGGCGACAACCGTCTGACGCGCGCGGCGAGCATCTTCCACAGGGCCACGGGCATATATCGCAACCTTCCGGAAGCCCATGACGTCGCCATGGCGCTTTTCGTGTCAGCGCTCGAAGCCGTTGATTCGCCTCTGAGCAATCCTGCCAGCTGCCCCGCATGCAGTCAGCCAACGTACAAGATATCACAGCGTGTCGTGGATCTGGGCAGAAAGCACCTCGGGCCGGGTGTCGAGAGAATTTTCAAGGAAAGCTATCAACGACGGTCCAAATATCTCCATGCAGGCAAGGTTGTCGCGTCGCAGCCCGTGACGTCTCACTTCATTCCGCAGCTGGACCCGGACGGTATCGAGGGATGCGCAATGCCGTCAGCCGCGGGTAACCCGAAGAATCTCATGGAATTCACGAGCTTCGTCATCAGGCGAGAAATGCTCTTCAACGATCAGTCCCTTCACAGCCAGACGGGTGAATCTGACGGGCTTCCCTAGCGAGGGGCGGCCGGTTATGCCGGACGCGAACGCCGAGGCTGCGTGCTTTAATCCTTGAACCTTCAATATGCTCGGGCAGTTTGTACAAAAACGCTGAAATACCTTGCGAGTTGCGCCAGACGTTCTGGCACGCAGTCGACCTGCAGTATAATGCGATCAGTGGATAATCCTTTTAATACAATACTTTAATAGGAATTGTAGACATCTGCGCTACAATCGAAATCGGCGAAAATTCGCCTATTATCGGCATTTTCAAAGGAATGGTTGTCTATAACTTCCGACCTTGGATACAGCAAAATTGCAAATTTTTTGGCGAGTCGGACCATATATGATTAGCTCATTGTTTGATTGCAGACGTCCCACATCTATCTCACGTGGCACGTCGATCCAAGATTCCAGCGGCGGGGCATTTGGCTCTTTGCGCGCACCTACACACACCAGAATTTTCGTACCCCGCGTGAATTTTGGAATGCGTTTCTTTTACGAATGCCGGTCACCCCTTTTATGTTGACGCTGCTTATAGTGAGAGGAAGATTGCAGCGTGGGAAATACAAAAGTTCTTGGTTTATCGGGCAATGTGAAACGACCTTCGCGAACGGCATCGGTTGTCCGATCCATTGTCAGTTCAATCGAACAAAAATTCTCTGTTGAAAGTCGTGTGATTGAATTGGTGGACGCCGCGCCAATCCTGTTTCAAGCGTTGAGAGCCGATCAGCTAGATCACTCTGGCAGGGCTATTATCGATGAGGTGGAAGCTGCGGATGTTCTCGTTGTCGGCTCCCCTGTCTATCGAGCCTCCTATACCGGAGCTATCAAGCATCTGTTTGATCTTGTCGACTTTCGCGCGTTGACGGGAAAAAAGGTCATTTTGGCAGCGACCGGTGGCACGCCGCTGCATGGCTTGATGACAGAGCATCAGCTGCGCCCCTTATTCGGCTTCTTCAATGCGCTGACAATTCCGACTGCAGTTTATGCGGTCGAGAGCGATTTTAGCGGGCATGTGCTGACAAACCCAGCTGTATCCGAACGCATTGATCGGGCAGTTAGCGAGCTAGCTCATCTTTTCCCGAATGGGACAATCAAAGGCAAGATCAGTCAACCAGGCCTCTACGAGGCTGTTTAAGCATTTTAGTTTGGAGATACGAACATGTCATTGCAAACCACCAATCCCGTCAAATTTGCCTATTGGGTTCCTAATGTTTCTGGTGGACTCGTGATCAGTGACATAGAGCAGCGGACCAGTTGGGACATCGACTACAACCGCAAGCTTGCGCAGATCGCGGAAGCTAATGGTTTTGATTATGCTTTGAGTCAAATACGGTTCACGGCAGGTTACGGTGCCGAAAATCAACATGAATCAGTAGCTTTCAGCCATGCATTGCTGGCAGCTACGACCAAGCTGAAGGTGATTGCAGCGCTGTTGCCTGGACCATGGAACCCGACGTTGGCGGCCAAACAGATCGCGACGATCAGTCATTTGACCAATGGCCGTGTTGCTATCAACGTTGTGAGCGGCTGGTTTCGTGGTGAGTTCGCTGCCATTGGTGAGCATTGGCTTGAGCATGACGAACGTTATCGCCGATCCGAAGAATTCATCCGGGCATTGCGCGGTATCTGGACTGAAGATAATTTCACTTTCCATGGCGATTTCTATCGGTTCAATAATTACACAATGAAACCGAAGCCGGTCGATCCGCAACCTGAAATCTTTCAGGGAGGTTCTTCCCGTGCTGCGCGTGATATGGCTGCCCGTGTTTCCGATTGGTACTTCACCAACGGCAACACGCCAGAGGAAATCAAGAAACAGGTGGATGATATTCGCAGTAAAGCTGCAGCCAATGGCCATAGCGTCAAAGTTGGTGTGAACGCTTTTGCTATTGCACGTGAAACTGAAGACGAAGCGCGCGCTGTTCTTGACGAGATCATCGCCAAAGCCAATCCGGAAGCGGTGCAGGGTTTTGCCGACCAAGTAAAGAACGCTGGCAAGGCATCCCCGGAAGGCGAAGGCAACTGGGCAAAGTCGTCATTGGAAGATCTCGTTCAATATAATGACGGATTCCGCAGCAATCTCATCGGTACACCCGTACAGATCGCCAAGCGTATTATTGCGCTAAAGGAAGCTGGTGCCGACCTCATCCTGCTCGGATTTTTGCATTTTCAGGAAGAGGTCCAATTCTTTGGGAAGCACGTTATTCCGCTAGTGCGCGAGTTGGAAGAAGAGAAATTATCTACGGCGGTAGCTGCCGAGTAACAGCCCGGCGTAATTGATCTGGCATTCGTATTGACTGAACGTTGACCGGGTTTGATCGCGGTCTGCGAGCGAGATTTTTTGTCTGCCGTTCGGAATTTCATCAGGTAGCGATGTAGTTGGAGAAATTGAATGAACTCAATAAACCGCATATCGGGAGTGCATACCGCGACGTATCTGCCTGTCGATATTGCGGCAGAGCAACAGAACGCACGCGTATATGGCAACGAGCCACATCCAGCTGGCAAGATCGCGCTTGGACTTGAAAGCGTAAGTCTTTCCTTTGGTGGTGTGGTCGCTTTGGAGAATATTGATCTTTCAGTTCGCCCCGGGGAAATACGGGCTATCATTGGACCCAATGGTGCAGGCAAGAGCTCACTGATCAATGTTATCAGTGGCGTTTATCGCCCTGATCGAGGGCATGTCAGGATTGGCCATGACCGTTTCACCAATGTGCCTACGCAAAAGCTGGTCCATCTTGGCGTTGCACGCACATTCCAGAACCTGGCTTTGTTTAAGGGATTGAGCGTTACCGACAATGTCATGTCGGGCCGGGCACATAAAGCCAGATCCACATTTCTTGGACAGATATTTGGTATTGGCCGATCGCCATCTGAAGAGGTAGATGCACATGACCGTGCGGCCAAAATTCTGAAGTTCCTCAATCTCACTGATGTTGGTAACCGACTTGCTGGTACTTTGCCCTATGGGTTGCAAAAGCGCGTCGAACTTGCCCGCGCTCTCGTTGCAGAACCTGCGCTGCTCCTGCTCGATGAGCCCATGGCCGGGTTGGCGGAGCCTGAAAAAGTTGAAATGACAAAGTTTATCCGCGCGGCCAATCGTGAGTACGGCACGACAATCGTTCTCATCGAGCACGACATCGGCGTCGTCATGGAGCTCTCCCATTATATTGCTGTCTTTGATTATGGCCGGAAGATTGCCGATGGAACACCAGAAGAAGTTCGCGCTGACCAAAAGGTGATTGACGCCTATCTCGGTGTTGCAGCTGAAAACATTGATGGCGGGGGAATCTGATGCTTGATTTCGATTGGCAGTTCTTCCTTGAAGTCCTGATTGGTGGTCTGCTCTCGGGTGTGATGTACTCACTTGTCGCACTGGGTTTTGTACTGGTTTACAAGACATCGGGTGTTTTGAATTTTGCTCAGGGAGCGATGCTGCTCTTTGCAGCTCTGACCTTTGTAAGCCTGGTGGAAAAAGGCATTCCATTTGCATTGGCTTTGGCTATTACCTTTGGGGTAATGGTTGCCATCGGCATTGCAATTGAACGTGTCGTACTCAGGCCACTGACCAACAGGCCGCCTATGACACTCTTTATGGCGACACTGGGTCTCTCATATATACTCGAAGGTGCCGCCCAACTGATATGGGGAACGCAGGTCCATGGGCTGGATCTAGGTATTGACGATATTCCCTTTGAGGTTGGTGGCGTACTGATAAGCCAGTTTGATTTATTTGCTGCTTCGGTTGCCGCAGTTCTGGTGCTGTTGCTGTCAATTTTCTTTCGCTACACCCGGATTGGTCTTGCTTTCCGTGCGGTTGCCGACGATCAGTTTGCAGCACTTGCAGTTGGCCTGCGTCTGCCATGGATATGGGCAACTGTGTGGGCTGTTGCAGGACTTGTCGCACTGGTCGCCGGATTGCTTTGGGGGGCAAGGCTTGGCGTTCAGTTTTCTTTATCGCTCGTGGTTCTGAAAGCCTTGCCGGTACTCGTGCTTGGCGGGTTCGACTCGATCCCCGGGGCAATAGTCGGCGGGCTTCTCATTGGAGCAACAGAAAAGCTCGCAGAAGTTTATATAGGTGAATATTTCGGTGGAGGCATCGAAAGCTGGTTTGCGTATGTTGTTGCCCTGGCTTTCCTCTTGATACGTCCTTCCGGAATTTTCGGACAAAAGCTGGTGGAAAGGGTTTAGGTCATGACCATTGCCACGCTTGAAGCCATTCCAACATCATACACTCCGCGATGGCTTACTCCCGTTCTGTTGCTGGGCATTGCCTATCTGATAATTCCTTTGGTGGGCACCAGCTATTTGTTTGAAGCGATACTACTACCTTTTCTCGCACTCAGTTTGGCTGGGGTAGGGCTGAATATTCTTACAGGATATGCCGGGCAAGTCTCGCTGGGCAGCGCCGCATTTCTAGCGGTTGGTGCTTTTGCAGCGTATAATTTCAATCTTCGGATTGATGGATTGCCAATACTCGGCAGCATATTTCTATCGGGCGTGGTTGCCGCTGCCATAGGCATTGTTTTTGGCCTGCCGAGCCTTCGTCTAAGGGGTTTTTATCTGGCAGTATCCACCTTGGCTGCTCAGTTTTTCGTCCAGTGGGCGCTTACCAAGTTTAGCTGGTTTTCCAATAATTCTGCGTCTGGCGTTATCGATGCGCCACCACTTTCAATTGCCGGAGTAGAATTCAACAGCGCGGTAGGCCGCTATCTGTTTTCGTTGACGATCGTGGCCGTCCTTACATTTCTTGCCTACAGGCTGGTTTTATCGCAGACCGGACGAAATTTCATTGCGGTACGCGATAATGAAACGGCAGCACGGATTATCGGTGTGCCTGTACTGAAAACGAAACTGATAGCCTTTGGAGTTTCATCTTTCGTTATCGGCATTGCCGGCGTTTTGTGGGCATTCGCCTATCTGAGAACTGTCGAGCCGGCAGGCTTTAATCTCGATCGATCGTTCCAGATATTATTCATCATTATCATTGGCGGACTTGCATCCATACGCGGTGCATTTTTTGGAGCGGCTTTGCTGGTCGTCACGCCGCTCATTCTGTCGCGAGTGGGATCATTCCTGCTTGGTGATTTCTTCGATTCCGGTGTGCTGGATATGAGTCAGCGCATCGTTCTGGGAGGACTGATCATCCTGTTTCTCATTCTGGAGCCGGATGGCTTGGTGTCGTTCTGGGACAGGATTCGAAAACGAACGACCACTCGTTTGCTCAGGCAGTGATGCGTCCGGGGAGCCATCGAGTTCCTACAATAAAACCTTCGCCTTTAATCAACATTGGATCGGATTTTGCCGGTCAACGAGAGGAGTGTATCCAAAAATGCGCATGTTCAACAAAGCCAAACTGTTGGCAATCGCGGCAAGCCTTGTTCTGTCTGCCGCCATACCCGTCACTCACGCGGACGAGCAGTATTTTCCTCTGCAAAGCTACCGCGTCGGTCCCTATGCCGCCGGTGGAACGGGGTTTTTTGGCGGGTTTATCGACTATCTCAATTTGATCAATACGCGCGATGGCGGTGTCAATGGCGTCAAGCTCACCTGGTCGGAGGGAGAGACGCAATATGAAGTGGAACGCGGCGTTGAGGTTTATGAGCGCCTGAAAAACACGCCCGGTGTTGCCGCGTGGAATCCGCTGTCCGTTGGCATCGCCTATGCGATGATCGACCGCATTACGCAGGACAAGGTGCCACTGATCACAATCAATCATGGCCGTACGGATTCAACCGATGGGCGGGTTTTTCCGTACGTCTTCCCGCTATTGCTCAACCCTTATAGCGAGACGTCAGGCATCGTGAACTATATCGCCTCAAAGGAAGGTGGGCTGGAGAGCCTCAAAGGCAAGAAGATTGTCGTGCTCTATCATGGCTCACCTTACGGCAAGGAAACCATTCCGATTTATGAACTCCTTGCACAAAAATACGGCTTTGAACTGCAGCAGATTGAAGTCCCGCACCCCGGTAATGAACAGCAGGCACAATGGCTGACAATTCGCCGGGCAAAGCCGGATTATGTTGTTTTGCGCGGCTGGGGAGTCATGAATCCGGTTGCCTTGAAAAGCGCTGCAAAGGTTGGCTTTCCAGTTGATCACATCGTCGGCAATGTCTGGTCGAATTCGGAAGAAGATGCCATTCCCGCCGGTGACGTAGCAAAGGGTTATACGGCCATCACGACACAGGCCTCGGGTGCCGAATATCCTGTGGTGAAGGAAATCGTCAAGACTCTCTACGACAATAACAGGGGCAATCTGGAAGACAAAAACCGGATCGGCTCGGTGTATCACAATCTGGGAATCGTCAACGGCATTCTCAATGTTGAAGCCATCCGTATTGCTCAGGAAAAATTTGGAAAACGAACGCTGACCGGCGATGAAGTGCGTTGGGGGTTCGAACATCTGCAACTGGACCCTGCCCGAGTAGAGGCATTGGGAGCCAAGGGCTTGTTCCATTCGATCAATGTGACCTGGGATAATCACGAGGGCAACGGTTACGTTACGTTCCAGCAATGGGACGGTAAGAAGTGGAATGTTGTCTCGGACTGGATTGCGCCTGATTGGGCGTTGCTTCGGCCCATTATCGAGAAATCCGCTGAAGCTTACGCCAAGGAAAAAGGCATCAAGCTACGCACGACTGAGGATGCGGTAACGGCAACCAACTGAAGCATGAGGCCAGGGTGATGATATTGCCCGGGCCTGGATTCTGGATGCTGCTCAAAACGTGAGATAAATCCTATGGCTGACAATAACCCACTGCTGGTCATTGATGGTGTGAGCGCAACTTACAACCACGCAATTACTGCATTGCATGGTGTGAGCCTGACTGTGGATCACGGCGAGATCGTTGCGCTACTGGGAACCAACGGTGCGGGCAAGACGACCACTCTTAAGGCCATATCAAATCTGCTCCCGGCAAGCCGGGGTCAGATCACGACCGGTTCTATCCGTTTCGATGGAAAAAATGTCCCCGCCACGGCACCTGCTGATCTTGTACGTTCCGGTTTGGTTCAGGTGCTGGAGGGACGCCATTGCTTTCGCAATCTGACGGTGGAGGAAAATCTCATAACGGGCGGCATTGGCCGTAATGCACGCCGGCACGAGATATCTGACGATCTGGAAAAAATTTACGACCAGTTTCCAGGCCTGAAGGAGAAACGGCGAACGTTGGCGGGCCTTACATCAGGTGGCGAACAGCAAATGACAGCCATCGGCAGGGCTTTGATGTCACGTCCGCGACTGCTTGTTCTGGACGAACCTTCGATGGGCCTAGCACCATTGGTTGTCAGGGATATTTTCGAGACCTTGCGAAAGCTCAATCACGACACCGGACTTGCAATCCTCGTCGCTGAGCAGAACTCCACCGTGGCACTCAAATATGCGAACAAAGCTGTAATTCTCGAAAACGGTAAAGCTGTTTTGAGCGGTACTGCGGAGCGGCTCCGCAGCGGCAGCGATGTGACGAACCTGTATCTTGGCCAAAAGTCCGAAACTAGCAAAACAGCCCATTATTTCACTGCTGTTGGAACCTGATCCATTAAACGAGGAGATACTGTATGACCATTTCCAAAGTGAACATCGACAATGCATCCGAGGCGGTTCCGCCATTTCCCCGACCAGCCGAATTAGCTCACATAATCAGCAGCGATGTTGAGGCGATTGCCATCGCAAAGAAATTGGCTGAGAGCTTTATAACGGGATCGGCAGAACGGGACCGGGAACGTATCTGGCCAATTGTTGAATTGGATGCATTTTCCCAAAGCGGGCTATGGTCGATCAACGTCCCGAAAAAGTTCGGCGGCCCCGAGCTTTCCTATGCAACACTGGCAAAGGTAATCGAGATTATTTCAGCCGCAGATTCTTCCATCGGGCAGATCGCGCAAAATCATCTTGGTGTTGTTGCAGCTATTCGCACGGTTTCGGACGAAGAGCAGCAAAAACTCCTGTTTGCAGAAGTTTTGAAAGGTACGCGTTTTGGGAATGCTTTTTCGGAGTTTGGCTCAAAGCGAGCAGTTGATTTCGAAACGCGTTTCACCGATCACGGCGATTATGTACTTGTAAACGGCCAGAAATTCTATTCTTCCGGTGCATTGCTAGCTCATCTTGTGCCCATTGTCGCCCTTGATGATGAAGGGCGTGCCTGGTACGCAATTGCCGAACGCGGTGCTCCGGGTCTCAATGTCATCGATGACTGGACAAGCTTTGGGCAGCGCACGACATTGTCCGGGACGGTCATTCTCAACAATGTCAAAGTTCCCAAAACCCATCTTGTCCCCGGATATAAGGGGTATGAAAAGCCCACTGCGGATGGCGCGATTTTTCAGATCATTCAGGTGGCCGTTGATACGGGTATCGCCCAAGCTGCAATTGATGAAACCGTAAATTTCGTGCGGACGAAAAGCCGAGCATGGGTCGATAGTGGCGTGGAGCATGCGTGGGATGATCCGTACACGCTTCAGGCAGTAGGCGATCTTAATCTGCGTTTACATGCTGCACAGGCTCTTTTGGAAAAGGCTGGCTATGCCATAGATCGCGCTGTTGCTAACCCGAATGCCGAGACTGTTGCAGAAGCCCAGATTGTTACGGCCGAGGCAAAAATTCTGTCGACCGAGATAGCCATCGCTTCCACCAACAAACTGTTTGAACTCGCAGGTACGAGATCAACTCTTGCAGAACATAATCTTGACAGGCATTGGCGTAACGCACGAACCCATACGCTGCATGATCCGGTTCGTTGGAAATACGCAATTCTCGGCAAGTACTTTCTCAATGGCGAGAATCCACCACTGCACGCCTGGAGTTAAAGAGTCAGGCGCTCTGTGCACGGCAAAAGGCTCAGGCGGGTGAAGGTACCGTCTGAGTTTATGTCGCGAACCTGTGGCTAAGCTGATCTTTGATTGCACCTGCGAGAAATTCTGCATAGCGCGTTACTTCCGGCACACCCATCAACTCGCCGAACGTACCTCGCGCCAATGGCCCGCCGATATACAAGTTTTGTATAGCTTTGCCTTCGAGGCCTATGGCTTGTCCGGTTTGTGCCGTATGCAAACCGATACCGATCGGATCTGCACTAAGCAGGCCTTGAGCGAAAAGTGATTCCACAAACGCGTTCTCACGAGCAATTGCAGAGTGCGCGGGCCCTGTTGTGATGATTATCGCATCAAAGCTTGCTGTTTCTAAGCCTGCGCCATAACGCTGCCGGTAGCTCACCTTAAAACGGCCTTCGTCAATACGGGCAGAATGCAGGGACGCCGGAAGAATGGTGAGGCTGCCTTCCAGCAGGCGCCGGTCCAAAACAGCCTCCACTTGAGGCGCAATCCGAAACCGATGCACGTCCCAGAGTGACCGCAAATGACGGACAAGCCGCCGCCGTTCTTGGACGGGTAATATGCCCCAGATTGATGGCGCTTGATCCCTTAAAGCATCAAGCACAGGATGCCAGCTTAGGCCCTTCTTTGCCGCATGCTGGAGCATTTGCCTGACCGTGCGCAAAAGGGAGCGTGCGGTGGCGTCATTGCCGAATGTCCCAAAGGCTTCAACTGTTGCAGGTGCATGTCCGCGAGAACGATAGCCATGCCGTGAAAGAGCGGTAATCGGACCATGATGATTGCGCCGATCAAGCGAAGCAATTATGTCGGCCGCTGTCAGCCCCGTGCCGACGATCAGAACAGCTTGCTCTGATTTGATCGTGTTCAATGCATCCACGATGTAGGGGTCTGCGATAAATCGCGATGTGCCTGTGAGATGCTGCAAGGCGGTTGGCACGGAGGGTGAGGGATGGGTTGTTGCAACAACGATGACGTCCGCATTCAAAACCGTATCATCGCCAAAAACGATAGTATAGCTTTCGTCAGCAAATGTGGCTGACACCACCCTGTTCTTTATATGCCGAACCTGTCCCGATTGAAGGAAGGGTTTGATATGATCATGGACGTAGCGCCCAAAGACTGAACGCTGCGGAAAATCGTCGCCTTTCGCAGTTTGAGCAAAGATATCTTCAGCGCTTGCCCCGTCTGTTTTTAGCCAATTGATAAAATGGTCAGACTCGGCTGATACCATCGTCATTTTGGTAGCAGGCACGTTGATCCGGTGTGCGGGGTCTGTCGTGGAATAGGCCAGGCCTCCCCCGAGGTTTTCTCTCGGCTCGACAATAATTATCTCTATGTCGTTCTGAGTGGTTTGTTTTGCCAGATGATATGCGATGGCTGTTCCGGAGAAACCTCCACCAATAATTGCAACAACAGGCTTTGGTATCACGATTGCATTGCCCGCAGGCTGGCCGGGCGATGGTCTCCAGCGACAGTTTCACCGAACGGGCCCATATTGACCGAAGTGGCACTGGTGCGAATCTCATGATCAAGCGGCAGGTTTGGCAGTACGAGTTCACCAAACCGGTAAGCTTCTTCCAGATGTGGATAGCCTGAGAGAATGAAGGTATCGATGCCAATGCGACGATACTCGTCAATGCGCTCTGCTATTGTTGCGGCGTCACCAACCAAAGCGGTTCCCGCGCCTCCGCGTACAAGACCCACACCAGCCCACAAATTGGGGCTGACCTCAAGTTGATCCCGGCGACCGCCGTGTAATTGGCTCATGCGCGATTGACCCACAGAGTCCATGCGGGCAAACACCTTTTGCGCCGCAGCAATAGTATTATCGTCGAGCTTGCTGATCAGCTTTTCGGCTGCTGCCCACGCCTCTTCATTGGTCTCCCGCACGATGACGTGCAGACGAATACCGAAACTGACCTTGCGTCCGGCCTTTTTTGCCAGCGCATTGACGCTGTTGATTTTTTCCGCCACCGCTGCCGGAGGCTCACCCCATGTGAGGTACTTGTCGATCTGCTCGGCGGCGACGGCATTCGCGGCTTCAGATGAGCCACCAAAATAAAGCGGTGGATGCGGCGTTTGATGAGGAGGGAAAAGCAAGCGCCCGTCCTCGACTTTGAAGTGTTTCCCGGTAAACTCTACGGTCTCGCCGCGTAGAACGGCCTTGTAAATATCCAGAAACTCCCGGGTAACCTCGTAGCGTTCATTATGAGAAAGGAAAATGCCGTCGCCCTTGTTTTCAACGGGGTCGCCTCCGGTGACAACGTTGATCAGCAGCCGGCCTTCCGATATGCGATCCAGCGTCGCTGTCATGCGCGCGGCCAGTGTAGGTGATTGTAAACCAGGCCGCACAGCAACCAGAAAACGCAGTTGCTTTGTTAATGGAGCCAGTGCCGAGGCAACAACCCAACTGTCTTCACAACTGCGGCCAGTGGGCAGCAGCACGCCATAATAGCCGAGCGTATCTGCAGCCTGTGCTACCTGCTGCAGATACGGCAGATCCACGGCTCGTCCACCTTCAGAAGTGCCTAGATAACGGCTGTCGCCATGCGTGGGAAGAAACCACAGAACTTTGATTTTGTCTGAAATAGTGATGGTCATAATGATCCTAATGGGCGGCAATCTTCTGTAAGGTAACGGGTATTGAGTGATGAGGAATAGCGTGTTTGATATCACGAATTGCAGGCGGTTTTGAGGACAGTTCCGAGCTGATGTTTCCTGTTTCTCGCAAACTCATTTCGTGATGCGGAACGCACCTTAAAACGTCCGTCTATCTCTAAAAAAGAAATGGTTTGCTAATCTGCTTTCGGAAGTGAAATTTGATTTCCTCTCAAATAAGCCTCAACTCCTCGGCTCTGCACTAGGCTGCAACCCGTGGTGATGGATCCGAGAATGAATTTATAATGACAATGCACGATTCTGTTGCAAACTCTCTGTCAATGAAGTGAGTGCTACTCTTCTGGCTTTGAAAAGCTGAGTATTTTCAATGTTCAAAGGCCGCCATTTCGATAAGTCAGTAATCCTGCTCTGCGTGAGATGGTATCTCGCTTACAATTTAAGCCTGCGCAATTTGAAGGAGATAATGGCCGAGCGCGGCATTGAGATAGATTACTCGACGGTGCATCGCATTGCATTTCAGTCCACAACTGCTTGAACGCTTTAACTGTAGGGAGCGCCAAGTCACGTGCAAAGGGAATTTTGATGAAACGTACGTCGAGATCAAAGGCGAATGGATGTATCTGTGCCGCGCCATTGACAGCAATGGCGCTACAGTGGAGTTTTTCTTTAGCAGAGGGCGCGGCTTAGCTGCTGCCAAACGTTTCATGCGCAAGGCTTTGGCCCGCCATGGCAGACCAGAGCGCATTACAATTGACGGCAGTCAAACCAATCGTATGGCAATCACCCAATGCGATGCGGCAAGCCGACTGCAACAGGCTGGTAAGCTCATCACCATCCGCTCCAGCAAATACATGAACAACATCGTTGAGCAGGATTATCGACGCATCAAACATCGGATTCGATCTATGCTGGGCTTTCAAGTCCGAAACCGCAGCCAGTATCACACTGGCTGGTATTGAGCTCATCCACATGATGCGAAAGCAGCAAGGTCTGTTTGCATCAACGAAAGCTTATTCCCTCAAATACCAGTTCGAGGCACTCGCAGCATAATTGTGTCCGGAGATAAGGCCCTTCGGGGCCTGTCTTTTGGCTCATTGCTGAAGGCCAATTCTGAAAACTAAGGTTTCTCGCGCATGCCAACTCCGCAGAGAAAGGCAGCCTTTATGAAAGTGGAAATCAAACTTCTTAGGCTCTCATTGCGCCTGTTGATCTTCTTTTACTCATCCGCTGCATTAACGCTGACGGACCCGGTTTTATCATCTTTTCGTGCCCTGCGTGCGTGCTGCCGGTATATGCCGATCTTGTTTGCGCGGTTCTGCAGCATGCTTTGCGTTGCAAATGGAAAAGCTTCAAGAAGGTGTATCCATGAGCAATACGAAAAAAGCTCTTTCAAAAGAAGATCTTCTTCCATGGTCCAATTGTGACGGTAATGACCATACAGGCCGAGATACCTGCATTTGTAATGAACCGAAGTTGCACTGCGGAACTTCAGCTTCTTTTGAATGACGTCAAGTTGGGGGAAATAACGCAGGCAAATCATAATCTCTTCTTGAGACCACGGCATATTGTCCTGAGATGACATGTCAACCCTCATCTGCTGTAGCGGCAGAGCAGGGATGTTCGTTGCCCGCAGAGGTACGTGCCTTCGCATGACGAACAGGTCCCCCAACCTGCCCATATGACAGACAGAACTATGTCTCTGAACAAAGCTTTTGTCTATCAGAAATAATGCTGAGAATTTCTGTATCACGATCTTGATAAAGGCTCTTCGCGTCGTTTGCTTTGCGGAGAAGCCGTTCGACCTAACAATCACATTTGGTGTGTCCTAATGTAGCATTGCACAATAATCGTGCATGCGCAAAATCTAGGCATGAACACTGTTTTGTCCATAATGATCTTCGACGAAAATCGTATCCGCGCCTCAATTATCGAGGAAGGATTGCGAGAGGCAGGGCACAATAAAGTTGTTGTACTGCATGAAATCGACGGTTTGGCCCGGCAGATAGAAGTCATTGGTCCCGATGTTATTGTCATCGATATTGAGACGCCGAACCGTGACATGCTTGAGCACCTTTTTCAGCTGACACGCTCGGTACGCAAGCCAATTGCCATGTTTGTAGACCGCTCCGATAGTTCATCCATTGAGGCGGCAGTCGACGCCGGCGTCTCCGCTTATGTCGTTGATGGCCTCAAGAAGGAGCGGGTAAAGCCCATTCTTGATATGGCTGTCAGCAGGTTCAAGGCATTCAGCCGGTTACAACAGGAACTGGCGGAGGCGAAGGGCGCCCTTGAAGAGCGGAAAATCATTGATCGCGCCAAGGGCGTCCTGATGAAATCCCGCTCCATGTCGGAAAACGAAGCTTATTCATTGTTGCGGCAAACGGCGATGAATGAAAAGCGGAAGATTGCGGACATCGCGCAAAGCGTTGTTACAGCCGCCGCACTTTTAGGAACCTGGGAAGGATAGCGATGAGTTTCATCGGCACCGGAATTGATAAAGGTGGACTGGCCGCGCCAGCCAATATTGCCCGTCCAGGGTCGAAGCTGGTTCGGGCAGGGTTCATTCCTTTGGTCGACGCTTCAGTTCTGGTTGCCGCCTCCGAAGTTGGATTTGCGGCACGGGAGGGTATCCAGCTCAATCTGACAAGGGACGTATCATGGGCGAACATCCGTGATCGACTGGCTTTCCGGCAATTCGATATTGCGCACATGCTGGCGCCAATGCCGGTTGCATCCAGCCTTGGTCTGGGCTCCAACCCGTCACCCGTTATCACGCCTTTTATTCTTGGACGCGGGGGGAACGCAATCACGCTTTCCCTTGCTCTATACAGGCGAATGCAACAAATGGCGGACTTGTCCGGCAAACAGGATGCGCTGGCAAATGCAAAGGCATTGAAAGCCGCAATCCAGGCTCGCCGCGATGAGGGATTGGAACCATTGACGCTGGGCATAACTTATCCTTTTTCATCGCATAATTATGAATTGCGATACTGGCTGGCAGCCGGAGGCATCGACCCTGATCACGACGTCAGGCTGGTCGTCGTTCCGCCACCCATGACATCGGATGCGTTATCTGCCGGAGTTATTGATGGATTTTGTGTTGGTGCGCCCTGGAATATGGTGGCAGTATCGCGCGGCGTTGGCTGCATTGTTGCGGTAAAGGAAGACATCTGGTCGTCCAGTCCGGAAAAGGTCATAGGCATGCGACCGGATTGGTTTGATCAAAATTCCGATACGGCTTTGCGTCTGATTGTTGCACTGGATCAGGCAGCCCACTGGTGCGATCAAGCGGAAAACCGCCGTGAACTCGCCCTGATATTGTCGGGACCCAATTATCTCGATGTGTCGTTCGAAATCCTGCACCGTGTTCTGCTTGGTCACTTCACTATCGACCCGGATGGAACCGAGCGCACGGTTCCCGACTATTTCAATTTCCATCGCGATGCGGCGAATTTTCCGTGGGTCAGCCAAGCCCAATGGATTTTCAGTCAAATGGCACGCTGGGGCCAGGTTAGCTACAGCCAATCGCTTGCTGACCAGGCGGGCGCCGCCTTTCGACCAGACTTGTACCGCCGCGCAATAGGGTCCCGCACCGATATTCCGGCCAATGACACACGCGTGGAAGGAAGCAACCTCGCCGATGCTTTCATTGACGGCGCCGTGTTTGACCCTGCCAATATCCCAAGCTATTTGCAAAGTATGGATGTGAGCGACACCGCATAGGTGAGTCAGAACTCCTGCTCATTAATTGTGCATCGCACAAAGTTTCTACAAACCCTGCATCTGGAATGACCAGAGTTTTAGCGCACCTGTTTTCATAGAAATCATCGCTCTCAAAATAATTATTTTATAATCAATAACTTAATATTATTATACACAATTGGCACGCTACTTGCTTTGATAATTATGTTCCGTCAATGAAGACAGGAACCGCTTGCACCATATCGGGTGCTTTCAAAAGACACAGACGTCGCTTGGCTCAGTTCATTTCAACGGTTTTACCGGGAATGCGCATGATCCAGCGACGTTTTTTTTCGACCAACCTTTAACGGCCGATTTGCAGGGGAAGCTTATGGATCAGAAAAATTCGAATACGATAGCGCGACGCAAATTCCTGAAAGCTAGTGCTGCGCTGACCCTGTTGTCAGTTGCAAAGTCGATGTTTCCGGGTGGTGCTCTTGCTGCCGGTGCAGGGCCTGAAACGACAAAAGCTGTTCTCGGTTTTATTGCCCTCACAGATTCCGCACCACTCATTATCGCAAAGGAGAAAGGTTTCTTCGCCAAGCACGGGATGCCGGATGTCGAGGTTGTCAAACAGGCTTCGTGGGGAACAACGCGGGACAATCTTGTGCTCGGCTCAGAAGGTAACGGCATAGATGGCGCTCATATTTTGACGCCCATGCCCTATCTCATAAGTACGGGCAAGATTACCCAAAACAATCTGCCATTACCTATGGTCATTTTAGCCCGGCTTAATCTGGATGCTCAAGCCATTTCGGTTGGCTCTGCTTATGCGCAGATCAAGGCTGGAACAGATGCCGGCGCTCTGAAGGAAGCATTTGCCAAAAAGAAGACTGAAGGGAACGCGGCCAAAGCTGCAATGACTTTCCCGGGTGGCACCCATGACCTCTGGTTGAGATACTGGCTGGCGGCGGGGGGGATTGATCCGGATAAGGACGTTGAAACGATCGTCGTTCCGCCGCCTCAGATGGTTGCGAATATGAAGGTCGGCACCATGGACTGCTTCTGCGTCGGGGAACCATGGAACGCCCAGCTTGTGAATCAGGGGATCGGCTATACCGCCGTCAATACTGCCGAAATCTGGGCTAAACACCCTGAAAAGTCTTTCGCCATGCGGGCCGATTGGGTGGAAAAGAATCCCATCGCAACAAAGGCCCTCCTGATGGCAATCATGGAAGCCCAGCAATGGGCAGACGAGATGACCAACAAAGACGAGCTGGCAGCTATAGTTGGCAAGCGTGCCTGGTTTAACGTCCCTGCGATGGACATAGCGGGGCGGCTTAAGGGCGATTATGATTACGGCTCCGGGCGTAAGGAAACTGCCAGTCCCCACCTCATGAAATTCTGGAGAGATCACGCCTCCTACCCGTTTCAGAGTCACGAAAAGTGGTTCCTTGCAGAAAACATGCGATGGGGAAAATTTGCCCCGGATACTGATATTTCAGCGCTGGTTGGACAAGTAAACCGCGAAGACGTCTGGAGAGCGGCAGCGTCTGAGCTTGGCGTAGCAGCGGCAGATATCCCGGCAACCAAATCGCGCGGTATCGAAATATTCTTCGACGGCAAAGTTTTCGACCCCGAAAATCCTCAGACCTATCTCGCAAGCCTCGACATCAAACGTTTTGCTTAAGGAGACAGGTATGTCTGTCAGCTCCGTTCCAACGAAACTCGTTCAACCCGTAAAAGCACAAGGGGAAGTCGTGACGCTTGCCGTTTCTGCGCACAAGCCTGTACGCAGATTGCTGCCTCAGTGGCTTTCATCGGCGGCAGCGCATGTCTTTCCGCCACTGGTTACACTCCTTTTCCTCCTGATATTCTGGGAGATTGTCTGTTCTTCTCCAACCGCAAGTGTCCCGCCGCCATCGCGCGTTGTCTCCGAGACCTGGGAACTCATCGTTCATCCGTTCTACGTTGGACAGGGTGTCGATCAGGGATTGTTTTGGCATGTCTTCGCAAGCCTCAAGAGAGTTGCGCTCGGATATTGTCTCGCTGCGTTTGCAGGCATTGCGCTTGGCGTACTTGTTGGTCAAAGCGAATGGGCCATGCGCGGGCTCGATCCGATCTTTCAGGTTCTGCGAACCGTCCCGCCGCTCGCCTGGCTGCCCTTGTCTCTGGCAGCGTTTAAAGACGGTAATCCATCAGCGATCTTTGTAATTTTCATTACTGCCATATGGCCAATCATCATCAACACCGCGGTCGGTATCCGCAATATTCCGCAGGACTACCAGAACGTAGCGAAGGTACTGCGGCTTAACCAGCTTGAGTACTTTGCAAAGATCATGATCCCGGCGGCAGCGCCCTACATTTTTACGGGTCTTCGCATCGGCATCGGACTTTCCTGGCTGGCGATTGTCGCGGCGGAAATGCTGATCGGCGGGGTGGGAATCGGGTTCTTCATCTGGGATGCGTGGAACTCCTCGCGCATCAGCGACATCATCCTGGCGCTCATCTATGTCGGTATCGTCGGATATCTCCTTGATCGTCTAATTGCCTTCATCGCCAAGGCTGTCACCCGCAACACGGCAAGCGCCTGAGGAATTCATCATGGCAAAACCTTATCTTTCACTTGAGCAGATCGACATGGTGTTCAGCCGTGGCGGTGCAACAACACAGGTGCTCAATCAAGTCTCGCTTACGGTCGGGAAAGGAGAGTTCCTGTCAATCATCGGCCATTCCGGATGCGGAAAATCGACACTGCTTAATATTGTTGCAGGTCTTACACGGGCCACACGGGGCGTCGTATTTCTGGAGGGTGATGTCGTCGATACGCCGGGGCCGGATAGGGCCGTCGTTTTTCAGAACCATTCTCTCCTGCCTTGGCTTACAACCTATGAGAACGTGAAGCTGGCGGTCGATAAAGTATTTTCTCCGACGAAAAGCCGCGCTGAGCGGCATGAATGGACAATGCGTAATCTTGAACTTGTGCAGATGGTACATGCCAAGGATAAGCGTCCATCGGAAATATCCGGCGGCATGAAACAACGGGTGGGCATTGCGCGCGCATTGGCAATGAAACCAAAAGTTCTCTTGCTTGACGAACCCTTCGGTGCGCTTGACGCGCTGACACGTGCACACTTGCAGGATCAGGTGATGCAGATCCATGCAGAGCTTGCAAATACAGTGCTGATGATCACGCACGATATAGACGAAGCGGTTCTCCTTTCAGATCGCATCGTGATGATGACCAATGGCCCGTCGGCAAAAATCGGTGAGATACTTGAAGTGCCGCTTGAACGACCGCGTCGTCGCATCGAGCTGGCTACGGATGCGCCTTATATCCGCTGCCGCTCATCAGTGATGAAATTCTTGTACGAACGTCATCGTCTTGTGGAGGCCGCATAATGACAGCGCTCAAACAGAAACTAGTCGTCATCGGCAACGGCATGGCACCGGGCCGCGCGCTGGAGCACCTGCTGGAGTTGGCACCCGACGCCTATGAGATTGTTATCTTCAATGCGGAGCCCAGGGTAAACTACGACAGGATCATGCTTTCGCCGGTGCTTTCCGGAGAGAAGGAGTTTGAAGAAATCATTATCCATGGTGATGGCTGGTACATCAAGCATGGCATCACTCTCTATAAGGGCCACACGGTCGTCAACATTGACCGCGAAGCAAAGACTGTCACCTCCGATGCAGGCACCACGGAATCCTATGACAAGCTTCTCATCGCAACTGGTTCGGTCCCATTTATCCTGCCGCTGCCGGGGAAAGACCTTCCCGGCGTCCTGACCTATCGCGATCTCGACGATGTCAATGCCATGCTGCTTGCAGCACAATCGCGAGCAAGAGCCATCGTGATTGGTGGCGGGTTACTTGGGCTGGAGGCTGCTGCTGGCCTTGCTTCACGCGGCATGGAAGTGACCGTACTGCATGTCATGCCGACCTTGATGGAACGGCAGCTTGATCCTGCTGCCGGTTACCTGCTTGAGAAAGCCGTCGAGGCACGTGGTATCAGGGTTATTACAAAAGCCAATACCAAGGAGATTATTGGCAACGGCAAGGTTGAGGGCGTCGTTCTGGCCGACGGTACGATTTTGCCTGCTGATCTGGTTGTCATGGCAGTGGGAATAAGGCCAAACGGAGCTTTGGCCAAAGATGCAGGACTGGAGATCAATCGGGGCATTGTTACCGATGCCGGCATGTGCACCTCGGAGCCCGGTATATATTCCATCGGCGAATGCGCCGAGGTTGGTGGACAATGTTACGGCCTTGTCGCCCCATTATACGAAATGGCGCGCGTCGTTGCTGCACAACTGGCTGGCGATACCAGTGCAGCCTTTGTCCATAGCGAAACCCCGACCAAACTGAAAGTTACGGGCATAAATCTGTTTTCTGTCGGCGATCTTGGCGAGGGCGACGACCGGCAGGAGATCGTACTGCGCGATGCAGCCGCCGGCGTTTACAAGCGCCTTGTCCTGAAGAACGACCGGATCATCGGAACCGTGCTTTATGGTGAAACATCCGATGGTGCGTGGTTTCATGATCTGACCAAAAAACGTACCGATATTTCGGAAATGCGCGAAACCCTGATTTTTGGCCAATCCTATCAGGGAGGGTCGCCTCTGGACCCTATGGCGGCCGTTGCAGCCTTGCCGGATGATGCGGAAATCTGCGGCTGCAACGGCGTATGCAAAGGAAAAATTACAGGCGCCATCACGTCCAAAGGGCTACTGTCCCTTGATGATGTTCGTGCGCATACCAAGGCATCCGCTTCGTGCGGCAGTTGTACAGGCCTGGTCGAGCAACTGCTGACCCTTTCATTGGGCGACAAGTACAATCCGTCAGCCGTTACACCAATGTGCGGCTGCACTGATCTTGGTCATGATGATGTACGCCGCTTGATCAAAGCCAAGGGTTTGAAGACCATCCCCGCAGTGATGCAGGAGCTTCAATGGAAGACATCCTGCGGTTGTGCCAAATGTCGCCCGGCGTTGAACTATTATCTGGTCTCGGACTGGCCGGATGAATATGCCGATGACTATCAGTCGCGCTTCATCAATGAACGGGTACACGCGAATATCCAGAAGGACGGCACCTACTCCGTGGTTCCCCGTATGTGGGGCGGAATGACGAATTCAACAGAGTTGCGCGCAATAGCCGACGTTGTCGACAAATTCGAAATTCCTGCTGTTAAAGTAACGGGTGGCCAGCGTATCGATATGCTGGGAATCAAGAAAGAAGACCTGCCCGCAGTTTGGGCCGATCTTGGCAAAGCCGGCTTCGTATCGGGTCAAGCCTATGCGAAGGGTCTGCGTACCGTCAAAACCTGCGTCGGGACCGACTGGTGCCGCTTTGGTACGCAGGATTCAACCGGCTTGGGTATCCGTATCGAAAAATTCATGTGGGGGTCATGGACTCCGGCCAAGCTTAAAATGGGCGTATCCGGCTGCCCTCGAAACTGTGCGGAAGCCACCTGCAAGGACATCGGAATTATCTGCGTGGATTCCGGTTATGAAATTCATTTCGCCGGTGCAGCAGGTCTCGATATCAAGGGTACAGAAGTGCTCGGTCTCGTCAGGACGGAAGACGAGGCGCTGGAGCACGTTGTAGCTCTTACACAAATGTATCGCGAGCAGGCCCGTTATCTGGAGCGTATTTATAAATGGGCCAAGCGCGTAGGCATAGAAGAGATCCGCCGCCAGATCATGAATGACGCGGAAAAGCGCAAGGCGTTTTTTGAAAGGTTCGTTTTCAGCCAGAAATTCGCGCAGGTAGATCCTTGGTCCGAACGCGTATCGGGCTTGGACAAACATGAGTTCCGGCCAATGGCAACGATTGGCTATGCACAGGCAGCGGAGTAAGGCGATGAGCAACTGGATTACCATAGGCTCGAT
The DNA here is from genome assembly GCF_000282595.1 of Phyllobacterium sp. YR531. Classification (GTDB taxonomy): domain Bacteria; phylum Pseudomonadota; class Alphaproteobacteria; order Rhizobiales; family Rhizobiaceae; genus Phyllobacterium. The sequence goes on from NZ_AKIZ01000022.1 coordinate 543,827, forward strand.
AAACGACATTCCCCGCCGCGGTGCCCGCTGCGTCATGACCCCACAAGGCAAGATTGCGGTCTTTCGCACAATGGAAGATCAGGTCTTTGCCATTGACGACCACTGTCCGCACAAAGGAGGCCCTTTAAGCCAGGGCATCGTGCACGGCGCATCGGTTACATGCCCCCTGCATAACTGGGTCATTTCGCTGGAAACAGGCAAAGCACTGGGTGCGGATGAGGGTAGTGTCCGAACCATCCCGCTCAAGCTGGATGGTACCAGCATTCTTGCTCATCTGGAAACGACGGCTGTTGCAGCAGAATGATGAATCATGAACCAACCATGACCCGCACCACTTGCCCTTATTGCGGAGTGGGTTGCGGCGTTCTCGCCACCAAGGAGGAGAGCGGAACCATCGGCATCAAGGGTGATCCCCTGCATCCTGCCAATTTCGGGCGCCTTTGCTCGAAGGGTTCCGCTCTTGGCGAGACTGTTGATCTCGAAGGACGATTGCTCCGGCCTCAAGTCTCGGGAAGAAATGCAAGTTGGGACGACGCATTGGACTTGGTAGCCAGTCGTTTCTCCGAGGCTGTCCGGCAGCACGGTCCCGACAGCGTCGCCTTTTACGTTTCAGGACAACTGCTCACCGAAGATTACTACGTCGCAAACAAGCTGATGAAAGGATTTATCGGTTCAGCCAACATCGATACCAATTCACGTCTGTGCATGTCCTCTTCAGTTGCAGGTCACATGCGTGCATTCGGTTCAGATACCGTTCCCGGGACATATGAGGATTTGGAACTTGCGGACCTTGTTGTTCTTACAGGGTCCAATCTGGCGTGGTGCCATCCTGTTCTTTACCAGCGGCTGATTGCTGCCAAAACGACGCGGCCGCAGATGCAGATTGTGGTCATCGATCCACGCAGGACCATGACAGCCGATATTGCCGATATGCACCTTGCTATCCGCCCGGATGGGGATGTTGCGTTGTTTATGGGCCTGCTTGGATTTTTGGCAGGAACGTCAGCGATTGATCAGGAATATATAGACACCCACACGAGTGGGTTCATGGCCGCCGTTAACGCTGCGCGTCAATTAAGCATGGCTGATCTGGTTCATAAAACGGGCTTGGATAAGCGGCAACTCGGTGCCTTCTTTACGCTCTTTGAGAGAATGCAAAAAACTGTCACCTGCTATAGCCAGGGCGTGAACCAATCCGTTTCGGGAACGGACAAGGTAAACGCAATTATCAATTGCCACCTGGCAACTGGTCGCATCGGGCGCCCCGGCATGGGGCCGTTTTCGCTGACGGGCCAGCCAAATGCCATGGGGGGACGCGAGGTCGGCGGGCTGGCCAATATGCTCGCCGCTCACATGTCGATTGCGAGTGTTGAAGACCGCAACAGGGTACGGTCTTTTTGGAATTCACCAGACATTGCCTCCAAACCGGGTTTGAAGGCGGTGGATATGTTTCAGGCGGTGGCAGACGGTCGAATACGAGCAATCTGGATCATGGCGACCAACCCCATCGTATCCATGCCTGATGCAGATGCTGTCAAGGCAGCCATCAAAGCTTGCCCGTTTGTCGTTGTATCTGACATCGTTCAAACCGATACAAGCCGCCACGCACATGTCTTGCTGCCATCCCTTGGATGGGGAGAAAAAAACGGAACTGTCACCAATTCCGAGCGAAGAATTTCCCGTCAGAGGCCATTTCTATCCGCGCCCGGTGATGCCAAAGCGGACTGGTGGCAATTGGCTCAAGTGGGTCGAAAAATGGGGTTCGGAGCTGCTTTTCAGTATGAATCACCTGAAGAAATATTTGCCGAACATGCCGCTCTTTCTGCTTACGAAAACCGGGGTACGCGCGATTTTGATATTGGTGCCTACGCGCAAATCGACAAAAAAACCTATGAAACGCTAGCGCCGGTGCAGTGGCCGCAACCGCGAGCAGCATCAGATCAGACAATACGATTCTTCGGAAATGGTGGATTCTTTCACCCTGACCGGAAGGCACGATTTATCGCAGTGCAGGCAAAAACGAGCGAAAGGACTGGAAATCTTTTCCCGCTGACACTCAATACCGGCCGTATACGGGATCAGTGGCATACGATGACACGTACCGGTAAAAGCGCTCGGCTTGCAGCTCATATTGCCGAGCCTTTTGCGGAAATCCACCCCAGCGATGCCGAAGACCTTGGAGTTGCAAGCGCTGACCTTGTGGAACTGGAGAGCACATATGGCACGATCATCGTCAGGGCTTCGGTGACAAACCGGCAGATGCGCGGCAGTGTTTTTGTGCCTATGCATTGGAATGATAATTTTGCTGCCAAGGCCCGTGTCGACACTTTGGTAGCTCCTCTTGTGGACCCCATTTCGGGGCAGCCAGCACTGAAAACCGGCACTGTGGTGGCACGAAAATTTGCCGTTGCAAGCTATGGCTTTGCGGTTTCCACGGCAAAGCCGATGAATATTAATCTCGCCTATTGGGCATTGGCAAAGGCGCAAGGCGGATGGCGGATCGAATTCGCCGACAATGAAACTGCTGACTGGACGCAATGGGCGCGTGCAACGTTCGGCATTCCGGCAGGTATCGAACCGTTGGGCTATCACGACAGGCAATCGGGCGATTTCCGCTTGGCATTTTTCGACGAGGGCAAACTGCTGGCGGCCCTGTTTACAGCAACCAAACCAGTGGTAGTGGCGCGGAGCTGGATGATTGAACAGCTCTCGTGTTCTCACGCGGATTTATCAAAGCGCTTTTCAATCATCGCAGGCCGCCCTGGAGACACAAGCGCTGACCCGGGAGCCAGCGTCTGTTCCTGTTTTAGTGTCGGTGTAAACCAGATCATTTCAGCCGTTCGCAGTGGGTGCACCACCGTAGCTGCTGTTGGGGCAGCGACTGGGGCAGGAACCAATTGCGGTTCCTGCCGAACCGAAATCAGGGGGATCATTGATGGATGCAATGCGGTGGCCGCTGAATGAACCAGAGGAGACGCACATGATGCCTCGGGTATCCCATTTGGCAAAATTGCCGATATTCTGGAATCTGGAAGGACAACGTGTCATCGTTGCCGGAGGATCGGATGCGGCAGCCTGGAAAGCCGAATTGCTGGCGGCATGCGGCGCGGTTGTGCACATCCACGCCGATACCTTATCGGATAGCTTTACACACCTTGTCTGTAGTTCTCCAGGATCGAAGCGGCCAACCTATATTCATCATGCGCGAGCTTGCACGATTGCAGATTTAGCAGGGGCCTCGCTGGCGGTTGGTGACTTTGAAAATGAGAACGATGCCAGGCTTTTTCTCGACGCGGGCATTGCAGCGGGCGTTCCCGTGAACATTATCGACAAGCCGGCATTCTGCCAGTTTCAATTTGGGTCAATCGTCAATCGCTCGCCTGTAATCGTCTCGATATCGACGGACGGTGCATCGCCCATTCTTGCTCAGGCTATTAGGCGCAGAATTGAAGCGATACTGCCTGATTCCCTACAGCTTTGGGCGGCAATGGCCCAATCATTACGCGGGAAAATAAACGAGTGGCTGGAGACAGGGCAATCCCGCCGACGTTTCTGGGAAGGGTTTGTCGATCGCGTCTTTGCCGGAGCTCCAGATGAGCGTGCGCTGCCGGACCTACTTGCGGCTGCCGCAAAGGGGGGCGCCCCCGCCATGCGCTGTGGCAAGATTACCTTCGTTCTTGCCGGACCGGGCGATCCCGAACTGCTGACGTTAAAGGCCATTCGTGCGTTGCAGGCTGCTGACGTCGTTCTTTATGGAGCGCGAATACCTCATGGGATGCTGGAGTTGGCGCGACGTGAGGCACTCAGACTTACCGCTGACCAGTCTGCTGGAAAAATGGTTGACCGCATTGTTGGCTTTTTGGGAAAGGGCAAGAACATTGTCCGAATGGAACTGAGTGATCCTGCTGGCAATCGCCGCTTACGCGACGAAATTTACCAACTTGATCAAATTGGGGTAGAGGGGTCTGTAGTTCCAGGGCTGCCCGCGGGGCGCACAGAAATTCCCTTCCGCGCACGGAACACGCGCACTTCACTGAAAGCCGGAATTCAGCACATCGCAAACAGGCCGGGGGCATAAGATGGCTATGTATCAACTTGTGCCATTTTTGCTCAGTTTGGTTATTTGCCTTACTTTACCAAGTTTTCAAGCAATGTTCAGTACCTCCAGAACAGCGACATTTTCGACTGCAAGAACAACGGTGGCCGCCGCTTTGGGCATATCCAGTGCGGGGCTGGCCATAACCGGCCTTACCACCGCCAACGGTGGCATTGTCATATTGCTTGGAATTTTACTGGCAGCGGTCACCAAGCAATATGCTCAGCACTCGTCACTAAAAATTGCCGCGGCTTTTCTCATGTTCCTTTTGTATGTGCGATATGGTGCTTTATTTCCGGCTTCCATCCAACCTGGATGATCATCTCAATCTCTGAGCTCCATTCTACGTCGATTATGCGCTGATTTTCTGCAACCGAGTCGCGGTGGTGCCTCTCAATCTCCTCGATGCTGTAATTTTTTAACAACAAGAGTCCCAAACGGGTGCGCCGGGTCGTCTTCAGGACAAGCGGGAATAATTTCGCCGCTTGTTTGTCGTGATCGTGACGCCTTGAACGTCGCTGGAGTGGGGACTTCCATGTTTGCAAAATTATCGGGTGCGGGGACAATAAGGTACAACGCGAAAGAATTGCGTTCCATTCTATTAGGGGCGGTAGCCATCCTGCACATGGTGCCATCTGCAGTGGCGCAGGAAACAGGCCGGCCTGTAATAGCAGCGCAGTCAGTCTCCATACCTGCCGGGCCGCTGACTCCGGCACTTAATCGCCTCGCGTCTCTAACAGGATTGCAGATACTTTTTGATGCTTCGGTTGCAAATGGCAAATCCACACGCGGTGCCAATGGACATTTTACACCGGCACAGGCTCTTGACAAGATCCTTGCCGGAACAGACATCAGTGCTCGCTTTGCCGGTAGTAATCAGGTTCTGCTCAGTGTGAGTGCTGCCCCGGCTGGTCCGGTGAGCGTCAATGCCGGTGAAGATTCGATCCTGCTCGATCCGATTACAATTTATGGCGCGCGCAATGCCACTACGCTCAATGCGACGACCGCAAGTGTTGGTGTGGTGAGCGCCGAGGCGATTGAGGATAGCCAGATCAGATATACTCAGGATGTCTACCGGCGTCTTGCAAACGTGCAGGACAGCGCGACGGTCAATTCCGGATTTGTTATTCGCGGCATGAGTTCTGAAGGTTTTGTGCCGTCCGGTGGTCCGGCTGGCTCTCTCTATGTCGATGGTATTCTCCAGACCCGCTACAATGCGCGTTTCGGGGCGAGAAATCTCTGGGACGTTGAACAGGTTGAAGTCTATCGCGGGCCGCAATCGACCCTATCGGGTCGCTCCGCTCTGGCAGGGGCGATTTACATCAAAACAAAGGACCCAGTGTTCGAACGGGAGTTCGAGCTTTCGGGAACTGTTGGCAGCGATGATCTCGCGGGCGGTGCTTTTGTCGTCAACACGCCTCTCGTCACAGATCAGGTCGCGCTGCGCATTTCCGGCTCTTACGAGCGTTCCGACGCGGATGTTACCTATTCGAATTTCGATCATTATGCCGGGTATGACGACCTCATCACGGATATAAGCGGAAACATCCGCGCAAAACTGCTTATAACTCCAACAGAACTGCCGGACACCCGTGCACTTCTTACCTATTCCTATTCAAAGGATCGTCCCAATGACCGGCTTGTAGGTCTTTACAGTGGGCGCGGGGATTTCAACAACAATCCTGATACCTACACGGAATTCCGCTGGACCGAGGTTCACAATGCGGGCCTCGAAGTTACGCATGACTTTTCGGATGCTTTGCGCCTTACCTCGCAAACCGGCTTCCAATATGGTATTAACAACCGGAGTTCTGTCGATGCAGGTACACCCGGTTACGACACCGGAATCTGGGGTACGGATGATGACTGGATATTCACGCAGGAATTTCGCCTCAACTATGAAGCCGAACGTTGGAAATGGGTTGCCGGTATCTTCGGGAGTCGGCAAGTATACGATGGTGCTTCGCGTTTTGTAGCGGAGCCGTATCCTGACGCTATGCCCGGCGTGATTTACCAGCTCGACGATGACCAGAATCGTAAAACGTCGAACCTGGCAGTGTTCGGTGAAGCTACCTATGAGTTCGCTCCCACCTGGTTTGCAACTTTAGGTGGAAGGCTGGATTATCTGAAGGAGACTAATACTGAAAAGAACTCTTTTGTCGCGTTCCCCGGCCCGCCCGTCTTTACCGGTGAGCCAGCATCCTTCGACGAGTTGAATTTCATTCCGAAGGTTGGGTTGTCGAAGGAGTTTGGTGACAATCATACGGTCGGGCTAACCTATACACAGGGTTTCCGTTCAGGCGGTTCATATATTGACCGGCAGACACCGCCAAATTTCAAAGTTGTTACCTATGATCCCGAGTATTCACAGAGCTATGAGCTTTCCTATAAAGGCACTCTGCTGGATGACCGGTTAACGCTCAATGCCAACCTTTTCTATACAAAATATGATGACCAGCAGATTGAAATCCGCCCTCGTCCGGATTTGCCGGGCTATCGGGAAACGAGAAATGCGGCATCTTCGCGTAGTTGGGGTTTTGAAATTGAGCCGACTTATCAGGTGACCGATCAGTTTTCCGCATTCGCATCTATTGGATATCTGAACACCAAATTCCTCGAATTCAACCATACAGCACTTCCTGAAGACCAGTCCGGTAAGTCGTTTCCGGAAGCGCCGGAATGGTCATTCGGCTTTGGTGGTCGATATGAATTCCAGAACGGGGTCTATGTCGGTGCGGATGCAAAATATACCAGTGAGTCCAATTCACGCTTCGGCACCAAGGGAATGTACAAGATCGATTCCCGTTTCCTCGTGAATTCGCAGGTCGGCTTCAAGAAGGATAATTGGGAGCTTACGGCCTTCGTGGAGAACCTCACTGACGAAAAGTACTTCACTGTCGTCGATCCGGATGCTGCCTTGCCCTTCGGCCAGGCCGGCAAAAGGCGTGCTTTCGGCCTGAACATCAGGACGAAGTTCTGACATACGGGTTGCGGGGGTAATTCCCGCAGCGCCGTTTTATCAACCCTTCGAAATGGATTTTGGTTTTGCGGTTCTGTCTTCTCCTCGTTTTCCTTCTGCTCTCGCCCATATCCTCTGCTCAAACAGCATGCAGCGGGAAGCTCATATCCGAAGGTGTTTACAAGCCGGTCTGTGTGCCCATGCAGGCAAAGCGGATTGTGGTTCTCGACCCGCTCCTGACATTGGGTTTGCTCATCGAGATGAAAGTACCGGTGGCAGCCACCCCCTATATGGGCATTCATGATCAGGAAGTTCTGGCTGTGGTCAGACGCGAAAAGATGGAGGATCTGGGCAATCCGAAGGAACCTAGTCTTGAACGCCTCGCCGTATTGAAACCAGACCTTATTATCGGAAGCGCAGAAGCGCATGGACAGATTTATAAGAGCGCGTCGCAGATCGCTCCAACGGTGCTTATTTGGCATATGGACTGGAAGAAGCACTTGCAGCTATTGGCCGAGATAACCGGCCGGACCGGTGTGATGCAGAAGGCTCTCGATGAATACCATGCTCGTGTCAACTCAATCCGCGCGCGGATGAAGAACGTGATTGTTTCGACAGTCCGGCTAGCCCCGGACCGGTTCGTTGTCTTTCTGGATGGGCCGTCGGCCTATGCGCCATTTTCGGTGCTGCACGAAGCCGGTGTAAAACGCACAGCCTATGAAACCGTAACAGACGGCACGATCGTCAAGCGCCCGGATTGGGAAGAACTTGCCAATCTTGATGGTGACATTCTGCTTTATGTTTCGGCTAGCGGCTTTGAAAGCGGTCCGGATGATGCCCTTGAAAAAGAGGTCATCAGCAACCCGCTCTGGCAACTTCTGCCCGCGGTGCAAAATGGCCGCGCTTTCCGCGTGGACCGGGGACCTTGGCAGAGTTTTCACGGCATTGGTTCCGCTAACCGGATACTCGACGATATCGAGCGTTATATTCTGGCAGATCAATGATCCGCAGCAAGAGTGTGGTCGTTGCGCGGACCAGTGTATCACTGACCAGCAGAAAGAGGTTTTTCTACCTCTTTCTGCTTTTCTGTGTTGTCATTGCTATATCGGCTTGGGCCGTCACGCTCGGAACAAAGCATATATCGCTTGTAACCATATGGGATGCCATTTTCTGGTTTGACGGATCGCGCGAGCACCTGCTGGTTATGTCGATCCGTCTCCCGCGAGTGCTTGCAGGCCTGCTCGTTGGAAGTGCGCTCGCGGTTTCCGGCGCGATCATGCAGTCGGTGACCGGCAATCCGTTGGCGTCACCGGGACTTCTTGGTGTCAATGCTGGAGCTGCCCTCGCAGTGGTTGCCGGCATGAGCCTTTTCGGTACCAGCTTGGGCAGCACATCGGTCTGGCTTGCCTTTGGCGGTGCTGCCATCGCGTCTGCTATAGTGTTGCTACTCGGCCTGATTGGCAGACAGGGAGCAACACCGCTGAAGCTGGTATTGGTCGGAGCGGTCGTCAGCACCTTTCTCATGTCACTGACAACGGCAGTGCTTATTTTTGACGAAACAACACTTGATGCTGTCCGCCTGTGGACAATCGGCTCACTTTCGGGGCGAACCATGGAGCAGGTTCGCCTTGTAGCGCCGTATATTGTCCTAGGTCTGATTGCTTCACTTCCGCTTCGCCAGCATCTCATGAGTTTGAGCCTTGGTACTGAAGTTTCGCAATCGCTCGGGCAGAACCCTGTTTTCTGGCGCGGTATTTCCATGGGTATTGTCGTTTTTCTAGCTGGAGGAGCGGTATCGCTCGCAGGACCTGTCGGCTTCCTCGGGCTCGTTGTTCCTCACATTGTGCGAATGATCATTGGGGTCGATTATCGCTGGATCATACCGTTCAGTGCTTTGGGCGGCGCTTTACTCCTGGTTTTTGCCGATATGGCAGGGCGCGTTCTTTTCGCCTCCCAGAACTTTCCCGCAGGTGTCACAATGGCAATAATCGGCGCACCTTTCTTCCTTTGGCTTGCACGCTATCGATTGAGAGCAGGGGCATGATCCGGTTTGCCTGGCTCTGCATCCCGCTTTTTGCAGGTCTGTTTTTTGCGGGGCTGATATGGGGTGAACAGTCTGTCGATTGGTCAGAACTGGTCAACGTTGTGTCTGGTGATGCCTCTGCCGAGATCGAAATGATTGTTCTCGAGTTGCGTCTGCCCCGCGTTGTTCTGGCAATGCTGGCGGGTATGGCCCTTGCAACTGCCGGTGCCATGACACAATCGATCATGCGCAATCCTTTGGCTGAACCTGGCATTCTTGGGATCAATGCCGGTGCGGCACTAGCAGTAACCTTGGTCACGGTTGTCTTTCCCGGTTCCTTGGTTCTGTTGTCCTGGGCGGGATTTACCGGAGCTGCAATCATGGCAGCGGCCGTCTGCCTGCTTGCATGGAGGAACGGAACTTCGTCGCTGCGCATCATACTCATCGGAATTGGACTGAGCTCACTTGCGGGCGCAGGTACGAGTTTTCTAACGGCGTTCGGCAACGTCAACGATGTTCAACGCGCTATGATCTGGCTTTCCGGAAGCCTTTACGGTGCAGATTGGAGCAAAGTTAGAACTCTTGCACTATGGCTTGCCGTGCCGATGGGGCTTTCCGTGATTGCCAGCAGGCAACTCGACCTGATCCGTCTCGGGGACGAGGCAGCCCGTAGTCTCGGCCAGCGCGTAAATTTCACCCGCGGATTTTTGATCCTGCTCTGTACGCTCATTTCCGGTGCTACCGTTGCTGCTGTGGGGCTGGTGGGTTTTATAGGGCTTATAGCGCCCCATCTGGCGCGAAAACTGGTGGGGCCGCATCATAACCGATTGCTTCCGGTTTCCGCGCTGATCGGCGGGCCGTTGCTGATGGCAGCGGACGTGGTGGGGCGCACACTTATAGCGCCCGCACAGCTTCCTGCGGGGGTGGTGACTGCCCTGATTGGTGCGCCGTTTCTCGCATGGCTGTTATGGGGACGTCATAATTCCGCAGTGTGAATAACCAAGTCTTTATCGGCCACCATATTGCCGGTGGCGACGCGCAGTTCTGTTGTGCAATTTTCGAAAAAGATTTGAGACTTTCATTAAAATATGAGTAATATAGTATTGTTATCGGAGCGATGCTCGGGCCCATTCCATTCATGCGGATTTTTGAACTAGAGATGTCTATCCCGTTTGCTAAAAGGCTGCTGAAATAATGGGAATTCCGACATCTCATTTTGATCAAATCGAGGGTGCGGATCTCCTCAATCGGGCGATACAGGCGCATTATACCGATATGATCGCAGCCGTAGGGCGCGGTGGACATTCTGAAAGTGTTGCGCGCGAGGTCGTTCATGATCTTTATCTCAAGCTGGCAATGCAACCCGATGTGCTCAAGGGTACACGCTCGCTGAGAGGTTTTTTATGTCGGGCGGCAATCAATCTGGGAATTGACCGTTTTCGACGTCAGCAGTTCGAGATGCGACTTTTCTCCGGCACCGAAGAAGAAGCCAGTGCAGTTTGCGCAAGTAGCGATTGTCCAGATGTGGTGCTTGATATACGGGCACGCCTCACGGTTCTGAAAAGGGCAATTGCAGAACTGCCAAACCGCCGCCGCGCTGCGTTCATCCTGCATCGCCTCCACCATCTCTCCCCCGATGAAATCGCCATACGCCTTAACATCTCGCGCAATATGGTGGACCGGCATTTGAGACGGGCTCTTAGCCATTGTCTCGATAGTCTGCTGGAAATGGAGTAAAGAGTCCCGAGTCGCTCGCCTTATTCGTCTATTAGACAAGATGGCAAAGAACCCGGAGCAATCATTGGCACGCAAACAACTGACATCGGTCGAACGCAAGCGCAATCAGGAGGCTGCCGATTGGCTCTTGCGCAATCGGGAAACTGCGCAAACCGATACGGAAAAGGCTGCTTTTCGGCGTTGGCATGATGATCCGGAAAATGGCCGCATATACAAAGCGGCGGAAACACTGCTTGGTGATGCCAGCCTTGCGATCCAGTCTGACAGCGGATTGCGTGATCTCAAGATCAAACCGACAAACAAGGTAACAGCCGTCGTCTCCTCCGCTGTTGCAGTGATGGCGCTTGGATCGCTGTTCTTTATGTTTGATGGGCCCATGAGACTTCGAGCCGATCTAATATCTGCCGCTGGCGAGATGCCTCTGATGACATTGGAAGATGGATCGAAGATACAGCTTAATGCTTCGTCGGCTGTTGCATTTGATTATGATTTCAATCGCCGCATTGTTCGGCTTCTGCGTGGCCAGGCATTTTTTGAGGTCGCTGCTGATGCTCACCGTCCGTTTTCCGTCGAAACGAAGAATACACGTGTCACGGCACTTGGTACCGCTTTCGATGTTCGCGCCGGAGATACGGAAACCGATGTGACGGTTACCCAACACGCGGTGGTTGTGGAGCCGCGGAATGGTTCCCAGCAGCATGTGGAGGTAAACGAGGGTGAGCAGGTCTCGTGGAGCGCCGCGACAGGTATTGGACCGGCGCGAAAAATCGACAGTGATACCGCGCTGGCATGGAGGCGTGGTCAGCTCTCCGTAGACAATGCACCGCTATCCTACGTCGCCGAGGAAATAGGGCGGCATTTTTCTGGGCGAATTGTCATTGCCAGCAACGCTTTGGCAAACCGGCGCGTCAGCGGAACTCTTTCAGTCAATGACACAGATGCCGCGCTGAGTTTTCTGCGAACGGCATTAAATGTCCAGACTTACAAAATCGGTCCACTGATCATGATCCGGGATTGATTTCCTATGTGGGTGGCAGTTGTGAAAACTGCCGTACAATAAGCTCTTAATCAGAGTGCTTGTAAGGCCGCTATCCGCATTCCAAGAACCATCCTCTCACGTTAGATCAGGCCAACAAGCAACCCTTCGTTCGGCTAAAGGCGTTTTTTGCTAAGAGTGACAGCAACGTTGTGGTCATGAGTGTTTCAGATAAAGGCCCGCGCTACACAAGCAGGTCCAGATGAAGATAATATTGTTATGAAATTCGGCGCAAGGAAATCGCCAGTTCGGTTCTGGTACATTATCTGGTGTGCTTCTTTTTTTGTCTGCGCGCACGAGATTGATGTTTCGTGCCGATGCGCAACAGCTTCCTAAAGGTGGGGCATTCGTAATGTGAAGCCGCTGGACAGTCTGCAACATGACGCATCATATTGGCCAAAGCCTTTATCTCCAGTGCCTTTTGTTCCAAAGCCTCCGCGCGGGCACGTAATTCTTCGCGAGGAATTTCGAATTTGTCGTTCCGCCCAAAAATTTTCGCGACTTCGCTCAGCGGAAATCCTGCAGCGCGCGCCATGTTTATCAGCGAAAGCCGGTTGAGAACTTCCGGCTCATATTGGCGTCGCAAGCCGTGTCTTCCAATTGAAGCAATGAGCTGCTGTTCTTCATAATATCGTAGGGTTGAAGCAGGCAGCCCGCTTGCGGCAGCTACTTCAGATATATCCAGAAATTTCATGCTTGACCTCAAGTTGACTTGAAGTCGTATCGTGCTCGCTTGTGATTAAAAATGCAATGGAGACGATGCAAAATGCAAATAAGCAATGAGTTCGAGGGGTTGTCCGTCCGCCGCGATCCGCGCGCGGTAGCACTTATGATGGCCGCCTCACTTACGGTAATGACAGCGGCCACAATAAGTCCGGCTCTACCCGGCCTAGAAAGGCAGTTTGCGGACGATGTTTCTTCCGCATTTCTCATCAAGCTACTGGTTCCGGCTCCGTCCTTGGCAGTCGTGCTGGTTGCGCCCTGGTGCGGTGTAATTGCTGACCGATCAGGTCGTCGGCGAATGCTGTTAGCAGGGCTAATCTTATTTATCATCTCTGGAAGCGCCGGGCTTGTCTTGCCGACGTTACCCTTGATCATGTTCAGCAGGCTCTGTCTGGGTATTGCGCTAGCCATGATTATGACAGCGCAATCTGCGTTGCTTGGGGACTATTTTTCCGGCAAAGCCCTCCATGTTGTTTCGAGCAGTCAGGTCTCTGCCCGAAACCTGGGCGGGTTTGTTTTCATCATTATTGCCGGGCTGCTTGCATCAATCGGGCCGAGGCTTCCTTTCGCAGTGTATGCATTACCACTGCTTGCTCTTCCATATTTCTGGCGCGTGATTGTAGATCCGTCATTGCGCCCGGAAGCTGAACACGATCTCATTGCACCGCCTGTCAACGGCTCTCGACCCGTCGTATATTTGCTTGCATTTGGGCAAATGATTGTAACGATGCTGTTCTTCGTTATGCCGACGCAGCTTCCCTTTTTTCTTTCAGAAAAAGGGTATGCTTCTCCGGTTGTGACAGGTATTGCGCTGGGAACACTCATGCTGGCAGGGGCGGGGGCAGCGTTTTACTATCCAAGAATTCGCGATGCTGTCGGATATGCGGGCAATTGGGCATGCGGGTTCGGGTTGATGGCTAGCGGCTTTGCGTCCCTCGTCACAATTGACGCGGGAATTGCAGTCTTTTTCAGTTGTGCAATGATTGGTGCAGGTTATGCATTGGCCATTCCGGGGTTTGTCGCGCTTTCTCTTGACGGAACCCCTTCGAACAGACGGGGAAAGACGGCTGCACTTCTAACGGGCTCAGTCTTTCTCGGTCAATTTTTATCTCCGCTTATCGCCAGCCCTGCGATATCCGAGTGGGGTTGGCGTAACAGTGGTATCGGGCTCGCAACTACGCTCGGTGCTTTGGCGTTGGCATCCGCGTTGACCTTCTGGCAATCGCGGCATAGCAAGATTTAAAACTACCTGCCAACGCGCTGTCACATCCATTTCTTTGGGAGCCCTGCCAGTTGCAGGCTCCCTGATTCCGCTAATTTGCTGTAAAACCGATAACGTGAGAAGCAACATTTTTCTGATTATTGATTGGCGAATATTACGTAAAGTACCGATTAAAAGAAAGTTATGAGAAATTTCGCGGAAAAAATCGTGAAGAAGTAAGACCCTATAATAATATTGATAGATGCATCAATAAATCTCGCGTGACAGTTTTTTTACACTCCCATACATCAGCCTACGTCGCGCAAACACCCTTTGCGGTGCTAGCGGACGGGATGTGTGAGGCTTGAGGAGGCCCTTGCATCGCTCAAACTGCAAGGGAGGATTGTAGTGGTCGAGTACTTTATCCAGCAAACAATCAATGGGTTGACGCTTGGTTCTATTTACGGCCTGATCGCCATTGGTTACACGATGGTCTACGGGATCATCGGCATGATCAACTTCGCCCATGGTGATGTGTTCATGCTCGGCGCCTTCATGGCGATGATTGTTTTTCTTGCATTGACGACATTTATCGGCGGCGTTCCGGTGGTTCTGGCGCTGCTGTTGATGATGCTTGTCGCCATGCTTTTGACCGGGCTGTGGAGCTGGACAATCGAGCGGCTTGCTTACCGTCCACTGCGCGGTTCCTTCCGGTTGGCACCATTGATTACGGCGATCGGCATGTCGATTGCACTGTCAAACTTTGTGCAGGTCACACAAGGCCCTCGTAACAAACCAATTCGCGCAATGGTAGATGGAGGCATTACCGTCTATGGAACCAACATAACAATCGCCTACAAGCAGATGGTTATTGTTGTCGTCACGGCGATCCTGTTAGCAGCGTTCTGGTACCTTGTTAACAAGACCACGCTGGGGAGGGCGCAACGCTCTTGCGAGCAAGACAGAACAATGGCCTCACTCTTGGGGATCGACGTTGATAAAACAATCTCGATGACCTTTGTGATGGGTGCAATGCTGGCTGCTGTTGCTGGTACGCTGTATCTGATGTTCTACGGGGTGATTTCGTTCACAGATGGCTTCACGCCCGGGGTCAAGGCCTTCACCGCAGCAGTGCTTGGCGGTATCGGCTCCCTGCCGGGTGCCGTGATCGGCGGATTGCTGATCGGCCTGATTGAGGCGTTGTGGTCAGCTTACTTCTCCATTGATTACA
>NZ_AKIZ01000023.1 GCF_000282595.1 Phyllobacterium sp. YR531
ATCCTCAAGGCTTATAGCTGGCGCGGCTTGCCCAGCCACGGGCGCAGCTGGCTCGGCAGCGACTGGAGCTTGAGCATAGGCATCTACACCCTCACCCGCTTCGCTGTCAGCATAAGTCGCCTCTGGCTCATAATCAGCATAATCAGGCTCTTCGTAGGCAGCGACGGGAGCTGTGGGAACATCATATGGCTGTTCCGGCTGGCTTGCAGACAGCTCACGTTCAATCGACTCTTGAAAGTCGCGTGCAGCAGCATCGTCATCTTCGTGCTGCTCACTGCGATCTGTTTCAGCCGAAGCGGTCTGCGAGGCGACCTCGTCATCGAAGCCTCCCATCAGCTCGCGTTCAAGATCCAAAGCAAAATCATCATTGGATCCGGAAAGTGACTCATCCTGCTCGGGCGTTCCCATAATACGGGACAGCTCCATCAGTGGGTCATCATTGCCGAATCGCGAATCATCCTGCCGGTGAGAACGCTGAAGATAGTTTTCCGCCATGGCGTTAATCCTGTACTCTCAACTGTGGGACGTCCGAAAACGTCACGCATTGGCCATACCAGCGCAATGTGGGCAAAAGTTGACAGGATTTCTACGCTTATTAGCGCATTTCAGTCGGAGCGTCCGCACCAATAATGGATAGACCGGACGCCAAAACCTTCGAAACAACCTGAACCAGCCCTAGCCTGGCTTGGGACAAGTTTGGATCGTTAACCTTAATAAAACGTAAGTCCGGGTTTTCGGTTCCTTTATTCCACTGTCCGTGCAGTGAACTTGCGAGGTCATAAAGGTAAAAAGCGACCCTATGCGGCTCCTGATGAAGCGCCGCAGTTTCGATCAACCGCGGATACTCCGCGAGCTTTCTGATAAGCGCAATTTCACTCTCGTCAGTCAGCAAATTGAAATGCTTTGCGCTGGCAGCCAGATCGATTTCACCAATCCCCATTTGCTCAATCGCCTGCCGGAACACTGAATGGCACCGTGCAGATGCGTACTGGACGTAGAATACCGGGTTATCCTTCGAATGCTCGGTAACCTTGGCAAAGTCGAAATCGAGCGGCGCATCGTTCTTCCGGTAAAGCATCATGAACCGCACAGGATCCCGGCCGACTTCCTCGACCACATCCCGCAGCGTCACGAATTCGCCAGACCGCTTCGACATCCGCACCGGCTCACCATTGCGGTAAAGTTTCACAAGCTGACAAATCAGCACCGTCAGCTTCGCCGTTCCACCGGAAACAGCGCGCGCAAGTGATTCGAGCCGTTTGACATAGCCGCCATGATCCGCGCCGAGAACATAGATCATCTCATCGAAGTGCCGATCATATTTGTCTTTGAAATAGGCAACATCAGCAGCGAAATAGGTGAACTGCCCGTCAGACTTCACCAGTGGCCGGTCAATATCATCACCGACATCAGTTGACCGGAACAGTGTTTGCTCACGATCTTCCCAATCTTCAGGCAACTGACCCTTGGGTGGAGGAAGCTTGCCCTTATAGACATGTCCCTTCAGCGTCAGGTCATTGATAGCCGAGCGGATCAGCTTCGCATTGTTGGCGTGCAACGTCCGTTCGGAGAAAAAGATATCATGGTGAACATTGAGCGAAGCCAGATCATCCCGGATCATCGCCATCATGGCATCAATAGTCCGGTCCTTGACGATCGCAAGGCTTTCTTCTTCCGGCATTTCGAGCAGCTTCGTGCCAAAATCGGTAGCGAGTGCCTTGCCGACAGGAACCAGATAATCACCTGGATATAAACCAGCCGGAATCTCACCGATCTGTTCCCCCAAGGCTTCGCGATACCGGAGCATTACTGAACTAGCCAGCACATCGATCTGCGCGCCGGCATCGTTGATATAATATTCTTTGCCTACTTCGTAGCCTGCGAATGACAAAAGATTGGCCAAAGCATCGCCCACCACCGCGCCACGGCAGTGGCCCACATGCATTGGGCCTGTAGGATTGGCGGAAACATATTCCACATTGACCCTGTGACCATAACCGAGCTTGGACCGGCCATAATTGAGCCCGGCATCAAGCATTGTGGCCAGTTGCTGCTGCCAATAACTATCCTTCAGCCGGAGGTTGATGAAGCCCGGACCTGCAACATCAATTGAACCAACATCAGGATCATTCTTCAGCGCATCACCGATTTTAACCGCGAGTTCACGCGGATTTTGTCCGACAGCTTTCGACAGAACCATCGCCGCATTGGTCGCGATATCACCATGGCTGGCATCGCGAGGCGGCTCGACGCCAACACGTGAGAGATCGACCGCTACACCATCAGTTGTTTTTAAATCAAGCGCTTGTAGGGCGTTCTTAATCCGCGCATCGAAGTCCGCGAAGATGTTCATGACGTAATTCTCATTCGAAGTTTGTAGAAAACAGGGTGGCCCCATGGCCAAAGTCGAGCCTGCTCTAAGACAATTCGGGCGTGTGGTCAAACAACCTTCGGTGTTCGCGCACAGCATAGGTGTCTGTCATGCCACTCAGAAAATCGGCTACGAGGCGCGCCCTTGCAGGCAATTGGGCCTTATTCTGCTCCTCTCTCCAACCTTCTGGCATCGCTTGAGCATCATTCAAATAAGCATCAAAAAGGTCTCTCACAATCTTGTCAGCCGATTTGCGAATTCTGACAACGCTTTCGTGAAAATAAAGGTTCTTGTAAAGAAATGACTTCAGTGCCTTCTCCTGCAGCCGCATGGGTTCACTGAACGCGACGATGCTCTGCCTGGCGTGGCGTATATCATCTGTCGTTTCGGGCTTGAGGCGATCCAGATTTGCCTGCGATTGACGTATGACATCTTCGACCATGATGGTTATCTGGCGCCTGACAATCTCATGCGCCGTGCGTACCTCGTCGAGAGCAGGATATTTCTGCCTCACAGCCCGCAGGATATCCCCTGTGATGGCTACATCTTCCAAGGCAGCCAAGGATAGGAGACCTGAACGAAGCCCGTCATCAATATCATGGGCATTATAGGCGATATCATCGGCAATGGCGGCGCATTGCGCTTCCAGTGAAGCATATCGCGCCACTTCAAGATCATGCTGCACATTATATTCAAGGATTGCGACCGGCACCGGATGGCCAATTCCCTGCCCTTCGGCATCCATCAACGGGCCATTATGTTTTACCAGCCCCTCAAGGGTCTCCCACGTAAGGTTGAGTCCGTCGAACTCTGCATAGCGCTTCTCAAGGCTGGTAACGATGCGCAATGATTGTGCGTTGTGGTCGAAACCGCCAAAATTGTGCATCTTTTCGTCAAGCGCATCTTCGCCTGTGTGACCAAAGGGCGTGTGGCCGAAGTCATGCACCAATGCAATTGCTTCTGCCAGATCTTCGTCAAGCCGCATGGAACGCGCCAGTGCCCGCGCAATTTGTGCCACCTCAATCGTATGAGTCAGCCGCGTGCGGTAGTGGTCGCCTTCATGCGCAATAAAAACCTGCGTTTTGTGTTTCAGGCGACGAAAAGCCGTCGAATGGATAATCCTGTCACGATCACGCTGAAACACTGTGCGCGTGGGACTCTCGCCCTCCGGCACCAGCCGTCCGCGGCTATGCTGTGGATCGCAGGCGTAAGACGCCCTCTCCCTGTAACCAAACCCCAAACCCTGCATCGACATTACTGTATTTCCAATTTTCTGCCTCACGCGGCATATATCAAGATCATTGACTTCGCAGTCGCCAATTCTTAGCTATGGTGTATGATGAATGGCAAGGCGTGACACGATTATGTCTTGCCTGAAAAGCCGGGCGGTTATTTCCGCAAAGGAACTGATGATGACCGAAGTTGTAAATGTTTCTGTCTCTGATGCCGCTGCCAAGCGCATTTCAGCAATTTTGAAATCCGATCCGGACAAAACAGCTCTGCGCATTTCCGTCGAAGGTGGTGGTTGCTCAGGCTTCTCTTATAAATACGATCTGGTCGATGAGCAGGATGCAGATGACATTGTGATTGAGAAACTCGGCGCAAAGGTCCTGATTGATTCGATTTCCCTGCCATATATTGGAGGTTCGGAAATTGATTTCGTTGACGATCTGATGGGACAATCGTTCCAAATCCGCAACCCCAACGCCACATCTTCTTGCGGTTGCGGAACAAGCTTTTCCGTTTAAGCCGCTTAACGATCCAAATGTTCAAAGGGCTGTCTCATGACAGCCCTTTTTTCGGTTCAGGTTTCTGCACCCTTGGCTGCTTCCCGCAGATCCTCAGCGCTGCCCGATGCTCCATTGAAAAACCAGTTCAGCAAAACCGCTGACACCGATGCTAAAAGAATGCCGGACTCGATGAGCGGATGAATGGCGTGAGGCATCCAAACTTTGAAATCGGGCGCTATCAGGGGAATCATGCCCAAGCCTAGCGATACCGCGATTATGAAAAGATTATTGCGGCTCGACTGGAAATCCACCTTCGACAATATGCGTATGCCGGTTGCTGCGACCATGCCGAACATGACCAGCCCTGCACCACCCAGTACAAACTGCGGCAAGGACTCTACCAGAGCGCCCATTTTCGGCACTAAACCAAGTATGAGCAATATAAAACCGGCGGCAACGCAAACGAAACGGCTCTTGACCCCGGTCACGCCAACAAGCCCCACATTCTGCGAAAAGCTGGTGTAGGGAAAGGTATTGAACACACCACCTATGACAGTTCCCATACCATCTGTTCGCAGCCCCGCCGACAGCATTGGCCGCGTTATCTTTCGCCCGGTAAGATCGCCGAGTGCGAGAAACATGCCTGTGGATTCGATCATCACCACGATCATGACAAGACTCATGGTGATGATGAGCACAGGATCAAACAACGGCAGCCCGAAATGGAACGGAGTGATAATCGCGAACCATCCCGCAGAGGCTACTTTTTCAAAGCCCATCATGCCAAAGCCCGTTGCAACAACCGCACCGATAATAATTCCGAGAAGCACGGCAATATTGGAGATGAATCCCTTGCCGAAACGGGCAATAAGTAAAATCGAAACAAGGACAACTGCCGATATCGCAATATTTGAAAGCGGCGCATAGGCAGCGTTAGACGTTGAAGGTGCTAGCGCGAGCTTCTCCGGCAATGCAGGTAAGGTTGAACCGGGAACTGCAACAAGCTCTGTAATAGCCTTCAGCCACGCCGCATGCTCAGGAGAAACGATCTTGGGCGCTGTCGGTCCAAACGGATTGCCGAATATCCAGTTGATACCAACCCGCATCAATGAAACACCGATAACAAGAATGATCGTGCCTGTTACCACTGCCGGAAAGAAACGCAGCAGGCGGCTCATGAGCGGTGCCAGCAGCATTGCCACAAACCCAGCGCCGATGATTGCGCCGAAAATCAACCGTGCGCCATCAGGACCGGTGTTTGCGTTCGCCATGGCGACCATGGGTCCAACAGCAGCAAAGGTTACCCCCATCATCACAGGCAGTCTGATACCGAACCATTGGGTAGCGCCGAGCGACTGAATGATCGTCACGATCCCGCAGACAAACAGGTCCGCCGAAATCAGAAACGCAACATCCGCCGGCGCCAGCTGCAAAGCACGCCCCACGATCAACGGCACCGCAATCGCCCCGGCATACATGACAAGAACATGTTGTATTCCCAAGGCTGCAAGGCGGGGCGCAGGCAAGCCCGCATCGACATCATGAATGTGTGAAGGACTGCTCATAAATACCCCCAATGGCTTGACCGGCTATCGAACCGGCGAGTATCGTTTTCCCCATGATCGAGAATGACCTATATTGGTCGCCACGCAATCAAAAACTCAGCAAAGCCCAGTATTTTCAATGAAAAAAGCCGAGCGTTTCCCATGAAAATTGTCACCTGGAACATCAACGGCGTCAAAGCTCGCATTGAAGTGCTCAAAGCTTGGTTGCGCGAATCCGATCCGGACATTGTTTGCCTGCAGGAAATCAAGTCTGTCGATGAAGGTTTTCCCCGAGAAGAGATCGAGGCGCTTGGCTACCACGTGGAGACGAACGGCCAAAAAGGCTTCAATGGCGTGGCCATCTTGTCAAAGACCTCGCCTGAAGAAGTAAATCGCGGACTCCCGGGTGATGACGAAGATGATCACGCTCGCTTCATCGAAGCCGTTTTCTCAACCGAGAAAGGCATGCTGCGCATCGTATCGCTCTATCTGCCCAATGGTAATCCAATCGATACGGAAAAATTTCCCTACAAGCTGCGCTGGATGGCGCGGTTGGAAAAATGGGCTGAGGAACGTCTGACTCTTGAAGAGCCGCTTATTCTGGCAGGTGATTACAATGTCATCGCCGAGCCTATTGACGCTCGCAATCCCGAAGCGTGGGTAAATGACGCCCTGTTCCAGCCCGAAACGCGCCAAGCTTTCCGCCGTCTTGAAAATCTGGGCTTCACCGATGCTATCCGCAGTGTCACGGGAGCATCCGGCACCTACACATTCTGGGATTATCAAGCTGGCGCCTGGCAAAAAAACAATGGTATCCGCATCGATCATTTGATGCTTTCGCCGGAAGCAGCCAACCGCTTGGAGTCCGCCAGCATTGAGAAACATGTCCGTGCCTGGGAAAAACCCTCGGATCACGTCCCCGTCGCGATTGTTATTGCTTGATTTCAAAAATCGCCGGTTTTGACGATATCCTCAGCCAAAACCATTGCGGTACGTCGGTCGGCTTCATCGGAAATCGAAAACGCCTGTTCCTGAATATCGCCGATCCAGATGCGATCCTTGCCGGTAGCGTGTTCAAGCGCTGCCGTCATCATGGCCAGGCCGCGTACGGTCTTGCCCGCCTGAAACAACAGGTTCCCAAGCATTGCCTGCGCACCGGCATGACCCTTTTGTGCGGACAGGCGGAACCAGCGTGCTGCCTGATTGGGGCTGGCATCGCCGCCCTCGCCGCGCATCAGCATTTTGCCGAGCTCGAATTGCGCATCCGGATCGCCAAAGTTCGAGGCCGCCTGCAGATAAAGGTCGCGAGCAGCGCCAGGATTCGAGTTGATCGGTGAATTCGGAATGCCGCGTTTTACATATCCCGCCAGAGCGACAAGGGCATCCGCTACATAACTCTCATTCTGGGTGCCCTGATCGGCGCCTTCCTGAATGACCTGTTCGAACATCTTGTAGGCTTCGTAGTCATCTTCCTTGACGCCGTCACCCTCGGCATACATGCGGCCAAGCTTCCAGTTCGCGCCCTGATGGCCCTTTTCTGCAGCAAAGCGAAGGGCTTTTACAGCTTCATCCTTATGGCCATTTTTGTAGGCGGAAAAGCCGAACTTGAAGAGAGCAAACGGGCTGGAGTCCTCGTTCATTTCGTTCTTGGTGTCAAAAGCCATGCAGGGCAGAGTCATGGCGCTCAGGAAAAGACCAATTCCCACAATGGGTGCGAGCAAACGATCGGCGATCAGCATGGTAGCTTAATTCCTTCGCTCCGGCCTACCGGTGTCGCAGCATTCGAGCGCGCCAGACCGTAAAAGCGGACATCAACCCCGCCAGCCAACACCGATATGGCGGCTCGCAACGGTATTTCGGAATATTTCATGGCATTTGAGCTATGATTGGGCAGATTTTCGGCAATAGCACGGCTGCCTTTCACAGAACTGTTCCAGTATTCGAGTTCTGGAACAACGGCCGCGAAACGCAAATCCAAAATGGATTTGCCGTTTGCCTGCACCTGTTGGCTGCCGAAAGCTTTGTGCGAAAGTAGTGTCGCGTCCATCATTACCCCAAACGGTACGCCAGCAATATTGCCTGACGTTTATACCTCCAAAAGGTTACCGCCTTATCGAGGTGCTCCGGGTTTGTGGCGCAAAATGGGCAAATTTGACGGCCAGACACCCTGTGTGAATCATCCTGGCCACACTGTTGCCGAATCGTCACAAAAAGTGATGGCCAAGTGATGATTCAAATGGCCGCGCGATTGGCAGCAACACTCCAATGATGAAAACCGGCATCGCTGCCGGTTTTAGGATCAATATGAAAATTAGAACTTCAGCTTGCCGGAGATTGAAAGCGCGCTGACGAAATCATCACCGAAATCATATTCTACCGATGTTCCGCACTTGCCCGGTCTGTTGTCGCAATCGCGAACACCGCCAAATGAACCTGATGTAAGCAGGCCAACGGCACCACCAGCGCGTATCTCAAAATTCTTGTTGGGCGACCAGGATACGCCCGAAGAAAGCAACCAAGTGTCCGTTTGTGTGGTCAAGCCCGTAGAAGTGCCGCGATCCCAGCTCACCTGTACCTGTCCGCTCCATTGGTCATTGAATTTATGACCTACGCCACCCGTTACCGTCCAGCCATCACGAAACATCAGATCAAGCGAAGTGGCGTATTTGTCAGGCGTGCATGCGGGTGTACCTTCTGCACAGAAGCCAACAATGTTCAGTATGCTCCAGTCCACCCATTTGACGGAGCCAAAAGCCAGCCAATCTGGAGCGATACCCGATTGCAGCTTGAATTCTATGGATTGAGGCAGTGCTGCTGTTCCGAAAACATTGGTAACCCGCCCTGCCAATGGGTTGATGGGAAGTGGTGGCAATTCTGACAGATCAAGCTTACCGGCAACATCACCCAGATCAACTTCGCCATTGTAAATCAGGCTTGCCCGAAATGCGATTTCCGGAATTTCATAGGCAGCACCAATGCGCCAGCCTATGCCATCACCTTCAAGTTGAAGACGGCCTGTGCCATCGCCTGGAAATCCGACAAGACGCGAATCCAAGGCCCTGAAGACGTTGGGTGATAAAACCAAACGCTCCTTGAAGCCTTCAATCTCCTGATAGGAGATACCACCGATTGCGCGCAGTTGGCCGCCACCCACATTGAATTTGTAGGAACAGGTCAGGCCGTATTCGTCACTGGAAATCTTTGTTTCGATATTCTCGTTTACACCCACCCACTCATTGCCGGGTTTTGTGTGAACACCCCAAGGCTGGCTGTATTGCGCAAGGCAATCAAAATCTGACGTGATACCGATCTTAATACTCGCGCGGGGTATCGAATAATTCTCTGTCTCACTCAGCAACGTTTTTCCAAGACCAAGCTGCGGTATTCCATTTGCTCCCAAGCCATCACTTTGGTCCGTATCACGCGCATTTTTGATCTTGCGGTTTGGCATGACGTAAATCACGCCAGCTTCTGATGCAAAACGATCTTCACTGAACAGAAGATCATAGTTGTAACCGCCGCGCTCAAGCCCGCCCGCCAGTGCCGTGCCTGTCAAACCCGATAAGATGAATGCACTGCCAAGAATCCGCGAAATTGTTCTCGTCATGAAAATCTCCCAAATATGAATTCAAAAATTTTGCAAAAATAAAACAGCAATATTGGTGACCGACATTAGCGAATGTCTTCTCATTCGCAAGGCCGCCCGACAAGAATTCCAAGGCAGGTGTGAAAACCAAAACGTAAAACTCGGGCAACAAAAAACCCGGCATCTCTGCCGGGTTTTTAATCATTCAATTATGTCCGATCAGAACTTCAACTTGCCCGATATCGATAGTGCCGACACAAAGTCATCGCCGAAGTCATATTCTACAGAGTTACCGCATCCGCCATTGCGTGGGCAATCGGTCTTGCCGAACGAACCGGATGTGAGCAGGCCAACTGCACCACCTGCACGGATTTCGAAGTTCTGGTTAGGCGACCAGGAAACACCGGTCGAGAGCAACCATGTGTCGGTCTGGGTTGTTAGACCAGTCGATGTGCCACGGTCCCAGCTGACCTGTACCTGTCCGCTCCACTGATCGTTGAACTTGTGGCCGATACCGCCGGTAACAGTCCAGCCATCCCGGAACATCAGGTCGATGGATGTCGCACGGACAGGTGAATTGACGCTACAAGCTGCAATGTCCCTTGTGGAGGACGGGCAGAATGTCACGACATCAAGCACGCTCCAGTCAACCCATTTGACCGAACCGAAAGCCAGCCAACCGGGTGCAATGCCGCTCTGGAGCTTGAATTCGACGGACTGTGGCATGGTCGCTGTGCCGTAAACATTGGTAACGCGACCTGCCAGCGGGCTACCAACAGGTGGCAGGCCGGTAAGGTCGAGCGTGCCTTCTACATCGCCAAGATCAACTTCAGCATTATAGATGAGGCTTGCGCGGAATGCGATTTCCGGAATTTCGTAAGCAGCACCAATGCGCCAGCCTACACCGTCGCCTTCAAGTTCGAGCTTGCCATTGCCGTCAAAACCAAGAGGCTTGCCAGCTGGATTGACCAGACGTTCCTTGAAGCCTTCGACTTCCTGATAGGATACACCACCAATAGCGCGCAACTGACCTTTACCCACGTCGAATTTGTACGAGCAGGTCAGGCCATAGTCGTGGCTTTCAATCTTGGTTTCGATGTTTTCATTTGCACCAACCCAATCGGAACCGGGCTTTGTATGCACACCCCAAGGCTGGCTATACTGTGCAAGGCAGTCGAAATCCTGAGTGATACCAACCTTCACGCCAACACGTGGGATTGTGTAATTTTCAGTTTCGTTGACAGAGGTCTTGCCGCCGCCACGACCATCCGAGCCAAGGCCATCCGTCGGGTCGGTATCCCTTGCATTTTTGATCTTACGATCAGGCATGACGTAAATGACGCCAGCTTCTGATGCAAAACGGTCTTCGCTGAACAGTAGATCGTAGTTGTAGCCTCCGCGCTCCAGCCCCCCGGCCTGTGCAGCGGAGGCCACACCTGTCAACAATAGTGCCCCGCCCAAAATTGTCGAAATAGCTTTAGACATAAGTCCTCCCCAAAAGCTTTCCATGTGTCCCGAATGTCAGCGTAATTCGGGAAAATATTACCAATACGTAATAGGTAACAAAGCACACGCATCGCTTGCAACGCCTTTGCTTATCGCCAATTGGGAACAGAGTGGCGGGGGATTCTACAAAATGCGAGATTTCGCAGAAATGAGGCCAAAAAATTTGAAACTTAAGCCCTAGTCCTAAAGTATTATGCCAAAAAACACTGTTTTTCAGCCAAAAAACGTCATTGTTGCGCAAATGCAACGTGGATCAAAAATGACAAAATTGGGGCTTTTGATAGTCTGAAATGGGGTGGTCCGAGGTCTTTTTCAAGGGTGGGCCACCCGCTATTTCCATTATTCGCAGGAAAATAAGGAATCAGCCTGCTTCGCGAACCCGACGTATCGCCACTTCGATCTTAACGGACGCCTCCTGCAGTTCTGCCAGACGCTCACGCTCGGCCTGCACAATTTCGGGCTTCGCATTGGCAACGAATTTCTCATTGCCGAGCTTCTTGCCGATCTTGTCGCTCTCTTCGGCGATCTTGCCAGCCTCTTTTGTCAGGCGCGCAATTTCCGCCCCGACATCGATAAGGCTGCCAAGTGGCAGGCAGGCCGTTGCTTCACCGATGACAAACTGCGCCGATCCCTTCGGGGCTTCGTTTGCCAAGGTTATGGTGTCTACGCGAGCGCGCCATTTAATCGAAGCTTCATGGCGTTCCAATCTGGCCTTGGAAGCATCATTGGCACCAATAACCACCAACGGGGCAACTGCAGACGCAGGAACGTTCATTTCAGCACGAACAGAACGAATACCCGTTACCAGATCGATAAGCCAGTTGATCTCAGCTGCTGCTTCTGCATCGAAGAATGTTGAGACCGGCCATTCGGCATGACACAGCAGGGTTTCGCGCTTTACACCCTCACCCGCCGTATGCGACCAGAGTTCTTCTGTCATGAATGGCATAAATGGGTGCAAAAGCTTGTAAATTTCGTCGAGTACATAAGCCGCACAAGCCTGCGCTTCCGCCTTGGCGTCGACATCATCGCCGTTGAATACCGGCTTCAGGAGTTCGATGTACCAGTCACAGAACTGGTTCCAGACAAAGCGATATGCGGCGCTTGCCGCCTCATTGAAACGGTAATTGGCAATCCCGTCCGTAACATCACGCACCGCATTGGTAAGCTCGGTCAAAATCCAGCGATTGACTGTCAGCTTGGCATCGTCAGGCTTGAAGGATGGATTGCGCGCAACGCCGTTCATTTCGGCAAAGCGGGTCGAGTTCCATAGCTTGGTGCCGAAATTGCGATACCCCGCGATACGGCTTGTATCGAGCTTCACGTCGCGGCCCTGCGCCGCCATGATGGCGAGTGTGAAACGCAGCGCGTCTGCGCCATATTCGTCCATCAATTCCAGCGGATCGATGACATTGCCCTTAGACTTGGACATCTTCGCACCGTTCTTGTCGCGAACAAGCGCGTGCATATAGACCGTGTGGAAGGGTTCTGTATCCATGAAGTGCAGACCCATCATCATCATCCGGGCAACCCA
The DNA here is from genome assembly GCF_000282595.1 of Phyllobacterium sp. YR531. Lineage (GTDB taxonomy): Bacteria > Pseudomonadota > Alphaproteobacteria > Rhizobiales > Rhizobiaceae > Phyllobacterium. The sequence continues at coordinate 12,272 of NZ_AKIZ01000023.1, forward strand.
GAAGAAGATAATATCAAAGCCGCTGACCAGAACGCTGGTCGGATAGTAAGTTGAAAGCTCGGGTGTCTTGTCCGGCCAGCCAAGCGTTGAGAATGGCCAAAGCGCTGAGGAGAACCAGGTGTCGAGCACATCCTCATCACGCGTCAGGATTTCGCCGGGCTTCATATCTTCTAGAAGGTTCTGAACATAGGCCTTCATTGGCCCTTCATGCGCCAGATAATGCTGTATGGCAGCGCTAAGAGCTTCTTCTTCCGTACGTTCGACAAAAACCTGACCATCCGGCCCATACCAGGCCGGAATCTGGTGACCCCACCATAATTGGCGCGAGATTGCCCATGGCTGGATATTTTCCATCCAGTCGTAGTAGGTTTTTTCCCAATTCTTGGGCACGAAGTTGGTTCGGCCTTCGCGAACACTTGCAATGGCTGGCTTGGCAAGTTCGCCCGCATTCACATACCACTGGTCGGTCAGATAGGGTTCAATTGGCACATCACCGCGATCGCCATGCGGTACGGCATGCGTGTGGTCGTCAATTTTCTCCAGATATCCGCCCTCATCCATCATGCTTACAATGAGCTTGCGGGCATGAAAACGATCCTTGCCATCCAAAGCATGGATCAACTGGTCAAGGTGACTCGATTTCTCCAGACCTTCGAGGAAGTCATTGTTTTCCTTCAGGAATATGGAAGCATCTGTGTTGAGAATATTGATCTGGCGCAGATCATTCCGTTTGCCAACCTCAAAGTCGTTGAAATCATGGGCAGGCGTGATTTTTACTGCACCCGATCCGGCTTCAGGATCGGCGTAATCATCGGCGACAATCGGAATGTGACGGCCAACAAGCGGCAGAACAACATCATTACCAACCAGCGCGTGATATCTGGCATCGTCAGGATTAACGGCAACACCAGTGTCGCCCAGCATTGTTTCGGGACGGGTGGTCGCCACGACGATGAATGTATGCGGATTTTCCGGATCGAATGCGACATTCTCAAGCGGATACCGGAAATGCCACAGATGGCCTTTGATCTCGCGCGATTCGACTTCAATATCGGAGATCGCCGTCAAAAGCTTTGGATCCCAATTGACGAGACGCTTGTCCTTATAAATCAGCCCCTGCTTGTAGAGCGTAACGAACACCTCAAGTACCGCCTTGGACAAGCCTTCATCCATGGTGAACCGTTCGCGCGACCAGTCACAGGAAGCACCTAGCCGTTTCAGCTGACCGGCAATGATGCCACCGGACTCCGATTTCCACTCCCAGACGCGCTCAACGAATTTTTCGCGGCCCATATCACGTCGGCCCGGCTGCTGACGCTCCATCAGCTGACGTTCCACAACCATCTGCGTTGCGATACCGGCATGATCCATGCCCGGCTGCCAGAGGACATTCTTGCCGCGCATACGTTCAAACCGGACCATAATGTCCTGAATCGTATTATTGAGCGCGTGACCCATATGCAGAGAACCCGTCACATTCGGTGGCGGAATGACGATTGAAAACGGGTCTGCGCCCGGCTTGGAACCGGCACCAGCCTTAAATGCGCCAGCTTCTTCCCAGCGTTTTGCGATCTCTGGCTCTACAGCCGCGGCGTCATAGGTCTTCTCAAGCATAAAACTGTCCGTCATTTTGCGGAAAAAAGGATTGTTAGGGTGTAAACCCAATGCCGGGCCTCAAGTCAATGAGGACTTGTCAAATGCACTCGCTGCCAGCTTGACAAATAATGCATCATTGCGCCAATGCGCTCTACATTATTGGCACTTGGGGGCACTATGAAGTTATCACATCTTATCACACTGAGTTTCGCTATCACTGCACTTGCTGGCTGCCAACAGGTTTCAGAGTCCAGCTATGCCCAAATGCAAAAAACGCTCGCGAAACCTGCACAACATAAGCAAATGGTTGGCTATTGCTCAAATCGTATGGGCGACAAGCCTCTAAAATATCGCCAGAACCTTGCTGTGGTAACAGGTACGAGCATCGAGAACATGCCAACGACATTCTGCAAACGCATTAGCCAAGCTTTGGCGAGCGGAAAGCTAACACGCGAAGATGTCAACGAGAGCAGTAAAGGCAATCTTACGCCGATGGTCTTGAAAGTGATTCAAGGCCGCTAAGATTAACGCTTGCCGCCCCGTGCTACGCGCTCGATTTCCTCGCGAACAAGGCGCTCGACAAGGGTCGGCAAGTTGTTGTCCAGCCAATCCTGCAGCAAAGGCCGCATGATTTCCTGTGCAATCTCATCAAATGAACGCCGTTGTTCGCTGCGAACCGCAAAGGACAAATCTTCAAACGCGGCACTCACCTGACGCTCGGTGCTTTCCGACAGGATCGGCTCCAAGGCCTGCACAAGATCAAGCGAGACCTCTTCTTCCATGCTTGTCTCGAACTCTTCTATGGTTACGGGCTCGGGCGAAACTGCCGCCTGCGGCTCCGGCTTTGCTTGCACTGTTTCAAAGTCCGCATAACCTACTGCTTCCGGTTGTTCCAATGCCGGTTTCGGCTGTTCATCAAGCTGCTTTACGACTTCTTCAAGATGCTGCTCCGCTATGTGCGCTTCCGGGGTGGGCAAAACTGCTTCAACCGCAGGCTCAGCCTTCGCTTCTGTCTCAACCGGCTTGGATTCCACTGGTGGCAAAGGCCGGGCAAATGTTTGCTCGGGGATTTTCTGTACAGGAGGCGTAACGGCAATTCCCTGCCGAGGTGCAAGTTCCGCCTCTTCGTTGTAATGGCTTTCTTCAAACTGCACGTTTGATACTGTCTGAGCTGGCACATCGGAGTTTACAGCCAGCGGCGGCGCTTCGTCTGGCCGGGCTGTGTCGCTCTCCTCAATGATTCGGCGAATAGAAGCGAGAATTTCTTCCATTGAGGGCTCTCGCGCTGTGCTGCCTAGCCCAGAGGATGCCCCGATCGGTGATTGTGCCATGATCAACTTGCCTACTACATCTTGTTTCGGTGCGGTGCAACGAATCTGCATGCAGTGTAGAGGCTGGTTATGTGTTTGAGAATCCCTGAGAGCAATGTTTCGAGCTAACCCACAGACTTTTGATTCGGGTATCAGAAACGGAAAAGGCCGCCGGATATATCCAGCGGCCAGTATCAAACAAGCATGACGAGCGCGATTAGCGGCTATCAGGAGTGCGAAGGCCGATCCATTTGTCCTTCACTGCTTCATAATGCTCTTCAGGGCGATGTTCTGCCACCTGCAAACCAATCTGCGAAGCAGTCAACCGGCCTGAGCCCGACAGTGCAGCATAGCTGGTGACAACAGCATCACGTTCCGACTGAACAAGATTAATCTGCGCGGTCAAAACATTGGTCTGTTCGTTCAACACGTCGAGAGTTGTACGCTGGCCAACCTTGCGCTCTTCAATAACGCCGTTCAAGGCCAGTTGTGCAGCAGCGACAGCTGTCCTTTGCGCAATGATCGAAGCATTGGCAGCTTCCATCTCGGCATAAGCACTTGCAATCGCCTGACGAACGTCATCGCGTGCCACATCAACTTCGATGCGGCGTTGCGCGACTGTTTCCTTACCCTGACGAACCTGTGCCGATGTACGGCCACCACTATAGATTGGCACCGTTACGCGAATTCCCGCAGAAGCGCTGGTTGTGTTGTTGCTGTTTGTCGAAAGATCGCTTGGATCGCCGAATATTTCGTCACGCGAAATTTCGCCTCTCAAGCTTACCTGCGGCAGTAATGTACCCTCGGTCGCCTTTACATTATATCCAGCCGCATCGACGGCATAACGGGTAGCTAGAATTGCAGGATGTGTATTTTCTGCAACTGAATATGCCTCGTCCATTGAACGGGGCAAGGATTTCTTGGCAGCCGGTGCACGCTCCAGACGGCCAGGAGCCTCACCAATCACCTGAACATAGGTGGCTTCCGCTGTTTTCTGGTTTGATTTGGCTACATTCAGCTGAGCAATTGCCGTTGCCTTTTGCGCATCCGCCTGTGCAACGTCTGTGCGTGTGCCTTCACCAACATCGAACCGGGCCCGGGCAGCACGCAGCTGTTCGTCAAGCGCTTCGATATTTCGCTGACGCAGTACAACAATCTGCCGTGTCAGATAAACATCCATATAGGCCTGCGCGGCAGCAAATAGCTGGTTTTGCTCCGTATTACGAAGGTTTTCACGCTGCGCCAGAACTTGCGTTTTGGCAGACGAAACATTGTTCTTTGTGGTAAACCCATCAAACAGCATTTGATCGACGGAAACGCCAAACACACCAGTGTTTGAAGTTCCATGATCAACGAACCCCGTCAGCGCATTACCAACACCACGTCCATCGATCTTTGTATATGTCGATGTCAGGTTTGCCGTTGCAGAAACAACTGGCCGGTAGCCCGACTTGGCAATTGCTACACCCTCATCCGTTACACGGACACCGGCGCGGCTTGCATTAAGAGTGGAGTTATTATTGTAGGCTTTGGCCATTGCGCCAAAGATCGTCTCAGCCATGGATGGCGTAGAGGCTAGTACCGTGGCTGACATCAGCGCTGCGGTCAGTAATCGCTTACCCGCTATGAACACTATAAACCCCTTCATGTCTCAACATTCTGACCGAACCAATCGGTTCGACGTTGTAATTTCAATACAAGCCAATTATCGAATTGACCACAGCTGCAAACCCCAATTCGCAAACAAAGTGATCAACCGTTGCACTTATGTCTCACGTGCGACACGCTCAAAATTCGAATTCAGGTACTTTCTCGAAGCCCGGGAGTGGCTTCACCGCTGAGTTAAAAGCGCGTCGTCCTGATACGATTCCCTCGTTCTTCACGTAAATCATTGATTTTCCAGAGTTTCCGCTGCCTTCAACAGCAACGAGTCGCCCTCCGTCTTTCAACTGATCAAATAATGTCGCAGGAACGTGATCAACGCTACCCTCAATTATGATTACATCAAACGGCGCTTCGGACGCATAGCCCTTTTCCAGCGGGCCAGTCAAAACCACGACATTGTCATAACCAAGCGATGAGAGGATTGCAGTCGCCTGCCCGGCAAGATTCGCATCACTCTCGACGGCAATAACTGAGCTGGAGATTCGTGAGAGAATTGCAGCCGAATATCCTGTGGCGCACCCAATATCGAGCACCACATCTTCCGGCTGAATATTGGCAAGCTGAACCAGTTTGGCAAAGGGCGAAGGCTGCATGATATAACGTGAACCGGCTTCCGCAGTCGCGGTTGAAACCAAGACGTCATCATCAATATAGGCAAGCGGTGCACGGACGCTCGGTACGAATTTCTCCCGCGGGACATCCAGAAATGCCTGCAGCAGCGGCTTGTCAGTCACATCAGTTGTCCGCAACTGGTTATCGACCATCTTGGTCCGCAGGTCTTCGAAATTCAGCACCATATTTCCGAGCTTTCCTAACAGCACTAGCAGCGCAATCGTGTTATGCGTCCGTTGAAGGCGCAGTACACAAAGGCATTATGAAACTCCGTATACCCTTTTCCGGAAAGCGATTCCAGTATCGAGGCAACGCAGAACACTTCGCACGTGCATAACATGTTTATGCAGGTTGGACACGGACCCGGTGAACTCGAAAGCATATTGGACCCGGCAAGCCAACCCGCAAGGGGGATGTGTCAAAAAATGTGCTGGACGTCAATTCATCGCTGCGCGGCAAAAACAACAGGGTCCGGGTTCTTTAATCCGGCACGATGGTATGAGGTTTTCCTTTGGTCAGGCACCTTTGCGCGCATCTTCTTGCCATTTTCGGCATCTCATTGCGACCATATTAATGAATCCGGACTCTATTACTGACTTTCTGATATCGAATACTTTGGGCTTGTGATAAAAACCTCTTAACCCTATGAATTTTCCTGTATTGTATCCAATGTCAGCACCTGTCATTCTAGACACAGCAAAAATGGAGTCGTTCAAGTGAACGATGGGAACTTTAGGCGAATGATTGAAAGCAAGGGATTTGGTGAATTTCCTGTCAGCCAGGACGAGCTTACGGGCCTCGCCGACCGCGCTGCACTGGAAGAACATCTGGATAGTCTGTTCGGCTCTTATGCCGATAGTGACTTTGATGACCGGCTGCAATTTGCGATTCTTTGCATTGATCTGGACGGTTTCAGGCAGTTTAATGAAAAATATGGTCGCGCCGAGGGTGATCTTGTACTCAAACTCGTAGCTGATCGGCTTCAAACCTGCATGCGCAAGAACGATGTTGTTTACCGCATCGACGGTGATGAATTTGCAGTTGTCCTGCTACAGGTTACAGCCAATGAAGTTGCAAACGTGGCAGACCGTATTATCGGTAGCGTTTCCCAACCCTATGATCTGGCCAATGCGGATTCAGCTGCCATCACGGTAACTATTGGAGCGGCCCTTGCGCCGCGCGATGGCGATACACCCGAAAGCCTGCTTTGGTGCGGTGATGCAGCACTTTATATTGCTAAAAAGGCCGGCAAAGGCATCTATCGGCGATATTCAGAGCGACGCTCAAGTTAGAAGAATTCATCAAGTAGCCGGTAGTATTCCACACGGGAAGAGTCCATATCGACTCCATATGATCTGAAGAACGGCTCGACCCATTCGACACCCAGATTGTGCTCGATGCTCCTGCTTGCCAAAGCCAGATCCTGATATCGATCAGCAATGCCAAGACGTGCGCAATCCACAAAACCGGTAAAAACCGATCCATCGCTCAGAATATTTGGCAGACACGCATCGCCATGCGTAACTACGAGATCCTCGCCATCCGACCGTAGTTTCAAAAGCCGCTCGAACAGTTCAGCTGCTGTGGGCCCAACCTCATCAAAATCGGATTCGTCCACCTGATTGGCGATCATTCGTGCATGCGCAACGGGTATCCGATTGCTCAGAGTGTGGTTGAAAGGACAATGGGCTATATCAAGACTGTGCAGGTCTTTGAGGGATTGCGCGGCAATCCTTACGATATTCTCGGCAGGAATTTCCTTGTCAGATGCCAGATCGCGACCCGGCAACGCACTCATCAGCAACCAGATACGCCCATTATCTTCAGTCTGATCCAAAACTTTCGGGGCAGCTATTCCCTGCCCCGCAAGCCATCTCAACCGCGATATCTCATCCGGCAGTTCTCCGAACTCCCCGGCAATCTCGCTTTTTACGAACAGCGTCGGCAATCCTGATGCCTCAAGACGAAACACCAGCGCGCCGGATTCACCAATGGTTTGCGCCGTCCATCCATAATGTGCCAATCGGCCTCGCCAATCAGGCGGTATATGCGCATCATGTTCAGGTGATTCAGGCATGATCACGCAGACCCCGGTTTTCTGTGCTCACTGATTCCAGCAGTAGTTTCGCCGCTACCATTGCGCCATCACCTCGTATCTTTTGAGCAACGGCCATTGCCCGCTCGCGCGTTTCAGTTGTCAAAGCGATCTCCAAAGCTCCAGCAAGCGACGCGACGCTGGGTATGGGGCCGTCATGAGCAACACCAATGCCCAAGTCAGCTACACGCGCTGCCCAATAGGGCTGGTCTGCTATTTGAGGTACAACCACCTGAGGCGTACCCGATCGCGCGGCAGTTGTTGTGGTGCCGGCTCCGCCATGGTGAACCACTGCGGCAACCCGACCAAACAATGCCTGCTGATTGATATCGCCTATAATAAAAAAGTCATCTCCGTCATCTGTCAGTGCCAGATCGGCCCAGCCTCGGGACAGGAGCATACGTCGCCCCATAGAGCGGACGGCATCAATGGCCACGTTCGCAGCATCTTTCGAGGCATGCATCGGCATGCTGCCAAAGCCGACATATATGGGCTTTGGACCAGCCTGAAGAAATGCTGTCAAATCGTCAGGAAGCAGCCGCGAATCGGGAAGTATCCACGCACCCGTTTGCGTAACGTCGCGAAGGTCTGTCGGTTTCCACGGACCAAGAACCGGATCAGACGCCAGCAAGGGATGATCTGTAAAAATGTAATCCCGAACATTCTCGACAGCCGGCAATCCGATCATGGCGCGATGATTATTGAATGCTCCACCGAACAACGCATTCATGTTCTGAATATCCAGTTCCCAAAGCACCCGATTGTCAGTAACGCCCTGCGGGTGCAGCTTGCCGGGATATTCGTGCGGCCGGTGATGTGTCGATGGTACAAAATAGGGGCAATAGGCAGCATATATGTAGGGTATACCGAGTTTTTCCGAAACGCACTTGGCCGCAGCAGTAGACGGAAACAATCCTGTCGCCACTATCAGATCGCACCCTATGGCTGCAGAGGAAATCGCTTCATATTGCGCAGAGATTATCTCAGCTGCGCGCTTGGGAAAGTCCATTTTCTCTCGGTTAGCCATGGCCTTCATTGCCCACTCGCGTACCGGCGAAAAGGCAGGCGCGAGCGATACGCCGGCGCGTGCAAGCAGATTTTCAAACTCGACATCCGCCGGCGCGCACACGCGCGCTTCTGCACCAAGCGCCTGTAACGCTACGGCAAGCCCAGCCATAGGTTCAACATCCCCTCGAGAACCATAAGTTGATAACAACACACGCATTTCGCTACTCCCTTTGCCGCGATTCTGGTTTTAGGGCTGCGTTTATAAGGGGAGTGCCAGGTCTTGAAGCAAGTCCCTTGTGCTCTATATATCTAGTGTGGGAAGCGAGCTTTCCTGCATTCCCTTCTTTCCGCGTTAGATGTGAATACAGCCTACGGTTGTAGAGTTGAAACCCTGTTCATTTACGCAGCTAAACCTCCCGGCAATTCAATCGCCTAACTGGCCACACGCTATAAGTGCATAGCAGAGTTGCATTTCAGGTCGTTATCCAACGAACCAAGAGCGTGTATGACCTCCCCCATGGGAGGATTGAATGCCGAAGAAGAAAGACAGCGGACTAAACCGATTATTGTGCTCGGAAATTATGAAGTTCAACGACGATCCTTTGCTTGGTGTCATAGTGATGCAAACCGTCGATGGAGATATAGTTTTAGCGGTCAACAAGAATACGGCTGAACAACTGCAAGCGGAACTGACGCAACTCCTGCTTGCAAGCTCACCTCATTAAGTGTTGGTCAGTGGCAGTACTCAGATTTTGCTCTCAAGCAATTGCATTCCCACTGATTTGATTGCGCCACTCTTCGGCTCATAATTTAAGAGTAGCCTGATCGGCGCTCTCGACCAAATCTCTACGCGTTGATTACTTGAAACAGGTGGGCCCAGCAAAGCCCCAAGCTCAGTTCTGTTCATCTCAAACTTTATCCCGTAGGGCAGCACACCGGGATAAGGATTTCCGCCACTTATTCCTGACCGTAGAAAGAACTGATCGAGCACCCACGGTCCTTTGCCTATCTCATGATCAACGATCTTTTTGCGTCGCCCCTCATCCTCGTATTCCAGCTGAAATCCACGAGTTTTGTCTTCATAGATTCGCCGCCCCTGTTGGGACATCGGGTCTGGACGCAGGTCTTTCTCTTTTAAATTGAACACCTCAAACAGATGCGCGCCACGTGAGCTTATGTGTGTTTCATCGAGTGCATCAATGATAAATTGCGGGTCGGGATAGTTCATTACCTCTCTCCAGATACGAGGCAGAGAATTTGCGCAATGGCCAGCGCATCTGGCAATGGCGAGCAATGTACTAGCTCAACACCGGAAACACTCAATATTTTCGGGATTTGCAGATTGCCCACCGTGCGGGGGAAACGCACGGAACCCATGGCTGGAAGTCAGCTTACTTTCTTGACGATAAAGTTGGCCCAGACCGTTCTGGATAAAGATGGTTCTTTGCAATCTCAAAGCGCAAAATTGCAAAATCGATATTTCTGCTTGATTTAGGTTGGTCGAGAAGGGGAAATGCGACCCTGACAGAACGAGTGCTGCGGCAAGTATAACAGGGATGGACGTACCGGAGGGGCTATAATGGACAAAGCTGCAAAAAAGGCTCTTCTTAAAAATTGGAAGGCCCAAGAAGCAGAGAAGGCAGTCAAGGAGTTTCCACTTGAAGATGCGCAACTGGAAAGGTTTTTCTCTGAATTGGACAAACTGCTATTCGAAGCTGGCTGTTCGCATGATTTACGCAACTCGGAAAGCGTAATAGCCAATATGGAGCTGCCATTAGCAAAGGCGGACGCGCTGCTTGAATGGTGCAAAGCTAATGGCGGCTTTTGTGATTGCGAAGTTATCGGTAATACATCCGATCATTGGGATCATTATCGCAGACGTTCCTGACAACACTTCGGAATTGGCATGCGACAAAAGTAGTTAACCGACTCATGGAAGATTTACCGTTCATAGCAGTAACTATCATAACCGCCAGATTGGCAAGATGAATGCGATCGCCTCTTTCGTGCACGCGCAGCATCATGATGCTGACGGTTTCCAAGTTTGATTGGAGAGGAATCGGAAACGAATTGCTACACCCTGAAGGTGATGTAGAGGCGCAGACTGCCACGCCTGAATTAAATGCCAACAAAAACAGATAATTGTAACTGGATGATTATGTGCTGGAGGCCTCGCCCGGAATCGAACCGGGGTGCAAGGATTTGCAGTCCTCTGCGTAACCACTCCGCCACGAGGCCTCAACTGCAAAATAGCTAATGAAATTAACTACTTGTCCAAGTTCCGCACCGAATATCGATATTGCGGTCACTTGCGGCATTCCGAATAACCGTTTTTGATTTGTGCCGCAACAGCTAAAATGAAGCTTACACAGCTGCGCGATATTCTGCTTAACAAATTGAAATCATCACGCACCGGACGACGCTTCGTTGCCAGCATTCGTTCATTACAGGCAATTAACTGGAGTTCTTATGGTTGGAACGATAGCGTTTCAACAAAGGACAACGCAATGCAATCTATCTCAAGAAAATATGCAGTGGCCACCGCAATTGCAGTTTTAATGTTGCCCGCTCAAGCCATGGCTCAAGGTCTCAAACCGCCGGTGGAGACGATTGTGATTCTACGTCATGGCGAAAAGCCTGAAGGCGGCCTTGGCCAGCTCGATTGTCAGGGATTGAACAGGTCCCTCGCCCTGCCCGCTATTATTGCCAGCAAGTTTGGGAAACCCGACAGGATATTTGCACCAGATCCTGCCGAGCAGAAAGAAGACGAAGGCGCGTTCTATAATTATATACGCCCTCTCGCCACGATCGAGCCAACCGCCATCCGCTTCGGGCTTCCTGTTGATACTTCATTTGGGTTGAAAGATATCACCGGCCTGCAGGCAGCTCTGGAGCGACCGGAAAACAGGAGTGCAACCATTGTCGTCGCATGGGAGCATAAGCAGGCGCGCAAGCTGGCCAAAAACCTCGTTCGAAGCCATGGCGGTGATCCTGATACCGTTCCCAAATGGCGCGGCAGTGATTTTGACAGCCTTTATGTCATACGAATCGATCAGCAAAATCCGAAGAATCCGGCACAATTCGAACATATGGCTGAGGGTCTCGATCACTTGTCGCAAATTTGCCCGCAACAATAGGTGAAAGCGGGTTAGCCTTTACCCTTGTCTGTTCCAAACCGGCTGGCTTTCCAGCGACGGAGAATCTTGACCTCCAGCTGGCGGCGCTTGCGACGCACAATCGCCGAATCCTGTGACAGCACAACAAGGCCCAGCGGCACCATCCAGAAGCCCAATACCGGCAGAAAACCAAGTATTCCGCCAGCAACCAGTCCGCCACCAAGCGTGCGACGCATTGCCACCGATTGAGGAACAGGTATGTGCCGCCCCAGAATGCGGATATGCCGCCGCCTCAAAGGTATTTCCTCTTGCTCACCAGGGTTGTCAGTCTGTTTTGGTCCGCCAGACACTCAAATTCTTTCTACGTTGATTGAACGGGATAGCCCTGATGTAGGAAGTGTTTTCGCCTCTGCCAGCGTTTTGTTGTGCACATTAAGTGAAAAAAAGTGAAATGGTCCTTTGCAAAAGCGAAACCCTTTTGCTATAGGCCACCTCGCTGATGACTGAAAAGCTATTCCCCGGTAGCTCAGTGGTAGAGCAACCGGCTGTTAACCGGTTGGTCGCTGGTTCGAATCCGGCCCGGGGAGCCAGTCACTTCAAAGGCTTAGCGAGAAATCGCTGAGCCTTTTGCTTTTCTGAAACCGCTCATCCCTTCATTTACTATTGTTATGGACATCAAGATGACGAGACAGTCTCTCTATACCTTGGTGAAAATGAGCCCATTCCTCCCAAGTGTCGGTCGTCGCGCCTGTTGCTAAATATTTCCAGCAGGGTTCAACGAAATTCTGCCCCGTCAGTTTATGAAACGCAACAATCCACGTCAGCCCCTGCGAGGCTGCACGACTAGCCTGCTAACGTCTAAGCTCAAGATGTAGCGTAATAAATTTGCTACAGTTCGGACGTCTTAGCCCTCGGACTCCAGCAATACGATGGCAAAATGAGCCCGATTCAGATATGGTGCTCGAAATAAGAAATCGAAATTGCAAACGCTTTGTATTTGGCTTTGCAAGTGCTGGAACAATACGTTGATCAATGTTTCTCCTAAACTGCGTGATGATTGCCTTGATGTTTCCCGTCAAGAGCCGATTGCGCGTGGCAATATGAGAAACGTTTATGAGCATCCCGAGTTGCCGGACAAACTGGTCAAAACCATTCGCCCAGAGATCGTTAACAGGCTAGGTTTTCGCACGACTGACAGTCAGTTGAAAAATATGCGTCCGGAGGGATGCTACAAGATATTTGTCCGCGAAATTACCGAATACCTCATACAGTGCCGTAAACAATACGCCAGCAGGTACAAGCATCCCGGATTGCCTATCGTCCATTTGTTCGGGGTCATTCACACCAATGAAGGCATTGGTCTGGTCACGGAAAAGATCAGCACAGGTCAGGGCGAACTTGCTCCGACGTATCATGAGCTCAAGCGTAGCGGAAAACTGAGACCCGAGCATCTTTATGCTCTCGAGGATTTTCTCGATCATTGTTATTCATTGGGGATCGTATTTTCCGACATCCACATAAAGAATATCGTCTATACGGAGACCCGCACAGGTCGGCCTGAATGTGTTTGTATTGACGGCTTTGGCGAAAAATCTTTCGTGCCCATCCATCGATGGAGCAAGCGCCTCAATGAGCGGAAGCTCGACCGAATTGCGATACGGCTTCACAGGCAATTGGGCGTTTATCAGGTGCAAACTGCGCCAAAGACAGCTTGGGCAATATTCCCGCGACCGCGAGCCCTGTTGGAATACTCACTAAAGAAATCCTTGGCCTATGGCAGTTTGATTCTGATCTGCGGGCTGATGTATTTCTCCGTGGGCACCTGGCTTGGTTCGGATCAGGACGATCTCAACGCGACAGAAGTTCTCGAGCAGGTTAAGCCTTAAAGGCCTTTCTTGCTGCCTTGACATTTCCTGTCCGGAAAAACCCTCAGTGAGCGTAGCAAATCGCCCTGTTCTCTTGATGTGTCGACGCCAGGCACATTCGACCGACATTTTTTTGCGTTCTCCATCAAGAGACGTTTTCAACTCAAAACGAGGCATTTCATTGGTCTTGAGCGCTTTGGATACGCTCCAGAAGTGCCACCGTCCGCAAATACACTCGCTAATAAGTTGCATTAGGTCACAAAGTTGCCATGCAGTTCCATGACCCTGACCAACCACACGCGTTGTTTTTGTTGAAACAACACAGAGCTTGAAAATCCTCACAGGAGAGAAAACATGGGCGAAACATATGTCGGTACAAATGGTGATGACAGGTTTGTTCAGGGTTCTGAATCGGAAGTAACGGTCGAGGCATTGGGCGGCAATGACGAAATCATTCTCGATCTTTCCGATGATAACGGAGGATTCAACACCGTCTATGCCGGATCAGGAAATGATCGGGTAGAAAACCGCTACGAAGGCGGCAACGACGTTGATCTTGGCAGCGGCGACGATGTTTATATCGGCGAGGGTTTCGCGTTCAGTGGCGACCCTTTTGACGTTGTCAAGGCCGGTGATGGAAATGACAGGTTCGACATCTCTACCCGCCACAGTGAGTATTATGGCGAGGGCGGCAATGACACCTTCAATTCGGAAGGTTGGGAGAACATTTTCGATGGAGGGTCGGGAATAGACACTATCAGCTATGCGCTTCGTGACAGTGTCGATACAAAAGGCGTCACTATTGATCTGGATAGGGAATTTGCCGACACAGGCGAAAACAGGCGTGAAAAACTTGTCGGCATCGAAAATGCCATCGGTACGAAGTTCAGCGATACGATTTTCGGCACAGTCGAGAATAATTCGCTGTCCGGCCGCGATGGCAATGACGACCTTATAGGCCTTAGCGGTAACGACGTGCTCGATGGTGGCACCGGCGCTGACCGCATGTATGGCGGAGCGGGCAACGACACCTATTTTGTCGATAATGCCGGCGATATTGTCAATGAAGTTACCGATAATGCTTCCGGCGTAGATACCGTGAACTCGAGTATCTCCTTCAGCCTGCTTACCGGCTCGCAACTCTCCGGGAATGTGGAAAATCTAACACTTATCGGCACTGCTTCAATCAACGCAACTGGCAATAACCTCGCCAATGTTCTTGTTGGAAATGCCGCAGCAAACATTTTGACAGGCAATGGTGGTGACGATCTGCTGAATGGTGGTGCTGGCGCTGACATACTGTCCGGCGGTGTGGGTAGCGACCGTTACGTTGTCGACAATATTGGTGATCGGGTCATCGAGGGTAATGTCGCAGGCATTGATACGGTCCAAAGCTCTGTATCTTTCGCTGCGGGTGGGCAGCATATCGAAAATATTGTGCTCACCGGCTCTGGCAATATCAATGCGAGCGGCAATGCACTGGCCAATTCGCTGACAGGCAACAGCGGAAACAATGCTCTGGATGGCGGAGCTGGAGCCGATATTATGGCTGGTGGCGCTGGCAACGACAAATACTACGTCGATAATGCTGGTGACAGAATCATTGAGGGAAATGTTGCTGGCATTGATGTTGTTTCGAGTTCAGTTTCCTTTTCCGCTGGTGCTCAGTTTATCGAGAACATCGTTCTGACAGGCTCGGCCAGCATCAATGCCACCGGTAATGCCTTGAACAACTATCTTGTAGGCAATACCGCCGCCAATATCCTTAGTGGTGGACTCGGAAACGACACACTGACCGGGGGCGAAGGCCGGGATGCGTTTTTCTTCAATACCGCGCCAAACGGCAGCACCAACCGTGACACCATCACTGATTTCAATGTACCAGCTGACACGGTCTGGATGGAAAACGCAGTGTTCACGGCGCTAGGTGCGCCGGGGGCTTTGGCTGCAGCCGCCTTCCACATCGGAGCAGGTGCGACCGACGCAGCCGATCGCATCATCTACAACTCGACAACTGGCGGTCTCTATTATGATGCCGATGGTTCGGGATCGGGTTCAGCGATACAGTTTGCAAGCCTGACCAAGGGGCTTGCACTCACAAACGCAGATTTCCTGATAGTCTGAGCAAGCTTGAACAAACAAAGCCCCGGCGTCGCGAGACGCCGGGGCCTTTACATTTTAGCCAGTGGATTGCGATCTCCAGACCATCTCCGATTGCGTTCGTAGTACGCCCGCTTTCTGTTATAGCGGCCACCTCTCACACGTCATCCACAACGCCTAATTTCTAAATATATGTAAAACCAACCTTTGTTCGTTGACAGGGCTTTTCTTTTTTCACACGTTGAAGAAACTTAAAGTTGTAAACAAAGAATGGGGAATTGCATGTGCATCGCTTGCCTAGCCGTTGAAGAACCAGCTTTCCGCGCCGAAAACATTGCCTCCAATGGTGGAGCGCCCGCTGCAACAGCTGTTCCGTTAGGAGCAGTCACTTATCCCGATCCATCGAATATTGATCAAACGCCGGACAATCCCTTCGGCAAAAGCACTGACTATGAGGCATTTCTCGACCGACTCGGTACATTGTCGCGTCAGCTCACCCCCGAGATGGCTGCCAATCCCATCAAGATCAATCTGGAGGAACTGAACGATCACCCTGAATATAAGCTCTCCGCACAGCAGGCGCTGGAACAGTGGTCAGCAGTCACACCACTTAAATTCGAGTTCGTGACAACCGGCGAATGGATCAAGGTGATCAGCCCGGAAGTCGGTGAAACCAATGATGGCAGCGCATTTTCTCAAGGACGGCTGGTCAGTGTAGGGCAGCGATTCCACGACACGGAAAATATCACCACCCCTGGCGGCTACATATTCAACACGTTTATCCATGAGTTCGGGCATGAGTTCGGCCTGAATCATCCGGGCTATTACAATTATAGCGGCCCGGGCGGTGATCAGATCGATTATGTCGATGATGCGACCTGGGTTTTCGATCAGCAGCGCTATAGTGTCATGTCTTATTTCAATGGCATTGACGTTGGTAATACAACGCGTTGGTCAGCCACGACGCCGTTGGCTGCAGATATTGAAGCCGTGATTCGCCGATTCTTCTCGACCGAAACTGATGGCGTCAGAACCTATCAGGATATCCAACTCAACACCGGCGATGATGTTTATGGTTTCGGGTCAACCAAAAATGGATACCAGATCACCAAGGATGGCCTGACACGCGATATCGGTTTTGCTATCCATGATACCGGGGGCAACGACACTATCGACTTCTCGGGCTCAATTTCCGGCACTATTCTTGATCTGCGTGCTGGTCGCTGGTCCGATGTAAACGGCCATAAGTTCAACGTCTTCATTTACGAAGGGCACAATGCGGATGGCTCGCAATACATCATTGAAAATGGTGTCGGTAGCGCTTTCGAAGATATTATCATCGGCAATACAGGTAATAACAAGCTGACCGGCGGCGCTGCCGCCGACTATATTGACGGTGGCACAGGCAATGATACCGCCGATTATTCCACGAGCGCCAGTGCGGTAACAATTGACCTGAAGACCGGTGTTACCTTGGGCGGCGATGCTCAAGGAGACACATTAAAATCCATCGAAAATCTTATCGGATCTGCTTTCGCTGATCGATTGACCGGCGATACCGCAGTCAACCGCCTGTTTGGTGGTGGGGGCAATGATACTCTGGTTGGCGG
Source organism: Phyllobacterium sp. YR531 (assembly GCF_000282595.1). Classification (GTDB taxonomy): domain Bacteria; phylum Pseudomonadota; class Alphaproteobacteria; order Rhizobiales; family Rhizobiaceae; genus Phyllobacterium. Next base: position 29,249 of record NZ_AKIZ01000023.1, read on the forward strand.
CGGCGGCGCAGACTATTTTGACGGTGGGGACGGCCTTGATACGGCTGATTATTCCGGTGCCACAGCCGGGGTTACTGTTGACTACAGCACCACAACCAACGGGACCTTTGTTTCCGTAGAACGAGTATTGGGCTCTGCGTTCAACGACAATCTGTTGGGTAGCGATGGCTCCAATGAGCTTCATGGTGGTGATGGCAATGACATTATTGCCGGCGGTTTGGACCTGCTTGCCAGCCGGGATAAAAACAATGTGCTGCCAAACCAGCCAGGTGTTGAAAGCCTGGATGGAGATGACCTTCTATACGGTGAAGGCGGCAACGATATAATTGAAGGCGGTGCCGGAAACGATCTGCTCGACGGCGGCGATGGCGATGACATCCTCAGAGGTCAGGCAGGCGCTGATATTTTCCGCGGTGGCAATGGTTCTGATACCGTTGATTTCAGCCATGAAAGCCCCTTCCAGCTTCTCGTCAATCTTGCAACCAACGAAGCAAATGGTGGCACGGCAACGGGCGACAAGTTCTACAGCATTGAAAACCTTATCGGCTCGGATGATCGTATCGATCGGTTTATCGGCACCGATGATGACAATCATTTCCAGGGACTTGGCGGCGGCGACTTTTTCAATGGCGGCGGCGGCAATGATATCCTCGATGGTGCTCGCGACGGTGACGTTCTTTACGGCGAAGCTGGCAATGACACACTCATTGGTGGCGCCGGGTTTGACTATCTTGACGGCGGAACCGGTGTTGACACGGCTGTTTATTCCGGAAGCACGAAGGGCGTTTCCATTGATCTTGGACTAGGCACAGCCAGCGGTGGTGACGCCGAAGGCAATACGGTAACCGGTGTCCGTGGCGACGTTCTGGTTTCGATTGAAAACCTGACAGGTTCTTCCTTTGACGACAGTCTTACAGGAGATGCTGCTGCAAACAGGCTCGTTGGCGGTGCAGGCAACGACACGCTGAGTGGCGGTGCGGGCAAGGACTACCTCGATGGTGGTGAAGGTAGCGATACCGCAACTTACTATCAAAGCACCCAGGGCGTTACGATCAATCTGGCTGCAAATTTGAGCGAAGATACGTTTGTATCAATCGAAAACCTTGCTGGCTCGGGATTCAACGATCAGCTGACCGGCGATGCCGGAGCAAACAAGCTTACCGGCCAGGGCGGCAATGATACATTGCTGGGTGGCGGCGGCGATGACATATTGGAAGGCGATTACGTGCCCGCTCCTGTTTCCGGCGTCGGAATGGGTACTGGCTACACTACCCTCCCCGGCAATTCCGTGAATAACTCGATAGCTGCCGCTTTTGTCGTTACCGATAATTTTTCTCTGGCAGCAGATGCCGACATCTCAAACGCCACCACGGTTGCCCACACCACGATTACTGCCACAAGTAATGGTGGTGCTGGCTTCTATAAGGTGACTGTAAAAGCCGGATCGACCATTACACTCGACATTGACCATACGACAGGCTTCGACAGTTACATCAGTATTTTGCAGGATAATGGCGCTGCAGGGCTCGTTCTTCTGAGCAATGACGATGCTGGCGGCGATTCCGGATCAAACAACACAACGGATTCGGGCCTGAAATACACGGTCACGCAGGATGGCGACTATTATATCCGCGTTGGAGACTATGACAGCAGGGGCACTGCTCTCACATCGGGTGATGGCTACAAGCTGAATGTTTCTGTAGCACCAGCTCCCGGCCAGCCCAATATTGGTGTAGCGGGTGATGACATACTGGATGGCGGCACCGGCGCCGATACAATGACGGGATTTGCGGGCAACGACACATATCATGTGGATAATGCTGGCGATCGTGTCATTGAAGGCAATGTTGCGGGCGTCGATACGGTTCTCAGCTCTGTCACTTTTGCAACCGGTGCCCAATACGTCGAGAATGTCACCTTGACTGGCTCCGCAAATATCAACGCGACGGGTAACGCACTTGCCAATACGCTTGTCGGTAACAGCGGAAATAACACGCTCGACGGTGGAGCTGGTGCCGACCTGCTATCAGGTGGTGCCGGGTCCGATAAGTACTATATCGACAATGCTGGAGACCGTGTGGTCGAGGGTAATGTTGCCGGTATCGATGTTGTCTCAAGCTCTGTGTCTTTTGCCGCTGGCGGTCAGCATATTGAGAGTATTCTTCTCACCGGCTCGGCCAGCATCAATGCAACCGGCAACGCGTTGAACAACTATCTTGTCGGCAATTCAGGGGCAAATATCATCAGCGGCGGCGCTGGCAGTGATACACTCACCGGTGGTGCCGGAAAAGATGCCTTTGTCTTCAACACAGCTCTCGGCAGCACCAACCGCGATACGATCACCGACTTTGATGCTCCGACAGATACAATCTGGTTAGACGATTCTGTCTTCAGTGCATTCGGTGCATTGGGCACATTGACGGCAGCTGCGTTCCATATCGGGGCATCTGCAGCAGATGCGAGCGACCGGATTTTCTACAATTCATCAACCGGTGGCTTGTTCTACGATGCTGATGGTACGGCTGCAGGCAGTGCCTTGCAATTCGCAACACTGACAAAGGGTCTCGCTCTGACGAATGCTGATTTCGTGGTGATTTAATCCTCAATCAGAATTTCAGGCCCCCTAACCCCGGTATTCCTCCGAATACCGGGGTTATTCTTGAATACGACGATAATTTCGACGCGCAAACTGCGCTCTAAAAACCCCAAATTCTCAATTCAATGCACTCATGTGAGCTAGTGGCAATTTCGTTCGCGGTTGCATAATGCTGGTGTGGTCTAATTTGCCTGATCAGCCGTACGGCTGGGCAGGTTCACGAAACACGAGCAATACAAGGTAGAAAAGTGGCTAGAACAACACTTACAAACAACCTGATAAACCTTTCAGATGCTGCTGGCATAGACAATGGCGATAACTTTGCGGTGACTGGAGCAGCACTTGCATTGGACATCATAAATCTAACCGATGCCGACGACACGTATAATGGCAACAATCTTGAAAACGAAGTTTACGGGATGGGAGGCAACGACAAGATCAGCGGCGGCGGTGGAAATGACGAACTCCACGGCGATGACGGAAACGACACGTTGAATGGTGATGCCGGCAATGATTACCTTTATGGCGGCAGCGGCAATGACATCCTCAACGGCGGTATCGGTAACGACTGGCTCTACGGCGGCGATGGCAAAGATACCATCTATGGCGGCGCTGGCGATGATTATATCTATGTTGGCAGCGGTGATATTTTCATCAGCGACGACTCTGACAATATTGCCTATGGCGGTGACGGCAACGACAATATTGATGGCGACGATTACAACGACACGTTGAGCGGCGATGCTGGAGATGACTTTATCGACGGCTGGGATGGCAACGACACGCTTCTTGGTGGCACAGGTCAAGACGTGCTTGATGGTGGCTTTGGTAACGATTACCTCGATGGCGGCACTGGTGCAGACAAGATGTATGGCGGAAAGGGCAACGATACCTACATCTTCGACAATGCCGGCGATGTTATTGTTGAAAGCTCGTCTGCCGACGGAATAGATACTGTAAAATCGTACTACAGCTTCTACCTTTCCAATCAGGCTCAATTTCAGGGCAATATCGAAAATGCCCAATTGCTTGGAACAGGCAATGTGAATGTCTCGGGCAACGCTCTCAACAACACGCTGACCGGCAACACTGGCAACAACATCATCAATGGTGGTGCTGGCGCGGATACGATGATTGGCGGGGCCGGATCAGACACATATTACGTCGACCATGCGAGTGATCGCGTGCTTGAAGGAAACGTCGCTGGTATTGATACCGTCTACAGCTCAATCAATTTTGCAACCTTCGGTCAGTTCATTGAAAATGTCACTTTGACAGGATCAGGCAACATCAATGCCAGCGGTAATGCGCTCGCCAACACTTTGACCGGAAACGCGGGCAACAATGCTCTCGACGGCGGAGCGGGTGCGGATATCATGGCTGGCGGTGCCGGTGGCGACAGGTACTATGTCGATAATGTTGGCGACCGGGTGATCGAAGGCAATACGGCTGGCATCGATATTGTTTCCAGTTCCATCTCCTTTGCAGCTGGCGGACAGCATATCGAGAATATTCTGCTCACCGGCTCGGCCAGCATCAATGCGACAGGTAACGCCCTGAACAACTACCTTGTCGGCAATTCCGCTGCCAATATCCTCAGCGGCGGTGCCGGTAATGATACGTTGACCGGCGGCGCAGGCAATGATGCCTTTGTGTTCAACACGGCGGCAAACGGCAGTACCAACCGCGATACGATCACGGATTTCAATGTTCCGTCCGATACGATCTGGATGGAAAATGCCGTGTTCACGGCACTCGGTGCCAATGGAACTCTTGCAGCCGGTGCCTTCCACATCGGAGCCGGCGCAACCGATGCAGCAGACCGTATCATCTACAACTCAACCACCGGCGCGCTATATTATGACGCCGATGGATCGGGTTCAGGTGCGGCAGTGCAATTTGCAAGCATAGGCAAAGGTCTTGCCTTGACGAACGCCGATTTCCTGGTGATCTAAAGCCACCAAGAATACACCGCCCTGCCCGAAAAGGCGGGGCGGTGTAGATCGAGCACTACCCACAACAGGAATGCTCCTATGTTTGATCACGTCAAATTCGGTGTAAGCGATTATGCAGCCAGCAAAGCGTTTTACCTGAAGGCACTCGAGCCAATTGGCGCAACTGTTATCTCGGAAGGATCGCCCACATACGGTGTTGAGCTTAGCTCACAGGATGAAGCTTCACTGTGCTTGTACGAGACGGAGGAGAAGCCCGCTCACCTTCACCTGGCATTCAAGGCGAAAAGTCGCCAGCAGGTTGATGCATTCTATCACGCGGCATTGGCGGCAGGCGGCAAGGATAATGGCGCACCTGGTCTGCGCCCGCGCTATCACGCGCATTACTATGCAGCTTTCGTCATTGATCCGGATGGTCACAACATTGAAATGGTTTGCCATAAGCCTGAGGCATAAATTCTCGCCTGGCGCGGGCCAATCCGACTAGATTCCAAATATCTTTTTACGCTGCATCCGTTTATTCAATTGCTGAAACAAAAAGAGCAATATAGCTATGGCACAACTACTTTAAGTTGGTGTGTCAGAGAGATATAAATGCCCAGTTACATTGAAGCATCCGATGCAGCCGCAAATACTTCGACGACATACTCGATCGGCATGGGTCAGGCGGCGCAAGGCGAACTTGCCTATGTGGGCGACCATGATTGGTTCCGGGTCGATCTTCAGGCCGGGAAAACCTACACGTTTGCCATGGGGGGTACGCGCACGTCGGATCCGCACAACACCTACACTGATGCCGCCAATACTTACTTAAGATTGCGTGATGGTAGTGGCAAACAACTCGCTGCCGATGATGATAGTGGGCCGGGATACAATTCAACGATAACTTTTACGGCAAAAACCTCAGGTGCTTACTTTCTCGATGCAGGTTTCATCCGCGATTTTAACACGGGTCAGTACGGAATTTCGGCGGCTGTGGGAAACAAGGCTTTCTATGATGAGAAGATGGCCACTGGCGCACTCACTTGGGAGAACACTTCCTGGGTTCCCTCTACCGCTACCGAGCCAGCAACCGTTACCTGGGGTGTCCGCAAAACCTTTGACAACAGCATTAACAGCCAAGGTTATTTCACGCCATTCATTCAGCTTTCGGCTGCACAAGTTGAATCGGTAAAGGTAAATCTCGCAAAATATTCCGATGTTGCCAATATTACCTTCCAGCAGGTGAATCCCGGCGGCACAACGGACAACGCTGAAATTCTGGTTTCTGCCTACTCAGACATTCAAGACCCGTCGGGAGCTTATGCATATTATCCTGACACCACTTCCGAAGGCGGCGATATCAGACTGAACAATATTGATGTTTCGACATCATCGCTGCCGGAAGGAAGCTATAGCGCCTATACGATATTGCACGAGATCGGCCATGCCGTTGGATTGGCGCATCCGGGCGATTATAATTCAGGTAATGGCGGGCCACTTACATATTGGACAGATGGTGCTTTCACTCAGGACAATCATCAATACACGGTCATGAGCTACTTTGATGAAGCCTATACGGGAGCTTCGTTCAACAGCTATCCTGATACGCTGATGCTCTATGACATTTATGCCGTCCAGCAGCTCTATGGTGCCAACATGTCGACCCGGGCCAGCAACACCATCTATGGTTTTGGCTCCAATGCCGGAGCGACATATAATTTTGCTATCAATAAAACGCCCGCATTATCCATCTGGGATGCCGGCGGAATTGATACGATCAACGCATCCGGCTTTCAGCAAAATCAGATAATCAATCTGAATGAAGGCACTTTTTCCAGTGTTGGCGGGTTGAAATACAATATCTCCATTGCCTATGGCGCAAAAATCGAAAACGCCACAGGCGGTGCAGGCGCGGATAGTTTGTATGGCAATGCATTGGCCAATGTGTTGAACGGTGGTGCAGGCGCAGACTCGCTCACAGGTGGGCAAGGCGCGGATCTGATGATGGGCGGCACGGGATCAGACAAATATTACGTCGATAATGTTCGTGACCGCGTTATTGAAGACAATGTGGCCGGGGTCGATACGGTCTATAGCTCGGTGTCTTTTGCAACTGGTTCGCAGTTCATTGAGAACATCACGCTGACAGGATCGGCCAGCATCAACGCTACAGGCAATGCCCTGGTAAATACTCTGACAGGGAATGCCGGAATCAACACGCTCAGCAGCGGTTTGGGCAATGATATATTGAACGGCGGTGCCGGCGCGGATTGGATGGCTGGCGGCGATGGTAATGACACTTATTATATCGATAATGCAGGCGACCGTGTCACCGAAGCAGGAACAACCGGCACCGACAGGGTAATATCCTCCATCTCGCTCAGCCTTGCCGACACTTCGCGCATCGGTGGCTCGGTTGAATATCTCTCACTGTCCGGCTCGGCCAATATCAATGGTACAGGGAGTTCACTCAACAATCTGATTCACGGCAACGTCGCTAACAATGGTCTTTACGGGCTGGACGGTAGCGACACACTCTACGGCTGGGCTGGCAATGATATTCTTGATGGCGGAAGAGGCAACGACACGCTCGACGGCGGCGCCGGAAATGACAAATATTATGTCGATAGTGCTGGAGATCGTGTCATCGAAGCCAGCAATGCCGGAATGGATGTTGTCTCCAGTTCGATCTCCTTTGCCGCCGGAGGACAACACATCGAGAATATCCTCCTCACAGGGTCAGCCAGCATTAATGCTACCGGCAATGTGTTGAACAACTATCTGGTCGGTAATAGCGGGGCCAATAATATCAGCGGCGGTGCCGGTAATGATATGCTGACAGGGGGTGAAGGACGTGACGCTTTTGTTTTTAACACCGCGCCGAACGGCATCGCCAATCGCGACACCATCACCGATTTTAACGTTGCTGCAGATTCGATCTGGATGGAAAACGCTGTATTCACAGCACTGGGGATAACCGGCGCTCTGGCAGCAGCGGCCTTTCATATTGGCGCAGGTGCGACTGACACCAGCGATCGTATCATTTACAACGCCGTTACGGGTTTTCTGTATTATGACGCCGACGGATCGGGGCAAGCATCGGCCACTCAGTTTGCCAGCCTCACCAAGGGACTTGCCATGACCAGTGCGGATTTTCTGGTCGTTTGATTGATGGCTTACATGCGGAGATATTTAGCGCCACGCTGACTAAGTCTCAGCGCATCTGTCGGAACTACGATAGCTGGCACAATCGTCATGGACATCGATGGAAACCACTATAAAGTGGCCCTCACAGTACGCTCCTTTGAGGGACGCCATGCCGTTCGGATCACGCATAGAAACACAGTTCACGCCACACGAATGGGACATGATGGACCGTGCGCACGAGACGGCATCCAATATTCTTGGCAGGGACCGTCGGCTTCACCCCGATGCCAGCAGACTGGCCAGAATTGTCATGACTCTTTTTGCGCAAGGCTTGCGGGACCCTGACGAAATTGCCGCTCTTGCCGCCGATCGCGAACTTGGAAACGAATTGACTGTGGGCGGTACCGTTTCGAGACCATACAGTCGGATCGGGAATTCCGACTTTGAATAATCGAGGCGTGATTTCACAAAGCCAATATTTCGACGCAGGCAGGCGGAGAGCAAGGGAATATTCATGATTTTCGAACGGCTTACGAGAGCAGCATTCGGTATTGCAAGTGTCTTTCTCATGCTTCTTGCATTTGGGCTGATTGCATTTGCCGCCTATGAAGTCGTGCGGGAATTACTGGCCTACAGTACCAATATCGGGACGACACTGCTTGAAGCCGTGGGTTACACAGTCATTGCGATAGCGGTGTTCGACGTGGGCAAGTATCTTCTGGAAGAAGAAGCAATCCGTGCCCGGGAAATGCGGCAGGCCGCAGAAGCCCGCAGAAGCCTGACAAAGTTCATTTCAACAATCGCCATTGCCGTTTTTCTTGAAGGGCTTGTCGCGGTCTTCGAGGCAGGCAAAGAAGACGTCCGCATGATGATCTACCCTACCCTTCTGTTGTTTACTGGCGTTACGTTGGTGATCGGCCTTGGCATATATCAACGCCTGAGTGCCACGGTCGAAAATGAAACCAGTGATCCGGTCAGTTCAAAGCCTGCAAGATCGAGAACGGCGGCAGTAAAACCCGGCAAGGCGTAAAAACCCATGGGCAATCTGACGAAATGTTGGGCATTGGCATCTTACGTTTTTGGCATGTCTGTCTGCTGCTCCTTTGCCCAAACAACCGTCAATACTTTCCCGCCCCTATTTGAGCCCAAACCGCAGGCGCTTGATCAAACCACCGTCAGAAAGCTTCACAGTGATTGCATGACGACAGCGATGGATCATGCAGCAACACAACGCGGTTTTGCAGCCTGCACGGAACTTGTCCAATCCGGGCAGCTACCCATCAAGGATATGGCCCGTTATTATAACCAGCGGGCTTCGCTATCCGTGCGTCTCGGCGATTTTCAATCTGCGATCCTGGACACCAATGCCGCTAACGACCTGCTTTCAAATGTCGGCACCAATTCAAAGCCGTAATATCTGTCGCACATATCTCACAACGCATCGATGGATATTTGCAACTTAAACGCGCTTCCGTCGGGCGGCGTGGCATGCTTTATTACTTGAGCACCTAAGCGACATCATGGAGGAAAACGAATGTCACTATCTGCGATCACCCGGCGCGCAAGCCTTGCCCTTGGCATTTCACTTCTGGCGGCTACCGCCTTTGGCGGGTCGGCATTGGCACAGACTTTCCCTGAACGCCCCGTGACATTGGTAATTCCTTTTGCTGCCGGTGGTTCGACTGACGTGGTAGGACGCGTTATCGCCAACAAAATGTCGGATATTCTGGGCCAGCAAATCGTTGTGCAGAACGTTGGCGGTGCCGGCGGCAGCCTCGGTACAGGCAATGTCGTCCGTGCCGATCCGGATGGCTATACGATTCTCATGGGAACGGTTGCAACGCACGCGCTCAATCCGCTTATCCTGAAGACCAAGCCATATGATGCGGAAAAGGACTTCGCGCCAATTTCGCTGCTCGTCATTGTTCCGAATGTTCTGGTGGTGAACCCTGAACTGCCAGCCAAAAACGTCAAGGAACTGGTTGACCTCCTGAAGGCCAATCCCGACAAATACAGCTATGCTTCGTCAGGGAACGGAACTCCACTGCATCTTTCCGGCGAATTGTTCAAGAAAATGGCCGGTGTATCGCTGCAGCACATCCCTTACAAAGGCGCTGGACCCGCGCTTAATGATGTTGTCGGCAATCAGGTACCGATCATGTTCGACAACCTTCCCTCCTCATCGTCTCACATGAAGGGCGGTACACTGCGGGCGCTGGGCGTTACAACCAAGGAGCGCGCCCCCTCATTCCCGGACGTACCAACAATTGCAGAAACCATTCCCGGCTATGAAACCTATACGTGGAATGCTTTGTTTGCCCCTGCCGGAACACCTCCGGAAGTGATTGCCGTTCTTAACAAGGCTGCCAATGAAGCGATGAAGGATCCTGTTGTCGCCAACAAGATGAAGGAATTCAGTGCAACCATTGTTGGTTCTACGCCTGAAGAGCTTGCTGCCCACGTAAAGGCAGAGATCGCCAAATGGACACCGGTCGTCAAAGACGCCAACGTTCAAATGGACTGATGCAGATCAGGGATAGCGGGCCACGTGCCCGTTATCCCATCTCTTTGGGGTGTGTTTTTTCAGTTAAACAACTAGCAACCCAAGACTATAAACAGCACATAAAGAAATATTTACAATTAAATTTGAAATAATCGCTATGCTTTCAGCAACGATGAAATATGCCTGATGAACACTTTCAGCGGTCGCTTTTTTCAACTGGCCCGATTATCGTCAAAAAACTTTGTAAACTTGGTTTTTTCGCATACGGGACTGTTTAATGAAACATCAGTGTATTGTAACTGCCGTTCTTATCGGTTTGTTTTGCCTTCTTGGAGCTGTGGCTCTTTTTTCAAAAGAAGATCTTTCCGGCATCCAGCCGCAAACTGAAACACTCTCGCCTTCCGTGCCACCTTCGCAATAAAACTTAAACTTGTATCTCAGTGTGCAACTTGCCTTGGCAAGAGACGACTTTCACCAGTTGTCACAATCACAGACTCTTGCACACCTGATATGGCGTTTGACTTTGCGCTAATGCTAAATGAAAAATGACACTCGATCTGTATAAAAAATTGACATTGGAAATTTAGCAGCTATCAAAGCTTATCACTGCCGTAGTTGATTCTTAGGAAATCCTACTGCACGTTAAATTTCTTATATATTAAATATATCTTCAATTTATTAATATAATATCATTCATAGTTGGACTATTTTAAATGGAACTCTATATTATAGAAATAAATAATATTGATTTTTATCATTCTAGTAAAAATAGTATTGGATTCATCGCATTATTTGTTTTTTTTAGTTTATTTAGCTTCAACTCTATTGCTCAAGTGATTATAAATCCTACTGGAGCTGATGACTCGGTGGCCGGTTCTGTAAGCACCACTGCCAGTGGTGCCTTCTCTAAAGCTCTATCGCCAGCTGATACTACTAATGGTTATGCAACCGGTTATGGGCGCGTACCAAGTTCTACTGATGGAAAAAATCAAGGAGTAAACACATTCATTGGCTCTTTCGCAGGCAGTACCAACCATTCCAATCCTTCCCCAACCTCGTTCTCAACAGCGGTCGGTGCATTTGCCGGTCAGAATTCGTTTGGGAATAGTAACTCTTCCGTAGGCCGTGCAGCGGGCACGACGGTAAGCGGTAATCATAATTCTGCATTGGGTGATGCGGCAGGCAGTGCAGCCAATGGAGATCAGAATACGGCTTTAGGGGCTAGCGCCGGTCAGAGGGTCTCTGGCAGTGGAAACACTGCAACCGGTTCATTTTCAGGACAAGACATTAGCGGAAAACTCAACGCCGCGCTTGGGCAAAATGCAGGCAGGACAGTCCAAGGAGATCAAAATACGGCATTGGGGGCGAGTACCGGTCAGAATGTCTCTGGCAACGAAAATACTGCAACGGGCACACTGTCTGGTAGTAACATTTTAGGCAACCGCAATATTTCTATTGGAAGCAATGCTGGATCTGGAAAGTCGTTTAATGCCCCTGCCGTAATTAACGACACTGTAGCTATCGGCGCGCTATCATCAGCTGAAAAAGATAATGGGATTGCTTTAGGGGCCAATTCGACCGCAGTTCAAAAAAATGACGTTGCCTTGGGTTCTGGATCAAAAACGGAATCTGTCCATAAAGGTGCATATCTTCTGCAGCAGGGCAGCATAATAGCTGGTATTCCCTCTCCAAACAGTGGGGTCGTATCAATTGGTGCACTTGGTGCAGAACGCCAAATACAGAACGTCGGAGCGGGTGTTATTTCTTTCAGCTCAACAGATGCGATTAACGGTAGTCAGCTGTTCAATACCACCGTCAATTCTCTGCAATATAATGTTGATCCCCAAACCGGACAAAGAAAAAACTCCGTATCTCTCTTGGGCGTGCAGCATGGTGAAGCGGTTACCATTGCCAATGTTGCTACTGGGGTTGCGATTACGGACGCAGTGAACGTTGGCCAACTGAAGAGTGCGGTGGATAATCTATCCGGGGCAGATGCTTTCTCTGTTAAATACCTGAAAGATTCAAATGGCAATCCAACCAATCATGTTCAGTTAACTGGAGATGCCACAGGATCAACAGTAGTTATATCAAATGTGGCTGTTGGCGTAGAGGATACAGATGCTGTCAACTTCAAACAAATTCGCAACACACTTGGTTACGATATTGATGGCGCCGGCAGCAGAAGCAACACCGTATCGCTTTCTGGAAAAGGCGGAACGAGTGTGACCATTCGCAATATGAGCGATGGCATGCATGATATGGAAGCGGTAAATCTTAGGCAACTCAACAAGGCCGAAAAAAATGCAAATAACTATACTGATAACCGGATTAATACCTTGCGCGAATCTACGGATAACCGGCTAGCTTCATTATCAGGCAATATCCGTGAAGTCCGCCAAGAAGCGCGTGGCGGAATAGCTTCGGCCATGGCTTCTTCTCAATTGCGATATGACGACCGACCCGGTGTATTTTCAATTGCGGGAGGATTGGGCGGTTTTAAGGACGCAACAGCATTTGCTGCCGGACTCGGTTGGACATCGGAACAGCAGAATTTGAGGATCAACGGGTCTTTAGGTGTATCCCTTGATGCTGGTGATATTTCATGGGGTGTCGGGGCGAGCTACTCCTTCCACTAAAATGGCCCATTTCTACAAAAGATCGTGGCTCTTTATTCTTATCCATATTTGCGTAGAGGTGGCTGCTTTCACTGCGCCTTCTCCGGGAAATGCTGCAGAACCTTTACGCCTGGCTACTATCGCCAAACCCAGCGAGAAACTTCCATTAGGGGATTTGATGCGCGTATCTCGCCCTTTCGGCGACTGGACGCTCATATGTGATCTTAGTATATCCAAGAACAAACGATTATGCCAAGTAGAACAAACGGTTAAAAGCGATCACAGTGCTTTATATTGGCGTATAGCAACTTCTACCGACAATGTTCCAGTTGTTGTCATGTCGCTCCCATTGGATTTTGATCAAAATTTAGGCCTATCTATTCATATAGGCAGTTATACAGCACGAATAAATTATAATGAATGGGTGTGCAATACATCATGCATCGCCATTGTCTTGTTAAATAATACTTTCTTTTCCAAATTGGTGAATGCTGAAAAAGTTGTTGTAAGCTTCCAAACGAGAATTGGTAATATTAACACTATGGTTCTCTCGATGAATGGATTTTCATCTGCTGTAAATGCGGCCAAAGAAGATCCCTTTGGCAAGCGATCATATAGCAAAAGTAAATAAATTCAGTCTCTGCAAGAGGTCCCACAGCATGGCTGAGACTGAGCGGCACTCGATTACTGTGATGCAAATTAATTATCATTTCTCGTGGGGTGGGCGGCCGCGGATTTGGTGACTACGCCGACATGGAACTGCGCGTGTCACGGATCACCATATCGCCTGCAATCTCCAAATTGAGCAGTTGCGGTCACTGAAACGGCATGAAATTGCGATATCAATTGCCCGCGAAATCTGCCAAAAGCCATTTGCCCGCAAGGGCGAGGTGCGACTGCTATCAAATTCAGGATAGGGTCGGGCGGGCTGATTGACGTCTCTCCTGCCGCCGCGAAGCAACGTGGCCACCTTTAGTATCCTGTAGCTTCCCCGCCCAACTGTTTGATCCAGCATTACAAAACATTAATGCGGCGATCATCTCCCGTTCATTTTGGCAACGCTACCTTCTGGTCACGGGGCGGATGATCCGCTCACGCTACAGGAGAAAAAACATGAAACGAATTCTCGCTCTCGCTCTGTCCGGGACCTTCCTGACGGTTTTTGCTCTTGGCGGTGCGTTTGCCCAGACGCAGACGCCTGAACAGGCTCCGGCAGTCAAGGAGGCCACGAAAGCTTCTGGCCATGAGCATAAAAGAGGTGCCCGGATTGATACCAATGATGATGGCGTGCTGGATCAGGCGGAATTCACCAATATTGACCGCCTGAAGGAAGCTGATACCGATAAGGATGGCACGCTTTCCAAGCAGGAAATAGAAGCAATGGCGATGAAACGTGTCGTTGAGCGTCAGGCGCAGCGTATGACCAAGCGCCTTGATGTCGATGGCGATGGTGTCGTTACCATTGCAGAAGTCGAAAAGCAGAAGGCAAAGCGCTTCGCTCTTATGGATCGCAACGATGATGGGAAAATTGACAAAAGCGAAATGCGCCAAGGCCGCAAAGGTCATCATGGCCACAACAAACATCATGGCCCAAAGCATGATCGCGGCGACAAAATGCCATCAAAGACCTGATCATTAGCCAATTAAAAAACGGCCGTTCGATTGGACGGCCGTTTTGCTGTCATACGTGCTGCGGCGGTTCACGAACTTCATCCGGGTTGGGCAGAGGCACTTCGTCGGGCAGTTCGTCCGGCGATGGAGGCTCCTCTACCGGGATTTCCCCCGGCATGGGGTTGGGGAGCGGCGGCGTTTCATCGGGCCGGGGAACGGGCGCAGGATCGACCGGCCTGTTGGTATCCGGTCCCGGATCGGGAATTTGTGGTGGATCTCCCAAGGCAAATCTCCTTTTCGAAATTGCAGCCGTTTTAGCTTCTATCTTTCGTCCGAAGCTTCTTCTTCGAACATCACCGCAACATCAGAATTAGCTGAAAGACGCACTTTGTCGCCTTCGACTTCTGCAACTAGTGCGGTTGAAATATAATGGTGATGCCCTTTATGAGCGCCCTCACCGCTATCCTTTTTGGTCAACTTGATACGACCGCCTTCAACACGGTCGACAGTGCCAACGTGAACGCCATCGGCGCCGATAACTTCCATATGTTCTTTGATACCGGTTGTCATAATTTATCTCCTGAGGTGACATTTGTTAAACGCGCGAAACCGGCTTTGGATGCATTGTCCCGGCAAAGGCTTTCGCCATCGCGGTTTAACGAATAGGTTCTGTCAGAAATTGCAGGAAACAGCCGCCACATGACACACGAGATTTTGACTCCCGCCGAAATGAGCGAGGCCGATGCGGCAACGATCAAGGCAGGCATTCACGATGGCTATCGGCTCATGCGGAACGCGGGAAACGCCATAGCGCGTCATCTGCTTCGTTATTACGGCGATGCCAGCGAATTTCACGTCCTTTGTGGCCCGGGCAATAATGGCGGTGACGGCTATGTCGTAGCCGAAATTCTTGAATGCAGCGGCGCTTCGGTGCGGCTTTGGGCAACATGCCAGCCAAAACCAGGGACAGACGCAGCCTTGGCTGCAAAGGCTTGTCCGGTCGATGCAAAAGATATTTCTGATTTCACGCCGTCACCCGGAAGCGTCATTGTCGATGCGCTGTTCGGTGCCGGGCTCAATCGTGAACTCAGCGGCAAAGCTGCTGCCGCGATCAAATCGGCTAATGAGCCCGGCTGCCACCGTGTAGCGATTGATGTGCCGTCAGGACTGGATGGCCTGACTGGCCACGTGCTCGGCACAGCTCTCAACGCCGATGCGACGATCACATTCTTTCGCAAGAAACCTGCCCATCTGCTTTATCCCGGTCGCACACTATGCGGGGAAGTTATTGTTGCCGATATCGGTATCGCCGACGACGTACTGAATGCCATTGAACCCCGATGCTTTGAAAACACCCCTGCTCTTTGGCAATCCCAACTGCCGCGGACCGAAGAAAACACCCACAAATACGCCCGCGGGCATGTGGCTGTGTTTTCTGGTGGATCGACATCCACCGGCGCGGCACGAATGTCGGCCTTGACAGCCGCCCGCAGCGGCGCGGGTGCAGTTACATTGCTCTCGCCAGAAGAAGCGCTTGCCGCAAACGCTGCGCACCTCACCTCAATCATGCTGCATAAATGCGAGAACCGGCATGACCTCGCTTTGTTCACTGAAACCCGCAAAGTGGCGGCCTTCGTGCTCGGGCCTGCATTTGGCATTGGTGTCAAAGCCCGAGAATTCGCCTTGGCGCTCCTGAGTGAAACCGATGCCGGACTGGTTTTCGATGCGGACGTAATCACCTCGTTCAAGGACGAGCGCGATGCGCTTTTCGATGCGACCGCACGGTTAGATGATATCAGGCTCGTACTCACACCCCATGAGGGTGAGTTCAAACGTCTGTTTCCCGAGATAAATCAGACCGCCATGCCATCAAAGGTTGAGCGCGCCCGTGCCGCGGCAAAACTTGCTGGCGCGATCATCATTTACAAGGGCGCGGATACCGTCATTGCATCACCGGACGGCCGGGCTGCGATCAACAGCAACGGCACTCCGCTATTGGCGACAGCGGGCTCAGGTGATGTGCTTGCAGGTTTGACCGCAGGACTGCTGGCGCAAGGCATGCCAACCTTCGAGGCCGCCTGTGCCGCCGTCTTCGTCCACGGTGCTGCGGCACATGCGCTTGGCTTTGGGCTTATTGCAGAAGACCTGCCTGCTGCTGCCGGCAAGATTATTGGCCAACTGCTCGCAAATAAACCCACTTTCTGATTTCCATTAACCCCGTCTTTACCTTGATCGTCCACCTTTGTCTCAAGCGCGAATTGTACTGCGTACGCGCTCAAGTTTCTTGGTGGATGTCATTATTCTGTCGCAATGAGAGGGTAATAACCACACGTAGCGAATAGCTTATTTCCATTTTTGACCACGGATGTACTGGCACTGATGTTGAGGTAAGTTTAGGAAGGTCGGGTAGCTCCCGGCCTTTTGCTTTTTAAAGCCACAGCAAATTTTTAGTAAGTCACGGTGATGACGACTGTATCGGTGTAGAGGCCGGGCGATGGCGTATTTTGCGGGGGGACTCTGGCATAAACCGCAATATTACGTGCAAGGCCATTGCCGGTTCCAGCAACCGTATTGGTCGGCACCGTATCGCCCCATGGCAAAAGCCGGTTCTCATCCTGATAAAGTCCATAGGTGATATATTCTGTTCCCACGCCCTTTCGCATACGTCGCGCTACCGGCCCTGTGCCGTTCTGGCCATTGCCGAGCGATACGGAATATGGGGTCGTCGGCGAGCATGTGACCGATACTCCGCCCGTCGTATCGACATTTGAACTCAATATGCCATGGGAACCGAAGTTCACATTTGTCGCCGATACCAGGCAGTCCTTCGCCACATTGAGACTGGCAGTAAAGCTCGTCGCTGCACTTGTCCCCGCCGTGCTGACACACCCGTTGCTGTCATTATAGCGGTAACGGAAAGTCGTCTGCGCTCCGGAGAAAACGGAATTATATGCGCCAAGAGGGGCAGTTGTCTGGCCGGGCAAGATCTGGCCATAGATGGTAGTAACGGTTGTCCCTGTTCCCAGCAATGCCGGAATGTCGACGAGAATTGCCGGAGGCCGCGCGGAAAAAGTCCAGTCATATGACCCCCATACGACCTGCCGCGCCGAGTCCTGATAAAGCTGGAACTGCAATGGGGCAGGCCCTGCCATGGTACGGGCACCGGAAGCCGCCGTACCGCCCGTCCCGGCATTCAGGTTAGGACATACGAGAACCTGCCGGAACAATCCAAGAAGCGCGGTACAAGTGGACGTAAGTGTGGCTGTAGTGTTGATCGCTGCGCCAGATAAAGGCGAGCCGGAGAAGGTCATCCCGGTTGTGGTGAATGTGCATGATTGCGCCAATGCCGCGGCGGGCACCAGACCGAAACTCAAAATGACAAACACCCTGATCAGAAAGCACTTCATTGGCACACCACATTCTTTATTTTGACCTGTGTTCCGCGAGCAGGCTGATATGCGAAGCGCGCCGTGCATGCGGTGCCATCAGCCAGCCCTATCGTCACGCTGTTCTGTGCTGCGAGAGAAGAAATATAGGCCTCACCGTCATAACCAACGATGAATTCCCCGCCGCCGCCATCCACTGTGCCACTCAACCCGGCATCCAGTGGCTTGCCACTTGCATCAACAATGCTGACCAGCGCTGAAGAGGTTGTCTGGGCAACATTGAAGTCCACAACAACGCCGCTGCGGTCTGCCGGCACCACAATATCGCGGGTGGAACCTATGCTGGCATCAACGGGAAGATTGGCGGGGTCAATGGCAAGCGTGTTTGGTTCGTAGGATCGCAGATCAGGGACGAGTATGCGCCCGCTCCTGTTCGTGCGCCCGATGGGGCGATTCTCATAGGAAACATCAACATCCGGCGCACCGGCATCGACGATTGCAAAGGCATCATCAATCCTGTTTGTCGCAAAGACACCGCCACCGGCAACTGCAATGGCTCCTTCCATTTGCGCAGTGGCCCGAACATTGTCGTCATACTGCTGCACACTGCCTTCCACCCGCGCATGCCGCCCGCGATAACTCGCCGAGGCATAGCGATCAGGAGTCTCACCCTCTCTGGTGCGCAGCCGCCAGCCGTAGCTACCCTCTTCACGCTGCTCGGATTTTGCAATTTCTGCAAACCCGGAGGGTCCATCCTGCGTCTGTTCATAGCCGGTAGAGACCGAAATATTATTGTCGAATGGTATGGTCAGCCCGGCGAAGATACCAAAGCTGTCACTGTCTTCCAGATCGGTAAAGGCGGTGGCGAAGAATGAGCTGTTCTTGAATACAGACTGACTATAGGAGGCGCTGATAATCGTGCTTTTCTCTCCGGAGCCCAGTTCTTGCTGTGTGTAGGAAAAGTTCATGTTGCTGCGATCAAACGGCCCCGGAACTGAAAGTGTCGCCTGCACCAGCGACTTTGGTACACGGGTACTGACGGCAGGAAGGCCTGCGACGCCATAAACGTAGCTGAGCTGATCATCGGCGGTGACGGAAGCAATATCCTGATAGTCTCCGAACGTTTGCTGGACCCGCCCATAGAATGTGTAGTTGTTTTTGTAGGTCAGTTCGACCGAACCGTTCAAAAGCATGCCGGTATCGCCATCATGACTGCTACCTGCAGCGGCAAGCGACGTTACACCATAGGCGCCAAGGGGAAATGAAAGGCCAAGGCCACCATTGAGCAGCTCGGCACCACCCTCAAAATGCCCTTCAACGGTCAACCAGTTGGACAGGCCGTAGCGCGTGGTAACAGCTCCCATGACATCATCATCGTAATCATTTGATTCCGTACCGAAATTGCGGCGTGCCACACCGACCTCCGCAGAGAAGTCCCACAATCCCTTGCGCAACAATCGGCTCGACGAATAAAAAGGAACTGTGGTGCGCGTCTCGCGCCCGAGCGTGTCCCTCAAAACAATCTGCGCTTCACCCTGACCGGAGAAGACCGGGAAATTGGTAACTTCAAACGGACCTGAAGGAACATCGCCGCTGTAGGTTCGAACATTCTGGGTATAGACCTCGAGTGTCGAAGGCACTGCCGCTGTGCCGGACAGAACCGGAACCGGCAGTGTGACCAGATCAGGCCGCAAAGTGAAATTCCGCTGTATTTGCATGCCGCCGAGATAAACAGGGCGAGTCCAGGGCAGTCCGCCCGAAATGAAGTCTCCAGCACGATAGGTAATCAGGCGCTCGGGATCAGACAGGCTCCATGTCGTGTTGAGCCGCTTCACCCCCTCCAACTCTCCATCGGATACATTGGCCGTGAATGACTGATTGAGCGTTCCGTAGGGACTGAAGATGCGCGCATCAAATCCACCAGAGACACCCTGAAAGGCCTTTGCACTGCCTGACAACAGATTGTCGGTGCTGGCAAAGAGCGAGTAATTCAACACGGCCCCGTATCCGGACTTTGCCTCGGGGCGCTCCTTGTCCGGTTTTGGATTGACATCGATCATCCGGGCAGACCGCGCAGCGTTGTCAGTCGTGATATAAAGGCGTTGGGATTCAATCTCCACACGATAACTGACATTGTCGAGACGGTTGAGCCGAATCGAGCCATCGCCGTCCCTTGCACTATCCATCGGCTTCAAGCCGACCTCCCGCAGTTCATCAGGTTTTGCCGAAAGTTCACCATCCGGCAATTGCCTGAACCCGCCGATCAGCCCGGTCGGTTCATCATTAATATAGACTTCCAGGTAAAGATCTTGCGCCTGACCATCCTGAGGTGCAGCCAGATCAACACTATCACCAGCATCAACGTCAGGTTGTTGAGACCATCCCGTTGATAGCATGCATAGACTTATGCAAATAGCTCCACCGAGTTTAGCGGCCGCTGATCGCAACATCGGCATTGAGTGGTCCGGCATCACTTAGAGCCTTAAGTCCGACTCGACCGGATGAAACTGATTTACGTGTACCAATCGGCCATTGCATGCTGGCGCCGCCAAGAACATAGCCTACCAGTCCCTCGCGAGTACCCAGTACCTGCCCGCCTTGAGACAACTGTACTTCGGCCAGCCTGAGTCGCCTGTCGCCGGTGTTGCGTGCTGTCAGCACCAATGCACCTTTCGAGCGAGCTATGCCCCAAGCAACATTGGGCGGCGAAGCATCCTCGCCACGGAAGAAAACCGGAATGGAGTAGCGTACGACCAAAGTCACGGTTCCGGCTTGCTTGCGCGTCGGATCAGGCAGTTCATCAACCACCACACGATAGCTCTCTTCCGTCGCTACAGGCTTTTTCGTAACTCGGACAACCCGGATGGCATAGTCTTTGCCGCCGGAAAGTTTGGTGGAGGGAGGACTGACCACGACATCATTTGTTGGCTCAAGCCGCTCAACGCCATTGGTCTGTGTCCATCGGAAAACGCGTATCTGAACATTGATCGGGCGCTTGGCCTCATTGGTCAATGTCAGGACGCCTGCACTTCCAGGCGCAACCATATCAAGATTTGTCGGTGAAACACGTAACGAAGCGGCATGAGCCATCGCAGAAAAAAGCAAACAGAAGCTCATGGCGCCGATGCATTTAAGCATGGATCGCACTTTCTTCTCCTTTTTCAAAAGGGTCAGTAGGTTACTTCGATCGCAACCGTATCATTGTACTGGCCAACAGCCGGTGTGGTTTGAGCAGTTACACGCCCATAGACCGGTATGGACTGATTCGCACCCGTGCCGGTTCCGGCCAATAATTCAGCGGGAACGGTATTGCCCCATATCTGGGTATAGGTTGCTTCCTTGTAGAGCGTGTAATTCACCGTAGCGCCGCCAGGCCCGGTCATTTTCCGAACGGCAATCGTAGCTCCCGCTCCCGCGCCGGGTCCAAGACCGACAGTAAAAGGCGTTCCATTCGTGCACTGGATGGTTATGGCACTGTTCGCATCAATATTGGCGACCAGAAGACCGTGCGGTCCAAAATTCAGAAGATCGGCGGTTACGACTCGGCATTCCGCAGTGATCTGAATTTGAACACCCAAATTGCCGGTAGCCACGGCAGCGACGGCCGGACCGCTTAATCCAAGGGCAGCAAAAAGCGATGCCGCAACTGCTTGGCTTACTCTATTGCCAGAACTCATTCATCCTCCTCAAGATTGCATCAGACAGACATACAACCTGTAGTTTCAACGAGATGTTTCACTGGACCGTTGGTATCAGTCTAAATTCTTATACCTTTAATTTTACTTAGCGAATAGCCAAAAATCATAATATTGATTATTTATGTTGTTTTTCAAACGTTTGTTGGTAAATGACTTTTTTATAATTCTCTCATTTTTTCCGAAAATTGCCGATAAAATTGATGTATCTACTGATAATTATCACGATAAATGAATAGCAAACTTTATAATTATGCAATCAAAGATGCACGTTGCTGTAATTAATTGGATTAATACATTGTCGTAATTTGTATAACAAACATATACTTTTGACGTTTTTTGTCTTTTGCCAGCAGAGTTTTGCAAATCGACAATCGTTGTCGACTGCATGGCTCCGGCAGGGCTTGTCACATTGTTTGGTTGTCATTCGATCCAAGCTCGTGCCGATTCCGTATTCAGGAATGATGGGACTGATCTCCGCTAATAATCGGAATTTGCGGCTTGTTAAAAATCTCTTGAACAATTTTTCTTTGGGGGAAATATTAGTCCTCTAACTGAAAGTCTGGACAGATGACCGATATGAAAAAGACCATTTCGACAGATAGCCTGACCCAATTGAAGTGGCTGACACCAGAGAATGTCGGTGCAGCATTGAAGGGCTTTCCACTGAAAGTTCAGGCCGCGCTGCGGGCGGCAACCCATCTTCCACGTGGGACGTTGACGATAACGACCCCTGACAAACAAATCTTCAAGGTTGGCGGCAAACAGACCGGCCCGGACGCTTCGCTGATTCTCCATAACTGGAATCTGCCGCACCGCGCATTTTCTGGCGGAACCATCGGCGTGGCCGAATCCTATATGGATGGCGATTGGGACAGCCCGGACGTGACAACTTTTCTGGAGCTTTTTGTCATCAATGAGCAAGTTGGCGAAGATATTGCCGGCGGGTCTAACTGGTTCATCAATACCGTGCAACGTCTGCGCCATTGGCTGAACGAAAACACCCGCACCCGTTCGCGCAAAAACATCTCCGCGCACTACGATCTCGGCAACGCCTTCTACCGCGAATGGCTGGACCCGACGATGACCTATTCGTCTGCCTTGTATGCTGAAGGTGCCAACGATCTTGAGAGCGCTCAAACAGCAAAATATCGCGCCCTCGCCCGGAATATCGGAATCACTTCAGGATCAAGCGTGCTGGAGATCGGGTGCGGCTGGGGCGGCTTTGCAGAATTTGCAGCCCGCGAGATCGGAGCCAAGGTTACGGGCCTGACGATCAGTCGGGAGCAGTTTGATTATGCAACCCAACGCATGCAGAAAGCGAATCTCTCTGACAAGGTCGAAATCAAATTTCAGGACTATCGCGACGAGACCGGAAAGTATGATCACGTCGCATCAATTGAAATGTTTGAGGCGGTCGGCGAAAAATATTGGCCGGTCTTCTTTTCCAAGGTGAGAGAGTGCCTGAAACCTGGCGGCAGCGCGGGTATGCAGATTATCACCATCAACGATAAGTCGTTTGAACGCTATCGCAAGCGCCCGGATTTTATCCAGCGTTATGTCTTCCCGGGCGGCATGCTGCCTACCCCCACCAAGCTGAAAAGCCTCGGCAAGGATTTCGGCCTCGATATGTATCGAGAAAATATCTTCCCGCAGGACTATGCCCGAACACTGGCAGAATGGCGTGAACGTTTTTGGGGATCGTGGGACCGCCTGCGTTATCTCGGTTTTGACGTCCGCTTTAAAAAACTCTGGGAGTTCTATCTGTTCTATTGTGAAGCTGGCTTCCGTTCCGAATATATCGATGTGCGGCAGGTGTTCTATAAATCGTGAGTGCCGCTGACCTTGATCGGGCCTTTGAACGCATTTGGCAGAAGCGCTTCATTTGCCGGAGCTTGTGAAAAGCACAACTCACGGTACCCCCTCGTTGAAGGTCAAGACGTCATTCATCGGTCGTCTGAAAGATGAAACAAGTTTTGCGATCCATTGTCCGCTGGAGGAGAAACCTCTTCTTATGGAAAGCGCGCCTCACGTTTATTTCGAGACAGACCATTACAAAGGTTGGCCCTATATCCTGATTCATCTTGAAGCTGTTTCGGACGAGGAACTTAGTCACCGGATCAAATTGGCCTGGCATGCCAAGGCTCCAGCCAAGCTAAAAAAGGCCAATTCTACCGCCTGATATTTCCATAATGCGACCTTGCTCGAAAAAAGTGTTGATCAACTCGACCCTTCGGAGAAAAGAAGCAAGCTTTCGTTCAAATTAAAGAAGTTAGGGAGCAAAAAGGCAAAATTTGCTAGCGTTTTTGCACCTACAGGGTGCAATCTAGTTGTAGCGAGGCGAGTTAGGGGTTTGCTGCGATCTCGATCAAAGCCGTTTCGACACCCAATCCTGTCCTGTCGGCCACTTCCCGAAGCGCAAAGGATGAATTGATCTTGGTGACATGCGGCATGGCCGACAGCCAGAACTTATGAATACGCTCATAATCTTCAAGATCTTTTGCAGCAATTCGAAGCAGATAATCGTATTCGCCAGACATAAGATAGCAAACCAGAACGTTCGGACAGCGCCGAACTGCTGTTTCAAACTCGCGCAATTGCTTGTCTGCCTGCCCTGACAGAGAGATATTGACGATAACAGTTACCGGATGGCCAAGCATCTTGTTGGATAAACGTGCGTGATATCCACGAATAACGCCCGATTTTTCCAGCATATCCAGACGCCGGGAGCATGCGGACTGCGAAAGTCCCACCTTCTCGGCAAGCGTGGCATTCGACATGCGGCCATCTTTCTGCAAATTGTCCAATATGGCGATATCAATCCTGTCCAGCGACATTGTTCGAACAATCCATCAAAAAGAACACACATTACGCAAGAATACGCGAATATCTCATCTGCGTCGAGGGTATTTGGCAAGGACATGCGACTGGAGATGTGGTGTTATATCGCTCCCAATAGGCAAAGCAGAACAATATGAGGAGGCGTTATGCGCGTTGGCTGCCCTAAGGAAATCAAAAACCATGAATATCGCGTCGGCCTCACTCCGGGCGCCGTACGCGAATATGTTGCCCACGGCCATCAGGTCATAATCCAGTCCGGAGCTGGTGCAGGAGTTGGCGCAGACGATGGTGCCTATCAGGCCGCTGGCGCTAAAGTAGTAAAGACTGCTGAAGAAGTATTCCAGCAATCTGATATGATTGTGAAGGTTAAAGAGCCACAGCCATCCGAGTGGGCTCAGCTTCGCGAAGGTCAACTCCTCTACACTTATCTTCACCTTGCTCCAGACCCCGAGCAGACCAAAGGTCTTTTGAATTCCGGTGTGACTGCTATTGCTTATGAGACTGTGACCGACGAGCGTGGCGGCCTGCCATTGCTTGCTCCCATGTCCGAAGTAGCTGGCCGCCTCGCAATTCAAGCTGGCGCTACTGCTTTGCAGAAAGCAAATGGTGGTCGTGGCGTTCTTCTGGGTGGCGTTCCGGGTGTTCTTCCGGGCAAAGTTACCATCATTGGCGGCGGTGTTGTCGGCATCAATGCCGCTCAAATGGCTGCCGGACTTGGTGCAGATGTTACCATTCTTGATCGCTCGATCCCGCGCCTGCGTCAGCTCGATGATTTGTTCCGTGGCCGTATCCATACGCGTTACTCAACCATCGAAGCCCTTGATGAAGAAGTGTTTTCTGCCGATATCGTCGTCGGTGCCGTTCTCATTCCAGGCGCTGCTGCACCCAAATTGGTGACACGTGAAATGCTATCCGGCATGAAAAAGGGCGCTGTAATCGTCGACGTCGCTATTGATCAGGGCGGCTGCTTCGAGACGTCTCATGCAACGACGCATTCCGAGCCAACCTACGAAGTTGATGGCGTTATTCACTATTGCGTTGCCAATATGCCCGGTGCTGTTCCTGTAACTTCGGCTCATGCACTCAACAACGCTACCTTGCAGTATGGTCTGCAATTGGCAGATCGCGGCGTTAAAGCCCTGATCGACAATCCGCATCTGCGTAATGGACTTAATGTTCACAAGGGACGCATCACTAACAGTGCCGTCGCCGAAGCACTTGGTCTTGAAGTTTACGAGGCTAAAGCAGTCCTAGCTGCTTGATTTAACTGAAAAATAGAAAGCCCGGATCATGTCCGGGCTTTTTTCACGCGGCCTCAATGCGGCATTGAAAGCAGTTGTTCCTTGCCGACCGCATGTGGACGTAGGCCACATCATCACGGGCAAGTAGCACGCTTGCTCGGTCGGTTACTTGAGCAGTTTCAACCACACCACCCGTGCCATAAACGATGCGGTCTTGGCAGGAGTATCCGCGAACAATGAAGTCTTTGCTTTCATTGAACATTTCCGGTAACTCTGCGACTTCTGGATGTCGCTCACATTCGTCAGCGTGCAGAAATATAGGCCCAGTTTCCGCGTAAGGCTGCGGTGCAGGAAATGGCCGGTGTGACAGGATCAGGTATTTTTCGCCCGCTCCAACATTTTGAAGGCAGTGCCTGCACGGCACGCCATCGCCATCAGATACTTGTATTTCCGGATCTTGCCCGTTGGCATCGGCACCGCCTGATTGGTAATGCCGAGCCATGGTTGTTGTCATTGCGATAAATCGAACTTTTGCCATCGGTATCTCCTTTGTTTCACCAAAGAAAACACCTTAAACAACGGCTAAACCACCCGATTCATGCGGCAGCTATGCTATTTTGTTACGTCGATGCGGAATTCATAATAATCGTAATATCCAGTCGGATTTCCGGCCACCTGGCTAGATACCCGAACGCTGTCCTTACCCACGTAACCCGGTGCCGATACATACACTGCGGAAACCGCCGATAGTTTACGCGAATTGCACTTATGCAAGGCATTTCCCGGCTCAAATGTAGGTGAGACCGTAGATCGCACGATATTTACAGAACCGTGAGCAGGTCCGGAAACCACCTTTATGGATGGTGGACGCCCACTCGAACAATCATCGTTTGGTGTAAACATATTGGAAAGAGGTGTTTTCTGCCCGGACTTTGCAGGCACAACCAGCGTTGTTGAGCCGGTATATGTCTTGGAAAGGTCAGACGTTTCACAGCCTGAAACGAACAGGCATGCGGATACCAAGGCAATACCGTAAAATATTGTTTTCACTATTTTTTATCTCCCCCGAGATGCAAGACGGAATGCCCTGATATACTGATATTTGAAATGTTACCAGAACATCAAAATTTATTTTCTATCTAACAGCTAGTCCCAAGTCTCGATTTCAGCCTCAGCAAAACTGACAGGTTTGAACCCCATTCTTTGGTACATTTGCAGTGCCCGCGGACTATCAAGCGTGTTTGTCTCGATAATTAGCTTTTGAGGGCTGCTCATCCAAGCTGTTAAAATTGCTTCATTCAGAAAAAATTTCGCCAACCCACGCCCCTGAAATTCTTGCACAAGGCCAAAATAGAGAATTTCGGCGACCCCAGGTTTCTGATCAATCACCACCTCGTAGAACCCGGCCGGCGACCCATCAACATAAAGAACATGAATTTCTACATTGTCCCGGTGAATTATCGCTGAAAGCGCTTCATCATCGAGCTTGCGATGAACGGACCAATGGTGCGGCTTGCCTACCTGCTCATATAAAAAACGATAGAATGGCAAGGAGATTTTCGTCGCGCGCATTATGGCCAGCTTGTAGCTCGCCGGTGTCGGAATCGCCGTTACGGGCCGATCCGTCATTTCCAGATGCGTCACACGTGTTTTGAGGGTGGCCATCTTAAGCGTCGCCCGTGGCTACAGGCGTGTCCTTTGCCCCGCCCCATTCGGTCCATGAACCATCATACAGCACATTGTCTTTGTGTCCGAGCGACTCCAGCGCAAGCGTAATGACTGCAGCGGTGATCCCTGAGCCGCAGCTCGTCACAATCGGGCGTGACAGGTCAACACCTGCATCGTCAAGCACCTGCTTCAATCCATTGATATCTTTCAGATAACCCTTATCCGCCAACGTTGACGAAGGAACATTTTTTGCCCCGGGCATATGACCCGATCGCAAGCCCGCACGCGGTTCTGGATCAATGCCCTTGAAGCGCCCGGCTGCGCGCGCATCGGCAACCTGTCTTGTACCGTCTTGCACGATTCTGTGCATATCGTCGAAACTCGCGATCTTCGCGGCATTGAAATTAGCCACAAAAGCAGATGGAGCAATTTTCGTTACGTCGTTGGTAACCGGTCTGCCACCCTGCTTCCAATTGTCGAAACCTCCATCAAGAAGCAGTACATTTTTCGCTCCCATCGTGCGGAACATCCACCAGACCCGAGGTGACGTAAACATCCCGGGACCATCATAAACAACGATCGTATCGTCATTTGTGATGCCCATACTGCTGATGGCGGCAGCAAAGGCTTCCGGCTTCGGGAAGGTATGGGGCAAATCGGAATTGGGGTCCGACAGCTTGTCATGGTCAAAAAAGACAGCACCCGGAATGTGACTGGCATCATATTCGGCCTTGGGATCGCGATTCTGGAGCGGTAGATACCAAGACCCATCCACTATGCTCAAGCCAGGCTTTCCCAGCCTTTCCTGCAGCCAATCCGCTGACACCACAAAAGCGCTTTTATCGGCCATATTACTCTCCTTCAGGCAAGGCACCGAAGCGAATACGGAATCGCCTGTTTTCCTTGCCTTTCTTTTCTATTTTTCCAATGTGGATTTGTCCGATTTCACCAGTCGTGGCGACGTGTGTGCCACCGCAAGGTTGGGAATCTATCGCGGCATTTTCGCCGATACAAACCAGCCTGATACGTCCCGTTCCCGTAGGCGGACGGACATTCTTCGACTTGATTAGACCGGGATTTGCGGCAAGCTCCTCTTCCGTGATCCAACGTGTAAAGATCGGATGGTTGGCATTGACCAGTTCCATTAGCTTCGCAGTTGCACTTTCCTTGGTAACGCTTACGTCAGGCAAATCAAAATCGACCCGGCTGTCGTCTTCGCTGACCGCCGCGCCGGTAATTGGATAAGGGCAAACGACGCTCAAAAGGTGGCAGGCTGCATGCATGCGCATTAGCTTGTAACGACGCTCCCAATCAATCTTGAGAAGCAATTTTTCACCAATGTCCGGCACCGGCTGATCGGGTGCAGGCACATGGATAATCTCTTCTTTTGTTTCTCCGGTAACCGTTGCCGCAATGGTGATTGCCGAGCCATCGGAACGTACAAACACTCCCGTATCACCGGGTTGACCGCCAGACGTTGCATAAAAATTGGTCTGGTCTGTAACGATTCCACCACGATCATTGACCGCAATGACCGTGGCACTAATTTCCTTCAGATAAGAGTCATCGCGAAAAAGGATAGTCGTATCATAGGCCATTATTTGCTCTCGAACGGTACGGAAATATCAACCTTCGCTTCCATCCAAAGCGGCACCGGCAAGTCCTTGGAGCGCAGGAATTCCGGATTGAACAGTTTTGATTGGTAACGATTGCCGTAGTCGCAAAGGACGGTCACGATTGTATGGCCGGGCCCGAGATCACGCGCCAGACGAATGGCCCCTGCAATGTTGATCCCGGACGATCCACCCAGGCACAGCCCCTCTTCCGTCACCAGACCAAACACTATCTCGAGCGCTTCCGCGTCAGGAATTTGATAGGAATAATCAGGCGTGAAACCTTCGAGGTTCGCCGTAACGCGGCCTTGCCCGATGCCTTCGGTGATCGAACTGCCCTCAGCTTTGAACTCCCCGGTTGTATAATAGGAATACAAGGCTGCTCCGAGTGGATCGGCAATAGCGATTTTTACGGCATTGTTCTTGGCTTTCAACCCCATTGCAACGCCGACGAGCGTACCGCCGGAACCGACCGCTGAGACAAATCCATCGACTTTGCCATTGGTATCGCGCCAGATTTCCTGTGCAGTGGTTTCGACATGCGCCTGCCTGTTCGCAACATTATCGAATTGATTGGCCCATATCGCGCCATTTGGTTCAGTTTTTGCGAGCTGTTCAGCCAAGCGGCCAGAAACCTTCACGTAATTATCCGGGTTTTTGTACGGGACAGCAGGCACTTCAACGAGTTCTGCACCAAGCAGTCGCAACGCGTCCTTCTTTTCCTGGCTTTGTGTCTCCGGAATAACGATCACTGTGCGGTAACCGAGCGTTTTTGCGACCATTGTCAGGCCAATACCCGTATTGCCTGCAGTGCCTTCAACAATCACACCGCCCGGTCGTAATTGACCACGTTTTTCTGCGTCGCGAATGATATAGAGCGCCGCGCGGTCTTTGACAGATTGGCCCGGATTCAAGAATTCCGCTTTGCCGTATATCTCGCAACCGGTTAGCTCTGAGGCCTTCTTGAGACGAATTAGCGGGGTGTTTCCAATTGCTTCGATTACGGAATTATACATTGCCAAGTCCTTCAATATGCTGGCCTTAAACCTATTTGCACGGACCGCCCCGTTCAAGCGCATAATCTCACAATCTTCAATGACGGGGATAAATCTTTGCCACAAACAAAAAGGCCACCGGTTTTGCCGGTGGCCTTCCAATCGATCAGATATGCTTAAAGCAAATTTCTAACTATGCCGCTTTCGCACCAAAGCCTTTTTTGTTCCGGCGGAATGGGCGCTTCTGTGCGGGTGCACCACCGTCATTGCTCCAGATCTTTTCGCCGCGCGGTTCACGTGGACCACCGTTTGCTGACTGGCCACGATGCGGCTTCTTGTTCTTTGCCGGTGCACCACCATTACCACCTTCGCGGCGCGGTGGACGCTGATCGCTGTTAGCAGCACGGGCGGGTAGACTGGAAAGATCAACCGGCGAATCTGCCATTGGGAGACGCATACGAGTCACGCGTTCCACAGCCTTGAACTTTGAACCTTCTTCGGCCGGATCGTAAAGCGTGATGGCATTGCCCGATGCACCATTACGGCCTGTTCGTCCGATACGGTGGACATAGCTTTCCGGCTCATCTGGCAGGTCAAAATTGATCACATGGCTGATACCAACAACGTCGATGCCGCGGGCCGCAATGTCGGTTGCCACAAGGATGCGCACCGAGCCATCCTTGAAGCCATTCAGAGCGCGCTGGCGGGCATTTTGAGACTTGTTGCCGTGAATGGCAGCAACGTTGTAGCCATCCTTCTCCAGGATGCGGGTAACAGCATCCGCACCATGTTTTGTGCGTGTGAAAACGATGACTGAAGATAGTGTCTCGTCCTTCAGCATAGCCGAAAGAACCTGCTTCTTCTGGCGAGTCGGAATCATATGTACGACCTGCTTGATCTCAGCGGCAGTCGTACCCTGCGGCGCTACTTCGACGCGAACGGGGTTACGCAGAAGGCTTGCTGCCAGTGTTGCAACTTCCTGCGGCATCGTTGCGGAGAACAATGCTGTCTGGCGATCGCGATGCGTACCTTTGGCAATCTTCTTCACGTCATTGATGAAACCCATGTCCAGCATGCGGTCGGCTTCGTCGAGAACGAGCCAGCGTGTCTCGGACAGATCGATGCGATTGTCACGGACCAGATCCGTCAAGCGACCGGGCGTAGCAATCAGAACGTCAACGCCGCCCTGCATCTTGTTGATCTGTGCAACACGCGAAACACCGCCGAGAACCAGCGCTGTCGAAATATGAGCGCCCTTTGCCAGCTTGCGGAAGGTTTCTTCGATCTGAACTGCAAGTTCACGTGTTGGTGCAAGTACCAGTGCACGGGCGGTCTTGCCCTTGCGCTTGTCACCAATAGTCAGAATTTTCTGCAGGATTGGCAGGGCGAAT
Organism: Phyllobacterium sp. YR531; assembly: GCF_000282595.1. GTDB lineage: Bacteria > Pseudomonadota > Alphaproteobacteria > Rhizobiales > Rhizobiaceae > Phyllobacterium. The sequence continues at coordinate 60,488 of NZ_AKIZ01000023.1, forward strand.
GCCGCTGTCTTACCTGAGCCCGTTTGTGCAATGCCAAGAATGTCCTGACCTGCCAACTGTGCCGGAATAGCCTGTTGCTGAATTTGCTTGGGGGCAGTCATTCCAGCTGCATCAACTGCCTTGAGCAGGATTGCATTCAGACCCATTGTGGCAAAGCCGTTTGCTTCGATATTTTCCAATTTAAAACTCTCATCTTGGCCAGACGCAATAAATTGCGGGCCATAAAACGCACTGCAGGGCGCAACCTGCGTGCAATATTTTCGGATAAACGACGAGACGCGTAGAACCTTGAAGATTCGAGCGACTTGCGCAGCCGTGCCCACCGCATCATGCGGATGGGGCTCAGACGCCACGAGTCCTGTTTCGGAAGGCCGGATCAGACCGGCCCAAGCGTCTGAGCGGCATATGGGCTCTTCTGACTCAAAAAGCAAACGATTTTATTGTGCGGCGCAAAATGCGAGGCTATTTGGCGAAGCGTTTTGCCCCGAAAACACATGCAATCACGGCAATCGTAACGACGATCATTTGCCAGCCAACAGCCTCGTGAAGCAATGTTGCGGCAAGGATCAAGCCGAAAAATGGCTGTAGAAGCTGAAGTTGTCCAACTGCCGCGATGCCCCCTTGCGCAAGTCCACGATACCAGAAAATAAACCCAATCAGCATTGAAAACAGCGATACATAAATCAGTCCTATCCAGGCTGGCTGACCAATGACAACCCAGTCATGAGGCATTACGAATAATGTCAAAGGCAACATGATCGGTAATGACAGAACGAGCGCCCAGCAGATAACCTGCCACCCGCCAAGTTTGCGAGAAAGCTGCGCTCCTTCCGCATAACCTAAACCACAAGCCACAATTGCAGCGAACATCAGAAGATCACCTGCCAACGATGCTTCCAGATTTTGTGTGAGAGCAAAACCTGCAACCAGCGCACTGCCCAGACACGAAAACAGCCAGAACATCGGACGCATGGACTCGCCGCCTCGTAACACACCGAATATTGCCGTCGATAGCGGCAAGAGGCCTATGAAAACGATGGAATGCGCTGAGGTGATGTGTTGAAGCGCAAGCGCTGTCAAAAGCGGAAAACCGACAACAACACCCATCGCCGTTACAAACAGATGTCCAAGATCAGACTTGGCCGGCCATTTCTCCTTGAACACCAGCAAAAGCGCTAGGCCAAGAAACGCAGCGATCGTCGCCCGTGCAGCAGTCAGAAAAATTGGATCAAAATCCGCCACGGCCGCGCGCGTCGCCGGCAGCGATGCGCTGAAAATGAGAACGCCCACAAAGCCATTGATCCAGCCACTCGTTGTCTTGTCCATATCCAGTCCTACCTTCAATTCCATTGTGACGATGTGCATTGTCGGCGATCAATTTTCCAGATACGGTACAGTACAATTTTTGCAAACTGTAATGGTAATATGAGCAGTACAGATGGACAGTAACGGAAACAATGGGACACGTGTCGAGCAGGTCATGCGTGCGATCAGGCAACGTATTGCGGCACGACTACTGCTTCCGGGTGCAAAATTGCCATCCATCCGAAGTTTCTCTGAAACAATGGCAACGTCAAAGTCTACGGTGGTCGAAGCGTATGACAGGCTTGCGGCAGAAGGGCTCATTCAGTCGCGGCGTGGATCGGGTTTTTATGTCGCCGGGCATCTGGCACCGCTGACACTTGCTGAAATCGGTCCCAAACTTGACCACGCCATTGATCCCCTTTGGGTATCGCGGACTTCGCTTGATGCTGGGAACGATACTTTAAAACCTGGCTGCGGCTGGCTGCCTGCATCGTGGATGCCGGAAGGTGCCATTCGCCGTGCATTGAGGGCAATCGCCAGATCGAATGACTCGGTGCTGACTGATTATGCTTCGCCTCTCGGACTGCAGCCACTTCGTCAGCTTTTATCGAGAAGGCTCGGCGAACATGGAATCGAAGCGCCCGCCAATCAAATCATGCTGACTGATTCTGGAACTCATGCCATTGACCTTATATGTCGATTCCTGCTTGAAGTAGGAGATAGCGTGATCGTTGATGATCCGTGTTACTTCAATTTTCACGCTTTGCTCAAAGCGCACCGTGTCAATGTGATAGGCGTGCCTTACACTGCAAACGGTCCCGACCTCGCATTGTTTGCGCGCGCGCTGGAAGAACATCATCCGCGCCTTTACATAACGAATGCTGCCTTCCACAATCCAACTGGAGCAGTGCTCTCGCCTGTCGTGGCCCACCGTCTGTTGAAGCTGGCAGAACTTCATAATCTCACGATTGTCGAAGACGATATTTTTGCAGATTTTGAATATGAACCTGCGCCGCGACTTGCCGCATTTGATGGCTTGAATCAAGTTGTCCATATCGGCAGCTTTTCGAAATCAATCTCGGCATCTGTTCGTTGTGGCTTCATTGCTGCCAAACGCGACTGGATCGAAGGACTTACGGATTTACGTATCGCGACATCATTCGGCGGCAGTCGCCTCGGTGCCGAACTGGTGCTGTTCATGCTGAAAGAAGGTGCATATCGCAAACATATCGATAATTTGCGGGTGCAGCTTGCACGCAGCATGGAACATACAATTGCTAGGCTGAAGATGCTTGGCATAATCCCATGGAACGAGCCACGTGGCGGTATGCTGTTATGGTGCAAACTGCCCGATGGCATCGACGCTGCCGGCATCGCAAAATACGGGCTGGAAAACGGCATCGTATTCGCTCCGGGCAATGTTTTCAGCCAATCGCAATCCGCCAGTTCCTATATGCGGTTTAACATAGCCCAGTGCGACGACACCCGCATATTTGATGTGCTGGCAAAGGCCATTAAACTTCAGCTAGCCGCAGCAAGCGCCTGAAGTTTCAGCACACTGTTCCAATTACGGGCTGTCGCGGCGACACCCAGCGTCCGCTCAATTTTGGGGAAGAGCCGCGCATTCGAAATGCCCTGCGGCGTATGATAGTAAAGGACTCGCCCCCTTATCTCAAACTCATCCGGACCATCTGCTTTTGCCCGCAGCGCCTCTATGGCTTTGTCGTCCGGTCGTTGCTTCATAAGATAAGCATGAAGCTTTGTGGGTGTAGTAACCGCATCGGGGAAAGGATTTTCAGCAACCAGCCTGTTCCATTCTGCGGCACTGGCAATCAATATTTCTTTCGCAAAATCAAACTGCTCCAAAACAATCGGAGCGATACGCTTTATTATTTTTTCCGATGTGCCTGACGACTTGAGAACAACGTTGCCTGTGTTGATATAAGTCCGCACGCTATCAAACCCCGCTTCTGTCAAGGCTGCCGCGAGCGGCTTCACCGGCAATAATGTTGCGCCACCTACACCGCGAAACAGAACGATCCAAGTCGCCATGAAAGGCCTCTAAATAATCAACCCGGCAATTGTTTCGTTGTCAGTGATATCCTGATACGCCCAACCCGCTTCATCGAAGCGCCTGAACAATATATCAAAATTCTTCCTGTTCTTGGTTTCGATACCAATGAGCACCGAGCCGAAGTTACGAGCCGATTTCTTGAGGTATTCAAAACGGGCGACATCGTCCTCGGGACCAAGGAGATCGAGGAAGGAGCGCAAGGCACCAGGACGCTGCGGAAAACGGAAAATGAAGTACTTCTTGAGGCCTTCGTACCGTTGTGACCGCTCTTTCAGTTCCGGCAACCGCTCGAAATCAAAATTGCTGCCGGATATCACCAGTACGATCCGTTTGCCTTTGATATCGGCCTTCTTGAAATCTTTAAGCGCATCAATTGCCAAAGCTCCTGCGGGTTCTACGACGATCCCCTCAATATTGAGCATTTCCAGAATTGTAGAGCTAAGCCGATTTTCCGGAATTAATGTCACAGAGTCGGGACTGAACCCTTTGAGAAGCTTGAAGTTTTCCCGCCCGATCTCACCGACAGCAGCTCCATCAACGAAGTTATCGACAGCTTCGAGTTTTACCCGCTTCCCGGACTCAAGGCTGCGTTTCAGACTGGGAGCCCCGGCAGGTTCTACAAAACGGAATTGCGTGTCCCAACCGAGTTCCGAGAGATAGCGTGTCACGCCACCGGAAAGCCCGCCGCCCCCAACCGGCAAGATCATCAGATCTGGTTTTCGCTCATCAGGCAGTTGTGCGGCGATCTCGTGCGCTACGGTCGCCTGACCGGTTATAATGTCCACATGATCAAAGGGGGGCACCATGATCGCCCCCATCTGAGCTTCAAACTCGCGCGCCGCCGCATAGCACTGGTCGAAAATATCGCCAACCAGACGAATCTCGATAAACTCGCCGCCGAAACTCCGCGTCTTGTCGATTTTCTGCTGCGGTGTCGTGACTGGCATGAAGACAACGCCCTTCTTGCCAAAATGCCGACATATGAAGGCAAATCCCTGGGCGTGATTACCAGCAGAAGCACAAACAAAAATGGCCTCTCCGGACTTGTTTGTGTTCAGATAATGCGAAATGAAATTAAACGCACCCCTGATCTTATACGAACGGACAGGCGATAAATCCTCCCGCTTCAGCCAGATTTGCGCACCGTATTTCTGCGAAAGATAGTGATTGAGTTGGAGCGGTGTTTCTGGAAACAGCGTACGCATTTTTGTGGTTGCTTGGGCAACAGCCTTGGCAAAAGCAGTCATAGAAATAAATCAACCTTTTCGAACGTTCGAACATCGATAATCCCGACATCGGAAATACGCAATTCCGGAATGACAACCAGCGCCAATAGCGAGTGCTGCATGTAAGCATTGTTCAGGCTGCATCCCATGGCTCGCATGGCATTGACCAGCTTGTCCGCCTTTGCTGCCACCACTTCAGCACGCTGCTCCGACATCAAACCCGCTATCGGCATCTCGACAAGAGCCAATTCACGTCCTTTGGAAAACAGCACCACACCTCCACCGACTTCACCAAGTCGATTGGCAGCTTTGGCCATGTCTTCCTTATTGGTGCCCACAACGATCATGTGATGGCTGTCATGAGCTACGGTCGACGCCATTGCGCAATCTAAAGTATAGCCAAAGCCCGAGACAAACCCGTTTACCACCGCACCGGTGCCCCGATGACGTTCCACAAGCGCAATCTGGCAGACATCATTGCGCCTATCCATTTGCACAACTCCATCAGAAACCGACAGATCGGCCTCGAGCGCCTTGGTTGGTGCCTGATTTTCAATCACACCTATCACGCGCGCAGTAACATGTTTTCCGGGCTTTGGAGCCTTGATGTCAAAGTCCCTGGATTTTAGTTTCTTGCCAAGCTTGATCGTGTTTTTGGCAAATGAGGGATAGTCATAAGCAGGAATATCCGCAATCAGCTTCCCCTTTTCCGCCATGTGCACGCCTCGCGCGTAGACGCGATCTATGACGAGATTCGGAAGATCAGATACGATCAGAAAATCCGCCAGACGCCCTGGCGTAATTGACCCAATCTCCCGCTCCAGCCGAAAATGCTGGGCTGTATTCAAGGTCGCCATCTGGATTGCCGTGACGGGCTTTAACCCTTGAGCAATTGCGTGTCTTACAACACGGTCCATATGCCCGTCATTGACCAGCGTACCGGAATGACTGTCATCAGTGCACAAGATGAAATTACGAGGATCAAGCCCCTGCTCGGTTACAGCCTTGATCTGGCTCGCCACATCATACCAGGCTGAGCCAAGGCGAAGCATGGCACGCATACCCTGCCGCACGCGCGCCATGGCATCTTCCATGCGTGTGCCCTCGTGATCATCCTCGGGACCGCCAGCGACATATCCATGGAACGCGCGGCCGAGTTCCGGCGATGCGAAATGTCCGCCAACAGTTTTTCCGGCTTTAACCGTGGCATCGATACCGCCTCGCATGGTCGCATCATTATTGGCAACACCGGGGAAATTCATGACTTCACCCAGCCCGACAATATTAGGCCACGTCATGGCTTCAGCTACATCTTCCGGGCTGATTGCTGCTCCAGCATTCTCCAGACCGGGTGCAGAAGGAACACAGCTCGGCATCTGTACATGCACATTGATGGGCATGCCCAATGCCTCATCATGCATCAGGCGAACACCTTCAAGCCCCAGCACATTGGCGATCTCGTGCGGGTCTATAAACATGGAGGTAGTACCGTGAGGAATGACGGCGCGCGTGAATTCCGTAACTGTAACCATGCCGCTTTCGACATGCATATGAGCGTCACAAAGGCCCGGGACCAGATAACGGCCAGCCGCATCAACGACTTTGGTTTTAGAGCCGATGCAATGTTCGGCACCATGGCCGACAAAAGCAAATCGGCCGACTATGATCGCGATATCAATCCCCGCAATGATCTCACCGGAATATACGCTAACCAAGCGGCCATTTCGTACCACCAGGTCTGCTGGGCGGCGTCCCATGGCGACATCCACCAGCAGCGGTGCTGATTGCGTCCAGCTGTCCGGCCTTTTGGCGGCTTTATCCTGCTTCGACATTCAATAACCTCGCATCGCCTTTTCATATGTCATGCATGCATATACGAAAATGGCATTGAGCACTCCACCGCAAGAGATTTTCTCAAAAATTTATGCGAAGCCCATGAAATGCTTGACATACTGCCTGCGCTTGCCTCCGATAGAGAATTAACGACGAATTGAATGAGATTCTGCTGAACCGTGGAGGCAGCCGGCAATATCGTTCAGTAAAAGAAAGCGAAAATCTACTAACAAGCCATATTCTGGGAGGAACATTTGATGCGCAAGATACTCATTTCGCTGGCAGCCACAGCTACTTTTGCTTTGGCGTCAAGCACTGCATTTTCTCAAGGTTATCCTGAACGCAATATTACAATGGTCGTGCCATTCGCTGCAGGCGGCCCTACCGATACGGTTACCCGCCTTGTCGCTGAAACCATGTCAAAAGATCTTGGACAGCAAATTCTCGTGGAGAATGTGGGCGGTGCGGGTGGAACCTTGGGTGCATCGCAGGTCGCAAAGGCCGAAGCCGATGGATATACATTGCTTCTGCATCACATTGGTATGGCAACCAGCGCAACACTTTACCGCAAACTGCCCTATGATACGCTCAATGCCTTTGAATATGTTGGCCTTGTGACCGACGTACCGATGACAATTGTCTCCAAGAAAGATTTCGAAGCGAAAGACCTGAAAGGCCTCGTTGAGTATGTGAAAGCCAACGCCGACAAGATCAGCCTTGCAAACGCTGGCATTGGTGCTGCTTCGCATCTGTGCGGCATGTTGTTCATGAACGAGATCAAGGTTCCGCTCGTTACCGTTCCTTATAAGGGAACCGGACCTGCAATGACTGATTTGCTGGGTGGACAGGTCGATCTCATGTGCGACCAGACCACAAACACTACCAAGCAGATCAAAGGCGGCACGATCAAAGCCTATGCGGTGACATCCGCAAAGCGTCTCGACGCTCTTCCAGATGTTCCGACTGTAGAAGAGGCTGGTCTTCCCGGCATGCAGGTCGGCATCTGGCACGGTATCTACGCGCCAAAGGGCACGCCAACAGAAGTTACCGAGAAATTGTCTGCATCACTGCAAAAGGCCCTCAAGGATCCGAACATTATCGCGCGTTTTGCCGAACTTGGCACAGTTCCTGTAACTGATGCCGAAGCTACACCTGCAGGTTTGAAATCAAAGCTGGAGAGTGAAGTAGCACGCTGGAAGCCAATTATTGAGGCTGCCGGCCAATACGCAGACTAATTCAGCATTAGCCGGGGCACGAAAATGCCCCGGTCCTTTCCATTTTAAGAAACGTCGGAAAACGGCGATTGGGGGATATATGAAATCCTTGAATTTCAGTTCACGCGACATTGTTTGCGGTGCATTATTTATTCTTGTGGGCCTGTTTTTTGCGGTACAGGCATATGGGCTCGAACTGGGTACGGCCGTTCGAATGGGGCCCGGTTATTTCCCGTTTGTTCTGGCAGGAATACTCGTGATTCTTGGAATCATCGTGATCATTCAGGGAACGCAAATCGAACACGAGCCGATGGGACCCATTGCATGGCGCGGGATGTTGTTCATCCTTCCGGCACCTGTTTTCTTCGGCCTGACTGTCCGTGGTCTTGGATTTGTACCATCATTGTTTTTGACAGCATTGATTGCGGCTTTCGCCAGCACGAAAATGCGACCCGGTATGGCGTTGCTTCTCGTGGGGGGGCTGACGATCTTCTCCGTTGTTGTCTTCAGTTATGCATTGGGGCTGCCATTCCGCCGTTTCGGCCCTTGGCTCGGACAGTGAGGACGCATCATGGAACTCTTTAACAACCTCGTCCTCGGCTTCACCACTGCCGGTGCTCCATGGAACCTGTTCTTCTGCCTCGTAGGCGTTATCCTTGGCACACTGATCGGCGTATTGCCCGGTATCGGTGCGACGGCAACGATTGCCATGTTGCTGCCTATTACGTTCCAGCTGGAGCCTGTTTCTTCGCTGATCATGCTGGCGGGAATCTATTACGGCGCTCAATATGGCGGCTCCACCACGGCTATCCTGATTAATATGCCGGGTGAATCGTCATCAGCCGTCACCGCCATTGATGGATATCAAATGGCACGGAAAGGGCGAGCGGGTGCGGCGCTGGCAATTGCGGCCATCGGTTCGTTCTTCGCCGGAACTGTTTCCACGGTATTGGTCGCTGTCTTCGCGCCGCCGCTCACAGCCATAGCCTTGAAGTTCGGTTCTGCCGAATATTTCTCGCTGATGATTGTCGGTCTCGTTTCTTCCATTGCCCTTGCCCATGGCTCAGTCGTGAAAGCACTCGGGATGGTGGTTCTCGGACTGCTTCTCGGCCTTGTCGGAACAGATATTTACACCGGTACGCCTCGATTCAACTTAGGCATTCTTGAACTTTCCGATGGGCTGAACTTCGTTGCTCTGGCGGTCGGTGTGTTTGGTATTGCGGAAATTCTTCGCAACCTTGAAAATGAACATGACCGCGATGTCATGATCAAGAAGGTCACCAATCTTTGGCCAACCAAACAGGATTGGAAGGAAATGACGGCGCCGATATTGCGCGGCACCGCAATTGGCTCTGCTCTTGGAATATTGCCAGGTGGCGGTGCCATTCTTGCTTCCTTTGCCTCCTATACCGTTGAAAAACGCATGTCCAAGACACCTGAAGAGTTCGGTAAAGGTGCCGTTGCGGGTGTTGCAGGGCCTGAGTCAGCCAACAATGCCGGTGCCCAAACATCGTTCATTCCAATGTTGACGCTTGGTATTCCTGCAAATCCGGTTATGGCACTAATGATCGGTGCGATGATCATTCAAGGCATCGTGCCCGGACCAAATGTGGCGACGGAACAGCCTGCACTTTTTTGGGGTATCATCGCATCGATGTGGATCGGCAATCTTATGCTGATCCTGCTGAATCTGCCGCTGATCGGTCTATGGGTAAAACTCCTGACCATCCCCTACTATATGCTGTTTCCAGCAATCATCGCGTTCTGTTCCATTGGCGTCTACAGCGTTAACTCCAATGTTTTCGATCTCTATGCGGTCGCATTCTTCGGATTGATCGGTTATGTGCTGGCAAAGCTTCGCTGCGAACCGGCCCCCTTGTTGCTAGGCTTTGTATTGGGTCCGCTTCTCGAAGAGCATCTGCGGCGGGCAATGATCATGTCACGCGGCGATGCTACGACATTCGTCACACGGCCGATCAGTTTGACACTGTTGTTGCTTGCAGCGGCGGTGCTCGTTGTGGTTCTGCTGCCAAGCATTCGCAAGAAGCGCGATGAGGTGTTTGTCGAGGATTAATTCAAATCTGAGGGTGGCAAGCCGTTTCAGGCAAGCCATCCTGACTTCACCAATGCAAAAACTAATGCAAAACACCGTTGACGGAATCGATTGAACCGTTGAAAAGCATAACCGCGCGGACGTGGTGAAATCGGTAGACACAACAGACTTAAAATCTGTCGGCCATAGGTCATGCGGGTTCAAGTCCCGCCGTCCGCACCAACATGAACCCGGCTTTAGCCGGGTTTTTTGTTGTTTCACAATGTGTTGAGAACACACGTCAAGCTGGAAAGCCTTCATCAAGCGGGCTTGCGGCTATCCGTTTCGGGAACTACGTTCCATTTCCCATCAGGAGTCTTTCCATGACCGAAAAGAGTGAGATTGTAACGGCAGCGATGCTCGCGATTGGTGACGAATTGCTGTCCGGCCGGACCAAAGACAAGAATATCGGCCATCTCGCCGACATTCTGACTGCTGTTGGGATTGATTTGGAGGAGGTCCGCATTGTTCCTGACGAACAAGCCCGCATCGTAGAGGCGTTGAATGCTTTGCGCCAGCGCTATGACTATGTTTTCACTTCCGGCGGCATCGGACCCACCCATGACGACATCACTGCCGATGCTATTTCCAAAGCTTTTGGGGTGCCATGCGAGCACGACGCAAAGGCAATGAAGATAATGGGCGATAGTTACGCTTCAAGAGGCATGGAGTTCACGGAAAGCCGCCAGCGTATGGCGCGCATGCCAAGGGGGGCAGTTCACATCGATAATCCGGTCTCAACCGCTCCCGGCTTCAATCTCGAAAATGTGTATGTAATGGCCGGCGTTCCATCCATTTTTCAGGCAATGCTGGACAATGTAATCCCTACATTGCGCGTGGGAACCCAATTGCTATCGCAATCTGTAAACTGCCCGTTTGGCGAGGGATCGATTGCCGTTCCTCTTGGCAATATCCAAACGGAGAATCCTGAGACGATCATCGGATCATATCCAAAATACGAAAATGGCCGTTTTTCCACAGAACTCGTTGTTCGAGCTCGTGATGCGGCCAAACTGACATCTGCCGTGGAAGCTGTGAAGGCTATGATTGCAAATCTGGAGGCAACGCAACTTCCGCGCTGACGCTTAGCCTATTCTGGTTGTATACTGTAGCCAGCCATGGTTCGATGACTCAAAGACAATGGAGGCCAAAATGGCATTTCGCACGATCATCGCTTTCATTCGTAGTGAACGGGAAGCAAAACGGGTCATTGGTGCGGCGAGATTGATCGCGTCATCGAGTGAGCGAACCCATATTATCGGCCTTTATACGGTTCCTTCACCTATTGTTTATGCCGACCCGACCGGTTTTGCCGATACCACTTTGTTTGAAGCACACGAACAACGGCATAAAGAGAATGCTGCCGCTATTACATCCGCCTTCAATGCAGAAATGGCAAAAACAGCAATCTCACATGAATTCCGCATTGTGCGCTCTGAAAGCAGCAGTCCATCAGCAGGTGTTACTCAAAGCGCTTTACGAGCGGATATCATTATCGCCGGGCAACCTGATCCGAATGATCCCGACAGCGTCAATGATGTGACCGACCCGCTGGTCATGGAAAGTGGACGACCCGTGTTGTTCGTGCCCTACAAAACACCGCTTCCGGAAAAGATTGACCGTGTAGTCGTTGCATTTAACGGCAAGCGGGAAGCCTCACGCGCAGCATTCGACTCCCTGCCATTACTGATCAAGGCAGAAAGCGTTGATATTCTTTGGGTAGACCCCAGAAAATCCAACGATCCCAATGTCGATATACCCGGCACACCACTTTCAGACGCGCTTCGGCGTCACGGTGTGAACGTTAATCCGTCAACTATCGATTCCAACGGTGAGTCCACCGATAAAATCCTGCGCCGCAGAATTGCAGACAATGGAGCAAATCTGTTCGTCATGGGCGCTTATAGCCAGTCCCGCCTGAAGGAATGGGTGTTTGGCGGCGTAACAACTTCAATCATGGCCGATATGCCATGCCTTACGCTCATGTCACGATAACATGGGCCAAAGGACCGGTTAAAAATACAGTAAGCGTGGGTAAACAGTGCAAGCTGCTTGCCATGAGCTAGCTTTTCCCGCTATTGCGAATTGCATTCCTCGCGGTTTCCCGCTTCCTCGCTTGATTTATGGAGTGCATCCCATGTCCCTGCCCGACAAAGCTTTTCCGGTTTCCTGGGATCAGTTTCACCGCGATGCGCGTGCGTTGGCATGGCGTGTTGCCGGCATGCAGCGTGAATGGCGGGCTATGGTCGCCATCACTCGAGGCGGCCTCGTTCCGGCTGCAATCATCTGCCGGGAATTAGGCATCCGAATGATCGAGACAGTTTGTATCGCCTCATACCACGACTATGACGAGCAAGGAGAGCTTAAGGTTCTCAAGGACGTTGATGCACGCCTTCTGGAAGATGGCGGCGAAGGTATTCTGGTTATTGATGATCTAACCGACACGGGCAAAACAGCGGCTATCGTTCGCGCAATGATGCCGAAAGCACATTTTGCCACGGTCTACGCCAAGCCAAAAGGTCGCCCGCTTATCGATACATTTGTTACTGAAGTTTCGCAGGACACCTGGATTTACTTCCCTTGGGATATGGGTCTGACTTATCAAGAACCAATCACCAAAGGTCACAAGGGGTAATCGCCTCCCCCTAAAACCGATAAAGACTCAGTCAAAGAGTAATTCAATAAAGTTGGGGAACAACTAGCCACCATTCATAGTTGTGTTTTTTTTGCACTGCTGTTCAAAAAAATGTCACAAGTCGCGTTTAAGCAAAAAACTGTAGCCGGTAATCAATTGCGATTTGCACGAATCGGTTCAAACTTGCTGAAAACACAAGAAAGAATGAGTGGAGCCTTGAATATAGTCTACAAAGATGAGCTGGTTACTGCAAAACGGACCGAGATGCCTGATGGCCGGGTCCGGCAAGTTGCTGCGCTTGTTTACAGGCTCAAAAAGGACGTCCCCGAAATTCTCCTTATCACCAGCCGTGGTACCGGTCGCTGGGTATTGCCGAAAGGATGGCCGCAGGTCGGAAAGACCTATGCCTGCTCTGCTGAGGCGGAAGCATATGAAGAGGCTGGCGTTAGAGGCGACGTCAGTCCGTTCTCTGTCGGAACCTATCGTTATGAAAAAGATGATATGTGCGAAGGAGAAATTGGCGATTTCATTGTTGATGTTTTCCCACTGGAGTTTTCTCATCAGGAAAAGAAGTGGCCTGAACGGGGTGAACGTCGACTTGAATGGGTAAGTATTGAGGAATCTGCATTACGTGTCGAAGAGCCCGAACTCAAAGCTCTTTTGATGAGTTTTGACCCCTACCGTATCCCCCGCTGATCGCCGCTACAACTCCAAGAAAATCCATCATCCGAAGTGATGTGCCGTTGGCAATGCGACTAAGTAATTACTCCCCGTTATCCACATATGTGACACACAAGATGTTGCGGTCATAAATTTGTAAGAAACTATTTCTTGACGCCCAGACGCGAGTCACTTTTTATAGGAGACCGTTGCGTTAGTAGCGTGACCGGAGTGTTGGTAGCCGGTCTCTTTTTCCAGTTTGAACAATGCCTTAGACGCTGTTTTCATACGGAAACACGAACGGTAGACTTTTGACTTACGGAGGGGCAAAAGGATTGTTCGCGGGGTTGGATTTTTCTCTTGTTAATACTATATTTAGTGTTTGCAGGCAGAATTCCTACCAGATACTGTGACAGTCCTTAAGGGGCAAGAATCGCAAGACAGACATCGGATAACTCACCTGATCGAAGTTTCATGTGCTCAATCGCATTGAAAACAGTTCAGGGTGCAAGCAGCTGGCTTCAGACATTTGAACCAGTGTCAGTAGGATCGTGTTCATGGCACGCTTATCACTTCACATAGCGCCGGTTGAACACTATATATAGAGACAAGGACCAAAGAAATGCGGATCGAACGGCGTTTTACAAAAGAGAACCAATCTGCTTACGCGGATTTGGAATTTCGCGTAGCCACAAGCGAAATCAAGAATCCGAACGGTTCAGTTGTGTTCCGTCTCGAAAATATTGATGTTCCAGCCCAGTTTAGTCAGGTGGCTGCCGATATTCTGGCGCAGAAATATTTTCGCAAAGCCGGCGTTCCTGCCAAGCTCAAAAAGGTTGAAGAAAACTCTGTCCCGTCATGGCTGTGGCGCTCCGTCGCCGACGAAGAAGCTTTGGCTGCTTTACCTGCAGACGAGCGCTATGGCTCTGAAATGGACGCACGCCAGGTTTTTGATCGTCTGGCTGGTACGTGGACTTATTGGGGCTGGAAAGGCAAATATTTCGACAGCGAAGCTGATGCCCTCGCCTTTCGCGACGAGCTTGCCTACATGTTGGCTACCCAGCGCGTTGCACCCAATTCCCCGCAATGGTTCAACACCGGGCTACATTGGGCCTATGGTATCGATGGTCCGGGACAAGGACATTATTATGTCGATCCTGAAACCGGCAAACTGACCAAATCAAAATCATCCTACGAACACCCGCAGCCCCATGCCTGCTTTATTCAGTCTGTTGCTGATGATCTGGTCAACGAAGGCGGCATTATGGATCTTTGGGTCCGTGAAGCGCGTTTGTTCAAATATGGCTCAGGCACGGGCTCGAATTTCTCGTATCTGCGGGGCGAAGGTGAGAAGCTTTCAGGCGGTGGACGCTCCTCCGGCCTTATGTCTTTTCTGAAAATCGGTGATCGCGCTGCCGGAGCAATCAAATCAGGCGGCACAACAAGACGCGCCGCAAAAATGGTTGTCGTTGACGTCGATCACCCTGACATCGAAGATTATATCGACTGGAAAGTGAAGGAAGAGCAGAAGGTAGCGGCTCTCGTTACCGGCTCCAAGATCGTCAAGCAGCATCTGACCGCAATCATGAAGGCTTGCGTCAATTGCGAAGCCGACAATGGCGATTGCTTCGAGCCCTTGAAGAACCCTGCTTTAAAGCGCGAAATCAAGGCTGCCAAGAAAAACCAGGTCCCCGAAAATTATATTCAGCGCGTTATCCAGTTTGCCAAACAGGGCTATACCGATATCGACTTCAAGACCTATGACACGGATTGGGATTCTGAAGCCTATCTGACAGTTGCTGGCCAGAACTCCAACAACTCGGTTTCCTTGAAAGACGAGTTCCTGCGTGCAGTTGAAAATGACGGCGATTGGAACCTGACAGCCCGTAAAGACGGCAAGGTTATGAAGACCCTGAAAGCCCGCGATCTGTGGGAAAAAATTGGCTATGCCGCTTGGGCTTCAGCTGATCCGGGTCTTCACTTCAACACAACAATGAACGATTGGCATACGTGCCCGGCGGCAGGTCCGATCCGTGCCTCCAACCCTTGCTCGGAATATATGTTCCTTGATGACACGGCATGTAACCTTGCATCAATCAACCTGCTGACATATCGCGGCAAGGATGGGAAGTTCGATATCACAGGCTATGAACACACCGCTCGCCTGTGGACAATCGTTCTGGAAATTTCCGTCATGATGGCCCAGTTCCCCTCAAAGGAAATCGCCAAGCTATCCTATGAATATCGCACTCTTGGTCTTGGCTATGCCAACATTGGTGGCCTGCTGATGACCTCCGGTATTCCGTATGACAGCGATGAGGGTCGCGCGATTGGCGGCGCCCTCACCGCCATCATGACAGGCATCTCTTATGCGACGTCGGCTGAAATGGCCAAAGAGCTTGGCGCTTTCTCTGGATATGCGCCAAACGCAGCCAACATGTTGCGCGTCATTCGCAATCATCGCCGTGCGGCTCATGGCGAAAAGCAGGGTTATGAAGGTCTTGCTGTAAACCCGGTGGCACTGATTGCAAATCATTGCCCGGATCAGGACCTTATCACTCACGCTAAATCTGCTTGGGACAAAGCGCTGGAGCTGGGCGAAAAGCACGGTTTCCGCAATGCGCAGGCTACGGTTATTGCACCGACAGGCACAATCGGCCTGGTCATGGATTGCGATACGACAGGTATCGAGCCGGACTTTGCACTCGTCAAATTCAAGAAGCTTGCCGGCGGTGGCTATTTCAAGATCATCAATCGTGCCGTTCCTGAAGCCTTGCGCACGCTTGGATATTCCGAGAGTCAGATTGCTGAGATCGAAGCTTATGCCGTCGGTCACGGTAACCTTAATCAAGCTCCAGCGATCAATCCGGGTTCACTCAAGGCCAAAGGCTTTACAGACGAGATCATCGCAACGCTCAATACCGCACTGAAATCAGCTTTTGATATCAAGTTTGCGGTCAACAAATGGACCATCGGCGAAGATTTTGCCAAGAATGTACTGGGCTTCACGGATGAGCAGCTCAGCGATATGTCATTCGAGATATTGCCAGCGCTTGGCTTCTCCAAGAAGGAAATCGAAGCTGCCAACGTGCACATTTGCGGTGCAATGACACTGGAAGGTGCGCCTTTCCTGAAGGAAGAGCATTATCCAGTGTTTGATTGCGCCAATCCATGTGGCAAGATCGGTAAGCGTTACCTCTCGGTGGACAGCCATATTCGCATGATGGCCGCTGCACAGCCGTTTATTTCCGGAGCAATTTCCAAAACCATCAATATGGCCAATGAAGCAACTGTCGAGGATTGCAAATCAGCCTATATGTTGTCCTGGAAATTGGCGCTGAAGGCAAATGCGCTTTACCGCGATGGTTCAAAGCTCTCTCAGCCGCTTAATGCTTCATTGCTCGCCGATGAGGACGAGGATGAAGATGATGCAATCGAAGCTTATGTTGAAGCGCCGGCGGCGGCTCGTGCTGTTCAGGTAACGGAAAAAATCGTCGAGCGTATCGTAGAAAAATATATCCATGATCGTGAAAAATTGCCGAACCGTCGTAAGGGTTATACCCAGAAGGCAGTCGTCGGCGGTCACAAGGTCTATCTGCGGACGGGTGAATTTGACGATGGTCGTCTTGGCGAAATCTTTATCGATATGCATAAGGAAGGCGCTGCCTTCCGGGCAATGATGAACAACTTTGCCATCGCAATCTCGCTCGGCCTGCAATATGGCGTTCCGCTCGAAGAATATGTTGAAGCATTCACCTTCACTAAATTCGAGCCAGCCGGAATGGTTCAGGGCAATGATGCAATCAAGAACGCAACGTCGATCCTTGATTATCTGTTCCGTGAATTGGCCGTCTCATACCTGGATCGTCACGACCTTGCTCATGTCGATCAGTCGGATTTTTCCAATACTTCCCTTGGACGAGGTATCTCGGAAGGCAAGGCGGAACCCGTCTCAAAAGGTTTGACCCGCGGCGCTTCTCTGACTGTCGTTTCTCCGACCAAGGCAGATCCAAAGGGTTTTAGTAACGCAGGGGGAACAGGCACGGTAAGCGCGCCCAAGGCAACTGCGTCATCAAATGTCACGACCCTTGCCAGCCGTTCTACAGCGGCGCTCGCTACAAAACCCGCGATTGCCATTGCAACTCAGGAATCGACCGGCTTCAAACGCGATTATGAGGAGCAGACGAAGGAAGCTGCTGCTGAGACAAGTCCTTCTGCAGCATTGTTCGAGGATACAGCTGCAGAAACGGCTGCCGAAGAGGCCAAAGCTGCAGCAAAGAAAGTGATCTCTGACCGCCGCATCAAATCAATGATGCAGGGTTATACGGGTGACAGCTGCTCCGAGTGCTCGAACTTCACGATGGTGCGTAATGGAACCTGCCTCAAGTGTGACACCTGCGGAAGCACAAGTGGCTGCAGTTGACAGCTTGTAGTTGCAAACAGGAATGATAAGAAATGGGCTTCCTTCTTGGGAAGCCTATTTCATTTGATTGCTCTTGCCTTTATGCGAAGCCACCCAGACCAACTAAATTCATTGTCAGTAAGCTAAAAGGGACGCAATTCATGTTCTACGCAATTCTGGCCTATCACGAAGAAGAAGTTGTCGCGTCATGGACCAAGGAGGAAGATGCCGCGCTTATGGCGGATCTGCTTGAGCTCAATGAGCGTCTTGTTCGCGAGAAAACATTGGGGCCTGCTGCGCGGCTTGGCCCGACAGGGCGTGCTGTAACTTTACGCGGCAAAGATGCTGGTATGGTCGTCGATGGTCCATTTGCCGAAACCAAGGAACAGCTATTGGGTCTCTATGTGGTTGATTGTCCGTCACTTGACGCTGCTGTGGAAACGGCTCGCCAATTGCGCCGCGCAAACCCAACTGCTGTCTATGAAATCCGTGAGATATTGCTCTACCGGCCCGGCGCATCCATGAGTGCCAGCGATGAAAGCTAAACACCAAAGTTAATCCTTGCCTGTCATTCTTCGCAGTTTGCCAGACTCATGAATAACAGATAGCAATATAAAACTCTGGGCGTCATTTTCTGACCGCAAGCAAACATCCCACCAAGACATTGAACAGTATTCAGGACAGCAGCATGAGTTCATCGATTTTCCACGGACTGTCCGCTTTCCCGATTACGCCATGTGATTCCAGCGGACGTGTAGATGAGAGCAGTCTTTCAAAGGTCATCGCTCGCCTTGCTGATGCGCGCGTCGATTCCATAGGCCTCATCGGAAGTACCGGGACATATATGTATCTCGACCGGGCGGAACGACAGCGCGCCTTCGAGATTGCTACGAACATTGCAGGTTCCGAAACTCCCATTATCGTCGGTGTAGGAGCTTTACGGACCGACGCTGCCGAACAATTCGCGAAAGATGCTGAACAGGCAGGCGCTTCGGGACTTCTTCTTGCACCTGTCTCATATACCCCATTGAATGACGAGGAAGTCTTTCAGCACTACGCTTCGGTAGCTGGTGCAACCGGCCTCCCGCTGTGCATCTATAACAATCCCACGACCACTCATTTTACCTTTTCTGTTTCGCTGATTGAGCGATTGTCAGGAATTGACAATATAGTGGCCCTCAAAAACCCTGGCGCCCCGGCATCCGAAATGGCGGCTGTGATCAAGCCTCTTCGCGATGCTGTACCTTCTGATTTTTCTGTTGGGTTCAGTGGCGACTGGTTTGCCGCCAATGCGCTACTGGCTGGTGGAGATGCTTGGTACAGCGTGGCAGGCGGCCTTTTGCCCGTTCCATGCTTGGCACTAGCGCGTGCGGCGCAGAGCCTGAATCAGGATGAAGTCAAACGAATTGACGGGCTGTTTCAACCCCTATGGGACCTGTTCAAGGAGCTAACAAGCCTTCGTGTCATGTATGCGGCGGCAGAAATACTGGAATTAACGAGTTGCAAGCCACCACGCCCGATACTTCCCGTTGAAAAATCAGAATATTCGCGCATTGCCAAAGCCTTGGAAAGTCTGCCCATTTAAAGCGCGCAACTGGAAGATACCTGCAATCTGGATTCCAATTGGAGGCCTTATTCCAACGAAGCGGCATCAGCTTCAGCGATTAATGCTGTAACAGCGCGTTCCATTGGGGCTGCATCACCCATTGATGCCAACCATAATGTTGCACCTTCAAGACGCAACAGCGCATCTGTCGCCATCTGTTCGGCACGCTCTACTCCAATTCCAACTGCGAGAATGTCCTTCAATCTGTTCCGGGATCCCAAAAAGAACCCCCGGACCGCTTCCCTCGCCTCGGGCGTTTCATCTGTAACCCCGTAAGCCAAATGCAGTCCCACGCAGCGTCTGGATTCAATCAGGCCAGATGCCATGCACTGCAATGCCGCCGCATAAGCTATGCGCCAGTCCGGATTATCCAGTGCGGGATCGCCAAATGTCTCAGCCAAAGTAAGAGCCATGACCTCGGGAACCAGCGCTTCCTTGTTTTCAAATCGCATATAAAGGCTTGCTTTTTGCAACCCGACATTGGTTGCCAAAGCCTGCATGGACGCTCCGGCATAACCATATTGCCGAAAAAGCTCCCGAGCGGCTTTGACTATGTCTTCTCGCGCTACCTTCATCATTCTTTCCAGATATAACCGACTGGTCGTATGTACGCCTTCGCGTCTTTCAAAACAAGAACGACCTATCGAGGCTCCAGCGCCACCGTTTTTATAATCGCAAAAACCGTCATTCCCTGCCGTAATGACAAGTGCTCACTGGCAAGCGTTGTTATCCGGGAAAGCAAGGGCGTCCCACGGCAGTCAATATGAACATCCATGGTTCCTTCGCTGTTGGAAAGTATAGATGTAATTTTTCCTTCAAGAACGTTGAGAGCACTTATGCCTTGAGGATGAATTGTCGAAAGCATCACATCTTTTGCCAAAATATACATTCGTATTGTTTTTCCGACGCCAATGTCGGCACCGGAAATGAACAATTGAGAGGAATTGGCTTCAATCGTGCTCAGATTATGCTTTGGATCGTACCGCGTAACCTTTCCTTCTATCAGTGTCCCCGCTTCTTTCCTGCCCTGCACGGACGAAACAGAAGATTGATTCAAGACATCAGCGACCTCACCCGCCGCACCAACACTACCATTTGCGAGAACGACAACTTTGTCGGCCAACCTCGCAACCTCCCGCACAGAATGGCTGACATAAATGATCGGAATATTCATCCGATCACGGAGTGCCTCAAGATAGGGCAAGATCTCCTCTTTTCGCGCTTCATCCAATGCTGCAAGCGGCTCATCCATCAACAATAGCCGCGGCGATGAAAGAAGCGCCCTGCCAATGGCGACGCGCTGTTTTTCACCACCCGAGAGATTCCCCGGGCGACGATCAAGCAAAGCATTCAATCCAAGCAAATCAACGACGGTATGAAAATTATCAACGTGCCTGGATTTTCCGGCGAACCATCGGCCATATTTGAGGTTTTGGCTGACCGATAAATGGGGAAACAATCTATCATCCTGAAAAACAACACCAAATTGACGTTTATGGCGGGGAATATATACTTTCCTGCTGGTATCAACGACCACCTCGCCATCGAAAATGATGCGCCCTTCATCCGGTCGACTCAAACCCGCGAGCATACGTATTACTGAAGTTTTTCCTGAACCGGATGGCCCGAATAACGCAGTTACGCCGCCATCAGACGTAAATGCCACATCCAGCTGAAAAGCGCCCAATTTACCACGTGCTTCAAATTCCAGCCTCATGATGCTGTCACTTTACGCCCAACGAGATAGGCCATGAATTCCGAAGCCATGAGGGCAGCCATGGAAATGATCACAGAAATAATGGTCAATCTGAATGCCCCGGCGTCCCCGCCGGGTACTTGGGTGAACGTGTAGATCGCTGCAGATAGGGTCTGTGTTTCGCCGGGAATATTCGAAACAAAGGTGATTGTTGCGCCAAACTCTCCCATGGCCTTGGCAAATGAGAGGATCATTCCCGCAATGATGCCCGGCAAAACCAAAGGCAAAGTTACCGTCAGAAAGACCCAGACAGGGCTTGCGCCCAGCGTAGAAGCTGCGTCTTCCAATCCCCGATCCACCGCCTCTATTGAAAGGCGTATACTTCGGACCATTAACGGAAAGCCCATGACAGCACAGGCCAACGCGGCACCGGTCCATTTAAAAGAAAGAACGATTCCGAGATGCTCGGCCAGAAACGCACCTACGGGCCCTCTTCTGCCAAAAAGGACGAGCAAAATAAATCCGGTAACGACTGGCGGCAAAATGAGTGGAAGGTGAACAAGGCCGTTTAAAAGAGACTTTCCCCAAAAACGGCCTCTGGCCAATAACAAACCAACGGCAATACCAAAAGGCAAACTGGCAATCATTGCCACACTGGCAATGCGTAAACTAAGGTGAACCGCCGTCCATTCCTCTTTGCTTAACGAAAACCAATCCAATCGAGAGCTCGCTATCATTTTTGCAAAGCTCTCAACCGGAGCCAGCCATTACTTCAATACAGTGAAACCCTGTTTCTCGAACAGTGGCACAGCTTTGTCGGATTTTATATAATCGAGCAGTGAAATGGCATCAGCATTCTTGCTGTCTGCCAGAACCGCTATTGGATAGACGATCGGCTTGTGGCTATCTTCAGGAAATGTGCCGACGATAGCCACTTCCTTGTCAGCCGCAGCATCGGTTTTATAGACAATTCCGTACGGCGCCTCTCCTCGGGAAACAAGCAGCAACGCAGCGCGTACACTTTCCGCACCGGCAATCCTGCTTTCAACGGATGGCCAGATACCCAAGGATTCCAGCGCCGCTTTTCCATACTTACCAGCCGGTACAGTATCAACAGCGCCCATAGCCAATCGGCCATCGCCAATAAGCTTTGACAGATCAAGCCCCTTTTTGATTTCAACAGGTTCAGCATTGTCTTTCGGAGCTACAAGAACGATGCTGTTGCCGAGGAGGCTTTTGCGGGTGGCCTCGTTGATAAGCTTCTTTTCAGCAAGATAGTCCATCCAATCCAAATCAGCGGATATGAAAATATCAGCTGGCGCCCCGGACTCAATTTGCTTGGCCAATGCTGAACTCGCAGCGTAAGAGGCCGTCACATCCTTACCGGTATCGGCTTTCCAGGCAGCTGCCACATCATCGATAGCGTTTTTCAGACTCGCAGCAGCAAATACAGTTACTTTCTCAGCTGCATAAGATGGCCACACTTGAAGCGGTGTCGCCAGCCAAAAAACCGTTAGTACCGTCGCCGTACGCTTGACCCATTTATGCCATTCTACGTTCATTTGAATTCTCTCTTTTGTCCCACCGTAATATTTTTATGGATATATCGGTAAGCGGAGAATAGCGAGCGTTATATTTGACAAAATACAACACAAAAGCGTCCCACGATTTTGAACAGTGGGACGCGATGGACTAGCTGAAAAGGGTTTGTTTTAGCGCTGTTTTGCTTTGCGGGCCGCGTAACGGCGGTCACGTTCTGCCTTGCGCTCGGCTTCGTCCAAGAGAACCTTGGCAATACGATTCTTCGCTTCAGCTGCCTGCGCTTCTGCCTCAGCTGCCGCAGCTTCTGCACGAGCCTGAGCTTCCGCTAGCTTGCGTTCTTCTTCCAGTTTGGCCAAACGGTCACGTTCAGCTTTTCTTGCTTCACGCGCAGCAATGATGGCTTCACGTTCAGCACGCTTGGCAATGACTTTTGGATCATCAGCCTTCGGCGCTGATTCAAATTTCTTTAGCAGAAGCTTTTTCGCTTCAATCGCCGCGGTGCGGCGGTCGTTCAATTCTTTAAGATTTTTCAATAGAAAGTAGTCCTGTCGTTGCAAACAATTGGCATTTCAATTGCCGTTCGATGGAAAGGCTGGACATGAAGCCCAGCCTTTCTGTTTGTCGTAGCATGAAATTCGCTGACAGCGAATACCGCTGTCGTTATTATACAGCCGCGAGCTGATCAGCCGACATCTTGCCGGACTTCTTGTCGCGAACCAGTTCATAGCTGATCTTCTGGCCTTCAACTATATTGCGCAATCCAGCGCGCTCAACCGCTGAGATGTGAACAAAAGCATCTGTTCCGCCGTCATCTGGCTGAATGAAACCGAAACCCTTTGTCGAGTCGAACCATTTAACTGTACCTGTGGCCATGATGGACCTCCGTCTAGCAACAAAAACTGGCACCCGTTTGCACAGGAGCCTCTAATTAATCGAGTTTTGAAGAAGGAGTTTGTCGAAGCGCGAAACGCGTAAAACAAAGTCAGACGATCCAAAATCCAATGCTTCTATTTACAGTCCGAACCCTCAAGGATCAACCCACACCCGGATTTGTTTTACGCTGTAAATTTTCGCTCGATTATCTCCGTACAAGCTCATGAAATTCGTCGCGCTGACCGGCAACTTCTGTTGCCACGACCAACGCGAGTTGCTTTTCGTCGAAAAGCTCGAACCATTCATCCCAATCTACCAACCGGGGACTGCCCAACGCATCTGGCCGGTCAGAGCCATTAGCGTCATTGTCTTCATATGCCTGCTGTCCGAATTCTATCATCAGCACAGGTTCAGTTATGCCGATTAACTCCGCCGCGTCACGTATGACAGGCACACCCGCGCGAGCCCCGGCCCAATCCTGAATAGCTTGGTGATCTGTAAGCAATGTTGTTTCGGTCATTTATGGTCTCCTGTCCGGATTGAACGTTGTTGTCGCAATCGGGTTCCACGGGGCATAATCATTTGGCAGGGAACACTCGTGCTTTATGAGCATTATGGTGTAGTTCTCCATCAAAGGATAAATCGATGAAAACTCTTGCTAAAGTTGTGTTGGTACTTGCTGTACTTGCGGGACTTGGCGCCGGTGGCGTCTATTTCTACTCACAGGAATCGGCAACAGTCGCAATCGAACAGGGCTACGGTCCTAATCCCACGCTCCCAGCGCCTAATCCCAAACCCATCCCGACTGTGAATATTGCGAAGGCGAGTAAATGGCCTGAAGGTGTCACGCCGAAAGCCGCACCAGGGTTAAAGGTCAATGCGCTAGCCAAAGATCTCGATCACCCTCGCATGATCCATGTCCTTCCAAATGGCGATGTTCTCGTCGCGGAAAGCAACGCACCCGCCAAGGAAGAACAAGGGTTCAGTATCCGAAACTGGGTGATGGGTCTCGTAATGGGACGGGCCGGTGCAACAGTTAAAAGCGCAGATCGCATTACATTGTTGCGAGATGCCGACAATGATGGCGTAGCAGAGATGCGAAAAACCTTCCTGCAAGGCCTGCATTCGCCGTTTGGCATGACGCTTGCGAACGGAAAACTGTACGTAGCCAACGCCGACAGTATTATCGCGGTGCCTTATGCAGATGGCGATACCGAATCCACGGCTACGCCAGAAAAAATTGCCGACCTACCTGGCGGCCCTATCAATCATCACTGGACAAAAGACGTGATTGCAAGTGCCGATGGCACTAAGCTTTATGCAACCGTTGGCTCAAACAGCAATGTTGGTGAAAATGGTATGGATGCCGAAAAAGACCGGGCTGGCATTCTGGAAATTGATCTTGCCACGGGAAAACAGCGCGTATTTGCTTCAGGGTTACGTAATCCCAACGGCATTTCCTGGAATCCTGACAGCGGCGAATTATGGGTAGCTGTCAACGAGCGTGATGAAATCGGCAGCGATCTAGTGCCGGACTATATGACATCAGTTAAGGACGGTGGATTCTATGGATGGCCATATAGTTATTACGGCCAGAACGTCGATGTCAGGGTCAAACCTCAAAACCCGGAATTGGTCGCGAAAGCTATCAAGCCCGACTACGCCCTTGGCCCACACACAGCATCGCTCGGCCTTACCTTCAACACGGCTGCTTTACTGGGATCGGAATATCAAAGCGGCGCTTTCGTTGGTCAGCATGGATCATGGAACAGAAAGCCAAGGAGTGGATACAAAGTGATCTACGTACCCTTCGCTAATGGAAAGCCAAACGGGGAGCCGAAGGACATACTGACTGGATTTATAAGCGATAAAGACGAAGCTCTCGGCAGGCCGGTCGGCGTTGCAATCGCCAAAACTGGTGCGCTGTTGGTTGCAGATGATGTGGGTAATACGATTTGGCGTGTCGTGCCTGAATAGGTTGAAAAGCAGACAGAGCGCTGATGTAAGGCAATCTCTTCATTTTAGCCGGAAGAGTTGGCTAGGGCTGCAATCCAAGACCTGACATCATTTGCCGAATTAACCTCATATTGCGCATCGCTTTGAAAAAGCGGTGTGCCTACTCTGACAGAACGACCATTTGATCCGTTGACAAACCGGAACATTGCTTCATCTGTAAGATCATCGCCAATGGCTAGTGGGCGCCTGCCCTTATAGGGTGCCGTACTCATGAAATCTGCAATAGCAGAACCCTTATCCGTGCCGGATGGAAGCAATTCAACCACCATCTTGCCGCTCTGTAGTTTCCATCCGTCTCCTAGCTTGGAGTGGATTGTCGACAGTGTTGCCTGCACGGCTCTTTCTGCCTCTGGCACTTGCCGATAATGCACCGCAATGGCCAATCCCTTATCTTCGATGATGGTTTGCGGCCAACGCAGAGTTAACTTTTCAAGCTCCTGTCGCGCTTCATCGAGCGCTAGCCGATCGATCAGTTTCGTCGCCTGATGCCCCACACCGTCTCTCACTTCCGAGCCATGCATGCCGGCGATAGGAAATTGAAACGGCGCAAACATTGCATCTGCGGACTCAATAGAGCGCCCGGTCACCAAGGCCATTGCGCCATCAAGCTGTTTGTAAAGAGACGATAAGTGCTCGGGCAAGACTTCCGGTACAATGATGCCGTTCGGTGTGGGCGCAAGGTCTATCAACGTTCCATCAATGTCCAAAAACAGTGCCCATGCACGCAAGTCTGTTGGAAGTACGTCTTTTATTTCAGGTTTCATAATAGATATTTTTTGCCGTTTTTTGAGTTCAGCTTCTCTAATTCAACTCTACAGGAGGCAAATTGTTCAATCGCCCTGCCCAATCAAATTGGGAACCATCTGCGCCTGAACGGGTTGGACCTACCTGACACAAATGCAAGGGACTTATTATGGGACGGTTGGTTGTTGTTTCAAACCGAACGGCAAATCTCGCCAAGAAAACGCAGGCGGGTGGATTAACAGTTGGAATTGTCGACGCGTTGAAGAGCCAAGGCGGTCTTTGGATGGGATGGAACGGGCGCATCGCTGACGATGCATCGGCAACCCAAAGCGAGAAGCATGACAATGTCACCACCTTGACAACGTCATTGACGCCTGAAGAACACGAAAAATACTATCTCGGATTCTCTAACAAGGTGCTTTGGCCGGCCTTTCATTACCGGCTGGATTTAATGGACTACAGGACCGAATTTGCAGACAGTTATGCATCGGTCAACGAACGGTTTGCTGCAATACTGGTTCCGCAACTTGAGCCCGACGATGTTATCTGGATTCATGACTATCATATGATCCCCATGGCTGCGGAACTGCGCAAAAATGGTTGTGAGAACAAGATCGGCTTCTTCCTGCACATCCCATTTCCTTCCGTTGATGTATTCTCGGCAGTTCCGCGGCACGAATGGCTGCGGTTCTGTCTGCTTCAATATGATCTGATTGGATTCCAGACGGTAAATGATGTTCAGAATTTCCATCGATATCTCAAGGAGCACTCCGATGCGGACATTATTTCACCAGAACTAATACGCGTAAGAGATCGAGCAATTCATGTCGGACATTTTCCTATCGGAATTGATGTCCACCAGTTTGCCCAAACTTCCGGCGAAACCGACGATGCAGTGGATTTGGAACGTATGCGCCGGAAGATGCTGAAGCGTTTCCAGATCATATCTGCAGATCGTCTCGATTATTCGAAGGGTTTGCCGCACCGGATAAAGGCATTTCGTAAATTCCTTGATCTTTACCCGGAATATCAGGGTCGTGCGGAATATCTCCAGATTGCATCGCCCTCCAGAGAAGACGTGACTGCATATGGAGACATCAAATCAGAGCTCGAACAGCTTGCTGGCGCAGTGAATGGCAAATTTGCAGATTTCAACTGGGCGCCCATTCAATACATAAATCGAAGTATCGCTCGCGCGCAGTTGGCTCCGCTTTTCAAATCCAGTCTGATCGGTCTCATCACCCCCTTGCGTGACGGAATGAACCTCGTCGCAAAAGAATATGTTGCCGCACAGGACGATGCCGATCCTGGAATACTCATTCTATCCAAATTCGCCGGCGCTGCTGAAGAATTGAGCGAGGCCCTTATAGTAAATCCGTACGATATCAATGACGTAGCACAGGCAATTCACAAGGCGGCGACCATGCCTTTGTCTGAGCGGCAGTCGCGTCAACGCAAACTTTTAAAGCGAGTCACCGACCGTGATGCTCAATGGTGGCAACGTGAATATCTTGACGCACTTCTGGGGCGAACTGAGCGCCCACAGCTCATACACCAGTTCACGAAACACTCCCCAATTCACCTTACGAACTAACAGAAGACTTGAAATCAGCATGCCCAAAGAAAACAACGTGCCAACGTCAATCTATAGATTGCTCCTGAAAGACGGTTTTACGTTTCATCATCTGGAATCGATAGTGCCTTACTTGAAACGATTGGGAGTTGACTGTGTCAGTGTCTCGTCGGTTTTTGAGACCAGCGATGCGGGCAATGGCAGACGCTCCTTCGATCCCGAAAAATTGGATGTAGCGTCGGGAGGGGAGCAAGGATTTGCTTTGCTCAATCAGGCACTCGCCAATGCCGGGATCAGCCTGCTGATCGATATCAATCCAAATCAAATCTCTTTTTCTCACAAGAACGCTTGGTGGCGATCAATTCTCGAGTGGGGAAAAGATGCTGAATACGCCGCCTACTTTGACATTGATTGGAACAGGCAATTAAGCCTTCCAATATTGGAGCGGCCACTTGCTGAAGAGCTGGCTGCAGGTTCGATAACCCTGCTGTTTGATACCAACGCGAGAGCTTTGGGCATATCCTATTTGGACAGCTTCTGTCCCTTGTCGCCGCAGTCCTATAACAAGGTTCTGGCTGGGCTAGACAATGATTTGGCTGGTGGGCTCCGCAAGGCAGGAAATGAGGCCCATCCACTTCAGGCAAACCATTTCCACGAGAGGCTGGGCAGCATCTACGATACAAGCAGCATCTCAAACCGTTTGGAACTCGCCAGGCACCTCAATCTGCTGGCTTTTGATGCTACCTCGCTTAAGAACACCCTGACAGAACAGCATTGGGTACTGTCCACTTTAGCTGAAGCTCGCGAGTACTTGGGTTACCGGCACTCCTACGACTCGTTGTACTCTGTCGCAGCGCGGGTAGAGAATACCAAAGTGTTTGATAAGTTTCATAAAACTGCGCTGGAATTACTCCAGCTGAACACAGTAACCGGATTCCGCGTGAACCAAATTGATGGTCTCGCAGATCCTGCAGGTTACTTAAAACAGCTGCGTGAAGCAGCAGGTGACGAAGCTTACATCGTGACCGATAAAATTTTTCTGAATGGCGAATGCGCTCCAGATGATTGGGAGGCAGATGGAACGGCTGGCTATGATTTTATCGCTGCCACTTCAAACCTGTTCATTGATCACACGCAGCTTCCCGTTCTGGAACAGGCTCATGCGACGATCGCTGGGGTAGAGAACGAAAAGGCAAATCATTATCGCACCGCGAAATATGCAATTCTCCAAAAAAAGTTTGCCCCGGAATTGAACGCACTGGGTGAAATGTTGCTGCAATTCACATCGGACAAGATCGATCAACTGGAGATAAGGCGGATAATTTCACAACACATCACCGAATTGCCGGTGTTCCGTAGCTATTCGGGAGACCCGCTAAATAGTCACGCAGAAATATTGCTGGCTGCAGGACTGGAAAAATCTGAACTGCCAGAAGGCATGCTCAAAAACTTCGATACCCGCTATCAGCAGCTATCGGCGGCGGTTATGGCTCAAACAATAGAAGAGTCTTACCGTTATGACCGAGGCCCAATATCACTCGATGAAATCACAGTTTCCTCTGCGGAGGCGGAACATCCCACAGAAGCATTTCATAGGCATATGGCTCAAAAAGCAGCCACAATGCCATTAGGAATGAATGCAACCAACTTTTCCTATGCCACAAAATTTGGTGAAGACGCCCGTATGCGCCTTTTAGCACTCACCGAAGCACCCGCCATCTGGGCAGAATGTGTTTCCGATTGGCGCATACGTTTTGCGAGAAACATCCAGACAATTGAAACCGTAGCTGTTCCGCACCCCGAAACCGAATGGCTCATTTATCAAACCATGGCTGCAATTTGGCCGCTCCAACTGCATCTTGATGATCAGCAGTCGCTTTTCGCGGTTCAAGAGGAGCTCACAAGCTTTGTAATAAGGGCTGTTCGGGAGATGAGAAAAGACGCCTTCTGGACGAACGTCAATCGACCGTATGAATTGGCAATCACCGAATATATCTGCTCGATCTTCGAGGATCGCGCATTTCTTGCGGAGTTTGCGGATCGGATGAAGCCTTATTGGGTGACGGGAGCACTTAACAGCCTCTCACAAACCGTCCTCAAAATGACTGCGCCCGGAGTCCCAGTCATACAGAGCGGTTGCGAAAGTTGGGATTTTGCACTTTCGCAAAGCGGTTCATCAGTTGGTGGAGGCTTTGGTGATTTGAGCACTCAACTGAATTATGCAGAGCAATCTCCACTCGTTAATCTTTTGTCGGATTGGCATTCTGGTGCAATAAAGCAGCGTGTAGCGACGATGCATCTGCGACTGCGGCAACAACATCCAAGCTTGTTCCTGCAAGGCGACTATACTCCATTGCAGGTCAGCGGCTCTTACTCTAATCATGTTTTGGCATTCATGCGCCGAAGTGAAACGGCGTCCTGCATCATTGCTGTTCCACGCCTGACATTCGAAGCGGCCTCAAGATTTCAGGAACCTTTCATGCCTATTTCAGCTTGGGATGACACGGCTATCCATTTGCCAAAGGCGGCTTCTTCGACAACATATGAAAATATCCTCACCGGAGAAATGCTTACTCCGGATGATACCTTGCTTGTTGCCGAAGCCATGCGTGATTTTTCTACAGCCACACTCGTCAAGCACTGAGGCTAATATCAAACATAAGATGGAATAAGTTCTCCGCTGAGAACTTATTCCTAGAGTATACCGCGAATTCTACAGGCCGTTTGCCTTCAGTATTTCAGGGGCATTTTCTTTCGTGATGGTTTCAGTGCCGAGTACGATTTTCTTTTCGACTTTTTCACCAGCGAGCACTTTTAGCGCCTGACGAAGTCCTTCTGCACCGGGTGTGGGATAAAGGAACGTTGCTGCGAGTTCACCTTTATTTACCCACTGCACACCTTCATTAGGCAAGCCGTCAACACCTAGAAAAAGTATGCTTTTTTCGCGCCCGGCATCCTTTGCTGCGAGGTATGCACCATATGCCATGGGATCATTGTGCCCATAAACCACTGAGATATCTTCATGATTTCGCAGAGCAGTCGCCATTATGTTATAGGCCTGATCCTGCTTCCAATCTCCGGACTGTTTGTCCAGCAAATAAGTAATGCCCTTCTCAGCATCGGTAAATTTGTGGAAGCCGTTACTACGATCATGACTGGCTTGGGTGCCAAGACCGCCCCAAATCTCCACGACTGTTCCCTTGGCTTTGCCAGCGCCACCAAGAAGCTCCACCGCATATTTCCCCGCAGCTTCCCCGATGACAACATTATCGCCGCCAATCCATTGCGTGTACTTTTCAGTATCGACATTGCGATCAAGGACGATCACCGGAATACCGGCATCCATAGCCTTTTCAACGACGCCAGTAAGACCAGCAGATTCCTTAGGAGAGATGAGTATTGCATCTACCTCCTGACGAATGAAATTCTCGACATCGGCAACCTGCTTTTCTGTCTTGTCCTGACCATCAGCGACAAGAAGTTCGACATTGGCATGCTTTTTTGCCTCTGCTTCCAAATCCTTGTTGAACTGTACACGCCAAGGCTCAACTGTAGTGGTTTGGCTGAAACCAATTACGTATTTGTCTTTGGCTTGCGCAACTGCACCATTGATTGCCAACGGCATCAACATGACTGTCGCCAATGCCAGCTTTGAAAAATGTCTACGGGTTATGTTCATTTTCTCTCTCCCTTTGATATTGTTTTATTTTTCCACCCGGTCTCGCATTCTCAGTTGCGATAGAAAGAACAGCCAGCCGCTCGAACGTCGCTCCTGCAGAAGCACAGCGACGATGATAATCGCGCCTTTCAAGACGAGTTGCGTATTGCTGTCGATATTGTTCAGCTGAAGAATGTTACTGAGGAAACCGAAGATCAGGACACCGACGAGTGTGCCGATCATTGATCCGCGACCGCCCATCAGGCTGGTGCCGCCGATGACAACCGCTGCAATCGCGTCAAGCTCCAGCCCCATTCCAGCATCAGGCTTCCCTTGACGATATTGCGCGACATAGAGAATGCCAGCCAAGGCAGCGAGATAGCCGGATATGGCATAGACCGTAATTTTCACCCGCCAGACGGGTACCCCCGCCAGCCGGGCAGATTCTTCATTGCCACCTATCGCGTAGACGTAGCGTCCAAATTTCGTGAACTTCAGGACGATCCAGAAAAGGAAAATCACTCCGGCAAATATAACGCCAGGAACAGGAATGACACCGAGTATCAATGAGCGAAGAAACTCGAAATCTTCCGTAGCATTGCTGCCAGTATAAACCGGCCATACGGCGGTGTTTTGGCCGGCGGTCAAGCGAGCAATGCCCAAACCTGCTACCATCATGGCAAGTGTCACAATAAAAGGTTGCAGCCTTCCTCCAACAATGACCAATCCATTGATCATGCCAAGCATAAAACCAACTGCAGGAACAACCAACAACACGAGCAGTACACCTGCTTTGCCCTCCGACCCCATCGCCATGCAAAATGCGATGGCAAGGGCTGTCACGACTGATGCGGCCCCTATGATCCTGGGATTAGCAAATGAACCCGAGGGTGAATTTGCCTGAGAGTTCCCTTTAAGTTTCGCTGCAAAGCTCAGCACTCCAAAGAGGCATACGAACGCCAGAATAAAAAGTGCCGGGGTTCCGATTGAATAAGCTGCCGACCAGCCTTCGTTGGTCAAAAGCATGGCGCAAACCACCGAACCCAATGCAAGCACCGAGCCAACGGAAAGATCGATACCGGCGATCAAAATAACTAACGTCATTCCGACTGCGGTTATGCCTGTTACCGATATTTGACGAAAGACATCGGAAAGATTGCCGAATGACAAAAAGATATTATTGCCTTTTGACGAAATCGGCGAAGACAAAACTCCGACCAGAAACAGCAAAACCAAACCCCAATAGAGCTTCGTATGCTTTAAAACGGTTTTCAGGCGCTCGGAAGCTCCAGAGGATACACTGATCTGCTCGCTTAACTTGCTCACGCAGCTTCTCCTTGAAGCCGTACACCCAATGGTGTGGCGAGTTCCATTATGCGTTCTTCAGAAAACTCTTCGCTGCCAACGATTCCCGTCGCCCTGCCCTCGCACATGACGAGGATGCGGTTCGACAAAGACAGGAGTTCGGGTAACTCGGAGCTCACCATCACAATCGCAACGCCAGTCGCAGCGAGTTGCTTTAGCAGATCATAAATCTCCTCTTTTGCACCCACATCAATTCCGCGAGTGGGCTCGTCCAGCAAGACGACGCGCGGCCTTGTTTCGAGCCATTTGCCAAGGACAATTTTTTGCTGGTTGCCACCACTCAATTCTTCAATTTTTTGGTCTGGCCCCTGGCAACGGACGCGCATCGATTGGATCATACGTCGCGTTACAGCATTTTCACGCAAACGGCTTATCCAACCGAGCGGAGCGAGCTGCGGAAGCGAAGGGAGCACGGCATTTGAACGAATGTCAGCTTGCATGAGCAGACCGCTGCCTTTCCTGTCCTCTGTAAGAAAAGCAATACCATTCGTCACCGAAACGCGCGGCGTCAGGGATTGTACGTTGGAAGAGATTCCACCGCGCGAAATTGCCCCCGAGCGCTGGCCGATCGGAGCACCGAATATAAGTTCGAGCACCTCAGTCCGACCCGATCCAAGCAACCCGCCAATACCGAATATTTCTCCGGCGTGAACCTCAAAGCTTACATCATCAACGACCTTATGCATTCGCCCGCGCGAATTGGGTTTTTGCAGGCCAATATTCCTTACTGAAAGCGCTACCGGATTGCCCGAGACGGTACTTTTGCTTTCCTGTGGCTTCAATTCACGCCCAACCATCATACGAATAACATCGCGCTCGCTGACTTCACTTGAGCGTCGTGTAGCAATAAAATTACCGTCTCTCAGAACAGTAATCTTGTCTGCTAGGGCAAATACCTCGCTCATTCGGTGCGAGATATAGAGTATTGCAACCCCTTGCTTTGCCAGAGCCCTCACAAACCCAGCCAAACGTTGCGCTTCAGCTTCTGACAGCGCAGATGTTGGTTCATCAAGGACGAGTACATCGGCGTTGAGTGATAGCGCCCGCGCAATTTCCACCAGTTGCTGCTCACCAACTCTCAACGTTTCAACATCGGCCCGCGCATCAATATCTATACCGAAGCGGGCGAGTATCTCGGCACTTCTGTTTTCAATTTCCCTATAGTCGATAAACAGCCCGGCTTTGAGCGGTTCGCGCCCGAGAAAAATATTCTCGGACACGCTCAAGCTTGGAATGAGATTAAGCTCTTGATGGATGATGGCGATACCGTCGCGTTCGGCTTCTTTTGGTGTAGCAAAGTCCACTTCGCGTCCACGAACTTCCATATGTCCCGCGCTTCGCTGATGCACACCACTCAGAATTTTTACGAGTGTTGATTTTCCTGCGCCGTTTTCACCCATGATCGCATGGATTTCACCCGGGTAAACGTCGAGATCAACGCTCCGTAAAGCTATCACGTGAGCAAAAGACTTACTGACGGCACGCAGAGAAATAACAGGTTTCGAACTTTCCAAAAAATGTTCCTCCCAAAACATTCTTTTAAAGCTAGTGTGTAACATGTTAGATGTTGGAGAAGGAGAGTCAATTGCTTTTGCAAAAGACTTGAATTGCTTTAATGCCAGCTGGAATTCAGGGGGAGTTTCACACTTGCAACCACGCTTCTCGAGCAAAAACTACAAGGAACAAAAAGTAGTCTCCGCGACCCGTAAAGATCAGGTCTACGGCATACTCCGACAAGCAATTATCTCATCGCAGCTTGCCCCCGGGGAAGCAATACGGAAAGAACTCGTCGCGAACCAGCTTGGAGTCTCCAGAACACCGGTCAGCGAGGCCATCAGCAGGCTCGCTGGTGAAGGTCTTGTGGAAATCTATCCGCAAGCCGGGACATTTGTAGCGCGGCTTTGGTTGGACAAGATTGAAACTGCGCAATTCGTGCGTGTTGCACTTGAAACCGCTGCCATCCGACGCGCGGCAATAAACAGTACAGAAGAAATCGCGGCACGGCTTCGCGACAACCTTGATGATCAACGTAAAGCGGCTGAAATATTGGATTTCGAGCAGTTTTACGAGTTGGATGAGGCGCTGCATGACATGATCTGTGACGCGTCCGGGTTCGTAGGCCTACGCGAAATTGCTGCCAAAGAACGCAGCCAGATCGACCGCGTCAGGCGACTACTCCTGCATTACGAAACAAGGATGAGTGAAACTCTGATTGAACACGAAGCCATTATCTCGGCTATCACAATGCGTAACCCCGATCTCGCGGCAAAAACAATGGAGGATCATATCTCGAAAATGGGTATCATGCTTCTTCAACTTCGGGAAAAAAGACCGGAATTATTCGGAAGCTGAAGCCTCGTCATCATGCAGATTGCGGGAAATCGCGGGGCCAATCTTGAGGCCAGTGAAGCCAGCCTTGAACCCTGCACGCTCAGGTGAACAGGCCATCGCGCCGACAGCTGCGTCGGCAGACGAAAAAGGTGCAAGTCTTGCCATTTGCCATGCACCACCATTTATCGAATATTGCACGCGGACAGCATCGCCATGGCGAGTAAGCCTTACGCTTATCTCATCCGTGGTGAGCGTATTGTACAATGGAATAACAGACCAATCTGATATTCCATTGGTAACGACAACGCTGAAATGCATTAAATCGTCCGTATATTCTATGCCAGCCTTTATCCAGTTCCGCTCGTCTATCCGGAGCAATAACCCAGCTTGATCGTAAAGTTCCTCGTACTCACCCCTGATAGTAACAATTGCACTGAAATCACCTGACACCGGCGCTAGATAAGCATGCCCATTGTCACGCTCGAACCCGTAGAATGTGCGCTGCCAGAAATCCGTGCGATCATCCGTTACAAGCTTGAGTTCCTGCTCGTTACCGGTGTGTACGGCTGGCTCATTTAACCAGCTGAATAGTGAACTCATATGCATTCTGCTCCTGCTGTGTCATTGCCGCGCCGTCAGTGCGACGTTATTAGCACTGGGAAGTGCGATTCAGGCAGCGTTAATAGACCATCACGGTTTGGAAAAATCATGTCACGTTTTTTACCTGATACATTCACAGTGCTGCTTGTCGTCACAGTGATCATAGCTTCTTTTGCGCCAGTCAGCGGCGAAGCAGCTGAATATTTCGGTTATGCGACCAAAATTGCCATTGGTTTGTTGTTCTTCCTGCATGGCGCCCGACTGTCACGCGATGTTGTCATTGCGGGCTTTCTTCACTGGAAACTGCATCTTACCATCCTGGCAGCCACCTTCGTTCTCTTTCCCCTGCTCGGCTTGGGAATTGGCTTTTTGGTACCCATCATTCTCTCACCAGCCTTGTATGCTGGCGTTTTATTCCTCTGCGTACTGCCATCAACGGTCCAATCATCAATTGCGTTTACATCTATCGCTGGCGGGAATGTCCCTGCCGCGATTTGTGCAGCAACCGCATCAAATATATTCGGGATGTTTTTGACGCCGATTCTAGCGGGAGTTCTGTTATCTGCTCAGGGGCACGCCGGATTTTCGCTGGACGCACTAAAATCGATACTTCTTCAACTGCTGGCACCGTTCGTACTTGGCCAGATACTGCAGCCATGGATTGGCAACTTTCTTCGCAGCAAGAAAAAACTTCTGATGCCGATTGATCGCGGATCAATCCTGATGGTCGTTTATCTGGCTTTCAGCGAATCCGTCACCGAAGGACTATGGCGCACGATCTCGATCAGCGATCTCGCAATACTCATTGTGATCGATATAGTCTTATTGGCGATTGTTCTTGCGGTAACAATGTTCGGCAGCCACTGGGCTGGCTTTTCAAGGGAAGACGAGATCGCAATCACCTTTTGCGGATCAAAGAAAAGTCTGGCAAGCGGCGTCCCCATTGCAACCGTCCTGTTCGCAGGACAGAGCATAGGCGGCATCATGCTGCCATTAATGCTGTTTCATCAAATTCAGCTGATGGCATGCGCCGTAATTGCGCAGCGTTATGCCGACAAGGCGAACAGGATCGCCTGACCTTATTTTGGTTGTCGGGCCGTCACCGCTTCCATCAATTTGGTGGCGAGAAGCTCATACTTCTCGTCATAATGATGATCACCCGGAAGCTCGATTTTCTCCACGGCACTCAATGAAGTATCCGTACAAGCCGTATCGTCCTCCTCGGAGCCATAAACGCAAAGCACTTTGCTCGCGGGTATTTTAACCACGGCGGGCGCGACTTCATTATCCCCTCCCAATCCTAGCCAGGCACCAACTGAGACTTGAAATGGAGTGGTCTTTTCAGTCCCTATCAGTCCGACGAGGCTGATACGATCCTGAAGCTGCTTGGGAAGATATGGCCATGCAAAGGGCACGGTATTTGCGCCGAAGGAATAGCCGAGCAAAAGCACAGGCAATTTCCCGCTCGGATCGGCTTTGGCGACGATTCTCTGGATGTCTTTGGCGATACCCTCGGGCTTGCGCAAAGACCAATAATACCGCAGCGAATCCACCCCAACGACATGGGTGGACTCCTTGGAAATGATGTCGCCTACCGATTTATCAATATCGCGCCATCCACCGTCACCTGAAAAGAACAGAGCAACATATTTTGCCGGACCATTGGTTGATGGAATATCTATGACCGGCAAGGCTTCTGCCGTAGCGTCTTCCTTGGCGATATCCACCGCTGCATCGGCTGCGAGCTCCAACCTTCCCGCTTTGGTGTCTCCGATTTTTTCCTGCGCCAGGAAAAATCCTGCACTCGGAGGCCCCTTCGGATCAGTGTCAGGTTTTTCACGAATTATTGTTGCGGGATTTGGCAAATCCGCATCATAGGAATAACTGAATCCTTGTCCGGGAACCGCTTCATAATCAGCTCCCTCACATGATGGCAGCTTTGTATCCAAGGCAACGGACGGGTCTACAATTACGGCACCCGCGATGGTAGCCGCAGGCGTATCGGCGACCGACGCGTAGGCCATTACACCGCCCTCACCGATACCAATGATGACAGGATGCATATAAACATCAACGGCGATCATGCGCTGCGCCTCCTTGGCAATTCCCTCAAAGTCCGAAACAAAATAAGTGCAATCGCCCGTATCCTGATTGAGTTCTTTTCGCCATTTCTCCAGATCGACTGTGAGAACCAGAAAATCCCGATCCAGCAAAAGCTCAGCCAAACTGTTGTCATCTGCGGCAAGGCCACCCTTCTGCGAAACAAGGATCGCCAGCGCCTTTGGTTTGCCCGATGGCTGTAAAAGCGGAACATTGTTGAGGCGCTCTGATGAAACCAGCACGGGTTCGCCGGGCGCGCGGAAGCCAAATTGCGGCGCGAAGTGCACTCCAGCAGCCAAAACAACGCTAACGATCAGAAGGGCCGCCACAATCAATACATAGCGGTTACGTAAAAATATCATCGTTTGAAAACCTCGAAGGGACTTCCGCTCACCAGATTAGTTGCATCTATAAGCGAGCGCGGCGTTGCAAGCCCCGGAGGGCATATTAGATAGTAAGGCGTCCATTTCGGACCGAATTTATCTTTAAAAGCCCGAAGTCCGTCAAATCTGTAAAATTCAGCACCACGGCGATAAATGAATGAGCCAATTCGATTCCATCTCGACGCGAGATGGCTGTCGGAAAGGCCGGACAGCGGCGCCGCACCAAGGTTGAACCAGCGATATCCTTCATCCCTGGTAGCTACCAGAAGATTGGCAAAAAGGCCGTCCATGATAACGCTGGAGGCATCTGGTAGATGCCGCATCAAATCTACGGCAACCTCCTGCAGATCAGCACCGCGCCACAGATTTGCAAAAGCAACTATTGCTCCCTCTTTGCGTAAAACTGCGATATCGAAATTCGCAAGATAGGCATTCTCGAACGAGCCAAGGGAGAATCGCTTCTCCGATCCTGATTTCATCGCCAACCAGGCATCGGAAACCTTGCGCAACTCCTGCATGACTTCACTGGTTTTGTCTTTGGAAAGAATCTCGAAGGATATCCCCTCTTTCTCAAGACGCCTGGCCGCATAACGTAAAGGTTGCCGCTTGGAACCTTCAAGTGAAAACTCACTGAGATCAACTCGGGCCACTTCGCCAAGCTTTAACGCAGTTAATCCCATATCGAGAAACAATGGCAATCGTTCTGGACCAACGCCATAAAATACCGTTCTCGTGCCTGTTCGGTCAGCCAGTCCGCGAAATGTCCAGGCAAGTTCAGACACAGTCTTGTCGTCAACGCCAACTGGCTCTCCCATTGAAACCAGACTTCCGCCTGAGCGAGCATACATGACAAAACCGCCGCCAGCATTATCGATCAAAAAGCGCTTGTCACCCAGCAAAGCCAAGGCATCAGAAGCACGTGGGGATTGGGCAACCAGTGCAGGCACAGGTTCCGGAATTGGCTGAGCGCGCAGTTTGATACGCCCTACCCCATTTATAATTGTATTAATCGTGACGGCAGCCAGACAAGTCAGAACCAGAACCAGCGCACGCAAAAACCGTGACGCCTGCGCATCCCATGCGAACTCCCACCAAAGTTCGTTTGCATATTCAACATGGCGGTAGGCGAAGAAGCCAAGCCAGATAATGGCGAATGCTGTAGTGCCAACGCTGGCAAGCCAACCCCATGTCAGGGCGAAGCTTTCACCAAGCGGCTTTCGATAGAAGGAGTCGCGAAAAAGCAGCAATATGCCTGCCATCAGTGTCAGCATGAGCGCTTCTTCCCATGCCAACCCCTTGATAAGGGCGAATACGGCACCAAGACTGAAAAGCCCGAGTGCAACAAGCCATGCACGCCAAAGACGACGTGCCAGCCCCCGCGCTACTATCAGCAGGGCAAGCCCAACGAAGCTTGCACCAAGATGCGACATTTCAAGAAAGGGCATCGGGACAATATCCGCCAACGCCTCAAGCCGATGGTGGGTGCCGGGGATAACGGTTGAAATCAGCAGAACGATTCCACCAAGGAATGCGATGCCCGCAGACAATGGCGGAATGAGTGGCTCGAACATCCTCACGGCGGACTGGGTAGATGCAGTAAGGACGTGCCTTTTTCTGAGTATCTCGGACAAGGCAAAACCGGCAACGGCAACCAGAAAAGGAAAGAGGGTATAGATCGCACGATAAGCAACGAGCGCAGCAATCGCATCCGGATTTTGCCCAAGTCCAAGGCCAGCAATGATCGTCGCTTCAAAAGCACCTATGCCGCCCGGTGCGTGGCTGACAATACCCAAGGCTACCGCAACGACATAGACCAGCGCGAAGGCAGGAATACTGCTCACTGACCCAGCAGGAAGCAGAACGTAGAGCGTAGCTGCGGCAGCAGCAACATCAACAAGGCCCGAAACAATCTGCAATACGGCTCCCTGCGTTGATGGAAGCCGGACAGACATTTTTCCAAACTGAAGAGTGCGTTCGCGGCGGGATAGCCAATAGAGCAGCAGTGCTACGCCAGCGAGAATTACTGCCCCAATTGCTTGATCCACGACCGGACCAAAAGAGACAATCCAAGGGATTCGCGAGGGATCGATGACGAGCGCAACAGCGATAAGAATAATGAATGCAAACCAGATCGCCATCCAGGATGTGCCAATGATCCTGCCAATGTCGGCTGTGTCTATGCCCTCAGCTGCATAGACCCGATAACGCAACGCTCCCCCGGTAAGCAGTGAGAACCCGAGCGCATTTGAAATAGCGTAACCGGCCCCGCCAGCCATCGCGGAAATCCGGTATGGTATTCTACCTGGGGCAATTGTCTCAACTGCAACCACGTCATAAATGGCGACAGCAGCAAAGCTCACAATGGTGAATGCAAATGCCAGAATAACCAGATTCATGGGTATCTGGTGCAATGACTGACGAACGTCGTGAAGATATATTTCACTGGAAAGATGGCTAAGCACCAGAAGGCTTACGCCTGCTACAGCAATACCCAGAAAAGCAAATAAAGCAGACCTTGCTTTTACGCTCCAGGGATTACTGGATTCGGCCCGCGCTTCAATTTTACGGATTTGTTTTTCACTGTCAGCAATTGGCGTCATTGCAGGTACCGGCTTGCAGAAAACGGTTTCTAAATACTGCCAAGTTCACCATGAAATTGGGGTAGCGTCACTAGCAATCGAATAATGGCGGGATTGCGCCCAAAAATAAGAAAAAACACAAACTAATCTGTCAACGGGGGAGTAAGCCGGACCGCGTTGACTTTGCTTCGAAGTGAAGCGCAAGCAACCTGTACGTTAAGCAGCGTTTAGCACTAGCCGCCGATAGCTGCCCGGCGCCTTTACTCTACCAACGGCAGATGATGGCGGCGTCAGCTCCATCGCTTCAGTTACCGCGCTAGCGACAGAATTACTGTTCTGAAACCAAAAAGAATACCGAAGATCAGATAGACGAATTCGCTGCGCCAAGTCGACGGCTGCGCGCCAATGCGTTGCTATTGAACTATAACTGCCCTCCAGAAGCAGAGACGTCACTGAGGTTGGGCGCACATAGAACTCGGGATAATAGCGCAAATCGCGCTTTGCATAATCCGTGACAACAGCAGTCAACGGACCCCGGATAGCGCAATAGTTAAAACTGCCATCCTGATTTGCAGCACCACCATTTATCTCGTAAAGCGGCCTACCGGTTTCGTCGCACATCACAACAAAATTATGGCTGGCTATCCCGGCAAAACGCGGAATAGGATACGAGCCAAATAGTATTTGATAGTTCATCAAGTGCCAACTTTCGAGCCGATTTTGTTGTGTCTACTCACTAAATAAAGCATTTATTTTCAAAGACAACACACGAATTCTTCATCGATCGCTCAGATATATTTTGTTAGTCGACAAATATTTGCGGCCTATCAGTTTTTAAAGGCTTTTTTACATTGCGATCTGGCAGGTGCACTGAAAAATAATTTCAACCAGCCAGCTCGTTCACAACAAGAACAATCATCTTTGTTGGCAAAATTAAGATCAAATCAGACGACTTTCACACTGATCTCGGCAATTCCATCGACACCGCCCACCATTTTATCACCGCGCTGGATTGCACCTACTCCCGCCGGAGTTCCCGTAAATATGAGATCACCAGCCTTTAAAGCAAATAAGGTCGATAGATAGGCGATTGTCTCGGGCACTTTCCAAATCATTTGATCAAGATCACCGCGTTGACGCTCTACATCATTGACCTTCAACCATATCGCTCCTTGAGCGGGATGGCCGATCGTGGCGGCGGGAACAATTGGTGAGCAGGGAGCGGAGGATTCAAACGCCTTGCCTACTTCCCAAGGACGGCCAAGCTTTTTTGCTTCTCCTTGAAGATCACGGCGGGTCATGTCGAGCCCTACGGCATAGCCAAACACGTGGTCGAGTGCAGTATCAACGCCAATATCAACGCCGCCCTTCCCGATTGCCACCACGAGTTCCATTTCAAAATGAACATCGTTTGTGGCTGAAGGATAGGGAAAGTCCTGCCCCTGCTTAACAAGTGAGTCGGGGTTTTTCTGAAAGAAAAAGGGCGGCTCGCGATTCGGATCATGTCCCATTTCAATAGCGTGGTCAGCGTAATTGCGGCCAACGCAATAAATACGATGAACCGGGAAAAGCTTGTCCGAACCGGAAATTTCCAGTCCCGGTTGAGGGGCTGGTTCGAAAACATACTGATCGTGCATGATTATTATTCACCGCTTATTGACCGCTGGGGCCTTTTCAACTGGATCATCCATACTACATGCTATCGAGGTCAGACAATGATCATCAGCCTAACAACAAGTCGCAGTGGGACTTTCATCTGTAATGCATTTGAGATTTGACCTGACGCCCCCGGAAGTCGCGCAAGGTGACGATGACGTTCTGCTAGAGCACATACAGCGTGCAAGTTTCTCCTATTTCTGGGAAGGAGCACACCCCGAAAGTGGGTTGGCCCGTGACAGATCGGGACGAACCACCGATCCTGACAATGACCTTGTAGCAATTGGCGGATCAGGCTTTGCATTCATGGCAATTTTGGTTGCGCTTGAGCGCAACTGGGTTACGCAAAAAAGCGCTCGTGAGCGTATAAATTTAATGCTGTCGGCTTTGGAGCGTACAAAACGCTATCATGGCGTATTCCCGCATTTTATCCATGGTGCGGATGGATCGACGATTCCTTTTTCGAAATTGGATGACGGGGGCGATCTGGTCGAGACCTCATTTCTGATTCAGGGGCTTATCTGTGTCAGGCAGTATTTTGACAGCTTTAGTGCGCAAGATCGTACGCTACGCGAGCGGATCAATCATATCTGTAGAGCCGTGCAATGGAACAGTCATATCAAGCCAGGCGAAAATGTTCTTTATTGGCACCGCAGCCCAAAATATCGTTTTGCCCGAAACGTACCTATCCAGGGCTGGAATGAAGCGCTCATCACTTACATTCTGGCAACCACCTCCGAAGAACATGGTATAGCAGCAGACACCTATCACGATGGATTTGCACGAAATGGCGCCTTCCTTAATGGTGGCGACTATTACGGTATAAAATTACCATTAGGGATAGAATATGGTGGCCCGCTATTCTTTGCGCATTATTCATTTTGCGGGCTGGACCCAAGAGCGCTGATTGATCGCTATGCGGACTATTGGCAGCAAAATCAAAATCATAGCCGCATAAATTATCTGCACAGCGTCCACAATCCTAACAATTATGCCGGGTATGGCCCTGACTGCTGGGGATTGACTTCAAGCCATGGCCCCAACGGTTATGTGGTCAGCTCACCAACATCCGATTTTGGCTTGATTGCCCCCACTGCTGCCCTGAGCAGCATGCCCTATACGCCGGTAGAATCCATGCAGGCGCTGCGCCACTTCATGAAGATGCCAAAACGAAAAATCGCAGGCAGGTTCGGCTTTGTGGATGCCTTCTCTCCAGCTAGTGGATGGTTTGCCCGAACCTATCTTGCAATTGATCAGGGGCCGATTGTTGCGATGATAGAAAATTATCGCAGCGGCCTGATCTGGAACCTGTTCATGAGCGCGCCCGAGATAAAAGACGCGTTGTCAAAACTGGGATTTAGCAGCCCCCATCTGGAAAAAGCTTCGGAACCAAATCACCTCTGATCCATTGCGTCAGTTCGTGCAATCAAGCACTTTCAATCATGCCTTTTCCATCTTCCAAGCATAATTCAGGGGCCAGTCATGAAAGTTCATGCCGTTTTTAACCGCGATGGCGGCACATTTCGTACAATGGACATGGAGCTTTTCACAAAGACCGCAAAAGATGTGTTCGAAAGGCACGGCCATACATTTGAAAGCGAAGTGGTAGCAGGAAAGAACATTGTTGCCGCCCTCAAGAACGTCGCTGCA
This sequence comes from Phyllobacterium sp. YR531, assembly GCF_000282595.1. Classification (GTDB taxonomy): domain Bacteria; phylum Pseudomonadota; class Alphaproteobacteria; order Rhizobiales; family Rhizobiaceae; genus Phyllobacterium. The sequence goes on from NZ_AKIZ01000023.1 coordinate 104,301, forward strand.
GAGACAGGCGAACACGTGCTTATGGCTGGCGGAGGCGATGGGACTATTTCCGCTGCCGCTGATATTGCCTGGAAGGCAAAAGTACCGCTCGCGGTACTCCCGGCAGGAACAATGAATCTCTTTGCTCGAGCGTTGAAAATCCCTCTGGAACTCAATGCCGCTCTCGAAAGTCTCGCCAGCGGCGAGATTGAGGCTGTTGATATTTCAACCGCCAATGATGAGAGTTTTGTGCACCAATTTTCCATCGGTTTCCAACCGCAAATGATCAAATTCCGCAACACGTTGGAGTTTAGCTCGCGTTGGGGCAAAAGGCTTGCTAGCTTTCGAGCATTCCTCAAAGCAATGGCTAAGCCACCCAGTTTCACCGTGAGAATGACAATCGATGGAAGCCCGACCGAGCGAACAGTATCGGCTATTTCAATAGCCAACAATCCCTACGGCCAAACGATGCTGCCGGTGCCTGAGAGCGTCAATACGGGAAAGCTGGGAATATATATAGCTGGCAGCCTGACATCCGGTACGCTGATGAAGCTTGCGCTAACTGTTATAACAGGCTCCTGGCGCCGAAATAGGGATGTTGAGGAAGTATTGGCCGAAGAAGTCCAGCTGCATTTCCCTCACCTGAGAAAAAGCGCCAAGGCGACTATTGATGGTGAATTGATCAAACTGCCCAAGGACGTCAAAATCGCAATACATGCCGGTGAATTAAAGGTGCTGGTTCCGCCGAGAGAGAAGCAGGAACAAGAAAAGGACGACTAATGCCGCCCTTTGCTTACTGTCAAAGTCCGATCAGCTCTTCTTTTTTGGCTTTGGCTCGGCCGCAGGCTGTCCAGCCGCCTTCTTTGCCGCTGCGGCTTCTTCAGCTGCAACCTGATCGGCGCTTTTAGGCATTGTATCGACTACCGAGCGCACTTTGCCCTTGTCGGTAACAGTACACATTGCATCACGAATATCCGCCTTCAACCGCACCTGATTTATGCCGCCACCAATTGGTTCAGCGTCAATCGCAGTGATATGATTTTCAGTCAGGTAATACTTTGATGCGGCTGCAGAAATGCAGGGATCCGCAAGTGCAGCATCAACCGGCGGGCGGACAGGGGCAAATGTTGGCATGATAGATGGCCGCATATTCGGCTCGTCCGTGGTGGAACACGCTGCCAATGGGATAAGAACTGCCAGTGGGGCAATTCGGCAAAGAATAATGGTGGGCAGGCGCATAGCTCTCTCCGCAAAGATCGTCTCGAAGGATGATAGTATAAGGCCGGAAACTATTCGCTTTTTAACAATTGTCGAGTGGCACAACTGCCACAATGGGACTTTATTGCAACATCCCTCAGCTCGTGACGGAAAGCATCCAATTCAATACCAGTCGCCAGTCGGTCATCCGGATGGGTGTGCCGTGATTACCACTCTCGAAACGGTGAAACTTAACAGGATAACCCGGAGTCTGCGCTCGAAGTTTCTGATAAAAACCCTCCTGGTTGCTTATTGGAAACACCGGATCACGACTCCCGTGCCCAAAGAAAACCGGCATCCGGCGTTTGAATGCTGAAGAGCTGGTGAATTTATCGTCCCATAAGGAACCAAGCAAAATCAGGCCGGATATATTTTTTGAGATCGTTGCATCATTGCCCAATCGCCAGCACAACTGCCCACCCATGGAACCGCAAGCAACAAACAGCTTCGCTTTAGGTGATTTAGCTTTGAAATAGCTGATCAAACCCGAAACCTCGCCTGTACCCTTCGCTTCGAAATCAGTGAAATCTGGAGACAGGTAAAGTCCGTTATTCTTGTCCATCAAGTTTTTGAGACGATTGAAATTCCCGCCAAATGTATAGTCGTTCATACCCTGCTGGCGGCTACCGCCCTGCCCGTGAAGATAGAGCGTAATGACTGAGGCTCCTCCATCAAGATTGCCAACAGCCATGACTTTCAAAGCTCCGGCATCGGTTGTAACAATCAGGTCTTTTTGTGAGCGCTTGGGCTGCATTGATACATAGGCTTGTTTTACACGACGTTCGGGAATTTGATCTCGGGCGTTAATGTCGCGCAGTTCATTGTAATTAACGACAACATAGTCCCCATCATCTCCGGTTTTGATAATATCAGGATAGGCAAACAGGCTATCCTTGTAAGGCTCCAGCTGGGCAGCCGACGCTGCACCCGCGCACGAGATAAACACCAGTGCCGCAAGAATACCGAGCTTCTTCAATTCATATCCTTGTGTAGATTATCACGGGAACGGAAGGATTTGATGATACCGCCAATGATCGCAACTGCAATTTCCTGCGGGCCGACGGCACCAATATCCAAACCTATCGGGGCATTGATTGAATCCGTCTGGTCTTTGTTAAACCCCAGCAATTTTAGCCGTTCAACACGTTTTGCGTGAGTTGTGCGGCTACCAAGTGCTCCAATGTAAAAACACCCCGCATTCAGCGCAGCCGCCAAGGCGGGATCATCTATTTTGGGATCGTGGGACAGAACTGCCAGCGCACAATAGGCATCCAGTGGACGCTCCTGCAAAACGCCATCCGGCCAATCAGCATAGACGTTCACATCGGGGAAACGTTCCCGCGTTGCAAATGCAGTCCGCGGATCAATGATTTCCATCTCAAAGCCGGCAATCTTTGCCATTGGTGCCAGCGCTTCGCTGATATGAACAGCACCAATAACAACAAGCCGAGGCGACGGCAGATAAACATTGAGAAAGAAGGAGCGACCTTCAACTTCCGCAACGCCGGACCGCCCTGTCAGAAATGCTTTTTTGATAACATTGCCTAACGAACCGGCAACGGGATCAGTTTCCCTGATGACACGATCCCGCCCGTCTTCAAGATCGGTCAACATGATTACGGCGCGGCGCTGACGCCTTTCTTCATTGAGTTTTTTCAGGCAATAAGGATCCACGATCAACCCAACCGCTCGACGTAAATCTTGATGCGCCCTCCGCAGGAAAGTCCTACTTTCCAAGCAGTCTCATCAGCAACGCCGAATTCGAGCATAATTGGTTCGCCGTGCCTGATCACATCAGCGGCTTCGGCAATAACTGAACTCTCTACGCATCCTCCCGAAACTGACCCTTCGAAATTCCCTGCATTATCGACGACCAGTTGACTTCCGGCTTGGCGCGGCGAAGATCCCCATGTTTCGATGACAGTGGCGATTGCAACGTCACGACCATCTCTCATCCAGCTTTCTGCAATCATTAGTGGATCAGCCAGCCGTTGGGTCATAATTCTTCCAGTCTCATTCTCCGACGCGATGATAACCGCGGTTGAGGTAAACCAGCGAACTTTCCAGCTTATTCATATTGATGGCAGTTACTTTGCCGTAGATAACATAATGCGTCGCCACTTCATGCGTATCAATAATACGGCAGTCAAAGCTTGCCAGCGCATCAATCAGCACTGGTGCACCGGTCTGTACTGTGTGCCATTTGCCCAGCGCAAACCTGTCCGCTTGTGAAAGATCGCCTTTACCTGAAAATGCTTCTGAAAGCGCCTGTTGCCGGAAAGACAGCGTATTAATCGCAAAGACCTGATTCTCTACAAAGAGATGGTTGAACTCGTGCTTGCGGTTAAGACAGACAAGCATTGTCGCCGGATCGTCGGACACTGAGCAAACAGCAGATATCGTCACACCGCGACGTCCAGCGGGACCATCAGTAGTAAGGATGTGAACAGCTTCAGCAAAATGGCTCATCGCATTACGGAACGCGAGCGGCTCTATCTTTTGGTCTTTGGCGATAAACACAGTACTTTTTCCATTTGTCTCTGCATCACTAACGCAAGACGTATCATTTATATAGGGCCGCATTGCACTGAGTGAAGGAAACAGTTACCGAAAACAGGTTACCTGCGACCAGATACGAGGAAACGGCACTTTTTCGATGACACTCCTTATCCGCACGACAACCTTGGTTCTGGGCTTGGTGTTCTGCACTATCGCACATGCTGAAGATAAAATTGGTGTCGTCGCGCCAATCTCAGGTGCGTTTTCACGTCTGGGCAATCAGCTTGTGGATGGCGCTGCAATTGCTATCGCGTCAGACAAAAGCGGACAGGCAGCATCGATAGTAACTCGTGATGATAGTTGTACGGCTGCAGGTGGTGCGGAAGCTGCAAAGCAATTGCTTCAATCCGATGCTCTTATCGTCATCGGCTTCCTGTGTACGGAATCGCTCGAAGCCGCATTGCCCATACTTGGTCAAAAAGGAATAGCGATCATCACACCAGCCATACGGTCGCAAACATTGACCGAACTACGGACAGATCAGCGCTATCCTGTATTCCGGCTGGCTCCTTCAAATCGCAATGAAGTCAGTGAAACCAGCACGATTCTTGCCGACCTTTGGCGCTCCACGCCATTTGCCATAATCGATGACGGGACAATATTCGGACGCGAGCTTACTTCCGGCATTCGCCTGCGTCTTGAAGAAAAAGGCCTTAAACCAGTGTTTTCCGACACTTACCGCCCCGGACTCGATAATCAGAATGCGCTTGTCGGGCGTCTCAAACGCGCCGGTGCCACACAGGTATTTGTTGGCGGTGAACGGGACGATGTTGCTGCCATCGGGCGCAGCGCAACAGCATTGGACTACCCGCTGACAATTATTGGAAGCGAGGCGCTGAACGCTTCGGGAAAAGAAAATGACCTTGCATCAGGCACGCTCATGATTGCGCCACGCGCCGCGCAGACGCTGGAAAGCGCGCGTACCGCAAAAAATGCCGTCGAACTCGCGGGAAAAGTGCCGGAAGGTTATACCATCGCGGCCTATGCTGCGGGTGAGATTGCGCGTGATGTGCTGAACGCCGCAAGATCGCAGGCTGGTTCAATCAGCGAACTGCTCCGCAAGACCACATTTGAGACCGCGCTTGGGCCGGTTCAGTTCGATGCAGCCGGCGAACGTATTGCCGATACCTATCGTCTGCAAAAATATGATGGAAAACAATTCGTACCGGAGACGAATTGATGGCAAGGCAAACCGGGCCACGAAACCTGATCACGGATGTTGGCGGTCTCAAGATCGGCAATGCGTCAAGTGATCAAGTAAAGTCTGGCTGCACAGTGATAGTTTGCGATACCCCCGCGACCGCAGCGGTACAGGTGCTTGGCGGAGCGCCGGGAACGCGTGAGACAGACCTTCTTGAGCCGCATAATACAGTTGAAGCAATCAATGCCCTTGTCCTTTCTGGAGGCTCGGCATTCGGGCTGGATGCTGCATCGGGCGTGCAGGCGGCGTTGCGCGAAATGGGCGTGGGCTTTGAAGTTGGCACGCAAAAGATTCCCATCGTCCCCGGAGCAATCCTGTTTGATATGCTCAATGGCGGCGACAAGGATTGGGGGCGCTATCCCCCGTATCGTGAATTGGGTTACGAAGCAGTCCATACGGCTTCGCTGGATTTTGCCCTCGGGACAACCGGTGCCGGGACAGGTGCAACCATCGCCGGATTGAAAGGCGGATTAGGCTCCGCCTCAACTTTGCTGGACAATGGAACGACGATCGGTGCCCTTGTTGCCGTAAATGCACTGGGGATGGTTACGGTGGGAAATACCCGCCATTTCTGGGCCTCGCCCTTTGAGATGGTTGAGGAGTTTGGCGGACTCGGCATGCCTCATCCCCTTCCCGAGGAAGCAGCGGATATCCGCACGAAATTCAGCGACGCGGCCCGCAACGGTAATACTACGATAGGCGTCATCGCAACCGATCTCGTACTCACTAAAGCTCAAGCAAAGCGACTTGCAATCGCGGCTCATGACGGTTTCTCACGCGCTATATGGCCATCACACACGCCATTCGACGGCGACTTGATCTTTGCGCTTGCCACGGGGACGGCGGGCAGAGCGCCGGAAATTGGTGAATTTGTTGAGCTCTGTGCCAGTGCTGCCTCTACAATGGCTCGTGCTGTGGCCCGGGGCGTTTACTCTGCTACCCCTGCCGACAACGATCCTTACCCCGTCTGGGGTTCTCTCAGCTAAGCTTGTGCGGCAAGGCTGCACATGATAGGTGCGCGCCAATCATTTCGCTATCCGGAGAGTACCATGAGCCGTCCGCTCGTCATCGCCCCGTCCATTCTTGCCTCGGATTTTTCGAAGCTCGGCTCGGAAATAACTTCCGTTTTGAGTGCTGGAGCGGACTGGATTCATATCGACGTGATGGATGGGCATTTCGTGCCTAACATAACTTTTGGTCCCGATGTGGTCAAAGCGATCCGTCCTCTCACTGATGCGGTATTCGACACGCATTTGATGATCGCCCCTTGCGACCCGTATATTGAAGCTTTCGCCAAGGCAGGTTCGGATATCATCACTGTACACGCAGAAGCCGGACCGCATCTCCATCGTTCGCTGCAGGCTATTCGTGCTCTGGGTAAAAAAGCAGGTGTTGCGATCAATCCCGCTACGCCAGAATCCGCAATTGAATACGTTCTCGATAATGTCGACCTCATCCTTGTCATGACGGTCAATCCGGGTTTCGGTGGCCAGAAATTTATCACCGAAATGCAGGATAAATTAAGAAAAATCAAAGGCATGATCGGCAATCGCCCCATCGATATCGAAGTTGATGGTGGCATCACTGCGGAAACAGCACCACTGGCTGTCGCCGCAGGCGCCAATGCACTCGTGGCAGGATCAGCCATTTATAAAGGCGGGACAGAAGCCCAATACAAAGCTAATATCGATCTTATACGGAGCGCGATACAAAAGGGTTCGTAATGCCATATCGCCCATTATCAGGCTTATGTCTGCTTTTTGCACTGATTGCAGCTCCTGCAATTGCGCAAGCAGGAGATGCTGCAAAGCTTGATATTATTGGGTTTTCCAAGGATGGCGGTGCATTTGCCTTCGAGGAATATGGCGTGCAGGACGGATCTGGTTTTCCATATGCCAACCGCTTTTACATCGACACGGCGACCGACAAGTTCCTTGCCAAAACCCCGGTAAGGGTAAGGCTAGATGACGAGAATGCTTCCATTGCAAATGCCCGAACGAAAGTCAGTCAGGATAGCGAAGAGCTGACATCTTTGCCGGATACCGAGTTACGTATCAATGCTGGCCAGACAGTTGCATCAAACCCGGTTACCGAGCTCTCCGCTGACCCGTTCAAGGTGATCGTAAATCCGCGACCAATCTTCCCCGCGCTTGATACCAACCTGAAGATCGAGCTTTTGGAAACGCCTGCCACGCCGAGTGAAACATGCCAAAACATGGGCGAAATCAAAGGCTTCCGCCTTACACTCACGGAAGATAAGCCCGACGCAAAGCCTGAACTTCTGCATGAAGACAAGACAGTTCCATCCAGTCGAGGGTGCCCGCTCGGCTATAGTATCGGCGCTGTCCAGACGTTCTATCCCGATAATGCAAAGCCGGTTATCGCTGTCATGATTGCAGTTCGCAGCGTTGGATTCGAGGGGCCAGACTATCGCTGGCTGGCCGTTACCAGACAGCGATAATCCACAGCGGGCCGGACCAGCCGGAAAGTAGCATTGAGTGATGCGCGCTGGTCTGATAGACCGCACTGAAATCCGATATACACCCGCCGACAGGAAAACACATGATCCCGCGCTATTCGCGACCCGAGATGGTTGCAATCTGGTCTCCCGAGACAAAATTCCGCATCTGGTTCGAGATTGAGGCACATGCCTGCGATGCCCTTGCAGAGCTGGGCGTCATCCCGAAAGAAGCAGCGAAAACCATCTGGGAAAAGGGTGGCGCAGCGACATTCGACATTGATCGCATCGATGAAATCGAGCGCGAAACGAAACACGATGTCATTGCTTTCCTTACACATTTATCCGAAATCGTCGGTCCGGATGCTCGTTTTGTGCATCAGGGAATGACTTCGTCTGACGTTCTCGACACCTGCTTCAATGTGCAACTTATGCGTGCCAGCGACATCCTCCTGGATGATCTTGACCGGCTTCTGGCCGCGTTAAAAATACGGGCATTCGAGCACAAGGATACGGTCACCATTGGCCGCAGCCATGGCATCCATGCCGAACCGACAACCTTCGGCGTTAAGCTGGCACAGGCTTATGCGGAATTCGAAAGATGCCGCAGCAGACTGGTCGCTGCACGTGAAGAGATTGCAACCTGTGCCATTTCCGGCGCGGTAGGCACATTCGCAAATATCGACCCACGCGTTGAGGAGCACGTTGCCAAGGCATTGGGAATGCAAGCAGAACCGGTTTCGACGCAGGTTATTCCGCGCGACCGCCACGCCATGTATTTTGCAACCTTGGGTGTAATTGCATCTTCGGTTGAGCGATTGTCGGTCGAAATTCGCCATTTGCAACGCACGGAAGTATTGGAAGCGGAAGAGTATTTTTCACCCGGACAGAAGGGCTCATCGGCCATGCCGCACAAGCGTAATCCGGTTCTGACAGAAAACATGACAGGCCTCGCCCGCATGGTTCGCGCCTTTGCTTTGCCGGCCATGGAGAATGTCGCTCTGTGGCACGAGCGCGATATCTCACACTCATCGGTTGAGCGCATGATCGGCCCGGATGCGACAATCACCCTGGATTTCGCCTTGGCCCGCATGGTTGGCGTGATTGAAAAGCTACTGGTGTATCCGGATAACATGTTGAAAAACATGAATAAATTTCGTGGCTTGATCCACTCGCAGCGTGTGCTTCTAGCACTGACGCAGGCTGGCGTTTCTCGCGAAGACTCTTACCGCCTCGTTCAGCGCAATGCGATGAAGGTCTGGGAGCATGGTGCTGATTTCCTTGAGGAATTACTTGCCGATGCTGATGTGCGGGCGTCGCTGCCTGAGGATGTGCTCCGCGAAAAATTCGATCTCGGTTATCACACCAAACACGTCAATACGATTTTCCAACGCGTGTTTGGCTCAACTGGCAACAACTAAATTAAAGCTGCTGATTGCAAAAACACTAGCAAATTTGAGTGTTTTGCTCGCAAAATTTGAGAATTCTGCGCAACGCTGCCGTGGAATTTAAAAATGAAGCTTTGAGAATGGTCTTTTTGCACTGAAAAAGGCCTTTAGCGCTCCAAAACGACAAAAGAGGAATTGAACGCTCGTTCAATTCCTCTTTTTTCTGTTTTGGTCGGCCGTGTATTTTTGGAACGTTGAATCGTCGGCGATACCACCATCGATTCAGTCCCAAAACCGCCGCTCAACTTCCTGGCGAGCTTCGCCCTTCGATATACCAATATCCCGAAGCTGATCATCGCTCAGTTCGCTGAGGTGAATTCGGCTGCGTCTTTTCGCCAAAGCCGAGACCAGCCAGTTGAAAACGACCATCAGTGTTGAAGGCGTAGCGCGATATTCCTCTACGACTCCCCGAGAGCCGCAAGAAGATTTGATTGTATCAATTGTACTCATACTAAAACTCCTCAAGTCTGGATTGACTCAAACATTGTACGGGTATTCTAATGAATTGACTCTATTTGAATCGCAATATATTCATTGTCACCATGACAAATTGGCTTCCCAACCTCGAAAATGACATTGAACCCCAAGAACGGCGCGGTCCGCTCTATATGCGGCTCGCAAACCGGATCGAATCCGACATAGCGCAAGGCATATTGCCGCCCGGCACAAAGCTGCCGCCGCAACGCAATCTCGCCTTCGATATCGGCGTCACCATTGGAACAGTGGGTCGCGCCTATAATCTTATTCGCGAGCGCGGGCTGGTTACCGGCGAAGTAGGGCGTGGAACTTATGTGACCAGTCACAAGGATGTGCCGCTGGTTGAACGTTCGAGCACATCAACACCATTTGGCGGAACCCGGGGCGCAATCATCGAGCCTGGCAATATACGTCTGGACTCGACGGCGGCTATTGATGTCGGCCAGTCCGAACCGATGGAACGATTGCTGCAAGGTATTTTGAAACAGTACCCGCGCGAAATATCCAGCTATTCCCGCACCCTACCCCAAAGCTGGCTTGAGGCCGGAAGCAGATGGCTTTCATCGGCAGGTTGGAAGCCAGACCTTGCCTCCATTGTCCCGACACTTGGCGCACACTCGGCAATTCTCGCAATCATTGCTGCGGTGACTGCTCCGGGCGACAGGATCGCGTTTGAAGACCTGACCTATTGTTCTGCCGCACGCAGCGTCAATCTTATGGGTCGCCGCAGTATAATCATGCATACACAGGCGGGCTTTGCGACACCGGATGATTTTGAACGTCTCTGCGCCCAGCAGCATCCCAAACTCGTATTTCTCATGCCCTCGCTGCATAACCCCACGGCAACAACCATGCCGGAGGAAAACCGCCGGGCAATCGTTGATATTGCGCGGCGCTATAATGTCTGGATCATTGAAGACGAGATATATGGCTCGATCATGCAGAATAAGCATATCGCCATCGCGGCACTGGCACCCGAGCGCACATTCCACATTGGCGGCCTGTCAAAATCGGTGGCGGCCGGCGTTCGCGGCGGCTGGGTCGCCTGCCCTCCGCATCTGGCCACACGGGTTTATACGGCACACAAGATGGTCACGGGCGGCATGCCATTCATGATGGCGGAGCTGGGTGCGCAACTGGTGAATTCCGGAGAAGCAGACGCAATCCGCAGCAAGGTCTGCGCCGAGGTCCGCGACCGGGAAGCCATTGCGCAGGAAATATTTGCCGGCATGGATTTCAATTCGCAACCGCTTGCAACCTTCCTGTGGGTAAAACTGCCCGATCCATGGCTTTCAGCCACATTCAAGAATGCCGCCCTTAATGAGGGTGTTCTGATCGACGACGAAGATGAGTTTAAGCCGGGCCGCACGGAGAAAGCGTTCCACCGCGTCCGGCTTGGTGTGACAGTGCCAGCAACACGGGAAGAATTGCGCCAAGGCTTCTCGATTATCCGCCGCCTAATGGAAACCAGCAACGCAAGTTACGATAGTTATTCGTGAGGTTGGAAGCATGGCCAGTCGCGCTGCTGTCATACAGAGCGGCCCTCCGATTTCCTCAAACTGTCGGTCCTTTGGATAGGAATGCTCGCCATGTGTATGGGAAGAGCTTCACGGCTTCCCGCATGGAAAGCTATTCACAAAATTCTATTAAGCCGGGTCCTTTACTTTCATCCCATTTGTCTGAAACTCGGTCAGGTCATCGGGGTATAGTGAATGGTAGAAGTAAGATTTACAGCAGCTTCGCTGAGGATAATAGGCGAAGACCTGAACGTGGAAGAAATAACTTCATTGCTGGAAGTAGCTCCCCATCGAGCTATGAACAAAGGTGATGTAGAAGAGCGCCCAAACGGTCAAAAAGTAGTCTCAAGAACCGGAATATGGAGCCGAAAAGTTGATCGCAGTTCACCTGCTAATTTGGATGCTCAGATTGCCGAACTTCTCGAACCTCTCCCTCAAAATTTATCTGTCTGGCAATTGTTGACAAAGCGCTTCCGAACAGAAGTTTTTTGTGGCGCTTTCATGCTGGAGGGGAATGAGGGCTTAGGACTGAACCCAGAAACGCTTCTCGCGTTAGGATCACGAGGCATCGCCTTAGAGCTCGATATATACGGTCCAGAGCGAACTGATCACATCGCTCCTTTGCCACACGAGTTTAACTGAAGAATATCATCCCCCGCATATTGATGCGCTTGCGGCAGGTTTTCTCTCGCCAGATCACCGGCTACCCCAAGGCAGAGCTATTCAAGAAATCACCTCAAGCAGATCAGCGGCTAGCAAGGTCACGCCACTTTCAGCGTTGGAACCTTGCTCAAATCCGTCTCGCGTTCGGCATGCCAAGCATCATACCCTGCCTGCATGCGCAGCCAGATCGCAGCACCGTCGCCAAACATCTTGCCGAGGCGTGCAGCAACCGACGGGGAAACCGGCTTCCGCTCGCCAATAATATCGTAAAGCTGCTGACGGGAGATACCAAGCATGCTGGCGATTTCGACTTTCGTCTTGCCAGTGGCGGGAATGATATCTTCAAGCAACGCGCCGGGATGGGACGGGCATCGTGCCAAGGGGCGGTTAACTTCGTAATTCATAATACTATCCTTGACGGTTGTGGGGCGCATTGCCCGACAGTTCAGTGGTATTGTTCAAAATCGACCTTTGTTGCATCCTTTCCATCGAACTCGAATGTAATGCACCATGGTCCATTCACATGGACTGTAAAGCGGGTTGGGTTGAAGCCCTTTAACGGATGGAAGTCAAAACCCGGAAGGCTCATGTCCTCTGGCTTCTCTGCATTATCAAGGCGATCCAAACGAACAAGAATGCGCTTGTGCATTTTGGCGTCAATTTTGGTCGCTTTTCCTGTTTGAAACAGGTCCGCGAGCGCCTTGTGCTTGAATGTCTTGATCATGACATTGTGTAAGCCATCAGCTTACAAAAGTCAACAGAATGTAAGCGAATAACTTACACACATCCCCGTGGGAATATGACGGAACGGGCGAAATTGAGACAACCTCGCCTGCTCACCTTACCTCTTTACGCTGACGCTCTGCCCGCCGCGCCGCCTGATGACATACGGCAAAGCAAACATGTACAGACCGCTGAATAACAGTAAAAATAGCGGGATGAGTGGCGAGTAGACCACCCACATAGGGCGTTCACTTTCATTCATTCCCAAAATGGCGAAATTGGCTAAGACGGTCACAGTAAAGATGATCGATAGCCAGCGATGCAGCTGCCGAATCCATTTGCTTACGTTCATTGCAACCTCCCTTTGCTAATCTATCCGCGCCAAAACCTTTTCGCACGCATCGAAGAATTGCGCCCAGCCATGTTTTGCACCCTGATAGGCCTGTTCCTGATCGCGGCGGAAGCCTGACTGTTCCATGCGCAAATTGGTGCCTGTCTTTGTTGGGGTCAGCGTCCAGGTAACAACACTCTCCAGCCCATAGGCATCCCATGTGTAGGACAGGGATTTTTCCTGTTCTATTGTCAAAACCTTGCAATCCACCGCACCCCAATCGGCGCTGAATTTGAAACGATGATCGACAATCGGCCGGAAATCGCTCTTCATGAGCCATTCCTCGATCAAGTGAGGTTGGGTCAAGGCGCGCCAAATCTTTTCTGGCGGGTAAGATATCTCGCGCTCAACAACAACCGAGCGAGTTTCAGTCATTAGATCGGTCATCAGTCCATCCTTTTGAGTAAGTCTTCAAGATCGTCGAAGCGGTTTTCCCAGAATCCGGCCATTTGATTTGTCCAGTCGATCAACGACGACAAGGCACCTATCTGAGCGCTGTAGTGAATATTGCGCCCGTCTTGGCGGCTAAGTACCAAGCCCGCCTGTTTAAGCACCCCGAGATGCTTCGACACTGCTGGCTGCGATATCCCTGCCTGATCGGTCAGCGCTCCAACAGTCTGCTCGCCTTCCCGGCACATACGCTCGAAAAGAGCCCGCCGGGACGGGTCCGCCAGTGTTTTGAAAATGAGATCATGATTGGGTTGCATTGACATATAACTCATTGGCTATACGTCAATCTATAACTACTCAGCTATATGTTAGTCAAGCCCACGTTGTGAATTAAAGACAAGGCTTTATCGCGACATGTTTAACCCGAGAACCTGCCTCCGAGTTCATCGCCATCTCTTCCAAGTTGAACCAACAAGCCGTGAACAGCCTCCTCCACGCTCACGGCTGCCGTATCGACAGTTGTCGTTCCTGCAGGCCATTTGTCATAAGTTCGATCCACGACCTGCTGCCAGGTGGGCAAAACCAGGCCGGAAATGTCTGAAACCCGGGTCTCGACACGGCGTTTGTGCTCCACCGGGTCCGAGCAAACGATCTCTATCTCATGGAAGCCGCTGTTGGCTCGCGCTGCCACATCCCGCCAGGCCTGACGGGTCAGTTCAATGCCATTGACGTAATCGACGATGACGGTTGCGCCTGCCCGCAGATTTTCCTCCGCAAGGGCATATCCAACAATATAGGCGGTTGGATTGTTGTCATCGATCATGATCTTGGCCGAAATAAGCGCCTGCGCGATCGTATCAGCACGTAGATAGACGCCATTCAGGCGACGGGCGAGTTCCCGCGCAATCGTGGTTTTTCCGGTTCCGGGCAGACCGCTCATGATGATCAGCATATGTAACCTCGTCTAGAGTCGAGGCCCATAATGGCACGATTCCGGCCATTGGTAGCCCCCGCATTACAGGGGATAGATTATCCGGATCGTCGTGCCTTCCCCCGCAATCGATCTGATGCGAAGTTGCCCCATGCCAGCTGCCAGACTATCAGCGATGTTGGTAAGCCCAAGCCCAAGATGAGTGCCGGCGCGGGTCGAAAAAAACAATTTGACTGCCTTGCTCTGCACTTCCCTGGTCATGCCCACGCCATTGTCGGCAATATCAATCACAAGCGACCTGCGAAACAGCCAGCGGCGGCGCAAACGTCCGTGGATAGAGATCTCAATCTTCCGGTCGGGAGCTTCAGCTTTGATCGCATTACGGAGAAGCTCTTCAATGATCAGATGAAACTGGGAAGATGGCACAAGCGCCTGCCCGGCCTGGGGCTCCAGCACCAGACGTACCTTTTCTGGATAAAAGGCTATGGAAGATTCAATGACTTTTTCCAGCGATCTGCGCGCGCCATTGTCGAAAGTGCCATTGCGCAAAAGGCCATTGCTGATCGTTATCAGTTCATCGGCAGTGGCAAGCGCCGCCTTGATCATATCGGGGTCTCTGGTTCCACGCTCGGGCAGATAGCTAAGGAACAACCGCAGCGCCGCTACCCGGCTGGCGGTGAGGTGAGCGAAGAGCGATGAGAAAGATCGGATATGGTTTTTCGTACGTTCAGCAAAAAAAAAGCAAGATACAGCGCTATGGCAGCAACAAGAAAAAGCACCGAGCCCAGCGCAAACAACAATCTGTAGGCTGATGTCTTTGATTCCATTTGCGTTGTTTCCCCCAGAATTTGGGCTCGGGCGGTAAGAACCGCCAGAATGCGCGATACATTCTCCTTCACAGGGTGCAATTGCTGCAGAACGTCGGGGTATGATCTGTCAGTACTGTTCATCGAAAGATAGCTGGCATCGGCGACGTGCAGATGGGTGGTCAGCGCGGTAATTTCATTTTCGCTCAAAAACTCATCAAGATAATCGGCCGACAGCAGCTCCTGTATATTGGTTTTCAGGCCGATCATTGTTGTCGGCAGCCGCGGGCTTTCTTCGCCCGTTTTGGCGGCAAGTTCGAGGTAACCGGTAATTCGCGTCAGTTTTTCCTGCAGCTTGTGGGCGCGTGACTGAATTTCCCCCGTCTGCCCCAGCAGAATATAGGTCTGCCGCCATTGCCTGTCGGAGTTCATGAACGACCAGGCGCTCAAAACCATCGCTGCGCTGAGGCCAATGAAAGCCACCACCACAAGAAATTGACCGAGGTGCTTCATGATGATGGCCTCAAAACAACCAGCGCCCAAATCCAGCGAGGATCATTTTCAGAACTGGATTTCGGCAATTGGGCTGACGGCCAAATCAAGCGGAAATAACCATTTTCCTCCTGCCGCAGTGGCCTGAACTTTTCCTCTTTCAGGCAAAGGCCACTTTTATAATCCGCCTCACGGCAGCCGATCTCGGTCGCAATGATCGGGGCATAGGCATCCATATCCTCCACGCTGATATTGGCGGTGTATTCGTCAAAAGCGATTGCAAGGATGTCGCGATTGTCCAAACCATGTTTTGCCATAACCTCGCGGAGCCGTGGCCCGCGAAAGCTGACCGCTCCTTCAGCCTTCAACCAGGGTATGACGGTTTCAACCTCATGCTGCGCAAACGCCGCTTGCAGCTGCTCCGGCGTATAACTGGCTAGAGGTGTGCCGTCCGCCGCTTCAATGCTCAGCTTTTTGGGGTCGTCATAATCTGCAAGGGTTGTGGAATTCGCAGAGAGAAAAGCAATGGTCAAAACGGCGAAAACTGAAAAAACATGCATGAAAAAGCGCATTACGGGTCCTTAAAAAATCTCGCATTACAAATTCGAAGTGCCATCAAAGCGGGCACGCAATTCAAAAGACAAAAAGAAAATCAAATCCTGCATCCATGATACTGAAATTCCGATTCCTATCAAGGGTCCGTGCCACTGTTGACAGCTTCACGTGAGCTGTGTTTGTCTGGGATGCGCATTCTGATCCGTGCAGGATCACGCCTTTGGCGATTTGAATTGCGCCTTACCCACATCCCCAAAACTGTTTCACCGGAAAGACGGAGGATTTTCCATGTCCACTGCCCGATGCGCTTGTGGCGCACTGACACTTCTGATGCGGGAGCCGGCAAAGCTGGTCGCAGCCTGCCATTGTCTGGCGTGCCAACGCCGGACCGGCACACCATTCAGCGTCAATGCATTTTACGCCATTGATTCAGTCGTGATTTCTGGCGCTGCCACGAAGTTCACCCGTATTGCCGAAAGTGGCCGCAATGTACGCATGTATTTTTGCCCGCACTGCGGCTCGACAGTCTATTGGAATGCGGACGCTGCACCGACAATGATTGGCGTGGGCGTTGGAGCATTGGGCGACCCGGATTTTCCTGGCCCTACCCTGTCAATATTCGAGCGCACGAAGCATCGCTGGGTAAATCTTGCGCAAGAGGTAACGGGCTTTCAGGAAAGTCTCGATCAGGACTACGCTCCCGATCCATGATACTGTTGCGTAGATAAATCAGGGCCACAAGCGGGCCCACAAAGCCAAAGTAGCGTGGAGCGGGTTGGTATGCCGGGCAAAGTCAGCGGGTCGTGTCATTGCGGTATTGTCTGCATTGAAATTGCAACCGTCCCTGAAGAACTGAACGACTGCCAGTGCGAGCATTGCCAGAAACGCGGCGCTTTGTGGGCTTATTTTCCGGTTGATCAGGTGATGATTACCGGAACGACCTCATATTACTGCTGGAGTGACAAAGGAATTGAGTTTCATTTCTGCAGTAGCTGCGGCTGCACCACCCATTGGGCACCGGTTGATCCTACGTACAACCGCATGGCTGTAAACGCGCGGGTCTTCGGCAAAGCGATCTTTCAGAAAATCCCGCAACGTAAAGGCGCAGGGCCAAGTTAGTTCATGACAGCTTTGCCGCTTCACCCCGCTCCGAAGGATGCAGATCTTCCAAAAGCATATCAAGGAATGCGCGTACTGCGACCGGAAGAGTGCGGTCCTCCATCGTCAATATATGCAGCACGCTATCCGTCATGACTTCGTCTTCAACAGGAACTGCCACGAACTCTCCCATTTCCATCCGCCCGGGCGTTCGGACCGCGCTGGTGAAATGGATGCAGTCCGCCGTATCAGCAAAGCGTCGCAGTGCTGAGATACAATTCGTCGACATGACAGGTTCGACGACCAGTCCCTGCATGGCAAAAGCCGCATCAATGAGGTGTCGCTGCGTGCGCCCCTTGTCCGGCAGGGCTACAGGATATTCCAGAGTTTGCGCCATCGTCACTGCTTCCAGTTCGGCCAGCGGCAGATGTTTCGGGATCAGGGCGTGCATGGGGCGGCGGACGACCTGCTCGATCTTTACACCGCGCGGCGGAGCAAGGTTGAAAGTCGTGCCTATGTCAGCTTCGCCATCCTGAATAAGCTGCGCCACTTCGACCGAGTTCCCGACCCACAAATGAAATGTGACCCCAGGATAGCGTTTGCGGAATACAGCAATTGCTTCCGACAGAATATCAACTGCATAGCCCTCATAGCTGGCCAAGCGCACAAATCCGCGATCGGGAACCTGCAAAGCCTTGATCTCTGCCGTGGCACGTTCGGCGTCAAGCATTGTGCGCCGGGCATGGGCGGACAGAACTTCACCGGCAGCACTGGGAACCATACCGCGCGGGCGCCGCTCAAACAGTTCCACGCCCAATTCGCGTTCCAGTTTGGCAATCTGCCTGCTTATCGCAGAGCTTGCGACGTTGAGGCGGTAAGAGGCATCGGCGATGGAGCCAGACTTCACAACCTCAAGAAAATAACGAAGTGCAGTGCTTTGCATGGTCAATCTTGCCTTGCTGTTTCGGCAACGGTTTATACGAATTAAAGCGATTGTGGCATGTTTGTGACGCTGTTATCAACGTCAAAAAGGCCAATCAGGCCAAGCGGAACATTAAAACGGGAGTGTCGATGAACGCGTTTTCAATCGAAGCAATCAACTATGCGACGGAAACCCGCCGCTACATTCATGCCAATCCTGAACTGAAATATGAAGAACATGGCACCGCCGATCTGGTGGCTGCCCGTTTGCGTGGTCTTGGATATGATGTTGTCACCGGCCTTGCCGAGACGGGTATCGTCGCGACGCTCGACACAGGGCGGGCCGGTCCTACCATCGCTTTCCGGGCAGATATGGACGCGCTGCCAATCATTGAGGAAACCGGGCTCCCATACGCGTCTAAAAATGCAGGAAAGATGCACGCCTGCGGCCATGACGGCCACACGGCCTCGCTGCTTCTGGCGGCAGATGGGCTGGCTAAAATGGCGGACCAGCTTTCGGGCCGTCTGAAACTGATCTTCCAACCAGCTGAAGAAGGCGGGCTTGGCGCAGCCCGAATGATCGAAGCAGGTGCTCTGAGTGGTGTCGACGCAATCTACGGTTATCATAATCGACCGGGCTATCCACTCGGGCGTGTTTTTGCCAAATCCGGACCGACCATGGGCGGCAGTTCGCTTTATGAAATATCCATATCCGGAAAAGGCGGACACGCTTCGCGGCCAGATCTTGCCGTTGACCCGATCTTTGTCGGGACCGCTGTTGTACAGGGCCTCCAGAGCGTGATTTCACGCCGTCTCTCGCCGTTGGAATCGGGTGTTGTGACCGTTACGCAGTTTCATGGCGGCAACAGTCACAATATCATTCCCGTCAGTGCATCGCTGATTATCAATACACGCGATGGCTCCCCTGCCGCCTACGCAGTTATCGATAGGGAGTTGCGGCTGGTGGTAGCCCAAATCTGCGAAGCACATAATGCCGTGGCGCAGGTCAACCAGACCATGCGTATCCCCGCTGTCGTGAACAATGCGGAAGAAACGGAGTTCGTGATCTCAACCGCCATCGAGACTGTCGGCAAAGACAAGTCAGGCAGAATCGATACGCTTCCCACCATGGGAGCTGAGGATTTTGCATTCTACCTCGAACAGATTCGCGGCTGCTTCTTCTTTGTTGGCAATGGTGAAGACGGCGCTTATCTGCACCACCCGCTTTACGATTACCGAGACGAAATACTCCCCGTGGCAGCAGGCATGTTTACGGCCATAGCAGAACGGCGTCTCGCGCGCCGCTGATCCACTCTTTCCATTCCGATTGA
Source organism: Phyllobacterium sp. YR531 (assembly GCF_000282595.1). Taxonomy (GTDB): domain Bacteria; phylum Pseudomonadota; class Alphaproteobacteria; order Rhizobiales; family Rhizobiaceae; genus Phyllobacterium. The sequence continues at coordinate 123,498 of NZ_AKIZ01000023.1, forward strand.
AGGATATTCGCCATGCAGCGTCTACTCAGCATTATTGAAAGGGCCGGCAATCGCCTGCCCCATCCATTCATTCTCTTCCTGATCCTTTGTCTCGTTGTTGCCGTCGTGTCCTGGTTGATGGCCATGGGTGGAGCAAGTGGCATCAATCCCAAAACCGGCAAGGAAGTCTTCGTACAGAGCCTCATTTCCGGCGAAGGGTTGGTCTTTGCCCTCACCTCTATCGCCAAGAACTATGTCATGTTCCCGCCGCTCGGCGTGATCCTCGTTATTATGCTGGCCATAGGCGTGGCTGATCGTGCTGGTCTCATCGCCAGTCTGATGCAGGTGAGCGTGATGAAAGCGCCTAGGCAACTGACGACATTCGTGATTTTCCTTGTCGGCATGTGCAGTCACGTGGCGTCAGACGCCGCCTATATCGTTTTGATCCCGCTCTCTGCGATGATTTTTCAGGCCGTTGGGCGCAATCCGCTTGTCGGGGCTGTAACGGGCTATGTGGCGGTCGGTGCAGGGTATGATGCAAGCCTGCTGATTACACCGGTGGACGTGATTCTTTCAGGCATTACGACAAGTGCGGCGCATACGATCAACCCGCAGGCCTATGTCTCACCACTCGACAATTACTATTTCATCGCCTGTTCAGCAATTCTGCTATCACTGGTGGGTACATTTGTCATCGAGCGCATCGTCGAGCCACTGGCCGGCAAATATGATGGTGACGTGGTTCTCAATCTTGAGCCAATCGGTGCAACTGAATTGCGCGGCTTGAAGCTTGCCGGCTGGGCTGCCTTGGCATTTGTCATATTGGTACTTGCCATCGCCCTGCCAGCAGGATCGCCGTTGCGCAACGAAACCGGCGGTCTGGTGCCCTCGCCGCTGCTTGAAGGCATTGTTGCACTTTTGGCTGTGTTCTTTCTGCTGGTCGGCTGGATTTACGGTAAAGCCGTTGGCAAAATTAAAAACGCCCGTGATGCGGTTAACCTGATGACGGAAGCATTGAAAGAACTGGCACCAACTCTGGTCCTGTTCTTCGCGATCTCGCAGTTCCTTGCATGGTTCAAATGGACCAATCTTGGCGAATGGATTGCAATCAGCGGTTCACATGTACTGGATGCAAGCGGTTTTGCCGGGACACCTCTGGTGCTTGCATTCATCATGCTGGCAACCGTCATGAGCATTTTCATCACATCAGGTTCGGCACAATGGTCACTGATGGCACCGATTTTCGTGCCGATGATGATGCTGGTCGGGTTGGAGCCCGCGCTGGTGCAAGCAGCGTTCAGAATATCGGACTCTGCTACCAACGTCATTTCGCCAATGAGCCCGTATTTTGCAGTCTGTCTTGCCTTCCTGCAGCGCTACCAGAAAGACGCAGGCATCGGAACGCTGGCAGCAATGACACTTCCCATATCCATAGGATTCCTTGTCGCCTGGACAGCCTTCCTGGTCTTCTGGATCGAGGTTGGCCTGCCACTCGCACCGGGTGTGGGGCTGTTTATCAAGTAACGAAAAGCTGGAGAGCGGAAAGCAGGCGCTATTCGCTCTCCAGTGTCTCCTTGACGACCGTTGCTAACTGTTTCAGCGAGAATGGCTTCGGCAGGAAGCCGAATTTCGCGTCTTCCGGCAGGTTCTTGGCAAAGGCATCTTCCGCATAGCCTGAAACGAAGATGAACTTGATATCCCCATATTCCTTGCGCAACTCGCGCAGCAATGTCGGACCGTCCATCTCCGGCATGACCACATCGGACACGATGATGTCGACCTTGCCGTCCAACTCCTTCATCACTTCCAGAGCCTCGACGCCGCTGGATGCTTCATGCACCGTGTAGCCGCGTGATTGAAGCGCACGCAGCCCACCCATGCGCACCGCATCTTCGTCTTCAACCAGAAGAACAGTTGCCGTACCGGAAAGATCGGTTGCCTTCTCCGGCTTCTTCTCTTTCTTCGGAGCTTCGATCTGGACCACTTCACCTTCTGCGTTCAGCACCAGCGGTTCAACGCCTTCAACAAAGCGCGGCAGTAGGATGCGGAAGGTCGAGCCCTTGCCAAGCTCTGATTCCGCGTGGATCGAACCGCCGGTCTGCTTGATGATGCCATAGACCATTGAAAGGCCAAGTCCGGTGCCCTTGCCCACTTCCTTGGTGGTGAAGAAGGGTTCGAAAATCTTGGCAATGGTTTCAGGTGTCATACCTGTACCGCTGTCAGCAACCTCAACCACTACATAATCGCCTGGCACCACGTCACGATAATTCAGCCGGGTGGTTTCCGCTTCACCCATATTACGCGTACGAATAATCAGATCACCGCCTTCGGGCATGGCATCGCGCGCATTGACGGTCAGATTGACCACAACCTGCTCGAACTGGCCAAGGTCGGCCTTGACCTGCCACAGGTCGCGGCCATGTTCGATCTTGAGATTGACCTGTGTACCCGCAAGGCGTGTCAGCAACATGCGCACATCGGCAATGACATCGGTAAGGTTGAGAACCTCCGGACGCAATGTCTGGCGGCGTGAGAAGGCCAGCAGCTGTCGCACCAGCGATGCGGCACGATTGGCATTCTGCTTGATGTTCATGATATCGGCAAAAGACGGGTCCGATGCGCGGTGATTGGTCAAGAGCAGGTCTGACGACATGATGATCGCCGTCAGCACATTGTTGAAATCATGCGCGATACCCCCTGCAAGCTGCCCGACAGCCTGCATTTTCTGGCTCTGTGCCATGGTGGCTTCGAGCGCCTTCTGCTCAGTGGTTTCCACCACCGACACAATCGCCGCCTCTTCGGAACCATCCGCGCCAGCATCGAAAACCGGGCTGATATAAAAGCGCAGATGCCGCTCTTCATTGCCGGGAATAACGGTGTCAACGGGCGAGATTTCCGCCTTGCCGGCAAATGCGGCAGCCAAAGCACGATCAAACGCCTCACGATCACGCTCATGCACAACGGTTTCCAGCGGAATGCGCCGGTCAATGTCATCCCGATCAACCACTGGCGCAAACAAACCGAGAAAACGCGCGTTTGTGCGCAATATCTTGCCGGTTGAATCGACGGCGGCAATGGCCATCGACGCGGAATTGAAGAAGCGTGTAAACCGCACCTCTGCAGCACGCAGGGCAGCTGATGTATCTTCGCCCTCGGCACGATCGAGGACTATTGTTCGTGTCGGACCACGCTTGCCGTCGCGTTGTGCCTGGACGCGGTGATAGAACCGGACCGCAAGGCTCTGACCATTGGCCTTCGCCAGATCAAGATCGATAACGGTATTGCGGCTGGTTCCCGCTTCCGTTTTCACCGCATTGATCAGTGCCATGCCATTGCCCGCAACTATCTCACGCACAGTCATGGAACCCGGCGTAAAGCGTGTCAGATCAATACCCAACCATTCGGCCAGCGTCGCGTTGATATAGATGATACGGCCATCGGGATCGGCCGAAAAGAACCCGGCAGGCGCATGATCGAGATGATCGATTGCTTCCTGAATATCCTGGAAATAGCGCTCCTGTTCGGCGCGCTCGGCAGAAATATCAGAAATCTGCCACGCATAAACCGGCACAGTCTGCTCGGGGATACCGGCAACGGGCCGCGCCTTGACGCGATACCATGTCGGCACCGGCTCGCGGGACGGATCGAGCGGACGCGACAGCCGCAGCTCTTCCTGACCCGAAATCCCGTCGCGAAGACCGTTGGCAAGGCGGTAAATGGGATCGGAAGCGGCAGCTTCCCCGGAAAGAATGTGCTCAATCGGCCGGACATCGTTGGAACTGGTAACGCCCGTCATTTCGGCATAGGCGCGGTTCGCGTAAACGATGCGGCCCTTCTGATCACAGACCACCGTGCCTTCAGGGTAGGTATCGACAAAAGCCCGTGTCAGCTCGTCACTGGTACCGCGCGGCGTGAACTGGATAACGTTGATGGCAGAACCGAACAGGTAGAAAACACCGGTCATGGCAAGCAGGCCAAGCAGGCCAAGCAGGAACTGCTGGCCCAACTGGTCGCGGTAGATGAAATAGAGCACGGAAATTCCGACCAGCGCGATACCGAGCAGGATAAGGCGCAAGCCAGCCTTGTTCGATTTCGTGTTGGCGATGATCGGCTCCGGATAAAGATCGCTGTTCGTTTCTTGAGACATTCGTCCGTTGTTCGTTTCTTGAGACATACGTCTCAGCCCCTTGTTCACCGTCAAACCGCCATGCCGCCCATTGGCTGCGCCGCTTGCGTTATCATTTCTCGAATCGGTTGGATCATATCTTTGACTGGCGTTAAACCCTATCCTTTATCGGATAAGCTTTATTCCACGCCTTATAAGGGAATTCCATTTAAGAATCATCAGGGTTGCGACTGCGAAGTCCACTCGCTAGTGTTCCCCGGGAATATACTGCGAAGCCCTTGTCGGGGAACAAGTTTTCGGGCTTGGTGGATGTTATAGAGGAGAGTTCGTCATGAATGCATGGCTTGCCACAGTCGTTGGCGACACCGCCGCCCCCATCGTGGGTTTTATTCTTCTGTTTGCCCTGGTCATTGTACTGCTGCTGCTTGTGTTCGCCGTATTGCGGCGGGTTACGGGCGGAACCTTCGTGGCCGGTGGTCGCAACCGGCAGGTGCGACTCTCCGTAACCGACGCCGCTGCGGTAGACAATCGCAGGCGCCTGGTGCTTGTCAGACGCGACGATGTCGAACACCTGATCCTGATCGGCGGCCCCAGTGATGTTGTCATTGAACAGAACATAAGGCAGTTTGCCAAGCAGCCTTCCCGTATCGAACCTGCCACCAACGGCATCTCCGAACCTGAGGTGAAAACCGAGCGCAAGCCTGTCGAGCCGCCACGGGCCGAGCCGGTTTCTCCGGCACCGCAGGCAACAGCGCCGGTAACGCGACCTGCTCCGCCATTGCAGCAAGCGCCGCAAGTGCCGCTGCGCACGCCAACACCTCAGCCGGTTCCGCCGCGGGATATCCGTCCGCCGGAACCACCGCGTCAGCAACCAGCACCGGCACCATTGCCGCCCATTCCGCCAATGGCCCCCATTCCACCGGTAACAGCAACACCTGAACCGTCCCGCGCAGCTCCTTATGTCGCTCCTGTCATTGCGGCAGGCGCCA
>NZ_AKIZ01000024.1 GCF_000282595.1 Phyllobacterium sp. YR531
GCGGCTGCCGTAGCCGCTGACCCTAAAGACCTTGAAAGCTTCAAGACGGCCTTCAGTCAGGTAAGCCAGAACTGCGGCACTTGCCATCAGGCTTTCCGCGTCAAGAAGAACTGATCATCCGGTGGTGCGCCGGCTTCTCAAGCTTATCTTCAGCCTGCTGATTATCGGCGGTGCAGGGTTTTGGCTGATATCAGCACCGACCCGGCTTGATGAGGCAAAAATTGCGGCAACTACACCGGGCGATGTTACGCGCGGGCAGGCTGTATTCTGGCAGGGCGGCTGTGCCTCCTGCCATGCCGCTCCGGGCGCAACGGGCGATGCACGACTGGTGCTGAGCGGCGGCGAGGAATTGGTAACGCCGTTCGGCACATTCGTCACGCCGAATATCTCTCCGTCAAAACAGGGGATTGCCGACTGGTCGCTCTCTGATTTTGCCAATGCGATGACTCACGGGGTTTCGCCTGATGGCAGGCATTATTACCCTGCGTTTCCCTATACGTCCTATGCGCGCATGCAAATGCAGGACATTGCCGATCTTCATGCCTTCATGAACACGCTGCCGCCTTCGGATAACGTCGCCGGGCCGCACAAGTTGAGCTTTCCTTTCACGGTTCGTCGCGGTATCGGCCTGTGGAAGAGGCTTTACCTTTCGGATCAACCTGTTCTCGAAATTGCCAATGCCAGTGAGGCGGTCAAGCGCGGCCAATATCTGGTTGAGGGGCCGGGACATTGCGGGGAATGCCACACCCCACGCAATGCGATTGGCGGGCTCGATAAAACGCTATGGCTGGCAGGTGCGAAGGCGCCGGAAGGCAAGGGCGTTGTGCCGAATATTACCGGCGGTGAAGGCGGCATCGACTCCTGGTCCGCGCAGGATATTGCCTACGCGCTGGAAAGCGGTTTCACACCGGATTTCGACTCTCTTGGCGGTTCCATGGCCGATGTGGTGCAGAATATGTCTCATCTGCAAGCGTCAGACCGCGATGCCATCGCCGCCTATCTGAAGGCAATCCCGGCACATCCGAACGGATATCCTGCCGCGCAGTGATCTGCCATAGATTTTCTTATGAGAAACCTTGGAATTAGTTGCTTGCGGTACGGGCTGCTTATGTCGTCCACTGGCGGTACTCGATCACGACACAGGTATCCGCCGCTGCAATGGTTTCCGCAAAACTCCAGATTTTCTGTACTATATTCTTATCGCTCAGTGGCTTGAAGTATCCGGCACTGGCGCAGGGCAACGCTCTTTCCGACCGGCCGGGATTGGCTGGGCCGGAGGAAATGCCCAAACAAAATGTATCCTGTGAAGGACTTGCTGCAACAATTGCCGGGCTTGAAGTTCCTTCAGGTGACCGGATTGACCTATGGGCTACCGGGCCGCTTACTTACATTCACAGTGATGAAGCGCTTTGGTATCTTGCCATATGTTCTGAACCCGGTGTGCAGGTCATGTGCATCACATATTCGGGCAACGGGATGAAGATAGGCGAACGTATTCTCATTCGCGGTGGTATGAGAATGCTGGATAAAACTCACATAGTCCTCGACCCTTGCCTCGCCTCACGTGCAGAGTAAGGGTACAAACAGGATTTCGTTCTACGTGCTAGTGAAGAATCGTTGATGCTGCCTGTGGACGATAGCTGATAATCTCACCCTGATGCTCAGGCTTCATGAGGTGCGTGATGGGAAAATGGATCATTGCCAGCGTTTTTTTACTGGCTGCCGTATCACCTGCATGGTCTTCGCCGCTGTTGCGTTGGGATTCCAACGACAAGGGATTCTGGATTATTGCGGACAATCCGGAAGATCGCTCCTACAACTGTTCCACACGATACACGCTGACCATTGCCGGACAAAGCGAGACACGCAATGACAGCTTCACTGTTGAGCCGAGGTTCATCGGGCGGATTGCATTTGTAAGATCGGTAATTTTGCCGCCGAATACGCCCTGGACCGTGGTGCAGGAAGACCCGCCTAGCTGTTATTAAGGCTCATCGTTACCGCGCTGGTCACGGCGTTATATTTCGCCGTTTGGCTGAAAATTGTGAATTTTTTCCCGCTATGGCGCGATATTCGCATGTTCTGAACTCGCCGGGTTACAACCTTTACGCGATGCTTTCCATGAAGCGCCCAAATTCTGCGGCGTCATTGCCACTGGAAAGGAATGCCGCAAATGTTCAATCGCAGACAAACGCTTGCCCTGTTGGGCGCTGCCGCCGGAAGTGCAATCCTGCCGTTTTCGGCCAACGCAGAATCCCAACCGCTGAAGACTTTGCGCATTGGCTGGCAGAAAAATGGTGTTCTGGCGCTGGCAAAGGGAAAAGGCGCGCTGGAAGCGCGGCTTAAATCCCGTGGCATCGACATAAAATGGGCTGAATTTTCCTCCGGGCCGCCACTGCTTGAAGCGCTTGGCGCTGGTGCAATCGATTTCGGACCAACCGGCGATGTGCCTCCACTTTTTGCGCAGGCTGCGGGCGGCAATCTCGTCTATGCCGGAACCTATCGCGGTTCGCCTTCGGGTTCTGGCATATTGGTAGCAAAGGATGCCCCATTCCGATCAATTGCGGACCTCAAGGGGAAACGCGTCGCCTTCAAGCGTGGATCTAGCGTGCATAACTTTACTGTAAAGGCGCTGCGCACGGCAGGACTGAAAGTGAGTGATGTCGAGGCGATTGATCTTTCGCCATCCGATGCAGCTGCCGCATTTGCCGCTGGCAAGATCGATGCCTGGGCAATCTGGGACCCTTATTTTGCCATCGCCGAGAAACGTCCTGATGCGCGGGTATTGACCACGGCAGACGGGATTGTGGAATCCTGGTCTTTCTTCCTGAGCAATGGTGAGTTCGCAACGCAACATGGTGACGTGTTGAACGAAATTATTGATGAGCTTGCCAGCGTTGGCCGCGCAGCGCAGGACAATCTTGATGAGACCGTGGCAACTCTATCCAAGATCACAGGTGTTCCAGAAGATATTCAGCGCATCATTTTGACGCGTAAGGACGCTGATCTTGGCGATGTGACGACGATATCGGAAGAGGCCATAAAATATCAGCAGGCGCTTGCCGATGAGTTCTATGACCTCAACATCGTTCCGAAAAAGCTCAATGTCAGCGAGATCGTCTGGAAAGGGTTACCCAAGGCGGGTTGATTAACGCCGCTTGCAGCCGATCAGTACCGAGTTTCCATCGGTATATTTGCTACGCATTGTATAGAGCCAGCCCTGACACTCATCCATCGATCCGAAGCAACGCTGGAATGAAACTGTCGTTTGATCATCGCCAAAGGAAATCATGGGATTGTCGGTGGTACCGCTATACCGGCCAAAGACAATTCCAGACCCGACGGGCGGCGCGTTGCATCGCTCGCCTGCATATTCGCTGACATTCTTGCGAACGGCAGCCTGCGCCTGCGAAATATCTGCAGATAGGAGTGAAGGTTGCAGTAAGACTGCCAGACCAAACACCAAAATCGGAGTAATGCGCTTCATTCTATTTCTCCTATGCGGGACCAATCAGCCTGTTATGGCTTCAAACGATCACGCGGCGGTCATGTTGCAAAAGTAATAACCATTCGCGGCAAGACTGGGGCCAATTCTCATGACCGTAGCCTCATTTATTATACGTGCAAAATGTCGGTTTAGTTTCGACTACCCAGAGCGAGGCGACAGGCAAGTCCTGCAAATACGGTGGCCAGCAAATATTGCGGCAGCTTTTTAAATCTACCAAGGCCGGTCATGCGGGTTCGTATATGGCTGCTTAACAGGATCACAGCACCATTGACGATAAACCCGACGCCATTGAGCACTGTCGCGAGAATCAGCATCTGCGCGATCAGCGAGCCTGCATTTGGCTGGATGAATTGCGGAAACAGGGCCAGGACGAATAATGCCATTTTTGGATTAAGCAGATTGGTCGCGAGCCCTTCGCCAAAAATGCGTCTGGATGAAAGCTTCCTGAGGCTTGTCGCAGTTGAAAAGCTCGTGCTTTCCGAACGAATTGTTTTCCATGCGAGATAAAGCAGATAGGCGCAACCGGCCCAGCGGATGATCTCGTAGGCGATGGGCACGGCAAGAAAAAGCTGGGAGAGGCCAAGCGCTGCAGCCAGCGCGTGGCAATAGGTTCCGGCTGCGATTCCCGCATAGGTAAGGAACCCCGCAGCGCGGCCCTGACTGACGCTACGGGACGCGATGAGCAACATATCTGGACCCGGTGTTGCCGTTAGCACGATGGCAGCAAAGGCGAAAATCATGATTGTTGAGAGATCCGGCATATCGTTTTCCTTCGATTGAACCGGAATTTCTGATTATCAGGATTCGCCCGAATGGCAAGATTGATATCAGAGTTCGTTATAATACTGACTTACCGGGGCTGCCGCGAGATGTGTCTGGATATGGTTCCAGTCGCCGGAGGCGACAATCGCTTCGAAATGGGAGTGGTGCAAAGCTCTGGACGCCCATTCCTCCACCAGCGTGATTGCGTGAGGATCGTCGGCGCCTTGCAGCACGCGCATTGCCTTGCAGCCGCCTTTTCCGGGAAGTTCATTCTTTACCGTGGCAAGGATAGCCGAAAATTCTGCGAGCTTTTCCGGTTTAACCTGAAACTGAATAATGAGGGTGATTGTCATGCTCTGCTCCATTTGAGGCATTGTGCCTGGAGGCAAGCAAATAGTCTGACTTAACCCGGACAGCCCATACCGGAAACTGCGGGAAACATGCCTGATCCTGCGATCTTGTGATCAGGCGTCAAGCGCGAGGCTGGAAGCGCCATCAAATGCCTTCGCATATCTGTTCGGGCTGATGCCGAACTGCTTGCGAAAGTCCCGGGAGAAGTGCGATGCACTGGCATAGCCGGAATGTTCTGCCGCAATGTTGACCGCCACATTGTCATCGATGAGAAGCAGGCGGGCCTTTTCCAGCCGGATAAGCTTGGCATATTGCATGGGCGTCACGCTCGCAAATTCGCTGAAGCGATGGGCAAAATGCGAGGGACTCATAGCCACGGACCGGGCTATTTCAGAGACGTTCAATGGCTGCGTGATGTTTTCCTCAATGAAGCGCATGGCCTTGAGTATCTGCAAATGCTCGCGGGTGATCGATGACCGTAGAACGCTGGCAGCGTCTGAACGCAGCAGGCGGAATGCGAGTTCACGCAGGCAGAGCGGAGCGATGAGACGGCGCTCCGCAGGATCATCCAGACTGGTCAGCAATCGCAGCAGGGGATCAGCCAGCGCGGTGTCGAGCTTTCCGACAAAGGCAGCGGGAGCGGGCAGGGCCTTGCTCTGCCTTGTAGTGTCAAACTCGGCCAATTCCATAAGCGTACGCCCGAGCAGATCAGGTGGCAGCTGGAATTTGAGGGCAATATAAGGTTTGATCGGGCTGGCTTCGACATCTGCCTCATAATGTCTGTTACCAAGCATGACCAGAAAATGCTCCCGATCATTGATTTGCGTGTAATTGCCGGTGCGCACTGTTTTGCGTCCCGAGATGGCCACCGCAACATTCAACATCGAAGAATAACCACGCGCATAGGCAAGCGGTGCATCGGCCCGAAACAGCCAGACATCAGGCAATGCCGTCGCGATCCGCCCGGGAGCGGTCGCGAGGGTCTTTATATGCTGTGCCAAATGGGTAATGGCGTCGGTCAAAGCGATTCCTGAGGCAGGTTTCAGTGCGACTTATGTTGCCTGAAGTCTGTCCTCATACAAGCCTGAATTACGGTCAGGCGTACCGGTCCCGAAACCATCATCGTCGATCGGGCCAATCGTTTCGAACAACCCGGCATCTTCGCCTATGCCCGCATTGGGTGTCGTCAACAATGTATCGCCGTAGAAAAGCGAGTTAGCGCCCGCCACAAGGCACAATATTTGCGCTTCCCGATTTAGATTGGAGCGGCCAGCCGAAAGCCGCACAGTCGAGGCAGGCATGACAAGGCGGGCAGTTGCCACCATGCGCACCAGTTCAAACGGGTCAATCAATGGCCGATTTGCCAGAGGGGTTCCTGCGACGGGGACAAGCGCGTTGATCGGCACGCTTTCAGGATGTGGATCAATTGCCGCCAGAACCTGCAGCATTGAGGCCCGGTCACGAATGGTTTCTCCCATACCGATGATGCCCCCGCTGCAAACATCAATGCCGAAAGACCGCACCGTTGCCAGCGTGTCCAATCTTTCCTCATAGGTACGGGTGGTGATGATGTGGTTATAGAATTCCGGGCTGGTATCGAGATTGTGATTATAGGCCGTGAGACCAGCGACTGCCAGGCGCTCGGCCTGATGTGGCTTCAGCATTCCAAGTGTTACGCAGGCCTCCATGCCCAGTGCTCGGACGCCTTTGACCATTTCGATAACCGCATCAAATTCCTTTCCATCCCGGACCTGCCGCCACGCCGCACCCATGCAAAAGCGTTCGGCACCTGCTGCCCTTGCAGTTGCAGCCATTGCAACCACGCTATCAGGCTGCATGAGTCTGTCACGCGTCAGATCAACTTCGCGATGATGCGCCGACTGCGGGCAATAGGCACAGTTTTCCGGACAGCCGCCGGTCTTGATGGAGAGAAGGCTGGCCTTCTGGACCTTGTTCGGATCGTGATACTGCCGATGCACTGCGTTGGCTCGTCCCACCAATTCCAGAAGTGGCAGATTATGCAGGTCAACGATTTCGGCGATGGTCCAGTCGGAGCGAATAATTCCATCTGCGAACGTCATTGGCGTTTATCCCGAAACCGCTTGAGCGATGCGCCAGCCAAGGAGCTTCCAACTGCAACGATACCGATTTTCGCCAGATCGCCGGGCACGAACGGCAATACGCCCATGGCAAGCAGTTTTCCGGCAGGCACGTAAACAGCCAGCCAGGCAATGCCAAGTGCGTAGATCAGGGTCAGACCTGTAAGCATCGCGCCTATGCGTCCGGGAGCACCTTTGCCATATGCCATTACACCGACCAGCCATGAGGCGATAAGATAGCCCAGCAGATAGCCGCCTGTTGGACCAACCATATAGGCAAGTCCAACGCCGCGCTCTGGTGATCCGGAAAACACCGGAAGACCTGTTGCCCCTGCCGCGAGGTAAGCCGCAAATATCGAAACGGCGATGCGCGGTCCGAAAGCAATCGCAAATGCCATGACGGCAAGTGTGTGAAGCGTCATCGGCACGGGCCAGAACGGTATTTGCGTCTTCGCTGCCAGTGTCATGACTGCTGCACCCGCGATGACGAGAAGAACTGTTCGCCTTGACGGAATAATGCTGCTTTCGAGAATTGAACCTTCGGGGATGTGCGCCATCATCTTCCTCATGTAAATTATAGATAATTTATAGAATCTATCGCTAAAACTTTCACATAAATGCGAGCAAGGCAAGAACTTGTGAATTTGAAATCAAATCACCGTGGGATTTTTTGTGATAGTGGAGAGGGGGTACCTGAATAATATCAACAAAAACAAATGTATGGGTAGGCGCTCAGTGCCAGCTCCAACCAGCTGCACGCCAAACTTAAAAATATCTATTATTTTGTTTTCTGTGATTTATGGCCGCTAAACCGGACGTGCCGAGCAAGTACAGAGGATGCCAATTCTATTTGTCCGTCACGCAAAGCCGCCAATATTGCCCGGTGATCCCGATCAGTCGGGGCTTCCCACTCCGCTCTCCAGCCGAGAAACAAAAAGCGTGCGCTTGTCGTGTGCAAATCGTCAATGGCTTTCAATAGCCGGGGCATCCCGCACGGGGTGAGGATGATGCGATGAAAAGCTCTATTTGCATCCTCCCAGGCCTGCACGTCGCCAGCCTTGTCACCTGCTCGGGTGGCGTTTTCAGCTTGCTCCAATATGGCTTTGGTCAAATGGGGCGCGGCATGTTGTAAAGCCAGCACTTCGAGACTCGCCCGCATTTCCGCAACTTCCTTGACCTCATCAAGGCTGATACCTGCCACTCTGACGCCGCGGCGTGGTTCGCTTACCACAAGGCCCTGTGTTTCCAGACGCCGGAAGGCTTCGCGTACTGGGACGTGGCTGGCGCCAAACTCCTCGGCAATATGATCCTGCCCCAATCTGGCACCAGGTTGGAGCGTTCCAGCGATAATGCGATCGGCAAGTGCCCTGCTGATACGCACGGAGAGTGTGTCGTCTTTAGCGGTCGTCATATTTTATAGATAATTCGCAGGAGACCTGCCGTCCATCGGCAATCAGGCGAACGTCACAATAAGTTTGTTCCAGTGGAAAGAACTCCACTGGAAACATAAGTCTTGACCCTAAACTTCGGCCTTGCCCACCAGTTTCAGCGCATAGGCCTGTGTATAGGCAACTTCTTCCAGCCGCGAAAAACGCCCTGAAGCACCCGCATGCCCCGCATCCATGTTGATGCGGAAAAGTATCGGATTATCATCCGTCTTCACTTCGCGAAGCTTGGCAACCCATTTGGCGGGCTCCCAATAGGTCACGCGCGGGTCCGTAAGACCCGCTACGGCGAGGATTGGTGGATAGGCCTGCGCAGTCACATTATCGTAGGGTGAATAGGACGCCATGTAGGAATAATCGGTGGCTGACGTAATCGGATTGCCCCATTCCGTCCATTCTGGCGGTGTGAGCGGCAGTGTATCATCAAGCATGGTATTGATGACATCGACGAAAGGTACTTCCGCAATGATACCGCCGAAATTTTCCGGCGCCATGTTCACAATTGCGCCCATCAGCATTCCACCCGCAGAGCCGCCTTGAGCAATGATCCGGTCGTGACTGGTAAAGCCTTCGGCAACCAGATGTTCGGAAGCCGAAATGAAGTCCTTGAAAGTGTTCAGCTTGTTGAGTCGCTTGCCGTTTTCGTACCAGTCATAGCCCTTGTCCTTGCCGCCGCGAATGTGGGCGATAGCATAGATGAAGCCACGATCTGCCAGTGACAGGCAGTTTGTATTGAAGCTTGCCGGGATACTATGACCGTATGAGCCGTAGCCATAAAGCAGGGCAGGCGCAGACCCATCCAGTTTGGTATCCTTGTGATAGACAATCGACACCGGAACAGTTTCGCCATCATGCGCCGGCGCAAGCAGGCGGCGGGTAACATAGTCATCCGGATTGTGGCCGGACGGCACTTCCTGAGTTTTGAGCAATGTGCGTTCTCGCGTCCGCATATTGTAATCATAAAGCTGCGTTGGCGTGGTCATCGATGAATAGGAAAAGCGGATAATATCCGTGTCATATTCGGGGCTGCCTGAAAGGCCGAGAGAAAAGGCTTCTTCATCGAAGGCTATGGCATGTTCTTCGCCGGTCTGGCGATCACGAATAACAATGCGGGGCAGGCTGTTTTCACGCTCAAGCCAGACCAGATGGCCCTTATAGGCTGAATGGCCAAGCAAAAGACGCCCTGCCTTATGGGCGACGACTTCTTTCCAATTGGCTTTCTCCGGCGTTGCCACCGGCACACTCATGATCTTGAAGTCCTTGGCACCATCGGCATTGGTGAGAATGAAAAAAACATCGCCGCCCTCAGTGAGGCTATACTCAACCCCTGGTTGCCGCGCCGCCACAAGCTTGGGTTCAACGGAGTCATCATTTGCCGGAACCAGCCAGACCTCGGAGGTCTCATGATCGTGAATATCGATGAAAACGAAGTCATCCAGCGAACTGCCGCCGACGCCGAGAAAGAAACCGGGGTCCTTTTCTTCGTGGATCAGGCGGTCTTCGCTCTCCGGTGTTCCAAGCTTGTGATAGAACAGGCGGGAAGGGCGGTGGTTGGCATCGACGCGCGTATAATAAAAGCCATCGGACCGGGCATTCCAGACGCCGCCGCCGGATGTGTCGCTGACAGTTTCTGCGTTGTCCTTTAACGTCGCGAGGTCACGCACCTTTAGCGTGTAATATTCGGAACCCTTATCATCAAAACCCCAGATCATCTTGGCATGATCCGGGGAGTGATCCGCCGAACCCAGGCTGAAATAGGCTTTGCCATCTCCTTCAAGGTCACCATCGAGCAGCATTGTCTGTTCGCCGCCTTCACGTGGCGTACGAAAAAAACGTGGATGCTGGCCGCCTGTCTTGAATGAAGTGCCATAGGCATAAGGGCCATCCTTGGACGGTACGGATGAATCGTCCTCCTTGATGCGCCCCTTCATTTCCTCGAATAGCTTGGCCTGCAGCTCTTTAGTGTCAGCCATGAGTGCTGACTGGTAGGCATTTTCCGCATCCAGTTGGCCGCGGATGGCCGGGTCAAGGGTTGACGGGTCGCGGAAGACATCCTGCCAGTTTTCTGCGCGCATCCAGGCGTAATTATCGACGCGTGTTATGCCGTGGCGGGTATCGGAAACAGGCTTTTTTTCAGATTTTGGAGCAGGTTGGGCGACGAAACGTGGCAAATTAGTCATGGAAGACTTTCAAATTTGATGGCGGGCCGGAATGGAGAAGGGAAATCCCTTTTGCGCCCGGCAGATTCGTTGCCGGGCTGCAGCAGAGATTTCATACAAGATTCTATCGCGTCAATGCAGCTTTCGTTGTAGCGGAATGAAGGTCAAGCCGCGTCGAAGACCAGAGCGTTTCCATTCATACAGTAACGCAGGCCGGTTGGAGGTGGGCCGTCGGGAAATACATGACCAAGATGGGCGTCGCAATCAGAGCATTTGATCTCAGTGCGGACCATTCCATAGGACCGGTCTTCAACAGCAGTCACTGCATCAGGTTCGATGGGATTTGTAAAACTTGGCCAACCTGTACCGGACTCATACTTTGCTTCTGATTTGTAAAGCGGACGATCACAGCAAACGCACTTGTAAACACCTTTGAGTTTACTGTCGAAGTTGGGGCTTGAGAAAGCACGCTCCGTTCCATGGTTTCGCGTGATTTGATACTGTTCCGGTGTTAATTGCTCCCGCCACTCTGCATCGGTTTTTACCACTTTGAATGTTTTTGTATTCATTTTTTGTTCCTTTCAGTGCAAATGTAGGCATGAACACTGCTCTCGACAACATCCGTTATTATAGAATGCTTTGGGTGAAACGTTATATTCCTCATTTTTGCCATTTTTTGTCTTAGTGGTATGGATCGAATTCTCGGATGCTCGTCTTGGTTGACGAATGCATTCGCTGAGTGGCGTTATTGTGGCTTCTTAGTGCGATTGGCGGTTAATCTCTGAATTTGGCTTCATTTGAAATATTTCTTTTGTAAATGAAGTATTGATTTGACAAATTCAGCAAAATCCGAAAAAGAGAGTCGCCAAAGGCGTCGCGGAACCAAGCGCCTTAAGAGCTTTATATTGGTGTTTTTTAACTCCCTCCCGATATTTCAAATTAGACGAAGGAATTGGACTTTAATGACCACATTCGACAATTCAAACTCCACAGCCAGCGACGTTCTGCTTGAGCTCACGGCTGAATTGGTTGCTGCCTATGTCAGCAACAATTCTGTACCGGCCGGCGATCTGCCGACGCTCATCGCTGACGTACACTCAGCTCTCGGCCGCGTTAATGGCGGTACTGAGACAGTTGTTGCTGTTCAGGAGAAACCGAAACCAGCAATCAACCCGAAGAAGTCTGTCGCGGACGACTATATTGTCTGCCTTGAAGACGGTAAGAAGTTTAAGTCACTCAAGCGTCATCTTATGACGCATTATAGCCTGACGCCGGAACAGTATCGCGAGAAGTGGGATCTGGATCCTTCCTATCCGATGGTTGCACCAAACTATGCAGCAGCCCGTTCGCGCCTTGCCAAGAACATGGGCCTTGGCCGCAAGCGCAAAAAGGCAGCTTAAGGCTGCTATCGGTCGATAGCCGTTTGAATTCAATTCCTGCGGGAGCCAGAGCTGACTGTATGTCTGTATGGTTTGGCAATGAATGAATGCGGGAAGGCCGATCTGCTCTTTCCCTACTGTAACATGACGGCGCCACTGGCGCCGTTTTGTTTATATCACCCGCCTCGGCTTTGCGCGGGCCAGAAGTGCGTCCAATGCCTGTTTCAGGCCGATATGGCGATTAAGGTCATAGCTCCAATGACCATTGGTGCCCTTTAGCCGTTCGCGCTCCATAAGACGCGTCAAGCGACGGCACATATGTATCCGGCTTGCTTCGTCCTGAACAAGCAGTTCATCCAGATCAACATTACAAAATATCTGTAAGGCCAAACGCTGTCTTGCCTCTCCCTCTCGCACGCTCTTTGCTGCCAGAAACGCGCCACGCTCCTTTTTCCATTCATTCATCGACATCCGGCTACTCCCTTTATGGTTGCCGGTATTATCGGTGATAGGCAGATGTGTAGGATAAAAGACCTAGTGTCATGCGGTAGAAAAATTTATTATATAATATATGCAACGGTTTATATTTAATGCGGGCAAAAACTTATCCACGTTCTTGATAGGAGGTTTATAAGAAGATATTCCTACTAGAGAGTGGAGTGGAGTATGGTTCCGAATTTCAACCGCACGATAAAATCAGCAGCAGATGCGCGTGCAATGATCGCCGCGTTGCGTCCGCGCCGGGACAAGGCAAAGCCAGTGCTCGTGGTTGCTCCGGGAACCGAAACTCTCGATGAGCGGCCTTTCCGTACATGCGACCACGTTCTGGATATATTGTCAGCTTTCTTCAATATTTCCGGCAGGGAACTGCGATCGGATTCGCGCTGCGAGCGGTCTATCGCGCGGGTTCGTCAGATTGGCATGTATGTGGTGCACGTGACGCTCGGCATGTCGATGACAGAAGTCGGGCGCGCCTTCGGACGGGATCGAAGCACAGTCGCCCATGCATGTCATCTTATTGAAGACATGCGGGAAGATCAGGATTTTGATCGCATAGTCCAAACGGTTGAAACGATTGTCAGGGCAGCATTCGCGAACAGCGGGAGGGTACGCCGATGAGTATTGCCATGCCCCCGATAGACAATGCCATGCTTGCGCGCCTTTTGCGGTTTCTGGCCAAGGGGCCGGCGCAGCTCGTTGAAACAGCAACGCCCGGCAAAATGGCTCTGGAAAGCGCGGCCCATGGAGTTACATCTGCAAAAGGCATTGTCATTATTCATGCCAAAAGGGTGGGGTTATTGGCCTGCAGCAAAGCGGAATTGAGCATCACGGATGCTGGCAGGGCATGGCTCCGGCGGCAGGAAGCTGGTGTTGACGCTTTCGCTGGCCAGCATCGGCGTGACGGCTTCGTGCTGGTGCATGACGAAAACGGACCAAGTAAAGTGCGCGCAAATGAAGCGGAGTCCCCACTCTCAAACTTGCGCAAGCGCAAGGATGCGGCGGGCCGCCCTTTAATAAGCGAGGTGGCGTTCATGGCGGGCGAGCAGTTGCGCCAAGACTTCACGCTTGGCAATCTGATGCCTTCGACTGGTGTGAACTGGAATGCGACAGGCAGCGGCTCACATGCCAATGGTGTGCTGGAAATTACAGACGCTGCCTTGGCGGCGCGGCAGCGCGTGGAGCGTGCGCTCAATGCGGTTGGGCCGGAGCTTTCGGGAGTTCTTATTGATATTTGCTGCTTCCTTAAAGGTCTGGAGATGGTCGAGCGCGAGCGGCAATGGCCTGTACGCTCGGCGAAACTGATCTTGAAGACTGCGCTGGCAATGCTCGACAGGCATTATAACCCGCCAGCACCGGCGCGCCGTGGATCAAGCATTATCCATTGGGGTACGGCAGATTACAGGCCTACGATGTGACCTCCAACTAATGTCGTATTGGACGAGATATACAAATGAAGCATACAGATATTCAAAAGAGATATCTGTATGCCTCTCTATGTACGGGACGACGAAATCGCGGCCCTCAACAACGAAATACAACAAATCACCAAGGCTAAAGCCAAGACAGAGGTTTTACGCAAGGCATTGCAGCACGAACTGATGCTGGTGCGAAAGTCCATGCCCGCGAGCAACAGGTTTGTTCAAGTCCATGCTTTCGCCGATAAGATTGGCGAAGCCAGTTCCGATTTCGATATGAAAACCTATACTGACGAGATATGGGAGCGTTGATGTTCATTGACGCTGCAGTACTCGTCGCCATTCTTTGCAGAGAGCCGGGATTTGAAGAGCTCGAAAAGTTGATTGGATCGTCGCAAGGCCCGTTCTTCATCTCGCCGCTGGTAAAATTTGAAGCTGTGCTATCCTTTGCTCGCGCCAGATCAGGAGCCAACTCAAAACCGACACCGGATTTGTTACGCCAGGCCAAAGCTGCCGTTGAACTATTGTTGGAAGTTATCGGCGCCGAAGAAATCGCGATATCTTCGGAAATAGGTGACAGTGCTTTGGAAGCCAGCGCACTCTACGGAAAAGCCGTTGGCCACCCCGCAGATCTCAATTTCGGGGATTGCTTCGCCTATGCCTGCGCGAAAGAAAAGCGGTTGGCGCTTTGTTACAAAGGCA
This sequence comes from Phyllobacterium sp. YR531, assembly GCF_000282595.1. Taxonomy (GTDB): domain Bacteria; phylum Pseudomonadota; class Alphaproteobacteria; order Rhizobiales; family Rhizobiaceae; genus Phyllobacterium. Next base: position 14,322 of record NZ_AKIZ01000024.1, read on the forward strand.
GCGATTTCGCGCTTACGGATTTGGCTTAATGCTGCGTTGCATCTGTCTTGCCGAGCGCTTCTTCGGCTTCACGGCGGATACGGCCCACCATGGCGCGAAGGCCATTCGAGCGTTGCGGGGTCAGGTTTTCATTGAGGCCAAGTTTTTTCAGGACAGCTTCCGGATCGACGGCGAGAATTTCAGAAGCTTTCTTGCCCGAATAGAGCGCCATCATGAGGGCGACCAGTCCGCGAACAATATGCGCGTCGCTGTCACCGACAAATTCAATGACGGGGTCCGGCCCTGCTGAAAGCGTGCTTTTCAACCAAACCTGACTGACACAGCCATTGACCTTGTGCGCCGCATCGCGGGCCGACTCCGGGTAGGGTTTCAGGTCACGCCCAAGATCAATGACGTAGCGATAGCGCTCTTCCCAATCATCGATAAAGTCGAAATCGCCAATGATGTCGTCAATAGTCTGTGCCATGCATACCGTCCTGTTCGGGGCACATATAATGCTCCGAGCTGCAAACGTCACCGTTTTTATGGATCACATCTCAGTTCTTTGTAACTGAGCCCGTGTGGGCCTTGGTATCGACCCTGCCTGTTTCCTCACGCTCGCGCGCCACAGCATTTATGATCTCGCGCAAAGCCATTTCACGCAGCTTGGCTTTTATTGCTTCGGTCTCGCCTGTATCTGAGGCATCTGCATGCGCTCTGGCAATTATTGAATCGGGGTCATCAGATTTTTTGCTGAGCTGGGAATCAATATATTCATACCCGACCTTTGCCGCTTCACCAGCGCGTGCCCCGGCATTGGCAAAGGCGGCCTTGCCGGTTTCACAAGCTTGGGGCTTGCGCGTGCAAAAATCCGAGAGGTCGCTGATTGTATCCTGCGCAGCGATCAATGCTTCAATCGGGCTGGGGCCGCCTTTTTCATCGGACAGCGAAGGCATGAAAATGGATACGACTGTCATCCAGAAGCAGAACTTGATCGCAAATCTGATCAAAAAGAACATGGCCCAACCCTTTGGCGCAAAATCAACCGTAGAAACGGTCCACGCGTAGACTGTGACACAGGCCCGGCAAAATAGCGTTGAAGCCCGCATCTCAATTTGAGCCACTATAGAAACCAAGCATTAACAACTGTTGAGGCGCCAATCGCCGATTTGGCGATTCTGCACAGTGAACAGGGTTTGGCCGAAACCCTTCATTTACCATGACTGCCACAATCGCTGGAAACAGTGTTTGAGCAGCAATCAGGCAGGCCGTTTTATCCTTTCCTTAAAGCCTCGTCTGCAAAAGTTAATGCCGACGAGGGTGCTTGAAAGAGCATTCGTGAAATGACCGCTTCATTCGGGCTAAAGCCGGGATTTTGCGGAAAGCAGGAAAAAATTGGTGCCGATTCATTCCGCCACACATTCTGACACTGCCAATACCGGCTCGCGCTGGTGGCCTGAGATTGCCAGCCGCTTCGGCGATCTGTGCAAACGCTGGGTCAATACGTCAGTCGCATGCCCGGTTGCGCGCGATCGTGATGCCCGGATGGCAGGAGCATTTCTTGCAATGCCGTTGCTGCTCGCAATTGCTGCTTTGACCAATCATGTACTGGCCGGCGAGATGGGCGGCATCGTCAGTATGGTCATCGGCGTTCTGGCGCTTCCGATGATTTTCTGCGGTGCGCTTGTCATGTCAAAAGATAGCCGGAAGATTGGGCTTGGCGCTCTCATTGCCTATGGCGCGTCCATCTGCGCTATCGGCATGGCTTCACCAATGCCAAACCTTTTGCTGTGGTTATTGGCCGTCGCCATCCCGCTTGAAGCATGGTTTATCTATCGCACACAGCGCCCACTGCGCTTGGCCGGTGGACTGTCCGTGGCTGTTTTGATTGTTCTGCTTGCTGCAACATTGCAGAAGAATGCCGATGTCGGACTTTCTCCGCTTACGCTGCTTGCCTCGCTTGCCTATTGCGCAACCCTTCTCATCCGTATTGCCATCGGTCTGATCCAGCGGGTTGCTGTTGCGCGCCGCGATGATCGTGTGGCAGACCTTGAAACAGCCATTGATGGCGTGGTTGTAAGTCTTGGTGCCGATGGTTTAGTGAAGTCGCTCTCGTCCAAGGCGCAGGAACAATTCGGCATTGCCCGCAATCTCCTGATCGGCACACCGTTGTTCGAGCGCGTGCATGTGGCAGACCGGGTGCAGTTTCTCGGCTTCCTCAGCGACATGAAGCGCGGCGCTGCCAAAGCCAATGTAGATGTAAAGCTGCGCTGCGTTGCTCCGGCAAAAACATCCGGACAGCCGCATCATGTAAGGTTCGCTACCTATCATTTGAGTGCCGTACCGCACAGCCAGGGTGAGGGGTTCCTCGTTGTTGCAACCGATATCTCGCAGGCTGTTGCAGATCGCAGTGCGCTCGTTGCAGCACGCCGCGAAGTCGAGACGGTGGAAATAACCAAGGGCCGCTTCCTGTCTACAGTCAGCCATGAGTTGCGCACGCCGCTCAATTCGATCATCGGCTTTTCCGACATTCTCTTGCAGGAAATATGCGGAAAGCTTCCTGACGGCCGCCAACGCGAATATGTCGAGCTGGTGCATCGCTCGGGCAATCATCTGCTTTCCGTGGTCAATGCGATCCTTGATGTGTCGAAGATTGAGGCCGGTGCCTATCCGATCCATGCGGAAAGCTTTGCCTTCAAGGACACTGTTGCCATGGTGCACGACATGATGACGCATCAGGCAGCACAGAAGAACGTGACCCTGTGCGATCGCGTCAGTCCGCGCATTGGCAATGTCATTGCGGATAATCGCGCCATCCATCAGGTGCTGATCAATCTTGTATCCAACGCGGTGAAGTTTACCGAGACCGGCGGCGTCGTCACCATCGATGCGCAGATTGAAGACGACATGCTGGTCTTCTCGGTCAGCGATACGGGCATAGGTATTGCTGAGGCAGATCTGAAGACCTTGGGCCAGCCTTTCCGTCAGGTGCAGAATGATTATACGCGTGCGCAGGAAGGTACCGGTCTTGGCCTTGCAACGGTAAAGGGGCTGGTTGGTCTGCATGGCGGCGAACTGACAATCAAGAGCGTCTTGGGGCAGGGTACGATTGTAGATGTGCGTATCCCCCGTTCAGGGCGCATTGCCGCCAATGACGAGCTGGGTGACGAATTCGCAGCCAATATTGTCGATTTCAAAGAGATCAGCGATGTAAAGGGAGGTTCCCATGGGGAAGCCCGCAAGTCGGCCTAGCAGCCGGACAGTTAAGCGCCGCGCACCTAAAAGAAGCCCCGCATTACGGGCTCTTATTGCCACTGGCGGCTTGATTGCCAGCAATCCCGGTATTGCCGGCGGCACAACCGCTTTTCTGGTTACGCTCGGTTTCATCTCCGCCAATGCATTGTGGTATCAGCCGCATGTCCATGAGGGCGTGTTTTTTTCAACGCGTCCGGAACTGGTTTTCAAGCCGATAAAGCAGGAAAAGCCTGCCCTGTCAGGTCAGAAGCAGTCATCGGTTGACGCTCCGATCCGCAAGGTCAATTCTGTTCCTGTCCCCAAAAACGAGGACGCAATTGCCGCCGCCATCAATGGCGATCCTGTTTTGGGACCGGGCGGCGATCCGGAAGTGGCACAGCTTCAGCAGAAATTGCTGGCGCTCGGCTTCTACAATGGAACGGTAGACGGAATTTCGGGCAAGGGCACGCGCGCGGCAATTGAAGCCTATCGCAAGGCCAGTGCTGATCTCGGTGTGGAGGCCGAACCAGCCGTTGGCAGCGAAGACGACACGACGGCAAGCATCGCCGTGCCAGCCAAAAAGCCTGATGCCGCCCCTGAAAAAGCTGCAACTCCCGAAAAAGCTACCGTGCAGAAAATTTCTGCATCTTCGAACGACACCGAAACCAGTGAGACCGCCGCAGGTAGTCTTTCAGCACCCGAGATCGTTCGCGTGCAGGCGGGTCTGCGGGCATTCGGCAATGACAGGGTAGAGATCGACGGCAAGGTCGGGGAATCCACCAAAATTGCCGTGAGCGAATTCCAGAAGCTGTTCCGTCTGCCGGTAACCGGCGAGCCTGACGCGAAGCTTCTCGCCAAGATGCAGGAAATCGGCCTCATCAATTAAATCTCTATCTCCCCCCTTGTGGGGGAGAAAGCAATTTCAGCATCTTAGCTCTTGCTAAGTGCTAGAAATTGCAAGAGAGGGGATTTGTATACATTGGCTTCCCCCTCTCTTGGATTTTTCAAGGATTTGGCAAGAAGCCAAACCCAAAAAAATCCTTTCTCTCCCACAAGGGGAGAGATAATCGGCATCATACGCTTCGCCAGTTTTGCTCCGTCGAAAGTGATAATCAATGCGGCTGACATCTGATTTCTGGGTTTCAGCACTGGTGCGGCGGGTCAATGGCACTGGTGCGTTTGCTGCCTTGAGCAATAGAGGGGCAATGGAAGCAGGGGCGATTTTCATCAAACTGCGTAATCCAGACGGAACCTACAATCTCTTCGGGCCAGCGCCGCAGATGATTTATGACGAAACTAAACCGGACGAGCGGCTGTTTATGCAGCTGAAATCCAATGCTGCCGAAATGGACATCAATGACGATCTGGAAAAGCAGAAGCGCTGGGACAGCGACCTATGGATCGTGGAGATAGAGGATTATCGCGGCGATCGCTCAGAGCTGTTTTCGGTGGTTGAGGTATAGAGAGAGTTCTAAAACCCTTTTTTGCTGCGCGAACTAATAGCCAATTTCTCGACCAGTTCACCAGTGATCGGCTTACTCGCCGAGAAGGTGACGCCGGTTTTGGTTGCCTTGAGTTTCAGTGCAGCGATCTCTTCAGCATGGGCAGCGATTGCACCCGGGTCAACATACAGACCACATTGTTTGCTAAAGGCAGCATAGCCCGCAATGATCGTTTCTTCGATCTGAAATCCCGGCATATCGTACTTAATGACTTCTTCGGCGTCCGGTAATGCCCGCGACAGCTGTGCACGCAGTTGACCCAACATGGCACGAAACTGCTCAGGTGCGGCGGCAATGTAGGCGCTATGGCTATCCTTCTTTGTCATGCTGTCAGTATGCCTTCTCATACGCGCTAAAGGAAGTGCTATGAGCAGGTCGAAAGATGGGTAAGAGGATTTCAGCGTTCAGGAAACCTTGCGCGCGGTATTTTCCACATCCTTGGCCATCTCGCGCAATTTCTCACGCAGTGCCTGCGAGTTTTCCTGAAGCTTCCAGCGCGAAACCGTAATCCGCGCTTTTTCCTGATCGATCTGGCGATAGGATTGCACGAACAGTCGCAGGGAATGCAGGTCTTTGTGCACCAGCCCGAAAAGCCCGGTTAATATGAGATGCGTGGCTTCTGCGGAAAGGCCAAGTGAGGCAAAGGCGATAGTCAGTTCAGCATTGAGGCCATGGCCAATGATGCGCGAGGTATTGTCCGGACCGAGATTGAGCGCCTCGGCAAATTCCTTGTGGAAAGTTGTCGTCTGATCCAACAGCGCGGCGTCGATCAATCGATCGGCAAGCACCTGATCTTCCGATTGTCCGATGTCACTGCTCAGCATCAATTCCCTCAGTGCTTGCCGCGTCTCGCGAAGGTGCTCGGATTCGGGGGCGGCCACGGTTTCAACTTCCAACGGTGGTTGGAATGCCAAGGTGCGTTCAAGCGCCGGATCATTGAAACTGTGTAGCGCGTCAAGCATCAGTGGGTCGGTGGTGGCACGCCGGGCGATGGCTCGGGCATGGCCAAGACCTTTGCGCCGGATGATATCAACCAGATCAGCAGTCTTGAGCACAGGCGAGCGCAGGAGGATGGGCGCTGAAATATCCACATCATCCTCGGCAAGTGCCATCACCAGACGGCGCGGTGCATGGGGCAGTTCGGAAAGGACGGCCGCCGCGTGACGGCGCACGCGTGGAGAAGTGAGCGGGAGGAGGGGAACGGCGAGGTCTTCGAGCTGCTGGGCATCGCTTTTTGCAGGCCGCGCGACACAGCAAAATGCTGTGATAGACGCAGTCAGGAGATCGTCAGCCTTGCTGCCGCCATTGCGGTCTTCAAGCGCCCGAAACTCAGGATACTTCACGAACACACTCCAACACTGCACGCAACGCAATAACAGTTTCTAAAATTAGCCACTAAGCGTTAGCAAGTCGTTAACCATCGACGTGTCTTATTAAATAATAGCGCAAATCACGCGCATACGGCATAAGTACCAATAGGCATCTGCGTAGCATTCGAGTTCAGGAGAGCAACGAACTTTACGGATGGACCAAATGGGATTTGTTATCGCATTTCCGGGCAGCGCCAGAGCCCGCAACAGTCAAAATGCCGGAAAGCGGCAGACGACAGCCGAGATCACAATTTTCCCCGGCGTACGCTATGAGCGTTATGCTGCTGAGCCCCAGAAGCGCGACAAGGCAAAACACCAGCGCCGGTTTTTCGACAAAATGCCTCAGCCGGGCTGATCTACCTGTTCTTGCGAGTTTAGCTATGTGACTATCAGCACTCGCATATCAGGAGTTCCGCATGTTCATCGTTTCCCTTACCTATGTCGCGCCGCTGGCTGATCTTGATGCCGCAATGGCAGATCATATTGCTTTTCTCGAAAAACATTACGCCACAGGAACATTCGTTGCCTCAGGCCGCAAGGTGCCACGCACAGGCGGTATCATTCTCGCCAGAGCGGAAAGTGAAGCCGTGCTCCGCAAAGTGCTGGAGGAAGATCCTTTCCACACGCGCAAGCTCGCCAACTTTGACGTGCAGGAGTTCATCCCGACAAAGGTGCAGCCGGGGCTAGAGGGATTGCTTTGAATCTATCTGACTATGAGGAAAACTTGGCGTTGAGAGACGATGCCGATTATCTCTCCCCTTGTGGGAGAGAAAGGATTTTCTTGGATTTAGCTTGCTAAATCGATAAAAAATCCAAGAGAGGGGATTATTCTACACCAGATTCACACCTTCCCCTCTCTGGTGATTTCTAGCACTTAGCAAGGGCTAAGATGCTGAAATCACATTCTCCCCCACAAAGGGGGAGATAAGGGCCGCTATAATCCGTCACTACTGCTGCACGCCCGGATAGGCCCAGAGGCCAGACACGCGCATCAGATCGCGGTAGATCACCAGGCGTTCATCGGCCGAAACTTTGGCTGCCTCTTCCAGTGAAGGGGCATCCAGAGCCACAACAGGCACGACATTGGCGTCAAGCTCATATTGCTTCAGAGCGTCTTCCAGCAGGGTGCGGGCACGGCGCATATGGCTGGAGCTGGTCACCAGAATAACGCTGTCTGCCGTATGGCGCTTGATGAGATTGGCGACATTCAAAACATTGCCGACAGTGTCCTTGGATTTGTCTTCGATGAGAATGCGGTCGCGATCTACACCGCGTTCGACCAGCCATTTCATCATGACATCGCCTTCGGTAACCCCTGCCTGCGGCTGGCCGCCCGTTACCATGATGCGAGCTGTCGGATTTGCCTGCGCTGCTTTCAACGCCACGTCCAATCGATCAAGCAATGGCTTTTCCGCTGTACCATCCTTTGCCAGTGCATAGCCAAGCGTCACGATCATGACCTTGCCGGACAGGGCAGGCACATCCGCGTTGGGCTTTTCAGCTATGATCTGCTCGGCCCGGACGAAGCGTTGGCGATAGGCTTCCGCGCGCGTACGATCAAGACCTGCAAGCGCCTGATGCGCCAGGCTGGCTTCGGTTTCATCACTGCGGATGCGGCCAAGCGCTTCCAGCCATGCCTGCGCATCGAAGGATGTAGGGTCCTTGGTGAGAATTTCCTCATAGGTTGCGCGCGCGCCATCGAGGTTCTTCTGAAGAATTTGGGATGAGGCTACCGCAAAGCGGAAATCCAGCCGCTCCGGCGCAAGCTTTGAAGCTTCCGCAAAGGATTGCTCAACCACATCATAACGGCCATGCAGGGTTATGCCTTTGAAAATCTCGGCTTCGGCCTTTTTCACATCGCCGCCAGACCAGTAATATTGCATGCCGGTATCGATCAACGTCTTGATGCGTTCGGCATTCTGCTGGTCATAGGCAAAAGCCAATGAAGTGCTCAGTGTCAGCAAGGCAATGGTTGCGGCAGCGATCTTTTTCATGGGTCACTCTCTCTATCGGGTCCGGTTGGCGTACACTTGTTTTGTAACGGCGAAACTACAAGAGGGGTGAGCAGTTGGCGTTTTTCAGGAACGCAGCAACCTGTTCGCTCCATGATTCATCCGGCACAAAACTGCGGATGACGACGAATCCCTCATCCATATCGGCTTCGATCAGCACGGAATTTTCAGCCGAAAGCGGCTTGGATTTGTTCAGCTCGATCATTTGCAGCGGGGTTGCAACAACAAGATCAAGCTGGTCAGCAATCGCGGTGCGGTCATTGATCGAATAGATATTTTCGCCCTGACGATTATAAACAGAGATCGACCAATAAGGCAGTGTGCCAATACCAGTGATGTGAGCGGGCAGATCAGTAATATCGAAACGGCATGCGGCGGCCTGAAACAGGGGATCAAATGCAAGGCGGGCCGTGCCCGGTTTAATTTCGCCAGTAACCGTATGGAATTGCCAATCACCGCCATAGGCGGAAATGCGCGACCAGGCATTGCGATCCGAGTAATAGGGCACAAGCAGCACAACGGCGATATGGATGATACCCGCACCAATCAGCCCGAAAAGAAGAGTGCGCAATAGCTTACCCATCACAGCTGATCCTCGTTATCGCCGGGAAGGTCATGTCAACAAGCCCAGAATTGCTGCCGACTGGCGTATCGTACAGTGTCATCACAAGCGTCATACGCCCGCTACCGCTCGTTGCAAGCCAGTTTTCAGGTTGAGCCTGGGGGGAAACCGTGACGACAAAGGTGCCATTCTTTCCGCGTAGGATTTGCCGTGAATGCAGCGCGGGCAGGCGTCCAGCGCCGGGATTGAGCGGCAGTAAAGCGCGATCAGCCGCATAGAGTGTCCAGAAACGGGAATTCGGGCTATTTCCGCTCAGGCTATAGGTACAACGACGATCTAGAGCTGCACCCTTGTCGTCATCATAAGCGTAGAAAGCCAATCCTTCAGCTGATCCCAGTGGAAATGCACCTTCACGTGCGGCGCGCGCTTTGGCATAGGGGTCGGAAAGCGGCGTACCTGCATCCGGGTGCCCGGTCCATTGGCCGATAGCAAGTGCGCCGAAACCATCGAAACGGTTCACTGCATACCATGCGCTCATGGTGCCGCCGCCGACGGCAATCACAAGCGCAATAAGGGCAAGGAAGACATTACGAAGCATGAACGATGACTACACGCGAACCATGCAGCGAGGCAAGGCCGCTGCACAATTTCCGCACAACGATCTGCCCAGCCGCAAGCTCACTGTAATTAGAAGGTCAGGGTCATGATCACCGTATCATTGTAAATGCCGGTTGCCGGAGCCACAGTTGCAGGTGCCAGTTTGCCTTCGATAGGATGAGAGTTGAATGAATTGACCGGCGCGCCTTTGCCGGAAACTTTGGTCCAAGGGACGGACGTACCGCTTCCCGAATAGAGCTGGTATGGAATGAAGTTTTTGCCGCTTTTCATGCGCCTGAAACCGTCTTTGAAGTTTCGACCGTTATCCAGCGTGAGTTGGTAATCGGTTTCATAAGTACACCGCACGTCGATATTTGCATTTGCGCGTGCACCTCTTGTGGCGCTGACTGCGCCAACTTTGCCGAAATCCAGAAGAACGTCTGTATTTTCCAATTGGCAGCCTTTGAGAACATCAGCGGTGAGAGTGAATTTCGAAACGACCGGTTTCACTTTGCCTATTGTTGTTGATGGATTGTCGCAAAAGTGATTGGTGCTATCGAACTCATAATGAGCTGCGAGCCGGTATGTAGTGTTGTAACGGCCTGACCGTACACTCTTTTGCCGATAATGGGGTAGATATGCCAAGTACAAAGCCATATCCACGTTTAATTCATTGAACGCGCCAGAGTCCAACCCCACGGTTATTCCGCCAGTAGCTACGGATGTTTTTCCGGTGCCATATGGCTTATCGTTTGCATCTGTAATCTCCCAGGCGAGCAAGGAAGGATCAGCGGCTGAGCTGTTTTGCTGCAATTGATGAAAACTGTAGTCGTCGCTTCCAATCTGATTGCGGTCAGTAGTCTGCATATAAGCACACACAGTTACCCAATCGAATTTTTTCGGCGATGTGCATTTGTACCTGATTGTTGCGCTTGTTGTCGCTGGCGTACCAAGCATAAAGTCGATGGTGGTATCAGGGAAAACTGCGGGGCTCGTAACGACGCAAGTTTGCGCAGAAGCAGGCGTAAGGGTCATCATGAACAAAGTCGCGAAAGCTATGAACATGTATGACGATATACGCACACCGGAAAATGGCGACCGCAACGGCAATAATCCAAAATGTTTTTGATGGTGCATAATTTTCCTCATCATCGGCAGGTCACCGGCCCGATTTCGGATTGGCTGCCCGCCTGCGCCTGATAATCGAAGGAGGCGCTGCAGGTGCCGCCCGCCTCCGGCAATGTCACGGAGATGTTGTTTCTGACCGAGAGGCCGGTCAGCCATACGCGGCCATCATAGCCGACGACGGTAGACTCCGCGGACCCATCCAGCTCTACGACGGAGCCAAGGGGGAGGGCCTTGCCTTCCGGTCCGGTCAGGCTGACAATTGCCGCATCGACCTTCCTGACACCGAAATCCACCACAGCACCTGAGCGATCAGCTGGAACCACGTTGACCTCCGTGGACTCCGGCTGCAACTCAAACGGTATATTGCTCGGATCAATGGAAATTCTGTTGTTGCGATAGGATTGTAGGGACGGAACGAAGGCGCGGCCACGCGAGTTGGTTTTGGTAACGCGGCTGCTATTAAGCGAAACATCGACATTTGGCCCACCGGCTTTGATGACGGCGAATGCATCATCGACCCGGTTTGCCAGAAACACATCGCCGCCGGCCACGACGACGGAACCATCAATGGACGCACTCACGCGCCCTTGGCTGCCGGACTGGTTTACAGAGCCGGACAATTCGGCGAATTGTGAGCGGTAATGCGCATTTACGGACCGGGAGCCCTCGCCGCCGATGACTTCGTGGTCCTGCAACGACCAGCCCACAGCACCATCCGCGAGGCGAACCGCCTTGCTTACAGATGTATCGAAACTGGTGCGATCGCCATTGCGGGACACGCTGGTGCTGGCCGTCATATCATTGCCAAGCGGCACACTCAGACCGGCATATACGCCATATTCCTTGTCCTGACCCAGATCGACATAAGCACTGGCATAGATTGATACTTTGTCAAAAACGGTGCGGGACCAGGACGTGGTGATGATACTGGAATCGTCGTCATCGTCCGCGCCGCGTATCCGCGAATAACCGATACTGAGAGATGACGGGTCGAAGCCGAGCGGGAAGGACACGCCAATGCGGTCCACCTGGCGGCTTCGCGAAGAAATTGGGGCGTCAAAATGATTGGCCCTGTCGATCACCAGGCCGACATCGTTGTAGTCGCCTATCATTCGGTCGCCGCCAACATAGAAGGAATAGCCATAGCGTGCAAACTGATAGAAAACCGAAGCCTTGCCACCGGTTTCGCCGTCATATTCGCTGCCAGCAAACGAAGCACTGACAGATCCATATGGGCCAAGACTGGTAGTGATACCTGCACCACCGTTGATAAGGCCTCTCACGGTTTCCGCGTGCCCTTCAAGGGTCATCCAGTTGTTCAGCCCATAGCGTACGCTGCCGGATGCGGCGAGATCATGGGAATAGTTGAAGGAATCCGAGCCATAGCCCAAACGCGGGAACCCGATTTCGGCGGAAAAATCGACAAAACCCTTACGGAGCATATCGGGTGCAAAAAAGTACGAACGCTGGATGACGGATTCGCGCCCTAAAGCGTCTTTCATGACAATACGCGCATCGCCGCCGCCACCAAGGAAAGGCAATCCGCTAAAATCAAACGGGCCAGCCGGGACATCCCCCGAAAACACTTTCATATTGTTGAGATAAAGATCCAGCGTAGATGGGACTGATGCGGAGCCGCTCAGATTTGGTAGCGGTGATGTGACAAGATCCGGCCTGATGCTGAAGTTACGCCGGATTTGCAGACCGCCGAGACGATATGAGCCACTCCACGACAGGGCACCGGAAGTGGTGTCGCCGACAAGATAATTGAGCATATTCTTTGGGTCGGTATAGCGCCATGAAGTATCCAGCCGTGCAAAATCGTATGAATCGCCGCGAGGGTTCATTCGGCCAAGCACGTTGCCTGAAATAGTACCAAAGGGCGTCAACAGCCTCGATTCGACAGTTCCGTTCAGCGTACTGCTGTTGGAACCCTCATCCCAATCACTTTGGGTCGTGGCGTATAAAGTGTAATTTGTCAGTAGGCCAAAGTCTGAACGCACCGCAGAAAGATCGATTGGCCGCCCGCCAGCATCCAGATCTATGGTCGCTGGAAGGCGTGCTGCATCCGGCGCAGTGAACGCGACCCTTTGCTGCGCTTCAATATATTGCCACGACACGTCCGGGAGGCTGTCCAGGGGGATCAAACCGTCACGATCAACCTTCCCGCGATCCGGGCGGAAACCTGCTTTGCGCAGATCATCGGGAGTCGCTGCCAGCTTGCCATTGGGAAGCCGCTGAAAATGCGCCAGTGCGCCTGTCGCGCTCTCATTCACGTGGACACTCAGCAGCAATGCGTGAGGTGCTTCGGATTGCGGCGCCGCGGGAAGAATAGGCGGCAACTCTTGGGCAAACACCGGGATAGTTAAACTGCTTGCGATAAAACCAGCGAACGCCGCGCCAAGCTTAAGGTTTGACGATAACAGTTTGATCAACCGCATAGTCATCTCCCTTGGCAGTGACCTTGACGTTGGCTCCGGCGCGGATGGCGTTTGCGCCCTTGGTGGTAACCCAACGCCTGGTAGAGCCAGGCAGGATGTAGCCATTCAAACCTTCACCGAACGAAGCTTTGGTACCTCCTGCAGTGACTGCCAACCCGGCGATTTTTGCGTGGCGATTACCCGTATTTGTTGCTTCGGCGATAAGATTTTTTCCTTCTTTGCGAATGTTCCAGCTAAGCTCGGCACCGGCATTTTGCTCTGCAAAGAAAACCGGAATGGAATAACGGATGGCCATGTTCACACTGCCAGCGGGGCGTCGGACATTGACTTCTGGAATCTGATCAACCAGCAGCCGGTAACTCTTTTCTCCGGACTTGACTGGGAGCGCTGTCCGAGCAATGCGGATCGTGTAACTTACGCCAGGCTGCAGTGTTGCAGCTGGCGGACTGGCAACAACATCCTTTGCCGGTACAAACTGATCTTCACCGTTGGCCTGAGACCATTCGAACACCCGGGCCTGAACATTGACGGGACGATCGCCATTGTTGCGCAGATTGACGGATGCGGTCTGAGACGGAGCCGTCAGGTCTATCGAGACAGGCGAAACCTGTAATGGCGCTGCGGAGCCAGCGCACGAGAACAGTAGCGTTGAGGCAAAAAGCAAAACAAAAATCTGCTTTCGGAAAAGTGAGCATAACATCATTGAAACCCGGCCCCTCTGGGCGGCAAAATTGTTTGGTTCTGAAAATTTGAATACTCATGCATTATGTCGCTCGCCAGATTTCAGGCGACATAATGCGCGAGCCGATAAGCCCGAAGCAGCGGTTTTTCACACAGACTATCTGTTCATCGAGCCATTGGAGCAGCGTGGCCAGACCCGTTGCGTGTTACGTCAGTATGTAACGGTAACGGTCACTGTATCGGTATAGCTGCCGGCAGCGGGTGTGCGTTGGGCTTCCACACGACCATAAATGTGATGTTTCTGTTCCGTGCCGTCTGCAGTTTCGGAAATTGCTGCGCCTGCCTTTCCCCAGATCAGCGACCGGTTAGCATCTTGATACAGTTGATAGGCAACAAACTCGGTACCATTTGTCATCCGCCGGGTGGCGGTATCGCCTGCCTTTTCGGGATTTAAACCTTCATTCAGTTCAATTTTGTAGGGCGTATCTTTGCTGCACTGAATCAGAATTTCGCGGGTGCCACGGGTAGTAGTATCTTCATCGATGTCTGTATTGAGTACGCCGTGAGCACCGAAATGAAGTTCTGCATCACTAATTGCAGATGTTTTTCCCGAAGTGTTTACTTCACAGGCTTTCGTTATTTCGATCTTGACTTGCAGGTTACCCGTTTTTGTATCGGCCCAAGCGGCGTTGCTTGCCAAAAACATTGTGGAGGCTGCTAAAATTGATAGTGAAATCTTCAAAATTTTTCTCCTTTATAAAAAGCCAAATGCAATATCTATAATAAAATATTCAGATTCATCTCCGGTGCATAAATATATAATATATTCTTGGATTGTGTCTATTAATAAAATATGAATGATAAAATTTACTACTTTAAAATGCATGCAATATATTCGCACAACTCAAAATAGTATAAATTATATACAAAGAATATATTGTCTATTTGTGACTACATTTATATTTGCATTTAAAGGAAGAATTATTAGCGTGCGGAAACTTTTGTCGGGAGTAGGGGCAATTTCAGTTTAGGCGCTGTTTTCAATGCCTGATCTATCTCCCGCAACACCTGTGCGGTAGCATTGGAGAGAACGCGGGGGCGCTCATCGGCCTTGATGATTTCGCTGTCCGCATCGGTTGCCGTATTTTCAGCCACTGCCTTTTCCTGCTTCGGCATGGTTGGATCAATGCCGGGGATAGCTTTCAGATCGATATTCTGGTGCGCATAATTCATGAAGCGCTGCCATGTCATCGCGGGCAATACGCCGCCTGTCAGTTCTTTGGTCGGCGTGAAATTATCATTGCCGAACCACACGGCTGCTGTGAAATTGCCGGTGAAACCGACAAACCACGCATCGCGATAGCTTTGAGTGGTGCCAGTCTTGCCCGCAACACGGGTCATGGGCAGAGCAGCGCGGCGTCCAGTGCCCCATTCAGGCACCTGAGACAGCATGATGTTCATGTTGTTCGCAGCGGTTTCGGTCAGAACACGATGCGGCTTGGCACCGTCCTTGCGCCAATCCCAAAGCACATCGCCATTCTGACTGGATATTTGCGTAAAGGCGTGGCGCATGCCGACAATGCCGCCGGTGGCAAAGACATTATAGCCTGTGGCCTGATCCATCACTGTCATGCCGGATGTGCCCAGCACCATGGTCTTATGTGAGCTGATGGGCGATTCAACGCCCATTGCCTTGGCCAATGCCACGATGGGGGTGGTGGTGAGATAATCCTTGGCAAGGCGAACCGGCACGGTATTGATGGATTTTACCAGGGCTGTGGTCAGGTCGATCTTACCCAGATACTTGCGGGAATAGTTCTGCGGTGACCAATTGCCCCATGAAACAGCGCCGCCCGAAACCAGCGTTTTCGGCGTCATGCCCTTTTCCATGGCCGCAGCGTAGACGTAAGGCTTGAACGATGAGCCCGCCTGCCGCAAGGCTGCCGTGGCACGATTGAACTGGCTGAGGCCATAATCACGCCCGCCAACGATTGCCCGCACGGCTCCGTTGTTTTCAAGGACGACAATTGCCGCCTGTCCCACGTGATATTCCTTGCCGTACTGACGCAGGTGATATTCAGCAGACTCTTCTGCGGCCTTTTGAATGCCGGTGTCGAGGGTAGTGCGTACAACAAGCGTATGGGTGCTAAGATTTTGAGCAACCTTGCGCACTTCATCAAAAGCCCAGTCGAGGAAATAGTCGGGGCTTTCAAGCCGGCCGCGATCAACCACGGTGGCAGGATTACGCCGCGCACCGACGACCTGGCCTTCAGTCATCAGCCCGCCTTGCACAAGATTGCTCAGCACCACATTGGCACGGGCACGGGCAGCCGGAAGATTGACATGCGGCGCATATTTCGCCGGTGCCTTGAACAAGCCCGCCAGCATGGCAGCTTCAGCAAGGTTCACATCCTTGACGCTTTTGTTGAAATAGAATTGCGATGCAGCCGCTATGCCGAATGTGCCGCCGCCCATATAGGCGCGGTCGAGGTAGGTCTGGAGAATTTCCTTCTTGCTCAAATTGGCTTCGAGCCAGAGCGCAAGAAACGCTTCCTTGATCTTGCGATCCAGACTGCGCTCATTGGTGAGAAACAGGTTTTTGGCGAGCTGCTGGGTGATGGTCGATCCACCCTGAACCACTGAGTTGGCACGCAGATTTTCCGTCATTGCTCGCGAAAGGCCAAGGAAATCGATGCCGAAATGGTCGAAGAAGCGCCGGTCTTCCGTTGCGAGAACCGCTTTGATGACATGATCGGGCAGCTCATCGATTGGAACGGCGCTGCGATGAAGAATACCACGCTGGCCGATTTCATTGCCGTAACGATCAAGGAAGGTAACTGCAAAGTCGTCGCGCGTGCGCCAGTTCTTGTCAGTCTCGTGGAAGGCCGGTATGGCCAGCGTCAGCATGACCACCGATCCTGCCGTGCCCCAAGTGAAACCTTCACCCAAAACTTCGATAATCGCGCGCCGCCAGCCGGAAACGTGGAAGCGGCGGAAGAATATGGTCAGATCTTCCCAAGTCTCCGCAGCGCGGAAGCGCAGCTCGTAAAGCGTTGAATCGATCCATGCATCAAGCCCAAGGAGCGGCGAGACTCTGAAACGCTTACGCTTATCTGGCTTGGTCTCTTCCATCGAAACTCTGTGCCTGCCCTGTAACCATATTCCATACAAAGAATATGATGTAACTGATTACGCTTAACAGCTTCTGAAGCTTGTTATTTTTAAGCGTTTTCTTGTCATTTCACCCCAACAGTCAGATTAGCCCTTTTTTATGTCCTGCGACAAGTAGAGTTGGAAAATCCGGCTTCTGCATAACGGCGACATGCATGAATTTTTCGCTTGCAAATGGCCGTTTCCGATGGATTGCTGAGCTTCGGTTATAAACGGAGCAGAGATATGGCTATTGAGCACTGGTTGGCATTCGTCGCGGCATCGGCAATTCTTCTGGCTATCCCCGGGCCGACCATTCTGCTGGTCATCTCTTATGCGCTTGGGCACGGCAGACGCTTTGCGATGGCGACCGTTGCAGGCGTTGCGCTTGGCGATTTTACTGCCATGACTGCCTCCATGCTCGGGCTTGGCGCATTGCTGGCAGCATCAGCCACGATCTTTACGGCATTGAAGTGGATCGGCGCAGCTTATCTGATTTATCTTGGAATAAAGCTCTGGCGTGCGCCTGTTGCTGACCCGCAGAGCGGAGAAGCACCTGTCAGCGATGAAAAGGCGCTCAAGATATTCCTGCACACCTATGTGGTGACCGCGCTTAACCCGAAAAGCATCATCTTTTTCGTGGCGTTCTTGCCGCAGTTTCTCGACACCTCGAAGCCAATACTGATGCAGATGATTATTTTCGAAACGACTTTCCTTGTGCTTGCAACGCTGAATGCCGGGGCCTATGCGCTGATGGCATCCATGGCACGCCAGACAATCCGCAAGCCACGTGTCCAGCGTATCGTCAACAGAACCGGCGGTTCGCTGATGATCGGCGCAGGACTTCTGGCTGCGGGATGGAAAAAGGCATCATAAGAAAATTTACCTTTATAGGAAAATAGTCCTTGACTGCGTAACGGTGTTGCTGTAGATATTGGTCATCGTCGGAATTGTGACCACGGGTCGTTCGCCAGCCAGCTGACACGCTTTAAGGATTATTGATGAAAACGACCCTGTTTGCGATGGCCATGCGCCGTCGCGGCGCATTTTCGCTGTGCCGGGAATACGGCATTTCGCCCGGCGAGATCGCGCCGCTGTTGGGTCTCACCGAACAATCTTTTCTTGCCGGACTCCATCGGGACGGGCTTTCGCTCAAGGACATGCAGGGCAATGGTCAGTTGCGTGCAGCCCGCAAAATAATGGAGCTTTTGCGCAAAGAACTGGAAACGCTCTCGGCAATTGAAAGCGAAACGTCGAGCAAAGCACGGCTTGATGCACTGGCGCTTCTTGCCCGAACAATCGACAAGGTGAGCGACCTGCAGGACAGGTTTGATACGGCACGGGCGCGCAGTTCCAGCGGACTTTCGCCCGAAGAGCTTCGCGTCGTTCTGAAACGCATTGATGAGAGGATCGAAGAACTTGCTCACATCCGCGCAAGAGAGTTGGGCATTACGCAATCTGAGCAAGCGGGAGACGGAAGCAGTCGATCCGGAGTGGGTGTTCACGGGGCGGACGACACAACAGCCACCGCGAAATGATTGGCATACCTGGCTGATCCTCGGCGGTCGCGGCTCGGGCAAGACGCGTATGGGTGCCGAGTGGGTCAATGGCATGGCTCACGCACTCGCGCCGTTCTCCGACATCAGATCGATGCACATTGCACTTGTAGGCGAAACACTTGCCGATGTGCGCGAGGTAATGATCGACGGGCCATCCGGCATCATGTCAGTGTCGAGAGTAGAGCGTCCGCGCTTTGAGATGACAAGGCGCCGCTTGCTCTGGAACAGCGGGGCGACAGCTTCGATGTTCTCATCGGAAGACCCGGAAAGCCTGCGCGGTCCGCAGTTTGACGCTGCTTGGTGCGATGAGCTAGCCAAGTGGAAAAATGTGCAGGCAACATGGGACATGCTGCAATTTGGTTTGCGGCTTGGTCAAAACCCGAAACAGGTGATCACAACGACGCCGAAACCCTTGCCACTTCTGAAGAAAATGCTGGCCGATCCAAGCATACCCGTGCGCCGCATGAAAATGCGCGAAAATGCGAAATTTCTGGCGCCGGGCTTCGTCAAGCATATTGACGGACTTTACGGCGACACGCGCCTTGGGCGTCAAGAGCTTGATGGCGAGTTGATCGAGGAAAGTGAAGGCGCTTTATGGTCCCGCCTGATGATGGAAGAGGTTTTCTCCCCGGAGGTACCGGAGCTGAAACGTATTGTCATTGCTGTTGATCCGCCCGCAAGCGCCACGAAAAAATCAGATGCTTGCGGCATCGTTGCTGCAGGACTTGATGACAAGGGGATAGGCTGGGTGCTGGCCGATGAAAGCTTTGCCCCCGCCAAGCCGCACGAATGGGCGCGGCGCGCCATTGCCCTTTATTATCGGCTCGAGGCGGACCTGCTGATTGCCGAAGTCAATCAGGGCGGCGACATGGTGCCAGCGGTGATCGCCGCAGAAGACGTGAATGTGCCGGTAAAACCGGTGCGAGCCAATCGTGGCAAGGCGGTGCGGGCCGAGCCGGTCGCAGCACTTTATGAACAGGGCAGGGTGCGACATGCGGCACGGTTTCCCCTGCTGGAAGATGAGATGTGCGACTTCTCCCATAGCGGGCTTTCCACCGGCCGCTCGCCGGACCGGGTAGACGCGCTTGTCTGGGCGCTGAGTGAACTCTTCGGCAGGCGCGATATCCGGCCAAGGGTGCGCGTGGTTGGCTGATCCCTTCAAAACATAGCAGAAAGAATTTCATCAATGGCAATCAACTGGCCGTGGCGCAAAAGCGCCGCGAATGAGAACCCGCATCTGCAGCAAAAATCGGCGCAGGGCTTTGTTGCCCTGCAGTTTGACCGGGAGGCGCGCTGGTCACAAAGCGGCTATGTAGGCTTGTCGCGGCAGGGTTTCATGCGCAACCCGATCGCCTATCGCTGCGTACGGCATCTGGCCGAGGCTGCGGGGGCAACGCCCTGGCTGCTTTATGATGGGAAGGTGGAGCAGAGCGAACACCCCTTGCTGGCGCTTCTGGCGAACCCGCATCGTGGAATGGATGGAGCTAGCTTTTTCGAGGCTCTTTACGGGCACATTCTCCTGTCCGGCAATGCCTATGTCGAGCGTGTGCAAGGCGGAAGGGGAGCAAGTGAGCTGCACCTGCTGCGCCCGGACCGTGTGCGGGTGCTTGCCGATGACAATGGCTGGCCAATTGCGCTGGCTTATGGCGCGGGCGCGCAAAAACGTACAATTCCACTCGATGACGGGCGCGGCCTGCATCTGAAACTGTTTCACCCTCTTGATGACCATTACGGCTTTGCCCCGCTCGAAGCCGCCCTGATGGCTCTGGATATTCACAATGCATCCGGCAGCTGGAACAAGGCGCTGCTCGACAATTCAGCCCGCCCTTCCGGAGCGCTGGTCTATGCGCCGGGCGAAACAAGCCACCTGACAGAAGACCAGTTTGAACGGCTGAAGGGAGAACTGGAAGAAGGCTATACCGGCGCGGCGAAGGCAGGGCGTCCGCTGCTGCTGGAAGGCGGCCTTGACTGGAAGAGCATGGGTCTTTCGCCGCTCGACATGGATTTTATTGCCGCAAAGAACACGGCAAGCCGCGATATTGCACTGGCTTTCGGCATTCCGCCCATGCTGCTGGGCATTCCCGGCGACAATACCTACGCCAATTATGCCGAGGCCAACCGGGCCTTCTATCGCCTGACTGTGCTGCCTCTTGTGACACGCACGGCAAAGGCAATCAGCAATTGGCTTGGCCCGGTTTTCGGCAAGGATCTACGTCTTGAGCCTGATCTCGACCGTATCGACGGTCTGGTTCAGGAACGCGACGCATTATGGGCGCGCATCTCCGCCGCACCATTCCTCAGCGATGAGGAAAAGCGTGAAGCTGTCGGTTACACGCCGCAATAGCACCCGCAATTGCGAACGGAAAACCACCTCGCACTTTTCCCGGAATTACAACTTCTTGACCGGCAGTTGCGAGCGAAAACCGCTTCGCACTTTTCCTGAAATTCAAATTTCTTGTTTCGCAATTCCGGACGGAAAACCGCTTTGCACTTTTCCTGGAATTGCTCTGAAAGGAAGAAAAATCATGCCTAACTGGTCCGATGCCGCCTGGATATTGGCGGCAAAGGCGGCTGGTGCCATTGCAGGTTCCGCCGTCTCTCTTGCCTATATGCTGCCGCGTGACAAAAGCGAGGCGGCTATTCGCTTCATTGTCGGCATTGTCTGCGGTCTTGCTTTCGGCGGTGTCGCGGGCATCAAGATTGCCGCAGAACTCGATATTCGCGGTCAGCTTGGTGATGTCGAACTGATGCTGATGGGGGCAGCCGCAGCAAGCCTTGCAGCATGGACAGCACTCGGCGTTTTCGCCCGTATTGCCGCGCGCATGGGCGAGTCAAAAACATTGCCCATCCAGCCAGGCGCCTCTCACAAGGAGGACGAATCCGATGTCGGTTAGTCTGGAGCCAACACGAAGGACCATTGCCGGCATCGAGAAAAAGTTTGCCGGTCTGACGATTGAGAATGTCACTGCCGATGGCAGCTTTACCGGCTATGCCAGCCTCTTCGATGAAGTGGATCTTGGCAAGGATGCCATTAAAGCGGGTGCTTTCCTGAAATCTGTACGGGAACGGGGCCCGGGCGGTATCCGCATGCTTTGGCAGCATGACCCGAACCAGCCTATCGGCGTCTGGACGGAGGTGCGCGAAGACAAGCGCGGACTTTATGTCGAGGGGAAGCTGGCTAAAGGCGTTGCCAAGGCACAGGAAGTGCTGGAATTGATGCGCTCCGGGGCAATTGATGGTCTTTCCATCGGGTTCAAAACAGTGCGTGCCAAGGCGGACGGCGCGGGCGTGCGGCACATTCACGAGGCCGATCTTTGGGAAATCTCGGTCGTAACCTTTCCCATGCTGCCTTCGGCAAGAGTGGGGCAGGTAAAAAGCCAGCCGCGCGCCCTGAAGATACAAACCTTGGAGCACCCGCCGCAGCTGCTCTGGAACATCAAGGCCAATGAACTTCTGCTCGGCGCACTGAAGCGTGCCAGCCCGACTGATTACAACCGCCGCTGGATAAACAGTCTGGAAGCGGAAAATGCGGAGTTGAAACGCCGCTCGAATAACTTTGAGCTGTTTCAACTCTGGCTCTCACACAAATTCGACCCGAACCAGCCGCGTGTTTCTGCCGGAAATACCAATGGAGGCCAATGGACGGATGGCGGGGGAAATAGCGGACAAAGCACTGCACGTACTCGCCCGATTACCTCGCGGGGAGGCCGTTTCGCCGGAGCAGTGCCTGCGCCGAAGCCGCAAGGTGCGGCACCCAAAGCACCGGATGGAACGCCGGTGCAATTGGCGCAGACTGGCGGTGGGCGTCGCGGTGGCGTGCCAAATGTTCGGCGATATAGTGGTGGACAATTTCAGGAACTCAGGCCTGATCAGGTTTTGCGGCTTGATCTTGCCATACAACGAGCAAAAGAAGCTGTAAGGCAAGTGCAATTGCGGGATACAAACTGGCGTCCGCAAGCGCGTGTTTACAACAGTGTCGAAAGCGAAATTTCGGCTAATGAAAGTATCAGAAGCGATGCTGCAGCACGAATGCGTGAGCTATCGCAAGGTGCTGTCGTTCGCGGGCAATTCATACCTTATGGCTTTGTCGATGCAGCACAGTGCACACAGTTCGGATCTACCATTCGAAATGGATTGACAAGTATTGGGGTGCGGGATGCGCAGATTGTCCTGCGCGGCAGCGCGGTGACCGGGCGGAATTCGCTGCGTGATTCATTGTTTGATCAGGGTTTTAAACCAAGTGATTTCGATATAGCAATTATCAGCAGAACACTAATGCAACGTGCCCAAAGACAAGGTAATATTGGTTTGCGGGGACGCCGAACGCGTACCGCACCTATTGAAGAACCACCAGAGCTGAGATCGATGGATCTTTTAAAACTAAGAAACGATTTGAATGACCAGACAGGTCGAAAGTTGGGATTTGTTATTTTTGAGTCACGTCAAGCAATGGTGAATCGGCAGAGTCCATTTGCTGTTCTTGATGGAAATGGAAATTTTATCAGGTATGAGTCAGGTGAGTGATGATCAGAATATTATTTGGAATACAAAACGAAGAAAAAGATGCTATCTGGGATGAAGTGGAAATGTATAATCTATCCGAGACAATTAACAAAATATTGAATATTAATCTCGAGTGTAATGATAGTATAACATATGGAGATTATTTTGCAGACTCTCCTGACAAAGAGATTATATATTTGCATATAAATGAATTAATTAATGACGAGGAGCTGCTTGAACAGGATTTTCCAGAATATGCATATCTTCTTTATATCAATGAGGTAGAAGAGTACCCCGAATATGTCGCTGCGATTGAAGCAAGGTCAGACATATTCGTGAAGCTGCGAACTACAGAAGTCTAACTGTGTTCTGTATCTGAGCGTCTATTTGTGCATCTGCACCTAATGAGTTTATGGGTACCGGAACACCACCGGAGGATAGTGGATTGCCGTTTGGAACCATAGTATCCAAAGTTGGATTGACACGGCTTGGGCCCGAAAACATTCCTCACGGGCCGTTGGTTTATAGAAGGTGGATTGGTTTAGGTGGACAAAAATCGGTCGGTGTTACTCACTCTTCTTTACACAATTAACTTGAGCATTTCCTGTTACAAGATAGTACTGCTGGATGGTACTGAATTTGGACTATCCAGTATAGGAGGAAGAATACTATTTTCCCATTTTATTGGCTTTGTTCTAATGGCCATAGCTCTTTCATTACTATCGAAAATGGAAAAACTCTCCGGCGTAATCGCTGTTATCTCCATCGCTGCCTGCTGCCCATTATACTTGCATAATATGTTG
Organism: Phyllobacterium sp. YR531; assembly: GCF_000282595.1. Classification (GTDB taxonomy): domain Bacteria; phylum Pseudomonadota; class Alphaproteobacteria; order Rhizobiales; family Rhizobiaceae; genus Phyllobacterium. The sequence continues at coordinate 37,843 of NZ_AKIZ01000024.1, forward strand.
CCCAGATTTTCTGAATGGTTGTTTCAATATATCCCAATATATCCATCGGATAGATATATCTATTTTCATACTTGGCCCACCATGGGAATTTTATCTTACATTGTGACGATTTATTTGATTGTGCAGCAATGGTGGCAAAAGAGCCCACAGTGCAAAACTGTTTAAATTATTGATTTGCCACTCGAGGGCTGGTTTAATGCTAAAAAATCATATTATTGCGCTATTAATATGCCTTTCTATCAACTTGACGATATCTGCTTACTTCCTCTTGCTGATAGAGCCGAATGACTTTGCTTTGGGGCCAATTATCGGAGGAATGTTGTTTGTCCATAAGAGAGGATGCGTCGTAATGTTGATTGCATTCTTTTTATCGTTTTTTACCAGAATGTTTTCTTCTGTAATTTTGGTATCAGTAATTCTTTGCTTTCCTATACATGCGTATTTTTTATCAAATGGTGTGAGTATACTTAAATCGGTTTATCCAGAGGATAAGTATGCTTACATTCAAGCTTTATCGGTAATCGGAATTTTGGTTTATCTCGTGACGATTTATCTGGCTGCGCATTGTCGAGTAGCCTTAAGCCTGAAGCCAGACGCTGACTAGAGAGGGGGCCGGTAATATCAGAACATCGCGTATTGTTTGGTATAGTGAAGCGGAAAATGCGAGTAGTGGAAACATGAATACGTTATCACATTACGCCGCAATGTTTTCTGAATTTGACTTTGGAGAGCAAAATCTTGCCGACTTGGAGATTGCGCCCTTTAATGTCTCTATATTTAACCGTTGGTTATCTGAACAGGAGGCCGAGGATAGTGAAATCATGTTTTATGACCTCGCCGTTTCTTGCGGGAAACTGGCTGACTATCATATAGGTGAAGAGAAATTTATTAACTTTTATCGAAAACTATCTGTAGACGGAGTGGTGTGCAATTACCCAAGACCGCTTAGAATATTCGATAAATACAATCGGATATTAGAGAAAGTAATATTTGATAGCCTACGTGAAAAACGTAAGTTTGATATGTATTTTATTGCCCATGACGTCAGGGTTTTAGGTGGGTATGATCGAACTGATCTGTTCTTGCCAAGAAACAAAGAAAAAATCCGAGATATCCATCGTGCTGTTGGCGAGGCCGGGCTTTACGTTTTAAGCTGAGCAAAACACGACCTCCTGAGCCCCACAATATTCAAAACCAGATTGGAGGGTACTAGAAATAAAAAGGTATTTTGGATATAGGAATTAAAATAATGATTGTGGGTGATAAAAGCATATTTGCCATTGAAAGCCATATAGAAGAATCTTTCGAAAGTTCTAATTTGAGGGCGCTTGGTTTTTTTATAATTCATATTGATGGATATGAATTTGGTGTACGAGAAAAAGATGCAACGATGCTTCAAAACTCTTATGAAGAGGTGTTGGATAGATTAAAAAATAAAGGAAATCATTTATCTCCTGGTCTTAATGCTAAAGGTGGTGTGGACATTGCCATAGCATACCAAAATATATGGTACGGGGATGGTGATTTGGAGCAATTTCATGGGATAAGTCCGAAGGATTTTGATGAAATGTTTTTGTCGCCGAGGATAAATTGGGCGCCAGATGGAGATGCCGCCTTTGACGATGGTGGTAATATTTTGCAATTAGATGAAGATGATGAAATTGTAAGAATAATTGCTTTTAAAAATGAAGACAATATTGCGGATACGATATCGAGTATCAGAGAAATTCGCATAACATCCGAAGTATTTTATGGAATTCTGAAATTATGGTCAGATTCGTTCTTTTTAGAATGGAAAAATAGCAAATATAAACGATAGCACTGAGTGTTGGAATATCTTCAGGTGCAATTGATGGCCTTTCCATCGGCTTCAAAACAGTGCGTGCCAAGGCGGACGGCGCGGGCGTGCGGCACATTCACGAGGCTGATCTGTGGGAAATCTCGGTCGTAACCTTTCCCATGCTGCCTTCGGCAAGAGTGGGGCAGGTAAAAAGCCAGCCGCGCACCTTGAAAATACCGGCCTGTGAACACCCGCAAAGGCTGCTCTGGAACATCAAGGCTAATGAGCTAAGAGAAGATGGGTCATTAAAATGATTGCAGAAAACCATGTATTGTTTGGCATACATAATGAAGCGAAAAATGCTGAATATGATGACAATGAGATAGCGGATCTGTCGGAGTTTGTTGAAGATTTGTTGGGTATTCAGCTTGAAGGTCGTGAAACCGCTCATGGCGATCCGTACTATGCTTTCCCTTTGCCCAATAGAAGTTTATATCTGAAAACAAATTTTCTTGTCGATGAAGGTGAGGTTTCAGAAGGGAAATTTCCCGACTATGCCTATCTTCTCTATTTGAACAATCCACAGCAAAATCGTCAGTATTTAGCCGCTGTCGAAGCAAGACCAGACATTTTCGTAAAATTGCGAACCGAAGAAGCCTGATCCCGGCAGGTGAATGATGGAAATGCTGATGCCTTTGTTAGGGAGCGATTTTGAACAGAGAGTTTTTATTTGGAATTCGTTGTGCAGAAGTAGAGGAAATGGAAATTGAGAACTGGCCCATTGATACCGAGGAATTTGACGAACATCATAAGCAGTTAGACGATAGAAAACTGTCTATCATGCAGGGCATTGCGACAACCATTGAACAAGTAATTGGCAGCAATTTGCACGAGAGACATAGCGACCATAAGGGAATTTATTATCGTTTGAAAAGCGCGGATAGTTATTTAGAGCTAAGAGAGAATATATTTCCGGCAGAGGAATATGAGCCGATTGAACCCGGTTTTGCTCAATATCCATTTCTGCTTTATATTTCTGAGATCGAGAACTATCCAACCTATCCAGATTATTTGGCTGCAATTCAAAAGCGACAGGACATATTCGTGAAGCTGCGAACGACAGAAGTCTAACTATGCTCCGCACCTGAGCGTCTCATTTGTGCAGCGGCACCTTACGATTTTAGCGGCATAGCTGGCCGCTGCGCAACGAAACCGGACATATTCGTGAAGCTGCGAGCCGTACCGAACTGATCGCTGGCGGCTGACCACTAATCCCGTAAACACCCTATGCGCTTTCTGACTTTGCCCCAAACCCTTGGGGCGAAGCGATGGCGTTTGCGCATTTTTATGATTTCACTTTAACAACCAAGGAAAAATAATGAGCGAATACAATGAAATAATGGAAACCAAGACTTTGGAGGCCATTGAAAGCTTCGATGATTTTGCGCGCACATTTCATGAGTACAAACAAGTTAATGATTATCGGCTTGGCAAGCTCGAAAAAGGCTCAAGCATCGATGTATTGACGAATGAAAAACTGCAGCGACTTGACGATGCGCTCGATATGCAAAAGCGCGCAATGGAACAGCTTGAATTGAAACAGGTGCGACCCGCCCTGGATGGTGGTGTCAGTCCATTGCGCTCGCTCGAACACAAGAACGCTTTTGAGAGTTATGTCCGGCGCGGGGACGAGAGCGGTGTGCGTTCGCTTGAAGCCAAGGCGCATTCGATAGGCTCGGCTTCTGATGGCGGTTATCTGGTACCTCCCGAGCTTGAAAGTGAGATCGGGGCGCGGCTGGCGCAGATATCACCAATTCGCAATATTTCCACCGTGCGACAGGTTTCTGGTTCAATTTTGAAAAAGCCGTTCTCAATCAAGGGCCCATCGGTGGGCTGGGTGAGTGAAACGGAAATCCGTCCTCAAACGGAAAGTTCCAAGCTGGCTGAGCTGCAGTTTCCGACAATGGAGCTTTATGCCATGCCTGCTGCAACTTCCTCGCTGCTCGATGATGGCGTGGTGGATGTCGAGCAGTGGATTTCTACGGAAGTGGAAACCGCCTTTGCTGAACAGGAGGGTAAGGCTTTCATCAATGGCGATGGTACCAACAAACCCCGTGGCTTCCTCACTTACGAAACAGTGGCGGAGTCTGCCTGGAGCTGGGGCAAGCTGGGCTCGCTATCGACCGGGGTTGCCGGAGCTTTCGCAGCGGCAGATGCATCGGACATTCTGCTCGATACGATCTACGCATTGAGAGCCGGGTATCGCCAGAATGCAAACTGGGTGATGAACCGCAAGACGCAGGCGGCAATCCGCAAGCTCAAGGACAAGGACGGTAATTATCTCTGGACGCCGCCCTCCACTCCGGGCGCGCAGGCATCACTTCTCGGCTTTGGTCTGGTTGAGGCAGAAGACATGCCGGATATCGCCGACAAAGCTGCGGCAATTGCCTTTGGTGATTTTTCCAGAGGCTATCTGGTCGTTGACCGGACGGGCGTTCGCGTGTTGCGTGATCCTTATTCAGCCAAACCCTATGTATTGTTCTATACCACCAAGCGTGTTGGCGGTGGTGTGCAGGATTTCAATGCGATCAAGCTGTTGAAGTTCGGCGTGTAAAGCCGGGCATTCCGGGTGGCATCCGGAGCCACCCGGATATTCTACCAATGTCGAATTGCCCGCAGGTCGAGTTTAACTAGACTTGTGCGATGCGTTTTTATCGGATCGCCCTGTTCGTTTCCATAATGGCTACTTCCGGCGGTTTTTCAGTTTGCCATGCAACAGACAGGGCAGCGCCAACTGATTTGGCCATATTTATTGAACGGTATCGGTGCCCGGTGATCGCGCGTTTGGCCACGATCCATTCAAATGCTGGTCAGGAAACAGAACTTGATCGATATTTGATCCTTTCGACCGGCCATTCGCAACGCTACGTGCAATGCAGATTCATCGATAATGACAAACGCATGTTATGCGAGGCGTCGTCCGGGTTTTTTGGCCCGAAAGAGGGGGAAGCCGGTCACTATCGTATGAGGTCGGAAGGCATCGAGGCTTTGGCAAGGCTCGGATTTTCCACCGATGGTAGCCAAGGCAATTATCAAACAATCGTCGATGGTCTCCAACCTTCGACCTATGCCAAGGTCGCTGAACTTTTGCTAAGTGCACTCTTCGACGGCCATGGCTTGTCTGCAGAAAGCCAGATCATGATCAACATGGCTCGCGATCATGAGCGCAAGATAGAGGACTGCTCGAACTTGCCGAGTGGTTGAGAGCATTCCAGGCGCGGCGATCAACGCTACGCTTCCCGATCGAATTTCCATCCTTTCAGGATTTCAAACATGACCATGACATTGATCAAGCCGCCGGCTCTTGAGCCGGTGACACTGGTAGAGGTGCGCCAATTTTTGCGCCTCGCAGACAACAACGAAGATGAGCTACTGGAGGGGTTGGTCAAAGCGGCTCGGGAGACGCTCGAAACGCAAACGGGCCTTGCGCTTATCAACCAGACTTTCCGGCTTTATATCGATCAGTGGCCTTCGCGCGGATTGATCAGGATCGGCAAATATCCCCTTCAGTCGCTGGGTCCGGTGACGGCATTTGGTGACGATGGATCGCCTTCGGTGATAGCGGAGCATGATCTGCATCTGGAGACTGCTTCACGTCCGGCACGGCTTTATATTGCTTCACGGGCTGGAAATGCCGGGGCGCTGGAAGTGGACTTCGTTGCCGGGTTCGGGGAAACGGGCAAGGATGTTCCAGATGCGCTTCGTCATGCGATTTTGACGCTCGTTGCGCACTGGTACGAATTTCGCGGCGTTTACGGCGCGGTCCAGCAGCCTGTTTCCTATCCCCCAGCCTTCGAGCGCGTAATCGGCCTTTGGCGAAAGGTATCATTGTGATGCCGACGCTATTCATTGATCCGGGCAGTCTCAATCAAGAGCTGCTGCTGGAAGAGCCTCTGGTTTCCTTTGGGGGCGTCGGAGATTTGCATGAACTCTGGAGCGAGGTCAGCAGCCTTTGGGCGCAATTGGAGCACGCTGGTGCAGGGCCGCGCATCCTTGGTGAGCAGGAACTTCCCGAAGTCACTTACCGGATCACGTTTCGGTATCGCCCGGACATTTCGAGCACCATGCGCTTTCGCAAAGGCGAGCGCGTTTTCCGCATATTGACGCTGCACGATCCTGATGAAACGGGGCGCTATCTGGTCGCCCGCGTAAGCGAGGAGGTTCAATGAAGATCGCCATGAAGCTGACGCTCACTGACTTGATCCGCACATTGCGCTGGCAGGCAATGGAGGTCGCAGAACAGGCGGTAGAGAGGACAAACAAAGCTCCTGTGCCCACTGCACAAAAAGATGACAAACCATGACAAGTGCCGCGCTGGAATTGCAAAAGGCGCTGCTGGCACGTTTAAAGGCGGACAATTCGCTCGAAAAGCTTGTCAGCGGGCGCATTTATGACCGGGTGCCGCCCAAGGCGGAATTTCCCTATGTCACGCTTGGATCATCGAACATTTACGATTGGAGCACCGCAACGGAGCGTGGCAGCGAGCACCTGTTTACACTTAATATCTGGAACAGGGCGAGCGGTCGAAAATCTGTTTTCGAGATCATGAATGTGATCGAACAGCTTCTGATGCCGCGCCAACTGGCGTTGAACGGCCACCGGCTCATCAATCTGGATTTACAATACTCACAGGCGCGGGCGGAGGATAACCGGGACGGTTATCTCGGCATGCTGCGCTACCGGGCGGTGACGGAAGAAATTCCCGCCTGACACTTAATCACCATGAAAGGAAATGCTGATGACCGCTCAAAGGGGCAGGGACATCCTGTTGAAGATCGCCAACGCTAACGGCAATTATGTGACTTGCGGTGGCATGCGTTCAAAACGATTGGCGTTCAATACGGAAACAGTGGATGTGACAGACGCCGAAGCCGTAGGCCGCTGGCGTGAACTGCTTGGCGGCAGTGCCGTTCAGCGCGCATCTATAGGTGGTTCCGGAATATTCAAGGATGCCCAGTCAGACAGTTTGTTTCGCCAGGCTTTTTTTGAAGGGGCTATTCCTGAATGGCAGATCGCTCTGCCTGCATTTGGAGTGCTGCAAGGGCCGTTTCAGATCGTAGCGCTCGAATATGGCGGCGCGCATAATGGCGAGGTCACCTTCGAAATCGCTCTGGAGTCGGCTGGCCCGATCAAATTCATGGAGATTGCGTGATGGTGAATCGGCATCGCGGTGAGATATGCGCCATGCTTGACGGGCGCGAGTGGACGTTATGTCTGACACTCGGTGCACTTGCGGAACTTGAGGCTTCATTCGGCGCGGAAGATCTGGCTGTGCTGCTCAGGCGATTTTCAGCAAGTCCTCTTTCGGCTGGCGATATCATCAAAATTGTTGCGGCAGGTCTGCGCGGCGGCGGCAATGAAATTGCTGCAAGTGAGGTTGCGCAAATGCGGACAGAAGGCGGAGTAACTGGTTTTGCCCGCATTGTCAGTGAACTCCTGAGCGCGACGTTCGGTGAATCAAAATCACAACTGCCTGCGGTAAATAATTGAAGGCTATGGATGATTGTGCCGAGCTATTTCCTTGGGCAGCGATGATGGCGGCGGGATTTGGCGTTTTGAAGCTCTCATCGCGAGAGTTCTGGGCGATGACGCCGCGTGAACTGAACGCTGCATTTTACCGACCGGAAGCGCGAACCGCACTGACACAGTTCGATCTTGAGCAAATGATGCGAGCTTTTCCAGATGAATGACAGGAAACCGATGCCTGAAGACCTGACTGTAAAAATGGATATTGATACGGGTGGACTGGACCGTGTGCTGGACGACCTGCAGAAGAAATCCGATCTGTTCGGGCGCACGCTGACAAGTTCGCTCAAAAGCGCCGCAATAAGCGGAAAAGGGCTTGATGATATTCTCAAGCAAGTTGCAATGAATATTGCGGGCATGGCTCTGAATGCAGGATTGAAGCCGCTGCAGGATATGGCATCGGGCCTTTTCTCCAGTCTGGTCGGAAGTTTCATGCCCAAGCCCGGGACATTGCAAGGACCAGTGACCATACCGGCTGACAGGCCAACTGCTTTTGCCAAGGGCGGTATTGTGAACAGCCCGACGTACTTCAACGCTGGCGGTTCACCCGGCCTTATGGGCGAGGCGGGTAGTGAGGCGATCATGCCATTGGCGCGAGGCGCGGATGGCAGGCTGGGTGTCGCGGCGCAGGGTGGCGGATCACCTATCCATGTCACTTTCAATGTGACGGCAACAGATGCGGCATCGTTCCGCAAATCCGAAGCGCAGGTGACGGGCATGCTGGCGCGGGCTGCACGCCGGGGCGCCCGGACCCTTTAAAGGATACCATATGACAGGTTTTCATGATGTCCGCTTTCCGGCGGCGGTTTCCTTTGGTGCAACCGGAGGGCCGGAATGGCGTAACGAAATTGTGCCGCTCACTTCCGGATTCGAACAACGAAACGCGCGCTGGTCACAGTCACGGCGGCACTATGATGCCGGGACAGGTCTCCGATCCCTGGCTGATCTCGAAGAGGTGATGGCATTTTTCGAGGCTTGCAGGGGTTCACTGCACGCCTTCCGGTTTCGCGATCCTTTCGATCACCTCTCGTGCAAAACAGGCCAGAAAGTGGCTGCAACAGATCAACTGCTTGGACATGGCGATGGACGCGGCGCTGTATTCCAACTGGTCAAGCACTATGGTGACCATGCAAGGCCGATCACCAAGGTCGAGAGCGCGCGCATTGCTGTAGCAGGGGTGGAGCAGCGCGAGGGCGTAGACTTCATTATCGAAATGATTACGGGGAAAGTGGTTTTTCAGCCCGGAAAAATCCCCCGTCAGGACGCAAAAGTGACGGCAGGCTTCCGCTTCGATGTACCGGCAAGATTCGATACGGACCGCCTGATGATCAATCTCAAATCGTTCAATGCGGGCGATATTCCATCCATTCCCATCATTGAGGTAAAAGCATGAGCTTCATACCGGCAGCACTTGAATCACATCTTTCAGGAGAAGTAACAACGCATTGTTTTTGCTGGATCATTCGTCGCAAGGATAAAATGGTGCATGGCTTCACTGATCATGACAAGGCAATAGTCATCGACGGCATACCGTGTGAACCGCAGACGGGATTAAGCGCCAGTGAAGCAACGAGCGCTTTGGGTTTGAGCGTTGATACGGCGGAAATCGAAGGGGCGCTGTCATCGCTTTCCATCTCTGACAGCGATATTGAGCGTGGGGCATTTGATGGCGCGTCGGTAGAAACGTTTCTGGTAAACTGGGCAGCACCGGAGCAGCGGGCCTTACTACGATCATCCCGGATTGGCACGATCAGCCGTTCGGGTGGGCGTTTTGTAGCTGAACTCAAAAGCAGTTCCGTCGATCTCGACAAGATCAGTGGCCGTCGAATAACCCGGCAATGCGATGCGCAGCTTGGTGACAATCGGTGCGGCTATAAAAACGCCGCGCGACAGGGTACGGTAATCACAGTCATCTCGGATCGCGAGATCGTGGTCACGGGCTTGCAAGCACCTGACGGAAAGTGGTTCCGCAATGGAGCGATGGTTTGGGCGAACGGCAGCACGAATGTTGTGCTGACACATCAACCCTATGGTGAAGGCACTCGCCTGAGCCTGCGGGACTCGTCAATTCCAGACATCAAACCAGGCGATACATTTGTGCTTGATGCAGGCTGCGACAAGAGTTTCACCCAGTGCAAGACGAAGTTTGGCAATGCTGCAAATTTTCGCGGATTTCCGCATCTGCCCGGCAATGATGCGATTTACAATTTTGCCGATGGCAAGGGCAACTTTGACGGCGGGCCGTTGGTACCATGACTATTGCACAGGAAGTTTTAACCGAAGCCCGGCTGTGGGTCGGTACACCATACCGTCACCAAGGTACCAAATGTCAGGTAGGGTGTGACTGTCTCGGGCTTGTGCGCGGGATATGGCGTGCCTTGTATGGACGCGAGCCACAGGAAATCTCCACCTATTCCCCAGATTGGGCTGAAGCGGGAAACGGCGATCCGCTGCTGGAGGCAGCGCGCCAGCATATGATTTCCAAAACTCGGGAAGAAGCCGTACCGGGAGACATGCTTGTGTTCCGCTGGAGAGATGGAACTGCCGCAAAGCATGTGGGGATATTGGCCGGTCCCGATCACTTCATCCATGCTTATGAGGGGCACAGTGTCATGGATTCTGCCCTTATCCCGCAATGGCGAAGACGCATCGCTGGTGTATTTGCGTTTCCTCCCAAAGTTTGAAGCATTTGGCGTAAAGGGTTGATGTTATGGCGACGCTTGTTCTGACCACCGCTGCAACCGCTATTTTCGGCTCCGGAACTTTTACAGCGGCCGTTGCTACAGCTGCTGCATCAGTGGGCGGCTATCTGATCGATCAGGCACTGTTCGGCCAAAAGCTCGAAGGTCCGCGCATGGCCGCGATGCGGCCAATGACAGCGGAGGAGGGCGCAGCGCTTCCAAGAGTGTACGGAGCAGCACGGGTATCAGGCACCTTGATCTGGGGAACCCGGTTCGAGGAGAAAAAAACCAAAAAACGCCAAGGCGGAAAGGGTGGGCAGAAGGTTACCGAATATTCCTATTTCGGCAACTTTGCGATTGCAGTTGCGGCAGGACAAATAAGCCTCATCCGCCGCATATGGGCTGATGGCAAGGAATATGATCAGACGCGGGCTACGATCCGCATCTATTGCGGCACTGAAAACCAACTACCGGACCCTTTGATTGAAGCCAAGCAAGGCAAAGGCAATGCACCGGCATTTCGTGGCACCGCCTATGTTGTATTCGAGCGATTCCCGCTCGACGATTTTGGCAATCGCATACCGCAGTTCCAGTTTGAGGTGGTCAGGGCGATCGGCGCAGTTGCGAACGGCCTGAAAGCCGTCGCTTTGATACCCGGGTCTACCGAGTTCGGCCTCTCACCCAAGCTGGTGACCAATGAACGTGGAAAAGGGCAGACGGATGGTCTGAACCGTAATTGCCTGAGAGGCCACACAGACTGGCAAGCATCCATGGATGAGTTGCAGGGGCTCTGCCCTTCGGTTGAGCATGTGGCCATTGTGGTGCCTTGGTTTGCAGCAGATTTGCGTGCCGGTCATTGCAAAGTGCGGCCCGGCGTCATGGATCGCAAACAGAATAATGAAAGTGAGGTATGGCGGGCAGGTGGGATAGGCCGCTCAGAAGCGCATCTTATATCGCGCAATGAAAAAGGCGTGGTCTATGGCGGCACGCCATCCGATGAAAGCATTATTGCTGCTATCCAGAATGCCAAGGCGCGAGGGCTTGGCGTCACGGTTTACCCTTTCATCATGCTTGACATTCCGAGCGATAATCAGCTTCCAGACCCTTATCGGGCAGAAAATCAGGCGACGCATCCTTGGCGGGGACGCATTACCTGCCACCCGGCACCTTACCATGCAGGCAGCGTCAACAAGACTGCGGTGGCATCCAGCCAGATTGCCGAGTTTCTGGGAAAAGCCAAGTCTGCTGATTATCAGATCAGGAACGGAAGCATACTTTATCAGGGCAAGGGCAATGACTGGGGTTATCGCCGTTTCATACTCCATCTCGCTTATCTGAGCCTTTGCGCGGGTGGTGTGGATGCATTTATTCTTGGCTCTGAACTGCGAGGCCTCACCATGGTGCGAGGGGCAGGCAATGTGTTTCCTTTTGTTGACGGGCTTTGCAGCCTCACCGCAGACGTGCGCAACATTGTGGGACCGGGATGCAAGCTCACCTATGGCGCTGACTGGTCCGAATATTTTGGGCACCACGCGCAGGATGGATCAGGCGATGTCTATTTTCATCTTGATGCGCTTTGGGCACATCCCGCAATCGACGCAATCGGAATTGACAATTACATGCCGCTCAGTGATTGGCGCGACGAGGATTATGGCGTGCCCAATCCTGATGGCTTTCCCACGCCTTATGACTTGCCAGCCTTGAAAAAGCATATTGCTGCCGGAGAGGGCTTCGACTGGTATTATGGCTCTCCAAATGATCGAACCATGCGGATACGCACCCCTATTACGGATGGTTCAGGCAAGCCATGGGTGTATCGCTACAAGGATCTGGCATCATGGTGGGCGAATGCACACTATCATCGCATCGGGGGCGTCGAGCAGAAATTGCCAACTGCTTGGAAGCCCGGTGCCAAGAAAATCTGGCTGACAGAACTTGGTTGTCCCGCTGTCGACAAGGGGCCGAACCAGCCCAATGTCTTCCCCGACATGAAATCGTCAGAAGGCGCATTCCCATATTTTTCGGATCAGGGCAGAAATGATCTGGCGCAAAATCGCTACCTGCGTGCTCATTTCGCTCATTGGGCGGAACATGCCGGAACAATGCTTGATAAAGGCCGGCTCTATGTCTGGGCATGGGATACGCGGCCTTATCCGGAATTTCCGCTGAACCGGAAATTGTGGTCCGATGGCGATAATTGGTCATGTGGTCACTGGCTGAATGGCCGACTGTCGGGTGTGGAACTCGATGAATTGATAGCTGCCATTCTGCATGATCATGGAATTTCTGATTTTGACACGTCAGGTGTCGATGGATTTGCCGATGGCTATATTCTGGATGAACCGACCAGTGCTCGGGCGGCCATTGAACCATTGCTTGCGGTTTACGGAACAGATGCATTTGAAAGCGGCAAAACGCTGGTCTTTCAAAGTAGAAACCGGACAGACCTTCAAACCCCGATAATTGAAGAGTTCGTCGAGCTGCAGGATGGAGGGCCGCTGACATGGCAGTTGACGGAAGCTATGGAGCAGCCGGAACGTATCGAGCTGGCCTATCGCGACCCGATGCTGGATTATCAGGCAGCAATGGCCTTCGCCGGGCGAACGGATGGCAAGGGAACTGAAAGCATTGGTGTAATGGCCATGCTTCACAGTAGTCAGGCCAAAATGCTGGCGGAAGAATGGATGCAGGCACGCAGGGCCTCAAGGCGATCAGTCACATTCGAGCAACCGTGGAGGCAGGCAGGTTTGAAGGTCGGAGACAGGATCAGGGTTACCGATCCGCGTGACCCCAGTCTAGCCGGTCGCTATGTCATAACTTCGATTGAAGACGGGGCGACAAGGCGTCTGGAAGCTCGGGCCGTGCCGCAACATGTACGTTATCCCAGTCAGGCAGAGCTGCCTGCGCCAGCCGATAGCGACAACCTGATCCGGGGCAGGCCATATTTCCATCTGGTGGACTTGCCCATGTGGCCGGGAATAGAGCGTGCCAACGATCAATTCCGGATCGCTGCATTTTCCAGGCCTTGGGCAGGTGTGAGCGCATTTGCATCGCCGGAGGAGTCTGGGTTCGAACAGCGCGTTACATTGGGTGATAGCGCCATCATGGGAGAATTGACGGAACCGTTGGCTGGTGGACCAAGCGGTCGCTGGCTTTACGATCAAGCGCTTACTGTCAAACTTTACGATGGTGAATTGAGCTCTGTAACGCAGGCCCAGGTTTTCAATGGCGCGAATACCGCACTTATTGGAACCGCCGACGGGGAATGGGAATTGCTGCAATTCCTTAATGCGGAAGAAGCCAGCAGTGATGTTTGGCGGTTAACCGGACTTTTGCGCGGTCAATGCGGTACGGAACGTGAGGCGCTGCATCTGAAAAATGGCGGAGCGCCTTTCATTCTGCTGAATGAGGCCATCGCTCCAGCGGGCTTGAAGCCCCAGGAAGCCGGGCTTGAGTTAAGCTGGCGCATCGGTGCATCCGGTGAAGAGTTTTCCGATCAGTTCTATCGCACGGAAAGGCATGACGGTGGACTAAGAGCCCTGCAACCATTGGCTCCGGTCCATATCCGCACGTCAATGCATGGCAATGGAGACATGGCAATCAGCTGGGTCAGGCGCGGACGCATAGATGCCGATAGCTGGCTTTCTGCGGAAATTCCGCTGGGCGAAGATCGCGAGGCCTATCAGGTAGATATCATTTTCGAAGAAAGGGTTGTGCGTTCTGTTGAGGTTACCGCGAGCGAATGGATGTACGGCATTTCAGAGCGGCAGAAGGACCTTGGCAATCCTGCAGCCGCATTTAACATCAACATAGCCATGATTTCTGCCGCTATTGGGCGGGGCCACGAAACCAGCTGCAAATTATTTCCAGCATCTTTTTGATCAGACAATTTATCAGAAAAGGAATTTACAATGACCAATGAAAAATCCTGGTTCGCTTCCAAGACCATCTGGGCATCAATTGCAACCATTGGCCTTTCTTGCTCCGGCTTCCTCAGCGGCACGCTGGAAAGCGTCGATCAGGCATCGATTTCGGAAACAATGATAGAGTTTTTGACTGCAATAAGTGGCGTCGTGGCGCTTTTTGGGCGGATTAGTGCGACAACGCTCATTTCACGTAAAGAAATATGATGTTAAAAGGCGTGAACCTGTGGCAATTGTAGCTGCGGGACACCAACTGTTCATTCATCGTTCAGACAGCAATCGATAATAATGACAACATGATGAAACACTTACTCTTCTCCTTGCCCCTAGCGGGTTTGATCTCGGGCGCCGGCGTCGTCTTCGCCGGTCCTGCTTTGGCTGCGGATTGCTCGGCGGTGGGGCAGCAGGTAGCGGACTCGCAGGGTGGCACCCTGGCGCGTGCAACATCTGTTGTTCAGAACGGCAAAGAGGTCTGCGTGGTTGTCGTTCTTGTTCCCGGCAAGGATGGGGAGCGCCCGCGGCGTGTAGAGGTTGCCGTACCGGCAAACTGAACTTAGAAGCCCGCAAGGAAAGTCCTGCATGAGAATACTTGTCGTCGAGGATGATCGCGACCTTAACCGTCAGCTCGTTGATGCGCTGACGGAGGCTGGTTATGTCGTCGACAAGGCATTCGACGGCGAAGAGGGTCATTTCCTTGGCGATACGGAGCCATATGATGCCGTTATTCTGGATATAGGCCTGCCGCAAATGGATGGGTTGACCGTACTGGAAAAATGGCGCCGTGACGCGCGTATCATGCCTGTGCTGCTGTTGACTGCCCGCGATCGCTGGAGCGACAAGGTTGCCGGCATTGATGCAGGCGCAGATGACTATGTTGCCAAGCCATTCCACATCGAGGAAGTTCTTGCGCGTCTGCGGGCACTTATCCGCCGCGCCGCCGGACATGCTTCATCTGAAATTTCCTGCGGTCCGCTGCGTCTGGATACCAAGACCTCCAAGGCGACAGTCAACGGAACCACACTGAAACTCACATCCCACGAATTCCGGCTTTTGTCCTATCTGATGCACCACATGGATGAAGTCGTATCGCGCACTGAACTGGTGGAACATCTTTACGATCAGGATTTCGATCGCGACTCAAACACGATTGAAGTGTTTGTCGGGCGGTTGCGCAAGAAAATGGGTATGGATCTGATCGAAACCATTCGCGGCATGGGTTATCGTATCAAGTCGCAAGACAGCAAGGCTTAGGCCTTTAAATAAGGGCAATGCGTGGCAATCCGGTTGAGAAATTATCTCCCAAGCTTGCGATCCCTTTCGTTACGGGTCATCACGCTCTCGACTCTTTGGACGATTATCTCTTTCATCGCCATTGCCACGATCATATCAACGCTCTACGGCGAAGCGCGCCTGAAGAGCTTCGAACAATTGCTTTCAGCCCACCTTTTCAGCGTTATTGCTTCTGTCAGTGTTAATGACGGGACATTGGCGGGGAGGCCTGATCCCGGCGAAGTGCGATATTCGAGCCCGCTTTCAGGTTGGTACTGGTCGGTAGAGCCTGCGGCTGACAATCTGAAAGGATCGTTACGTTCTGTTTCTCTCGGAGAACGCAATATCGATTCGCCTTCCACTTTGAATGTTCCCTTCGATACATCGTTCCAGCGTCGCTATTCGGAGGATGGACCTAACGGTCAGCAGTTGTCGGTCGTCGAAACTGAAGTGGTCCTTGATGCGGAAAATCGCGTAGCCCGCTTCAGGGTAATGGGAAATTTGAGCGAGGTTGAAGGTGAGATCGCCGATTTCCGTTACACGCTTTACTTTTATCTCGGTATTTTTGGACTTGGCGGAACGCTGATCAACGCCGCTGTCATTCTGTTCGGTCTGCGCCCGCTTGATCGCGTACGCCGCTCTCTTGGCGATATCCGGGAAGGCAAAGTTACGCGGCTTGACGAAGACCTGCCCAATGAGATCGCCCCGCTGGCCCGTGAGATGAATGCGCTCATCGATAATAACCGTCGCATCATGGACCGCTCCCGCACGCAGGTTGGCAATCTCGCGCATTCGCTCAAGACGCCGCTATCCGTTCTTGTCAATGAGAGTCGGGCAATTGGTGGGACGGAGGGCCGTATTATTGCCGAACAGAGCGCGGCGATGCAGGTTCAGGTTCAGCACTATTTGCAGCGCGCACGGGTAGCAGCCCAGCGTGACAGCGTTGTATTTCGTGCACCTGTCACCCCCATACTGGAAAGGCTGGTGCGTGTGACCGCAAAGCTCAATCCTGGTATGGATGTCCAGTTCAATAATTACATGGATGACGCGATCTTCGCCGGTGAACAGGAAGATCTTGAGGAAATCGTCGGTAATCTGCTGGAAAACGCTGGAAAATGGGGCCGCGCGATCATCAGGCTGACCCTTGCCCGCGTGGATAGCGGGTTTGAGATTAGCGTTGACGATGACGGACCGGGCCTTGCCGCCGATCAGATTCAGGATGCGCTGGCTCGTGGTAAAAGGCTGGACGAGACCAAACCGGGTACCGGGTTGGGCCTGTCGATTGTCAATGATACCGTTCGGGAATATGGCGGAACCTTACGGCTCGAACGCAGTTCTGCACTTGGCGGATTGAGCGCCAGACTGATTTTGCCTGTCGCTGCCAGCTGAATCCAGCTTGCAAGCGACCGTCCAATCGGGCCATAAAGGCCTGTAACATTTATATTTGAAAACGAGCCTGTGATGAAGTTCCAAATTGCCATTCCTCTTCTCGCCGTCATTGCGCTGGCTGGTTGTACAACGACATCCGGCGGTAAAACCGATGGCGGGACATTGAGCAGATGGACCGGCGGATCGAAGCAGCCTGCAAAGACAAGCGTGCTTGCAGCCCTTGGCAATGGTCTTGTCGGGAATGCTTCGCTTGAGCCTGATGACCGCAAGCGAGCACTCCAGGCCGAGTATCAGGCACTTGAATATTCTCCTGCCGGTAAAGTCGTTGAGTGGAAGAACAATGGTAGCCGCTCCGGCGAGGTTGTTGCAGCGCAACCTTATCAGGTCGGTTCGCAGAATTGCCGCCAATACACGCACACCATTCGGATTGATGGCACGCCCCAATCCGCACGTGGCACCGCATGCCGAAATGACGATGGCAGCTGGACTCCTTTATGAGTGCCAGCAGCGATATTTGCGGCGAATTGCCCTATCAATAAATTGCGTTTGGATTTTGGATAAGCGAGAGTCTATGTCTCACGCATGATTTTCTGGATTTCCGCCGCATTCCTGACCGTTGTCGCAACGCTGCTGGTGCTTTTGCCGCTGACGCGGCGTACGAAAGCATCGTTGTCAGACAACCAGCATGACGTTGAGGTCTATCGCGACCAGTTGCGAGAGCTGGAGGCTGACGAACAGCGTGGTCTCATCGATCCTGTTGCAGGTGAACAGGCGCGGGCCGAAATCGGACGTCGACTGTTGAAATCGGCAAAGGCCGCCGCCGTGGACGAGCAGATTGTTCGCCCGGTAAAAAGCGCGACGCGCGAATGGATGACGCTCATCACGGTCATCGCAATTCCCCTCATTTCATGGGCTCTGTATGCGAGTATTGGCAACCCGGATTTGCCAGGTCAGCCGCTGGCGGAAAGACTGGCGCGTCCAGCCGAGCAAAGCACACCTGAGGAATTGGTGGCGCGCGCTGAAGCGCATTTGACGCTTAATCCGGATGATGGTCAGGGCTGGGAAGTGCTCGCGCCAATCTATCTGCGTATGAACCGGCCCGCAAATGCCGTGACTGCATATCAGAACGCGATACGCCTAAATGGTGATAGTGCGGCGCGGCAACTCGGTCTGGGACAGGCTTTGGTGGCAGAGGCGGGCGGCAAGATCACCCCGCGCGCCGAAGAGGTGTTCAAAAACGCATTGGCGCTTGATCCCAAAGACATGCGCCCGCAATTTTATATCATTGATGGCTGGATGCAGCAGGGTCGGCTGACTGAGGCACGCGATCTTATCCGCAAACTGCTGGTCGAAGCGCCGCTGGATGTGCCGTGGCGTGATCAGGCGCAAGCTGCACTGACAAAACTTGATACCGAGATAAATGGCGATGCGCCTGATGTCAGCGATGTTGACAAGGGCAGCCCGGATCCTGAGCAAGTGCAGGCAATGATGGATGCTGACAGCGAAAGCCGCGCTTCCATGATCGAAGGCATGGTTGCCAGCCTCGCATCAAAACTTGAAAAATCTCCCGATGATGTTGAAGGCTGGGAACGGCTGGTCCGATCCTATGTGGTTCTCAACCGCCCCAATGATGCCATCGAAGCGCTGGATCGTGCAAAAAAGGTACTAAGCGCCGAGAAGATGGCGCAGCTTGATGCTGTCGCCGATGATCTTGGGTTAGCTTACGAGCCGGAGAAGGATTGATGACGCGCAAGCAAAAGCGGCTTTCGGTGATAGCTGGTGGTTTGGCTGTGCTGGGGCTTGCCGCTGCGCTGGTCCTGTTTGCCTTGCAACAGAAGATCGCATTCTTCCGCATGCCTTCCGATATTCAGGCTTCTGATATCCAGTCACAATCACGCTTTCGCCTGGGTGGGCTGGTGGAAAAAGGCACAGTCGTGCGCGGCGAGGGAACCAAAATCAGCTTTTCCGTAACAGACAAGATCAAAAGCGTTCCAGTCACCTATGAAGGCATCTTGCCGGATCTTTTCCGTGAAGATCAGGGTGTAGTCATTGAAGGCAGTTTCTCGCCGGGTGGTGCATTTGTTGCCGATAGCGTGCTGGCGAAACATGATGAAAACTATATGCCGAAGGAAGTTGCCGATAGCCTGAAAGCAAAGGGCATCTGGCAGGAGGAGAGCAAGAAGCCATGATTGTCGAGCTTGGACATTTTGCGCTGATACTCGCTCTTGCCTTATCCATTGTACAATCCGTGCTTCCGGTTCTGGGTGCCCGGCGCAATGATGACAAGATGATGGCTGTGGGCGTGCCTGCTGCCTTTACTGTTCTCGCGCTGGTCGCGATTTCCTTTGCTGCCCTGACAAGCGCCAATGTACTTTCCGATTTTTCGGTCCAGAACGTCTTCGAAAACTCGCATTCACAAAAGCCGCTGCTTTATAAGTTCACTGGCGTATGGGGCAATCACGAAGGCTCAATGCTGCTATGGGTGCTGATCCTCAGCTTTTTCACGGCGCTGGTTGCCTTCTTCGGCAATAATCTGCCGCCGTCGCTCAAAGCCAATGTGCTTGGCGTTCAGGCGTGGATAGGTACAGCTTTCCTTACTTTTATCGTCGCCACGTCAAATCCCTTCGCACGTCTCAATCCAGCGCCAGTCGAAGGCCGCGACCTCAATCCGATCCTGCAGGATATCGGTCTCGCCATTCATCCGCCCTTGCTTTATCTCGGATATGTCGGCTTTTCCGTCTGCTTCTCCTTCGCTGTAGCTGCTCTAATCGATGGCCGTATTGACGCGGCTTGGGCGCGCTGGGTTCGTCCATGGACGCTTGTCGCCTGGGTGTTCCTCACCGGCGGTATCGCCATGGGTTCCTACTGGGCCTATTACGAACTCGGCTGGGGCGGCTGGTGGTTCTGGGACCCTGTCGAAAACGCATCCTTCATGCCATGGCTGGCAGGTACCGCATTGCTGCACTCAGCGCTGGTGATGGAAAAACGCTCTGCGCTGAAAATCTGGACCGTTCTGCTCGCGATCCTCACCTTTTCGCTCTCGCTATTGGGCACGTTCCTTGTTCGCTCTGGCGTACTGACTTCGGTACATACCTTCGCCACTGATCCCGGCCGCGGTCTGTTCATCCTTGCCATTCTGGTGATTTTCATTGGCGGTTCGCTGGCGCTCTTTGCATGGCGTGCCCAAAACCTCGCCCCCGGCGGTCTGTTTCAGCCGATTTCGCGCGAAGGTGCGCTGGTTTTCAACAATCTGTTCCTGACGACTGCTACGGCAACTGTTTTGATCGGAACACTGTATCCGCTGGTGCTCGAATTCCTGACCGGCGAGAAAATCTCTGTTGGTGCGCCGTTCTTCAATCTCACCTTTGGTCCACTGATGATCCCGCTTCTGGCGGCGGTGCCTTTCGGCCCGCTGATGGCATGGAAGCGCGGTGATCTTCTGGCTGTTGCACAACGCCTGATGACAGCATTTTTCATTGCGCTGCTTGTTGTGGCTGCCGTACTTTACCAGACATCGGCTTCCGGCGTGCTTGCCGCTTTCGGCATCGGTCTTGCCGTCTGGCTCATGCTGGGTGCGCTGACCGATCTCGCCCTCAAGGCAGGTATTGGTAAAGCCGGCATAAGCGTGGCATTCCAGCGCCTCATGGGCCTGCCCCGTTCGGTTTTCGGCACGGCGTTTGCCCATTTCGGCCTTGGTATTACCTTGCTCGGCATTGTAGCAACAACCACATTTGCCACAGAAAGCGTGCTTGTCATGAAGCCGGGCGAGAGCATCCGGGCAGGCGGCTATACCCTGCGCTTCGACGACATCAAACCGTTCAAAGGCTCGAATTTCACCGAAGAGCAGGGTAACTTCACCGTCATGACCGATGAGGGGGAAGCTGTCGTGGGCCTGATGGCGGCCAAGCGCTTTTTCCCCGTGCGTAACATGCAGACGACAGAGGCTGGCATTCGAACCTTCACCTTCAGCCAGCTCTACGTTGCTCTTGGTGATGCCGCGCCCGATGGTGGTATTGTCGTTCGCATCTGGTGGAAGCCGCTGGTTACGCTTATCTGGCTCGGAACTGTTTTCATGATGGCCGGGGGCTGTCTCTCCCTGCTTGACCGGCGCTTGCGTATTGGCGCTCCTGCCAAAGGCAAGACAGCACGCGCGACAGCTAAAGCGAGGGTAGCGGCATGAGGCTCGCCCGCACCGCAATGGCTGCCTTGCTTTGCCTGTTGGTTTGTATCGGCAGTGCCTTTGCGCTTTCGCCCGATGAAATGCTCACCAATCCTGTTCTGGAAAAACGCGCGCGCATCATCTCGGCAGAGGTGCGCTGCATGGTCTGCCAGAATGAATCGATTGACGATTCAAATGCTGACCTTGCCCGCGATTTGCGGGTGCTTGTGCGCGAGCGTCTTGTTGCCGGTGATACGGACAGCCAGGTGCTGGATTTTCTGGTCGCGCGTTATGGCGAATTTGTTTTGCTCAAGCCCAGACTGCAACTCAGCACACTTATCCTATGGGGCTTCCCGATAGGCGCTTTGATGGCCGGCGCCATTGCAATAGCCGTGTCGATCCGTCGTCGTTCCACTGCTTCAATCGAGTCGGAGCCACTCTCTTCCAGTGAAAAGCAGCAGCTGAAAAAGCTCATTGGAACGATCGAAAAATAAACAAAAGCGGAAAAACTTTATACTTTAGTATGAGTATATTATACTAAGGTATAATATAAATCTTCGTATAAATGAAAATTTACACGAAGAAAGATTATTTTTACTGTTGTTTTTTTCAATTTACACCGCTATGAAACGATCCATTGACGGCGGTAGTGATTTAGTTCCGGCACGGCGCATTAGCCTTTCCAAGTAGAAAATCCCGCATTTGTCTTTTGTTTGATTAAACACAGTAAGAAATTTCTGTGAACGCATCTTTGTAAGTATTTTTTGACATTCACTTCTTCAAGTTTTGTAAAATTAATAATGAGCGAGATTGAAATGACGAAGGTTACAGCAGGTATTTTCAGCACCAATTCTTCTCCCAAGGCTGCGCGTTTTGCAGGCAACTGGCTGGCGGGGGCGGCAGAAAGCCGCTCCGCCCGCCGCCGCCTCAATGCCATCCTTCGCCTTGCCTGCCGCACGCTTGGTTTGAAGCGTGGCAAGGGTCTCGGCATGTTGGGTGTGGCTGCTGCTGTGGTGGTTGGTCTGGCTTCGCCGGTAATGGCTCAGACTACCGCTGGGCCAGTGATTGCTTCTTCGCCGCAGATTGGGTTGGAAGCCAAGCCAGTGCCTGCTGGCAGCTTCAGGCTACCTGACGGTTTTGCATTTGTCGACGCTACTAATAGATCAAGCTTACTTGAATTCACTGTGCATGCGGGTGCCATCATACGTTCATCTGGTCAGGTCCAGCATGCGCCGTTTCAATTTGTTCCGACTAACGTGATTTTGGAGAAAGATTATACATTTTTAAGTGGGGAGGGGGTTTTTCCTGCTGGTACAACATTTGATGGTCCTGTTACAATGGCAGCTGGTACTGAAACAGGCTATAAAACTTGGTTTCCTAAAGGTACCGTTTTCCCTCTAGGTACTGTGCGAGATAGTGGCAAAAACCCCATCCCTGGGATTACGCCAGGTGTCCCCACAAGTGAAGCTGTTGTAGTCAATGGACTAATATTTCCAAAGAAAGATAAGCTCCAACCTGGCCTAGACACCCGGTTTTCTCAAATCAAGATCAATACCGACGCCAACAGCAAGCCGGCACAAACGAGCACTGACGTTCCCGGCGACATCGCCATCGGTTCCGGTGCTATTGCTAAAGGTAAGATCGGTGCGGATGTTCCCAATCATCCTGAAGCAAAATATCATTCTGCCACAGCGATTGGTAAAAATGCTAGCGCCGAGGGGGATGATGCCGTAGCCATCGGAAGCCTTGCTTGGGTGAAGGGAGATGAAGGTCTTGCTTTGGGTGGGAATGCCGTTGTCGATAAAGATAATAGCGTCGCGCTTGGGGCGGGGGCGAATGCTTTCCATAAAAATAGTGTGGCATTAGGACATGTTTCCGTTACCGAGGATGTCCATTCTGTTGGCAACGACGTGACCCTGAACGGTAAGTCCTATACAATAGGTTCCCATGGTATGGGGGTTGTGAGTATCGGATCGAAGCGCTTCGGCCCATCCCGTACGCGCCAGATCATCAATGTAGCACCCGGCGTTGTTGCACCGGGCAGCACGGATGCAACCAATGGTGAGCAGCTTCATGTTGCCTATGACAGCATCAATGAGCTTGGAAAGACGGTCAAGGATCAGGGCGACAGGCTGACGGCGGCTGAAGGCACCATTGCAACGCAAGGCAGCAAGATCGGTGCCTTGGATAAAACCGTAACGGATCAGGGCGACAGGCTGACGACAGCTGAGGGCGCACTGAAAACACAGAGTGATACTCTTATCACACATGGCAAGCAGATCGGTGATCTCAAGCAGGAATTGAACGCTGGTAAGACCGGACTTGTGCAGAATGATCCGACGGGCAAAGAAATTAGTATTGGGGGAGATTCAACTGCCAAGACGGTGGACTTTAGCGGTAAAACTCCCCAGCTTGATGCCAATGGCAATCCGGTGAAAGATGCCAATGGCAATACGGTCATGATTGATGCGGATCGTACGCTGACCGGCGTTGCTCCCGGCGTTAAGCCGAATGACGTGGTCAACAAGGGCCAGCTTGATGGCGTTGAAAAGCAGGCTGCTGCTGCACAGGAAGCGGCTGACAAGGTCAAGCTGACGGCGGATGCTTCGGCCAAGCAGATCGGCAATCTTGAAACATCGGTCAAGGATCAGGGCGATGCCCTCAACGTACATAACAAGCAAATCGGTGCATTGCAGAAAAATGCACTTCTGCATGACGGAACTGCTTATAATGCCAACCATAATGGTACAAAGAGCCGGATCATCAATGTTGAGAATGGTGTTGATGTCAGTGATGCGGCCACTGTGGGTCAGTTGGATGATCTCAAGCAGTCACTGAGCGCCGGCAAGACCGGACTTGTGCAGAACGATCCGACGGGCAAGGAAATTAGCATTGGTGGAGATTCAACCGCCAAGACGGTGGACTTTGGCGGCAAGACCCCGCAGCTTGATGCTAATGGCAAGCCAGTACTTGATGCGAATGGCAAGCCGGTTCTTGTGGATGCTGATCGTACACTGACTGGCGTTGCTCCCGGCGTTAATGCAAATGATGCGGTCAACAAGGGCCAGCTTGATGCGGTTGTTGAGGCTTCAAAGGCAATCGGCGGTTCAATTGCCGGTGCACTTGGCGGCGGTGCGACGATTGACAAGGATGGCAAGGTCACGTTGCCGACATTGAGCCTTACAAGCCTTGGCAATGATGCCAGCGGCAAGCCGGTTACTCAGCCAGGCACAATCGTCGATGGGCTGAATGCTGTGGATGCGGTAGTCAAGGGTCAAGGTGACAGGCTGGCGACGGCTGAAGGCGCGCTTACCGCGCAGGGCAACAAGCTGACAGCGGCAGAAAACACGCTGAAAACACAGGGTGATGCGCTTGCCATACACGATAAGCAAATCGTTGCATTGGCGAAAAATACACTTCTGCATGACGGAACTGCTTATAATGCCAATCACAATGGTGCCAAGAACCGGATTATCAATGTCGAGAATGGTGTTGATGTCAGTGATGCGGCCACTGTGGGTCAGTTGGATGATCTCAAGCAGTCACTGAGCGCTGGTAAGACCGGACTTGTACAGAATGATCCGACGGGTAAGGAAATTAGCATTGGCGGAGATTCAACCGCCAAGACGGTGGACTTTGGCGGTAAAACTCCTCAGCTTGATGCCAATGGCAATCCGGTGAAAGATGCCAATGGCAATACGGTCATGATTGATGCAGATCGTACACTGACCGGCGTTGCTCCCGGCGTTAATGCAAATGATGCGGTCAACAAGACTCAGCTTGATGGCGTTGAAAAGCAAGCTGCTGCTGCACAGGAAGCCGCTGATAAGGTCAAGCTGACGGCGGATGCTTCGGCCAAGAAGATCGATGCCCTTGACACGACGGTCAAGGATCAGGGCGGTCGTTTGACTGCGACTGAGGGAGCGCTTACCACACAAGGCAAGCAGATCGGCGACCTTGAAACGTCAGTCAAGGATCAGGGTGGTCGTTTGACTACGGCTGAGAACACGCTGAAAACACAGGGTG
>NZ_AKIZ01000025.1 GCF_000282595.1 Phyllobacterium sp. YR531
AGACTGCTACCTGTGCCAGCAGTGGATTATCCCACCCCGCGGACTGAATGCCTTTCCACACACCCTTTTGATTGCGGCTCTTAACGCCAATCGCCAGATATTCAGGAGACAGATATGCTTCTAGTTTTGCTTCAAGCAATTTCTTCTCGAGAGCGTCCTTGGCCTTCTGATCGGCAAGTTTCTTCGCGTCAGCAGCAGCCTTCGCCAACGCTTCGGCTTCCTCCGCCTTTTTGACCTTCTCGGCCTCCTCAGCGGCTAGGCGTGCGTCCTCATCAGCTACCCGCTTGGCTTCCGCTTCCGCAGCCTTCTCGTCAGCTATGCGCTTCTTGTCGGCTGCAATACGATCTTCTTCGGCCTTCTGATCGGCAAGTTTCTTTGCGTCAGCAGCAGCCTTCGCCAACGTTTCGGCTTCCTCCGCCTGTTTGACCTTCTCGGCCTCCTCAGCGGCTAGGCGTGCGTCCTCATCAGCTATGCGCTTGGCTTCCGCTTCCGCAGCCTTCTCATCAGCTATGCGCTTCCTGTCGGCTGCAATACGATCTTCTTCGGCCTTCTGATCGGCAAGTTTCTTCGCGTCAGCAGCAGCCTTCGCCAACGCTTCGGCTTCCTCCGCCTGTTTGACCTTCTCGGCCTCCTCAGCGGCTAGGCGTGCAGCCTCATCAGCTATGCGCTTGGCTTCCGCTTCCGCAGCCTTCTCGTCAGCTATGCGCTTGACCTCTGCCAATCGCGCCTTTTCCGCTTCAAGTGCAGCCAGTTGCTTTTCAAGCTCCACAATCTTTGCGGTTTTCACATCCGGGGTAAAATCAAAGCCAAGCACGACCTTGTTCCTGTCAGCATAATCAAGATTGGCAGTGATGTAGTTGTACCGCGGCCAGACGCCATCGAACTGGCCTGTCACACCTTTGCTTGCTGTTACAATGTCAAAACTCTTCAGGAACAGGCTCTTGGTGACATCCTCGGTCAAAAGCGCCGTATCGTTTTCCAACCGCACATTGACGATACCACCAAGAAGCATCGCCTCACCGGCAATCGCCAGTTGATCCGCACTTAGAAAGTCAGGCTTGATCTCGACATTGAAAACACTGCCCTTCTCGAACGTCGCATCCTTGCTGACATTGAGCGTGCCAACCGAATTGCCCGGCGAGACAATGCCCCCGCTCTTGGCAACAAGGCTTTCAAGCGTGCCTGTGCCGAAAACAGTTCCGCCCTCGCTGACACTGGTCGCGCCACTCGCGCCATTGATTGCGGCAAAGCCGCCGATAACCGATGTGTCGCCCGCTGTTCCGCCAGCAGCAACGTTCAGACGCCCACCCTTGTTGACAGTCGTGGCAGCCGCAATGCCCTCCACCGTAAACAGCCCGGTATCATTGACAATCGACGC
>NZ_AKIZ01000026.1 GCF_000282595.1 Phyllobacterium sp. YR531
GCGAAAAGCTTCGCTTTCCTGGCAAGGCCAGCGCATCGCCACAAGCACACCACAGACGGAAGCGCCGAACGACGGCAAAATCCCATCCCTAAAACAATTGATGCAAATAAAGCCACAGCACCGCTGTTGTCATCCATTAACACTAACAAAGCCAGGGCTAGCTGAGCTCTTCCCGTAACCAGTTCACACTGGCTTTTACAATGTCATCTACGCTGTTAACAACATCCTGACGATAAACCAAAGCTTCATCGTTGGGGACCTCCAATGTGGCAATCTGACTATCCAGCATTGAAAGCGGCATGAAATGACCAGTGCGTTGGCTCATATGGCCTCTTAGGACTTCAATACTCCCATCAAGGAAAATAAATGCCAGCGGGCCGCCAGCTTTATCGCGCAAACGGTCGCGGTAGTTTATTTTCAAAGCGGAGCAAGATACCACAAGACCGCTCTGCGCTTTGGCTAGTTCTGTGCCTATCGCATCAAGCCAAGGCCAACGGTCATCATCAGTTAATGGAATTCCAGAGGCCATTTTGTCAATATTACCTTGTGGATGAAGCGTATCGCCTTCCAGAAAAGGTAATTTCAATGATTCTGCAATTGCCATGCCCACCGATGTTTTACCTGAGCCGCTAACGCCCATAACAATAATACGCATCATACTGAAGCCGTGATTCCGCCGTCGATGTGAATGACCTGCCCATTAACAAAGGATGAAGCATCGCTTGCCAGAAATATCGCTGCGCCGACCAATTCGTCCACATTTCCCCAACGCCCGGCAGGTGTACGTTTCTCGAGCCAAGAAGAGAATTCCGGATTATCGATTAACGCCTGATTCAAAGGTGTCTTGAAATAACCCGGTGCAATTGCGTTGATTTGCAACCCGTATTTTGCCCAGTCGGTACACATGCCTCGAGTAAGATTGCGAACAGCGCCTTTGGTTGCAGTATAGGGAGCAATTGAAGGGCGCGCGAGTTCACTCTGAACCGAAGCAATATTGATGATCTTTCCACGTCCGCGTTTAATCATATGTTTTGCTGCGCTTTGACCGGTATAGAAGACGCTTGAGATGTTTGTTTGCAACAGCAATTGCCATTTATCTTCGGGAAAATCTTCTAAAGGCGCTCGAAATTGCATGCCGGCATTGTTGATGAGGATATCCAGAGCACCAATTTCAGCTTCGATCGCATCAATACCTGTTTGAACGGCTTTGATGTCAGTTACGTCGAAATCTGAAGCATATACCTGATGTCCCGAGTTTTTGAGTTCAGCAACCGCTCCCGATACTTTTTCCTTATTTCGACCGTTGATGATCACTGTTGCGCCATGCATTGCCAGCCCCTTTGCCAAGGCAAAGCCAATGCCCTGACTGGACCCGGTGACGAGCGCAAGACGTCCTTCGAGATTGAATAGAGTGTGGGACATTGCCAATATTTCCTTGGAGAGTTTTCGCGAGTGCATTGTTGCTGACAAATCTGAGTACATAATTAGCAGTCGTTTTATATGGTTGCTATCATCTGGTGAAGCGTCGGTTCATAGATAAAGCAAATTGTCCCGGTTTTAACGTTGAAACATGCCTTCCCTATGGTATTGGTTGGGCAGAACAGAATGAAAGAACCAATCATGACACTGCATCAGAATCTGATCGACGGCGAATGGGCCGGTGGCGACGCCATTGCCAATATTAACCCATCAAACACGAATGATGTGGTGGGAGAATATGCACGGGCAACGACTGATGACACATTAAGGGCCATTGGGGCAGCCAAAGCCGCTTTCCCAACTTGGTCTCGTTCTGGGATTGTTGAGCGGCACGCAATTCTGCGAAAAACTGCGGATGAAATCACTGCGCGCAAGGATGAGCTCGGCCGCCTGCTCTCCCGGGAGGAAGGCAAGACTTTGGCCGAAGGAATCGGAGAAACCCTGCGGGCAGCTCAGATATTTGATTTTTTTGCTGGAGAAGTTTTGCGGCTTGCGGGTGAGGTTCTGCCGAGTGCTCGTCCAAATATCGGTGTCGAGATTACACGTGAGCCAATCGGTGTTGTCGGTATCATTACTCCTTGGAACTTTCCGATTGCCATCCCTGCATGGAAAATAGCGCCGGCTTTGGCCTACGGGAACACGGTTGTATTCAAGCCGGCAGATCTCGTTCCGGGTTGTTCTTGGGCTATTGTCGATATTCTCCATCGGTCTGGCTTGCCAAAAGGTGTGCTCAATCTTGTTATGGGGAAGGGTTCAATTGTCGGACAGACTATTCTCGATA
This sequence comes from Phyllobacterium sp. YR531, assembly GCF_000282595.1. Lineage (GTDB taxonomy): Bacteria > Pseudomonadota > Alphaproteobacteria > Rhizobiales > Rhizobiaceae > Phyllobacterium. The sequence continues at coordinate 2,261 of NZ_AKIZ01000026.1, forward strand.
GTGCCGATGTAAATGCGATCACGTTTACTGGCTCTGTGGGAACAGGAAAGCGTGTGGCTGCAGCGTCAATCGAACATATGCGCAAGTTTCAATTGGAGATGGGTGGCAAGAATCCTTTTGTGGTGCTTGATGATGCCGATCTCAATGTGGCTGTCGATGCGGCGGTGAATAGCGCTTTCTTTTCAACCGGGCAGCGTTGCACGGCATCGTCACGAATCATTGTTACAGAAGGTATTCATGATCGGTTTGTGTCCGCTGTTTCTGAAAAACTGAAAACCATCATCGTCGATGATGCGCTTAAGGCGGGAACACATATTGGCCCGGTTGTAGATGCGAGTCAGCTCAAGCAAGACGAGGATTATATTGCAATCGGCCAAAACGAAGGTGCAAAGCTCGTTTTTGGTGGCGAAAGGCTAACGCGCGATAGTCCTGGCTTCTACTTGCAACCTGCTCTGTTTACGGAAGCGACAAATCAGATGCGTATATCACGGGAAGAGATTTTTGGTCCCGTTGCCAGTGTGATTCGGGTGAAGGATTATGAAGAGGCGCTGCACACCGCGAACGATACGCCTTTTGGCCTGTCGTCCGGTATTGCGACGACAAGCTTGAAACATGCGACTCACTTCAAGCGGAATGCTGAGGCCGGTATGGTTATGGTCAATCTGCCGACGGCTGGTGTCGATTTTCATGTGCCTTTTGGCGGTCGCAAGGGATCAAGTTATGGTCCGCGTGAGCAAGGCAAATATGCTGCGGAGTTTTATACGACGGTCAAAACAGCCTATACGCTTGCGTGATTCCAAATCCATAAACTGTGTCACTTTGAAAGGCGTTGCATTAGCAGCGCCTTTTTTGCGTTCCAACATTGTCGAACGAGGAGTTATCCCCAGGGTAAGTGT
>NZ_AKIZ01000027.1 GCF_000282595.1 Phyllobacterium sp. YR531
TCGTCATGGTCGAGGGAAAAGCCGCCGTCGCCGCCGCCAGCGAGGACTGGGGCGTACTCGGTGAACGCATGAACGTGTTCGAAAAGACGCCGCCGCATTGCCTCTATGTGCCGAACGGGGAAAACTGGGTGGCTGTCGCCGCAACCGACTGCACGATCGCGGTCTGCGCCGCCCCAGGCAGGGGCGGCCACAAGGCCCGCCGCATCGGCCCGCACGGCATCACGCTGACGGAACGGGGCAAGGGTACGAATACGCGCTACATCAACAACATTGCGATGGAAAACGAGGATTACTGCGACTCGCTCCTCGTCACCGAGGTGTTCACACCTGCAGGCCATTGGTCGAGCTATCCGTCGCACCGTCACGACGAGGATGACTTTCCGCGCATCACATATCTCGAGGAAACCTATTACCACCGGCTGAACCCCGTTGACGGTTTCGGCATCCAGCGTGTCTATACAGACGATGGATCGCTCGATGAAACCATGGCCATCGCGGATGGTGACGTCGTCCTCGTACCTCGCGGCCACCACCCATGCGGCGCGCCCTATGGTTTCGAAATGTACTACCTGAACGTCATGGCCGGACCTTTACGGAAATGGCGAT
>NZ_AKIZ01000028.1 GCF_000282595.1 Phyllobacterium sp. YR531
GGAGAAATAGCATGGCTGTTCAAGGTGTTGGCGGCGGAGCAACCGGATCGGATGCTTCAATCGACAAGATGACGCAAGCGTTTGACAAGGCGATTGAGAAGTCAGCAAAGATTACTGAAATTACGACTGAAAAGAAGGTCGCACTTGATGCTGCCAAGCAGCGTCCAAACAACTGATTTTTAAAGTTTGCGCAGGCGGCACTGTGCCATCTGCGCAAATTCCTATTGCCGGTCGGGCGCCTTTTGCCAGTTTGAGCCCGATGTAAAGACGCATGTGAATACTTCGAATACTTTGCAAACGAGGCAAATGCCATGGGCTCCATCGTTCGATTTCAGGAACCGAAAACAGCCTTGCTGCTCAAGGTAACGGCTGGCGTTCATGATGGTGTCCTGCTGCCGCTGGAAGGCGGCTCCTATCGCCTTGGTTCAGCTGCAGATTGCGATCTGACCCTGAGCGACCGCGATGTCCGCGCCCATCACATGACGCTGCAGCTTCAAGGGTCCGCTGTTCTCATCGAGGCCATTGACGGCGAGGTTGTCATTGACGGTGACACGCTTGTACCGGTCGGTCATGGCGTGCGCGCCCCCTTGCCCTTCACGGTCAAGATCGGCACTGCCACCATCGAGCTGTCATCGCCTGTGTCTGAGGGCGAGGGCTTGCGCAAGATGCCACGCGCCAGCTGGATCGCCATTGGCGGCGGCGCATTGACGCTTTTGACAATTGCTGCCGTGCAGGCAGGCGTCGGGGACTTCCTCGGTTCGAACAGTACAACCCTTACCCATCATTCGGCCAAGCATGGCCAGACCATCGAAAGCGTTCATGCGCCTGCTGCTGCCGAACCGGTTGCTGCATCGCTGCAGACAAAGCTGACGGAAGTCGGGCTGTCCGGTCTGAAGATCAATGCGGAAGGCACACGGCTGACCGTATCGGGCGCTCTGTCGGCAGAGGACAGCAAGGCCTGGGGCAATATACAGAACTGGTTCGATCGCACCTATGGCGGAACCTATGTGCTGACCAGCATGGTCGGGGCGATGGCGCCGAAGGTGCTTCCCAAATTCAATCTACAGGCTGTATGGTTCGGGGATGCGCCCTATGCCATCAGTTCAGACGGAACACGGCTCTACAAGGGAGCCGCGCTCGAAGATGGCTGGATCATCAAGGACATTCGCGACGGGCGACTGACAGCCGCACGACAAGGCGAAGAATTCGTCCTGACGTTCTAGC
>NZ_AKIZ01000029.1 GCF_000282595.1 Phyllobacterium sp. YR531
TTGACCTCGGCATCAGCAAGTCGGCCACGCTCGGCCTCAGCTATACCGGGCAGTTCTCATCGCAGAACCATGACAACACCATCAAGGCCGACCTCAGCGTCAGGTTCTAGAACGTCTCAAGCAAATGCCTAGCGCGGGGCGCGCTTAGCCAGAATGCGCTGGAGGGTACGCCGATGCATATTGAGCCGGCGGGCCGTTTCGGAAACATTGCGGTCGCACATTTCATACACGCGCTGGATATGTTCCCAGCGCACGCGGTCGGCGGACATCGGATTTTCCGGTGGAGCAACCTTTTCGCCGGAACGGCGTGTCAGCGCGGCGAAGACTTCATCTGCGTCGGCAGGTTTTGAGAGGTAGTCAATGGCACCGAGCTTGACCGCGTTGACCGCAGTGGCGATATTGCCGTAGCCGGTCAGTATCACTGTGCGTGTATCTTCGCGGCGGGCGCGAATGGCTTCGATAATGTCGAGACCATTGCCATCACCAAGGCGCATGTCCACGACCGCATAGGCAGGTGCATGGCTTTTGACACTGGCGAGACCTGCTTCGACCGAATCGGCAATCGTGACGGTAAAGCCGCGTGTTTCCATGGCGCGTGCAAGACGCTGCAAAAAGGGCTTGTCATCATCAACAAGAAGAAGTGTCGGATCGTTGCCAATGGCGGCAATATCGTCCTGATCCGTATTGTCCATCAGGGTTTCCTGCTCATTTTGTAATAGTTATTGATGTTAATGGTTCGCAATGAAGAAAAAGTCAAAGGCTAGAGCAAATTTTGCCTCTATAGAGCAAGATTTGTTTAACAGGCTTCAGAAATACGCCGCGTTCTGACCAGAAATATCTGGTCGCCAAACCTATCCGCTAGTCGTCAGTTCGCTCAGCGGCCAGATCACGACGACCTCCGCACCCTGGCCGGGATCGTTTCGATTGCGGAAAGTGATTGTCGCTCCTGAACGCTCAAGCAGCGTCTTGGCGATGAAAAGGCCCAGGCCAAGGCCGCCGCCATGCTCATTCACTTCGCGGTCGCGGCCTGTGGTGTAGGGCTCGCCAATCCGGTCGAGAATTTCAGGCGCAAAACCTTTACCATCATCACTGACGATGATCTCAACAGTCTTGTCATTCCAGCCCCAACTGACCTGTATTGTCTGTTTGGCAAAATCGACGGCATTTTCTACCAGATTGCCAAGGCCGTAAATAATGCCGGGGTTGCGGCGGATGAATGGCTCTATACCATCGCCGCGCAGCTTGACGACTTCGATGCCGATGCCGAAATTCCGGTTCGGTTCGATGACCTCCTCAATCAGAGAGGAAATCTTCAGACGTGACATGTGTTCTTCGCTGGTTGAAGAGAGGCTGGTCAGCCGCTTTAGAATTTCGCGGCAGCGTTCGGTCTGCGAGCGTAGAAGTTCAATGTCATCAGCAAATCGATCGTCCTTCTTCAGGCTGCGCTCCATCTCCTTGGCAACAAGGGCAATGGTAGCCAGTGGCGTGCCAAGCTCATGGGCCGCCGCCGCCGCCAGGCCATCCAGCGCCGATAAATGCTGTTCACGTTGAAGAATAAGCTCGGTCGCGGTTAGAGCATCGGCGAGCAGGCGCGCTTCTTCCGCAACGCGATAGGCATAGACGGCCGTGAAGGCGAGCGCGGAAACCACCGAACACCAGACACCGGCAATAAGCACGAAGGGCAGGTGCATGCTCTCGCCCGGATACCACGGCAAAGGCAGGTAGACGTAGGCAAGAACCGTGGCACATATGGTGACAAGCAACCCGAGGACAATAGTTGACCACGAGGGCAGGGAGGTTGCGGAAATGATGACGGGAACAATCATCAGAACGGCAAACGGATTCTGCAGGCCACCGGTCATATAGAGCAGGCCCGCCACCTGCAAAATGTCGAAGGCAAGGACTGTGATCGCCGCACGCGGTTGAAGTCGGTGGTTGATCGGATAGCGGAATGACATCAGCAGGTTAAGCCAAGCCGAACAGGCAATCAGTGCAAAACACACGCTGACGGGGAAAGGAAATTTCAGGTAAAGCGCGACGAACAGGACCGCGATGCTTTGGCCTGCCACTGCAAGCCAGCGCAGACGAATGAGCGTCGTCAACCGCAGTCGGCGAGACAGATATGATGAACGTATACCGAAATCCTGAACCATGAGGCTGCTTTAGATGAAATGTGGCAGAAATGGAATTGCAGAGTTTGGAACACGC
>NZ_AKIZ01000030.1 GCF_000282595.1 Phyllobacterium sp. YR531
GACGCAAAAGCGGGCGTGGCAACGATAAACCTCGGAGAAAATTAGCATGCGCAAACAATCATGGCCGAACGAACTCATTCCATTTTGCAAATTCATACCCGACCCGCTGCCGGAATTGCCGATTAAACGTTGGCCAAGGCATCCGGTGCAGACGGATGAGCAGTACGAGGCCCAGTGGGAAATGAACAAGCGGACTCACCGGCGCCATGTGGTTATGCTGGCGTTGTTTCAGGGCATGGCAACAGCGTACGGTTATCACAAGACTTGCAACAAGGCCGTATGCCGTCGCAAGCAATGCTGCACGGGATGGCGCGCGCGCAACTCGGTCGACAATTATGATGTCCCGCTTTTCCCGCTATGCGGAACTATTGAAATGGCTGAGCGGGCGCGAGCAGGCGTGCGTGAGATGCTGGCAATTCTGATATCCGGTCACAACCCGGTCGTTGCGCCGGACGGCACCTTACATCCCAGCGAGAAAATGGTAGTAGAGGAGACATGACAACGAAACCTCGCATTTCCATTACTTATTGCACCCAATGCAGCTGGATGCTGCGCGCCGCCTGGATGGGGCAGGAACTGCTTTCCACCTTTGGCGCTGATCTGGGTGAAGTGGCGCTTATCCCCGGCACTGGCGGCATTTTTGAAATCCATGTCAATGACGATCTCATTTGGGAGCGCAAGCGCGATGGCGGGTTTCCCGAAGCCAAGGTGCTGAAACAGAGAGTGCGCGATATTGTCTGGCCGGAGCGCGATCTCGGACATTCCGACGGGCATAAGGCGAGCGGTGCGTCCTTCGACAAGCTCAGGATGAGGGAGGAAGAGCCTGCCAAAGATGAGAGGGAGACTGCCATCATTCCTCATGGTGAGCTTGTCGAACCACGCATAACGGGAGTTCCAGCATCCCGAGATGAGGCAGGCAAATGAGTAAGCCAGAGGTTACCACAACTAAACTTGATGATGCGGCGCGCGCTGGCTGGCTCTATTATGTTGCCGGTAACACGCAGGATGAAATTGCGGCAAAGCTTGGAGTATCACGCCAGTCGGCGCAGCGCATGGTTTCACTGGCGGTGTCGGAGGGGCTGGTAAAAGTCCGGCTGGATCACCCAATTGCCAATTGTCTCGATCTGGCAGCGCGGTTGACCGCGCGTTTTGGCCTGAAAATGGCGGAAGTGGTGCCGACTGATCCGGGTTCCAATTCAACCACGCTTGGCGTTGCCGATGCGGCGGCGGCGGAAATGACCCGTTGGCTCAAGACCGAAACGCCGGTTGTTGTCGGGATAGGCACCGGGCGCACGCTGAAAGCAGCAATCGAGATTCTCTCGCCCATTGATTGCCCGCAGCACAAGGTGGTGTCGCTGACGGGGAATATCGCACCGGACGGCTCGGCTGCCTTTTACAACGTCATTTTTAATATTGCGGAAAAGATCAAGGCGCGCAGTTTCCCGATGCCGCTGCCGGTCATTGCCTCTTCGCCGGAAGAGCGCGAACTCCTGCACAGCCAGCCGATGATTCGCTCCGTGCTGGACCTTTCGGCCAAGGCTGATGTGGCCTTTATCGGCATTGGTGATCTGGAAGATGATGCGCCGCTTTATGTCGACGGTTTTATATCCAAGGCGGAGTTGCTGGCTCTGCGGCAGGCTGGCGCCGTGTGTGAAATTGTCGGCCACGCCTTTGATCGCAATGGTGTAGCCATAGAAGGTTTGACCAATGAGCGCGTCGCAAGTGCGCTTATCCCTTCGCGTGAGACTGCAATGGTCATTGCCATCGCCAAGGGTGAAAAGAAGATGCCGGGCATTGCGGCCGCGCTCAAGGGCAATCTTATCAACGGTTTGATTACCGACGAGCGCACAGCCGAAGCTCTTCTGGCGGGCTGATTTACCTCCGATTGTGCACTGCAGCGACGAATTGCACTTGACTCATTTCGCCCATGTGTGAGTATTTGCCCACACTACAAGCAATTGCTCATAACATTCGGGAGGAATGAAATGTTTAAGAGAACGCTTCTGCTCGGCGCGGTTTCCGTCGCGGCAATGGTCAGCTTTGCCCATGCTGAGACTTTGACCATTGCAACGGTCAACAATGGCGACATGGTTCGCATGCAGAAACTGACCGATGATTTCACCAAGAAGAATCCGGACATCAAGCTGGAATGGGTAACGCTCGAAGAAAACGTCCTGCGCCAGCGCGTCACAACCGATATTGCCACCAAAGGCGGCCAGTATGACGTGATGACCATTGGCACCTATGAAGTGCCGATCTGGGCCAAGCAGGGCTGGCTCCTGCCGCTCGACGGTCTGGGTGCAGATTATGACAAGGCTGATCTCCTGCCTTCGATCAGCGATGCCGTTTCGGTTGATGGCAAGCTTTATGCTTCGCCATTCTACGGCGAAAGCGCAATGGTGATGTATCGCAAGGATTTGGCTGAAAAGGCTGGTGTGACCATTCCGGAAAAGCCAACCTGGGACCAGATTGCTGAAGCTGCGAAGAAGATGACGGACAAGTCCACAGAGACTTACGGCATCTGCCTGCGTGGCAAGGCCGGTTGGGGCGAAAACATGGCGCTGTTGACAGCAACAGCCAACTCTTTCGGCGCACGCTGGTTTGATGAAAAGTGGGCACCGCAGTTCGACCAGCCAGAATGGAAGAAGGCGCTGACATTTTACGTTGACCTGATGAAGGAAGCTGGTCCTGCCGGTGCTTCGTCAAACGGGTTTAACGAAAACCTCGCTCTGTTCCAGACCGGCAAGTGCGGTATCTGGATTGATGCTACGGTCGCGGCTTCCTTCGTGACCAACCCGAAAGAGTCGAAGGTTGCTGACAAGGTTGGCTATGCACTGTTCCCGACAGGCGGTGTGGAAAACCACGGCAACTGGCTATGGGCATGGAACCTCGGCATTCCTGCTGGCACACAGAAAGCAGAAGCTGCACAGAAGTTCGTTTCTTGGGCAACAGACAAAGCTTACACGGAACTCGTAGCGAGCAAGGAAGGCTGGGCGAACGTTCCTCCGGGCACACGCACTTCGCTTTACGCAAATCCGGAATATCAGAAGGCTGCGCCTTTCGCCAAGATTACGCTGGATGCGATGACTGCTGCCAATACCAGCAAGCCGACAATCAAGCCTGTGCCTTACACGGGTGGCCAGTTCGTTGCCATTCCCGAGTTTCAGGGTCTTGGTACGGCAGTCGGTCAGCAGTTTTCTGCAGCACTGGCTGGTTCTGTAACCGTAGATCAGGCCTTGCAGAGCGCACAGGCACTGACCACCCGCGAAATGACAAAGGGCGGTTACATCAAATAGAATCCTCCTGGCTCCGGGCGGTTTCTGGCGCGAATGCCAGAAGCCGCCCGGGCCTCCTTTTTCAATAATCGCTGTATTGGATCCTGACCATGGCTACGCTTCAGACACGCGCAACTGCCCGTATCATGATGTCGCCCGCCGTCATCCTCTTGTTTTTGTGGATGATCGTGCCGCTTGTCATGACGCTGTACTTCTCATTCCTGCGCTACAATCTCCTGATGCCGGGAACAGAGGAATATGTTGGATTTCTCAATTATCGGTACTTCCTGACTGATCCGGCGTTCTTCACTGCCCTTGGCAATACGCTGCTGCTTGTTGGCGGGACGCTGTTGATCACCGTTATCGGCGGAATCCTTTTGGCGATTGTTCTCGACCAGCCATTCTGGGGGCAGGGTATTGTCCGCCTTCTGGTTATTGCGCCGTTTTTTGTCATGCCCACCGTTTCCGCACTTGTGTGGAAAAACATGCTGATGCACCCGGTCAACGGGTTATTTGCATGGATAGCGCGAACGTTTGGATTTGCACCGGTTGACTGGTTCGCCCAAGTCCCGCTGTTTTCCATTATCCTGATTGTCGCCTGGCAATGGTTGCCATTTGCCACGCTTATATTGCTCACAGCGCTGCAGTCGCTGGACGGGGAGCAGATTGAGGCGGCTGAAATGGATGGTGCCGGACCGCTATCGCGATTCATTTATCTCGTTCTGCCACATCTGTCGCGCGCGATAACGGTCGTCATTTTGATCCAGACGATCTTCCTTCTCAGTGTTTTCGCCGAAATTCTTGTGACAACAAATGGTGGTCCAGGTCTGCAGACGACCAACATTGCTTACCTGATCTATTCGCAAGCGCTTTTGCAGTTTGATGTGGGTGGAGCGTCCGCCGGCGGTATCGTTGCGGTCATCCTTGCCAACATCGTTGCCTTCTTCCTCATTCGCCTCATCGGCAAGAACCTGGAGAGGTAGAAACATGGCCCGCTCAGTTACGACGCAACGCAAGCTCATTTTCACGATCATCGGCTGGAGTATCGGGTTCCTGATCTTCTTTCCGATCCTGTGGACTTTCCTGACGAGCTTCAAGACAGAAGGCACTGCGGTTGCAACGCCGCCGCAGTTCCTGTTTTTTGATTGGACTCTGGAAAACTACCACGAAGTGCAGAGCCGCTCTGATTACGGCAAGCACGTTATGAACTCCATTGTCATTTCGGTCGGTTCGACCCTGCTTGGATTGGCACTGGCCATACCGGCAGCATGGGCTATGGCATTTTCGCCGACCAAGCGCACAAAGGACATTCTGATGTGGATGCTTTCCACAAAAATGATGCCTTCGGTTGGTGTACTCGTTCCGCTCTATCTGATTTTCCGTGATTGGGGTTTGCTGGATTCTCGACTGGGTCTGGTCGCAGTTCTGACCATGATCAACCTGCCGATTATTGTCTGGATGCTCTACACTTACTTCAAGGAAATCCCGGGTGAAATCCTTGAAGCCGCGCGTATGGATGGCGCATCATTGATGAAAGAGATCATCTATGTGCTGACACCGATGGCAGTTCCGGGCATTGCTTCGACTATGCTCCTGAACATCATTCTTGCGTGGAACGAAGCATTCTGGACGCTCAATCTGACCGCCGCAAATGCTGCACCTCTGACCGCCTTCATTGCTTCATATTCGAGTCCGGAAGGGCTGTTTTGGGCAAAGCTGTCGGCTGCATCGACTATGGCTATTGCCCCGATCCTGATCATGGGCTGGTTTAGCCAGAAGCAACTCGTTCGCGGTTTGACCTTTGGCGCCGTCAAATAACTTCTGACCTTTGGCCCGGCCAAAAGAGATGGGAATAATATTATGGGAAGCATAACACTCGAAAAAGTCTCGAAGTCGTTTGGCACCACTTCGGTCATTCCTGAGATCGATCTTGAAATCAATGACGGCGAGTTCGTTGTTTTCGTTGGGCCATCAGGCTGCGGAAAGTCGACATTGTTGCGCATGATAGCGGGTCTGGAAGACTTGTCGGGCGGGCGTATCATCATTGATGGCAAGGATATGTCGAACGAGGCACCAGCCAAACGCGGGCTATCGATGGTGTTCCAATCTTACGCGCTCTATCCGCATATGAGCGTCTATCAGAATATAGCGTTTCCGTTGAAGATGGATGGTCAGGAAAAGTCTGCTATCGACAAAAAAGTCAAAGATGCAGCGCATACCCTTAACCTGACCAGCTATCTGGATCGCAGGCCCGGCCAACTGTCGGGCGGCCAGCGCCAGCGCGTTGCCATCGGTCGCGCGATTGTGCGCCAGCCTAAGGCGTTTCTGTTTGATGAGCCGCTATCCAATCTTGATGCTGCTCTGCGCGGCAACATGCGTCTGGAGATCAGCGATCTTCATCATCAACTCAAGACCACAATGATCTATGTTACGCATGATCAGGTGGAAGCCATGACCATGGCTGACAAGATCGTTGTGCTTAATGCCGGCAGAATTGAACAGGTAGGCTCACCACTCGAGCTTTATAAAAGCCCGAGGAATGTTTTTGTGGCGGGTTTCATCGGCTCGCCGCGCATGAACCTTGTCAGTGGCGCTGCAGCTGAAAAGCACAACGCCACAACGTTGGGTGTGCGGCCGGAGCATGTGCAAATTTCCAAAACTGAAGGTGCCTGGAAAGGCACGGTCGGCGTTACCGAACATCTGGGCTCTGACACTTTCATTCATGTCGATGCAGATGGAGTTGGCAAGATAACGGTCCGCGCGGACGGTGATTTCGCGACGGAACATGGCCAGTCAATTTATCTCACTCCAGATCCAAACCGTTTGCATCGCTTTGATGCGAACGGTCAGGCCATCTAAGGCATATACGGGAAAGACAGGCATTCGAAATGAGCAGGCTTGCAGGCAAGACCGCATTTATCACGGGTTCAGCACGAGGCATCGGTCGTACGTTCGCCGAGGCCTACATACGCGAAGATGTAGATCATGTGGTGATAGCTGATATCAATCTGGAACGTGCGCAGCAGACGGCAACCGAACTGGGCAGCCAAGCTTATGCTGTTCAGCTTGATGTGAGCAGCCAGAGTTCAATAGATGCCGCTGTTTCGCAGGCTGTCGAGAAGTTTGGTGGCATCGATATTCTGATAAACAATGCCGCTCTTTTTGATCTTGCTCCCATCGTCGAAATCACCCGCGAAAGCTACGACAAGCTGTTTGCCGTGAATTTTGCGGGCACTCTATTTACTTTGCAGGCCGTTGCGAAAACCATGATCGAGCGTGGCAAAGGCGGCAAAATCATCAATATGGCCAGTCAGGCAGGACGTCGCGGTGAAGCGCTTGTTGCAGTGTACTGCGCGACGAAAGCTGCCGTTATTAGCCTGACCCAATCCGCAGGTTTAAATCTCATCGAGCATGGCATCAACGTGAACGCAATAGCGCCCGGCGTGGTGGATGGCGAGCACTGGGAAGGGGTCGATGCCCTTTTTGCAAAATATGAAAACAGGCCGCGCGGTGAGAAAAAGCGCCTTGTTGGCGAAGCTGTACCTTTCGGCCGCATGGGAACTGCAGAAGACCTGGCGGGGATGGCGGTATTCCTTGCCTCCAGCGACAGTGATTACGTTGTTGCGCAGACCTACAATGTCGATGGCGGCAACTGGATGAGTTGAGTTTGAGGCATGCAGCAATTGCTGCCCTCCTTGCATGAATGAAGAGAAGGGTTGATCCCGATGACCGTTAAACTTTCGCAAAAGGCTTTGCAGGATTTGCCCGCCAATGTCGGTGTTCCGGGCTACAAGCAATCGGACCTAAAAGCTGGCATCATCCATTTCGGCATTGGAAACTTTCATCGTGCTCATCAGGCTGTTTATCTTGATGAACTCTTCAATGCCGGAACTGATCACGAATGGGGTCTGGTCGGGGCTGGTGTTTTGCCATCTGATGAAACGATGCGCCTGAAATTGAAAGATCAGGACTGGCTGACGACGGTAGTGGAACAGGATAGCGGGCATCGCGCGGCGCATGTCACATCTGCAATGATCGATTATCTCCAGCCCGGAGATGCTGCTAACACGATCACTCGGCTTGCAGACCCGAAAATCCGCATTGTTTCAATGACTATTACTGAAGGCGGATACTTCATCGACCCCGCTTCTGGAAAGTTTAACCCTGAGCATCCGGCCATTGCTGCAGACGCAGCCAATATAGACGCACCGAAAACCGTATTTGGTTTGATCCTCGCAGGCCTTATTCGCCGGCAAAAAGAAGGCACACCTGCGTTTACAGTCATGTCATGCGACAATATTCCAGGGAATGGTCATGTCACCAGCGATGCTATCAGTGGCCTTGCTGCATTGATTGATCCTGCGCTTGCAGATTGGGTCAAACAGAATGTCGCTTTTCCAAATGGTATGGTTGATCGAATTACACCGGCAACGACAGATCGCGAACGCAACCTTTTGGCGACAGATTTTGGCGTTGAGGATAACTGGCCGGTATTTTGCGAGCCGTTCAAACAGTGGGTGCTTGAGGATCACTTTCCGACAGGCCGCCCGGCATTGGAAAAGGTTGGTGTGACTTTCGTCCAAGACGTGGCACCTTACGAGTTGATGAAAATCCGCATACTGAACGGTGGTCATGCGGCAATTGCCTATCCGGCATCTTTGATGGATATCCACTTCGTCCACGAAGCTATGGAAGAACCGCTGATACGTAATTTTCTGGCGAAGCTGGAACGCGAAGAAATCATTCCCGTGCTTCCACCGGTGCCGGACATGCCTTTCGATGAATATTTCGACTTGATCGTCCGGCGTTTTTCCAATCCGAAGATTGGAGACACCATTCAGCGGCTCTGCCAGGACGGTTCCAACAGACAGCCCAAATTTATCCTTCCAACCACTGCGGACAGGTTGAAGGCCGGGGAAAGTATTACCGGGCTCTCGCTGGTTTCGGCGCTTTGGTGCCGATTCTGCGCCGGTACAACCGATAGTGGTAAGCCGACGGACTATCTGGATGCCAGTGCTGAACGTTTGAAGATTGAGGCTCTGAAAGCCAAGGATGATCCGAAGGCATTTCTTGCCATGACCGATATTTTTGGCGATGTAGGAACAACGCCGGTTTTCGTCGAATCATTTTCGCGTATTCTCCGGACACTCTGGGAAAAAGGCGCGCGCGAAACCTTGAAGCTCTATCTCGAAGACAGACTGTGATGCCAGATCCCTCGCTCGTCATATTTGATTGCGATGGAGTGCTTGTCGATAGCGAGCCGATTTCGATAGCCGTATTGCTGGAGATGATCGGCAAGAGTGGCGTTACCATGTCTGAAGACGAAGCCTATGATCGTTTTCTCGGTCGAAGCATGGCAACCATCAGCAAGGTTCTGCACGAAGAATATGGGTTTGCCGCGAGTGAGGCAGACCTGGACGAGATGCGGAACAACCTCTACAGCCGCTTTGGATCGGATCTTAAACCTATCCCCGGTATTGCCGAAACACTAAAATGTTTGCATCTTCCCCGTTGCGTGGCATCCTCAAGTCAACCTGAGCGCATCCGATTGTCGCTAGAGTTGACGGGTCTGATTGATCTGCTCGATCCCCACATTTTCAGCGCGACAATGGTTAAGAACGGTAAACCTGCTCCGGACCTGTTTCTTTTCGCAGCCAATACCATGAATGTAGATCCGACTGACTGTGTGGTTATTGAGGATAGCCCGGCAGGTATTCAGGCCGCCAAGGCCGCAGGTATGCGTGTGTTTGCATTTACTGGTGGAACGCATTCACGTGGCGGCAGGCTTGAGTCAAAGCTTGCGTCTCTTGGCCCAACCCTTATATTCAACGACATGTTGCAATTGCCAGGCCTACTCGCATCGCAGGAAGCCGTACTGAAAGTTCGTTGATGCCACAATTTGTCTGCGCTGTAGATGTTGGCACAGGAAGCGCCCGTGCGGGCATTCTGGATGCAAAGGGCAATCTTCTTGGCCGCGTTGAACACCCGATCCTGATGAATCGTCCGATGGGCGATCACGCAGAACATGATTCGGAAGATATCTGGAAATCCGTTTGCATAGCCGTTCAGGGTGCCGTTGCTGCGGCTAAAGTCAGCCCCGCTGATGTTGTTGGATTGAGCTTTGATGCTACATGTTCATTGGTCGTGCGTGATAAGCAAACGGAACAGCTTACCGTATCAACCTCCGGCGAACGGCGCTGGGATACCATCGTGTGGCTGGATCATCGCGCGCTTGATGAGGCTGATGAATGTACGGCAACCGGCCATAAAGTTCTCGATTTCCTGGGTGGCGTTATGTCTCCGGAAATGCAAACGCCAAAATTGATGTGGCTGAAACGCCATCTACCTGCGACATGGGAAAAGGCAGGCTACTTCTTTGACCTTGCTGATTACCTCAGTTGGAAAGCGACGGGTTCATTGGCACGGTCGCAATGCACATTGACCTGCAAATGGACTTATCTTGCCCATGAGGAGCATGGATGGCAGGCGGATTACCTGAAAACGATTGGTCTGGAGGACTTACTTGAACGTGGTCACCTGCCGGAAGTTGCAAGCCCTGTAGCAACCGATCTTGGCGCGTTGACCAGTGAAGCAGCAAAGGCATTGGGCCTCACAACCAGTTGCCAGGTAGGTGCTGGTCTGATTGATGCTTTTGCTGGTTCGCTTGGAGTCCTTGGTGGCTTTGCTGGTGATCTTTCGCAAATTGACCGCCATCTTGCATTGATAGCTGGAACATCAAGCTGCCTGATGGCGCTGTCACAGGAGCCAATTTCTTTCCGTGGCGGTTGGGGGCCATATCATGGTGTTGCGCTTCCGGATGTCTGGCTGAGTGAGGGAGGTCAATCCGTGACCGGTGCCCTACTCGACCATATCATCCGTTGGCATGGTGCTGGTGGTGAGCCCAATGGTGATCTGCATAGAAAAATCACAGCACGAATCATGGAGCTTCGCGCTGCAGAACCCGATCTTGCAAATCGCCTGCACGTCTTGCCAGACTTTCACGGCAATCGGTCACCGCTCGCAGATCCCCACGCGGTGGGCGTTATCAGCGGCCTGACGCTGGATTCATCATTCGACAGCCTCTGCCGTCTGTATTGGAGGACTGCCGTGGGCATATCACTTGGCGTGCGGCACATTCTTGATGCCTTTAATGACAAGGGTTACGCCATTGATACGATGCACGTTACCGGTGGGCACATCAAAAGCCCATTGCTGATGGAACTCTATGCTGATGCAACCGGGTGCACGGTTATCACCTCTGCAGCGGAAGACGCAGTACTTCTCGGCACAGCAATGGTCGCGGCAACTGCTGCCGGTATGTATCCCGATCTACCCTCAGCCTGCACTGCGATGAAACAAGGCGGGCGAGCCTGTCAGCCTGACCCGGCAGCACGCCAGCGGCTTGATCGCGACTATCGCATTTTTGTTGAAATGCACGCCCAGCGCAAAGCACTGGACGCGATACAATAGATTAGTGCGCAGCTTCCCAGTTTGAAGCTGCGCGTGCATCAACCTGTAGGGGAACAGAGAGGGAAATTGCGGGCATAGCTGCATTTTCCATTACTTCACGGATGACTGGTAGCGTTGCATCTACCTCCTCGTCACTTGTTTCGAAAACGAGTTCGTCATGTACCTGAAGCAGCATACGTGCTGAGAGCTTGGCTTCAACAAGTGCAGCGTCCATGCGCACCATGGCACGACGGATAATGTCGGCAGCAGAGCCTTGGATAGGTGCATTGATTGCTGCACGCTCATTGAACGCCCGCAGTTGCGGATTGGATGAGCGAATTTCGGGATAGTGCGCACGGCGACCGAAAATGGTTTCGACATAGCCGTGCTGGCGGGCAAAGGCTTTGGTTGCTTCCATATAGTCCTTGATGCCGGGAAAACGATCAAAATAGGTACGGATATACTGGCTGGCCTCTTCGCGGGGGATTGATAACTGGTTCGCAAGACCAAAAGCGGAAATGCCGTAGATAATGCCGAAATTGATAGCCTTTGCACGGCGTCGCACCTCAGAAGGCATGCCTTCGACGGGGACGCCAAACATCTCTGAGGCGGTCATGGCGTGAATGTCGATGCTGTCAGCAAAGGCTTGAGTGAGCTGCGGAATTTCAGCCACATGCGCCAGCACGCGCAGTTCGATCTGGCTATAGTCGGCAGATATCAGTTTGTTGCCCGGTGCTGCAATAAAGGCGGTACGAATCTTGCGGCCTTCGCTGGTACGTACGGGAATGTTTTGGAGATTTGGTTCTGACGAAGACAGGCGCCCCGTCGATGTCGCAGCCATCGCATAAGAAGTATGCACGCGCTTTGTTTGCGGGTGAATATAGCCAGGCAAAGCATCGGTATATGTTGATTTCAGCTTGGTAAGTTGCCGCCAGTCTACAATCTTGCGCGGTAGTTCATGGCCCTCAGCTGCAAGATCTTCAAGGAGTTGTGCCGATGTTGACCATTGTCCCGTCTTGGTCTTCGAACCACCGGGCAGGCCCATTTTCCCGAACAATATATCGCCCATCTGCTTGGGGGAACCAATGTTGATTTTCTCACCGGCAAGTTTGTAGATTTCTTCCTCGATCGCGGCCGCTGATTGTGCGAGGTCCCCTGATAGCCTCGACAATATCTGCCGATCAACACTTATGCCTCGTTCCTCCATCCGGGCAAGGACAGGAATAAGAGGGCGCTCCAGGCGCTCATAAACCGAAGCGAGACCATCGGCAACAAGGCGTGGCTTCAGCAATCGCCACAGACGCAAAGTGACGTCGGCGTCTTCGGCTGCATATTCAGTAGCACGTTCAATCTCAACCTTGTCAAATGTAAGCGAAGACTTACCAGATCCAATCAAATCCTTGTAGGCCAGCGGTTTATGGCCCAGCCAGCGGTCACAAAGACTATCCATGCTATGATGACCTTCACCAGCATCAAGCACATAAGAGATAAGCATGGTGTCATCGACGGGACGTAGATCGATGCCATGACGGTGCATCACCAGCCATTCATACTTCATGGAGTGAGCAATTTTCAGAACCGATGCATCTTCCAACATTGGTTTTAACAGGCGGAAAACTGCAGCTTCAGGGATCTGGTGCTCAAGAAGACCACCACCGAGCAAATCGCCATCACGTGACTTGTGGTTTATCGGGATATAGGCGGCACGCCCAGGCCGAGTGGCCAAAGACAAGCCAACGATTTCGGTCTGCATCGGGTCAGCAGATGTTGTTTCCGTATCGAAGGCCACAATACCTGACGCCATCGCCTCGTCGATCCAGATTTGCAGTGAAGCAGTATCGCGAATGGTTACATACGCGCTGCGATCAATCTTGCCCGAGAGTGCCTCGTCGGTGCGTGCTTTGACCAGATCAGCTGGAGTCGCGGCAATATTGGATGAACTGGGCTTGTTTGAAACGACTGTTTGGTCCGACGGTGTAGAAGCTGGACGGTTTGCGCTAGCTTCGCTTTTATCAAGATCGGGGCCATGTGCCTCTGCAACGGCTTCAATCTTCAGATTGGTTGCCTCAATCGCGCTGGCATCAACGCCAGTTGCTTCTGCGGCCCTGCGTGTCAGGGAGTTAAATTCCATGGATTTCAGGAAAGCCACAAGCTTGGGACCGTCCTGTGGTTCAAGTACGAAATCTTCCAGACCTATATCAATCGGGGTATCAGTTTTCAAAGTAACAAGCTGGCGTGAGATCAGCGCCTGCTCGGTATATTGAATGATGTTTTCGCGTCTTTTCTGCTGCTTGATCTCGCCGGCACGCGAAAGCAATGTATCCAGATCACCAAACTCCTCCAGCAACTGTGCTGCAGTTTTTGGTCCAATGCCGGGGATGCCAGGGACATTGTCGGTAGAATCGCCCGTCATTGCCTGCAGATCGATCATTTTTCCCGGCGGTACGCCCCATTTCTCGACCACCTCGGGGATACCGATCTGTTTATCCTTCATACTGTCGTACATGGAGACAAGTGGTGTCACCAATTGCATCAGATCCTTGTCGGAAGAGATGATTGTCACCTCTGCACCTGCAGCCTCCGCCATGCGGGCATAGGTGGCAATCAGGTCATCGGCCTCATATCCCTCTTTCTCGATACAAGGCAGGTTGAATGCTTTCGTCGCTTGCCGGATCAAGCCAAATTGCGGGATAAGGTCTTCCGGCGGAGCAGAACGGTTTGCTTTGTATTCCGGATAAATTTCCTTCCGGAAGGTTGTCGAAGAATAATCAAAAATGACCGCAAAATGTGTTGGCGTATCGCGCACCGAGGTATCACGCGCCTCGCGCAAAAGCTTCCACAGCATGTTGCAAAAGCCTGAAACTGCACCGACGGGCAAGCCATCCGATTTCCGCGTCAGCGGAGGAAGGGCATGGTATGCACGGAAAATATAGCCGGAACCGTCGACGAGGAAGAGATGATCACCTTTTTTCATGCAAACAGAAATAAATGAACATCCGCGAAAAGGGAATGATGAGTTGTGTTGTTTCACGCAACTCCTGTGGGCATCTTGACAGTCGGTATAGTTCACGCGTTTGTTACAAAGATGTAATCTTCTGTGCCCTTGAATTGCCACGGTTTGCCCCCCAAATCCAGTTCATCGACATTAGATCGATCTCTGGTTTTTAAGGCTCGTCCCCCGCCTGATACCAGTGTCGCAGTCACCCCATCCCCCTCTCCAGGGTTGACTGCAAATGAGTGTAGTAGTGATCTGGTCGCCTCTGGTCCCCCCGCCAAGGCGGCCATTTCTTTTGTGGCTACCTGCATGGCACTTTTTTGTGCTCCTTTTGCCAAAATGCGATAAGAAGAACTCCCTTCACGAATCCGGTCCACCAAATTCAGGAAATGCTATGTCCGCTTTAGAACCCGTGTTGAACGTGCTTGATAACAATCTCGACGAAAGCCTGAAGCGCCTCTTCGATCTGTTGCGAATCAAATCCATCTCAACCGATCCGGCATTCAAGGCAGAATGCCGCAAAGCTGCCGAATGGCTGGTTGCCGATCTCCAATCAATTGGTTTTGAAGCAAGCGTACGGGACACGCCTGGGCATCCGATGGTTGTGGGACACCATGCCGGGCCAAGCGAAGATGCACCACATGTGCTTTTCTACGGACACTACGATGTCCAACCGGTTGATCCACTCGAATTATGGGAAAACGACCCATTTGACCCAGCAATCAAAGATGCCGGTAATGGGCGCAAAATTCTCACAGGGCGAGGAACGTCAGACGACAAAGGACAATTGATGACTTTTGTCGAAGCCTGTCGTGCTTACAAGGAAGTACACGGCAAACTGCCGATAAAGGTTTCCATTCTATTTGAGGGCGAAGAAGAATCGGGCTCGCCGTCGCTGAAGCCATTCCTTGAAGCGCATAAGAACGAGTTGAAGGCTGATTTTGCACTCGTATGCGATACAGGTATGTGGGATCCTGAAACCCCTGCCATTTCAGTTGGATTACGAGGGCTTGTCGGCGAAGAAATTATTATCAAAGCGGCGGATCGCGATCTTCATTCGGGTATGTTCGGTGGTGCAGCAGCAAATCCGATCCGTATACTGACGAAGGTTCTTGCCGATATTCACGATGAAAACGGAGCTGTGACTATCCCCGGTTTTTATGATGGGGTGGAGGAAACACCGACCCAAATATTGCAGATGTGGGAGGGGCTGGGGGCTACGCCTGAAAACTTCCTTGGACCCGTAGGACTTTCTGTGCCATCCGGCGAAAAAGGACGTTCGGTGCTGGAGCTGATCTGGGCACGGCCCACGGCCGAGTTTAATGGTATAACCGGCGGCTATACCGGGCAAGGTTTCAAAACCGTCATTGCAGCGCAGGCTTCGGCAAAGGTTTCGTTCCGTCTGGTCCACAAGCAGAATCCGGTAAAAATCCGTGAAGCATTCAGGGCCTTCGTTCAGGCACGTATTCCAGCCGATTGCACGGTGGAGTTTCATGAACATGGCGGCTCGCCTGCCATCCAGCTTTCCTATGAATCACCGCTGCTATCCAAGGCAAAAAATGCCTTGAGTGATGAATGGCCAAATCCGGCCGTGCTGATTGCCATGGGTGGCTCTATTCCAATTGTAGGCGATTTCCAGCACATGCTCGGAATGGAATCGCTGCTTGTGGGCTATGGCTTGGAAGACGACCGTATTCATTCACCCAACGAGAAGTACGAGCTGAACTCTTTCCATAAGGGTCAGCGGTCCTGGGCACGCATTCTCGACGCTTTGGCCAAATAATAGGAAATTGATATGACGATCCGTTTTCATCGGAATGATTTGCCGGACTTGAGTAATTATCAGGTTGATGCCGTTGCAATCGATACAGAAACACTCGGTCTTAATCCGCATCGCGACCGGCTCTGTGTTGTCCAGATTTCACCCGGCGATGGTACCGCGGATGTTATTCAGATCGACAAGGGACAGATTGCAGCCCCTAACCTGGTGAAGCTTCTCGGAGATGATGCCATCACCAAGATTTTTCACTTCGGAAGGTTTGATCTTGCCGTATTGTTCCACACCTTCAAGGTTATGCCGAAGCCGGTATTCTGTACGAAAATCGCCTCGCGTCTGGTTCGTACTTATACGGATCGCCATGGTTTGAAGGAGATTTGCAGCGAACTGCTTGAAGTCAATCTTTCCAAACAGCAGCAATCGTCCGATTGGGCAGCGCCCCAGTTGAGCCAAGCCCAATTGGAATACGCTGCGTCTGATGTTCTCTATTTACATCGGCTGCGAGCCATTCTTCAGCAGCGTCTGGAGCGTGACAGCAGGGCTGAAGAAGCTGCTGCTTGCTTTGAATTTCTTCCTACGCGTTCCAAACTGGATCTGATGGGCTGGGACGAGCAAGATATCTTTGCTCACAGTTAGTCGTCACCGCGCAGCAGTTGCCACAACCGCCTCATTGCGTGGAGCGCGATCTATGTGCGCCCACGCTGGCCGTTTGAACAAAAACTGGCCATACCCGGTCAATTGGATGAGGCCATATAGAATTACCGGACCAATGACGCCGGATATCAGTGTCAGGAAAGATATTGTGCCGATATCCGAAATGATGCCACTTTTGAGCAAGACAGTGCGGGCTATCGCCATGGGTAGGAAGAACGCCAGATAAACGACGATAGAATGTGCCCCAAGCCAGCGAAGAGGCGAGGTAATCTGCTTCCAGGGTAAAGCTGCCATAAGGGAAGAGATTGAGACTATGGCTAATGCCCCGGCAAAACCGGCGATGAGTGAAATGACTGGAACAGTCGCCCACCCCCCGAGACCGCCGGAAGTATAGCTTTCCAGCGGTATCCAAGCGTTGAATGGTGTAGATGCGGGGTGGAAGACCAGCCAACCATTCAATACTGCCCATATGCATAAAATGATCGCCGCGACTGCTGGCCTTGCACGCAAAGTCTCTGCAAGTTTGAAAATAGCAGGCGCGAAAGCATATCCTGCATAGAAATAGACATAACGGCTGCAAAACTCGTCAATGACGAGCCAGCCCGTATGGATAGGTAATGTTTCCAGGAACGCAGCTGCTGCAAGGATCAGCCAGATGTTGGCTGCCTTCAACAGCCGGGTAACAATGAAGAAAATTGGCAGGAGATATATGAACCACAAAGTGCCGAACGGCTGCACGAAGGCCACTGCATAGGCCGTTGCAGCACCCGAGACGCCCGTTTCGCCGACAATGCCCGGGGCTTTGAACAGAAATTGAATGGTCAACCAAAGCACGTAAAAATAAGCGAAGTGCACGACCTTTCGGTCAACGTAGCGCAACCATGAGCGGTTGATGACAATGCTGAGAAAAAGACCGGAAATGAGGAAAAAGTCCGGCATGCGGAACGGTTGTGCAAAAGCAACAACGGGGTGCATCCATCCTGAAGCCCCAGCTTCGTTCTCGACACCCAGCACCGAATGCATCATTACGACAAAAATAATGCAGATGCCCTTGGCAATATCGACCCAGTCGACGCGTATCCTCTCCGCGGCATTCATTGATGTGCTCCCTGACCCCAGTTCGATCTTTGATACACGAAGAGTGAAAATAGGAAGTAAAATTCGGGTGATGCATATGGGGCGATGGGAAATAGTACAAAAACAAAAAAGCCGGGCAAGAGCCCGGCGAATTGTGAACGCTAATGCGTCCAGAGGGGAACACATAACGAGCGAAAAAATGGGAGGAGAACCGCTCGTTACGCAAGGAATAAAGTATAGCCGATAAAAGGAATTTTCAAGAGGCTGCAGATAATAATCTTTTGCTATTGAGCGGGTGCATCCTGCGTCTCTAATTGCCGCATATCTTTGCACACCCCATGCCCGCGCAGCTGACATCCGCCAAGACGGTACTGAGCTTCTGAATCGGGGGAGGGGCTAAGCCGCTTGATGGCGCCGCCGCCACAGCCGCTAATAGCAAGAGTAAGACCTGCAAGAATGAGATAGCGCATGAACGATTTCCTGATTGGTGGACCAAGACTAATGCCTTCGCGCTTGTTTCTCAATCGGCGCGGGGTCAAATCAAAGCAGCGCGCAGAACTTTCCCAAAGAAGGCTTTTCCGGAAGACGCGCGAGTTCTTCAAGTTGATCCATTGATCCGGCGAGGGTGAAGCGCTGATAGAGCCAAGGTTCAATCTCATATGGCGAGGATTCAAACGCCCGGATTCTTTCTGATAAAGCGTCAGGGTTTCCTGTCGGAACCAGCCACTCTGCGTAAGGGCCTGTTAAAATCTCGGACGGACCATAAGGGCAATCAGTGGATATGACCGGAGTTCCCGAAATGAAACTCTCGACCAGAACGTTGGGAAAGCCTTCAAGGTCGGATGAGAGTAACAAAGCTTCCGCACCAGCCATATACGCAAAAGGATTGTCGCGAAAATCAAGTGCCAATACACGGCCATCCAGTGCATGTTGCCGCGCCAGATCAATTGCTTCATCAGGCTTGTCCGTCAGGAGCAGGAGTTTGCGTGTCGACCCGCTGCGCCTCAAGCCCTCAAACAGCACGTCATGTCGTTTGGCTGCAGCAAAGCGACCAACGTGGATGTAATATGGCTCAGCAGGTAAATCGGCAGGCTTTTGCGCTGCCAACGCCTTTATATGTTCTACATCATAGCCATTGTGTACGAGGGTTGCTCGGGAAGGAGTGGCATTCAGTTTTGCGAGATCGTCAATGACGCCCCGAGACACGCCTATAACAGGTTTTCCGTGATAGATGGCGCGTAACAGCTGTCTGCGGCGTTGCCTTTTTTTCGGATTTGCAACACTGGCGATAAGCTCGGACGTAGCAATGTGAATCCAATGATGCACATTTATAAGTCCTGCTCTGGCGACGACACGGTCCGCTGGTGTCAACGAGGAAGAAACAAAATCAAAAGGCTGGATGCGGGTGGCCCGTTTGAACCATTGTCGCAGCCGCAGGGCAGATTTGATTTGCTGGATGATCCCGCTTAGTCGGTTCGTCGATCGGTCCAGAATTTCGAACTCAACACCATCGGGAATGGGCCTTGTTTCGCCATTGACCAGGGCAAGAATGGTCACGGAATGGCCACGCCTCGCGAGTTCACCAGCATAGCGCAGCCTTGAATAGGTTACTCCGTTCGGCCCCAGATCAGCTATGATAAAGAGAAAGCGCATCTAGTTTTGTCCCCTGTCGGAGCATTACGGGCGTCTAAAGAATCCCAACTCGGCGAACTGACGGGAGCTTTGGAAAACCAATGAGTCCGGCCCAGTCAGACTGGCGTTCTCGTTTGAACCAAGCACATCAACTACATTCTTGTAGATATGTGCGCCACCATAATATTGCCCGTCAGCTACAGCTGCTTGCGCAAAAATCAGGGCATCGCTGAAAAACTTGAAATGAAGCAATGCCCCGCAAATGGGCGAAAAGTTTCTGTAAAATGGAAGCGGCTTATGGATGCTGGACGCAAATGCCATCGGCGTTTCCACATACAGAAGGGGATATTTCATCAACTCGACATGCTCGTCGAGGATACGTCCGCGAGGTCCACCAGTTAGCGACATGAAACGGTTGCTTACACTGATATGATAGCCGGCAGCATCAAACATATCCGCAATTGTCCAAGGCATGATATCGCTGGAACCATCAAATATTGCTGATGAAAGCGGACCTGATGGATAAAAGTCGATCATCGGCGCAGGGCAGTGCCGGATACCTTTTACTTCGAGTTCCGCAATCAACTCGGGTAAGTTTTTGTCTTCATACCCTTCATAGATGAAGTACTCGTCGCAATCGACATTCAGGTACCATCGGTCGATACCGTAAAGTTTCAACAGTTCGTGGCGCCAAAACTTTCCACGATCAGCTTCTCCATAGCGCGCGGGAGACTCAAACAAATCCACGTCGGGCTGTTCCAGCAGAATATCGCGGGTTGCATCAGAAGAGCGATCATCAATGCACAAAAAGCGGGTCACACCGATCTTGCGGTAGTGTGCCAGAAACGAAGGTAAAAAACTCACGCTGTTTCGGGTCAGGAAAATAAGAGGGATATCGTTTTTGTGCAGAGGACGTATGCCTGAACCGAGCGGCTTAATGACCGCTGTCTGATTTTTACGGCGTTTGAGCCGAGCCTCTATTCGGAAAGAATCGATGCGGCTTACCAGTCTCTGCAAAAGACTGCGTTTGATTTCCGGTGAACCCTTTGTATCGGGAAATGCCCAAATCGTTTCTGACAATGTGAAAAACGTATCCGATTGCGATAATGGAATTTATGCCAGTACGTAAAGACCATGCACATAGGCGCCAGCAAACACCAAGACAAAAACGCTGATGATAAGGGCGTTGATGCCGTTTTTATGTTCGCTAGCGCGGGAGTACTGGTAGCACACACCAGCAGCCGTAACCATCAACGCCAGATAACTTGCGCTCTCGGCAATCTCTTCCTTGATCTGCATGGCTACTGTTCCGTGCTGTGAATCGCAGTAAGCTCCAATCAGCAGGAAGATCGCTGCAACGTAGAACGGCCACGCATTCGGGCTGAACACGAAACGTGCGATTTCACCGACCATACGCCAGCGAAAAGCCAGATAAGCACATGCCACGCCGATAACGACGATTGCTTCGTGAATACGGAATACCTTGCTGTTCATATAGGTTGTGATCGGTCCCACACGGTCTACCTCAAGTTCGCGCAAGAAAAAGACAATGCAAAGCACGGCCATACCAATGCAGAACATTCTGCCAGCTTTATGCTGCAACAATCCGGCAATGAGGAACAGCGCAGTCGCCCCGGCGATATAGGCCAATTGAAAGGTTTCGATAGCGCCCGATTCATCCAGCGAAACGGACACGTCACGCGGGTCAATCGTAAAAGCAAAGTAACCGATGTTGAGGACGAGTGCAGCGAGCAAAAGCAGTGCGAAACCCGTTGTGAACTTTGCCTTTTCCATATCGCGGACCCTGTAAGACAACCAAGCGCCGAGACCTAAAGGAAGCTGCTCATTATCGCAACCCTTTAGTGTAGCTGATTACAAAAAGCTCCGAGAACCTTGTCTATGCAGATTGACGAATATTACGAGCAGGTACGTGCCGCAAATCGGTCTCTGTTCCAGAGATCACCGATTTTGTTTGTCGGGGCGCGGTTGGACGAATGGTGAGTCGAACTCCTTTGATCCACAGTCGTAAAGCTTCCCAGTGAATGCCGAAAATTACCTTCAATGTCAAAAGCGGATAGGCAAAAATCAACCTCGATAAAGCTCGATCGCCGAATGCAAGACGCTTGCCGGTGAACGCTGTTGCGATGATCAAGCCTTCATCGTCACGGGCATTTATTACGATGGACGCATCACTACCCGGCTGGGTAATAGTGAAGTCATACCCAAGTTCCATTTCAAGAAATGGCGAGACGTAAAACTCCTTATTACATTGCTGATGCAACGGACCAGCCACATCCACGCCATGCCCAAGAGGAAAAATATAGCTATGACGCTGCCCGAAAGTGTTGTTCACCTCGTAGATCAGCACTCGTAGCCTTTGGCTAAGGTCGTAGCAGTAATAGACGCTAAGAGGATTAAACACGTAACCAAGTATGCGAGGCATTGTCATGAGCTGAATTTTGCCACCATCGGGCGTGATTCCCGCTTCACTCATGCGATTTTCAGCATAGATTCTCAAATGCTTATCCGCAGCATCAGTGCTCGATTTATAACCATGATCCTTGTTGAAAAAGCTGAAGAAATTGAAACGGTTATAAGAGAACAGCCGGCTTTTCTCCGACAATGCGCCAAGCTCATCAATATCGAAAAACATGTAAAACATACGATAGCGCAAGAAATGCGCCTTTGGTCTCAGCCGCTTATGGGTAACCTTTCCAGCGTAAATCGCTGAGTTCCATGAGTTCATGCTGCGATCTCCAAACCATAGTTCCGTGGCACGCGGACAATACGGGATGATTCGTTCTCTACCATCCACGGTCGCCGCAATCCTCCAAGATCTTCAGCGACAGCAAGCCCAGCCTGCAAACCATCTTCATGAAAGCCGGATCCGAAATATGCACCACAATACCAGGTGTTGCGCTCACCCTGCATTTGCCAAAGCTGCTTCTGCGCCTGCATCGCCTGACTATCAAACACCGGATGCGTGTAGGTCTGTGTATGCAATACCTTTTGCGGGTCAGGTTGGTGACGTGGATTGAGCGTCACGAAGTACTGCCGATCCGTTTCCAAGGTTTGTAGCCGATTCATCCAATATGTCACACACAACTGGCTGCCAGCATTGGCCTCTTGCCGGTGACCAAGATAATTCCAGCTTGACCATACAGAGCGCCGTGTGGGCATCAGGGACTCATCTTCGTGCAAGACGGCATGGTTTATCGAATAGCGAAATGCCGAAAGCAGGTGCTGTTCCATGGGTGAAGGATCAGTCAGCAAGCCAAGCGTCTCATCAGCATGGCTGGCCATGACAACATGATCAAAGATTTCAGTTTCGCCATTAACATCCTTTATCTCGACATGATTGAAGCCCCGCTGCACAGACAGGGCAGCGCACCCGACCTTGACGCGATCCTTATAGCTGGCTGTCAGGCGCTCAACATAAGAACGACTTCCGCCTTTAACCGTGCGCCACAACGGCCGGTTGGATAATTTCAGCAAACCGTGATTGTCGCAAAATCGGATGAATGCCTCGGCGGGATATTCAAGCAAGGTGGATGCAGGTGCGGACCATATGGCGGCAGCCATGGGAAGAAGATGGTCATCGCGGAACGCTGCACCATAACCCTCGCGTTCAAGAAACTCACCAAGTCCAATCAGGCCGAGTTTACCCGCATGAGATGGCGTATCGCGGTAAAAGCGGAGCAGGTCCCGCAGCATCATCCAGAAACGCGGATTGAATAAATTACGCTGCTGGGCAAATAGCCCACTGAAGCCTGTGCCGGAATATTCGAGCTTTCCGCTATCGAGCGAAACTGCGAATGACATTTCGGAGGCGGCGGTTTCGACATCAAGATGGGCGAAAAGTGCTGTAAGGTTTGGGTATGTGTGCTCGTTGAAAACTATGAAGCCAGTATCAACTGGTAAAGGGCGTTCATTGTCTCTTTCGATCAGGAAAGTATTGCTGTGACCGCCAATACGGTGTTCCCGCTCATACACGGTGACATCATTATTCTGCGACAACAGCCACGCGGCTGACATTCCAGAAATACCGGTCCCTACAACAGCAATTTTCAACGAACACTCTCCCGCGCATTTGTCCAAAGAAACAAACGCTTTATGTTCGTTCAGGCGTTGTCTCTTGTGGTTGCAATCAATACGTTGGAGATACGAAAATGGATCAGGATAAGTTTCGGCGCTGATCCATTTTCGTGATCTCCCCGTATGAGCGGTATGCATGACGTCAGCACATTTGGTTTTATCGACATACACAGCACAGAGCGCATCTTGCTTCGCAGCAAGTTCAATGGTTGCGAACAAAAGGCTGGTGCTGGGCGTTATGTACGCAGAATGAAGAAGATCGACGAAAATTCGGCACGGATCGTACGCATTGCCCAGCATGCAGATAAGGCGGCATTTGCCGAACTGTTCAGTTTTTATGCTCCGCGTATAAAAGGTTTTTTCATGCGCGGGGGTATGGCGGCAGGGCAGGCAGAAGAGCTGGCGCAGGAGACGATGCTGACGGTCTGGCGAAAAGCGGCGCTGTTCGATCCCGCCAAAGCCGCCGCCTCCACATGGATATTTACCGTAGCCCGCAATCTGCGCATCGATCTTATTCGGCGGGAACGCTATCCCGCTCAACATTTGCTGGAAGAGCATGATCCGGAATATGAACCGACGCCTTCCGAAGGATTATTGAAAGCGGAAAGTGAAGAGCGCATTCGTACAGCAATAAAAGCGCTTTCGCCCGAGCAGATACGCGTAATCCATCTGCATTACTTTGACGATAAACCCCACAGTGAAATAGCCGAAACGCTGGATTTGCCGCTTGGAACGGTGAAATCCCGCCTGCGTCTGGCGGTGCAGCGTTTGCGCAGCTTGATCGGGGAGGATTAGAATAATGAATAATCGTCCATCTGATGAAATTTTGATGGCCTTCGCATCGGGTACTTTATCGCAAGGCCCGGCGGTTGTTGTAGCTGCTCATTTAGCTCTCTGTTCCGAGAGCCGCGCGCGAGTTCGCCAGTACGAGGCTGTTGGTGGCTTTATGCTTGATGATTCTCCGACCGTAACCATGTCAGCAGATTCTCTGGAAAAAGTGCTGGGTCGGTTGGATATTTCATCCGCTGCACCAGTGCGCGACAAGGGAAAATGGCTTGCTGAAATGCCGGACGGTCTGACGTTACCCGATCCGCTTCAGCATTATGATATCGGCAAGTGGAAGTTTCTTGCTCCAGGTGTTCAGTGGAGTTCCGTTGGCAAGGGAGGACCGTCCCGGTCCCGTCCCATGCTGCTGCGCTCCAAGCCGGGAATGGTTCTCCCCGAGCATACGCATGCCGGGACAGAGTATACACTGGTGCTGAAAGGTTCGCTGCACGATGAACTGGGCGACTATGGGGTTGGAGACCTTATTATTGCCGACGCCAGTCTCGAACATGAGCCACGGGCAGGGCCCGACGAAGAATGTATATGTCTGGCCGTGGTTGACGGGCGATTGCGCATGAAAAGCCTCATCGGCCGCATTGTCCAACCACTGATGGGATTTTGACAGTGCGCAGCATCGTGACGGTTTCGGTTGTTATTGCGGCGGCGCTGGCATTTGCGGCCTGTTCTCCGGCGCGTATCCTCAACATGGCAACATCGGCCAATGGTGCGGATGTTCAGAAGAACATTGCTTATGGAGAAGGTCCACGCCGTACGCTCGATGTGTATGCGCCCAGCGGTGCCAGAAATGCACCGGTCGCTGTGTTCTTCTATGGCGGTAGCTGGCAAAGCGGGGAAAAGCAGACTTACCAGTTTGTTGCATCTGCATTTGCCGCGAAAGGTATTGTCACGATCGTTCCTGACTACAGGCTTTCTCCGGAAGTACACTATCAGGGCTTCCTGCGCGATGGCGCGATGGCGGTCAAATGGGCCAGAAACCATGCGAAACAATATGGTGGTGACCCTTCCAAGCTCTTTCTCGTCGGGCACTCTGCAGGCGCTTACATCGCTGCGATGTTGGCACTTGATGACGAGTGGTTAGATAGAGAGGGACTAAGTCCTGCTCGCGACCTCAAAGGTTTCGTGGGTATCTCGGGACCTTACAATTTTCTGCCATCGGATGACAAAAAGATTGCAGATATCTTCGCTACCGAGAAGTCGTCCGGTGCATCGCAACCCATCAATTATGCAGGCGGCAGAAACCCTCCTGTTTTGCTTCTGCACGGTACGGGCGATAATACAGTCTATCCGCGCAATAGCACTGGTCTTGGGGATGAGTTGCGCGCAGCAGGCAGTTCTGTTGAAGTGAAATTATATCCCGGTGTAGGCCATCTCGGAATAATTGGTGCCATGGGCTCACCCGCGAGATTCATTGCACCGACATTGAAGGACACCACGGATTTCATATTGGGCCAACCCAATGGGTGAGGCAGGGCTTCTGCTATTTTCTGCAGTAGCTTTCTGTCTGATCATGGCGGTTGCCTGGCAAATGCAACGAATAACCGGGAATGATGGTTGGGCGGACGTATTCTGGTCTTATGGCGTCGGGGTGACAGGGATCGGCGTTGTATTGATGTCGCCTGGCGCATCGCCTAGTCGTCGCTGGTTGATTGCCACTATGTTGGCTGCTTGGTCCCTACGCCTTGGTACCCACATTTTGCTGAGAACCTTGAAGAGCCATGATGATCCCCGCTATGCGGACTTACGCAAGGAGTGGGGAGATCATGCACCATGGCGCATGTTCCTGTTTTTGCAAAGTCAAGCGGTTGCCGGATGGGTACTTGTCTCTTGCATCTACATTGCCGTGAGCAGGCAGGGTGAAGAACTCGACATTTTCGACCATGCGGGTGCGTTTATCATGGTTATCGCAATTGCGGGTGAAGCCATTGCAGACCGGCAATTGAGAGATTTTGCGCGTAACAATGCGAATCGAGGCAAAGTTTGTGATGTCGGCCTATGGCGATGGTCTCGCCATCCGAATTACTTCTTCGAATGGCTGGGCTGGGTATCATATGCCGTCGTCGCAGTCGGAAGCTTGCTGCCATATGGCTGGCTTGCGCTTGCTGCACCCACCATCATGTATATTTTATTGCGGCACGTGTCGGGCGTGCCACCTTTGGAAAAGCATATGCTGCGATCGCGCGGTGAGGCTTTCCGTGAATATCAACGGCGCACCAGTATTTTCTTCCCTGTTCCGCCATCCGCTTATTGAAGCTTTGCCAGTATCCATCCTGTCAGGACAAAGCTGAGACTAGCCGATACAGCGGAAGCAAGAGTCCCCCAAGCCATATCAACAACCGTAACAGCCGTTGACCACTGTTTTAATGTTGCCTGATTTGTAAGATCGTAGGTCGCATAGGCCATGAAACCGAATAAAGCGCCATAAACGAGTGCAGTCGTCCAACGGCCAGTTTGCAGTGCAGGACTGACGGCGAAGATGACAATACCTGCCACAAAGATCAGGTAAAACAGAACCGCCGCCGTATAATTTACGTCTGTACTTATAACGTCCGGGAGACGGTTGCGATAAAAACTTGTCGCAACGGTGCTTAGCCAGGCAAAGTCCAGAATGAAGAAGACAACCGCAGTAGAGAGATAGGCAACCGCATATTTGAGCATTGGCGTTCCTTTTCCTGTCTATACGCAAAGAGACGTTGCCCGGATCAGCCTCGCCAGCATTAAGAGGAATTAACCTTCCCGCTCTTTAACCGCACCTTAAATCGCCGCATTTACTCTGCAACGCGTGTCTCTCATTACTGGCGGCACATCGGGGCGGAATTTGTAATCAATGGCACCACGCGACAAAGGCAGGCAGCGTATCGAACCCGGCTTCGGCTCTGATCGGAGTTCCGGCAATGATATGCGCGCAGATCCAGAGGATAGGCCCGTGGCGAAACGCAAGGCAACATCGCGCAAATCCCAAAAATCAAAGCGTGGGAGTTCGCGGCGCAGTAGAAGCAGCGGCGGTTTTGTCGGGTTGGTGCGCCGCGCTTTATATTGGTCTTTCGTTCTGTGCATTTGGGGTGGCATCGCACTGGCAGGTACGGTCCTCTATTTCGCAGCCAAAATGCCTCAGACAACCACATGGGCTATCCCAGATCGCGCACCCAACGTCAAAATCGTTTCGGTTGAAGGTGAACTGATTGCAAATAGGGGAGCATCCGGTGGCGAGGCCATCGGCCTGCATGATATGTCGCCCTATATACCTGAGGCCGTGATCGCCATTGAGGACCGTCGGTTCTATTCGCATTTTGGTGTTGACCCTATCGGCTTCGCCCGCGCCATGGCCACAAATATTATTTCTGGCCGTCTGGTACAGGGTGGCTCAACCATTACACAACAGCTTGCAAAGAATCTTTTTCTGACGCCTGATCGAACAATCGAACGCAAGGTGCAGGAAGTGCTGTTGGCGTTGTGGCTTGAACAGAAATACACAAAAACGCAAATTTTGGAGATGTATCTCAACCGCGTTTATCTGGGTTCGGGCTCCTATGGTGTGGCTGCAGCGTCGCACCGATACTTTAACAAATCGGCCAAGGAAGTGACATTGCCGGAGGCTGCTCTTCTTGCTGGTCTTCTCAAGGCACCGTCCCGCCTGTCTCCCGCCCGAGATCCGAAAGCTGCCCGCGAACGGTCGCAACTGGTACTGGCGGCGATGCGCGAGCAGGGGATGATCGGTTCTGACGAATTAAGCGTTGCGATGAAGCAACCGACAACCCGTGCCGCTTCCTATTGGTCAGGATCAGAACAATATGTTGCCGACCGCGTCATGGAAGAATTGCCCGAGCTTATTGGTGAAATACCGAATGATATCGTGGTCGATACCACAGTCGATCTTGGCCTGCAGAAGCTGGGAGAAGCTTCGATCCGCGATCTTATCAGCACCAATGGCGAAAAGCTCAACGTGTCGCAAGGCGCGCTGGTCTCGGTCGATGGAACAGGTGCCGTACGGGCTCTTGTCGGTGGTTATGATTATGCCAACAGCCAGTTTGACCGGGCCAGCGAGGCAAAGCGTCAGCCGGGTTCAGCTTTCAAGCCTTTCGTTTATCTTTCTGCGTTGGAAAAGGGACTTACGCCTGAATCCATTCGCAATGATGCGCCAATTCGTATCGGCAAATGGACACCCGGAAACTACAATGGCAAATATTTCGGCCAAGTGACCCTCGCTGAAGCACTTGCCCGATCGCTCAATTCCGTCTCGGCGCAATTGGTCATGGAAGTTGGGCCAGCGACGGTCGTCTCCACGGCACACCGGTTGGGTATCGATTCCAGCCTGACCTCAAATGCTTCTTTGGCACTCGGTACATCGGAAGTAACGCTACTCGAATTGACGGATTCCTTCGTTCCGTTTGCCAATGGTGGATATAAGGCGCCGGTCCACATCATAAGCCGCGTCACCACAAATAGCGGCAAGTTGCTTTATGAGTATAAGGGACCGGCACCGAACCGTGTTGTCAGCCCGCGCAATCTCAGCATGATGAATGCGATGCTTAGCCAGACCATCGAAACCGGCACCGCGACGAAAGCCAGATTTGGCTGGCCAGCGGCAGGCAAGACCGGAACCAGCCAGAATTTTCGTGACGCCTGGTTTATCGGGTATACGTCCAATCTGACAACAGGCGTCTGGTTCGGCAATGATAATGGCAAACCCACCAAAAAGATCACGGGTGGTTCGCTACCGGCCATTGCCTGGAAAGACTTCATGATAGCGGCCCATAAGGGGGTTCCTGTTGCACCGCTTCCTGGAGATTATCGTCTCGATAAGCTTATTGAGGAAGGTAATGACATTCTGCCGGAATCAGGCGTCGACCCATCGGCACCATCAGCCCAACTTGATCCGGGCGCGCAGGTTGGCCTTGGCGACCAGACTGGCTCTACGCGACCTGTTCCACCCGGAGACGTCGGTCAAAATGGCCAGACAGGCCGCAAGACAACGCTTTTTGATTTGATTATGGGCAATTGAGATTGCCGTGGGGCGACAACGCACAGCGTAGACGCTGACCTCGAAACGCCTCGGAAGCTCAGCTTGTCAGCGTTCGTTTTACTGCAGTTTTCCATCCGGCGATTTTTGCCTTGCGGGTTTTCTCGTCCATTTTCGGCGTAAAACGCGTATCCCTCTCCCATGTCTTGGAAAACTCACGGCGGTTAGGCCAGAGGCCCGCCTTGGAACCGGCAAGCCAGGCAGCGCCTAATGCGGTTGTTTCAAGGATGGTAGGCCGATCCACGGGCGCGTCGAGAATGTCGGCGAGACGTTGCATTGTCCAGTCAGATGCAACCATTCCGCCATCGACGCGCAGAACTGTTTTTGTATCGGAAGTTTTCCAGTCCTTGCGCATGGCGTCGAGCAAATCGCGGGTTTGATAGGCTACTGATTCGAGCGCTGCCCTTGCAAATTCTGCCGGACCTGAATTGCGTGTCAGTCCATATATGGCCCCACGTGCCTCAGCATCCCAATGGGGTGCACCCAGGCCAACAAAGGCAGGAACAAGATAAACATTCTGGCTGGGATCAGCTTGATCGGCCAATTTTCCGGTTTCCGGTGCAGACCCGATAATTTTCAAACCATCCCGCAGCCATTGAACCGCTGCTCCGGCAATAAAGATGGACCCCTCCAGTGCATAGGTGGTCTTTCCATTAAGGCGGTAGGCGATGGTTGTCAGAAGCCGGTTCTTCGACAAAACCATGTCGCTCCCCGTGTTGAGCAGCGCGAAGCAACCTGTGCCATAGGTTGACTTGAACATGCCTGGTTCAAAACAGGCCTGCCCGATGGTTGCCGCGTGCTGATCTCCTGCAACACCCAGAATTGGAATTGTTGCGCCAAACAAAGAGGCTTCGGCAGAACCAAAATTTGCCGCACAATCCTTTACCTCTGGCAGCATGGCGCGTGGGATGCGAAGAATTTCGAGGAGTTCGTCATCCCACTCATTCGTTGCAATGTTGAAAAGCAATGTGCGCGAAGCGTTCGTAGCATCGGTTGCATGAATTCTGCCGCCGGTAAGGCGCCATATCAAAAAGCTATCGATGGTTCCAAAAAGCAGCTCCCCATTGGCAGCACGTTTGCGTGCGCCGGGAACTTTATCCAATATCCATGAAAGCTTGGTACCGGAGAAGTAAGGGTCCAAGAGCAAACCTGTCTTGCGCGTGAACTTCTTTTCCAGTCCCTGCTTTTTCAGTTTCTGGCAAAGTGAGGCCGTTCGCCGGTCCTGCCAGACAATGGCGTTGTGTATGGGTTTGCCTGTTGTCTTCTCCCAGACAATCACTGTTTCACGCTGGTTTGTTATGCCGATAGCAGCAACATCACCTGCCTGTATTTTGGCGTTTTCAATTGCCACTTCACATGTAGCCAGAACGGACTGCCATATTTCATCAGGATCATGCTCTACCCAGCCCGATTGCGGGTAGATCTGCGTGAATTCTTGTTGGCTCTTGCCGACAACCTTGCGGTTCTTATCGAAAATGATGGCGCGGCTTGATGTAGTGCCCTGATCAATCGCCAATATATATCCGCTCATGCTTCCTCCCGCAGTTTTGTTTGACGTTATTGGTTTCGATAGACGGGATCAATCACGGAGCGAATGTTATGCCTCGATATTCAACTCCTGATCGGCTAAGGCTTGTGATAACGGAGTAATTTTCATGAGTGACAAAGAGCCTCGCAAGGTCCTCGTACTAACCGGTGCAAGCCGCGGTATTGGCCATGCCACTGTTAAGCGTTTTTCTAGGGCGGGTTGGCGTGTAATCACGTGCTCGCGCCAAAGCTTTGACGACAATTGTCCTTGGCCGGCGGGCGCAGATGATCATATCAAGGTTGATCTGGCCGATCCTGCCGATGTCGACCATGCAGTATCGGAAATCAGGCAGAGGCTAAAAGTCGAAGGCGGCATGCTGAATGCCTTGGTCAATAATGCGGGTATTTCACCGAAAAACGGATCAGGCAATCGACTGGATTCCATTGAGACGCCAATGCAGACGTGGATGAGCGTATTTCAAGTGAATTTCTTCGCGCCCATCATGCTTGCACGTGGATTGTTCAACGAGCTTGAAGCGGCGAAAGGGTCTGTGGTCAATGTGACTTCCATTGCCGGCAGCCGTGTGCATCCTTTTGCTGGTACAGCTTACGCCACGTCCAAGGCTGCGCTGGCTTCTTTGACCCGTGAGATGGCATCGGATTTTGGTCCGCACGGCATTCGTGTTAATGCCATTGCCCCCGGCGAGATCGACACGGCGATCCTTTCGCCGGGCACTGACAAATTGGTCGAACAATTGCCACTGCGCAGGCTAGGCAAAACTGCCGAAGTTGCTGAGACCATCTTCTTTCTATGTTCCGAAGCCTCGTCCTACGTGACGGGTTCGGAAATCCATATCAATGGTGGTCAGCACGTTTGACAATGGTGAGTGGAATAAGTTCTCAGCTGAGAACTTATTCCTATAGATAGGCTGTTTAAACGTAACGGTTCACCACATTCTCCAGATATTCCTGACGGCCAGAAATTGGCTGCGGTTGCAATGCGGCGCTCTCAACTTTCTTAGCAATTTCTTCAAGGGAAAGTTTACCTGAGAGCATTTGCTGTGCTTCAGGCTTCGACCAACCAGCATAACGATCTTCGACGAATCCACTCAGAACCTTGTCTTCGATCATCTTCGCCGCAGCCTTGAGACCCCGGGCACAAGTATCCATCCCACCAATATGAGCAATCAGGAGGTCTTGCGGATCGAGTGACTGGCGGCGCAGCTTGGAGTCGAAATTTGTGCCGCCGGAGGTAAATCCGCCAGCTTTGAGAATTTCGTAGTAAGCGAGCGCGACTTCCGGAACGTTGTTCGGAAACTGGTCGGTATCCCAGCCGGACTGATAATCGTTGCGGTTCATATCAATCGAACCGAAGATGCCCAAAGCAGCAGCGGTGGCAAGTTCGTGCTCAAACGAGTGACCAGCAAGAATTGCATGGCCCTGTTCAAGATTGACCTTGACTTCATTCTCAAGACCAAACCGCTTGAGGAAGCCATAAACCGTTGCCGCGTCATAATCATACTGATGCTTAGTCGGCTCTTGCGGCTTCGGTTCAATGAGAATCGCGCCCTTGAAACCGATCTTGTGCTTGTAGTCGACCACAAGGCTCAAGAAGCGGCCCATCTGATCAAGCTCACGCTTCATGTCGGTATTCAGCAGCGTTTCGTAGCCTTCGCGGCCACCCCAAAGAACGTAGTTTTCGCCCTTTAGCTTCTGGGTGACATCAATGCAGGTTTTTACTGTTGCCGCTGCATATGCAAAGACATCCGGATCGGGATTGGTTGCTGCGCCCGACATGTAGCGGCGATTGGAGAAGAGATTGGCAGTACCCCAAAGCAGCTTGGTTCCGGTTGTTTCCATCTTTCCGGCAAAATAGTCGGCAATTTCGTGCAGACGCTTATTGCTTTCCGCGAGCGTATCACCTTCGGGACGGACATCTGCGTCGTGGAAACAGAAGTAGGGCGCGCCAAGTATTGAAAACATTTCGAAGGCGACATCGGCCTTTAACTTTGCACCATCCATGGTTTCATTGAACCATGGACGCTCGAATGTTTGACCGCCAAAGGGATCGCCACCCGGCCAGACAAATGAATGCCAATAGGCGACAGCGAAGCGCAGATGATCTTCCAGACGCTTGCCAAGAACGACTTCATCCGGATTGTAAAAACGATAGGCTAGCGGATTGGTGCTGTCCGGCCCCTCATATTTGACTGGTTTAGCATCGCCGAAAAATCCGCTGCTCATGATTGAACTCCTTTTAGTGCTGGATAGAGATTGTGATATCGCTGGTAAGCCGCATCAAATTGCGCGGTCAGGTTGGTTTCTGGTTCGACCGTTGAATCAGTAGAAGGCGCAACACAGATTTCGCGCGGACTGGCTTTCTCAGCGGCAATGAGACCGAGCCGAGCCGCGCCAAAAGCCGCACCAAAATCCCCATCGGCGGGGACATCGACTGGAATGTTCAATGCTGTCGCAATTGTTTTCAACCAATAATTCGAACGTGAGCCACCGCCAACAGCCGTTACTCGCTCAAGTTTGGTACCTGCAGCAGCTAATGCATGCAGACAATCGCGAAATGCGAAAGCAACGCCTTCCAGAACGGCCTGCGTCAAGGCTGCCCGGTTGCTTGCATGCTCCAGCCCATAGAATGATCCGCGAATGGCCGAATCATTCAGTGGCGTGCGTTCGCCCGATAGATAGGGCAGGAATGTCACGCCGGATGGCTCGCGCAAATCCTGTCCCAGTTCTGTGGTGAGTTCGGCTGGTTTACGCGAGGTGATACCCGCATACCAGTTCAATGCATCGGTTGCAGAGAGGATAACGCCCATCTGGTGCCAAGTATCCGGTAGAGCGTGGCAAAACGTATGAACTGCACTTTCCGGATTGGGCAAGTATGAATTGTTTGCCGCAAAAAGTACGCCGGACGTGCCTAATGAAATGAATGCGTGACCTTCGCCGACAGTACCCATTCCGCATGCGGATGCAGCATTGTCTCCTGCTCCACCGGCTACGACAACATTGCTACCTATGCCCCAGCGTGAGGCAATATCGGATTTCACCACGCCGGACACATCAGTGCCTTCGACAAGCGAGGGCATGTGATCAAGACTTAGACCTGTTGCTGCCAGTAACTCGGAAGACCATTCACGCTTGCCGACATCGAGCCATGAAGTGCCCGCTGCATCTGACATTTCGGAAACATGTTCGCCCGTCAGCCAAAGACGCAGATAGTCTTTGGGCAATAAAATGCGCCGGGTCCTGTTAAAGATGTCTGCCTCATTGTTCTTTACCCACAGGACCTTTGGCGCTGTGAAGCCCGGGAAAACAATATTGCCTGTCAACGACCGGAACCGCGGATCGGCGTCCAACTCGCTTGCCTCTTGATGGCTTCGCGTATCATTCCAGAGCATGCATGGACGCAGAACCTGATCGTTCGCATCGAGCAATGTTGCACCATGCATCTGACCGGAAAGCCCAATGCCTTTGACCGCGGCAAGTTCCTTGCCATGCTTTGCCTGCAGCTCCATGACGGCATCTTCGGTTGCTCGTATCCAATGCGCGGGGTCTTGCTCCGACCAGCCGGAATGAGGACGCGAGACCTCCAGCGTTCCGTTGCCAGAACCAATGATCCGCTGGTTTTCGTCTATCAATAATGCCTTGACACCTGATGTGCCGAGATCAAGACCGAGATACATAAAATTCTCCTGAATTATGCCGGGATTGCCCTTTTGACCGGTGCGTCGCCGGGAGCAAAAATTTGTGTGTCGAGATGGAGCAGAGATGTCATCATGCACCCTTGCAGAATGAGCGGATGCTCATCGGGATAGCAGCGAATATTGAGGTCTTGTGTAGCGCCCCAGCCGGATGTGCCGGAAACAATTGCACGAAGATCCTTTTCCAGAAGATCAAACACACCGGCTCCCGGACCAACAAGTGCAACAGGAACAGGATCAATCAGCGAGAAAAGACTGCGCAGCCCGGACCCAATCGCTTGGCCGGCCTTGCGAAAAGCGTTTCGCTCCTTGCCGTCTTTTGCGCGTGCAATGTCAGCAACCTTGTTGAACTCTACAGTGTTGACATCCTGCGTTGGTTGCGCGTTTTCATCTTCGCCCGCGATATCACGCAATATTGCGTAATCACTGGCATAAGCTTCAATGCATCCATGCCGTCCGCAACGGCACAGAGCACCGTTTGGGACGTGCAGCATATGGCCGAATTCAGATGCGGAAGAATAAGCACCCAGAAAAGGTTTGCCCTTCAGATAGAGGCCCATGCCAATACCGTGGGAAAGAAGAATTGCAGCAAAGTCCTCCGCGTAATTCTCGGGGTCAGTCCAGCGGAGGGCTTCTGCTATCATATTGCAATCATTGGCTACTGCTACTTTGACGCCGTAGCGTTCCGATAGCGCTTGGCCAAAAGCAATATTGCTGTCCGGCGTGATTGGGGACCAGAGCATTGTTGAGCTTGCCGCATCCGTCACGCCTTGCACGCCCATGGAAATGTGGAGCAGGGGACCAGCACGGGTTGGGCTGTTTTCGATGAGTTCGTCAAGCATTGAAGAAACAGATTTGATCAGATCATCCGTGCTTGCTTCAAGGGTGGGTATACGCTGAAACTGTTCAGCTATAACCTGCCCGGTGTAGTCAAACAGCACGGCGTGAACGAGATTGAGGGCAAGCTCGACCGTTGCCACAGTGGCAACCTCGGGCGATAATGCGAGCGCGATCTGGGGCCTTCCGCGTCTGTTGGACCCGGCTTCGGTGTCACGGCTCTCGCCAATTATCCCCTCGGCAATCAACGCGGTTGTGATCGCCGAAACGGTCGAAGGGCTCAGGCCGGTATGGGCAACGATATCTGTTCGCGACAGCAATCCGTACTGCCGCATGGCCCCCAATATAAGCCGCCGATTCTGGCGGCGGACATCGTCCGGTCGCGCAATTTCATCCAGCAACAAATGACTTCCTCCCGAAATCTTTTTTGTGCGGCGCAAGAAAACTGTTGCGGTGCAATAACTTACGTCGCCAAGAACCAAGTTGACACGGAAATGATTTTAAGTCACTATTTTTTTCGAGCCTCGAAATAAAGAGGTTTTATTGCTGACTGGAGGTGAAAGTCAGCATTGGGCAGTCAATGTGCCAAGCGCACTGGGAGGATATCATGAAAAAATATGCGGCCGCATTAGCGGGGGCAGCAGTTCTGGCTATCTCGTATGCAGGACCTGTTTTGGCAAAAGACAAAATTATCGGCGTGTCGTGGTCCAACTTCCAGGAAGAGCGTTGGAAGACCGACGAAGCTGCGATCAAGAAGGCTTTGGAGGCAAATGGCGACAAGTACATTTCCGCCGATGCGCAATCTTCCGCATCCAAGCAGCTGACCGACGTTGAAAGCCTCATTTCGCAGGGCGCAAATGCTTTGATCATTCTGGCGCAGGACTCCAGTGCAATTGGGCCAGCTGTCGAAAAGGCAGTGGCCGAAGGCATCCCGGTTGTGGGCTACGACCGTCTGATCGAAAACAAGGACGCGTTTTATATTACGTTCGACAACAAGGAAGTCGGGCGCATGCAGGCCCGCGGTGTTCTTGCTGTAAAGCCGGAAGGCAATTATGCCTTTATCAAGGGTAGTTCTGCTGATCCAAATGCGGATTTCCTTTTTGCAGGTGCTCAGGAAGTGCTGAAAGATGCCATCGACTCCGGCAAGATCAAGAATGTCGGTGAGGCCTACACCGATGGCTGGCTGCCAGCCAACGCGCAGAAGAACATGGAACAGTTCCTGACTGCCAATGACAACAAGATTGATGCTGTCGTTGCCGCCAATGACGGAACGGCCGGAGGTGCTATTGCAGCGCTGCAGGCACAGGGTCTCGCTGGCACCGTTCCGGTTTCTGGTCAGGATGCTGATTTTGCTGCGCTTAACCGCGTTGCTCTTGGCACACAGACTGTAACGATCTGGAAGGACTCCCGTGAACTTGGCAAGGAAGCCGCCGGCATTGCTGCTGCGCTGGCCGATGGCAAGAAGATGGAAGAAATTCCAAACGTCCAGAAGTTTGCTGGCGGTGCCAACAAGGTCGAAGTCAATGCAGTATTCCTGACGCCAGTTCCGGTTACCAAAGACAATCTCGGCGTTGTCATTGATGCTGGTTGGGTCAAGAAGGAAGTTGTCTGTCAGGGCGTCAAAGCCGACGCAGTCGCAGCCTGCAAATAATCTGACCGCAACATAGCAATATTTGACGCCGCTGGTCCTTTGGGTCAGCGGCGTTCAAACAAGTAAACTGGGAGAAAACTCATGAGTGATCCGGCTGTTAGCCTCGACCGCGCTCGCGCTTCCGAACTGGGCGTCGTTGCCCGCTTCTTCAAGGCGACAGAACTCGACACACGCCTGCTTGGTATGATCGGAGCACTTGTGGTTATCTGGTTGGCTTTCCAGTTTTTGTCAGGCGGTCAATTCCTGACTCCTCGAAATCTCTGGAACCTGTCTGTGCAAACCTCTTCGGTAGCGGTCATGGCAACAGGGATGGTTCTGATCATCGTCACGCGGAATATCGATCTTTCGGTCGGTTCCGTGCTGGGCTTCGTCGGTATGATCATGGGTGTTACTCAGGCCGAATTTCTGCCGAAATTGATCGGATTCGAGCATTCAGCAACCTGGCTGATCGCGCTCGCCATTGGTGTCGTCACCGGTGCAGTAATAGGTGGTTTTCAGGGCTTCGTTATCGCATTTCTTGGAGTGCCTGCATTTATCGTTACGCTAGGCGGGCTTCTCGTTTGGCGCGGAGCTGCATGGTGGGTTACTTCAGGCAGGACAGTGGCACCAATGGACTCCACATTCCGTTTGATGGGTGGCGGTCCGGATGGCTCGATAGGCGCTATGTGGAGCTGGATCGTCGGGCTTGTTGCCTGCGTCGCTCTCGTGGTCATGATCATTAATAGCCGTCGCCAGCGCAAAAGGTTCAATTTTCCGCGCCGCCCGGTTTGGGCCGAAGTGTTTATGGGTACGGTTGCCTGTGTTTTGGTTCTCGGTGCCGTTGCGGTTGCAAACGCCTATTACTGGCCTATCGGCATCGTGCGCAAATATGCAGAGGCAAACAGCATCACCATTCCCGAAGGCGGGTTGTTCATATCGCATGGTATTGCCGTACCGGTTCTTATCGCAGTTGCGACGGGCATCATCATGACTTTCGTCACAACGCGCACGCGCTTCGGCCGCTATGTATTTGCCATGGGCGGTAATCCGGAAGCGGCTGATCTTGCTGGTATCAATACCCGTTGGGTGACAATGAAAATCTTTATCATCATGGGTATTTTGTGCGCGATAGCGGGTGCTATTTCAACAGCGCGTCTGAATGCTGCGACCAACGCGCAGGGCACGCTGGATGAGCTTTTGACAATTGCTGCGGCCGTTATTGGCGGCACATCACTGGCTGGCGGTGTAGGAACGATTGCGGGAGCAATGATTGGTGCGCTGCTGATGCAGTCATTGAGCTCCGGAATGGTGCTGCTGGGCCTGGATACTCCATTGCAAAATATTGTTGTCGGTGTGGTTCTCGTCATAGCAGTTTGGCTGGACACGATTTATCGCCGCCGTACGGCTTGAGAGAGGAGAAAATCATGACAAATAGGCAAACCGCTCTCATCGATATGGAAAATATCTCGATCGCATTCGGCGGTATCCGTGCGGTTGATGGTGCATCAATTGATCTTTTCCCGGGTGAGGTTGTTGCCTTGCTCGGGCACAATGGCGCTGGAAAATCCACATTGATCAAAATTCTGTCGGGCGCTTACAAGCGCGACAGCGGTACGATCAAGGTCAATGGCGAAGAAGCTTTAATCAGCAATCCGCGAGACGCAAAAGCTTACGGTATCGAGACGATCTATCAAACTCTCGCTTTGGCGGATAATGTAGACACGGCAGCTAATCTCTATCTGGGCCGTGAATTGATGACACCGTGGGGCACACTCGACGATGTGGCCATGGAACACAGCGCGCGTGAAGTTATGGGCCGCCTTAACCCACGCTTTCAACGTTTCAAGGATCCGGTCAAGGCCTTGTCGGGTGGTCAGCGGCAATCCGTTGCTATCGCCAGAGCAATTCTCTTCAATGCCCGTATTCTGATCATGGATGAGCCTACAGCTGCCCTTGGTCCTCAGGAGACTGCGCAGGTCGGAGAATTGATCAAGCAACTCAAGAACGAAGGAATTGGTATCTTCCTCATCAGCCACGATATCCATGATGTCTTTCATCTGGCAGATCGTGTTGCCGTGATGAAGAACGGTCAGGTTGTGGGAACTGCAAAGGTTGGCGATGTGAACGAGGACGAGGTGCTTGGCATGATCATCCTTGGAAAATGCCCGCCCGGAGCAATCCCCGGGCCTGGAGCCGTAAACTGAAACAAAAAAGCCCGCTTAAAGCGGGCTTTTTTGTTTCACTGACGATGAAAATCAGATGGCTTCGACCTGCTGCACCTCTGGAACAAAATGCTTCAGGAGGTTCTGAATGCCATGCTTCAATGTTGCCGTAGACGAAGGACAACCTGAACAAGCACCTTTCATGTGAAGGAACACCGTGCCGTTTTCAAACCCGCGGAATGTGATGTCACCGCCATCTTGAGCAACGGCGGGGCGGACGCGTGTCTCAAGCAACTCCTTGATCGTATCGACGATCTCGGTGTCCGCACTGTCGAAGAATTCGCCTTCGGTTTCACGTTGTGCACTATCAGCAATATCCGTTGCGTTTGCCATGACTGGAGCGCCGGACATGAAATGTTCCATAATGGCGCCGAGAATGGCGGGCTTCAAATGC
This sequence comes from Phyllobacterium sp. YR531, assembly GCF_000282595.1. Lineage (GTDB taxonomy): Bacteria > Pseudomonadota > Alphaproteobacteria > Rhizobiales > Rhizobiaceae > Phyllobacterium. The sequence goes on from NZ_AKIZ01000030.1 coordinate 39,141, forward strand.
TGCCATTCAGGAGCGTCTGTTTTGGTGACAGTTACAAAATCATATCCAAAGAAGACTCCTGAAACGCCGGGAACCGCGAAAATTTTTGCGGCGAGAGGCGACGCTTCACCTGCAGCAGCCGCATCACGAAAATCGGCTGTGCCTTCCTCAAGCACTACCTTTCCAGGCAGGAATTTCAATGTTGCCGGATTAGGCGTAGCTTCGGTCTGGATGAACATGGCAGATATCGCGTCCCTAGTTTAGAACTATTCAAAGAGGCATATAGGCCTTAAAACCATTCTCTTCAAGTCAAGATTATATCACATTTTGGGGACGCGATCATGTTATGGCGTCGAGGTCCTCGTCGGAAAGATTATAAGGGACTACCGTAACGGGTATGGAGAAGGTTTCGCGGCCTGCCAGAGATTGAACGAGAGGGCCAGGACCATCCTTGCCCGAGCCTGCCGCCAAAACCAGAATGGCGATATCCTGATCTTCTTCGATAAGTTTCTGAATTTCCTCCGAGGTTATACCCTCACGCACGGCGAGTTCGGATTCGATACCTATGCTCTCACGGACACTTGCGGCAAACTTGCTGAGCGTGGAATTGGCAGTCTCTTCAGCTTCGGCCCGCATGATTTGTTCAACACCGAGAAACGCCTGAAAGTCAGCGGAATCAATGACGAATAGCAGTAACAACACGCCGCCGGTGGTTTTTGCACGGCGTGCAGCGTAAGCTACTGCCCGCTCACATTCTGGCGTTTCATCGATAATGGCCAGGAATTTACGGCGATGGCCAGCTTCGCGACTGAGACGTTTTGATACCATTTGTGCAACCTGCCTTAAGCGTTGATTGTCTGCAAGTCCTGTCTAGTCTTGAAGGAAGCCAACAATATCGCGAACATTTCGCATGGTCTTTTCCGCAAGAATGCTCGCACGCTCGCCACCATCCTTCAGCACCGCATCGACAAAGCCCGGATCGGCAGAAATGCGGCGCATCTCAGCGGCGATTGGTGAAAGCTTTTCAACAGCAAGCTCAGCAAGCGCAGGTTTGAAAACAGAAAATTGCTGCCCGCCAAAGTTGTGAAGAACGGTTTCCTTGTCGCTGTCAGTCAAGGCCGCATAAATACCAACCAGATTGTCGGCTTCCGGGCGGTCTTTCAGACCGTCGACTTCTGATGGCAAAGGATCAGAGTCCGTCTTTGCCTTCCGGATTTTCTTCGAGATAGTGTCGGCATCGTCAATAAGATTAATCCGCGACAGATCAGACGGGTCGGATTTCGACATTTTCTTGGTGCCGTCGCGCAAGCTCATAAGTCGGGCAGCGGGACCGCCAATGACAGGTTCTGTCAGAGGGAAAAAGCTTGAGATCGTTTCATGGCCCGACTGCGTTTCAACACCAAGCCCAAGTTCCGAAATCCGGTCTGAAAAGTCAGTATTGAACTTTTGTGCGATGTCGCGCGTCAGTTCGAGATGCTGCTTTTGATCTTCTCCAACGGGCACATGCGTGGCGCGATAAACGAGAATGTCAGCAGCCATCAGGTTAGGATAAACATATAGGCCCACCGACGCATTTTCGCGATCCTTGCCGGCTTTATCCTTGAACTGGGTCATGCGGTTCAGCCAGCCCATGCGGGCGATGCAGTTGAACACCCATGCGAGTTCAGAATGCTGACGCACGCGGCTCTGATTGAAAACAATGTGCTTTTTTGGGTCCACGCCAGCGGCAAGAAACGCAGCAGTTACTTCACGCGTGTTGCGCAAAAGCTCCGAAGGGCCGCCCCAGACCGAAACCGCTTGCGTTATTGCATGCTGATCGACCACGCAATAGATGCAATTGTTGTTTTCCTGCAAGGCTACCCATCGGCGAATAGCGCCAAGATAATTGCCAAGATGCAGATTGCCGGTGGGTTGAACACCGGAAAAAACGAGCGGTTCAAACGTGCTCATAAGTCGTCCTTAATTCTTCTTGGGCCAAGCATTATAGCCATGACGTGCGGTTCTGGCAGAGCGAAGCGTGGGATTCAAGCCCTACCTTCATTTGAGCTGCAGCAGGTCCCATTTATTGCCGTACAGGTCCTCGAAAACAGCAACACTTCCATAGGCCTCATGTCTTGGGTCTTCGAGAAACCGTACACCCGCCTTCAGCATTTTCGCGTGATCGGCAGAGAAATCGTCCGTGTACAGGAAGAGTGCGACTCGGCCCCCGGTCTGGTCGCCGACGGCTTTCATTTGCTGTGGACCGTCGGCTTTCGCCAGAAGGAGCTTCGCGCCATCGCGCTCCGGCGAAACGACAACCCAACGCTTTATTTCCGAGAGCTTCGTATCGGTTACAAGAGTAAAGCCGAGCTTGTTTGTATACCAAGCTATTGCCTCATCGTAATCATTCACAATGAGTGTGATCAGGCCAATGCTGCGGCTCATGGCGATGGATTCTCAGTTGGAGGTTCCGGATTTTTTGCGCGGCGTTTCACATTTCGGCGGATCATGCCAAGGCTCGCACCACCAGTGCCAAAGGCAAGCGCAAAATACACAATCATGGACATCAAAATCAGCCCGAACACACCGGCCGCCTGAACATGTACAGGAGCCTGTGCGGCAAGATATGGAGCAGCCCATTCGATAGCATAGGACAGGGCAATGGCCATGATCGCCGCAGCAATCATCAATCTTGGGATGCGGGTCAAAAGCGGGATGTCGCGTCCCCAATGGCCTCGCCAGATCAGGGTAACAAATAACAGGATTGCGTTGACCCAGCCCGCTGTTACCTCAGCAGTGGCGATGCCAGTTTCTGCCAGAATGGGGAACAGCGTGAGAGCCATGGCAATATTGATCACCACCGAAACAGCAGCGAAAATCATTGGTGTTTTTGTATCCTCGCGGGCGAAAAAGCCCGGGATGAAAGCTTTGATCAGAACGAATGCGGGCAGGCCCAAGCCATATATCGCCAGAATGCTCGCCACGCGGCTGGTAGACTCAGCTGTGAACTCGCCACGTTCCAGCAACAGCCGAATAATTGGTTCGGACATGACCAAAAGAGCGGCGGCGGCGGGCAGAGTAAGGAACAATATGAACTCAACCGAGCGGTTCTGCAGATTGCCAGCTTCCTTCAGATTGCCGGAGCGCAAGGCGCGGGCAAGTTCCGGCAAAAGCACTGTTGCGACCGCAATACCCACCACGCCAAGAGGCAGCTGATACACGCGATCAGCGTTCGCCAGTGAGGTAATCGCACCTTCTTTTCCCGAAGCGATATTGGTATTTATCAGAAGGTTGATTTGCGTAATGCCGCCTGTAATAGCTGCGGGAAGAGCCAGCACCAGCAAGCGTTTTACATTCGGAGTCATGCGGGGGCGGCGAAAACCAATTGTAATGCCGGCATTACGAACCGCAAACCAGACAATTGCCAGTTGTACTAACCCGGCGGCCATGACACCCCAGGAGAGACCATAGCCAATGGCGATACCGTCGTGCCCTGCATACCAGGCATAGGCAAGCACTCCGATCAGAATGATGTTCAGGAAGACAGGCGCAACGGCGGCAGCGAAGTAACGATGCAGCGAGTTCAGCATTCCACCCATCATGGCTGCAAGCGACATGCAGGCCAGATAGGGAAACATGATAATCGCCATCGAAACAGTGTTGCTGAATTTTTGCGGGTCATCGACAAAACCGGGAGCGATTACTGTTCGCACGATGAGCGGCATGGAAAGTTCCATGATGATGGTCAGTGCCATCAAAACGCTGAAGAGAACACCGAAAACTTCCTCTGAAAATCGTTTTGCGCCATCCATGCCATTCGCTTCGATCTCTTTGGCAAAAAGCGGAACAAAGGCTGCATTGAATGCACCCTCCGCAAATAGCCGACGGAAGGTATTGGGAAACCGGAAAGCTGCATTGAACGCATCGGCAACCGGACCAGTTCCGAGCGCCGCAGCCATGAGCATTTCGCGGGTCAAACCGAAAACACGGCTCATCAATGTGCCCGATGCAACAGTGGCGAATTTCTTGACGAGGCTCATATCATTCTGCCGTCATGAGAACGTTTTGCCGCTGAGGCTGGGCGGTGATGATGTCACCCTCACCAAAAAGCGCGAGAAGCTTTTTGCGGATGCGGCTTTGGCGGGTGGTATTGGTAATCTGATGGCCAACAAGATCGGTCACATAGAAAACGTCAATCACTTTTTCACCGAATGTGGTCACGTGTGCCGAGGCAATATCCAGTGAAAGGTCTGAAATAACCCCGGTTATCTCAGAAAGGACGCCCGGCCGGTCCAGACCTTCGACCTCGATAACCGTAAACTTGTTCGACAGCGTGTTATTGATTTCTACGCGTGGTGTGATCTTGAATGCTTTTGCCGCGCGCTTGGGCTTCGTTCTTGCGGCAAGCATTTCGGGCAGATAGGTTTTGCCAGACAGCACGTCTTCAATCAAACGGCCAACCCGGGTGGCGCGGCGGCGTTCATCATCATCAGTCGAAAACTCGCGACTGATCAGGATTGTATCAAGCGCGCGCCCATCGCTCGTTGTAAAAATCTGCGCGTCAACGATGTTGGCACCAGCCGCAGCGCAAGCTCCTGCAATGACGGAAAGGAGGCGCGGATGATCCGGGGACAGAACGGTAATTTCGGTAACGCCCTCAAAATCATGGGTTTTGACCATGGTCGCAAGGGTTTTTCCGCTCGCATCGGATTCCCGAATGAAGCTGGCGTGGCGTAACTGATCAGCGATGCTGACAGTCAAAAGATAGTTCTGATAGTGCAGTGCGAGATAGGATTGGCGTTCAATCTGCGGCCAGGACGATAGCGCGTGCTCAAGCTGTGCGCGGGCATGATCCGTGCGTTCCTTGCGCGATACTTCCGAGAAGCCGCCCGTGAGCATCAATTCTGTTTCATAGAAGAGGTTCCGCAATAATTGCCCCTTCCAGCCATTCCAGACACCGGGCCCAACGGCCTTGATATCGCATATGGTAAGGATCAGCAGCAGTTTCATGCGATCGAGTGTCTGTACGATCTCAGCAAAGTCCTCAATTGTCTTGCGATCATTCAGATCACGCGATTGCGCCACCATACTCATGGTAAGGTGCTGTTCCACCAGCCAGGAAACGGTTTGAGTATCGGCTTTGGAAAGTCCAAGGCGCGGACATATTCGTTTTGCTATGCGTGCACCTGCAATGGAATGATCTTCAGGCCGGCCTTTGGCTATATCATGCAGCAGAAGCGCTACGTAAATGAGATTGCGATCTTTTTTGAGCCCCGGCATGATCTGATTGGCCAGCGGATGCTCCTGCTCAAGATCGCCACGCTCGATCTCGGACATAACTGCAATACACCGCAGCAGGTGCTCATCGACAGTGTAATGATGATACATGTTGAATTGCATCATCGCGACGACTTTGCCGAAGTCCGGAATGAATTTGCCCAACACGCCGGATTCATTCATGCGACGCAGGATAAGTTCCGGATTGCGCTCCGAAGTCAGAATTTCCAGAAAGAGTTTGTTTGCTTCCGGGTTTTCCCGCAAATCGGCCTTGATGAGAGATAGTGAGCGTGTAACCAACTGCATCGCATCCGGGTGGAATTCCAGCCCATGCTTGTCGGCAAGATGGAAAAGACGGATCAAATTGACTGGGTCCTTATGGAAGACTCCATCATTGGCGATTGTAATACGGTGATTGTCGACTACAAAATCGGTTGTGCCAGCGAGTTTGCGCTTGCGCCGGGAAAAAGTGAGGAAAATCCGGTTGAAGCCGGGAACATGCTTTGCCTGCTCTTCTTCCAGTGCAGCACAGATAATGCGTGTCAGGTCGCCGACTTCCTTTGCTACCAGGAAGTAGTGCTTCATGAAGCGTTCGACATCCCGCTGTCCGGGATGTGCTGTATAGCCAAGACGTCGCGCAATCTCGCTTTGAATATCGAACGATAGCCGCTCTTCCGCTTTGCCCATAAGAAAGTGCATGTGGCAGCGAACTGCCCATAACAAATCTTCTGCTTTACGGAATATATTATGTTCAGCGCGTGACAGAACACCCAGCTTGACCAGTTCGTCGCTCGTTTTGACGCGATAATAATATTTCGCGATCCAGAACAGCGTATGCAGATCGCGCTGTCCGCCTTTGCCTTCCTTGACATTGGGTTCGACAAGATAGCGGGTTGCGCCGGATTTCTTGTGTCGGGCATCTCTTTCAGCGAGTTTGGCTTCAATGAACGCCGGGCCGGTGCCTTCGACAACTTCCTTGTCAAAGCGCTCGACCAGCTTGTCAAACAATTCCTGATTTCCGCAGATATATCGCGCTTCAAGAATGCTTGTGCGTATGGTCATGTCCGATAGTGACAGGCGGACTGATTCATCGAGATTGCGGGTGGCATGACCGATCTTCAGTCCGATATCCCACAGCATGTAAAGAATATATTCGACGACCTGTTCGCCCCAAGGTGTTTGCTTATATGGCAGGAGAAACAGGAGATCGATATCGGAACCGGGCGCGAGGCCGCCACGGCCATATCCTCCGACCGCTATGATGGTCATCCGTTCCGAGGTGGAAGGATTGATCGCCGGGTAAACGTGCCGGGTTGCAAAATCGTAGAGCGCAGTGATGATTTGGTCCATCAACCATGAGAGCCGCACGGAGCACCGTGTTCCGCGCGCATCTTGCATCAGCATGGTTTCGGCGCTCTTGCGGCCAAGTTCCAGCGTCTGCTTGATGAGGTTCAGAACGTCTGCGCGTTCGACAGAGGGCTTGCCCTGTTTGTTGGCTGCCTGGACAAGATCTTCAAATTGCTGATGCAGCCTTTCCGGGCTGACAATCTGTTCCAGTTTCAGGTCTGTGGCGCTCATGAACACGACTTTACAAATGATGGCCGCACGCTATAGCGCGAATTTGCGTTAAACAAAATGATTACATTTTGAGGTGGTACGCAATCTACCCTAATTGGCGGTCAGCCCTTTTAAACGATAAAGAACTTCCAGCGCATCCCGCGGTGTCAGCTCATCAGGGTTGATCGCCGAAAGTGCCGTAAGCAGGGCACTGTCTTTTCCCTGAACAGGTTTGGGAGCTTGACGCTTAACCTCCACTGAGAAGAGTGGCAAATCATCAATCAGCTTGTCGGCTTTTCCGGATGTTTCACCAGCTTCCAATTGATGAAGAACATCCCGCGCCCGATTGACAACGGCCTCTGGTAAACCTGCCAGACGCGCTACCTGCACGCCATAGGAACGATCAGCAGCACCCTTTGCAACTTCATGCAAAAACACAACTTCGCCATCCCACTCCTTTACCCGCATTGTTACATTGCTCAGGCGCGTTAGTTTTTCCGAGAGCGAGGTCATCTCATGGAAATGCGTCGCAAAGATCGCGCGGCATTGGTTTTTCTCATGCAGATATTCCACTGCCGCCCAAGCGATGGAAAGACCGTCAAATGTTGCAGTGCCACGGCCGATCTCATCCAGAATAACGAGTGAATGATCGGTTGCCTGGTTCAAAATCGCGGCAGTTTCCACCATTTCGACCATGAAGGTAGAACGTCCGCGTGCCAGATCATCGGATGCGCCGACACGGGAAAACAGGCGATCCACAATTCCTATATGGGCCGAGCCAGCGGGCACAAATGAGCCCATTTGAGCGAGAATGGCGATCAGTGCATTTTGCCGCAAGAAGGTAGATTTACCACCCATATTGGGCCCTGTAAGCAACCAGATCGCTCCCTTACCGCTTGTAAGCGGTGAGAGATTGCAATCATTGGCAACAAAGGGGTTTGCCGCCTTTCGTCTTAGTGACTGCTCAACGACCGGGTGACGACCAGCAACAATCTCGAAAGCCACGCTGTCATCGACAACTGGCCGGCAATATCCCTGCTCGTCGGCCAAAGCGGCCAGAGCAACCGAAACATCGAGCGTTGACAAAGCCAGAGCGCCAGCACGTATGAAATCGGCATTGAGAATTGTCTCATTCGTCAAGGCATCGAATATGCCAAGCTCGATCGATAGAGCGCGTTCTGCTGCATTTGCTATTTTTGTTTCGAGTTCCGCGAGTTCAGTGGTGGTAAATCGCATCGCATTGGCGATTGTTTGGCGATGGATGAACTTGCCTTTTGCCTCATCGCTGTCAGTCATGACCGAGGAGTTGTTGGCAGTAACCTCGATGAAGTAACCAAGCACATTATTATGTTTGATTTTCAGGGACCGGATGCCCGTTATTTCCATATAGTCAGCTTGCAGACCAGCTATAATCCGGCGTGAGTGGTCGCGCAGCGCCCGCATCTCGTCCAGCTCGGGATTATACTCTGCTCGAACAAAGCCTCCGTCACGTTTTAGCAAGGGCAGTTCGTCGGCGAGAGACCGATCAAGATGAGCGGCAAACTCGACCGGCAAGCTGGCAAGACATTCGCGGACACGCGCCAGTTCCGGAGGCAGTGCTTCACTTAGAAAGAGCTGGGAAATCTCGGATGCCGCTTCCAGACCTCGCGCCAGCGCCCCAAGATCACGGGGCCCGCCGCGCCCTACTGCCAACCGCGACAATGCCCGAGGCATGTCGGGGACACCTTTCAGCGCACTCTGCATCAGATCCGCGAGAGACTGCCGGGCAAGGAAGAAAGAAATAGAATCAAGCCGTTCCGCAATAGCGGATGGGTCGGTTAGTGGCGACGTCAGCCGTTCGGCCAAAAGCCGGGCACCGCCGCCCGTTGTCGTCCTGTCAATTGCCCGGAGCAAACTGCCTTCCCGTTTACCGGAAAGGGTACGTAGAAGTTCCAGATTGCCACGCGTTGCCGGATCGATGAAGAGCGAGGAACCTTCGGACTCGCGCTCGGGGCGCATCAAAGGCGGGCGTTCGGCGAGCTGTGTTTTTTCAACATAGGCTATTGCGCCGGAAATGGCGGCCAGTTCTGCGCGCGAGAACTGGCCGAAGCCATCCAATGTACCGACTTCAAAATAGCGCTGTATGCGGTTCTCAGCTGTAGCGCTGTCGAAGAGGCTAGGCGGTTGCGGGCTGACAGCTCGACCGATGACATCGAACACACCACGCAGTTCCGGATCGTGAAAAACCGTATCGGCGACGATCAGCTCACGAGGGTCGACACGTAGGATATCAGCAAGCAATCGAGAGGCATCCGATTCACCAACACGGAAGGTTCCAGTCGAGATATCGATCCATGCAAGAGCATACTGGGATTTGTCAGCTCCTTTGACCCGTCCCAAGGTCATCAGATAATTTGCTTCGGATGGATCGAGCAGCTTTTCTTCGGTGATGGTGCCCGGTGTGACCAAGCGGACGACGTCACGTTTTACGACGGATTTCGAACCGCGTTTCCGTGCCTCGGCAGGGTCTTCAACCTGTTCGCAAACAGCAACGCGAAATCCTCGCGCTATCAATTTCTGCAAATAGTCATCGGCGGCATGGACTGGTACACCGCACATGGGAATATCTTCACCAAGGTGTTTTCCACGCTTCGTAAGGGTAATTCCAAGAGCGCGGGACGCCTCCACGGCGTCATTAAAAAACAGCTCGTAGAAATCGCCCATTCGATAAAAAAGCAGGCTGTCAGGATTGGTCGCCTTGATCTCGATATACTGCTCCATCATCGGCGTGGGACGCACCGATTGGTCAGCCTCATAGGGGGATTGTTCCATTACGGACGGTGCCAGTTCGGCCAAAACTTGTCTCCTGAGCTATAGCAGGAGCAATCTATGCGTTCTCGGCAGATTTACACACCTCTGCAGTGCCGAACTGTGGTTTTCTCCACAGATGATCAAACGCTTTTATACGAAGCGTTTCGCTTCGGCTGCGTAATGACTGACGTAGCGCTCGGAGATGCGGCTGACCGGTAAAATGATGCACACGTCCGTGGTGCCAAAATCATGATCGATAACAGCGCCATCACCGATCATCGCGCCAAGGCGTAGATAGCCTTTGATCAATGGCGGCATGGCAAAGAGCGCTACACGGGCGTTGATCGCTTCGCTCGGCACCAAGTCCATAGCCTGATAGAGGGAAGGCAGAGCCCTGACATCCCAATCGGCTGTTGCCCGGCAATTATGGTGCAGGAAAGACAGCGGCAAAGCGTGGGCGGCTGGAACAGTGCCCTGAAATGAGGCGCATCCGAACATCACGCCAATCGAATGAAACCGGCAATAGGTCCAGATACCCTGCCACAACAATTCAACAGTGCGTTTGGAGCGATATTCGGGGAGGACGCAGGATCGACCTAGCTCAAGGAATCGCAATTCAGGCTTGGCTGCAACAAGACGTTCAATCGAAAACTCGCTAGCCGTATAAAATCCGCCAGTCTCGAAAGCTTTTTCCGAGCGCAGAAGCCGGTATGTCCCTACAATCTGTTTGTGCTTGGGGCCTGGAATTGCAGTGTCATAAACGAGCAAGTGGTCACAGAAGGGATCAAACCGGTCAGCATCACGCTGCTCCAATGTTGCAGAGCCCTTGGCGCCAAGTTCATCAAAAAATACTTTGAAGCGGAGTTGTTGGGATGAGGCAATTTCATCTTCGGTTTGAGCAAGGCAAACCTCCATTGTTCCAATGCGACCAAGCACTGAAACGATTTGAGGCGCCGTAAACGGCAAGGACGTTGAATCAACCTGCGACATAATGCTTTGATCTTTAGTGATTGAAGCGGATTCAAGCAAGGAGATGTCCATATCGATTTAACCCTCGTCGGAGGTTGACCGGTAATCGTTCCAGCTCTCATTACTACGATTGGATGACGGCAACATGACGTAAAATACCGGCTAAGAATATGGTATTTTACGAGCTATTCTGCTTGATCAGGCTGCTTTTTTCGCTCTTTGATCCAAGCAAAAAGTTCTTCGATCACGACCAGTGCTGCGCCAACTGAAATATAAGCATCGGCTAGATTGAAGACGGCAAAGGACCAAGACGGCAGGTGGAAAAGAATATAGTCAATCACATAGCCATGGACACTGCGATCAATGAGATTGCCTATTGCGCCGCCAATGATCAGGGCAAAACCGGCTCGGGAAACCCAGCGATCCGGGCTAGTGCTCCACCAAAGATAACTCACGAAGCCTATGACGACGACTGTCAACGCAATCAGCGCGATGTCATGCATTCCGCTTAACATCGAGAAAGCGATACCTTCATTGTGAACGCGGAATAAAGCCAGAAAAGGTAGGATATCGATCTGCTGCTGATAATTCATACCTGTTTCGACAAGATACTTGATGATCTGGTCGGTCAGAACCGAAACAAGAATGATTGTAGTAAGGCCGAAAAAACGTTTGCTGCTCATAAACGAATATTTCTCAATTAATTGTGTCAAGTTTCAGCGCATCACGCCGGATTTCAAACAGCATTACACCGGTAGCGATAGCGAGATTAAGAGAGTCGGCGCGCCCCTGTTGAGGAATTCTTGCAAGCCGATCACAAGTGGCTGCCAACTGGTCGGGTAGGCCTTGCTGTTCATTGCCCATCAGCAAGACAACCGGCTTATTGGCGTAGGGAATGGTTCTATAGTCGACAGCACCTTTGAGGTGCGTTCCGATGATCAAACCCTGAAAGCCTTCCCTCCATGCGAGAAATTCGGATTCCGTAGCCCGGATAAGAGGAACCGCAAACACCGATCCCATTGTTGCCCGAACTGTCTCAAGCGAGAAGGGATCTGTGGTATCCCCAATCAGGATGATGCCTTTTGCCCCTGCAGCATCAGCCGTACGAATAATCGTACCGAGGTTGCCAGGATCGCGAACCCGGTCCAGCGCGACGAAAACATCATTGCCTTCCGGGCGGACAGCTGACAACGCGTGCAGGTTTTGCTGGAAAACGCCAACGACCATTTGCGGATTATCACGCCTAGTTATCGCCGAGATGATCTTTTCGTTGACCTCAAGCACATCGCCGCCTTTGGCGACGGTTCGGGCAGCAACTTGTTCGACAAGCGAGTTTCCCTTGCCGGCTTTTGAGTAGACCAAGGTTTTAATGGTCCAGCCAAGGTCCAGCGCATCAATAACAAGCTTCAGGCCTTCTGCGAGAAAGACACCTTGTTGATCGCGAAACTTCTTCAATGCAAGTGAACGCAAATCCTTGACGATAGGATTTGTAAGGCTGGTTACTTCCTTGACTTTACCCGGCTTGGCAATGCCGGTGCCACGATGGTGGTCGTCCTGTTTGGTCATGATGCGCCCCAGCGGCTGAAAAGAGATGTGGAGAGGGCGCGGTTTGAGGAGCGCTCTCGAAGAATGAGCTCGCCGGACTGCACTTCGCCGCCAAGTCCCGTAAATGTATCCCGCATCAATTCGTGAATGGCGAAGAATGATGCGCGGATGGAATAGGCAGTCAGAACAACGCCCAAAGGATTTGGAGTGAGGATCGAACGGCACAAATCAATCATTTCCGGCAGATTGTCGAAAAGCTGCCATACTTCACCATTGGGGCCACGCCCATAGGCCGGCGGGTCAAGCAGGATGATGTCGTAACCATTGCCCCGCCGCTCTTCCCGCGCAACAAACTTCATTGCATCTTCACATATCCAGCGAATGGGTTTACCAGACAGGCCTGCCATTTCCTGATTTTCCCGTGCCCAAAGAATGGCCTTCTTCGAGGCATCGACATGCGTGACCTCAGCACCTGCGCGCGCAGCTACAAGAGAAGCAACGCCCGTATAACCAAACAGATTGAGCACTTTCACGGGGCGTTTTGCATTGCGGATCAAACTGTCCATATGAGACCAGTGTGTACCTTGCTCTGGAAATACGCCCACATGCCGAAAGGAAGTGAATCGTCCGAAAAAGGGTATGCCTTCATATGCTAGAGGCCAGGTTTCACCGAGTGGTACTTTGGGAAAATGCCAACGGCCAACGCCTTCTTCATCGGTATTTCCGGTAAAAATTGCATCGGCCTTGTCCCATTCAGCCTTGCTCCATGCGGGAAGCCAGATTGCCTGGCCTTCGGGCCGCACGATCCGATAGGGACCATATTGCTCCAGTTTCAAACCATTGCCGCTATCGAGAAGCGCATAATCATCAGATGGAAGTGTTTCGAGAATAAGTCCCGTTTTTTCCTGCGGACGTGCGCCAGTACGACGCGTGAGGATACGTTTGGGCGTTTGTTCCTGACGCAGGGCAACACGCTCGGAATCAACTTCCGTTGACCGCTGTGTTTTTGCAAACTGCGGGCGTGGCTTCGTTACACTTTGCCGCTGCACGGCATTCTTTGAAACGTCGCCTTGGCGGCCACCGCTTTTTGTTTTTCTGATTTTACCGCCAGACGATTTCAAACCGTATTTTCCTTGCAACCTTTTTCAAGGTTACTACGCCATTGCCTTTTCATAGACAAGGATACCAGCCGCAAGGTCTTCGAGCGCCGCGCCGACAGATTTGAACAATGTGATCTCATCGGCAGACTGACGGCCCTTAATCGTTCCTCGTGTGAGGTCAAACAAATCACCAATAACGTGGCTGGAATCGACCACCCCTGCTTTTATGGGCTGGACGATATCGCCGCCTTCCTTCAATGCCCCGTCCTTTGTATCGACGAAAACACGTGCACGCTGGATGCACTCATCATCACTTTCGCGCATTGTTGGAGTGAATGCTCCGATCAGGTCCACGTGAGCACCCGGTTTCAGGTGCTTTCCAAGTATGAGTGGTTCCGTAGATAATGTCCCGGCGGTTATAATGTCGGCCTCAGCTATAGCCGCATCCTTGTCTTTGATGGCTTTGGCATTGAAACCTTCAGCCACAAGCTCGGCTGCCACTTTTTCAGCCCCGGCAAAAGTTCTGTTCCAGATCGAGATTTCCTCAATTGGACGTATGGCACTGTGAGCGCGGGCCAAAAAGCCTGAAAGCGCTCCTGCGCCCAAAACAACCAGCCGTGATGCATCTTTCCGAGCGAGATACCGTGCAGCAAGTGCCGAAGCACCAGCTGTCCTCCATAATGTGAGGCGCTGGCCATCTATCAACGCCCTTGGTTCACCGGTCTTGCCATCAAGCAACAAATAAACACCCATCACAGCAGGTTTCGAGACAGCTCCATTGTCCGGTGAAACAGTGACAATCTTTACACCCATATAGCCCTTGGAAGAGTCGCCCAACGCATCAAAATCCGACCATGCGGGCATGAGCAGCAATGTCGAGGCGGCCCCGTCCGGTCGATCAACAGTGTGATGGTGCCGTACCGGTTGGATCATGCCTTGGCGAAAAGCCAATTCGATTGCACTGATCATGTCAGGCCAATTCAATAAGGAATCGACCTCAGCAGGGGAGACGAGTTTCATTACGAGTCCTTGGTAGAAGGTAGAATTTAATGCAGTGAGGGCAGGTTTGGCGTCGAGGCGGTTTCAGTTGTTGCCTTGCGCGCTTCCTTACGCAACATTTCCGCCTCAAGCTTGCGCTGCCGGGCCAGCTTGCGGTGTTTGCCCTGATTGGACCAGGTAACGAGACTGCCAATGATGAGCCCGATGATCAAAGCGGCGAATAACCAGACAAACAGCGGTGCCGAATAAGACAGTGCCGGATTACCTGGATTAAATGGGTCAATCGTGAACAGGGCATGGCCACGATTGGCAACCGACAGGGCGATCAGAACTATCGCGATCGGTACGAGAACAAGTACGGCGACCACGCGATTAATCATGTCAGAGCCTCATTTGCTTGCTTGCTAAATTGCGCGTTCAGCCGTTTGCATTCAACCTGTCGCGTAGTTCTTTGCCGGTTTTGAAAAACGGTACCCATTTTTCTTCGACATCAACGCTTTCACCCGTCCGCGGGTTGCGTCCGCTGCGGGCAGGTCGGTTTTTCACGGAAAATGCGCCAAAGCCGCGCAATTCGACACGATTACCTTCGGCAAGGGCATCGGTGATTTCATCGAAGATTGCGCCGACAATATTCTCCACATCGCGCTGGAATAAGTGCGGATTGCGGTTGGCAATTATTTGCACGAGCTCTGATTTGATCACAGCAAAATTCCCTTCTGGTTTTGAGACCAGGATACACAGTCAATGTGGACTATGCTACTGATCTTATATGCGAATAGCTTATTGCGCCCCTGAGGGCTTGCCGTCAACGTGCCAAACCGAAACGAGTCCGTCAAGAAACATCCTGTCTCCTGTTATTTCGTCAAGAATTCCGGTGCTGGACTCGGGCAAACCAAGAAGTTTGGCGACCATCTTCATTGCGGATTGTGAGAAAAGCGAACCGAAAGTCGACTTCTGGACCGGCTTCCATTCCACTACTTTAAGTTGCGCATCCACTCCTTTTCCGGCAAGCCAGTCAAGAGCCTTCTCTTCACCGCCGAGCGCATCGATGAGTTTGTTCTCCACCGCTTGGCGCCCCGTAAAGACGGAGCCGTCGGCGAGCGCCAAAGCCTGCTCGTGGCTGAACTTACGACGGTTTTCGACAAGTCCGACAAACCAGTTGTAGGAATCGATGATCATGCGATGGATCATCGCCTTGGCATCGTCGCTGGCAGGATTAAAGAAGTTGGGTTCGGCCTTTAACGGGCTGGATTTGATGGTTTCGACTTTGACACCGACCTTTGTCAGAAGTTCGGATATGTCCGGGTACTGAAACAATACACCGATCGAACCGACGATGGAGGATTGCCTCGCAACAATGTGATCTGTTGCAATGGCAATCATGTATCCGGCTGAAGCGGCCAGGGTGCCGACCTGTGCCACCACAGGCTTCTTTTCAGCAATTTTGCGAACAGCCTCATAGATTGCTTCGCCGCCGGCGGTGGTGCCGCCAGGTGAATCGATGGAGACGATCACACCTTTTACAGCGTCGGACTCGCCGATATCTTTCAAACGCTTGAGCAGTTCTTCATCTTCGAGGATCGTTCCCTCAACGCGTATTTTCGCAATATGTGGAACGGACTTGCTCGTATAGGCTTCCGGGCCGGTAGTAACGAGGTAGAGTGCTATCACAGCAAGCACTGCCAGCAGCAGAGCAGCAACACGCCAGAATGTCACTTTCCGCCGTAGTTTGCGTCGGTCAATAATTGCGTCTGCTGTGTTGGCCATCATTTTCGTCCATTTCGCCGATGTATGTGATACTCTTCTGCGATATCATCCGGTGGAAGTCCAGACATGCCGTCTCAATCGACTAGTGAGGATAAGTGTATTGGTAAATTGACCTTGTAACTGGCCACCTGACCGCATACTTGTCCTTGCACGCACCGCGTGTGCTCTAAAACGCGTCTATTTCATCGAAAAATAACCATATTGGCGTTGAACTAGCTAGAAATATTATAAACGGTAACAGCAACCAACCTATGTCTATTGAAAAAACCGATATCAATGGTGCGCGCAATGCCGCCGCGGACGCCGAGCATCATGCTACGGTTGCACGGCAGTTTGCTGCATCCGACAAGGATTCGACTGTCTTCAAGGCTGCTGAACGTCATTCGCGCCGTGTGCGGCTACTGAAGTTCTCGTTGCCGGCAATTGCACTTGTTGGCGCGGCGGTATTCTCGTGGTTTACGTTCTTTTCGGCTTCCGGCGTCCCAAACAATATTGCACTGGACGGCGCCGGGATAGAGGATGGCAAGCTTGTGATGACCAATCCCAAGCTTGACGGCTTCACCAAAGACAAACTTCCCTACAAAATGAGCGCTGTGAGGGCTTTGCAGCAGGTTGGAAACAGTTCGGTCATATCGCTGGAAGGTATTGACGCAGAAATCCCGATCGGCAAAGAGATGCGCGCCGAAGTGAAAGCAAAGTCAGGTGTATTCGACAATGCCAACAGGCAACTGAAACTCGACAGTGAAATATCGCTGGTCACTTCAGACGGTATTACGGCTCAGTTGCAATCTGCTGATATTGATATTGCCGGGAATACAATGTCTACCAATGACCCGGTCAGCGTTAAAAATCGTAACGGCAGCATTGTCGCCGATAGTATGCAGATCACTGATGGTGGTAAAGTAGTGACGTTTGAAAAGCGTGTAAGGCTTGTCATTCAACCGACAAAGCTGCAAGAAGGTGGCAATGAGGTAAAATCGTCAAACTGATTTACGGTTGGCGATTGTTATTTTGAAGAAATTTCTCGGATTAGGAGAGAAAACGATGTCTTTCGGGGCGAAACTGATCAGGATCTCATCTGTTTCAATGAGTTTATTGGCGTCCTCATTGGTTGTCCCTGCCATGGCGCAGCAGACTCCAGATGCAGCGCCCGGTGGCATAAAGCTATCCGGCGACCAACCAATTCAAATCGATTCCGACAAGGTTGTGCTGCATAATGATGCAGGCACTGCGACATTCACAGGGAATGTGACTGTCGTTCAGGGCGCAACGCTCTTAAAAGCGGGCTCAATGGTCGTCTATTACGTCAAGGGCGGCAATAAAGATGCCGCAAATGCAGAGCCCTCCAAAGTATCGGCAGGCGTGGCTGGCGCAGGTGCGCAGGATATTGATCATCTTGAAGTTAGCGACAAGGTTTACGTCAAATCCGAAGATCAGGTTGCGACAGGCGATCGCGGTACGTTCGATATGAAAACCGAGGTATTGGTACTGACCGGCAGTAAGGTTGTACTCTCTCAAGGCGACAACGTAGCCGTCGGGTGCAAGCTCACTGCCCAGTTGAAGACTGGTGAAGCTCAGTTGGAAAGTTGCAAGAGCGGTCAGACCGGACGCGTTTCAATTGTCGTAGCGCCTAAAAACGCGCAAAAGAATTAAAACTGCCGGAAGAATCGTAAGTGTCCCTATTTTCACGCCGCTCACCCAGCAAGAATGCCGCGCGACCAAACTCCAGTGTTTCACAGGAGAAGCGTCCGGCTGATCCTTCTGCGGTAGATCGCATGAAAGGCACTCTGGTAGCTCGCGGTATTACGAAGAGCTACAATGGCCGTCAGGTTGTCAATGGTGTTTCCTTCGGGGTTCGCTCTGGCGAGGCAGTTGGTATTCTTGGTCCTAACGGCGCTGGCAAGACCACCTGTTTTTATATGGTGACCGGACTCGTACCCGTCGACAAGGGCACAATCGAAATCGACGGCTTCGACGTTACCACGATGCCAATGTACCGGCGGTCACGACTCGGTATCGGCTATCTTCCGCAAGAAGCCTCGATTTTTCGTGGATTGTCTGTGGAAAACAATATCAAGGCTGTGCTTGAGGTCGTCGAAAAAGACCGGCATGCACGAGCGCAGGAACTGGACTCCCTTTTGGAAGAGTTTCACATTGCTCATTTGCGCAAAGCTCCCGCGATTTCCCTTTCAGGTGGCGAACGCAGGCGTCTTGAAATTGCCCGCGCATTGGCATCACGGCCAAACTTCATGTTGCTCGACGAACCGTTTGCAGGTGTCGATCCAATTGCCGTCGCAGATATCCAGCAATTGGTTCGGCACCTGACCGGTCGTGGCATTGGTGTTTTGATCACAGACCATAATGTCCGTGAGACTCTTAAGCTCATTGATCGGGCTTATATCATTCATGCGGGCCAGGTTTTGACCCATGGCCGTCCGGACGAAATAATTGCCAACCCTGACGTGCGCCGACTTTATCTCGGTGACGAATTTAAGCTCTGATTGAGCCAATTACTCACTTGGTGAGAAGAAAATCTCAATTTACGCACGCGTCTCGGTTGAAAATAGCGTGATTATACGAGCTTTTGAAGCTTTTCAATTGACAAGCAAGGATTGGGCCACTTCTGTATGATGGTATTAAATTCCGTCAGGAGTAGCTGCGTATATTATGGCACTGTCGCCGAAACTCGATTTGAGGCAAACCCAATCGCTGGTGATGACGCCATTGCTGATGCAGTCGATAAAGCTGCTGCAATTGACGCATATCGAGCTCGAACAGTTCATTGAGCAGGAAATCCAAAAAAACCCGTTACTAGAACAACTGGATAAATCAGACGACGCCATCTCATTTGGCGGGGGTGATACCAATGCGGGTTATGCGTCGGACGGCGGTCACCAGGAATATGTCGAAAACGAAAGACATACCGACGATTTCTCCTCTGATGAGACCGATAGTTCCTGGCTAAAGAGCGGCGAAGGAACCAGCTCAAGCTCAATGTCCGATACGTTTGACAGTTCGCTCGAGAACATTTTCCCCGATGATCCCGGTAGTCATGATTTCATTGGAGGCGATCTTGCTTCCCAATGGAAGTCTTCTGCTGGCGATGGCTACATATCATCCGGTGGAGAAAATTATAACCTTGAGCAGGTAACGGCAGCGCAGCCAAATATGCAGGACCATATTCGGGAGCAGATCATTTTCGCTTTCGATAAAACTGCAGATCGGTTGATTGCTGCTGAACTTGCTGATCAGGTTGATGAAATCGGATATTTTCGCGGCGATATTACCGAACTTGCCGCGCGACTTGGCTCGACTGTTGAGCATATAGAAAAGTTGCTTTGCGTCCTGCAGGGTTTCGAACCTGCAGGATTGTTTGCACGCGATCTTGCAGAATGCTTGCGGCTACAGCTGCGTGCCAGAAACCGTCTCTCGCCTGCGATGGAGATACTGATCAGAAATCTCGAGCTGCTTGCCAAGCGGGATTTTCACAGTTTGAAAAAACTCTGCCGCGTTGGTGATGCGGAAATTATTGATATGCTCAGAGAAATTCAACTGCTCGACCCCAAGCCTGGAACTGCATTCTCCTCCGGCACCGCGGACAGCATTATTCCCGATGTTCAGGTTGACCAGAATCCCGATGGTAGCTGGCGGATAGAGCTTAACGCTGAGACCTTGCCGCGAGTACTGGTCAATAACAGCTATTACGCAACGATAATGAAGGCAAAAACATCTCCTGATGAGAAGACGTTCCTCGGAGAGTGTATGCAGAATGCCAACTGGCTTGTTCGCAGTCTTGATCAACGCGCACAAACCATTCTCAAAGTTGCAGGTGAGATAGTTCGCCAGCAGGAGCAGTTTCTTTTGCACGGCGTTGCGCACTTGAAACCCCTCAATCTTCGTAATGTTGCAGACGCTATCGGTATGCATGAGTCTACCGTCAGCCGCGTGACCACCAATAAATACATGCTCACAAAGCGCGGAGTTTTCGAACTGCGCTACTTTTTCAACGCCGCTATTGCTGCCAATGAGGGCGCTGACCAGCATTCCTCGCAATCTGTAAGGCATCAGATCAAGCTGCTTATTGATGCTGAATCGGTGGATTCGATCCTTTCGGACGATACAATTGTCGACATGTTGAAGGAAAAGAATATCGATATTGCACGCCGCACCGTTGCCAAATATCGCGAAGCCATGAACATCTCTTCCTCGGTTCAACGGCGCCGTGAGAAAAAAGCTGAGGCTTCCGCCGCCAAGAGCAATGTAAGGTCTGGATTCATTGCGTCACCACGTGTAGGATTGCTCGCAGTGGGCAAATGAACTGGACCAAAAGAAGTCCGGTCAGGGAGAGCGAAGCGCTGATAATTGCGACGATGGAGCTTAAGCGCGCCTTTGAATGGAACATCAGGAAAGTGAAATGTGATTGATCGCCCGCATGATTTTGCGGGATGTCTTTGCTCGATTCGAAACAACAGTGTAGATTGAATCGGGCAATGAAAATCACAATGAAGGTGAGGTATCATGAGTCTGCGTGTATCTGGAAAACATATGGATATCGGCGACGCTTTCCGCGTTAAAATTGAAGAGCGGATGGCAGAAATGGTCACCAAATATTTTGGTGGCGGGTATTCTGGCCATGTCACAGTGGAAAAACAGGGCTCCCGATTTATTGCAGATTGTCTTGTGCGCCTCGATACCGGAACAGTGTTGCAGGCTGCTGGCGAAGCGCAGGATCCTCAATTGGCTTTCGATACTGCCGGCGAGCGTGTGGACAAGCGGTTGCGTCGCTATAAGCGCCGCCTGAAATCTCATCAAGCGCCCGGATCGAATGGCGTTTTCGACGATGTTTCTTATCGCGTAATGGCCCCAGTGCCTGATGAAGATGAGGATATTCCAGAAGATTATGCTCCCACTATTGTCGCAGAAACGTCGATGGCATTGAGAAGCATGAGCGTTGCATCTGCCGTCGTGGAACTGGATTTGAAAGATAGTCCGGTTGTTGTGTTCCGCAATGCTGGTAGTACACAGGTTAATATCGTATATCGCCGCGCAGACGGGAATATTGGCTGGATCGACCCATCAACTGTGGGTGATCAAGCCGTATCCCGATAAACAAAAACAAGTTCATGGCGAAATGAACTACCGTCCGCACGCCAAACGGTGCGGACGGTAACTGGAAGGAAGAGAGATAATGGATCTGGGTGATCTCATTCAGCCCGACGCTGTCCTGCCCGCATTGAAAGTCAATTCCAAGAAGCAACTCTTGCAGATCATGTCGGAAAAGGCAGCTGCCCTGACCGGATTGAGCGAGCGCGAGGTTTTCGACACGGTTTTGCAACGCGAGCGTCTTGGATCGACAGGTGTCGGCAATGGCATTGCCATTCCACACGGCAAGATCAACAGTGTAAAGCGTATTGCCGGGGTTTTTGCCCAGTTGGATACGCCTGTCGATTTTGAAGCGTTGGACGACCAACCCGTGGATATAGTGTTTCTCTTGCTTGCTCCGGAAAATGCCGGGGCCGATCATTTGAAGGCTCTGTCGCGCATTGCCAGAATGTTGCGCGATCCCGAGCGGATTGCCAAATTGCGCACTGCGCACGACGCCAGCCTGCTTTACGAATTGCTGACTTCGCAACCCGCGTCAAACGCCGCCTGATCGTTTATAGCACATACTTTGAAAAGGCCGCCTTCGAGGCGGCTTTTTATTATTTTTGTTCAGTCTTCCGCGCATAAAGCTCAAGTCGGTGATGCACGATGTCATAACCGAGTGATTTGGCGATTTCTTCCTGAAGTTTCTCGATCTTATCCGATTTGAATTCTATCACGGCACCGGTATCGATATCGATCAGGTGGTCGTGATGGTCACCGTGGGCCTGTTCAAAGCGTGACGGGCCGCCGTTGAAAGCATGGCGGTGTATCGCGCCCAAATCCTCCAGCAAATTCATGGTTCGATAGACAGTCGATAGCGAGATACTGTTATCGATCTCGATGGCGCGATGAAAAATCTTCATTGCATCCGGGTGATCTTCCGTTGAGCTCAATATATCCAGAATGATGCGCCGTGGCCGTGTGATACGCACACCAGCTTTACGCAATTCTTTCTCATATTCCGGTTTCTGGTTCGAAGCATGTTTCATGACTGGAATATGCGTCAGATCGCTTCCAGTTGCAAATTTTCTCAACTGAGAAGAGTGCTCATAAACAAAAAATCGCCGCCAGTGAATCTCACTGGCGGCGATCAAGATGAATTAATATCGAGAGAGGATCAGCTCGCTGAGGGCACCTCTACGATTACCTTATGCTCACCGGATTTTTCCATCGGGATACCATCGTCGATTTTTGTCAGCTTCTTGCCATTGACTGTAACTTTTTTGGTTCCGCTGGAAAGTGGCTTGACCTCAACCGTGTAGCGGGCGTCGCCATTGCGCAGCACGAAGCTGAAACTCTTCCATTTCGACGGTAGCGCGGGATCTACGAACAAGTGGTCGGCTTTCCGGGTAATGCCGAGAATGCCTTCCGTTGCGACGCGGTATAGCCAGCCGGCAGAACCGGTATACCAAGTCCATCCGCCGCGACCGCGCATGGGATCAACCGAGTAAACATCTGCAGCAACGACATAAGGTTCGACGCGATATGATTCAGCCTTGTCTGGATCAAGCGAGTGATTGACAGGATTGAGCATGCTGAACCAACGATAGGCTTCATCAGCATTGCCGAGTTTTGCCATGGCAAGAACCGCCCACGTTGCTGCGTGCGTGTATTGACCGCCATTCTCGCGAACACCAACTGGATAGCTTTTGATGTAACCCGGATCATGGCGCGACTTGTTGAACGGTGGAGTGAACAGCTTGATAACCTGTGCTTCCTCGTCAATCAGATGGGTAGCAACAGAGTTCATTGCCTGCTTGGCCCGATCAGGATCACCGTAACCGGAAAGCACACTCCAGGACTGTGCAATCGAGTCGATCTTACACTCTTCGCTAGTCTTGGAACCCAGCGGTGAACCATCATCGAAATAGCCACGGCGATACCATTCGCCATCCCAGCCATTCTTTTCCAACGAAGCCTTGAGGCTTTCAATATGCGCCTGCCAGCGCTTTACACGCTCCGCATCCTTGTATCGCTCAGCGATAGGTAAAACATCCCGCAATGTGCTGATAAGGAACCAGCCAAGCCAGATGCTTTCACCTTTTCCATCTTCGCCAACGCGGTTCATGCCGTCATTCCAATCGCCCGTCAGCATCAACGGCAAGCCGTTGGTACCAGTTCGTGCAACTGCAAGGTCCAGCGCTCTGGCGGCGTGCTCATAAACGCTGACGATCTCGCTGGAAATTGTAGGTTGGTAGAAGGCATCGTGCTCAGCTTCTTCCAGAGCGCGTCCTTCGATAAAGGCGATCTGCTCATCAAGAATGCTCATGTCGCCCGTTACGGAGGTGTAATGGGCAATTGCATAGCCAAGCCAGACCACATCGTCGGAAATTTTCGTCCGCACGCCGGCGCCGGTGGTTGGAAGCCACCAATGCTGGACATCGCCTTCCTTGAACTGCCGCGCCGAGACATTCAATATCTGCTTGCGGGCGAGTTCAGGATTGAGGATCAGCATGGACAGTGTGTCTTGCAGCTGGTCGCGGAAGCCAAATGCACCACTGGCTTGATAGAAGGCCGAGCGTGCCCAGATACGGCAAGCCAGGCTCTGATAGGGCAGCCAGCGATTGACCATGACATTGAATGCATCATCCGGCGTGTCGACTTGGAGACCGTCAAGGAAGTCGGCCCAGATAGCTTTGGAGGCCGATAATGTATCTTCGAATGACCGGGTGCTGTGCTCGGCAAGTATTTTGCCTGCATCTTCAGCATTTCCCGTATCACCCATATAGAAGAGCACTTCTTTGGTCTCGCCGGGAGCAAGCTCGATATCCACCGCCAGTGCAGCGCAAGGGTCGCCACCAGCCTCGACGAGGTTGGATAATGACTTCGCTTGAAGAACTGCGGCAGGGCGCTCCACAGAACCGAGATTGCCGAAAAATTCGGTTCGATCAGCAGTGACGGACTGTGGCTTTACGCTGCTTGCGTAGAAAGCCATCTGGTTGCGCCGCTCGACACCATAAGGATTCCGGGCAAACAGAACGCCCTTCTCCGCATCATATGATGGCACGATAAAGGGAGCCGTCTTCGCACGGACATTGCCAAGCATCCACTCGACAAAACCGTAAACGCGTAGCTGCTTAGGCGATCCGCCGTGGTTGGTTATTTTAAGACTGGATACCCTTACTGGCAGTACCGGATCGACCGTATGGGTCAATTCAAGTCCGACATTACCGTGCTTGGAAAGGAACGTTGAATAGCCCTGTCCGTGGCGGGTCTCATATTGAACTGAAGGGTCCCGCAGAACCGACGCGGTAGGTGCGAATGCTGTGTTCTTATCAAGGTCTACAACATAAATAGCTTCGCCCGAGCGGTTGATGACAGGATCATTCGACCACTGGGTCAATTGATAGTCGCGGCTGTTGCCCGACCATGTGAAGCCTGCTCCCTCCGCTGACACGTGAAAGCCGAAACCTGAATTGGAGATCACATTGATCCACGGCTGAGGCGTGCAGGTGAGCCCACCCAGACGCACGACATATTCGCCGCTCGCCATATCAAATCCGCCAAAACCATTCCAGAATTGCAGATCATCTCCTGAAATCTTGGGGCGAGCCTTGCTCAAAAGCTGGCTCGGGGCCGGAGCAATTCCTCGCAGATCGTCTGCCTCAGCCTCAATCAGAGCTTTCCCTTTGGCATCAGGCACGGGAAGCGCTTCGGCAGCCAACTCCGTGACGCGGTTCAACTGCTCGGACAGAGAGCCATTCTGCGCGTGCAGAACGATGCGAGCTGAAGCCAGCAATGTGTTGTAGCTGGCATCGCTCATCTGATCCTTGCGCACGGTGAATATATGAACGCGAGGTCCATACTGTCCGCCGCGTGCACGGCTGTTTTCGCACATGGCTTCCAAACCACGCTGGAAATCCTGGGCGTAGGAAAATGAGCGCTCATTGATGACAACAACATCAACGACCAGTCCCTTTGCACGCCAATATTCGTGCGCTTTCAGAATATTTCTCAGTGTTTCCATATCGGCTTCATCGTCGATACGAAGAGCAAGGATCGGGAAATCGCCTGATATCGACATTGGCCAAAGTTCGGATTGGCTGCCCAATCCACTGGCAATGCTGCTGGAAGGCAACCGCAAGGATTTTTCCGGGTAGATCAGGTTTGTCGCTACCCGCTGGAACACGGCCGCTTCGTCGGGGTTGATGCCGATGTGATGCAGACGCACCTGAGAACTCGTCCACGACAAGGAGAATTCGCGGGCAAAACAATCCGGGTGACGGAAGCGGGCAACCACTTCCTCCAGCTCCTGGCGATTTGGCCGTACAAGGGTCCAGAATACCAGCGTTACTTTCTTATGCGCCGGAACCCGGACACGGCAGCGTAAAGAGGCAATCGGATCCAGGACGAAGCCATGGCTGCCACTCAGGGTAACGCCCTCGTCGAACGCTACTGGATTGTGCAGGGAGCGTCCCCGACCGATAAAGGCACGGCGATCAGTTTCCACCTGCACTTCACGCATTGCACCGGAGCCATCGCTGACCACATGGGCAACATGAATATCGGGATCGTCCGCACCGCGTTTGCGACGCGTCGCATAAATGGCATCGCCTCGTTCATCAATTTCGGTTTCCACGAACATTTTCGCAAAAGCCGGATGCGCTGTGTCGGTATCGTCATTGGTCAGTACCAATTCGGCATAGGACGTAACTTCAATTATGCGGTCCTTGGTGCCTGTATTGGTAATGACAATACGGCGTCCTTCACCATCGGAATCAGAAGCGACGATGGTTTCCACTGTGGAGTGGATCGTGCCGGTCTCCTTGATAAACTCCGCTTTGTAGTCGGTGAAGATCGTTGTGCTTTTTTCTCCCGCCAGGCGGACTGGATCGCTGGTGGCAGACCACCATTCGCCGTTTTCCATATCGCGGAGGAAAAGGAATGTGCCGTATCCGCTTTCAATGGGATCGGGCTGGAAGCGGGTTATCGCCAAGCCATTCCAACGGCTGTAACCCCCACCATTTGCCGTAACCATCACCGAGTAATGTCCATTCGACATCATCTGTGTTGCACGTGGAGCGGTCATCGGGTTCGGGATGTAGCGGATGGACGCGGGCTCTTCCGAGCTTTCAACGGCTTTACGCATGGGATTGTCGGCCTTGGCCTGCAATACCGGAATTTCGCGTGGTGCCTTTTCCTGCAGCAGAAGCTCTGCCGCTTCAATAACGGGATCAGCATGGAAGCGTTCGCGCATGCGGCCTTCGAAGACAACATTGTTGACCGCAACAATCGACATGCCGTGGTGATGCGCCATGTAGTTACGAACGATCGCATATTCCTCATCTTCGCGAACGCGCGACTTGGTGAAGTCGACGGCATCATAGAAGCCGTATTTACCAAGTGCCCCCATCGCGCGCAGGCGATTCAGGTTTTGGACAGCGGCTGCCGGCTGATACTGGCTGGCCATGATGCTGGCATAGGGCGCGACAACGTAGTTTTTCGAAAGGCCGCGCTTCAGACCGAGCGTGGGCACGCCGAAATTGGTGTATTGGTAGTTCATCTCCGGATCGCGCGCATTGTAGGCAGCTTCCGAAATGCCCCATGGCAACCCCTTGGATTCGCCATATTCGATCTGACGTTGAACGATCAGCTTGTTGGTCTGATCAAGCATTGAGCCAAGAGGCTCGATCATGACCAGCGGCGGCATCAGATATTCGAACATGGAGCCTGACCAGGATATCAAAGCTCCGCGCCAGCCAACGGGGACCAGCAATCTACCAAGCTTGAACCAATGATCGACAGGTATATCGCCCTTCGCAATGGCAAAAAGGCTAGCCAGACGTGCTTCGGATGCCAGAAGGTCGTAGCAGCTGGCATCAAGTTCGTTTGTTTCAACCCGGAAGCCGATAGACAGCAGGCGGCGTTCCTTCCGTTCCAGGAACGTGAAGTCAGTATCGAATGCCAATTGGCGGGCGCGTGTGGCAAGCGAAACGAGCCTTTCGCGTAACACATCAGTGCTTTCGTGACCGCCCATCGCATCGTCTGTGTGGCCTTGGCAAGTCTTGACCAGAAGCAATGCCCACTCATTTGCCGTGAGACTTATCGGAGTCTCCAGTTCGCCATGCAGTTCCTCAGTCAGGCGTTGGATATCGCCAGCGAACAGCGAAAGGTTAATTGTCCGAAGAGATGCTGTTTCCGGTTCTTCCTTGATCGTTGTGATCGCACGGCGGAAATTCGCTACACGTTCCTCAAGGCGTCGGCGCAGAGGCCGCAGAACGCGGCGGTCATCAGGAATTTCGGCGACCGTCTCTTCAAGGATATCACTCACGTCCAGAATGCCGTCGAGTTCACTTTGAAGATAGACGGATGGCGCTTCAGCCCATTTTTCCAAAGCGGAAGAAAGAGCCACGAGATGACCGGCAAGATTGCCGCTATCCACCGCCGAAACATAAAGCGGCAGCAACGGGCGAAGCGTTGTCGTTTCATACCAGTTGTAGAGATGGCCGCGATACTTCTCCATTTTCTCGAGAGTATCGATCGTGTCGCCAATGCGCGTCAGGGTCTCATTGAAACTGATCCAGCCGAAGTCACGGGCTGCGACAGTCGAGAGCAGATACATGCCGATATTGGTTGGTGATGTGCGCGTCGCGATAACCGGATGCGGGTCCTCCTGAAAATTATCCGGAGGAATAAAGTTCTGCTCCTTGGTAACGAATGTATCGTAATAGTGCCAGGTGCGGCGGGCAAAGCGGCGTAGTTCGCCCTTGTCGGATGAACGGACGATCAGATCGTCCAACGGCTTTGCAGAGCGGCTGACGAGCCAGGCAATAACTGGCGAGAAAAACCAGATAGCGGCAAACGGCACGGCAAGCATCCAGGCCCGACTATGACCTGCGAGAGGCAGGATGATTGCAACCAAAGCAACAATGACCGCTGGCCACATAAGCCGGGTGTAATATTGCAAAGTATCTGGCGAACTTGTCTTGGCTTGCGCGGCGGCACGCCACTCCAAGAGGTTTTTTCGCGAGACAAACAGGCGGTACAGAGTACGCGCAATCGCATCGGCCATAAGGCAGGCCATATTGGCGATAAAGGTAATACGCAGCGCGATATCCGCAGCACCGGCAAATATGTCAGTCAGGATGGCTTGGAAATGGCCCTTCAGCGAAAGGTTCATATCCGTGGGCACGAGATTGGTGAACAGGATCATCGTTGGCACGATGAACATGCTGAAAATCATGAAGAATTGCCACAAGGCGGCAATGCCCGGAGGCAAGAGAGTCCAAGCGGCAATTGAGGCCAGAATCCAGAAAACCGGCGTCAGCGAACGGCGTAGATTATCTACCATCTTCCAGCGGGTAACGGCGGTAATACCCGGTTTGGTGCTGAAAAGGTAAGGCAACAACTGCCAGTCACCACGCGTCCAGCGATGGTGGCGCGAAATGTCCACATTATAGCCGGTAGGATAGTCTTCAACGACCTCCACATCGCTGACCAGAGCTGCGCGGGCATAACCGCCTTCAAGCAAATCGTGGCTCAGAATTGTGTTTTCAGCAATTTTACCATCAAGGGCAAGTTCGAAGAAATCAATGTCGTACAGACCCTTGCCCGTGAACGTGCCTTCACCAACAACATCCTGATAGACGTCTGAAACTGCAAAGACGTAAGGATCAATGCCGCGATTGACCGAGAACACACGTTGCAGGAAGGAGGCGTCATCACCGGTCGTCAAAGATGGTGTAACGCGCGGCTGAAGAATGGCGTAACCGCTGACAATGCGCCCGGCCTTTTCACTATAAATCGGGCGATTGAGGGGGTGAATAAGCTTGCCGGCAAGGCGGTTGACTGAATCCGGTGTAAGGCGTGTATCGGAGTCCAGCGTCATCACGAATTTGATGTCGGTCGGCACTTCCTCGTTTGAGGGGAAGTAAGTCGTATCCTTGTCGCCGCGCAGAAGCAGATTAAGCTCATGCAATTTGCCGCGCTTGCGCTCCCAACCCATCCAACGGTTTTCCTGAGCGTTGAACAGGCGTTTGCGATGAAGGAGGAAAAAGCGAGGGTTGCTTTGGGTGTAGTGGCTGTTGAGTGCAGTGATCTTCTCACGAGCGTAATCAAGAATGTCCAGATCATCATCGGTCTGCTCGACCTTGCTGTCAGCCCAATCGGTGAGCAATGCAAAATAAACTTCACCGCGCGGGTTGGTCAGATAATGCACTTCCAGGTTACGGATATGCTCATCCACGGAATCGCGTGAAGTGATCAAAGTTGGAACAGCTACGAGCGTTTTTGCCTCAGGTGGCAGACCGTTCTTGTATTCGAAACCGATCAGTCGCGTTGGCGGCATAAACATTGGAATGATCCAGTTTACGAAGCCATTTGCGGTTTCCATGGTTGGAAACACTGCCAGAATTGTAAACAGCAGAACCTGATCACGCGGCAGACCGGCTCGGGTCAGCCAATAATGCACGACCAGCAATATAGCGATCGAGAAAATGGAAGCCGGAACCCACAGACCGGCCAAGCCGAGGTTTCTGTAAAAACGCACCCAACGCAGCATGATGGTTGGCGTGTAACCGCAGTTTGCTTCCAGCTCCGGACGACCGTCGCCTGCCAGATAATAGCCCACATCGCGTTTGCGCTGTTCCGGGACACCGCCTTCGCCGCCAGTTTGCTCTGCACTCTTGTGCGCGAGTTCGAGCGCGACCTGTGTGATATCGTTCTCGCTCTTGCCTGAACGGCGGGCGATCTTTTCGATGGCGACGCGATAGGCATTGCGGGAATGAAAATCGAGCGCATCGAAGTTTGAATTCTCACGCAGGACAGCATCGACGCCGCTGACTGTTTCAAACCATGTAATCCAGTCAACGTCATCAATGGCCTTCAAGCTGCGAATGAGATTTCCCATTGTCACGCCGCCGGTAGATTGGCGTGTGTGCTCCTGAATAATCGCATCTTCGGCATCGCTGCCGTTCTTTTCCAGAACTTCTTCCAGCCATGCGACTGCCGCACCGGAATGCATCGCGCCGCCACGCAGGCGATAAAGAAGATGCGTTGCAAAGGTACTGTCGCGTGCTGCAGTGGTATACTGCTCCAGAAGTTGCGGCAGGGTATCTTTGTCTGCGTTCAGCGTGATCTCATCGGCAACGCTGTTCGCATAGGCGCGCATGCGCCGTGCACGTTCGACACGTAGCGAAAGGCGGCGCGCATTTTCGATAAGGATGAAGCGCACGGCGGAGGGAAGCGCCCACAATTCACCGATGTGTAACGGTTCGACCGTCTGGAAGCCTTCAACAATCGCGCTGAGACTGTTCAGCGAAAATTGACTGTCCGTATGGGCCACATAAAGCCATGCCAGCGCCATGACGCGCGGTACACCCGGCTGGCTGACCAGAGAGGGTAGCTGGCGAATGAACTTCTTGGGTAGATCGCGTTCGACCTGCTGAATGTTCTGATCAACGAGATAGTAATTGTCGAGCAGCCATTGAGCCGCCGGAGTAATGGTTTCGCCTTTACGGGCGGCCGCATCCGAAGAGCGGTAAGAGTGTAAGATCAACCGTGCGTTCTCAACGGTTCTCTGTTCGAAAACCATCGGCTCATAGTCGGGCAGGCGGACATCTTCGCCCTTCGCGACCCGTGCTCCGAGATCGCGGATATCGTCAATCGACTTATAATGTGCCCGGATAGGGTTCGGCTGAACAGAAAAAATCTGGCCGACGGTTTTCTTCTGAGATGCGAACGCTGGAAAAAAGCTTAATGAGGGCATTTGCTTCGTTTCGGTTGGAAGAAAAAAATCTTCGGGATTGCAATATAAGACGGCATTTTACGATCTAATCGGTTCAGAGCAATGACGCTATCACCACTTTGATTGTTACCGATCAGTTTTGATGAAAATGAGTCAGATTGCCATAACGAATTATGTATGGCCGCTCGGATAGCGGGCAAAAATAAACAAAATGACTCCGAAACCACCAAAAGGCTTCAAATTGTCTGCCAAACAAAAAAGCCGGAATTCGAAAATTCCGGCTTTGAAATTTAATTTTTAGTCGGTCTTTCGAAAGACACGCCAATGTTTTGGCAGGAATCCGAGTGGAGAGCCCACTTTCGCAGGATGGTCGGCCGGGATTTCAACCTCGACGCGATTATCAGTACCGTCAATCTCAAGTTCTACGCGGCGGGTTGCGCCCACGCGGCGGCTGGCAACCACTATCCCATTTATGCTGGCTTCCGATCCCTCGACCAGTTCCACATCATGCGGGCGGAAATAGAGAACGCCATCGCCATCCGCTTGGTCACTTCGCAGGTCGAGTGCTTCATTACCAAGATAGAGCGTTTTCGCTTTTACACTTACATCAAGCGAGCTGGACTCCCCAATGAAGCTGTAGACGAAAGGCGAATTAGGCCGGTCGTATACTTCGTCCGGCGTGCCAACCTGTTCGATCTTGCCTTGGCTCATCACAACAACACGATCGGCCAGTTCAAGCGCCTCATCCTGATCGTGGGTAACGAAAACCGTGGTGTGCTTGGTCTTGTCATGAATTTCACGCAGCCAACGGCGCAATTCCTTGCGAACCTTGGCATCAAGTGCGCCGAAAGGTTCATCCAGAAGCAGGACACGCGGCTCGATGGCCATCGCACGCGCCAGTGCCACACGCTGCCGCTGACCACCAGAAAGCTGCGCCGGGTAGCGTTTTTCCAGTCCGGAAAGCTGAACAAAGTCGAGAAGCTCTGACGAACGTCTGCGAATTTCTTCCTTGCTCGGGCGATTGGCACTAGGACGCACCTTGAGGCCGAAGCCGACATTGTCGATGACTGTCATATGGCGGAACAGAGCATAATGCTGGAAAACAAACCCGACATTGCGTTCCTGTACCGATTTGAGAGAGGCGTCCTCCTCGCCAAAGAACACTTTTCCATCCGTCGGCGTTTCAAGGCCAGCAATGAGGCGAAGGAGCGTCGTCTTACCCGACCCCGATGGACCGAGAAGGGCGATAAGCTCACCCGAGTTTATATCCAATGATACGTCGTGCAACGCCGGAAACCGGTCGAACTCCTTGCGCACACCACTTACACGAACTTCCATAAATATTCCCCTTAGTGTCCGCCGGCAGCACGCAGTTCCGCCCCATACCTCAACTCCAGCAGAGACTTGAGAATGAGCGTTACCAGCGCGAGCAGCGCAAGTAGCGAAGCCACTGCGAAAGCAGCAACAAAATTATATTCGTTATAAAGAATTTCGACATGCAACGGCATCGTATTGGTCAGGCCGCGAATGTGGCCTGATACGACCGAAACCGCGCCGAATTCTCCCATTGCCCGGGCGTTGCACAAAAGAACACCGTAGAGCAAGCCCCATTTGATATTGGGCAAAGTGACATGCCAGAAAGTCTGCCAGCCATTTGCGCCCAAAGACAATGCTGCTTCTTCATCAGTCGTGCCCTGATCCTGCATGAGCGGGATCAGCTCACGCGCGACAAAAGGGAATGTGACAAATACAGTTGCGAGCACGATGCCCGGGACAGCGAAGAGGATTTCTATTCCATGTGATTTTAGCCATGGTCCAAGGACACTCTGCGATGAAAAGAGCAGAACATAAACCAGTCCGGAAATGACGGGAGACACGGAAAAGGGCAAATCGATCAGCGTTGTCAAAAAGGCTTTACCCTTGAACTCGAACTTGGCGATCGCCCAAGCGGCAACGACCCCAAAGACAACGTTCAATGGTACGGCAATTGCCGCAACCAAGAGGGTCAGACGTATTGCCGCCAGCGCATCGGCCTCGGCAAATGCAGCAAGGTAGGCTTCTGGCCCCTTGCGGAAAGCCTCAACGAAAACAGCGACTAGCGGCAGCAAAAGGAAGAGGCCAAGAAAGGCTAGCGCGATAGTGATGAAAACAAACCGGGCAGTACGGCTTTCCGTCGTCGCCGGGTGCCATGCCTTGGTAGTTTCATGGGTTGCAGGCTGCTCATGTGCCATAGCCATACCTCCTTCGGCTCCACGCCTGAATAAGGTTGATCACTAACAGCATCAAAAATGATATGGAAAGCATGATTGTCGCAATGGCTGTCGCACCCGCATAATCGAACTCTTCAAGTCGAATGACGATCAGCAATGGTGCAATCTCCGACACATAAGGCAAATTTCCCGCGATAAAAATAACCGATCCATATTCACCAACAGCTCTGGCGAATGCCAGTGCAAATCCGGTCAGGATGGCAGGTTGGAGCCCGGGCAGAAGCACGCGCGTTATCGTCTGAAAACGGGTTGCACCCAACGTTGCGGCAGCTTCTTCAACCTCTTTACGGATTTCTTCCATGACCGGCTGCACCGTCCGGACAACAAACGGGAGACCAATAAAGATCAACGCGATGATTATGCCCAACGGTGTAAATGCGACCTTGATACCGAGCGGTTCCAGCCATTTTCCAATCCAGCCGTTTTTTGCATAAAGCGCGGTCAGGGCGATGCCCGCGACAGCAGTCGGCAAGGCAAACGGCAAATCCACAATCGCGTCGATAATGCGACGACCGGGGAAACGGTAACGGACCAGAACCCAGGCAACGATAACGCCAAAGACTACATTTACCAGAGCCGCGACAAGCGATGTGCCAAAGCTGATCTTGAGTGCATTGATAGTGCGGGGATCAATGGCAACGCTAAAGAAGCCACCCCAGCCGAGAGCTGCTGAGCGCCATACAAGACCCGCCAAAGGGATAAGGACAATAAGTGCGAGGTAGGCAAGCGTGAAGCCAAGCGTCATTCCAAATCCTGGAATGATACTTGGCCTCTTGAAACGGGATGGAGTCATATGGCAACTCCATCCAGGTTTAGCTGCCAACCTGCTTTTGCAAGGTTGGATTTCATATTTTTACTGTTTCGGCTTGTAAATCTGGTCAAATGTTCCGCCATCTCCAAAGTGATAAGGCTGTGCTTTAGCCCATCCACCGAAGATTGGATCATCGATTGTTACCAGTTTCAACTCCGGCAGTTTCTTCAGAAGATCTGCGGATACAAGTTTAGGCTCGCTCGGGCGGTAGAAATGCTTCGCTGCAAGCGTCTGACCTTCTTCCGAGTAGAGATACTGAAGGTAGGCTTCAGCGGCCTTCCTGGTGCCTTTTGCGTCGACATTTGCATCGACAATGGCAACAGGCGGTTCAGCGAGAATGGACTGTGGTGGCACAACGATATCAAACTTGTCGGCACCAAATTCGTCGAGAGAAAGATAGGCTTCATTTTCCCACGCGAGGAGAACGTCACCGAGTTCACGCTGCGCAAAAGTGGTAGTTGAACCGCGGGCACCCGTATCAAGCACAGGGACATGCTGGAAAAGTGTTGCGATATACTCTTTGATCTTGGCTTCATCACCGCCGAACTGGCCATTTGCCCATGCCCATGCGGCAAGATAATTCCAGCGTGCACCGCCAGATGTTTTAGGATTCGGTGTGATGACCTCTACACCGTCCTTGATCAGGTCGCCCCAATCCTTGATGCCTTTCGGATTTCCCTTCCGGACCAGAAACACAATGGTTGATGTATATGGCGCAGAGTTGTGCGGATATTTCGTCCGCCAGTCTGGATTAATTTTCTTCGTGGCGCCTACAATTGCGGAAATATCGCTTTCGAGTGCCAGTGTCACCACATCGGCATCAAGACCGTCAATGACTGCACGCGCCTGCTTGCCTGAGCCGCCGTGAGAAGTCTGTATGGTTACAGTCTCGCCTGTATCAGCTTTCCACTTGGCTGCGAAGGCCGCATTGAAATCCTTATAGAGTTCGCGGGTTGGATCGTAAGATACGTTCAAAAGCGTTGTGTCCGCAAAGGCTGCAGACATTGGTTGTGACGCAACTGTTGCCATAAGCAGCGCAGTTGCGAAGGCTATCGATAATCGGTAATTTTTCATGCCTGCCTCCGTATGATTGAGACTGAAGCGTAGCAGAGCCCCTCAAAATGGGGCGTTAGAAAGAATTCCTTTTATATCGAAAAATTAGAAAATTCTACCGGATACGCATAGTCTACAGAAATAGTAGTCTATGTTTTTTAAGGGGTTATTTCCATTGCAAAAAAGAACGGCTGGGCCTTGTTCAAGGCCCAACTTTTCTAAGCATGCGCTGATTACTTGCGAACTGTCAGTTTGACAGGTGTGGCGTCAGCAATTTTGACGTAGCCTGTAAGCTCGGCGCGCGTGGTTTCCACCTTGGGCGTTTTGATGGGCATGACGAAAATAGCGGCGGTGAGCAAAGCGGTCGCTGCTACAGACAATTGCCGTTCCCGGCGTGAACTGATGATCATGATCTCTCCCCTTCCTTAATGATATTTCGCGCGCATCGGGCGGGAAATAATGTCGTCGATTGCAGACTTTGGAATAGGCAAAAGCACTTGATCCATTTCTGCGAGTGTTTCGGCAAATGTGATTGCAGCGTTCTCGACTTCCTCGTGACGGGAAGGACATGCCATTGCATTAAGGCATGTTCGTGCTGCAACCATGTCGCAATTTTGAAGACCTGCGATCAGGCCCAGTGTCATGCATTCTTCACGGCAAACGTGGTGGGAGCCAAACGGGAATGTCTTCAGGGGACACAAGGCGCAATGGCGCAATGTGCGAATGAAGTACGATAATTCCGATAGGGCACGATTGCCGTTACGATCGCCCAGAATCTCGCTATAGAGACCATAGGCCATTTCCCACGCAACCACAGAGCCGGTTTCAAACCCGGCAGTCCACCGGCGATAGCCCTCGAGCACCAGTTTTTCAGGGGCGCGATCAAAATAGCAACCAGTGTGGTTTTGATTCTCAGATAGACGCGGAAACATCGCGACCCCCATCTTGCTGAATATTGCGAGCGAGGGTGAGTGAGCCATTGCGCAATGCATGAGACAGCAGGCGTAGAGGTCTGTCAGGACCCGAAGCATAAGACGAGTGCTGAAGGCTCAGCAAAGAAACCACGCGTTGGCGTGGCAGAAAAAGACCAATCATAAGGTCCTCCAATCGAACGGGTTCAAGGCCCAGACATCAAAGGGATGTACTCATTGTACGATTGCATAAAGGCTGCTGAAAAACAGGATGTCAAATACTAAATTTTTAAAACGTCCAAAAATATCAATAGCTTAGAATAATTCTAGGAAATTATGAGTTTTTTAGTATACAAATGTTCTCGAAGTGTCAATTCGAGTGAATTGTCCTCTGACTTCACGTGCGGAAAGAGGACAATTCTGTCGGGAATCAGCCGGCGATGAGAAGCTTCAGCTTTTTCAGGGCAACGTCCGAGTTTTCTTTATAATCGATCGTGCTTTTCAGGCGGGCATCACGATCAAGCAACATGACAGATGCTGTGTGATCCATTGTATAATCGCCATTCTCGGTGGGCACCTTCTTGGCGTATATTCGCCAGCTCTTGACCAGCTTGTCGATTTCCTCGGGCTTCCCGGTGATGCCGGTTATCCGGTCGGTAAAGGCTGCTGTATAGCCTTTCATGACTTCCGGGGTATCGCGTTCCGGATCAACCGATATGAAGAAAACGCGCAAATCCTTTCCTTCTTCACCAAGAGTGTTCAGTAATCCGGCCATTTCGAACAGCGTTGTCGGGCAGACCTCCGGACAATGGGTGAAACCGAAGAACAGCGCGGTTGGATGCCCCTTGAACGCTGCCTCTGTAATGGGTGCGCCATTTTGATCAATCAGATTGAATGGTGCACCGAGTTCCACAGATTTAGGGGCACTCGTCTGGCGCCCGCTAAAATAGGTAAGAACCAGAAAGATTGAGAGAGCAGCTATACCCGCCCACAAAGTATAACGTAGAAGACGAACGTTCATCAGTTGTGCTCCATACTTGAGGCATTTGCAGCGCCAACCATGAATTGGACTTCGACCTTCCCCGCCTTGGCAAATTCAAGAGTAACGGGGATCATATCGCCTTCCTTCAATGGCTTGGTGATATTCATCAGCATCAGATGCAGGCCACCAGGGGTTAGTTCAGCGCTACCGCCAGCAGGTATTTCGAGGCCATCCTTCAACTGGCGCATCTGCATGACATTGCCGTCCATCTTCATCTCATGCACTTCAACACGTTCGGCAGCCGGACTTGAACCGCCAATCAGACGGTCAGCTTCGCTGGACGAGTTGGCGATCTTGAGATAGCCGCCGCCAACTTTCGCTCCAGGCAGAGTTGCACGGGTGAAAGCATCACTAAGGGTTAAATCGCCAGCTTCTACAGGCTCCATCATCTCTTCAGACATGGCTGCAGCGTCGTTCTGGCCCATTTTGGAGTGATCGTGTGCTATAGCCGAGAATGACAGCGACGTAGCAAAAAGGGCAAAGGCGGCAGTTCGGAACAGGGTTTTCATAAGGAGATCTCCAATTCGGATATTTATGAGAAAACACGTTTCAGGGGTGAGGGAATACGGGTGATCAGTTGATCGATGACTAGCATGGCAAGTATGGCGAAGCCGGTCAGCGGAAAGGCGATGCCGAACCCGAGAATCACAAGCGTCAGAGTGATAAACACACTGGTCTGCGAGGGCATTGGTGGTACGCCCAACCGACCCGAAGGACGCCGCTTCCACCACATGATAATTGCAGTCACCGAAGTCAGAACAATGGCAAGGCAGGTCAGCAGCATGACGATCTGATTGGCGAGGCCCCAATATTGACCCATATGGACGCCGACACCAAACTCGATCACTTTCCCGCCTATGCCATATTGCGAAAAATTGATATCAATCAACGGCTTGCCTGTATACCGATCATAGTGGATCGTTCGTTGCTTCGTTATGTCGTCCGGGAAAATAGCGGCAGTATAGACACCCTGTCTGCCGGTCGGCATGGAGACTTCGTAGCCGGGCGCAACACCCGCATCATTGGCAGACTTAACGATCTGATCAAGGCTAACGCTCTTGCCTGATACATTTGGTGTGGATGTGGGAACTGGTGCATTTTCCACGGTCCAACCGGCATGATCGACTACGTTTTTTGTCGGTATGGCTGAGACCGGAACATCATCCCAAAGCTGGGTCGGATAGCCCATGCCCGAACTGGAAAGTGCGGCATTCACCTGCCCACCCCAATAACCGGACCAAGGCATTCCGGAGATCGCAAGGAAGAAGATCAGCGCTCCGGCAGATGCACCGGTTACAGCATGAAGATCGCGCCAGAACACGCGCTTGGAAGGTGTCCCACGCACGCTGACCACACCGCCAGTTTGTTTGCGTGGCCACCACAGGTAGAATCCGGTGACGACCAGAATGAGCGCCAGTCCGCCAACTGCTTCCACCATCTTATTGAAAACAATACCGAAATATTTCAGACCGTGGATGCGCCTTACAACCAGGTTGAATTCATTCTCCTCGGGAACAGTCCCAAGCACCGCGCCACTATACGGATTGACGAAAACCAGCGTCTTCTCCGCAGAAGTGCCAACGGTCACGCGAACCGAGTGCGACGGGTCGGAAGGAACCCTGTAGCGCACCACTTTTGAACCGGGAACGGCTGCCCGGGCATTTTCTGCAAGCAGCGAAGGAGCTAGAGATTCACTCTTGGGTTCGACCACATTGCGATAAGCGAAAATCGTATCGTCAATCTCGTCCTTGAAGAGATAAAGACCGCCGGTGACGGCAAGATTTATCATGAACGGAATGACCAGAAGGCCCGCAAAGAAATGCCAACGCCAGACGGCGCGGTAGAGAGATACACTGATATTGTTAGGCTTTTTGCCAGCCTCGGCAATCGCGGCCATAGTTTTTCCAATCGTCTGACGGCCAACGGGAATGCTCCCGTGAAAACGGGACCATACTCAAGCGCTTGAGGGCGCGGTTGGTATCAGGCGAAGGGTGGGGCTTGCGGCGGAGCCGATGGCGGATAGGCATGCCGCGCAATGAGCGCGGCTTCCTGCTTGACAGCAAGTGACTGTAATGGCTCGATTTTCTGACCTGAAGCCGCAGGAGGGACCGGCAGGATAACCGAGGCGGAAAGGCGGCAGGCCTCGCAACCATTGCCGTGCCAAGCAGATTTATGATGATCCGTATCGCCGGAATCGGTCAGGCACAGCACGGGCAAAGTGCCATCCGGAAGCGTATAGGCAGAAAGATCAGGCTGGGCAAAAGCGGTGGAAACCGGCTGATGGGCAAAGGCGACGAATACGAGCGCGAGCGCGCAAAGCATGCGCACCACTAACTGCCAATCGTTCCAAGATTTCCGCATTCCGGCCTCGTGAAATCGTCCGCAATTTTCATAACCGGACTTGTTAGGAAAAGCCATGCGGCAAAGAGGAATGCAACTACTAACAACCAAATTTCACGCCGCGATTGTAATTTTGCTCCCAAAATCGACAGTTTTGCTCTGACTTTCAGCAAATTTGCTGCAAATATGGTCTGATACGCAGAAATGCGGTTCTAAAACGCGCAAACTTTGTCTCAAGCTTTCAATCGCGTTTCGCAGATTTCATTTTCCCGATGATTTCCATCGTCTCGACAGAGACCCGCGTCACCCGCATCAAAAGATCGATCACTTTTTCCTTGTAGTCAGCAAATCGATAGGTGTTGAATTTTTCGCGAATGGTCGGGTCCTTTGGCGTCTTCTCTTTGTACTGGTCGAGTATCCACTCAAGACCTGAGCGATTGCCCAGGCGATATGTCCAGACCGATTCCGGAATGCCGGAAAGAATCGTTTCGGTATCGAGACGAATGGTGCCATTGGCGAGATCGGCTTTAAGTGCAGCCTTTGGTTGCACCCCGGCTGCACGGGCTTTCTCATCCGGTGTATCGATGCGGGTCAGTGGCCAGGGCTCGACAGTCTCATAATTGATATGAATATCCATCAAGGATTTGCCCCATTCCGCCCATTTGTGGAAATTCGGATAGTAGGGAATGCGTGGAGATTCACGCTTCAAATTCTGCGCATACTTCTCGCGGTAAAGCGGATCATGCAAGACGCCATAGACATAGTGAAAAATGTTGTCCTTGCTGATCGCGGTATCCTTGCCGTAATGCGTTTGAAACTGCTTCAAACCCCAATCGGTGATATTGTCGATCTGCTCGCCATTTTTTGCGTAACGATATCGCGGCGTAATTTGAATGGGATCTAAAGAGATGAGCGCATAGTTTGGAATTATTTCCCCGGCGAAAACCATAAAATCGAGACGTTTGCCCTCTACAAAGGAAATCCATAAGTTTTTACTATCACTGGACGGAAACATCTCATCCAGTTGGTATAGATCCTCATTTAGAATTTTGTCGTAATAGACATTAGATTTTACGAACGGTCTATAAATTGAACTAGATATTTTTTCACCGGAGAACCTCAAAGGAACACGCTGCCTTACATTGCGGTTCAGCTTTCTTGTCCACTTGATTGTTGTATTAGGAGCATCCGTTTTCGAAAATTTCGAAAAATCAAACTCTTTAAGTACTTGATTATAATGATCGATAAGAAATCGTACTTTTTGCCCAGTGTTAGAAGCGTTTTGATCGATTACCCATTCATCTCGATTTGTTTTTAAACCTTGGGAATAACGCCGGAAAATCGCCTTTTCTTGCCCCTTTGTTTTCGCGGCTTTTGTCTTCTTGTCAGCAACTGGGATCAAATGATCCCAGTCGCTTAGCGTTTGGTTAATCCAGTTGCCATTCTTATCTGGTCGAACTATTTCAAAGGGGCGCTGTGAAAGCGGCTTTGACGCGAGGAAACCGCGTTTTTCATCCGATTTGGCATAGTCGCGGACGGCTTCATATCGGATTGTAGATCCTGATGCTTTCCGCTTTTTGACAAAGAAGCTGATGGCTATGCCGACACGAATCTGATCGTCAAAAATGTTTCCACCTTCACGTCTTCGCCGGTCCCCACTGGTTCGTGCGTTCCCCTTTAAATCTACGATATAGATTT
Source organism: Phyllobacterium sp. YR531 (assembly GCF_000282595.1). Classification (GTDB taxonomy): domain Bacteria; phylum Pseudomonadota; class Alphaproteobacteria; order Rhizobiales; family Rhizobiaceae; genus Phyllobacterium. Next base: position 80,058 of record NZ_AKIZ01000030.1, read on the forward strand.
CATGAAAGTCATTGGCTACAGATTTACGGAAACCATCAAATGTCCGAGAGTCTACAAAACTACTATTGGACACAAAAGCCAGCACGCCATCATCATGCATGCGGTCGGACGCCCAGCGGAAAAACCGCGCATACATGTCATAGACTTTGGTTTTCTGAGCTGTCGAAAGCCGTATGTAGCTTGATTTAATCAGTTCATCGATCCGCTTATATTCGCGGTTTTTATTATTATCGTTTTCGTTGGCCTGATTGGCATTATAGGGCGGATTGCCAATGATAACGGATATCTTGCGCTTGTTCTGGCGTTTGACACGCTCGACATTTTCTTCAGACATTCCGGCGAACATATCGTGCTGGTAGCCTGCCTTGATGCCCAGCCCGGCCACATTATCCAGCGTATCGACGAAGCAGAGATTGGGATACTCCGCGAATTGTCCGGTGATAGCCGCATAGGTCGCCTCAATGTTCAGATTGGCAACATAGTAAGGCAGGATCGCCACTTCATTGGCGTGCAACTCGTTCTTGTATTTATGCGCGAGCTTTTGCGGCTGGCCGCGAAAATGCTCGAGCAATTCGCAAATGAAGGTGCCGGTTCCTGTAGCGGGATCAAGTATCTCCACATGATCATCAATCAGGTTTTTACCGAAGTGCTTTTGGCAAAGCCAATCAGCGCCTTCGATCATGAATTTGACGATTTCGTTAGGGGTATAAACGACGCCTAGTCTGTCAGCCTTCTTCTTGTCGTAGACCTTGTAAAAGTTCTCGTAGATGACTTTCAGGAAGTTCTGTTTTTCCGAATGGCTGGTGATCAGCGCGGCATTGGCGCGGATAGTCGAATAATAAGCTTCCAGCCCTTTGAGGGTTTCGCGCTTGATCTGGCCCGTAAAGAACTTAGCCTCCAAGGCGTAGAGCTTTTGCGCGATATTGTTTTCACGGTGAAAGTCGCCCTGATCGAAGACATGAGCAAAAATTTCTTCAGTCAGAATATGCTGAATCAGCATTTCTCGCACGTCAGCTTCCGTAACCGAAGGATTGATGGTGTTTTTTGCCTGGGCAAGAAATTTTTCGGCTTCCCGGTTGAAAGGCGCATTGGTGGAATAGGCATCATTGATCTTTTCGCGCAGCGCTTCCAAAACGAATGGGATGTCCGCTTTGAATTGTTCGACTGCCTTGCGGAATTCGGCAATTTCCGCCCGCTCATAGCCGAAGAATAGCTTGAGCAGCTTCAAGAGTTCTGCCTTGTCCACCATCTTGCAACGGAAGACTTCATGCCTGTTCTGAATGAGAACAGCAGTGACGGAATCTTCGAAGATGATGTTGTCCTGCGGATAGCCTTTGGTCAGTTTCTTGGCGATTTCCGCGTCAAGGTCATCATTGGTGTCCTTTGCCTCCCAATAGCCAAGTGGCACACGCAAATCATGCAGGATGGTGCCATCTGGCCTAATACGCGTTTTTTGTGTCGAGACAAATTCATACTGATTGATGAAATGCAGATTGGCCTGCCGCGACCAATCCTTCAATAAATCCTTGAATGCTTCCGATATAATGCCTTCGGTCAGCGAGCCGGAAATCTTCTTATAGCGGTCAAGATCATTCAAATATTGATTGATAAGTATCTGGCTCATGTGTCCCCCAATATTCGATAAATAACGTGGGAAGCGTGACCCATGCAAGAGGCAGGGAGGCTGTTAGAAAAGCATTCCTGCGGATATCAATCCCGCGCCAATGCATCGATCGGGTTGAGTCGTGCTGCTTTTCGGGCAGGAAGGAATCCGAAGGTCAATCCGACAATGACAGCCGTGATGCAGGCCACCATGATCGCGTTGACCGATACGATCATCGGGAACGAACTTCCAATCGGCGCGAACACGGCACCAATCGCCAGAGCAAGACCAACGCCGACGACTGCACCCGTCACGGTGACGGCCGAAGCCTCAATCAGAAATTGCAGCATGATGTCAATCTGCCGCGCGCCGACCGCCATACGCAGGCCGATCTCCTTGGTACGCTCGGTCACCGAAACCAGCATGATGTTCATGACGCCGATGCCGCCAACGACAAGGGCGATGGCCGCAATGGACGACATGAGCAGCGAAAGGATCTGCGTTGTGTTTTCGATGGTCTTTCGCATCTGGTCACTGTTGAAGATGAAGAAGTCCTTGGTGCCGTGGCGGCGCTCGAGAAGCGCCACAATGGCTTTTTCGGCAGCTTGAGTGTCGACATTGTCGGAGACGCGCAAGGTGATCTCGTTCAGACTTCCCGCGCCGCTTATCCGGGTGAAGAGGCTGGTATAAGGCACATAGACTTGCAGCCGCTTATCCCCGCCCATTCCGCCGGTGGTTTTGGCTGCAACGCCGATGACGACGACCGGGACTTCGGCAACAACGATGACCTGTCCAACGGGGTTTGCAACATTCTTGAACAGGGCCTGTTTTGTATTGTCGTCGATGACCGCCTGCTGCAGCCCCATGGATTGGCTTCGCGCATCGAAGAAGCTGCCCTGTACGATTTTACGCTGGACAACGCGGAAATAATTATCCCCGACACCATTAATGGTCGCATCGACAGAAATATTGCCGAACTGCGCTTTTCCAGTCGCAGAGACAGACGGCGTAACACTGTCCACATAGGGCTGTGACTTCAAAGCTTCCGCATCGGCAATCACCAGACTTTTGATCTTTGCGGCATTTTCATCACCCCAATCCTTGCCGGGAAAAATACTGATCGTGCTGGCACCAAGCCCGTTGATTTCCTGCAGCACCATGCGCTGCCCGCCTTCACCGAGGCCCACAACTGCAACAACAGCGGCAATGCCGACGATAATGCCAAGCATAGTCAAGGCAGTGCGGGTGCGGTGGGCAATCATGGAACGTAGCGCCATCGGCAATGCTTCCATCAGGCGGCGCACAAAGCCACTAAGCCAGCCGGCGGGCTCGGGGGATTGCGTCAGCTTGGCGGATGCGGAAACAGGTCTGTCAGGCTTGCGCTGATCGGCAACGATAACGCCATCCTTGATTTCGATAATCCTGTCGGCATGGCTGGCAACATCCATGTCATGGGTCACGATGATGATCGTATGACCGGCGGCATGAAGCTCTTTCAGGATATCGAGGACGTTTTCGCCGCTCTTGCTGTCCAGCGCGCCGGTCGGCTCATCGGCAAGGATGATTTCGCCGCCATTCATCAATGCGCGCGCGATGGAAACACGCTGCTGCTGGCCACCGGAAAGCTGATTGGGACGATGGTCCATGCGATCACCAAGGCCAAGACGCTCCAGAATAGCTATGGCCCGGTCGCGGCGCTGACCCTTTGGTGCCCCGGAATAGACGGCGGGAATTTCCACATTGGCGATGGCGCCAAGATCCGGCATGAGATGATAGCGCTGGAAGATGAAACCGAAATGTTCGCGCCGCAATTCGGCCAGTTCATCCTTGGTCAGGCCGGAGGTCTCGCGCCCGGCCATGGTATAGCTGCCCTTGGTCGGCTGATCGAGACAGCCAAGAATGTTCATGAGGGTTGATTTGCCGGAACCGCTGGCACCGACAATCGCCACAAATTCTCCGGCTGCTATAGACACGTCAACATTGTTGAGCGCGACGACTTCCTCGCTGCCAGCTGAGAAGATACGAGATAATTGTTTGACTTCGAGGAGGGCCGAACTCATGACGCCGGTGCCCCGCCATTGGCTGCCTGTGTCGCGTCAGGAGCTGTAGCACCAGCTTCGATGACAACTTCATCACCGACTTTCAGGCCCTCAAGAATTTCGGCCTTGATCATATCGGTCAAGCCGACCTTGACGAACTTCTGTTCGGTTTTTCCATCGGCCAGTTTTACCGTCACCTTGTAGCGGCCATCCGGTTCTCTGGCGGAGAGGGCAGACCATGGAATGATGGGCTTGTCCTTGATCGAACCGATAATGATATGCACTTGCGCCGTCATTTTCGTGCGCAGACGGGAGTCCGGATTTGGCACAGTCAGCAAGCCGTCATAATAGATTGCGGCGTTCTTGCTGCTATCCGTTTCAACACTGGATTTGGCATCAGTTGTGATCGAGGGCGGGGCAAAATCAATGCGCTCCAACTCAGCGTCATACTTGGTCTGTGCATCACCCATGATGGTGAACCAGACCTTCTGGCCGGGCTTGGTGCGCCATACATCTGCCTCGGAAATCTTGACCTTGACGTTCATTGTATCAAGCTTGGCAACGATCACCACTGTAGGCGTTGTCTGTGACGAATTGAGCGTCTGGCCCTGTTTCGTGACGACCGCAATGACAGTGCCGTCAATGGGCGAAACGATACGGGTGTAGCCAAGATTTGAAGTTGCTGTTTCGACATTGACCTCGGCCTGTTCGATCTGCGCGCCAAGGGAAGCAATTTCTGCCTGCAAGGCAAAATAGTCGGATTCCGCAGTGTCGAAAGCCATTTGCGAGGCGGCCTTCTGCTCCAGCAGGGTTGTCTGGCGCTCATAGGCGGCTTGCGCCTTTTTGAGCTGAACCTGCTTGACCTTGCGTAACGCCTGACTGTTCGCCAGCTCCGCCTTTGCCACACGAAGTGCATTTTCCTGCGGCACGGAATCGATTTCGGCAATGCGGTCGCCAGCCTTTACCGGCTGGCCGGATTCGACAAAAAGCGTTTTGACCTGCCCTGAAACCTGCGCACCGACATTGACCATCTGCACAGGCTCAAGTGTGCCCGTTGCAAGCACGGTTTCCTCAATAGAGCCAAGGGCGACCGGTGCTGTGAATACGGTTTGCTCCGGTGCCTTGCCGGATGAAAATACCTTTGCAACCAGCAGCCAGACGATAAAAGCCGCAATGATGGCAAAGATTACCAGTTTCACGGCGCGGCTGCGGAAGCGGGAAGGGGCTTGAGACATGATTCTGACCTGACGGATATGCGGGTGCGCTTGGCGAGAGTTTGGCTAGAACGCCACATTATGGCTTTTTCACATCGGAGATGTCGCACGGATACGGTTTTCACTCATCGCGCAGCATACTTCGCCTATGGACATTGCGTGTAGGTTACGAACTGTTTTTAATCCAGCTCTACTTTAGTCACTGGCGATGCGGGAGGACGTATATGCCAAAGATAGATATTGCCGCTGTGCCTGCACGTAAGGGTTCAGGCTATCCGCCGCCTTTTGATGTGCCATGTGCCTCGCGGACGCGCAAACGCCTGGGCGATGCGGGCGGGCTGAGCGATTACGGCGTTAATCTGATGACGCTCCCGCCCGGAGGCTGGTCCAGCCAGCGCCATTGGCATAGCCATGAAGATGAGCTGGTCTATCTGCTGGAAGGCGAGCTGACGCTGGTCGAAGATGATGGTGAAGCGATTTTGCGGGCTGGTGATTGTGCGGCCTTTCCAAAAGGAACCGGCAATGGCCATCACATGATAAATCGTTCGTCTGTTACGGCGGTCTATCTTGAGGTCGGGACACGCAATCCGCTCGACATGACCACCTGTTCCGACATTGATATGATGAGCTCAAATGCGGATGGTAGGTTCGTACACAAGGATGGGACGCCCTATTCAAAGTGACGGGCAGCATATTATTCCGTGCGAACCTGATGGCTAAATTGCGCGCCGCTTAACCGGCAAGCTTTCAGATTCGGACTCTTCGTCATGATGGGGCGGCAGCATCAAAAGCGGATTGCCATTGGCAAGCGGGACATGGCTGATGATATGCAGTAGATTGTTGCTGTCGCGGCGGATCGAGTAAATCAGTTCGCCTGTCATATCTCTATCAGCCTCGCGGTTGCCGATCCACAGTCGTATAAGCATCGCGATAAGGGCAAGAAGAAAGCCGGGTGGCACAAGCAGCCAGATTGCCTTGATCCAATCCGGTGAGGATTGAAACGTATCGAGAAAATCAGCCCAGAAATTATAATCGCTCATCGCCACTCCCTTTTCTTTCGAGGAAAGTGGTCACCGGAGGTTTTAGCCTCTGGTGACCGGGGAGTTGACAACCCTTCGAGGAAGAGCGCCCACGCCTTTAGGGTTGCCCCCTGAACATACGCGCAGGCCTCCCCGATCAAAGAGAAACGTAGGAGGAAATCACAGTCGGTGATAGTAGACTTTAGTCGGCGGGCTCGTCGCTGATTGTCAGATTATGTTCTTCCCACTCAGTAGGCGGGATTTCGTCACCTGCAAGAAATTCAAAGGAAACAATGTCAGTGGCGTTTGCGCTCACTTCACATTTGTATTGGATATTATACCAGCGCCGTCTGCTTCTGAATGCGCCGCCCGTAACGAGTAAAGAAACGCCGGAAAATTTGGGTTCGGCCATGGCATAGGCCACAAGGGTTTCGGGACGTAATGCCGGGTTTGAACGATAGACCTGTTCCATCGCTTCAATATTGCAAAGTTCAACAAGACGCTCTTCGGACACGAGATGTCGGAGACTTTCACGCGCTTTGCGGCTGCGGGGATCGGCAAGAACCTGCTGGGAAAAAAGTTTTTCCGCACGGTGCATAGACGGTGCTTCAGACCGTGGCGCAGAGGGCTGAGGGGAAGGCAGGTCAGGCGCAGTATTTTCCGGTTCTGGCGGAACAGATGCCTCTGACCGAGCAGGTTTCTGTTCTGGCGGTGCGGCGACAAGCTCAATCGGAACCGACGTTTCAGGCAGTTCCGGCAATTGTTCAGTAGTCATGCGGAAAAGCAGGAGACATAAAGCGATATGCAGCAGGAAAGCAGCAAAAAGGCTGCACCAGAATATCCGGGAGCTTCGTGGTGCGACTTCATCCATGTGAGGCGCGTACAAATGTCCATTGGAGTTTCGGCCTAAGTGCATTATCTGGGATGTTAAGAACGACAGGGATGGAATTGCAATGGCAGACGTGACGAAGACCGAGGTCCTGGAACAGTTGAGGACAGTGACCGGTCCGGATTTCAACAGCAATATTGTCGAACTGGGTCTGGTTTCAGATATTTTCATAGCCGACAACAAGGTGTTCTTCTCGATCACCGTGCCCGCTTCACGTGCGCAGGAGCTTGAGCCGCTTCGCTCTGCCGCCGAGCGTGTGGTCAAGGCGATGCCCGCAGTGAAAGGTGCTGTCGTTGCATTGACCGCTGAAAAACGCGGCGGCCCGACAAGCGATGATGCTCCGCGCCCCACGCCTGCACCAAGACCGGCGCAAAGACCTGCACCTGCGGGTGCCGTTCCACCTCAGCGTGTTCCGGCGCAACCGGCGGCGGCTCCCGGCCATAGCCATGCCGGCCACGGCCACGCTGCTGCTCCGGTCAAATCCGGCGTGCCGGGCGTCGGTGCTATCATCGCAGTGGCGTCCGGCAAGGGCGGTGTTGGCAAATCGACCACTGCGGTCAACCTGGCCTTGGCCTTGCAGGCAAACGGGCAGCGCGTGGGTATTCTGGACGCCGATATATATGGGCCTTCCATGCCGCGCCTGCTGCATCTTTCCGGCAAGCCGGAGGTGGTGTCCGGCCGTGTGCTGAAACCGATGGAAGGTTACGGGCTGAAGGTGATGTCGATTGGTTTCCTTGTCGATGAGGAAACGCCGATGATCTGGCGTGGCCCCATGGTTATGTCGGCGCTGACGCAGATGCTGCGTGAGGTGCAGTGGGGTGATCTCGATGTGCTGGTCGTCGATATGCCGCCCGGCACGGGCGATGCGCAATTGACCATGGCGCAGCAGGTGCCGCTCGCCGGTGCAGTGATTGTATCGACGCCGCAGGACTTGGCGCTGATAGATGCGCGCAAGGGCCTCAACATGTTCAAGAAGGTGGACGTGCCACTGCTAGGTATTGTCGAGAATATGAGTTATTTCATCGCGCCGGATACGGGCAACCGCTATGATATTTTCGGCCATGGCGGCGCGCGTAAGGAAGCGGAGCGTCTCGGCGTGCCATTTCTTGGTGAAGTGCCACTGGTCATGGAAATCCGCGAGATGTCGGATGCCGGAACGCCGGTGGTCATCAGTAGTCCTGATGGTCCGCAGACCAAGGTCTACCGTGAGATCGCAGCCAAGGTCTGGGATCAGTTGAAGGTGGCAAAGGGTGGGCGTACTGCCCCGGCGATTGTGTTCGACTAGCCGGAGATGTGTTCCTGATAACGAGAGTCAAACCTTGCCAATATTGTTATGCAGAGATCGGCCCTTTCAAAGCCGGGGTTCATATCTCGGCTCGATATTTGACTGGGCTTTTGGCTGTCATTGTTCTCTTTATCCTCCAGTCACCAGCTTCAGGACAAAGCAAAGTTGATGAAGCAGTCTACGGAGGAGCCAATCAGCAGATAGAGGGAATGGTGCGTGAGCCACTATCTCTTGAAATCGTGCTACCAAATGCGAAGCGCTATAAGCTTGATGCCTTTGTTACGAGGCCAGACAGGGCAGGGCGGTTTCCCGTCGCTCTCATTACACACGGCAGTGAGGGTAACGAGGATGACAAGCTCACAGAACCCAATAAATTTTCCGGTGCTGCCATTGCATTCGCGCGTCATGGCTATGCTTCCGTCGTCGTTCTGCGTCGTGGCTATGGTCGATCGGATGGTAAGCTGGATTACGAAAACAGCACCTGCGAAAAACCCCGCCATTTAAGGTCAGGAGAAATTGCCCGAGGCGATTTATTGGCTGCACTGGAAGCCATCCGGAAAAAAGACTGGGCCGCGCCGGACAAGACAGTTCTTCTCGGAACATCGACCGGAGGGTTTTCTGTTTTGGCTGCAAGCGCGCTCAATCCTGCAGGGGTGCAAGCGGTTATCAATTTCAGTGGTGGTCGTGGTGCAAAGGATGGTGGAGGGATATGCAGCAGGAAAGCCTTCTGGCAGCAGTAGCATCTTTCGGTAAAACGGCTCGCGTACCCGGTCTGTGGATTTATTCAGCCAATGATTCGTCTTTTTCCCCTGATCTGGCAAAAGACATGTTGGGCCGGTATCAGGCGGGTGGTGGACTTGCCGAATTTTTCCTGGCTCCGGCCTTCAAGCATAATGGCCATTTCCTGCTGGCCTCGTCTCCCGAGGATTTCTGGTGGTCCCAAGTTGGCCCATTTCTGAAAAAGCAGGGTCTGCCAAGTGATGAAATTATCAAAATGACTGACTCGAAACTGCCATTTCCAAGCAAGTTGAATGGGAAAGGGGTTTATGCTTTCGTGGATTACCGTGCAACGAAATCCTACGAAAAAGCATTCGCCTATAGCCCCGATGGAGCGTGGGGGTGGGTGACATCAATTCGCACTCAGTGGCAGGCGGCAAAGGAAGCTCTCACAACATGCCAGAAATATGTGCGCGATGGTGAGGAGAACTGTATCCTTTATGCAGTTGGAGACAAGCTAACCACACCGCCCCCAGACCAACCCTGAAATCCTCCGGACAACATTCAGCCGATTAAAAGATATGATCTACCGGCTGGCCGAAAACCATCGCTCCGGCACAAAGTGCCGCGCGCATGTTGCAGCGGGTTATAGCGCGCACCCTTGGACATCGCCAAAGCGCTGCGCAAAGCCGCGTTTCCTGACGGTCAGGCCGAAGCGGCGAGTTGGATATCTTCCAGTGTAATATCCGGAGCTTCGAATGCATGGCTGTTCTCATCAAGCCAATCCATAAGGGTCGATGGCTTGCGTCTCACGATATTTTCGAAGACGTGATTAGGCTCACGCGCCTCGGAAGGCGGGTTCTTGTCCCATTCAATCACGTAATCAATAACATCATTGCGCATGCCGAGCCGTTGCATCATCTCGCGCGTATGCTGTTCGCCGACTTCGACATAGCGGATATTCCGGCCCAGAACCCGGTTCAGCTTTCGCAGCTTCTGGCGGGTCGTAAGGGCTTCGGGCCCTGACAAATGGCATACTTCTTCGCGGTGTCCGCCATGCATGAGAATTTGTGCAGCGGCTGACGCAACATCACTTTCATGGATCATGGTCTTTGCAATATCGCCGGCAGGACCGCGTACGGCATTTTCCGTCTTGATGGAATGAGCCCAGCCGAACATGTTCGACATAAGCTCGACCGGCATGAGAATGGTCCATTCAAGGCCGCTTCTGCGGACGGCCTTTTCGATTGGGCCTTCGCGGCCATCACTGAGAACAGTTACACGTTTGACCCCGGCACTTATCGCAGCCGCCAGAATGGCATCCCCATTGCGCAGTGGCTCATAATCATCGCCGCCTATGGTGATGAGGTGCAGGCCGGTGACGCCTTGCAGCGCTTCTTCAAAAGAAGAAACATCATTCAGGTCGCCATGAACGATCTGGGTGCGTGGTGGCAGGTTTGCCTGCATGGGGTTACGGGTCAGTGCGCGGACATCATGGCCGTTCCAGATCAGTTCAGGCACGAGATGGCGCCCAACATTGCCTGTAGCTCCAGCCACGAAATAAACAGGTCTCGCCGAAGGTCTGTGGGCATGAAAACTTCGGGGCCGTTGCATATTCATGATGCGCTCCATCTTTGCGTCTTTGAATCATCAGGAGCATGCTTTATAAAACCTCAACCAAAGTTGAGGTCAAGAGCATGGTCGAGAAAAAGAAGGAACTGCCATTTCCCCGCGAACTTTCGGTTGGGGAGGTGGCGGCGCGCAGCGGGGTTGCGGTATCCACGCTGCATTTCTACGAGGCGAAAAACCTGATCAAAAGCATGCGCAGTGCCGGCAACCAGCGACGTTACCCGCGAGATGTTTTGCGCAAGGTGGCGGTCATCAAGATAGCGCAGCGTGTGGGAATTCCGCTGGCTTCCATAAAGCGGCAGCTCGATTCCCTGCCACAGAACCGCAGCCCTACGGCGGCAGACTGGCAAAGGTTTTCCGCGTCGTGGCGCGAGGAACTTGAAAGCCGCATCCGGCTTTTGACCGGCATGCGCGATCAGCTCGATTCATGCATTGGCTGCGGATGCCTGTCCCTGACAAATTGCCCCTTGCGCAATCCCTGGGATGAATTGGGCAAGCTTGGTCCTGGCCCGCACTTCCCCGGCAGGGAGTAAATTGGGTTTGGATTTAAGGGTAATTGACACACATAAGTCGGCATAAAAGAGCGGACCTTGAGTTGAGCATGGAGCCAGACGAGCAAGCTATTGCTGCCCATGCCTCGCTACTGACAGACTTCTAAAGTAACATTTTCAGCATCTGGCAGAGTACGAATTGCTGGGTGAAATCCAGTAATAGTTGGATCAGATGAATATGAAACCCGGCCAATGTGCCGGGTTTTTATTTACTCCAGACGGTATTCCCCGGCCCCACCGGCGGATTGAGTGAGGTTGTCAGATCGCCGTCAAATGCTCGATCAATATTGAAATCCCCAATCCAATCAGCGCGAGACCGGCAATGGCTTCGGCTGCCCGGCCCAAGGGCTCGCCAATCAACCTGCCGATGAGCATTCCACCGGATGACATCAGGAAGGTGGCAAGGCCGATCGCCAGGGCAATGACAAGTATGTTCACATTGAGGAAGGCAAGGGAAACGCCTACGGCCATCGCGTCGAGGCTTGTGCCCACAGCGGTTGCAAGCAGCATATAAGCGGAGCTTCCAACACGGTCTTCCGTTTGGGATTTTTGGAACAAGGCAGCATAGAGCATCCGGAACCCGACAGCGCCCAAAAGCCCGAATGCGATCCAATGATCAACTGCCTGAACAAAGCCGCTGGCGGCAACACCGGCAGCCCAGCCGATAATTGGTGTAATTGCTTCAACGATTCCGAACACGGCCCCGGTTCGAATAGACTCCGAGAAACGCGGCCGTCCCAAAGCTGCCCCACGGCCGACCGAAACGGCGAACGCATCCACAGACATGCTGATTGCAAGGACAATGATTGTAAATGGAGACATTTTGACAGTCGGGGCGGGCAATTTGCATGGGATGATGTTGCGTGCCCGCTGCTCCGCATGACTCATCATGTTCAGCCGGTTTTTTGCAACTGGCATGAGGCAGATAGTCATTATGTTATAAAAAGTCAAATAAAATCAAATAGTTAATTGCTTTTAATAGTCATTTGCAAGTGGGGTCTTGCGGCGAACGTTTGAGTAGATTTGCGGGAATAATATTTGTGGCTAGCTGTCACGGATCATGAGCGACATGGGCTTGGGGTTGCCGTGACGGAAATCATGTCCGGCGCGAGATTTGTAAACTTACCGCACCATAAAATAAGCCGGACGGACAAATGAAATTGTCCGTCCGGCTGTCAGTCTAGCCGCTCACGCGATCCGGATTTCTCAGGTGATGACGCTTGGTTCCTTGCGGCCCGTATGGGCCTTGATTCCGGAAAGCTCTTCAGCAGCAACGATGAGATCGGCAAGAGCACCCTGCGTTTCCAGGTCATGCCGGGATGGATCAGGCTCATAGCGTTCAATGTAAACGCGGATCGTGGCGCCGGATGTGCCGGTGCCGGAGAGACGGAAAACAACGCGCGAGCCGCCTTCGAAAAGCACACGGATGCCCTGATGCTCGCTGACGGATTTATCGACAGGATCGTGATAGGCAAAATCATCGGCAGCGGAGATTTTCAAACCCTGAACGGACGTGCCGGGCAGGCTGGAAAGTTTTGCCCGCAACGCATCGACAACCTTGTTTGCGCTGTCGGTATCAACACCCTCATAATCGTGGCGTGAGTAATAGTTGCGGCCATAAGTGGCCCAATGTTCCGCAGCAATTTCCTTCACGCTTACACGGCGCACAGCCAGTATGTTGAGCCAGAGCAGCACCGCCCAAAGGCCGTCTTTTTCGCGCACATGGTTCGAGCCCGTGCCGGAGCTTTCCTCGCCGCAGATTGTTGCCATATCCGCATCCAGCAGATTGCCGAAAAACTTCCAGCCTGTTGGCGTCTCGTACATGCCGATTTTCAGTTTTTCCGCCACGCGGTCGGCGGCTCCACTGGTCGGCATGGAACGGGCAATGCCTTTGAGACCGGACTTGTAGCCGGGAGCAAGATGCGCATTGGCAGCAAGCATGGCAAGCGAGTCGGATGGCGTGATGAAGATGCCCTTTCCAATGATAAGATTGCGGTCGCCATCGCCATCGGAAGCAGCGCCGAAATCGGGGCCATCGGGCGACATCAGCAGATCATAGAGTTCCTTCGCATAAACAAGATTAGGGTCGGGATGATGCCCGCCAAAATCGGTCAGCGGTATGAAATTGAGGCAGGTGCCCTCTGGTGCGCCGAGGCGTTTTTCAAGGATTTCTTTGCCGTAAGGGCCTGTCACCGCGTGCATGGAATCGAAACGTAGTGTAAAGCCTGATTTGATCAGATCGCGAATGGCATTGAAATCGAAGAGAGTTTCCATCAGGGCCGCATAGTCAGCGACGGAGTCAACGATTTCGACGTCCATATCGCCAAGCTTCTGCGCGCCAATCGTATCGATGTCGATATCGGCACTTTCGGCGATCTTGTATTCCTTGATGGTTTTAGAGATCGCAAAAATGGCTTCAGTGATCTTTTCCGGCGCAGGACCGCCATTGCCGATATTGTATTTTATGCCGAAATCTTCGGTAGGTCCGCCCGGATTATGGCTGGCGGAGAGGATCAGTCCGCCAAAGGCTTTGTTCTTGCGAATGAGGTGTGAAGCGGCCGGTGTGGATAGAATGCCCCCCTGACCGACGAGAACACGGCCAAAACCGTTTGCAGCGGCCATTTTCAAGGCAATCTGGATGACTTCGCGATTGTAGTAACGACCGTCTCCTCCGATGACCAATGTCTTGCCTGCAAAACCTTCAAGGGCATCGAACACCGACTGGATGAAGTTCTCCGCATAGTTCGGCTGCTGGAAAACGGGGACCTTCTTGCGAAGCCCCGATGTGCCGGGCTTTTGGTCATCGAATGGTTTGGTGGCAACGGTTTTAAACATATTCACTTTCCAGTTTCAGCCTGTATGCGTCGTCGATGAAGATCGACTTATGCAATCTATGAGGGGGTAGACGATCAGGTCAACACGACAAAAGTTAGGAGAAGGAAATAATGCCGTCGCAAGACAGGCACATGACGGAGCCGTGAGGCACATCCAATGTCAGTTCGGCGCAATCTGACCGAGAATACAGGCCGTATCCAGCAAGTGTACGGCGCCATATGTGCCGCTTGTGCAGCGGGGAGCAAGCTGCGCCACAAGTGACGGGCCCGCTTTTTTCGCATCATCTTCCAAGGCATTCAGGTCTGGCCCGAAAAAGCTTCTAAAAGGCACCGGGACGCGGGCATTTGAAAGTGTATCATCGTCAATTGCGAGACGATCAAGTTTGAGCGACCTGATATACCCACTCAATACCGCAGGATCGCTGGTCAATACGAGATCACGCATTGCCTGCATGCGCTGTTGGATTGGCAGGAAATAACCACGCTGATAGGCGATTGAAAGTTCCCGATTGAACAGCGTCGACCGGTTGGTGAATACCGGCGAAAAGTCCAGATCCTTTACGAAACCACCGACCACTGTTTGCTCGGGCAGGGCCGCGATTGCGTTGATGAGGGCGGGGTTTTCCGGAATGCTGAATTTCGGTTTCACGCTTGCCGCCAGAAACACACTTCCTGCGACCAGCAGCAAAAGTCCCGCCGTCATAGGCAAGCTCCAGCGCTGCCAGTTTCCCATGACAAGGGCCAATGTACGTGCGCGTAACCAGCTCAGTACGACGGGCAAGGTTGAAACAAATGGCAGAAGGAAGAAAAATGCCATGTAGCGGTTGGGCAAATGCAGCTTGAACATCATCAGGGCGGCAATGCCGGCAAGGCCCAGCGAAGTGACGACAAGATAAAGAGGGAGCGGCGAGCGCGGTGTATGTTCTGCCGGTTTATTGAACAGCGCGAGGAATAGCAGGAGCGGGCCTGAAAAGTACCAGATTGCGAGCCATAGGATCTTGGGATCGGTAAGACCATCGCAACGGTCAGAAAAGATGCCCGTTCTGGCAGAACAGAAAAAGTCTACAGAGCCATCCGCGGAAAAGATCTGTCCGCGCCCTCCGATCTGAAAGGTCGGGATGTTGCGCGCTTCTGCAAGGGTCATGATCGGCGAAAAGTCATCGGCTCCCATCAGAAAAGGCAAAATTCCGGCAATCGTCGCAATAGCTGCGACAAGGACAATTGCAATGCGCCGCCTGCTTAAATCGATCCAGGGTTTTTGCCAGGGGCTGAATGCCGACAAGCCAATAATGCCTGATGTTACAAGGGCCATTTGGGGGTAACAGCCTGCCAACAGCAATTGGCCAATTGCTGTTTGCCAGACCATCTTGCGCGACAGGCCATCAAGCACCATCAGCGTGAAAAGCGGCCATAGCGAGCGGGGCGTGCCGCTGGGGACAATCTCACCGCGTGCCAGTATATGCAGAAGACAGGCGATGACGATGAACGTGATGATGGGCTCCACGCCGAAAGATCGCAGCAGCCGATAACCAAAGAACGCCATGGGCGGAAAAAGGAAGGCGGGGAAAAACCTGACGAGGATCAGGGGATCGATGCCCAACAGCCATGCCAGCCGGAAAAGCACATCATAGACCCAAGGGCTGACGGACGACCAATAGTCGGCAATCAGGTCGCCCTTGAGGATTTCAGGATTATCAAAACGCCCCATCCATGACAGGAACATGCGGGCATCATCGGGAACAGCACCCGGATTGTGAAGCCCTTTGATTAACAGGGCCACACAGGTGATAACACCGAGAGCAATCGTAAGGGATAGCCAGAAGCGGTCGTCATCACGCCGCTCAAGCTTATCCTTCACAAAAGCGCTGATGCCGGAAGGGTTCATGTTGTCTTCTTCTTGCCACTACGTACAAGGCCGATGAAATCGCCAACAAAAGGTGCGCCGGCAATTGCCGGTATCACATAGCGAAGGGTGGCAAGTATGCCGAGAAGTGCGGCCGATTCAGGCGAGAGATAGGGCGCATAGAAAAAGATGATTGCAGCATCGCGGGTGCCGACACCGGCAAAGGTGAAGGGCAGGAGACCGACGAGAATAGAGAGTGTAGCGAAAGCAGCATTTTCGAGAATGGGCACATTGCCATGCAGCGCCTGTGAAAACAGCCAGAACTGAAACAGGTGCGCGCCCCAGATGACGACAGATAGCGCAATGACGCTGATGGCATGGGTAGGTCGCTGCCAGAATGTCTCCGAAACCAGTTGCCAGCTTGCCGCCGACTTTTCAATGATCCGGCGCACTTTCCCTGGCATCACCTTGCCAAATGTTTCCAGAATGAAAGGCAGGATGCGCAAAGGCAGGATCAACAGAAGTAGTACGATGCACAGACCGGCCACTGGCAGCAGAAACAGCAGCATCGCCGGGCGATCCAGTCCGACGACGATGAGGCCGAAAACACCCCAAAGGAGCAGCGACATCATATCGAGTGCTTTTTCCAGAACCACTGTGGCGTAGGAAAGTCCGGTATCCATGCCGTGGCGCTTTGACATGACATGCCCTTTGGCAAGATCGCCAAGCTTGGAAGGCAGGAACAGATTCAGCGTGCTTGCAGCGAGTATGAGCCGGTTGGATTCAAGAAATGAAATGCGGTTGTCGACCAGAGATGAAAACCGCCATGCGGTGAGCAGGCTCAACGGAATGACAAACAGGATGCCCGCTATGAGCCAGTTGGTGTCGGTAGCGTGGATGGCGCGCGCCAGCCCTTCCGTATCCAGCGACGCGTAGAGCAGGCCCAGAATGACTGCGCTTACGCCGAGGCCGATCAGCTTACGCATCGAGGCTCTCCAGCCTGCGTTCGAAGCTTGCGTTCTGCCCGTCACCCGGTATGGCGATTTCGATAAAGGCCGTTTGCTGGCTTTGCTGGAAAACACGCGCCATGACTGTCGTGGTCGATGTCTGATGGCTGGAAATGCCTATCTGCGCCGCATCCTTCCAATCTTTGTCTGCCGTAATCTGGTCAGTAACAATCCAGCCTCCTGTGGTCTTCACAAACTGCCGTCTATAATTGTAAGGCGCCGGTGATTTACCTGTCACGAGAATCTTCTGGAGGAGTCTTCTCACGAGGTCTGGAAAGAACCGCCCAAGGCTGATCATCAGGCAACGGAGAATGACGTTTTTTACCGGCGTCAGGCGTGTACTCTTGGCCCAGCCCATTTGTCCTGAAACGGTGATTGTATCGCCAGCGCGCTCGACAGTGGACCCGCCCAGATGCGTGACTGCAACGCGTCCGCCTTGCGTGCGCAGTGTTACACCAGTGTCACTGGCAACCAGTCGTTCGTCCGAGAAAAACTTGTAGACACCGCCCTTGTGCAGCGACGCTACCAGCATATCTTGCCCCTTTCGCTCGACCATCAGGCCGCAGCCGGGAAACCATGTGCTGTCAGCCGGTGTCAGGACGTTTACCGGCCGCTTCTCCTGATACTCGCGCAGAGTGAACAACCAACCCCAAAGATGGTGCGCAAGAATGCGATCATCCGAATAGCATGGTGTGCGGGCTTCGATGATTGGCTTGAGGGCAAGATTGTTGATGCGCAGGGCATCCTCATACCACCCACCGGCGATCTCGAAGCCGAAAGGAAAGAAATTCAGCGTGCCACGATTGGCGTATTCGCCGCCGACTGTACCGTCGGGATGAACAAAATTGGCGAAGAAATCAATCGCCGCCGTCAGCGGTTTACGCAATTCGAGATCAGGTCTCCGCCGGTCGAGATCAGACAGGAGCCCGATAGTCAGCGACAGATAACCGAGGTCAGCGCCGCCATACTCATCAAACCAGCCTTCGCTGCTCTGCCATGACAAAAGCCTTCTAAGCCGTGTGTCGATCTGGGCGTCAAATTTCTGATTAGGATAGCGGATGCGAGCGCGCTCAAGGCAAGATATTATGAGCGCCTCATGATTGGACAGGCGCCCGCTTTCCGTATGCGATGCGAGCCAGTTGGCGCGGCGCTGCACAAAGGCGTCAATCTCCGCATCAGCCGAAATACCAACGATGTCCAAGGATTCCAGGATGGCAAAAAGCGAAAATGCGGCGGCACCAGCGGCCCGTTCGAACGGGTAATAATCATCGCAGGAGCCATCCGGGTGGGCGGAACGAGCCGCATAACGAATACCGGCAATAACGAATTCGCGGATCAGCGGGTCCTGATAGTAGACATTGCCGGGAAGGTCCGGCATCGACCAGACAAGCGCGAGTGGCAGCACGAATTCCTGGCCCATGCCACAGGGAAAGTCGATCATGCGGTAATGCCAATAGGCGCGGTCGAAACAGCCATAGGTGGGGCTGACCGGTGTGCGATCAAGCAAGGTGAGCAGCTTTGGAATATCGGCAAGGACAAGCCTTGAAATCGCTGCGCGCAATTCAGCCTGCATAGGTATCTGCCTGTTCGGTGCTGCCGTCACCAAGCCGCTCGCGCCGCATCTGATATTGTATATCTTCGAGCAGTTTCCGGTTTATACCGTTGATTTCGCCAAGTAGCGCACATAGCCAGCAAAGTAGCGCCGCAATAAGCATGACAGCAGCAAAGATCAGGCTTGGAACGTGAGTGCGTGTGGAGTCCTGGAAAAAGAACAGTAGCCAGCGTGCACTGAAGAAAAGGCCGATGGCCAGAGGGATAAGGCCAAGCATGAGGAAGGTCTGGCCGGGCCGGTACACAAACATTGAGCGAATAATCGAAAGGCTGGATCGCATGACGTAGCGCGGTATGCTGCGAACAAGCCGGGAAGGGCGTGTTTCCCCGTTGACCCGGATAGGCACGGAAATAATGCTGACGCCAGAACGCCCTGCCTGAATTATCGATTCAAGAGTGTATGTATAGCTGTCGAAAATATTCAGCCGCATGGAAGCTTCACGGGATATGGCGCGAAAGCCGCTTGGCGCATCGACGACGCTGGCACCGGAGGTAAACCGAACCACCCAGCTGCCAAGGCGCTGGAGTACCTTCTTGATTGGGGAGAAATGTTCAATGCTGCGGATAGGCCGGCTGCCAACAACAAGCTGGGCTCGCCGCTCTATGATAGGCGCAACGAGCAGCGGGATATCATCCGCATTATACTGGTTGTCCGCATCCGTATTGACGATGACATCGGCACCTTCTTCAAGTGCGCGGTTGATCCCTGCCACGAATGCCTTGGCGAGGCCTCGGTTGACCGGAAAATCCACGATGTGATCGACGCCGCACTCCTTGGCGACCGCGACGGTCCTGTCCGTGCTGCCATCATTGATGACGAGCCATTCAACAGTGTCAAAGCCTTCGACCTTGCGCGGCAGACAGGCAAGGGTTTCAGCGAGCGTACCCTCCTCGTTGAAACAAGGAATTTGAATCATAAGTTTCAAGACAGGGAGTCTCCGCAACCAACATAAAAAAGGCCACTCGTGAGTAGCCTTTTTCTGCAACTAGTTGCAAGTCCCGGTTGTGTGCGGCATCGATAGACGCGATAGTCCTATCGGACAACAACCTTCGCACCAACTTCGGCGCGGTTGTAGAGATCGATAATGTCCTGATTCATCAGACGGATGCAGCCGGAGGACATGGCTTTACCGATGGACCACCATTCCGGAGTACCATGCAGGCGGTAGCCGGTGTCGCCGCTCTTGTTGAAGAGGTAGAGCGCGCGGGCACCAAGCGGATTCTGCAGGCCAGGGTTCATACCATCGCGGAACTCAGCGAGTTCAGGGCGGCGCTTGATCATCTCTCTTGGCGGTGTCCAGCGTGGCCATTCACGCTTGAGTGCGATGCGGGCCGCACCGTTCCACTCAAAACCTTCCTTGCCGACGCCGATACCGTAGCGCATCGCTTTGCCGCCGCCGAGAACGAAGTACAGGAACTTCGTCTGTGTATCGACGATGATTGTGCCGGGCGTTTCGCCGCCATCATAACGGACTTCCTGACGCAGGAACTGCGGCGGGATTTTTGCGCGGGGAATTGCGGGAAGAACGTAGCCTGCATCCGTGACCGAACTATAGGAGGCTGTGGAAAAATTGAGGCCGATCGTGGAGCAGCCGGCCAGAGCAGTTGCGCCGATAAGGCCAGCCGCAAGAACGATATTTCTAAATCGCATGATCACCCCGATTATTGTGCGAATCTATGTGTTACTTATGATTGCCTCTTTAGCGCCATTATTGTTAAAGCTTCATTAACCGTAAAGCTTAGTTTTCCATTAACCATGGTTTTCAACTATCTGTAGGTGTATTTTCCAACACATGGTTGCAAAATTGCCGATAGAATCACACTCATGCCGATAGTCAGCCTTGGTCAAACCAGCCCGCTTATCGATGGAAGGCAGTCCGAGAATGCTATGCTTGTACGCCGTGGCGTGCAGCGGCTTTTTCTGGAAATGGGACTGGCCGTCATGCCTGAACTGTCGCTTGCTTCTGGCAGGCGTGCCGATCTGGTGGCCTTGTCGCGAAGCGGCGAGATCTGGATTGTCGAGATAAAATCATCCATCGAAGACTGGAAGGTCGACCGCAAATGGCCGATTTATCGCGAGCATTGTGACCGGCTGTTCTTTGCGACACATCCGGGTGTACCCGCCGATATTTTTCCCGAGGATTGCGGTTTCATCCTTTCCGACGGCTATGGGGCCGAGATTATCCGCGATGCACCCGAGCACAAGCTGGCAGGTGCCACACGCAAGGCAATGACGCTGCGTTTTGCACGTGTCAGTGCAGCACGCATGACGCTTGCGGAACTATCGGGCATCGACCTTCCAGAAACGGATATGGAATAGTCGCTCAACGTTCAGGCTCGTCCCGGACTTTAATCATCGCCCTCGGTTGCCTGCCTCCGCGCCGCGCAGACTTTGGCGAATTTTGATGAGTCTAAAGACGAATTGACGGCTTTGTGACTCAACCTATGGTTATAGGTAGATAAATATCTACAACTTTAGAACGCTGAGAATTTTTTCATGCTATTTCAATTCAAGGCGGCGTTTAGCCGAGTACGGAGCCACAATTGCGCTCGTTCTTTAAAAGTCAGCACCCTTTCATTCCTTTTTTTTGCTGTAGCCAATACCACTGCTCTTGCGGATGATCCGGTATCAGGAAGTGGACCGGAGCAGCTTACTGGCCGGTTCAGAGCAGAAGTAGATGCGGGAGTTACTGTAACCTGGTCGAACAATATCTCCGATGCGACCCTACAGCAGACCAAGCTGGATGACATGAAAGAAGTGGCTGATTGGGAGGCCAAGCGTGTTGCTTTCGGCTGGCAGGGAGCGGGGGCAGGTACGTTGACCGGGGCAATGCAAAATGCAATCCGGATGAAGGTTCTCAGCGAATTTACAGAGGGTTATTTCGATAACGCAAAAGCGATTATTGGTGAGCTGTTTAAGCAGAATGATGCAATACCCTTAGATGACGACGCATTTGTGTCGGCATTGGACGCCGTTATGGCTGATCCGATTGCGGAAAGGATCTTATTACAGTTTTCCAAGGATTATCCAGGCTGGGCTGCGGGATACGATGCTCAGTCAAACTATAAAAATGTAGAGGAAACGATTAGAACCGGTCTCGAAGCGGCGAGGGAAAAAGCTATTGCGGATCGGATTGCCGCTGAGATGGAAATTGATTTCGTGGCGACGGAAGCGCGCATCCAAGCCATTGCCGCCAAACTCGCCGATCCCACTTCTTACGATGGTGGGTTGACGAAAACAGGCAGTGGCCAGCTGATATTGACCGGGGACAGCACCTATTCAGGCGATACGAT
>NZ_AKIZ01000031.1:2500-6250 GCF_000282595.1 Phyllobacterium sp. YR531
TTATTCCGGATGTTCAAGGGTTTGCGCCTTTTGGCGCTGATCTGCCGGCCTTTTGGCCGCGAACTCTGAATAATGTCGTCAGGGGTGCTCATCAAAAGCCTCTGACATATGATTGGCCGCTTAACCGCAGAGCCATCGGATTTATCTCGAGAAGCTGGTCTTTTTTGTCAAATCGATTGTTGCTGAGTGTTTTGCAGCCTGTTGGTATCCCCCACAGGTGTTTGACGCTCGTCAAGGCAAGGATGGATATTGGCAATGAGAATGATCAAGTGTCTTAAGGGCATTTGGTGGATGCCTTGGCATGCACAGGCGATGAAGGACGTGATACGCTGCGATAAGCGTCGGGGAGGTGCGAATACCCTTTGATCCGACGATTTCCGAATGGGGAAACCCACCTTAGATATCTAGAAAATTATTTTGGTTGGATGATGAGCTTGCGGGCTTTGTATGGATGGCTGCTTTTGGCAACGAAAGCGGGTTATCGACCATACAGACCGCTAGGTCGTCGGCCATTTTTGGCCGCGCCCGCGCAGTGCCCGTCCCGGCAGGGACGATATGGCGCGTGAGCGAAACTGAGAACCCAAATAATTTCTAGATATCATAATAAGGTATCTAACTTTCGAATACATAGGGGTTAGAAGCGAACCCGGGGAACTGAAACATCTAAGTACCCGGAGGAAAGGACATCAAACGAGACTCCGTAAGTAGTGGCGAGCGAACGCGGACCAGGCCAGTGGCTTGAGTGAGACAAGTGGAACACCCTGGAAAGGGTGGCTAGAATGGGTGATAGCCCCGTACACGTAATGCGAACTCAAGTCCTTGAGTAGGGCGGGACACGTGAAATCCTGTCTGAACATGGGGAGACCACTCTCCAAGCCTAAGTACTCGTGCATGACCGATAGCGAACCAGTACCGTGAGGGAAAGGTGAAAAGCACCCCGACAAGGGGAGTGAAAGAGATCCTGAAACCGAATGCCTACAAACAGTTGGAGCCCAAGATTTGTTCTGGGTGACAGCGTACCTTTTGTATAATGGGTCAGCGACTTAGTCTGACGAGCAAGCTTAAACCGGTAGGTGTAGGCGTAGCGAAAGCGAGTCTGAACAGGGCGTTCAGTTCGTTGGATTAGACCCGAAACCAAGTGATCTAGCCATGAGCAGGTTGAAGGTAAGGTAACACTTACTGGAGGACCGAACCCGCATCTGTTGCAATAGATTGGGATGACTTGTGGCTAGGGGTGAAAGGCCAATCAAACTTGGAGATAGCTGGTTCTCCGCGAAATCTATTTAGGTAGAGCGTCGATCGAATACCTTCGGGGGTAGAGCACTGGATGGGCTAGGGGATCTCACCGATTTACCAAACCTAACCAAACTCCGAATACCGAAGAGTACTAATCGGCAGACACACGGCGGGTGCTAACGTCCGTCGTGAAGAGGGCAACAACCCTGACCACCATCTAAGGTCCCTAAGTTATGGCTAAGTGGGAAAGGATGTGAGGATCCCAAAACAACCAGGATGTTGGCTTAGAAGCAGCCATCATTTAAAGAAAGCGTAACAGCTCACTGGTCTAAATAAGGGTCTTTGCGCCGAAAATGTACCGGGGCTAAAGCCATACACCGAAGCTGTGGATTTGCTTAGCAATAAGCAAGTGGTAGCGGAGCGTTCTGTAAGCCGTTGAAGAGGGACCCGTGAGGGCCTTTGGAGGTATCAGAAGTGAGAATGCTGACATGAGTAACGATAAAGGGAGTGAGAGACTCCCTCGCCGAAAGTCCAAGGGTTCCTGCTTAAAGTTAATCTGAGCAGGGTTAGCCGGCCCCTAAGGCGAGGCCGAAAGGCGTAGTCGATGGGAACCACGTTAATATTCGTGGGCCTGCGGGTAGTGACGGATCGCGTATGTTGTTCTTCCTTATTGGATTGGAAGGGCTTCGGGGCGGTTCCAGGAAATAGCTCCCGCGTATAGACCGTACCCTAAACCGACACTGGTGGACTGGTAGAGAATACCAAGGCGCTTGAGAGAACTGCGTTGAAGGAACTCGGCAAATTGCACGCGTAACTTCGGAAGAAGCGTGACCCTTTTTTACGCAAGTAGAGGAGGGTGGCACAGACCAGGGGGTAGCGACTGTTTACCAAAAACACAGGGCTCTGCGAAGTCGCAAGACGACGTATAGGGTCTGACGCCTGCCCGGTGCTGGAAGGTTAAGAGGAGAGGTGCAAGCTTTGAATTGAAGCCCCAGTAAACGGCGGCCGTAACTATAACGGTCCTAAGGTAGCGAAATTCCTTGTCGGGTAAGTTCCGACCTGCACGAATGGCGTAACGACTTCCCCGCTGTCTCCAACGCAGACTCAGTGAAATTGAATTCCCCGTGAAGATGCGGGGTTCCTGCGGTTAGACGGAAAGACCCCGTGCACCTTTACTATAGCTTTACACTGGCATTCGTGTCGGCATGTGTAGGATAGGTGGTAGACTTTGAAGCGGGGGCGCCAGCCTTCGTGGAGTCATCCTTGAAATACCACCCTTACCTATATGGATGTCTAACCGCGGTCCGTTATCCGGATCCGGGACAGTGTATGGTGGGTAGTTTGACTGGGGCGGTCGCCTCCTAAAGAGTAACGGAGGCGCGCGATGGTGGGCTCAGACCGGTCGGAAATCGGTCGTCGAGTGCAATGGCATAAGCCCGCCTGACTGCGAGACTGACAAGTCGAGCAGAGACGAAAGTCGGTCATAGTGATCCGGTGGTCCCGCGTGGAAGGGCCATCGCTCAACGGATAAAAGGTACGCCGGGGATAACAGGCTGATGACCCCCAAGAGTCCATATCGACGGGGTTGTTTGGCACCTCGATGTCGACTCATCGCATCCTGGGGCTGGAGCAGGTCCCAAGGGTATGGCTGTTCGCCATTTAAAGCGGTACGTGAGTTGGGTTCAGAACGTCGTGAGACAGTTCGGTCCCTATCTGCCGTGGGTGTAGGAATATTGACAGGATCTGTCCCTAGTACGAGAGGACCGGGATGGACGTATCTCTGGTGGACCTGTTGTGGCGCCAGCCGCATAGCAGGGTAGCTATATACGGACGGGATAACCGCTGAAGGCATCTAAGCGGGAAACCCACCTGAAAACGAGTATTCCCTATCAGAGCCGTGGAAGACCACCACGTTGATAGGCCGGGTGTGGAAGTGCGGCAACGCATGAAGCTTACCGGTACTAATAGCTCGATTGGCTTGATCATTCTCATTACTTATATCCATCTGTCTCGTGAACGAGACATAATATAAAGCGCTCACGCATGAGCGGGGCTAAAGCCCCTATGCTCCGCGAGGGCGGCCAAAAGTGGCCGACGCGCAGGCGCGCTTGCGGGCAAACGCCCGGAAGAACGACTGTCGCCAAACAATCAAAACAAACAAAACCAGCTTCTCATGAATTTGTTGCGCTTTGCTGACCTGGTGGTTACAGCGGGGTGGCTGCACCCGATCCCATTCCGAACTCGGCCGTGAAACGCCCCTGCGCCAATGGTACTTCGTCTCAAGACGCGGGAGAGTAGGTCGCTGCCAGGTCTGCCAAACGCAACAAATCATTCTCAAAATAAACAACATCAGAACAATCAAATCAGGCCGCTCAAATGCGGCCTTTTGCTTTTGTAACGCCAAGTCTAGTATCTGGAATACAAAAGAATGGTGACGCGGGGTGGAGCAGCCCGGTAGCTCGTCAGGCTCATAACCTGAAGGTCACAGGTTCAAATCCTGTCCCCGCAACCAAA
>NZ_AKIZ01000032.1 GCF_000282595.1 Phyllobacterium sp. YR531
GAATTCGTCCTGACGTTCTAGCGGGATAGTGAAAGTATAAGGGTTCGACAAAGAAGCAGGATAAACCGGATACGATTGAACATTTGTTTTAGGTGGAGGACGTACAATGACTGTCAAAGCCACAAATCTTTCCAAGGATGCGGGAGCAACTGACAAGGATGCGGTGGCAGCCGCCGTCTGGGAGAAAGAAGTAAATAAGGCCGTCGCGGACAATCCACCTAAAAATGAAATGGGCAAAGGCCAAAAGCGGCCCGAAGGCGATGACCGTACCGCGAAGCAAATTATTGATGATACGCCCCTGCTCCGCAATCTTGGCAACCAGAGTGGCGTCAAGGACAATCTGAAGAAGCAGGTAGGTGATTTCGAAAATGACGCTGACGCTGCCTACCGTGCCGTCAAGGTCCTGGAACATGTCGAAAACGTCGATGAAGACGGTAAGCTTACCGACGGCAAGGATACAGGGAACGGCAGCATTGACGGCTTTACCAAGGATGGTGAGGCGAGGCATGGCACTGAGGCAGGTCGCCTGCAAGATTTCGGCAAATATGGCTATTCCAATCTGAAAGGCGAAATCGTCAAGTCGGACATTGGTGAAAATCAAAAACGCCCCGATGGTGACAAGCGTTCCGCCAAGGAAATCATCGACGATACTCCTCTCCTGCGCAATCTCGGCAATCAAAGCAACGTCAAAGACAACCTCAAGAAGCGTGTCGGCGACTATGAGAACGACGCCGATGCCGCATACCGCGCCAGCCAGGTCGTAGAACACGTCGAAAACCTGGATGAGTCCGGCAAGCGGATCACTGATGACGACCGGCTATACTCAGGAGACGAAAAAGGTAACGGCAAAATCGACGGTTTTACCAAGGGCGGCGATGCCAAACACGGTACGGAGGCAGGCCGTCTTCAGGACTTCGGGAAGTATGGTTATTCCAATCTGAAGGGTGATCTCATTCACATCACCCCCAAAGCCTATTCAGACAAAGCCGCCCCGCCGGACGAACCAAAATCAGTGCAGGAACTGCGCGACAAGTACGGTATTCCATCCTTTGGTGCGGAAGGCATTATGGATATGGAGCTGTATGGTGACAAAACCGTTGGCGCAAAGACTGCTGAGAGTTTCGTTAAAGGCATCAAGGACGACATTGAAAGCGGAAAACTTGCCAAAGATTCCGACGAGGCCAAGATTGTCAAACTGATGGATGGTCAGGCGGCTGTCGACAATGGCTATGACCTTTATGGTTATGCTGAAGCCATCAATCTGGGCAGCGGCACCTATCGGGAATCGGACAAGGACCCCACCAAGCTCAACGGCCATGATGTCAAGGAACTAATTGACGAGGAAAAACTCGCCAAGGAAATCTCCACCTTGATGCAGAAGGATGGTATCAAGGACCGGTACGACAAGGAGCTCAAGAAAGCCGTCAGCGAACTCCCGGAAGGAACACTCAATGAGGTCCGAGAGCAGGTATTCCCTGCCCTGTTCAACAAGGACAGCCGCGACCCTAATCTGAAATTTGAAGAATATGTGATCGCCATGAATGATTCTGGCGATCCCAAGAAGTCGGAAATGGCTGAACTGGATGTGGACCGGTATTTCGAGTCTCTGCGCATCCTCGAGCCGGACAGCTATGCGGCGCGGCGCCAGACCTTCGATCAGAACATGATGACGCATCAGCTCGACACTTACATGGAAAAGCCGGAAACGGTGAAGCCCGAAAACGTCGAGAATGGTCTGCGCTCAACATTCTCCATGATCAAGGGTGGTCTCAACACGACCCTTGGTGCGCTCGACAAGGGCGACAAAGGTTACGACCTTTACAAGAAGATGCAGGACGAATTCGATATCCTGGATGGCCGAATTGAGGGCCTGAAGCCTGAAGACAACAGCAAGATTGCAGCAGCCATCAGACAGGCCGCCGCAACAGGCGATCCAAAGACTATCGACAAAGTTGTCGACGAGCAGCTCAAGGGTCTCTCCACTGGTCGTGAAGAGACCGCTGGATCACTCAAGAAAGCATTGCACACTGCCAGTGACACAGGAACGCTCGGTGCCATATCCGGCACAATGAACCTTGTCAGTGGTGCCTTGCAGATTGCCAATGGCGGCAGCTGGAGCGAAATGACACCGGACGAGCAGTTGGCAGCCGCCCGCGATCTCGTCGGCGGACTGGGTGCAACTCCCGATTTTCTCAAATTCGGTTCAAACATTGTAGAAACACTTGGCGGCACTCAGAAAGCTGATACGGCCAATGGTGCTGATGGCAAACCACAGCCTAAAATCAAAGCCACGGAATGGCTTGGCCTGATTGATGAGAACTTCCCTGACATATGGGGCAAGAAAGACACCAAATCGGACAAGCTGGCTACTGAGATCAACGAACGGATTGAAAAATCGTCAGAGAACCTCAAATCTTATGATGTGACCAAGTTCACTCCTGACGAACTCAAGGATTATGAAAAAACCATCAAATCCCTTGGCGAGGCTATGGGTGTCAAAGATGGCCCTAATGGCAAAAAACCCAATGCCGTGGCAGCAGCAGGCCGCTCATTCCTGCGCTTCATGGGTGGAGCAGGGTTGGACTTGACCGGCGGTGTCATGGATATCGTTTCGGGTGCCCGCAAACTTCAAAAAGCCGAAACCGCGCTGGAGAAAGCCGATGCCGCTTTCTCCCTTGGCACAGGCGTTGCCGGAACAGGCTCGGCGGTCGCAAACACCATCTCCATGTTTGCTCCCAAAGGAGGGCATCTGGCGGCGAAGCTGGCCGGTGATATCGCCTCAACTGTCGTGCGCGGTCTGGCAATCGGCGCCCGGGTAGCCGGTCCCGTACTCGGAGTCGCCGGCCTGATATTCGGTGTTGCAGGTACATTGATCGCCGAGGCTGTCGAGCATGCCAAAATGCAAAAACTGACCGATTCCCAAGGCCAGTTTTTCAAGGATCTTGCCGATGCCGGCGTGACCAAGGACGACTGGGGCGACAAGCTCGAATATGCACGCTACGCCAGCTACATGTATGGCGGCCGCGACTCGGCCGACGACAAATCCATCTACGAGTTCCAGGCCGATGAATGGAAACATTTTAAGGAAACAGATGGGAAGAAGGGTAGCTCCCTCTTCCGCCTTGCCCCTTATCTTCACAAGGATGGCGATCCCAACGGCAAGAATCTTTGGGAGAAGCATTTGAGTGGATCAACATCGTCAAGCGGGCCGCATGGAAGTGAACGCAAGACCGATGATTGGCGTCCATGGGGCAGCACGGATACAGAAGCTGGCAGGAAGTCTACCTGAAAAAAGCCGAGAACGGACACCGCCGGGAGGAGCTGGAGAAATGTACTTGCATAAGAATGGACTGACTTTTGAAAACGGATTTTCCGATGGGACCAGTATTTCTGCAGATCGTTTACAGGTCAGTGGCGGGCCGGCGATTACCCTGTTCAGAGTGGGGTCTTCGGTTAATCGCCTTGGCCGGAAATTGTCTGCGCTCCTTCAGGCCGAGTTAAACAGGCTTGGCGTTCAGGATATCGGACCTGCCCAGCTTATGCTGCTATTCACCTTGCGTGATGGTTATTCGGCAATTGGTGACCTGGGTGATCAGTTGGGTGTCAAAGGATCGAACCTGACATACTATATCAATGGTCTGGAAGAAAACGCCTATATCGAACGCAATATCTCGCAGAGTAATCGGCGTAACATCCATCTGACCATGTTGCCAAAGGCCCGCGAAATCTGTGCAGATATCGATTCGAGCATTGAAAAACTATCCCATCAAGCGGCTCAATATCATGAGCGCGGTGACGAAATCGCGATAACTTATGATACTTTGTTGCGTCTTGAGCAGTTGCTTTGCGAATTTTCAGGGCAGCAGGATTAAGCCCCGAAAGCGCTAGATCTCACACTGCAGATCTTCGATCCATTTCACTCTCAGTTTTGACTTCCTGACTGGGTGGATAGCCAAAATGCTTGCGATAGGCCGTCGCGAAAGCGGTCGCATTTGTATATCCAACCAAACGGCTCACATCCGCAATCAAAGGCGCTTGAGTCCGTAAAAGTGCGCGAGCCTTATCCAGGCGGCGGTCATGGATATAGCCACCTATGCTGTTGTTGAATGCAATCCTGAAATTAATTCTCAGCGTAGTAATATTTACACCTACCTGTTGAGATAATTCATGAGCCGTCGGGGGATTTACAATATCACTGTCAATTATTTCCCGCGCAGCGAGCACCTTTCCAAAGTGCTTCAAGTTGAGCCCCTCTGAATGTGAATCCCGGACCTGCATCAACCGGATTATCTCGACGATAAATGCCAGGACTACACTTTCCAGATAAAGCTTCCTCAGCTTACCGTTATAGTTGTGTGACAGTATCTCGCTCACCAATCGCACGCAGCGCTGCGATGGCAGCAGCTTCAGGTAATTATTGGGTCTGGCATAAAAATCCAGCAAGGGAGAGAAATCGCTAATATATGAAGACCATGGTGGCGATTGAATTTTTTCCGGGCAGATAACTATTCCGCCCACTGCACTTCGCGATCCCGCTTTTTGGCGCAGCTCCAGCAATTCATTGTGAGAAAAATTCAGGATGATGGGCCGCTGATGGTCGAGTGTAATTGCCGGCCTGCCAGAAGAGTGCACCGTAATCGGTGATCCTCCCAATAGTACCAGACACATCAGACTAGACCGCATCGGGTTGACGAGCGAAAAATCATCATTGCATCTGATGTCTGAAACGACCGTGTGAATTCCGCTTACAACGCTTTGAACGGTAAACTCACCTTTGATCGGCGAATGATTGACCGCACGTACATCATGCGCGTCTGTTTCCGCTGGCAATCGACCAAGCCGAAGTATGGCGGCAATATCCCGGCAGGAGAACGTTGTTCTGTTTAGCTCGGCTCTAATCATCTTAGTCATCTCGTACAAAGAGGCATTTGTCACAGAGGTTTTTGCAACGCATTCCTGCAGCCGCATTAATAATGATTATGTTCTAGTTACTTCTACACACTTCGATTTAGGCTGTGGCGGCATCTCTCAAACTTGAGCGATCATAAATTGAGCATTTGCTTGTTTTTTGGGCATTTACTCGGGATATTTTGCACAAGTGTCAACCCATGGCCAACAAAAAATTTTGCTTGGCGAATGTTTATTCTCTGAAATCTAAGATTTGCATCGAACATCTATGGTATATTTGCTTCGCGTTGAAAGCATGTGTTCGCATTAATCACGAAGTATGTGTCATTGTTATAGGATTGTGCATAATGCAATCACTATTAAATTAACAGGTAAAGATATATTCCAGATTTGAATGAGCATTTATTTATTTTTTG
Source organism: Phyllobacterium sp. YR531 (assembly GCF_000282595.1). GTDB lineage: Bacteria > Pseudomonadota > Alphaproteobacteria > Rhizobiales > Rhizobiaceae > Phyllobacterium. Next base: position 5,325 of record NZ_AKIZ01000032.1, read on the forward strand.
GCTATACTATTCCATCCATAACTTAGGTGACTATCGAAACCTGTTCCTCACTCATCACTGGAATGAATCGATCAGAACTTATTGATTCAATCTTTGAATTGGATTTCCCGCTGCTGACGTCCGATTCTGTGACGATGACAGATAAACAAATCGAGCTACATTTTCAGCGTCGAGATGCTGCGCGCAACATGGCCAGACACTATGCTCTGTCTTTGCAGCCGACATTATTCGGAGAGCTTGCCATAGTGCGGGCATGGGGTCGCATTGGCACGCGAGGTCAGCAGAAACTGCTCACCTTTTCCAGCCATTCAGAAGCCACCGCCAAATTTGAGCAACTGGCTCTTCGCAGGCGTCGCAGAGGTTACACTGAATAATTGTTGATAAACCGCGGAAACACAGATTTGATCGAGGCTGTAGAATTGAGACCCAATTTTTTACGATCATCTCTCGGAGGTTTGGGACCGACCGGCTCGTCTCACCAAGCCGGTCGATCATTCATTTTTCTTGCCGTTTATCGAAACAAGCCGAGATCGATAGAATCTGCCATGGCTTTATAGCCTGTCGCATTCGGATGCAGATGGTCACCCTCATCAAACTCGGCGCGAAGCTTTTTGGGATTCGCAGCATCACGAACCGCCGCATCAAAATCAATCACCGCATCGCAATTTTTGCCGTTTCTGATCCACTCATTGACCGCCTGCCGTTTTTCTTCGCCTTCAGACTTGTAGTAGTTGGCGAACACTGTTCCCTCATAGGGTGTAAGGGTTGCACAATAGGCCTTTGCGCCATGGCCTTTAATTCTGCTAATAAGCTGTCTCAGCCCACCGATGATTTCGTCAGAAGTGACATTCTGTTCAGACAGACCCGCAGATGTAGAATGGCCAATATCGTTGATACCTTCCATGATTACGACCCAACGCAGGTTGGGAACAGACAGGACATCACGATCAAGACGCGACAGAGCGCTTGGACCAAACATTGCTTCCGGCTGATCATGTAAAATACGATTGCCACTGATGCCGGCATTAACGACACCAACCTTCGCGCCGTCAGCTTTCAACCGCTCCGCCAAAACATCAGGCCAGCGCTTGTTCACATCCACCCCGGAACTATAGCCGTCCGTAATTGAATCCCCAAGCGTTACCAGCGTGCTGCCCTCCCCTGCCACCTCTACCCTTGAAAGCAGGAAGCGCATGGTTGAGGTTTTTGCATCTGGTAATGAAGATGCTTCTGTACTGTCGCCAGCTTCCGAGAGGTAAGCTGTCTGCTCCCCGAGAGGATGGACAACTGAAGGTCCGGTCCAGCGCGAAAGAAACAGGCTCACAGCCAAAGTCTCAAATGGCGCAACGCTCAAATCCACAGGATCGGAAATTGCCGGTGCTCCCGCTGGTATGGTGATCGAATTCTGGCCGCCAAAGGTCAGTACCTTACTGCTGGCGGGATCGATGGAGCCCGGTGCGTTGCCCGGCCTGGCAACACGCGCTGCACCGATGACCAAAGGCTGAGTGCCCGTTTCGTTGGAGAACCGAAATCTGACTTTAGAACCTCCTACACTGATCCGGACATATTGGCGGATTGTGGCATTGTTCAATTCCGGTCCAACAGCAAAGGCAGGACTGGCACCCCAGCTCCCCTGCCAGTTCTCTTGTGCAGAAGCTGCATTAATAAATGAGAATGCCATGATCAGATAAGCGGCAAACAACCGTAATGTTGTGCTCTTAAAACTCATTTCTCTCTCCCTGGGTTTTGGCAATTGCGCGATGTCAGGCATCTGGTTTGCCAAGGTAAAAACTACGCAGAGTGGGTTGGGTTTGACAACAAGCATTCGTTAGATAACGACCGCACATTTGATCAATGCTCCTTGGACATGGAGAAAACCAAATCATCAATCCGGGCGGCAAGCCCTTCGCTGATCGCAGTCATGGGCAAACGAACCTCGGGACTATCAATCAAACCAGCACGCCATAGCCAGTGCTTGACAGGCCCGGGGCTGGGTTCAGCAAAAAGCAGTCTTGGCAAATCAACGAGCAGCCGCCAGTTTTCAAGCGCTCGTTTCCAATCGCCTTCTCCCAACAGATGTCGGACAGATGCAAAAGCACTTGCGTTAATGTGAGCAGACGCAAGTATTCCGCCGTCGGCACCCTGTGTTATGGCGTTGAAAAATTGTGCATCTTCACCGGTCAAAACGGTGAACCCGGATTGCCGGTAACGCAGCAGATCGAAGCTTTGTGCCGGATCATTACAACAATCCTTCACCCCGATAATATTCGGATGTTCCGCCAGGCGCAGCATTGTCTCGTTGCTCATGTTCACGCCCGTCCGGTATGGGATATTATAAATCATGATAAGGCGCGAAGCACTGTTTGCCAAAGCAACAAAATGCTCATAAAGCCCTTGCTGTGAAGGTCTCGTGTAATAGGGACAGGCAATCAGATAGCCATCAATCCCCCATAACGCCGTCCGTTCCACATCCTTCACTACCTCTCTAGTGTGACTGCCGTCCAAACCGAGATACAGTGGAATTTGCCAACCTGTCCGCTCCGCTTCCTCTTTCACCACCTTGACCAGTCGCTCAGCCTCCGCGTGATCAAGAGTCAGCCCTTCACCGGTTGTCGCGCCTAGAATCAACCCATCGATCGGCTGAGAGGCATAGTGCTGTACAAGTCGGCGCAGCGATGTTTCGTCCAGCTCATCATTTAAAAACGGAGTGATAAGTGGTAGCCAAATGCCATGTAATGACGGCTTTGATGATTGCATGATGTTCTTCCCTGTACTGAAAAGCCGGTGGCAGGGAATTCAAAAAACCCCGCTGACGGCGGGGTGATGATCGATCTTAGAATGCGGTATTTATTTTACGCAAAGATCGTCCTCCCCCAAAAGGGGGATTTTTTCGACGATATCGTGTAGCAACGTTCAACCATAGACAACTCCTGCTACAAGGCATGAAAAGTGTCAAGCGCCCCATACCAAGATCGTTTGCACCCAAGTGAACTAACCAAAATGATCTATGTACAAGTACACTCTATTAATTAATTGTTTAGGTTAATCTTTTTCTCCTTATAGCACTTAATATCTACTTAGCTTCCATTGCCAGCGACGACTTACAGGAAGTTCGTGGAAAAATACCATGTGTTTATAACAACCCGAATTTGGACGAGGCAATTTCAACAGCATCTTACCATCAACCTGCAGTCACCAGTTTTACGTGCGTGCCATTAGCCCTCAACTGAGCCAGAAGCATCGGCCAGACCGAAAATTCCCCTTTCGCGGCCTTATCTGTCAGAGATCTTAAATAACCACCGGCCGAACTAATTTGCGCTGCTCGCTCCAGGATACAAGCAACAACAACTGCTGCATTCTCCTGACCAAGAATATCGCAGGCCTCTTCATAGGCGGAAGGGCTTACGCCAAGCATTGAACGCACAACAACCGCAGCGCCCATTAGGTCTGACCACGTGGTAATTCCATTTGTGGCATAGGCTTCGATTTCCGGACAAGCCTGCCGAACCAGGCCCAGTGGAACAGGTTTCATATCGTCGGCCAAAGATTGAGCGCCTGCGCGGTCTGGCATGGTCGATACTGTCTTTGACAAGCTTTCCGATCTGTCTGCTTCACCCATCTCGTTAAGTACGACTTTACGGCCTTGGGTTTTTTCTATGCCAAGTTCAAGTTCAGTGTAGTTGTGTGTATTTGAATTATGTTTGTGACGCTCAGATTGAGATTCATTGGCGCTTGTTTTTTGAGAATTTATCTTGTTTTCCAACAAGCTGAGTACTTCAATCTCAATACATTCCAATCCGTCAATTACCGGTTCCAAATCCAGCGCAATTGCCTGCCTTGGAAGGCTGCCTATAACTGCCCTGAACCGCTCATAGTGGTCGTTCCAATCGAGGTGAGGCAATTGCTCAAAACCGAGCTCAATAAGTTTCACGATATTCCGGCGCAGCAGCGTAACGCGTTCCTTCAGCAACTTTAATTGAAGTCTCTCTGCCCTCACCTCCGCGGCCAGCGCTTCAAATTCCGACTCGCGTGCCACCAATGGAGCCAGGGAGAACCCGAAAGCCTCTCCGCCCTCCCCTGTCCTCGTTTTTCGCAGGTAACGCTTCCCATTAGGGCTGTCCTTGCGAAAGATAAGACCGGCCTCGACCAAAGCGCTCAGATGCCTGCGCAAAGTCGCTGGCGCCATTCCATGGGATCGCAATGACAGTTGCACGTTTGATGGGAAGACTACCAAGCCATGTTCCTCCCTCAATTCAGCTTGAGGATAGAATGTCAGCAAGGCGTTCAAAACGACGAGTGCCCTATCGGATATGCCAAGGCTCAGCCGTGCTTCGCACAAATTACGAAACAGCTTCCACTTGTCAATTGATGCCTCAGAGTCAACTTCCTTGGCCGAGGCCTGTGTTGCGAGCATGCCAAGCGATAGCGCCCGCCGCCCAAAGGGCGTCGTGAATGCCTGTCCGGTCTGCATTGTCTTCTACCTTCTTAAAGGCAAAACAAAACCACTCGCTCAAACGGCGCCAAAAAGTCTTGACAGTGATTCGAGGAAATGCGATTCTCTAGTTGCTAGACCATGAGAAGGGCTTCCGCGACGGTAACGTTCGGGAGCTTTTTTCTTTTGCGGGTTAATCTCCTGTTTTTGTTACAGTTTCCGATTCCTTGAAGGCCCGGTAGAGCTCTTCAAGGTTATCGGCAAGATATGCACCGAAGCGTGACGCATTCTTCGCTTTTAATGCCAGCGTGAATGCCTTTCCGCTATTCGTCATATCCACCTTGATTGACTTGTCCGTTGACTGCCAGGTCCGAGCTGCAGGTGTCTTTGCCTTTGAACTGGATCGGGCAGCCCTGCTGAGCGTATCAAAAACCACACCAAAACGCTTATCGGCATCTACAGACGTTGCATCCGCCGTTGAGAGAACCTGTCGGGCTTTCTCAATGCTTCCGGATGCTTGCAAAAGCTTAGATAACTGCCACCAGCGATCCCTGCCCGTCGCCTTGGCTGCGCCAATGGCCAAAATAACATCTTCGGGAATTGAGCCGGATACCGTCTGCATCTTGGAGAAAGTTGTTGCATCAAGCGCGAGTGCCGATCTGATTATTGTCTGATCATAGCCAAGATCGGCAAGGCGCTTGGCAAACAAGGTCCGCTCTATGAAGGACAGATTGGAGCGAGCCGCATTTTCCTGCCCCTGCGCAATAACATGGTCCTGATCGGCCAATGGCTTGATGACGGCACGAACTGGTCGGCCCAAAACACGAGCAGCTTTAACGCGGCGATGGCCAAAAACAATCTGATAGCGTCCGGAGGAAGTAGGATGCGGGCGAACCAGAACGGGCGTATCCTGCCCCCTCTCCCTTATCGCAGCAACCAGTTCCTGAAATGCCTCATCATCACCATCAATACGATCCGAAACAAATGAACCGTCGACGACGGCAGGATCAAGATCGACCACACTGCCTTTCGCCAATTCCTCAAAAGAACTCTTGATAGACCGCGATGCACCACTGACAACATAGGACAGCGCGTCATTCCGGTCGGTATTGGCTGGAGCAGGGTTCATAACGCTGCTGAAAATATCCTTACGCGCCATCTACCTGCCCTCACCCGTCGCTAATCGGCCGGTTATACCGCTGAAATATCCCGGTTTTACCGCAGTAAATTTCGGCATCATCTCATCTCCCCCACGCTCGGTGCATCAGGGCAACGATTTCAGAATTGACGGCGTCCAGCGATTCAATTGCCCGCTCATAGGTCGAGCGCGTGAAGCTTGTTTTCTCAACCTCGTACAGCGTTTGCTTGGTCAAGCCGGCATCAGAAACCGCCGTGGACTTGAGCATCGGATTGGCCAAAATCTCTTCGGCAAGCATTGACTGCATGAAGCCAACCATTTGCGCTTGTGGAATATCTGTCGGCTCATAGCGGGTAATCAGGTAACGGAACCAGTCGAGTTCAACTTTTGCGCCCGCCTGCTTGACTGTCTTCAAAATGCCCCCAAGCATCAGCAGAAACTGCGACATGGACATCAGATCGAGCATCTGCGGATGCACAGTGATCAATACCGATGTTGCAGCCGACATCGCTGTCAGCGTCAGATAACCAAGCTGTGGTGGACAATCGACCACTACTACATCGTAACGGCTATCCACCTCTTCGAGTGCTGCTGCAATGCGGGTGAAAAACTGGCGGCCTTCCCGTGAGGATTTGTCCTGCATTGCAAGAGGCGTGTCATATTCATATTCCTGCAATTCCAGATTGGCAGGGATGATATCGAGCCCCGGAAAATTGGTCGGCAGGATGACTTCGGAAATTGGCTTCCGGTCTTCGTCGTAGCGTATGGCCTCATAGAGTGACAGATTGCGGTCAAGCTCGGGCTGAAAGCCATGCAGGGCAGAAAGAGAAGCCTGTGGATCGAGATCAACGGCAAGAACGCGGTGACCCGTTAGCGCCAGATATTGCGAGAGATGAGCGGCAGTGGTTGTTTTTCCCGATCCACCCTTGAAGTTGACAACAGCTATGACCTGCAGCTTGTCGCCGGCTTTGCGATGCGGGACATACTTTTTAACTTCAGTGCGACCGTTGCGATCGAGATAATGTCTCAGCTCCAGCATTTGCTCCGCCGTGTAGGAGCGGCGGCCGGATGACACCTGGGCAGGCACGGGGCCCTTGCCCTCCAGATGAAGGCGCTTGAGGTTATTCTGTGTCACGCCAAGATAATGTGCTACTTCCGCCATTGAAAATTGGCGCAGAGTCTTCTTGGCATTCGGCGGAAATTTTTCCATCCGAAGCTGGTTTAACCGGCGTGATATCTCTGCACCTTGATCAAGTATCTTCTCATCGAACTCGAACTTCGGCAGAGGCACTGCGATATTCATCGAAATCGAAACCTCTAATAGCGCTTTTTGAAAGCAATTGTTTTACCAACCGCTATTAAGCTCCGATTCGCACATTACGGCAAGATAATTAAGGCAGCTGATGCAGCGGCGCGGGGTATAACCCACGACTTGTGAAGTGATCGCACGATTTGCATAAGGGGCAAGCGTCGGTACATTCACAAAATAACCGGTAATTTACCGCAGTAAACTACCGGCATTCAACCATAGAAACAAGCTCAACCCGCATCGGGATTGTCGCTGTTTTTCCGTGATTTGTCATCATCCACAAGCTCATACCACATAGCGTTCAAAACAGCGAACGCAGCTGCGAATGGTAGTCCCAATAGCCATGCAAAATACCACATATCATTTCACTCCTGATTAATATGCGTGGCCGCTTTTGTCGCCAATCATAGTCTCATCAACCTTGCCCCAAAGAACCTTGTAGACCCAACTCGTATAGGCAACGATCAACGGGATGAAGATCGCCGAGACAACCAGCATTATGAACAGTGTGAGATGGCTTGATGAGGCATCCCACACAGTGAGGCTTGATCGCGGATCAAGAGATGAGGGAAGAATGATCGGGAACATCGATACGCCGACTGTCGCTATGATCGAAGCCACAGATAGACCACTGAGCAACATGGTGGAGCCTTCCCGCCTCGCTTTCAATCCGAAGAATGCCGCAAATGCTCCCACTATCGCCAGAACCGGCACCGCCAATAGCCATGGCTGCTCGGCATAATTGGCGAACCACGCCTGATGCTCGATAACTACAGTTTTCAGCAGAGGATTGGACGGTGCTGCCTTATCGATCACACTCGTTATCCTGTACCCGTCAATTCCGGACCAAAGCAAGAATCCTGCAAGCACGAAGATGATTACGGTCACCGGAGCTGCGACCATACCGCAACGCCTCGCTTTGTCCGCTACCGGTCCTGATGTCTTGATCATCAGCCACGCACTGCCATGCATAATAAGCATTGCCACTGACAGCACGCCGCACAATAGCGCAAAGGGATTGAGCAACCCGAAAAAGGTGCCTTCATAAAAAATACGCAGTTCATTGTTGAACCGGAACGGGACACCCTGAAGCACATTGCCGACAGCCACCCCGAAGATAAGCGCAGGAACGAAACCACCCGTAAAGAGTGCCCAGTCCCATGCGGAACGCCATGTAGCACTTTCCCGCTTCGAACGGTATTTAAACGCCACCGGCCGGATAATCAGTGAAGCCAGTATCACGAACATGGCGAGGTAAAAGCCAGAGAAGGAAACGGCGTAGAGGGGAGGCCAGGCCGCGAATATCACGCCGCCACCAACGATCAGCCAAACCTGGTTACCTTCCCATATCGGGCCAATCGTATTGATAACGATACGCCGCTCCATATCGCTCTTGGCGACGAAGGGGAGGAGGGTTCCGATCCCCAGATCAAAACCATCAGTAATGGCAAATCCGATCAGGAGAGTTCCAAGCAGCACCCACCAGATCAGGCGAAGGGTCTCATAGTCGAGAAATTGATGCAGGATCATGGTTTTTACTCCGCAGGAACAATGTGGGTGGAAATAAGCGCTGCCTCCGGTTCATGGTCAGGTTCAGGGCCTTTCCGGATTGCTTTCAGCATCAGGCCCATTTCGATGATGAAGAGGGTCGTGTAAATGACGACGAAGCCTGCAATCGTGATAAGCAAGGATTTGGCGCCCAGATTGGACACCGCCGCAGCTGTTGGCAGCACACCTTCAATAATCCAAGGCTGACGCCCGAACTCCGCAACGATCCATCCAAGCTCAGCAGCAATCCAGGGCAGGGGAATCGAGAACACAGCAATACGCAACAGAAATGGATAGGCATCAATCTTTCTGCGAACCGAAAGTATGAAAAACGTCAAGGTCAGCAAAATAAAGAACATGCCAAGTCCCACCATGATGCGGAACGACCAGAACAGCGTTGGCACGTGGGGTACAGTATCCCAGGCGGCCTTGGCGACCTGCTCATCCGAAGCTTGTCTGGGGTCATCCACGTAGCGCTTCAGAAGCAATGCGTAGCCAAGATCGGCACCATTCGTTTCAAAAGCTTCTCGCACGTCCGCACCCACTTTGGTCGTACTGCCGACTTCGCGAATTTTCTGCAGCGCGTCATATGCAATCAGGCCTTTGCGAATTCTCGTTTCCGCATGCTCGACAAGATCTTCAATACCCGGAATGACTGTCGTCAAGGACCGCGTTCCGATCAACCCCATGACCCATGGAATGTGAACCGCGTAATGTGTCTCACGCGCTTCCTGATCCGGAAACCCGAATGCAGTAAATGCAGCAGGAGCCGGTTCGGTTTTCCACATGGCTTCAATTGAAGCCAGCTTCATCTTCTGGTGCTCGGTAGAAAGATAACCGCTCTCATCACCAAGAACGACAACGGATAGCGCTGATGCCAAGCCAAATGATGCGGCAATCGTCATCGAGCGTTTCGCGATCTCGATGTGGCGACCTTTCAACGCATACCATGCAGATACGCCCAGTACGAAAATGGAAGCGGTTACATAGCCTGCAGAAACCGTATGAACAAATTTTGCCTGCGCGACTGGATTGAATAAAACCTCAAAGAAATCAGTTACTTCCATGCGCATTGTTTGTGGATTGAATGCCGAACCCACCGGATTTTGCATCCATCCATTGGCAATCAAAATCCATAGCGCAGAAAAGTTTGAACCAGCTGCGACCGCCCATGTGGCAGCGAGATGCCCAACCTTCGACAGCTTGTCCCAACCGAAAAAGAACAGCCCGACAAATGTGGCTTCAAGGAAGAAGGCCATCAGACCTTCTATAGCCAGCGGCGCTCCGAAAATGTCGCCGACATAATGGCTGTAGTAACTCCAGTTCATGCCAAACTGGAATTCCATGACGATACCCGTCGCGACGCCGAGCGCGAAATTGATGCCAAAAAGGGTTCCCCAGAATTTGGTCATCTGCCGCCAGATGACGCGGCCTGTCATAACATAGACCGTTTCCATGATCGCCAGCAGCACGGAAAGACCCAGCGTCAGTGGCACAAACAGAAAGTGGTAAAGGGCTGTTATCGCGAATTGCAGGCGCGAGAGAGCTACTATGTCGAGTTCCATTGCTTTGCGTCGGACTGTCCGACCCCCTGTTGATCGGCACGCTTCACACGGGCCGATTGAAATTAAACGGCTAGTCCGGTCTCAAGCTTTCAAGGAAGGCATGATATTCCGGCTGGCCCCTGTGGAGTGATGCTTTGACGTGGCCACGTTCAAGCACCAGCAGACGATCCGCCAACTCGGCCTCCCGCCTGATATGTGTTGCGATAATGACAGTGTGCTGTGCCATCTGATCAGCCAGGCGCTTGAGCACATCGCGTGCGGTCTCACCGTCAATGCCCTCCGATGGCTCGTCCAACAGCCATAAAGGTGCGTTACGTAACAATAGACGGGCAAGTGCCAATCTGCGCGCTTGGCCACCGGAGAGCCCAATTCCACCCTCTCCAAGCCGAGTATTCAACCCGTCGGGCGAAGCTTCGATAAATTCAGCCAAACCGGCAATAGCCAATACTTCAAGCAAACGATCATCATTCGTGCCCGGTGCAGCCAAAAGCAGGTTGTCTCGCAGACTATCCTGAAAGAGCTCGGTCCTTTGTGTAAGCAAGGTTGCAGGAAGGTACTTTACGTCGCCGCTTTCCGCTTCAACCTCGCCAGCCAGAAGCGCCAGTAACGTCGTTTTGCCCGCGCCGCTTGCGCCAGTTATGGCCAGGCGTTCACCATGCTCAAGAACAAACGAAACATCTTGTAGCGAGGGGAGGGGGGAAGCTCCAAAACGTATGGAAACGTTCTTGAGCTCGATGGCCATATCCTCTGTCGGCGCCTGAAAGGGGAGGGGAGGGGAGGCTGATACCAGACCGGGTCCAAGCCGCCGGGCGGCCAAAACGGTTCTGCCAAGTTCAACGGCTCCACGTCTCAAACCTGCAAAGGGCTCCAATGCCGCGAGCGAAACCAGAATTCCCAAAACAGCAATGGGTACTTTGATGTCGCCGCCTTCGACCAGATGGACAGCGCCATAGAGCACAGCACCAAGCAATATTGCAGAGGCGATACCAAAGCCAGCAATCACTTTGCTTTCAATTATGTTCAAAGCATCGTCAGCGGTTGCAAGTCGTGTATCTGCGGCAAGGGCTGTTTGCCTGTAAGCCCGCAATTGCCCGGCCATGGCGAGGTCCGTCTGTCCGGCAACGACATCGATCGTGCGTGAACGAAGCGCTTCAAGGCCATGAGCACGACGGCGAGCCGGTTGTGCGCTCCAGCGCGCTGCAAGAATAGGAATTCCAAATCCCGCAACCAGCAGCCATGCTGTGACGGTCAAGCCAAATAGCAGATGCATTGTTCCGAACACAACAAGCACGACAATAGCAGTGCCGAGTGCGACGGCAGCTGGCACCAGTATCCTCAGGTAAAAAGAATCGAGAGCATCAATGTCGGCCGTCAGCCGAAATAAGGTGCGGGAAGGCTGAAGTGACAAACTATTCGTTGTGCTAGGTTGTGACGACTTTCTGAAAAGCTGTTCCCGCAATCCGGCAAGCACACTCAATGTTGCCTCATGCGTCGTCAGGCGTTCACCGTAGCGCGACGCAGTGCGGGCAAGCGACAGGAACCTTATGGCCGCTGCGGGAGCGAACACATCGAAAACAAGGGCCGTTGCAGCGGAGGCACCCGCAATTGCTGTCGCCGTAATAAACCATCCGGAAACACCCAGAAGTGCAATACCTGCAAGGACAGTCGCAGCCGCCAGCAGAGCCCCCGCCAGAAGCATTCCTCGCCTTTCTTTAAGGAAAAGGCTGATAATGGGGCCAAACGCGTTCCACAGCCTCATATTTCGCCCTCCGAGCCAGCACCCCCGACAACAATGATCCTGTCCATCCGCCGTGCCAGAATCGGATCATGTGTAGCGACAATCAAAGTCTTGCCCGCTGACATGGCCAACAGGCTGTCGGAAATTTCATTGGCAGTCACCATATCCAGATGTGCCGTAGGTTCATCAGCAAGGATGATATCCGCATCGCTTTTGATTGCCGCCCGGGCTAGCGCCAGCCGCCGAACTTCACCACCCGAAAGCCCTGCGCCGCCTTCGCCCAGATAGTTGTGGCCCTTTGCATTGCTCACATTGTGCAGGCGACTGGTCTGCAACGCAGCATTGATGTCTTCATCGTCCATATCTGCGCGACGCAGGCAGATATTGTCCGATACGGTACCGGAAAAAATGTGCGGTTTCTGTCCGATCCAAGCCAAACGCTTACGGATCAATTCGCTGCTGTTCTCATCCAGCAGGCTTTGACCAATCCTGATTGATCCCGATTGGCAAGGTGCCAGCCCTGCGATCAATGCCAGTATAGTGGATTTGCCCGAGCCGCTTGCTCCAAGAAGAGCTACGCGTTCTCCGGCCTGAACCTCAAGGTTAAAACCATCCAGCAAAGGCAATTGAGATCCAGCATGGCTGAACGTCAGGTCTTTAATCTCCACACTGGCTGCCCCGACTGACTGATCGCTGCGATGTGGCTCCATTTCACCACCTGACATCTCAATGCCGGTAATCGACAGCTGATCCAGCGCCTCGATTGCTGCCTCTCCGGCAGCGCGATCGTGCCAAACTGCGGAGAGTTCACGCAGGGGTTCAAAAAAGGCCGGTGCCAGAAGCAGGATAAACAGGCCCTCACCAAGGCTAAGGCGGTACCCCCAAGCGCCAAACTCCAGCTGACCCAAAAAATGAAATCCCACATAAACCGCGACCATGGCTACGCCGAGGGCGGCAAAAAGCTCAAGAACGGCCGATGACAGAAAAGCAATACGCAGCACAGCCATTGTCCGGATTCGGAGTTCGTTCGCATTGGCCCGCAATCGCTGCGCAACATGGTCCACCGCACCCAGAGAGCGAATGGTTGCAAGGCCACGCAGCCGGTCCAGCAGAAAAGCATTCAGGCCACCCATCTCGGCCAGATGTTTCTCGCTCGCAGCCTTCGCGCGCCATCCGATGAGTGCCATGAAAACCGGGATTAATGGCGCTGAAATCAACAGCACCAGACCTGCAACCCACGACAATGGAAAGATGCAGATCAGGATGCCGACTGGAACTATTGTCGCCTTCATTCTCGCCGGCCTGTAACGTGCAAGATAAGGCAAAACCGCTTCCGCCTGCTCGGCAATCACACTCGCAGCCAAGCCTGAAGCGGGTTTATCCATGTCAAGTGGCGAACGCCGGGCAAGCGCGAGGATCGCTTCGCGCCTTTTTTCAGATAATCGTCTCCGGGCATTACGAAAGGCTAGCCGCGTTCCAAAGGCATCCAGCAATGCCCGGAGAATCCCAACGGCAATCACACCGGCAATAATCCACTCGATATTCGCCAAATCACCGGCAACCATCATTTCGGCGCTTGTCGCCAGCAAGGCCGCTTGCGGCAACCACAAGAGAGATGCCAGCGCCTGAACCAGAGACGGGATATTATCGTTGCCCGTCCTTCTGTCCGCCAAAGACACTGTAGACGCGTTCCGCTCCGCTATGTCTTCAGCAGCCAAACCATCCCTTGGGATTGTTATCACCGATGATTGCGCGGAGCTCATCGTCTCAGCCCTTATCGCTCGGACGCTTCGACCTGCCAAGGGAAACAATCTTGTCCTTGGCTTCGAGCAGCTTCGTAACCTTCGCACCAAGTGTCAGCAACGTCGCAAGGCGGTCCGTTTCAAGCTGCTTGACATCCTCGTACCAGGTGGTCAGCCGCTCGATGAGGCTATGCATTTCGCCCATGCGCACTTGCGCATGACGCTCTGCATCGCTTGCTGGTTTTTGCATCAGGATTTCGCGCAGAACCGACAATGTCGGATCAACTTCGCGCTTTTTCCGCTCCTCTGCCAGTGTCCGCAATATCTGCCACACATCATCAGGAGTTGTAAAAAAATCACGCCTGTCGTCCGGCAAGTGCTTCAACAGCACCAGGTTCCAGGCCTGCAACTCACGCAGGCTCATCGAAACATTTGAGCGGGAAATGCCAAGTGATTCAACAATTTGATCTGCGTTGAGCGGTTCGGGCGAGACATAGAGAAGGGCATAGATTTGGCCGACAGTGCGATTGATACCCCATCGGCTACCCATCTCACCAAAATGAAGGACAAAGGATTGGACAAGAGGCGGCAGGTTCATCGATGTTTCCCGTTGCAACAGTTATTTCAGTAATTACTGAAATAACAATACTCTCGGAAATCGTACTCATCAACATGAACCCTCCGGGTGCGACGATTGTGCCCTTTTCAGCTTGTCCAAACAAAAAAGCCCGGCTGGATCGAGCGATCCAGCCGGGCTTTCAGATTGGAAAAGAATAGGCTTAGTTCAGGCCGAGCTTACCACGCAAAGTGGACAGGTCTTCAGCCAATGTGTTGACGGCAGCCGCAAGCACCGCACGGTCATCGTCGGTAAGCTTGTCGTAGAGCTCATAGCCATCACCCTTTTTGTACTTTGACAAAGTGACATCCACCTTGTCGAAATTACCCGAAACCTTGGTGATGAACTCGCCGTCTGTCTTTTCGATCAGCGGGCGAACCAGATCGAAAATCTTGCGCGAACCATCGAAATTCGCCTTGAAATCCCAAAGATCCGTGTGGCTGTAACGATCCTCTTCACCGGAAATCTTGGTGGCTGCAACTTCTTCCATCAAGGCAGCAGCGCCGCCGACGACCTTTTCAGGCGGTAGTGTCAGTTCGGTGATGCGCTTGTTGAGTTCGGTTACGTCAGCCAAGAGCTTATCGGCAAACGGTGCCAGGTCCTTCGTGCTGTTTTCGGCGAACAGGCCGTATTCGATGCGGTGAAAACCTGTGAATTCGGGATCCTTCTCAGCCTTTTCATGGTCATCGGCACGAGAATCTATGGAACCGTCAAGATCGCTGAACAACTCAGCGATCGGTTCGATAGCCTCATAGCTCATGCGTGTTGAGCCAAAAAGTGACTTCGCTTTGTCGAGTTCACCAGCCTTGACCGCATCGGTAAAGGTTTTTGTATCGGCAACCAGCTTTTCCAGATTCTCGGATACGTAAATCTTATAGTCGGCAATCGGGGCAACCAGATCGAGCGGAGCGACTTCCGCCGCGGCAACACGCGGCAGGAGTGCTGCCGTTATGGCAAATAGGCTTGCAGAGAGTGTCACTTTCAGTTTCATGTTCAGTCCCCTTTAGGGTTTGATGCGGGTCACCTGATAACCCGACGCTTCAAGAAGTGTCCTGCCTACGAAGTCGTCCTCGTTCGCTGGGCCGGGCAGTGTAAAAAAGAAGCCGCCACCAATCGGCTTGATATATTCTTCGAGTGGTTCACCATCGAGCTGCTTTTGAACGGTGATGAAACCCTTCTCAAGATCGGCCTGGTAGCAGATGAAAAGCAGGCCCTGCTCAAGCTGGCCTGACTTGGTAACACCATTGGAATAGTTGAAAGGCCGGCGGAAGATGAGATTCTCATCCGAGGTTTTGTTGCGCTTGTTGGCAAGGCGGATATGCGCGTCCAGCGCAGTCACTTTACCTTCGGGGTCGGTCGAATAGTCGGGGATATCAAACTCACCAACTCCGCCATGTGGCGCTCCGCTCGCCTTGTTACGTCCCATGATCGCTTCTTGTTCAGCCAAAGGCGTGCGATCCCAGAATTCAACAAAATTGCGAATGATCCTTACGACCTGATACGTCCCATGATGGGCCCATTTAGGTTCGTCGCCCTGATTGACCCAGACGATCTTGTCCATAAGAGAGGCGTTGTTGTTGTCCGGATTGGCAGTACCGTCTCGGAAGCCAAGGAAATTCCGCGCTGTCTCGTGGCTGCCATCCGGTTTAGGCGGCAGCATTGGAACCGAGCCTTCCTGCTTCCAGCGCAACACCAGGAAATCCGGCAGATTCTTTAAGATATCCCGCAATGCGTGAATGTTTGTATCGGGCGTATTGGAGCAGAACTGCAGACTAAGATCGCCATGGCACAGGCTGGCATTGAGTGCATCGTTGCGCGATGCCTTCATGCGGGAAAGCCGTACTGGCTTGTGGGCTTTCAACCAGTCGCGCTGATCAAAGAATGACGATCCCAATGATATTGTTATGGTCAAGTTATCCGGAGGGATCACCGGACCCAGAATACCGGAATCGGCCGGGGGCAACTTGTCGTCCAATACTGGAGGAGTGCCGCCTTTCATCAGGAAAGCGATCCGTTGCGACAAGGTCTTGAACAGACGCTCAACTTCTTCGGGAGTTTTGGCAAGCACAAGGAAAGAGGCGATCATGCCAGCAGCCGGGCGTGGCGTAACGATCCCTGCCTGATGTGCGCCGTAAAATGATTGCCGTTCCTGCGTCTTGTCACTTACAGGAGCATCGGTAACCTGCTCGCCCTGTTTTTCCGCGGCGTTAGCGCCAGACAATCCGGCCACCACGGCAGTACCCGCGCCGAACAGTACGTTTCGGCGCGTCGTTTTAAATTTATCAGTATTATTTTCCACTGAAATTACTCCAAACCAACCGCCGTATTCAATTTGTCAATAGAGTCCGCCAAAGCCTTCATTTTCTGTGCAAGGACATCCCGGCTATCCTTCGTCACCTTGTCATAGGCAGGGTAGCCGTCTGTCCCACGCAGTGCAGCCAAAGCAGTGTTCGCCTCGGCGAGGCGTGTCT
This sequence comes from Phyllobacterium sp. YR531, assembly GCF_000282595.1. Taxonomy (GTDB): domain Bacteria; phylum Pseudomonadota; class Alphaproteobacteria; order Rhizobiales; family Rhizobiaceae; genus Phyllobacterium. Next base: position 21,884 of record NZ_AKIZ01000032.1, read on the forward strand.
CGATATCCGCGACAACCGTGGGCGCGGCCGGTGCAGCAACCGGCTTCAAAAGTGCCATCATGCGTGAGGTCCCGGCAAGGTTTGCTTCGAAATCAAGCAGGTCCGTTTTGGAATAATGATCCTCGCCAGCAGCAATCTTTGTATCCGCAATCGAGCCCATGAGACGCGCAGCGCCCTTTGCAATCTGCTCCGGCGGTATGCGCAAACCACGAACCCGGTCTTTGAGGGCAGTAACATCAGCTAGCAATTTCGCCGAAACTGGAGCAAGTCCATCAAGGCTGTTGGATGAATAGAGCCCGAATTCGATGCGATGGAAACCGGTGAATGCCGGGTCCTGCTCGCGCTTTTCAAGATAGTCGGCAATAGGGTCAATGGCATTGTGCAGATCGGCAAACAGGTCAGCCATTGGCTCAATCTGCTTATAGGGCGCACGGGCTTTTTGATAAAGTTCCCGGGCCTTTTCCAGATCGCCAGCTTTGATCGCTTCATCCATTGCGGTAACGGCTTTTACCAGACTGTTGGTCTGGGTCATCAGGAACACCTGAAATTCCGCTAAAGCGCCGACAAAAGACACGAGGGGAGGGCGGGCTGCCTCGGCTTCCGATTCGGCCGAAGGCGTGACACGTAGTGTGCCGCGCGGGCTGCTCAAAAGTCCGCAGGTAATCTCATAATCGCCTGCCTTCAGTTTAGCCTGCATCGTCTGGGTAAAGCCTGGAAGAATATTCTCCCGTTCCTCAAGAACCATCACGCCATCAAGGATTTCCCACTCAAGGGCACGATCCGAATTGTTGATGATCTTGAATGTTGAGCGCCCCGCAGGGACAGTAATGGCATTGGGATCGCAAGTGCCATCTTTGATCGTAACGACAACAGCATTGTCCGGCGTGCCGGATTTCATGTTCTTCGACGCGAAATAGAACGCTCCAGCACCCGCAACAGCAAGTATTGCGGCACCTGCGACAGCAAGTTTCATCAGCTTCTGCGAAGGAGGGGTGGAAGCTGGGCCTGTTTTGCTGGTCATTAGGCGACTCTCTTGATCAACGGGAAGGTTTTGGCGCTGTCGCAGGTGCCGGAGCACTCGCAGGGCGCAGGAAGAAGAAAAGGCTTACGGTCAGGAACACAATATAGACGATCGCCTCACCCAGTGTCGGCGCGTCCTGGTAGCCAAATATGCCTGACAGCAATGTGCCAAGTGGACTGCCAACCGGTAGAACATCGCTCAAGTCCACTACAACTGTCTGGAGGCTGTTCCAGACCCCGGCTTCGTGAAAATGGCGTAGTGATCCGGACAAGATGCCGGCAGCAACAATCAGAATGAAAATTCCGGTCCAATAGAAGAAGCGGCGAAGATTCAGTCGAATACCACCGGCATAGATGCCATAACCGAGTACGACAGAGAGCAATATGCCAAACAGCGCACCCAATAATGCATCATTATTGGTGCTTTGCTGAAATATTGCCAACAGAAAGAAGACTGACTCCAAGCCTTCACGGGCAACAGCAAAAAACACCATTGCAATCAATGCTGTTGCCTGCCCCGATGAATGTGCGAGAGCATTGTCTATTGATGCGTGAAGTTCGGATTTGATCGAGCGTGCTGCCTTACGCATCCAGAAGACCATGGATAAGAGTATGAAAGCAGCGATTACGCCTACAATTGCCTCAAAGAACTCCTGAGCTTTCTGAGGAAATTCTGCACTGACCATCTGCAGAGCGGCGCCGGCAAAAAGTGATAAGGCCACCGCAAGCAGGATACCCACCCACACCGCCGGCATCCAGGCACCGCGTCCGGTCTGTTTCAAATAGCTGGCAACGATACCGACGATCAAAGCCGCCTCAATACCTTCACGCAGCATTATCAGGAATGGAACGAGCATCTATAACCTCAACGCCTGCTTGACTTGGATGACAGGCAGGTCGCCGGAGTCATAGACCGCCGCGAAAAACGAAGCAATAACAATATATTAGAAGAATTCTAATAATACGAAAAACAAAAATAACTTAATCTTTTCCATATGTTGACTGGTTTTGTCACGATTCGATAGATCATTGGCCTGCCGGTTGGCAAACTTAAACGGGCTCACATTTCTTCTGTGCGTGGTTCGACGAGGCTCACGATGGGAAAGTGACCGGGTTGCAAGGAGCCAGTACTTGCGATGTTCTCGCTTCAACAGGCAAAGGTGATTTGCATCAAATTTATGCGTGGTTCGCCCTTCGACAGGCTCAGCATGGCGGAAGAGGGCATCGATGTAATGCGTGGTTCAACTGGGCTCACCGTGAGGAAGGTATGTCGATTGCATAGATTGTCACCACCGTTGCAAATCGGGTCTCCCTGCCCCCACCACCCTCCTCATGGTGAGCCCTCCTGAGCGTGTCGAAGGGCGAACCACGCATAACAGTCGTGCTGAAATAAATCAGAAAACTTATCCAACAGCATCAGCACTGATTTATTCTTTGCGTGTCCTCCCGCGGGGAACTGCTTCCGGAGCCGTTCGAAGTTGGGGAAGGATGGGCGCCTCCGATGG
>NZ_AKIZ01000033.1 GCF_000282595.1 Phyllobacterium sp. YR531
GGCTACGGCAGCCGCCGTATCGGCCTTATATTTGTCGACTGCCGCCACAAAGGCTGCATTGTCTTCCCAGATTTTCGGCGAAGCCGTCGTATCGCCCGTATCGCTACCCGCCGGGAACAAAGTTGCCGGGTCGAGCTTCTGCGCATCGTCGTTCAGCTTTTTCAGGGCAGTCATCACCGTAGCGGCATCGAACGGCTTTTCACCTTTGGCAATGGGAGCAATGCTTCCTATCGCTTTGCCCTGATCTTTCATCAGTGCCTGCCTGTCGGCAATAACGTCGGCGTTGGCTGTAGCGGCAAACACTGCAAGAGCCAGAAATGGCGCGGCAGAAAAAGCAATCAGTCTCTTCATTGGTTAAAGTCCTACTCTTGTGGCTAACAACTTGGCTTCAAGGGCTTGGAATCACTCTAATCAAAAGATTTCGAATTGCACGGGCGCAACGCCATCACATTTTCGTTTGCCGCAACTAGCGCGATGACGATAGTTCGATCTGGCCTTGCAGGAACTCGCCAAAGCCCAGCCCGTGCGCTGCCAGTGCCTTGGGAAAGAGCGATGAATTCGTCAAACCCGGCAATGTGTTGATCTCGAGGAATATCGGGCCATCGGCAGTGATGATGAAGTCGCTGCGTGAATAACCACGGGCACCGACAGCGGAGTGCGCCTTCAAAGCCATTGTTTGCAGCGATGTATTTACATGCTCGTCAAAGCTCGAAGGGCATAGCTCGTTCGTTTTGGGTGACAGATATTTGGCTGCATAGTCGAACACGCCGTCCGCTGGCCGGATTTCGACAGGCGGCAGAGCTATCAACCTGCCCTCATGTTCAAGAACACCGCAGGTCGCCTCGACACCCGCGATAAACGGCTCGATTAGATAGGCTTCCTTCTGCGCTGCATCCTCAAGCTCTGCAAGTTCTTCCTGCTTGTCCACGAAGAAGAGACCATAGCTAGACCCATCAGCGATTGGCTTTGCGACGAGCTTGCCATAGGTGGCAAGGCTGCTGGCTGCATCGTCGAGCGCCAATGTCGGCGGGGTCGCGACACCGACTTCAGCAACTGTCTCCTTGGTTGCAAGCTTGTCGAATGCCAGCCTGCTTGCCTTCGCACCCGAGCCGGTAAACCGTGCACCATGCTTCTCACACAAAGCGGCAAGCTCGCCATTTTCGGCCATGCCGCCATGCATGCCAAGAACAAGCACGCGCTGTTCGCGGGCAGCGCGCTCAATCGCTGATTCGATCGGACCAACAGGCTCGCCTGACACTGGCAATTCGGTTTCAAATGGACGTGAATGCTCCATGAGGACGGCTCTATCGCAGGTGCGAATAACCCCGTCACTGCCCCAGAACCAAAGTTCAGCTTCCGGCAGCGCTCTGGCTATGGCCTGCGTACTTGCGACCGAAACGAGACGTTCGCGGTTTTGGCCGCCAAACAGAATAGTGTTGCGCATTTAGTGAAAATTCCCCGATCTTTGATGTCACTGAATCTCACCACCACTCTTATTGCTTGACGGCTTTTTCAAGGAAACGCACTTCGCCATTGTTCAGAAAACAGGATTTGTTGAACAGCGATAAGTCCACGGGATTTGGCAGGCGGACATCCGACATATCAGGAACGGATTTTGCCGACGGATCATATAGCCGATCAATCTGGGACAGGGTTATGATGATTAAACCCCTGTCCTTTGCAAAAGATTTCAACGTCTGAAGCTGAGACTTCAGATCCGGCTTTTCACGCTTCTGATCCAGTATCTGCATATAGTCGATAACAACCAGAGTTCCCGGCATAGCTGACGGGAGCTTACCGACGATATAGTCTGCGCTGATAGCATCTGAAGTATCGAAATCGAACAATCCGGCGAATTTTTCCAAGTCGGCCCCAATGACATGGAAACAATCCAGAATGTCCTGGCGGTTATATTCCAGGGTGAAGAACACCGCCCGCCTGCCCGCTTTCATGGCTTCAACAGCAAGCTCAAGGCTGAGCAGCGTTTTGCCATGGCCGGGACGTGCACCTATCAGAACAAGATCACCCGCTCTCAGCTGCTCGAATAGTTTTCGTGAGTGGGGCGTTCCGGAATTCTTGGCGGCAAGCAGGCTCCAGCTGGTAAAACCTTCCTGCAGGGCAACGCGATCAAGCGAGACGTGCAGCGGAATTTTCTCCTGCCGCGAGAAGATTTTGGCCTTACGCTTCAGATGATAAATGGGAGCGGACAGTTTCATTGCAGGTAAACCTCCTATTACGGGCGTATCGCTGCAATCCCTCCTTATGCATCATGCCCGAACAGATGGTTCAACAACCTTAGAGCCCCGCATGAATTATACTTTCCCGATGGAGGGAGGAGGCGCGGGCCAAGCCAGAATCAAATCATAACCCAGCTTGGCAGATTCCCGCAACGCGCATTTCCCGAAATAAAAAGCCCCTTCATCACGCGATGGAGGGGCTTTGAGTATTTCCAACCCGATGATTCGGCCGGTGCTATTAAAGGTCGAAGATGATCTGTGGATTGCCCGTACGGTAGTAGCGTGGACGGTGATGACGCGGGCGATCCCAACGGCGGTCCCAGCTGCGGTAATATGGGCGGTCATATCGGCGATAGTGCGGACGGTCCCAACGGCGATCATAGCGGCGATAATGACGGCGCTCCCAGCGATCACGTCGATCCCAACGGTCACGACGGTCCCAGCGGCGCTCGTAACGATCCCGGCGATGCCAACGGCGGTGGTCTACCTTCTGCACTAGCGTATCGGCGGCGGCTCCTGCCGTCTCGACCGGCCTTTGCACGGTTGCAGGCGCAGCACTTGCCGCTCCTCCGGTTCCCAGAGTACCAACCGATATCAAAACAGCACAAATTGCTGAAATCAGCTTTCTCATTGTTCCTCCAGTGAATGCCCCCTCTACATGAAGGCGTTCAGCGTGTTAAAGTCCCTAAGACATTAGACTTAAGTCTAATGCTCTGAACCACAGATGAACAATCAATATGGCAAGCCGAAGGCATGACGTTTTTCCTTGAAAACGGAAACTCCGGCTGAGTTTGAGGACCACAGTGTCACGATCCGAAAGACTGCTCGATCTTATCCAGATCATGCGCCGCCACCGTCGACCCGTCAGTGGAAAGAAGCTGGCCGAAGAGACCGGTATCAGCATCCGTACCCTCTATCGCGACATAGCGACATTGCAGGCACAGGGTGCCCATATTGAAGGTGAACCGGGGCTGGGTTACCTGTTGAAGCCAGGCTTTGTTCTCCCACCACTTATGTTTTCGCAAGATGAACTTGAGGCTATCGTGCTCGGCTCACGTTGGGTGACCAACCAGTCCGACGCGCGCCTTTCGACCGCCGCCCGCGATGCATTGGCAAAAATTGCAGCCGTTCTTCCTGAAAATCTGCGCAACGATCTGGATGCATCGACATTGCTGGTTGCTCCAGCCCATCCGGGACATCCTGACACCATTGATCTGGCCATTATCCGCAAGGCAATACGTTCGGAGCTCAAGCTGGGCATCATGTATGGGGATGTGGATGGCGCGGCCTCGACACGCATTATATGGCCGTTTGCGCTCGGCTTTTTTGACAGGGTGCGGGTCATCGTCGCTTGGTGTGAGCTGCGTCAGGATTTCCGGCATTTTCGCGCTGATCGCATATCTGCCGTGCAGGTCACGGAAAGCCGCTATCCGCGCCGTCGGCAGGTGCTCTTGAAAGAATGGCGCAGCAGCCAGAACATCGCAGAGCCCCTGTGATCGCTACTGCCGGAAACTGACAGCATGCGGGTTTAGAGCTTTCTCCACATCAACTGGAGAAAACCAAATGCTTAATTCCTCATTCGTTTTGTTTTATGTGCAGGATGCCGCTGCAAGCTTGAAATTCTATTCGCAACTGCTTGACCGCGAGCCGGTGGAAAATTCACCCAACTTTGCCATGTTCGCTTTTGACTCCGGCCTGAAACTCGCCATCTGGTCCCGGGATGCCGCAAAACCGGCCCCTGTTGCAGAAGCTGGCAGCTGCGAACTACTTTTCATGGCCGAAAATGCCCAAGCGCTTGATGCGATGCACGACGATTGGCTCCACCGTGGTCTGCGCATTGCGCAAGAGCCGGTGACTTTGGATTTCGGTTACACATTCGTCGCGCTCGACCGGGATGGACACCGTCTTCGCGTTCTTGCACCGGGTTCTGAAACAAGCCACGAACACGCATAACGGCTGAAACGCTGGCTTACTCCCTGCCGGTCACGGCAGGGAGTAAGCATTTCAGGACTGATGAATTGCTGGTGCGGGTGTCAAATGCTTCGTCGCCGCCCAGAATGCCAATGTTGCCATGCTGATCGCAAAGCCTGCGAAACAGACCCCGGTCCAACCCGCATGGGCGTAAATGATCGTTGAACTCAATGAACCACAAGCACTGCCGATGGAATAGAAAATCATATAACCCGCAGTCAGGCGGCTTTGCGCTTCGGGGCGTACGCGGTAGATCATGCTTTGATTGGTGACATGCACAGCCTGCAGGCCAAAATCGATGGCAACGACGCCGATCACCAGCAACCAGAGCGATGATTGCATAAAGGCAATCGGTATCCATGCGAGCAGCATTACCGTGAGCGCTATACCGGTCATACGCTGTGCGTAACCCCGGTCAGCGAGGCCGCCAGCACGTGATGCTCCAAGTGCCCCGGCTACACCGGCAAGTCCAAACAGGCCGATCTGAGTGTGGGAGAGGTTGAATGGAGCGACGCTCAAAGGCAGGACGAGCGGTGTCAGCAGCATGGTGATATTGGCGAAGATCAGCATCGTAATCAGCGCGCGAATAAGCAACACCGGCACTTCAGCAAACAGTCTGAAAACTGAACCGATGAGCTGAGGATAGCTGATATTGCTCAGGCGCTTTTCATGCTTTGGCAAATACCGGAAAAGGAGCGCGGCGATAATCAATGTCAGCACTGCCGAAACCGCATAGACCGAGCGCCAGCCCGCAACATCAGAAAGCGCGCCGGCCACAGAGCGCGCCAGCAATATGCCGATAACGATGCCGCTGGTAACAATACCAACGATCTGCCCGCGCTCATGTGGCTTTGCCAGGCTGGCTGCATAGGCGACCAGCGTTTGTGTAACCACAGCAAGCAGTCCGATGGACGCCATCGCAATCAGTAATGCCCAAGCGCTTGGCGCGAAATAGACTGCCAGAAGGGCAACTGACGACAGGACAGACTGCCCGGCAATCAACATGCGCCGGTCGAGCAAATCGCCCAATGGAACCAGCAGCAGCAGCCCCAGACCGTATCCCACCTGCGATATCGCAATGATGATACCGATTGTTGCATGGTCCATACCGAAAGAATTGGCCATCGCGTCAAGCAATGGTGGCGCAAAATAAACATTGGCTACCGCCAGCCCACTGGCAATGGCGAACAGCAATGCCAAAGGCCGCGACAGGCCGGATGCCCGTGATGTGCCAACTGCAACAGCCGCGTCCACTGCTCCAGCCCGGCCATCGGCAGTCAGTGCTTTTCTCTGTTCAAACGCCATAATGCTCTCCGCCATGGTTGCAAATTAAAACCACTTGCTGATTATGTCGTTTGGTTTTATGTTGCAACCAAAATTTTAACGGCTTCGATGAAAGCCGGATGGGGAAATGCATGGTCAAGCGTACCAGTCACGAATTTTCGGCCTGCCCCGTGGCGAGGCCACTAGATGCCATAGGGGATTGGTGGTCGCTTCTCATCATTCGTGATGCTTTTGAAGGGGTGACGCGTTTCGGCGAATTTCAGAAAAGTCTGGGTCTCGCCAAGAACATTCTGTCTGCACGACTGCGTAATCTGGTTGCCCATGACATTCTCGAACTCAAGCCTTGTGCCGACAACAGCAACTACAATCAGTACGTACTGACAGAAAAGGGCCGCGGCCTCTTCCCGCTGCTTGTTGCTTTGCGGCAATGGGGCGAGGATTATTTCTGCACCGAGGGCGAAGAACATGTTGTTCTCGTCGATCGTGAAAAAGGTGAGCCTGTGCGCCGCCTTGAGTTGCGGGCACAGGATGGGCGGCTTCTTGGCCCGGACGATACGCTGGTCTCCGGGCATTAAAATGCCAACCCGACCCTCGAATAACAGCATTCAAAGGCAGGCATCATGCAAGAGCAGCCACCAAGGCAAGGCCCGCTTACCGGCATAAGGGTGCTGGAGTTTATCGGCCTTGGCCCTGCCCCGCATTGCGCCATGTTACTTGCCGATCTGGGTGCCGATGTCGTCAGGATCGAGCGATCCGGTGGCAATGGCTGGCCCAATCCCGTTCAGGATCGCGGGCGGCGTATTCTCGAACTGGACATCCGCTCCGATGAGGGGCGCAAACGCTGCCTCGAACTTGCGGCGAAAGCCGATGTTCTTATCGAAGGCTATCGGCCAGGTACCATGGAGCGGCTTGGTCTCGGGCCCGATGCATTGCAGTCGCTCAACCCCGGTTTGATCTATGGCCGCATCACGGGCTGGGGACAGACAGGCCCACTCGCTCAATCTGCAGGTCACGACATCAACTATATCGCCCTTGCCGGTGCGCTTGCTTCGATGGGTACCAGCGGCGCTCCCCCGCCCCCGCTCAATCTTGTTGGTGATTATGGTGGCGGTTCCATGCTTCTGGCTTTCGGTGTTCTGGCTGCCCTGATCGAGCGGCAAAATTCCGGCAAGGGACAAATCATCGACGCCGCGATTGTGGATGGCGTTTCTTCGCTCATGAGCCTTTTCACCGGGCTCGCCGCTTCAGGCAGTGTCTCCATGGATCGCGACCGCAACCTTATTGGCGGTGCGGCACCTTATTATCGCAGCTATGCCTGCTCCGATGGCCGTTACATCGCCATTGGTGCACTTGAGCCAAAGTTTTTCGCCGAACTATTGGATAAGCTCAACATGGATTCTGGATGGATGGCGCTGCAAAACATCCCGGCAAAGTGGCCTGAGCTCGAAGCAGAGTTTACGCGGGTCTTTGCTGCACGAACGCAGCCAGAGTGGTGCAATATTCTGGAAGGTACAGATGCCTGCTTTGCACCGGTACTTGCGTTGAGCGATGTATCGCAGCACCCGCATATACGAGCCCGCGAGACTTACGTTCAGATGGACGGGCAGGCCCAATCTGCGCCCGTGCCAAAGTTTTCAAGAACACCGGGAGCTGCCAGACCATCAGTGACACTGAAATCGGATGACGAAATCTGGTAGCAAACTTTCTCAGGCGCAGCTGCTGCCGTTTGCGTCCCCGGCATGCTTTTCCATCTCTGCCGCGTTTTCGGCTTCGTCTTGCAACAGCAGGTTTCGCAGATAGACAGCCTTGTTTGCCGCCTGTTGAACCGTATTCACTTTGCAGACAAGAAGTTCATTGCGGGCATATCCTTCCGCCTGCGTCGCCTGATCAAGGCATCTTACAACCAGATCGCAATTAACCGGGCTCGCTTTATAGTGATGATGAATTGCTTTTAACCGCGCAATTGTCTCGCGGGCGCTGCTGTGACGATCAATCAGACGTGCAAGCTCCAGCGTGACGGCATCCACCTGCTCGGCATTATCGTTCTTCGTATTGTTATCCATCCCCACCATGGCCTCATATGGTATGATCCCGCGATGGAAACCGATAATAGGGATCACAATCTGCTGAAAGTGACAGCGCTGTCCCTATCCGCTATAATTACACTTATTGGTGTAGCAGATTTAAGAATCATTCGATGGCGAGCGCGATATCGTTCCGGAATATTCTGGTCATCGAAGACCAGCATCTGATGCGGCTCGCGCTTGTTCAGGAAGTGCAGAGTGCAATTCCCAATTCCATTGTCCATGCTGCGCCAAGTCTTGAAACCGCGTTGGACCTGATCGGAACAATTACCTTTGAACTGATTCTCGTTGATCCGGGATTACCGGGTTTTGAGCCGGGATCAACCAATGATCGCCGGCATGTGATCAGCACACTTCTGGAGCGCTGCCCGCAAGCAATACATATTGTGGTAACCGGGACAGACACCAGGAAAGAGTGGGATGAATTCCGCAAACTTGGCGTCTCCGGCTATATCGCCAAGAACAATCTGAGACCCCGGTCCATGAATGCAATTCTCGATGAGATTGCCGAGCATGGCTCAAGCGCCGGACTTGTTCATGAAAGCGGCAGCAAACCGGAAATCTATCACGGTTCGCTTTCTGCACGGGAGCAGGAAGTCCTTGCATGGATGCGGCAGACATCTGCCGGTATCAGCCGTAAACAGGTTTATGAGCAACTGGCCGAGCAGATGAATATCGACCCCGCCTCCGCCGAGCGTTACTACAAACGCGCCAAGGCAAAACTCCTGAAATATGGACCACTGCCCGGCGTGATCTGACATAAAAACGGCCCCGCAAAGCGGAGCCGTCAAAACCAGCTTGAAAAAGCTTACTTGGCTTTTTCGTAAAGCTCGGCAACATAATCCCAGTTGATCAGGCTATCAACAAACGCTTCCAGATATTTCGGGCGGGCGTTACGATAATCGATGTAATAGGAATGCTCCCAGACATCGACGCCGAGGATCGGCGTTGCGCCATGAACAAGCGGATTTTCGCCATTTGGTGTCTTGGAAATTTCCAGCTTGCCGTCCTTGACGGAAACCCATGCCCAGCCGGAGCCGAACTGTGTTGTGCCTGCTGCAATGAAATCCGTGCGGAACTTGTCATAACCGCCAAGATCGGATTCAAAAGCTTTCTCCAGCGCACCGGGAAGCTTCTTGCCGCCGCCGTCTTTTTTCAGCCAGTTCCAGAAATGCAGATGGTTGTAGTGCTGACCGGCATTGTTGAACAGGCCGGCATTCTTTCCATAGGATTGCTTGACGATTTCCTCAAGTGAGAGGCCATCAAGGCCAGCTTCGGCAGCCAGTTTGTTGCCGTTGTCGACATAAGCTTTGTGGTGCTTGTCGTGGTGATATTCGAGCGTCTCACGCGACATGAAAGGTGCGAGCGCGTCGTAATCATACGGCAGTGCGGGCAATTCGAAAGCCATGGAAGTCTCCTCTTCGATCTATATCTGTGACGGGATATGCTGCCCGTTCGGGTGATGGCCTATCCTGACAAAACCTGCCTTGGTTACATAGGTCCGTATTTGTCCGGGAGCAATGCGAAACGGATCAATATTTCGGCTTGGCTGCATTATAGGGTCAAATTTTCGGCCCTGAATGGGCGAACTCCCAATAAAGCTCCCTCGCCTTGCGGGCAATGGGACCGACTTGCAACTCACGGTCCTCAATTTTGATAACGGGCACAACCTTCGAATGGTTCCCCGTCGAGAAAATCTCGTCCGCCTCAAGGAAGTCCTGAACCGTCAGCGTCGTCTGCGTCGTGCGGAATCCGTAATCGGCCAGAACATCAATAATCCGCGAGCGCGTAATACCCGAAAGGAAGGTGCCATTTGGCGCAGGCGTGAATATATGCCCGTCCTTGACCATGAAGATATTTGAGCTTGCTGTTTCCGCCACATTGCCCAGCATGTCGAGAACCAACGCATTGTCAAAGCCGCGCGAGCGCGCTTCCAGAATGGCGCGACCATTGTTCGGGTAAAGGCAACCGGCCTTGGCATTTGTCGGCATGGTTTCAAATGTCGGGCGGCGAAATGGCGAAACACTCAGCGAAAAACCGCTTGGCTCCAGCATGGGCGCTTCATAAATGCTCAGGCAAAAGCGCGTGGATTCCGGATCGGCCGGAACACCCATATAACCGCCATGCTCACCCCAATACATGGGGCGGATGTACACAGCCGTATTGCCATCGAACTTTTTCAGGCCCTCATGGGTGAGACCGACGATTTCATCGGCGCCCATGGTCGGTTTCAGGCCCATGGCAATGGCGGAGGTGTTGACGCGGGCGCAGTGCAGGTCAAGATCCGGTGCAACGCCTTCAAACCAGCGCGCGCCATCGAACACGGTTGAAGCCAGCCACATGGCATGGGTGCGCGGGCCGATGAGTGGCACATTGCCCTCATACCAATCCCCGTCGACATAGGTCCAGGTGGTGGTTTGCGCTGCTGGGTTGACTGCCATGATGCTGATTCCGTTCAAATTGATTATGTCGGCGCATCGAAAAGCCATTTGCCGTCAAGGTCAATGGTGGAGAAATTAATTGAACTGGCAGTTTGCATTGGCATCTCGAGTCACCTCCCATCCTCACGAAGTGTTTATCATCAGTTGATTCAACAAACCGGCTGACGAACGTGGTTTCTGTTGCCCACGCGCAACAGTTGTGTCCTTGCCTTGTTTACGCCCTATTGCTAACGGCTCATCGCCATATTCTTTGTGCGTTTAGAGTACGTTACATCAAGAGTGACCGCCTGCCGAACTTTCCCGCCACCAACCTGGTTTAATGATGCAAAACACACTTACCCGTCGCGGCTTTCTAACCGCAATGACTGCAACCGCAGCAGCCGGTCTTGCAGGATGTGCACAGATACGCGGTGACATGCCTGTCATCAAGGTTGATGATTATGGCAATCCGCTGCGTCCCGGAACTGACGTTGATCCGGCTCTGGGCTCCTATGAAGCCATGTATTCCGCCCGCGAAGATGGTGGCTTCCAGCTTCCTGCGATTCCAGTAAAGAAAATGGACCCGCGCTATCTTCGCCAGATCGTGCGTGACCCCACCGGCGAACAACCCGGCACCATTGTTGTCGATACGAATACCAAGTTCCTCTACCTCGTTCGTGAAAATGGCGAAGCACTGCGTTATGGTGTCGGCCTTGGCCGCGAAGGCTTCGCCTGGTCGGGACGTGCTATTGTTCAATGGAAGCGCCACTGGCCAAAATGGACTCCACCGGATGAGATGATTGGCCGCCAGCCTGAACTGGCACAATATAGCGCTGCCAATGGCGGCATGGCTCCCGGCCTCAACAATCCGCTCGGCGCGCGTGCTTTGTATATTTTCCAGAATGGCGTTGACACGCTTTATCGCCTGCATGGTTCCCCCGAATGGTGGACCATCGGTAAGGCCGTTTCGTCTGGCTGCGTCCGCTTTATCAATCAGGACATTATCGATCTGTATGATCGCGTCCCCAATAAGACGCCAATCCTCGTTATCTGATCTCGTCTTGTGTTCAGAAAGAAGGCCGGTGGAGCAATCCATCGGCCTTCTTTGCATCGAACACAGCTAAAAAGACAGGCCCCGAGGGGCCTGCAAGTTTCCGCAGAGGGGAAACATTTCTGCGGTTGGGACTGATGGCTTGTCAAAACCTGACGCTGAGGTCGGCCTTGATGGTGTTGTCATGGTTCTGCGATGAGAACTGCCCGGTATAGCTGAGGCCGAGCGTGGCTGACTTGCTGATGCCGAGGTC
>NZ_AKIZ01000034.1 GCF_000282595.1 Phyllobacterium sp. YR531
ATGGCTAAGAGCAAGTTTGAACGTAATAAGCCGCACGTAAACATCGGCACGATTGGTCACGTTGACCATGGCAAGACATCGTTGACAGCAGCGATTACGAAGTATTTCGGTGAGTACAAGGCGTATGACCAGATTGACGCTGCACCGGAAGAAAAGGCACGCGGCATCACCATTTCGACGGCACACGTTGAGTATGAGACACCAAACCGTCACTATGCCCACGTTGATTGCCCCGGCCACGCCGATTATGTGAAGAACATGATCACCGGTGCTGCGCAGATGGATGGCGCGATCCTGGTTGTGTCTGCTGCTGACGGCCCGATGCCCCAGACCCGCGAGCACATCCTGCTTGCCCGTCAGGTTGGTGTTCCAGCGATTGTCGTGTTCCTGAACAAGGTTGATCAGGTTGACGATGCTGAATTGCTTGAACTGGTTGAGCTTGAAGTTCGCGAGCTTCTTTCCAAGTACGATTTCCCTGGCGACGATGTACCGATTGTCAAGGGTTCGGCTTTGGCCGCGCTTGAAGACAGCGACAAGACAATCGGCGAAGACGCAGTTCGCGCGCTGATGGCAGAAGTTGACAAGTACATTCCAACGCCAGAGCGTCCGATTGACCAGCCATTCCTGATGCCGATCGAAGACGTTTTCTCGATCTCCGGTCGTGGTACGGTTGTGACTGGCCGTGTTGAACGCGGTATTGTCAAGGTTGGTGAAGAAGTTGAAATCATCGGCATCAAGCCGACTTCGAAGACAACTGTTACCGGCGTTGAAATGTTCCGCAAGCTGCTCGATCAGGGCCAGGCTGGCGACAACATCGGTGCACTGGTTCGCGGTGTTGGCCGTGAAGACGTTGAACGCGGTCAGATCCTTGCCAAGCCAGGTTCTGTCAAGCCGCACACCAAGTTCAAGGCAGAAGCCTACATCCTGACAAAGGACGAGGGTGGCCGTCATACGCCATTCTTCTCCAACTACCGTCCACAGTTCTACTTCCGCACGACCGACGTGACGGGTGTAGTGACTTTGCCGGAAGGAACGGAAATGGTCATGCCTGGCGACAACATCTCGGTTGATGTGACGCTGATCGTGCCAATCGCCATGGAAGAGAAGCTCCGCTTCGCTATCCGTGAAGGTGGCCGCACCGTCGGTGCAGGCATCGTCGCTTCGATCATTGAGTAA
>NZ_AKIZ01000035.1 GCF_000282595.1 Phyllobacterium sp. YR531
GGCCCCCCTTGCCTATCGTCGCGGCTTGCGTGTCATCATCGGCGGCATGTGCGAAACAGATTATTCCGGTTACCCGGATTGCCGGGATGATACATTGAAAGCCCAGCAAGTGGCACTGTCGCTGGGGCTGGACCGTCGCATCACCATAGAAACGCCGCTCATGTGGCTGGACAAGGCAGAAACCTTTGCACTCGCAAAAGAGCTTGGTGGCAAGCCCTTGCTCGAGCTAATCGTCGAAAACAGCCATACCTGCTATCTCGGCGACCGTAGCAAACGCCATGATTGGGGCTATGGTTGCGGTAAATGCCCTGCTTGCGACCTGCGGTCAGCTGGCTGGCAGAAGTTCAAGGCGGAGGCAGCGTGACCTACGCCGTCAAGGAAATCTATCTGACGCTGCAAGGCGAAGGCAACCACACCGGACGCGCCGCTGTGTTCATGCGTTTTGCCGGCTGCAACTTGTGGACCGGACGGGAACAGGACCGGGCAACAGCCACATGCCAATTCTGCGATACGGATTTTGTTGGTGTTGACGGTCCTGGCGGTGGCAAGTTCAAAACGGCCGACGCGCTGGCCGATGCGGTTGCCGCCGCATGGCCGCAGGGCGGCGGCGGGACACCCTATGTCATTTGCACGGGCGGCGAACCTTTGTTGCAACTCGATGAACCGCTCATAGAAGCCTTCCATGCGCGCGGCTTCGAGGTGGGAATAGAGACCAATGGTACGATTGAGGCTCCAGCGGGTATTGACTGGATATGCGTATCGCCAAAGGCAGCAGCCCCACTCGTGCAAACCAGTGGCAATGAGCTGAAACTGGTCTTTCCGCAAAAGGAAGAAGAGACGCATCCTTCGCGTTTCGAACAGCTTTCATTCCAGCATTTCTATCTGCAACCTCTTGACGTCATCGGTGATCCGGCGCAAACCGCCGCGCATGTTGCATCTGCAGCGGCCTATTGCCTCGCACACCCGCTTTGGCGGCTGAGCACGCAGACACATAAGATGAACGGCTTACCATAGGGCAAACCCTTTCGGTGCCGTGTTTGATATTGCGGGCGCCTGTATTGCGCCAATGCGAATGGAGCACTTATGAGAATCTTCAACGAATTCACGTTTGAGGCGGCACATCATTTGCCGCATGTCTTTCCTGATGGCCACGTCAATACGAGACTGCACGGACATAGTTTCCGTGTGCGCGTGACACTTGAAGGAAAGCCCGATGCAAGAACCGGCCTTATCGCCGATCTTGGGCTGGTAGAGACTGCATTCGGCAGCGCCCGCGACAAGCTCGACCATCGTTATCTCAATGAAATTGAAGGGCTCGAAACCCCGACGCTGGAAAACATCGCCATGTGGTTGTGGCGGCATTTCCAGCATGATTTGCCAAGCCTCGCGCAGATCGGTGTTTATCGTGATACTTGCGGCGAAGGCTGCGAATATCAGGGAGAATATGAAACGCGGAGGGCAGCAGCATGAGCCATTATGCAGAAAGCTCAACCATGCTGGGCAAGGAGGTCAAACTCCCGCAGCATCCCGATGAAGCGATACTTGAGGCTGTTCCCAACCCTCAGGCCGGAACCTTGTTCCTCACGCGCTTTGCATGCCCCGAGTTCACTTCGCTATGCCCCGTAACCGGACAGCCGGATTTCGGCCATCTGGTTATCGACTATGCACCGGGTGAGACTTTGCTCGAATCCAAATCGCTGAAACTGTTTCTCGGCAGCTTCCGCAATCATGGCGCGTTTCACGAGGATTGCACTGTAAGTATCGGCAAGCGCATCGTCGAGACAGTCAAACCCTTGTGGTTACGTATTGGCGGCTACTGGTATCCGCGTGGCGGCATTCCAATTGATGTGTTCTGGCAGACAGGCCCAATACCTGAGGGATTATGGTTGCCGGATCAGGGCGTGCCAAGCTACCGGGGACGGTAGGTTTGCTCTGATTGCATTCGTATTGTGCGTGGTTCGCCCCTCGACAAGCTCGGGAGGGCTCACCATGAGGAAGGTAGGTTGATTGCGGGACGCCTTTGCAAGCAACGCAGCAGCACCGATATCAGTGTGCAGCCCATCCACCCTCCTCATGGTGAGCCCTCCCGAGCTTGTCGAGGGGCGAACCACGCAAAACAAATCTGCAGCAACAACAGCTAACTTACTTCCATTCGCGAATGTCGACAAAGTGTCCGGCAATTGCCGCAGCCGCTGCCATGGCTGGCGATACCAGATGCGTGCGGCCCTTAAAGCCTTGACGGCCTTCAAAGTTGCGGTTTGACGTTGATGCGCAACGTTCACCCGGCTTCAGGCGATCATCGTTCATAGCAAGGCACATGGAGCAGCCCGGCTCACGCCAGTCAAAACCTGCTTCCTTGAAAATCTTGTCGAGCCCTTCGGCTTCGGCCATTTCCTTGACCAGACCCGAACCTGGCACGATCATCGCATCAACGGTTTCGCTGACCTTGCGGCCTTCAACAACCTTGGCAACAGCGCGAAGATCCTCAATGCGGCCATTGGTGCACGAACCAATGAAGACACGATCAAGCTTGATATCGGTGATCGGAGTTCCCGGCTTCAGGCCCATATAGTCGAGAGCGCGCCACTTGGATGAACGCTTGGTCTCGTCAGCGATATCGTCGGGATTAGGCACGGCGCCCATGACGGAAATGACGTCTTCCGGCGAAGAACCCCAGGAAACGATTGGTGGCAGGTCTGCAGCATTCAGCACGACAACCTTGTCGAAATGCGCACCCTCATCGCTTTGCAAAGTCTTCCAATATTCGACAGCCTGATCGAACTGCTCACCTTTCGGCGCACGCGGCTTGTCTTTCACATAGGCGAATGTGATTTCGTCTGGAGCGATCAGGCCGGCACGCGCGCCGCCTTCAATCGACATGTTGCAGATGGTCATGCGGCCTTCCATCGAAAGCGCACGAATAGCTTCGCCCGCATATTCAATGACGTATCCCGTACCGCCAGCAGTTCCGATTTCGCCGATAATGGCGAGAATGATGTCCTTGGCGGTCACGCCTTCCGGGAGAACGCCGTCCACACGCACCAGCATGTTCTTGGCCTTGGACTGGATCAGCGTCTGGGTTGCGAGCACATGCTCGACTTCCGACGTGCCAATGCCATGCGCCAAAGCACCAAAAGCGCCATGGGTGGAAGTGTGGCTGTCACCGCAGACAATAGTCATGCCCGGCAGGGTAAAACCCTGTTCCGGCCCGATAATGTGCACGATGCCCTGACGTATGTCTTTTTCCGAATAGTACTCGACGCCGAAGTCCAAAGCATTCTTGGCAAGAGCTTCAACCTGAATGCGGCTTTCGTCGTTCTTGATGCCATTGACGCGATCCGGCGAAGTTGGAACATTATGATCCACAACCGCAAGCGTCTTTTCCGGGTGGCGAACCTTGCGGCCGGTCAGGCGCAGACCTTCAAAAGCCTGCGGGCTGGTAACCTCATGCACAAGGTGGCGATCAATATAGAGCAGGCACGTGCCGTCATCCTGCTGATCGACCAAATGGTCATCCCAAATCTTGTCATAAAGTGTGCGTGGCGCAATCATCGCGATATCCTGGCAGTAGGGTCTTTTCGATTATTTCGTGGGACATATGCACTCGAGGCCGGTCAACGTCAAGAAACAAGCTTTAAAAGTGACAATGCGCCGCTGTTTGCTGGCAGAAAACCAGACAAAATTACGTGAGGCGGCTAATACCGGGTTCGTTGATCAAGACGGCGTTCAACCCATCGCAACAGCAGCGAGAGGCCAATGGTCAAAATGAGATAGATATAGGCCACCACAGAATAGGTCTCAAAGAAGCGGAACGATCCGGAAGCATAGACCTTCCCCATCTGCGTGATATCGACAACGCCAAGCACTGATACGAGTGACGAATCCTTGACCATGGCTATGAAGTCATTTCCATAGGGCGGAAGGATCGTGCGGGTAGCCTGCGGCATGACGATAAGTCGAAAACGCGGAAAACGGCGCAGCCCGAGCGACTTTGCCGCTTCTATCTGACCGGCATCGACAGACTGGATACCTGCACGGAAAATCTCGGCGAGAAAAGCTGAATAGGCAAGCACGAGCGCAATGATTGCGCGCCACAGCAAGGAGAAATCACGCACCAGCAGCGGTTCCAGAATGCCGGCGTTCTGCAGCGGCTGCGTAACGAAGTTCCATAGGTAAATAGCGGCAGGTGCGCCAACGAACGCGATATAAAACAGCAGCACCAGCAACGGCACGCCGCGCATGATTTCCACATAGAAGCGCGCGATCTGTCTTACGGCGATATATTCCGAACGGCTCATGATAGCCAAAGCGAGACCCAGCGCTGATGCCAGGAAAAACGCCACCACAGACACCCAGATTGTTATCCAGATACCTTGAGCAACTGTGGAGAATACCTGCCCGTAAAGAGGATTGACGATGATCGCCATGCCGAGCGCAATGGCAATTGCCGCGGCGACCACGAGCCACCACGGAAAATCAGCCTTTTCCGCCGAACGCGATGGGGCTTCAGGTTTCAAGAACCCAAACTCACCTACTGGCCAAGCTTGTAATCGAGGAACCACTTCTTGTTCAGCGCATCGAATGTGCCGTCTGCCTTTAGTGCGGCGATAGCAGCATTGACCGGAGCGACAAGATCAGAGCCTTTAGGAAAGATGAAGCCGAAATCTTCCGCACCAAGCGGTCCACCAATCAGCTTCAACGCACCGCCGGATGCATCAACATAACCTTTGCCCGCCGTGCTGTCGGTCAGGACGAGATCAACATCGCCCGTCTTCAGCGCCTGAATGGTTGCACCGAATGTTTCGAACAGTTTGATGCGCGTATTCTGCTCGTTGCCATCGAGCACATTGTAGACAGCAACATAGAAATTGCTGGTTCCGGGTTGTGCACCGACCAGCGTATCTTTGGATTCCGAAAAGCTTTTCGCATCGGTGAAACGCTTCTCGTCGCTGCGAACCAGCATGAACTGCTCGGAACGCATATAGGGTTCAGAGAAATCCACCTTCTGCTTGCGCTCATCATTGATGGTGATGCCTGTCATACCAACCTGATACTGGTTGTCAGACACGGCCTGAATCATCGCATCCCAACTGGTGTTGAGATATTCGATCTTGAAATTCAGGCGCTTGGCGATTTCGTTCATCGCATCATATTCCCAGCCAACCGGTTTGCCGGTCTTGGGATCGACAAATTGCAGCGGCGGATAGGCGTTTTCCGTCACGACGGAAACCTGCTTGCCGCCCAGATTCGGTAGATCGGCGGAGAAGGCGGAGATAGGAAACATGGCCAGCGCAATCGCTGCCAGAAAAACGGATCGCAAGCTCATCGGAGTCCCCTGTCGTACAATAAACTTTGGCAAACTGATTTCACCTTGTAACCAGCGCGTCAATCCCCGCAAGCATCTCAGTTTCTAGTAATGGTTGCGATATTGGAAAAATTGCCCAAAACAGAAAAGGCGGCCCGAAGACCGCCTTTTCCTAAAACTCATGCACAGCGCTTATTCAGCAGCTGGTGCCTTTGCAACGGTTGCTTCTGTTACTGTCTCGGCAGTGCCGGTTGCAGGAACGGAAGTCTTGTTCTTGCGGTTGTCTTTCTTCTCAACGATACGAGCAGCCTTACCAGTAAGACCACGCAGATAGTAAAGCTTCGCACGACGTACCTTACCGCGGCGAACAATCTCAACACCTTCAACCAGCGGTGAAATGATCGGGAATACGCGCTCTACACCTTCACCGTAGGAAATCTTGCGAACTGTAAAGTTCTCGTTGATGCCGGCGCCATTACGGGCAATGCAAACGCCTTCATAGGCCTGCACGCGAGTACGTGTACCTTCAGTAACACGTACGTTTACACGAACTGTGTCGCCTGGCTTGAAATCTGGAAGCACGCGCTTGGCTTCGATTTTAGCTCTCTGTTCGAGATCGAGCTGGCGAATGATATCGACGGCCATTGTCTTATCCTTTTATTGTTCAAACAGTCAGAGCGTCCACACTGGAAAGCAGCATCATTGGCCGCATTTCTATGCCTCGAGAGAGGCAGGGGCGAATTCACCATTCATTGATTAACAGACTTCGGATTTTCCGAGTTGGCGGGCAGATACACCATAAAACCCGCTTTGTCACCTGTTTTACCGATTCTTTTTATCCCAAAGATCCGGCCGCCGCTCACGCGTCAGCCTTTCCGCCTCGGCACGCCGCCATTTATCGATAGCGCCATGGTTGCCGGAAAGGAGCACGTCCGGAATCCGGCGCCCCTCCCATTCTTGCGGCTTGGTATAATGTGGATGCTCAAGCAACCCGGTTTCAAAGCTCTCGGTTTCGCCGGAAAGACTATTGCCCATGACACCGGGCAGCAGCCGCACAATCGCGTCCAGCACCACGATGGCAGCCGTCTCACCACCTGAAAGTATATAATCGCCGATGGAGACTTCCTCGAAATCACGGCCCTCGATGAGGCGCTCATCCACGCCTTCAAAGCGGCCGCAAAGCAGGATCGCACCCGGTCCTGCTGCCAATTCACGCACCCGCTCCTGTGTCAGCGGTTTGCCGCGAGGGCTCATGAAAAGCTTCGGCCGCTCATCCGCCACATGATCCACGGCACGCCCGAGCACATCAGGTTTCATCACCATGCCTGCACCACCACCGGCAGGCGTATCATCGACCATCCGGTGCCGGTCAGTGGCAAAATCGCGTATCTGCACGGTCTCCAGCGACCAGGCACCTTCCGACAATGCCTTGCCAGCCAGCGAAATGCCAAGCGGTCCGGGAAACATTTCCGGGTAGAGCGTCAAAACGGTGGCGCGGAAACCCATCAGGACTTGTCTTTCCCTTCGCCGCCAAGCTGCCTGCGACGCTCTTCATCTTCGTTCTCATCGGGAAGAAGGCCAGCGGCGGCAGGGTCAACCACTATATGACCTGCTTTGACATCGACTTGCGGAACTGCAGCCAACGTGAATGGAATAAGCATTGGCCGTTTGCCGGGAATGGTCAATTCGAGCAGATCACCGCCGCCGAAATCGAACATGGCAGACACCTTTCCGTGCCTTTTGCCTTCCGCATCAACGGCCTCAAGTCCAATCAGGTCAGAGTGATAATACTCATCTTCATCCAAGTCCTGCGGCAACTGTGCCCGCTCGATAAACAAGGTGGTTCCGTTCAGGGCTTCGGCCATGTTGCGATCATTGACACCGCGAAAACGTACAACAACCACGGTCTTTGCCGGGCGGATGTCCAGCACTTCAAATGCCCTGCCGGTCACATCGTAAAGAGGCCCGTAATCGCCAAGCGCCATGGGATCTCCGGTGAAGGTTTTCACCCTGAGTTCACCTCGCGTTCCATGCGCCGCGCCGATCACTGCCAACTGAACCGGATCATTCAATTTCGCCATTGTTCTATCCACTTAAATTCTCTTAAGCCCGAATTAGAGCAAATGCCTGATAAAACCAAGGCGAAACGTTCTCGTAAGGGTTCCTATGCCATTGTTGTTGCATCAAAGCCAAGGAGCGATGCCATGGGCGTCCGACTGCCAACCGAAGAGTTTCTCGTCTCTGCACGCGCCGACCTGATCGATGCGCGTGAGGACTGGCTGAAATCGCTCAAAAATACCCGCCGTCTGGCAACGAACACGCTTGAGGCCTATGAGCGCGACACAAGACAATTCTTCCAGTTTCTAACCGGGCATCTGGGTGAACCTCCAGCATTGAAAGATGTTGCGACACTGCGTATTGCCGATCTGCGTTCATTCCTGGCACGGCGGCGCAATGACGGTGCAGGTGCACGCACGCTTGGACGCGGACTGGCTGGTATTCGCTCTTTCCTGCGCTACCTTGAAAAGCAGGGCATGGCCAATGCTGCGGCATCCATTGCCATGCGGGCACCGAAACAACCGAAATCGCTCCCCAAACCGCTGACAACGATTGATGCAAGGCGTGTTGTGGAGATCGGCGAACAGCTCAACGAAGAACCATGGATAGCCGCCCGCAATGCTGCCGTGTTGACGCTGCTTTATGGCTGCGGCTTGCGCATATCCGAAGCGTTGGGCCTTGATGGTGGCAAATTGACCGACCCCGGCGCTCGTTCGATCCCGATTACCGGCAAAGGAGGCAAGACACGCATGGTTCCCCTGCTTCCGATTGTGCATAGGGCGATTGCAGAATATCGCAGGCTTTGTCCCTATGACCTTGAAGATGGCAAGCCGCTGTTTCGCGGTGCGCGGGGGGGTGAACTGCACCCGGCTATTATCCAGCGTGATATGCAGAAAATGCGCGGGGCGCTTGGCCTGCCCGATACCGCAACACCACATGCATTGCGCCATTCCTTTGCAACGCATCTGCTGGGTCGCGGGGGTGACCTGCGTACCATTCAGGAACTGCTGGGTCATGCCAGCCTTTCAACGACACAGGTCTATACTGGTGTCGATACAGACCGCTTGATGGAAATTTACGACAGGGCGCATCCGCGTGCCTGATTGAAGCAATTGAGATCCGCCATGGACAATGATACCCTATCTCCGATCGATCGTTATGCTGATGCTTTGTTACGACTTTGCGCCTTTCTTGGCTGGCTTGTGCTGGCATCATTTTTTGCTGTCGCTTTCAGCGCCACTTATGCCCGTGCGCAGGAAGTATCCTGCGGCGGCAATAATCTTATCGAAGAAATGGCCAAGTCAGACCCGGCAAAACTCGAAACTTTGCGCAAGGAGGCTGATGCTACATCCAATGGCCATGGTCTGTTGTGGAAGATCGAAAAGCCCGGCGCGAAACCCTCATGGCTCTATGGCACGATGCACCTGACCGACCCGCGCGTTCTCAAACTTTCTGATGCTGCGGAGCAGGCATATAGTTCTGCTGATACAGTCGTTATCGAGACCGATGAAATCCTCGACCCGAAGGGGCTTTTCAAAGTCATGGCCGAATCGCCGGAACTGATGATGTTTTCTGACGGTACAACGTTGGAAAAGATTATCCCCGCCGACAAACTCGACGCTGTAAAAGCCGCATTGTCAGAACGCGGAATCTCGTTGGGCTCCATAAACAAGATGCAGCCCTGGATGCTGACAAGTATGCTCGCCCTGCCGGCATGTGAACTGGCCCGCAAGAATCAGGGTATCGCATTTCTTGATATCAAGCTGGCGCAGGATGCAAAGGATAAAGGCAAACAGATCGCGGGGCTGGAAACCATCCGCGATCAGCTCGGAGCAATGGCAGCATTGCCGGTAAAATTTCACATAGATGGTGTCATCGAGATGCTGGCGCTCGGACCGAAAATGCCGGACATATTCGAAACGATGACCGTGCTCTATACGCAAGGGGATGTCGGCATGATTTTTCCGCTGATGAAGTCGATCTCGCCCGACGCAACTGGTCAAAACTATGCAGAATTTGAAGAAAGAATGGTCAATGCACGTAATCGCACAATGGCCAAGAATGCAGAACCAATAATAGCCAAAGGAAATGCATTTATAGCTGTTGGTGCATTACACCTTCCCGGTGACCAGGGCTTGGTATCTCTTCTGAAGAAGCAGAACTATACAGTCACCGCGCAGTAAAAGCGCTTCGTGGATGCGGGCGCTTGGAACTTTACACAGCAACACCCGTTATTCCTTCATCGGCATCGTTTGAGTGCCATGGAGGATAAAACATGACCTACGATCCAAACCTGCAACGTCCAGTCGACGATCCGTTGAATCCGGCCAATCCGGCAAAACCCCATACAACGGTTGTCAACAATAAGAGCGGTGGCGGCGGAACCTATCTGATCGCCGGCATCATTATCGCTGCGATTGTTATCGGTGGTTATTATTTCATGAGCGGCAGCACTGAAATGAACGCTCCTGCACCAACAGCGCCAGCAACAGATACGACCACACCGCCAGCGGCAGCACCAGCGCCCGCAGCTGAGCCACCTGCTTCAACTGCACCGGCACCTGCGCCAGCTGATCCCGCTCCTGCGCCAGCTCCGGCCCCTGCACCGGCTCCAGCAAACTAATAGGCTTGGTTGAAAATACAAAAAGGCCCGAATTTTCGGGCCTTTTTCATGTGCATTAGCGGAAATGGTTACATGTGGATCGGCTTGGCGAAGGTAGCCAAAGCAGCTTCGCGTACGGCTTCCGACATTGTCGGGTGAGCATGGGTCGTGCGCGCGAGATCTTCCGAAGACCCGCCAAACTCCATGAGGACAGTCGCCTCGTGGATCATCTCGCCTGCTCCATAACCAAGGATATGGACGCCGAGAACACGATCTGTCTTCTTGTCCGCAAGGATCTTGACGAAGCCATCCGTGTGCAGCATGGCGCGCGCGCGACCATTGGCTGTGAATGGGAACTTGCCGGACTTGTACTCGACACCGGCAGCCTTCAGTTCTTCCTCAGTCTTGCCAACTGAAGCCACTTCCGGCTGCGTGTAGACGACGCTTGGGATCGCGTCGTAATTGACGTGTCCGGCCTGACCAGCGAGGATTTCGGCAACAGCAATGCCTTCGTCTTCAGCTTTGTGCGCCAGCATCGCGCCCTTGACCACATCGCCAATGGCGTAAATACCCGAAACATTGGTCTGCCAGTGATCATTGATCGCAACGCGGCCCCGATCATCCACCTCAACGCCAGCCTCTTTCAGTCCGAGGCCGTCCGTATAAGGCTTGCGACCTGTCGAAACGAGAACCACATCGGCTTCAATTGTCTGGGCATCGCCGCCTTTGACCGGCTCGAACGTGACCTTTGCGCCCTTGTCGGACTTGTCTACCGCAGTAACCTTGGCAGAGAGCTTGAACTCGATGCCCTGCTTTTCCAGCATGCGCTGGAACTGCTTTGAAACTTCGCCGTCCATTGGTCCGAGAATCTTGTCGAGAAACTCGACCACGGTAACCTTGGCACCAAGGCGCGCCCATACGGAGCCGAGTTCAAGACCTATGACACCGCCGCCAACAACAACAAGGTGTTCCGGGACAGCTTGAAGCTCGAGTGCGCCTGTCGAGGAAATGATGATTTTTTCGTCGAATTTGACATCAATTCCTGGAATGCCTGCTACATCGGAGCCGGTGGCAATCACGATGTTCTTGGCTTCAACTTCCTGAACCTTGCCATCCTCGCTCGTCACCGAGACTTTGCCCTCAGCGACAACCTTGCCGGTACCAATAAATGTGTCGATCTTGTTCTTCTTGAACAGGAAGGCGACGCCATTCACATTGGCATCAACAGTCGCCTGCTTATGGGCAAGCATTGCCGGAAGATTCAACTTCAACGAGCCTACTTCAACACCAAGCGTCGCATGCGAATGGCCGGCTTCGTGGAAAACTTCTGAAGCATGAAGCAGTGCCTTTGACGGGATGCAGCCAATGTTCAGGCAGGTTCCGCCAAAAGTTGCGCGCTTTTCGATGACTGCGGTTTTCAGACCGAGCTGTGCTGCCTTGATGGCGCACACATAGCCGCCGGGGCCTGATCCGATAACGACGACATCATATGCCATGATTGATTCCTTTGTTGTAACCCGTATCAATTATTGTTCGGGAACGCATTCCTTGAAGCGAAATACTTCCCACGGAAATGTTTCGATTGGTTTTTCTAGTTTGAAATTAAAATTGCTCATTGCGCCGGAGAGGTTGGGCAGCAAAAGGGCCTGAGCGGCAGGCTCCTTGGCTTTTGGCAGATATTCCGCATCCACACCGTCTTTCAAAGCGTAGGGAACGCCTTCCCAGACCGTACAAGCTGCCAACTCGTCGCCGGTCGCATCGCCGCTAGGGCAATTGAACATGATGAGCCCATTTGGCCGTGCAGCTTGATCGCGCATGACAACGCCGTCCAGCTTCAAGTCCGTCTCGTTACGTTGCAGCACGAATTCATTCGATGTCGCGACAGGCTGATCTTCCGGAAAGTGCTTGAAGGTCAGCGTATAGTCATCATCCCGATCCGTATAGACAGCGCGGTCCTGTGTGCATGCCGCATAGGCAGGGGACGCAAATGCGATTCCCAGCGCAGATATCACTGCAAGGCTTCGTCTGGTGGAGCGGAAGAAGACCGTCATGTGAGCCCTAGCTTGCCTGACTGGTCGCTAGCTTGATGCCAAGCCCGATAAAAACCATACCTGTTACACGGTTGAACCACTTGCCCCAGGAAACAAAGCGATCACGTACCGACTGGATGGTGAAGAATGTCGAAACTGCAACAAACCACGCGATCAGAGCTATCGCCATGAACACGCCGTAGCTGGCCTGCACGAGCGCAGGTGTTTCGTGACTTACAAGCGCCGAGAACAAGGACAGGAAGAACAGAACAGGCTTTGGATTGAGTGCATTCGTCACGAATCCCATCAGAAAAGATCGCCCATCGGAGATTTGCTTGTGATCAGCATCCCTGACGATTTCTGCCGGAGCTTCCATCGCTGGAGCACGCAGGGCCTTGATACCCAGATAGACAAGATATGCCGCGCCAGCCCATTTCAGCATGCTGAAAAGCAGCAAAGACTTGGACACCAGAAGCCCGAGTCCGAGGATCGTATAGCTGATATGGAAAAGCAGGGAGGAGCCAATGCCGAGGCTGGTCATAATCGCACTGCGACGGCCATGCACAATGCTCTGCCGCACGACAATCGCAAAGTCGGCACCCGGCGAGACGATCATGATCGAAAAGACCGCCATAAGGCCGAGAAATTCGTACATGTAGTGCGACATGCTTATTCTCCAGAGACAACATATCGGGACCGGCCTGCTTAACTGGAGCAGACCGGTACCAGCTTTTATTGCTTAGAGATCGAGAACGAGACGCTCCGGATCTTCGAGGCTTTCCTTGACGCGAACAAGGAAAGTAACCGCCTCCTTGCCGTCAACGATGCGGTGATCATAGCTGAGCGCGAGATACATCATCGGACGAATGACAATCTGCCCGCCAACAACAACCGGACGCTCCTGAATCTTGTGCATGCCAAGAATGCCGGACTGCGGTGCGTTGAGGATTGGTGATGACATGAGCGAACCGTAAACGCCACCATTGGAGATGGTGAACGTACCGCCCTGCATGTCGGCCATCGACAATGCGCCATCGCGGGCCGCTTTGCCCAGACGACCGATATCCTTTTCAATCTCGGCAATTGACATCTGATCGGCATTGCGCACAACCGGAACGACAAGACCCTTGTCCGTGCCAACGGCAACGCCAACATGGGCAAAGTTCTTGTATATGATGTCAGTGCCGTCAATCTCGGCATTGACTGCGGGGATTTCTTTCAAGGCATGGGTAACAGCCTTGGTGAAGAAGCCCATGAAGCCAAGCTTGACGCCGTGCTTCTTCTCGAAGATTTCCTTGTAGCGATTGCGCAGATCCATGACCGCCGACATATCCACCTCATTATAGGTGGTAAGCATGGCTGCAGTGCTCTGCGCATCCTTGAGGCGGCGCGCAATTGTCTGCCGCAACCGGGTCATCTTCACGCGCTCCTCGCGGGATGCATCATCAGGCGTGGAAGCCGGACGTGCACTTGCCTTCGGTGCTTCGGCAGCAGCGGCGGGCTGTGAAGTGAAGCCCTTGGCAACGGCGTCCAGCACATCACCCTTGAGAACCTGACCGCGCTTGCCCGAGCCTTCAACCTGTGAGGCGGAAACGCCCTTCTCGCTCAAAAGCTTGGAAGCAGCTGGCGAAGCCGGCATCTCGCTTGGCTTGCGCTCGGAGATTGGCGTATTGCCGGCAACTTGGCCTGCCTTGTCTTCTGCCTCTGCAGTCGATGCGGCAGCACCGGCACCTGATGCCTGAGCAACGGAGTCTGGCTTGGCTTCTTCTTTCTTCGGCTCTTCCTTCTTGGCGGGCGCGGCGGCAGCGCCATCACCCGAACCAATCATACCGAGCAATGCACCGACCTCAACCGTATCGCCTTCTTTGGCGGTAATCTCAGCGAGCGAGCCAGCAGCGGCGGCAGGCACTTCAATTGTGACTTTATCGGTCTCAAGCTCGACCAGCGGTTCGTCGACAGCAATAGCTTCGCCGACCTTCTTGAACCATTTGCCGATCGTTGCTTCGGAAACGGATTCGCCCAGTGTTGGGACGCGGATTTCGGTTGCCATGTTCTCAGCTCTCGTTGATCTAAATAATTGTTCAGAGCGACGTCACGCCGCCCTATTTTCTACTACGCAATTCCGGACGAAAAACCGGTTCCCACTTTTTCTGGAATTGCTCTTAAGAACCCAAAGCATCTTCAAGGAATGCTTCAAGTTGTGCAAGGTGCTTGGACATCAGGCCGGTTGCGGTCGAGGCAGCGGCAGGACGTCCGGTGTAGCGAACGCGCTGATGTTTGGCATCGATATGCGCCAGTACCCATTCCAGATACGGATCGATAAAGGCCCAGGCACCCATGTTCTTCGGCTCTTCCTGACACCAGACCATCTCTGCATTGCGGAAACGCGACAGTTCGGTGATCAGCGCTTTTGCCGGGAACGGATAAAGCTGTTCGACACGCAGCAGATAGACATCATCGATACCGCGCTTTTCACGTTCCTCGTAAAGGTCGTAATAAACCTTGCCCGAACAGAGAACGACACGGCGGATCTTCGAATCCTTCTGCAGCTTGATCGGCTGATCCTTCAGCAATTGTGCATCATCCCACAACAAGCGGTGGAACGAGGAATCGCCAGTAAAATCACTGATGGAAGAAACGGCACGCTTGTGGCGAAGCAGAGACTTCGGTGTCATCAGGATCAGCGGCTTGCGGAAATCACGCTTCATCTGACGGCGCAGAATGTGGAAGTAATTGGCAGGAGTCGTGCAGTTTGCAACCTGCATATTGTCTTCCGCGCAAAGCTGCAAATAGCGCTCCAGACGGGCCGACGAATGCTCCGGTCCCTGACCTTCGTAGCCATGCGGCAACAGGCAAACGAGACCCGACATACGCAGCCATTTACGCTCGCCTGACGAGATAAACTGGTCGAAAATGACCTGTGCACCATTGGCGAAATCGCCGAACTGAGCTTCCCAAAGAGTCAAGGCGCGCGGATCGGACAGCGAATAGCCATACTCAAACCCAAGCACAGCCTCTTCCGAAAGCATCGAGTTGATGACTTCGTAGATGGCCTGTCCCTTTTGCAAATTGTTCAGAGGGATATAGCGCTGCTCGGTATCCTGATCGTAAAGTACGGAATGCCGCTGGCTGAATGTGCCGCGCTCGACATCCTGACCTGACAGGCGAACCGGATGGCCTTCGATAGCGAGCGAACCAAATGCCAATGCTTCCGCCGTCGCCCAGTCAAAACCTTCGCCGGTCTCAACCATCTTGGCGCGATTATCCTGAAAACGCTGGATCGTGCGATGAACATTGAAGCCTGCTGGAACTTCCGCAAGCTTCTTGCCGATTTCCTTGATCGTCTTCAGAGGAAGACCGGTCTTGCCGCGACGCTGCTCATCAGCATTGTCAGCCGTGCGCAAGCCACTCCACGCGCCATCCAGCCAATCGGCCTTGTTGGGCTTGTAGTGCTGACCAGCTTCGAATTCCTGTTCAAGGTTCTCGCGCCATGTGGCACGCAACTTCTCAAGATCAGCCTCTGTGATGAGGCCTTCTTCGATCAGCTTGGAGGAGTAAAGCTGTACAGTGGTTTTCTGGCCACGGATGGTCTTGTACATCAGCGGCTGCGTGAATGCAGGCTCATCGCCCTCATTGTGACCGAAGCGGCGATAGCAGAACATATCGATGACCACCGGCTTGTGGAAGGTCATCCGATATTCCGTTGCGATCTTGGCCACGTACACAACGGCTTCCGGATCATCGCCGTTAACATGGAAAATCGGTGCTTCGATCATCTTGGCCACATCGGACGGATAAGGCGAAGAGCGCGAGAAACGCGGATTGGTGGTGAAACCAATCTGGTTGTTGATGATGAAATGCACTGTACCGCCAACGCGGTGACCGCGCAGACCGGAGAGGCCAAGACACTCGGCAACAACACCCTGACCGGCAAATGCAGCATCGCCATGCAGCAGCAGCGGCATGATCTTGGCACGCTCGGACAATGGCACAACTTCATCGCGGTCGCGGCCAACTAAAAGGTCCTGCTTTGCGCGCGCCTTGCCCATGACGACCGGGTTGACGATTTCCAGATGCGATGGATTGGCTGTCAGCGATAGATGCACCTTGTTGCCATCGAATTCGCGATCCGATGAGGCACCAAGATGATACTTGACGTCGCCCGAACCTTCCACATCATCCGGTGCGTAGGAACCACCCTTGAACTCATGGAAAATGGCGCGATGCGGCTTGCGCATGAATTGGCTGAGTACATTGAGACGGCCGCGGTGAGCCATGCCAAGGACGATCTCCTTGAGGCCCATCGAACCACCGCGCTTGACGATCTGTTCAAGCGCTGGAATGAGCGATTCCGCACCATCAAGGCCGAAACGCTTGGTACCCTTGTATTTGACGTCAATGAACTGCTCGAAGCCTTCAGCTTCGACCAGCTTGGAAAGAATGGCCTTCTTGCCCTCAGCGGTAAAGGCAACACCCTTATCCGGTCCCTCGATACGTTCCTGAATCCAGGACTTTTCCACCGGATCGGAGATGTGCATGAATTCGACGCCTATCGTCGAGCAATAAGTGCGCTGGAGAATATCGAGCATCTGCGGGATGGTCGCATATTCGAGACCAAGCACATTATCGATGAAAATCTTGCGGTCATAATCGGCCGGTGAGAAGCCATAGCTCTCGGGCGACAGCTCGTTATAATCTTCCTTGACTTCGGCAAGGCCCAGCGGATCAAGCTTGGCATGCAGATGGCCACGCATGCGGTAAGCGCGGATCATCATGATGGCGCGAACGGAATCGCGTGCCGCATGGATGATGTCGGAATCGGATACAGCCGCCTTTGCAGCGGCTCCATTTGCAGGAGCAGCGCCGTTAGCACCCTTCGACTTCAGCTTGTCGGTAATGTGCTTTTCGACTTCACCCCAATTGCCATCAAGAGCCGAAACAAGTTCACCATTGCCGGCGATTGGCCAGTTTGGCTTTTCCCAGGATGCGCCCTTGGCGTTCTTCTGGATATCGTCTTTGTTATCACCGAGATTGGCAAAAAACTCTTGCCACTCCGCATCCACTGATGACGGGTCTTTCTCGTACTGTGCGTGGAGTTCCTCGATATAGTGGGCATTGCCGCCATAGAGAAATGAAGTGAGGGCAAAAAGATCGTTGGCCTGTTCTTGACGTGCCATGTTCGTTGACCGGAGCTGCGCCCCGTCTCCCTTGATAAGAGCGCATCAGCCTTCTGATGCCGCCCTGGGTGAGGCCACTTTGGCCCCGCGGATTGATCAGGGCGGAAGCCGCCCTAATCCTTCTTAGCTCTGATAAAGGCGAAAGTTCGCCTCTTTCAAGGTCTTATCCCTTGAGGACTTCGACCAATGTCTTGCCAAGCTGCGCAGGCGATGGCGAAACGCGGATGCCCGCTGCTTCCATGGCTGCAATCTTGTCTTCAGCGCCGCCCTTGCCGCCGGAAATGACCGCACCGGCATGACCCATCGTGCGTCCGGGAGGAGCTGTGCGTCCGGCAATGAAACCGGCCATTGGCTTCTTGCGGCCGCGCTTTGCTTCATCAGCGATGAATTGCGCCGCATCTTCCTCTGCCGAACCGCCAATTTCACCGATCATGATGATCGACTTGGTTTCTTCGTCCGCAAGGAACATTTCCAAAACGTCGATGAACTCGGTACCCTTCACAGGGTCACCGCCGATGCCGACAGCTGTCGTCTGGCCAAGGCCTTCATTCGTTGTCTGGAACACTGCTTCATAAGTAAGCGTGCCGGAGCGCGATACAACACCCACGGAACCCTTCTTGAAGATATTGCCCGGCATGATGCCGATCTTGCATTCTTCAGGTGTCAGGACGCCCGGGCAGTTTGGTCCAATCAGGCGCGATGCGGAGCGGTCAAGGCGGGCCTTGACGCGAACCATATCCATGACCGGAATGCCTTCCGTGATGCAGATGATCAAAGGAATTTCGGCCTCAATGGCTTCCAGAATTGCTTCTGCAGCGCCTGCTGGCGGAACATAGATCACGGAAGCGTTTGCCCCGGTACGATCCTTGCCTTCAGCTACGGAAGCAAAAATCGGCAATTGTGCACTTGAACCGGTCGGCAGATTGCCTTCCCAGGTCTCGCCACCCTTCTTCGGGTGAATACCACCAACCATCTGCGTACCGTAATAGGCCAAAGCCTGTTCGGTGTGGAATGTGCCGGTCTTGCCGGTCAGGCCCTGAACGAGAACCTTGGTGTCTTTGTTAACAAGAATAGACATGCCTTAGTTTCCCTTCACAGCCTTGACGATTTTCTGCGCCGCATCATCCAGATCGTCGGCGGAGACGACATTCAGACCACTTTCATTGATGATCTTCTTGCCGAGTTCAGCATTGGTACCTTCAAGACGTACGACCAGCGGAACCTTGAGACCAACTTCCTTGACCGCAGCGATCACGCCTTCAGCGATGATGTCGCATTTCATGATGCCGCCGAAGATATTGATCAGGATGCCCTTAACCGCCGGATCGGCAGTGATGATCTTGAATGCTGCTGTTACCTTCTCCTTGCTGGCGCCACCGCCAACGTCGAGGAAGTTTGCTGGCTCCGCACCATAGAGCTTGATGATGTCCATGGTTGCCATGGCAAGACCGGCACCATTGACCATGCAGCCAATATTGCCATCGAGAGCAACATAAGCGAGGTCGTACTTGGATGCCTCGATTTCCTTCTCGTCTTCTTCAGTGGTGTCGCGCAGCTCGACCACATCCGCATGACGGAACAGAGCATTGCCATCGAACGAAACCTTGGCATCGAGAACGCGCAGACGGCCATCTTTCATTACGATCAGCGGGTTCACTTCGAGTAGGCTCATGTCCTTCTCGGTGAAGGCCTTGTAAAGGATCGGGAAAAGCTTCTCGCCATCAGCGCGCGCTTCGCCGGTCAGGCCATAGGCATCGCTGATCTTGGCGATATCATCTGCCGTCACGCCCTTTTCAGGATCGATGGCAACAGTAATGATCTTTTCTGGCGTATCATGGGCAACGGCTTCAATGTCCATGCCGCCTTCAGTGGAAACCACGAATGCAGGACGGCCAACAGCGCGATCAACCAGAATCGACAGATAAAGTTCGCGGTCAATATCAGCGCCATCTTCGATGTAGAGGCGGTTGACCTGCTTGCCTGCCGGGCCGGTCTGCTTGGTGACGAGGGTGTTGCCGAGCATTTCCTTGGCATTGGCAACAACTTCCTCGACGGACCTTGAAAGGCGTACACCGCCTTTGGCATCCGGACCGAGTTCCTTGAACTTGCCCTTGCCGCGCCCGCCAGCATGAATCTGGCTCTTCACCACATAAAGCGGACCGGGCAGCGTCTTCGCCCATTCTTCCGCCTGTTCGACGGAGTAAACGGCAACGCCGTTGGCGATCGGTGCACCGAAAGTGTGCAGCAGACGCTTGGCCTGATATTCATGAATGTTCATATGGTATTTCCTCTACGAATAATCCTGAGCCGTAGCCCAGGATCGTTTCAGAATTGTTTCGTGAGCCGAATTACTTGAGGTTCGGCGCGATATTGATGCAAGCTTCGCAAAGTCCGGCAACCGAAGCCACCGAAGCTTCAAATTGCTTCTCTTCTGTCTTGTTCAGATCGATCTCGATGATGCGTTCAACACCACCGGCGCCGATAATGACCGGCACGCCCACATACATGTCCTTAACGCCGTACTGGCCCGAAAGATGCGCAGCAACCGGAAGAACGCGCTTCTTGTCCTTCAGGAAGGCTTCAGCCATCTGCACGGCTGACGAAGCAGGCGCGTAGAATGCGGAACCGGTCTTGAGCAGGCCGACGATTTCCGCACCGCCATCACGGGTACGCTGAATGATCTGGTCAAGTTTTTCCTGGCTGGTCCAGCCCATCTTCACCAGATCCGGCAGCGGGATACCGGCAACTGTCGAGTAACGCGCCAATGGCACCATCGAGTCGCCATGCCCGCCAAGAACGAATGCAGTGACGTCCTCAACGGAAACCTTGAACTCATCTGCAAGGAAATAACGGAAGCGGGCGCTGTCGAGAATGCCAGCCATGCCGACAACCATGTTCTTCGGCAGGCCTGAGAACTTCTGCAGTGCCCATACCATCGCATCGAGCGGATTGGTGATGCAGATCACGAAAGCGCCGGGGGCATATTTCTTGATGCCCGCGCCGACCTGTTCCATGACCTTGAGGTTGATACCGAGCAGATCGTCGCGGCTCATGCCCGGCTTGCGGGGAACACCGGCGGTAACGATAACAACATCTGCGCCTTCGATGGCTGCATAGTCATTCGCACCTGTGAGCTTGGCGTCGAAATCATCGACCGGGGAAGACTGAGCGATGTCGAGACCTTTGCCCTGAGGCGTCCCTTCCGCGATGTCGAACAGAACGATGTCGCCGAGCTCTTTGAGCCCGATCAGATGTGCAAGCGTTCCACCGATCATACCTGAGCCGATGAGGGCGATTTTGTTACGTGCCATGCTGGATACTTCCCTGATCTGAAGTTTTGCCTGAACTTAAAAGTCTTGACCTACGCCAAAGACAAAAATAACGATTATCAGGAATGCCATCGGCAACCTGTCGCCATATGCCTCTGCGTTGGGTGGTTCGAATATTCCTCTTTGAAAAATAACTCAACCAAAAATTTTCACCTCAATAAATTCAATCGTTTAGATTTGATGGGATTTACGTAAACGTCAATCAGATTTAGCATTTCCTATTTTTTGACGCACTTCTTTATCATTTAAATTGTGTCAGCCCTATGAAGACTGAGGCCGACTATACTTCATCGCAACGAGCCCATTCATTTTTGTTGCACATGAACCTCAAACGACTTTAAATTCCGTCGCGATTAAATTTTTTAATAATCAATTTTCAGATTCATTTTTGGTGCGAACGACATGGACACTCTTTTAGGTTTTGTATCAGCGCTTGCCGCTGTGGTCGGAATTCCCCTCAGTGTTTATTTTTACAGAAAAGAAACAGCGAAAGCTGCCTTACGTGACGTAGAGCTTGTGGCGCGTGAACGCGACGCTGCCGCTCGCGCATTGCTTGTTGCGCTCAATGATCAAAAAATTGCATCGCAGGCACAGAAGATAGCAATTGAATTCGTGGGACGTGGAATAAAAGAAAATTCGGTATGGCATGCACACGAAGATGCTCACATTGCTCTCAAAAATTTGAGCTTCACGCTGCAGAAAACGATCCTGTCGAAGAAACCAAACTTCAAAGAAAGCTTGTGGAAAGAGCTGGATAAAGACCCAAGGAGTTTTCGCGTCTTTCATGCATACGCAGAAATGATCAATGAACTGATCAAGCAACCATTTGATAATATCGATACATTGGCGAAATACGATCTGGCAAACCATAGATCAATAGTACTCTATCAATCTGCATATGCGTTACTAACCAATCGTACGCACAAATTATCATCCGAGAATGCCAAGTTGAAATACAAGGACTTGGGTGGACGAGAATGGGAAACGAGCATCAATGCCCCGACAAAATAGGAATCATCTCCGTCCGTGAGTCATTGGCTGGAAGCGATATTTCATTGAAGGTAATTTGTTGGCGCTGGCGACCAATATTTGTCGCGTAAGGCCACACCACAATACATAACACCTTGATAGAATGGCAGTGCAAGAGGCTGGATCAAGTGAAGCTGCGTCAAAGCGCTGTTTTCCTTTTACCGTATGCCTTGCTATCGATGAAAAACAGCATTCGAGGGGATATCGATGCCGCAGGGGACATTTGCATTTCCAACTGCCGTCAACCGGACGCAAGCGCTCGGCGAAATCCATGCACGCCCCTATGTTTTGGTGCCCTCACCCCGTGTAATCTTTCAGCTGGCCTTCATGACGGATGGTGGCTCCGGCGTTGACCATGCCGTACTTTCAGAAATTTCGCGTGCAAGGGGAATGGCTCCACCCGCCCGCGATGCCAACCATCACGCCATTCCTTGGGGTCAAGGAACCTTGCGCTGGGAGCGGCATACCGAGTTCTCAACCTATTTCTGGGATGGACCTTTGCCGAAACAATTTGGCGGTGAGGTTCCTGTACATCCCTTTGGTGACGGCTTTTCTCCGCCCGGAACGTTGATTTCCGGTATTCGGCTGGAGATACGGTCGGAATCGACCGAAACGCAGGCTGCCATCGCCGTGTTCGACCCTACCAG
This sequence comes from Phyllobacterium sp. YR531, assembly GCF_000282595.1. GTDB lineage: Bacteria > Pseudomonadota > Alphaproteobacteria > Rhizobiales > Rhizobiaceae > Phyllobacterium. Next base: position 22,178 of record NZ_AKIZ01000035.1, read on the forward strand.
CCTTTGTCATAGTGAAGTGAAGAACGGGCAAGCGGCTATTCTTACCGACTTTCGCCAGAATGGTGACGGGTTGACCCAAATTCTCGTGATTGATCGCGGAATGACAAATGCCGGCACCGGCGCGTTGGTGCAGCGGTTACTCGACATCGAAACCTATCGCACGCTCGCCATGCTCGGCCTGCCACTGGCCCAATCGCTGTCTCCCGAGATGCGCCGTATTGAAGATGGCCTGACTGCGGTCACCTTGAAAATGAAATCCAATGCGCGTGAACATGCGGATGCGATGTTGGAAGAGATAACCCGCCTTGCGGCCGGACTGGAAGCAAATGCAGCCTCAACACTTTATCGGTTTGGTGCAAGCAGAGCCTATTACGGCATTGTGCAGGAACGCATTCGCACCCTCGCGGAAACTGCTGTGCCCGGGTATGAGACGCTTGGCTTCTTTCTGGAACGCCGCCTTGCACCTGCCATGCGCACCTGCCAATCAATAGAAGAACGACAGGCCAACCTTTCCCGAAAATTGGCAAGAGCAACGGCGCTTTTAAGAAGTTGGATCGACGTTGCACTGGAGCGCCAGAACAGTGCGCTGCTTCTATCGATGGATCGACGTGCCAAGTTGCAGCTGCGCCTTCAGCAAACGGTTGAAGGCCTTTCGGTTGCAGCAATTTCCTATTATGTCGTTGGTCTTTTCGGCTATCTGGCGAAGGCGCTCGAAAAACTGGGGTTCCCGGTCGAGTCAAACATGCTGACAGGCCTGTTCGTTCCCGTGGCCGTGCTTTCAATCTGGTTCGTGGTACGTTCGATCCGTAAGCGGCACGAAGAAGAAGATCGCGCCTGAGCTAGGCAACTCCGGGTGCGCGGCTTGCATCTGCCGTTTCCAGATACTCTTCACTCTGCATCTCGAACAGACGCGATGCGGTGCGGTCAAATTCGAAGGCTTCCGTTCCCCGGGTAGCGACATAAAGCTTATCGGGTGGAGCCGCGGCTGAGATCACCACATGCACATGGTGATGGTAAAGAATGTCAATCAGAATGATAAAGCGCTTTGCTTCGTTGCGCCGCGGGTGATCGAGAACAGGCACCTCGTCAATGAAAATTGTCTTGTAGCGTTGAATGATTGCTGTGTAATCGGCAGCACCAAGCGGCTTTGAACAAAGATCAGTGAAGGTAAAGCGCGCCACGTGGCGAGCAGCTTTGGGGATGACCACGGTACGGCCTTTGACGGTCACGCTGTCCTGCACGACAGAGGCTCCATCCGTCGCGGCATGCCACGCCTGCTCCATCAGACGCGCATTCTCGTCATTTAATGGCGAGAGGTAGACCGGCATACGATTGAGCTTTTCAAGCCGGTAATCTGTCCTTGCATCCAGATTGACCACATCAACATGGGTTTTGAGAAGATCGATAAATGGCAGAAAAAGCTGACGATTAAGACCATCTCTATAGAGGTTGTCTGGCAAAACATTGGAGGTGGCAACAAGCACGACACCACGCTCAAACAGAGCGCGGAACAACCGCGACAAGATCATTGCATCGGCGATATCGGTAACAGTGAACTCGTCAAAGCACAGAACCCAGGATTGCTCCGCAAGGGCGTCAGCGACAGGCGGTATGGGATCGTCCTGCTTTGTTTCGCCATTCTTGAGCGCCTGACGATGCGCATTGATACGCTCGTGAACATCCGCCATGAAATCCAGAAAATGCGCCCGGCGCTTGCGTTTGACCGGTACAAGCTCATGGAACATGTCCATCAGCATGGTTTTGCCACGCCCGACTTCGCCATACACATAGAGACCCTTCACGATCTCGTTGCGTGGTGATTTCCGGCTGAAGAGCCAGCCCAGAGCACTCGATTTTGTCGCAAGGCGTTTCGTCGCGACATCCCGGATAAGCCGGTCAAATCGTAACGCAAGCTGCTGCTGTGCGGGATCCGCATCAAGATCCCCGGCTTGAACGAGCGCCTGGTAGCGCTCGCTCACCGAAGGGAACACTTTCAGATTATCATGCGACATGCGAAAAGCAGTCTCTTAAGGCAGCGCCTTGTTAATTATCAGCGCGAGAGAGTGAGGTTCTGTCCACCGGAAGTCTGACCATCAAACTTCGATGCACCCGATGAATAAAGCCGCGCTACTGTGCCACCAGCTGCATCATACAGGGTAAGCTGCTTGCCGCTGACCGCCCAAGAGGAAAGCGTTGCAAGTTCACCCGGGCAACGGAGCGGGCCAGCACGATAACCTTGGCCGAACTTGGTCTGCGGTGTCGCAATCTTGCAGCTCTGGCCGCCCATATTGGCATTCCAGACACCGGCAACACTGCCAGCCGTAAGATCGGGCGCATTTTCCGGAGGCAATGAAGCGACTTGCGTATTGCCTTGCGTGCCCGGAGCAGCCGTGTTGGTCGTTGGCGCTGTAGGAAACTGGTTGCCACCGGGGGGCGGCAGCTGACTCTGGCTGACTGAGCCGGAAGGTGCCGCTTGCAACGGTGCTGGTGCCGAAGGACTGTCCATCGGATCCATCCGCGAACTCTGGCATCCAGCCAACACCATGCCAACAGCGGCAACGGTCAGCAAATTGACCTTCAAAGTTCCCATAACGTCAGTTCTCCATCTGCATAATCTGATTCGGGGAATGCAAATCCATCCCGCATGATTAACCATGATACAATGGCATCTGGCCGAAATTCTCAACCCGGACTCCGAAAAAACCGCCGTTTCAATGGCGTTTCCCTTGGTAAACGGCCCCAAAAACTGACCAGACTTGCAATATCGCCACACCTTTGCGGACCAACCCTTTCGTCATGATCAACCCGCATTAACCAATTTAAGCATTTCAAGGTGAATAAAGTCTTATTATGTTCTGCCCACTCATGACGAAAATTTAACGCCGAGACCCATTGAACTTGGCGAAGCGGCGGCGTATTTCCTGACTATGTCAGTCATAAATAAAACTCCTCAAAGAATCCGCCACGAAATCCGTATCCGCGTTGTGGAAGTACAGGCCGTAAGACATTTGACGCCGCTCATGCTGCGCGTCACGCTTGCAGGCGACGACCTCGAAGGCTTCGTCAGTCCCGGCTATGGTGACCATATCAAGATATTGTTCTCCCCTTTGGGCGAAGATCTGATCGTCCCCACCTTGGGCCCGAACGGCGTTATCTTTCCCGAAGACAGGCCCAAGCCGGAAATGCGCGATTACACGCCTCGCAATTATCACGCGGCAACCAATACCCTCGATGTTGATTTTGTCCTGCACGGAGACGGCCCTGCATCCAGCTGGGCAGCGCAGGCAGCAGTTGGGCAAAAACTTGTCATTGGTGGCCCGCGCGGCTCGATGATCATTCCTGATGCTTTTGACTGGTATCTGCTGGCGGGCGATGAAACGGCGCTGCCTGCAATCGGCCGCCGATTGGAAGAATTGCCCGCTTCATCAAAGGTCGTTGCGGTGATCGAAGTAGCCGGCAAGGAAGAAGAGCAGACATTCGACGTGAAGGCGAATGCTGAAATCATCTGGGTCCATCGCAACGGTCTGGAGCCGGGCAACAACGATCTTCTGCTCCGCAAGCTCGAAACGCTCACACTGCCAGAAGGCGATTGTTACGCATTTGTCGCTGGGGAAAGCACTATTTCCAAAGCAATCCGCGGACATCTTGTTGAAAGACGCGGCCTCAATGATGAATGGATCAAGGCTTCCGGCTACTGGTTGCGCGGTGTTGCGGATGCTCACGAGCCTCACTAGGGTCAGGACCCATTAATCTGATCGAAATGGCGTCTGAAACGGCAAGAAGATGCGAGGAGAAGCGCGGAGGGCGGGGTCTTCCCCCCGGCCAAGCGGTTCGACACTGCAGCTTGCAGCCGTTTCGGCGTCCAAAGGATAAGGTCTTTTCGCCCGTCCAGTTTGTCGCAAAGTCTCGACAATGAACCACATTGCCTTCGCCTTTGCTCCTCCTGGACAAACGAAAAGCCTCATACCATTGCGACCAGATTAATGAGTCCTGACCCTAAGCCTTCAAGCGTTGCCGGGGTTGAATGGCTAGGTTAGGCTGAATGTCGATCTTGAAGGAGCATCCATGTCCCAGCTAGTAAATACCCGCATCGTTTTGGCCTCACGCCCGGAAGGTCGGGTGAAAGCGGATAATTTCCGGGTGGAACAGGCAGAAATCCCGATTGCCGGTGACGGCGAAATACTGCTCAGAATTCTTTACCTATCGCTCGACCCCTATATGCGCGGCCGAATGGATGATGCGAAGTCCTATGCGGCGCCGGTTGCCATCAATGCTGTGATGGAAGGCGGCACTGTTGCAGAAGTCATCGAGAGCAGAAACCCTGCCTATCGCGTGGGCGACATAGTGCTCTCGCATTCCGGCTGGCAAAGTTATGCACTGTCCGATGGCAACGGTCTGCGCAAGCTCGATCCCGAAATCGCGCCACTTTCAACAGCTGTCGGTGTTCTCGGCATGCCGGGTTTCACCGCTTATACGGGGCTTCTCACAATCGGTCAGCCCAAGCCCGGCGAAACTGTTGTCGTAGCAGCAGCCAGCGGCCCTGTTGGCTCCGCAGTTGGTCAGATCGCCAGGATAAAAGGAGCCAGGGCCGTAGGAATCGCTGGCGGGCAGGACAAATGCGCTTTCATCAAGAATGAACTCGGATTCGATGCAGCCATCGACCACCGCGCACCGGATTTTGCTGAACTGTTGAAACAGGCTTGTCCTGACGGCATTGACGTCTATTTCGAGAATGTCGGCGGCGCTGTCTGGGACGCCGTCTTTCCGCTGCTCAATACATATGCGCGGGTACCCGTCTGCGGGCTGATCGCGCAATATGATGGCCTCGACACATCCGGCAAGGACCGTTTGCCCTATGTCATGCGGGATGTCCTGAAAAAGAGCCTGCTGATACGTGGCTTTATTCAACGTGAATTCGTGGATCAGCGCCCTGCCTTTGCACAGGCCATGGCAGGATGGCTCCGAAGCGGCGAAGTCAAGTATCGCGAAGACATTGTTGATGGCCTTGCCAATGCACCGCAAGCCTTTATGGGGCTGCTTCAGGGACATAATTTCGGAAAACTGGTCGTCCGTGTAGCATGATCGCCAAATGATACGCGTTGCGAATGCTTGCCGGGACTGGCAATTCTTCACCTTTTCCGCCATATAGGCGCGATAGACAACAATCCGATGCAGGAACTTGACGGCATGACAACGCGCGCACCCTTCGCGAAGATGAACGGGCTCGGTAACGAAATCATCGTTGCCGACATGCGCGGTCGTGCGGACAGAATTACCCCGGAAGCAGCAATTGCACTTGATCGCGATCCGGCAACCAAGTTCGATCAGATCATGGCCATCCATTCACCCCGCAATGATGGCACTGACGCCTATGTTGAGATCATCAATTCGGATGGCAGTCAGGCTCAGACCTGCGGCAATGGTATGCGCTGTGTCGTGCAGGCTCTTAGCGCCCAATCCGGCAAGCGCGAATTTACCTTCGAGACAATTGCCGGAATCCTGACAGCCAAAGAGCATCCCGATGGCCAGATATCCGTCGATATGGGTAGGCCCCATTTCGGCTGGCAGGAAATACCGCTTTCCGAACCTTTCCACGACACGCGAAAGATCGAACTGCAAATCGGACCGATAGACGCGCCGGTTCTGCATTCTCCTTCTGTCGTCAGCATGGGCAATCCCCACGCGATTTTCTGGGTCGATCAGGATGTCTGGACCTATGATCTGGAGCGTTTCGGGCCAATGCTCGAAAACCATCCCATGTTTCCGGAACGGGCTAATATCTCGATCGCACATGTGACGAGCCGCAATGCGATCACGCTTCGGACCTGGGAACGTGGTGCAGGACTTACCCGCGCATGCGGTTCTGCTGCGTGCGCTGCAGGTGTGTCTGCTGCACGCACCGGCAGGACGGAGCGAGCTGTCACGGTTACGGTTCCCGGTGGTCCGCTGATCATTGAGTGGCTGGAAGACGATCATGTATTGATGACCGGACCGGCCGAGTGGGAGTTTTCAGGTAATCTCGATCCTGAAAATGGCAGCTGGGCACGCGATGAAGACGCACAGGGAGCAGCCTGATGGCTGTGGATGTCGTCACCTTTGGCTGCCGCCTCAATACCTATGAATCCGAGGTGATGAAGCGCGAGGCTGACGCTGCCGGTCTTGGCACGCTGGAAAATGGTGCGATTATTTTCAACACCTGCGCTGTAACCAGTGAAGCGGTGAGGCAGGCGCGGCAGGCAATCCGCAAGGCGCGGCGCGATAATCCCGAAGCCCGTATTATTGTGACCGGTTGCGCTGCCCAGACAGGTGCAGATGATTTTGCTGCCATGGACGAGGTCGACCTTGTTTTGGGCAATGAGGAAAAACTCAAGTCCAATTCCTATCGCATGCTGCCGGATTTCGGCGTCAACCAGTTTGAAAAAGTACGCGTCAACGACATCATGGAAGTGCGCGAGACCGCTTCGCATATGGTTGATGCCATTGAAGGGCGTGCGCGGGCTTTCGTGCAGGTGCAAAATGGTTGCGACCATCGCTGCACTTTCTGCATCATCCCCTACGGCCGCGGCAATTCCCGCTCGGTGCCGATGGGCGGCGTTGTGGAGCAGGTCAAGCGGCTTGTCGGCAATGGGTATCACGAGGTGGTGCTAACAGGGGTCGACATGACCAGCTACGGACCGGATCTTCCCGGGAATCTGCGGCTCGGCAAATTGGTCAAGACAGTGCTCCGGGAAGTGCCGGACCTGCAGCGCCTGCGCCTGTCATCCATTGATTCCATTGAAGCCGATGAGGATTTGATGGAGGCGCTGGCGACAGAAAGCCGCTTGATGCCGCATCTGCATCTCTCGCTTCAATCCGGCGACAACATGATCCTTAAACGCATGAAGCGTCGTCATTCACGCGAAAACTCAATCGAGTTCTGTGCGACTGTGCGGAGCATCCGCCCCGATATCGTATTCGGTGCCGATATTATTGCCGGATTTCCGACAGAAACCGATGAAATGTTCGAGAATTCGATACGGATTGTCGACGAATGCGGCCTGACAAACCTTCATGTTTTTCCATTCAGTCCGCGTGAGGGAACACCCGCCGCGCGCATGCCACAAATGAACCGCAGGATTATCAAGGATCGCGCTGCCCGGCTAAGGTCTGCGGGTGATGTGGCTTATGAAAACCACTTGCGCAGTCTTGTTGGCACACGGCAGAAAATTCTCATCGAGCACGACGGTATTGGCCGCACAGAAGGCTTCACGCTTGTGGGCGTTGATGCCGGTGCGGCAGGAACGATCATTGAGCGCAACATAACAGGGCATGACGGTGATAAACTGTTGGCCAACGCCAGTGACAATGGCAGCAATCGCCACGCGGCATAAAAAGTAAAGCAGCATTCATGGCTCTGGGTTTTATCAAGAAGATATTCTCGTTCGGCAAGAAGGAGGTTCAGGAGACCCCTGTCGATGTGCCTCTGATCGAGGTGGAAAAGCCTGAAACGGTTGAACACGCCTATGAGGATACGACCGCACAGGAAGTATTGCCCGTTGCGGAAGAAGCTTTCACTGTCGAGGTAGAGCCTGTTCCACAGGACGAGCCGGATGTGATTGCTGATGAACCAGCGCCCGAACCTGAAATACTTCCCGAGCCAGCGCCTGAAATCATTCCGCAGGTAAATATCGAACCGACAGAACCTCTTGAGCAAGCGATAATTGAGGCGCTCCCACCTGTTGAAGTTGACGTTCCTGAAGAAAAGTTCGAGCCCATTGCTGAACCAGAACCAGAACCTGCTCCGGAACCCGAAAACAGTCCTGAGCCGGAGCCAGTTGCAGAAACGCCGCTCATCGTCGCTCCGGTAGAGCCCGTTCAAGCGCCCAAGCCCGTCGCGAAAAAAGTTACCGTTTCGAAGACTGTTGAGGAAAAGCAGGACGCGGAGCCGCAACCGCTAGAGCCGGAAAAGCGTATCAGCTGGTTTGAACGGCTTCGCAAAGGTCTGTCACGTTCCTCGCAGCAGCTTGGCGATTCAATTGGTGGCATATTTACACGCCGCAAACTCGATGAAGACACGCTCCAGGATCTTGAAGATGTTCTGATCCAGGCGGATCTTGGCATGGAAACGGCTATCCGCATCACTGGTGCTTTGAGCGCCACACGCTATGGCAAGGATATCAGCACTGACGAGGTGCGCACTATCATGGCAACGGAAATCGAGAAGGTGCTGGGACCGGTTGCCAAACCGCTGGAACTTGACCTTTCACACAAGCCGCATGTCATTCTGGTTGTGGGCGTCAATGGTACCGGCAAGACGACAACAATCGGCAAGCTGGCCGCCAAGCTCACAGCCGGTGGATTGAGTGTCATGCTGGCAGCAGGTGATACATTCCGTGCCGCCGCTATCGAACAGCTTCACATCTGGGGCAAGCGCACAGGTGCACCTGTCGTTTCCAGCAAGCTTGGCGCTGATGCTGCCGGGCTAGCATACGACGCCTGGAAACAGGCCAAGGAGGCTGGCAGCGACGTGCTGATCATCGACACTGCGGGACGCCTGCAAAACAGGGCAGAACTGATGGAAGAGCTGGCAAAGATCGTTCGCGTTCTCGGCAAGCACGACCCGGAAGCGCCTCACACTGTTTTGCAGACACTCGATGCCACCACCGGCCAGAATGCGCTTAATCAGGTTGAGATTTTCAGAAACATTGCTGGAGTTAATGGCTTGGTTATGACCAAGCTTGACGGTACGGCGCGCGGCGGCATTCTTGTTGCCATCTCGGCAAAACACAAATTACCGGTCTACTTTATTGGTGTAGGCGAACAGGTTGATGACCTTGAGCCATTCGCTGCGAGCGATTTTGCCAAAGCCATTGCTGGAGTTGCATGATGAACGAACCTATTTTTGAACGAGATCCTTCGGATCCTGCACACAAGCAGATCAACCCATTGTTGAAGCTGCTACTGGAAATGGGTCCGTTGATGGTCTTTTTCTTTGCCAATGCAAAGGGTGATTGGCTGTTGGAGCGGTTCCCGGTACTTGCCAACATTGGCGAGCCAATCTTTATCGCGACCGCGCTGTTCATGGCCGCAACATTGATTGCGCTAGGTGTTTCATGGGTACTCACGCGAACGCTACCGATCATGCCGCTTATATCCGGCATCGTTGTACTGATATTCGGGGCGCTGACGCTCTGGCTGCATAATGAAACCTTCATCAAAATGAAGCCGACAATCGTCAATACCCTGTTCGGCGTGATCCTGCTTGGCGGGCTTTATTTCGGCAAAGCGCTTCTGGGTTATGTCTTCGACAGTGCTTTCAAGCTCAATGCTGAAGGCTGGCGCAAACTGACTTTGCGCTGGGGTATCTTCTTCCTGTTCCTTGCTGTGCTGAACGAAGTGGTCTGGCGGAGTTTTTCAACTGACTTCTGGGTTGCGTTCAAGGTTTGGGGCACAATGCCGATTACCCTGCTCTTCACTTTTGCACAGATGCCGCTGATCATGAAATACTCGACTGAACCGCTGAATGGCGAAAAGGCTGCCAGCAAGAAAACTTAAGGCCAAAAACGACCACAATTTTTACGTGATCGCGACGAAATCCCGCCGCGATCCAAGCTCAAGAGTCGGTGATTATCAACGATTCTTGAGAAAGCACCCTCCATGAAAACCGCCCTCATCGTAATGACCCTGATGGGTTGCGACTGCGATGCCAAAGTCTGTGAATACATCAAGACAGCGGACACGGGATGGACAACCATGGAGACATGCCGCGCCGATCTGGAAGCGCAGATACAAAAAACTGGAAAAGTTGACTACCCGCTGATCACAGCATCATGCTCCACAAGCTCCCAGCCCGGAATCGCCGTCGCCAGCCGCTCGTTCAAAATCCCTGCGCCAGCAATAGATCGTCCAATTGAAACCATCGCCATGGGAACATCCATTGAGCCGCAGAGACAAGTTGAAAAGCGCTCTTTGAGCTACAGATTAATCACCATGCCGTTCAATCAGGCCGTTGATGGCACGGCAAGCGTCGTGGGTCGCACCGCCGGATGGGTAAGGCATTACGCCTCGCTTTAGTTTGGCTTTAGCGCGGCTTCAATTGCTGGCATCAAATCTGTACGGATGGTCTCTTCGGAAAAGGGACCAACATGCTTGTAGGCTATGATGCCATCGCGCCCTATGAGGAATGTTTCCGGTACACCATAAACGCCCCACTCAATCGCTGCACGGCCATTAAGATCAGCACCAACGGCGGAATATGGATTGCCAAGATCACCCAGAAAACTGACAGCATTTTCCGGCTTGTCCTTGTAGTTAAGACCAGCCAGGACAAATCGCTTATCCTGCGCAAGTTTCATCAGTAGCGGGTGTTCAACACGGCACGGCACGCACCAGGAGCCAAATATATTGACCAAGGTTACCTGCCCCTTGAATTTCGCCGGATCAAGGCCGGGTACAGCCTGGCCGTCCTTCATGAGACCCATAACCGCGGGAAGCGCAACAGCCGGAGCCTGTTTGCCAATCAGTGCTGACGGAATGACTGATTCATCCCTTCCGGATGCCAATTGAAGTGCGAAGATCGCCGCCAGCACCCCAAATAAAATCAAAGGCAGGAAAACAAAAAACGGACTGCGCTTGCGGCGCGTTACCTCCGCTTGCATTTCTCCACTCATGACGCGCTATCCGTGCCGGAACGGCGGCGGACACCCCGCGCCTCAAGTTCCCGCAACGCATTTCGCTGGCTGCGCTGATCAATGAAAATCCATGCAATCAAGCCCGTCAAGGCAATGGCTGCAGAAAGGTATGAGGCAAGGACGAATGCTGTATGGCTGCTCATTGGCCCGCCTTTCGTTCTGCACTACGCGCTGCAATGCGGCGCATGGCAGTAACACGCCGACGCCAGATTTCATTGCGCATGGCCATGACGTGCAATGTGAAGAAGAGCAGTGTGAATCCTATTGCCATTACCAGCAGCGGCCGCAGATAGGATGGGTCCAACGTAGAACCGCCCACGCGGATAACCGATGCCGGCTGGTGCAAAGTATTCCACCAATCGACAGAAAACTTGATGATCGGGATATTGACGAATCCGACAAGCGTGAGGATGGCTGTCACTTTTGCAGACTTGGCCGGATCACCCATGGCACGCGTCAGCGCGATAACACCCAGATACATGAGAAAAAGCACAAACACCGAAGTCAGGCGCGCATCCCAAACCCACCATGTCCCCCACATGGGCTTGCCCCAGAGAGAACCGGTGATCAGGGCCAGAGCCGTAAACACAGCGCCGATAGGTGCAGCGGCCTTTGCAGCAACTTCAGCAAGCGGGTGACGCCAAACCAGCGTTCCAAGCGCAGCAATCGACATCACTGTGTAGCACATCATGGAGAGCCAAGCGAAAGGCACATGAATGAACATGATCTTGACTGTGGAGCCTTGCTGATAGTCATCCGGCGCTGTCATTGACATCCAGAAGCCGATGGCAAGTGTGATCAATGTAATTCCGCCGAGCCATGGCAGCACGATACCCGCAAGATTCAAAAATCTTGTCGGGTTGGCCAAGTCAATCCACCGCCCGGGCTTGGATGCCACTTTACTCATCAAAATCTCTCAGCTTTTCCAAATTCACCAAACATTCAATACTCTTCAGTCTGCCGATGATTTCAGCGCGGCAGCAGCAGCCCAAGGCCCCAGAACGGCGAAAAACAAGGTAATCGCACTGAGGATAAGGAAGGGTGCCAGAAAGGGTGCCGGGTCTTCAATTGCGCCATAGGACGCAGATACGCCAAAAATCAGGACTGGTATCGTCAAAGGCAGGACAATGACCGAAACGAGCAGCCCGCCCCGCGGCAGCGAGACTGCAACCGCTGCTCCCACGGCGCCTATGAGGGTGATTGCCGGAGTGCCAACGAGCAGTGTCAGAGTTGTTGCGACGATCGCGGCTGGTTCCATATTCATGAACAGCCCAAGCAGTGGCGCTGCAACTACCAGCGGCAAAACACTCACCGTCCAATGAGCAATGCATTTGACGAGTATAGTGAGCGCCAGCATATGCCGCTCGGACGCCATTATGAGAAGATCGAGAGAGCCGTCTTCGCGGTCGGCTTGAAACAGCCGGTCGAGACCAAGCAAAGTGGCAAGGAGTGCACCAATCCACAGCATGGCGGAGCCAATGCGTGCCAGCAATTTAAGATCCGGGCCGACACCAAAAGGCACGACGGCAATGACTGCCAGAAAGAAAAGTATTCCAACAAGCGCACCACCCCCGGCACGCAAACCCAATCTTGCATCACGGATGAACAACGCGCCCATCAGTTAATCACTCTGATCATCAGTTCACGGGAACTGAGCAATCCAAGCGGCAGATGGGTTGCCGCCAGGATAATGCCTCCTGCATCGAGATGTGATTGCATAAGACCCGAGAATTGCGATTCCGATGCCTTGTCCAACCCCGCCGTAGGCTCATCGAGTAGCCATACGGGCCGTTCGCTGGCCAAAAGTCGCGCAATGCCGGCACGGCGCTTTTGCCCGGTGGACAGATAGCCGAATGGCAAATGGCCAATATCGGCCAGTCCAACCATTTCTAATGCCTGCAAAACCGTTATTTGCCCGATTCCATAGAAGGATTGCCAGAAACGAAGATTCTCTTCCAAAGTAAGTGCGGACTTCATCGCATTCATGTGGCCGAGAAAGTGACAAGCACCGCCAAGACTTTCAAACTCGCCTACTGAACCACGAAGATGAACGGAACCTTCTGTCGGATGCAAAAGCCCGGCGGCGATTCGAAGCAGTGTCGATTTTCCGACGCCATTGGGTCCAGTGACAAGGAGCGCCTGACCAGCATCGACGGTAAAGTTGAGCCCGGAAAACAAGATTTCCCCGCCCCGCTCTCCGCTCAACCCTTCGGCGACTAACTGCATGAAAATCCCGCCTTTTCTGGTTCCAATGCGGCCAAATGACCATTTCGCCGCAGTACGCATTTTTGCACTTAGCCGGTCTGGCACAAATCGCGGAAAAACTCTATATACCAGTCAACCATGCCAGCGGTCGGCGTGGAAACAATTTTGGCCGATCTCTAGCGAATACTTTCCCGGTATTTGCTGCGGGACGGACAGCGGAAATGACTGCACCCGCACCTTAGCGCGTCCTTGAAACGCGGCAAAGGCGTTCGTCCCGGGTTTAGGCCTCAGCATAAGGACGAACGCAAAATGTCTCAGATTGACAGTTTTAAATGCCGTAAAACCCTCACCGTAGGGGACAAGGAATATGTTTATTTCAGTTTGACCGAAGCCGAAAAGAATGGATTGGAAGGGATTTCCGCACTTCCGTTCTCCATGAAAGTTCTCCTCGAAAACCTGCTTCGCTTTGAAGATAACCGCTCGGTTTTCAAGAAGGACATTGAAAGTGTAGCCAAATGGCTCGTTGATCGTGGCTCTGCCGGCGCTGAAATTGCCTACCGCCCTGCCCGCGTTCTCATGCAGGACTTTACCGGCGTTCCAGCAGTCGTTGATCTTGCAGCCATGCGCGATGCCATGGTCAATCTCGGTGGCGACCCTGAAAAGATCAATCCGCTCGTCCCGGTAGATCTGGTCATCGATCACTCGGTTATTGTCGACGAGTTCGGCAATCCTCAAGCCTTCAAGCGCAATGTCGATCTCGAATATGAGCGCAATGGCGAGCGCTACCGCTTCCTGAAATGGGGCCAGCAGGCATTCAAGAATTTCCGCGTAGTACCACCCGGCACGGGCATCTGCCATCAGGTTAATCTGGAATACCTCGCGCAAGGCGTGTGGACCAAGGAAGAAGACGGCGTGACCATCGCCTATCCTGACACTTGCGTCGGCACCGATTCGCACACCACCATGGTCAACGGTCTTGGTGTTCTCGGTTGGGGCGTGGGCGGTATTGAAGCCGAAGCTTCCATGCTTGGTCAGCCTGTTTCCATGCTTCTGCCGGAAGTTATCGGTTTCCGCCTGACCGGCAAGGTCAAGGAAGGCGTAACAGCAACCGATCTCGTTCTCACTGTCGTGCAGATGCTGCGCAAGAAGGGCGTCGTCGGCAAGTTCGTCGAGTTCTTCGGCCCCGGCCTTGATTCGATGACGCTGGCTGATCGCGCCACCATCGGCAATATGGGCCCGGAATATGGCGCAACATGCGGCTTCTTCCCGATTGACGGCGAAACCATCAACTACATGCACATGTCAGGCCGCGATGAAGACCGCCTGGCCTTGGTCGAGGCCTATTCCAAGGCGCAGGGCATGTGGCGTGAAGCAGGTGCTGCCGATCCGGTCTTCACTGATACGCTTGAACTGGACCTCGGCACAGTCGTTCCATCCATGGCTGGTCCAAAGCGCCCTGAAGGCCGCATCGCACTGGAAGGTATCGCATCAGGTTTCCGTGAATCCCTGCAGAAAGAATACAAGAAGACCGAGCAGCTCGATGCACGCTATCAGGTCGAAGGTGAAGATTTTGACCTTGGACACGGCGACGTTGCCATTGCCGCCATCACATCCTGCACCAATACGTCAAACCCGAGCGTTCTGATTGCCGCTGGACTTCTGGCCCGCAACGCAGCTGCAAAGGGTTTGAAATCCAAGCCTTGGGTAAAGACTTCGCTTGCTCCCGGCTCGCAGGTTGTTGCGGCCTATCTGGAAAGCGCAGGATTGCAGGTTGAACTCGACAAACTGGGCTTCAATCTGGTGGGCTTCGGTTGCACCACATGCATCGGCAATTCCGGTCCGCTGCCTGCACCGATCTCCAAGACAATTAATGATAAGGGGCTGATTGCTGCTGCCGTTCTTTCCGGCAACCGTAACTTCGAAGGCCGTGTGTCGCCGGACGTTCAGGCGAACTATCTTGCATCGCCGCCTTTGGTTGTCGCCTACGCTTTGGCTGGCACGGTTACCAAAGACCTGACCACCGAACCTCTTGGTGAAGATCAGAACGGCAATCCTGTTTTCCTCAAGGACATCTGGCCTTCCAGCCACGAAATTCAGGAGTTCATCACCAAGAACGTCACCCGCAAGCTGTTTTCAGCGAAATATGCGGATGTGTTCAAGGGCGATGAGAACTGGCAGAACGTCAAGGTACCAGCAGGCCAGACATATGCATGGGACGATAACTCGACCTATGTGCAGAACCCGCCATACTTTGTCGGCATGGGCAAAACTCCAGGCATAGTCAACGACATCAAGGGCGCACGCATCCTTGGCCTGTTTGGCGACAAGATCACAACCGATCATATTTCGCCGGCCGGTTCGATCAAGGCTGCTTCACCTGCTGGCCAGTATCTGACAGATCACGGCGTCGCTCCGCTGGACTTCAACCAGTACGGCACACGTCGTGGCAATCACGAAGTCATGATGCGCGGTACGTTTGCCAATATCCGTATCCGCAATCACATGCTTGGTGAAAACGGGCGCGAAGGCGGTTACACCATCCATTATCCGACCAAGGAAGAAATGCCGATCTATGATGCGGCAATGGAATATCGCCGTGAGAATGTGCCGCTGGTAATTTTCGCCGGTGTGGAATACGGCAACGGCTCATCACGCGACTGGGCGGCGAAGGGCACCAACCTGCTCGGCGTTCGTGCTGTCATCTCACAATCGTTCGAGCGTATTCACCGTTCCAACCTCGTCGGCATGGGCATTGTTCCATTCGTTCTCGAGGAAGGCACCAGCTGGCAGTCGCTTGGCCTGAAGGGTGATGAAATCGTCTCCATCGAAGGTCTTGCCACCATCCAGCCACGCCAGAAAACACTAGCCACGGTCACGTTTGCCGACGGACAGGTGAAGCAGGTTCCGTTGATCTGCCGGATCGATACCATCGATGAACTCGAATACCTCAAGAATGGCGGCATTCTGCAGTACGTTCTGCGCGATCTCGCTGCTTGATCTGACAATAGTTTGTACGTTTGAGGGTCGCCGGGCAACTGGCGGCCCTTTAATTTAAGAGGATGTAATATTCGTGATCGAATTCACCTCAAAGTGACTTCCTCTTGACCAAAGGGGCTCTTATCAATCGTCTGGCAATCAATACACCCTATAATTTTCAGATATTCCGGGAAAGAAAGCTCGCCACCTTGCTATCGCGTACCACAACAAAACTCTTGGCTGTCGGCCTGCCTCTTATGGCAGTGGTAGCTTATGTGATGCCGGTCTGCGCGGAAGATGCGGGAGCGAAGCCCGAGGGTGTGATTGAGCTTTATACATCGCAGGGATGCGGTTCATGTCCGCCTGCCGATGCCGTGCTTAAAGAACTTGCGACCGAGGGAAAGGTCGTGGCACTGGCTTTCCACGTTGATTATTGGGATTACCGCGGCTGGACCGACAATCTTGCTTTGCCCGAAAACACCGAACGCCAGAACGAATATCGCAAGGCCTTAAGTCTCAATGGCGTTTATACGCCTCAAGCCATTATCAATGGCCGTGAGCATGTAAACGGGCAGGACGAGACAAAAATCCGCCGCCGCATTGCGGATATGCGCGATACGCCCTCAGGCCTGACTGTGCCGGTTTCCATAGAAAAAGCCTCCAAGAATAGATTGCTGATTGATATCGGCTCCGGCCCGGTAACGACAAATCCAGTGCGCGTTGTGCTCGCCTATTTCAACCGTGAGAGTATTGTTTCAATTCCGGGCGGCGAAAATGTCGGGCGCATGGTAAGTTATGCCAATAGCGTGCGGGCGATGGAAACTGTCGGTATGTGGGATGGCAATGCTCAGAAGATCGAAATTCCGATGAGCGAACTTGCGAGCAAGAAAGCCTCCGGCTGTGCTGTGCTGTTGCAGGAAATGCTGGGTGATGGCAAACCCGGGCCAATTATCGGCGCGTCAATTATGGCGGCGAAATAATAGCTCTACCGAAACAAAAACAGGCCGGATAAATCCGGCCTGAGCTATTGGGGCATGTTGCCAATAAATGAGAACTATTGGCCTTCTCTGAACAATCCGCTTGGGCGGGGGGCTTGGGTAATCGAACTGCTCCGGTAAAGCCGCCTCTGGCAACACAATGCGATGTTCGGTTTGAAATCCGGCGGCAATGCGTGCAGAAGATGGCGACAATGTGATGAGTCATCACCATTAACTTCACATCGTATTGGTTCGTGAGACGCAAGAATATGCACGTTAATTTCATAAAATCTGTGCTGGCGAAAACTGCAAGCTTGTAAAATTGTCTGGATAGGGTCACCTTACTGTCATCCAGGTGTCACACGACAAATCAAAGGCGGTTGATTGATGGAAAGCAATGCAGGTGGCGACGATTCGCAACGTCAGGCGAAACTCATCCCCCTCGTTCGAAACAATGACCTGCCTGTTACCTTTGACCGGCGCGAGCTCAACCAGATTTTGCGGGTCTATGGTTTTATGGTTTCTGCCGGTGAATGGCGTGACTATGCGATCGACCATCTCTCTGACAGGGCGATCTTTTCTGTTTTCCGTCGCACCAGCGAGGTGCCGATGTTCCGCATCGAGAAGAATCCCAAGCTGTCGCGCAAACAGGGCATTTACAGCGTGATCGCCGCAAGCGGACTCATACTTAAGCGCGGGCACGAGCTTGACCGCGTCCTGCGCGTATTCGACAAGACACTGAGTATCGTTCGAAGCTGATTACTTAAGCGGCGCCCTGTCGGGTAGCGTTGCCGCCCCGCCGTTCATATCAAGCTGCATCAGAACCGTATCCAGCCAGCGGCCATGCTTGAAGCCGGAGGCTTCGATCTTGCCGCAATGGCGGAAGCCCGCCTTGGTATGAAGACGAACGGACGCAGATCCCTCATGACCATCGCCGATAACGGCTATGAACTGACGAAAACCCAGTGCAGTGCAATCGTCGATAAGCCGCTGGATGAGGATTTTACCCAACCCCTTCCCCTTGGCTTCCGGAGCAATGTAGATCGAGTCTTCAACCATCCACCAATAGGCCGGACGTGCGCGGAAATAACTGGCATAGGCATAGCCAATAACTTCGCCGTTTTGCTCAGCCACGACATAGGGGAAGCCATCCGACTTAAGCGAATGAAACCGGTTGGTCATTTCCGTAAGATCAGGCGGATCAATCTCATAGGTGGCGGTGCCATGCAAAACAGCATCGCGATAGATTTCGGTTATAGCGGGCAGATCGGCAGGCTGTGCGGAGCGGATATGAATATCGGACATGGATTTCGCTTGAAGGTGGGTTTCTGACTACTTTTCATGCACCCGTTCGACATAGAATTAAAGGGCGCACCGAGAGATTGTCGATCAATAATCCTTATACAGTGCATAAAAAAGGGCAGCTGAAAGCTGCCCTTTTCATCATTTTTTCAGTGTAAAGCTATTCGCGGTTGCCCAGGAACTGCAACAGGAACATGAACATGTTAATGAAGTCGAGGTATAGACGCAGAGCACCCATGATTGCCTTGCGGCCATAGGAGTCTGTATCGTCGCCTTCATAATACATTTCCTTGATCTGCTGCGTGTCGTAGGCTGTCAGGCCTGCAAATACCAGCACACCAATTGCCGAGATGGCAAACTGCAATGCGCTCGATTGAAGGAATATATTGACCACCGAAGCGAGCAGAATGCCGATCACGCCCATGAACAGGAACGAACCGAAACCGGAGAGGTCGCGCTTGGTCGTGTAGCCATAGAGCGAAAGTGCGCCAAACGATGCGGCAGTGATGAAGAACGTCTGGACGATGCTTCCCGAGGTATAGACCAGGAAGATCGACGACAGCGATGCACCGACAAGAGCGGCATAGACCCAGAACGTGGTCTGGGCGGCAGCGACACTCATCGAGTTGATGCGGAAGCTCAGGAAGAACACTGCAGCCAGCGGCGCGAGCATTACGACCCACTTTAACGGCGAAACGTAGAACGTAACACCGAAGCTGGTCAGCATTTTACCGTTAGGCAATGTTGCAGCCGCAAGCGACGCGTCATTGGTTGTTGTCAGATATACGATTGCGAGGGCGGCAAGACCGGTCACTGCAAGACCGATCGCCATAAGATTGTAGACCTTCAGCATGTAGCTGCGCAGACCTTGATCGATCCCCGCGTCCACACGCACTCCGGCCGAATTCTGGGCCTGGATGTTGCGATAGTCAGCCATGGTTTTCCTCATTGCTTCGTCCCGTCGGGTGTCGGGGACTATCCCCAGGCTCCGCTGGCGGGACCCCAGCATGCCTTGACAAGAATTATGGTGATTATCCCGCCCTATAACAAGTCCTGTTTTGCTCAAGATTATGTGCGAAATCGCAAATTGCCGCTCAGATTGCCGATAATTACATGCTTTTAATCATTTCAAAGAGCTCTGAGCACTGGCGCTGCCTTCTGTCCCAGAATCCGCCAGGTTCCTGCAAGGCCAAATCCCACAGTCAAAATCAGCGCTACGGCAACCGTCATCACTGCAACCTCCGGCTGGAAAGAGGCAGGCAGTGTCATGACCCGGACGATCACATACCAGGCCGCCAGACCGCCAGCCAGCAATGCAAATATTGCAGTTGAAAGCCCTAGCAGCACATATTCGAGCGTGAAGGCCTTGATAAGCGTTCGCCGCGTTGCCCCCAGCGTTTTCAATACCACCGCATCATGAATGCGCGCTCTGTTCCCGGCGGCCAAAGCGCCACCCAAGACCAGAATTGAGGCGATTAATGCAACGGAAGCAGCTGCGCGGATCGCCACAGCCAACTGATCTACAAGTTCGTTCGCAATGGTGATCGCGTCTTTCACACGCACCGAAGTGACTGCCGGATATGCCGTGGTTACTGCCCGCATGACGCCAGCTTCCTCAGCCGTCGTGGCAGTTGGGTCGGTCAAGGTTGCCAGCCACGCATGGGGCGCTCCGGCAAATGTATTGGGCGAAAAGACCATGACAAAATTGATGGCGAGCGATTCCCATTGCACTTCACGGAAATTGGCGATCCGCGTCGTCATGTTCCGTCCAAGTACATTGACTGTCACAGTGTCGCCGATCTTGAGACCGAGATTACGACCCTCTTCGGCCGAGAATGATACCAGCGGCTCGCCAGTATAGTCGGCTGGCCACCAGCTCCCTTCCGTCAATGTTGAGTTCTCCGGAACATTTTTCGCATAGGTTATGCCCCTATCACCACGAAGCACCCAGGCACCCTCCGGCGGAATGGTCATCTTGGTAATATCCGTCCCATTGAACGCAACGATACGGCCGCGCAGCATGGGAGCACTGACGATCTTTCCGTTGGGAGCGGATTTTTGCAGCAAATCCTTGAACTGATCGATCTGCCTGCTTTGAATATCGACAAAGAAAAAGTTGGGAGCTTTCTCGGGCAAATTGCCAGCCAGTTGCTGTCGGAGGCTACCGTCAATCAGAGCCAGTGAAACGAGCAAAGTCAGACCGAGCCCCAGCGACAGGACAACCGAAGGTGTAAGGGCACCGGGACGATGAATATTGCCGATTGCAAGTCGAAGTGCTGTCGATGACACGCGCGGAGCACGTCGGGCCAGCCATTGAACGAGGCTTGAAACTGCCCGCAAAATCACGAATGAAAACGCAACAGCACCAACAAACACAATCGCGATACGTCGGTCATAGGCAAAATAGACGGCTAGCAGGCACAGCGCCCCCATCAGCATGATTGCTATTCCGATATAGACCGGTTTCGGCCAGCCTCGCTGGTCAAACCCTTGTTCCCGGAACAAGGCAGTGGCAGGCACGTCGCGAGCACGCCCCAAGGGAAGTATGGCGAAGGCCAATGTGGTCAGAAGGCCAAACAGGGCAGACCAAAGCAGCGCGCCAGGATAGAAGCCGCCTGCTCCAGCAATCGGAAGTATATTTTGCAGAGCATATGCCGCCAGATAGGGTATCGCTGCAGCTGCAACAAGACCGATGACGATGCCAACGACGGCAAGGATAATGATCTGGAAAAGATAGACCGCAATAACGAACCAGCCGGGTGCTCCGAGTGATTTGAAAGTGGCAATAACACCGCGCTTGCCATCGAGGTAGGAGCGAACGGCATTGGCAACACCCACGCCACCAACCACGAGTGCCGTCAGTCCGACCAGAGTCAGAAACTGCGAGAAACGTTCAATATTGGAACTGAGCGAGGGCGCCGCATTTGTGCGGCTGCGTATTGTCCAGCCAGCTTGCGGAAACTTTTCCTGCGCCTCGTCGCGGATGGCCGTAATGGCCAGCTCGCTTGCGCCGGCTGGCAGCGAAATTTTGTAATTGTGATCGACCAGACTGCCAGGCTGCACGAGACCGGCAGCATCAAGACCCGCCGTCGAAACCATGAAGCGCGGTGCAAAGCCAAAACCGTCAGACAAGGCATCGGGCTCATTGACTATAACAGATCGCACCTCGAAACTGGCAGAGCCAAGGAGAATGCGATCTCCAAGTTTCAAATGCAGTCGCTCAAGAAATATTTCCGCAACGGCAGCTCCATAAGCGCCATCTTTCTCCGCAAAAAGCGCCTGATGGTCCAATGATGGCGCGGTCTCAAGCGTTCCGTTCAAAGGATAAGCATCATCGACGGCCTTCACTTCGACCAGCGACTGATCAGATCCATCCGGAAGACGGGCCATGGAGCGCATGTTTGCGCTTACCGCCACCTTTCCCTTGCTGTCGAGAAAGGTGCGCTCATCAGCTGTAACTTCACGCTGGTTAAGCTGGAAACGGACATCACCACCCAGAATGCTCTGGCCTTGCGTCGAGATACCGGACGTTACGGAGTTGGCGACCGAATTGACACCGCCGATAGCAGTAACGCCGAGCGCGATACAGGCGAGAAAGATGTAAAAGCCGGATAGACCGCCACGCATTTCACGTAAAGCGAAACGCAAAGCCAGTTTCAAGGTTGGACCGGATCCCAGTGACAGACTGCTCATGCGGTTTTCGCCAGTACAGATGCGCCTTCATCAGCTTCTATCAGGCCGGATCGGACACGGATTTCCCGATCGCAACGTGCAGCAAGGCTTGTGTCGTGGGTTACGAGAACAAGCGTAAGCCCCAATTCCCGTTGTTTCTCGAAGAGAAGATCCGCAATTTGCCGCCCTGTAGCTGTATCAAGATTGCCGGTTGGTTCATCAGCAATGAGGATTTTGGGAGATGGAGCAAGCGCTCTGGCAATCGCCACGCGCTGTTGCTCACCGCCAGAAAGTTCGCCTGGATAGTGAGTAACACGCTCTGCCAATCCAACGGCTGCAAGCATGCGTTCTGCAATGGCGAAAGCGTTGGGGTTTCCGGCCAATTCCAGCGGAACGGCAACATTTTCGAGCGCCGTCATGTTTGGGATAAGATGGAATGATTGAAAAACAATACCGATGTTCTGACCGCGAAACGCAGCTGTTGCATCTTCGCTCAGTGTTTCAAGTTTTGTGCCGGAGATTTGCACCGAACCTGAATCAACATGCTCGAGTCCGGCCAGAACCATCAAAAGGGTAGATTTTCCTGAACCTGAAGGCCCGACAATGCCAACGGATTGACCCGTATCAATATCCAGGGAAATACCCTTGAGGACATGCACGGCAGAAGCGCCTGTGCCCAGTGTCAACTCAATGTGATCGAGCTTGATAACGGATTTCGTCACGAAAAGGCTTCCTTTGCGATATGGTCGACACAACATGCAGTGCAACTGGTCTGATATGGGTGCCCCGAAATGATATTCAAACCGTTGATAAGAATTGTTGTTTTTCTAGGACTTGTTGCCTTGCCTGTTTCGGCTTTGGCCAATCAAAATACCGTGTCCGGACAGCCCCTGGCGGTCGTGGGCTTTGGCGATAGTCTTATGTCAGGCTTCGAACTGCCTGTTCAGGATTCCTTTCCGGCCCAGCTGGAGAAAGCTCTCAAAGACAAGGGCATCAACGTCACGATTGCCAATGCAGGCGTGGCCGGCGAGACAACAACCGATGCTGTGAGCAGGCTTGACTGGTCCGTGCCGGAAGGTACCGGGTTAGTCATTCTTGAATTTGGCGCAAATGATGCGTTGCGCGGGATATCGCCGGAAATAAGCGAGAAGAACCTCGCCGAAATCATAGAGAAACTGCAACAGCGTAAGGTTCAGGTCATACTTGCCGGAATGCTTGCACCCCCGAATATGGGCGGTGATTACGAGGACAAATTCAACGCAATCTTCCCGCGACTGGCGCAGAAATACAATGTCCCGCTCTATCCGTTTTTCATGGAAGGTGTCGCGGCGCAGAAGTCATTGCAACTGGAAGATGGCATGCATCCCAACACACAGGGAGTTGCCAAAATGGTGGAAGGCTTTCTTCCAGTCATTGAAAAAACCATCGCAAGCAAAAGCTCATCTGATAGCCCAAACGCTTCACAATAAACGGGATTTCAAGTTGGCTGTTGGAGTTCACCGTGTCCAATTTGTCGCGCGGCAGAAGAATATAAACTTATGGCTTGCCCGCAGACAGGTTCGATGATTCTCTAGGTGTGCAACTCGATTCGGGGAGGATGCCTTATGCCGCGTCTCTTTACTGCCCTCGAAATTCCGCGCGACGCCGCACTCTCGCTGTCGTTGTTGCGCGGCGGACTCCCCGGAGCCCGATGGATTGATGTCGAGAATTATCACATCACATTGCGATTTATCGGGGATGTAGAAGGCCATGTCGCTGACGAGGTGGCCAATGCGCTGGACCGGATAAGACGTCCGGAATTCACGCTCTGGTTGTCGGGTGTCAACGCTTTCGGATCAAAGAAGCCGCATAGTGTTGTGGCTTCGGTTGCACCCTCGCCTGATATCCAAGCGTTGCAAGCCGAAATCGAACGCATCTGCCAAAGATTGGCGCTTGCACCTGATCCCCGTAAATTTACACCACACGTTTCTCTTGCCAGACTGCGTAATGTCCGAAACGAAGAGATCGCGCACTACCTTTCCTCAAGGGGTAATTTTTCCACAGCGCCCTTCTCTGTCGGGCGTTTCGTACTGATGTCATCGCGCGATTCTGTTGGCGGTGGTCCCTATATCGTTGAAGAAGCGTGGCCTCTGGAATCACGCCGATCTTCTTATCAGAACCTTGCGGAGAGGCCTTTCGAGGCTGCAAGGATCATCCGGTAGATCGCTTCGAAATCTGCATCGGTACCGTAGTAGGGATCAGGAATTTGCTTGGCGTTGCCGAGCGCAATTTCATAAAACAGACCGGTTATCGCCGTAGCGTTGCCTGGGCGGCGTCTCTCAATTGCAGTGATATTCATCTGGTCCATACCGACAATCAGGTCGAAACGGGTAAAATCACCGGCAACAAGCTGCCTGCAATGTTGATCGGAAATATCGACACCATGCCGCCCAGCGACCTTGATCGATCTTGAATCGGGCTTTTCTCCGGTATGATATCCATTGGTTCCAGCAGAATCGACGAGAACCCCGTCGGCCTTGCCGTCGCCCTCCAGCACCGATCTGAATACTCCCTCCGCCATTGGTGAGCGGCAAATATTGCCGAGGCAAACAAACAGAACAGAGCTAAATGGCGAAGTTTTCATATTTTTGCACCATGGAAAGAAGATCAGGCTACGAAAAGCCTTTACCAAAGAATTCACATCATTGTGAGCAAAACTCTTGTACCTCCCGATATCCCTTCCCATGTTCTTGCTGAACAAACTGAAGGAAAAGGAATGGACGAGATCAAGATCGGTGAAATTCTGGAACCGGGTAGCGCGCATCAGCAGCGTTCCCGGGAGGAGCGCGTTCGTGCTTCATTCTGGAAAACCGTGCGTAAGGCAGCAGAGAACATCCCGTTTCTGGATGAACTGGTCGCTGGCTATTTTTGTGCGCTTGATCCTACCACGCCGACCAAAGTCCGCGGTATATTGCTGGCTTCGCTGGCTTACTTTGTTCTGCCGTTGGATTTCATTCCGGACTTCATCCTGGGGCTCGGCTTTACCGACGATGTTGCGGTAATGATGGCTGCGCTGAGCGCCATCCGCAACAACATTACGCCGGCACACAGGGCTGCTGCGCGGCAGGCGATCAAGGATCTCGATAAGGACGAGAAAGCCTGACCGAGATCACAAGACTGTGAAAATATGAAACGTCAAAGTCTCGCCGCTTTTATTTGGCTGGTGTTACCGCATCGGACTTGAATGAGGCTGTGACCTTTTTGGCTCTAAAAACTGCTTTTTTGACCTGTCTTCACCGTTTGGTAACCCAGATTAAGTCAAATTAAGACAAGCGAACTGGACAATACGGCATCTGGATTACCTTCCGGGCCATTGCCGGTTCATGAGTTATGAAGTGTACAAATAAAACTGGTAGGTATCATGTTTGGAAAATCAATCGTAGCGACCTCTGTGCTCATGCTTGGGCTGGCGGGAACAGCTCTTGCCCAGACCCCGAGTCAGATTAGCCAGTTCAACGCGTGGGGTGCTTATAGCTACCAGCAGGGTAAGGGCAAAGTCTGCTACGTCCTGTCTGTGCCGGTCGATAAGCAGCCAGCGAAGATCGACCATGGCGACAATTTCTTCATGGTAAGCCAGAAACCCGGCCAGAATGTCAGTTTCGAACCGCAATTCAAGGCTGGCTATGATCTGCAGGAAAATTCAAAAGTCCTCGTCAAGATTGATGACCGCACATTCTCCATGTTCACCAATGGCAGCCATGGCTGGATGGAAAACGCAGCAGAAGAGCCGCAGCTCGTTGCCGCCTTGCGGGCAGGACATAATATGTCGATCAACGCTGTTTCCAAGCGTGGAACCAAGACAAGCTATGCCTATTCGCTGAAAGGCGTTTCGGCAGCTCTAAAGGCGATTTCCACTTGCAAATAGTCTTAATAGCTCCATTTCTTGCGAAGGGCCCGGCACATGCCGGGCCTTTTTGCTTGTAGAGGTGACGTGGCCGCTGGAACGTGATATGAGCCGCGCTTCCGTTACAAACGTTAGAAAAACCCATGTCCGTTTCGCTTGACCTGACACATCCTGTTGCCCGGGATAAATCCCGTGATGCCGTTCGCGCTCCGATGGCTGAAAAGCCTTCGCTGATCGGTCTGACGCGTCCGGAACTGGCAGAGGCCCTCATTGCCGTTGGTGTGCCTGAACGGCAAGCCAAAATGCGTGTGGCACAGGTCTGGCACTGGCTTTATGTACGTGGTGTTTCGAACTTCGACGACATGCAGAATATTTCGCGCGATATGCGTGAATTGCTGGGCCGCAACTTCAACATCGCCCGCCCGGAAATCGTTGAAGAACAGATTTCAAATGATGGTACGCGGAAATGGCTTTTCCGTTTTCCGGCCCGTGGTGCAGGCCGCCCCGTAGAAATCGAAACAGTTTACATTCCTGAAGAGGGACGTGGCACACTTTGCATTTCCAGTCAGGTCGGTTGCACCCTCACCTGCTCATTCTGCCACACGGGTACACAGAAGCTCGTGCGCAATCTGACAGCCGAAGAAATTCTATCGCAGCTTCTGGTTGCACGCGATCGTCTGGGTGACTTTCCCGATCGCAATACGCCGGATGGCACCATCGTCCCGGCAGAGGGCCGTAAAGTGTCCAACATCGTCATGATGGGCATGGGCGAGCCGCTCTACAATTTCGAGAACGTCAAAAAGGCACTGCTCATTGCTGCTGACGATGCAGGGCTTTCACTATCGCGGCGCCGCATTACTCTATCGACATCGGGCGTCGTGCCGGAGATTTATCGTGCGGGCGAAGAGATCGGCGTCATGCTGGCTATCTCCCTGCATGCGGTAACAGATGACCTGCGCGACATGCTGGTGCCGATCAACAAGAAGTATCCGTTGCAGGAGTTGCTTGCAGCTTGCCGTGCCTATCCAAGCTTGTCCAACTCCAAGCGCATTACTTTTGAGTACGTCATGCTCAAAGGCGTCAACGACTCGTTGGACGATGCCAAGGAACTGGTCAGGATGCTTAAAGGCATCCCAGCCAAGATCAATCTGATCCCTTTCAATCCGTGGCCAGGTGTAAATTATCAATGCTCTGACTGGGAGCAGATTGAAAAATTCGCCGATTATGTCAACGCAGCAGGCTATGCATCGCCCATCCGTACACCGCGCGGTCGCGATATTCTGGCTGCTTGCGGCCAGCTCAAATCAGAGTCGGAACGTATGAAAAAGACTGAGCGTCTGGCATTTGAAGCAGCCATGATCGCCGGTCACGGCGAAGACTGACGCGTATGGTGTACCTCGTACGTTTCGCGCTGATCGTTTTCGGATTTGTCTGCGCGATCTTTGCCGCATCGATATTTCTCAATATGCTTCTGATCGGCAGCACGGAATGGATTGGTGGTGAAGGTCCGTTTCTTTATTTGACCATACCAGCCTTTGCCTCGGCGATTGGCTATAGCGTATTCGTCCCAGCGGCCCTTATCATCATCTATGCCGAATTGACGGCATGGCGCGACTGGCTTTTCTATGCGCTTGGTGGTGCCGCTACGGCTGTGGTCGTCATCGTTTGGAAGTGGCGTCCTCAGACCGAAGATATCAGCACATTCGCCGCCATCCTTGCCACAGGTGTTGTAGGCGGTTTCGTTTACTGGATGATCTCCGGGCGCAGTGCTGGCATTTTCCCGCCCCGCCCTACCACTACATTATAAAACTATTTCGCCTGGGCCAGCAGAATCTTGGCAGCAAAGGCTGAGAAAACACCGGCAAATAACCAGTCTGTAATGCGTGTTACAGTCGGGTTCTTTCTTAGCAGCATTGAAAACCTGTCGGCCGCTATGATCATCGGTGCAACCACCGGCAATGAAAGCGGTATGAAAAGAACGCCAAGAAAAAACAGTTTGCCTGGCGCATGCGGATCGCTGGCGGAAACGAACTGTGGCAGGAACGTCATGAAGAAGAGAATGATCTTCGGGTTGAGCAGATTGATACCCAATCCGGTCAGCCAATTCTGAAATAATGTATGGGCCTGCCCGGTCTTCTTCTCAGGTGAGAACGCGGAACCGTAACGGATCGCCTGATAGGCCAGCCAAACCAGATAGCCGGCACCCACTACCTTCAGTGCAAGAAAAGCAGCGGGTGAGGCCACGATAAGCGCCGACAAGCCAATGGCCACCATTGTCGTATGAATAACGATGCCGGTGCAGGCACCCGCCATGCAGGCAAAACCCGCAGCCTTGCCTTCAGATAGCGCACGCCCGACAAAAAGCGTCATATCCGGCCCCGGCGTAATCGAGAGAACAAAAGTAGCAACTGCGAACTGCAATATAATTGGCCAGTCGGGAATGAAGTTCATCATGGGCTCCGAGAAAAACTGGCGGAAGCTAACGCGAAAGATGGCGTTTTGCCATACGTATTTGCTCTTCTTTGCGTTTTAGCTACGCTTGCCAATAGCGGCGCAAATGCTACAAGACCCCAATTGAAATTTCGGGATCGCGACGGCGGTCTACAGACAGGATATTTGCAATGAATAAATGGAAAGACGTCAAGAAAGTCGTGTTGGCCTATTCGGGTGGACTGGATACTTCGATCATCCTGAAATGGCTGCAGACAGAACTTGGCGCAGAGGTCGTTACCTTCACTGCGGATCTTGGTCAGGGCGAGGAGCTTGAGCCTGCGCGCAAGAAGGCCGAGATGCTTGGTATCAAGGAAATCTACATTGAAGACGTTCGCGAAGAATTCGTTCGCGACTTTGTTTTTCCGATGTTCCGCGCCAATGCCGTTTATGAAGGTGTGTACCTGCTTGGCACGTCAATTGCGCGCCCGCTTATCTCGAAACATCTTGTAGAAATTGCTGCCCGCACCGGAGCCGACGCGATAGCGCATGGCGCGACTGGAAAAGGCAACGATCAGGTTCGTTTCGAGCTGTCAGCATATGCGCTCAATCCTGATATCAAGGTTATCGCACCTTGGCGCGACTGGACTTTCAAGTCCCGTACAGATCTCCTCGAGTTCGCACGCGAACATCAGATTCCGATTGCCAAAGACAAGCTCGGAGAAGCTCCCTTCTCTGTTGATGCCAATCTTCTTCATTCTTCCTCGGAAGGCAAAGTGCTGGAAGACCCATGGCAGGAAGCCCCGGAATATGTTCACCAGCGCACAATCTCACCTATGGACGCACCAGACAAAGTCACTGAAATCGAGATTGCCTTTGAAAAGGGTGATGCAGTCGCTATCGATGGCAAGCCGCTTTCGCCGGCAACCTTGTTGAAGACATTGAACGATCTTGGTCACGACAACGGAATTGGTCGCCTCGATCTGGTCGAGAACCGTTTCGTTGGCATGAAATCACGCGGCGTTTATGAAACGCCCGGCGGCACGATCCTGCTTGCAGCACATCGCGCAATGGAATCAATCACGCTTGATCGCGGGGCGGCGCATCTCAAGGATGAGTTCATGCCACGCTATGCGGAATTGATCTATAATGGTTTCTGGTACTCACCTGAGCGTGAAATGCTGCAGGCCATGATCGACAAAAGCCAGGAAGACGTAGAAGGCACTGTCCGCCTGAAACTCTATAAAGGCAACGTCATGGTTTCCGGACGCAAGTCGAACAAGTCCCTCTACTCTGATGCTCTTGTCACATTCGAAGATGACCGCGGTGCCTATGATCAGAAAGATGCTGCAGGCTTCATCCGCCTGAATGCTCTTCGGTTGCGTACGCTCGCAGCGCGCAAGCGCAACAGCTAAGAATACAAAACGGCGGGCTGGTCCCGCCGTTTTACTTTTGTCGCTTGTTGTCGCCAATTTGGCACCCTAGATGATAGCCATAAGTTCATACGACGGAGTTCCCCATGCCTTCAGACAAGCCAGCCATCAATGCCGCGTTGACAAACTGGACAGGGCCTCTGGGTCTGCCGGACTTTACAGCCTTCAATGATCACGACTTTGCCGCGGCTTTCGATGCGGCCTTGGCGGACGATCTTGCCGACATTGATGCAATTATCAGCCATCATGAAGCGCCTACAATCGAAAACACGTTGAAAGCTCTGCAGCTTTCCGGCCAATCGCTAGATCGGGTATCATCAATCTTCTGGATGCTGACCGGTGCGAACACCAACGATACGATTCAGGCACTCGAGCGAGCAATAGCTCCCAAACTGTCCCGTCATTCATCCTCCATCATGATGAATCCGCATTTGTTCGCCCGTATCGATTCCCTCTACGAACAGCGTGATCTGCTCGGGCTGGATTCTGAAACGGATCGCGTGCTGGAAAAAGTCTGGAAAGGTTTTGTACGCAGCGGCGCGCGGCTGGATGATCAGGGCAAGGCACGTCTTGCGGACATAAATGAGAAACTGGCAAGCCTCGGCGCGCAGTTTGACCAGAATGTGCTGAAGGACGAGTCTGACTGGGCGTTATTCATTACGGACGATTCTGAGCTTGCCGGTTTGCCTGATTTCGTTCGCGATGCCATGCGTGGAGCTGCTGAAGAGCGCAACCGTGCAGATGCATGGGCCGTTACGTTGTCACGCGAAATTATTGAGCCTTTCCTATCGTTCTCGGAAAATCGTGATCTGCGCGAAAAAGCATTCCGCGCCTGGGCGGCACGGGGTGAGAATGGCGGAGCTACCGACAATGTCGCCATCGTCGCGCAGACTGTGGCTCTTCGATCAGAGAAGGCGCAGCTTCTCGGATATAAGAGCTTTGCTGCCTACAAGCTTGACGACAGCATGGCGAAGACGCCCAAAGCAGTGATGGACCTGTTGGAACCGGTTTGGCAAAAGGCCAAGGCACGTGCCGAAGAAGAAGAGAACGATCTGCAGCAATTGATCACCAAAGACGGGCGCAATCACAAGGTCGCGCCTTGGGACTGGCGCTTCTACGCTGAAAAGCTCCGCAGCGAGCGCTTCGCCTTCGATGCGGCTGAATTGAAACCATATTTGCAGCTCGAAAAAATCATTGAAGCTTGCTTCGAAGTTGCGACACGCCTGTTCGGTATCACATTCAAGGAAAAGTCTGGGATCACAACCTGGCACCCGGATGTGCGCGTCTGGAAAGTCTTCAATCCGGACGGAACGGAATGCGGCGTGTTCATTGGCGACTATTTCAGTCGCCAGTCGAAACACTCCGGCGCATGGATGAGCGCATTGCAGTCGCAACACAAACTGGGCTCAGTACAAAAGCCGATCATCTACAATGTGATGAATTCTGCCAAACCAATAAAGGGCGAACCAGCACTGCTGTCGCTGGATGGCGCACGTACACTTTTCCATGAATTCGGCCACGCCCTGCACGGCCTCCTTTCCAATGTCACATGGCCAGCCGTTTCCGGCACATCCGTTTCACGCGACTTTGTTGAGCTTCCATCCCAACTCTATGAGCATTGGCTGACTGTACCTGCAATACTCCAGAAATACGCGATCCACTATCGCACCGGAGAAGCAATGCCAAAGGCATTGCTGGATAAAGTGCTTGCAGCCGACACATTCAACGCCGGTTTCAACACGGTGGAGTTCACCTCATCGGCATTGGTCGATATGGCATTCCATGCAGATGGTACCCCGCCGGAAAATCCGATCAAGTTTGAGGCAGCTACATTGCAGCAGCTCGACATGCCAGACGCCATTATCATGCGCCACCGTACCCCGCATTTCAAACATGTGTTCTCCGGTGAAGGATATTCCGCCGGGTATTATTCCTATTTGTGGTCAGAAGTGCTTGATGCTGATGCGTTCAAGGCTTTTGAGGAGACCGGGGATTCGTTCAACTCCGAACTCGCTTCGAAGTTGAAGAAGTATATTTATTCGGCGGGCGGCAGCAAAGACCCCGAAGAGCTTTACAAGGCTTTCCGGGGTAAAATGCCCACGCCCGATGCCATGATCGAAAAGCGTGGGCTTTGAGATTGTAGCAATCAGGATTTGGCGAAAGCCAGAAGATCAGCGTTAAGCTTGTCCTTGTGCGTCGTGGCTAGGCCATGCGGCGCACCGGCATAGACGTTCAGGGTGGCATTCTTTACCAGCTTCACGGCTTTACGGGCAGCATCGTCGATCGGAACGATCTGGTCATCGTCACCATGGATAAACAATGTGGGCACGTCGATCTTTTTCAGATCTTCCGTAAAGTCGGTTTCAGAGAACGCCTTGATGCAGAAATACGAGGCAGGCATTCCAGCCATCATCCCCTGTAGCCAGAAGGCGTTCCTGATACCTTCAGACTCTTTCGCACCAGTTCGATTATAGCCATAGAACGGGAGAGAGAGATCCTTGAAAAATTGCGAGCGGTCGGCAATGACGCCATCACGAATGCCATTGAAAACATCGATAGGAAGGCCTTCGGGATTTGCATCTGTCTTCAGCATAAGCGGAGGCACTGCACCGACGAGAACAGCTTTGGCTACACGTTTGGTACCGTGACGACCTATATAACGGGCAACTTCACCACCTCCGGTTGAGTGGCCGACCATAATTGCGTCTTTGAGATCGAGTTCCTCAAACAGCTCGGCAAGATCATCGGCATAGGTATCCATATCATTGCCGTTCCAAGGTTGGCTGGAACGTCCATGACCACGCCGATCATGGGCAATAACGCGGTAGCCATTGGAGGCGAGGAAAAACATCTGGTCTTCCCATGCGTCTGAAGAAAGTGGCCAGCCATGGCTGAAAACGACTGGCTGCCCCTTGCCCCAATCCTTGTAGTAAATCTCTGTTCCATCCTTTGTAGTGATCGTGGTCATTGTTTTATGTCCTTTCACGGGTTGGTCGGATTTTTTCTGCCTGGCTTTATCAGCCGCCACCGCAGGAAGAGATGGAAGGCTGAGAACTGCTGCCACTCCAATGCCTGCGGTCAGTACCGAACGGCGTGAGGTCAAATTCTTTAAGCTGTTGCTCATGATGCTAGCTCTCCTTCATAACTCTACGGTGACGGTTTCAAGCATCAATTAATCGAAATACGTACGTCGAGATTGCTGCGGGTTGCTTCCGAGTAAGGGCAGACGATGTGGGCTGCATCGACGAGTTCGCGGGCCTGTCCAGCTTCAATGCCTGGCAATGTCACAGCAAGTGCTACGTCCAGGCCAAAGCCTTTACCGTCTTCACGCGGGCCAATTCCAACGGTGGCGGTGACGGCGGTTTCCTCGGAAAGCTTGATCTTCTTCTGCGAAGCTACAAACTTCAATGCACCGAGAAAGCAGGCGGAGTATCCCGCGCCGAATAGCTGTTCAGGATTGGTGCCCTGCGCACCGTTACCACCAAGTTCCTTTGGTGTCGAAAGCGTAACTTCCAGACGACCATCTTCACTTTTGGCACTACCGTCACGTCCGCCGGTTGCTGTCGCTTTGGTTGTATAGAGAATGCTCATTTTCATTTCCTTTCGGGGTTGTGATTGTTCGATGCATATTAAATTGCACGCAATTAAATTGTATGCAATAGTTATTTTCATAAATGATGAAAAATTAAATGATGTGCAATTCAAAACACTTGGCTATTCTGTGCCAAGCTATTGAGAAGGAACAGGAAATGAATATGAAAGAGAAGGGCCAGGAGTCACAGTTGAAGCTGGAGAATTTTCTTTGCTTCGCCATCTATTCCACGGCGAACGCTGTTACGCGTGCCTATCAGCCCCGCCTGACAGCGTTGAAGCTGACCTATCCGCAATATCTGGTGATGGTGGTTTTGTGGGAAGAAGAGAACCAGACCGTTACTGCAATCGGTGACAAGCTTAGCCTGGATTCAGGTACTTTGACACCACTGTTAAAGAGGCTTGAGGCAGCTGGGTTAATATCACGGCGGCGCGACAAGGCCGACGAGCGTCAGGTTCTGATCAACTTGACAGATGAAGGCAGGGCGATGAAAGAACGGGCTGAATCCGTGCCGATCGCAATGGGGCAGGCATTCGGTTGCACAATGGATGAGGCACGGGGCATGCGTGCCGAGCTGATCGGCTTGCGGGACAATCTTGTGGCAAGCCTCGACGAAGCAAAATAAAAGGCGCTGTCTCCAGCGCCTTTTACAAACAAGTGATATCGGCTGTTACGCAGCAATTTTCTTTGGCTGGATTAGTCCGCGTGCAACCAGAAGTTCAGCAATCTGCACAGTGTTCAGCGCAGCGCCCTTGCGAAGGTTATCCGAAACAATCCAGAGCGACAGGCCATTTTCGACGGTGATGTCCTCACGGATACGCGAAATATAGGTCGCGTCTTCGCCGGCTGCCTCATAAGGCGTGATGTAGCCACCATCTTCGTGACGGTCGATAACCAGGCAGCCCGGCGCATCGCTCAGGATTTCCCGCGCTTCTTCGGCACTCATCGGGCTTTCAAACTCGATATTCACGGCTTCCGAGTGACCAATGAAAACAGGAACGCGTACACAGGTTGCTGTCAATTTGATCTTTGGGTCGAGCATCTTCTTGGTCTCGGCGACCATCTTCCACTCTTCCTTTGTATACCCGTCTTCCATGAAAACATCGATATGCGGAATAACGTTGAAGGCGATGCGCTTGGTAAACTTCTTCGCCTCCACAGGATCAGCCACGAACACCGCGCGTGATTGCTGGAACAACTCATCCATACCGTCCTTGCCAGCGCCGGAAACAGACTGGTAGGTCGCAATAACGAGGCGCTTGATGCGCGCCTTGTCGTGCAAAGGCTTCAAGGCAACCACGAGCTGTGCGGTCGAGCAATTCGGATTGGCAATGATGTTCTTCTTGCTGAACCCGGCAATCGCGTCTGGATTAACTTCCGGAACAATCAACGGCACATTTGAATCGTAGCGCCAAGCCGACGAGTTATCGATGACAACACAGCCCTGCGCGCCGATTTTCGGCGACCATTCCTTTGAAATATTGCCACCAGCGGACATCAGGCAAATATCAGTGTCGGAAAAATCATAGGTATCGAGCGCTTTAACCTTAAGCGTACGGTCGCCATAGGAGACCTCTGTCCCCTGAGAACGGCGTGAAGCGAGCGCTACAACTTCGCTTACCGGAAAGCCGCGCTCCTCGAGTATTGTCAACATTTCGCGGCCCACATTGCCTGTGGCGCCAACAATCGCAACCTTGAAACTCATTTGTAATTCTCCTGTCCCTCTCCGCTGCTTATAACCCGCTGGCCACCGCGGGTCCTATCCCCCGGGCCGGACCCGGGAGGGGGCGAGCAGGCCAAGGGAAATCAGACCGTTTTGGTGGTCATTTTCGAGAGTTTTTTGGCCGAAATTTTAGTCAGAACAGCAGGCGCAGCAACGCAACCGGCGAAAATGCCGGAGTCGTTCAATGAAAATAGCGATGTTGATTCGCTATGCATGCGAGGCTCTCCTTGTCCGCTTGTGCTTGTACGCGGTTTCCTAAAAGAGTCAATTACATCTTTAACGAGCAAGAATATGTCGTGTTACACACAATTTTAGACATTTGATACAAGTTACGGGCTTTGCTTTCTTCAATATTTAGTCAACAATTCATTGGGGCATTGGGTTGTATGACCTTGGGGGAAAGAAATTCACAAGGACATTCACCAGCGCGCGATCTGCGACAGCAATAAGCCAAGCAATAAAGAGCGCGCGTATGTGTCAAAATGGGGGCATGGCACACGGTTTAGACTTATCATGTCTCTTTGAACTTGGGGCTTAATTGCTGTTTTCTGGGAGGAATAGAAATGGCATCCACTACCGTGGCCGGCGCTACCAGCCGGGGGATGACGCGGGAAGAAAAGAAGGTGATCTTCGCTTCTTCTCTCGGCACTGTTTTTGAATGGTATGACTTTTACCTGTACGGTTCTTTGGCTGCCTTCATCGGCGCCGCGTTCTTCAGTGAATATCCTGAAGCAACCCGCAATATCTTTGCTTTGCTTGCTTTCGCCGCCGGCTTTCTGGTCCGCCCATTTGGCGCACTGGTCTTCGGGCGTATCGGAGACCTCGTTGGCCGGAAATATACCTTCCTTGTTACAATCCTGATTATGGGCCTTTCGACCTTTCTGGTCGGCATTCTGCCAGGGTCAGCAAGTTGGGGTATCGCAGCGCCGATCATCCTGATCGTCCTGCGTATGCTTCAGGGCCTTGCCCTTGGCGGTGAATATGGTGGCGCAGCGACTTATGTTGCTGAACATGCACCGAGCAACCGCCGTGGTTTCTATACGTCCTGGATTCAGACCACAGCAACGCTGGGCCTGTTCCTGTCGCTCATCGTGATCCTGATCATACAGAATTCAATGACCAAGGAAGCTTTCTCCGCTTGGGGCTGGCGTATACCATTCATCCTGTCATTCGTTCTCCTTGGAATTTCTGTCTGGATTCGGCTTTCGTTGAGTGAATCGCCTGCCTTCAAAAAGATGAAGGAAGAAGGCAAGGGCTCCAAGGCGCCGCTTTCAGAAGCATTCGGCCAGTGGAAGAATGCCAAGATCGCGTTGCTTGCTCTTTTCGGATTGACTGCAGGTCAGGCTGTTGTCTGGTATTCAGGTCAGTTCTACGCGCTGTTCTTCCTGCAGAACGTTCTCAAGGTTGACGGCCAGTCGGTTAACATCATGATTGCCATCGCACTATTGCTTGGCACGGGCTTCTTCGTCCTCTTTGGCTGGCTTTCCGACAAGATTGGCCGCAAGCCGATCATCATGGCTGGTCTGGCGCTCGCGATCATCACTTACTTCCCGCTGTTTAAAGCTCTGACATGGGCCGCCAATCCGGCCCTTGCTTCGGCACAGCAGAACGTAAGGGCAACCGTGACTGCGGCACCGGGAGATTGTAACTTCCAGTTCAATCCGGTTGGCACTAGAAAGCCACTCACATCGTGTGATATCGCAACTGACTTCCTCGCGAAGAATTCCATTCCTTACGACATTGTCGCAACAGCCGCTGCAGGAACTGCTGCGACTGTCAAGATCGGAGCGGAGACAGTTGAATCCTACGATGCAACCACTGCTGGCGCTGAGGCAGCAGCAAAAGATGGTGCATTCAAAAAGGGCGTGAATATTGCGCTTCAGGATGGCGGTTATCCACTGGTACGCGACCCTGCAAAGGTTGCAGACAGCAAACTGGACGCCTTGGTGGCAGGAAATCCAAAATTGGCGCTTGATGCGGCTGCTATCCGCGCCGGTGAAAAGACTGTCGTTCCGGTTGACCAAGCCGTGAAGGACAAACTGATTACCGCCGAAGAAGCTGCCGGTGCCACAGAGGTTACGGTCTACTCCGTACCCAAAGCTGGTGCGTTCAAGATGGTAGCCGATCCGGCAGCGGTCAATTGGCCAATGGTCGTCGGTATTCTGTTTATTCTCGTTATCTATGTGACGATGGTTTACGGACCGATTGCAGCAATATTGGTTGAAATGTTCCCGACTCGCATCCGCTACACCGGCATGTCTTTGCCATACCATATCGGTAACGGCTGGTTCGGTGGCCTGCTCCCTGCAACGGTGTTCGCGATGAGCGCTGCCAAGGGCGATATTTACTACGGGCTTTGGTATCCGATCGTGATTGCTGCGATGACATTGATCATCGGGCTGCTCTTCGTTCGCGATACGAAAGATACAGATCTGGACGAAGTTAAATAACAGCTCCAAACAAAAAGCCCGGCGCGAGCAATCGCGCCGGGCTTTTGATTTCAGTAATAGTGATCAGACAGCCAGAGATTTGAATTTGGCGAGGATCGCATCGCCCATCTCGACAGTGCCAACCTTGATCATGCCATCCGACATGATGTCTGCTGTTCGAATACCATCGTCAAGCACTCCGGCGATTGCAGCTTCCAACCGATCGGCCTCAGCAACCATATTGAACGAATAACGCAGGCACATCGCAAAAGAAGCAATCATTGCAATTGGATTTGCCGCGCCTGTACCGGCAATGTCCGGTGCAGAACCATGCACCGGCTCATAAAGCGCTTTACGGCTCCCGGTTTTTCCGTCTGGCGCACCAAGCGAGGCCGAAGGCAACATACCCAGCGAGCCTGTGAGCATCGCGGCAATATCCGAAAGCATGTCACCAAATAGATTGTCGGTGACGATAACGTCGAACTGCTTGGGCCAGCGTACAAGCTGCATGCCACCTGCATCGGCAAGCATGTGATCAAGCTTCACATCGGAATATTTTGCCTTGTGCGTCGCGGTGACAACTTCGTTCCACAAGACACCGGACTTCATGACATTGCGCTTTTCCATCGAGGTGACCTTGTTGCCGCGAGTCCGCGCCAATTCGAAGGCCACGCCCGAAATACGCTCGATCTCGTATGTGTCGTAAACCTGGGTATCAATGCCACGCTTCTGGCCATTGCCGAGATCGCGAATTTCCTTCGGCTCGCCGAAATACACGCCGCCGGTCAATTCCCGAACGATGAGAATATCCAGACCTTCAACGATTTCCTTTTTCAAAGACGATGAATCTGCCAGTGCCGGATAGCAGATGGCAGGACGCAGATTGGCAAAAAGCTCCATATCCTTGCGCAAACGCAGGAGACCGGCCTCAGGGCGCACATCGTAAGGAACACTATCCCACTTTGGGCCACCGACGGCACCGAACAAGACAGCATCAGATGCCAACGCCTTTTCCATATCCGTTTCGGAAATGGCTTTGCCATGTGCGTCATAAGCGCAGCCGCCCACCAAACCCTCCTCGAGCTCAAAGCCGGCTTTCAGCTCAGCATTCATATAGGCAATAATCTTGCGGACTTCGGCCATTGCCTCAGGACCGATACCATCGCCAGGAAGAAGGAAAAGCTTTTTCGATGCCATGCTGGAAACCTCGTTATGTGATCAACTCAAGTCTGGATGGCGCGTACTTAGCGCAACTTGAGCAAAGAAGAAAAGCATTTTGGGAAATTATCTTAAACACAAACTCGCGCCTGCCCTTCTACCCTGAATAAAAAAGCCCGGTAAAACCGGGCCCCTTTTTCCATGCTGCGGACCAATCAGGCCCATGGACGCTTTTCGGTATTGGATGCCTCGAAATTATCTATCTTCGAAGCCTTTTCCATGGTCAGACCGATATCGTCCAGACCATTGAGCATGCAGTAGCGGCGGAACTCATCCAGCTCGAAGCTGATCGATCCACCGTCAGGGCCTTTGATTGTCAAGGCTTCAAGGTCAATGGACAGGGTAGCATTTGAGCCACGCTGCGCATCATCCATTAGCTTGTCCAGATTTTCCTGGCTCACACGGATCGGCAAAATGCCGTTCTTGAAGCAGTTATTGTAGAAAATGTCAGCAAAGCTGGTGGAAATGACGCAGCGGATACCGAAATCCAGCAATGCCCATGGGGCATGCTCGCGGCTGGAACCGCAACCGAAATTATCACCGGCGACAAGAATCTGCGCCTTGCGGTATGCAGTCTTGTTCAGGACGAAATCGGAATTCTCGCTGCCATCTTCATTATAGCGCATTTCGGCAAATAGCCCCGTGCCCAAGCCGGTACGCTTGATCGTCTTAAGGTAATCCTTAGGAATGATCATATCTGTATCGACATTGATGATGGGCAGTGGAGCGGCCACGCCCGTGAGCTGGGTAAATTTATCCATGATAGCTGCCTGTAAGTCCGTGCGTAGATTAGAGAATACTCTTGGCTTTACACCAGCTGCGCCACGAATCAAAGCATTTCACCTGTGGCACTTTAGGCTTGATCTATCCCGCCTCTTGCCTTGCAAACATCTTCGAGGCAAAAAGTTGTGATGAGCAAGCTTTTCCGTACGCGCCGATCTGTCCTTTATGTTCCCGCATCCAATCCGAAAGCCTTGGCCAAAGTGGCATCGCTGGATGCGGATGCGATCATCTTCGATCTGGAGGATGCTGTTGCTCCGGAGGTCAAGGATGACGCCCGTGAGGCGCTGCGGGTTTATTTCAAAAGCAATCCGGATAGCCGTGCCGAGCGCATAATTCGCATCAATCATCTCGCCAGCGAGTGGGGAAGTGAAGATCTTCTTGCTGCTCGCGCCTGTAAACCTAACGCAATCCTGCTGCCGAAAGTCGAAAACCTGCAAGATGTGACGGGGGTAGCTGAAGTTCTTGAAGAAACCGATGCCTCCGAGAATGTGCGGCTCTGGGCGATGATAGAAACCACCCGCGGAATCATCAATGCTGATGAAATCGCTGAACTTGGTCTTCGATCTGCGGCCAGACTTGATTGCTTCGTTGTCGGCACCAATGACATAGCCAAGGAAACCGGTACAGTTTTGCAGAAAGGCCGCCAGTTCTTCACACCTTGGTTGATGCAAATCCTGCTTTGCGCCAAGGCCGGTCAGCTGGATATCATTGATGGCGTTTATAACGACTTCAAAGATCTTTCCGGCTTCGCGAGTGAGTGTGCCGAGGCCGTCAAAATGGGGTTTGATGGAAAGACACTGATCCATCCCTCTCAGATTGAACCGGCAAACGAGGCATTCACGCCTGACGACAAATCCGTAGCTGACGCACGCTCGATTGTGGAGGCGTTCTCACTTTCTGATAACGCAGGCAAGGGTGCAATTTCATTGAATGGTCGCATGGTCGAGCGTATGCATCTTGAGGTAGCGCAAAAGTTGCTGGCAAGAACCAAGGCAATCGGTCAGAATTGACCAACGTCAGATAAGCATAGGAATTGGAATACAGATATGAAGCTCTACAGATTTTTGACAGGCCCCGATGACGCAAGCTTTTGCCACAAGGTAACGGCTGCTCTTAACAAGGGCTGGCATATCTATGGCTCACCAACATATGCATTCAATTCCGTGACCGGCGTGATGCAATGCGGTCAAGCCGTGGTCAAGGATGTCGATGGTGTCGACTATGTGCCCGGAACAACAAAACTCAGCGATCATTAAATACCCAGCCGATACCTCAACGCCTGATATTGAGGTTCTGACGTATCGGCCATTGCCTCATCGCGGGTGGTTGGCTTGTCTTCAAAAGGTATAGGTCGGTCAAACTGGCTGACCGTCATATCCCAACGCACACCATCAATCAGATTGTAGAAATGCGTACCGCCATAAGTCTTGGTTTTGAGAATAGAACCGCCAAATATGTCCTGCACTATCAGTGATGTTACACTGCACTGTCCTTTAGCCGGGTTTTCAGTGGACCAGGAGGCTGAGCTTTCTGAACTCCATGCGGATTTGAGACTCTCATAGAGCACGTAAGGCGTGGCAAAATCGGCAGTCAAGGCAATCTCCCGTCAGGCTATTCTACGCTCGCTTCTATACGTTCCATCTCCTCGTCGGACAATCCAAAATGATGCCCGATTTCGTGAATAAGAACATGCGTGACAATATCGCCCAGACTCTCCTCATATTCTGCCCAATAATCGAGAACTGCGCGCCGATAGATCGTAATACGATTG
This sequence comes from Phyllobacterium sp. YR531, assembly GCF_000282595.1. Classification (GTDB taxonomy): domain Bacteria; phylum Pseudomonadota; class Alphaproteobacteria; order Rhizobiales; family Rhizobiaceae; genus Phyllobacterium. The sequence goes on from NZ_AKIZ01000035.1 coordinate 63,242, forward strand.
GTTTGCTGGCCGGTCTGCAGCGAAAATCTTTCACTGATACCATTGCCTTCGAAGAGCCCCATGAGATCGAAAGGCGACTCCAGTCCCATGTCTTCAACGATCTGATCGTCGGGAAACTCTGAAATTTGCATAGTGATTTCGCCGCAAAGACTCCGAAAAGTTTCAGGCAAATGCGCATAGGCTTCGATTGCAAGCGATTCTATTTCGGCAATTGAAGGTGACAGGCGATTAGCCCAGTCAGCCGTTTGATTACTTCTGGCCATAACAGTTCCTAATGGAGGTATTTACGGCCTATATAGTGCGTTGGAGCAAGCTATGCGAGTTTATCACTCTTCGATAGCCCTAGCCTCGGAAGGCAGCATGATGGGAATGCCATCTCGCACGGGATAGGCAAGGCGCGCCTTCTTCGAGATCAGCTCGGATTTTTCCTGATCATAGATCAAAGGCCCCTTGGTCAGCGGGCAGACCAGAAGTTCCAGCAACTTTCGATCAAGCGTTGTTTCACGATCAGCTTCTGTCATAGCGAGCCCCTATTGGAGACTTGATTCATAGTCATCCTGATCTTTTGCCAGCGCAATCTCGGTAATGGCAATCAAGGTTTCGGCTCTGGTTTTCAGATCCGCAGCCTCAAGCAAGGCCTGTTTTTCCGCAGCGCCGAACGGTGACATCATGGCAAGGGCATTAACCAGCGTCTCATTGCCGGCCCGCGATATGCCCTCCCAATCAGCTTCAAGGCTGTTTGCATCAAGATAGGCTCGAAAAACCCGCAGCAATGCAGCTCTGTCTACCTCACTGTCATCCGCTTCATCAAGATCGGCACGTAACGGAGCAATTTTGCACTGGCGGAAAGGAGCACGCGTTGCAAGTTCCTTCACAACCCTGAAACGGCAAATACCCTGTAGCGTAACCAGAATACGCCCATCACCGGTCTCAGCAAATGAAGTTATCCGGCCAAGACAGCCCACTTCACTCAGCTCAAGCCCCTCTTCGTCTTCTTGATCGAGGCGCGGCTGAATCATGCCAATAATGCGCTTAGAGCCAAGTGCGGCCTCTATCATTGCGAGGTAACGCAGCTCAAAAATGTTGAGTGGCAATTGCCCGCCCGGAAGCAGCAAAGCGCCCGAGAGAGGGAAGATCGGCACGCTTTCCGGAATATCGTCCAGTGTGCGATAGCGAACATTTCCAGCTTGCATAACTTGCTCCGGGCCAGACGCCCTTTAACCTGCTTCTCTGTATACTATACTTGTCAGGAAAACAGCAGAGAGGACAGTTTGCGACGGGCACTCATGGAAGCCGGGTCGCCGGCTCCCCAAGCCTCGAACAACTGCAGGAGCTGTTTACGAGCGCCATCATCATTCCAGGTACGATCCGCCTTCATAATGGCGAGAAGATGATCGGCTGCTTCATCACGCTGGTCCTTGGCATTGAGGATCATGGCCAGATCGTATCTCGCCTGATGATCTGCCGGGTTTGCCTTAAGGCGGGCTTCCAAAGCTGATGGGTCACCAAGTTCGGCCACCTGCAACGCCAATGTGATTTTAGCGTGCGCCGCCCGGACACCAGCATCTTCCTTACCTGCGGGCGGAACCGACTCTAGCGTCGCCTGCGCGGCTTGAATATCTCCAAGCTCAATCAGACAATTAGCCAGCCCTGCAAGGGCGGCGACATGATCCGGAACCTCTCCCAGCACCGCTGAGTAAATCTGGGCAGCCTGTTCAAAGTCCGCTGCTTCAACCAATTGGGTAGCCGTAGCAAGTGCCTCTTTAATCGCCTCATCACGCCCACCATCTGGTGAAGCAACCTTGTCGATAAATTCCTTCACCTTGGATTCCGGCAGCGCTCCCATGAAGCCATCTACAGGCTTACCATCGGCAAAGGCGATAACGGCAGGTATTGACTGGATACCCAGTTGCCCGGCAATCGCCGGATGATCATCGATATTCATTTTGACGAGCTTTACTCGACCGCCAGCGGCCTGAACGGCTTTTTCCAGAATTGGCGTAAGCTGCTTGCATGGTCCGCACCACGGAGCCCAAAAATCAACCAGAACAGGCTGGTTTTTTGATTCAGCAATCACGTCAACCGAAAAGCCTGCCGTTGTTGTATCCTTTATGACATCGACTGCTGTTGGAGCTTGCGCGTCAGCGGAACCGAAAGTCAGCGTTGTTGTTGCGGAACCGCTGCCATAACCGCCACCAAACGGATTATCTGTATTGCTCATGAAACTCTCCGTCACCTTTGGATGAATCAACTGCCGCTGGTACCGGCATATTCTAGAACACTCAGTTCGGGTCTGAAGCCTCGATTTTCAAGATCAGAGGCGAGTGCCCGGTCGCTTCGAGAAATCGCAAAAGATCATCTGGGCTTATCGATGTTGTTGCTTCGTTGGTTAGCGGGTGGGCATTGATACTTGCGTGTTGAAACAGGCTCTCATCAAGCACAACCTTCACATTGTGGTCTTCATCATTGATGACCCCAAGCACACTGACAGAACCTGGGGTAAGCCCGAGATATTCGAGCAGTTTTTCGGGTTTACCGAACGAAACCCGGCTCGCCGCGCCGATCTTGGTATGAATGGTTTTAAGATCAACCTCTGCTTCTTCGTCAACTGTCAGCAGAAAAAAGTTGTCTTTCTTGTCTTTAAGAAACAGGTTCTTGGTATGGGCCCCGGTGATTTGCCCACGCAAAGCCTGAGCCTCTGCAACGGTAAAAACTGCAGCGTGGCGAACCGTAGATACTTCAATGCCAAGATCCCCGATAAATTGCATCAACTCTTCAATCGACTTGGGCATGTATCCTCCTGCATGCGGCGCGCGCTTCCGGCAACCTGTCTAATGACTTGGGCGCGTTGTCTCAAGCAAAACCCTGAGACTTCGCTGCACAATCTGGAAATTTTACGGATATCGAAAGAAAGTCCAATTTTCCCTGTTGCAATTGGTCAGCGCTTGGGTCATATAGCACCCGCTTCGCAAGACTAACTGGCACATGCGGGAGTAGCTCAGGGGTAGAGCACAACCTTGCCAAGGTTGGGGTCGAGGGTTCGAATCCCTTCTCCCGCTCCAGTTGTCCGAAGATCAAAAGGCTCAGGTTTACCTGGGCCTTTTTGCTATTCTGGACATGAATACCGAACTTCGATGCCCTCCATCGCATCGCTTCAACACGAATCGCAATGCTGAGCTTTCGGATTTTCCATTCGTTCACCCTGCTAGATGCCTGATCTACAATGCAGTTGATATGACAATTGCAATGTCCGGCTAAATAGCTAAACCATTGCCCTATGGCACAGAAAAAAGCTCATGAAGTAGATTCGTTCCTGAAGCGTTTGGATCGTAGTTATCCAATCGTTTTGCTTTACGGGCCTGACAAGGGTCTTGTCAGCGAAAGAGCTGATCTCTTTATTACAATGACCGGGCTGGCAAAGGATGATCCCTTTGCCGTTATTCGGCTCGACGCGGACATTGTACAGGCCGAACCAGGACGGCTGTCAGATGAAGCTAACACCATATCCATGTTTGGTGGAGAGCGGCTGATCTGGGTTAGAAATGCATCTGCCCAAAAGGGATTGGCTGATGCTGTTTCACATCTGACCAAAAATCCACCAGTAGCAACCTTCATTCTCATCGAAGCTGGTGACCTCAAAAAGGGGGCTGGCTTGCGCGGTATCGTCGAGCAGAGCGCCAGTGCAATGGCACTGCCCTGCTATAGCGACGATGCACGCGGCATCGATAGCACAATTGATGACATGCTGACGAGAAACCAGCTGCAGATCGCTTTGGATGCGCGTAACCTGCTGAAAGAAAGTCTTGGTGGTGACAGGTTGGCCACCCGTGCCGAGCTGGAGAAAATTTGCCTTTATGCTCATGGCAAAGAGAGAATAACTATTGAGGACGTCCGTGATATTATCGGTGATGTCAGCGCAACGTCCTATGAGACAATTATCGATGCCATGATCACCGGCAATCTGACTGATTTCACATCTGCGTTTGATCGCGTCGTAAACACGGGTAGCCCAAGCTTTTTGATCCTTAGTTCAGCAATTCGGCAGTTTCAAATGTTACAAACACTCCGTTACGGCATGGAAACAGAGGGCAAGAATGCTGCTGCCACTGTGGCCTCAGCACGACCACCTGTATTTTTTGCCAGGAAAAAACTGATGGAAACAGCGCTTCAGCGCTGGTCAACTGCCTCCTGCGCCAGAGCAATAGAACGGCTGCAAAAGACTGTTCTCGAGAGCAGGCGTAACAGCGCGCTCTCTATTCCGATCATTCGTCAAACAATGATAGCTTTGGTTGCAGAAGCAGCCCGAGCCGGACGCAGCAGCAACGGGCGCTAAGATTCTGCTGTCTCAGGCCAACCCGCCCCATTTGGTACGATTTTGCAGACGCTGGCAAATTTCATCCAGCTGTTCAAGCGTTGTGTAATGAATGCGAACATCGCCACCCTTGTTGAGGTGATTGACCGTAACGCGCATGCCCATGACATCAGATAGCAACTTTTCAAGCGCCTGCGTGTCCGCATCTTTTTCATCAGGCGCTTTGGCTTTAGGGGCTTGCTGCTTTCCACCTTCACCCTGTGCCAAGGCTTCAGCCTGACGAACCGACAGGCCATCACGAACAATCTTGTCCGCCAAGGCTGCAGGATTATCCGCAGTGATCAATGTTCGGGCATGACCGGCAGAAAGAGAACCGTTAGTGATCAAATCCCGTACTGGTTCAGGCAATTTTAGCAGTCGAAGTGTATTGGCAACATGGCTACGGCTTTTGCCGATGACTTGGGCCAAATCCGACTGCGTGTAGTCATGATCATCGATAAGCTGTTGATATCCCATGCCTTCTTCCAGCGGATTAAGGTCGGCACGCTGCACGTTTTCAATAATTGCCAGCTCCAGAGCGACACGATCATCAACTTCACGAATGATTACCGGCACGCTGGTCAAGCCCGCGCGTTGCGCTGCGCGCCAGCGGCGCTCGCCTGCGATCAGTTCGTATCTATCGGTTGAATCCTTGGCCAACCTGACAACCACAGGCTGCACAATGCCATGCTCACGTATGGAATTTGTCAGGTCTTCCAGATCGGCCTCTGTAAACAATCTGCGTGGGTTGCGCGGGTTGCGCGCGATAAATTCTATTGGAATTTGTCTGTCTAAAGTCGCGACAGGAGCCGCCGCTTCGTCCGGGACGCGATCCATTTCCCCGATAAGTGCAGCAAGGCCACGTCCAAGGCGTTTCTTTGACAGATCTTCATTCATTGTCGCAGGCTCTCAAAAATGTTTCGTTAACGAATCGATCAAGCGGCTCGCAAAAGCCGCTCTCTCTGAATAACTTCTGACGCAAGTTGCAGATAAGCTTGGCTGCCTGCACACTTCAAATCATAAAGAATAGCGGGTATTCCGTAGGAAGGCGCTTCAGACACGCGCACATTTCTTGGAATAACGGTGCGATAAACCTTATCGCCCATAAATGAGCGAACATCATCCACAACCTGTGTAGCCAGATTGTTCCGACCATCATACATGGTCAGAACGATGCCTTGAATTGTCAACGCCGGATTGAGCGATGTACGGACTTGACTGACGGTTTCGAGCAACTGGCTCAAACCTTCAAGCGCAAAGAATTCGCACTGCAACGGAACCAGCACAGAATCGGCAGTTGCCATTGCATTCATAGTCAAAAGATTGAGGGAGGGGGGGCAGTCTATAAGGATATAGGTGAATTGTGATGCTGCGGAATTACCTCGGAAAGCCTTACGCAGCCGCGTTGCCCGGTCTGAAGCATTGGCAATCTCCATTTCAACGCCGAGAAGATCGAGCGTAGAAGGAATTAAAGACAGGCTTGGAACAGCTGTAGGAACCGCCGCCTCTTCAACAGTCGCGCTTTGCATCAACACATCGTATGATGATATAGCTCGGCTCTTTCGATCAATCCCAAGACCGGTGCTGGCATTTCCTTGTGGATCGAGATCAACAATAAGCACATTCTCGCCAATTGCAGCCAGCGCAGTAGCAAGGTTGATAGCGGTCGTTGTTTTACCCACGCCGCCCTTCTGATTGGCTATGGTTATAATACGAGTCTGGCTGTTCATTGACTTTTCCTGAACATTTAAACTGTTCGTTGCCGATCAAACGGGATGCAGGTGTTCAGTGTAATTCAAACTCGTCGAAGATTACTGATTTGCAAAACGACCGAATCCTGATCAACCGCACTTTTATGTTCTACCAGATCAAATACCCAGCCGTCACGGGTTTCGTCAATCTCACGGCGATAATCCCGTCCTTTTTGAAAAAGCGCCGTGGCTCCATTGGTCAACCAAGGTTCAGCAAGGGTGAACAACCCACTTAATGAAGCCAATGCCCGCGCGGTAATAATGTCTGGCACAGCTATTTTTTCCCATGCAGCATCGATTCTTGCTGCATGAACGTTAGCAGGCAGCGATAGTAATCCAATTGCAGTACGCAGAAATGCCGCTTTTTTGGAGTTACTTTCCACCAGATCAATTTCCGCAGCCTCGGATCCTTTTAGGAGAATCCCGAGAATAATTCCCGGAAAGCCACCGCCGGAGCCAAGATCAAGCCAGCGTTTTGCCGATGGCGCGAATCGAAAAAGTTGAGCGCTATCAATAATGTGTCGTTCCCACAATTGATCAAGCGTTGATGGAGATGCCAAATTGATTGCCTTGGACCACTTTCTGAAAAGCTCCTCAAATGCAAACAAATCTTCCAATGTTTCACGTGAAACATGTGGAAGAACCTTTCTAAGGCTTTTCTCCCGATCAGCGGTCACGCGGCTTTTCCACTTGACGAACGCCTGATTTGCGTAATTATCAATGCCAAAGCAGCTGGCGTCATTCCATCAATACGTTGTGCTTCGGCGATCGTGCCAGGCTGACGCAGCTTTAGCTTTTGTTTCAGCTCGTTTGACAAACCCGCAGTCGCGCTGAAGTCCAGGCCTGGCGGAATAAGCAACATTTCATCACGCTGCATTGCTGCAACATCGCTCTTCTGACGATCAAGATAAACCGCGTACTGGGCTTCAATCTCGAGAGCTTCACCAATACGAGAATCAATACTGCGTAATTCGGGCCATATTTCCCTGACGCGTTGCAAATCTATGTCGGGGAAAGCCATAAGATCATAGGCGGTACGCCGGACGCCATCTTGATTCAAGCGCAAACCAGCCTGTGCCGCTGCATTGGGCGTGATCATCAAGGTTTTTGCCAAATCCCGCGCGCGATCCAGCGCTTCTGTACGCTGTTTAAATCGAACTTCGCGGCTACGTCCAAGAATACCAATTTCACCAGCCAAGGAAGTAAGGCGCTCGTCTGCATTATCTGCGCGTAAAGACAGTCTGAATTCCGCTCGCGACGTAAACATACGATAGGGTTCACTTACACCGCGAGCAGTCAGATCATCGACCATGACGCCAATATAGGCTTCAGTTCTTTGCATTATAATGGGCTTCGAGCCACCGGCCACCCTAGCTGCGTTGAGACCTGCCAAGAGGCCCTGTGCTGCGGCTTCTTCGTAACCGGTTGTGCCATTTATTTGCCCAGCCAGAAAGAGGCCTGCAATTCGGCGCGTCTGCAAACTGCGATCCAGCTCGCGTGGATCGATAAAATCGTATTCAATAGCGTAACCTGGCTGGAGCATGATAGCATGCTCAAGCCCTGGTATTGTCTTGAGAATGTCCAGTTGTACGCTCTCGGGAAGGGAGGTCGAAATTCCATTGGGATATACAGTGTCATCATCCAGGCCTTCCGGCTCAAGAAATATCTGATGTCCGTCCCGATCACCAAACTTCACAATTTTATCTTCAATCGAGGGGCAGTATCGTGGGCCTATTCCTTCAATTGATCCGGAATACATGGCTGAGCGGTGAATGTTTTCTCGAATAACCTTGTGTGTCTCTTGTGTGGTTCGCGTAATCCCGCAATCGATCTGCTGATTTACAATCGAATCTGTCATTAACGAAAAGGGCAGGGGATTCTCATCGGCCGACTGCATTTCCAAACTTGCCCAGTCGATTGATTTGCCGTCCAGCCTTGGTGGTGTCCCAGTCTTTAAACGTCCCAGTGAAAAACCTTGCTGCTGCAACGTATCTGAAAGTCCCAGCGCCGGAGCTTCACCCATGCGACCAGCGGGAATCTGTCTTTCACCTATGTGAATAAGCCCGCGCAGAAATGTTCCTGTGGTCAGGACAACTGCAGCGCAATCGACTATTTGTCCATTCATCAACTGGACGCCAACAACTTTGCCATCCTTAATGACCAGATCGTTTGCACCGCCTTCTACGACTTCGAGATTTGCCTGTTCTGCAATAGCGTTTTGCATTGCCAATCGATAAAGCTTCCGATCGGCCTGCGTGCGAGGCCCACGAACAGCCGGTCCTTTTCGCCGGTTGAGCAGTCTGAACTGAATGCCAGCAGCATCAGCTACCCGCCCCATGAGGCCGTCCATGGCATCAATCTCTCTGACCAAGTGGCCTTTTCCCAAACCGCCAATTGCAGGATTACACGACATCACACCAATTGTGTCGGCTCTATGGGTGACCAATGCAGTTCGTGCACCAGAGCGAGCGGAAGCAGCAGCAGCTTCACAGCCTGCATGCCCACCACCAATAATGACAACGTCAAATGATCTCTGCACGATGCAAAACTTTCTGGATTCGATTTCGCCTCTAGATGGGCAAAACCGTGCTGTGAGTCAAGTATAACCCGATAAACGATGTTTCACGTGAAACATTTCTGAGTTTTAAGTTATGAATATAAAAAGTGGCATTAAATATGTTTTCAACGCTCCCAATGTTTCACGTGAATCATTTGCCGATACAAAATTGTGAAAAGACAACATCCAATATATCCTCAACATCAACGTCGCCGGTAATTCGGCCAAGTGAATGAGACGCACGCCTAAGATACTCAGCTCGAACCTCTAGTGGCGCACTCTCGTCGTCAATCGCTGCCCTCAATTCGATGCTGGCGGCACTCAATAATTCCATATGCCTGCGTCGTGTTGGAAGAGGATCGCTTATTTCTCCAGTCGCTTCTGTGGCCTTTTGAGATAGAGCTTCAACCATTTCTTTGATTCCAACATTGGTACTTGTCGAAATCAAAAGATCGTATCCCGCAATTTCTGAATGGACCAAGTCCAGCTTTGTCCCTATGCGAAGGACATTGTCACTCGCCACATCACTGAGCATTTCAATTGGATTGGATAAATCATAAAGAGCTAAAACAAGATCAGCGTTTGCGGCGCGATCTAATGCCCGTTCAATCCCGATCTTCTCAACAGCTCCCAGCGTTTCGCGAATACCTGCGGTGTCAGTCACAAGCACATTGATACCACCCAGATCGAGCTTGATTTCGATAAGATCCCGTGTGGTACCTGCCTCGTCAGAAACAATAGCAACATCCGTTCCCGCCAACGTATTTAAAAGACTGGATTTGCCCGCATTCGGCGCACCTATAATAACGACTTTATAGCCGTCTCGTACGATAAATCCGCGCTTCCCGTCGCGCACATGCCTGTTGATCTGTTCTGCCAGGCTTCCCATCTGCTTCCAAACCTGGTCGGAAACGGAACCTGGCACATCTGATTCATCTGCAAAGTCCAGTTCGGCTTCTATAAGGGCGCGTGCACGTATGAGATCTGTGCGCCAGCTGGCATAAAGCTGCGCCTGTGCTCCTGATGAAATCTGCAAAGCCAAGCGTCTCTGGCTATCCGTCTCAGCCGCAATAAGGTCTGCCAGACCTTCCGCAGCCGTAAGATCAAACTTGCCATTTGCATAGGCGCGACGGGAAAACTCTCCAGCCTCCGCCATTCTACAGCCGGGGAAGTCATAAAGGGCAGTTATCATCGAATCGACGACAGCCTTACCTCCATGCAGGTGAAATTCGGCACAGTCTTCTCCTGTAAAGCTGCTCGGACCGGGGAAAAACAGCGCTAAGCCCTTGTCTATAAGTCCGCCGTTGCGGTTTTTAAAAGAGCGCAACTCTGCTTTTCTCGGTAAAAGATTACCGCAAATCGTTTCGATAACGAATCGAGTCTGTGGGCCAGAAATGCGCATGACCGCTATCCCAGATGGAAGACGGCCACTCGACAGCGCAAATATTGTTTCTTCATAGAAATGATTCATTTCATACACTTCCTGCTACACAGGTCTTGATAACCCTCTTAAGGTTGTTGGGGAAGAGTAAGGTGATCCATGTTTGAAGCGGCCAATCTCCTAGGTACAGAATCCAGCCCCTATTTACGCCAACACGCTGATAATCCTGTGCATTGGCGCCCGTGGGGCAGGTCTGCTTTGGACGAAGCCATATCCACCAACAAGCCAATATTACTTTCCGTTGGCTATGCTGCGTGCCATTGGTGCCATGTCATGGCTCATGAATGTTTTGGAGACAATGAAGTTGCTCACCTGATGAACGACCTTTACATCAACATCAAAGTGGATCGTGAAGAGCGTCCTGACATCGACCAAATCTATATGGCAGCACTTGGAGCAATGGGCGAGCAGGGCGGCTGGCCTCTGACAATGTTTTTGACACCTGAAGGAAAGCCGTTTTGGGGTGGCACGTATTTTCCCAAGCATTCGCATTATGGCAGGCCGGGATTTCTGGATGTCCTACGTTCAATATATGGGGTATGGCGAAATGACCGCCAGCGCGTTGATCAGAATGTTACAGCGCTAACCCGACATATCAGCGAACGTCTTGATGCCAAGTCCGAGCGCACCGAGATCGATCCGGCGTTGTTCAACCAATTTGCATCCAACATTTATGGGGCTATGGACCCTGTTAAAGGCGGCTTATCTGGTGCTCCCAAGTTTCCGAGTGCACCTTTCATGGACACTATCTGGCTATCCTGGCTCCGTGATCGTGACGAAACCCACAGAGACATATTTGTCAAAACCTTGGAAACCATGCTTCAAGGCGGGATTTATGATCACCTTGGCGGGGGACTGTCGCGATATTCAGTGGATGATGCATGGCTCGTACCGCACTTTGAAAAGATGCTTTACGACAATGCTCAATTTATCCGCCACGCCACATTCGCCTTTGGCGATTCCGGTAACACGTTGTTCCGTAGCCGAATCGAGGAGACGATCGCTTGGCTCGAACGCGAGATGCTGGTGGATGGAAGATTCGCATCTAGCCTCGACGCGGATAGCGAAGGCGAAGAGGGCCGTTTCTATGTCTGGCACGACGCCGAGATTCCTTTGGAATTCAACGAGTTTCGAAACATTTACGACGTTACTTCAGTGGGTAATTGGGAAGGTAAAAACATTCTCAATCGTCTGAATTCCATCGCTTTATTGGATGAAAGAACCGAGAATAAACTAGCTGATGCCCGAAAAAAATTGCTTGTCATACGGGATCAACGCATTCGTCCCGAACGCGACGACAAAGCACTGACGGACTGGAACGGCTTGATGATTCGAGCCTTGGCGGAAGCTGGCCGTGCGTTTGGTAGAAGCGAATGGATAAGTCTTGCTGAAAGTATCTATCGTTCCGTATCCGAATCTATGGTTGATGGGCGGTTACCGCATTCAGTTTTGGGAGATTCCCGATTATTTCCCGGCCTGTCGTCTGATTACGCTACCATGATCAATGCTGCTGTTTCTCTACATCAGGCCACACAAAACGACGATTACATGGATGCTGCCAAGCATTGGAAACGCATGCTGGACGCTTGGCATCAAACTGAGAATGGCGATTACTCGCTTAGCGCAAATGACAGCACAGATACAATCATACGGGTTCGAGGTGATCAGGACGAAGCAATTCCCAGCGCCACCAGCCAGATTATCGAAGCACTGGCACGACTGGCATTGCTGTCCAATGATGAACAGCTACGGCAACATGTAAATCTCGTAGCCGAAAATGCACTCGGCCGGGTTCTGCAACAGCGCTACGGTCAAGCCGGAGTACTCAATAGCTCCAGCCTGCTGCTCGATCAAACAAAGCTCGTTATCGTGACGCCGGAAAAAACACATGCCTTAATGCATGTCGCAAATCAGAACCCGGACCCTCGTCGTATCGACCTTTGGATCAAACACATCGAAGAACAAACCATTGAACTTGTTCCCGGTGGGGGCGGGGTACTCATAAAAAAACCCGCAGCTTTTTTGTGCCGCGGGTTTGTCTGTCTTGCACCGGTTGAGACAGAAGCAGAGCTTGAAGCCCTGCTTCGCTCCCGAGTTTAAGTATTCATATTATCAAAGAAGTCGCTGTTGGTCTTGGTCTGCTTCAGCTTGTCGATAAGGAATTCGATAGCATCCGTTGTGCCCATTGGAGCCAGGATACGGCGCAGAACGAAAATCTTCTGCAAATCCTGACGCGGCACGAGCAAGTCTTCCTTGCGTGTACCGGACTTGAGAATATCCATGGACGGGAAGATGCGCTTGTCGGCAACCTTACGGTCGAGCACAATTTCCGAGTTACCGGTACCCTTGAATTCTTCAAAGATAACTTCATCCATACGGCTGCCCGTGTCGATCAACGCTGTCGCAATAATCGTCAGCGAACCACCTTCCTCAATATTACGGGCTGCACCGAAGAAGCGTTTTGGACGCTGCAACGCATTGGCATCAACACCACCGGTCAAAACCTTGCCTGATGATGGCACGACCGTGTTGTAAGCGCGGCCAAGACGCGTGATTGAATCGAGTAGAATAACCACATCTCGGCCATGTTCAACAAGACGTTTAGCCTTCTCAATAACCATTTCCGCAACTTGTACGTGGCGCGATGCTGGCTCGTCGAATGTTGAAGAGACAACTTCACCTTTTACGGAACGCTGCATATCCGTCACTTCTTCCGGACGTTCATCGATGAGAAGAACGATCAGATAGCATTCAGGATGATTTGCAGTGATTGAGTGGGCGATGTTCTGCAGAAGAACAGTTTTACCCGTACGTGGCGGGGCGACGATGAGGCCGCGCTGGCCTTTACCAAGTGGTGCCACCAAATCGATAACACGAGCCGACAAATCTTTTGTCGTCGGATTTTCCAGCTCCATCTTGAAACGCTCATTGGGATAAAGCGGCGTCAGGTTATCAAAATGGATTTTATGACGAATCTTTTCTGGGTCTTCAAAATTGACCGTATTGACTTTCAGAAGTGCGAAATAACGTTCACCTTCTTTTGGTCCGCGGATAGGACCTTCTACGGTATCACCGGTTTTCAGAGAAAAGCGCCGGATCTGCGATGGCGAAATATAAATATCATCAGGGCCAGGGAGATAATTGGCATTGGCGGAACGCATAAAGCCGAAACCGTCCTGCAAAATCTCAACCACACCTTCGCCGATGATCTCGACTTCCTGAGAGGCAAGTTTTTTGAGGATCGCAAACATTAATTCCTGCTTGCGCATGACGCTGGCATTTTCAACTTCCAGCGTCTCCGCGAAAGCCAGAAGGTCTACCGCGGTTTTGTTCTTAAGTTCTTGTAGTTTCATTTCCTGCATGTGTGCGGAACTCTAATTCTTGTTGTTTGAAATGGGGAAGGGAAATGACGTTGCCTGAATGCAGTGCCATAGTGAAATGGCCGGAGATGCTATGGCGGTATTTCCGTAGGAAGAGCCCCTATCTAGCCAATAGACCAGTCGAGGGCAAGAGGTTTCATGAGTCCTATTGATATAAGACTGTAGTTTTTATGATGAATCAAAATGGCCTAATGATGACCATAATCACGATAACGATCATAAGTAATGTAGGGACTTCATTCATCAATCGCCAGAAACGGGCCGATTTCTGGTTTTTATCCTCTGAAAAAAGCCTAACTGCCTTGGAAAAAAAGCCATGTACACCTGACAGAAGAATAACTGCCAGAAACTTTACATGGAACCAGCCATCCAAATATGCCTGACTTTGCCAGGCAAGCCAAAGTCCGGCGAGCCATGTAAGTCCCATTGCAGGATTGATAATCGCCTTAAGAAGACGATTCTCCATGATCTTGAATGTCTCGGACTGAACAGAGCCCGGTTCTGCAGCACAATGGTAAACAAATAGACGGGGCAGGTAGAGCATACCGGCCATCCACGAAATGACGGCAATTACATGGATGGCCTTGACCCAGAGATAAGCTCTGTCCGGATAAAGCAGAACCAGACCAACCACAGCAACAGCGACGGCAACCATGATCAAACGTGGTAGAACCGGAACCCTGCTTGTATCTGGTGAACTGCTCACGGCACTCTCCTTATTTAGCCAGACGCACGCGATTTATCATCTGCTCAACATGAGAAACCGGAGCATCCGGGGTAATCCCATGACCGAGGTTGAATATCAAAGGCCCCTGGCCGAGTGCATCTATAATGGCATCAACGCCATCATCTATTGCTTTACCGCCCGCAACCACACGCAAGGGATCAAGATTACCTTGGACTGCACCCTGACCCTGAAGTGACGAAGCCATGGAAAGCGGCACGGACCAGTCCAACCCCAATGCTGTTACGCCGGTGCGTTGGCGATAATTGGTATAGAGCGCTCCAGCTCCCTTGGGAAACCCGATAATCGGCACATCGGGATGTACCGCCCGAACCTTTCGAACAATCTTTTCGACAGGTGCGATGCAGAACTGCTCAAAGCAGGCTTCGTCGAGCACACCCGACCAGCTGTCAAAAATCTGAACTGCATCTGCACCGGCATTGATCTGCCGTATCAGATATTCAGCTGATACATCCGAGAGTTCATCAAGCAGCTTTTTAAACGCTTCGGGTTCGCGATAGGCGAACAGCCGCGCTGGAGCCTGATCCGGTGTTCCATGCCCTGCAATCATATAGGTCGCAACAGTCCATGGAGCTCCACAGAAGCCCAGCAGAGTTGTTTCTGCAGGCAATTGTTGTCTGAGCAGTCGGACCGTCTCATAGACCGGTTCCAGTCTGTCTGCAGCACCTGCAGATTCCAGCCAGAATATCCCATCCTTGTCGATTGGGGTCATCAGCGGACCACGACCTTCTTCAAAGCGAAGATCACGTCCAAGCGCATGCGGAACAACAAGAATATCTGAAAAGAGAATTGCCGCATCAAAACCAAAACGGCGAATTGGCTGCAAAGTCACTTCAACAGCAAGGTCGGGGGAATAACACAAATCAAGAAAGCTTCCGGCATTCTTCCTGACTTCTCTATATTCTGGAAGGTAACGTCCGGCCTGTCGCATCATCCAGATCGGAGGTGGAAAAACAGTTTCCCCTCTTAGAACTTTCATCACTTTGCGATCAGTCATTGGTGATCCCTCTCCCGGGTCTCTCTTAAAAAAGAAATTCAGATCTATTTTTGATTTTCTGATTCTTAGAGTCTGTTAGTAGCGGGAATTAACACATTGTCAGAATTTTCCCACAGCAAACAAATATCAGAGACTTTCGGGAAAACCTTCCTCACAGATGGCTCCGATCTGGGGAAAACATAAAAGCCTATATATATCATATACCTAGGTATATACCAATCAGCCAACACTTGTGGATAAATGTATAAGAGCAGACGAAAAGTCGCAACAATTCACAGTATCAAGGTTTGGGCGGAAGGTTTGCGCACAAGTTCGCTGACTGTGGATGACTTGCCAACAATCCACATGGCTGCCATCTCTTGGCGGAATTTGGCCAAATTGTCCCCATTCATCAACAGGACGTGGAAATTTCTGTGACGAAACCGGTAAACTACTTTCATCTTCATATGATTTCTGATGCGACCGGAGAGACTCTTATTGCCGCCGGTCGTGCAGCTTCGGCACAATATGCCCATGCACGGGCCATTGAACACGTTTATCCACTCATTCGGACTGAAAAGCAGATTCGCAAAGTGCTGGAAGGTATAGATGCTGAACCCGGAATCGTTCTTTATACAATTGTAGACCAGCGGCTTGCCGCAATGGTTGATGATAGTTGCGCGGAATTGGGTGTTCCATGTGTGTCGGTGCTCGAACCCGTACTGACACTGTTTCAATCCTATCTCGGTGCGCCGGCAGGGCGCAGGGTAGGCGCACAGCATGTTTTGAATGCGGAGTACTTTCAGCGAATTGATGCTCTCAACTTTACGATGGAACATGATGACGGGCAGCTGCCTCCGGATATAGAAGAAGCTGACGTTATTCTGATCGGTATTTCCCGCACGTCCAAAACGCCCACAAGCATCTATCTTGCCAATCGCGGTATCAAAACGGTCAATGTACCTATTGTTGTGGGCGTTCCGGTACCGGACGCGCTTGTGAATTCGCAAAGGCCTTTGATAGTAGGGCTGGTTGCGTCTGCCGAACGCATATCGCAGGTCCGTCAACATCGTGTCTTGGGCGCAACCCAAGGCTTTGATTCGGATCAGTATCTGGACAGGGCAAACATAATCGAGGAATTGACCTATGCCCGGCAAATCTGCCACAGGCATGGTTGGCCAATGATCGATGTATCAAGACGTTCAATTGAGGAAACTGCCGCCGCTGTGCTTGCCCTGCGAGCGCAAGGTAGATAGCGCGAGGCACTTGAAAGAAAACGATGGATATAATTCTTGCATCCAAAAGCCCATTCCGGGCAGCACTGCTGAAAAATGCCGGGGTAAAATTCACGGCTCAATCAGCTGATATCGATGAGCGTGCAGTTGAAGCGCCTCTCTATAACAGCGGTGCCAGTCCGGAGGATGTTTCTCTGGTACTGGCAGAGGCAAAAGCTCTTGATGTCAGTGAGCGTAATCCTTCAGCGCTTGTAATAGGTTCAGACCAGACGTTGTCACTTGGTGATGAGGTTTTGCACAAGCCCGAGAATATGGAAGCTGCCCGTCGCCAGTTGTTGAAACTTTCTGGCAAGACACACCATCTTAACA
Source organism: Phyllobacterium sp. YR531 (assembly GCF_000282595.1). Taxonomy (GTDB): domain Bacteria; phylum Pseudomonadota; class Alphaproteobacteria; order Rhizobiales; family Rhizobiaceae; genus Phyllobacterium. Next base: position 80,047 of record NZ_AKIZ01000035.1, read on the forward strand.
GCGCAGTTGTCATTTGCAGAAATGGCCAGACACTTTGGAGACATGTGTCAGTCGCTCGAATGACATTACGCGACCTTACGCCGGAATTTGTAGGTCGCCATTTGTCTCGGGTCGGACCCATCGCACTTCAAAGCGTTGGCGCTTACCAATTTGAAGGGGAGGGAGTACAGCTTTTTCAGAAGGTCGAGGGTGATTATTTCACAATCGTAGGACTGCCCCTGCTTTCCCTGCTTGCCGAACTTCGCAAGGAAGGCGCGATCGATGCGTAAGGCCTTCGTAACCGGATACCCGATCAAACACTCACGATCACCGTTGATTCATGGCCATTGGTTGAAGAAGTATGGGCTGGAAGGTTCCTATGGAGCGGTTGAAGTTGCCCCGGAAGATTTCAATGATTTCGTGAGCACCTTGCAGCAAAATGGCTATGTCGGCGGTAATGTTACCATCCCTCATAAGGAAATGGCATTTGCCCTGTGTCAGAAGCGTGATCCTGCCGCCGAAGAAATCGGTGCTGTAAATACATTGTGGTTTGAGAACGGACAGCTTCGCGGCGGCAATACCGATGCCTATGGATTTCTTGCCAATCTCGATGCAAGCAGTCCGAAATGGGACACACACAAAACCGCGCTTGTTTTGGGTGCCGGTGGCGCAAGCCGCGCAATCATTTACGCTCTCAAGCAGCGCGGTCTGACGGATATTCGTATCGTAAACCGGACTCCGGCACGCGCCAAAGAATTGGCAGATCGTTTTGGTTCAGGCATCAGCGCGCATGAGTGGGCCGCTTTGCCTGAACTTCTCGACGACGCGTCTCTGATCGTGAACACAACCTCTTTGGGGATGGAGGGCAAGGAGAGCCTGGCAATCGATCTGTCTAATGTAAAATCTGACAGCCTGGTCACAGATATAGTCTATGTACCACTTGAAACTCCGTTGCTGAAAGCTGCCCGTGAAGCAGGGCTGAAAACTGTAGATGGTCTAGGTATGCTTTTGCATCAGGCTGTACCAGGTTTCGAATATTGGTTCGGTATGCGTCCGGAAGTGACCTCCGAGCTGCGCGATTTAATTCTCGCTGATATGAATGGCGGGCCTAAAAAATGATCGTACTTGGCCTGACCGGATCAATTGGGATGGGTAAATCAACGACAACCCAAATGTTTCTTGACGCCGGGATTCCTGTCTATTCCGCCGATGATGCGGTGCATCGGCTTTATAAAGGCGCTGCCGCACCGCTGATCGAGCAGGCTTTCCCCTGCACAACAAGGAATGGCGAAGTTGATCGGACAAAATTATCAGCTGCCGTCATGGGTAAGCCGGAAGCTTTGCGAAAACTGGAGAGTATTGTTCACCCGCTCGTGCGAAATGAAGAAAACAGCTTTCGCGAAAAAGCACACGATAGCGGTGCAAAACTTGTTGTTCTAGACATTCCTTTGCTTTTCGAAACGGGTGCGGAAAAGCGGGTTGATAGAGTTCTGGTTGTAACTGCGCCGGAACAAGTGCAACGGGAAAGAGTTCTTGCCCGACCTGATATGACAATTGAAAAACTTGATACCATCCTCGCCCGGCAAACGCCGGATGCTGAAAAGCGAAAGCGAGCAGACTTTGTTATTGATACAAGTCGTGGGCTGGAGGCAGCGCGTGCCGATGTTCATGAGCTTATTCATTCGCTGGTGGATATGTCTGTAGATTAGAGAAGCAAGGATCGCATGGTATTGCCAGGCTTGGTGAAGTCGTGGAACTTGCGATAAAGGTGATTCCATGCGCGAAATTATATTTGATACGGAAACAACAGGTCTTGATAGACTCGATGATCGCATCATCGAAATTGGTGGTGTGGAACTAATCAATCGGTTTCCGACTGGTCGCACATTTCACGTCTTCATAAATCCGGAAGGTAGGACTGTTAATCCTGAAGCGTTGGCGGTGCACGGGATTAGCAATGAGCAACTGGTAAACGAACCGCTTTTTGCTGGGATACTTCAGGAATTTCTCGATTTCATCGACGGCGCAAAATTGATAGCCCACAATGCGACCTTTGATATGGGATTCATCAACGCCGAACTGAATCGTCTTGGGCATCCACCAATCCATAATGACCGTGTTATTGATACGCTGGCTTTGGCCCGCCGCAAACATCCCATGGGTCCGAATTCGCTCGATGCTTTGTGCCGACGCTATGGTATCGACAACAGCCATCGCACCATGCACGGCGCGCTTCTTGATTCGCAGCTGCTTGCTGAGGTCTATATAGAACTCATTGGCGGCAAGCAGACCGCACTAGGGTTGACGGTTGCAGACCAGACGAGCAATCGAAGTGATGCAGGCGAAACAACTGCAATCATTATTACGCAACGCAAAGTAGCGTTGCCACCCCGGCTAAGCGAAATTGAAAAGCAGGCGCATGCTGCCCTTGTGGCCAAGCTTGGCGAAAAAGCGATCTGGAACGAGCGTATAGAAGCGCAATAAAAAACCCGGGACCAGCCCGGGTTTCCTTGGATCAATATCAGATTTTAGCTGACTTTCGCCTTGGCCTGTTCTTCAGCCATGCGCTGCTGGAACATTTGGGCAAAATCGATTGGATCGATCATTAGTGGAGGGAACCCGCCGTTGCGTGTTGCTTCAGCGATGATCTGGCGTGCAAATGGAAACAGCAGGCGAGGGCATTCGATGAAAAGCAGTGGCAAGAGGTGCTCCTGCGGGAAGCCTTCCAGCCGGAAAACACCGCCATAGACCAGTTCCGCGTTGAACAGGACTTCCTTGCCTTCCGCAGCCTTGGCCGAAAGTGTGAGAACAACATCAAAATCATTCTCAGCAATGGGATTGGCATTCACATTGACGTTGATGCTGATGCCGGGAGCCTTGTCACGCGGGCGCAGCGACAGGGGCGAACCTGGGCTTTCGAAGGAAAGATCCTTCACATACTGTGCCAGAATATTCAAAGTCTGTGGCTGGACAGTACCGTTGCCATTGCCGTTTTCTGCGTTCTCATCAGCCATTGTCTGGAAACCTTTTATTGTTGCACCCGCCGTGGCGGTCTAAAAAATCAATCGTGGCTGGCTAGCATGTGTTGTTTGGCGAGGCAAGCTGCCCGGCCTAATCCTATCGTTCCATATGCTTGGACTTTTACTGATCAGGCTTCCAAGGCGACTTTGGGTCTGGTTTGCTGGAATAGTCTTCCGGATCAAGATCAATAACATTCTCCTTGATCCGGGTTTGCCGTGGACCGGCCGGTCGTCTGCCGCTGGAATTTACAACGACCACACGGTCGCTGATGCAACGCCAGCCGAGATCTCGTACAGCCGGGATGAACAACAGCAAACCGATGATATCTGTAATGAAGCCGGGAATAATCAGCAGCAAAGCGGCAAAGAACAGCATTACTCCATGGACAAGCTCACGTTTTGGAGAGCGACCGGCAGCGGTTTCCTCACGAATTTTCTGAATCAGGCCAAATCCTTGCAAGCGGAGAAGGAAAATGCCGACAAAAATTGCAAGAATAATAAGTCCGAGCGTGGCTAGGACACCAATTTCGTTTCCGACAATGATAAAACCGGCTATTTCCAGAAAAGGCAGAGCCAGCAGGAACAGAGGAATAAGAGATCGCAAACTATTTTACCTTTCAAAGGACATATCCGGCTATTATGCATAGCCGGTGTCAATTTCATGCCTATATAGGTAAGCGTGAAGAGTATTTGTATGATTGCAATTGGCAATCTATATGTTTTTGATATTTCGACGAAAGATCGAAAGCGGAAACGAACATCTGGATGAATGGCAGGCGACATGGAATACCTGGACTTTGGAACAATCTTCTTCTTCGTGGCGGCTGTGGTGATCTTCCTGCAGTTGCGCAAAGTCCTCGGCCGTCGCACCGGAAGTGAGCGGCCGCCATTCAATCCATATTCGCGAAATGCCGAAACGGATGATAAGGTGAAAGCCGGCGATAATGTCGTATCTTTGCCGAGGCGCGGTGAAGTCAAAGAGAATGACTTTGAGAAGATCGACAGCCTTGCCAAGCCAGGAAGCCCAGTAAATGATGGTTTGCGCGCAATTCAGGCTGCTGATCCAACATTCGAACCGGTGAAGTTTCTGGACGGTTCCAAAATGGCCTATGAGATGATTGTCATGTCATTTGCCGATGGCGATCGCAAGACGCTGAAATCCCTTCTGTCCCGTGAAGTTTTTGATGGCTTCGTTTCGGCTATTGCTGATCGCGAATCGCGGGGCGAAAAGGTCCAGTCTTCTTTTGTGGGCATCAACAAGGCCGAAATTATCGGTGCTGAAATGAAGGGTACCGAATCACATGTGACGGTGCGTGTCATCAGCGAATTGATTTCGGCTACACTCGACAAGGACGATGCTGTGATTGACGGCGATAAGGAAGCCGTTGTCGAGGTAAAGGATGTGTGGACATTTGCGCGCGATACGCGTTCAAAGGACCCGAACTGGAAGCTCGTTGCCACCGAAGCCGAAGACTGACCATATCTGAGACCTGAGAACATGTTATCGCCCCTGTTGCAACCGGCGGAATTTGAAGATTGCCCCGGTTGGGAGGCAGACAGGCAACTGGAAGCCTTCATTGCGTTCAGGCGCTCAGCGGTTCGCGTTCTGGAAAAGCCTTATAAATCTGGTTCTCTTGGTATTTCGTTTGAAGCGCTTGAGCCCATTTTTGCTGATTCACGTGAAACATTTGTTGAAAATGACCAAGATGCCCGCCTGTTTTTTGAAAAGTGGTTTCGCCCGGCTTTTATAAAACCTGAAGAAACAAAAAGCGGGTTTGTCACGGGGTTCTATGAGCCAGAGGTGATTGCCTCACCCGTCCGGACAGAAGAATTCACCGTCCCTTTTCTGAAGCGGCCAGCCGACCTCGTCGATATAGATGATAGCAATCGCCCTTCGGGCTTCGATGCGTATTTTGCTTTTGCGCGCCAGACACCTGAAGGCTTTGCAGAATACTATGATCGTCGCGCCATTGAGAGCGGCGCCCTTGACAGACAAGGTTTGGAAATCGCCTTTGTAAAAAGCGCTGTCGATGCGTTCTTCATTCACGTGCAGGGCGCAGCCAGGCTGAAGATGGTCGATGGAAGCCTGCGTCGCATTACCTACGCTGCAAAGACAGGTCATCGTTTTACCGGCATAGGCAAGATATTGCTCGACCGCGGTGAGATCAAACCTGAAAAGATTTCGATGCAATCGATACGACAGTGGCTTGCGGAAAATCCCGAGCAGGTCCAGCTACTATTGTGGAATAACCAATCCTACATCTTCTTTCGTGAAGCCGCTGTAGACGATGAAAGTCTTGGGCCGATAGCGGCGGCAAAAGTACCACTCATGGGTGGCCGCTCAATGGCCGTAGATCGTCTGCTCCATACGTTTGGAACCCCTTTTTACATTCATGCGCCGCAACTGACTGCCTTTGGTGGAAATAGCTTTTCCCGCTTGATGATCGCTCAGGACACCGGGTCGGCAATTGTTGGCCCTGCTCGCGGTGATCTGTTTGCGGGATCAGGCGATGAGGCAGGGGAGATTGCTGGCGGTATTCGTCACAATGCAGATTTCTATGCACTGGTGCCGCGAAGCCTGTTTGGGTCGCTGTGATGAAGAAGAAATCTTCATCGGAGTTTGCGACACTTGAAGACCGGATTCTTTGGGAGACCGTTGCGAAGACGACACGTCCGTTAAAGGGTAAAGACAAACCTCAATTTCTTTTGGAAGAAAAGTCGGCGAGCGATTCGCAGCAACCTTCGGCTCCTGAAAGACCAAAACAGCAGGCCCCAGCATTTCCGGTAAAACCGACACCGCGTCCGCACCTGCTTCATCCAATCGACAAGCCCACCCATAAGAAAATCGCAAAAGGGCGCGTTGTCATTGAGGGCCGTATCGACCTGCATGGGCTGACACAGAGCGAGGCCTATGGCTTGCTGCTTGGTTTTCTGCAACGGGCGCATTTACGCAAACTGCGCCACGTTCTGGTGATAACCGGCAAGGGCGCGTCTTTCGGTAGCGATGGCGTACTTCGTCAGGCAGTGCCCCTATGGTTTGCGACACCGGCTTTTCGTATTCTGGTCAATGGCTATGAAGATGCAGCGCGCAATCACGGCGGAACGGGTGCAATTTATGTTCGCATGCGGCGTGAAGCCCCATGACACCGTTTGGAGAAAAGTTGCGGGAGTTGCGGCAGGCGCGGAACGTGTCGCAAAAGGAAATGGCCAAGGCGATAGGTGTTTCCGCGGCTTATCTTTCGGCACTCGAACATGGACGCCGTGGCCAGCCCACATGGGATAAGCTTCAGCGCATCATCCAATATTTCAATATCATCTGGGATGAGGCGGAAGAATTGCAGCGATTGGCGCTGATTTCGCAACCCCGTGTAACCATTGATACCGGAGGTCTTTCGCCATCCGTGACGGAGCTGGCCAACCTGCTCTCAATGAGAATTGCGGATGTGGATTCCGACACTGCGAAAATGTTCATTGCCAAGCTGAAATCATTGCCTGACAGGCGCAAGCGTTGAACTGCCGCTAGAACAGCGCTTTGAGCTGATCCATCTTCTCATTGACCAGCCAGCCATAATAGTTTTCTTCCGGCATTTGCAGTGGCTCGCCATTGGCAGAACGTTGGGCATTTATACTGGCAAGGGTACGTGCCCGGGAATCAGCACCGCCCGTATTATAGAGTGTTGCTGTCAGGCCGGGATTTTTGGAAATGTCGAGATCCGCGACGCGGCGGTAAACATCAATTGAGTGCTTCAGTGTCGCCGCCATATAGGGCAACGTCAGATCAGGGTCCATAATTGTCTTGTAGACCTCGGTTGCATGATCGGCATCTAGTTTGGGCAGGCCCGAATAACGGTTGACCATATCCGTCATTTGCAAAGCGACAAGAGGGCTAAGCTGCCCCAGACCGAAGCTTTGGCCTGCATAGAATGGCTGAAAGAAAACCGCGCTCAGACGATTATTGGGATAGCTTGTTCCGCCAATATTGTTTCCACGGAAATTATTGTCCCAGACATTCTCCCGGCATGACCAAAGGCGAAGACTGTCTTTGAATTTGTTGCATTCAGCAAACTGGGGACGCTTGACGAAATCCCCAATGCTTTCGCCCTTATAGTCAAAGCTGAGACCTTGTTTCAAATAAGAAACAGCCTTGACATAATAGGTCTGCAGCCTGTCATAGGCATCAACATTGTAGGTATGTTCGCCGATGAGCGCACCAGCGACATGAACCGGATCAATGCCGTAGGTTCTCGAAACACTGGCGATCTTCGACCGCAGCTTTGAATCGCTTTTGAGCAATCCATAGATTTTCTGGTATTTTGCCTCATAGGTCGTATTCATCTCGCGCGTCCGCTTGGCAGATGCGGCGGGGACGCCCGGCTGGCTCGCATTGCGATTGCCTTCGGGCACGACTGTTACAGCCAGCGTCGATTGGACAGTTGCAGAAAACAGCAAGCAGCTGGTTGCTATGAGGCGCAGGGTTCGTTTCATCATCGATCCAGAAATCCAGTCAGAGGCCCGCAATAGCGGCTTGTTTCAATGAAAGCCAGAAAAACCTCAGTTCAAGACGTCGAGTCTCGTCACGGTGTGGGAAGCGGGCAACTCATCCCACGCCGTCCACATACTTAAACGGCACTCTTGCCGCGGCCTGCCTATTAATAAGAAATCGCGATGGTTTCCCATCGCAATTTCTTTGTTTGGCATAATCTGAGGAAGGTTTCCTTAGAGAATGAACCGGGACAGGTCAGCATTTTTGGCCATGTCGCCAATGGTCTCCCGGACATATTTTGCATCGACAGTGTATTCGGCCCCTGATTTATCAGGCGCACTGAAGGAAATCTCGTCGAGCACGCGCTCCATGACTGTCTGGAGACGGCGCGCGCCGATATTTTCTATCGTCGAGTTAAGGTCGACGGCAATATCTGCCAATGCGTCAATCGCATCGTCTGTAATGTCCAGCTTGACCTCTTCAGTTGCCATGAGCGCGATATATTGCTTCAGCAGGCTTGCTTCCGGCTCAGTGAGAATGCGGCGCATGTCATCCCGGGTAAGAGCGCTCAGCTCTACACGAATAGGCAGGCGGCCCTGCAATTCCGGCAGGAGATCGGAAGGCTTGGAAACATGGAATGCACCCGATGCGATGAACAGAATATGGTCTGTCTTGATCGGCCCATACTTGGTTGCGACAGTAGTTCCTTCAACCAAAGGAAGCAGATCGCGCTGCACGCCTTCGCGTGAGACGCCGGCGCCCATCCCGCCATCACGTGCTGCAATCTTGTCGATCTCGTCAAGGAAGACGATACCGTCATTTTCCGCGGAACGCAGCGCTTCCTGGGTAATCTGGTCCTGATCGAGCAGCTTGTCTGACTCGTCATTGATCAAAACGCCGTAGGATTCCTTGACAGTGGTCTTAACAGTCTTGGTGCGACCGCCCATGGCTTTCCCAAGCATGTCGCTGAGGTTGAGCACACCGATATTGGCACCCGGCATGCCGGGAAGCTCGAAACTTGGCGAGCCGGTATCCGCGATCTCGACTTCGATTTCCTTGTCGTCGATCAAACCATCGCGCAACTTCTTGCGAAAGCTGTCACGGGTTGCAGGGCTGGCAGTTTTGCCGACCAAAGCGTCAAGCACACGTTCTTCCGCATTGACATGGGCCTTGGCCTTCACGTCCTCACGTTTCTTCTCACGCACAAGGCCAATGGCAACTTCAACCAGGTCGCGAATGATTTGCTCGACATCACGGCCCACATAACCGACCTCTGTGAATTTGGTCGCTTCGACTTTGATAAAGGGCGCACCGGCCAGTTTCGCCAAGCGGCGGGAAATTTCCGTTTTGCCAACGCCGGTCGGTCCAATCATCAGAATGTTCTTGGGCATGACTTCTTCGCGCATCTGGCCTTCCAGTTGCTGACGGCGCCAACGGTTACGTAACGCAATAGCAACGGCACGTTTTGCGTCGTTCTGGCCGATAATATAGCGATCAAGCTCAGAGACGATTTCTCTTGGAGAAAATGTTGTCATTGGATTCTCGTTTCTTCCTGCCCGTCGTCGGGCCAAATTTCAAAATTATCCCGTGCCAGCATGAGGGCGGGACCATAGATTGATGTTCTTGTGTCAAAAGCGATAAAGCCCGCTTTTTCATAAGCCCGGATTGCCTGCCTGTTGGCTGGGTCTGGATCGATGATGACGCGCGGCACGCCTTCTTCGAAAAGCAGCGATACGAATTCGTCGATCAGTCGCGCTCCATGACCTTTCCCGATCAGATCCGGCTCACCGATAAAAAGGTCCATTCCCAGCGTACCGCCGGGCTGGTCCTGATAAGGGTGGTCATCTTCAAGGTGCGGATCATAGGTCTGCAGATAGCCAATCGGTTCATCGCCAAGCATGATAATGAAGGGTTCAACCGAAATACTGTCCATATGATTGGCGATCTCGGCTATTTCCTTGTCCGGGTCTTCATTCCACCATTGCGCCACATGCGGCTCTGCCAGCCATTCCGAAATCATGTTCAGATGGCGTGGCTCAACCGGAATGAAGCGGTAACGGAACTTGGTCCCAGCTTCAGTTTCAGGCTGCATCGAGGCTCTCAAGCGTTACGTTCGTATTGGTGTATATGCAGATATCGGCCGCAATCTGCATTGCAGTGCGTGCAATTTCTTCTGCGTTCTTGTCCGTATCCAAAAGTGCCTTGGCCGCTGCCAAAGCGAAATTTCCGCCGGAACCGATAGCCATCACGCCATATTCAGGTTCAAGCACGTCACCATTGCCGGTGAGTGCCAGTGTCACAGATTTGTCGGCGACCAGCAGCATGGCTTCAAGACGGCGCAAATAACGGTCGGTACGCCAATCCTTGGCGAGTTCGACACAGGCACGCATCAACTGATCGGGATATTGTTCAAGCTTGGATTCAAGTCGCTCAAGCAATGTAAAGGCATCTGCGGTCGCACCAGCGAAACCGGCAATGACATTGCCTTTTCCGATACGGCGAACCTTGCGGGCATTGCCTTTCATCACGGTATTGCCGAGGCTGACTTGTCCATCACCGGCAATGACTACCTTGCCGCCTTTGCGGACGGTCACAATGGTAGTCCCGTACATGGTGGAGGGGTTGTGTTCTTGCATATCTCAGGCTCCTTAAAGCGGGTCCGGTTCATGCCCCATATGGCAGCATATCGAACCCCTTCTGTTCCACTTATGTATGATGCCGCTACAGAAATGCAAATGACTCTATAACCGTAAGCCATCAAAGCATTTGGAGATTTGGCATTCGTGTTTTAGAAGGCCACAATTAAAGATATTTCTCCAGTGGGATAAAGGCATGGCCAGCGTCAACACGCGTGAAGCAAAGGTAGAGCGGACAACCAAGGAAACCAGCATTGCCGTTTCGGTCAATCTGGATGGCACCGGTGCATTCAACATTGCAACAGGTGTCGGTTTCTTTGATCATATGCTGGAGCAACTCTCGCGTCATTCGCTGATTGATATGGATATCAAGGCCAATGGCGATCTGCATATTGATGATCACCATACTGTAGAAGACACGGGTATTGCCATTGGTCAGGCTATTGCAAAAGCTTTGGGTGAGCGCCGAGGCATTAATCGCTATGCCTCGCTTGATCTTGCTATGGACGAAACGTTGACACGCGCTGCGCTGGACGTATCGGGCCGCCCTTACCTCATCTGGCACGTGAAGTTTTCGGCACCAAAAATCGGCACGTTTGATGCGGAACTGGTGCGGGAGTTCTTCCATGCCCTGGCTCAGAATGCCGGGATTACCCTACATATCGCCAATCTCTATGGCGAGAACAACCATCATATCGCTGAGACATGCTTCAAGGCCGTTGCTCGTACGTTACGGCACGCAATTGAAACCGACCCTCGCCAGAAGGATGCTATTCCTTCAACGAAGGGCAGTTTGAAAGGCTGAGTTATGGCCAGCTTTGTTGTGCTGACGCCGCAGTTACGTAACGGCCAACCGGATGAAGACCGCACAGTTTTCATCCGGGATGGCTTTGCCTGGCTGGGTTTCATTTTCCCTGTGCCGTGGCTGCTATTGCAGAGGTTGTGGTTTGAAGCCGTATTGGTACTCGTGGCAACCATCGCCATTTCGATGGTCGGTTCCTACACTGGCCATGCGGATATGGCAGCCGTTGTTACGGCGTTGCTTTCCCTACTCGTTGGGCTGGAGGCAAGTCGCTGGCGTTATGCGAAGCTTGAGCGCAAGGGTTTCGAGCAACGCGCTGTCGTGGATGCTGCCAATGCGAGTGATGCCGAGATTGCTTATTTCTATGGCGAAGACTTTGTTGCAGAGCAACCAAGCGAACGGGCAGCCAAAGTTGATATGCCCCTTCAAGCGACAGGTTTCAAACCTGTCGTTGGCGGCATGGTTGGCCTTGTCAGCCATCGTGGAGAGAATTGAACATGCGCGTTGCCATTATTGATTATGGTTCGGGTAATCTGCGCTCGGCCACCAAAGCCTTTGAACGCGCCGCTTATGAAAGCGGCATCAGTGCAACCATTGATCTGACTGCCGATGCAGAGCGTATACGCACAGCCGATCGCATAGTACTGCCGGGAGTAGGCGCTTATGCCGATTGCCGCCGTGGATTACATGCGGTGGAAGGCATGGTAGACGCTATCAACGAAGTAGCGATTAAAAGAGCGCGCCCGTTTCTGGGTATTTGCGTTGGCATGCAGCTGATGTCGTCACGCGGGCTGGAGAAAACCATTTCGACCGGGTTTGACTGGATCAAAGGCGATGTGCGCGAAATGGTACCGTCTGATCCGGCGTTGAAAATTCCGCAGATCGGCTGGAATACCATTCGCCTTACGCGTCCGCATCCTTTGTTTGACGGCATTGAAACCGGTCCAAAGGGTCTGCATGCCTATTTCGTCCATTCGTATTTTCTGGATACGGCAATAGAAAACGACGTGCTTGCTGTTACCGACTATGGTGGTGCGATCACTGCGGCCGTCGCCAATGACAATATGGCCGGGACACAGTTCCATCCGGAAAAGAGCCAGGCTTTGGGCTTGGCACTGATAGGCAATTTCTTGAGGTGGAATCCATGATCCTTTTTCCAGCAATTGATTTGAAGGACGGCACATGCGTCCGGCTGAAACTTGGCGATATGGAACAGGCGACAGTCTACAACACTGATCCGGCGGCGCAGGCCAAGGCATTTGAGGATCAAGGGTTCGAGTGGCTCCATGTCGTGGATCTCAATGGTGCCTTCGCTGGTGAATCGGTCAACGGTGCTGCTGTCGAAGCAATCCTTAAAGCAACAAAGAACCCCGTTCAGCTTGGCGGTGGAATCCGTACGCTTGACCACATTGAGGCTTGGCTGGCAAAAGGCCTGTCTCGCGTTATTCTCGGTACGATTGCTGTTCGTGATCCCGCGCTGGTCCTCGAGGCCTGCAAGCGATTTCCAGGAAAAGTTGCAGTCGGTATTGATGCCAAAGGCGGCAAGGTTGCAGTCGAAGGTTGGGCAGAGGCTTCAACGCTAGGCGTTATTGAGCTTGCGAAGAAATTCGAAGGCGCTGGTGTTGCGGCGATCATCTATACCGATATCGACCGGGACGGAATTCTGGCCGGCATAAACTGGGAATCTACGCTGCAGGTTGCCGAAGCAGTTTCGATTCCCGTGATTGCCTCGGGCGGGCTCGCATCGATTGCGGATATCGTTCGTATGACCATGCCTGACGCGCACAAGCTTGAAGGGGCCATTTCGGGCCGCGCGCTTTACGATGGGCGCATTGACCCTGAAGAGGCGCTGGACGTACTGCGGCAGGCAAGGGAGCGTGCGGCATGACTCTGAAAGCACGCGTTATACCCTGTCTCGACGTAAAGGACGGACGTGTCGTCAAAGGCGTGAATTTCGTCGATCTGATCGATGCTGGTGACCCGGTAGAAGCAGCGAAAGCCTATGATGCCGCCGGTGCGGACGAACTTTGTTTTCTCGACATCACTGCCTCATCGGATAATCGTGAGACGATATTCGATGTGGTCGCCCGTACTGCAGAACAGTGTTTTATGCCGCTGACCGTTGGGGGTGGTGTACGTACGGTTGCAGATATCCGCAAACTGCTGCTCGCTGGTGCAGACAAGGTGTCAATCAATACGGCTGCGGTGGTTAATCCTGATTTTATTGCAGAAGCGGCGGACAAGTTCGGCAATCAATGCATTGTGGTCGCTATAGATGCCAAGAAGGTGTCCGGAGCAAAAGAGATTGATCGCTGGGAAATCTTCACCCACGGCGGGCGCCAGGCGACTGGTATAGATGCTGTCGAGTTTGCCAGAAAAGTAGTGGACCTGGGCGCGGGAGAGATCCTTTTGACGTCGATGGACCGGGATGGCTCGAAGATCGGCTACGACATACCTGTCACGCGTGCGATTGCTGATGCTGTTCGCGTACCTGTCATAGCGTCAGGTGGCGTTGGTAATCTTGACCATATGGTCGAGGGGATTCGCGAGGGCCATGCTTCTGCAGTGCTTGCCGCATCCATTTTCCATTTCGGGACTTATACGATCGCAGAAGCCAAAGCGCATATGGCGGCGGCCGGCATCCCGATGCGGCTTGATCCCGTGCGTTGACTGGAGAGTTTTGATGACTGCATTCACTTTGGCAGATCTGGAACGTATCGTAGCGACACGCGCCAGTTCCACAGATATCAAATCCTACACTGCCAGCCTCCATACCAAAGGGATTGGTAAAGCCAGTCAGAAGCTGGGTGAGGAAGCGGTGGAAACTGTCATCGCAGCTGTTTCGGGCGACAGACAGGGTGTTATTTCAGAAAGCGCGGATTTGCTCTATCATCTGCTAGTGGTTCTTGGAATTTCCGGCATCAAGCTTGATGAGGTTCTGCAGGAATTGCAGCACAGGACAAGCCAGACTGGACTTGAGGAAAAAGCTTCGCGGGGGCAGGGCTAAACCATGTTCAAGGCTCCAGCGAGTGAAAGGCAGGCGACCGGACTGGCGGAAGGTGACGTCGTGGATCAATTGGCACCTAGCGAATTCTCTCCGTATCGCTTTTACAGCGCTGAACGTTGGGCAGAGTTTCGTGCCGACACCCCCATCACTCTGACCTATGAGGAAATCAAAAGACTACGCTCATTGAACGATCCGATTGACCTAGATGAGGTCAGCCGGATTTATCTGTCGCTATCCCGACTGCTTTCAGCGCATGTCGAGGCAAGCCAGCTTCTATTTTATCAGCGGCGTCAATTTCTCAATACCGGCGATGCATTCAAAACGCCTTTTATCATCGGTGTTGCAGGTTCGGTTGCGGTGGGTAAATCGACCACGGCGCGCGTGCTGAAGGAACTTCTTGCCCGCTGGCCTTCCAGCCCCAAGGTTGATCTAGTCACGACAGACGGGTTCCTCTATCCCAATGACGTGCTGCGTTCCAAAGGCCTGATGGAGCGCAAGGGATTTCCGGAAAGCTATGATGTGGGAATGGTGCTGCGCTTCCTTTCACAGATCAAGGCAGGACAGCGCAACGTCAATGCTCCGCTTTATTCACATCTGACTTACGATGTGCTGCCGGGTCAGTTTCAGACCGTTGACGCGCCGGATATCTTGATTTTCGAAGGTATCAATGTGCTGCAGGTTCGAGACCTGCCCGAAGACGGCAAGATGGTGCCTTTCGTTTCGGATTTCTTCGATTTCTCGATCTATATCGATGCGGACGAAGAGCAGATTCATAAATGGTACATTGATCGCTTCATGCGTCTGCGTGAGACCGCGTTCAAGGACCCAAGCTCGTTCTTCCATCGCTATTCGACAATCTCGGATGATTCCGCCAGAGCCATCGGCGAAAGCCTATGGGCCAATATCAACCTGAAGAATTTGCGCGAGAATATCTTGCCCACAAGACCGCGGGCCGATCTTATCCTGCGCAAAGGCAATAATCATCTTGTGGAAGAGGTTGCGCTCAGGAAGCTGTGACGCGCCTGAGTGTAAGATTGATCCGGCCACTGTTCTTCAGCAAGGTCGAAGTGCCGGGATAGATGCGGTCCACCCCGTGAAATGCCAGGCGGCCTTCTCCGCCCAACACGACGACATCGCCGCTTGAAAGCTTGATGGATTGTGTCCGGTCATTGCGGTTGGTGCCGCCGAAGCGAAAAAGACAGGTGTCTCCCAGCGATACGGAAACCACCGGCGCTTGAAGATTTTGCTCGTCGCGATCCTGATGCAGACCCATTTTTGCCGCCTCGGAGTAAAAATTGATCAAGCAAGCCTCGGGAGATTGCGGATAGTCGCCGACACTGTTCCAGAGGTCCAATAGCATTGATGGTATGGCTGGCCATGGTCGATCAGTAACCGGATGGGTGGCCTGATAGCGATAACCACGCTCTTTATCGGTAACCCAGCCAAGCGCACCGCAATTGGTCATGCGGACGCTCATTTCCTTGCCGGTCTTTGGCATGGCCGGAACGTAAAGCGGAGATGTGGTTACGATGGCCCGTACATCGTCAAGCAGGGAAGCCTGCTGTTGCTGGCTGAAATAGTCCGGAAAATAACGAATGCCCGGTGCAAGCAGTAGCATTGATCTGCGCCCTAAAAAACAAACCCGGCGCAAAGCACCGGGCCTGTGGATTCATGAAGCCTGATTTAGCTGAGTTCAGGAATACGCAAAACCTGCCCCGGGTAAATCTTGTCCGGATGGCTCAGCATGGGCTTGTTGGCTTCGAAGATGAGTGTGTTCTTGGCACCTTTTCCCTTGCCATACTGGGATTCAGCGATCTTCCAGAGATTGTCGCCCTTCTTGACCGTGTAGAACACTGGCGCTTTAGCGACGGAACCTGTTGTTGTCTGATCAACCGTCAGACCACCTGTGTCCACTTTTGAGACACCAAGCGAATTGCCGACAGCTATGATCGCCTTTTCGAGAATCTCTTGATTGGTGACATTGCCCTTTAGAACGGCCTTGTCGCCTTCGACAACGACTTCAACGTTTTCGGTGCCCAGTTTGTGGGAGTCCAGCTCCTTTTTGAGATCCTCGGCGCTCGGCTCTTCATCGCCAATACCGATTTTCTTACCTACGGATTTAACGAAATCAAATAGTCCCATGACTGGCTCCTTGTTGATTGTTCAAATCGACAGGCATTGTTGTGACATTTCACGCCCGCTTTGGAAAGAATGATTTGAACCCACATCATAACGCGGTGCGAGCCTATTTGATCCCGACTAGTCGCCCTGAACCTTGCCACGCATCTTTTTAACGCCTGAGCGGCCTGATTTTTCTTTCAGCCGACGCTCGATCGAACCTTTTGTCGGGCGGGTTTTTCTACGAGGCGGTGGGGGCGGTTCAGCAGCCTTTGAAATCAGCGCCACCATACGTTCGCGTGCATCCTGGCGGTTGCGTTCCTGCGTGCGGAAACGGTTCGCCTCGATCAGAACCTCGCCATCCTTGGTGGCCCTCTGGCCGGCAAGCGAGATTAGTCGAGCCAATACGTCATCCGGCAATCCTGCTCTGACGGCGTAGAACCGCAACTGCACGGCAGTGGACACCTTGTTGACATTTTGACCGCCGGGGCCTGCAGAACGAATGAAATTCTCTTCCAGATCGCTTTCATCGATCCAGATTCGATTGGTGATTTTAATCCTGCTGCGGCTTTCTTCCATGGCGGATTGGTAGCCTAAACTTTGATTCTCTGGAAGAACCATTCCGAAAGAGGAGCTGCCATGAAAAAAGCCCCGCATTGGGCGGGGCTTTCATATTCAAAGTTGCAGCTTTATTCCGCGGCAACGGGCGTATGCGGCGCAGCGGCTTTAATATCGCTGTCAACGTGACTTTCAAACTTGCCGAAGTTGCGGATGAACATGTCGACAAGCTTGTTTGCCTGTGCGTCATAGCCAGCCTTGTCAGCCCAAGTTGAACGTGGGTCGAGAATGGAATTGTCAACGCCGTTTACTGCAACAGGCACTGCAAAACCGAAATTCGGATCCGTACGGAAGTCAGCATTCTTCAGGGAGCCGTCAAGCGCTGCGGACAATAGTGCACGCGTTGCCTTGATCGGCATGCGCTTACCAATGCCATAAGCGCCGCCTGTCCAGCCGGTATTTACCAGCCAGCAGTCTACATTGTGATCCGCAATCAGCTGACGCAGCAGATTGCCATATTCTGACGGATGCCGGGGCATGAATGGTGCGCCGAAACATGTCGAGAACGTTGCTTCGGGCTCGGTTACGCCGCGCTCGGTACCGGCAACCTTTGCAGTATAGCCGGAAAGAAAGTGATACATCGCCTGAGCCGGAGTGAGCTTGGCAATGGGTGGCATGACGCCGAACGCATCAGCCGTGAGCATGATGATATTCTTTGGATGACTGGCTTTCCCTGACTTCGAGGCATTTGGAATGAAGTCGAGTGGATAGGCGCAGCGCGTGTTCTCTGTCAGCGAACCGTCATTGAAGTCAGGCTGGCGTTTTTCGTCCAGAACAACGTTCTCAAGCACAGTGCCGAAACGCTGTGTCGTTGCGAAGATTTCCGGCTCAGCTTCCGCCGAAAGGCGGATTGTCTTTGCATAGCAGCCGCCTTCGAAATTGAACACGCCATGCTCGCCCCAGCCATGCTCATCATCGCCAATCAGTGTGCGGGTTGGATCAGCCGAAAGCGTGGTCTTGCCTGTACCGGAAAGTCCGAAGAATACGGCAGTGTCGCCATCAGGGCCTTCATTGGCCGAGCAATGCATTGGCATGACGCCTTTTGCCGGCAGAATGTAGTTGAGTGCCGTGAAGACAGATTTCTTCATCTCACCGGCATATGCAGAACCGCCGATCAGAACGATAAGGCGATTAAGGTCTACCGCGATAACTGTTTCTGTTCGTGTGCCGTGTTTTGCCGGGTCTGCACGGAAAGATGGCAGATCAATAATTGTCATCTGCGGAACGAAGTCCGAGAGCGCTTCGCGTTCAGGACGGATCAGCAGGTTGCGGATGAACAGGGAGTGCCACGCAAATTCCGTGATGACTCGCGTGTTGAGTTTGTAGTCTTCATCGGCACCGCCGACGAGATCCTGCACAAACAGTTCCTTGCCCTTCGCCTGCTCCATGAAATCCGCATAAAGCAACTCAAAAGCCTCAGGCGTCATCGCGGCATTGTTGTCCCACCAGACTTTGTTTTCGGTGGATTCATCACGAACAACGAATTTGTCCTTGGGGGAGCGGCCTGTATGCTGGCCGGTACGGGCTACGAGTGCACCTTGAGCTGTCAGAACAGCTTCGCCGCGGCGCAATGTTTCCTCATAGAGTTCTGCTGTTCCAAGATTATAATAGGCCGCCGAAACGCCCTGTAATCCTGAGGTGCCGAGCGCGATTGCCGCGTTATGGATGCCGATCTCTCTAGTCATCTGTCCGCCATTGTTTAAGAAGGGTGCATAGGTCAAATCTTTGGTTAATCCCATTTCACATGTTCAATGCAGAATGCGACTAGATTTGGTCAAAAGCAGAAAAATCAAACAGTTTCAAATGTTTAATCGATTTAAAGATTTTAATTTTTTTTAAATCGGTTTAAACTTACGTCATCCTGCCACTCTCATTCAGATACGAAAAACACCTGTAAAAGTGATTGGATGACAAGGTTTGCGTTCTGTGCCACATTTTGTACCTAATTTGTCCGGCACAAGCGCACAGGTTTGAAGCACATAGGAAGGCAGGGCATGAGGGAAGTACCCGCAATGCAGACTATTGCGCTCGTCGATGACGACCGCAACATTCTGACATCCGTATCCATAGCACTGGAGTCGGAAGGTTATCGCGTAGAGACCTATACAGATGGTGCGTCGGCATTGGATGGCCTGACCGCCCGCCCGCCCAATCTCGCGATTTTCGATATAAAGATGCCGCGTATGGATGGCATGGAGCTTCTGCGCCGTTTGCGCCAGAAATCTGATCTCCCGGTTATATTCCTTACCTCAAAGGACGATGAGATCGACGAACTGTTTGGTTTGAAAATGGGCGCTGATGATTTCATCACCAAGCCGTTTTCACAGCGTCTGCTGGTCGAGCGTGTGAAGGCTGTTCTTCGCCGTGTTGCTGCACGCGAAAGTGGTGCAAAGCCGGGTAGTGTTCAGGCCAAGTCGCTTGAACGTGGCCAGCTGGTCATGGATCAGGAGCGTCATACCTGCACATGGATGGGCGAACCAGTAACGCTGACAGTTACCGAGTTCCTCATCTTGCACTCATTGGCACAGCGTCCTGGCGTCGTTAAAAGCCGCGATGCCTTGATGGATGCCGCTTATGACGAGCAGGTCTATGTTGATGATCGTACAATTGACAGCCACATCAAGCGCCTGCGCAAGAAGTTCAAGGTTGTTGACGATGACTTCGATATGATTGAAACGCTTTATGGCGTTGGTTATCGCTTTCGTGAGACCTGATTGCGGGCGATCCTGCTTTCAAAGCGACGTGATGGCGCATCGGACCGAAAAGTAGTTACCGGTTTTCGGATAATCCGATGCGAATAATAAAGGCAGATCGCCATTTCGAGTCTTAATTCTCTGGCGATCTGTTTATAAAATATGGTTGTCTCGACGCGTTATGAATGCGAAGAGGCAGCCTGTTCCGAATGTTTTGAGGCCAAGATGGTAGCCGAACTGCGAGGCGGCAATATTACGCGCAAGAGCGCCGTCATGCGCCGGAAGCGCTCGCTTGCCCTGCGACGGCTGTTCAAGCCGCTTAATCGCGTTTTTGGCAATTACCTTTTCTCAAGTCTGACGCGGCGCATCCTTTTCCTGAATCTTGCAGGTCTGGCCGTGCTGCTTTCCGGTATCATGTATCTCAATCAGTTCCGTGATGGATTGATTGATGCACGCGTCGAAAGCTTGATGACGCAGGGTGAAATCATCGCCGGTGCAATCGCTTCATCAGCGACGGTCGACACCAACTCCATTGCGATTGATCCGGAAAAGCTTCTGGAGCTTCAGGCGGGGCAAAGCATCACGCCATCGCCGGATGTTCTGGATAATCTGGATTTCCCAATCAATCCCGAGCGTGTCGCGCCGGTTTTGCGCCGACTGATTTCGCCCACGCGGACCCGTGCGCGAATCTATGACCGGGATTCGAATCTCCTGCTTGATTCGCGCCACCTTTACTCGCGCGGGCAGGTCCTGCGCTATGATCTGCCCCCGATTGACGGGGAAGAGCCCAGTTTCTTTGAGCGCCTTACCAATCGCATGACAAGGCTTTTGCGCAGAAGCGATCTGCCAGTCTATCAGGAGCTTCCCGGCGGGAACGGCTCGTCCTATCCGGAGATCGTCAAGGCTTTGACAGGGCAGCCGGCAACTATCGTGCGCATGACTGAAAAAGGCGAGCAGATCGTCTCTGTCGCTGTACCGATCCAGCGGTTCCGTGCAGTGCTTGGCGTTTTGCTGCTATCAACTGAAGGCGGCGACATTGATAAGATCGTTCAGGGCGAGCGTTACGCAATCATCCGCGTGTTTACGGTTGCAGCTCTGGTCATGGCGATCCTGTCGCTGTTTCTGGCTTCCACAATTGCCAATCCGCTTCGCCGGCTTGCTGCCGCCGCAGATCGCGTTCGCCACGGGGTAAAGAACCGGGAAGAAATCCCTGATTTTTCCGAGCGCCAAGATGAGATAGGACACCTTTCGACATCCATCCGCGATATGACCAACGCGCTTTACGCGAGGATCGAATCGATAGAAAGCTTTGCCGCTGACGTCAGCCACGAGTTGAAAAACCCGCTTACTTCGCTGCGAAGCGCTGTTGAAACTTTGCCATTGGCCAAGAATGACGATTCCCGCAAACGGTTGATGGATGTCATTCAGCATGACGTACGCCGCCTTGACCGATTAATCACGGATATCTCCGACGCATCCAGGCTTGATGCAGAACTTGCGCGTGAAGATTCCGAACATGTGGACCTCAAGTTCCTGTTGGGCAATCTGGTAATTGCTGCGCGGGAAGTCCGCCGCAACAAGAAAGACACGCGGATCGAATTCGTTGTCGACAAGCTGCCCAACAACCGCAAGGGCTTCTTTGTCGTTGGGCATGATCTGCGCTTGGGGCAGGTCGTTTCCAACCTGATCGAGAATGCGCGATCCTTCGTTCCGGAAGATGATGGCGTAATCACAGTAACGCTCCAGCATTTGGGCGACAGAGTTCGCATCCTTGTCGAGGACAATGGACCCGGCATTCGCGTCGAGCAGATTGATCGGATATTCGAACGTTTCTATACGGATCGCCCGGCGGGCGAAGCGTTCGGTCAAAATTCCGGTCTTGGCCTTTCGATCAGCCGCCAGATCATAGAAGCCCACGGCGGCACGCTTAATGCTGAGAACATTATAGATCCTGCAAATCCGGATAATTATCTTGGTGCGAGGTTCATTGCCATTTTGCCGGTTGAGGCATGAGCGCACTGGCAGGGGAATTGATCCATGCGACGGCGCTTGTCATTAGCGACCGCGGTATAATCATCACGGGAGCTTCGGGTTCTGGCAAATCATCCATTGCAAATGCTCTTATTGATAGAGCCTCTGCCAGCGCACAATACGCCACTCTAATAAGCGATGACCAATGTCTGCTGCAGGCAGTATCTGGACGCCTGCTCTGCACGACGCCGGAAACACTTCGTGGCGGATTGGAGGTAAGAGGGTCTGGATTGCATCAGGTTGCTTTTGAGCCGCGTGCAGTAATTCATCTTTTGGTGCATCTGGTTGAGCCAGCACAAGCTCCACGAATGCATGAAAACACTATTGCTGAACTGCAAGGCGTCGCAATTACGCAGCTGAAACTGCCCGCCGGCGAAGTTGAATCCGCCTGCCGGTCGATCGAAGCATGGTTGTTCAAACCAGAATGGAAAAAATAATCGGGCCAATTCAGCGGCTTATTCAGTTATCCTGCGATAAAATGACTGACTGCCATGTGTATGACATTTTCTGCTTGCCTTCGTGATTCGTCCTGCCAGAATGCGACACCTGCCAAACGGGGCATTTTTAGAGCGCAGAAAAAAGCCTACTCTTCAACGGGCTGGCGCGACAGGAGCAGTTTCAGAATGATCGGACTCGTGCTTGTGACGCACGGAAGACTGGCCGAAGAGTTTCATCATGCGGTTGAGCATGTGGTCGGGCAGCAGGAATATCTGGAGACCGTCTCGATCGGTGCGGATGATGATATGGAGCAACGCCGGCGAGATATCGTTGATGCGGTTGCACGTGCCGACAATGGCTCGGGCGTCATTATCCTCACTGATATGTTTGGCGGAACACCATCCAATCTTGCAATTTCGGTTATGGAGGCCGGACGCGTGGAAGTTATCGCCGGGGTCAACCTGCCGATGCTGATCAAGCTTTCCAGTGTCCGGGTTACCAACGACATGGCGGCTTCCCTAAAAGAAAGCCAGGATGCCGGACGTAAATACATCAATGTCGCCAGTCAGGTGCTGACAGCCAAATAGAGGTAATGAATGCGCCTGACTGCCGAAACAACTGGCACATTTAATGCTGAAAATGCTCTCGTCGAACTGTTCGAGATTGTTAACCGGCGCGGTTTGCATGCGCGCGCTTCTGCAAAGTTTGTCCAGCTTGTCGATGGATATGATGCCCATGTCCGTGTAGAAAAAGACGGCATGACCGTTGGTGGCACTTCCATCATGGGATTGATGATGCTTGCAGCGTCGCCCGGATGCTGCATCAAGGTCAGCGCATCGGGCCGTCAGGCGCCTGAGGTCATGAAAGCTCTTGGCGCGCTGATTGCCGACAAATTCGGTGAAGAAGCCTGATCATCGATCACAAAGGCCATCTCCCTGTTTATCAAGTTGACATGAGGTTTTGATGCGTCTGCGCGATTGCTATAATTTCCATGACTTCAGAGCCTTAGCCAAACAACGCCTGCCCGGCCCGATTTTCGATTATATTGATGGTGCAGCCGACGATGAGGTAACACTTCGCCGGAACGCAGCGAGCTTTGAAAACTGCGACCTGCTGCCCAATGTTCTTCGCGGCGTTGAATCGGTCGATATGTCAGTGACGATCATGGGACAGAAACTGGCATTGCCCTTTTACCTGTCGCCTACCGCTCTGCAGCGGCTTTTCCATCATCGCGGCGAGCATGCGGTAGCCAATGTGGCTTCCAAATATGGCACGATGTTTGGTGTGTCCTCTTTGGGAACCGTGGATCTTGAGCAATTGCGCCAGCAGCATAGCGGGCCTCAAGTCTATCAGTTCTATTTCCATAAGGATCGCGGTTTGAACCGCGCTATGATGGAGCGGGCAAAAGGTGCAGGCGTCGAGGTCATGATGCTGACAGTAGACAGTATCACCGGTGGCAATCGTGAACGTGACCGCCGAACGGGCTTCTCTATTCCCTTCAAGCTCAATCTGGCCGGCATGCTGCAATTCGCCATCAAGCCGATGTGGGCTCTCAACTATCTCTCTCATGAGAAGTTCCGGCTGCCGCAGCTTGAAGGACATGTGCAGATGGAAAGCGGTGCCATGTCCATCAGCAAATATTTCACTGAAATGCTTGATCCTTCGCTGGATTGGGACGACGTGGAAGAAATGGTCAAGCTGTGGTCCGGGCAGTTTTGCCTTAAAGGCATCATGACTGTTGCCGATGCCAGGCGAGCCGTCGATATCGGCTGCACTGGAATAATCTTGTCAAATCACGGTGGCCGTCAGCTTGATGGTTCACGTGCGGCTTTTGATCAGCTTGCCGAAATAGTTGACGCCGTGGGTGACAAGATCGATGTGATCATGGACGGTGGCGTTCAACGTGGAACACACATCCTCAAGGCTCTTTCTCTTGGTGCAAAAGCGGTTGGCGTAGGGCGTTACTATCTGTTCCCGCTGGCAGCTGCCGGCGAAGAAGGTGTGGACCGCGCGGTCGATCTTTTGAGAATTGAGGTCGAGCGGGGCATGAAACTCATGGGCTGTACGTCGGTAGATCAGCTCTCCCGAGAGAACCTGCGCTTCAGATAAAGCGGCGAATTATCAAACACTAACAGAGGCCTGATGCAGTGCTGGATATGCACGCATAAGGATTTCTTTATGTCCCATTGTGCGCGAGGGGCATATCTGCTAGTCAAGCGCATCTCCGGCGGTCTGAAAACTTGGGCCTTGCCGATCAGAAAACAAAGACGGAGCTGAAAAAAGATGGCCGATAAGCAGGATTATGTAGTCAAAGACCTTGAGCTGGCCGCATGGGGCCGCAAGGAAATGGACATTGCTGAAACCGAAATGCCAGGTCTGATGGCCAGCCGCGAAGAATTCGGTAAGTCGCAGCCGCTCAAGGGCGCGCGCATTACCGGCTCGCTGCACATGACAATTCAGACCGCAGTTCTCATCGAGACCTTGCAGGAACTCGGCGCGAAAGTCCGTTGGGCATCGTGCAATATTTTCTCGACGCAGGATCACGCAGCGGCAGCCATCGCGGCTACCGGAACACCTGTCTTTGCGGTCAAGGGTGAGTCGCTCGAAGAATATTGGACCTATACGGACCAGATTTTCCAGTGGCCGGATGGTCAGCCATCCAACATGATCCTTGATGATGGTGGCGATGCCACCATGTACATCCTTATCGGCGCGCGCGCCGAAGCTGGCGAAGATGTTCTTTCGAAGCCTGAAAGTGAAGAAGAGGAAATCCTTTTTGCGCAGATCAAGAAGCGCATGAAGGAAACACCGGGCTTCTTTTCAAAGCAGCGCGATGCAATCAAGGGCGTAACCGAAGAGACGACGACAGGTGTCAACCGTCTCTATCAGTTGCAGAAGAAGGGCCTCCTGCCGTTCCCTGCCATCAACGTCAATGACAGCGTGACCAAGTCGAAGTTCGACAATAAGTATGGCTGCAAGGAATCGCTGGTGGACGGCATTCGCCGCGCAACTGACGTTATGATGGCTGGCAAGGTTGCTGTTGTCTGCGGTTATGGCGATGTTGGCAAAGGCTCGGCTCAGTCGCTGCTCGGTGCCGGTGCTCGCGTCAAGGTGACGGAAGTCGATCCGATCTGCGCATTGCAGGCCGCTATGGATGGCTTTGAAGTTGTTACGCTGGAAGACGCAGCGCCAACGGCCGATATCATCATCACCACAACCGGCAACAAGGACGTCATTACCATTGATGACATGCGCCGGATGAAGGACATGGTCATCGTTGGCAATATCGGCCACTTTGACAACGAGATTCAGGTTTCTGCTCTGCGCAATCTCAAGTGGAACAATATCAAGCCACAGGTCGATATGATTTCCTTCCCGGATGGCAAGCGCCTGCTGTTGCTTTCGGAAGGACGCCTGCTCAATCTGGGCAATGCGACAGGTCACCCAAGCTTCGTCATGTCTGCCTCGTTCACCAATCAGGTTCTGGCGCAGATCGAGCTTTACAGCCGTGGCGAGCAGTACAAGAATGAGGTCTATGTTCTGCCGAAACATCTGGACGAAAAGGTCGCTCGCTTGCACCTCGACAAGCTTGGCGCGAAATTGTCGGTCCTTTCGGAAGAACAAGCTGCTTATATCGGCGTAACTCCAAAGGGTCCGTTCAAGTCTGACCACTACAGATATTGATATAGTTAGAATATACCCACAATATATAGAAGCCGGAGAATTGACAAATTCTCCGGCTTTCTTTTTTGCGCATAGTTCTTCCCGTCGATTCCCTCAAGGTTTATTGTAGTGATTCGGGATGACGTTGCTCTTGATGGGCCAAATGGCTGAAAACCAGATGGAAAAGAGCTACCGGCATTCGTCTGGATGGGGCTGCGACGATTGACATGAGAATTAACGGTGATGTTCGCAGTGAAGATGCAGCACACAATCGATCGGTGCTGAACAGGCTGCAAACCCGGGCGCTGAGTGCGGTTTCAGCGCTGCCAATTCTTTTGACATCCTCCTTGTCTGCCCGTGCCGAAGACGTGCTTGGCCTTATCGACGCCCCTTTCGGGATGAAGGTCGGAACATTTGAAGTCGTGCAGTTCGCAATGTTTTTGGGTGCCATGGGCGCCGCATTGCTTTCCGCAGGCTGGCTAATTCGCGAGCGCAGCCGAATTGCCCACGAGAATCGCCATTTGCGCGACAAGGTTGCCGATCTGAACGTTACGGTTCAGCGCAATGAAGCTTTGCTCAATCTTAAAGATCAGCGGGTCATTGTCTGGGAAGGCAATTCCGCTACGCCAGCGCTCATTGGCAGTTTGCCGCCTGAAATCGGCGTTCCGGAAAGCCGCTCACTTTTTCTCGCATTTGGCCGCTGGTTACGGGTGGAGTCGGTCACACTGCTCGACCGGTCGGTATCGGCATTGCGCGAAAAAGCTCGCCCTTTCGACATAGCAATTGAAACGTCAAAGGGCGCGCCATTGGAGGTGCAGGGCCGTACTTCAGGCGGTTATGCCATCGTGCGGTTTATCAACCCGGGCGAAGTTCGGGCAGCGCAGGCTCTTCTTAAAACGGAAAACTACCATCTCAGCGAAGCTGTAGCGACCTTGCGAGGATTGCTGGATGCAATTGACATGCCCGCGTGGAGCCGCGGCGGTGAAGGCCAGTTGGACTGGGTCAATCTTGCCTATGCCAAGGCCGTGGATGAGCGTGATCCAAGCAGCGCCGTTCGCGATGGGCGTGAACTTTTCGGCATACAGGCGCGTGAGCGAATCGAGCGTGACAAGACTTTGAATCGCAAGTTTCATGATCAGCTATCGACTGTAATTGCTGGTGACAGGCATGTATTTGCAGTCACCGACATTACCGCCAGCAATGGTTCGGTTGGCATGGCGATTGATATCAGCGAGACGGAGCTGATACGCGAAGAATTCAAGCGCACTGTGCTCAATCACTCCGATACGCTCGATCAGCTGAATTCTGCGGTTGCCATGTTTGACGCGAACCGCAAGCTGCAATTCTTCAACCAGGCATTTGCGAAGCTCTGGGGGCTTGAGACACCGTTTCTGGAAAGCAATCCGGATAACGCCATGTTGCTGGATCGTTTCCGCAGTGATGGAATATTGCCTGAGCAGCCTGACTGGCGCCGTTGGAAAGAGCAGGTCCTGACGGCTTATCATTCCATCGAATCGCAGGAATATGTATGGCATTTGACCGATGGCCGGACATTGCGGGTCATCGTCAACCCACAGCCGAAAGGCGGGGTTACGTGGGTATTCGAAAATCTTACCGAGAAGCTTGAACTGGAAAGCCGCTACAACACGCTGATAAAAGTGCAGGGTCAGACGCTTGATTACCTCGCAGAAGGTGTTGCGGTGTTCGGGTCGGATGGAAAAGTACGTCTTGCCAATCCCGCATTTGCGTCGCTGTGGTCTCTCAAGAGTGAGCAGGTCGCCGAAGGTACGCATATTTCTGCAATCAGACAGGTGTGCGAGCCCGTTTCCGACGAAGACAACTGGGAATCCTTTGTAACAACGGTCACTGGATTTGATGATGAGCGCCGCTCGCTCTCCGGCCATATTGAACTGACGACCGGCAAGATATTGTCCTACGCGACGGCGCCTTTGCCTAATGGCCAGACAATGCTGACCTTTGTCGATGTGACGGACTCTGTTCAGGTTGAGCGCGCATTGAAAGAGAAGAACGAAGCGCTTGAACGCACCGACGAGCTGAAAAACGATTTCGTTCAGCATGTTTCTTACGAGTTGCGTTCGCCCCTGACCAACATCATGGGCTTTACCGAGCTTCTGCAAACGCCGATGACCGGCCCGCTGAATGATCGCCAACGTGATTACCTTGATCATATAGGCACTTCCTCATCGGTGCTGCTGACCATCGTCAATGACATTCTCGATCTTGCAACAGTAGATGCGGGAATCATGGAACTGGATATCAGCGATGTGTCGGTCACCGATGCAGTTACGGTGGCGTCCGAGAAAGTCGCGGATCGCCTCAAGGAGCATAATATTCTGCTTGATACGCGCATCGAGACCGGCACAGGTTCATTCCGTGCCGATGCCGCCCGCATCAAGCAGGTCCTGGCAAATCTCCTCAGCAATGCTGCAAATTATGCGCCGGAGGGTAGTACGATCACCCTTAAATGTTGGCGTGAGCAGAGCGAAATGGTGTTCAGCGTCATGGATAGCGGTCCGGGCATGCCGGACTATGTTCTCGACAGCATCTTCAAGCGTTTCCAACCCTATCCGAATGGCGGCCGTAAACGTGGTGCGGGCCTTGGCCTCTCTATCGTCAAGGGCTTTGTCGAATTGCATGGCGGAACCGTTGATATAAGCAGTTCTGCCGGCAAGGGTACGCTGGTTACGTGCCGTTTCCCGCTGGAGGCGCGTACCTTCAGCCTCGCTGCCGAATAATCTGCATGACGTCGTTGGTTGTCGACCTTCCTACCGCCGATGATACGGCACGTTTGGGTCAGGACGTCGGGCTTTGCTTGCGCAAGGGTGATCTTGTCACCTTGAATGGGGATCTTGGTGCGGGCAAGTCGACCTTTGCCCGTGGGTTGATCCGCACGATCGCCGACGATGCAGATTATGATGTGCCGAGCCCGACCTTTACCATCGTGCAATCATATCCGGAATTGCGGCTGCCTGTCAGCCATGTCGATCTCTATCGCCTTTCGGCTGCCGACGAGATTGACGAGCTTGGTCTGGATGAAGCGCTTCTGGATGGTGCTGTGCTGGTGGAATGGCCTGAACGCGCACAGGGTTTTTTGCCTCCAGTCAGCGTGAACATCACTTTGCGGGATCAGGGAGCCGGGCGAAAAGCCACTATTGAAGGCCAAGCTGAATTTATTGCCCGGCTTGAGCGCTCCATGTTGATCCGCTCATTTCTGATAAAGGCGGGATTGCCGCACGCCGAGCGGCGCTACCTGCTGGGCGATGCCTCTGCACGGGGTTATGAAACCATTTCTACGGGCAGTGAAACTCCGCTTATCCTGATGAACTCGCCCTATAATCCGGGTGGCCCAATTTTGCGCGATGGCAAGACCTATATGCAGATCGCGCATCTGTCGCAGTCTGTGAATGCCTTTGTTGCGCTCGACCGGCTGTTGGAATCCAAAGGCTTCAGGGTTCCCAAAATCCATGCTGAGGATTTGCCGCACGGATTTCTCCTGATCGAAAATCTTGGTAGTGAAGGCATTCTTGACGAGGCTGGGGCACCTGTCCCCGAGCGTTATGAAGCGACCGTACGCGTATTGGCCAAGTTGCATCAGGTACAATGGCCCCATACGACTTCCGTGACGGTCGGCAGCACTCATCGAATTCACGATTTCGATCTTGATGCAATGATGATTGAGGTAGAGCTTCTCTCGGATTGGTATGTGCCACGCAAGAATAAGGCTCCACTAAGTCCGGACTTGAAGAGCTCTTATACATCTGCTTGGAGTAATGTATTTAGCCAGCTAAATGACGTAGAGTGTAGCCTACTCCTGCGCGATGTTCATTCCCCCAACATCCTTTGGCAAGCGGGCAGCGTTGGTTTGGACAGTGTTGGTCTGATCGATTTCCAGGATGCCATGATCGGACCGGCAGCTTATGACGTTGCGTCTCTGGTCATGGATGCCAGGGTGACAATTGAGCCCGGGTTACAGGATTTTCTGTTGGCCGCCTATATTGATGAAAGGCGCGCGGGAACGGTAGCTTTTGACGAAGCTAATTTCAAAAAAGCCTTTGCCATCATGGCGGCACAAAGAAACGCCAAGATTCTCGGCATATTTGTTCGCCTTGATGAGCGTGACGGAAAGCCATTTTATCTCAAGCACCTCCCGCGTATTCAGACCTATCTTGAAAGGGCAATGGGTCATCCTGCTCTGGCACCGGTCAAGGATTGGTGCGATAAGCACGGAATACTCGCCGGAAGGATTGATGCATGATACCTCGCACTGCGATGATTCTGGCTGCAGGTCTGGGCAAGCGTATGGCGCCGATCACCGACACGATTCCAAAGCCGTTGGTTAGTGTAGCCGGCAAACCATTGATCGATTGGGGGCTGGATGCCTTAAATGTTGCAGGCGTGCAGCGAGCGGTGGTGAATGTCCATTACCTCGCCAGTCAACTCGAATCTCATCTGGCAAACCGGAAGCTTCCCGCGATAAGGATTTCCGATGAAAGGGAGCAATTGCTCGACTCAGCGGGTGGCATAATCAAGGCTTTACCTGACATTGGAACCGAACCATTCTATGTTCTCAACGCCGACACGTTTTGGGTTGATGGAGCTAGGCCCAACCTTGTCCTGCTGGCCAAAGGATGGGATGATGCACGCATGGACATCCTTTTGATGATCGCACATACGGATCAGGCGACCGGTCACACAGGTAGTGTTGCTGGTGACTTTACCATGAGTGCCGAGGGTCAGTTGCAACGCCTTAAACCCGGTGAAACCTCGCCATATATCTACGCGGGAGCGGCGATAATCCATCCGCGTATTTTTGCGGGCGCGCCTTCAGGCAAGGTGTCTTTGAACCGTTATTTCGATGAAGCCATTGCTGCAGACAGGCTCTTTGGTCTGCCGATGGATGGCATCTGGTTGACCGTAGGCACTCCGGGAGCAATAGCCGAAGCGGAGGCAGCGATTGCCAAGCAGGGGATTCATGGCTGATCGCCAGAATCCGAATATTTTCTCCATTGCCCCGGGTACGCCATTTCTTCCGGGCTTTGTTGATGCCCTGCAATCGGGAACCTTGATACCGGGCTATCCGGTGGACCCCAACGACCCGATGGCACTGGCGCAGGCTACCATCTATGTTCCGACCCGGCGTGCTGCGCGTACCTTGCGTTCACTGCTCGTTGAAAAAAGCCCCGCCAAATCGGCAATTCTTCCGGTAATACGCCCGCTTGGCGATGTTGATGAAGATGCGGCCATGTTTGATATGGGATCGGACGCGTTTTTTGATCTCCTGCCACCTATAGGCGGTGTCGAGCGGTTATTGCTTTTGGCGCAGCTTGTCCGGCCTTGGCGGGAACGACTGCCCGAACATGTACGCGCATTATTTGGTAATGAAGAGATTGCCATTCCTGCGACTACTGCGGATGCGATCTGGCTGGCGCGCGATCTGGCTGGCTTGATGGATCAGGTTGAGACAGAGGCGGCGGGATGGTCAACGCTTTCCAATATCATCTCCGAGGAGCTGCCGAACTGGTGGCAGGTCACGCTTGATTTCCTCAATATCGTAACTGGCCTATGGCCGGAGATTTTGGCAGAGCGCAGGCGTTCAAATCCCGCCGCTCACCGGAATCGTCTCATTGAGCTGGAGGCTGAACGGCTCCTCCGCAAAGCACCACAAGGCCCGGTCATAGCGGCAGGATCTACCGGTTCGATCCCTGCCACAGCCAAGCTTCTGGCTGCGATCGCTTCGTTGCCAAAAGGCGCCTTGGTTCTTCCCGGGCTTGATCGCGACATGGATGCGATCAGCTGGAATGTTCTGGCCAGCACCGACGACAATCCGTCGATTTTTGGCCATCCGCAATATGGGCTTCGCAAGCTGCTCGGCGAACTTGGCGTCCTGCGTCAGGATGTAATCGTACTGGGAAATGCTACTCCTGAAAAACGCCAGCGGGAAAATCTTCTGGCAGAGGCCATGCGCCCCGCAGAAACAAGTGAGGCATGGGCGGATATCAATCGCAATAGCGGCAAGTTCTCTGCCGCAGTGGCTTCCATTGCCTTGATTGAAGCCTCCAATGAACGGGAGGAAGCGCTGAGCATCGCAGTTGCGTTGCGTGATGCCATCGAACAACCCGGAAAAACTGCAGCGCTGATCACCGCGGATCGCGATCTGGCAAGGCGAGTATCGACCGAGCTTGCCCGGTTTAACATCGCAGCGGATGATTCCGGCGGACATGCAATGCGGGAAACGCAGCCTGCAGCATTGATGCGGCTTGTGCTGGATATAGTTTTCAACCCCGGCGATCCGGTTGCTCTTCTGGCTTTGCTCAAACATCCACTCACGCGGCTTGGACTGGACCGCGTTGTGGTGCGTCAGGCGGCAGAAACGATTGAACTGATTGCGCTTCGCGGAGGTACCGGGCGGGCTACCCTGTCCGATTTCGAACAGCATTTTGAAAAGCGTCTTGCGGAAAGCGGCAATACGCCTTTCGAGCCTGTCTGGCTTCGTCAGATTAATGCGGCCAGAATCGAGTCTGCTCGCATTGTTTGCAAAGCACTCAGCCAATCAGTGGAACCGTTGGTTGGCTTTGCCGGATTGGCGGAACAGATGCAGCTTCCACAAATCATCGAAGCCGTTGTCGCCAGTCTTGAAAATCTCTCGCGGGATGAAAAGGGTGATATCGCCGCGCTCTATACGGGCGCTGCCGGAGAACAGTTTGCCGCTTTTCTTCGCAACCTTGTCTCGGCAGATTCAGGGTTGGATTTTTCGGTCGCGGAGTTCCCCGCAATGATCGAAGCTCTGATTGCGGGAGAGGTCGTAAAACCAAAGAGCGGGGCGCACCCGCGTCTGTTCATCTGGGGTGCGCTTGAAGCCCGTCTGCAAACGGTCGATACGATGATAATCGGTGGCCTTAATGAAGGCTCTTGGCCCGGTAAAACGCGCAACGACCCCTTCATGTCCCGCCCCATGAAGTCGATCATAAATCTCGACCCGCCAGAGCGTCGTACCGGCCTCGCCGCTCATGATTTTCAAATGGCGCTGGGGATGGATCAGGTCATTCTCACGCGTGCGCAACGCTCAGCTAATGCGCCGACGGTTGCTTCACGCTGGTTGCAGCGGCTCGAAACTGTGCTCGGCAAACACGCGACAGAAGAGATGCGCAAGCGGGGAGCGAAATATCTTGGCTGGACACGCGAAATTGACCATGCGCCCGATGAGGACTTCGTTAAACGGCCAGAACCCAAGCCGCCTCTGACAGCACGACCGAAACATTTTTCGGTAACGGAGATAGAGACACTCCGGCGCGACCCATATGCCATCTTCGCCAAGCGCATATTGCGGCTGCGGCCTATCGAGCCACTGATCAGAGACCCCGATGTTGCAGAGCGTGGCTCGCTGTTTCATAACATCTTGGCGCATTTCACCGAGAAGCGCATTGACCCTATGCGTGCGGACGCGTCCAAGCTATTACTGGAAATCGGCAGGCAGTACTTCGATGATATCGCCTTGCCGGAAGAAATCGATGCTGTCTGGTGGCCCCGCTTCCAATCGCTGGTACCGGAATATTTGAGCTGGGAGCGGCAACGTGACCACCTTATCGCCGAGCGCCATCCCGAAATAGCTTCGAAGAAAATTGCTGTTGAGGCGACTGGCGTTACACTTTCAGGACGGGCAGACCGGGTGGATTTACGCCGTGATGGCACAGTTGAGATCATCGACTACAAGACCGGGTCGACGCCGTCCAAGCGCCAGGCCCATGTCCTCCTATCGCCGCAACTCGCGCTTGAGGCAGCTTTGCTGGCTCGGGGCGCATTTCATGAGGTCGGCGCGCGCAAAGCGGCAGATTTGCTTTATGTACGTCTACGGCCGAACGGAAGAGTTGACCCTGAATCAATCTTGAGAATTGGCTCAGCGGCAAATGGCAGTGAAAAGACTGCGCCGGAGCTTGGGGAACTCTCGTGGATGCGTTTGAACGAACTGCTGACGGCCTATCATGACCCGCACAAGGGCTATTTGTCCCGCGCACTACCATTTCGCGAAAGCGATTTGACGGGTGATTATGATCATCTGGCTCGGGTTCTCGAATGGTCGGCCGGCGGTGCAGATGATGGAAGCGAGGGCGAATGAGAAAGCCGCGCGCCATACCGCCAGAAACAACCCGCAATCAAAGCAGGGCGGCCAATCCACGCGACTCCGTCTGGGTTTCGGCCAATGCAGGTTCAGGCAAGACCTATGTTCTGACAGATCGCGTTATCCGTCTGCTGCTGGATGGAACCGACCCCTCAAAAATTCTCTGCCTGACCTATACGAAAGCCGCCGCGGCTGTGATGCAAAACCGCGTCTTTGCCCGTCTTTCCAATTGGGCAACGATGGACGCTGCTGAGCTATCCAAGATCATCGAAAACATCGACGGTGCCCAGCCGGGTCCAAAACGGCTCGCGCAGGCGCGCCGCCTTTTCGCAAGAGCGCTGGAAACGCCGGGCGGCCTCAAGATCCAGACAATTCACGCGTTCTGTGAAGCGATCCTGCATCAGTTCCCGCTGGAAGCAAACATCGCCGGGCATTTCGAACTGATGGACGACATGATGCAGGTCGCGCTTATCGGGGAAGCGCGGCGTCAGGTGCTGCAGTCGGCGCGACTTGATCACAATGTCGATCTGGCAGCCGCTTTTGCCGATCTGCTGGAAGCCGCAGGCGAATTTGGTTTGCAGGAACTGCTTGATGAGGCGGTCAACAAGCGCAACGATCTGACGCGGTTTATTCGGGAGGTCGGTCATGACAATCTGCGCCGACCGGCGTTCTACTCGCATTTCGGTTTCAAAGGTGACGAGTCAGAAGACAGCATTCTGTCACGTCTATGGCCGGTAGAAGAGTTCGACCGGCCAATGCTGCGATCAATTCTCGACATACCCAAGAGTGCAGCGCGTGCGCAAGAATTTGCGATGATCTTGCTCGAAGCGAAATTTGGGCCGGACTCAGATCAACGCGAGGAAGCCTTGCGAGCAGCTTTTCTCAAGGCAACGGGAGAACCCAAAAGCGGTTCCTATGTCGGCTCTAAAGGAGTCACGGAACGGTTCCCGGATTTCATCGAAGTTTACGACAGAGCTGCCCACCGCATTTTTGAAGGTTTGGACCAGCTGAAGCAATTGCGTCTTGTCCGGTTGACCTTGTCTGCTTTGGTTGTGGTCGATGATCTTATCGGCCGTTATGAGAATATGAAAAGGGGACGGGGATTACTCGACTTCGACGATCTCATTGTCCGTACAGTGGCATTGCTGGCACGACAGGATGCGGGGCCTTGGGTTCAGTACAAGCTTGACAAGGGTATTGACCACATTCTCGTAGACGAGGCGCAAGATACGAGCCCGAACCAGTGGAACGTCATCCGCCTGCTCAGCGAAGAGTTTTTCACCGGCAATACCGCACGTGAGGTGCGGCGCACCCTCTTTGCAGTTGGTGATGAAAAACAGTCGATATATTCCTTTCAGGGTGCGATCCCGGAAGATTTTGCAAGACATGGCAGGGCAACAGAGCGAAAAACCGATGAAGCAGAACTGAGCTTCGAGCGAGTTAACCTCAACTTCTCATTCCGCTCATCGCCGGATGTTTTGTCCGCTGTCGACAAGGTATTTGAGCGCCCGGAGGCTCATCGTGGTTTCGGTATGGATCACGGACCGACAGTCCACACCCCGATACGCGACCATGATCCCGGCGAGGTGCAAATATGGGATATGCTGACACCGGAAACAGCACCGGAAGAGGATGATTGGCGCACACCTGTTGACAGTCTTCCTGCTCCCCCGGTGCGGCTTGCCGAACATATTGCACGGACCATTGAGTATTGGCTTCGAAATGGCGAAATCATCGAAGGGCAGAATCGTCGTCTGGAAGCGCGCGATATCATGGTGCTTGTCCGCAAGCGCGATCAATTCATGCCTGCCCTGTCGCGGGAGTTGAAAAAGCGCCACGTCCCGGTTGCCGGTGCTGACCGGCTGAAACTGACTGACCACATTGCAATCAAGGATCTTATGGCGCTTGGCAGGTTCATGCTTCTGCCATCGGATGATCTTTCCTTGGCTGCACTGTTGAAAAGCCCGCTGTTCAAATGGGATGATGATCAGCTGTTTACACTCGGCTATGAGCGGGCTGCCAATGAAACTCTCTACGAAAGGCTTATAGCGCAGGCCCGTGATGACCTCCTGCTCGCACCCGTTGCTTCGCGGCTTCAAGAATGGCGCAATCGCGCTGACACGGTTCCCGTCTTTGAGTTTTATGCGGATATTCTTGGTCGCGGTGGTGCGCGCAGGGAGCTTCTTGCACGTCTTGGTCACGAGGCAGGCGATGTTATCGATGAATTCCAGAATTATGCCATTGCGACCGAAAAAACCGGTTTGCCGGGCTTGCAGGCGTTTCTGGAAACGCTGGAAGCTGTAACGCCGGAAATCAAGCGCGAGCTTGATCAAAGCCGCAACGAAGTACGTATCATGACGGTACATGCGGCAAAGGGGCTTGAGGCTGCTGTGGTATTCCTCGTGGATTCCGGCAGTTCTGCCTCGTCCGGAGGGCGCACGCCTAATCTGCTTTCCTTCGATATGAAAGAGGAAAACGGCTGGCACGGTAAAGGATTTTTGTTCGTGCCCGGCAAATCCTATTCAACTGCCTTTACCACTAGCCTCGTCGATAGCCTGAAGGTGAGGTCAGAAGAGGAATATCGCCGGCTGCTCTATGTCGGCATGACCCGCGCTGAAGACAGGCTGATCGTTTGTGGTTATCGCGGCGCGCGGCAGGCACCCGACACATGGCATGGGCTGGTCGAAGCGGCTTTGGCCGATTTGAGCGAACCGGTGCAGCATGTGGTAGATTCCGTGGTCTCCAAGCGTTACCGCGTGACACCACGCAGCGTCCCATTAGTCCCGGAACCAGAACTCGCGCTCGAACCGAGGGTGCTGCCTTTCCCTCCGACCTATAGAATTCCCATGCCGCGGGAAGCGGGCCTGCCACGGCCGCTTGCGCCATCAGGCGTATCGGTACTGATCGAACCGGATGATGAAGCGCCATTGGTTACCGGCTCACCCGTGCTTGTTGCCGATGGAAAGAACCCATCATTTGCGATCCGCAGAGGTACGGTCATCCATGCATTATTGCAGACCTTGCCGGATATTCCGGATGACCAGCGCATGCAGGCGGCTGAGCGATATATGAGCCGCGCTGCCTTTGATTGGGAACCAGCAGAAATCCGAAATGCGCTGGAATCCGTTTTTGCCGTGTTGGATGCGCCAGGTTTCGCCACTGTCTTTGCCGAGGGTTCTCTGGCCGAAGTGGCAATTATGGGAACGCTGCATATTCGTGGAAAGGATCACGCGGTTTCCGGCGTTATCGACAGGCTCGCCGTCAGCGAAAACCGGGTTGTCATTGTTGATTACAAGACAAACCGTCCCCCTCCGCGCGACCTTTCAAAAGTTCCCGACGCCTACGTTGCTCAGCTCGCCCTATACCGAAAATTGCTTGAGCCGCTTTACCCCGGCAAAGCGGTGGAGGCTGCGCTGCTTTTCACCGAAGGGCCGCATCTTATCGATATACCGTCGGAGATGATGCAAAGCGCGCTGGAGCGGTTGGGTTGAACCGAATGAGGAACTTGGAATTTCTGCTATAAGTGCTATATTCGATTTGGAGAGGCGGGAAGACCTTCGTCCCCCCCCGCCCTTTCCTATGATACTACGAATGAAACCCGGATTGTCAGTAGCCAGCTGGTCCGGGTTTTCGTATTTCAAAGGTAATAGATAATGGCAGATACCACATATCTATTGCTCCAAATTTTGAGGGCATATGGCCGTATGCCTCAGCCGGGGAGGCCATCTCCCCAGTGCACTGGCTGGCACAGTGCTGCTGCGTCGCCCTCAAAACTGATACATCCGAGTATTGATTGGGCTAGCCCGTTTCGGCAACAAACGCAGGGTTGAAAGCACTCAGGTGTGAGATTGCACTGAATCGTGACACGACTCCGCTTGACTACCCCGAGTAGACTCACCACATGATTGGCAACATATTCACAGGTTAAGGAAAAGCTTCATGGCTACCACCGTCAAAATCGACACCAGCAATTTCCAGTCCGATGTAATTCAGGCCGGCCAGCCCGTCGTTGTGGATTTTTGGGCAGAATGGTGCGGCCCGTGCAAGATGATTGCTCCAGCGCTTGAAGAGATCGCTGCTGAAATGGACGGCAAGGTTACGATTGCCAAGGTAAACATCGACGAGAATCCCGAATTGGCTGCCCAGTTCGGCGTCCGTTCGATTCCGACTTTGCTGCTGTTCAAGGATGGTGAACTTGCTGCCAATCTGGTTGGTGCAGCTCCAAAAAGCAAACTGTCTGACTGGATCAAAAATTCAGCTGCCTGATTGTTCCGGCTAATCTGCATTGAAGAACCCGCCGAGAGGCGGGTTCTTCATTTTCGGAACTATTGTGGCGGTGTCTCATTCTGCAAAAGGACATCACCTGCCAGATAGAGTGAACCACCAATCAGTATTCGCGGTGCGGGTTCCGATTTATCCCAACTGTCACGCAATATCTTCAATGCATTCTCAACCGAGTAAACTGGTTCGGCCGATAACCCGGCTTCTTGAGCGGCAAGCGCAAGCTCCTCGTGTGGAATTCCCGCATCGCTTGACTTGATCGGTACCGTATAGACATGTCGTGCCATGCCGGTGAAGGCCTGGAAATATCCTACAGGGTCTTTGGTGTTGATCATTCCGGTAATCAGGAACAGCGGACGCTGGCTGCGATCTTCAAGTGTGGCTATTGCTTCGGCTATTACCATTCCTGCACCCGGATTATGTCCGCCGTCGAGCCAGATTTCAGAGCCGGGCACTGCCGTTTCAACCAGCTTGCCCTTTGCCAGACGTTGCATTCTCGCTGGCCATTCGACAGTTCCCATGGCCGTTTCCACTGCATGGTCTGGAATGGTGAAGCCTGCCGTTCTGACGGCCTGAATCGCTGCTGCGGCATTGGCCAGTTGATGACGACCCGGCAGACTTGGAAGAGGCAAATCCATCAATCCGGTATTGTCTTGGTAGACCATCCGGCCACGCTCTTCGAAACTGAGGAAATCCTGCCCGTAGACACTGTATGGACAGT
The DNA here is from genome assembly GCF_000282595.1 of Phyllobacterium sp. YR531. GTDB lineage: Bacteria > Pseudomonadota > Alphaproteobacteria > Rhizobiales > Rhizobiaceae > Phyllobacterium. The sequence goes on from NZ_AKIZ01000035.1 coordinate 118,674, forward strand.
CCCGGCGCTCGGCGGTTTCAATCAAAACTGTTCGCGCTGCTTCATGCTCCTGTGCGCCGATGATAACGGGACAACCAGCTTTGATAATGCCGGCTTTTTCCGCCGCGATAAGTTCAACCCTGTCCCCAAGATATGATTGGTGGTCGAGAGATATCGGCATGATAACGCTGACGGCCGGCTCTGGAATGACATTGGTGGCATCAAAACGTCCGCCAAGCCCGACCTCCAGAATAACCGCGTCAGCAGGATGCTCGGCAAACAGCACGAACGTCACAGCAGTCAGAATTTCGAAAACCGTTATCTGCTGCCCGGCATTGGCATCGGCTACCCGCCGGACAGCATCGAACAGCGTATCGTCATCGACGAGCTTGCCGCCACCGGGCTTGCCGATCCGGTAACGCTCGTGCCAGCGCACGAGGTGCGGTGAAGTGTGAACGTGGACCGTATAGCCCGCAGCCTCCAGCAGTGCGCGGGAAAAGGCGGTAGCAGAACCTTTGCCGTTCGTGCCAGCGACATGGATAACTGGCGGCAGCTTCAAATGCGGATTGCCAAGAGTGTCCAGAAGTCGCGTGATCCGCCCGAGTGAAAGATCAAAGCCCTTGGGGTGCAGGCCAAGCAGCCGCTCTATTTCATGTTCGGCACGGGATGACGTCAAAATGCGGTTCCTGAAGTGGCTCTGTTTTGATTGATTGGCAGCTTTGACAGGTTGGCCCCGAGGGGTCGCAACCTATCAGGGTTGAACTTCAACCACTGCTGGTACCGCTGGTTCTTCCGCCTCGGTTTCGACTACCTTTTCAGTGGCAGGCTCGCCCATCAGCATTTTCAAAAGCCGTGCAATCGTGGTCTTTAGCTCTGTACGTGGAACAACCATATCAACCATGCCGTGCGTCTTGAGATATTCCGCACGCTGGAAGCCTTCGGGCAATTTTTCGCGAACGGTCTGCTCAATGACACGTTGTCCGGCGAAGCCGATAAGTGCGCCGGGCTCGGCAATATGAACATCACCAAGCATGGCATAAGAAGCCGTAACACCGCCCGTTGTCGGGTTCGTCAAGACCACAATATAGGGTAGACCGGCCTCTTTCAGCATCTCCACAACAACAGTTGTGCGTGGCAATTGCATCAGTGAAAGGATGCCCTCCTGCATACGCGCACCGCCGGAAGCAGCGAAAAGCACCAGAGGCTTCCGTTGAGCGATAGCGGTTTCGAAGCCTTTGATGATCGCCTCACCAGCAGCCATGCCAAGCGAACCACCGATAAAGTTGAAATCGTGGATCGTCACTACGATCGGCAGGCCTTCGATTGTGCCGAGTGCGTTGATGATCGTATCTTCCTGCCCGGTCTTGGAGCGATGCTCCTTCAAACGGTCGACATAACGCTTTTCATCGCGGAATTTCAGCGGGTCAGTCGCGACCTTCGGCTGTTCCAAAGTCTCGTACACGCCGTTGTCGAAAAAGAACTTCAGGCGATCCTTGGCTGGAATGCGCATGTGGTGGCCGGACGACGGCACAACCCACTGGTTCTTTTCCAGATCCGTATGGAAGACCATTTCGCCGGACTCGGGATCCTTGATCCAGAGATTTTCCGGCATTTCACGACGTCCAAGCATCGAATTGATCTTCGGCCGGACGTAGTTGGTGATCCAGTTCATGATCGGTCCTGTTTCTTATCTATCGGAAGGTTGATTTAAGGCTTCTATTCCGCCGCTGCAAGTCGCACCGCGCGCACACCGCTCGACAGGCCTTGGACCATGGTCGCCACAGCTTCGGCGGGATCAGTTACAAGTGACCCATCCGGGTTGATCGTATTGGCTACAGCATTGACGATTGCAGTACCGACAACGACACCATCGGCCGAAGCGCCCATGACCTTGGCCTGTTCTGCAGTCTTCACGCCAAAACCAACGACAACGGGCAAATCGGTGTGCTGCTTGATGCGGTGAACGGCAGCGGCAATCTTTGTTGTGTCCGGCAATGCCGAACCCGTGATGCCATTCATCGAGACGTAATAAACAAAGCCTGATGTATTCTGCAGAACCTTGGGCAGACGCTTTTCATCTGTCGTAGGTGTTGCGAGGCGAATGAAGTTGATTCCGGCCTTGATTGCCGGAATGCACAGCTCTTCATCCATCTCAGGCGGAAGATCGACGATGATCAGGCCATCAATACCCGATGCCACGGCATCTTTGAGAAAGCGGTCCACACCATAGATGTAGATAGGATTGTAATAGCCCATCATGACGATCGGTGTGGTGTTGTCGGTTTCACGGAAACGCGCTGCCATATCGAGCGTCTTTGTCAGTGACATGCCCTTCTTGAGCGCGCGCAGACCAGCCGCCTGAATCGCTGGGCCATCTGCCATGGGATCAGAAAAAGGTACGCCAAGTTCGATAATGTCCGAGCCGGAGCGCGGCAGAGCCTTCATGATCTTCAGCGAGGTTTCAAAATCAGGATCGCCGCCCATGAAATAGGTCACGAGTGCCGGGCGTCCCTCAGCCTTCAAAGCGGCAAATTTTGCATCAATACGTGTCGCCATTGTCAGATATCCATCCCAAGCAATTGACCGACCGTATGCACATCCTTGTCGCCGCGGCCTGATAGATTGACGATCATGATCTTGTCCTGCGCCATTTGCGGCGCGATCTTTACCGCATGAGCAATCGCGTGTGCCGATTCCAAAGCAGGGATAATACCTTCGGTGCGCGTCGTCAGCGTGAAGGCTTCCAGAGCTTCATCATCTAGAATAGGCACGTAGGAAACCCGGCCCGTATCGCGCAGCCAGGAATGCTCAGGGCCAACGCCCGGATAATCAAGGCCTGCCGAAACTGAATGACCATCAAGTATCTGGCCATCGGCATTTTGCAGGAGATAGGTGCGGTTGCCGTGCAAGACACCCGGGCTTCCAGCGCTCATCGAGGCGCAGTGTTCTTCACCCTCAAGTCCGCGTCCACCGGCTTCAATGCCGATGATTTCGACGCTCTTGTCGTCGAGGAACGGATGGAACAATCCGATTGCATTCGAACCGCCACCGACCGCAGCAATAATCGTGTCGGGGAGGCGACCTTCGCGCTCAAGAATTTGCTCGCGCGCTTCTGTACCGATAACCGACTGAAAATCACGCACGAGTTCCGGATAGGGATGCGGACCAGCGGCGGTCCCGATCAGGTAATAGGTGTCATCAACATTCGAAACCCAGTCGCGCAAGGCTTCATTCATCGCATCCTTCAACGTGCCATGTCCCGAGGAGACGGGCTTAACCTCGGCACCCAGCAGTTTCATGCGGAAAACATTGGGCTTCTGCCGTTCAACGTCGGTCGCGCCCATATAAACAACGCAAGGCAGACCAAACCGCGCGGAAACGGTGGCGGATGCAACGCCGTGCTGGCCAGCACCCGTCTCGGCTATGATACGGGTCTTGCCCATGCGCTTGGCAAGCAGGATCTGGCCGAGGCAATTGTTGATCTTGTGGCTGCCGGTATGATTCAAGTCTTCGCGCTTGAAATAGATCTTTGCGCCGCCATCAAGACCCTGATCCTTGGCAAGCTGGCGCACATGCTTGGTCAAACCTTCAGCATAGTAGAGCTTGGAGGGCCGTCCGGCATAGTGGGTTGAGAGTTCCTGAAGTTCTGCTTTGAACGAAGGATCGTTCTTCGCATCATCATAGGCCTGCTGCAGTTCAAGGATGAGCGGCATCAAGGTTTCGGCGACGAAACGTCCACCGAAAATACCAAACATGCCCTCTTCGTCGGGGCCTGTCTTGAATGAATTGGGTTCAACCGCCTTGTCCACCACTATACTCCCTGTCATGCAGCATTCACGCGTCGTGCGGCGCGTACCGCCTGAAAAAACTCTTTGATCAGGCTAACATCTTTGACGCCCGGTGCGGACTCTACACCCGATGAAATATCGATACCGCGCGCATTCGTCGCTCGCAGGGCTTCGCCAATGTTGCCAGCATTAAGACCACCGGAAAGCATGTAAGGAACCCGTCCGTCAAGCGCGCTCAGCACTTGCCAGTCAAAGGCAATGCCATTTCCACCCGGAAGATCGGAGCCTTTTGGCGGCTTTGCGTCAAACAGAAAGAGATCGGCAATCCCTATATAAGGCTCAACCTGATCGAGATCGCCTTGTTCGCGTATGGCAAATGCCTTGATGACCGGCAGTCCAAAGCGTGCCTTAACCTCGGTCACCCGCTCGACACTTTCGTGGCCGTGCAATTGCAGCAAATCAGGCTTCAGTGCTTCAACAATGGCATCAAGCGTTGCATCATCTGCATCGACCGTAACGGCAACTGCTTTAGCTCTACCAACCGCAGCTTGGCGAAGGCGCCCAGCCTCTGCCGGATCGATATTTCGTGGGCTTTTGGCAAAGAAAATGAAGCCGATATGCGTTGCGCCGCCATCCAGTGCCGCAGCAACTGCATCGTCGGTTTTCAACCCGCATATTTTGATATCAAGGTTCATAGGGCGCAACTCGCATGAAAATGCGTCAAAGTCGAGGATTTTGGTTCAAACTCTGATTTGTGGTTGCATCAAATATAGCGTGGTTCGACAGGGCTCACTATGAGGAAGGTGGTTGATTGCAGAGGATCATTTCCACGAGCGCTGGTAATTAACTTTGCGGATTGAAAAGCTTCCTCATGGTGAGCCCCGTCGAACCACGCAAAACGCTTGTACAGCAAACCTAGTTACAGGTGGTTGTCGTAACCGGCTTTCACAAGGAAATCGAACGCCTCTGCGACATGCGCCGGTATATCCTGCTCGATCTGATAGCCCTTGGCCGGATAATCCATCATCCGTTTCACATCGCCAACCATTTCATCGATGAAGTTTTCCATCGGATAGGCTGCAATAGGCTGCTGGTCAAATGGCGTTGGGGGTGCGGTCACCATTGCCTCCACATCCGGCCATTGCGCGCGGACCGTTGCAAAAGCCCGGCGCTGGGTCTGAGGTTTGGTGACGATGATAATGCGCTTTACTGCGTTTCCCGCCATTTCGTGCGTATAGCGAATATTCTCACCAATGTTGGTGGCCCGTGGTTCGATCAATACGGTTTGCGCAGAAACACCAAGCTCCACAGCACGTTCGGCGAAGGCCTCAGCTTCCGAAGTCTTGTAAAGTCCGCCAGTCCAATTCCCGGATTTGCCGGTAAACAGAATGCGGTTTGCCAGGCCTTGGTTCAGCAGCTCAACGCAATGGTCGGCCACACGCAGATCATAGCTGCCCAACCCGACGATCAGGTCCGCCTTTGAAAGCTTGTCATAGACAAGATGGAAATTCCAAAGCGTGTGGCTTGCTGCGAGTACAGCGGGGGAAACAGCGGTAGACATCAGGTGAAGTCGATCGCCTGGAGCGAGCTACCATTGCGCTTCAGCCAAGCCTTGCAACGTTCCGTATCCGGGCACAGCTCGCCGCACAATTTCCAGAACTTGGGGCCGTGGTTCATTTCCTTCAGGTGCGCCACCTCATGCGCCACCAGATAATCGATGATCGGAGGCGGAGCCATCATGATGCGCCACGAAAATGCCAGCGTGCCATCAGATGTGCAGGAGCCCCAGCGGCTCTTCGTATCCTTGATGCGGATGACCTTCGCACGGCGTCCAACCGTTGCCGTATGCCGGGCCACGAGAATTTCGAGGTCGCGCTTGGCTTCGCGCTTGAGAAAATCGCCGACACGCCGGGCGAGATGGGGGCGGTCGCCATATACGATCAGGCGCGGACCCTCGGCACCATTTTCCTGCCGCACTGTCCCACGTGCAGCGGGTTCGTGCACAATGAGATGGGGAACGCCGCGTACAGGAATTTTCACGCCGGGACGCACTTTCGGCTGATCCGGCATCTTGGCAATGCGCGTTTCGATCCAGCCTTCGTGCCGGACAAGGAACTTGTCAATTTCACGCGATGGTACGCCCGGCGGCACAGTCATCCGCAAACCCTTGCCGCCTGCATCAATACGCAGTGTCAACCGCGTTGCCCGCGCATTCTCCATGACGCGTAAGGGCAAAATCCGGCCCGCAACCTCATAGCTCCGCTCAGCCCTCAGTGTGGCCGATTTCTTGACTGGCTTGGGAGGCGAAGCCCGAAAGAGCGATAGGATCATGATCTCAATAATAATTGATTCGTGCGGCAAAACAAAAGCGGCGACGGAAGGTTCTCCGACGCCGCCCAGCGGATTTGAATGGGATGAAGATTATTCTCGATCTTCATTCACATCAGGCACGGTGCCCGATGGCTTTTTCGCTACATTGTTGCGGGTCGACATGAAGCGATCAAACTCTTCACGATCCTTGGCGCGGCGAAGTTCATTGGCATATTCCTCGAATTCCGCACGCATTTCCTCAAGCTTGCGGCGTTCCTCGGCAAGACGCTCCAGCTCCTTGTCGCGCCATTCGTCGAAAGCAGCATTGCCTGTGCCGAAGGGAGCGCGGCCGAAATGCGCCGAACGCTTGTTGCGACGGAACGCGCCGCAGAAACTGTCAGTCTTGCGGCTGACGTCCTGCTTGAAACCTTCGAGGCGATCACCCCAGAGAATATAGGCGAGCATGGCAAAACCCAGCGGCCAGAATAGCATGAAACCGATGATCATCAGAGCGATGGTCGCGGGAGTCCAGCCCGGCCGGATTAAAGCAGCATTGTTCATATTGAGCCCTTCCTTCTTAAGAAGCCCCGACCCTAATTGGTCGATTATGAACGACATGGGAAAAGCATTGCGGCTTTTCAAGAAAACGTGATTCCAATAACCGCAAGGGATTGAAATCAGGACCGTTTCTTTACGTGATCCAGTCCGGCGACGAGAAGTCCGGCCACCAATGCCCAGAAGGCGGCGCCGATACCGGCAATCGTAATGCCTGATGCCGTGACGGCAAAAGTGACGATTGCGGCGAGGCGCTCATCCTCGATTTTCAGCGAGAGTGCCAATGCGTTGACGAAAGCACCTATAAGCGCAAGACCAGCAACAAGTGCGATCAGGGGAGCAGGCAGTACGGCAAAGAGAGCCACCAGAGAAGCCCCGAACACCGCAAAAACGAGATAGCTCAGTGCATAAAAAGGGCCGGTGAGCCAGCGTTTTGCCGCATCAGGATGGGCGTCCGGGCCCGTGCAGATCGCAGCTGAAATTGCCGCCATATTGCTGGTAATTGCACCAAAAGGCGCTGTGAATAGCGAAACCAGACCTGTCACCTGCAACGCTGAGGCTGTAGGGGGTTCATAACCGGCTGCGCGCAATACTGCAAAGCCGGGCAGGTTTTGCGATGCCATCGTGACGAGATAAAGCGGCAAGGCGAGGCCGATCATGGCGTGCATGTCAAAAACCGGCATGATCAGGTTAAGCGTCGAGAGTTCTATCACCGGCACGCTGGCTACGCGGCCAGTGGCGAAGGCAAAGATCACACCGCCGAACAGAACGGCAAGGACTGCCATTGCCGGATTGAAAAGGCGGATCACAAAGAACAGCAGAACAAGCGGTAAAACGAAGAGGGGGTCGACGGGAACCGTTCGTGCTGCGCCAATCAGGAAGGCAAAGAGCACTCCCGCAAGCATGCCCGAAGCGATCGACGCAGGTATTTTGGATACGAAGGTCGATATGGGTTTGATCAGGCCGGTGAGGATAATTGCGATCGCTGTGACAATAAATGCACCGACTGCCTGGGGCATTGTAAAGCCGATGGAACTGCCGATGAGCGCGAGTCCGGGCGTTGACCAGGCACTGATGATAGGCATCTTGTAGCGCCAGCTGAGATAGCCGGTGGCAACAACCATGGCGAGACAACTCGCGGTAACCCAGCTTGCGGTCTCTGCCTGAGTTGCACCAAGAGCATTTGCCGCCGCGATGATGAGCGCGAGTGTCCCGCCAAATCCTACGATGGCAGCAACGACAGCAGAGGCAATCACGGAAAAGCGCATGGCAGGCCTGATTATTGAACGGAAGGAGTGGTCTTGATGCTACCCGCCATTGAAGACACGGTTCGGCCTAAAAGTTCAAGGTCCTGCGGTCGTGATAGTCTGTGATCCCCGTCGCGAACCAATGTAATGGTCACATCGTCGACAGGCAGATGGTCCACGAGTTTCATGGCATGTTTGTAGGGTACGTCTTCATCGCGCATGCCTTGAAGGATATGCACCGGACAATCGGTCTGGATAACACCCTTGAGAACCTGATTGGCCTTTCCATCCTCAAGTAAAGCTTTGGTGTAGATATAGGGTTGGTCGGAATATTCCGACGGTTCTTCCATATAGCCTTGATCAGCGATCTGCTTGCGCTGTCTGTTGGTCAAGTTCGGCTCTACCAGCTCGGAGGTGAAGTCGGGAGCAGGTGCAATCAGCACAAGACCGGCAACGCGGCCGCCCTCGCCGAGCCTTTGCAATTCTGCAAGCAGGCGCAGGGCAATCCAGCCGCCCATGGATGAGCCGACAATAATCTGCGGTCCCGTGGAGAATTGGCGGAACACGCCGAGACTTTGTTCGAGCCAGAGCGATATGGTCCCGTCGCGGAACTCGCCGCCCGACTCGCCATGCCCCGAATAATCATGGCGCAGGAAGGCGTGCCCGTTTGCTGCCGCCCACTCATCCAGAAAATTTGCCTTGCTGCCCAGCATGTCGGAACGGTAACCGCCGAGCCAGACTACGCCGGGGCCGGTTCCGGCACGTCTTCGCAAGGCAATATTGATTCCGTTCAGGTCAAGATATTCCGGTGTGGAGGGTGTCATGGGTCGCGACTCGCTTTCGATCTTCATCTTTTTGCATGCGAAAACGCGTCAAGAAAGGCCTCTCCATTGCATAAAACTGAAATAATCCTATGTTTAATTTGAGCGATTTATCCCAAAAACAGTCATATTGACGCCCGCCAGTACAGCTTAAGCATTGCGGCCAAGGCCCGGTGGTGCTATTTGCGGGTCCGAAATAATTCAGGAGACTACTGCCATTCGTCGACCCTTTAGAGCCCAGGTGGTCCAGAAAGATGGACCACGTTCCAACCGTGATATCCGGGTACCCCAGGTGCAGCTCATTGACGCCGAAGGTGAAAACCACGGCATCGTAACGATTCAGGCAGCGTTGGCCATGGCCGACGAGGCGGGTCTTGACCTTGTCGAGATCGTGCCTAATGCCGAACCGCCAGTCTGCAAGATCGTTGATCTGGGCAAGCTGAAGTACCAGGGCCAGAAGAAGGCTGCGGAAGCTCGCAAGAAGCAGAAGACGGTCGAAATCAAAGAAATCAAGATGCGCCCCAATATCGACACGCATGATTATGACGTGAAGATGCGCGCAATTAAGCGGTTCTTTGAAGAAGGCGACAAGGTCAAGGTAACGCTGCGGTTCCGCGGCCGTGAAATGGCCCACCAGGAACTCGGCATGCGCCTTCTCGACAAGGTCAAGGAAGACACGGTTGAGATTTCCAAAGTGGAAGCTGAACCCAAGCTGGAAGGCCGTCAGATGATGATGGTTCTGGCTCCACGCTAAAACCGGCTCATTGCCTTTGAAAAGCCGCCTTCGGGCGGCTTTTTCCGTTTCGGGGCATGCGATGCTCCGGCTCTAACGGATGTAGCCCCCAATGGCATTGAAATCTCCAAAAGACATGGCACGTTTCCAGCGCCGCAGGCGTCTGGTCATCGCCGGAATCATTGCACTTATTCTGATTGTCCTGATGACCATCCGTTCGGCATGGACCAACGATTGGTACCACGAGTATATCGAGGATGTCGGCATCGGTATCATCGTCCTGTCGATCCTTGGACGCATGTGGTGCACTCTTTACATTGGTGGACGGAAAAGCGCGGAGATCGTGCGCCTTGGACCCTATTCAATAAGCCGCAACCCACTTTACGTGTTTTCAGCCTTTGGCGCTGCCGGTATCGGCATGATGACGGGCAGCCTGACCGTTGGTCTGGCATTGGCCATCATATGCTGTCTGGCTTTTCATTTTGTTATCCGTGCCGAAGAAGGATATCTGGAGAATACATTCGGGGAGACCTATTTGTCTTACAAGCGTGATGTGCCGCGCTTTTTTCCTAAATTCTCGATCTACAGGGAAACCGGGCTGTTGAGTGTTCGCCCTTCTGTGCTCTATAAGACGCTGGCTGATGGATTGGTGTTCTTTGTATCCTATCCGTTGCTCGAATTTGTCGAATATCTGCAGTCGATAGGCATCTTGCCGGTTCTTTTGCGGCTTTATTGATAGTTTTGCTGGCTTATTCGATTCAACAGTTGCGCTTTTTCAAGCTTCTGGTAAGAAGCACCCGTTCAAACCGCCCGGCAGGGCATGCCGTGGCGGTTTTGTATGCTTTCAGGCTTTGGTCGGCCTGAAGTCAAAAACAGAGGCTCGAAGCTCGCAAGAGTGAATGGATCTCACAAAATCAGGAGTAGCAAAATGCCCAAGATGAAGACCAAATCTGCTGCCAAGAAACGGTTCAAGATTACCGGAACTGGCAAAATCAAAGCCGCCGCCGCTGGCAAACGCCATGGCATGATCAAACGTTCGAACAAATTCATTCGTGACGCACGCGGAACCATGGTTCTCGCCGATGCCGATGCGAAAATCGTGAAGAAGTTCCTGCCTAACGGTCTCTGATCCGGGCAACGTTATCCATCCTCAAGTAAGGAGATCATATCATGGCACGTGTAAAACGGGGCGTTACGTCCCACGCCAAGCATAAAAAAGTTCTGAAGCAGGCCGAAGGTTTCCGCGGTCGCCGCAAGAATACAATCAAGACCGCCAAGGCTGCTGTCGATCGTTCGAAGCAATATGCCTATCGCGATCGCAAGAACAAGAAGCGCACATTCCGCGCTCTCTGGACACAGCGCATCAATGCTGCTGTGCGTGAGCATGGTTTGACATACAGCCGCTTCATCGATGGTCTGACCAAGTCAGGCATCGAGGTTGACCGCAAGGTTCTGTCGGATCTCGCGATCCACGAGCCAGAAGCATTCGGTGCAATCGTGGCTTCTGCCAAGAAGGCGCTCGAATACCTCAAAGACACCACACCGAACGCTTTTGAAGGCGCTGTCCGCTAAGCCAGCCGCCGCTCCCAAAGCATTCGAAAATTTAAGTTTGGGAAACCCGCGCTGGCTCGGCTAGCGCGGGTTTTTCGATTTTCTGACGGCGTTCTGTCTTTCACCGGAAAGACTCGGACACCTGCTATCGTCACTGCCAAACAATGGGTGAAAACCATGGACGAGCTTACACAACTGGAAAGCGCCCTTGCTGCGCAGATCAATGCTGCCAATGATGAAGCGGCTATAGAAGCCGTTCGCGTTGCGGCGCTTGGCAAGAAGGGTTCGATCTCCGAAAAGCTGAAATCGCTTGGCTCAATGTCGCCGGAAGAGCGTCAAAGTCAGGGACCGGCAATCAACGGATTGAAAAACCGTATCACCGAAGCGCTGACTGCACGCAAGACGACCCTCAAGGATGCGGCGATCACCGAGCGCCTTGCCAAGGAAAAAGTGGATGTCACACTGCCGCTGCGCGCTTCGCCAGCAGAGCGTGGCCGCATCCACCCGATCAGCCAGGTCATCGACGAGATCACAGCGATTTTCGCGGATATGGGTTTCGCCATTGCAGAAGGTCCGGATATCGAGACCGACCATTACAACTTCACGGCGCTGAATTTTCCGGAAGGTCATCCGGCGCGAGAGATGCACGACACGTTTTTCTTCAACCCTGACGAGAAGAATGATCGGCGTGTATTGCGTACACATACGAGCCCAGTGCAAATCCGAACCATGGAAGCGCAGAAGCCGCCGATCCGTATCGTGATCCCCGGCAAGACATATCGTATGGATTCTGATGCCACGCACTCGCCTATGTTCCATCAGGTCGAGGGGTTGGTTATCGACAAGACTGCCAATGTCGCCAATATGAAATGGGTGCTTGAGGAGTTCTGCAAGACCTTCTTCGAGGTGCCATCCTTGAAGATGCGTTTCCGTCCATCCTACTTTCCGTTCACCGAGCCATCGCTGGAAGTTGATATCCAGTGTGACCGCTCCGGCAAGGAAGTGAAGTTCGGCGAAGGCAATGACTGGATGGAAATCCTCGGCTGCGGCATGGTGCATCCGAATGTGCTGCGCCATGGCGGACTCGATCCGGATGAGTATCAGGGCTTTGCATGGGGCATGGGAATTGATCGTATTGCCATGCTCAAATATGGCATGCCCGATCTCCGCGCCTTCTTCGATGCCGATGTTCGCTGGTTGTCGCATTACGGCTTCCGCCCACTTGATATGCCAACCTTGTTCGGGGGCTTGAGCGCGTGACGCTATTGCCTGAAAGATACAAGGACTCTTTGAAGTTCGCGTTCGGGGATTCGCCCGCACTTGCTGACGAGTTGCTGGCCCTTGTGCTTGAAGGCAAGAAGACCGCGACTTGTGCGGCGGTACGTGACTATGTCGAAGACAGCACTGAAAAGCCTGTCGTTGGTCGGCGCGATGTCGTGCTTGATGGTGCTGGCAATCCAGCGGCGGTTATCGAAACGGTCGAGATTTCATATCGCCGTTTCAATGAAGTTGATGCCGATTTTGCCCGTGAAGAGGGTGAAGGCGCGGCTACGCTGGAACAGTGGCGGCATGATCACCAGAATTACTTTAGTCGCAACGGCGGCTTCTCGCCGGATATGGAACTTTTATTGGAGCGGTTTCGCCTTGTCGAAATCCTCAAACGCTAAAATTGAGAAACGAGTGAAATCATGAAATTCACACTCTCCTGGCTGAAAGATCATCTTGAGACGCAAGCGTCGCTGGATGAAATCGTCGAAACCCTGACCATGATCGGTCTTGAGGTCGAGTCTCTCGATGACAAGGCTGCATTGAAGCCTTTCGTCATTGCCAAAGTATTGACTGCCTCAAGGCATCCGGATGCGGACAAGCTGCAGGTACTGACCGTTGATACGGGCGATGGTAAGCCGCTTCAGGTGGTTTGCGGTGCGCCTAACGCGCGCGCAGGGCTGATTGGGGCTTTTGCTGCTCCGGGCGCTTATGTGCCGGGCATTGATATCACCCTTTCGGTCGGCAAGATCCGGGGCGTGGAAAGCCATGGCATGATGTGCTCCGAGCGTGAGCTGGAGATGTCAGACGAGCATAATGGCATTATTGATCTGCCTGCCGATGCGCCTGTAGGCACGAGTTTCGCTGCCTATGCCGGACTTGATGATCCTGTCATCGAAATCAACCTGACGCCTAATCGACCTGATTGTACAAGTGTTTATGGTATTGCGCGTGATCTGGCGGCAGCTGGTCTAGGCACGCTGAAAACGCCCGCAATCGAGCCTGTTAAGGGCACGGGTGCACCGCAGGTTGATGTAGCGCTCGAATTGAAGGGCGAGGATTATCTTTGCCCCGGTTTCGCGTGGCGTACGGTCAAGGGTGTCAAGAATGGCGCGAGCCCGAAATGGTTGCAGCAGCGGCTTATCGCCATTGGCCTGCGCCCCATCAACGCGCTGGTAGATATCACCAATTATGTCACCTTTGATCGTGGTCGCCCGCTGCATGTTTTCGACGCGGATAAGGTGAAGGGCGGGCTTGTCGTTCGCCGCGCGCGCGATGGCGAGACGATCCTCGGCCTCAATGGCAAGGATTACACCCTGAGCCCGGAAAATGTCGTGATCGCAGATGAAAACGGTGTCGAATCGATTGCCGGCGTCATGGGCGGCGAGCATTCCGGCTGCGATGAAAACACGGTCAATGTTGTTATTGAGTCGGCGCTTTGGGATGCGATGAATGTTGCCCGCACTGGCCGCACCCTGGGCATCATAACCGATGCCCGCTATCGTTTCGAACGCGGTGTTGATCCTGAACAGATGATCCCGGGTGTGGAGCTTGCTGCACAGCTGGTTCTTGAATTCTGCGGCGGCACGCCCTCGGAAACCAAGGTGGTCGGCTATAAGGGCCATACGCCTAAAACGGTCAAATTCCCCGCATCCGAAGTAAAGCGCCTGACCGGCATCGATGTTTCGGCACAAACAAGTCTCGATATCCTGTCGCGTCTCGGCTTCAAGCCGCAGAGCAAAGGTGAACTGGTTGATGTTGTCGTGCCATCATGGCGCTCCGACGTTGATGGCAAGGCTGATCTGGTTGAAGAAGTCATGCGTATTCATGGCATCAATCTGATCGACCCACAGCCGCTGGTCAGGATTGACGCCATAAACAGCAAAATCCTGACCACGCTGCAGATCCGCACGCGCAATGCCAAGCGCGCGCTTGCATCGCGCGGAATGATGGAGGCTGTAACCTGGTCATTCATTTCGGAAAGCGCAGCCAAAGCCTTTGGCGGCGGAAAGCCGGAACTGAAACTGAGCAATCCGATTGCTGCGGATATGTCGGACATGCGCCCTTCGCTTTTGCCGGGCTTGCTTGCTGCTGCCCAGCGCAACGCGGATCGTGGTTTCAACGATCTCGCTCTGTTCGAAGTTTCGGGCACTTATGAGGGCAATTCTCCGGAGGATCAGCGCCGTGTTGCGGCAGGTGTTCGCCGTGGTACTACACATTTCGAAAGTGTTGGCCGCCATTGGTCCGGCAATGCTGCGCCGGTCGGCATATTTGACGCCAAGGCCGATGCAATTGCTGTTCTCGAAGCTTGCGGTGCGCCCGTGGACAAGTTGCAAATCGAGGCCGGTGGCCCCGAATGGTATCATCCGGGCCGTTCCGGCACGATCAAGCTTGGCCCGAAGGTCATTCTTGGCACATTTGGCGAATTCCATCCAAAGACTCTCGAAACGCTTGATGTCGGGGGTAGTCTGTGCGGCTTCGAGATTTTCATCGATGCCATTCCGGATCCAAAGCAGAAAGCCACCCGCACCAAGCCTGCGCTCAATCTTTCTGATTTGCAGCTTGTGCGTCGTGATTTCGCATTCGTTGTCGATAAGTCGGTCGAAGCGGGCAGCATTGTTCGCGCCGCACTGAGCAGCGACAAGAAACTGATTATCGGAGTTCAGGTGTTCGACCTTTTCGAGGGCGCTTCGCTGGGCGAGGACAAGAAGTCCGTCGCTATCGAAGTAGCGATCCAACCACAGGAACGTACTTTGAACGATGAGGATCTGGATGCTTTGACCAAGCGCGTTGTCGAAAGCGTCAGCAAGCAGACCGGCGGCGTATTGCGGGGATAAGAAGTCAGTATACAGCAGTTGGAGAAATTCTCAAAAACCAGAAAACAGAAATTATACTTTAGTATAATTTCTGTTTTAGTCGTTGACATAGTATTATATAAAATACATAGCAATTTTTGTTACGATAAATATTTTATGTTTTTAGCTGGCAGTCTGTTTTAGATGCCAGAACTTATATTTTAAAGGGCATTCTAAATGTCGCCGTTGTCCAACTGGATCAAAGATGAAGCTTTCATCTGCGAAGCCCTTGCTGAGGCTCGCAAGCACGATTGTGTATCGTTAGATATCTTTGACACTGCTTTGACCCGGCTTGTAGATAGTCCTGCTGATGCCTTTGCTGAGATTGAGAAACGTCTCGTCGTAAAGTTTGGATCTGCTGCAAATGGATTTGCAACAGCTCGCGAGGAAGCAGAACGCGAGTCACGCGAGCATGCACGTAGTTTAAACTACGAGGAAGTGACATTAAACGAGATTTACAAGTTCGTGCCACGATACTTGCCAAAATTTTCTCAATTGGTAGATGCAATAGCGCTGGAGATGGAGACCGAGCGGGATCTGCTCTTTGCAGTACCCGACATACTGGAACTCACCGGGCGACTGAAGGCGTCAAATATCCCTTATATGTTTGTTTCGGATATGTACCATTCGGCAGCATTCTTAGCGGAAATACTCGGTAATGCGGGTTTCAGTGGTTGGACAGCGATACACGTATCGTCTGAGGTGAAGGCGAGTAAGGCATCAGGGCGGATATGGCAAGCTATTTTGCCGCTGGGCATGCGCATAGTCCACATTGGAGATGACGAAAAATCTGATGTGGAAATGCCAAAAAGTTTTGGCCTTACAACTATGGCATATACTCGTGCAAGCTCCAGTCGACGTGCAGGAAGCAAGTTGACGCCGGACATACTACCCTTTTCCTACCGACAACGAAGTTTGGAATTAAGCGCCAGAAGTAATTTGAAGCCTTTAACCGATGTCGAACAATGGCAACTTATGGGCCGAGGCGTTGGTACAATAGTAGTAGGTAGTTTTATCGAATGGCTTCGAGATCGATTGGAGGCTCATGAAATTGATCGCCTGTATTTCTGCGCGCGCGATGGATGGCTAATTAAGGCTGCATGGGAAGCCGCCGGATTTTCTACATCTGTAAGAACGAAAATCCACTATCTTGGCGTATCAAGGCGTACGCTCCATTTTGCCTGCGGATATATCGATAGCTCACCTGGCCGCCTATCGGAGCCTTTGATCAAATTCTTGAGCAGTAGTGACCGTGATCTCTCAATCTGGTCAGTTCTACAGCGCCTCGGGTGCGCTGAGGACAGTATGTTATGTGTTAAAGCAAAAATAATATTTGGGGATCTGCAGCAGACGCTGAAGATGCCCGAGATATATAGAATGTTATTAATATTTCTTCAGTCCAATTCGGCGTTAGTGAGAGGGAGGCTTAGCAAGGATTATTCCAATTTATTGCAATACTTGCGGCAAGAAAAGCTCCTCTCTCCAGGTCGTGTAGCCATCGTGGATCTCGGATGGCATGGGACAATGCAGAAGTCGCTCAAGAAAATACTTGACCATTGCAATTCGGAAAGTGAGCTGACCGGATTTTATTACGGGCTTTGGCCAGCTGCTACAGGAAACCGCTACGGTGCTGGGCCCATGGAAGCTGCGTTCTCGACAGACTATCTCGAACATTGGGAACAACCCGAGATGGAAGGCGCAGTTGAAATACTGGAAGAACTGCATTCGGCTCCACACGGTACGGTTATTTCGTATGAACATCGCAATTCAAGGTGGGAACCTGTATTTGCCAATAGTACCTCAGAGGCGGAACAATTCAGAATGTTTGCAGAGCCATTTCATCAAGGTGTGCTTCAAGGTATTTGCGAACGTAAAATTAGTTCAGACAAAGCAGTTGATGATTACTATCCGAAGGCAGCGATTGCTGCAATTGGTGCGAGTTTTCTCTCTCCAACCGCTGACGAATTGGCGCTGATTTCTCAATTGCAGCATAGTGGTAGTTTCGATCATGCCAATTTTGATCCCATTGTGATTGCGGAAACACCAAAAAACTCCGCCGCCATGAAGGCGGATCTGGAGCGCAGCCAATGGCGTGCTGGTACGCTTCAGAAATGGATTCGCGCTGCAAACAATGAACAACGCCGCTCCATTGCTGAATTGGCACGCCAGCGTTTTTCGCATTGGTCAGCGCGTACGTTAAGGCAATATGATTGATTAAAATGCTTCATACCTATTCTAGCCCCGATCTATCCAACCTGATTCATGACGGCCGCGTTGCCGTCATTATGCGGACGAAAGAACGCCCGATTCTGCTCGCTAGAGCCTTGGCCAGCATTTTTTCTCAGACACTGACTAATTGGCATTTATATCTGGTGAATGATGGTGGTGATCAAGCGGTTGTTGACAACTTGGTCCGCAGTCACGCATTCGCGTACTGCAGTCAGATTACGGTTATCCATCATAAAATCAGCTTAGGTATGGAGGCTGCGTCTAATTCGGCACTCAAACGGGTGGAAGCTGATTTTATCGTCATTCATGATGATGACGATTCTTGGAAACCTGCGTTCCTCAAGGAAACGGTAGGTTTTATGATGGATTCTGCAAATCGTAACGAAATAGCTGTCGCTACCAATTATACGGTGGTTAATGAGAGGATCGAGGGCGATCAGATCATAGAAGAAAGCCGCTATCCTTGGCACCTGTCGGACGAGCGAATAGATATTCGCCAACTACTCACCGCCAATCCATATCCTCCTATTTGTCTTTTGTTCCGAAGCGCTGCCCTGTCAAAGATTGGCTTATTCAATGCTGATATGCCGGTGTTGGGGGATTGGGACTTTAATCTTCGGCTGGCTTCAATAGGTGAAATTGGCCTCCTAAAGAAAAACCTAGCTTACTACCATCATAGGCATTCAGGAAACCAGGGATCGTACGGAAATTCGATCATTGATGGTGTCTCTATTCATCGCAGCTTTGGCATCAAGTATCGCAATCATTTTTTGCGGCAGTTTCTTAATGAAAGTCCTGAAAATTTGGGAATGATGCTCACTCTGCTTCAAAAAAACGATACCATTGACTGGGAGATGCGTCATCGATTATTAAGAATCGAACAGATTTTGCAACCTCTTGAAACTGCATTCAGGCCAGCGCGGTGGTTGTGGCGTAATATAATGCCGCTACGACGCGTTGTAGCGCGACTTCGCGGCCGTATTTAGATAAGTAGAAAAACCTACTTCTGAATAACTTTCCAGTTTTTGTAGAAGATCGAGTTGCTGCCTTTCAGGATCACGCCCATGAACGAGACGATGGCGGCAAAGAAGCCCGGAATGTAGGAAGGCCGCAATATATCGACGAACAGGCAATAGCGTGTCTGGTCGGTCTGGTTGACCGATTGATGCATCAGCGTGTCATCGAAGATGAAAAGCTTGTCGTCTTTCCAGTAGCTGGTGGTGTCGCCGCACCAAATGTATGCCGTGCGGTCATTCATATCATTGATATTGTAAAGCACACGGATCGTCGCCCGGATCGGGCCAAAATGCTTTGATGTCGAGTTCTTTTTGTTGAACACCGAAACACCAATAGTCTTTACGTAATCATAGTCCTCGTAGAAGGACGGCACATTGGCAAAGCTTGGCTGGTCCTTGCCGTACCATTTGAAGAAGAACATGCTGCGGCCCTGTTGTTCCGCACGTTGCTGTAGTTGCCCTACGATGTTTTCCTTCTGCGTCGCTGTAATCAGACGCTTCACTTCTGCCTGATAGGCGGGCGGCAGGTCTTCCAGCTTGTAGACGCCCTTGTTTTTGTAAGGCAGCGAAAGAATATCAAGCAGGATATTCAATGGCGACAGAAGCCACGTGAAAAGACCGTTTCCAAAGAAATACTGTTCAACGACCTGAAGCTTCAGATTTTTGTTGCGGGCCAGATCGTAGATGCCGCAGGCCAGATAGAAGAATTCGAGATAGGGGATGAAGAAGGCGAGAACGGCGAGGAGAAGGACTCCGACAGTCCAGCGCCGAAGAGATTTTTTGGTGGATTTTTCCATGATATTCCAGCTTTTGAAGGCCTGACCATCGATGAGTATACAGGGGTGGTTGGCAGGTGTTTCGACCGATAAGACAATTGCATTGCGTATATGTTACGCCGCAGTCATCAGAAATAAATGGACGGGCGTTGCCGATATGACTGCGGCCAGTTTCTGGCAAGACTAAGGCAGACAAGTGGCTGGGTGGCTCATCTGCCTTGGTACGTTACGCAGCCCGCAAGCACTTCAGCCCTTCCCATTCGATCAGGGCGAAACCGGCAACCACGGCAGTCACTGCAAGGGCTGCGACCATGCCCAAAAGCGTGAAGGCGGAGGGCAGGAATATAAGGACTGCCGGAACGCCGACCACCCATAGCAAGTCCGCTGCAAATACAAATCCGACCAATGATCGCGATTGCGTTTTCCACTGGGCAATTATTCCGACATCAGCTGCGAAAACCACCAGTGCAATACCCAGTCCCAATATCAACCATGCGGGTATTCCCGGCATAAGATATTGGCTGGCAAGCTCGGAAAATAGGGCGAGCCCAATCCCGGTAATTCCTGTCAGGATCGCGTTGATCATCATGCCATCCTTGAGATTGATCTGTATCATGCTGCTTCTCCTTTGTTGCGTTGATAAGGCGAGCATGTAGATTTGAGGTAGGTAAAACAATTACCTCTGAGGTAATGGGTTTTGTTGCGTATATTTGGCATGGACGTTTGATGGAGGTCGGCGATGCAGTTTGGTGATCATCTCAGGCAATGGCGCTCGCACAGGCATCTCAGCCAAATGGACCTTGCCCTTGAGGCGGGTATCTCATCGCGTCACCTGTCATTCCTTGAAACCGGGCGCTCCCAGCCGTCCGAAGGTATGATCATTCGTATCTGTGAGGCACTCGAACTGCCCTACAGAATACAGAATGAATTGTTCAGTGCGGCAGGTTTCGCACCACGTTATTTCTCGGCCGAACGGGAAGGGCTGTCAGGATTGCCTGTCCTGATCCGCGATACTCTGCTCCTGATACTCGAAAAACATGAGCCTTGGCCCGCGGTCGCCTTCAATGCCGATTATGATACTCTTGCTGCCAATGCCGGGTTTTCTGCCTTGGCAAATGCGCTCGGCATGTCAGTGGCACCCGGCATCAATATTCTGGCGCTGGTGCTTGAACCAGGCCCGGTGAAGCAGGCCATTGAAAACTGGCCGGAGGTTGCCCTGCTGTTTCTCAAAAGAGCGCGAAATGAGGCGCGGCTTTATGGTCCGCGAAGCGGTCTGGCACAACGCCTTGCCGTTTATGAGAATGATGCGGAGATTTCCAGCCTGTTGCGGAATGATGAAGGTGAGAGAAACCCGCCGCCGGTCATTACCGCCCGTTTGCGGCTTGGGGACACGATGACAAGCTGGATCACGACGCTGACGGCCTTCGGTTCGGCACAGGAGGTTTTGACGGAAGGCATTTTCATCGAGCAGTATTTTCCTGCGGATGATGCAACCCGCGCCATCGCCGGTAGCGCCTGATACGGCCTGTTCAGCATGCTGTCAGTTTGCCAATGCAGTTTGCGCCTGAAATCAGGAGCAAATTATGCAGTTTTTTCTATCCGCGCTGGCAATGACCACAGTCCTTGGAAGTGTACTTGGTGCAATCCAGACAGGGGCACGAATTTGGCAGGGCGGGGCAGTTGCACTGTTCGGACTGTCTGCCATCGGTATTTTTCGTATGTCGATGTCGATTGTTTATCCGGCCCTTTCAGCAGACCCTATTCTCGCAACAGTTGTCTTTCTGATTGCTGTTGAATTTGCAGCATCACATGCGGTTTTGAACCGGCAGCAAACGGCGGGAGTGGCCGGTGGCGCATTGATGCTTACCACCATATCCAGTGTATTTCTGGCGGCAGGCAGTTAGCTCGCCGGATTACGCCATTCACCACGAGACTTGATTGTGACACAAAATTCGGGGGAATATTCGCCGCAGAGCCCTAAAGTAAGGACCCAAGCGACATGCGTATCCGCGAATTGCAGGAAGTTCGATATGATGAAAGGACCGCGACATTAAAGTTCTCTGGTCTCAATCCATTCAAAAAACACAAGAGCGTCAGGGTGGTCATTGATGATCCCGAGCAGTTCCTGAACGCAATAAAGAAAGCGCTGGTTGATCCGGATGGCACCAGCATTCCACTTGATCCCACGGAGGTTCAGAAGTGACCAGGGCGCTGATTTCTCAACGCCCCTGACACTTTGATACGAGAAGCGATCAACCGTTGACGAGCGCCAGTGCAGCTTCCGTGTAGCGATTTCCTGCGACCTGATCCGGCGTCAAGGCATCGCCGATGCGGGCAAGTTCCGCCTCTGTCAGCTTGATATCTGCCGCAGCGGCATTTTCCTCGAGATGCTTGATCTTGCGTGCACCGGGAATTGGCACGATGAAGTCACCCTGATGCAGCACCCAGGCAAGTGCAAGCTGTGCAGGCGTAACACCCTTGTCGGCAGCCAGCCCCTTTAATGTGGCAATCAACACAGCATTCGCGTCCATGTTTTCCGCCTGAAACCGTGGCAAGGTCTTGCGCCAGTCATCTGCACCCAGTTCATCAGGCTTGCTGATGGTGCCGGTCAGAAGGCCACGGCCAAGCGGGCTATAGGGCACAAAGCCAATTCCAAGTTCGCGGCACACCGCAAAGACTTCATCTTCCGGCTCGCGGCTCCAGAGCGAATATTCGCTCTGTACGGCGGCAATGGGGTGCACCTTGTGAGCACGGCGGATGGTGGCGGCACTGGCTTCAGATAGCCCGAGCGCCTTCACCTTGCCTTGCTTGACCAGATCAGCCATGGCGCCGACAGTTTCCTCAATCGGCACAGTCGGATCAACACGATGCTGGTAGAACAGGTCGATCTGTTCGATTCCCAAGCGGCCCAGCGATGATTCAGCCACCGCCTTCAAATGCTCGGGGCGGCTGTCGACACCGATCATGCGCGATGGACCCTCGCCTTCATCGGCAATCTTGAAACCGAATTTGGTGGCAATGATCACCTCGTCGCGGCGGCCTTTGAAGGCCTTGCCAAGCAGGATTTCATTGTCGAAAGGGCCGTAGACTTCGGCAGTATCGAAGAAGGTGACTCCGACATCGATGGCGCGATGCAGGGTACGGATCGCATCCGCCTCATCCTGTCCGCCATAGGCAAATGTCATACCCATGCAGCCAAGGCCAACTGCTGATACGTTGAGGTTCGTTCCAAGTTTGCGCTTTTCCATCACTCATCTCCTTTTTCGCACGATCCCGTTTCTGGGATTGTCTGGTGTGGTGGAGCAAACATAGGCTGTGAATTTTTGTTCGATAATTCGCTTAAAATTTCACGGGTTGTTCTATACAATAGATCAATGGATCGCTCTCACCTGCCTCAACTTGCCATCTTTGCCACTGTTGCCGCTTGCGGCGGTTTCCGTGGTGCAGCGAAAGAACTTCGCATCGCGCCATCGGCAGTAAGTCATGCTGTGTCCTCGTTGGAGCAATCTCTTGGTGTCAGATTACTGACCAGAACCACGCGCAGCGTTGCAGTCACGGATGAAGGTGCGATGCTGTTGAAACGGCTCAAGCCCGCGCTTGGCGAGATCGATCTGGCGCTTGATGCGGTCAAGGAGGCGAATAATCGCGTTGCCGGTAATCTCCGGCTCAGCGTCCCGCCCTTTGCGGCTCATTGGCTGCTTGCGCCAAGGCTTGCGGACTTCAGTGATACCTACCCCGGTATAACACTGGAGGTTCGCGTGGAGGAACAGTTCAACGATATTGTAGCCGCGGGCATGGATGCCGGTATGCGGCTTGGGGAAAGTCTGCAATCGGACATGATCGCGGTGCGCATGAGCGATGCCATCACGGCCAGCATCGTTGCCACACCGAAATATTTTCAACGCAATCCGGTACCGCTGCATCCGCGTGATCTGCTTCATCATCGCTGCATCCGCCGAAGGTTTGCAAGTGGTCAGGTCTATCGCTGGGAGTTTGAAAAAGGCGTTGAAGAGATTGTCCTTGATGTCGATGGCCCTTTGATTCTTGGCGACGACAGATTGGTGGTGGAAGCGGTGCTTGGCGGTGCAGGCATAGCATTTCTTCTGGAGCACATGGCGCCCGAAGCAATTGCCGATGGCAGGCTCCGCCGGGTTCTTGAGGATTGGTGCGCGCCGTTTCCGGGCGTCTATCTTTATTATCCAAGCCGCAGGCAGATGCGTCCTGCTCTGCGGGCATTCATCGATTTCTTCAAATATACGGGCTGATCGGTCTTTCCTTCAGTGGCCGAATTGCAATAGGGTGCGCACCGCTCATTGCGCAGGTAATAAGAGGATTTGTCATGTTTCGCTGGGGTATTCTTTCCACCGCCAAAATTGGTATCACTGCGGTCATCCCCGCGATTTGCGATTCGGAGAATTCCGTATTATCCGGTATTGCCAGCCGCGACTTTGCAAAAGCACGCTCTCTGGCTGATCGTTTTGGCGCTCCCCTGGCATTCGGCTCCTATGAGGAAATGCTCGCCTCCAAGGATATTGATGGCGTGTATATTCCCCTGCCAACCTCGCAGCATGTGGAATGGTCTTTGAAGGCTGCAGAAGCCGGCAAGCATGTGCTTTGCGAAAAACCGATCTCGCTCAATGCTGGTGAGATCGCTGCGCTTTTGCAGGCGCGCGACAAACATGGCGTCTTGATTTCCGAAGCCTTCATGATCACCTATCATCCGCAGTGGCTGAAAGTGCGTGAACTGGTGCAAGGTGGAGCGATAGGAACCTTGCGTCATGTGCAGGCGGCTTTCACCTATTTCAACAAGGACGCGGGCAATATGCGCAACCAGCTGTCGCTGGGTGGCGGCGCCCTGCCGGACATCGGCGTTTATCCGACCGTGGCAACACGGTTTGTCACGGGTAAGGAGCCACTGCGTGTTGCGGCAAGTGTTGAACGCGATCCGGATTTTGGCACTGATCGCTACGCCAATGTCCGCGCTGACTTTGACGGGTTTGAGCTGAATTTCTATGTTGCAACCCAGCTTGCAGCCCGCCAGTCCATCGTTTTCCACGGTGACAAGGGCTATATTGAAGTTCTGGCCCCGTTCAATACGGGCAAGTATGACCATGCAAAGGTCAGTTTGCACAATGCGGCACATGACGGGGCGCAGGAATTCAATTTCGGTGCTGTCAACCACTACAGGTTGCAGGTCGAAGCATTTGCCCGTGAAGCTCAAGGCGAGAAGGCAGGCGTGTTTTCGCTGGAAGATTCGGTACTGAATCAGAAGCTCATCGACGCAGTCTATCGCGCTGATGCGACAGGTGAATGGGAAGCTGTTTGAAGAGACATCCCTCTTATCGCATAAAACCGGCTAAAAACCCCGTTTTATGAGTCTTTTTGGGCAATTAAGGGTGTAAATTGCACTGCTTCTTACTTGCATGGCAATTTAGCCCTTCTTATATAGCCCTCAACACTGTAAGGAACTGCCCGCCCCGGCAGTCCTGATTTTGTTAACCCCTAGGGGCTGCCCGTATGGAATGCTCGGCAGAGGTCCCGGCAGCCTGCTGAATGGAGAAGAGTAATGGCTAAAGTTATCGGTATTGATCTGGGTACGACCAATTCCTGCGTTTCCGTCATGGACGGCAAGAGCGCGAAGGTCATCGAAAATGCAGAAGGTGCACGTACAACGCCTTCGATCATCGCTTTCACGGATAGTGATGAGCGCCTTGCTGGCCAGCCGGCCAAGCGTCAGGCTGTAACAAATCCGGAAGGGACAGTTTTTGCGGTCAAGCGCCTTATCGGCCGCCGCTACGAAGACCCGACTGTTGCCAAGGACAAGAAGCTTGTTCCTTATGAAATCGTCAAGGGCGACAATGGCGATGCCTGGGTTGAAGTTCACAAGAAGAAGTATTCGCCTTCACAGATTTCTGCAATGATCCTGCAGAAGATGAAGGAAACAGCTGAGGCCTATCTGGGCGAGAAGGTCGAAAAGGCTGTCATCACTGTTCCGGCTTACTTTAACGACGCCCAGCGTCAGGCAACCAAGGACGCAGGCAAGATTGCCGGTCTTGAAGTTCTGCGCATCATCAATGAGCCGACTGCTGCTGCCTTGGCCTATGGCCTCGACAAGAAGGAAGGCAAGACCATTGCCGTCTACGATCTTGGCGGTGGTACATTCGACGTGTCCGTTCTGGAAATCGGTGATGGTGTCTTCGAAGTGAAGTCCACCAATGGCGACACGTTCCTTGGCGGTGAAGACTTCGATATGCGCCTGGTCGAATATTTCGCAGCCGAGTTCAAGAAGGAACAGGGCATCGACCTGAAGAACGACAAGCTTGCTCTGCAGCGCCTCAAGGAAGCTGCTGAAAAGGCCAAGATCGAGCTTTCCTCGTCGCAGCAGACTGAAATCAACCTGCCATTCATTACGGCAGATGCTTCCGGTCCAAAGCACTTGACCATGAAGTTGTCGCGTTCGAAGTTCGAAAGCCTGGTTGACGATCTGGTTCAGCGCACGGTTGAGCCATGCAAGGCTGCGCTCAAGGATGCAGGCCTCAAGGCTGGCGAAATCGATGAAGTGGTTCTCGTCGGCGGTATGACCCGCATGCCGAAAATCCAGGAAATCGTCAAAGCCTTCTTCGGCAAGGAACCACACAAGGGTGTGAATCCGGACGAAGTTGTTGCCATGGGTGCTGCCATTCAGGCCGGCGTTCTGCAGGGCGACGTTAAAGACGTTCTTCTGCTCGACGTTACACCGCTCTCACTCGGCATCGAAACGCTCGGCGGTGTGTTCACACGCCTGATCGAGCGCAACACAACGATCCCGACCAAGAAGTCGCAGACCTTCTCCACGGCTGAGGACAATCAGTCCGCCGTGACGATCCGCGTCTTCCAGGGCGAGCGTGAAATGGCTGCCGACAACAAGTCGCTTGGTCAGTTCGATCTCGTAGGTATCCCGCCCGCACCGCGCGGTATTCCGCAGATTGAAGTCGGTTTCGACATTGATGCGAACGGTATCGTCAACGTGTCTGCCAAGGACAAGGGCACCGGCAAGGAACATCAGATCCGTATTCAGGCATCGGGCGGTCTTTCCGACGCCGATATCGAGAAGATGGTCAAGGATGCCGAAGCCAATGCCGAGAGCGACAAGAAGCGCCGTGAGGCCGTCGAGTCCAAGAACCAGGCTGAAGCTCTGATCCATTCGACTGAAAAGTCGCTGAAGGATTATGGCGACAAGGTTTCGGCTGAAGACAAGGGCTCGATCGAGACAGCTCTTGCCGAGTTGAAGACTGCTGTTGAAGGCGATGACGCGGAAGACATCAAGGCCAAGACACAGACGCTTGCCGAAGTTTCGATGAAACTTGGACAGGCCATGTACGAAGCCTCACAGGCTGCTGAAGCTGGCGAAGGCGCAGAAGCCGACGCAACTGCCAAGGCTGACGATGATGTTGTTGATGCCGATTTCGAAGAAATCGACGAAGACGGCAAGAAGAAGTCTGCCTGATTCAACGCTCTGCGTTTAATGAAAAGCCCGGCCATTGTGCCGGGCTTTTTTGTTTTCAGTGCGGTTCAGGTCGAAATGTCGGGTTCATTTCCATATCCGGATCGTCATTACAGCCAGCACCTGTCATAATGCATCTGGAGCCAATTTTTGGCATGTTAGGCGGCAATCTCCTTATGTGCTCACACCTCCACATGCTTTCAGCAAAGTAATCGTCTATCTTACTGCCGTCGACCATGATCAATTGATTTCTTATAACCGGCCTTGCTCCGTCTTCGGAGAGCATAAGAGCGAAAACTCTGATCGCTATATTAGCGTGATGACAAGATCCCATGGACAAGCTGATCTCTGCCATGTCTTTTTTGTTTTCTGATTGTGCCGCAGCCGTTATCGCTTCCAGCAAGGCACCATCCTTCTCTCTAATTTGCTCACTCAGTTTTTTAAGTCCAATCTGATCGCCGCTCTCAATCAGTGAAGAAACCTTGTATTCCAAACGTTGCGCTTCGGCACCGTCACCAAATGACTTTAAGGCATCCATTATCTGATTTTTATCCGAGGCGGAGGCAGGTGAGACAATCATAGCCAGAGTAAAGAAAATTGATATTTTTGAATTTTTTACAAACATTTTACTTTTAACCAAATACCGGAAAATTCATTAAAATTGAATGCGTGAGAAGGGAAAAATGCACTCGCAACAGGCGGGTGGTGAAGTTTTCAACCAATTTAAAATAAACAATAGCGTATGATCACAGATGAAGAACAGCATCTTTTGCCACACAATTGCAATAATCCGCAAATAAGCGCCATTTCATTAGAATCAATGTAAGTTAACTATGGCATTTGTGGGCGTGAGCACCTAAATACCGCTCTTAAACGAGCTTCTGCGGAAGTTCTCGCGATTTCATGGAACGAGTGTTTGGATGAAGGCTGACTATTACGAAACCCTCGGCGTAGGCAAAAGCGCTGATGAGAAAGAGCTGAAGAGCGCTTTCCGTAAACTGGCAATGCAATTTCACCCTGACAAGAATCCGGGCGATGCCAATGCCGAGCACAAGTTCAAGGAAATCGGCGAAGCTTATGAAACGCTGAAAGACCCGCAGAAGCGCGCTGCCTATGATCGTTTCGGACATGCAGCCTTCGAGAACGGTGGCATGGGCGGTGGTGGTTTTGGTGGTGGCGGTAGCGGCGGTTTCGCCGATATCTTCGAAGACATTTTTGGCGAGATGATGGGCGGTGGGCGCCAGCGTCGTTCTGGTGGTCGTGAGCGCGGCGCAGACCTGCGCTACAATATGGAAATCACCCTGGAAGAGGCCTATGCCGGCAAGACGGCGCAAATCCACGTTCCGACATCCATTACCTGCGATGAATGTTCAGGCAGCGGTGCTAAGCCCGGCACGCAGCCGGTTACTTGTGGAACATGCAGCGGTTCCGGACGTGTACGTGCTGCTCAGGGATTTTTCTCTATTGAGCGCACTTGCCCGACCTGTCATGGCCGTGGCCAGATTATCAAAGACCCATGCCCGAAATGCAGCGGTCAGGGACGTATCACCGAAGAGCGCGCGCTTTCGGTCAATATTCCAGCTGGTATTGAAGACGGAACCCGTATTCGCCTGACGGGCGAAGGTGAGGCAGGATTGCGCGGCGGTCCATCCGGCGATCTCTATATTTTTCTTTCATTGAAGCCGCATGAATTCTTCCAGCGTGATGGCGCTGATCTCTATTGCAAGGTTCCCATCTCGATGACGACTGCCGCCCTTGGCGGGCAGTTCGAAGTGGCGACACTCGATGGCACGCAAACGCGGGTAAAAATTCCCGAGGGCACGCAGAACGCCAAGCAGTTCCGCCTCAAAGGCAAGGGAATGCCGGTTTTGCGGCAGCCAGCCATGGGTGACCTCTACATCCAGATTGCAATTGAAACCCCGCAGAACCTCAACAAAAAGCAGCGCGAACTGCTTGAAGAGTTCGAACGTGTTTCTTCTCAGGACAACAGCCCGCAATCGACGGGCTTCTTCTCCCGGATGAAAGATTTCTTTGAAGGGCTAAGCGAATAATTTCTTGAGGCATTCGCAAGCTGCGGCCTTGCTTCTGCCATCGGTTGCGTCATAAACTTGTCTAGCTGCGACGGAGGAATGGCATGTCACGACCACTGGGCAAGAAGTTTGCCGAAAAGTTCGGCGAGGAAATTCGCTTCTTTAAAGGTTGGATGCATGGGCCGAAGGCCGTCGGGTCAATCCTGCCGACAAGTTCCATTACTGCCCGGCGCATGGCAAGTGTCGTTAATCCGCATTCCGGCCTTCCGGTACTTGAACTTGGACCGGGCACGGGTGTCATCACCAAAGCTATTTTGAAGCGTGGTGTTCAACCGTCCAATCTTTACAGCGTGGAGTATTCAGCGGATTTTGCTGAGCATTTGCGTGAGGATTTTCCCGGCGTGAACATTATCGAAGGCGATGCCTTCGATCTGGATACGACACTTGGCGACAAGCGGGATCAGAAATTTGACTCCGTTGTTTCGGCGGTGCCGCTGCTGAATTTTCCCGTCAATGACCGGGTGAAGATCATTGAAGATCTTTTGCGCCGTATCCCCCATGGCCGCCCGGTGGTTCAGATTACCTATGGACCGATGTCCCCGGTTCCTGCCGGCCGTGGTAATTACAAGGTTGAACATCTCGATTTCATTATCCGCAATGTGCCGCCCGCCCGTTTATGGGTTTATCGCCGCGCCGATTAAGCGGTTCCTTCCAGGTTTCATCTTTCCTAATGAATGATTCTGTGCGATTGGAATGCGATCAACAGAAAGGTGATTTGCCATGACGGATGCGGCTTTACGCGAGCGCCTGATCGTCGGCCTTGACGTGCCAACGGTTGAGATAGCCAATGAGGTTGTCAGTGAATTGGGCGATACGGTAACTTTCTACAAAATCGGTTACCAGCTGGTCTTTGCCGGTGGGTTGGATTTTGCTTCCGATCTTGTCCGGTCGGGCAAGAAAGTCTTTCTCGATATGAAGCTCCTCGATATTGACAATACTGTTGCCAAAGGCGTGGAAAACATTGTCAAAATGGGTGTGTCCATGCTCACCCTTCATGCCTATCCGAAAGCCATGAGAGCCGCGGTCGAGGCCGCCCAAGGTTCAAACCTTTGCCTTCTTGGCGTTACGGTTCTGACTTCTATGGACGGACAGGACCTGATTGATGCCGGTTATGCCGATAGCCCCGAAGCTCTTGTGCTCAAGCGGGCCAAGCAGGCTGCCGATGCAGGCATGGGCGGAATTGTCTGTTCTTCAGCAGAAGCATCTGGGGTGCGGAAAATCGTCGGTCCAAAGCTGAACATCGTGACGCCGGGCATCAGGCCAGCCGGTTCGGATGTCGGAGACCAGAAGCGGGTGATGACACCCGCCGATGCACTTCATGCTGGCGCAACACATCTGGTGGTTGCGCGACCTATTATTGCTGCTCAAGACCGGCGTAAAGCGGCTGAATCGATCCTTGATGAAATGTCGAACGGATTTGTATCGGCCTAAGCAGGCAAAGACGTAGCTTTGGGTAAGAGTACCCAATGAATTGTTGATTCTTCGAGCAAATCAGCCCGAAATTCGGGCAAAATTATAACCTGTGAGAGCAATACAGTTGCAGAAGGTAGAGTAATCAATGGCCAAGGGATATTGGATAGCGCGCGTCGACGTTCGCGATGCTGAGCGCTACAAGGATTATGTTTCGACAGCCAAACCGGCTTTTGAAAAGTTTGGTGCCAACTTTCTGGCGCGTGGCGGTCCCTTTCATGCGTTGGAAGGTCAGGCTCGCGGCCGAAATGTCGTCATTGAGTTCTCATCCGTTCAGGCAGCGATTGATTGTTATAATTCGCCTGAATATCAGGCGGCTAAGCTAATCCGGCAGAGCGTTGCGGATGCTGAAATGCTGGTTGTTGAAGGCGTTTGAGTATTTGCTGAATGATTCCAAAGCCTTGGAATCCGCCTTTTACTGGAACATTTTTATCCGGTCTTATCCGTTTGTTGCATTGCAATATTGTCAAAACCGGATAGGCTCACTGACCAATCAAGAACTTTTTCACCTGTGAGTGCGATGTTCTTTGGGTTGCAGTTGTGTTGATTGATCGGACGGTGGAATGTTTTACCAGCTTTATGAACTCAACCATGCCGCGCTCCAGCCATATCGTGCTTTGGCTGACGCTACCAAGTTGTTTTACGACAACCCATTGAATCCATTATCACAAACGGTTTTAGGGCGTTCAATCACCGCTGGCTGCGAGCTGTTTGAACGCACCACCAGAGCTTATGCAAAGCCCAAATTCAACCTGCCTACGACTGTGGTGGATGGCGTTGAAACAGACATCCGCGAAAAGATCGTCTGGTCAAAACCATTCTGCAATCTGATTCATTTCAAGCGTTCCCTGTCAGCAAAACGTGCTCCAGACCCCAAGATTCTCATCGTCGCGCCAATGTCCGGCCACTACGCGACTTTGCTGCGGGGCACTGTCGAAGCCCTGCTTCCGGATGCGGAAGTCTATATTACCGATTGGGTTGATGCGCGCAGTGTTCCTTTAAGCGACGGCTCATTTGATCTGGACGATTATATCGACTATGTCATTGAAATGCTTCACGCATTGGGTGAAGATACGCATGTCGTTGCCGTCTGCCAGCCTTCGGTTCCGGTGCTTGCCGCCGTGGCAATTATGGAAACCAATGGTGACCGCTTTGCACCTTCAAGCATGACGCTGATGGGCGGGCCAATTGATACCCGCAAGAATCCCACCGCCGTGAACAAGCTTGCCGAAGAAAAGGGCATCGCCTGGTTTCGTGAAAATGTAATCATGTCCGTGCCTTGGCCGCATGCCGGTTTTATGCGCGATGTATATCCGGGCTTTTTGCAGCTTTCCGGGTTTATGAGCATGAATCTCGACCGGCACATTACTGCCCACAAAGAGTTCTTCGTGCATCTGGTCAAGGAAGATGGCGATTCTGCTGACAAGCATCGGGAGTTCTACGACGAATATCTAGCCGTTATGGATTTGACGGCCGAGTTTTATTTGCAGACAGTTGATACTGTCTTTGTGCGTCAGGCCCTGCCTAAGGGAGAAATGACGCATCGAGGTTTGCCTGTCGACCCTTCCTCTATACGCAATGTTGCCCTTCTCACCGTTGAAGGGGAAAACGATGATATTTCAGGCGTTGGTCAGACAAAAGCTGCACAAACGCTTTGCGTCAATATACCTGAAGCTATGCGCATGCATTATTTGCAGCCGAAAGTCGGGCATTATGGCGTTTTCAACGGATCGAGATTCCGTGCGGAAATCGCACCGCGCATCGTCAAATTTGTGAATGACCATGCACAGGCCAAGCGCCAATCAAATGTAACTCCGATCATCAGACGCGCCTGATCGGCTGACGAAGCGGGCATTACCAGCCTTCGCAACGGGTGCTCCCGGCAAACATTTTTGCCGGGTTCTGGATAGGCCATTTCAAAGTGACACGCACCGTCACGCGGCTATTCCGTATTTCCGACGCAACGTTTTTCTGAACCGCGTCTATGACGTTCGCTGCCTTTATAGTCTGATCTTGCTACTGCCTTGGCGGCGCGCAACAGAGTACTGTGTTGTTCGTTTATCGTTGCGTTAACTGCTTTCGAAGTGGTCAAACAGTTGCGTAATTCCAAAAAATCGAAAGGTCTCGTGCGAAGTTCTAATAAGATTTGCTCCAGATAGTGCTTACCAAGTAGTTGGCAGAGTAAGAGATTAACTCTCGACGTAAGCCTTCCGGCAAACTAGAAGAAGCGCAGCTTTTAAAGTTCGAGACCGTTATACATTGAGGTACGAATGGAATTTGAGTTCTTTGATGCTGGTTTGATTCAGGCAGATCGCATTCTTCGCATATCTACCGTTCTTGGGCTTGATGTATTTCTGGCCGAGAAGATGAACATTCGCGAAGAAATCAATGGTCTCTTCGAAATCCAGGTCGATGTTAAATCCAAGAAAACGGATATCAAGCCGGAAGAAATTGTCGGCACACTTGCGGATGTTTCACTAGAGATAGCCTATGGTGAGCGAAGGCCATGGAACGGGCTGATCGTTGGCTTTAGGGAGGGCCCACCGGTTTCCCGGGGGTTAAGATCCTACCGGCTGGTTATCCGGCCGCAAATGTGGCTGCTTTCGCAGCGGTCGGACTGCCGTATTTTCATGGACATGACAACGCTGCAGATAGCTGAAACTCTTTTGTCAGAGCATGGAATAAAGGCAGCTGTGACCGCAGGTGTTGTCGTTCCGCCGGCACCCATCCATTATTCGGTCCAATGGAACGAAACGGATTTGGACTATCTTACTCGCCGTTTCGAACATGACGGCCTGTTTTACTGGTTCGAGCATGAAGATGGTCAGCATACGCTACATATTGCGAGTCATTCATTCGGTTACACCGAAGGTCCTGAGACAGATGTAAGATATGCAGCCGGTTCTACCGACAGAAATCATATCAGCGAGTTTGCCAGAGATTATCAGTTCACCCCGGGAAAACGGGCTGGTGGTGACTGGAATTTTGAAATGCCCAAGGGACCGCAGGGTGCAGTTACGCCTTCGCTAGTGTCTCTGCCGAAAAATGCCGAGTATGAACTGTTTCACTATCCAGCCAAGGCGCTTGACCAGTCTTCAAATGAAGCGGCCTCCAAGCTGCGTATGCAGGCAGTCGAAACAGATCATGAGAAAGTGGAAGGTTCATCGACGGTTCGAACGCTAGCAGCGGGCCGCAAGTTCAAGCCCTATGAGATTGCCCACGCGGATCACGTGTTTGAAGAGTATGTCGTGACAGGCGTCGTACATCGGATCGTGGACCATTCTTACGAAACGGCGGACGATGGTGCGCTGGATTACTCCAACAAGTTTGTTGCTGTGCCTTCCCGTTTGCCGGCAACGCCGCACCGCACCACAATACAGCCAAGGGTTGATGGCTCACAGGTGGCTATAGTTGCCGGACCGCCCGGAGAGGAAATTCATCCTGACGAGTTTGGCCGGATCAAAGTATGGTTTCCCTGGCAGCGTAACCGCGCCAAGAAGGACGGCTCAGACACGTGCTGGATACGCGTAATGCAGTCTTGGGCTGGGGGTGGATTTGGTTCACAAGTCATCCCGCGTATCGGTATGGAGGTCATGGTCACTTATCTGGAAGGCGATCCGGACAGGCCTGTCGTGACAGGCATCGTGCCAAATCCCAGCACCAAGGTCCCTTATAAATTGCCGGAGAACAAAACGAAGAGTGTTTTCCGCACCAATACGCATAAATCGAAAGATGTTATGCAGTTCAATGAACTGACTTTCGAAGATAAAGAGGGGCAGGAAGAGGTTTATCTACATGCCCAAAAAGATCATACAATCCATATTGAGAATAACCGTGCCAAGAGAGTTGATAATAATCAATCTGAATCAGTTGGTCACAATAAATCCATCGAAGTTGGTGATCATCATAACGAGGTTATTGGTGGCAATATGCGCATCCTTGTCGGCGGACATGCTGGCGAAGGATTCAAAGCCGGCCTGATGAATAATGTGCTTAAAGCGCTTCAATACAAGACGCAGTACATAAAACAATTGCCCATAGATCTGTTCAATCAACTCTCACATGATCAGACTAGCGGCCGCTACGAGTTATACGTTGGTTCGCATAAGTATGAACGTGTGGAAGTGTCTTCGACAGAGCAGATTGGCCTTAGCAAAACATCTACGGTTGACGGTATTCGCTCTGATATTACACGTGGAACACATTATACCTACGTTGGAGAAGAAAAGGTCACCGAGACCCTTTTGGGGACGACTGTCATGTCTGGCGAATATATCCAACATCATACAGGAGAAGTGCAGGTACTGTATGACAAGGACGGAAGCATACTAATTCGTGGAAAAAACATAAAAATAGAAGCGGAAGAAATAGAGATGTCTGGATCAAAAAGCATCAAACTAAAATCCCAAAAAATAGATTTGAACTAAGATGAAGAGCTATTTCATTTGTATAGCCGTAACGTTCATTGTATTTTTTATACTTGGGTGCATAACGGATTGGTATCAGGCCAATGCAATAAACGTGTCGAAGCAATATCTAATATTGTCTTTCGCTTCATCCGTGTATTTTTATGTCATTGAAGCGTTCTTGCAGATCACGGCAGCCTACGTTGTTGGTGCCACGTTTCAAAAGGGCTTTCTGTTAGAGTCGCTTGTCATTCTCATTGCCAGCATCATATCGGTATTCGCCATCCACACGAACTCAAGCGTTGGCACAATGGTTGTTGCCGGTTATGAATTGATAAAGAACGGTAAGCCAACCTTGTTCATGTACATTTACAAGTTCGCGTTTGTCTATATTGCCTATATTGCGTGGAGAGTGTTTACGGCTCCCAAGCCACTGAGTTTCTAGGGGGTCGAATTGGCAAAAGCTTCAATCTCTCCAGAGAAAATTGCAACGGTGGTATTCGATGACGGGGTGACGTTCTCATTCCCGACCGGCATTGATCCAAAGGCGCCGAGTACAACTGAAAACTGGCATTACTACGAAGTGAACAGAAAAATGCCGACAGTTATCGCGAGTAACAGTCAGTGGGCTCCGGCCAGGGTCATGGCAAAGTATCGTTTCGAACTTCAAGATGTATGGATGGCGCTGCGGGATTACCCGGCGCTTGAGTATACAAATAGTGGGAAAGCCGACGATATGGGAGATCCTGTCAAGACAGGAGATGTCACGCAAGTGGATCTTTTTGGGCCTGTCGTGCACATTGTAGATGATGCGAAAATGGTGCTTATCAACAAGACACTGCCATCGCATACCCTTCACGAAGGGTTTGTTGCCAGGCATATTTATGCCGTGTCGCCTCACGTCATACAGTTGAACAGTGTTGGATTTGGTGTTGGTGCCTATGCCAGAATAAATGAGTTTGGGTCTCAACCGGTTTGGGGCAACGTATCAACAAATACAATCCGTACCATAGCATCCAGATATTATAAGCAGAGAACAGGGCAGGACTCACTTGTCCTGCCGAAAAATCCGGCATTCGGGTCCATACCAGAAATTTATGACGGACAGCGTTAAATTGCTGCTTAATCAATTGGCGACCTATTAATTAGGTGGGTGAACCTTGGAATCACCGGAGATTCCAAGGTTTTGGGACAAATTCCGAGCAGCTTTACCAATGGCGGGCAGCCCGCCGACCACACATTTCTCTAACCGGCGCCAGAGCCTGCCTTCTCAAAGAGTCGGCCTGAACACGCCATTCGCGTCGCGTTTCAGTGGCGCCGTCTGCTTTGCCAGTGGCGCGCCCGGTGCATCATTGATGGAAACGCCTTCTTTCCAGTCCGATGGAGCGATGGCGATATAGCGCGCATAGCCGCCTGAACCGCCAAGCGGCTTGGCAAAGCCGATCGTGAGGAGCGCGCCTGCTTCGGGAACTTTGTCGAGATTGGCAACGCCTTCGGCCTGCGCGAAATCATTGTGTAGAAGCCAATGTTCACCCTCAAGATTGGGCGTGGTGTCGGTATCGAGCGGCTCATGACCATGGAAAAGGATTTTCCGCTCAAGATGCAGGAATTTCAGAGCATCCAGACTGACGCCGGGGAAAGGCTTTTTGTTGAACCGTTCTGCATCAGACCATTTCTTGTACCAGTCGGACCTTACGAAAACCACGGAGCCTTCCGGAATCCTGCCATGCCTGGCCTCCCAAGCCTCGATATCGTTGATTTGCAGATGATATCCCTCATCGCTTGCCACCTTGCCGCTAATATCAATCACGACGAGTGGACGCACCGCATAGGTCGCTGGCAGGTCACTGATAGATGCACCCAGCGGGTTCCAGTGAGAGGGCGGATCAAGCTGCGTCCCGTACTGATCTGTCGTCAAATCATAGGCACTGGCCACAAAGCCGTGTTTCTCATAGGTGAATTCTTCGCCAGCCCTGACATAGCCCTCAATGTCCTGCCCGGCCACTGCGGGTTTGAACTTTGCATTTGCAAAACCTGGCCAAACCGGCTGTTGAGGCTCAAAGGCATGCGTAAGGTCAATATATTTCGACGACTTCAATGTTTCGTCGTAGAAGTTCCACAGGGACGATCCTTCCGCAAATACAAGACATGGCAGCGATAGCACCCCAAGAAATACAGTGCTCGCAAGAAAATGTTTTATTTTCATCTCATCCCTCCATCTGAAAATTGCTGAGGTAAAAACTACTTCTATTCGCCAACAGAGCAAGCAAATGTGTGTTCGCGAATGAACGTTTTTGTAGAAACGTCTCGCAGTCATTCTGCGGTTATTGCCGTGTCAGGCTTAGACTTTAGGTGAATTGACACCTGAACCTCGGAAGAAATAATGAGGGTCAATCTAATCGGTTTAGATCGGCTTGGGGAGGAGCACGATTTGTTTGACGGATCTGCAACCGATCACGCGCTTAAAGCGCGTTTCTTGATACTTGAAACATTTCAGAAAAATACATTTGGGAGGAACCATGTTTTTCAAACGCACATTTGTGGCGGTGCTTCTTGGCACCACCATGCTTGCCGGGTGCAAGGGTGAGTCAGACGATAAGAGTTCAGGCGTGCCGCAAGGCACCTTTGATGCGCTGGCGGCCAAGGTCGATCAGCTGCAGAGCACACCCGAAACATGGTCAGCCACTTTGGCCAGGTTGGAGGAGCGCATTGCAGCGGCGGAAACCGATGCGAAAGGCTTCAAGGCCATGAACCTTGAAGTGCTTGTGAAGGATGTGGCTGATCTGAAATCAAAGATGCGGGCGGTGGACGATAATATTGCTGCCCTGCAAGGCCTGCAAACCCGGCTGACTGCGCTGGATGGCAAGATCGACAAGCTCGAGAAAACCTCTTTGTCACCGGAGGAGCTTGCCAAGGTAAGTGGACTGGACGACCGGCTCAAAACGCTGGGCGACGATCTGACAAAGGCGATTGGTACGAAGGCAGAGCTTACCGGACTTGCCGCGCTGGACGCGGAGGTTGCGAAGCTGAAAACCGACAAGGCGAATGCAGCCGATTTCGGTGCAACACAGAAGTCAGTCGATGACAGGCTGGTAAAGCTCGAGACGGCGGCAAAGGGCAGTGAACGGTCTGTGGCAGATTTCCAGGATCGCCTTGCCACGCTCGAAGCCGATGTCGAAACAATCCTGCCGGAAGTGCGGAAGGATATTGCAGGCCTGACGAAGTTTGTTAATCCGCTTATTGGATCTGGTCAGGTTCCAAAGTCCGACACTGGGTCGGGCGAAGATCTGCTCGGCGGCTTCGTCAATCCCGGAGCAAAGGTTCCCTTCGGAATGGTTTCCTGGGGACCTGAAACAGATTCTATTCCAAATACATGGTCGCCGCGTGGCTATCACTATGAGACGAATGCCATTAATGGATTTCCGATGATCAACCTGAATGGTGTTGGTTGCGGAACACAAGCGCCATTCAAGGTGCAGCCCGTAGCTAAAGCAACCGATCTGAATGCCACGTTCAGTCACGCGAATGAAACTGCAACGCCCGGCTATTATCGAGTGCAATTCGACAATGGCATTGAAACAGAGTTGTCCGCCACAACACGTACTGGATCGGGGAAGTTCACGTTTCCGGCTGGTTTCGGTGCTCTTCTCAAATTCAATATCAGCAATGCGACTATAGATACGGCAGCGCGCACCATATCCGCTTCAACGTCAGGTGGCGGCTTTTGCGGAAGCCACTCTTATACGATTTACTTCCATGCCAAGTTTGATCAACCTTTTACAGCAAACAGTTCAGGGTCTGTCCTGACGTTCACGCCGCAAGCGGGAGCCAAAACCGTTATTGGCATGAAGGCTGGCGTTTCCTATGTCAGCAAAGCCAATGCCAAGGAAAATCTGGAGGCGGAAAGTGCCTCGCTGACTTTTGACCAAGTGCGCAAGAATGCCGACGATGTCTGGAACAAGCGCCTTAACAGTATTCAAGTCACAGGTGGGAGTACGGATGACAAGACAAAGTTTTATACCGCACTATACCATACCTTCTTTGCGCCTTCTGTATACAACGACGTTAATGGTCAGTATCAGAGCTTTGATGGAAAAGGCACCATTGAGAAGGTGGAAGTCGGCCGGACCCATTACACCACTTTTTCAAGTTGGGATTCCTATCGCTCGCTTGCACCATTACAGGCCTTGCTGGCTCCCAAAGAAGCAAGCGACATGGCGCAATCGCTTGTAAATGACGCCAAACAATGTGGCGGCGTTTTCCCGATGTGGGTTGATGGCAATTCCAACAGCAATGTTATGCCAGGAGATGGCGCGTCGATCATTGTCGCTCAGAACTATGCTTTTGGTGCAACCGGATTTGATACAGCCGCAGCACGGCAGATCATGCTCGACATGGCGCTCGGCAAGAAGACACACTGCCGGGGTGTAGAACCGCTTCCATACGTGAAAAATTACATCAAGCATGGCTATCTGGCGATTGGTGAAGGTCCCATGGCCTATGGCGAAAATACTCCCGCCTCAAACACGCTCGAATATGCCAGTACCGACTTTGCCATATCGCGTTTTCTGACGGCATTGGACAAGAAAAACAGCCAGATTGTTGCTGGCGCTATTACCGATGATGCTGCAAACCTTTTGAAACGCTCAGGAAACTGGAGCAATCACTTCAATCCGGAATGGCAGAAAGTTACCGGGCAGCCCTACCCGCAATTGCAGCCACGCAACGCTGATGGGACATGGCCAGCTTATGTAGCAGCTCTTTATCCAAATGGTAAGAAAGCTTACAGGGAAGGCAACGCCGAACAATACACTTACATGATCCCTCATGACATCCGTGGCCTGTTCCGCATGCTTGTGAAGGACAAGACATCAGCACCGGATTCCGAGGCAGATGCACTTGCCCGCCTCGACACATTCACAACCCATCTCGCGGGCGGTGAAAAGAAGCCTTATCTTTGGGTTGGCAATGAACCGTCATTTGCCACACCTTTCATGTATAATTGGACCAGTCAGCCCTATAAGACGCAAGCGCTGGTTCGGAGGGTGCTCAACGAACTCTTTGGCAACAATGCTCAAGGGCTGCCAGGCAATGAGGACGAGGGCGCACTTTCCGGTTGGTACGTATGGGCCGCATTGGGACTTTATCCGGAAATTCTGGCAGAACCCGGATTGACTTTAACCAGCCCGTTATTCTCCAAGGCAACGATATGGCAGGACGATAAACTGCTTGTGAAGCTTACTGCATCAGGCACGCCTGCCCAATATGTTCAGAACGTGCAATTGGATGGCAAAGTACATGACAGCACATGGTTGCCAATTGATCTGGCAAAAGGGCCTGTGCGGTTGAACTTTGAGCTTGGTAATAAGCCCAGCTGCTGGGCTAGCAGCCCGGCTCTGAAGGATGTGCCACCCTCTTTTGCCCCCGATGGGTCACAGACACCACTGCTTCTGCCAGATGCAAAATGCGCGCTGCCATAAAAATTGACGCTTGAGTGCCCGTCCAGACCGTTCGAGCGCTTTCAAATCCGGTGCAGCTAAGCCGGATTCATTCTCACATTTACCATTTCTATAAAATACATTTGGGAGGAACCATGTTTTTCAAACGCACATTTGTGGCGGTGCTTCTTGGCACCACCATGCTTGCAGGCTGCAAGGGGGATTCAGACAACAAGCCCGCCGATACGTCGAGCAAGGCTGACGCAGCCACTGTAGCAGAAATATCGCAAGGCACGTTCACTGCGCTGAATACCGAGTCGGACAATTCGCGAGGGACCAACAAACAATTTCAGGAACGGATCAACGAACTCAAGAGCGTTGCCGATGCTGATATTGCTGCGCTGCAAGGCCTTCAAACCCGGCTGACCAAGCTTGATGAGACCATAAGCGAGTTGGAAGCAACCTCTTTGTCAACGGAGGAGCTTGCCAAGGTTCGGGGGCTGGAGGAGCAGTTAAAATCCCTGAAAGACGACTTTGCAAAGTCGCTTGCTGCCAATGCTGAATTTACCAGCCTCGACAAGCTGAATGAGCAAGTCGCGAGGCTGGAAAATGGCAAAATCGGCGCGGTTGAATTCAGCGCAACGCACAAAGCTGTTGATGCCAAACTGACAGCTCTGGAGGCAGCGGCAAAGACTGGCGAACTGTCGGTCGCAGATATAAAGGATCGCCTTACCAAGCTTGAAGCCGATCTCAAAACACTCCTGCCAGAAGTCCGCGAGGACATCGCCGGACTGACGAAGTTTGTTAATCCGTTTATTGGTACGACCCTCGCGGAAGTTGCCGAGAAGAATCCCCATTCAGGCAACGTCAATCCTGGCGCACAGACGCCCTTCGGGATGGTTAGTTTTGGCCCTGATACGCGTGGTAGTAATAACGCTTATGGATATGGCTCCGGTGGCTACCATTACCCTGATAAAGCTATCAAAAATTTCAGCATGACACATCTGAATGGTCCGGGTTGCCGTGGTCAGGGTGCGGTGGCCATGATGCCAACTGACGATCTGACGAGCTTCGTTCTTACCGGTGCCAATTACAGCCATGCAAATGAAACCGCCGAACCCGGCTTTTATAAAGTTGCATTTGATAACAATATCGTCAGTGAGTTAACTGCGACAACACGCACAGGCATGGCGCGCTTCAGCTGGCCAGATGCAACCAAGGCTGTTTTGGTCATTGATTCAAAGCAGTCCAACAATTTCCGGGTTCCTGCAGGCGGGGACAATGGTTCAACGATTGCTTTGTCGGCAGATCATAAATCTGTTTCTGGTAAATCCGTGGTCGCCGCATTCTGCGACGGAACATGGCTGAAACCCGTTTATTTTTATGCAACCTTCGATAAGCCGCTCCATGCTGCCACTAGCTCGGAAAGCAAGGGTGCTGCGCGTTTGCATTTTGATCTCCAGGACACTGAAAAATCCGTACAGGTCAAGATCGGCATTTCCTCGGTTAGCGTCGAAAATGCCAAATTGAATCTCGAGGCTGAAAACAAGAATCTATCATTCGAGGCGCTGAAAGCGCAGGCTTCAGCGGAATGGAACAAGCGTCTTAATACTATTCAAGTCGATTTGGCCAAACCAGATGAACTTGCCAAAGTTTCTGCTGCTCAACTGCCGGCAGCCAAGACCCATCTGACAAAGTTCTACACTGCGCTTTATCGCGTTTATAGCGGCCCAACTGTTTATAGTGACGTAAACGGTGAATACCGCAGCATGAAGCAGACGGCTCCTTTCCCAGCGAAGGATGCATTACCTGTTCGAGCGACAGACAATGTATCCAACTACAAGTTCAAGCTGAATGGTGAGGAGGCCGGTTACAATACCCATTATTCCGGTTTCTCCATGTGGGATACATATCGTTCGCAGGCGCAACTTATTGCGCTTGTCGCACCAGACGAAGCCAGCGAAATGATGCAGTCGCTCGTCGCCGATGCAAAACAGTGTGGGGCAATACCTCATTGGGTAGACGGCAGCGACGATACGATTCCCATGCAGGGTGATCACGGCCCTAATGTTGTGGCCGGCTCCTATGCGTTCGGTGCACGCCATTTCGATATCGAATCCATGCGCACTTTCATGAAGCAGTCTGCTTTCAAGGATGACAGTGCTTGCAACAACAAACTGAGCGTTGGCCGAAATGATAATATGCCTGTTCTGCCAACATATAAAAAACTGGGTTACGTTCCAGCGAACTTCCCACAAAGTAATCCATGGCATGCAGGCTCAGCAACTGTGGAAATGGTTACATCAGATCGCTCGATTGGCGCATTCCTGAAGGCATTACCGACAGCAGCATCGGATAAACTCGAAATCGACGACTTGCTGACAGGGGCTGCAGGCAAAGTGGCTCGCGCCTCCAATTGGATCAACCTGTTTGATGATACAAAGAAAAAACTTGAGTTGAAAGATTTCAATGGAGCATGGGTGGCATCAGCATCCAAGACGTTCCACGAGTCAACGGAAGAGAATTATATCTGGGCGTTCGCCCATGACTGGTCTGCTTTGATTGAAAAACTTGGTGGCAAGAGCGTAGCAATCGACAGGCTGAACAAGCTCTTTGTTTTTTCGAGCTTCACAGGAACTGAACCAAGCGGCCACCAACTCAATAGCGGCGAAGGCGGAACGACCTTCTACATCGGTAACGAACCCGCATTTCAGACTCCGTGGGCGTATAACTGGGCGGGCTCACCGAAACATGCCCAGTATGTCATCCCGATCATCATGAACAAGACCTTTACGACCAATCCAGGTGGTATTCCCGGCAATGATGATATGGGTGCTACATCCACCTGGTATGTTCTCGCAGCTCTCGGCCTCTATCCCGTCATCCCGTCAGAAGCCGGATTTGCTGTCTCGACGCCACAATTCTCCGGCATCAATCTGTGGCTGGGTAATGGCAGGAAACTTCGCATCGAAACGGACAAACAGGCATTGCTTGATGATACCCGTTATATTGAACAGATGAAGCTTGATGATGCCGTGTATTCAGGAACATGGCTTCCGCTTGAAAAGATTGCGAAGGGTAGCAAGCTGAGTTTCACACTGTCCAAGCTGACCACAGAATGGGGTGCAGCACCGGAACTTACACCACCCTCCGGACCAAATGCCGATTACAGCAAGGCAACAGCCAAGCCGTTACCCGGCCCGCAAATAATCCAGTAAAAAGAAAAAGGGCCGCCTAAATAGCGGCCCTTTTGCTCTAGAGATTGAAGTCGTTTGCCGACCAATCATGATCCGTATCGTTGACGGCTATGATCAGATCAGCAATCCCGTCACCATCGCTATCGGCCTCGATTTGCAGATAATGCGTGTCAGTGGCGTGTTCAGGCACAACAACGCGCAGTTCACCAGCAGTGCCGGTAAAGCCGCTTTCACCAATGAAATGGTAAGGCTGATTGCCGGCAGTCCCTGTATCCGCATCAAGCCGGCTCAGGTCGATCTTGTCGCCATCGGCGGCATTGAAGTCGGTAATGCGTGCAGCATATTCATGGTCCGAACCGGCAAGGCCACGCCCGAGTGTGTCGAAGAGAAATGTATCTGCTCCTGCGCCGCCACTGAGCCAATCATTGCCGCTGCCGCCATTCAGGACATCATTGCCGTCGCCCCCGTTGAGCCGATCATCGCCAGCTCCTCCATAGAGCGCATCATTGCCTGAGCCACCGCGAAGAAAATCATTGCCATCCCCGCCAAGCAGCGTGTCATTGCCGTTGCCGCCATCAAGCCAGTCTGTACCTGCGCCGCCATTCAGCTGGTCGTCGCCAACATCGCCGCTGATACGGTCGTCACCCGAGCCGCCGAATACCTTGTCGTTGCCGTCACCACCATAAACCCAGTTCGCACCACTGCCGGTATGAACTTCGTCATCTCCCGCACCGGCATCAATCCAGTTGGTTCCGTCTCCACCATCGATGGAATCATTGCCGTTACCACCGCTTATGCGGTCGTCACCTTCGCCGCCATTGAGGACATCATTGCCCGCGCCGCCGATCAACGTATCATTGCCTGAGCCGCCACGCAGATAGTTGTCGCCGGTTCCACCATTCAGGTAATCATTGCCGGTTCCGCCATCGAGCCAGTCATTACCATTGCCGCCGAGCAACTGATCGTCGCCCTCGTCGCCGCTCAAGCGATCGTCGCCATTGCCACCGTCAAGAATATCGTTGCCGCCGCCGCCGAACGCATAATCCTCACCTTCGCCGCCCAGCAACCGGTCATCGCCCGCACCGCCGTCGAGCCAGTCACTGCCGGCACCGCCTACCAGTGTGTCATTACCCGCGCCGCCGCCGAGGCCATCATCGCCGTCGAGACCTGCAATGACATTGTCTCCGGCATCGCCCGAGATCACATCGTTGAAATGCGAGCCCACGACATTTTCAAAGCCGACAGCAAGCCGGTCACCTTCCGCATCGCCGTGCCAGCCACCCAGTGCGCCAGAACCTTCAAATCCACCGAGGCGC
Organism: Phyllobacterium sp. YR531; assembly: GCF_000282595.1. Taxonomy (GTDB): domain Bacteria; phylum Pseudomonadota; class Alphaproteobacteria; order Rhizobiales; family Rhizobiaceae; genus Phyllobacterium. The sequence goes on from NZ_AKIZ01000035.1 coordinate 163,200, forward strand.
ACCATGACGCCTTCCTTTGAACCGGCATAACCGAGTGTGTCGATGCCTTCATTTCCGAACAGCAGATCGGTTCCGCTGCCGCCTTCAATATACTCGTTGCCGCTACCACCGAAGATAGTGTCATCACCATTATTGCCGATGATGATCTCGTCAAGGCCGTTTTCCGGATGAATGTTCAAAAGGTCGAGCAGGGATTTGTTAAGCGCCATGGCAGTCCTCGATTTGGAGAGTTTCTCTCGGAATAAATTTGGATATATTTGCGATATGAACTACAAAATTTTCTATATTCCAACTGAATTTTTCATGACAAAGCATGTTAGAAATATAGCCGCAATATATTTCAAAAGTTGAATTAAAATATATTTGGAATTTGCCTTTTATTTCAATAATTTTGAGGTGGAGTAATTAGGAGTACGGTTATGCTTCGCCATAATCATATCTTGAAAAAATTTTGGCACTGCTGTCGTTAAAGGGTCTATGCCGTCGGTTAATGGCTGATGTTGCATGCTCAAAAGATCAATCGTGATCCCCCTTGTTGCAATCTGGTTCCGAGTGAATTGACGATGGGATCGAGCATTCTCGTCGCAATTGTGAGTAAAATCTGCAATTCTGCTATTAAAATTACTACCAGTGGGTGCAATTTGGTTGTCTGCAGTTGAAATACGTTATTCGCGGCGCACTCTGCGGCCAAACAAGGTTTGCTGTTTCATCTTGACACATTGCAACCCAAGGTCGGGTGAATTAATATATTAATTGACCAATTGGAGAGTTTTATGGACACCCTCACTGCACCGAGGCATTTGCGCCTGCATGCCAGCGATAATGTCGTTGTGGCTGTTGATACGTTTCAGGCAGGGCAACTCATTGAGAATGTTACTGTTTCAGATCGCGTTCCGAGGGGGCATAAACTGGCTTCCCGTCTGATTGGAATGGGTGAGCCGGTACGCAAGTTCGGTCAGATCATTGGTTCAGCATCCAAGCAGATCGAGCCGGGGCAATGGGTGCATGAGCATAATCTCGACTACAGCAATTTTACCCGCGAGCCTGATGCCGCCCATGCAGGCTCGTCTCATGGCGTTGTGCCAATTGGCCAACGTGCTGTTTTTGAAGGGTTTCGCCGCTCCAATGGCCGTGCCGGGACCCGCAATTATATCGGTGTCCTGACCTCCGTAAACTGCTCCGCATCGGTGGCACGTTTCATCGCGGAAGCCGTTCAAAAGTCTGGCATACTTGACGAATATCCAATGATTGACGGCATTATTCCTCTGGTTCATGGCGGTGGTTGCGCCTTGGATGTCAAGGGTGAGGGTTACGAGGTTCTCAAGCGGACTCAATGGGGCTATGCCACTAATCCCAATATCGCTGCGGTGCTCATGGTTGGCCTTGGCTGTGAAGGCTTCCAGATCGGACGCTGGAAAGAGGCCTATAATATCATCGAAAGCGATACGTTCCGCAGCCTGACAATTCAGGAAGTTGGTGGCACCCGCAAGACCATGGAAGCAGGCATTGCTGCCGTGCGCGATATGCTGCCGACCGCTGCCAATGTGAAGCGCGAAACCATCCCCGCATCAGAACTGATGCTGGCTTTGCAGTGTGGTGGTTCGGATGGGTATTCCGGCATCACGGCCAATCCTGCCTTGGGCGCCGCCGTTGATCTTCTCGTTCAGCAGGGCGGTACTGCCATTCTTTCGGAAACGCCGGAAATCTACGGAGCGGAGCATCTTCTGATTGAACGTGCATCGAACCCCGAAGCTGTCGAGCGCTTGCAGTCGGTTATCGCCTGGTGGGAAGATTATACTGCACGTAACCGAATGGAAATGAACAATAATCCGTCGCCGGGCAACAAGGCTGGCGGCTTGACGACGATTCTGGAAAAGTCGCTTGGCGCTGTTGCAAAGTCCGGCACCACGCCGTTGGAAGCAGTTTATGGCTATGCCGAAACTGTTACGGCGCGAGGTCTTGTTTTCATGGACACACCCGGATACGACCCGGTTTCAGCTACCGGCCAGGTAGCCGGAGGTGCTAATATTCTCGCCTTCACAACAGGGCGTGGTTCCGCCTATGGATGCAAGCCAACGCCGTCGATCAAGCTCGCAACCAACACCCCGATGTACACCCAGATGATTGAGGATATGGACATAAATTGCGGCGATGTCCTTGATGGTGTTTCCATTAAAGACAAAGGCCGAGAAATTTTCGAACATATCCTCAAAATTGCTTCCGGTGAGCGCAGCAAATCCGAAGCTCTGGGCTATGGCGATGCGGAGTTTGTGCCATGGCAGATTGGCGCGACGATGTAAGATTTCTCGAGAAAAACTGAAGAATTCAAGGGAGCTTCGGCTCCCTTTTTGTTGCGCAATGTATAATTCAGGTAAATCCCAAGGCGGGTTGCTTTTCATTTAAGTAATATACTAATATGATTATTCTTGCTTTGGGAGAAACAAGAATAATCGGGCATTTCTGGGAGGAAAATAATGATCCGAATTAACAGAAGACAAGCAATTGGAGGGTTGGCCGGGCTTGCGGGAGCGAGTGTCCTGCCGCGTTTTGCTTTTGCACAATCATTGCCTTTGCCTTCATCCCCGGTAGCGCTCAATATCATTGACGTGGCTGGAAACCTGCAATTGACGCAGGCTGCAATCGAAAAATTTGCCAAGGAAAATCCAGCACTTATATCGAAAGTGATCTTCTCTCGCGCGCCATCGCCTGAGCTTCCCGCCAAGCTCAAGGCGCAACAGACAGCCAACCGGGTTGATATTGATCTGGTGCTGACCGGACCGGGCGCCATGTCAGATGGTATTACGCAGGGGCTATGGATCGACGTCTGGACAAAGTATCCGGACCTGCTGCCAAAAGCGGATGAAATCTATCATGAGAAGGCGCTCATGATGCAGAAGAATTTTGGTCAGAATGAAGGTGTGGCGGTCGTCTATTCACCGTCGGGGCCGCTGTTCGAATATGCACCCGATCGCGTCAAGACTGTGCCAAAGAATGCGGAGGAATTGCTCGCCTGGGTCAAGGCAAATCCCGGCCGGTTCTGTTATGCGCGGCCGGTCAATTCGGGCCCGGGTTGGACGTTCCTCATGGCCATGCCCTACATTCTTGGCGATAAAGATCCAAGCGACCCCATCAATGGCTGGGAGAAGACTTGGGCCTATCTGAAAGAGCTTGATCAGGGTATCGATTATTACCCGCCGGGCACGACGGCGACGATGAAGGAATTTGCAGAAGGTACGCGGGATATGGTCGTGTCAACCTTTGGCTGGGATATCAATCCGCGCGTGCTTGGCGTCGTTCCAAAGGAGGCGGAAACCTTCGCGCTTGATGGTACGCATTGGGTCCCGGATACGCAATTCATGTGCATTCCGCGCGGTGTGGGCGACGATAAGGTCGCTGTTTTGCTCAAGCTCATGTCCTATATGCTGGAGCCAGCGCAACAGGCCTATACCTATGACAAGGGCTACTTCTATCCCGGTCCCGCTGTGAAGGATGTTCCCCTTAATCTGGCCCCGCAAGAAAGTCAGGATGTCATCGCCGAGTTCGGCCGTCCGACCTATGAGGCTTTGATTGCGAAGTATCCGGTAGAGGCGCCGCTCAAGCCGCAACTGCTTGTTGCAGCATTTGAAAAATGGGACCGGGAAGTCGGTGCCAACAAGATGAACAAGTAGCGGAAAAACACCATGCGATTTGCCGTCATTGGCATCGACCATCGCCACATCTACCATATGATCGATGGTCTCATCGAAGCCGGCGCAAAATGCGCCGGTTTTGTTGCCGAAACAACAGATATCAAAATTCGCGAAGGGATTCGGGAGCGCTTTCCCGATTTGCAATCTGTTCCTGACGGCCAAGTTTTTCTCGACGATCCGTCTGTCGATATCATCGTAACGGCGGCTGTCCCGAATGCACGAGCGGCGATTGCAATCGCAGCAATGCGGGCCGGCAAAGATGTAATGGCCGACAAGCCAGGTATCACTGATTATGGCCAGTTGGCCGAGGTAAAAAAGGTTTCGGAGGAAACCGGGCGCATATTTTCCATCTGCTTTTCGGAACGGTTTGTCGTCCCGTCCACTGGTGTCGCACAAAAATTGATTGCAGATGGTTCGATAGGCAGAGTGATCCAGACTGTTGGTCTCGGTCCGCACCGGCTTAATCGCGCCATTCGGCCGGACTGGTTCTTTGATCCTGCATTTTATGGGGGAATTCTGGTCGATATCGCCTCACATCAGATCGATCAATTCCTGACTTACACGGGGTCAGAAGATGCAGAAATAATATCGAGTACAGTTGGTCATTTCGGCGCTGACGACATACCGGCATTTCAGGACTTCGGTGAGGTGCTGCTGCGGAGCAGTTACTCAACGGGCTACATCCGTGTTGATTGGTTTACCGCTGACGGGCTTTCAACTTGGGGCGATGGCAGGCTGATTATCCTGGGCACCGAGGGCACGATTGAGCTGCGCAAATATGTGGATATTGCCGGCCGCGAAGGGACTGATCATGTGTTCCTCGTGAGCGGTAAGGGCACAAAACACATCGATGCCAGCAGCGAGCCGATCACTTATTTCAAATCCTTTCTGGAGGATGTGCGGAACCGTTCAGAAACCACAATGAAGCAGAGCCATGTCTTTACCGTCAGCAGGTTGGCCCTTGATGCCCAGCAACAGGCAACCACTCTTACCAGCCGCCCAGCCCTGCGATCCTTGGAGAACAAGCAATGAAAAAACTCGGCCTTGCTATCATCGGGCTCGGCCCTGCTGTATTGCCCCACGCAAGAAGCCTCGTCGATCTGAAAGACAAGGTAGATGTAATCTGGGCGGCCAGCAGGACAAAGGAGCGGGCGGCTGAGTTTGCGCAGGCTTTTCCATTTCCTGTAACCAGCAACATCAATGCAGCAATAAGCGATCCTGCTGTGGATATCGTGCTGGTGCTGACACCTGCCAACGCCCATCTTGAAATTGCCGAAAAGAGCTTTGCCGCCGGGAAGCATGTGCTGCTTGAAAAGCCCTTGGACATCACTCTGCAGCGCGCTGAACGCATCGTTTCGTCAGGACGTGCAAGCGGCCTGACATTTGGCGTTGTGCTGCAGCACAGGTTCAGAGCCGCCAGCCTCAGGCTACGCAAAGCGCTTGAGGACAACAGTCTGGGCGATATTCAGGCGGCCTCTCTTCGCGTTCCCTGGTGGCGGCCGCAAAGCTATTACGACGAGAGTGGCCGTGGAACCTTTGCCCGTGACGGCGGGGGAGTGTTGCTGTCACAGGCAATCCATTCACTCGACCTGTTTCGCTCACTTCTCCCTGTTCGAAATGTCGTTGCGTCACAGGTGCGGACAACGTCCCTGCATCGGATGGAGTCAGAAGATCATGTGACGGCATTGATGACGCTTGCCAGCGGCGCTCCAGCTTCGCTCCTCGCTACCACGGCTGCTTTTCCGGGTTTTCCCGAGACATTGGAAATCACCGGATCATCCGGCTCGGCCCACCTTTCAGGAGGTGCTCTGAAGCTCTCATGGCTTGATGGGCGTGAGGAAGTGGTCGAGGCAGAGGGCAAGACAGGAAGTGGCGCTAATATCATGGATTTCCCGCATGATGCGCATCGGGCGTTGATTGCAGATTTTCTCGCTGCTGTCGCTGAGAAGCGCGACCCGGTCGTGACAGGCGAAGAGGCCTTGGCGACGCAGAGATTGATTGCTGATATCATCAGGGCCGATCCTGCGAATACTCAACCAGTTTAAAACAAAGCCTCCAATGAAAAACCCGCCGGATTGCTCCGGCGGTTTTTTCATTTTCAATTATCAGGCCGCAGTTTGTTGCGTCTTGGCACGGGCCACGATCTGTGTCGGATTGACGAAACGCAACGCGATAAGCAGCCAGATCAGTGTGGTAACCATGTAAACAACGGCCATGGCATCGATCGACTGCACTGCGCGCACACCGGAAGCAAACACCGAATAGTACAGCGCGACGACCAGCGTCTGGCTTGTCGGTCCCGCTGTCAGGAAGGTTAGTTCAAACATTGCCACTGTCCTTACCAGAACTAGCAAAAGTGCTGCCAGAATACCGGGTAGCAGCATTGGCAGAAGCACGAACCTGAACAGTTGGAATGTGCCTGCACCAAACACCCGAGCAGCGGCCTCGACCTTCGGATCGATCTGCTCGATGAACGGGATCATGACAAGGATGACGAAAGGCACTGTCGGTACCAGATTGGCAAGGACGACGCCCCAGAATGTGCCACCCACACCCGCCTGATAAAGCACCGTTGCCAGCGGAATACCGAAGGTAATCGGCGGCACCAGCAAAGGCAGCAGGAACAGCAGCATGATCAGCTTCTTGCCCGGAAAATTCCGCCGTGCCAGCGCATAGGCAGCTGTGACGCCCAGCAAACCCGAGAGCGCCACTACGGTGAAGACAATCTGGAAAGTAACAATCAGGACATCGCTGAGCTGGAATTCCGACCATGCGGTGAAATACCATTTTGTTGTCCAGCCAGCAGGCAGCCATGTGCCAAGCCAGCGTGTGCCGAAGGACGAGATGATGACTGTCGCGATCATCGCCAGAAGATTGATGATGAAGAAGGCTACCACTACCCATACGGCAGTGATCCAGAGCTTTGCTCCAATAGTCGTATCACGGATCATCGTCAGCCCTTTCCGCCAGCGGTCGAGCCGCGATAGAACAAGTTTCTTATCGAGAGCAGCGCCACAACAATCAGAAGCTGCACCGCCGCCATGATCATCGCGATGGCAGATGCCATTGAGTAATCATACTGCTCGAAAGCTGCCTGATAGGCCGCAATGGATATGACGCGGGTAGGGCCAGCCGGTGCACCGAGCAATACTGCCGAAGGGAAGACCGCAAAAGCCTGAACAAAAGATAGGCAAAACGCAATCGCAAGGCCGGGAACCAGAAGCGGCCACATGACATAACGGAAACGCTGCCAGCTTTTGGCACCATGTGTCGCTGCCGCCTGTTCCAGAGCCGGGTCGATACCGGACACATAAGACAGGGTTAGCAGGAAGGTGAACGGAAAGCCTGTGATGATAAGTGACGCGAAAACGCCCCAATAATTATTGGTGAGCTTCACCGGACTGTCTATCAGACCGATCAGCATCAATGTACGGCTGAACCAGCCTTGAGGGCCTAGATAGTTCAACAAGCCCTCAGCAACAAGCACCGTGCCAAGCGTAACGGGCAGAACAAGAATGGTCGTGAGCAAACGCTGATGGGTCATCAGGCGCACGCGGAAAGCAACAGGCAAGGCTATAGCTATACTGATGAGTGTCACTGGCACGGCCAGCCAAAGCGTCGTCAGAATCGTATCATAGAGAAACGGGTCTGAAAAAAACTTCTGATAGTTTGCAAACATGCCTCCTTCTTTGGGTTCGAAGGAAAGGATAAGCCCGTACACAAACGGATAGATGAATACCGCCAACAGGAAGATGACTGCAGGTAGTACCAACAGGGTCACACCATCTATTCCGCGCAGCGCAAGCCGCTGCCGCAGTGATAGATGATTGTCCAAAGGCGCTGATGTTACGCTTGTCATGGCGGTTACGCTGCAAAAGCCAGCGCGCGCGCCGGATCAACTGAAAGCCATATGGCGCTGCCCAATGCTGCCGTCTGTGGAGCATGAAACACAAGCTCAAGTCCTTCGGCAGTACGCGCCGTTCCAACGAATTCGCGACCGCGATACTCGATGGTCTCAACGACAGCTTCAACGGTCGTAGCAGACTTCGTTCCGGCGACAACATCATCAGCACGCGCAGCGACGACGGCGCTATCGCCAACCTTCAATGTATCACGTGCAATGCCCGAAAGAGTGGAAGCGCCCACGGCGATACTTGTTTTGTCACCGTCAATCGCGACGACTTTGCCAGTCAGGCGATTGCGGTATCCCATGAACTCGGCCACATCGAGATGATCAGGCCGCTCATACAGATCGCTTGGCACGCCTACCTGACGGATTTCGCCGTCACGCAGCACGACAACACGGTCTGCCAGAGACAGAGCTTCATCTTGGTCATGTGTCACATAGATTGTCGTGGCGCCGAGCTGATTGTGAATGCGACGGATTTCCGCACGCATTTCAAGGCGGAGCTTGGCATCAAGGTTAGAAAGCGGCTCATCCATGAGAACCAGCGGAGGCTCAATAACAATGGCCCGGGCAATTGCCACGCGTTGCTGCTGACCACCAGAAAGCTGGCCCGGCAATTTATGCCCCTGACCCTGCAGGCGAACGAGATTCAAGGCCTCTTCGACGCGCTTTTCGGCTTCCGCTTTGGGAACCCGGCGCATCTTCAGGCCAAAGCCGATGTTTTGCCGTACGGTCATATGCGGAAAGAGTGCGTAGTTCTGAAAAACCATGCCGAAGCCGCGATCTTCAGGCTTGAGCGTATCAATGCGCTTGTCATCGATGAATATCCCGCCACCTGTCGTAGACAGGAGCCCGGCAATACAGTTGAGCGCCGTGGACTTTCCGCAACCGGAAGGACCGAGCAAGGCGATGAACTCGCCTTTCCGGATCGAGAGGGAGACATCCTTGAGAGCGTTGTGCGAACCGAAAGCGCGGCTCATCTTGTCGAGACGGATTTCATTAAAGGGGGATGACGCAAGCAGCATCGATTACCTCATGATTAAAAGCCATCCGGTTCGTCCGGATGGCTCAATGTTCGTATATGGATCAGGACTTCTTTGCTGCGACTTCTTCGTCCCAGCGGCGGAAGGCCACGACCATCGATGATGGCTCAAGCGGAATTTCAACTGGATTATTGGCTATCCAGTCAGCATATTCGGCACGTCCGAATTCAGCAATGGCATCCTGACTTTCCTGAGGTGCCATGGTGATTGGAACGTCCTTGACCGCCGGGCCCGGATAGAAATAACCCTGGTCATAGGTGTAGGCCTGCTGCTCCGGTGTGAGGAGGAAGCTCATGAGATCAAGAAGAACAGCGAGTTTCTCATCCGCAATGCCCTTGGGTACACACATGTAGTGCGCATCGGCTACCCAATGGAAACCTTTGAGCGGAGCAACAGCTGCTTCCTTCGGAACAACACCGAGAACGCGTGGGTTGATATCCCAGCCCGTGGTGGAAACGGTCATATCGCGCGTCCCTTCACCCAGCTCCTTCATCAGCGCACCCGTCCCGGTTGGGTAGTACTCGATGTATTTGTGCAGTTCTTTCAGATAAGCCCAGGTCTTGTCCCAACCCTTGACTGGATCGCGTGGATCGCTGTCACCGAGCAGATAGGGAAGGCCCATAAGGAACGTGCGTCCGGGGCCGGAATTGGCGGGGCGTGCATAAAGGAACTTGTTGGGATTTTCCTTGGCCCAGGCAAGCAGCTCTTCTGCTGTTGTCGGTACTTTCTTCACACGCTCCGGCATATATTCGAGCAATGGTCCGGAAGGATAATAGGTTACGACGACGCCATGATCCTTACCCAAGGCCAGCATGCGATGAGCAGGCTCCAGATAGATCGAAGCTAGATCAGGCAATGAGGCTGAATGGTCCGGCAGGAGCTTGATCCACAAATCCTGATCAAGGCCCGCAGATAGCGCGTCAGTGCCCGTAAGAACGAGATCAATATCAAGCCGGTTGGCAGCCTGCTGGGCCTTGATCTTTCCCGGAAGTTCCGGCGCGGGTGCTTTGGTGAAGGTGATTTTCGAAACGAGCTCAGGCTTTGCTTTCGCATAGTTCTCGATAGCAGTTTGTGTCAGCGCGAGATTGCCGGCAACATCGGCGACGTTCAAGGTTATGGGTGAGCTTGGCAATGCCAGTTTCGTTTGTGCGAAAAGGCGTGTTGCCGGCAAGGTGGCAACCGCCGCCATTCCGGCGATAGCTTGCCTGCGTGTAATGCGGATCATGACTTCCTCCCTGTTTGATTCCCGTCGCCCTTTTTCGGGCAAAGCCAGTTTCCCGACTGGCTGTTATTCTCTAATATATTAATCTATCAGATGCAGATAGCAAGAACTTTTGGACTCAACCTGTTTGAGCCACTGTTTCCCCAGCACCTTGCTTCAAAATCTTTTCAAGCTGGGCTTTTACCGACCGCTGAAATGCCTCGTTTGCTGAAAGGTCATTTCCAAAAATTTGCTCAAGACCGATAAGGGCGTCGAAAAGCTCACCAGCATCGCTCTTGTTTCCTGCCCGGTTTTTTAACTCCACGGCAAGCGGATCGCGTACATCGATAACGCCACCCTTTTCATCCACGCCTGTCACATAGCGCATCCACGCCGCGACACCGAGAGCGAGGCGATCAAATGGCAAGTGATTTTCAATGCGGCTGCGAATGGTGTTCAACAGGCGTTGCGGCAATTTCTGCGAGCCATCCATGGCAATTTGCCAGGTGCGATGCCGTAATGCCGGATTGCGAAAACGTTCGCGCAATTCTGCTTTGTAAGATGCCAGGTCAAAGCCTGGCAGTGGCGGGAGTGTCGGCGAAATCTCTTCATCCATCATGGCCTCGATAAGCCCGCTGAAACCCGGTGCCTTCATTACGTCCGAAACCGTTTCATGGCCAGCGAGATAGCCCAGATATGCCAGTGTCGAGTGGCTTCCATTGAGAAGGCGCAGTTTCATCAGCTCAAAGGCATCGACGTCCCTGACGAACGTTACTCCAAACTTTTCCCATGCAGGGCGCCCGGCAGGAAAATGATCCTCCACAACCCATTGTGAAAATGGCTCTGTCATGATCGGCCAGCTATCAACTAAACCTGTTGCTGCAACAATTGTTGCCCGGTCGGCGTCTGTAGTGGCCGGTACGATACGGTCAACCATGGTCGACGGGAAAGCAACGTTCGTAAGGATATACTCTGCAAGCTCAGGATCGCGAAGCTCGGCAAAGCGTGTCACCACCCGCTGCAATGTCCGGCCATTCGCAGGAAGGTTATCACACGATAAAAGGGTAAAGGGCTCAGTACCATCAGAGCGCCGACGGACAAGAGCCTCAACAATGTAACCAATAGCTGATCTCGGTGCTGCCGGATTTGCAAGATCATGAATTATATCCGGATGCTCTTCATCAAGCGCCGCGGAAGCCGGTGAGTAGCAATAACCCTTTTCGGTCACGGTAAGGGAGACGACTCTGACTGCTGGATCAACCATTGCTCCCAGAACCGCTTGCGGGTTTTCGGGAGCGACCAGCACTCGGCTGATGCTGCCGATTATGCGGAAGCTGTCGCCATTTCCGCTGCGTGTCGCAACAGTATAAAGACCGTCTTGAGGTACCAGGGCATCGCGCGTATCGGCACTGCGCAACGATACTCCAAGAATACTCCAGCTGGTATCGCCACTTGCCAGTACACTGTCCGTATAAACCGCCTGATGCGCCCGATGAAATGCTCCAATACCAAGGTGAACTATACCAGTCGTGACCTGATTACGGTCGTAACCGGGGCGTTCAACCGCCTTTGATAGAGATGAAACCGTGGCGTTGGAAAGGCGTGGTTGTTCGGTCATTGGTCTGCGCTTCTTTCAAATCAGAGCTTGTAGGCTTGTTTGGCCAGCCGATAGGCCAAGTCATGGGCGATTTCGTGCGCCTCATCCTCGTCCAGTCGATGGTCTGCAACAAGTCGCGCAAGGAATGCACAGTCAATGCGGCGGGCCATGTCATGGCGCGCCGGGATAGACAGGTAAGCACGCGTATCGTCATTGAAACCGACTGTATTGTAGAAACCTGCCGTTTCGGTAGTCAGTTCGCGGAACCTGCGCATCCCCTCTGGACTGTCATGGAACCACCATGCAGGTCCGAGCCGCAGTGCCGGATAGTGCCCAGCCAAAGGTGCAAGTTCGCGGCTATAGCTTGTCTCATCTAATGTGAACAGAATAAGAGTAAGTCGGGTGTCGTTACCGAACGCATCGAGCAGCGGCTTGAGTTCTTCAACATAATTGGTGGCTCGGGGAATGTCGGCCCCCTTGTCCATACCAAAACGCTCAAATATCTCTGCATTGTGGTTTCGGAACGATCCCGGATGAATCTGCATGACCAGACCATCCTCTGTGCTCATGCGCGCCATTTCAGTCAGCATCTGCGCCCGGAAAAGATCAGCATCAGCTGCGGAAGCTCCTTTTAACACCCGTTCAAACAATGCGGATGCCTCGGAGGATGAAAGATTGGCGGTTCTGGCATTTGGATGGCCATGATCGGTCGACGTTGCCCCACGTTTTTTGAAATAGGCTCGCCTTACGCGGTGCGCTTCCAGGTAGCCGGCATAATCGAGCTTGGTACCCGCGAGTTTTACAAATTCTTCAACATTGGTGGCGAAATGTATGCGAGAAGCGTCAATGACCGCATCGGGGCGATAGGCAGGTACGACGCGACCATCCCAGCCCGATTCAAGGATCGAGTCGTGTGCAGCGAGGTCGTCCGTAGCCGCATCAGTCGTGGAAATGGCCTCAATGCCAAACTGCCTGTAAAGCGCACGTGGGCGCATGAATGGCTCGTTCAGGCGATCAGCGATCCTGTCGTAAAGCGTATCGGCATTCCTTTCCGTAAGGCGGTCTTCGATTCCGAAGACAGTTTCCAAAGCGTGCTCAAACCAAAGACGTGATGGGGTGCCGCGAAACAGATGGAAATGCTTGGCGAATAACCTCCATATCTTGCGCCCGTCAGTCTCAACAGAACCACCGTCACGCCTTGGCACGCCGAGATCCTCCAGCTTGATACCTTGCGAGTAGAGCATGCGGAAAATATAATGATCAGGTTTCACGAAAAGGCTTGCAGGGTCTGGAAACGCTTCGTCTTTGGCATACCACCATGGATCGGTATGCCCATGAGGTGATATGATTGGCAGGCGTTCCACAGCACCAAACAGCCGTCTCGCAATCAGGCGTGCATCGGTTTCGATGGGAAATAATCTGTCTGGGTGGAGTGCCATGGAAGTGTCCCTTGCCGCCGATTAATTAGGCGAACGATGATCTTGGCGAAGAGTAAATAATAATATATTAGTATGTCAACAGCCGGTGATTGCGTTTATATCGCCGGATAACACTGGTACTGCACTATGAATTTATACGGAATTCCATCATTCAATGAGACTGAAGGTCTGTGACAGATGGAAATGGAGCGCTGAAATGACAGCAGATAATTTGGGGGGAAAGGCTGCAGAGTTTGCGTCGCCAGCCGCAGAATCCAAGCCTGACCGAACTTCTCAAAGTGCAAGACCCAATCCGCGGGGCGGGCCAGTAGGGCGCATGACAACTGCGACGGCAATTTATCGGGAGCTTCACGCTGCCATCGTTGCCATGGAGATGACGCCCGGAACGGCGCTTAATGAGAAGGTGTTGACGGAACGTTTTGGTGTCAGCCGGACACCCGTGCGTGAAGCTTTGATCCGTCTCGTCGAAGATGGCCTTGTAGACGTATTTCCCCAGTCCGGAACGTTCGTGGCACGCATCCCGGTCGCACTTATTCCGCAGGCGGTAATAATTCGTCAGGCACTTGAAGGTGCTACTGTTGAGCGGGCAGCAGCAGCGGCGACTGCAAAGGACGTCGAATGGCTCGATGAAATTCTTGCCCGCCAACATTTCTTTGCCGACCGCCAGAATATGAGCGCATTCCATGAGGCGGATGAGGCATTTCACGAGGCTATCGCCGGAATATCCGGACATCCCGGCATCTGGCACTATTTGAAACCTGTTAAAGTTCAGATCGACCGGGCGCGGCGGATGACATTGCCGGGGCTGGGTCGTATGGACCACGTTCTCTCCGAACACAAAATCATTCGCGATGCGATTGAAAATCATGACGTTCCCGCCGCTTGTGCGGCAATGAAACAGCATTTGAATGCCGTCATTCCCGATATTGAAACCTTGAGAAAAAGCCATCCGGGATCATTTGTCTGATCCACGGCTGGAATACGAAAATTTGACGGAGGAATAATGCGTCAGGCATGGAGATGGTTTGGGCCCAAGGCCGGGGTCTCGTTGGATAATGTGCGTCAGGCGGGGGCTACGGATATTGTATCTGCCTTGCATGAAGTACCCATCGGTGAGGCTTGGACGAAAGAGCAGGTTCACGCCCGAAAATCACTCATTGAATCGACACCATCGGACCGTACTCCGCTAGTCTGGTCAGTTGTTGAAAGCATCCCCATACCAGATGCGGTGAAGCGCCTTGGCGGCGCGGCAAAGCAGGAGCTCGCAGCCTGGATTTCCAGCATGGAGGCGCTTAGCGCCAATGATATCAAAGTCATTTGCTATAATTTTATGCCTGTCGTCGACTGGTGCCGCACTGATCTGGATTATGTAACGCCGACCGGTTCCACCGCCATGAGATTTGACCACAACAGCTTTGCCGTGTTCGATCTCCATATCCTTCAACGCAACGGCGCGGAGAATGATTATTCCGCGGCCGACCGCGAAATCGCCAGCGATCTTTATGAGGCCATGGGGGCTCAGGAAATTTCTGACCTGACCCGCAATATTGCCAGTGCCCTTCCCGGTTCAACGACCGAGCCTCTGACGGTCCCCGCATTCCGCGACAAGCTTGAAGCCTATTCGGGAATTGATGCGCCTCGCCTGCGCCAGCACCTCATTGAATTTCTGCAGGCCGTTACTCCGGTTGCTGACGATCTTGGTGTCAAGCTGACGCTGCATCCGGATGATCCGCCCCGCTCACTGTTCGGGCTGCCCCGTATTGCATCGACAGAAGCTGACTATGCGGCTCTGTTTGATGCGGTTCCTTCCGCTGCAAATGGCATGTGTTTTTGCACTGGTAGCCTTGGCGTACGTGCTGATAACGACCTGCCCAAAATTGCCCGGCGTTTTGCCTCCCGCATTCATTTTTCACATTTGCGTGCAACGACCAGAGAGGGCGATGGGCGTAGCTTTCATGAGGCAGCGCATCTTGAAGGCGATGTCGATATGGTCGCTGTGCTGCGTGAGCTGCTTGCAGAAGACAGTAAACGAAACAAAGCAGAAAGCATCATTTTCCGTTCGGACCATGGTCACCGGATGCTGGATGATCTGAACAAGGATGTGACGCCGGGCTATCCGGCAATCGGTCGCCTGCGTGGTCTGGCTGAACTGCGCGGCATTATCCATGCACTGGATGCAAAAGCACTGGCCTAAAACAATCACATTTTGTGTTTTCCAAAACCCCGGTTTGTCGCAAGCCGGGGTTTTCTACGTAAAATGAATTAAATCCCGTTTACTATTTTTGCATCGATTTAATGGCGATTGGTCATTTCACTTAATAATTCGATCATAACTCATCACATTATCGCCACACTTCGCCTGAGCTGAAGGCATATCCAGCAGGCATTGAAGCAACTCAGATCACGTTTTGAATCATAATAAGACAAGTTTTTTGAGTAACTTGAGAGATATACAAAGTTTATCTCAGATGATCTTTTCAGTCGAGACACCTCTGCGCCACATTTCTACAAAATAGAAGAGACAATTCATCCACGCCGCGATCTACTTGCCCAAGATCAATTTCGGTTGCGTGTTTCTTCATCCGGCGTTTCCGCCATGGGCCGTTTAAAGTGCGACTTTCTCTATGATATCTTTTTCAAGTATCCGTACGGTGCTCGTGACCTCAATTGCTCTTTTGATGTTTGGTGCGGCTTCCGCTAATGCGGCATGTGGAGGTGCTTCCTGGTATGCTCTTCATTCCAAAACCGCCTCTGGCGAGCGCATGAACCCTTCTGCTCTCACTGCCGCTCACCGTACATTGCCTTTCGGCTCCAAGGTAAAAGTTACCAACCAGCGTAATGGCAAGTCCATTGTTGTGCGCATCAATGATCGCGGTCCATTCATCAAAGGCCGTGTAATCGATCTTTCAAAAGGTGCTGCAAACCGCCTCGGTTTCGTTGGTGCCGGACATACAAATATTTGCATGGCCCGTCTCTGATAAAACAAGGCCAACAATCTCGGCATTGACCTTGATCGTTGAACGTGACATCGCCATGTGAACATTCGCGTTAAAACCGGGGGCGTTCCATGGCACTGAAAGTCGCGGTCCAGATGGACCATATCAATTCTATCCGGATCGGCGGCGATACGTCATTTGCGCTTTGCCTTGAAGCACAAAAGCGCGGACACAGTCTTTACCATTATACGCCTGATCGACTGAGCATGCGTGATGGTGTTGTCTCGGCGCGAGTCGAGGAGCTTTCGGTTCGCGACATCGAAGGCGACCATTTTACCCTTGGCGAACAGATATCGCGTGATCTGTCAGAGATGGATGTGGTTCTGCTACGGCAAGACCCGCCCTTCGACATGAACTACATCACGACAACCCATATTCTGGAACGTATTCATCCAAAGACACTGGTGGTCAATGATCCTGCCTGGGTGCGTAACAGCCCGGAGAAAATCTTCGTAACCGAGTTTCCCGATCTCATGCCGGAGACACTCATTACCAAAGATCCGCAGGAAATTGCGGCGTTCCGCAAAGAGTTTGGCGACATCATCCTGAAACCGCTCTACGGTAATGGTGGTGCGGGCGTGTTCCATCTTGCCGATGGCGATCGAAATCTGACATCGCTGCTGGAAATGTTTGGCCAGCTATTTCGCGAACCATTTATTGCACAGCGTTATCTCAAGGATGTCCGTGCCGGAGACAAGCGCATTATCCTCATTGACGGGGAGCCTGTGGGCGCGATCAACCGCGTGCCTTCCGATACTGATGCGCGCTCCAATATGCATGTCGGCGGACGAGCAGAAAAAACCGAGCTTACCGACCGCGAACGCGAAATCTGTGCCCGCATAGGCCCTTCTTTGCGTGAGCGCGGATTCATCCTTGTTGGCATCGACGTGATCGGCGATTACATGACCGAAATCAATGTCACATCGCCAACAGGTGTGCGGGAAGTCAAAAAATTTGGCGGTGCTGATATTGCCGCTCTCTTTTGGGACGCTGTGGAAGCCAAGCGTCGATAAATCCAGCGTTCACTAAATGTTCTTGTCATGCAGGATGAAACGTGCTGATGTGAAAACATTGGCACTTTTTCATTTTTGATTACTGTATTTTCAAGGAACATTGCATGGTTACCCGTGTTCGTACGGTCGCTTTTCAAGGCATTGAAGCCCAACCTGTCGATGTGCAGGTGATGATAGCCCCCGGCAAGATGGGCATGCATATTGTCGGTCTTCCCGATAAAGCAGTCGCGGAAAGCCGCGAACGTGTGCAGGCAGCACTGCACGCTTCCGGACTGTCGATGCCCGTAAAAAAGGTAACCGTAAACCTAGCTCCGGCGGACCTGCCCAAAGAAGGCAGCCATTATGACTTGCCGATCGCCGTAGGGCTCATGGCGGGATTGGGCGCGATCCCGGCAGATGCGCTACAGTCATATGTGGTACTTGGTGAACTTTCACTCGATGGAACAATAACCCATGTTGCGGGCGTTTTGCCTGCAGCCATTGCAGCAAACCGCCAAGACAGGGGCCTCATATGTCCGGCACCTTGTGGCCCGGAAGCTGCGTGGGCTGGTTCAGAAATTGATATTCTGGCACCACGTAGCCTGATTGCTCTGGCAAACCATTTTCGTGGGACGCAGGTTCTCTCTCGCCCGGAGCCAGCGATGCAGGCAAACACAGCGGTGTTGCCGGATTTGGCTGAAATACGAGGCCAGGAGAGCGCAAGGCGGGCCTTGGAGGTCGCGGCAGCGGGCGGGCACAATCTGCTGATGGTGGGGCCGCCAGGCTCCGGCAAATCCATGCTGGCCCAAAGGCTGCCCTCAATTTTGCCGCCTCTTTTACCACGGGAACTGCTTGACGTGTCTATGGTCGCCTCCATTGCAGGTGAACTGATGGGCGGCAAGCTCACCGACCGCCGCCCTTTCCGCGCACCGCACCATTCCGCGTCCATGGCGGCCATGGTTGGTGGAGGCATGCGAGCGAGGCCTGGCGAAGTCTCTCTCGCTCATTGTGGTGTTCTGTTTCTGGATGAGTTCCCTGAATTTACGCCGCAGGTACTGGATTCGTTGAGGCAGCCGCTCGAAACAGGCGAGTGTATGATCGCAAGAGCCAATCACCGGATTTCCTATCCAGCGCAGATACAGCTTGTGGCTGCCATGAATCCCTGCAAATGCGGCATGGCGGGTGAACCGGGCCATCGCTGCGTAAGGGGGTCGAGATGCCGCGAAGATTATCAGGCGCGAATTTCAGGACCACTTCTGGACCGTATTGATATCAGAATCGATGTGCCCTCCGTGAGTGCCGCGGATCTGATCAAACCCTCGGCTGCCGAAAGCAGCGCAACAGTTGCGCAACGCGTGGCACGGGCTCGCGCACTACAGAAACAACGTTTTGAGCATATGGGAATGTCCACCATCACAACCAACGCGCAATGCTCAGTCGCGCTGATCGAAAAGATTGCCGAGCCAGACAAGGCAGGCGTTGCGCTATTGCGGCAAGCGAGCGAGCAAATGCGTTTTTCCGCCCGTGCCTATCATCGCGTGCTGAAGGTTGCCCGAACGCTGGCGGATATTGATGGGCAGGAAATGGTTGGTCGCATTCATCTCGCTGAGGCGATTTCATATCGAATGGGTGCAGACGCAATGCACAATGCATCATAACAAACGGAGAATTATACATGGCAAACTGGTACTCGGCTGACCCGCATTTCGGACATGAAAACATAATCCGGTTCTGTCAGCGGCCTTTTCGTTCTGTACATGAAATGGACGCAGCAATCCTGGCTAATTATGCAAAACATATTGGTCCGAGAGACGACTTCTGGATTATCGGAGATTTAAGCCACGGTCGGCAGACCGATAAGGCAGGCTATCTGAAATCATTGTTTGAACAAGTTCCAGGCAGAAAACATCTTGTGGTCGGCAATCATGATAACAGACAGATCAAGGCCTTGGGTTGGGCTTCAGTTCAGGAGTTGATAGAGATCAAGGACGGCGAGCAAAGCTTGACGCTGTGCCATTATCCGATGATTACGTGGAACCACGCTCGTCGCGGAGCTTTGCAACTTTTTGGTCATGTTCATCAGCACTGGCAAGGGTCGCGCAACAGCATCAATGTTGGTGTAGACGTCTGGAACTTCATGGCCGTACAGATCGCTTCAATCAGACAGCGCGCATTGGGACTGCCAATCAACCAGCACTGGCATCAGGTGGAGCGCAACACCGACATACTTGGCTAGGGTGCCCTACTGTACCGAACCGACCAGAATGTTGCTTGGCGCTTCAATGCTGACCCAGCGGCCCGTATTGTTCGAGGCTTGGCGTTTGAGATAGGTGTAGTCGGTTTCTGACCAGTTCTTTACGCCGTCGACGAGATTGTCGAGGATGAAGTCGCCCCTGTCAGTGCGGACAGTCAATACAGCGTGACCCTCGCCGTCGGGTTTGCGGACAACAGTGATCAGGAGATTGGCTGGAGAAATGCCTGCCTCCATCAGATCGCGACGCTTGAGAAGAACGTAGTCCTCACAGTCACCGACCGCATCCGGATAAGCCCAGAACTCTTCGACACCATAAATTTCCATGTCGGTCAAAGGCTTGATCTTCTGGTTATCCTTGCTGTTCACGCTGACGATCAGCTGCCAAAAATCATGGTTCATCGTCTCTGGCATGACATTCCGGCTTTTAATAGAGCATTCAGCAGGAAGCCTCTTGCACAACTCGTAGTGACCAATCGGTTGTGATGTCATGCCACCTGTCTGCATGAAGGGTTCAGCGGCGGATGCTGGATTTGCGCAAAATGCAGCAGCGAAAAACGCGAGGGCAATGCCCAAGGATTTCATTTTTTTGACTGCTGCGAACATGCTTTACTCCACACCCGACTACCCATCGTTAACAAAACGTTAATGTCGGAGAGGACCATGAGTCAATCATAATGGCGCCACGATCCCGCCATTGTTAATATATGGTTAAAATTTGAACTTTCGCATTTCCCCAATAGTGATGATGCGATTTTGCACTGTTCCTTAAAGTGCATAATGAAATTTCGGGATGCTTATAACATGCTGACGTGGCCACGCGGTATTATCCAAGCAATTGATTTATAATAGTTTTTTATAGGAGTACGGAGAATTTGGAGTGGCAGGGCGCTGGATCAATTATATATGCGAATTAAGTCGTAAGATTTAGCTCTCGTATACGTTCCGGGTTGTTGATCCCGGCTATGCTCACCTGCTCAGAGCGTGGCAATTAACAAATTGGGCAGCCATGATGCAATTTGGGCACGAATTCGGACCAATAGTCTTGTGATAAAACTAACGTGAAATAAGCAGGCAAGAGCGAATGCGCGCCTTGCCTGCTTTCAATTCCGGCGAGCTCTGATCAGTTGACGGAAAGCACGTCTCCGCTGCGGCGATCAATACTGACCTCAATATCATTGCCGCGACGATCCAGACCTTCAATTACGTAACGTGAACGTGTCTTGCGAACTTCATCTACGGTACGTACGCCCTCACTTTTTGCAATCCGGACAGCTTGGCGTTCGCCGATTTCATCACGGCGATCACGCTCTCTGCGTTCCCGACGATCCATGCGTTCCGGCTCCACCAAGCGTACACCATTTGGGCCAAGTTCAATGCTCTGTGCAAATGCTTGAGGTACAGCAGTCATGGCCATCAATGAGGCCGCGCCGATAATAATGATCTTCTTGAACATGAGTTTCTCCTCCATCTTCGCAATAGTCAAAATTCCGAACCATGAGGAAGAGAACGCATTATAGGCGATAGCGTTCCCTTCAATGATACCGGTGCCGACTGAATGGAAGTTCTCCAGGGCGCAGGCTATTCGAGCGCGAATGAGCCTGTCTTGATCGCTCCAGCCTTGTGATAGGTATTCATGACAACGCCTGTCGTGGACGCTTTTGAACTTGCCAGAGTTAATGCAACCGGCTTGGTGTCAGCGTTGAAGAATGGTTTGCCTTTGCCAAGGAGCAGCGGAAAAATCCACAGGTTAAGCTCATCAATGAGATCATTGGCGAGTAAGGCATGGAGAAGCTGGCTGCTACCTTGAATGAGCAGGTCGGGCCCGTCGGACTGGCCAAGTTTACGCACCGCTCCGGGGATATCGGTGCCCAGGGCAACTGTGTTTTCCCAGTTCAGGGTATCCGGCGAAGATGTAGCAACATATTTGGTTGCGGCATTGAATTTTTCACCAATCGGATCGCCGGCTTCCACGCGGGGCCAGTGAGCGGCAAAAATATCATAGGTTTTACGGCCAAGCAGAAGATCGAAAGGTGTGGCCATGCCTTTGCCCATAACCTCACCCATGATCTCGTCCCAATAATGGAAGGTCCAGCCACCATATTTGAAGCCGTCATCCGTATCCTCTTCAGGGCCACCAGGTGCCTGCATGATGCCATCAAGTGATAGGAAGGCGGTTGCAGTTATCTTTCTCATTTCGATGTTCCTCGGTTTGATTGTTATGCAACTAGGACGAATGTTGAATGCTGTTCCCGACATGGCAATCAGATTATTTTCAAAAATATTGTTCAACACCTACACGACAGAGATTTGTCTCATTCATGATGGCAATCAAAAGGAACGATCATTGTGAGTACAAGTGGGATGAAAACCGTTTCGGGAAATATCGTATTGGTAATTATTATGCTGGCTGCATGTGGATCGAGTGCAGCGGAAGAACAGGCCAGCCCGCCGCAAGATTATAGACTTGTCTGGGCGGATGAGTTCAACGGTGAAGGTCTGCCGAGCGCCAAAAATTGGGTTTACGACGGTGAAGCAAACGCGACCGGGTGGTATAACAATGAACTGCAATATTACGCGAAACGGCGGCTTGCCAACAGCCAGGTCAAAGACGGTCAGCTCAGAATTACTGCCCGCAAGGAAAGACTGACCAAGGCTGACGATTATGGTGGCCAAAAATATTCATCGGCGCGACTGACGACCAATGGCAAAGCCAGCTGGATCTATGGGTATTTCGAAGTTCGGGCCAAGCTGCCCTGTGGCAAGGGAACATGGCCGGCATTCTGGATGCTCGGGCCAGATCACATTCCTTGGCCGGATAATGGCGAGATCGACATTATGGAGCAGGTTGGCAAGGAGCCGGAAAAGATTACAGGAACTATCCATACGGCGACCTCCGCCAAAACGATAGGGATTGGCGGTGAAACAGTGATTAAAGATGCCTGCGAGGCATATCACAGCTACCGAACGCTATGGACGCCGGATAAAATCGCAATCGGTGTCGATGGGCAATACTATTTCGAGTACAAGAACGATGGTAAAGGCAAGGCAACCTGGCCATTCGACACTCCGCATTACTTTTTGATCAATCTTGCCATTGGTGGTGATATGGCCGGCAGGGTGGATAACCGGATTTTCCCGGTTAATCTCGATATTGATTATGTGCGGGTCTATCAGAAGAAATAGATGGCTCCTGTCGCGCCTGTACTGCCGTAAGGTCGCAATTCTGGCAATGGTTTGCAACCATAGGTGCTTATATCCAATCACTCACGGTGCTGCTCTGATTCCGGAGCAGATAATTGGGAAGCTGGTCAAAAATCCAGCGCTGCCCCCGCAACGGTAGCGAAGCGCAACTTTCGGCAATAACCACTGGCTTTGGCCGGGAAGGTGCCGAGAGCGTCCACCTGGACAGCTTCGGAGCCCGGAAACCAGCCATGAGATGAAACAACTCGGCTGATTGCGGTGGGCGATCAAGAGGATGACAGCTTTGCGTAGCCCCTCCTGGCCTATCAAGCGCGACGCTGTTTTCTTTGAATTTCTCACTCTGACAGTCGAGCTGCGAAGATCGCGTCCGCGCGCGATCTTCGCACCCATTTGACAATATAAGCAGGGCGAGGAGCAGAACCATGACGATGATACAAGAGACCAAGGCGCCGAAGCGCGGCCTTCTGGAACGACTTGATGCTGAGGGCGTCATCTGTGCCGAGGGTTATCTGTTCGAGCTTGAGCGACGCGGTTATCTGCAGGCGGGCCCGTTTGTCCCGGAAGTTGTGATTGAGCATCCGGAAGCCGTGACACGCCTGCACGAGGATTTTGTCCATGCGGGCAGCGATGTCGTGGAGGCATTTACCTATTATGCACACCGGCAGAAGCTGAAGGTAATCGGTCGCGAGGACATCCTTGAAGATATCAATCGTAGTGCCCTGCGCATTGCCAAGGATGTGGCCGACCGCAATGGTGGGCTGATGGCAGGCAACATCTGCAATACCAATGCCTATGAAGCGAATGACAGGAAGACTCACGAAGCCGTAAGGGCGATGTTTGAAGAGCAGATCGGCTGGGCTGTTGAGGAAGGCGCGAATTTTCTGATCGCTGAAACTATCGACTGGTATGGTGAAGCAGAAATTGCTCTGGACGTGATGAAGCGTACCGGGTTGCCGACCGTGGTTACACTTTCCGTGCACCGTGAAGAAGAAATGTTTGATGGTGTATCTGTCGTGGAAGCATGCAAGCGGCTCGCTGCGGCGGGGGCGGATGTGGTTGGCCTGAACTGCCAACGCGGGCCGAAGACTTTGTTGCCTGTGATTAGAAAAGTACGCGATGCAGTATCATGCCATGTTGCTGCTTTGCCGGTGCCTTACCGGACAACGGAAGCAGAGCCCACCTTTCAATCGCTGACCGATCGTTCATGCAGTTGCATTCCCGGCAATCGGCCTTTCCCGACTGCGCTGGATCCCTTTACCTGCAATCGTTATGAGTGTGCGGAGTTTGCAAAAGAAGCATTCGATCTTGGCGTTCGTTATCTCGGCCTGTGCTGCGGAGCAGCTCCACATCACATACGTGCTGTCGCCGAGGCGCTCGGACGGACAGTTCCGGCCAGCCGTTACTCTCCGGATATGTCGAAACATGCCTTTTTCGGCAGCGATGCTGCGATACCGGACCAGTATAAGGAAAGACGCGCCAATATCTGATCGGGTTCATGTCGCAGACGGGACGGTCACCCCGCAATTTCTGCATAAGATGACCATGCATGTTCAATCCAAGGGAGGAGTTCGTAATGAGCAAAAACAGAGGCGTGGTCTATATCGGCCCCGGTAAGGTGGAGGTTCAGGATATCGCTGATCCAAGGCTCGAAGCGCCAGACGGACGGGCAACTGGTCACGCCGTCATCCTCAAGGTTCTGTCGACCAATATTTGCGGCTCTGACCAACACATGGTGCGTGGCCGTACCACTGCAGAACCCGGACTGGTGCTTGGCCATGAGATTACCGGCGAGATCATTGAAAAAGGCAGTGATGTCGAAATGCTCTGTGTTGGCGATATCGTATCGGTGCCGTTCAATGTCGCGTGCGGTCGCTGCCGTACCTGCAAATCACAGGACACCGGCGTCTGCCTGACAGTTAACCCGGCACGCGCAGGAGGAGCCTATGGTTACGTAGACATGGGCGGGTGGATCGGTGGACAGGCTCGCTATGTCACTGTGCCTTATGCGGATTTCAACCTGTTGAAAATTCCGGATCGTGATCGCGCCATGGCAAAGATGCGTGATCTGACCATGCTGTCGGATATTTTGCCAACCGGTTTTCATGGTGCGGTCAAGGCCGGAGTAGGCGTTGGCTCGGTTGTCTATGTGGCAGGTGCAGGGCCTGTCGGTCTGGCCGCAGCCGCCTCAGCGCGTATTCTTGGCGCCGCCGTAGTAATGATCGGGGATTTCAACAAGGAACGTCTCGCTCACGCGGCAAAGGTCGGTTTCGAGCCTATCGATCTTTCAGCGAGCGACCGTCTCGGCGACATGATTGCACAGGTGACCGGCAGCAACGAAGTGGATAGCGCGATTGATGCTGTCGGCTTCGAAGCGCGCGGGCACAGCGGTGGTGAGCAGCCAGCAGTTGTGCTCAACCAGATGATGGAGATTACACGTGCGGCTGGGTCCATCGGTATTCCGGGGCTGTATGTGACGGAAGATCCAGGCGCTGTGGATGGTGCCGCCAAACAAGGCAATCTCTCGCTCCGTTTTGGTCTTGGTTGGGCGAAGGCACAGTCATTCCACACAGGCCAGACGCCTGTGCTGAAATATAATCGCCAACTGATGCAGGCAATTCTTTATGACCGCCTGCCGATTGCCGATATCGTCAATGCAACAATCATTTCGCTTGAAGATGCAGTGCAAGGCTACGAGACTTTCGACAAGGGAGCGGCACAGAAATTCGTGCTTGACCCGCATGGTGCTCTCGCCAATGCGGCCTAGAGTCTCCAAAGTACGTCTAAGCCCGCTCCTTTTGGGGCGGGCTTTTTCATGAGGCATCGCGGATAAGGAGCCACAGCATGTAAAGTCCGCCGATACTCACCGTAACAATACCGACAGGAAGGCTGAACGGGCTGAAGACGTGCTGCGCGACAGCGTCAGCACCGAGAAGAAGCAAGGCACCGGTACAGGCCGATGCAACAAGTGTCATGGAGCGGGTGCGGCATAGTCTTTGTGCAATCTGTGGCGCGGCAAGAGCAATGAAAACGATGGGGCCAGTGGCGGCCGTTGCTGCGGCAACCAGCATAACGCCCACGACCATCAGCCAAAGGCGTGTCGAGCCGACTGGCAGGCCTAGAGCCCCAGCCATATCATCTCCCATCTCCATCATGCGAACCCGGCGCGCTAGTCCAAGACAGAAAAACATGCCGACCATGCAGGCAATCGCTGATGGTACGGCTTTGGTCCAAGTCATTCCATTGAGTGAGCCTGCGCCCCACAGAGCAGCGCTCATGACTGTTTCGAGACTGCCTGTGATCATCAACCACATGTTGAATGCGGTCAGCATGGCGCTGACGGCGATACCGATCATGATGAGCCGGAATCCCTGTATGCCTTGTCGCCAGCTGAGCACATACACCATGATCGCCGTTGCAAGCCCGCCTCCCAGCGCGCCCAGAGTAATCGTGACATTATCGCCATGGAAGAGAACGATTGTGACGAGAACCCCCGTATAAGCGCCGGTGTTGAAACCGATTATATCTGGACTGCCAAGAGGGTTGCGAATGAGCGATTGAAATATGGCGCCGCTCATTCCCAACGCTGCTCCGAGTATCAAAGCCAGGATGATACGAGGCAAGCGCCAGTCCAGCACGATCATGGCGATACGTGGATCGGCGCGACCACTTAATGCGGAAAGAGTGTCGGCAAATGAGAGCGGTAATGTTCCAAGTCCAAGCACAAAAATGGCAAGGATCAGCGCCATAATGGCGAGCACAATCGATATGATGATATGTCGCAACTGCAGTCGCAGATTGAAGCGTCCGTCCATGTTGCCGATAAGGATTTTTCGATTTGACAGCATTACTGCAACGCTGTCCGTGCAGTGCTGTTTCCGCGAGCCAGAAGAATGAGCACAGGAGCGCCAATAAAGGCTGTGACGATGGAAACACGTAATTCTCCAGCCACGATCAGGCGTCCAGCGATATCGGAACATAAGAGCAGGATCGGCGCATAAAGAAACGAAAACGGCAGCATCCAGCGCAAATCCGGCCCGACCACCCAGCGGGCAATATAAGGGATCATCAAGCCAACAAAGCCGATAGGGCCGGCAACAGCTGTCACCGTGCCGGACAGGAGTGCGACAGTCAGCAGGGTTGCAGTTTGGGTCTTCAGCGGATTAGTACCGAGCGACGCTGCCATATCGTCGCCCATCTCCAAGGCATTGAGCGGACGGGCGAGAACAAACGCTATGATGCATCCAACGCAGATAATCGGAATTGCGGCAAGAACGAGTGTCAGATCACCGACATCCAGTGAGCCCGCCATCCAGAAGCGCATGCGATTGAACACGGCTGGTTGCAGAAGCGCTATTCCCGAGGATACGCCACTCATCATTGCGCCAACCGCCAGCCCGGCAAGGATGAAGCGTACCGGATCAGGCTTGGCGACTCCCTTGATGCTGATGAGATGGACAAGCAAGGCCGTCGTTAATGCCCCCGCAAAACTATAGGCAAAAAGTACGTGCGGCTGGCTGATGCCTGCAAAGGCAAAGCCGAGAGTGACTGCGAGGCCTGCGCCGGCATTGACGCCGACAATACCGGGATCAGCTAGCGGATTGCGTGTCAGGGTCTGCATCAACGCGCCGGAAATTCCAAGAGCTGCTCCGCCGAAAAGCCCGATGAGCGCGCGAGGCAGGCGCGATTGCAGGATGATTGTGCCATCCGGTCCCGTATCACGCCCAAGAAGACTATCAATCACCACCTGCAAAGGCAGGGACTTTGCTCCTATACCGAGGCTGCCGATGAAAATCGCAACAAGAGCAACCAGCCCGACAACGAGCCATATCAGGCGGGTAGATTTCATTGCGTCGCGCTGTCGGTAGCCAATGCCTGGTCAAGTGGTTCACTGTCTGCTTCAGCCACGCCTTTTGATAGATTACGCAGGCTGCTGAAGCCGAAGGTCATGGCAGCGCTGATGAGGAAGACACCCGTGCCGAACCAGAAGACCGATGCCATTGGTGCCAAGGCGCGCGAAAGGCTACCCATGACGATGGACCCGCCCGGGTCACCCACAACATCTTGTGCAGCCCACAAACTATTGACGCGGCCTAGCAGATGATCGGGCGTATTGGTCTGTACGAGCGTATATTGCATCAGTGAAGCGATGGAACCGAGATAACCGAACACTGCAAGAATGATGAGTACTGGCACGAGATGACTGACCAGCCCAATGGCACCCAACAGGGCGGAAGCGCCACAGACGCAACCAAGCAGCAGCTGGCCAGGTAAAGGGAAGCGCCCCACCCAACCACTGGTGAATGCACCGATCATCGCGCCGAGAGGTACAGCTGAGTACATAAGGCCAATCCCGACGGGCCCGGCGGCAAAACTATCGGCAATTGAGGGAAACATGACGCGGATGGCGCTTAGGGCCGATTGCAATGTTCCAACAGCAATGACCGCGCCAACGATCTTGTTTTGCAGCAGGAAGGCAAAGCCATCCATCATTGCATGAAGGGGATGCTCATCACCGCGTTCGCCCGGCAGAAGCGCTGGCAGGCGGAAAAGCGGTATGAGCGTGCCGAGTGTTCCAACACCTGCAATGAGATAGTTCCAGCTGACATCAGCAGAAGCGATAATCAAACCGCCGATAAGCGGTGCAAGAATGGCGCCGAAGCGGACAGTAATCATGGAAAGTGCGCCTGCTGCAGGCAGGTTCTCCCGTCCGACGAGTGTCGGAATGGCAGCCATCAGCGCAGTCATTCCGATAGCGCCGAAAAACCCATCCCACAGTGAGACCAAATAAAGCGCTACAAGGCTTGGGCTGCTGAGAAAGCCATTGAGTGCAAGGACGAGAAAGCCCACGCCGCAGAGGCCACGCGCCAGTAAAATAAGACGCCGCCTGTCGTGATGGTCTGCAAGGACACCACCAGCCATGAGGCCAACAAACATTCCGATGCCATCCAGCGCGATGACAATGCCAACCTGAAGAGCCGAGCCGGTGAGCTGATGAATCTGGACGGGCACGGCCACGGTGAGGATACCAAGCGCGATGACGGACATCATGCGTGCGGCAAACACCGCCCGGAAGTTCGCATTGCATTTCAACAGGCTGAAGTCGACGATAAAGGAGGCCATGATGTTATGTCTAACCTTGTGCGGGCAGGTGGGAAGGAAATAATTCAATGAAACGCGTTACGCGAAAAGCCGTGTCAGCCGTTCCAGCATGTGTGAGGCGCTGTAATAGTCGAGACGGAATGTATCCAGGCCCATGGCGTACACGCGTTTGCCGGAAACAGACTTGATGTGTTTGAGAAAGATATTGGAATTGACTTGATCAATGATCTTGTCATCGGCGGCGAACAGCAACAGCGTCTCTCCATTGACACCATAGGCAAACTGTTCGCCGGACAGCTGAATGATATCGCTGCGGATGCCCATTGTGGTCAGCGTCTTTACCTCGGGCGGAATAGTTGCAAGCTCGAACCCGAGGGAAAGCAGCAGCTTTCCCTGCGCAGAAGCAGGTGTCCAGATATTGGCACCGGAATCATCCTCATAGTAGACCGCAGCGGTGGTCGGCTGCGGCGGAAGCCGGAGTTTTGACTTTGTATTGGCAACGCGTTTGTCGAAGTCGGCGATTACTGCCGCGGCTTCGGCTTCGAGTCCCGTTGCCTCGCCCAGCAATACAGCGACTTCCTGCCAGCTCTTGTCATCGTAGTTCACAACAAGTGTCGGTGCGATCTGGCTGATCTGGTCATAGAGGCGTAGTGCGCTGTCGCCGCCTGTCGCTGACATCACAATGAGGTCCGGTGCTGCGGCCATGACGGCTTCTACATCCGGTTCGGTACGATAAACGGGTACAACGCCTCTTTCATGGGCGATTTCCGCCCATTGGGTAAAGAAGCCCGCATGATCGGCGACCGTTCCCATATTGTTGGTGGCGGAGCTTGCTGCCACGGGTGCGTTGATGGCAAGCAGGGTTCCTGTGAGCGTAACGCTGGTGGAGACGATGCGCTGAGGCTTCTGTGTCAATGCCAACGCTCCTTTTGGCGTATTGACGCTGCGCGGCCAACCGCTGTCGCCGGCCATTGCGTGATCGATAAACCGGGTTCGGCTTGCCAGCAAGGCCAAGGCAGCACCCGATAGGAATGTGCGCCGTTTCCATAAAAGTGCGGTCATAATCTTGATTACCTGCGCTTGTACTTTGGCGAAACGCCATAGGTTTTCTTGAATGCTGTCGTGAAATTGGATGGAGTATTATACCCCGCCAGATGTGCGGCTTGGCCGATGGTTGCGCCTTCCCGTTCCAACGCATCATAGGCAAGTTCAAGCCGGCTACGGCGGATGAACTCGAACACCGTTACGCCGTAATGTTCTTTGAAATGGCGTTGAATCGAGGAAACACTGCCGCCGCATTCGCGGGCAATGGTTTCGATGGTCAGTTCTTCACCGAGATTGGCAAGAATGTAATTGTAAACACGTTCGCTTTGGCGCGCGTTGGACAGATGTGGACTATGTCGTTCCGCCTTGTGGGCGGCCAGATCAACGCAGGTCAATGACATGAGATCGAAGGCGCGAGAGCTGCGGAACAGGGTGCGCATTTCGCCCTGCATTCCGATCGGTGGGTGCATCAATTGTTCGGCAAGGCCAAGAATGTGCCTGCTGGCATCGATGCGGAAATGGGCGAGGTGAGTTGAAAGGAACTCCTTAAGTGCAGGCACACCATCGCTCTGGGCGCTGATCAGCCAGTTCATCCACGACAGAGGTGCTGAAATCATCACCTTGCGAAGCGGCACCTTGCTTGCATTTATGAAAGTGAGTTTGGAGGCACGCGCAACATTCAACACAAACACAAACGGCGCGCATGTTTCGCCAAATCCCGCATCGATGCGGAAGGGCACATCGTCAACAATGAAATGCTGTGCTCCCTGCAGCAGGACCATGACGATGAATTTTGCCGAAATGTCCTGCGTATCCGTGTCTGACGTGCATGCGGGAACACCCTCTATCGTGCCGACGAACAGGGGCTGCGGGATACTGAGATTCATCACGGCGTGCTGCATGATTGGGCCTTATCAGAAATTTCCGTTTGCAAATGGGTCGCATTTCGGGGCTGCCGTTTGAACAAAGGTTTTTGCCGTTTTGTCAAAAAGCGTTCTGTCGACAGCGCGTATAGCATCATATACATGACATTCTTAGTCAAGTTTATTGGGTGCTAGTTCAGCACGTCTAGGATTGCAAGGACCTTTATTGATGCGTCGCGTATTGAAGAATCGTTATTTTTCCAGTTCAGCAGTTTTGATTCTGATGGCCGGTGCCATGACAGGTGAGTCGTTGGCACAGGAAAGCGGCAATCCGATTGTTCTGGATACGATCACCATCAAGGGCGAAAAGGGCAATGGTCCGGTTAGGGGTTATGTTGCCAAGCAAAGCACTGCGGGTACCAAGACTGATACACCACTCAACAAGACTCCCCAGTCAGTGGCTGTTGTAGGCCAAGAACAGATGCAGGATCTAGATGTGCAGTCGGTTGCCGAAGCACTGCGTTTCACACCGGGCGTCAATACGGAATACCGTGGAGCGTCAAACCTGCAGGATGAAGTTGGTGTTCGAGGTTTTTATTACGTGCCGCGTTATCTCGATGGCATGCTGTATGACAGCAGCAACAGTGGCACCTACGCCAAGATTTTTCCCTATCTGTTGGAGAGGGTCGAGCTTCTCTCAGGGCCGTCATCCGTACTGTTCGGGCAGACGAATCCCGGTGGCCTGATCAATATGGTCAGCAAGAAGCCTACCGGAGAGCCAATTCGGGAACTGGAATTCACAGGAGGATCAAGAAATCACTATGGTGCTTCATTCGATTTCAGCGACAAAGTTCCCGGCAGCGATACACTTTCCTATCGAATCGTCGGCACAGGGCTGACAACGGATCTGCAGGAAGATTTCACCAAACAGGAAGGCTTTGCCATTGCTCCATCGGTGACTTGGACACCGGATGATCAGACAACGCTGACAATTCTTGGCGGATATCAGAGGGAGCCACATGCCGGGTTCCGGAACTTCCTTGACGCGGAGGGAACAGTTTCACCTATTCCGGGCTATGGATATATCCCTCGCAGTTTCATGATTTCCGACCCGGATTTCGAAAAGTTTGAACGCGATCAGGCTTGGATTGGCTATGAGTTTGAGCGTGAGTTGAATGAAACATTCACCATTCGCCAGAAGGCACGCTATCAATACATCGATTATGAGCACCACACACTTGTTTTCGGTTCAAAAAAGACTGATCCCGAGACGGGTAATCAGACCCTGATTTCCCGTATTGCCAGTGGTGGTGGAGCCCAGACTGACCAGTTTACCATCGACAATCAGGTAGAAGCGAAGTTCAATACCGGCGCGGCAGATCATACATTGCTTGGCGGTTTTGATTATCGTTATCTTTCAAGGGATTATAGTTGGGGGCGCGGGTCAGTACCCGACATTGATTTGACCGATCCACAATACGGAAATATCGGCCCCATCACGCTCAATCCATCTCAGGTAGATGAAACCAAAGCAAAGCAGGCTGGTATCTATCTTCAGGATCAGATCGAAATCGGAAAACTCAATCTGATGGCTGGCGGTCGTTATGATTGGGCAAGCACCGACATTGACGACAAGCTTGGCACCAATGATCAGTCTTATGATGACAATGCATTCACATGGCGCGTGGGTGCCGTCTACAATTTCGACAACGGGCTTTCGCCCTATGCCAGTTACTCAACATCGTTCGAGCCTTCTCTCACAGCTCCGGGCAAGGATCAGAGTGCTTTCGACCCGACGACTGCCGAACAGTATGAAGTTGGCATCAAATATACTCCGGAAGGCACAGATATTGTCCTGACCGCAGCCTATTTCGACCTGACCCAGAAGGACGTTGTCAAAGGTCAATGGATTGATGGAGAGACGGTCTATCGCCAGATTGGCAAAATCCACAATCGTGGTGTCGAACTCTCTGCCAAAGCAGAAATTTCCGACAATATCACGTTGATCGGCAGTTATGCTTACCTCGACTCTGAGGTCAAAAATTCGATCAATGAGCTTGAGGTCGGTAAGACTCCTGCGCGCCAGCCAGCGCATCAGGCTGCATTGTGGGCCAAGTATGACTTTGACAGTGGTGCTTTGAACGGATTGTCCATCGGTGGCGGCGTACGTTACCAAGGCAAGAGCTGGGGTGATGATACCAACACCTTTGAAGTGGATGCGGCAACCGTGTTTGACGCGATGGTCAGCTATGATTTTGAAGCAGCGAATCCCGAGTGGAAGGGTCTCAAGCTTCAAGTCAACGCAAAGAATCTGGCAAACAAGGAATATGTATCGTCCTGCTCCAATGCCTATGCCTGCTTCTATGGCGAAGGCCGCACTGTAACCGCCACTTTGAAGAAATCCTGGTAGGTGGCGGCCATGACATTCCAGAAGACGTTCACAAGTTAGCATCATGGCGAGAGAAAATTCATCCCGGGCGAAGTTTGCAGAGGATATGCAACCCCCTGCACTCAATCGAAAAGCGCCACAGACTGCCTTATTTCTTGACGCTCCTGACCGTGGCGAAGCAGGCTGGTGGGTGCGTTTGGTAAAACGCGGCGTGCCGATGATTGAAGCAATTGGGAATGGACAAGCGTGCGTAACATTTCTTTGGCGCGATGATCAGGGCACCGAACTCACATCACCGGTCGAACGCGTCTATGCGGACGTCAACTCCGTTACGGATCACCATTGCCTCACACCACAAAGCCTGGAGCGGATAGCCGGAACCGATGTCTGGTTCTGGCAGGTCGAGCTTCCGCTTAACTGGCGAGGCAGCTATTGTTTCATTCCAGCAAGTGAAGATCGCCTTCAACCAGTGTTGAGCGGAGATCTGCAGACATGCAAGGCCAACCACCGTGACTGGTGGCGGTCTGTTCTGCCCCATGCCACTCCCGATCCGCTCAATCCGCTGCAGTCCTATAAAGTAGGAATGCGCCTGAGAGTTTCACCTCTGCATCTGCCTGAAGCACCCAATTACGCCCTCTGGCACGCAATTGATTCAGGAAAGGTCCCCCATGCTCCTTTTCAGGAACTGGTAGAGATCAATTGGGCAAGCAAGCTCCAGAATAAGCAACGCAAGGTCTGGATCTATGTTTCCGGCTGGAGCCACAATCAGAGTGCGCCGCCCGTCGACGGATATCCGCTGGTGCTGCTGCTTGATGGCAGCAACTGGGCAGAGCAGATGCCTATTCAGGGCGTTTTGGAAATGGAAACAGCTGAGGGCAATTTACCTTCAGCAGTCTATGTTTTCATTGATCCCATCGATCTTGAACAGCGTGCCGAAGACCTGACCTGCAATGCTGAGTTCTGGAATGCGGTGCATAGCGAATTGTTGCCGCTTATAGCGGAAATAGCCCCGATTACAGCCAATCCCGCTCTAAGTATGGTGGCCGGGCAAAGCTACGGTGGACTGGCTGCGACCTATGCAGGACTTTTTCTGCCCAACCGCTTCGGCCTGGTTCTCAGCCAGTCAGGATCATTCTGGTGGCCAAATTTTGAGGCGCTCCGCTCGGCACAGAATGTAGCTGAGCTGCGTGAAGGAGCGCGTACAGGATGGCTGACAACGCAACTGAAATCCGGTGACGTTCCGGAAAAAATCCCCGGAGGTATGCGTGTCTTCATGGAAGTAGGTACCCGGGAAGAGGACATGATTGATGCGAGCGACACCATGAGCGTAGCTCTCAATGGTGCCGGTCATGAAGTTTTCTATCGCCGCTTTGAAGGCGGTCATGATGGCCTTTGCTGGCGCAACGGATTGATTGATGGACTGCGCTGGCTGTTTGCCAGGTGATTTCGCCAAATCTTGAACATTCGGAATTGAACAAAAGGAATGAAACGATGAATTCAGATGAAACAAATCCATTCGATGATGAGAATGGCAAGTTCCTGGTTTTGCTCAATGCACGTGGACAATACAGCCTCTGGCCCAGTTTCGCCCGCGTGCCTGCAGGCTGGAGCATTGAATCGGGACCGGATAGCCGTGCAGCATGCATCGAATTCGTTGAAATGCGCTGGGGTCCGGCTTTACGTCCGGGAGCGAGCATGATGGACGGTCAAACACTTTAGGTCGGTTCAAGATTCACATTACCACGACCTCTAAATCGTTTCTGCATTCCGGTGCTCAGATACCAAAGTGCACCGGTTCGCCTTGATCTTGAATCGCTACGTGCTCGTCGAGAGTCAAGGCAACGCACGCTTAGAATAAATGCCCGTATTAAACTGGATTGTGAGAAAGCATCATGCCGATTGTTCAATCTCCGGTACACATCCCTGTCAGCTCGAAAAAGCAGGACAACGCCCGTATTACGCTGCCGCTGACGGCAGCGCAGCCGGGCATATGGTTTGCGGGGCAGATTGATTCAGAAGCACAAACTTTTGTCGTTGCCCATTATGCCGAGCTTGAAGGGTCGCTTGATGCCGAACTGCTAAGCAAGGCTATCCGCATCGCACTTGCCGAGGTCGACACCATCCATGCGCATTTCGAGAATGGCGAAGACGGACCCGTTCAGAGTTGGCCATCAGCGCGCGAACCGGGTGATGTTGCTGCGCCAGACGTTATTGACCTCACAAATGAATTGAATCCCGCCGGCAGGGCTCAGGCATTCATGCGCACTGACCTTGAAGCGGCGCCAGCTCCAGGTGGCGATGGTCTGCTTTATCGACATATGCTGTTGAGGGTTGGGGAAGCCCGCTGGTTTTGGTATCAGCGCTATCATCACCTTTGTCTTGACGGCTACAGCTTTGCTGCCCTGACCCGCCGCATTGTCCAGATACAAACCGCTCTGGCTGCCGGGCAACAGCCAGCCTTGGCACAATTCACTTCGTTTGCTGAAGTGGTCAATGAGTACAAGAGCTACAAGACCTCAGATATCTACGAACGCGACCGCAGCTTCTGGAACAGTTATCTGGCTGAAGATGATGTTCCGGTAAGTTTCGTTTCTGCGGATACGGCACAGGAAAGTACGGCAAATATTGACGTGCTGCGGCTGCGGTTCAAACTTGGTGCTGAGATACTCGTCCGGCTTGCCGAACCCGGACAGCGTTTTCGCGTGGTCCAGCCGGAAATGCTGATGGCTGGTGTTGCAGCCTATATTCATCGGATGACGGCGAGTGAAACAATCATCGTCGGTATGCCATTTATGCGGCGTATGGGATCGGCCGCAATCAATGCAACCGGACCTGTCGTGAATGTTCTTCCCGTCAAACTCCGGTTCGACAACACTTTGTGTTTCGGTGAGCTGGCGCAGCAACTTTCCAAGGAATTGCGAAAAGTCCGGAAGCATCAGCGCTATGATGCCGAACAGGTGCAGCGCGATCTTGGTCTCGTTGGTTCTGGGCAGGCGCTCTATGGTCCGACAATCAATTTCAAGGTTTATGACGGAGATCTGGCGCTGGCTGGTGTCAAGTCAACAACCCACGTGCTTGCTGCAGGTCCCGTAGAGGACATCGAGTTCGGGCTGTGGTTTGAGGATGACACGTTGACGGTCGAACTTTCGGCAAATCCGGCACGTTATACGGCAGATGATCTGCAACTGCATGCTGATCGGCTGGAAGCCTTTATGCGCAGGTTGATAGATAACGTTGACGAGCCAATCCGGCGGCTTGACCTGCAGAGCGCCGCTGAGGTCGCATCGATAAAACATTGGTCGCGCGGACCGCAGGTGCAGTGCGCACGTCAAGCGCATACGGTTCTGGACATATTCGAGCAAAGTGCTTTTGCTAATGCCGATGAAACCGCGATCGCCGATTGCGAAACGAGCATTGACTTCGCCGCGCTTTCTGCAGCTTCTGCGCGGCTTGGTCATTTCCTGATCTCAAGGGGTGTCGGCCCCGGCGACGTTGTTGCGACAGCTTTGCCGCGCCGTGTCGACGCTATTGTAGCATTGCTGGGTATATTGGCCTCAGGAGCGGCGTGGATGCCGCTGGATCCGGATTATCCCGTTGAGCGGCTTTCTCTGATGTGCGCGGACGCCGAGCCAGTTTTGGTGCTTACACATAAAAATCTTCGGACAGCGGTGGTAACAGATACAGAGGTCCTCTGTCTCGACGATCCGGCGATTGTTGAAGCAATGGCTGTACAATCGTCCAGACCAGTGGAGGATGCGAACCGTTTACGTGTCCTGCGGGGCGATGACCTCGCCTATATTATCTATACGTCGGGTTCTACCGGCAAACCCAAGGGCGTCATGGTCCCGCACAAGGGACTTTTAAACCTGCTTCTTTCTCACGAGGCGGGGCTGTTTGGCGAAATCATGAGTAAAGTTGATAGGCGGCGGGTGCGAGCCTGCCACGCCATGTCACTCTCATTCGACTCTTCTTGGGAACAGGTTATCTGGATGCTCCTCGGTCACGAGTTGCATCTGTGTGATGAGGAACAACGGCGTGATGCGCAAGCGTTGGTTGATCTCATCGTGGAGCGACAGATCGATACTATCGATCTGTCTCCTTCCATGTTGCAGCAGATGATCGATTGCGGGCTGCTGCATCAGCAACATCAGCCGGTTATGATTCAGGTGGGTGGTGAAGCAGTATCATCTGCGCTCTGGCGCGAGTTGCGCCGCCATCCGCACATTCATTTCCATAATTTCTATGGTCCGACTGAGTATAGCGTCGATACTTTGAGCGCTAGTGTAATGGTTGCTGATGTGCCGGTTATCGGTCGCCCGGTTGCCAACTCGACTGTCCATATTCTCGATAATCTATTACAGCCCGTGCCAATCGGCGTAACCGGAGAGCTTTATATAGCTGGCCCAGGTCTTGCGCATGGTTATCTAGGTCGCGCAGGGCTGACGGCCTCGCGTTTTGTCGCCAATCCATTTGACGGTGGCAGTCTGATGTATCGAACAGGTGATCTCGCCCGTTGGCGTTCTGACGGGCAGGTAGACTATGCCGGACGTAGCGATCATCAGGTGAAGATACGCGGCTTTCGGGTGGAGCCGGGTGAGATTGAGCATATTATCACATCCCTGGAAGGTGTAACTGCCGCTCTGGTTCTGGCCGAACCATTTGGCTCCAGCCTGAGATTGCTCGGCTGGTTCACCGGTTCAGCCGACGAGACGGACGTGCAGGTTGCTTTGGCTCAAAGCCTGCCTGACTACATGCTGCCTTCCAGTCTCTCAAGGCTCGAGGCATGGCCGCTCAATGTTAACGGCAAGGTTGAGCGCACTCTCTTGCCCCGACCTGAACAGCGCAATGCAGTCAGTAAAGCTGTAGCCTATGCAGACGAACAGGAACGACTTGTCTGCGAAAGCATTGCCGCCGTAA
Organism: Phyllobacterium sp. YR531; assembly: GCF_000282595.1. Classification (GTDB taxonomy): domain Bacteria; phylum Pseudomonadota; class Alphaproteobacteria; order Rhizobiales; family Rhizobiaceae; genus Phyllobacterium. The sequence continues at coordinate 200,831 of NZ_AKIZ01000035.1, forward strand.
TCGGCATGGATGCCGTGCGTGCGGATGATGATTTCTTTGGACTTGGTGGTGACAGTATCAGTGCCATGGCCCTGTGCACGGCGTTGCGAAAGGTCGGTTTGGTCCTGCGCCCTCGCGATGTTTTCGGGTTGCGCCGGGCTGACCGTATGAAGACGGCATTGCAGCCGTTGGAGGCGCAACCGCAAATGCGCATGGTCGATGTTGATGGCGAGGTTAGCGGCCTGCCCATAGTAAAATGGTACGCGGAAAACCACGGGCTGGCGACGCGTTTTTCACAAGCGGTTCTATTGCGTGTACCAGCGAAGCTGGCACGCAAATCTATTGAACAGGCTTTGGAAGCCCTGTACCGGGCCCATCCTTCGCTGCGGGCGAAGGCAACGCATACCGGTCTGACAATTCCGCCTTTGCCGTTAGACTTCAGTGCTTCATCACTTCTGCTTGAAATTGCCAATCCCGGTGATGCTCGAATAGCGGAAGAAGCAGGGATAGCGCTCGTCGCTGCAAGCAACCGGCTTGACCCGGCATCAGGTATCATGCTGCAGGCCGTTCATTGGCCCGCAGCAGAGGATGATGGCTCATTGATGCTGGTGATCCATCATCTCGTTACGGACGGGGTGTCGTGGCGCATCATTCTGGCCGAACTGGAAAACGCCTGCCATGCCGCCATGGCTGGAACAGTGCCTTTCATCGCGCGTGAAGAAGCGTCTATCCGGGATTGGGCCAAGATGCTGGGCGAACAGGTTCCGATGCGACGGAACGAACAGCAATTCTGGCGTGATATGCTTGCTGACAAGACCAGTATCATGCCTCGTAAGCTGGATAAGGTCCGCGATACCTACGGTTCGGCGCTGAGCCAGCGAACACTGTTTGATGCAGATCTGACACGGCTGCTTTTGAGCAACCTTCCATCCGCCTATCGCATGACCGTCGAAGAAACCATTCTCACCGCAGTGACGAGGGCTTTCTCCCAGGTATTTGCGGTCGAACGTCTGCGATTTTCCTTGGAATCTCATGGCCGGCATATGGTCGATGACCGCGTTGATCCAAGCCGGACAGTCGGCTGGTTTACCGCAGAATATCCCGTCCTGTTCAACCTCGGCAATGTTGCAAGCGTGCAGGAATCAGTACTGTCGGTAAAGCAGGCGCTACGCCGGGTACCGGATCACGGCCTTGGCTATGGCGTGTTGCGTTATCTCGATACTGAAGCCGGACCAGAACTTGCCAGACTTGAAAAGATCAATCCGCCTGAGGTGCTGTTCAACTATCTCGGCCGGTTCGTTTCCCGGAATGGATATTGGACGCCGCAGGCGGTGGGCGGGCGCTTTGCTGACGCCTTTGCTGTCGATGTCGATCCGACGATGAGACTCATGCATGGCATAGAAATCAACGCCTTTATTGATGAGGCAGAGATTGGCCCGCGCCTTGCCATCAACTGGACATTGGCTGACGGGTTGTTTGAACCGGGCATGATCGAAGCTTTGCATGATGCAATTGCGATCAACATATCCGCATTGGCAGACCACGCCTGGGAGCATCCTGAAAAGGCCGCCGATACACTGGTTGCGGCTGACACGCCGGGCCTCACTGAAAATGAATTGCTGGATTTGCGTGAGCGCCATGGGTCGCTGGATGCGGTATTGCCTTTGCTTCCTTTACAGGAGGGGCTGCTTTTCCATACGCAACTGCATGAGGCTGCAAGCAAATACAACTCGATCACCCGCATTGATTTCAGGGGTTCTCTCGATAAATCATTGCTGTGCGAGGCGTTGGATGGCTTGCTGAGGCGTTTCCCGCAACTTGCCGCTCGGTTTGAAACGGGGCTGCAGTGCGGATCATGTCACGTGCTGCCGCTGGCACCCGGGCGATGGCCACTGGACGAGTATGATATCAGCACTGAAGCCGATAAAGCGGCGGCCTTGGGACGCATAGAACATACGGAACTGGATCGTGAATTCCTGCCGTCAGAAGGGCGGCTTTTCCATGCAAGCTTGGTTCATCGCGGCGAGAAGGCCCACACGCTTTTCATAAATGTACATCACCTTGTCATCGATGGCTGGTCAACGCCAATCCTGCTACGCGAACTGTTGGCAGCCTATGGCGACGGGCCCGATACACTCGAAAAAACCCGTGTAGCATACAGTGACGTAATCAATGCACTTGCAACGCGCGACCTTTCTCCGGCACGGGATGCATGGAAGGAAACGCTTGAAGGTGCGCGCCCGACGCTGCTGTTTGGTACTGCTGTTGCTGCGCCGGAAGTACACGAAATGGAATTCGTCATTCCTGATGTGCTGGAGCAGGCTTTGTTGGCCCGCTGCCGTGAGAACGGGCTCACGCTCAACACGCTCATGCAAGGTGTATGGGGCGCAACGTTATCATTGCTGACAGGACGTAGTGACGTGCTGTTCGGTACACCTGTCTCCGGGCGATTCAGCCCGATTGACGGCATCGACGAGCATATCGGGCTTTTCAGCAATACTGTGCCGGTGCGCATCCGACTGGATCCCGCGTTGCCGCTGTTACAGCAATTGGCAGCATCGCAGGCAGTACAGGGTGGTATGCTTGAACATGACAGCCTTGGCCTAGCTGAAATCCAGCAGATTGCCGGTGGTTCTACATTGTTTGATACACTGCTTGTCAGTGAAAATTATCCGCAGACTGATGCTCTGACCTCGCGGGAATACGCTGGTGTTAGAATAACTGGGCTGAACAATCGTGGTTATACCCACTATCCGCTGACACTGATGGTTCTTCGTGAGGAGAAGCTGCGGCTACTGGTTGAGTACCGCAATCTTTTGCGCGAGCCGGAACAGTTGATGACGCGCATCCAGATGCTGCTTGAACATATTGCCTATAACGGCGATCAAGCATGGTCGGAATTTGCTCCGCTTGTACCTGCAGAACAAGCGTTGATTGACGCGACTAATGCAACGGATGCGCCATTTCCGGAGGCGAGTTTGCGCGATCTGCTGGATCGTCAAGCGAAAGCTACCCCGGGTGCCATTGCTCTTGCTGACGACAATCATTCGCTGACTTACGTGCAACTGCGCAAACAGGTAACACAGCTCGCTATGCGCATGCAGAGTGCAGGCGTTGGCCCGGGCACTATTGTGGCGATTGCTCTACCGCGCTCGGTGCTTTTGACCATAGCTATCCATGCTGTCATCGAAGCCGGTGCTGCCTATTTGCCCCTCGATAGTGGTTATCCGGATGAACGTCTGCATATGATGATCGGCGATGCAAAGCCGAAGCTGATCATTACAGCGTCTGCGCTCCAGCAGCGATTTAGCGCTCTTGGCGAAATCATGCTGCTAGATGGTTTGGCAGAAGACAGAGCAATTGATTTTCTGCCTCCAGCACTCACACCAGACGATCCGGCTTATCTGATCTATACTTCAGGTTCCACGGGAAGACCAAAAGGCGTTCTCGTTTCGCATCGCGCAATCGTAAACCGCCTGGCGTGGATGCAAAACGAATACATGATAAATGTAGGCGACGTGGTGCTACAGAAAACACCCGCCAGCTTCGATGTTTCAGTATGGGAATTCTTCTGGCCATTAATGGAAGGTGCAGCGCTTTATATGGCTGCTCCAGAAGCGCATCGTGATCCTGATGAGCTGTCCAGGATTATCAAGCGTGAAAACATCACGGTGATGCATTTCGTACCGTCCATGCTCGCCGCATTCCTTGAATGGTGCAAGGAGGACACAAACGCCAAGGCACCATTGGGACAAAGCTTGCGCCATGTTTTCTGCAGCGGTGAGGCTTTGCCGCGCGGACTCGCTGACCGGTATCAGTCTTTGTTTGCTGGTGGATTGCACAATCTCTATGGGCCAACCGAAGCTGCCGTTGATGTCACATACAAGCCTGCCAGTGAACAATGTGCGTCGTCAGCTAATGTTCCTATAGGCAGGCCTGTCTGGAACACGCAGCTACGCATACTCGACCATGCATTGCGACCATCGCCGATTGGCGTGCCGGGTGATCTCTATTTATGCGGTGTCCAGCTTGCAGATTACTATCTCGACCGCGCCGAGCTGACATCGACCAGATTCGTTGCCGATCCTTTTGCTGACGGCCAACGCATGTACCGTACGGGCGACATAGCAAAATGGATGGACAACGGCGAAGTCGATTACCTCGGACGCAGCGACGATCAGCTCAAGATACGTGGTCAACGCATCGAATTGGGTGAAATTGAAGCGGTCCTGAAAGCACAGCCCGGCATAATAAATGCTGTCGTTAATCCTTGCGTGCTCGGCACTGCTGGAAATGGTGGTGATGCGCGCCAGCTCGTAGCTTACGTGATTCCTGATGATCTGGACATGGCGCGATTGAAAATGGCGCTGGCGGAACGTGTGCCCGCGCACATGGTGCCGACATTAATCGTTGAACTTGATGTTTTGCCGCTCAGCCCGAACGGCAAGCTAGACCGCAAGGCTTTGCCTGTCCCGTCAAGCGCGACAGAAGGCGGACGTGCTCCACGCCCCGGTCTGGAAAGCCGTATCGCAACGGAGTTCGCTGCTATTCTGGAACTGCCGATAGTGGGAGCAGAAGATGATTTCTTCACGCTTGGCGGCCATTCACTTTTGGCCATGCGGCTTGCATCGAAACTGCGTGCCAGTTTGGGTATGCCACTGTCGGTAGGACAGGTGATGATGGCGCCGAGCGTTGCAAAACTTGCTGCTTTGCTTTCGGCTGAATCCAGCGACAAGAATAGCTCAGGATTCGGAGCTGTTCTGCAGCTCCGGGCTGGGCAGGGCAATCCGCTTTTCTGCTTCCATCCTGCTTCCGGCTTTGCTTGGCAGTATAATGGCTTTGCGCGTTATCTGCCGGCAAACCTGCCTGTAGTCGGACTGCAGTCGCCGCGTGAAGACGGGGTGATTGCCAATAGCGCAACACTTGACGAGGCTTGCGAGCGCCATCTCGAGACTATTTGCAAGCTTCAACCGCGTGGTCCTTATCATCTGATCGGCTACTCATTGGGGGGGACTCTGGCGCAGGGCGTGGCAGCACGTTTGCGCGAACTTGGCGAAGAAGTGGCCTTCCTCGGTCTGTTCGATACCTATCCGCCTGAAGGACAGGATTGGACCGGTAATACGGAGAACGAGGCCGGTGCCGAAGCGGATCGCGAGAGAGAACAATTCGTTGCAGCAACGGAAGATGAGATTGGGGATGAAGCGATGCAGGCGGAGAAGACCGCCATGTTTGCCGATATCGTCGCCAACTACGCTGATGCGGTAAAGCTGCTCGCGCAGGGACGCACCCCCTATTTCGATGGCGAGGCTGTACTCTTCGTGGCGAAGAAGACGTTGCCCGGTGATTGGGACGTAGAAGGCTCGTGGGCCGGTCATCTCAAGGCGCTCGATATCCATGAAGTCGATTGCGCACACGAGGACATTCTCAGCCCTGAAACCCTCGTGGGGTTAGGGCCTCTTTTGGCCAAACTGCTCGCCGACGTTCGGTCGCTGGGTTGATACAGATGCGAACCCTAAAACTATGCGACAGACTTCCCCGTGCGCTGGTGTGGAATAACCAAAGGCGTACCGCTGACCGGATCTTCAATGATCATGGCAGAGAGATCGAAAACTCGTTCCACCAGTTCCGCCGTCACGATCTCACGGGGTGTACCTTCAGCAATGATGCGCCCTTCACGCATGGCAATAAGATGCGTGGCATAGCGGCATGCCTGATTAAGATCGTGCAGGACAGCTACAAGTGTGCGACCTCTGTTGCGGTTGAGGTCCTGAAACAGATCCATCAAATCAATCTGATGGGTAATGTCGAGAAACGTCGTCGGTTCGTCCAGCAACAGCAGCGGAGTATCCTGGGCAAGCGCCATAGCGACCCAGACGCGTTGACGCTGGCCTCCCGAAAGTTCATCGATGCTGCGTTCGGCAAGGTCGCTGATGGTGGTAGCCTGCATGGCCTGTTCGACAGCCTCCGCGTCCGCGCGACTCCACTGCCGCAGCAGCGTCTGGTGCGGATAGCGCCCGCGCGACACAAGATCGGAAACCGTAATTCCTGCGGGAGCTATTGCGCTTTGGGGCAACAAGCCAAGGCGCTTGGCAACATCGCGTGCCGGTATGCTCTGGATATCTTTGCCATCAAGCAAAACCTGACCGTTGGATGGCGCAAGCAGTCGGCTCAGGGCTCGCAGCAACGTGGATTTTCCGCAGCCATTCGGGCCGATAATGGCGGTAAATCCGCCAGTTGGAATGGCAATGTCGAGTTCTTCGCAAACCAGCCGCTTTCCATAAGCAAGCGCGAGATTCGCGCCGGTAAGATGGCTTTCGAGATGAAATGGCGCGGTCATGGGAAAACAGTCCTGAACATATGGGCACCCGTCATTTCAAAGTTCCGCCTAAGTGGGAAAGGGGAGGCTGTAGTGATGTTTGGATAAACATTCTAACGCCAGATCTTCAACTGAAATTATCGTCATCGGCAAAATTCAGGCTGATAAATCCGGTTCCGTATCTGCTACATAGCATAATATGATAAGTCTAGTCATATTATCGCCGCAACATCGGGATCAACCAGCCAAACCGTAGGAATGGAGTATGAAAATGCCAACTTCGCTGGCTCGACTCGATGAGGGAACATATCCCCAGAGTTCAAATTCAAAAAAGCCCTTCTACATCCTCAAGACATCCGGCGAGACGTTCTTTTCGCTTGGCCAGAAGGCAGTTCTGCCTGAAGGACCCCTATCTGGCCTGAGCGATCGCACAGCCAGTTTCTTCAGCAATCGTGCGGATGGACCTGACATTCTCGTTGGCGCTCTTCCATTCGATCCGGAGCAATCTGCTTTCCTGTTTCAGCCGGAACGGGTTTTGCGTGTTCAGGGTGAACACAATCTTGGTCATGTGCCGGGTTTTGGTGCAAGCACCGGCAATGCCGAGCCAAACAGGATTATCTCCGTGTGCGCCGACCCATCACCGGACATCTTTGGCAATAGCGTTGCTGCCGGTCTGGAGGCCATGGCGGGATCGAGTGGCGTGTTGCAAAAGATTGTGCTGTCACGCAGCCTGAAAGTTTTTGCAAGTCGCGATTTCTCCATCGCGGACCTAATGAGCCGGCTCGCGCTTGACGAAAGCATTACTGTTTTCGCAACGCCACTGCGCCAGCCGGATGAAGGTGGAGCGATGCTTGTGGGCGCGACACCAGAGCTATTGGTTGAAAAGCGTGGCACCCATATTGCGTCGCATCCGCTGGCTGGATCAGCGAAACGCTATCAGGACGGAGAAGCGGACCGCCGTTCTGCCGATTCCTTGTGGAAGTCGGAAAAGGACCGGCGCGAACACGCGATGGTCGTTGAGTCAATAATGGATATTCTGACGCCCTATTGTGGTGAGCTTTCTGCTCCTGAAGGAATGGCACTGCGGGCGACAGCCAGCATGTGGCATTTGGGTACACGCATTGTTGGCCGCCTGAAGGATGGGTCTGTACCATCAGAGCATTTCGTTTCGCTGCTGCATCCAACACCAGCAGTGTGCGGCGTCCCGCGCGCAGCGGCTCATTCAAAGATCAGTGAACTCGAAACCTATGACCGCGGATTCTATGCGGGTGCAGTGGGCTGGTGTGACTCCGCAGGTGATGGACGCTGGTACGTTTCCATCCGTTGCGCTGAGGTTGAAGGGCCGAATGCCCGGCTTTACGCCGGTGCCGGTGTTGTGCCGGGTTCGACACCGCAAGGCGAAGTGGCCGAAACGGCCGCCAAGTTCCGCGCCATGCTGGATGCCTTTGGTATTGATGGCGACCGGTTCGGAATCTGAAGGAAAGACATCATGCTCGAACTTAAGCAGGAATGGCCCGCCGAACGGGCCGCACATTACAGGGAAGCTGGCTACTGGCGTGGAGAGGCCATGTTCGGCTTCCTTGAACAGCGAGCTGCAAAATCCCCACGCCAGATTGCTGTAGTTGGTGGGCTGGAGCGTTGGAGCTACGCCGAGCTGGTCAGCCGCGCAAAACACCATGCCGCAACATTCCTCGCCATGGGATTGGAGCCCGGAACACGTGTAGTTGTGCAACTGCCCAACATCCCGGAATTTCTTTCCGTGGTTTTCGGGCTTTTCCGGGCTGGGTTGATCCCCGTCTTTACGCTGCCGGCACACCGGCTGACGGAGATATCGCATTTCGTCAACAAGTCCGAAGCTGCAGCGTACATCATAACAGCGCTGCATGAAGGCTTTGATTATCGCAGCCTCACGGTCCAGGTGCAGGCACAATGCCCGGGATTGCGGAAGGTTATCGTTGTCGATGATCTAAAGGAATTTCGAAGTGTAGCCAGTGACGTTGCAAGGATTCCCCTCGCGATCAAACCTTCCGATGTCGCCTTTCTGCAAATATCAGGTGGCAGCACCGGCCTTTCAAAACTTATCCCACGTACCCACGACGATTATATCTACAGTTTCAGGGCAAGTGCGGAGATTTGCGCGCTCAATGAAACCAGTGTCTATATGGCCGCGCTGCCTGTAGCTCATAATTTTCCGATGAGTTCACCAGGTGTTTTCGGGGCGCTTTATGCAGGCAGCACTGTTGTCATGTGTCCGTCGCCAACACCGGCGACTGCGTTTGCATTGATTGAGCAGGAAGGTGTGACAATTACAGGTGTCGTGCCACCTCTGGCACTTTTATGGATGCAGGCAGCAGCGACGACAGCGCATGATATTTCGAGCCTTCAGATATTGCAGGTTGGCGGTGCCAAGTTCATTCCGGAGGCCGCAGCGCGCGTAAAGGCAAGTCTTGGCTGCGCGTTGCAGCAGGTGTTTGGCATGGCGGAAGGACTCGTCAACTATACGCGTCTGGGTGATCCGGAAGAAACCATTATCAACACACAAGGCCGCCCCATCAGCCCGGATGATGAAATCCTGATTGTTGATGATCTTGGCAATCCCGTCGCAGATGGTGAGCCGGGCATGCTGCTGACGCGCGGTCCTTACACGATCAACGCCTATCACAATGACGATGCGGCCAACGCACGCTCCTTTACCGATGACGGGTACTATCGGACTGGCGATATAGTTTCGCGCACATCAGATGGATATCTGACTGTCCGCGGCCGTGCGGGCGATCATATCAATCGTTCCGGCGAGAAAATTTCAGCTGAAGAGATCGAGGACCATCTGCTTGCACATGCCTCGGTACTTGATGCCGCCGTTGTCTCTATTCCAGACCCTTATCTGGGGGAGCGCAGCTGTGCCTTCATCATATCGAAGGGTGAGAAACCCAAAAGCGCTGCATTGAAGGCTTTTGTGCGCTCACGCGGCCTTGCAGATTTCAAGGTACCTGACCAGATCGTCTTCGTTGACGCATTCGAGACAACAGCTGTGGGCAAAACAAGTCGCAAATTTCTACGCCAGACTTTGCGCGAGCAATTTCTGAGCACGTCGGCTGCGGAGTGAAATAATGGGCCTACCAAAAATACCGTCATATGAATTGCCACTCGCCAGCGAAATACCAGTGGCCCGGGCAAAGTGGGCGTTTGAACCGGATCGCGCAGCACTGCTTATTCATGACATGCAGAATTACTTCATCAATGCGTTCGAGCCTGACGTATCTCCAATTGCGCCGGTGATAAAAAATATTGCCCGGCTTAGAGATGCATGTCGTGCGGCAGGTATCCCTGTTTACTACACCGCTCAAAATGGCAATCAGGACAGGCGTGACCGCGGCCTCCAGGCAGATTTATGGGGGCCGGGCATGACAGATGCGCCAGAGCACCAGCATGTCACCGAAGCACTAAAGCCTGCACATGGCGATACAGTTCTGGTCAAACATCGTTACAGCGCATTTCAGCTAAGTAATCTCGAACACCTCATGCGCGTGCGAGGCCGCAATCAGATAATAATATGCGGAATCTATGCACATATTGGCTGCCTGTTGACGGCTGCGGAGGCATTTCAGCGGGACATATACCCGTTCATGGTTGCCGATGCGGTGGCGGACTTCTCCCGCGAAAACCACGATATGGCACTTAGTTATCTCGCAAAGACCAGTGGAATCCCAATGCCGCTCGAAACATTGCTAGCAAAAATCCAAGGATAAGAAAATGACGGACCAGTTTACAATTCAACAGATGCGGCAGGATATTGCCGACATGATCTATGTTGATCCGGAAGAGATTGGCAAGAATGACAATCTAATGGACCTTGGTCTCGACTCCATGCGAGCGATGAATCTCGTTTTGCTATGGCAACAGCGCAACATTCACTTGAACTTCGCGGAATTGGCGACCTCGCTGACGCTTGCCCATTGGTGGGACATTGCAGCAGCCAAAATGTCTACACCTGCAAAGGTGTAAAGATGCGCGACGATGGATTTGCGGGCAAGTCTGCCTTTGTAACAGGCGCGGGCGGAGGCATTGGCCTTAGCCTTGTCAAACTGCTTTTGGAGGAAGGTATACAGGTCACCGCAACCGACCTGAATATTGATGCGCTCGTAGAAATTGGCCACGAAAATCTGAAGGCCTTTAGTCTGGATGTCCGCGATAGTGCTACGGTCAATGTTGCGGTTGACCAGTGCGTTGCGCATTGGGGTAAGTTGGATTTCGGTGTGAATGTTGCAGGTGTTTTATCGACAACTTTGGTAACTGATACCAGCGACGATGAATGGGCACGGGTCTTTGCTGTTAATACGACAGGCGTTTTCCACGTATCGCGCGCCATTGCCCGACACATGATGGAACAAAAGAGCGGCGTAATCGTCACCGTAAGTTCAAATGCAGCAGGTATTCCGCGCCACAGTATGGCCGCCTATGCAGCTTCCAAGGCTGCGTCGACCATGTTTACCCGGTGTCTGGGGCTTGAACTCGCGCCTTATGGAATACGCTGCAACATTGTTGCTCCGGGCTCAACATTGACAACCATGCAGACAGGTATGTGGCAGGATGAGACTGGAGGCGATAAAGTGATTGAGGGATCGCTTGCTGGCTACAAGACCGGTATACCCCTCGGCAAACTGGCGACGCCGGAAGATGTGGCAAACTCAGTACTGTTCCTACTGTCCGACAAAGCCGGTCATATCACCATGGCAGATATCTATGTCGATGGCGGTGCAACGTTGCGCGGCTGATGGCCCATATCGAGCGAAAAAGGCCCGAGAACCGCTAGTGAAAGTTCACTATCCGTGGCACCTTGGCACGCCTCTACTGTAACGATACAAGCTATCAATGAATTCACATGCGGAAAAAGAGCGTATTATCATTGCGGACGATCACCCGATTTTCCGGGAAGGTCTGCGCCAAGTAGTTCAACGGACCTTTCCTGAGGCAGAAGTCCTTTCCGCTGGCACTATGAACGACGTTTTAAAACTGGCGCGCGAAGGAAAACAGCCAGATACCTTCATCCTTGATTTGCTTTTCCCCGGAATGATCCCCGAAAAATCCATTGGTGAGTTACGCCAGGAATTCATGAAGTCGTCCATTATCATTGTCTCCATGCTGGATGATTCACTGGCGATTGACATGGTTATGGCGCAGGGCGCAGACGGCTTTATAGGAAAAACGGTTTCACCTGAAGAAATCAGTGCAATCATAATCGATATCCGGCGTGGTGAATTTGTCGTAAGGGCGCACCCGCAGGACGGAAAAGCCAGACAGCCCAGTTCGACAGGCCTCTCATCCCTGACGCCGCGGCAACTCGAAGTGTTGCGGTTGATCGTAGACGGAAAAACCAACAAAGAGATCGGCCGGATTCTTGAAATATCGCCATATACGGTCAGTATTCATGTATCGGCACTGCTTCGCACACTTAATGTAGGATCGCGAGCTGCTGCCGCAGGCAAGGCTGTAACGTTCGGTATCGGTACCAATTATTGAAGCGACGGGACCGTTTTAACAGTTTGACGCTGCAACTTCAGCCTCAACGCCAAAATGGTTGAACGCAGCTCCGCAGGCCGTATTGGCTTGGACAGTATGGGAATTTCGGGATCTCCAACATCGTCACGCACTCGGTTTTCATCATGACCCGTCACGATAATCGCAGGAATGTTTCGCCCGTTCTTGCTTCGGAAATAGTTGATACAATCTGACCCGGTTGTTTTGGCACCGAGATCAAAATCTGTGATGATAAGATCGCATGTAACGTCCTTGCCTTCAGGCAGAACTTCTTCCTGTTGAACAATACATCCCCATTTTTCCAATAGAATGCCGGTTGCCAAAAGAACATTAGTGTCGTCTTCGACCAGAAGCACGCGCAGTCCATCCAGCATTGATACAGGCTTGCTGTTGGGTATTTTGGGGGCTTGAGTGGGAGGGGATACGATTTCGAGGCCATCAATGATGACAGTTGTTCCTTTGTCCTCCTCGGACCGCAGCGAAACCTCAAGACCCATAATATTCGAGAGACGGCGTACGATCGAAAGGCCTAATCCAACGCCTTCGGTGTCCTTGTCGCCCCGCTCACGAACCTGGTAAAATTCTTCAAAAAGATGAGGCAGATGCTCGCTTGCAATACCTGGTCCCCTATCATGAATTTCAATGGATAGTTTGCCGGACCGCTTACGGCATCCGATCAGAACAGGCCCACCCGGTGCATACTTCAAGGCGTTGGATACAATATTCTGAATCATGGTTGTTAAAAGGCTCGGATCGACTCTAACAAACTTGTGGGTCGCAACAAGCTTGAGTTTTACGCCAGCCCATTGTGCTGCTTCAGAGTTTTGCTGTTTGATATCGTTGAGGATTTCGCCGATACTAACGTCTTCCGGCTGTTCGGATATCTTACCGCTATCGAGTGTCGAGATGTCCAGAAGGGACTGGAATAACCTTGAAACGCTTTGCAACGATCTGTCTATGTTATCAACCATCTGCTGTTCTTCCTGGCCAAGGCGTGCATCGCGCAGACAAGCAATGAAAAGGCTGATGGCATGTATTGGCTGGCGCAGATCATGACTGGCCTGTGCCAAAAAGCGTGACTTTGCCAAATTTGCTTCAAGTGCAGCGTTGTAAGCCTTGTGGACTCGGTTCAGCAGTACATAAATGTAGGAGGGTACAAGGATGGCCGTTATCATCAACGTACCAACCACATAGGGATATCCGCGCCAGAAGCTGTTGAAGAAAGTAGTCGTTGCCAGTGCCAGCAGTGCGGCGGCAGTGGCAGCAACCAGGTACCGAGGCCCAAATCGCAATCCATTACCGACCGTCACCCAAAGCAATATCGCATAAACGGGAAGGGTGACTTGACCACCAACGGACATGGCAAAAGTCATGGCGATATAGTCGTGAGACATCGAGAATATTCGCCGTAGCAAATATTTTCCTGGCCAAATTACAATACATGCAAATAATATCAATGAGGTTATTACGTAGTATATCCAGTAGTATGAATATATTGTCAGAAATTCGGCCGATAAGTCCTGCGATATTGCTGCGTAGAATATGTAACTGAAGAAGAATGGAATTATTATTAGCCGGACAACGGCTTGAGATCGTTCAGTGTCCTGACCTTTGCGTTTAAACTTTGAGAATTGGTCTCTCAACGTGCTTGACAGATTGCCCAAGCGGACACTTTTTTCCATGGAAGAAGCCCCCTTTCCCGTAGTACTTATGCTGCAAGCCGTATTGTGAGATTGGTACCTTAAGTCAGAAGAGAAGATGGTGATATTACGAGCCTTTAATGTCGTCCAGCACTTAAATCGGAATGGGGTCGAGTTGGAATGATCCGTTTCATCGCCGTATGAAAATTGCATGTTTTAGTTTCGCGATTTTGGGATGCAACGGCATATCAAGACAACAAAAAAGCCCGGAAAACCGAGCTTTTTGAGTGTTTCCGGTAAGGTCATGGACCTGTGTGGAAAGAGAATTGGTGCCCAGAAGAGGACTCGAACCTCCACGCCTTGCGGCACACGGACCTGAACCGTGCGCGTCTACCAATTCCGCCATCTGGGCAGCGGGTTTCATCTAAGGGGCGCTCAAGAGTCTGTCAATGCATATATTCGGGAAATATTGGATTGCTAAACCCCTTGCATTAGACAGAGCCCTCGTCGCTGCTTGCCGTATGCTTATCCCGCTAGCACTTCCTTCGACGCAACTGTTGAATCGGCATTGAGTTTGTAAACAATCGGCACGCCTGTCGCGAGTTCCTGCGCCACGATCTCTTCGCCTGTCAGACCATCCAACGCCATGATGAGCGCGCGTAGCGAGTTGCCATGAGCGGCAACCAGAACTGTTTCACCGCGCAGCACGTGAGGTTGAACTTCATGCAAATAATAAGGCCAGACTCGCGCACCCGTATCGCGCAGGCTTTCGCCGCCGGGTGGTGGAACGTCATAGGAACGGCGCCATATGTGCACTTGATCTTCACCCCATTTGGCGCGGGCGTCATCCTTGTTCAGGCCGGAAAGATCGCCATAGTCACGTTCGTTCAATGCCTGATCCCGGATTGTCTCCAACCCGGTCTGGCCAACCTCTTCAAGAATGTGCTGAAGCGTGTTCTGGGCACGCGACAGGACAGATGTATAGGCAATGTCAAACTTGAGACCCTTGGCCTTCAGGCGCTTGCCCGCATCCTTTGCCTCTTCATGTCCGAGTTCCGTGAGGGCAGGATCACGCCAGCCAGTGAAAAGATTTTTCAAATTCCATTCGCTCTGGCCGTGGCGGACGAGTACTAGGGTTCCGGACATTCTGAAGGGTTCCTTTCCAAAAGTGAAAATTAGTCGCTAAGGCCAAGTACATCGAGCATGGAATAAAGGCCGGGCTTTCGGCCTTTGCCCCAGAGCGCTGCCTTGATCGAACCGCGTGCGAAAATGGTTCGGTCTTCTGCATGGTGAGACAGAGTAATGCGCTCACCTTCGCCCGCAAGAATAACCGAATGATCGCCAACAACCGAGCCGCCGCGCAGCGTGGCAAAACCGATAGCTCCGGTTTCCCGAGGGCCGGTATGACCGTCACGCACCCGAACACTATGCTGACTGAGGCCTATCTCTCGGCCATCCGCAGCAGCCTCACCGAGTAGCAGAGCCGTACCAGAAGGTGCATCGACCTTGTGCCTATGATGCATTTCGAGGATTTCGATATCGAAATCCTCACCCAACGCCTTGGCAGCCTGTTTGACGAGAACACCCAGCAGATTGACACCAAGGCTCATATTTCCGGATTTGATCACGACAGCATGGCGCGCTGCCGCCTCGATTTTAGCATTGTCTTCGGCCGAGCATCCCGTTGTGCCGATCACATGAACGATACGGGCCTGCGCGGCCAGTTCGGCAAACTCCACGGTTGCAGCAGGCATTGTAAAATCTAGAACGCCCTCAACTCCGACAAGAACAGATAATGCGTCGTCAGTCACAGGCACACCAAGATGACCGACACCTGCAATCTCGCCTGCATCCTTGCCTATGTGCGGCGAACCAGAGCGCTCGATGGCACCTGCCAACACGGCACCCGGTGTAGCGTGTATGATGCGGATAAGAGTCTGGCCCATGCGCCCGCCAGCACCGGTAACGGCAAGCTTCATCGGAGTATCTGCACTCATTCCGTTGTTCCTGTCAGCTCGGCATTGTCTTCGTCCATAACGATGATGGGCGACTCGTCCTTGCCCTGCAATTGATAGAAGCGTGCGTAAACGCCATTTGGACGGGCCAGCAACGTTTCGTGCACACCTTCTTCCACAACCCTGCCAGCTTCCATGACAACGATATGGTCTGCATTCACAATGGTCGAAAGTCGATGAGCGATAACGATAGTGGTACGGCCCTGCATGCTGCGCTCCAACGCCTGCTGCACGCGTTTCTCCGATTCGTTATCAAGAGCTGACGTTGCTTCATCAAGCAAAAGGATGGAAGCGTTGCGAACAATTGCACGCGCAATGGACAGCCGCTGGCGTTGGCCACCAGAAAGGGTAATGCCATTTTCACCGACTTCCGTGCCGTAGCTCTGCGGTTGCTTGATAATGAACTCATCGGCGTTGGCGAGTTTAGCCGCTTCGATAACGTCTTCATCAGTGGCGTCCGGGCGCCCATAGCGAATATTGTCGGCGATTGTCCCTTCGAAAAGGTAAGGCTGCTGCGAAACATAGGCAATGGATTGGCGCAAGGAGCGTTTGCTCACATGGGCAATATCCTGACCATCGACCAGAATACGCCCTCCATCAATATCGTAGAAGCGTTGCACAAGGCCGATCAACGTCGATTTACCGGCACCGGATGCGCCGACAATTGCAGTCGTCTTTCCTGCCTCTGCGGTGAAGCTGACATTGTGAAGAACCGGGATGCCGTTGCCATAGCCAAAGCTGACATTGTCGAACTGTACCTCGCCATTGGGAACAGTAATTGGCACTGCTCCAATGCTATCCGCCTGACGGGGTTCAATGTCGAGAATTTCATAGATCATACGTGCATTGACGAGTGAGCGCTCCAGTCCAACCTGCACGCGTGCGAGACGGCGGACGGGATCATA
Source organism: Phyllobacterium sp. YR531 (assembly GCF_000282595.1). Classification (GTDB taxonomy): domain Bacteria; phylum Pseudomonadota; class Alphaproteobacteria; order Rhizobiales; family Rhizobiaceae; genus Phyllobacterium. The sequence continues at coordinate 217,224 of NZ_AKIZ01000035.1, forward strand.
GGCGAGCAATACGGCGGTGATGAAGCTGAACATCGCGCCGGGAGGCTGTGCGTCATAGACCGCACGGAAGCCGGTATACATGATCATCGACGCAATGGCGGTCCCGGCGATCAGCTCGGTGACAGGCGTTAGCCGCTCGGAAACGCGCGAAATCTTGTTGGCGCGCCCTTCAGCCCGCGTAATCAACGCGCTGATCTTGCCCCGCAACTGGTCTTCCATGGTAAAGGCTTTAACGATGGCAATGCCCTGCGTGGCCTCCTGCATGGCTCCCAAAAGGTGCGAATTCAAGGTGACGGATTCACGGTGTATCACCCGCAGGCGCTTTGTCAGATAGCGCACCGTAATGAGCACTGGGGGACCGATCAGCAATGCAAAAAGCGATAGCAATGGATCAAGAAGAATCATGGTGCCGACAAGTGCGATGAGCGTCGGAATATCCTTGCCGATTGTAGTGACGACAATATCCAGCAACTCGCGCACGCCACCAATATTCTGGTTGATACGCGCTGCAAGCTGCGCGGAACGCGTATCGTGATAGAAATCAAGGCCAAGCTTCATCAGATGGTCGAAAATTCGGTGCTGGTAACGCGCAACAATGCTATTGCCGACTTTCGCCATTGTTACCGACTGCACATAGGTCGCAACACCGCGGATGACGAAGGCGGCCAGAATACCAAGGCTGATCGGCAGGATGAGGTCTTCGCGTCGCTCATAATAGATCTTGTTGATCACATCTTTGAATATGTAGGCGACAAACGCCGTGCTTAGCGCAACGGCGAGCATAGCGACAACGGCGACGGCATAAGACGAGCGGTGCTGACGAACGTTTTCACCAAGAACTCTGCCGACGACGCGCCTCGCCTCAGTCGGATCGATCTTTTTCTTCTTGGGTACACCATTCATGACAGGCGGCAACTCGCTGGTACTAAAATATCAGGCAAATATCCTTTGCGGGATTTTTGCCTCGTGATCCTGTCCCTATAGCGTTATTGCCTCGGCTTGCCTATCGGTTTTGCCCTCTTTGACTGAATGTGGCGGGCAGTGTTGCCCTGATGCCCCAGAGCAACCGGTAGTGTTGCTTAGCTCTGACGCCAGCGGCGCCCTTCTGTTGCAACGCCAAAACGGGCCGGTGTACGAGCAAATGCCGACAGGCCACTCAAGGCTGCCAAGGGGTGTGTAATAATATAAACAGGAGTTTCGTGCAGTATTTGCTGGTGCGGAGCCTTATCTTCGAATGCTGCGCGAAATGCCGGGTCTTTGAGAGGCTCCACGATTTTTTGAACAATGCCGCCAGCGAGATACACGCCGCCTCGTGCCATGAATGTCAGGGCAAAGTCGCCGGCCAGACGTCCGAGATAAGTGACAAAGAGCGCCAGTGTTTCCTTGGCTTCCTTCGACTCGCCGGAGAGTCCAGCGGCAGTGATATCGGCCGGTGTATCCAAGTTCGGTTCCGTACCGCCAACTTTGCAAATCGCTCGGTAGATATTCTGCAAGCCTCGCCCGCACAGGAGCTGTTCGCCCGAGATACGGCCATCAATATGTTCGATATGCGGGAACAGTTCGAGATCGCGCTCGGTGCGTGGCCCCATATCCACGTGCCCGCCCTCACCCGGAACAGGGACCCAGCTTGCGCGGGAGCGAACCATGCCTGCAACGCCAAGACCCGTGCCCGGTCCAAGTACAGCACGACTGCCATGTGGATCGCCTGCCCCGCCTCCAAGCTTTTCCAGATGTTGCGGTTCAAGTGATACAACAGCAAGCGCCTGTGCTTCAAAATCATTGATAACGGTAATATCGGACAGGCCGAGCGTTTCCATCATCTGGCGGGGTCTTACGACCCAGGCGCAGTTGGTAAGATCAATCTCATCGCCTTCCACAGGACCGGCAATGGCCAGAACGGCAGAGCGCGGCTGTATTGAAGTATGATCGAGAATGGCGTTCTGGATTGCTTCATCAATCGTCGGAAAATCGGCAGTTTGCAGGACCGGAAATTCCTTTGGCTCCGCATATGCATCAACGAGAATTGCAAAACGCGCATTGGTACCGCCGATATCGCCGACCAAAATCGGAAACTTCATGATGTGGTCGGTATCTGCTTGTGTAACCATTATCGCTTTCCTGTCTCAAATCTCGTTTGGGCCATTATCCGTCCGGGTAGACGAATGGCGCATCAATGTATTTTCGGCTGCATCGTCGCGAAGCAGTCCCCTTTTTTGCACCAGTACTTCGGCTGTAGCCCGGTTCAAAGCCATAGGGATATCGTATACGCTGGCCAGCCGCATGAGTGCTTTTACATCCACATCATGTGGCAAGGGTGACAGCGGGTCGACAAAGAAAATCAATCCGTCGATGCGGCCTTCCGCTATCAATGCGCCGATTTGCTGATCGCCACCAAGCGGCCCACTTTTCACACGGGTGATCGTCAGGGAAGGGCAGGCCTTCTGTATCAGTCCGCCGGTCGTCCCTGTCGCAACAATATCGCATGGCATCAAGAGGTTTTCATAGCTGCGTGCAAACGCAACCATGTCGTCCTTCTTCTGGTCATGGGCAATCAGCGCGAGGCGAAATGGCTGTGTCATTAAAACTCTGTTTCAGGTTGCCGCCTTAAATCGATTGAAACCCTATAAACAATTCACACCGTCGTGAAAAGAGCAGGGCAGAAAAAGACATCAAGGCTTTTGTCCCGGCACAGGCACATCTTCGGGAATGTCTTCACCGTCGACATCGGCAGATGCTTGCGGAACCTTTGCACCAACTCCAAGAGTGACTTCTTCGACTGATCTTGGGCCGGGAGCATGCAATATCTGGGCACAAAGCTTTGGCAGGTCGGAAAGCATCATGACCTTGGGCTTTACAGGTTTTTTTGGCGGCGGTGCTTTCTTCCAAGGCTCGTCGGTAAACCACCATGCCAATGGCTTGCCGCATCCGTCATCAGTACCTGTCGGTTCCTGAGATTTGCATTGGGCCGATCCCGGCTGGCATTTGATACGTACATGGAAATGATAATAATGTCCCCAATAGGGACGTACCTTGTTCAGCCAGCTACGGTCACCTTGCACGCTATCGCAAAGTTTTTTCTTGATACCGGGATGAACGAAAATCCGTTCTACTTCAGGATAGCTTGCAGCCCGCTTCAGAAGGGCAGTTCGACTGGCGCTCCACTTGTCAGGGTCTACAAAAAGAGTATCTCCCTTGAGCATTGATCTGGCTTCAACTGTTTCACGCTCCTGATTGGTGAAGCGGCGCTTGGGCATCGGTGTCAGCCAGATATCGGCGTCCAGTCCTACCTGATGGGAGGCGTGGCCGGTCAACATTGGGCCACCACGTGGCTGTGAAATGTCGCCGACCAGCAGACCCGGCCAACCATCTTTTGCAGACGCATCACGCGCCAGACGTTCCAGCAGGGCGATCATGCGCGGATGGCCCCAGTTGCGGTTGCGTGACAGGCGCATGACCTGCCAAGCCGATCCATCGACCGGAAGCGCGACACCACCTGCCAGACACCCCTTGGCGTAGAAGCCGGTTGATTGAGGCGCTCCAAGGCTGGGTAAGGTCTGCGAGCCAAAAAGCTGCTTTGCAGGGCCATCTTCGGCGACAGCATTGAGTGTACCCGAGAATGAAATCAGAATACCAAGTGCCAGCCGAGCCAGAGTTTTCGAGATCATGTGCGTTATCCAATGGATGAGACGCAAAATTGCATAGATCATCCGGCTTTATGATGGCCAGATTCGCTTGAAACCCGCAATATGGTAACAATCACAGGTTTGATTCGAACGGACCCAATCTTATGAGAGCAGTTATTTTCGAACAATTCAGCCAACCGCCGCGTGTGCAAAACGTGCGCGATCCAGAACCAGCGTTAACCGGGGTTGTTGTGAAGGTAGAGGCGACTGGTCTCTGCCGTAGTGATTGGCATGGCTGGATGGGACATGACGCGGATATTGTTTTGCCGCATGTGCCGGGACATGAACTGGCGGGAACGATCGAGTCAGTCGGTAAACACGTCACGCAATGGAACGTCGGACAGCGGGTTACAGTGCCATTTGTCGGAGGTTGCGGCCATTGTTTCGAATGCAATTCGGGCAATCATCAGGTTTGTGAGAGCCAGTTTCAACCGGGCTTCACGGCATGGGGCTCGTTCGCGGAATATGTTGCGTTGGATTTTGCCGATACCAATCTTGTCGCTCTGCCGGAGTCTCTGGATTTTGCCACCGCCGCCAGCCTTGGCTGCCGCTTTGTGACATCGTTTCGCGCAGTTGTCGATCAGGCAAAGGTAAAGCCGGGCGAATGGGTGGCGGTACATGGCTGCGGGGGTGTCGGCCTTTCGGCAATCATGATCGCGACTGCCATGGGCGCCAATGTCATTGCTGTTGATCTCACCGAAGAAAAACTCGCCTTTGCCCGAGAGCTAGGCGCTGTTGCGACAGTAAACGGTCGCGATACCCAAAATATTATCGGAGCGGTCAAAGAGATTACAAAAGGCGGCGTGCATGTTTCTATCGATGCACTTGGACATCCCTCTACATGCTTCAACTCAATCGCTAATCTGCGTCGTCGCGGCCGTCACATCCAGATTGGTTTGATGCTGGGAGATCATGCTCATTCTCCGATACCCATGGACAAGGTCATTGCGCATGAACTGGAAATCTATGGCAGCCACGGCATGCAGGCTTTCCGTTATAATGCGCTGATGGACATGCTGGAGAATGGCAAACTTCAACCACAAAGGCTGATCGGTAAGGAAATCACACTTGATGAAGCACCGGCCGCACTGATGGCAATGGACCGTTTCGAGGGTATCGGGATCAATGTGATCACTAAATTCCAGTGAACCAAACTAAGTAAATCGATGTATACGCCTTCGGAAAATTATTGTATCACTCCCCGTGCACCGGGCAGGCCGGTGCGCGGGGACTTCCGCAAGTGGTTCTGTTTTCGGGGGAAAACAAATGACTGTATCTGACACGGTATCAACACCGGTTGATCTAAAGAAATATGTTTTGATGTTTGGCGGTATTTTGCTGTTCTGCCAGGTTGTCGTGATAATCATCACATCGGTGCTTCAGTTTGATGTCCCGGCAGCAATGGGAATTATCGTGGTCATGGCCGCACTATCCACCCCGATCATGCTCTTTGTTAAAAAGTACGAGCGTGTTTTTACCCAACGCGAACGTGTAAGCTTTTCCAACATGGCTGCTATTGTTGCAGTGATAGTCACTGGCGCGCTGGCTGCTGTTGGGTTTTACCTTACAAGCCTGACCGGAGAGGCGAGCCCTCTTCAACCGATGTTGGATGGTTTTTCACGGGACACCGGACTACCAGCTCTCACTCTGCTTGCCGGATTTGCTGTGTTCACAATGATTCTGACTTGGATACTCGCTTATATCGAAACAGGCTGGTTTGCGCGCCGGGCGCTCAAGAAGGTTCTCAAAGAGAAATAATCCGGCGATCTGTCCGCAACAAGTTTTAGCGCCAGCTGCCATCCCGCCACATGGCAGCAAATGCAGTGCCATAATCCGGATAGCGAAAAGAAAAGCCGAGCGTCTTGATGCGTTTGTTCGAGACGCGTTTGTTTTCACCGTAAAACGAGCGCGCCATCGGCGTCAGTTGCGCTGTTTCAAAATCTGCCTCTGCCGGGGGCTCGATGCCCATAAGCTCTGCCGCATAGGAGACAACGTCCTGCGGCGGAGCAGGCTCATCATCAGTGATGTTGAAAATTCCACCCTCGTTTCGCAAGCTCAGAAACTGTAGAGCACCGGCAATATCATCCACATGGATGCGGTTGAAAACCTGCCCGGTTTTATTGAGACGGCGCGCGGTACCATTGCTGAGGTTTACAAAAGCATTGCGCCCCGGCCCATAAATTCCGGAAAGGCGCAAGATTGCCAGCGGAACGCCACGCTCATCGGCTAGGGCTTGCCAGCTTTGTTCAGCATCAACGCGCTCCACAGAGCGTGCAGAAACGGGACTGCAGGCTGTGGTTTCATCCACCCAGCCGCCGGCATGATTGCCGTAGACACCGACAGTTGAAAGATAGCCAATCCACTGCAGTTTCGGCATTGCTCTGCGGATTGTACCGCCGAACAGTGCTATTACCGGATCGCCGGTTTTTGCGGGCGATGTGGAGATGACCAGATGCGTGATTGTTTCGAGGGCGTCGGCAATTTCCTGTGAAGCGTGGGTACCGTGAAACAGGAATGGCGTTATGCCTTCCTTGTCGAGTGCCGACAGCTTTGTATTGTCGCGAGTCGTCCCGCCGATAAAGTCAGCTTTGGCTCCCACTGATCTGGCAAAGGCGCGCGCCGAATAACCGGCACCAAACAGGAAAATCTTCATGGTTGATTGTTTGCGCCATTGCGCCATTCGGTCAAGACGCTGATGTCATTTTCTTTGGCAGCATGGGCAAGACGCAGGGTCGAGAAGCTTTTGTCGTCAATAAGTTGGCTCAGAGCCCATACGGCCGAGCCGCGCACCAAAGGCGATGGGTCATCCAGATGCTGTGTCACGGGTTCGATCAGGTTCGGATCATTGGAATTGCCGCATGCATTCAATACATTGCGCAGGAAGCGATCCCGGCCAATGCGCTTGATCGGTGAACCGGAGAAAAGTGTGCGGAATGTTGGATCGTCCAGCGTAAGCAGATAATCGAGAGAGGGCGAACGAAGATCGTCGCGGGCGCGGAGCTTCGCCTCGCGCGCAGTCTCGGCAAATTTGTTCCAGGGGCAGACGGCAAGACAATCATCACAGCCATAGATGCGATTGCCCATGGCTTTTCGAAACTCAGGTGCAATCGGCTCTTTATGTTCAATCGTCAGATAGGAAATGCAGCGCCTCGCATCGAGTTGATACGGCGCAGGAAATGCGGCAGTTGGACAAGCGTCGAGACAAGCATGGCAGGAGCCACAATGATCGCGTTCTTTAACGTCATATGGAAGCTGAGCCGTCGTAAATATTGTGCCGAGAAACAGCCATGATCCATGTGTTTTACTGACAAGATTGGTGTGCTTGCCCTGCCAGCCCAAGCCCGCGGCCTCGGCTAAAGGTTTCTCCATGACGGGAGCCGTATCGACGAATACTTTCAGGTCTTCGCCAGCCGCACGCGACGCAAAGCGGCTCGCTACACCTTTAAGCTTGCCTTTGACAATATCGTGGTAATCGCGATTTTGCGCATAAACAGATATTGCCGCTTTGTCTTTCTGTGAGAGAACGTGCAACGGATCGCTGTCTGGACCGTAATTCATAGCTAGAACAATGATGGAGCGAACCTCTGGCCACAATGCATTGGGGCTGCTGCGTCGTTCCTGTGTTGCTTGCATCCAGTCCATGCTTGCATGGCGGCCAAGCGCAAGATATTCGCGCAATCGCTCTTCTGCCTGCGGAATGGAATCTGCGCGTGTAATGGCAACCACATCGAAGCCCGCAGCTAGCGATTCTTCAACGATGAATTTTTTGAGACGCTCCTGCTGATCTGAGTGTGTTTGCATGATCGCAATGCTTAGTTCACAAGTTCACCATTATGGGCTGATTGAAAAGCCAGGACTGCCGTGCCGGTAACTGTCCGCAGTCTCTCACATGTGAGCTTTCGAACCACATGGCAGTCGTGCAGGAAACTTAAACACTTAATATGATCAGAAATCCAGATCGCCATAATGAGATGCTGGTGGCAAGCCACGCACGCGATCTGCAAGTAATGGGCGGAAGGAAGGTCGAGACTTCATGCGCGTGTACCAGTCACGAGCGGCGCGATATTCGGTCCATTTTACTTCCCCAAGATAATCAAGGATCGAGATAGAGGCTGCTGCAGCCATGTCCGCATAGGTAGGGTTAGGGCCGGCGAGCCAGTTGCGCGTCGCAGTCAGCCAGTCGATATATTTCATGTGCTGTGTAATGTTTGCCCGCGCAGCACGGATGGCAGCGCTGTCGGGTGCGCCGCCGCCTTGTTCAGGTGTCATGTGGAGTTTGAAAATGCGCTCGCGTGCCATGTGACGCGTCACTTCGTTTTCAAACTTGCTTAAGAACCAGTCTACCAGCCTGCGCACTTCGGCGCGGTTGAGGGAGTCCTCTGGAAACAAACGGCGACTGCGTTTCAAGGCACCGCGAGTCTCGTCGATATATTCCGCAATGACCGAAGCGCCTGCCACCGGCACGTCGCCCTCTGCAAGCAAAACGGGTAAGGTACCTGCCGGGTTAAGGGACAAAAACTCCTTACGGCGTGCCCAGCTATTTTCCTCGATCAGCTGAACTTCAATGTCATATTCATTGAGGATCAGCCGTGCATATCGCGAACCGGTGGACATGGGATGATGAAAAAGCGTCAACATGGCAGGTAATCTTAAATCTTTCGAACTGGTATTCAGCGGGTCGGCATCGTATTGCATGCAAGGTAGGCATCGGGCCAATGCTATAGGCGCAACGGCGGCATGAGACAAGTAAACACGAATCAACGAACAGCTCGTTACCGCTGCATAATTTCTTAAAAGAGAATCGGTTAAGACAGAAATTATGTAGCATATTCAAATGCTGTGGTGTCTCCATTATGAGGTATTCACTGCGTTAAGAGTTAAGGAAGCGGTAAGCATAAACATGGAAACTCAGACGATCGTCGAAGCGCTTTTCCTTGGGCTGCTGGAAGGCCTGACAGAATTCATCCCCGTATCTTCGACCGGGCACCTGCTTCTGGCCGGGCACTTTCTCGGATTTGAGTCCAATGGAAAAACCTTTGAAGTGCTCATCCAGCTTGGTGCGATCCTTGCCATTCTTACGGTGTACTTCGGACGACTATTGAAGATTGCCCGTGATCTGCCGAGCGATCCGAAAACACGTCGCTTCGTTACCGGAGTCCTGATTGCTTTTCTACCGGCCGTTGTGATTGGCGTCCTCGCGCATGGCTTGATCAAGGCAATCCTGTTTGAATCGCCTATGCTCATATGTACCATGCTGATACTGGGCGGATTGATCCTGCTATGGGTGGACAGGCTGGACCTCAAGCCACGCTATCACGATGCCATGGATTTCCCTCTGCCACTCTATTTTAAGATCGGCCTTTTCCAATGCTTTGCCATGATCCCCGGTACTTCGCGTTCCGGTTCGACCATAGTCGGTGCCCTGCTATTGGGTGCCGATAAGCGCTCGGCTGCTGAATTCTCTTTCTTTCTTGCCATGCCGACAATGGCTGGCGCCTTTGCCCTTGATCTGTTCAAGAACCGCAATGTCCTGACCTTTGACGATCTGACATTGATAGGTGTCGGCTTTCTCGCGGCCTTTATATCTGCCGTACTTGTTGTGCGTTATCTGCTGGATTACGTCTCCCGCCACGGCTATGGCCTTTTTGCCTGGTGGCGGCTTGTGGTCGGAACTGTAGGTCTTGTTGCGCTCATATTGATGCGCTGAGTAACCACCTTCATTATAAGACAGGTTCGTAACCTCTCAACTTCCCCTGCGGGAGATGGGAAGATTTACGTTTGCACTAGTTCGCAAAATGCGAATAGTATGAATTATTATTCATTGCATGAATTATATTGACAGGCTTGTTTCTTTGAGTTTAGCTGCATGTGTCGGCATTCGAGGAGGATTGCCGATTTTCGCAAAGTAAAAGTGGCTGCATCGAAGCGCCGCGGACAAATGGGAGGGGCTTCGGCCTCGAGGAGGACACTTGCGCACTTTTTTAAGCACGACCGCGATGGCGGTCCTTGCAACAACCCTGTTTGCATCATCAGCCAAAGCTGAAACGGAATCACCTTTCCGCTGTAAGCCCGGTGAAAAATACGTCATGAACGTAATGGTTTCCGGCGTTGAATACTGGTTCCCTGTGTATGAGATGTTCAAACAGGCGGGCAAGCAGCTTGGCTGTGAAACGGCCTATACGGGCACACCGGAATATGACGTTAACAAGCAGATCGCCAGTTTCGATCAGGCTCTGGCGCAGAATCCTGCCGGTATTCTGGTCCATCCAATGAATTCCGATCCTTTCATTGAGCCGATTAACCGCGCCATTGATCAAGGCACGGCTGTCGTGACATTCGCAGCGGATTCGCCGTTGTCAAAACGCATATCCTTCATCACGTCTGATAATATCCGCGAAGGTACCTATGCGGCTGATGCGATTGCCAACAAGCTTGGCGGCAAGGGCGAATATGCCGTGCTGGAAAATCCGGGTCAGGATAATCACGACAAGCGGGTCACCGCCTTCGTGGATCGCATGAAGGAAAAGTGGCCGGACATGAAACTGGTTGGCCGCGCGGCCTCGAACCAGGACCCGACCAAAGCCTATCAGGGCTTGATGAGTATCATTCAGGCCAATCCAAATCTTAGCGCGGTCTTTATGCCGGAAGCCAACTCCGCAATCGGCGCGGCTCAGGCAAACAAGGAAAGCGGCGGTAAGATCCTCGTCATGTGTGCGGACGTCAACGCCAACATTCTTGATATGATCAAGGCTGGCGAAGTTTTCGGCTCCATCAATCCAAATCAGGGCATGCAAGGTTACATGGGCTTCATGTTGCTCTGGTTGGCCAAGCATCCTGAACTGATCGATCCGATGAACGATGCCAAGCGGGCGGGTTTCAACCCTATGAGCATACCGTTCGTGGATAATGGCCTTTCGATTGTCACGGCAGAAAATGCGGATGATTTCTTCTGGGACAAGTACCTGAAACGCCGCGGCACCAAGGGCATCGAGGAGTAAGCTTTGCAACCCGCTATCCGGGCCTGCAAAGTCCGGATAGCATTCTGTGAAACCTCTGGGAGGAGTTTGTCATCATGTCGGAACCGGTTTTAAACATCCGCAATGTCACAAAGCATTTCGGTGCGGTGAAGGCGCTGACGAATGTAAGTTTTAGCCTTGAACGCGGGGAAGTTCACGCGATCTGCGGAGAAAACGGTGCCGGAAAGTCGACATTGATGAATATTATTGCCGGTGTTCTGCAGCCGGACGAGGGTGAAATCCTTGTTGAAGGCGTAGGGGTCAAGATCGCTTCGCCTTCGATTGCCCAGTCTCTGGGTCTTGGGCTCGTACATCAGGAGATTGCTCTATGCCCGGATGCGAGCGTGGCGGAAAACATCTTCATGGCAGCGACCAGCCGTCAGCGTTCTTTCCTGATGAATTATCGCAAACTGGAACGCGAAGCACAGCAGGTTATGAATCGGCTGGCACCGATTGATGTGCGCCGCAAGGTTGCTGATCTGTCGATTTCGAGCCAACAGCTTGTGGAGATTGCCAAGGCATTGACGCTGGATTGCCGGGTTTTGATATTCGATGAACCGACTGCGGCATTGACTGAAGCGGAAACACGTATCCTTTTCGATATTATTCGCGATCTGAAGGCGAACGGTATTTCCATTATCTATATCAGTCACCGCATGGCAGAAATATTCTCCCTCTGCGACCGCGTCACGGTTTTGCGGGATGGGCGCTACGTATCCACGGAGAATGTCGCGGACGTGACGCCGGACGATATTGTCCGCCGCATGGTAGGTCGCGAAATAACACAGCTCTATCCACCCAAAAAACAGAGTGGCGAGTCATCGGGAGACACCATCCTCTCGGTTAGAGCCCTTGGTGACAGGAACCGCTTCCACGATATCAGCATAGAACTGAACAAGGGTGAGATTCTGGGCATTGGCGGCCTGATCGGTTCTGGTCGTACAGAGATTGCAGAGGGCATTTGTGGCTTGCGTACAACAACTGACGGCGAGATTCGTCTGCATGGTCAGATGCATGCAATCAGGACTTATGCGGATGCGGTAAAGGCCGGGATTGTCTATCTGTCCGAAGACCGCAAAGGTTCAGGCGTATTCCTTGATCTGTCGATTGCCCAGAATATCTCGGTTCTTAACCTCAAGGCTTTGACAGGGCATCTGGGGCTGATCAATGCGCAGGATGAAGCGCAATTGGCCCGTGATTTTGCGCAGCGTCTGAATATCCGGATGGGCAGTATTGATGCACCGGTTTCCTCGCTCAGCGGCGGTAATCAGCAAAAGGTTGCGATTGCCAAACAACTTGCTGTGCAGCCCAAGGTTATTCTGATGGATGAGCCGACGCGCGGCATCGACGTTGGCGCAAAATCCGAAATTCACTTGCTACTACGCGAGTTGGCTCGATCCGGTATCGGTATCATCGTGATCTCATCAGAATTGCCGGAACTGCTAGGATTATGTGATCGCGTTCTGGTTGTCCGTGAGGGAGCAATTGCAGGAGAACTCAATGTGGATGAGATGACGGAAGAGGCGGTCATCCGCCTCGCCTCAGGCGTCAATCCAAATGAACAAACACGGCTGGCCACACATCATGCCGCCTGAAGAAGCTATGGGAGATAAGAAAATGGTGGCTAACACTATTGGAGCCAACGCGACGCGGTCGCCGCCCTGGAAGCGTCTAGGTTCGATGCGTGAGGCCGGGCTTATCGCAATCATTCTGGCGCTTTGCATTGCCATGAGTTTTGCTTCACCCCACTTTCTGACGCTCGGCAATTTCCGCGCCATGCTGATGAGCTTCTCTGTGGAAGGCATCGTGGTCGTGGGCATGACCATTCTCCTCATTGTCGGGGGTATCGACCTGGCCGTAGGGTCGGTGGTTTGCTTTGCCATGGTGCTCTCAGGTTCGCTGTTCCTCGCCGGGCTCGACCCTTGGAGCGCGTCTCTCATCGGCATTCTGGCCAGCAGCCTGATTGGCTGTGTCATGGGCTTTTTTGTCACCGTAGTAGGGTTGAATCACTTCATCACGTCGCTTGCAGGCATGGTGATCGTACGCGGCCTATGCTTGATTATCACTAAGGGAACACCGCTCTCGCTGTTCACGTTGCCACCTTCGTTCAAGGCAATCGGGCAAGGCAGTTTCAATGGCGTGCCGTATGTCATCCTCATCTTTGTAGCGGTGGTTGTACTCTTTGACTTCCTCTTGCGGCGTGCCACCGCCTTGCGGAAGGTTTTCTATACGGGAAGCAATGAAAAGGCTGCACTTTACTCCGGCATCAGAACCAATCAGGTAAAGTTCTGGGTTACGGTTCTCTGCTCAACACTCGCCGGTGTCGCAGGCGTTATCTATATGTCCCGTTTCGGTGCGGCGACCCCGACATTCGGCGTTGGCATGGAACTAAACATTATTGCTGCCGCTGTTATTGGCGGTGCTTCATTGAACGGTGGTTCAGGAACTATTCTTGGTGCGATCCTCGGTATTGCCCTGCTTTCAGTCGTGACAAGTTCTTTGGTCCTGTTGAACGTCTCGGTATATTGGCAGGACATGATAAAGGGCTGCATTCTGCTCGGCGCAGTATCCATTGATCATTTCCTGCACAAGCGGAAGGCTTCCTGACATGACGGTGGTCAGACTCAATACGAAACAAACTGTTGCACCGCGAGAAGAAATCGTCATTGCACGGCAGATGCATCAGGCACTGGTTCTCCACTTTGTTGAAGGGCTGACGCAGGCGCAGATCGCCGACCAGCTTGGCGTATCTCAGCCGACAGTCAACCGTCTGATCAAGCGTGGCCGCCAGCTTGGACTGGTGGAGATCAAGATCAAGTCGCCGGTCGAACCGCTGATTGATCTGGAGGAAAGGTTACTGGCTCTGGGCGGTATTAATCGTGCCATTGTTGTGCCGACTGTTTCTGACAATCCGCAAACCGCATTACAGGCAGTAGGTGAAGCTGCAGCGCGCCTTTTGCTTGAGCAGATAACTGATGGCGATACGATCTGCATCACCGGCGGCAAAGGTGTCAGCGCTGTCGTAGCCGGATTGCAGGTTCCGCGACCGTTCAATGTTGAAGTTGTACCAGCTACGGGTTGTGTGCAGGGCAAGCACTATACTGATGTCAATCACGTATCGACATTGCTGGCGGACAAGCTCGGAGGACGGGCCTATCAGATACATGCGCCGCTTTTTGCGGATACCGCGGCAGAGCGGGCCATGCTTATCAACATGCGTTCGGTTGCGGATGTCTTCAAACGAGCCAAGGAGGCCAAGGTCGCAGTGGTCGGTATTGGCTCGATCCTGACCGATGATTCCAGCTATTACGATTTGCATCCCTCTTCGAGCACTGACCGGGACGCAATAGGGCGGTCTGGTGCGAGCTGCGAGCTGCTCGCACACTTGCTGGATGACCGGGGACAGGTTTGCGGCTACAGCATGAACGATTCTCTTGTCTCGTTGACATTAAGCGAATTCGCCTCAATCCCCACCAAGATTGGCGTAGCAAGCGGACCGAACAAGGCAAAACCTATTCTCAGCATCATGCGCGGCAATCATCTCGATACGCTGGTAACGGATGAGGCGACGGGAATGCGGATTCTTGAAATTGCAGATGCGGAAGGAAGCTGGGTATGAGTGAGGGGCAATTGATACGTGCCATAGGCAAGTCAGGCGTCAACGCCTCTGCTGTGGGGCTCGGCACTTGGGCAATTGGTGGCTGGATGTGGGGTGGCACTGATGAAAATCAGTCGATAGCCGCGATACAGGCCTCGCTGGATGCAGGTGTCAGCCTCATCGATACAGCTCCCGCTTATGGTCTCGGACGTTCGGAAGAGATTGTCGGGAAGGCGTTGAAGGGAAGGCGTGACAAGGCAATCATTGCCACCAAATGCGGCCTTGTCTGGCATACGCAGAGGGGAAATCATTTCTTCGATCAGGACGGAAAGCCCGTTCATCGCTACCTTGGGCGCGATGCAATTTTTCACGAGATTGACGAGAGCCTGAAACGGTTGGGGACCGACTACATCGATCTTTACATCACCCACTGGCAAGACCCGACAACCCCTGTCGATGAGACGGTGAGGGCTTTGGAGGATTTGCGCAGTTCGGGCAAAATCCGGGCAATTGGTGCAAGCAATGTCAGCCTTGATGAATTGAACGCCTATGTTGCAACAGACTCACTGGATGCAATTCAGGAGCGCTTCAGTATGATTGATCGCGAGATCGAAGCGGATCTTCTGCCGATAACGCGCGAGCAGGGCGTATCGACTCTAAGTTATTCTTCTCTGGCACTGGGTCTTCTCGCTGGAACGATCGATCCGGGCCGCGTTTTTTCCGGCGATGATCAGCGTAAAGACAATCCGCGCTTTTCAACTGACAACCGGCTGAAAGCAAAGCAGTTTGCCGAGGCAATCCATCCTGTCGCGGAAAAGCACAATGCAAGCATTGCCCAAACGGTGATTGCCTGGACGCTGGCGCAACCCGGAGTGACCTTCGCACTCTGTGGTGCTCGCAATCCTGAACAGGCACTGGAAAATGCCAAAGCCGGAACAATCAGGCTTGGCGCTCAAGAGCTTGCGGCCATTGACGCGGCCATCGCAGTGAAACTGGCAAATATGGACAGGTAACGGGCTGCATCATGAAGCGTGAAGAAGTGTTTGACGGGCTTCGCCGGAGCCCGAAGGTGGACGTGTGTGTCATCGGCGGCGGCATAAATGGTCTCAGCGTGTTCCGTGAACTGGCGCTGCAGGGCATCAATGTTCTGCTGGTTGAGAAAAACGACTACTGTTCAGGCGCAAGCTCCGCACTCTCACGAATGGTTCACGGCGGTTTACGCTATCTTGAAAATGGCGAATTCAATCTTGTTAAGGAGTCACTTGTCGAGCGGGACCGCCTCCTTCGCAATGCTCCGCATATGGTAGCCCCCTTGCCGACCACTGTTCCGGTATTCAGTCTATTCTCCGGCCTAGCCAATGGTGCCGTCCGGTTCCTCGGTCTAACCCGCAAACCCAGCAGGCGTGGTGCCATCGCTATCAAGGTTGGTCTGAGTATTTATGATTTTCTGACACGCAAGCGCGCGCTTATGCCCAAACACCGGTTTCGTGGTCGACAGGCAAGTCTTGCCAAATGGCCCGCGCTCAATCCGGCAATCAAAAGCTCAGCAACCTATCATGATGCCTGGGTCAGTCATCCCGAGCGGATAGGCATCGAATTGCTGCAGGATGGTCTGTCGGCAAATCCCTTCGCCAGGGCACTCAACTATGCAGAACTCAGCCGGGATGCTGGCGGGTTCATTGTTCGCGATCATATCAATGGATCATCCGTAACCGTAGAGCCAGACCTGATTATCAACGCGACAGGCGGTTGGATTGATGTGGCCAATACTACCCTCTTTTCCGCGAATACTCTTCCCGCGCCGCTGATGGGCGGTACCAAGGGATCGCATCTCATCATCGACAACGCCGAACTTCTGGCGGCGCTGGACGGGCATATGATCTATTACGAGAACGAAGATGGCCGCGTCTGCATCCTCTTTCCGTATCTCGGCAAAGTGCTGGTCGGTTCTACGGATATTCGCGTCGACAGCCCGGAAAATGTTACCTGTACGCCGGAAGAGCGTGATTACATTTTGCAGTCATTGGCCTTTGTTCTGCCAGCTATCAAGATACGGCCTGATGAAATCGTTTTTCAATTTTCCGGCGTTCGGCCCCTGCCTGCAAGCAAGGATCAGTTTACCGGGCGTATCCCTCGGGACCATTTCTGTACCTTCATAGAACAGGACAATAGTGCTCCACCAGTCCTTTGCATGATTGGCGGGAAATGGACCACCTTTCGTTCGTTTGGGGAACTTGCCGCTGATATGGCACTTGCAAAGCTCGGCCGTGAGCGACGGCTGAGCACGACGGATCGGGCCATCGGCGGCGGGCGTACTTTCCCGGCAGATAAAACTGAGTGGATATTGTGCGTTGCTGGGAAAACCGGTCTGGAAGTTGAACGCCTTGATCAATTGTTTCAGCGTTATGGGACCGATGCTGAGGCAATCGCTCGGTTCATTGCGGCTGGTAATGACGAGGAGATGCCCCATCAGGAATATTCAAGACGCGAGCTTCTTTTCCTGATCCGAAATGAGTCTACCGAACGTCTGGACGATATCCTGCTTCGTCGCACCACCCTTGCGATTAGTGGAGAGCTTTCAATGCAAATGATGGAAGCAACACTCGGCTTGCTCGCCGCCGAAAAAAACTGGTCTTCCGCACGACGCGACGATGAGCTGATCCAGGTTCTGCACCTGTTGGATGAAAGACATGGCGCCAATCGCGCTGCACTGAACGCACGAAATGAACAAGGAGAACATGATGCGCAACAACAGCAAAGTCCGGATGAATCGGCTTTTCGGGAAGGGACGCTGTCTCGACGTGGCGATAGATCACGGCGTGTGCAATGAATCGACCTTCCTGAATGGTCTGGAGGATATGGAGTCCGTTGTAAAGGCACTGGTCGCTGCTGCACCTGATGCCATACAGATGAATTACGGACAGGCGGATCTTCTGCAAAACGTTGATGGTAAGGATAAGCCAGCGTTGGTTATGCGTATCGATATGGGCAATCCATATAATCCTGTCCGGCACCACAATATGTGGGCAGTGTTGCAAAATGAAGCGGAACCTCTGATTGGTGCTATCGAGATGGATGCTGCCTGCGTCGTCGTCAATCTCTTCATGCTGCCGGATGAGCCGGATCTGTTCCGGCAGTGCGTGCAAAACATTTCCCGAGTGCGCGCCGATTGCGACAAATATGGCCTGCCCCTGATGATTGAACCGCTGGTCATGCAGCCGGTTACCGAGCGTGGAGGGTATATGGTTGATGGCGATGCGGATAAGATCGTGACGCTGACGAGACTTGCCCGCGAGATGGGAGCAGATATCGTAAAGGCTGACCCGACGACAAACGCTGAAGATTTCCATCGTGTGGTAGAGGCCGCGCGTTGTCCTGTTCTGGTGCGCGGCGGTGGCAAGGAAGATCTGAAGAACGTCTTTATTAAGTCGGCGGCTTTGATGCAGCAGGGTGCGATGGGCATGGTCTACGGCCGTAACATCTACCAGCATGCAAATCCGGGAGCAGTGGTGCGTGGGCTGATGGCAATCATTCATGACAATGCCAGTGGCGAGGAAGCCTACACACTTTATCAGCAGGGCCAAGCATAGTCATACGAACCTGAGGAGGGGTTCTGAATGGGAGAATATCTGTTAGGGCTCGACGCCGGTAACACGATCATCAAGGCGGTGATCTTTGACCTGCAGGGCAACGAGATCGCCTCTGCTGCACAGGAAGGGCATAGCAAAATGCCTTTCCCAGGCCATGTTGAGCGCGGCCTTGGCGAACTTTGGGACAATGCCAAAGTGGTTATTCGCAGCTGCATTGAAAAAGCCGGGATCAAACCCGAAGACATTGCCGCCATTGGTTGCGCAGGACATGGCAACGGGCTTTACACTCTGGATCAATCGGGCGAGCCTCTGTTTGCCATCCAATCACTCGATACGCGGGCTGCTGCTCTCGTAGAGGAATTGCAGGCCAAGGGCGTTGGAGATCTTACTTATCCGATAGGACTGCAACGCCCCTGGCCATCCCAGACCCCCACTTTGCTTGCATGGATCAAACGCTATCAACCAGAGACCTTCTGCAAGATTGGAACAGTGTTTCTCTGCAAGGATTTTGTCGTCAACCGATTGACCGATGCACGCGTCAGCGAAGTCTCTGACATGACTGGGTGCGGATTGCTGAATGTTGCAAAACGCCGCTACGATCAGAATTTGCTGGACGCTTTTGGTCTGGGCGATTGCATGAATATGCTTCCAACTCTGATTGAAAGTGCCGACATTGCCGGGACTGTTACGGATAAAGCTGCTGCCGAGACCGGACTTGCCCCGGGCACACCTGTGATTGGCGGCTTCTTTGATGTGATAGCGTCTGCAATTGGCTCGGGAGTGACACGCACGGGTGGTGCATCAATCATCGCCGGAACTTGGAGTATCAATCAGGTAATTATTGATCGTCCAAGGTTGGACGGGCCGGTTTTCATGTCATCAACCTTCGATCGCGATCGCTACATGGCGATTGAATCCAGTGCCACGTCTGCTGCAAATCTCGAATGGCTTGTTCGTGAATTCTTCCATGGCGAGCAACCGGGCGGCCAATCGCCATTCGATGTCTGTTGTGAACTGGCATCTATGGTGCAACCTTCGATGAACGACCCGATCTATCATCCCTTTCTTTATGGTGCGCAGCAGGACGGGAATGCACGTGCGGGCTTCTACGGTGTTGCTGGATGGCACACCAAGGGACATCTTGTCCGTGCACTTCTGGAAGGCGTCGCCTTTGGCCATCGCCAGCATATAGAGACGATGCGTTCAGCAGGAGCGAGCTTCAACGAAGCGGTGCTTTCCGGTGGCGGCTCACGCAGTCTGATCTGGCCGCAGATATTCGCCGACGTGCTGGGTCTGCCGGTCTCGATTGCACGATCAAGCCAAACAGGAGCATTAGGGGCAGCAATCGCCGCCGGTACGGGTGTGGGCATATTTGCAGACTTTACTGCGGGAGTTGATGCAATGGTGACAAGCGAGCGGCACTATACCCCCGACGTCAATCGTGCGACGCACTATGAGCGCCGCTACCAGTTCTATCTGGACATCGCGGCGGCTATGGAGCCGATTTGGCGGCGCATGGCCGAAAGCGATGCTTCGTTCACGGGGGTTGCAGCGTGAACGCGTATAGTGGCGAAGCCGCATCAGATGAAGGCATCTATGATTTTATCATTATCGGCGCTGGGTCGGCAGGCTGCGTTCTTGCAAACAGGCTTTCGGCAAATCCCAGGCATCGTGTGCTTTTGCTGGAAGCTGGCGGCAGTGATCGGTATCACTGGATACACGTGCCGATCGGCTATCTCTTCTGCATGGGAAATCCCCGCACTGACTGGATGATGAAGACAGCAGCAGAGGCAGGTCTGAACGGACGCAGTTTGCCTTACCCTCGAGGTAAGGTGCTCGGTGGATGCTCTTCCATCAATGGCATGATTTATATGCGTGGTCAGGCGGCGGACTATGATGGCTGGCGTCAGGCAGGCAATACAGGCTGGGGTTGGGACGATGTCCTTCCTTATTTCCTCAAATCAGAAGATAATTATCGTGGCAAATCCCAGTTGCATGGTGCTGGCGGCGAATGGCGCGTCGAGCGCCAGCGGCTATCATGGCCGATCCTTGATGCGTTTCGTGATGCGGCAGAAGAGTTGGGTATCCCGAAGACAGATGATTTCAACACTGGAGACAATGAGGGATCGGGCTATTTCGAGGTCAACCAGCGCGGTGGCCTCCGCTGGAATACCACCAAGGCCTTTCTTCGCCCCGTCATGAAGCGACGCAATCTCCGGGTTGTCACTGGGGCTGAAGTGGAACGGCTTGAGTTCGAAGGCAAGCGGGCGGTGCGGGTGCGTTACCGGCTCCAAGGCCAGGTCTGCAGCGCAAGTGCTTCAGGTGAAATCATATTGTCAGCAGGTGCAATAAACTCTCCCAAAATACTTGAGCTATCTGGCGTTGGAAATCCAAACCTTCTCAAGGAGGCCGGTGCCAATTTCTTGCACGACCTGCCCGGGGTAGGCGAAAATCTGCAGGACCACCTTCAGATAAGGACGGTGTTTCGAATTGAAGGCGCGAGAACTCTGAACCAGCTCTACCACAATCTGTTTTCGCGAACTGCCATGGGGCTTGAGTACGCGCTTCGCCGATCTGGGCCACTGTCGATGGCTCCGAGCCAGCTTGGAATTTTCGCTAAAAGCGATCCTGCGCTGTTGACCCCGGATATTGAGTATCACGTGCAGCCGCTGAGCACCGATCGTCTTGGCGAGCCTTTGCATCGCTATCCGGCTGTTACAGTCTCGGTGTGCAATTTGCGACCGGAAAGCCGTGGCACAGTTCATATAGGCAAAGCCGATGCCAGATTGTCCCCCGACATCAAGCCGAATTATCTTTCAACGGCAGGTGACAGGCTCATCGCAGCGCGTTCAATCCGCCACGCCCGCAATCTGATGGCGACGAAAGCCGCCCGGAAATATCAGCCACAGGAAATATTGCCGGGCACACAATATCAAAGTGATGACGAATTGATCCAGCGTGCAGGCGATATCGCAACAACCATTTTTCATCCTGTTGGGACATGCAAAATGGGTGGTGATGCGATGGCTGTTGTCAGCAAGGATCTGAAAGTGCATGGACTTGAAAAGTTGCGCATCGTCGATGCTTCGGTGATGCCCTCAATAGTATCGGGCAACACCAATTCGCCGGTCATCATGATTGCCGAGAAAGCTGCCGATTTGATTTTGACGGCAGCCCGTTGATCAGGCAGGCTTCTGGCTGGAATATTGCCCCTGCACGCGAAAGCGCCAGAGATAGGATGGCAGGATCGTTTCAATGGTCTGTGGACGGATGCCAAGACCTTCGAGCGTCCGGCCGTCAGCCTTGGCTGCTTCAGAAACGATATTATCGTTTCTGAGCTGGATGACCTGATCGGAGGTGATCATGGGTTTAGGCAGGAGGCCGAGTATCGAGCCTTGTATGGATGCCACCCAGAACGGAATCGGCAGGAAGAGACGCTTGCGTCCGATCACCTTCAGCATTTCATCCATGCACTGATGGAAAGTAAGGACTTCGCCGCCGCCGAGTTCGTAGGTTGCGCCAGGCTGCAATGCACCATCCACAGAGCGGGCAATAGCCTCCGCAACGTCACCCACATAAACTGGCTGGAATTTCGTATGCCCGCCGCCAATCAGGGGCAGAAATGGCGAGATGCGAGCCATTGCCGCAAATTTGTTGAAGAACCCATCCTCCGGGCCAAAGATAACGGACGGGCGAATAATATAGGCTTCAGGCAGAATTTTTAGAACGGCTTCTTCGGCACGGCCCTTGCTGCTGGCCGAGAGAGATTGGGATTGCGGATCCGCACCGAGTGCAGACATGTGCGTAAGCGGAACACCGGCCGCGCGAGCAGCTTCGGCAACCGCCCGCGCACCAAAATCGTGCACGGTGTTGAAGCGCTGGCTGCCACCTTCGTAAAGAATCCCGACAAGATTGATCACATGATCAGATCCAGCCACAGCTCGGTCAACGGACCAACGATAGCGCAGATTGGCTTGAACCGCCTGTATTTGCCCAACGCCACCCAATGGCTGCAGATGAAAAGCTAGATCGGGGCGGCGTACAGCTACCTTGACCCGATATCCCCGCTTTGCCAACGCGCGGACCACATGACGACCAACAAAGCCGGAGCCTCCAAAAACAGTAACCAGTTTTGGTTTGGTGATTGTCATCGAGTTCTCCTGGGTAGTCTATCGGTCTCTGTTATTCCTATGCTGTTTAATGTGTTTTGATACGGACGCAAAGGCCTGTTGTCATTCGAATCTCGCGGCGCGTTGCCGCGCTTGGAAACCATTGTAACCCAATCTGGCAGGTTCAAGCGGACATTCGCAGCATAATTTCGGCATTCAGAAGGATACGCTCATTCACCGGCAGAAATGTTTTGGTATCGCGGCTTTCACCAAGTTTCTGGAGCATGAGTTCAACTGCAAATCGGCCGATTTCACTGTGGTTCTGTGCAACTGTTGTCAGTGGTGGGCACATATATCGAGCGAAGGGCTGGTCATCGTGGCCCGCTAATCGAAGGTCATCATTCTGCCTCCGACCAATTTTCAACCCAGCCTGATAGGCGGCGGCGGACACTCCCGCTGCAATGCGATCATTCCCGCAAAGCACGGTCTTGGTAGGAAACGATCCGTCCCGGAGGATACGGGCAGTTGCCTCAAAGGCAAATTTCTCCAAGCTTAATGTCGCCTCGTCTTCCACGGGCACAAAACGCGGCTCAAAGCCCAGATTATCCATCGCCCCAATGTAAGCGCTTCTTCGTTCTTGGGCATTATTATTGATTTGCGGCATCGGGAAATAACAGGGGGCATCTCCGGAGCGGATAAGATAATCCACAATAAGCCGGAAACTCTGTTGGTTGTCCGTTCCAACGAAGGGAGATGTCTCGTCAAGGGGTGAGTCGATATACACCAAGGGTATGGATTCTGAAGTTTTGGCCAGTTTTTCATTATGGGAAGGCGTGCAAAGCGGCCCGATGATTACCCCTGCCACATTCATGGATTTAAAGGTTTCCAGCGCCCGCTCCTCAAGTTCAGGACGGCCTTCGGAACTTTGTACAAACACCATGTAGCCCGCAATGCCTGCAAGTTTCTGGATTTGGCGCGTCAGTGCCATGTAAAATGGATCGTTCGAATTGGGTACGATTACGCCGAGGATATGTGTCTTCCGGCGATAGAGGTTCGTCGCAAAAATATTGGGTTTGTAACCTGATTTGGCGAGGGCGGTCTCGACTATGTCGCGGGTAGTTTTGCGCACCGAGGACGGGTCATTGAAGTATTTGGAAACCGTTGGTCGTGACAGACCCGCAAATTCCGCAAAGTCTTCCATAGTTTTAACGTCTTTAAGCATCGCTTGTATTCCCTTTGGGGCTGGCGACAGCTATCTCCGATAGTCTGGTCCGGAAGAAGTCGCGGAAGAAGCCCTAATAATTTGAATAATGGATTGTAAAAAATGCAACTTAGTGTTGTATAAATATAATCGTATAGGTTGAATCTATGCAGGATATCAATGGGTGTCAAGTTAGTTGGAATAGAAGTTAATTCTTTAAATTCGTTTCGTCTTGCACCCTGTCTGGCTGAAATCATACATCTAATTAAACCAATAAGTTTTAATAATTTACACAGTCATAAAATGCTAGCTGTAAATTTGGATACTCCGTTCCGAGCATATCATCAAATCAGACATTCGTTATTTGCTTCACCTTGATACTTGAATGGCGAGTGGCCGCATTTGGAGAATGAAGTATGGAAGGCGCAATACCAAACCCGGAAGTATTCACACACGTACGCGTTATCATAGGCATTATTCTGGGCCTTAGCGTATCACGGCTGCTCACGGGTATCGCCCGCATTATCCAGCATCCCCAAAGTAAAAATATCTACATTGTTCATCTCGGCTGGGTGCTTTTCACATTCTTGACGGTCGTCCATTTCTGGTGGTTCGAATTTTATCTGCACCAGTTGGTCTTGTGGAAGTTTGAGGTTTATCTCTTCGTAATATTCTTTGCCAGCTTGCATTTTCTGGCCTGCGCCATGCTATTCCCCGACAGTATGGAGGGATATAATGGATATGAAGATTACTTCATGTCCCGCCGAGGGTGGTTTTTCGGTATTGTAATTTTGATCTTCATCTTCGATTTCATCGATACGGCCATGAAGGGCATAAGCCACTTCCATTCTCTTGGCCCTGAATACCCTTTCCGGAATCTGGTTCTTATCGGTTTGCTGTGTGCAGGAATTTATCTCAGCAATCGGCGCGTGCAACTTGCATTGCTTGTCGCAGCGCTGATCCTGCAGACCGCATTCATCCTTATTCAGTTCGATACAATTTGAAGTGCTTTGCTTTCAACTGGTGAATGCGAATTGCTGTAGCTCCTTTACCCAAAGAAAAACCCGCCGGCGGACCGGCGGGTTCAATCAAGTCAGATCTGAAAAGAAACTTAGTTCTTTTCGCGGTTCTTCAAGGCTGCGCCGAGAATGTCGCCAAGCGACGCGCCGGAGTCTGTTGAACCGTACTGGGCAACAGCTTCCTTCTCTTCCGCGATTTCAAGCGCCTTGATGGAAACCTGCAACTTGCGGGTCTTCTTGTCGAAAGCGATGACGCGTGCGTCAGCCTTCTGGCCAACAGTGAAGCGCTCTGGACGCTGCTCGTCGCGGTCACGGGAAAGATCAGCGCGGCGGATGAAGGTGTCGAGGTCGTGATCGACCAGACGAACTTCGAGACCACCATCGGTGATTGCCGTAACTTCAACGGTTACAACGGCGTTCTTGCGCAGTTCACCCGAAGTAGCTGCTTCGCCGACCTTATCGCCGGTAAGCTGCTTGATGCCGAGGGAAATGCGTTCTTTCTCAACGTCAACGTCGAGAACCTGCGCCTTAACCATGTCACCCTTGTTGTACTCTTCGATAACCTGTTCGCCTGGACGGTTCCAGTCGAGGTCGGAGAGGTGAACCATGCCGTCTACGTCGCCATCGAGGCCAATGAACAGGCCGAATTCGGTCTTGTTCTTGACTTCGCCTTCGACGATCGTGCCGACAGGGAACTTGTCTGCGAAGGTTGTCCAAGGATTGTCGAGGGTCTGCTTGAGGCCGAGGGAGATGCGGCGCTTGACCGGATCCACTTCGAGAACAACGACTTCAACTTCCTGTGTGGTCGAGAGCAGCTTGCCGGGATGCACGTTCTTCTTTGTCCAGGACATTTCAGAAACATGGATAAGGCCTTCAATGCCTGGCTCGATTTCAACAAACGCACCGTAGTCAGTGATGTTGGTAACCGTACCGGTGATCTTTTTACCGATTGGGTACTTCGCACCGATACCATCCCAAGGATCGCTTTCGAGCTGCTTCATGCCGAGCGAAATACGATGTGTTTCCTGGTTAATACGGATGATCTGAACCTTGACCGTCTGGCCGATGCTCAGGATCTCCGAAGGATGGTTTACACGGCGCCATGCCATGTCGGTCACGTGGAGAAGACCGTCGATACCGCCGAGATCAACGAACGCACCATAATCGGTGATGTTCTTGACGACGCCCTCAACGACCTGACCTTCTTCAAGGTTCTGGACAATTTCGGAGCGCTGTTCTGCACGGCTCTCTTCGAGAACTGTACGACGCGATACAACGATGTTGCCGCGACGCTTGTCCATCTTGAGGATTTCAAACGGCTGCGGATTGTGCATCAGCGGGGTAACGTCGCGGATCGGACGAATGTCGACCTGTGAACGTGGCAGGAAGGCTACCGCGCCATCGAGATCGACAGTGAAACCACCCTTGACCTGATTGAAGATCACACCATCGACGCGTTCGCCACGGTTGAACTTCTCTTCCAGGCGAACCCAGCTCTCTTCGCGGCGTGCTTTTTCGCGCGACAGAACGGCTTCACCCAGCGCATTTTCAATGCGCTCAACATAAACTTCAACGATATCGCCAGGCTTGAGCGAACCGTCCTTGGCTTTCGCACCGAATTCCTTGAGCGGAACGCGGCCTTCAACCTTAAGACCGGCGTCAATAATCGCCATGTCTTTTTCGATGGCAACAACACGGCCCTTTACAACATAACCTTCTGCAAGGTCGTTGGTGGCAAAGGACTCGGCGAGAAGAGCTTCGAAATCTTCGCGCGATGGATTGGCTTGAGACATATATACTCCTGAAGCACCCGGCTTTCCGGTTCGGGAAAGGTTTGTGGGCACAGGCACCGGTGGTTCGAGTTACGGATCATCCACATGCCAACCCGCCCTGTGAGGGCAATCCGGTGCGAGGGCTGGCTGCGGATGTTACTGCTTGGTATTCCGGGCTTCCCGTGCCAGAGCCTGATCAATCAGGGTTTTGGCATTAAGAAACGCGGTCTCTATATCCATTTCTGTCGTATCAAGCAAGTGCGCGTCTGCTGCTGGCTTTAAAGGGGAGTCTGTGCGGCCCATATCGCGTGTATCCCGGCGTATGAGATCGTCGAGAATATCCTGATAATCTGCAGATTCTCCGTTGGCCTTGATTTCATCGTGGCGACGTTGCGCACGCGCTTCCGGCGAAGCTGTAATATATAGCTTTACCGGTGCATCCGGGCAAACGACAGTACCGATATCACGGCCATCCAGAACAGCGCCCGGCGATAATGCGGCAAACCCCTGCTGAGCCGTGACAAGTGCACGGCGTACAGCTGGCATTATGGCAACTTTGGATGCGGCTTCGCCAACATCATGGGCAGATAAAACAGCGCGATCAAGCTTTGACAAATCGACGGAACGGGCAGCTTTTTCGGCCATAAACTCGTCATCAAGCGGCAATCCTTGATCCATGAGAGATTTCGCAACAGCGCGATAGGTGAGGCCGGTATCAAGATGATGGTAGCCGTAAAATTCTGCAAGGCGCCGTGCAAGCGTGCCTTTACCGGAAGCTGCCGGGCCATCAATCGCGATCGTAAAGTGCGTCGGTGTGGTCAGTTCCGGGTCTTCCTTGTCGAAAAACCACTGCCATAGCGCGAAAAGCAGGTAAGCGGCAGCAAGGACCAGTGTGATGAGCGGTGTGATGCCAATGGTGACAAAAGCAAAGCCGCCCAATGTTGTCATCATCGATTCCAGCCATTCCGGCAGATAAGACGCCAGATTTTGCAGGAATGTGTCGATGGCGAGAATGAGCAGGAACTGGAATATGAACAGCCAGAATAACAATGCGAAAAGTCCGAAACGGACTTTGAGGCCGATGCGCTCGATAGCATAAGGGATGGCCGTAATGGCGATCGATGCCAGCAGGAAGTACATCAGTTCTTTGTCCTCTTGCCTATGAAGAACCCTATCCCGTAACCGGCTATTGATCCAAGTGCTGGTGGAAGCAGCAGAAACTGGTATGGCATCCATTCACTCGCATCCGCAGTACCGGAAGCGTTCCACGCATAGAGGAAGATGAGCAGTAAAGGAAGAACGATGCGAAAGATCGTACTGCTTATACCCGGCCAAGCTCGTTCCGCCCTGCTTGCACGTGTCCCTGTGTAAGCACTCCTTCCGGCCCATACGATAAATGGGATACTGGTCATTCCATAAAGCCCATAAACAGTAATAGCCGAGAAAAATGCATTCATTGGCGTATCAGGTTGATGCGGTCAGTTCGGTGATTTCTGCACCCATGCCCGCCATCATTGCCATGAATTCGGGGAAACTTGTGGCAATCATGGTTGAATCGTCGACGGTAACTGGTTTTTCCGCTGCGAGCCCCATAACAAGGAAGCTCATGGCGATACGGTGGTCGAGATGTGTCTCTACGGTGCCGCCGCCAATCGCCTTGCCATCAGGACGCCCACGCACGCTCAAGGTCTCAACACCTTCCGTGCAATCAACACCATTGGCTTTGAGGCCATTGGCCACGGCTGCAAGGCGATCCGATTCCTTCACGCGCAATTCTTCCAGGCCGTTCATCACTGTCTCGCCTGATGCAAAGCTCGCGGCAACGGCCAGAACCGGATATTCGTCAATCATGGATGGAGCGCGATCTGCCGGTACATTGACGCCCTTAAGTTCAGAATGCATTACGCGCAGATCGGCCACATCTTCGCCACCGGCCAAACGGGCATTCATGATCTCAATTTTTGCACCCATCTCCTGCAAGGTGAGAATCAAGCCCGTGCGGGTAGGGTTCATCAGAACATTGCGGATAGTGACATCCGAGCCGGGAACCAGCAGGGCGGCAACCAGCGGGAAAGCCGTCGATGACGGATCGCCCGGAACGTCGATTGTCTGGCCGGTGAGCTTTCCCTGACCTTCGATTCGGATATGACGGACATTGTCCTTGTCAGTTTCCACCGAAAGATTGGCGCCGAAACCCTGGAGCATCTTTTCCGTATGATCACGGGTCATGACCGGCTCAATCACGGTGGTGATACCCGGTGTATTCAAGCCAGCAAGCAGGACAGCTGATTTCACCTGGGCAGAGGCCATAGGAACACGATAGGCAATAGGGGCAGCGACTTTCGGACCGCGCAAGGTAAGTGGCATGCGGTCACCATCCGCCGCCGAGACCTGAACGCCCATCTCGCGCAAGGGGTTAAGCACCCGTCCCATCGGCCGCTTTGAAAGAGATGCATCGCCTATGAAAATGGTTTCCATGGCATAGGTGCCGACAAGACCCATCGTAAGGCGTGCACCGGTGCCTGCATTGCCGAAATCCAGCGGTGCTTCGGGTTGCAACAGGCAGCCATTGCCCGTTCCCTTGATGATCCAGACATCGCCCTCCTTGGCAATCTTTGCTCCCATAGCCTGCATGGCTCGTCCAGTATTGATGACGTCCTCACCTTCAAGAAGACCCGTAATACGGGTTTCGCCAGAAGCCAGACCGCC
Source organism: Phyllobacterium sp. YR531 (assembly GCF_000282595.1). GTDB lineage: Bacteria > Pseudomonadota > Alphaproteobacteria > Rhizobiales > Rhizobiaceae > Phyllobacterium. Next base: position 245,921 of record NZ_AKIZ01000035.1, read on the forward strand.
AAACATGAACGAGCGGTGCGAAATCGATTTGTCGCCGGGAATACGGATGTCGCCGTTAAGTGCATTCGAGCGGCGGGACGTGGCAGGTTTTGGCAGCGAAGAGTGGGACATGATGAGGAACAATCGCGATAAAATATGGTGGGCGGGACGGACTTGAGAGGTCGAGCACCTCCTAACACAGCTTGGCTACGCGGTCATCTTGCAAATTCAATCCTGGCTACATGCTTTTTCGCTTTGACAAACGCGGCGAATTGCGTTTATGGGACCACGAATTTTTTTATGAGGGGCGGCCGGAAAAGCCGTGTCTTCGAGAAACCAGCGTATATCCCCAAAAATCAGTTCGATTTTGGACAAGGATTATGCGCCAATACAAAGTGTTATTGCGTGAACATGGGTCCCTGGAGGCACATGGCGTAATAATTGTCAGCCGAATGCAGGCAAGCGCAGCAAGACGAGGCAGAACGTGGCGAACCCAAAACTTGGCACCAAGCGTGTTGACCCGGAAACCGGGCAGAAATTTTACGACCTGAACCGCGATCCGATTGTTTCGCCATTTACAGGCAAAACCTATCCGCTCAGCTATTTCGAAACGACAGCTTCTATTCGCGAGGAAGAGGAAGAGGTAGAGACTGAAGAGCTGGACGTAGCGTTGGAGAAGCCGGAATTCGTGGCTCTCGAAGAAGCTGATGGCGACAACGACAGTGATGTTCCGGATCTTGGCGATGATGTTGAAGTCGATGATTCAGACGACGATGACACATTCCTCGCAACCGACGAAGAAGATGAAGATGATGATGTCACCGACATATTGGGTGGCGGAATCGGCGACGACGACGAGAATTGATTTTAAAAATAAGTTCCGTTCGCTGAGAAATAACCAGCGAACGGGGCTTGATCTTCGTGTTAGCGGAAGCTAAGAACCCGCCATCCTCGGATAGCGGCACAGGGTTACCAGACCCTGTTGAATACAAAGCCGGTTCAACGGTGCGGTCTGAATGACCGATTGGAATGGGGCCATAGCTCAGCTGGGAGAGCGCTTGCATGGCATGCAAGAGGTCAGCGGTTCGATCCCGCTTGGCTCCACCAATACTTCTAAAACCCAATAATTTGGCTGTGGCTCATAAAAATTTATACGTGAAGATTACTATTAATAATAAGGGCTATTCAGCCCGCCAGTTAATCGGTGGCGTATAAACTAAAATATCCAGTTAGGGGTTCAGTTACATATATAACAAGCGTGCAATATCCAAGTTGTTGATGTGCTCGACTTCAATAGAAGGGATGAGTATAGCTGCGTATTATTGAAATACACTCAATGGAGGAAGGATGGCTACGGATCAACTTTTATTCCATTATTGCTCTTCACAAACTGCTTTTGCCATCCTCCAGTCACGGACTTTTCGTCTTTCAGCATTATCAGCAGCAAACGATAGCCTTGAGGGGCGTGTCGTAGGCCGAGTATTTGGTCAATTCCTTGCCGCGAGTGGATTGCCACGGGGTGTGGTAGAAGTGGCGTCTATAATTGTAGAAGGCTATGCGAACTCCACAGAAGGCTTTGCTCTATGTCTTTCGGAGAATGGAGATTTGTTGAGTCAATGGCGTGCCTACGCTCGTGACGGCACAGGAATTGCAATCGGATTTTCTCCAGAATTTCTCACGAAAGATTTTGGGCCGATCAATTTCGGGTCACAGTTTCACGAATTGGTTAAAATTGAGTATGGCGAAGATGGGCTTAAAAAAACACTTCCTCCATTGGTTGAAGAGATGAGGAACACCTTTCAAAAGTATGGCGAATTCGTCAAACTATCTGAGGGCACGACACGCGAGCGTGCATTAAGTGCTCTGGCGGATCGGCAGGGAAACATTCAAAGCCTTTTTAAGGGCACTCCCGATCTTTTGTCTCTACTACTAAAAGTTTTAGCACCCCTACACTTCCGTATTTATGGCACCAAACCTAATTCCTTTTATGAAGAACGAGAGTGGAGGCTACTCCGATATAGGCATCGAGTTGCACTCAAGGAAGTTGAATATTTCGCGGACGATTTTGCCATTCGTCCGTATATTTCGTGCCTCATAGCTGATCCAGCAAGAATGGCAATACAAGAGATTATCCTTGGCCCTAAGCACAGGTCCAATATCGATTGGATGCGCGCTTTTCTAGCGTCGGTGGGATTATCTCATGTGAAGGTAATACGATCTACTATCGACAGTTATCGTTAAAGACGTATGTGTAGCTAGGGACGGTTTCAGTAATTGTTAGTGATGAGCACTAATCAAAGAATTAGGAGCTATTCCCAATAGGACGTTCCAACTGCCAGCCGGTTAAATGCGAGGACCGGCTATGAAGTTTGAAAAGCGATTGATTTGGCCGGTAATAGGTTGATGTCTCTGGAATTATTTCAATAACGACCTGCTCGTCGGCTCCATGGATGCGTTGACAATTGGTCTGGTAAGCCATGCAGCAAGCTCGGTTTGAACTCCAGTAAAAACTTGGCTGTTCGCTAGCTTGTGGTTGAATTCATTCTGCTCAGCGGCGGAATCAAAGCGTGAAACGCTTACAAGTACATTTTCTCCAAGGCGAACGGGCAAGCGGGTAAAAGTGTTTTCACGATGCTCCGAGGTCAGCAGTGCAATCCGTTTGTCTCCAGCAATGTTAAGGATGGGTGCCACGACAGTCTCGTGAAAATCCAGAAATCCGTCTTCGGCGGGTGCTTTGAGCTTGTAGGTAGTGATCTGGAATGTGCCGGAACCCGATATATTTGGGTGATCGGTAGTGCGAGACACTGGTAGCTCAAAATCTGATTTCGCGATTGCGGGGCGAAGCAGCAAAACATCGTCGGAGTCGATCATGGTTGTGTTGGCTGCGTCGCGATGCTCGTTCCAGACTGGTCCATCGTAAAAGGCACTGAGTGCCTCATGTCGTGCTCTCATATTGTCAAATCCACGCAACCAGACAAAAGCGTCAGGGTCGTCCAAGTCGCGGAATTGACCAATAATCTTCATACCGCAGCTTTCCTGTCCCTCAAGAAAGTGCCTGTCGAAAACATCGATCAACTCATCGCGCTTATTTGGATGAAGTTTATAGCGGCGCAGTTCGATAACAGGGCTGTAGCGCGACTTCGGTTCCTTCTCGATCTTATTATCCATCACATCTCTCAAAAACAGGTTGATCGTCCTGTTTAGATAAAACCGGTTGTCCTGTTTTGTCAATGTGATATTGTCAGGAACAGTCTGAGATTGCCTTGAGAGTTTGCGATAAGGTTCGACCAATAAAATATAGGGCGTGTAGTCTTGCAGCACTGGCCGGTTGGAGAGATTGATGGCGGAAGGCTTAAAGAAGGCAAAACGTACCAATAATCCGCAAGCCATGCGCGCGCGGATTCTGGATGTTGCTGCCGAGCTTTTTCAACAGCATGGCTATAATGCGACAAGTATTCACGACATTGTTCGGGCTGCTCCCACTACAGGGGGCGCGCTCCACCATCATTTTGCTACCAAGAAGGTCCTTGGTCTTGCCGTCATAGCAGAGCGTGTAGCGGCGGAGGTAAGAGATACTGCCATCGAGCCCGTTGTAGCGGGTGCCTCGATAGCCCAAGGCGTGGCGGTGTTCCTTGATAATGTGGCAAGTGATCTGGAGCGCAATCAGGCTGTTTCCGGTTGTCCGCTCAACAATCTGGCTCTCGAACTATCCTTGGCCGATTCGGATTTTCGCGAAGCAGTGAACGTAGTTTTTGACGGGTGGAGAGATGCCTTGGCGCTGCGGTTAAAAACCGACAGACCCAGCCTGAATGCTTCGGACGCACAGGATTTGGCGACACTCGTTGTCGCCAGTTATTCGGGCGCGATGGCAATGGCTAAAGCAAGCCAAAGGGTAGAACCGCTACGCGCGACTGCCCGGCAATTGGCTTTGGTGCTTGCCTGAGAAGACTACGAAAGCGAAAAGCAAAACACCGGCAAACACGATGATTGAACCTATTCCGACGAGTGGTTCAAATTCCAAATTGCCCTTCAGCATGAAGTAAAGCGCGGGAATCATGACGATGATCCCGACGGTGTAAATGGCAAACTGCCACATCGCGAGCTTTCCTTCAGCTTTTGCCGGATTAAGTGCGTAATAGATTGCAAATATTGCACTGCTGACCCAGCCAAGAAGATTGAGATGGGCATGGGCAGGAAAGGCGCCGTGGTCGCCCGATATTCCCATATGAAGACCCATGACGACGCCGAGTACAAAGAAAATAGTAGCCGATTTGAAAAACAGTTGCGCAACCTTTGGCATGTTGATCTCCCCCGAGCCAAACCAAGGCGGACAATACCGACTAATCAAGAAGCATTCCAGACTACAGAAGTGACAGGAAGCTAAGCAATTTGAAGCAGAGTTATTTGCTGCATCAGGTAACGAAGGTACTTTTCTACTGGATTGAGATGCGAAAATGGCTCAAAGCATGGCAAAAGACCTCTTGCAGGAAATGCCACATGCCTTCCACGCCAGCTTCTTCAGTGAACATACCAGAATCGTCAGCTGCGCGAAACGGCGTGTTGCTCATGCTGCTTGGCATGTTGATGTTTTCGCTTAACGACGTGATGGGGAAATGGCTCGTTTCAACCTATTCTGTCGGGCAGGTGGTTTTCATCCGCAGCGTTGCAGCGTTGATCATTCTCGCGCCATTCATCTGGTTCAATGGGCCAAAACAGATTGTGCAGGTTGATCGCCCGTGGGTGCAGGCAGCGCGGGTTATCCTCTCGACAGCCGAAGTGTTCGCCTTCTACTTTGCAGTCGTTTATCTGCCTCTGGCAGATGTTATGACCTATTGGCTTGCCGCACCCATTTATGTTGCAGCAATATCGCCCTTTATTCTCAAGGAACCCGTAGGATGGAGGCGCTGGAGCGCCATCATCGTCGGCTTTATTGGCGTGGTAATCGCACTTGAACCATCATCGCAAGCATTAACGCCGCAAGCGATCATTTCGATATTTGGAAGTGTGGCTTTTGCATTCATGCTTCTATTGGGTCGCACGTTGCGCGGTACGCCGGATACTACCTTGGTATTCTGGCAGATCATTGGAGCTGGACTTGCCGGGCTGGTGTGGATTGGTTTTGAATGGACGCCGGTGACAATGCGCGACCTGCTATTGCTCGGCCTGCTCGGCATAGTTGCCATGCTCGCACATGTACTGGTCAACCGCGCATTAAAACTCGCTGATGCAGCGACTGTTGCCCCGTTGCAATATACACTGCTTTTCTGGGCCATTCTGTTTGGCTGGATGGTGTTCGGCGATGTACCACGTATGTCAATGCTGATCGGCTCGGGCTTCATTATCGCCTCCGGCCTGTTCATCTTTTTCCGGGAACAGCAATTGAAGCGGCAGGGGCGAATCAGCCAGCCAGCCGAAACTGTAGTTGCCGGTTCTGGCGACAGCGCTTGAATTACAAGCCTTCGTGTCTGCGGTGCACCAGTTCTGATTCGAAGTGGTTGATGGCTTTCTCGAACTTGTCACGACAACCCGTATTGCAGAAACCGACTACGGCTCCGTTGTAGAGTGTCAAACTGTCTTCTTGGATTGGGGCGCCGGACCATGGGCAGGTGGTGTTGATCGCATCTTTTATCTTGAGGTCAGTGTTCATGGTGGTTTCTCCCGCTAGTGTGCGATTGGCTCAACCTCAATGTGAGTCAGCACGGAATTGGCAATGAAACATTGCTCATGAGCCTCGTGGTGCAGTAACGACTCTGCAGTAATATCGGGTGATTGTCCGCTATAATTTACTTGCGGGCGTAAGGTGACATGGCTGACATACAGCTTGCCTTGGTCATTTTTGGCCAGAACGCCCTGCGCTTCGTCACGATATGAATCTACCACGAACCCTGCCTTTGCCGCACCGGACAGAAAGAACAGCATATGGCAGCTCGAAATTGACGCTACAAAAGCCTCTTCCGGATCAACATTTTCTGCCACCGAATAGGGCAGGCGGACAATATGCGGCGATGAGGATGCGGGCACTTCAGCTCCACCATCAAACTCCCAAACATGCGCACGGCTATACTTGTTATCAGTGAAAGCGGCATCCTCATCCCTGTTCCAGCGAACAGTTGCTCCAAATGTTGTCATGATATGATTCCTGATTCTGATCTGTTGCGGGAGCTTGTCAAAGCATGCAGGAATTGTCGATAAGGGTTGATCAACAATGAGGATGTGGCGCTATGGATCTGGGTATCAAAGGAAAACGCGCAATCGTGTGCGCGAGTTCAAAGGGGCTGGGTCGGGGAGTAGCCGAAAAACTGGCGGAAGCCGGTGTAAATCTCACTTTGAACGCGCGCACCGAATCGACCTTGCGCGTTACTGCCGAAGAGATTGCCGGCAAATATGGCGTTACGGTTCAGATCGTAGCTGAGGATGTGACGAGTGAAGCAGGGCGACAGGCCTTGCTTCGGGCAGAGCCGCAAGCAGATATTCTTGTAAACAATGCGGGTGGGCCCCCTCCAGGTCTATGGTCGGATTGGGGCGAAGAAGAATGGCTCAAAGCAGTCAACAATAACATGCTGACGCCAATCCTGCTGATGAACGCTATTCTGCCCGGCATGATTGAACGCAAGTGGGGTCGCGTCGTCAATATTACCTCCGGCTCGGTCAAAGCTCCGATTGCACAGCTTGGCCTGTCCAATGCGGCGCGTAGCGGCCTTACTGGTTTTGTTGCCGGCACAGCGCGGCAAGTCGCCCGGCACGGCGTTATTATCAATAATCTTCTGCCCGGATCGCACGATACGGACCGGACAAAAGGTTTCATTGAACGTATAGCGACCACAAAGAACATATCCCTTGAAGAAGCTCGCGCCGAAGCATATGCGGGAAATCCGACGGGGCGTTATGGCACGGCAGAAGAGTTTGGAGCCGCCGCAGCTTTTCTTTGCAGTCAGTTCTCCGGATTTATTGTTGGCCAAAACCTGTTGCTGGACGGCGGTGCGTTCAATTCCACGTTGGGCTAGCAACCCGAAAGATGCTTGTGGTTAAATGTTCGCGATTTCTGCAACAGCATCGGCGAAAGCCTGTGGAGCTTCCTGAGGCAGGTTGTGGCCCACTCCGGGGATGATCCGGTGGATACGTTTGTTTTTGAAGAAGGCCGCCGTGGACTGTCCATCGGTGGCCGTGACGACGCCATCGCCATTGCCGTCAAGCGTGATAGCCGGAATCGTTATTGCGGGCTGGTCGTTAAGCTTTTCCTGCAATTCTGCATAGCGTTCATCTCCCGGAGCCAGACCAAAGCGATGGCGATAGGAATGGATCACGGTGTCGACATAATCGGGGCTGTCAAAAGCGATGGCAGCACGCTCAAACGTAGCATCATCGAATTGCCAGTTGGGTGATCATTGAGCCCAAAGGATACGTGCAATTTCTCTGCGATATTTCTCCAGTCCCGCACGGCCGCGTTCCTGATGGAAATAATACTGATACCATAGCGGTACCTCTCCCTCAGGCGGAACCGGCATTTGTGCTTTGGCAATATTCTGGATCAGATAGCTGTTGACGCAGACAAGGCCGATACAACGCTCCGGGTAAAGGGCAGCGGCAACGCAGGCCGCCCGACCTCCCCAATCATAACCAGCGACGACCGCACGCTCGATTTCGAGCGCATCCATAAGCGCAATGAGATCGGCTCCAATAGCGGCCTGTTCGCCAGAACGAGGCGTAGATGCATCAAGAAAACGCGTCGGCGCAAAGCCACGCAGATAAGGTACGATGACGCGCATTCCACGTGCCGTCAGAAGAGGCACAACATCATTGAAGCTGTGGATGTCATAAGGGAAACCGTGCATCAGCATCGCTACTGGCCCGTTCGCAGGACCTCCCTCGTAATAGGCAATATTCAGCACTCCAGCGTCGATGTTTTTAAGCGGCTCAAGACGTTTCAGTGGTAAGGACGCACCAGGTGCCATGGCAGTTCCTGTCTTATTGATAGCGCCAGAAGCCTGAGAAAAACCTGGTCCGGCAGTTATACCGATTTGAGCCGCAGCCAATCCGAAAGCCGCCGCGCCAAGGAGTTGGCGTCTTCGCGGGTTGATTTCATCTGACATAGTAAACGCTCTTTCTCAGTAGCTGTCGACGTCAATAACCGCTTGGGCAAAAGCTTGCGGGTCTTCTTGCGGGAGGTTGTGCCCAGCGCCCTTGATGATCCTGTGCGTACGTTTTCCGGAGAATTTTGCGGCATGGGAAGTGCCATCGGAAGCCGGTGCGACGCCATCGGAATCGCCATCAAGTGTTATTGTCGGCACTGCTATGACGGGACCTGCGGCAAGCCTCTTCTCCAGATCATCATACTGCGGATCACCCGAAACAAGGCTTAGTCGCCAGCGGTAATTGTGAATAACGATGGCAACGTAATCTGGATTATCGAAGGACGTGACGGTTCGATCCAAAGTGGCTGTATCGAAATCCCACTTTGGTGAATTAGCGCGCCAGATGAGATCTGTAAACTCACGCCTGTTTGCCTCGTAACCTGCCTTGCCCCGGTCCGTTGCAAAGTAAAATTGATACCACCAACCATGCTCAACCTTTGGAGACAAGGGCATCTTGTTACGTTCGAGATTATTGATCAGGTAGCCATTGACCGAAACCATCGCCTTGCAACGCTCTGGCCAAAGAGCCGCGATGATATTTGCTGTACGGGCACCCCAATCATAACCGGCAAGGATCGCTTTCTGGATACCCAATGCATCCATCAGCGCAATGATATCCAGCGCGACTACTGATTGCTGGGCATTGCGAAAAGCTTCAGCAGAAAGAAACCGGGTTGTACCATGCCCACGCAGATGCGGAACGATGACCCGATATCCGGCAGATGCAAGCAAAGGCGCAACATCGACGAAACTGTGCATGTCATAGGGCCAGCCGTGCAAAAGCAATACGGCGGGGCCATCTTTGGGGCCTAGATCGGCATAACCAATGTTCAGGACACCGGCATTGATCTGTTTGAGTGGCCCGAAAGATGTATTGGTCCCGGGTTTTATTTTGGAGATATCAGATATCTTTGGCTTGGCTGACTGCGCAAATGCGGAACTGGTAGCACTCAGCTGTGTTGCAGCCAGTGTCATTGCTGCGATGCCCAGAAAGCCGCGGCGATGATGGTTGATTTCTTCGGACATGGTTCTCTCCAATCGTCATGTTGAGGCTGAAGAGACCAAGTACTTGTATCGGCGATGTGTCCCCATCACCTTGAATTGAAAGCAAGTGTAGAAATCATGGGGTTGAATACACTGTGTTACAAATATTGGCTTTCGCCACGATCAAGCGAGAGGCGTCTCTTCTTTGCGGGCGGCGTTCATATTCTCAGCGGCTCTTGCATATCCTCCGTCCAATCCATCAAGAAAATGCAGATGAGACTTAGGGTTTCCGGTAGGCACGAGGCAGGTCATAAGCGCGTGCGATTGGCGATGCATGCCATAGCTTATCAAGCCTTCCGCCGCCGCATCTTTCAAAATGCCTTCAATAGTATCCGCCTGTTCCTCGGAACAGTCCAGCGTAAGACGCAGGACGTCGTCATACTTCCTGAAATCAGAGTTCATGACGATCTCCGACCATGTTTGCTGATCAAGCCCGCTTTTTGCGCCGATTGGAGTTGGAGAGGTCGTAGGGAGAGGATGGCCATGACGAACGCTCGAGTCGAGCACCGACAAAACTCTCTGTGCCAATGTGGAAAAACCTGCGGTGCCCTTGTTGTCCCGCGGTTCGACAAGCAGCGACAGGATTAGTCCGTGACGGCTGGGAAACGGTCGCCATTCACAGGATAGACCTGTCAGATCCACCTCTGAGATGGTCTCAATTGGTTCGACTGCATATTTTCCTCTCTTCATTTCGCGCTCGGCCCAACGCAGGCCGCCACCGGCGAACATCGAATAGGTTGTATGCTCTGACACTGCATAGCGGGCAATCTTGATGTCGCGGCCGTGGGCTCGGATTTCACTGACCGGAAGAAGTCCGGCGCGAAGGGTCAGGCCAAATCTGGAGTTCGCCATGGCAATGACCTGCTGTAACGCGGTCCTGGCCTTCTCAATGCCGTTGGCCGGCAATGCGAAAGACGCGCCATCGCCCCCGAAGGTAAACGGAAAGTCATATGTACCCCAGATATTGCCGACAGCTGCAACAACAGAGGCGCCGGTAAAGTTCACATCCTGATATGCGCCGCGCCGGATCGCCGACGTCGAGTCGACAACATCCGTCATGCCGATCACCCAGTCGTCAGGAAGTGGCTCATAGGCCGAATCGTTCAGGATACTCGTAAAGTCGCTATACGTACGCGCATGAGCTTCAAGTGTACTGTCCATGGCGGCTTTCCTTCTGCAGAAACTGTTTTGATAGGGTCTATATAAGGATGGTCCGCATGTATCTCCATTGTGTCAGCGATCAACCGTGTCGCATGGGAATGTTCTGAACGGCCAACATGATACACGGCGCTACAAATATGTTGGACATCGCTTGCTCATGACATGAGGGCGGTGCCCCGAAAACCAAATATTGCAATGGATTTGTATCACAAGGTATCTGAAAGCTGCTCCTATACAGTTGCGAACAATTCATCACAGCCAGTTTGCTGGACTTATGTGAGGGGCATACCTAATTAATGCATATCGTCATAATATATGATGAGCAATTTAATTATTGAGGAGCCTCCCATGAAGAAATCCTATCTCCTACCCCTTGTTGCAAGCCTTGCTGTTGTTGCTTCGGGTGGATTCTCCGCAGGCCTTGCCGCTGAAATCAAAAACATTGTCATCGTGCATGGTGCCTTCGCCGATGGGTCCGGCTGGCGGGCAGTTTCAGATACCCTGACAAAGGATGGGTATAAGGTGACGCTGGTACAGCAACCGCTGACATCACTGGACGAAGACGTTGCAGCAACCAAGCGCGTGCTCGACCTGCAGGACGGGCCGAGTATTCTCGTCGGCCATAGCTATGGTGGCATGGTGATTACCGGCGCAGGGAGTGCCGCCAACGTAGCGAGCCTCGTTTATGTTGCAGCATTCCAGCCCGATAAAGGCGAGAGCCTTGTCGATCTGGCAGGCAGCAAGCCGGTTGAAAATGCAAAGAAGGATACGATAAAGGCAACGCCGGATGGGTTCCTCTATCTTGATCCCGCCGCAGTACCGGAAGCTTTTGCGGCTGACCTGCCACTTGCTGAAGCGGAGTTTATCGCGCGGTCGCAGGTATTCGCTTCGCAAAAAGCTTTCACGGCAAAATCCGGTGAACCGGCATGGAAAACCAAGCCAAGCATAGCCATTATTGCCAAGAGTGATCGCTCCATCAATCCTGATCTTCAGCGTGATATGGCAAAACGCGCTGGCAGCAAGGTCTATGAGCTGGAAGCAAGTCACGTTCCCTATGCATCAAAACCGCAGGATGTGGCGAAGATCATCGAAGAAGCTGCCAAGAGCGCACCGAAGTAATTAAAGAAAGAGCACTGCAAAAATGCCGGTTGCAAAAAGCAGCCGGCATTTTTGTTTGGAAGCAGCAAAGCCTCTACAGAAAGTTACATTTCAGAGCAAAGTGAACACATCCCGGATACACGTATCAATCCTAATGCGGTGACTGGCTGCGGCCAGTAATATCTCACCGCAAAGGATAAAGACCATGATCATACTTGTAATTACCTTTCTTGGAGGTGTGCTGACTATTCTCAGCCCGTGCATCCTCCCTGTCCTCCCCTTTGTCTTTGCCCGTGCCGGGCGGCCATTCATGAAAAGCACTCTGCCGATGCTTGCTGGTATGGCACTAGCCTTTGCCGGTGTTGCGACTTTGGCGGCAGTGGGTGGCGGCTGGGCCGTGCAGGCCAATCAATATGGCCGCTATACGGCAATCGCGTTGCTTGCCGTGTTTGGCATTACGCTGGTTTCACCGGAAATATCGGAAAGGTTGATGCGTCCGGTGGTATCACTTGGCAACCGGCTGTTGCAAAAAGCGGATGGACGTGGCGCTGTGTCGTCCATAGGCGGCTCGCTTCTACTTGGTGTGGCAACTGGTCTTCTCTGGGCGCCATGTGCCGGACCCATACTCGGGCTTGTCTTGACGGGTGCAGCCTTGCAGGGCGCAAGCGTTAATACAACGCTGCTGCTTCTTTCCTACTCGGCAGGTGCAGCTACGTCTTTGGCGGTTGCCCTGCTGGTCGGCGGCAAAATATTGGCTCTCATGAAAAAATCATTTGGCGCAGGCGAGAGAGTTCGCCAGATTATTGGTGTTACGGTTCTTGCCGGTGTCGCAGCCATTGCGCTCGGACTTGATACCGGGTTTCTCGCCCGCCTGTCTTACACCAGCACGGCTGGACTGGAGCAGTCGATATTGAATCATGTGGAAGCGCAGGGCAAAAGCATTGCCGCTTCCAACTCCGTGAGTGGACCCATGGTCGCGGTGGTGGAGAAGCGTTCCACAAAAAGCGACCTGCCGGTGGAAGGACTATTCCCGTCGCTGGATGGGGCTGTTCAATGGCTGAACTCACCACCACTCACAACGGAGCAGCTCAAAGGCAAAGTTGTTCTCGTAGACTTCTGGACGTACTCCTGCATCAATTGCATTCATACTGTTCCCTATGTTCGCGCCTGGGCAGAGAAGTACAAGGATCAGGGTCTCGTTGTCGTCGGCGTTCACGCTCCGGAATATGCTTTTGAGAAGAATATCGAGAACGTGAAAAAGGCCGTGAAGGATTTTCAGATCGGATATCCCGTGGCTATCGATAACGACTTCAAGATCTGGAGAGCGTTCGAGAACAGTTATTGGCCCGCCCATTACTTTATCGATGCCAAAGGACAGATTCGCTATCACCATTTCGGTGAGGGTGACTATGAGCAATCCGAAAAAGTCATTCAGGATCTTCTGGCAGAAGCAGCGGGACTGCAGGCATCAAACGGATAATGGAAAGTCTGCGGGCCACGGCCCGCAGCCCCTCCTACACTACGTTACAATTCAGGCCGTTCCAGACACATGCCGGATAAGTACCCGGCGCTTTATTACGTCGGCTCAAAGAGCACAGAAGTACAACCAGTGAAGGAAACAAAATCATGAGTAAGATCGACCGCGTTCTTTATACCGGAAAGACAGTGACTACAGGCGGCCGGGATGGCGCATCCCGCAGCTCCGATGGGCGGTTGGACATTAAACTTTCGTCACCTGGAACAACTGGCGCTGGCACCAACCCTGAGCAATTGTTCGCAGCCGGGTGGTCAGCCTGCTTCATCGGTGCCATGGGACTCGCCGCTACCAAGTTGAAAGTCGCTTTGCCTGCTGATCTGTCCGTTAATACGGAAGTCGATCTCGGCGTGACTGAGGGAGCATACTTTCTCCAGGCCCGTCTTGACGTTAGCTTGCCCGGCCTTGATCGGGATACTGCTCAGGCACTGGTGGATGCAGCACATCAAACATGCCCTTATTCAAAGGCGACGCGCGGCAACATAGATGTCGTTATTACGCTGCAGTAGATGAAACGACGATGTCGCAAAGGAGTGAGTTCCCCAAGGATATTCACTCCTTTGCTATTCGCGACTGGCCTTGAGAAGGTTGTTCCGCAGGTTAGCCACGGCCTTCTGCAATATGGGAAATTCCTCCGGTGTCAGGCCGGAAGCCTTCATGGTAATTTCGCCAAAGCCAAAACCTCTTTCGCGAAGCTCGCGGCCAGAATCGGTCAATGAAATACGCACGTTGCGTTCATCCACCGTATCGCGGTTACGATGAAGATAACCCATGGTCTCCAGCCGTTTTAACATGGGGGTCATGGTGCTTGGCTCAAGAAACAGCTTCTCACTCAAACTTTTGACTGTCTGGTTATCTTCTTCCCACAGGGCGATGATCGTTATGTATTGCGGGTAGGTAAGCCCAAGCGCTTCGAGAACAGGCTTGTAGACCCGCGAATATGCAAGGTTGGTTGAGTAGATAGAAAAGCACATGAAGTCGGCAAGTTTTGCTGTCTTTGTGCGTGTCGGGGTCTGGTCAGTCATAATCACCTCCATCTCTTATCACAATTAATTATTACGCAAATGATTATCAAGCTTGCATTTCCAATCGCATGGAGATATATAATTATCACAATAACTAATTGCACATAATTTAAATAAGGTGAATGTGCTGAAGTTATCAGCGATCTTCCTGATAGTGTTTGCCGTGTTTGCTGCGCCGTGCGTCTACGACAGCACCTCCCGCGAACCATCGGCACTGGCCGGAATCGTTGCACCATTTTCTGCAGCCAGCGCGGTTCGATAATCCAACCCCGTCGAAAGTATGAGGAGCTTGTTATGAAACTCTACGACAACGAAATTTCATCTGCGGCATCGCGCGTTCGCATAGCACTCGCACTGAAGAACGTGCCGTATGAAAAACTGCAAATCGGCATTCTCGGCCCGGACGCCGAGAACCGGCAATCCGGCTACTTGAGCGTCAATCCGCAAGGGCTCGTCCCGGCTCTTTTAACTGATCAGGGTTCTCTGATTACTCAGTCGCTGGCAATTATCGAATATCTCGATGAGGTGTATCCCAAGCCATCGCTCTTGTCCGAGAATGCCGAAGATCGCGCATTTTCACGTTCTATAGCGCTTCTGATTGCAGCGGAAATCCATGCCCTGTTGCCACCGAGAATCAGGGCGCGCCTGCTTGGCATTCCGGGCTTTGGCACTGCCGATGTTACCGCATGGAATTGGCATTGGATTCTTGAGGGAATGAACGCAGTTGAAGCACTGCTCGCCAGCCGGAAGCAAACAAGGTTCTCTGCCGGGGATAATCCTTCCGTTGCGGACGTCTTTCTCTTCCCGCAAGCGATTAATACGGAGCGTGCGGGGGCTGATCTTGCTCAATGGCCGCATTTATCGCGGATTGTATCGTCGCTGAGAACAATTCCCGCCTTTGCTGAAAACGCACCCGTTGCTGCCAATCCTGCCGCCGCGCCACAGCCTGTTGCAGCAACAGTCTGAAATCTCCGTAACTCGATCAAAGGTTCGTTCGATGGATCATATTGACCACATACTCATTGTCGATGACGATCGCGAAATCCGTGAACTGGTTTCCAGCTATCTTAAAAAGAGTGGCCTGCGTGTAACCACCGCAGCAGATGGTCGACACATGCGGAAATTTCTCGAGGCAAATTCCGTTGATCTCATCATTCTTGATGTGATGATGCCTGGTGACGATGGTCTGGTACTCTGCCGGGAACTGCGTGCCGGAAAACACAAATCCACGCCAGTACTCATGCTGACTGCCCGTAACGATGAAACAGATCGCATTATCGGCCTGGAAATGGGCGCTGATGACTATCTGACAAAGCCATTTGCCGCCCGTGAATTGCTTGCTCGTATTAAAGCCGTTCTTCGCCGCACGCGTATGCTTCCACCAAACCTCCAGATCACTGAAATTGGCCAATTGCTTTCCTTCGGTGACTGGCAATTGAATACATCCGGACGGCACTTGCTCGATCGGAACGGGACAACGGTGGCTTTGAGTGGCGCGGAGTATCGTCTCCTGCGAGTGTTTGTGGATCACCCCCAGCGTGTACTCAACCGGGACCAATTGCTGAACCTGACACAAGGACGCGAAGCTGAATTGTTCGACCGGTCAATTGATCTGCTCGTCAGCCGTTTGCGGCAACGCCTTGCCGACGATGCGCGCGGATCATCCTATATCAAGACTGTCCGAAGCGAAGGCTATGTCTTTTCCATGCCTGTCGAGATCACCGAGGTCCGGCAATGAGTGCCATAGCCATTTTATCACTTCGCCCTTGGCCCCGGACTTTGCGTGCACGGCTGTTTCTGATTTTTCTGGCAGGACTGACCATCGCCCACTGCATGTCATTCGGAGTTCTGTTTCTTGAGCGCTATATGACAGCCAAAGCGATGATGCTCACAAACTTTGAACAGGATGTGGCAACGTCAGTAGCGGTTCTGGATCATCTGCCTGCCAATGAACGGGGTCAGTGGGCAGGGCGTCTCGACAAGGGTAATGCGCGCTACATTCTAGGGCCAGGCGTCACAGGCATCCCCGAGCTTACCAGCACAGGTGTTGATGTTGAATTGACTATCCGCAAAGCGGTTGGTCCGAACATACCCGTTTCAGTTGAATCTATTCAAGGCACAAAACGGGTTCAGGCCAAGCTGATCCTGAGTGATGGCTCACCGCTGACGATCGAAGTAAATCCCACGATCATGCCGATTGCAGATTGGCTTCCTCTTGTTTTGATAACCCAGTTGGTGCTGATCATCCTTTGCAGCTGGTTTGCGGTTCGTCTTGCGATACGGCCGCTGGTCGATCTTGCAAACGCTGCCGATGCATTGGACCCCAACAAGACAGCCCCGCGGCTGAGCGAAACAGGGCCGAGTGAAGTTGCCTATGCTGCCACCGCTTTCAATGCGATGCGTGATCGTATCGCGCATTATCTTGAAGAGAGAGTGCAGATACTCGCCTCCATTTCACATGATTTGCAGACACCCATCACGCGCATGAAATTGCGGGCCGAGTTCTCGGAAGGTTCGGCAGAAAAGGACAAGCTGATCCAGGATTTAGCCGAGATTGAGCGGCTCGTGCATGAGGGTATTGCCTATGCGCGCAGTGCGCACGGCAACACAGAGAAATCCACAAAAGTCGATATCGAATCCTTCATGGAAAGCCTTGTTTACGATTATCAGGACACTGGAAAATCCGTATCGATAGCCGGTGATGTTGAAACGGCGATATTGACCCGGCCTCATGCATTACGCCGTATTTTCACAAATCTCATCGACAATGCACTCAAGTTTGGCGGAAGTGCCGAAGTGAGTTTACAGCAAAATGCAGAAGGCTATGTTTTGATTAGTGTCCTTGATCGAGGTCCCGGTATTCCCGACGATCAACTGGAGGCAGTGCTTCAGCCATTCTTTCGGCTTGAACAATCTCGCAATCGCGGCACTGGGGGGACGGGGCTGGGACTTGCCATCGCACATCAATTGGCGATGGGCATAGGCGCGACGCTTAAGCTGCGCAATCGAGATGGCGGCGGCTTATCGGCAGAGCTTACTCTAAATTGATTGGCTTTTGTTTGCCTACTATCGAGGTATGCGTCTTGACGGGCCATATGGTCAATCCATAACTGTTGAAGCCTGAAAGGTAGATGAAATCGACGTTTCATCAGCATGAGAGATCTGAATGACACGAAACTTCGAGAAGCCGGGCCGCTCGCTGGCCGTAGCGACAAATGGTATGGCTGCCACATCTCACCCGGCGGCAACGCTGGTCGCCGTTGAAACGTTGCAGCGCGGTGGCAATGCCATAGATGCTGCAGTGGCAGCCGCAGCGGTTCAAGGTGTGGTGGAAGCTGGCTCAACGGGCATTGGCGGCGATTGTTTTTGCATGCTTTCTCAGCAAGGTTCGACGGATGTTATTGCCTATAATGGTTCTGGACGCACGCCGACAGCCGCTCGTTTTGAGACATTTTCGGCAATGGGCATCGCCAAAATCCCGGCGCAATCACCACATGCTGTCACCATACCCGGAGCGATAGAAGCATGGGCGCGGCTTGTCCGAGATCATGGCCGTCTCGATCTTGGTGACATACTGCGCCCGGCCGTCAGAATTGCTCGTGAGGGCTATGCAATTGCGCCACGTGTTGCTTACGACCTGATGAACAATACAGCGCATATCGCAGCAAACGAACGAGCACTGACCACCTTTCTCGACAATGGAAAACCGCTTCCGGTAGGCGCCATCCACAGCCAGCCCCAACTCGCACATACGTTGGAGGCAGTTGGAGAAAATGGACCGGATGCGTTTTATACCGGGGCGATTGCCGAGGACATGGTGGCGAGTCTGCAGAGCCTTGGCGGTCTTCACACGCTTGCAGATTTTGCTGCGGCCAAAGGCGAGTATGTTACGCCGATAAGCACGAATTTTCACGGTCGCACTGTCTACGAGTGTCCGCCGAATGGCCAAGGCGTCATCGCATTGATGATCATGAACATTCTTTCCCGGTTCAAAATCAAAGACGGGCCGCTGGATATCGATAATCTCTACATCGAACTTGAAGCGACACGATTGGCTTATGCAGCTCGTGACCAATTTTTGGCAGACAATCCCGATGATTCTGTCCCTACCGGTTATCTTCTGTCGGACGCTCTGGCCGGTAAACTCGCCGCCCGTATCAATATGGCGAAAGTGATTGATCCGCTACCTGTTCTTGATGAGGTGGAACACAAGGATACGGTCTATATCAGTGTCGTCGACAAGGATCGCAATGCAGTAAGCCTGATCAATTCGATCTTTGGCGCCTATGGTAGTGGAATCGTCAGCCGCCGTTCGGGCGTTCTGTTTCATAATCGCGGGTCAAGCTTCTCGCTCACTGCGGGGCACCCGAATGCTATAGCGCCGAACAAGAGACCAATGCATACAATCATTCCCGGCATGATTGCAGAAGATGGTCGGGTGATGATGTCTTTCGGCGTTATGGGCGGACACTATCAGGCAATGGGGCACGCCCACTTCATGTCCAAGTTGTTCAATCATGGAATGGACATACAAAGCGCCATGGACCTGCCGCGACTGTTTCCTCTTCCTGGCACGACAACAGTCGAGTGTGAAGAAGCTATCCTCTCTTCGGTGGGGCCGGACCTTATGCGGCGAGGCTATACCGTGATTCCTGCTGCGCGCCCGATTGGCGGCGCACAGGCCGTTCAAATCAACTGGAAGCAGAACAGCCTTATCGGGGCTTCCGATTTTCGGAAGGACGGAATGGCGCTCGGTTATTGAAGCCGTATGCCCAAGCATGCTGCGTTATCGGTCGTTAATTCAGACTGCGACAGCGCATCTATTGACGGATAGGGGCGGGATATGAAAAGTCCCGCCCAATCCATTGCATCAGGAAGCAGCTATGATCCGCCATATTGTATTCTTCAGCGCCCGTAACAAAGATGACGTTGAAGCAATCGTCACCGGACTGAAACAGCTTGGCGACATACCCCATTCAATCATCTTCGAAGTCATGAAGAATACGAAGGTCGATCCCATTTCAGGCGAAATCGACGTCGTCGTCTATGGTGAATTCGAGGATGAGAATGCTCTTGCAGCCTACAAGGCACACCCGATCTATTCGGCAACAACAGCCTTGGTAAAACCGATGCGTGAATTGCGCATCTCTGCCGACGTTGTATCGACGCTCTAACTATTGCCAGAGATATTTTCGAGGATAGGGCAGTCGGGCCGCTGATCGCCGTGACAATGGGCGATCAAATGGTTCAGCGTCTGCTGCAGTTCACGAAGTTCAATGATCTTGCGGTCAATTTCGTGAAGCTTGGATTGTGCCATTGATTTGACGTCAGCACTGGCTCGGTCCTTGTCCTCATAAAGTGCCAGCAGTTGGCGGCACTCTTCAACAGAAAATCCCAATCCCCGCGAGCGTTGCAGAAAGCGCAACTTGTGCACGTCTGACACCGAATAATCGCGATAACCATTGTCGGAGCGATCAGGTTTCAGCAGGCCGATATCCTCGTAGTACCTTATGGTCTTCGCCGGGAGCCCGGAACGTTCGGAAGCATTGCCAATGTTCATGAGAGCCTCACAATTTTATGGTGCGCAGACGAAGCGCATTCGCGATGACCGAAACCGATGAAAGACTCATCGCAGCAGCCGCTAGCATGGGCGACAACAACAGGCCGAAAACCGGATAGAGAATTCCAGCGGCAACGGGAACACCGAGCACATTGTAGATAAAGGCAAAGAACAGGTTCTGTTTGATATTTCGGATCGTAGCGGTAGCAAGCTGACGAGCACGAACAATCCCGTTCAAATCGCCTTTCACCAAGGTGATTCCAGCGCTTTGCATTGCCACGTCAGCTCCGGTTCCCATCGCAATCCCGACATCGGCTGCTGCCAGCGCAGGTGAATCATTCACACCATCACCGGCCATTGCGATTTTTGACCCCTTTGCCCGCAATTCGTCGATGAGCTGTTTTTTGGTTTCTGGCAGCATGTCAGCGCGAACCTCGTCAATTCCAAGCTCCTTGCCTACGGCCTGCGCGGTAATTGCGTTATCGCCCGTAGCCATAATGATGCGAAGCCCTGCCTTGTGTAGTAGGCGGATCGCCTCGGCTGTCGTTGCCTTGATGGGGTCGGCAACTGCCAGAATACCCGCCGCCTTGCCATCAATGGCAACAAAAAGAGCGCTTTTACCAGCAGCCCTCAGCGTATCGGCCTGTCGGGTCAGGGCAGAGAGATCAACACCGCTATCCTGCATCATGGCGAGATTGCCGAGTGCGATGGCATTGGGACCGACCTTGCCCGATATGCCCTTGCCGGTAACAGCGTTAAAATCACTTGCGTCGCGAACGACGAGATTGCGTGTTGCCGCACCTTCAACGATGGCCTCGGCCAGC
Source organism: Phyllobacterium sp. YR531 (assembly GCF_000282595.1). Taxonomy (GTDB): domain Bacteria; phylum Pseudomonadota; class Alphaproteobacteria; order Rhizobiales; family Rhizobiaceae; genus Phyllobacterium. The sequence goes on from NZ_AKIZ01000035.1 coordinate 266,278, forward strand.
GGATGCTCAGAGCCTTTTTCAAGGCTAGCCGCAAAGGCGAGCAGTTCATTCTCGAAAATACCGGCCACCGTCACGATATCAGTCAGCTTTGGTTTGCCCTCTGTCAACGTGCCGGTTTTATCGACGATCAGCGTATCAACATTGGCAAAGCGCTCAAGCGCCTCGGCATCCTTTATCAGCACACCGGCCTGAGCGCCGCGCCCGGTTGCTGTCATGATCGACATTGGCGTGGCCAGTCCCAATGCGCAGGGACAGGCGATGATCAGCACCGAGACCGCAGCCACGAGCCCATAGATCATTCTGGGTTCAGGGCCGATCAGTGCCCAAGCGGCGAATGCGATGACAGCGACAAGAACAACTGCCGGAACAAAGTAACTGGCCACCCGGTCTGCCATGCCCTGAATCGGCGCGCGTGAGCGTTGTGCCGATGCTACCATGCCGACGATCTGTGACAGCACAGTATCCGCGCCTACTTTCTTCGCAGTAATCAGCAAAGTGCCATTCCGGTTGAGTGTGCCGCCCGTCACATTGTCATCAAGGGTTTTCTCAACGGGAAGTGGCTCTCCTGTCAGCATTGATTCGTCAATGGAAGAGCGTCCCTCGACAACGACACCGTCCACGGGCACGCTTTCACCAGGGCGAACACGCAGACGATCGCCTACAATGACCTCCTCAAGCGGTACATCGTTCTCGGTGCCATCTGCAGCCACGCGGCGCGCGGTTTTGGGGGCGAGGTCAAGAAGTGCCCGGATTGCGGAGCCGGTACGTTCGCGGGCTTTCAATTCGAGGATTTGCCCGAGAAAGACAAGGGTGACGATGACCGCAGCCGCTTCAAAATAGACCGGCACCGAGCCGCCATGCATGCGGAATGAATGAGGGAAAATATCGGGAAGCAAAGTTGCAACAACGCTGAATGCATAGGCTGCACCCACACCAATGGCGATAAGCGTCCACATATTCGGACTACGATGAATAAACGAAGACCATGCACGTTCGAAGAACGGGATGGCGGCCCAGACAACAACGGGAGTTGCCAGCACAAACTCCAGCCACACGGCAAGAGGCTCTCCAATCCAGGTGCGCAATGGCAAACCAAGCATAGGTCCCATTGTTACGAAGAGAAGCGGCACAGAACAGAGGGCACTGATCCAGAAGCGCCTCGTAAAATCGACCAGTTCGGGATTGGGGCCTTCGTCGCCGGTCGGAATGCCCATGGGTTCGAGTGCCATACCACAGAGCGGACAGGACCCAGGGCCGTCTTTGACAATCTCCGGATGCATTGGACAGGTGTATTGCGTCCCTGCAGGCATCGCTTTCGGCGCGGGGCGATCACCAAGATAATCCTGCGGAGATCTTTCGAATTTCGCCATGCAACTGGCCGAGCAGAAATAATATTTCTCACCTTCGTGCCGCAGAAAATGCTTGGCACTGGCGCGATAGACTTTCATGCCGCAGACAGGATCTGTTGCCTCCAAATAGGTTTCCGGATCCTTTGTGAACTTTGAATGGCACCCCGCTGAGCAGAAATGAAACACTCGTCCATCATGTGTAGCCGTCAGTTTTCCGGCATTCGGGTCCACAAGCATCCCGCAAACCGGATCGCGTATTATGACCTCTGACTGGCTCCCCCCGCAGCAGGAGTGATTATGATGATGATTGTGGTCGTGTTTCATTGATGCAGCTTTCGGTTATAAACCAGATAGTGCATCCAAGATAATCTTTCCAGTAACTGGAAGGTCAAGGGCGATATGTATTATTCTATGAGCCCGAAACAATGTCGGGCTCTGCTTTGGCAAACTGTCAACCAGCCTGACTGATTTCTTCGCCGGTGCCAAGCTGGCCTGCTTCCCAACCAAGGATCGCCCTTTTGCGGGTAAGACCCCAATGATACCCGGTCAATGCGCCAGATTTCCCAACGGCCCGATGGCAGGGTACGACAAAGGAAACCGGATTGGCACCCACTGCCGCACCAACGGCCCGTGATGCTTTGGGCGATCCGATATCGGCGGCGATGTCGGAATAGGCAACGCATTTACCCATCGGAATCTTGAGCAAAGCTTCCCAGACGCGAAGCTGGAAGTCTGTTCCGATAGTGACAACTTTCAGTGGCTTGTCAGCGCGCCATTCCGATGGATTGAACACGCGAGCTGCATAGGGAGCTGTTGCGCCCAAATCTTCCACGTAGGTGGCATTGGGCCAGCGGGAAGACATATCGGCAAGCGCTTCCCTCTCTTTGCCGGGATCAGCGAATGCCAAACCGGCCAATCCGCGATCTGTCACCATAATCAACGCCTGACCAAATGGTGAAATCAGGAAACCGTAGCGGATCGTCAGTCCTGCACCACGCGATTTGTAATCTCCCGGCGACATGCCTTCATGAGTCACGAAAAGATCATGCAGGCGTCCCGGGCCGGACAGGCCGGTTTCATAGGCAGTCTCAAGCAGTGGCATGCCCTCATCGAGCAGTCGCCGGGCATGGTCTATTGTCACTGCCTGCAAAAACCCCTTCGGAGACAAGCCGGCCCAGCGCGTGAAAAGTTTCTGCAAGCCGGTAGGCGAAAGACCCGTATCGCGAGCCAATGTCTCAAGCGAAGGCTGGTCACGATAATCCTTGCTGATTCGCTCAATGATATGACTGACAATGGCGTAATCATCGCCACTCGGCGTAATGTCTTTCTGAAGTATGGCATGTGGTTTCATGGTTCTGTACCTCGTTGTTGAGGATATATGACCATTGATATGGGTTCCCCGCCACCCGATTCTTGCGCTTGTTTATACTACCGGCTTTTAGCCGCTGCCAAAGCACTCTGAAAGGCGGAAGCGAAGCTTTCTCTATCATCGGGATTGAGGAAAGAGCCGATAGTCAGTGCCTTGCCGCGACTTTCCACCTGCATCGATGTGATACCGATTTCCGCATGACGGGCGACAATAAACCTTGTCCAGAAGGGATTGAACTCATGCAGCTTGGTTCTGCCTGATGGGGCAATCTGACGAACCTGCAAAGCAATGCGGGATACCCTCACTTCCTCATGCGTACGGGCCGATCTGTAGTTGAGGCGGAAAGCAATATAAACCAGCAGAACATCAAGCCCGAAGAACCCGAATACCGGCCAGGCTCCCAGCATCAGGAAGAAAAGGCCGGTTACAAAGCTGCTGATACCAAGCGCACCCATCAGCACCAGAAACCCTATTTTTCCAAGCGAGCGATGTGGCACCAGAAGAGCGTGAAAAATCTCTTCTTCGTTGATGCCTCCAGCGTCAATTGGGTCGATTGTTTGGCTCATGGTGTTTAAGTATAGAAGGCAAATGAAAAATCCCAAGCGTAAAATTGATCAGATTAGCGTGAGTAGCGCAACGCCTGCCAAGGCCCGACGCGTGGCTGGTACGAGCTACAGTGCAGCGGAAATCCATGAGATATTTCGGCGGTTTTCCATCCAGAGACCTGAGCCGAAAGGTGAGCTTGAGCATGTCAATCCGTTTACACTGCTCGTCGCAGTTGTTCTTTCGGCACAGGCAACAGATGTGGGGGTGAACAAAGCAACACGGGCGCTTTTCAAGATCGCAGATACCCCGGAGAAAATGCTGGCGCTGGGTGAAGAGAAGGTCGGCGATTATATCAGGACAATCGGTCTTTGGCGCAACAAGGCCAAGAACGTGATCACCCTGTCGCAAACACTGATCAATGATTACGGCAGTGTTGTTCCCGATAGCAGGGATGAATTGGTCAAGCTGCCAGGCGTTGGCCGCAAGACGGCAAATGTCGTGCTCTCAATGGCATTCGGCCAGGCAACAATGGCCGTAGACACGCATATTTTCCGCATCGGAAACCGCTTGGGCCTGGCACCTGGCAAAACGCCGGAACAGGTGGAAGACAAGTTGATGAAGATCATTCCGGCGGAATATCTTTATCACGCCCATCATTGGCTTATTTTGCATGGGCGATACACCTGCAAGGCGCGCAAGCCGGAATGCCCGGCCTGTATTATTGCTGATATCTGCAAGGCAGCCGAAAAAACATCAGAAATGCCTGCTCCGCTTGTGCCGCTTCCACCGCAGGTCTTCTGACAAACCTTGCTAATGTACAGCAGCCGGTGGCTCGGACTGCGCAACAGCCTTGTGCAGATGCACCATCATCGCTGCAGCAAACAAGGGCGTCAGCAGGTTGAGGATCGGGATAGCCATGAAGGCGGCAATCAACAGGCCAGCCAGAAACACGGTGGTTGAGTGCTTGGAACGCAAGGCTTTCGCCTCCATTTCAGGACGGAAGCGCATAGCGGCGAATTCAAAAAATTCGCGCCCCAGCAGATAGCCATTCACCACGAAAAACGCGATGATGTTAACGCCGGGTATCAACAGCAAAAGCAGCGCAATAATGTTGCCGATGATAACGATACCAAGGAACTTGATGGACAGGACAAAAGATCGGAGCGTTGGGAGCGATTTACCTTTCGGATCAAGGGGATAATCTTCCTTTTCCACGACTTCCGCTACATCATCGAGAAACAGGCCGGCAACGATGGCGGTGATCGGTGCAATCAAAAGAGCCAAGCCGAGCGCGAGACCAAGACTGGCCAGAATACCTGCAATAAAGCCAATCCAGCCTGTCCAGGCAGGCAGTTCCGGGATCATTTGATCGACGAAAGGCCATGCCAACGCCTCGAATAACTCACGCAACCCAAACCAGACACCCGCCAGAAGCAGGATTGTCAGCCCGATGGATTTCCAGAGGACGGAGCGGAATTCCGGCCTGAACAGATGGCCCGCTGCAGCGCGGGCGCTTTCAAGGATCATGGTACTCCGTGCTCCGATTGCTCTTGGACACCCGAGATAGGGTCGGTAATGGTTGATGACAAGGCAACATCCCAAACGAGGGGTGGTAAAGCGATGGCTGACGCGCTACGAAGTGCTCCGGAATACTCACTTACAGGTGTAATCGCTGCCTAGGCGGCCTCGCAATCCGGAGAATTCATGTCCAGCTATGACGTGCTTTGCATCGGCAATGCCATTGTCGATATCATTGCCCGCACCGATGACGATTTCATCGTGAAAAACGGCATTATCAAGAACGCAATGAACCTGATTGATGCCGATCGTGCGGAATTTCTCTATGAACGTATGGGCCCCGCCATTGAGGCTTCCGGCGGAAGTGCCGGCAATACAGCTGCAGGTGTCGCCAGTCTTGGTGGACGCGCCGCCTATTTCGGCAAGGTGGCTGATGACCAGCTGGGTCATGTCTTTATTCATGATATCCGCTCGCAAGGCGTAGCCTTCGATACGCGGGTTTTGCAGGCTCCTCCGCCCACGGCCAGATCAATGATTTTCGTGACGCCCGATGGCGAGCGTTCCATGAACACTTATCTGGGTGCCTGCATTGAGCTGGGGCCGGAGGATGTGGAAAGCTCAAAAGTTTCCGAAGCCAAGGTAACTTATTTTGAGGGATATCTCTGGGATCCGCCCCGTGCAAAGGAAGCTATCCGCCTCTCGGCAAAAATCGCGCACGAACATGGCCGTGAATTATCCATGACGCTCTCCGATCCATTCTGCGTCGACAGATATCGCGACGAGTTTCTGGACCTCATGCGTTCCGGCACCGTGGACATCGTATTTGCCAATGAAGCCGAATTGAAATCACTGTATCAGACTGATGATTTCGAAAAGGGCCTTGATCTGATCCGCAAGGATTGCAAGCTGGCCGCTATCACACGCTCCGAAAAAGGCTCGGTGGTTGTGTCAGGCGATGAAACCGTTTCAGTTCCCGCAATCGAGATTGCGGAACTGGTGGATACGACCGGTGCGGGCGATCTTTACGCGGCTGGCTTCCTGTTCGGCTACACCAATGGCCGCGCCTTGGTTGATTGTGCCAAGCTCGGTTCGTTGACTGCAGGTCTGGTGATTCAGCAGATCGGCCCTCGGCCTCAGCAAAATTTGAGGACCGCCGCCGAACGGGCAGGGCTACTCTGAACGGATATAGCCATCCCGCTTGAGTTCTTCATCAGTGCGGCCCGGCTTGTGATAGTTGGGCAATATCCATCCGAAATAAAGCGCTCCGCCGCGCACGGCAAATGCGGCGAGCGCGGCTACCAGGGCTGCGATTTCGGGAGCAACGGAAAGCTTGTAGAGTAGCGTATAGGCACTGGAACCAGCCAGCGCTGCCGTGACATATATCTCGCGTCGCATCAGAACGGACGGCTCCCCGGAAACAATATCGCGCAGAATGCCACCGAAAGTTGCCGTCAAAATGCCGGTCACGACTGCAATTGTTGAATCGAAGCCCAGTGCGAGGCCCTTTGCTGCGCCAAGTACGCTATAGGCCGCGAGTCCCAAGGCATCGAGCCAGAGAAGCAAGCGGTAGCGCGATTCCAGCAGGTTGGCCGAAAAGTAGACGATGAAGGCGGCTGCAGTGCAGACCAGAAGATTGCCGGGGTCCTGCACCCAGAACACCGGAACGCCTAAAATCAGATCGCGCAATGTGCCGCCGCCAATACCTGTAACCGCAGCCAGAAACACAAAGGCGATGATGTCGAGTTGCCGCCGGGATGCGGCCAGCGCTCCCGTCGCCGCGAAAACAAACACGCCCGCATAATTGAATAGTTGAATCATGGTCATGGGCAGTGTCCCCTGCGCTTTATCGCGATCACTGCTTCTACAGCACGCCACTGCGGAAATGAAAAGAGCCACGTTCCGGTTTGAAACGTGGCTCTTTGCTTGTTCTACCTTTTGGATCAGGCGTCTTTTTCCGCTTGCGGGTTAATTGGTCCCGGCTCGGGCTGGCCTTCCGCCGAGGCCTGCTTCGGTCCACCTTTGGAAACGCCGACCAGAGCAGGGCGCAACATGCGGTCGCCAATAACAAAACCGGACTGCGCTACCTGCAATACGGTGTTGTGCGGAACATCGGCATTCGGAATTTCAAACATGGCCTGATGGAAATTCGGGTCGAATTTCTGCCCTTGCGGCTCGATCTTCTTGACGCCGTGACGTTCCAGAGCCGAAATCAACGAGCGTTCAGTAATGTCCACGCCTTCGGCCAGCGCCTTGAAACCGGCATCACCTTGCGCAAGCACATCGGCAGGAATTGCTTCCAGTGCACGCTTCAAATTGTCAGAAACCGAAAGCATGTCGCGTGCAAAGTTTGCAACCGAATAGCTGCGCGCATCATGCACATCGCGTGCCGTGCGCTTGCGAAGGTTTTCCATGTCGGCAGCAAGGCGCAGCAACTGATCTTTCAGGTCGCCATTTTCAGCGCGCAGCTTGTCCAGTTCAGCCCAATTCTGGGCATTCGCCTCGACTTCATCTTCATTTGCCAGCGCGTATTCTTCAGCCTTGCGTGATTTCAGAAAATCATCGGCAGCGCGTTTCAGCGCATCCCGGTCGCGCGGATTCTTCAGGTCGCGCTGATCGAGATCAGGTGTGTCGTGATTGTTCTTGTCGTCAGTCATCTGTGCAGTCCGTCCTATATTCGTAAGTTGCGCTGGATATCGAGGTTTAGTGCCCGAAAATCAAGTGCAAATGGGTTATCTCAGGAGTCTTGAGACAAGTTGCGCCGTATAATCCACCATAGGGACGATGCGGGCGTAGTTGAGCCGGGTTGGTCCGATCACACCGAGTGCACCAATAATGCGTTGTTCGGAATCGCGATAGGGAGCAATAACCAACGACGAACCGGATAGGGAAAACAGCTTGTTTTCCGAACCAATAAAAATACGCACACCCGGCCCGGCTTCCGCCAGATCAAGCAGCTGCAATGTGCCTTCTTTGGTCTCCAGATCATCGAAAAGATGACGCAGACGATCCAGATCAGCTTCGGCGTGAATGGAATCGAGCAGATTGCCACGTCCGCGGACAATCAGGCGGGCAGGCTGCCCCGCGCCATCTCCACCCCACACAGCCAGGCCTTGCTGCACCAGATGCTGCGAAAGACTGTCGAGAGCCTGCTGCGTTTCATCCTTCAACCGGGCTATCTCCTGACGTGCCTCGGTTATTGTACGCCCCTGAATATGCGCATTGAGAAAATTGGATGCCTCGATCAATTGCGAGGGTGTTACGCCGATTGGAAGGTCTATGACGCGGTTTTCCACATCGCCGTTCTGGGTAACGAGCACCGCCAAGGCTTTTGTCGGTTCCAGCCGCACGAACTCTATATGCTTCAACGCACCTTCAACCTTGGTTGCGAGCACAAGGCCCGCACCGCGCGACATGCCGGAAAGAATCTGGCTTGCTTGCGTCAGAACGTTTTCTGCCGACTGCGCATCACCGGCTCGCACCTGCGCTTCAATTGAATTGCGCTCGGACGAGGAAAGATCACCAACTTCCATGAATGCATCAACGAAAAACCGCAAGCCAAGTTGGGTAGGCAGGCGTCCGGCCGAAATATGCGGCGCATAAACAAGGCCCAGATGCTCAAGATCGCTCATGACATTGCGGATAGTGGCTGGTGACAGCGCCACGGGCAATATGCGAGACAGGTTGCGCGAGCCTACGGGCTCACCATCGCCCAGATAGCTCTCAACGATACGCCGGAAAATATCGCGTGATCTTTGATCGAGCGATTGAAGTGCTTCCGGGGCGACTGCCTTGTTCATCGTACCTCGTCTATCCATCGGTTCATGCCTGATATAAGCATTCTTGACGCAATCATCAAAGCCTTTGCTTCATTACGTCATCGCGGTTAAAAGGCCGAAAGCTTATCAACAAGAGGTCTATCCATGCGTCACTCCAAACGAGCCCCCGACGAAATGCGCGCCATTTCCTTCGAGCGCGGCGTTTCCAAACATGCTGAGGGCTCGTGCCTGGTCAAGTTCGGTGACACCCATGTTCTTTGTACAGCAAGCCTTGAGGAAAAAGTGCCAGGCTGGATGCGCAACACAGGAAAAGGTTGGGTAACAGCTGAATATGGCATGTTGCCTCGCTCGACGGGTGACCGCATGCGCCGCGAGGCTTCATCCGGCAAGCAGGGTGGTCGTACGCTTGAAATTCAGCGTTTGATCGCGCGTTCACTGCGGGCCGTCGTTGATTTGCAGGCGCTCGGCGAAGTTCAGATCACTGTGGATTGCGATGTCATTCAGGCGGATGGCGGCACGCGTACCGCAGCAATCACCGGCGGTTGGGTTGCCTTGCATGAATGCTTGCGATGGATGGAAACACGCCAGATGCTCAAAGTGGAAAAGGTACTGAAAGACCATGTTGCGGCAATCTCCTGCGGCATTTCCAATGGTACGCCGGTTATTGATCTCGATTACATTGAAGATTCCACTGCACAGACCGATGCCAACTTCGTCATGACTGGCAAGGGTGGCATTGTTGAGGTGCAAGGTACTGCTGAGGGTGAGCCTTTTTCACAGGAAGAACTGCTTGCCCTTATGGATCTGGCTCGCAATGGCATTACGCGGCTGGTTTCGCTGCAGAAAATGGCAGTCAGCTAAGGGGCGGAACCATGCAGCCATCGAGCATACTGGAAACAGCGCTTTATGTAGATGATGTTGAAGCGGCGGCGCAGTTTTATGGTGGCCTGCTCGGTCTGGAATGTATTTTGCGCGCCGGAGAGGAATCAGCATTTTTCACCTGCGGTGCAGGTGTGCTTATCGTCTTCAATGCAGAAAAGCTGAAAGAGCGCCCTGAGGGCGGTCTGCCCATTCCAAAACATGGCGCCAAAGGCCCGGGGCACGTGTGTTTTCGCGCGACTCGGGATGAAATTGCCGATTGGAAAGCCCATCTGACAGTGCATGGTATAGAAATCGAAAGTGAGTTCGACTGGCCAAGTGGTGCGCACTCGCTGTATTTCCGCGATCCTTCGGGCAATTCGGTTGAGTTCGCGGAACCAAAATTATGGAATTTGAAATGAGAACATTGGAAAAGGGCAAGCTGCTGGTTGCCAGCCACAATCAGGGCAAGATCAATGAAATGATTGATCTGCTTGGCCCATTTGGTTTTGAGGTTGTGTCTGCTGCCGAGCTGGGGCTGCCCGAGCCTGATGAGACTGGAACGACCTTCGAAGAAAACGCCTATATCAAAGCCTTTGCAGCCGCCAAGGCGACAGGGCTTGTGGCGCTTTCGGATGACTCCGGTCTGTGTGTAGACGCTTTGGGTGGCAATCCGGGCGTATACACTGCCAATTGGGCGGAATTGCCGGACGGAAAGCGTGACTTCGCTCACGGAATGCAAAAGGTCGAGACAGCGCTCCAGAACGAAGGTGTCAGCAAGTCTGAAGATCGTGGGGGCAGGTTTGTCTCGGTCATCTGCCTTGCGTGGCCGGATGGGGAAGCCAATTATTATCGTGGTGAAGTGGAGGGCGAAATTGTCTGGCCACCACGTGGAACAGCCGGTTTTGGCTTCGATCCCGTGTTCAAGCCAGACGGCTATGAAACGACCTTCGGTGAAATGACGGCGGAACAGAAGCATGGCTGGAAACCCGGCGATGCATTGGCCTTGTCCCATCGTGCCCGCGCTTTCCAGCTGTTTGCAAAAGACTGTCTGGATGCCGCATGAACCACAGCGACCATAGATCCGAATCCGGCTTCGGGATCTATGTCCACTGGCCCTTTTGCATGGCGAAGTGTCCCTATTGCGATTTCAACTCGCATGTCCGGCATCAGGCTGTGGATCAGCCGCGCTTTGCAGCGGCGTTTGCACGCGAAATGGCAACCATGCGTCAGCGAACCGGGGCACGCAAAGTCTCAAGTATATTTCTGGGTGGCGGTACGCCGTCGCTGATGCAGCCTGAGACTGTGGGTTCCGTCTTGAACGAAATCGCCCGCAACTGGCATGTGCCGGATGATATCGAGATTACGCTAGAAGCGAACCCGACAAGTGTCGAGGCGGATCGCTTTCGCGGCTATCGAGCTGCGGGCGTCAATCGCGTATCACTTGGCGTACAGGCGTTGAACGATCCGGATTTGCGTCGCCTTGGTCGCATGCACAATGTCGATGAGGCTTTGGTTGCGATAAAATTGGCACGGGAGATTTTCCCGCGGCTTTCATTTGACCTGATCTATGCAAGGCCGGACCAAACAATCGAGGCATGGCGGGATGAACTGGCCAAAGCCATTTCCTATGCTGCTGATCATTTGTCGCTCTATCAGCTGACAATTGAGGAGGGCACACCATTCTATAACCTCTGGAAGGCAGGCAAGCTGGTTACGCCGGATGGCGATCATGCAGCGGCGCTTTATGCCGAAACGCAGGATGTTACCGCGCAGTATGGCTTGCCCGCCTATGAGATTTCAAATCACGCTGCGCCGGGAGCTGAATCCCAGCACAATCTCGTCTATTGGCGTTACGGCGAATATGTTGGTGTTGGGCCGGGTGCGCACGGACGCTTTATAGAAAATGGTACGCGTGCCGTAACCATTACCGAGCGTCATCCTGAAACATGGGTGCAAAAGGTCGAAGCTGATGGCCATGGCGTTGTCGAAGAAGAGTTCTTGACCGGTGAACAGGAAGGTGACGAATTCCTGCTAATGGGTCTGCGTCTGGTGGAAGGTATCGATCTTTCCCGTTACGAACGTCTGACCGGACATGGAGTCAAGGAGAGCAAAGTGATTTCCTTGGCGGAACAGGGTCTTATTGAATATATCGGCAATAGCCGCATCAGGACTACACCTGAAGGCGCTATAGTGCTCAATGCAGTCATCGCCGATTTGGCGGCTTAGGGATAATCTGTGTCAGACGAGGAAGCAAAAGAGCGAAATTACCAGATCGGCAACGCATCATATCGTGCGAGGCCATTGGAGCCGGCGCTTTACATCGTTGCAACGCCGATAGGCAATCTTGGCGACATGACGCTTCGCGGTATCGAGACCTTGGCTGCGGCAGATGTCATCGCCTGTGAGGATACTCGGGTCAGCCGCGTTCTTCTTGATCGGTATGGTATCTCACGTCGTCCTTATGCTTATCATGAACACAATGCCGATATGGCGGGGCCAAAGCTCATCGAAGCTTTGCTTGCGGGAAAAAGCGTCGCGTTGGTGTCTGATGCAGGTACGCCTCTTGTTTCCGATCCGGGCGGACGCCTTGTTCCTGAAGCCAAGGCTGCCGGTATTCGTGTCGTGCCAATTCCCGGCGCATCGTCCGTTCTGGCGGCACTGACCGCTTCCGGACTTTTCAAGGATGCATTCTTTTTTGCCGGTTTTCTCTCCTCCAAACAGGGTCAGCGCAAAGCAAAACTGGAACAGTTGAAGACTTTGGATGCTGCTCTGGTATTTTTTGAATCTCCCAATCGCGCCGCCACTACATTGGCGGACATGGTTGAAATTTTCGGTCCGGAGCGCCAGGGATCACTCTGCCGCGAGCTAACGAAAACCTATGAGACTGTTACCACCTTGCCTTTGAAGGATCTGGCAGCAGAATTTGATGGTGAAGATCGTATTCGTGGTGAAGTGGTGCTTGTTGTCGCACCCCCAAAAGAAGATGAGCATGTTGCGCGAAGCGATGGCGATATCGATGCTTTGCTGCGTGCACTCAGTCTTGAAATGTCGCCGTCCAAGGCGGCAGGGGAGGCGTCCCGCATGACAGGCCGTCCAAAGGGTGAATTATATCAACGTCTGCTGGCGATGAAATAACAGCAGATGAGTGACCGGGGTAAGCGCCATGAAGCCTATCGCCGCGGCCACTCGGCTGAACGCCTTGCTGCCATCGCCTTGATGTTGAAAGGTTACCGGATCATAGGGCGCCGTTATCGCACAAGGCTCGGGGAAATCGATCTTATTGCGCGACGCGGCGATGTTATTCTCATTATTGAAGTCAAAGCGAGAGCAACGCTTCAACAAGCGATGGACTCGGTCGACCGGCAGACCATGAGGAGAATAGAAGCGGCAGCCGACCAATGGTTGGCGCGGCAGCCGGATCATGAACGCCTCTCGCTTCGCTTCGATCTTGTTGCGATCTTGCCGTGGCGATGGCCAGTGCATGTTCCGGCCGCTTTTACCGCTTGAGTGCTATTGTGCTTGCGGGATCATATGGACGAGTTCCCAGACGTGCCCGTCTATGTCCTGGAAACTGCAGCCATACATGAAGCCCTCATAGTTTTGTATCGGGCGCCATTCCTTGCCACCGGCAGCCAGAGCTTTCGCGAGTGTTTCGTCGACTTCTTCCTTGCTGGAAGCTGAAAGAGCGATGAGAACTTCCTGTGATTTTGTTGCATCGCTGATGCCGTTATTGATAAAATCCTTGAAACGGTCTTCTTCCATCAGCATGGCGAAGATGTTCTCTTCTATGATCATGCAGGCAGTCTTGTCGTCAGAAAATGCGGGATTGAAGCTGAATCCCAAGGCTGCAAAAAATGCTTTTGTAGCACTGAGATTCTTGATTGGCAGGTTTACGAAAATCATACGCATTGGGGTAGTATCCTCTCCATTTGATAACTCACATACTAATGACGAACCAAGGTTTCAGAACCCGACATCTTTGAAAAAATAAAAAACAACTTGCAATCTCATTTAAACCCGATAAAAATGGTCGTGTATCAGATGCCTGTTTGCCGGGCTGTTTCTGTGCGCCTCTTTGTATCCTTGATGAGGATGGAAAAGAGTGCAATCTCGCGTTGCGTGGAAAGAGAATCCGATTGTTTCCGGTTTTTCAGAAATTCTATGCTCTTGCGCAATAAATGGCGCATTTCTGTTTCTTATAATCCATTCACCGATATCGGATAATTCCCATAGCCATTGGGATACCACCGATTTATGACTATTCGTTCCAACCAGCTATCTGTCTTTCCAGCCTTTTTCCGCGTGCGGAACGAGTTGCTTGTCGTCGTTGGTAATGGCGAAGAAGCCTTGAACAAGGCCCGCCTCCTCGATCAGACCAATGCGATGATCCGGGTCGTCGCAGCTGAGCCCGAAGCCGAGCTTGCCGCGTTTCTGCGCGAAGGCGGATACGACCATATTGTAGAAGAATTTGCTCCCAAGCATCTGACCGGCGCAAAACTGGTCTTCGTTGCTACCGGCGATGAAGACCAGGATATGGCGATAGCCGATGAGGCTCGCCGCCAGAATATTCCGGTAAACGTCGTTGACCGCCCTGATCTGTGCGATTTCTACACGCCCGCCATCGTCAATCGCGCGCCTATCGCCATTGCAATCGGCTCAGAGGGAACCGGGCCAGTTTTGACGCAGCTCATCCGCGCACGTATTGATGCAGCATTCTCACCGCGTTTGGGTGATCTTGCCCGTCTGGCCAACGCCTATCGCCCGGCAGTCGAGCGATTGGTGAAGAAGGGATTGCCGCGCCGTATTTTCTGGCGGTCATTCTTCGCCGGTGATGTTGCCGGCAACGTCTATAATAATGATCTTGCCGGTGCCCACAGTGCCGCCGCCAGTTTGCTCGACAATCAAGCCTCGCCGAAAGGTTATGTATGGCTGGTTGGTGCAGGGCCCGGCGCGGAGGACTTGCTTACACTTCGCGCTCACCGCGTGCTGATGGAAGCCGATGTGATAGTCTATGATGCGCTGGTGCCCGAAGCTGTTGTCGCCATGGGCCGCCGCGATGCAGTAAGACTGTCCGTGGGCAAGCGCAAGGGTTGTCACTCCAAGAGCCAGAGCGAGATCAATGAGCTTCTGGTATCGCTCGGCCGCGAAGGAAAGCGTGTTGTGCGGCTGAAGTCCGGTGACCCGCTGGTTTATGGCCGCGCCGGGGAAGAAATGGCAGCACTGCGCGATGCCGGCATAGCCTTTGAGATCGTTCCGGGCATCACGTCGGCTTTTGCTGCCGCAGCAGACATGCAACTGCCGCTGACGTTGCGGGGCGTTGCCTCATCGCTGGTGTTTACGACCGGTCACGACATGGCTGGCGATGTTCTGCCGGATTGGGCGCGTCTTGCCATCTCCGGTGCAACCATTGCCGTTTATATGGGGCGTAGCGTTGCTGCATCTGTTGCCAGCCGTCTGATACAGGCCGGTCTGCACGCGGACACTGGCGTGGCTGTTATCGAAAATGCCGGACGGTCCGATCGCCGCATGTTCCATGGGACATTGAAGGATCTGCCTGCGCTGGAACAGCGCGGCGATCTGGATGGCCCGGTCATGGTTGTCATTGGCGATGCGGTGGCCGGTGCTGCAATCCATCTGGCTGAGCCGCTTTCCGCAAGCCATGCAACCTTTGAAAATTCCGTGGCGCAACGCCATCTGACAGCACAAGCTGTCTGAACTGCAAGGACGACGATCATGAGTGTCAAAGTTTTAACAGCAAACCGCCTGACAGATGGCGAAGCAGTTTGGCTTGGTGCCAATGGCGATTGGCTCGATCATATCGATGGTGCGCTTGTGGCACGCCATGCAGAGGCAGTCGCGGCCCTTGAAGAAGCCGGCAAGGCTGCAATCAAGTCCAACCTCGTCATCGACGTCAACGTGATTGATGTTGAAGAGCGCGGTACAAACCTCTATCCGCTGCGCCTGCGCGAACGCATTCGCCAGCTTGGTCCGACAATCCGTCTTGATCTCGGCAAACAGGCCGAGAAAACCAGCGCCAACGCCGCTTAATATCTGAAGGTCCGCATAGAATGTATCGTTACGATGAGTTTGACCACGCATTTGTCTCAGCCCGCGTTGAGCAGTTCAAGGATCAGGTTGAGCGGCGTCTTGCCGGCGAACTGACCGAAGAGCAGTTCCGTCCGCTGCGGCTGATGAATGGTGTCTATCTTCAGCTGCATGCCTATATGCTGCGCGTGGCGATCCCCTATGGCACATTGTCGGGTCGCCAGATGCATAAGCTGGCGCACATTGCCCGCCGTTACGATCGCGGCTACGGCCATTTCACCACTCGCCAGAATATTCAGTATAATTGGCCCGCCCTGAGCGATATGCCTGCGGTGCTCGATGAACTGGCATCTGTTGAGATGCACGCCTTGCAGACATCGGGCAATTGCATCCGCAATGTCACCGCCGATCATTTTGCCGGTGCTGCCGCCGATGAAGCTGCTGATCCACGTCCCTACGCGGAGATTTTACGGCAGTGGTCTTCAATGCATCCGGAATTCTCCTATCTGCCACGCAAGTTCAAGATTGCCGTGACAGGCGCTGATCGTGATCGCGCGGCTATTCAGGTGCACGATATAGGGCTTCATCTGAAAAAGAATGAGGCTGGCGAGCTGGGTTTTGCTGTTTATATCGGCGGCGGACAGGGCCGCACACCGATGGTTGCCAAAAAGATCAGGGATTTCCTGCCAATTGAAGACTTGCTGACCTACACGACCGCAATCGTGCGCGTCTATAATCTTAATGGCCGCCGTGACAACAAGTACAAGGCGCGTATCAAGATACTCGTGCATGAAACCGGTACGGAAGAAATCACGCGTCAGGTCGAAACCGAATGGCAGGCAATCAAAGACACTGACCTGAAGATGCCCCAGCAGGATGTCGATGCCATCGACAACTATTTCCGCATGCCTAACCTGCCGCAACGCCCGGAAGGCTGGTCACAACTTGCTGCTGCACGCAAGGCAGATGCGTCGTTTGCGCGTTGGGTTGATCAGAATGTGACGCCTCACAAGAATCCGGATTACGGCGTTGTGACCATTTCACTGAAGCCGATTGGCGGCATCCCCGGGGATGCAACTGACGCCCAGATGGATTTGGTGGCAGACATTGCCGAGAAGTTCTCAAATGACGAAATTCGCGTCAGCCACGAGCAGAATCTGGTTCTGCCGCATGTGGCCATTGCCGATTTGCGCATTGTTTACGATCTGCTTTTAACGGACGGTCTCGCGACCGCTAATGCCGGCTTGATCACCGATATCATCGCCTGCCCGGGTCTGGATTATTGCGCACTCGCCAATGCCCGTTCCATCCCGGTAGCCCAGCGCATATCCGAGCGTTTCGGCAAGCCGGAGCGTCAGGCGGATATTGGTGAACTCAAGATCAAGATTTCCGGCTGCATCAATGCCTGCGGGCATCATCATGTCGGCCATATTGGCATTCTCGGCGTGGAGAAGAAGGGCGAAGAACTCTACCAGATTTCGCTTGGCGGCTCGGGCGATGAAATCTGCACGATTGGCGATATTACCGGGCGCGGCTTCTCCTCCGAAGAAATCGTGGATGCGGTTGAAACCATCGTGGATCGCTACCTTCTGGTGCGTACAGACAAGGAAGAGAATTTCCTTGCAACCTACAGGCGTCTGGGCGCCGCACCTTTCAAGGACGCGCTGTATAACGAGACTGCAAATGCTGCTTGAAGTAAATGAACGCACCGTGGCGGATGAAGCGCGCGCGCTTCAGGCCCGCTACGGAAATCTTGAACCGGTCGATATAATCGAGCTGGCGGTAGATCATTTGTTCAATGAAGAAATTGCTGTCGTTTCATCATTCGGCGCTGAATCCTCGGTGCTGCTGCATCTTATTGCTCAGGTAGACCGCGCCACTCCTGTATTGTTTTTGGAAACCGGAAAGCACTTTCCTGCAACCCTTCGCTATCGCGATGAGCTTGTCGGCGAGCTTGGAATGACGGATGTCCATGATATCCATCCCCTGCAGCAAAGCCTCAAGGATGAAGATCCCTATGGCGCCATGTCCATGACCAACAAGGATCGCTGCTGCTATCTTCGCAAGGTCGAGCCGATGGCTCGTGCCGTTGCCCCTTACCGGGCATGGATGACTGGACGCAAGCAGTTTCAGGCATCGACGCGCAATGCATTGCCGGTGTTTGAATCGGTAGGTGAGCGCATTCGCATTAACCCACTGGCGCAATGGACATCGGCAGACCTGCAAAACTATATGGTCACCAACCACCTGCCGCCGCACCCATTGGTGGCGGAAGGCTATCGTTCAATCGGCTGCATGCCCTGCACGCAGCCGGTGAAGGAAGGCGAAGATGCGCGCTCCGGGCGTTGGGCTGGCAGTGACAAGACTGAATGCGGTATCCACCTGACGGGCCTTACCGATCAATTGAGCAATATTTCCCTGACGGATTCGAATTTATGAGTGACATTACTGCAAGCGCCGCTGGCGAGCTTTGGGGCCGCGAAGGATTTCGCGAGGACCCCTACATTGTGGCTGAAACATTGGAAGAAACCGGCGATGCACCGGCTGTGATTCTGCCGTTGGCTGTCTGGCTCGGCCTTGAAGAAAGCGTGCGCTCCGAAACAAACCGCAAGATCGGCGTTTCGGTTGCGCCCGGTGAAAGCATCGATCCGCTTCTGCCGCTGCTTGATACGATACCCCTGATCGCATTGCAATTTCCAGCCTTCAACGATGGGCGGTCTTACTCGAAGGCGGATATCTTGAAGAACCAGCACCAATTCAAGGGTGAGTTGCGCGCCGTGGGCGATGTCCTGATCGATCAGGTGGCCTATATGTTGCGCACCGGGTTCGATACGATGAAGGTAACGCATGCGGTGACGCTGACACGCCTTGCAGAGCACAATTTGCACGATGCGCCTGGCTATTATCAGCCGGGGAGAGGATCGCACACCGTACCAGGCGCCTATAGCTGGCGCCGCGTTCCGGGTGCCTGAAAAAATCAAAGTTCAATTCGGTTTGTTGGAAAGCACTTATATGTCTGAAATTATTGAAACAGATGTCGTTATTGTCGGCGCCGGTCCGGTCGGTCTCTTTGCCGTATTCGAGCTGGGCCTGCTGGATTTGCGTGCGCATGTCATTGATATTCTTGATCGTCCAGGCGGCCAATGCGCCGAACTTTATCCGGAAAAGCCAATTTATGATATTCCGGGGCTGCCGGAAGTAACCGGGCAAGACCTAACGGACAATCTTCTAAAGCAGATTGCCCCATTTGATCCGCAGTTCCATTTTTCTACAATGGTTACGGCACTTACCCGTTTGGAAGATGGGCGGTTCCGTGTTGAAACAGATGCTGATGAAGTCTTCCTGACCAAGGTTATTGTCATCGCAGCAGGCGGCGGCTCGTTCCAGCCCAAGCGCCCGCCTGTGCCGGAAATCGAACATTATGAAGGTGTGAGCGTTCACTATGCTGTTCGCAAGATCGAGGCCTTCCGCGATCATGATGTTGTCATCGTTGGCGGCGGCGATTCTGCGCTTGATTGGACACTGAATCTTGAACCCGTGGCAAAGTCGGTAACGCTGGTTCATCGCCGTCCGGAGTTCCGTGCTGCTCCGGATAGTGTCAACAAGATGTGGGCCCTTGAAAAAGAAGGCCGCGTGAAATTCCGCATGGGTCAGCTCGGCAGTCTCGAAGGTGCCGACGGTCAGATATCGAAAGTTCTTCTCAAGGGTGGTGAAGAGGGCGAGGAAGCTCTGGAAGCCAGCCGCCTGTTGCCATTCTTTGGCCTTACGATGAAGCTAGGTCCAATCGCCGATTGGGGTTTGAACCTCGACCAGAACCTGATTGCCGTGGATACTGAAAAGTTCGAGACATCGGAGCCCGGTATTTTCGCAATCGGCGATATCAATACTTATCCGGGAAAGCTGAAGCTCATTCTCTCAGGTTTCCATGAGGCAGCTTTGATGTCTCATGCTGCAAAACGCATCGTTGCCCCTGGCGAACGTATCGTTTTCCAGTATACGACCTCATCAACATCCCTCCAGAAGAAATTGAAAGCCGCTTAGTGTCTGATTCTCTGTTCATCCACGTCACCGATCAAAAGGGTGAGCGCCATACGCTGGAGGCCCTCGAAGGCTTTCGCGTCATGGAAGTCATTCGCGATTGGGGCCTCGACATCAAGGCGGAGTGCGGCGGTGCTGCCGCTTGCGGCACGTGCCATTGCTATGTGGAGCAGGAATGGACAGAGAAGCTCTTTGCACCGCTGGATGAAGAAATTGACCAACTCGACGTGACGTTTCACGTCGAGGAGAATTCCCGTTTATCATGCCAGCTAATCATGACTGAAGAACTGAATGGCCTGGAGATTACTCTTGCTCCAGGCACTCAGAAAGATAGCGTAGCTGCCTGACTCTAAGGCAGCGTTGCTATGCGCGATGTCAAAAGCTCGAAGAAGCCATCGGAATCCACATCACGAATGTAGAACGCGTTCTTTGGGCGATCGGTAACACCCCACCAGTCAACCACTGTCATTCCAAGCGTCAACTCGTTGGAAGCATCAACCTCAACGTTGCACTCCCGGCCCGTATAAAGCTCCGGCTTAAGCAGATAGGCAATAACGTTCGGGTCGTGCAAAGGTCCGCCATCGCTGCCATATTTCTCTTCATCGAAGCGCTCGAAAAACTCCAGCAGCGCAACTGATGCATCCCCGGATTTGGTCCCCATAGCGCGGAAGCGCTCAATACGTTTGGCGGTGGTTAGAGCCTGATGCGTAACGTCGAGCGGTAGAATTACTGTTGGAATACCTGATTGCAGCACAATTTGCGCTGCCTGTGGATCAACATAGATGTTGAACTCGGCGGTTGGCGTAATATTGCCGCCCTCAAAGAAGCCACCACCCATCAAGACGATCTCTTTGATACGCGGTGCAAGGTCCGGCGCTCGCAGCAGCACAAGGGCGATGTTGGTCAGGGGGCCAAGCACGCAAAGCGTAACTGTTCCCGGCGCTTCGTTACGCAAAGTATCAATGATGAAATCAACTGCATGCTGAGGTTGTAGAGGCATGGTGGGTTCAGGCAGATCAGGACCATCAAGGCCGGTCTTGCCGTGCACATGCTCTGCGGTGATCAAAGGGCGCATCAACGGCCGGTCAGCACCGGCAAATACACGGGTCTCCGGACGACCGGCCAGTTCAGAAATTTTACGGGCATTCACCTCGGTCAACGCAAGCGGCACATTCCCGGCTACAGCCGTAATGCCGAGTATTTCCAGTTCCGGACTGGCGAATGCCAAAAGTATGGCCAAGGCATCGTCTTGCCCGGGATCGGTATCGATTATGATCTTACGTGCCATTTGTTGCTTTCTCTTGCTCTATATGCCGCACTCACTTGAAGTCTCGTGGTCGATAGACCATATCTGAGTACAGGAGCGAAATGCTGTTGAATTACGGGTTTTGCTTTAGGTCGCTTTACTAAAGGACTGCTTAGATGACACGAATGACACCATTTTCAAGCCCATTGCTGCTTGGATTCGACTCGATGGAAAAAACGCTGGAGCGTATCGCCAAATCCGGCGACGGCTACCCGCCATATAATATCGAGCGTATCCGTTGCAATAATGATCGTGAGCAGCTTCGAATTATTCTCGCCGTGGCGGGGTTTTCCAGCGACGATCTTGAAGTAACCACGGAAGACAACCAGCTGATCATCAGGGGCCGCCAGGCCGATGAAGAAGCACGTGAATATTTGCATCGCGGCATCGCTGCCCGCCAGTTTCAGCGCATTTTCGTTCTTGCAGATGGAATGCGGGTCAGTAATGCCGCTTTGAAGAATGGGCTTTTGTCGATTGATCTTGATCGGCCGGAACCCGAACGATTGGTCAAGCGCATAAACATTGCGGTTGAAGACTAATCACGGCTCTAACGGGACAGGGCTCATGAGAGACTGTCCAAATAAGGAGGCTATAATGCAAGCGAATCCTCTGACAGAACTTGAATTCTCCCGTCTTGGCTCCGGTCAGGTTGCGTACCTGCGTAAGGTCAAGACAGATGATCTCGCCACCAGTTTTCCGGCCCTTCCGCCGATGACGCCAGGTGTTGAGCTCTGGGCGCTTTTTGCTGCCAATGGCGATCCTATCGTGCTTTCCGATGAACGCGACAATGTTCTTGTCGGCGCTCAGGAACATGAGTTGCGCACGGTAATGCTGCAGTAATCGCCTAAGCAATTTCAGGAAAAGTGGAAACCGGTTTTCCGTCCGGAATTGCGTAGATTGGAAACCGCGTGGGTCAGACTTTGACAGTCTGCTCCACGCGGTCTTCTGCGCCGAAAATTTCCAGATAGCGTTTGATTTCCGAAGGTTCGCCCGTGGCCTTCTTCGGATTGTCCGAAAGCTTCACTGCCGGACGCCCATTCGCATAACTCACCTTGCAGACAAGCGAAATCGCATTCAACTGATCGTTGAAGCGTGGGGCGCAGTCCTCGAAGTCATTGGTCAGGTTGGTGCCCCAACCGAAGCTCATGCGGACCTTGCCGTCAAAATGCCTGTAGGTTTCTTCAATCGTATCGACATCAAGACCGTCAGAAAACACCAGCAATTTTTCGCGGGGGTCTTTCCCCTTTGATTTCCACCAGGCCAGAATTTTCTCACCGCCTTCAATGGGCGGTGCGCTGTCCGGACGAAAGCCGGTCCAGTCTGCCACCCAGTCCGGCGCGTCTCGCAGGAACGCCGCTGTTCCGAACGCGTCCGGCAACACGATGAGAAGGTTGCCGCCATAGTAGCGGTTCCAATCTTGAAGCACTTGGTATGGTGATGCCAGCAACTCCTCGCGGTTCTTGCTCAAAGCCGCCAAGACCATGGGCAGCTCATGCGCATTGGTGCCGAGAGCTTCCAGATCATTGTCCATCGCCATCAACACATTGCTTGTGCCGGTAAAGGACGCCCCGATCCCTTCTTTCAAGGCCTCAACGCACCAGCGCTGCCACAGGAATGAATGGCGGCGGCGTGTGCCGAAGTCGGAAATCCGGATATCAGGCAGTGACTGGAGTCGCTCGACTTTCGTCCACATCTTTGCTTTGGCGCGGGCATAAAGCACATCCAGCTCAAACCGGCCCATTTTTTTCATCGCGGCGCGGGAGCGAAGTTCATTGATGATGGTCAACGCCGGAATTTCCCACATCGTGGTGTACATCCATGGGCCATGGAAATTCAGTTCATACTGGCCGTCACGTTTGACCAGCTCATATTCCGGCAATTGAAAGTTCGCCAGCCAGCTAAGGAAATCCGGCTCAAATATCTGGCGTTTGCCGTAAAACGTATTACCGCCAAGCCAGATCATTTCCTTTTTGGAGAAGCGAATCTCGCGAGCGTGATCAAGCTGTTCGCGCAATTCCTGCTCGTCAATCTCATCACCCAGCCGTACTTTGGTGGTGCGGTTGATGAGTGTGAAAGTTGCATCGACCTTGGGATAAACACCCCATATCATCTGTAGCATGAGGAGTTTGTAGAAGTCCGTATCGAGAAGACTCCGGACGATGGGGTCCAGTTTCCATGTATGATTGAAAACACGCCGGGCTATATCGGTCTTGGTCGCCATCGAATGCTATCCTTGCGAATATGTCGCCAGTGGTTTGATTCTAACATTCGCGCCCCGTTTCGATCACGCCCGTAGCGAATGTTAGGATCAGACCACTGTTAAGTTTATGGTTCTAGTGGAGTTTACAAATTTGACATTTGCATAAGGCCATTGGCCAGCGAGAGACAAGCGTCAAATTCCTCCACCAGCCATGTTGCACGGCAGGACAGTGTCATCAAGAAGTGCAATTGATAAACTTGAATTATGCGGCAAAGTTGAATGACGCCGCTCTATTAAATCTTTGTAATCTCACCGATTTGTCATTAACGGCGACATCAAAGCGCTTTATTCTCTCCCACAGATAAGTTGTTCGCTGTGGAACGCAGGTGCAGCTATAATGATTTTGCTGGCTCCCTGAGCGGAACCGGCCTTGGAGTGTTGGATGAAGGTCTGGAAACAAATTCTTGTTGCTGCCGTGGTTCTGGTGGGTGCCGGATCTGGCTGGCTGTACTTTTTTCCCGGCTCCAATGAACTGCTGAAGAAGGCCGGCGTTGATCCGACTTCAACTGCCACGACTGAACCCGCTGCCGGATCGGGCAGGCGTGGGGGCGGGCAGGGGACGCCGCTTGTGGTTGTAAAGGCGGCTACCGACGCCAAAATCAATGACCGGCTATCAGCAATCGGAACCGGCAAGGCCAAGAGCTCCGTATCGGTTACGCCGTTTTCTGCTGGCCGAATGACAGAATTGCTCGTTCAGTCAGGCTCCAAGGTGATGGCCGGAGATGTCATTGCCAAGCTTGATTCCGAAGCCGAAATGATTATCGCGGAAAAGACCCGCACCGCGCTCAAGGATGCACAGAACAAACTGAAACGCGCTGAAAATTTGAGCACGACCAACACGGTTTCGGCGGTCCAGGTATCTGATGCCGAGCTTGCCGTAGAGAATGCCGCGCTTGATGTACGCGAAGCAGAACTGGCGCTTGATCGCCGCGATATCAAGGCGCCGATTAGCGGTATTGTCGGTATCCTGCCGGTTAATGCAGGCAATTACATTACGCTTTCAACCCAGGTTGCAACGATTGACGACCGATCCGAAGTGCTGGTGGATTTTTGGGTGCCGGAGCGTTTCGCTCCGCTTCTGACCATCGGCGCTCCGGTATCGGCAAGCTCGATTGCCCGTCCGGGAGAGATGTTCCAGGGTTCGGTAAGTGCCATCGACAGCCGGGTAGATCCTGCAAGCCGCACTCTGCATGTGCAGGCACGGATAACCAATCCGAAAGACACTTTGCGCGAAGGCATGGCGTTTCAGATTACCATCGCATTTCCCGGCGATACTTACTCCGCAGTTGATCCGCTGGCGATCCAATGGGGAACGGATGGTGCTTATGTCTGGAAAATTGCAGATAACAAGGCGAGCCGGGTTCAGGTTCGGATTGTTCAGCGAAATGCATCCAATGTTCTTGTCGATGCGGACATCAAGCCGGGCGACGAGATTGTTGCGGAAGGTGTGCAGTCAGTGCGCGAGGGTGGACTTGTCCAGATAAAGGGACAACCAGCGCCTAAACAGAATACGGATGCGAGGCCGCTTGCCTCTGCCGGAGAAGCTGGCTGAGGGTGGGTCTGTGACAACACAAAGCAATAATTCGGATACGAGCTTTACCGCCCTTTTCATCCGGCGCCCGGTCATGGCGCTTGTGCTCAATGCCTTGATTGTCGTGGCTGGTTTGGCCGCCTATTACGGCGTCGATGTCCGCGAACTTCCGGACGTTGACCGCCCGGTTGTCACCGTTTCCACGGATTTCGAATCCGCTGCTGCTGAAACAGTTGACCGGGAGTTGACCTCTGCAATTGAGGGCGCGGTTTCCCGTGTTTCGGGCGTCAAATCCATCTCGTCTAGCTCGTCATTCGGCAGCAGTAGGGTTACTGTCGAATTCAATGATGGCGTGGATCTGAATGTTGCTGCCGCCGACATGCGCGACGCGATCAGCCGCATTACCAATACCCTGCCGGAGCAGGCGGATCCGCCGCGGATCGTTAAGGCGGATGCTAACTCCGATGCGGTCATGCGGCTTGCCGTAACGTCTGACACGATGGCCGTGGAAGATATGACGGTTCTGGTCGAGGATCAGATCGAAGATGTGCTCGCATCTGTTCCCGGCGTTGCCGATGTGCAGATAAATGGTGACCGCAACAAGATTTTCCGTATCGATATTGATCAGGGCAAGCTTGCCAGCCTTGGCATGAACGTTGCCGATATTCGCAATGCGCTGACCACCATGGCCTTTGACACGCCGGCGGGGCAGCTCAACAGCAATGACCAGAGCATCGTTGTGCGAGCAACGGCGCCCGTCACCACGCCGGAAGAATTTGAAAACATCATTATCAAGGGCCAGACGAAGATACGCGATGTCGCCACGGTCACGCTTGGTCCCGACATCGGCACTTCCAGCTTGCGGGCAAATGGCAAAACCGGCATCGGCCTTGGCATTATCCGTCAGGCGCAGTCCAACACATTGGATATTTCAACCGGCGTGCGTGCTGCCGTTGCCCAGCTTCAGCAAACCTTGCCTGAAGGCGTTGATATTCGTGTTACCAGCGATGATGCAGACTTCATCAATGGTGCTGTGCATGAGGTGGAGATAGCGCTTGCCGCATCTGTCATCATCATCATTGCCATCATTTACCTGTTCCTTTGGGATATTCGCGCAACCTTGATTCCCGCTGTCAGCATGCCTGTCGCATTGATTGGCACAATTTCGGCGATTTATCTGGCGGGCTTCTCCATCAACATTCTGACGCTCCTCGCTCTGGTGCTGGCGACCGGTCTGGTCGTGGACGACGCGATTGTCGTGCTTGAGAACATTGTTCGCCGCCGTAATCAGGGTATGGGCCCGCGTGCCGCCGCAGTGCTTGGCACACAGGAAGTGTTCTTCGCAGTTATCGCAACCACCGTTACCCTTGCTGCCGTCTTCGTGCCCTTGTCATTCCTGCCCGGACAGACGGGTGGTCTGTTCCGTGAGTTTGGCTTCGTTCTGGCAATCTGCGTGCTGCTTTCGGCAGTCGTGGCCCTAACCCTGTGTCCAATGCTTGCCTCGCGTCTTTTAAGTGCAAGCGAGGCGAGTCATCACGAAGTCGCTCACGCTCCCGGCATTGTCGGACGTGCGGGCAATCGTCTTGGCGGCTGGTACAAAACCTTGTTGCACGCTTGTCTTGCTGGGCCGTGGATCGTGGTTGTGGTGTCCATCCTATTTGCGGGAGCCGCATTTGGTGCGTTCTCGCTTCTAAAGCAGGAATTGACCCCTTCTGAAGATCGCGCCGCTGCATTCCTGCGTATCACGGCGCCTCAGGGCGTTAGCCTCGAATACCTGAATGATGAGATGCGTCAGATCGAGACTTTGATCCAGCCTTTGCGGGATTCCGGCGAAATTGAAAATACATTCTCCATTGCTGGTCAGAACGGAAATACCAATCGCGGCTTTATGGTTCTCAGCCTTGCCAATTGGAAAGCGCGCGCGAGAACGCAGCAGGAGATTGTTTCAGACGTTTCAAGGCGTGTCCGCGCTGTTCCCGGTATTCAGGTCTTCGCGTCGCAACCAAATTCGCTCGGCATTCGCGGTGCGGGCAATGGTTTGCAGTTTGCAGTTGTGGGCACAAGCTATGCTGAACTCGGCAAAACCGCTGCCAAAATCGTTACCGAACTGGAAAAGGATCGCCGGTTTGATCGCCCGCGTCTGACAAACGAACCGACGCAACCGCAATTGGCTGTCACGATTGACCGTGAGCGTGCTTCGGACCTCGGCATCGATATTACCGGTCTGGCTGAAGCATTACAGTCTGTGCTTGATGGCTACAAAATCGGTTCCGTCTATATTGAGGATCGCAGCTTTGACGTAAAACTTGTATCCACGACCAACCCGATCAACGATCCCACCGATCTGGAAAACGTCTTCCTGCGCACGCAGGATGGGCGTTTCGTGCCCATGTCCACCATTGCCAAGTTGACGGAAGTCGCGGTTCCGCCAGCGTTGACCCGTGAGCAGCAGATGCGGTCGGTTGCCATCACTGCAAGTCTATCTCCAGACTTCGCTCTTGGCGACGCCTATGCGGAAGCCCAGACAATTGCCGAGCCATTGCTCCCACCCGGCTATCGTCTCATTCCACTTGCAGAAGCTGCAACGCTTGGGGAAAACTCCTCAAGCATGATCATCACATTCGGCTTTGCCATTCTGATCATCCTTCTGGTGCTTGCTGCACAGTTCGAGAGCTTCATCAGTGCTGTTATTGTGATGGCAACAGTTCCGTTGGGCCTTGCCTGTGCGGTCTTTGCGATGGTTATGACCGGCACCAGCATGAATGTTTACAGCCAGATCGGGCTCGTACTTCTCGTCGGCATCATGGCGAAGAACGGTATTCTTATCGTCGAGTTTGCCAATCATTTGCGCGATCAGGGTCGCAATGTGCGTCAGGCTATCGAAGAAGCCGCCACAATACGCCTGCGCCCTGTTGTAATGACAATGCTCTGCGCGATTCTTGGTGGCGTTCCGCTGGTGCTCGCCAGTGGTGCAGGGGCCGAAGCCCGTATCGCTCTCGGTTGGGTCATTGTGGGTGGTCTTGGTCTTGCAACCGCGTCAACGCTGTTCCTCACCCCAGTCGCCTATCTGCTTCTGGCGGGTTTCTCCAAGCCGAAAGCCGAGGAAGAGGCAAGACTCCAGCGTGAATTGTTACAGGTCAGCACACGCGCACAGCTGCCAGCCGAATAATTCCTCGTACTGCTATTGGAAGAATTATCATGCGTGGTTCGACAAGCTCACCATGAGGAATGTGGTCGCTTTCATTAGTCTACAGCTCACGAAGTCCGGTTCCATAAAGTGTATGATCTTCCTCATGGTGAGCTTGTCGAACCACACATAATTGAAATGTAACGAGATGAACGCTTCTCCCATAAGAACATGATTATTGACCATTTGATAAAAAATTTGACCTTTTGTAAAAATATGCCATTCTTTCCATAACGGAGCCGGACATACCGGCTCATCCTGCAAATGGCGGTGATCCACGGGAACCGGAGACTGCCACAGATATGGGAGATGCCATTTCATGGGATCGATGGATTCAGGAATCCGTGACGTCAGGGCCGGGCGGCTCGCCAACGGCAATTACAGCGAAGTGTTTTCCGATCTGCATCCACCGCTTTCGCGGCATGAGGCTTTCGTTGAATCTGACCGGTGTTACTTTTGTTACGATGCCCCGTGCATGAATGCCTGCCCGACGGGCATCGATATTCCGCTTTTCATACGCGAGATCGCAGCAGACAATCCGACCGGCTCAGCCAAGACCATCCTTGCCGAAAATATCCTTGGCGGCATGTGCGCCCGGGTGTGTCCGACAGAAACCCTTTGCGAGCAGGCGTGTGTGCGTGAAGCAGCCGAAGGCAAGCCGGTCAAGATCGGTCTCTTGCAGCGCTACGCCACTGATCATCTTATGGAAAACGGCCAGCATCCGTTCAAACGCGCTGCACCTACGGGTAAATCGGTTGCCGTTGTCGGTGCCGGTCCGGCGGGGCTTTCCGCCGCCCATCGTCTGGCTATGCATGGGCATGATGTGACGATTTTCGAGGCGCGCCCCAAAGCGGGTGGTCTTAATGAATACGGTATCGCCGCTTATAAAAGCGTTGATGATTTTGCACAGAAGGAACTTGAGTTCGTACTGGAAATAGGCGGCATCACCATCCAGAACGACAAGGCGCTTGGACGCGATATCAGCCTTGATGCCTTGCGCGCCGGTTTCGATGCGGTTTTCCTTGGGTTGGGCCTGCCCGGTGTCAATGAGTTGGGGCTTGATGGCGAGGACGCTGCGGGATGTATCGACGCGGTGGATTACATCTCGGTTCTGCGTCAGAGCAACGATCTTTCGGAAATCGCAGTTGGCCGCGATGTCGTCGTCATTGGTGGCGGTATGACGGCAGTCGACGTTGCAGTTCAGACAAAACTGCTCGGCGCGGAGAATGTCATCATCGCCTATCGTCGCGGACCGGAAAGCATGAACGCCAGTGAGTTCGAACAGGAACTAGCGTTGAAGAATGGCGTGATCATACGCCACTGGCTGCAGCCGCGCGCATTGACCCGCAACGATCGCGGCGAAGTTTGCGGCATCACCCTCGACTATACCGTGCTGAACGATGGCAGGCTGGAGACTTCCGGCGAGAGCGTCACATTGGCGAGCGATCAGGTTTTCAAGGCTATCGGCCAGATGCCGGCGGAAAAGATTCTTGCTGATGCAGGTATGGCACTATCGCGTGGCCGTATCAGTGTTGACGAGGAGCGCCGCACGTCGATCTCGGGAATCTGGGCAGGCGGCGATTGTATTGCAGGTGGTCAGGATTTGACCGTGGCAGGCGTTCAGGATGGCAAGCTTGCCGCCGAATCCATCCATCGGATGCTCTCGATGCAGCCGGAAAAGGTGAGTGGTTTTGCTGAGGCAGTGATTGCCAGCAATGCCGAGCCTGCTGCAGCGCCTTCACAAAATCCTGCCAATCCAGGCCACATTAGCGGCTGAAGGAAACCATCATGGCTGATCTTTCTTCGAACTTCCTTGGTATCAAATCTCCAAATCCATTCTGGCTTGCATCAGCGCCACCAACCGATAAGGCCTATAATGTCGAGCGGGCCTTTGCGGCGGGCTGGGGCGGTGTCGTCTGGAAAACTCTTGGCGAGGAGGGGCCTCCCGTTGTCAATGTGAATGGTCCGCGCTACGGCGCAATTCATGGCCCCGACCGCCGCCTGCTGGGCTTGAACAATATTGAGCTGATCACGGATCGTCCTCTTGAAGTCAATCTGCGTGAGATGACTGAGGTGAAGAAGAAGTGGCCAGACCGTGCGTTGATCGCATCAATCATGGTACCTTGTGAGGAAGAAGCATGGAAAGCCATTTTGCCACGCGTCGAGGAAACGGGATGTGATGGCATCGAGCTGAACTTCGGCTGCCCGCACGGCATGTCGGAACGTGGCATGGGTGCTGCGGTTGGCCAGGTGCCAGAATATATCGAAATGGTGGTGCGTTGGTGCAAGCAATATACGCGCATGCCCGTCATCACCAAGCTGACGCCGAACATTACGGATGTGCGCAAGCCCGCTCGCGCTGCCAAGTCTGGTGGCACTGACGCGGTTTCATTGATCAACACGATCAATTCCATTGTTTCGGTTGATCTCGATACATTTGCGCCCAATCCTTCCATTGATGGACGGGGCTCGCATGGGGGCTATTGCGGTCCGGCAGTCAAGCCGATTGCATTGAACATGGTCGCGGAAATTGCCCGCGATGCGGAAACGCGCGGCCTTCCAATCTCGGGCATCGGCGGTATAACCACATGGCGCGATGCGGCAGAATTCATTGCGCTCGGCTGCGGCAATGTTCAGGTCTGTACTGCGGCGATGACCTATGGGTTCAAAGTAGTCCAGGAAATGATTTCCGGCCTGTCTGACTGGATGGACTCTCGCGGTTTCAGTTCCATCGAAGATTTTCGTGGCATGGCCGTTCCCAATGTTACTGACTGGCAGTATCTCAACCTCAACTACATCACCAAAGCGCAAATCGATCAGGATCTCTGCATTAAATGCGGCCGCTGCCACATTGCGTGCGAAGACACATCGCATCAGGCGATCACGTCAATGGTCGATGGGGTCCGGCATTTCGAGGTGATTGATGAGGAATGCGTGGGCTGCAACCTATGCGTTAATGTTTGCCCGGTCGAAAATTGCATTGATATGGTGCCGATGATCTCGGGTGTTGACCCACGCACCAAAACACCAGTTCGACCCGATTATGCCAACTGGACAACCCATCCGAACAATCCAATGGCTAAGGTCGCGGCGGAGTAAAGGAGTTAACTCAACCTCCGGCTTGCAATGCCGTTTTTGCGTGGTTCGACGGGGCTCACCATGAGGAACGTATTAATTTGCACAGGAGTCTAGTTCTGTGGCAGTGCAGGTTGGCTTTGCAGCCCTACAACTTTCCTCATGGTGAGTCCCGTCGAACCACGCGCAGAGCCGGTGCAAAGGCTAAGTAACCACCATATTCAATCGCGCGGTCGTATCCCGTTGAGAATGATACTCAGCACAGCCTGTGCCGTTTGCTCGCGGAAGCCGGGACGACCAACCTGGCTGCCCATGATGGCGCGGACCTGAACATCGAAATCCGCATAGTGCTGGGTGGTTGCCCAGATCATGAAAATCAGATGGTAGGGATCAACGGGCGCAAGCTTTCCTTCACCTACCCAGCGGCGGATGACGACGGCTTTCTCATCCACCAGTGGCTTCAGGTGCTTGGCAAGAAAGTCACTGATCGCCGGTGCGCCATGCAGCACCTCATTGGCGAATAATCGCGAAGCTTCCGGGTGACTTTCGGACATTTTGATCTTGAGCGTGATGTACTTGCGAAGCTGTTCGATCGGATCTCCCTCGGGATCAATGTCCGCAAGGGGCGCAAGCCATTCGGTCAAGGTTTCTTCCAGCAGCGTCACATAGATGTTCTGCTTGCGGGGAAAATAATAAAGCAGGTTCGGTTTAGACATGCCGGCTTTCTCGGCGATCTGGTCGATTGTCGTGCCACGAAAGCCATAGGTTGAGAAAACATCAAGCGCCGCATCAAGGATCAGGCGGCGGTTGATTTCCTGAATACGGGTCGTTTTTTCCGGTCCGCCACTGGTCTTCTGCTTTGCAGCTTTCGCCATCTACCGATTACTCCACCCACCCGCGACAAAATGGCAATTCCGCTATCACTTGCAACGGGTTGAAATGCCTATAAAGCGCTTGACCACCTAACTATGCTCTTCTAGCCTGCATTTTGACCAACTAGTCAAGTTTTTGGCAATTGGTTTTTGAATCCACCAAAGGTTCAATCATTCGGGAACACAAAACAAGCGGTAATATCCGCAATCAGGAGGCTTCGTCACATGTCTAAAGCGGCACTGGGGACAAACAATCTCGACGCGTTCTGGATGCCTTTCACGGCAAACAAGCAGTTCAAGCAAAATCCCCGCCTCCTCGTCAGTGCTAAAGACATGCACTACAAGTCTCATGATGGTCGCGAAATTCTTGATGGCACTGCTGGCCTCTGGTGCTGCAATGCCGGTCATGGCCGCCCGAAGATTGTAGAAGCAGTTCAAAAGCAGGTTGCAGAGCTGGATTATGCGCCGGCATTCCAGATGGGTCACCCCAAGGCATTTGAGCTGGCTGCCCGTCTTGCCGCCATGCTGCCATCGCCGCTTGACCATGTATTCTTTACCAATTCCGGCTCTGAATCGGTCGATACCGCGCTGAAGATTGCGCTCGCCTATCATCGTGCCAAGGGCAATGGCACCAAGGTCAAGTTGATCGGCCGTGAGCGCGGTTATCATGGTGTCGGTTTTGGCGGCATTTCCGTTGGCGGCATTTCCGGCAACCGCAAGACTTTCGGCAATGCGCTCGGCGGAATTGACCATATCCGCCATACCCACGATCTGGCACGTAATGCCTATACGCGCGGCGAACCGGAATATGGCGTCGAGTTTGCCGATGATCTGGAAAGAGTCATTGCTCTGCATGACGCATCAAATATTGCGGCAGTCATCGTAGAACCCGTGGCAGGGTCGACCGGCGTTCTCATTCCGCCAAAGGGATATCTCAAGCGCCTGCGCGAGATTTGCACCAAGAATGATATTCTCCTGATCTTTGATGAGGTCATCACCGGGTTTGGCCGCCTTGGAACACCCTTTGCGATTGACTATTTCGGCGTCGTGCCTGATCTCGTCACCACTGCAAAAGGCATCACCAGCGGGGTTATTCCAATGGGTGCCGTGTTTGCCTCGTCGGACATCTATCAGGCGTTCATGAATGGTCCTGAAAATCTGATCGAGCTTTTCCACGGCTACACCTATTCAGGTCATCCCGTCGCTTGTGCCGCCGCTCTGGCAACGCTTGATACTTACGAAGAAGAAGGGCTACTGACTCGCGCATCTGAGCTTTCCGATTATTGGGCGGATGCGCTGCATGGGCTCAAAGGATTGCCGAATGTCATCGACATTCGAAATCTCGGACTGATCGGTGCCATTGAGCTTCAGCCTATAGAAGGTGCGCCGACCAAGCGTGCGTTTCAGGCTTTCCTGAATGCCTATGAGAAGGGTGTGCTGATCCGCACGACTGGCGATATCATTGCGCTGTCGCCGCCCTTGACCATCAGCAAAGGCCAGATCGAACACCTGTTCGATACACTGGCTGACGTGTTGAAGAATCTCGCATAGGGAACAGGCAAATGTCGCTGACAGGAAATCTTCGGATCAATGGCGACCGGCTCTGGGACAGCCTCATGGAAATGGCCAAGATCGGGCCGGGTTTGCGCGGTGGTAACAACCGCCAGACCCTGACCGATGAGGATGGCGAAGGCCGCCATTTGTTTCAGTCCTGGTGCGAGAACGCCGGGCTGACCATGGGTGTTGATACCATGGGTAATATGTTTTTCACCCGCGAAGGCACAGATCCCGACGCTTTGCCCGTCTATGTAGGGAGCCATCTGGATACACAGCCAACAGGCGGTAAATATGATGGTGTGCTGGGCGTTCTTGGCGGGTTGGAACTGATCCGCACACTCAATGATCTTAATATCAAGACCAAGCATCCGATTGTCGTCGTCAACTGGACGAATGAGGAAGGCACACGCTTCGCACCGGCCATGCTGGCTTCAGGGGTTTTTGCTGGCATTCACGATGAGCAATGGGCCTATGATCGCGAAGATGCCAAGGGCAAAAAGTTCGGTGACGAGCTTGAGCGGATAGGGTGGAAAGGCGATGAGAAAGTCGGTGCCCGCAAGATACATGCGCTGTTTGAACTGCATATCGAACAGGGACCCATCCTGGAAGCGGAAGGCAAGGACATCGGCGTTGTCACGCATGGGCAGGGACTTTGGTGGCTGCAGATCACGTTGACGGGCAAGGAGAGCCACACAGGCTCGACACCCATGCCCATGCGCAAGAATGCCGGTCTCGGCATGGCGCGTATTACCGAGCTGGTTCACAATGTCGCCATGGCACATCAACCCAGTGCGGTCGGTGCAATCGGCCATGTTGATGTCTATCCGAACTCGCGCAATGTCATCCCCGGTAAAGTGGTGTTTACGGTCGATATCCGCTCGCCGGATCTGGCTACGCTTACAGCCATGAAGACTGAAATTGAAGCGAAAGCACCGGAAATCGCCAAGGAACTTGGCCTGAGCATTGAAATCGAAGAGGCGGGACATTTCGATCCGGTCACATTTGACAAAGGCTGCGTGACAGCAGTGCGCAATGCGGCTGAGCGTCTGGGCTACAGTCACCGCAATATTGTTTCCGGTGCGGGTCATGATGCCTGCTGGATCAACCGTGTTGCTCCGACTGCGATGGTGATGTGTCCTTGCGTTGATGGCCTCAGCCACAATGAGGATGAGGAAATCTCGAAAGAATGGGCTGCTGCCGGAACTGACGTCCTGCTGCATGCGGTTCTGGAGACGGCGGAGATTCAAGCCTGATCTAGATTCACACACAGCAGCATGTTCGGCAAAAGACCAAAAAGGGGAACGAACACATGGCTACGAAACTGATCAAAGGTGGCACGATTATTGCCGCCGACCGCACCTACAAAGCGGACGTGCTGATCGACGGTGACAAGATCGCTGCAATCGGCAATGATCTTGCAGGCGATGAGGTCATTGATGCAACGGGCTGCTTTCTCATGCCCGGCGGTATTGATCCGCACACGCATCTTGAAATGCCTTTCATGGGCACCCATTCCAGCGATGATTTCGACACTGGTACAGCCGCTGCTTTAGCGGGCGGGACCACCATGGTCGTCGATTTTGTTCTTCCGGGCGAAGATGGGCTGCTCGCAGCATTGCAGGACTGGTTCCAAAAAGCGGGCAAGGCGCGCACTGATTATTCTTTCCACATGGCGATAACCGGCTGGAACAAGCAGGTTTTTGATGAAATGCCGAAGGTTGTCGAGCGCGGTATCAATACGTTCAAACATTTCATGGCCTATAAGGGCGCGCTGATGGTGGATGACGACGAAATGTTCGCATCCTTCCTGCGTTGCGCCGAGATTGGCGCCATGCCGCTGGTTCATGCGGAAAATGGCGATGTCGTTGCCCATCTTCAGCAAAAATTACTGGCTGAAGGCAATACCGGGCCTGAAGCCCATGGCTATTCGCGTCCGCCGGAAATTGAAGGCGAGGCGGCCAATCGCGCCATCATGATCGCGGATCAGGCAGGCGTGCCGCTTTATATCGTGCATGTCTCCTGTGAACAGTCACACGAAGCCATCCGTCGTGCGCGCGCCAAGGGCATGCGTGTTTATGGCGAACCACTGATCCAGCATCTTGTTCTCGATGAAAGCGAATACAAGAACGAGGATTGGGACTATGCCGCCCGCCGCGTCATGTCTCCGCCCTTCCGTGACAAGATCAACCAGAATGGATTGTGGGCCGGTCTGGCATCGGGAAGCCTGCAAGTTGTCGCAACGGACCATTGTGCTTTCACCACTGAGCAAAAGCGTTTTGGCGTCGGTGATTTTACCAAGATACCGAACGGCACAGGTGGGCTTGAAGATCGTATGCCCGTGCTATGGACGAAGGGCGTACGGACAGGACGCCTGACCCCGAACGAATTTGTAGCCGCGACATCCACCAACATTGCGCAGATTCTCAATATATATCCGCGCAAGGGTGCCATATTGCCGGGTTCCGACGCGGATATTGTCATCTGGGACCCGAACGCAACCAAGGTCATTTCTGCAAAGTCGCAAAAATCCGCCATCGACTATAATGTCTTTGAAGGCATTGAGGTCACAGGCCTGCCACGCATCACGCTTTCGCGCGGAGAGATTGCCTATAAGGATGGCGAGGTAATCGCGCCGACAGGCAGCGGGCGTTTTGTAGAACGTGAGGCCAATCCCTCTGCAAGCCGCGCACTTTCCACTTGGAAGGAATTGACCGCACCGCGTAGAGTGGAGCGTGATCCAAAGAATATTCCGGCAGGCGTCTGATGACAGTCGTCGCGCTTCGACCCAAGGCAAAGATAATGGCTGATGCGGCGCCAAAAAATGTAATTGACGTCAAGGATTTGTCGCTGGTCTTCCAAACCAATGACGGGCCGGTCAACGCCCTTTCCAACATCAACCTTGCAGTCAATAGCGGCGAGTTCGTTTCCTTCATCGGCCCGTCCGGTTGTGGAAAGACCACCCTGTTGCGGGTGATTGCCGATCTGGAGCAACCGACATCGGGCAGCATATCAGTCAACGGCATGACGCCCTCGCAAGCGCGGGAAAAGCGTGCCTATGGCTATGTGTTTCAGGCGGCCGCGCTTTACCCATGGCGTACCATTGGCGGCAATATTTCCCTGCCGCTGGAGGTGATGGGAATTCCCAAGGAAGAGCGCAAGGCGCGCATCGCCAAAAACCTTGAACTGGTCAACCTTGCCGGTTTCGACAAGAAGTTTCCGTGGCAATTGTCTGGTGGCATGCAGCAGCGCGCATCCATCGCCCGCGCATTATCCTTCGATCCGGATATGCTTTTGATGGACGAGCCATTCGGTGCTCTTGATGAGATCGTCCGCGATCATCTCAACGAGCAATTGTTGAAGCTCTGGGCCAAGACGCAGAAGACCGTGATCTTTGTCACACACTCGATCCCGGAGGCGGTGTTTCTCTCAACCAAAATTGTGGTCATGAGTCCGCGCCCCGGCCGCATTCACGAAATCATTGATTGCAATCTGGGTTCAGAACGCACGCTCGATATTCGCGAGACACCGGAGTTTCTTGAAATTGCCCATCGGGTCCGCGAAGGTCTGCGTCATGGTCATTCCTATGACGAGGCGCATTTATGATGGAGGAGCGTAAAGGCTTTTCAGCCATGCTCCACGACAGGGTAATCCCGGTCGGAACAATCCTTTTGGTCATTCTCGTGCTCTGGTATGGGTTTGCAATATTCCTCAATGCACCTTTTGAGCGTGACCAGGCGGCACGTGCCAACACGACCATTTCCACCAGTCAGCTGATTGCCAATACGATGGTGCAAGAGAGGCCGGTTTTGCCCGCTCCGCATCAAGTCGCCGCAGAAATCCGCAAGACAGTTTTTGATATTTCCCCGACATCCAAACGCAGCCTCATCTATCATGGCGGCGTAACCTTATCGTCTACGCTCCTCGGCTTCGCATTCGGAACGCTGCTCGGTATTCTTCTGGCGATTGCCATTGTGCATTCGCGCACGCTCGACAAGAGTCTTATGCCGTGGATCATCACGTCGCAAACAGTGCCGATACTTGCCATTGCCCCGATGATTATCGTGGTGCTCAATGCGGTTAA
The DNA here is from genome assembly GCF_000282595.1 of Phyllobacterium sp. YR531. Lineage (GTDB taxonomy): Bacteria > Pseudomonadota > Alphaproteobacteria > Rhizobiales > Rhizobiaceae > Phyllobacterium. The sequence goes on from NZ_AKIZ01000035.1 coordinate 303,649, forward strand.
TATTACAGGGCTTTTGCCCAAGGCGATGATCTCGACCTATTTGTCATTTTTTCCCGTCGCCGTCGGCATGGTCAAAGGCCTGCGCTCGCCGGAAATCATGCATCTTGATCTGATGCGAACCTATAACGCTTCAAAGGCGCAAGTTTTCTGGAAATTACGCTGGCCCGCCTCCATGCCTTATCTCTTCACGTCGATGAAAATAGCCGTCGCGATCAGCCTTGTCGGCGCTATTGTTGGTGAGCTGCCAACTGGCGCAGTGGCGGGTATTGGCGCGCGCCTTCTGGCTGGTTCCTATTACGGACAAACTGTCCAGATCTGGGCGGCTTTGATCGCTGCCGCATTGATGGCCGCTATCCTTGTCAGCCTGATCGGCATCATTTCGACGCTGGTTAACCGGCGTATGGGAGTGCGATCATGAGGATTTCGCGTTCACCTTTGGCCATAGGCGCCTTTGTCCTCTCGGCAGTCTCACTGGTATTTTCGACAGGCGCTGACGTGCAAAGCACATTGTCCTATAGTGCTCCAATAGTCCTTTTTGCCGCCGCTGCTGTCGCGCTGTTTGCTTCAGCGTCCACTTCTTCCACGATTGCCCTGCTCGTTCTCGTTCACATCACGGCTTACAGCCTCATATCACTGCTTGGTTCGATGGGCCCGGCTGGTGCTGCGCTCGGTTACTGGTGCATGGTTATCGCCGCGTGGCTTCTGGCCTGGCTGAGCGTACAAAGGCTTGCCGGTTGGCGCCTTGCGTCTCCCGATGCGCAACGCCTGATAAATCTGGCATTGCCCGTCCTGTTCGGCGCGTGGCTGCTCATCCTTTGGGAAGTGATCGTGCGCGGTTTTGGCGTTCCGGCGATCCTGCTGCCGCCACCGTCCATGATTGCCTCACGTATAGCGGCCTCGGTGCCGACGCTCTGGGCGGATTTTCAGCAGACCTATCTGAAGGCAGCAATTGCCGGCTATGTCATGGGCTGCGGTTCTGGTTTTCTTGCTGCGATCATTGTCGATCGTGTGCCCTTCCTGCGTAAAGGCCTATTGCCCATCGGCAATCTCGTCGCAGCTTTGCCTGTCGTCGGCATTGCTCCTATCATGGTCATGTGGTTCGGCTCCTACTGGCAGTCAAAGGCCGCTGTCGTTGTCATCATGACGTTCTTTCCCATGCTGGTGAATACTGTTGCCGGGCTTGCCGCTTCCGGAGCGATGGAGCGTGATCTGATGCGCACCTATGGCTCTAGCTATGGCCAGACATTGCTGAAACTCCGATTGCCTGCCGCGATGCCGTTTATTTTCAACGCATTGAAGATAAACTCGACGCTGGCGCTGATTGGCGCGATTGTTGCCGAGTTTTTTGGCTCACCGATTGTCGGCATGGGCTTTCGCATATCGGCGGAGGTTGGCCGCATGAATGTCGATATGGTGTGGGCCGAGATATTCGTTGCCGCTCTTGCCGGTTCGCTTTCCTACGGGCTGATTACGCTTGTCGAAAGGGCCGTCACTTTCTGGCACCCTTCTTACAGGACTTGAAAAACAACTTTAAAAACAAGAACAGAGGAGAACTAAAACGTGAAAAAAACCATTGCACTCTCGTTGGGGCTGGCCATCAGCACGCTCATGGCCGGCTCAGCGCTGGCGGCTGACAAGCTTACCCTCCAGCTCAAATGGGTCACACAGGGGCAGTTCGCCGGCTATTACGTTGCCAAAGACAAAGGCTTCTATGAAGAAGCAAACCTCGATGTAGAGATCAAACCGGGTGGGCCGGATGTAGCCCCTCCACAGGTCATCGCCGGCGGCGGGGCCGACGTGGTGGTTGACTGGATGCCGTCTGCGCTTGCAACGCGCGAAAAGGGCCTGCCTCTCGTCAATATTGCGCAGCCTTTCAAACGCTCCGGCATGATGCTGACCTGCCGCAAGGAAACCGGTATTACAAAGCCCGAAGATTTCAAGGGCAAGACACTCGGCGTATGGTTTGGCGGCAATGAATATCCATTCCTGTCATGGATGAACCATCTCGGTCTCAAGACCGATGGAGGGCCGGAAGGCGTTACAGTTCTCAAGCAGGGCTTCAATGTTGATCCATTGATCCAGAAACAGGCCGACTGCATTTCCACCATGACCTATAATGAATATTGGCAGGTCATTGATGCAGGCATTCCGGAAGATCAGCTCGTGACCTTCAAATATGAGGACGAGAAGGTAGCAACGCTCGAAGACGGCCTTTATGTCCTGCAGAAGAGCCTCGACGATCCGGCAATGGTTGAAAAGTTGGCACGTTTCGTCAAGGCCTCGATGAAGGGCTGGGAATATGCCCGCGCCAATCCTGATGAAGCCGCGACCATTGTCCTCGACAATGATGCGAGCGGCGCTCAGACCGAAAAGCATCAGAAGCGCATGGTTGCTGAAATCAACAAGCTGACCGAAGGTTCAGATGGTGTGCTTGATACAGCTGCTGCCGACCGCACAGTTGAAACCTTGCTCGGTGGTGGTTCGGACCCGGTAATCACCAAGAAGCCGGAAGGCGCTTGGACGACTAAGGTTACCGACGCAGCGAAGTAAGGCTCTTATCTCCCCCCTTGTGGGGGAGAAAGGGTTTTCTTGGATTTAGCTTTTTGGCTAAATCCTTAGAAAAGCCAAGAGAGGGGGTAATAAATTATGAATCCCCTCTCTTGCGATTTCTAGCACTTAGCAAGAGCTAAGATGCTGAAATCACATTCTCTCCCACAAAGGGGAGAGATAACGCGCGTAGCGCTTCACCTTACTCCCAATGATCAGGGATTTGCCTCACAGCGCCACGGGCAGCGCTGGTTGCCATCGCACCATAGGCACGAAGTGCGGTCGTAATCTTGCGCTTGCGCTTTTCCTCGGGCTTCCAGGCTGCTGTGCCCTTGGCTTCCATATGGGCACGCCGATCAGCAATAACGGCATCATCAACAGCAAGGTGAATCTTGCGGTTCGGGATGTCGATATCGATAACATCGCCTTCCTGCACCAGACCGATCAAGCCGCCTTCGGCGGCTTCCGGAGAAACGTGGCCGATTGAAAGGCCGGATGATCCGCCGGAGAAGCGTCCATCAGTGATGAGGGCGCAGGCTTTGCCGAGGCCCTTTGATTTCAGATAGCTGGTTGGATAAAGCATTTCCTGCATGCCGGGGCCGCCACGCGGACCCTCATAACGGATCAGCACAATATCACCAGGCTTGACCCCACCATTCAAAATACCCAACACAGCGCTGTCCTGGCTCTCGAAAATCCGGGCAGGGCCGGAGAACTTCAGGATCGACTCATCGACGCCTGCGGTTTTGACGATACAGCCATCCTCCGCAAGGTTGCCGTAAAGCACCGCCAGACCGCCATCCTTGGAATAGGCATGTTCCGCATTGCGGATGACGCCCTTTTCGCGGTCCAGATCAACATCCGCGAAGCGGCGGTCCTGACTGAATGCGACCTGTGTTGGCACGCCGCCAGGAGCCGCCTTGAAGAAATCATGAACAGACTGGTTCTTGCTGCGTACAACATCCCAGCGATCAAGCGCCGCACCAAGATTGGCGGCGTGAACGGAATAGACCGAGGTATCGAGCAGACCCGCACGATCAAGCTCGCCGAGAATGCCCATGACGCCGCCCGCGTGATGCACGTCTTCCATATGCACATTGGCAACAGCAGGAGCAACCTTGCAAAGCACCGGCACGCGGCGCGACAGCCGGTCGATATCACTCATGGTGAAATCGACTTCACCCTCATGCGCGGCCGCAAGCAGATGCAGAACCGTATTTGTTGATCCGCCCATGGCAATGTCGAGCGTCATGGCGTTCTCGAAAGCAGCAAACGACGCGATGGAGCGCGGAAGCGCAGTCTCATCATCCTGCTCGTAATAACGGCGGGCCAGATCAACAACCAGATGTCCGGCTTCAACGAAAAGGCGGCGGCGATCCGCATGGGTTGCCAGTGTCGAGCCATTGCCCGGCAAGGAAAGCCCGAGTGCCTCGGTAAGGCAGTTCATCGAATTGGCGGTAAACATGCCGGAGCAGGAACCGCAGGTGGGGCAGGCGGAACGCTCAATAGCCGTTACTTCCTCATCGGAAATGCGGTCATCGGCGGCTGCGACCATGGCATCGACCAGATCGAGCTTCTTTTCCTTGTCTTCCCAGACAACCTTGCCGGCTTCCATAGGGCCACCGGAAACGAAAACGACAGGGATGTTCAAGCGCAAAGCTGCCATGAGCATACCGGGCGTGATCTTGTCGCAGTTGGAAATGCAGACCATGGCATCGGCACAATGGGCGTTGACCATATACTCGACACTGTCGGCAATGATTTCGCGCGATGGCAGCGAATAGAGCATGCCATCATGTCCCATGGCGATGCCGTCATCGACCGCAATCGTGTTGAATTCCTTGGCGACGCCACCTGCGCTTTCGATTTCGCGCGCCACAAGCTGGCCAAGATCCTTCAGATGCACATGTCCCGGCACAAACTGCGTGAACGAATTCACCACGGCAATAATTGGCTTGCCGAAGTCCTCGTCCTTCATGCCGGTTGCGCGCCATAGGCCGCGGGCACCGGCCATGTTGCGGCCATGTGTGGTTGTACGTGAACGATAGGGCGGCATTTTAAAACTATCCTGATAGTGAATTGCGAAAGAACCAGTCTATAGAAGAACTGCTTCCCAAGCAAAGAATGGAATTTTGTTACCCGAATGAGGCTGTTTTATTGCACTCATTACATAGGGGACATCATTATCGCATGAAACGAGACGTAATGTCTCGGTTGTCACGTTAAAATCGCCGCGGGTTGTCAAAATGCCGTGAAGGTCATGGTCGTGAGCGAGCGCGCTATGCCTTGAATGTCGAGGACATTGTCATTGATGAACTTGCCGACATCCTGATCTTCGGGAATGTAAATCTTGGCCAGCAGGTCAAAGTTGCCGCTGGTGGAGTAGAGTTCCGAGACGATTTCGCGCTCGAACAGGGCAGCTGCCACTTCATAGGTTTTACCGGGAAAGCATTGCAGCTGCAGGAATACGGGTTTCATCTATATGCTCCGGAGGGACTGTTTTATCTGCCCTAGCCTATTGGGGTTGCGCGGGCAGCGCAATGTTCACCCGGTCCAAAACGCATTGCGCGCCGACTTATTGCATACTTCTAATAAAAAGTGATCAAGTAAGGGAGTGCGGGAAATACCCCATATTGTGGCGATATGGACACAACGCCAGCGAGCATGGGGTTGGTGTTGGTCTTTGCGGGTTGGCCTGTATGAATCACCATGTTATCGTTTTCTTAAGCTAGAGAGGCGAATTTTAACGATCACAGGATATGGCGTAATCATACCTGTTGGTTTGTGTCACTTTGTTTGAGTTAGGGATTTTACTGGTTGATGGACTTCAAGCGCCCACAGGCCAGTTTGTTTGCCGCCGCTTTGCTGGCTTGCTCAGCCCTCGTATCGCCTGCGCATGCGTTCGATATTTTTGGCATTCATCTTTGGGGTGAAAAGAAGGAAGACGATGCGGATTCCGTCATCGCCGACCCGCAAAAATATACGGTAGAGATCGCCAACGAAGAAAACGAAGAGACCAAGAAGCTTGTCGAAGGGGCTTCCGGTCTTTTCGCCGACAAGGAAAAGCCTGCCTCTGGCGCTGCTGGGCTTCTCGCAAAAGCCCGAGGCGATTACCGCCGTATTCTTGGCGCGCTTTATGCCGATGGCCGCTATGGCGGTAATATCAGCATCAAGGTGGACGGCCGCGAGGCCAGTGATCTGCCTCCTGATACTGTTTTGCCTGAAACTGCAACAGTGGCGATTTCGGTCGATCCCGGCCCGCAATTTCTTTTCTCCACCGCGCGCATCAAAAACGTCGCGCCGCCGCCAGTGGACAGGAAAGACATTGTCGACCTGCCGGAGAAACAGGGATTTGCAGTTGGAGAGGTTGCCCGATCAACCGCCATCGTAAAGGCTGAGCGTCTAGCCGTCGATGCATGGCGCGAGCAGGGGCACCCCAAAGCGAAGATTGTTTCGCGCGAAGTTACCGCCGATCATGACAACAGCAAAGTTGATGCGACCATCGACGTTGATCCGGGTCGCCGTGCATCCTTCGGCCAGACACAAGTTACCGGCACTGAGCGCATGGACCCGGAGTTTGTTGCTTTCATCACTGGGCTTGAACCCGGCCGGGAATATGATCCCGACGAGATAGAGCGCGCCAAGAAACGCCTGTCGCGTCTTGAGGTGTTCCGGTCTGCCCGTATTGAAGAAGCAGACGCCATCACAAGCGATGGGCTTTTGCCGATAACCGTTGCCGTACAGGAACAGAAACTGCGCCGGTTCGGCGTCGGCGGCAGCTACTCGACACTGGACGGGGCAGGCTTCGAAACCTATTGGCAGCACCGCAATCTCTTCGGCCGTGCTGAACGTCTGCGTTTTGATGCCAAGGTTGGCGGTATTGGCGGACAGTCCTACGATCCGCAGGATTACAATTACATGTTGGGTGTCAGCTTCACCAAGCCCGGCGTCTGGACTCCCGATACAGATTTCATTTCTTCGCTGATTGGCGAGCGCAAGGTACTTGATGCCTATACGCAGACATCAGTCACTGCTGAAGCCGGGCTGACCCATATCTTCTCGGACGAACTTTCCGGTAAACTGACGGCAATTGTTTCCAAGTCAAACTTTGAAGATGATTTTTTCGACAGCCGCGATTTTCTCACCGTTGGTGTGCTCGGCGGCCTGACCTATGATAGCCGAGACAGCAAGGTCGATCCCAAGAACGGCTACTATCTCGAAGGGTTGTTGTCGCCGTTCTACGAAGTCGAGTACGGCAATTTCGCCACCAAGTTTACGGCTGAAGGCCGCACCTATTACGGCTTTGGAGCCGAGGATCGCTTTGTCCTCGCCGGACGCCTGAAGCTCGGTTCCATTGTCGGTGCTGAAATTGGCGAGCTTCCGCCGGATCAATTGTTCTTCGCTGGCGGTGGCGGTTCCGTACGCGGTTATGCCTATCGCAATATTGGCGTGAATGTCAGTCGCGATGGCGATGATTATGTGATCGGTGGCCGCTCGCTTATCGAAAGCTCAGTGGAAGCCCGTGTGCGATTCACCGATACAATTGGTGCGGTGGCCTTTGTTGATGCCGGTTATGTCGGTGAAGAGTCGTTCCCGGATTTTGCCGAGGACATGCGCCTCGGCGTGGGTGCGGGCATAAGGTATAATACCGGCCTTGGTCCGATCCGGCTTGATGTCGCCGTACCGCTTGACCGGACCGATGACGACCCCAGTTTTGCATTCTACGTTGGCATAGGACAGGCGTTTTGATCCGGATTCTTGCAACCCTTCTCCTGCTTCTTATTGTTGGCCCGTCTGTGGCGCAATCACCTGCGCCTGCCAGTCCCGAAGCCGAGAAGTCGTATTTTCTGAGCTTTGTTGAAAACCAGCTTTCGACACCCAATCGCCAGATCGTGATTTCCGATATTCAAGGCGTGCTTTCCTCAGAAGCGAATATTGGCAGCATCACTGTCGCCGACCGTGAAGGTATCTGGCTCAAAGTCACCAATGCCAAGATTGTCTGGAGCCGCCTTGCATTGCTGCGTGGCCGGCTGGATATCAATACGCTGGCTGCGGACAGTATCGATGTCATGCGCAAGCCATTGCCGGATGAAAGCCTGCCATCGCCGGAAGCAAAAGGCTTCAGCCTGCCGGAATTGCCGCTGGCAGTCATTCTGCAGGAATTGAAGATCGGCCGTGTCGCTTTTGGCGATACGGTTTTTGGTCTGAAATCCGAGATTTCCGCCGCAGGTAACCTGACGCTTGATGGTGGTTCGCTCGATTCCAATCTGCAGATCAAGCGGCTCGATGGTCCCGGTGGTGATTTCAGCATCAAGGCAGCCTATGCCAATGAAAGCCAGCAGCTCGAGCTCGATCTTTCGCTGAACGAGCCAGCCAATGGTATCATGGCGAACCTTCTCAATATTGAAGGCCGCCCGCCTGTCATTATGGCTCTCAAGGGCTCCGGTCCGTTAAGTGATCTTGCTTTGCAACTGACGTTGGATGCAGCGGGGAAACGCGTCCTCACCGGCAACACCAAGATCGACAGGCAAGCCGATGGGCTTGGCTTCAAGACGACGCTGGATGGCGAAGTCGCAGCGCTGATACCACCAGTTTTCCGGGATTTCTTTGGCAATGATACCGCTCTGATATTCAATGGTGTTGTGCGGGATGCTGGCGGCTTTGCCCTTGATCGCCTCAACATCAAAAGCAATGCGCTCGTTGTTGATGCGACAGGCGAGACCACGAATGACGGTTTTTTGCGTAGTCTCAAAGTCGACGCAACGATTGCTGACCCAACAGGCAAGAAGGTTATCCTGCCCGTTGCTGGCGGACAGACCACGGTCGATAAAGCCGTATTCGCCGTGGATTTCGGCACCAATGCAAATGATGCATGGTCGAGCACATTGGAAGTCACCAGCCTGACAACAGACATGTTTGCGGCCAAGTCCGTCAATCTGGTTGCAAAGGGCCTCGCCCAGAATATTGACAGTCCGACTGCCCGCTCACTGACCTATGATGTGAATGGCGACATATCCGGCATTACAGCCAAGCGTGCGGATATTGCAGAGGCGCTCGGTGAACTCATTCAGCTGAAGATCAATGGTGACTGGAGGGCCGGTACACCTGTCAATCTCACTCAAGCTCTGGTCGCGGCTAACGGCCTCAGCGCTTCGCTGGCTGGAACGATAAACGAACTGGCCTATCGTGGCGATATCCTGGTGAAAGCCTCAAGCATTTCGCCATTCTCGGCACTTGCCGGTCGCGACATGGCTGGTTCACTAGATTTGAAAGCCAATGGCCTTGTTGAACCGCTGACCGGCGGCTTCGATCTGATGCTGGATGGCAATGCCACTGGCATGAAGCTTGGTATAGATGCGGCAGACAAAGTGCTTGCAGGCGAAACGCGGATAACCGGTGGTCTGGCGCGTGGTGAAAATGGTCTGAGTGCCAAGAACTTCAAAGTCGAAAATCCGCAGACCCTTGTTACCGCGAACGGTACTTTTGCCAGCGGTGCAGCGAATTTCGATTTCGGGCTCGATCTTACCGATCTGGCTCTGCTTTCTGAAAAAGCCGGTGGTGCGCTGAAAGTCAAAGGCAGTGCACGCGGGCAGGACAAGATCATCGCACTCGCCTTCAATGCCGGGGTGCCGCAGGGCACATTGTCTGGCCGCAAGCTGACGCAAGGCGATATCTCGTTCAATGGAACGCTGGTAGAGGATAATGTCGATGGCAAGCTTTCAGGTCTTGCGTTTCTGGACGGTATCCGCGCTGATCTGGCGACGGAAATCGCCGTGCGCAAGGATGAGAAGCGCCTGAGCAACCTGCAATTCATTGCTGGTGGAACGCGCCTGCGCGGTGATGTCACCCAAGACAAGAAAGGGTTGCTGCAAGGCAATCTGACTCTAAGTTCAGCGGATGTTTCAACTGCCGCTGCCCTCTTCCTTGTTGAGGCAACAGGCAAGGCAGATGCAACGATCGCGCTCTCCCATGAGGACGATAAGCAGAACCTCGATGTCAAAGGCCAGATAGATAGCCTCAAAGCCAATAATGTTGCCGTGGGCAAGGCTGATATCGCGCTTGTGGCACAGGATATTTTCAATGTCCCTGCCGCAAACGGCTCTGTGACGGCTGCCAATGTCTCGGCCTCCGGCATCGAGATTACAAGCCTTGATGCACAGGCCGATCAAAGCGGCAAGACGACGAACTTCAATCTGAACGCTGCCCTCAAAAATGGTGCAAAGACGTCGGTCGGCGGCGCGCTTGAGCCGACAGACAAGGGTTTCCTTCTTTCATTGGCTAAAGCGGAATTGACACGCGATAAGCTCGCTGCCCGTCTCGTCCAGCCTGCCGCAATCAATGTTGCCGGCAGCGACGTATCGTTCGGCGATATTATTCTGGACATCGGTAAAGGCAAAGTCACCGTCAGCGGCGAAGTTGCGCAGACGCTCAATCTGGCAGTCGCGATCGAGAAGCTCCCGTTGGATATCGCCAATACGATCAAGCCTGACCTTGGCCTTGGCGGTGAGATCAATGGTACTGCCAAGATCGGTGGCACGCGTGAAAAGCCTGACGTAAACTTCGATATGCAGGCCCGTTCTGTAACGGCAGCCGCATTGAAGAAGGCAGGCTTGGAAGCGCTCAATCTTGACGCTAAGGGCACCTCTACGACAGATCAACTGAATGTTGATGCACATCTGACGGGAGCGAACGGGCTTGATGCCTCGGCGCGCGGTTCCGTGCCCTTGGCGCAGGGCCAACTCGCAGTCGATCTTGATCTGAAGAGCCTGCCGCTGGCAACGCTGAATGGTATCGTCAAGGACCAGAACCTTGCAGGTGCAATTTCCGGACGTGGTCGCGTGACGGGAACGTTGCAAAAACCCAATGCTGAATTTGACTTGAAGGGCTCCGGCATATCAGCAAAGCCGTTGCAGGAAGCTGGGCTCGCACCTTTGCAGCTCAATGCGGCGGGACACTTTGCCAATGAGCGACTGTCATTGTCTTCGGCAAAGGTTGATGGACCGCAGGGCTTTACAGTATCCGCCAGTGGCGAAGTTCCGATCTCCGGCAATGGTCTTGGCATCAATGTCACCGGTAACATTCCATTGTCTCTGGCAAACCGCTTTCTTGCCGATCGTGGCACGCAAGCCAAGGGCAATATTGATGTGACTGCCAATGTGACCGGCACATTTGCCCAGCCACAGATACGCGGCATGTTTTCCGCCAATGGCGCAGAGGTGATTGATCCGGAAGCCAATTTGCGCCTCCAGCGCATCACCTTGCTCGGCAGCATGGAAGGTACGACGGTCACGATCCGTACTCTGACAGCAGGGCTTTCGACGGGCGGTACTGTCAGTGCGACGGGTACGATTTCGACCGATGCAGCGGCAAACTTCCCGGCAAATATCGATATCAAGCTCGACAAGGCGCGTTATGCGGACGGAAATCTCGTCGTCGCTACGGTGACAGGTGCGCTTGGCGTCAATGGCCCGCTTACCCGTGATCCCGTTATTGCTGGCAACATTAATATCGACCGCGCCGAAATAACTGTTCCGGAAAATTTCGGCGGTTCGTCAGCAGTCATCGATGTAAAGCACAAGGACCCTTCAAAAAAGGTCCAGCAGACATTGAAGCGTGCCAAGGCTGATCAGCGCGAAGTTGCCACACCAACTGCACGGCCAAGTGTTGTAAAGCTCGACATCAACGTCACCGCACCGAACAAGATTTTCGTGCGCGGTCGTGGTCTTGATGCGGAAATTGGCGGCTCGGTCCGGTTGACCGGCCCGGCAACAAACATCCAGCCCGTCGGTGGCTTCGACCTTATCCGTGGCCGTCTGGGCATTCTGGGTCAGCGCATTACCTTCACGGAAGGTCAGGTGACACTCGTTGGCGATCTTGATCCTGAGATCAATTTCGTGGCCACGACGCAAAGCAGCGATATTACCGTCAGCGTGACCGTGAAGGGCCGCGTATCGGACCTGCAGATCGTGTTCTCCTCGCAGCCGGAATTGCCGCAGGATGAAGTGATGGCGCGCCTGATCTTCAACCGCTCAATCAGCGAGTTGACGCCGCTGCAGATAGCCCGTCTGGCAACTGCTGCTGCTGAACTGGCTGGTGGTTCAAATTCGTCGCTTATTGATAGTCTGCGCAAGAGCACGGGCCTTGATGACCTTGATGTCGTCACCGACAGCGAAGGCAATGCAGGCGTGCGTGCCGGACGCTATATCAGGGATAATATCTATCTGGGTGTCGAAGCCGGTGCCGGTGGCAATACCAAGGGCACGATCAATCTCGACATCACGCCCAACCTGAAAGCCAAGGGTGCCGTTGGCAGCGATGGCGATTCCGGCGCGGGTCTGTTCTTCGAAAAAGACTACTAAAAGCATTCCAATAAAAGCGCGAAGCGGTTTTACGTTCGGAGAATGCTTTAAAAGGAATAAGGGCGGTGCTTCTGCACCGCCCCTTTATTCGTTTCAGGCCCGTACTGGCAGCACCGGCAGCGGTTCTGCACGGCCAACCACGAACGCGTAGTTGAATGCACCAATGACGGCGACACCGGCAGCAAGTGCAAAAGACGGAATGTAGTTGCCACTGAAAACATCGAGCAGATAGCCGAACAGGAACGGGCTGATAATGCCCGCGATGTTGGACGCAAAGTTCTGGATGCCACCGATTGACGCGACATGGTGTGAGCTTGGCGCAACGTCCGCTGGCAGTGACCAGATGGCAGTCGCCGCAACGGCAAGGCTGCTATAGGAAATGGCCAGGAAGATCAGCGCCATGTAAAGCGAAGTCACCATTGCCGCTGGCAGAATGGCCGCCCCGCCGAGCAACCCCCCAACCATGATGATCTTGCGGATTGTCGTCACGTCGGCACCGTTGCGTATTGCGCGATCTGCCCAGATGCCTGCTGCCCATGCCGCAGCAACTGCCGTAAGGCCGGGGATCATGCCAAAGGTGCCGAGTTCTGCCAGATTGAGGCCACGTGCATTCTTCAGATAATCCGGGAACCATGTCAGGAAGAAATAAATGACGAAGTTCAGGCAGAAGAAGCCGATCATCATGCCCCATATGGTGCGATAGCGGAAAAGATCGCGCCAGCGGATTTTCACAGCTTCCGCATCGTCATTGTCTTCCGTGCGTCCGCCATTGTCGGTGATGTATTGACGCTCAAGATCGTTTGCGCCGGGGTGATCTGCCGGGTCGCGGTACATCATGTACCAGAAGAACGCCCAGACGAGGCCGAGTGCACCGAGGATGATGAACGAATAGTGCCATGTGGCCAGCGCGATAATGCCGGTGACGATGGGCAATGCCAGAACAGTGCCGACGCGTGAACCGGAATCGATGACTGCAGTGGCAAAAGCTCGCTCGCTCTTCGGAAACCAGCGAGAGGCGGCCTTGGTTGCGCTGGGATAGGCTGGTGCCTCGCCCGCACCCAATGCAAACCGCATGCCGAAGAAGCCCCAGAATGTGGTGGCGAGCGGCGTGAGGGCCGTGAACACGGACCACCATACGGCTGCAAGCGAGAAAGACCGGCGGGCGCCAACCTTGTCAGTGAACCAGCCTGCGATCAGCATCATGCCATCATAGGCCCAGAAGAACGCACCAAAGATCAGGCCCTTTTCCGCATTGGTCAGGTTGAGCCCGAGTTCAGCATCGATATAGGGCAAAGCCACGCTCATATTGGCGCGGTCGAGATAATTCATCGTCAGGCCGAGAAAGCACATCGCCAGAATGATGTACCGGACCTTGCTTGCTCCCGCCGGAGCTTTCTGTGGGGGGTGGGCAGCTTTGGTAGCTGAGGACATTTTGTATCTCCCTTTGCCGCATCGGGCCGAAACCAGCGGCATCGCATCATGCAAAAGTTGCGTGTGGCAACTTAACCATTTGTACGGATGTTCCTTGCGAAACGAGGTCAGCTAACAAAGTGCCGGCACAACCGTACCGGCACCTTAATAGCTATAATGATTTATACCATCAGGAAGTTCAGGCCTGCACAACCTGCTGGCGCTGTTCGCCCAGCCCTTCAATGCCCAGCGTAATGATGTCGCCTTCCTTGAGGAACACATTCGGTTTCTGGCCAAGGCCAACGCCGGGAGGTGTGCCTGTCGAAATGATGTCACCTGGATGCAGGCTCATGAACTGCGACAGGTAAGAGACAAGATACTTCACGCCATAGACCATCGTTGCGGATGTGCCATCCTGATAGCGGTGACCGTTAACTTCCAGCCACATCTTCAGGTCCTGCGGGTCCTTGACTTCATCCTTGGTAACGAGCCATGGGCCTGTCGGTCCGAATGTGTCGCAGCTCTTGCCCTTGGTCCACTGGCCCTGACGCTCCGCCTGGAATGCGCGTTCGGAAACATCATTGATCAGGCAATAGCCTGCCACATGATCCATCGCTTCGTCTTCGCTGACATATTTGGCATGTTTGCCGATGACAACGCCAAGCTCGACTTCCCAGTCGGTCTTGACCGAAGTGCGGGGAATTTCAACATCATCATTCGGGCCAACGATAGCAGAGGTTGCCTTCATGAAAATGATTGGCTCCGGCGGCACTGTCGCGCCGGTTTCGGCCGCGTGATCGGAATAGTTCAGGCCGATGCAGATGAACTTGCCAGTTCCGGAAACGCAGGCGCCGTAGCGTTCAACTTCGACGATTGGCAGCGAAGCAGGGTCAATGGCAGCCAGCTTCTTCAGGCCTTCCGGAGAAATCGCATCGCCGGCAATATCCTTCACATGCCCTGAAAGATCGCGGACTTTGCCGTCCTTGTCGACAAGACCGGGCTTTTCCTGGCCAAGCGGGCCATAACGCAAGAGTTTCATTGGTCAACCTTCTCTTCACTGGTGAGTAGTGGCCTAGTATGTAGCACGGCCACCGGAAATGTCGAATACTGCGCCCGTCGTGAATGAACATTCTTCACTGGCAATCCACGTTATCAACGAAGCAAGCTCTTCAACCTTGCCAAAACGCTGCATGGGAATCTTCGAAAGCATGTAATCGATGAACTCCGGCTTCAATTGCTGGAGAATCGGCGTGTCCACTGTCGCAGGCGTTATCGCATTGACGGTGATTCCATCGCCAACAAGCTCCTTGCCGAGCGATTTTGTCAGGCCGATCACTGCTGCCTTGGATGCACTGTAGGCAGAGGCATTGGGATTACCTTCTTTGCCAGCAATGGACGCGACATTGACGATCCGGCCATAGCCATTCTTCTGCATGACCGGCACGACAAAACGATTGCAGTAGAACAGGCCGTGTAGATTGATGTCGAAGACACGCTTCCACTGATCGATAGGGTAGTCGGCAACTTTGGCATTAGGCCCGGTGATGCCAGCGGAACAGATCAGCACATCGATCTTGCCGAAGGTCGAAACAGTTTCCTGTGTCGCTTTGTCGACCTGATCAGGATCGGACACATCCAACCTGACGCCATGCGAAGAAGCGCCCAACGCTGCTTTCGCCTCATCGATCTTTGTGGCATCCATATCCCACAGGCTGACCGTGCCGCCTTCTGACACGATCCGCTCTGCTGTCCGAAAACCTATGCCGGAAGCACCGCCGGTAATGACTGCATGCCGTCCTTCATAGCGCCGTATGGAATTCGCCATGCTTCCTCCGCTCTATCTGTCTGACGTATTGTCCTGATCCTAGTGATTGTCGCGCGGCAGGCCCTTGGTCTGGGCAATTCGCTGGTAGCCAACGGCTGGCTTCAGCACCATACCTTCATCAAGCTGACCGACCATGCCACGCTGGATTTCCTGCCAAGGGGTCTGGCTGGCGGGGTATTTATAACCACCGGCAGCGAGCAGATCATCCTTGCGCTTCTGCAGTTCCTCATCGTCGATGAGGATGTTTGCGGTGCCCTTGTTGAGGTCAATGCGCAGATGATCGCCCGAACGCACCAGCGCAAGACCGCCATTGACCGCAGCCTCTGGCGAAGCATTGAGGATCGACGGCGAGCCGGAAGTTCCGGATTGACGGCCATCGCCGAGGCAGGGAAGCGCATGGATGCCCTGTTTCAGCAGATAGGCCGGAGGTTGCATATTGACCACTTCAGCCGCACCGGGATAGCCGATAGGCCCCGTACCGCGCATGATCAGAATGCTGTTTTCATTGAGGCCAAGCGCAGGATCGTCGATCCGGTGATGATAATCCTCAGGTCCGTCAAATACTTCGGCAATGCCTTCAAAGGCTTCTAGATCGTCAGGATTGGAAAGATAGCGCTCGCGGAACTCGTCAGAGATAACGCTGGTCTTCATGATGGCGCTATCGAAAAGATTGCCCTTGAGGTTGATGAAACCCGCCTTCTTTTTCAACGGCGCATCATAGGTCTTGATGACATCGGTGTTGAGGTTTTCCGCATGTTCGCAGTTCGAACCGATACTCTGACCATTGACAGTCACAGCAGATGGATGCGGCAGCTTCCCGGCCTTCATCAACTCCGCAACGACGGCGGGCACGCCGCCCGCGCGGTGGTAGTCTTCGCCGAGATATTCACCGGCGGGCTGCAGATTGACCAGCAGCGGCACGTCATGGCCGATTGTCTGCCAGTCATCATTATCCAGCGGAATATTCAGATGGCGGGCAATGGCATTGAGATGGATTGGCGCATTGGTGGAGCCGCCGATAGCCGAATTGATAACGATGGCATTTTCGAATGCGGCACGAGTCATGACATCGGAAGGCTTCAGATCTTCGCGTACCATATCGACAATACGCTTGCCGGTATCATAGGCAATCTGTCCGCGTTCGCGATAAGGCGCGGGAATAGCTGCGCCACCGGGCAATTCCATTCCAAGCGCTTCTGCCAGAGAATTCATGGTTGTTGCCGTGCCCATCGTGTTGCAATAGCCCACGGATGGAGCGGAAGAAGCAACGATATCCATGAACTGATCATAATTGATTTCGCCGGAAGAAAGCTTCTCGCGGGACTTCCAGACGATCGTGCCGGAGCCTGTGCGTTCGCCGCGATGCCAGCCATTCAGCATGGGGCCGACAGAGAGGGCGATGGCGGGAATGTTCACTGTGGCAGCGCCCATCAGCATGGCCGGGGTGGTCTTGTCACAACCGATTGTCAGCACAACACCATCGAGTGGATAACCGAAGAGAACTTCAACAAGGCCAAGATAGGCAAGGTTGCGATCAAGCGCGGCACCCGGACGCTTGCCGGTTTCCTGTATCGGATGGACTGGAAACTCAAAGGGAATGCCGCCCGCAGCAATAATCCCATCGCGCACACGCTTGGCCAGTTCAATGTGGTGACGGTTGCAGGGCGAAATGTCCGAGCCGGTTTGGGCGATGCCGATGATCGGCTTGCCGGACTGCAATTCGCCACGGGTGAGGCCGTAATTCAGATAGCGCTCCAGATAGAGCGCTGTCATCCCCGGATTGTCAGGATTGTCGAACCATTCCTGCGAGCGAAGTTTTTTCGGGGCTTTGTTGGTGGTCATTTTTGAGAAGGCTCCTGGGGGGTCTGGACCAGCCAAGCTGGTCGAAATGGTATGAGGCTTTTCGTTTGGATAGGAGGAGAAAAGGCGATGGCAATGTTTATCCATTGTAGAGCCTTTTCGACAAAGTAGGCGGGCGAAAAGACCATATCCTCCGGACGCCGAGACGGCTGCAAGCTGCAGTGTCGAACCGCTCGGCCGGGGGGAAGGCCCCGCCCTTCGCATTTCTCCTCGCATCTTTTTGCCGTTTCAGGCGCTATTTCGATCATATTGGTTGGTCCAGACTCCTGTTATTCCTTGACCGCGCCGGTCATGGAAGAAACGTAATAATCGACAAAGAACGAGTAGAGGATAACAACGGGCAGCGACCCGAACAGTGCGCCCGCCATCAACGAACCCCACTCGAAAACATCGCCTCGCACCAGCTCTGTCAGCACGCCAACCGGCACAGTCTTGTTCTCAGAGGATTGAATGAAGGTGAGTGCATAGATGAACTCATTCCACGACAATGTGAAGGCGAAAATGCCTGCAGAGATCAGTCCGGGCACGGCCAGCGGCAATATGACCCTCACCAGAATCTGCCAGCGGGATGCACCATCCACAAGAGCACTTTCCTCAAGTTCAAAAGGGATCGAGCGGAAGTAACCCATCAGCAGCCATGTGCAGAATGGAATGAGGAAGGTGGGATAGGTGAAGATCAGCGCAAGCTTGGTATCGTAGATACCGAATTTGAACACGATCACCGCCAGCGGAATGAACAGGATTGAAGGCGGCACCAGATAGGCGAGGAAGATCAGAAGCCCGACCGGCCGCGAACCGGAGAAGCGGACGCGTTCAATGGCATAGGCGGCAAAGACTGATGCAGCCAGTGAGAGCACAGTCGCACAGACGGAAACCACGATCGTGTTCCACAGCCAGCCGGGATAGGAGGTTTCGAACAGCAGATATTTGATGTGATCAAGTGTGGGCTTTACCACCCAGAACGGACTGTAATTGTTGTAATCAGTCAGCTGGTCATTGGGTTTCACCGCTGTGATTGCCATCCAGTAGAACGGGAACAACAGCACGATTATGAAAACCAGAAGTGGCAGGTAAAGCACGACGATGCGCCGCGGCAGCCGGTTGAGATAGCTCATGCCCTGCGCCTCGTCGTTGAGCGGCTGGACTGTCGTTTGTTCGGAAATGCTCATTGTCGTTCTCCCTCCGCTCAATCTTGTCCGCCCTGTTGCCATTTGCGGCGCTGAAGGCCGAAAAATGAGAACAGAATGGAAGCGAGGAGGAACGGGATCATGGCAACGGCAATGGCTGCACCTTCGCCAAGTTGCCCGCCGGGGATGCCACGCTGGAAAGATAGCGTTGCCATAAGGTGGGTAGCATTAACCGGACCGCCTTTGGTCAGCACGTAGATCAGCTGGAAATCGGTGAAGGTGAACAGCACCGAGAAGGTCATGACCACCGCAATGATCGGTGTCAGCATCGGCAATGTGATGAAGCGGAAACGTTGCCAACCTGTTGCGCCGTCAAGTGATGCGGCTTCGTGCAGTGACTGCGGGATTGTCTGCAAGCCTGCAAGCAGCGAGATTGCAACGAAAGGAATGCCGCGCCAGACATTGGCGGCGATCACCGAAGCGCGTGCATTATTGGGATCACCAAGGAAATTGATTGGTCCGTCGATCCAGCCGAGCTGCATCAAGGACCACGAAACAATTGAAAACTGCGCATCGTAAATCCACCAGAAGGCGAGCGCGGACAATACTGTCGGGACGACCCAGGGCAGGAGGATAATGGCGCGGAAGAATGATTTGAAAGGCAGGTGTTCGTTGAGGATCATCGCCAGCCAGAGCCCCAGCCCGAACTTCAGCACGGATGCGATAAAGGTGTAGAGGACCGTATTGTAGACTGCCATCCAGAAGACGCTGTCATTGGCCAGAGCCTGATAATTTTCGAGGCCGATGAATATGCCATCGCGACCGATCTTCGCATCAGTGAAGCCGAGCCAGACACCCAGTCCGAGCGGGTAGGTGAGAAAGCATATGAGGAATACTGCTGCAGGCAGCATGAAGAACAGGCCGACCGCAGTGTTGCTGCGGGCCATTGCGCCAAAGCCAGAGTTTCGTTTTGCAGTCGGCGTCATTGTCATCGGATATCTCCGGTTGCGTCGGCTTCGAATGTTAAAAGAAAGCCTTCCGCCGCGTTCCGGCGGCGGAAGGCTTTTACTGGTTAGGTGGCGTAGTAGCGGTTGGCGCGCTTTTCCGCCTGTGCAATGGCATCCTCTGCCGTCATCTGGCCGGTCACTGCTGTGGCATACATATCGACCAGTACATAATCCGCCATGACACCTGCGGATGCTGTTCCGAGCGGTCCGGCAAAGCCATTCGGGCGAAGTGTTTCGGAAGCGCGTGCATAGGCTTCATGGATCGGGTTGGATTTCCAAACCGGATTGGCAGCAAATTCCTTGAGCGGCTGGCAACAATAGGCGCTGGCCCCTTCAATCCACGAATTCATGTTCTCGGCTTGATACATGAATTGCAGATAGGCTTTTGCGGCTTCTGGATATTTAGTGTGTTTGAAAATCGAAATGGTCGAGGTTTGATGCAGTTCGATTGACTTGCCGACCGGGCCGATAGGCAGGTTGGTCGAGCGCATATCTTCGGCAATATCCGCCATGGATGGATCTTTCTTGGCTGCATAATAGGCCGAAACGCCATTTGCGGTCAGCGATACCTGCCGTGCAAGGAAAGCGCGGTTATTGTTGACGTCCTGCCAACTTTCAGTGCCCGGGATGAAGGTCTTGTAGAGTTCCTGAGCATACTTCACCGAAGCCAGAGTTTCAGGGCTGTTGATGACAACCTTGCCGCTCTCGTCAACCATCATGCCGCCATGGCTCCAGAGCAGCCAGTGGGCATAATTGTTGCCGTCGCCCACTGCCTTGCCATGGGGAAAACCAGCCGGTGTGCCCTTGGCCTGCAGCGCCTTGCACAGTTCAAGAAAGCCCGCCGTATCCTTCGGAAACTCCTGAAAACCGGCAGCTTTCATGTGGCTGTCGCGATAGATGACCGCATTGCCGATGGCGCAGAGCGGAAGAGCGATAAACTTGCCGTCGCGCTTGGCATAGCCTTCAAGACCGGCATACCAGCCGCCATGAGCGCCGCCGAGATATTCGCCAAGCTCGGTCACGTCGATCAGTTTGTCGGGATATTGCTGAGGATCGTCAAACCAGCTCATGACCATATCTGGACCGGAGCCGACATTGGCAGCAACAGCAGCCTTCGGGCGCACGTCCTCCCAGCTTTCCTTGTCGACGCGCACGGCAACGCCTGTGGCGTCGGTGAACTTTTTAGTATTGGCCAGCCATGCAGCTTCTTCTGCTGGCACGAATGGAACCCAGCGCAGCAGGCGAAGCGTAGCGCCTTCTTCAGGCTTGTAGGCGGGCGCTGCGGCTTGCGCAAAGGCCGGTGTCAGGCCAAAACGGTTCAGCCCGGCGGCGGCGACTAGTCCGGCGGATGCGCCGAGAAGATGTCTTCTATTGATGGTCATTCTTGCTCCTCCTTGGTTGTAAAAGGCTTCTGAAATGCTCCCACATTTCAGGCCATGACAGTGCCGGGGCTTTATGACGAAGACCTGCTCCCGACCGGCAGGCACCGCTTATCAAAAGGCTCTAGACCAGCCGCTTGCCAGTCTCCGCATCGAACAGATATGTTGCTTCCGCGTGGATCGACAGACCAACTGTCTCGCCGGGCCTGGCGCTGATACGCTGGTGGAAAACGCCGGTGACGAGGTCGCCGCCAACGCGCATGATCATCTGGGTTTCGGAGCCGGTAGGCTCGATAACGACGACTTCGGCAGGAATGCCACCTTCGGCAATGGTCATGTGTTCCGGCCGCAGACCGTAGACCAGTGCACGTCCCTTGGCACTTTCCGGTGCCTTGGCAACGGGCAGTTCAACGCCGTTATCAGTCTTGAACTTGAGCGCGCTGCTTGGATCAAGCTTGCCTTTGATCATGTTCATGGCAGGGGAACCGATGAAGCTGGCAACGAACAGGTTGGCTGGCTGATCATAAAGCTCAAGCGGAGCACCGATCTGCTCGACCAGACCGTCATGCATGACGACAATTTTGTCGGCCATGGTCATGGCTTCGATCTGGTCGTGCGTAACATAAACAGTCGTGGTCTTCAGCCGCTGATGCAGTTCCTTGATCTCGGCGCGCATGGCGACACGCAGCTTGGCATCAAGGTTGGACAAAGGCTCGTCGAAAAGGAAAACCTGCGGATCGCGGACAATGGCGCGGCCCATGGCAACCCGTTGACGCTGTCCGCCGGAAAGCTGGCGCGGGAAGCGGTCAAGCAGCGGAGTCAGCCCGAGGATTTCCGCCGCAGGCTTCACGCGCTTGTCGATCTCGGCCTTCGAGGCACGCTTCAGCGTCAGCGAGAAAGCCATATTGTCGGCGACAGTCATATGCGGATAAAGCGCATAATTCTGGAACACCATGGCGATGTCGCGTTCCTTGGGCGCAAGGCCGTTCACGACCTGGCCGCCGATTTTGATTTCGCCTGCGGAGATATTCTCCAGCCCGGCGAGCATCCGCAGCAGCGTGGACTTGCCGCAGCCGGAGGGCCCGACAAGGATGACGAATTCGCCATCTTCAATCTTGATGTCGACACCCTTGATGACGGGGTGCGTACCGAATGATTTTCGTACGTCGGCGAATTCAACCGATGCCATGCGCTCTCCTCCAGGAATTATATCAGGCGGCACTTCTCCCAAAGTGCTGCCCTATGATTTATCCGCGTCCGACCAATGGCATTTTCGTCGCCATGATCGTCATTGTCAGTACATTCGCGTCCAGCGGCAGGCTTGCCATGTAGACCACCGCATCTCCAATATGATGCGCCGGTATTGTCGGCTCGCTGGCAATCTCGCCATTGGCCTGTATGACGCCGCCCGCCATTTTTGATGTCATTTCAGTCGTGGCATTGCCGATATCGATCTGACCGCAGGCAATATCGAAAGGCCTGCCATCCAACGCCGTCGATTTCGTCATGCCGGTTACGGCATGTTTTGTTGCCGTATAGGGTGCCGTGTTGGGACGTGGGGTCTGGGCCGAGATTGAACCATTATTGATAATGCGTCCACCACGGGGCGATTGCGCCTTCATCAGCTTCATTGCCTGCTGTGTGCAAAGAAACACACCGGTCAGGTTTGCGCCGACAATTGCGTTCCAATGCTCGAATGTCAGTTCTTCCATGGCAATGTTCGGAACATTAATGCCTGCATTGTTGACCAGAAGGTCCAGTCGGCCAAACTCGCTTTTGATCGCCTCGAAAAGCGCTGCGACGGAGTTCGGATCGCTCACATCGGCGGTGATGGGTTTGACTGCGCCGCCGGTCTCGGTTGCTAAAGTCTTGGCCGCATCTTCAAGCACATCCTTGCGTCTGCCGGAAATCACAACCGTATAGCCAACGCCCAGCAAGGCAGTGGTGATTGCCTTGCCAACGCCGGTACCGCCGCCTGTCACCAGAGCGATTTTGCCTTTACCTGAATCGATCACACTCATGCTGGAATCTTTCCGCCCAATTCATCGTCAATATGAGCCTTGATGATGTCGTCAAAGGCGGTCTCCGCCTTGAAGCCGAGCTTGGCCGCGCGCGATGTGTCAAAATCCGTAGCCCAACCGGCAACGATCTTCTGGATTGTTGCGTCTGGTTCACGCCGAATAAGTTTTACGGCCCTGTCACCGGCCACACGCTGCAATGCGGCGATCTCCTCTCCGACAAGCGCAGAAAGCCCGGGCATGGAAAGATTGCGCCGTGGCCCTACTTTTTCGAGATCCAATGTCGCGGCATGAATGAAGAAGCCGACTGCGGAGCGTGGGCTGGCAAACCAGTGCCGAACATTTTCATCGACTGGAAGAATGGCTTCCTGCCCCGAAAGTGGTTCGCGCAGAATGTTGGAGAAAAAGCCGGAGGCGGCCTTGTTCGGCTTGCCGGGGCGAATGCATATGGTTGGCAGGCGAATGCCGATACCGTCAAAGAAGCCTCTGCGGCTATAGTCGGAAAGCAAAAGCTCGGAAATGGCCTTTTGCGTGCCATAGCTTGTGAGCGGTGTCGTGAAAAACTCGTCGCCGATCTTGTCCGGAAAGGGCGTGCCGAAAACAGCAATAGAAGAGGCGAAGATGACGCGCGGTCTGTAAGGCTCGCGCTGTCCCTCAATCCTGATGGCTTCAAACAGGGAGCGCGTACCGTCAAGATTGACCTTATAGCCTTTTTCAAAATCGGCCTCTGCTTCACCGGAAACAATGGCCGCAAGGTGAAAGATCATATCAGGGCGAGTGGCGATCAGTTTTTCTGGGATACCGGGGTCTGAAAGGTCTGCTGCGATCGTGTTGGATATGCCGGCAAAGGCCGCTGGTGCCACCGGTTCAAAAACATCAACCAGCGTCAGTTTGTCGATATCGGACCCAAGCGCGCCCGGATTGGCCGCGATCTTGTCCAAAAGCTTGCGGCCAACCATTCCGGCTGCACCGATCACCAAAACATGCATATGCGGTATTCCTCCCTGCGAAGCCCCTCCCGGGCTAAAGGCAATTCCAGAAAAAGTAGGTGCCGGTTTTCCGTCCGGAATCATGACAACAGAATTGATGCGAACAGTTCTAATGTTAGCGCTGTCATAAAGTTATGCACACTGACTAGCTTTCATCAAGTATTTTATGGTAGCGCTGTCATTATTCTTTAGAAATGCCTTGGATGGGACACCATGGCCCGCAAACGCAACGCTAATCGAAACGCCGGTACACCGACCTTGGCTGATGTTGCGCGGCTTGCGGGCATGAGCGAAATCACGGTTTCCCGCGTTGTTCGCAATCAGGGTCCTATCGCGGATGCAACGCGAACCCGCGTTCTCGCTGCAATCGCCCAGCTTGGTTATATTCCCAATCGCGCCGCAGGCAGCCTTGCCTCCGCTGCCTCGACACTTATGACGGTAATACTGCCATCCCTGTCCAATATCGTGTTCCCGGACGTGCTGCGCGGCATACACACGGCGATTACCGAAACAGCGTTTCAGCCGGTTATCGGCGTCACCGACTATGATCCACTGATCGAAGAGCGCATTCTTCTGTCATTTCTGGCTTGGCAGCCTGCCGCAGTCATTCTCGCTGGATTGCATCACACACCCACAGCGCGAAAGCATTTGGAGCAGGGTAGGTTTCGCGTTGCCGAACTGATGGATATTGATGGTGATCCCGTCGATATTGCTGTGGGCATGTCACACCGCCAGGCTGGCTATGAAACCGGACGCCATCTCATCAAGCGAGGATACCGCAAGTTTGGCTATGCCGGGCATATGCTGGTTCATGATGATCGGGCCAAGGCGCGTTATGAAGGCTTGTGCACTGCTTTGCAGGAAGCGGGGCTTTCGCTGGTTGCGGAAATGCGCTCGCCCGGTGGCGGCTCGACAATTGCCGGGCGTGAGCTTCTGGAAAAACTGCTTGCCGCGCATCCCGATCTGGATGTCGTGATCTTCCCAAATGATGATATGGCCATGGGCGGTATTTTCCATTGCATGCATGCGGGCATTGCCATCAAGGAGCGGCTAGGCCTTTTCGGCTTCAATGGTTTGGATATCGGACAGGTCATGCCTCTGCCGCTCTCCACGATTCTGTCAAAACGATTTCTGATCGGCAAAACCGCTGCAGAAAAACTGCTGGAAAGCCGCGAACGCCCGGCAGAAAAAACAATCATCAATACCGGGTTCGATATTATCGAGGGCGGAACGGCTTAGTTGCATCAACTTCATGCGTGGTTCGCCCTCCTGAGCTTGTCGAAGGGCGAACCACGCACAACGCCAATGCATTCGATATACCCGATTTATCCAATCCGGTGAAAACTTAGCCGGTTTCGCTTCTGCCATGATTGACATATTGTTGTTTTCGTTTTCGTATAGAACTCACCAAAACGAAAATGAAAGCTTGTTCCATGTTTCTTGCTCCCCGGCATGCCGAAATCCTGGAGATGGCCAAGGAGCATGGTCGTGTGCTGGTCGATGATCTTGCGCTGCATTTCAATGTGACCCCACAAACCATTCGCAAAGACCTCAATGATCTGTGCGACCAGCGGTTTCTCACCCGTATTCATGGCGGTGCATTGTTCCCTTCAGGAGTGCAAAATCTTGAATATGAAGCGCGGCGGCTGATAGCTGCCAGCGAGAAGGAAGCCATAGGCCGGGCCGCCGCAACGCTGATCCCGGATAATGCTTCGCTCTTCGTCAATATAGGCACCACAACCGAAGCGGTGGGGCAGGCGCTGCTTGACCGCAGAGGTATGATGATCATCACAAATAATATAAATGTTGCCAATAGGTTACGTGTTTACCCGGATATCGAGGTGGTCATTGCCGGCGGTGTCGTTCGTGGATCGGATGGCGGTATTGTCGGCGAAGCGGCAGTGGATTTCATTCGCCAGTTCAAGGTCGATTTTGCCGTGATTGGAACCTCGGCAATAGATAGCGATGGAGCTCTGCTCGATTTCGATTTTCGCGAGGTCAAGGTTGCGCAGGCGATCATGGCCAATGCGCGCCACGTTATCCTTGTTTCGGACTCAACAAAGTTCGAGCGAACGGCACCAGTGCGCATAGGACACCTTTCGCAAGTCAATACATTCATTACAGACCGCTGCGAAAGCGAGGCGATACGCCAGATATGCATCGATGCGGACGTTCGATTGATTGAAACCTCTGTCTGACACACCTCTTGTGCGTTCTTCAGTTGCGCGCTATAGTTCATTTTAGTTTCGTATTGCTTTCGAAATTTCAGCACTTTCCTTTCGCAGTTGCGAATTGATGGTGCGATGCGAAATGAGGGTGGGGAAAGATTTGACTGGCCAGGTTTACGATATCTTCGTCATAGGCGGCGGCATCAATGGCTGCGGCATTGCGCGTGATGCAGTGGGTCGCGGCTATTCGGTTTTCCTTGCCGAGATGAATGACCTTGCCAGCGGCACATCCTCCGGTTCGACCAAGCTTATCCATGGCGGTCTGCGCTATCTCGAACATTACGAATTTCGCCTTGTGCGCGAGTCATTGATGGAGCGTGAGGTTCTTTGGGCCTGTGCCCCGCACATTATCTGGCCAATGCGTTTTGTATTGCCGCATCACAAGGGCTTGCGTCCAGCATGGCTGCTGCGGCTTGGTCTTTTCCTTTATGATCATATTGGCGGGCGCAAGAAGTTGCCCGTCACCCGTACATTGGACATGACCCGCGATCCGGCTGCAAAGCCGTTGAAATCGCTCTATACAAAAGCGTTTGAGTATTCCGATTGCTGGGTTAATGACGCCCGCTTCGTTGCGCTCAATGCACGAGACGCTGCCGATCGCGGTGCGATTATCCGCACGCGCACTAAGGTCATCAGCGCTGTAAGGGAAAGTGATCACTGGACCCTTACATTGCAGGACAGCCTGACCGGCGCAAAGGAAGAGGTGCGGGCGAAGCTTGTGGTCAATGCTGCCGGCCCTTGGGTGGATGAAGTGTTGACTGGCGTTGTCGGCAGCAACAATGCGCATAATGTCCGTCTGGTGCAGGGCAGTCATATCGTCGTGAAAAAGAAGTTCGACGATCCGCGCGCCTATTTCTTCCAGAATACTGATGGCCGCATCATCTTCGCTATTCCCTATGAGCAGGATTTCACCCTGATTGGCACAACCGATCAGGATTATCATGGCAATCCTGCCGAAGTGAAAATCAGCGATACAGAAATCGATTATCTCTGTGCCGCAGCCAGCGAATATTTTGTCGAGCCGGTCAAGCGTGAAGATGTAGTCTGGACCTATTCCGGCGTGCGTCCGCTTTACGATGATGGTGCATCCAAAGCGCAGGAAGCCACCCGGGATTACGTGTTGAAGACCGACGCTCCGGAAGGTCGTGCGCCAATCCTGAATATCTTCGGAGGCAAGATCACCACATTCCGCCGGTTGTCGGAACATATGCTTGAAAAGATCGAAGATCAGCTCGGCAAACGCGGCAAGCCATGGACTGCAACAGGCACTTTGCCCGGCGGCAATTTTGCTGTGACGGCTTTTGATAGCGAGTTGCAGAAGCTGAGGATAGATTATCCATTCCTTGATGCAGCGCATGCGCGTCGGCTTTTCCGGCTTTACGGCACAAAGGCCCGTACTTTGCTTGGTAATGCAAAGTCTCTTGGTGATTTGGGTAAGCATTTTGGATCGGATTTATACGAGGCTGAAGTGCGCTATCAGATAGAGCAAGAATGGGCACTGACCGCGCAGGATGTACTGTGGCGCAGAACCAAGAAGGGCTTGCATCTAAGTGCCGATGAGGCTGGGGCTCTGGATCATTTCATGGAAGGCGCAGTCGACAGACGGCGCGCTATTGCTGCAGAATAAATATACCGTTGATGCGTGCTGAAAGCGCGTGTCGGCTCTGGGAGGAGAAGTAATGCTGGAACTGCGGAATGTATCCAAGATGGTGGGCGGCAAGTCGCACCTCAGCGATATATCGCTGACTTTGGAACATGCGACGCTGAATGTTCTGCTCGGGCCCACCCTGTCCGGCAAGACCAGTCTCATGCGCATCATGGCCGGCCTTGACGTGCCAACTTCCGGCTCGGTGTGGTTCGATGGTCAGGATGTGACTGGCGTTCCAGTTCAGAAGCGTTCCGTCGCCATGGTGTATCAGCAGTTCATCAACTATCCCGCTTTCACGGTCTATGAAAACATCGCCTCGCCCATGCGTGTCGCAGGCGCCGACAAGGCGACCATTGATCGGGAAGTGCGCAAAGCCGCTGAAATCCTCAAACTCACGCCTTATCTTGATCGGACGCCACTCAGCCTTTCCGGTGGCCAGCAGCAGCGCACGGCGCTGGCCCGTGCTATCGTGAAGAATGCCAAGCTGGTGCTGCTCGATGAACCGCTGGCTAATCTCGATTACAAGCTGCGCGAGGAATTGCGTCAGGAATTGCCACGGATATTCGCCGAGTCCGGCACGATCTTCGTTTATGCGACTACCGAGCCGCACGAGGCATTGTTGCTTGGCGGCAGCACAGCAACGCTTTCAGAGGGCCGGGTAACACAATTCGGGCCTACCATTGAGGTATTCCGTAAGCCGGATGACCTTGTTACCGCACAGACTTTTGCCGATCCGCCGCTGAACACAATCGCGCTTGCCAAATTCGGCAAGGCCTTCCAGCTGGAAGGCGGCTTGACCCTGCCAATCCCTTCGCATCTGACGGACATTGCTGACGGCACTTATACAATCGGCTTCCAGCCGCATCACATCAATACGGTGCGCAGCAATGCCGAAGAAATCGGATTGAAGGCGCGCGTTACTGCAACTGAAATTACCGGCTCTGAAAGCTTCGTACATCTGTCCTTTGCCGATGCGCGCTGGACCATGCTGGCGCATGGCATCCACATTCATACACCCGATGAGGAAATTGATATCTTCATCGACCCGCGCAACCTGATGATTTTTGACGGCAACGGCAGTTCTGTTCGCCGCGCCCAGAAACTGGCGGCATAAAGATGGCTCGCATCGACCTTAATCACATTCGCCACGCCTACGGCCCCAATCCGAAGTCGGATAAGGATTATGCGTTGCGCGAAGTTCATCACAGCTGGGAAGATGGCGGCGCCTATGCGCTGCTCGGCCCATCTGGCTGCGGCAAGACCACATTGTTGAACATCATTTCCGGGCTTATCCACCCGTCGCATGGGCAATTGCTGTTCAACGGGCAGGACGTTACCAACCTTTCGACGCAAGAGCGCAACATTGCGCAGGTGTTCCAGTTTCCGGTCATCTACGACACCATGACCGTCTACGACAATCTCGCTTTTCCGCTGCGCAATCGCGGCGTTGCCGAATCCGAGATCGACGCCAAGGTGCGCGAGACGCTGGAGATGATCGACCTTGCAAGCTGGGCGAATAAGAAAGCCCGTGGCCTGACTGCCGACCAGAAGCAAAAGATTTCGCTCGGTCGCGGACTTGTCCGCTCTGACGTAAACGCCATCCTTTTTGATGAGCCGCTGACGGTTATCGACCCGCATATGAAATGGGTGCTGCGCTCGCAGTTGAAGCAGTTGCATCAGCGTTTCGGTTATACGATGGTCTATGTCACGCATGACCAGACGGAAGCCCTGACCTTCGCCCAGAAAGTGGTCGTCATGTATGACGGTGAGATCGTGCAGATCGGTACACCGGAAGAATTGTTCGAACGGCCTAAGCACACATTCGTTGGCTATTTCATCGGATCGCCCGGCATGAATGTCATGCCGGTGAAGCTGGCCGGCGGTACGGCGCAAATTGGTGCGCACCAGATACAACTTCCTACACCTGTTACGCCAGCCGATGCCAAGAAGATCGAGCTTGGCATCCGCCCGGAATATGTTCGCATTGGACGCTCCGGCATGCCGGTGAAAATCGCCAAGGTCGAGGATATCGGGCGTCACAAGATTGTACGCACACGCCTCGAAAATCAGGACATCGCAGTCATCGTCGGCGAGGGTGAAGATATCCCTGCCGATCCACACATCACCTTCGACCCGAAGGGCATAAATATCTATGCCGATAGCTGGCGCGTGGGAGGAAACTGATCATGGAAAAGACCTGGAACAACAAAGCCTGGTTCATGGTTCTGCCCGTGCTGCTTCTCGTGGCTTTCTCGGCAGTGATCCCATTGATGACCGTGGTCAACTATTCGGTGCAGGACACGTTCGGCAATAACCAGTTCTTCTGGGCCGGTACGGAGTGGTTCACGGAAATGCTCACATCCGAACGCTTCCATGCGGCGCTTGGCCGGAACCTGTTTTTCTCTTTCATCATTCTCATCATCGAGATTCCGCTCGGGATCATCATCGCGCTCAACATGCCGCGCAAGGGCTGGGGCGTTCCCGTCTGTCTCGTTCTGATGGCGCTGCCGCTGCTCATTCCATGGAATGTGGTCGGCACGATCTGGCAGGTATTCGGACGCGTCGATATCGGTCTGCTCGGCCATACGCTTGAACGTCTCGGCATCAATTACAACTATGTGCAGAACCCGATGCATGCATGGTTCACTGTCATCATCATGGATGTCTGGCACTGGACCAGCCTTGTGGTATTGCTCTGCTATGCCGGGCTGGTTTCGATCCCCGACGCCTTCTATCAGGCGGCCAAGATTGATGGCGCATCGCGTTGGGCTGTGTTCCGTTATATCCAGCTGCCAAAGATGAACCGCGTATTGCTGATCGCCGTCCTTCTTCGGTTCATGGACAGTTTCATGATCTATACCGAACCATTCGTCGTCACCGGCGGCGGTCCCGGCAATTCGACAACCTTCCTGTCCATCGATCTGGTCAAGATGGCGGTCGGTCAGTTCGACCTTGGACCTGCCGCGGCCATGTCGATCATCTACTTCCTTATCATCCTCCTGATGTCATGGGTGTTCTACACCGTCATGACCAACTATGACGCGGAGCGCTGAGATGTCAGAATCTGTTGCCCGCACCACGTCAGACGTCAGCCCTGAACAGGCCCGGATCGACAAGGCGCTTGCCCGCCGCATGCGCAAGCGCGGCGATGAGTCGAAGTTCTGGTGGCTGATCCCGACGCTTTACATCGTCTTCCTGATGCTGCCGATCTACTGGCTCATCAATATGAGTTTCAAGACCAATCAGGAAATCCTTGGAACGTTTTCGCTCTGGCCTCAAAGCCCGACGTTGAATAACTACGCGGTCATTTTCACGGACCCTTCCTGGTATAAGGGCTATATAAATTCGATCATCTATGTGGTGATGAACACGGTAATCTCCGTGCTTGCCGCATTGCCTGCGGCCTATGCGTTCTCACGCTACCGCTTCCTCGGCGACAAGCACCTGTTCTTCTGGCTGCTGACAAACCGCATGGCGCCTCCTGCTGTTTTCGCCCTGCCATTCTTCCAGCTCTACTCGGCCTTCGGTCTGATCGATACGCACATCGCTGTTGCCCTCGCGCATTGCCTGTTCAATGTGCCGCTGGCCGTTTGGATTCTCGAAGGCTTCATGTCCGGTGTTCCCAAAGAGATCGACGAAACCGCCTATATTGACGGTTACTCATTCCCGCGCTTCTTCGTGAAGATATTTATCCCGCTTATTGCCAGCGGCATCGGTGTTGCTGCCTTCTTCTGCTTCATGTTCTCATGGGTAGAGCTGCTCATCGCCCGTACGTTGACAACCACGGCGGCAAAGCCGATCGCGGCTATCATGACGCGTACGGTTTCCGCCTCGGGCATGGACTGGGGCGTGCTCGCCGCAGCGGGCGTGCTGACTATCATCCCCGGCGCTATCGTCATCTATTTCGTGCGCAACTATATCGCCAAGGGCTTTGCCCTGGGGAGGGTATGATGGAAAATACACGGCGCTGGCCGATAGCTCTCCTCGCTGTACTTGCCGCCTATGCGGTTCTGGCTGGCCTGCTTGTAACGGCTGTGCCCCTGAAAAGCGGGGCACGCGACTGGTTCGGTCCCCTTGCCGGTGGCGGGTGGATGGCGTGGACCTTCCCGACGGCGCTGTTCTTCCTGACCATCTTTGCGCTCATATCGCTGATGGCCGTCTGGGAATATGCCTCACCGGGTGGCAATCCGCGCATCGGCATTCTGCGCTTTGAAACAACGCGCGGCGACAGGCTTTTTGTGTCGCTGCTTGGCAGCGCTTTCATCCACCTTGCATGGCTCGGTCTTATTGGCCCGAATGTCTGGTGGGCACTTGCAATCTCTGTGGTTTACGCCATCGGCGTGTTCCGCTTTGTCTAAAGCATCGGACCAAATCCGATGCGAGTAATTGAATGCCCGGCACCCGCCGGTCCTTCAAAACATGCAAATCGCAACTCTGGGAGGACTAAAATGCGAACGCGAATACTGACAACAACGACAGCACTTGCGCTGCTATTGGGGGCCGGAAGTGCCTATGCGGGCATGGATGAAGCCAAGGCTTTCCTCGACAAGGAAATTGGCGATATGTCATCCCTTGACCGTGCAGGTCAGGAAAAGGAAATGCAGTGGTTCATCGATGCGGCAAAGCCTTTTGCCGGCATGGATATCAAAGTGGTTTCAGAAACGATCACCACCCATGAATATGAATCCAAGACATTGGCCAAGGCATTCACGGACATCACCGGCATCAAGATCACCCATGACCTTATAGGTGAAGGTGACGTCGTTGAAAAGCTGCAGACACAGATGCAGTCCGGCGAAAACGTCTATGACGCCTATGTCAACGACTCGGATCTCATCGGCACCCACTGGCGCTACCAGCAGGCTCGTAGCCTGACTGACTGGATGGCCAATGAGGGCAAAGATGTTACCAATCCCGGCCTCGACCTTGATGATTTCATCGGTACCAAGTTCACGACTGCTCCAGACGGCAAGCTCTATCAGCTGCCTGACCAGCAGTTCGCGAACCTCTACTGGTTCCGCTATGATTGGTTCAACGACGAAAAGAACAAGGCCGACTTCAAGGCGAAGTATGGATACGACCTCGGTGTGCCGGTCAACTGGTCGGCCTATGAGGACATTGCCGAATTCTTCACCGGCCGTGAAATCGATGGCAAGAAAGTCTATGGTCACATGGACTATGGCAAGAAAGATCCATCACTTGGATGGCGCTTCACCGATGCCTGGCTTTCCATGGCCGGCAATGGTGACAAGGGCCTGCCAAATGGTCTGCCGGTCGATGAATGGGGCATCAAGGTCAACGAGAAGTCACAGCCGGTCGGTTCCTGCGTCGCTCGCGGCGGTGATACAAACGGTCCGGCTTCGGTCTACTCCATCCAGAAATATCTGGACTGGATGAAGGCATATGCACCACCGGAAGCACAGGGCATGACCTTCTCGGAATCAGGTCCGGTTCCTGCACAGGGCAACGTTGCCCAGCAGATATTCTGGTATACCGCCTTCACTGCCGACATGGTCAAAAAAGGTCTGCCGGTCATGAATGATGATGGTACGCCGAAATGGCGCATGGCACCTTCACCGCATGGCGTTTACTGGAAAGACGGCATGAAGCTTGGTTATCAGGATGTGGGTTCCTGGACCTTGCTCAAGTCAACACCGGATGATCGCGCCAAGGCGGCCTGGCTCTATGCCCAGTTCGTCACATCGAAGACTGTTGACGTCAAGAAGAGCCATGTGGGTCTGACCTTGATCCGCGAAAGCTCGATCCAGCATGAAAGCTTCACCAAGCGTGCTCCGGAACTCGGTGGTCTGATCGAATTCTATCGTTCGCCTGCTCGCGTTCAGTGGTCGCCAACCGGCACCAACGTTCCTGATTATCCAAAGCTGGCTCAGCTCTGGTGGCAGGCAATCGGTGATGCATCCTCCGGTGCCAAGACTGCACAGGAAGCGATGGATTCACTTTGCGCCGAACAGGAAAAGGTCATGGAACGTCTGGAACGCGCTGGCATTCAGGGCGATATCGGACCGAAAATGGCTGAAGAACATGATCTTGCTTACTGGAATGCCGATGCGGTCAAGAATGGCCACCTCGCACCTCAGTTGAAGATCGAGAACGAAAAAGAAAAGCCACAGACCATCAATTATGATGAGCTGGTCAAGAGCTGGAACAAGTAAATCTCAAAGCATTGAGGGGAGAGGGCGGCGCTTCGGCGCCGCCTTTTTTGTTTGTACAACAGCTCCGAATAGCTGCTTGTCAGAACCTGACGCTGAGGTCGGCCTTGACGGCGTTGTCATGGTTCTGGGATGAGAACTGCCCGGTATAGCTGAGGCCGAGCGTGGCTGACCTGCTGATGCCGAGGTC
>NZ_AKIZ01000036.1 GCF_000282595.1 Phyllobacterium sp. YR531
GCTCACCATGAGGAAGGTGGTGTTCGGCAGGGAGACTGATCTCGAACAATGGCCATGCAACCCGCTCACTTTCCTCATGGTGAGCGTCCTGAGCTTGTCGAAGGGCGAACCACGCACGACACTATTGCCGTCACCTGCCACCCTCCTGACAGAAGGTTGTCAGGAGCCATGCGCTATAACCCACCCAACACAGGGGATGGCCATGGACGGATCACCGCATATTACCGGCAGTGCAACGGATTTTGATTTCCTCGTTGGCGATTGGAAAATCCGCAATCTTCGGCTGAAGGAACGATTTGTCGGCTGCCATATCTGGGATGAGTTTCACGCCACTTCCACCGTGCGCAAGCTTCTCAACGACACCGCCAATCTTGAAGAAATGGATATGCCCTCCCAAGGCTTTTCCGGCATAACCCTGCGGCTGTTCAACCCGCGCGATGGATCATGGTCGTTGCACTGGGCTGACAGCCGCAGCAACTATCTGTTTCCGCCTGTCATCGGCCATTTTGAGGGTGGCAAAGGCGTGTTCTACGGCAACGACACCGATAATGGCACGCCGGTGCGTGTGCGTTTCCTATGGACCCCCTCGCCCAAATCTCCACTTTGGGAGCAGGCCTTTTCCAAGGATGGCGGCGAAACATGGGAAACCAATTGGGTGATGGAGTTCAGCCACGTGTAGCCTCACACGGCAACCCTACTTATCTAATTCGAGACGGACCCGCCGCCAGAGCGCCTGTTGATAGCTATCGCCGCGATGCCACGCATAGTGTTCTTCGGTGACAGCCCTCTCTTCGCAATCGGGGCCATATTCAATGACAAGCTGTCTCGCCATGCGGGCAATTTCAGCCTGTGGGACAAATCGCGGCTTTATGAACTGCTCCCAGATATGAAACAGCAAGGTGCCCCAAATCGGGGCCGTGCAAATGCAAATGAGAGACCAATTCAAAATGACAATTAACATGCAGATATCTCCACAATTTGGCGACTATTAATCGCCATATTGTAGATCGACCTGTGGTTTTTGCCAGAACAAATTGTTCCCATGGAATCATTTGCATTAAACCTCAAATCGCGAACCAAAGAACTTGGTATCAGCCAAGCAGATGTTGCTCGCCGAGCCGGGTTAAGCGAACGACGCTATAGCAATTATGTAACTGGCCGACGCGAACCCGATCTGGCAACACTCGTAAGAATAGCAGTGGTCTTGCAAACAACGCCCGACAAACTGCTATCGCTCGGCACCGACGATCCGGATTCCGAACCCCTTGCACAGCAGAGAATTCGCGCTGCAATCAGCGTGCTTTCAGCGGAAGATTTGGAGCGGGTCGCCATCATGGTCGAGGCGTTGGCGGACAAACGCCACACCAGCCCGGAGTGAGTATCCAAGCTTATTGCAGTAACGAAATGCGTGGTTCGACAAGCTCACCATGAGGAAGGTTTGCTATTTGCACGAGCCGCGCTGCGTTATGCTGACGGGAGGTCAACGTGCGGCTTACCACCTTCCTCATGGTGAGCTTGTCGAACCACGCACAACAGCACTGCCATCAAGACAGATCAGCGGCGGGTCATCTCGCGGGCAATGCGGCTGAAATCCGCCTGCTTGATGCCGATATCGGCACGGTCTGCGGCGCTCATGCTGTTAAGCAAAGCCAGCGCATTGCGATAATCCGCATCATTACGGCGACGCCCGCGTGTGGCAAAATCAAAGATAAAACTCATGGCCCGATCCTATGGCGATGTTTGGTTCGTTATAGGATATGCGCAGAGGGTCGGATATTGCAGTGCAATATTGGCATAGGAGATATGTTTAATTTAGAAATCAGAAAAATTAGAATGTAACTTCGGTTAAGATAACACACCAAATTCGCTGTCTATCCAGTTAGAGATTTCTCTGAATGACTCCTTGGTCTGATTTAAATCTGCGTTGTTCTTTTCATTTAGTAGTTGTTGAAAAAGAAGCGAATAGTGCTTCTTTTGAATTGTTTTCACCCCAAACATACGTCTAACAGCTTCTTTCACATCATCCTTATACACGGCTTCAAAAGATTTTCCTCTCAGTCCTGAAGAAATATCCCCCAGCGTTACAACCTGATTCTCAGTTAGCAAGTATTCCTCAATATACCTTTTCTTGCCTTCCCGGCCCGCATTATCATCATCGAGAATGATACGGAACTCCACTCCCCATCCTCGAAAAAGGCTGATCAAGGAGCCTATGCTACCGGCACCATTTGCCGGGAACATTTCGGGACTATCTTGAGAACAAGAAAGGTCACGACGCAAGTAAACAAATGGATGGTAATCGAACTTTCCTTCAATAATTAGGGCGCGAGCCGATCTTATCAGGGGGCTAAAGGGTATATCTAACGCATCAAGAACCGGCTGAAAGTATGTGGTTTTTGTGGGGTAAGAACCAACAAAGGTCTTGTATTTGACTGCCTTAATATCGGTTTCGCGCTTCATAACCATATCTATTTGGTCTTCATTTTCATAATTTGTCGCTTTATTTTCGACAATGTAGGCTCTTTCCAGCCAAGTCGGGTTGATCATATAGTGAGAATGAGTTGAGTAAATTACTTGAACGGAACCGCCCGCAATACCGGCGAAACTTTCAAGAAGTTTTATTTGTGCCTTTGAGTGAAGATTGGCAGCAGGTTCATCAAATAAGAAAATCGTAGCGCCACCATCTTTCCGATTGCGGCGAAATTGTGTGAAAAGCAAAAATGAAAAAAACCAACGAAACCCCAATGAACATTCGGAAAGCGAGTACTTGGACTGACCGTCAATAATTGACACCTCAAGATAAGGTGCATTGTTACGTTCGGTGTCCAAAAGCCAGTCGATTTGAACACGTTTCCCAGTAACATTCCTACCAAGTATCTGATTCCACGAACCAAAGATTACCCTGCTCATTTCGGTCGAGGCCTGTTGAAGAACCGCATCAATTTGCTTTTTCTCATCGCGGCCAAATAGGTACGGCATAAAAGTTGCAGCTACCGAATGATGCTCTTTTGAACGATTGATCCGATCAATTATGTGTTTTTGAATAGTTAAGTCTTTGCCTTGACTGTCTAACACGTCTTGGATGACTTGCGTGTAATACGCACTAGTCTTTTCTTCATTCGTCTCCCCAGAGTTTTCAATGTATATTCTGTCGGGAAAATCAAAAAGGAACGTTGGGAAGTAAATAATCTTCGGTATACGCTCACCCAAAAATTGAATTCCGACCCTCCAGATCTCTACATCATTCTTTTCATCCGTTACGAACCCACCAAAACTTTTATACTTCTTATTTCCTTTTTTCTTCAGCAAGAATTTTATTCGCCAGAGCTTGCTGGAATCCTTAAAACTACTATCTTGAAACTCGTAGTCGCGAGTTACAGCGAATTTTCTCGGGATCGCATCCTTATCGATTATAAACCCTTCCTTAGATAGAAATTCTTCCGCAAGTGCCTCTATATCACTATCGTCAATCTCAACCGTAGCTTCAATCTTAATATGGCCAGTAAAGGCGGACTTTTGTTCTTTCGGAATAATGTTCTGTAATGAAGTCTTTTTATAAACTGTTTCAACCAGATTGGCTGTAATCTTATCCTCCGTCACGAAATGGGACAGAGCCTCTAGAATTGTTGTTTTGCCGCTCTCATTCAGTCCGACTAAAGTTGTAACGTTACCGGGGGTGCCATTACTTAAATCAATCGAAGTATGGGCTATACCCTTGAAGTTTCTTATATCAAACTTGACAATTCTCACGTTTTTCTCCGGAAAAGAATATACCCCCATAGAACAACCATAATACTCATTATGTAAATATATAAGTATCATTTACGAGTACAATTATAGCTTGCCCGAGCAAGAATAATTTTGCTCTCCGTGCAAATTATCCCACCCATTCCTCCTGCTCGACCGTCAGAGGTTTGATCCCTGGGGTGGCAGGTTCGGGGCGTTGCGGGTCGATGATGACCGGCGCAGGTGCAGGGCGCGGTGTACTGGTGGTGCATGCAGAGGCGCTGCACAGTACAAGCCCGCAGAGAAGAAACCCGGATAATAGGCGTGGAAGCCTGTGTGCGAGCAAAGCGGCGCGCATAGCACGCAGATAACGGGGAGCCGCTATCCGGCTTTGTCTGGCGCAGCGTGTTCCCGACAATGCGGTTCCACCATCAGCCACAATTTTAGTTATCGCTCATCTTCAGCGCCTGAATGAAGGCTTCCTGCGGAATTTCGACCTTGCCGAACTGCCGCATGCGCTTCTTGCCTTCCTTCTGCTTTTCCAGAAGCTTGCGCTTGCGCGAGACGTCGCCGCCATAGCACTTTGCCGTCACGTCCTTACGCAGGGCCGAGATGGTTTCGCGCGCGATCACCGTGCCGCCAATGGCTGCCTGAATCGGGATCTTGAACATGTGCTTGGGGATAAGGTCCTTCAGCTTTTCGCAAAGGTCACGCCCGCGCTTTTCAGCAGCGGCGCGGTGTACCATCATCGACAGCGCATCCACAGGCTCGCCATTCACCAGCACGGACATCTTGACCAGATTGCCTTCGCGGTAATCCGACAGGTGATAATCGAACGAGGCATAGCCCTGGCTGATCGATTTCAGGCGGTCGTAGAAATCGAACACGACTTCGTTGAGCGGCAGGTCGTAGGTGACCATAGCGCGCTTGCCGACATAGTTGAGATCGATCTGGATGCCGCGGCGGTCCTGACACAGTTTGAGGATCGAGCCGAGATAATCATCGGGGGTGAGGATGGTTGCCCTGATCCAAGGCTCCTCGATGGTGGCGATCTTCATCACTTCCGGCATGTCGGCAGGGTTGTGCAACTCGCGCTGCGTGCCGTCGGTCATGTTGAGCTTGTAGACAACGCTTGGCGCGGTGGCGATGAGATCGAGATTGAACTCGCGCTCAAGCCGTTCCTGAATGATTTCCAGATGCAGCAGCCCGAGGAAGCCGCAACGGAAGCCGAAGCCCAGCGCGGCAGAGCTTTCCATCTCGAACGAGAACGACGCATCATTGAGGCGCAGGCGGCCCATGGCAGCGCGCAGATCTTCGAAATCCGCCGCATCGACGGGGAAGAGGCCACAGAACACCACAGGTTGCGCAGGCTTGAAGCCCGGCAGGATGGTATCGGTCGGCCGCTTGTCTTCGGTGATGGTATCGCCGACGCGGGTGTCGGCGACTTCCTTGATCGACGCAGTGATAAAGCCGAATTCGCCCGGCCCCAACTCATCGACAGCGACCATCTTCGGCGTGAACACGCCGGTGCGCTCGACCGGATATTTCGCGCCAGTGCCCATCATGCGGATGGTCTGGCCCTTCTTGAGCACGCCATCAATGATGCGCACAAGCACGATGACGCCGAGATAGGTATCGTACCAGCTGTCAACCAGCATGGCCTTCAGCGGCTTGGTGCGATCACCTTCGCGCGGCGGCGGCAACTGCTTGACGATGGCTTCCAGCACATCCGGAATGCCAAGGCCGGTCTTGGCCGAAATCAGCACAGCCTCGCTGGCATCAATGCCGATGACGTCTTCCACCTGCTCGCGGATACGCTCGGGCTCGGCGGCGGGAAGATCGACCTTGTTCAGCACCACAACGATTTCGTGGTTGTTGTCGATAGCCTGATAGACATTGGCCAGCGTCTGCGCCTCGACGCCCTGAGAGGCATCGACCACCAGCAGCGAGCCTTCGCAGGCCGACAGCGAACGCGACACCTCATAGGCAAAGTCGACATGGCCGGGCGTGTCGATCAGGTTGAGGACATAGGTCTCGCCATCATTGGCCTTGTAGTGCAGCCGGACAGTCTGCGCCTTGATGGTGATGCCGCGCTCGCGCTCGATATCCATCGAGTCGAGCACCTGCTCCTTCATGTCGCGAAGCTCCAGTCCGCCGGTCGATTGGATCAGGCGGTCGGCAAGGGTGGATTTGCCATGGTCGATATGCGCGACGATGGAGAAATTACGAATGTGATCTAGTGGAGTGCTCATGCGCGCCACATAGAGCATTTTCAGGCGATTTGGAAGGGCGACGGCAGAGCAGCGTGATATTCATCGCGAATAATTTTACCCGGGTATATTGACGCACACATTTTACCCGGGTAAATCCATACTCAAGTTTCAGCGATGGATGGAAATCATGGACAAAGTAACAGCCTTTCAGGGCAACAGAAAAATCATCGACGGAACGCCAGCGGAAGTGGCCCTTACGGTCAAGCGACTGGAAGATAATGGCGAGACGATCCTCATATTCGACAATATGACGGGCAGACAGACAGAATTTGACCTGCGCGGTAGCGATGCGGAAATCTTGGCGCGGCTGGACAATAGTGAACCGCGCAAGCCGGGCCGCCCAAAGCTTGGCGTGACGGCACGCGAGGTGACGCTATTGCCGCGACACTGGGACTGGCTGGCAGAGCAACCGGGCGGCGCTTCCGTTACGTTGCGCAAACTGGTGGATGCGGCGCGGACAGCGAATGGCGGACGCGAACAGAAGCGGCAGGCGCAGGAAAGCGCCGACCGTTTCATGCTGGCAATGGCGGGCAATCAGCCGCATTATGAAGATGCGACGCGCGCGCTTTATGCGGGAAACTACCAGCGCTTCATCGAACTGACCGACGGCTGGCCGCAGGATATCCGCGACCATGCCCGGCATTTGAGTGAACCGGCGTTCGACTGGCCGGATTGAGCACCAATATTATACCTTAGACGGATCCCCGGCTTTCTGGCACGGACTTTGCAACGTTGTTTTTGTTATTCCGCGAGCGGCACCCCCGTTTTTACAGGGTCACCTCGCGGAAGCCATCAATATTTTGCGTGTTTTCAGGCGCTATTGCCACGCCAGGAGTATTTGAATGACGAAACGGATAAAACGATCTGCACTAAATTTGTGCGTAGCAACGATACTGACTGCTTTTTTAGCAGGCTGCAAAGACAAAGAGGATACGGCCGTCGAGGCAGTTTCAACGTTTTCAACGGTAGTGGCAGAAGCGGTTGTCACGCCTCCTGTCTCAACAGGCAGTTCGGAAGAGCCTGTGATTGGAACTGTAACCGTCGTTCCTGGCACAAGATCTGCAGTGACGCCGCAACCCGTCCCCAACACGCAGACATCTGTTCCTGCGGTCACAACTACAGTGCCGACGGCTCCGACAAACAATAACACTCAAACAGAGGCTCGCACAGCAGAGCCGCACACAGGAACCTTTCCTCAAACTATCGTAACGGAACCTGCAGCACCAACTTCAACCAAAAGTACCAGCAATCCAACCCCGCTTGTTGAGTCTCAAAGCACTGCCACGATAACCGTGCCCAAGGACAATATTGCAGCCACAGACCCGCTCCTCATAATCAATGGCGGCAAGCTGACTGCAAACAAGCAGGATGGCGCGCCAGTGCTAGCTGCAGAAACGGTAAAGGCCACGCGTTTTATCACAACCGCTCCCGATACAATTGAAGACCCAACATTCTGGTCCTCACCAGCTTACGAGTATAATCTGGGCAACCTCATTGCCACCGTAGGCGTTGATTCCACCAGTTTCGCCAAGAGCAACGTTATTATTACTCCTATCAGGGGTTGGCTACGCTATCCTCTCCAGTCCGTCTCCCCAATTACCCCCAATCAATATCCCCTTATTGTATTCTTACACGGACAGCATGATCCATACGTCACCAACTTTCACGGATATGATTACCTTGCTGAGAACCTTGCATCACACGGATATATTGTACTTTCAATTGACGCAAATGCAGTAAATGGCGAGCTAGTAACTGCTCCAGGTTACCATGGCGGGGATTCATCAAGTGAGTCTCGCGCCCAACTTGTGTTGGGAACCTTGGATCGCTTAAAGCAAATTAATGAACACGGACAAGTCGACAAAAACGGCAATCCGGGCGCCTTAAACATACTCCGCGGTAAAATCGATTTTGATCATATCGGTATTATGGGCCACTCACGCGGAGGCCAAGGAATAGCCAACACAATCAAGTTCAATAAAAGTCGGCGCGGTGCAAGCTACGCAGGCTTAGTTACTGCATTGTTGTTTGACCCAGACCGCTTCAGCACTGAGTATCCTGATCTTGGCGACAGCTTTGCAGCGGCAACCACTACTACAAAAGCAAGCCTGGATGAGCCAAAATTCGCGGCGGCCATTAATAAGTACAATATTTTTTATGCCGAAGGCGGTGGCGTGGCT
Source organism: Phyllobacterium sp. YR531 (assembly GCF_000282595.1). Classification (GTDB taxonomy): domain Bacteria; phylum Pseudomonadota; class Alphaproteobacteria; order Rhizobiales; family Rhizobiaceae; genus Phyllobacterium. The sequence goes on from NZ_AKIZ01000036.1 coordinate 8,180, forward strand.
TCACCTTATGATTTCAAGGCTGCCTTTTTGCTGGCACCTACAGATTTCGGAGGCAATACAGATCTGAATAACGTTCCTCTGGGTGTCTTACTACCCACCTGCGATGGCGACATGCTCAACCTTCAGGGAGCGGTTTCTTTTGATCATAACAGATACGGCGGGAAAGGCGACAAAGCACCCCGCTATCAAATAACTGTCCATGGCTCAAATCATAACTTCTATAATACGATCTGGGCTCAGGATGATTTCCGTCTAGGTAAAGGGCCGGATCACTGCTTGACAAACAGATACGATTCAATCCGGGTAGCTGCAGATGACCAGCGCCGTGACGGCTTATTCCTGATCAACTCGTTTATGCGCTATCATGTGGGTGGGGAAGAAAAATTCGCAAGCTGGTGGAAGGGCATGGCAAGACTGCCGGATGCAGCCTGCCCATTTGGACGTGGCCCGTGCGATGAACGCGTTGCACTGACAATCCAGAAGAATGAAAGCCAGCGAAAGCCGATCCAATATTTTACAATGGCAAACAGCGATAAAGTTAACTTGCTAGGCGGCGCGGTCACTTATTCCGGGTTCGACAAGACTGCCACATGTGAAATGCCCAGTGGGGCGATGACAGCCGGTATTTGCTCACGCTCCCGCATCTCGGATTTTGAGTTTGAGCCCTGGGGTGGTTCCGGCTTACGATCCATAGCAGAACACGCCGAGCTATCGTGGACCAAAGCCGGTGCAACCATTACGAACGATCTACTTGGCACTTCGGCGGACTCACATGATACATTGAGCTTCCGTTTAGCAGTTGTGCGTCCGATGGGGCAGGAAGTTTTGGTAACACTTACCGACAGTGCCGGTAAGGAAGCAACGATTGAAGCCAGTGAATTCAGCGGTGCAGTTTACAATGCGCCAAGGACGAAAGCCGAAGGGCGCCCCTTGATCGATGACCCGATCGACAAGCCTTACTCAAGCGGTCAGACAAAAATGCTGCTCAACATGGTGGCGATACCGCTCAAGGCTTTTGTGGGCGTGGACACAACGCAACTGAAAGAACTCAAACTGACTTTCCCGAAAGAGAGTGGCAAAGTTGCTCTTGCGGATATCCAGTTCCAGACATTTGGGCGGGATAAGTTTGGGCCTCGATTGGTCGCTGCCAAAAAATAACAACAGCAAAGCATAAGGTTGTCTACAAGCGTCCGGCTCTGAAACATTTCAGAGCCGGACTTTTTTGATGCTATTGTCTTAATTACACTCCGATCTTGCCACCGCCCTTTTTGGTGATTGCGACCACCGCCGGGCGGACAGGCATATCATCTTTGAAGTCCGGCCAGCGAGTCGACAGGTCTTCGTAGTAAGATGGACGACCAAAGCCTTCCCAATCTTCGCCGCCGTCTCCCGGATGCTGAACAGCAACCATCATGGTTGCCATATCAGGCAGCATCAGCGGACCGCACATTTCAGCGCCGACCGGCACACGGAAGAATAGTTTTGATGTGGCGCGGGCAGCGCCTTCCGTATCCACGGCCCAAAGTCCATCCGTACGCCCTGTGTCCTTGGGCGAATTACCGTCGGTGGAAACCCACAGCCGTCCGTCCGCATCGACCGCGCAATTGTCCGGCATACCGAACCAGCCATTTTTGGTCGTATCCGTGGAAAATGATGCGCCAACATCCGCGACAGCAGGATCGCCGCACTTGAGCAATATTTCCCATTTGCCTTTGGTCGCGGCAAAATTGCCGTCCTCTTCGGCAATCTCGACAATATGGCCAAACGCGTTCTTAGCGCGCGGATTGGCAGCATCAACCTGATCATCCTTGCGCTTGGTGTTGTTGGTCAACATGACATAGACCTTACCATTCACACCGTTTGGCCCAATATCCTCGGGGCGGTCCATCTTGGTTGCCCCAAGCAGGTCCCCGGCGCGGCGCGTCTCGATAAGAACATCAGCCTGGCTGTGAAAACCGTTGGCTTCCGTCAGAGGCCCCTCACCAAATACGACCGGCAGCCAAGCAATGGTGCCGTCCACGTCAAATTTGGCCACGTAAAGCGTGCCCTCATCAAGAAGGTCAAGATTTGCGGCGCGGTCATCAGGATTGAATTTCCCGGCAGTGACGAACTTGTAAACATAGTCGAAACGCTCATCGTCGCCGAGATAGAAAACAACGCGACCATCTTTGGCAACAATGGAATCGGCACCTTCATGCTTGAAGCGGCCAAGCGCAGTGCGCTTCTTCGGGATTGAATTGGGATCGTTTACATCGATTTCAACAACCCAGCCAAACCGGTTGGCTTCATTCGGATCCTTGGAGACATCGAAGCGATCATGAAAATTGCCCCAATCATAAACGCCCTCTGGTATTCCCATGCGCTTGTAATTGGCCGCTTCCTTGCTGTCTTCCGGGAGTTTTCCAAGGAAGTAGCCGTGAATGTTTTCTTCACCCGAAACATAGGTGCCCCAAGGAGTAACACCGCCGGAGCAGTTATTGATCATGCCGAAGACCTTTGTGCCTGAACTGTCGGCATTCGTTTTGACACGATCATGACCGGCAACGGGTCCGGACAACTGCATTTGCGTATTGGCAGTAATGCGGCGATTGAGTTTGCCGTCCTTGACGACCTGCCATTTGCCCTCGGTCTTGCGTATCTCCACCACGCTACCACCATGAGCAGCCATTTCGATATCAACACGGTTTTTGTCTGCAGGGGAGACTTCAATCTTGCCGTCCGCCACCTTGACGATACCGGGGAACATCAAATGTTCATTCGTGTATTCGTGATTGACGACCAGCAGCCCATGTTCCGAGGAACCGTCTAGCGGAATGTAGCCGACGTAATCATTATTATAGCCAAACTGCTTGGCCTGAGATTCCGGCGTCTGGTTTCTTGGATCAAATTCCGGCGAATCCGCGAAAATTCCGTCACCCCAACGCAAAAGCACATCTGCATCATAACCAGCAGCCACGTGATGCTTTTCATCAATACCAACTTCCACTTCTTCAAAGCTGAAGGCGGATTTGGTTTCAGCCCGCGCATCGTCTGCCAGCATCAACGCCATGGGGCTGACAGTTGCGGCGATGGCAGATACGGCCAGAGAGCCTTTCAGAAAGCCGCGGCGTGAGAAACGAGCCGCAATGAGTTCACCCATTGTAGGATTGTCCGTCGGATTGTGACCCGGACCTTCATTTTCCTCAAGCTGACTTGTTCTGAAAACGGGAGTTTGATCATTCATGTCGGACCTCTGGCTATCTGGCTGGGTTGCGGATTAGAACCGTTCCAGAATGGCTAGAAGTTAAGCGTAACAAACTGATGACAAAAGTGCAGCTTTTACCCACTTGCAACGATGGTCTAAGTAGCTGCGATCAACTTGGCATAAGAGTCCAGATCGACATTGCCACCCGATAGAACCACGGCAACGGTCTTTCCCTCAATATTCACTTCGCCGGATTCAAGTGCAGCAAGGCCGACTGAGCCGCCGGGCTCAACCACCAGCTTCAGATAACTGGCGGCGGCGCGCATGGCGCTGCGAACGGCGGCATCCGGAACGGCAATACCACCAGCAAGATTTTGCCTGTTGATAGGAAATGTCAGATCACCCGGTTGGGCGGTAAGAATGGCATCACAGATTGAACGATGCCCCGCTTCGTTGCTCAGAATGTGCCCTGCAACCAGCGAACGGCGCAGATCATCAAAGTTTTCAGGCTCTACACCCCAAATGCGTGTTTGCGGCGAGCGCGCCTTTACCGCAATTGAGACACCACTGATGAGACCACCGCCACCGCTGGGAACAAAAACATCATCAAGGACTATTCCCCGTTCCTTGGCCTCGTCAGCAAGTTCGAGACCAATCGTGCCCTGCCCCGCAATAATGGATGGATCATCATAAGGTGGCACCAAGACCATGCCGCGTTCTTCTATGAAGGGTGCTGCGATCACATCGCGGCTTTCCGTGTAACGATCAAAGAACACCACTTCCGCACCATAGGCCCGCGTATTGTCGATCTTTACCTGCGGTGCATCTTTTGGCATGACAATGACAGCTTTGATGCCGAATATGCGAGCCGAGCTTGCAACACCCTGCGCGTGATTTCCGGAGGAAAACGCCACGATGCCCCGCTTTCGCTCTTCTGCGGTGAACTGGGTGATACGATTATATGCGCCGCGAAACTTGAATGATCCGGTTCGTTGCAGGCATTCCGGCTTGAACAGAATTCGTGCCTTGTAGCGGTCGTTGAGAATCTCCGATTCCATCAAACGTGTCGGCACAAGTTGGCCCGACAATCGCCGCGCAGCAGCCTCGATATCGGCAATCCCTGCGGCAAAATCCTGATGATCCATGAGTCCGTCTCCTGCAATCCAGATATCCAGTCGATAGCATTCTACAATGCCGCAGACATCCAAATCATTGTCATCGTATCAATCCACCTAAGGAGTAGATTTGGCACGCTTCTCCAGAAATTCCGGCAATTCCGCAATCGATCCGAGAATGGCATCGCTGAGATGGGCAAGATCGTCCAACGTGCTGTTTCCGGATAAAACGCCGATTGCCAGACCCGCCCCGGCAGCATGGGCCATTTCCAGATCATGGGAGTTATCGCCCACCATGGCAACAGATTCGACCGGCAGGCCCGTTTTCGACGCAAAAAGATGCAGTTGGTCAGCATGCGGTTTTGCACGGGCCACAGAGTCATAGCCAATCATGACCGCGAACAGGGATGAAAGCCCCAATGCCTCAGCCGTAGCACGCGCACCCGCCTCTGAATCATTGGTCGCAATGCCAAGGACGAAACCTTGCGCGACCAGCAATTCTAGCGTTGCGTGCAGTCCATCGACGCCAACGGCGCGCCGGGAACCTTCCTGCACGGTATAATTGTCGTAGTCGCGAATTCGTTCGCGTTTTTCTTCCAAAGTCAGTTCCGGATGCCATAGATCGACGACATCATTGATCGTTCCGGCGGCCACAACCGAGCCTCCCCGGAACTTTTGCATTTCCCAATCATATCCCCCGGCCTCAACCAAAGCTTTCGCTCTTGTCTCATCTCCTTTGGCGGCCATTTGCGCCAGTTCCATGGTAATGCCGAACCAGGTTTTGTTGAAATCGACAAGCGTACCATCCTTGTCGAACAGAATGCCACGTATCTCGCCAGACTGCACCGTACGCATCAGGATTCCAGCGAGCCCGGCTTGGCGTTTTCCGAGCGTCTGCTACCGAGCAGTTTCAGCAAGTCGTCGCCCCGGCGGGTATAACGATGGCCGCGACGGGTGAGTATCCGGCCGGCCTGCGGCGCTGTCAGTGTTATATCTCCGGTCGGATCGCCGGGAATGGTCACAACGGTAACAAGCTTGTCGCCTGCCTTTACTTCCGCTCCGATATCAACATGGAAGAGGATCATGCCGCCCAGCGGTGCACGGATCATCTCAACATTTTCAAGTGGCGTAACAGGACCACTGAAATCAACTGTCAGCGTGACATTCGTATCTATGATCACACCGCGATGAACGAGGAACTTGTAGAGGCCTTCCGCATCCGATTTTCCGGTATCAATGTTTACATCACCGAGGCCACGAAATTCCACAGTGGTGACTGCTCGGTCTTTCTGCCCGGCTTTTGGCAGTTGCAGCACAGGGTGCGCGCAGGCCTCTTCGAATGCCGCATCGGCAGTGCTGTCCCATGAAAGGATGGCTGTTGAGCCGAGGGCAGAAGCAAGATCATACATTTCCGGTAGGAAAACCTGGTGGATATAGAGGTAGCTTTCGCTCTCATCGTCACAATGCAGGTCAAGAACAATCTCATGCGGAAGTGCGAGGCGCAGAAGCTGGGCTTTCAAGCGTTCAGCAAGCGGCTTCGACCCATCAATGGTTGGCAGCGATGAAGTATCAAAATTCTCCAGCAGCGGGAAAGAACGGTTGAAGTTTGTGCTGGAGAAAAACTCGAAGCGGCCAAGATGCTGATGAGCGAGCCATTGCCCGGAAGCAATGGGATTGGCCTGCGGAACAACTGTAATGTTACCGGCGATACGACCTTCTTTGGCGGCCTGCTCAAGCATTGGAACAAGGAAATGCAGTGCAGCCTGACCGGGCAATTCCGAACCGTGCAGCGAGGATTGCAGATAAGCAGTTTTTGCCTGGCTGTCCTTGCCCTCAAAACGCAACACGCGCAGTTCGATGCTGTTGCCCGGTACATCACCGGCCAGCTGTATTGTCTCGGTCTTCATCCTGTTATTCCTACCTATTGGCCGTTTCTTGTAAGTCTATCTTTATTTGGCGCGGCGCTTGCGCAGGTGCGCGACAAGTCCTTGCGTGGACGCGTCTTTGTCCTTTGCGCTCGCTTCGCCTGAGACGACAGGAAGAAGCTCGGTTGCCAGTTCCTTGCCCAGTTCAACGCCCCATTGATCAAACGCATTGATCCCGTAGAGCTGCGCTTCAACAAAAACGCGGTGTTCATAAAGCGCTATGAGGCGACCAAGCGTATAGGGATCAAGCTTGTCGTGGATGATCGTTATCGAAGGACGGTTGCCGGTGAATACGCGATGTGGCGCTATACGATTGACCTCTGACTTCGGCAAATTCTTGGCAGTCAATTGTGCCTTCGCCTCTTCCAGTGTGCGACCCTTCATCAATGCTTCCGACTGGGCCAGGCAATTTGCCAGCAACATCTGATGCTGGTTGTCCAGATCAGATTCATGACCATTGGCAGCTACGATAAACTCTACAGGGATTGTGTCGGTGCCCTGATGCAGCAGCTGGAAGAAAGCATGCTGGCCATTGGTCCCGGGCTCGCCCCAGACGACAGGTCCTGTCGGGCCCGATACGGGTTTGCCATAAACCGTGACGCCCTTGCCGTTCGACTCCATGTCCAGCTGCTGCAGATAGGCAGGCAGGCGCGCGAGACGCTGATCATAGGGGATCACAGCTCGGCTGGTATATCCGGAAATTGCACGATGCCAATACCCCACAAGGCCAAGCATCATTGGCAGGTTCTTTGAGAGCGCAGCCTTGCGGAAATGCTCGTCCATAGCATGTGCACCATCGAGGAACCGGCCGAAATCGTCCGGGCCGATGGCAATCATCAATGGCAGGCCAATGGCGGACCAGATGGAATACCGACCGCCAACCCAATCCCAGAAACCAAAAATGCGATCGGCAGGAATGCCGAAGGCATCGACCTTTTCCAAAGCGGTTGAGACTGCTGCGAAATGCTTGCCCACAGCCTTTTCGCCCAGCGCGTCGGCAATCCATTTGCGGGCAGCTTTGGCGTTGGTGATTGTTTCGATCGTCGTGAATGTCTTGGAAGCGATGATGAAAAGGGTTGTCGCCGGATCCAGCCGCGCCAAAGTGTCAGCAATATCAGCACCATCCACATTGGAAACAAAATGTGCCCGCGGTCCATCATGATATGGCGACAAGGCCAGCGTTGCCATGGCAGGTCCGAGGTCGGAGCCACCAATTCCTATATTGACGATATCCGTGATTGGTTTGTTTTTTGCGCCTTTGATTTCACCGGAACGAATACCGTTTGCGAAGGCTGCCATACGATCAAGCACGTCCTTGATACCGGGCATGACGTCCTGCCCATCGACCTTGACGGCCTTGCCTGAGCGATTGCGCAATGCGACATGGAGGACCGCGCGCCCTTCCGTATTGTTGATCGGCTCCCCTGCAAACATTGCCGTACGACGGCCTTCAACATTCGCCGCTTTGGCCAAATCAGCAAGGAGCGCAAGCGTTTCGTCATTGATGTGACATTTGGACCAGTCAAGCAAGAGATCATCAAGGCTCAAGGAATAACGGGAATATCGCTTTTTATCCTCGGCAAATACCTCGCGCATATTTTTGGGCGCACCGTTTTTCCAATGGGCTTTCAATGCCTGAACCGAACGCTTGATGCTGTTCGTTTGCTCTGACGCCATAGTCTGTCTCCTGAAATGATGGTCTTGTGCAAAATGTGGAGCGAACCTGCCACTAGAATGGCTTCAGTTCAATCGACCAACGGTGGAATATCTTGGCTTTCCGCGATAAGTGACTGATATGCTGTAAATGCGGCAATGAATCGGGAGATGCCAAGGATGGATTTGACGGGTGAAGAACGGATTGCCGCAAGCCGTGCAATTGTTTGGAGCGCCCTTAATGATCCCGAAATACTGAAAGCTTGCATTCCCGGTTGCGAACAATTGGACTGGGTGAGCGAGACGGAACTGGAGGCAACACTTGCTGTTCGCCTTGGCGTCATCAAACCGCGCTTCAGCGGCGCAATTTATTTGAGCAATCTCAATCCGCCGTTTTCCTATACGATCACTTGCATGGGCAAGGGAAGCATAGCAGGCATAGCCAAGGGCGGTGCAGATGTATCGCTTATTGAGGATGGAGGTGAGACGCGCCTTGTCTATAAAGTGAATGCCGAAGTCGGCGGCAAGGTGGCAAAATTCGGCAGCCGTCTGATCTCCTCAACGGCGAGTAAAATTGCCACGCGCTTCTTTGAAAAATTCAATGAGGCGGTTTCCGCCCTATAACCATTGATACTGTCGCAATTTCCACAGCTCATGGCGGAAAGCCGTTTGGGTTGGGATCGGCTAAGCCGGATATCCTGACGTGCGCAATTTTGCGCCGGACAGCTTTGCATGCGTAGTTATGATTTCATCATTGTTGGGTCTGGATCGGCTGGCTCCGTTGTTGCAAACAAGCTTTCCGAAAACGGCCGCTACTCTGTACTCGTCCTCGAGGCTGGCGGGTCAGATCGTCGATTTTTTATCACAATGCCGCTTGGATATGGCAAAACCTTCTACGACAAATCTGTCAACTGGATGTATCGCGCCGAGCCGGATTCCGGACTTGGAGGTAATGCGGATTACTGGCCACGCGGCAAAGTGCTTGGTGGGTCAAGTTCCATCAATGCCATGGTTTATGTACGTGGCGCAGCAGAAGATTTTGACGAATGGCGTGATGCTGGAAATCCCGGCTGGGGTTATTCGGACCTAGAGCCCATTTTCCGCTCTCTTGAAGATCACGATGGACCTGCCACAAGTCTGGGCAAAGGCGGGCCTCTGCATGTGACTGATTGTTCAAAGCTCTTTCACCCGCTGGCGAACAGGATGATCGCAGCCGCGCAGGAAGCTGGGCTGCCCTATAACCCTGATTTTAACGGTACGACACAGGAAGGAGTAGGACCGTTTCAGCTGACCACAAAAAGTGGGCACCGTATGTCGGCTGCCAAGGCATTTCTGCGCCCGGCGATGAAGCGCCGGAATGTTACGGTACTGACCGGAGCGATGGTAAAGCGGATCGTATTTGAGGGAAAGCGCGCTATCGGCGTTGAATTCCTCCACAAGGGAACGATGCAAAGTGTCACTGCCGGTCGAGAGGTCATACTTTGCGGTGGTTCGGTCAATACACCGCAATTGCTCGAACTATCAGGTATTGGCGATGCAACGAAGCTGAGAACACTCGGCGTTGAGGTCGTCTCTGATAGTCCGCAGGTGGGCGAGAATCTCTCCGACCATCTCGGGATAAATTATACGTACCGCGCAAATATTCCGTCCCTCAATCAGGTGCTTCGCCCTTGGTGGGGCAAGGCCTTGGCTGGCATCGAATATTTGCTGCTACGAACTGGACCACTCTCAATCAGTATGAATCAGGGCGGTGGTTTTTTTCGAACTGACCCGTCGCGGACGCGCGCCAATATGCAGCTCTATTTTCAAGCGTTCTCAACGCTTGTGCCCAAAAATGGCGAGCGGCCAATCCTCACTCCGGACCCTTGGCCGGGGTTTTCAATCGGTCTATCCAATTGCCGCCCGACCAGCAGGGGTTCGATCCATATTCGCTCCCGCGACGCACATGATGCGCCGAGAATAATAGCGAATGCGTTTTCCACTGAACATGATGTGGCAGAAATGCTGGATGCGGTGAAGTTCCTGCGAAAAATTGCAGCAACTGCAACTATGTCGAAACTGATTGAGGAAGAGCTCCTGCCCGGTCCGGACTGCACAAGCGATGAAGCATTGATCGAGGATTTCCGCAAGCGCAGTGGGACTGTTTATCATCCCGTATCAACATGCCGTATGGGGCCCGATGCGTCGCGGTCCGTCGTGGACTCCCGCCTCAAAGTTCATGGCATAACAGGTTTGCGTGTTGTCGACTGCTCGATATTTCCGAACATTATCTCCGGCAATACGAATGCCGCTGCGATGATGGTTGGAGCTAAAGGAGCACAGCTCATCTTGGAAGATCAACCGTAGCGCGCTTCCATCATATCGATATCGCGCACCATCTTGCTGGCGATTGTACTTTCAAGCCGCCGTGCCCGCACCAAGCGGTAAATCTCCTGCCTTTCAGCCTTCAGCGCTGTAATGCGAAGCCGTTTCTCGATTTCCTCGCTGAGAACGGCCAGTTCGCGTTCCTCGCCAAGGTGCATTCTTCCATCAATACGCTTGCGGTAAAGTTCCATGATACGGGTGGCTACATCGGTAAAAATATCAGCATCAGCGCGCCCAGTTGCCAGATCATGCTGTGCTTTTTCGATAGCCATGATCGCAGCCTCGGCGGCAGCGATACGGGCGTAATCTTCTTCCTTCTGGTGCGTATCTTCCGCGGGGAGATCGATGTTCTTGAGCAGCTTGGGCAGGCATATACTCGCCATCACCAATGAGAGAATAATAACGCCGGCAGCAAGAAAGATGACAAGATCGCGCGCCGGAAAGAGCGTTCCATCATTCAGGAAAAGCGGCAAGGTGAGAATGCCGGCAAGGGTGATTGCCCCGCGCACGCCGGCGAATGACATGGTTGCAACCAATTGCCAGCTTGGTCGCACCACTGTCTGCTGTCCGTCGGAACGGCGTGAAAGTGCAAAGCGCCATGATGCCCATACCCACAAAAAGCGTAGGCCCACCAGCGCTCCATATATAACCACAACATAAACTGGCAGCCACCAATAGCTGGAGCCACTGGCGTGCACGTTTTTGACGGCACCCCAGAATATGCTTGGCAGTTGTTCGCCCAGAAGAACAAAGATCGCTCCATTGGCAGCAAACTGTGCTGTATCCCAAACTGCGGTACGCCTTACCCGCGTTACCGCGAGTGACTGGCTGGAATTTTCCGCGTAGCTCATGGTGATACCAGCAGCCACCGCCGCGAGAATACCTGATGCGTGGACATGCTCAGCCAAAAGATAGGCCCCGAAGGGAATGAGCAGGCTGATAAGTATCTGCGAGCCGCTTTCTTCACCAAGCCGTCTGGTAAGGAATGCCTTGCCCCGGGTAACGCCAATTGTCACGCCGATGCCAATTGCGATGCCTGCGAAGGCAAGCCACAGAAAAGTAAAGAATGCGGCTGAAAAAGAGAAGGCCCCGGTCAGCATCGCCGCCACTGCAAAACGCATGCAAACCAGACCGGACGCATCGTTGAGAAGCGATTCACCTTCGAGAATGTGCATCATACGGGACGGTATGGGTACGCGGGCCGCAATTGCAGAAACAGCAATTGGATCTGTTGGCGACACAATGGCCGCCAATGCGAAGGCAACCGGCAGTGGTATGGACGGTATCATCCAGTGAACGAAGAAGCCTACCCCCAGAACGGTAAAGATTACCAGCCCCAGTGCCATCTCCAGAATGATGCCCTTATCCCTGAACAGACCTTCCTTCGGGATACGCCATCCATCGAGAAACAGCAGAGGCGGCAGGAAAAGCAGAAAGAAAATATCCGGATCAAGTTCGACGCGTATACTGGCCACTGAGGCAATGGCCGCGCCGAGACCAATCTGCACCAGCGGCAATGGTACAGGCAGAGGCAGCACACGGACGACACTATCGCTGACGACAACCGCCAGCAGCATCAACAGGACAATGGTAATCGTTTCCACGGCGAATCCAGTTTCAGTCTAATATTCAAGATGGAGGAAGTGCGGGTGCTTTGTCGAGGTGAACCTTGGCAACTTTGTGCCAAGATGTAGCCAAATGAATGAATTGGGGCGTTAAGTTAAAACAATCGTGAACAACGTTTTTACGTTTACGTTAGTGTAATTGCTTGCAAGACTAATCCTCTCGCCATAGGAGATATTGTTGAGTAGCATGGCGTAGGGGAAATGGTGCCAAGCTAGTAGCTAACTGGGAGGTTAATGTGGCTAAACAGACAAGTCCGGCAACGAAGTCTAAAATTGCAGCACAGAAGACTGTAAGCGAAAAACCAGCAAAGGCTGCGAAGCCTACCGGAAATGTCAAAGAGGCTGCTGCCAGCAGCCAGACAGCATCAACCAGGAAAGCCGCTGCAGCACCCAAGGCTTCAGCGAACACCAAGCCATCGGTAAAACCTGCAACGGCAGCTGTGAAAGCGGAGAAGCCAGCAGCCAGTAAACCGGCGACGGCTGCAAAGACGAGCCCGGCCGCAAAAGCAGCGCCGTCCGAAAAGGTTGCGGCAAAGGCTCCTGCCGCTAAAAAACTTCCAAACAACAAGGCCGCGCCAGCCGCGGCTGTAAAGCCCAGTGCGTCTCCAAAGGCGACCGTCAAACCAGCTGCTAAAACGGCGTCAGTCACAAGCACCAAGCCGGTTGCCAAACCTGTAAAGGCACAAGCACCGGCGCCGACACCTGCCGTTTCCACCAAGCCAAAAACAGCGGCCAAAGCCGCTCCGGCAAGCAAAGTCTCGGCAAAAGCTCCTGCTCCTGAGAAGGCTGCTGCGAGTACGCCTGTTCCCGATAAATCCGCAGCAAAGCCGAAGGCGCAAGCCAAGTCCTCTGCAAAGACTAACGCTGCCGCAAACAAAACGACCGGAAAGCCGATTATGCCCACGCCAAAAATGTGGGTAAAGCATTATCCGGACAATGTGCCAGCGGACATTCCCGACTTGCCCAATGAATCGCTTGGCGCCTTTTTTGACGAAGCATTCAAAAAGTTCAGTGCCAAGCCTGCATTTGATTGCATGGGCAAAAGCATCAATTATGGGGAACTCGACAAATATTCCCGCTCTATCGCTGCCTGGTTGCAATCCCGCGGGTTGGTCAAAGGTGACCGCGTCGCGATCATGATGCCGAATGTGCTGCAGTACCCGGTTGTGATTGCAGGGGTTTTGCGAGCTGGTCTGATCGTCGTCAACGTCAACCCGCTCTACACGCCGCGCGAACTTGAGTATCAGCTCAAGGATAGCGGCGCGAAGGCAATTTTTGTTCTTGAGAATTTTGCGGCGACGCTGCAAAAAGTTGTCACAAAGACCTCGGTGCAGCATGTCGTCGTGACTGCCATGGGCGACATGATGGGTCTGAAGGGTCACCTGGTAAATCTGGTCGTACGGCGGGTAAAGAAGATGGTACCCGCTTGGTCATTGCCGGGCCACATCCCCTTCAAAACGGCGCTGGCAAAGGGCGCTTCGATGTCCTTCAAGTCCGTCGATGTCAAACGTGCCGATGTTGCATTCCTGCAATATACGGGAGGCACAACAGGCGTTTCCAAAGGCGCTACACTGACCCACAGCAATATTCTTTCCAACATAGAACAGATGAGCATGTGGTGTGATGTGGGTTTCCGGCTGAAGGGTCGGCCGGACAGCATTGTGTATGTTTGCGCACTGCCGCTCTATCATATCTTTGCGCTGACAGTGAATGCGATGATCGGTATCAAGCAGGGCGGCCTCAATATTCTCATTCCCAACCCGCGTGACATTCCGGCCTTTGTTAAAGTCCTGCAGAAGCACAAGTTCCATTTCTTTCCGGGGCTAAGCACATTGTTCAACGGTTTGATGAACAATGAAGAGTTCCGCAAACTGGATTTCAAGGAACTGCGTATGTCCTTCAGCGGTGGCATGGCAATGCAAAAGCCTGTTGCCGACCGCTGGAAAGAACTGACCGGCAGCCTGATGATTGAGGGCTATGGTCTGTCCGAGACCTCGCCTGTTGCGTCTGCAAACCCGCTTGATGCAACTGAATTTTCCGGCACGATCGGCATGCCCATGCCATCAACGGATTTTTCCATACGCGATGATGACGGCAAGGAATTGCCTTTGCTGGAAGTCGGTGAAATCTGCATTCGTGGACCGCAGATCATGGCCGGATACTGGAACCGCCCAGATGAAACTGCCAAGGTCATGACCTCGGATGGTTTTTTCCGCTCCGGCGACATGGGCTACATGGATGAACGCGGCTACACGAAGATTGTTGACCGCAAGAAGGACATGATCCTTGTCTCCGGCTTCAACGTTTATCCGAACGAGATCGAAGAAGTAGCCATGGAACATCCCGGTATCGCGGAGGCCGCTGCAGTGGCGATTGCCAATGAGCATTCCGGTGAAGCCGTTAAACTTTTCATCGTGCGCAAGGACAAGACTTTGACCGAAGAGGCCGTAAAAGCTTTTTGTGCAGAACGCCTGACCAACTACAAGCGACCGCGCGTCGTTGAATTCCGGGACGAACTGCCGAAAAGCAATGTCGGCAAAATCCTGCGGCGTGAACTTCGCGACTGACAAGAAAGGGAGGGCTTAAACCCTCCCTTTTCATTTCAGATAGGCTGCCCCACATCAATGCGATTACCGTCGTGGTCCTCAAAGACGAATGCCCTGAGGCCATAGTCCTTGTCTTTCAGTCCCTTGATGATACGCAGGCCTTCGCTCTGGCAGATTGCATGCAACGCGTCGGCATTGTCCACGATCATATGAGCCACATTGAACGGGGGTGGATCATAGTCTTTTTGCAGGCTGAGATGCAGTTCCGCACCCTCGCGCTTTAGAATCATAAACCCTACAGGATTGCCGTTTTCGAACGTTTTGGTGAAGCCGAACGCGCGTGTGTAAAAATCATGCGCACGGACCATATCTTTGACCGGCAGCATGGCCGCAATACGCCCAAAGTGGATGACATTCTCATCTTTCATCTCATAACCTCAATTGTTGAAAGCGCATCCTGCCATATCGCGCGGTGGCGACACGATGGATTGTGCTTGCTTTAAAGATCATGAGACGGTGCCCACGCATTTTCTATAATAGTAACTGATGCTGCTGAAAAGGGTGCTCAGGCGACCTTGTCGCGAACCTGATAATCTTTGATCGCAGCAAAACGTATCGCCTTCCAACGCTCTGCTTCATAGGAAAGCGAGAAGCTGTTCTGCGCCAAAAACACAGGATCATTATCAAGGTCATGGGCGATATCGGCGCGGTGCCCATTGATAAAGCGCTGCAGTTCTGCCGGGTCATCGGCAGAAATCCAGCGCGCAACGGTGAACCGCGCAGGCTCGAAGCCAACCGGCAAAGTATATTCGACCTTGAGACGCTCTGTCAGAACGTCGATCTGCAACGCACCGACGACGCCAACGATTGCCGGCGAGCCATCATCCGGCAGGAAGAGCTGGACCACGCCTTCTTCCGCCATCTGCTGAAGCGCTTCACGCAGCTTTTTGGCTTTCATGGCATCATCCAGACGCACGCGGCGGAGGATTTCCGGCGCAAAGTTTGGAACACCGCGGAAGAGCAGGTCTTCGCCCTCTGTCAGCGTGTCGCCAATGCGCAATGTGCCGTGGTTGGGGATACCAACCACATCGCCAGCCCAAGCCTCATCGGCAATCTGGCGACTACGGGCGAAGAAGAATTGAGGTGCGGAAAGGCCCATGGGCTTGCCGGTGCGCACAAGCTTGGCCTTCATGCCACGCGAAAGTTTGCCTGAGCAAACACGCAGAAACGCAATACGGTCGCGATGGTTTGGGTCCATGTTGGCCTGAATTTTGAAAACGAAGCCGGTCATCTTGTCTTCTGTTGCTTCCACCCTGCGCGTATCGGCATCTTGTGCGCGCGGGCTTGGGCCAAAGTCACAGAAGGCCTCGATCAAGTCCCGTACCCCGTAATTGCGCAATGCCGAACCGAAATAGACGGGTGTCAGATGCCCTTCACGAAACGCTTGCAGATCAAACGGATTGCAGGCGTCGCGCGCCAGCGTCACTTCATCGATCCATGCTTGACGTTCGTTTTCGGGCAAAAGTCCCGAAGCGCCTGACGCTTCAGGACCATTTACAGGACGCGGTGTTTCTTCAGAGTCGCGCTGACGGACAGTGTTGTTCTGGAGATTATATGTTCCGGCAAAGCTTTTCCCTCTGCCGATTGGCCAGGTGATCGGTGCCGTATCCAAGGCAAGCTTCTGCTCGATCTCATCAAGAATTTCATAAGGGTCGCGACTCTCACGGTCCATCTTGTTGATGAAGGTAACGATAGGAATATCCCGCATACGGCAGACTTCGAAAAGCTTTAGCGTACGCGCTTCGATACCCTTGGCGGCATCGATCACCATGACGGCACTGTCAACGGCAGTGAGCGTCCGATAGGTATCGTCGGCAAAGTCTTCGTGACCCGGCGTGTCAAGCAGATTAAAAATGCAATCCTTGTATTCGAAGGTCATCACGGAGGTGACGACCGAAATGCCGCGATCACGCTCGATGTTCATCCAGTCAGAGCGGGTCTGGATGCGATCTTTCTTGGCCTTGACCTCGCCAGCAAGCTGAATCGCGCCGCCGAAAAGCAGCAGCTTTTCAGTCAGCGTGGTTTTACCGGCGTCAGGATGCGCAATAATCGCGAAAGTACGGCGCTTGGAAACGGGATGGTCTGCAGAAGACATAAAAGATAGCTCGAACAAAAGGAAAGGTTGGCGCCTTCTATCAGCCCCAGCCTTTCCCGTCGACCTTCAATTCCAAGGTCAGGCGCTTTCAAGTGCAGGCGCAGATTCCTCAGTGCCCATGAAAGTCTCGATGGTAATTCGCTTCGTGTCCTTGACCGTCACGAAACTGTTCGGCGGGACCGGCATCCAATTGCCGGCTTCACCATCAAGTGGCTCCGAAACGACGCACAGTCCCGCATTTGGTGCAAGCGTTGCCGTATAGAGTGATGGGGCAAAACGATCCGTTGCATATCGAACCGCATAAAGCTGATGGCCATCAGAAAAAGCTGCAGTCAATCGAATAAATGCCGGGACACCGATGCGATCTGACTCGGCCTTGATCGCATTGACAGTCGCAACAAGAGCCCGGGAGGGATCGAGATCAAGGCCATGCTGCAGCATGAGCAGGAAAATCAACTCCGAATCCGTCGAGCCAAGTTTTTGCGCATAGATTGCATCATCCAGACGGGCTTCAAGGCTACGCCGCAACCTGTCGAAATGTCCTATTTGCCCATTATGCATGAAGCTCCATTTGCCTGAAACAAACGGGTGGCAATTCATGCGGCTCGTAACACCGCCTGTTGATGCACGAACATGGGCAAGAAAAAGATGCGACCTGATCTGACGGGAAAGACTGCGCAAATTCTGATCTGACCATGCGGGCAGTATATCCCGGTACAACCCCGGTTCTTCACGCGCCCCGTACCAGGCCACGCCGAAACCATCCCCGTTCGTGCGGGTTTTGGCTTCATGGGCATCGTGGCTTTGCGCTATCAGCGAATGGCAGGGAGAGGCAATGACATCTTCTAGGAAAAGCTCAGGTCCGAGATAGGCAGCCCAACGGCACATGATTCACCCGCATTTGGTCACATAATGGCGGGTGATTTCTCCAACGGGAATCACCAGCTCCGTGCTGGGATAATATCAGATTATGTGCAAACAATGGATCTCGCCTATCTTGTGAGTTGACGGTGCCCGCCGTCTGGTGAAAAAGGTCTCTTCATGTCACAGAAAACCGATTCCACTCACCCGAACAATCCTGCACTTGGCCTGGTTCGCCTTGATCATGCCAAGGGGCTGGAACTTCCGTCTTATGAAACGTCCGGCTCTGCCGGTATGGATCTTCGCGCAGCTGTTCCCGAAGACAGGCCATTGCTGTTGCTTCCCGGCAAACGTGCCCTTGTGCCAAGCGGGCTGATCTTTGAAATTCCTGAAGGGTATGAGGCGCAGATTCGCCCTCGCTCCGGGCTTGCGCTCAAAAACGGTATCACCTGCCTCAACGCTCCTGGAACGATTGATTCCGACTATCGCGGCGAAGTAAAAGTGATCCTTGTCAACCTTGGCGAAGACGACTTCTATGTCGAACGTGGAATGCGGATTGCACAGGTAGTGCTTGCACCAGTGGTTCAGCTTAATGTTGAAGAGCGGCAGCATGCCAGTGAAACATCCCGTGGTGCTGGTGGATTTGGTTCGACAGGTACAGCATAGGAAAGAAACAAGACTGGGAGGTCATCATGGACAAGGGCAAAACATTTCGTCTTCTGCATCAAGGACCGGACGTTTTGCTGATGCCCAATCCATGGGATCCCGGTACAACGAAATTCCTGGCGTCTCTTGGTTTCAAGGCCATGGCGACCAGCAGCGCCGGATTTGCCTTTTCCCGTGCGCTTCCTGATGGCGGCATAACTTTCGATGTCATGATGCAGCATTGCCGCGATCTTGTCGCCGCCACCGACCTTCCTGTTTCCGGTGATCTGGAAAAGGGCAAGGGCGACAGCGCTGACAGCGCGGCAGAAACTATTTTTGCTGCCGAAGCCGCTGGCCTTGCCGGCTGTTCGATCGAGGACTTTTCTGGTGATCCGGACAAACCGGTTTATGAATTTTCCCATGCCGTCGAGCGGGTTGCCGCCGCTGCAGAAGCGGCACGGGCTTTAAAACGCGACTTTGTTTTTACCGCGCGCGCCGAGAATTTCCTCCGTGGCAATAATGACCTTGATGACACGATCAAACGTCTTCAGGCCTTTGAACAAGCGGGAGCCGATGTGCTCTTCGCTCCCGGCATTACTGATCTCGAGAGTATCACAACGCTCTGCAAATCGGTCTCCAAGCCGCTGAGTGTGCTAGCTCCGGCATCGTTGACAGTTCGCGAACTTGCAGAAGCGGGTGTCCGGCGAATATCGCTCGGACCAAGACTGACAACTGCGGCATTCAGCGCGATTCATGATGCAGCCCGACAGGTACTTGACAAAGGTACATTCGAGTTCGGTACGACGGGCGTCACTTTCGGCAATCTGCAACAGCTGTTCTCGCAGGATGCAAACAAGGAAAACTGAGTTATGGCACGTCCCGATCTGGTGATTTTCGACTGCGACGGCGTGCTCGTTGATACCGAAACAGTTGGCAATCATCATCTGGTCAAAATGCTTGGCGAAGCTGGTTTCCAGACTACGTTCTCGGAATTGCGCAAAACCTATACCGGCATGCCGATGCGGGCAGTTCAGGAAAAGGTTGAAGCGCAAGGCTATTCACTTGGCGCCGATTTTGTCGAACGGTGGTACAAAGCCATCCCCGTGATCTTCGAGAATGTCGAGGCAATTCCTTACATCGACGATGTCATCACTGCGGTCCGGAATGCCGGTCTTGCCTATTGTGTCGCTTCCTCGGCGAATGTCGAAAAAATGCATATTACCCTTGGAAAGACCGGTCTTATCGGTCATTTCGAAAAGGTACTTTATAGCGCATCAATGGTTGCGCGGGGAAAGCCGTTCCCTGATCTGTTTCTCCATGCTGCTGCCGAAATGGGCTATGATCCAAGCCGGGCTGTTGTGATCGAAGATAGCGTTGCAGGAACAAGGGCTGGCGTAGCCGCCGGTATGCGTGTCTTTTCCTATTGCGGCGATGAACATGCAGACCGCGAAGGCCTGGCAGCGGCAGGTGGAATCCTGTTTGACGATATGCGCAAACTGCCTGCCCTCTTGGAAATCGCGTGATGGGCAACCCGTTGAAGGTCATTGATATGCATACGGGGGGCGAGCCCTTGCGAATCATCACCGACGGATATCCCAGATTGCCCAAAGGTACGATTCTGAGCAAGCGTGCTTATGTGCGTGACAGGCTCGATCACTTGCGAAAAATTCTGATGTTTGAGCCCCGCGGTCATTTCGATATGTATGGGGCACTGCTGGTGGAAACCGACCTTCCAGATGCTGATCTGGCAGTCCTGTTCATGCACAATGAGGGGTATTCTACCATGTGCGGCCACGCGATTATCGCCCTCGGTCGCTACGCTGTCGATTATGGACTTGTCGCCAAGGTGGAGCCGGTCACGACCGTTCGCATTGAATGCCCATGTGGAATGGTCGTCGCTTCCGTGGAGGTTCGCGATGGGAAATCCGGCGGCGTCTCCTTTGAAAGCGTTCCGGCCTTCCTGTTTGCAGGGGACCAAACAATAGAGGTTCCGGAATTCGGTGAGATCACCTTCGATGTTGCTTATGGCGGTGCGTTTTATGCCTTAGCCGATTGCAGGCAATTTGGACTTGAGTTTGGGCGTGATCCCGGGTCAGCGTTTAAACATGCCGCGACAGCTTTGACTGAAGCAGTGAAGGAAGCTGTGCCGCTTGATCATCCCGATCACAAGGATCTCGCCTTTCTCTATGGGTCGATTCTTACCGATGGATCAGATGAATGGAATGAAGCCCCAACGAAGAACGTCTGTATTTTTGCTGATGCGCAATTGGATCGCTCACCTACGGGATCGGGGGTTACGGCCCGGCTTGCTGCAATGCATGCCAAAGGACAGATAATCCAAGGCAATGCCCGCATCTTTGAAAGCATTGTAGGATCACGCTTTGCAGGTTTTGTAGAAACAACTACCAAAACTGGCTCCTTCGATGCCATTACTGCCCGTGTTTCCGGACATGCCTACTATAGCGGAAAGGCTGAATTCATTGTCGAAGATGATGATCCATTGGGCGCTGGCTTCCTGATTTCCTGAGAATCGGCTTCAATAATCGCGAATTGAAAAACATTTAACCGAATGGTTGACCATTTTTCCATGACATGATACTAAACCATATGGTTGAATTACAAACACCTCACCTCGACGCCGTATTTCATGCGCTTTCCGACCCCACACGCCGGGCAATGCTGCATCGACTTACTATCGGCGAACACTCCGTCAGCGATCTGGCCACACCTTTTCGCATGTCGCTCGCAGGCGCTTCAAAACACATAAAAGTTCTTGAGAGCGCCGGTCTTGTGCGCCGACGCATCGAGGGAAGAACGCATTTATGTCAGCTTGAAGCTGCGAGGCTTGCAGAAGCTCAGCAATGGCTGAGCACCTATGAAAAATTCTGGAGCGCTCGACTTGATGATCTTGAAGCAATCCTGCGTGAAGAAGATGCTTCTATTGCCGGGAAACCCGCCACTCCACCCCTCTCCAATAAAGTGGGAGAATGACATGAACGAGTATAGTGGCAACGATAGCCTTGGCACTGTTACTGCACCGAGGACAGTTCGCATCGAACGCCTTCTTCCGGGGCCTGCTGAACGTATCTGGGCATATCTGACCGAGTCAGACAAGCGACGCAGATGGCTGGCGAAAGGACCGATTGCGGATTTTGTCGGAGGCGACGTTCGTCTTATCTTCCACCATTCAGAGCTTTCGCAAGAACCCGCGCCTGCCGAGTACAGAAAGTATGAGGGGCATACGAACCACGGGAAAGTGACGAGATATGATCCACCGCATGTTTTAAGTTACACATGGCCTGATGGTGACAACGAGCCATCGGAAGTAACATTCGAACTCGATACTATCGGACCTGATACGAAGTTGACCATCACCCATACACGTCTCGCCAATACGAATTCGATGGTGAGCGTGGCGACGGGCTGGCACACGCATCTGGCCGCCTTGGTTTCACATTTGCAAGGACAACAGATCAAAGACTTTTGGGCCGACCATAAGCGTCTTGAGTCCGAATACCGTCAGATTATCGGCAACTGAACATATCAAAAAATGGAGAGATCATCATGAGACCTTCTTACGAGGGAAGCCATAATATTGCAATGAAGGTTCCCCCACACCAGTACGAGGCTACTGTTGCATTCTACAGGGACATCATCGGCCTTAAGCCTCTGACCAACCATCTCCCCTATGTCGGATTTCATTTTGGCTCCAACCAGCTCTGGATCGACAAGGCTCCGGGCCTCAGTCAATCCGAACTATGGCTGGAAATAGCTGCCGATGATGCACAATCCGCAGCAGCGCACCTTGCTGAAGCTGGCATTGTACGTTGTGATGAGATTGAAGAACTACCGGAAGGGCATAAGGATTTCTGGATCACCAGCCCAAACCAGATTATCCATCACATATCGCAAAAAGGCGAAGGCTGGTAATCAGCGCTCAAACAACCTTTCATGCAGCCAGACAGGCTCACCGGTATAGGTGGTTTCCGCAATCTTGCGAAAACCATTCTTTTCGGCAATGCGGCGGGATGCAATATTCTCTGGAGAGATAATGCAACGGGCACTATCGGCCTTGAAGAAGCCTGCGCCCCACTCAAGCATTTTTCCGAGCGCCTCATTGCCGTAGCCCTTGCCATGAATTGCTTCCGACAAGACCCAGCCCATTTCCGGTGTATCGCCAAATGGTGGTTCGATTTCCCGGTTGAAATTGGCAAAGCCTACATCGCCAATGTAGCGGCCGCTTGCCTTCTCTTCCAAGGCCCAGAAGCCATATCCGATTGCATGCCACATGCCGATATATTGCAGTAGACGCCCCCATGAACGTTCCCGGGTCGAGGGCTGCCCGGAAATATACTGATAGACTACAGGTTGGGTCCACACTTCATGCAGGGCTTCAAAATCGTCTTCGCGATGCCCGCGCAGGATCAGGCGTTCCGTTTCAAGGATAGGGATCAAATCACACACTCCACTTTTGCTTTATTACGCTTCAAGTGCCTGCAAAGCCGTTGCAATCTTTTTTGCCAAGCGTTCAGCGACTTCTTCCTTGCTCATGTCTGGCCACTCCTCAACGCCCGTATGGCTGACAATGCGGACAGCATTCCGGTCACCACCCATCACTCCCTTGCTATGACTTACATCATTGGCAACGATCCAGTCCGCGCCTTTCTTGTCGAGCTTTTTCCGGGCATTGTTAAGCAAGTCCTGGGTTTCTGCAGCAAAACCGACAACCAGACGCGGGCGCAGCTTGTTGTGGCCAATACCTGCCAGAATATCCGGGTTTTCAACCATTTGCAGTGCAGGCGCTTTTTCGCCTGGTTGCTTCTTTATCTTCTCTTCTGCCTCATTTGCATATCGCCAATCCGCAACCGCTGCCACCATCACCGCTGCATCTGCTGGCAAAAGCTGTTCAATCGCATCCCGCATTTCGCGCGCAGACTCCACTCGAATAACCGATACCCCCACCGGGTCCGGTATTGTCACCGGGCCCGAAACCAGCCGCACCGTTGCACCAAGCCTGGCAAGAGCCTCAGCAATAGCGTGCCCCTGTTTGCCGGACGAACGGTTAGCGATATAGCGAACCGGATCGATTGGTTCATGCGTTGGACCAGACGTCATGATGATGGTTCGCCCGGCAAGCGGTTTGGGCCGAGTATCCAGATGCTTTTCAAGCTCGGCAACAATTTCAAGTGGCTCTGCCATGCGTCCAGCACCACTTTCACCGCTTTCCGCCATTTCACCCTTGTTTGGGCCTATGAAGTGGATGCCGTCCTTTTCTAAGGTGGCTCGATTGCGTTTCGTCGCAGCATGATGCCACATTTTGGGATTCATGGCCGGAGCAATCAGAACAGGCTTATCCGTTGCCAGAAGAACAGCACTGGCAAGATCGTTGGCAAGGCCATTTGCCATTTTGGCCATCAGGTCGGCAGTAGCCGGGGCAACAACAATAAGATCCGCTTCACGAGACAGGCGAATATGGCCCACATCATGCTCATCCTCGCGGGAAAAAAGCTCGGTAAATACCTTATCGGCAGCGAGCGCTCCCACCGCCAGCGGTGTTACGAACTCTTCCGCAGCCTTGGTGAGGATAGG
Source organism: Phyllobacterium sp. YR531 (assembly GCF_000282595.1). Lineage (GTDB taxonomy): Bacteria > Pseudomonadota > Alphaproteobacteria > Rhizobiales > Rhizobiaceae > Phyllobacterium. The sequence goes on from NZ_AKIZ01000036.1 coordinate 31,842, forward strand.
CCGAACGTGGGCACCACGTTCCCGAAGACGCCTGATAAGATCAAGGCATTTATAGGCTGCAATGCCACCGCCAATTATGAGAAGAATGTGCCTTCCCGAAAGCGAGCCTGAGGTATTTATCGAGGCGGTAGCCGCGATAAAGGGCCTTGATGCCTCGCTGTTAAGCTCTCCAAGAACAAGCCGAGCTTCTTCCTCCATGGAACGGCCGTTCAAAGCTGCGCGCAGACGAAGCTTCTCCTTGACGGAATCATCCAGATTACGAACCGTGATACTGGCCATTTGATTGCACCTCGCCGATTAATGACCGCCATTGTGCAATCATTGCAATCAACGTATCGCAGAAATGATTAGTTTAAAAGCTGATAGGTGATGATGACAAAACAAATTGCAATCACCCACAACGCCCAGCGGCCCGACCTTGTATGACGTGCCTCGGCCTTACCGATTGCAAATGCAGTCTGGTCATCGAAACGAAGCCCCTTTTCTGCCATGCGATCCAGCTCAAGCGAAAGCCGATCGGCCCGTGCCACGAGATCAGGCGCCTGGCGTGCCAGATGCAGCAGGGACATGGCGCCTTCACGCGCATCAACAATGATGCCCTGCGGGCCAAGATTGCGCCTGATCCAATCCCCAACAACCGGCTCGGACGCTTTCCACATATTGAAATGCGGATCGAGCGTACGCGACACGCCCTCAACAACAACCATGGTCTTTTGCAGCATGACCAGCTCGGGACGTGTTTCCATGTCGAAAAGCTCAGTCACTTCAAACAGCAGGGTCAACAGCTTGGCCATGGAAATGGTTTCGGCAGGCTGGCCGTGAATAGGCTCCCCAATAGCGCGGATGGCTTGCGCAAAACTCGCAACGTCGTGGTGATGCGGAACATAACCGGCCTCGAAATGCACCTCAGCGACCCGCACGTAATCGCGCGTGATAAAGCCATAGAGTATCTCCGCAAGAAAGCGGCGCTCCTTCTTGCCCAAGCGCCCAGTGATGCCGAAATCCACGGCAACAATGTTGCCGTTTACGTCAACAAACAGGTTTCCCGGATGCATATCCGCATGAAAGAAACCATCGCGCAACGTATGACGCAGGAATGACTGGATCAGAGTTTCGGCGAGCTTGATGAGATTATGCCCGGCAGCCCGCAAACCCTCAGTGTCCGACATCTTGATGCCATCAATCCATTCAAGCGTCAGCACATCACGGCCCGTGCGTTCCCAATCGACTGTAGGAACCCGAAATCCCGGATCATCCTTGGTGTTCTCGCCAATTTCTGAAAGTGCCGCTGCCTCCAGGCGCAAATCCATTTCGATGCGTGTGGTCTGAGCAAGCGTCTGGGTGACCTCAATAGGGCGCAGGCGACGACTGGCCGGGACATATCGCTCCTGCCAGCGAGCAACCAGAAAGAAACTCTCGAGGTCATTGTTGAATCGCTGGCGCACGCCCGGACGAACCACCTTAACCGCGACTTTTTTTGGCTCTCCGTCACTTTTAACAAAGGCTGGATGCACCTGAGCAATTGACGCTGCAGCTATGGGCGGTTCAATATTTACATAGAGATCATCAATGGTACGGCCCAGCGATCCTTCGATAGCCTTGATCGAAGCCTCCATCGGGAAATAATCGAGCTGATCCTGCAGCAATGCCAGATCGTCCGCAACCTCTGTACCCACGACATCGGGCCGCGTAGCCAGAAACTGTCCAAGCTTGACATAAGATGGACCAAGCTTGTTGATCGCTCTCGACATGCGCTCCGAACGACGTGCGGTCATGGCGCGGCGGCGAGCCAGAAGACCGGCAATCTTGTGCCCGAAGGCGGGTAAACCGCGCAAACCATCGGCAGGGAGTGCGGCTATCACACCCTCTCGTGTCAATATCCACCCTGCCCGCATCAAGCGGAACGTTGCTGCAAAACTACTCATTCAAAAATCACAATTTCCAGCCGGAATGCAGCGCTGCAATGCCGCCCGTGAAGTTTCGCCAACTGACCCGCTCAAATCCGGCGTTGCGAATCATGTCAGCAAAGTCCGACTGGCGCGGGAACTTGCGAATGGATTCCACCAGATACTGATAGCTGTCCGCATCGCCCGTCACAGCCTTACCGATCTTCGGAATCGCATTGAATGACCAGGCGTCATACAGCTTATCCAGCACCGGCAGCTCAACCTCTGAAAATTCGAGGCAAAGGAAGCGCCCGCCCGGTTTCAGAACGCGATATGCCTCGGCAAGGGCACGATCAATGTGCGGGACATTACGGATGCCGAACGCAATGGTATAGGCGTCAAACCTGTTGCTTTCAAATGGAAGCTCTTCCGCATTCGCCTCGACGAATTCGGTGTTTTCGGTCAATCCCTTCTTGGCAGCACGGTCCCGGCCAACACCAAGCATTGAGCCGTTGATATCCAGTACAGTGGCATGGGCATTGCGGTTGGATGCCTCGACAATCTTGAAGGCAACATCACCAGTTCCACCCGCAACGTCCAGCACCTTCCAGTTGGCCGTTCGCGATGGAGAGAGCCATGCAATCATCGAATCTTTCCAAACCCTGTGGAGGCCACCTGACATTAGGTCATTCATGACATCATAGCGCTTGGCGACACGATGAAACACATCATTGACGCGTGTCTGTTTTTCGCCGTCGCCCACATCCTGAAAACCAAAGGATGTTTCCATGCCGCCCTGTGCACCGGTGCGTTGCTGGTTCATTGTGTTACCTGCCTGTCTAATTCGCCGGAACCATAGAATATTGAAACGCAGAAGGCTATCGCCTGTTGCGCGACAAAACTGTGCGTGCGCATCACGCACACTTTGCGATCACGCCCTTCAACAGATAAGGTTAGGCAAGTTCAGTTTAAAGGAATCCCTATGGGCGTGACGATCGTTTCCCACCCGCTTGTACAGCACAAGCTTACCATCATGCGTGACAAGGATACGTCAACGGCAGGCTTTCGCCGGCTGCTGAAAGAGATATCCCTCCTGCTCTGCTATGAAGTAACCCGCGATCTGCAGCTGACAAACATCACGATCCAGACCCCCTTGGTCGAAATGGAGTCGCCTGTTATCGAGGGTAAGAAACTGGTTTTTGCTTCAATCCTGCGAGCGGGCAATGGCTTGCTTGAAGGCATGCTGGATCTGGTGCCTGCGGCTCGCGTGGCGCATATCGGGCTATATCGCGATCACGATACGCTGCAGCCTGTCGAATATTATTTCAAGGCACCGGAAGACATCGTGAACCGCCTTATCATTGTCGTTGATCCAATGCTTGCCACGGCCAATTCAGCGATCGCAGCGATCCAGAAACTCAAGGAAAGGGGAGCGAGCAATATCCGTTTTCTTTGCTTGCTGGCAGCACCGGAAGGTATCAAGCGCTTCACCGAAGCACATCCGGATGTGCCCGTCTTCACCGCGTCCATCGACAGCCATCTGAATGATAAGGGTTACATTGTCCCCGGTCTCGGCGATGCGGGCGACCGCATGTACGGAACCAAATAGCTGGAGCATGTTTTGCTCTAGAGCCTTTCTTGCTTAAATTGAATCGTTCTGCCGGAGGGAATTTTGGACAAGGTCGAGGGGTTTAGCGAGATCGATGTTTATCCATCGGGCGAAGCTGAAGCCCGAAGGATTTGACCCAAATTCACCCGGCCCTTTGGGTTTCCGGCTGGCGGACAACCACTTTGTCAGGCGGCGTCGGACGATGGGTAAACATCGACCTCGCCACCTTCCGCGCGGATTGCCTCGTCATCCGCGAAACAGAACTGCTTCTATTTAAACAAGAAGGGCTCTAGCTTCCTATACGACGCAAAACAGGATTGACCGTGCGGGGCTTTTTATCTGCAAAATGATAAGCGGCCTCCACGGCGCTAACGGCAGCGGCAGCATCACTGTCCGAACGAGCATGAACAAGTGCAATTGGTTCGCCCTTCTCCATCTTCGCGCCTATGGGCTGCAAAGCGGTAATTCCAACGGCATGATCCACAGGATCTTGGGGGCGTATACGTCCGCCGCCAAGCGCTACCACCGCGATGCCAACGGCGCGAGTATCCGTCGATGAGATATAACCCGCCTGTGACGCCCGCACCTCTACTTTTACGGGGGCCACGGGCAAATACTGATCAACCTTCTCAACAAAATCAGCTGGGCCGCCCAAACCCGTTACCATTCGCCCGAAAACTTCCGCAGCTTTGCCGCTATTGAGAGCTGTTTTTGTCTTTTCCATCGCGGTCTTCAGATTTGTTGCGAGCCCCGCAGACAGAACCATCTCCGCAACCAGTGCGAGAGTGACACTTTCCAATCGGGCGTCGCGACGATCACCCGTGAGAAAATCGACAGCATTTTTGACCTCAACCGCATTGCCAGCCGCCAAGGCAAGCGGCTCATTCATATCTGTCAACAGAGCAGTGGTGGGCAGACCTGCACCGTTTGCCACTTCTACAATACTCGTTGCCAAGGCCACTGCATCGCGGTTCTTGGCCATGAACGCGCCATTTCCCGACTTCACATCGAGAACCAGTGCATTCAATCCGGCAGACAGTTTCTTTGACAGGATTGATGCTGTTATCAGCGGTATGGATTCCACTGTCGCAGTAACGTCGCGGATGGAATAAAGCCGTTTATCGGCAGGCGCGAGATTAGCAGTCTGGCCAATAATCGCACATCCGACTTCGCAAACAACTTTCCTGAACAGGGCGTTGTCAGGCTGGCTGATATAGCCTGGAATTGAGTCCATTTTGTCGAGCGTTCCGCCCGTGTGTCCAAGCCCCCTGCCCGATATCATGGGGACATAAGCTCCACAGGCAACCGCAAGAGGTGCCAGCATCAACGAAACATTGTCGCCAACACCACCGGTCGAATGCTTGTCAACAACCGGCCCGGGCAAATCCGACCAGTCCAACACGTCGCCTGAATCCCGCATGGCCAGTGTCAATGCCACAGCCTCATCGCGCTTCATTCCGTTGAAGAATACGGCCATGGCAAACGCTGCGACCTGGCCATCCGTGATTGTGCCAGAACTCATCGCATTCACAAAGGCTGCAATATTTGCGGCACTCAAAGTCTCGCCGTCACGCTTGCGCCGGATGATTTCTTGCGGAAGCAGCATCGGCTAACCTATTTCCTGAATCAGCGAGCGAATAATCTTCTGCAAACGCGCGCCGCCTTGCGGTGCCACGTCTTTCGTCTCTTCATGCGATAGTTCTGCACCGGTCATACCGGCCCCGAAATTTGTGATGACCGAACAAGCGGCAACCCGAAGTCCAAAAAATCGAGCCAGAATGACCTCTGGAACTGTCGACATTCCAACCGCATCAGCGCCCAATGTTCTGGCCATGCGTATTTCGGCAGGTGTTTCGAACGATGGTCCCGAAAACCACATGTAAACGCCTTGCGCCAGTTTCTCTCCAACTTCGCTAGCCGCAATTATAAGAGCATCTTTAAGTTGTTGATCATATGCCGTTGTCATACCGACAAAGCGTTTATCGGACGGCTCGCCAATTAGCGGATTCAGACCAGAATAGTTGATATGGTCATCAATCAGCATCACACTACCAGGGGCCAGATCGTGACGCACAGACCCTGCCGCATTTGTCAGAACAAGCATGTCAATGCCGATCTCTGCCAGCGCCGCTATCACAGGGCGCATAACGGAAGCATCGCCTTTTTCGTAATAGTGTGCCCGTCCCGCAAGCATCAGGACCGGTTTCCCGGAAAGATAACCGGCAACCAACTCGCCAGCGTGACCGGAAACACCACTATGCGGAAAGCCCAGTAACTCAGAGTAAGGAATCCGGACTGCATTCTCCACCGCATCAACCAGAGAACCGAGGCCGGAGCCAAGCACCAGCGCAACGCGTGGCGCGAGGCCATTCAGCCTTTCAATGAGGGTACTGGTGGCTGGCGCGATCATGCGGCACCTTTACCAAGCACTTCCGCCTCAAAACCGAAGGGGAACAGTTCTTTCATCGTCAATGTCTGGACAATACCGTTATTGTCGCAAAGGTGCAGGAGAGTTTCCGGGCCAGCGAATTCGGCCAGACGCTGACGGCAACCACCACAGGGCGTACACTTTGCCTTTTTCTCCGCCACCACAGCTATTTCGGTGATCGTCCCACCACCGCCCATGACGAAGTGGGATAGGGCAGTGGTCTCGGCACACCAGCCTTCAGGATATGAGACCACTTCGATATTGCAGCCGGAATAGATTCGCCCGTCACTTGTCCGCAGCGCCGCTCCAACGGGAAACTGCGAATAGGGCGAATGGGTTTTCTGCATCGCCGCAAAAGCTGCATCAAACAAATCAGTGCTCATGACTATCTTTCCTTGACATAGGCTACGCCACCAGCTTTCGGCGGGATTGCCTTGCCAATGAAACCTGCCAGCAGAACAATCGTGAGAATATAGGGCAGAGCCTGCATAAGCTGTACCGGCACTTCCCCGATCAAAGGCAAAGACTGACCTTGGAGACGAATGCCCAAGGCATCAAGAAACCCGAATAGAAGACAAGCATACATTGCCTGCACAGGCCGCCATTTTGCGAAGATCAAAGCCGCAAGCGCAATATAGCCCTTACCTGCCGTCATATCTTTTACGAAACCAGCGCCTTGCGCCGTGGCAAGATAAGCGCCAGCAATGCCGCAAAGAATGCCGCAGCAAATGACAGCGCGATAGCGCAGCCAAGGAACAGAAATACCCGCTGTGTCTACAGCTGCCGGATTTTCACCCACCGCCCGCAAACGCAGTCCGAAACGCGTGCGGTAAAGCACCCACCAAGTGAAAGGCACCAGCAGGAAAGCCAGATAAACAAGGATGGAATGACCGGATATCAGCTCGAAATAAATTGGGCCGATGATTGGAACCTCTCGTAACGTCTCCGCACCGGGTAGATTGATCGCGTTGAACCGCGCCGTGTTTGGCAATGAGGGCGTCCGGCCACCTTGATGGAACCACGCCTGCCCCAGAATAACTGTTGTTCCCGCTGCAATGAAGTTTATCGCAACGCCAGAGACAATCTGATTTCCACGATGTGTTATGGATGCAAAGCCATGCACCAGCCCCAAGGCCACCGATATGGCAATAGCAGCGATTAAAGCGAGACTGGCTGAGCCATACCATGTGGCAACAGCACCTGCAGCAAAAGCGCCCGCCAGCATTTTGCCCTCAAGGCCAATATCGAAGATGCCAGCGCGTTCCGAATAAAGCCCTGCTAGACAAGCGAGCAGCAGCGGAGCTGACAAACGGATTGTTGAATCAAACAGTTGGAGAATGGCGACGAAGCTATCCATTACTGGTTTCCTCCAGCAGTGACGGGAGCGGCAGTCTCGTTCTTTTTACGTGAGAACCCGAAGAAAATACGCTGCAAAGTCGGTCTGAACATGTGCTCGAGTGCTCCGGCAAACAGGATCACCAAGCCTTGAATGATCACAATCATATCGCGAGAAATGTTTGGCATATCAAAAGCAATCTCAGCGCCGCCCTGATAGAGCATGCCGAACAGGATAGCGGCAAGTACAATACCAACGGGATGCGACCGCCCCATGAGAGCGACTGCGATACCGACGAAACCCGCACCTGCGACAAAGTCCAGCTGCAGTCGATGCTGTGCGCCCATGATGGGATTCAGTGCCATCATACCGGCCAACGCACCTGAGATCATCATGGTAATGATAATGATGCGCAGCTCGCTGATACCTGCGTAACGTGCAGCCTTCGGGCTGAAGCCCATCGTGCGGATTTCATAACCAAGTTTCGTCCGCCAGATGAGTACCCAGACCAGAAAGGCTGCCACAAGGGAAATAAGAAAACTGAGATTGAGCGGGGCGGAACGCATGTTAAGCCCCACGGAATTCAACAGCCATCCAAGGCTTGGCAGTTGCCCGCCAGCACCGAAAACACGTGTCTCCGGGGATTGAATATTCATCGGCTTGAGGATTTGCACCACGATATAGACCATGATGCTTGCCGCAATGAAATTGAACATAATCGTCGTGATAACAACGTGCGAACCGCGCCTCGCTTGCAGCCAGGCAGGAATAAGCGCCCACAAGGCACCAGCTATGCCTGAGGCCACAATTGCCAATGGAAATACCACCCACCAAGGCAGAGTATCGCCAAGGCTCAGCCCTATGAAAGCTACGCCGAGGCCGCCAATATATGCTTGTCCTTCGCCACCGATATTGAACAGTCCGCAGTGAAATGCCACAGCGACACACAGGCCCGTGAAAATGAAATTGGTCGCGTAATACAGGGTATAGCCAACGCCATCACCCGAACCAAATGCGCCCTTGACCATAAGCACTGCCGCATCGATCGGGTTTTCCCCGACAAGAAGAACGACAAGTCCCGCAACAAAGAAGGCAACGACAAGATTAATGAGCGGAAGAAGTCCGTAATCTGCCCAAGCGGGTAGTTTTGCAAAAGGCTGGCTCATGGCAGGTTTCCGATAATTTCTGCAGATGTCGTGATACGGGCATACTCACCCTCAAGCAGAGAAAGTGCCAAAGCATGCACATCTTCTGCCGACCAGTTTTTACCGCGGTGGTCCTTGCGATCAACGCTCGCGACGGCATCTTCCGGGATAATCACCTCGAACCCCAACCCTGCTGCCATACGCACTGTTGCATCAACAGAGTTTTCGAGCAGCACGCCAGTCACCACCAGACTGCGAACCTGTAGCTCATCAAGCACGTCCATCAGATCGGTGCCGATGAACGCACTGTTTGTGCGCTTGTCTACGACCGGCTCTCCTATCTGAGGCGCTACTTCATCCTTGAATTCATTGCCTTGCGTGCCCGGACGATAGGGTGATGCTGGATCTGTCGAATCATGACGGATGTGGACAATGGGCAAGCGGCGCTCGCGCCAAGCTGCAAGCAATTCTGCAATTCTCACTTCAGCTTCACGTTGCCCGCGGCGGCCCCATTTGGGATCATCTATCGCATTTTGCACATCAATTACGATAAGAGCCTGCGTTGTCATTGCGCAGCCTCCAACTGTTCCACACCAGCCATGAGGCAGCCGAGTTCGCCTTCATCGGCTTCAGCATCGCGTTCACCGACAATACGACCGGCAAACATGACCAGGATGCGGTCCGACAATGACCGAATTTCATCAAGCTCCACAGAAACCAGCAGGACGGCCTTACCCGCATCGCGCATTTCGATAATGCGTTTGTGGATGAACTCGATTGCACCAACGTCGACGCCGCGCGTCGGCTGGCCGATGATAAGCACACCCGGATCGCGCTCGATTTCACGCGCAAGTACAATTTTCTGCTGATTGCCGCCCGAGAAATTGGCTGTCTTCAGGTTCGGATCGCCCGGGCGTATGTCATACTTTTCGATCTTTTTGCGCGCATCGGCTTTGATGGCATCAATATCAAGAAACGGCCCTTTGAGATAAAGCGGATCGTCATGATATCCGAGGATGGAGTTTTCATATTCCTCGAAGGCCAGAACCAACCCCATATGGTGACGGTCTTCGGGCACATGCGCCAAACCGCGATCCCGCAACTCGCCCGGGTCTGCCGCGCCAGTAATATCGATCAACTGACCATCCAGCAAAACGCGGCCTGATACGGCAGCGCGAATTCCAGCTATCGTCTCGATCAGTTGTGATTGCCCATTGCCCGCTACGCCCGCAATGCCAACGATTTCACCTGCACGCACATTGAAAGAGGCATTATCGACCATGACAACACCACGACTGTCCCGCACCGTCAGGTTTTCGACGGAAAGCTTCACTTCACCGGGTTGCGCCTCCCCCTTCTGAACACGCAGGAGAACACGACGACCAACCATAAGCTCAGCCAATTCTTCCACCGAAGTTTCGCTGGTCTTTCGCGTTGCCACAACTGAACCCTGACGCATAACCGATACGTTGTCGGTTGCAGCCATGATCTCGCGTAGCTTGTGCGTTATGAGAATGATTGTTTTGCCTTGATCCCGCAATTGCTCAAGAATTCGGAAAAGATGATCTGCTTCCGGCGGCGTCAAAACCCCGGTTGGCTCGTCCAGCACAAGAATCTCAGCGCCACGATAAAGTGCTTTGAGAATTTCTACACGCTGCTGCAGGCCAACAGGCAATTCTTCGATCAGGGCGTCCGGATCGACATCAAGCTCATATTCCTGTTCAAGGCGTTTCAACTCGGCGCGAGCTTTCGCGATACCATTTTTCAGGAGTGGAGCCCCCTCCACGCCAAGCATGACATTTTCCAGAACTGTGAAATTTTCGACCAGCATGAAATGCTGATGGACCATGCCAATACCCATCCCGATTGCAGCATTCGGATCGGAGATTTTGGTCGCATTGCCATTGATGCGTATTTCACCGCTGTCGGCTTGATAAAACCCATAGAGGATCGACATCAGGGTCGATTTTCCAGCACCGTTTTCGCCAATGATGCCGTGAATCGTCCCTTTTTCTATAGCAAGATGAATATCGCGATTTGCATGGACTGTGCCGAAACGCTTGTCCACGCCAATAAGTTCGATTGCAGCTACGCTCATATCCCCATCCGCTGTTGATCAGCTTTTGTCGTTTTTCGAAGCTTTTGACCCTAACACGGGAAATTTTTCTTTCCAGTCAAGAAAAGCAACATTCAACAGCCGCTATCATCTCTTCATGCCTTGACGCAATGGATATCAACTTGTTCAAATATCAAACCCGGAACAGAATAAGAAAGAACGGAGACGGGAATGACAGCCGAAAACATTGACCGCCTGACGCGGCTCGAAATCCTGGTAACCGAACAAGAAAAAACGATTGATGAACTCTCAGGCCAGCTTGCCGAGCAGTGGAAGACCATTGAGGCCATGCGGCGCAAACTGGATGCCCTGACAGATCGTTTCCTTATGCTGGAAGAGCAATCCGCCGACGATATTCCCGTAACCAAACCTCCGCACTATTAGATGATTACACGAGTAGAGCCTCTCGAACACCACCCCGAACTCGTGCCATTATGCGCGCGCTGGAATTACGAGGCATGGGGCCGTGACGATGGTCGCAGCCGGGAAGAGATCGTCGAAAGCTTCTTAAATTTCCTCAGTCCTGAAAGCCGCCAGAAAGCACTCGTTGGTTTCGTTTCCGGCCTGCCCGTCGGCCTGTCATTGCTGATCGACCATGACCTTGATAGCCACCCTCATTTACACCCTTGGCTTGCAAGTCTCTACGTTACCCCCGAAATGAGATTGCTTGGGGTCGGCAAAGCTCTGGTTGAGGCGACCGAAAAAGCTGCTCAGCTGCAGGGTCATGGACAACTTTATCTCTATACGGCTGAAACAGGTTATTACGAGCGGATGGGCTGGCAGAAGGTTGAAGAACTGCACGGCGACAATGCCGGGATGTGGATTTTGCAAAAACCATTAAAAAAGCCGCTGGTGATGTAACCAGCGGCTTTTCTACTTCAATCTACACCTTATTTATACGGGCAGGCATTGTCTGAGAAATAGCTGTGAACCTTCACTTTTCCGGAGATGATGTCGGCCTTTGCAGCTTCAACCGCTTTTTTGATATCATCGGTCAGGAGTTTCGCGTTGTTTTCATCAGCCGCGTAGTCCACACCCCCATCCTTGACGCCCAGATAGCTGACGCCTGCGGTAAATTTACCGTCAGCACCATCCTTGAACGCATTGTAAGTCGCAACATCGACACGCTTTAACATTGATGTCAGAACTTTGCCGGGATGCAGGCCATTCTGGTTGGAGTCTACGCCGATGCCGAGCTTGTCAGCATCAGCTGCAGCTTGAAGAACGCCAATGCCTGTTCCGCCGGCTGCCGCAAAAATGACATCTGAACCCTGATCCATCTGGGACTTGGCAATTTCACCACCCTTGGAGGGATCATTCCAGGCAGCTGGCGTGTCGCCGGTCATGTTCTGAATGACCTTGGCATCGGCATTGGTTGCCTTGACGCCGCCAACATAACCGCACGCAAAATTACGGATCAATGGAACGTCCATACCACCGATAAAGCTTACCGTGCCGGTCTTGGATGCCTTTGCTGCAATTACGCCAACAAGGTATGAGCCTTCATTGTCATTGAAAATGACCGAACGCACATTGGGTTTGTCAACTTGCGCATCAATGATGACAAATTTGGTATCAGGAAACTCACCCGACACTTTTTCGATAGCTGCTGCGGCCGAAAAACCGGCGATCACGATAGGCGAATTGCCATCCGACGCAAATTTGCGAAGCGCCTGCTCGCGCTGTGCTTCGTTCTGGATTTCAAATTCGCGGAACTTTACACCGGAATCAGCCGCATATTTTTCGGCCCCGTTGAAAGCAGCTTCGTTGAACGATTTATCGAACTTGCCGCCGAGATCGAAAATCAAGGCTGGCTTGTCGTCCGCAGCATAAGCTGAGACGGACAATGCCGTAGCCGCAAGGAGACCGAGAACAATACGCTTCATTTGATGGCAACCCTCTGGATTTTGTTGAGACACAACTTGCCGCTGTGTCCGAGACCATTGCAGCAGGATATTCCCTGCCGCACCACGCCCAATCTTGCACGGCATTGCGCAAAATTCACGCGGAATTTTTCCAAACGATCAGAAAACGGTTACCAAAGCGTCGAATTCGGTCAGTTGACTGCCTTGGCACCAGGGATCGGGCAGGCAACGCCCGTACCACGCAAGCCACAATAACCAGCCGGATTTTTTGCAAGATATTGCTGGTGGTAATCTTCCGCATAGTAGAATGTTGGTGCTTCAATGATTTCGGTGGTTATTGTCCCACGATTGCTGGCTGTAAGTGCTTTCTGGTAAGTCGCCCTACTCGCTTCTGCTGCTGCCTGCTGCTCAGGCGAGAAGGTATAAATACCGGACCGGTATGTTGTTCCCACGTCATTGCCCTGCCGCATACCCTGAGTTGGATCGTGCTCCTCCCAGAATATTGTCAAAAGCTCGTTGTAGGAGACAACAGCCGGATCGAAAACGACCAATACTACCTCATTGTGCCCGGTAAGGCCGGTACAGGTTTCCTGATAGGTCGGATTGGGTGTAATACCACCTGCGTAACCCGCCACAGTCAGATAAACTCCGGGAACCTGCCAGAACAGCCGTTCCACGCCCCAAAAACATCCCATCCCGAACATGGCGGTTTCCATGTTTTCAGGCCAAGGACCCTTCAATGGAAGTCCGCTGACAAAATGGGTTTCTGCGGTCGGAATCGGCGACGAACGGCCAAGCAATGCCTGTTCTGCCGTTGGCATTTCAGATTTTTTGCTGAGCATGCTGAATATGGACATTGAATTACCTCCGGGTGCATGGACCTTGGCAATGCTTATCGGGCAGCGAACCTTCCAGTTCTGTCCGCACGTCTGTACCCGATCATATACAACAGGAGGGCAAGCAGGGCGAAGACGATAACTGTGGGTGCTTCCAGTATCCAAAGCATCAACGGGTCCCAGAATATGCCGTATAGATGGGTTCTGATGCTCGTTTCGACAAGTGCAAGGGAATTGGTTGAGACCGATTGCCAGCTATCTCGCAGCGACGTTATGACCAGATTGGATGCGCCAACTGACCGGGCCGCATCAAGGACTGCAGCAATGATAGCGAGGCTGAGGCAGATATAGGCTAAAAGCCTGCAAACAAGACGTAGCAACATTCTTCTCCAGAACAGGACGGTTTTGCGACCCGAGGGGGCTGCAAGCCGCTTGATTTCCTACCCTCTAGCGCAAAACCCGGAAAACCGGAATCGCTTTCTGAACATGTTTGCGACACTCCTTCCTCATACGCACTAACGCATTCCACAGCTTGAAGCGAAGCTCCGGTACGATTGAAAGCCTTTAAGCCACTGAATATCAAAAGAAAAATCACTAAGTTATCACGAATCAAAAATATGTTGAATTAGGAGTTGAACAAGTGCTTGTTCTGGCTATAGTGCGCGCCGCACGGGTAGCTGCCGACTAACCATCGTAGAGCAACCTGCATGTACCGAGATTGAGTGGCCGATGGTTGACGGTGCTCTTGCAGCCGCTCTTTCCGGTTGCAAATAATCGACCCGATCGGCGATCTGCCGAACGTCTTGCGGAGAGGTGGCCGAGTGGTTGAAGGCGCACGCCTGGAAAGTGTGTTTACGTTAATAGCGTAACGCGGGTTCGAATCCCGCTCTCTCCGCCATTAAACCAGCCATTTATCTGTTTTTGCACTGTTTTTTACACAAAGAAAAACGAGCAAACTGGGGAGCTAGCAACTACGCAGGCAGCTACCTATGACAATCGTATACTAGCCCACAGCATTCTCCCGTAGAAATCTGTCCGTGGTTAAAGTATGATCTGGCGCTATGAGTATAGTAGTCTTGGATTGGCTTCTAACAGCAACTTCCGCAGAGAAGCTGATACAGTCGGCCGACGAAGCTCTTTATCAGGCTAAAAGAGATGGTAAAGGTGTGCATCGAAAGTGCCAACCACGCGCTATGCACTGACCAAGGCGCTTTTGACTGATGCACGTCGGGACGCCATTTCGCCTGCCCGCCAGGCTGACAGTTGGAGCGATCGAAAGCCGAATTTATCTTTAATAATTGGTCCCTGATTATAATGCAGATTTTTGACGTTTGTTGGTGGTAGTCACGCCCAGAGTCTCAATTGGCTTGCAGCTAATCAAATAATATTCGCTGCAAGCCAATTGATAAAAGCGGCGAGGTATCGCCAATATCGCTGTTTTATCTGGCCTGAAGAGCTTTGACCAACAACGATGTTCCTTGTTCAACTTTACTTAGTTCCGCGGCCAGGTGTTCTGAAAAAGGTTGATCTGAAGAAACTGGCTCTGTTGGGTTGACGTTTATCCAGCTGGTTTGGCTGACCGGATCGATCACGGCGCTTATAAGGGCAATTTCAGCCGGTACCGTCGTGCCTGTCTCTTTCCAGATCGACGATGAAGGCTATGCCGGTTGAGCCAGCGCAAAACTGCCATTGAAAATATAAAATGCGAATACGTTGTTCTGTCCAATTAAGCGGCGCATTTGCCACAAGGTACGTGTCAGAGTCAAAGCAGATGAATGAACAGTGGCCAAAGCTATGGCCAAATTTGAATTACCAACGTCTTCTGCAATAATTACTTTGATCCAGCGACCCTCAGTTCATGTAAATTTTCTTGCTGGATGTAAATATTCGCCTCGATCGCAGCCTCTATGAAAATTGATCGTGCCGCCTCGATAGAAACAAGTCCCGATTGCGCCTCATAGCAGGCAACGCGTGCTTCCAAATGCAGGGGTGATTTCTTCTTGGGCCATCCGCCAAGCAGAAAAGCTGCTGCCTCATCGATTGATGATACAGTTTCAACTCGGCCTATTTGACTATTTTCCAAGGTGACAGACTGAAATACGCTACTAACCATTCGGGCCTCGGTCACCTTCGGCAAGGGATTTGGCTTACATGCCAAAAGTTGAACTGTTTTTTATTTACCTGCCTGCATGTGCCCTTACGCCCCCAAGCGTGACGCGATAGTGACGCGATAAAAATGCACAACAGGGCACGAAGTATCGGTATTTTTTACCAACTAATGATGGTTTCCCGCGAAATCAAAATACCTTGGAGTCACACCGCAAGACAGTTATCACAGTTCTGACAATGCGTATTTTTCAACGATATCTTTCCACATGCACAGAAAAGCACCGCATTCCGGGCAGTGAATTGGCGCGAGGCCTTCTGACTCCTGAACAAGAAACAGCTGCATTGAATCGCATTCAACGCATTTCAATGGTGGCACAAGTGCCAATGGCGGCAGACCTTCTTCGTTGATCGCTGCAGCATGACTGCGATGCTCAGCTACGACCGGCTTGAACGGATCGTTGTGGAGGGGCCGACCTTTGTGCGTTGCCATGATTACCCCTTTACCGCGCCAGCTGTCAGACCGGACACAATTTTACGTTGGAAAATCAGAACCAGAATGAGGAGAGGCAGCGTTACCGTAACTGATGCTGCCATAACCTGACCGAACGGATACTCATAACGGCTGCTTCCCGTCAGCAATCCCATAGCCACAGGTACTGTGCGATTCTCATCGGTGAGAATAAATGTCAAAGCGAACAGAAACTCGTTCCACGAAAGAATGAAGGCAAGCAGGCCAGTGCTTGCGATGGCCGGCCCCATGAGAGGCAGCAGAACGTGAGTGAGAATTCTGAAGCGAGAGCATCCATCAATGAGCGCGGCTTCTTCCAGTTCCTGTGGCAGATCACGAATGAAACTCGTAAGCACCCATGTCGTAAAGGGGAGCACAAGAAGAAGATATGAAAAGACCAGTGCTGTTGGCCGGTTATAGAGCCCGAGCCAGCCAATTACCTCGAACATTCCCGATAGCACCACGACCTGCGGAAACACAGAAATCATTAGAACGCAGATCAGCACCATTCGGGAGAGCCGGAAGTTCATCCGGCCCAGCGCGTAAGCTGCAAGGATGCTAACTACGAGAGAAATCAGACTGCTGGAGAAAGCCACAAACGCCGAATTCAGGATGGCACCAATAAAAATCGGATTGTGAAACAGACTGATGTAATTACCAAAATTCAGCGATGGCAAAAGGCTGAAGGAATAGAGATTCTCCGGCGTCTTTGTGGAAGAGATAATAGCCCAGTAATAGGGAAACAACATGTAGGCGAGTACCATTAACACGCCAAAGTAAAGCCCGGCACGCTTCAAAAAACGTAACTTACGATAGGTGCTGTTGGAATAATGTTGTGACTTTCGCGCCATGGTCAGCCTGCATTCCTGTCAAGCCTGAGTATGCTGACCAAAGCGATCGCAATCAGTCCTATAATAAGAAATACCCAGGTCGAAGCAGCCGAACCTACGCCCAAATCCTGAAAACTTATCAACTGGTCGCGAGCGTAGATGGACATGGTCATGGCCTTCTCATTGTTCGCGGCAAGAACGTAACTCAGATCGAACATTCGCAATGCGTCAAGTGTCCGGAAGAGAACTGCTACCCCGATGGCGGGAGTGGCCAACGGCAAGGTAATCGACCAAAGGCGTTTCCACGCGGGAACTCCGGAAACCTCTGCCGCTTCATAGATTTCTTCCGGTATCAGTTGCAGTCCTGCAAGGATGAGCAGAACCATGAAAGGCGTCGTAACCCACACGTCTATGAAAATGACCGTGCCAAGAATAAGCGAAGGATCGGCAGTCCATGCAATGCCTTTATCCAGAAACCCTAACCAGATGAGGCCTTTGTTGATGAGACCGAACTGATCATTGAACATCCATTCCCAGATCTTTGCAGATACCACCATTGGCATTGCCCAAGGCACCAATATTGCTGCACGTACCAGACCGCGTCCGGCAAAAGCGCGGTGCAGCAGCAGGGCAATTGCAAAACCAAGTATGGTTTCAAGGAGAACTGACACCGAGGTGAAAACGAGCGTATTGCGAACGGCGCCCCAGAAAACGGAATCCTCGATAACAGTCAGAAAATTCTGAAAACCAACGAAATTGTAGTCCGCTGGATTATCAAGAAAAGCATCTGTAAACGAGAAGTAGACATTGCGCGCCAATGGCCATGCTGCAACAGCAGTTAGTGCCAGCAAAAGGGGCACAAGAAAGAGCCATGCTGTTGTCGCTTCCCTGTTCCTCAACGAACCACCTCAATAGCTGGCGGCTGCGGGAAAGATTCAATTCTGATTGACTGATCTTTACCATCGAAAAGATAGAGATCTTCGCTCTTCCATCTTAATCCGATTTTGGAGCCTGAATCATATGCCGGGATGGCACCGGCAGATCTCACTGTCCAGATTGTATTGTTGCTTAGCCGGATATAGGCAATCTGTTCATAGCCAAGGTCTTCGACTCGTTCAAATATACCTTTTATGCAATTTGAGCTGTCCGAAGAAACTATCTCCAATGCTTCCGGGCGTATGCCAAGCGTTACCGCTTGCCGAACGCTTGCGTGATTTGCGCTCAGCTTAAAACCGTCCGGGCCGATGAGCGTACTACCGGTTTCATCGCTTTCTACCGAAGTAAAATTCATGCGCGGACTGCCCAGAAAGCCAGCTACAAACCTGTTCACCGGGTGGTCATAGAGTTCGCGCGGCGTGCCAATCTGTTCAATGCTCCCGTGGTTCAGAATGACAATCCGATCGGCCAATGTCATTGCTTCGGTCTGGTCATGCGTGACGTAAATCATCGTAGCTCCAACCTCAGAATGGAGCTTGGCAATCTCAAAGCGCATTTCCATCCGCAAATCGGCATCCAGATTGGAGAGTGGCTCGTCAAACAAGAACAATTTCGGCTGGCTGACCAAAGCCCGGCCAATGGCCACGCGCTGACGTTGCCCGCCTGACAACTGCTTTGGCTTGCGATCAAGCAAGTGGCCGATTTTCAGCATCTCGGCCACCTTCGTCAGGCGCCGCCCGATTTCAGCTTTGGTCATCCGGGCAGTTTCAAGTGCGAAACTGATATTGCGAGCAACATTCATATGCGGATAGAGGGCATAGGACTGAAAAACAAAAGCGACGCCACGCTTGGATGCAGGCACGTCGGTCACTTCATTGCCGCCGATTGAAACAGTGCCCTTCGAGACCGGAACCAATCCAGCAATCACACGCAGCAGGGTTGATTTTCCGCATCCTGACGGCCCCACAAAGACCAGGAATTCTCCATCCTCAACGGCAAGGTCAATCGACCGGAGTACATCATAGGCTCCAAAGCTTTTACTGACTTCTTTGAGTGTGACGGAGGCCATTATGATGCCTTTGGTTATTATAAAATTCGCTGAAGCGACGATGATGACACCTGCGAAGCACATTCGCAGGTGTCATGGGAATCAGTTGGCCTTGACATCGCGTTTCAGTCTTTTTTCGAGCTGCGCCAACTCCTCGCCCACGTCACTCGTGCCGGAAATTATGTCATGGACAGCACGATAAAATGTACGCGACACCCGGTTGTAATTTTTGCCTGTTGCTGCTGAAGGACGGGCAACAGATTCCTCGAAGGCGGTCTTTGCCATTGGCAGAAACGGTATCTTTGCAAGAATTTCGGCATCAGTATAAAGCGCTTCGACCGTTGGGTTATACCCGCCTTTGATCGCCCGCATCTTCTGATCCTCAAGTCCCACCATATATCTCAGCAGTTCGGCAGCCTTTTCCTGTTTTGTCGAATATTTGGAAACGGCTAGATAAGCAGTGCCAAGCGTGCCACTGGACTTCTGACCATCTGCGCCGACGGGCAGTGCCGATACTCCAACCTTGTCAACCAGCTTGCTTCCCTGTGCCTGAGATGTTCCCCACACATAGGGCCAATTGCGGTGGAATACCGCGTTGCCGCTTTCGAAAAGTGCCCGGGAGCTCTCTTCGTCATAGTTGAGCACGCCTTTTGGAGAGATCGTATCGATCCAGGCCCGGGCACGGGCCAGTGCTGCGACAGCGGCCGGGTTATTAATTGTCACCTCTCCCTTTTCGGACAGGATTGTGCCGCCACCGCCGGAAGCAATCCACTCCACGGCATCGCATGTCAGCCCTTCATAGCTGCGCCCTTGCCAGGCATAGCCCCACATGTCCGCATTGCCCGACTTGCGTTCGGCATCCTGAATTTCCTTGGCGGTAGCGGTCAACTCATCCCAGGTTTTAGGGGCTTGTTTGCCATATTTTTCCAGCAGATCCTTGCGATAGAACATCAGGCCGGTATCAATGTAAAACGGCATCGCGATCAACTTGTCTTCAATCCGGGCAGCGTCAGTCGCTGAGGCGAAATGGGCCTTCACCTCAGCTTCAGGTACCAGCGATGTAAGATCGGAAAAATGATCTTTCATCATGCCCAGCCAGATCACGTCGACATAAAGCAAATCGACATCCGCCGACTTGGAGGCAAACAACTGCTGATAGATTGGAATGGCATCGTCCAGATTCTGCGGTGTACGATTTATCTTGACCTCGTTACCGGAAGATTTGGCCCATTTTTGAGCCCCTTCTTCACATAACTCGTAATCCGTAGCCGAGCAGAACATCGATATTGTTTCTGCTTTGGCGGGGAGAGCTGCGCCGATGGTCAAAAAAGCGAGACCTGCAAGTAATTTGAGTTTGTATCCCATGTCCGTTCCCTATTTTTCTTGATTGATTGAAGTCGTTAGCCGGCAGCGCTTCGCCGCCGGTATTGGTCAAGATCGGAAAGATATGGCAGGTTTCTGCCACCATACGCTGTCACTGCAAGCGAGCCACATATAACCGCTACTTCCAACGCCGAAACAAAGTCCGGTTCGTGCAGCAGTCCATGAACGAACCCCGCATTGAAAGAGTCACCAGCGCCGGTCGTGTCAAAAACATCAACAGCCAAGGCGGGCAGTCGGTATACCCTGCCGTTATCACTTGCTATGACGCCTTCTGAACCGCGCTTGATCACTACGGTTTTGCAGTATTTTGTCAGAATGTTCAGCGCGGCTTCAATATCCGTTTCGCCGGTAAGAGCTTTTGCCTCGGTTTCATTCGGGAGGAAAACATCGATTTTTTGCAAGGCCTCAATCAGGCCAGGTGCAGACAAATCCATCTCGATATGCTGGCAGTCGGAGCAAACTTTAATGCCAAGTTTACGGGCACTATCAATGAGCGCGGCCCGATCATCGTCAAGGGAGAAACCTTGCAGAAGGAGCACCTCCGGTCTGATCCGCTCCAGATCAGCTGGTGTTGGACTTGGATCCCTGTCTTCACTGTAACTGATAAATCCTCGGTCATCAGTGAATGAAAAGGCAGAACTTAACCGGCGCCATGGCTTGTCGAGATGGATAAACAATCCATCATCAATGTTTTCCCGCCTTGCCTCCTCAATGATCATACGGCTGAAGATGTCATTGCCGAACGCGCACCACCAACCGGCCATTGTTCCAAGCCGCGTCAATGCCAAAGCGGTTGAGAAGGCCGCCCCTGGCACCCAGTCAAATTCCTTTGCCCACAGGTCCGCGCCCATTCTGGGTATGTCCGGCAATCCTCTAAAAACGAGGTCGAAATAATATTCGCCGACGATCATCACTTCATAGGTTGATCGCGTGGATTCCTTCATTTCCATACTCCAGCATATTGGGCATGGGCTGCAAGATATTCGTCAACCAACGGAACTGCACGCGAATAGGACAATACGAGTGGGTGTGCCATCAAAGCCTCAACAGCAGTATCACGGCTCCGCTCACGGATCGCTCTTACTGCCAGCCTTTCGTACTGCTTCACGCTTTGTATGAGTTGAAGCTGTGGCTCGGGCATCTTACCGATGTTCAAAGGCCTTATTCCCGTCTTGTCAACAATGCAGCTTACTTCGACTACATCGTCGCTTCGCAGACCATCAATTGCTCCCTCATTGCGAACATTGAGACCACTGTAGCAAGGCTTACCGGTTTGCAGCGCATCAACCAGATTAAGAGCAACACCGGCGTATCCCTCACCTTCTTCGGAGTTACTCTCATGGCTGCCAGTATCGATGAAACTGTCTGCCTCTTCCATGCTTGGAGCATCCTCAAGCGCATAATGCATATAGGTAGAACTGCGCCGCCGCTCATAGGCGTAGTAGCGGTTCAACGCCTCTTCTGCATTCTTCTCAAGATTGATTGAGCCGAGGGTTTCCATAAGCGCTTTGTTCAGATCCTTGACTTCCTCGCCACGCGTACGGGTGTCAGAATTCAATGCGTCAACAGCCTTTTCGGCATAATAGTAGTAATAGAGATATTCATTGATCCAGTTCCGTTGCCTGCGAACAAGCTTCGGATCAAACATTCGTTGCGATGTCATCTTGAGGAATTGATCATCATCCAGCAGCGGTTGCAAAACCTCTTTCCCATTGATCTTGGCGCTACGCGTAAAAGAGAGATGGTTTAGACCGGCCACTTCTGCATGAACATCGTTCTGAGGAACCTTGAACCATTTGGCCAAGGCCTCCTGTGCACCATTAGCGCCATCACAAATGCCAATCGTGCGATCATATCCCTCATCCTGAAGCGCTTGCGCCACAAGACCAGCAGGGTTGGTGAAATTGAACAACCAAGCATCTGGACTAACTTTTTTCAGAAGCCGTGCATATTCCAGAATTGCGGGAATACTGCGTAGTGCCATGGCAAAACCGCCGGGCCCGGTGGTTTCCTGACCCAGCACTCCATGTGATAGGGCGATACGTTCATCCTTTATCCGGCCCTCTTCGTCTCCAGGGCGGACGGTCGTAACGACGTAGCTTGCCCCCTCCAGCGCCTTTTCCGCGTTGGTGGTCATGGAAATCTTGACTGGCGACTGTGTCCGCCGAGCCAGTTCCTGACTTATGCGGCCAAACAATTCGAGCTTCTTCTCGTTGATATCCTGCAGGCAAATTTCCTGCAGTCCGCTCTGCTCTGCGCGGCGAAGTGCCGAGCCCACAAACAATGGCGCTCTTACTCCGCCACCGCCAACTAAAGTCAACTTCATGAATTGCTCCAATGCTCACGCTGTGATATTGCTACTGGTTATAACCAGTTATGTCAACGCTGCGAATTCTACTTTCTTTGCATTGGTCTCGACAAAAGTCCCTACAATCTGCGAGATACGTTGCATGCCAAAAACAGGTGAAGATTCGAGATGATAGATACGCAACGTAATGGCGGGATAAACCCGGTGGACCGAAACCACCCGGACCCTCTTTACGTTCAATTGAGAGCTGTATTGAAGAACATGATTGAGAGCGGAAAACTCTCAGTCAATGACAAGCTCCCATCCGAACGCGAACTTGTTGCCCTTTATGGCGTGAGCCGAATTACAGTCCGGCAAGCTGTCAAGGAC
This sequence comes from Phyllobacterium sp. YR531, assembly GCF_000282595.1. GTDB lineage: Bacteria > Pseudomonadota > Alphaproteobacteria > Rhizobiales > Rhizobiaceae > Phyllobacterium. Next base: position 54,554 of record NZ_AKIZ01000036.1, read on the forward strand.
CTGGAGAATCTTGGCTTTCTCCAGACACGCGCTGGCAAAGGGATTTACGTAACTGAGCCTCAGCCGACCTATGAGATCGAGATCGTCAGGAGCTTTACTGAAACAGCCGAAGCAAACAATCGCAAACCCGGCATGCAGCTACTCGCCGCCGCGATCATTCAAGGCAATTCGGATATCACGCGCCCTCTTGGGTTACCGCCAGGCTCAAAAGTTGTCTTTATTGAACGTTTGCGCTTTCTGGACGATTTGCCAGTGGTTGTTCAACGCGATTGGTTTGCCGAAGCCATCGCCCCTGGTATTCTTGATATAGATTGGAGAGCGGGGAACAGGTCGCTCTATGCAGAGTTCAAGGACCGCTACAGAGTCATTCCTGCACGAGGCCAGTCAACATTGAGCGCACGGCTTGCAACTGAGGCAGAGGCCGGCTTTTTGCAACTCGACCTTCCGGCGGCAGTCCTGACCCTTGATCAGATTGCTTATGACAGCGAGTATCGCCCGGTGAATGTGAGTTCGATGGCATATCATCCCGTCCGTTATCCGTTATCGCTTACTCAATCCCGTATGCGGAGCTGATAGCCGGATTATCGCGATCATTTCATTGAGGTAGTTCCAATGACCGTGTCTCACTTGCCCTGGCAGCTCATCAGTCAGGAGTTATCGGAAACCCTGTCTAAAATAGATGCAAATTCCTTTGACCAGTTGGTACAAATTTTTTCCGACACGGACCGGCGCTGGTTCTTCAGCGGACAAGGCCGTTCTGGCCTGTCCGCGCAGATGGCCGCGATGCGCTTCATGCATATTGGACGTATTGTTCACTTTGTTGGTGAAGTATCAGCCCCGTCCATTCGACAAAACGATGGGTTGGTCATCATATCGGGCTCCGGTCAAACTCCCGTCAGTTTAAATTTCGCACAGATTGCAAAGTCCGAAGGGGCCACGGTTGTTGCGGTGACCCGAGACGCTCAAAGCCCACTTGCGCAAATGTCCGACATGACAATGCTGGTACCAACCATTGCGAGTGTTCAGTTTGGCGGAAGCCTTTTTGAACAATGCAGCCTGCTCGTTCTGGACAGTGTCATACTGCAGCTGACAGCCGGGATACCGGATGTGCATGAGGCCATGCAACACCGGCATACCAATCTGCAATAGACAGTTCGTATCAGAATGTACGGATTATTCGCGTTACGTCCTTGTCAAACTCGCCTATGACTTTCTGTGCTGCATCGCGTTCCTTGCGCAGCTCTCCCAAGCGATCTTCCTCTTGGCCCATTTGTACCAGATATCTGCTCTGAAGATCGCCATTGGGTACGGCCCGTAGATTTTCGCGTGTACGATCCTGAGACTCGGCCACCTGATCATATTCCTGCTGGATACGTTCCAGCGCGCCTTGTGCCTCGACCTGCTTCGTCCGGGCTTCGGCAAGTTCTTTCAACTTCGCCTTTACCTCAGGGTCTTCTGCCGCGTCAGCCCAGCTTGTAATCATCTGCGGAACCGCATCAGACAACGCAAATTCTTCGGCCTGCGTCTGCTCGTTCACTGTCTCGACAGTTTTTGTTTCACCTGCCTTCAAAGCGACGCGCACACGATCATGCGTCAGAGTGGAATCACCGGTGCTCTCCGCTTTGAAGGTCCAGCCCGGGCGCTTCAACTGCTCGATCAATACGGTACGATCGCCATCTGCTGCACCATTGACAGTAAATACCGTTACATCCCGCAAAAGCGTTTTTGCATGGATGACACCATCGGCCACTTTTATCGACGTAATCATCCTCTGGGGCTTGGTGTCAGTACCCACTGAAACCTTTTGATCAAGCGCAAAACTCGCAGCGCGCTTTTCGCCAGACGGCATCCCCGCTATCTGAGCGTCGCCAACATATCCGGACTTGCCGTCATACACAGTCAAAATGCCCTGTGGGAAGCTGGAGCCACTGTCGTTCTCCAGCATGACGGAAGCCGTTGGATGCTCTGCGTTGCTACCTGCCTGATAGACTGAAACCATCTCGGCCTTCACATCTTTGTCAATCAAAGGCACCGAAATTGTTTCGCCATTCTTCAGGTCAAATTGCCCAGGCAGTGTGAAATTCGACGTCACCTCCTGTTCGTCGACAGCGGTTTCCATGGAGGCAGGTGCCATCTCTATCGGTCTTTGTGCCTGCTGCATCTCCATTACCGGAGCTGGAGCCGCATAACCCGCTGCTGCATCCTGATCCGATCCTAGCTTTTGTCTGCGTGAGGCACTTAGACTTGCAATTGCGGGATTCTTCGCAGAAGTATCCACGACCAACTCGGTGCGATCTTTCCAGTAACGCCTATGCAGCGCCTGTTTCAGTGTCACGGGCTTTCCCGAAGAAAGCACGATGGAAACATCGTTCCAGTCTTCACCGGAGGCGTTCTCGAATATGGCCCAGGCCTGCAGTCGCGCAGTACCATTTTCACCTGTCACCATGCGGTAGCTGGTTTTCCAGATCGGCGCCGAGACAACATATGAAATGTCGACTGTTCGGGTGCCGTGTCCGTCCAGCTCGATCTTGATCGTACGCGAGCCATCAACCGTTGCCTTGCCAGCGACCAGCGTGGCATCAGCGATCTTATCATTCAGAACCTTGTCTAAAATTTCAATCGATATGGAGTTATCGAGAGGGATCGTTGCAATTTCCCGCTTGGCTGTGAGCAACAAAAGTACGGCATTTTGTGCGCCATTAGCACCGTTTTGATACTCAACGCCAAGGATGCTGCCTTCCACCTCGCGCGCGCCGGACACGCGGATACCAGTACCTTTCACGGCATTCAGCAACCGAGGAAGCGAGTTCAGATCATCTACAGTAAAGGGCAGCGTTCGAAAGGTCTCTTCGAGCGGGCTCGGTCCAGCTAGCGACAGGTTTTTAACCTTGCCATTGGCATCCCTGATGATGAGGCTCTTCAGGATATCATCCACCTGATCCAGCGGCACATTAATCGTGATTTCGCTATTGTCGCCAATATTGGCTGAACGAACGATTTCAGACAGGCCTCCCGACGAGAGGATAACGGATTTCACAGGTCCGTTTACAGCCGCCAGGGCGGTAGAGCAGATTAATGGAAAAAGCAGAACCGGCAGAAGGTGACGTTTGAAAGCCATGGACAATTCTCCCCAATATGTCGAAGCGACAATCACGCCTATTCGCGAAAGATGAAGAATTTAAGATTTGGCTGGCCCAGTCACTGTCTCCTGTAATCTTTCGGCAGCACGAGCCGCAAAGGACTCTGATCCGCTATCTTCGACCGGGAGGAATATGCTGCAAAGGAAGCTTATTCCTGCGATAAAGATGAACAGGCCTGCAAGCGGTGCCCATTGAACACCATATGCATGAACGAGCCAGACGCCGATAACAGGCGTGAGGCCGCTGAATATCGCACCGCTAAGCGATGAGCACAGCGAGATGCCTGTGTAGCGCAGATGAACCGGAAAAGCCCGCGTAAGGAAGGGTGCCATGACAGCATAGTGCGCGGCGAGAAATACGGTAGCGACCAGAATTGCGATGTAGATATTTGTAAGATTGCCAGTGATGATGAGCATCATCATCGGGACTGCGAAAAGCAAGGCCGCGCCCGACATTGCGACAAGAAGGAAGCGTTCGCCGAACCGGGTGGCAATGTAGGAGCCTGCGGGGAATGCGAAAAGCTCTACGACACCGACCCACGAAACAAGCTCAAGCATATCGGAGCGGTTGATTCCGAGTGATGTCGTGGTGAATGTCATCATCAGCGTTGTGATGAAATAAAAGCCTGCAACGCCCAGCAAGCAAAGCCCCATGCCGAGCAGCAGCGACTTCTTTTTCGTCAGGAATATTTCTTTGGCAGGAATGACGTCTTGAACGGCCTTTTCCTTCAACCGCGCCTCAAGTTCCGGGCTTTCATTGATGCCAGCGCGAATGATAAAAGCGAAGATGATCAATATGCCGCTAAGCAGAAAGGGAACGCGCCAGCCCCAGCTTAAAAAATCCTCTTGTGGCAGGTCTGAAACCGTGCGGAAAGCAAGCGTTGCGAGAATCAGACCGATTGGGCTGCCATATTGCGGTGCCGACGCGAGAAAGGTCCGCCAGCGTGGGGGAGCATGTTCTGCTGCAATCAATACCGCCCCACCCCATTCGCCGCCAACAGCAACGCCTTGCACCAGTCGCAACAGTACAAGCATGATCGCTGCTGATACACCTATGGAGTGATAACTGGGCAAAACGCCGATCAGCACTGTTGCAGCGCCCATGAGAAGCAAGGTGATGATCAGGGAGTTCTTACGGCCTACCTTGTCACCAAAATGGCCGAAAAGAAGCGCGCCGACCGGCCTCGCAACAAATCCGATGGCGAAGGTACCAAGGGATGCAAGCACACCCATGACCGGGTCTTCAGAAGCGAAGAAAACATCCCCGAAAACCAAAGCCGCAGCCGTGCCATAAATATAGAAATCGTACCACTCGATCATGGTACCGACGAAGGCCCCTATTGCGGCACGAATTGGCTGGCGTTTTGCTGCGATCTGATTCATTTACTCTTCCCCGATATTGGCGACCGTAGCCTAAAGTGAGCGATTGGCCTGATATGCGGCCATGAAACGTGGTGCAGCTTCCGCTACGGCGCTCAGTGAGTAGCCGCCTTCCTGCACAATTGCAGTGGGCAAGCCGACAGCTCCCCACATTGCCCCTATCTTGGCATAGGCTTCCGTTGTCACGGTCAGTTTGGAAAGCGGGTCTTCCTTATGCGCATCCCACCCGGCAGAAATGACGAGCGCTGTTGCGCCATGCTCTGCCACAGCGGCAACAAGCTTCCGATTGGCTTCAATGAAAGCGTCATCTCCGCTGCCCTCTGCGAGCGGTATATTGAGATTTGCACCAAGCCCATCACCAGCACCGGTTTCGTCTGCATAACCGCTATAATGCGGATAATAATTCGACGGGTCCGTATGGGTTGAACCGAAGAACACATCATTACGCGTGTAGAATATTGCCTGCGTTCCATCACCATGGTGCGTGTCAAAATCAATAATGGCTACGCGCTGGTGTTGCTGGCGCAAATGCTGAGCAGCTATCGCAGCATTATTGAAATAGCAGAACCCCGCTGCACGGTCGGCATAGGCATGATGGCCCGGCGGACGGCAGAGTGCGAAGGCAGCGGCATCGCCCTGCAGCAAAGCATTTGCTGCAGATATAGCCGTTTGGGCTGATGCATAGGCTGAAGAATACGTACTTTCCATCATCGCGCAGGAAAGTCCGTTGATGTACCAACCGGACTGTCCCAGCACACCAACAGGTCTCGGCTTTGGACGGGCTGCATAATCCTGTCCTGCACCTTGGTATGCGCTTACATTGGGGAGCACTTCAGGCCCGTGGTTGGGCAGCTGCATGAAGCGATCAAAAGCTGTACTCAAGAACTCCACATAGTGATCTGCATGAACAGCACGGATGGGATCAAGCCCTGCATCACCTGTGGCTTCTTCTGACAATCCCAATTCTGTCAGCACCTTTATCAAGGCCTGAGCACGTGCAGGATTTTCAAGCGGATCTGTAATCCGGCCATTGATCATATATTGCTTGGGTTGATGAGCCATTTGCTGGCTGGAAAAGAAGAGTTTCATGAATGCTCGATCTCGATGCCATTTCGGTGAGTCGATACAGAGCCTATTCCCTGATCCAAGCAATGCAAGGTTGCGCGTTAAACTTTAGCACGCAATCCCAAATTGATTTCAAATTGCCGGCCCCACTGTTGTTTGCAGTATCTGTACGCCGTTGATTTTATAGGACCCATCCGGCTGTTTTTGCATCAAATAGATAGCCGTTGAGTCTTTGCCATCGGGACCAGTGATAAGCACTTCCTGAATAATCTGATCTCCGGCAGCTTTGCTGCGGCCAAAGGCGAAATTGCCCGGTCGATAGACTGGCTGATAGGCGCGTTTTACCATTTCAAAGAACAAGTCCTGGCTTGGAAATTTTCCTTGTATGGATGGCGATGCAAACGAGTACGCCGTCTTTGCGTCATCGTTCAGAAAAGCTGCGATCTGATTTTTGATAACAGACTGGATGGCTTCCGGAGACTCCTGAGCTGATACCTGCCCGGCCAGTCCATAGCTCAACAATACAACTGCGACGAAACATCTGAATGCTTTGACCATGGTTGCTCTCCCGAACCATAACTGCAATGTCTAAGCTACGAAAAATTTCTTACGCCGGATCATGCCCCGTTACTGACGGTCCGGACGAATGTACCATAGTTGGATGAATTGACGGATACGGATACTGCTCCCAGTTCAGGGGAATCAATTTACTGGCGGCAGAATCTGTGGGTCTGCCTGCTGGGGTCATTCACAACCATCGTCGCAATGACCTTGATCCTGCCTTTTCTACCGCTGTATATCGAACAGTTGGGCGAAACAGACCACGCTGCGATTGTCCAATGGTCTGGTATCGCCTACGGCGCAACGTTCTTCACCGCTGCACTGGTAGCTCCACTTTGGGGGCGTCTTGCAGACCTTTATGGACGCAAATTGATGCTTATCAGGGCAAGCCTCGGCATGGCCGTTGCAATGTCACTTATGGGCATGGCGACTGAGGTTTGGCATTTGATTGTTCTCCGGTTACTTACAGGACTTCTGGGTGGCTATGCATCCGGCTCGACAGTCCTTGTCGCCACGCAAACACCGAAAGCACGAACGGGCTGGGCTCTTGGAACATTAGCCTCCGGCATTATGGCAGGAAATCTTATTGGACCTCTCATAGGTGGTGGGCTTCCTCCTTTGATTGGAATTCGCGCCACATTCTGGCTGGCGGGCGGGGTGATTTTCATAACTTTTCTGGCGACAAGCCTGTTTATCAAGGAAGAGCGAAAGCCGCCTAAAAGCAATACAGAACAGCAAACTGATGGATGGAGGGCCATTCCGGACAAGCGTCCGGTGGTGGTCATGCTGCTGGCAGGAATGCTTCTGATGCTTGCCAACATGTCTATTGAACCAATCATCACGGTATATGTTGCGCAACTGGTCGATAATCCGGCCCATATCACCATGGTTGCTGGTGTAGTGATGTCCGCTGCGGCCCTGGGCAGCGTGCTCTCAGCATCCAGACTTGGCAGGCTGGCCGACCGCATCGGACATTGGAATGTTATCGTTGCCGCTCTTGGCATATCCGCGCTGCTCTTGATCCCTCAGGCTTTCGTCACTCAGGGTTGGCAGTTGGTCGTCTTGCGGTTTCTTATGGGACTGTCTCTTGGCGGCCTCCTACCCTGCATCACCAGTGTAATTCGTCACAATGTTCCCGACAGGGTTGCCGGGAGTATTCTTGGTTATGCAACATCGTCACAATATGTTGGACAGGTCATAGGGCCGCTAGCAGGCGGCTTTATTGGCGGGCACTTCGGCATGCGGGCAGTGTTTCTGGCCACCAGTGTAGTGCTTGCGGGCAGTGCGTTCTATGGATGGCTCATTCGGCCCAAAGGGCAGTGAGCTCTATCGGTTTGCCATCTCCGAAAGTGCGGTCCCCTCAAGGCGGTAGAAGAGTTTCTCGGGTTTTGGTGTTCCACCCACTCCGTCGTAAAAGGCACGAAGACGCGGATTTTCGCGGTCTGCCGTCCAATCAACACGGCCATGTCCCCGCTCGACAGCCAGTTTTGCCAGTGCTTGCATCAGGCTATTTCCCACGCCTATCCCACGATACTGTTTTGAAACAAAAAGCTCCTTGAGAAACAGGCCCGAACCAAGTCCGGGACCGGGATAGACCGGCGAGATTGCAGCAAATCCCAAGATGGTTTGCTCTGAGGCGACAAGTATTTCTGTACCAGCGGGCATCTCAGAAAGGCCTTTGAGTATCATTGACCGATGTGGGCATGGCGCATTGTAATGTGCCTGCATTTCTTCGAACAAAACTGCGAGTGCAGTGTGGTCCGAGGCGTTGGATAGTCTGACTTCCCTCAACTCAGCGAACTCCTACAACACGGAATGGCAGTCCAAAGATGGTCTGCCATTCCGAAATGCCATTAATGCTGATCCCTATTCACCCATATTGACTGTGATAGGCGTGAGTTTATTTGCCTTTAGCCCGTACTTGTCGAGTAGCGCATCATATGTGCCGTTCGCCTGCAATTTCTCGAGAGCAACCTTTACTGCATCACGCAATTGAGTTTCCGATTTCAGAACCGGTATGCCCGCCAATGACTGGCTGAAAGCATCGCCAATGGTGACGTATGTGTCCGGCTCCAGTTTCTGATTATAGGGAAGTGTTTCATTGCCTTGTGCAGCAGCCTGCAGTCGCTGACTCTTGATCTGCGTGCGGGCATCGGCAGATCCTTCTGTGCCCGTGACATTGATCGCAGGCTTGCCCTTGGCCACACAATTGGCCTCACTCCACGCGGTGATCTGGGCCGGCCAATCTGTCGAACGGCTTGCCCCTACAGACTTGCCGCAAAGGTCATCCACGGTTTTGATCTCTGCAGCGAGTGCTTTAGACGTATAAAATTGCGCTCCAGACTTCATATAGTCCACAAAATCCGCAGTTTCCTGGCGGGCCTTCTTGTCGCTCATCCCGGCCATGGCCAGATCAACGCGACCGGTTTGCAGGGAGGGAAGCATCTGGGCAAAAGCAATTTCCTGCCATTCAACTTTCACGCCAAGCTCTTTGCCAATCGCTTCACCAAGATCAATATCAAAGCCTTGCAGCTGATTTGTTGCCGGGTCCTTGTAGGTAATCGGCGGATAGTTTGGCATTGTTGCAATGACAATTTTACCTGCATCCTTGATGCGCGCCGGAAGTTCCTGCGCGGCAGCGGGAAAACCAAAAGCAACCGTAGCGCCCAGCAGGGCAAACCTCATGTAATTATTCATGTCCTGTGTTCCTCTTTTATGTTTTGATATGTTTCAAGCCAAAACCGCTGCGATAAAGTCCTGTGTACGTTTCTCTTTCGGACTGCTCAAAATCTCTTGCGGCGTTCCACTTTCAACGATCTTTCCACGATCCATGAACACCACACGATTGGCCACCTCGCGAGCGAAGCCGAGTTCATGTGTAACGACCACCATCGTCATGCCGCTTTTCGCCAGATCCCGCATGACACTGAGGACGTCGCTGACAAGCTCCGGATCAAGTGCCGACGTGGGTTCATCAAAAAGCATCAGCTTTGGTTTCATTGCCAACGCACGGGCAATTGCGATACGCTGCTGCTGACCGCCCGAAAGCTCGCTTGGATAGGAATCTTTCTTATCGGTAAGCCCCACTTTTTCGAGCAAAGCCATAGCCTCGGGAATAACCGCGGTTTTTGCACGCTTTTGGACAATAACCGGACCTTCAATGATGTTCTCAAGCACTGTCATATGTGCGAAGAGGTTGAATCGCTGAAACACCATGCCGCTTGAAAGCCTTTGACGGGCAATTTCTGCATCATTCAGCTGATAAAGCTTATCGCCGTCTTGACGGAAACCAATAAGCTCGTCATCAATCCAGATTGCGCCGGAATCAATCCGCTCGAGCTGATTTATACAGCGAAGCAATGTGCTTTTTCCTGACCCGGACGGACCAATAATACACAGAACTTCGCCGTGCTCGATCTCGAACGAAACATTGTCGAGGGCCTGGAAATCCCCGAAAAACTTCTTCAGGTCGACTGCAACCACCATGGAGGACATCGTTACGCTCCCTCTGCTTGCGCGGTTGCTGCCCGTTTGGCTTCCCGCCGCCCTTGGCTTTTTGCATAATGCTTCTCAAGCAGATGCTGACCGATGGAAAGAATGGTCACGACAACCAGGTACCAGATGGCCGAAACGATCAACAGTTCCATCACCCGGTTGTTGGCGTAGTAGACCGACTGCGCATTGCGCAAGATTTCCGCATAGCCAATGACGCTGGCAACCGAAGTCAGCTTGACCATACTGATCACTTCATTGCCTACAGGAGGTATGATTACGCGCATCGCCTGCGGAAGAATTATCCGGCGCAGCATGGTCAGCCGGGTCATACCTATAACTTTCGCAGCCTCAATCTGCCCATTATCGACAGAGAGAATTCCGGCTCTTACCACCTCTGCAGTATAAGCGCCTTGATTGATACCAAGGCCAAGAAGTGTCGCCATGAAAGGGGTCATTAAATCAACGGTGCGCATTTCAAATACGCCCGGGATACCCAATGTCGGAAAGATCAGCGCAAGATTGAACCAAAGCAGAAGCTGCAGGAGCAGCGGTGTTCCCCGAAAAAACCAGATGTAGAATACAGCGACATATTTGAGCACCGGATTCGGCGACATGATCATGATTGCAAAGACAACGCCAAGAAAAAGTCCAAGTGCCATCGCACAAATCGTCATGAGGATCGTATTCCACAGCCCCGACAGAATTGCAGGAGCCGTGAAAAACTGGGCGACGACTGGCCAGGCAATCTGCCCTTGTGCAAATGCTTTAACGATGAGAACGAGCGCCAGAATGATCAGGCTGGCAGCAAGCCAGCGACCGTAATGTCGCCGTGGCTGGTGGTGCAAATGAGCAATCGAATACTTTGCCCGAGGAATGGAAATGGTGGTGTCGACGTTTGCCATGTCTTTTACCTTTCAAATCTTGGGCCGGAATAAAGGCTCAACCACTCCTGCTGCTCATTCAACAGATCGTTCAGCCTGCTGATCTGTTCTTTAACTCTGTCGGGTGCCGTACCACCATAAGCTTTCCGTGCTTCTATGGCTGCCTTGGGCGTCAAGGCTGACTTGATGGAGGGATGCAGACGCGTGTCGACCATTGCAAGGTCATCATCGCCCAAATCCTCCAATCCGATCGAACGGTCTTCACAGTAGCGGACCAGCGCACCTGTGACTTCATGTGCTTCTGAAAATGGCACACCCCGTTTGGCAAGCCAATCGGCAACTTCCGTAGCGAGTGTGAAGCCTTCCACTGAATGCTGCTGCATCCGGTCGACATTCACCCGCATTGTGCGAATAAGTCCGGCCATTGCAGGCACCACCAGCGCCAACGCGTCGATGGTGTCGAATGCCGCATGCTTGTCTTCCGCCAGATCGCGATTATAGGCAAAGGGTAGCCCTTTCAACGCAACGAGCATGGTCGTCAGACTGCCGATCATGCGTGAAGCACGCCCCCGCGTCAGTTCCGCAATGTCGCAATTTTTCTTTTGAGGCATGATGGATGAACCGGTCGCATAACCGTCATCCATTTCTATCCAGCGGAATTGACGTGATGACCATAAAAACAGCTCCTCGGCAAGCCGCGACAGATGGACACCAAACATTGCTGTTACAAAGAGAAATTCTGCAACATGGTCGCGGCTTCCCACTGCATCAATCGAATTCTCGCATGGAGCGTCATAGCCAAGCTCTTGTGCCGAACGTTCCGGGTCCAAAGCAATAGCAGACCCCGCAAGCGCTGCTGCTCCAAGCGGCGAGCGGGCGGCCCGGCGATCCCAATCCTGCAGCCGCTCGAAATCGCGTGCAAAAGTCTGTGCATGCGCCAGAAGCTGATGTGCAAAGCTCACAGGCTGTGCCGGTTGCAGATGCGTAAAGCCAGTGGTTATGGTCTCTACATGCTGGCTGGCTTGCCCAATCAGCGACGACTGAAGACTTGACAGATCAGCACCAAGATTGCGGGCAACATCACGGAGATACAACTTGAGATCATTGGCGGCCTGATCGTTGCGTGATCGCCCTGCCCGAAGCTTTCCACCCAATACGCCAACACGTTCACCCAGAACACGTTCGAGAAACGTATGAATATCCTCATCGGCAGGCGATGGAGAAATAGCACCGGATTTGTGCTCTTCTCCTATCGTGGCGAGCGCAGAGCATACTTGATCGGCTTCGGTAAGGGTCAGGATGTTTGCGCGAACCAACTCCCTGGCATGAGCCGCCGATGAAGCCAGATCATAGGGGACAAGGCGGAAATAACTGCTTTCAGAGCGTGACAGAGCCACCAATTCAGCAGATGGGCTTGCTCTGAAACGTGCACCCCACAGGCGCGCGGATTGATCAGTCATTGTTTCGTTCCCTTATTCTTTGTTATTTAAAACTTATGGCTGTGTTTCCCCCACGACAAACGAAATGATTTCGCGTATATATTCCAAAATGGAATACCCTATTTGGCTAATTATTCGTCGGGCCATCTGAATGGTTGCTGGCCGCAATTATCCGTCTACCCGGGCTTTGCAGGTGATTGTCACCATTGCTGAGCGGGGAAGTACGACTGCCTGCGCAATGGCCCTGAATATGACCCAAAGCGCTGTCAGCAAACAGCTTCAGGCACTAGAACAGCTTGCCGGAACTGCCCTTTTCACGCGAACGCCCTATGGCCTGTCTGCTACGGAAGCAGGACGCATCTATGTAACCGAGGCACGGGTCGCCTTGGGTGCGTTGGAAAACGCCACTCTGCGTATCGCTGCCTTGGGCTCTTCGCCCAATGCAATCAAGCTTCACATACTGCCGATTATGGGTGACCGTTGGGTTATTCCACGCTTTGCCGGATTCGCCGATGCTCATCCGGAAATAGATGTGGAGCTTTCCACTTTCGCAACAGCCGACCTGATCAATCAGGCAGACGCCGCATTTCGGTTTGGTGAAGGCGACTGGACCGGGCAAAACAATTACTATCTTTTCGGGCGCCAGGTCGCCCTCGTTGGTGCTCCGAATCTCCTCGCCAAAAATGGCGGCATTCAAAAGCCGGGAGACATCCACTCATTCCCGCTACTTGATCACAAACATACGCCCCTTCGTTGGAGCGAATTCGCAGCGGCTCATAAAGTTACCAATTTCACCCCAGAACGTATCACGCATTTTGGCTACTATGCCCTTGTCATTCGTGCAGCAATAGCTGGCCAAGGGCTTGCATTGGTACCGCGTGGATTGATCGCCGATGAGCTGGCTTCCGGGAAACTCATCAACCCGTTGGGATATGGTTTTGTCAGCAATCATGCATACTGGTTGACCTGCCCTGCAGACCGTCCACAGCGTCCAGCGATGCGATTTTTTCTGGAATGGCTTCTGGACGAAGTCGGCTCCATGCCGCTTGAAATGCGGTAACCAAAAAATCATCAAAATGTCATGGAACCGGACGGACTCCAGATACATTTAAGGCTCAGTCTGATGACGGCGTTCGCCCCATTGGTGTCTTATGCATTTGGAGGAAGTGATGAGCGACAAGCGTTTCCCCATCCCTGTGATGGTGACCATTGGTGAAACCGGACAACGGGCCATATCAACAGTCTGGGAAGCGATTGAGTGCCTGCGCAGCTACTGGCCTGCAAAGAACGGCCCAAGCTATCGCCGCGCGTTACAGGCTTGCATGGACGCACTTGACGGATGGAAGCCTGCTCATAAGGCGAGACATGCGTTTATCAGCGCCGCACGTGAAGCCGGAATCTTTCTCGATACGCGACTCCATCATTAATGGAGTGTGCGCCCTCAGCTTACATCTGCACGGGCACGTGGGCGCTTTTCATTCAATTCGTTCGAGAATATCGCTGGAGGTAAAGGGGCCAGATTACGAATAATATCTGCGCCTTTTTCACCAACCATAATCGTTGGCGCATTCGTGTTCGCAGAGGGTACACGCGGCATTACGGAGCTGTCACAGACTCGCAGTCCCTCAATTCCATGGACCTTCAATTCAAGATCGACAACGGCCATACTATCCGTTCCCATCTTGCACGTTCCCACCGGATGATGATCCGTTTTCGCGTTGGCACAGCCATATTCAAAAAGCTCTTCATCGGAATTGTATTTGGGACCGGGCAACCGCTCGGCAAGTACATATGGTTTAAGCGCCGCTTGCTGCATGATTTCACGCGCCAGCTTCAACCCTTCAATCGACATCTTGCGATCATGCGAGTCGCTCCAATAATTTGGATCGATCAGTGGTGCTACCATGGGATCACCTGAACGCAGCCGCACTGTTCCACGCGACCGAGGATGCAGATAGGCAGAGTTGAGGGTCACACCCGCATTCTTCAGCCGTTCCACTCCAGCCTCGATCCCCGAGCCAAGCCCCAAGTGAAACTGAATATCCGGCGAACGCGCTTGCGCATCGGCATACCAGAAGCCACCCGTCTCAAAGAGACTGGAAGCAACAGGCCCGGACCGGAACATTATGTACTGTAGTCCAGCCCATAGCGTTCTGTGCAGCTTTGCAACTCCGTCATAGGTGTGATCGCCGGTGCATTCGCTGATGACAAAAAGATCAAGATGATCCTGCAGGTTCTCACCGACGCCGGAAAGGTCATGTACAACCGGAACGCCCGCGCTTTTCAGGTGGTCAGCAGGTCCAATACCCGATTGCAGCAACAGCTTTGGCGATCCAATCGCCCCGGAGCTCACCAAAACCTCGCAGTCTGCCCGGATAACCTCACGCGCATTGCCCGCTATGATTTCCACGCCAACAGCCCGCGTACCCTCGACGACGATCTTCGCGACCTGTGCGCCCATACGCACCGTCAAATTCTTGCGGTTCTTTATGGGAGACAAATAGGCCATCGCCGCAGATGAGCGACGGCGATTACGCTGTGTGAGCTGGTAGAAACCCACACCCGCCTGCTGCTTGCCATTGAAATCATGATTATAAGGAATCCCAAGCTCCTGACCTGCGCGAATATAGGCATCGCAAATGGGCAATGTCGCTGCGGGCATCGAGACCCCAAGGGGACCACCATAGGCGTGATAATCATCAGCAAAACGTTGATTATCTTCGGCTCTTTTGAAATAGGGTAGAACATCGCGATAGCTCCACCCGGTGCAGCCATCTTCCTTCGCCCACAAATCATAGTCCGTTGCATTTCCACGCGCATAAAGCTGAGCGTTAATGCTTGAGCCGCCACCAATGACTTTTGCCTGCGTGTATCGCAAAACGCGATTGTTCATATGCTTCTGCGGCACAGTTTCCCAACCCCAGCTGGCAACGCCCTTTGTCATTTTGGCAAAGCCAGCGGGCATGTGGAAAAGCGGGTTCCAATCACCGCCGCCAGCCTCCAGCAGCAGAACCGAGACGCCCTTGTCTTCGCTCAGCCTGTTGGCGAGTACGCAGCCTGCGGGTCCGGCACCGGTAATTATGTAATCGTAGCTTTTCATTTCACAGCCTGCTTATGGAAAGGGCGCCATCGGCATTGATGACGGAGCCTGTGGCAAAATTGAAATCTCCACTCGCGAGTGCAGCGGCAATGCGACCGAGATCATCCGGCTCGCCCCAACGTTTCATGGGCACCAGACCGCCCGAAATCAGCTTGTCGTATTTTTCGGTGACAATGGCGGTCATATCAGAACGAATGATCCCTGGCCGAACATCGAAAACGCTTATGCCGTGATCAGCCAACCTCAGCGCCAGCCCTTGCGTGAAAGCTGCGAGTGCCGCCTTGGTCATGCAGTAATCAAGACGTTCTGGCGATGTCATCTCGGCTGAAACCGATGTGATGTTGATAATTGTACGGGGATTTTCGGCGGCATTGTCCTGAAGCATTTTCCGCACCACAGCCTGCGTAAAAAATACTGTTCCGCGTAGATTGACATCAAAAATGCTATCATAATTGGCGGCTTCAAGATCGAGAAAATCGCCTCGCACTTTTGAACCCATACCGGCATTGTTTACCAGACAGTCGATCCGACCAAACTGGCTGACAATGCCTTCTACTGTTCGCTCGTGTGCAGAAATATCTGCAATATCGGATTGAAAGAAATGTGCCTTTGCACCTAGATTCCGCAGCGTTTCTATCGCGGACTCGCTGGCTGCGTCAGCTACCAGGTCGGTAATCGCCAAGTCGAAACCTTTGGCCGCCAACGACTTTGCAATGCCAAGACCAATGCCGCGCCGTGCGCCGGTAACCAAGGCAACGGGCCGCATCAGCTCAGTTCCTTTGATGCAATATAATCGGCTACGCGTAGTGACTGAGCCGCAATCGTCAAAGCCGGATTAACAGCGGCTGAGGTCGGAAGAAATGCAGCATCCACGACAAAAAGATTGGGATGCTCGTACGAGCGGCAATATATATCAAGCGGTGCATTTGAAGGATCGGCACCCATACGCACAGTTCCGCATTGATGCGACGGCGTCTTACGGTCAAAGGCCTTCGAGACAACCAAGGGAAAACCCGCGGCACGAAGCACGGTCTTGATTTGCGCGACCAGTTTCTGATGCGCTGGCCAATTGCTTCGTATCCACTGCAGGATTATTTTGTCGCCATCAATTTGAACGCGGCTTTCCGGCTTTGGCACGTCTTCACTCATTGCCAGAAAATCGACGGTGTGAGCACAAAACCGCTCCAGCAACCATTCAGGAACTAGTTTCAAGTCGGATTTCAGAACTGGGGCACTGATACGGCCAAGTAATTGGACATTGCCAAGCGGAGCTCCACCCTTTCCATCTGAAAGGTAAAAGTCATTGAAGCCCAGCGTCTTCTGATAAACCGAATTGTTTTTGAAGCGCGGATCAAAACCAATCACTGCTGAAAGGTTGTGATTCATGAAATTGCGGCCCACCTGATCGGAACGATTGGCAAGCCCTGCCGGGTTCGCATCATTCGCAGAACGCAGGAGAAGAACTGCGGACTGTACAGCACCCGCCGAAAGGATCACGAGTTTTGGTTTGATGCTGAAGCGTTGTCCATTGCTTTCGTAATGAACCGCGGTAATCGCCTTGCCATCTGGCGCTGTATCCAAACGCAAAACGCGTGAATTTATCTGGATAGCTACATTTTCGTGCTTCAAGGCGGCAGCAAGCGCAGTGGTTTCTGCATCCATCTTGCCGTTGAAACTATTGGGATGTGCATCCCAAGGTGTCTTCCCATGCGATAGCCATGTATCGATATCCACACCAAGCGGCAGTGAGAACGGATGCACACCTGCTGATTTCAGCCGCTGGCGTAATGCACTGATCGGCGTTTCGTCAGGCACGGGTGAAAAGCGATAGGGTATCGAATGTTCCGGCTCTGTCGGGTCTTCACCCAGTGTGCCGCGCACCTGAAAGAGTTCCTCTGCTTTGCAGTACCATGGTTCCAACTCGTCATAGGAGAATGGCCAAGCAGGCGACACACCCTCCAGATGCTGCATTTCTTTGAAATCCTCAGCCCGATACCTTGTCAGGACGGCACCATAGAATTTCGAATTTCCACCTACATTGTAATAATTGCCAGGATTGAAGGGCTTACCGGCTTCATCATACCAATTCTCTTTAGGACGGAAGATGCCCTGCTGAAAAATCGCTCTTGGATCGCGGTTTTCAGGGCGATCAGGGAGATGATCGCCCGCCTCTAGAATGAGTATGTCAGCACCTGACGACGCCAACCCAGCCGCCATCGTCGAGCCACCCATGCCAGAGCCTATGATGACGATATCAGCAGTTGTTCTCGGTTGTATATTCGTTGACATAAACGCTAGCCAGTCGGCGCCTTTATCAGGCACCGATGCGAAGTTGCGATTGCGGATCGAAGAAAACGGCCTTGTCCAGATTGAATGCAAGTTGTGTCTTCTGGCCCGGCAGAATATGCGCATCTGCACGCAGTCGCGCGACTACCTCTTTGCCACCAAGCTTTGTGACTGCAAAAGTATCCGATCCGGCAGGCTCAACAACCTCGATAAGGCATTCGCCTTCCGCCAACGAAGCCGCATTCCTGTCAGCACCGTCCGGATCGGTCAGTGCTTCCGGGCGGATGCCGAATACGACATCTTTGCCGGTATAACCCGCAAGCGCAGCGTTAGTTTTCTTGATCGGTAGCCGCAGAGGTGCCGCATCCGGACGTTCCAGAGAGACGTGAAGATCTGATGCCCCTCCGTCGATCTTTGCTTTAAGAAGGTTCATCGCCGGTGAACCCATGAAGTCTGCTACAAACAGGTTGGTAGGGTTGTTGTAAATTTCTGCGGGTGTTCCGAATTGCTGCAGAATGCCATCCTTCAACACTGCAATTTTGGTAGCAAGCGTCATGGCCTCGATCTGGTCGTGTGTAACATACACGATCGTGGTTTTCATGCGCTGATGCAGCCGTTTGATTTCAGTACGCATGTCGACACGCAGCTTGGCATCAAGATTGGATAGCGGTTCGTCGAACAGGAATACCTGCGGATTGCGTACCAGTGCCCGGCCCATGGCGACGCGCTGACGCTGTCCGCCCGAAAGCTGACTTGGCTTGCGATCGAGCAGATGGCCGATTTGCAACATGTCAGCAACCTGCTTGATTGCCTTATCGCGTTCCGGTTTCGGCACGCCCCGAATTTCCATACCGAAAGCGATGTTCCCGCCAACTGTCATGTTGGGATAAAGCGCATAGGATTGAAAAACCATGGCGATATCGCGCTTGGATGGATGCAATCCGCTAATCGATTTTCCCTTGATGGAAATGTCACCGGAAGTGATCGGCTCGAGCCCGGCTATGGTATTCAACAGGGTGGATTTTCCGCAACCCGACGGACCGACGAGGACGAGAAAACCACCCTCGTCGATCTCGATGTTGATATCCTTGAGGATCGGCACATTGCCATATGATTTATGCAGGTCTTTGATTTGGAGAAATGACATTGATTTATCCCTTCACGGCGCCGGACATGAGGCCGCGGACGAAATAACGCCCGGAGACGATGTAGACGATGAGAGTTGGCAGCGCTGCGAGTATGGCGCCGGCGAAATGCACGTTGTATTCCTTCACACCCGTTGACGAGTTGACGAGATTGTTCAGGGCAACCGTCATGGGCGTGCTGTTAAATCCGGAGAACGATGCACCAAAAAGGAAGTCATTCCAGATATTGGTAAACTGCCAGATGACGGACACGACAATGATCGGGCCGGAAGATGGCAAAAGGATACGCCGGAAAATCTGGAAAAAGCTTGCACCATCTATCTGCGCAGCACGAACGAGTTCCGTAGGAAATGCTTCGTAGTAATTGCGGAAATACAGCGTTGTAAAACCGAGACCGTAAATGACATGAACCAGGATCAATCCCTGAATCGTGCCAGCCATGTTCAGCATACCCAGCACGCGAGCCATTGGAATAAGCACGATCTGGAACGGGATGAAACAGCCAAGCAGCAGCATGCCGAACATGATGTTCGAACCGCGGAATTTCCACTTTGTCAGTACGTAACCATTCAATGCGCCGAGTATGGTCGAGATCGCCACAGCCGGGACAACCATGATGATGGAATTGATGAAATAGGGCCGCAGGCCAGTTGGCTGAACACCGATCTGGGCAGTCGACCAGGCGGAGAGCCAGGGTTCGATTGTCCATTCGCGTGGAGGCGACAACATTCCGCCCTGGCGGATTTCATCCAACGTTTTGAGCGAATTCACGACCATGACGTAGAGCGGCAACAGGTAGTAGAATGCGAACAATAACAGCGCAGTGTAGATGAGTGCGCGTGTCAGTTTTCCGCTGTTGATCGCATTATCGGGGCTTGGAGCACTCATTTGTTGCCTCCCCTGATTTCAGAATAGAGATAAGGGACAATGATCGAGAAGATCATAATCAGCATGATGATGGCCGAAGATGCTCCAATGCCCATCGAGTTGCGGGTAAATGTGTAGGAGTACATGAACGTTGCAGGCAATTCGGTTGCCTGTCCCGGCCCGCCGCCTGTCAGCGCAATCACGAGATCGTAGGCCTTGATGGCTAGGTGTGCGAGCACAACGAAGGCAGAGAGGAACACCGGGCGCATAAGCGGGATGATAATGCGCCGGTAGATCATGCCCGTCGACGCGCCATCAATCTGTGCCGCCTTGATTATTTCATTGTCGACCCCGCGCAAACCGGCAAGAAACATCGCCATAACGAAGCCGGAAGACTGCCATACGGCAGCGATGACCACCGTGTAGATCGCCATCTTCGAATCTTTTATCCAGTTGAATGAGAAGCTCGCCCAGCCCCATTGGTGCATGGTGTTCTCAAGCCCGATACCAGGGTCCAGAAACCATTTCCACGCAACACCGGTCACAATGAAGGACAGCGCCATGGGATAAAGATAGATAGGGCGCAGAAAGCCTTCTATGCGGATCTTCTGATCGAGCAGAATAGCAAGCCCAAGCCCGATAACCGTGCAAATAATTATGTAGAGCGAGGCGAAAATGCCAAGATTGGTGATAGCCCGCCACCAATGGGGCAATGCCCAGAGCTTGCGATAGTTCTCAAAGCCGACAAAACCATATGTCGGCAGCATTTTGCTATCCGTAAAGGACAGCACGCCCGTATAGGCAATGAACCCGTAGACGAAAATCAATATGATCAGAAAGCTTGGTCCCAATACCAGCTTTGGTATGAGGTCCTGTATGCGGCTGCGGGTATCCATAGCCTCACCCCTTCAAATAAGCATTATTATCATTGCCGCGCCTGGCGGAGAACTGTTCGGGGCGATGTCGCCCCGAACAGAAATGCTACGTTTACTTGGCAGCATCAACAGCCGAAACGAGTTCCTTGACTGCGTCTTCGGACGATAGATCGCCGTTGAACTGACGTGTCACAACGTCATAGATCGCATTCTTAACAGCAGCCGGATTGGCATGGCCGTGAGCCATTGAACCATAAAGCGTACCTGCTTTATTGGCTTCAGCAAGGTCCTTGATAGCCTTCTTGCCGCAAGCATCGAATGCTGTATCCGGAACGTCAGTACGTGCAGGTGCAGAACCCTTGACCACGTTGAACGCCGACTGGAATACAGGGTTTTCGATTGCCGAAGCCATCACAAGCTGCGGCTTTGCCTTTTCTTCGCTGACCTTGAACATGGCGAACTGGTCAGAGTTGAATGTCACAGAACCCTGTGTACCTGGGAAGCGCATGCAAACGAAATCCTTGCCTGGCTCCTTCTTGGCTTTGACAAATTCACCCTTTGCCCAGTCACCCATGAACTGCAGACCAGCCTTGTTTTCGATGACCATGGCGGAGGCAAGGTTCCAGTCGCGACCGGAGAAATTGTCATCCACATAGCTGCGAAGCTTGGTCATGCGGTCGAAAGCTTCTTTCATCTTGTCGCCGCCAAGAGCTGCCGGATCGAGATCGATGAAAGCCGCCTTGTAAAAGTCATTGCCGAGCGACAATACCACAGCGTCAAAAATCGTTGCATCCTGCCAAGGCTGACCACCGTGGGCGATTGGCGTGATGCCCTGTTCCTTGAACTTGTCGAGAAGAGCAATCAGCTCGTCCCAGTTTGCAGGCTCCTTGCCGCCAGCCTTATCGAGAGCGGCCTTGTTGATCCAGATCCAGTTGGTCGAGTGCACATTGACCGGAGCTGCGATCCAGTGACCATCATATTTCGAGAACTTCTGCAGTGCCGTTGGGATCACATCGTCCCACTTCTCTTTGGCAGCAACTTCATCAAGATTACCCAAAGCGCCCTGCTTTGCCCAATCGATAATATCAAAACCAAGCATCTGCACAGCAGTCGGAGCATTTCCTGCTGTGACGCGGGCACGAAGAACAGTCATGGCTTCCGTACCGCCACCCCCGGAAACAGGCATGTCAGACCAGCTGATGCCCTTGCTTTCCAGATCCTTCTTCAACACTTCAAGCGCCGTTGCTTCACCACCGGATGTCCACCAGTGCAGAACTTCCACATTCTCGGCAGCACGAGCTGCCGTTGCAACACCCATCAGCATGGCTGCGGCGGCAACGGTATTCATCAACTTTTTCATTTAGTCCTCCCGTGAAAAAAAGAGATAAAATTCAACAAAACCGACTGAAGTTTCCCCAAGTCCGGAGCATTCATACAGCAAGCAGATTGGCTATTACAATCGATTTAATTGGTTGACCATACTACTTTCCTACTACCTAAGTGCATATTCAATGTCTTGGTCTCAGTGTAGTCCTCAACAGCATGCCGCCCGAGTTCCCGGCCAAGGCCAGATTGTTTATATCCTCCAAACGGCAACTCCGACGCGCCATCCATGAAAGTGTTCATCCATACCGTACCCGCACGCACCCGGCGACCAACTGTCAGGCACGTATCGAAATCCCGGCTCCACACACCTGCAGACAGGCCATAATCGATAGAATTGGCGATTTTTACTGCGTCTTCCAACGTTTCAAAGGTCAAAACCGACAAAACAGGGCCAAACACTTCCTCACGCGCAACGGCCATTTCGGGCTTTACTGCCGAGAGTATGGTCGGCGACATGAACTGTCCCATACCGAGGTTCAACAACTCTCCGCCATGACTGACTGCGGCTCCTGACGACGCGGCATTGCGGACATAATCATTGATTTTCGACAAGTGCTCAGGAGTAATAATGGCCCCTACCTTGGTCTGCGGGTCCAGCGGATCGCCCACTTTCACCTTGGCCGACAGGGCGGCTACCCGCGCCACGACATCATCTGCGATGTCGCGATGGACAATCAGGCGCGAGCCGGCATTACAGCATTCGCCTGCGTTGAAATATGCACCAAATACTGCCGCATCGATAAAATCGTCCAGATTTGCATCAGGAAATACGATCTGCGGATTTTTGCCGCCCAGCTCAAGTGAGACTTTTTTCAAAGTCTGAGCAGCATTGGCCATTGTCAGCTTTCCAACCCCGGTAGAGCCGGTGAAGGATACCATGTCCACATGGGGGTGTGTTGTCATGGGAGCGCCAACTTCCGGGCCAGTGCCGACAATTATATTGACCACTCCAGAGGGCACGCCCGCTTCCATCAGAATTTCGCCGAGAAGAAGCGTTGAGCCCGATGTAAGCTCCGATGGTTTGACCACTGTTGTACAGCCAGCGGCAAGAGCAAATGGCAATTTCTGACTGACGATCAGGAAGGGGAAATTCCACGGAGTAATGATGGAAATAACGCCGATAGCTTCGCGCAGCACGACGCCAAGCGTTCCTTCTCCAAGAGTATTATAGCTTTCTCCATGAAGGTCGCGCCCAAGGGCAGCAGCATAGCGCCAGATATCCACAGCGCCGCCAAGTTCGGCTTTCGCCTGACTGATCGGCTTTCCGGATTCAATGCAATCAAGGTAGGCAAGTTCATCGGCGCGTGTCGCAATAAGATCGGCCGCTTTGAGCAAGATGTTTGATCGTTCTGCGCCGGTCATATGCGGCCATGGGCCAGTGTCAAATGCCACGCGGGCGGCAGAAATGGCCCGCTCTGCATCGGCCTTTGTACCAGCCTGATAACGGGATACGACAACACCGTGCCCCGGGCTTTTGCGTTCGATTACATCGCCTGCCGCACCATTAGTCCACCTGCCATCAATCAGCATCTGGAATTCACGTACCTTGAAGTTTTCAAGTGCCTTGGGGCGCACCAGAACTGTCATTACCATTCTCCTTTGAAAGCAGGCTCGCGCTTTTCGGCAAATGCCGAAACACCTTCTTTGAGGTCCGCTGTCTTTGCCACGAGGATCGAGCCCAAGGCTTCGACCGCTGTTCCATTGTCTTCGCCATTAGCGGAAGCAATCATGAGTTTTGCCACTTCGATGGCCGAAGGTCCGCGCTTGGCAATGCGTTCGGCGTAGGCTTGTGCCGCTGCAAGGGCAGTTCCCGTTTCGACGACATGATCCACCAAGCCAAGAGCAAGACCGTCATCCGCGCTGAAAACTTCGCCTCCCAAGGCCATTCGGCGCACGGCTTGAGCACCAAAGCGCAGGGTAAGGCGCTGCGTGCCCGACCATCCCGGAATCATTCCCAGGCCCGTTTCGGGCAGACCAAGCTTGATATGTGCTTCTGCAATCCGAATATCCGCCACTGCGGCAAGTTCAAGTCCACCGCCCAATGCATGGCCATTAAGCGCTGCAATAAGTGGCACCCGCAAAGTGGCCAGACGCTCGAAAACACGATGGCCAAACCGCACCCAGGCATGGCCGAATTCATTCGGTGTCATCGCCGCCCAAGCCTTGATATCCCCCCCTGCAGAAAATGCCTTTCCAGCCCCGGTAAGAATCGCCACGCGTACCTGCCCATCGGCCTCGACGGTATCGCAAGCGGCGTTCAATTCCTTCAACATGCCGATGTCCAAAGCATTCAGCTTTTCAGGTCGCGCTATGGTTATGGTCGCGACATGGCCATCAATCGAAACATGGATGCGGGGCTCAGCCATGGAGTTTCCTCTGCATCTTTTGCGGCAGCTTGAGGCCAAATGGTTCTGGCGAAAACAGATGCGCATCCATCAGCTTGAGGTCGCGCGCAACAACGAGGGGAAATTCCGATTGGTCCAGAATATGCGCTTGCAAATCAATGCCCGGCGCAATCTCTGTCAGGACAAGTCCTTCGGGACGCAAAACCATAACGCAGCGTTCGGTCACATAAGTAATGTCCTGCCCTTGTTCTACGGCACGGCGGCCGGAAAAAGTGACGTGTTCCACCTCGTTGACGAGCTTTTTCAGCTTGCCTTCCTTCTCGATAACCAGCTTGCCGTTTTCGATGTGCACCTTCGCGCCAGCATTGAACATACCGGAGAAAACAATCTTGCGGGCACGAGCCGTTATATCGACAAAACCGCCAGCACCCGCGGTAACGTGAGGGCGAAAGCTGAGCTTTGAAACATTCACCGAACCAGACTTATCGATCTCCAGGAACGACAACAGAGAGGCATCGAAACCTGCACCTTGGAAATAGGTGAACTGGTGAGGCGAAGGCACAAAGGCTTCCGCATTGGATGCACAGCCAAAAGCAAAATCCAGCAATGGTATGCCGCCAACCGGCCCCTGCTCTATCACCCAGGTAACAGCGCCGTGCAGGCCCTCTTCGAGCAGAATACGCGGCACATTTGCGGAGATACCAAAGCCGAGATTGACTGCACTACCCGCTTCCAGCTCACTGGCCACACGGCGCGCTATAACCTTCTGGATATTGAAATCCGCCAGAGCAAAATCTTCCAGCGGATGGAAAATCTCGCCGGAAATAGCAGGATCATAAAGGGTTTGGGTTGTCTGTTTCTGGTCGGGATCGACTACGATGTAATCGACGAGAATACCGGGAACACGCACATCATGCGGCTTCAGTGAGCCGCTTTTGGTAATGCGCTTAACCTGCGCAATAACGATGCCGCCATTGTTTCGCACGGCCAGCGCCTGATCAAAGCCACCAAGGTAGGCGCCCTCATGCTCATAAGTGAGATTGCCGCGTTCATCGGCAGTCGTAGCGCGAATAATGGCCACCTGAGGTATGACCGGTTTGAAAAACAGCCATTCCTCACCATCGAAATCGATCTTGCGGACAAGAGGCTCTTGCGCGGCAGGAGCATTCATGGCGCAACCTTGCCGGTCCGGATCGACAAAAGTATCCAGACCAACCTTGGTCAGCACACCGGGTCGCTTGGCTGCTGCCTCGCGGTGCATGTCGAACAGAATGCCAGACGGAACATTATAGGCTGCCACTTCATCATTGCCGATCATCTGCCAGATCAAAGGCGGTTCAGCTGTGGAAGGTCCAGATGGATACGACCCGCCGATAATCTTTTTGAGCAGGCCTTTCTTTGCAATGTAATCGACACCCTTGATCCCGCTCATATCCCCCGCTGCGATGGGGTGCAATGTGGTGAGATCACGTGGGTGGCCTGTCGCATCAAACCGTGCGCCAATGGCCTTCAGCATCAGGTCCGGGCAGCCAAGGCCACTGGATGAAGATACCGTGACGACAGCTTCATCAGGAATGAGTTCCGCAGCTTGTTCCGGGGTTATGTGCTTGTTCATGCTTGTTTTCGTTCTTCTTTAGAGGCCAGGAGCAATCGGCTGGGCAGTGCCCGTTTGCGCAGCTTTGGCGGTGGCCAGACCTGCAGCGAGCGACCAAAGTCCGTCTTCACCAGTCGCGGCAGGCTTGCCATTTCCCGCAATTGCCGCATGGAACTTGGCGACACCCGTTTCATAGAGGTTCTTATGGTCGAGTTTCAGCTCGCTTTCGCCCTCTGCGTTACGCAGTGTGACAATGCCAACGGCCTTCTGCGACATCACATTGCGGCCGACAAGTGAGCCTTCGGTGCCATGTACTTCAAAACCGGTATCGGAGTATTTGGTGGTAAAACCATCATGGAACATGGCGATCAATCCGGACTTGAACCGCATGACGCCCATCACCGCATCAGCAAGACCGGCTTTAGCCAGACCACTTTGTTGCGTGGAAGCAATGACTTCAACGGGATCATCTCCCAACACATAGCGCAACGTATCGGTATCATGCACAGTGATGTCGAGGATGACTCCGCCCCCGGCATCCGGGCGATCAAGACGCCAACCCTGTAAATGGGGCGGCAGGTAAACCGCATGAAAAACCTTTGCAGCCAGCGGCTTGCCGATTTTGCCGGCAGCAACCGCATCACGCATGGCCGTATGGGTGGCAGCATTACGCAAATGATGGTTGGTGGCAAAAACGACATTGGCTGCCTTGCAAGCTTCCACCATGATTTTTGCATCATCCAGGCTAGTCGCCAGCGGCTTTTCGCAAAGGATGTGTTTTCCAGCTTTCGCAGCAGCTAGAACCTGATCCTTATGCAGCTCATTCGTGGTAGAAATATAAACAGCATCAATGGGTTGCCCGTTAAGCAGGCTATCCAGATCCGTGACGGAATGAGCAATACCGTGATCCGCAGCATATTTGCCTCCGCGTTCGGCATTGGTGCTCATGACAGAAACGATTTCACCACCGCTTGCCCGGATCGCATCGATAACCCACTCATGCGCAATGGTGCTCGCCCCGACCAATCCCCAACGTATCATGCCATTTCCTCCGGTTGTTTTACGGGCGCACCGCAACTCTGACGCACGACAAGCCGCACAGACGTTACAATCGACTCCTGATCGTTCTGGCCTGAATTGATTTGCTTGAGCAGAAGCTGGGCTGCACGCTGGCCCATTCCCTGCGGATCGACAGAGACTGTCGTCAGTGCCGGCACAGCGGTCTTCGCTTCGATAACATCATCGAAGCCTATGATTGCAAAGGATTTTCCCGGCTCCAGGCCATTGGCGCGCAGGCCATCGCACACGCCGAATGCAACTGCATCATTCAAACAAAGAGCTGCAGACGGACGCTCGGCAATTCCGATCAGACGCTCCAATGCGGCAACACCGCCGGCACGGGAAGGCGCAGAATGGATGATAAATCTCTCATCGGCGGGAATATCCGCATCCTGAAGCGCATCCCGATAACCGCGAAGGCGTTCGCCAAAAACAGCAGTGTCCTGAAAACCGCCCATGAAGGCAATACGCTGATGGCCCAACTCGATCAAATGACGGACAGCCGCCTTCGCACCAGCATAATTGTCTGACAAAAGCGTCGATACTTTTGCACCGGGAAGATTGCGAACGACCACCACAACGGGAATGCCACTTTCCACCAACGCCTTGATATCACTGGATTCTGTGCCTCGCGCCGGTGACAGTATCAAGCCTGCAATACCGTTTTCGCGCATGGATGAGATGACTTCGCGCTGACGGTCAACACTTTCGCCGCTATGGGCAAGGAACTGAACATAGCCAGCGGATTGAACCACCATATCCATGCCGACAGCCAGCTCGGCAAAGAAACTGTTGGTCAGATCATTCACCACTATGCCGACAATTTTCGACCGGGACTGGCGCAAACTGGCAGCGCCGCGATTATAGATATAGCCAAGATCATTGATGTGAGCATTGACCTTTTCTCGGGTGCTTTCACTGACCAGCGGGCTCTTCTGGAGAACCAGGGAGACTGTAGATTTCGACACGCCGGCGGCGCGCGCAATATCCACAATGCTGGTTCTGTTCCGGCTCAAAATCCATTTCCTCCACTTCGCATGCTATATAATTGGAACGTTCCAAAAAGGTCAAGAGAGTATTTATTACAACTTTGCACACGCAATTTACGCCCCATGGTTACAATTCCACTCCCCTTTTCCGGAAATTTGCTCGCAAATCCATTAAATTTTATCGCATCTCGGTAGAATACTCCCGCAATTTTCTTTCCATCGGAATTATTGCTTGTTTTTTGGATCGTTCCAAAATATGTGTTGCTTCAATCGACGGGAGCGATGAAATGACTGACATCTTGAAGTTGCCTGATCAAAGCGGTGCAATCACCAGTTACAAATTGCTTGGCACACCGATAGCGCCGCCCTCCAGCCCTCCCCTCTTCAATCGCATTGCCTATGCCGCGGCGCATGTGGTGTCCGATCCTCTTCGCGATGCATTGCCATGGGGATCACCCGCAATCGATTGGGATGCGACCATGGCATTCCGCCATCACCTTTGGTCGCTCGGATTCAGGATTGCCGAGGCAATGGATACCGCACAGCGCGGCATGGGTGTAGATTGGGTTGGCGCACGCGAACTGATCCGCCGTTCGCTGGCGGCATCGCGCAGCGTTGCCGGTGCCGATCTGGCCTGCGGTGCCGGAACCGATCAGCTTGCACCGGAAAATGCCAAGACGCTTCAGGATGTCATCGACGCCTATGAAACGCAGATTGATTTTGTCGAGGCGGAAGGTGGGCGTGCGGTCATGATGGCCAGCCGGGCACTCGCCCGCGTTGCCCGATCAGGTGAGGATTATCGCGCCGTCTATGGGCATATCCTCGGCCAGACCCGGGAGAAGGTTGTCTTGCATTGGCTGGGAGACATGTTCGATCCGCAGCTTGCCGGCTATTGGGGTTCGTCATCGTTCGACAAGGCACTGGAAACGGTACTCGCCATTATCAATGACAACCGGGAAAAGGTCGAGGGGATCAAGATTTCTCTCCTCGACAACGCCCGAGAAATCGAGTTGCGCAAGCGTCTGCCGGATGGCGTCCTTTGCTTCACCGGCGATGACTTCAACTATGCCGAACTGATTGAAGGCGATGGCGAACGCTATAGCCACGCGTTGCTGGGCATTTTCGATGCAGTGGCTCCATCCGCTTCAAAGGCACTTGGTCATCTCGCAGAAGGCGACACGCAGACATTTCGCGCTGTCATAGAACCTACCGTTCCGCTTTCCCGCAAGATTTTTGAGACACCTACACAATATTACAAAGCCGGCGTTGTATTTCTTGCCTGGCTCAATGGGCATCAATCCCATTTCACCATGCCCGCCGGAATGCAGTCCGCCCGCGGCATCGTCCACTATGCCGACATTTTCCGACTCGCGGATCAGGCGAATGTACTCGACAAACCCAATCTGGCAGTCAACAGGATGAAAAGCCTGCTGCAGGTTTACGGGTTGTAGCGACAACAGGTTTGACAGATCGGCGAATAAGCTGCGTACCTGTTTGACAGGCCGCCGCCACTTGTCATGTATTTCCCGGTGCTTCTGCGCCTAGATATCCTTGCTCTGCAAAAGAGCAGAAATTGCAACTGCACGTAAAATAGGCGCTTGACGGCGCAACCGATTACACCCCTAATAGCACAATATTATTAGACTGTTATTGTTTCGAGGAATTTTATTATGAATTTTCACGCCACAGCTGCGGCTATTTCCGCAGGTCACAACCGCTTATCAGCATTTCGCAAGTTTTTGAAGGGCTCCGCGTGTATTGCGCTGATTATGGCTGCAACAAGTGCCACGGCACTGGCAGACGGGAAGTATCATAATGCCGATGGCAGCACGACCGATGATCTGGAAGCTGCCGCAGAAACATGGCGCGCTGACAAAGAATTTCAAGGTAATTGGGGCGTTGGAGCCATCAAGGCTGAATACGCCTATGCCAAAGGATACACAGGCAAGAACATCAAGATTGGAATTTTCGACACTGGCGTCGACCGAACCCATTCGGAGTTTGCAAAGGATGGAAAACTTACGACCCTAAACACACAAGGAAAATATATTCATACTTGGATCGATTCAGTGGACGGAAAGACCATTTATACGGTTGCTGGAGAAGAGTTCAATTTGGATGGCGGCAGCCCTTACCAAGGGGATAACCACGGAACGCATGTGGGCGGCATTGCTGGTGCAGCACGAAATTCTACTAAAATGCATGGCGTTGCTTTTGATGGGAAAATTGTCGCCGCTAACAATGGCGACGCCGGTCCGGAGCATGGGGACATCAACAGCAACGACGGTGCATCTTATGGTGCGGGTTTCGACGCACTCGTTGCCAGTGGTGTACGTGTTATCAATAATAGCTGGGGAATTGGTTGGCGGTCCTCTGAAAGAGCTGGGGTGCATGGCGAAGGGTTGATCAAACAGTATCATGAAAATCCGACACAGGGGGCAATTGAAGGTATGACCCGGGCCGCCAAAGCGGACGTGCTAATGGTATTCGCGAATGGAGAAGACCAAAACAAGGGTGGAGACGTGACAAACGCACTGCCTTTCTTTCGCCCGGAAATTGAAGACCATTGGGTCAATGTAAATGCTCTTACCAAGAAAAACGGCAAACTTGCTATGGCCGGTTTTTCAGATGACTGCGGATTGACGAAGTACTACTGTATCTCTGCCCCCGGTGAAAATATCCTCAGCGCAGTACCGGGAGGATATAGCCCACTCGCTGGTACATCTATGGCTGCACCGAACGTGTCGGGCTCACTCGCAGTTTTGATGGAGCGATATCCCTATCTCACAAATACGCAAATTCGGGATACTCTTCTGACAACGGCTTCTCATCTTGGCAAAAGCGCTACCGGCATCCCTGATAATGTTTACGGGTGGGGGGCCAGCGATTTGCAAAAAGCGATGGACGGTCCTGGCCAATTTGTGAACCGGTTTGTTGTTGATCTGTCGAAAGATGCCGTCGTTACGGGTCACGCAAATGGTACCGATGTTTGGTCCAACGATATTTCTGACACGGCTTTGAAGGCGCGCAAGGCGGAGGAAGCTCAGGAAGTTTTGGATTGGCAACAGAAAAAGAAGGCCAAGGGCTGGGAGAGCGGCATTCCTGAAAAACAATTGGCCGATATGGCTGATGCCTACTTGAAAGATGCGCCAGCGCTGCTAACGAAGCTGGCGGCAGTCCTATCAATTGGGAAATTTGAGAAGGAACTTGCAGCGGTACAGGCAAACCCGCTGGCAAAGAGCGCCTTAGACCGTTTGTTGATAAAGACGAGTTATCCTGATTATTTCCCTTATGCCTCATATCCCCAGTATTCTTGGGTCGCCCAAGCTATAGGGGCGGATCTTGTAAAGCTGCTGAAAGACCCGGCATTTTCGATTTTGCCTGCTGAGATTGATCAGTTTAAAGCAGATGAGCGTCTTGTTTTTGACCATTTTGAGAACACCCGTATCCCGTACCTCACCGCCAAACTCGCTGATCCCACTTCTTACGATGGTGGGTTGACCAAATCCGGCCTTGGCACCTTACGGCTGACCGGGGACAGCACCTATTCAGGCGATACGATTGTCGATGGCGGGGAACTTGTGATCGGCAGGGAAGGGTCGATTACCTCGGCGTCGATTGTCAATGATACCG
>NZ_AKIZ01000037.1 GCF_000282595.1 Phyllobacterium sp. YR531
AGCTTGTCGAACCACGCATAAGAATTGTGCCGATTATCTTACCACACGAGGAGAGATAATCCGCATCGGCCCTTACAGCCACCGGCCTTTTTCATGCCTAACCATCCTGAGCTTGTCGAAGGGCTAACCACGCACTACACCAATGCTCTGGCACAAGTGCATCACACTTAATAAAAATAATGAAAACGCCACCCGCAGGTTTCCCCACGGGTGGCGCATAACTCATTTCAAATCAAATCAAACGTCCGATTCGACTGCAGCCCGGCGTTTCTTGACCTCGGCAACGATACTTGCCGGTGAAAGATCATTCGCTGGTTCCGGGGCACTGGCGGCCACGCTGCTATCCTCGGTTGT
Source organism: Phyllobacterium sp. YR531 (assembly GCF_000282595.1). Classification (GTDB taxonomy): domain Bacteria; phylum Pseudomonadota; class Alphaproteobacteria; order Rhizobiales; family Rhizobiaceae; genus Phyllobacterium. The sequence goes on from NZ_AKIZ01000037.1 coordinate 355, forward strand.
GCGAGGTTCGCGCGGGCGAGCAGGTCTGCGACCACGGGGTGAGCGACGAACTGCTGGCTTGGCCTCTTCACCTTCTTCTATGGCGGCTGCCGCTACCTCAACTTCCTCACTCTGAGGAGGCTGGGCCTGTGGGCGACGCTGGCTGACAGTATCGTCATCATAGGCAACTTCGGCAGGTGTGCCTTCGATAACCGGCTGGGGTCCGCTGCCATTGATCTGCTGGTGCACGACGCGTTCAGGGCGGTCACGACGATCCGAACGTTCCGGCCGGTCAGAGCGGTCCTGACGTTCATGGCGTGGCTGACGCTCCTGGCGATCCTGACGTTCCGGCCGCTCCTGACGTTCAGAACGATCCTGCCGCTCGGGACGCTCCTGGAATTCCGCCTCGTTGTTAACAACGTTGTTGCCGTCTTCTTCGTAACTGTTCTCGTCATCCTGCTCCTGATCATCGCGATCGTCGCGCTGATACTGGACAGGCGCCGCAGCTTGTGCGGCAAGAATGATACGATTGTAATGTTCTGCGTGCTGAAGATAATTTTCAGCCATCACGCGATCACCCGCGCTTTGTGCATCGCGCGCAAGGGTGGTGTATTTTTCTGCTACGTGTTGAGCATTTCCTCGAATTTTAACGTCGGGACCGTTGCTCTCGTAATTACGGGAAAGTGGGTTAGGACCTTTGCTGCGGTTATTGTTGTTACCGCGTCCGCGCATGCGCCTATTCTGCTGTACTGGCCTCATACTTATCTCTTTTCAGAAAATCAGGGGCGCTCATTTGCTCAACATTCGAGTCAAAAAGCTTCGCTTCTCAAGTGCCGATCTGAAGCGCGCCCCGCGCTTCAATCGCATCCAAAGTTCATAAAACTTTTGTGCTACCGCAAAAAACATTCCTCCAAAACAAATGTTGGGAGAAAACAAACCCTCAGAAATTTGCGTATCAATTATCTTGATAGGCAGAACCAGAGTTGTTCGGTTTCGAGCGGTATCTGGAAACTAGCGGGCTTCTTTGCAAATTCCAAGCCTTTTTTCATTATTTTTCATTTGCTGTGAACAAAAGCGCTCGTTCGTGTCCGCCCAAATCTTTCTTCACATCGTGTAGAACGAAATTCTGGCGCGAAAAAATCGTCTCAATATCTTCTCGCTGCCCGGCTCCGATTTCCAATGCCACGGCTCCCCCTGGCCTCAGATAATGATGGGCGCTTGCGGCAATGATGCGATATGGATCAAGACCATCCGCACCACCATCAAGAGCCTTGACGGGATCATGTAAGACAACCTCGCGTTGCAAGTGCTCGATATCAGCCGCCGGTATGTAGGGAGGATTGGAAATAATCATGTCATATGAACCGGTTAGCTCAGAAAACCAGTCTGACAGCAGCGCGGCGAAGCGTGAGGAAACACCAGCAGCCCCGGCATTTTTGCGCGCTGTTGCAAGGGCGTCGGCTGATATGTCAACGCCCACGGCGCGCAGTTGCGGAAGTTGATCAAGGAGAGCCAAAGCAATGGCACCCGTGCCCGTGCCAAGGTCAACAATATCGGCAAGCTCAAAGGTGGAAATACGTTCTTGCAAGAACGGCAAGGCAAGCTCGACAAGAGATTCCGTGTCCGGACGCGGCTCCAGCGTTTCTGTGGAAAGACTCAACTCAATTCCGAAGAACGCACGCTTCCCGATGATGCGATGCACGGACTCCCCGTTGATTCGGCGGGCAAGTACGGCTTGAAGTGTTTCATATTCATGCTGCCCGATCACGCGATTCGGATTACGGATCAGTTCCAACTGATCGCAGCCGGTGGACCACTCAACCAAAAGACGAGCATCCAGATCAGCAGATTCGATCGCCGCTTCGGTAAGGACAGCTCGCGCCTGCCGCAAAACTTGCGCCAAGGGGTGACGGTTATCAGAATCCGTCATTCATCTGCGCCAGCAAGGCTGTCTGATAATCGGAGATCAGCCCGCCAATCAATTCATCCAGATCACCTTCCATAATGCGATCCAGCTTATAAAGCGTCAGGTTGATCCGATGGTCGGTTACCCTGCCTTGCGGGAAATTATAGGTACGAATGCGCTCCGAACGATCCCCTGAACCGACCTGGCTGCGGCGCGCTTCAGAGCGTTCACTGTCCGCCTTTTGCCGCTGCATATCGAACAGACGCGAGCGTAGCACCTGCATAGCGCGGGCGCGGTTTTGATGCTGGGATTTTTCCGCCTGCACCACGACAATTCCGGACGGAATGTGCGTGATACGAACAGCAGAGTCCGTAGTGTTGACGTGCTGTCCGCCTGAGCCAGACGCGCGCATAGTATCGATGCGGATATCATCGGGGCGAATCTCGATGTCAATTTCCTCGGCTTCCGGCAGGACGGCAACTGTGGCCGCCGATGTATGAATACGCCCGCTGGCTTCCGTGTCCGGAACGCGTTGAACGCGATGAACGCCGGATTCGAATTTCAGCTTGGCGAACACGCCCCTGCCCGAAACCATGGCGATGACTTCCTTGTAGCCGCCAGCTTCGCCATCGCTGGCCGATATCAGTTCAACCCGCCAGCCATTGGCAGAGGCGTAACGCTCGTACATGCGGAAAAGATCGCCACCGAAAAGCGCAGCTTCCGACCCACCTGTTCCGGCACGAATTTCGAGGATGGCATTGCGCTCATCCGCAACATCCTTGGGCAGGAGCAGAACCTGTATATCCTGCTCGAGAACTTCAATACGCTCTTCAATTTCCGGCAATTCCGCTTCGGCAAGTTCGCGCATATCACGATCGGTGGATACATCATCCAGCATTGCCTGAAGATCAGCAGCTTCACTGCGAGCGGAAAGGAAGTCGCGGATCTTGAACACCACCGGTTCAAGCTCGGAATATTCTGACGCGAGCTTTACATATGTTTCGGAATCGGGATTGCTCGCCATCTGCGTTTCCATCATTGAAAAACGCTTCAGCAGCTGATCCATACGATCCTGCGGAATAGACATCAGATTAGCCTCACAGTGATATGCCTGCCCGCTCTGCAAATTTGGTCAGGACGTGGCGCAGCGAGCCCGTATCGCCATGATTGTTCATCGCATCCGCAAGCTGAGTTCCAAGCTCATTTACATCAAGAGAGCCGAGCATCGCCTTTATCGGGCCGATGGAAGCAGGCGACATCGAGATTGAGCGGAAACCGAGCCCTAGCAGAGCCAGCGCCGAAATCGGCTTTCCGGCCATCTCACCGCATAGCGTCACATCGGTATTATTGCGTATGCCCGCCTCAACGATCTGGCGAAGCACACGCAGGAACGGCACAGAGAGATTGTCGAAGCGATTTGTAATGATCGAATTGCCACGATCCACTGCCATGACAAACTGGAAAAGGTCATTGGAGCCGACGGAAACAAAATCCACGACGGACATCAATTCATCGAGCTGCCAAAGCAATGACGGCACTTCCACCATTGCGCCGATCTTCACCCGTGTCGGCAGATTATGCGCAAAACGCGACAGATGCTGCACTTCGCGATTGATCAGTTCACTGGCTTTGCGCACTTCCGCAATTTCGGTGACCATTGGCAGCATAAGCCGCAACTCACGCCCGCCTGCAGCTTTCAGCAAGGCACGAACCTGCGTACGCAGCAGCCCCGGGCGATCAAGAGTCAGGCGAATCGCCCGCCAGCCCAATGCCGGGTTTTCCTCATTGGTCTCGCTACGGAAATAGGGCAACACCTTGTCACCACCAATATCGAGCGTGCGGAATGTCACCGGCTTGTCGCCAGCGGCCTCAAGCACGGAGCGATAAAGCCGCTCCTGCTGCTCTGCGCGCGGGAAAGTTGAGGCGACCATGAATTGCAACTCCGTACGGAACAGCCCGATCCCGGCAGCACCAGCTTCAACGAGTTGCGGCAAATCCACCAAAAGACCGGCGTTCATCAGCAAGGTGATGGGTATACCATCTCTGGTTACCGATGGGCGATCACGCAATTCGCGATAGAGGGCCTGACGCTTAGCGCGGAACTTGACCTTTTCGGAATAGGCCGCTTCCACGTCTGATTGCGGACGCAGATGCACTTTGCCATCATCGCCATCGACAATGATCGCATCGTTGTTTTCAGCCATGGACACAACGCCTTTGACCTGCCCCGCCACGGGAATACCCATGGCGCGGGCAACGATCACCACATGGCTCGTCGCAGCTCCGTCTTCCAGCACAAGACCACGGAGGCGTTCCCGAGGATAATCCAGCAACTCCGCCGCGCCCATGGAGCGGGCAACGATAATCGCATCCTTGGCCAATGATCCGGCCATTGTCTTCACATCGCGACCCATCAACTGGCGCAGCAAGCGATTTGCAAGATCATCGAAATCGCTCAGCCGCTCGCGCATATAGGGGTCCGTCAGATGCATCATGCGGGCGCGTGTATCACTCTGCACCTTCTCGACCGCTGCTTCTGCTGTCAGGCCGTTGCGGATCGCTTCTTCGAGACGCCGCACCCAGCCATTGTCATGGGCAAACATGCGATAAGCTTCCAGCACTTCGCGGTGCTCGCCCTCGAATGCCACATCGCGGCGCGACAGCATATCATCAATGGAAACCCGCAATGACCCAAGCGAGCTTTCAAGCCGGTCGATTTCAGTATCGATGTCTTCGTTGAACAGATTGGTGACGACGATACGCGGCTCGTGCAAAACCACATGACCAAGGCCGACGCCATCATTGAAAGCGCTGCCGGAAAAGCTCATGGGCTTGCCCATGTCAAGTTCGACGCCTGGACGGGCAAGCCGAGTAAGGCTACCGGCCGCTACCATTTCCGCCAGGACCATGGCCGTAGTTTCCAGCGCTTCTATTTCGTCCTCACGATAAACCCGCTTTGTCCTGTTCTGCACCACCAGAACGCCAAGGGTGCGACCTGCACGCAGGATCGGCACGCCGAGGAACGAGTTGTAAATCTCTTCGCCCGTTTCCGGCAGATAGGCGAAGGCCGGGTGGGTCTGCGCATCGGTCAGATTGAGCGGGCGCGCGCTTGCAGCAATTGTACCAACGAGACCTTGCCCGAGGCGCAATTGTGCCAAATGGACGGCAGAAGGGTTCAATCCTTCAGTTGCGTACAATTCAAGCACGCCGTCAGAGCGCAACACGTAAAACGAGCACACTTCCGCAACCATGTTCTGCGCAATATCGCGAACGATACGGTCAAGCCTCTCCTGTGGCTCAAGAGCCTCCGCCATCAATTCGCGGAGCCGCTTCAGCATGACACGAGGGCCGGTTGTCTGCGGCGTTGGCACCCATTCGCTCCATAGCAATTATTGACAAGGCCGGAATGACCTTGCCAATCTCATTGATAAATTATGTCAGCCGGCAAAAGCAGCGGCAAACAGAATCTCTGTTATCAATGCTTATCCAGACCGTACACAGAATGCAAAGTGCGCACTGCAAGTTCCGCGTATGGACCGTCGATTAGAATGGAAATCTTGATTTCCGACGTGGTTATGGCACGGATATTGATGCCCTTGTCAGCCAAAGCACGGAATGCCGTGGCGGCAACACCCGCATGGCTGCGCATACCAATGCCGATAACCGATACTTTGACCATGCCGGCTTCCGACTGGATAATGTCACAGCCGATTTCAGCTTTTACCTTTTCCAGTACGGCAAGCGCCTTGTCGAGATCGCCCGATGGAACGGTAAATGTCATGTCGGTCTTGGTACCGTCTTCAGATACATTCTGTACGATCATGTCGACGTTGATATGAGCTTCAGCAAGCGGGCCGAATATACCTGCGGAGATACCCGGGCGATCCGCAACGCGGCGCAGCGATATCTGCGCTTCGTCCTTGGCATAGGCAATTCCTGTAACAACCTGCTGTTCCACGATTTCTTCCTCGTCGCAAATAAGAGTACCGGGCGGATTGATCAGATCACCCATGCCCGGTGCATCGGGGTCTTCGAAACTGGACCTGACAAATGTGCGTACTTTGTGCACCATGGCAAGCTCGACTGAACGTACCTGCAACACTTTCGCACCCAATGAAGCCATTTCGAGCATTTCTTCAAACGAGATGCGGGAAAGGCGTCGAGCCTTGGGCTCAACCCGCGGATCAGTGGTGTAGACGCCATCTACGTCCGTATAGATATCGCAGCGGTCTGCTTTAACGGAAGCTGCAATGGCAACAGCGCTGGTATCCGAACCGCCCCGTCCAAGTGTTGAAATGCGATTATCCGGGCCAATTCCTTGGAACCCGGCAATAACAGCAACTTGACCTTCCTTGAAACGTTCAATCAGGAAAGAGCCATCAATGTCGGTGATACGCGCTGCCCCATGCGCGTTGTCCGTCTTGATGGGTATCTGCCATCCCTGCCACGAGCGGGCGTGAACGCCCATCCCTTGCAAGGCAATTGCCAAAAGGCCCGCCGTCACCTGCTCGCCGGAAGCGACAATCGCGTCATACTCGCGCGCATCGTGCATGGGTGAAGCCTGACGGGTCCAGGCTACGAGTTCGTTGGTTTTTCCTGCCATGGCCGAGACGACGACTGCTACTTCGTGGCCGGCATCGACTTCACGTTTGACATGCCGGGCCACATTACGGATGCGGTCGATATCGGCCACCGAAGTGCCACCGAATTTCATCACAATGCGAGCCATGGGAATTACCGTTCTGGAAAGGCCTGAAATTATATTGGAAGAGAACCAGTTGAATGAACAAGTTCCGCGCCAGTTGAATGCGGCTTCCCATAACCAAATTATGACATAACTGCAAGAACGCGGGACGATTTGCGCCTTGACATTTTTTCCCCGAAAGGGCCACTCGATAGGGACAGCAAAGGACAAGGCAATGGCCCAGGCAGAACGCAGTACAATTGATGCCGCAGAAGTCGAGCGTTTTTCACGCATGGCAGCGGAATGGTGGAACCCTCAGGGCAAATTCCGGCCTTTGCATAAATTCAATCCAACGCGTCTTGCCTACATCAAGGAAAAGGTCTGCGCTCACTATAATCTTGATCCCAATAACCCGCAGCCGTTTAAAGGTCTGCGCTTTCTGGATATTGGTTGCGGTGGCGGATTGCTATGCGAACCCATGGCACGTCTCGGCGCAACTGTCGTCGGTGCCGATGCTGGCGAAACAAATATTGAGGTTGCCAAAATTCATGCTGCGCAAAGCGGACTGGACATCGACTATCGCGCAACGACAGCTGAAGCTCTGGCGGAAGCCAGTGAAAAGTTCGACGTCGTTCTGAACATGGAAGTGGTCGAGCATGTGGCCGACGTTGACCTTTATATGTCTGCTTGTTCGCAGATGGTCAAACCAGGCGGGATGACCTTTGTTGCCACCATCAACCGCACATTGAAAGCACTCGGCCTTGCAATCTTCGGCGCAGAATATGTGTTGCGGTGGTTGCCGCGTGGCACGCATCAGTATGAAAAGCTGGTGCGTCCGGAAGAGTTGGAAACTGCACTCGGCGCTGCAGGCCTGACAGTTACTGAAAAAGTCGGCGTAACCTACAATCCCTTTGCCGACAGTTGGAACCGCTCTACCGACACCGATGTGAATTATATGGTTTTGGCGGTGCGGTCGTAAGAACTTGTTCTAGATAATATCGTCCAACGAGACTTTAAGTATCTCAGCAAGTTGCTTCATGACAGATAGGCTGCCGTCTTTCTTGCCGGTTTCGATTTCCGACAGATAGGCTGCGCTTATCCCGGCTTTGGCAGCGAGGTTCTGAGCTGAAAGCTTTCTATATTGTCGCCAGACGCGAAGCGGGTTTTCGCCGTCGAGAATCCTGTAGGCAAATTCGGCAGGAATAAGCTCTTCTTCACCCGACGCAAGTTTGGCCTTGAAGCGATCAAAAGCAGCAACATCCTGAGCCATTTCACTGGCTTGAATAAGCTTGTCATATTCCGCTCGGGGAAGGATGACCATTTCATCGCCATTTGGGGTTGTAAAAGGAATGTTCATTTCAACTCCTATTCGTAAATTCCGCCGCGTGGACCGATCGAGATAATAGCAATGACAGTCCCGTCGTTTGTAAATATCACACGCCAATCGCCAACACGAAGACGGAACCCATTTCGACCCTGCAATTTAACCACATTCTGAGCCTGAGAGGCGGGGTTGTTTGCATATTGCTCAATCTTAAAACGAATACGCTCTGCTTCATTCACTGGAATTCTTTGAAGGGCTTTAAACGCAGCTCTACTGTAGTTTACAAGTTTCATTAAATTTAGCCTATGGCTAATATAAGTCAATTAATCTTAGAAAAAATATATGTTCCGATAGCATCTACTTTAAAGAATTAGCCAAAGGCTAATTTCAATCTGCCTTGGCTGCCATCAACTGAGCCCGCGTCGTCATACCGACGCCAATAGTGATTACGGCTGCGCCGAGCCAGGTTGCCAGCCCGTATGCCTCACCCAAAAACAGCGTGCCGGCAAGTAGAGCCACCGCCGCACCGACATATCCTATCTGGCTGAGATAAACCGGGCCACCAACTGCCTGCAGTCGGAAGTAGAGCGCAAACATGCAGGTCGAGGCGAGTATCTGCGCAACAACCAGCCAAGGCACATTGGCCAATGGCGCTACGGGAAAGCCGCCCGTTATAAACAGGATCGCGGGAACAAGCATGATCGCAGTTGTAATGTGGCTCCCGGCCGCAAGCTCTGTCGGGTCAGCCCCCTTCGGCCAGTCTATAGTACGATAGACATTGCCGAGAGCAAGGATAACCGGGATGAGCAAGCCAATAACAACCCACAGCGGTTCGGCAGGCTGCCCCACCTGCCCTCGTGTGAAACCGACAATAACCGCCCCGATGAAACCCACCAATATGCCCAAAAGCCCCAGCAGGCTCGGGCGCTTCAATTTGAACAGTACCGAAAGCATGAGTGTGAAGACTGGCGAAAGCGTATACATGATACCGGTATAGCCCGCCCCAAGATGCGGGATAGCCGAGAGCGTCATCAGATTGGGCACGGCGTAGGAAATGAAAGCGGCAATGATGTAGTAGCGCACCATATGCGCATCAAGCCTTGGTCGTTTTCCAACAATGAGGAATGCAGCCAGCAATACAGCGCCAGCGCCCGTCGATATGACGAAAGCCCAAAGCGAAGGCTCAATACCGGCGGCAAACGCCAATTTGCCAAAAGGTAGCGTCAAACCCAGGAAAGAGCCTGTGAGGACGAGCAACAGCGGCGCGGAATTCAGGAATCGCATGAAAATTCACCCGGAATGGCAGGAATCAACCTGTGCACAATAGACCCCGGTCTATTCTGATCAATTACGATCTTCCGGGAAAATCGGCAGTGGCATGACATCCACGCCGTCTTCAAGCAAAGCCTCTACATCCTCATGCGTGGCTTCACCATAAATGCCTCGCGCCTCAGCCTCACCGAAGTGAATTTTGCGGGCCTGTTCAGCAAACTCCGTACCGACATAATCCGCATTGTCGCGAACCTTCTTGACCATTTCCTTCATTTCCCTGGCCATCTGACTCATGGCAATGGCGATCTTTTCCTTCTGTCTACCGGTAGAGACTGAAGGGGCCATAAGGGCTTTGCCGACTTTATGCGAACCGCACGAAGGGCACGTGACGAGACCTTTTCCGACTTGGGAATCGAAATCATCATTGCTGCGGAACCATCCCTCGAATTCGTGTTCCTTATCGCAGTGGAGGGAAAAACGGATCATGAGGCGTCTGCCAGCCTCTGGCTTTGGCCATCATTCTCCACAAGAACACCAAATGGACGGGCATTCTTCAGGTTGGGTACTTTGGCGCGGGCGGCCGAACTCAACGCCGGATCGATATCAGCAATGATAATGGCCGGGTCCGCATGCGCAGCTTCTGCCAGCACCTCACCCCATGGAGCGACAATAATTGAATGGCCGAATGTTTCGCGGCCATCTTCATGGACGCCGCCTTGTGCGGCAGAAATCATGAAAGCGCCATTCTCGATTGCGCGCGCCCGCTGCAGTACATTCCAATGGGCTTCACCGGTCTGGCGTGTAAACGCTGCAGGGGCCGTGATGACTGAAGCGCCAGCCAATGCCTGTGCCCGGAACAATTGCGGAAACCTGACATCGTAACAGATTGCCAAGCCAAGCTTGGCAAACGGCAGATCAAGAACCACCGTATCGTTGCCCGGCGAATACACGGCGGATTCACGCCAGCTTTCGCCATTGTCGAGATCAACATCGAACATGTGGATTTTGTCGTAACGCGTAAGGATGTTGCCATCCGGCCCGAAGAAAAATGCACGATTGGCAATCTTGCCATCATCACGCGCAATAGCCGTCGAACCTATATGAAGATGAATTTTGTGCTTTGCTGCCAACTCGGAAGCGGTCTGGACAATGACGTCATCGCTCTCGCCTTTCAAAACGCTGGCAAGAGCATTGCGGTCACGCTGCAAGGCACCAGTCATTTCCGGTGTTTGCACATAGACCGCGCCTTTACCGGCAGCCTCAGCTACATAGACTGCAAGATCAGCGGCATTACGTTGCGGGTCGACACCCGAACGCATCTGGATAGCAGCAGCACGAAATACACTCATTCTGCAATCCTCAAGCGAGTTCGCCGGTTTTCAGAAGACCGTCGAGACGACCCTGACCCTCAAGCGCAAAAAGATCGTCACAACCGCCAACATGTGTCTTGCCGATAAAAACCTGCGGAAATGTCGTACGGCCATTGGCGCGCGCCAGCATTTCCTGACGTGCATTGGGCTCTACAGTCGCATTGTGTTCGACAAATGCCACGCCCTTCTTGTTTAGAAGGCCAACAGCAGCTGTGCAATAGCCACATCCATTACGCGTATAGATCGTCACATCGACCATTATGGTACTCCAGATTTTTTTCTTATATAGGCGTGAAAACCCTATGGGAAAAGACCCGTTTATTGCGTCAAAACCGGTCTAGACAGACAATTCGTCCCCCAGAACACGCCCAAACGTCAGCACATCGACGTTTTTCGCGCCAGCACGCTTGAGCGCCCGGGTTGCAGCTTTCACCGTGGCCCCTGTGGTGTAGACATCATCAATCAACAGGACATTGCGCCCCCGCACCTTGATCTCCTGCGAGCTTGAGGCCTTGAACGCGCCGCGAACATTTGCAAGACGATCATTCAGACCAAGCCCCACCTGTTGCCTGGTTCTTCTGATGCGTTGGAGGGCCTCGGGCTCAAATGATTTCTTGCTGGTGCCAGCCAGATATCGGGCTAGCTCTGCCGACTGATTGAACCGGCGCATCCAGAAGCGATGCGCATGCAGAGGTACCGGAATAATAACATCGCAATCATCGATCAGTTCGCGCCCTGCCCGCGCCATCCACCCGGCCATCCATCGGCTCAGATCGGTACGGTCATTATATTTGAGCCTGTAAACCATGTCGCGGATCACACCATCATAGACTGCAACGGATCGGGCGCGCGTAAAAGGGGGTGGATCAGCGATAGCCTCAGCAGAATGTATTTCCGCACCCAGATCGTGACTGAACGGAATTCCCAACACCGGGCAGTAAGGCTTCTCGATAAACCTGACCTTGGACCAACAGGTCCCGCATAGGGAACCCGGCTCGGCGACGTGCTTGTCACATCCGGCACAGACCGGGGGAAACAATACCCCGAACAATTCGCGCGCAGCGCTACGCGCCAACCCGCCAAGACTTGTCCGGATATTTTTCCCGATAGTTTTCATTGCAATTCGAACTCAAGCGACGCATCTACCAGGGCAACTATACATTGATCAGAGAAATTCGGAATGGATCGACATCAGGTCTTCGATCGAACTTTAGTACTGCAGAGAAGATTGCGTGCCCTCAAACAGCACGGAACATCTGCCGACTTTTTGCTCGCCCGTGCCGCTGATGACCTCGAAGAGCGCCTTTCCGCTGTCGAACGCCGTTTTGATGTAGCAGTTGACCTTGCCAGCCATACAGACCTTGCTGCTGAGGCTTTAAGAAGGTCGGGCAAGGTTTCGGCCATTATCCGCATTGAAGATGATGCCCGGTTTCTGACAGGCGCATCTACCGGAATTGTAGCCGATCAGGAAGTTCTTCCGCTCCAAGCCGCAAGCATTGATCTGGCCGTCTCATTGTTATCCCTGCACCTGACCAACGACACGCCCGGGACGCTGTTGCAGATAAGGCGCGCATTGAAACCGGATGGCTTGTTCCTTGGCGCAATGGCTGGCGAGAACACTCTCACCGAGTTACGCGAATGCCTGATCGCAGCCGAGAGCGAAATCAGCGGCGGTGTATCGCCCCGCGTAGCGCCCTTCGCGGATGTGCGTGACGTGGGTGGATTGTTGCAAAGGGCGGGTTTTACATTGCCTGTGACGGACATCGAAACCTATACGGTCCGCTATGACAACCTGTTCGCGTTGATGCGTGACCTGCGCGCGATGGGGGTACAGAACAGCCTGTTCGGGCGATCCCGCAAGCCACTGACACGGCAGTTCTTTATGCGGGCGGCGGAAATCTATGCCGAGCGCTTCAGCGATCCTGACGGACGCATCCGCGCGACGTTCTCATTCATTTGGATGTCCGGCTGGGCCGCGCATGAATCACAGCAGAAGCCACTGAAACCCGGTTCGGCCAAGGCTTCACTGGCCGACTTCCTCAAAGACGCTGAAAAAGATTAGCAGTCGCCGGTTTTCAGGCCGTTATTTTGGATTACGCAAACCGAATTGGGGGTGTTCTGCAGGACGCTGCGACGAATCGTATAGGTTGACGGATCAGCTTTTTTTATCGAGCCTGTCTGGATTTCATCCAGGGAACGGCCCGCTGAATAGTCCACAACAGCCTGACTGGTCCGATTGGCCAATGGCGCAATAATAAGCGCCAGCGCGACAGCCGCTGAGCCGAACAGCAATGTAATCCGCAGGATTCCTCCAGCTGCGCCGGAAAAACTGCCGGTTTGCATCAGATCATCATCGATGTAATCGTTTTTGCGCGCCATAACCCACCCTGAAAAATGCGCCTCAAGAATAAGTAAAAGTCGCTCAATCAGGTGAAGGATCAATTAACCGTTAGAGTTAACGGACAAGAATGCAGCCTAACGTTGCATAAAATTAGAGCAGATCGATCAAAAACGGGATGAGAGGGATATCGGCCTCGGGCATCGGATAATCGCGCATGTCCTTCGGGCGCACCCATTTAAGCGCCTGCCCCTCCATCGAACGTGGTATGCCTTCGTAGCGACGGCAAATGAAGAGCGGCATCAAGAGGTGGAATTTCTCATAGGTGTGGCTGGCAAATGTCAGCGGAGCCAGACAATCCGGTTTGACCGTGATTCCCAATTCTTCCTGCAATTCCCTGATCAGGCTGGTTTCGGGCGTTTCGCCGGATTCGACTTTCCCGCCGGGAAACTCCCACAGCCCGGCCAGCGACTTGCCCTCCGGTCGCTGGGTCAAAAGCACCCTTCCATCGCCATCAACCAGAGCACATGCTGTCACCAAAAGTATTGGAAGAGTTTTTTCAGTCATGCTTCAGCTGCCTGCCAGTAAGCGTATTGATAAGCTTCTCTAAATCCCATGGATTGGTATAGTGCGATTGCGCCCGCATTACCTGCCTCTACCTGAAGCCACGCTTTGGTCGCACCCTGCTGCACCGCCCATTTCAAAGCGGATTTCACAATAGCGCGACCAAGCCCGCGACGTCGCTGATTCCCGGCTGTTGCAATTCCAAACAGTCCCGCCATCGCACCATCGGACACGCAAATGGCAGTCGAAACAGGAACACCGGAATCTTCGATAGTGAATAAGCCTCGAGCGGGTTTGATCGAACCAATCACATCAATCAGGCCAGATTTCAGGGTGGCAGCTTCCCCCTGCACGTGTAAAGATGCATCGACAAAGCCGCCAATATCGGGCTGAACAACCAAGTCCTTCGCATCCGATAAATCCACAGTGGCCAAGTCGGCAATCATTATGAGCGAGTCATCGAATCGCACCCAGCCAGAACTCGCCAGATATGATTCAAGCTGTTTTGGTGCCAAGGGAGAAAGTCTGAATACACATTTGCGACCGGAGGCGCGAAAGCGTTCTACGGCAGCCGCCACGCGCTGTTCAATGTTATCCGTATCACCCGGATCAAGCGGGTTAACCGAATTCAGGCGCTTCGATGGGTGCTTTTTCGTAGTACGGATTGCCCAGCTTCCATCGTAATGTACGGAGGAAGCTGGCCAAGCCCGAAAACCCAAAGCTTCGATCTGTCTGACCTGCGTTAAAGCGAATGACATCAGCTGCGGTAATCACCGTTGATCGCCACATATTCCTTTGTCAGGTCGCAGGTCCAGACTGTCGCTTTGCCCTTACCGAGACCAATATCAACGCGAATATGTATGTCTTCGTTTTTCATATAGGCGGATGTTGCTGCTTCCGAATAATCCGGATCGCGTTCGCCTTCACGAGCAACGCGAATATCCCCGAACCAGATCGCCAGAAGATCGCGATCAGCCGGTTCACCGGCCTTGCCCACCGCCATGACGATCCGGCCCCAATTGGCATCTTCGCCAGCGGCAGCTGTCTTGACCAACGGAGAATTGGCGATTGACAGGGCGATTCTCTTCGCAGACTTGTCAGATTTTGCACCAGTGACCGTGATTTCAAGCATTTTGCGAGCGCCCTCGCCATCCCGCACAACCTGCAAGGCCAAATTCTTGAGAACATGGTCCAAAGCCTTTGCAAAAGGCTTGAGGCGCTTGTCCTTTGACTTCGTAACGGGCTCCGCACCACGCTCGGCTGCCGAGCCGGTCGCAAAGAGCAACAATGTATCGGAAGTCGATGTATCGCTGTCTACAGTTACCGAGTTGAAGCTTTTGCCGACAGCTTTGGAAAGGAGTTCCTGCAAAACGTCCGAAGCAATCGGTGCGTCCGTCGCGATGAATGAAAGCATGGTTGCCATGTCGGGTGCGATCATACCCGCCCCTTTGGCAATACCATTAATGGTGACCGGGACACCGCCCAACAATACTGTTTCTGTAGCAACTTTCGGAAATGTATCCGTGGTCATGATTGCGCTGGCCGCATCCTGCCAGCGTCCAGTGATCGCTTGCTCCGCCATTCCTTCCAGCAAATGGCTGAATTTTCCGGCATCCAGCGGTTCGCCGATCACGCCCGTGGATGCGAGGAAAATCTCACCCGGCTTGCAACCAACAGCTTTGGCTGCAGCGGCGGCAGTAAGTTTGGTCGATTCCCGCCCTTTTTTCCCCGTAAAAGCATTGGCATTGCCTGAGTTGACAATGACTGCTCGCGCAGAGCCGCCCTTCAGACTGGCCCGGCAGAAATCCACTGCAGCTGATGGGCATTTTGACCGGGTGAAAACACCGGCAACAGCCGCAGGCTTGTCAAAAACCATCATCACAACATCAGTACGGCCTTTATATTTTATGCCTGCCTCAGCCGTGGCAATCCTGACGCCGTGAATTTCAGGCATCGCAGGGAAATGTTTGGGGGCTAGCGGCGAAACCGATGTAGACATCTACAACCTCGAAAGATGGGAAAGAACGGCCTGATGGAGAAAAGGCCCGCCTTCAATCAGCGGGCCTTCAGTTCTGTTACTGCTGACCTTCGGTTGCAGCCTTGATCGCTTTTTCCGTTTCCGGATCCTTGAAAGTGACCTTCAGATCGCCGCGTTCTTTCTTGACGAGCTCCATATAGCGCTCGCGGATAAGAATCGACTTTACCTGTTCCTTTACCTGCTCAAACGCTGGTGGCTGTTGAACGCGCTTGTCTTCAAGCTTGATGACATGGAAGCCAAACTGAGTCTGAACCGGAACCTTGGTGTATTTGCCAATTTCCAGCTCATTTGCCGCCTTTTCGAATTCCGGAACCATCTGACCGGCACCGAAATAACCAAGATCACCACCCTGTGCGGCGGACCCGTCTGTCGACTTTTCCTTGGCCACGTCCTCAAAGGAAGCGCCGCCATCAAGCTGCTTGATGATCGCTTCGGCTTCTTCCTTGGTCTTTACCAGAATATGACGCGCACGAACCTCGTTCTGCGGAGGCATTGCCGCCATTTCCTTGTCATAGCGCGCGCGGACATCAGCGTCGCTGATCTTGTCGACAACCTGCTGCTTGAAGTAGTCATTATGAAGCGCACGATCCTTCAGGAAGGCGACACGTGCCTTGAACTCCGGTGTCTGGTCAAGCTTTTCGGCTTCAGCCTTGGCAGCAAGCGACTTGATGTCGATTATGGCAGCCAGAGCGGCCAAACGACGCTGGTCATCAGGAAGGCGGGCAAATTGTGGATCGAGATCAGCGGAAATCTGGTCAACATCAGCAACGGTAATATCGCTACCGGCAATCGTTGCGAGAACCTTCTTGGGATCCTGCGGTGCAGCAGGTTTTGCCGCATCAGCTGCCGGTGCAGGCGCTACGTCCTGCGCTATCGCGCTATTCTGAACGAGAGCCACTGTGGAAACGCCCGCTAAAAACGTGGCAACAGTCATCAATGAAATTGTCTTGCGCAATAGGTTCATGTTCAATTTTCTCCTTGGGAGGACCGGTACGGGCTATGAATATGGCAGAATTTGGCCATAGCGAAGCAACGCTTCAACATTGACATCATTCAAGGCCCCTCTTATCTGTCCAACGGCTTTGCGTCCAGATAGCTTGGCAGAAGATGCTCTTATACCTTTGACTTGATAGTCCAGATATATGGCAGATTTGTAGTTTCGGACATCGGACGCTTCAAATGCCGGTACAAGCCGGCAGAACGTATTTAAAGAGAGGACCAGGGATGGTCAGTTTCGGCGGCTTGGCTCGCAAGCTTTTTGGCTCTTCAAACGAGCGTCGCGTAAAGGGGTTCAAGCCTCGTGTTGATGAGATCAATGCGCTTGAACCGGAAATTTCGGCCCTGACGGACGAACAACTTCAAGGCAAGACTGCGGAATTCCGTGCGCAGCTGGCAAATGGCGCAAAGGTGGACGACCTGCTTGTGCCCGCATTTGCCGTTGCTCGAGAAGCCGCCAAGCGCGTTCTCGGCATGCGTCCCTTTGATGTTCAGCTCATCGGCGGCATGGTTCTGCACAATGGCGGCATTTCAGAAATGCGCACCGGTGAAGGCAAGACGCTCGTCGCCACCTTGCCGGTTTACCTGAATGCGCTCGAAGGCAAAGGCGTTCACGTTGTTACCGTCAACGACTATCTTGCAAGCCGCGACGCCCATTGGATGGGCCAGATCTACAACTTTCTCGGCTTGAGCTATGGCATCATTGTCCACGGCCTCGACGATGAAGAACGCGCCAAAGCGTATAATGCCGATATCACCTATGCGACCAACAACGAGCTTGGCTTCGATTATCTTCGCGATAACATGAAGTATGAGCGCGCGCAGATGGTTCAGCGGCCGCATCACTACGCCATCGTCGACGAAGTGGATTCGATTCTCGTCGATGAAGCACGCACGCCACTGATCATTTCAGGTCCGCTGGACGACCGTTCGGATTTTTACAATCTCATCGATACGTTCATCCTGCCATTGCAGCCTGAAGACTATGAAATCGATGAAAAGCAGAAAACAGCGATCTTTACGGAAGATGGTACAGAGAAGCTGGAAAACCTGCTTCGTGAAGCCGGTCACCTGAAGGGCGATGGCCTGTACGATATCGAAAACGTTGCGGTGGTCCACCACGTCAACAACGCGCTTCGTGCCCACAAGCTTTTCCAGAAAGACAAGGACTATATCGTCCGCAATGACGAGATTGTCATCATTGACGAGTTTACCGGCCGCATGATGCCGGGTCGCCGCTTCTCGGAAGGCTTGCATCAGGCGCTTGAGGCCAAAGAACATGTGACAATCCAGCCAGAAAACCAGACGCTGGCTTCGATCACCTTCCAGAACTACTTCCGTATGTACAAGAAATTGGCGGGTATGACTGGTACGGCTTCAACGGAAGCGGAAGAGTTTGGCAATATTTACGGTCTGGAAGTTACGGAAATTCCGACCAATAATCCCGTCAAACGTCTGGACGAGGACGACGAAGTTTATCGGACCGTCGAGGAAAAATACAAAGCCATTATTCGCGACATCCGCGAATCTGCCGCCAAGGGTCAGCCCGTACTGGTTGGCACGACATCCATTGAAAAATCAGAACAACTTGCGGAGCGTCTTCGTAAGGAAGGCTTCAAGGACTTTCAGGTTCTGAATGCCCGTTATCACGAGCAGGAAGCCTATATTGTTGCGCAGGCAGGTGTTCCCGGTGCGATCACCATCGCCACCAACATGGCGGGCCGCGGTACTGATATTCAGCTTGGCGGCAACCTTGAAATGCGCATTGCGCGCGAACTCGACGACATGCCTGCGGGTGAAGAACGCAAATCCAAAGAAGATGCAATTCGCGCCGACATTGCTGTTCTGAAGGAAAAGGCGCTGGCTGCCGGCGGCCTTTATGTTCTGGCAACAGAGCGCCATGAAAGCCGCCGTATCGACAATCAGTTGCGCGGCCGTTCAGGTCGTCAGGGTGATCCGGGTCGCTCGAAGTTCTTCCTGTCTCTACAGGACGATCTGATGCGTATTTTCGGTTCCGAGCGCATGGACGGAATGCTTCAGAGGCTGGGCCTCAAGGAAGACGAGGCTATCGTCCATCCCTGGATCAACAAGGCGCTTGAAAAGGCGCAGAAGAAGGTGGAAGCGCGCAACTTCGACATCCGTAAAAATCTTCTGAAATACGATGACGTGATGAACGATCAGCGCAAGGTGATCTTCGAGCAGCGCATCGAAATCATGGATGGTTCCGACCTCAGTCAGACGACAAAGGAAATGCGTGAGGATGTTGTCGAGGATCTGACCAACCGCCATACCCCGGATGGCGCCTATGCCGAACAGTGGAACGTCAAGCAACTCGATGAGGATGTACGCACCATCCTCAATCTCGACCTTCCGGTAACGGATTGGGCGCTCGAAGACGGCATAACCGCGGATGATATTCGCGAGCGCCTTTTCGAAGCCGTGGAAAAAGCGGCGACTGACCGTGCCGAGCGTTTTGGCCCTGAAATCATGGCCTATGTCGAAAAATCCGTCATTCTCCAGAGCCTTGATGCCCTGTGGCGTGAGCATCTGGTAAATCTTGATCATTTGCGTTCGGTTGTCGGTTTCCGCGGCTATGCTCAACGTGATCCGCTCAACGAATACAAGACCGAAGGGTTTGAGCTGTTCCAGACAATGCTCGTGAACCTGCGCCAGAACGTGACATCACAACTCATGCGTGTTGAGCTTGTGCGTGATGCAGCCGCTGCACAGGAACCCGAACTGCCTCCGATGGAAGGCCACCATATTGATGGCACAACCGGCGAAGACGATTTCGGCGAAGGTAGCATGCTTGCCGTGCAGGAAGATTTGCGCGTTGTCGATCCGGAAGATCGCGATCCCAACAATCCGCAAACCTGGGGCAAGATTGGCCGCAACGAAGCCTGTCCTTGTGGTTCGGGCAAGAAGTACAAACACTGCCACGGCGCATTTGTCTGACAACCTATAAAGGCCGCGTTCAACGCGGCCTTTATTTTATCAGGCATTTCACCGGCTTTTCGAACCGTTTCTAAAGGTTTACTTGTTAAAGCTCCTGCGTCGATCATGAATGGAGCTACCCTTTGCGTTTCTCTGCGGTAAAGACTGCAGACCGGCTTTTGCCGGATAAACTGACCCGTCAGCTTCATCCATGGCTTCAGCGTCTGGATGCGCTGCTCGACGGGAGCAATCAGCATGCCGTTGCACAGCGTGTGTCGCTGATCGCTTTCGGCATTCGAATTATCAGCGCGGCCATAGCTCTTCTATCGCAGGTCATCTTTGCAAGGTGGATGGGACAGTTTGAATACGGAATCTTTGTTCTCGTATGGGTGACTGTCGTCATTCTGGGCAATCTTTCCTGTCTTGGCTTCCAGACAAGCATTATCCGCTACGTGCCGGAATACCTTGAACGAAACCAATTGGAGCGCCTGCGGGGTATCCTGTTTACCAGCAAGCTGTTCGCAGTTTCCATGACCACCTTTCTGGCTCTTGTCGGAGCGGCAGGCGTATATCATTTCCGGGACACCCTCGAAGCCTATTACGTCACGCCCTTTTTGCTCGGCTTTATCTGCCTGCCAATGATCGCGTTGGGCGATACGCTTGATGGTACAGCGCGCTCGCGCTCCTGGGTTATGGTCGCCCTCACCCCGACATATATTGTCAGGCCGGTTCTGACTCTTATCGTCATGAGCATTGCCCATGCTGCCGGATTTCCGCCAACTGCCATTATTGCCGTGATCTGCTCAATAATCGCGACATACACCACATCGCTCGTTCAACTGGCGGTGGTATGCAGCCGCTTCAATGCCGTCGTTGCGCCCGGTAGAAAATCCATCCGCTTTGGCGAGTGGTTCACAGTCTCGTTGCCAATTTTTCTGGTGGAAGGCTTTTTCTTTCTGCTGACCAACGCAGACGTGCTGATGGTCGGGCGGTTCATGGAACCTGATAAGGTCGCCACATATTTTGCTACTGTAAAGCTCTTGGCGCTCGTGCATTTCGTTTACTTTTCGGTGAAAGCGGGCGCAGCCCAACGTTATTCCGAACTCATGCATACAACCGATCATAACCAACTGGCCTCTTTTGCCCGGGATACTGCACGCTGGACATTCTGGCCCTCGCTCGCAATGGCTCTGGTACTGCTGATCCTGGGCAAACCGCTGCTTTATCTCTTTGGCACGGAGTTCACGGAAGGCTATCCCCTGCTCTTCATCATGGTTATCGGTGTCGTGGCGCGGGCATCTGTCGGCCCAGCTGAAAGCCTGTTGAACATGGCCGGCAAGCAGAAAATATGTGCTGCCGTCTATGCCATCACACTGATTGTTAATATCTGTCTCAGCATTGTGCTAATCCCGGCCTATGGTCTGACCGGGGCCGCATGTGCCACTGCTTTTTCAATGATGTTTGAAGCGGTGACGTTGACGCTGACCGTGTACAACCGTTTAAACATTACGATGTTCGTTTTTGCCGGCAGGATAAGTGAAAAACCTGCCAAGGAAGAAATCTGATGGCAGCAATCCCGCTCCTCGAAGAACTGGCCGGTGGTCCTTCTGCACAGATCATTGCGCAGCTGTCTGGGATGGATTCATCGCGTGATGCAACAAAGCAGCTAGAGGAAACGCTGGGCAGCCGGGCCATTCCCCGCAAGCTTTCCATCTATTCCGCCTCCGCAGGTTTCGAACTGCTCGATGAACTCGAATATCTGACCTACCGCACTATCGAGCCAAACGTCTTCTTCAATCCGCGTTTTCTCGCCCCTGCCATGCCGCGCCTTGACGACAGGCAAGTCCGGTTCATGGTCATGCGCGACGAAAACGATATCAAGAGTCGTCTGCGCTTTCTTATGCCCTATACAATCGAGCGTCCGGGGTTTGCCTTTTCCGGCACCATCATGCGGGCTTGGGCGACACCTTTCGGACCACAGGGAACGCCGCTCATTGACCGCGACGATCCAGTTGGCGTGCTAAATGATCTGTTTGACATGCTGGGCCGCAAACATCTGAAGCTGCCGGAAATCCTTGTGTTTCCGGATATGCTGCTTGACCGTCCCGTGGCACAACTCATCCGGTCCATAGCGATGGATCGCAATCTGCCGCTCGTGACCACGCATCAGGTTGAACGCCCCTCCATTGAGAGTACCAAGGAGGCTGATGAATACCTTCGCGAGGCCATTGGGGCACGCCACGCCAAGGAATATCGCAGGCTCTGGCGGCGGCTTTCCGAAAAGGGTTTGTTGACCCATGTTGTCAGCCGCAGCGAAGAAGATATACGCCGCAAACTAGAAGATTTTCTGGCGCTGGAAGCCAGCGGCTGGAAAGGTCAGCGTGGTTCGGCCATGGCCGTGGATCGTTTTCGAGCAGCGTTCGCTCGCGAGGCGGTCAATAATCTGGCTGCCCGTGATCTTGCCCGCATCCATTCACTGGAACTGGATGGCAAAGTCATCGCTGTACTGATTGTATTCGTTGAGGCCGGTGACGCGTGGACGTGGAAAACGGCCTATGATGAAAGTCTGTCCGGGTACTCCCCCGGCGTACTTTTAATGATCGAAGTGCTGAAGAACCATCTGGAAGACCCGAATATCGTCCGAACGGATTCCTGTGCTGTACCAGACCATCCTGTCGCATCCCGCCTGTTTCAGGAACGTGAAAAAATCGGAACTCTGGTCATCGGGCTTACACCGAAAGCTGATCGCGCGACACGCCAGGCTGCATCGCAAATCCATCTGTACCGGCGCACTCAAAACATCGCTCGTCTGGTGCGTGAACGCCTGCGGGAATTGACCGGGCGCAGCTAGAGTCTCTCTTGTTGAAACAGAACCAGTCTATGGCCGTGCATAGCCGAGACTGATCAGATGGCGCATCGCGTTGGCAGGAACATCAGTATCCGCAAGGCGATCATGATAAGCTCCAGTATGTTTGAAGGGATTTTCAGAAACGTGATCCTCCGGAGTTTCTGAATCGGAACCCAACAATACGTAAGCGGCATGGCCCGCACTTTCCAAAGTAAATCCGCAATATTCGGCAATGCTGGCCGCAACTTTCTCAGGATATTGCAGCAAATCCTCCTGCCTTATTGCAAGGTGGTCAACGCGATCCCTCCATGAGAGCCAGGCTTCAATCGAAGCCACCCATCGTTTGAAGCCTATATCGCAATCACTCTCGATCGTCTTGCGCAACATACTCGCAACCACATCGCGCCCATCACGATAGATATAGATGATCTTGGCATCCGGAAAATGCGCTTTGACGGTATCTATGTGAAAGACATAGTCCGACCATTTATCACCCCACCGCCATGCGTCGCGCTTGCCATAGACCGAGTGCAAGGCTGCAACAAAACCCTCTTCTGCCTCAGAACCCGTAAGCTCAAGCTGATAATGCCAATATTGCAGCCACAGGTTTTGCTGAACCTCATCCCGTTTATTTTCAAGCCATTGGGTCAACGAAAATTGATCCTGCCATGCGGGCCAGGCGAACAATGCCCATTCGTTGGAGATCATCATCCCGTTATCGTTCAAAATACGAATGATGGCTGTCGTGCCACTTCTCTGACACCCGCAAACGATTATCGGGCTGCTTTCAGCGCCAGCAGACATTAATCTCCCCCATTTTTAGATTTATATTCTACAAGAAGAGAAAAACTGGCAATACAAATTACGACAAACATTGCTTCCCTTACAGCAATAAAGATATAACTTTGGAAATAAGGTAAAATCCTCTGCCGGATCAAAATAAAAATCTAATATTTTCAGATAATATTTTGAAAATTCAAATAAAATATTTGTACAAATAACAATAAATAACCTTTATATGATAAAATACTTACTATAGATTTATTATAAAAACAAGAATACGTTATTAAATAATAGTACAAACATAATTCGCAGAATCTACGATACTCACCAAACAAAAATTAAAATTACCAAAATATACATTTGATTTATATGATGAGATTTTTGATATCTATATAAAATGAACAATAAGCACCAAAAATTATGCTTGCATTATCTACAACTATTGAGCGAGTATCGCGAACAAAGCAAGGCAACAGGGGTGGGGCAATGACTGAAGTCTTTTTGGGCCAGATAATGCTTACAGGGTTCGCATTTGCGCCAAAGACCTTTGCTTTGTGCAATGGGCAGATTTTATCCGTCGCCCAGAACCAAGCCTTGTTTTCACTTCTTGGCACAACTTACGGTGGCAATGGCCAGACAACATTTGCCCTGCCAAATCTCCAGAGCCGTACACCTGCCGGATTTGGCCCATCTGTAGATCAGAGCTGGTCGCCGAGCCCCTATGCTTTGGGCGAAACGGGAGGCGTGGAAAACGTAACATTGCTTCCTCAGCAACTGCCACAGCATACCCATATAGCTATGGGTACGACAACCGCTGGCAATCAGCGCAGTCCGAGCAATGCGCTCTACGGCACAAACAGTACAGCGATTTATGGCCCCTCAAGTGGCCCGCAAGTTCCATTGTCCGGATCAACAGTAATGCCAGCGGGCAATAGCCAGCCTCATAGCAATATTCAGCCATACGAAGTCATCAGTTACAGCATTGCTCTGGCGGGAATTTACCCTTCACGCAATTAACATTCGAACATTAGAGATGTGGATGGAGGACCATAGATGAGCACCCCTTATGTCGGAGAGATTCGGATGTTCGGTTTTTCCCGGGTGCCCAATGGCTGGTTCGCCTGTGACGGGTCCCTCAAATCCATCGCGGAATATGAAGTTCTGTACGTGCTTATCGGAACCACCTATGGCGGCGATGGACAAGTTACGTTTGCAGTGCCGAATTTGACCGGCCGTGTACCGATACATTGGGGCACAGGCCCCGGACTATCCAACTACGTACCCGGGCAATTGAGCGGAACTGAAAACGTCACGCTGATTTCCACACAGATGCCAAATCACAGCCACACCATGCTTGCAACGACCAGTCTGGCAGCAAATACCGCGGTTGGATCAACTGTAGAACTTGGATCGCTGAACGGCGATACGATGTATGCCACGGATGTTACAGGCGCTGGCGCAGCCATGACATCGCCGGCCTCCACGCAAATTACCGGCGGAAACACAGGGCACGACAACACCATGCCTACGCTGACTACACAGTTTTGCATCGCTTGGGCCGGTGTATTCCCGTCACAATCTTAAACCGCACACTATTAAGAGATTTGCCACAGCTGGGCCAGATCAGCCCGAAACATGAAAGACACGACAATGACAGAACCTTTCATCGGTGAAATCCAATTGTTCGGTTTTAGCTTTGCTCCAAGAGGCTGGGCCTCCTGTAACGGGGCAACACTAGCGATCCAGCAGAACACCAGCTTGTTTGCTTTGCTGGGCACGCAATATGGCGGCAATGGTCAAACCACCTTTCAGTTGCCGAACTTCACCAATCGCGCCGGTTGCCAGCAAGGTGCTGGAGCAGGACTGACAAGGCGAACGATCGGGGAAACTTTTGGCGAAAACAGTGTGACGCTGACCACCAACGAGATGCCTGCCCACACGCACGCTTTTACGGTCTATAACCAAACCGATCTGAACAAACGAGCGGCATCGCCCAGCACCGGCAATTCCTTGACGCCCCCAAGATTGAGCAGCCCTTATGCGACGGCGAGCCAAGCCAATGCTGCGTTCTCTCCGGCGATGATACAGCCGTCGGGAAACAGCCAACCTCATGAAAACAGACAGCCGTTTCTGGCCTTGAATTACAGCATAGCCCTTCAAGGTGTATTTCCGTCTTTCGGATAATGGCAAATCAGCTTCCGGCATTTCCTGTGCGGACGGATGGCCTCGTCACGCCCGTAAACTTTGAGACGCTGCGTTTTGCAACGAGCGAAGACTTGCCGTTCCTGCGTGAACTATATCGTTCTTTTCGCTTTGACGATCTGACGCCCTTGCCGTGGTCGATAGAAGAAAAACATGCATTTCTCGACCAACAATTTGGTATGCAACACCGCTATTACTTAGCGGTTTTTCCGAAAGCTGACTTCCTGGTAATCGAACGGAATAGTTTGCCCATCGGCCGCCTTTATATCAATACAAGTAGCTGTCCCTGGCACATTATCGATATCGGCTTCCTGCCTGAATGGCAAAAACAGGGGCTGGGCCGAGCCCTGCTTCAGGACATACAAAATGCAGTTGCAACCCGGCATGATTGTTCTGTGATTTTGCATGTAGAACGGGCGAATGTCCGCGCGCGCTCCCTTTATCAAAGCTTGGGATTTGTCATCACCGATGACACCGATACCCATATTGGCATGACGTGGCCTGCACCTGTCAGTTAAACACGGCCTGATAAACGATGCCGTCCTTGTCTCTGGCAACCGGCACCAGAAATATATCCAGGACACCAAGTACAGCATTATTCAGCCGATATATTTTCTGAGGCAGAACAATCTGCGACATGCTTCTGAACAGCAGGGAAAATGGCGCTCTCCGCACTCCCGGAAATCCGCTCTCAGGCAAAGGTCGGGCTTCGGTCAGCGTAAACTGGATAGAGCTGCCATCCATCTCGATGGCAAATCCTTCACCTACACAGCCCGCAAACTGCTCCAGCGTTACAATACCCATCTCGCCCTCTCATCTGCCTGAAATCAGCGCGGCATTCGCGCGCATTATTTCAAACTCTCCCCGAATCCATCTCTTGCAGGATATCTTCTGATAGTATTTCTCGCTTAGAAACCGGAAGCTTGCAACGGGGCAGTGGGTGCAAAAATACGCAAAGAAACGAAACTGTTTCACACCCGGCACAGCAGGCGCTAAACAGACTGACTACTGATGCAAATTGGATGAAACCTATGACCGATACAGTTACCGACCGCTTTCTTCGCTACGTCGTGATTGATACTCAATCTCATGCCAGTTCTTCAACGAAGCCCACCACCAGAAAGCAACTGGATCTGGGACGGGTGCTGGTTGCTGAATTGCTCGAAATCGGACTGACTGACGCGCATCTGGACGAACATGGTTATGTTTATGCAACCATTCCGTCCAACGTCGAAAAAGATGTGCCGGTCATTTGTTTTTGCTCGCATATGGATACGGCCCCGGACTTCACCGGGACAAATGTGAAACCACAACATGTCCTGAATTACCAGGGTGGGGATATCCGGCTGACTGGAGACACACAGCAGGTCATCAAGGTGAAAGATCACCCTGTCCTGCTTGACCAGATTGGCAATGACATCATCACGACCGATGGCACCACGCTGCTTGGCGCGGACGACAAGGCTGGGCTTGCAGAAATAATGACTGCAGCGCAAATCCTGATGGACAACCCCGATATCAAGCACGGCACCATCCGCATTCTATTTACTCCGGATGAAGAAGTCGGACGCGGTGCAGATGCAGTTGATCTTGAGAAGCTTGGCGCGCGTTTTGCCTATACGGTTGACGGCGAAACTGCCGGACACATTGAAGACGAAACATTCTCGGCAGATGGTGTTGAGATCACTATTCAGGGCGTTGCCATCCATCCGGGCTTTGCCAAGGACAAGATGGAAAATGCCATCAAGATCGCTGGCGGTATTATCGCTGCTTTACCTCGGGACATTGCCCCTGAGACAACACAGGAGCGCGAGGGTTTCATTCATCCTGTGGGTGTGACCGGATCAATGGAAAAAGCGACGCTGAGCCTCATAATTCGCGATTTTGACGATGAAGGACTGGCTGACAAGGAAGCACTGTTGGAAGAGCTGGTCAGGAAGGTCATCGCTGACTATCCGGGCTCCAGCTACAAATTTGCCGTGACACAGCAATATCGCAACATGAAGGCAATTCTCGACCGCAACCCTGAGATCGTCGACAACGCCATGGAAGCTATCCGGCGGGCGGGCATGGAACCCGTGCGCGGTAGCATCAGGGGTGGAACAGATGGCTCCAGACTGTCTTACATGGGGCTGCCTAGCGCCAATCTGTTTGCTGGTGGGCATGCATTTCACTCGCCCCTCGAATGGGTCAGCAGGCAGGATATGGAACGAGCCGTCAAGACAATCGTGGAACTTGCCCGCATATGGCAGGAACGCGCCTGACAGCATCCTGTTTTGCTATGCGGTAGAACTGACGATCCTGTTGCGGCCGTTGTTTTTGGCCTCATAGAGCAATGCATCGGCTTTGGTGAGCAGTAGATTTATGTTGAGCGTAGTTGGGCTGCGGGTAAAAACCAGCCCGCCGCTCACCGTGACGCAGATGTCGCTTCCGTCCAGATGGCCGACACGCAACTCTTCAACGGCCTTGCGGATTTCATCTGCCACCATTTCCGCTTGCGCATTATTGTCGACCGAAAGAACAAAGCCAAATTCCTCTCCACCGAGCCTCCCCATGAGGTCTGATTTTCCCAGGATTGCCGACAGACGGGAGGTAAAAGCCACCAGCACCCGATCGCCAGCGCTGTGGCCATATTGATCATTGATAGCCTTGAAATGATCTATATCCATCAGGATTATTGCCGTGCCTTTGCCGCTCAGTGAGCGTTCTGCTAGCGTCGCGGTCGCCTGTTCTATAAATTCACGGCGCGAAAGAGAGTTTGTCAGGAAATCATAGCGTACTGCCCGCTCCAGCCTGGATATGAGTTCGGTGCGCGCCGCATTGATACTAGCCACTGACAAAGGACCAAGCGCGATCAACACTATCGCCAGTCTGACCGACATTATCGAGTTCAGCGCATCCCCTTCCACGAAGGATGAATACAAACCTGACGTCACCAGCACTGTTTGCACGGCACAATACAGGAATGAACAACAAGCCACGTAAAACAGTTCATACCG
Organism: Phyllobacterium sp. YR531; assembly: GCF_000282595.1. Taxonomy (GTDB): domain Bacteria; phylum Pseudomonadota; class Alphaproteobacteria; order Rhizobiales; family Rhizobiaceae; genus Phyllobacterium. The sequence goes on from NZ_AKIZ01000037.1 coordinate 28,592, forward strand.
GACGGCACACCACAAAAGCGCCGGGACCGAATAAGCAAACGCACCAACACCCCCGACAAGGCCGCTTCCGGCAAGCGACAGTATAAATGCAATGGCCGGCAGCCAGTCGTTGATGATGAATGCAGGTTTGTGCAGCACGCTCATGATGGCTGCCTGCAATCTTCCCGGTGAAGGAATTGTAAGCGCCACGGGCAACACAATAATGAGGTTTACTAGATCCCCCGTGAACCAGAAGGCAAAACCGGTTAACAGTTCCCGGTCGTACAAAATCTTGGTCACGCTGCTGCCGACAGTGGCTGAACACACAGTGGCAATGACGCAGATGCCGAACATGTAGATTATCGACAATGGCCTTCGCAGGCGCTGATCACCTCTGGGCAATTGTTGGAAGAGGAAAAAACCGGAAGCCACGCCCGCAAGGTTCGCGCCAGTCAACCAAAGGGTTGTCCAGATATTCGCGCCGGTGATCATGTCTGCCGCCAGATAGGCAAAACATGCGCTGGTCCACCCAGCGGGTGTCGACAGTCGCGGCTTTCTGATCATCAGACCGAGCAATATCGGATTGGCCGGCCAGAAAGATGCCAGCAGTCCCATGGGCCGGGTGAATATGCCGAGCAGGGAGGCCACAAATACAACTCCGGCCACAAGCAATATGCCTTCGGCACTTCTGGTCGCCATGGCGGTATAGTCAAATGCTGCGGCGGATTGTTTACGCAAAACAGTACTCCAAGCCGGATCGTCCTCCAGCCCCAAGAAGACTATTGAACATATCACCAAATGCAATGCGTTTAGGCGGTCCTGTATGCATTAACATGCGCAAGTATCACCAACGGTACGCGATAACCGGAGACGCTAAGGCGCAGTACTGACTTCTCTGTTCCTCAGATTGAGGCCAGCTCCCCACCACTGCCTCAGTCGCTTATTCACGGGAGCTTCTATATACTCGTATAGCAAGGCCGAAACCGCCGTCGCGACCACTGTCATCAGGATATGCCAGAAGACATTGATGTTGCTTGTCAGCTGCCTGCCCAGCAGACCGATCATTCCGTAGACGAAAATCGAATGCGTCATATACAACGAGAATGACCAATGGCCGAGTTTCTCCATCACCCTGCTTGTGAATATCGTCTGCTTTCCGCGAATATCCGAGCTGGCAGCTGACATTATGATCAATGTGTAGATTGCTGGCAGCACGGCATAGCTCGAATTCAGAATATACTTGCCAAACTCCGCAGGCAGCATTGGCCGCAAAGAATAGTAGACTGCAAACCAGCAGGCGGCCAACAACATGCCGATATAGAGGTTTGGCAGGCGAATTGACTGAAATTCGGGTCGTTTCAAAGCTGTTGCTGCCAGCACACCGAGCAGAAACTCCAATGCCCTGTAGGGTGGGAAGACATAAAGCCCCCAACTCCTGCTTTCGCCAAATATTGATTGCGCATTCTGGGCGACAAGGAATTGGGCAGCGAATACGGCCAAGCCGACTAATACGATATTCCGTATGTTCAAACGGGTGATCAGCAAAAACAGAAGAGGATGGATGAGGTAGAAAAATGCCTCGTCAGACAATGACCAGGCAACCGGGTTGCCGCCGAAATACACTGTCGAATCGGTAGACCATGACTGGAGTGCAAAGACTGAGAGAAAGACGGCCTGCCAGTTTATTCCCAACCCCTTCATCGAATAGAATATCGGCAATGCCGCAACGAGCGTTACCAGCATGACCGGCCAAATCCGGAATATCCGGTACATATAAAATGTGACAACCGACTGTCCGGGCGTTGCGCTCCAGGTAAGGACAAAGCCGGACAAGACAAAGAAGAAGGTGACACCAGTCGTACCGAAGCCATACCAGCCACGAATTGCCGGAATGATAGCAAACTGACTGGTGTGATGTATCAGGACCATCATCGCAGCAAGAAAGCGGAGGCCGGTCAATGATGGCAGGTTCTTTTGCATTCGATCCGCTATATAGACTTGCCCACGCTCGATCAACAGGACCGGTTTGTGGGCTATTGGCATCAACCGTCACGTCGTACTGCCGTACTGTTATACTCGAGATAATTTACCCGAAGCTTAAAAGTCCATGGCCCGCAATGAATGCCATTGCGGGCCATGTAAATTTTTGTGCCAATCTTCGTTAGATCACCAGGAAGTCGGCATTGGTCAGAGCCAATCCCTTGGTGAGAGTGGCAAACTGCACTGCTGCACCCGAACCCGATCCATCGGCGTCGTAATATAGCGCGCCGGTGGTTGAGTTGTAGATGATGCGGTCGGCTGCATCATTGGCACCAGCACCGATGTGGAATGCACCCGCCGAAAGACCGCCATTGCCGCCAAGTGCTGTAAACACGGCATTGTCCATCCAGATCGTGTCGGAGGGAACATTGAAGTCCGTGATCGTATCGCGATTGGTGCTGCTGTTTGCTACTGTGTTGAACACAAAGGCGTCGTTGCCGGCGCCGCCTGTCAGAATATCATTGCCTGCACCGCCGCTGAGGATATTGGCAGCGGAATTGCCTACAAGATAGTTGTTCAAGGCATTGCCGGTCGCATTGATGCTGGCCGAGCCGGTGAGCAGGATATTCTCGATATGCTGCCCGCCAGCTGCGAACGACACGGAACTGGAAACAATATCTGTCCCGGTCGTATTTCCTTCGATCACCCGATCGCCAACATTATCGACATAATATCTGTCACTGCCGGCACCACCGGTCAAGATATCAGCGCCAGTACCACCATCGAGAACGTTGTTGCCGCTGTTACCAGTAATATTATTGGCCAAGGCATTGCCGGTCGCGTTGATGTGACCTGTGCCGGTCAGGGTGATGTTCTCGATAAACTGGGCACCGGCAGAAAACGACACCGAGCTGCGGACTGTATCAATACCGGACACGTTGGCTTCGATGACCTTATCACCGGCATTATCGACAATATATGTGTCGTTGCCCGCACCGCCAGCCATGGTATCAGCACCGGCTGCACCATTGATGTAGTTGGCAGCGGCATTGCCGACAATATAGTTTGCCAAGGCATTGCCTGTTGCATTGATGGCTGCAGCACCGCCCAAGATGATGTTCTCGATGTGCTGGGTTCCAGCAGAGAAGGAAACTGTTGTGGTGACAACGTCAACACCCGGGCCATCACTTTCAACGACAACGTCATTGATATCATCGACATAATACTTGTCACTGCCAGCGCCGCCGGTCATCTCATCAGCGCCAGTGCCGCCGATAAGGATGTCATTACCTTCCGCGCCGTACAGTTCATCGTTGCCGGCACCACCATCCAGAGTGTCATTGCCAGAGCCGCCATTGACAATGTTGACGCCAACATGACCAACGAACGTGTCGTCACCGTCCAGCAGGGACATTGTCGTATTGGATGAAATTCCACCTATACCGCTGAGGTTGAACTTGTCATTGCCGATTGTTCCGTTGAACGAATAACCGCCAAGCGCAAGGGTCTCGACGCTGAATACTCTCGTGTTACTAAAATCAATCGTGTTGGCGCTGACATTACCGTAAACACGGATTTCGTCAAAACCGTCACCACCATTGATTGTATCAACGCCGAAGCTGGAGCCGGCAATGTAGAATGTATCGTCGCCACTGCCACCAATGAGAGTGTCGTCACCTTCTGCACCAGTGAATTCATCATTACCAGCGCCACCATCCAGGCGGTCATAGCCTGAACCGCCATCAACAATGTTTACGCCAGCATGGCCAACAAAAACGTCATTACCCTCACCCATAAACATTCTTGTATTGGACGAGATGCCACCGATTCCACTCAGGTTGAAGTTGTCATTGCCCGTTGTTCCATTGAAGGAATAACCGCCGAGAGCCAATGTTTCGACACTTGTGACTTTCCCGGCGCTGAAATCGATCGTATTTACTGCCACATTGCCGTTGACACGAATTTCGTCCGAACCATCGCCGCCATCAAACCGGTCAACACCGAAGTTTGAACCTGCAATGTAGAAAGTATCATCGCCACTTCCGCCAATCAGATTGTCATTGCCTTCAGCACCGGTAAACTCGTCATTACCGGCACGACCATCCAAAGTATCATCGCCCGATCCACCATCGACGATATTTACACCAGCGTGACCAATGAAAGAGTCGTTCCCCTCGCCCATATTCATTCTGGTATTGGACGAGATAACACCGATTCCGCTCAGATTGAAACTATCGGCACCCGTGGTTCCATTGAAGGAATACCCTCCAAGAGCCAACGTCTCGACGCTCGTAACTTTTGCAGCACTGAAATCAATTATATTAGCGCTCACGTTGCCATAGAGACGAATCTCGTCCTCACCGGTACCGCCGTTGATCGTATCAACCCCGAAATTCGAGCCGCTGATATAAAAGGTGTCATTCCCGCCATTACCATTCAGGATGTCATCACCCTCTAGGCCGGTAATGCTATCAGCACCATCAGTACCATTATAGTTGTCTACACCGCCCGTGCCTGGAAAAGTCGCCATAAAATCCTCTTATAATTTTCTCGAATCCGGCAATTACTTCACGGTTTCATGACCGCTGTTTTGCGCGCTCGAGTTTTGGTTGAAGTTCACTATCCCTGTACTTACTCATGGCCATCGCAAATGTGCCAGATGCGCCTTTCAAAGCGCGGTGAACTGGCAGCTGCACCTACCTGGTGGCCTTTACGCAAAACAAATTTTCTATACAGGGATGATCCGGAGATGCCGTTCGGGATGGATACTTACTAGCACCATATGATGATCGCTTAGTGTTCAATCGAAAAGACTATCCTCATCCCACGTTTTTAATACATTACCTTTTCAGCCCAGCCAGACGGACACCCCCGCATCCTCTGGCTCAAGCGAAAAACTTATGCCATAAGCCACAAATAGCCGCAACTGAAGGTTGATAGTGCGAATTTACTATAGGCATTGCTGCTTTTGGCGGCTTCCTTTAAATATGCCCGCAATAATGAGCAGAATAGCGAATGCTGCAAAGCTATCGCCGTAGCAGGAAACTATATGCGTTCCAATCAATTGAGTTTTGACCCGAAGAAGGGTTTTTTTGCTGCGATAGCATCGTTTCATCGCGCATTTGCCGGAATCGGCGTTGTCAGTGGGGTCATTAATCTCCTGACTCTGACCGGTTCTTTTTACATGCTGCAGGTCTATGACCGGGTTGTACCGGGTCGCAGTGTGCCGACCCTCGTTGCCCTGTCTGTTCTTGCCGTGGCGCTCTATACTTTTCAGGGATTGCTCGAATGGGTCCGCTCACGGCTGCTCGTCAGAATTGCATCAGCGCTTGATCTGTCCTGTAGCCGCCCGGTTTACCTCGCCATGATGCGCCTGCCGCTACGGACCAAATTGCCCGGCGATGGAGGTCAACCAATCCGTGATCTCGATCAGGTAAGGGGCTTTCTTGCAGGCTCAGGACCATCAGCGCTTTTTGACGTGCCATGGATGCCCATCTATATTTTCATCTGCTTCCTCTTCCATTTCTGGATCGGCGTTACTGCGCTGGGCGGTGCTATCGTCCTGTTCATCCTCATCTTATTGGCAGAGGTACAGACCGAAAAACCTATCCGTATCGCCAATGGCCTTGCCGCAAGCCGCGGTGCTCTGGCGGAAGCCACAAGGCGCAACGCGGAGGCTGTGCAGGCCATGGGTATTGGTGGACGTATCCGCGACCGCTGGACTGAAATCAATGCCGAGCACTTGGCGGCGACGGCGCGCGCCAGTGACGTGGCCGGAACGCTCGGTTCCATAGCGCGCATTTTGAGGACAATGCTGCAATCCGGCATGCTCGGCCTTGGTGCCTATCTGGTCATCCGCGGCGAAGCCAGCGGCGGCGTCATGATCGCCAGCTCCATCCTGATGGGCAGGGCACTGGCACCCATTGACCAATTGATTGGCCATTGGCGTGGGTTCGTCGGAGCCCGGCAAAGCTGGCGCCGACTGCAGCAGTTGCTCGCCATGCTACCCGACGAAGGTGGCCGCACAATGCTGCCAGCGCCCAAAACAGCACTATCTGTAGAGAATATGGGGCTGGCCGCTCCGGGCGCGAACAGTTTCATTGTTCAGGATGTAACCTTTGCTCTCAAGGCAGGAGATGGTCTTGGCGTTATCGGGCCCAGCGCTTCCGGCAAGTCCACAATGCTGCGTGGTTTGGCAGGCATCTGGACGCCCGTACGTGGTACCGTCAGGCTGGATGGCGCAGCGCTCGACCAGTGGGACCCCGATGAGCTTGGCCAGCATATCGGCTACCTTCCGCAAGACGTACAGCTCTTTGCAGGGACCATTGCCGAAAATATTTCCCGCTTTGATCCTGATACCACATCAGAACTTATCATAGCTGCCGCCCGCAATGCGGAAGTGCATGACCTGATCGTTCATTTGAAGGATGGGTACGAAACCCGTATTGGAGAAAGCGGAGCAGAACTGTCCGCCGGTCAACGCCAGCGAATAGCATTGGCCAGGGCGCTTTATCGCGACCCTTTCCTCGTCCTGCTTGACGAGCCCAATTCCAATCTCGACACTGAAGGTGAAGCATCTCTGGCCAATGCACTCCTCCGGATACGCCAGCGTGGCGGAATAGTCATCGTCGTCGCGCACCGCCCCAGCGCCTTGGCCAATCTTGACCTTTTGCTCATCATGGGAAATGGACGAACCCAGACATTCGGACCCAAAAACCAGATTCTGACGCAGGTTACCCGGCCTCAACATAATACTCCCCCCTTGAAGGTTGTCCCTTCAGGAGAAGAAAAATGACTGCTCGCCCCGATCACGTGAAGACCTTCAGACTAAGCATCAGGCGTTATCTGCTGGTGGGTTTGGCCTTGTGTCTCTTTCTTGTTGGTGTGATGGGGACGCTTGCCGCAACGCTCAACATATCAGGTGCAGTTATTGCAAATGGTCTGCTGGTGGTGTCGTCGAACGTCAAGAAAATCCAGCATCCGACTGGCGGTGTTGTTGCGGAAATTCTTGTCGAAAACGGATCGAAAGTGAAAGCCGGTCAGCTGCTCGTGCGGCTTGATGCTACCTTGACCAAAGCCAATCTGGCCATTCAAACCAATATTCTCAATGAAAGTGAAGCGCGTCTGGCAAGGCTCACGGCAGAGCTTGATGGCAGCCCTCAGATAAAAATGCCTGCCGCTTTTATCGGCCGCGAAAACGAGCCTGCTGTAAAAAGGCTCATGGCGGAAGAAACCTCGCAATTCGATTTGCGCGCCAAGGCGCGAAATGGCCAAAAATCACAGCTTCGCGAACGCATTATCCAACTGGGGCAGGAGATTTCGGGGCTGGAACAACAGCAATCCGGTCAGAAGCGCCAGATGGAGCTTATCAAAATGGAGCTTAGCGCTGTCTCGGGCCTCTGGGATCAGAAACTGGTGTCTTTGGCGCGATTGACCTCCCTGCAGCGCGAAGCAGCACGGTTGGACGGGGACTATGGCGGCAGGACCGCCACGATCGCCCAGACCAGAGGTCGCGCTACGGAAATGGAACTCCAGATCCTCCAGATCGATCAGAACATGCGCAGCGAAGTGGCCGCTGAAGTCGGGCAAGTGCAGGCCAAGATCAGTGAAGCATCAGAGCGCAAAAGCGCTGCCGAAGATCAACTGAACCGTATCGACATTCGTAGCCCGCAAGATGGTTTGGTGCATGAACTTGCAGTCCACACCATCGGCGGCGTGGTGAGCCCAGCCGAACCACTCATGATGATCGTCCCCAGCAGCGACGAGCTAACCGTGGAAGTTCGTGTACTGCCGCAGGATATTGATCAGCTCCATCTTGGACAGCCAGCCAGAATAAGACTTTCAGCCTTCAGCCAGCAGACGACTCCCGAACTCACCGGAACACTGAAACAGGTTGCTGCGGATCTTACGATTGATCGGCAATCCGGGGCTGGCTATTACAGTGCGAGGGTGACTATTCCGCCGTCAGAACTCGCCAAGTTGCGTGGGCTGACCTTGACGGCGGGCATGCCCGCCGAAGCGTTTTTCATTACCGGTGAGCGGACAATGCTTTCCTATCTCGTAAAGCCGCTCGTCGATCAGATTGATCGGTCTTTCCGCGGCGATTAAGAATAATGCATCAGCGGCGCACTTCTTGGAATTGCGCTGTTGATGCACATCACCTTGTCGCTAACAACCTGCCCGGACCGCTCGCAGCGTGAAACTCAAGGTGTCTTGCACAATCTTTTCCGAGCGGGTGCGTGTCCTCGGCAAATAAATCGCACCTAACACAAGTCTTTGATTTTCAGGGGATTTTAGTGCTTCTGGTGCCCCTTGCCGGAATCGAACCAGCACTCCTTGCGGAACCTGATTTTGAGTCAGGCGCGTCTACCAATTCCGCCAAAGGGGCCGCCAAAAAAGCGTCGGCAATGAGCGAACTCAAACGCCGTGAAAGCCAAATACATGCAGAGGGTGCCTTCGGTCAACAGCAATAAAAGCTTTTATAATGGATAACGCACTCGTGTGTTGCCCGTGTCGCCGGGCACAGCTAGAGGCGGATACGCAGATTGCTGCCAGCGAGGTTATGAAAATTGATCGTCCCGATTCCATTTGGCGCGTGTTTGCTCTAAGAGACCTTGCAGATTTACTCCTGACAGGAACCGCCAATGCTGCGCAGACTATATGATTGGACAATGTCACTGGCCGCGCGCAAATCGGCTGAAGCATGGCTTGCCGTTATCGCTTTCGTCGAAAGTTCGGTTTTTCTGGTTCCCGCCGATGTGCTTTATCTGCCAATGGCGCTCGCGCGTCCGGACAAAGCATATCGTTATGCGCTTGTTGCAACGGTCGCATCGGTGCTGGGCGGGATAGCGGGCTGGATGCTGGGCTTTTATGCCTATGAGACCATCGCAAAGCCTATTCTCGAAATGTACGGTAAACTCGATGCCTTTGAGGCTATGCGCGGCTCCACAAGCGCCGATGCAATCTTGCTTTTGCTAGTTACCTCCGGCCTTGCTCACCTGCCTCCCATCAAGGTCGTGACCATTCTTTCCGGTGCTGCCGGTATCAATATCTGGCTGTTCATCGGCTCGGCTATTCTGGCACGCGGTGCGCGCTTCTTGTTTCTGGCATGGCTTTTGCGCCGCTATGGCGAGCCGATCCGCGACTTCATCGAGAAGCGCTTGGGACTGATCGCGGGTGGAGCAGCCGTCGTCCTGATTCTGCTTTATGCTGCATTCCACTATTTTCATCTGTAGTTGCGTAAACCATACGAGGCACTGCCAATATCATGACCAGTACCAAACCCCACCTGAAGACTGCTTTGTTTTTGCTGCTGGCTATGATCGTCACAGTCGGTTCAGCATTGGGCTTTCAGTATATTGGCGGATATCTGCCCTGTAAGCTTTGCCTCGAACAGCGTTATCCCTATTACGCAGGCATTCCGTTGATGGTGCTTGCCGTTGCTTCTTCCACGTTGAAGTGGCCCGCAGGCCTGACACGATTGCTGCTGGCGCTGGGCGGTTTGCTGATGCTCATTGGTCTTGGCCTTGCGATATTTCATTCCGGCGTCGAATGGAAATTCTGGGCAGGACCGACTGATTGCACAGCCGTTGCGATGTCTATCACTACGGATGCGGGCAGTCTTTTGAGTGATATGAACGCTGTTCATCCGCCAGCATGTGACACGGCAGCCTTGCGCGTTCTTGGTCTGTCATTTGCTGGCTGGAATGCAATAGCAAGCTTTGTACTGATGATTGTTGCTTTCCGTAGTGCTGCAAAATCCTGAATCTAATCCAGAACACGAAAACCCTCTGAGAATTTATCCCGATGAGTCAGCTGGTGTGATTTTCGAGAACCGTAGCGCAGCGAACTTTCAGGTTCGTGAGCAACGGAAGCATAGAAAATTGCATCAGATGGCCATCGGGGTGGATTGGCAGGAGGTTTCTACGGTTCCAGTTCGACATCCCAGTACAGATAATCCATCCAGCTTTCATGCAGATGGTTTGGCGGGAACATGCGGCCATTATTGTGCAGGTCATGAACCGTCGGCGGATATGGCTTTTGCCTCGGCCACATCTTGGCACGATCGGGCATCAATCCACCCTTGCGCAAATTGCAGGGTGAACAGGCAGCCACAACATTTTCCCATACGGTTTCACCACCCGCGCACCGTGGGATCACGTGATCGAACGTCAGGTCTTCCTCAGAGCCGCAATATTGGCACTCGAAGCGGTCACGAAGAAACACATTGAACCGGGTGAATGCAGGATTGCGCGATGGTTTGATGTAACTTTTAAGTGAAACAACGCTCGGCAATCGCATCGCAAAAGAGGGCGACGACACTTCGTGTTCGTATTCTGCGACGATATTCACACGGTCAAGGAAAACCGCCTTGATCGCGTCCTGCCAGGACCAAAGCGACAAGGGATAATAACTGAGCGGACGGTAGTCCGCATTGAGTACCAGAGCCGGCAACCCGTCCGGCGAGACGGCTATTGTCAAGGAATCAACTCCAATCCAACCATCAGGCCCCGATATTGTAAGCTCGACGTGACAGGAATGTGAAGCGAATTGCTGCGCGGGAGAAGAAAAAGCACCGTTATTTCAACTTCATGCGGCAGGTGTAGCATCGCGGCCACGGGTTGCAGCATAGTAGGCCCAGAAAAGCCTGGCAGCCACCCCACGCCAAGGCGACCAGCGCTCGGCTAACAGCTTCAATGCCTTCGAATCAGGGCGCACTGATTCGCCGTAAGCGTGGGCATAAGCATGCTGCAGAGCTACGTCGCCCGCCGGAAACACGTCGGCATGGCCCGCGGAAAAAAGCAGATAAACTTCAGCTGTCCACGGACCTATGCCCTTGACGCTTGTCATGACCTGCATAGCCTCTTCAATGGGCCGCTCACAAAGATCGTAAAGATCAAGTTCCTTTGCAATGATGGACTCACTGATCCGTGCCAGCGTCGCCTGTTTGGCACGCGAAAGCCCCGCTATGCGCCACGCTTCTTCACCTCCTGCCAGATAGGTTTCCGGTGTCAGCGGATTGATGACATCTACAAGACGCTTCCAGATGGAATCGGCGCTTGCCTTTGACACCTGTTGGGAAACGATGACTGACGCCAGACTTTCAAATCCCGGTATCGATCGCCGCAAGGGTAGCGGCCCCGCCCGCTCTACTATTCCCGCCAGTTCCGGGTGTAACTGCACGAGCGCCTCCAGCCCTTCCGCAATGTCATCCAGCGTATCGATTCTGCGCATAAGTCTTCATCCTTGCATGATCCGGCAAACACCGTATCAATGAGAGCGATCAACGCCAAGAATGTCGCCCATCACTCATGACAGTTCCGGTTTTCAGATTTGCACCAAGCCCGAATGGCTCGCTCCATCTCGGTCATGCCTATTCTGCCCTACTGAACCAAAAGATTGCGCACAACCTGCATGGACGTTTGTTGCTGCGTCTGGAGGACATCGACCGCGAGCGTTGCACGCCTGAACTCGAATATTTTATGCTCGACGAGCTTGAATGGATCGGCTTCAGCTGGGAGCAGCCTGTCCGCCGTCAGTCGGAACACTTTCCAGTGTATCAGGCGGCCTTGGATCGCCTTATACAAATGGATCTTGTCTATCCTGCCTTCCTTAGCCGCAGTGGTATCAGGGACGAGATTGAACGTTCGAATATTGATGACTGGCCGCGTGATCCAGATGGAGCGCCGCTTTATCCGCACACCGAGCGCGAACTCTCAAATCGGGAGCGGCAGGCACGCATAAGTGCCGGAAAGCCTTTCGCCTGGCGGTTGAACATGGACCGCGCAATTGAGACCACCGGAAAGCCGCTGGTCTGGCACGAATTCATCTCCCATGAGAATATCTATGCCCGTCCACAGGACTGGGGAGATGTCATCATTGCGCGGCGTGACATGCCGACAAGTTATCATCTGTCAGTTGTTATTGATGACAGCCTGCAAGGCATAACGCACGTCGTTCGCGGCAAGGATCTATACCATGCCACCAGCGTCCACCGCCTTCTGCAGCATCTTTTCGGCATTGAACCACCGCTCTATCATCATCATCGGCTTATCCTTGATGAAAGCGGCAACAAGCTTTCCAAAAGCCGAAAAGATACGTCTCTTCGCTCTTTGCGGCAGAAGGGTATGACGCGTCAGGAGATATGCGATTTGATCGGTTTGTGATCTATCGCGCTGCGCCATTCAGGTATAAGCCAATCTGGCTCATCATTGATCTGGTCATTTCCCATGCCTGTTCGCTATTTCCCAGCCCTGTTCGTTGCCCTATGGGCAACCGGTTTCATAGGTGCACGTTATGCAATGCCTTATATGGAGCCCTTTCTGTTCCTGGCGACACGCTTTGCTATTGCTGGAGCTATTCTTGGAATATGGGTTGTACTGGCGGGAAATAACTGGCCGGGCAAACGCGGCGCAATCCATGCTGTCATCGCAGGCTGCCTGATCCATGGCGCATATCTTGGCGCAGTCTTCTGGGCTATCCATAAGGGCTTGCCGGCCGGCATGTCTGCATTGGTGGTTGGCTTGCAGCCACTGATTACAGCAGTCATCGCCGGGATGACCCTTGGTGAGAAAATCCAACCGCGCCATTGGGCCGGCCTTGCGGTAGGTTTCATCGGCGTAGCCATGGTCCTTTGGCCCAAGCTTTCAATTTCTGCCGATGGTATTACCCCGGCAACAGTCAGCGCCTCGCTTTTTTCAGTCATTGCCATCAGCGCGGGCACTGTCTGGCAGAAGCGTTTCGTCGGCCAGATCGATCTAAAGGCCGGTACAACATTGCAATATCTCGGCGCAATGATTGTCATGGCAATCATGACCCTGATCTTCGAGACCCATCAGATTATCTGGTCCGGCTCACTCGTCTTTGCAATGTTCTGGCTGGTTGTAGTCCTATCGATAGGTGCAGTCCTGCTGCTAATGATTCTGATAAATCAAGGAGCAGTCTCGAAAGTCGCATCGCTGTTCTATCTCGTTCCGGGCGTGACAGCTTTGATGGCTTACGCACTCTTTGGTGAAACGTTGACGCTATTCCAACTCGTTGGCATGGGTATAGCGACGCTCGGCGTTGCGCTCTCGACGGGCGGTCAAAGCCGCCGCGCTACCCTGCCCTCGCGATAGATGATGATTGCAGCGTTGACCTCCGCGCCAATGATGAAAATTGCGGCGATGATATAGAGGAAAACGATAGCGGCCATGATCGACGCGAGACCAGCATAGGTCGAAATGTAAGACGCAAATGTTTCCAGATAGCTGGCGAAGATGGTTGCTCCGATTGTCCAGGCAACCAGCGTAAGAAATATACCGGGCAGAATATCGATGAAACGCCGGTGACCCGCCGGCAGCCACAAGTGCACCACCAAAAGTCCGACGATCAAAACTGCCGAGGCTATGCAGTAGCGCCAGAAACTGATCGTTCCCGACAAGAGATATATTTCCGGATACCATTTTGAGGCGATGCGCATGGCCAGCGGCGCAAGAACCAGCAGAAAGCTGATCGCCATGATGCCGATGGTCGCAATAATCACGTAGCCAAGGCTTTGCAGGCGGCAATAGATGATGGAGCGCGTATCCACGACGCGATAAGCGCGGTTAAGCGCAACTCGCAAGGCTTCAATACCATTGGAAGCAAAATAGGCCGCGGCGATCACGCTGATGGTCAACAGCCCGCCCCGCTGGACGTTGAGCACGTTGCTCACCTCCTGCTTGATCGGATTGGCAATAACTTCCGGCCATGTATCAAAGACCACATGCACGGCGGTTTCGGTAAATGCGCTCGCGCCAAGAAAACTTGCCAGTGCAGTCGCAAAAATCAGAAACGGAAAAAGAGCCATGATTCCGGAAAGCGCCACATGGCTTGCCAGTGCCCACCCGTCATCCGTGCTGAAATGCCCCAGCGCGTCGGCAACGATACGCCGAAGAAAACGATATACTTTACCCATCAATGCAGGTTTGCCCCTTTGACCATGTACGCGAGATTGCAAGGCACAAGCGAATATGTGAAGTGTTTTTTTGCGCAACCTATTGAATTGAAACCATGCCCCGTTCCAGAACGATTTTGATTACAGGATGTTCCAGTGGAATGGGTGCCTATTGTGCACGCGCTTTGAAGGCTGATGGCTGGACAGTTTTTGCAACGGCCCGCAAGCAGGCAGATATTGAGGCGCTGAAGGCTGACGGATTTGCCGCTTACTATCTTGATTACAGCGAATCGCAGTCCATTCAGAACACCGTTGGCAGCATACTCGCTCAGACTGGCGGCACGTTGGATGCACTTTACAATAATGGCGCCTATGCCGTTCCGGGGGCCGTCGAAGACCTGCCCACTGCCGCCCTGCGCGAGCAATTCGAAGCGGCATTTTTCGGATGGCATGAGCTGACTCAATTGATTGTCCCAGTCATGCGCAAACAAGGCCATGGGCGCATTGTCCATTGCTCCTCGATTCTGGGTCTTGTTCCGATGAAACTGCGCGGTGCCTATGTCGCCTCAAAATTTGCACTCGAAGGTTTGATGACAACACAGCGCATGGAGCTGAGGGGTTCCGGCATTCACGTATCGCTGCTCGAACCGGGCTCCATCGACTCGAACTTCCGGGCCAACGCTGCGGCGCAGGTGAGTAAGTATATAGACATTGAAAACTCGGTCCATCGGGAGCAATACACCAGCGAAATCGAGCGTTTTTCAAAAGCAAAGCCGCCACGATTCGCCCTCGGCCCTGATGCAATTTACAAGGTTCTGAAACACGCATTGGAAAATCCGCGTCCGAAACCTCATTATGTGGTGACGTTCCCGGCAAAAGTGGCAAGCATTGCCAAACGAATTCTATCGGCACGTGCGCTGTATCGCATGCTTGCGAGCCAATCATGACAGGAGCAGAGTGGAACTCTGCTGATAAGGAATAGTACCATGGATATCATCTTCAAATTTCTGGCAATTATTGCCATCGCCGCCGTCGCGATCGTGCTTATTATCGGCCTGCGTAATATGATGAAGGGCGGCAACGCCAACTTTTCCAACAAGATGATGCAGCTACGCATCCTCCTGCAATTGGTTGCAATTATCCTGATCGTCGGCGCAATTTATTTCCATCGCGCTGCAAGCTAGGACAAACACGATGGTCAAGCTCAACAAGATTTACACGCGCACGGGCGATGATGGCACGACAGGCCTAAGCACCGGGGCAAGGCGCTTGAAGCATGACCTGCGTGTCGAGGCTTACGGCACGGTTGATGAAGCGAATTCCTTTGTCGGGCTGGCCCGATTGCACACCGAGCAAGACTATCCTGAACTCGACGCTATGCTGGTTCGGATCCAGAATGATCTGTTCGATCTCGGGGCGGATCTGGCTACGCCCGATACTGGCGAAACTCTTGCCTATGAGCCATTGCGCATCATTGACGCACAAGTTTCGCGGGTCGAGGCGGATATCGACCAACTGAATGAAAACTTGGCTCCTTTGCGCTCATTCGTGCTGCCGGGCGGCTCCCCAGCATCGGCTGCGTTGCATTTGGCGCGCACGGTTTCCCGCCGCGCCGAGAGGCAGATGGTAGAGCTATCTCAAAGGCCGGACGAGATCGTTACTTCTGCCGCGTTGAAATACATCAACCGCGTTTCGGATTTCCTGTTTGTTGCTGCTCGCGTCGTCAATGACAATGGCTCAAAAGACGTGTTATGGGTTCCGGGCAAAAACCGCTGACAGGAACCCGGCGCCAATGTTCATTCCACTGCATGACGCCAACAGTCTGAAATACATCAAAGCGCAATATGTGACCCTGTCCATCATCGCGCTTAACGTCATTATCTTTGCGTTGACCAGCATTGGCGGCGACTATGCGGAAGCCACCATTATCGGGCTTGGCTATATTCCCGCCATCATCCACCATCTGGCAACCTTGCCCGCCGCCTATGATATCGTTCCGCCGAACCTCACCTACATAACTTACGCGTTTCTCCATGCCGATATTTTCCACCTCGGCGGTAATATGCTGTTCCTCTGGGTGTTCGGCGACAATATTGAAGATGCGCTTGGTCATGTGAAATTTCTGATCTTCTATCTTCTGTGCGCGGCAGCAGGTGCATTTCTTCACGGTGTCATTCTGCCGGATTCTCAGGCACCTCTGATCGGTGCTTCGGGTGCCATAGCGGGTATTGTAGCTGCCTACCTTCTTCTCCACCCACGCGTAAAAGTCTGGGTCCTTGCCTTTGGGCGAATCCCGTTGCGCATCCCGGCTATCTACCCCCTTATCCTGTGGGTGGCGGTGCAATTTGTGATGCTTTTATGGGGCGGCGACCAGCAGGTTTCCTGGCCGGCACATGTCGGCGGGATCATTGCCGGAGCATTGCTGATTGTCGTTCTAAAGCGCCGGAATGTGCCGCTTTTTGATCGCGCCATTGTTTCCCCGCGCGCGGTTGTAGTGGAAAAAGAGCCACCGATAACTGCGCCGGAAACCGGGCCGGTAAAATGGGGCCGTTAGGCCGGCATTATTCAATCGGTTGAAGTACAAATTGTCGCATGCCGTGCATTGACCTTTACGTTAGTCATATTTACGGTCCCGCGCTGTTCAGGCACAAACGTGTCGCTTTTTTCACCTCAATGTCGGCATCCGGCAAGCAGGTACCGTGATAGGACAGTTAAAGCTGTCATTCGAATTTTGAAGAGGGAGTCCCCATGAAAGTCCTCGTACCGGTAAAGCGGGTAGTCGATTACAATGTGAAGATCCGCGTCAAGGGCGACGGTTCGGGCGTTGAGCTTGCGAATGTGAAAATGTCGATGAACCCATTCGACGAAATCGCGGTCGAGGAAGCACTTCGTCTGAAAGAAGCCGGCAAGGTTGAGGAAGTCGTGGTCGTTTCGATCGGCCCGGCACAGGCCCAGGAAACATTGCGCACGGCGCTAGCCATGGGTGCTGATCGTGCCATTCTGGTCAAGGTCGATGATATTGTTGAGCCGCTTTCAGTCGCCAAGATTTTGAAGGGTGTCGTTGAAGCCGAACAGCCTCAGCTGGTTATCCTCGGCAAGCAGGCAATTGATGATGATGCCAACCAGACCGGCCAGATGCTATCGGCATTGCTTGGCTGGAGCCAGGGGACATTCGCTTCCAAGGTCGAGCTTGGTGACAAGTCCGCCAAGGTAACGCGCGAAGTTGACGGCGGCCTGCAGACCATTGAAATCACACTGCCTGCCATCGTCACCACCGACCTGCGTTTGAACCAGCCGCGCTATGCTTCGCTGCCAAATATCATGAAGGCCAAGAAGAAGCCGCTGGACGAGAAATCTGCTGGTGATTACGGCGTCGATACCAAGCCGCGTCTCAAGGTTCTCAAAACCGAAGAGCCGGGTGGTCGCAAGGCCGGCGTCAAGGTCAAGGACGTTGCGGAGCTGGTCTCCAAGCTGAAAAACGAAGCTGGCGTTCTCTGAGGAAAGGATAAGGAATTAATCATGGCTATTCTTCTTTTTGCCGAACACGATAACGAGACCCTTTCCGACCAGACTGCCAAGGCATTGACCGCAGCGCTTGCCATCGGTTCCGATGTGCATGTGCTGGTTGCAGGCAAGGGAGCCAAAGGCGTTGCTGATCAGGCTGCCAAGCTTGCAGGCGTCAAGAAAGTTCTGCTGGCCGACAGCGATGATCTGGCCAACCGCCTTGCCGAAGCAACGGCAGCGCTGATTGTCTCAATCGCTGATGGTTATGACACGATCATTGCCGCTGCCACCACGAACGGCAAGAACATCCTGCCGCGCGTTGCAGCGCTGCTCGACGTTATGCAGGTGTCGGACATCATCGAGGTCATCTCGGCTGATACGTTCAAGCGTCCGATCTATGCAGGTAATGCCTTGCAGACCGTGCAGGCGACTGATGCCAAGAAAGTCATCACCGTGCGCACAGCAACCTTTGCCGCTGCCGGTGAAGGCGGTTCGGCTTCGGTTGAGAACGTTTCCGCTGTTGCCAATCCCGGACTTTCGACTTTTGTCGAAGCCAAGCTTTCCGGTGGTGACCGTCCTGAATTGACCTCGGCGAAGATTATCATCTCGGGTGGCCGTGCACTTGGCTCGAACGAGAAGTTCAAGGAAGTAATCCTTCCGGTTGCTGACAAGCTCGGTGCTGCAGTTGGTGCCTCACGTGCCGCTGTCGATGCGGGTTATGCCCCGAACGATTGGCAGGTCGGGCAGACCGGGAAAGTTGTTGCGCCTGATCTTTACATTGCTGTTGGCATTTCCGGCGCGATCCAGCATCTGGCAGGCATGAAAGACTCCAAGGTCATCGTCGCCATCAACAAGGATGAGGAGGCACCGATCTTCCAGGTTGCCGATTATGGCCTCGTCGGCGATCTCTTCACCATTCTGCCGGAACTAGAAAAGGCTCTTTAAAGCGATTTTCCATCCGGAACCGCGCTGATAAAGAAATATATTCGCAAGTTTGAAATGATTTGCATGGCCGGGGTAGACGAACGCTACCCCGGCCATTTACTTTGTGTGGCACAAGAAACAAACGGATGGAAACATGGCTGGATCGATCAAGACTGTAGGCATCATCGGTGCTGGGCAAATGGGCAGCGGCATCGCTCATGTATGTGCAGTTGCGGGATATGATGTTTTGATCCATGACCAGTCTGCCGAACAGCTGGAAAAGGCCATTGCTACAGTCAATGGCAATATGGCGCGGCAGGTTTCACACGGCAAACTTGATGAAGCAGCGCGTGAAAAGGCTATGGCCCATATCCGTCCGGCGCTGCGCATGGAAGACCTGTCCAGCGTCGATCTTGCCATCGAAGCCGCAACCGAGGATGAAACAGTAAAGCGCAAGATTTTTGCTCAGCTCTGTCCGAATCTGAATCCTGAAGCCATTCTCGCGACCAATACCTCGTCGATTTCAATCACGCGGCTCGCTGCTACCACCGACCGCCCTGAGCGGTTTATCGGCATTCATTTCATGAACCCGGTGCCGGTGATGAAGCTTGTCGAGCTCATTCGCGGCATCGCCACCGAAAATGTGACGTTTGAAAGCGCCCGCGAGTTCGTCAGCAGTCTCGACAAGACTTTGACTGTGTCAGAAGATTTCCCTGCCTTCATCGTCAATCGCATCCTGTTGCCTATGATCAACGAAGCTATTTACGTGCTTTACGAGGGTGTAGGTTCGGTCGATGCAATCGATACTGCGATGAAGCTCGGCGCCAATCATCCAATGGGTCCGCTGCAACTCGCTGATTTTATCGGTTTGGATACATGCCTTTCAATCATGCAGGTACTTCATGATGGATTGGCCGATTCAAAATACCGCCCCTGCCCGCTATTGGTCAAATATGTCGAAGCCGGTTGGCTTGGCCGCAAGACCGGGCGCGGCTTCTACGATTATCGCGGGGAAAACCCCGTTCCAACACGTTGATCATACCCGCATGAAATTATCCCATGGGTAGCGACCACAGGCCAGAATCTCCTGCCGGCACAAAACGGCTGTCGACGGTTCTCGTTGAGCTTGGGAATACACCTGCGGAAAGAATTTCCTTTGACGATATTCTTGTCGCGCTGTCCGAGCGCAGCTTCGGTGCGTTGCTCATCCTGTTTTCCGCACTGAATCTGCTACCCCTGCCACCCGGATCATCGACGGTATTTGGCATCCCGCTGGTCCTCCTTTCGATTCAGATGCTGATCGGGTTGGAGAATCCATGGTTTCCGGCATTCCTGCGTCGTAAATCAATGCGCACGGAAACATATCGGTCAGGGATTGCCCGGCTGGAAAGTGTCCTCGCGCGTTTTGAGCGGCTCGCCCGTCCGCGTTACTGGCTTTTCCCGCAAATCATCGTCGAGCGCGTTGTCAGTATTGTCGCACTCCTTATGTCGTTGATCGTCATTCTTCCAATTCCCCTGATCAACCAGATACCAGCCCTGAGCATTATTCTGCTGGCCATTGGTCTTGGCGAACAGGATGGCGTGTGGCTGGGCACCGGATTTCTGGTTGCAGCCTTGGCTGCCGGAATTGCTATTGGACTTGGCGCATCCGTAGGACTGGCAGCACTTCACATTTTTGGCTGAACCCGCAAGAAGTCGGGCGGGCATGAAAGGCTATTGCCAATCCAATAAATGCTCCCGCCAAAGATATTGTTACAAAATGTCATTTGGCGTTACATCCATCAGGTATTCTATTGGGCATTGAAGTTCGTCAATTACTGATTGCAATCTAGCATCGCAATTTGGAGGACACGATGTTCCGGATCGATGACAGCGGCAAGTTCCGCTATAACAAGACCGGGGATGCGACCGTCCCGGCAAATTCCAAGCAGGAAAAGGTATTCACCTCCAGCATAACCCAAGCATTGCAAGACAGAAAAAGTGCTGGTGGTTCGGGTAAGGTTGATCCGCTCAACGAGAAGGTAGCGGTTGTCGAAGCAGGTGACGCGCCGGAACGCATTGCCCGGGATAATGGTATTTCGCTCAACGAACTTCAAAATGCGAACAAGGGCATTTTTGGCCCGAATGATGTGCTCAATCCAAATGACATTATTTTCATTCCGCAGCGCGATCCGGTTTTAACGGCAAACAGCCCGAAGAATGCAGACGGCGTGCCTGCCGATGAACAGGCATTCGCCAACGACATTCACGCCAGTGGCAAGGAACTTCAGGACGACAAGACGTTGTCGCCGGAACAGGTCAATGCGGGACGGTTGGAAATTCAGAAGGATGTCAAAACCTATCTCGACAATCTCCCCCCCGCTGATCGGCAGGCGGCCGCCAAGCGGCTGCTGGGCGATGGGAAAACATGGAAAGATGCTACCCCTGCCAGCACGGCAATCAAGAATGCCGCCACTGACAGCTTCGGCGACGACATCTACACCAAGGGCAACAAGGTGGAATATGCCGACGCCCCGACCTACGACCACAAGGGCGAAACCGGCAAAATTACAACTGATGTAAAAGCCTATCTCGAAGGCGTTCCGCAGGCCGAGCGAACCGCACGGCTGCAGTATCTCTATGATCGTGACTGGCAGGATGCAGGGCCGGCCAAGATTGCTATCGAGCAAGCCGCCAAGGACATGAATATTCCGCTGCGCGAAAGCGGTCATACGGGATCAGAGGCGGAAGGCACTGCGCGGGGCATCATCGACAAAGCCCGTGCTGCGGGTGGACCGGCAGAGGTCAAAAAGACCTATACAGAGCTGTCTCAAAGCCAGCCACCGGAAGTTCAACTTGCACTCAAGCGTAATCCCGAAGCTGTCCAATTGATGCGCGATGCGGAAAACCAGCAGAAAGTCGATAAATGGCTGGATGGCAAGGATCTGGAATCTGTAGACGGTGTAGACACGGTCATGAAAGCCCTTAAGGGCGAGGAAGGCGATCTCGGCAAGCTGGATGACAGCACCAAAAGATACCTCCTCGATAAAGTCCTTGCCAAAATGGGCTCGGATGACGGGTTGCAGAACATCGGCTACCTCGCCGAAGCAGCTGGCCGGTCAAACGATTCTGGATTGCGTAGTTTAGTCAGCGAGCGGATGGCAGCACGGGCAGCAGATCTGGCTGTACCGGAATCTGGAAAACAACCAACTCCGGAAGACAAGTTCAGAGCCCGTTTTTTCGCCAATAGTGCGGTCAGGGCAGGCACACCTTATGAGCACGGAGACGATGGCAAATATGATATGTCGTCGCTGCGCACCGCCATGGAAGCCCTTGGCCCCGAAAAAGCGGCAGCTTTTGTCCAATCGGTTGGCTTCACAACTGAAGCAGACTCTGGTCAAACCACAATGGACCGTACAAGTTCGTTGCAAGCCATTCTCATGGCGGCAAATTCCGGCGATCACACCAGTACGACCAGCGCAGTGGTGCAGAATGTCTTCGCGCTTTCCGACAATTACAGTCCCACATTACAATCGGAAGCTGAAGGTGGCCCCGGCCCCATGGCTCAGGCGCTGGCTCGTGAGTGGTTCCCCGACGATGCCAAGTCACGCGATTCGGAGGCAAGCCGCCTTCAGTCCATCCTGGATACGGATCAAGGAAAAGAACTATTGTTTCCGGGAACTGGCGACGATGTTTCGCTGTCTCTGGGTGCCCGGGCCAATGCACTCGCCATTGTGAGGTCTGACAAGAGCATCAATCGCGATACTCTGGAAAAGACCGATGATCCTTGGCAGAACCCCGTCTTCATCAACCCGCCCGCTCAGGAGATTGCGGGGCAATACCTGCATTTGCGTGGCAATACACCGGTGGTTCTCAAAGGCACTGATCTCGAAAATACCATTGGTACCGCAATGGGGTCGAAGCCTGTCATTCCGGAGGGCATGTCGCCCGAAGAGGTGCAGGAAAAAATCGGTAAGGGTGAGTTGTCTCTCTTTGGAGGTGAAGACAACAAGCCGGTACAAACAATCGCCAACCAGATTCGCGCAACTGCAGGTGGAGGCGACATCGCCGTCACTGTGCTGCCAATACAATATTCGAGCAGCAAGACTGGAACTGTGACATTGCCATTGTTTCGGGTATCAACCTCGGGCGGCGACAAATACGTCGACAATCTTGGCCGCGAGTACAAGGATTTCAACGACTGGAAGGCAAACAATCAGCTGCCGCCCGGCGCAATGACCTATCCCACGGATGGTCAGCTCACCGAGAATCCTGATGGATCAGTCAAACTATCCGGCCCGGAAAATACCCCGAAAACCGTCGATACGTTCGGCGAGCATGTGACCGAAGTCATTGATACGGCAGCTCTGGTAGGCGGCATTATCGTAGGCGCGGCTGTCATTATCGGTACGGGTGGCGTGGCTACACCAATTGTGGCCGGTGCTGGTATCGCTGCTGCCGGCTGGGGCGCTTATCGCGTCGGTACGCAGTTGGTGGATCGCGCAGAACATGGGCAGTCGATCAATCCTATTGAAGATGCCGACGCGCGCATGCTTTGGATCAATGGTGTCGCGAGCATCGCAGGGGCTGCCGCTTTCGGAAGTGCAGCGAAGCTGACGAGCCTCGCCTCCAAAGGTGCTACCATGACGCCGACCATGGCACGCATCATTGGACCGACCATCGCGTTCTCCAATACAGCCGATGCGGTGGCCATTGCGAATATGGCGCAGTACAGCGCTGCAAACTGGGGCTCCATGTCAGGCGAGGAGAAGGCGTCCGCAATCCTTTCAATGGGTTTCTGGGGCACCACAATCGGCGTGAACATGTCACGCGGTCCCTCACCCACACCGCGCAATATTGCAGGCATGTTCAACCCTGTGACACAGACACGAAATCTGTTGGCTGCTTACGAGCCAACAGTGGTGAAGAACGATCAAATTCCGGGCAATGAGGTGCGGATTGTCGATGATCCATCAGGAAATGGTGGTTTTATCATCGAAGCAGGCCCTGCCGCGTCTCAAGCCGATATAGCCAACCACACCCGGGTTGCGCGGCTCATGTATCAAAATAACGGCTTTCAGGGGAACCTTCGAAGCTTCATGGGTGCTGATGTCGCCAAACCGGGCACCAAGGCCTATCAAATTCAGTTTGAGTTGGAGAAGCTGACACCAAAGCTGCAACAATTGCGTCAGGACCTGCAGAAACCTGGTCTTTCGGATCACGACAAGGCACAGATATCCGCCGAGATCGGCGATCACGGCAGTTATCTTGCCAAACTGCAACGGGCCGCAGATGACCCCAATCTGACCGACCTTTCCACCGTCAAGCAAGCATCAACCGGCAAAGCAATGGCAAACACTGACGGGCCGGATGGCGGCCTGAAAGGTTCGTCTCAAGAGGCCTTTGATAATTATTGCAAGACCAATGGCATCAACGCGGCGGAATATGTCTGGTACAGGCAACCGGGTGCCAACGGAGCGCCGGACAAAGTGGCACTGCGCCGTGTCGATGCAAGCAAGAATATGCCTGAACTTGAAGTGGTGGCCGGTCGACCACCGGTTGTCAGGCCAAAGCCGACCATCAAGCCACAGACTCAGGCTATTGGTGATGCAGCGGAAGAACATGCCGTCAACGAGTTCAAGGCACGTGGCTACACGACGATTCTGACTGCAAAGAACCCCTCCGGACATGGGGTTGATATCTTCATGTATAATCCGACGACAAGGCAGTATGTCGTGGCCGAGATCAAAGCGAATACCGCTCAGTTAAGCGCTGACCAGCGGCTTGGCCCAACCTATGCGCTTGACCGTATGCGGCGTGCTGCTGATGGCGAAGGAAGTTGGGCCTCTGCGTCTCAGGCGGACAAGGAGCGGGCCAGCATAGCGCTCGAAAAACTCACCTCCGGTGAACCCGTAGGCGATACGCGTTATCTCGTCATCCGGTATGATGTTGACCCGGCGACCCTTGCTGTCTCCAATCCAAGACACGCAGACTGGGCATCGCCTGATGGTTCAGGTGCGCCTGGCGGCACGGCTGATGATACGTATGGGCATTTGCTTGAGCTTGAAGGGCCGCCGGAATTTGCCGAAACGCCGGTTTGGCAGACCGGCGACGGTGTACCCTGAACCAGGCTGACCGATAATGGCTGGCTAGTTCTCTTTTTCCGGAGTGAGAATGGGAAGGTACGCGCTGTCTTTCCCGCTCAACCATTGAAGTCTGGTCTTGCCGGACTTCCTCAGATATTCGCAAGCGAGAAGCAGCAAGGGATGGTGCAGGTCCGCATCTTTCAGCAGATAGTCATTACTGCCTTCCGATCTGCTTTGAAAGGAAGCGCAATCGGGCTCGTCCGTATAGGCCCGCACAAAGAACACGGCATCATCCTTTGAGAAAACATAGATATCGTATTCATAGTAATATAGGTAATTGCCTTCCTCATCAGGTTCTGAAGCATCAATATGGTGCGATATCTCGACCTGCATGCAGCCCTGCTCCATTACGCAAAACATTGCTTCGATACCACAAAACGAGATGAAGACTGGACTTGATTCATGACTGAAGCTGTTTCGGCAAAAAATATCACCATATATGTCGATGCCGATGCCTGTCCGGTAAAAGCTGAAATCTACCGTGTCGCTGAGCGATATGGAGTCAAGGTTTTTGTCGTATCAAACTCGATGATGGCCATTCCCCGTGACCCGATGATCGAGCGTGTCATAGTCAGCGATGGCTTTGATGCTGCCGATGACTGGATCGCGGAGCGTGTTTGCCGTGGCGACGTGGTGGTAACTGCTGACATTCCGCTTGCCAGCCGCTGTGTAAAGGCTGGCGCTGATGCCATTTCACCCACAGGACGGGCGTTCACGGAAGCTTCTATCGGCAACACTTTAGCGACACGTAATCTCATGGATGAGTTGCGTTCGGCCGGTCAAATTACCGGCGGACCGCGGCCTTTTTCCCCAAAAGATCGATCCGCCTTTCTTTCTGCTCTTGATCTCGCTATTGTGCGGTTGAAACGTGCGGGCTTCACCTCCTGAAGGGTAAGTGGATGGGAGCTATGCGTTTCGTGGCATTGACGGAACGCGTCGCAGGCTCTACGAGAGCGCAACAAAGCTATATGCGTGCCGCTCGTGCTCCATTGACGCCGAGCTAAACACACGCCCAAAACCAGCACTGAAAGTTCATTCATGACTATTTTCGATTCTATCGCTCCGGCGCTGTCCGGTGCATTGAAAGCCCGTGGCTACGAAACCCTGACCCCGGTCCAGACAGCAGTTCTTGCGCCTGAAGCCGAGGGACAGGACCTTCTCGTTTCTGCGCAGACAGGCTCCGGCAAGACCGTCGCCTTCGGCATCGCTATTGCACCAACCCTGCTTGAGGATGAAAATCGCTTCACCTCCATCGGCGCACCCTATGCGCTGGTCATCGCACCGACCCGCGAATTGGCATTGCAGGTTCGCCGCGAACTGGAATGGCTTTATGAGCCCACCGGCGCGCGCATCGCCTCCTGTGTTGGCGGCATGGACATGACCAAGGAACGCCGGGCTCTTGCTCAAGGCGCTCACATCGTTGTTGGCACGCCCGGCCGCCTGCGTGATCATATCAGCCGTGGTTCGCTGGACATGAAAGAGCTGCGCGCTGTTGTCCTTGACGAAGCTGATGAGATGCTTGATCTCGGCTTCCGCGAAGATTTGGAATTCATTCTCGGGGAATCACCTGAGGATCGACGCACACTCATGTTCTCTGCAACCGTACCAAAGCCCATCGCGCTATTGGCCAAGCAGTTCCAGAAGGATGCACTGCGCATTTCGGCAACCAATGACCGCGAGCAGCATGCGGACATCGAATATCACATCATGCCGGTCGCACCGCGGGAGCGTGAAAACGCCATCATCAATTCGCTGTTGTTCTACGATGCACAGAACACGATCATTTTCGGCTCAACCCGCGAAGCCGTCAAACATCTGACCAGCCGTCTTTCTAACCGCGGCTTTTCCGTTGTTTCGCTTTCGGGCGAACTGAGCCAGGCAGAGCGTACAAATGCGCTGCAGGCGATGCGCGACGGACGCGCCCGCGTTTGCGTTGCTACGGACGTAGCTGCCCGTGGTATTGACCTGCCAAACCTCGATCTGGTCATCCATGCTGATTTGCCTAACAATTCCGAAACACTCCTGCACCGCAGTGGCCGTACGGGACGTGCTGGCCGCAAGGGCATTTGCGTTCTGATTGTTCCTGCGTCGCGCCGCCGTACAGCCGAACGCCTGCTGCAGGGCGCCAAACTATCGACGACGATGGTACCGCCGCCGGATGCCGATGCAATCAACAAGCGCAACAATGACCGTATCCTCAATGATCCTTCCTTGTCGGAAGTCATAAGCGAGGATGAAGGTGATTTCGTACGTGAACTGCTCAGCCTTCATTCGGCAGAACAGATTGCCGCGGCTTATTTGCGCCAGCAGATGGCTGCGCGTCCGGCTCCGGAAGAGCTTTCCAACACCCCGTCCCATGTTCTCGAGCCTATTCGAAAAGGTAGCTTCGAAGACCGTCCAGGTCGCGGTGAGCGCACATCGCGCTCGGATC
Organism: Phyllobacterium sp. YR531; assembly: GCF_000282595.1. Taxonomy (GTDB): domain Bacteria; phylum Pseudomonadota; class Alphaproteobacteria; order Rhizobiales; family Rhizobiaceae; genus Phyllobacterium. The sequence goes on from NZ_AKIZ01000037.1 coordinate 55,452, forward strand.
GCTTCACGGATTTCGAAAGCGGTGCATGGTTCAGTGTAAGCGTTGGCCGCAAGCAGCGTGCCGAACCACGCTGGCTCCTGCCGCTCATCTGCAAGGCCGGTGACATCACCAAAACTGATGTTGGTTCGATCAAGATTCTGGAAACAGAAACACGTTTCGAAATCACTGCCAGCAAGGCGGATGCCTTTCTCGCTCGTATCAAGCAATTCGGTACCGGCGAAAAGGGTGTAAATATTGCCCGCAGCGAAGGTCCCGGTGGTTATGCGCCGCGCAGCGATTTCAAGCCGAAAAAGAACTTCGGTGAGAAACGCGAGTTCGACAACCGCAAACCACGTGGCAACGATGCCAATCCACGCACCGAATGGGCCGCCAAGCCTGCAAAGGCAAAGCCGGAAGGCTGGACGACAGAAAAGCCTAAAAAGCTGCCAAAGGAACGCAAGCCTGGCGAATTGCAGGGTTTCGACAAGTACAAGGCGAAGAAAGCTCGTAAAGCCGCTACGACGGGCACCGAATAATCGTCAAGAACACTTCCTTCTCCGTCATCCTCGGGCCCTTGACCCGAGGATCTACGGATGTGTCCTTCACAAGCCCAACGCCGTATCAACGAAGCGTTGCGCGTCGTCGCTCGACCAGTCAGCAGGACCGTTCATCGCAGCTATCTGACAGCCTTCCTTGTCTACGAGCATCGTAACAGGAAGGCCAAAAGCCAAATTCTTCCGCTTGAGTTCATTGAACACGCCCATTGATGGGTCGCGATAGAGATCGAGCGATTTGACGCCGATCTCGCTCAGGAATGCCTTGGGCTTTGTTTCGTCACCCGTATCGATATTGATGGTAACGACCTCAAATTTGTCACTGCCCTTTTTTGTTTCAAGCGCGTCAAGCGCTGGCATTTCCTCGCGGCAAGGCGCACACCATGTCGCCCACAGATTAACCAGCAGGGTCTTGCCTTTGAAATCGCTGATCCGCACCGGTTTGCCATCCGGACCCGTGAAGGAAAGGCCCGACATGGACTGCGGCTGATCTGAGCCACGCATTGCTGCGATGGAGCCAACCGCTGCAGCGTCAATTGCCTTTGCGCCTGCCGCCTTCATCGGGCACTGATCGGTGGTATTAGTGGCGACTGCAATATTGCCAGAGGGCCGCTCCATCACGTATACCGCAACCGCACCGGCGGCTATGCCGGCGAGCGCGGCAAGGGCGATGATCTTTTTGTTGCTGTTGCGTGGCGCTTTCTGCATGCCGTCTGTCATTTTTTACTCTTCCGCTTCTCACTCAAGGCTCTTTCCATGTCCGACAAGAAGAACAGCAATGAAATGTGGGGCGGCCGTTTCGCCTCCGGTCCCGCCGCCATCATGGAAGAAATCAATGCTTCCATCGGGTTTGACCAGAAGCTTTACGCCCAGGACATTCAAGGTTCGCTTGCTCATGCAGCCATGCTTGCAAAAACCGGCATAATTGCGGGCGACGATTACGACAAGATCACAAGCGGCCTGAACACGATATTGTCAGAAATAGAGAGCGGAAAGTTCACTTTCTCACGCAAACTTGAAGACATTCACATGAATGTCGAGTCACGCCTCGCCGAATTGATTGGCGCATCGGCGGGCCGCCTCCACACCGCCCGTTCGCGAAATGATCAGGTGGCAGTCGATTTCAGACTTTGGGTAAAAGCTGAATTCGAAAAGACAGCCGTGTTGCTCAAGAAACTGATCGAAGCTTTCCTGAAACGTGCTGAAGAGCACTCTGCAACCCTGATGCCAGGCTTCACCCACCTTCAAACAGCCCAACCAGTCACCTTCGGCCATCATTGCATGGCCTATGTGGAGATGTTCGGACGTGATCTGAGCCGCGTCCGCGACGCTATCGAACGCATGAACGAATCGCCGCTTGGTGCCGCGGCACTTGCCGGAACTGGTTTTCCGATTGACAGGCACATGACTGCAAAAGCACTTGGCTTTCGCGAACCGACCCGCAATTCACTCGACAGTGTTTCCGATCGGGATTACGCGCTGGAATTTCTCTCTACAGCGGCGATTACCGCGACACACCTGTCCCGTCTTGCCGAGGAAATTGTCATCTGGTCCACATCGCAGTTCGGTTTTGTCAGATTATCCGACAGCTTCTCCACCGGCTCATCAATCATGCCGCAGAAGAAGAACCCCGACGCTGCCGAACTGGTTCGTGCCAAAACCGGACGCATCACCGGATCGCTTGTGGCCTTGCTCACAGTCATGAAAGGCCTGCCACTGACCTATTCCAAGGATATGCAGGAAGACAAGGAAGCGGTTTTCGATGCCGCCGAAACACTGGAACTGGCGCTTGCAGCAATGACCGGCATGGTCGGCGACATGACCATTAACGCGACGGCAATGAAGAAAGCCGCAGGCTCTGGCTACTCAACGGCTACCGATCTGGCCGATTGGCTGGTGCGTGAGCTTGGTCTGCCGTTCCGTGAAGCACATCACGTAACCGGACGCGCCGTCGCTCTTGCCGAACAGAACAAGGTCGATCTCGGCAAATTGTCCTTGGAAGATTTGCAACAAGTTCATCCCGGCATCACTGCTGCGGTCTTTGGTTTCCTAACTGTCGACAAATCAGTTCGCAGCCGAAAATCCTATGGCGGAACAGCACCGGAGCAGGTCCGCAAACAGATCAAGTTCTGGCAAAAGCGCATCGCAAAATTGTAATGCGCCAACTTATCTCCTCCACAAAGGGAAGAGATAATCGGCATCCACTGTGAGTGCGATTGAAGAGCACTTCCATATGAAGCTTTCTTGCACTAAGCATGGCAGACCCATTTCGGACGACAGGATCAACAATGACAAGCCGTTCCCTATTATCGACAATTCTTATGTCGATCATGATTGTAAGCGCCATTTCGGCATGTGGCCGCAAAGGCCCGCTGGAGCCGCCGCCCGCCTCTGTTACATCAATGCCCGGTGAGCCGAAAATCGATACTCCCCCCGTCAAGGACAAGCGTTTTATTCTCGATCCATTGATTTAGGCTAGGTTTCCCGTGAACCATTTTGATTATAAAGACGGCGTCCTTTATGCCGAAGGCGTCAGCGTTCCTGAAATTGCCAAGGCAGTCGGAACGCCTTTTTACTGCTATTCAACCGCAACGATCGAACGTCACTTCAAGGTGTTCTCGGCAGCCTTTGCCGATATGGACACGCTTGTGTGCTACGCCCTCAAGGCAAATTCCAATCAGGCGGTACTGAAAACATTGGCGCGTCTTGGTTCGGGGGCGGACGTTGTGTCTGAAGGTGAATTGCGCAGGGCGCTTGCCGCAGGCATCCCGGCTGACAAGATTGTCTTTTCCGGTGTTGGCAAGAAGCCGAGCGAGATAGACCTCGCCTTGAGTGTTGGCATTCATTGCTTCAACGTAGAATCCGAGCCTGAACTCGCCATACTTTCCAGTCGTGCGGTTACAGCCGGAAAGATTGCGCCGGTTTCGCTGCGTATCAACCCTGATGTTGACGCGAAGACCCACAAGAAAATTTCAACCGGAAAATCCGAAAACAAGTTTGGCATTCCGCTCGCCAAGGCGAGTTCAATCTACGCACAGGCGGCGAAGCTGCCCGGCCTTAGCGTCGTTGGCGTGGATATGCATATTGGCAGCCAGATCACCGATCTGGAGCCTTTCGATGATGCTTTCCGCCTGCTGGCAGAACTGGTCGCGCAGTTAAAAGCCGATGGTCACGACATCAAGCATGTCGACCTTGGCGGCGGCCTCGGCATTCCCTATCACTTTGACAACAACCCACCACCTCTTCCTGACGCTTATGCGCAGATTGTGCAAAAGCACATCAAGCCACTCGGATTGAAGACGATTTTTGAGCCGGGCCGCCTTATCGTGGGAAATGCCGGCATCCTTGTCACTGAAGTTATCTTCGTCAAGGAAGGCGATGCGCGCAACTTCATCATTGTCGATGCGGCCATGAACGATCTCATCCGCCCAACTCTGTACGATGCATTCCACACGATTCGGCCCGTTAAAGAGCCGAAGGCCGATCATCCCCGCATTCGTGGCGATGTTGTTGGTCCGGTTTGCGAAACCGGCGACTATCTTGGTCTTGACCGCGACCTCCCCCGTCCGGCTCCCGGTGATCTGATCGCCATTGGAACGGCAGGTGCCTATGGCGCGGTACAGGCAGGAACCTACAATACAAGGCTTCTTGTTCCGGAGGTTCTGGTCAATGGCGACCAGTTCCATGTGGTGCGCCCACGCACAACCTATGACGAATTGATCGGCCTCGATTCCATTCCGGATTGGCTATAATTTTCGTCACTTACACAGAAGTATGATTGCGTTTTGGCGCGCAAGGCCTCGCCTTTGCCATGATGAATGGTATTGTTAGCTTTGTCTGGTACCGCTGATACCAGAAAATGGAGCGAGAATGGCCGATCAAAACCCGAATGAACGGGAAGCGACCAGCATCAAGTTCGATATTTTGAAAAGTATCGATCGCCTCCGTTTGTCCGCGTGGCTGATGATTGCGCTTGAACGCCTTTGGCCGCTTTTACTGCCATTTCTGCTTGTCGCTGCAGTGTTTCTCAGCCTGTCGTGGTTTGGCCTCTTCCGCCTCATGCCGGATTTGGCAAGACAAGCATTGCTTGCCCTGTTTCTTCTCAGCATTCCGGTTTGTGTTTACCTGCTGCTTAAATTCCGCTTGCCCCGCGCATCGGATGTCACGAACAGGCTTGAGCGCGTCAACCAACTGGAACACCAGCCGATTACGGTGCAGACCGAAGAGCTTGCTAGCAACAGCACTGATCCTTTCGCCCAGGCACTGTGGGCAGAGCACCGCAAACGCATGGCAGATCGCATTGCCAATCTGCAAAGCGGCCTGCCGCAAACACGCATTGCCGAGCGTGATCCCTTGGCGTTGCGCGGTGTCGTTGTATTGCTGTTGGTCGTTGCCTTTGCCTTTTCCGGCGGTCCGCTTGGGGGGCGTATCAGCGATGCATTCCTAAGCCACGCGGCCAGTAATGCCATACCACCGCGCATCGACGCGTGGGTAACTCCGCCGCGTTATACGGGCCGCCCACCTCTGTTCCTGACAACGGCCAGCAATGCCGCAGACACACAATTTTCCGTGCCTCACAACAGCACGCTTGTTGTGCGGATCATTGGAGGCAGCAGTTCGGAAACCGTCATTCAAAAACTTTCTGACGGGGAATCCGTTGAAATTCCTGCAAAAGAGCCCCCAAAGACCGAAGACACTGCTGCCGTAACAGCAGCGCCACGGAATTTTGAACTCACCCTCGGCGAAAACGGTTCCATTGAGTTGATGGATGGCCGCTCGGGACTTGCAAGCTGGACTTTCACAATCATTCCGGACCAGCCGCCATCAATCCGTTTTACCAGGGAACCGTCCAGCGCGGTCAATGGTACGATGGATGTGTTCTATGAAATCAAGGACGATTATGGCGCGATAGGAGCGCAGGCAAAAATCGAACAGGCATCGCCTGCCGAAAAGGATGCCCGCCCGCTTTATGCCGCTCCTGAGTTGCCATTATCGCTCCCGCGTCGCGGCGAACAGGCCAAGGAAACCAAGACAACGAAGGATTTGACCGAGCACCCATGGTCAGGGTCCGAAATCCGCATGACATTGGTGACATCTGATGATGCCAAGCAGGAAGCCCGTAGCGAGACCAAAACACTGGTCATGCCGGAACGTCCGTTTGCCAATCCGCTTGCTCGCGCAATCGTTGAACAACGCCGCAATCTCGCATTGAACGCGAATGCCAAGCCGAACGTGCTCGAAATGATCGATGCCATAACCATGTGGCCAGAAGAAACGATCAAAAACTCTTCGCATTATCTCGCATTGCGCAGCGTCCGCTCTCGCCTCAATCTTGCAAAGAGTGACGATCAATTGCGTGAGGTGGTTGCCTATATGTGGCAGGTTGCGCGCGGCATCGAAGATGGTGCCCTTTCCGATGCCGAACGCCGGTTGCGGCAGGCGCAGGAAGCGTTGAAAAACGCAATCGAACAAGGCGCGAGCCAGGAAGAGATCGAAAAGCGCATGGCCGAATTGCGCAGTGCCATGAATGAATATTTGCGTGAGTTTGCACAGAAGGCCCAGAAGAACCCGAATATGGCGCAGATGCCAGATCCAAATGCCAAGCAGTTACGGCAGGAAGATATCGACCGAATGCTCGATCAGATCGAAGATCTCGCCAAACAGGGATCGAAGGATCAGGCACAGCAATTGCTTTCTGAACTCGAAAACATGATGAACAACCTGCAGATGGGCCAGCAGCAGCAAGGCCAGAATGGTCAGCAGGGACAGATGAAGCAGCAGATGGACAAGCTCGGTGAGCTGATGCGCCGTCAGCAGGACATGATGAACCAGACCCACAAGCTTGAACAGCAGCGCCAGCAAGGCATGCAGCAGGATTTTGGCGAAGGACAACAAGGCGAGCAGGGTCAACAAGGCCAGATGTCCGAGGAGGATATCGCCAAGGCACTGCGTGACCTTCAGCAAGGTCAGGGCAAGCTTCAATCCGAACTCGGCCAGCTGATGAAAGATCTGGAAGGCATGGGCATTAAGCCCGGTGAAGGGTTTGGACAGGCTGGAAAGTCCATGGGCGATGCTGGCAAATCCCTCGGCGAGGCAGATGGTGGTCAGGCGCTCGGCCAGCAAAGCGACGCGCTCGATGCATTGCGCCGTGGTGGTCAAGATATGATGAAGCAGATGCAGCAGGCCATGGGACAGGACGGCGAGACCGGTCCCGGCGGACGCCAGCAGACTGGACGGCGCGATCCACTGGGTCGTGAAAATCGCATCGACGGCCCTGATGACGGCAGCAATACCAAAGTTCCCGGTGAGATCGATATTCAGCGTGCGCGCGAAATTCTTGATGCCATCCGCAAGCGCCTTGGCAACTCGCTAAGCCCGCAACTCGAAAAGGATTATCTTGAGCGCCTGCTGAAGTTCAATTGATCAATCCCTGACCACGCCTACATAGGGCAGCTGCCGGAATGAGTGACCGACATCCATGCCATAACCCACGACGAAATAGTCAGGGCACTCAAAGCCTTTGAAATCCGCTTCGATCTCGGTCTTGCGTTTGACACTCTTGTCGAGCAGCACGGCGATATAAACATTCCGGGCACCGCGTTCGAGCATGAGTTCGCGCGTGAACTTCAAGGTTCGGCCCGATTCAAGAATATCGTCAATCAGCAGGACATCTCGCCCTTGCACATCACTATCGATATCGCGCAGTAGTCGCACCTCGCCGCTTTCCGTACCCTTGCCATAGCTGGAAACAGTGATGAATTCGACATCCGGTTCTGCGCCGGCATCGTGCATTGCGCGGATCAGATCCGCAGCAAAAATAAACGAGCCCTTGAGAATCGAAATAACGAGAAGGTTTTCGAAATTGCCTGCAACGATTGCCCTGGCAAGTTCAAGATTGCGCGCAGCAATCGTCTCGGCACTGAAAAGAACATCAATATTTTTAGTCCCGACTTTTGGCATTCAAGATTCCTGTGGCGCGTTTTCAGTACGAATTTTTCCAGTACAACTCCCTGCACCTATAGCCTGATCACCGATCAAAATGCAAAAACCGACCTTCCCGCAATGCTGCCGCATAAAATTCATGTTTCCGTTCATGCTGGTTCACGTTTGATGGGGTGGTCAAATCAGTTCCCGCAAAATAGAACACGATGCAGATGAGATCGGAAAAGCACAGTTGATTCGTTTTGAGAATGTCGGATTGCGGTACGGGATGGGCCCGGAGGTCTTGCGCGATGTCAGCCTCCACATATCGCCGCGATCATTCCAGTTCCTCACCGGGCCTTCCGGTGCAGGCAAGACATCATTGCTGCGCCTGCTGTTCATGACGCTCAAGCCGACGCGTGGCTCCATTACCGTCTTCGGCAAAGACATTGCGACAATCTCTTCCAAAGAAATGCCGATGCTGCGCCGACGGATCGGCGTTGTCTTTCAGGACTTCCGCCTTCTCGATCATATGACCACCTATCAGAATGTTGCCCTGCCCTTGCGTGTTCGCGGCAAGGAAGAGGCGACATACCGAGCAGAAGTCGAAGAACTTTTGCATTGGGTAGGTCTTGGTGAGCGTATGCATGTGCTGCCGCCTGTCCTGTCCGGCGGTGAAAAGCAGCGTGCCGCCATCGCACGCGCTCTGATCGATCAGCCGGAAATTCTTCTAGCCGATGAGCCAACTGGCAATGTCGATCCGCCACTAGCCCGCCGCCTCCTGCGACTTTTCGGTGAGCTTAACCGCTCCGGCACTGCGGTCGTCATCGCAACCCACGATCTGACCCTGATGGATCAGATCAATGCACGGCGCATGATTCTCGATCAGGGGAGGCTGGACGTCTATGATTGACGCTGCCGCCCTCAGAGACCGGGCAACGGACCTGGCTTTCCGGCTTTGGACACGCATTCGCAAAGGCAGCGGACAAGCTCCCATTGTACCGGCAGGCAATGTTGTCGGACACGCGCTCATGATCGTGATCGCCATCATGACATTTCTCGCCTGTCTCACGGTCGGTGCTGTCAGTCTCGTTCAAACAACAGCCGCCACCTGGCAGAGCCAGATTTCCACCGAAGCCACGATCCAGATCAGGCCGGTTGAAGGTCAGGATATGGAAACAATGCTCGCCGAGGCAAGCAAGATTGCCCAAGGCTTTGCCGGGGTAAAATCGACGCGCATTATCGACAGGGACGCCACAGCACGTCTTCTGGAGCCATGGCTTGGCACTGGTCTTGATATTGATGAATTACCGGTTCCTCGTCTTGTCGTGGTCACACTTGATGAAGCCTCGCCACCGGATTTCGCGGCGCTCCGCAGCATGCTCGTAGGGCAGATACCGGCCGCAAGCTTCGATGATCATCGTACATGGGTTGACCGGCTGGTCTCCATGGCGCGCTCAACAGTGCTCATCGGCACGGGCGTCCTTTCGCTGGTTGTTGCCGCAACCGTTCTCACGGTCATCTTCGCCACACGTGGGGCAATGGCGGGTAATGGACACATCATTGAAGTTTTGCATTTCATCGGCGCTGAACAGAAGTTTGTCGCGCGTCAGTTCGAGCGGCACTTTTTCTGGACTGCCCTCAAAGGTGCGGCCTTTGGAGGCGCGCTTGCAATGCTGATTTTCCTGATGATTGGATGGTGGTCATCGCGTAATCTGGCAACCCCGGAAGCCGATCAGGCCACAGCCCTGTTTGGCAATTTTTCCATTGGGTCAGGCGGTTATACGGGTGTGATCCTTATTATACTGGCGGTCAGCGTTCTGACCATGATTACAACACGAATGACGGTCATAGCGCATTTAAGACAGGTCGATGGACGCACCGGCGAAAATCACGAGACCTGAGTTTATTTTATTTATTTTATGGACGACCCGCTTTTTTGCTTTCAGGCGGCAGACTAAACGGACCACTCTCGAACAAGGCATTGCGGCACAGATGGACGGCCTTAACGATAGCAGCAACAGCGCCCCCGATGCGGACACAGTTCGCGGTCGTGGCTTGTCTGCGACCATTGGCCGATATTTTGCACGCTTGCTCTTCCTCCTTGTCATCCTTGCTATTGGTCTTTTCATTGGTGGTTTCATCGTCTTCAGCGACCGCGTGACGACGCTCGGCATACCTGATCTTGCAGAGCCAGCCGATGGGATTGTCGTGCTCACGGGCGGCTATTCACGTATCGAAGGTGCTTTGGCGCTGCTCAAGAACAAGCGTGGCGAACGCCTGTTCATCAGCGGCGTCCATCCCTCGACAAAACGTAGCGAACTGCAGCGTGTCACCGGTGGCGATGCCACACTTTTTGAGTGTTGCGTGGATATTGACCGATCAGCGTTGGACACAGTCGGCAATGCTGCTGAAAGCATCAAATGGGCCAGCGCAAATCACTATAAGCGCGTGATCGTTGTCACTAATAACTATCACATTCCGCGTACCATGCTTGAGCTTACGCGTGCGTCACAGGAAATCGAGTTCATCGCCTATCCGATAACCAATACCAATCTCAAGGACGGCGACTGGATCACACGCGGTCAGGTGGTTCGCGTGCTGCTGATGGAATATATCAAATATATCGGTGCTGTTGCCCGCGCCCAACTGCCCGACAGCATTTCCAGCGCCACAGATGAATTGCTCCATCAGATCAGGGATTAGCCCGGATCTTCGTTGCACTTGGCACATCTATAGTGCGTGGTTCGCCCTTCGACAAGCTCAGGACGCTCACCATGAGGGAGGTAAACTGATTTGCAGAAAGCCAAGTTCTGCAATAGTGGTAGCTCACGTGCGTATCAACCACCTTCCTCATGGTGAGCGTCCTGAGCTTGTCGAAGGGCGAACCACGCACTGCATTAATGCAACTTCTTATGAGCCCCTTATGACAATAATCCGGTCGATCATCTTCAACGTGCTGTTTTACCTGAACCTCATCGTTCAGATGATCATTTTTACGCCCTATTACTTTTTCAGTCCGCGTAAGCAGGCTTGGGCTATTCCAAAAAACTGGGCGAGGTCAAACCTTTGGCTACAGAAGGTTTTCGCCGGAACCGACATGGAAATCGAAGGACTGGAGAATATTCCGGATGGTCCGTATATCTGCGCGCCGAAGCATCAATCATTCTGGGACGCTTACGCATTTCTGCCATATGTCGCCGACCCGGTTTACATTTTAAAGCGCGAACTGATGTGGATTCCGCTTTTTGGCTGGTATATCCAGAAAATGAAAATGGTGCCTATTGATCGCGGCAAACGCTCTGCCGCGATGAAGACCGCTGTGAAGGGCGCCCATATTGCGGTGTCCGGCGGCAGACAGCTGATGATCTATCCCGAGGGCACACGCACAAGCCCCGGTGCACCGCCCGCTTATAAGTACGGCGTTGCTCATATCTATGGGGAGCTGGGCGTTCCGGTTTTGCCTATCGCGCACAATGCCGGTCTCTACTGGCCACGGCGCAAGTTTCTCCGTCATCCCGGCGTCATCCGATGCCGCGTTCTCCCGCCCATTCAGCCGGGATTGGACAATGACGCCTTCCTGAAAAAGCTTCAGGAGGTCACAGAGGCCGCCTGCGATGAACTGCTTGTCGAAGCAGCAACGTCAGCCAATCCACCACCAATGCCACCCACTGCCGTCACACGTCTTAAAGAACTGGGTTTAAACATTTAAGGGTTGTGCTTGTCCACAGCGGCGGCCACTGCTTCCATCCAGTGGTCGCGAATATTCATCTTGCGCATATGTTCGAGCGTATTGTGCACGTAGTCCTCATTGCGGCCTGATACGCCGACCGATCCGCATACTGCTTCCGCCGCTTCCCCAACCGAAAGCGATCCCGCATATTGCACGTGGCCCCGGTCGACAATATAGGTCAGCGCTTCGACCTTACGTCCATCGGGAAGCCGCACACCCAAGCGCCGCTCCAGATAGACATGCGTCACCAGTTCACGTTCGCGAAGATACGAGACAACCTCATCTTCCAGTTCACCCGGCACACGAAAGGCCATGCCAAGGCAGGAACCGCCACGATCAAGCCCGAGAACCAGTCCCGGCCTTTCAGGCGTGCCGCGATGTACATATGATCGTACGCAAAGCGCACGGCGATAGCCATGAAGACGGGCATGATGTGTCTCTACATGTGCAAAGCCGGGCTTCCACATCAGCGAACCATAGCCAAAGACCCAAAAATCGCCCATATCCATCCCGATAGCTGGATTTGAATCAAAAGTATCTTCCTGACCGATAGCGAGAGCCGCACCATGCCGTCAAGCAGTACCCCAGAAACCCGCAAGTCCGGAAAGCTCCTCAAATATCTGGTGGGCTTCGTCGTTTTGCTCGGTATCATCTATACGGGCGGCTGGTTTTATCTAGCCAATCAGCTTGAATCACGTGTTGCGACCAACCTCGCCGCGTTTAAGCAAAAGGGCATTGATGCCACCTGCGAAAACGCTGGTGCGAGTGGCTACCCCATAAGGCTGGGCCTAGATTGCACCAAAGTCGGCTGGGTCGATCAGGCGAAAAACCTTTCTGTTACTGCTGGCAGCTTTAATGCCGCCGCGCAGGTTTATGATCCGATGCAGATTGTCAGCCGAATCGAAGGACCAGCTGCGGTCGATGCCCCGGGCATGATTCCTTTGGATATTACGTGGAAAAATCTGGGTTCAAGCGTCCGGTTGGACAAACCATTACCAAAGCAGCTTGCCGTTCAGGGTAACGATATCGTCGTCAATCAACGTGGTGCTGCAGCGGGAACTGCGCCGATTGCAGTCATGCAAGACGGCAAGTTAAGCTTTTCGACAGCCGAGCCAAAGATGAATATTTCATGGTCTTTCGAGAAGCTCAAAATCGCGGATAATATTGTCTACAAGCACCCACTGCCCGAGCTTACCGGCGCAGCCGATATCGAACTTGAAAACGGCTTTGCTCTCCTCGGTAAGCCGGAAAGAGACGCAAGCATATTGCGCGGCCAGAGCGGCCAATTGAATAATGTCGATCTGGGGTTTACCGACGGCAGCGGCATCGCAATTTCCGGCCCGTTTTCAGTTGACGATGAAGGCCGCATCAGCGGCGATTTCAATGTGACCATGCGCAATCCCGAAGGTGTCGCTCAGGCAATGCGGGAAATATTGCCGGACGAGGAAAGCACAATCTCTTCTGTACTTCAGGCGATGGCCTTTGTTCCCAAGGATGCAAGCGGCGCACCGACACTCCCGATCACCGTGAAGAACGGAAAAATGTCGGTGGGCTTTATCCGTATTGGACGCCTGCCATCCCTATGATTGCGGCGTAGCCTTCTGGCGCCCGAAATCGGGAGCGTCAATTTCCTGCCCTGCATCGATAATGCCACGGCGCACAGCACGTGTTCGGGTGAAAAGATCGAACAGCGCATCGCCGTCGCCCCAGCGCACGGAACGCTGCAATGATGCGAGATCTTCGGAAAACCGTGCCAGCATTTCAAGGATCGCATCCTTGTTGTGCAAGCAGACATCGCGCCACATGGTGGGGTCGGACGCCGCAAGGCGAGTGAAGTCACGGAAGCCCGAAGCGGAGTATTTGATGACTTCGGAGTTGGTAACCTCCTCAAGATCGCTGGCCGTACCGACGATATTGTAAGCTATCAGGTGCGGAAGATGCGAAACAATCGCCAGAACCCGGTCGTGATGTGTAGGGTCCATTATGTCGAGCCGCGAGCCGCAAGCTACCCAGAATTTCTTCAGCCGTTCGATGGCATCTGCATCGGTGCCTTCAAGAGGCGTCAGAATGCACCAGCGATTGATGAACAGATCGGCAAAGCCCGCATCCGGCCCGGAATATTCAGTTCCTGCGAGTGGATGGCCGGGAATAAAATGCACATTCGAAGGCAATTCCGGCTGCATCTGTGCAATGACCGAGCCTTTGGTTGACCCCACATCTGTCACGATTGCACCCGGCTTCAGCGAGCCGGCTATCTGCTTCGCAACTGCGCCCGATGAGCCGACAGGTACCGAAACCACAACGAGGTCGGCATTCTTGACGGCTTCAGCGCTATCAAGTGTGTAAGCATCGCCGAGGCCAAGCTCTTTTGCCCGCGCCAGCGTGCTTTCGCTTCGGGTGGAGATAATGACATGATCGGCCAGACCTTCACGTTTGATCACGCGTGCCAGTGACGATCCGATCAGGCCGATACCGATCAGTGCGATTGTATTGAAATGAACGTTGGACATTTTTTACTTCAGGAATTCGGAGAGTGCAGCGACTACGCCGCGATTGGCTTCTTCGGATCCAATGGTAAGGCGCAACGCGTTAGGAAATCCGTATCCCGTAACGCGGCGCAAAATATAGCCCTTGCTCGTCAGATAGGCGTCGGCAGCTTCGGCGGATTTGGCTGCATCATCAGGGAAATGCACGAGAAGGAAATTTCCCACTGAGGGAGTTACCCGCAGGCCAAGCGTCGTCAATTGCTCCACCATGTAGGCCAGCCATTCATCGTTGAACGCGACGGCGCGATCAATATGCGCGCGATCACGAATCGCCGCGGCACCTGCCAGAATGGCGGCGGAGTTCAGATTGAACGGGCCGCGTATCCGGTTGACCGCATCAATGACGTGAGCGGGTGCAAACATCCAACCGATCCGCAGCGCTGCAAGACCATAAATCTTCGAGAATGTCCGTGTCATCACCACATTCTCGGAAGATGAAACCAGTTCCATTCCGGACTCGTAATCATTGCGGCGGACATATTCCGCATAGGCCGCATCGAGGACCAGCAATACATTCTTCGGCAGTCCGGCATGCAGACGGCGCACTTCCTCGAAAGGCAGATAGGTGCCAGTCGGGTTGTTGGGATTGGCAAGAAATACAATCTTTGTGCGCGGCGTAACGACGCTCAATATGGCGTCGACCTCGGCCTGTTCATTCTTCTCTCTGGCAACGACCGGCGTTCCACCAGTGGCCATGATGTAAATCTTGTACACCATAAAGCCGTGTTCCGTGTAGACCGCCTCATCGCCGGGTGAAAGATAGGTCTGGCAAAGGAGGCCGAGCAACTCGTCAGAACCATTTCCGCAAAGAATGTTGCCCGTGTTCAATCCATGTACTTCAGCAATTGCCTGCTTGAGAGCAGTGGCCTGACCATCCGGATAGATTTCAAGATTCTTTGCCGCCGTTGCGAAAGCGTCGGCTGCAAGTGTGCTCGCGCCAAGCGGGGATTCGTTGGACGACAGCTTATAGACCTTGGCAACACCATGCGCATGTTCCTTGCCGGGCACATAGGCAGCGATATCAAGCAACCCGGTTTTTGGTGTTGGACGTAGGTCTTTAAGTGTCGTTGACATAATTGTTCACCCGTTAAGCGGCAAAAAACTCCGTCGCGGACATAGCTGTCTGGAGACCAGATGTCGAGAACAACTTGACTTTGGCTCATGCGCGACCATAGCTACGGCCAATCTTTTTCAGCAGGATTTCACGGCAATCAACATCAATATGACCAAAGCCACTCGACCCACCGCTTACAAAGCATCCAAAAGTCAGGAAGCGACCAATCCCCACAGTCCGGTGGTCGAATTTGGCGCGGACAAGCCTTTGAATCTCGACAGTGGTGTATCGCTTTCACCGTTCCGCATTGCCTATCAGTCTTACGGCACGCTGAATGAGGACAAATCCAACGCGATCCTGATCTGCCACGCCCTGACAGGTGACCAGCATGTGGCTAACGTCCATCCTGTGACCGGCAAGTCCGGTTGGTGGGAATTACTTGTGGGACCCGGTAAGCCTATCGATACTGACCGCTATTTCGTCCTGTGCTCGAATGTCTTGGGCGGCTGCCTCGGTTCAACCGGTCCGGCTTCGATCAATCCTGAAACCGGCAAGCCCTATGCGCTTGATCTTCCGATCATTACAATTGCGGATATGGTGCGCGCTCAGGCAATGCTGGTCGAGCATTTCGGCATTGAACAGCTTTTCGCTGTCGTCGGCGGTTCCATGGGCGGCATGCAGGTGTTGGAGTGGGCATCCAGCCATTCCGACAAAGTTTTTGCAGCAGTAGCGCTCGCCACGGGTGCCCGTCACTCCTCGCAGAATATCGCCTTCCACGAGGTTGGGCGTCAGGCCGTCATGGCTGATCCGGAATGGAAGGAAGGCCGCTATCTTGAGGCTGGAACAGTCCCGCGCAAGGGTCTCTCAGTCGCCCGCATGGCAGCGCACATCACCTACCTTTCGGAAACGGCGCTGCACAACAAGTTCGGTCGCAATCTGCAAGACCGTCAAAATGTGACATTCGGCTTTGATGCGGATTTCCAGATCGAGAGCTATCTGCGCCATCAGGGCAATACGTTTGTTGAGCGTTTCGACGCCAATTCCTATCTCTACATGACGCGCGCCATGGACTATTTTGATCTGGCTGCCGAGCATGAAGGGCGTCTTGCCGATGCCTTTGCCGGTACAAAGACGCGCTTTTGTATTGTTTCCTTCACCAGCGATTGGCTGTTCCCGACCAGCGAAAGCCGCACTGTAGCCCATGCCTTGAATGCGGCAGGGGCTTCGGTCTCATTCGTCGAGATCGAATCGGATCGTGGCCATGATTCATTCCTGCTGGACGAGCCGGAAATGTTCTCTGCTGTTAATGGCTTCCTGCGTTCGGCGGCACGGGCCAAGGGACTACTTCCATCATGAGCATCAATAGTCATCCCCGCGTCGATTTTGCCGTCATCGCCTCGCTGATTGAACCCGGTTCGCGCGTGCTCGACGTCGGCTCCGGCGACGGTGAATTACTGGAACTTCTGCAGACAAGTAAAGGCGTTGATGGACGCGGCGTAGAGCTTTCGCAAAAGGGCGTCAGTGAATCCGTCGCGCGCGGCCTTTCGGTTATTCAAGGCGATGCGGACAGTGATCTGAAATATTATCCGGATGGCGGCTTTGACTATGTGATCCTCAGCCAGACATTGCAGGCAACCCGCAATCCCAAATATGTGCTTACCGAGCTTCTGCGGATCGGCGAAAAGGCCATCGTCTCGTTCCCCAATTTCGGCCATTGGCGCATGCGGGCCTCGTTGGCGATCAATGGGCGCATGCCTGTCACCAAAGAGCTGCCCTATAGCTGGTATGACACGCCAAACATCCACTTTTGCACCATCAACGACTTTGTCGATATGACCAAGGAAGTCGGCGCGCACGTGGAATCTGCCGTTGCGTTGAACGCCCTCGGTCAGCGCCTTGCGTTCAATATGCCTTGGGGCTTCTGGAATCTCTTTGGCCAGCAGGCAGTGTTCCTGCTCCGCCGTTAGTCTTCATCGGGGCCATCGCGCCGCATGGCTGTGCCCTGCGGCGAAAGCACTGGCACGAAAACGCGCCGCGAGGTGCGCTTGGCCACTGGCAATCCCTGATAAACCCGCTTTTGCGCCTCAACAATAACCACGCCGGAGAACATCGGCCAGAACCGCCTGCCAATCCGTTCGAACAGTGACGAAGGACGCATCATCCAGCGCCGTGATGAGGGTGGAAAGAACAGCGCCTCACCCCATGGGCCGGGTGTAAAATTTGTTTCCCGCAAAAGCCGGATGAGCTGGCCACGGCTATAGGGCCTGCCGCTGCCAAAAGGCGTATGTTCAAAACGTGCCCACAGGCCCCGGCGGTTGGGAACGACAATCACCAGCCTGCCGTTTGGTGCCAGCACCCGCCACATCTCCTTCAATGTTTCCCGGGGGTCTTCCGCATGCTCCAGCGCGTGCATAAGCAATATCCTGTCCACGGCTGAATCCGGCAGGGGGAGTTCTTCCTCGAAAATCAGGGCCGTCGATGACGGCTCCATTGACGGCCAGCTTGCAGCCCCCTGCCCGGCTGGCATGAAGGCAAAAGTTCGTTCCGTATCGGCGCGAAACCTGTCCAGATAGGGAGCAGCATATCCCAGACCCACAAGACGTTCGCCGGGCAGTTTCGGCCACATCGCAGCCAGAGCCATGGTAATTGAACGCTCCGTCAGATGACCGAGGGTCGAGGCGTAAAAGGTCCGAAGATCGATGATATCGAGATGCATGGCAGGCAAACTACCACGTCAATTGAGAACATCAAGAAAATGCCCGCTTGGCGGGGTTGCGCATCCACGGCGGCGGCTTATCTTGGTCCTGACAGGAACGAAGAGAGACCCATGACCAATTTGCAAATCGAACAGTTTTCCGCCCGCAGCGATAATTTCGGTGTTCTCATCCACGATCCGGAGACTAATCTCACCGCATCCATAGACGCGCCGGAAGAGCAGCCTATTCTTGACGCGCTCAAGCGACGCGGATGGAAGCTTACCCATATCCTGACCACCCACCACCATAATGATCATGTCGAAGCCAATCTGGCTCTCAAGAAGCGCTTCGGCGTGGAAATCATCGGGCCTGAAGACGAGAAGTCCCAGATTCCCGGGATTGACCGCACGCTAAGCCATGGCGAACATTTCCAGTTCGGTAGTTTTGACATCGAAGTCATTTCGACTCCAGGGCACACCAATGGGGAAATCTCGTTCCATATCCCCTCTGCAAAAGTGCTCTTCGCCGGCGACACATTGTTTTCTCTTGGTTGTGGCCGCCTTCTGGAAGGCACTCCGGCAACCATGTTCAAGTCGCTGCAAAAGCTCGTGGCTTTGCCAGGTGACACGCAAGTCTATTGCGGACACGAATACAGTGAAAGCAATGCACGTTTCGCGCTGACAATCGATCCGGACAATTCGGCCCTGAAAGAACGGGCCAGGGAAATCACAGCTTTGCGTGCGGCGGGCCAACCGACACTGCCTTCAACAATTCTTCGCGAGATGGCCACCAACCCTTTTCTGCGCTGGCATGACCCGGCCATTCGCAGAAATCTCAAACTGGAAAACGCCACTGATGAGGCGGTATTTGCGGAGATTCGCAAGCGGAAGGATCATTTCTGATGACCCCTACAGCCGAACAGATCAAAGAGATTCTCGGGCTTGAACCTCACCCCGAAGGCGGCGCCTATGTCGAAACATTTCGCGACAACAAGGCCGAACCGCAGGTTTGCAAGCGCGGCCACTCCACAGCCATATATTTCCTGCTTGAGAAGGGCGAGATATCCCGATGGCACCGCGTGACCGATGCGGCAGAGGTCTGGCACTATTATGGCGGGGCGCCATTGGAGCTGACAATTGCCTCCGGCAAAGAGCCCATAAGTACCCAGATTCTTGGCATCGATCTTGCTGCCGGTCAGCGTCCGCAGGCGGTGGTTCCTGCAGGGCATTGGCAGATGGCAAAAAGCCTCGGCGACTGGACGCTTGTCGGCTGCACAGTCGCACCGGGATTCAACTTTGCCCAGTTCGAACTTGCCCCGCACGGTTGGGAGCCTAGCGCTTCTTAATGAGCATATCCTTGGCCGCAAGTACCGCGCCCAGTGTAATCAGCGCACAAGCCAGCAATACGCGCATCGTCGGCTCTGTTACGCCGGCGACAATCAAAACAAGTGTCGACAGGAGTGGTGCCGCATAGCTGGAAGCGCCCAGCACCTGAATATTGCCGCGCTTGACGCCATAATCCCAAACATAGAACGCTGCACCTACCGGAAATAGCCCGAGCCCGAGCACAGCCAGCCATTGCACCAGACCTTCCGGCCAGACGGTTTGCTCCAACAGCAGATGGGAAATGAGTGAGAGTACCGAGGTCACGATGCAAAAGCCCGTCACCGCATCGGTCGGCACCTCGGCAAAGCGGCGTGACAGCAGCGAATACCCCGCCCATGTCAGCGCGCAAAGACCTGCCATCGCATAGCCGAAACTGTATTGCGGATCAAAGCCCAGTCCGCCACCCTTGGTGATGATCAGCACAGTGCCCGAAAGACCAAGCAGAGTCCCCAAAATATGATACCAGCGCAGTCTTTCACCGGGCATCAAGGCGGAACCGACAACGATGAAGAGCGGCCAGAGATAGGCAATAAGGCTGGCATCGACAGCTGGCGCATTCCGCAGGGCCGTGAAATAAAGAAAGTGGTACCCGAAAAGCCCAATGACACCGAGCATCCAGACTTTTATCGGCTGGCGCAGATGTCTGGCGGCACCCGGTCGCCATGTCCATGAGATCAGTCCAAGGCTCGCACCGATCGCGAACGTCATTGCAGTCAATTGGAATGGCGGCACCTTGCCCGATACATCGGTAAACAGGGCAAGCATTGCCCACATGACAACGGCAAGAAATCCAACGAATGTAGCCACGCTGCCCCCAATCAACAGGCGGCGCGCAGCCGCTTACTGTGTCTTCTCGAAACGGGTTGCGTAAACACTCACCGTACCGATCTGCGTGCCGATTTTCGCCTGCACCGGCGAATAGATACCGGACTTGCCAAGCGATGCAAAGGTCATACTGATCCTGCTGGAATTTTTCAGATATTCGATGGCTTTCCGGCCTGATTGATAGCCGGAAATCGGCACGAATTTTGCTGAGCAGGTGATGGCATCACCTTTGAATCCATCCGTGGCGAAAGGCTGCGGTTTGCTCTCCGGCGAAAGCTTCAGATCAATGCGGGTTTGCCCGTCATACATATGCAGTGTCTTCGAACATATCTGATCGAGACTATCGGCAGCTACCATTACGCCGGACAGCGGGTCAGCGACTGATTTCAGGTCATCGGGTTTCAATTCAACCCAGTTGCTCTTCTTCTTGATTGGCGGAACATTGACTGTCGAAGTCACATTGCCATTGGCAAAAGCAATCGTCGTGGTCTTGTTGCGTTTGCCATGCTTGTACTTCACCACATACGAACCCGGCACCGGACCGGCTTCGCTATACTGGCCCTTCGCGTCAAGCGTGCCGCTCGTGTCGTCAAACAGACTGCCAAGCCCCGAGCTCATCAATTTGCCATTGACCTCATAGGCGCGGCTATCGGAAACGTTCGTCGAAAAGCTGGCACGTGCGATAGTCAGGCCGTAGAGGGAAACGCGATACTCAGATTTGTAGATTTGCGCTGCATGGGCTGCGCCTCCTACCATGCCTGTGGCGCCCGCAACGCAGGCCGCCATCAACATCCAATTGCAGAAATGCCGACTGGCTTTCATTTTATTGTATTCCTGTCCAACGCAGTCCCTACGGTTACTGCTGGTTTATAAAGCAGGCAAAGTTGTGATAAACACCGGGCGAGTGGGATGAAATGCACAGTGGATGGCCTAAACAGCGCATATACACACTTGACGCGTGAGGCTCATATCACTATAGAAACGCAACTTCCCAATAGGCCGCCTTTCCGAAAGCTGAGCCGCTGCGTGGCAACATGCGATGGCAAAAGACAGAATTTGGATCGGCGGGAATGAAATTTAAAGGTGAGACCCAATGTCCCGCACATGTGAATTGACCGCCAAGTCGGTCCAGTACGGCAACAATGTGAGCCACGCGAACAACCGTACGCGCCGCCGCTTTTTGCCAAATCTTTGCCAGGTAACACTGATCTCCGAAGCTTTGGGTCAGAGCTATCGCCTGCGCGTTACAGCTCATGCGCTTCGCAGCGTCGAGCATCGCGGTGGTCTGGATGCATTCCTGGTCAAGGCTGACGAGAAGGAGCTGTCACAGCGTGCCCGTCTCCTGAAGCGCCAGATTGCCAAGAAGCTTCTTGAAGCTCCGGTTGCTGCTGCTTAATAAGCACATCTTCATTGCTTGATCATCGAGGCCAGCCTATGCTGGCCTTATTGTTGCTGGTTCCATTACCCAGGATAAAAAAATGCCGCTCAGTCGCGCTCACTCCCTGTCCGATTTTGTTCTGCCCGTTCTGGCCATGTGCGCAGTTGTCGCTGCGTCCAATATTCTTGTTCAATATCCATTCAATCACTTTGGATTGGGCGAGATTCTCACCTACGGCGCATTCACTTATCCGATAGCTTTTCTGGTCAATGACCTTTCCAATCGCAGGTTTGGTCCTGTCTTTGCCAGACGCGTTGTCTATGCAGGCTTTGCGATTGCAGTTGTATTGTCCGTCTGGCTCGCGACACCGCGCATTGCCATCGCATCCGGCACGGCTTTCCTTACGGCACAGCTTCTCGACATAACGGCCTTCAACAAATTGCGTCAGTTGACGTGGTGGAAGGCACCTTTTGCTGCGGCAATTTTCGGTTCCCTGCTGGATACGCTGCTGTTTTTCTCCATCGCCTTTGCCGCGCGGTTCGCGTGGATTGACGCGATGACCGGCCAGCCCGATTCGTCATTGGCAATGCCGGTACCCTTTTTCGGTTCTGAAATCCCGCTATGGGCATCGCTGGGCTTCGGCGACCTGCTCGTCAAGATCGTGATGGCCGTGGTCATGCTGGTGCCTTACGGTGCAATCCTTGCAATCTTCGCGCCGGCCATCTATTCGGCCAACCGGAACTCCAGATAGAGATTTCTCTGGACGACAGAAAAATTGTCGTCTGAGATTATCGATACGCGCGTGGAGCCATCTGCTGCCTGCCAGACATCCAAGCCCTCCATATTATCGATCTGATAGCTCAGATCGGCCTCAAGCAGCATTGGCCCATCCACAGTTGCACCCGGCCTGATTGCATCGCCTGGAATGCGGCGCAAGCGTATGCTGATGCCGGTGATGATGCTGTATTTGCGCTCGAGCAGCAAAAGATCGCCATCAGGCAGAAAATCGCCATCGCTTATGTCGAAACCATCTCTTCGCTGGACATAAAAGAGGCCCTTGCGCGGACCTTCCAGCACAGTCGCGAATATGTCTCCGGCCTTGTTCAGACTCATCTCCGTCACGGCCACCCGCGCGCCCTGCAACGGACTGTTCGCAGGAGCATAAGCGACGGTCTCGATCCCGCGATTCGTTCTCAATTCTTCTTTTGGAATAGCCAGCGGCAGGATATTTGGCAGCGAAGCAAAATTTTCCAGATCAAGCCTGTACTCGGCGATCCGGTGATTGCGTTCAAAAGACACCGTGACTGTTTGACCAGAGACGTTCATGCCCTCAGCGTCGGAATCCCGCTTTCCATCAACCGGCAAGCCGTCCCCACCCAGAATGGGAGCCATCCGGTAATCTTCAACAGCTGCCGGTTTACCATCTGCATCGCGCATGATTCTGCCCGTATACCAGGAGCCTGTATCGGTAACTCCGAGGAATTGGTGCCCGGCATCGAGAAAATGAAATGCTGACATGCTGCCGAAACGATCACTTGTCGAGGACATATCCAGACCGCCGACAAACTCGAATGAACCGAAACTGGTTTCCGATGAGCCGAGCTGAAAATTGGAAATGACGCGGGACTTGATCTTGAGAGAAGAAACACCCGGCTCTTGCGCCAGAGCCATGGAGCAGGTCACGATGAAAGCCAGCACCCACCCGACGCGCCAGCAAAGCAGCGCAGCTGGTCTCATTCTATCGGCGCCCGGCTTTTTTTGCAGCTGAACGCCCCTGCTCTTCAAACAGAGACGCAAGCTGCTCAGTCATCGCACCCGCCAGTTCCTCCGCATCGACAATCGTCACGGCACGCCGGTAATAACGTGTCACGTCATGGCCGATACCAATGGCAATCAGCTCCACGGGTGATTTGGTTTCGATTTCTTCGATGACAGCGCGCAGATGCCGTTCCAGATAATTACCCGGATTGACCGACAGGGTGCTGTCATCGACTGGCGCTCCATCCGAAATCATCATCAGGATACGGCGTTGCTCAGGACGCGCGAGCAAACGCTGATGCGCCCAGATCAGCGCTTCACCGTCAATGTTCTCCTTCAGGAGACCTTCACGCATCATGAGGCCGAGATTGCGCCGTGAGCGGCGCCATGGGGCATCCGCGCGTTTATAGACGATGTGGCGTAAATCATTCAGACGACCCGGATTAGGCTGCTTGCCACGTTCCAGCCAGGCTTCACGGGCTTGTCCGCCCTTCCACGCCTTGGTCGTGAAGCCAAGAATTTCGACCTTTACGCCGCAACGCTCCAGCGTTCGTGCCAAAATATCAGCGCAGGTCGCAGCAACAGTGATAGGCCTGCCGCGCATCGAACCGGAATTATCGATCAACAGCGTGACAACGGTATCGCGAAAATCCGTATCGCGTTCCATCTTGTAGGAAAGCGGCTGTGTCGGGTCGATCACAATGCGTACCAGACGCGCGCTATCGAGATATCCCTCTTCGAGATCAAAATCCCAAGAGCGGTTCTGCTGCGCCATCAGGCGGCGCTGCAGCCTGTTCGCAAGACGGCCGACAACACCGGAAAGATTGGCAAGCTGCTTGTCGAGGAAAGCACGAAGGCGTTCAAGTTCAGCCTCGTCGCACAGCTCTTCCGCATCAGTCGTCTCGTCAAATTCCTGCGTGTAGATCTTGTAACCGCTCTCTGAGCCAAGATTGGAGAATGGCTGATTGGGCCGCCGGGACTCACCCGGGATTTCCGCATCGGCATCTGAATCTTCATCCATATCGTCGGATGAGGCATCGGCAGCTTCCGTTTCACCCGCCTGACTGTCGTCACTGGATGTGTCGGAATCATCATTTTCAGATGAATCGCTACCCTGATCCTCTTCAGAGCCGCCTTCATTGTTTTCTTCAGGCTCGGGCTGGTCTTCCTCGTTCGTCTGGCTGTCGTCATCCTGGCTTTCCTGCGCCAGTTCTTCTGCCATTTCCATCGAAGCCAGCATTTCGCGCACAACCCGCGCAAATGCATTCTGATCATTGATCTTGTCGGAGAGATGATCGAGATCGGTAGCCGCCTTCTCCTCGATCCAGTCACGCCACAGATCAAGTACGTTCCCGGCTGATTCCGGCGCCTTGCGGCCAGTCAGCTTTTCACGCACCAGCAAAGCCACGGCTTCCTCAAGTGGCGCTTCCGCCTTGTCGGTAATTGCCGGAAAATTGGCGCGGGCATATTTGTCCGCCAGCATCGAGTTCAGATTTTCCGCAACGCCTTCCATACGCAGCGAGCCGATCGCCTCGACACGCGCCTGCTCGACAGCATCGAATATCGCCCTCGCCTGCTTGCCTTCAGGGGCAAGCGTCGCATGGATGCGGTCATTATGGCAGGCCCGACGCAGCGCCATTGAATCGCCGATACCGCGGGTTACGGCAATATCATTGGCTGTCGGGCGTTTGGGCAGATCAGGAAGGCGCGCGCGATGACCGGTAAGTGCTGGTTTGTCATTGCCAAAGCCGACTTCCAGCTCATGGTCACCGGCAATGGCACGCATGCAGGCGGTAACAGCGCGCTTGAAGGGCTCGCTGTCTACCGGACCTTTCGGTACCGCACGTGAGTTATCTCCCGGACCTGCCATTTCCCGCTATGCTCTTAACCGATAACCACGTTTGCTGTGGATTCAGGCAGTTCCTTGCCAAAAGCGCGCTGATAGAACTCAGCCACGATAGGACGCTCCAGCTCATCGCACTTGTTGAGGAAGGTCAGCCGGAAGGCAAATCCGACATCCTTGAAGATATCGGCATTTTCCGCCCAGGTAATAACCGTGCGCGGGCTCATGACAGTCGACAGATCGCCATTGATAAACGCAGCGCGGGTCATGTCGGCAACGCGGACCATTTTGGAGACGATCTCCTTGCCTTCCTTGTTCTGGTAGTGCTTGGCCTTCGCTGCAACGATTGCCGCTTCATTGTCATGCGGCAGATAGTTGAGGGTTGTCACGATGGACCAGCGATCCATCTGCGCCTGATTGATCTGCTGCGTGCCGTGGTAAAGGCCAGTCGTATCGCCAAGGCCAACCGTATTTGCGGTTGCAAACAGGCGGAACGCCGGATGAGGCCGGATAACGCGGCTTTGATCCAGAAGGGTCAGGCGGCCGGATGATTCAAGCACGCGCTGGATAACGAACATCACGTCCGGGCGACCGGCATCATATTCGTCGAAAACCAGAGCAACATTGTGCTGGTAGGCCCAAGGCAGAATGCCATCGCGGAATTCCGTGATCTGCATGCCTTCCTTTACGACGATTGCGTCTTTACCGACAAGATCAATACGGCTGACGTGGCTGTCGAGATTGACGCGCACGCATGGCCAGTTGAGGCGGGCCGCGACCTGTTCGATATGCGTGGACTTGCCCGTGCCGTGATAGCCGGACACCATGACACGGCGGTTGAACGCAAACCCTGCCAGGATGGCAAGCGTCGTTGCCTTGTCGAAAAGATAGTCCGTATCGATTTCCGGGACGTAGGCATCACCAGCCTTATAGGCCGGGACCATCATGTCGGACTGGAATCCGAAAAGCTTTTCTACAGAAACCGTTGTATCCGGCAAATTCGCAATATCGCGATCAACCTTATTCATCATGCCTCCAGCGCGACTGCACGCGCAGACGCATAAAAATAGCGAACCTCGTATCGAGATCCTGAATTCAGCCCATGAGTGGTTAGCAGAAACCAGCCGTCTTGAGCAATTGATAGGCCTGGATTACGTCACGGAAACGATCCTCGGAAGCCCGATCACCGCCGTTTGCATCGGGGTGGTGGCGCTTCACCAGTTCTTTATAGCGCGACTTTATGTCTTCGCCAGTAGCTTTTGCGCCCAAACCGAGCGTATCCAGCGCTTTTGACTCCAATGGTTTCAGCTTGCGCACATGAGCGCGCGCAGTGGTGAACACGCTATTGGGATCGCGAAACCTGTTTTGATAGGCAGCACGCCCTGAACGCAACTTTGAAAAGTCCGGTGAAGTCTTTGCACTGGCGCTGGCTTGCGCGCGTGTGCTGGCACTCGCTCCGGCTCCACTTCCCGGCAGACCTGCAACGGTCCATGTCGGACGATCACCGGTCAGGGCTTCCTTCTGGTAGCGCGCAACTTCCGTATCAGACAGTCCGGAAAAATAATTATAGCCCTTATTGTACTCGCGCACGTGGTCAATACAGAAATGGAAGAACTCGCCTTCCTTCTCGCGGCCCACCGGCGCACGGTGAGGACCGGGCTTGTCACAGCCGTCCCATTGGCACACGGGTGTGCGTGATTTTTCCTCGTCCGCCTTCTTGGGGCGGATACGGATGCTATCGAAATATTTAGAACTTGTGGTCATCGAATAAGATTATCTTGGCTTGACGTGAATTGACATTCGCACACGGATTAACCTAACGCCTGAAATGGCGGTAAATTTGTGATCATGTTCGGATTTGCCAAATGAAACTACCATATGGGCGCAGGAGAACGAAATGTCCACTCAGTCAGCAATCGAAAACAAACTGACACAGGCTTTTCATCCCGTTTCATTGGCTGTCATCAATGAAAGCCACCTGCACGCCGGTCACCATCATTCTGACAGTGACCATCATGGCACATTTGACGGTTCAGGCGAAACGCATTTTCGCGTGCGGATTGTCGCGGAGGCTTTTGCCGGAATGTCCCGTGTCGCCCGCCACCGGGCAATCAACGAAGTTCTCGATGCGGAACTGAAGGGCAGCGTCCATGCCTTGGCGCTCGAACCATCCGCCCCGGGTGAGGCAACGCGGCGTTAAAAACTACTTTTGCAAAGCTCAATCTTGCACCAACTGGCGTTTCATGCGCGCGATCATTCCGGCTTGCAATTCGCTGGGCTCGCCGTAGGCAGATGCGGTCTGGTGTAGCATGTCAATCAATTGCAGCCGCTCATACCGTGTAAGACGGTCGCGCAGCATGGGCACCATTTCATCAGCCATTGGTGAGAAAAAGCCGCGATTCTTCGTGTAGCGCCAAGCTTTTTGAAACATTGCGTCCGGGTCTTCGATCTTCAATGTGCCGCTGATCAATTCCAGTATTTTCATTTTTTCGTCGGCTGTAACCGGAGCGCCTGTTCGCACCAGTTGAATCATCAATATGGAAGCGGCTAGACGCGGGTCCTTGATGCGGCTGTACGGACTACCGATAAGGTTCTGCAATCCGAATTTCGCCTTTCGTTGCAGGCCTTTCGTATCCCGATCGAGCTCACGCACAGCCCTGACCGTCGAGTGCGCCCGCAGGGCCCAGAACAAAACAAGCGCCGCCAAGCCGATGATCGCAATAAGAATATGCATGTAAACCCCGGTTAATATGAAGCCGCAAAATTATCGCGGCTTCGGCTTTTCCTCATCCTCGACAGGTCGGATACGCAACCTTGTTATCCTGTTCTTTTCGCGCTTGATGATCGTGAATCGCTTGCCATGGAACGTATAGGCCTGTTTTTCTTTAGGAATGCTCTGTGTCTCGTGAATGACAAGCCCTGCAATAGTCGTAGCTTCGGCATCAGGCAGGCTCCAGTCCAGCGCGCGATTGAGATCGCGGATTGGCACCGATCCATCGACAAGAATTGATCCGTCTGGCTGCGGGCGCACACCCTGCACATCAATGTCATGCTCATCTGCGATATCGCCGACGATCTCCTCAAGAATATCCTCAAGCGTGATCAGCCCCTGCACATCGCCATACTCGTCAACGACAATGGCAATATGTGCCTTGCGGCGCAAAAATGCGTTGAGCTGATCCTGTAGCGTGGTTGTATCCGGTACGAACCATGGCTTGGTCGCGACCTTCATGATGTTTATCTTGGAAAAATCGCGATTGGCATCCCTGATTGCGCGCACAAGGTCCTTGGTATGAATCACACCGACGAAATTATCGTTGGTGCCTCTCCACATCGGAATACGCGTGTGGTGGCTGGCAAGAATTTCAGTAATGATTGTCTCAATCGGATCATCGGCATTAACCGAATCCATATCCGTACGATGGATCATCACATCATAAACTTCCAGCTCGCGCAGGTCGAGCAATCCGCCGATCTGGTCGCGATCCCCCTTCACGACTGAGCCTTCCTTATGGAGCAAGTCAACTGCCCCGCGCAGCTCTTCCTGCGCCGAAAGCATTGAACTGCCAGCGGCAAGATTGATTCCGAAAAGCGCCAATATCTTGCGCACGATCCAGTTTACCAGATCGGAAATGGGTCCAAATATCCAAACCGCCACTTGCGCAAATCGCACAAGAGCGAGTGAATTGCGGTCCGGGCTTGATATCGCCCAGGACTTCGGCAGCACTTCAGCAAAAATCACCAAAAGCACCGTCATGATGGCAGTTGCATAGGCTACACCCGCCTGACCGAACAGGTCCAGCAACAGACTGGTCGTCAGCGACGAAGCCAGAATATTGATAAGATTATTGCCGATCAGCATGACGCCGATCAATCTGTCACGCTTCTCAATGAGTTTTTCTACAATGGTCGCACGCTCGTCGCCACGATTTGCCAGGCGATGCATCCGAGCGCGCGAAACGGCCGTCAGTGCGGTCTCAGACCCTGAAAAAAGACCGGACATCAGGATCAAACCGAAAATAATTCCGCAGAAGATCCAGATTTCCAAAGTCATTTTTTATCTTTCTCCTGCAGGAAGCTCAGGACCGCTGAGGGCGGAACATCCTTGGCAATGAATGACTGGCCAATACCGCGTGTAAGAATGAAGGTAAGCGCGCCCCGCGCAACCTTTTTATCCTGTGCAATATATTCCATCAGTTTTTCTGCCGGCGGAAGCTCCCCGGGGATTTCATCGATGGAAACCGGCAAGCCTACGGCACGCAAATGTTTCTCCACCCGCAGCGCATCGTCCGGACTCGCCAGATTCATTTTGGCCGAAAACTGATGCGCCAGAACCATGCCGATGGAAACACCCTCACCATGAACGAGACGCGTGGAATCATATTTTGTTGCTGTTTCGAGTGCATGGCCGAATGTATGGCCGAGATTGAGAAGCGCCCTGTCACCCATCTCGAATTCGTCACGCGCCACCACATCGGCCTTGGACTGACAGGCAAGGGCGATCGCTTCCGTACGCTCGGGTCCGCCATCGAAAATGCCACCCCAATTGGCTTCGAGCCAGGCAAAAAAGTCCGGCCGGTCGATCAGCCCGTATTTTGCCACTTCCGCATATCCCGCGCGGAACTCGCGCAAGGAAAGCGTGTTCAGCACATCTGTGTCGGCCAGTACCAGCTGCGGCTGGTAGAATACGCCGACAAGGTTTTTACCGTGCGTGGTGTTGATGCCGGTTTTTCCGCCAACCGAGCTATCCACTTGCGCCAGCAGCGAGGTCGGTATCTGCACAAACCCCATGCCGCGCCGGGCAATACCTGCTGCAAATCCGGCAAGATCGCCGATAACACCACCACCAAATGCAATCACGATATCGCCGCGCTCAAGCCTCGCGGCCAAAATGGCATTGGTCACTGTCTCGAGCGTTGCAAAACATTTTGATTGCTCTCCCGGAGCAACCACGACTGGCTTGGATTCTATGCCGGCGGCAGTTAGGCTTGCCTGCAATCGTTCAATGTGCAATCCGGCGACCGTTTCATCACTGACGATTGCCGCACGCATTGTCTTGCCTGCGCGCGAAACGATTTCCTGCCCTGCACGTTCAATAAGCCCTGCGCCGATGAGGATGTCGTAGGAGCGGTCGCCCAGTTTGACCGGAACAATTGTACTTTCGGCTTGATCCGTCATGACCCCGCATCCTCATTCATGTTTGTCTCATTTGAATGGGCCCGCCCGTCCAGATGCGCTGCGATAGCCTGCATCGCTTCAAAAGCGATGATTTCTTTTTTCTCTTCCCGTGAATTGATCGTCAGGTCTGCATAGCCATAGACCGGATAACGCTCACTCATCAGCCGTTCCATGACACCACGCGGATCGCTGTTTTTGAGCAATGGCCGGTTCTGTTTGCGCACCACACGCGCCATCAGAACATCAAGCTCAGCTTTGAGCCATACGGAAACACCTGTCGATGCGATTGCACCCCGCGTCTGCTCATTCATATAGGCGCCGCCGCCGGTCGCCAGCACAATCGGCCCTTCTTCCAGCATGCGCGCGATAACGCGCCGCTCAAGGTCACGGAACTCCGCTTCTCCATAAGCTTCAAACAGTTCGGGAATGGTCATTGTCGAGACTTTTTCAATCTCGTGATCCGCATCGAAAAAAGGCAGCTCAACAAGTGATGCAAGCTTTTTACCAACTGTGGATTTGCCAGCCCCCATCAGGCCGACAAGCACGATTGAACGTGTCCCCAGCCGCTCGCGGATGGTTTTTGCCAGCTCCGGTGTTTCGTCCGGCAGAGGTGCTTCTTCGGTCGTAGTCATGACTGCGTTTCGATAGGAAAACCTTGGTCCAGTCAAGCAGACTGTGGTCTGACAGCGGGCTATTTTGCGTTTTGCATAAACCTTTTGCGTGGTTCGAACCACGCATGTCGTTAATGCAGCAAATCGGCACCGCGCATCAATTGTTAAGAACTTGGCCGCAACATTATGGAACCGACCAATTGAGCCGCCTGATTCAGAAATGCCGACACTTACGCGATTGATATTAACCCTCGCCGTTCTTGCAGGGCTTGTCTATGCCGGGATGATTGCGCTTGTGACTTTCGTTCACCCGACGCAGACCGAAATGACCATTCGTGTCCCGAGCGAAAAGCTCAATCCAAAACCGCAGCAACCAAAGTAAAACCATGCGCGCTTCAGCAGCCATCGAAAACTTTCTGGAAATGATGAGCGCCGAACGAGGTGCCGCACAAAATACACTCGAGTCCTACCGGCGCGATCTCGAAGACGCTGCACTATTCAGTGCCGGAACGGGCATACAGCTACCCTTGGCGGAATCGGCGACAATTCGCTCTTACCTCGACGATATCGCCAATCGCGGCTTTGCCGCCACGTCGCAGGCGCGTCGTCTGTCGGCACTTCGCCAGTTTTTCCGTTTCCTTTACACCGAGAACATCCGGGCAGACGATCCAACCAGCACGCTTGATGCCCCTAAAAAAGATCGCTCCCTGCCAAAAATAATGAGCGAAGCCGATGTGGAAAAGCTGCTTGCCCGGGCGGAAGAAGAAACGCTTGATGCAAAAGCTTCCAATGCCGTGCATCTGCAGGCTCTGCGTCTTCACGCCCTGCTTGAAATTCTGTACGCGACAGGCCTACGCGTCTCAGAGCTTGTCGGTTTGCCCGTCACGGTTGCGCGCTCCGATAATCGCTTTTTAATGGTACGTGGCAAGGGATCGAAAGATCGCATGGTTCCGCTTTCCGGCAAGGCACGCACGGCCATGATGAAATACCTTGAGCTGCGCGATGCGCTGCCCGGTCTTTCCGAAAGTCCCTGGCTGTTCCCGGCGGTTTCCGAAAGCGGATTTCTCGCAAGGCAGGTGTTTGGGCGCGATCTCAAGGGATTGGCTGCGCGAGCAGGCTTGAAAACCTCTGCTATCTCGCCGCATGTGCTGCGCCACGCCTTTGCCAGCCACCTTTTGCAAAATGGTGCGGACCTGCGTGCCGTACAGCAATTGCTGGGCCACTCAGATATTTCAACAACTCAAATATACACACATGTGATGGAGGAACGCTTGCATCGGCTTGTCACCGAGCATCACCCTCTGGCAGACTGAGAACAGTTCCAGGGAAAGCAGCACTTTTCCGGGAACTGCGTCGAGTAAAATGATTGACGGGCGCTCATGCGCGTCAGAACTATGGAACGTCCATGTGGCGGTTGTTCAAACAACTGTTCGGAGGCAGGACCTCCCCGCCGGAACCTGAAGATGACGGGCGTGAAATCGTTCGATTTGACGATGAAGGCTTTCATCGCTCCAGCAAATTTGGCCGCAGCATGGGCTGGCGACAGGATTGGAGCTGGAGCGAAATTACAGCCTTTGGTTTCTCCTTCTCACCGGCAATCTATCCCGATCCATGGTTTGGCGACTATATGGAAGACGAGTGGTTCATCACCGTGCAGAATGAAACCGGCCCTGAGAATATCTTCTTTGATGCGGCATGGCTTGACATCGACAGGCTGCCGCCCGCGCTTGTGCGGAATATGCCGGGTCTGGACATTGCCAACTTACAGCAAGGCCTGCGCGCAGCTGCCGGCGGATTTCACAATTATGAAGGCGAAGGACGATGGCTCGGCTGGAGCAAGCCAGCGCCAAAACCAGTCAGACGATCCAGAGCGAAGGTCAAAACTGCCCCTACTGCAAAACCAAAAACCAGAAAACAGGCCAGATAATCACCACACCTTCGCCGGATTTCACCGTATAACTTGCCGGGCTGGCACGTGATCTGGGGCATGGTTCCTTGACATGAGCGCTCGCAACAGCCAGTTAGGCTCTCAAGAATCCACCGTTTTGCAGGCAGATATTCAGTCCATGTACAACTATCTTGATTTTGAAAAGCCGGTCGCCGACCTCGATGGCAAGATTCTCGAGCTGAAAAAGCTTGCTGAAGAAGGTGGCGCGCTCGATACCAATGACGAGATCGTGCGGCTTGAAAAACGCTCTGGCGAGGCTTTGCGTGATCTTTACCGCAAGCTGACACCCTGGCAGAAGGCGCAGATTGCTCGTCATCCGGACCGTCCGCATTGTGTGGATTACATCTCGCGGCTCTTTACCGATTTCACCCCGCTTGCCGGTGATCGCAACTATGCCGATGACGACGCTGTTCAGGCTGGCCTTGCCCGGTTCAATGGACAGGCAGTTGCCGTTATCGGACAGGAAAAAGGCAGCGACACAAAAACACGCCTGAAGCATAATTTCGGCATGGCCATGCCGGAAGGCTATCGCAAGGCCGTGCGCATCATGGAACTGGCTGACCGCTTCAACCTGCCGGTGCTGACACTGGTCGATACCGCTGGCGCATTTCCGGGCATTGCTGCCGAGGAACGCGGCCAGGCTGAAGCAATTGCACGCTCCACTGCTGCCTGCCTCAACGTTAAAGTGCCAATCGTCTCCGTCATCATCGGCGAAGGCGGCTCCGGCGGTGCTATCGCCATCGCTACAGCCAACCGCGTCTATATGCTTGAGCACTCCATCTATTCGGTTATTTCGCCGGAAGGTGCCGCCTCAATCCTCTGGCATGATTCGACCAGAGCCAAGGATGCGGCAACGTCAATGCGCATCACCGCGCAGGATCTCTACGAATTGAAGATCATTGATGGCATCATTCCGGAGCCTTTGGGCGGCGCTCATCGCGGCAGGGATGCAGCGATCGAAGCAACCGGAAACATCATCAATGTTGCGCTGAAATCCATGGGCAATATGGACCGTGAGGCCCTGCGTCAGGATCGCCGTGACAAGTACCTGGCGATAGGTCGCAATCTTTAAAAGCAAATAGTTGCGGTTTTTTTGGAAACCGGCTTGCATTTACGCAGCCAACCAATTAGGAACCGCCCTGCGCAGACGAACGCGCAATTGTGGCACGCGCCCGTAGCTCAGCTGGATAGAGCACCAGACTACGAATCTGGGGGTCAGAGGTTCGAATCCTTTCGGGCGCGCCATTTTTCCCATCTTTAGCGCATCAGCTTATTCATACTTCCGACCTTATTGTCTGATGTGGTTTTAGGCGACCTGAGATGGACAGCTCGCTGAGTTAATCAACCTGCCTGTTCCTTTCAGGCTGCTTGCTCAATAAGTGGCAATCGCACGGCTAGGTGCTAGCGAATCGCTGCTGATAGCGGCTTTCGCATTCGCCGATTGAGTGCAGGCGTGAATGTGACTCACATGCCAGGTTTATCCTCGTTATCCGCGTGCCGGCATGGTCAGGCAAATTTATGCGCCGATACGCATCTTGCTAGAACACTCCAATCCTATGATTCCATTGAATTATCTTTTCCAAATTGCATCTTTTTCAGAAAATAGGTTGACATCAACGTATCTGTCTTGTTTTGTACGCCGCGTGGAACAAGCCTGCTTTTGAAGTATTGAACCATGCTGGTGCTGCTGAGATCGCTCAATCGCTGGTGGCAGAGAACCAGAATGTAATCCAAGGCACAGTTTCCTTGGCCGAAGGTAATAAAGGGAGAAGAAAATGGACAAGAACACGATCTGTCTTTGGTACAATAATGATGCGGAAGAGGCTGCAAACTTTTATGCCAAAACCTTTCCTGACAGCTCGGTTGGTAAAGTGTTCCTTGCACCATCCGACTATCCGGGCGGCAAGGAGGGTGATGTTCTGACCATCGAGTTTACGGTGTGCGGTGTGCCGTGCATTGGTCTTAATGGTGGCGACACTTTCAAACACAGCGAGGCATTTTCTTTCCAGATTGCCACTGACAGTCAGGAAGAGACAGACCGCTATTGGAACGCCATCGTCAATAATGGCGGTACGGCAAGCGTTTGCGGCTGGTGCAAGGACAAATGGGGCCTGTCATGGCAGATCACGCCACGTGTTCTGACCGACGCTAACGCCAAAGGCGGCGACATTGCCAAACGCGCATTCGAAGCAATGTTGGAAATGGACAAAATAGACATCGCCAAAATCGAAGCTGCCATACGCGGCTAAATCGTGCACGCATGATTGCAGCGCTCCAGCGGAAGCATCCAATGGGGCGCATTCATATCCACTACAGGAGCGTCTTGCTCCAGCTCAGCGTGCATTTGTCAGCGGCATTACTGGGGAGTTGTAGTCTTCGGCTCCGGCTCTGCCGTCGTCTGTGTGGGCACCGTATTTGCCGGGAAAAGATATGTGGCCGCAGCACTGAGAATGACTGTTGCGGCTCCCTGAATTTCAGGCGATGTCAGCTCTGGCGGAAGCGCGTAGCGTGAGGCAAGCCAGCCCGCAACACCTCCAATGATCGACCCAATCAGCTTCGAATAGCTACCCATATCGGTATTCCCTTCGCAAGGTTGGCGATTCTGGAAGGATAATAGCCGTTTACGTCAAATGCTAGTTTTGTGGGAAAATTTGACGGCTGCCCCGCATTTCTCGCAAAGCGGGGCAGCCAGAACATCATAGTTCATGGGCCGGCACGACTGCCCTGTAGAGGTGCCATGTGGCATGGCCAAGCACCGGGATGAAGATCGCCAATCCCACAAAAAGGGTTGCAAAACCCACCATCAGCAGGGCGGCAACGATCAGTCCCCAGACGATCATCGGCAGTGGATTTTTCGCTACAGCGCGGGCCGATGTGGCAATTGCCGCATAGGCACCACCATCTCGATCAAGCAGGAAAGGAAAGGCAATGACCGTCGTGCAAAGCACGAAAGCAGCAAAGACAAAGCCGATTGCATTGCCAAGCAGGATCATCCGCCAACCTTGAGGCGTATTGAACACCTGATCCATGAAAACTGCGATTGACGCTGGAGGCGTCTCGCCGAACAGGTTCACATAGAGGGCTTGGGCGATGAGCAGCCAGGCAACAAAGACAGCCACCAGCATGACACCCACCGCAAGTATGGACGGGACGGCAGGCGAGTGCACTACCTGCCTTGCATGGTGCCACGACGTATCCATTCCCCGCTCCCGTCTGCGACTGATCTCATAAAGCCCGATTGCAGCAAGAGGCCCGATCAGAGCGAAGCCGGACATGAGCGGAAAAATCAGCGGCAAGGCATTGGCACCTGATGACCAACGCATGATAACCAACCCTGCTACAGGATAAATCAGACAGAGAAACACATAATGCGAGGGCTTTTCCCAAAAGTCGTCGAAGCCTTTGCGCAGTGCGGTAAAAACATCGCCAACAGTTATTTTACGTATGACAGGGTGGGCAATGCCCGCATCAGCACCGGCAATCACATGGAAATTCGCCATACTCATTCCTCCCTTGAAGTTCAGGGCAGTAAAGGCGCATAGCGGCCACGCATCGGCCACTGTGGACCTCAACCTGCATGCCGCAAGCATACGCGTCTTGAAAAAGTTTGGCCAGACGCGGGAAAACACAGATGCGTTATGGCTCTGCCGGAACCAAGGCTTCATTCAAAGGTTATTGAATACCGGACGTTCCTCCGGTGAATAAAGCACGGGGAGGTTGCACATGTTCGGCAAGTTTTTCACCAAAGTCGCCAACGATGTCGCTCTGGCTGCGGGCAAACCCGTGACCTTCATCCTTTGCGTGGCCGTTGTTGTGGTGTGGGCGGTATGCGGCCCAATATTCGGTTTTACCGACACCTGGCAGTTGATCATCAATACGGGTACGACGATCATCACCTTCCTCATGGTGTTCCTCATCCAGAACACCCAGAATCGTGATGGTGTCGCCATTCAGGCAAAGCTCGACGAGCTGGTGCGGGTCAGCGAAGCAAAGAATGCCTTTATAGGTATCGAGCACCTGACTGAAGAGGAAGTTGAGAAATTCCGGAAGCAGTGCGAGGCGGCCGCCAAAAAAGCGGACAAGGAGCTGGAAGAGCGGGATGCGAAAAAGAAATCTGCCAAAACCGCATCGCGCAGATCACCTGCCAAATCAGCCGCCGCAAAAGCACAGGCCTGAAGCGTTTACGCATTAACGAATATGGCCGACTTTGGCAATTTCACCGACGAATCCGCCATTTTTCTCAGATTTATGACCGATAGCGACAAATTAAAGGCATAAACCTTTAATTACAGGGGTTTGAAGGCCCATTTTACTGCAAACCAGCTATGCAAACTTGTGACTCCAAGTTTTGGGTGCACTGCACTATATCCAGCTCACCGATCGATAACGATCCAACAAACAAAAGAACTTTAGGTGAGTGAAATGAACTTGATCCGCTCTTACAACAACTGGCGCCGCTATCGTGACACTGTCACGGAATTGAACCGCCTGTCCGCACGTGAGCTGAACGACCTCGGCATCTCCCGCGGTGATATCGCTTTCGTTGCGAAGAAGGCCGCTTCGGCATTCTGATTTATACGGTCTCCCACGTCCGTGGCACTCCTCCTCCCAGCCACGGCCGCATAAAGAACAGCGTTCCTCCCAGAGCCGTTCTTTACAAGTAACACCCATCGCTCCTCCCAGCGGTGGGTGTTCTTCTTTGTGCCTTTGCCTGATTGCACCTGCTGCCGTTTCCCCATATCAAGCGAGCTCAGCAACGGAGGAAAGTTCATGACAGGCGGCATTCACCACATCACCCTGATCACCCGCAAGGTTCAGGCGAATGTCGATTTCTATGTGGGATTTCTGGGTCTTCGGCTGGTCAAACGCACCGGAGGCTATGAGGATGCCACACAACTCCACCTGATTTATGGCGATGCATCCGGCACACCCGGCTCCCTTATTACCTTTCTTGTCTGGGAAGATGGCTCGCTTGGCCGTGTTGGCTATGGTCAGACGAGCGAAGTGTCATTTGCCATAGCGCCGGAGAGCATTGGTTTCTGGCTTACCCGTGCTTTGCAATACAACATAGCGGTGACTGGCCCGGCGCAGGAATTCGGCGAAACCGTTCTGCGGCTGCATGATCCGGACGGCGCGATCATTAAACTGGTCGGAACCGATGCCGTCAGCGCGGGCGATATCTGGGCCAGCGATGGCATACCGGCGGCAGATGCGATCAAACGCTTGCGTGGAGCAACGATCCTCACAGAGAAGCCCGCTGAAACTGCAGACTTTCTAAGGCAGCATTTTTCTTATGAGAGTTCAGACCAGAGCGAAACAGTCAACCGCATGCTTTCCTCGTCCGGCGATTGTATCGATGTTCGTGACGCAACCGGGTTCTGGAGTTCAGCGCCGGGCACAGGCACAGTCGACCACGTTGCGTTCCGCGCTGCAGATATTCCCGAGGTGACTACCGTCTATGAGCACTTGATTGCCGAAGGCGCGGATGCAACGGCAATGCACGACCGAAAATATTTCAACTCCATCTATGTGCGTGAGCCGGGCGGCAGCCTGCTGGAAATGGCGACGGACGGGCCCGGCATGCTGATCGACGAGCCCCTTGAAAAATTGGGAACCGAGCTATTTGTCCCTCCACATTTTGC
This sequence comes from Phyllobacterium sp. YR531, assembly GCF_000282595.1. Classification (GTDB taxonomy): domain Bacteria; phylum Pseudomonadota; class Alphaproteobacteria; order Rhizobiales; family Rhizobiaceae; genus Phyllobacterium. The sequence continues at coordinate 93,503 of NZ_AKIZ01000037.1, forward strand.
CGATGAAACGGAGAATGTAAAAATCATCCTCCCGCAGTTTGGCCTGCCGAACGAACCGCGCTTTATCTATCGCGAACTACCCTTCATTCACCGAGTTTATACGCCAGAACCCGCGAACGGACCAACATTTATCCTGCTGCATGGCTCGGATGGCAGCGAGACCAGCCTTATGCCGCTGGCTGTGAGCATAGTGCCCGATGCAACGCTCATAGGCGTTCGTGGCCGCAGCACGGAAGAAGGAACAGCGCGCTGGTTCCGGCGCTTCGGACCATTGAGCTTCGACCAGAAAGACATTCGTTCTGAAGCAGAAGCATTTGCCGCATTTATTGAGGGTGCCGTTGAAGCCTATGGCCTCGATCTCGCGACCGCGATCTTTATGGGATATTCGAATGGGGCAAATCTTTTGGCTGCGATGATGCAGTTGCATCCGGGCCTTGTGCACAATGCAATTCTGCTGCGGGCCACAAAAGTGCTTGAAGACACTCCTGAATCAGACCTTGGCAATACGCGGGTTCTCAGCTTGACCGGCGATCACGATCTTTTTGGTGCGCACGCCCCGGCACTGGAAGCCGATCTGCGGCAGGCTGGCTCCGATCTGACGGCCCTCAGCGTTCCAGCCGGGCATGAGACCAATCAGCACGATATCGACGCCGCCAAAAATTGGCTGGCAGAGTCGAAAACAGGCCGGAACTGATCCGGCCTGTTTTTTGGTTTTTACACGAGTGGCTTGAGACCTGCCTCAATGGAAGCCCGCTTGGCTTCAAGGAATGGAGGCAATGACAGCTCCTCGCCCAGCGTTTCCAATGGCTCGTCTACCGTAAAGCCCGGACCATCGGTAGCGATCTCAAAGAGAATGCCATTTGGCTCGCGGAAATAGAGCGAACGGAAGTAGTAACGCTCGACTTCACCGCTCGAAGGCATGCGGAAGCTTTTCAAACGCTCGGTCCACTCATGCAGCGCATTCACATCCGGTGCCCGGAACGCCACGTGATGCACCGCACCCGCACCTTGGCGAGCTGCCGGAAGGTCCGGCTGGACAGCGACGTGCAATTCGGCAGCAGGACCGCCCTCACCCATGGCAAAGACATGCACATGGCCCACGCCATCGGGATCAGCATAGTCGCGTACCTTTTTCATGTTCATCACATGCAGCAGGATTGCTTCAGTATTGGTGATATCCGGCACGCTGATGGTGATAGGACCAAGGCCGCGAATCTGGTGTTCCGCAGGCACGGGGCTCTTGTCCCATGGGTGGGAATCACCTGCACCGCCATCATCAATCAAACGAAAACGCTGGCCTTCACCATCTTCAAAATCCAGCGATGCATGACCACCTACTTCGGTTACTTCACCCGCCTTGACGCCCAGTTCGGTAAAACGGGCCTTCCACCAGTCAAGACTGGCCTTGCTACCAACACGCAGACCTGTACGCGAAATACTATGCGTACCACGACGCTCCGGTGTGGCTGGCCAGTCGAAGAAAGTCAGGTCTGTACCCGGCGTTGCTTCGCCATCGGCATAGAAAAGGTGATAGGCGCTCGTATCGTCCTGATTGACGGTCTTCTTGACCAGCCGCAAACCCAAAGTTTGCGTATAAAAGCGCACATTCTCGGGCGCGTTTGCCGTGATTGCAGTCAAATGGTGGATACCTGTCAGTTGCAAGCTCATGAAAGCCTCCTGCGTGATTATTTGGCGAAATCGCCGTTGGGCTGAATATCTGCGCAGTGCCTGCAGGAATAAAGATCATAAAGCCGCAACTCATGTTCGATAAAACAGAACGATACATGCAAAACGAACTGTGAAAGCGGCATACAGTCCGCTATAAGAAAACCATGAAATGGCGTTTCGAAGATTTGCTGACATTTCTGGATGTAATCGAGACCGGCAGCATCACCGCAACGGCCGCACGGCTGAACTTATCCAAATCCGTGGTCAGCAAGCGTATTTCCGATCTGGAGACCGGGCTTGGCATGGAGCTCTTCCAGCGCACCCCGCGCAAATTGCTCGCCTCTTCCCATGCGCTGGACTTTGTTGAGCGCATTCGCCCGCTGGTCCGCGATATCATGGAAGCTGCCGATACAGTCACCGAGCGCAACAGCGCAATTCGTGGAACATTACGCATCGCGGCCCCAATGTCATTCGGCACGATGTACCTCGGCCGTATGATTGCGGACTTTGCCCGACAATATCCTGATCTCGAAATTGCCGTGGAGTTCGAAGATCGCATGGTCGATCTGGTTCGCGGCGGCTATGATGTCGGCATACGCATCGGCATATTGCGCGATTCAAGCCTCATAGCCCGCAAATTATGCACCGATGCCCGTATCATCTGTTGCAGTCCGGATTTTGCCCGCACCCATGGAATGCCAGAAACGCTGGATGCCTTGAGCCATTTTTCCTGCATTGATTATTCCAACGTCAACACCAGTCAACTCTGGCAGTTCGAAAATCCGGACAAGAATGGCGAGCCCATTTCAATTCCGATGCATGGACGCGTCGTCGCCAATAATGGTGAGGCGATGCGTGATATGGCCATCGCCGGACTTGGGCTGGTTCTGTTACCCATGTTCATCGCTGCCGAACCGTTGCGGTCCGTAACTCTCGTAGCTGTCTTGCCGGAGGCGAGACCGTTACCCTACAATATATATGCGGTTTACCCGCCGACGCGGCACGTTTCAGCCAAGGTGAGGGCTTTCGTCAACCACATTGTCAGGCACATCGGCAGCCCTCCGATCTGGCAAATGAACGAAGTTTTTCATCATCAGGACGGCTGAAAAGCGGTCGCTTCAGGCCGAATCACTTCTGTCCGTTCGTAGACAGTGAAGGCTCACTATCCGGTCAAAGACGGCTAAAATTACAAAAAACCCCGTAAACACTGGGTATAAACGTGCTTTTTGCCTCTAGTTCCTGATGACAGAGGGCGTAACGCATGCCATACAGACCCCTCCGATCAACGAATATATTGAGGAAACCGCCAAAATGAATACTTCCGATCTCATTGATAAGCTTGTTGCTGATCAGGGTCTTACAAAGGTTCAGTCCAAGGCGATTGTTGATAGCATCCTTAAAGGCATCACCGATTCCGTCGTAGCTGGCGATGAAGTTTCGCTGCCAGGCTTCGGCAAGTTCAAGGTACAGGCACGCGCCGCTCGCGAAGGCCGCAACCCTGCAACCGGCGCAACAATCAAGATCGCAGCTTCCAAGAAAGTTGCTTTCCAGCCTGCAAAGGCTCTCAAGGACGCCCTTAACGGCTGATCTGTTTGAGTTAGACCTCTTAAAAGGCGGTGCTTTTTGCGCCGCCTTTTTTGTTTTAACGCATATCGGCCAACATACTGCAAATGCACTATCGCGAGTTTGCCATAAATCCGCCGTCAGTGCGTGACAGGTGACATCTGCGTGATCGGGGCAATTTATGCGGTTGCGTCAAGACTTTATCAACTATAACGGATGCATTTATAGTGGTGCGAATGTTACATTCGCTGCGAATCTGACCTGATAAACTCGATTGATGAACTGGCAACTGCTGCTGCGATGAAGATAAAGACTCATATTCTTGCGCCTTTGATGCTCACGCTTTTCCTTGCTGGATGCCAGGGAGGAACGGTCAGCGATCTCGTTCCCAATGGCGAACACACGCAACTATCGTCCAAGGTCGTGCAGAGCATGAAGACCAAGGGCATGGCCGTCACGTCACCCATCATGTTCCGTATATTCAAGGAAGAGAACGTCCTTGAAGTTTGGAAACGCAAGGATAATGGCCGCTACGACGTCGTCACCAGCTACCAGATCTGCAAATGGTCAGGCAAGCTAGGCCCGAAATTCATCGAAGGTGATCGTCAGGCGCCGGAGGGCTATTATGCCGTCCGTCCGGCACAGATGAACCCGAAATCCAGCTATTATCTTTCATTTAACACCGGCTTCCCAAATGCGCTTGACCGCGCACTCGGACGTACCGGCGCGAACCTCATGGTTCACGGCGCCTGCTCCTCGTCCGGCTGTTATTCAATGACAGATGGTCAGGTCGCTGAAATTTACGCTTTTGCCCGTGAAGCCTTCAAGGGCGGTCAGGAATCGATCCAGCTTCAGGCTTACCCGTTCCGCATGACAGCAGCCAATATGGCGCGTTACAAGGACGATCCCAATTACGCTTTCTGGAAAAACCTGAAGGAAGGCTACGATCATTTCGAAATTACCAAGGTGCCGCCGAAGGTCGATGTCTGCGAGAAGAAATATGTCTTCAACCACACGTCTGATCCGAACGCGCCTATCGCAGCCACCGCCACCTGCCCGCCATCGGATCAGCCGGAATCGCTGAAGATGGCCTATCAGTCCTACCAGACCAATTATGAGACCGCTTTCTCATCCATGGTCGGCAAGGGCAAGATTCAGGCACCAGCCCGTTCCATCCAGGGTCTGACTGAAGCCAAGATCATTGCCGAATGGAGTCAGCGCCGCGCCCGTGGTGAACGCGTCACGCAGGAACCGCCATCAATGTCGCCGCAAGATGCAGGCGCTGCCGGCAAGCCGCAGGTCATGGTTCGCCTTGCATCTGCCGTAGCTGCCGACAAGGCAAAAGAAGAGCGTGAAGCTTCCAAACGTTCACGCATGCACACGCCAGCCGTCGCCGCCGCTGCTGCTCCACAGCAGACCCCGGCACCGGCACCGATGACCACAGCTGCAATCGCCGCTCCGCAAGCGCCTGCCGCCGCTGAAGCGCCAGCACCCGCCAAGAAAGCCTGGTGGAAGATCGTCGGTAATTAGAACTGGTCATGGAAGCTGAAGTCTACGACCTTCGCGGCCTGAATTGCCCGCTTCCCGTGCTCAAGACCCGCAAGAAACTTGCACTGGCCACCGCCGGTACACGATTGTGGGTGGAAACCACTGACCCATTGGCTGTGATCGACATGCCCAATTTCTGCGTGACGGACGGCCATCGCCTGATTGAAACAATCAGCGTCGAAGGCGGCCACCGCTTTCATATCGAGCGCGGTTGAGACTTCTATTTAAAGTCGCGACCAGCGCTCCACGCGCCAACTTCGCCTTTTTTCACAAACACTCACTTCTCCGTCATCCTCGGGTCAAGAGCCCGAGGATGACGGAGAAGTGGTTGTGTTTACTTCCAGCATGTGAACCGTCGAGGCCCGCGCGCTTGCCCCGAAACAGAGCTAAACCCGTTTCACGCCCGGTATGGCCAGCGGATTGTCAAACAGCGCGGCTCTGTCCGGCATATCGATCTGCGGCCGGTTCAGGAAAGCGTTGAAAAGTTGCTTCACGTAGCTTTCCGGCAAATCCTTTACGATCATCACCAGCCTCGTCTCCCTCACGCCCTCCGGCCAGGCCGGGAGCCGCACGGGCGGATGAAATATCTGCTGCACGCCATGAATGACCAGCGGGCGCTCGGGATCATCCTCGAGTTGCACGATACCCTTCATGCGCAGCAGTTTTTCACCATGGGCCGAACGCAGGAGATCGATGAACATGTCAAAGCTGGACAGTGAAACCGGCGCATCATGTGTCAGTGAAAATGACCTTATCGATGCGTCATGCCGGTTCACATCATGATGGTGGTGGTCGTGATCATGGCCGCCATGGTCATGATGATGGTGGTGCCCATGGTGATGATGCTCAAGATCGTGGCGTTCATGCTCGCGATCCCGCCATGCTTCGCTTTTCAGCCAGCGCTGCACATCAACCGTCTTGGTTTCAGGATTATAGACCCCACATTCGAACAGCGCCGCATAGCCCGTGCGCTCATCACCGACATCGATAATATCAGCGCCGGGATTGAGTGCTTCCAAACGCTCGCGCAGCAGATCAGCCTGCCCAACGGACTGGCGCAGGTCGGTCTTTGTGATAACGATCCGGTCAGCAACCGCCGCCTGTTTCACTGCCTCTTCATGCGCGTCGAGTGTCGCCATGCCATTGACTGCATCAACGGTGGTGATAACGCCATCGACGCGAAATGCCTGAAGCAGCACAGGATGACCCATGATCGCGTGCAGCACAGGCGCAGGATCGGCAAGACCGGTTGTCTCAATGATCACCCGCTTCAGGCGCTGCAACTGGCCAGTCTGCAAACGATCAATCAGATCAGCAAGCGTATCCACCAGTTCGCCGCGCACTGTGCAACACAGGCATCCATCTGAGAGCTCGATAATGCCTTCGCTTGCTTTCTCGACCAGCAGATGATCAATGCCCACATCGCCAAATTCGTTGATGATCACCGCAGTGTCCGTCAACGCCGGATCTTTGAGCAGGCGGTTGAGCAAAGTCGTCTTGCCGGAGCCTAAAAAGCCCGTCAGCACCGAAACCGGAATGGGAGATGCCATCAGTTGATCGCTTTCGCAGCGCCACTTGCATCGCTCAGCGACGAGCGATCAGGACGCGGAGTGGGGATGGGCAGGCGATTGAGCTCCATGCCAAGCGAATTGAGCTTCGATGGGAGCAGCGCGACCTTCTCGGCAACAGGTTCCCGGTCCATGCGGTTCATATAGGGCGAACCGGCGACGATATGGCCCTCAAGGTCTTTGCCGTCCCACGTATCTGAACCCGAGGTTTTGGCACAGACTTCCGGACGCATGTTCACGGCGACGTCGAGTTGCGGCGAGCCATCGGATTTAAGATTATCGATAGTGGTGCCATTGCCCCGCGTCTCAAAACCCTTGGCCAAAAGTTCTGCTGCTCTGGTAGCACGTGTGGATAGTTTCAACTCTCCAAGCACGACCGTAACCACGGTCCGGCCATTACGGGTTGCCGATCCGATCAGATTATAGCCGGACGGGCAGACAAAACCGGTCTTCATCCCATCTGCGCCGGGGAAACGACCGATCAAAGCGTTGAGGTTGGGCTGAACCTTCTTGCCACCATAATCGATGGCTTCAATGTCAAAAAAGTGTGCGAACTGCGGGAATTCACGGCGCAATTGCAGAGTCAGAACCGCCATATCGCGCGCAGTCGTGTAATGATCATCCGAGTGCAGGCCATTCGGATTGACGAAATGCGAACTGTTCATGCCGATGCGTCTGGCTTCCTCGTTCATCAGTACCGCAAACTTGTCTGAAGAGCCTCCCAGCGTCTCACCGACGGCCATGGCGACATCATTGGCAGATTTGACCATCATGATCTTCAGCGCATCGCTGAGTGTGAGTTCCGATCCGGTTTTATAACCCATCTTGCTGGGTGGCTGCTTGGCAGAAAGCGCCGTGATGCGAACAGGCGTATCAAGCGTTACCTGCTTTGACTCCAGCATGCGGAACGCTACATAAACGGTCATAAGCTTGGTCAGGGACGCGGGATACCACCGCTGGAACGCATCTTTCTGTGAAAGAATCTCACCGGTTCCTGCATCCAGCGTAATATTCGCATCGGCAAGAGCGGTCGATCCAAAGCCGAGCGTTACGATGGTTGACATCGCGCTGCCGACTAGAAAAAGTGCTACAGTTTTCCGCATTCCTGAAATCCAGCCTGTCTGTATAAACTTGGGAAGGTGAAAGGCATTAAGCCGCGCTTCACGTGGAGCGGCAATGGCCTTATCTATCTTATGTGGCATCCAAAAGGCAAAGTGCCTTTCTTGCCACAGGTAAATTGGAGTTGATGTAAAAAATGCCCTTGCTCAATCGCGCTATCGAAATGCAGGACGAAGTTTCGCAATGGCGTCGCCATTTGCACCAAAATCCTGAACTGATGTTCGATGTGCACCAGACCGCAAAGTTCGTCGAAGACAAATTGCGCAGTTTCGGTTGCGACGAGATTGTTACGGGCATTGGCCAGACCGGCGTCGTTGGCATTATTCGCGGGCGTCACGGCGAGGGTCCGACAATTGGCCTGCGCTCCGATATGGATGCCCTGCCTCTGACGGAAATTACCGGCAAGCCCTGGGCCTCGACCAATACCGGCAAGATGCATGCCTGCGGTCATGATGGCCATATCTCCATGCTGCTGGGTGCTGCGCAATATCTCGCTGAAACCCGGAATTTCAAAGGCTCGGTTGCGGTCATTTTCCAACCTGCCGAAGAAGGTGGCGGTGGCGGGCGCGAAATGGTCAAAGACGGCATGATGGAGCGTTTCTCCATTTCCGAAGTCTACGGCCTGCACAATATTCCGGGGCTGCCGGTCGGCGAATTTGCCATCCGCAAGGGTCCGATCATGGCCGCGACTGATGAATTCACCATCACCGTGGAAGGGCGTGGCGGTCACGCCGCACAGCCCCACACAACCATTGATCCTGTGGTGATTGGCGCGCAACTGGTGAATGCACTGCAGACAATCGTCTCGCGCGGTACTGATCCTCTTGATTCCGTTGTTATCTCAGTGACAAAGTTTCATGCGGGTGATGCGCATAATATCATCCCGCAAAAGGCTGAACTGGCCGGAACAGTGCGCACCCTGCGAAAGGAAATGCGCGATTTCGTCCAAAAGCGCCTGACTGAAATTGTCGAGGGAGTAGCGACTGCCTTGGGTGCAAGCGCGGTCATCGATTATGCGCGCAATTATCCCGTTACGTTCAACCATGATCGGGAGACGGATTTCGCCGCTGACGTCGCGCGCAAGGTTGCCGGAAACGGCGCAGTGAACGAAGAAGTTGCACCTATGATGGCGGGCGAGGATTTTTCCTACATGCTTGAAGCCCGTCCCGGCGCATTCATCTTCATGGGCAATGGCAAAAGCGCCTCGCTACACAATCCCGCTTATGATTTCAACGATGACGCAATCCCGCATGGCATCAGCTATTGGGTGAATATTGCTGAAAGCGCACTTCCGCCCTCCAGTTGATTGCTTTTCAATGAAATTCTACCAAAGTTGAGACTTGGCGGCGGCACTGAAAAACGTTAAGTCTCGGCGCATCGCGGTTAACCGCGATACGTCTGGTCTTGGAGTTCTGCTCGAAGGCTCGATATGGTCCCGTAGCTCAGTAGGATAGAGCGACAGATTCCTAATCTGTAGGCCACTGGTTCGAATCCAGTCGGGATCACCACTCACTCAGTCATTGCGCATTCGGTGCATTCACGCAGGCTGTTGCTGCGTCGTGCAGTGAATGCCGCCACCACCCGCTGCAATCGCATCGATATCAAGTTGCACCACTTCGCGATCAGGCAAGGCATCCCTCAGTGCATCACGGCAATATTGATCAGCTTTCTTGTCCCCGAATTCGGGCACGATAACAGCGCCGTTGCACAGATAGAAATTGATATAGCCTGCCGCAAACTCGTTGTTCTCAAATTGCGGGCGAATGCTTTCGGGGCCTGGGATGACGATAACTTCCAGCTTGTTTCCGGCCCCATCAGTTGCCGTCTTGAGGATTTCGAGATGACGTTTGGTAACCGCATGGTCATAGGATGAGGGATCATTATCCAGTCCGGCCACAACAACGCCCGGTCTGATAAACCGCGCATAGAAATCCGTATGCCCGTCGGTAATATCCTTACCGGCAATACCCGGCAGCCAGATGATTTTCTTCAACCCCAGAAGGCGGCCAAGCTCTGCCTCGCATTGTTCCTTGCTGACGCCCGGATTGCGGTTCTTGTTCAGCACGCAGCTTTCCGTAATGATGGCTGTGCCCTTACCGTCAACCTCGATACCGCCGCCTTCAAGCACAAGCTTGGTTCTCAGCACCTCTATTGTCGATTTTTCTGCAACAAATTCTGCGACTTCCGCGTCCGCATCATGCGCCTGCTTGTTGCCCCAGCCATTGAAATTGAAATCGACCGCCGCCAATTTACCTGCTTGGCTTTTGACGAAGACAGGCCCTGTGTCGCGCATCCACAAATCATCTATATCCCGCACGAACAATGTAACATCGCCGCCACACAAGCTTTCAGCGATCTCGTGATCCTCTTCACGAACCAACATGTTCACCGGCTCATGCGCGGCGATGGCTTTTGCGATTTGGGCAAGATTATTTTGCGCCCCACGCTGCAGCTTCTTGCCCCAAACCTCCTGACTTGGGCCAAATGCCATCCAGGTTGCGGTGTGGGGATCGCCTTCATCGGGCATGGTCCAGACATTTTCTGAAGCGGCAGCCATCGACGTTCCTTTCCCGACTGTACCGGCCAGAACAGCACCGGAAGCCAATTTCAAAATATTGCGGCGCGTTGTCATGCCATCCTCGATGCCTTGTTTGGTTAAGTTGCGATTGTCGCTGGCCGGAAGGCCTCGCGGATGACCGCTACCATCCCGTCTATTGCAGCACTCTTTCTGAGTGGATTCCTCTTCAAGACCACATTGGAAGAATCGATCAGCGGAAAACCATCAACTTCTGTCAACGCCCTGCATCCGGCAGGAATATTGCTTGATGCAAGAGGTGCTATCGCAAGCCCGGAAACTACGGCGATCTTGAGGCCACCACTTGTATCGCAGCTATAGGCAACGCGATAATTGACCCTCGATGTTTCTAGAGAGCCAATGGCAAACTTCTTGCACCAGCTTGAACTCTCATAAATGGCGATGGGCACGACATCATTTTCATGGACACAATGGGTGTCCGAGGTAACCCAGACCGTCGGGTCCACGAAGAGCACCTCTCCAACCGGCGGTTGCTGTTGGTCAAATATGACAGCAAGGTCCAGTTCGTCCGCCTCCAGCGCCGCAATCTGTGCTGAGGAATAACCACACTTGACCGTCACCTCGACGTTAGGGTGTTGGTTGGCAAAGGCGGCCAGTGCACGCGGCAAGACCGTATAGCCATACTCTTCCGGTATGCCGATCCGCACGGGACCACCCAGCGGCTTTGCGCGGATAGACGCCGCCGTCTCATCCAGCAGACTGATGATCCTGTTGGCGCTTGTGAGAAGCGCCCGGCCCTGACTGGTCAGCATCACGCCTCGCGAACCCCGCTCAAACAGGCTTTCGCCCAGAATATCCTCAAGACGCTTTACCTGCATGCTGACTGCAGACTGGGTGCGACCCACCTGCTCTGCCGCGCGCGTAACATTGCCGTGTTGCGCAACCGCAGCAAAAACCCGAAGCAGTTCACTATCCAAGGGAAGCTTCACCGGATCTCTTTCAATAAGAATTGCAAATGACTGGGATACTCATCATTCGTGGTACAAATGTCAAATGTGCAGAATATATAATTGGATGTGTCATGGTTGCGACCCTATGATCCTCTAAAGGCCACTCAACCCGAAGGAGAATTCCATGGACTTGAAACTGGCAGGCAAGACTGCGCTTGTGACCGGCTCGACTGCGGGTATCGGCTTGGCAATTGCCGAGAGGCTGGCAGCCGAGGATGCGCATGTAACCATTGTCGGCAGATCTCAGGCGAAGCTTGAAGAGGCACTAGAAAAAGTACGCGGGGCAGCTTCCCCAACAACAAAGTCTCATGTGCGCGCGGTTCTTGCAGATGCTGCATCTGCGGAAGGTGCAAAGATTCTTGGCGAGCAGGTGCCGGCGGTCGACATTCTGGTAAACAATCTCGGCATCTACGAATCCAAGCCCTTCACCGAGATTACAGACGAGGACTGGAGGAAGTTTTTCGAAGTCAACGTCCTGAGCGGGGCCCGCCTTGCCCGGCAATACTTTCCGGGAATGCTTGCAAGGAACTGGGGCCGCATCATTTTCATCGCAAGCGAGTCGGGCCTGCTGATCCCTACCGACATGATCCATTATGGGATGACCAAGACTGCCCAACTCTCGATTTCCCGTGGCCTCGCGGGTCTGACCAAAGGCACTGGAGTCACTGTGAACTCCGTACTACCGGGGCCGACACGGTCTGAGGGTATTGTGGATTTCCTGAAAAGCGTTGTCAGCGACCCCACCTTGCCAGCCGATGAGATGGAGGCTGAATTCTTCCGCAACGACCGTCCCTTGTCACTGTTGCAACGCATGATAGAACCCGAAGAGATCGCCAGCATGGTCGCCTACGTTGCCAGCCCCTTGTCGGCTGCAACCAATGGTGCCGCGCTTCGCGTCGAAGGCGGAATAACGCCAACGATCGCCTGATAATCAGCAATAAGAATTTTGCATGACAGGCATAATTTCTATTTGTTTGTCAAATATCGCAAACACGCTGACATGATATATTCCGTAGGAGGATACCATGTCAGATCTGCAAACGGTTATAACCGGCTGGCTCGTTCTTCGTCAGCAACGGCAAGCTCTTCTTGATGTTCTTGGCAAAGCCGATGACCGTCTCCTGAGGGACGCAGGACTGACCCGGGAGGAAGCAATGCGGCTTGTCAAACAAAGTGCAATGGCTTGGGTCATCGGGCATCGCACCGCCGCACCTTCATCACGCCAGCAAAACGATTTGGCAAGCGTTGATGTTGAGGGGCGTTCTAATTTTTGTAGTGGATATTGAGCTATGATTGTCGTTGGCAGGAAAGTGTCATGGATGCTTCCTTCAGCTTTTTTCTTTGACGCACGTCATCATATCCAGAGAAACGCACCCGGTTGCGCCCTGCTGCTTTGGCAGCATAAAGCGCCATGTCTGCACGATTGACTATTTCAGACCAAGGCACGTTCTTGCATTCTGCAACCCCAAAACTTGCTGTAATTTTGAGGGAACTTCCGCCGGGTATAGCAATCAAATGATGCTGGATTGCAATCCTCAACCGGCGCGCAACCATTGCGGCATCGGCGGCTGAATACCCACGCAGCAATATTGCAAACTCCTCACCCCCAAATCGGGCGACAATGTCACTTTCGCGGACTGTATTGCGCATGATCCTCGCAATTTCTCGCAAAACCTGGTCGCCAAGAAGATGGCCATGTTTGTCGTTGACGGCTTTGAAGTGATCAATGTCCGCAAGTATAAAATATGGAACACGTTCTCCATGCTCGGCACTGGTTATTGAACTTCCCAAATCATCCAATGCCCGCCTGTTGAGAAGGCCCGTCAATCCATCCGTATGCGCCAAATGTTCAAGTTGGCTCATGAGGAAAGAGCGCTCTTTCAATTTTGCTGTGATGACTTCGATAGCGGAGTAAAGTGTTTGAATCTCCGCAACGTGGCCGGACTCTCGGGAGAGGTTCGAGGGACGATCATCGGCCAAATTTACGATCGCCTCCGCGCCCCGGAAAAGTGGCCCGAAAATATGATACTGAACGACAGCAACCAGACCGATTACCAGTACGAGGATCAGGATTGCAATGGCACTGGTGTGGTAAAGTGCTTTTCGCGCAGTCCCTTCACGGCCCTCGAACTCATCGATGGAAGCGGCAAGATAAATGCCGCGTAATTCTCCCAGTGGCTTCATCGCGGCAACATAGCGCTTCGTAAATGTCGCTGTGTCCAGCGAGAATGCTCCGCCTCTCTGTGCGGCTTGAACCTGTTCGTCTATCAGGGCAAGCCCTTGATTCATATAGAGCAAATTTGCTTCTTTGCGCTTTTGAACAATAGGAGAGGAATCGGGGTGAGACTCGCTGCTGGGTTCCATCAAATACCACATGTCGCGAATATATCCCCGGAGAACATGGCTCTCTATCACATTTTCCTCTGGGATCGGCTGGTTCAAGGCCATTGGTGCAACCAGGTATGATCCTAATCGTCCAGCATATTCCCGCAAGCTGGTTAGCATCATGCCTTTAATAACCACTGCTCCCAAATCGCGATCGTGGCGCAGAAGATATGCTGCCTGCCATTGGATGATTGCCCTGTAGCTGTCCCAAGCCGCAAACATCTGGTCAATTGCGCCCTGGACTTCATCAAAACGCAGCATGGCGCGTTCTTTCAACTGTGTCGCCTCAACCTTTCTGCGACCAAGCCGAAGTTCCTGGCGAACGCCCTGAACAAGATTATCGGGAATAATGCTCGCATTGAGCTTGTTCAGCGCATCATCAGTCTTTTGCTGGGCAGCCTTCCAGTTGTTATAGGCTTGACTGCGGTCTGTATCGTCTGCTGTCATCAGAATGTTGGCGGGCCCACGTTCTGCCGAAATGAAATTGGCGGCTTCGAAAACGGAGGCAAACTGCTTCACGTCCATCAGATTGGTATGCGCTTTTGAAAACGATGCGACAGAGATTAAAATAGTCGACCCCGCCATCACCAGCGTACATATGATAACAATCAGAGCCATTCCCCAAAGCCGTATCTTCAGACGGCCTCGAGTCGCGAACAGCTTCATTTTCATGATTTGCAGTTTCTTCACTGAATGATTTTTCACAGAGCGCTCAACGGGCTTAGTCAGAGCAATTAACAGATGATGCGAACCAATCCAGAAAAAATAAGATTATGTCTTCAATTGCTATGGGCACAATACTTGCGACTCGAAATATCATCATGAACAACAGCCGATACTGGAGAAAATCAATTTTATATTTAAAGTGTATTTAAGTTGTGTTTATTGCTTGTTGCAATCCTAAGTAGAGCCAATCTTTCAGTAATTCATAGTAAATGAATAAGTTCAATAAACGCAACATATATCGCATAAATTTAACTGATCGTCGTCGATCATCACTGGGGTTCAGACCCGAAACTGATTATACAGAAAATCGCCTCTACGCCCTATAGTTTATTGATAAACCTGCTCGTCCGGGGATCACAGCTATTCCAGGACACTCGACTATAAGTTCAAGCAAGCTGCAGCAAGGCTATCAGGCCAAAGCTGATTGCAACCAGCGACGCAAGTGAAAGAATTGCAGCCGCCATGACCCGCCCGCCCGCATGGGCAACTGAACGGATATCGACGGAAAGGCCAAGCGCCGCCATGGCAATAATTGTCAGTACATTGGAAACCTGAGCCATAGGGGCAATTGCCGCCTCGGGGATCAGACCCAGTGAACGCAGGATCATCATCGCGGCAAACCCGCCGATGAACCATGGTACGAGGGATATTTCACGCCGCACCGCTGGTGTTTCATGACGAAGGTCGGCCTTCATGATTGCACCGAGCACGATCAACACAGGACCGAGCATCAGCACCCGTACCAGCTTCACCAAGGTTCCGGTTTGCATGCCCAATAGTCCTGCTGGCGCTGTCGCAGCAATAACTTGGGGCACCGCATAGACCGTCAACCCGGCCAGCACGCCATATTGCGGCACGCTTATCATGGTGTGGAAGTAAAGCAGCGGAAGCAAAAATACGGCCACTATGCCCAACACTGCGGTAAAGGTCAGCGCGGCGGCGATTTCCTTGCGGTCTGCTTCAATGACGGGCGCTACTGCCACTATTGCGGAGTTTCCGCAAATTGAGTTACCGCAAGCAATCAGGGTGGCAAGCTTCGGCGGCAAGCCGAACAACCGGCCTATTCCATAGCTGATGGTGATCGAGAGGGCGACTACTCCCGCAATACCTGCAATAAGCGTCAGGCCAGCACCTTTCATCGCCGTCAGGCTGATTGAAGCGCCCAATAATACAATTGCCATTTCCAAAAGAAACTTTGCGCTGAAATCGATACCTGGCGCCAGCGAGCGATCCGGTTGACGTAATGAGCGTATGGCAATGCCGACAACAATAACCAGCACGAGACTTTCCACCCATCTGACGCCGAATACTGCCGTCTCGATATGCTCGCCAATAACCGCCACAAACGCGACAGCACAACACAATGCGAGGCCGGGGAGAACAGAAAATGCGCGTTGATGAATGAACATGAGCTTGCCGTTTCAGACTTTAGTGGTAGCCGCTTATCTCACTTCCAATCATCGACATCCATCGAATGTTATGTCATGTTTTATTCGATAAAATCGAATGGTATTCTCATGACATTTGAACAACTTGCCATTTTCGTCGCGGTTGCCGAACGCGAACATCTTACGCAGGCTGCCGCCGCTATTCATCTGACGCCTTCTGCAGTCAGCAGCGCGATTAAAAATCTGGAAGCATTTTACGGTGTCGAGCTTTTCCACCGCGTTGGAAGGCGTATTGAACTCACCCAAACCGGTCGCGTGTTTCTGGGTGAAGCCAAAGCGACAATCGCCCGGGTTCGTTCAGCTGAACTTATGTTGTCAGAACTGGGCGGCCTGCGTCGCGGCAAACTCAGCCTTTACGCCAGCCAGACAATTGCCAGCTATTGGCTCCCACCATTCCTGATGCGCTTCAAGCAGGACTATCCCGGCATCGAGATCGATCTGACCATCGGCAATACGCGAACGGTGGCCGAAGCGGTGACACAAGGCGAAGCTGAGCTGGGCTTCGTCGAGGGCGAGATCGAAGCCCCCCTTCTTTCAGCAAAGATTGTTGCAGAAGACGCGTTGATCATCGTGGTTGCTCCGCAACATCCTTGGGCTGACCGGCGGCCTTTGACGGCCAAGGATCTTGTCGGGCAAACATCATGGGTTATGCGGGAACAGGGTTCCGGCACGCGCTCGGAATTTGAACATGCAATCGACAATCTCAAACTGTCCCATGATGATCTGAAACTTGCCCTCGTTCTCCCGTCAAATGAAGCGGTGCTTTCCGCGGTCTGCGCGGGTAATTGCGCCGCTGTGATTTCCAGCGCCGCCGCGCGAGCCTATCTGCACGAAGGGCTGGTAATCAAAGCAGCATTCGATTTGCCTGTGCGCAATTTCCGCATGCTGCGGCATACACAAAGACACAGCAGCAAAGCTTCGGAGATATTGGAAGGGTTGTGTAGCGTAAAGACTTAGCGCGTCTTGCATACCCGTAATGCGTGGTTCGACGGGGCTCACCATGAGGAAGTATGGTTAGCTGCATGAAGCGTTGCTAAGTTGCAGAATGTGGCTCCCTGCAATCACCAATCTTCCTCATGGTGAGCCCGTCGAACCACGCAAAATGGTAATGCAGAACTTATCAGGTTAAGCGCACATACCGGCTCAAACTCGAATATCGCTTTTGCGGCCCGTTGACCCGCCAAACCTCTACCCAGCTATCCATGCTTTCAAAGAAAAAGCGGCCTTTATAAAGGTCACTCCCGCAAAGATGCGATACCCGCTGTGCTCCATCAAACCCAACGCTGATGAACTCGTTGCCGCTTGGATAAAGCACTCGCACAGCACCGTCTTCAAAAATGAGCCCGTAAGTCCTTACCGCCTGAAGTACATTCCCGCCAACCGACATTTCACCGCGCTCTTCAAACAACTCGCACGCAATCTCGGCCTGCCCCGAAAATGCATAAACCGCGCCAGCGCGATGATCGATTACTTTGCGAGTCACCTCCCAAGTACCGAAAATCATCTCGGCAACAGAGGTTTCCGTCGCATGGGCTGGCCGATCAAGCATGGATCAGTCCACCTGTTCTTCCCAAGTGCAAGCGGCCGTATAGATCGCCGCCAATCTTTCAATGCCAGCCTGATCATCACTGTCAAAGCGCGAAGGCGTTGGACTATCCAGATCGAGAACGCCGAAGACGCGTCCGTCATAAATCAAGGGAACCACCAGTTCGGATCGTGAGGCTGCATCACAGGCAATATGCCCCGGAAAGGCGTGCACATCTTCCACCAGAATTGAAGCTGCGCGTTCGACAGCGCTGCCGCATACACCGCGCCCTACCGGAATGCGCACGCAGGCGGGCTTGCCTTGAAAGGGTCCAACGACAAGCTCTGCTTGTGAACGCAGGAAATAAAAGCCTGCCCAATTAATGTCTGGCAGCATCTGGAAAATCAGCGCCGATGTATTGGCAGCATTGGCAGTCGGATCATTCTCGCCTGCAAGCAGTGCTTCCAGTTGGTCGCCGAGTTCCTTGTAGAACTGTGGCTTGTCGCCTTGGGTTATCGCTTGTGCTGCAAACATGAAAACTGACCTTCCCTGATGGGCTTGTGCATGACGGGCCACATTTCTGCCGAAGCGACCGGCTTGTCAAGCAAACGCAAGTCGACCGGCAATGTACTTTGCTCCGTGCGTTGATATAGATAAGAACCGGATTTCAAAGGTGCAATTACAATGATTTCAAATGCCAAAGGCGATCTGCAAACCTATGTGCGTATCGACTTTCCTGACAAGGAGCGGCTGGGTCCGGGAAAGATGCAACTGCTTGAACATATCCGCGATACTGGCTCCATCTCTGCAGCGGGACGCGCCATGGACATGTCGTACCGACGGGCATGGCTGCTGGTCAGTGCCATGAACGCAATGTTCGCAACGCCGGTCGTCGACTCACAACGCGGCGGCAAACAGGGCGGCGGAGCTGTGGTAACGGAATTCGGTGAAGAGTTGCTACGACGATACCGCAGCATGCAGACGAAAGTCGATACAGCGCTGAACGCGGACTTTGAATGGATCAACCGGAACCGGAGCCGCTAGGGCGAATAGTCTTTCGCCGTTTTCGCGGGCTTTTCAGGCTTACCCGGAAGTAGATCATGTAGGTTATGAAACTGAAAACAGCCGTGATGACAGCAAGAATTGCGGGACCGCCCCAAAGCGAAATCCAGTCATTCAACATGGCTGAATGCGGGTCCTTGGCATCATAATATACGACCACGCTTTCCCCCACTTCATAATGCGGAGGAGATGTTCCCATTGACGATGTAAACTCGACATTGGTGCCATCAATGGCCTGGAACGCAACAACGGGTTTGAAAACATAGCCTTTTTTCGAGTCACTTCGAACAAGTCTCACCACATGCCCCTGAGCTTCCATCGCATTGTTGACGAAATGGCGGACATACAATACGGACCAACCGAAACCGCAGAACAAAAGAGCGGTTATGGTGCAGATAAGCACTTTGTGAATATTCGAATTCTTCATCCCAACAATCCGGATCAGCGACGCATGCGTAGGCCACTTATCGCAATTTTCGTTATTTGCACAATTCTGTGCGTGTTGTCTTTTCCACCGGCCATGATGTCACTCGCCTTCACGGGTGCTTTCCCCAAGAAGTATTTTTATATCCTCAGCGTCTGGCCAATCTCTGCAGTACTTGGACCGATTCTCGCTTGGACTACCCATAAACGTTTCGGCATCTGGGCGCTCATCTGGTTTGTTCCTTGTCTGGCCTATGCGCTCTTTTTCCTGACGGGACACGATCTCGGCGCTTAAGGCGCGACTTGTTCCCGATCAGCTTTATCATTCTCCCGCTCCAGCCAATGCATGACCGGCGTCACTGCAATTCCATGCAGGACAACGGATATCAGGACTACCAGCGAAACTGTGACCCATAATATCTCGACGTGAGAGAATGGCGCATGACCAAGTGCGTAGGCGAGGTAATAGAATGAACCAAGCCCCCTGATCCCGAAAATCGCGATCACCGCTTTTTCCCTTTTGCGGATTGGGCTTCCCAAAAGACCAAGCCATCCGGCAATGGGACGAACCAGAAAAAGGATGACCAGTGAAGCCACGATCACCCTCCAGTCGAGAGCCTTGAAGACGCTACCTTCCGCAATGGCTGCACCAAAACAGACAAGCACGATCATCATCATCAGGCGCTCGATCTGTTCGGCAAAACTGTGCAGGTTTTCGTGATAGCCGCTGTCACGCTCCGCATGGCGCAGTGTCAGCGCTGTAACAAAAACCCCGACAAATCCATAACCATGGGCCATTTCGATAAGCCCATAGCTCAGGCAGGTAATACCCAGCACCACAAACCCGTCACCTGTGCGCGACAGTCTCGCGCGGTTCGGCAAATGGAATGTGAGATATCCGAGCAGTTTCCCCGTAACCCAGCCGAGCCCGGCACCTGCCGCAAGCCGCCACACAACGTCGATAATCACCCAGTCACGCAGCCACGGCGCACCTGTCGTTGCAGAAGCTGCAATCACAATGGCCAGATGCACGAACGGAAAACTCAGCCCGTCATTCAAACCAGCTTCGGAAGTCAGTGCAAATCGCACTTCGCTTTTTTCACCCGACAGCGGCGGGCCTACCTGTACATCGCTGGCGAGCACCGGATCAGTGGGCGCGAGCGATGATCCAAGCAACAGCGATGATGCCAGTCCAAGACCAAGAAAGCTCCAGCCCAGCAGGGCAATCGCGCCGATGGTCAGCGGCATCGAAATTGCCAATAGCCGCCACGTTGTCATCCAACTACGCCAGCCAAGTATCCGATCAATCTTCAATCCTGCCCCCATCAGCGCGATGATGACAACAAACTCGGTAATTTTTTCGGTCAGATAGCGGCTGTCGAGCGGGTTATCGCCAATCATTGAAGAGAGCGGAGTCCAGACAAACAATGTTCCGAAGGCTATGCAGACAATTGGAAGGGAAAGCGGAAATTCTTTCAGCACCATAGGCAGCCAGGACGTCATCAGGACGACCAGCCCGAACAAGGAGATCAGAACAATGTAGCTGTCGGTTGTCATATCCAATTGCAACCGATGATAAGGGGTTTGGTTCCCAGAGGCTGGTGAAGCCGCATTGATCGAAAGCATCAAACATTCGAATTTGCACTGTTTGCGGTTTCGTATAGAGACGTGCCGTAGACTGGAAAGCCAATCATGACTGCCCACCCCGTAAAAACCGCGGCCAACGCCAATCGCCTCGCCCTTGCTGCGCTGCTGCTTGGCGGTATCGCCATTGGCGGCTCGCCGATTTTCGTGCGCCTGTCAGAAGTCGGGCCGATGACGACCGCCTTCTGGCGTGTGGCACTGGCTTTCATTCCGCTGCTGATATGGTCAAAAGCAATGCCGGGTGTGAAACGTGATGCGCGGCCGGACAGCCTTGCCGATTATTTCTGGCTATCCATGCCCGGCATATTCCTTGCTGCTGACCTTGCTGCTTGGCATCTGGCGCTGCATATGACTTCCGTTGCCAATGCAACGCTTCTGGCCAACCTTGCGCCAATCTTCGTCACCCTTGGTAGCTGGGCGATTTTTCGTGCTCATGTCAGCGGCATATTCCTGATAGGGCTTGCGACCGCGCTTATCGGCGTTGTCGTCTTGAAGGGTGGTCCTGCGGCGCTGGGTGATGGGAAGCTTGCTGGTGACGCAACGGCTGCGGTCGCCGCCATTTTCTATGCGGGTTATATTCTGGTCATCGGGCGTTTGCGCGTGCGCTTTTCCACCCGCACCATCATGATCTGGAGCACGGCGTCTGCAGCGGTCTGCATGCTGCCGGTCTCCGTGATCTTTGAAACCGGCCTCATCCCTTTGACGCTATTTGGCTGGGCCATGCTGGCAGGCCTTGCCCTGATTTCCCATGCGGCTGGCCAAGGCATGATAACTTATGCGCTGGCTTTCCTGCCTCCGGCGTTTTCATCGCTGACACTGCTGTTACAGCCAGTTGTTGCCGCTGCATTGGCATGGTTCCTGCTCAGTGAGCCGATAGGGCTGATGCAGGCAATCGGCGGCGTTATTGTGATCTTCGGTATCCTGATCGCACGACGCGGCTGATCACTTTTAAAGACTTTCAAGCAGCTCTGCATCAAGCTGCGCCTGCCCAAACCAGTTAAGCCGGTTGACGCAGACATAGCCGCGATCGATCAGATCATTATCGTCCCCCTCTTCGCTCGTATGCGCACGCCCGCGCGGCACGTTGAGAACCGTCACGTCGCCGTCATTGCTCACCACGTCGGATGTCAGCGCAATCTTGTCCCGCCCGATACGCGGCTGGCGAATTTCTGCAGGTAGCGAGGTTGGCAGATTGACGCTCAGCCAGTGCCCTTCAAGCACCCACTCATCCCGCTCTTTCCACAGTGTCCTGACAAAATCGGCAAGCCATTTGACGTCATTTGCCGTCTGCTCAGGCTTTTTAACCCGCGAAAACCCGATTGCGGCAATGCCCCAAAAACTAGCCTCGCGCGCAATACCGAGCGTGCCCGAATAGGCGAGATCTTCCGCCACGTTGCGCCCGTCATTAATACCTGAAAGCACCAGATCGGGTCGCGCACCCTCCTTGAACAGCCAACTCATCGCGGTCACCACGCAATCGGCTGGCGTCCCCGAACAGGAGTAGCGCTTCGGTTCAATCTCCCGCATGGTCAATGGCCTGCCAACTGTAATGGAAGCGCCCGCCGCAGTGCGCTTGCCGTCAGGCGCGACGACCCAGACATCGTCCGTCAATTGCCTTGCAACATCCACCAGAACAGCCAACCCCGGCGCATCAATGCCATCATCATTGCAAACCAGAATTTTCATAGCAGTCGCTTTCATATGTCGATATGCCCGCCGGTACGCGCCGTATCGTCCAGCGCAGGCAGGTATTGTTTCAGTGCAGCCAGTGATGCGAGTGAGCACGAATGACCAAGTGTTGCAGGACGCCCTGCCCCCTCCCAGATTGCCACATTGCCTTGCCGCGTCGGGTGAGTTGGCAACCTTATCCACGCCGCACACTGTGTCTCAAAAAGTTCGGCTGCTGGCGTATTGGGTGGAATGTGACCGGTCAGCAGGATCGGATATTGCTGGTCTGCCGCCCGGCCTATCGCTTCCACCGATGGTCCGGCGCTTCCCATGCCATCAAAAGTCATCAGCGGACAGTCCGGCAGAGAATCAAATTCCGACCAGTCCAGAGCGTTGGCCAGCCGCTCCGCTAGCAATGCATCAACCCCGGTGCGAAAGGCGCCCTTTGCGGCAATCTGTGCCGCCACAGGCTCGCGCATGCTGCCATGGATGGCAAAGCGCTCGGGCAGGATCGCCATCAACTCCAGCGGCTTACCGGAAAGCGGCACCGGCAACAGGCAACCATCGGGGCGCTCTGCAATCCAATGCCGGATCGCGGCAATTCGCTCCTCGCTCGAAACGGCGTCATCGCCATAGGAGGCATCAAGCACCAGCAGATCACAGCGCGGAATGGGGTCCATGGCCAGAACTGCACTGTCGGGGACGACATCGGCAGTATAGACAGCCGATTTTTGCCCGTTGCTGGCTGCAAACCATACACCGCCCGCCACATGGCCGGAACGTCCGGTTGATACGCTCAAGCCCCCTAAGTCAATTGTATCGCCGGATGTGAAAAGCTCCGCCTTTCTTGCTGCAACTGCAAAAGCCTGCACATGGTCCTGCTCGCCATATTGGTTCAGCATTGCCGCAGCCTCAGCAAAGGTCTCCGCCGTCATGAAAATGCGCCCGTGAAACCCGCGTGACTGCAACCATGCCAGCCCGCCAATATGATCTTCATGCGCATGCGAAATGAACACGGCATCAAGCTTTTGAATGGCCGCGTCGTCGATGGCGGAATAATATTCCCTGCCCGTCGCGCCAACTTTAATGCCTACGTCCAAAAGAATGTTTTTGCCGCCGCTTGCAATGCCAACACTGGTCCGGCCCTTTTCTCCAAAGCCGCCATAGAGATCAATCCGCATCAGACATTTGCCTCCGGAATGACCCAACCGGAGGTGATTGTAATGCGCGTTGTCTCACCCTCAGCCAGCCGTTTCGGATCAGCCAGATCGAAATGCAGTTCCTGCGTTTCATCTCCAGCAACAGCCTCAATGCGCGATCCACCGCCACGATAGATGCTACGCTTGATCGTAACCTCAATGCCGCCATTCGTTGCAGGGATAATGTCAGCGGCGCGAATGCACACCTTTGCATCGCCCGTTACGGCTTGTCCGGCACGGCAGCGGAAAACCGCCTCCTGTCCAAGGACTTCCACCTTGCACTGTCCGCCAGCTTCGGCAGTCAAAACCTTTGCCGGAAGCACCATGCCCTGAGCGATGAACGAAGCAACCATCGGCGTTGCCGGCTGCTCGTAAAGCTCACGCGGCGTCGCAAACTGTACCAGATGTCCCCTATCCATCACGGCAATACGGTCCGCCAGCGCCATGGCTTCGGCTTGATCATGGGTGATATAGATGATCGTTGTGCCGGTGCGCTTGTGGAAGGAGGCAAATTCATCCTCCATCGAAGCGCGCAGGTGAACGTCGAGATTTGCCAACGGCTCATCGAACAGCACCAGCGAAGGTGCTGAAACGAGGCATCGCGCCAAGGCCACCCGTTGTCTCTGTCCGCCGGAAAGATTGGCCGGGCGGCGGTCGCCATAACCCTGCAGGTCGACCAGCGCCAACGCTTCACTAATGCGCCGCTCCCGCTCTGTTTTTTCAACCTTTGCTACTTTCAGGCTGTAGCCGACATTTTCAGAAACGGTCATATGCGGCCAAAGGGCGTAATTCTGGAAGACGATCCCAACCCGTCTCTGTTCCGGCGGCACGTTCAATTTCGAGTCGGACATGACCTTGCCGCCAACAGTGATTGTTCCTTTATTGACCTGCTCGAAACCCGCAACCAACCGCAACAATGTGGTCTTGCCGCAGCCGGAAGGACCAAGCACCGCAACGAATTCACCATTGGCAACATCAAGCGAAACGTTGGACAATGCGTCGAAATCGCCGAACGTCTTGGTCACATTTTCAATTTTCAATCCCGCCATGGCAGAACTCCGTTTGGAAGGCTGCGTGCGAACAGATTGGTCAACAGCATCAGCGCAAAAATCACGACAATGGTCAGAGTGGATATGGCGGCCGCATAATTGGAATCGCCGCCCTGCTCAAAGGAGAAAATAACGACGCCGATGGTTTCCGAGCCCGAGGCCCACAGCAGCGCTGAGACAGTCAGTTCGCTGAATGCCGTCATGAAAATCAGCACGCCCCCGGCAAGCGTTGCCGGTGCAACCAAGGGAAAGACGATTGTGCGCATGCGCCTGATAAGTCCCGCCCCCGCGACCTGCGCTGCCTCCTCAAGCGAACGGTCGATCTGATGTAACCCGCTGATCGTCGGACGCAATGCCAGCACAAGGAACCGCGCCAGATAGGCATAAAGAATAATCCAGATCGTATTGTATATCTGCAGGCCAATGACCGGCAGCGGCTTAAGAAACAACAGCAGCGAGGCAATGGCCAAAACCACACCCGGCAACGCATAGGGCAGTTCTGCCGAAAGATTGAGGAAGTTGGTCCACCACCGTTTGCGCCAGGTTATCAAATAGCCTAGCGGAACCGCTACAAGCACTGCAAAAGCAGCGGCAGCAATGGAAAGGCCAAAACTGTTGAAGAAGGCCCGTTTTGCCGCCGCATGTTCAAAAAGCACGAATGCATAATTGGCGAGTGTGACGGTCTTCATGCTGAGCGGCACGCCATATGCTGCAACAAGCGACGTCAGAAACAGTCCAACAATAGGCAGGACCAGAACAATGACGATAAGCATCCACATGGCGGTTTCCGCCAAGGGTCGCCAACGGCCAAGCTCAAATGGGGCGGCTGGGAGCGAAGTGGAAGCAATACGATAATCACGGCGGCGGGATGCGTAATCCTGTGCCAGAATTCCAGCCATGGCGATAAGGCCGATAAGCATGGAAAGAACGGCAACTTCGGAAAGCACCGCCGGTCCACCGCCAGCCAGACGTTGATAGATCAATGTCGGCAGGACGAGATAGCCTGCGGGAATGCCCAAAAATGCAGGGATGCCGAAATTGCCGACGCAAGAAACAAAGGCCAGAGCCGTAGCGCCAATGATTGAAGGCGTCATAAGGGGTATAATGATTGTACGAAGAACCGTCCACCTGCCAGCACCGCTGCTTAGTGCTGCTTCTACAAGTTCACGCGGTAGTTTACGTAAGCCAGCTCTTACCATAAGGAAAACCAGTGGCCCATATTGAACGCCCAGCAGCGCGATAATTCCTGTCGTTGAATAAAGCGGGTTCTTGCTGCCAAGCGCCGGGGCCATGCCGATAAGTTTGAGAAAGGGGCTTGCAGGACCAAAGAGCTGTAGCCAAGCCAGTGCCGTCACCTGCGGCGCGATGAGCAGTGGAACCACATAAAGCAAAACAAAGCTGCTGCGTCCGCGCACATTGGTCAGGCTCACCAGAAGGGCAACGGTGGTACCTAGCACCACTGCCAGCAATGTACCGCCTATGCCGACCTGCAAAGAATGCCAAGTTGCCGTCCACGTGGCCGAACCGGAGAGCGCTGTGCGAAGCGGCGCGGCGGAAAAGCTGCCTTGTGGCATTACGATCTCAAAGGCGAGACGCAGCATCGGCACAATGGAAAGCACCGCGACGATGATCGCCACACCTGCGATCAGGGCTGTATCGGCGCCCCGACGCTTTTCACCTGAAATAATCATTCACGGTCCCAAGCATTCATTGTGCTAAACCCATTGCATTATCGCCGTGCGTGGTTCGACGGGGCTCACCATGAGGAAAGTAGTGCTTTGCAAGAGCTTTTCTCTGAGACGCTGCAACAGTTTTTGCAACCATCCACCCTCCTCATGGTGAGCTTGTCGAACCACGCACGACGCAATTGCTAACTGGAACGGCAAGAAGCTCAGTTGAACTCTCTTGCCGGAAGCGTCTTAGCCGCCGAACATTTCCGAGAACTTGGCCTTGTCCGCATCGGTCGCTTCAAGAACTTTCAAGGTTTCGATTGGCATAACCTTTACCTGCACACCTTCGGGCAACCACGAAGGACGACCAATGGAAGGTTTGGCAGGGAGATAGCCCTGTTCAAGTGCCAGCTTCTGTCCATCATCGGAAAGGATGAAGTCGACAAACTTTTGTGCAGCAGGAAGGTTCTTGGAGCCTGCCATGATCGCGACGGGCTCAGTCACCGCAGGAACACCTTCAGACGGGAATACGAATTCAACTGGTGATCCCTTGGCTTTGGCATTCAGGGCCATGAAGTCAACCAGAATGCCATAAGGCTTCTCACCGCTCGCAACAGATTTCAGCACAGCGCCATTGCCGCGTACCGCTACAGTCTCGTTAGCCTTCAGCTTGTCGAAATAGCCCCAGCCAAGTTCTGAATTGCCAACAAATCCACTGAGCAGATAAGCAGCTGCACCGGAATAAAGCGGGCTCGGCATGACGATCATGCCCTTATATTCAGGCTTGGCGAGATCCGCCCAATGTTCCGGCTTGGACGTTGCAGCCGAGTTATAAGCGATACCTGTCGTAATCAGCTTGCTGCCGAAATAAGTCTTTTGCGCATCGTAGGAATCCTTGTCGAATCCTTCGACATTCGCTTTCTCGTAGGACTGGAGCTTGCCCTGCTTTTTTAGACCTTCCATGCTCACGGCATCGGCGATCAGCAACACATCGGCCTGCGTCGCGCCTGCCGAGAATTCGGCGGCCAGTTTGCCGAGGATGTCGCTTGTGCCGGAGCGATATACCTGTACTTCGATATCAGGATTGACCTTGCGGAAGGCCTCGACAGTCTTTGCCGCATCCGCATCGGGTTGCGACGTATAAAGGCTCAATGTTTCAGCATTAGCCACACCAAAGGCGAGCGACACAGCCAACAGAGCTGGCAAACCAATTGTCATTTTAAGAAGCTTGTTCATTGTTTTCTCCTCCCTGAGGGGATTCGGTTTAATCGAGGGGACACGTGCCCACGAAAAATCCTCCACCACGCATAGCGGGTTCTTTGCGACCCATCATGCCGGAAGAGTGTCCATGTTCATTTGTCTTTTGTCAAATACATTTGAACAATGAAACTTATATGACAAACGAAGCTGTTATCGAAATGTCTGAGAAAACTTAGCCGACAGTCATTGTGCAAACCACAATCTATTGCGCGGTGCAGCGAGCTTGAAGCTTAGTTCGCATTATCTACAGTCTTATGACGGAGCGTGATTGCTGATGATCAAACCAAAGCACCTAAAGCACACCGCGGCTGCGCAGAAAATCCATGAGCCCGACATGGGTGATGGCTTCAAACTCTGCCGCCGCTGCCGCAAACTTTTTCCGCTGGTTGATCAACATGCCAAAAACCTGCTTCATCTCCGACGAGACACCAAAGCGTTCCCAACGTTCAGCAACATGCGGCGGCAAATCGAGATCGCGGCAGAAATCCGAAATATTGGCATAGCCAAGCTGTGCGAGATTCAGCTTCACTTCGTCGACCGGCATGCGTTCCTCGACCGCGTGATCATGCAGACGTTGCGCCACCAAACGAAGGTCAGCCGGAGACGATCCGATGACGCGATTGAGGATTGAACGGACCTCATTTGGAAATGATGGCATTTGCAACTCCAGATTTTAAATTGTCTCAGACCCTATAATGAAGGTGGCAAACGAGCCAGCGGAATCTGTGCGCACATCGAACAGCTACGTGAAACACCCGAAACAGCAGCGAGAAACCCGGGGCGCAGCAATTAAGTGTCAGCTTCACAGAAAAAACCCAAAAATGCGAGCAAATCTCTCAATTCTGCAAGCAGAATTGTAATCTATGGCTGCAATTTGGTTGCGCTTGGTTGAAAACAAGCTGTCCCGTTGAATCAGCGTCTAAGAAATTCCAGCACTCAGATCAATCCGCGCAGCTTCAATTCGTCCTTCAGATAGGCATAGTAAATCGGAGCGGCGATAAGTCCTGCGATGCCATACCAAGCCTCAAGAACAATCATGGCCAGTAACAGTTCCCATGCGCCAGCTTTGATGCGCGATCCGATAATCTTCGCATTCATGAAATACTCGAGCTTGTGAATAATGATCAGGAATGCGAGCGAACCAACGGCCGCTACAAAAGAAACACTGAGCGCCACAATCACAATAACTGTGTTTGAGATCAGGTTACCGATTACCGGAAGCAAACCGACGATAAATGTTACTGCAATCATCGTTTTGACAAGCGGCAGATGGATACCGAAGGCGGGCAATACTACTGCAAGGAAAATGCCCGTGAAAAACGTATTTAAGGCCGAGATTCGCAACTGCGAAAACACGATATTGCGGAAAGCGTTGCTTAACAGTGCTGCGCGTTCGGTTAGCGCCACAGCCAACGGGCCAGGCTTTTTATGGGGCGAGACAGATGTCAGCGCGATCAATCCGCCTATCACCATGCCTAGGATAATCCGGATCAGCAAAATACCAATATCCCGCCCGACAAGCTGTAACTGGCCAGCATGATTGCGTAACCAGCCTGCTGCAAGGGTTTCCACCTCCTCTAGATTGGAAGGGAAATAATCGCGAGCCCAAGTGGGTAGATGAAGTTGCGCTGTATCGATGATTTCAGCCATTTTCTGGAACAGCGAGACAATGCCTTCCGAGCCATCGGTCAGCAGGGCAAAGCCACGCATCACGCCAACAACAACGATAAATATAAAAATTAGCGCAAGTAATGCCAGCGCAACTGTTCTTGTCAGGCCGTTTGAAACGCCCATCCGCCCAAGAAGAGGCGCTGCCATATGTACCAGACTATAGACCAGCAAACCGGCCAGAAGCGCCGAAAGCAATCCAAGCTGAAGGACGCCAACAAGTGCGACAAAGGACAATATATATGAAGCTATTTGGGGCTTTGAAACGGTCTGCAAGAGAACACCAGAAAACGAGAAAATCGAGAGAACGTTCGTAGACTTGAAAGCTCTTGCTGCGCAAGGCAAATCGCAAGAATTGATGATCACCTAGCTGGCTATAGCCAGCTTTTTCACCAAACGGATGTCATTAATAAATTTCTCTGTTTCCACGTGTTTCATATCTTCTTCCGGAATGCGCAAAAGGTACGAAGGGTGAACAGTTACAAACAATTTCTGACCGGCACCAAAGGGAAATTCTTTGCCCCGGAAGTCGGATAGCCGCTGTTGCTTTTCAGTTAGCGAGGTTAAAGCAGTGGCACCCAGCGCAACAATCAGTTTTGGTTTGATGAATTCTATTTCTTTCTTTAACCACCAGCGGCAGGCTCGAACTTCGCCCATATTCGGCTTCTGGTGAATGCGTCTTTTGCCCCTTGGTATATACTTGAAATGCTTGACGGCGTTGGTGACATATACTTTGGTTCGATCAATACCGGCCAAATCAAGCGCCATGTCAAAAACCTTTCCGGCGGGACCGACAAAGGGTAGCCCTGCCAAGTCCTCCTGATCCCCCGGTTGCTCGCCCACGAACATGATATCAGCATTCTCTGGTCCATCACCGAATACCGTTTGAGTAGCGTTTTTATATAGATCGCAGCGCGTGCATTGTTCTGCCTGGTGCTTCAAATCGGCGAGTGATCCCGCTGCTTCTGGCGGCTTGTCCTTCTCAGTTTTTACCACTGCCTGCAATCTCTCGTGAAATACTGGCGGCATTGTCGCCTGCCGTTCGCGCATTGCTTGCACCCGCGCTTCGGCCGTATTTATGAGGTCCGGAATCAAATCGGCTTCTGGCAGGTTTTTCCAGTATTTCTTTGGCATTTCTGCCTGCATTGCCTTTATCTTTAGTCTTGCAGGATTGAAAATATTGGCAAAATAGGTTCGCCAAAGATCATCCGTGGCGTCGTCTGTATCCAATTTTACTGCCGGATCACGAGACATTGTGAGTGCAGTTCCGTCCCAGACCGCCGAACCTTTCGGCGTCGCGATGATCCAGTCCATGTCCGTAAACCGCCTTTGAAAGAACGGCGCCACGCGCTCGACAATGAAATGATCCGGCTCGAACCATGCCCAGAATTTACGCCTTGCACCCGATAGCTGGTCAGGCTCGGGGATTTCCTTGAAGCGGACAAATGCCTTCATTTTATGACTGTCGCGGCGGACCGATTTTTCCATCTTGTGGGCAAGCACGACGTCTTCATCCGACAGGATTTCAAGCAGTTTCTTTTCGCTCTGCAGCCGCCACAGCAGCCTGTAAAGCAGATCGAAGCGCTGCGGATTTGAGTGGCAGATGACCTTTTCTGCCAGCGGGACAAACTCTTTTGGCACAGTAATTACTTTAACCGCCGAGTGTGATCGCGTCGTTGGCAATGTATCAAGAAGACTACCTGAATCTCGGGCTTGGTAATTCCAGTCTACCTCTTTTGGTGGCACGTTATCGACCAGCATTGCCTTGGCTATATTTCGCCATTCATCATAATTGGCTGCAGTATCAAGACAAGCTGCTACAGTCATAACAATGTCAACTGTTCAGGCTTTGGACTGAAGACTGCCCGCAGATCTGCGCTGTCAATAAGACTATGCGGCGACCACCCTTCGGCGACAATGAATGCTTTTATCTTCTTGATGGAAACACCAAGTCGCCCAAGATCGTCCAGACGAAGACTACGATGCTTGCGCGCTACCAGAATGGCTTTGACTGTCTTCGTCCCAAGCCCGGGAATTCGCAAAAGCATCTCCCGTTCGGCTCTGTTTATGTTTACGGGAAATTTTCCGCGATGAGCCAAAGCCCATGCAAGTTTCGGATCAAGATCAAGATCCAGCATTCCATCCGGCCGGGCTGAAGTGATTTCTTCAATACCAAATCCATAAAAACGATAGAGCCAATCCGCCTGATAAAGCCGATGTTCGCGAACCAGTGGCGGCTTTATGAGCGGCAGGTTTTTTGATGAATCCGGTATCGGGCTGAACGCCGAATAATAGACCCGGCGCAAACTGTAGCTACCATAAAGCCTTGAACTTGTTTGCAAAATTGTAGAGTCACTAGCGGCATCCGCACCAACAATCATCTGCGTACTTTGCCCGCCCGGTATGAATTTTTTGCGCCGTTTAGTCTGTAGCGTCGGATCATTTGCTGCCTCGATCTGCAGCCGAAGGTCGCCCATCGACTTGCGGATATTGCCGGGTTTTTTCTCGGGTGCGAATTTCGCAAGGCCTGAATCTGTTGGCAGTTCAATGTTGATCGAGAGGCGATCTGCATAAAGTCCAGCTTCTTCAATCAGGTGTTGTGAGGCTTCGGGAATGGATTTGAGATGAATATATCCGCGAAAATTATGCGTCGTGCGAA
Organism: Phyllobacterium sp. YR531; assembly: GCF_000282595.1. GTDB lineage: Bacteria > Pseudomonadota > Alphaproteobacteria > Rhizobiales > Rhizobiaceae > Phyllobacterium. The sequence goes on from NZ_AKIZ01000037.1 coordinate 124,901, forward strand.
GCTCTTTTGCGATTCTGACCATCTCTTCCATTGTATGATCGGAAGATCGGATAATTCCGGATGAAAGAAAAAGTCCTTCAATGTAGTTCCGACGATAGAACTCAAGCGTAAGCCAGATCACCTCTTCTACTGAAAAGCGGGCGCGCTCGACATTACTCGACGATCTGTTGATGCAATATGCACAGTCATAAATACAAAAATTTGTGAGAAGTATTTTCAGCAAGGAAATACAGCGCCCATCCGGAGCATAGGCATGACAAATCCCTGACCCTTCCGTAGAGCCCAAACCGCCGGAACGGGAGGAATCGCGTTTTGTCGTTCCGCTTGAGGCACAGGATGCATCATATTTTGCTGCATCCGATAAAATTGCCAAGCGTTCCTGTAGCGTCTTCTTCATGCCTGTTCACTTTATGTTCTATTGCCTACTCTGTCAAATTCACAAAGTAGAACGGGCCATTGCAGAAGCAGTTCCCTGGCCCATCCTGTTATTATTTTACGTTGAGCGCATTTCTCACGCTCTTATTGAGGTCAATTTTCGCAGCGAGAAAGTCCGGCACTGCAGTCCAATAACGCAAGGTGATGCTCATCGTGCTTTCTCCAAGTTCGGCAATAAACGTGCTTGGTGACGGATCACTCTTTACGTGGGGATTCTTGTCGGCGAGGCCGGTCAATACTTTTTGTATCTTGTCGAAATCTTCCGCGTTATCGATTGTAACGGTGATGTCGTTTCGTCTCGCGCCATTACGTGTGAAGTTTTTGACAGGCTGCGTCCACAAAGTGGAATTTGGCGCAAGCACATATATGCCATCGGCCGCACGCAGACGTGTTGCAAAAAGCCCGATCTCTTCGACAGTTCCTGTAACGCTTCCGACTTCCACATATTCGCCAATACGTAGCGGCCTTAGCGCAAGCAGCATAATTCCCGCTGCGATGTTCTGCAAAGTTCCCTGCAACGCCAAGCCAATGGCCAAACCGACAGCACCTATGGCTGCTATCACTGATGCGGTCTGGATACCGAACTGGCCAAGGACCATGACGATCACAAGACCCAAGACAACATAGCGCGCAATCTTCGAAAAGAAACGCCGCAGGGTCATATCAAAACCGCTGACCTGCCCGAGACCGGCGTAGACCCAGCGTTCTATGAGGCGCGCAACGAGAAAGCCGATTATCAGCAGCAATATCGCCCCTATTACAGAAAATGAATAGGTCACGATAAGGGCGCTTGCTTGGCGAACAGCCGCTTGAATAGCTGAAAACGCGTTTTGAGGATCAAGTTCCATGGGGCAGTCTCCTTTCGGCAAGAAAGGTCCAACCCCTAAGGCGCTAAAATTGTTCCCTCAAAAAATATTCGTTTTGTGGCTTTACGCTTCAACAGCTTCCGGGTTACGGCGACGATAGATGATCGACGAAATCAGCGAGAAGATAATAAGCGCCGCTCCGATAAGGCCTGTTATGACCTCCGGAATATGAACCAGCGTCTGGCAATACATGATGACTGCAAGAACGAGGATCGCATAAAAAGCGCCGTGCTCAAGATAGCGATACTGGCCCAGGGTCTCTTTTTCCACCAGCATGATCGTCAGTGACCGGACATAGAATGCGCCGATGCCGAGGCCAATTGCGATCACGAACAGGTTGGTCGAAAGCGCAAAGGCACCGATAACGCCGTCAAACGAGAAGCTTGCATCGAGCACTTCCAGATAGAGGAATGCACCAAGCCCCCCCTTGTGAACGGTGTCCATCTGTTCCTGGGTAGCATCCAGTAAGGCACCGATGCCCTCGACGACCAGGAATGTCAGAAGACCGTAAATCGCCGATGTGAGGAACGTAACAGAATCCTCGCCGACCAATTGCCGCGAGAAGAAAATGATCAGGATGAGGACAACGCCAACCTCGATGCCTTGAATCGAAGCGAAGCGTGAAGCGCGGCTTTCAATCACTTTGATCCAGTGAACGTCCTTTTCATGATCGAAGAAGAATTTCAGGCCCACCATCATCAGGAAGGTGCCGCCAAAGGCAGCAATGCCCACATGGGCTTCTTTCATGATGCGCGCATATTCTTCAGGATTGGAAATTGCCAGCTTCATCGCAGAAATCGGATCGATCCATGCCGCAACCGCCACGATGGCAAGCGGGAAAACGATACGCATGCCGAAGACAGCGATGATAATACCCCACGTCAGAAAGCGATGCTGCCAGACCGGGTCCATATCTTTCAGGATTTTGGCATTCACGATGGCATTATCGAATGACAGCGAAATTTCCAGCACACCCAGAACAGCGCAGATAAACAAGACAGCCAAAGCGCCCTGTACATTGCCGGAATAAATGAAACCGATCCAGGCTCCAGCGGCGAGACCGAAAATTGTGAAAAGAATTGGCCAGATGAAATACTTATACGTTGCCATGGGTGTTTCCTGCTCCTGACTCCCTGATTGCTCTCAGGACGGCATTCAAACGTCTTTTAATACGTTAAGAATATGAATTTCCACCCGATTGCAATCTCCCGATCCCCTTAGAAAGCATAATCCTGTCTTAATCCTGTCGTGGACATGCGTAGACAATCATTACGGCTGCTTGCGCACGGTATAAATAGTGACTGGCAGCGCCGATCGCCAGCTATCAAAATTGCCAAGCGGCTGCACATGCGAAACGTGGAGCTTGATGAGTTCTCCCCCATAAATTTCCCGCCATTTCACTAGTGCCATCTCGCTTTGGATTGTGACAGCATTTGCGACAAGCCTCCCGCCAGGTTTCAGGCCAAGCCAACACGCCTCCAGCACGCCATCATCCGTCACGCCGCCGCCAATGAAAATCGCATCTGGCGAGTTGAGCTTTGCGAGCACGCCCGGGGCTTGGCCGCGCACAAGCTCCAGCTCAGGAACGCCCAGAGTTTTACTGTTTTGCATAATCAGGGATTGCCGTTTTTCATCAGCCTCAATTGCAAATGCTCGGCAGGCCGGATGCGAGCGCATCCATTCAATACCGATTGATCCACAGCCTGCACCGACATCCCACAATGTTTCACCCGGCAGCGGTGCCAGATGCGCCAACGTCACTGCACGCACATCTCGCTTGGTCAGTTGCCCGTCATGTTGATATGCCTCATCGGGCAACCCGCCAATAACAGGATAGGAAAGTGCAAATTGCTCGGGCGCTCCACAATCCACGGCCAGCACATTAAGATCTGCACATCGCAGTTTATCCCAGCTTTGTGCTACACCCTCGATCCTGTTTTCTGACGCACCACCCAAATGTTCCAGCACCGACAAGTGTGCGGACGTAAATCCGGATTCGATCAGAAGTCGCGCTACATGAGCGGGCGTTTCGCCATCATTGCTAAGGATCAGCAGCTTTGCATTGGGCACAAAAGACTTGGCTAATGTCTCAAGCGGACGCCCATGGACGCTTAGCAATTGCGTATCCTGTATAGGCCACCCCATGGCGGCGGCTGCAAGAGAGAATGATGATGGTGATGGCAAAACCAGCATTTCATCCGGGCTGACATATCGCGTCAGCGTAGCGCCCATGCCGAAATGCATTGGATCACCGCTGGCAAGTACTGCTACATTGTTACCGCGCAAAGCAAGCAACATGGCATATGCATCCGAAAATGGCGTAGGCCAGGTTACGTGTTTCGCACCAAGCTCCGCAGGCAAGAAATCGAGATGGCGCTGCCCTCCGAATATCGTACCAGCCGCAGCCAATGCATCGCGCGCATTCTGGCCAAGGCCATCATACCCGTCTTCACCTATCCCTATTACCGTCAGCCACTGCGTCATCATGTATCCCATTGAATATCCGACGCATGCATGCATGAAAGGAACGGACGGGTCAACGAAGCACGAAGCAATGAGAATGGTTGGCACACCTTGAACCATCCTGTAAAACCATCAAAGCCATGAGCCTCGAATTGAAAAACGCACGCGAAACTTTAGTCCATGACCGGCGATGCGCCTGTCCAGGCTTGTTTCGCATGGCGCAGGCGCGCGATGGTGGTATATGTCGGGTAAAGCTGACTTTTGGCCAACTTACTTCAGATCAGGCGAGAGGAATCGCTGACGCATCCGAGCAATTTGGCAATGGGATTATCGACGTTACCAATCGGGCAAATGTGCAAATTCGCGGTGTTCAACCGCACAACGAGGATGCGCTGATCGATAGCTTGCTCGGACTTGGACTAGGGCCCTTAACGGACAAGGGCGATGACGTGCGCAACGTCATGATCAGCCCGTTTGCTGGAGCCGACAAAACGAGAGTCGACATCCGACCTCTTGCAACGAGTATCCTACGAGAATTGCAAACCAGTCCTATTTATCAAACGCTTTCGCCGAAATTCTGTATCTTTGTTGATGGCGGCGAAAATATTGCGATGGTCACCCATCCGCATGATGTCTGGTTAAGCCCGATCAACCCGGGAGACTTGGCATCGGATTACGCTTTCGGCATCGCGGGTGTTCCACCTGTGGATACGAGCGATCTTTCAACTCTGGGTATGGTCAGCGCAAATCAGACCTTCAAACTTGTTACTGCAATTCTTGATCTCTTTATCGAATGGAACCGCGATCACCCAGAAGCATCGCGTCTGCGTCATATGCTTGCTGATATTGGCAAAGAGAAATTTGTCGATTTAATCAAGCAGAAACTTGCTATTTCTCTGCAAGCTGCCCGCGTCAGAGAATGGCGTAGAACCTCACCAAAAGAAAACGGGCATCTCGGCATCGTGAGAACACCCAACCTCGAACATTGTACCGTTGGCGCAATGCCGTCACTTGGTCGCCTGAACCCCGATATGCTGCGCAACTTGGCCTCTATAGCTGACCGCTACAGTTCCGCGGCGTTGCAGCTGACACCCTGGCAGAGCATTCTTTTTTCCGGCGTCGCAAACGAACACGCTACCGCTGCGTGTGACGCGTTGCGCGTCTTGGGGCTCTCTACCAGTTCCCTCGAGCCCTTGGCCACAATGATAAGCTGTTCAGGGGCAGCGGGCTGCAAATCAGCGCTGGCATCAACGCAGTTGGATGGTATCAGGCTTGCCGCCCTCTTGGCTGGAAAAGCAGATATTCCGCAAATCCATCTTACTGGTTGCAGCAAGTCCTGCGCATCGCCTTTGGCGAAACCCGTAACACTCGTTGCAACCTCCGCGGGTCATTACGACATCTTTCTGCACGCGACCAATGGACCGTCGCGATTTGGCAAGCTATTGGCTAGCAATCGCACTATCGAAGAATCGGCCGATCTCATCGGCGCCAAATTCGGCTCCGGGGGGCCCTTACATGCTTGACTATATTCGCGATGGCCAAGCGATCTATGATCGCTCCTTCGCAATTATCCGTGCCGAAGCTGATCTGAGCGCTATTCCTGCAGATCTTGAAAAACTGGCCGTGCGTGTTGCCCACGCCTGCGGCATGGTTGATGTTATTCATGACCTTGCTTTCTCACAAAATGCTGCGACCGCGGGGCGCAATGCTTTACTCGCTGGCGCACCTATCCTCTGTGATGCCCGCATGGTTGCCGAAGGCGTGACACGCGCACGGCTGCCCCATAACAATCAGGTCATCTGCACGCTGAATGATCCTTCGGTAGCTGGATTGGCTGCCGAAATGGGCAATACCCGATCCGCAGCGGCGCTCGAACTTTGGCGACCCCATCTGGCGGGTGCTGTGGTTGCCTTTGGCAATGCTCCCACGGCTCTTTTCCGGCTTCTGGAAATGATTGAAGAAGGCGCTCCACGCCCGGCACTGGTGCTTGGCTTCCCTGTTGGCTTCGTGGGCGCGATGGAATCGAAAGTTGCACTCGCAGAGAATACCTATGGAATTCCCTTTGTTGTCGTTCATGGGCGGCGCGGCGGCAGTGCCATGGCGGCAGCAGCGATCAACGCGCTCGCGTCGGAGAAAGAGTAATGCCGGGCAAAGGAAGATTGTTCGGTCTGGGTGTAGGCCCGGGCGACCCCGAACTCATAACTCTGAAAGCCTTGCGCTTGCTCCAAGCTGCTCCGGTTGTTGCCTATCATGCCGCCAAGGGCAAGAAGGGCAATGCCCTGACCATCGTCGAGAAATATCTCAATGACAGCCAGTTGCTTGTGCCGCTGGTTTATCCCGTTACAACGGAAATATTGCCTGCCCATATGAATTATGAGGCAATTGTCAGCGATTTTTACAGCGAAATCACCGCCCTTCTGCGTACGCATCTTGATGCGGGATCAGATGTTGCTGTTATCGCTGAGGGCGATCCCTTTTTCTACGGCTCCTTCATGTATATTCATGATCGTCTGGCCTCAGAATATGAAACGGAAGTGGTGCCGGGGGTATGTTCAATCCTCGGCGGTGCCGCCGTTCTGGGGGCACCGCTGGTCTATCGCAACCAGACGCTCACAGTTCTTTCCGGCGTTCTGCCTTCTGACGAATTGAAGACGCGGTTGGCTGCAACCGAAGCTGCTGCGATCATGAAGCTCGGCAAAAACCTTGCCAAGGTTCGAGATGTTATTGCTGAGCTCGGCCTGATGGATCGGGCGCTTTATGTGGAGCGGGCGACGATGGACGCCCAGCGAATCATTCCGCTGACGGAAGTTGATCCCTCAACGTCACCCTATTTCTCGCTTATTCTGGTGCCTGGAGAAAAGTGGCAAGGCAACGGCGAATGACCTCTTCTCCAATCATTCTGGTCCTCTCGGCCTTGGGTTTGCAAACCGCAAGGCAAATCAAATCGGGCTTGGAAGACAGCATCATTTATGGCTTGAACACCCGTGTTGATGGTGCCGATGAGAGCTTTGAAAATTTCGGTGATACTGTCCGCCAGTTTTATCAGTCCGGTCACCCCATTATTGCACTCTGTTCAGCGGGAATTACAATCCGTTCCCTCTCTTCCATTCTGGAAAACAAGGGAGCCGAACCACCGGTTTTGGCTGTAGCGGATGACGGTAGTGCCGTCGTGCCGCTGCTCGGCGGGACAACTGGCGTCAATGTACTTGCGCGGCAGATTGCTGCCATTCTCGATGTACCGCCAGCGATCACGACGTCAGGCGAGCTTCGATTTGGCACTTGTTTGCTGAACCCGCCACCCGGAATCCAACTGAAGAACCCCGAAAAGGCAAAAACATTCATTGCAGACATGCTTGCCGGGAAAACCGTGCGTATCGAGGGTAACGCACCGTGGCTTGCAGATGCGCGATTACCCCTCGATGAAAATGGCGAGCTACTGATACGCGTAACATCAGGCAGCGCAGAGGCAGGCGAGAATGAACTTGTCTATCAATCCAGTTCTGACAATGAGCAAAGCCGTCCGCGCGGCAAGCTTACTGTCATAGGTCTTGGACCCGGCGATCCTGATTTCATGATTCCCGCAGTCAAACAGGCCTTGAAGCAGGCTCAGGACATCCTTGGCTACGAAACCTATATCCGTATGGCTGGCACTTTCCGTGCGAACCAGATCATTCATGCGACAGACAATCGCGAAGAAATGCAACGTGCCCGCCATGCTTTTGACCTTGCTGCAACAGGCCGGTCCGTGGTGATGATCTCATCGGGCGACCCGGGCGTTTTTGCCATGGCAACTGCAGTGATTGAAGCTTTGCATGAATCCGATAACCCTGCCTGGCACGATGTAGAACTGGAAATACTGCCGGGTGTTTCGGCGGCACTTGCCGCTGCAGGTAAAAGCGGTGCACCGCTCGGCCATGATTTTTGTATCATTTCCCTGTCGGACAATCTGAAGCCTTGGGAAATTATCGAAAAGCGTATCTCTCTGGCCGCTGAAGCCGACTTTGCTTTTGCCTTTTATAATCCAATCTCCAAGCCGCGGCCTTGGCAGCTACCACGTGCGATTGAGCTGCTCCGCCAGCACCGCAAGCCGGATACTCCCGTTGTTCTCGGCCGTGATATTGGCAGGCCTGCCGAGACCCTTCGAACGATCCGGCTGGGAGATTTGACGCCGGAACAGGTTGATATGCGTACAGTCGTCGTCGTTGGTTCATCCCTGACCCGCAGCTTTCCCAAGGCCGGCGGCGGGGATTGGACTTATACGCCACGTTGGTATGGCACCAAGCCCCACTCCTGAGATGGACTCATTCTACGGGGGTAAACGCCATGGCCGCCCTCAATGATGCCGGAAAAAGGACTGAGCACTTCGTTTTTGTGTCGACGCATTTTCCTGACGCACCCTATGATCCGGCACACTTGCCTAAGACAATTGAATGACGACAGACGGAGTTCCCATGCCAGACCAGAATTATGTCCTGACGCTCACCTGTGAAGACCGCCCGGGGATCGTTGCCTCTGTAACGACCGAGCTGGCAGGCATGGATGCAAATATTGCCGAAAGCAATCAATTCTGGGATCGCCAGACCAACCGTTTCTTCATGCGTATCGCATTCACCGCTGCTGAGGGTACATCCAAGGATGACGTCGAGCGCGCATTGAAGCCGGCTGTTTCTCGTTTCGACATGAAAACAAGCCTCATCGACCAGTCAAAGAAGCCAAAAATAATCATTATGGTCTCGCGCTTCGACCATGCACTGCTGCATCTGATTTACCAGATTAAAGTAGGTTGGCTTGATGCAGAGGTTGCCGCCATTGTCTCCAACCACGAGGATAGCCGGCGCTTTGCGGAGCATGAGGGCATCCCCTATCATGTGCTTCCAGTTTCGAAGGATAACAAGAAAGAGCAGGAAGATGCCCTGCTCAAGATCGTCAAGGATACAGGCGCTGACCTCGTAATCCTTGCACGCTATATGCAGGTTCTTTCCGACAATCTATCAAAGCGGCTGTTCGGCAAGGTTATCAATATCCACCACTCGTTCCTGCCAAGCTTCAAAGGCGCGAAGCCATACCATCAGGCCTTTGAGCGCGGCGTGAAGCTTATTGGTGCAACGGCGCACTACGTGACACCGGATCTCGATGAGGGTCCTATCATTGAGCAGGAAACCGAACGGGTTACCCACGCCATGAGCGCCGAAGATTTTGTGGCCACGGGCCGCGACATTGAAAGCCGCGTGCTGGCACGCGCGGTCAAGAAGCATCTTGAATCACGCGTCATGCTCAACGGCCACAAGACTGTAGTCTTCGGATAATATTTCGGGGCTATTTGGCCGCGAAGTAATTATCGAGATTGGAGACAACCCGGTCAGCCATGGCTTTGCGGGTCTCAACCGTGGCACTGCCCATATGCGGCTGCAGGACCACATTATCCAATGCGAACAGCTCAGTTGGGGCGTTAGGCTCATCGACAAACACGTCGAGCCCTGCGCGCCCAAGCTTCTTCGACTTCAACAACTCTACTAAGGCAACTTCGTCCACGACGGTGCCACGAGCAACGTTGATGAAGGTTCCCTGCGGTCCAATCGCCTGCAGGACTTCGCGGGAAATAACGCCCTGCGTTGCATCACCACCCGGCAAAATGGCAATAAGCGCCGCGCAGTCTCCGGCCATCTCAACCAGATTTTCATAATGCCTGAATGGGACATCGGGCTTCTTGTTGCGCGTGTGATAGACGACTTCACAGCCAAAGGCCAAGAGCTTGTCGGCGATCACACTACCGATGCGTCCCAACCCTACAAGACCGACTTTCTTGCCTTCAATACCGAGTGCGAGAGGAGCTGCCTCGCCCTTGGCCCAACGGCCTTCCCGGACAAAACGATCATTGGCAACGATATCTCTTGTCGAAGCAAGCAGAAGCGTGATCGCCATATTTGCCGTGTCCTCATTAAGTACATCCGGCGTATTGGCGATCTTTATGCCCTTTTTGTTGGCATAGGCAACGTCAAGAGAATCCGTACCAACGCCGAAAGATGAGACAATCTTCACCGCCGTCAAAAGGTCGATCATGTCGGCCTTCAGTCCCGTAAACGTACTGGTTACGGCTGCTTCAAAGCGCCCGGCATTGGCTTGCAGAAAGCCCAATGCATCTTTTTCTTCATACAGCTTTTCAATCTCATATTTCTTGCCCAGTTCCTCAATGAGATAGGGCATGAGTGGTCCGAGAATGAGAAGGGGCTGTTTTGGCATGGGAGCGAATCCTGTGGAGCATTGGTAAGAATGGCAGCGAACCATAACGATGTTTCAAAGGCAATGACAAACCATTTACTCGTGAAGCACCCACTCGTATATGATTATGCATGCAAGGGCCTTGCCTCAAAAGGCCATTCATATGAAAACAACACCACAACTATAGCGGGATGATCATGGCAAAGAATTTGGAAATAGCCGACTTGAAAAAAATCGCGCAGCGCCGCGTTCCAAAAATGTTCTTTGATTATGCAGACTCCGGCGCCTGGACCGAAAGTACCTACCGCGCCAATGAAGAGGATTTCGCCAAAATCCAGCTGCGCCAGCGTGTTGCCGTCGACATGACTGACCGAACGCTTGAGACCACGATGGTGGGTCAAACGGTATCAATGCCGGTTGCTCTAGCCCCGACAGGTTTGACAGGCATGCAGCACCCCGATGGTGAAATGCTGGCAGCTCAGGCGGCTGAAGAATTCGGCGTTCCGTTTACATTGTCTACTATGAGCATTTGCTCCATTGAGGACGTTGCATCGGTCACCAAGAAGCCTTTCTGGTTTCAGCTCTACGTCATGCGTGATCGTGACTTCATCTATAATCTGATCGATCGTGCGAAAGCTGCCAAATGTTCCGCGCTGGTGCTTACACTCGACCTGCAAATCCTAGGACAGCGGCACAAAGACATTCGCAATGGCCTTTCCGCGCCGCCCAAAATGACACCTGCATTTCTTTGGCAGATGATGACCCGCCCGCAATGGTGCATGGGCATGCTCAAAACAAAGCGCCGTAGCTTCGGCAATATTATTGGTCATGCCAAGGGTGTGGAAAACATGTCTTCGCTCGGGGTCTGGACTGCAGAACAGTTCGATCCCCGCCTCTCCTGGAACGACGTCGCATGGATCAAGGAACGTTGGGGCGGCAAGCTTATCATCAAAGGCATTCTTGACGTTGAAGATGCAAAGATTGCTGCAGCCACCGGCGCCGATGCAATTATCGTTTCCAACCATGGTGGCCGACAATTGGATGGCGCACCATCGTCAATTTCCGTACTCGCAGAAATCGTCGATGCTGTTGGCGACAAGATAGAAGTGCTGTTTGATGGTGGCATACGTTCCGGCCAAGACGTTCTGAAAGCATTGGCAATTGGTGCAAAAGGCACATTCATTGGCCGCGCGTTTCTCTATGGTCTGGGCGCTGGAGGCAAGGCTGGCGTAACGGAGGCTTTAGAGATCATCCGTAAAGAGCTCGACATTACCATGGCCCTGTGCGGCGAACGGGATGTGAAAGTTCTCGACCGGAACAATCTGTACAAAAGCGGCCTCGAAACCAAACCGCGCATGTCCCAGGTCAAAAAAAAGAAAACTGGCTGATTAAATGACAAGTTCATCCGAGGCGGTAAAACGGATTGTTATCGTCGGCAACGGGCCTGTTGAACCCGGCCTGGCTGACGCCATTGATCGTGCCGATCTCGTGATCCGTTTCAACGAAGCGAATATTCAGCCAGACTTGACCGGCACCAAGACCGATATTCTTTTTCTAATGAACTCCGGTAAGTCCATGCAGGCGCGGCTGGAAACGCCAGCCTATTGGCAGGAACCATTTGTACTGGATGCGAAGGAGATTATTCTCCCTTACCACCCCTCCATAGTGAAGCACTATCATCCAAGGCCAAACTTTCTGTCACGCATCAAAGGTCGAAAAGCTGACTGGACAGCGGAAACACTTAAAAAGATTGAGGCGCTTGGAAAGAAGGCAACCATAATTTCCGCTGATTTCTACTACGAGACCTGTCGCATACTTGATATTTCTCAAAGCGAACTCAACAGTGTTTTCCCCAGCTCAGGGCTACTTGCAATTCGGTATACGATTGAAACGTTTCGGCTGGATTCAACCCGGGTCGAGTTTTGCGGCTTTAGCTGGCAGGGCTGGAAAAGACACTCTTGGGGCAACGAACAGCGCTGGGTTGATGAACAGGTCAACCTCGGCAAATTATCGCCGCTCCTGCCAAGGGCAGGTTGAGCATAACTGGGTCAGCTAACGTTTCGAAGAGTTTTGGTACGCCCAAGGGGAATCGAACCCCTGTTTGCGCCGTGAGAGGGCGCCGTCCTAACCGCTAGACGATGGGCGCATCGCAGTATGTGGCGGGTATAATCAAGGCAGGCGAAAAGTGCAATGGCCATTTGCGACCATGGCACTCTATTGGCTAATTACCATCAGCCTCGGCAATACGCGCGATCACACGCTTGGTCGCAACGTCGTAGAGGAGGATCTGGCGAGTGCCATTGGCAAGTCGGGTTTCCAGCGAAAGCGTATTATCCGAAAGATTGTGCGAGAGAATCCGGGTTCCCGGGTCAAGCGTGATAGACTCGCCTGCCAGTGCCGCCCCGAGAGGCTGGCCCGGTGAAGCAACACTTGGCGCAGACGCAACATCTTCCACCGGCTGGTTAATCTTGTAGACAATGGCGGCAAGCACCGCCATAAGACCAATGACCATAATACCGATGGACACAGCAAGCAGCCGGATCATCTTGCGGCGGACCCGCTCCATAGCCGGGTCAAGGGGCTGTTCATCGCCATCCAGGTCTGGATTAATATTTGCCATGCAAGGCATCTCCGAGGTTAGAACGCAGTTCCACATCCAGCTATGAGCGGACGCGGCGCGGTAGGCCTCTGTAACGAAGGGACTAGGTTTTTGAAAGCGCTAATTACCGATAACGATGCTGCCGGCAAGCGTCTTGATGCTTGGTTGTCTGCTCAACTGGCGCCTGACCTTTCCCGAAATCGCATCCAATCTCTGATAAGCAGCGGCCAGGTCACAATTGACGGCAAAGTCGTCAGTGAGACCAAACACAAACTTCGCGACGGGATGAACATAGAGATCATCGTTCCGGAACCGGAAGACGCTACGCCAACAGGTGAAGATATTCCGCTGGACATTCTTTATGAAGACACCGATCTGGTTGTTATCAACAAGCCGGCAGGCCTCGTCGTGCATCCCGGCAATGGCAATTGGACGGGCACGCTCGTCAACGCGCTCATCCACCATTGCGGCGATACGCTTTCTGGAATTGGTGGCGTTAAGAGACCGGGGATTGTTCACCGGCTCGATAAAGAAACCAGTGGCGTGATCGTCGTGGCCAAGAATGATCTTGCTCATCGGCATTTGAGTGCACAATTTGCCGATCATGGCCGTACTGGAGACCTTGAACGCGCTTATCTTGCCATCGTCTGGGGTACGCCTGATAGAACGACTGGCACTATAGATGCGCATTTGGGGCGCTCACACCGCGACCGGACCAAACAGGCTATCGTTCATGAGGAGCGCGAAGATGCACGGCACGCTGTCACGCACTTTGAAGTGCTGGAGCGTTTCGGCGCGCGTGAAGACTCAACAGCGCTGGCATCCCTGATTGAATGCCAACTGGAAACGGGCAGGACTCATCAGATTCGCGTACACATGACCCATATTGGCCATCCACTTGTTGGCGATATGGAGTATGGCGGAGCGTATAAAACCAAAGCGAACAAATTCGATGAGCCATTGCAGTCCATCGTCAAAGGCTTCGACCGTCAGGCACTTCACGCGCGACTGCTGGCGTTCGAACACCCCACAACAGGCGAGATCATGCGGTTTGAAGCTCCGCTGCCGGAAGATATGTTCAAACTGCTGCAAGCCTTTCGCGGGTACAAACACTAGGGAACCATTATCAGTTTTGTGCGTTTAGGCGGGTGCACGTAATATGACCTGATTGTTCACATTTATGTGACGCTTTGTTTCATGTCGAAATGCACCGTGTTTTTGACAAAATGATACCTATATATGCATAGCATTAATCTGCTCGCGCCAATGTTTTGGGCGGGCAGTTGCTGCGAACCTGCCGATAATGGAGGTTCATTTCAAACGAGGAGGGGTGCTCTGTGGCCCAAAATCTTCCAAGTATTCTAGGCGGTGACGGCGGTCTTACCCGTTATCTTGAAGAAATCCGTAAGTTTCCAATGCTTGAACCGCAGGAAGAGTACATGCTCGCCAAGCGGTATCTTGAGCATACTGATGCGAAAGCCGCACATAAGCTGGTGACCAGCCATCTGCGTCTCGTTGCGAAAATCGCAATGGGCTATCGCGGTTATGGCTTGCCGATAGGCGAAGTCATATCTGAAGGCAATGTTGGCTTGATGCAGGCTGTCAAACGCTTCGAACCGGAGCGGGGTTTCCGTTTGGCGACTTATGCCATGTGGTGGATCAAGGCATCCATTCAGGAATATGTCCTGCGCTCCTGGAGCCTAGTCAAAATGGGCACAACTGCCAATCAAAAGCGCCTGTTCTTCAACCTGCGTAAGGTGAAGAGCAAGATTCAGGCGCTAGATGATGGCGATCTGAACCCTGAACAGGTCAAGGAAATCGCAACGCGACTGAGCGTATCCGAGGATGAAGTGGTTTCGATGAACCGCCGTCTTTCCGGCGATGCATCATTGAACGCGCCGATCCGGTCCTCCGATGGCGAAGCTGGTGGCGATTGGCAGGATTGGCTGGTCGATGATCATGATAGTGCTGAAACCATGCTAATCGAACAGGACGAGCTGGAAAACCGCCGTGAGATGCTCTCCGGTGCCATGTCATCCCTGAATGAACGCGAACGCCGGATTTTCGAGGCACGCCGATTGGCAGACGATCCGATCACACTTGAGGACTTGTCGACCGAATTCGGCATCAGCCGCGAGCGTGTCCGGCAGATCGAAGTTCGCGCTTTTGAAAAGGTTCAGGATGCCGTCAAGGCTGCTGCTATTCGTCAGCAGAAGGCCTTGGTTTCCGGCGGTGCTGACGCACGCTGAAGGCTCCCGCACTAAAAAAAGGCCGCTTCAAGCGGCCTTTTTTGTATCTATTAACCGCCAGCTTTGGCTGCCCATGACTTGAGCACTTCATCAAAGGCGCGCTCACCCGGCAAGCCTTTTTCGAGTGTAATCAGAGCACGGCGTCCAGTCTTGTAAGCTATCGGAATATCGATCCAGGACATACGACGCATAAGCGAAGTATTTGTATCGACTGCGGTTTTGGCATCATTCATGGCGATGATGAAGAAGTTATCGGCGATCTTTGCCGGTATCGCAACGAGCGGGCTACCCGGCGCTTCTTCCCTGTCCTTGAATGTCATGCGCGAAACATTATCGATGGAGCCACCGGCAAAACCTTCAGGCACTGTGAAAATCATCTCGATGAGATGGCTTGCCGGCAGGGTCTTGTCACCATTGCGGCGAATGATCATGCGCAGCTTGATCGCAAGTTCCGGAATATTCACCTCAGCGCGTATTGCAGGTTCTGGCGGTAGATCATTGCCAGGAGATTCCTGCACAACAGACCAGACGACACCGCCCTCTTCACGACGTTGGGCATCTTGACCCGAACGTTCTTCATAAAAGAATGCTTTCTGGCCAATCGGCAAGGCTGCCGGCGGCTGGGTCTGTCCCGCCGGTTGCTGACCTGGTGCTGCCGGTTGAGCAGCCGGGTCTGAAGTTGACGTGGCTACCGAGGTTCCTTCACCGACTGAAGGTGTGTCATTGGCACGGCCGGGATCAATTTCCTGACCATCGGGAAGTAGCCTTTGAGTGAGCTTGGGCTCGCCTTTTGGCTCTGTCGAATTTGGTGCAGCCGTAGGTGTAGCTGCTGGCTGAGCCGGTTTGACAGGCTGCTGAGGCGTTGGCTGTGTCGCCGCTGTCTGGGTCGGCTTTGGAGCGGGAGTTGGTTCGCTGCTGCTTGTAAGGCTGACAATATAATCTTTAGCGGCGCTCGCCTGTTTCGAGATATCATCCCTCCAAGTATAGCCCGCATAGGCAACGCCTGCGACAACCGCAAGCAATGCCGCTATGCTGATAAGCGGCACAAGAGACCGCTTGGGTTCCGGCTGCTTGAGCGGCCCGCGTGTATAGACACCGTAATCACTGCGTGAATCGTCGTCACCACCACGTACCCCAAAGCCTTCGTCGTCGATCGCATCGCGCGATAAGTTTGAACGTTCGGGAGCGCCTACTGAAAAATCCTCTTCTTCTGGCCCTGCACTTGGTTTGCTCCTGTCCTGGCTGGACAGGAAATCTTCAAGAGCATCCGGTTGTGTTTCGATAGGCACAAATGGAGGCGTGGCTGCAGGTTCGCTTCTCGTCCACGACGGCGCGGGTGTTGGTGTTGGCTCCGCCTTAGCGACTGGCGGCGGTGGCGCAACAACTACCTCGGGAACCGTTGGGGGTGGCGCAACCGGCAATGGCTCCGGTACCGGCGCTATGTCTTCGTCAGCCGGTGCAAAACTGGCTTCGACCTCAGAAATTGCATCGTCAAGCGCAGCAATCTGACGCTTTGCTACAGCTTCAGGCGCATTCAGCGTGACTAGTTTCTGCTCAATCGTTGCGCGAGCTTTTGCGTACACACGTTGACGGAGCTCGGGAGTTGGGTCCGCAAGCCCGTCAATTGTCTTTCTCAATACTGCAACGAAATCTGCCATTCACCCAAACCTATGGTTTTGTTGTGAGATTAACCTCAAGCCACATGCGCGACTCTAATCATGAAACGGATCGGTAACAAGTATGGTATCGTCCCGTTCCGGGCTTGTAGACAAAAGTGCGATCGGAGCACCGATCAATTCTTCTACATAGCGGACATATTTTATCGCCTGTGCAGGCAGTTCGCTCCAGCTGCGCGCGCCAGCTGTCGTGTCCTTCCAGCCTTCCAGCGTTTCATAGACCGGCTTGACACGTGCCTGCTGGCCTTGACCCGCTGGAAGATAGTCAATGACTTCGCCATCAAGTTCGTAACCAGTACAGACCTTGATCTCATCAAGACCATCCAGCACATCAAGCTTTGTAAGCGCGATACCGCTGATGCCATTATTGGCAACCGCTTGACGCACCAAAACAGCATCGAACCAGCCGCAACGACGCTTGCGTCCCGTCACCACACCGAATTCATGTCCACGCTGGCCGAGGAATTCACCAACCTCATTCTGCTGTTCTGTCGGGAATGGGCCCTCACCTACACGCGTCGTATAGGCCTTGGTGATGCCAAGCACATAGTGAAGTGAACCCGGTCCAATACCAGAACCTGCTGAAGCCTGACCTGCAACTGTGTTGGACGAAGTCACAAATGGATAGGTCCCGTGGTCAATATCGAGCAGGGTCCCCTGCGCTCCTTCGAAAAGGATTCGCTCGCCTGCCCGCTTTTTCTGGTCGAGCACGTACCAGACTCGGTCCATGAATGGCAGAATATGAGGGGCAGCATCATTTAGCTCAGCAAGAAGCTTCGCGCCGTCAACTTCTTCGATGCCAAGCCCGCGACGCAGCGGATTGTGGTGAGCCAACAGACGCTCAATCTTTGCAGGCAGCGTATCAGGGTCAGCAAGATCAAGGACATGAATGGCACGGCGGCCGACCTTGTCTTCATAAGCAGGACCGATGCCGCGTCCGGTCGTACCAATCTTGGTGCCGGAGTTTGAAGCCTCGCGCTGCCTGTCCAGCTCGCCATGAATGGACAGGATAAGCGTTGTATTTTCGGCAATCTTCAGCGTCTCAGGCGTTATGGTAACACCCTGCGCTTCCAGTTTCGCCTTTTCCGCGATGAAAGCATGCGGATCAAAAACTACGCCATTTCCGATTATCGAGAGTTTGCCCGGGCGAACGACACCGGATGGCAAAAGCGACAGCTTGTAGGTGACGCCATCGACGACAAGTGTATGACCGGCATTGTGACCGCCTTGAAAGCGAACGATGATATCAGCCCGTTCTGAAAGCCAGTCGACAATCTTGCCTTTGCCTTCATCACCCCATTGCGAACCGATTACGACAACGTTTGCCATTCAAAACTCCTTGAGCCGAATCCTCAATAACGCATTTTGCTTAAATGCGGTGCTTCTATACAGGCTGGTTTTAAAAAGCGCGACTATTCTTTGCGCTTTGCACGCGACTATTTAGCTTTCTGTTGCGAATAAATCTAATGTTGAACCAAACGGTTGTAGCAATCGATAAAACAGAAAAGCTGATCCCTATGCATCGCACCGCCTATATCTACCTTTTAATCACGGCTTTCCTGTGGGGCGGCAATGCTGTTGCTGGTAAATTTGCCGTCGGACATGTTTCTCCAATGCTTTTGACCGTGTTGCGATGGCTTTTTGCTTTTCTGATCGTCGTCGCGTTTAGCAACCGTCAGTTGCAGCAAGATTGGCATGTTCTTCGCAAGCATCTGGTGCTGCTAGCGGCGCTTGGGGGATTTGGGTTCACCGTGTTCAACATGGCTCTTTACAGTGCGCTGAATTACACCTCAGCGATCAATGTTACCATTGAGCAGGCGGGTATTCCTATGGTGATCTTCATCGCAAACCTGCTGCTTTTTGGAACCAAAGTCCGCCTTGGCCAGATCTTCGGCTTCAGTCTTTCACTTATTGGCGTTGCTCTAACGGCTGGTCACGGCAGCCTTGCAAACCTTTCAAGCCTGAAAGTCAATTTTGGTGATGCGCTGATGCTGATCGCTATACTTGTCTATAGTGGATATACGGTCGCATTGCGTTTTCGCCCTGAGATCAATTGGCAAAGCCTTATGGCGGCAATGACATTTTTTGCCTTTTTGACCGCAGTTCCGTTTGCGATTTGGGAATGGAACACCGGAGCTGCAGTGCTTCCGGATACAACCGGTTGGGCCGTCATCATTTATACGGCAGTGTTACCCTCTATCGCCGCACAGGTGCTTTTCATTAAGGGCGTTGAATATATCGGCGCAAATCGGGCCGGGCTCTTCATTAATGCCGTGCCAATATTCGGTACTTTTCTTGCAGTATTTCTACTCGGTGAAGCGTTCCAACCTTACCACGCAGTTGCTTTGGTGCTCGTCCTTGGCGGCATCTGGATTGCAGAGCTGAGTGGCCGCAAGCATGCTGCTCTCAGCGCAGATGCCGCACCATGAAACGCGCATCATCCGAGTAGGTACGCAGTTTTGTTTCCAGCTCGGGCCGGTCATCGGGTAAAAATCCCTGTTTCTGCCAAAACCCGGTTGAGCCGTTGACCGCTATAAGCGACATCGTCGTAAACTTCGAATTTTGTGCATGATCCGCGAGAATTGATACGATCTCCCGCGCAGCACCAGTACCACGGGATTGCGGCATCAAAGCTATATCGTGGAGGTAATATGTGCTGTGTTGGTCCGGAATCTCGCCAAGCAAACTGTTAAGCGCTGGCATGGTATAGAGACGCCAGGGGTGAGTGATCGCATATCCGATCAAACGCCCATCTTTGTCTTGAAGAACATGGCATCCATTTGGATAAAGCGCGAGACGCTCCTGATAAACAGCATCTGCCTCAAAGAAATCCGTATGAATGATACTTGCCATGGCGCTGACAGAGGCAAGATCACTTACCTCCATCGGGCGCCATTGCAATATTTTTGAACCTGCTGCCATGAATGGCTTCTACAATCAGGAAACGTCAAACTCCAGTGGCTTGGCTGAAACAATCGCTTTGTTGTCGATCAATTCCTGCAAAACGCCATCTGGGATGCGCTCATCAAGGTAAAGCAAGGCGATAGCGTTGCCACCCGGATGATCCCGCCCGAGCGAGAAGTTGGCGATGTTAACCCCATTTTTTCCGCAGATTGTACCAAGGGTACCGATCATGCCCGGCGTGTCATTATTGGTCGTGTAGAGCATGTGCTGGCCAACCTCAGCATCAAGGTTGATCCCCTTGATCTGAATGAACCGCGCCTTACCATCAGAGAAGCAGGTTCCGGCAATCGAACGGGTCAGCGAAGCAGTTTTAACTGTCAGCTTTATATAGCCATCAAAAACCCCGGATTTATCGCGGCGCACTTCAGAAAGCACGATCCCGCGTTCTTTAACCATGATTGGCGCAGACACCATGTTCACATCGGCTACCTGCGGACGGATCAGACCAGCCAAAGCCGCGCTGATCAATGCACGTGTGTTCATAGCGGCTGTAGAACCGTCGAAAAGCACCTCCACTTCTTCGATTGGTTCTTCCGTCACCTGACCGACAAAAGCACCCAATACTTCAGCCAGCTTGACGAATGGCTTGAGCCGAGGTGCTTCCTCTGCAGTGATAGAAGGCATGTTTATCGCGTTCGAAACAGCACCCTTGACCAGATAATCCGACATCTGCTCCGCAACCTGAAGAGCAACATTTTCCTGCGCTTCGCTGGTGGACGCACCAAGGTGCGGCGTGCAGACAACATTGGGAAGATGGAACAGTTCGTTTTCCGTAGCCGGTTCAACTTCGAAAACGTCAATGCCAGCGCCGGCAACTTTGCCAGATTTCAAAGCAGCGACCAGATCTTTCTCTACAATCAGGCCACCCCGTGCACAATTGATGATACGAACGCCATCTTTCATCTTGGCGATAGCATCGGCGTTGATGATGCCGCGCGTCTTGTCCGTCATTGGTGTGTGGAGGCTGATGAAGTCTGCACGGGCAAAAAGCTCTTCCAGTTCGACCTTCTCAACACCGAGTTCCTCGGCACGGCCTTCCGACAGGAAGGGATCGAACGCCACCACGTGCATTTTAAGACCGACACCGCGCGTGGCAACGATGGAGCCGATATTGCCGCAACCGATAACACCAAGAGTCTTACCGGTAATCTCGACGCCCATGAAGCGGTTCTTTTCCCACTTACCAGCCCGCGTCGATGCGTCGGCCTCGGGCAATTCACGTGCAATGGCAAACATCAGCGCTACAGCATGTTCCGCTGTCGTGATTGAGTTGCCGAAAGGCGTGTTCATCACGATGATACCGCGGCGCGAAGCTGCTGGAATATCAACATTGTCGACGCCGATACCGGCGCGCCCGATCACCTTCAGGTTCTTGGCAGCGGCAATCAGCTTTTCAGTGACCTTGGTCGCAGAACGGATCGCAAGACCGTCATATTGAGCGATAACCTCAAGTAGCTTGTCTTTGTCTTTACCCAGATCAGGCAGGTAATCAACTTCCACACCACGATCTTTGAATATCTGTACGGCTGTCGGAGAAAGTTTATCGGATACGAGTACGCGTGGTGCCATAATGGCCTCCATCTTTGAAATAGAATGATTGAATGGAAATGGCCGCATGCTGGCGGCCACCACTGAAAGGGATCAGGCAGCTTGTTTCAATGCGGCTTTCTGCGACTGGAATGCCCAGTCGAGCCACAAGGTCAAGGCCTGGAGATCAGACGCCTCTACAGTTGCACCAGCCCATATACGCAGGCCTGATGGTGCATCACGGTAAGCCCCGATATCGAAGGCAACGCCTTCCTTCTCGAGCACGGCAACAAGATTCTTGGCAAAGGCCGCTTGGGCATCCGCATCAAGAGCCGTGATTTCGGGGTCAATGATTGTCAGGCAAACCGACGTGTTGGAGCGTGTTGCGGGAACAATTGCAAGATTGCCCAGCCAAGGCGATTTTTCAACGAATGCGTCCAGCACCGCGAAATTCGCATCGGCTCTGCCGACAAGCCCATCAAGCCCACCAATGGATTTCGCCCAGTTCAATGCGTCCAGATAATCCTCAACGCACAGCATTGATGGCGTATTGATTGTCTCACCAGCGAAAATGCCTTCGATTAACTTTCCGCCGGATGTGAGACGGAAAATCTTCGGCAAAGGCCATGCAGGCTTATAGGTCTGGAGGCGCTCGACAGCACGCGGACTCAAAATGAGCATGCCATGTGCGCCCTCACCGCCAAGCACTTTCTGCCATGAGAAAGTCACGACATCGAGCTTGTCAAAGTCCAGACGTTGGGCAAATGCAGCAGATGTCGCATCGCAAATAGTCAGACCTTCGCGATCAGCCGGAATGAAATCGCCATTAGGAACACGCACACCGGAAGTCGTGCCATTCCATGTAAAAACTACGTCGCGGTCGAAATCAATTTTGGAAAGGTCTGGGAGCTCGCCATATCCAGCCTCAATAAGACGGGTGTCGGAGAGCTTCAACTGCTTCACAACGTCTGTGATCCAGCCTGCGCCAAAGCTTTCCCAGGCAACCATATCAACGCCGCGCTCACCGAGCAGCGACCAAAGCGCCATTTCCACAGCGCCGGTGTCAGAAGCAGGTACGATACCTATGCGATAATCAGCCGGAACCTGCAGAATTTCGCGGGTAAGATCGATCGCCTGTTTCAGCTTCGTCTTGCCAACCTTGGCTCGATGCGAACGACCAAGCGGTGCGTCGACGAGCGCTTGGAGCGACCAGCCGGGGCGTTTGGCACAGGGACCTGATGAAAAATTGGGGTTAGCCGGGCGCTGCGCCGGCTTTGAAAGCGTCGTCATGTTTTCTCCTATCCTCTCAGATAGCTCGCCTCTCGTTGGGGAGAGGTGGCCCACTGCGGGGATTAGGAGAAATGTCGTTGGCAGTCAAGAAATATGTTCGTGTGCGACACAAAAGACAAAACGGCGGATCCTGCGATCCACCGCTTTGTTGATATCATTTGATTTATCAGAATGCGTAACGAACGCCGAGCTTGAAATCGTGAGAGGTGATGTCCTTGAACTTCACAGACTCATCACGATTTGATCCGTCATTATTGTAGAATGTGCCGGTTCTCGCATCACCAAGATCAACATAGCTGTAGCCAAGGTCGATTGTAACGCGGTCAGTAGCTTTGATGCCGACACCGGCATGCAACGCCCATGCGAGATTCCATTCTGATTCGCTGCCGGCATAACCACCGCCGCCCGTGACAACATTCACGTCCCGGAAGCCCGAGATTGTATTGCGGGATGCACCGATACCAGCACCTACATATGGCGTTATACCGGCATAGGTGCCAAGGTCAGCATAGGCATTGGCAAGGAACAGCCATTCAGATTTTTTGGCGCGATAATCGTTTGTGCCATTATCGCCACCACCGGGAATACCATCCGTGTCGTAGTAGTCCTGAGCGTCGAACTTTGTCTTGCCGCGATATTGTGCCGTTACGTCAGCACGAAGCCAATCATTGAACTGATAGCCGACACCAATCTGGCCCGTCATCCCAGCATCGAAATCACCATCATTGTTCCAACCGAAATCGCCTGGTTCTGAAAAAGCCGAATAGGTCAGTTTATCCAAACGCTGATTGCTCATGCCCAGATCGCCGCGCAAGTACCAGCCACCGAATTGCTGCACTTCGACGATCGGTGCTTCCTGAATATCAGCCGCATATACCGGGGCAGCACCCAGGCACAGAAGCGCTGCGCTCAAAGCAGCATATTTGTTAAAGGTGCTCATTTCCGTTTCCCTCATAGGCCCAAAATCATCGCAGCGGATGCCACCAACAGTTGTGAGTCCCAATATGAGCGGAAAAAGTTAAATCACGCTTAACCGTGTTTATTCACCATATCTATTAACGTTAACAGATTCTCACGCATGCAAAGGGCAATAAAAAGGGCCCGCGAGGACCCTCTTAAATTGCAATTGCGACTGGTACTACGCAGCCGATGAAATCACGGAGATGATATCATTGACCACAGCTTCTACCAGCTTGCGGTCGTCCCCTTCCGCCATAACGCGGATCAGGGGTTCGGTGCCTGACGGGCGAATAACGAGACGGCCGGATGTGCCCAGACGTCCACGCGCATCATCTATGGCGCTTTTTACCTGCTTGTTCTCAAGTGGCTTGGTGCCGGTCGTCCGCACGTTCTTCAGAAGCTGCGGAACAGGGTCAAACTTGCGGCAAACTTCGCTGACCGGCTTTTCCAACTGCTGAACAACAGCCAGAATTTGCAAAGCAGAAACAAGGCCATCCCCGGTCGTTGAGAAATCTGAAAGCACGATGTGTCCCGATTGTTCACCACCGATGTTGAAACCATGATTGCGCATATGCTCAACCACATAACGGTCGCCTACCTGCGTGCGTGCCAATGTCAGGCCACGGTCACCGAGAAATCGCTCAAATCCAAGGTTGGACATGATGGTCGCAACAACGCCTCCACCGATGAGACGGTCTGATTCCTGCCATGACTGGGCAATAACCGCCATCAGCTGATCGCCATCAATGATCGCACCATTTTCATCGACAATGAGCACCCGGTCCGCATCGCCGTCCAGTGCAATGCCGATATCGGCCCGCACTTCATGAACCTTCTTGATAAGACCCAAAGGATGCGTAGAGCCGCAATCTTCGTTAATGTTTCTGCCGTTCGGTTCGTTGTTTATGGTAACAACATCAGCGCCAAGCTCCCACAACGCAGCGGGCGCTACCTTATATGCGGCGCCATTGGCACAATCGACAACGATGCGCAGGCCAGACAGGGAAATATTCTTCGGCATGGTGCGCTTGGCAAATTCAATATAGCGATAGATATCGCCGTCAACACGCTTTGCACGCCCTAGAGCTTCAGACGAAGAAAGGCGATCTGTCAGATTCTCATCCATCAACCGCTCGATTTCGAGTTCGATCGTATCCGAAAGCTTGAAACCATCCGGTCCAAAGAGTTTGATACCATTATCCTGAAACGGATTATGCGACGCCGATATCATAACGCCGATATCCGCACGCAAGGACCGGCACAGCATCGCTACGGCGGGCGTTGGAATTGGCCCCAGAAGGAAAACGTCCATTCCGGTCGAAGTGAAACCAGCCACCAAGGCATTTTCGATCATATAGCCGGAAAGCCTCGTATCTTTGCCGATAACAACGCGGTTGCGGTGCTCACCGCGTTTGAAAGCAAGACCGACAGCCATGCCGACTTTCATGGCGATATCGGGAGTCATGGGATAGGCGTTTGCCTGTCCGCGAATACCATCGGTGCCAAAATACTTGCGAGCCATGTACGTTATCCAGTTGTTGCGATGCGCAGGCGTGTGAAACGACTACGATTACTCTGCTTGAATCGGTCTTGCTTATTGCAGAAGAACATCTCTTTCGCAGTTCACAAATTGTGTGACGATTATACTAAATTCTGAACCATGAACAATTCGTGCAAAAGCGGCCGGTTTTCACCAGCCGCTTTTTATGATTGTTGCTGTGGTCAGGATTGGGGCTGAGGCTCCAAGCCCTTGTCAGGTTCATCACCCTTGCGAGGCTTCTTCGCACCGGCTTTCGGTACAGCCGACCCACGCGAGGGCGGTGTATCGTCCCCAAGATCGCGTGCAGGCTTGTTGCCAGCCATCAACGCCTTGATCTCTTCGCCACTCAGGGTTTCATATTCCAGAAGACCTTCTGCAATCGCGATCCATTCCTTCTTCTTTTTTGTCAGAATGGTACGAGCGGCACTGTAAGCATCATCAATCAGCTTGCGAACTTCCGCGTCGATCAGCTGCGCCGTTTCTTCCGAAACATTCTGTGTGCGGGCAACCGAGTGACCAAGGAACACTTCTTCCTGGTTTTCGCCGTAGGCAACCTGTCCAAGCTTGTCGGAGAAGCCCCACCGCGTCACCATCGCACGGGCGAGCTTTGTTGCCTGCTCGATGTCGGACGACGCGCCGGAAGTGATGTTTTCCTTGCCGAACTTGAGTTCTTCGGCAATTCGGCCACCCATCATGATTGCCAGACGCGAAATCATCCACTTGTAGCTCATCGAATAGCGATCCGCTTCGGGTAACTGCATCACCATACCCAATGCACGGCCGCGAGGAATGATCGTCGCCTTATGCAAAGGATCGGCAAGAGCCACGTTCAGTGCAACAATGGCATGACCAGCTTCGTGATAGGCAGTCAGTTCTTTTTCTGCCTGCGTCATCGCCGTGGAGCGGCGTTCAGCACCCATCATGATCTTGTCTTTTGCGTCTTCAAACTCCTGCATGGTTACAAGGCGTTTGTTGCGCCGCGCAGCCATGAGAGCACCTTCATTGACAAGATTCATCAGGTCGGCACCTGAGAAGCCAGGCGTACCACGCGCCAGAACCTTAAGATCGACATTCGGCGCCAAAGGTACGTTACGGACGTGAACCTTGAGAATCTTCTCACGTCCTGAAACATCCGGATTCGGAACAACAACCTGACGGTCAAATCGGCCCGGACGCAACAATGCTGGGTCAAGAACGTCTGGACGGTTGGTCGCTGCGATGAGGATGACACCTTCATTCGCCTCAAAACCATCCATTTCGACCAGCAACTGGTTCAATGTCTGTTCGCGTTCGTCATTGCCACCGCCGAGACCGGCACCGCGATGACGACCGACCGCATCGATTTCGTCGATGAAGATAATGCACGGAGCATTCTTCTTGGCCTGTTCGAACATGTCACGGACACGGGAAGCACCCACGCCAACAAACATTTCCACGAAATCCGAACCCGAAATCGTAAAGAACGGCACATTTGCTTCACCGGCGATAGCACGGGCAAGCAGGGTTTTACCGGTGCCGGGCGGTCCAACGAGCAGGACACCACGTGGGATACGCCCACCGAGACGCTGGAATTTTTGAGCATCACGCAGAAACTCGACGATTTCTTCGAGATCTTCCTTGGCCTCATCGACACCGGCCACATCCTGGAATGTCACGCGGCCATGCGCTTCCGTCAAAAGCTTGGCTTTCGACTTGCCGAAACCCATGGCACCACGCGAACCGCCCTGCATCTGGCGCATGAAGAAAATCCACACGCCAAGGATAAGGATCATGGGCAACCAGGAAATCAGCATGCCAACCAGTGAAGTCGACCCGTCGGATTCAGGACGTGCAGCAATCTGCACATTCTTGCTTTCCAGACGGCCAACAAGACCGGGATCACCAGGTGAATAGGTTTGGAAATTTGCGTTATTGTCAGAATACGTGCCCGTGATGCGATCGCCGGTGATCGTCACCGACTTCACGCGTCCGCTGTTCACATCCGTGATGAATTGCGAATACGGCACATCACTGGAAGCTGAACGCGACGCAGGGCTTTGGAAAAGATTGAACAACGCGATCAGGAGCAAGGCTATTATCGCCCACAGCGCGAAGTTCCGGTAGTTAGGATTCATGTCAGGTCCCATCAATTGCACCCGCAAACGCGGAATTTGCATGTAACATAGGTTCGAAGCGCGCCCTTGCCAAGGCTGGCGTTCGACTTCAGCTCAATTCTTGTTAATCTGGTTTACAGGAGAACGCTTGTAAGCCTGCATTTTAAACATCATAGCTATGCATTGTGCCAGTAATTCGTCGTATCCGACGAGAATATTATCAAACAACCCAAAATGGCGCTCAATTATCACTCCTTCAGGCAATTTACCGTGATCATCAAAAACCTGAAGGCAGTCGGCTCCATTTACAACGATGACCGGGCTGGATAGCGCCGATGGTCCGTAAACATCCTTCAAACGATCCTTCAGCTGACCAAGTCGCCGGGCACCACAGGCCTCGATAACCAGAGGCTGCCTGCTTCCGTTCGCTACCCTATATCGACCGTCCCAGACTACAGACACTCCCGGCTCAACATTTACCGCTGGAATTGATCGCATTTCCCGATAAATCAGGATTTTTCCACTTCTCATTTCGATAATGCAGCGGCCAAGAGACAATTTACGATGCCATGTCGTCTCCTCTATAAACTTCAGAGCCCTTTTACAGGCTGTTGCCGCAGGCAGGAAGGACTGGCCGCCCATGACAGCAAGCAGCACGCCAACGGCCAGCTGCTGAATCTCAGGCTTGAGCAAGCCCCATCTCCTGTGATCAATCTCTGCCACAATGCCTCGAGTGATTGTCACGCAGCCCGGTAATGTCTCCGCGACCTCCGCATTGATACGCACCCGGTCTGATGCCCTTTCCCTGATTTCGCGACAGAACGGCGTCAGATCGTTTCCCATGATCGTTTTTCGAACCCGAACGCGCTCATATTTTGAGCTTTCATTTGACGGGTCATCACGCCATGCAATGCCCAGTCTGCGCAAATAGCTCCGCAACTCTTCACGACGCATGTTCAGTAGTGGCCGCAATAGCCAGACCTGCCGCTCCAACAAACTTGCTGGTGCCATACCAGCCTGCCCGCGTTCACTGCCGCCGCTCTTGGAGCGCGCAGAACGCATGATGAATGTTTCGGCTTGGTCATCCAATGTATGGCCGGAGAATATCATACCTGCACCCACGCTGCGTGCAGCATCACACAAAAGCTTGTAACGCGCTTCACGTGCCTTGGCTGAAACAGCCGTTCCGGGTTTCTCTCCCTGCCACTGCAATATCCGATGATTTATATTGGCCTGCCGGCAAAGTTCGCCGACATAATCCGCTTCATCACGGGATTCCCTCCGCAGCCCATGATCGATCGTTACGGCAAGTATTTCCGGAAACGAGTTGCGTGATGCGCGATATTCCAGAAGCAAATACAGCAAAGCGAGAGAATCGCTCCCGCCAGATACGGCAACAACGATTGATTGCACCCCATCAAAGTCGATTGCAGAGAAAATGCCGTTCAGATCGATGGATTTTTCAGCACTTGTTGGCAGCACGCTCATTCTTCACGCGCTCTTTGATCGCTGCCGAAATATTCGGATATCTGGATGTAACCGATGCGAATGTCGCACAGGCCACATCATGATCCTTCATCTTTCCTAATGTCATGCCCAGTTTGAGCAGGTTTTCCGGACTTTTCTTCGAATCGGGAAATTGTTTGTGATTATCAAGAAACACCGATGCAGCCTGCTGATAACGGCCTTGGCCATAAAGGGATTCTCCAAGCCAGTATCGTGCATCAGGATCAGCGGGATCATTGGGGAAACGATCCACATGGCTGCGGAACGCGGCCTCGGCACTGCGATAATCGCCTGAGAGGAACAGTTGATATGCCTGGCTATACAAAGCCTTGGGATCGTCAGTCTGAGGCAGAGCGGCTACTGTTGTGTTATCTGCCTCGACGTTTTCGTTGCGCGTACCACCGATTACGTTGCCATTGGCATCAAATTGAATCTGCCCGAGTGTTTGCGGCGGTACACCGAAAACTGAATCGTTGGAAGGTTCAACCTGTGGGTCAATAGCAGCGGAATCGGTGGAGGCATCTGTCGATGCCTCCGTATTGTGCGGCGTGCGTGGAGCTTCGGCGACCGTCCGGTCGCCTTTGCCGCCTGCGTCAGAACGCTTGCCTTTTTCGAGCTCCTGAAACCGGAACTCATTGTCGTCCTGGACTTTCCGCATCTGCTCCTGCATCTGCAAAAGCTGGAAATTCAGTTCTTCAATCTTGCCGGTCAGCTGCCTGATCTGCTCTTCCAGCTGACTGACGCGCGGATCGCCTGCCTGAGCCATGAGAATAGGTGCGTCCATGCTACCGACGGCTGCCTTGGGTGCTGAAGGGAAGAACCCGCCGCCGCCGCTAGCCGCATGGCTTGCGCCGGTCGCCAGGAATGGCACCACCGTCATCGCCAATACGAAACTCTTCAATCGTTTGTTCATTCCTTACCGCCCCTGATATGGGAATTTAACACTGCAACCTTTTGCAGCAGCCCTATCTATCATGAGCAAGGCGACTTCGGCCAAATTTTGTTTCAACTTGTTATAAAACAAAAAAAGCGGCCCTAAAGCCGCTTTTTCTTGATTTCAGTTGGTTTGGCCTAGCTGCCTGCGCCACCGAGAACGGTGATTGCACGGCGATTCTGCGACCAGCATGATTCCGAATCGCAAACGGCAACCGGGCGTTCATTGCCGTAAGACAGTGTCTTGATGCGCTGTGCTGGCAAACCGCGCGATGCAAGGAAGTTGCGTGTAGCGGCTGCACGGCGCTGACCAAGGGCCAGATTGTATTCGCGAGTGCCGCGTTCGTCGGCATGACCTTCAACTGTGATGGCGTAGTTTGGATAGCGCTGCAACCACTGGGCCTGCTTCGACAGGGTCTGCTGGGCGTCGGCACGAATGACGGACGAGTCAACGTCGAAGAAAATGCGGTCACCAACGTTAACCGTGAAGTCCTGCGTCGAACCGGGCGTTGCTGCACCGGCACCGAGGCCAAGATCACCGGCACTGTTGACTGGCTTCTTCGCGCAACCAGCTATGGCGAGCGACAAGAAGAGGGCGACGAAAACTGGACTGCGGGCGATCATTTCGAAGCGGCGCATAGCCTGGACTCCTTAGGAATTGAATTTGTTTCGGTGATCAAGCAGTAACCATATTGAGGTTAAGACCAGTTCAAGAAACAGGGTTAATCCACTCTTAACATCAGGATTAACGGCGAAACTTAATGAATATGACGCATCCTTAATGTAACGAATGCGGCGGAAAAACGACATTCCCGGCGATGTTGGTAAACAACGCCGGGAATCGACTTAATTCATGGAAATGGTGCCATTTATTCGAGAAGCGGCGACCATGCCGGATCCGAAGCGAGGTTCGGCGTCTGGATTTGACGCAGGTTACGCCCAGTCAGATCAACAGTCATGAGATGCGGACTGTTTGATCCGGGAGGCATGCGGAAGAACATCAGTACGCGGCCGTTGGGTGCCCATGTCGGGCCTTCATCATGATAGCCGCTTGTCAGAATACGCTCGCCGGAACCATCGGTTTTCATGACACCGATGGAGAACTGACCGCCAGACTGTTTGGTGAACGAGATCAAGTCACCGCGCGGAGACCAGACTGGCGTGGAATAAGAACCATCGCCGAATGATATACGCTGCGGATTGGAGCCGTCTGCACCCATTTTGTAAATCTGCGGACGTCCGCCACGGTCAGATTCAAACACGACCTGCGTGCCGTCTGGCGAATAGGATGCACCAGTATCAATTGCGGACGTACTTGTAAGGCGCGTTGTTGTCCTGCTACGCAAATCCATTGCATAAACATTGGCGCTGCCATCTTCCTGCAGAAGGCTCATTACAACCTTCTGGCCATCGGGCGAGAAGCGCGGTGCAATAGTCATGCCCGGGAAGTTGCCGACAAGTTCACGCTGGCCAGTCTCGAGCTGCAGTAGATAAATCTGCGGCTTGCCACCCTCATAGGACATATAGGTGATTTCCTGACGGCTTGGAGAGAATCGCGGCGTCAGCACAAGATCCTTGCCATTCGTCAGATAACGAACGTTTGCGCCATCCTGATCCATGATTCCAAGGCGCTTGATACGCTTTTCCTTGGTACCGGATTCGTCAACAAACACGACGCGCGTGTCGAAGTAACCCTTTTCACCGGTCAGCTTCTCATAGATCGCGTCGGCGATAATATGAGCAACGCGGCGCCAGCTATCTGGAGCTGTGAAGAACTGCTGTCCTTCAAGCTGTTGGCCAGCAAATGTATCCCAAAGCCGGAACTCGGCTTTCAGCCTGCCATCGCCCTGCTTGGTAACACGACCAGTCACCAACGCCTGAGCATTGATAACTTTCCAGTCTTCGAAGCGGGGCGCCGCATCAGGATTGGAAATCTTCTCGATGAAGGCTCCCTTATCCACCGGAGCGAATAGGCCGGAGCGTTCAAGATCGGCAGCAATAACGCCCGAAATTTGTGCGCCCAGCTGATCTCCCGAAAGGAAATCCGTAATAGCGATGGGCATAGGCTCCACAACACCTCTGGTGATGTCGAGTTTAAGCTCAGCGCGAGCTGGCAAAGTTGCGATCATGGATGTTGCCATGATCAACGCAACTGCGGAGAGGAATAAACGGGATAGTTTCAGCATCAGTTCAGGGCCCTCTTTTGGCTGGCCTATGGTGAGTTTCAAGTTGCACCCGGGTAGAATGTCAGCTCGACAGTCGACCAGGTGTCATATTTGTCTTGTGGCAAGTTGAACGGCGCAGAGCGCATGACAGCACGCAGGGCACTGCTCTTGACCGCATTCAATAGTCCTGCATCCGCTCCGGTACCGCTTACCTCAGGGCTGCCATCAATCTGGCCATCCTGGGTCAGGCGAAACCGTACAACAATTTTCATGTCAGGCGACTCTTCGGCACCAACCGGTTTGTTCCAGTTGCCCTCGATGAGACCGCGCAGTGCATCCATCTCGCTCTGGCTAAGCGTACTTCCACCTGTGGTCCTGCTCGCACCCGTGGAAGCTTGATCACTCGAACGCTTCGCACCACCCGCTGAGGCTTTCTGCTTGTTAAGCAGATCGGCAACCTGATCAGCACTTCCATCCTTTTCCTTAGATGGCGTTGCAGCGGTCTGCGTTTTCGGCTTTTCAGGCGTTTCCTTCCGATCAGGCGTTTTGGCCGTCTGCGCTGGAGGAGTAGGCTTTGCCTGAGGCGTGGCGACTTTTTCGGGCAGTTTAAACTCTGGTTCGACCGGCTTTTCGGCTTGAGGCGCAGGCTCTGCCTTTGGCGTCTCTGCCGGGGCTGGCTGTGGTTTCACGTCATTGATCGCTTCTGCAACGGGGTCAGGCTTGACCTCCTGCTGCGGTGTTGGCTCTGGCTTTACCTCAGTTGCAGGCACAGGCGTTGGCTTGGGCTCTGGCTTCATTTCCGGCTTTGGTTCAGGCTGCGGATCTGGCTTGGCTACGGGCGTCTCTGAAGGCTTTGGCGCTTCTGCGGCTTCAATAGGCTTCGGCTTGGTTTCCGTCGTGGGTTTGGTTTCCACGTCCGTTTCGCTGTCACCGACATTTTGCGCATCAGGGATTGTCTGCGGTTTTTGAGTGGGCTTAGGAGCCGCCTTTTCTTTCTTCTCGGCTTTCTTTTCGCCTTTTTGCAGCTGGCTTACATCCGACACGATATCAATAGGCATCGATTCCGAATTGGCCATATCCATTGGGGTTGGCGCAGAAAACGACAACAGTCCCCAGCCGAGCAGAGCGGCGTGGATTATTGCTGAAGATGTGATGCTGCCCCGCATAATGGATCAGTTACCCTCTGGCAGGCTTACGAGACCGATATTCTTGAATCCCGAGCCGGAAATCTGCGCCATCACTTTCATGATGGTGCCGTAGTCAGCAGCCTTGTCACCCTTGACGAAAATGCGTTCCTTGTAGCCGGTCTTGGCGATTGCCTGCAGCTTGGGCACAACTTCTTCGAGCGGAATCTCGGTTTCCTGCAGATAAATCTGACCTTGCTGATTGATGGTGACGTAGATCGGATCGGCTTCACTGTTCAGCGTCTGGGCTGATGTTTCCGGCATATCAATCGGCACACCAACAGTCATCATCGGTGCGGTCACCATGAAAATGATCAGCAGCACCAGCATGACGTCAACCAGCGGCGTAACGTTGATTTCGCTCATCACGCCCTTGCTGTGGCGGCCGCGACGACGGCGACTGCCGCCTGAACCATTATTTCCTAAAGACATGCCCATGGCATCAATTCTCGCAATTGCTGTATCGGGTGCGCAGGCTTAAGTCCGCGGCAGTTTCTCATCGATTTGCCGCGATAGTATGGCAGAGAATTCGTCGGCAAAGCCCTCCATGCGTGCAGTCAACTTGCCCGCATCACTTGAAAGCTTGTTGTAGGCGATAACCGCCGGAATAGCCGCAACAAGGCCGATTGCCGTTGCCAGAAGCGCTTCGGCGATACCTGGTGCAACAACCGCAAGACTCGTGGACTTCGAACCGGCAATGCCCATGAATGATGTCATAATACCGATAACCGTACCGAAAAGGCCGATAAACGGACCTGCTGAACCGATAGTAGCGAGTGATGTCAGCCGCGCGGCCAGATAATCACTTTCGCGTGCAAGTGCTACGTCCATTGCCTTGTCGATACGCATCTGCAGGGCGATTGGTGATCGCGCGCCCTTTTCAAACGACTTCTTCCATTCGCGCATGGCAGCGATGAAGATCGCGCCCATGCCTGTTGTGCGCTTGTCGCCAAGATTGCGGTAAAGCTCCTCAAGAGATTGACCCGACCAGAAGACCTGCTCAAAGCGATCGAACGCGCGCTTGGCTCTACCAAATCCGAGACTCTTGTCGAGAATGATGCCCCAGGTCCAGATTGATGCACCAAGCAATCCCACCATCACGAGCTTGACGATAAAACCCGCCTGCCAGAACAATCCCCATAGGGAAACATCTGTATGAACGGCAACGGCTGTTAGATCTTCCA
This sequence comes from Phyllobacterium sp. YR531, assembly GCF_000282595.1. Lineage (GTDB taxonomy): Bacteria > Pseudomonadota > Alphaproteobacteria > Rhizobiales > Rhizobiaceae > Phyllobacterium. The sequence goes on from NZ_AKIZ01000037.1 coordinate 158,754, forward strand.
TATTTATCCTCGAATCCGAAAACCCGGCTTGTTGACCGGGGCACAATCGTTTCAATCCAGATGAGCCACGTTAAAAACCGGATTTATTTCCAGTAACCTTAACGCGGCTTCTTTACGTTAATTTTGGTAAAACGAAGGCGTTAACGCCAAACGCCCCGTTTCATAGCCTTATTCATGATTTGTTATGGTTAAGGATCAGTTATGATTCACACATCTGATCGATATAAATGGCATAAACTTATGTCCGAGGATTAAAAAGCTTCACCCACTCCGCCGGAAATCTTCTCGGACGGCCTGCACTATTGATCATTGCCGCCTCGACGACAGCGGAGATAAGCAACTCCTCGCCCCGCTTGATTGACTGATGCATTTTGACTCTCGCACCCGAAATTGCTGCTGTGTGAGTCTCGACAGTCAAGATATCATCAATGCGGGCGGGCGATCTGAAGTCGATCTCCATACGGCGCACAACCCATACAAGATTTTCGCCGAGCTTGCCTTCTGCAAGCTCCGTGTGGTGCACACCAAGCAACCGGAGATAATCAGTTCGACCGCGCTCCAAAAACTCAAGATAGCGAGCGTGATAGACCACACCGGAAAAGTCCGTGTCCGCATAATAGACGCGTGCTTCAATACGATGACCATCATCTGTAAGCTCACCGGCCAGCCCGCTCATCATTCATCATCCTGGAAAAGCGCAATCTGCTGCTGAACAATGTCGGCAGGTGCGGTCAGTCCAAGGTGTTTCCAGGCATTGGCTGTCAGCACGCGGCCACGCGGCGTCCTTTGAAGGAAGCCCTGCTGGATCATGTAAGGTTCTATAATGTCTTCAATAGCGTCGCGCGGCTCTGAAAGACCTGCTGCTATGGTTTCAATTCCGACCGGGCCACCACCGAAATTATGCGCGATCATCGCAAGATAGCGACGATCCAACTGATCGAGACCAAGCTTGTCTACCTCAAGTCGCAAAAGGGCCGAATCCGCTGTTTCCCTGTCAATCTTGTCTTTACCATCGACAATGGCGAAGTCGCGCACGCGTCGCAGCAAACGCCCAGCAATGCGTGGGGTGCCGCGCGAACGCCGGGCAACTTCCAGCGCGCCGTCATCAGTCATGCCGATGCCCATGATGCGCGCGCCACGCCGCACTATATGCTCAAGCTCTTCGACAGTGTAGAAATTCAACCGCACCGGAATGCCGAAACGATCACGCAAGGGCGTTGTCAGCAAGCCGAGCCGGGTGGTTGCGGCAACAAGAGTAAATTTTGCCAGATCAATCTTTACTGATCGGGCTGCAGGCCCCTCGCCGATGATCAGGTCAAGCTGATAGTCTTCCATCGCAGGATAAAGGATTTCCTCAACGGCAGGATTCAGCCGATGGATTTCATCAATGAAAAGGACGTCATTCTCTTCAAGATTGGTTAAAAGCGCCGCCAGATCACCTGCTTTGGCAATAACCGGCCCCGAGGTTGAGCGAAAGTTGACACCAAGCTCCTTCGCCATGATCTGAGCCAAGGTTGTCTTGCCAAGGCCGGGAGGACCGACAAACAACACATGGTCGAGAGCTTCACCGCGGGTTTTTGCTGCCTCAATGAATACTTTGAGATTGGCGCGTGCAGCCGCCTGCCCGACGAAATCGGCCAAGGTTTGCGGACGCAACGACGTATCGAGGTCTTCCCCGCGTTTTTCTGGTGTAATCAGACGGCTTGCATCACTCATCAGTGCCCCCACCATATCGTGCACGTGAGGCAAGCCGATAACAGAATAATGTAGGAATAACGTGATACAAAACTGTAGTTCCAGACATTAGAGCCGTATTTGACACTGTTTCGACCGTCAGTACGGTTGGCGGATAAATAGCCCGAAAATTGGATAGAATAATTGGGACGGACGTCAAAAAACCAACCAGAGCGGCGCCCCAGCCACCCAGTCTGCCTCTAAACCACTCATATATACAGATGAGGAAACCAGCAGCCAATGCTTGAAGACCACCGATCATATAGGAAAGAAAGATAGCGAGCGGAGAGATCAGAATGAACGTATTGTCCATAAAATAGTTCATCGATTGCGCTCCAAGAACGACTTTGGCGAAGCCAACTATCATAGCAATGGCAGCAAGGCTAAAACATCCTATTGGCGGTCCAATGAAAACAAACAGGAGTATCGTTTGCATAATGACGATTCCCGATCTGTAGCGAGTGCGTGTAGCCGTTGACATCACCGCGACAGTTCTTTCAGACCAAGGCGGATCAGCTTGGCGGAGTCCGCGTCCTCGCCGGCATTTTTCAAAGCAGCGGCAATGGCGTTGGCAGCCTGATCACGCGAATAACCAAGATTAGTGAGGGCTGAAACCGCATCAGTCACAGGCGCGGGAGCTACCCCCTCGCCCAATTCCTGCTTCAGTCCGATTGTCCCCATGGCCTCGCCAGCGAAGGCAGGTGCCTTGTTCTTCAATTCCGTGACGATGCGTTCGGCGACACGTTTGCCAACGCCGGGCGCTCGCGAGACCATCGGGATATCGCGCAACGCGATTGCGTTTGCCAGATCGGATGGGGTCAATGTACCAAGCACGCTCAGGGCCACCTTCGCTCCAATGCCCTGAACACTTTGCAACAGACGAAACCATTCGCGCTCAAGCGCGGTTCCGAAGCCGAACAGCCGGATAAGATCTTCGCGAACATAGGTTTCGATCAAAAGCACGACTGCTTCACCTGCTGCCGGCAGGTTGGACAATGTCCGAATTGAGCAGAAAACGACATAACCAACACCGTGCACATCAACAATGACGTGGTCTTCCCCGATTTCGTCAACAGTACCTTTGAGTTTGCCTATCATGCCATCGCCGCCAGTTTCTGCTCTATCAGAAGGCGCCCGATTGCACTTTGCCTGTGGTGAGCATGGCAAATGGCCACGGCAATGGCATCGGCCGCATCGTCCGTATCAAATGTCGCTTTCGGCATCAAAACCTTGACCATCATGTGAATTTGCTTCTTCTCGCCATGACCCACCCCGATTACCGCCTTTTTCACGGCGTTTGGAGCGTATTCGGCAACTTTGAGTCCCGCAAGAGCCGGAACGAGAAGAGCAATCCCGCGTGCCTGCCCGAGCTTCAGCGTCGCAGTCGCATCCTTGTTGACGAAAGTGTGCTCGACTGCCGACTCGTGGGGCTGGTGGTTATGAATGACCCCTGCAAGCCCGTCGTGCAGCTGGCAAAGCCTTGAAGCAAGGTCAAGTTTGGCATCGGAAAGAACCGTTCCGGAAGCAACGAAACGCAGCGAATTACCCAAGGTCTCGATAATCCCCCAACCGGTACGGCGGAGACCGGGATCAATACCGATAATGCGAATCGCTTCTTTCATTGCCGAACCTTATCTGTGTGTCATTCATCTTGACAGCACAAAGGTGAACAAAAGAGAAACATATACCGTAAAAATCAGCGATGACCGAATGCGGTGGCCAGTAGGCTGATCTGATCCGAAACAGGATTGGTCGACATGAAGCGGTCATGTTCAATGCCCGCGCCGTCATTATAGATTTCATCATCCATCTGGCGGACGCGGGCCTGCAGTCGCAGCGAGCGATGGACTATATCGCAATAGGAAAGCGATATCTCGTTCCATCCCTCGACAGTGTCCGGAGCGGAATCCGTATCAAGCCTTACCTTGGCTTTTTCCGACATCACCTGTTCAAGCGTCATTTCGCCGCTGCGGGAAGCTCTCTGCAGCAAAAGCCAAGATGCAACCTGCATCAACCGGGTTGTGAGGCGCATCGATTCGGCAGCATACAGCGTCGCCGCAACCCTTGAGAGTTGACGCGCCGCCTCACGCCCCTCACCATCCAGGTAAGAGGCTGCTTCCTCGACGAGGCTCATGCCTTCATCATATATGTGATTGAAACTTTCGGAGCGAACCATCCGGTCCGCAAGCCGGATAGTGTTGTCTGCCTTGAATTCCTGTTCACCCATCATATGCCCTGTCATCTAAAATATGCGCTGCCGCAATCCGCAATTTCGTCAAAGCAGTGGCCCCTTACTGAAGGAGGAGCCGGAACAGCACAACGGCCGGCGGGCAGTATTCCCCCGCAACCTGCCCGTATGTGCACAGTGACGCAAGTTTATCCTTAATAAAGGGTTAACGGCAGAGCGATCGGCAACTATCGGGAAGATATAAACATAAAAAAAGAGCCGCAAAAACGAGGCGGCTCTCAGGAGTCTAACAGGGAGGCGTCAAACAAAGTGGCCAAACCACTTGGTAAGAATCCAGAAAACTGGATGACTTATTTATAGATTGTAATGCTTAACGAATGGTTAACTTGGATAAATCGAGACAATATTGCCTAAAAAGCCACCAATATTGCATTGTCCTTCCATCTTTACCCTCGATTTTCTCGCGCTCTTTTGCGCAACTCGAACTTCTGGATTTTCCCGGTGGATGTCTTGGGTATTTCCTCGAACACCACGTGCCTCGGACATTTGAAACCCGCAAGCAGGCCTCGGCAATGAGCAATCAGTTCGTCAGCAGTGGCAACATATCCCTGTTTCATCTCAACGAAGGCCATGGGTGTCTCTCCCCATTTATCGTCCAGACAGGCCACAACCGCACAGGCGCTTACACCTGGAAACTTGTAAAGAGCATCTTCAACTTCAATTGACGAAATGTTCTCTCCGCCAGAGATGATAATATCCTTCGAACGGTCCTTTAGCTGGATATAGCCATCGGGATACATGACACCCAGATCACCCGAATGGAACCAGCCACCCGCAAAAGCTTCATCGCTCGCCTGCCGGTTTTTAAGGTAGCCTTTCATGACTATGTTGCCACGAAACATGACTTCGCCAATCGTTTCCCCATCCGGCGGCACCGGGTTCATGGTTTCCGGATCAAGCACCGCCAATCCTTCCAGCGGCGTATAGCGAACACCTTGCCGTGCCTTGCGCGCAGCCTTGGAGGACGATTCCAGTTCATTCCATTCATCCTGCCATTCATTCACCACGGCAGGTCCATAGGTCTCCGTCAGCCCGTATAGATGCGTGACTTCAAAACCTGCTTCCGCCATCCCTGCCAATATTGATTCAGGTGGAGACGCTGCTGCAGTATTGAACGACACGGTCTGGGGAAATGTGCGTTTCTCTCGCTCGCCAGCATTTATCAGTGTCGACATCACGATGGGTGCGCCGCAAAGATGCGTTACACCATGATCGGCAATCGCATCATAGATTGGTTTTGCCCTCACCCAACGCAGACAAACATGCGTCCCGAATTGCAAAGCCAATGTCCACGGAAAGCACCAGCCATTGCAATGAAACATCGGCAACGTCCAGAGGTAAACCGGATAACGCCCAAGCCCTGACGCGACGATATTGCCATATCCCATCAATGCAGCACCGCGATGATGGTAGACCACTCCCTTGGGATTGCCGGTCGTGCCGGATGTATAGTTCAGTGTTATCGCATCCCACTCATCATCAGGCATTGACCAGGCATATTCCGGATCGCCGCTTTGTAAGAAAGCCTCATAGTCAAGTTCACCGATACGCGGTCCCTGCTCATGCGGCGCGTCATCAGGATACTCGGCATCCACAAAATCAATAATGAGTGGCTTCACCTTCGCCAATTTGAGCGCCTCGCTGAATACCTTTGAAAATTCGGTATCCACAATCGCGATTTTGGTCTCCGCATGATCTAACTGGAAGGCAATAATGGCAGCGTCCAGCCGTGTATTGAGTGAATGCAGCACTGCCTTTGTCATGGGAACACCGAAATGCGCCTCCAGCATTGGTGGTGTATTCGAAAGCATGACAGTGACGGTATCGCCTTTGCCTATTCCCCTGGCGGCAAGCGCCGAGGCCAACTGGCGTGTCCTGCGATAGAAATGTTCGTAATCTGTGCGCTGGGAACCATGGATGATGGCAGTTCTGGTCGGATAAACCCGCGCGGCACGCTCCAGATAGGTAAGCGGCGTCAATGGTTGGTGGTTTGCCGGGTTTCGGTCCAGATCCTGCTCAAAAATACTACCCATCCAACACGCCTCCCCTATTATCAAGCGAGCTTAGCTTAGGTTTGTCAGTGGCGGCTAGTTGATTCTTGGATTGAAAAAAATCGCCCGCAGAAACACGATTCCACGGGCGATCTGATTTCAGGACATGACTGCCCTTGTGGCAGGCTTCAAAGTATTTCCGGCAATCGACTTGCTGACCAGGACAGGCTTTGCAGGTGCTGCTTTTTGAACCGGACGACCACCCCAACCGATGCGCGGCAGCCACTCCAGATAATAGGCCAGAGCAAACTGAGCCATGATGCCGCTTGCAACAAGCAGCGTATCATCCAGCAGGCCGCCCGGGTTCATCACTTTTACAACCTGAGCAACCATAGCGAGGATAGTTCCCGCGACGAACACAGGCAGCGAATGCTTGCCGAGAATTGCCAAAGGATGATCCTGTGACGTACGCGCCAGGTTGGAAATTGCAGGCACCGAGACGATAACATAGGCCAGTGCCAGAACATGAGCCAAACGGGTCAACGACAGGAACGTCTTGTCAAATCCGGTCACCACCATTGGCAGACCAAGCGACGTATCAACGCCCCAAAGCGGCCAACGCACCCAGACCAGTGCAATCAGGATATAAGCCACTGACAGGCCGAACAGATATTTGTTGAAAGCGATGGCGCCCCCGCGACGTACATGCATCACGCCAGCAATACCGATAACGAAAAGGAACTGCCATGATAGTGGGTTAAGAAACCAAACGCCGTCAGTCGGGTAGTTCGGTGGCGCAATCTGATAGACGCCGGATACGAGCCACAATACACCGGAGACACCAACCATGGCACTCAGGCTGTAGCTGCCAATCAAGAGAAAGAGCGGCAGCATCAACAGCAGGACTCCGTACATGGAAAGAATATTGTTGTATCCAAGCTGATGGCCCATTGTCGCAAGGCCAATCAAGGCTTTTGCGGGTTGATCCATCAAAGGGCCGATATTGATAAACGACATGAAATCCGGGCGTTTGAGGTAAAGCCCCGCAGCACAGAATATCGTCAGCGTAGCAACAGTGGTCAGGATGTGGGTGCTGTAGAGCGTAGCTGCACGCCGCCATGCCTTTAAGGTCATAAGGAGACGATTGCCCTGCTCAAATTTGGAGCCATAAGCCAAACCCACCGCAATGCCGGAAATCAGCACGAATGCTTCTGCCGAATCGGAAAAGCCCAGATTTTTATGGGTCAGGTGTTCGAAAATCGTACCCGGAATGTGGTTGATGAAAATGGTCAGCAGCGCCAAAGCCCGGAAAACATCAATGCGGGTATCCCGCTGCTTGATTTGGGTTTGTGTCATGAAGTTCACCATTTCCTGTCAATGCTATGCAAGCAGTGCGTTCCCGGCCTCGTTGGGAGCGACTCATTTGGGGCAGTTGTGATTTGATAATGTTTACCTAGGGCAAAAGTTGCGGCGATGCCGATCAACTTTGGTTCAAGAATATAACAACGCGACAATTCCGTCGTAAGTCAGCTTCAGGCCCATCAGCAAAATCATGCCGTACATGAAGGGGTAAAATATCTCTGGCCGCATGCGTTTCACGATCCAGGCGCCCGCAAAAGTAGCGAGTGGCGCAAGTGGCATGAGCACCGCAGAAGCTTGCAGATTCGTTGTGTCGAACTGCCCCAGAGCAAAATATGGAATGACTTTTACCGCATTGACCACCGCAAAAAATATGACGCTTGTTCCATTATAGACCTTGGGGTCCTGACGCAGAGGCAGGGCATAAACCTGGTAGGGTGGCCCGCCTGCGTGGGCGACAAAACTTGTGAACCCGGCTATCGCTGACCAGAAGGTGGCCGATACCACATTGTGAGGTTGCGCCTTGGCGCGCCTTTCTGCACTGGCAGATATATACCGTGCAAAGAAGATGATCGCGACCAGCCCGACGATGAGCTTCACCATATCGTCGGTAACAAAAGAGGCAGTCAGCCAGCCGATACCGATGCCAAGCAAAGCGCCGGGCAGCATCAGCTTGAGTGTTGTTGGATCGCGGTGCCCCCGCCATGTCCAAAGGCTGGCCACATCCATTATGATCAATATAGGAAGCATGATTGCAGCGGCCTGAACGGGCGGCATGACCAATGCCATAAGCGGCACGCCAACTTGTCCCATCGCGCCGCCGAGACCACCTTTCGACAGTCCGATAAGGATGGTAGCTGGCACGGCAGCAGCATAGAACCAAGGGTTCATCAAAAGATCGGACATGGCAGGAAGACCTGTAAGGAGGAGACTTTCGTCTTAATCCTGATCGAAGCAATTGAGAAACGCTTTCTCAGGAAAATCACCAGAAAATCTCATATCGCCTTTTCAGATAGTTCAGGGGGGCCTGTTCAAAGCAGCCCCCATCCTTTATGCCCGAATTCGATCATGATTTAACAGTTAAAGAAGAACGATAGTCAGGGTTACAAATGAACAGCGAACCTACTCCCCAACGTTGCCGTATCGTTCTGGTTGCACCCAATGCAGCGAGCGCCGATGAAACTATAGCGAAACTTGGCGCTGCACTGGCCGGTGGCGACGTGGCGTCCGTACTATTGCCGCCCTACGAAATGGATGAAACATCGTTCCAGAATTTAGCTGAAGTTGCGGTCCCGCTCATTCAAAACTCTGGCGCTGCGGCGATTATCGTTGGCAACACGCAGATTGCGGGACGCGTCAAGGCTGATGGTTTGCACTTTGAAGGACCAACTGCCGAATTGGCAGAGAATGTTCAGAGGCTTTCTCCAAAGCTGATCGTTGGAACCGGCAACATTAAAAACCGGCACACTGCGCTGGAAATTGGCGAAGCAATGCCGGATTATGTGCTGTTCGGCAAAATCGGTGCGGATAACAAGCCAGAGGCGCATCCGCGTAATATTGATTTGGCTGATTGGTGGGCATCCATGGTGGAAATCCCTTGCATCATTCAAGGTGGAAACACGCTCGAGAGCATTCCGGATGCAGTCATAACCCGTGCGGAATTCATTGCCTTGGGTGCAGCAATATTTGATAACGCCGATCCTGCCGCCGCGATCAAGGAGGCAAACCGCCTGCTTGATGAACATGCTCCGGCATTTGAAGACTGAAAGAAAGCGAAGCAGGACTGACTGATGCAATTGAAGCGTGTTGCTCTCCTTATTCCGGTCTTGGCAATGACGGTAATGCCGGCATCGCTTGGTTTTGCCCAACAGGCCGACACGCCGCCGACCGCAACAAGCCCTGCTCCCAAGCAAACGGACCCAGCGCCAGCACCTCTTCAATCGCCCGACACCACACCGAAACAGGATAAGCCAAAACCCTTGGGCGCACCTGTGAGCGACCCGATCAACCCCACGCGCTTTGGCAAAGGCGCGGAGGACGAAGCTTTTGGTGCCTATCAGCGTGGGCTTTATAAAACTGCGTATAATTTAGCGCTGCCTCGCGCCGAAGCTGGCGATGCAACAGCTCAAGTACTCGTTGCCGACATTCTCGCCCGAGGTCTGGGTGTACCTGCCAGCTTGGCAGAATCGGCGAAATGGTACGAAAAAGCGGCTAATTCGGGAGCACCGGAAGCGCAGTTCCGGTATGCCGGCATCCTGCTGGAAGGCAAATATGCGACCAAAGATCCTGTCAAAGCCAAGGAACTGATGAAGGCAGCTGCCGATTCGGGCAATGCGGCAGCACAGTTTAATCTCGGCCAAATTCTCATGCAGGAACATCCCGGTGAGATCGGTCTGGATAATGCATATCCATGGTTCTTGCAGGCGGCTGAAAAGGGACTTCCTGATGGCGAATATGCTGTCAGTCAGATTCTGGCCAACGGTACAGTCAAGATTAAACGCGACGAGTCCACAGCGCGCCAGTATCTCATAAAGGCAGCCATAAAAGGCTATGATACTGCCCAGATGGACCTTGGGACATGGCTGGTTGAAGGCCGCGGCGGCAAGCGTGATTACAAATCGGGATTTGGCTGGATGCTGCGTGCCGCTGTGGGTGGCAATATTGCCGCTCAGGCGAGGCTTGCAAAACTCTATCGCGATGGCTTGGGTGTAGAAGGTGACAGCATCAAAGCAGCTGCTTGGTATATTGTGGCAAGGCGCGCCGGACTGAATGATCCCGATCTGAATTCTTTCATGGACGGACTGGATGACGATCAGATGAAAGCAGCCATTACCGAGGCAAACAAGCTTCGTTAGCTGCTGTTTTTGCGCTTTCACTTGCCTATTGCGCGAATTTGTGGTCTTGGAGCGCCATTATTGGACGCCGCTTTTCATGTAGGCGCCAACTCTCAACTTCAATCCGGATAGACAAATGAAAATCAACGGTAATGAAATCCGTCCTGGCAATGTGATTGAACATGATGGCGGACTCTGGGTCGCAGTCCGCACCAACCATGTCAAACCCGGCAAAGGTGGCGCTTACAATCAGGTGGAACTGAAAAACCTTATCAACGGCACAAAGCTGAATGAGCGTTTCCGCTCCGCTGAGACTGTTGAAAAAGTTCGCCTTGAGCAAAAGGACTTTTCCTTCCTCTACGAACAGGGTGAAGCGCTGGTTTTCATGGATACTGCCAGTTACGAGCAACTCGAGCTGCAGAAAGATTTCGTCGGTGATCGTGCTGCATTCCTGCAGGACGGCATGATGGTTACCGTTGAGCTTTACGACGAACGTCCAATCGGTATTTCCCTCCCGGATTATGTAACTTTGGAGATCACCGAAGCTGATCCTGTCGTGAAGGGTCAGACGGCTGCATCGTCCTACAAGCCTGCCGTTCTTGAAAATGGTATTCGTGTTCTGGTGCCGCCATTCATTTCGGCTGGTGAACGTATCATCGTCGATACCAATGAACTCACCTATGTTCGCCGGGCTGATTAAAACCGGTCATAAGCGGCAACACAGTCAAAGCGTGTTGCCGCTCTGATTTTATACTACGGAGAAAGTAAGTCGAATGGCGCGTTCAGCGATACTCAATGTGATGGTTCAGGCTGCCATGAAGGCAGGCCGCTCGCTCGCTCGTGATTTTGGCGAAGTACAGAACCTGCAGGTGTCCCTCAAGGGTCCAGGCGATTATGTCAGCCAAGCTGACAAGAAGGCCGAAGAAATCATCTTTGCGGAGCTCAAGCGCGCGCGCCCGGATTACAGCTTTCTCATGGAAGAGTCCGGCGCAATCGAAGGCAACGACGGACAGCATCGTTGGCTGGTTGATCCACTCGACGGCACCACTAATTTTCTGCACGGCATTCCGATGTTCGCGGTTTCCATCGCGCTTGAACGTCAGGGCCAGATCGTTGCAGGCGTCATCTTCAACCCCGCCATGGACGAACTTTACACGGCTGAACGCGGCGGCGGAGCATTCCTCAACGATCGCCGCCTGCGCGTTTCGGGACGCACAAAGCTCGTAGACTCCATTATCGGTACGGGTGTTCCGCATCTGGGTCGTGGTGATCATGGTAATTACCTCCTGCAGCTGCGCAATATCATGGGTGAAGTTTCGGGCGTTCGCCGTATGGGCGCTGCTGCGCTGGATCTGGCCTATGTTGCCGCTGGACGCTTTGACGGCTTCTGGGAAGATGGCCTCAACCCTTGGGACATTGGCGCGGGCATCATCATGATCCGCGAGGCAGGTGGATACGTGACTGATCTCAATGGCGGCCAGGATGTCGTCGAGAGCAAAGCTATTGTTGCCGGTAACGAAGCAGTCCAAAAGGCGCTTGTAAAGGCACTTAAGAAGCCAGTTTGATCTCTGCTGCTCTTTAGGCCTTACGATTGGAATTATTGTCCCATCGTTACCTTATTGCGTCTTTCATTTGCAGCATATTTTCGGCTAGGGTTCGCAGAAATCGATTTGGCCGGCGTTTAACCGCGCGGCCGACCGAACTGCGGAGACGATGCCATGGCTGATTTCAGTTCGACCCGCCAAGGTCTGGACCATGATGATTACGATCCTTACCGGCTTTCCAGCCCAAGGTTCGTACTCCTTTCCATGGCGATATTTCTGGTGATCGTCGCTTTTCTCGGAGCCATTCTTTTTCGTCAGATATCCGGATTCTTCACCACAAACCCCGGACTGAACGGCCTGATTATTGGTGTGCTGATCGTCGGCATCCTTCTTGGCTTTGGTCAGGTCATTCGTCTGTTTCCTGAAGTAAAATGGGTCAATTCCTTCCGGAAGGGCAACAACGACCCGGACGCAAGGCCTGTCATGCTGGCGCCCATGCGTGCGCTGATCGGGCGACGGCAATCTATGGCCCTCTCCACAAGTGCCATGAGCTCAATGCTCGATTCCATTGCTGCACGCCTGGATGAGACACGCGATATTTCCCGTTATCTCATAGGCCTGCTCGTGTTTCTTGGTCTGCTTGGTACATTTTGGGGTTTGCTGGAAACCATCGGTTCGATCGGCACAACCATCCAATCGCTTGACCCCCGCGTTGGTGACGCAAACAGTGTTCTGGATTCTTTGAAGGCGGGGCTAGAATCACCGCTTCGCGGCATGGGTACTGCTTTTTCGTCATCCCTGTTCGGACTTTCCGGATCACTGATCCTTGGCTTCCTCGACCTTCAGGCAGGGCGGGCCCAAAACCGTTTTTATACGGAGCTTGAAAACTGGCTCTCCAGCGTTACTGACCTTGGGTCTGATCTTCACGCAATTGACGCTGCCAACAGCGGTACATCTGATGAGTTACGCGTTCTATCCGAGCGTTTGCAGAATATTCAGGAGACAGGCGGTTCAAGCCAACGGACAACAGCAGCCTTGGCCAGCCTTGCCGAGGGCATCCAAGGACTTGTCAAGAATATGCGAGCAGAGCAGCAGATCATGCGTGACTGGGTGGAAAAGCAGGCTGACGAGCAAAAGGCCATTCGCAAGACGCTTGATAAGCTCGGCGATTCTATCGAACGCAACAAGGCAAACTGACCATGGGTCTGGGTCGCAAGCGCCGTCCTATCCGTCATGTCGATTATTGGCCAGGCTTCGTTGATGCGCTGTCGACGCTGCTCCTGTCGATCATGTTCCTTTTGTCGGTGTTTGTACTTGCCCAGTTTCTTCTCAGTCAGGAAATAACCGGCAAGGATGCCGTTCTCAACCGGCTCAACTCGCAGATCAATGAACTTACACAGCTCCTTTCCCTCGAGCAGGGCAATAAGCAGGACCTCGAAGATACCATCGCCAATCTGCAAGCTTCCTTGACCAATGCCCAAAGTGAGCAATCGCGTTTGCAATCATTGCTGTCTCAAGGCGCTGGCGCAGGTGCGGCGGCTGAAGGCAAGATAAGCGAGCTATCCACCGGCCTTGAAAACGAGAAGCAGATTAGTGCCCGGGCCTTGTCCCAGGTGGAATTGCTGAATCAGCAAATTTCTGCTTTGCGCAGGCAGATCGGCGCGCTTGAAGAAGCATTGAATGCCTCTGAGTCGCGGGACAAGGAATCCAATGCCAAGATCGCCGATCTCGGCAAGCGGTTGAACGTAGCCTTGGCACAACGTGTGCAGGAATTGAATCGCTATCGGTCTGACTTCTTCGGACGCCTGCGCGAAATTCTTTCAGACCGCGAGAATATCCGCATCGTTGGCGACCGTTTTGTCTTCCAGTCCGAAGTGCTGTTTCCGTCAGGTGCGGCGGTCTTGAATCCGGCTGGTTCTGAGGAAATGAAGAAGCTGGCGCTGGCGTTGATTGATCTGCAAAAAGAAATCCCGGACGATATCAATTGGGTTTTGCGCGTTGATGGTCACACGGACGATATCGCCTTATCCGGCACAGGCCAGTTCAAGGATAACTGGGAGCTTTCATCAGCGCGTGCAATTTCCGTTGTGAAATTCTTGATCGCAAATGGCGTTCCGGCAAACAGGCTCGTCGCCGCAGGCTTCGGCGAGTTTCAACCCCTGGAACCCGGCGAAACTCCCGAGGTTCGCGCAAGAAATCGCCGCATCGAGTTGAAACTGACCGAACGCTAAATTCCGTAAAGTGTAGCAATCAACGCAAGTAGTGCCGGGAAAGCCTGTACGTAGAGGATTTTCCGGCCGACTGTTGCAGCGCCAAACATCCCTGCCACCAGCACACAGCCGAGGAAGAACACTTTGATGGCGAAACCTCCTTCGCCCAGCCACAGGCCCCAAACCAGACCAGCAACCAGAAAACCGTTGTAAAGGCCCTGGTTCATAGCCAGTGTTTTAGAAGCGGTCGCGAACTCCTGCGTTAGCCGGAATGTTTTCAGGCCTTGGGGTTTGTCCCAAACAACCATTTCCAGATACATGAAATAGACGTGGAGCAGTGCAACCAGCCCCGTCAAAATATTTGCAATCATCCTGATTCCCCCACACGCAATCCAACCAGAACACCTTCAGGCAAAGATGGCAACTATTCAGCAGCGCCTCTGAAGGCATCGGCCCCCGCCTCAAACTGCAGTTTCGCGAGATGAGCGTAAATCCCATTTTTCTTGACAAGCACCTGGTGGGTACCCTCTTCGACAATCCGCCCATTCTCCATGACCAGAATGCGATCCGCTTTCAGAACTGTTGCAAGTCTATGGGCGATAACCAGAGTCGTTCGCCCTTCCATCAAATGATCGAGAGCTTTCTGCACCAGCATCTCGCTTTCGGCATCAAGGGCTGAAGTTGCCTCGTCGAGCAGCAATATTGGCGCATTCCGCAATATAGCGCGAGCAATCGCAACGCGTTGACGCTGCCCACCCGAAAGCGTTACGCCACGCTCGCCAACCTGCGTTTCGTAGCCTTGGTCTAGCGCACTGATGAAATCATGCGCCAATGCGGCCTTGGCTGCAGCTTCGATGTCGGCATTGCTGGCACCAGGACGACCAAACCCGATATTCTCGCTTACCGTTGCAGCAAAAATAGTGGTGTCCTGCGGGACTATTGCAATCCGTGCGCGCAGATCTGCCGGATCAACATTCCGGATATCGATGCCATCAACATTAATGCTGCCTGAGGCCGGATCATAATAGCGCAACAACAAAGAGAAGACAGTACTCTTCCCTGCGCCTGACGGGCCAACTATAGCGACTGTTTCACCGGGATTGACCGTAAAGTTCAGCCCTCGTAATGCCGGTGCATCAGGGCGGGCAGGATAATTGAATTGCACCTGATCAAAATCGACTGACCCGACAGGCGGCTGCGGTAGGGCTACAGGGTTTGCCGGGGCTGCAATAGCCGGTTCCTCGTTGAGAATTTCTGTCAGCCGCTCGGCAGCACCGGATGCTTGCGAGAGTTCGCCCCATACCTCGGAAAGCGCGCCCAATGCACCTGCTGCAAAAACCGAGTAAAGCAGGAACTGTCCCAATGTACCCGGCGTCATGACGCCGGAAAGCACATCGCGCGAACCGAACCAAAGCACGGCGACAACACTGGAAAAAATCATGAAAATCGCAAAGGCTGTAAGAAAAGCCCGGGCTTTCACAGATGCGCGTGCTGCCAGAAATGCATCTTCCACGGCACCGCCAAAGCGCGACGTCGCCAACTTCTCATTGGTAAAGGCCTGTAATGTGCGCACTGAAACGATGGACTCGCTTGCATAGGCAGTTGCATCGGCAAGCGTATCCTGCGCTCTACGAGAGCGCCTGCGTACGGATCGGCCAAAGGCGACCAATGGTATGATGATGACCGGAATTGCCGCAATCACCAGACTGGAAAGTTTCAGGCTTGTAATCACCATCATGAAGATAGCGCCGAGTGCCAGTATCAAATTCCTCAAGGCTATGGATGCCGTTGCCCCAACGGCAGATTTTATCTGTGTCGTATCGGCTGTGAGGCGCGAAACAATTTCACCGGATTGCGTGCCATCAAAGAATGCCGGCGAAAGCTTGGTCAGATGTGCAAATACGTCGCGGCGCAGATCGGATATAATCCGTTCACCCAGTGTAATGACAAAATAGTATCGTCCCGCCGACGCAACAGCCAGCAATGCAGCGAGCAGTACGAGCATTCCGAAGTAATTATCGATGAACGCTCCGTTCGCGCCGGTGAACCCATGGTCGATCATTCGCCTTACCGCCAGCGGCAAAGTCAATGTTGTTACCGCCGCCAATATCAGGGACACAAGCGCACCTGCCAGCATGCCTTTATAGCGGGACATATAGGGGAAGATACGGCTCAGCGGTTTCAGCGAGCGGCGCTTTCTCTCTGTCTCTAGGCGAGATTGAGCCGAATCGGCCATTAATCAATATCCTCACATCGCTTTCGCGACTTTGCAGCCAGACGGCCTTGTTATTGCTTGAAGGCTGATGTATAGGCTCGCCAACAGTTTTGGAAGCCCCAACCGTCTGCAGTCCCTGTGGCGTTTGGCTTCATCTTTAACAATCGGCTTCCGACCGGAACCACCACAACGATAGTGGCTCCAGTTTTACGCCCTCCAGTTTAGGACAATACCGATGAAAGCCAACATTCATCCTGACTACCACAACATCAAAGTCGTCATGACCGATGGTACCGAATATGTCACACGTTCCACATGGGGCAAGGAAGGCGATACGATGAACCTCGATATCGATCCATCCACACATCCAGCATGGACAGGCGGCAATGCGCAGCTTTCCGATCGCGGTGGCCGCGTTACCAAGTTCAAGACACGCTTCGGCAATCTCGGCATATAATTCTATTTGCCACTATGGCATTACGAAACGGCCCTGTTCTACAGGGCCGTTTTTGTTTGTGGATTATTGCGCGGAGTTGAACCATGAGAATTGCCCTACTCCACACCGCAGAGAGTAACGTTGTCGGGTTTGAACAAGCCGGACGAACTTTGGGATTATCTGAAGGAACGCTTGTCCACGAGGTCCGCGCCGACCTTCTCCTTGCAGCTCGGGAGGCAGGAGGACTGACAGCATCGATTGCCAAGGACACTGCCTTGGCCCTGCGCGCGTTAACAAGCCACGCTGACGTCGTCGTATTGACGTGTTCCACCCTCGGCCCGTCGATCGACGAAGTCGGTGCCAAGAGCGTTCCAATCTTGCGTGTTGATGCAGCACTGGCCGAACATGCGGTTCGTGGTGGCGGCTTGGTTGTTGCACTTTGCGCTTTAGATACCACAGTCGAGCCAACGACGCGGCTTTTCGCGCAAACTGCAGCCAAGATTGGTGCACAGGTGGACGTCCGCCTGATTCCGGATATCTGGGATCTGCTTCTGGCGGGAAATCATGCTGCCTATTATGACGCAATCGCCAAGGCAGCAGATGCTGCTTATGACAAGGGAGCGAGCGTTGTAGCTCTGGCACAAGCCTCAATGTCTCCAGCAGCTGATCTGGTCATGAGGGGTCCAAGGCCTTTGGATTCACCAAGCTCGGGGCTGGCAGCAGCCATCGCCATTGCCCGAGCCGCTGTTTGACAAGCTGCTGTTTCGCCAATAGCTTTTCCCTAGCATATCAGCATGCATAGGGAGGGACCATGCAATGACGGACGTGACTTCCGGAGCCGGAAAAGCAACTGGCGCAACGATTGAACCAAGTCTGCATAGGGTAATGGGGCCGTGGCTCCTCCTTCTTTTCATTGTAGGCGATATTCTCGGCACAGGTATTTATGCTCTGACAGGACAGGTCGCGAAACAGGTTGGCGGCGTTGTGTGGCTACCATTCCTGATTGCCTTCGTTGTGGCCGTTGTTACAGCATTCAGCTATCTGGAGCTGGTGACCAAATATCCGAAAGCCGCTGGCGCAGCACTCTATACACACAAGGCCTTCGGCATCCATTTCATTACATTCATCGTTGCCTTCACCGTCATGTGCTCCGGCATAACCTCGGCATCGACAGCCTCCCGTGCATTTGCCGCCAACCTTTCAGGTGCATTCCAGCTCAATCTTGAGTCGGGCATAGGTATCTCCCTTGTAGCACTCGCTTTCATGGCACTTGTTGCCATCGTCAATTTCCGCGGTGTCGGCGAAAGCGTGAAGGCAAATGTCGTGCTTACGGTCGTGGAACTGACAGGCCTGCTCATTATTATCTTCATCGGATTGTGGGCCATCAGTGCCGGTCAGGGTGACGTATCACGCATCACGCAATTTGCGACCTCTCCAGATTCCAGCATTTTCTGGTCGGTCATGGCTGCCACGACGCTGGCATTTTTTGCCATGGTGGGCTTTGAGGATTCCGTGAACATGGCGGAGGAATGCAAAAACCCTTCGAATATCTTTCCGAAGGTGCTTTTGGCAGGTCTGTTCATCACCGGCATCATCTATGTGCTGGTTTCGATTTCCGCCATAACGCTCGTCTCGCCCGCAGACCTTGGTGAAGGCGAAACACCTTTGCTCAAGGTGGTGCAGGCTGGTGCCCCCAATTTCCCGCTATGGATATTCGGCTTCATTACAATGTTTGCGGTCGCCAACAGCGCTTTGATCAACATGCTCATGGCGAGCCGTCTTGTTTATGGCATGAGCCGCGAGCATGTATTGCCGCCCATATTCGGCAAGGTGCACGCGTCGCGTCGTACACCCTATCTTGCTATCGCCTTCACCACCCTGCTGGCTTTCGGCCTGATCATGTTTGTGGGTGAAGTTCCTGCGCTCGGGGGAACAACCGCGCTTTTGTTGCTGTTTGTTTTCACAATCGTCAACATTGCTGTGCTGATCCTGCGCCGTGAAAAGGTCGATCATGACCATTTCCGCACACCGACATTCCTTCCCGTTATCGGTGCTATCTCCTGCGCATTCTTCGCTGGCCCCTGGACTGGCCGCGATCCTGTTCAGTACAAGATCGCGGGGATTTTGATCGCTGTCGGCGTTGCTCTTTGGGTGGTTACCATTCTGGTAAACCGGGCGACCGGCGTTACTGAAAAGTCTGACCTGAGCACTTTGGGTGGCGACGGCCCGGTCAACTAAACGCATTAAAAAACCCTGCCCCGTGTTTACGGCGCAGGGTTTTGCTTTGCTTGCCTGTAAGGTTCAGGCGGCGCTCAATTTGGCCAGAACTTCGTCACTGACTTCAAAGTTTGCATAGACGTTCTGAACATCATCATCATCGTCAAGAGTTGCGATCAAACGCAGGACCGATTGTGCCTTTTCTTCATCGACTGGCGCAGTTGTCGCCGGTTTCCAGATAGGCTTGATGGATTCCGCTTCACCCAAAGCTGCTTCCAAAGCCTTTGAAACATCACCAATGTCTTCGAAGGCGCAAATGATGACATGGCCCTCTTCATCGCTTGCAACATCTTCAGCGCCTGCTTCGATAGCCGCCTCCATAACCTTGTCGGCATTGCCGACTTCAGTCTTGTAGGTGATCTCGCCAACCCGGTTGAACATGAATCCAACAGAACCTGTTTCACCAAGCGCTCCGCCAGCCTTGGTAAAAGCAGCGCGTACATTTGAAGCCGTGCGGTTACGGTTGTCGGTCAGCGCCTCGACGATGACAGCAACACCGCCCGGGCCATAGCCCTCGTAGCGCACTTCTTCATAGTTCTCGGCATCGCCACCAGCGGCCTTCTTGATGGCACGCTCAATATTGTCTTTCGGCATTGACTGCGCACGGGCGTTTTGGACAGCCAGACGCAGGCGCGGGTTCATCAAAGGGTCAGGCAGACCCTGCTTGGCAGCGACCGTGATTTCGCGCCCGAGCTTGGAAAAGATTTTTGACCGCACGGCGTCCTGGCGCCCTTTGCGGTGCATGATGTTCTTGAATTGTGAATGGCCTGCCATGGCACCCCTGCATGCTTGTCTGCGGTTTTGGAATGGTGGCCCTTATAAGTAAAAACGGTCCCGCCGTCCAGCACCACCGGAATTCATTCCGCCACGCGTAATTTCACGCCGGAATAAGCATTTGCCGATACTGCTGTACAAAGTTCAAACCATTCGCAGCCGGAACATGCCGTGCGCGTTATTCCATCAACGAAAGCCTGGCGGAAACTTTCAAGTGTCGGATATCCTATCGTCACCCGGTCACCAATCTGCAGTTTCTGGCCCAGCAGTTGCCCCACATCATGCAGAGCCTGTGCGTCCCGCTCCATAACACTGTCATTATGACAATGCGGGGCATCCGTTTCCAGAAGGGGCTGGCAAATCTCGTCCGGCCCCTCCCCGATCATGATTTCTTCACCCCGTACCAGTCTTTCGATGATCCTGTCATAATTGTCGGTGAAGGCCTGACTGTAGCCTTTACCGACATAAGTCAGCATGCAAAGCAGATGGTGCGGGCGAAGCCTTATCGTCAAAGCAACCGAATGCCCGAACGACGGATACCTTCGATCGTTGCTGCTGCCAGTGCAGATTTGAGCACACCACCAAGAATGAATGGCGCAACGCCGGAAGTCCAAGCGACTTCAGCCCCGAAAAGACCAGCCAGCCACAATCCGCCGACAGCAAGGCAAAGTGCGTTGCCGAGAAGCATGACGATAGTCGAAATGAACGGGTTGCGGGTGAATCCGCGTTCAGCCAGAAAACCAACCACCGCAGCAACAACAGGAAAGGCAAACATATAGCCTGCTGTCGGCCCTGCAAAAGCTAGCTGGCCCGGCATTCCCTCCGCAAGCACCGGCAAGCCGATGAACGACTGGAGCAGCCATGCGACTACAGTAATCCCACCCAGACGCCAGCCATAAAGTGCACCAACCATCGTGACGGCAAAGGTTTGCATCGTTACCGGTACTGGAACCATAGGTACGGATATCCATGAACTCACTGCCAGGAACATTGTACCGATAAGAACTGCCAGGGCCTGAAAGCCAAGAGAACGATCAGCAAGCTTCAAAGGTACGAAGGCTTGGGCAGGATTAGTCTGTGTCATTTCACATTTCCCCGAAAAGGTTGAGTATAGTTAGCGCTTACGGCGGCGCGCAAACATGTTGAGCGCCTCGACCAAAGCAGAAAAGCCCATCGCCGCATAGATATATCCCTTCGGCACATGGAAGCCAAATCCGTCAGCAATCAGTGTCATACCGATCATGAGCAGGAATCCTAGTGCCAGCATGACGATTGTCGGATTGTTGGCAATGAACTTCGACAAAGGCTCGGCAGCGAAAAGCATAACAGTAACAGCGGCGAGAACTGCGATGACCATAATAGCGATCTCATCAGTCATGCCCACTGCCGTGATGATCGAGTCCACAGAGAACACCAGATCAAGCAGCAATATCTGACCGATCGCCGCGCCCATGGTGAGTGTGACTTTCCGGCCGATGACATCATCCTTGGCGTCTTCATGGTCTACCGTATGATGGATTTCCTTGGTTGCTTTCCACACCAGAAACAAACCACCGGCGATGAGAATTATGTCGCGCCATGAGAAACCATGTCCGAAAGCCTCAAAAACTGGCTCGGTGAGCTGGACGATAATGGAAATGGTGAAAAGCAATGCCAAACGCAGAACAAGAGCGGCACCAATACCGAGACGGCGAGCGCGCGCCTGCTGCTCTTTCGGCAATTTGTTGGTGAGGATGGAGATGAAGATCAGATTATCGATCCCGAGCACGACCTCCATTATAACCAGCGTTACAAGCGCTATGAGACCGGCTGGTTGATAGATGAAATCAAAATGAGAAAGAAAGGTTTCCATGGGGTCGTATGTCCCTTGTTAAATGACCGGATGGGCAAACTTCATGTGTGACCTAATGGTCGCATTTAACATTTGCATCCTGTTTCGATCAAGCTGGCAGCAAATGTTAAAACGCATAAGATCACTAGCAAGTATATGTTTCCAGTGGCGTTTTCGAATTTGACATTTCATCAGAGCCAGCGCCCTGGGTGAGTTTCAAATACCAAATTCACTCCACTAGGAGTGTACGGAACCAAACGCCATCTTATTTCCAGAATGCAGGAATTGTTTCTTCAAGCCGCGGACCGATACGCAATGGCGCAATCTTTTCGGCCAGTCCTGTTCTGTCAGAAATCTCCACACCAACGCCGCATATCGTAGCTTTGCCACTCGCAGCCTCAAACCGGCCTTTAGGCACTTTGGAGAGGAACCGGTTGAGGGGTTCTTCCTTGTCCATGCCGAGCGACGAGTCATAGTCTCCGCACATGCCCGCATCGGACATATAGGCAGTACCGCCGTTCAGTATCTGGGCATCCGCTGTTGGTACATGGGTGTGGGTTCCAACCACAAAGCTGGCGCGACCATCGACGAAATGGCCGAAGCACTGCTTTTCACTGGTCGCTTCCGCGTGAAAGTCAAAGACCACCGCATCCGCCTGTTCTCCCAAGGGACAGGCCTTGAGTATCTCTTCAGCAATAGTGAAAGGATCATGCAGATCAGGGTGCATGAAAACGCGGCCCATGATGTTTGAGACGAGCACTCGCGCGCCATTCTTGGCAAGGAATACACCGGAGCCTTTGCCCGCTGTGCCAAGTGGGAAATTGGCCGGACGCAAAAACCCCTGCTCTCTATCGGCGAAAATCAATGCTTCCCGCTGGTCCCAGACATGATTTCCCGTAGTAACAACATCCGCGCCGGCATTGATCGTATCGTGGAATATTTCCTCGGTAATTCCGAAGCCACCGGCGGCATTTTCACCATTGACGATGGTGAAGTCGAGTTTCAGGTCAGAAATCAAACCGGGCAGTTGTTCATAAACTGCTGTCCGGCCGGAACGACCCACCATGTCACCAAGAAAAAGTAATCTCACGCAAGCATCCTGAATTTCGTTAATTGGCTTTATCGATACTGCCAAAGCTGTGCAACCCGCTTTCCGTTAGGATCGCTTCGAGCGGCACATCATGCGGCTCGTCAGGCACAATTTCTACCTTTTGGCAGTCAAAGGCTGTGCCGATCAGCCTCGGGTTGATGTCAAGATTTTGCAATCTCGCTATAGCCCTGTCGTAATAGCCTGCTCCGTAACCAATGCGATGGCCACGTTCGTCGAACGCCGCCAATGGCACCAGCATGAACGTGGGATCGACAACCGGCGCATCTTCGTGCGGACCTGAAGTGCCGAACCCTGTCTCTATCATGGGCATATCCTGCAGCAGCTCCCGGAAAACAATCGTCTGTTTGTCGATGATGACGGGCAGGCACAACCTTGCCCCCCTATCGCGCAATGCAAAAAGGAGCGGGCGCAAATCCACCTCTGAGCGTATCGGCCAGAAACCGGAGATGATTTCTCCCGGCGCAAATGAAATCGCCGAGATACCATGGCCGGCAATCTGCAGGGAAGCATTGCTGCGATAATCCGCGGGCAAAGCATCGCGCCGCGCCAGCGCTTCAAGACGCAGGGCTTTTTTCAGTTCTTTTATGGGGGATTGGGTTTGCAAGGCAATAATTTCATGAGGCGCTGGCAAGAGCCAGCTCGGGATGAAACAGTGGCGTCCACACAACCGATGGAGAAGTCGATCCCGGGAACCTACAAAGTAGGTGGGTGCCGTGTGAAGAAGCCCACGGGCCTCTCCAGGGACAGCTCCCTAAGGGATTATTAAGGCCCCGGGGAATATGTCTCTCCTGTCGTGAGGCGCAGAGCGCCAATCCGAATATAGGACGCCCGCACCAATAGCGCCAGTGGACCAAACACGATTTTCCATTCCTGACACAACATTGTCTGCAGCCATGTTGTTGACTGCGTCCAGTCGCTGTAGTTTCGAGCCTTGAGGGGGAGACTCACTATATGACGATAACAATGTACCAGGCATCCGTTCCGGTTTTCCAGCGCCTGCTTACCAACTGCATAGCTATTCTCAAGAAAGCGGAAGCCCATGCTGTTTCAAGCGGCAGCGACACGAGGCTGATGACAGAGGCAAAACTGGCCTCCGACATGTTCCCTTTGAGAGTGCAGATACAGATTCTCGCTGACGGAGCGCGCGGATGCGTAGCGCGGCTTGCGGGGCATGATTTGCCAGCACCCGATGCGCGGCAATTTGCTGTGTTCAATCGAGGCTATCATCAGGATTTTGCTGAATCACACCAAACCTTTGCATCCCTGATCGCTTATCTTCGTGACGCCATCGATTATCTGGATGCGATAACCCCAGCCAATGTCGATGGGAGTGAAAACACTCCGATTGAGGTGACCTGGCGCGAAAATACCCGTTATTTTCATGGGCTGCCTTTTCTTCGGGATTATGCACTTCCCAATTTCTACTTCCATTTGACAATCAGCTACGCAATCCTGCGTATTGCAGGCGTTCCTTTGGGAAAACAGGATTTCGAGGGTTCTCCCGCTTACTCCACCGGGCCAGCGGCTCCACACCAGACATGGCAGCATTAATATAAGGAATGCGTAGATTATGAGTGTTCATGTTCGCCCTTTGCGAAAATCTGATGAAGCCGAATGGCGGCGTCTATGGACGGGATATCTGGATTTCTATGAGACGAAGGTGTCCGAGGAAGTTTACCAGACTACCTTCGCACGGCTGAATTCGGGTGATACCCATGAATATAGCGGTCTTATAGCTGAGGTTGATGGCAAGCCGGTTGGCCTAACCCATTATCTATTTCACCGGCACAACTGGAGCATCGAGGATGTTTGCTACCTGCAAGACCTCTATGCGGACCCGGAAGTGCGCGGCAAAGGCATTGGCCGGGCTTTGATCGAAGCTGTGCATATCGAAGCAAAGAAGGCAGGTGCTCATTCAGTTTATTGGCTCACCAACCAGAGTAATGACACGGCTCGCCAGCTCTATGACCGGATTGCCAAGGTAACGCCGTTCATCAAATATGTGAAAGCTGTCTAAACTGATCTTTTCCACTTAGCTTTATACCTGATCCCCAAGTGCTTTGCCCCTTGACGCGTTCATGTGACAGGCTTATTAGTCAAGTCATCTGATGACTTGAGGATTTAACTGTGCAACCCGCCACACGAAGCAATCTTGCCGATAACGCTGTCGCCAATATCCGCGCGGAAATTACGGCAAACCGCTGGCAGGTCGGTGAGCGGATCCCGAACGAGGCAACACTGGCCGATATGCTGGGCGTCAGTCGCGGCACAGTTCGCGAGGCAGTACGCGTTCTCGTCGCTCAAGGCTTTCTGGACACACGCCAAGGGTCCGGCACTTATGTTCAGTCAACTACGAGTTCTGAAGACAGCCTGCTTCGCATTCGCCGCACAGGTCTGCGCGATCAGGTGGAAACCCGTTGTGCGCTGGAGGTTGAAGGAGCACGGTTGGCCGCCACTCGCTTCACTCCGGAGATCATAATCAACCTGCGCGACATTCTTGCGGATCGCGGCGAATATAACCCGGCCACCCATGATCGCTATATCGAGCGGGATTTGAAGTTCCACAAAGCTATCGTTGCGGCTTCCGGCAATCGCGCGCTCATTGAAGTTTACGACTTCTTTTCGATTTCCACCGGTGAGATCATCAAGGCGACTGTTACGGGAGAATTGCCCGAACCTGACATGGCGGCTCACGCCGCAATCATCGATGCCATCGAATCCGGCAACGCTGAAAAAGCGGAAGCCACCACGCGCGCTTTCATGGCCCCCATTCTTCTTGAACTTGATCGGCTTCTTGCATCATGAACCAGCATATTCCCAGCCAGAGCACCGCCTCCATTGAACAATTGATAGATGCGGAAATCGACTCCACTCCGACACCGAGGGCTCCGGTTTTTTCAAGCCGTGCCGTTGAAATCATCACCGGCCTTAGTCTTGTGCTCATCGCTTTCAACCTGCGCCCGGTCTTTTCAAGCGCTTCCGCTCTCCTGCCGGAAATCATCGCACAGACAGGGCTTTCATCGCTCGGCGCTGGTGTTCTCACAACTCTTCCTGTCGTGTGTCTGGGCGTGTTTGCCCCGATAGCGCCAAAGCTTGCTCAGCGCATCGGTGCGGAGCGCACATTGCTTGGCGTTCTGCTGTTGCTCGCGCTGGGGACGGCGTTGCGCGGCTTCTCTTCCCTACCCCTGCTTTTCCTTGGAACAGCGCTTGCCGGTGCCTGCATAGCTGTTGGAAATGTGCTGCTCCCCGGGTTGGTAAAGCGTGATTTTGCCAGCCGCACTGGCATGATGACAGGGCTTTACACAATGGCCCTGTGTGCTGGCGCGGCCAGCGCCGCTGGCTTCACGACACCCCTTCAGCATGCATTCGGCGGATCATGGTCACTGGCGCTAGGCGCTTGGGCAGTTCCCGCTCTGATCGTTGCTCTGATCTGGTTTCCCCATGCCTTCTTCCGGAAGGTCAGAACCAAACATGCCGGGTTCCGCGTTGAAGGTCTCTGGCGCGATCGCCTCGCCTGGCAGGTAACGTTCTTTATGGGCTTGCAGTCGTCTTTGGCTTACTGCGTGTTCGGGTGGCTTTCCCCTATCTTACGCGATCGCGGGCTTGACGGTGTTACAGCTGGCGTTGTGGTGTCTGTTTCCGTGATGGCGCAGGTCGTGACCTGTCTGGGTGTGCCTTCTATCGCCGTACGTTGCAAAGACCAGCGGCTGGTAAGTGTCACGCTTGTCGCCTTTGCCATAATCGGCTTGCTGGGAATGCTTTTCGCACCATTGGCTGGCGTTTGGTATTGGGCAATCATTCAAGGCATAGGCCAAGGCGGATTGATTGCCTTGGCGATGACGATCATCGTCCTGCGCTCACCGGATTCGCATGTTGCATCCCACCTGTCCGGCATGGCGCAATGCATTGGATACATGCTTGCCGCTGTCGGTCCGCTGCTTGTTGGTCTCATCCATAATCTGACCGAAAGCTACAGCGCGACAGCGATACTTTTTGTCCTGCTCGGATTGGCAACGGCCTTTTTCGGCTGGGGCGCAGGACGTCCTTTACATGTTGGCGCGCGTACCGTGGATGTTTCCGCCAAACGCCCTCAGTAAAAAAATCGCTTGGAACAAAAGCTTCTTAACGGCATTCTTCCCAATGGCGTGTAGGGAGTTGAGCGTTGGCACCGAGAGCGAACTGGAAAGGCTATTTGAAAGTTGGCGAGCTGACGTGCCCGGTCGCACTCTACACCGCGGCTTCAACGTCTGATCGGATCGCTTTCCACACACTTAATCGCGTAACTGGCAATCGCGTCCACCGTCAGTTTATTGACAGCGACAACGGCAAGCCCGTCGAGCGCGAAGATCAGGTAAAGGGTTACGAAGTCGGCGATAACGACTACATTGTGCTTGAGCAGGAAGAAGTTGCTGCCGCTGTGCCGGATAGCGATAAGACGCTATCCATTGAAGCCTTCGTCGGCGTCGATGACCTTGATGACGTCTATTTCGACAAACCCTATTATCTCGCTCCGAGCGACAAGAACGGCGATGAAGCCTTTGCTCTTATCCGGGAAGGCCTGAAAGCAAATAAAGTAGCGGCGCTCGCTCAGACTGTAATTTTCCGCCGTGCCCGGACACTTCTCATTCGCGCTGAAGATCAGGGGCTGGTCGCGACCACACTTAATTTCGATTACGAAGTGAAATCCGCCAAAGAAGCTTTCAGCGATGTCCCGGAAATGAAAATCAAAGGCGAGATGCTCGATCTCGCCAAGCATATTATCGAGACGAAAAAAGGCTCTTTCGATCCGTCAAAATACGAGGATCGTTATGAGGCTGCCCTTGCGGAATTGGTCAAGGCCAAGCTTGAGGGTAAAAAGATCCCTGCCAGAAAGTCGGTCAAATCCGACAAGGTGGTCGACCTTATGGAAGCCTTGCGCGAAAGCGCCAAGGCTCTGGGTGGCAAGAAACCGGAAACTGGCAAAAAGACCAAAGCCAAAACCAAGGCGGAACCGGCACGACGGAAAGCGAGCTGATCCATGGTGGCGCTTGAAACCTACCGCAAGAAACGCGACTTCAAGACGACATCCGAACCCAAAGGCCGCAAGTCACGCAAAACCGGCAACAGTTTCGTCATACAGAAACATGACGCTACACGGTTGCACTATGATTTCCGGCTCGAAATGGACGGCGTTTTGAAAAGCTGGGCGGTGACACGTGGCCCGAGCCTCGTACCCACGGAAAAGCGGCTTGCAGTGCATGTCGAAGACCACCCGCTCGAATACGGCGATTTCGAAGGCACGATTCCCAAAGGTGAATATGGCGGTGGCACAGTCATCGTCTGGGATCGTGGCACATGGGAACCCGTATACGATCCGGAACGCGGCTATGCCAAAGGCCATATGGAGTTCGAACTGCATGGCGAAAAACTCGGTGGTCGCTGGCATTTGGTACGCATGCATGGAAAACCACGTGAGAAGCGGGAGAACTGGTTGCTCATCAAGGGCGATGATGATCTGGCGCGCACCTCCAAAGACCCCGACATCTTGAAAGAAATGCCGGATTCCGTGAAGACAGGGCGGAATCTTGCGGCGGTAGCCGGCGAGGACCCGGGATGGTCATCCAAGACCGGAAAGATTGATAAGAAAAAGGTCGCAAAAACCAAGCCAACCGCTAAAGCGGAAAAAACCGAGCTTGCTGAAATTGATGTCCCGGACCCTTCCAGCATCAAGGGCACAAAGAAAGCGGCGTTACCGGACTTTGTGGAACCAACTCTTGCGACACTGACCACCAAGCCACCCGAGGGTGATCGTTGGATTCACGAGATAAAGTATGATGGCTACCGCCTTCAGGCGCGTATTGAGGCCGGGCGTGTCAAGCTGCTTACCCGTACTGGGTTGGATTGGACAAAGAAATTTGGCAAAGAAATCGTCAGCGCCTTTCAAGATTTGCCAGTCGGCAAGGCGCTGATTGATGGCGAACTTGTAGTCGAAACATCTGCCGGAGCGTCAGACTTTTCTTCTTTGCAAAATGACCTGAGCGAGAACCGCACCGACCGCTTTATTTTCTACGTGTTCGACCTGCTTCATCTGGACGGATATGATTTGACTGCTCTTCCTCTCGTCGAACGCAAAGCTCTTCTTGAAAAGCTTGTCGGTGACACCGGCGATCCCATCCGCTACAGCGGTCACTTCGAAGAAAGCGGCGCGACGGTACTTAGTCACGCCTGCCGCCTTAGCCTTGAGGGTATCGTTTCCAAGCTGCGTGATGCTGCCTATCGTCCCGGCCGTGGCAAGAGCTGGATGAAGGCAAAATGCTCGTCCCGGCAGGAGTTCGTCATTGCCGGTTATGTGCCATCTTCTACCTCTCGCCGGGCCATCGGCTCGCTCGTTATGGGAGTGTATAACGGCAAAAACCTTGAGCATGTCGGCCGTGTCGGTACGGGCTACAGCACGGCCGTGGCAGAAGATCTGTTCAGGCGACTTGAGCGAATTCGAACATCCGAAAGCCCTTTTGCAGAACGTTTGAACGCAGATGCTGCAAGAAAGGTCCGTTATACAAAGCCGCAGCTTGTCGCCGAGGTGGAATTCCGTGCCTGGACCGGCGATGGTAATCTGCGACACGCCGCCTTTCGTGGTCTGCGTGAAGACAAGGTTCCTACTGACGTGGTCCGCGAAATCCCGAAATCCGTTTCTGCACCCAAATCCCAACCTGCGAGGTATACCGTGAAACTCACGCATCCGGATCGCATTTACTGGCCAGAGGAAGGTGTGACCAAGCAGGGCCTCGCCGACTATTATACCGAGGTGTGGGACTATATCGAGCCATTCATTACCAAGCGGCCATTGGCACTGCTTCGCGGTCCCGAAGGGATCAACGGACAGGCCTTCTTTCAGAAGCATGCGTGGAAAGGGCTGAATCCAAGCATCTCGCTGGTCAAAGATCCCAAGGACAAAGATGGCGAACCTTTGATCAGCATAAAGGATCTCGATGGACTAATTGGTCTTGTTCAATCAGCAGTGCTCGAAATTCACCCTTGGGGTTCTACAGTCACAGACTGGGAACGCCCTGACATGATTATCATGGATCTCGATCCGGGCGATGGCGTGGACTGGGAGACTGTTATCGAGGGTGCACACGAAACACGCGACCGCTTGCAGCGGGCGGGTCTTGCAGCCTTCGTCAAGACATCAGGCGGCAAAGGTTTGCATGTTGTCTCACCGATCAAACCGAAAGCCGCATGGCCTGATGTGAAAGCTTTTACCAAAGCTATTGCAGACAGCATGGCAGCAGACAGCCCTGACAAATATGTCTCGACAATCACCAAGTCCAAACGCAAAGGCAAAATACTGATCGATTATCTGCGCAATCAGCGCGGTATGACTGCCGTTGCGCCTTATTCCACAAGAGCAAGACCCGGCGCCGCTGTCTCAATGCCTTTGGATTGGGATGAGCTGACGCCCGGTATCGGGCCTGCTTATTTCACTGTGCTGAACGCCCCGACCCGAATGGCGTACATCAAACGCGACCCTTGGGAAGATTTCCGCAAAGAAGCAGCGCCCATAGTGCAGGCGAAGACGACCCGCGCCAAGAAGAGCTAACGCTTCTTCTTACCCTCACTGGCGATGCTCTTTCGCAACGCATCCATGATGTTGATGACATTGCTTGGTGTTTCTGCCTCGACCTTAGGCTTTGCCGGGCGCTTCTTGCCCTTTTTCTTGGCTGCGATGATTTCAAGCAGCCGATCCTGAACAGGATCGTCGACCATTTTCGAGTCCCAAGGCTTGGTTCGTTCATCTATAAGCGTTTTCACTAACGTCATCATTTTGCTGTCGGGTTTGTCATTCTTGACATCGCCAAAGTAATCGTCGCGATTGCGGACCTCGTCGCCGTACCGCAGGGTCCAGAGAATGATACCCTTTCCTCGCGGCTCCAGCATTACAGCGCGTTCCCTGCGGTACATGACGAGCCTTGAAATGCCGACACGTCCCGTTGCCTCCATAGCGTCCCGGATAACTGAAAAAGCCTCTTCGCCAACAGGATCGTCCGGAGTCAGATAGTGAGGTTTGTCGTACCATATCCAATCAATGCTATCGGCGGGTACAAACATTTCGATATCGATGGTGCGGGTGCTTTCCAGCCCAACCGCCTCAATCTCATCTTCTTCGAGCATGACGTATTCGTCTTCACCGCGCTCATACCCTTTGACCTCATCATCTTCGTCAACGGCTTTGCCGGTCACAGCATCCACATACCGGCTGACAACACGGTTTCCAGTCTTGCGGTTCAACGTATGAAACTTGACCTTTTCGTTGTCAGTTGTTGCTGGAGCCATCGCGACGGGACACGTCACCAGCGAGAGCTTGAGATAGCCTTTCCAGAATGAACGAGGTGCCATAGGCGCAAACCTTTCCCATACGATTCACGCAACGATTTTAGTCTGCATTTTGTTCCAGCGGTGCTTTTTCGAACTCGGCGGAACAGCATGCGTTTGGCGGCGTTCTAGTTCGCGATGAGGAACCATATATGCAACTTGACCACGCCCACTACGCTAAAAAACTTGGATTGAAGCTGGTCGACCCGGAAAGTTTTACATTAAAGCGTGAGACAACCAAGAAGGGTGTGCGCTATCTTCGCATCGATGGCCGACCAGCTGCAAAAAAGCATACTGACCGTATCGTAGCCCTTGTTATTCCTCCCGCGTGGACCAGCGTACTGTGCAGCGACGATGATTGCGGGCATATTCAGGCCGTCGGTTACGATGATCTCGGACGGCGTCAGTATATTTACCATCCCAATTGGGAAGCTGTTCGCAACAGCATGAAGACCCATCGGCTGCTGGCGTTCGGCAAAGCTTTACCGAGCATCCGCAAGCGCATCGCGCGGGATATTCAACGTCCGCCCACGTCAAGCAGACCACTCGCAGCACTTGCCGTGAAGCTCATCGACAAAAAAGCTTTTCGTGCCGGACATGAAAAATACGCAAAGGATGGCGGGCGAGGTATCGCTACTCTCAAGAGCAGTGATCTTAAGATCAATGGCAATGTTGCCAACTTCGTTTTCGCGGGAAAATCCAAGAAAAAGAATGAGATTTCGATCACGGATCGATCCGCCGTTACCCGCTTGAAAACACTCAAAAGACGCGGACGCCTGTTTCAGTACAAGGATAAGCGGCGCTGGCGCAGTCTCCATGCTCAGGAGCTCAACGATTACCTTCGCGAGGTTTCCGGCTCAAAGGTCAGCGCCAAGGATTTTCGAACGTTCCATGGATCGGCGCGTGCGCTTGCATTTCTGGCGGGTGTTGAGGCGGAAACGGACACGCAGAAGAAGCGCGCCGTGGCAGCAGCCATGCGTGATGTCAGCGAATTCCTGCGCAATACACCTGCTGTAACCCGTTCGAGCTATGTGCATCCACTCATTACAGACAGCTTCTTTGCCGGCGAACTTGATCGTTCCCTGCTTCGTGCGCCTTTCAGAAAAGGGCTTACGGGACCAGAAACCGGTCTTATGCGCCTGCTTGAGAAAGCCGCAATCTAAGCGGATAAATGAGCCGTGCCAGATTTTGTGTTGAAGCAAAAAATTTTGCAATGCGGTAAGTGCCGTGAAGGCAAGGTAAATTAAATGCGATTTGCAGCACTCAGGAAAATGCGCTTAGATTTTGCCAGATTGCCGAGCATTGGGACATCGTTCGTGTCCACCTCAATGTGCTCGCGCCCAACAATGGAGGCGTGTAATGGCATTGTTAGATAGAGATAGACGTATCTTTGCCACCAGTGACTGGGAGGTCATGCAACGTGCACACAACAAAGCGTCACTGATGCTTGATAGGTGCCCTAAAACGCACCCCCGGTGCAACGCCCTAGCCAGAACGGTAATGGCGCTTTTTGATAGTGGTGTTCACAACGCGGACGAGCTTGCGGCACTGGCTGCAAATCGGGAATTAGGCCATCTAGCGATACAAGGCTACTTTCATAAACCGTTCGCATTCAAGCCCTCGCTGCCAAAGAACGACTCCACAATCCGGCATTGAATTTTAGCTGTCCGTAAAATCAGACAAGAATGCGTTGATCATTGGCCAGAAGTATCTGCATGTCATCCGCAGAGACAGGGTAAGCAATGGTGTGCCCCTGAAGCGTATCGCAACCCAGGCGTCGCAAAAGTTTTGCATGTTCGGATGTCTCGACGCCTT
This sequence comes from Phyllobacterium sp. YR531, assembly GCF_000282595.1. GTDB lineage: Bacteria > Pseudomonadota > Alphaproteobacteria > Rhizobiales > Rhizobiaceae > Phyllobacterium. The sequence goes on from NZ_AKIZ01000037.1 coordinate 191,485, forward strand.
CAGCAATCACGCCGATTCCCAATGCTTTTCCTATCTCCACAATCGACCTGACAAGAACACGCTGTTCTCGTGATGTCGTAATTGGTGTCACGAGCCGCCTGTCAATTTTCAACCGCTTGGGCTTGATCTTCAACAGACCGATAATCGAGGCATGACCGGATCCGAAGTCGTCCACTTCGATATCAATTCCCATTTGTTCCAGTGCAACAATATTACCAAGAACACCGTCTTCGATTTCATCCAGAAAGACCGTTTCCAGCAGTTCAAACGACAGAATATTGGGGGTTACGTGCAATGCCCGCAATTGCTCCGGCAGGGAGGGGTCAGACAATCGAGATGCAGACGTATTCACCGCAATTCGAGGGATTTTTAACCCGAGCTTCTCCCATACCTGCCTATCGCGCAATACGGCGCGGAGAATTGCCGCATCAAGTTCTGCCAGCAACCCTTGAGAGGATAATATGTTCAGAAAACTGATTGGCTGCAAAATGCCTCGCTCGGGATGCTGCCAGCGGGCGAGCGCCTCCATACCGACAATCCGTTTGCTGCGGGCGTCGACCTGCACCTGATAATACGCAATGAATTCATCCCTATCGAGGCCGGATTTCGCACGCTCCGCAACCTGCCTTTCTCGAGAAAAATCGGCCTTTAAATGAGGCGTAAAAAATTCAACACGATTGCGGCCCTGCTTTTTGGCGCGCGTAAGAGCCATCTCGGACTCTGCCAGCAGATTTGTAGCACTCTCATCATCTACCCAAGCCACGCCGATAGAAGCACTTATCTGCAAAAGACTCTCACCAAAGGTGACACCCTGTTTCATCAGCCGAACAATGTGCTGAGCCACCATTTCCAGTTCCGCAAGGGATCCGAAATCAGAAAGTAGAACAACGAACTCGTCCCCACCCATGCGCGCAACGAAACCATTTTCCGGAACAGCGGAAGCAATCATATGGGCAGCGGATTTCAAAACCACATCTCCGGCAGCATGCCCCGCCGTATCGTTGACCTGTTTGAAATAATCGAGATCAATATGGAGGATTGCCAGCCGCTCTTTGTTATTATCCGATAACTCCCTGAATTTTTTTTGAAAAAACCGCCTGTTCGGCAGCCCGGTCAGATAGTCATGATCGGCAGCATGCGCAATCTGCGCTGTGCTTGATTCCAGGGCAACCGCGCGTGCCTCCGCAATGGTTTTTTGATCCGACAGTTCCTGGCTTAAGAGAACATCCGCGGTGATATCCCATTCTGCTCCTATATAGGTTATGCCGGTAGTGTCCTCATATCGATGTGCTCTCGACCTGAAATAGCGAACATCGCCATTGGGGCGGATAATGCGATACTGCGAGGAGTAGTTTTCCTTGCCTGCGATCGCCTGCCTGAACTCATCTGCCGCTCTTTCCTTGTCGCAGGGATGTATCGCTCCAAGCCAGTGCGAAGGCGTTACCGCTCGTGATGTTTCACCCGTTGCATAGAGCCGATGCATCTGACCATCCCAGAGCATTTCATCGGTGTCTATATTGTGCTCCCAAACTCCAATCTGAGACGCATCAAGCGCCAGCTCAAGCCTGCGCACAATGCTTTGGAAGTCCCGCTCTGATCTTGCTGGAGCCATTGTATTTTCTGTTTTTTCTCTGCTGGTGCCTGTGCACCTCATCCTGATTAAACTCCCTTAAGAAAATATTGTTGCAAGCCCCTAAACGAAGTTATTTCATCTTCAAAACAATTATCTTATGCAAATAGACTGGCTCGGATCGGATTCTCTACTACAAGCAGTTGAATCGGTGTATTTGGCGCAATCATTGGGGGTGAATACATGCCAACGCTTTATTCGATCAAACCGGCCTTTCAGAATTTACTCCGCCCCTTGGTTGGAAAACTCGTCGCCATTGGCGCAACTGCGAATCAGGTTACTGTAACTGCGACTGTCATTTCGGTGGTCGCAGGGATTTTGATTGCGCTGTTCCCTGAAAACACAGCACTGTTCTGGCTGTTGCCGGTGGTGCTTTTTGTGCGCATGGCGCTGAATGCAATCGATGGAATGATGGCACGCGAATTTGCGCAGGCATCAAAGCTTGGCGCATATCTGAACGAGGTCGGAGATATCATTTCCGACGTGACGCTCATTCTCCCGTTTGCACTGGTTTCACCTTTCGGAACATCCGGGGTTGTTGCATTCGCCATAACAGCGATCGTCGCTGAATATACCGGCGTCCTCGGCGTCATGGCAGGCGGCGGGCGAGGCTATGATGGCCCCTTCGGCAAGAGCGACCGCGCTTTGGCGCTCGGGATCATTGCCGCACTGATCGGCAGCGGTCTTGTTTTACCCTCGTGGTTCGGCTGGATATTTCCTGTCATGGCGGCTTTATCTGTCTATACGGCGATCAATCGAATCCGGGCTGGCCTTCGCCGCGCCAATTCCTGAAATCATCTGCTGCTGGAGCAATCCCATGTCCGAGCTACCTCACCATCCTGCAACAGAAACAGTGCGTGAAAATACCTTCCGCACTCATGATGGAACGGAACTTTTTTATCGCGAATGGCCTGCAAAATCCGGCAAGCCAAAAGGCGCCGTCATTCTCCTGCACCGCGGACACGAGCATGGTGGCCGTGTTGCTCACCTGGTGGAAGAGCTTGGCCTGAGCGATTTTTCATTTTACGCATGGGATGCCCGCGGCCATGGCCGCTCCCCCGGAGAGCGTGGCTACTCTCCATCCTTTGCGGCCTCTGTTCGCGATCTCGACAGTTTCGTAAAACATATCCGCGACACAGGCGGTTTTGCAGTCGAAGATATCGCCGTTATCGCCCAGTCAGTGGGTGCCGTGCTTGCTGCCGCTTGGGTACATGATTATGCACCACCGATCCGTGCGCTCGTGCTTGCTTCGCCGGCGTTCAGCGTAAAACTCTACGTGCCTTTGGCACGTGAGGGTATCTGGCTATGGCAAAAGCTCAAAGGAAAGTTCTTCGTAAACTCCTACGTCAAAGCCAGGTTTCTTACCCATGATCCGGCACGCATAGCTTCCTTCGATAGCGATCCTCTCATCACACGTGCCATTGCCTCGAACATCCTGCTTGATCTTTATACAACTGCCGAACGGGTGGTTGACGATGCGCGCGCGATCACCGTGCCTACGCAAGTTCTTATCTCGGGCAGCGATTGGGTCGTGCGTCATGGTCCGCAGCATCGGTTTTATGAGAATCTGGCTCACCCCCTGAAGGAGCGCCATATTCTGAAGGGTTTTTATCACGACACTTTGGGCGAGAAGGACCGCGCAATTGCCGTTGCACATGCCCGGCGGTTCATTCTTGAACGCTTTGATACAAAAGCGGGTTCACTTGACGTTACGAAAGCCCATCAGACAGGCTTTACCCGCGACGAGCAGGATAAGCTCTCGTCTCCACATGACCTCTTGTCGTTGAAGGGACTCTATTGGGCCATCTATCGTGCGTCCATCCGCTTCAGCGCTCTTTTCTCGAAAGGGTTGAAAACAGGCATTGATACAGGCTTCGATTCTGGCTCAACCCTCGATTACGTCTATGAAAATGAACCCCGCGGTATGGGCCCGGGTGGCAAACTCATCGACAAGCAATTCCTGCAGGCCATTGGCTGGCGTGGTATTCGCCAGCGCAAAGTCCATCTGGAAGAATTTATCGCTTTTGCTTTAGCCAAACTGCAGGACGCAGGTCGAACCACAAATATGCTCGACATTGCTGCCGGTCACGGTCGCTATGTGCTCGACGCGATTGCAAAGTCCGATGTGAAACCCGCGAGTGTACGCCTACAGGACTATTCACCCATCAATGTCGATGCAGGACGTAAGTCGATTGCCGAGCGCAAGCTCGAAGCAACCGTCAGTTTCCATCAGGCCGACGCATTTGATGGTGAAAAGCTTGCGGCAATCCAACCTGCCCCGGATCTCGCAATCGTCTCCGGGCTTTATGAACTCTTCCCGGATAATGGCCTTATTGAACGCTCCTTAAGTGGACTCGCCAAATCCATGCAAACAGGAAGCCTGCTCATCTACACCAATCAGCCTTGGCATCCGCAGCTTGAAATGATTGCACGGGCGCTCACCTCCCATCGCGGTGGGGAGGCTTGGGTCATGCGCCGCCGCACGCAAGCCGAGATGGATCAATTGGTCGCCGCAGCTGGTTTCCGCAAGATTGATCAGCTTGTCGATGAATGGGGCATATTTACAGTTTCCATCGCTGAGCGCACATGAAGGAAAAAGTAATCGAACCAATCGGAGAATGGCGGTTTGATCAGCGTGTCGCCAAACGGGCTCTGACCTGGCTGATCTGTCTGGCGCCACTCTTTTATATCAGTTACGGCACAGCCAACTGGCTGGCGTCGCAGCGCGCCAATGTTGCCAACATCACCTTTGCCTGGGAACACGCGATTCCCTTTATTGCATGGACGATCTTTCCATACTGGTCGATCAATCTTTTCTATGGCCTTTCATTGTTTTACAACAATTCAACCATCGAAGTTGACCGTTTGGCAAAGCGCTATCTCACAGCCCAGATCGTTGCGGTTGCCTGCTTCGTCGCATTTCCGCTGACAGCAATATTTCAGAAGCCACCCACCAGCGGCGCAGCTGGTTTCCTCTTCGATATGCTTGGCGGCTTTGACAAGCCTTTCAATCAGGCACCATCATTGCATATCGCCCTTTTGACGATTATCTGGTCGCACTGGCGCGCTCGCCTGCCTGGAATCCTCCGCTTGGTTTGGCATATCTGGTGCGCGCTCATCGGCATCTCAGTCCTTACGACCTATCAGCATCATTTTATCGATATCCCTACAGGCCTGCTTCTGGGGCTCTTCGCTCTCTGGCTGTTTCCAGCGCATGCTCCCTCATCCTTGGCAGGGTCCCGGTTCACCAGCGACCTGAAAGCCCGGCGCATCGGCATCTGCTATGCAGCTGGCGGCCTGATTTTTCTGCTCGCGGCTATAATCGGAACAGCTACATCTGCAGTGTTCCTTTTCTGCCTGTGGCCAGCGCTTGCGCTGACAATCGTATCGTTGGGCTATTTTGCTGCAGGATCAGCCATCTTCCAGAAAAACACTGATGGTACGATTTCCTTTGCCAGCAGATGGTTGCTCGCACCTTATCGCCTGGGAGCGGTCATCAACAGCCGCATCTGGACGCACAAGCTTCCTGCTTCGGTTGCAATAGGAAAGAATGTGCATCTTGGCCGCTTGCCGCGAGCAACTGAACAGACCGGATTTGCAACGATCATCGATCTTACCGCTGAATTGGCAAAGCCGCTTGGCTTTGACACCAATTGGCAGGCATACCCGCTCCTCGACCTCGTTACGCCGCAGCACACAGAACTGCACAAGGCAGCCGAGGCGATAGAACAGGCAAGGCAAAAGGGCGCTGTCCTCGTGTGCTGCGCACTTGGCTTCCAGCGTAGTGCCGCTGCCGTCGCGGTTTGGCTCATGCACTATGGCGATGTGAAAAACCCTGCTGATGCTATCGCGAAGATAAAGGCAAAAGGCAGGCGTATTCATCTGACCGAGGAGATGATCACGTCCGTTGATAAGACGAAGCAGCATGAATGAACGCGCAAGTGCATTCGCCTCGCGCCTCCAGCTTCAAGGCATCAGCCTGGGAATAATCACTGTTTTCCTGATGATACTTCTGCTGCTGGTCCACGAGAGCTGGTGGGGCAGCATTCTTGCAGTGGCAAGTGGCTTCCTTGTACTGCTCCTCGCCGCCTATATGCTTTTTGATGCCGCCCTTTTCAGACTGATAGCCTCACACGCAGATGAAACTGAGGGATGCCGCGCGGTCGACACCTTGCTGGCGCAGTTGCATTTGCGCAAACTTCCGCAAACCACCCGCATGCTGGATGCACGAATGCGCGGAACAAATCAGCTCCTCGCGAAGCTGCATCTTGCTTTTGGTGTTTTTCTTGTTCTATTCGCTGCAGTTACAACCTATGGGTTGTGGGGGCCTCAATGAACGTAAAAGCATTAATGAGACGAACCTGCGCCATGCTGCTGGCTGGACTGGCACGCGGCGTAACCGGTGTGCGTCCGATATGGCAAGGCAGCTCCCCTTCGGATCGTCAGCGCATTTATTTTGCCAATCACTGCAGCCATGGCGATTTTATCCTGCTTTCTTCCAGCCTGCCGCCACGAGAACGCGAGCGAACCCGCGCTGTTGCCGGTGCCGACTATTGGAAGCGCAACAAGTTACGGCACATTCTCGCGAAAGACCTGCTGAACACAGTTCTGGTTGACCGCAACTGGATCGAGCGCTCCGACGATCCCATGGTTATCATGCTTGATGCCCTTGCGGACGGAAGCTCGCTGATTGTTTTTCCCGAAGGCACGCGCAACATGACCGAGGAACCGCTGCTGCGCTTTCGCTCCGGTCTCTATAATCTGGCCGTGGCGCGACCGGATGTTGAACTCATCCCCTGCTGGATCGAAAACATGTCCCGTGTTTTGCCCAAAGGGGCATTTTTGCCGGTGCCGCTGCTATGCCGTGTCGTTTTTGGCACTCCCGTCGTGCTTGAGCCGGATGAAGACCGCAAAGACTTCCTCAGCAGGGCTCGCCAATCACTGCTCGATCTTTCACCGGAACAGCAGAAGGTGCTCAATCATGGCTGAAACAGTCTGGCTGTTCCTTGGACTTCTTGGTGTGCTCACACTGGCGAGCGCAATTGCGACGATGCTTACCTGGAAAAGCAGGCGCACAACAGATGTATTGCCCTCAACACTGGTAAATCTCAACTCACGCATCAAGGCGTGGTGGATCATGATCGGCGGCATTTCAGTCGCTTTTCTCTTTGGCAAGCAGGGTGTCATTCTGCTTTTTGCCTTCGTCTCCTTCGCCTCGTTACGCGAATACGTAACGCTTACCCATACACGTCGCGGCGATCACCGCATTCTTATCGGCATGTTTCTGATCATCATCCCCATACAATATTATCTGCTATGGATTGAATGGTACGGCCTCTACTCAATTTTTGTGCCCGTCTACTGCTTTCTGGCCATGCCTGCACTGACCGCAATTTCCGGCGATACGGAACGCTTTCTTGAGCGGGTCAGCGAACAGCAATGGGGTATCATGCTGTCCGTATACTGCATCAGCCATGTGCCTGCTCTGCTGACCTTGCCTATACCTGGCTTCGAAGGCAAAGGACTGCTTCTCATCGCCTTCCTGATTGCGACTGTGCAAGGCAGCGATGTGCTGCAATATGTCTTCGGCAAGCTTTTCGGCAAACGCAAGGTTGCACCCAAAATCTCCCCCTCCAAGACTTGGGAAGGGCTGATCGGCGGCATCATCAGCGCATCCTTGCTGGGCGCATCGCTGGTCTGGCTCACACCATTTACTGTAGTTGAGGCGGGCCTGATGGCGGGGCTTGCCTGCGTCATGGGCTTTTTTGGCGGCCTTGTCGCATCGGCTATCAAGCGCGACCGTGGCGTCAAGGATTGGGGCCATATGATTGAAGGCCATGGCGGCATGCTCGACCGGGCAGACAGCCTGATTTTTGCTGCACCGGTCTTCTTCCACATAGTCCGCTATTTCTGGACGATCTAAAGCAAATCCGCCTTGGCGAGATCACGCAGCAAGTGGCTCGCGCCATAGGTCCAGGCTGCACATTCGGTCGAAAGCCTCACGCGGTTTGATAAAGTACCCAAGGTCGGCGTGGAGATGGACACCACGTCATCCATCTTGTGGGTGAAACCCTTGCCCGGACCATCGCGGTCCTTCACCGGTGCAAACATGGTACCCAGATAAAGCACCAAACCATCCGGATACTGGTGGTGCCGCCCAATCGTAGCTTCAACCAGCGATTCCGGCGTACGCGAAATCTTGGCCATATTTGACGCCCCGTCGAGGATGAAACCATCCGTGCCCTCGACGCGCATGCTCAGCTCAGCATTCTTCACAGTGTCTATCGTAAAGTCTCCGTCAAACAGGCGGATGAATGGCCCGACAGAACCCGAGGCATTGTTGTCCTTGGCCTTACCGAGAAGCAGCGCCGAACGTCCTTCCACGTCGCGCAGATTAACGTCATTGCCAAGCGTGGCACCAATAATTTTCCCGGCGCTCGATACGACAAGCACGATTTCCGGTTCGGGATTGTTCCAGCTTGAGACTGGATGCAGACCGACGTCTGAACCATAGCCGACTGTCGACATTGGCTGGCCCTTGGTAAAGATTTCCGCATCCGGCCCAATACCGACTTCAAGATACTGGCTCCACACCCCACGGGCGATCAGTGCCTCTTTTACCTTCATCGCGGCAGGTGAGCCGGGGACAATTTGCGAAAGATCAGCGCCAATCAGATTAAGCACGTCGGAACGCAGGGAATCGGCTTTTGCTTTGTCGCCTTTGGCCTGTTCTTCAATGACACGCTCAAGCAGAGAGGCCACGAATGTCACCCCGGAAGCCTTTACCGCTTGCAGGTCAATCGGCGACAACAGCGATGGCGTCGCCGCATCACTTTTGGCGGTCCAGCTGTTTGCTACAATTGCATCAATATTGCCAATCTTCACACCTTCAGCTTGGGCAACATAACTTGCCGGATCTTCCAGTTCGGCAATATCGCGAACTGTTGGTGCTGCCTTGCTGGTAATATCGAAGACTTGTCCTTCACGAACAGTGATGACACGCGGATAGTCATAACCCGGCAATTTGGCCCTGCCCAACAGAACACCTTTTTCCGGGATAATTGTATAAGACATGGTTCGGCTTCCTTCAGACTTGCAACAGGACTTCGTGAGCGGGGATCAGACCGGAATTGGCTGCCAGCATTTATGCGGCACCACGCTTCGTCAATCAAGACCGAAGCACAAACAGCAACCAAGGCATTGCTGCTGACACCGGCATGTCAGCAGCCGCTGCGTTTTCTCCTCACGTTGATTGCATGGCGGCGCAAAGCCAGTTCTAACTGTTTCAGTGACGCGTTATAAGGTGAATGAGAATGATCTCGCCGTACAAACTCGGACTGGTATTTGTTACGGCCTCCGCAATTGCATGGAGCCTTGCCGGTCTGTTCACCCGCGTTATTCCGCTGGACAGTTGGACCATATTATCCTGGCGCGGCATATTCGGAGCCATCGGCCTTGGCATTGTGATCTTGTTCACCGAGCGCCAACGGTCATGGGCAAGCATATTTCGGCTGAGCATGTCCGGATGGTTCTTCGTGGCCGTGTCGGGCATCTGCATGGTGTTCTTCATAACTGCGCTCAAGGAAACAACCGTTGCGCATGTTGCCGTCATCTACGCGACTATCCCGTTCTGTGCTGCAACGCTGGGCTGGCTTGTCATGGGTGAAAAACCTGAAATTCGGGCTGTGCTGGCCAGCGTCACTGCGCTCGCGGGCGTATCCATCATGGTTGGATTGGGTAGCGAAGGCTCGCTTTTCGGCGACCTTCTTGCCTTTGGCATGACCCTCGGCATGGCGGTTCTGATGATCATCGCCCGTCGCCACCCCGATATCTCTGTTATGCCCGCTGCGTGCCTGTCCGCTCTGTTCAGCTCGATAATATGCTGGCCTCTGGGCGATCCTCTTGCTGTATCCAGCCATGACCTGTTTTTGATAGCGCTCTTTGGGCTAATGGTGTCCGCCGTTGGCGTGGCGTTCTTCGCCCTCGGTGCAAAGCTTCTTCCCCCCATTGAAACGGCACTCATTGGCTCGCTGGATGCACCGCTTGCGCCTCTCTGGATATGGATCGTATTCGGAGAAATCCCCGGCAGCAGCACGCTGGTCGGTGGCATCGTCGTGTTTGGCGCGGTTGTGCTGCACGTTATCTATGGCACCTCAAAACCTGCACCACAGCCGGGTTGAACGAGAAGTCTCGTCCTGAACGGTTGACGATTGGCTCGTCTCCGGTCATTCCTGACAAACGTCTTTCTTTGCGCCGGCCTGATGGCGCCTTACCGTACTGGCAGACAATAAATGGCCGTGACCAACATTTCCTTCGCCCGTTCCACTCTCATGATGCTAACCGTCGGAGTGCTCATCCTTCTCGGCATTGTTGCTTCCACCATATGGCTGGTCGCAGAAAGCCGTGAACGTTTTGACGATGTGGTTGTTGCACGCGCCATACGCAGCGGCTCGGCCGATCTGTTGTCAACAATGCAGGACGCTGAAACAGGCCAGCGCGGCTATCTGCTTTCCCAAGAGGAAAGCTTCCTCACCCCCTACAAGACAGCATTGGCAACGCTGACTGCCAGAAGAGAGGCTTTGGGGAAAAGCGTTGAAAACAGCCCGCAGTTTTCATCCCGCTTGCCAGAACTGGACGAGCTTATTGCTCAAAAAGTCGGTGAACTGAACCGCACACTGGAACTCGCTGAAGAAGGCAACGTGGCGGCGGCTGTAGAAGTTGTGCGTGCAGGAGCGGGGCAGCGTTCCATGGATGGTATCCGAAAACTTCTGAGCGCTTTCATGGTCGAATCGGAACTCGACCTGCAACGGGGCATTGACGAGCAGTCCAGTGCTACAGCAGCTTTGCAACGCGCAACCATTATCGGTGCCGTTGCGATTGTTGCGGTCCTTGGCGGAGCCATCTTCATCATCTTCCAGCACGTACGAGACCTGTCGACGACACGTAATGAAGTCGAACTGCTTAATACCGGTCTTGAAGCGCGTGTGAACGAGCGCACAGAAGACCTTATACGTGCCAATCAGGAAATTCAGCGTTTCGCCTATATTGTAACGCACGATCTGCGTGCGCCTCTGGTGAACATCATGGGATTTACCAGCGAGCTTGAAACCTCCCTCAAGGCAATTCAACCTTATATTCTGACTGACGGCGAGCCATTGACTGAAGAAGACGTAAAACTGGCCCGCGAAGCAGCCGGTGAGGACCTGCCCGAAGCAATCTCGTTTATTCGCTCATCCACAAAGAAGATGGACGGGCTGATCAACGCTATCCTGAAAATTTCGCGCGACGGCCGCCGCGAATTGAAACCAGAGCCAATCGATCTGAAAGCTTTGCTGGAAGTCAGCGCCGCCAGCATCAACCATCAGGTGGCGGAACTTAATGGAACCGTGGAAATCTCGGATAAAATGCCAAAAATCACCACGGACAGGCTGTCGCTGGAGCAAATCTTCGGCAATCTTTTCGATAATGCAGTCAAATATGCAAGCAAAGACCGTCCCCTGAAGCTTTCCGTTCGTGCCTTTCAGAACGGTTACAGGTTCATCGGCGTTGAGGTTTCCGATAATGGCCGGGGCATATCCGAAGATGATCTGGAGCGCGTATTTGAGTTGTTCCGCCGCTCCGGTCAGCAGGATAAGCCCGGAGAAGGCATCGGCCTTGCCCATGTGCGCTCTCTGGTGAGAAATCTGGGCGGAGATATCACTGTAAAATCGGCAATTGGAAAAGGCAGTACCTTTGTGCTACGGCTTCCTTCGGATTTGACTAAAGTAGTAGGAGCTTAGAGTCGTGCAAGGTACGGGCAAAGAAGTAACCATCGTTATGATCGAAGATGACGAGGGTCATGCACGTCTCATTGAGAAGAATGTGCGGCGGGCCGGTGTCAATAATCCGATCATGCCGTTCACCGATGGAACCTCGGCTCTGGACTTTATCCTCGGCAAGGAGCGCACGGGCGAAGGCAACAAGAACAATTATCTTTTGATCCTGCTCGATCTCAATCTGCCTGACATGTCGGGTATTGATATCCTTGAGAAGATCAAGACAAATCCCCATACAAAACGGCTGCCCGTTGTCATTTTGACGACGACCGACGACGAAGGCGAGATTCAGCGGTGCTATGATCTCGGGGCGAATGTCTATATTACCAAACCTGTTGAATATGACAGCTTTGCCAATGCAATCCGGCAGCTCGGTCTTTTCTTCTCCGTCATGCAAATTCCTTGAACGATCCGAGAGACATGCAAGCCCGAATTCTCTATGTCGATGACGACGCCGCGTTTGTTCGCCTGGCGCAAAAGGCGCTTGGGCGCTCGGGCTACGAGGTTGTCCATGCCGACAATATTGCCGCCGGGCTGGAACTTCTCGGCAAGGGCGATATAGACGCCATCGTACTTGACCATTACCTACAGAACACGACAGGCGCAGAGTTTCTGAAAGTGCTGCGTGAGAACAGCATAACTGTTCCCGTTGTCTACGTTACCGGATCGAGCGAAGCAAAGATCGCAATTGATGCATTGAAGGCAGGCGCTGCCGACTATGTCATCAAGACTGTTGGTGAAGAGTTTATGCCGCTGCTTGAAAGCGCCGTGGCACAGGCCATTGCAACAGCAGAACTGCGGCGCGACCGTGAACGTGCAGATATGGAAATTCTGCGCGGCAAGGAGCGGGCAGAGGTGCTGCTTACAGAGGTCAATCATCGTGTTGGCAACAGCCTTGCCCTTGTCGCCGCTTTGATAAGGCTACAGATTTCAAGCATCGACAACGAAGAGGTCAAACACGCTTTGACCGAGGCGCAAGCACGCATCACCGCCATTGGAGGTATGCATCGCAGTCTCTATAGTTCCGATGATGTGCGTCAGGTCGAGATGGACAAGTATCTTGCCAGCCTTACTTCGGAACTTCGCAGTTCACTGGAACATGCCGATCACAAGCTGACGATCTCGCTTGATGTAGAGGATATCCGCCTATCTTCCGATCAGGCTGTATCTGTGGGAATGGTGGTGACGGAACTTGTCACGAATGCCTATAAATATGCTTATCCTGACACCCATAATGGTGAGATCAGAATCTCTTTTCTTCGCGCTGGCGAAGACAAGGCGGTGCTGGCAGTCGAAGATGATGGCGTCGGCTGGCAGCAGACTGATCAGCCGAAGGGCACCGGACTTGGCACCCGTATCGTCAAGGCCATGGCCGCAAGTCTCGGGACGGGCATCGACTATACAGCGCGGGATAAGGGAACCCGGGCGGAGCTGGTCGTCAATACCACGCGCTGATTGACGGCGCTCAGGCATTCCTCATTGCATCGTACGAATCCATGGGTTAACTCTGTAGCCCGCAAAACACCCGCTGATATCCGCAAAGGAACCGCGGGAGCGAATGACGCAGGAATTCGAGGATCTGCGTAACTGTATGGGAGGGGTCTGAATGTCACCGTTGCTGACTGTCACGGGTTGGATCGACGAACTCAGTCGTCGAATAGGCATTGTCGCGATTTACTTCGTGCTTTTCGCTTCATTGGTCTGCGCCTTCAACGCATTGTTGCGCTATAGCCTTGGCGGCCTAATCTGGCTGGAACAGAATGTCGGCGGTGCCGGTCTGTTCAGCGGCATTCTTGGCGTCTATGGCCGCAACTCCAATTCTCTTTCCGAAGCACAATGGTATCTCTTCGCTGGAATGGTCATGCTTGGTGGCGCATGGACACTCAAGCTGAATGAACACGTCCGGGTTGATCTCGTCTACGGTTCGGTCAGTGAAAGAACCAGAACATGGATTGATCTGCTTGGCGGAATTTTCTTTCTCCTGCCGATCTGCGCCCTGATGATCTATTTCACATGGCCGTGGTTCGTTCTGTCGTGGGTAACCAACGAGGCCTCGTCAAATTCGGGCGGCCTGCCGCTTTGGCCGGTCAAGCTCAGCCTGCCGGTCGGCTTTGCGCTTGTCGGGCTTCAGGGTATTTCCGAAATCATCAAATGTTATCTCGCCCTGACATCCAATTACGTGCGTGAATTCGCCTACGAGAAGCCTGTTCAATGATGACATTTTTCGCTGACAATCTTGCCCCGTTGATGTTTTTCGGGCTGATCATCTTTATGGTGATCGGCTATCCGGCCGCCTTCTCGCTTGCAGCTGTTGGGCTGTTCTTCGGATTCATTGCCATTGAAATGGGAGCCATCGGTCCAGACTTTCTGGGCAATCTCACCTATCAGATGTTCTCGGTGCTCTCGAACGAATTGCTCCTCGCCATTCCGTTCTTCACTTTCATGGGCGTTATTCTTGAGCGATGCGGCCTTGCTGAAGACCTGCTCGACGGTTTCGGACAATTATTCGGCGGTGTACGCGGTGGCTTGTCTTATGCAGTAATCCTCGTCGGCGCGATCCTTGGCGCTATCACCGGCACGGTTGCCGCATCGGTTATCGCCATGGGCCTCATATCGCTGCCGGTCATGGCAAAATACGGCTATAACATCCGCCACGCCACGGGCGTTATCGCTGCCTCAGGAACAATAACACAGCTTATTCCCCCATCGCTGGTTCTGATTGTTCTTGCCGACCAGCTCGGCAAATCCCCCGGCGATATGTATATCGGTGCAACCGGCGCGAGTATCGTCCAGGTGCTGCTGTTTGCCGGCTGGGTATTCATCCTCAGCATCATCAAGCCGCATTATGTGCCAGCGCTTCCACCGGAAGCGCGTACATTGCGCGGCTGGCCGCTTTTCATCCGTTGCGCACGCGGCATGATCCCTTCGCTCGCTCTTATCTTCATCGTTCTCGGCACCATCTTCATGGGCCTAGCTACGCCCACGGAAGCCGGCGCGATGGGCGTGGTAGGCGCTATGCTCATGGCATGGCTGAACAGCCGCCTGACATGGCAACTCGTCTATGAAGCCATGACGATGACCATGCGGCTGACCGCCATGGTTGTTTTCATCCTTCTCGGCGCGCGCGTTTTCAGTCTCGTATTCCAGGGGGTCGGTGGTAGTCACTGGATTGAGGGCATGCTGACATCATTGCCCGGCGGCGTTGTCGGCTTCCTGATCTTCGTCAATATCTTCATCTTCGTGATCGCGTTCTTTCTCGACTTCTTCGAGATCGCCTTCATTATCATTCCGTTGCTCGCGCCCGCTGCAAGTGCCTTGGGCATTGATCTGATCTGGTTCGGCGTCATGATCTGCGCCAATATGCAGACAAGCTTCATGCACCCGCCCTTCGGCTTTGCGTTGTTCTACCTGCGAGGTATCGCGCCCAAATCGATCAAAACAAGCGATATCTATATGGGCGCCATTCCATGGCTGGTCCTGCAGTTGATACTGGTTGGTCTGCTGATCGCTTTCCCGGGCATGGTCACCTATTTCCTTGACCCGGCAGTGGCTGTCGACATGGAGAACTTCAAGATCGAACTGCCCAACGCTCCGGCAAATGATCTTGGCAATGCACCGTCATTTGATCTTGGACAGCCACCATCCTTTAAATGACCGTGAAAAACCGGCGAGTATCCAAACTCGCCGGTTTCAAACTTCCACAAATTTCCGGCTGAGAAATCTCGATCCCTGCTCCCCAAAACGCCATGGCGTTTCGACGGCTTTTGTCAGACCGATACGCGGCCCGATACTGATCTCCGCTTTGCCTGTACCGGCCTCCAGTACAAACGGTTTTGCCAGAAGCGGCAGACCATCATGCGACTTGTTCACGCCGAGTGCCTGCGCAAGCTTTCCGGGTCCAGAGCAGAGCAATCGCAGATTATCTGTCGAACGGCGCTCCTCCATAATCTCAATTCCCTGAAGCGGTTCAAGTGCCCTGATCAAGGCGGCAGACCCCGTCAGGCACACCATATTCAGGCACCAATGAATGCCGTAGGAGCGATAGACATAGGCATGCGCGGCAGGCCCGAACATCGTCTTGTTGGACGCAGTTGGCCCTCTGAACGCATGCGAGGCCGGGTCATCCTGCGTATAGGCTTCTGTCTCTACAATCCGCCCTCCAACGCCATCGACAAATAACAGCATACCAATAAGGTCCCGAGAAACATCTACGGCATTGCGCTGAAAGAATTCGAGCGTAACCATCGCACCCCTTTGATAAAATTGCAGTTTTTAAAGCGATCTTTGCCGGCTTCTGGAACTATTTCTAATGAAAAAGCTTTAGCAAATACAAGGTCTGCAGTCTGAAAGATCTTGCACACATGCAACGCCTGGCAAATCAGGTAATTACAGGAGGTTTCCATGGGCCGCGGTATTCTTTTATGGCTACTCGGAGTTCCGATTCCAATCATCATTCTCCTCTTTCTGTTCATGCGATAGGAGAACATCATGTCCCTCACAGATTTGAACGTGGGCGCTGACCCGACCACGGAATCCAGCTCGTCCGCAGTAAGTTGGGGGCCAATCATTGCAGGCTCCGTCGCCGCCACTGCAATAACGCTTTTGCTAACACTGTTCGGTTCAGGTTTCGGCCTGACAATGGTTTCGCCATTTGCGTCCGAAGGGGTGTCCGCAACGACGTTTGCTGTCTCGACAGCCGTGGGCCTCATCATCGTACAGTGGATTTCGGCAGCTTTTGGCGGATACCTCACAGGCAGACTTCGCACCAAGTGGTCCGGAGTACACACCAATGAAGTGTATTTCCGCGACACCGCTCACGGGTTCATTTCGTGGGCTATCGCGACACTCTTTCTTGTTGCCGTACTTGGCTCAGCTATTTCATCGACAATTGGTGCTGGCGTTCAGGCTGCATCCAGCGTTGCGTCTGGCGCAGCCAGCGCGGCTTCTACGGCCGCAGGTGCTGCTGCCAATAGCGACTCGGCTAATTATTTTGTCGATAGTCTCCTGCGTCCAGGCAGTCCTGCTGCCGCCAACGCCGAGCAGGGGGGACAAGCCGCATCGGAGGTCTCCCGCATTCTTCTGAACGCGGCAGCCACAGGCGAAATGCCTGCTGATGACCGTGCCTATCTCGACCAAATCGTTGCCTCACGCACCGGTTTGAACGAAGCGGATGCAAAGGCACGTGTAGATGGTGTTCTCACCAAGATAGACGACGCCAAGAAATCTGCTCAGGAAGCTGCAGAGACCGCCCGCAAGGTCGGCGCGACAACCGTGTTCATGACGGCCCTATCGCTTTTGATTGGTGCGTTCATCTCCAGTGTTGCCGCTGCCATCGGTGGCCGTCAGAGAGATGAAGACGAAGACGGTTATCTGAAAACAAACCCGGCGCCCTACAAATAACAAGCCAGGTAATAAATCAGCCCGCCATGGCATTCGTCAGGGTGGGCTTTTCTTTATCAAAAAATTCTCAAACTATTGTAGGAGCCGTCATTTCTGCTTCGTCCTTGAGGCAGTTACACACTCAATGGGACGAACAACATGGAAAACATCGCACATAATACCAACATTTCCGGCAAGGCACTCTGGACCGGGCGTATCCTCAGCGGGATCTTTATTCTGTTCATGATCTTTGATGGCGGCATAAAGTTGGTGCCGCTGGATATCGTTCTCCAGACCAGTGCGGAAATGGGTTTGCCGGCGACCGTTGGTTTCGCACGTGGCCTTGGCATTCTGGCTTTACTATGCACAGCCCTCTACGCCTATCCGCGCACTTCGATACTGGGTGCAATCCTGCTTACCGGTTACATGGGCGGCGCAATCCTCACACAATTGCGCATAGGAAATCCGCTCTTCAGCCACCTTTTGTTTGGCGTATATCTTGGCCTGATCATGTGGGGCGGGCTTTACCTGCGTGACCGCCGCCTGCGCGCCCTCATTCCATTCAATTAGGAACAGCGCAAACCTTTGACCGCGTCAGAAAACGCACTTCCCGGCCATTATCCAGCGAGAACATACCGCCCCGGCCGGGAACCACATCAATGATCAGCTCTGTATGTTTCCAGACATCATATTGCGACGCGCTGATGTAAACCGGCGCTCCACCGATCTCACCAAGCTTCACATCATTATCGCCGACGATAAAGTCGCCCTGTGGGTAGCACATGGGCGACGAGCCATCGCAACAACCACCAGACTGGTGAAACAGGATCGGTCCATACTCTGATTGGAGTGTTGCAATAAGTTCAAGGGCAGCGGGCGTTGCGCTCACCTTGTCTTCGATCATCTGTTCCATACATCCTCCAAAACGTCTTTTCGGCCTACCAACCCTAGGATAAAACCGTTTGGGAATTCAGCCTGACGAGGCAGATGGTGCGGTTTTTGAGGACCGGCGCGCAGTGGACTTTTGGGTCCATGAGCACCGGAAGCTGTAAAAAGCCGCATCAGGTGCCCGTCAGGATGTATTCACATCGGTTTTAGAAGAAGCCGAGTTTCTTTGGGTTGTAGCTTACCAGCATATTCTTGGTTTGCTGATAGTGATCGAGCATCTTCAGGTGGTTTTCACGCCCGATACCGGATTGCTTGTATCCACCAAAGGCCGCGTGGGCCGGATAGGCATGGTAACAATTGGTCCAGACGCGACCTGCCTGAATGGCGCGGCCAAAGCGATAGGATCTGTTGCCATCGCGGCTCCAGATACCCGCACCGAGGCCGTAGAGCGTATCATTTGCGATGGACAGGGCATCGTCATCATCCTTGAAGGTCGTGACCGAAACAACCGGACCGAAGATTTCCTCCTGGAAAATCCGCATGCGGTTATGGCCTTTGAACACAGTCGGATGAACGTAGTAGCCGCCAGCCAGATCACCTGCCAAAACATTGCGATCGCCGCCGATAAGCACTTCGGCCCCTTCCTGCTTGCCGATATCCATATAGGACAGGATTTTTTCGAGCTGCTCACTTGAAGCCTGCGCACCGATCATGGTTGCCGGATCAAGCGGATCGCCCTGAACGATGGCTTCCACGCGCTTCAACGCACGTTCCATGAACTGGTCATAGATTGACTCATGAACGAGTGCACGGCTGGGGCAGGTACAGACTTCGCCCTGATTGAGCGCAAACATCACGAAGCCTTCAATGGCTTTGTCAAAGAAATCATCATCCTCGGCAACAACGTCCTTGAAGAAGATGTTTGGCGATTTGCCCCCCAGTTCCAGCGTAACCGGAATAAGGTTTTGACTGGCATATTGCATGATCAGGCGACCGGTTGTGGTTTCGCCGGTAAAGGCGATCTTGGCAATGCGCGGACTTGAGGCCAGTGGCTTGCCTGCTTCCAAACCAAAGCCATTGACGATGTTGAGGACGCCTGGCGGCAATATGTCGGCGATCAACTCTGCCAGTACCAGAATGGATGCCGGTGTCTGCTCAGCTGGCTTGAGGACAACGCAGTTACCGGCGGCAAGCGCTGGAGCAAGTTTCCACACAGCCATCAGGATCGGGAAATTCCATGGGATGATCTGCCCGACGACGCCAAGAGGTTCATGGAAATGATAGGCGACAGTATCGTGATCGATTTCGGATATGCCGCCTTCCTGAGCGCGGATAGCACCAGCAAAATAGCGGAAGTGATCGATTGCAAGCGGCAAATCGGCTGCCGTGGTTTCGCGAATGGGCTTGCCGTTATCCCAGGTTTCAGCCTGAGCCAGAACGGACAGATTATCTTCCATGACCTGCGCGATCCTGTTCAGGATCACGCTGCGTTCTGCAGCGCTTGTGCGGCCCCATGCATCCTTTGCAGCATGGGCAGCATCAAGTGCTGCCTCGACATCACTCGCATCGGAACGGGCGATCTCGCATAATACCTGGCCATTTACCGGTGATGTATTCTCGAAGTAGCGGCCTGCATTCGGCTCGACAAATTTGCCGCCGATGAAATTGCCATAGCGTTTTTTGAAGTTGGGTTTGACGGTTCGGTTGAATTCTACCTTGTTCATCGAAATTCCTCCCTGACGCGGGCGTCACGACGTCAGCCGAACGCACCTGCACGATTTGCATACCGCCTCCTCGCGGCATGCAGTCAGGATTGCGCTTTGTACGGAACGTGTCATCCCCGGCTTGAAAAACGTGAAGCGGATTTGTCGCAATATTGAGACAGGGCGCGTCGTAAAATCAGTTCAGGCCAAGCCGCTTGAGCTTACGATGCAGTGTGGCGCGGCTCATGCCCATCATGTTCGCAGCGATGGAGATATTTCCATCGGCCTTGCGCAGAACCCGCTGGATTACACTCCGCTCTGCCGCTGCAAAACCTCTTTCCGCATCAGTATCCTGCCCCAGCAGGTTTGCTGCCGGTAGCGGATTACTCAAACTTTCATCGGTCAACCCGAGGAGAGCGCGGGCCGAGCGTGAGGCACCAACAACGAGGTCGTCCTCATCGACAGCAATCAGCGCATTCAATGCTCGTTCATTGCCGAGATCGTTACTCTGCGCCATGACAATGCGCGCTTTTGGGAAGGCCAGACGGAAGTTTTCCGCCTCGACCCGCCGGGCGGCATCCACAACCGCCATGGCAATCAGCTTGACGAAACCTTCGGTCAGATCCGAACGCGCCGATGAGACGTCGATTGCAGCCATCAGACGCCCGCGATGATCAAAAATCGGTGCGACAGTGCAGGAGAGCGCTGTGTTGCGACTACGGAAGTGCTGGTCACGATGAATTGTCAACGCACGCTGCTCGGCCAGAGCTGTACCGATACCATTAGTGCCTTCGCATTCTTCGCTCCAGACAGCACCAGTCCAAAGACCAGCCTTGCAGAACGTTGCGTCGTCACCCTCATAGCCCCGACGGTCAACCGGGACGCCATTTTTGTCCGCCAGTAAAACACAACAACCAGCACCACCCACCGCCGAATAAAGCCGGTCGAGTGTCGTTTCGGCAGTTTCAACAAGCGACCCCAATCGCTCGCGTGCTTCGCGCAGTTCTTGCTCCGTGAGTATGTTGGGCGGCGTGCCTTCATCAGGCTTCAGGCCGTAAAGACGCATTGAACGCCCCCAGGATGCAACCAGCGCAGACTGCGCAGCGGCATCACCCGTTACTGCAGATTGAATATGCTCGGCATGTAAGCCGTCATGCTGCGTTCCCATGGTCTCCTCCCGAAGTCCACGCACAGGGTGACGTCAGTTCTGGCCTGCGTCAAGTCACCTATTGTAGTCAGTGGCCGGGCGTATCATCGTCGGTCTCGATAGCCGCGCTGTCGCGATCAAAGATTGTCTGCCAACTTTTGATCCGTTCCACACGGTCATGATTACTCTGCACAGCGGCAAATGCCAATTGCTGCCGCAGGCCAACGCGCAAAGCGGCTCGTTCCGCCCGGCTTGAGGGTTTTTCAAAGCTTTCGCTTGGCAGTTCTTCATTCAAAGCTGCAATCAGCCGTTTTTTGAGCGATACAGACTCCTCCGGCCCGTAGTGGAAGAACATACGTTCGAACTGTGCGTAGAGGGCCCAATCGAACTTCGTGTCTTCGCCAAGAGGGCCGATCACCGGATTGCCCGGATGCAAAAAACCACATGGCATAAGGTGGTCCGGGATCGGCGTATTTGCCGAATGAGTGCGCCCGGTTTTGAGAAGCTTCGGCAGCACATGCGTATGTGGCCCGGCAGGGGAAACACCCCCTGTGTCTGGCCCACCAATCTTCTGATAGACCTCGACACGCCCGATATTTGTCAGCGCTACCCGGTGTGGGTGGGTCTGGAAGATCGTATGCATGACGGGATTGTCAGACTCGAATAGTGACCGTCCGGCATTTGCCCGTAACTCAGCCAAAAGCTTTGGATCGGTCGTGCGAATGCAGAAGTCGCATTGGGGCAGCGAAAGCCCCATATCAAAAAGAATGCCCATGCGATCAATGCCCCGGATGGCATTGTCATCGGGGCCAAGTTCTGTCAGCACGGGGCGGGCAGCGCGCCGTGCCTGTCGTTCCGGCAGGCAAAGCGCAACCGCCTGGGTCCACCTGTGCGGGCGCGGGCTCGGTACCTCATAAGCCACCGGCACGATATTGCCGATCACTTTCGGATCAAGCTCAATAGCGCCGCGACGGGTTGCGCGTGTCATGTTGCGGGCATCGGAAATGATGGGCTGTTCGCCCTTATCCTGATGAAATTCGGCAATGGCCCCAAATGTGCCCATGCTCCAGCTGGATTGCCAAACACCCATATGCTTGGTCAAAAGCGCGCGCAAATCATCCATTGTTTTCTCCTGTCATCGCCACAGGCTGGACAATCAGCCCCTCTCCTGTGGTTTCGAGATAGACTTCGACACCGAAGGCCCGGCGCAGGTTATCTCTCGTCAGAACTTTGTCTGGTGTGCCATCGGCAACGATCCGGCCCCCATGAACAAGGACAAGCCTTGTGCACCAGCGAGCAGCCAGAGCAAGGTCATGCATGGAGGCGATCACCGATGATCCGTCTTTTACAAGCCCGGCGAACGACTGCATCAGCCCGATCTGATGAGCCGGATCGAGACCGGCCGTCGGCTCGTCTGCAAGAAGCAGAGGTGCCTGCTGCGCCATGGCGCGTGCGATCAGCACCCGCGCCTTCTCACCGCCGGAAAGCTCCAACGCAGAACGATGGCGGAAGGCTGTGACATCCATGCGCTTCATCGCCTCTTCGGCAATCAGGGCGTCCCTCGCATCGGCTGCCGCAAATGCGCTTTTATGCGGCATGCGTCCGAGCATGACCAAACGCTCCACAGAGATCGCCCAGCCAATCTCGCGCTCCTGCGGCAGGTAGGCCGCCAGTTTTGCACGTTGTATGGCAGTCAATTCTGCAGATGGTTTTCCGCCGAGGTTGATTTCGCCGCTTGAGGCGACAAGTCCGAGGATGCTTTTGAGCAATGTCGATTTTCCGGCACCATTCGGCCCGATCAGACCAACAAATTCGCCTCCAGCCACATCAAGGCCAATGCTGTCCAGAACCTTTTTCGGTCCAAGCGAAACATGCAGATTCAAAACACGGAGCAGATTCATATCCCGGCCCTCCGTGTCCGGAACACCAGCCATAGAAAGAACGGAGCGCCCACAATTGCTGTCAACACGCCAAGCTTGAGATCACGGCCCGGCGCAATAACCCGCACAAGTATATCCGCTGCAAGAATCATCGACGCGCCACCCAATGCGCTGACTGGAAGCAGCTTTGATGGCTGCGATCCGACAAGCGGCCGTAACAAATGCGGAACAATCAGCCCGACAAAGCCGATGGCCCCAGACACTGCTGTTGATGCCCCTACTGAGGCTGCTGTTCCCAGAATGGCAAACCATTGCACGCGCTTTATGCTGACACCCATGCTTGCGGCAGCGTCTGATCCCAAAGTCAGCGCATCGAGCGAGCGTCCGAGACTGAAGAGAAACACCCAACCGATGAGAATGAATGGTGCTGCAAGCTGTACATGCAGCATTGAGCGATCCGTGAGCGAACCCAGCATCCAGTAAACAATTTCCATGGCGGCGAATGGATTGGGTGACAGATTGAGCGCAAGCGATGTCATTGCACCGGCAAGGCTCGACACCGCGACACCCGCAAGAATGATTGTCAAAACGCTCGCACCTTTGCCTGCCAATACCTGCACGATGAACACCGCAACGACCGCACCCGCCAATGCCATCAGCGGCAGCGCCAGAGGGAACATCAATGACAAGCCGGTATAGATCGCAATGACAGCGCCGAGAGATGCCGACGCACTGACACCAAGCAAGGCGGGCTCAGCCAGTGGATTGCGCAGATAGCCTTGCAACACTGCTCCGGAAAGCCCGAGGGAAGCCCCGATCATCAGCCCCAGCAATGCGCGCGGCAGGCGAATCTCGCGCATGACAAGAACAATTGCATCACCCTGCCCTGTCAGAAGTGCCTTCAGGCTATCAGTAACAGCGAGCGAAGCCGGGCCAGTCAGCAAAGACAGCGTGAACAGCACCAGCGTCAGCAATGCGAGGCATGACAGCAAAAGCCAGTAACGCTCTTTCATCGCTGTTCCGCCAGAAGTTGCACGGCATCAACCGTAAATGGCCCGCCACAAATCCAGTACTTGTCGGGAATATCGACGGGATGCCTGCCGTTCAGCGTGGTGCGAAACGCCGGATGCACCTGCGCTTCATAAGCAAGGGCAGGGGTAGGATAGGCATCATGCGCGGCAATGAGATCAGGCTTTGCCATAACAAGCTGTTCCAATGGCAGTTTCTGCGTGCCTTCCATGCCCAGTGTCTCGCCAAGATTGTTGAGACCTGCATGCCTGACAACATCGTCCGCCAATGTACCTTTGCCGGACGTAAGCTGATTGGCATAATAGAGAGCTATTGTCGGCGCTTTTCCGGACTTCTTCCTGGAGTTTTTCTGAATGCGGTCAAGCCGTTCATCCATCATGCGAACCATCTCGGTTGCCTTGATTTCTTGACCCAACAGCTTGCCCATTCGTACGATGTTCGCCCGTATATCCTCGAATGATGATTCCGGCGCAAATTCCTCTACACGAAAGCCAAGACGCTTCAGCATGTCCACAGTCGCCCGTGTCGTATAGCTACCGGCAATAATCAAATCCGGCTGCATCAGGAAAATCTCTTCTGCCAGCCCGTGATTGACAACATAAGGCTTGGCCTCATCTGCCAGCACGGAAGCCTCCTTTTCACCGGCGAGATAAGAAACAGAATAGAGCTGCCCCTCACCCGCCAGTAAAATGGCAAGCTGATCGGTGCAAAGATTCAGCGACACGACCTTTGTTGGCGACACTGCATGGGCTGGCTGTAATCCAAGCAAACACATCGCGGCCAACAGGGAACACCAACACATCAATTTGCCGAATGGCATCATCTAGAAGCTTCCCTTGAGACCCACGAATGCCGTGCGGCCCGGTGTATTGAAACCGAACACCTCTTCGTAGTTCTCATCGAAAAGATTTTCGATCCTTGCATAGGCTTCCACCTTGTCATTGAACTTGTAGCTTCCGCCAATATTGACCAGCGTATATTCGTCCAAGGCCACGCGCGATGCCACGGGCGGTGTAAAAGCTGTATCCTGCATCTTTCCATTGAACGTGACTTCCCCGAACACCCGGGCACGGTCCTCATAAAATGTGTAGGCCGCATTCAATGAACCGGAATGCTTTGGGCGGCGCACTTCTTCGAGGCCGTCCGGATCGGTTGCATCCGTATAGGTATAGGTAGCCGTGGTTGTGAAGCCGTTCATCAGATTGATGGTCGCCGCCACTTCCACGCCCTGCCTGCGGCTTGTACCCTCCTGATTGACCGGCGTATAACGGAAGTCCGGCGTGGCAATACTGACGATTTCATCGGTCAGGTTCTGGTGGAAATAGGTCACGTCCAGCACAAGCCGTTCATCGAAGAAACTCTGCTCGATACCAATATCCCAGCCAATACTTTTTTCCGGTGTCAGATCGGGGTTACCGAGATATGTGGACGGAATAAACCCGAATTGCTCGTAGAAGGTCGGGTTGGTTATGCCTGTTCCAACCGAGCTGTGCAGACGGGTTCCCCATCCCGGAATTTTCCAGGCTGCTCCGACACTATAGGTCGAGGCATCTTTGAACTGATCATTGCCGTCATGTCGCACAGCTGCGTTCAAATAAAGCTGGTCGTAAAACTCACCCCTATATTCACCGACAAATGAATGGGTCGTTCGGTCATGCTTGTCGAATTGCGACGGGTCAAACCAGGGGCTCGAAAGGTCGGCCTTCGATGCCTTTTGCTGGAAGGTCTCACGCTCGCCCTCATAGCCGGCAGTAAGCGTATGCTTTGCCTCCGCAAAGGAAGGAGTCTCGAAAGTATAGCTTGCCTGATAGGAACCGGAAAAACGATTGCCATCATTGCCGGAAGTATATTTGCCGTCCTCGAAGTTTTCGCGCTTCGTATCGCCATCCTTGATGCGCGCCTTCTGGACGAGAGCCCCATCAAGCGATGTCCAGGTGATTCCTAGAGATCCCAACAACTCTTTGGTCGTGGTCTGATCGCCGGTGTCGATAAGCAGTCCCTGTAACGGCGTGCCGTAACCACCATCCCTGTCGAGATCGCTTTTGCGGTTAACGTAACGGAATGTTCCGTCAAGAATGATGTCCGGCGTCAGGTCCACCTTGAATTTTCCGTTGATCGTGCCGTTACGATCACCATCCTTTTCGGAACCGAAATCCGATAGATTAAAGCCATCATTCTGGCGCCATGCGCCCGACAGCGAGAAATCGTAGTTGTCTTTGCCGCCCTGCAGGAGCACGCTGCCCAGCCATGTCCCGTCAGTACCCGCCTCAGTGCGCCCGCTGACCTTGAACCCATCGCGATTGCCGCCCTTGGTGATGATATTGACAACACCCGCCAAGGCATTCGATCCCCAGAATGCACTCTGCGGTCCGCGGAGGATTTCAATGTGATCAATGTCAGCCACCTGCAGACTGCCGAAATCGAATTCACCATTGCCGGTTTCACTCGCTTCGATACCGTCAATCATCACGAGCAGATGATTGCCTTCTGCTCCACGGACGCGGACCTGCGTCTGACCACCATAAGAGCCTACGCGTGAAACAGCGAAGCCCGGAACCTGGCGCAGCGCGTCCGCTACGTAACGCGTCTGGCTTTGCTCAAGCTGCTCGCCGGTTATTACGGTATAGGCACGGCCTGATTTTTCAGCCTCAATTTTCGATTGCCCTAGATCAATATAGACCGGATCCAGCTGGATCGAACCATCCGCCGTGACTGTCTCCTGCGCATTTGCGGCGCTGCCAAGAATAAGAAATGCGGCCCCCACAAGACCTGCCTGCTTCAACATGTTCGCCCCCTACGGCTTGCCAACGTGTTACGCGCTGGCGATTGCGACTGAACCGCAAGCGGGGAAAGATTGTGTAAGGACAAACCGTCAGCCAACAATCGCTCCTGCAAGCGGCAACACTTTTTCAAATGTCACCGCGTTCATAGCGACCGCGCCGGAACACGCCCCGTGTTCAAGCTTGGTGACCGGATCTGGCAGGTCTCCTGACTTCCGGATCATTGCAGGTTCTTCCGCCTTCCCAATCGCGCCGGTGCGCTTTCAGTGGCATGTGGAAGACCGCTTCCCGGTTACAGTTGCGGGGGCAGCCACGGATTAGGCCCCGAAATGGGTCATCCTCACCGTGTTCCCTTTTAATCCGCATATAATTGCGGAACCAGTTCCACATTCTGGATAGCAACTGTGTGGTAATGGGTCAATCAGCCAGCCTGCTCATCTTGGCATAGCCACAAAGCTCTGGTGTCACCAAATCGCATGAATGACAACCCGAGGCGCTTGTCAGCCAATGACTATTTCATGACGGACAGCGCCGAAAGGCTGAATAATGCTGCAGCCGAGAGATAACTGAATATTGAGCCATTTCTACCGCTCTTATTGAGGAGGAATTTTTTGAGTAATGACGCACTCAAGACAACGGCAATGTCGAAAATCAATGCCAGAAATACGAAAGTCATGGCGAACAACAATATTTGAGGGAGTGCTTCAGCCTCTTTACTTACAAACATGGGAAGAAAAGCGGCAAAGAATAATGTGGTTTTGGGGTTCAGGAACGAAACGATCAATCCTTGTTTCAAAATATGCAGATTACTTTCTTTAATCGCATCTTGCGAAGCATTCTCCTTCAAGGAAAACAGCGTTTTTACGCCAAGATAAGCCAGGTACATGGCGCCAAGTATTTTCACGACCTCAAACGAGGCGGGATAACTTTTGAACAAAAGGGCCAGCCCGCATGCAGACCCAATCGCATTGCCAAAATTGCCACCTGCGACGCCAAATGCGGACGCCAATCCGTTATCCTTGCCTCCCGATACAGTTCTCGAGATGACATACAAGAGACCCGGGCCAGGAATGACAATGATCGCCAGACAAGCCACAATATAAAGAGCCAAATTTTCAAGAAAACCGTTCATGGCGTTTACCGAGTTGAAATCTTAGACTGACTATTCTTTAAATAATGAATGACTGCTCGTGCAGCGCGCTTTCACGCATCTTCTTGAAGTTTTGCGTCACATTTATTTTCTTCAACCACCTGTCGGATCCATCATAATTTGGTGTGAATGCACGACGACCGTGAACAGCACGATGATTATCGATAATCAACATGTCGCCTGAACCAATCACAAAGTCTTTCTGAGTATCGTCAATCTCTTTTACCAGACGGTTGTATACCGGTACTGACGGATCTGTTTCAGCAACGATTTTTGTAAAAGCGGGATCCAAGCGAAGGTAAGGGGTTTCAATACTGCCAAAAAGAATACTTTCAAATGGGGGATTGTTTACCAGTTCCTTCATGCGGGCATATGCTGTTTGCCCAACTTTGGTAGTCGTATTCTTTAAATGTTCCGCATGATCAGGGTCAGGGATAAACTGGAAGTTCTTCCTGAATAACAACTCGCGCTCTTCTGGTAGTATGGTGCCTGGAAGCTCTCCTAATGTAGTAGGTGTCTTCTGTGGGTTTCTCATTCCTAGCAAAATTATATAGTCAGGCCTGTTCGAGCTGAAAGCGTCCTCAGTATGCCACACAAGCGCTTCTCTACTCCCTGCGCCAAGCTGTGAGAATTCCGCAGATTTCATGGGCACAATATTTTGGACCAGCCGACCGCTTTGTTGTGTTGAGAAAGCATAGGGCACGCCCAGCGCGCTAGCCACAATAGCCAGGTAAACTTCTTCTCTTGTAATTTGATCGCCGGGATTTCTTTTGGTTGTAGATGGCGTTGGGCCAATTGCGCTGTCGCTAATCGCAAAACCGCTTAATTGAAGCCATGGCGTTATATCTTCCCTCAGCAAGCTGGTAAAAATTTCGCGAATGGGAAGAGGAAGTTTCGGTGCAGAGTAAGCGGCGAGTTTATGTAGATCAGCTTCGCTTTGAGCAGAGGTAAGAACCGACTGAATAAGGTCCTCAATTTCCTCCGCGTCGCTACATGTAAGGGTGTATATATTTTTCATTTTACCCCGCTCTTATACTGATGCCATGCCAGGTATTGTCCGGTTCGGACCACGATCATGGGGTTGAACAAAATCCAAGACTGTTGTTGAACCGGAAACAAACCTTAGGAGACGCTCAAAACCTATGCCAAAACCGGCGGTTTGAATTTTTCTAGCGCGTTTCCATTCCGCATGACCCATTGTCAGGCTCGCTTTAGCCTCACCCAGATTGTCCAGCGACTGCTGTATGATTGCTTCACCGGTCTTTGGACGAATGCCCCCGGTAGAAAGTTCGCCATAACCGAACGGCAGCATCAGATCATAAGTATCGTAATTGCCCTGATCGTTTTCGTGATAGACCGCGTCGCGTACGCCCTTCGGATAGTTGTAAATCCAGAATGGCCGGTCAAACTGCAGGCTTAGCGACTGATCTTCGTCAAAGGTGAGGTCACTTAGACGCTCTGGTGATGCCTCGACCAGTTGAAGCGCCTCCTGGAATGTAATCCGAGGATAGTTGCCCAAAGCAATCGCTTCGAGGTGTTTTTTGGAAATACTTGTGAGTTTTGAAGGACCGTTTTCGACACTTAGAAGGATATTACTGATACGAACAAGCAGTGCCTGAGCCGTATCAAATACATCTTCCATGGATTCTGTCTTCCATTCGATCTCCATCTGAAAAAATGTATTCAAGTGCTTGCGGGAAGCTGCCTCCCCCTCTTGAAGCAAGCGAACACAGGGCGCCAAACAATAGACTCGATCCAGAAATTCTGTGGCTTGCTGCTTCTCGAAATTATGACTTACCGGCAGGTAATAAGCTTCCTTGCCTGTCACCTGTACCTGACGCTCTGGCTCTCGTCCATCAAGCTCGATATATTCAGGTCGAATGCGATTACCCAGAACACCAAAGGAGTGAAATGCACCGGGCTCAAGTTCACTTGAAAGAATTGCAGGAACAATCTCATTGAAGCCAAATTCGTCCAAGGCCGTCCGAGCGGCGGAAAGCGTTCGCGATGTCCACTGATAGGTTTCAGTTGCGGAAAAGGTTCGTCTTTGTACAATCATTAAAAATACGCTCTCATTTAAAATTATATCTAATTTGATGGCGGACAAAAAAAGAATGCAGCAACCTATACGTAAAACGGACACTTAGTTAAGCGTCTACAAGTTGTAGTCGCGCTGTAAAACGAGCCAGAATCTTTTTCATAAAAGGCGGGACGGAACGGCTAATGCTGCGCAAAAGTATGATGCGGTGCCGATGCGGGCGACCTATTCTTCCACATCCTCAAACGTCTTTTTCAGCAGATACGTATCCATGATCCAACCCTTTTGTGCACGGGCGACATTGCGCAGCCGCTCAATATCATCGACCACCTCGCGCAGCTTGCCGGACATGAGGATTTCGTCTTCCGTGCCGATATAAGCGCCCCAATAGATATCGACATCCTCGTGGATATTCTTGAAAGCCCCCTCGCCATCGAGCATGACCACGACGCTTTCTGAATTATTCGGAAAGCCCTCGGCGAGTTTTCTCCCAGTGGTAATTGTAATCGACTCGCCTATGCGATTGAGCACCACCTTATGCTTCGCCGTCAGCGCCTGAATGCTGGTGATGCCCGGAATGACATCATATTCCAGCTCAAAACTGCCCTTGGCGTTCAACCTGTCGAGAATCCGGATCGTGCTGTCATAAAGTGATGGATCACCCCAGACGAGGAAAGCACCGCATTCATCATCGCCTAGTTCCTCCATCAACAAATGCTCATAAGTCGCCTCCACCTTGTCATGCCAATCGGTGACACTTGCGCGATATGTTGAGGAAGGCTTTTCACGAACAGGCGTTGCAAAATCCACCATGCGATAATCGGGATCGGTAATGAACCGCTCGCAAATCTCCCGGCGTATACGCGACAGCTGCTCTTTCTCCGCACCCTTGTCTGGAATGAAAAACACATCCACCTGATTGAGTGCGCTTACAGCCTGTATCGTCACGTAGTCGGGGTTGCCTGCACCAATCCCGATAATAAGTACTTTGCGCTTCACTGTGGCACACGCGAAGCCGGCGCAGCGGCCAGTGCCTGTTTCTCTTCAATCAATGCACAAAATAAATCATGCAGGCGTTTTGCACCCGCATGTTGCCCCGCATAAGCCTCAAGCTTGATGATTTCGCTGCTTGCTGCCGCCACGATATCGACGCCGCACGGGCGGGACATCAACCATGCAAGGAAAACATCTTCCGGTGCATTGAAGGCGTTTACCGCAGGCGGATTGTATTGTTGGCGTGTAGTTGCGCCGAGAGACATGCTTAACCCCGATTACTGGGGCAAGGGTCGAGCGCGTAGATTGCAGACGGTCAGCTTGCGCCAAACCACTGCAAGCGACACACCGGGACACCCCGCCCGTGGACGTTCATCATGTTTCGGCAGGTCTCCTGGCTCACAGGTCAGTGCCGCTATCTGGCCTTCCCGAGGACTGCGCCTCAGTGACCTTCTCCTGAATATCTCAGGTGACAGCAACTCGCTGTTTACAGTTGCGGGGGCAGCGCCGGCATTGGTGAATGTCACTTCACCGGCTTCCCTCTTAGCTCCCGGCCTTTCGGTCGGGAGAACCGGAACACTCTTATAAGAGCCCAGCATGCCCCTAAACGTCAACAGGCAAGCTTTGAATTGCGTGGAAATCGCCCATCAACAGCGGGAAAAAACAAAAATGGCGCAGACGAATGCCTGCGCCATTCTCATTTATTCCAATGCAATCAAGCGGCCAGAACTTCTTCCGCATCTTCCGGAACTTCGGAAATTGTCCGCAGGATTTGCGAAGCGATCTGGTAGGGATCGCCCTGTGAGTTCGGACGACGATCTTCCAGATAGCCGCGATAGCCATTGTTTACGAAGCTATGCGGAACACGGATCGATGCACCGCGATCAGCAATACCGTAGCTGAACTGATGGATCGACTGTGTTTCATGCTTGCCTGTCAGGCGCATGTGATTGTCCGGGCCGTATACAGCGATATGGGCAGCGCAGTTTTCCTCGAAAGCAGCCATGACTTTTTCGAAGTAATCCTTGCCGCCGACTTCACGCATATAGGTGGTGGAGAAGTTTGCGTGCATGCCCGAGCCATTCCAGTCGGTATCGCCAAGCGGCTTGCAATGATACTCGATATCGATGCCGTATTTTTCTGTCAGACGCTGCAGCAGGTAGCGTGCGATCCACACTTCGTCGGCTGCCTTCTTGGAGCCCTTGCCGAAAACCTGGAATTCCCACTGGCCTTTTGCCACTTCGGCATTGATGCCTTCATGGTTGATGCCGGCATTCAGGCAGATATCGAGATGCTCTTCGACGATCTGACGGGCGATATCGCCAACATTGCTGTAGCCGACGCCGGTATAATAAGGACCCTGCGGAGCGGGGAAACCTGTTTCCGGGAAGCCGAGAGGACGGCCATTCTTGTAGAAGAAATATTCCTGCTCGAAACCGAACCAGGCACCATCATCATCGAGAACAGTTGCGCGGGTATTGGAAGGATGCGGTGTCTTGCCGTCCGGCATCATGACTTCGCACATGACGAGAACGCCATTTTTGCGCTCGCTGTCCGGATAGAGCGAAACGGGCTTCAGCACGCAATCGGAGCTTTTGCCTTCGGCCTGCTGCGTAGAACTTCCGTCAAAACCCCAGAATGGCAATTGTTCCAGCGTCGGAAATGTATCGAATTCCTTGATCAGCGTCTTGCCGCGAAGATTCGGCGAAGGTGTATACCCATCGAGCCAGATGTATTCGAGTTTATATTTTGCCATTCCGTTTCTCTCATATTGTTTGTGCAAACCCGGGTGCGAAACGTGATCCAAACGACGTTGCTTCGCGTTAAAAATAACAAAGCAAACAGCGTGCCAATTCAGGAAGATCGTTGAAATTTATTTTGCAAACCTGTTAGCCGGGGTATTTATTCGTGCTTTGCGCAGACCAACAATCCAGTTGCCATGCACATTTCTCGCAAAGCGCTCGTTTGGGTAGCTTCACTACCTGATGCAATTTTAGGCAAGTGCGAAATTTCTGGGCAGCCAAAAGCACAAATATCTGCCGGAGATTGTGGAACCAATAGCTCCGTTTCGGGGTTCTGTGATCTGGAATGAACCTAATGGAGAGTGTTATGGAAAGTGCCGGAATCGGGTGGATCGCAGCTATCATCATTGGTGGCATAGCGGGCTGGCTTGCAGAGATGTTCATGAAGAGCAACATGGGCGTCATCATGAACATTATCCTGGGGATCGTCGGCGCCATCATCGCCAATGCGATCCTGTCGCTTGTCGGCGTGGTGCTCACCGGCTGGCTTGGTTATCTTATCGCGGGTTTCATCGGCGCGTGTATTCTTATCGCCGTTGCGCGCATGTTCAGACGAACCGCATAGGGCTGGCTAGCCTACCGCAGCCAATATAGCTTCGCTGCGTATCTCTTCGGTCAATTGAAGCCGCATCTCGGCAAATTCGGGTGCGGCTTTCACCGTGTAGTGGCGCGGATGCGCCAGAGGAACCGGCGTTATTGATTTGATACGCCCGGGCCGGGCTGACATCGTCACCACGCGCGATGCCAGAAAGATTGCCTCTTCAATATCATGGGTGACGAAGATCACCGTTTTCTGCTCGCGTTCCCATATACTGAGCAAAAGTTCCTGCATTAATCCGCGTGTCTGATTATCCAGCGCACCAAAAGGTTCGTCCAACAGCAATATTTTGGGGTCATTTGCCAATGCCCGGGCAATAGCCGTGCGCTGCTGCATGCCGCCAGAGAGCTGCTTGGGCCAGTGGTTTTCAAACCCCTTCAACCCTACCTTATCGATGTAGGACGCAACGATATCCGCCTTTTCCTTTGCCCCGACACCGCGCTCTGTCAGGCCGAAACCTATATTCTGCTCGATCGTAAGCCACGGAAACAAGGTATAGGACTGGAACACCACGCCGCGATCTGCACCCGGTCCTTTGACCTCTTTGCCATCAAGAGTGACCGTCCCTGTCGTCGGGCGGTCGAGCCCTGCAACAATACGCAGCAGTGTGGATTTTCCGCACCCGGATGGCCCGAGGATGGAAACGAAATCATTGTGTGGGACAGTCAAATCCGTGGGCTGCAATGCCTGTACAGGCTGACCGCCACGGACACCCGGAAACACCCGGCTGACGCCTTTGATAACAAGCGTGCTCATGCGAGCCTCCAGGCGAAAAGGCGGCGGTTGACCGACTTGAACAGGAAGTCGGAAATCAGGCCGATAATGCCAATAACGATAATGCCGAAAATGATCTGACCTGTTGCAAGCAGCGCCTGACTGTTAATGATCATATAGCCGATACCGGACGATGCGCCGATCATTTCCGCTACGATCACATAGGTCCATGCCCAGCCCAGAACCAGACGTAGTGTCTCCGCAACATCAGGCGCATTGGCGGGAATGAGCACGCGCCTGACGACGCCGCGATCGTTGGCACCAAGCGTATAAGCGGCCTCAACCAGATCCCGCCTCGTATTTGCCACCGCAACAGCCACCATGAGAACGATCTGGAAAACTGCGCCGATAAAAATCACCAGCAGTTTCTGCAACTCACCAATACCCGCCCAAAGAATGAGCAGGGGAATAAAGGCCGAAGCAGGCAGATAGCGCGCAAAGGAAACAAACGGTTCAAGCAGCGCCTCAATAGGCTTGTAGGCCCCCATGGCAATGCCAAGGGGCACGGCGATCACCGCAGCGATGATAAAGCCGCCGACAACGCGCCATATGGTCATGCCGATATCATAGAGGAAATTCTGTTCCAACAGTAAGATCCAGCCATCGTTCACCATCGTCAATGGATCAGCGAGAAAGGTGCTCGACACGAAGCCGCCAAATGTCGCGATAGACCAGCCGCCGACAAAAAGAATGAAAAACAGGATACCGAGAAGTATCCGCGCTTGCGCCCCGATGGGCTGTAATGGCTTGAACATGAAGTCCCCTTGGCGATACGGCGAGCGGCAGAAACCGCGCGCCGTACAAGCCTGATTATTGTATGAAGCTGGTGTCTACAATCGTTGAAAGGTCAGGCTTCTTCTTGATAATGCCGATTTCAAGCAGCAACTCTGCTGCCTCTTCGGAAAAGGTCATGAACTCCTTGTCGAAGAAGGTTTTGTTGGCAGCCTGATCCTGCCACTTCAGATATTGCGCGGATTCGCCAAACTTTTCCCCGGATTGCTTCACATCCGCGCCCATGATTTCAAAGGATTTGTCCTTGTCGGCAGCAATCAGTGCAAGCGCGTCGAAATAGCTTTTCGCCAGCGCTTTTGCTGCGTCAGGGTTCTTCTCAAGGAAAGCATTGGTGCAGCCAAAAGTATCCATCACAACGGGATAATCCAGCGTTGTGGCGATGATCTTGCCCTTGTCCGGCGCAGCACGAACAGTGGAAAGATACGGTTCATAGGTCATGGCCGCATCGTTCTGGCCAGCCACAAAAGCCTGTGCAGCCGGTCCCGGCTCCATATTGACGACCTTCACATCCTTGATCGAGAGACCGTTCTTCTTCAGCATCCACGCCAGTACGAAATAGGGCGATGTTCCCGGCGCTGAAGCCGCGACAGACTTGCCCTTCAGGTCGGCAATTTTTGCGACATCGCCGCGCACGACCATGCCATCCGCACCATAGGATTTGTCCATCTGGAAAATCTGCTTGGTGGCAACGCCGTTGGCGTTCCACGATATCCAAGTCTCGACGGTCGTTGCGGCGCACTGAACATCGCCAGAAGCAAGCGCCAAGTGACGGCTGGCCTGCGGAATTTTGGTCAATGTCACATCAAGACCGTTCTTTTCAAAAATTCCTGCTTGCTTTGCCAATGTCAGCGGCGCGAAACCCGTCCAGCCGGAAAGCCCGACAGAAACAGCGGTCTCAGCAAGCGCGGGGACCGAAGACATTGCAACAGCCATGAACGCAACTGCGATACGGTTTTTGAATTTCATGATGACAGAACCCCTGTGTTTATTTTTTTGGCAGGTCAAATAGCAGGCCATATGATAGGCAGCCAAGATTTCTTTTGTCTACACATAACCGATGAATTTATTCGTGACACGTGGTTCGGCAAGTTCATCATGAGTGAAGCTGCAGGGAAACGACCTATCGTGCGGTTCTCCCTATATTCCTTATCCCAGCCGGGGCGCGTAACTTGCAGGATCAACATTTTCCGGTCTGCCAGCCAGATCAAGCGTGCTTACCTTTGCCGGCGTCTTGGCAATCACCTTGCCGCCCTTGATTACCGCAAGACGGGTTGCTTTCAGGCGAATGGCCTCGATTGTATCCGCCGCCTGCAGCAACACCATGTCCGCCTTGCAACCCACATCAAGCCCATAACCTTCAAGGTTCAGAATTTTCGCCGGTTCTGTTGTCACCGCCGCGAAACATTGGCGCATGGCGTCGCGGCTTGTCATCTGCGCCACATGCAATCCCATACTCGCAACATCAAGCATGTCGCCCTGTCCCAGCGAGTACCAAGGGTCCATCACGCAATCATGGCCGAAAGCTACCGTGACACCATGCGCCAGCAGTTCGGGCACGCGCGTCATACCCCGGCGTTTTGGATAGGTGTCGTGGCGCCCCTGTATGCCAATATTGATCAGCGGATTGGCGATCGCCGCTACGCCTGCCTCGGCAATCAATGGCAAAAGCTTGCTGACGTAATAATTATCCATCGAATGCATGGACGTGAGATGCGATCCGGTCGAACGTCCGCCTAGTCCGAGCCTCTGAGTCTCATAGGCCAAGGTTTCGATATGGCGCGACAACGGATCATCAGTCTCGTCGCAATGCAGGTCGATCATCAAGCCGCGTTCAGCGGCGATTTCGCAAAGTGCTCGGACACTTGCTGCACCATCTGCCATCGTGCGCTCAAAATGCGGGATGCCGCCAACGACATCGACACCCAGATCCAGCGCGCGATTAAGCAATTCGACAGCACCTGGATAGCGGTAATAGCCGTCCTGTGGAAAGGCTACGAGTTGCAGATCGATATAGGGAGCAACACGCCTCTTGACCTCAAGCAGTGCCTCAACACCGAGCAGACGGTCATCACAAATATCCACATGGGTGCGGATCGCAAGAAGTCCCTGCGTGACCGCCAGATCGCAATAACGCATCGCTCGCTCAATTACGGCTTCATGCGTCAGAAGCGGCTTCAGCTCGCCCCAAATCTGGATGCCATCGAGCAGACGCCCGCTTTCATTCAGGCGCGGCTGGCCAAGCGAAAGCGTTGCATCCATGTGGAAATGGCAATCAATGAAAGGGGGAGACACCAGCTGGCCAGCCGCATCAATCACCTCTCCCGCCTCGCCGTCCAGATTGACTTTCATGGCGGCAATCCGCCCGGATTTAACACCGATATCGACCCCGGTACGGCCATCGGGCAAAGTCGCGTTGGTTAGCTTGAGATCGAACATGGGAAACCTTTATCTTTGACCCTTGAACCAGGGCACCAGCAATGAACGCGGATAATCAGCCTTGCGGGCAACCAGAATCAGCGCCAGAATCGAGAGAAGATAGGGCATCATCAAAAAGACTTGTCCCGGAACGAACGCCCCGACTTCAGTTTGCAATCTTATCTGAAACGCATCGAATGCTCCGAAAAGCAAAGCTCCCAGCAATGCCTTGCCTGGCTGCCACGAAGCGAAAACAACAAGTGCAATGCATATCCAGCCGCGCCCGTTGACCATGCCGAAGAAGAAGGCATCAAAGGCGGACATGGTGAGAAATGCGCCGCCAAGCGCCATAAGCGAAGACCCGGCGACGACCGCTCCAATCCGCAAGCCGCGAACAGAAAGTCCCTGCGCCTCAATTGATGAGGGATTGTCGCCGACGGCACGCAATGCAAGTCCAAGCGGCGTCCGGTAAAGCAGCCATGCCACCAGCCCGACAAGTATGAAGGCCAGCAATGTCAAAGCTGTTTGCTGGAACAGCACAGGCCCGATGAACGGGATATCGGAAAGAACTGGAATATCGAGCGGCTGGAACGGGATGATGCGTGGCGGTGTCGAAACATTTGGCAAGGCCGTGCGGTAGGTGAAATAGCCAAGGCTGGTCGCCAGCAACGTTAT
Organism: Phyllobacterium sp. YR531; assembly: GCF_000282595.1. Lineage (GTDB taxonomy): Bacteria > Pseudomonadota > Alphaproteobacteria > Rhizobiales > Rhizobiaceae > Phyllobacterium. Next base: position 228,973 of record NZ_AKIZ01000037.1, read on the forward strand.
GCCGATACCGGATACGTGTTGCGACAACCCAAGCACCACCGTCAGGATTGCATGCAGCAATCCGAAGATTGCTCCGGCAAGGGCTGCAACCAGTACACCGGTCCATAGTCCGCAGCCCAGCCACACGGCCATCCATCCGGCCATTGCTCCCGCCGTGAAAATTCCCTCAATGCCAAGATTGAGCACTCCGGCCCGTTCGCACATCAGTGCGCCCAGCACACCGAATATCAATGGCGTGGCTATGCGGATGGCTGCAGCCCAGAAGTTAACAGTCAAAAGGATGTCGAGAATCTCCACCTTACTCTCCCATCTGAACAGGCACAGCTGCACGCTCAAATTTAAGACGGAACCGCAGGAAGAAGCCCCCAACCAGAACGCAAAGCAGTGACAGCGCGACCACGAGATCGGCAAGATAGTTGGAAACGCCGGTAGCGCGGCTCATGGAATCCGCGCCAACGAAAACCGCTGCAACAAAGAGTGCCGCCAGCACCACCCCAAGCGGATGCAGACCCGCAAGCATGGCAACAACAATACCGGAATAGCCAAAACCGGGAGACAGGTCCGCTGAAAGATAGCCCTTGACGCCCGCTACCTCGCTGACACCTGCCAGCCCCGCAAGCCCCCCGGAGATCAATGCAACCTTCAGCATTGTTGCATTGACCGGCACACCCGCAAAGCGCGCCGCCGCCTTGTTTTGTCCAACTGCGCGAATTTCAAATCCAAGTACGGTTTTGGAGATGACAATCCAAAGAGCCAATGCCGCAACGAGCCCGAGGATCAAACCACCATGCACTCGCATGCGGGCAAACAGTTTTGGAAAAGCCGCTGCATCCACCAATGGCACCGATTGCGGCCAGCCCAGCGCAAGCGGGTCCTTAATCGGGCCCTCGATCAACATCTGCACGAAGAGTATGACAATGAAGTTGAGGAGCAGCGTCACGACAACTTCATCCGCCCCGAAGCGCAGTTTCAGCAGCGCCGGTATTACCATCAGCAGCCCTCCTGCAACGATGCCTGCAAGGACAACAGCAGGGATCAACAATGGAGCTGGCAGTGAAAGTAGTCCGCTACCAACACCGATTGCGGCAAGAGCGCCCGCATAAAGCTGGCCCTCCGCACCAATGTTCCAAAGCTTGGCACGAAAGGCGATGGCAGCAGCAAGACCGGTCAGGATGAGCGGCGTTGCCCGCGTCAGCGTTTCGGAAAAGGCAAACATCGAACCGAATGAGCCCTTGAACATCAACCAATACGCCGTCAGCGGAGACACGCCCGCAAAACTTACCGGCACCGCCACCAACGCGAAGGCGGCGAGCGCCGCGATAATCGAAATGATAATTCTGGCATTGAGCGAGACATTGCTGCGCGGCTGAAGCGATATGCGCATCATATTCTCCCCTCGCCGGCTGCATGCGCAGAGTGTCCTGCCATCATCATGCCCACCGAACCGCGATCCAGCCCTTCGACGGCGCCGGCATCTGTTACCTCGCCTGTGTGAACAACCAGCAGCCGGTCTGAAAGCGCGAACAACTCGTCAAGATCTTCCGAAATCAATAGCACGCCCGCTCCCCGGTCACGCGCTGCAAGAATGCGCTGGTGCACTTCCGACTGCGCGCCGATATCAAGACCTCGCGTCGGTTGATTGGCAAGGATCACTTTCGGCGAGCGCTCCAGCACGCGGGCGAGAATGAGCTTCTGGATATTGCCGCCGGAAAGAAGTCGCGCCTGCGCGTCCGGTCCCTGACAGCGTATGTCATAGGCTTTGATACCATGGTCGGCCCTCTCGCGCATGGCTTTCCGGTTGATAAATCCGGCCGTCTGGAATTCCTTGCTGTGAAGATCTTCAATGGCAATGTTTTCAGCGACAGACATGGACCCGACCACTCCGTCATGCTGGCGGTCTTCCGGCATGCGGGCAACACCTGCAGCAACCAACGCGCGCGGATCATTCGTTTTCATCGGCTCACCATATAGGCGCACCGAACCCGTATCGACAGTTTCCAGTCCCGAGATCAAAGCAGCAATGGCGGATTGCCCATTGCCTGATACGCCAGCGAGACCGACGATTTCACCCGCCTTGACGGCAAAGGATACATCATTCAAAGACTGACGCATCGAACCACGTTTCAGTGAAACCCGATCGAATTCAAGTATGATTGACCCTACTTGTGACGGATTTCGCTGCAAGGGCGGTACTGCGCGACCCACCATCATATCGGCGATTGCGCGCTTATCCGCATCGGCGGTAATCAGTTCCCCGGCCTTTTTTCCGCCTCGCAGTACAGCGATGCGATGCGAAACGGCCAGCACTTCGCCAAGCTTGTGCGAGATGAAAATAACGCCAAGCCCTTTTGCCGCCAACCGCCGCAAAACCACAAAAAGCCCGTCGGCTTCCTGCGGCGTCAACACGGCCGTAGGTTCATCAAGGATCAGCACCCGTACATCGCGATAAAGCGCTTTCAGAATCTCGATGCGCTGCTTTTCGCCCACGCTCAATTGTGCGGTTTTCACATCAAGATCGACCGTCAGGCCGCTTTCCTGCATGATTGCTTCAATGCGCCCGCGCAGAGCAGCCCGACTTCGCCAGACCTGCCACAGCGATTCGGTTCCAAGTACGATATTGTCAAAGCCGGTCAGGTTTTCGGCCAGTGTAAAATGCTGGTGCACCATGCCGACACCGGCATCAAGCGCGGCGCTCGGCGAACCTTTGGGCAATTCATGCAAAACACCAGCATCATCGGCAACGCATATCGTCCCCTCTTCCGGCACATAATGACCGAAGAGGATATTCATCAATGTGGTCTTTCCGGCACCGTTCTCGCCAAGGAGCGCCAGTATTTCACCGCGATTGAGAGAAAGACTCAAATCATCGTTGGCGACCAGCGACCCGAACCGCTTGGTTATGTTTTCGAGCGACAGGACGACGGAGCCTTTCTCCGCCTGCCCTTTTGATTGCATCATATGGCCAGCCTCAATTCTGAATACCGGATCAGACACCCGGCATTCAGAATACTGTTTTATTTCGTTGACTTCGGTTCGGCGTCGTTGATCTCGATCTTCAGCGTTCCCGCCTTGATCTCCGCTTCCTTCGCCTTTGCCTTCGTGATGGATTCCGGCGTTGCGAGCTTCTCATCGGCAACAATGCTGCCGCCACCGGCACCCAAGAATGAATAGATTCCGAAATCAGCAGCCTTGAAGCTACTGGCTTTTACATCCGCGATTGCCTTGTCGGCAGTAGGCTCGAAATGCCAGAGCGCACTGGCAAGGATCGTTCCGGGATAGTCCTTGGAAGTATCAATGACATTGCCAATGGCCAGAACGCCGCGCTCTTTTGCGGCATCCGACACACCAAAACGTTCGGCATACATAATATCCGCCCCGGCATCGATCATGGCAAAGGCCGCTTCCTTGGCCTTTGGCGGGTCATACCAGGAGTTGATGAAGGTCACGAGAAACTTGACATCGGGGTTGGCTTCCTTGGCTCCCTGAATGAAGGCATTCATCAGCCGGTTAACTTCGGGAATAGCATAGCCGCCCACAAGCCCGATTGTATTGCTTTTGGTTTTCGCTCCGGCAATCAGACCTGTCAGATAAGCAGGTTCCTGAATGAAATTATCAAAGGTGGCGAAGTTCGGCTCCACCGGCGGAAGCGACGAGCCCATGAGGAACTTGATGTCAGGATATTCCGCAGCAACAGCGCGCGATGGTTTTTCAACACCAAAGGCTTCGCCAACAATCAGGTTCGCGCCCTGTTCGGCATATTCGCGCATGACACGCTCGTAATCCGTATTGGAGACATTCTCCGAATAGGAATAATCAATATCGCCGCGTTCCTTGGCGGCATTCAATGCCAGATGAATCCGGCTAACCCACTGCTGCTCGATCGGAACCGTGTAAATCCCGACCACTTTGGTTTTTTCCTGTGCCATCACAGGTCCTGAGCATGCAATTGCCATGGCAGCGCCTGCTGCCAATCCAATGAAAGCCCTGCGGCCCAATGTGAGAATATTTTTCATCGCATTCCCCTTTTTGTATATTTTTTGATCAAAACCTCACAGCACCTAGTTAATAGGCAATGGCGGTTTTTCGCAATGTGAAACGGGGAGTGAGATGCGCTTTGTTATGCTTCTGCACAACTCTAAGGCGTAAAGGCGAAGAAACTGATTCTATGAAATGTTGGAAAGGGATTGGCGCTTTGTTCTTGTGAAGCCAGCGCCATCCGTCCGTTGGAAGCGAAGTTTGCTGCGGTCCTTATTTCGGGCAGCACATTGTGCGGTCAGCTGCACCAGGGCGGTATAACCAGTTTGGCGGCATTTTCAGAACATGAAGTACCCGCTCGCGCCGTTGCGTTGCAACCGGAGTTGAAGTCTTTCCAACACGTGCCATCAACTGGCGGATTTCATCCGACTTGACACCATCACTCGCCATCATCTGACGGATGATCGGTTCGGCCAATAATTCGTTCAATGTAGGTTCAAGCACTTCCAGCATGATTCCCTCCTAAAAGGATGTTTCTGCCGGGAATTTGCCCATGCTCAATGTCGCTTGCATGTCGTCATTATGGCCGTTCTAAGAATTGCTTCAGCAGATTGAGAAAATCCTGCCACAAAGTGCAAAACTGTATCTCACAGCGCCGATTCCGCTTTTATTTAGCTGGCTTTTTCATTGCGCTGATCCCTGTCGCACCGAGCAATTGCTCCACCTGATTCGTAATGAGAGCGATAGCGCCCGCACTTGTTGTCTGGCTGTGGATGGCAGCACGGTGGAGCCAGCAGCCATCAATCAGAACCGCGACAGTTTCCACGAATCCCGGCAAGTCCGCACGGCTGACAATTCCGCTGACACAACTGCTGATATTGGACGCCAGACGGCGATGAAACAATCGCTGCAGGCGTTCAAGCTGCGGATCACGCGCACTTGCAACATAAAATGACAACCAGGCATTGGCGGTGTTTTGCTCGAACAGAGATTTCGGGAAATTACCTTCAATGATTGCCAAGAGCCGTTCCCAGCGATTCGGCGCCGCTTTCATGCGCTTCGCCACCTCATCCATGATAACCCGATTGGCGTGACGGACCATCCAGAACAGAACTTCGTCCTTGCTCTTGAAATAATAGGAAAGGATACCCGGCGACATGCCGGCTTCCTTGCATATGCGGGCAGTGGTCAGACCGTCGATTCCATGTTGCAGGAACGCGCGGTACGCCCCCTCGATAAGCTCCTGCCGCCTGATATCTTCGATGGAACGCTTCATTGCATGCACCTGCTGAATTTACGCTTGCGACTATAGCGTTCAAATTTTTGTACGCTCATACAATTTTTTAAATTGACAAACAAAATTGCGATGCCAAGCTTGAAGGACAAGTCTCACGTTAGAAAACCAAAGGGGAACAACATGAGAAAATATGCATCCATAGCGCTGCTAGCCGCGCTGATATCCAGCCATGCCGAACTGGCAGCTGCCGAAGATGCAGCATGCAAAACCATCAAGGCTGCCGATCTGGGCTGGACCGACATCACCCTTACTACCGCAACTGCTACCAGTATTCTTGGCGCTATCGGTTATGAAATGAAGAGCAGCCTGCTTGGATTGAGTGTAACCTATGCCAGCCTCAAGGACAGTCAGGTGGATGTGTTCATGGGTAACTGGCGGCCCGCCCAGAATATCGAGTTCAAGCCGTTCTTTGACAATAAATGGGTAGATGTACTGACGACCAATCTGACCGGCGCGAAGTACACTCTGGCTGTGCCTGACTATGTAGCGGCAGAGGGTGTTAAATCGTTCGACGATCTGGCCAAGCATCCGGACAAGTTTGCCAGGAAAATATATGGCATCGAGCCCGGCACCAACCAGCCTCTTCTGGACATGGTGGCCAAAGGAAGTCACGGGCTCAGCGGCTGGACTATTGTTGAGTCCAGCGAACAGGCCATGCTGGCGCAGGTGAAGCGCGCCGTCGACCGCAAGGAATGGGTGGTTTTCCTAGGTTGGCAGCCCCATCCTATGAACCTCAATCTGAAGATGGAGTATCTTACCGGTGGAGATGAAGAATTCGGCCCCAACTTTGGCGGCTCCACTGTATGGACGCTGACAAGGCCGGGATACGAACAGGCTTGCCCTAATGTGGCGAAGTTCTTCAAAAATCTCGTATTTTCTGTCGATCAGGAAAACGAAGGCATGAAAATGATGCTGGATGACGGCGCTACGGGCGAAGAGGCAGCCTTGGCGATGATCCGGAAAAACCCGGAAAATCTCGATAAATGGCTGGATGGCATTACAAGCGCCGATGGTTCCCCTGCCTTGGAAAAGGTAAAGGCGGAATTGCTTAAATGAGCCTGTTCAATGCCGCCGAAATGCGCGCCGCCGTCACCGATGGCACGCCGCGTGGAACATTCAAAATTGATTGCATTCCCGTGCCTTATGCCGGACATGGCGAGATGATCGTAAAGCTGGAAAGCTGCGGTGTCTGCCATACCGATCTGCATATCTGGAAAGGATCTGTCAGACCGGGAAGCGGCCAACCCCCGGCGCGTATTTTCGGGCACGAGGGCGTGGGTAGCGTCGTTGCGTTGGGTGCTGGCGTCAACGGCTTCAAGACCGGCGACCGCGTTGGCGTTCCGTGGCTGCATGACACCTGCGGTATTTGCGATGAATGCCTTGCCGGGCAAGAATCCTTCTGCCAGTCGCAACGCGCACACGGCTTTGATGTCGATGGCGGCTTTGCCGAATATGTCCGCGTCAATGCCAGCCATGCCGTCCCTTTGCCACAAGATATGGACGCCTCGCAGCTCGCTCCCCTCATGTGCGCTGGCGTCACCGCCTATTCGGCAATTGGCAAGGCAGAACTGAAGCCTGGCATGCGCTGCGCAATCTTTGGGTGCGGCGGGCTTGGCCTCTATGCCATCCAGATTGCCATACGGGCAGGTGCACACGTCATTGCGCTGGATATTTCGCAGGATAAGCTTGATCTGGCAAAGTCGATGGGCGCTCACACAACATTGATTGCGGATGAAACTGCCTCGGAAAAGTTGAAAGCACTGGGCGGCGCCCATGCCTGCATCAATTTCGCCCCAACCACAGCCACATGGCCGATCATGATCAGTGCGATTCGCCCGCGTGGCAGGATCGTTGCAACGGCTATGGTTTCACAAGCTGTGCCGATCAATCAGGAATGGTTGACCGGAACCGGCGTCTGCATTACCGGCACCAGTGTCGGCACGCGGCTGGAAATGCGTGAACTTCTGCAATTACATGCGAAAAAGCCATTCATCATGCAGACACGGGAAATCTCGCTCGATGGCGTCGAAGCTGCGCTGATGGATTTGGCTTCCGGCCACGTCGATGGCCGTATTGTCATCCGTTTCGATTGAAATGCAGTCTCACCTATGCACCTTGAGGAAATCTATGAAAGCGCGCATGGCGGTAGGCAGCTGTCTGCGGCTTGGGTAGTAAAGAAAGAATCCCGGGTAATAGGGGCACCAATCTTCCAGAACCCGTTTCAGTCGTCCTTCCGCGATATGTGCCTCAGCTTGCTGTTCAAAGAGATAGGCGAGTCCTGAACCATCCAATGCCGCCCCGACCATCAAATCCTGATCGCCCAATGTAAGCGGCCCCGCCACTTCGATCTCAAGCTCGATTCCGCCTTTCTCAAATTCCCAGCGATAAAACGATCCACCCGCGAAGCGATAGCGGATACATGGCTGGGTGCTCAGTTCATGCGGCGTAGCGGGAACCGGATGCCGCTCGAAATAATCCGGAGAGGCTACCACCGCAAATCTGTGCCTTGGTCCGATTGGCACCGCGATCATATCGGCAGCGACCATTTCGCCGAAACGCACGCCAGCATCGCAGCCCTCTGCAACCATATCAACCAGTGCATCATTGACCAAAAGCTCAACCTCAACGCCAGGATAGGCCTGCAGGAACTTCGAAACGATCGGCAAGAGCACAAGTTTCGCCGCTGCCCGCGCCGCATTGATACGCAATTTCCCGGAAGGCTGACCGCGAAACGCGTTCAAATCTTCCAGCGCGTCTTCAATGTCGAGAAAGGCCGGATTGACCCGACTGAACAGCTGTTGCCCCGCATCCGTCAGCGCAACGCTTCGTGTTGTCCGGTTGACGAGCCGGATTTCAAGCCGCTCCTCAATGGTTCGCAGAGCGTGGCTTAGCGCCGATGCGGTGACACCCAGCTCCACTGCGGCTTTTCGGAAGCTGCTATGCTGCGCAATGGCCAGAAATATGGCGAGGTCGGCTGGGCCAATCTTCCGCATTGATGAATTTTCCTCACTAGCTTGTGGAAAATTGAAGCGATTATTTCATTTCATCTCATGCGCTAAAACTTCGATGCATTCAACATGAAAGGAAAAACATCATGCGTATCTGGTTTATAACGGGAGCATCACGCGGCTTTGGCGCACTTATCACTGAGGAGGCTTTGAAGGCTGGCGATGCCGTTGTTGCAACCGCCCGTAACCCGGCAACTATCACTGCCCGTTTTGGCGAACATCCCAATCTGCTCCCCGTCGCGCTCGACGTCACAAACGAAGAACAGGCAAACGCCGTGGCTGAGCAGGCGATCAAGCGTTTCGGCAAGATTGATATTCTTCTGAACAATGCGGGCTTCGGTCTGCTTGGCGCGGTTGAGGAGGCAACCACGGCAGAGACCGAAAAGCTCTATGCCACCAACGTGTTCGGCCTGCTCAAAGTCACCCGTGCCGTGCTCCCGCACATGCGTCGGCAGCGTTCCGGCCACATTCTCAACATTTCGTCTATCGGTGGATATGTCAGCCATGCCGGATGGGGCGTCTATTGCTCCACCAAATTTGCCGTTGAAGGCATCTCTGAAGCCCTTCATGACGAACTTGCACCCCTTGGTGTCAAGGTCACTGTCGTCGAACCCGGCTTCTTCCGCACCGATTTTCTTGACGAAAGCTCGCTTTCAGTCAGTCACAGCGCCATCGCCGATTATGATGAAACGCCGGCAGGTGCGATGCGGTCTTTGGCAGTGCAGTTCAATCACAGCCAACCGGGAGATCCGGCTCGTCTGGCCAAAGCTATGATCACTGTCGCCCACTCCGATAATCCACCGCTTCGCATGCCGTTTGGCTCAGATACGGTTGCCGCGATTGAAAAGAAGAATGCCTACGTTGCCAGCGAGCTTGCCACTTGGCGCGATCTGGCAGTTTCAACCGACTTTCCAGCAGGCGCTTGAGCGCAGCCAAACAAGGAGAACTGCAATGCTTAACACGCGATCCGGCCTTCAGGCTCTGGCGACATCTGGAATGCTGTTCCTCACACCTATGGAAATGAGTATGGCACAGACGAAAGATCAAATTGAAGATCAGAACAAGGCGACGGTTCAGGCAGGATTTGATGCCTGGAAGAATGGAACCGGCAGCCCTTATGATTCCCTTGCACAGGATGCCACTTGGGAGATCGTAGGCAACTCCGCAGCCTCCCGGGTCTATACCAGCAAGGCGGATTTCATCAACACAGTCATCCGCCCATTCAATGCCCGCATGTCGACCCGCCTCATCCCGACCATACGCAGTGTCTATGCCGATGGTGATACGGTGATTGTCTTCTTTGATGCCGAAGGAACCGCGCGCGACGGCAAACCTTACCGCAATACCTATACGTGGTATCTGCAACTTCGCGGCAAGCAGATTGTAAAAGCGTCAGCATTTTATGACAGTGTTGCATTTAATGATTTCTGGGAACGCGTGACACCCCAGCCTTGAATTCAGGCAATTGCGCCCGGAGTTACTTTATCCCGGGCGCTGCTTGTTTGAGTGCCTTCTTTACGAGTTTTCAGGTGAAAACCCGTATTCCCATCGCCCATTCTCCAAATCTTAACCCAATTTTAACCACGGTTTGTTGCAATGCGTAACATTGTGTTACAATTCTCGAGAATCAGACCGGGGCAATCTTTTGCAATCATCGACTGAAGCAACTGGGAAACCATCTCCCGCCAACAGAAACTCCACATTGTCCTCAATGTGCAGCTTCTGGGGTTTGCTTCGCGCATACTGGACGTCTGATCGCTGGGTTGAAGCCTGGACATTGACGATTGCCATTGCGCTTTTGACGGCAGCAGCAAGCAAGGCAAGCGTCTGGATGGCGATGGCCTCCGGCGAACTCATCAATTCGCTTGTCGATATTCATGACCCCTTTGTGGTCAATCCGCTCAATGTGATCCTTGCCAATGCCGGTATCCTCGTCGCTCTTGTGGCGATGAAGGAAGTGGGCTTCATCGGTGTCCGTCACCTTCTGTCGACAACGCTGCACCGCAAATGGCGCGGTTGGCTCAATGCCCGCTTTGGTGAAGCGCTCCTCGATGACCAGCATACCCATTATCATTTGCAGCAGGGCGGCTCTTCCAGCGAAGACCAGACGCCGGACAATATCGATCAGCGCATTCAGGAATCCATCAAGGGCATGACAGGCGGTGCCATCGGCCTCGCAATGGGCGTACTTGGCGTCACCATGTCCATTATCTTCGTCGGCCAGAAGCTCATTGAAATGTCGACGCCTATTCCCGGCCTCGGCTTTCTCGGAGATTATGGCAGTGCCACTTTGGCCTTCGCAGCGATTACTCTTTATGTTCCTGTCAGCACATGGATTGCTATGCGTATCGGCCGCGTGCTCGAAAAACTCACCTTGGCCATGCAGCAATCCGAGGGCAGTTACAGAAGTGAACTCACAACGCTTTTGCGCCGCAGCTTTCAAGTGGCCGCTGCCAATGGCGAGACAGTTCAAAAATCATTGAATGGCAAACTCTACAAAAGCGTCGACAATAACTGGGCACGTTTCAATGTTTTCGATGCCTGCTACATGTCGTTCACATCGGTCTATAATTTCTTTTCCGCCCGTATCATCGCCTATATCCCCGGCCTCCTGCCCTATATGGGCAACACGATCAGCTTCAAGAATTACATTACTGGTTCTGAACTTGTAGGTTCCATGATCAATGAGTGCTCATGGTTTATCCATGTCATGCCGGCAATCGCCAATCTCAAAGCAAATGCAAGGCGCGTCACCGAACTGGCACAGGCCGTTGAACGTGTCAGCCAGCCATCCGAATATTATCGCTCCACTGGTATCAACGAGTTCAAATTCGCAACGCAGCACGAAGCCTTTGGTGTTTCGGTGCGCGGCCTTGAGCTGATGCATCGCGACAGCGAGGCGAAGCCTTTTCTCACCCTGCCGAACATGCGTTTGCGCAAGGGTCAATGGGCCTATATCAAAGGTGATTCCGGCAGCGGCAAGACCTGCCTGCTCAAGGCAATGAACGGTCTTTGGGGTTACGGGCGCGGCGAAATCTTCTACCCGAAAGACGCTGCAACCATGTATGCGGCGCAGGAGGTCAAACTCCCCGGCGTTTCGTTGAAGCAGCTTGTCTGCCTGCCGATGGATGAAGACCGCTTCAGCGATGCATCGGTCGCCGCCGCGCTGCACCGCGCAGGCATGGGCGACTTTATCGAGAACCTTTGCAATGAGAGCCGTGACGGCACTTCATGGGATCAGCTTCTTTCCGGCGGCCAGAAGCAGAAGCTGGTGCTTGCGCGCATTCTTCTGCACAAGCCTGCGGTCCTGTTTCTTGATGAAGCAACCGGCGCACTCGATCCGGATTCCAAGATCGCCTTTCATCAGGCCATCAAGGATCATTGCGTCGGAACCACTGTCATCAGCGTGATGCACGAAATCGAAGCGCCGCGCTCCGTTACCGGCGAAAATTTCTACACGCATATTCTGGAGATAGCCGAAGGCGAAGCTATCCAGCGACCACTTCTGGAAATACCTGCTGAATCCATCCCCACGCCCGCAAATGACTTTACGCTCGTCGCGGCGGAGTAACGGTCAGAGCATCGGGGCTGTAGCCTTGCCCGCACCAGTTTCAGGAAAGAACTTCTGCGTGCCGTGCTGCTCACCGAACATCATGTCAAACTGCAGAAGCCGTAGATTATTGATCAGAGGATCAATCTGCTGCTTGCCTGACCAGTCCGGCATGGGTTCATCATTCTCGCTCACCAGCATATGACGGTCGATAACCTTGTATTTGTCCCGTACCGCCCCGAGCACACCGGTGTAATAGGGGTGGCTCATGCCAGCCAGTTCCAGCAGATGCAGCGGCAGGAATGACGGGCTGACCGTACCGACACCATAATCTGCACCCCAGGCGTTCGACCATATGACCAAAGGCGTTTCATGCTGTTTCAGCATGTCATCCAGAGGTGCCCGCCGATCGGCAACACGATCCCTCATGTAGCCTGTCGTTACGTAGGCTTCATTGAGCGGCGGCAGGTGATCGCCAAAAAAGACAAGGATCGTCGGACGTTTGCGGTGCGATGCCCAGTTCATCAATTTCTTCAGGCTGCGATCTGCATCGGACGCGCCTTCAGAAAATGTCTGGATGATCTGCCTTGGCCCTTCACCTGCTTCAGTAGCGACATTGATCCGGCTGTTCTTGTAGCGGTTCGGCTCGTAGGGGCCGTGGCCTTGCAGTGTAACCGTGAAATAGAAAAACGGCGCCTTGGCCTTGTCGGCTTCGCTTATGACCTCATCCATCAGTGCGTCATCCGAAACCAGCGGGCCTCGTGCCTTCAGCTTTGGCAGGTTTTCTTCCGACATGAATGTATCGAAGCCGAAGGATTGATAGACATTGCGACGATTCCAGAACCACTCGCGGTAGGGATGGATCGCCTTTGTCTCGTACCCCTCGCTCTTGAAAAACGTCGCCAGAGACGGCACGGGATGGCGGACATATTGCTGATAGGGAATGCTGCCATAGGGAAGGAAAGCATTGGAAAATCCCGTCAGTGCCTCGAACTCCACATTCGCGGTCATGCCGCCGAATTCCGGTGAAAACACCGAGCCGGATTGATTTGCACGAACTGTAGGGATCGGGTCGCGATTGAAGCTCACGCCGGGAAGCCGGGTTGGGTCCCAGAAGGATTCGCTCATCACCATGATAATATCAGGCTTGCCCGTGGATTCGAACAGTGCCGGGACTGAAGGTATCGAACTGATCGCCTGCGCCGAATAACCGGCAGGAGCAGAAACATCTGCCATCGGCAGATTGAGTGCGAAAGCCATGGTAAAGCCGTTATGCGCGTAGTTCTCTTTCTGGTCCCACATGATCGGCTGAACATGCAATCGGTCTCGCGCCCATGAGAATGTGTTGTAGTCCATGATCGAGACGAAGAATGTAAGCGCGGGTACTGCCAAGGCCAGCCGCCATAGCCGCCCCTTGCCACTAAGACGCGTACCCCGTTTGCGCCAAAACCGCCATGCCATTACCAGACCCGTAGCCACCGTCACACCCGCCAGTAGTAGCGCCACGGCAGTCCAAGGCCGCTCGCGGACCAACAACGGCATCAGGTCAAATATCTGGCGTGAATACAAAAAATCCGCCGGATAAAGCGGATCACCAAGATAGAGCGCTTTCTGCCGCCCCACCCATGTAAAAAACAAGGCAAGCGGCGCAACGATCAACAGGCCATTATGCGCTCGGCCGAAAACAGCATCCAATGCAAGGATGATGAGCGCATAGAGCCCGACTGTTGTCCATGCGGGCCGATAAAGCTGCTGAAAGAACAGGATGGAATCGGAAACAGAGCCACGAAACACCAACTCAACCGCAAGAACCAGCATTGTAGAGATGGCAAATACGGCTGTCAGATAGCCCGCGTGGCGGAAAAAAGCTGCCAGCCGCGACGGCCTGACTACTGCTTCTGCGCCAGACCAGACATTCGCTTCAAGTTCAACTTGCTCGATCTGTCTGGCCAAACCACTCTCCACGCCACGCCAAACGGCCTTCACAAAACCGTCACATAAACGTCATATATCAGCGTTCCGTTCCCCGGCCAGTGGCAAAATTGTTAATGCCGATAACTTTGTCTTGATGCAGAGTCATGTATTGTGATGGATGGCACGCTTTCATACCGCGACCAGAACAGCAAATCTCCAGAGTTTAAAAAGAACATAAATACGATGCGGCCCAAGTCGTCCTTGTAAGGAACGGCCCGGGCCAAAATGTCTGAAATCAAGAAGATTATTGGGGATGCTTGCCGCTATCCGAAAGAATATCCTGCGCCGCGTACAGTGCGGATGGGATCAAGCGAGCGGCCGATATTGATTGCCTTGCGCAGGCGCCCGACATGCACGTCAACGGTGCGATCATCGACATAAATGTCTGCGCCCCAGACATTGTCCAGTAATTGACCGCGCGAGAACACCCGGCCCGGCGACTGCATTAAGAATTCAAGCAGTCGGAACTCCGTCGGTCCCAGCTTCAATTCGCGTTCCTTGCGGAAAACCCGATGCTGCTCGCGGTCAAGCTTCAGATCGCCAAAGCTCAATACGTGTGAAAGCAGGCTGGGATTAACCCGTCGCAGCATGGATTTGATGCGGGCCAGCAGTTCCGGCGTCGAGAATGGCTTGACCATATAGTCGTCCGCGCCGGTGGAAAGTCCGCGAACACGTTCGCTTTCCTCACCGCGTGCTGTCAGCATGATGATCGGCAGGATTTCCGTTTCACGGCGCGCGCGCAGACGGCGGCAAAGTTCAATGCCCGAAAGGCCCGGAAGCATCCAATCGAGGATCAGCAGATCAGGCACTTTTTCGCGCAAAGCTATTTCGGCTTCGTCACCACGGCTGATCGTTTCGACGATATAGCCTTCCGCCTCCAGATTATACCGGAGGAGAACACTAAGGGCGTCTTCGTCTTCAACGACTGTGATTCTGGGAGCTATAGGCATGATCTGCTTCCGGCAATTATGGCGTTACTGGCTCGTCTAGAATAACGGTGTGCGACTGGTCTTCCTTCGGACGTTCCGCTGGAAGCTGTGTTCCCGTGACTATGTAATAAACCGTCTCGGCGATATTGGTGGCATGGTCACCGATACGCTCGATATTCTTGGCGCAAAAAAGAAGATGCGTGCAGGCTGATATGTTGCGCGGATCTTCCATCATGTAAGTCAAAAGTTCGCGGAACAGCGATGTGTAAAGCGCATCGATCTCATCATCACGCTCGCGGACGATGTTGACCTGTGCCACCGAACGCGTTGCATAGGCGTCAAGCACATCCTTGAGCTGTGTCAGCGCGAGTTCTGCAATTGTCTGCAAACCGCGATAAACCGACAGTGTCTGGCGCGTATCATTGACCGCAACAACGCGCTTGGCGATGTTCTTGCCAAGATCGCCGATTCGCTCAAGGTCCGATGAAATGCGGATCGTGCCGATAACTTCCCGCAGATCAATCGCCATTGGCTGGCGCTTGCCGATGATGGTGATGGCTTTTTCGTCGATCTCGCGTTGACCTGCATCGAGAATGAGATCATCGGAAATCACGCGCTGGGCAAGGGCATTGTCCGAATTGACCATGGCGGACACGGCCTGTTCGACCATGCGCTCCGCATGCCCGCCCATCTCTGCAATCTTGTGTGTGAGAAACTTCAGTTCATCGTCATAGGAGCGGACGGTGTGTTGTGCGATGTCAGTCATTGCCTAAGCCTCTTCCCGTGATCAACCGAAACGTCCGGTAATGTAGTCTTGCGTGCGCTTTTCGGTAGGGCTGGTAAACATCATTTCCGTATCGCCCACTTCGACAATGTTTCCGAGGTGGAACATGGCCGTGCGCTGCGACACACGAGCAGCCTGCTGCATCGAATGCGTGACGATGACAATCGTGTAGTTCTGGCGCAATTCGTCGATCAGTTCCTCGACCTTTGCCGTAGCAATCGGATCAAGCGCCGAGCATGGCTCATCCATGAGGATGACTTCCGGGCTGACCGCAATAGCACGTGCAATGCAAAGGCGCTGCTGCTGACCACCGGAAAGACCTGTACCGGCTTCATGCAGACGATCCTTCACCTCGGCAAAAAGACCGGCTCGCTGGAGGCTCTTTTCGACGATTTCCTCCAAATCCTGCTTGGTACGGGCAAGACCATGGATACGAGGGCCATAGGCGACATTCTCGTAGATGGACTTCGGAAACGGATTAGGTTTCTGAAAGACCATGCCGACGCGGGCGCGCAATTCGACAACGTCGATTTTCGGATTGTGGATATCTTCTTCGTCGAGCGTGATGAGGCCACCCATCTTGCAGCCCTCAATCGTATCGTTCATGCGATTGAGGGTACGCAGGAAGGTCGACTTGCCGCAGCCTGAAGGCCCGATCAATGCCGTGACCATCTTTTCCGGAATGTCCAGGCTGACGCCGAACAGGGCCTGTTTTTCACCATAATGAACAGTGACGTCCGTGCCCCGCATCTTGATCGCATTGGTTTGCGCATTCATCTTGTCATTCACCGCTTTTTCGAGATTTCGTTCGGTCATTAGATTCATGATTTGAGCCTTCCTCGTGACCTTACCAGCGACGCTCAAAGCGACGCCGAAGAATGATAGCCGTGATATTCATGACCGCAAGGAACAGCAGCAGCACGATAATAGCACCAGATGTTCTTTCAACGAAGGCACGTTCCGCCTCGTTGGCCCACATATAGATCTGCACTGGCAGAGCCGTCGACGGATCGAGTGGCGTGACAGGGCTGTTGGCTACGAATGCCACCATGCCGATCAGCAGTAGCGGAGCGGTTTCTCCCAGCGCGTGAGCGAGGCCGATGATGGTGCCGGTCAAAATTCCGGGTGCAGCTAGCGGCAACACATGGTGAAAGACCATCTGTGTTTTTGAAGCACCTACACCCAGCGCCGCAGAGCGGATGGATGGTGGCACTGCGCGCAGGGCAGCACGTGTCGCGATGATGATTGTTGGCAATGTCATCAACGTCAGGACAAGCCCGCCGACCAGCGATGCCGAACGTGGCAGGTGGAAGAAGTTGATAAACACCGCAAGCCCGAGCAAGCCAAACACGATTGAAGGAACGGCCGCGAGATTATTAATGTTGACTTCAATAATATCCGTCAGCTTGCTCTTCTTGGCATACTCTTCAAGATAGATGGAGGCAGCAACACCGATTGGCAGGGACAGACCCAGCACGATCAGCATCATGTACAGCGATCCGATCAGCGCCACGCCAAGTCCCGATGTTTCAGGGCGGCTGGAAGCGCCATAGGTGAAGAGACCCGAATTGAACCGCTGGGCCATGATGCCCTCGTCCTTGAGCGCATTCATCCACCCAACCTGACGGTCAGAAACCTTGCGCCGCGCTTCTTCGACACCCAGGTCGATCTGTCCCTTGAACGCGGAGTCGATATCGGCACCAGTCAAAACCCAGATATTCTGTGTCGTTCCAATAAGCGCAGGATTGCGGACAACGAGTTCACGCAACTGGCCACGCACACCGTCGGAAAACAACTTGCCAAGCTCACGTATGGCAGGCTTGTCGCTTGCGCTCACGCCAAGCTTCTCGGCCAGTGCATTACGGGCTAGAATTGGATAATTCGCGGTCAGAAGAACATTCGGGTTCGTCGCGCGCGCATTTTCCGGGTCAATGATTGCCGGGTCGAGATTGATCGTCAGATTCACTTCGGTTTGCCAGAATGCGGTATAGCCATTGGAAAATACCGAAAACATCAGGGCAACGAGGAAGAAAAGTCCTACAGCGATCGCAGCAATACCATAGATGCGGAAGCGGCGTTCTGCAGCATATCGGCGCTTGAGACCGATGTCGCGTCGCACCGAGCGCGCCGGAGCTGATGCTGGATTGAGAGTTAGGTCGGTCATTCGTACTGCTCCCGATACTTACGCACGATGTAGAGCGCGAAAACATTCATCGCCAGAGTGATGAAGAAGAGGGTGAGGCCAAGCGCAAACGCTACCAGTGTCTGGGGCGAGTTGAACTCGAGATCGCCGGTCAACTGGTTGACGATCTTGACGGTGATCGTGGTCATTGCATCGAACGGATTGATATTCAGATTGGCAGCAACGCCAGCAGCAAGCACCACGATCATGGTTTCGCCGATTGCGCGCGATGCCGTCAGCAGCAGGGCACCGACGATACCCGGCAGGGCAGCCGGCAGAATGACGCGGCGAATGGTTTCGGATTGGGTTGATCCCAGACCCAGCGAGCCATCCCGCAAGGAGCGCGGAACCGCAGTGATAATATCGTCGGACAGGGACGAGACGAAGGGGATCAGCATCACACCCATGACGATACCGGCGGTCAGCACGCTTTGCGCCTGAATGAAGGCATAACCACCGGAAAGTGCCGCACTCAAGTCACGCAGGAACGGCCCAACCGTGACAAGAGCAAAGAAGCCATAGACGATGGTCGGGATACCGGCCAGCACTTCTAGCAATGGCTTGACGGCGGAACGCACGCTGCGGCTGGCATATTCCGCCATGTAGATCGCCGCAAACAGCCCGATTGGCACGGCAAACAGCATTGCGACGAAAGCGATATAGAGCGTTCCGGCAAGAAGCGGGATCAAACCGAACTGCCCCTGCGATCCACCCGAACCTGCAGCCGCAAAGCGCGGATCCCACACCGTTCCGAAAAAGAAGCTCGTCGGCGAAACCGACTGGAAGAAAGTAAGTGTCTGGAACAGCATCGAGAGAATGATGCCGATTGTTGTCAGAATTGCGATGGTCGAAGCCGCGACAAGCGCCCCAAGAATGATGCGCTCGACATTGTTGCGGGCCCGGGTCCGCGCCTGAATGCGGGACAGACCAAAAATTGCACCCACAATAGCAAGAGCAATGGCAATGAACGCGCCGGTATTCTTCGCGAGCTTGGAATTCTTGTTCCACTCAACTGCGATGGGGATCATGAAATCCTGACCCTCTGTCGCCAGTGCTACGCCTTTTGCGGACAGAATGGGACGCAACTCCGCGAAAGTCTGAGGAAGATTTTGCCGCTCCGCATCCGTAAGACGGTCGAGGCCGCGGGCGATGCCGCTGACCATGCCGAGTTCCAGACTCTGGCTGGCAATGACACTGTTTTCATTGTGGATTGGCAACTCTGAAATTGCCGTCCGCTCAAGATACATGCTTGTCGCTGCCGCCCATATGGCAATGAACAAAACAGCAGGCAGCGCGGAAACCAGAAAAGCCCACCAACCATGATAGTGGGGCAGCGAATGCGCCTTGACGCTTCCATCGCCCTTGCCTGCAGCGCGCCGGCTACCGATGAAGTAAGCGGCAGCAGCTATGGCGATGACGATTGTAAAAACCAGCAATGTGGACATCAAAGCTTCCTCGATCCGTCCGTGCAAATTCAAAGTCTGATGACAATCAAGCGGGCGACCTGGGCCGCCCGCTTGATGCAATCAGGCTTATTACATTGTCTTACCGGAGGTGAATGCGTCGCGCTGTGCTTTGCGCTCGGCTTCTGGTGCGGCAACGAGACCGTATTCAACCAGCGGGCTGTCTTCGCCGATCATCTGGTCACCAAGGAAGAATTCAACATACTCCTTGAGACCGGGGATAACACCCAGATGAGCCTTCTTGACGTAGAAGAACAATGGACGGGAAACCGGATACTTACCGCTGGATATTGTTTCGGTGCTTGGAACAACACCCTGAACAGTAGCAACCTTCAGCTTGTCGGCATTGTTTTCATAAAACGCCAGGCCAAAAACGCCAACGCCGGTCTTGTTAGCATCGATACGTGCCAGTGTTTCGGCATAGTCACCATCGATATCGACTGCCTTACCGTCCTTGCGGATGGCGATACAGGCGGAAGCGGCGGCCTTGTCGTCAAGGCCAGCTGCCTTGATGGCGTCTGCTGCACCGGCTGCTTTACAACCGCCAGTCATCAGCTTTTCTTCGAAAACTTCACGTGTGCCGTGCTTTTCGCCAGGGATATAAGCAGCAATGTCCCAATCTGGCAGAGCAGGATTAACCTGGTTCCACTTGGTGTTTGGGTTTGCAACGAGCTTGCCATCGACTGGAACCTGTGCGGCAAGCGCCAGATAGATGTCCTTGGGAGTCAGAGCCCAGTCTGGACCCTTGATATCGGTCGCGAACACGATGCCGTCATAACCGATGCGAACTTCCTGAACGTCCTTGACGCCTGCATCAACGCATGACTTCAATTCGCCTTCCTTGATCGGACGCGATGAGTTGGCGATATCAACTGTATCTTCGCCGACGCCCTTGCAGAATTCCTTGATGCCAGCGCCCGAACCACCGGACTCGACGACAGGCGTCTTGAAGTCAGGATAGGTTTCGCCGAATGTTTCGGCAACGATCTTTGCATAGGGCAGCACTGTGGAAGAGCCGGAAATCTGGATCTGATCGCGTGCAGACGCCGTGCCGAGGGAAGCTGCAATGCCGATGGCAGCAATTGCGGCCGTCGAAAAAAGCTTGTTCATGGGTTTTACTCCTGTTGGGAAACTTTTGAAGTCACCGCTATCTACAGAAGGTTTATAACAGTCATGTGACACTTATATTACGGTTTGATCACAACAGCCTTGACCCAAGGACAACGAGCACAACTTACTGATTTTAATAGATAATTATGATTACATTGATTCTGGCGCTGATGAAGGAAACTTCTCCGTCAAATTATGGCGAAGCCAAATTATATCACTGCAGGTTGCATATGGCTGTCCTGAGTTCCAGCGCTGAGGCTGGCTGCCGCGTTTTCCATCGGGGACGATCTATTCCTCAGAACGTCCCAAAGTTTCGCGATCACGCTCATAATGTCTTTTAAGCGGAAACGGCGGCAACCAGGATTCGCGGCGGACCATCCAGCTTTCATAAGTCGGCATCAGCTGATCGGGTGCGTCGAGCGACCCCAGATTAACCTCGATTTCGTCATCGGTGCGCGCGAACACGGGCGAGCCGCAATTGGGGCAGAAAAAGCGCCCTGCGTAATCCCGTGTTTCGCCATCGACCGTGACCGCATCCTCAGGATATATCGCCGTGGCAGCAAAAAGCGCCCCATGATGTTTACGGCAGTCGAGGCAGTGACAAAGGCCGACCCTGTATGGAAGTCCCTTTGCTACAAGCCGGACACTCCCACAACGGCAACCACCTGTGAATTGCTCCATTGCTGGTCCTCCCTAACATCCAAGCAAACGCGACATTTATAATGAACAACGCTATCATTGCAATTACGGGTGCAGCTATTGATTTGATTTACAAATTACTTATTTAAGGATATTACGTATCCTTAAATGGAAATTTACAAGCCGATGATAATGGCGGGCAGGATTTAGCAATGATACTGAAAAATCAGGTCGAATGGGCACTTCATTGCTGCGCTCTCATAGCCGGGCTTCCGGAAAACCACTATCTCTCAACCAAGGCATTGGCCGAATTTCACGGTGTGCCAAAGGAGTATCTGTCGAAAGCGTTGCAGAACCTTTCGCAAGCCGAGATCGTGCAGACAACACTTGGCCCCAGCGGCGGTTATCGCCTGGCAAAGCCGACATCGGAAATCACCTTTCTGGATATTGTTGAGGCGGTTGAAGGCAAAACCCGTACCTTCGTCTGCAACAATATCAGACAGAACAATCCATGCCGTTCGGCAGATCACTGCGATACCAAGCCCTGCTCCGTTGCCCGCATCATGTGGGATGCCGATGAAGCCTGGCGCAGCAAACTGCGCAGCGTGACCCTTGCCAATCTCGTCGACACACTTGCCAAAGATGTTCCTGCCGATCTGTGGAAGAGCAGCTTCGAATGGGTCATGGCACGTACCTGAGGCCGCGCTCCATCAGCTTCGGAAAATTGTCTGGATTGATTTCAGCAAAGCAAGAACCGAGCGCTCCCGCGACTGGCCGGGCGCAGCTGCATCATCCGTCAATGCAGTGCGCCGTGACAAAATGAGTGCAAGCTCTTCTGCCATCGCGGGGCGGTCAAGCAAAAGTGGCGCAAAGCTCTGCTGATCAATTTCATAAACGACCACATGGGTCAGCGCCTCCAGCGCGGATGCCTCTCCAAGCCCTGCAAGAAGCCCCGTCTCGCCAAAGAAATCTCCCGGTGCAAGACGGCCCGCCTCCTCATTCATATCATCATCCCGCCGCATGACGACGACACCCGCGCGTATGATCATCAGCGATGAAAGCATCTCTCCCTTTGCAGCAATGACATCGCCTTTCCTGTAGGTCCGCACTGTCGTGGTAGCGGCCAACGCTTCCTTCTCATCATCACTTAACCCGGAGAATATCGATATTGCACCGATCAGCTCAATTGGCGTGACCCGTGCCGGAGCGGCAGTTTCCTCGGTCGGCAAATCGCTCGAATGAACAATGGCCGTGGCAGGTCTGGCCAATAGCAATCCGGCAGATTTTACATGACGATAGACCAGATCGAGAACTTCGTTCCTGGCTGGAATGCGTCCGCTGACATTGGCAACGCGGAACTGCAACTCCACTTCCAGCGCATGGGCATCAAGCTGTTTCAATGCGACGACCGGCGGCGGCTCCTTGAGAATGGTGTTGCAACTCAACAATACGGTTCGCATCACGTCCACGATTGTGGATGGCATTTTTGTCGGTGCCAGCCGCACCGTCATAGTCAGCACATGCGCTTCATCGGGACTGCTGACATTGATCAACCCTAGCTTTGCAAGGAAACTGTTCGGCAGCGCCACGACATTATGCGCAGCATTCATCAGATGGGTTGAGCGCCAGTTGGTTTCTATCACCCGCCCTTCCGTGCCGTCGCTGAGCACAATCCAGTCTCCCAGCACATAGGGACGGCCAAGATTGAGAGCTATACCGGAGAACGCATCGCTCAATGTATTCTGAAGCGCGAGTCCGAGAATAATGGCAAAGACACCGGATGTCGCAATAAGCGTGCCAACCGGCACACCGAATACAAAGGCGATAATCGACAATATCATACCCAGATAGACCGCGCCGACAACGAGATCCTGCAAAAGCCTCGCCTCGCGCGGCTTGCGTTCGAACACGAGATAAATGCGGACAAAGCCGATCACTGCCCACGCCAGATTGATCCACCATATGGCTTTCACAGACCCTATGAGAATGGCGTCGCCCGTTGCCCTTGACACTGTATCCAGCTCATAGGGCACCACGTTTTGCCTCGAAAGCATCAGTGTCAGGACAATGAAAAAGCCGATTTGTACGATCAGCCGTAAATTGGCGAGCCGCCTCGGCAACAGGTACCATACGAGAATGCAGACCAGCCCGACGATGTCGATATGAAACAGGGGGGAGTTGAGCAGGCCCATCAGGAAAGATGCATCAAACATGGTCAAGCCCTCGCTGGTTGCAATATTGAAGAGGCCCGGAACGGCTCATGCCGGCCCGGGCCTTTGTCATCGGCAGGTGGAGATCACTTGATCGGGGTGGTCAGAGGTGTCTTCTCGTCCGTATCGACGACAAATACTGCCAGAAGGGAAGCAGGTTCGCTCTTGCTGTCATTGGCGCTGACGCCATGACGATCACCCGGCATTTCGGAGAAATTCTCACCGGCCTTGTAAACCTTAACCGGACCATCATTGACCTGGCTTCGGATAGCGCCGGTCAGGACAGTCGCATAGATGAATGCAGAGGTTGGATGAGTGTGGCCGGGAGACGAGCCACCCGGGCCATACTCGACGAGAATCCCCTTGATGCTTTTGCCCGGAGCATTGGGAAGCTCATGTTCATAGACGATGGTGACTTTCGCGTCTTTACCTTCGTCATGGGCTGCCGCTCCGGTTACGAGCAGCAGTCCAAGTGCCGTGGCCGCTATTGCAGTTCTGATCATGGTCGTTTCCTTTGTCGTTTGTGAATTATGCTGAAGGTCATTTCCGGCGCGGTGCCGTTGCAAACCACTCTTCAAAGCCGATTGATCCAAGCCGCGGACTGAGACCCGGCACCAGCGATGCATCGTTCAGTTCCGCACCGAAATATCGGGCATGTTCATCGACTTCGACCTTTCTTGGATCGTTCGTTGCCTTCAGGTAACGTCCCACCAGCTCGCTGAGACGCACTTTTTCCGGCCCGGCAATTTCAATTGTTCCAATCACAGGCGGCGCAAGGGCTACATCCGTCATGGCATCGGCGACATCATCCGATGCAATCGGCTGCACATAGGCTGGCGAGAGGTGCACCTTGTCCCCCACAGTGCCCGATTCAGCGATACCGCTGAGGAATTCAAAAAACTGCGTGGAATGAACGATCGTATAGGGAATTGGCGATTTTCTGATCAGCTGCTCCTGTGCAAGCTTACCGCGAAAATAGCCGCTCTCCTGCAAGCGTTCTGTACCCACCACGGACAGTGCAATGTGATGTTTCACGCCCGCTGCCGCTTCTGCGGCAAGCAGGTTTTTACCCGCGGTCTGGAAGAATTCGAGAACATCTTTGTCTGCAAACGACGGCGAATTGGCCAGATCAAGAACGACATCCGCGCCGGCAAGCGCGTCGGCCAAGCCTTCACCTGTTATCGTATTGACGCCGGTGTTCGGCGAAGCCGCTATAACATCATGCTCTTTTTTGCGCAGACGTTCGACCGTCTTTGATCCAATCAGACCCGTTCCGCCAATAATAACGATTTTCATGGCACTCTCCCCTTCCAACCCGTCAACCGGGCAGAAAACAATTGATATTTAGTCGGCTTAATTCAAACCAGCCTTATCAAGGCCGAAAGCCTTGTCGGATGAACCCGGCACAGTTCTGAAAGCAACATTGGCGCGGTTCCAGGCGTTGATGGCCATGATTGTATAGGTCAGATCAGACAATTCCTTCTCTGAAAGCTGACCACGAACGCGCTCGTAAACATCGTCCGGCACACCCTGCTCGGGCAGCTTCGTCAAGATTTCCGCCCAAGCCAAAGCCGCACGTTCACGCGGGGCAAAAAGTGTCGACTCGCGCCAGATGGCAACGTGATAAAGGCGAAGCTCGGTTTCGCCATGCATCTTGGCCTGCTTGACGTGCATATCCAGACAGAAGGCACAGCCATTCAACTGCGAAGCACGGATATGAACGAGGTCCTGAATCTTTTCTTCAATGGCACTGTCTTTGAGAGACATGCTGAAATCCATGAACTTTTTGAACTGCTCAGGGGACTGCTGAATGTAGTTAAGGCGCTGCGTCATCTGGTTCTCCATTCGTCAATTACGGATATTTTGTATCCTTAAGGACATTTAATATCCTTAATAAGAAAAATGTAAAGTGGAACAGCCGCAATTAATTGCGGCCCGCCACACGTTGTGCTGGAAGTTTCAGATTAAGTAATTGATTTTAAAGACCAAGTTTGCGCGAAAAAATTTTCCGGCAACCGGCGCATCAACCTTGGATTGCTGCCAATCGCTCGTTGAGAGCATCGTCTGCCAGCCCTTCAAGCTCAAAGAGCCCGATGTAAGGATCGCCGGTCAGACCAAGCGCCTTTGCAAATGCCGGTTCGGTTTTCAAGCCGGAGTGGCGTAATTCCATCACGCGACCCCGGAAGGCTTCACCACCCAGATCAAGCAGACGAGCCTCAATACAGAAATGCCGCCATCCCGCCTGCCTGTCGACTGGCTCAGGGCTGGCAAATATTTCAAACTCCCAGCCCTCTCCTTGGAATGATGCAATAATGGGGCGCTGACCATGCATCCACTGCTCGATCCGAAAGTCCTCAAGCGACGACACAATATTGCGCACCGCCTCCATGAACGCCGGCTGGTCAGTTACATGGCACAGAATGTCGATATCACTGGTTTCAACTGCGATACCTAAAGGCGGTGTGCCTGCAACTCTTGGGTCGAACGCGCTCAGCATCTGCAAAATCTGCGTACGTTCTAACGCGATGTGATACGGAGGGCGCTCCATCATTGGAAGGCGCTTCAGGGCTTGAACGCGAATGTATCAGTCTTGCAGACATTCACCGGATCACTGACGACAATCTGGTCATCGCTGAACACGGCCATCAGCGTAAAAATACATTCGCCATCTGGTCCCTTGAAAGTCACTTCGGCCTGGCCGATGCCTTCAATATCGCGATCGACAAGGACGTTCTGGTTCACCGCCGGGGTTTTGGTCGGCGCTATATCGAGCCCGGCCATTGTTTTCCCCACCTCATTGATGATGAGCATGCGGTGGGTTTGCTCGGCGGCGGCAATATTCGCCGTCGCCATCAAGGTCATGATGCAGACAATAATACGTAGCATTCATTTCCTCCGGTTCCATTCTGCCCGCATGCGCAAGACCGCCGTTGCGATCAAGCCCACCTCAGGCAGCGACCATCACTCCATACCGAGTGCGTTCATATACAGTTCGAGAATCGCTTCTTCTTCCTTACGCTCGTTGGCGTCCTTTTTGCGAAGACGAACGATCGTGCGGATGATTTTCGTGTCATAGCCGCGCCCCTTGGCTTCGGCCATCACTTCCTTGATATCGTCGGAAAGGGTGGTCTTTTCTTCTTCGAGGCGCTCTATGCGCTCAATGAACTGCCGCAATTCAGCTGCCGCAACACCTTCGACACCACCCTGTGCGCCCAAATCATCCATGCTCATATCTCACTCCGTAAAACTTAAACTGGGCGACTCGGGGAAAAGCCGCGCGGAGCGTTCCGATGCCCGACGAAGGACCAAAGAGTCAAGGAAATAGAGTCCGGTCAAACACCATCCTGACCATTTTCAATGGCCGGGCTTGTTTGTCTCGAAGGCGACTTTGGCAGCATCGCTTGCTTCGCGTTGATGTTTTGCCTGCCATTGCGCATAGGGTTCGCCATAGATGATTTCGCGCGACTCCTCCTTGCTGATCTCCAGCCCCGAGGTTTCCGCCGCCTCCCTATACCAGTTGGACAGGCAGTTGCGGCAAAACCCGGCAAGATTCATCAGGTCAATGTTCTGCACATCGTTGCGTGTCCGCAAATGTTCCACCAGACGGCGAAAGGCCGCCGCTTCAAGCTCCGTCTGCTGCTCGCGGCTCAGGTCAGTCATGATAGATCTCCTCGATTGCGCCGGTTCTTGAACCATAATGGCGCACCTTGTGCATATCAGGTGTCGAATTCATTCCTTCAAGGATTGGCCCTAACCGTTCCGCCCAAAGCGTTGTGCCCGCATCATCGCCAATCAGGTCTTGACGCACCTCGATCAACGCATGGGCATAACCCGGCAGGATACAGTGTTTATACATTGTATCGCCCTTCAAAGCCCCGTCATAAGGCTCATTGTCACCTACGACCAGCAGCGGGTCGGCCCTTAGACCTGCCAGCAAAGGCAGTACGGCGCGCGGGTCCTTGTCCCATAGAATTCCCGCATGCCATGGCCGTGGCGTCTGCTTCCAGAAGGCGGTAAACGAATGGATCGAGATGACCAAAGGCGCATTGCCGCTTGCCTCGACTGTCCTGCCAATCGCCGTGGCAACCGCATCGTGATAGGGCTTGTAATATTGACTGATGCGTTTTTGCCGCTCATCGGCAGGCATCGGATTGTTTCGCGGAATCACCGCGCCGTCCGACAGGCGCATGATCAATGTCGGGTCGTCATCACCCCGGTTCGGATCGATCAGCAGGCGCGAAAATCCACCAAGCACGGCTGGCACGCCAAGCATGGCAGCGAGTTTACGTGTCAGCTCCTCGACACCGATATCATAGGCAATATGGCGCTCGAATTGCGAAGCATCCAGCCCCAGCGAACCATATTCTTCCGGCAGCGCCCGGCTTGCATGATCAGCTAGAAGAACAAGACCTTTGACATAATCGCCATTGACCAGATGATAAGGGGAGAAGGACATGAAGACAGGCTCTTGGCATTGTGAATCTGACCGCTTTTGTCTTTCACGCCCTTGCCCGCAATGCAAGCCGGGATTGTCTGCGTGGCAATTGCACTCATAAAAGCAGCTAAGCGGGCTGACTTAAGATATAATGCTTCCATTGTGATGGGTAAGAAAGTAATAGCCGCGCATGTCCAGCCAACTATCATCGCTAGAAAACGCCACCAAGTATCTCACGCCTGCCGATAGAGACCAGTTCTTCAAAATCAAGCGTGAGATGGAAAAATCCGGCGCCTCGAAGAAAAGTATCGAGGAGCGTTTGCACGCCTTCATGTGGGAAGTATTTGAGTCCGATGATGAAGACGAAGATGATGGCGAAGAAGAAACTACTACTTAATTTTATGCATGGTCAGTGGAGGGCTGTTCCGATTGCTCGACACATTTTACAAATCGATTAGATTGCAGCAGCAGCCATATCGTCCCAAAAACAGCACAGCCGATCATAATCTTGTCCTGCCATCGCTCTACGACTTATTCACGCGTTGACAATGCTCGCGAAACTACGGAAAAGGAACCTCGTCTACCTGCCCTGAAGCCAATGGCTTATCCAAGTGCTGGCGGGACCCAAGAAGACCGGACGGAGGCAATATTGAATATGAGCATAAAGCTAAGATGGGGAAGCTTCCTCGCGGCATTTCTGTTCATATTCATAGCGGGGAGCGTTTTCACGCCCACCAAAGCCCATGCGGATTTTCGCGTGTGCAACTCCACCCAGAATCTCGTTGGCGTCGCCCTCGGCTACCGCGCTAAAACCGGCTGGATTACCGAAGGCTGGTGGCATGTCAATGCGTCGTCCTGCACCACGCTGGTTGTCGGACCGCTGACTTCACGCTATTATTATCTTTATGCCGAAGATGCCCAAAGCGGCGGACGCTGGGACGGCAAGATCAACATGTGCGTGGCCGAAAACCAGTTCAAGATTACCGGTATCAATGATTGTTTCGCGCGCGGGTTCCAGCGCTCCGGATTCCAGGAATATGATACGGGCGAGCAGACAAGCTGGATGGTCCAGCTGACAGAAGAAAATCCTCCCTCATCTCCAATCGTAACGGATACCCCTCCTCAATGAGACGTCGCCGCAAGGTCAAAATTCTCGCCACGCTCGGTCCCGCTTCCTCCGACGAAGGCATGATCCGCAAACTGTTCGAAGCCGGCGCCGATGTTTTCCGCATCAATATGAGCCATGCCAGCCACGACCTGATGCGCGAACTCGTTCGCCGTCTGCGAAATGTGGAAAAGGAAGTTGGGCGCCCCATCGGCATTCTCGCCGATTTGCAGGGACCGAAGCTGCGCGTTGGCAAGTTTGCCGAAGGCAAGGTCGATCTCGTTGCGGGCCAAACCTTCACGCTCGATAATAATGAAGCGCTGGGCGACAATACCCGCGTTTACCTGCCACACCCCGAAATCCTTAAAGCTGTCGAGCCCGGGCATCGCCTGCTGATCGACGATGGCAAGCTGGCGCTTGTTGCCGAAGCCTCCGATGGTACCCAGATTCGCTGCCGCGTTGTTTCGGGAACAAAGATTTCCGACAAGAAGGGCGTCAGCCTGCCCGACACGACCCTCGATGTCGGTGCTTTGACGGAAAAGGACCGGCGCGATCTTGATGCCGTGCTGCAAGAGGAAATCGATTGGGTTGCCCTGTCCTTTATTCAGCGGCCGGAGGATCTTGCCGAAGTTCGCAAGATATCGCGTGGCCGCGTTGCACTACTTTCAAAGATTGAGAAGCCGCAGGCTGTTACCCGCCTCGACGAAATTATCGAGCTTTCCGATGCGCTCATGGTTGCGCGCGGCGATCTCGGTGTCGAAATGCCGCTGGAATCCGTACCCGGCATTCAGAAGCAGATCATCCGTGCCTGCCGCCGTGCAGGCAAGCCCGTCGTCGTCGCAACCCAGATGCTGGAGTCGATGATCACCGCCGCCGTGCCAACCCGCGCGGAAGTCTCTGACGTGGCAACCGCCGTGTTCGAAGGTGCGGATGCGGTCATGCTTTCCGCCGAATCTGCAGCCGGTGATTATCCTGTTGAAGCTGTCGCAACCATGGCGCGTATCGCCGAGCAGGTTGAGCGCGATCCGAACTTCCCGGGCATCATTCATGCCCAGCGTCCTGAACCGAATGCGACCGGTGCTGATGCCATTTCGCTGGCTGCGCGCCAGATCGCCGAGACGCTCAACCTTTCGGCCATTGTCACCTATACGGCATCCGGCACAACCGCATTGCGCGCCGCCCGTGAGCGACCGCTATTGCCGATCATCGCACTGTCACCGGTGGTTGAAACCGCCCGCAAGTTGGCTCTCGTTTGGGGGTTGCATTGCGTTGTAACCGACGAAGCCTATGACCTCGACGAAATGGTCGATCGCGCTTGCCACATTGCCTATCAGGAAGAGTTCGGGAACCCGGGCGACCGCATCATCATCTCGGCCGGCGTACCGCTACGCACACCTGGCTCGACCAATATGCTGCGCATTGCCTATATCGGCTCGGACGGCCTGACAAGCGTCTGATTTATCCCCGCTTTTGCGGATAAACTATCCATGAATTCCGGCGTGCATTTTATGCATCGCCGGAATTTTCGTGCCTGGATTGTGTAAACAAGCTATTGCTACTTTGGCGTTTATCGCTGCAACTTTCTGCGCCTCGGGGACGATTCACAGCGGCAGTGCCCGTGGCTGGCGGGCGTGGCTCATGCCGTGAATTTTTGCCAGATAGCGCCCCGGGAAATTCCGTTCCGGTTTCAGGCTTACAGATAGAAACGAACCCGCTTCCAAAGAGAAGCATTACTGTTTCACGCCAAATCGTGAGTTTTACGAGCAAAACAGCAAAATTTGCGAGCAGAATTGTAACCGTGAATAGTATTCTGGTTGTCCTTAGTAGAAACGCGCCAAAATCAGGTGCGTTGGCCGGTCAATTCGTCAGCCAATTCACCGGCCTGCCTCTGGGCATCGCGCATCATTGGATAAACATTGAGAACCTGCTCAAACGCCCCTAGCGCAGCTTCCTTTCGACCGGTTTCTTTAAGAATCGCCGCCATGCCTGCCATGGCCCCGAAGTGCCTTGGTTCAAGCGCCAACGTCTTCTGGATATCTGCCATGGCGCGCCCGTAATCATTGGTCACATAATTGAGTGTAGCACGGCGATTCCACCCCTCGGCGTAATCCGGCTTCATGACAATGACCTGATCGAGAAAGTCCAGCGCCACGGAATACTTCTTATCTTCCATAGCCTTAGCGGCCCAGCCCATCATAAGGTCAATACTGGCGCTGCCTGAATTCTGCCATTGTGTCTGGATTTGCGAGGCAATACGCGATGCTTTCATCGGATTGCTTTCCCGCTTCAATTGACCGAATAGCTCGTCCAGCCGCACGATGCGTTTTTCAGCCAACGTTTTTCCGGGCAATGCTGCCTGTTGCAGCGTAGGAGATGGTTCTTGTGAAGGAGATTTCTGCTGCGTATTGGCCTTGCCCTGCGTGTCACTACTCTCCTGAGCCATTGAAATCATTGGCGAAAGAGACAGGACCGACACAAGGAGAATAGCAAAAACGTTCCGCATGATACGAAGCTTATTCCGTATCAGCGAAACGTCAAATGCAAAAAACCGTGAAACGGTAAAGATCAGCCCTGGCGTGCTTTAAAGCGCGGAGCAGTCTTGTTGATGATGTACATGCGGCCCTTGCGACGGACCAGCTGATTGTCACGATGACGGGCCTTGAGAGCCTTAAGCGAATTCTTGATCTTCATTTCAGCACCGGTATCTTTACGCCCGAAACCGGGCACCAATAAAAAGCGCGCCTATAAAGCGCGCCGGAAACACGTTGCGGGGAAATAGCCAATGAATGCCCGCATTGTCAACTCCCATCCCGCGATTCATCTTATGATTCCGCGAGAAAACTTGTCTTTTCCCGCAATTAGAGGCGTTTGGTGATACGAGTCACATGGCCCATCTTGCGGCCGGGGCGTGCTTCGGCCTTGCCGTAGAGATGTATCACTGCTCCCGTTTCCTTAAGCAGGTCCGGCACGCGGTCAATGTCATCCCCGATGAGATTTTCCATCACGCAATCGGAATGACGCCGCGTATCGCCAAGCGGAAGGCCGGTGATTGCACGTATATGCTGCTCGAATTGCGAAATGGCGCAGGCTGCCTCCGTCCAGTGCCCGGAATTGTGCACACGAGGTGCAAACTCATTGGCAAGCAATGTCCCATTAGCAAGCGCGAAGAATTCCATGCCGAGAACACCGACATAGTTCAATCCTTCCAATAGCTTACGTGCCGCATCGGCTGCCAGACCAGCAATGGTCGACGAAACCGAAACGGGAACAGTGGAGCTGGCGAGAATACCGTCTTTGTGGACGTTCTCGGCAATGTCATAGATGCGGATGTTGCCGGACTCATCGCGCGCTGCGATGACCGAAATCTCATGTGTAAAATCAACCAGAGCCTCAAGAATCGAAGGCGCATTGCCAACGGCTGCAAATCCGGCCTTGGCTGTCTCGCCCGGCACACCCGAAAACTTCGCCTGGCCTTTTCCATCATAGCCAAAGCGGCGGGTCTTGAGGATGCCCTTGCCATCGAATGCAAGCAATGCAGCTTCCAGTTCCACCTCGTTCTCAACAACGCGCCATTGCGCCGTCTGAATACCAAGCTTGTTGAGGAAGCGCTTTTCCGTAACCCGATCCTGCGAAACTTTCAGTGCTTCGGCAGGCGGAAATACAGGTCTGGTCTCACTCAGAAGCTCTGCGGAATCCACCGGCACATTCTCGAACTCGTAGGTGATGACATCGCTTAGTTCCGCCAATCGCTCCAGGGCATTTGGATCATCATAGGCAGCGACGATCACCTCATTTGCGACCTGTGCAGCAGGGCAATCTTCCTGCGGTTCCAGTATCACTGTCCTGTAACCGAGACGCGCCGCGGCCATTGCCAGCATACGCCCGAGTTGACCGCCACCAATTATACCGATTGTCGAACCTGCAGAAATCATTCTTACGCCTCGTCGGATGGCCGCAAGGCGACCTTCTCACTCTGTGCCTGCCGGAAACCATCAAGCCGCTTTGCCAGTTCCGCATCGTTCAGAGCCAGAACCGCCGCCGCCAGCAATGCAGCATTGATTGCGCCTGCCCGGCCAATTGCCAGCGTGCCCACAGGTATGCCCGCTGGCATTTGAACGATGGAAAGAAGTGAATCCTGACCCGAAAGTGCTTTCGACTCCACCGGAACGCCAAACACTGGCAGAGGCGTCATGGATGCGGCCATGCCCGGCAAGTGTGCAGCACCGCCAGCACCCGCAATAATGACTTTGAAACCCGTTTCGCGTGCTGTTTTTGCGAATTCCACCAGTCTGTCAGGCGTCCGGTGCGCCGAAACAATTCTGTCGTCGTGGGAAATACCCAGGCTGTCCAACGTTTCAGCCGCATGACGCATGGTCGCCCAATCGGACTGGCTTCCCATAATGATTGCTACGTCAGCACGTGTATCAGCCATTGAGCTTCCTCTAATAACGGAATGGGGGGATTAGTGCAAAAGCAGGAAGGCTGCAAGCACAAGTCACAGCACTGCAGATTGCCCTTTTATATCAGGCTATTATGTCCGGGATAATTTTGTCTTCAAGCTCGATGAGCTTGTCTTTGATAATGAGTTTCTTCTTTTTCATGCGCTGGATACGCAGCTGATCGCAACCAACCTGGATCATTGCTTGTATGGCTGCATCAAAGTCCAGATGCTCTTGCTTCAATCTTGCGACTGCCAATCGAATGTCAGCCTGATCTTGATCGGACATGCAGTGATTCCCGGTATTTTGCAGTAGAATTGTCGAATGCGGTCCGGAGCAACACTGTCACCTGCCGGTATGCCGCAATATCACATTTCATGTGACAATAAAATCCTGCGAAACATATTCGACAATTGCTTGAAGTAGTGGCAGAGTGTCACGGCTCTGTCACAAAGCCCCCACTGGCCGACAGAGGATTACGAGCAAGGAAACCAACCAAGGGAGAAGCCGCATGGCCATTGAGTCTCATCTTGAAACGCTTGAACGTAAGCACGGAGCACTCGAAAAAGAGATTTCCGATGCCCTGCTAAGTCCCGCCACGGACGATCTTAAGATTAGCGACCTCAAGCGTCGCAAGCTTGTGCTGAAAGAGCAGATCGAAAAAATACGTACGCTCGTCACTCACCACTGAATGACTCCGGGTCGCAAGGCAGAACAGACCCCGAATTCCGCTTGAGTATATCAAGCGATAGATCCGAAAACCCGGCACGTCTGGTCAGACAGCCGGGTTTTCATGTCTCCAGGACTATTCATTCCAGAATTGATCAAGCCATAAATTTAAATGGAAAAAACCACTGTCATCGACCGCGTAGATGCGGCGCGTACCTTCGGATTTGACTGATACCAGCTGCGCATCCAGCAAGGCCTTGAGGTGCTGGGATACCGCAGGTCTCGATATGGGGAGGCCGGATGCAAGTTCATTCACGGTTTTTGGGCCCCGCCTCAGCTCCTCCAGAAGGTACCGGCGGTTTGGATCAGAAATTGCAACGAAAGCATCTGTTTCGACCATGCTGGAGTTTCGGTTTAAATTACCAGCAATGTCAACGAATTTCGTCTTGGTCGCTATTCTGGTAAGGTCTCCGCGCGAGGATCGAGCCTGACACCTTCCGGCGTTGCACGTTCCGAATGTACTGACTGAAAATTATCCCTCAGTTCCACCGGCACAGGTGCCCGCATGCGCGAGCGGATGATCGCATGACACATGATGGTAGCGTGTGCCAACGCCGTAATTGCAAACAGGCCTTCCGCGCCGATCGTCTCCATGGCCCAAGCACCCAAGACCGGACCGATCATCGTGCCGAAACCGTAGAGCAGAAGCAGGCCGCTGGTGACCTTGACGAAGTTTTCAGAGTCCGAAAAATCATTGGCGTGGGCAACAGCCACGGGATAGAGCGTATAAGCCAGCCCGCCATAAATCGCAGTCATGATCAGAATGATCGTGGCGTGGCGTGGCGCAATAAGGAAAATCAGAAGGCCGATCAAGGCAGCCGCACCACCCACGAAGGCCAGCACATAACGCCGATCGGTACGATCAGACATGCGACCGACCGGAATCTGCATCAACGCACCGCCCAGAACGGACGCACTCATCATCAATGCGATTTCACCCACCGAAATACCTGTCGCCGCGCCATAAACCGCGCCAAGCGTACCAAATGCACCATTGGCAACACCGATGAGAATACAGCCAAGGAAAGCCACAGGGGAATTCCGGTAAAGTGCCCGCAGATCAAGCTGAACTTCCGTCAGCGGTTTCGGACTGCTCGCCGTTGAAATGGCCGTTGGAATGAGGGCAAGACAAAACAGGATGCCTGACAGCATGAAGAATGTGCCGTTATGTACGTCCCCAAAACCGATCATAAGCTGACCGACAGTTATCGAGCCGAAGTTCACCACCATATAAAGACCGAAAATCTGACCGCGATTGGCATTGGTTGCACGTTCGTTCAGCCAGCTTTCAATCACCATGTAGGAGCCGGCCATCGCAAAACCTGTGAGTGCTCTCAATATGATCCAGGCCGTGGAATCCACCAGAATGCCGGTCATCAATGCTACGATGGCCGCTATCGCCGCAAAAGCACTGAAAGCACGCACATGCCCCACCCGCCTGACCAGGCGTGGAGCAAGCAAACACGCAGTTATAAAACCTCCGGCCCATGCCGTTCCCAGCAGACCAAGTGATGTCGTCGAGAATCCTTCAGCGCCTCCGCGCAATGGCAGCAGCAAGCCATGCAGACCCGAAGCCATGACGAGAAAGGATGTGCCGCATAAAAGCGCGAAGACCTGGATGAATGAACGAAACACAAGAGATCCTTCGAACGAATCGGCTGGAACCAGCTTTTGACTGGCCGGGATGTAACTTTGTCTCGGTTATCAATGCGGAGACTTCATGGCACCCGCATCAAATCGAAGTCGCTCAACGAAAAAAGGCTTCCGCAGCCATCTTGCTGTCACCCTTACGCGAACGCTCCTCTTCGAGCCGGGTAATCTCGCCGCGCAACAAGGCTATACGTTCATCAATGTCTCCCACGGAAAGCAAAGACAGGTCCTGACCGATATCATGAACAGTCTTGCGTCGTGGCTCTTCGTCGAAAAGTGACATTCTTTCCTCCACTTGTCGGTCTAGTGGGATAGGATACATTCCAACTGCTTGGAATTGCAAATTATTCCAGCGAATCAATATTAGGGAAGTGCATAATGGCTGAACAGATTCCAACAGTAATGACGGCAATCGAGATCAGCTCGCCCGGCGGTCCAAGGGTTCTCAAAACAGCCGAGCGTCCTGTTCCCATCCCGAAACCTGGTGAACTTCTCGTGCAGGTACGATCTGCCGGAGTTAACCGCCCTGACGTTTTGCAGAGACAAGGCCATTATCCACCGCCTGCGGGAGCCTCCGATATTCCGGGATTGGAAATCGCGGGCGATGTCATTGCAACAGGCGAAGGCGTCACGCGCTTCCGTGTTGGCGAGCGGATTACGGCATTGGTTCCCGGCGGCGGCTATGCCCAGTATTGTACTGTTCATGAAACCAATGCGCTGCCGATTCCGGCGGGCTATGGCTACATCGAAGCAGCAGCCATTCCAGAGACCTTTTTTACCGTGTGGCACAATGTTTTTGAGCGTGGTGCTTTGCAAGCCGGCGAGAACTTTCTCGTTCATGGCGGTTCATCTGGCATTGGTACGACTGCCATTCAACTCGCCAAGGCTTTTGGGGCAACTGTGTTTACGACAGCTGGCTCCGATGCCAAATGTGAAGCGTGTGTCAGGCTCGGTGCAGACCATGCCATCAACTATCGCGATGAGGATTTTGTCGAAGTCATTAAGCGGATTACCGATGGCAGAGGCATTGATCTGACCCTCGATATGGTCGGCGGCGATTACATCGGACGCAATTATGACGTGGCGGCGATTGACGGCCGTATCGTTCAGATTGCTTTCCTTAACGGGGCAAAAGCGACGACGGATATTACCAAGCTCATGGTAAAACGACTGCAGCATACCGGCTCGACACTAAGAACCCGGACAATCGAGTTCAAGGCCGGGATAGCCCGGGAACTTGAAGTAAAAGTCTGGCCGCTTCTGGCAGAACGCAAAGTCGCGCCAGTGATCGACATTGTTTACCCGCTGCATGAGGCCTGGCGTGCGCATGAACGCATGGAAGATGGTCAGCATATAGGCAAGATCGTGCTCGATGTGAGCTAAGGGTTGAGGCGCAAAAAGGCCGCGCAATAGGCGCGGCCTTTTTCAATATTGCGGTGATCAGTTCGTAGCCTGAACCTTGCCTATGCCGAAGAACAGTGTTTCGCCCGAAGAGTCATCAACACCATCATTGTCGGTCACGGCGTAGCCATTGCCATCAACATCTATGGCGAACCCTTCCAGCTTCTCAGGCACATAGCCATTGGCACTCTTGAGATCGTCAATAAAGTCGTGCACGAGCACTTTTTCGACAACCGGTAATTTCTCACCGATCTTGGCAGGCTTGAGGCCTTCAAGCGCTACGCGATATAGCCGCTTGTTCACAGCCTTGCTGCCGATCTGGTTGTCGCGTTCAATGATATAAAGCTGACCTTCATGTGCCGTGATTTCAGAAAGCCCGATCCAGCCTGCTTCAGTCTTATCCAAGGGGTAAGAAACAGCGCTCCATGCCTTGTCCTTGATGTTGTAGTTCAGCAGTTTGACAAAGCCCTTGTCGTCGTCTTTCCATTCACGTTGGATCGGCATCCACAACGTTGCCTCATCGCCCTCGCCGGTGCGCGTAATGCCCTCTAGTCCGAAACGGACCTGGTTTGGCAAAAGCTCTTCTGGAAGAGCGATTTCTTTCTTGATTTCACCCTTCTCATTCACGTTGAGAATTGCATGCGATACGAGCTTGGCCTGATCGCCTTCATTGGCCAACCAGAAACCGCCATTGCCATCCGTGGTAATGCCTTCAAGATCAAGCTTCTGGGCTGCCTGCCCACCGCGTTTGACCACAAGAGCTTCCGTGATTTTTGCCGGGCTCTGCTTTGCATCGATTGTAAAGATTGATGGCGCTGCGGAGTAGAACGAGTCCGACACGGCATAGAGCTTGCCTGCTTCCTTCAGATCAGCAACGAGACCCGACAAGGCACCCCATCCAAGCGGCGTTCCGTCATCGTTAGTCTTTGAAACGATCTGCGGATAGTTCGACTTCTGATCCTTGAGTTCGTAGATCATGACGTGGGACCGCGCACCGCCATCTTCAACAAGATCCGCTTCGTTTGCGGTTACAAGCAGATTGCGCGACGGGATAGCCAGAACGCCCTCCGGGGCAATGCCCGATGCAAGCAATTGCACGAATTGCGGCTCAGCGCCTGTGTCTTTGTAGACGCCTACAATCGAGGCACGTTCGCTGGCAACGAAGAGGTAGTTTGTTTCGCCGAATTTGCCGACTTCAGCGCCTTCCAGTTCCACGCCCTTCTTGTTGCGCTTGTCCGGATAATGGCCAGCCTCGGCAATTTTATGTTCCAGTGACGGGCCGGACTCGTAAGCAACCTTGCCGTCTTTGGTGAAGATCGTGAAGCTGCGTGAGCCGCCCTTGTAGTCACCTTCATTGGCAACAACGATCCGGTTATTATCGAGCCACTTGATGGTGTCAGGCTCTCTCAGTACGCCCTTCGCACTGCCATCAAACTTGAGTGCTCCATCATTCTTCACGTCGATCTTTTCGAGATCAACAGTTCCGGCGGAGAAATGACTGGTAACCTTGCCGCTCGCTGCATCGACGATGGCGATGTGGTTATTTTCCTGCAACGTAACCGCAATCTGATTCTCGCTGTTGATCGAGACGAACTCAGGTTCGGCATCCTCGGGAGCGATTTCGGAAAGCCCGGTCAGTTCAACGGTCTTCGCAGTTGCGCAATCAGGTGCGCCGTCCTTCAGCGAAAATATTTTGAGATTGCCGCTCGGTAGCTGCGGAATTTCGCCATCATTCAGTTCTTCGTCGCGTTCATTTTCAATAGCAATCGCAGCGAAGGTTTTATCTGGGGAGATAGCGACGGAATCCGGCTGCCCGCCAAGATCACATGTAGCGATTACCTTACGTGACGCGAGGTCAACCACATCCAGACGACCCGATGGATTTACCTTGTCCTTCGATGTGTTGACGGCCGCAAGCACGTTGGCACCGACGGCGGCGACTGAGGTCGGCTCGCCATTCATCTTCAGCTGTCCAAGCGGCTGCGGCTTTGCAGCATCGGTTATATCGACAAATCCAATCGCGCCATTGGGGCTGTCGGAGTAGATAAGCGTCTTGCCATCTTCCGAAGCGGTTATGATTTCCGAAGATGTCGCTTTTGACTGATCTGCATCTTTCGGCAAATTGGAGACGACGGGGAAGCTCGCAATCCGGTTGAAAACCGGCTCTGCCATTGCTGGCATTGCCACGGAAGCTGCCAGAATGGTCCAAAGACCAAGGGTAAGAGAACGATGCGACATTGGAACAATCTCCGGTTAATTTTAAGAGACTGATCGCGTGCATGTGTTGCAGCGTCATGACGGTTGCAT
Source organism: Phyllobacterium sp. YR531 (assembly GCF_000282595.1). Lineage (GTDB taxonomy): Bacteria > Pseudomonadota > Alphaproteobacteria > Rhizobiales > Rhizobiaceae > Phyllobacterium. The sequence goes on from NZ_AKIZ01000037.1 coordinate 268,160, forward strand.
GACAGTTTGATGAAACACCCCCGACTGCGTTGGGTACATAATTTGGCACATGGCACGAATCCCCAAAGCGATTCTTGCTCATCGGGTAAAATACGGTTATATAACGCCTCGAAATCCCGGAAATTGTGGTTGAACCCACGTCCCGCCCCTCCGGAGCGGACGAACAAGAGGACTATATCTATGGCCACCCAGCTTCTAATGCCAAAGGCAACGGCCGTCTGGCTTGTCGATAATACGGCCCTGTCTTTCGATCAGATCGCTGCATTCTGCACGTTGCACCCGCTTGAAGTAAAGGCAATTGCTGATGGCGAATCCGCCCAGGGCATCAAAGGTCTTGATCCATTGATCACTGGGCAATTGTCTCGTGAAGAAATTGCAAAGGGTGAAAAAGACCCTAACCACAAGTTGAAGATTTCGGATCCCAAGGTTCGCGTTCCTGAAACCAAGCGCAAGGGCCCACGTTATACACCGCTATCCAAGCGTCAGGACCGTCCCAATGCCATTCTCTGGCTGGTTCGCAACCATCCGGAACTCAAGGATGCCCAGATTTCGCGCCTGATCGGCACGACCAAGTCGACAATCGAACAGATCCGTAACCGCACGCATTGGAATTCCAATAATCTGCAGCCAATGGACCCGGTTACGCTTGGCCTTTCATCGCAGATCGATCTGGACATTGAAGTTGAACGTTCCTCCCGCAACCGTCCGGTACAGCCGGGTGAAGGTGGCGATACACTGCTGCCAGCCTCCGCTACGGAGAACCTCGACATTCAGCCAACAGTGCGCGAAGAGGATCAGGAACTCGATGCGGACAAGGTTTTCGCCAAGCTTTCTTCCCTGAAGGGCCGTCAGGACGACGAAGACGAGGAATAATCGTCTCCACTTCTTCTGGCAGACTATGTAATAAAAGCCCCGTTCCTGACGGGGCTTTTTAGTAAGTGGAGGATACTTGCCATGCTGCCGACCTTCGAAACCGAGCGTCTGTTCATAAGACCCCGCACCATGAAGGATTTTGAGGATTGCATCACTATGGATCGCGATCCGGACGTGACAAAATTCCTGCCCGGTCCGTGGAATGATGATGACCGGCACCGCCGCTTTCTGACAGAACGCATGACAACCGATTTTGGTGACAACCTTGGTTACTGGTCAATCTTTGAAAAGAGCAATCCTGATAGATTTCTGGGTTGGGTGCTGTTGATTCCTCATAATGCGGCTGGCCCTGATGTCGAAATCGGCTGGCGATTCAATCGCCATGTATGGGGCAAGGGCATTGCCACGGAGGCGGCCAAACCTGTTCTTGCACATGGTTTCCACACGAGCCTGACTGATCGCATTATTGCCGATATCGATCCCGCCAACGAGGGTTCCAAACGCGTCGCCGAAAAGATCGGCTTTAAGCCAATCGGTGAAAACCTCGAAAACGGCCATCTTTTCTTGTCGTACGTTTTAACGCGCGCTGAATTTTCGCCGCACTCCAGCAAAACCTCGTAGACAAGTATACTTCTTCCTATGACGCGCGAGCTTCTGTGTGGGGCGTCTCGCTGAGTTCCACGCGCCGGTAGAAATCGGCAAGCGTTTTACCCCGTTCCTGACGGAATATCCGGTCAGCCTTCTCAACCTTGGTAATCCTGTCAATACGGAATGTGCGGAAATCATTACGCAACTCGCACCAGCAGATCAGCGTCCAGACCTTGCCCCAGAACCAGAGTCCAAGCGGTCTTATGTCCCGTGTACTGTCCTTACCCTCAAGGTCGGTGTAGGTGATAGACAGCACGCGGCACTGCTCTGCAGCATTCTCCGCAACGTCGATCAATGCACGTGCGCTATCGCTGATATTTGTCCCGGAAGCATGGATGTGTGTGTTTGTGATCCGCGGTCTGTCTTCCTTCGGCAGGACTGCTCCGATCTTGATGATTGCTTCTTCAGCCGCTCTGGCCATTGAGGCACCACCCCAGGCCGTAATCAGCCGTGCACCTGCAACAAGCGCCACCACTTCATCCCGGGTAAACATCAGTGGGGGAAGATCAAAGCCTTCTCGCAGGATGTAGCCAACACCCGCCTCACCATCAATAGGGACGCCCGTGGACTGCAAATCGGCAATGTCGCGGTAAATTGTCCGCTCGGATACTTCAAGCTTCTCTGCAAGCTGCCTGGCGGTCACAAGCCGGCCACCTCTCAGCTTTTGTACGATCTGGAAAAGTCGGTCTGCTCTGCGCATAACTAATCCTTCAAACCTTCCTTCAGACGCTGCTCTGTCACAAAGACCGTGCCAAAGGAAAGTCTGGAAATGGTTGGTGTTTGAGCGCTCAGGACACGCCAGAATGGCGTCATGGCATCCAGATCGCCATTTTGTTGATAGGTTTCAAAAGCAGCTTCTGCCACGGTCCGCAAATGAAAGCCTGTAGTAATAGGGCAAGTCACCTCGGCTCCATTTTGCTTGGCTAACGATTGCCGGAGTGTTTGAATATCCATCTGTTTGCCCTTGGGCAATGTACGGATAAAGTCGTCGACCTGCCGCGCTGTTGGCACCAGCATCATCTCGCCAATCTTCATACCGGCAATATTCACAGGGACAGGTTTGACCTCATGCTGCACCCCGGAATTCAATTTATCTGTCCATGTCTTCATGGCAAAATCTCTCTGAACAGTGTTCTTAACCCGCCTGGAACTCGCGGCCAATCATGTCGCGCATCTCGGCGATCTGAGGTGCCTGCTCCGGAAACAATGCCTCCAAAAAGGCAATTGCAAAGGTTCCAGGGGCCGTTCCCGCCGCACTGACGACATGGCCATCGCGAACAGCATGGGGCACGTCCTGATAAAACTCCGAGCCAGCGTAAGATTCGAGCCGCGACTCGATCCAACCTGCTCCATTGCTGGTGTGTTTACGCCCGGAAAACAGGCCCGCTCGCGCCAATGCAAGCGTACCAGCGCAAATGCCGCCGACAATTCCACCTCGCGCCAAAACATCTTTCAACAATGGCGATATGTCAGGAGCGTCCGCCTCCGACCAAGTGTCCGAGCCGATAACTGCAACGGCATCCAGATCCGTATTTTCGGAGGAAGCTGCATCCCGGTCGGGAATAAGCCGCAAGCCGCCTATTGACTTCAGAGGACCCGCAGAAGGGGAAAGAGAAACGACCCGGCCACCGAACCATTCGTTGACCGAGCCGGATAACATACCAAATTCCCAATCGGCCCAACCTTCGACGAAAACCAGTCCTACTGTTCTTTTCTTTTCCATCGAAGCCACCTCCTCCATGGCTGTCAAATTCAGCATCCTAGCTCTAAGACGTTGTTTTTACGCGATTTCAAGACTTCATAATGCTTGGGCCAATCTGCTTTCCTTGGCTGGGAACCGATGCGGCGGTCACTGACCCTCGCATCGTCCTGCTGCACGGAATTGCGCTGTGCCAGCCGTTCAGCATAAGCATCGGGCCATCCGATATCCTTCAGCAGATATTCCGGCAGCGAATTGAGATGCCGTTCAGTACGCAACTCCTGACGATGAGTTGCAAACTCGGAAAACCAATGTTTTACGCTCTGTACAATATCAAAATCGAGGTAAGCCATATCCCTGTCTCCTTCTGACTACGGGGACATAATGGCATACCCCTCCTGACAACCTTCTGTCAGTAGGATGTCACCAGTGCCGAAATTTATCCATTGACCGGCACCGTGTAATTCAAGGGCAACCGGCCACCGTCAGCATATATGGTTTGCCCCGTTATGTAGCTTGCATCATCCGACGCCAGAAAGGCAGCAACAGCCGCAATTTCGGAAGGTTCACCTATACGCCCCAACGGCGTACGGGACAGTATCCTGTGCTTGGCTGCGGCATCAGAATTGACCGTATCCAGCATCTGCGTTTTGATGGAGCCCGGCCCCACAGCGTTGACGCGAATCCCATAGGGTGCCAGCGAAAGAGCCATTACCTTCGTCAACTGGGTGACACCACCTTTTGAAACAGAATAAGCGATCTGTTCAGGGAGCGCCACGACAGCATTGATCGATGACATATTGACTATGGAGCCGGCATTCCCTCCGTTCTTTATCTTTTCGACCATGTGGCGCGCCACCGCTTGACCGCAAAGAAACGACCCTTTGAGATTGATCCTCAGAACCCTGTCAAAATCATCTTCGGTCAAATCCAGAAAGTTTGACGTGTGGACAATACCGGCATTATTGACCAGCACATCCACATCACCAAACGCCTCAATTGTCCCCGCGACAAGATTGTGCACATCCAACCTGCTGCTGACATCCGTCGACGAGAACCGAACTTTGCCGAGTGGCGAAAGTTCTTTGACCGCTGATGCTCCCTGACTGTCATTAACGTCAGCAATCATCACGCTGGCACCATCGTGCAGAAAGCGCCTTGCTATCGCCAGCCCGATGCCCTGAGCCCCGCCCGTTACAATTGCGATCTTGCCATCCAATGCCATTGTCAGTCTCCGGTTTGAAAACAGACCTTAACCCCGGGTGGCAGATGGTCAACCGTTGCCTGTACCAATTCCCCGCGCATTGAGCACTGACTTGATCTCATCGAGGATTGCCGGATCGTCAATCGTCGCCGGCATATTCCACGGCTCCTGATCAGCAATCTTTTGCATCGTACCACGCAATATTTTACCGGAACGTGTCTTTGGCAGACGCTTGGTTGTTATCGCTGTTTTAAAAGCGGCCACCGGGCCGATACGTTCACGCATAAGCGCCACGCAATCCTGCTCAATCTCAGCTTCGCTACGCGTAACACCCGATTTCAGAACGATGAAACCACAAGGAACTTGCCCCTTCACCTGATCGGCGATGCCAATGACAGCGCATTCGGCAACATCCGGATGACTGGAAAGAACTTCCTCCATCGCCCCGGTTGAAAGACGGTGGCCAGCCACGTTGATGATGTCATCGGTACGGCTCATGATGTAAATATAACCGTCTTCGTCCACGATGCCCGCATCGGCTGTCTTATAGTAGCCGGGAAACTCGCTGATATATGCCTCGCGAAATCTCTGATCAGCATTCCACAATGTCGGCAGAAACGCAGGTGGCAGCGGCAGTTTGACAACAATATTGCCAAGTTCCCCGCGTTTTACCGGGTGACCGGCATCATCCAATGCCTGCACGTCATAGCCGGGCATCGGCACGGTTGGCGAACCATACTTTACCGGCAGCATGCCGAGCCCGGCGGGATTGGCTGCCATGGGCCAGCCGCTCTCGGTCTGCCACCAATGGTCAATCACCGGAACTCCGAGCTTTTCTTCAGCCCATTTGATAGTATCCGTATCTGCCCGTTCCCCGGCAAGGAAAAGATATTTCAATGAAGAAATATCATATTTCCCTATGAACTCTCCCTTGGGGTCTTCTTTCTTTATTGCACGGAACGCAGTCGGCGCGGTGAGCAGCACCTTTACCTTGTGATCGGCAACAATACGCCAGAAAGTACCGGCGTCGGGCGTTCCGACCGGCTTGCCTTCATAAAGGATACTCGTCGCTCCAATGAACAGCGGTGCATAAGCGATATAAGAGTGTCCGACTGCCCAGCCTATATCCGAAGCTGCCCAGAATACCTCACCCTGATAGGTGTCGTAGACGGCCCCCATGGACCAGGCAAGCGCTACCAGATGGCCGCCATTATCGCGCACGACCCCTTTGGGCTGGCCCGTCGTACCCGACGTATAAAGGATGTAGAGCGGGTCAGTGGCCTTGAGAGATGTGCAGGGAACATTGCGCCCAGCCGTTGCGGCAACTGCTTGCGCATAATCGATATCGCGCCCTGCAACCAGCTCATGCGGTTGTTGCGGACGGACAAGGATCAGGCAGGCATTCACCTTGTGACTTGCCTGCTCAATTGCCTTGTCGAGCATTGGCTTGTAAGCAACGACCCTGCCCGGCTCCAGCCCGCAGGACGTGGCAATTATCATGATTGGCTTGGCGTCGTCTATGCGCGTTGCAAGCTCGTTAGCTGCAAAGCCTCCAAAGACCACAGAATGCACTGCACCTATGCGGGCACATGCGAGCATGGCGACAACGGCCTCAGGCACCATTGCCATGTAAATGATAACGCGATCACCTTTGCCGACCCCCTTGTCGACCAGCACAGCCGCCAATGCTTCAATCTCGGCCTGTAGAGCACTATAGGTTATTTTTCGCGTGGTGCCGGTTATCGCACTGTCGTGTATCAGTGCATCCTGATCACCACGCCCAGCGAGCACATGACGATCTACAGCATTGTAGCAGGTGTTGCATTCGGCCCCTGCATACCAACGTCCGTAAGGTCCGTCCTCAGGATCAAAAACCTTGTCCCATGGCTTGGTCCAGTCGATTGCCACCGCTGCCTTGGCCCAGAATGCCAAAGGATCGGACTGCCAGTCCTGATAGACCTGCGCATATCGTGATGTCATGAAATTCCTCCCGCATTAAGCATCCTAAATACGAAGGGCGGAGTCAAAGGGCGAATTGACAATTCTGTGCACTTGGCACACTGCTCATTTCAATCAACAGGATATTGCAATCAGCTCCCCATGACCAAAATCCTGTCCTTCATTTTCATCGTTATAATGGCGTTACACCTCTTCAAGCCACTTGGCTGGCCGGGGCTTAAAAAGCGCAAGGATTTCTGGAAAATCGCCGTCGGGGCAGTTCTGGCAATTTTGGTGGTCGGCATTTCGCGGCATGCAGGATACTGATCCCTACTGTCCTGTCTCACCCTCTTCGGCCTGAGGCCGGTTCAGGATATAGGGAACCAGATGTTTCGCCCAGGCATCATATCCAAGAGCCGAAGCGTGGAACCCGTCTGTTGAGAATCCCTCCGCAGACTCTATCGGCAAGCGTACTGCCGGTATCGCCATACGTTCGCGGCATAGCCGTTCGCCAAGCTTGTTGATGGCACCGGCACGGCCTTCCAGAATGCGTCCGAGCAGTGGCGGCATAGCAGGTACATCACGAAAATCGATGACCTGCGACCACACAACATGTGCTTCCGGCCATTTCGCCCGCATGGCATAGAGAAGGCCGCCGAATTCGCGCTTGAACCGTGGCAGCGAATGGAAGTTCTTCGTATCATTGGTACCGGTGGAGAGAACAATATGTGTCCACATCCCACGTTCGAGATTTGGCACCACATGATCGCGCAACTGGCCGGATGTAGCTGAATTGAAGCCCGCTGCTCGCCAGATAACCTTGCGTCCCGTGCGCCCTTGCAGATGGACCGCTAACCTCACGCATAATCCCTGCCAGGCATCCGTGATACCGACACCTGCGGCTGAGGAATCGCCCAGAACAAGCAAGCGTATCGCCGGGTCCTTACCAGCAATCTCACCTACAGGCAGACCTGCGGGCGGAAGCATCCGCTCTGTCTTCAGCCGTACATTTATCCCCTGCCACGCATAGACAGGATAAAGGAACCAGCTCAGCAAAGGATGGAATGGTGCAGGTTTCATTCGTCTTTAGTCGTCCCCATGAAAAAGCCCGGGCTGATTCCAACCCGGGCTCCATGAGATACGCTTTTGGATAAAAAATGCTTAAGAGACCCTTAAGCCGCCTTTTCCAGATCTTTCTTCCAACCGCCAGTTGCGGCAAGACCATTCATTTTAGCGCGGTGTGCAAAAGCGCGTTGTCCTGCTGCGACATTCTCGGACTTGCCGTTCCATGCGCTCAAAGCTGCAGCCTGCAATGCACGGCCATAAGAGAAAGTCAGCTTCCAAGGCATGGTGAAATTGGCATTCATGGCCGATAGATGCGCCGTTGCCTCTTCTTCAGTCTGGCCACCGGAAAGGAAGGCAATGCCCGGAACAGCGGATGGAACAGTCGACTTCAACAGACGTACGGTCTGTTCAGCAACCTGCTCTACTGATGCCTTCTGAGCTTTTTGACCAGCAACGACCATGTTTGGCTTGAGGATCATGCCTTCGAGCACCACGCGAGCGTCATATAGTTCGTCGAATACAGTTTTTAGAACCCATTCGCTGACTTCATAGCAACGCTCAATCGAATGGTTGCCGGGTGTGCCGTCCATGAGAACTTCCGGCTCAACAATCGGAACAATTCCAGCTTCCTGGCAAAGCGCAGCATAGCGTGCCAAAGCTTGAGCATTCTGCTTGACGGCGCCCCATGTCGGCAGGCCGTCGGAAATAGCAATCGCTGCGCGCCACTTGGAGAAGCGTGCTCCGAGCTTGTAATATTCAGCGAGACGCTCACGCAGGCCATCCAGACCTTCAGTAATGGTTTCACCAGGAAAGCCTGCAAGCGGCTTTGCTCCCGCATCGACCTTGATGCCCGGGATGCAACCCGCATCCTGCATGATCTTGACGAGAGACGTGCCATCCTTGGCGTTCTGGCGAATGGTTTCATCGTAAAGGATGACACCTGAAATGTAGTTCTTCATCGCATCATCGGAGCGGAAGAGCATTTCGCGGTAATCGCGCCGGCTATCGGCGGTGGATTCCAGTCCGATGCTGTCGAACCGCTTTTTGATGGTTCCTGAACTTTCATCGGCAGCAAGAAGGCCCTTGCCGTTGGCAACCATTGCAACCGCTATATCTTCCAGACGTTCGCTCATAGAATAATGTACTCCGTTTTCCCTTATCCGCCCCATAACAGAAGCCTACGACAAACGAAACGGCACACCAAGTAATTGAAACGATTGAAATTTTTTCAACCGATTTAACCAGATAACATTTTCTTTTATTTGTTAATCAGGCCCGGTTTACGGGCCTGATTAATGAGCGGATTTTACTTCTTCAGCACGTCCACGCCGGGCAATGGTTTCCCTTCCATCCATTCAAGGAATGCGCCACCTGCTGTCGAAACATAACTGAAGTCATCAGCAACACCTGCATGGTTGAGCGCCGATACGGTATCTCCACCACCGGCAACCGAAACCAGATGCCCGGCCTTTGTACGCTCCGCCACATGACGGGCGGCTGCAACTGTCGCCTTGTCGAATGGCGTAAGCTCAAAGGCGCCAAGCGGACCGTTCCAGACGAGCGTGGATGCGTCGTCAATTGCGGCTTTAACCCGCTCGATTGATTGCGGGCCAACATCCAGGATCATGCCGTCATCAGGAATCGCATCGAGCCCATAAGCGTGGAATGGCGCATTGGCCTGAAAATGCCAGGCAACGATTGCATCAACCGGAAGGATGATCGTGCAGTTTGCTGCCTTGGCTTTAGCCATGATCTCCCGCGCGGTCCCGGCCAGATCATGCTCGCACAGCGATTTTCCGACTTTGACACCTTGAGCTGCAAGGAATGTATTCGCCATACCGCCGCCGATAACCAGCGCATCGACTTTTTCCACCAGATTGCCGAGGAGGTCGAGCTTGGACGAAACCTTTGCGCCACCGACAATGGCCACGACAGGGCGCTTGGGAGCACCAAGGCCCTTTTCCAGCGCAAGCAGTTCGGCTTCCATGGTGCGTCCGGCATAGGCAGGCAAAACACGGGCAAGACCCTCAGTCGACGCATGAGCGCGGTGTGCCGCAGAAAACGCATCATTTACATAGATGTCTCCATTGGCGGCCAAAGCTTTGACGTGCTCGGGATCGTTCTTCTCTTCGCCCTTGTAAAAGCGCGTATTTTCAAGAAGCAGAATGTCACCATCCTTGAGCTTGGCAACCGCAGCGGCAGCCTTCTCACCAATACTGTCTGCAGCAAAATGCACGCTATGGCCTATTATTTTTGTAACCGCATGGGCGATGGGTTCCAGCGAGAACTGAGGCTCGGGGCCATCTTTCGGCCGCCCGAAATGCGCAAGCAGAATAACTTTTGCACCTTTTTTCGAAAGTTCCTGAATAGTCGGCGCTACCCGTTCAATCCGTGTTGAGTCTGTTACAACACCGTCGCTGACTGGAACATTGAGATCGACGCGCACCAGAACGCGCTTACCTGCCACATCGGCATCATCAAGCGTTTTGAAGTTAGTCATTGGATTTAGCCCTCATCTGCATACAGCCGCCTGGAAAAGCCCGCATGGCGAACTGTATAACCATCAAAAACAAAAATGGCGGGTGTGTCGACCCGCCATTTGAAATCAAATCACTTCAAAGCTGGTCAGATCAACTTGCCGAAAGCGACCGCAGTGTCGCTCATGCGGCTTGAGAAGCCCCATTCATTATCATACCAGGAAAGAACGCGCACGAATGTGCCGTCCATAACCTTGGTCTGATCAAGGTGGAATATGGACGAATGTGGATCATGATTGAAATCGATCGAGACATTTGGTGCATCGGTGACGCCAAGAATACCCTTCAGCTTGCCATTGGCCGCTGATTTGATCGCATCATTGATTTCAGCAACGCTTGTCGATTTCTTGGCAACAAACTTGAAATCCACAACCGAGACATTCGGCGTTGGGACACGGATGGAACTGCCGTCGAGCTTGCCGTTAAGTTCAGGCAAGACCAGACCAACCGCCTTTGCAGCGCCGGTAGAAGTTGGGATCATGGACAAGGCAGCAGCACGGCCACGATAAAGATCCTTGTGCATGGTATCGAGAGTTGGTTGATCGCCTGTATAGCTGTGGATCGTGGTCATGAAACCATGATCGATGCCAATGGCTTCGTTCAACACGTAAGCAACCGGGGCAAGACAGTTTGTCGTGCACGACGCGTTGGAAATCACCATATGCTCTTTGGTCAGCTTATGATCGTTAACGCCATAAACAACGGTCAGATCGGCTCCATCGGAGGGAGCAGAAACGATAACACGCTTTGCGCCAGCTTCGAGATGGGCAGCCGCCTTGTCACGGGCCGTAAAGATGCCTGTGCATTCCAGCGCGATATCGACGCCCAGTTCCTTCCAGGGCAATTCGGCGGGATTGCGAACGGCTGTTACCTTGATCGGACCGCGACCAACGTCAATTGTGTCGCCAGCTACGGTAACAGTGCCGGGAAAGCGGCCATGAACGCTGTCATAACGCATCAGGTGGGCATTGGTCTCAACCGGACCAAGATCGTTGATGGCAACGACTTCAATATCGGTTCGCCCGGATTCTACGATAGCGCGAAGAACGTTACGGCCAATGCGACCAAATCCGTTAATTGCAACGCGAACTGTCATATCTGTTTTCTCCTTAGGGTATTGGAGCCCTTGAATGGAATATGAAGGAATGGACTGGGTTATTTCAACTTGGCTTCTGCAGCGCTGACGATATGCGATGCAGTGATACCGAAATGTTCATAGAGCTCTTCGATAGGACCGCTGGCCCCAAAACCATTCATACCGATGAAAATACCGTCAGTGCCGATGAAGCGATCCCAACCCATGCGGATTGCTGCTTCAACCGCAACCTTGACCGGCGCATCGCCAATCAATGTACGTTTGTAATCATCGCTTTGGGCTTCGAAAAGTTCAAAGCACGGTACGGAAATCACGCGGGTTGGATGTCCGTTCTTCTCAAGCTGTGTTCTTGCATTGAGGGCGATTTCAACTTCCGAACCGGTTGCGAAAATAGTGACCTCCGCCTTACCACTTGCAGTTGCAAGCTCATAGGCACCGTAAGAACACTTGTTTTCCTCGACGTGAACATCACGAACCGTTGGCAGGTTCTGACGGGTCAAGGCAATGGTCGATGGCGTTGTGCGTGACTTGAGCGCAATTTCCCAGCATTCAGCTGTTTCAACAACGTCGGCAGGCCGGAACACATAATTGTTCGGGATAGCGCGCAAAGCAGCCAGATGCTCGACCGGCTGATGTGTTGGACCGTCTTCACCAAGACCGATGGAATCATGGGTCATGACGTAGATGACGCGAATGCCCATCAGGCTCGACAGGCGCATTGCACCACGTGCGTAGTCCGAGAAGGTCAGGAACGTACCGGAGTAAGGGATCAGGCCGCCATGCAATGCAATACCATTCATCGCCGCTGCCATGCCGTGTTCGCGGATACCGTAATGCACGTAACGCTGGCCGTAATCCTCGGCGCTGATACCTTTGGTCTGGCTGGTCTTGGTGTTGTTTGAACCCGTCAGATCGGCTGATCCGCCGATTGTTTCAGGAACCACACCATTGATGACTTCAAGCGCCATTTCGGAAGCTTTGCGAGTGGCAACCTTCGGCTTTTCTTCGGACAGCTTCTTCTTGTAGGCGGAAATTGTCGCTTCGAAATTGCCGGGCAGATCACCACGCATACGGCGGTCAAATTCAGAGCGCAGTTCGGAATCTGCAGCTTCAAGGCGTGAGTTCCAAGCCGTGTGTTCCTTTGCGGAACGCAGGCCTGCAAGACGCCATTCGTCAAGAATTTCTGTCGGAACAACAAAAGGCTCCGAAGCCCAGCCGAGCGCCTTGCGTGCGCCTGCAAGCTCTTCAGCACCTAACGGTGAGCCATGCACCTTGTTGGTACCGGCCTTGGTTGGCGCGCCAAAACCGATGGTGGTTTTGCAGGCAATGAGGGTTGGCTTATCGGATTTCTGCGCGCGTTCGATAGCAGCGGCAATCGCATCCTGATCATGTCCGTCTACACTGATCGAATTCCAGCCCGATGCTTCAAAACGTGCAGGTTGGTCGGTGTTGTCGGCGAGAGTAACAGGACCATCGATCGAGATATTGTTGTGATCCCAGAAAACAATGAGCTTGTTCAGCTTGAGATGACCGGCCAGTGAAATCGCTTCCTGGCTGATGCCTTCCATAAGGCAACCGTCACCGGCGATGACATAGGTGTGGTGATCTACCAGATCGTCGCCGAAATGCGCATTCATGATGCGTTCGGACAATGCCATACCCACAGCGTTGGCAAGCCCCTGACCCAACGGGCCGGTCGTTGTTTCGATACCCGCAGCGTGGCCATATTCAGGGTGGCCTGCAGTGCGTGAGCCGAGCTGGCGGAAATTCTTGATCTGCTCAATATCGATATCATCATATCCGGTGAGATAGAGCAGCGAATAAAGCAGCATGGAGCCGTGGCCGGCAGACAGCACGAAACGGTCACGGTCGGCCCAATGCGGTGCTTTGGGATCAAATTTCAGAAACTTTGTATAGAGGACGGTCGCAATATCGGCTGCGCCCATGGGGAGACCGGGATGACCGGAATTGGCTTTTTCCACTGCATCCGCAGAAAGAAAGCGAATTGCGTTGGCCATTTGATTGGATTTTTCAGAATTGGTCATAGTCACCGTCTTTCGAAGTGGAAAGGAGATGCCGTTTCTGGATGCCGGTTTAGACAATATCCAAAAGGCACGCGACAAATAGCAGGTGTCTAGAGGGAGTCAATAAAAGCTGGGCCAAATTGGGACACTCTGATGCAAGTCTTTCGTCGCGGCACATTATTATCGGTGCATGAATGGCGGCTGACCCTTCGGATTGATTGACGCAGCATTAATGTAACCACTAGACTCATTGTCATAAGTTGTTCTTCTTTTTGCGATTCGCTGAAAAGATTGAGACGCAGGGGAAACGTCGAAAATGGCATCTGAAGCCACCCTCAAACAAGTTTTGGAAAGATTGGCCAAATCGCTCTCCGCCCTTGAGGATGCAGTTGAAATGCGTCTGGAGCATGAAGGCGACTTTGCCGAAGCGGAAGAAGAGGTCCAGCGCATGAACATGGACCGCCGTAAGCTGGCACAGGAGCTTGACGCTTCTGAAGGGCGCGCCGAACGGCTGGAGGCGGCCAATAAAGAAGTTTCACGCCGTCTTGTCGCTGCGATGGAATCCATCCGCACGGTACTCGATCGATAAACAGGAAGAAACGACCATGGCTACCGTTACCGTAACGATTGATGGCAAAGCCTACAGAATGGCCTGTGACGAAGGGCAGGAGCAACACCTGACCGGGTTGGCGGAGCGTTTTGACCGTTACGTGACGCATCTGAAATCATCTTTCGGCGAGATTGGCGATCTGCGCCTGACAGTCATGGCTGGTATTATGGTCACGGACGAACTTCATGAATTGCAGCTGCGTCTGACCGGTCTTGAAAACGAGGCCGAAGCGCTGCGCAAAAGCCGCGATGAAGCATTGGCAAAAGCCGATAAGAACGACTCAGCCATCACAGGCGTTTTGTCCGAGGTCGCAGGACGCATAGAATCGCTGGCGACCCGTCTTGCTCCGAAAACCAACTGACGGCGATTCCGGCTTTTCAAAGACAGCCCCATGACAGAATCTTCCCGCAGCCTCTAACGGCTCTATACATAAGTATCGAGCATGGGAGCTTTCAGGGAGGAATACATGAAACTTCGCACGTTGGCGTTGGCGCTAGCCTTTGGCATGGCTTCATTGGCGCATGCCGAGGGGCTGAAAAACATCGAAATTATCGCTCCGGCAGGTCCAGGTGGTGGCTACGATCAATTGGCCCGTTCTACGCAGCAACTGCTTCAGGATTTGAAACTTGCCGGGGATATTCAGGTAGTAAACCGCCCGGGCGCTGGAGGCACTATCGGCCTCGCCGAATTCGTTTCAAAACAATATCCCGATACAGGCCTCATCGTCACGGGAATTGGTATGGTCGGATCAATCCTGACCAACAAATCACCCGTGACAATGGAGCAAACCAAGCCGGTGGCGCGGATGACGGGAGAGTATCTTACCCTCGTCGTGCCTGCGGACTCACCTTTCAAAAACATGGATGATCTCGTCAAGGCGTTCAAAACCGATCCGGGATCGGTATCATTAGGCGGCTTCGCGGCGGGCGGTGTCGATCATCTATTGTATGGCATGATCGTCAAAGCAATCGGAGGCGATCTGTCGAAGATGAATTACGTGGCTATCGGTGCCGGTGGTGAAATGCTTGGGCAGGTCATGGGTGGTCATATTTCCGTCGGTGCCGGTGGATACGCCGAATTTGCCGGGCAGATTTCAGCGGGCACAATCCGCTCACTCGGCATTTCATCCCCAGAGCGGCTAGAGGGAATTGATGTTCCCACAATGAAGGAACAAGGCGTCGACGTTGAACTCGTCAATTGGCGCGGATTGCTCGGACAAGCCAGTCTGACAGACGAACAAACGAAGCAGTTGGATACGACTTTGGGCAAACTCGTGCAAAGCCCGGAGTGGAAAGCGTTGCTGAAAAAGCAAGGATGGGTTGATCTTTATCAGCCATCATCTGAGTTTTCTGGATTTATCAAGGATCAGCAGGCAACAATTCTTGCCACATTTCGTGAGTTGAAGCTGGTTGAATGAAACCACTCCCGGCTGGTCTGTGTCAGGCCAGCCGGAAAATTACCCTTCGATTTCTTCCCGCAGCATTTCAAGCTCCAGCCATTCGTGTTCGAGCGCTTCGTGACTTGTGCGCTTTTTGCCGATCTCCTCGACAGTCTTGTTGAACAAGCTCGGGTTCTTCGCAAAAAGGTCCGGATCAGCCAGCTTCTTTTCAAGCACCACGATTTCACCATGGAGAGCTTCAATCTTCGCCGGAAGCGTCTCAAGCGCGAATTTCTGCTTATAGGAAAGCTTGCGCTTCTCTTCTCTCGGTACAGCCGCTTTCTCGGTTGCGGAAACTTGTGCCACTTGTGGTTTTGCCGCCTTTAGCTCCTTGCGGGTCGCAATGGCAGTCTCTTTGCGTTGCGCCAGCATATCCGTATAGCCGCCGGCATATTCCAGCCATTTTCCATCACCTTCCGGAGCAATGACTGAAGTTACGGTGCGGTCGAGAAAATCGCGATCATGGCTGACGAGAAGCACTGTGCCGGCAAAACCTGCCACCAGTTCCTGCAGCAGATCCAGCGTTTCCATATCAAGGTCGTTCGTCGGTTCGTCCAGCACCAGCAGATTTGCCGGCCGGGCAAGAACGCGCGCCAGCATCAGACGCGCCCGCTCGCCACCGGATAGTTCACGTATTGGCGTGCGCAACTGCTCGGGTTGAAACAGGAAGTCCTTCATATAGGAGGCAACATGGCGTTGCTCGCCATTGACGATAACATTCTCACCGCGTCCATCGGTCAAATAGTCTGACAGGGTCTGTTCCAGATTAAGGCTGTCACGACGCTGATCCAGCACGGCAACTTCCAGATTTGTGCCGAGTTTGACGAATCCGCTATCCGGCCTGAGCAAACCTGTCAGCATGGACAGGAGTGTCGTTTTACCCGCTCCGTTCGGTCCGACAAATCCAACGCAATTTCCGCGCTGGATTCTCGTCGAAAAATCATCCACCAAAGTGCGGCCATCATAAGCTTTGGACAGATGTTCCGCTTCAATCACCAGCTTGCCGGATTCCTTGGCATCGCTCGCTTTCAGCACAGCTTTGCCCTGTGCACCGCGATGGTTGCGAAACTCGCTACGCATGGATTGCAGATCACCCAAGCGCCGCATGTTACGTTTGCGCCGTGCCGTAACGCCGTAACGCAGCCAGTGCTCTTCCCGGACGATTTGGCGCCCGAGCTTGTGCAGGTCCCGTTCTTCCTCTTCCAGAACCTTGTCCCGCCACTCTTCAAATGACCCGAAACCCTGATCCAGCCGTTTCGTAACGCCGCGATCCAGCCAGATGGTCGACCGGCTTACATTCTCCAGAAACCGCCGGTCATGGGAAATTACGACGATGGCCGAACGTATTTGCCTCAGCTCGCTTTCCAACCACTCAATGGTGGTAAGATCCAGGTGGTTGGTCGGTTCGTCCAGCAGCAATATATCGGGCTGCGGAGCAAGGACCTTCGCCAGAGCAGCGCGGCGCGTCTCTCCACCCGACAGATTTTCGGGCTTCTCGTCACCTGTCAGACCCAGATGTTCGAGCAGGTAGCTGACGCGGTAAAGATCATCTGCCGGTCCAAGCCCGGCCTCCACATAGGCGCGCACATTGGCAAACCCGTCCATATCCGGAGCCTGCGCCAGATAACGGACAGTGACTGCCGGATGTTTGAATACTTCCCCATCAGTCGGCGTAACGAAACCGGCTGCAATCTTGAGCAGCGTCGACTTGCCGGAGCCATTGCGG
Source organism: Phyllobacterium sp. YR531 (assembly GCF_000282595.1). Lineage (GTDB taxonomy): Bacteria > Pseudomonadota > Alphaproteobacteria > Rhizobiales > Rhizobiaceae > Phyllobacterium. The sequence goes on from NZ_AKIZ01000037.1 coordinate 285,018, forward strand.
CCGACAAGGGCAATACGATCATTCTCGCTCACTGAAATCGCTGCATCGGTCAGAAGCGGTGTACCGCCGAATGTCAGGGCAATTCTATCAAGGCGTAACAGTGGTGGGGCCATAAAACTCAGTCATTCCGGAAGTTCGAGCAGGATTTGTCAGGGCTTGTCGATGAGAATATGTGTTCTGTCAAATGAAACAGGCCGGAAATTCCGGCCTGTTTGTTTAAATCCGTGATTCTCAATCAGTAACCGCCGCCATCACTATACTGGTCGGGGTTGTACCGGCGCCTGCGCTGGTCACGATAGCCGTCATCATCCGGATAGCGGCCATTTCCATAGGCACCGCCGCCATTACCCTGACACGGAGCATTGTAGATTGATCCGTCAGGCCGCTGGTAGCGGCAAAGATTTTCGTTTCCGCCCCGTGGTGTGGTGGCTGTACCTACAGCCGCACCAAGCAAGGCACCGGCGCCAGCGCCGATCACAGTGCTTTTCGTATCACGCCCCAAAGCCTGACCAGCCAGCGCACCAGCGCCAGCACCAATCAATGCACCCGTCCCGGCGCGCTGATTTTGCTCACTCGTCTCACATCCGGCAATCGTAAATGCCAGAAGCGCAGTGGCTGCTATGGCAGCAAAACGAATTTTCATAATAACCTCTCCATTTAAAAGTGCGGCAAAACCTTGCTTCCGCAATGCGGCAGAAGAAAGATCGCTTCCGATCACACGAGCATGCGCACAAAAAAACAGGCCGGAAAACCGGCCTGTTTTACACAAATTGCTAACTGCTTAGCGGCAAGGAGCGCGATAGCGTTCGCCGTAGCGGTTTTCGTATGTGCAGTAACGGCGTCCGCCGTCCGAAGTTGCTGCGCCGACGACGACGCCGGAAGCGCCACCGATTGCGGCACCGGCAAGAGCACCACGGCCACCACCGATTGCGCCACCGGCCAATGCACCGAGTGCTGCACCGCCAACACCATATCCGGCTGTCCGCTGTTCACTGGTTGTGCAACCAGCAACTGAGAATGCCAGAACTGCGGCGACTGCAACTGTAGATAAACTTTTCAACATGGAAGACCTCTCCCGTTTCTAAAACCAAACTTACCAGCTTGCGTCCCCAATGCTGTGCTGCAAACATTGCACTTTCTGCCTGTATTGACAAGCATCAGGCAATTTGCGGCGCTGCAATCAGGATTGCTTTGCCCGAATGGAGCGATACGTGGAGGTTTCCACATACGGCATTCGACACAGTAAGCGATGAACCGAAAGAAAGTTCCACATTTTCAAGCGGCCAGCGTGCACCTTCGATAAAAAGTCCGTGTAAGTGCGAAAATGCAACAATGCTGAACTGCGTGTCTTCGGCAAAATCGAAGGCATATTCTCCACTCACAAGCGGGTGCGCTTCTTCGCTGCCGCTTGACAGGATGATCTTGCGCCCTTGCGCGGCATGTGCCGTCGCCATCGTCAGGTGGAGAAGTGTGTGATCCGTGCGTTCGCCACCAAATGCGCCGCAAAGTACGACTTCCGTGGCGCCCAAACGATATGCTTCATTCAAGGCGAGTTCACCATCTGTCATATCCTTTGCCGCCGGAAAGACCTGTCGCGGCACATGCGCGTACTGCGTTTCCAACTCGGGAGACGTCGAATCGAAATCGCCCAGCCATAATTCAGGCTCAAGCCCTAAAGCTGCAGCATGCGCAATACCGCCATCGGCGGCCAGAACCCTGGCTCCGGCGACCTGTTGCAAAAGGCGGTCAGTGACCCGGACGGTGCCGCCCAGAAGAAGAACGAACTTGCTCATGCCCGCCCATAGCACGCGTCAAACACTTCCACCAGACGGTGGTTTGTGCCGAATTCAGACACTTCCAAGTGCTACTGCAATGCCCTGTCCAACGCCTATGCACATTGTTGCCAAGGCAAGCCTGCCGCCACGCAATTGCAGTTCCAGCGCTGCCGTTCCGGTAATACGCGCGCCCGTCATGCCAAGCGGGTGACCCAAAGCAATCGCCCCGCCATTGGGATTGACGTGCTCAGCGTCGTCCGCAATCCCAAGATCGCGCAAAGTCGCAAGTCCTTGAGACGCAAAGGCTTCATTGAGTTCGATGACGTCAAAATCCGCCGGAGTCAGACCAAGGCGCGCGCATAACTTCTTTGTTGCAGGTGCCGGGCCGAAGCCCATGATGCGGGGCGCTACACCTGCTGTTGCTCCACCCAGGACACGCGCAATCGGGTTGAGGCCATATTTTTTTGCCGCAGCCCCAGAGGCTATAATCAGAGCGGCAGCCCCATCATTCACGCCGGAGGCATTTCCCGCTGTTACGGTCCCGCCCGCACGAAATGGTGTAGGAAGCTTTGCAAGTGCCTCTATCGTCGTTTGCGGGCGCGGATGTTCATCCGTGTTTACGGATATTGGATCGCCCTTTTTTTGCGGAATGAGAACGGGTGTTATCTCTCTCGCAAGGCGGCCATTGTCCTGCGCTTTGCCCGCCAGTTGCTGGGAGCGTACCGCGAAGGCATCCTGATCGGCGCGTGAAACGTGAAAATCTTCCGCTACGTTTTCACCGGTATCAGGCATGGAATCCACGCCATACTGATCTTTCATGAGCGGGTTGATAAACCGCCAGCCGATTGTCGTATCATAAATTTCAGCATTCCGGGAAAAGGCACTGTCTGCTTTCGGCATTACGAAGGGTGCACGCGACATGGATTCAACGCCGCCAGCGATTGCGATGTCCATTTCACCCGCACGGATAGCGCGCGCTGCCGTGATGATCGCATCCATGCCCGAACCACAAAGCCGGTTCATAGTGGTGCCCGGCACTTCAACAGGCAATCCTGCGAGCAGCGACGACATGCGGGCAACATTGCGATTGTCCTCACCAGCCTGATTGGCGCATCCGAAGATAACTTCGTCGACAGCCGCCCAATCAACCGACTTGTTTCGTTCAATGAGGGCCTTGATGGGGATGGCACCGAGATCGTCCGTACGGACACCCGCAAGGGCACCTCCAAAGCGGCCAATAGGCGTCCGGATATAATCACAGATAAATACGTCGCCCATCATGCTGCCTCATGCGCTTTTTTCGTTCGTGCATTGATATCCCGTAGAACCAACAGTTCTGTATCTGTGGGAGCGGGAGTTTCAATAAGGTCCGTAGCAAATTTGATTGGCCAGCCACAATTATCCTGAATTTGTTTCCGGCTTACCCCCTGATGTATTGACACCACGGTTAATTCCTTCGTGACCGGGTCCGGCTCAAGAATACACAGGTCCGTGATTACCCTGCTCGGACCCTTTGTCTTCATGCCCAAGCGCGCGCGGTGATCACCACCCTCGCCATGTCCCATCGATGTGATGAAATCCAGATGGTCCACGAATCCGCGATTGGTCAAAGCCATGGTAATGAATATCTGCCCGCAGTTACTGGCGATTTCCGGCGCGCCGCCGCCGCCCGGTAACCTGACTTTTGGATGATCATATTCACCCACGACAGTCGTATTGAGATTGGCAAATCGATCAATTTGCGCACCCCCAAGAAATCCGGTTGTTATCCTGCCGCCCTGTAGCCAATAGCGAAACATTTCGGGCACTGACACTGTGAACTGGGCTGTATCGCATAGCTCGCCATCGCCTATCGAGAGCGGGAGTACGTCTGGTCTTGTGCCAATCGTGCCGCTCTCATAAATCAGGGTTATGTCCGGCGCGTGGGTCAACCGCGCCACATTACACGCGGCGGATGGCGCGCCTATTCCGACGAAACACACATCATCATTGGTCAATGCGCGGGACGCGGCTATGGTCATCATTTCAGTTGGGGTGAATTCGCTGCTCACGATCATGCCCTCACGCCGCTTTGCCGATATGCCGCAAAAAATCTTCCGGGCTACCGTTCATCACATTCTGCCTGATCCATGCCTGAAAACTGTCTCGCTCGCGGGCGATCTTGTCCCATGCGATATAGAAGGAATTTGAACGTTTGTAGTAGCCGTGCGCATAGGATGGGAAAGCACCGCCAGGCACATGAACAACGCAACTGATTGCCCATGATGGCAGGACTACGGAATTTGACGAAGGCGGACTCAGCTCGTCAACAATTTCCTCAACCGTAACGACGGAGCGCTTTGCAGCAAGAATCGCCTCTTTCTGCACACCAATTATTCCTTCGATCAGAACATTGCCCTGTCGGTCGGCGCGCTGCGCATGAATGATTGAGACATCGGGGCGTATGGACGGCACGGCAGCCAGAACTTCGCCGGTGAAAGGACAGGTAACATCGCGGATGTTGGCATTCACCTTGGGCAGATCGGCTCCGATATACCCGCGCAACGTTGCAAACGGCAGGTTGGCTGCTCCGGCTTCATAGGCATTTGCCATGGCGGCATGGGAATGCTCTTCGATTTCCAGTGGTCGCGGCCATTGATTCTCTACCGCATCACGAAACCGGTGCAATGACCCTACGCCCGGGTTGCCACCCCACGAAAATTTCATACCTCTTGCTGCACCGGCACCTATAAGCTGATCATAGATTATGTCGGGGGTCATGCGGATCAGGAACAACTCTTTTCGCCCCTGCCGTATGATTTCATGTCCCGCCGCGTAAGGAATGAGGTGTGTAAAGCCTTCCAGAGCAACACTATCGCCGTCGCGTAGATTTTCCTCAACAGCTTGCGAAAGTGAGCACAGGCGAGCCATGGCAATCTCCTCATCTCATTGGGGAATTCCGAAAAAATTGACCATATGAATGGTCAATTCGACGTGCAGATAAGGACCAGACTAGCAAAACGTCAAACAGTTTGTGCGTTATTTGATTTTTGTTCGTATATCGCACAAACTGTGCTAGCTTTATGCTTCAGTTGGAGAGCGTCTTTATGCGTGAAACGGATTTTATAAGCGGCTTTGCAAAAGGGCTGCGCGTCATTGAGGCGTTCGGGGAAGCAACGCCCCGTCTGTCAATTACGGATGTGTCCACCATCACTGGACTTGAACGGGCAACAGCCCGTCGCTGTCTGCTGACCCTCTCCAAGCTTGGTTACGCCCATTATGACGGGAAATTCTTCACCTTGACCTCCCGTGTTCTGCGTCTCGGCCACGCTTATCTGTCGGCAACACCCTTGCCGCGTATCGTACAGCCATTTCTCGACCGTCTATCCGAGGCAACAGGCGAAAGTGCTTCTGTTTCCGTTCTTGACGGAAATGAGGTGGTCTATATTGCCCGTGCAGCCCAGCGGCGGGTTATGTCGATAAATCTGAGTCCAGGCAGCCGGCTGCCCGCATACTGTGCATCAATGGGACGCGTGCTGCTCGCTACCCTTCCCGGGCAACAGGCTCGCAACATTCTTGAGACCACGGATTTGAAAGCCAATACCCAGCACACCTTGACCAACATTGAAGAGTTGCTCAACGAACTTCAGCATGTTCGCGAACAAGGTTATGCGATTGTCGATCAGGAATTGGAAATGGGCCTGCGTTCAATCGCCATTCCACTTATAGGTGCCAACGGATCGACGGTTGCTGCCCTTAATGTGGGTACACAGGCTGTGCGCACGGAGCTGACAGAAATGGTCGGACGCTATCTGCCAATCATGCGCGAGACACAAGCAGCACTGCGGCTCGTCCTGCTTTAGGCTATGTCACGTGCTGTTTCCCTGATCGTCTGCATCAGGATGGAAAGCGGCAGTGAAGGAATTACTTCGGCACGAACAGTCAAACCAACGGGCCCCTTGGTGTCTTGCGTGTCAATATCGAGTGTTGCCAGCAGGCCGTCCGCCAGGTCATTCGCAACCACGCCAGCAGAGATGATCCAGACCGCATCGCTGATACGGACGAAAGCTCGCCCGAACGCATCGGAAACGGTTTCAATCTCAGTTGGCAGGCTGCCAATACCGTTGACGATAAGAAAGCGATCGACAAAGGGGCGGATGATTGACGCGCGTGTCGGCATGAGGAGCGGAAAATCGCTCAGCCGCGAAAAGACATTATCGCTGCCCAGCAAAGGATGTCCTGCCCGCACCGCAAACACGACCTGCTCGGAGTAAAGATGCTCGAAAGAAAGCCCTGTCATCTTCTCTGGCGCAGCAAGCCGCCCGACGACAAGATCAAGATCGCCTAGCCGCAACTGTTCCAGCAGCACCGAATTTTCACCTGTTACGATTTTGAGACGGCTTCCTGTCTTTTCTTTAAGAAACAGTTGCATGGCGCGCGGCATAATATGGGTCGAGACGGTCGGCAAGGCGCCTATGCGCACTGGTATTCCATCTCCGCTCAGCTCGCTTGATACGGAATCAACGCCTTGCCGCAGCGCAGTTATGGATGCACCCGCATGTTTGAGGAAAGCCTCTCCGTAGCGTGTAATGCGAATTCCGCGCCCATCCCGTTCGAAAACGGCCACGCCGAGCACGTCTTCGAGTTCCCTTATAGTCTTGGTAACGGCTGGCTGACTGATGTTGAGCTGGTCCGCCGCCTTCATCACGCTCTTCTGCCGCGCCACTTCAAGGAACGTAAACAGATGGCGAAACTTGATGCGGTTCTCGATCATGGCGCTGCGACACCCGGCAGGAACATGGCAAACGGCTCTTCCACAGTGCGCTTGAGATATGCCGCATAGGCGTCAAAACCTGGCTGGTCAGGGTTAATCCGTCCCAGCGGAGCATCCGCTAACGCCTTCATCGGAATAAGCACGATTGGTGCAGCTACCGGTGTCAATTGTGCACCGCGCCCTGCCTGCAATGTAGTCAAGATTCCATACATCTCGCCGGTAATCGAGGGCCGCGAAACGATAATCAGCCTTTGCTGTCCCGATGTGTTGGTCGAAAGATAAATATGGCCCGAAAGATTGGGAATGGATACAGTTCCCTGCTGGGTAAAAGCGGCGTCCAGCCTGTCTTTCTCATTGAACCTGAGATTGGATGCCGCCTCATTCCAGTGAATCTCGGTGCAATAAGCAAAGATTGCCTGCCGGTCGCCAAACGAAGGCCGGACGGTGAGATACAAGCCTTCAATCCAGGCGACCGACGCGCGTGAATAAGCGCCAAACTGCTCATCGGCGTGACCATTGGATATGGCAGCAACGTTATCCAGCGTTTCTGACACCCGCAGCCGCATTGCCAGGGCTTCTTCAAGCCGGATCGTCGTCGCCAGCGTGAATGGCCGGTGACCAGACAATGCTTTTTCCAATGTCGAAAGGCTGATCTTGGCCAGATCGGCAAGATATTGCCGCGACACTCTGCGGCGTGCCAACTCTTCACGTATCCGAGCAGCAACACCCCTGTTCTGTTTTTCAGATAGTTCGTCGCTGTCCATTATCCGCCCCGAATACGTCACGCACCGCACATTCCTTCACATATCCACACATCATGGCATCCGGCAAGGCGGTAGTTGACGCTCCCGTGCGGAACATCGCGGAACCTTACGCTGGCGGTAAAACGGCATGTGGATGAAATGAGGAAAGCTTCCCGATGGGAGCACCAACAGGAGCTTTCCCGATGAACTATCTAACGCTTAATCGCAAACACAGATCAATGCCCCGCTGGGTCGGTCGGAGTTGCCGGGCGATCGGCCTTATCAATATTCTGGTACTTCCATTGATTGCACTTGCAGCCGCCCTTTTCTCCGCTCTACCAGCCCGTGCCGAAGCATCAGCCGCGCAGCAATCGCAACTGATGACACTTGATGAAGTCAAATCCGGCTCGTTGCTTTTGAAGAGCTCGGAACCAGGCCGTTACGTGGAAGCGACACGCGTGGCAACAGATGTTGATATTGTTGTCAGCGGCCCGACTGCGCGTGCCCGCATCACTCAGATTTTCACCAATCCCTCCAATGGTTGGGTTGAAGCGGTCTATGCCTATCCATTGCCGGAAGACAGCGCCGTGCACGGCCTCAAAATGGTGGTTGGCAAGCGTGTTATTGTCGGCAATATCAAGGAAAGGCAGGAGGCCAAGGCAATCTATGAGACTGCCAAGGCGCAAGGTCAAAAAGCCAGTCTGGTGGAACAGGAGCGCCCCAATCTTTTCACAAATTCTGTAGCCAATATCGGGCCACACGAACAGGTCGTCGTGCAGATCGACTTTCAGGAGCCGATCCGCCTTTCCAGTGATATATTTTCCCTGCGTGTGCCACTTGTGGTTGCGCCACGCTACAATCCAGCGCCTTTAACGCAATCGGCAGATATTTCAGCAAATGGAATTGGCTGGGGTTCGGCTTCCGACCCGGTTCCGGATCGCGATAAAATTACCGCGCCTGTTCTTGATCCCCGTCTCAACGCTCCGGTTAACCCGGTCAGTATCAAGGTTCGCCTGCAGGCTGGGTTTGCACTTGGTGAGGTCAAAAGCCGGCACCATACGGTGAAAACAGAGAGCCTCAATGATCAAACGCAAGTCATTACTCTTGCCGACAATGCCCATGCGGATCGTGATTTCGAGCTGACCTGGACGCCCAAAGATAGCAAGGCACCTGCAGTCGGTCTCTTCCGTGAGCACGTCGGCAAGGATGATTTTGCCCTCGCCTATATTACGCCTCCTGTCATTGAACAGGAGAAAGACATACGCCCCCGAGAGATCGTGTTCGTTATCGATAATTCCGGCTCTATGGGTGGCTCCTCAATGGATCAGGCCAAAGCCAGCCTCGATTACGCCCTGAGCCGTCTCAAGTCTGCTGATCGCTTCAATGTCATCCGTTTCGATGACACGATGGATTTGCTTTTCAACGATACCGTGAGCGCCAACAGCGAAAACACCTCCAAGGCGCGCGCATTTGTCAACAATCTGCAGGCATCCGGCGGCACGGAAATGCTGGAACCCTTGCGGGCAGCTTTGAATGATCCCCGTCCAGCGGAACAATCCTTCATCCGCCAGATCGTTTTCCTGACCGATGGCGCAATCGGCAATGAACAGCAGCTTCTTGATGCAATTGCTGCCAAGCGTGGCCGGTCGCGGGTGTTCATGGTCGGCATCGGCTCGGCACCAAACAACTATCTGATGAACCGTGCAGCAGAACTCGGTCGTGGCAGCTTTACGTCCATAGGTTCCGGCGAAGAGGTCAATGATCGTATGCGTGACCTCTTTGCAAAACTCGAAAACCCAGTCGTAACCAATCTTGTCGCCAAATTCTCGTCTGGTAACGCAGATATGACGCCCGCCACCCTGCCGGATCTTTATCGCGGCGAACCTTTGGTCATTGCAGCGAAACTTGGTGCACCATCGGGAACGCTGACAGTCAAAGGCATGATCGGCAGGCAGCCTTGGGAGATGACAGTTCCCCTTGCCAATGCCGCAACAGGTGAAGGTCTGTCGAAGCTTTGGGCACGCCGTAAAATTTCTGATGCGGAAGTCGAGAGCACCCTCGGTACGATCACCACGGACGAAGCCAACAAGCATATCCTGAACCTTGCATTGGAGCATGGTCTTGTAACCCGGCTGACAAGTCTGGTTGCTGTAGACAAGACACCATCGCGCGATGCGGACAAGCCGCTGACACGTTCTGACGTTCCGCTAAATCTTCCAGCAGGGTGGGATTTCGACAAGGTGTTCGGGGAGCAAACACTACGCAAGGCAGATATGGAATCCTCCGGCGTCGAACAGATCGCCTACAGTCAGAAACCGGTTCTGGTGGAGAACGCACCAGCGCAGCTTCCGCTTCCTCAGACAGCAACCGACGCTGAGCTGCGAATGCTCGGTGGCCTCTTGATCCTATTGGCCAGTGCGGGTCTGTTACTCTTCAACCGCAAATCAGGACGCAATGCATCATGATCGCGGTTTCGCATAAAGATCAAAGCGGGGCGGTTTTCCGCCCTGCTTTGAAAATGGTTGCAATTATCGCAGCGCTGTTCGGCTTTGCTTTATTTGGTCAAGGTCTGTGGATCCATGCCAAGGCTCAGCTGGCCCAAATCCTGCTGGAGCGGGCATTCAGCGAAACGATTGCAACTGGCGAGCCTGTCAAACCATGGTCTTGGGCCGATACCTGGCCTGTTGCCCGCATCGATCTTCCCCGCTTGGGCGAAACCGCAATCGCATTGCATGGCGCAAGCGGTCAGGCTCTTGCCTTTGGCCCCGGCCATGTGGAGAGCAGCGCCGAACCGGGAGAAGATGGTACGGCAGTTTATGCGGCGCACCGCGATACCCATTTTGCGTTTTTAAGAAACATACGCGTCAATGACGACATCAAGGTCACGGGTAAAGATGGCAAAACTTTTCATTATAAAGTCGTTGGCACCGAAGTCGTCCGCTGGGATCATTCGGGGATTGATGTCAAAGCCAGCGGCAAGAATCTTGTCCTTGCCACCTGCTGGCCATTCGATAGCGCAACTTCCGGCCCGATGCGCTACCTCGTGAATGCAAGTCTTGTCGAATAGACTGCAAATAGGCCAATAAAAAAATAACCAATGGGTTATTGATTGAGCCCAAAAGTTCATTTTACAGAACCGTACGCACATATCATTTTGTTTGAAAGGGAGAGAGCCGTGCAATTTGCCGATGTAAATGGAGTAACGCTGCATTATCAGCTTATTGGCGGACCGGCATCAAAACCAGTCATCGTATTTGCCAATTCGTTGGGCACAGATTTTCGAATCTGGCGCGATGTCATCATCCGGCTTGCTGGTGATTTTGCCATTGTCACCTATGACAAGCGCGGCCACGGACTTTCCGGTGTCGGCACATTTCCATACAAAATCGACGACCATGTAGACGATCTGGCCGAACTGCTTGATTTCCTCAATGTCAAAGACGCTATTATATGCGGCTTGTCGGTTGGTGGTCTTGTTGCACAGGGACTTTATGCCAAACGGCCCGATCTCGTTCGGGCTCTGATCCTTTGCGACACTGCCCACAAGATTGGAACTGCCGATTTCTGGAATGAACGTATGGCCACGCTTGAACAAAGCGGTATTGAGAGCATCGCAGATACGGTGCTTCAGCGCTGGTTCACTCCACCTTTTCATCGCGATAGCAGCGCAGCTTTGGCTGGTTATCGAAACATGCTGATCAGGCAGCCATTGGCCGGATATGCGGGAACATGTGCTGCACTGCGCGATGCTGATTTTACGCAAGCTGCTAGCAGAATCTCAGTACCGGCGATTTGCATTGTAGGCGATCAGGACGGTTCGACACCTCCTGACCTGGTCCTGTCGCTGGCAAAACTGATCCCCAATGCACGCTACGAGGTAATCGAGAATTCCGGGCACATTCCTTGCGTGGAACAACCTGAAATGCTCGTTGCGATCATTCTTGCCTTTATCGACGAGTTCAAGCTTGGGGGAAAATCCAATGGTTAGTGTCAAATGAAAAGTCCTTCCGAGCGCTACAACAAGGGAATGGAAACCCGCCGATCTGTTCTGGGTGATAGGCATGTCGATAAGGCTGAAGCAAGCAAGACCGAATTTGATGTTCCCTTTCAGGATTTGATTACAGAAGCTGCATGGGGCCATGTCTGGTCACGGCCGCAATGGACCAAACGCGAGCGGTCAATCGTGACAATCGCTTTGCTTGCAGCGCTCGGACAGGACGAAGAATTGACCATGCATATTCGCGCAACGATAAATACCGGCGCGACCAAGGAAGATGTTCGCGAAGCCCTTTTGCACGTTGCCATCTATGCGGGCGTGCCTGCTGCCAATCACGCGATAAAACTGACCAAGCAGGTATATGAGGAACTAGAAGACGAACAGGCGGCATGAGGAGGAAACATGTCGAACAAGAAACCGGAAACCGGAGCATTTTGGGCACGGGATCACACACGCCATCCGCCCGCTCTTACACCAACCTATAAAACCAGCGTCCTGCGGTCTCCCCAGAAGGCTTTGCTTTCCCTTGATGGGACATTGTCTGAAATCACTGGTCCGGTCTTCAACCCGTCGATTCTCGGCGAGCTCGATAATGATTTGATCCATAATTATGCCGCACCGGGTGAATCCGCTATTGGTGAACGTATCATCGTTCATGGGCGCGTAGTCGACGAGCGCGGCAAGGGCGTCTCTGGCGCCCTGCTTGAGTTCTGGCAGGCAAATGCCGGCGGGCGCTACCGTCACAAGAAAGAAACATATTTAGCAGCCATCGATCCAAATTTCGGAGGATGCGGAAGAACCATTACCGATGAAGACGGTTATTACAGGTTTCGCACAGTCCGGCCGGGTGCCTATCCCTGGCCCAACGGCGTTAATGACTGGCGCCCCGCCCATATTCACTTCTCGGTGTTTGGTCACGGCTTTTCACAACGCCTGATAACCCAAATGTATTTCGATGGTGATCCGATGATCTGGAGTTGTCCGATAGTCAAAACAATTCCGGACAAGGCTGCCATCGAACAGTTGATTGCAGCGCTTGATATGAACAATACGATTCCCATGGATGCCCGCGCCTACAAATTCGACATAGTCCTTCGCGGCCGTCGCTCGACCCTTTTCGAGAACAGGCTGGAGGGCAACTGATGGCACAATCCCTTGGTATTCTGAAAGAAAGCGCGTCACAAACCGCAGGACCCTATGTTCATATCGGTTTGCTCCCCAACTTTGTGGATATTAAAGGCGTTTACGAGAGCGACCTCGGAAGCGCCATGGTCAATGAACAAACCAAAGGCGAACGTATCACTATTTGCGGCAAGGTCTTCGATGGAGCAGGAGCGCCGTTGCGCGATGCGTTGATCGAAATCTGGCAGGCGGATAGTCAGGGCTTCTACAACAGTCACTCCGAATTGCGCGGAACAGCCGATCCGAACTTTACCGGCTGGGGTAGACAGCCAACACATATGGAAAGCGGCGAATTCCGTTTTGAAACCATCAAGCCCGGCCGGGTTCCGTACAAGGATGGGCGCTTGATGGCACCCCATATCTCTTTCTGGATCGTTGCCCGAGGCATCAATATCGGCCTCCATACACGCATGTATTTCGGCGACGAGGAACAGGCAAATTCAGAAGATCCCCTGCTGGCCCGTATCGAACATAGAGTCAGGGTTTCAACGTTGATCGCGTCACGTGAAGGAAACAATTACGGTTTCGACATCTACCTGCAAGGCGACAGGGAAACTGTTTTTCTCGATATCTGAAAGCTGGACATGAGTGCATCTCCATTCGACCACCCTTTCCTGTCCGGTCTGTTAGGCGATGCGGAAGCGTCAAGCCTGTTTACGGCGGAAGCGGATATGCGAGCCATGCTTGCATTCGAATCTGCCTTGGCACAGGCTGAAGCAGAAGCCGGGCTTATTGGTCGAGATGCCGCTGACTGCATCACCACGATCTGCCAATCATTTGCGCCAGATTACGAGGCGCTCAAGCTGGCTACCGGTAAAGATGGCGTTGTGGTACCGGAACTTGTCAATCAATTGCGCAAGGCAGTGGGAAAAAAACATGCCCCATCGGTCCATTTTGGCGCGACGAGCCAGGATGTGATCGACACAAGCCTGATTCTCCGGCTCAAAACCCTTAGCCGTATCCTCGATACGCGGTTGGAGGCTGTGATTTCGGCTCTGTCACATCTTGATAAAAAGCATGGGGCAAAGGCTTTGATGGGTCGCACACGAATGCAACCCGCCATACCAATCAAGGTAACAGATCGCATCGACGCATGGCGCGATCCTTTGATCCGCCATCGCGAGCGACTCATTATCCAGTCTCAAGCGCTCTTTATCGTTCAGTTGGGTGGTGCAGCAGGAACGCTGGATCGTCTCGGAAGTAAGGCCGTTACTGTACGCACAAACTTGGCCCGCACGCTCAAACTTGGTGATGCACCACAATGGCATAGCCAGCGTGATCGGCTTGCCGAATTCTCCAGCCTTCTGTCGTTGATCACTGGAACACTCGGTAAATTCGGTGCGGATATTGCATTACTGGCCCAGCTTGGGGAAATCGTTCTTGATGGTGGGGGCGCGTCATCCGCCATGTCCCATAAACAGAATCCCGTGGCAGCAGAACTCCTTGTGACATTGGCCCGGTTTAATGCGGTTCAGCTCTCCGGCATGCATCTGGCACTCGTACATGAACAGGAGCGCTCGGGTTCGGCATGGTCGCTCGAATGGATGCTGCTTCCACAAATGGCCATCGCAACTGCAGCTTCTCTGAACCTCGCGCTGAGTATGTGCAGCAATATAAAGTCCATCGGGCGGAGCGGCAGCGATGCGCACTAAGATCGTTATCATCGGCTCCGGACCAGCGGGATTGTTGCTGGGTACGCTGCTGACCCGCGCTGGAATCGACAACATAATTCTCGATCGCGTAAGCAAGGATTACATCCTGCACAGGGTTCGGGCTGGTGTTCTTGAAGAAGGCACGGTCGGTCTCATCGACAAGGCCGGAGCAGGCAGGCGCATGCATGCGGAAGGCTTGGCTCATGAGGGTTTTTCGCTCGCATTCGGTGGTCAAAATCATCGAATCGATTTGCACGCACTCACCGGCAAGCGGGTCATGATTTATGGCCAGACAGAGTTGACCAGCGATCTTATGACAGTGCGCGAAGCCGCTGGATCAACGACGATATATGACACCATCAATGTTAAGCCTCATGGGTTTGACAGATCCTCCCCCTACGTCACTTATGAGAAGGATGGCACCACACATCGAATTGATTGCGATTACATCGCCGGGTGCGATGGATATCACGGCGTCAGTCGCAAATCGGTTCCACAGGATGCAATCCGGACTTTCGAACGCGTGTACCCTTTTGGCTGGTTGGGTGTTCTTGCCGAGGTACATCCTGTTCGCGACGAACTCATCTATGCAAGCCACGAGCGGGGATTTGCCCTGTGCTCAATGCGCTCGCTCACCCGCAGCCGATACTATGTGCAATGTCCGCTTGATGACCGAATAGAGGATTGGTCGGACGACCGTTTCTGGGACGAGCTGCGTCGCAGACTTCCTGTAGAAGATGCACAGGCGCTTATCACGGGCCCATCCTTCGAAAAATCCATCGCCCCACTTCGTTCTTTTGTTGCCGAACCGATGCGTTTCGGGAGGCTTTTTCTTGTCGGCGATGCCGCACATATTGTACCGCCTACCGGCGCAAAAGGGCTCAATCTTGCTGCAAGCGATGTCCATTATCTGTTTGAAGGATTGCGGGAATACTATCTGGAAAAATCACCAACAGGGCTCGATGCCTACTCCGGCAAAGCTCTGGCCCGCGTGTGGAAAGCTGTGCGGTTTTCCTGGTGGATGACAACCATGCTTCATCGCTTTCCTGAAACAGACGCCTTTAGCCAGCGTATTCAGGAAGCGGAGCTTGATTATCTCATACAGTCATCTGCCGCCAGCGCGTCCTTATCGGAAAACTATGTCGGACTGCCCTATTAGAGAGATCAATAATGCATAACCTTCAAGTGATGGACAAAAGAGATATGATCGTTATCGAATGCCGTGAGTAAGGTCTTAAAATCACAAATTACATATGCTTTTGGTTATTTATTGAATCGAACTTTTCATTTTACACCCGCCCGCAGTCTGCGACATTAGACTGGGAGTATTTGAAGTTGCATGGCTGTCCGGGAGAGGCGTAAGCCTGATAAACACTAAATATAAAATCGGGTTCCAGGGAGGAACGAATGAAGAAAATTATCATCTCTATGGTCGCAGCCATTACCATGTGCAGCGCCGCCACAGCCGACACTATCAAAATTGGTGTTGTCGGGCCGTTCTCAGGTCCGTTCGCGCTTCAGGGCAAAAATTTCAAGGCCGGCATCGACGCCTATATCGCCACCCATGGCGCTGGCAAGATCGGCGATAATGATATTGAGATCGTCTATCGCGACGTGCCGCAGGCTGACCCCGCCCAATCGAAAGCCTTGGCCCAGGAACTCGTTGTCAAAGAGGGCGTGCAATATCTCGCGGGTTTCTATTTTACACCCGATGCGATGGCGGTTACCCCTTTGCTTGAGCAGGCAAATGTACCCCTTGTCGTGATGAACGCGGCAACCTCGGCAATCATCACCAAGAGTCCCCTGATTATCCGCACATCCTTCACCACATGGCAGACATCTGCTCCTATGGCAAAAGTTGCAAAGGAGCGCGGCATCAGCAAAGTCATCACCGTCGTCAGTGATTATGGACCGGGTGTTGATGCTGAAAATGCTTTCAAGACCACGTTCGGTGCTGAAGGCGGCACAGTTGTCGAGTCGATCCGCATGCCGCTTGCAACAAATGATTTCAGCCCGATCATGCAGCGCGTGAAAGATTCCGGTGCGGAAGCAGTCTTTGCCTTCCTGCCTTCCGGCCCAACGACCCTTGGCTTTGTCAAAGCCTATAATGAAAACGGTCTGAAACAGGCTGGTGTCCAGTTTCTTGCACCCGGAGATTTGACACAGGAGTCAGACCTTCCCGCTCTTGGTGATCCTGCGGTCGGCATTCTCACAACGTTCCACTATGCCGTTTCGCATGACTCGGCCGAGAACAAGGCATTTGTCCAAGCTGCTTCCAAAGCGATCGGCAATCCCGCCGAACTGTCGTTTCCATCGGTCGGCGCCTATGACGGCATGCATGTGATTTACAAGATGATCGAAGCGACCGGTGGCACACAAGATGCGCAAAAAGCAGTCGACGCGGTGAAAGGGCTGGCTTGGGAAAGCCCCCGCGGACCAGTACAGATCGATGCTCAAACGCGTCACATAACGCAAAACATCTACCTGCGCGAAGTTGCCAAACACGAGGATGGAACCTTTTATAACAAGGAAATAAAGACCTTTGAAAAGCAGGGGGATCCCGGCCTTGCAGCAGTAAAGTAATGTCCGACGAGGCAGGATAACATCATATGCAGACCGTCTTCAGCATAGCAATCGATGCATTGGCCTACGGCATGGTGCTCTTTGTGATTTCTATCGGCCTGTCGGTGACCATGGGCCTGATGCGGGTCGTCAATCTCGCCCATGGTGCTTTCGCTATGATAGGTGGTTACATCGCGTCCTATGCCGTGCGCGATCTTGGCCTTGCTTATGGCTTCGCGGTGCTTCTTGCCGTCTTTGCCACGATCATCATCGCAATTCCAGTCGAACGCCTGCTCTATCGCCGTATCTATGGCGCACCGGAACTGACACAAGTCCTGATGACAATAGGGATTACGTTCTGCGTCATCGGTATTGCGAATTATGTCTTCGGTCCCACACTGAAAACAATCCCCCTGCCGGAGCATTTGCGCGGACCCATCGATCTTGGTTTCCGGTCTATCGCTGCGCACAAGCTTTTCGCCATTGGCTGCGGTGCCGCCGTGGCACTGGGCCTTTGGTACCTGATTGAGCGCACCTCCTTCGGCGTCAAGTTGCGCGCTTCCGTGGACAATGCATCCATGGCTGCCGCCCTCGGCGTGCGCACGCAAGTCGTCTATGCTGCGAGCTTTGCAATCGCCGTCGGCCTTGCTGCCTTCGGAGGTGTTGTCGGTGCCGAACTTCTGCCAATCGAGCCCTACTACGCCCTGCGCTATATGGTGACCTTTCTGGTTGTGGTTTCGGTGGGAGGCGCAGGGTCCATTCCAGGTGCGTTGCTGGCCTGCCTCCTGCTCGGGGGCATCGACACGACGGGCCGTTATCTCATGCCGGAATATGGTGAGTTCTTCTTCTATCTGGCTGTGATTGTCATTGTCAGCTTCTTCCCGCGCGGCTTGCTCGGAAAGGCAAATTGAGATGACTGCAGTCAATGAAATACCATTGGCAACTTCTGCCCCAACCGGTCACGGTCACCTTAAACGCGATCTGATCGGCCTTGCCATCATCTCATTGTTTGCAGTCCTTGGTTATCTGGTTTTTCCGAATAATCTTGCGCTGCTGACCCGCATTATCGCTATTCTCCTGCTGGTCTTGTCGCTTGATCTGGTGACGGGTTACTGCGGTGTCGCAACGCTGGGCCATGCGGCGCTCTTTGGCTCCGGGGCCTATGCAGCTGGCATTGCTGCCGTGCATTTCGGCATTACCGAGCCAATTACCATGGTTGTGATAGGTGCCGCCGCCGGTGCCGTAGCGGGACTTTTATCAGGCGCAATCATTCTCCGCGGGCATGGCCTTTCCCAGCTGGTACTTTCCATCGCAATCATTCATTTGTTTCACGAAGCAGCCAATAAAGCCTCGACCTATACGGGCGGCAGTGATGGCCTGTCAGGTATTGCGCCTGATGCGGTGTTCGGACTGTTCCAGTTCGACCTTTGGGGCCGCACGGCCTATATTTTCGGCATCGTTCTTTTGCTTGTCGTTTTCATGCTTCTGCGCCAGTTGGTACAATCCCCATTCGGCATGCTGTGCAGGGGCATCAAGGAAGACCCGGTTCGCATCAGCGCGATGGGAGCTTCCGTACGTGGAACGCTGCTCAAAATGTACACAATCTCCGGGGCAGTAGCAGGTGTCGGCGGCGCGCTTACTGCCATCTCCACACAGGTCGTAGGGCTCGACAGTCTGAGCTTCACCATGTCCGCAGAGGCGCTGGTCATGCTCGTTCTTGGTGGCACGGGATCACTCTATGGCGCGTTCATCGGAACATTTGTTTTCATGTTTTTCGAAGATTTTGTCTCCGCTGCAAACCCGTTCCATTGGCTTACGCTGGTAGGCGCCCTCCTCATCGCGGTAGTGCTCTGCGCACCTCGCGGCATTTACGGGACAGTTGTCGAACGCCTGCCATCCCTGTGGAGACGCCGGTCATGAGCGCGGATTTTGTCTTCGAGGTGGATAACCTCGAGAAGAATTTTGGCGGCCTTGCTGTTACCCGCAATGTCACACTTGCCATGCGGCCCGGCGATCGGGTCGCGCTGATCGGTCCCAATGGCGCTGGCAAAACCACATTCGTCAATCTCGTAACAGGGCATTTGAAACCGGACTCAGGCAAGGTCAGGCTTGGCGGAAATGATGTTACACACTTCAAACCAACGCAGCGCGTGCACCATGGCCTCGTGCGTTCATTTCAGGTGACGCGTCTTTTTCTTGACATGACACCCGAGGAACATATCGCTCTGGCAATTTTACAACGCAGCGGCAAATCCGGTCGAATGGCCGGAAACTATATATCTCACCCAGGCATGCTGTTTGAGGTCGATGAACTTCTTTCCACCTTGGGCCTTACGGCGATGCGGCATATGAAGGTTCGTGAGATTGCCTATGGGCAGCAGCGTCTTCTGGAGATCGCCCTTGCCATGGCGCTTCGACCCAAAGTTCTGCTGCTGGACGAACCTGCTGCAGGTGTTCCGCAAAGCGACACAGGCCGGATCGAAGAAGCCTTGTCAAAACTGCCCGGTGACTTGGCAGTCCTCATGATTGAACATGACATGGACCTTGTTTTCCGTTTTGCCAAAAGGGTGATTGTCCTTGCAGCGGGCGAAATCATCTTTGATGGGTCACCAACGGATGTAACGCGCGATCCACGCGTTCGTGAAGCATATCTTGGGAGCTATGGTCATGACCGCAACGTCGCTTGACGTCAAAGGCCTCAATGCAGGTTACGGACCCACCCGCATTCTGGAAGACATTTCCTTTTCTGTTCCCTCCGGTTCGCGTATGGCAGTGCTGGGACGTAATGGCATGGGCAAGACAACACTCTTCGCAACGCTTGCCGGACAGACGCGCCGCTATGTTGGCTCTATACGGCTTGGCGACGCGAATATCGAAGCGCTGGAAAGCTCTGCGCGAGCCCTGAAAGGTTTGGGTTACGTCCCACAGGCGCGCTGTATATTCCCCTCGCTGACTGTCGAGGAAAATCTCTTTGTCGGTTTGAAAAGCCGCCCGCAATCCGCGCTGGAAGAATCTTATGATATGTTTCCACGCCTCAGGGAGCGCCGTAAAAATCTTGGCTCCCAGCTCTCTGGGGGCGAGCAGCAAATGCTCTCTACTGCGCGATCAATATTGGGAAAACCGAGCGTTTTATTGCTGGATGAACCTCTGGAGGGACTTGCACCCGTCATTTGCGAAGAACTCATGGCAGCATTTGCACGCCTTGCCTCCAGCGGGGAAATGACCATTCTTCTGGTTGAACAGCGCATCCAAAGCGCACTCGACTTTGCCGAGCATGTGCTCATTCTGGAACGCGGTCGCGTGGCATGGCATGGCACCAGTGCAGAACTGAGACAACAGGGCGATACAATTGAAAGACTGCTTGGCGTCTCAGGTCTGGCTCATTGAGGCATACGCCTTTCCTCCCGCAAGGAAGATCAACTGCGTAAATCCCTGCATAATTAGCCCTTCCAGAAACTTATCCAACAGCATCAGCACTGATTTATTCTTTGCGTGCCTTCCCGCGGGGAACTGCTTCCGGAGCCGTTCGAAGTTGGGGAAGGATGGGCGCCTCCGATGG
>NZ_AKIZ01000038.1 GCF_000282595.1 Phyllobacterium sp. YR531
ATTTCCTGGTCATTTGATATTTGAACAACGGCGTTGCCGTGCCTGAGAGAGATGGAGATTGCTAATGGTGCTCACCGATGGAGATGATGTTTATACCGGCACCGCCGGTAATGATCTTGTCTATGCACTCAATGGCAACGACAAAGTTTCCGGAGGGTTGGGCAATGACCAATTTTATGGCGGCGCAGGCAGTGACATTCTGGACGGCGGCGACGGAGATGACCTGATCTACGGCTATGGCAGTAGCGGTACGGATGGCGGCCCGGATGTTCCCGGAAATGACACCCTGCTTGGCGGTCGTGGCGAGGACCAACTCTACAGTGGAATCGGCAATGACTTTCTGGATGGCGGTGCCGATGATGATTATATATCGTCTGGTGACGGCAACGACCGCCTCTTTGGTAGCGACGGTGACGATACACTCAATGGTGGCGCCGGCAATGACATACTGAACGGCGGCACCGGTGAGGACCGAATGACCGGCGGTACCGGCAGCGACATTTACTACGTCGACAGTGCTGATGACGAAGTCAATGAATTTTCCGGGGGCGGTATTGATCGCGTCATATCTTCAATCTCGTTCAGCTTGACCAGTGACAGTTTTGTGGTCAGTGGCGATGTGGAATACCTAACGCTGTCAGGTTCAGCCAATATTGATGGCCAGGGAAATTCACTCAACAATCTCATCTACGGCAATAACGGCAATAACGCGCTGCGTGGTTGGGGTGGCCACGACACGATTTATGGTTGGGCAGGTAACGATATTCTCGATGGTGGATTCGGAAAGGATATGCTCGTCGGCGGTGAAGGCAACGATACATATTACGTGGATAGTGCGGGAGATCGCGTAGTTGAAGCGAGGGTAACCGGTATTGATACGGTCATAGCTTCGGTATCGTTTTCGACAGTCGGGCAATATATCGAGAACGTAACGCTGACCGGATCGGCCAATATAAATGCAACAGGCAATTCGCTGGGCAACAAGCTGGTTGGAAACAGCGGAAATAACAGTCTGGATGGTAAAACAGGCGCGGATAGTATGTCCGGCGGCGCCGGCAGCGACAAGTATTATATCGACAATGCCGGCGACAAGGTAATCGAAGGAAATGTCGCTGGCACCGATACTGTGTCGAGTTCGGTGTCTTTTGCCACTGGCGGGCAGCACATTGAAAATGTGCTTTTGACCGGCTCTGCAAGCATCAATGCAACTGGCAATGCCCTGAACAATTATCTCGTCGGCAATAGCGGCGCCAACATCATCAGTGGCGGTGCTGGCAATGATTTGCTGACAGGTGGGGCAGGAAGAGACGCCTTTGTTTTCAACACGGCACCGGCCAGCAACAATCGCGATACAATCACCGATTTCAATGTAGTCGCAGACACGATCTGGATGGACAACGCCATATTCACCAAGCTCGGAGCTACTGGGGCGTTGGCAGCAACGGCTTTCCACATCGGCACAGCAGCAGCGGACGCCAGCGACAGGATTATCTACAATTCAACAACAGGCGCTCTTATCTATGACAGCAACGGCACAGCCGCTGGTGGAGCCACCCAGTTTGCAACATTGAGCAAAGGCCTCGCGCTAACCAATGCGGATTTTCTAGTGATATAATATGGAGCATAGTCTTCATGGTAGCCGGGCCATTTGGGTTCGGCTACTTCAGACAAGTCCTATTTTCTATGGATTCAAGTATTCTCGTCACGTCTTCTTCACCTTGCGAACATATCAATTTTGACAATCGCCTATTATGTTGATATCAACCTATTTTACATGGTCAAGCTACGCTGATGAAATGGTTTGGCTGACGGCGATCTTTAGGCATGTGAGGAGATGTAAAATGAGCAGTCATGCAACACTGGCACCCGCAAGCGAGTTAGCCCTGAAAAATGGGGCGCACTATCCCAACGAGAGCGAAGAGTATCGCAATGCCCGTAATGCCCTGCTTGCGGAAGAGATCGAATTGCGTCGGCACATTGAACGGGTGGCGGAACAACGCCGGGCATTGCCATTGGGCGGGAGAGTAACGGCTCCCTACAAATTCGAAGGTGAGAATGGAC
Source organism: Phyllobacterium sp. YR531 (assembly GCF_000282595.1). GTDB lineage: Bacteria > Pseudomonadota > Alphaproteobacteria > Rhizobiales > Rhizobiaceae > Phyllobacterium. Next base: position 2,062 of record NZ_AKIZ01000038.1, read on the forward strand.
ATGGCGATTTTGCCAGCCTGTTCGGCGATAAGCAGACATTGATTGTCTACAGCTATATGTTCGGTCCGCAACGTAAACGACCCTGCCCCATGTGCACATCACTGCTGTCCGCTTGGGATGGAGAAGCAAAGGATGTCGATCAACGTGCTTCACTTGCCATCGTCGCGCGGTCGCCAATTGATCGTCTGTTGGCATTCAAGGAAGAGCGCAGATGGACTGGCCTGAAGCTCTATACCGATCTTACCGGTGAATACAGCAGGGATTATGTAAGCGCTGAGGGTGACGATGATGCCGCCATCAATGTGTTTACCCGGCGCGATGGCGTTATCCACCATTTCTGGAGCGGCGAGATGGGCGGCAAAACTGCTGATCCCGGACAGGATCCGCGTGGTGCGCCCGATCTCATGCCGCTGTGGAACATTCTGGACATGACGCCGGAGGGTCGTGGCAGTAACTGGTATCCCAAACTTGATTACGAAAACTAAAAGGGAGCTAAGCCGGCCAGAATTTCCTGTTCAAATAGCGGTTCTGTTTCCGCAAGAAGGGCTCTCGTGGCTATGAGATGCATTTTCTGTCGTTATTCGGGTTGATTCACAAAAAGGACATCGGCACACTTTCCCAAAAAACGAGGGGGAAGCGATGCCATGTCCATGCTAGCGATTTCCATCGCATTCATCGCTGCCACCTGGGCAGCCTGCATCCTGTTTCCGTACGAAGGTTAGTGCGGTAGGATTACGATCAAGCCGAGCGGATACTCAGATTATACACCAAGTTGGTAACACCTATGCTGGCCAGCGTTGCCGCAAGCCCTTCTGACACGCATATTGCAAAGGCATTACAGGTTAGAGCACAGGCTTTTGGACCGAGCCCACCAGCAAATCTGCTGCAATTGAACAGGATGATTGTCAGGGCTGCTTTTCGTCCGAACATCTTCTCCCACGCTTCGAGCCGCTTAAAACCTTCGTGGTTTTTGGTGATCATACCGCCCATGAGTAGACCAAGCTCGTATTTGCATATGACAGTCAGGCCAGTGAAATTCTCAACACCCTTGCTTTCCTTCCAGAATGGGCCTTTGAAAGTGATGATCTCATCGGGCGTATCATGCAGCTTTTCGGCAACATCATCCAATGCCCCTTCGATTTGACTCTGGATGTTGTCCTTTAGCGGAACCGGCTTAAACTTGAATTTCGGGCCAAGTTTCTGTGCGATTTCATCCACCTTTCTTACAACCGGCTCAATTTTCTTTATTGCGGGTTTTAGAGCAGTGCCAAGTTTTTTTGGCAGATCAATCTCGAATGGCAACCCCATATCTGCACTAACTGTCATCCCTCCGCCAAGCGTGCCCTTGAGCTTGATAATCTTGCCTTTAGGTCCGTTCTTCAGGGGTACGTCGAGCGTACCAAGTTCAATGCCTATATGCGCACCAAATGTTCCCGCTGAGATCGAAAAATCATCCATTCCCGATATGATCCATGGCGTCAGGAGTGGACCCAGATGTCTTTGTGCAAAGCTCTGCAGATCGCCATCAAGGCTCTGCTTTGCATAGGCATCAAGGGCAGCTTTGTCCCTCGCCTGTACATCAGGACGCATGTGATAGGCTTGATCCTGTATGTTTCGCTGAGCATTCTGCGAAAATATGGCGTCCAACGGATTCTTCATTTAAGTCCCCAAGCATTGCAATTCAGAAATGAACAGGGTTGCAAATATACCAAGCCAAGCAACAGCTTATAAGATAGTCCATGTTTGCTACCGGGCTTGTCGTCCTTCTCAACTGCCAATCGATTTTGCTGGGGAACATTCGTCAGACCAGACCGTTATAGGTCGTGTGTTAAACAGGAGCATTTGACTATGGCAATATTTTCCAAGAACGCAGACGACATCCAGGGTGACGTAGAGGCGCAGATTGCAGCACTACGCAAGGAAATTTCGAAGATTTCCGCAAGTCTGTCGGATTTGGGCTCAGAGCGGTTTGATGAAGTCAAGCGTGTCGCAACCAAGCAGGCCCGCTATGCCGCTGATACGGCGAAGGAAAATCCGGTTGCCACGCTCGCAATAGTTGCTGGGGCTGCTCTTTTGATTGGCCTGTTTTCCCGCCGGTAATCTGAAGGACGAGCATCATGGACGATATAGCCGATACAATTCAAAGCGAAGCCGATAAGGCACGCCTGAAAAGCGAGATCGCCCAATTGAAGCGCGATCTGGCGGCAATTACAAAAACACTTGCCGACAAGGGCAGCAGAGTTTTCGACGATCTGACTGAAGATGAAGACGTAAATTATTCCACTGCGCGCACAATTGGACGCCGTGGAGCCAGAGCCGCCAGCGCGATTGGGCATCAGGCAAAGCGGGTTGGAGATATTCCAACGCAAAACTCGATTTCCACATTGGTCATGATCGCTGGACTTGGTGTTATTATTGGAATGCTGGCGCGTTGAAAATAATTTCGCCTTTGCTGGAACCATTATCTCTCCAGCGCATTTTATAAGCATACTGGCCCCCCACCAGTACGGCTGTCACCCCACAGCCACAAAACCCGGCCTCAGTGCCGGGTTTTTCTTTGGCTTGAAACATCTCAAATTTTGAGGGTTAGCGCACTTGATCCAGGAGTCGTTTGCACTCGAGCAGGTCGAACAATGTTTCCTGCAGTAATGAGCGGTTGTCTTTGGACAGGCGCTTGCCATCAGCAGCGACTGGGCCTTCATCATCACCCTTGATCAGCCCGAAGAGACGCCGACCATGTGGTGCCGCCTTGGGTGCTCCCATAATTGCGGCTTCCTCGTCAGCGTCGGCCCTGCTCTGCTCTGCCGCCAAAGCTTCTTCTTGGCGTGCATGGGCCTGTTTCTGCTGGCTGATGGTTTCGGCTGCAGCAATATCGCCGCTGCCAAGCGCTATAATGAACTGCGTGCCGTTCTCGCGCAAAAGACGCTGGACACCCTTTATGGTGTAGCCTTGGTCATAAAGGAGATGGCGGATGCCTTTGAGCAAATCGACATCAAGAGGGCGGTAATAACGCCGTCCGCCGCCACGTTTCATCGGTTTGATATGCGTGAACCGGGTTTCCCAAAATCTCAGGACGTGCTGCGGCAAATCCAGATCTTCGGCAACTTCGCTGATGGTTCTAAATGCGTCGGGACTCTTGTCCATGATTTCACCCTTGAGCCAAAGCGTTACTGCGTCCTTTATGCGCTATGCGCACGGCGCAGTAAGGAGAAATTCTGATTCGACGTGTATTTCAGCGGTTTATCAGTAATTTTTCAAGCTTGATGCGAGACTACCCCCAGCAATCTCGCTCAAAGCTCAGGTGACGCTACCCGTCAGGCTGATTTTTTCTTCCGGGTTTGATGCGAACGTAAGATGCGCTGTTTAAGCACATTTGACGCTTTAAACGTCATGACGCGCCGCGGCAGGATCGGTACTTCCTCGCCTGTTTTCGGGTTGCGCCCAATGCGTTCATTCTTGTCCCGGACCTGAAATGTCGCAAAAGACGACAATTTGACGGTCTCCCCGCGGACGATTGCATCACAGACCTCATCAAGAATGGTCTCGACAAGTGACGCTGACTCCGTGCGTGAAAGCCCTACCTTGCGATAGACTGCTTCAGCCAGATCAGCGCGCGTAATGGTTTTACCCCCCATACGATCTCAAAGCTCTCGTTTGTTGCAAAACTATCGGTGACAGCGGAAGTTATAGGATGAAAACTGATCGGGCAAGCAGGATGGGAAACTTCGTTACCTAATCTGCCGACCCAACCGGGTTAGTTACCACCGTAGCAGAACTGCACCCCACGTAAAGCCCCCGCCCATGGCTTCCAGCAGCACCAGATCGCCCTGCTTGATGCGCCCGTCACCAACGGCCGTCGCAAGAGCTAAGGGTACTGAAGCTGCTGATGTATTTCCATGCTGGTCAACTGTAATGACGACCTTTTCCTCGGCCAGATTCAGCTTCTTGGCTGAGGCATCTATGATTCGCTTGTTGGCTTGATGCGGCACGAACCAATCGACATCTTCAGCGGTAATTCCAGCCTCGGAAAACGATGCCTCAATGACATCCGTGATCATTCCGACGGCATGTTTGAAGACCTCACGGCCCTCCATGCGCAGATGTCCAACGGTCTGCGTCGATGACGGTCCGCCATCCACATAAAGCTTCTGCTTGTGTGAACCGTCGGAACGAAGATTGGCTGTGAGAATGCCGCGATCCGACGTCAAACCGCGCCCTTCGCTCGCTTCAAGGATGAGGGCGCCAGCTCCATCGCCAAACAGAACGCAAGTCGTGCGGTCATTCCAATCGAGAATACGCGAAAATGTCTCCGCGCCGATGACAAGAACACGCTTGGCCATGCCGCCGCGAATATAAAGGTCAGCGGTGGTAACCGCATAGACGAAGCCGGAACACACAGCCTGCATGTCAAAGGCAAAGCCATGAGTCATGCCAAGGCGAGCCTGAATGTCCACTGCGGATGCAGGGAACGTATTGTCGGGCGTTGATGTGGCAAGAATGATCAGATCAATGTCGTCCGGTGTCATGCCCGCATTGTCGAGCGCCGCACGGGCTGCCGCCTCGCCGAGCGATGCAGTTGTCTCACCCTCGCCCGCAATATAGCGCTGGCGGATGCCCGTGCGCTGAACGATCCATTCGTCCGTGGTCTCAACCACACCCTCAAGATCGGCATTTTTGACGAGACGAGCCGGTTTGGCCGCCCCTATCCCTTTAACAACGGATCTAATCATTTATCTGCCTGTTGTTCTATTTCGACGTCAGCCTCCGGTTCAGCTTCGCCTTTGAAAGCAATGCCGACGGGGCTCTTGTGGAAATGGCTGAGATCGGCTGCGATCTTGTCGAGCAATCCGTTCTTGGCCATATCATAACCTACATCAATGGCCGCAGCAAAGCCGAGTGCATCGGTGCCACCATGACTCTTGATAACAATTCCGTTCAACCCGAGGAACACGCCGCCATTGGTCTTGCGAGGGTCGAGCTTCTCCCGCAGGCGATCGAAAGCGCCCTTGGCAAAAATATATCCTATCTTCGCCATCAGAGTACGGCTCATGGCCTCGCGAAGATACTGGGCAAACTGTTTTGCAGTTCCCTCTGCTGCCTTTAGCGCAATATTGCCGGTAAAACCTTCGGTCACAACCACATCAACCGTGCCTTTACCGATATCGTCACCTTCGACAAATCCGTAATATTCAAGGCTTGGCAACGGAATTTCACGAAGAATGCGTGCCGCATCCTTAACGTCGTCCTGACCTTTGATTTCCTCGACACCCACATTCAAAAGACCGATCGTCGGGCGTTTGATTTCGAAGAGTGCACGCGCCATGGCAGACCCCATGACCGCATAATCAACGAGTTGCTGGGCATCTGCACCAATGGTCGCGCCAATATCGAGAACAATGCTTTCACCGCGCAGTGTCGGCCATATACCTGCTATTGCAGGTCGCTCGACGCTTGCCATGGTGCGAAGGCAGAATTTTGACATGGCCATCAGCGCGCCGGTATTGCCCGCTGAGACGCAGGCATCGGCCTCACCGGTTTTCACCGCCTCGATCGAACGCCACATGGATGATTTCCAACGGCCATTACGCAGCGCCTGACTCGGCTTCTCATCCATTCGCACAGACACGTCACAGTGGTGAAACGTGGACGCCTTGGACAATGCCTGATGCTTTGCCAAGAGCGGCTGAACTTCTTCTTCACGCCCGAAAATCACAAAATGGATATCGGGATGGCGCTCCAGCGCCGTCGCCATGCCGGGAACTACGATCTCAGGACCGAAATCGCCGCCCATGGCGTCAATCGAAATTCTAATCACTCTTGATTGTCCTGTCCTGTTCAGTTCTTAGGTTTTGAAAAGACTCGGCGAAAATAGCCATTTTGCTCGTGCGCACAACCGGATTCTGCCAGCCAATGGCTTGCTGAACTAAATAATCGCCCAATACTCCCCCCATACCGGCTCCAAATTTTCTCATTCCGGCCAGTAATCTGCTACTTATTAGCATCAAGCACTACCAATCAAGTCTTCTGTTTCCAGTCCTTCAAACCCGCAAATGGATTGACCGGCTTTTCATCCGGCCCTTCGGTCCCGAACGTTGCCTCAACCGGCGCAGCCGCTTCAGCCTCTGGCTTACGGGGATAGGGATCTATTGCCAGCTCAAAAAACTCTTCCGCGATGGCACCTGCATCCAGGCTATCGCCAGAAAATGTCTCCGGTATGTCCGGACCGTCAGCGCTGATGATAAGTTCACCGTTCTCATCCAGCGGCAAGCGGGCCAGCCGGGAATCCTGTGGCACAAAAAGGCTATCGATTTCAGCGTCGATTTTTGCGTCGATAGGCTCGAGTGTGACAACACAAGACTGAACGATATCGGCCTTGACGGTGCCGCGAACCCGGACACCATCCTTTTTCCAAGGAACAATCTGCAAATCTGCCCTGAAGGATTTTACATCTTCAAGTTCATGAAAATCCCGCAAGGCATCGCGTTCTTTGGCATCGGCCTCGATTTTTATGGTCAATCCCTTTTGCGGCAATCGCTTTACCTGCACAGGAAAACTCAAAGCCCCGTCCATTTTCCTAACCATCGAGTTCTCCTTAAGCCTGCTGCCCGGAAAGGGTCACAGCGGCATCAGGAAATACCACTGTTCCGCTTGCCAGAACATCATCGGGCTGCGTCTCCAGCAACAGGACTACCTGTTCCACATATTTTGCCAGCGTTGCACTTCCTGTCCAGCCAGCATTATCGGGACATATATTTCGTGCCAATGCAGTTGCCAACTCGCTCTGGTCGTTATTTTCAAGCGCCTTGTCGTAGGATTCGATACGGCCATAAAACATTCTTGCAAGCTTCTTCATACGCTTTGGCACACCGGAATCACCAATCCCCAGTTCCCGCAAGGAATGATCGACATCGCGGAAGAACTCATCTGTTACCTCCTGCCCGATTGATTTGAGAGCATCACCCCTGCCTTTGATACGCCGGATAAACAGAAAAACATGCAAAGAAAGCATTTCATAGCGACCAAGGGGTGAATCGGGCACATCCAGGTCAGAATAAAAATATGGCTGCCGCGCCGCTGCCACGATTGTTTCGTAGATGGCGATTGTTATCGCCTCATTTGCCTTGGCCTTGCGGCTGAACAGACTGAGAATCATTGATTAAGCTTTCACTTGAACCGGGGACGCAGCATGAGTCGCATGTTGCATCGGACTTCAAGGTGGTTTACCGAAGTTCTGCGGGCAGCGAAAGACTTGCGCCCACTTTGAAATGGAGATGTCGTTGCTGCAGCGGATTTTCAAGACCCATGTTTCACGCGGATATTTTCTCGCGGGAACTTTCGTTTTGGCTACAGGACTTGCCGGTTGCAACACCGCAAGCCTCAATCCTTCGGAAACATTGAGTCAGGGTTATGTTCTTGATGAGAAAACCCTTGAGTTTGTTCCTGTCGGATCAAGCCGCGAACAGGTCGTCCTTTCGCTTGGCAGCCCATCAACAACAGCAACCTTCGACAATGAAGTGTTCTACTACATTTCACAAAAGCGGCATCGTAGCGTTGCGTTCATGCAGCCCAAGGTGACTGATCGCCGTATCCTTGCCGTTTATTTCGACAAGGACTCCAAGGTTTCCAATATAGCCAATTATGGCCTGCAGGACGGCAAGGTCTTCGACTTCATCAGCAGAACCACACCGACAGGCGGCAAGGATCTTTCCTTCCTTGGCCAGCTCTTGCAAGGTGTGGGCAAGGCCCCTCCATCGCTCGGCGGTGGCGGACCATCCGGCCAATAACAACAGTCTCAACAAGAAAAACCCGCGAAAACAGTGTTTCGCGGGTTTTTTGTTATTTGAATGGATGCAGTTTCTTCGGGAAACTGCATCCATACTCTTATTGATGAGCCAGGACAGCCAATAGCAGCAAGGCCACGATATTAGTGATCTTGATTGCCGGGTTGACGGCAGGACCGGCAGTGTCCTTGTAAGGATCGCCGACAGTATCACCCGTCACAGATGCCTTGTGGGCGTCCGAGCCTTTGAGGTGGCGAACACCGTCCTTGTCGACAAATCCATCCTCGAAGGACTTTTTCGCATTGTCCCACGCGCCGCCGCCGGATGTCATCGAGATGGCAACAAAGATACCATTGATGATCACACCAAGCAGCGATGCGCCGAGCGCCGCAAAGGCGGAGGCTTTCGAGCCGGAAATGAGCAGCACGCCGAAATAGACAACGAGCGGCGCAAGAACCGGCAGGAGTGACGGAATCACCATTTCCTTGATGGCAGCACGGGTGAGAATATCCACGGCGCGAGCATAATCCGGGCGTTCTGTACCCGCCATAATACCCGGCTTTTCGCGGAATTGGCGACGAACCTCTTCCACAACGGAACCGGCAGCACGACCGACAGCCGTCATCGCGATACCACCGAAGAGGTAAGGAATCAGGCCACCGAAGATAAGCCCAGCCACAACGTAGGGATTGGACAGTTCGAACGAAACTGCACCAATTCCCTTAAAGTAAGAAAACGCCGTAGCACCCGCCTTGTCGGCCTCTGCAATGAAGAACTTCAGATCGTTTGAATAGGCTGCGAACAGAACCAGCGCACCAAGACCTGCCGAACCAATGGCATAGCCCTTGGTTACTGCCTTCGTCGTATTTCCCACAGCATCAAGCGCATCGGTGGATTTACGAACTTCCGGATCGAGACCAGCCATTTCCGCAATACCACCGGCATTGTCGGTAACTGGACCGAAGGCATCCAGAGCAACGATCATGCCGGCAATACCGAGCATTGCTGTGACCGCGATACCGGTCCCGAACAATCCAGCAAGCTGGTATGTCCAGATGATGCCGCCAACGATCACCAATGCAGGCAAAGCAGTCGATTCAAGCGATACTGCGAGGCCTTGGATCACGTTTGTACCGTGACCAGTGACCGAAGCCTGAGCGATTGAATTGACCGGGCGCTTGTTGGTGCCGGTATAGTATTCCGTAATCACAACGATCAACGCAGTGACGACAAGTCCGAGAATACCGCAATAGAACAGATTAAGCCCGGTAATAACCTGACCGTCCACTGTACCAATCTCGCCCCAGCCAACCGTTGCCCAGGTTGCAAGTGCAAGACCAACGATGGACAAAAGGCCGGTTACGATCAGGCCCTTGTACAAAGCGCCCATGATGGAGTTGTTAGCGCCAAGTTTGACGAAGAAAGTTCCTGCAATAGAAGTAAGAATGCAGGCGCCGCAGATTGCCAGCGGATACAGCATAATGCTGCTTAAGACAGGCGTCGCTGCAAAGAAGATCGCGCCGAGAACCATGGTGGCAACAATCGTCACCGCATAGGTTTCGAACAAGTCCGCAGCCATGCCCGCGCAGTCACCAACATTGTCGCCGACATTGTCCGCAATTGTTGCAGGATTACGTGGATCATCTTCCGGAATACCGGCTTCGACCTTGCCGACCAGATCGCCGCCGACATCAGCACCCTTGGTGAAAATACCGCCGCCGAGACGGGCAAAGATTGAAATCAGCGAAGCACCGAAGCCAAGCGATACAAGAGCATCGATTACCGCACGGTCAGCTGGAGCATAACCGAGAATGTCGGTGAGTATCCAGTAATAGACGGCAACGCCCAGCAGAGCGAGGCCCGCAACCAGCATACCGGTAATAGCACCCGACTTGAATGCGATTTCAAGTCCGGCAGCAAGACTGCGTGAAGCCGCCTGTGCCGTGCGCACATTGGCGCGAACCGAGACATGCATGCCAATAAAACCTGCCAGACCCGAGAGTACCGCCCCAATGAGGAAGCCTATAGCCGCCGTCCCAGTAAGCAGGAACCAGACTGCTATGAAAACAACCACGCCAACAATGGCGATCGTGGTATATTGACGTGTGAGATATGCCTGTGCGCCTTCACGAATTGCACCGGCGATTTCTTGCATGCGCGCATTGCCCTGGTCTGCAGCAAGCACCGATTTGGTGGCTAGAACCGCATAGACGATGGACAGCAGACCGCAGGCAATGACCAGAAACAGTATTGTCATGCCACTCCCTCAGATTTGACCGGAAAAACCCCTCCCCGGGTCAGGTTCGGTACGGCACACGCAGCTGCCAGGCCGGCAGAAACGCGACCGTATGTGTAAGGAGTAGCGAAGCAAATGCGAAAACGTCAAGGTCTTTCGTATTCAGATCAAAACGATAGACCAAAAGCAGGAAGTGCAGATGGAGAAAATGGCAAGCCAGTGCAGATAACATGCCATCAGTAAACTAGCTTGGAGCAGCCGCTTTAACCAGATGCGGTACCGGTGAGACGCATATCCATCAACTCGCAAATGCGCTCCGCACGCTGACGAAGATCCTGATCAGGATCATCCTTATACCGAGCAGCGACCTCATTCCGAAGTGCAATTGCCTCATCCAGCTGCCCCAAAACTATCAGGGCAAAGCTTTTTTCATTCAGGAAGTTGAGCAACCGATCGCGCATCCAAATATCTGTTTCCTTGCCGAACAGCACAGCAGCTTTATCGCAAATTTCTATAAGGGTCTGCTCGTGACCTGGATGCTCTTTCCTCAAGATAAAAACCGCCAGATAAAGCGCGTGAGAGACAGCCTTGCGCAGAACAAACTCCGCCGCACTAAAACGAGCGATCATTTCATTCGTTAATGTGACGGCGTTTTGAATCTGTCCCAGATCGAAAAGTGCTATCGATTTGTGAAACATAACATCCGCAAGCAATTCCCGGGAGGTCAAATCATCAGAATTGATGACGCCTGCAAGAATCTCGTCATATATAAGCACGGCTTCTACCGGTTGCCCGGCGTCATCAACGAGATAATTTGCTTGCTTCAACTTTATCCGGGCCAAGGACTCAAATTCGCTTTGATCCGAATTATCTGTCACGACGCCCTCAGTATTTATCAGGCATGAGCCTTTATGCAGATATCAGCGCTTGGGGCCTTTTACGCCCTTGCTTTCACCACGAAGCTCGAACGCCAAACGATCCAGAACAGCATTGACCAGCTTTGGCTCGTCTTCCGAATAGAATGCCTTGGCGATGTCCACATATTCGGAAACGATAACCGCGGTTGGCACATCCGCTTTGCCACGAAGCTCCCAAATTCCGGCGCGCAATATGGCACGCAAGGTCGAATCAAGACGCGAAAGCGGCCAGTCTTCCGTTAGAGCCTGCCTGATCATCGGATCAAGTGTTGTCTGATCGGCAACAACGCCAGATACGATTCCCCGAAACCACTGTGGATCAGCATCCAGATATTGCTTGCCGTCCACTTCCTTGCCCAGCCGATGTTCTTCGTACTCGGCAACAACTTCAAGTACGCCAGTTCCGGCGACATCCATTTGATAAAGTGCTTGTACAGCGGCAAGCCGAGCTACGCCGCGCTTATTGGCGGGTTTTGCCGCAGGGGTCTGTCCATCGTTAGAATTGACCATGGGTCAGGCTCCGAGCTTATCCTTGAGGGCGATCATGGTGAGCGCCGCACGGGCGGCAAAGCCGCCCTTGTCCTTGTCTTCACGGCGGGCACGAACCCAAGCCTGCTCTTCATTTTCGACAGTCAGAATGCCATTACCGATTGCAATGCTTTCTGCCACAGCCAAATCCATCAAAGCGCGGCATGATTCATTGGCAACGATATCGAAATGATATGTCTCGCCGCGAATGACAGTGCCGAGTGCAACATAGCCATCATATTTTTTGCCGCCTTCTTCCGCACCATCAAGAGCAAAAGAAATGACGGCGGGCACTTCAAGTGCACCGGGAACCGTCACAACATCATAAGTCGCATTGGCTTCATCGAGCGCGATCTTCGCGCCATTGAGCAATGCATCGGACAGTTCTTCATAGAAACGTGCTTCCACAATCAACAGATGTGGCGCACGCGCCTTATTTTTGGACATGCTGGCTCCAGGAATTTTGTGCGGCTAAGGCCGTTTCCCTCGTCCTAGGCTGATTTCGGATATTCTGCAAGTCGCGCAGCGTACCGCGCCATCTGATCAATCTCGATATTTATCCTGTCTCCGACCTTGCGGTCACCCCATGTCGTCACTTCCAGAGAGTGGCGGATGAGCAGTACATCGAACTCATTGCCGTTGACGGCGTTGACTGTCAGCGACGTGCCATCAAGTGCTACAGAGCCTTTTGGAGCAATAAAGCGGGCAAGGTTCTCAGGCACACGCAAGGTGAAACGAACGGCATCGCCCTCTTCTTCACGCTTGATCAAATCGGCCAAGGCATCGATATGGCCAGACACAAGATGGCCACCCATTTCGTCGCCCAGTTTAAGCGAACGTTCCAGATTGATGTGCGTCCCGGTCTTCCAGCCGGAAATGCTGGTCAGGCGAAGGGCTTCTTCCCAGGCCTCCACTTCAAACCAGCGGGCATTGGAGCCTTTTTCCGGAAGAGTGGTTACAGTCAGGCAGACACCGGAACAGGAAATTGAAGCGCCTATTTCAATCGTCTCGGGATCATAATTGGTTTCAATGCGGAGAAGCACACCTTCATTCAGCGGCTTTACCTGTCCGACCCTGCCAATATCAGTAATAATCCCAGTGAACATGCGCGGCTCCTTAAAGCGGTCTTATATACTCGCTGTAACGGTCATCGCCGAATTGGGATTCGTACAACAGCTTGAATTCATGAGCCATATGGGATTGAAGGTCGGGCGCTGCAACCCCACCCTTGCCGATCTCCAGCGGACCTTCAAAGAGCACAATACGGTCAACCAGATTTTCCTGAAGGAAGGACGCCGCCACGACAGCCCCGCCCTCGACGATCAGCGTTGCAATGCCCTGCGCGGCAAGATCATCAAGAAGTTCCGGAAGTGCTGTCGCGCCGCAGTCAACTTCAGTTGCAAGTATTTTGCACCCAGCAGCAATAAGTGCCTGACGTTTGGCGGAATCTGCTTCCGCACTGGCGGCAATCCACACGGGAACACTCGTCGCCGTCTTAACCAGTTCGCTATCCATGGGTATGCGCAGCTGGCTGTCGAGCACGATACGTATTGGCGAGCGATGTTCAAGCCCCGCCAACCGGCAGGTCAATTGCGGATCGTCAGCAAGCACGGTTCCTATTCCAACGAGGATCGCATCCGCCTCGGCACGCATCACATGCGCCTGCGCTCTCGACACCGGCCCGCTGATTGCTATCTGCCCCTCACCTTGCCTGCCAATGTAGCCATCGGTGGAAAGTCCAAGTTTCAGAGTCACTTCCGGCCGTTTTTTGGAAGATCGAATCAAATAGCCAGCCAGTTCATCGGCGGCTTGATCGGCCAATACCCCTGACACCACTTCGATGCCAGCATCGCGCAGGATGGCGTAGCCTTTGCCTGCAACGCGCTCATCCGGATCGTTCGCCGCTGATACAACGCGGGTTACTCCGGCAGTAATCAGCGCATTGGCGCAGGGTGGTGTTTTACCGTGATGGGCGCAAGGCTCAAGCGTCACATAAGCCGTCGCGCCGCGCGCATTTTCGCCAGCTTCAAGCAATGCCTGTGTTTCCGCGTGGGGACGTCCGCCAATGGCGGTTACGCCGCGCCCTACAATGACATTATCCTTGACTATGAGCGTTGCCACCGAAGGGTTGGTGCCCGTCAGGCCATGATGGCGGCGCGAAAAACGTATAGCCGCGGCCATGTAGCGGCGGTCGAGTTCAGTCGCTGTCATACGGATCAGTCGTCCTCAATGGGGCCGGTTGCTATGTCACTAGCAGTGATTTCATCAATCACATCATGGAAGTCTTTGGCTTCGCTGAAATTGCGGTATACCGAAGCAAAGCGGATATAGGCAATATCGTCGATGCCTTTGAGCGCATCCATGACCAGTCGGCCAATTTCATCAGAGCTGACTTCAGGTTCGCCGGAACTTTCGAGCTGGCGCACAATACCTGAGACCGCCCGCTCAACGCGCTCCTGGTCCACTTCGCGTTTTCGCAAAGCCACTTCAACAGAACGCATCAGCTTGTCACGATCAAACGCCACCCTGCGCCCGCTTTTCTTGATGACGGAAAGATCGCGCAACTGCACGCGTTCGAATGTCGTGAAGCGCCCCCCACACACTGTGCAAATGCGCCGCCGGCGGATGACGGCCCCGTCCTCAGCGGGACGGGAATCTTTCACCTGAGTGTCTTCAGATTGGCAGTAGGGACAACGCATCGAGCAACTTTCCGGAGATGATTCTGAAATCACCGCAAAGATAGTGTTTTTCGAAGCGAGATTAAAGCGGCGCTATATTCATATTCATAAAGTGCAATCCCCTTCGCCATCCCCGAGATTAAGCCGGAGATGGCGGAGACTGGTTTCTTAGCCCAGATATGGATAAAGCGGGAAGCGGTCAGTCAATGAAATGACTTTCTGCTGGACTGCCTTTTCTACCGCAGCATTGCCTTCGTCGGAGTTGGCAACCTTGAGGCCATCGAGAACTTCCGAGATGAGATTGCCGATTTCAGTGAACTCTGCCGCGCCGAACCCGCGTGTGGTACCGGCTGGCGTTCCAAGACGAACACCAGATGTAACAAATGGCTTTTCCGGATCGAAAGGAATGCCGTTCTTGTTGCAAGTGATGTTCGCACGGCCAAGAGCCTGTTCAGCACGCTTGCCAGTTGCATTTTTCGGACGCAGGTCAACCAGCATCAAATGGTTGTCGGTGCCGCCGGACACAATATCGAGACCGTTCTTCTTCAATGTTGAGGCCAAGGTTTTGGCATTGTCAGCAACGTTCTGCGCATAGACCTTGAAATCCGGCTTGAGTGCTTCGCCAAAGGCAACTGCCTTTGCAGCGATGACGTGCATCAACGGGCCGCCCTGCAGGCCGGGGAATACGGCAGAATTCATCTTCTTGGCGATTTCCTCATCATTTGTAAGGATCATGCCGCCGCGAGGACCACGCAATGATTTATGCGTTGTAGTGGTAACAACGTGTGCGTGCGGTACTGGCGACGGATGGACACCGGCAGCGACAAGACCAGCGATATGGGCCATGTCGACCATGAGATAGGCACCAACGCTGTCAGCAATCTTGCGGAAGCGCTCCCAATCCCAAACACGCGAATAGGCAGTACCGCCGGCGAGGATCAGCTTCGGCTTGGTTTCGTGAGCCTGCTTTTCAATCGCATCCATATCAAGCAGGTGGTCGTCCTGACGCACGCCGTAGGAAACAACTTTGAACCACTTGCCGGACATGTTGACCGGCGAACCATGGGTCAAGTGACCGCCTGAATTGAGGTCAAGACCCATGAATGTATCGCCGGGCTGCAGCAGGGCCAGAAACACGGCCTGATTCATCTGACTGCCGGAATTCGGCTGCACATTGGCAAAGTTGCTTCCAAAAAGCTTTTTGGCGCGCTCAATGGCGAGTTCTTCAGCAATATCAACGAACTGGCAGCCGCCATAATAGCGCTTGCCCGGATAACCTTCGGCATATTTGTTGGTCATGATCGAACCCTGCGCTTCAAGAACAGCGCGCGAGACAATATTTTCCGATGCGATCAACTCGATTTCATGGCGCTGGCGGCCCAGCTCTTTGCGAATGGAACTGAATACTTCCGGATCGATATCTTCGAGCGATGCGTTGAAAAATGTATCTGCATTCGACATGGTGCCTGAACCCTCATTTGCCATCTGGATATTGGTGGGTAGTTGCCGCGCATTATCATACTTAAATAACAGACGCCAATGGCCGAGGGGCGAAAACCAATGGTTTGAAACCGCCATAACAAAAAAGACCGCTAATAAGCGGCCTTTCTCTATTCTCAGTTGAAAAATGTAATCAGGTGTTGGTGCCGATTGATAGAGCGGCCTGACCATCCATCTCGTAAATATCGTCGCGCAGATGGACAACGCCATCGCCTGTCGACCAGGCCGAAACATAGACGAAATGCACTGGCACAGGGTTGCTGACGGCAATCGGGGTGTTGACGCGTGAGGCAATCGTTGCCTCCATCGTCTGACGGTCCCAACCTGGCGTATCCCGCAGCAGCCAGACATTGAGATCACGCACGTTCTGAATACGGACACAACCGGACGAGTCAAAGCGCATCAGCTTGTTGAACAGACCCTGCGAAGGCGTATCATGCATATAAACCGCATAAGGGTTCGCAAAGTTGATCTTGGTCGAGGACATGGCGTTGATCTTGCCCGGGTCCTGACGGAACATCAGCTTGACGGCATCATCCGTTGACCAATCGACGCTCTCTGGCGAAACTTCTTCACGTGTGCGCTCGTCGAACAGGCGAATCTTGTTCTTTTCCAGATAGGTCGGATCTTTGCGCATCAGCGGAATGATATCCTTCTGGATGATCGACTTTGGCGCTGTCCAATATGGATTAAGGATAACCTCGTGGATTTTGGAGTCGAGGATCGGTGTCTGGCGGTCGATCTTGCCGACAATGGCCGTATGACGCTGTGCAACACGGCCAGCTTCAACAGCTTCGATCTGCGCGGCCGGAATGTTGACCATGACATAGCGCGGGCCCTGATCCTCGGACGCAAGCTTGCGGACACGTTCAAGATTTGTCTGCAACTGGCCAAGGCGAACATCTGCCGTCACATTCATGGCCGCGAGCGAATATTGGCCCATGACGCCATCGGCAGGCAGGCCATGGCGCGACTGGAAGCGCTTGACCGCCGCATCGACGTAGGTGTCGAAGGAATTGGAAACACCGGCGCTCTGCGAAAGATCACCAGCAATAATGAGGCGCTTGCGCATCACCGAAACTGCAGGATCGACAACACCGAGCTGCATTTTCACATTGCCAGGAACGCTCGGCCAGCCACCATTGCCAACGATCTGGCTATAAGTGTTGATGGCGTTTTCGATGAATGAAACCGTTTCAGTGCTTGCAATAGGCTGGAAGCTTGCAACCTTGCCGCGATTTGTGGAGCGCGCATCAAACTGGTCATCCCAGTTGCCGCGCTTGGGGGCGGAAAGGATATCGCCGATATCGGATTGTTGAGCGAAAGCCGACGATGCGAATGCCGCCATGCCCGCTGTTGCGACACCGGTCAAAAATGCGCGGCGGTCCAGCGCTGACGATCCGAATTTTTTCATGTTCTTGTCCAACCTGTTGGAAGCTCTTTAGTCAAGCTGCTCACAGCAATGCGCAGAAGCAGATATGGTTTCCAAAAATATCAGGAACATCCTTAATAAACATCAACTTTTCGCGGATTATAGCGCGATTGTGATGATTACGCGATACGCGCCCTTTGACGCGTAACAGATATTGCACTGACATGAAGTATTGGATCGTGCAGTTGCATTCCATTATGGCGGATTGATGACTTGGCGACACTGCCTCGTTTTACATGAGAGACAATTCGAATTAAGGCCAAGGTCAAATAGTCTCCGCGCTGTCTGTTAAACAGACAAAGCCCGCCTTTGCTCCGCGCAAAGCCGGGCTTTTGTTATTGTACTACCGCAAATTACATGCGGTAGGCGATGCTGTCGTTCCAGAAGCGGTCAAGACGCTGCAAGGCCTTGTTCATAGATTGGAATTCTTCTGCCTTGATGCCACCAACGTGTTCGATGGATGCAACATGGCGCTCATAAAGACCGGCAACGAGTTCTGCCACTTCCGAACCTTTCTCAGTCAGGCTTACGCGGACCGAACGGCGGTCGGTACGTGAACGCTCGTGAGAGATGAAACCAAGTTCGACGAGTTTCTTCAGATTGTAGGAAACATTCGAGCCGAGATAATAGCCGCGGCTGCGAAGTTCACCAGCCGTCAATTCCGCATTGCCGATGTTGAAAAGAAGCAATGCCTGAATGGCGTTGATGTCACTGCGACCATTACGGTCGAATTCGTCCTTGACCACATCAAGTAACCGGCGGTGCAACCGCTCGACCAACTGAAGTGCTTCAAGATATAGTGTGCGCAATGCTGTATCATTTATTGTAGAATTCGAGCTTGCGCCAGACTTTCTCTGTACGTTGTTCATAATACCTGCCTCACTGTTGTTTCGGTGTATTTTTCTCACCGTTGAGCAGACACTATCGAATACGCATAAAATTCGACTTAAAACATAGACTTAACAGTATCTTACCAGCACTGAATCAATTTCTAACTTAACGAAGACTTACCGACGGACAATAATGGGGTTCAGCGTACCGGCATCGCCTGCTGGCGTTTCTGCAAGAAAAGCACAATCCGGAAAGCGATATAGAGCAGCGCTACACAGCCATGAATGATTGCAATCTGTGGCCGGTAAAAGAAGAACTCCGAGAGCACTGTGAACATCAGGGTTTCACCGAGTGCGGCAACAAACCAGATGACCGGTCCCCAGGAAACCATCATCCAAAGGCCGGTCGACGCGACCGGATAGAGCATTGCCAACGAAACTGAAGCTACCTTCCATTGCCAAGGCATAAGATCAAAGCGCCAAAGCAAGCCTTCATAATAGCCGCTGATCTGCGCCCAATAGCCCACTCCGGCGACAAGCGCATAAATAGCCACAAGCCGGAGGAACCAGACAAAGCCGGTTTGGGCCATTGTCGGATCGAACGGCAGATGGGTGGGCTTGTCATTCATGTCAGTTGCAATTCCCGCTCACCCAATGATGCAAAATAGGCATCTATCATGTCTGGCGTTATATCTTCGATTTTTGCGGGACTCCACACGGGAGAATTGTCCTTGTCCACAAGAAGTGCCCGCACGCCTTCGTAAAAATCATGATTCTCAAGCATGCGAGAGAGAATGCGGTATTCCATCTGCATGCATTGATCCATATCGAGATCACGCCCCTCCTCTATCTGCCGGAAGCTCACATGAAGACTTGTGGGCGAGCGGGTCTTGATAAGGTCGAGCAATTTTTGCGCCTCTTCGCTGCCATTGACGCCTGCAGCCTTTAGCCTGATCAGACAGCCTCCCAACGTCGGCGAGTCGAACAGCACGCTGATCATATCTCGCATTGCCTCGGAGGTCTCGAAATCCGGATTGACGGTTTTGCCCTTGAGCGCCTTTTCCGGATCACCTGACCTTATCAGGCTGCGTTTGAGCTTTTCCTTGTCTTCCGCCTTGATCGCATGAGTAGCAATGCCGCTTTGCAGGCAATCGCCCTGTTTTATCCTGTTGCCCGTCAAAGCCAGATAGGTGCCGAAATGTTCAGGCAAATGCGGCAGGAATGCACTGCCGCCGACATCCGGGAAGAAACCGATGCCGACTTCCGGCATTGCGAAAGTGACATTTTCTGTGACGATCCGGTGCGAGCCATGCACGGAGATACCGACACCACCTCCCATTACAATCCCGTCAATCAGCGAAATATAGGGCTTGGGATAATGCCTTATATAGGCGTTGAGACGGTATTCATCGGCAAAGAAATCATAAAGCGGCGTACCTGAGCGACCAGCATGATAGACGGCAAGAATATCTCCGCCCGCACAAAAGGCACGCCCCTCACCTTCGACAATGACGCAATGGACCCCATCATCCGTAGCCCAAGCAATAAGCGCTTTATGCAGCGCGGTAACCATCACTCGCGTTAGCGCATTGAGCGCTTTCGGACGCGTCAATCGAACTAGGCCAGCCTTACCGCGCCGTTCGAATGCGATCTCGCCCATCCCGCCAAAATCGATTTCCATGCATTTCTCCGTTATCTTCGAGCAGGTTAGGAAAATACGACAGGCCGCGTCAATGGCTGGGCAATTCGTCCAATAGCCAGAAGCAATTTTGGGGTTATGCAAAAGTGATGATCCTGTTAAAACTCTTCTAAACAGCAGGCAGGTACCATGAACAAGCATCCCGCATTCCAGAGGCACGCGCCAAGGACCATTGACGAAATTACGCAAAGCCGCCGCTTGCGCCGCATGCGCAAGGCAGATTGGTCGCGCCGCCTCGTTCAGGAAAATCAGCTGACTGTCAATGATCTGATCTGGCCGATATTCCTGTGTGAAGGCGAGAACAGGCGCGAAGATATTGCCGCCATGCCGGGTGTCCAACGCTTTTCCGTCGATATGGCAGTGCGAGAGGCAGAAAGAGCAGCCAAGCTTGGTATTCCTGCCATTGCCACATTCGCCAACATTGCTGCTGAACTGCGTGACGAAGCGGGTTCTGGCATTCTCGACCCGGACAATCTGATTAATCGTGCGACGCGCGCAATCAAAGATGCGGTGCCGGAAATCGGCATGATTACCGATGTGGCGCTTGATCCTTTCACCAGCCATGGCCATGACGGTATTTTGCGCGACGGTATTATTGTCAATGACGAGACAGTGGCCCAGATCACCCAAGGCGCTGTGCTGCAAGCGGCAGCTGGTGCCGACATCATTGCGCCGTCAGATATGATGGATGGGCGCATTGGTGCCATACGCGATGCGCTGGATCGGAACGGGTTTCAGGATGTGGCCATTATGGCCTACGCGACCAAATTCGCTTCGGCATTTTATGGCCCCTACCGCGAGGCTATCGGCACATCCGGCAGGCTCAAAGGTGACAAGAAGACCTATTATATCGATCCAGCAAACACGGATGAAGCCGTACGCGAAGCCGAACAGGATCTTGCCGAAGGCGCGGATTCGCTGATGGTCAAACCTGGCCTGCCCTATCTTGATATCATTCACCGGCTGAAGGAAACTTTCGCGGTTCCAACTTTCGCCTATCAGGTTTCCGGCGAATATACGATGATCAAAGCCGCCGGTGCCAATGGCTGGATCGACGAAGATCGCGTCATGATGGAGACGCTTCTCGCGTTCAAGCGTGCCGGTTGCGATGGCATTCTTACTTATTTTGCACCCTTGGTTGCAGAACGATTGAAGGCTGGCGCTTGAATTTATCTTCTTGAATTCCCAATTTCAGGGCAATGGCCATATGGTCATCACTTGAAACAGGAAATGAAATGAACGCGAAAACCCTTGATGGCGAAATAATTACGGATCGTCTCGAAGATTGGCGCTTGTATCAGGGCGTACGCACCAGCCGCGTGTTCGCCTTTCTGATTGACTATGCGATCGTGTTCCTGCTGTGCATTCCGGTAGCGATTCTGGTCTTTATCCTTGGCGTGGCTACTCTGGGATTGGGCTGGATGCTTTACGGCATCATGTTCCCTGCTGTTGCCCTGCTCTATGTTTACAGCACGCTTGGCGGGCCGCGACAGGCAACGAAAGGCATGCAAATGATGGGCCTCAAGCTGGAACGCCTGAATGGCGAAAAGATCGATGGCCTGCTCGCAGTCGTTCACACCGTACTTTTCTGGGGCCTCAATGTTGTGCTGACCCCATTCATCCTGCTTGCAACCTTCTTTCTGGATCGCAAGCGCACCTTGCATGACCTCCTGCTTGGAACAGTTGTCGTCAGGGCATACAACTAAACTTCCAAAGGCTCCCATCCGGGAGCCTTTCTTCTTGGCATTGAAATGATGAACAGATTCAAACTTGCTGCTGCGGCAATCGCCCTGCTCGCCCTATCGGGCCATGCTGTTTACGCGGCTTCACCTGCTGGTAAATTCTGTGGCGAAGTTATTTCCTATGGCGATTATCAGGATATCCAGACCAATCTGAGCGTTGATCGCGACGGGAAGATTGTGGGTTCCTACAAGATTGATGGGCCGGCAGGTCGCACCGATGGCAATATTGTGGAGAAAGACAAGAAAAGCCCGACAGACCGCACGTTGATCTGGACCGACAAAGATGGCACGGGGCTGGTATCGCTGCATTTCAGCGATGACTATCAGGATTTCAAAGCTGCGTGGGGCGGCTCAAACAATGGGCGCTTTGACCCGCCGATCCATTCATGGAGCGGCACTCGCTGCCCGCCGACACCAACGCCCTGATACGACACACGCGACATTCACTCTGCGATGCAATATAATTGAATTGACGTTTTAGGCGGTCATACGATTCTATAGCTGTTACAGAGTATCGCAGGAACATGGATGACCCATCAACCGCAGCAATCACCGCAGTTCTTTTTGACAGCGCCATCGCCATGTCCCTATCTTGAGGGACAGCTTGAACGCAAGGTGTTTACCCACCTTGTAGGCGGACGCGCCAACGAACTGAATGATCTGCTGACCCAAGGCGGTTTTCGTCGCTCGCAGAATATTGCCTACCGCCCAGCCTGCGAAAACTGCCGGGCTTGCGTGTCAGTGCGCATTCTTGCAGGTGAATTTACTCAGGACAAATCCATGCGCCGCGTGTGGAACCGCAATCGCGATCTGATCGGCAATATTCATCACGCCGAGCCATCCACCGAACAGTATTCGCTGTTCAGGCACTATCTTGATGCGCGCCACAACAAGGGCGGTATGTCGGAAATGACCGTGCTCGACTATGCCATGATGGTTGAAGACACGCACGTACCCACGCAGATCATCGAATATCGCCGCCGCGGCCCTGATAGTTTCATCACGCAGAAGGGTGAAGGAGAACTGATCGCCGTTGCACTGACCGATGTGATGGGCGACGGGCTGTCGATGGTCTACTCATTCTTCAACCCCAACCATGCGAGCCGTTCACTGGGCACTTTCATGATTCTCGACCACATCCAGAGGGCTGCCGCCGCGGGCTTGCCGCATGTCTATCTCGGCTATTGGGTCGAGGGATCTCGAAAGATGCAGTATAAAATCCGCTATCAGCCGCAGGAACACCTCGGCATGAAAGGCTGGGAA
Organism: Phyllobacterium sp. YR531; assembly: GCF_000282595.1. Classification (GTDB taxonomy): domain Bacteria; phylum Pseudomonadota; class Alphaproteobacteria; order Rhizobiales; family Rhizobiaceae; genus Phyllobacterium. The sequence continues at coordinate 24,668 of NZ_AKIZ01000038.1, forward strand.
CGCCGTTCACCCTGAACGGCTCTGGACGTTGATATCCATCCCCGCTAGATCACGCGGCATAACACCAAATAATCTCGGAAAATCCGCCGCATGTCCCAGTTACATCACGACCATCGCAAAGGTCTGCTTATCACCGGCATTGGAGGGCTGGTACTTTCCGCTGATATTCCGCTGCTACGGCTCGGACAAGGCGAAACATGGTCAACATTGTTGTTGCGCAGTTCGACCACCCTGCTTTGCGCTCTGATCATCTGGGTTATTTGGAACCTGATCACCGGAAAACGCCGCACGTTGCTTCCCGGCAAGACCGGGTTTCTAGTTGCAGCGCTTTACGGCATGGCTTCAATCGCTTTCATGACCGCTGTCTACAATACGAAAACAGCCAATCTGGTTTTCATTCTTGCCTTCAACACCGTTTTTGCCGCGCTGCTTTCCTGGGTATTCCTGAAAGAAAGGCCCAAAGCGGTTACGTTCATCGCCATGTTCCTGATGCTGATCGGCGTCGGCATTATTGTGCGGGAGGGATTATCGTCGGGGCATGTATTTGGCGATCTTATGGGGCTGCTTTCGACCTTTATTCTGGCTTCGGCAATAACGGTCACACGCGCATCCGGCAAGGATATGAGCTTTGCTGCCATGATGGGGACAGCGGTTCCCATGACTGTTGCGGCATTCATGGTATCGCAGAACGGTTTCCATGTTGCCGTACCCGGCTGGATCATCTTCAATGGCGCGGTAGTGACGACAATCGCCTTCATCTGTCTTGCAACCGGACCAAGATTTCTATCGGGACCGGAAGTGGCGATGTTCTATCTGCTTGAGACGGTGCTGACGCCTATCTGGGTATGGCTGGTGTTTTCCGAACGTCCGACTGACGCCACGCTCGTAGGTGGCATCATCATCATTTCGGCTTTGATCGGCCACTCACTCTGGCAAATGTATCATTCGCGCAGACGTGCCCGGACGACGATAATCCGTCATCCGATCTAGCGCTTTTCCTGTTTGAGTAGTGCAGCTCCATTCAAACTGGAAAGCTCAAACGCTACGAGAACTTGCCGGAACGCGGGAAGCCTTTCGGCACCATGCGGCCAGCGGTTGCACGGGGACCCACCCATTCCAGCAATTCAAGCTTTCCACGCGTGAAGCTGCGGCCCGAGGCGTCCTGCCATGTAAGCCCCTGCTCCATCGTGAAGATGCGAATATCCGAAACGCCGCCATCCTTGTATCGCTGCAGACGCACACCCTTGCCGCGTCCAAGCTCGGGTACATCGGCCAGCGGAAACACGAGCAGTTTGCGGTTCTCACCCACAATCGCAACGCTGTCACCGACAACCGGAACACAGTGACGTGCTTCATCCGGTGATTTGACGTTCATTACCTGTTTGCCCTTGCGGGTATTCGCAATGACGTCCGCTTCCGGAACGATGAAACCATTGCCCACATGCGATGACAGGAACAGCTTGCGCTCGGGATTGTGCACGAAGGCCGTCACAATATCCTGATCGTTTTCCATGTCGACGATGATGCGGATCGGTTCGCCATGGCCGCGTCCGCCTGGAAGGCTGTTCGCACCAATGGTGTAGAACTTGCCGCCCGTGGTCAAAACGAGAATGCGATCAGTCGTCTCGGCATGGAAAGCCAGTTTCAGCTTGTCGCCTTCCTTGAACGTCAGGGTGGCAAAATCTGCCAGATGCCCCTTCATCGCCCGCAGCCAACCCTTTTCCGACACGACAACCGTCACCGGCTCGCGCTCGATCATTGCGTGGTGGATATCTGTCAGATCATGCGTCGGTGCATCGGCAAAGGTTGTACGGCGTTTGCCGACAAGCGTATCTGGGCCGTACTTTTTCTGCATTTCCGATATTTGCCACGAGATCGTCTGCCATTGCTTCGGCTCTGATCCCAGCAGTTCCTCAATCTGCTTCTTTTCGGCGCTCAAGCCATCAAATTCCTTGCGGATTTCGAACTCTTCAAGCTTGCGCAAGGAACGCAGGCGCATATTCAAAATGGCTTCGGCCTGATTATCAGTCAACTCAAAGCGCCGGATCATCTCCTGCTTCGGTTCATCTTCCTCACGAATGATGCGGATGACTTCATCAATATTCAGGTAGGCAATCAACATGCCGCCGAGGATTTCCAGACGGCGCTCTATTTCGCCCAGACGATGCCGTGAGCGGCGGATAAGCACTTCCTTGCGGTGCTCAAGCCATTGCTTCAGCACCTCACGCAGGGACAACACATTGGGCACTTTGCCGTGTGAAAGAACGTTCATGTTCAATGGAAAGCGTGTTTCCAGTTCGCTGAGCTTAAACAGCGATTCCATGAGAATGTCTGGATTGACGCTGCGGCTCTTCGGCTCAAGCACAAGGCGGACGTCTTCTGTCGATTCATCACGTACGTCGTCCAACAGCGGAAGCTTCTTGGCGATCAGGAGTTCAGCGATCTTTTCAATCAGACGTGATTTTTGCACCTGATATGGAATTTCGCCAATAACGATATTCCATGTACCTCGGCCCAAATCCTCTGTTGCCCAGCGCGCGCGCAGTCGGAAACCGCCGCGCCCGGTCTTGTAGGCTTCGACAATCGCGTCCCAGCTTTCGACAAGGATACCGCCTGTCGGGAAATCAGGTCCACGCACCTTGCATTTCAGCAGGGCCTTGGGATCGGTTTTGCTTTCCGCTTCAATTACCGCCCACTCTTCCGGCGGCGTCATCAACTCTTCAACAGTTGCATCAGGATGCTTGATCAGATGCAACGCCGCGGCGCACAGCTCCGAAACATTATGCGGTGGAATGGAGGTTGCCATGCCGACCGCGATGCCGGATGAACCATTGGCAAGCAGGTTCGGGAAAGCACCCGGAAGAACGATCGGTTCCTCGTCTTCCTCATTATAGGTCGGACGGAAGTCGACAGCATCTTCGGTAATGCCTTCCAGCAGCAGCATGGCGACATCAGTCATGCGCGCTTCGGTGTAACGCATGGCGGCGGGGTTATCGCCATCAATATTGCCGAAGTTGCCCTGTCCGTCGACAACCGGGTAGCGAACGGCAAAGTCCTGACTCAAACGCACAAGTGCGTCGTAGATCGACTGATCGCCGTGGGGATGGAACTTACCCATGACCTCGCCGACGATGCGGGCGCATTTTGCATAGGACTGGTCGGGCGAAAGACGCAGCAAACGCATGGCATGCATGATGCGGCGATGAACAGGTTTCAACCCATCCCGCACATCCGGCAAGGCACGGTGCATGATCGTTGACAGAGCATAGGCAAGATAGCGCTCTTCAAGCGCTGCCTTCAGGTCAACCGGTTCGACATTATCATCGCCATCGTCTGGCGGAATCAGGCTTTTTCCCATTTGAATGGACTATCAAGACACGGATTCTCGGGCAAGCGATGATTCGCCCATATCACAGGCTGATCAGCGCATATGCAGTGGGAAACTGAACAAAGCTTGCCTTCGCACGCCAAATCTGACTTTGTAGCGCCCGAATTGTAAATATTGCCGCTTGGCTCATGGCTGTCACAGTTTTGCCGTGCATCATGCAATAGGTACGATCATTGATATCAACAAGGAACTGATTATGCGTTCAACCTACCCCGTAAAATCCGGCTTGCGCCTTCTGGCTGCAACCTCGGCTCTCGTCGTCGTATTTGCCGGTTCAGCCTTTGCTGTTGATGGAAACGCTGTCGCTGCACGCTTGAAGGCAGTCTATGCCGAACAGGGCGGCGTCATTGAATACAGCAATGTTGAAACCAATGGCTCGACGATCATCCTGAAGGAAACGAAAGTTTCAACCGCTGGCGTCAAGGAAACATTCACTGCCGGCGACGTTACGCTTTCGGATGTCAGCGACGTTTCGGGCGGCGGCTTCAAGATCGGCTCCATGACCATCCCGGATATCAGCTTCGCTCCTGAAGGTGATGACAAGGGCAAGGTAACCGTCGAAGGAATCGCTGTAGAAGGCATCACGCTTCCTGCGGAAGGCGCGACGGAACCTCTGGCGAAAATCTTGCAGTATGAAAAAGCTGAAGTGAAGCACATTGGCGTCAATGCCAAAGGCAAGGACGTATTCTTGGCCGATGGCATCACGGCAACCATTTCGCCACTTACAGAAACCTCTCCTGTCGCGTTCACAACGAATGTTGAAAGCTTCAAGGCTGATCTGTCAGATGTGGAAGATCCCAAAACCAAGGAAGCATTGACCGCTCTCGGCTATCAGACACTTTCGGGCAAGATCGATGTAAACGGCACGTGGAATGTTCCTGATGGCCGCCTCAACATTGAGAAACTGGACTTTGTTACCAACGATGCCGGAACACTTGGTATCAAGCTTGATCTCTCGGGTTATACTCTCGATTTCATCAAAGGTCTTCAGGAAGCCACCAAGAACATGGAAGGCAAGCCTGACGATGCACAGGGCATGGCAATGCTTGGCCTGATGCAGCAGTTGAGCTTTACCGGCGCATCAATCCGCTTTGAAGATGACTCAGTCACTTACAAGGCACTCGACTATGTTGCCAAGCAGCAGGGTGCCAAGCGCGAAGACCTGATCAACCAAGCCAAGGCAATCGTTCCAATGGCCGCAGCGCAGTTGGGTGATGCAGAATTTGCCCAGACGCTCGGTACGGCGGTCAGCGCTTATCTTGACGACCCAAAGACCATCGAAATCAAGGCAGCGCCTCCGAAGTCAGTTCCATTTGCAATTATCGCTGCAGGTGGCATGGCCGATCCAAAGACACTGCTCAAGACACTTGGCGTGACTGTCGTCGCAAACCAGTAAGTATTGATCAATGCAACGAAAAAGCCCGGCAGCGATGCCGGGCTTTTTGTTTATCCAGAGTCGGTTAGAGAAGGTTTTTAAACCTCTTTCTTCACCGGATTGAGGCGGATGTTCAGATCACGAAGCTGGGCAGGTGAAACATCTGAAGGCGCATTCATCAGCAAGTCATTGGCTTGCTGATTCATCGGGAACATGGTGATTTCACGCAGGTTCTTTGCGCCGACGAGCAGCATGACAATACGGTCAACACCAGCTGCCATACCGCCATGGGGCGGTGCGCCGTACTGGAATGCGCGGTAGAGACCACCGAAGCGCTCTTCCACAGTTTCACGCGAATGACCAACCGCTTCAAATGCCCTGACCATTGTATCTGGCAGATGATTGCGGATGCCGCCGGAAGCAATTTCGAAACCGTTGCAAACCGTATCGTACTGGAATGCCTTGATTGTCAGCGGATCCTGATTTTCCAGCGCATCCATGCCACCCTGAGGCATGGAGAACGGGTTGTGAGCGAAGTCAATCTTCTTCTCATCTTCGAGCCACTCGAAGAACGGGAAATCAACAATCCAGCAGAGCGCGAACTGATCGCGATCAACAAGGTTCAATTCCTCACCAGCGCGAGTGCGGGCGGCGCCTGCAAAGGACACAAATTTCTTTGGATCGCCAGCTACGAAGAACGCCGCATCGCCATCATCAAGACCCAGTTGAACACGCAAAGCTTCTGTGCGTTCAGGTCCAATGTTCTTGGCAAGCGGACCAGCACCTTCAAGGTTTTCGCCTTCCTTGCGCCAGAAGATATAACCAAGGCCAGGCTGCCCCTCGCCCTGTGCCCAGGAATTCATGCGGTCACAGAATGCACGCGAGCCACCGGTCTTTGCCGGGATGGCCCATACTTCGACTTTGGGATCATTGGCGATCATGTTGGCGAAGACTTTGAAGCCCGAACCAGCGAAATGTTCGGTTACCGCCTGCATTTCGATAGGGTTGCGCAAGTCAGGCTTATCGGAGCCATATTTGCGCATAGCATCATCATAGGCGATGCGCGGAAATTGCTGCGTCACGCGCTTGCCTTCAGCAAATTCTTCGAAAACGCCGCGTATAACAGGTTCCATAGTGGAGAAAACGTCTTCCTGTTCGACGAAGCTCATTTCCACGTCGAGCTGATAGAACTCGCCCGGAAGGCGGTCAACGCGCGGATCTTCATCGCGGAAACAGGGCGCGATCTGGAAATAGCGGTCGAAACCGGACATCATGATCAGCTGTTTGTACTGCTGCGGAGCCTGCGGCAAAGCATAGAATTTGCCGGGATGAATACGGCTCGGCACGAGAAAGTCACGCGCACCTTCCGGCGATGAAGCCGTCAGAATCGGTGTCGAGAATTCAGTGAAATTGTTTTCGCTCATACGGCGGCGCATCGCCGCAATGATTTTCGTGCGCTGCATGATGTTCTTGTGCAGTGTATCGCGGCGCAGGTCGAGGAAGCGGTACTTGAGGCGAATATCTTCCGGATAATCGAGTTCGCCAAACACAGGCAAAGGCAGTTCCTTCGCAGCCGAGAGAACTTCGATCTCGCGCGCAAAAACCTCAACCTCACCTGTCGGCATGTTGGCGTTTACCGTGTCTTCCGTACGCGCCTTCACTTCGCCATCAACGCGGATAACCCATTCGCCGCGCACGGTTTCTGCCATTTTGAAGGCTGGTGAATCCGGATTGGCAACGATCTGCGTCAGACCGTAATGGTCGCGAATATCGATGAAAAGAATTCCACCGTGGTCGCGGACACGGTGGACCCAACCCGAAAGACGAACTGAAGAACCAACGTCTGATTTACGCAAGGCGGCGCAGGTATGGCTGCGGTAACGGTGCATGATATGTGCCTCTGATTAAATATGGCGAAAAGCTCGGGGAAAAAGCCCCCGACACGCCAAAGAATTTGGGCGGACAAGCGCATTTTGGAGTTGATTTGTCAAGAACCGAGACAAACCCATTCTCATTCGCTATAGAAAAATCATGACCATGATTACAACTACAGATCAGCTTGAACAGGCTGTTGCCGCCCTTTCCCAATCAGACTTCGTGACTGTCGATACGGAATTTATCCGTGAGACCACGTTCTGGCCGGAACTTTGCGTTATCCAATTGGCATCGCCAGATCATACGGCGATTGTTGATGCGCTGGCGCCGGGCCTTGATCTTGCTGCGTTTTTTAAGCTGATGGCCGATGAAACGATCGTGAAAGTGTTTCATGCTGCCCGTCAGGACATCGAAATCATCTTCCATCTTGGCAATCTGATCCCGCATCCGGTGTTCGATACACAGGTTGCAGCAATGGTTTGCGGCTTCGGCGATGCCATCGCCTATGATCAGTTGGTGCAACGTGTGGTTGGGGCGCAGATCGATAAATCTTCACGGTTTACGGATTGGCGCAGGCGGCCGCTTTCCGAAAAGCAACTCGACTATGCTTTGGCTGATGTGACGCATCTGCGTGATATTTATCTGCATCTCAAGAAGAGCCTGGAAGCGGAAGGCCGCACTGAATGGGTTCTGGACGAGATGAAAATTCTCACCGCTCGCGAGACCTATGACATGCACCCGGACGATGCCTGGAAGCGCCTGAAGATGCGTTTGCGCAAGCCTGTCGAACTTGCAGTCTTGCGCAGTGTCGCCGCTTGGCGGGAGCGGGAGGCACGGGAACGCAATGTTCCACGCGGCCGGGTCATCAAGGACGACGCCATATATGAGATTGCCCAACAACAGCCGCGCGATGCGGAAGCAATGTCACGTTTGCGAACGATTCCAAAGGGTTGGGAGCGCTCCAGCATGGCTACTGGCCTGCTTAATGCTGTTAATCTAGCGCTTGATCTGCCAAAGGAAGAGATGCCCCGCCTGCCGAAGCAGACTGCTTCACCAGAGGGTGCGGGAGCAGCTTCAGAGCTTTTGAAAGTGCTTTTGCGGCTTGTTACCGAGGAACATGGGGTAGCGGCAAAGGTAGTTGCAACCTCCGACGAGATCGACCGGATTGCCTCGGAAGGCGATGTCGACGACATTCCGGCACTGCAAGGCTGGCGTCGCGAAGTCTTCGGAGAGAAAGCGCTGCAGCTGATTAATGGCGAACTGTGCCTGAAATTCGAAAACAAGAAAATCACCGCAGTGGCTGTTCGGGCCGCATAGACAATCTCAACTGGCAGCAACTATTTTGCAGCTCAGGGTTACAAAAATGCTCGAAGAATCGCCGGTTTTGCTCCCACAACTGGCCATTCTTCTGCAAAGCTCGTGCAAGTCTCAGAATGATTGATCAATATCAGACAAGTGATCCATAAATTTTGATAGTTTGACCGTCATCGAAACATCGGGCAGGAATTCAGGGCATTGATCATACAAATGATCAATGCTTTGAAAGTGAAAAACATGACTGCCTCCCCCAACGCCACCCCCCTTCTTGCCAAAGAAGTTGCACTTCTTGCCCTCCTTGCAACTCTATGGGGTGCTTCGTATACGTTCATCAGAATCGGCGTGGAGACGATCCCACCAATCACCTTCATCGCTGCACGAACATTGATTGCTGGTGGCGTGCTTCTCGCCATCATAAAAATGCGCGGTCTTTCATTGCCAAAAAATCCGGCCATCTGGAAACGCTTTTTCGTTCAAGCCTGCATAAACAGTGTCATCCCTTTTACACTCATTGCCTGGGCTGAGCAGTCGGTAAATGCCGGACTGGCAACAATCCTGAACTCGACGACGCCAATATTCGTCTTTCTCCTGACGGTCCTGATAACGCGGCATGAGGTGGTAACTCCGCGCAAGCTCTTCGGTACCCTCGCAGGTGTGATGGGAATCAGCCTGATCATCGGCATGGAGGCTTTTGAGGGCGTTGGTAATGAACTGCTGGCGCAAGTGGCAATTGTGGCTGCAACCTTCTCCTATGCTGTGGCCGCGATATTCGGGCGAAGCTTCAAAGGCCTTAATCCGATGATACCAGCGGCCGGTTCAATGATCTGCGGAGCAATAATACTTATCCCCGTTAGCCTGATCGTTGATCACCCATGGACGATTACGCCATCGTCCGATTCGATCCTGGCACTGATTGGTCTTTCAGTTTTCTCGACTGCCCTCGCCTTTACCATTTACTTCCGGCTCATTCATACGGTCGGCTCTATCAGCACTGCTTCACAGGCCTATCTGCGTGTTCCGATTGGCGTTGGCATCGGGGTGATATTCCTCGGTGAAACGTTGGCCAGCACTGCATGGCTTGGATTGATTTTTGTCGTGATGGGCGTTGCGGCCATGACTTTCCCGTCACGAAGGAAGATTGCGCCTGCTGCCGGATGATTAGCCGATTGCAGCTTCCGCCGCAGGCACAATCTGAGTGGCAAGGAGGTTGTGCAACTGGCGCACATAGCCGGAACGACCGGAAGGCGCTGCGGTATTGGAGGTCATCACCGCAACCACGGCAGCGTGCGGCACCACGTAGATCATCTGGCCGCCATAACCCCAGGCGTAATAAAACGGCTTGCCATCCGGCGTATAGGAAATGAACCAGCCAAGACCATAGCTATCTCCAGTAAATGGCGAACTGGTTCTTGGCTTCCATGATTCCGCTATCCATGCGGCGGGCACAATCTGCCTATTGCCGCTGCGCCCCTCATCCAGAAACATCTTGCCGAAAGTCAGCATGGCACGCGGCGATAGCTCCATATCATTACCGCCAAAATAGATGCCTTGCGGATCACGCGGCCAAGCCGGTACGTTGATACCTAAAGGCTCACCGAGCCATTCGCGGGCATTCTCTAATGTCGATCGCCCGGTCTTACGGGTAAGCATCGCAGATATGAGGTGGGAATTGCCGGTCGAGTAAAGCATACGCCCACCCGGCTCATCGACAAAATCACGGGCAAGCGCGTAGCGCACCCAATCGGAACTCTCCACCCATCGCCCGTAATTGGGACCGGACGTGCGGTCGAGACCAGCCTGCATGGAAAGCAGATTGCCAAGCGTAACCTGTGCCAGCCGGGGGTCGCGCTCTTGCGGCAGTTTGTTCGACAGGATCGGCGCGACAAGCTCACCGAGACCGGAAAATACCTTGCGGTCAATGGCGATACCGGCAAGCGTAGCAATGATGGTCTTCGATACGGATTTGACATTGACGGGGCGGTCGGCAGCAGGACCATGGAAGCGATGCTCGATCTGCGTCTTGCCGCCTGCATATACGATCATGGTTTGAAGTGCAGGAAATGCCGACGCCTGATCAATGATACGGCTTATGGCGACACCGTCCAGAGGCTTGATGCTTTGTGGCGCTTGCGCATGGGATCGTGATGGCGCCAGCAAACAGGCACCCCCTGCCATGGAACCCAGAATGAAAGTCCGCCGATCAACGATCTGATTTGCCATCCGGCGACATTGGCGATAGTCGCACCAACCGGCAAGACAAATGCTCTCACATGCGTGTGAAGAGCTGAAACGGACAGCTGCGAAACCGGCAGGATTGCGATGGGGTGGCAGCCATTGTTATATTCATGCCGCTTCGTTTGGCGGAGACATAATGGGAGATCAACCTGCGCCCCGAAGTTTGAGAAATACCTTCGAGAATCCCAAAAATGAACTGGATAGACTGGCTATCGGTGAATTGGTATTTCTAGAGGAAATGGGTGTGATCAAGCATGAACTCAGCGATCGGGAGAGACCAATGGTTTACACGTCCTCTGTATCTCGCAAATGTCTCGCTGCTTCCTGCCAGTTCGACTGGTCGGTCAGTTCCCATGATATCAAGAGAGATAACCAATCGGATGTTCAAATGTCGTGGACTGACAGACGATTCGCAAAGCTTCGATATGGCAATTTTCATGAATAAATTTGACTGCGAAATTCCACTGGGGGCAACCTTCTGCGGTCTGGTCGGAACGTTGGAATTCGAGTTGGCACCTGGAATGATCTTCCGGGCAGGCGACATAAATGCATTTTGCGAGATAGAAATTCTGCGAGCAATTTAATCTTGATACTGTAGGGGTATTCTCTAACGTAAGGCGTATTTGTCGCCTAACTGGTGAACTTGCCAAGTGCAAGCGCCACAAATGCCCGGTCAAGTGAACCGTCATGCAGAGAGCGTTTGATTTTCTGCATTCCGTCAAGCTTCATCAGAAACGGCACAGAGTATTCACTCACCACACGACGGATCACGGCAGTTCTGCCTTCATCGCCAATTGACAGGTTCTCTAAGTCCAGCACTAATTTTAGTTCATCACTGAGTTGCGGGTACGCACTGTCCAAACGAAGACGTAGAGGACACTTGTATTCCTTCGGCGTTGGGTAACCGATTGTTTCTACTTCGATAGGCGCAGATGCCAGATTAATGTAGAATTGGTGCCCGTATGCAGATTTTTGTAGATCCAACACAAGCACACCTCGTGCCGTCTTGAAATACCAAGTTGTTTGCCTCTTCTTGAATCCGCAATTTGAAAGTTCATCATCAATAATTGCTACGAGTTCCATTTTATTCAAAGCAACCTCACGGGGGTGTGCCAACCAATATTGTTATACTCGTTGATGTCCAGGTCATCGTTTCAAACGTAAGGCGTGCCCGCTAAAGCTGCCTTCAGGCCAACAGTGCCCTTATCGACAATGCCTAGAAACATCGCTTCCGCTGCTTTCGTATCTTCGCTTTGCCGGAAAGTGCGATGCGCTTCAATAAACGCCACGCTCCACGTGGCCATGAGCAAATTTGCAGCAAGATTGGCGTCAGGATCAACAGCGTCGCGCCCCGCACATTCACAAAGCGCTGCGGCAACCAGCTGCGCAAGTTCATCACGTATTGCTCTGGCACGGGCTTTGAGGGTTTCACTGCCTTCAATCGTCCTGATAAATCCTTGGCTTCGCACTGAAAATTCTACGTATGGGCGCTGCTCTGCCACGAGCTGGTGGGCTAGAAGGCGTAAAGTCTCCATTGGCGCGACACCTGGATCACGCTGCCGCAAGGCATCCCGCAGCGTCTCGCGCCCTTCCTCATCGCGGTCAAAGAACATGTCTTCCTTACGAGGGAAGTAGTTGAACACTGTCATACGGCCAACATCCGCCGCAGCCGCTATGTCATCCACTGTCACATTATCAAAACCGCGTTCCAGAAAGAGCCGATCAGCAACTTGAGAGATAGCGCGCCGCGTGGCGACGCGTTTGCGCGAACGCAGGTCGGAGGGAATCGAGTTTGGAGATTTGGTCATACGGTCCGAATAGCATATTTTTATACCGAGTACATATTTATATTGACATATCGGGCTCCCAGAGACATTTATGTACTCAGTATAAATCTAAACTCGGTATACACACTATGAACAGAGCTCTTATCATTATCTTTGCAACGGTCGGTCTCGACGCCGTTGGCATCGGACTTATCTTCCCTATTCTGGCTCGTCTTATCGAGGAGGTTACGCATGCGGGCAATGTTGCGCACTACATCGGCATCATGACCGCGCTCTATGCCCTGATGCAGTTTGTCTTTGCCCCGGTGCTGGGCGCACTCAGTGACAGGCTTGGCCGCCGTCCCGTGCTCCTGATCTCCATGGCGGGTGCCGCCATCAATTATCTGATCCTGGCTTTTGCACCTCACCTATGGATGCTGTTGATAGGCCGTGCTATCGCCGGCCTGACCAGTGCCAACATCTCCGTTGCCACAGCCTACATTACTGATATCTCCGCTGAAGACACACGTGCTCGCCGCTTTGGGCTTTTCAACGCGATGTTCGGTATCGGCTTCATCATCGGGCCTGTTCTTGGCGGCGTTTTCGGGGATTACTGGATAAGACTGCCATTTATTGCTGCTGCATTGCTCAACGGGGGTAATTTTTTGATGGCGCTGTTCGTCCTGCCGGAGTCACGCACACCCACCCGCGAAAAGATCGATCTTGCTGCGCTCAATCCGCTGCGCCCGTTTCGTTCAATATTGTCAATGCAAGGGCTGCTGCCGATTATCATCGTCTTCTTCATTTTCAGCGGCGTTGGCGAAGTATATGGCACCTGCTGGGCATTATGGGGCCACGATGCTTTCGGCTGGAATGGCCTGTGGATCGGGCTTTCGCTCGGCACCTATGGCGCATGTCAGGCGCTTGCCCAAGCATTTCTGCCGGGGCCTGCCGTGAAACTGCTCGGTGAGCGTGCAACCATACTGACCGGTGTTGCGGGTACAGGGCTGGCTCTCATCATTCTCGCCTTTGCCACACAACCATGGGTAGTCTTTGCCATCATGCCGGTGTTCGTGCTCGGCGGTATTGGCGTTCCTTCGCTCCAGTCACTTGCCACACGCATGGTGGACGAGGACAAGCAAGGTCAGTTCCAAGGTGTACTGGCCTCAGCAATCAGCCTTGCATCGATCATCGCTCCGCTTGGCTTTTCCACTTTCTACTTTGTCGTGCAGAAGCAATGGCCGGGTGCGATTTGGCTATCCGCCCTTATTGTCTACGCGATCACCGTGCCGCTGGTGCTTGGTCTGCATATTCCCAAGCTGAAAATGGCTCATTGAGTGCAGTCACCCAAAATCAACAGGCTGGACAGGTTCAACTCTTTCGGAAAGCACGACTGGAGACTGAAATTGAGTTTTTGCAAGGATCTTTCGCATTTGCAAACGCGTATCCATCCGCTTGATGAATAGTTCCGAATTCCAGCCCGTTTTTCGCACTAAGAGCACAAAAAGCCGCGATATCCTCCACATCAAAAACAAGCTTGACTATCGACTGGCCGCCGCGCTGCCCTTTGGCTGCCTGATGGATCATCAAACTGGCGCCGCCATCCCTGCTGGACAACTCAACAATCCTGTCGCCCGTTCGTCTGGACGCTTCAAAACCAAAATGCTTTTCGTAGAACTGAACGGTTTCTTCGATGTCCTGTGCGTAAAGCACTATTCTGTTTATCGGCAATGTCGCGCTTTCTCTGAAATGCCCCGCATTCCTCAAGATAGCCAGCCGATAGCCTTCTTGCCATGCTCATTTTGCATGCGGCCAAAGTAGCGTGTTGATTACTTGCCAACTTCCATTTTCAGCGTTTTGCCGGTCAGCTTTGCCAATTGCTGCAAGCGTCCCTCGGTGACATCACCAATCAGATCGGCTTTGGACTTGTCCACGACAAGGCTGATGCCTTCAGGGGTCTTTTTCCACGACAGGTTGGGAACTACTCCAGACATCGATGCCGAAAACGGATAGGTAATCCGCATGATGGCGGCAAGCAGGCGCGAGAACTCCAAAAGGCGTGGGCTGGCAATGGCCGCAAGATCAGGGTCCGGCACGCTGTTGGCAACGCCTTCATGGCGGAAGAAATTGGCAAGAGCGATGTAGGCGCGGCCCGGATGATCAATGCCGATAAAATTGGCATTTGAGATCATGTTGAGCGCCTGACTGCCCCGATAATCCGGGTGGGCACGCCAGCTGATATCCGCAATCAGGCAGGCCGCACGGCGATAACGTTTTTCGTCATCGGTTTCGTCATAGCCGAGTGCAGCGAAAGCCTCGCCGCTCCAATCGGCAAGTTCACGCGCATAGGCGGGCGAACGGGCGCGCAAGGTCGCCAATTCTTCCGAGGCCGAAATGAGCGGGTCACTCAATTGCTCGCCATCCGGGAGAAGCGAGTAGAGGAAACCTTCACGCACGCCGAGCGCAGAGAACACGACCTTGGACGGCTTCATGATCCTGATGGTCTCAAGCAGCGCTATGGCGCCGTATGACAGGAGCGCACGGCGGTTTTTCGAGACATCCTCGATGCCACGCATGTTATCGACATCGCCGACCGCGACACGCTTGAGGAAACGCTGGGCTTCCTCAAAGGGGATTTCGTAATGATGCATAACATGCAGCGGATAATGCTCCGCGCTCATATGCAGTTTGGCAAGGTTTCGCCACGTTCCACCAACAGCGTAAAAGGCCCTGCCCTTGCCATTGGCAAGCAGCTTGGCGGTGCCGAGCGTTTTCTGGGCAATGTCCAGTGCCTCGGTCAGATCGCCCTCTGACATATCCTGCAGCCGCAACCCACCGAGCGGCAGCGTAATGCCATCACCGATCTTGCGGCCTTTGACATCCACAAGTTCAAGACTGCCGCCGCCAAGATCGCCTGCAATGCCATCCGGATCATGGAAACCGGAAATGATACCCAGCGCTGAATAATAGGCCTCTTCGCGGCCCGACAGAACCTTGATGGGTTCCTTCAGGATGGCTTCGGCCTCTTTGATGAACTGCGAGCCGTTTTCTGCTTCACGCGCGGCGGCGGTGGCAAGCACATCAAGCGAAACTGCACCGGCCTGCTCTGCCAGGGCCCGGAACCGGCGCAAAGCGCGCAAGGCGCTCTGTACAGCTTTAGCGTTGAGTTTCTTGGTTTTTACCAGTCCCTTTCCGAGGCCGCACAATATCTTTTCGTTGAAAAGCACCGTGGGCGAACGGGTGACGCCTTCGTAAACCACCAGACGCACGGAGTTGGAGCCAATGTCGATGACAGCGGCTGGCCTGCGTCCCTGCACACGTCCCTGTGCTGCCGATATCATACAGTCTGGGTTCCTGGACCACTATATCGGCAGTAACTCGGGAGAGTCGCAATCAAGTTCATTTTTCTTTCGCCGCTTTCCGCTTGCGATGGGCAATCAATCGAGGCGCCGAGGACTTCAACGACTTGCCACGGCCGGAAAGGCTGGGATTCGTCATGAAGTATTCCTGCGCATTAAAAGCATCCTCCCCATCGGCAGGAGCGATCCGCCGCGAGGTTCCATCTGCAAGTAGCTCATAACTCTGCTGGTTGTCGAGAAGGTTCGCCAGCATAATCTGTGAAAGAACCTGTTGATGCACAGTTGGATTCGTTATTGGCACCAAAGTTTCCACCCGTCGGTCGAGATTGCGGGTCATCATATCGGCTGAGCCGAAATAAATCAGAGCATTTTCAGAGGGCATAGGCGTGCCGTTACCGAAGCAGAAAATGCGGCCATGTTCGAGGAAACGCCCGACGATGGACTTTGCCCTGATATTCTCGGAAAGCCCCGGCACCTGCGGACGCAGGCAGCAAATGCCGCGCACGACAAGATCAATCTCCACACCGGCGCGACTGGCTTCATAGAGCGCATCGATAATCTTTGCATCGACGAGCGCATTCATCTTCATCCAGATCGAAGCAGGACGACCAGCCTTGGCGTGAGCGATTTCTTCGGCGATGTGCTGGAGAATGCGTGGGCGCAGGGTAATCGGCGACACGGCAATCCGCATCTCGCCGGAAGGCGGCGTATAGCCGGTAATGTAGTTGAAGATTTGCGCCACATCGCGGCCGATTGCCGGTTCGCAGGTGAAAAAGGACAGATCAGTATAAATCTTGGCGGTGATCGGATGATAGTTGCCAGTCCCCAGATGCACATAGCTGCGCAGCTTGCTTTCCTCACGGCGCACGACAAGCGACATCTTCGCATGGGTTTTCAGTTCGATGAAACCGAATACCACCTGCACACCGGCGCGCTCAAGATCGCGCGACCAGCGGATATTGGCTTCTTCGTCAAAGCGGGCTTTCAGCTCAATCAGGGCAGTCACGGATTTGCCGGCGTCGGCAGCATCGATGAGCGCACGAACGATAGGGCTGTCGTTTGAGGTGCGGTACAAAGTCTGCTTGATCGCGACCACGTCCGGATCGGCCGCGGCCTGACGCAGGAACTGCACGACCACATCAAACGATTCGTAAGGGTGGTGAACGACAATATCCTTCTCGCGGATAGCGGCGAAGCAATCACCGCCATGCTCGCGCACACGTTCCGGGAAACGCGGATTGTAGGGCACGAATTTCAAATCCGGACGCGGAATGCCCACGATTTCAGAAATCATGTTGAGCGCCAGCAGCCCGCCAAGCACGCTGATGCGGTTATCCGGTACGCCAAGCTCCGTGGCGACGAAGCTGCGCAGTGTTTCCGGCATTTCATCGTCAAACTCGATGCGGATCACCTGACCGCGACGGCGGCGCTTCAGGGCGCTTTCAAACAGACGGACCAAGTCTTCCGCCTCTTCTTCCACTTCAATATCACTGTCGCGGATGATGCGGAATGTACCGGCACCCTTTACCTCATAACCGGGAAACAGCCGCCCGGTGAAAAGGCTGATCGCATCTTCCAGCGAAAGAAACCGATAGCGGCCAGTATCATCAGGTATCTGGATGAAACGCTTGAGCGCCTGCGGCAGGCGCAGCAAAGCCGTCATCGGGCGATTGTCCGTACTGCGGTTAAGCAGCATGGCGATGGTGAAGCCGAGATTAGGGATAAACGGAAAAGGATGCGCCGGATCAATGGCAAGCGGCGTCAGCACCGGATAGATGGTTTCAAGGAAATGATCTTCCAGCCATTCCTGTTCAGCCTTCGTCAGGCGGTCAGGACGGACAATCTCGATATTCTCCTTGATCAGTTCCTCGCGCAAAGCACCAAGACGCAACTGCTGTGCCGCCTGAAGTTTGCCGACTTCCTCAAGAACAAACTCCAACTGTTCCTGTGGTGTGCGTCCGTCATCGCTGCGGCTGGAGACATTTTCGCGCACCTGCCCGGCAAGACCGGCGATGCGGACCATGAAGAACTCGTCCAGATTGGCGGCGGAAATCGACAGGAAGCGCAGGCGCTCCAGCAATGGCTGGTGCTTGTTCTGGGCTTCTTCGAGCACACGCCTGTTGAATTGCAGCCATGAGAACTCGCGATTGACAAAGCGATCAACGCTGGTGTGCATATCCGGCAGAGAGACGTTCTCGACGGGCTGCGGAATGGCGGGCGATTGGTCGTTCATCAATATTCTCCAGCTAATAATTCATCCATCAAATACGGACTTATGCGCGCACCATAGAGAAGTCTTTTGACAGTTTGATAGCAATCGTCTTGAAATCGTAATCAGGATGATACAAACCGAAGCGAAAGAGAAGTCAAATGCCGCAAACAGGCATTTGGTGTGACGATTCAGGAGCGAAACATGGCTGGCCACAGCATCCCTCATTTCCAGAACAGCGCAGGACATGCGAGCATCGCTATCGGTGTAAAGGAATTCATGTGCGTCGGTGCCAATCCGCCCTTCGATCATCCGCACGTGTTTCTCGACCTTGGCGACGACAATGAAAAGGTCTGCCCATACTGCTCTACACTCTATCGCTATGATGCTTCGCTTCACGCCGACGAGACAGTTCCCGCAGGTTGCACCTATGTGGACAGGGCCGCTTGAACGCATCACTGATCGATCTGAAGACCGAACGAAACAGGCGCGATCCAAATCCTGACCAGATTATTATCGCTGGCGCCGGTATTGCTGGACTTACACTTGCGCTGGCACTGAACGCCAAGGGTTTTCCAGTCCAGATATTCGAGAAAAGCGCAACATTGGCGGAAGCTGGCGCGGGAGTGCAACTTTCTCCTAATGCAACACGGATACTTCAACGTATTGGTGTACTCGAAAAATTGACGCCTTCCGCCGTAGAACCACAGGCCATTTGTCTTGCCGATGGTTCAAGCGGCGAGACCCTGCTTTCGCTCGGCGTTGGTGATGTAGCTCGTGAACGATGGAGCTCGCCCTATATCGTATGCCATCGTGCTGATCTGCAAAACGCCTTGCTGGAGCAGGCGCGCAGCCAACCTAACATTGCGATCCAACTGCAATCGGCCGTGACACAATATAAATCCGATATGGACGGCATTCTGGTTCGGGTACAATATCACGATCGCATCGAAGAGCAGCGTGGCGCCCTGCTGGTTGGAGCTGACGGTGTGTGGTCGAATATGCGCAATGCGATGTCCGACGTGGAGCGCGCCCGATATACATCGACGATTGCCTGGCGCTCGACAATTGCGGCTGATCAATTGCCGGAGAGTTTTAGCAGTTTGCTGCCGCAAGGCACCAATGTCGTTGCTTGGACCGGCGCGAATGCACATCTGATTGCCTATCCGATCCGGTCAGGAAAAATGTTCAATTTCGTTGCCGTTGCTCCGGATCGCCAGGGCGGGCGGCGCTGGGACGCTGGCGCAGTTCCGGAAACGCCCAGCCAGAATTTCATTCGCGAGTTCAATCACTGGCACCCCGGCATTCGCGATATCATGCGTGCGGCACGCCCGTGGACGCCTTGGCCACTGTTTGAAATGCGAAAATGCAGATACCGGCTGGAAGATCGGCTCGTACTGATCGGAGATGCCGCCCACGCAATGACGCCTTATGCTGCGCAAGGTGCGGCAATGGCTATCGAGGACGCTTGGGAGCTGGCGGCAAGCCTAAGCGGGGACGCTAGCGAGTGGCCCGCAGCGCTGAACAATTTTGGCAAGCAGCGCGGCAAACGCATCAAGGCTGTTGTCCGGCGCGGTGCGCTCAACCACCTCGCCTATCGCGCACGGGGTCCTGTAGCCATGGCGCGTAACATGATCATGCGCAAACGCCCTGCCGAAAAGTTTATCGCAGGGTTGGACTGGCTTTATGGGTATGATGCCGAAGAGAGCCAAATGCAAAAACCCCCGCCAAAGCGAGGGTCCTGAGCGCCCAAAAGGGCTTGCTATGCGTTCGCCCAAAAAGGCTTGCTAAAGTCATACATGATATCGAAATAAGTGGCAGTTACTCCGCTGGAGTAGCCCGACGCTTCAACTCATGAGCAATATTTGCGAGAAGAATATCTGTATCTTTCTGGCTTTGTTTAACTTCATGGTTTCCAAGCAGCAATGCACCAACTGTCACAAATAGAGGCATCATAATCCATGTTAGAACCCAATAAATCTCATAGGCGAACATTAAGATAACCTCTTTTAAGAACCAGTCTGCCGCCGATATGCAGCCCAAAAGATAACACGATGCACAATACCACGGCAATAAACTTCATAAGCAACCATAAGTTGTTGTCATGTTGCAAAATATCCGGGCTGGTCATAACAGCCACTAGAGGTCCAAGGAAGCCAACCACGATTAGCGCTGTCGATAATCGATCAAGTGCCGCAGCCACATATTTACGTAACTCGTTGTTCCACATTTGCCGGGTTATTGCGATTTCTCTCAATTGTTCGCTTGTTTTTTCTGTAAAATCTTCCGTCATAATAATTCCAACTGAAAATAGCTTTATAAAAAATAGACGCTTAATAGCATTGCTGAGAAAATCGGAGAAATAAAGAATTTTTAGAAAGTATTATACCGCTTCAGCGACCAGACAAGACTTTGCGGCATGGGGTTCCAAAAGCCTGTACGCAAATCACCTGAACGCAGAATTGCACTAGTCCAAGTGTTGCATCCTACAATTGCGCTGAACCTCCCATTGGCTTCAAAGAAGCGGTCGTTCAAACCATATTGGGCACCGGCAATCATCAGTGCGTTGCCACTTGCATCGACCTGAAAGCTGCTGACAACGTTCTGCAACATAGCGTCGAAAGCATCGGCAGAAACGGACAATCGTTCAATGTGAGGTTGAGCGGTATCGAAGTCGCCTGCCGGTTCCACATGCATCACCGAATTATCAACAGTAATGCCGCGCATGAGCGGCATGAATTTCAACTGCGCCCAAGTTGGTGTTTCGAGATAAAAACTACGCCCTCCCCAACCGACAATAATCCATTTGATGCGCGGATCAGTGAGCTGGAAATTATCATTTGCCAGAAATGAAAGACGCTGCAAAACATCCGGATCAGCTGGGAAAGCCAAATCCGTGTGGATAGGATTGGACAGGAGCAGAACCTGCCGCGATTGCGATTCGGCTGGCTTTTGTTCGACTGGCCAGAATGGCCGCGGAACTACAGCGCCAACGATAAATATGATTGCAGCGGCCACCAGGACCGCTGCAAAAGATTTCAGGATGATGCGCAGATATCTCAATGAAGAATCTGGCTGAGGAACAGCTTTGTGCGCTCATGCTGAGGATTATCGAAGAACTCGGCAGGCGCGTTCTGTTCAACGATCTGGCCCTGATCCATGAAGATAACCCGGTTTGCTACCTGACGGGCAAAGCCCATTTCGTGGGTAACGCAAACCATGGTCATGCCTTCTTCAGCCAGCTGCACCATGGTATCGAGCACTTCCTTGATCATTTCCGGATCAAGCGCCGAAGTCGGCTCATCAAACAGCATGATGCGTGGGTTCATGCAGAGTGAACGGGCAATCGCCACGCGCTGCTGCTGACCGCCGGAAAGCTGGCCCGGATATTTATTGGCCTGCTCCGGAATCTTGACGCGCTCGAGGAAGTGCATTGCAACTTCATCCGCCTTCTTCTTCGGCATCTTGCGTACCCAGATCGGGGCAAGCGTGCAGTTTTCAAGAATGGTCAGATGCGGGAAGAGATTGAAGTGCTGGAACACCATGCCGACTTCGCGACGCACTTCATCGATCTTCTTCAGATCGTTGGTCAGCTCAATGCCATCGACAAGAATCTTGCCACTCTGATGCTCTTCAAGACGGTTGATGCAGCGGATCATGGTGGATTTGCCTGAACCGGAAGGACCAGCAATGACGATGCGCTCGCCGCGCATCACCTTGAGGTTGATGTCCTTGAGGACGTGGAAGTCCCCGTACCACTTGTTCATGTTTATGATCTCGACAGCAACATCCGTCTTCGAAACGTGCAGGAGCGAGCGGTCGACGTGGATTTCTTCCGGGTTGATAATGTTTTCAGTAGTCATATGCGTATGCTCCTAACGTTTGTGGCCAGTGTCGAGACGATTTTCCATGAAAATGGAATAGCGCGACATGCCGAAGCAGAAAATCCAGAAGACGAAGCCGGCAAAGACCAGCCCAGAAATTGGGGTTTGTGGAGATGCCCAATTGGGATCGTTGAAGTGCTGACGCACTGTTCCGAGCAAATCGAACATGCTGATTATGGAGACAAGTGATGTGTCCTTGAACAGGCCGATAAAGGTGTTGACGATGCCGGGAATGACCAGCTTCAACGCCTGCGGGAGTATAATCAGCCCAGTCTTCTGCCAATAGCCCAATCCGAGCGAATCCGCTCCTTCATATTGACCTTTTGGAATGGCTTGAAGACCACCGCGCACAACCTCTGCCATATAGGCCGAGGCGAACAGGGCAACACCAATAAGCGCCCGGAGGAACTTGTCGAATGAAACGCCCGGCGGCAGGAACAGCGGCAGCATGTAACTGGCCATGAACAGAACCGTCACCAGCGGGATACCACGCACCATTTCGATGAAAATGACGCAGAGCATCTTGATGACCGGCATTTTCGAACGTCGTCCAAGTGCCAGTGCAATACCCAGCGGCAGTGAAACGGAGATGCCGACAAAGGAAATGACCAGTGTGACCAAGAGTCCGCCCCAACGGGAGGTTTCAACGTATGGCAGGCCGAACCAGCCGCCGACCAGAAGAAAGAAGGCAATGATCGGGAATACGAAGAAAAATACCACAGCGTTCGGCACCTTGTAGGGCACCTTGGGCATGAGAAGGGGTATCAGAAGGGCAACGAACATGATGCCCACAAGATTGACCCGCCAGCGCTGATCGAGCGGATATGGCCCATACATGAACTGGCCGAACTTGGCGTTTACAAACGCCCAGCAAGCGCCGGACCAGTTTTCAGGCTGAATGCCGCCCTGTGCCGCAGTAGCACAGACCGAACGATCCGGACCAACCCATGATGCATCGACAAAGAGCCAGTTCAATAGAGGTGGCAGGAACCATGCCAGCGCCAGAAGGGCCAGAATGGTCAGCACGGCATCAACAGGTGTCGCGATCAGGTTAAGCCTGACCCACCTTATAATTCCGCGCTCTCCCCGAGGTGGGGTCTGGCCCTGCAGCATTTCCTGACGAACGAAACTGATATTGGTGTCTGTCATGATCAGCGCTCCACCAGTGCCATTTTGGCGTTGTACCAATTCATGAACAGCGAAGTCAGAACACTGAGACTGAGGTAAACGATCATGAAGATGACGACCACTTCAAGCGAACGGCCGGTCTGATTAAGGATCGTGCCGCCGACTGCGAAAAGGTCCGGATAACCGGCAGCAATCGCAAGCGATGAATTCTTGGTCAGGTTCAGATACTGGCTGGCCAGCGGAGGTGTGATAATACGCATTGCCTGGGGCACCACGACGAGGCGTGTTGTCGTACCGGGGCGCAGACCTAGTGCATGCGCAGCTTCCGTTTGACCCTTGCCGACGCCGCGAATACCGGCACGCACAATCTCTGCGATAAATGATGCCGTGTAGAATGACAGCGCCAGATAGAGCGAAATGAACTCCGGACCAACCTGTGAGCCGCCCTTGAGATTAAATGCTCCAAGAATTGGATAATCCAGCGTCAACGGGAAACCCTTGATGGCAAGTGCCAGAATGGGCAGGCCGATAATCAAGGCAATCGCCGTCAGATTCGCCGGAAAGGGCTGCCCTGTTGCCATCTGCCGCTTGTGTGCCCAGCGCTTTACGAAAAACGCGGCCACAATGCCAATGATGAAAGCTACGCCGGCAAGCCATGCGCCCTCGCCCAGAATAAGCGATGGAACATAGAAACCGCGATTGTTCAGATAGGTTCCAAATGGCAGGGCAACGCTCTGTCGTGCCTGTGGCAATACGGCAAGAACACCGGAATACCAGAAGAAAATGACCAGCAGCGGCGGAACATTGCGAAAAATTTCCACATAGACCGTGCAGATCTTGCGGATAAGCCAGTTATGCGACAACCGGCCAATGCCGACAATAAAGCCGAGTATGGTTGCGGTGATGATACCTGCAACAGCCACTGTCAGCGTATTCAGGATACCGACCAGAAGCGCCTTGGCGAAAGTCGAATCGCTCGAATATGTCAGATACGGGCTGCTGCTGATGTCGAAACCAGCGCGGCCATCGAGAAACCCAAAACCCGTAGCGAGACGCGCACGCTGCAGATTTTCAATAGTGTTGTTGACGATCCAATATCCCAACAGCGCTATGACGAGCACAGCCAGAATCTGAAAAAGATAACCACGGAATTTGGGATCGTTTAAGAGCGAAGCTTTGCCGCTATCTGTGCCAGGCGAAATATCCTGCGATGCCATTGGCCCCTCATTTCTGCTAAGTTCTTGTTCTTATTATTTTTATTATTATAGGAAATTGAGAGGAGGCCGGAGCCCCCTCTCCCGGTTCTATCGATTATAGTATGCGATCAGCGAATAGGCATCGCGTATTGCAGACCACCCTTGCTCCACTGAGCATTGATGCCGCGTGCAATCTTCAGCGGGCTGCCGGAACCGAGGTTCTTTTCGAAAATCTCACCATAATTGCCGACTGCCTTGACGATATTGACAACCCAATCATTGGTCAGACCAAGGTCTGTTCCAAGCTTGGTATTGGCTTCCTGGCCAAGCACGCGCTTGATTTCAGGATTTTCGCCATTCTTCACTTCGTCCACATTTGCCTGTGTGATGCCGAATTCTTCAGCAGTCAGCAAAGCGTAATGTGTCCAGCGAACGATATCTGCCCATTGTGGGTCGCCCTGACGGACGACTGGACCAAGCGGCTCCTTGGAAATGATTTCTGGAAGAACCACGTGATCATCCGGAGCAGTCAATGCCAGACGATAGGCATAAAGGCCGGACTGGTCGGTCGTGTAAGCATCGCAACGGCCGGAATCATAGGCTGCGTTGACCTCTTCAACTTTCTCGAACACAACAGGATTGTATTCCATCTTGTTGGTGCGGAAATAGTCGGCAAGGTTAAGCTCGGTTGTTGTACCGGCCTGAACGCAGACCGATGCGCCTGAAAGCTGCAGCGCGGAGTTGATGCCCGAAAGCTTCTTCGCGTTGATCATGAAGCCCTGACCGTCATAATAATTGACGCCCGGGAAATCAAAACCCTGCGTATCGCGGCTGAGTGTCCATGTGGTGTTGCGAATCAACACGTCGATTTCGCCGGACTGCAGCGCTGGAAGACGATCCTTCGCAGACAATGGCGTGTATTTAACCTTGCTCGCATCGCCGAAAACAGCTGCGGCAACGGCTTTACAGTAGTCAACGTCGAAGCCGGACCATTCGCCCTTATCGTTTGGCGCTGCAAAGCCAGGAAGACCTGTATTGACGCCGCACTGCAAGAAGCCCTTCTTCTTGACATCTTCGAGCACTGTGGCCGAAGCGACGTTGGCAAGAAGGACCAACGCCGAAGCTGCCAGTACGCCCTTCAAAACAAGATTTTTCATAATTAATTTGCCCTTTGGTTGTTGTAGTCGTTCCCAGAGAGGTAGTTTACATCGGCTAATTACCCCAGCCCCGAAAAGGGCCCCAATGCCTCTCCCATTCACCCATCTATCGAAGGGCATTCTGAGGGTTTGGTCAAGGGAGAATATTTGCTCAATATTGAAGCAAGAGCGTCAAAAATACTGCACACGAAGCAAATGTTCGCCGTTTTTCTATACAATCTGACTTTTTTTAATGAAAACGGGTGCCAAATTCTCATTTTGGCACCCGTAAGACTAAAATCGGAAAATCAGCGGATCGGCATGGCGTACTGCAATCCACCCTTGTTCCAGGGAGCATTGATTCCCCTTGCAATCTTCAACGGGCTGCCATTTCCGATGTTCTTTTCGAAAACCTCGCCATAATTGCCCACAGCCTTGACGATATTGACAACCCAGTCATTGCCAAGACCAAGATCAGCACCGAGTTTGGTGTTGGCTTCCTGACCAAGAATACGCTTGATCTCGGGATTATCACCGTTTTTCAGCTCATCGACATTGGCTTGCGTAATGCCGAATTCTTCTGCGGTGAGAAGCGCGTAATGCGTCCAGCGGATGATATCGGCCCATTGCGGATCGCCCTGACGAACAGCGGCACCAAGCGGCTCCTTGGAAATGATTTCCGGAAGAACCAGATTGTCAGCGGGTGTGGATAAAGCGAGGCGCGCGGCATAAAGACCGGTCTGATCGGTCGTGTAAACATCGCAGCGACCCGAATCATAAGCAGCCTTGACCTCTTCCAGCTTCTCGAAAACGACGGGATTATATTCCATCTTGTTGGCCTTGAAGAAATCGGCGGCATTCAACTCCGTCGTAGAACCGGCCAGCAGGCAAACCGTTGCGCCGGAAAGCTGCTTTGCGGAGGTGATTCCCGGAAGCTTCTTGGTGTTCACCATGAAGCCCTGCCCGTCATAATAATAGACGGCAGGGAAATCGAAACCCTGGGTATCGCGGCTCAGCGTTACGGTAGCGCTGCGGAAAAGAACGTCGATCTCACCGGACTGGAGCGCCGGAAGCCGGTCTTTCGACGAGAGCGGCGTAAACTTGACCTTCGAACCATCACCGAAAATGGCAGCGGCAACGGCACGGCAGTAATCCACCTCGAAGCCTGTCCACTCACCCTGATCGTTTGGCGAGGCAAAACCACCAAGCGAGGTGTTTACGCCGCACTGGAGGAAACCTTTGCTTTTTACATCCGAGAGCGTCTCTGCCGAAGCACCAAAGCCGAGAAAGGCCAGAGCCGCAGCGGCAATGGCCAGTTTAGTTGTAAAACTATTCATTCGTGAAACCTTTTGAAGAATTTTACCGCAAGAACTGCCGCAAGCATGTGCTGAAATGCGCGGATACCGGAATGCGATTCCGCGCGTTCCGTCAACCTATTCACCGCTGATGAAAATTTGATGACGGAACGCCAGGAAAATCAGCGGATGGGCATGGGATATTGCAGGCCGCCTTTGGTCCATAAAGCATTGATACCGCGGTCAATTTTCAAGCGGCTGCCCGCTCCCAGATCGCGATCGAAAATCTCACCATAATTGCCGACTGCACGAACCATATTGACCACCCAGTCATTGGTCAGGCCAAGGTCGGTACCGAGTTTTGTGTTCTGCTCCTGGCCAAGCACACGCCGTATTTCCGGGCTTTCGCTTTTAACCATTTCATCGACATTGGCCTTGGTAATGCCAAGCTCTTCCGCCGTCAGCAACGCGTAGTGCGTCCAGCGGATTATATCGGCCCATTGCGGGTCGCCCTGACGCACGGCAGGACCGAGCGGTTCCTTGGAAATGATCTCAGGTAAAACGATGTGATCCGCCGTGGAAGCAAGACGCAGGCGAATGGAATGCAAGCTGGCACGATCATCGGTGTAAACGTCGCAGCGACCGGAATCATAGGCGTTGTTCACCTCTTCCAGCTTTTCAAAGACAACCGGATTGTATTCCATACGGTTTGCCTTGAAATAATCAGCCACGTTCAGTTCAGTCGTGGTGCCCGCCTGTAGGCAAATCGTGGCTCCGGAAAGTTGCAGCGCAGATGTAATACCTGTCAGCTTCTTGCCGTTGATCATGAAGCCTTGGCCGTCATAATAATTCACGCCGGTGAAATCGAAACCCTGCGTGTCGCGGCTCAGTGTCCATGTTGTATTGCGGATCAGAACATCAATCTCGCCCGATTGCAGGGCAGTGAAGCGATCTTTCGATGAAAGGGGTGTGAACTTGACCTTGGTTCCATCGCCCAAAATGGCAGCCGCAACAGCGCGGCAATAATCCACGTCAAAACCTGCCCACTCACCCTTGTCATTTGGTGATGCAAAACCTGCAGAGCCCGTATTGACGCCGCATTGCAGGAAACCTTTTTCCTTGACGATATCTAGCGTAGCTGCGCAAGCGCCGCTCGCAGCCAAAAGCAACGCGGACGTTGCCACGAGAAATTTCGATGCGGAAACACCCATTGAACTTCCTTCTGCAAAGCTTGGCCGAATACTGACCACACGAGTAACGCACTGATAAGGAAGGATATTCGAGCTTTCCGGTCAAGGATTAATATTTGATGCCATTCAGGAGCGAATGACGGGAAGAAATTGCCCCTGCCCATAGCCAAAGATTGCGCCCCGGCTGGCAAGATATCTGGCCAGTGTTACTGCCGCAAGAAAGCCGACAGTGTAGCCCGCAACCGTATCGGTGGGGTAATGTGCCTGCGCAATAATGCGGGTAAAGGCGATGAACATGGTGGCCAGGATGATCGGCAGCCGCCATCGCGGAAACCATAATGCGAGTATAGCGCCTACTGCGCCCATCGTGGTCGAATGCCCGGATGGAAAGCTGGCCAGATCGTCTCCGCCGGCAAAGGGCGAAAAGTGTCCAGTACCCAGCGTATCAATGAAAGGCGGGCGGGCCCGGCCAATGAGGAATTTAGCAATTGCGGTGAAGGTTCCGGCAAGGGAAATAGCCCAGAAGGCAAAGCTTGCTTGTGTATAGACCAGATGCAGCCGCTTTCGACGCGGCGTGGGTAAATGCTGCCAATCGATGGCAATTAGGCACACGGCGATGATGAATGCGGGAACCACATACCATTTCGACAGGCCGATATCGGTTATCGCACGCAGACTACGCAGATCGCTGTCAGGCGATGTGAACATGCGAGACAGATATTCATCGTATGGATGCAGTGCCAATACAAGAAATGCGATAAGCGCCACGCCCATCGACATCGATGCGGTCCATACCGGTCTTGTATCAGGCAGTGGCTTTGAGGTGATTATATGCAGGTAACGGGCAAAGGAATTTCCCAGGCGCTGCACGATAGATGAGCTATCGGCCAATCAAAAATCCTTCTTCTGTTGCAACCGCTGTGCGGTGCGATTATCGACATAGTTCTACAAGCCTATAAGCCCATAAATAAGCCGACAATTTGGAGGACCAGCCATGGATAAGCAATCTCGTTCAAAACTTGGTGTCAATACGAGACTTGCCCATGGTGGCTATGATCCCATGGATTACCATGGCTTCATCAATCCACCCGTCGTGCACGCATCAACTGTTTTGTTTCCTGACGCGCAAACCATGGCGACAGGCAAACAGCCTTATACTTATGCAACGCACGGCACGCCCACGACCGATGCACTTTGCCGGGCCATTGATGAACTTGAGGGATCAGCCGGGACGTTGCTCGTGCCATCGGGCCTATTGGCTGTGACAGTGCCGTTGCTGGCATTTCTTTCGCCGGGCGATCATCTGCTCATGGTCGATAGCTGCTATGGCAATACACATTATTTTTGCAATACCACATTGAAGCGGCTTGGCGTTGAGGTCGAATATTACGATCCGCTGGTCGGCGCGAACATTGAAAAGCTGATCAAGCCGAATACCAAGGTTGTTTTCACCGAATCGCCAGGTTCAAATACTTTTGAAATGCAGGATATTCCTGCCATTGCCGAAAAGGCCCATGCGGCGGGTGCCGTCGTGATGATGGACAATACCTGGGCAACACCGATTCATTTCAAGGCGTTGGACTTCGGCGTTGATATTTCGATTCATGCGGTAACCAAATATCCGTCAGGCCACGCAGATATTCTGATGGGCACGATTTCTGCCAATGAAAAGCATTTCAAGACATTGGAGCAGACCTATACGGCGCTCGGTCTTTGTGTCAGCGGCGATGATGCCTACCAGGTGTTGCGCGGACTTCGCACCATGGGCTTGCGCATGGAACGGCATGCGGAAAGCGCGCTGGCGATTGCAGAATGGCTGGAAAAACAGGATGGCGTTGTGGAAGTGCTGCATCCAGCGCTGCCCAGCCACGCGGGACACGCAATCTACAAACGCGACTTTACCGGCGGCGGCGGCGTTTTCTCCATCGTTATTGAAGGCGGTAAAACACATGCACATGCTTTTTTGAACGCTTTGGAGATATTCGGTCTTGGCTATTCATGGGGCGGCTTCGCCAGTCTGGCAGTGCATGTCCGGCTCAGCGACAGGGAAATTACCGGAAAAAATTATGCGGGAACGGTTATTCGCCTGCAGATCGGGTTGGAGGACAAGGAAGACCTGATCGCCGATATTGCCAAGGGTTTGGCTGCCGCCAAAGCTGCATAACCCGAAGTTGATTTCGATTTGATCAGCGCGTGCTGGTATGAACTGCCTGCCAAACTCCAATTTTTCAGATGAAAGATTATATTATGAACCTGAAGCACTTCCAAACTGCCGCGTTTGTTTGCCTCGTCGCTTTTGCCTCCCCCGCATTGGCGCAGGAACACAGCGGACATGCAATGAAATCTGATGCCATGAAAGCTCAGTCGGGCGATCAGGGCCCTTCTTCAAAGGCATTTATCGAGGCCAATACCAAAATGCACAAGGATATGGCTATCGCGTTTTCAGGCAATGCCGACAAGGATTTTGTACGCGGCATGATTGCCCATCATCAGGGCGCGATCGACATGGCCAAGGTTGAACTTGAATATGGCAAGGACGCTGAAATCCGCAAACTGGCCGAGACGATTATTGCCGCACAGGAAGGCGAGATCAAAGACATGAAGGCGTGGCTGGAAAAGAACGGCGGCTGAAGCGCTCTCATTTAAACAAAAAGCCCGCCGGTCGGACCGGCGGGCTTTTTTACGCAAACTGTTAAGCCCTACTGGCGTATTTCACTGCTTGCAGCACGTTTTTGCAGGCATAGTTCCCAAAGACTATAGGCAGCATCGGCATAGGTCGATGAACCTGCTTTGAATTCGGCCGAACGCAAAGGCAGAAGATCCTCCACGACGGCCAGTGTACGTGCGGGAAGTATATCAGTGCAGGTCCCTAAACGCCGAAACACAGTGCTGATAGCAACCTGTCTCTCATTGACGTCAATCACGGGTTCGTCCCTGCCGAGTTCCCAATCCTCCAGGGCGTCAATCGCGTCCTGAAAGGCGTTATGCAAGATGATGGGCGCATGGCCCTCATGAAGTGGGTGCAGCAAACCAGGCATTCCTGTCTCCTCACTTTGTGTTGCACTGCCGGGGGCTCCCGGAAACAGAATCATACGTGCCGGACACTACAAACCGCAAGTCCAAATCGTTAATCCATACTTAAATACTCGACATTTTTCATTAAATTGAGAAATAGCACCATGTTTAACGTTCATTATTGATCTGCATATTGATGAAATAACCATAAGCAATTCATATAATTACGTTTTCTACGATACAAGACCAGAAAATCTAATCGTTTAGACTGAACTGGGAAAAGTTCGATCCGCACCCACCCGGCATTAACCCTTTCCGTACATTCAGTTTACCCCGAAAGCGATAAGCCATAGCAAAAATCAATTGCCCCTACCCGCAGTCGAACTACCTATCGCAGTTCTAGATTCCGTGGTTTACTACATAAACACAACCAAAACTGGTAATTTGGTGCAGATTACACCGCCTTTCGCCTTGCCAAAACGATATCGTTGCCTCATTCATGTCCCGCTGCCCACGATTGAGGATATTGGCATATGAGAACGAGACTCTTTCCAGCAATCATATTGACCGCCCTGCTTGCAGGCTGCGGCAATATTCAAGGACAGCTTGATAATGAAAAGATTTCGTCGCTTCGCTATGATTCAGTCGAGTGCCCGGCCCTGATTGCGCAACGCAGCCGCGCCGCTGCCGAAGTCAGCCGGCTTACCAATGGTCAGGGCTATCAGGATCCTAATGTCATTGTTGGCTTGGGCCCTATCCTGCCGGACTATCGCGCGGAAAATCAGAAAAAAGCTGGTGTTCTGCAAGGTCAAGTTGAGTCGATGAGCCGCTCGATTGATCGCAGAAAGTGCGGAACTCCTGCTTAAAGCCCTTGCCTGAGAGGCAAATTCGCGTTCTGCGCCCGGTATCACGGCTTATTGAAGGGTGGGCGGGGTGTTGATTGATTCGCTATGTCAAATTTTATTGTGCCTATAAATAATTGGGCGTACGCTACCAGTTCGGGTGGAAAATACCGGTGAAAGCCGGCTGTAATTTGTTCTTCTTCAGGGAGTGACAAACATGGCAGAAGTGACCCTTCATACGCCCCATAATGCAAACTGCGCGACACCCCAGATACTACAGAAGGTTCGCTCGGAAATGCCTCTAAAGAGCGACAGCAGCAACAAGCTGTCGGACATTCTGAAACGTGCCAAAGGTGGCTTCACCCATCGCCGTTTCAAGCAGCATTCTAAATAATTATAGGTGCTTGAGGCGGATATGCTTCAACAGGCACATCATGATATAAATTAGAGGACTCTCCGTGCGGTTAACCCCACATGGAGAGCCCTCTATTTCGTCGCTTATTACCAGCTGCAATGCTCATGGATAGGCGCTTGAGCCCATGATGGACGAGGGTGACAAAGAAAAAGATGATTATGCGCCCTACCTTACACCGGTTTGGGGCTATCTGATCTTGTTTCTTATAATCATACCAATCGTACTATATCTTGGTCACCAATATGGCGGGCACCTGCACTTCTAAATAGGTCAGCGCTTAGGCGCATATTCCGGAACGGTATTGTCGTCTCCAAAGAGCATTTTTTGCGGATTGTCCTGAAAATTTGACACACCCCGCTCTATGTTCTCGACTGCGCGGCGGCTTTCGGAAATCACCTTCTGCGCGTTCCGTAGCTTCTCGCCGGTCAAATTAGCGAGATTGTTGGCGACGCCCTGAAGGGTCTTGTTCAACTCCTTTGCCTGGTTCTGATAGTCCACGAGCTTGCCGCGGATTTCGCTGACAGTGCTGTCCCTTGCGTCAGAAAGCTGTTCATCGACCTTACGAAGCGTATCATCGACTTTCGTCGATGCTTCATTGACGCGCGAAATCACATCGCGTGCGTCATGCATTGTGCTTTCCAGTTTCTGCGCGCGCCTTCCATACTCATCTATCGTTTCGGTGCTGCTGGCCAGTTCCTCGGAAAATGCCTTGGCATTACGAACGCTTTCAAGGAGAGGACCGCGTGTCTCCTCAATGTATTTTTCCGTAACGTCCGTTGCCTTGTCTACGCGCTCGATCCAATCCTGCGCCGTTTGCACCAGAGTTTTCAGCGAGGTCGGATCAACATCTACCCGTGCAACAGTATCTTCCTTCGCAGCCTCTTCGAGCAGTTTCGGCTCATAAGACTTGCCACCGGTCAGCTCGATACGCGCGGCACCAGCAAGTATTTCAAAGGCCAGAGTTGCCACTGTAGAACGGGTGATCGGTGTTGTTGACACGATTTCGGTCTGAACAATGACTGCTTCAGGATTGCTCCCATCAATAAAGAGTCTTGTTACATCACCGACTTTGAGACCATTGAAGAAGACCGGGCTTTTGACGTTGAGGCCGGTAACAGAGCCCGGAACCCTGATCTCAAGCGTAGCGGTATCGCGCCGATCGCCATAACGGCCGATCCAATAAAAGAAACCGCCCGCCAGCAGCGCCACAATGAGCGTAAAGACTGCCACGAGGAAATAATTGGCTTTGGTTTCCATTGATTATCAGGCGACTCCATAATTTTCAGTTCAGCATTACCGCTTTAAGTCGCGGCAAATCAATGGCGAAGGGCGTGTCAGTAGCCAAGGGCCCTTATAAATCGCTGGAAGAGTTGAATTCCTCTGACAGAAATAGGTTCCGGATTTTGCTGCGATGTACTAAGCAAAAACCGTGACTATCCAACGCCGCCGGGACCTTTCAATGAACTCAGAGCGTCCACAGATAAGCCGCCTGCGGGAAATCTTTGCCGTGTTCCTGCGGCTTGGCCTGACTTCGTTTGGCGGACCGATTGCCCATCTTGGATATTTTCGGGACGAGTTCGTGACGCGACGCAAATGGTTTAGTGATGACGCATATGCCGACATCATTGCCCTGTGCCAGTTCCTACCCGGCCCCGCCTCCAGCCAGGCCGGTTTTGTCATAGGCGTGCAGCGAGGTGGCTTGTCCGGCGGCATTGCTGCATGGATCGGGTTTACACTGCCCTCAGCGGTGCTGATGGTCGCCCTCGCCTATGGCGCAGCGATTTTCTCCGGCACATGGGGTGAAGGAATCATCAATGGGCTCAAACTGGTGGCGGTGGCGATTGTCGCCCAAGCGATCTGGGGCATGGCAAGGACATTAACACCGGACCTCCAGCGTATCGCCATTGCCATCGCTGCAGCGGCAATTGCAATATTCTTTGAGAATGCTGCAGCGCAGATCAGCCTTATTGCTGCCGCTGCCCTGCTTGGCATCTTGTTTTGCCGAAAGGGCAGTATGGCACAAGCGGCGCACATGCACTGGGGCGTGAGGCGCGGCCCGGCAATCGTGGCATTGGTGCTTTTCGTGGCGATCTTTGCGGCAATGCCATTTATGAGCAAGCTGAACATCGCTGCACTGTCACTCTTCGGTGCGTTCTATCAAGCTGGTGCCCTTGTATTTGGCGGCGGTCATGTGGTTTTGCCCCTGCTTGAGGCAACGCTTGTCGGCCCCGGCTGGGTTGACCATGAAGTATTTCTTGCGGGCTATGGCGCAGCACAGGCCATGCCCGGCCCACTCTTCACCTTTGCCGCTTATCTCGGCGCTGTAGCCCTTCCTTACCCGAATGGTCTGGCCGGTGCGGCCATCGGGCTTGTTGCAATCTTCCTGCCCGGCCTGCTGCTTGTATATGGCGCGATGCCCTTCTGGGAGATGATACGGCGTCAGACTTTAGGGCAAGCAGCGATGAAAGGTGCCAATGCTGCTGTCGTCGGCATTCTGCTGGCTGCCTTCTATGACCCGGTATGGACCAGCGGCATTTCAGGCCTGTCCGATGTGGCACTTGCCCTTGCCGGTTTCGTTGCACTAGTGATCTTGAAGGCCCCACCCTGGACTGTTGTATTGGTACTGGCGACGGCGGGTGCAATTTTCTATTGATGCCCCCCCAATCAGGACAGAATAACGGGGCTTTGAACGAAATGATGCAGAACATCATCGACCTCTGGCATATGGTAATTGTGCTCTTCGCCATCGTTGGCGGGTTTTATTATTTATACGGTCTTGCGTTCATTTTTGGTGTTGTTGCATCTCGAAAAAGCAACGCTGGCAAACCTTACCGCGGTTGGCTTGTTGTTTCGTTGATTTGTCTGGCAGTCGGTGTCGGGATGCACTTGGCGGTCAAGTACGTGAAAACCGGGTTTTATATTCCGGGATAGTAATTGCCTGTACAGGACAAAGGCCGGAACCGATTAATCTCATAGTCGTTGAAGATTCATGCAATATAATTGCCGCCTCTGAAAATATGTCAGGGCAAGCGGCATAAAAAACATGCCAAGCACAGAATCGACTATGCTGGATAAAGGATTTATTTCGGAGCCATAATATGGGAGTAATGCACAGCGAGTTTGTCGAAAGACTAAGACAGGCCGTTCAGGAGCATGAAGAACGCATTGTCCGATTGGAAAACGGTGATGAAAAAGTCTTTCGGTCAGATCGTGACGGGCAAAAGGAAGATATTTCGCTGCAGACAGCAGATCATTATCGTCGGCTATCGCATCATTTGAGAGAAGTGATTTCCCGCCACGACCTTAAAACCGGTCATGATGCCGAAACCAAAAAACAGGAACACCTTTAAAGCATTCATTTTACTGATATCCCATTTTCAGAATTTCATCCCACAAGCAAATGAATGAGCCGCATTCCGGACAATGAACCGGAGATTTCGGATCTGTTTCTATAAGAACTTCCGAAATGGACGATTGGCATTCTTCACACACGATTGGCTCTGGCAGCCCAAAAAAATCTTGATTCCCCATGCCACATTTAACTTTTGAAAATTACAAAAGTTCCTGCTCGGTGATCTTTTTTAGATTTCAAACTTCGAAAATGCTGCTGTCATCATCCGCATTATTGGCCACCGCTTAGTGAAGCCTAGGTATATGTTTGGCGCAAACTCCCAAATACAAAACAGGATGCGGCAGAAGAACCGAAGCAGCCAGCTTTATTCTCCCGAGTACAATTTTTATAAAGCTTGATGCGGGGAAGGTGCAATTGTTTCAGTGGCTTGACGGCATCCGGTCTGCGAGAAAGAAACCTCGCATCCTTGACTACGAACAACTGGACGCCGCCTTTGAGCCTATGGCTTTGAAGACAGTCTCGCTGCCTTTTGCATCGCCCGACATCATTGCAAATGCTGACAGTGCCTTGGAGAAAATCTTCAGACTGCCGCAAGGCGGACTGGTGGATTTTTCGAAGGGTCTCGACTGGTCCATAAATTTTGAATCAGCCAATAATTCATGGCAATTATGGCTACACTCCCTGCCCTTTATCCAGGATCTTGTGGTGGCTTACGCCAACACAACGCACGGACCTTATCTGGCACAAGCCATTTTTCTGCTTTCAGATTATCTCGACTGGCTGAATAATCCTGTGGCGTCTGTCGTTGCGTGGAAGGATGAACATGCAATCACCAATCGCAGCTGTGTGCTCGTTCACCTTTTGAAGAAACACGACGAGGGAGCAATTGCCCTTCCGGCAGCCTTGGTTTCGGCAATATCGCAGTCGTTGAATCAAAATGCAGAGTGGCTGTTTGATGACAGCCATTACGTCCAGAACAACCATGGAACGATGGCAGACAAAGCGCTATTGCAGATTGCCCTTTCGCCAGGCTTTCTGACGACAGAACGCTCCCGCATCTGGATATTGAGAGCGCTTGCCAGAATATCGATGATGGCCCGCCTGACCTTCGATAGCGATGGAGCCTGCACTGAGAATAGCTCGGCTTATCACCTGCTGAATGTTTATCTGTTCGCGAGCATATTGGACTTCATGAGGAGTCACAGTCTTTATGCTGATCCGGCGCTCGAACAGATCGTCGCCAAAGCGGAATCAGTGTCGCCTTATTTCGTTCGAACTGACGGATCCTTGGCCATGATTGGCGACTCGGGGATACGCCCCACGCACTGGGTAGACAATCAGCTATTGGCATCCAAGACAGGTACAAAGACCTTTCCTGGAGCGGGCTTTTTCATCTCAAAGGGCGCTGACCTTTATGTGACTGCAAAATGCGGAGGCTCGACATTCAGCCATCGACATTTTGACGATACGAGCATTACCGTCAGCTACAAAAACCGCGATCTTATCGTTGATCCTGGTCACTATAATTACGATAGTCGCGATCCGATATTCAGAAGTATCCGCTCATTTCGTTCGCATAGCGGTATTTTCACGAATGATTGCGACCGAAACGCATGGCCAAATCCGGCAGATCCTCACGCAACAGGCTCCATGACAGCTATTGAAGGGCAAAATGGTGTGCTCATGCGCAGCAACCTGGCCGACAATGCCTCAATACGCCGAATAGTTTGCGTTCATGGCGAGGCGATCTCCATTGAAGATCAGGTTATCGCCGATACCACCGTGCGATGGAGACAGCAATTCGTCGTTCATCCCCGGTGCAAAATGACGATAGATGGTAAGGTTGTTTTAATAGAGCACGATGGGGTTCAATGCCGAATTGAGTCGGTTGCCGACAGCGCTTACATCGTCGAACTTGGCGAAACTAAATATTCCGAGAAATTCATGCAGGTCGAGCCCACGCAGATGGTGTATTTTACGGGAGTTTCCAGTCACGTAAAAATCTTCACCCGCATCACTGTCAGCGAAAGCTAACGGGCAAGCAGTTCAATATTGGCGTGGTCGGCGATGATTTGCAGCACGATATCAAAGTAAGTTGGACCAGTGCCGTTTTCCAACTCAATAAGGGACTGCTTGATCCCGGGTACATCATATATTCCAGGGTGTTTCAGCTTTTCCTGATAGAACTTTCGGGTAACCTCCAGCCCGAGGTCACCCCTGTTCTTTTCCATGTCCTTCCAGATCAATGTAACTGGTTCATCTCCTTTGATTGCGCCGACGCCGCCATGGAACATATCGTTCAGGGCATCCAGACTTGGGCCCAGCTTCCAATCCTCATCTGCCATAAACACCCGATTAATCTCCGAGTAAAATGACGGGATATCGCTGACATTCTGGCCATCAATAATAAAAGTGGTTTTCAAACTTCACTCCCGCTCGTTCGATCAAAACAAAGCCATAGCAGTCTTAATTAATTAATTCCCATATCCGGGTTAAACCTTTGAACGGGCATTAGAAAGACTGGCAATTGCCTTTCGTTTCGATCCACCACCGCAGAGACTGGACTCTATCAAAGCCCAATGTATTGTTATCTGGCGCAGTGTCGCTTGAGGAGGGGAAATGAGAAAGCTCTGTACAATTATCGTCATTTCTGGAGCATTGTTCGCCGCTGGTTGCGGCTCATACAACTCATGGACACCTCGCAAAGTCAGCCTTGACCCATCTACACGATCCTGCGCTTCCGGATACTGGAACTGCAAGAGTGGCAGTATGAACGGCCGGAACTGATATCCCGAAATCTGACAGTGTTTTGAAGAGGTGGCGATCCCGACTGGATTCGAACCAGTGACCGTCGGCTTAGAAGGCCGGTGCTCTATCCAGCTGAGCTACGGGACCAATCTGTATAATCAATGCGTCCAAGGCTGTTTACGGTCGAACTTGAAGTTCTCCGAATAGGATACAACGCGGCGGCGCGTTTCCTTCGGCTCCTGAACGGAATAGGCAATGCCGTTTTTCTGGGCGTAAGCGATCGCATCTTCTTTTGTATCGAACGAAAGGCGAATCTGGCTCTTCATATCGCGCGAAGACGTATAACCCATCAGCGGCTCAACCTTGCGGGGCTGCTCGGGCTCAAACTCAAGCATCCAGGCTTCGGTCTTGGCCTTGCCTGACTGCATTGCTGTTTTTGCTGGGCGATAAATGCGTGCGGCCATTGAAGAAATCCTTTTGTCTGCAATTCCGATATATTACAGGCTTTGCTTCAGTTCCAGCAGCAATCGAGGGTGAAGTGGTCGGAGCGGAGAGATTCGAACTCCCGACCCTCTGGTCCCAAACCAGATGCGCTACCAGGCTGCGCTACGCTCCGTGTTCTTCAACGGTTGCCTGACTAGAGTTTCCCGAGACGAGAAGCAAGCTATAAATTGAACAAATCCAATAAAAAACAGCAGCGCGCGAGAAGGTCGCAGGTTTGGCGCTGTTTTTGCAGCGATTAAAGGTCGAAAGCCACCTGTCCCTCGTCCAGCGCCGTTACGACACTTGCCGCCAAAGCGCGGGTGATCCTCGACTTCTTTTCCAGTGCCGCACGATCGAGTCGTTCCACCACCCGGTTTGCCGTAGAAAGCGAACGCTCGATGTGGCTGACAAGGAAACCAATGACATTTGGCTCCACGGCAATCTGGCGATCTGCGAAAAGCTTGTAGAGCACGCCGGAAAGCAGCATATCGTCCGGCTCGCCAATCTCCACGGTTGTTGCCGCCTTCAGGCGCGACGCTAGATCCGGCAAGGTTACAGGCCAATTGACTGGCCAGTTGCGCGAGGTCATCAGGAGACTGCTGCCGCTTTGGCGCACATTGTTGATCAGATGAAACAGCCCTGCTTCGTCAATCGGGCCTGTTCCAATATCATCAATCAGAAAAGGGCCGGACTGTCCCGCAGCCGCGGCAATGTTTCGAGGGTCAACTATGGTTGCGTTCGACTCTGCCTTCCAGACGGCGGCAAGATGAGTTTTGCCCGAGCCGATGGGTCCTGCGAGTATCACAACAGGCGAAATCCAGTTGGGCCAACGATCAACAATGTCCACGGCAGCCATGTTGGTGCCGGAGACAATCAGATCGTCACGCGAGTAACCAGGCTCGTGGCCAAGGTCCAGCGGCAGTTGGCGGGGCTTTGTCGTGTCATTCATGGCGCGAACAAATACAGCCTAGGCCGCGATACTGTCACCTGATTTGTTTGGTCTCGTCAGTTTTGCGAAAATCGCCTGTG
The DNA here is from genome assembly GCF_000282595.1 of Phyllobacterium sp. YR531. Lineage (GTDB taxonomy): Bacteria > Pseudomonadota > Alphaproteobacteria > Rhizobiales > Rhizobiaceae > Phyllobacterium. The sequence continues at coordinate 63,905 of NZ_AKIZ01000038.1, forward strand.
TAGAGCGGGGATTGCTGATAACGATTAATGACAAAACGCACCAGCACGCCAATTGCAGCGGCGGTAGGTACGGCAATGAGCATGCCGGTGAAGCCCATGAGCGAACCGAAAGCAAACAGAGCGAACATCAGCCAGACCGGATGCAGGCCGACAGACTGACCTACAAGCTTTGGTTGCAGGATATTGCCTTCAATAAACTGGCCAATACCGAATGCGATAGCCACGCCGACGATGCCGCCCCATTCGGGCCAGAACTGCACCAGCGCCACACAGAGCGCAAGGACAAGCCCCACCAGCGAGCCGACATAGGGAATGAAGCTGATGAGACCGGCAAACAAGCCGATCAACAGACCGAAATTGAGACCCACAACTGTCAGGCCAACGGCATAGATCATGCCGAGAAGCAGACAGACAGTGCCCTGCCCGCGCACAAAACCGGCAATCGCCTTGTTCATATCAGTGGCGATGCCCCGCACCGTATAAAGGTGATCGCGCGGCACCAGTTGGTCAATTTTTGAAACCATACGGTCCCAATCGAGCAGCATATAGAACGCAACGACTGGCGTCACAACGAACAGAGCGACCACGTCGATCAGCGTTTTTCCCGAACTCCAGATCGACTGCAGCAAGGTGGTGAGAAAGCCTGCACCCTGCTGCAACAGCGAATCCAGACTGTTGCGAATGACAGAAGCATCAACGCCGATGAAATCCTTCAGCCACTGCGAATCCCTGCTGGCGATGAGCTCCTGCAAGCGCGAGACGTAGCTCGGCAATCTGGCGATGAAATCACTCATCTGCGACGCAAGCACAGGCACAAGAATTATGAGCAGGACTGTGAAGGTCACAACGAAGAGCACAAGGATGACAATGGTCGCGAGCAAACGCGACAGCCCAAGACGCTGAAGCCTGTCGGCAACGGGATCAAGGAAATAGGCAAGCACCATACCGGCCACGAACGGCAGCAATATTGATGAGAAGATGAACAGGAACAGCGCAAATACGACCATTGCCGCCGTCCAGAATACGGCCTGACGCCGGAAATTGCTGGTGAGCGTATTAAGCTGCACCTCGACATGGATATCCTGATCCGGAATCTCGACCGGAACAGGAGGTTTCTTTGTCGCTACAGCCTTGCCCGGAGTTTTGCTCATAACCTGCCATTCTCATTGTTCAGTCTGGGAGATAGGCAGTCGTTACCGCCGCGGTCAAGGTTCCAGAGCAATTTTATCAGTGCTGGCGACACTCAGACCTTGCAGCTTGGCCGGAGTCGTGTCATTTCGCGGGCAATAATCTGGAGTTGACCATGAGCACCGAAAAACAGCCCGGCAAGAATGGCCTCACCTATGCGCAGGCGGGTGTCGATATTGATGCAGGCAATCTGCTTGTCGAGAAGATCAAGCCGCTGGTACGCTCCACACGCCGCCCGGGCGCTGATGGCGAAATCGGCGGGTTTGGTGGTCTTTTCGACCTGAAAGCAGCGGGTTTCAAAGATCCCGTACTGGTCGCGGCCAATGATGGCGTAGGCACAAAGCTGAAGATTGCCATTGATGCGGGCGTTCATGACACGGTTGGAATCGATCTTGTCGCCATGTGCGTCAATGATCTGGTGGTACAGGGCGCTGAGCCGCTGTTCTTCCTCGACTATTTCGCGACCGGCAAGCTTGATCCCGATCAGGGCGCTGCAATTGTCGGCGGCATTGCTGAAGGCTGTCTGCAGGCAGGTTGTGCGCTGATTGGCGGCGAAACGGCAGAAATGCCAGGCATGTACCGCGATGGCGATTACGATCTTGCCGGCTTTGCCGTTGGTGCGGCCGAGCGCAACCAGCTTCTGCCGACCGGCGATATCGTCGAAGGCGATGTCATCCTCGGTCTGGCCTCCTCCGGTGTTCACTCCAATGGTTTCTCGCTCGTACGGCGTATCGTCGAGCTTTCCGGCCTTGGCTGGGATGCTGACGCGCCATTCAAGACAGATACAACGCTGGGTCAAGCCCTGCTGACGCCAACACGCATCTATGTGAAATCCTTGCTTGCAGCCATCCGCGAAACCAATGCGATCAAGGCGCTCGCACATATTACCGGTGGTGGGTTTCCCGATAATATTCCCCGTGTACTGCCGAAAAACCTGACCGCGAGCATCGACCTTTCTGCAATCAACGTTCCTGACGTATTCTCATGGCTGGCGAAGACTGGTGGTGTCGAGCGCGATGAAATGCTGCGGACATTCAATTGCGGCATCGGCATGATTGTCGTTGTAGCGCCTGAAAATGCTGATGCTGTTCTGGCTGCGTTGCAAACTCAGGGCGAAGAAGCTGTCCGCCTCGGTACAATGGTTGCACGTGCTGACAGCGGCGTCGTCTATCAGGGCACTTTGGCATTGTGAGCCAGGGCGCTGTGAGCAAAAAACGCGTTGCAGTGCTGATTTCCGGGCGCGGCTCCAATATGAGCGCGCTTGTAGAAGCGGCGAAACAGCACGACTACCCTGCCGAAATCGTCGCCGTCATTGCCAACAAGGCGGACGCCGGCGGGTTGGAGACAGCACGCGCCGAAGGTATCACGGCGATTGCCATTCCCCATCGCGACTATGCTTCAAAGCGGGAGCACGAAGCAGCGGTTTCCGCAGCGCTGGCTGAAGCGAAGGCCGATCTGGTTTGCCTTGCAGGCTACATGCGGATCATCTCACCGGAATTTGTTGCGGAGTGGGAAGGGAAGATGCTCAACATCCATCCTTCGCTGCTACCACTGTTCAAGGGTCTGCATACTCATGAGCAGGCGCTGGAAGCCGGGGTACGTGTACACGGCTGCACCGTGCATTTCGTAACCGCCGGTATGGATGATGGCCCGATCATTGCCCAGACCGCTGTTCCCGTGAAAACGGGGGATACGCCAGATATACTGGCTCAGCGGGTACTAAGTGTGGAACATGAAACCTATGCGCGCGCACTAGCTCTGGTCGCGACTGGCAAGGCTATCATGAAAGAGGGCCGGACTGTTTTCAGCGATTAAGAAACAACGTTAAGCGGCGTCTTGATTGTTTTTTGAACGACGTGCTGGTGGGTGTGAAACACCAAGGGTTTTAAAAATGGCCAGAACCGTCGAAAGATTTGGTTCACCGTCACCATTCATAAGTTCGTAAATCTCCCGATAGGTGCGGCCTGTTTTCGTTGCGAGATCACTAATTACTTTTGCTCGAGCGATTACAGTTAGGGCACGATCGACCTCCGCTGATGTACCTTCTTCGGAAACAGCTAAATAGTACTCAAAAATCATTTCTTCGGAGTCGAGATGCCGTACAGTGTCGTAGTTACGTAATTTAGTCATTCGCTTTTGCCTTTAAGACTATTTGCCAAGACTTTTGCTTTCTTAATATCACGATCTTGCGTGTTTTTGTCACCGCCGCACAGCAAAATAATCAAAACATGGCCCCGCTGTAAAAAATAAACTCTATATCCAGGACCATAATTGATCCGCAGCTCGATGATCCCTTCTCCAACTGATTTGGAGTCACCCGGATTTCCTCCAGCCAAGCGATCAATGCGCTCATATATTTTAATCCTAGCACGCAGGTCACGTAAATCGTTGACCCAATTGTAGAAACTATCAGTTTCCTGAATGGTTATCGCCATAAAATATGCAGCCAATATTATAAAAATACAAAGATTCTAAAACCTAAAACACCGTATCGTTCAAACTCAGTTCAAAGCCAATCTCACCCAGACCTTGTTGTCGTGGAAAGCTGCGCCGCCATAGGGTGCAGGTGCGTCAGCGCCGGTCAGCACATTGATGCCCTCGCCGCGTTCGAAGGATGAATTGGCGAAAATGCCCTCTGATATTACCACTCCCCGCTTGGTCAAAGGCTGTACGCGGGCATGCACAACAACTTCACCGCGATCATTGCCGACCTCAACGCGTGCCCCTTCTTCGATGCCAAGCATTTCTGCGTCTTCCGGATGGATCAGCAGTTCCGGCCTGCGCTCTTTCTGACCCGATGTCGGGGTTTCAGCAAAGGTGGAATTCAGGAAGTTATGCGCCGGCGATGTTGCCAGACGGAACGGATGCTTGTCGTCAGCTAGTTCGATGGAACGGAAATAATCTGGCCATTCCGGTAATGTTTCAAACGGCCCTTGCGGCCCCATGGATTGTGGTGGCCGGTTGGGCGACAGAGTACCGAGCCAATCGGGCTTGAACCGGAACTTTCCGTCGGGCCAGCTGAAACCCTTCTGATAATGAGCTGTTTCAAAATCGGGCTGCATATCAAGCCAGCGCAACTGCTTGAGCATGTCAAAGCCCGGCAAATTGCTGGAATGCATCATGTTGTCGATGAGGGTCTTCTCGTCGAGATTGAAACCGGGCAGATCGCCGACACCCAGCCGGTTGGCCAATTCATTGATCACAAAAACATTCGGACGTGTTTCACCGGGTCCGTCAATCAGCTTCGGGCCCAGCACAATATGTTGCTGACCGCCGCCGCGATAAATATCATCATGCTCCATAAACATAGTGGCGGGCAGCACGACATCGGCAAGCTTTGCCGTATCGGTCATGAATTGTTCGTGCACTGCCATGAAGAAATCATCGCGCAACATACCCTGCCGCACGAGGCGCTGTTCCGGTGCGACATTGGCTGGATTGGTATTCTGCACAAGCATCGCCTTTACAGGCGGACCACCATAAAGCGCGCTTGGATCGCCTGTGAGCGCAGCGCCGATACGGCTCTGGTCGATGTGGCGGATAGACGGGTCAGCAAAGGCTCGTCCTTCAATCTCGCGCTTGTCCATGCTGTATATGCCGGAATTGGAATAGAATGCTCCGCCGCCTTCATACTTCCAAGCGCCTGTGACCGCGGGAATTGATAATGCCGCGTGCATGTTTACCGAGCCGTTGCGTTGACGGGTAAAGCCAAATCCGAGGCGGAAAAAGGTCTTCTTTGTTGTTCCGACGAGCTTTGCAAACTCCTCAATCTCCGCCACCGAAAGGCCGGTGATAGCTGCGGCCCATTCAGGGCTACGACTTTGCAGATGCTGCTCCAAGCCTTTGGGATCATCCGTATAGGCAGTCAGATAGTCCCAATCAGCCAACCCATCGCGGAACAAGACATGCATGACCGCGCAAGCCAGAGCACCATCAGTACCGGGCTTCAGAACGAGGCCGAGATCGGCCTGACGGACGGTCGCAGTTTCATAAATATCAATAGCGACTATCTTCGCACCGCGATCCTTACGGGCCCGCACGGCGTGAGTCATGACGTTGACCTGCGTCGCGGCGGCATTGGTGCCCCAGATTACAACGCAATCGGATTTCGCCATTTCGCGTGGATCGACACCGGCAAGCTTGCCCGTGCCAGCATAAAAGCCGGTCGTCGCCAGATTGGTGCAGATGCTATCGAATGTATTGGTATATTTCTTGGCATGACGAAGCCTGTGCACGCTATCCCGCTGCACCAGACCCATCGTTCCAGCATAGATGTAAGGCCAGATACTTTCAGAGCCAAATTCGGCCTCAGCCTTGAGGAAACGCTCCGCGATCAGATCAAGCGCTGCTTCCCAGCTCGCTTCCTTCCAGATGCCCTCGCCCTTTGCGCCACTTCGAACTAAGGGCTTTAGCAAGCGATCAGGATGATGGATGCGCTCCGCATAGCGCGCGACTTTGGCGCAGATCACCCCGGCGGTATAGCTGTTGTCCTTGGCACCTCTCACACGCCCTATCATGCCGGAATCGAGTATCTCGATATCGAGCGCACACGTCGAAGGACAATCATGAGGGCAAGCCGAATGCCCGGTGCGGAGAAGGACAGGTTTGTTCATCAGCTAGGCATAGCGCAAAAACTTTACGACAGAAATGCAGCTTTTTGTCTTGGTGACAAGGATTCTAGGCCAAACGCATTACCGCAGCACCAGCAGCTATAAGTGCAACTGCGGCAAGTCGTTTCGGTCCGACGCTTTCTTTCAGGATAAAAGCTGAAATGGCGACTGCGAACAGGATTGAAGTTTCCCGCAGTGCAGCCACGGCAGCAACAGGTGCCATGGTCATCGCCCATAGAGCGAGGCCATAGGAACCGAGAGTACCGACACCGCCGATCGTTGCCAGACGGGTTCGTTTGACAAAATGCGGCCATAACTCGCCGCGGCGCATGACAAGCGTCCATAAGAGCAGTGGTATGGCATTCAAAACAAAAACCCACATCGTATAGGCAGCCGGTGCGCCCGAATGGCGTACGCCAAGTCCATCAATCAAGGTGTAAGACGCAATGACCAGCGCATTGATCAGCGCAAACATTGTCGCGGCCCGATTTGCCCCGGCGCGGCGGCGTGACTCCAACGCAAGCGCAAGGACGCCGCTGCAGATAAGGGCAATACCTGCCCATTTCTGCAAGGAAAGCACCTCTCCGATCAAGGGACCGCTGGCGATAGCGACGATCAAAGGCGCTGTGCCGCGCATAATGGGATAGGCTTGGCTCATGTCTCCGCTGCGATAGGCAGCCGCGACAAGGGCGAGATAAATAACCTGCGCAACGCCTGATGCAGCCAGAAAAGGCCAGCTTTCGCGCGCCGGTGCAGGCAGGAATGGCAGACAGACAGCAGCAATCAATCCAGCTGAAGTGACAACCACAACTGTGTTGAGAAACTTGTCGCCCTCGGATTTGACGACAGCGTTCCAGCTTGCATGCATGAGCGCTGCAAACAATACGACGAGGACTACGGTTCCGGACATTTCTATATTTACCTGGCGCATGCCACCTGATGGAACATGCCGCCCTGCTCTATGACAGAATCATGAACGCCAGCAAGTTGTATAATCTTATCTTTAACATCAACGTTCCTGCGGTTCCGGCCCGGGAAGCAGTTGTTAAAAGCGGCAAGGATGACACCAACCGGCTTGCGAGTAGACGAACATCATGAAACAAGCGGCGCATGAACTATCGTCACGCCTATCATGCCGGCAATTTCGCCGATGTGGTCAAACACATCATCCTGACGCGTATTGTCCTCTATCTGCAACGCAAGGAACAGGCGTTTCGCGTGATGGACACACATGCGGGTATTGGCCGATACGATCTGATGGGGACCGAAGCCGGCAAGACCGGTGAGTGGGTTACTGGCATCGGACGCGTGATTGACACAAAATTTGACGCGCCTGTGGCGGAACTTCTGGCTCCCTATCTCGATATTGTCCGTACTGAAAATGCCGATGGCCAGATGCGCCATTACCCTGGCAGCCCTCTCATTATCCGCCACCTTCTGCGTAAACAGGACAGACTTTCAGCTCTGGAGTTGCACCCGCACGATGCAAAGCTGCTGGCGGAGGTTTTTGAAGGTGATTTTCAGACGCGCGTCACCCCGCTGGACGGTTGGCTTGCTCTCGGTGCTCATCTGCCACCAAAGGAAAAGCGCGGGCTGGTGCTGATCGATCCACCATTTGAAATCGGCGGCGAGTTCGACCGAATGGTCGATGGTCTCGTGCGGGCGCATAAACGCTTTTCGGGTGGAACATTTGCGCTGTGGTATCCGGTTAAAGACCTGCAACAGGTAAAACGCTTCACCAATATGCTTGCAGACACCGGCATTCCCAAAATTTTACAGACAGAGTTGATGATTCGAACTCCGTCACCCGAGCCAAGACTCGATGGAACCGGGATGATTATCGTCAATCCGCCATTTACGCTTGAGGCAGAGCTTCGCACGATCCTCCCAGCGTTGTCGAAAATCCTCAGTGATCAGCCGAATGCACGCTTCAGGGTCGATTGGGTCAGGGGCGAGCAAGTTGACGCTTGACCTGACGCAATGGGTGGTTGAAATTGCAACGCATAAAAGATGTCCCGGAGAATAGATCCATGTCACGCCTTTCGTCATTCATTGCCGCAAGCTTCGCCGTTGGTGTTGCCCTTTCCTCTGCAGCTCCTGTCATGGCTGCGGATTACGTCGAGGGTCCGGCCCAGAGCTATGACGAGACCTGTGGACAGGCACGTGTACTGAACCGCATCGTCAATAAATTTTCCTATCAGGTAAGGCACGTCCCAAACCTGCCGCAGGTTGGTATCGATAATTTCAGCGATGTGCAGCAAACACGTTACGAGCCAAGCCGCGATCCGGAAATGGATGCGGTTGAACGTCATTATTGCCGCGCCACAGCGCATCTTTCAGATGGCAGCCAACAGCCCGTCTGGTATCTCGTCGAGCACGGCCAAGGCTTCGTCGGCATCGGCAACAATGTAGAGTTTTGCCTTGCGGGCTTTGATCGCTGGCATGTCTATAGCGGAAGCTGCCGCACACTCCGCTAGTTGAAATCCAGCTGATGCCCATCGGTAAACTTGCCCGCTACCTGTTGTTTGCGGCGCTTATAGGCATCAGCATTCTCACTTATCTGCGTGAGAATGATGGGCTGCCTCCCGAAACAGGCACCATCAAACTGCCCGAAAGGATTACTGCCGAAAATCCGCAACGCGAATTGTCGGGCGATAATCTTCCCACAGGGTCGGGTTTTGATTTCTATGTGCTCTCATTATCCTGGTCGCCCAGCTATTGCGCAGCTGAAGGCTCCCGGGCCAATCGCCAGCAATGCGATGCCGGCAGGCCCTATGGCTTTCTCGTCCATGGCCTTTGGCCGCAATATGAGCAGGGATATCCGCAAGACTGTGATACCTCTCAACCGCGCGATGTGCCCTTTGCTCAAGCCAAGCAACTTGCCGACATCATGCCTTCCACGGGGCTGGTCACCTATCAGTGGCGCAAGCATGGCTCCTGCAGCGGTCTGACGCAGCGGGAATATTTTTCGGTGATGCGCAAGGCGGCAGCGCGGGTCATCATCCCTTCCGCCTATCGCCAACCGAGCCAGCGCGGAGCGGTGAACCCGCAAGTGCTGGAGCAGGCTTTCACCGCCGCCAATCCTGGCTTGCAGAAAGATGGCATTGCGGTGACTTGCGACCGGGACTATTTGCGCGAAGTGCGCATCTGCCTGACGAAAGATCTTGATTTCCGTACCTGCCCCGAGGTTGATCGATCATCATGCCGCAAAAGATCAGTGGAAATGCCCGGAGCATTGTAGCTTGCGTAGTTCGCGCTTTGACAAGCTGTCTTTCAGGATAAAACACGCTTGCAGTATTGTTAGTGCGTGGTTCGACGGGGCTCACCATGAGAAAGGTGGGTTGATTGCATTTACAGTGGCTACCGCAGCAACCATATGGCAGAGGGAGATAGAATCCCTGCAATTAACAAACTTCCTCATGGTGAGCCCCGTCGAACCACGCACCAACAATGCTGCAAGCATATGCTAATGGGCATATCGAACAGAGACAGAACAATCGTAACACCATCAACGCTTTTCATAATCGTGGCTCAAGTTTACCGTCTGGCATCGAATCGAAATACCGGAGTTCATCGTGACCAAAGTTCTTTACTCCCCCTCCTCCCCATACAGCACGAAGGTTCGGATGGCGGCGTTGTATGCGGGCATTCCACTTGAATCCGTCTTGGTGGATAGCAATGTCCAGCCACCGGAACTGGTTAACGCTAATCCCCTAGGGAAAATTCCGACACTTGTTCTTGATGATGGCAGGGCGATCTTCGACAGCCGCGTCATTACGCAATATCTCAACCGAATTTCCGGCAACAAGCTTTTCCCGCGCAACGCTGAAAAGCGCCTTGAGGCTGAACAGCTTGAATCCATTGCCGACGGGCTTTGTGACGTTCTGCTCGCGCATGTCTATGAGCGCCGCTTCCATCCGGAAGAGAAAGTCCACGAGCCATGGCTGGAACGTCAGTGGACGAAAGCTGTGCGTGTTCTGGATGTATTGAATGCAGCCCCGCCCCGCTTGGGCAAAAAGATCCATGGCGGGCACATCGCACTGGCCGCGGCTTTGGCTTACGCGGACATGCGGTTTGCGGGCAAATGGGAAAAAGGACGTTCCAAGCTGAAACGCTGGCAAAAGCGGTTTGAAGAATTGCACCCGGAACTGGCGGCATTGCTCCCAAAATGAGCTGAACTGCTCTGTCAGCTTATCGGCTGACACCCAGTTGAATACAAAAAAGCCGGACAGTTTCCTGTCCGGCTTTTTCTCAAATCAGACTGGCTTAGAACTTGTAGCCAACGCCGAGACGAATTTCGTTCGTTGTGATCTTGTTCGACACATCGTCGAGACCACCGAGATCGTAATTCTTCTTACCGAAATCGGTATAGCGATATTCAGCACGACCAACGATGTTTTCAGTAATCTTGGCTTCCGCGCCAACACCGGCTGTCCAGCCGACGTGGGTCTTGGAGTCGCTACCATCAGGACCGCTGAGCTTTCCTTCAGTAATCGCAACACCGCCTGTGCCGTAGATCAGAACCGGATCAAGAGCAACACCGGCACGGGCACGTACTGAACCTTCTACGCCTTGTTTCGCACGGTATCCGAAGCTGCGTTCCTTGGCACCGGAGTAACCAACGTCGCCTTCAACACCGTATACGAACTGACCATTCTGAAGGTTGTAACCGCCGTAAGCGCCGCCCTTGATACCATCGGCATCAAGCTTGCCTTCAGATGTCTTGTTCTTATTCCAGCCGTAACCGCCATAAGCACCGATATAAGCACCATCCCAGCCACCAACTGGCTGTTCAAACGGTACAGCTTCCGGAGCTGGAGCCTGTTCTACAATAGCATCGGCAGCAAGAACCGGGGCGGAGAGCGTAAGCACAGCCGCCGAAGCGAGGATCATTGTTTTAAGAGTGCGCATCGCAATCTCCTTTTTAAACTCTATTTACACGCAGCGGGCTTCTGGTCGGGGGGAAACCAAGAATTACGTCCGCTTGACGAGAATGACATTCGCTCTTCAATGTGGCGGGACTCGTGCCGGACTGTGAAAACAAACTGTCGAGAAAATGGCCAAAATGCGATGTGGTTTTTGAGCAACAATTAGAATTAGTGAATGAATTCAGTTATTTATAAATAAGCCTACAAAATAGATATCGCGAACTATTTGAGTAAAATTCTCTTCAAAGTCATACAATATTGCATTGCAATATAGTATACTTAACGAGTTCTTAACATTTACATTGCTCTTGGCTGGAACCCCGATAAACCAACGATCTACGTGACCATCTCACCCAATCTTTGAGGCATTGCAACGTTTAACTAGAACTGTTCATTGCTGACGTTAGCCCCTCGCGCTTTATCGACCTCATGCCTATATTTAGCGTTGAATCACCCCATGAAGGAGAGAACTGTGACGCTTGATCGACCGATTGCCCTTGTAACTGGTGGTGCAAAGCGCATCGGCAAGGCGATTGTTGAAGATCTGGCGGCGCATGGCTTTGCGGTTGCAATCCACACCAACCATTCGCGCGCTGACAGCGAGGCGCTGCTCAAATCAATTGAGAACAAGGGTGGCAAGGGCTGCGTTGTTGAAGCGGATCTCACAGACAGCGATGCAGTCAGGCAGCTTGTTTCTCAGGCGCAGGGGCAGTTGGGACCGGTGCAGTTGCTCATCAACAATGCTTCGGTTTTTCAGGATGATGGTATCGGCAATCTGACCGATGACAAGATTTGGAACAATCATTTTGCAGTCCATGTCAAAGCGCCGGTGCTTTTGGCCAATGCCGTTGCTTCGCTCCTGCCTGATGGCAAGGAAGGCCTTATTATCAATCTGATTGACCAGCGCGTATGGAAGCTGACGCCGAAATTCCTGTCATATACATTGTCGAAGAGTGCGCTTTGGACCGCTACACAAACGCTTGCCCAGGCACTGGCTCCGCGCATTCGCGTCAATGCCATCGGCCCGGGGCCAACAATGCCAAGTGACCGCCAGAACCAGCAGGATTTCAATCAGCAGGTCAGTAGTCTTCTGCTCGAACGTGGTCCGGACCTTTCGGAATTTGGCCGTACAATCCGTTATCTTTGGGAAACACGCTCTATTACAGGGCAGATGATAGCTCTTGATGGCGGACAGCATCTGGCATGGGAAACCGCCGATGCAACAGGAATTGCAGAATGAACGGACCGTCGAAACAACCTGAAAGCCCGGAGCGGATCGATCCCGATTTCGACATGGCCGACGAAATCGATGAGGTTGTCGATACCAGCGAACCTATCCGTGACGTTGCAGCGCTGATAAGCGCCATCGAATGGGATTCGACAATTGTCAGCGATGGCAATAGCGGCGCGGATGTCATCGCTGAACTCGTCAAACGCCTGCCCAACAAGCCGGGCGTCTATCGCATGTTCAACGAAGCTGGCGATGTGCTCTATGTCGGCAAGGCGCATAGTCTGAAGAAACGTGTTTCGAACTATGCACGTGGTCAGGGTCACAATAACCGTATTGCACGGATGATCCGCGAAACCATGAAAATGGAATTCGTAGTCACCCGCACTGAAACCGAAGCTCTGCTCCTGGAAGCGAATCTGATCAAGCGCTTGCGGCCGCGTTTTAATGTGTTGATGCGGGACGACAAATCGTTTCCCTATATATTGTTGACCGCGCCGAAGTCGGGCGCGCGACGCATTGCACCGGGCATTTTCAAGCATCGTGGTGCACGATCAAGCAAAGGCGATTATTTCGGCCCGTTCGCCTCAGCTGGTGCGGTCGGCAGGACTATCACGGCCTTGCAGAGAGCTTTCCTGCTACGAACCTGCACCGACTCGTTCTATGAAAATCGCTCGCGTCCATGCCTGCTCTATCAGATCAAACGCTGCTCCGGCCCTTGTACCGGGGAAATAGACGAGCGCGATTATGATGAGCTGGTTGTGGAAACAAAGGCGTTTCTTTCCGGCAAGAGTCAGGCAGTAAAGACTCATCTTTCCAACGCAATGCGCGATGCTTCTGCTGATCTCGATTTCGAGCGGGCCGCCATTTATCGCGACAGACTGTCGGCGCTGTCTCATGTGCAATCGCATTCCGGAATCAACCCGCAGGGCGTTGAAGAGGCCGATGTTTTTGCCATATATCAGGATGGTGGCGTCACCTGCATTCAGGTGTTCTTTTTCCGGACCGGGCAAAACTGGGGCAATCGCGCCTACTATCCCAAGGCCGACTCCTCACTTTCGGGAGCGGAGGTGCTGGGGGCGTTCCTGTCGCAGTTCTATGATGACAAGCCCTGCCCTTCGATGATCCTGCTTTCCGAGACCGTCGAGGACCAGGAACTGCTGGGCGTTGCGCTAACTGCAAAGTCCGAGCGCAAAGTGAACATTCTTGTCCCGCAACGCGGTGAGAAAAAAGACCTTGTCGAACATGCATTGAGCAATGCACGTGAAGCGCTGGGACGGCAATTGGCGGAAACCTCATCGCAATCGAGGCTGCTCAAGGGTGTGGCAGAGACGTTTGGACTGGACAAGACCCCGCGGCGTATCGAGGTTTACGATAACTCCCATATCATGGGCACCAATGCCATCGGCGGCATGATCGTAGCGGGACCGGAGGGCTTCGTCAAAAATCAATACCGGAAATTCAACATCCGTTCGACGGAGATTACTCCGGGCGACGATTTCGGCATGATGCGTGAGGTGATCGAACGGCGTTTCAGTCGTTTGGTCAAGGAACATGGCACGCCGGAAAACAAGGATATGCCCGCGGAAGAAGTGGAAATCGACGATTTCGATGATGATTCCGACGCATTTCCAGCCTGGCCCGATATTATCCTGATCGACGGCGGTCAGGGTCAGATGAGTGCAGTGCGCGGCATTCTCAATGAGATGGGCATTGCAGACAAAGTCACCGCCATTGGCGTTGCAAAGGGCGTAGACCGCGATGCGGGGCGTGAGCGCTTCTTTATGGAAGGCAAACCCGCGTTCACCCTGCCCCCGCGCGATCCTGTTTTATATTTCCTTCAACGACTACGCGATGAAGCGCACCGATTCGCTATCGGTACACACAGGGCGAAGCGTAAGAAGGAGATGGTGAAGAACCCGTTGGATGAGATCGCAGGTATCGGGCCGTCGCGCAAACGCGCGCTGCTGCACCAGTTTGGCACGGCGAAGGCGGTTTCTCGGGCTGCTGTCGAAGATTTGATGAAGGTCGACGGTATATCTGAAGCCATGGCTATTACAATTCGCGATCATTTCCGTACATAGAGACGGGGCTGATTTCTTTCAGACATAATTGCGCCTGACTTCGCAAGGATGAGCTTGACGTAAGGTGCTTAAGTCCCTTTGATCGGTATTGATTTGAATGGTTGGAAATATGCCCAAAAACAACGCCTACTCACTACCGAATATCCTGACCTATGCCCGCATTATTGCCGTGCCGCTGGTTGTGTTGTGTTTCTTCCTCGAAGGGCGACTGCAGTCGACCGACGCCGCCCGCTGGGGCGCATTGGCTATCTTCATCATTGCGAGCATTACTGATTTTTTCGACGGCTATCTGGCACGTATCTGGAAGCAGACTTCGACCATCGGGCGCATGCTTGATCCTATTGCGGACAAGCTGCTGGTTTCTGCTTGCCTGCTGCTTCTTGCAGCTGACGGCACAATTGCCGGTTGGACACTTTGGGCGGCGATAATCATTCTTTGCCGTGAAATTCTGGTTTCCGGCCTTCGCGAATATCTGGCAGAGCTGAAGGTCAGCGTACCGGTGAGCCGTCTGGCAAAATGGAAAACCACAATCCAGATGGTCGCCGTGGCATTTCTTCTGGCAGGACCAGCCGGAGACAAGATCATACCGATCATCACGATTCTCGGTATTGTGCTTTTGTGGAGTGCAGCCTTGATAACCCTTTACACCGGCTGGGACTATTTCCGCGCTGGTTTGAAACATGTGGTGGACTGATCAATGACAAGACTCGTCTATTTTGCATGGGTGCGCGAGCGGATCGGCAAAGGCGAGGAAATCATTGAACTCGATCCGGCGATTGTCACAGTCAGTGATCTTCTGGCATACTTGAAGACACGCGGCGAAGAATACGAAGCAGCGCTTGAATATGAGAACGTGATCCGCGTCGCCATTAATCAGGAGCACGTGGAACACGACGCCTCAATCGCAGGCGCAACCGAGATTGCCCTGTTTCCACCGATGACCGGGGGATGATATGGGCGCGGTGGCACCACGGATCGTAGTTCAGCAGAGCGATTTCAATATTGCTGCAGAGATGGAGCACATCACCGCAAACTGCCGGAATATCGGCGCTGTTGTCACATTCAGCGGCCTTTGCCGCGATGAGGCTGGAACACTGGCTGCGCTGGAAATCGAACATTACCCCGGCATGGCTGAGGCGGAAATCGCCCGCGTTGCAACGGATGTGCTGGAACGCTGGACATTGACCGGCCTTACGATCATCCACCGATTTGGGTTGATCAAACCCGGCGAAAATATCGTGCTTGTGCTGGCCGCATCGATTCATCGTGAAGCAGCGTTCAACGCAGCGTCTTTCCTGATGGACTATCTGAAAAATACGGCTCCCTTCTGGAAAAAAGAGCACCTTATAACCGGTGAGGAGCGCGGCTGGGTGGAAGCAAAGTCGAAAGATCAGGAAGCATTCAAACGCTGGCACAGCCTGTGAACAGGCTTGCAGTTGGATCGCTGATTATCGGATTTGTCGCCCTATTTGTGTTGATCGTGCTTTCGCTTGTGGCATGAGGCCAATAAAAAAGCCGGGCGAACCCGGCTTTTCATTCATCAATGGCTGAAGATCAACCGACGATTTCTGTACCGGAGAACCAGTAAGCGATTTCTTCTGCAGCTGTTTCAGGTGCATCGGAACCGTGTACCGAGTTTTCACCGATCGAAAGAGCGAAAGTCTTGCGGATCGTGCCTTCGTCAGCATTGGCTGGATTGGTGGCTCCCATCACTTCGCGGTTGCGCAGGATAGCGTTTTCACCTTCAAGAACCTGAACGATGGTCGGCGCAGAAGACATGAATTCTACCAGTTCACCGAAGAAAGGACGTTCCTTGTGCACGGCGTAGAAGCCTTCAGCTTCACGGCGGCTCATCCAGACGCGCTTGGAAGCGATAACGCGAAGACCAGCTTCCTCAAGCTTGGCGGTGATAGCGCCAGTGAGGTTGCGGCGGGTGGCGTCGGGCTTGATCATCGAGAAAGTGCGTTCAATTGCCATGGAAATGAAACCTTGTCATTTTGGGGAGATTGGATGGCGGGTCTATAGCGGCAGGAGACGCGTTTGCCAAGAGACCTTTAACTTCTCTCTGTCTCATCAATTCAGGATACCATCATCATTTGATGATTTTGCCTTGCCAACCTTCTGGACGCCAAGCCGGATCATCGATCCACGACTTGAGCGTTGATGGCTTGTCCTTGTCGCCACCGACAGCAACACGACGGGCATCGCGAAGCTCAGTAGCTTCATCTTCGATATCCGAGCCGGGGGAATCGAACATGACTTCAATGACGTAACGATCCGGATAATCCTTGGGTAAAGGACTGCCGGGAACTGGAGGGATTGATGGACCCGACGGCAACGTATTGTAGTATTTTATCTGAATGGAGACGCGTAAATTTGGGTCGTTGCACAGCATCCATTTCCCAAAATACTCAAACTTGCTGCCAAGACTGGATTCGCCGAATGTCTCCTGTTTGATGTCAGGTTTATACTGGGTTCGCTTCCACCCGGCCTTATCAAAACCATCGCCAATCTGACGCGACAATACCATGACATCCTCGAATGAAACTGGATCAAGGGGAAGCGTCGAGGAGATTGTTGTGAAAAAACCGGCTTCATGATCGACCTGAACATATCGGCCAGCAGGCAATGTCGCGGTGCAGTCTCCGGCCTTGTACTTGAGTATATATCCTTCCGGGTCTTCAGGCCTGCCGGCAAAGGCGGTAAATGCAAGGATGCCCCAATCTTCATAAAGCTCACCGGAATCCGTTTTTGTCCTGGGCTCTGGATCGATATTATTACGGGCAAAGAAATCTTTGGCACTGTCCGCCAGATGTGTTTCGAGTGTTACTGTTGGGCGGGCCACGACCGGTACCTCACGATTCATATGATAGACAAGCAGGATTGCGATTAGTCCAATCAGCAATGACAGAAGAAAAAGACCTCTCCATTTGGTCATGCCTTTCTATTTTCCTTCAATGCGGTACATCTCATCGATAAGTTTTCCGTAGTAGTTTACCCGGTCTTGCGGGTTACTGATGTCTCCGCTGAGCGGGACAAGATTATCTCTGGTACAGGTCTTCGCAACAGGGATGCTGGTCTGGTCGCCGGGAATCCACCCTTCTGCGTTTTTCATGTCAGCAAATGTATCTTTCCATCTATCGTAGACGGGCTGGACAATTTCGCGCTGCTCATGCTCGGCAATCAGGTTCGCGGCACCTCTTTTGTCACCCTTCTCCATTTTGTCCAACGCTTTAACAATCTTGTCGTTCACAGTTATTTCGCCGCTGGCGACGCATTCTTTAAATTTCTTGTAGCCACAATTCGCCACCATCCGGTTGGCAGGATAAATGCTGGAGAAAATTGTAAGGTTCGCATCGCCGAGTGCATCAAGGGATTTTTCGGGATTCACCAACACGCGGCTGAGCGTTCTTGGGACAGCGCCCTCTGCCCATCCCGGGACATAGGGCAGATTACGCCCCTGTGTAACCTGCATGGCACACCCACCTTGCACAGAAACATAGGACGCAAGCCGTACCCAGTCATTTTCCGGCATATCCCGGGCCAGTTTGTCATAGGCACTGGTGATAGCTGCGTTTCGTTCAATGGGACCTGGCAGACGCGAGACTTTAT
Organism: Phyllobacterium sp. YR531; assembly: GCF_000282595.1. Taxonomy (GTDB): domain Bacteria; phylum Pseudomonadota; class Alphaproteobacteria; order Rhizobiales; family Rhizobiaceae; genus Phyllobacterium. The sequence goes on from NZ_AKIZ01000038.1 coordinate 81,555, forward strand.
TGACCTCGTCCTGCACCATGCGCATGGCTTCCTTGCAATCGGCGGGGCAAGAACCGACCGGTGCCCCCGCGGATTTTGATGTACTAAGTTCCGCCAAAAGTAATTCCTCGATTTATGCGGGCAGATATATGCTGCGCAAATGCCGACATTTTTCTTCCATCAACCAGCCTCGGCGATTCATCGTTGCCTGAAACTGTTCGTCGCCTCTGACATCGCCTCGTGCAATTACTATGTCCAGATAGTCCATGAAATGCTGCTCATTCTCGATGCCGAGTGATTGCGCCTGCCTGCGATGAACGCTCACCCAGTCCAATAGTGCATCATCATCACCAATCTGGTGGTCCGGATATTTCTGCTGCAGAGCAAGGGCAAGTTCGCCATCAAATTTCTTGAGACGGGTCTCTTTCATAAATTCAATCTGTTCAGCAGAGAATGCCAACGGCCCTGCAGGCGCCGCGATTGTTGTATCGGGCCGATCGGCGCGCTTCAGCCCACCTCCCCAATCTTCGTGGGGCGTAAACAGGATCGAGTTTGCGGGACCAAGTAAGCGAACGAATTGCTCTTCATCAAGTGCAGGTAAAACCTGCGCCATGACATTGGCATCCGCATGCCGAAACGTAACCCGCTCCTGTACCTGAGTCGCCGTGCCGGGAACCAGTATCTCGTTGATCGTGCGCAGATGAGTATGAAGCGTACCTTCCGTCAATGAAGGGTTGCCAATCCAGAAAACCGCTGCACGCGAATCCGTAACAATCTGCCATAAAGCTTCGGTCTGAATGCGCGGATCGGCTGGGCGTGCAACAATCTCATCCTTTAGCTTGATGGAGTCATCACCAAGCGCCTCATAGAGGTCATCGTCGGTCGGATGAAAGTGGCTCAGATCGACCAGCCACGGTCCCCCGACAACAAGACTGCGATCACCGCCACGGTAAAGCGAACGATGCGCGATGCCTGCTGCGCCCAGCTGCGCTGGCAAATCATCAAACAACGCGCCTTCCAGAACGGCGTAAACGCAATTGCCACGCGCAAACTGTGCAGCAATGCTGTCCATCAAACGTTTGCGGGCTTCAGGCTTTACACTGCCTGCTTCAATGTTGCCTGCGGCCAAGCTGTCTACCCCCGCATCGAAGGGGCCGAAGCTCCCGACATGCTGGCCTGACACGAAGTGGGCTTGCCACCCTTGTCGCCAATATAGACGTTTGATGAACCCGTCTGGGCAGCGCCGCCGCAATCGATTGCGTCACCGATGCGCCCTGCGGGCTTTCCATTGACGAAAACCGTTGCCGAACCTTCAGCCAGTGCCCTCCCATGCGGTCCAGCGTGGCCAACCTCGCAAGCATGCGGAACATAGCTGTCGCCAACCCTCATCAAGGGCTTTCCATTCACATAGACATCAGGACTGCCACTGTTGGCAGCTGACGGCGGGAAGTGGCAGGCATGCCCGGAGCCGATGTCATCGCGTCGGTGAGCTGGAGGCATTGGAAGTCCTTTGAAAACTTGATGCCTCCGGTTCTTGTCATTAATAGCGGATAAGATCAACCAGTGGTGGTTCACTAAACCAATGCAGGTTGTACCTTGCGCGCAATTCCGCCGTGCAGATCGAGACAGCGTTCAAACCAATCGGCGACCGGATCTCCATCATCAAAAAGCTTGTAAGGGGTAAGAACCCGTACCCATTGGAATGCGCCAAAGACAATATAATCGCTGAACAGTGGCGTTTCCCCGCCAATGAAGGGCTGTGAGAGAAGCATCTTGCGTATGGGTGCGAGGTTTTTGGTGAACGTATCGCGCTTTTCATCGCGATCAGCCGCCACATCTTCCAACTTTCGCCCGAATATCTGCTCGCGGCTCTTGATGTAGTAGGCTTTGTTGGGCGCGTCGAGCAGATCATAGACGGGGATGAGCACGACGAGATTGAGGAACGGATGCAGCAGCATCTGCGAGTAGCCCTCGACAAAGCGGGCCATGGCGCGTCCTCCCTCGCCTTTAAACAATGATGGCAGGTCCGGATACTGCTCTTCCAGATAAAGCGCGATCTGAAATGAGTCCGCGATTACATTCTCACCATCCCGAACCATTGGAAGCTTGGCTGAATAGCCGTTTTCCAGTTTTGGAATATCGGTAAATGATACCATGTTCCGGTCGAATGGCATGCCTTTGTGAGCGAGCGACATTACCGCCTTCCAGCAATGCGGGCTGAATGGGCGACTTTCATCGGCTCCGACAAGCTCGTGCAGAACAATTCCCATGGCAAATTACCTCGCTCACTATAATATGTCAGCATTACTGACTCTTGCCTTTGGAAAGTCAACGGGATGGAACAGCACTTTCAAATGCTGGCGGCCTATAATCGCTGGGTAAATGAACGGCTTTATCTGGCAGCGGCAGAGCTTGACGATGAAGAATACCGCCGTGATACGGGCGCGTTTTTCGGCTCACTGCACCGCACACTGAACCACCTGCTGGTGACTGATCGCATCTGGATGTTTCGCTTCACTGGCGAAGGTGATGCGCCCAAGACACTTGACGCCATATTGCACGATACATTTGACGCATTGAAAGCAGCGCGGGAAAAAGAAGACGCCCGAATTCTAACGTGGGTGCGTGGACTGGACAGCGCGGCAATAGCTGGCCGTTTCACCTATACGACTGTCAGTGACATGCGCACCATCAGCCAGAGGCTTGCACCCGCGCTGGCGCATTTGTTCAACCATCAGACCCATCATCGCGGTCAGGCGCATGGCATTCTGACAACGCTTGGGAAAACAGCACCTTCGTTTGATCTTATCCAATTTCAAAGAACTGAAGAAGGCAGGCCATATTCTTGAGTACATGGATGCAATATGGCCGTGCGTGGTTCGACAAGCTTACCATGAGAAAGATGAGCGGGCCGCACGCTAATCATTAGCGTTGTAGATACATTGCAAATACTGGCTTCTCTGCAGTGAGCCGACCTCCCTCATGGTGAGCCGCGTCGAACCACGCACATCAATGCAGCACGAATACCTTGCGGAAAAGCGATTTCCAGTGCAAAAGCGCGGCCATGCTTATTCTCGACGATATATCCGTGCGGATGGCCGGCCGTTTGCTGATTGATCACGCCAGTCTTAACCTGCCAGCGGGCACAAAAGCCGGGCTGGTTGGCCGCAATGGTGCGGGCAAATCTACCCTGTTCAAAGTCATTACCGGTGAACTTCATTCGGAAACCGGGGATTTCTTCCTGCCGAAGAACATCCGCATCGGTCAGGTTGCGCAGGAGGCGCCGGGAACTGAAGATTCGCTGATCGAGATCGTGCTGGCCGCAGACAAGGAACGTACCTCCCTGCTCGCAGAGGCAGAAACAGCGACTGACCCGCATCGCATTGCCGACATTCATATCCGGCTGGCCGATATCGACGCTCACTCGGCAGAGGCACGCGCCGGTGCGATCCTTTCCGGACTTGGTTTCGATGCGGAAGCGCAAAAACGTCCGGCTTCGTCCTTCTCCGGTGGCTGGCGCATGCGCGTAGCGCTGGCGGCGGTGCTGTTTGCCGAGCCTGATCTGCTGCTGCTCGACGAGCCGACCAACTATCTCGATCTGGAAGGAACGCTATGGCTGGAAGATTATGTGCGTCGTTACCCGCACACGGTTATCCTGATCAGCCATGATCGCGATCTTCTGAATTCCGCCGTCAATTCCATCATCCATCTGGATCAGACGAAGCTGACGCTTTGGCAGGGTAATTACGATCAATTCGAACGCCTCCGCTCCGAAGCGCTGGAACTGCAGCAAAAGGCCCGCGTCAAACAGGAAGCGCACCGCAAACACATGGAATCGTTTGTGGAGCGGTTCCGCGCCAAGGCATCCAAGGCAAAGCAGGCGCAGTCACGTTTGAAGGCCTTGCAGAAGCTGAAGCCTATTTCCGCTCACATTGAAGATCATGTGATGCCGTTTCATTTTCCTGAGCCGGAAAAGGTCGTGGCCTCCCCGATCATTGCGATTGAAAGCGGGGAAGTCGGCTATACGCCCGGCAAGCCCATTCTCAAGCATCTCAATCTGCGCATTGATGCGGACGACCGTATCGCGCTGCTTGGATCGAACGGCAATGGTAAGTCTACACTGGCCAAGCTGATCAGTGGTCGCCTACCCTTGCAAAAGGGCAAGATCACCGTCGCGCCAAATCTAAAAATCTCATTCTTTGCCCAGCATCAGCTTGATGATCTTGTTCCGGAAGACAATGCCATCGAGCATGTGCGCAAATTAATGCCCGATGCGCCAGAAGCCAAGGTGCGCTCCCGCGTTTCACGCATGGGTCTTGCAACGGTCAAGATGAACACTGCTGCAAAGGATCTTTCCGGTGGTGAAAAAGCCCGATTACTGATGGGCCTTGCAACATTTGAGGGTCCAAACCTGCTGATCCTCGATGAGCCGACCAACCATCTCGATATCGATAGCCGCGAAGCATTGATGCTCGCATTGAATGATTTTGATGGCGCCGTCATCCTGATTGCCCATGATCGTCATCTGATCGAAGCCACGATGGACCGGCTGTGGCTGGTGCGCGATGGCGGTGTTGCACCCTATGACGGCGATCTTGATGCTTACCGTTCACTGGTTCTGGCCGATGCCAAAGCCGAGCGCTCAGGCAACAAGATCGTGGTTGAAGAAGGCCAGAAGCTGAGCAAAGCCGAGCAACGCAAGCTGGCAGCGCAAAAGCGCGAAGCTCTGAAGCCGCTGCAGAAAAAGATTCAGGAAGCAGAAGCACAGGTCCAACGTTTCCAAAAGAAGATCGACTCTCTGCAAATCCAACTGGCAGATCCGATCATCTATTCCCGCGAGCCGGCAAAAGCCACGCAGATCGGCAAGGAGATTGGCTATGCCAAGTCCTCTCTAGAGCGTGCCGAAGAAGAGTGGCTGGCACTTTCGGGCGAATATGAAGAGGCGATGGCTGATCTGGCGCAATAACGCCAGATCAGATTTCCTTCAATGATGGGCGATCCCTGCTCTGAAAGCAGTCAGCAATGCCCAACCTTGCGGCCAAGCTCCAAGATTGCTGGCGCTATTGATATGACCGACCGACCCGACATTGATCATTGGCGCATGCCACTGCTGACTGCGCATGTTGGCGTATTCCATGCTGCCAAACGGATCATTGTCGCTTGCAAGGATCAATGCGGGGAAAGGCAACGGAGCAATTGGCGGATTAGTAAAACCTGCCAATGAGGCATCTTCGGCCTGATAGGCGGCTGACTGCGGATCGGGTACTGCAACCAGAAAGGCCCCGGCAACGGTGTGATTTGTTCTTGCCGCCCAGTATGAAACCAGCAGACATGAAAGACTATGCGCCACGAGTACCGGTGGTCGGGCAGTCGCCTCGACAGCGCGATCAAGCGCTCTGATCCAGTCAGCAAGTTCCACCTGATCCCAGGAGTTCGGTGTAAATCGGTTAATCCCCTCGTTCTTTTCCTGCCAAAGCGTCTGCCAGTGTTTTGGGCCTGATCCACCACTACCGGGGAGCATAATTATATCGTCCATTCATAACTCCTGAATTCAATAATGAAGTTGAATATTCTGGCGTGCGAAGGAGCTGATTGACATGATGATCCATCGGAGAAAGCATGCCTAAACCGATGAACTAAAGGTTTTTAATCTTGAAACAGCTGGACCCGACCGACTTGGCAATTATCGAGATCATGCAGGAGGACGGGCGGATATCTGTTTCCGAGCTGGGGCGCCGTATCGGCTTATCGCAGCCAGCTACATCCGAACGCCTACAGCGGCTGGAAGAGCGCGGTATCATAACGGGCTATTGTGCAAAGGTGGACGCAGCAAAACTCGGGCTTGGCATGATGGCAATTATTCGTTTGCGCACAACACATGAGAATATTGCGCCGTGCCTCAAGGCGTTTGCCGCGATGCCGCATATCATTGAGATACTGAGGCTCACCGGCGAAGACTGCTTCCTTTTGAAGGCACTTGTGCCCACACCGGGAGAGCTTGAAACCATCGTCGATTCCATTGCGCGTTATGGCGCTGTCACGACATCGCTTGTACTGCGCAGCGGACCCGTAAAACCCATCGGTCGGGATATTCTCAAGCGGATTTCTGATTAGCTTGGTCCACAGCGTTCAAATTGGTCCAAGAGAGGAGGCTTGCAGGTCGGGATAACCCCCTCTCCTGGATTTTCCAAGGGCTCCGCATGAGCTAAACCCTTGAAAGTCTGTCAAAGCTTGGGCAAATCGATAGCAAGCATTGTCTTCTTACGCAGTGGTAGCGCGTAGCCCGCAATCAACGCACCCAATCCGATGATCGTCGATACCGCGAAAATCATGATCGAGGCTTCCCGCAATGCATCCGGCGTTGTTGCCAACGGATAACCGACCGCATTGGCGGCAAGACCGGATACAGCAGCCCCGATGGCATAACCAGCAGATTGCAACGTTGGCAGCAAGGCTGAGGCGCGGTCCCGTTCGCCACTTTTGGCAGCTTCCATGACTGTCTGGCTGAGGAAGCCCCAGCTTATGCCGAAACCTGTGCCAATCAATATCTGACCGAGCATGACAACCAGCGGCTTATCGAGGGAAAAGCCGAAAACGATGATCGCCAGACCACTGACAAGCAGCGTGGGTCCAAGGCGGATCATCCATGCACGGCGGCGCGGGTCCTGAATATTGGCGACCAGAATTGCAAAGAGGCTCCAAGCGATAGCGAAAGTTGCGCTGAAAGCACCTGCCTTTGTCGGGCCGTAACCCCATAGGTTCTGCAAGGTCATCACCAGATAAACTGATGTCACGGCCTGTGCGATGGGCATTAGCAGGACAACCCAAAGGCCAATGCCAACAGTTGAATTAAGGGCAAAGGCATCGGATGGAAACAGAGGCGTTTCACTGCGACGATCGATTGCAACGACTGACGCCAGAACAATTGCCGCGCCCGCAACGAACAACACTTCCATCGATACAGTTTGCATGATGCTGGCCAGTGCAACGAGCATGATACCTGCTCCGATGGCAGACAGGCGCAGAAACGGAACGCTTAAACGCTGAACTTCGCCGGAAAAACGCGGCACAATGCGAAATGTCAGCGCAATGAAGATCAGGCCGAGAGGAACGTTGACTAGAAATGCAGCACGCCATGAAAGGTGTTCGGTGAGCATGCCGGACACGAGCGGACCGCCGAATGCAGCGACAGCCCACACAACCGCTTCAGCACCAAATACTTTTGCCACAAGCCGGGACGGAAACAATTCAGGGATCAGCGCATAACAGGTTGCGGCGATAATACCTTCGCCGATACCCTGCAACGCCCGGCCTATCAGGACTTCAGTCATGGACGAGGCAAAGGCTGCAATAAGCGTACCGGCAAGGAAGACCAAAGCCGAGCCAACAAGTGCGGTACGCGAGCCAAAGCGAGCCTTCAGCAAAGCACCGCTGGCACCGCCAACAATGGAAAACACCAGATAAAGCGTGAATGCCCAGGATATCAGCTCAATGCCACCAATCTCACCAACGGCGGTGGGGAGTGACGTTGAAACCAGAAATCCATTGAATGCAAAGAGGGCAACACCCAGACATAGGGTTGTCGTGGCTGCCGAATATTTCGCAGTCAACAGTTCGGCCCAGCGTGCATCGCCGGTTGGAGCATGGTCACTCATGGCATTTCCTCAATTTAATAAGTTTTTTGTTTTTATATTCCTGTTTATAAAACAAGCAATAGCTTTTTTAATTTTTATCCCTATATTGCCGGCATGCAGGATCGCACGACCAACCGTATGCTTTATTCGCTGAAAGTGACAGGAGCCCAGACCGCTGCGGCATTGGCGCAGCGTCTCGATATTACGGCTGTTGCGGTTCGGCAGATGCTGGGCAGGTTACATGAAACCGGTCTCGTGGATTACGAAGACAGCCGCGAAAGCGTTGGCAGACCGAAGCGTTTCTGGCATTTGACGGAGGCGGGAAACGGGCAGTTTCCCGATAATCATGCCGGACTGACCAGAGATCTTATTGCATCGATTTCTGCGGTTTTTGGCGAGGCTGGTCTCGATCAGCTGATTTCGCACCGCGAGCAGGCCACTCTTAATCAGTACCAGCTGGCACTAGAGCCAATTGAAAGTCTTGAAGCCAAGGTCGAACAGCTTGCGGCCATTCGATCAGCGGAAGGTTATATGGCCGCCAGCACCCGGGATGCCGAAGGCAATCTTGTTCTCGTTGAGAACCATTGTCCCATTTGCGTTGCCGCCAAAGCATGCCAAAAGCTCTGCCGCTCTGAACTTGACGTGTTTCAGGCAGCACTTGGGCCCGATGTTGAAGTCAAGCGCTTTGAGCACATTCTCAAAGGCGCACGCCGTTGCGCCTATACAATTACCCCAAGAACAAAACAAAATGACCAGCTCGCGATGAAACTGTAGTTTTCCTGACGTTTATCATTCCGGCTTGGGAATAACGGCGGTCGTGTAGAGCGAATGCAATTGCCAGCCGAGCGTCTCGTAAAGCGCCCTGCCATCCGGAGTAGCGACCAGCGCAGCATTGTAAACGTTCTTGCCGTGTGAAATCAGCTCCAGCTGCTTCATGATCAACCGGCCAAGCCCCTTGCGGCGATGACTTTCATGCGTGCTTATCCGGTCATACACGGCCAGCCCGCCCGGGAAAGCTATTCTCCCGGTAGCTGCCATTTCGCCGGCGCTATCCACAATGTTAAGCAATGTCATGTGCTCATGAACCTGATGCTGATACGAATATCCGGCAGGCAACTCCGCAATGTCTCCTCGCATTCTGCCATCCAGCAACATCATGAAACCGGGCGACTGGATTTGCCAGCGCGAAGGCAGTTTCGGCCGGACAAGCTTTGGCGGGGCGCAGATTTTCAGGAAAACCAAAGGCTCGGTAATCGCCTCTGCATGCTGACGCACATTATCGGAGTATTCAGAAAAAACATAACGTCGCGTCTGATCCGGAAGGCCGACTTCCACGCGATAGGCTCCATTCTCGAAAACAGGCGGCGGCACTTGGCGGGTGAGCGCCCAGCCTTTCACCCAGTTTTTGACAATTGCAGGGTCGGCTTTCAAGTCAGTCTCAGCAATGGCCATAATGATCTTTACCGGTTCGATGCATCGCCGCAGTTTTTGTCAAACTGCAATAAAACTATAGAGCATGGGACTCATAAACCGATCCCCTACCCGCCAATAATCGCGTAATGGTCCACCCTCCAGCTTGAAGCCTAGTCTGGTTGCCAGACGGATCGAGGGATCATTATCGGGATGGATTATCGCGGCAATACGCCGGGTCTTCAGCTGATCGACGCAGTGCGTCATCATTTGCTGCACGGCTTCGGTCATCAAGCCCCTGCCATGGTAGTCAGCCTGAAGTATATAGCCAATCTCAAGCCTGCGGCTATGAGCTTCGCGATGATGATAATTGATCATCCCGATACATTCATCATTCTGAATATCTGCGACAGCCCAGGCGATGGCTGAATAAGGCTGTATGGTTTTTGCGAGAGCGCGAACCCAGCCCCGCGTCTCCTGAATGTTTTTGCACGGAGCAAAATCCCAGTACCGCACGAGATCATGATTGCCGAGACAGGCATGGAGACCTTTGTCGTCCTTTGACTCAAACTGCCGCAATCGCAGTCTCGGTGTTATCATCGTCGGGAATTTCGTGGCAGGTTCAGCCATTGCGACCCCATTTGGGTGCAGGAGGAGCGACGGGGGCTGATGCTTTGCTGCGGCGGCGCAAAAACAAAAGTCCCGCAATGCCGATCACGATCAGGGCAAGACCTGCCGGCAGGATACGCCAGTCAACCATTACCGCATTTTTGCGCAGTACCAGATCGACATGCGCCACTTCCAAACCATCAAAATCGCCGGGCCCGATGGTGAAGAGATATTCCCCATCTTCAGTCGGATCGATATCGCCAATATCGTCGCGATAGACTTGCTGCCCTTGCGGCGAACCTTTGTTCGTGGCTTTCGATCCCGTGTAATTCAGCGTTTCAACAAGGACATCCTTGCCATTGTGCGTTACGACAGCAGTCAGCGCTGTCCGGCTTGTCGTCGGAATAAAATTGCGGATTGTCTGCATATCGACAAAGGCACGTATTGGCGCGTCCTCCGCTTTGAGGACAATCGAAACCGGCTTGTAAGGTCCGGGCCGGTCATAAACGCGCCAGCTTCCGATTTCCTCACCCGAAAAATTCAGCGCGACCCATGGCCCGCCAATACCAAAAACAACACCGACAATAAGCAAAAACAGAAAAACAAAACGCATTAACGCCCCCCTCAAGCCTTTTTCTCCCAGCGCCCTTCATCGTTCTGCTGCCAATAGGTCAGTGCGTGGCCTTGATCCTTCAACAGTTTCCATTGCGCGCGCGCCTGCTCAAGCTGCTGCTGGTCATGGCCGTCAAACATGAGAATGAGCCGCTCGTAATTTTCAGCATCACTTGGAATCGCGCCGTCCACAAGAAAGCGCACTGTTGCAGCATTGGGGTTCGTATCGCTGGTTGTCAGAATAACCGGCTGTTCTTCCGGATTGGCCTCTTGATCAGTGCCGTGAGCAAGAAATGACGAATCGGACCACGTCCAAAGGTGATTATCCAGACTGTCGCGGCGCTCTTCCGAGCCGGTCTGAATGACAACCTTCCACTTCCGGTCCAAAGAACGCTCGACCAGACCCGGCAATGCATTTTCGAGCGTGGATTCAGTCAGATGATAGAAGAGAATTTCAGTCATTCATGCGGCCATTCAAGTTGGAGCGTCGACAGTCAATGTGACGGCAGCAACGTCATGCGTGGTTCGACAAGCTCACCATGAGGGATGCTGGAGAATGCAGATGACATTGCCGCAACTCCATGACCGTCATGCCAGCCACCCCATTCATCATGGTGAGCTTGTCGAACCACGCATAACACTGATGCCAATCCTATCGCAAAATTCAATCAGCGACAGGCGTCAGCTTTCGAAATTATCCCGGACCAGCCTGTCAAGAAGCCGCACGCCGAAACCGGAGGCCCATGATTGACTATACTCGTTGGCAGGCGCTCCCATCGCCGTCGCAGCAATATCAAGATGAGCCCAGGGCGTATCGCCGACAAACCGTTTCAGAAATTGTGCTGCAATGATTGCTCCGCCATAGCGTCCACCAATATTCTTCATATCGGCATTTTTTGTATCCAGAAGCTTGTCATATTCCGGTCCAAGCGGCATGCGCCAAAGTTTTTCACCCGTACCCTGCCCGGCTTCCAAAAGCTGGTCGGCCAGTGCATCGTCATTGGAGAAAAGACCTGCATAGTGAAGGCCAAGCGCGATCATGATCGCACCAGTCAGCGTGGCAAGGTTGATAACAAATTTGGGGTTGAAGCGGTCATTGCAATAATAAAGTGCATCCGCAAGAACGAGGCGTCCTTCCGCATCGGTATTGAGCACTTCGATGGTCTGACCCGACATTGACGTCACAATGTCGCCGGGACGCTGCGCCTCGCCATTGATCATGTTTTCGACGATACCGACAATGCCAACGACATTTACCTTCGCTTTGCGGGTGGCGAGAGTGTGCATCAGCCCGGTTACTGCTGCAGCGCCGCCCATGTCACCCTTCATTTCCTCCATGCCACCAGCAGTCTTGATGGAGAGACCGCCGCTGTCGAAGGTGACACCCTTTCCGACAAATGCAACGGGCTGATCTTTGCCCTTGCCGCCATTCCACTGCATGACCGCCAGACGAGCCGGACGCGAAGAACCTTGTGCAACGCCGAGAAGTGAGCCCATGCCGAGCTTCTTCATATCCTTTTCTGAAAGGATTTCGACTTTCACATCAAGCTTTTTTAGTTCTTCAATACGTTCGGCAAATTCAATGGGGCCAAGAATATTTGCAGGTTCGTTGACCAGATCTCGGGCCAGAATGACGCCCTCCGCAACGGCCTCGGTCTGTGCGAAGGCTTTTTTCGCTGCCTGAGGGTCCGCAACATGGATTGTTATCCGTGCGGAGTGGTAGTCTTTCTCGCCGTCCTTGTTCTTCTTGGTCTTGTATTTGTTGAAACTATAGGACCGCAGCAGCATGCCGAGTGCAAATTCTGCAGCGCTTTCAGCTGTAACTTCCATATCGGGAAGCGCCAGAATGACCGATATATTTTTCACACCGGCAACTTTTGAAAGTGCTGCGCCGCCCAGTTTCAGCCAATCATCGGCCTTAAGTTTGTCCGGATCACCCGCTCCTATCAGCACCAGACGATCAAGTTGAACATCGGCAGGAGCGATTGTGGAAATACCAGAAGCCAGTTTTCCCTTGAAATCCGAGACATTGATGATACGCGACAACGTAGCGGCACCAATGATGGATTCGGCGGCTGCGGCGATCTTGCCTTCAGCATTTACGAGCAGAACGGCGGTGTTACCTTCAACTGGCGCGTGCTTTGCAAAACTGATGGATGGGCGTTTGGACATGATATCTCCGGATTGAACAAAACGTGATTTTCTTATTCGTCAAAGGTGATGAAATAAGGGACTCGACGAAGTATGTGGACTAATACCTTGTTAACCAGCTTTCTTCGCCTATTTTTAGCCAAGCCTGACTAGATTGAAACTAAAGTCTATATATAGAAGACGTAACGGGTTCGTCCCAAAATTCCATGGGGTTCATGGAATAAACTGAACAGCCGGACTTTCCGGTCCGGTAGTTAAACAAGGTGGCGGAACTCTTCTTGCGAAACATGACATGCGCCTGATTGAGATATATATCTTGCGACGGATCGTCGTCATGTTCTTTGCTGTCCTGCTTTCGGCGGTCGGCGTGACGTGGATTGTCCAGGTATTGGGACGTATCAACTTCCTGACGACAAGCGGGCAGAGCTTTTTCTATATTCTCAAGTTCAGCTCCAACCTGCTGCCATCGGCCTTCCCACTGGTCATGCCCTTCGCGCTCGTGATTGCCGTTACACAAACACTTTCGACCATGAATCAGGACTCGGAGCTGGTGGTTATCAATGCCGCCGGTGCACCACGTTCTGCCGTGATTCGCCCTGTTCTGGTTTTTGCAGCGGTGGTTTCTATCTCCTCCTTTGTCATTGCCAATTTCATTGCCCCCTACTCAAGCCTTAACATGCGCCAGATGATTGCCGACGCCAATGCAGACGTCGTCAATCTTGTGGTGCAACAGGGCGCTTTTCAGGAACTGGCAGACAATCTCTATATCCAGATTGAAGCACGTGACTCCAACGGCTCCATCAAAGGGTTATTTGTATCGGATTCACGCGATCCAACGACTGATCTGATCTACTACGCAAAGGAAGGTCTGGTCGTCGAAACGGGAAACCAGAGCCTGCTGGTGATGAAAGATGGTGAAATTGATCGCCGCGACGTCAAGACCGGTAATGTTTCCATCATCAAGTTCAATACATATGCACTTGATCTGGCAGCATTTCTGGCAGCAGACGAGAAAGAACCGACCATTTTTGCGAAAGACCGCCCTCTGGATGAGTTGCTGAATCCGGATCCGAATGACAAGCAATATCAGAGTAATCCGTTGCGGTTCACATCCGAGATTTACAAGCGTTTCACCGAATGGAGCTATGCTTTCGTTTTCGCGCTGATCGCACTGGCGGCAGCAGCCGACTCGCGCTCCCATCGTGAAGCACGCATTTCGGCGTCGTTTACCGCGATAACACTCAGCCTGATCGTATTCTGGCTTGCCTATTCCACAGGGCAAAATACCAGCAAAAATGCGGATTTGTTGCCTCTCCTTATAGCCATACCACTCTTTGCCGCTCTGGCAGCGACCTATGCTCTGGTGACAAACCGACAAGTTGGTCTGCCTGACAGCTGGACAAGATGGTTGAAATCGAATCTGGCAGCACGGCAGGAAGCCTTCGCAGGCGCAAGTAACCGGCTGTTCAAACGCAGGCGTGGAGGCCATCGCTAATGATAGGCTGGACGCTCGGACGATATTTCTTTCTGCGCTACGTGACGATCACGGCATATTTTCTGCTGGGCAGTTTCGCATTGGCGCTGATTCTGGATTTTACCGAATTGTCCGGTAAATTATCGTCACTGCCGGATTATTCGCCGCTCGCCGCCTTCGGCATATCGGCGATGCGTATCCCTTTCATCATGCAGCAGGTATTCCCGTTCATCGCCCTGTTCTCTGCGATGGCAACACTGATCTCGCTTAACCGCAAATATGAGCTTGTGGTTGCACGCTCTGTGGGTGTTTCGGCATGGCAGTTCCTGCTGCCGGCATGCGCGGGAGCGCTGCTTTTCGGCCTCATCGCCATTCTGCTGGTCAATCCCCTCGCCGCACACGGCTATGAGAAGAGCGAGCAGATCACTGCAAACTGGCGTTCCGGCAAGGCAAATGATGTGGGCACGGACCGTGTGCCATGGCTCCGGCAGAAGACCGAAGATGGCGAAACCATCATCGGTGCAAAATCTATCGTCAATCGTGGTTTACGATTGGTTGATGCAACTTTTATCCGGCTGGACAAGAATCAGGACATTCAGGAACGTCTTGATGCACGCACTGCTGACCTGAAAGACGGCTATTGGGAACTCAACAATGTGACGAAATTCGTCCTTGGTGAAACACCTGTTCCGCAACCTTCAGTACGCATTCCGACGCATCTTCGCCCTGAATTTGTTGAAGAAAGCCTCGCCAAGCCAGAAACAATTCCTTTTTTCGAGCTGCGTAACAAAATTGCCGCAGCCCGTTCTTTCGGCTATTCGGCCAACAGTTTTGACATGCATTTCCAGTCTTTGCTGGCTTTACCGGCATTGTTGATGGCGATGACTTTGATCGCCGCGACAGTTTCGTTGAAATTTGTTCGCTTTGGACAATCCGGAACGATGATTCTGGGTGGCGTCCTCGCGGGCTTCGTGCTTTATGTCGTCACTGTTGTGGTCAAGGCATTTGGTAATGCGGGATTCGTTCCGCCTTTCATTGCCGCATGGACACCCGTGTTGATTGCAACATTTTTTGGGGTCTCCTTTCTGTTGCACAAGGAGGATGGTTAGAGTGGGATTGAATGTAACGCGCTCGGTGTTACCGTCGTGGCTCGCACGTCTGTTGTGCGGGACGGCAGTGCTATGCCTTGCGGGCGGGATTTCGCTCCCAGCCTATGCCCAAACGAATGATGCACTTATTGGTAATGTTCAGACGAATCCAAATGCACAATTGCTGCTGGAATCAGATGAGCTCGTTTACGATATCAACGCCAAGACCATTTCGGCAGTTGGTGGCGTGCAGATTGACTATGATGGAAACCGTCTTGTAGCGCGTCAGGTCACCTACGATCAGAAGACGGGCCGCCTGAAGGCTATGGGTAAGGTCGAGATCGTCGAAAAAGACGGCAATCGCATTTATGCCGAAAATCTTGATGTCACCGACGATTTCCGCGAAGGCTTCGTTAATGCCTTGCGCGTTGAATCCGCTGACAATACGAGATTTGCAGCCGAAAGCGCAGAGCGCATCGGTGGCGAAATCACAACCTTTAACAACGGCATTTATACTGCCTGCGAGCCTTGCCGTGCACAGCCGGACAAAGCGCCGCTCTGGCAGGTCCGCGCACAAAAGATCGTGTGGAACGGCAAGAAGAAGACCATTCGTTTTGAACGCGGCCGCTTTGAGATGTTCGGTATGCCGCTGGCTTTCCTTCCGGCTTTTGAAATTGCTGATCCAACGGTCAAGCGCAAAAGCGGCTTTCTCATTCCCAGCTATAAGTCAGAAGATGATCTCGGTTCGGGCGTCAGTGTCCCCTATTTTTGGGCACTCGCACCAAATTATGACCTGACGCTGACTGGCACTTACTACAGCAAGCAAGGTTTTCTGGGTGAAGCTGAATGGCGCCATCGCCTGACAAATGGCGAATACTCGATCAAGGTCGCCGGTATCAGCCAGCAAGACCCAAATGCTTTCCATTATACCAACATTCCAGATGATCAAAACGTTGACCGGCAGAACACGGGACGAGGCTTGATCGCGTCGAAAGGCGCAATCAATATCAATCCACGCTGGACTGTAGGCTGGAACGTGATGGCGCAGACGGACAAGTCGTTTGCGTATCGCTATGGCATTGATGACTACGATAATTACAACATAACCAATCAGATTTATCTGACGGGCATCAACGACCGTAATTATTTTGATCTTCGTTTCTACAACTTCCTGGTTCAGGAAGCGATTGAGAATTCCAGTCCCAATTCATATGAGGGACGTCAGCCTTGGGTCATGCCAAGTCTGGACTATGCTTACACTCCAACACAGTCCGTGTGGGGCGGGGAGTTGAATTTTGACGTTAATCTTCAGGCACTTCATCGTGAAAAACGCAGCGGAAGCAACGGCTTCAGCCTGACAGACCGCGCAGGTTATATTTCCGGCATAGAAGGCAATGATGGCCGTCTGACTGCCGAGGTGGAATGGAAACGTACCTTCATCGCGCCGAATGGACTCGTCATTACCCCTCTTCTCGCCCTGCGAGGCGATGGAATGTATGTGGATTCTGACACTGTTGGTGTGGTGCGTTCTGAGGCATTCCGCGGCATGGCGACTGCCGGCCTCGAAGCACGGTGGCCTATCCTGTTCTCAGCGACCAGTTCAACACATGTGCTTGAACCAACTGCTCAGCTTTTTGTTCGCAATAATGAACCCTATGCGGGCGACATGCCGAACGAAGATGCGCAGAGCTTTGTTTTCGATGCTTCAAGCCTGTTCGAACGAGATAAATTCTCCGGTTACGACCGGGTTGAAGGCGGCACACGCGTCAATCTCGGCGTCAGATATTCCGGTACATTCAACAATGGCTGGTCGCTGAACGGTATTGCCGGCCAGTCCTTCCACATTGCTGGATTGAACTCATTTGACACGGACGACTTCGTCAATGTTGGTGCGGAATCCGGTCTTGAAGATGACCGCTCAGACTACGTTGCCATGATCGGCGCCAATTACGGCCGGTTCAACGTGACGACAGGCGGACGTTTCGACAAGGAGACATTTGATGTTCGCCGGGCCGAAGTTGCCAGCACGACAGAAGGCAAGTTCGGCACAGCGTTTGTCAAATACGCGTTCATTGACAAACAGGAGACCTATGGTTTCGAACAGGATCGCCACGAAGTTACTGTGGGCGGATCAGCCAAGGTAACACCTAACTGGCGCGTTCTTGGGTCTGGTACGTACGACCTCGTGTCCGAAACATTGGTTAAGCGCAAGGCAGCTATTGCCTATGACGACGAATGCTTCACATACAGCATGTATTATCAGCAAGAACAGCCGGTTGCTATAAACGGCGTCGAACGCGATAAAACAACGTCGTTCGGGTTCAATATTTCATTCAGAACGCTGTGGGGCGTTGGTGAGCCGGTCGATATTGGTGGTATCTGACCATTACGTCTGACGGCCGCTCTTGCGGTCAGTCATGCTTTTGCCTTAGTAAAGCGACAGTAAAGATAAATACGAACACCAGAGTACTAAGGCTACAGCCTGCTCAATATGAGCGGACAATGATTGGATAGTTGGGAATGATGGCGAGGAACCATATTGTTGCAGCGGCTTTGTTTGCCGTAATCGGCTCAAGTTTCACGGCAGGAACTGTACTGCCTGCAGCCGCAAGCGAAATCAAAGTTGTTGTGAATGGCGCCCCTATTACCGATTACGATATTTCCCGTCGCGCGGCATTTATCAAGCTGCAGCGCAAAAAGGGTGATGCCAAAGAGGAACTGACCGAAGAAGCATTGAAGCGCCAGGAACTGCGCCGCCTCAACCTTCTCGTCAACGATGTCGAAGTAAATGAAGCTTTCGCCCGCTTTGCCACCAACAATAAAATGACCTTGCCCCAGCTTAATTCTGTTCTGGACAAGGCTGGTGTGACCGCACAGCATTTCAAAGAATACATCCGCATCCAGATGAGCTGGGGCCGAGCATTGGCAACACGCAATCGTTCGCAGGGCGGTGCGAAATTCACCGAGCAGGATGCGGTTCAGCGCATGCTCAAGGATGGCGGCAAGAAACCCGTCTCCACCGAGTATCAGCTTCAGCAGGTCATTTTTGTCGTACCCGCCAACAAGCGCGATATTATCGCCAAGCGTCGCGGCGAAGCCAATGCAATGCGCGCCAAATTCAATGGATGTGATGGTACGCGCGATATCGCGAAAGGCACACTTGATGTGACCGTTCGTGATCTTGGAAAATTTATCGAGCAGGAACTGCCGCCTGAATGGGCTGCGCAAGTTAAATCCACATCCGTCGGCCACGCAACGGCGACACTGGATACGGATAAAGGCGTAGAATATCTCGGTGTTTGTGCGACACGTCAGGTCTCGGACGACCGCGTAGCCCGCATGGTATTTGCCCAAGAGCAAAATAGCGATAAGGCTGATGCAACGGCGGCCGCTGTCGACAAGAAATATCTTGATGAACTGCGCGCCAAAGCGAAAATCACCAACGAATAATTAGGCTCGCCACGGCATGCCTACTTGATTGAATACGGGGCCTGTCATGACTGCCATCGCTGTAAGCTGCGGCGACCCATCGGGTATCGGTCCTGAAATTGCTATTGCCAGCTGGTTAAAGCGCAAGGAACTGGGCCTTTCCCCTTTTTTCCTGCTTGCCGATCCAGAGCTGATTGAGACACGCGCAAAGCTTGTCGGACAACATTGCCCGATTGCAATTTCCACTCCGGCAAAGGCTGCAGCGATCTTCGAAGAGGCGCTGCCGATAGTGCCGCTCGAAAACCTGCAAACCGACCACCCCGGAACGCCGCTGGCGGAAAATGCTGCAGGAACGATCGAAGCAATCGAACGTGCCGTTGCATTGTGCCTTTCAGGTGAGGCGCGCGCCGTTGTCACCTGCCCTATTGCAAAGAAACCCCTCTATGACGCTGGTTTCAAGTTTCCCGGTCATACGGAGTTTCTTGCGCATCTTACTGCCGTGCATTTAGGTCGTGAAGTCACCCCTGTGATGATGCTCGCCGGGCCACTCCTCAGAGCAATTCCGGTTACAATACACATTGGCATTTCTCAGGTACCGATCGTTTTGACCACGCAGATGATTGTGACCATATCCCGCATCACTGCGGAAGCGCTGAAGAGCCAATTCGGCATAGCTAAACCAAGGTTGGCCATAGCTGGGCTTAACCCCCATGCGGGCGAAAATGGCAGTATGGGCACTGAGGATGAAACTATCGTCCGGCCCGCAGTAGATATACTTCTTAGTGAGGGTATTGACGCGCGCGGGCCCTTGCCTGCCGATACGATGTTTCACGCTGCGGCCCGTGCCACTTACGATGTTGCAATTTGCATGTATCACGATCAGGCACTAATACCGGCCAAGACGCTGGGATTTGACGACAGCGTAAATGTAACGCTGGGACTGCCCTTTATAAGAACTTCGCCCGATCACGGCACTGCATTTGATATTGCGGGTAGTGGAATAGCCAAACCTGACAGTTTGATAGCAGCACTCCGGCTTGCCGATCAACTTGCATCAAACAGAAAAGAAACGCTTGCCGTATGAGTATCGACGATCTCCCACCCCTGCGCGAAGTTATCGAACGTCATGAGTTGATGGCGAGAAAGTCGCTTGGCCAAAATTTTCTGTTTGATCTTAACCTGACGGCAAAGATCGCCCGACAAGCTGGCGAGCTTGAAGGACAAACAGTAATTGAGGTTGGGCCGGGACCGGGCGGACTAACACGGGCTCTACTGGCACAGGGCGCCAATGTTATAGCAATTGAACGGGATGAACGCTGCCTCGCCGCCTTGCAGGAAATTTCGGACCATTATCCGGGACGGCTACGCGTTATTCCGGGTGACGCGATGGAAACTGATTTCGCAGCGTTGGCGGGCGATCAGAAAATCAAGATCATCGCAAACCTTCCCTATAATGTCGGAACACCCTTGCTGGTTGGCTGGCTATTGGCCGAACCTTGGCCGCCATTTTATTCTTCTCTCACTCTGATGTTTCAGCGTGAAGTGGCAGAGCGCATCGTCGCCCGGCCCGGATCGGACTCTTATGGGAGATTGGGCGTGCTTGCAGGCTGGCGTACAGACGCCAGAATAACGTTTGATGTGCCGCCGCAGGCATTCACTCCTCCACCGAAGGTTACTTCTTCTGTGGTCCATCTGGTGCCACGGGAGGCACCATTGGCGTGCGACGCTGCAATCTTGGGCAAAGTTACACAGGCCGCATTCGGCCAACGCCGCAAAATGCTGCGCCAAAGCGTCAAATCGCTTGGCGGCGAGGCCTTATTGGCAAATGCAGGCATTGATCCGACGCGGCGGGCTGAAACGCTGTCGATTGACGAGTTTGTAATGCTCGCTAATGCGCTTTAGCGTCGCTGCTTGTCCCACAACTCCCGATAAAGATCATTTGAATTTAACAAATCTTCATGGACTCCAACAGCCGCAATAAAACCCTTATCTAGCAAAACGATTCGATCGAAATTCTTCACCGTCGATATCCGATGAGCAATTGCGATCACAGTTTTATTTTCAGCGTTCTCGTTAATAGAAGCTTGAATAAAACTCTCCGTCTTCGAATCAAGCGCCGATGTTGCCTCGTCCAACACCAGAATGTGGCGCTTCTGTAGCAGTGCCCTGGCCAACATTATCCTTTGTTGCTGGCCACCTGAAAGCTTCGTACCCCGCTCACCGATCACAATGTCATAACCGCTCGGTCCGTCGCCCCCACCCAGCGATTCAATAAATGAAGCAGCGCCAGCTCGCTCTGCTGCCCAATGGATCTCGTTTATGGATGCGTTGCCGGTGCCAAAGGCAATGTTATCTCTAATTGATCTGTGAAAAAGGCTTTCTTTTTGAGAGACAAAGGCAAACACGCCCCGCAGCGTTGATAAGGGAATGTGTTTTATATTTTGGCCGTTTAGCAAGATGGTACCGGTTGTCACATCATATAGTCTCAAAAGAAGCTCTACCAGAGTAGACTTACCTGAGCCGGAAAGCCCCACAATGCCTATCCTCTCACCGGGCAATATTTCCAAGCTAATATCGTTGAGAATCTGCTTTCCAGCTTCATAGCCAAAACTGACATTTTTCAAGCTGATTTGAGGAGGTTCATTAAAGCCCCTAAAGGAATTTGTACCATAATCCGTGATCTGAGGATTACTGATTATGGTAGATCTCGCGTCACGGATTGCCCCTAAGCTTTGGGTTATTCCCTCCCATATTGCAACAAACCATCCCGCGTCTGCTGCCATACCACCCGCAAGCGTCACAGCGGCAACAAACTCACCAACTGAAACGGTCCCATAATTCAAACCATAAATACCCAACAAAATAACAGCAGACAACAACCCTGTATTAATCAAGCGAATGTACAATCCAGTTATTGTAGTCAACCTGTTGATCTCTATGTTATTATTGTTTTGCTGATCTATCTTTTGCAAGATAAAATTATTTTCAGTATCGTATACGTATGATGATTTTATTGATCGTATGTTGGAAAAATACTCCGTTATTACTCCATAAATTCCACTAGCGCCTTGCGATATTTTTTCTACTTGCACATTTACCTTTGGTGCCAAGTAAACGGCAAAAAATGCGTTCAATACCAGCCAAATCGCTACAGGGAAAAGGAAAACCGGGGACAGATAAAGCATAATGCTAATTGAACCAAGAAACCGTATGAATCCCATTGGAAACCTGCCAGCAACCAGTTCAGCACATGATTGAGCCGCGTCCGCAACATGACCTATTCTGGCAGTGATCTGACCAGCGTGTAAGGAGTTGAAATATGCCAAATCATGTTTGGACGCTGCTTTATGTGCTTGCCAAAGGGCTGATGCCTCTGATTGGCTGCTGAGCGACTGAGCCCGCAGCATGTAATTGGTCAGCCATACCAGCGGATCCAGAATTGCATAGGCAGCAATAATAATTCCAAATAAAAATAAATTGTCGGGAGAAATAATCTTTTGTGGTGACACAGATACCGTGTCAACAAGATAAGAAATTGCATAAACACGTGCAAGCTCAATTAACGTTATAGCCATTCCGCTGATTGCTGAAAGCCCTATGATCCAGCGAAATGGTGCTAGCAAGACAATCAAGATACGAAGAGCGCTCGAACTGTTGTCCAAATGCAATTCGTGGGAACGAAAATCAATTAAACCTTCGAATTTTCCGAAGAGCTGACGCAACATCGCAACTCTATCCTGCCTCAATATAACCAACAGGATGCCCTTCGACAGAAGCGCTGCGAAGATACGATCTTGTTGTGGCAAGGCCTTCAATCGGGTTATCAAGAACATCCCGAGCGTGGAAGCCGCAATCATTGCGCAGGAAAATCATTCGTCGAGCCTGCTGTGGCACATAATAACGGCAGTCGTTTTGCGAAATATCAGTTCGGAACTGAGCCAAAATCTCTATTGCTGCACCGTCGATATCATCATGTTTGCCACGGAACGTACCGTTCATAAAAGTCGCAATACTGTTCTCACCAACTCTTCGGAAAATCGAAGTTCTAGCCCGATGCGCCAAAATTGCTTTTATTTGCGAAGGCTGACTTTCATAAACTGTTGGCGTGAGATCGAAAATATAGTCATCACGCTCACCGAAACTATCGATATACTCTTTAATTCCTGTTATCGTTTGAGTTGGAACCCAATAGAAATTTCCTTTATTGTGATAATTGATAAGAATATTATAAAGAAACAAATATTTCGGAATTGAAAGCAAACCGTCGTGTATTGATCCATCCGAATGAAAATCCAAGATATCAGTCGGGGATACCCCCTTTATTCCTACGGAATCCAAAGTTCTGCTATTTTTCTGCGATGCGTTGAATATTGAAAACGGGGTGCCGTTTTCTCGATCCAGGAGACTAGGCATGACGTGCTGTGCTATGGATACGGCAAGTAGTGCCCCAGCTATTGCATCAACGGTTTTGTCATTAGGGTAAAGAAGTGGAATATCGACAGCAGCAATTCCCACCATGTCATCAGCTAATACATCTTTAATTTTTTTAACAGCATCCGAAAAAATTGTCCCGGCTCTTTCGGACAGTACAGCAACAGTGTTCGCGTCACGCAGATCGGCCAATCCAATTATCTTACTCTGAGAAAAAAGCGTATTTTCGCAAAATTCCATTGCCGCTATACCGGTTAAGCTGAATAGCGGCGCGAGCTTATATTGCCCTGACTGATTCAAAATGAATTCTCCAATAGTCTAAAATAAATGGGGGCGTGTATCCGCCCCCAAAACCCAAGCATAAAAAACTTAGGGCCGCCCACCTTTACCGCCTTTGCCTCCACCGAGGCCGCCGAGACCGCCTCTACTGCCACCGAAGCCAGCTCGGTCACTGCCCACACTATGGGTACCGCCACCTCTGGAATCTGTACATTCGGGGCGAGTAAGCGTGATTGAAAGGCCGTTTGTCAATTTTTCTATAGAAATTTCGTCAATAGCTTCGTTATAATCCATCTTACCCTCAAAAACTGGATACGTTGCCCTGCTTAAAAACGTAACATGTTGAAATAGCGTAATAATCATGCAAGGCAATTCAGCTTAAAAGCTTAGGCAGGTAATACAATCCATACCTTGGTATAACACCGCAAGCGCCAAGAATTCGCAAAATGCCAATCTTCTAAATTCGAGCTATACTACAGCTTCTCTTCCAGAAGCCCGTTAACGAAATCGAAAAGGCCCGGTGAACGATCTCGGCGCAATCGCTCGGCGGTGACAATCGACTGAACCTGATTATAGGCCCGATCCAGATCCTTGTTGACGATAACGTAGTCATAGGAGCGCCAGCGTTCAATCTCATTGCGGGCGTTGTGCAACCGCATGTCGATGACCTCTTCAGTATCTTCAGCACGGCGATGCAGCCTCAGCTTCAGATCGGCCATGGAAGGTGGCAGGATGAAAATGCTGACGACGTCGCCCTTCATTTTCTCCTGCAACTGCAATGCGCCCTGCCAGTCGATGTCGAAAAGCATGTCCTGTCCATCGGCAAGCGCGTTCTCCGCTGCTTCACGCGGCGTACCGTAGAAATTGCCGTGAACCTCGGCCCATTCGATCAGTTCGTCGCTGTCGCGCAGCCGCTCAAACTCGCGTACCGATATAAAGTGGTAGTGAACGCCTTCAATCTCGCTGGGGCGGCGCGTGCGCGTCGTGACGCTGACAGACAAGGCCAGTTCAAGCTTTTCTTTGTCGTTCAACAGCAAGCGGGCAATGGTTGATTTGCCGGCGCCGGATGGTGACGAGAGCACCAGCATAAGTCCGCGTCTTTTGATAGCGTTGAGCATATCTACTCCAAATTCTGTATCTGCTCGCGCAATTGATCCACAACCGCCTTCAGGTCAAGCCCTATGGTTGTGATCGATGCCGCGTTTGCCTTTGAGCAAAGTGTATTCGCTTCCCGGTTAAATTCCTGTGTCAGAAAATCGAGCTTGCGTCCGACGCCATTTCCATCGGCTAACAAGGCCCTCGCCGACGCCACATGCATCTCAAGGCGATCAAGCTCTTCCTGAATATCCGCCTTTGTTGCGAGAAAGGCGGCTTCCATATGCAGGCGTGATTCATCAAGTACTGGTGCGGCATCCAACAACAAAGCGACCTGTGCGGAAAGCCTGCTTTTTACGGCACCAATGGACCGGCTAGGATCGAGCT
This sequence comes from Phyllobacterium sp. YR531, assembly GCF_000282595.1. Lineage (GTDB taxonomy): Bacteria > Pseudomonadota > Alphaproteobacteria > Rhizobiales > Rhizobiaceae > Phyllobacterium. Next base: position 106,133 of record NZ_AKIZ01000038.1, read on the forward strand.
TTGCCTGTTCGACCAGTATTTCAACCGTGGAAACCTGCAACTTCAGTATTTCGCCGAGTACGCTTCCCTCTGCACGGCGATTTTCTGCAAGCTGCACCAGCGTTTCTTCGAGGACAGCCAGAGCAAAATCGTCAAGTTGCGCTTGTTCTTCGGCGGTCACGGCTTCCTGCGGCAACTCAAGCACCCCCCGCAATGCCATCAACCCCTCAGGCGTCGACGGAGCGAGATTGAATTCATCACGCAAGCGTCCGGCGATAGATGCCAGCTCCTCCAGCAATGGTCGATTCACAACAGGCTTTGCCACGCCTTCGGTCTTGTCGACAGTCAGAGCAGCCTGAAAATTACCGCGCTTGAAATGTTGGCCAAAAAGCGCACGCGCCTTCTGATCAATTGCTTCAAAACCCGATGGGAGCCGGAACCGTACATCCAGCCCCTTTCCGTTTACGGACTTGATTTCCCACGAAATCTGGACTCCGGAATACACTCGGAGGTGACGGGCAAATCCCGTCATGCTCTGCAATGACATATGCCCCCCTTACGCCGGCGCTGGTAGCCGATTAGTTTGCGACACCATTTTCAACAGGCACGGCGTTCTTATCGCCAGTGGCTGCTTTGGCCGCTTCATCAAGCCTGTTTTTTTCGACTTCGCGCCAGCGTTTCACGTTCTCATTATGCTCTTCAAGCGTTGCAGCAAAAACGTGTCCACCAGTACCATCGGCGACAAAATACAGATCTTTCGTCTGTGATGGATGCGCTACGGCTTCAAGAGCGTCACGACCGGGATTGGCGATAGGACCAGGCGGGAGACCATTGATCGTATAGGTATTGTAAGGTGTCGGCTTCTCAATGTCGGACTTGAGAATTGAACGGTCAGCGGGACGGCCCTTACCACCGAAAAGGCCATAGAGGATCGTCGGGTCCGATTGCAGCCGCATACGCTTGTTGAGGCGATTGATGAAAACGGACGCAACACGTGGACGCTCGTCGGCTTTGCCTGTCTCTTTTTCAACAATTGATGCAAGCGTCACAAATTCTTCAATCGTTTTCAAAGGCACCGCCGGATCGCGGCGCTCCCAGATATCTTCCACCAGCTTCTTCTGGTCCGCCTGCATTTTCTTTACGAGTTCTTCACGGGTTGTACCGCGCGAGAAGCGCATCGTATTGGCGAAAAGCGAACCCTCACTTGGCTGAACGGACGGAAGATTGCCGGTCAGGACATCATCTTCGCTGAGGCGCTGGAATATCTGCTCGACAGTTAGGCCCTCGGGTACGGTAAGGGAATGCAGAACCGATTTGCCGCTCCGCAGCAGCTCCATGATTTCGCGCATGGATGCCTGCGCCTTTATCTCGTACTCACCAGCCTTCATATCGCCCTGATAGCCGTAAGCCTGCACGCCATATTTGAACACGCGCGCATCCGAGATAATACCGCGACGCTCAAGGCCATCGGCAATTTCAACGATGCCTGAACCACTCTTGACAACATAATTGGTTGTAACGTCTGTCGGGCCAGCCTCGTTAAACTCCACCTTGCCAAAATATACGACAGCCGCGGCAGCAAGCACCACCAAAACCACCAGTGACAGCATGAAGTTTGCAAAAACGACGATCTGGCTGCGTGCGCGGCGGGAGCGGCGCTTGGGTGCGGGAGGTGGCGTGCCGGGTTCCGGACGCAAGGCTTCGGATGCCGATTGCGGAACAATGGGCTTGCGCTCCGGTGCACCGGAACTGTTTGTCTCTCCAGATTGCTGATCTGAACTCACGCAAGCACCTCGGGACATATTATCGGTTATTTTGCCGCGCACCCCCGGTGAACACTAGAGAAGCGGCAACTTTGCAAATGGCGCTATAGCCCAGCTCAAATCAAAGATGATTCAGGCACTATGCGCTAAAATCGACTGTAATATGGCGAAGGCATCAGGTGCTTTCGCCATATCTCCAATCACTGTTGATAACGCCGCAAGACAAGCGATGCGTTAGTCCCGCCAAACCCGAAGGAGTTCGACAGAGCAATATCAATCTTGCGTTCGCGCGCCTTGTGCGGAACGAGATCGATTTTCGTTTCAACGGACGGATTGTCCAGATTGAGCGTTGGTGGCGCAATGTTGTCGCGGATTGCCAAAGCACAAAAGATTGCCTCGGTTGAACCGGCAGCGCCAAGCAAATGGCCAATTGACGATTTTGTGGACGACATCGAGATTTTCGATGCGGAGTCGCCAACGACCCGTTCTACTGCACCCAGCTCAATCGTATCGGCCATTGTCGATGTGCCGTGCGAATTGATGTAGTCGACGTCAGCAGGGGTGATGCCTGCGCGCTTGAGAGCCATTTCCATGGAGCGCTGTGCACCCTCACCGCTCTCGGAAGGCGCGGTGATGTGATAGGCATCACCGGAAAGACCATAGCCAATAACTTCTGCGTAAATCTTGGCACCGCGAGCCAGCGCGTGGTCCAGTTCCTCGAGCACAACAATACCGGCGCCCTCGCCCATGACAAACCCATCACGGTCTCTGTCATATGGCCGCGAAGCCGCAGTAGGATCATCATTCCGTTCAGTGGAAAGCGCCTTGCAAGCGGCAAAACCGGCAAGCGAGATTCGGCTGACAGGTGATTCAGTACCACCTGCAACCATCAGGTCCGCATCACCAAAAGCAATCAGACGAGCCGCATCACCAATGGCGTGTGCGCCTGTCGAGCAAGCGGTAACCACAGAATGGTTTGGACCGCGTAGCTTGTGCTTGATCGAAACCTGGCCAGACGCCAGATTGATCAGACGACCCGGAATGAAGAAGGGAGAAATACGGCGTGGACCTTTGTCGCGCAGCGTATAACCAGCCTCGACAATGCCTTCCAGACCGCCAATACCCGAACCGATAAGAACGCCCGTGCGGATTTGATCTTCGTCGCTTTCCGGTGCCCATTTGGCATCGGCCAGCGCCTGATCGGCAGCTGCAACAGCATAAATAATAAATGGATCAACCTTGCGCTGGTCCTTTGGCTCCATCCATTCATCAGGATTGAATGTGCCATCTGTGCCGTCACCGACCGGAATGCGGCAGGCGATCTTGCAGGGCAAATCTTCGACATCGAATTCAGTAACGCGACGGGCGCCGCTCTGGCCGGCCAAAAGCCGTGACCAAGTGAGCTCAACACCGGATGCGAGAGGAGAAACCAGCCCAAGGCCGGTTATGACAACGCGCCTCATGGCCGATCCTTAATTATCATATGCGACATGGTTGTATCCCTTGAACGCATGAATGAGAAAGGCTTTACGCCGTTTCTGTCACTCATGCGCTGCCAGGCATAACAAAAATCAGGCTTGTGCTTTGTCGATGAACTTGACGGCATCGCCGACAGTCAAAATCGTTTCAGCAGCATCATCCGGAATTTCAACGCCGAATTCTTCTTCAAAAGCCATCACGAGCTCGACAGTATCAAGGCTGTCTGCGCCCAGATCGTCGATGAAGCTCGCACCATCGGTGACTTTCTCGGCATCAACGCCCAGATGTTCAATAACGATTTTCTTGACGCGTTCTGCAGTATCACTCATGTGGAAACCTCAACCTGTTTGTTTTTCCCTATGCCTTGGTTAGCGGCACGGATGACTCTAATCAAGCAATAAGATGGTAATTCAGTGCTGTTTAACAGCTAAAACACCAACCCCTGCGGCTTATTCCTTGCGGAATTTCTTGGGCATCTAATCGATTTGGCAAATCGCTTCAATGCCACAACTGGTGCGCGACTTATCACGCTTTATTCTTGGCCTCAATCTCATAAATGTGATTGGGACAGTTACTCCATCCAATAGCTGGCCACGCAGCGGTGCCCAGTCTGGCTGGTCAGATCATTGCCATGCCACCATTTACATGGATTGTCTGGCCCGTCACATAGGCAGCTTCGTTGCTGGCGAGATAGACGACTGACGATGCGATCTCGTCGCCTGTGCCCATCCGGCGCATGGGAATGGCTGACATGATGCCCTCCTTCTGCTTCTCGTTGAGCTTGTCCGTCATGGCTGATTCGATGAAACCTGGAGCAACGCAGTTCACAGTAACATTGCGGCTGGCGATTTCCTGCGCAAGCGACTTGGAGAAGCCGATCAAACCGGCTTTTGACGCAACGTAGTTTGTCTGGCCGGGATTTCCGGTAACACCGACAATGGATGTAATGTTGATAATGCGGCCAAAACGGCGGCGCATCATCGGGTGTGTCAACTCACGAGTAAGGCGGAATACGGCGGTCAGATTGACCTCCAGAACATTATCCCAATCTGCGTCGCTCATGCGGACAAACAGACCATCCTTGGTAATACCGGCATTATTGACGAGGATTTCAACGCCTTCCAGATCAGCTTCCGCTTTTTCACCCAATGCCTTGACTTCATCGCGGCTGGAAAGATTTGCCGGGAAAATCTTCACGCGATCGCCAAGTTCGGTAGCCAGTGCCTCCAGCTTTTCAACGCGCGTGCCATGCAAACCAACGATTGCGCCTTGGGCGTGCAGTGCGCGTGCAATAGCTTCACCAATACCACCAGTTGCGCCCGTAATAAGAGCCTTGCGGCCAGTAAGGTCAAACATTGCCCATTCCTTTATTCCAGTGTTTATCAAGCATTCAGAGCGACTAAAGCCGCATCGATATCTTCCGGCGTCCCAACAGCTACACCGGAAATGTCTTTATTGATACGGCGTGCAAGCCCGGTGAGCACCTTCCCTGCGCCAATTTCATAAAGTGTCGTTACACCATTGGCACCGAACCATTCAACCGTTTCACGCCAGCGAACCTGTCCGGTCACCTGCTCTACAAGCAAGTTGGCAATTTCTTCGGCAGATGTCACAGGCGCAGCCCGTACATTGGCAATCAGCGGAACGATCGGATCGTGCTTTGCAACGGTTGCAAGGGCATCGCGCATCGCATCGGCAGCAGGTGCCATCAAAGCCGAGTGAAACGGTGCAGACACCGGCAGCATGATTGCGCGCTTGGCACCCTTGGCGGAGGTCAGCGCTGCTGCCGCTTCTACGGAAGCCTTCGCTCCGGAAATGACCAGCTGGCCGCCGCCATTATCATTGGCAATCTGCACAGGACCGTGGGCAGATGCCTCGGCGCACACCGCTGCGACATCCGCATGTTCAAGCCCGATGATCGCTGCCATAGCGCCCTGACCTGCAGGAACAGCCTTCTGCATCGCATTGCCGCGAATACGCAAAAGCCTTGCTGTATCGGCAAGCGAGAATGTACCGGCAGCACAAAGTGCGGAATATTCGCCGAGCGAATGACCTGCGACGAAAGAAACCTTGTCTTTAAGGGATACGCCTTTGGACTCCAGCACGCGAATGACCGCGATGGACACGGCCATCAATGCGGGCTGCGCATTGGCGGTGAGTGTCAATGTTTCCTCCGGGCCCTCCCAGATAATGGAAGACAGCTTTTCGCCCAGAGCCTCATCCACCTCATTGAAGACAGCCTTCGCTTCCGCGAAATTATCGGCTAGCGCCTTGCCCATACCGACTGCCTGACTTCCCTGTCCGGGAAAGGTGAATGCTATAGACATGGAAATGCCTCCAAATGAAACCTGGCTCAATAGTGCCGCGCGGTGTGCCTATCAGCAAGCGCGAAGTCAAGCTTTGATGCGGTTCCGAAACTCTGGAAGCCACATTTCTACTTAGCTAAAGCGAGAAAAATGCCCTAATATCAGGAAACTCGCGCCGCCGGGTTGCTTCTTGCGCCTTTTGCCCGTATAGAGCGCCCGTTCATTGCTCGGCGTCAGCTGGGGGCTGAACGGAGGGCCGGATTTCGATCCGTCGGAGCGAAAAGCTTCAGCCTCCCGTGTCTCCTCTCTCGATCGTCTCCATACGCGTCCTTTCTTCGCCGTTCAACGGCCTGAGAGATTCGCAGAGGTTCATCCGTTGGCCCGGGCAATACTAACGAAGAAAGGCAAAGACAAATGGCTCTTTATGAACATGTGTTCCTTGCTCGACAGGACATTTCGCAGCAGCAGGTCGATGCGCTTGTAGAACAGTACAAGGGTATCATCGAGACCAATGGCGGCACAGTCGGGCGTATCGAAAGCTGGGGGCTCCGCGCTCTCACATATCGCATCAACAAGAACCGCAAGGCGTATTACTCGCTTCTGAACATCACTGCTCCTGCAGCAGCTGTTGCAGAACTTGAGCGCCAGCAGCGCATCAATGAAGACGTCCTGCGTTTCATGACGATCCGCGTTGAAGAGCACGAGGAAGGCCAGTCGGCCATGCTCGCTCGCCGTGACGATCGCCGCGATCGTGACGACAACAAGTTCGGTGGCCGTGATGACGACCGCCCGCGTCGCCCACGCCGTCCACGTGACGAAGCCGGTGAAGGAGCAGAATAATGGTTGATATCAATCAGATCCCGACCCGCCGTCCGTTCCATCGTCGTCGCAAGACCTGCCCGTTCTCGGGTGCGAATGCTCCGAAGATCGACTACAAGGACGTAAAGCTCCTGTCGCGCTACATTTCAGAGCGTGGCAAGATCGTTCCTTCGCGTATTACAGCTGTTAGCCAGAAGAAGCAGCGCGAACTCGCTCAGGCGATCAAGCGTGCACGTTTCCTCGGCCTTCTGCCATACGTTGTGAAGTAATATTGATTGAAGGCGGCAATCTGATTGCCGCCTTCGTCTCCAATTGAAATACACCTGCCGCGATGGGCGCGGATGTGGTGAGAAACAAAACCCAAGTTGAGGCAACGGTTTAAAAACCACCTCTAACTGCTTATGCAAGCAGGACAGCGAGCGAAATGTTACCTACAGCAAAAGATTTTGGCGTTGGAGTATTGGCGGGGCTTGCAGCCGCGCTGCTCTCGATTGGTGTTATCGCCCAGTCGACGCTCGCCATGGCATTGCTGCTGTTCTCTCCCCTTCCCATTTTTGTCGCAGCGCTCGGCTGGGGTACTGCTAGCGGTTTTATCGCAGCATTATCAATGGCAGTTATCGTGTCAGTTATTGCCGCACCAACAGCTGCGCTCGTTCTTGTTCTGATCATCGCCCTTCCTGCGGCAGCTGCGGCCTATTTTACAGGCCTTGCGCGCCCTGCCTCTGAAGTTGGCGGCCCAAGCGACGCCTATGTCTGGTACCCCCTTGCCGACACACTTTTGCGGCTGGCGCTGATTGTAGCAGCCGCTTTCATCGCGATTGGCATGCTGATTGGTTATGGCGATGAGTTTGCCGCGGCACTTATCAAATCCCTTGGTCAGCAGCTCACAGCTACCAACCCACAACTCGCGCCAAATGCAGAAGTTGCGCAGGGACTTGCTGAATTCGTTGTACGCGCACTCCCTGCAATACAGCCCGCTGTATGGGTCATTCTGATCGTTGCAAATCTGTACATGGCCCTGCGGCTGACGGCAGCTTCGGGCAAATTGCGCCGTCCGAAGGATGACTGGCCGCGTGCATTGCGCATGCCCCGGGCTGGTCTTTTTGTTTTTGCGATTGCATGTGCGGCATGCTTTTTGCCGGGCGGTCTTGGCTATGCTGCCACTGCGATTGCCGGAGCGCTTGGTGCGGGCTTCATGCTCTCAGGCTTTGCAATCCTCCATACCAGGACTCGCGGTGCACCCTGGCGGCCGGTTGCTCTATGGCTGGCCTACCTCGCGGTCATCATTTTCACATTCACACTTTTCTTCTTTCTTGTGGCCGGTTTGTTCGACACATCGCGTAGCGCCCCGGTCTCGAAGGCAGGAAATAATACTCCACGCAGCAATGACAATTGAAGACACTAACGAATAAGGAAACTCAAATGGACGTTATTCTACTAGAACGCATCGGCCGCCTCGGTCAGATGGGTGACACAGTCAAGGTCAAGGACGGCTTTGCTCGTAACTTCCTTCTGCCGCAGGGCAAGGCTCTTCGTGCCAACGAAGCCAACAAGAAGAAGTTCGAAGGCCAGCGCGCTCAGCTCGAAGCACGCAACCTCGAACGCAAGACAGAAGCTCAGGCAATTGCTGACAAGCTTGATGGCAAGTCATTCGTAGCAGTTCGTTCTGCCGGTGAAACCGGTCAGCTGTACGGTTCAGTTTCGACCCGCGACATTGCCGACCTGATCACAGCAGAAGGCTTCTCACTCAACCGTAACCAGGTTGAACTGAACACACCGATCAAGACAATCGGCCTGCACAAGATCGTTCTTTCGCTTCATCCTGAAGTTGAAGCAACAGTAACAATCAACATTGCACGTACTGCTGATGAAGCAGAGCGTCAGGTTAAGGGTGAAGATCTTACTTCTGCCGAAGCAATTTATGGCATTGAAGAAACTCCACTTTCGGACGAATTCTTTGATGAAGACGAAGACGGCGAAGAAAACGCCTAATTTAAAGAAGATACAAAGCACTCGAAAGAGTTGTTTTTGTTTATTAAAAGTACCCGGCAGCTATGCCGGGTATTTTTTTGCTTTTCAGATTAAAAAAATCAATTAGATTTATTGAGTCCCATGCCCGACCACGGCTCGTCTCCCGAGCCCCGCAATGGCCGAGCTCTATCGTCTGATGGAGATTGTTCATGAATGCACTTCTACGCGCCGCACTTTCGCGGATGATTCACACTGGAACTTTGAAAATAACTGACTCAGCCGGCAAAACCCGCACATTTGGTGACGGAACCGGCGAGGAATTCCACTTCCGTATCAATACTGCAGCAGCAGAACGTCGGATCGCGTTTGATCCCTCCCTGCATTTTGCTGAAGCCTATATGAACAGCGAGATCGATGTTCTGCAGGGGGATATCTACGATGTCCTGAAGTTGATCTTCGAAAATACAGGAGCTACAGCAGCCAAGGAACCTTGGATGCTTGCACTGGAAGGCATCCGCCGTGCCACGCGGCGTCTGCATCAGATGAACAATCTGACACGTGCCTCCAGCAATGTGCAGCGGCACTATGATCTTTCTGAAGATTTGTACCGGCTGTTCCTTGATACTGACATGCAGTATTCCTGCGCCTATTTCGAAAGGCCGGACGCAACGCTGGAGGAAGCGCAACTCGCCAAGAAACGCCATATAGCTGCAAAATTGCTGGTCGAGAAGGGTCACAAGACGCTCGATATCGGCTGCGGCTGGGGCGGAATGGGGCTCTATCTTGCGAGACATCTCGAAGCCAATGTCACAGGCGTTACCCTCTCCCAGGAACAGCACGGCATTGCCAACAAGCGCGCGTTCGAAGAAGGCCTTTCTTCACAGGCACAGTTCAACCTGCAGGATTACCGTACCATCAACGACAGTTTCGACCGGATCGTTTCGGTTGGAATGTTCGAACATGTTGGAATCGGTCACTTTTCCGAGTATTTCCAGCACACAGCCCGCCTGTTGAAGAAGGATGGCGTATTCCTGCTGCATTCCATCGGCCGTTCGGATGGACCTTCCTATACGAATGCGTTCATACAGAAATACATCTTCCCCGGTGGCTATATCCCTGCCCTGTCGGAAGTGCTTCCGCATATCGAAAAGGCTGGTCTTTACGTCACGGATATCGAGATCCTGCGTCTTCACTATGCCGATACACTGCGCATCTGGCGTGAGCGCTTCATGGCAAATCGCGACAGAGCAAAGGCGATCTACGATGAAAGATTCTGTCGCATGTGGGAATTCTATCTCGCGGCATCGGAATCAGCATTCCGCTGGCAGAACCTGATGGTGTTCCAGATTCAGTTGGCACATCGGCAGGAAGCTGTGCCGTTCACCCGAAACTATATTGAGCAGGAAGAAAAGCGGCTCAAGCGGCTGGAGTGCGAACGAAGCTCTGCAAACAGTCAGGTGAAAACGCAGGAATCAATTGCTGGAAGGTGATTAAATCCTACGTGTCTTGAGTGGAACCAACCATTTCTCCGTCATCAACTCTGTTGAAGACAGTTGTCTCTGATCCTTGCATTGAGGGTTACGATCATCTTGCGCATGACAGCTGCGAGAGCGAGGATTGGCTTTTTGCCAGCAGCGAGGAGACGTTTGTAGAAGGAAGCAAACTCTCCCCGTCCTTGTGCTGCCTGCATTGCGGGCATGAACAGGATTGTTCGAACCTCTGGTCGCCCACCGCGCATTCTGCGATATCCGAGGGTCTTTCCACTCTCTTTGGGATGGGGTGCCAGTCCGGCAAGTGCCGCAGCTTGTCTGCGGTGCATTTGCCCCAATTCCGGCAGGGTAGCGATAAGAGCTGCTGCGGTTGTTATGCCAATGCCTTTCATGGCGGTTACGACATCAGCCCTATGTCTGAGGGCCTCATCGGTATGCATCAATGTCTCGATTGCCTGATCAAGGTTTTTGATCTGCCGGTCGATAACGGCAATCATGGCCTTGAAGGTGACTGCAAGTTCGCGGTTGCCAGGTGCGCCTGCACGATTGCGCTCGGCCACCCGGATGGCCACCAGATCGGCACGGCGGCGTATAAAAGCCTTGAGCCTTGTCTGGCAAGGGTCGGGTGCCTGCCACAGGGTAAGGCATGCCCAACGCTCCAGTCCATAGGCGGATAGTTCGCGTGCGTCGATTGCGTCGCTCTTGCCCAGACGTCCACGGGAACGGATGAAGGCTTTGAGCTTGATCGTATCAACGCGATGCACGCAAAGGCCGGCCCGCAGACATTCCTTGAGCAGGATGGTTTCGTAGCCGCCAGTGGGCTCGCAGACGGCAAAGTCTGCATTGCATTGGCGCAGGAAGCGCCTGATGCTGGCTTGCTGGTTTGCAATGATGGTGGTGGTGGCTCCATCGCAAACGGTGATCGTGTCTTTGGAGATGTCGAAGCCAAAACAATGGCGAGGTGGATGATGCAAGAAAGCCATGCTGATGCTATCCTCTCAAAGTAGCTTCGGATTGTTTGCGGGCGTGACGAACAGCGGCCCCATCAACTCTCCAAGCGATGGCGGAATGCGGCAGGAAACCTTGATGACATCGGGTGTTGCCCAAACCTCGGGACGGTCGCTTGCCGCAGCGGCTGCGGGCTGTCAATGAGCCCGCAGCCGCACCAGCAAACTACATCATTTCAAACAAACAACCCTCGGGCTCTTGACCCGAGGATGACGGCGAGGCGAATTGTTGGCACAACCAACCTTATCCTCCTCGCCAAGTAATATTTTGTATTTTATTTTGCGACTCAGCTAGATTTTAACGATGAGTGTCAAGGTTGAACCTTGGTTGAGCGTTTTTATCACTGTGGATTGCAGTGCATAATTTAGCTGCATCGGATGTTCCAGCGATAATTATGCAAGTCGCATCACCCAATGTGAAACCTTGCATTGCATCCACGCTGACCTCATGGCCATAGTCTCTATGAACGGGAAAATATAAAATGGCTGAAGCTACGGTACGCAAGATCAACGAGGCGCAGGGCACGCTTTATCGTGAGGCCCCGAATAATATCGAGGCTGAACAGGCCTTGCTCGGAGCTATCCTCGTAAACAATGACGCGTTTTACCGAGTTTCCGACTTTCTGAAGCCAACGCATTTCAACGAACCGCTGCACAGGAAAATCTTCGACGTCGCTTCCGATATGATTCGGATGGGCAAGATGGCCAATCCTGTCACACTCAAGACATTCATGCCTGCCGATGCAAAGATCGGCGATATGACTGTCATGCAGTATCTCGCGCGTCTGGCTGCGGAAGCAGTAACGATTATCAATGCCGAAGATTATGGCCGCGCGATCTATGATCTGGCCACACGCCGCGCCCTGATTACAATCGGCGAAGACATGGTGAATATCGCCTATGACGCGCCGGTAGATGTCGCTCCGCAAGGCCAGATCGAAGATGCAGAACGGCGACTTTTCGAGCTTGCGGAAACCGGCCGCTATGATGGCGGCTTCCAGACATTTACCGATGCGGTCAAAAACGCCGTAGACATGGCCAACGCCGCATTTATGCGTGACGGCCATCTTTCCGGTGTTTCCACCGGCATTCGTGCTCTTGATGCCCGCATGGGTGGGTTGCAGCCATCGGATTTGATTGTACTTGCCGGACGCCCGGGCATGGGCAAAACATCACTTGCCACCAACATCGCCTTCAACATTGCCGCAGCCTATGAACCTGAACAATTGGCAGACGGTACGTTCAAAGCGAAGAATGGCGGCGTTGTCGGCTTCTTCTCGCTGGAAATGTCGTCCGAACAGCTGGCAACGCGTATTATTTCAGAGCAGTCGGAAATCAGTTCTTCGAAAATCCGACGCGGTGAAATCAGCGAGGCTGATTTTGAAAAGCTGGTTGCCTGTTCGCAGCATATGCAGCGCGTACCGCTTTATATCGATCAGACGGGTGGTATCTCCATTGCACAGTTGGCGGCCCGTGCCCGGCGATTGAAGCGTCAGCGTGGCCTTGATGTGATCGTCATCGACTATATTCAGCTGATGCAGGGATCATCCAAGCGCGCTTCGGAAAACCGCGTGCAGGAAATCACCGAAATCACCACCGGTTTGAAGGCTCTGGGCAAGGAGTTGAATACTCCAATCATCGCCCTCTCCCAGCTATCCCGTCAGGTGGAAAGCCGCGAAGACAAGCACCCGCAGCTCTCCGACTTGCGTGAATCAGGTTCTATCGAGCAGGACGCGGACGTCGTGCTGTTCGTGTACCGCGATGAATATTATATCAAGAACAAGGAACCGAAGGCCGGAACCGAAGAGCATTTTAAATGGCAGGCCGATTTGAACGAGGCAACCGGCAAGGCGGAAGTCATTGTCGCCAAACAGCGTCACGGTCCAACCGGAACTGTACGACTGGCTTTCCAGGCGGAATTCACGCGCTTTACCGATCTTGCCGAGGATTCACATATACCAGAACGTTTTGAGTAATAATTTGACTGCTAGAACTCCAAATATAACGACAGCTGGCGCCGACCCCCGGCTTGCTGGTGGACGTCTTACCATTGATCTCGACGCGCTCGTTGCAAACTGGCTTCTCCTTGCGGAGAGATCCAAGCCAGCCCGTACCGGGGCTGTCGTCAAGGCCGACGCATATGGTCTTGGCATTGTTCATGTTGTTCCGGTTTTATGGAAAGCGGGATGCCGCACATTCTTTGTGGCCGTGGCCGAGGAAGGACTGCGTGTAAAAGCAGTAGCGCCTGATGCGCAGGTATTTGTACTTAATGGTTTTTTCGCAGAAGCTTTGCCCGTTTACGAACAATCAAATCTCATTCCGGTGCTCGGCTCATTGCGCGAACTTGCGGTATGGCAAAACGCCAACGCCACTCGCACAGAAAAACTGCCTTACGCGCTGCACGTAGACACCGGGATGAACCGGTTGGGTTTGACCGTCAACGAAGCGATCCGTTTTGCAGGGGATGCCGCAGACCACAGCCCGGTGCTGCTGCTGACGCATCTTGCCACGGCAGATGATCAGACCCATGCCCTTAGCCAGCGTCAGTTTGAATCATTTCAAAAGCTTCGTGCCAATTTCTCCGGAATTGAATCAAGCATCGCCAATTCACCCGGTATCTTCCATAGTTTGAATGCAGGATATGAGTTGAGCCGCCCCGGCGTTGCCATGTATGGCGGCGAGCCTGTTTCCGGCATAACCAACCCAATGCGCCCGGTTGTTACCTCAGAAGCAAGAATCATTCAGATCCGTACCGGACTTGAAGGAGAAACCGCAGGTTATGGCGCTACAGCAACCCTTACCCGCGACACACGTATCGCCATTTGCTCAATAGGCTATGCGGATGGTTATTTGCGTTCCGCATCCGGTAGTGGTGTGCCCCTGAGACAGACGCTGAATAGTGGCGGCATCGGCTTCATTGCGGGCAAGAAAGTGCCGGTGATAGGCCGTGTAACAATGGATATGACATCCTTTGACATCAGCGATCTGGAGGAAACTGATGTTCGCGAAGGGGATTATATAGAACTGTTCGGCACCAATATCAGCCTGGACGACGCAGCCCGCGCTGCAGGCACAATTGGATATGAGTTGCTTACCAGCCTTGGAAACCGCTATCACCGCCGCTACGTCTACAGCGGAAACGAGATTTGATGGCCAAGGCTAGAATTCAATTCATCTGCCAGAATTGCGGTGCTGTTCACACCCGCTGGGCCGGTAAATGCGATGCTTGCGGCGAGTGGAACACGCTTGTCGAGGAAGGTACGTCCGGCGGTATCGGCAGTGGCCCCGGCAAGCTTTCCGGTCGCAAAGGCCGCGCTGTTGCACTGACTACATTGTCCGGTGAAATTGAAGACGCACCACGCATACAATCAGGAATTGGCGAGCTTGATCGTGTCACTGGTGGAGGGTTCGTACGTGGTTCCGCCATCTTGATCGGCGGCGATCCGGGTATCGGCAAATCCACATTGCTGACGCAGGCAGCGGCTGCGCTTTCACGTCAGGGCCATCGCGTGGTCTATGTATCAGGCGAAGAAGCGGTTGCTCAGATTCGCCTGCGGGCACAAAGGCTGAACGCCGCAGATACCGATGTGTTGCTCGCAGCAGAAACCAATGTCGAAGATATCCTCGCGACCATTTCCGATGCCAAGCGCCCCGACCTGATCATTATCGATTCGATTCAGACGCTTTGGACTGATGCAGCTGATTCTGCGCCCGGCACGGTTACTCAGGTACGCGCCGGAGCGCAGGCAATGATCCGCTATGCCAAGCAGACAGGTGCGGCTGTGGTGCTCGTCGGTCACGTTACCAAAGAGGGGCAAATTGCTGGCCCGCGCGTTATCGAACACATGGTTGACGCAGTGCTCTACTTTGAAGGCGAAGGCGGGCACCATTACCGAATATTGCGTACAGTAAAGAACCGCTTCGGACCGACGGACGAAATCGGCGTGTTTGAAATGTCGGATAAAGGGTTGCGTCAGGTCGCCAATCCATCCGAGCTGTTTCTGGGTGAGCGCAATGACAAATCGCCCGGTGCTGCTGTTTTCGCTGGCATGGAAGGCACGAGGCCAATTCTTGTTGAGATACAGGCATTGGTTGCACCGTCAACACTTGGCACGCCGCGCCGCGCCGTTGTTGGTTGGGATGGAAACCGCCTTTCGATGATTCTAGCCGTGCTTGAAGCCCATTGCGGTGTAAGGTTCGGGCAGCATGATGTTTACCTGAATGTTGCCGGTGGATACCGAATAACAGAGCCTGCCGCTGATCTTGCTGTCGCATCTGCACTGGTTTCCTCTATTGCCGGTATTGCCCTTCCCGCAGATTGCGTCTATTTCGGCGAAGTCAGTCTTTCTGGCGCGGTTCGCCCTGTGGCCCATGCCGTGCAGAGACTGAAAGAAGCAGATAAGCTTGGGTTCAAGCAGGCTGTTCTTCCCAAGGGAAGCAACGATGTCGCAAAGAACGGCAATGCTCGTCTGACGGAAACCGCTTCGCTACCGGACCTTGTGGCCGGGATTGCGGCGTCGGGACCGGGCAAAAAACAACGCGAAGACTGATCAATGATCGGTTTTGATATGAGGACTAAACGAAATGCCGATAACGTTGCTTGACGGAATACTATTGGGCATCACCCTCGTCTCGGCGGTCCTTGCCATGGTCCGCGGCTTTTCGCGCGAAGTGCTTTCCGTTGTGTCCTGGGCTGCTGCAGCTGTCGCAGCCTATTTGTTTTACAAGCCTGTCGTGCCCTTTTTGGCACCCTATATCAGCAATGAAACAATCGCGCAGATTGCTGCCGCCGGTCTGGTATTCATTGTCACGCTGATTGTCGTCTCCATTATCACGATGAAAATTGCAGATTTCATCATCGATAGCCGCATTGGTGCGCTGGATCGCACACTCGGCTTTCTGTTTGGTGCAGCGCGCGGCGTTCTTCTCGTTGTGGTCGCCATGCTGTTCTTCAACTGGCTCGTCACAGAAAATCAGCCTGCCTGGGTAGCGCAGGCCAAGTCAAAGCCGATGATTGACGAACTTGGTGCAAAGCTGGTCGCTTTGCTTCCGGAAGATCCGGAATCGACCATTCTCAAGCGTCTGAAACCTGGCACACCTGCGGCAACGGATGCCGCACCGGACGGAACAACGACAGCTGAACCGAAGGAAGACATTCCGCCGGAAGGCACAACTCCTGAGTAATCAGGCAAAAAGCATGAAACTGCGTCAATTCCGCTATTGGGGTTTGCTTGGTAATACCCCATATAGTGTGGCATAATACAAACTAGGCACAATTGACTCGATCCCAAGTTATCTTGGGGCGGAAGGGCTGGCGGTAATGACCGACATTTCTCGTGACGATAACCAATTGATGTCCCTCGATGATGACACACTGCATGAAGAGTGCGGTGTGTTTGGCATTTTGGGGCATTCCGATGCGGCGACGCTGACAGCCTTGGGGCTACATGCGCTACAGCATCGCGGCCAGGAGGCAGCGGGTATCGTTTCCTACGACGGAAATCAGTTCTGCTCAGAGCGCCGTATGGGCCTTGTTGGCGACCACTACACCAACCCTGCTACATTAGCCCAGCTGCCTGGCGATCGGGCTATTGGCCATGTTCGCTACTCTACGACAGGTGATGCAGCGCTGCGCAACGTCCAACCGCTTTTTGCTGAACTGGAAATTGGCGGCATTGCCATTGCCCACAACGGCAATTTCACCAACGGCTTGACAATGCGCCGCAAGCTCATTGCCGATGGCGCTATCTGCCAGTCCAATTCCGATACGGAAGTTGTGCTGCATCTTATCGCCCGTTCGCGCAGCACTTCATCCAGCGATCGCTTCATTGACGCTATCCGCCAGATGGAGGGCGGTTATGCGATGCTCGCCCTCACCCGTACCAAGCTGATTGCTGCGCGCGATCCTATCGGTATTCGCCCGCTCGTGATGGGTGACCTCGACGGCAAGCCAATCTTCGCTTCTGAGAGCTGTGCGCTGGATATCATCGGTGCAAAATTTGTTCGTGACATCGAGAACGGCGAAGTTGTGGTTTGCGAAATTCAGGCTGATGGCTCGATCAGTATCGATTCCTTCAAGCCGCAAAATCCAAAACGCGAACGTCTTTGCCTGTTTGAATATGTTTACTTTGCCCGCCCTGATTCCATTGTCGGTGGCCGCAATGTCTATACTGCCCGCAAGAATATGGGCATCAACCTTGCCAGGGAAGCTGCGCTTGAGGCGGACGTTGTCGTTCCTGTTCCGGATGGCGGTACACCGGCGGCAATCGGTTTTGCGCAAGCGAGCGGTATTCCGTTCGAACTCGGCATTATCCGCAATCATTACGTCGGCCGCACTTTCATCGAGCCAACACAGTCCATTCGGGCGTTTGGCGTGAAATTGAAACATTCCGCAAATCGCGCCGTTATTGAAGGCAAACGTGTTGTGCTGGTGGATGATTCCATTGTTCGCGGTACTACTTCAGTGAAAATCGTTCAGATGATCCGCGACGCCGGTGCCAGCGAGGTACATATTCGCGTCGCCAGCCCGATGATTTTCCACCCGGACTTTTACGGCATCGATACGCCGGACGCGGATAAGCTGTTGGCAAACCAATATGCTGATCTGGATGCAATGTGCGCTTATATCGGCGCAGACTCACTGGCTTTCCTGTCAATTGACGGGCTTTACAAGGCAGTGAGCGGAGCACCGCGTGATGCCCGCGCTCCGCTGTTCACCGATCACTATTTTACTGGTGACTATCCGACCCGCCTCCTCGACAAGGATGGTCCGGACAATGTTCGTCAGTTTTCGCTTCTCGCAAATAACGGTTGAGTTCTCTTCATGATTTCTGACGGCAGTTTTCGGCTGGACGGCAAGCTTGCGCTTGTCACCGGCGCATCGCGTGGCATTGGCTATTACCTTGCAAAAGAACTTGCCGGACGTGGCGCGCATGTGATTGCCGTTGCCCGCACAGTTGGCGGACTCGAAGAACTGGATGACGAAATCACCAAGGCCGGTGGCTCGGCAACGCTGGTTCCGCTTGACCTGACCGACCTGCCTGCCATCGACCGTCTGGGCGGATCGATCCATGAGCGCTGGGGCAAGCTCGATATCATGATTGCTAATGCTGGCGTATTGGGCACCATTTCGCCAATCGGCCATGTCGAAGCCAAAGTGTTCGACAAGCTGATGACAATAAATGTCTCCAGCGTCTGGCGGCTCATACGGACAACAGACCCTCTGCTGAAGCTTTCTGATGCCGGGAGGGCTCTGTTGCTCTCTTCCAGCGTTGCCCATTCAGCGCGCGCCTATTGGGCTCCCTATGCCGCCTCCAAGGCTGCCGTTGAGGTGTTTGCACGTAGCTGGGCCGAGGAAACCAGACAGACAAAATTGCGGGTCCATTCAGTCGACCCGGGTGCGACGCGCACCGCTATGCGTGCGCAGGCTGTTCCAGGCGAAGATCCGGATACCTTGCCAACGCCGGCCGAGGTTGCTGCAAAGATTGCCTTGCTCTGCGATCCGGCCATCGATGAAACCGGCAAGCTTTACAATGTGCGCTCCGGCAAATTGCTCAGCTACAATAATCCCGGTTAACCGGCGAGGCGAATAATATTGGTTTCGTCGAGATGATTGTTTCGGGCACGCCACGCTTTAGGGCTCATACCGGTGACACGCAGAAACTCCCGATTGAAATTTGACTTGGTTTGAAAGCCTGCATCAAACATGATGCGGGTGATGGGCTCATCGGTTTCTGCAAGAAGTTTGCAAGCCTCCTTCACGCGATAATCATTGACATATTGCGAAACACTCATCGCTTTGACGCGATTAATGGCGTTGGATACCTGCCTTACTGAAAGCCCCATTTTCCGTGCCAGCCGGTTTAAGTTGAGATCAACATCGCGATATGGCTGACGCGATTGCATCAACTCATCGAGCGCTGTGGCAACCGCTGCATCATCCGATGTTGGTTGGCTGGATAGCACCGCCTCTTCCACGCTTTCATCAACTGCCGGTTGACTGGCACCTGCGACGGTTGCGGCAGTTCCAAGCACCAGCAAGCCAATAATGTTGGCTATAGCGACGATACGACCGGAATAGATGCCTCCCGTTTCGGCAAAGTCGAAAGTTACCAAAAGATCGATCACAGCTGAGCCCACAGTGGAAAAAGCAGTCAACTGCAACGCGCGATAGGATGTGATGACACCATCCAGTCGTGACGCGCCAAGCACGTTGGGGCCAGCCCAGGCGAGCTGCACAAGTGCTGCCCCATAACCCAGGAAAATCAGAATGATCGTCAGTGAAATGGGGTCCGGCCAGAACGCTACGAAACCGGCAACCAGCAATGTCGGAATGGTATGCAACAACAGATAGGGTCGCTGTGAAGGCGGTCGTTCAGTCCGCAGACTATCAAAACTGAGCCACGCGAGTGTCGGGGCGGCAGCGGCCAATATCGCCTGAAGCGGCAAAATTTCTACAAGGTCGTAACCCCAGCGCACTCCGATAACGACCGATTGTACAGCAGCGACGATCAGCCAAGCCAGAAAAAACGGGTGTGAGCCTCCTTCGTCCTGCCGCCGGATCATTTGGATCAGCAGTATGAAAAGCAACAGGGCGACAACAAAGGGCAATGGCACAAAAAGCATACGTCAGTTCCGCATGAGACTTGGGCTCAATATGACCTTAATCGTGATCGCGGACGACCTGAATTATGATCAAGGTCGAAAATATCCAAGCAATGCCGCTCCCTGCTGTTGGCGCTAATCCAAGCGCCGCACTTCAAGGAGATCAAAATGCCGGGATTTTTTGCTTCACTTATCCTGCTCTTCACCACTCTCACACCCGTTGCGGCACAAGCTGAAACTGCAGCCCAATTGGATGTGACCGCAATCAAGCAGGTGAATATTACCGGCGACAGCAGCCGTGTGGATTTCACCACCTCAAACACAGCTGCCTATACCGCGACTGTCACAGGCACTCGGACAAGCTGGCTTGCCAGTTGGTATTCCAATTGGTTCTCGAACCGCTGCGATACGAAAACAACAACTGAAATCAAAGATCAGACATTAACGATTGACGTTACTGAGACTCCACTTCTTAGCGTCTCAGATTGCGAGGTTCGGATTATCGTCAATCTGCCCAAGGGCGCTGACATCGATATCGAACAACATGCACTACTTGCCCATTTCTCCGGCGATTATCGCAGTATTCACATCCGTGGGAATGCTGCGGACTTTTCGTTGGATGGCTATGTCTCCAAACTGGATATCAAAGGCGACGCGGTACGCAGCGATGTTCGGTTTGACCGAAGCAGCAATAGCGAAACGATCCATCTGGATTCTCGCGCGCTAGATGCCACGTTCAGCTTTTTGAAAGACACACCGATCAGCTATGCGGTGAATGCCAAAGCATCTTTCATCGACAGCAAACTTACCAACACACCCGGTGCGAAACCTTCAATCGACATCACGAGCGATTACGTCCGCGCGACCATCCGTTGAGAATCCCGCCGAAACATCCGCAATTAACAAGATGGAACTCCAATCATGAAAGCTCTTAAAGTAGCGGCCTTCCTCGCATTTGCCACATGCACCACTTTTCAGCAGGCCCAGTCTGCCGGATTGAAATTCATGGAAATACCTTCTGACAATCACGGGCCGACACTGACTGGAGCAGTCTGGTATCCATGCAACGGCAAACCGGAAAAAGTGGACATCGGATTCGACTATTCACTGGCAGTGAAAGACTGCCCCGTGAGTGGCAAAAATCGCCCGCTTATAGTCATCTCGCACGGCGTAGGCGGATGGATAGGCAATTATCACGGACTTGCTGAAATGCTTGCAGATAATGGATTTGTCGTCGCCGCGATCAACCATCCGCGCGATAGCGGTCAGTCCAAAACCCGCGATCCTGGCGACATCGCCGCCATGACACAGCGTCCTACCGACATGAAAAGGTTGATCGATTATCTTGTTGGTCCCGGATCTTACGCAAATCAAATCGATGCATCGCGTATAGGTGTGTTTGGCTTTTCGAGAGGCGGCAATACGGGACTTGCAATGATTGGCGGGAAGCCCGACTGGAAGTTGCTGCTTAATAATTGCCCGATCTACCCTGGCAACCGCTTTTGCGAGCAGATCAAAGCGGGTTCCGTCGTGGAAATGGAAAGTGATGCCCGCATCAAGGCCGCTGTTATTGTGGATCCCGCAGGTGGAAGCCTCTTTACTGCCGAAGGTTTAAAAGGAATATCCGTCCCCGTTCAATTGTGGGGCTCAGAGCGTGGCGTGGATGGAGTTTCGCCCGAAGACACTGCAAATATCATCCGCAATATGTCAACGAAGCCTGATTTTCAGTCTGTGCCAAAATCCAACCACTTCTCATTTCTGCCTCCCTGCACTTCTGATTTTGCAAAACTCGCGGCTGAATCAGGCGATACAGAGCTTTGTAGCGACGATCCGGGCTTTGATCGCGTCGCATTTCACAAGCAGTTCAATGCCGACATTCTCGCATTCTTCAGTAAGCATTTGAGTGAATGACCCGACCGGCTTGGTCTCAGGAAGAGGCTTCCGTCGCCTCTTCCTCTGTCGGGACAGCGGCAGCATCCGCGGCTTCAAAGCGTTTCCAGGCTCTGTAGCTGAAAGGCAGCGAGAGAAAGAAAACAATGGTGGTAAGGGTCAGCGTTTCCCAAGTGTAGCTCATCAGGAAGGCAACATAGACAACAATGAACAGGAATGTCGGCATGACCCAATCGGAACGCAGTTTGGTTCCCGCTGCCTTGCCGCTGTAAACCGGCAGGCGGCTGATCATCAGTACCGCAACACCGACAGTGTAAGCGGCGGCAACAAAAGCAAATGTGCGCGTAGGTACGAGGCCGAGAAAACCGAGATATACAGGCAACATGACAAGCATCGCGCCAGCCGGTGCCGGAACACCGGTAAAGAAATTATTCTGCCAAAGAGGTTTGCCCACAACGTCAAGCATCACGTTGAATCTGGCAAGCCGCAGACAGCAGGCAATGCAGTAAAGCAGTGCCGCAATCCAACCGAAGGACCGAGCCTGATCCAGCATATAGGCATAAAGCACCAAGGCCGGGGCAACACCGAAATTGACGATATCAGCAAGCGAATCCATTTGTGCACCGAACTTGGACGATCCCTTCATCATCCGGGCAATTCGGCCATCAATACCATCCAAAAATGCAGCAAGCAGCACCATCGAAACGGCTAGCTCAAACCTGTTCTCAAAAGCCAACCTTATGCCTGTCAGTCCCGCACATATCGCCAGAACTGTAATGACATTAGGCGCAAGATAACGCATCGGAATGCGCGCGCCTTTCGGCTCGACGTTCTGACGATTCTCGTCAAACAATGGGTCTGTTTCCGTTTCTGGCAACATTGATCAGCTTATCCGGACAAGCGGAGCGTTTGGCACGCCGCCAAATTCAGCGAGAACAGATTCACCGCCGACGGCAGTCTGGCCGACGGCAACGCGAGGTACGAAGCCCTGCGGCAGGTAAACGTCAACACGCGAACCGAAACGGATCAGGCCAAAGCGCTCGCCGATGGAAATTGCATTGTTCTCGTCGACCCAGCATACAATGCGGCGGGCAACCAAACCAGCAACCTGCACAACCGCAACTTCGCCGTTCGGGCTTTCGATTACCAGCCCATTGCGTTCGTTTTCGGCACTCGCCTTATCAAGCTCGGCATTCAGGAACTTACCGGGCTTGTGAACGATGGTAGAAATCTTCCCACGCACGGGCGCGCGGTTGATGTGGCAGGAAAACACGTTCATGAATACAGAAATGCGGGTCATCTCCGCATCGCCCATTCCAAGTTCCCGCGGTGGCACTGCTGGACCGACTGCAGAAACGAGGCCGTCAGCTGGGCTTACCACAAGCTTGTCGTCGGTTGGTGTTACGCGCTGCGGATCGCGATAGAAATAAATGCACCACGCGGTGAGAATCAAACCGATCCAGAATAGCGGTCCCCAGAGATAGCCAAGGATGAGTGTCGCAACGGCGAAACCCGCGATGAACGGATAGCCTTCCTTGTGTATGGGTACGAAGGTATTGCGGATCGTATCAACGAGGCTCATTCATCTATCCCTGATTTAGCAGCATCAAATGTCGTTTAGTGCCGCCTGTCATGTCGTAACAAGACGGCTATTTTTCAACGAGTTTGCGCGTTCATATCGGAGATTGGCAGCCGGAGCAAACCATTCACGCTGGCAGAGCAGGCTTTCCACGGACAACAACACCAAGATCATCCTCAGCCTGTACGCGGCGCAGACGTTCTTCGGCCTCTGTCGCTTCACGCTGACGATTCCACATCGAAGCATAAAGGCCCTTGATCTTCAAAAGCCTGGTGTGCGTACCGCGCTCAGCAATGACACCATCTTTCAAAACGATGATCTCATCAGCGCCGATAATCGTTGAAAGCCTATGGGCAATAACCAGCGTCGTGCGGTCGCGGCTGACCAGATCGAGCGCAGACTGGATCTCGTGTTCCGTAGCGCTGTCGAGAGCAGAGGTAGCCTCATCAAGTATGAGAATCGGTGGTGCTTTCAAGATCGTCCGCGCAATGGCGACACGCTGCTTTTCACCGCCGGAAAGCTTGAGCCCACGTTCGCCGACCATGGCCTGATAGCCTTCAGGCAAAGTATCGATAAACGGCCCAATCTGCGCAAGTTCTGCAGCGTTACGCATTTCCTCATCATTGGCGCTTATGCGGCCATAACGGATGTTATAGGCAATCGTATCATTAAACAGGACTGTGTCCTGCGGCACCATGCCGATAACAGAGCGCAGGCTTTCCTGGGTTACGTCGCGGATATCTTGCCCATCGATGCTGATGGAGCCATTTTGGATATCGTAAAAACGGAACAACAGACGTGATAGTGTCGACTTGCCTGCACCAGATGGTCCAACGATTGCGACTGTCTTGCCTGCTGGTACCTCGAAGCTGACGCCCTTCAGAATTGGCCGTTTTGGGTCATAGGCAAATTGCACATTGTCAAAGCGGACAGTGCCATGATCGATAACCAATGGCTTGGCATCGGGTTTATCCATTACCTCCTGTTCGACATCAAGCAGATCAAACATCTGTTCAATGTCGGTCAATCCCTGACGCACTTCGCGATATATGAACCCGATAAAGTTGAGCGGAATGGATAGCTGCATCAGCATGGCATTGATGAAAACAAAATCGCCAATCGTTTGCGTACCGGCCATGACTTCCCTGCCCGACATGATCATCATCACGGCCATGCCGATGCCGAAGATCACCGCCTGACCGAAGTTCAGCCATCCAAGCGACGTCCAGATACGGGTGGCAGAGACTTCGTATCGCGCCATTGCACCATCGAAGCGGGTAGCCTCCATGGTCTCGTTGCCGAAATATTTAACTGTCTCGAAATTCAACAGTGAGTCTATCGCCTTGGAATTGGCGTCGGTATCGGACTCGTTCATATCGCGACGGATATTGATACGCCAATCGCTGGCGCGCACTGTGAACCACGTATAGAGCCACACCGTGGCAACCACGACCGCCACGTAAGATAAGCCATATGTGACTGCAAAAATCACAGCAGTCATCAAGAATTCGATGATTGTCGGTGCCGTGTTGAGGATCGTAAAACGGACAATGGTTTCAATGCCCTTGGTTCCACGTTCGATAATGCGCGAAAGCCCACCCGTGCGTCGCTCCACATGAAAGCGCAGGGACAGTTGGTGCATGTGCACGAAGGTTTTATAGGCGAGCTTGCGGACGGCATATTGCCCAACGCTGGCGAAAAGCGCATCGCGCAACTGGTTGAGCCCGGCCTGCACAATACGCGCGAGATTATAGGCGGCGACCAGCATAAGCGGGCCGATGAGCAAAACTGGCAGCAGTTCGGAAACCTCCAACTTGCCGTTTAGCGCATCGGTCGCCCACTTGAAGAAATAGGGAACGAGGATCAGCACGACCTTGGAGATAATGAGGTAAAAAGTTGCCCATACGACGCGCATGCGCAGATCAGGACGTTCTGATGGCCACATATAAGGCCACAAGTTGCGAATTGTCTGGAGGGTCTTTCCGGACTCTGAAGATACGGTCTTATCGGGCACTTCTAATCCTCAAACACGTTTTCGCGCCGAACTTGCGGCTGCGATGGAACGCTTTTCTCTGGCGGGCAGCAGAGCTGCGCCATATTGTTTACAAGCTTCGCGACGCGAGCAAATGCCGCCGGATCAATGCTGTAATGCGAGCTTTGACCCGATTGACGGTAACGAACCAAACCGGCTTCCACCAAAATCTTGAGATGCTGCGAAACAGTTGACTGAGCAAGGTCAAGACCAGCAACGATATCTTTGCAGCATGATGCATCACGACAAGATAGCTGGCGGACTATGCGCAATCGTGCTGGATGGGCAAGAGCCGCCAGTACGCGCGCGGTTTCAATATCTTCAAGGATTTTCTGGCAAGTCATCGTTCATCGTCGATAGACGATATATGTGTTCGATGCAACACTATTGCAAATGTTTTGCGTAAAAACCTGCGCTTGAAGCAAATCTTTCTATTGAATCGCCGGCTTGTCTTTTTCCGGCAACGCGAAAACCTGTCCCGGGAAAATGCGATCCGGGTTTCTTATCTGCTCTTTATTGGCAAGATATATGGTGGTGTAACGCACACCCTCGCCATAGGTGCGGCGTGAAATTCGCCACAGATTATCACCACGGCGGATGATGACCGAACCCTCGACGCTTTGCAGGGGAGCTGTCGCGTCGCCCGTGGCGACTTGCGCTGTCGTGCTCTCAACTGCGGGTGCCGCCGCTTCATTGGCAGCAGGTGCAGGCGCAACCGCCGAAACACGCTCGCCTGCCTCACGCTTGAATGGGACTGCCGATCTTGCAAGGACAGTCACTCCATCTGCTGCAAGCATATCAGCCCGCACGATGTAATCGCCGACAGCCAGTTCCTTGACAGTTTGCACCAGAAACCGCCCCTCTGGCGTCGTCATGGTCGAGCCGAGCAGATCGCTGTTTGCATATACTTTTACTGTTGAACCAGCTTCCGCAGTTCCCGCGATGAAAAGTTTATTACCTTCAATTTCAACAGCTTCCACAGCAATTCTCGCTTTTACAGCTGGCTGAACGGCTGGCTTGTCGCCTTTTGGAGCAGCTGTAGCGATGGCTGGTGCTGCATCGGGTGCAAGCGTGGCTTCGGGGGTCGTAATCATGCGGCTTGGCTGACCTGATTGCTCAACAAGAGCCAGAACCTGTCCGGTCTTGGTCTCGGGAATAGAGACAATCGCCGTTTCAACCGAAGTCATTGCAGTCCCATTGGTTCCTGTAGAACGCAGCACGAGCTGATAATCGCCCGGCTTTAATGGATCATCGAGAGCGATTACAAAATCACCGCTGTCATTGGATTTTGTGGTGCCGATGATTTTTGAGCGTGAAAGAAGATCAACGCTTGCGTTGGGAGCAGCCTTGCCAGCAATGACGATAGAGCCCGAGGGCTCGACCCGCAGCACATCAAAAGTAGGAGCACTGGCAGTTGCTGGTGCAGGTGCCGGATCGGCCTGCGGTATTGCCGCCTGCTGCGTTGGCGCATCTTGCGCGGCGGGTGCAGGTTGTGTCGCGGGCACGGCGGGTGTTGCGGGTTTTGCTGATGTATCAATATCGGCGATAGCTGCCGGTCTATCAGACCCTATTTTACCTGAAATATCTGCCACATAAAGCGCGACCAGACCCGCCGCTACAACGGCACTGAACCCCAATAATGCTAATCGTGTGCTGAGCATTGTTTTTTACCCTCTTCTTCTTTTTGCTCTAGCGTCTTTTATGCTCCTCTACAAGAAACGACGCAAATTCAGCCTATTATACCTTTTATCTAGATGAAGCGGTAGGGTGTCCCGATTTGTCGCGCTTGACTGTGGGCGAAGCAAAAGGCACCAAATAATACATGAGCAAGATTCGATCCATTTGTGTTTACTGCGGTTCATCGCCGGGCCGTGATCCCATTTACAAACACAGCGGCAAGCTGCTTGGCAATTCGATTGCTGAACACGGGCTTGAGCTTGTCTATGGTGGTGGCACCAAGGGCATAATGGGCGCAGTTGCAGACGGCGTCATGTCTGCCGGCGGTAAAGTTACAGGTATCATCCCGAAATTCCTTATGAACAAGGAAGCGACCGAACATTCCCTGCAGCAATTGTCGGAATTGATCGTCACCGAAGATATGCATGAGCGTAAGCACAAAATGTTTGAACGCTCTGATGCCTTTGTTACCCTCCCCGGCGGTATTGGGACAGTTGAAGAAATCGTAGAGATCATGACCTGGGCGCAACTCGGCCGCCACAGGAAGCCAATGGTGTTCGCCAATATTAACGGGTTCTGGAATCCAATGCTGGCCTTGATCGATCACATGAAGGCCGAAGGATTTGTTCATACGTCACATTTGGTCAATCCGATTGTGGTAGACAAAGCCGAAGATATTGTTCCTGCGATCCTTAATGCTGCGTCAAAGGGTGATCGGGAAGGCAACGAAGCTATAATCGAACGGCTCTGACAGGATGAAGGGATCAGCATTATGGACGCGCTCGATCCCAAATCTGCTTCACTCAAGACAGATGATTTCGTCATCATTCATGACTTTGACTTTGATGGTGCGCTTGTCACCAAGTCCGCTACACAGACGAATTGGGCATGGAAAAGTTACGCACTGGTAGACGTCCGTGCGAAACGCAATCTGGAAATTCACCCCGAAATTCCGGAAGCTGTGAAGGAAACCCTGCTCGCTGCCGGTGATCAATATCAGATTAGCTATGAAGACGGCTGGCTGTTCGGCGAGCTTCCTGATCTGCAGCATGAGCATTATGGTGATGCGGGCAAACTTGGCTATTTCCGGTTCGCCTTGAACGACAAGCTTTTCATCAGCGGGCGCAGGTATCCACTGCAGTCGGTCGACGATGTCAGGCAGTCCATATTGCGTGACAAAATCAGGCTTGAGACGCCTCTTGATCTGTTCAATGCCATATTCAGACGCTTTCTGGAGTTGCTGAAAGCGGAAATCGCCAAGCTTTCAGAGACGCTGGACGCAATCGAAGATCATATCGTTGGTGAAAACTGGCAAGGTGAGCGCGAACGGCTTGTGCCTGTGCGACGCCAGATTGTACTTTTTCATCGCCATCTTACCGCAGCGACAAGTCTTTTCCGGCATATAGACCATGCCGACCGGCGTGCCTTTCCAGAAAAACTGGATGATCTGATCGAAGGATTGTCACGCAGAGCGGAGACACTGCACGCGGAAGGCGAGCAGTTGCAGCAACGTGCCCGGCTGCTGCAGGACGAACTGATGGCAAAGCTGTCAGATCAGTCGAATCAGTTTCTTTACATATTGTCGATCATGACAGCTGTTTTGCTGCCGACTACTGTTATCAGCGGCCTTTTTGGCATGAACACCGGCGGACTGCCATTTCTGGAAAGCCCGCACGGCTTCTGGATAGTGGCTTTTGTGGCGCTGTTTATCTCGGTGATGGTTTATCTGTTTGTCCGCAAGATCGGCGGATCACGGCGTTAGCTGAGCTGCAATACGCGCCTTTCGTGCGTCGTGCAGCATCGACCACGTATAAATCGCCAAGGCTGACCAGATTAAAGCGAATGCTATGAACTGAATGTGCGAGAACGGCTCACCGAACACGAAGATCGCACTCAAAAATACGATGGTTGGTGCGATATATTGCATAAGGCCAATGGTGGTGTAGCGGAGCAGCTTTGCACCGAAGGCGTAAAGGATAAGGGGCACTGCAGTTGCCGGACCTGCAAAAAGCAACAGGCCAATATCATGGGCACTGCCATGCACGAAGTGGCTCGTACCCTGCATGACAGTCCAGCCGATAAGGGCAAGTGAAGGGATCGAAAGGATCAGAACCTCCAGCATGAAACCTTGGGTCGGGCCAATCGGCAAGGTCTTGCGGAAGAAACCATAGAAGCCGAAGCTGAAAGCGAGCACCAGCGATATCCATGGCAGTCCGCCTGAATAGACCGTGAGCAGGATTACGGCACAGGCTGCAAGCGCAACGGCGACCATCTGCGGCTTGGAGAGGCGCTCACTCAGGAACACTGCACCGAGAACAACATTGACCAGCGGGTTTATGTAGTAGCCCAGTGCCGTATCAATCGCATGGCCGGAGCCAATCGCCCAGACATAAGTGCCCCAGTTAATAGTGATAAGGCAGGCCGTAAGTGTGGCCATCGCCAGCATACGCGGCGTGGTCAAAGCGATCTTGAGATCGCCGAACAAGCCAAGCCACCAAAGCAGGATACCCGCAATCGGAACGGACCAGACAATGCGATGCGCCACGACTTCAAGCGCGGGCATATGTGCGACCGTTTTCAGGTAGAATGGAAGAATGCCCCATAGAAGGTAAGCGGAGAGAGCGAAAATAAAGCCCTTCCTACCATCGGACATGCCCGGCAAAGGCGCGGCACCAATTGCGGCATTCATTTTTGCTTGTTCGCTCATGGTGCGAAGTCCTAGCGGTCAGCCTGCATTGCGTCCATTGAATTCGCCTGATCAAAACATCAAGCTGTTTGATGTTTTGATCATTTTTCTAAGCAGAATTGATTATTCCGCTGCAATTTTGCCAGCAAGATCGCGATTTTTCATCAGTTTATAGACTACGGAGTCCATCAACGCCTGAAAAGACGCATCTATGATGTTGTCGGATACGCCGACAGTCCACCAGCGCACATTGCTCGAATCCGTCGATTCGATCAGAACGCGGGTGATCGCCTCGGTACCACCATTGAGGATACGAACCTTGAAATCCGCCAAAACGAGATCGTTTATCTCATCCTGATAACTGCCCATATCCTTTCGCAAGGCCAAGTCGAGTGCGTTCACGGGTCCGTGGCCTTCCGCCACTGACATGCGCATTTCACCATCGACTTCCATGCGGACAACAGCTTCCGAAACAGTCTTGATATTCCCGTTGGAGTCGAAGCGGCGTTCAACCATACAGCGAAAAGAATCCACCTTAAAAAACTCCGGCACGGTGCCGAGTGTACGCCTTGCGAGCAGTTCAAAACTCGCATCGGCACCTTCATAGGCGTAACCTTCCGCTTCATGTTCTTTGACAAGCGAGATCAGCGTATCAAGCCGCGGGTCAGTCTTGCTGACGGGTATGCCCCGCCGCTCAAGCTCGTTGATGAAATTCGACTTACCGCCCTGATCCGAGATCATGACCTTGCGGCGATTGCCGACCGTTTCCGGCGGCACGTGTTCATAAGTAGCCGGTTCCTTGATCAAGGCAGAGGCATGAATACCGGCCTTTGTGGCAAAGGCCGATGAGCCGACAAACGCGCCTTGTGCATTCGGTGCACGGTTAAGCAGCTCGTCGAAGCTGCGTGACAGGCGCGACAGGCCTTTCAATTTTTCAAGGCTTATACCCGTTTCGAACCGGTCCGCCCACGCAGGCTTGAGCATCAATGTCGGGATAATTGTTATGAGATTGGCGTTGCCGCAGCGCTCACCGATGCCATTGAGGGTGCCCTGAACGTGGCGAACGCCTGCATCGATTGCGGCAAGCGAATTAGCAACAGCTTGTTCCGTATCATTATGCGCATGAATGCCGAGATGGTCGCCCGGAATGAGCTTTGTAACTGCTTTAACAATTTGCGTTATCTCGGCAGGCTGCGTGCCACCATTCGTATCGCAAAGGACGACCCATCGTGCGCCTGCATCATAAGCGGTTTTCGCACATGCTAAAGCATAGTCAGGGTTCGCCTTGTAACCATCGAAGAAATGTTCGCAGTCGACAATGGCTTCCTTGCCGGCATTGACGGCTGCTTTTACAGATGCGTCGATGGATTCAATGTTCTCTTCGTTTGTGCAGCCCAACGCGACGCGAACATGATAGTCCCAGCTTTTGCCAACGAAACATACTGTATCGGCTGATGAGCCGATAAGCGCGGCGACACCCGGATCATTGGAAACAGAGACGCCAGCGCGCTTTGTCATGCCGAATGCAGCAAACTTTGCGCTGTTTGTCCGCTTTTCCGCGAAGAAAGCCGTATCCGTGGGGTTTGCGCCGGGATAACCGCCTTCGACATAGTCAAAGCCAAACTCATCAAGCATTGCAGCAATGACTTTCTTGTCCTCGACTGAAAAATCGATCCCGGGTGTCTGCTGCCCATCACGCAAAGTCGTGTCGAAAAGATAAATGCGTTCTTTGGTCATTTGCCCGTCTCTTTCACAGGCCATTCGTCCGTATCATAATCAGGATGCTGATACGATCTCATCGTTTTAACAAACTCCACGGAGTCCGGATCACTTTCCGAGGTATATCCCGGGAGATCATGCAGTGTATCAACGTATGGAAGCTTGTCCTCAAGCCCCCATTGGACAGTCGGCGCGAGGTCTTCCGGTTCGTCAAATGCGCCGATGGCAAGCGCTATGCCATCAGGCGCTTCGTAAGTGAGTGGAGTTCCGCATTCAGAACAGAAGCCGCGTTTTACATGATTGGAAGACTGAAAACGCTTTGGCTCACCGCGAGTCCACTTCAAATCCGAATTGGTCACTGAAACAAGCGGTGCAAAGAAGTTGCCGAATGCTTTCTGACACATTCGGCAATGACAGATGGATGGTTTTCCCAGCGCGCCTTCGACGCGAAAACGCACAGCGCCGCACTGACATCCGCCGGTGTAGATTGGTCTGTTGTCCAAACTCACCTCTTCACCTCCCAGGTTGTCACCCGCTCACCAGTAGCGGCATCCTTGCCGTCCTTCAGTTGAATGCCTTTTTCCAGCAATTCATAACGGATGGCGTCTGCCTCAGCAAAATCCTTGGCACCCAGCAAATCGAGCCTTTGTTTAACCTTTGCCTCGATTTCAGCAACGAATTCGGCTGACATTTCTTCAGCATCACTGCTCAGATCGATTCCAAGCAAGGCGAACGTTGCCTTGTACGCAGCAGGGTCCAACGACTTTGATTTGCGAGCAGATGCCAGCCAGTTGATAAGACCCGGCGTCGCGAGGTCATCTGACAATATCTCCAGAGCTTCATCGGGTATCCATCCGACTGCCGCAGAGCCAGCATATTCCCGCGACTTTGCAAGAATGTTTTCTGCCTCCTCCAGCCGGTTTATGCTGAAGTCGATCGGCTCGCGGTAATTGGTCATCAGCATGGCAAGGCGCAGCACAGCACCCGGCCACTTCCGGTCACCGAACGTCGTTGTCTCCAACAATTCATTGATGGTGAAGAAATTGCCGACGCTCTTGGCCATCTTCTGGCCTTCGACCTGAAGAAAACCGTTATGCATCCAGATATTTGCCATGCGTTCCGTGCCGAATGCGCAGCACGACTGCGCTATTTCGTTCTCATGGTGCGGAAAGACGAGATCAATGCCGCCCGCGTGAATATCAAAGACATTCTTCATGGGATCATCACACTGCAATCCGCCCCCGAATGGCTCCAGAAGCTTGGCCATCGACATGGCAGAGCATTCAATATGCCAACCGGGACGGCCCAGCCCATCGATTCCTGCCGGTGATGGCCAACCTGGCTCGTCCAGCTTTGAGGGCTTCCACAACACGAAGTCCATTTCATCACGCTTGTATGATGCAACATCGACACGCGCACCAGCCAGCATATCGTCGGCGGAGCGGCGTGCCAGTAAGCCATAGCGCGGGCCCTTTGCAGCATTCATTGCAGATGGCGAAAACAGCACATGCCCGTCAGCCACATAGGCAACGCCGCGTTCTACCAGACGATCAATCATCGCGACCATCTCGGCGATATATTCTGTCGCGCGGGGCTGGGACGATGGCTGCAGATTACCGAGAGCAGTGACATCCGCCTGAAACTGGGCATTTGTGGCTTCCGTGACTTTGCGGATAGCCTCGTTCAAGGGAAGCTCTGGAAAATCCCGAGCGGCACGCGCGTTGATCTTGTCGTCCACATCCGTGATGTTGCGCACATAGGTAACGTGATTTTCGCCATAGGTGTGGCGCAACAACCGGAACAATACGTCAAATACGATTACCGGGCGGGCATTACCGATATGAGCGTAGTCATAGACCGTCGGTCCGCAGACGTACATGCGCACATTCTTATTATCGATTGGTTCGAAACTTTCCTTCGAACGGGTCAGTGTATTGTAGAGGCTGATGTGATGCGGCATGGGTCGTCTCAATGTTCAGGTTCAAGAATAGACGATATCAACGGACGGGTCGCTTGACCGGCTTATTCGCATCTTTGGTACTGAAAATTTGAGATGAAAACGGCCGGGCCAGCAAGCGCTAGCTGATAATGTTCCGACAGGTAATAATAATCGTGACTGGCAACGTTTTCATGGGCGTCTTTATGATTGAGCGCGTGGCAATCGTCAAGCGTCTGCCACCGCAATCCCTGTGTGGCATATTTGTCAGGATCATAATCGTTAATGCAAATTAACCGGAAAGCCTAAAATCCTCCCGGAAAGTGCCTTTTTTCCGGCCAATTTGACCGGGATTCCTGAGCCTCGAAATAAAGGGGAATAGTCCCCTGTATCAAAGGACCAGACTGATGATCCCGACACAACAAACAGCCAAGCCGCGAGAAAGCATCTTTGCTGACCACCTTGCCTCACAATACCGCGCGATCGGACCCGCTGCCATTCAGGCTGCCGTTCTCAATTCCATCCGCCAGCGTCCGCCTTTGAAGCTTGCTTCAATTGTTCAGGAAACGGACTAACAGACTAATTGCTATACCGGCCATCACCAGGCCGATGATGACGTCAAGCACACGCCAGGCAGCAGGCCTGGCAAAGACCGGCTGCAAAAGCCTCGCGCCATAGCCGAGGCCGAAAAACCAGACGAAAGACGCTATCGCCGCGCCAGCGCCATATGCCGCGCGGTTGGCTCCTTCAAAGCGCGCCGAAAGGCCGCCGAGCAAAACCACCGTATCAAGGTAGACGTGAGGGTTGAGGAAAGTCAGCGCAAGCACTGTGCCGATGGCGACTTTCAATGACCCACTGCCTGCGCGAGCAGCCTGCATCGCTTCGGGATGTAAAGCGCGCCTGAACGCCACTGAGGCGTACCAGAAAAGAAATACTGCCCCGCCGAGGGTAACGATTGAAATAAGTTTGGGCGACTGGGCAATCAGCGTCCCCAGACCTGCCACCCCAGCCGTGATAAGCAGTGCATCAGACAAGGCACATATAAAGCTCAAGATGAAGACGTGTTCCCGCAGCAAACCCTGACGCAATATGAAAGCGTTCTGAGCGCCGATGGCGATGATCAGCGACGCGCCAAGAAGAAATCCGGATAGTGCGGCTGAGAACATTCGGCGAGGTATCCTGATGATTGGTTGGAGCGGATTAGAATAGTTTCATCTGCGTATCAGCTTCTACGGGCTTGGTGCGAGCAGATTTTTTGGGATCGTTCAAATTTTCCAGCACCCTCTCCTGAATGTCTGGACCGCTATTGGCAACTTTGTTGACCTTGTCCGATACTGGAATGGCTTCGAAGAAATCCGCCTGTGCGGGCTTCATCAAATCAGCGACGTGGCGCGGCTCCTGCGTTTTGCAATCGAGCCACCGCGCAAAATCCTTCTGCTCGATGACGACAGGCATACGGTCGTGAATGGGCCGGATATCTTCACTGGCGCTAGTGGTCAAAATTGCGCCTGTATCCATCTCTGAACCTTCCGCATTCGCCCAAGGTTCATAAAGGCCTGCAAACGCAACAATTCCGCCATTGCGGGGGCGTATCCAATAGGCTTGGGATTTTTTGTCGCCGGTACGTCGCCATTCATAAAATCCGGACGCTGGAATGAGAGCACGGCGATGCCGCATGGCTGTCTTGAAGGATGCTTTTTCAATCGCCGTTTCGGATCGCGCATTGATCATCAAAGGATAATCAGCAGTATTTTTCACCCAACCTGGAATGAAGCCCCACCGGACAAGCAGCGCCCGGCGGTCAGAGCGATTGCTGCCGGGAGGCGGTGTTTCGCCACTAACCACCATAAGAATCGGTTGCGTTGGAGCAATATTGAAGCGTGGCGGGAAATCCTCAAGCTCCATGAGCGCAAGATAGGCTGCGATTTCTTCTGGAGTTCCGAGGAGTGAAAAACGTCCACACATGTTTTAACCTGCTTTTGTGCCGGCAGAATTTCCGCACTCGAACCACTTGCTCAAGTAGCACCATCTTGTCAAATCGAGTTTCAGCGCCTACCGCTTTGATATGGACCAAATTCCCCTTTCCGCAACTGTTGATGGCGTTTCAAC
This sequence comes from Phyllobacterium sp. YR531, assembly GCF_000282595.1. Taxonomy (GTDB): domain Bacteria; phylum Pseudomonadota; class Alphaproteobacteria; order Rhizobiales; family Rhizobiaceae; genus Phyllobacterium. Next base: position 141,179 of record NZ_AKIZ01000038.1, read on the forward strand.
CGTCTGTATCCGCGATGGTGCTTTTCTATTGGTTGAACGAGGTCGCGAACCTTCCAAGGGCTGGCTGGCATTTCCAGGCGGAAGGCGGGAAGATGGCGAGACACCACAAGAGGCCGCAATAAGGGAATTGCAGGAAGAAACCGGTATTGTTGCTGCAATGGTAACTTACCTCACAACAGTTACATTCGATTATTCCACACCGGAATTTCCCGCCCCCAAACCCTTTCGTCTTGCTGTTTTCCGTGCCCATGACTTCTTTGGTGAGGGAATTGCAGCTGACGATGCTGCAGCGGTCCATTGGCTCCGGCTAGAAGAGATGGCGCATTTCGATGTCACCGAAAGCGTGCTGGATGTCGCCAGAGAACTCGCACAGGACTTTAAAAGCTGAGGGTATTAACCACACATGCCTTGAAGCTGCCTTGCTTTCGGGTGACAAAGGCTTGGGGATTTCAGCTCAAGGCAGTTTTGTGCGGCGAATAGCGTTTATCATATTGGCATTGACGGCTATCGCGCGCACGGCACCTGCCCATGCAATTGATCCGCTTTACGAAACCAAACTGATAAGACTTGCAGAGGTCTTGGGCTCCATCCATTCTTTACGCAACATATGCGGCGAGAGCAGCAGCCAGTGGCGCGACAGGATGGACGCGCTTCTGCTGGCAGAAAATCCTGATCCCGTACGGAAAGCCCGCCTGATTGCCAGTTTCAATCGAGGATACCGGACCTTTAACGAGACCTATTCGACCTGTACCAGTCAGGCAATTGCGGCGATTGACCGCTATGAGCAGGAAGGAACAAAGCTTTCTTCCGAGATCGTATCGGGCTATGGAAATTAACCAGGCTTTAACTGTTGAAGCCAATGAACCGCATTTTAAGCAAAACCTATGGTATTGTTTAGCGGCACTTTAAGAATTGGCTCCGGCCAAGGATGGTACACCATGAACATGACCTCGACAGATCTCGATAAGCTGGTTGCCGAAGAGAAAAAACTCGTAGCGATCGAATATCAGAATGAAGTCTGGGCTGATGGTACGCTCGAGGGCATCGAACCGGAGATCATGGCGGAAGCCGCTTTTGCGACTGCATTGGTTGAGCTAATCCGTGATAACGGGGAAGTGTCCGCATTGGCCTTGATCGAAGCTTTGCGCGAACGTATTGCTGCTGGCGAGTTTTCGACGAATCGCATTCTGCAGTAGTTCAATTCCGGGTGACACCTATGCTTGAAAAGCGCCTTTCCGCTTATCCCTTCGCCAGAGTCTTTATGCTGGCGACTGCGGTATGCGCGTTAAGCATACCTGCATGGTCTTCAGGCTCAAGCAACCCGGTACAGCTCGCGTTAAGCGAACTCAAGAAAGAAGAATTGCCGCAGGCAACGGAACCCACACAGCCAAACAGCAATCAGCCCGCGAGTGAAACACATACACCTCCTCCGGCCGCCACAGAAAAGCCCGCTGCAGCACCGGCCGAGCCAGCTACAGAAGATAGTGAGGGCACTGCCAAAGCGACCAATCCGGCAATGCCGAATGCCAAGGATGGTGCAGAAACTCCTGAGGTCCAATATGATCTCAGCAAACTGCCCTTTCCGGTGCAAAAAATGCACCAGCTGATCCTGGAAGCTGCAAAATCTGGCAATATTGATGCGCTGCGTCCGCTTATCGGATCTGGCGATGACGTAACCATGCTTTCGCTTACTGAAGTTGATGGTGACCCCCTCGCCTATCTGAAAAGCCAGGCAGGTGATCCGGATGGTCAGGAAATCCTGGCTATTCTGGTGGATGTGCTGGAATCCGGCTATGTGCATCTTGATGCAGGCACTGCAGATGAGTTGTATGTCTGGCCGTACTTCTTCGCCTATCCTTTAGACAAACTTGATGCGAAGCAAAAAGTTGAAATGTTTCAAATCGTGACCGCAGGCGATTATGATGAAATGAAGCAGTTCGGCACCTATGTGTTCTACCGTTTGGGCATTACGCCAAAGGGTCGCTGGCGCTTTTTCGTAACCGGCGACTGACTTTTTCAAAATATTTTTTAAACGATGTCACATCCGGACGGGCTGTCTCGTCTCGTGTTCAGGCAAATAAATGCCGAACAGGAGAAAGATCATGAAAGCCAGATTAAACCCCATCAGCTTTGACGCCATCAAGCCAATGCTTATCATGAGTGACAGCGTTGAAAGCGACGGCGTCGAGAAAAGCCTGCAAGAACTCGTCAAGATGCGGGCATCGCAAATCAATGGCTGCGCCTATTGCCTTGATATGCACTCCAAGGACGCACGCAAGCATGGGGAAACTGAACAGCGCATTTATTTGCTGAACGGCTGGAGAGAATCGCCACTATATAGTGAGCGTGAGCGCGCGGCATTGGCATGGACAGAGGCATTGACCCTCGTCTCCCAAACCCATGCGCCAGACAGTGATTATGAAGTTTTGAAGCTACATTTCACGGAGGAGGAGATTGTGAAGCTGACCATGCTTATCGTCACCATCAACGGCTGGAATCGCATCGCGATCGGCTTCCGCTCCATCCATCCGGTAGCAAAAGCCAGTGTCGCAGCCTGACAGTACGGTCGACACGTTCAGCCGCCTCAGACCGCGACTGACCCGGATAGCATATCGCATGCTCGGTTCGGTTACTGAGGCGGAGGACATTGTTCAGGAGGGCTTTATTCGTTGGCACCAGACCGAAAGGTCAGAGGTGCGTAACGAAGAAGCCTACCTTGTCCGCATAATTACGCGCCTGTGCCTCGATCATCTGAAGTCGGCCCGGGTTCGCAGGGAAAAATATGTAGGTGACTGGCTGCCGGAACCAATATTCAATCCGACTGAAGAAGAACCCGAAGGCGATGTTACCCTGACCCTGATGATAGCGCTCGAACGGCTTTCGCCACTTGAGCGAGCAGCATTTCTTCTGCACGATGTGTTTGGTCAGGACTTCAAACAGATTGCCGACACTATTGGACGGGATGCTGCAACATGCCGCCAACTGGCAAGTCGAGCGCGCAATCACGTGCAAAAGGCCAAGCCGCGTTTTCCGGTTTCGGATGAACAAGGCAGCAAGATTGCGGCTGCTTTTTTCAACGCCTCACGCACGGGAGATACAAAGACACTTCAAAGTCTGCTTGCCGATGATGTCGTCATGTATGCAGATGGCGGTGGTGTTAGGCTCTCGGTCATCAATCCCATTCATACGGCGCAAGATATCGCACGGTTCTTTGAAGGAATTTCGCGACGCGCAGAATTCAAGCTTCCGACATTGCTGCATGAGGGGCTCATTGATGGACTGCATGGTTTCGCGACGATGGAGTCCGACGATCTGCCGCAAACAACCGCCCTCGAAATCGAGAACGGGAAGATCACGGCTATCTATGTGATGCGTAACCCTGAAAAACTGCAGCATTTGCAATTTGCCAAATCGCCAGCAAAAGGTACAGCATGAGACCCGTCTTGGCGAAGTAAGGTGATTTATGAGAACGATGACGATGTATCAGGTGGACGCGTTTACCACCGAGCTTTTCCGCGGTAATCCTGCTGCCGTTTTGGTATTGGATGACTGGCTTCCAGTGGAAACCATGCAGAATATCGCAGCCGAGAACAATCTGGCGGAAACTGCATTCTTGAAGCGCAATGTAAACGGTTGGGATTTGCGCTGGTTCACGCCGGTACATGAAGTGAATTTTTGTGGTCACGCCACTCTTGCTTCCTCGCACGTGTTGCTACACGAGCTTGGCGTAGAGGGTGAGCTGGCATTTGAGACGAGAGTTGGCACTCTCCGCGTCAACAAAAAGGATGCCGGTTATCAGCTGGATTTTCCAAGCTTTGCACCAGAACCGGTAACAGACCTTCTCCCCGCGCTCAAAGACATAACGGGACGTGACAACATTATCGCATTCCAGAACTTCGAGAATGTTTTCGTTGAACTTGAGGACGAGCAGGCAGTGATCGATTTCATTCCGGATTTGCCAAAGATAGCCAGACTCGATCCTTTCGGATTAGTAATCACCGGCAAAGGCAATGAGCATGATTTCGTATCACGCTATTTCGTTCCACATGCCGGGATTCCGGAGGATCCTGTAACAGGATCGATTCACTCGACGCTTGTGCCCTATTGGGCGGCAAAGCTTGGCGAGAACCACCTATCGGCCTACCAACGCTCGCAACGTGGCGGGCATCTTCTTTGCGAGCTAGCCGGTGATCGTGTTCTGATCACTGGTTCCGCAGTGACCTTCATGAAGGCGGAGATTTATTTGCCGTAAGTCTCAGGCCATCATTTGCTTTTTCTGTGCGCTTCCACATAAGCCCGCAGCACCGCGTTCATGCGTGTAAGATGGCCTTTTCCGTGTGCTTTGAACCAGTCAATGATGTCCGTGTCCAATCGCAAATGGACAGAAGTTTTGCCTTTAGGCAAAATAACACGGGCGCTTTCCCAAAAGTCCTCTCCCAAGGATTCAGCTTCAGGTGCGCAATCATATTCCGCTTGCCCTTCTTTATCTGATGTCCTCGCAATTTCACTGAGAGAGTATTTTGCGGTAGTAGATTTCTTGCTCATTTTTACCTGCCTTTTGGGCGCTGATGATACGTATCGTTGTCTTGTTTCGTCGCGTGTAAACGACGCGGTAAAGTACCCGGCCCAGCGCTATAATACGAATCTCGCCATAATCCTCACGGTCATCAACTCGCTCTAAAATCTCATTGGCAAAAATCTTCGCAGCATTCTTAAATGAAACTCCGTGTTTCAGTAAATTGGACGCAGCCTTGTGCACGTCCCATTCGAACTGCAATTCCAAGTTCAGCAATATACATAACCTTTATATACATAAATGTGTACACAATATCAATTTCTAAAATGATTATCTGGTTTAGTTCAGGCGAGCGCCTCGCCAAAAAGCACTGGCTCACCCTGTGATGGCGTGACGATTTCACCTTCCCACATGACCCTTATGCCTCGAACAATCGTTCCTACAGGCCATCCGGTAACAATCTTGCCGTCATAGGGTGTCCAGCCGGCTTTTGAACCAACCTGTTCGTTGGTGATGGTCTCACGGCGCTTCATATCCACAATTGTCAAATCTGCATCATACCCGACGGCAATGCGCCCTTTGCGCGCCATCCCAAAGAGACGGTTTGGGCCATGTGAACTCAGATCAACAAAGCGTTCAATCGACAAGCGCCCAGCATTCACATGATCAAGCATGATTGGGACAAGGGTTTGCACGCCCGTCATGCCCGAAGGAGATGCCGGGTACGGTTTTGCCTTTTCCTCCAATGTGTGCGGCGCATGATCTGAGCCGAGAACATCCACGATCCCCTGCCCGATACCTTTCCAGACACCGTCACGATGACGGGAATCGCGCACTGGTGGATTCATCTGGATCAGTGTGCCGAGCGTCGCATATTGGCTGGCATCAAGTGTCAGGTGATGAGGCGTGGCCTCACAGCTCGCCACATCCTTATGCTGACTAAGAAAATCAATCTCTTCAGCGGTAGAAATATGCAGAACGTGGATGCGGGCGCCGGTTTCGCGGGCAATTCGAACAAGCCGCTCAGTACATTGAAGTGCTGCTGTTTCATCGCGCCAAACCGGATGCGATGACGGATCGTTTGGGATGCGGAAATTTTCTCGCTCACGCAGACGGAATTCATCTTCGGAATGGAAAGCCGCGCGGCGGCGGGTATTTTTAAGAATTGAACGAACGCCCTCATCGTCTTCAACAAGAAGATCACCTGTTGACGATCCCATAAATACCTTGATGCCCGCAGCACCCGGTAGGCGCTCCAATTCTGGAACATCATGCGCATTGTCACGCGTACCGCCAACCCAGAAAGCGAAATCGCAATGCATGCGATGCTTGCCACGCCGAATCTTGTCTTCCAGTGTTTCAGCGGAAGTCGTCAAAGGTTTCGTATTCGGCATTTCGAAGACTGCGGTTACACCGCCCAAAACAGCGGAGCGTGAACCAGTCTCAAGGTCTTCCTTGTGTTCAAGTCCCGGCTCGCGGAAATGCACCTGACTATCAACAACGCCCGGAAGGATATGCAAACCCGTTGCGTCAATGATTTCGCCTGCTGATGCCGTACCAAGATTGCCAATGGCTGCAATACGCCCATTGGTGATACCAATATCGCGCAAACCGACGCCATCCTGATTAACCACCATGCCGCTTCGATAAATCGTGTCGAATGTTTGCACCATTTGCATCTCCTTCACCTTGCGAACCTGTTCTGAGCGGATTACGTAACAGCAACAGATAAGGCAAGGATAATGCAATGCCATCGGCACTTTTAAACGGAAGAGCGATCCTGAGTGTTACGGGCGAGGATGCCGAAAGTTTCCTCCAGAACCTTATCACCACCGATCTAGACAATCTGAAAACCGGAAAACTCAGGCCGGGTGCTCTGCTCAGCCCTCAAGGCAAGGTAATGTTTGAGTTCCTGATCTCGCGATCACCTGTTGGTCTGCGTCTGGACACTTTGCAGTCTGCTGCGGAAGATTTCGCCAAACGGCTGAGCCTCTATAAACTTCGCGCAAAAGTACAGATTTCCGTGGATTTAGAATCGCTTGTGGTTGTCTCTTGGGAGAGTGAATCAGATATTTCAGATTATGATTCAACTGTTCGCGATGAACGCTTTCCAGAGACGGCAAATGTCTATCGGCATTATAGCGGTACTATCGCCAAAGAGAATAACGATGCGTGGACGCGCCTGAGAATTGTGTATGGAGTGGCGGAAGCACCCGCAGACTTTGCACTTGGCGATGCATTTCCGCATGACATCAATTTCGATCAAACCGGCGGCGTTTCCTTCAAGAAGGGCTGCTTCATTGGTCAGGAAGTCGTTTCCCGCATGCAGCATCGGGGAACTGCGCGACGGCGTATCCTGATCGTCGATAGCCTGGCAGATTTACCGCCAACCGGAACAGCCATTGCAGCCAATGGGCGCGAGCTTGGTATACTGGGAAGTATTGCAGGGCGGTGCGGACTGGCACTTGTCCGGATAGACCGTGTGAAAGACGCAATGGATAGCGGCACACCCATTTTGGCAGGAGATATAGCTATCGACCTTGCCATTCCGCCCGAACACCGATTTACATTTCCCGTGACTGCGCAAGAAGCGTAATCGGGGAGTTCTAATGTCAGGAAGGGCCAAGCCCAAAGACGAACGCACGGCCAAGCCAGAAATGCGGGCTTGGCAACGCATGTTGTCGGGACGCAGGCTTGATCTGCTCGATCCCTCGCCACTGGATATCGAGATTGAGGATATTGCGCAGGGTTTGTCGCGGGTCGCTCGCTGGAATGGACAAACGACTGGCGAGCATGCTTACTCTGTCGCTCAACACTCGCTGCTTGTTGAAGACATCCTTGGCCGGCTCTTCCCGCAGGTAACCACCGAGCAAAGGCTGATCGCGCTTTTGCACGATGCGCCGGAATATGTCATTGGCGATATGATTTCCCCCTTCAAAGCAGTGGTGGGCGGCGATTACAAAGCAGTCGAAACGCGATTGCAGCACGCCATACATTTGCGATTTTCACTCAGCCCTACTGTCAAACAGGAACTTCGCACGCAGATAAAGCGGGCGGATGCTGTAGCTGCCTATTATGAGGCTACGCTGCTTGCCGGCTTCTCGCCAAACGAAGCGGTCGAGTTTTTCGGACGTCCGCGCAATATTGATCCTCACGGCCTCGACTTAAAACCTCTTCCGACCCAAAATGCCCAAAACACATTTTTGTTGCGCTTTGCCGCGCTAGATCAACAGCGCTCCAAAGGATAGAGTATGCCTCATCTTGTCGTTTCACCTGTATCCCGTATCGCTGAAACAGCAACGCGTTTTGGTGCGCGCGATATGCTTACCCTGATGAATGTTGGCTCCCGTTTCGACCGCCCGGTCGAGATTGAGGAGGCACGGCATTTATTCATTGGTTTCAATGACATCAACGAACCATCTGAGGGAATGATTCACCCTTCCGTCGATCATATAAATCAATTCATAGCATTTGGGCGGCGCTGGGACCGGAAAGCTCCCCTGCTCATCCATTGCTATGCCGGCGTTTCACGCTCCACTGCCAGCGCCTATATTACAGCGCTGGCTCTTAATCCCGAATTGGATGAAACGAGACTTGCGCGGACGCTGCGCCGAAACGCGCCCTCCGCTACGCCGAATGCCCTGCTGATTGCTCTTGCCGACGATCTGCTGGGGCGTAAAGGCCGGATGGTTGATGCGATCAAGGCCATCGGGCGTGGCGAGGACGCCTTCGAAGGCACTCCCTTTATACTGCCGCTGACGGCCGACACATGACGACAGCGCTTAACGCAGTTGAAATCAATCTGAGTGCAGCAATCGCTGCAGTCGCCAATAATGATCCACTCATCCTTACAACTGCTTCCGGTGGCGAGCCAGAACGGGACGAGTTGCCGTTTGGTCCATTCAATCCGCTTGAGCACCGCACGTTCGAAACCGGATTGCGTGAGTGGGTAGCCGAACAGACACCGCTTCAGCTTGGATATGTCGAGCAGCTTTATACTTTTGGCGATCGCGGCAGGCACAAAACCATTGAAGACCGCGGATTACATGTCGTCTCGGTGGGATATTTGGCCCTCACCCGCATCACTGACAACAGCAGTGAGCAGCTTCGTAAGTCCGGCGCGCGCTGGCGCAACTGGTATTCTTTCCTGCCATGGGAAGACTGGCGCGGAGGCAAGCCCGCCATGATTGACGAGGATATCCGTCCAACACTGCAGGTATGGGCTCATGCATTGCCATCACGGCTCAGCCGCCTGCGTATGGCATTTGGCGATGAGAATATCGCATGGGATGAGGAACGAGCGCTGGAGCGCTACGAACTTCTATACGAAGCCGGACTTATTGAAGAAGCGGTTCGGGATGGAAGGGTTGATCGCCCGCCCTCAAGCTGCCTACCAGGATTGGCCATGAGTTTTGATCATCGGCGTATACTGGCCACCGCAATTTCCAGGCTACGCGCCAAGCTGAAATACCGTCCTGTAGTCTTCGAATTGATGCCACCTACTTTCACTTTGACGGCGCTTCAGGAAACTGTTGAGGCAATTTCCGGGCGTCATCTCCACAAACAGAACTTCCGCCGTCTTGTCGAAACGACGGAATTGGTGGAACCGACCGGTGCCGAACAGACGCAAGCGCGCGGGCGCCCCGCCGCACTTTACAGATTCAGGCACAATGTTCTTGAAGAGCGCAATGTGGCGGGCTTAAGGGTGGGAAATCGGTCATAGGAGCGGAAGATGAACGTTAAGCCTACATCCATTAATGCTGATGGGATTTTCGAACCATTTTCTTCCAGCGATGTGCCTGTGGAAGAATGGTCGCAAGGCACACGTTTCGGCAGCAAATACCAGTACCTTTCAGGATATGGCGGCTCGACCCATGTAGGAGTTCAGCTTGAGGAGCTTGCTCCACGCATGGAGTCGAGTCTCAATCATTATCACATGCTGGAAGAAGAGCAGGCCTTTGTCCTTGAAGGCGAGATGACCTTGAAGCTAGGCGACAAGACCTATGTTATGGAAGCGGGAGATCATGTTTGCTTTCCAGCGGGTCAGAAAGTCGGGCATTCGTTTTACAACCATAGCAAAGCGCCCTGCCGTTTTCTCATGATCGGAGAAAAAAATCCGAATGAGGTGGTGTTTTATACGGAAAATCAACGTGTTGGCGTTCGTTTGTTGGGCGAAGGTTATTCGAAGTCCTCACAAATAGAATATTGGGAGGGTGTTGAAATAAATAACCTGCCTGACGGATTACGTTGAGTAAAAGCTGTAATAGTTACCCGTTATCTGTTATACTGTTTCAGACACAACTGAAGCGCGTTCTTGGACACTTTTGGGCGCAATCATTGCGGGTAGAATTTTTTATAGTTATAGAGGTCGCAAGCTGACATTTTTCACAGTCTTTGTGCTTCAGAATTACTGCAATATTTTTGAATTAATTAAGAAGATCAATATTTTAACAAATACCTATCATAGTCGGACCTTTCCATGCTTACCGTCCTGTCCTGTTTGAAAACGGAACATCATCCGCTACCAATTTTCATTGCTGTGATAATATGCGGAACGGGGTCATTGCTTGCCATGCGATTATTTGCACGCACGCTTAGAACTTCGGGGGCATCACAGGCTTATTGGCTTGTCCTGTGCGCTCTGGTGTGCGGCGGAACGATATGGACAACGCATTTCATCTCGATGCTCGGCTACAAGAATTCGTTGGTATATGGGTTTGACCCTGCTCTTACCCTGTTGTCATTGGGTGTTTCAGTGCTCATGGCTGGCATGGGACTAGCCTACGCCACCCTCAGAAAAACCAGATGTGCGCCGGAAATTGGTGGTGGTTTTATGGGCTTCGGTATTGCGATCATGCACTATATTGGCATGGCTGCTTATTCCGTTTCAGGGAGGTTTGTTTGGGATAATGTATATGTTACTGCATCAGTATTGCTCGCAGTAATTTTTGGCGCATTCGCCACCAGCCTGGTTGCACGGCCAACCAACCGCTTTACAAAATATGGAGGAGCAATCAGTCTATTTCTGGCAATTTGTCTCCTCCATTTTACAGGAATGACCGCGGTATCCATCATTCCTGACAGCACTGTTGTCATCAAGAACGAGCTTTTGCATGCGGATCTACTGATAGCCGGAATTTCAGTGATTATGGCTATTATTCTGGTTATCGGGGCAGCTTCCTATCTTATCGATCTCAGTAGTGCCCAGGAAGCAGCCCACCAGTACCGGAAGCTGGCTATGCATGACGCCCTTACAGGGCTGGCCAATCGTGCTCACCTGAACGTTCATCTTGCTAGCATCCTTTCCAGTCGTCCCGATAACTCGCGGATTACTGTTGCCGTCATTGATCTTGACCGGTTCAAAGAAATCAACGACGTTCACGGCCATCCGGCAGGCGACGAAGTTCTGAGAGAGTTTTCGTATCGTCTGAGAAAAATGCTGGGACCCGAGATTTTTGTTGCGCGAACCGGTGGCGACGAATTTGTCGCAATTCAAACAAGTGCGTTATCCGAAGATTCATTCTATCCGCTTGGGCAAAAAATCGTCGATATCGCCCTGCAGTCCATACAATTTCAGGGCCAGGATTTATTGATCTCCGCTAGCGTGGGAGTAGCGCAGGCTCCCGAAGACGGCATAATCGCCGGTGACCTGCTCAGTAAAGCCGATCTGGCTCTTTACCGCGTAAAAGAAACCGGCCGGAACAATCACAGTCTTTATGAAAAAAGTATGGACGAGAAGATGCGCTCTCGAAGCGGTCTGGCCATTGACCTGAAGCTTGCACTGGAGCGCTCAGAATTCGAGCTATACTTTCAGGCGCAGAACGATACGCAATCGCGTGAGATTGTGGGATTTGAAGCATTACTTAGATGGCGTCACCCAAAACGCGGCATGGTTTCTCCATTGGAGTTTATCCCGATTGCTGAAGAGACAGGATTAATCCATGATATCGGGGTCTGGGTGTTAAGCGAGGCTTGTAAGGAAGCAGCCACATGGAACAGAAAACTGAAAGTTGCGGTCAATGTCGCACCAACGCAGTTAGCTTCTAGAAACCTTTCCGATCAAGTAAGCGAGGTTTTGAGGCTTACGGGGCTCGAACCGGAACGTCTCGAACTTGAAATCACCGAAAGCGGGATTATTGCCGATCAAGAGCACGCATTGCAGGCAATGCAAAAGCTCAAAGCGTTAGGCGTCAAGATTGCGATGGATGACTACGGTACAGGGTATTCTTCCCTTTCGACACTTAGAAATTTTCCCTTCGACAAGATCAAAATTGATCGGGAGTTCATTAAATCTCTCAACGTCGACACCCACTCAGCTGCGATTGTGATGGCAACGCTCACCCTGGGATTAAATCTCGATATTCCAGTTTTAGCTGAAGGTGTTGAGACTGAGGATCATATAGCATTTCTGTCCGACGCCGGATGTGCCGAAGTACAGGGCTTTTTGTTTGGGCGCCCCATACCACAGGCCGACCTGCAGACGCTTATGAAGGCTGTCACCTAGGGTCAGGACCTGTTAATCTGGTCGCAATGGTATGAAGCTTTTCGGTTGTCCAGGATGAGAAAAGGCGAAGGCAATGTGGTTCATTGTCGAGACTTTGCGACAAACTGGACGGGCGAAAAGACCATATCTTGCGGACGCCAAAATGGAAGCTGCAGTGTCGAACCACTTGGCCGGAGGGAAGATCCCCCCTTCGCGCTTCTCCTCGCATCTTCATGCCATTGTAGGCGCCATTGCGATCATATTAATAGGTCCTGACCCTAAGCCAGAATCGGCTGATTGGCATCCTCTTCAACGATCACATCTGTTGCTCAAGCTTTGGTCGGAACAATCCTGATAAGGTTTCCCCATGGATCAACGATTTCGCGTTCTTCCTTTGCATTCGTTGAGGTAAATTCCGCCCAAGCCAAACCGGAACGGTCATTGTCGCGACGACCAGCACCACGACTTTGCCATGCGTTTGCAGCTACGTGGTGGTGGTAACCACCGGTAGACATGAAAACCGCAGCCGCTCCATAAGCAGCAACCGTGTCGAGACCGAGTTCACTCTGCCACCATGTTTCGGCTTCCTTTGCATTACCTACACGTAAGTGAAGATGGCCCACCATGGTTCCGTCAGGAGCACCAGACCAAGGCCGGCCATCCGTTTCCGCAAGAAGATTACCCACGTCAAGCGGCTCGGTAGCCATCGCCACTGTCGAGCCGTTCCATGTCCATTTTTCATGGGGGCGGTCGGCATATATTTCAATGCCATTGCCTTCAGGGTCAGTGAGGTAAATGGCTTCACTCACCAGATGGTCTGATGCGCCGACAATTGGGATGCGTCGGTCAATTGCGCGTTTGGCCCATTGTGCAAGATCCGCGCGCTCGGGCAGGAGAAAAGCTGTGTGATAAAGCCCCGCGCTTTGTGGATCATCCGCCCGGACCGTAGCCTGTTCTATTTCAAGCAGCGGTGTTTCACCGGCACCAAGGGTGATTGATTGACCTTTGCGCGAAATCTCACGCAAGCCGACGACATCCTGATAATAGGTTGAAAGCAAATCAGCATCCTTGGCCTTGATCCCGATCTTTGAGACATAGGTTGGGGCTTTAGCAGCAAAAGATACATCGTTCATTTTTGCCTCCGTGCGGATATTTACCGCCGTTCCGACAAGCGCAATAGCTCCACCAACCAATTCGCGGCGTGTGAATCTCATTTGCACTCCTCGTTATGTTTGTTTCGTTGGTGTGAAAATCGGCTTTCTGCGTTGTCAATTCAAGACAGACGCAGGCGAACAAGCTGTTCACTTATACTGAACGATAGGGCTGCGATTGTTTACCAATCAGAGCGGCGGTCGAGTTCGATATTGCGTACCGGCTTCAACTTTCTTAAATACGGCCCATGAAAGTAAAAGACACCGATATCATCATCATTCCAGGTTATACGAACTCCGGCCCTGATCACTGGCAAAGCCGTTGGGAAAGCAAACTTTCCACAGCTCGCCGTGTTGAACAGGCTGAATGGTCAAAGCCAGTTCGCGACGATTGGATTGCCGAAGTCGTCAAAGCAGTCAATGAAGCGACGCGGCCAGTTGTTGTAGTGGCGCATTCGTTGGGCGTCCCAACATTCATCCATGCCATCCCGCAGATTGGCGACAAGGTCAAAGGGGCGTTTCTCGTCACACCGCCCGATGTGTCCAATCCCAAAATTCGGCCAAAGCATCTCATGACTTTCGGTCCCTACCCGCGTGAACCTTTTACATTCCCCTCAATCGTTGTTGCCAGCCGGAACGATCATTATTGCAGCTACGAGGTCGCCGATGATCTGGCGGCGGCTTGGGGATCGCTTATCGTAGATGCGGGAGAGTCTGGGCATATCAACGCTGATTCAGGCCACGGCCCGTGGCCTGAAGGGTCAATGGTGTTTGCTCAGTTTTTATCAAAACTTTGATTTATAGGCTCCAACCACCCTCGATAATGTATGATCAGACCAGTTAACGGGTGCGATATTTCCACGTTGAAATGCATACGACCGTTTTCAGTATACTCATAAGAATTCGACGCGGGGCATAGAAATAATGGCATTGGAATACGCCAAATATCCCAATGCCGCATTTCAAGTGTCAATCGTTGCTCCGTGCATTGCAAGGCCATTGCAAAAGTAATTGGCCCAAACCTTTCGCACAGCAACTTGCGATAGCGCCCCTCTCCCGCAGATTGCCGGCTGGAAAACCTGTGGCCGCCAAAATTTCTCCGCCAGATTTCATCACTTCCCGCCTTGATGAAATCCACGGTAACTGTCGTACTCTGCAGGCTTCTTGGGAAACCTGCGATTGAGGCAACACAACGAGCCAGAATGTTGCGACCGCGCTCGACGCTTGCCGTTCCCGTAGCGCCCTGAACTCCATCGTGCAGGGCGCGGATTTCCACCGGCAAAATCGCCCAATCAGGCCCGGTAATTCGCTGAAACAATGCTTCGCCACTCATCCTAAAAACCGATCCGCCTCGTGTTGGTCCGGTAAATAGCAAGTGCTGCGAACCCCGAACCATTTGAGGCGATTGCGGGCAACAAGATCGTAAAGCCAATCCCGTATTGCACGAGGGATAATTCTGGCGGCATATGCAAGCGACCAAGGAAATCCCAACAGTTCCAAAACCCGCAAAGACCCATCTGACTTGATACGAACCAAGCCGTTCTCGAGCAGTATGTTTGAATCATAGTCCTGAGAAACCAGCCCGTAATGCCGATATATTGCGCTGCCAAGCGGCGATTGTGCTGACAGAAAGCGAAAATGCGGCCGCTTGTCGACACGCAGAAGGAAGTTGACAAATCCCGAGCAGAGAATGCAGTTGCCATCAAAGATCAGGATGGGACGATCATCAGGAAAGTCGGGAATGGATGTATCTGCGCGATAGCTGAAGGCTTGGCGCATGATTGTGTTTACACCTCAATTGCATTCAGCAAACTCTGAACGCCATCGGTCAGATAGGTTGTGTCGACAGCGAGAGGAAGAAACGTATAGCCCAGCCCGGTAAAACGTTTGGCCAGTGCCGCATTGCCTGCATAAATTCCGGCAAGTTTGCCAGCGGCTTTTGCACGCCGGGCGATCTCTGTCAAAGGCTCTACGATTGCATTGGAACCGGCATCAACTTCGGCACCATTGCTCCATGCGATAGAGAAATCCGATGGGCCGACAAACACGCCATCAATTCCATCCACTGCGAGAATATCGTCCAATGCCTCATAAGCAGCACGGGTTTCGATCATGGCAAAGGATAGAGTTTCAGCATTTGTCTGCGCCAAATATCCTCCGGAACCACCCGCCACATAGCCGCCGGGACGCCCGCGCAATTGGCCCCATGAACGTTGTCCCAGTGGTGGATATTTCATGGCCGCTGCAAATAGCTTTGCATCCGCCACTGTGTTGATCATGGGTGCAACGACAGCCTCAACCCCGATATCCAAGGCTCTGCTTGCCATATCAAACCGGCCAACCGGCACGCGAACAATGGTGTGTTTCCCTGCACTGCGCAGAATGCCGGTCAAAGCAACAATGCTGGCCGTATCATGCGCACCATGTTGCATATCAAGCAAAACAGCGGAAAGCTGGGTACGGCAAAGCGCTTCCATGACCAGTGTGTCCGTCAAATTGGACCAGCCGGAATAGATGGTTTCTCCAGCCCTCAGACGCGACGCTAATGACATGATTCTTTACCTTCCCTGTTACCGCTCATATTGCGAACAGGGGTGAATGCGGGTCAAGGTCAAACGAAACAAAATCATAAGCGGTGTCGTCGCCAACAACCCGCCAAATAAAAAACCGCCCCGTGGGGCGGCCTGAACCAGACAATCCGGATTGAGCTTACGAAGCGCTTTCGATCTGGCGGATCGCTTCAATCATCAGCTCTTCCATGGTTCGGCGGATGCGATGATCCGACTTGTCGACACCAGCAGCATCAAAATCTGCGCGAATCTTGCGGAATACGTCCTCGTCGCCAGCCTCGTGAAAATCTGCAATGATGACTTCCTTGGCATAGGCTTCGGCTTCTTCACCGGTCTTGCCCAGCTTTTCAGCAGCCCACAGGCCAAGCAGCTTGTTACGCCGTGCTTCTGCACGGAATTTTACTTCCGCGTCATGGGCATATTTGTTTTCGGCTGCGTTCTTGCGATCTTCCATGCTCATCTTTTATTGCTCCCGCAAATTGTTGGGTAATCCCTATATATCTGGTCTTGCGGCGTTTTTCAGGCAGAACCATATATAGACCGTGTCAAAGCCTCATATAAACACTTCCCAAAAAATCGGAAGTCTCAATTCAACTTCATTGCCAGCCGACCGATAACTGCACTTTTCGCGCCTCTATAATCCATAAAATGGGGGAGCTATACAATGGATCATTGTGAAATGCTTGCTTTTGCGATAGTTAGCGCGCCAACATGACGGCGTAGAACAGTGCCGACCGATAACTCCAATACCAGAGATTTTAAATGAACCGTCGCCGCCGTGTCTACGAAGGCAAAGCCAAAATCCTTTATGAAGGACCAGAGCCAGGCACCCTGGTGCAGCACTTCAAAGATGATACGACAGTGCTCCACCCGAAGAAAAGCGAAGTGATTGACGGCAAAGGTGTCCTCAACAACCGCATTTCCGAGTATATTTTCACGCAGCTAAATCGCATGGGAATACCGACCCATTTCATCCGCCGCCTTAATATGCGCGAGCAGTTGATCAAGGAAGTCGAGATTATTCCGCTGCAGGTAGTCGTACGCAACATTGCGGCAGGATCGCTGGCGAAGCGCCTCGGGATTGAAGAGGGCACTGTATTGCCACGCTCAATCATCGAATTCTATTACAAGAATGACGAACTTGACGATCCCATGGTATCCGAAGAGCATATTACGGCTTTCGGATGGGCTGCGCCACAGGAAATAGATGACATCATGGCGCTGGCCATTCGGGTCAATGACTTCCTGAGCGGGCTGTTTCTTGGTGTCGGCATCCAGCTTGTCGATTTCAAAATCGAATGCGGCAGGCTATATGAAGGCGACATGATGCGCATCGTTCTCGCCGATGAGTTCACGCCGGATTCGGCAAGACTTTGGGATAGCCAGACTGCTGAAAAGATGGATAAAGACCGATTTCGCCGCGACATGGGTGGGCTTATTGAAGCCTATCAGGAAGTTGCGCGCCGTCTCGGCATAATGAATGAAAACGATCAGACGCGCCCGAGTGGGCCAGTTCTGGTTAAATAAGCACTCGACGGAGAAACAGGTAATGAAGGCACGTGTCACTGTAACCTTGAAAAATGGTGTACTTGACCCGCAGGGCAAGGCAATTGTCGGCGCGCTCGGCAGTCTTGGTTTTGATGGCGTTGGTTCCGTGCGTCAGGGCAAGGTCTTCGATGTTGAGCTGGATACCAGCGACAAGGCGAGTGCCGAGACAAAGCTCAAGGCTATGTGCGAAAAGCTGCTCGCAAATACAGTGATCGAAGATTATTCGGTGGAGCTTATCTAAATGAAATCCGCAGTCGTTCTCCTTCCCGGCCTTAATCGTGACCGCGATATGATTGCGGCGCTGACAAAAATCTCCGGCGTCGAGCCACATACTGTTTGGCAGACTGACACGGAAATCCCGGATGTCGATCTGATCGTTATTCCTGGCGGCTTTTCCTATGGCGACTACCTGCGTTGCGGCGCAATTGCTGCGCGCATGCCGGTCATGCAGGCAATTCGCGAAAAGGCTGATAAAGGCGTCATGGTGATGGGCGTTTGCAACGGCTTCCAGATCCTGGTCGAAGCAGGCCTTCTGCCGGGAGCATTGATGCGCAACGCCTCGCTGAAGTTTGTCTGCCGTCAGGTCAAGCTCGAAATAACCAACGCCAATACACCCTTTACCCGCGGCTATTCGCAAGGGCAGATCATCAGCAGCCCGGTTGCTCATCATGATGGCAATTATTTCGCCGATACCGAGACACTTTCCCGCGTCGAAGGTGAAGGTCAGGTCGTGTTCCGTTATGCCGAAGGCACCAATCCAAACGGCTCGATCAATGACATTGCCGGAATTATCAACAAACAGGGCAATGTTCTAGGTCTGATGCCTCACCCGGAAAATCTGATCGAGGCCGCTCACGGTGGAACGGACGGTCGTGCACTGTTTGCAGGTATTCTCGGGGTTGCCGCCTGAGTAGAATCCTATACGTTTGATTGAATGCTGTTTCAGCGGGGAGTGCGTTGGAACAGCGTTTCAAACGGAGGAAACAGACATGAAACTTTATTCGCGGCCATTATCCCCCTATTCCTCCATCGTACGCTGCATAGCCTACTATAAAAAAGCTCCGATCAAGGTTGTTGCGCCGCCGCCGGGCTTTCCGATCCCGGAAGAGTTCCGCGCAATATCACCCTTCAACCGCATTCCGGTTTTGATAACCGGCTCAGGGCTTACAATCATCGAAGCCTCGGTGATTGCCGAATATCTCGAAGAACATTTTCCCGAGCCATCACTATTGCCGGCCGATTCTCGTGACCGTGCCATTGTGCGGATGACGACGCGTATTGCTGAACTGGAAATTCTGGCTCCGGTGATGGAGCTATTCGAATTGTTCTATCTGAAGTCCAAGGATGATGCGCGCATTACCAAACTGTTCAAGCAGATGGAAACCGGGCTGACAGAACTCGAAAAAGTCTTGGGAACCGGTCCTTATGCGTTGGGCGATCAGATGACATTGGCGGATGCCTGGCTCACCCCTACCCGTTTCGTTTTCAACAACTTCCGGAAAATGTCAGGTAGAGAAGATCTGCTTGATGCTTTTCCGAAGTTCGACGCCTATCAGCAACTTATTGTTCAGGATTCGGACCTATCACTCGTCTGGTACGAGATGTCGGACGGCCTTAAAGTGTTTCTGAAAGAGCTTGAACCCGCCTGAACCCTCATAAAATTTGTGCCGCAACTGTGGCGACCGGTACTTGACCGGGTACTGGAGAATGAACATGAAAGCACCGGCATTCGGCATCGCCGTACTCATTTCACTTGCGGCGCTTGCCGGGTGCCAGTCCAGCAGTAAGCCGGGCCCCGGTGGACTTGCATTCTCATCCAGCAAGGCAGCTCTTCCTACCATGGAACGTGTTGCATTGGCTGCTAACAGTTGCTGGTTCAAATCCGGCGATTCAAGCTTCAAGCCTTACCGCCTTGCGCCTGAGTTAAACTCCTATTCGGGTCGCCCGCGTATTTTGGTCGTACCCGGCAATAATCCCGGCGGACGCCCGCTTCTCGTTGTCCACGCCGAGGGCAACCCTGCCAAAGTGGAGGCGTTTGGCCCTCTGATGGGCAATTCCTTGGGCAATCGCATCGCTACGGATGTGCGTCGCTGGGCCGATGGTCAATCGGACTGCAACGCCAAGGGTTAGAAGGCTATTTCAGCGGGTAGACATTCTCATCGCCGGGAAACTGGCGCGAGCGTACATCTTCAGCGTAAGATTTGACTGCTTGGTCGATTGCCTCACCCACGGCGCCATAGATTTTGACGAAACGCGGCGGCCTTGGATTATAGCCAAGCATGTCTTCAAGCACGAGGATTTGGCCATCGCACTCGCGCGAACCCCCGATTCCGATGGTGGGAATGGCGATTTCGCGTGAGATTTCCGCTGCCAATGGTTCGACAACACCTTCGACAACCACTGAAAACGCTCCGGCATCTGACACTGCCTGAGCATCCGCTTTGATGAGTGGCCAAAGTGCAGTGTCGCGCCCTTGGGTCTTGAACCCACCAAGTGTGTTGATCGATTGCGGCGTCAGACCAATATGGGCCATTACCGGTATGCCGCGCTGAGTAAGGAAGCGAATGGTTTCAGCCATCT
Source organism: Phyllobacterium sp. YR531 (assembly GCF_000282595.1). Taxonomy (GTDB): domain Bacteria; phylum Pseudomonadota; class Alphaproteobacteria; order Rhizobiales; family Rhizobiaceae; genus Phyllobacterium. The sequence continues at coordinate 161,027 of NZ_AKIZ01000038.1, forward strand.
GTACTCCGCCCTCAAGTTTTACAGCGCCGCAGCCGGTTTCCTGCATGACACGGGACGCACTGCGAAAAGCAGCTTCGGGGCTTTCTTCATAGGAACCAAAGGGCATATCGACGGCGACCATGGCTTTTCTGGAGCCCCGCACGACGGCTTTACCATGCATGATCATCATGTCGAGGGAGACACCCAACGTCGATTCCATGGCGTATAACACCATACCAAGGCTGTCGCCGACGAGAAGAATATCCGCGTGCTCATCGGCAATGCGGGCAGTTGTGGCATGATAAGAGGTCAAGGCAACAATGGGAGTTGCACCTTTACGGCTTTTGATTTCCGGCGCAGTTACCCGGCGCGTGACGATCTGCTGGCTCATAGTGCTCCCCTGATTTGGCTCAGCCAATAACCTGCTGATCGATCAGCCGTACTTTCCCAAATCGCACTGTCAAAAGAACGACGACAGGCTGTTTGAATTTACCCGACACAGGATCGAGTGTTGTTGCGTCCCGGATATCGACGGATTCAATATCGCCACGCTTTTCTGTTTCGAGCACAGCGCGCACGGCATTGCGTATCGCCGGCACAGATCGTTGACCGTCTTTTACCAGTTGCTCCGCTTTTGCCAGCGACTTCGCCAAGACGACCGAAGCTTTGCGGTCTTCAGGCCTCAACATCGCATTGCGAGACGAGCAAGCAAGTCCGTCATTCTCGCGCACAGTAGCAACGCCGGTGATTTCAATCGGCATATCCAGATCAGCCACCATGCGGCGAATGATCGTCAGTTGCTGATAGTCCTTTTCGCCGAAGAAGGCATGATCCGGCTGCACGATGTTGAAAAGTTTGGTGACAACTGTCGTAACGCCGCGAAAATGCCCCGGCCGGATTTTTCCTATCAGTATGCGCGAGAGCAGTGGATTATCGACGATCGTATGCGCGCCGGGCCGGTAAATTTCAGCAACTTCGGGCGTGAACACATATTCCACGCCCTCTGCCTCCAGCTTGGCAAGATCGCCTTTCATGTCACGCGGATAAGCTGCAAGGTCTTCGTTTGGGCCAAACTGTGTTGGATTGACGAAAATCGAAACAACGGTAATGTCGCAAACACGTTTTGCCTCGTGCACCAGCGCCATGTGACCGACATGCAGATAACCCATCGTTGGAACCAGGCCGATAGATTTTCCCTTTTGGCGTTCAGACTTCAGCGCAGCGCGAAGTTGCGCAATTGTAGCGATGACCTTCATGTCAGTACGATGTCCAGTCCAATATCCAGCGTTGGTGCCGCCATTGTTATTTTCGATGTTGAAATGTAGTCAACACCCGTTTCCGCAATGGCTTTGATCGTGTCGAACGCAATCCCTCCGGAAGCTTCCAGCTTGGCACGCCCGGCATTAATTTTCACGGCTTTTTCAAGCAGTTCCGCACCCATGTTATCAAGAAGAATCACATCGGCATTTACGCTGAGTGCCTGTTCGAATTGATCCAGCCCATCTACCTCTACTTCGATTTTGACCAAATGTCCTGCATAGGCCCGTGCAGCAAGGATGGCTTTGGCTACACCGCCAGCAACAGCGATATGATTATCCTTGATCAAAATGGCATCGTCGAGGCCAAAGCGATGATTTGATCCCCCCCCGCATTTCACCGCATATTTGGCAAAGGCGCGCATGCCGGGAATGGTCTTCCGGGTGTCGCAGACTTTCGCATTCGTATGGGCGATCAAATCGGCAAACTTTGCCGTGTAGCTCGCAATTCCGCTCAGATGCATGAGAAAGTTCAAGGCGACGCGTTCTGCAGAGAGGATTGACCGGGCATTTCCCTCAATGCGCGCAATGTTGTCCCCGGGCGCTACCCGCACCCCATCTTTGGTGAGCGCGACAAACTTCAAAGAAGGATCAATCAGAGTAAACGCGGTGCGGGCAAAACCCATGCCGCATATTGTCCCCGCCTCCCGGCTGGAAAGCACAGCCCGGGCCGTAGCATCTTCCGGCAGCGTGGCATTGGTCGTGATGTCTCCGGCACGGCCCAGATCTTCCAGTAGAGAAGCCCGCACCGCATCTTCAACAAGCAACTGCGGCAGGGACGGCGGATATTGTTGTTGCGAAGCCATCAGGCAAACTCCATCAATTCACTTACCGTCATCTCGGCATCTGCCAGTGTCAGAAATGTCCTGTGCTGCCATTCAGGGCGTTTCTCGGGGAAATCCGTACGGAAATGCCCGCCGCGGCTCTCATGCCGCCTCAGAGCGCTTATAGCGACCAGCTTGGCCGTGGCAAGTACATTGCGGAAAGCAGCGTCGGAATTCAGCTGCTCCAGTTCCACGATGGTTTTCAATCCAGCCATCATGCCGTCCCTGTCACGGATCACGCCAAAGCTCGCACTCATGGTCTTGCGCAGGGTCGTCATGTCTGGCGTGTCGTCTTCAGCCACCAGATCATCTCGATCAACAGACCCTTTGAACCAATCTGCGGACACTCCTTGATTGACCTCACCGATTTTGGCGGCAATTCGAGCCGAAAACACGACAGCTTCCAACAGAGAATTGGAGGCCAGCCTGTTGGCACCATGGGCACCTGTAGAAGTACATTCGCCACATGCCCACAAGCCATCAATGGAAGTCTGCCCGTCCGCATCCGTCAGAATGCCACCCATGAAATAATGCGCGGCGGGAACAACAGGAATGGGTTCTATCACCGGATCAATACCCGCATCGCGACAGTATTTATACACTGTTGGAAATTCGTCGGCGAATGATGCCCCTACTGCTTTCGTGCAATCCAGCCACGCACCGCGTCCGCTCATGACTTCAGCATAAATCCCCCGTGCTACAACGTCGCGCGGTGCCAGCTCAGCGTCAGGATCGATTGCAAGCATAAAGCGCTCGCCATCACGATTGATCAGCGTAGCACCATGGCCTCGCAATGCTTCCGTTGCCAGAGGTGCCGGGTCTTTGTTCACATCAAGCGCGGTTGGGTGGAACTGAACGAATTCCATATCGGCCATCATGGCACCGGCGCGGGCGGCCATGCCAATACCCTCGCCCCTCGCCTCTGACGGATTTGTCGTCACGGCATAAAGGTGACCAATTCCGCCCGTGGCGATTACGACTGTCCGTGATGACAGTTTCACCTGCGAACCTCGCCCCGCCTCAGTGCGGGCGACAACGCCAGTCACTGAATCGCGACTTGTTATGAGATCTTCAACAACATAACCTTCCATCACGCGTATTGAGGGCGTGTTTTCGACGGTCTTTACCAGTGCCTGCATGATGGCACGGCCCGCCATGTCACCGCGAACACGAACAATGCGGCTTTCCGAATGGGCCGCCTCGCGTGAAACCTGAAGCTTGCCTTCAAGGTCCCGGTCAAATGGAACACCATATCCAAGCAGATCATGAACGCGCGAGGCTGCCTCGCTGGCCATCAGTGATGCGATAGCTTCATCGACTATGCCATCTCCTGCTGCAACCGTATCAGCAACGTGCTTTTCCTTTGTATCACCCTCGGAAACGGCAGCGGCGATACCCGCTTGCGCCCAGGCCGAAGAGGCGCCGCGTCCTATCGGTGCTGCGGCAAGTATGGTGACTGGGCGGGGTGCCAGTTTCAAGGCACAAAACAGGCCGGCCAGTCCGCCGCCAATGATGATGACGGGATCGGAATGAGTTGCCATAAGCGTCGCCTCCGGCTTTAGTTGTTCAGATTGACCATGCGTTCAACGGCAAGCCGCGCACGTTCTCCAACCAATGGATCAACGTGAATTTCGTCGCGCATATAGACAAGGCTTTCCAGAATATTGGGCAGCGTAATACGTTTCATATGCGGGCAGAGATTGCATGGCTTGATGAACTTCACCTCCGGCACTTCCGACTCGATGTTGGATGCCATCGAGCATTCGGTCACAAGTAGAACCTTGGCCGGGCGATTGTCTTTAACATAGTCGATCATACCTTTGGTCGAGCCGGTGTAATCTGCAATTGCAACGACTGATGGCGGGCATTCAGGATGCGCAATGATCTGAATTTCAGGGTCAGCAGCGCGATAGGCAAGAAGTTCATCGGCGGTAAAGCGCTCATGCACTTCACAGTGGCCCTTCCATGTCAGAATTTTCACGTCTGTCTGCGCCGCAACGTTTTGTGCAAGGAATTCGTCAGGGATGCACAGAACGCGGTCTACACCGAAGCTCTCAACGACCTGCACGGCATTTGCCGACGTGCAGCAAATATCGCTCTCAGCTTTCACTTCGGCAGAAGTGTTGACGTAAGTGACAATCGGAACACCAGGATAGGTTTCGCGCAGCAGCCGAACATCGGCGCCGGTAATCGACTCTGCCAGTGAACAACCCGCTTTCATGTCGGGGATCAGTACAGTTTTCGATGGATTGAGCAGCTTGGATGTCTCGGCCATGAAGTGGACGCCACATTGCACAATGATTTCCGCGTCGACCTTTGTCGCTTCCTTGGCAAGCTGGAGCGAATCCCCAACGATATCCGCAACGCAGTGAAAGATTTCCGGCGTTTGGTAGTTATGGGCGAGGATAACGGCATTGCGCTGCTTCTTGAGACGATTGATAGCAGCCACATAAGGCGCATATACAGGCCATTCAATGCGGGGAATGTGATGAGCGACACGTGCATAAAGGTGCTCGGTTTCCGCAGCCACCTCAGGCGTATATGTCAGGTCAGGCATTTCAAGGATGCCAAAACGGTCCGCCGCGGACTGACTGGAGGAACTGCTTTTTACAGCAGATTTGATGCGGGCAGTGTTGGTCATATCCATATTCCTCCTGGACATCCAATGTGGCTTGACCTTGGAAGGCCCTACCATCGATCATTTATACTCAATATGAGCATATTTATGATCAAAAGAAAAACGGCAAGGCCGTCACGTCCTAAATAGGGGATTATTTCGTCGGCTTCAAGAGCCTGATTTCTAAACTTTAGTGGCAAATATTGCCGTGCGGCAGACTTTCGACCGCCCGCACTGCAACTCATAAATCTGTTAGCTGGAAGTTTTGTAGTAGTTTTTGCCGTAATAGCGTCTGCTTTCCCGCTCCCGCTTATATGGGCTGTCCCCTCCGATACGCTGGGTGCAGTCAGTGAACACTGTGGGGTTCCTGTCAGTCGGCCTATCACACCAGACCAAAGGGCTCACACTGCCAGAATTGGCACAGCCCGTAAGGGTCATAACTCCCAGAGCTAAAGCTGACAGAGCTAGTTTCATCGCATTTTCCTCAATATTTCAGCGCTAGATACAACGCATTCCGTTCTGGTACACTACATCCCTATTTAGGGCCTAATCACATCTGTTCAATTGCATGAGATTGATATTATCCGTCAGCCTCAAGGTTTGAGGCGCTTGCTAATGGGTTCAAACTCAGCCGTTGCCTGACGTTTTACCGGATCGGGCTTGTTTGCTTCGATGGCCTCCCAGTATTTCCAGTTCACTTTCCCGGAACCCAGCTCGTAATCCATGCCATCCCAACTATCTTCCCGGAAACTGTAAAATGCCCAATGCAGCCTGTCAGCATCCAAAGCAGTGAGGACATCCTCCAGATAGGATTTGCATCCCGCAAGGCGGCGCATGCACCCGAATTCGCCAGCCACCAACCGATTAAGCGGCACCCCACGCGCCTTTGCCCAATCGACCGGCATTGCGAGGTATTGCGATACTTTCTGCGCATTCCATTCAACGTTGGAGCCACCGAAAGGCACAGAACCCGGATAAGCATAGGGATTTTCCCGTTTCATATTTGGTGCGCTTGTCGCCTCATAGGGCTCATACATATGAAAACTGTAAAGAACCTTCTTGTCCGTGAGAGCTGATGGCCAGTATCCAAATGCATCAGCTGCAGCATACCAACCGGCATCCACCATTATCGGCGTTGAAGGATCGACTTTCCTTATTTCCGATATCAGAAACTCGTAGAAGGCTGGCAGATCACGCGCACTACCTTTTTGCTCATCGTACCATGTTTGCATCTCATCGGCGGAGGCATGCTCTTTAACGCCCCCCATCTTTTCTGGGGCAGGTTCATTGATCAGATTGTAAGCTGCTATGGATGAATCATCTTTCAGAACTGCGGCTAACTCTCGCCAAAACCGCGCCGCATCCTGCCATCTCGCCCTGTCCCGCCAAAGGCGATCATCGAACTTTCCATTATTGTTTTGCGCCCAGCGCATCCATGGCAATGACAAGGGTGCAATGACGACTTTCAAACCGGCTTTGTCGGCACGTGATAAGGTTTGTTTCAAGATTGCCAAATCTTCCGCCGGTATTCCGTCGTAACGATCTGCATCACCCATCAAAAAATCGCGCCGGGCAGGCTTCCATTTGTCATAAGACAGGCGAACCCAGCTTGCCCCGTATTTTCGCAACGCATCGAAATAGGCCTGATCGGGTGGAAGCCGGTTAAAACTATTGCCGCCGTGCTGCGGCTGGTCCCAAAAATTGATGAGGTCCGCAGCCTTCACATTGGACATCAAGCCAAGGAAAAGAATTATCGCAGCCAGAATACGCATATACACCGCCCCCATGGTCAGGGGCGTTGATTGCTCGAAGAGTAAGGCTTTATTTGGCCAATATTTTGCAAAAGAACCGCCACCCATTTCAGTGAGCGGCGGCCGGACGATTTGTGCAGGCTTAACTCTTGAGAATTGTTTCAATCTTATCGAGCACGTCATCCTTGCCGATGCCGGTGAGGAAGGCAAGTGTCGTGATCGCAGGTTTGCCAAGGTCTTTCGGTAACTGCGCGGTTGATACAACAAGATCGACGTCTGCCAGATGGCTGACAACTTCTGTAGTTTTACACTGCCGTGTTGCAATGCTTATGCCGCGTTTTTTTAATGCATCCTCTACGGCATGGGCAACAACGGTCGATGTTGCAATACCCGTCCCACAAGCAAATAATACGGTCTTCGGCTTGGTCATAAATGCCCCCCTGATTCACGCTTGCAATTTAGCCGAGTAAGCGTGAAACGTCTTCCACGGATTTCGATTTAATCAATGCGTCAATTGTCTCAGGTGACTGAATTGCACCCGCGATTTCCTGAAGCATTTCAACCTGTTTGTCCTTGTCATTAAGAGCCATGAGAAAGACCAGTCTGACCGGCAGCTTTTCATCCGGATCTTCCATATTGGAGAACGAGACCGGTGCCGTCAGCGCGGCAAATGCCAGACCCGGCTTCAAAACATGCTCGGGATCTGTATGCGGTACGGCAACATTATTATCGCCGCCCAGTGGCAGCCCGGTCGGCAGTTGGGCTTCCCGTGCCAGAACAGCCTCTGCAAAGCTTGGTTTAACATACCCGAGGGAATGAAGCCGCTCTGCCAAAAGCCGTATCACCTCTTGATCACTTTTGGCCTCGACCCCGAGAAGAATGGCTCCGGGGTCGAGGTAGTTCATTAAGGCTTGCGCCATTTGGTAACTCCACTCAATACGACTCAGTTTGTTTCAGTGATCTCATCATCTGCACCGGCTGCCCTCTCCCAGGCAGCTGTGTTACGGCGATAGGCCCAGAACGAACCGGCGATAATGACCGCCAGAACAGCAAGGCCAATCGCACCGAGATTATTGATGAGAGCCATGACAACATAAGGTATCCAGAGGAAGCCATCGACCACGCTGGTAATCTGAACCGCATTTGCAGGCATCTGGAAGCCCGAAGACTGCGCTGCTGCGGTGAAGAGTGGTGCGAGTGCGTTGGCGACGTAGAAACCAACGGCCAACGTGAATGTACCGACGATGACCATGCGGAACACATTACCCTTCAGCAAGGGTGCAGTCATCGCGACAATAAACGGGATAACTGCCAAATCCGCAAAAAGGATTACACGGTTTCCGGGCAGAATCACTGACAGGATGATGGCAATCGGAACGAGGATCAGCGAAGAAGAAATTGCCGCTGGATGGCCGATCAGGATAGCTGAGTCGAGCCCTACGAGCAGTTCACGATCACCGGTCCGTTTGCGCACAAACTCCTGTGCAGCATCCGATACTGGCAGCAGACCTTCCATGAGGATTTTGACCATGCGAGGCAATAGCAACATTACTGCAGCAAGTGTCATGCCGGTCTGGAGAACCTTGGTGAGAACAACACCAAAATCACCGGCATTGTAGTAAGCGATAATGCCGAGCACCAAACCAATGATCAGCCCAAGAATGACCGGCTCACCGAAAACACCAAAGCGTTTTTCAAATGTTTCGGTATTGAGTTCGATCTTGTTGATGCCCGGAATGCGATCCATGATCCAGTTGAGAACGATAGCGATGGGCAAAATCTGAGCGGATGCCAGATGTGGCACGGAAATGCCGGGAATACCGTAAAACTTCTGCACGGCTTTCGCCGACCAGTCAGCAAACAACAGGCAAAGCGCCACCATCAAGGCAGCTACAATCAACCCGTAAACAAGACTGTTGGTTGCCGCTACGGCAAGCGATCCGATGAATGCAAAGTGCCAGAAATTCCAAACGTCAACGTTCAACGTGCGTGTCATACGCGTTAGAAGCAGAACAATGTTGACGGCGATTGCGATGGGAATCACCCACAAGCCCACCGATGAACCGAAGGCGATGGCGGCAGCAGACGGCCAGCCCACATCGACGATATCTCGCTGAATTCCAGTATTGGTCACGATTGCCTTTGCCACATCGCCTATCGAGGTAAGCATAAGGCCGAGAACAAGATTAATACCTATAAAGGCAACGCCAATCGTCACTGCCGCGCGGAACGCCCGGCCAACTTTTGCTCCCAGTATCAAAGCAATGATAAATATGACGATAGGCAACAGGACAGTTGGTCCCATAGTGTCGACAGCGGCTTTCAAGCCGGTCAAGAAATTGTCCATTACTTCCTCCCCCGCGGTCCTCCTCGACCGCACCCCACAGAACTTTTGCATTCTGCAATGAATTAATGTTCAGCACAGCGCCGCCATCAAGTCAACGACTTCATCAGCCCATGTGTCGGCTCGCCACATTTGCTATGAAAAAGTTGCAGAATTTCAACAAATTTTATTCAATTGTACCAATTATTTGGCTCTGACAAAGCTTTCGAGTGGGAAAATCGAACAAGTCTCGGTACCGTGCGCAAGCAGTTTGCCGTTCTGGTCTTTCAGGAATGCTTCGGAGGTGGCAAGTGTGCGTCCACGATGGATTAACCGGCCTTCGCAGAACACCATGCCCATCCCGGGACTCAATGGTCGTACCAAGTTTACTTTGAACTCTGCCGTTGTATAGGCTTCACCCGGCTTCAGAGTGGTCATGACACAACATGCCAGCGCCGAGTCCATCAACGTTGCAATCCAACCGCCATGCACACCGCCCATAGGATTGAGGTGCTCTATCGATGGTAGGCCTTTAAAAACCACACGATCCTGTTCCACCTCATGCAACGTGAAAGAAAGTGTCTTGGCAATATGGGGCGCTGGATATTCTCCGCGAAGCATTGCCTGCAGTATCTCGAGACCACTGCGAACCGCCAGATCGCCCAATGGCAACTTTCCGACACCCCCAGGGAAGTCGATAGTGCTTACGACGTCATCACTCATGATGAACCGGCCTTTCTTCGGCGGACGCGCTCTCGCCGTCGCTGTTTTTTAATGATCTGGCGATAGCGTTCAAAAAGCCGTCACGTGCTTCAGGCGCTTTTTGCGCGCGGGGTTCCCATACATGTCTTGTGAAGAAAAAACTGGTCAAACGAAATGCATCGCTGATCTCAGTCATAGACAGGGCCCGGATATTTGAACTGACCATGAAGGGTGGCATGACCAGCAACTTGTCCGCCCATGGTGCACCCGCATCGCGTGAAACTGCCCTGCCCGATTTGGGAGAGACATAAGTCAGATCGCTGGCAATACCTGTTGCGGCACAACTCTTCAAATCAAGGCCGAAACCAAGTTCTTCCAGCATCAACACCTCGAAACGCAACAGCAATTCACCAGCGATCATGGTGTCTTCACAATGTTCGAGAATGACCGCGAGTATTTCGAAGAGATTCTGATGCGGGTCGCGTTCGGGTAAGAGACGTAAATGAGAAGCTGCGAGCTGCAAGCCATATAATGCAACCGGTTGCTCGATGAGCCGTGCTGCCGAAAAGCTAACCGGCTCAACCTGCATCATGCCCAGATGTTCATCCATACGGGCACGCCAGATAACATCGACACGGTTTCCGGCTTGCAGCAATGGCTGCATGCGACGTGAACGGCCGCCACGCACCAAGCCAAGATGACGGCCATGCTCGCGGGTCATCAGTTCAAGTATGGCACTGGTTTCCCCGTGCCGTCTTGTCCCAAGGATGATGCCTTCGTCCCGCCATTCCATAGCCGAGACTTGGCGCTATTACTGCGGAAATTCAAGCCCCATTTCGCGATAGCGCTCGGGATCATTGCCCCAATTGTCACGAACCTTGACGAAAAGGAACAGGTGAACCTTCTGCTCCAGGATTTCCATCAACTCCTTGCGCGCAGCCTGACCAATCGATTTTATGGCCTGACCCTCATGACCAAGAACAATCTTTTTCTGGCTGTCACGTTCGACATAGATGACCTGCTGAATCCGGACTGAACCATCCTTCTTCTCTTCCCAGCTTTCGGTCTCGACTGTCGAGGAATAAGGCAGCTCATTATGCAGGCGCAGATAAAGCTTTTCGCGGGTGATTTCGGCGGCCAGCATGCGCATTGGCATATCGGAAATCTGGTCTTCAGGATAATACCAAGGACCTTCCGGCAGGTTTTCCGCCAGATACTTCAGCAAATCCTTACAACCATAACCTTTGAGCGCCGAAATCATGAAGGTCTGATCAAATTTGACCTTTTCATTGGCCTTTTTGGCAAGTTCAAGCAGCATCGGCGCTTCGATGCGATCAACCTTGTTCAGGACAAGTATGACTTTGCGCTTCTTGTCACGCAGGCTTTCCAGAAGAATTTCAGCCTCATCATCAATGCCCTGTTCGACATCGATGAGTACCAGAATCAGATCAGCATCCTTTGCGCCGCCCCAAGCAGTGGTCACCATGGCACGATCAAGGCGGCGTTTGGGTTTAAAAATACCGGGCGTGTCGACCAGCACCATCTGTGTCTGCTCGTGTATGACAATACCGCGAACTAGCGCCCTTGTCGTCTGTACCTTGTGCGTCACGATCGAGACCTTGCTGCCAACAAGCTGGTTCACCAGCGTTGACTTACCGGCATTTGGTGCACCAATCAGGGCAATAAAGCCCGAACGTGTCGGAACGGCTTGTTCAGCTTCGCTCGCGGGTGTCTGTTCCTGTTCAGTCATTTCCTGTGTCTTCCTGCGTCTTCTGTCGAACGCCTTCACGATAAAGCAATGCAATGGCGGCTTCCTGTTCCGCCAGACGCTTGGAACGGCCTTTGCCTGTCGCTGGCTCGAAGCCTTTTACGTTGACCCGGATCGTAAATTGCGGGTCATGATCAGGTCCGGTTCGTTCAACAACGCTGTATAAAGGTTGGGCTCCATCCTGCTGATGTGCCCATTCCTGCAATTCAGTTTTAGGATCGCGCTGGGCGGAATTACTTCCTTTTGACCGCGCGTTCCAATATCTCTCGATGAAAGGTTGCGCCGCTTCGAGCCCGCCGTCCAGATAAATCGTTGCGATCAAGGATTCAACGACGTCCGCGCGCAGGCTTTTGAGACGTTTGTCCGCCAAACCTTTTACATCAGAACCAGTCTTGATGAACTCGTGTAGACCAATTTCGTCTGCAACAGCAGCGCAGGTATCAGCATTCACAAGCGAGTTGAGCCGCAAAGACAGCTCGCCTTCCGCAGCCGTTGGATAGGCACGAAACAGCATATCCGCAATAACAAGCCCAAGCACCCGGTCGCCAAGAAACTCCAGCCGCTCATAATCCGAGCCTGCCGACGGGCGCGCACTTGAGTGTGTCAGCGCACGTTCAAGCCGCCCGAGATCACGAAAGACATGCTTCGTTTTTTCTTCAAGTTTTTGAACGGCTTCGGCTGACAGACTCATTTTCAGATCAATTTTTCTGGACCGAATTCGGCGCTGCGTTAACGCTGTGCAGCAAGCGATCGAATCTCAGTTCAGATGGCCAGCGCCAAATTTCAAGCGGGCTTGCCTTGCCGGCAATAGAGAAGAAGATAATGTTTGCACGCCCGATAAAATTCTCAATCGGAACATAGCCCACATCGAAACGGCTATCGCTGGAATTATCGCGATTATCGCCCATCATGAAATAGTGCCCGGCAGGTACAACAAATTCGCGCGTATCATCACCAACGCTGTTGGGTATCAGGTCCAAAGTGTCATAGGTAATGCCATTCGGCAGGACTTCGCGATAAACATCCACCGGACCAGATGCTTCAGTAATATCCGGATTATCGATCTGGCCAACCTTCTCACGAGGCACAGCAACATCATTGATGTAAAGCACACCACTGCGCATCTGAATCTTGTCACCCGGCAGGCCTATGACGCGCTTGATGAAATCAAGTGACGTATCATTTGGCTTGCGGAATACGGCGATATCGCCGCGCTGCGGATCACCACTCCAGATGCGTCCCGAAAACAGCTCCGGAGCGAACGGGATCGAATATTTCGAATAGCCATAGGAGAATTTCGAAACGAAGAGATAGTCACCTTCCAACAGCGTCGGACGCATGGAACCGGAAGGGATGTTGAACGGCTGGAACAGCAGTGTCCGGATGACCAGAGCAAGCAGGAGCGCCTGCACGATGACGCTGACTGTCTCGCCAAGACCACCGGAATTTTTCACAACAGCTTTATCGCTCACGCTTCTTATATCTCCAAAACAGAATGTGCCCCCTCTTAACCGCTGAGGGCTCTGGGAGCAATGCCGCTGATTGCCCTTTGAATACGGCTATTCTTCGATTTTCAACGCCTCGATGATCACGAAAGCTTGTGCCAGAGGGAAATCATCAGTGATGGTCACGTGGATACGCGGATTAAAACCTGCCGGGATAAGCTTTGCCAATCGGTCCGCCGCACCATTGGTGAGCTTCATGGTCGGTGCGCCGCTGGGCAGATTGACGACGCCCATATCCCGCCAGAATACGCCTTGTGCGAGCCCCGTACCGAGGGCTTTGGCGCAAGCTTCCTTGGCGGCAAAGCGCTTCGCGTATGATGCCGCGCGTTGGTTTCGTCGTTCGGATTTCGCTTGCTCAATGGGCGTGTAGACCCGATCGATGAAGCGCTTTCCATGGCGCTCAAGGGTTTTTTCAATCCGTCTGATATCGATCAAGTCGCTTCCGACGCCAACAATCATGGGGTTTCAGTGATCTTTTGCAGTTGAACAACCGGACGTCTGCTCTGAAAACTGGCGACAGCCCAGCGAATTGGAAAATAAGCAAGAGCAGCCGCAGCCAAGCCAAGCGGCACCGCTCCAATCAACATTGGTTCAATCAAAGGATGCCACAAGACACCGAAATCAAGGTGACGCAGCATTCCGCCAAGATGCGGCGGCAGAGGATCGCCGCTCAAGTTTCCTGTCATGACGAAGCGGCCGACTTCCAGCGTAGCAGCCCAAATGAAGGGCAGAATCAAAGGGTTGCCCAATGTTGTGCCGATAACGGCCGCAGCGATATTACCGCCGATAAGCCAGGCAATTGCCAGAGCTACGGCAATATGAACGCCAAGAATCGGAATGAATGCGGCAAATATTCCGCAGGAAAAACCGATTGCTATGGAATGGGGCGTTGCGCGCAGACGCAGCACGCGCTTGCCGAAATAGCGCAACGACCGGCTAACCGAGCGGCGCGGCCAGAGCGCGAGGCGAATCCGCTCGCGAAAGCCGGGAACGTTGCGCTGCCTGAAGAGCATTTGGTTCAGTCCTCTTATCCAAAGTGCAAGCCAGAGGACTCGCACTGGACATCTGTTCGATCATATATTGCGGCTACCCGGTTTAACGGGCGGAATTGCGGCAAGTTCCGGCGGAAGCTTGTCTGCAGGATAAGCCGGAACTTCATACTCCGCCAGTGCAATCAACGGAACACCGACATCACTTTTCCCGGCAGACCGGTCGATAATGCAAGCGGCGGCAACAACCTCAGCGCCCAATTCCTGCAAGCATGTCACGGTTTCGCGGATGGAAAGGCCGGTCGTTACAATATCTTCGACGATGACGACGCGTGCGCCTTTTGCAATTTCAAAGCGGCGGAGCTTGAAGGTGCCGTTCTCACGTTCGACCCAGATTGCTGGAACACCCAGATGGCGTGAGGTTTCATAAGCAGGGATAATGCCACCGATCGCCGGTCCAACGACATAGTCTATTGGTCCCAGATCAGCATTTTTAATCTTTTCAGCAAGTCCGCGGCAAACGCGTTCAGTTTTATCGGCATGCATGAAAACGCGGGCTTTTTGCAAGAATACCGGGCTGCGCAATCCCGATGTCAGAATAAAATGGCCTTCCAAAACCGCACCGGCCTCGCGGAATACATCCAGGACTTCGTTTGTGTTCATGCTTTCCCCGCTAAAGATTCTAAATTTCTTAGCCGTTGACGCGCTGAGCGTCACTGACGCAATTGCTCTCTTTGAGTTTAGACAATATCCGATTGAGATGCTTCAGGTTCCAGACTTCGAGATCAACGATCATCTGGGTGAAATCCGGCGCAGTCCGAACCATCGATAGATTGTGAATATTGGTTTCGTTCTCTGCGATGATCTGTGCAATCTCAGCCAATGAACCCGGCGCATTGATTGCCGAAATGTTGATCCGTGCCGGGAAACGGTCACGACGGCTCTCGTCCACATCCCACCGCACGTCAATCCAGCGTTCCGGCTGATCGTCGTAAGCCATGAGTGCCGAAGACTGAATCGGATAAATCGTCATACCAGAACCGGGCTGGAGAATACCGACAATGCGATCTCCCGGCACTGCGCCCTCGGGCGAGAAGTGCACCGGCATATCATGGCTTGCGCCGCGAATAGGCAAGGCTTGCGGGCCGCCGGGTTCGGCACCCTCAGGCATCTTGAAGATCATGCCGGAAGTATTGCGGAAGTTCACCCAGCCCTCTTCACGCTCGCTCGGAGTAGGCTTCACCTTGGCGTCTTGATATTCTGGATAGACTGCCTTCATAACATCGGATGACGGGAGTTCGCCGCGACCTACAGCGGCTAGAACATCATCGATTTCCTTACGTGCAAGTCGTGGCAGGCCTTTCTTCAGCTCATCGCGTGAATAGACCTTCCCTGCCCGCTCAAACGCGCGTTCAAGGATTTGCATGCCCAATCCGGAATATTGCTTGCGTACGGCAAGGCGGGTCGCGCGACGGATCGCTGCTCTTGCTTTGCCTGTAACAACGATACCTTCCCATGCTGCTGGCGGCGTCTGCGACTTTGAACGAATAATGTCGACTTCATCACCATTATGCAAAACCGTCATTAGCGGCATGATGCGGCCATTCACCTTGGCGCCGACGCAGCTGTCGCCGATGTTCGTATGAACAGCATAGGCAAAATCGATTGGTGTCGCGCCGCGTGGCAGTGCAATCAGCCGGCCTTTTGGCGTAAAGCAGAATACCTGATCCTGAAACAGTTCGAGCTTGGTATGTTCGAGAAACTCTTCCGGATTGTCGCCTTCCGCCAAAGCCTCAATTGTCTGGCGAAGCCATGCATAGGCGTTGGTTTCCGTAGAGATAACGTGCGGGTTTTGCGCACTACCACGATCCTTGTAGATCGAGTGTGCAGCCACGCCATACTCAGCGATATCGTTCATCTCGCGGGTGCGTATCTGCAATTCCACACGCTGGCGCGATGGACCAACAATCGTAGTATGGATCGAGCGGTAATCGTTCTGCTTGGGTGTCGAGATATAGTCCTTGAAACGGCCCGGAACCATCGACCATGTGGTATGGATGATACCAAGCGCATTATAGCAATCCGCCACAGTATCAACGACAACTCGAAAGCCAAAAATATCGGATAATTGCTCGAACGAAAGCCCTTTGCTCTCCATCTTGCGGAAGACGGACCAAGCCTTCTTCTGCCGGCTTTTAACGCTCGATTTGATGCCGTTCTTTTCAAACAGGCTGGAGAGATCAGTTTCGATCTGCTGCAGCGTGGCGCGATTCTTCTCCATCAACTCGGCGAGCCGATTGGTTACCGCATTGAAGGCCTCAGGATTAATATAGCGGAAAGCAAGCTGTTCCAGCTCTTCGCGCATATCCTGCATACCCATGCGGCCAGCCAATGGCGCATAGATATCCATCGTCTCTTCCGAGATGCGCAAGCGCTTGTCTTCAGGCACATGGTGAAGTGTGCGCATATTGTGCAAACGATCGGCAAGCTTGACGAGGAGAACGCGAACATCATCTGAAATCGCCAGCAGCAGCTTGCGTAGATTCTCGGCCTGAACAGCTTTCTTGGAGACAAGATCAAGCTTTTTAAGTTTGGTCAGGCCTTCAACAAGCTTGCCGATATCCGGCCCGAAAAGTGTATCAATCTCCTGGCGCGTTGCTGACGTATCTTCGATAGTATCATGCAGAAGAGCGATAGCGATTGTTGCTTCGTCGAGATGCATGTCCGTCAGGATTGCCGCCACTTCCAGCGGATGAGAAAAATAAGGGTCGCCCGATGCGCGCTTCTGATGCCCGTGCTTCTGCATTGCATAAACATAGGCTTTGTTAAGCAGCGCCTCATTGACGTCAGGCTTGTAACGCTGAACACGCTCGACAAGCTCATACTGACGCATCATGGACGGGCACCTCACACACGGAATTCACATACATACTGTAGAGTATGCAGCCTATATGGTAATTGCGTTACCAAGACGCAAAAATAATGCGCCGCAGAAGCTGCGACGCATCAAAAGCCGAAATTGGCTGCTTATCGCGCTTTCACGCGATATTTGATTAGTAGTCGTCGCTTTTTTCCGGGGCCACAAGACCCTCGATGCCAGCCAGCAATTCTTCTTCAGACATGGAGTCGAAGGAAACATTGTCATCGTCGTCAGCTGCAGTTTCAGCAACCTGACCTTCGATTGCAGCAACCGGTACAGATGCGGCAGCTTCAGGTTCATCAACTTCAACATGCTTCTGCAAGGAATGAATGAGGTCTTCCTTCAGGTCGCCTGGCGACAGCGTTTCGTCTGCAATCTCGCGCAGCGCAACAACGGGGTTCTTATCATTATCGCGATCGATAGTGATCGCAGCGCCTTGCGAAATAAGACGGGCGCGATGGCTGGCAAGCAGAACCAGTTCAAAACGGTTCTCTACCTTGTCAACGCAATCTTCAACAGTGACGCGGGCCATGAACTGCCCCTTTCATTTTTAAACGAATTAGCGGATTACTGCGGACATAACGCGGTTGCAGGCAAAAAACAAGCAAAAGCGCGTCACAGATTCAACGCGTTCGAATGTTAGAGGTGAAAATCAACCGAATATTGAACACTTCTGTCTAGTTATGTGTACAAAATTGCAAGCCGGGGTATTGGCTTTTCTGCGAACTCGACGTACTTAATATATTAGACTTTCGTATAAGATCAGATCGGGCTACTTTACAAAACAAGCTCATTTGAAATTGACGCTCAGATTTTCGAAATGGAACCTTATTATGTTTGACCCACGGGAAAAGATCGTCTTGTTCATTGACGGTGCAAATCTATATGCAGCTTCCAAGGTACTTGGATTTGATATTGATTACCGCAAGTTGCTCACAGCTTTTCAGAAGCGTGGGTATTTGTTGCGGGCTTATTATTATACTGCACTAGTTGAAGACCAAGAATACTCTTCAATTCGCCCTTTGATAGACTGGCTAGACTATAACGGTTACAAGGTTGTAACCAAGCCTGCTAAGGAATTTACTGATTCTGCTGGCCGTCGTAAGATCAAGGGCAATATGGACATCGAACTTGCTGTCGATGCTATGCAACTTACTGATACAGTAGATCACTTTGTTATCTTCTCCGGAGACGGCGATTTCCGCTCTCTAGTAGAAGCTCTGCAGCGGAAAGGCCGCAAGGTCAGCGTTGTTTCAACGCTTTCAACCCAGCCGCCAATGATTTCCGACGAACTGCGCCGTCAGGCTGACCACTTCATCGACCTAACATCGCTACGCAATGAAATCGGCCGCGAGGCTTCAGAGCGTGCGCCACGTCAGCGTATCGAAGAAGAACAAGTCGAATATTGAGCCTTTAAACAGGATCAAGAAAATGCCGCATGGAAATCCGTGCGGCATTATGCTTTCTAGCGACCTATGAGTGTCGAACCCTCCCCAGATTGCCCGATTTGCCAGCGTTTACATGACTTTATCGCCGAGTGGCGGCTAAAGGAGCCAAACTGGCACAATGCGCCTGTACCAACATTTTTGCCTGTTGGCGGTGTTGATTCCGTACAATTGTTGATTGTTGGTCTTGCTCCCGGCGTTCGCGGAGCCAACCGCACCGGACGACCATTTACCGGCGATTACGCGGGCGATCTGCTCTACAGCACGCTATCCGAGTATGGCTTCTCGCGTGGAACATTTGCAGCGCGCCCCGATGACGGACTGCAACTGGTGAATGCATCCATCACGAATGCTGTCAGATGCGTTCCACCGGAAAACAAGCCGGTTGGTGGCGAAATCAGTAATTGCCGACGGTTTCTTACGCCCACTATAGAACAATTCAGTAATTTAAGGGCTATTGTTACTCTTGGAACAATCGCACATCAGTCGACAGTCCGGGCATTTAAAAGACCGGTTGCGAAATATCCGTTCAGCCATGGCGGGCAAAACGATATTGGCAATATCCGCATTTTCTCCAGCTATCATTGCTCGCGCTACAACACGAATACCGGGCGTTTGACAACCCCGATGTTCAAGAGCGTTTTTGCGGAAGTTCGACGCTATCTCAATGATATTACTGGGTAAATTCTAGAACCAGTTATCAGCCACGATCCCGCAGCAGTCGGGATTTCTCCCGGTTCCAGTCGCGTTGCTTTTCAGTCTCGCGTTTATCGTGCAGCTTTTTGCCGCGGGCAACTGCAATCTCCAGCTTCGCCCTGCCCTGATCGTTGAAATAGAGTTTCAGCGGCACAATTGTCATGCCTTCACGATCCACCGATTGACCAAGGCGCGACATTTCACGCTTGCTTATCAATAGCTTACGATGGCGACGCGGCTGATGATTGAACCTGTTCGCCTGTAGATATTCAGGGATATAGGAGTTGATCAGCCAGAATTCACCATTTTCGAAACTTGCATAGCTCTCGGCAATATTCGACTGGTTGTTACGAAGGGATTTGACCTCAGTACCAGCCAGAACGATGCCAGCCTCTAGCGTGTCGAGAATCTCGAAATTGAAGCGAGCTTTACGGTTTTCGGCAATGATTTTGCGAACCGTTATGGGTTTTGAAGCAGTTTTGGGCTTATTCATGCAATATATATGGGATTTCTAACCTTAATTCACCAGTCCCGCGTGACGCATTGCCTGATCGATACGGGCCGCAGTGGCAGCTTCGATCTGAACCATAGGGGAGCGCAGTGCATTTTGTATTTTGCCGAGCTTGGAAAGCGCGTATTTCGGGCCGCTGGGATTTGGCTCAATGAACATAGCCTTGTGCAATGGCATCAATTTATCCTGTATTTCCAACGCCTTGGCATAATCTCCGGCAAGTGTTGCCGCCTGAAATTCAGCACAAAGGCGTGGTGCCACGTTGGATGTCACTGAAATGCAACCTACGCCGCCGTGAGCATTGAAACCTAGCGCGGTAGCATCTTCGCCGGACAATTGAATGAAGTCCTTACCACAGCTAATGCGCTGCTCAGAGACGCGTTCGATCTTGCCCGTCGCATCCTTGACGCCAGCGATGTTCTTGAAATCATTGGCCAGTTGACCCATCGTTTCCGGCGTCATGTCTATAATCGAGCGACCCGGAATATTGTAAATGATGATTGGCAGTGATACGGATTCAGCAATCGCCTTATAGTGGGCGTAAAGACCGCGCTGGCTGGGCTTGTTGTAATAGGGTGTGACAACCAAAATTGCATCCGCGCCCGCCTTTTCAGAAAACTCAGCTAATTCAATGGCTTCGCGGGTATTGTTTGATCCGGCGCCAGCGATAACGGGCACTTTTCCAGCCGCTTCCTCAATGCAAACCTCGACAACACGCTTGTGTTCCGCGTGGGAAAGCGTTGGGGATTCGCCGGTTGTACCAACGGGGACAAGGCCATTTGTTCCCTCTTCTATTTGCCAGGAAACAAAGCTGCGAAAGGCTTTTTCGTCAAACGCACCATCATCGAGAAATGGCGTGACGAGTGCGGTAATTGAGCCTTTCAGCATGGGAAACTCCAGAATAACAATCGATTTTCAACTTTCCTTAGCCGGAAAGAAGGTGGCGCACCATAGTCGGACGAGCCTTACGGCACAAGTTCATTTGCGTTATGAAAATCAACAACCTCACGCAACCATTTTACATGCGAAAGTTGCTATTTTGCTCCCAAATTTTGCGATTTTGCTCGCGTTTTTATGATTTTTCCCAGAGAGCTTCTCTCCAATTCGAAAAAACACGACTCACATGGCCTTTTTTGCACGCTGCATGGTCAATTTGGGGCAACAGCCACCCAAATTAATGAAACGATCGTTCAATTAAACAATCATTCAAATGATGATGAGCCGGTATTTCTTCAATATCAGCAATCTGCTGCCCAATTCTCTTTTCACACTTCCGTGATCGCAACGATCAAGTTTTGAGTTCGAACGGGAAACAGGGGCTTGTTGCCTTTGATCTGTTCAAATCCAATCGAGCGGGATAACCTTTCGTTAATACCGCTTTCATACGTCCGCCATTATTATCTGGTTTACAGGTCTCTGGATCAGGGGCCATGGATCCAACCCTTTGAATAACCGGTAGTCTGTATGCTGAGAACTTCTGTTTTGCGTCTTGTTCTTCTCGGATCCGCCTGCGCCCTGGCGGTAACGACGACCCATGCCCAAAATGGCGTGCCAACACCTACATTGCGTCCCTTTGCCCCGACCCAGACGCGGGCTAATCCGGCCATGCAGGCGATCACCCATCCGGACCCTGTTACGACGTCTGGAATAGCGCAGCCTTCCAAGCCGTCAGCCATCGCCGGAAGCTTGAAGAGCGGACTTGATGCAATTTCGTCCGGTGATGTACGGCGTGCGGTTGGCATTCGTAATGGCCTGCCTGCTCAGGCGCTGGACCGCCATATCCTGACATGGGCAATCGGTCTCTCCAATGCTCCAGGTCTCCCCTCTTCCGAGATTGCCAATGCTGCGGCAGAGCTTCCGGGCTGGCCGGGCATGGCCACTTTCCGGAACAATTCCGAACGGGCGCTTTACAAGGAAAATCCGGCGCCTTCGGTTGTTATCAATGCCTTTGGAAATACTGCGCCACAGACAGTGGAAGGCGTTGTCATTCTTGCCCGCGCCCATGTTGCTAACGGCAATGCCCGTGCGGCACAGGCAGTACTGGGACCGTTCTGGCGCAGCAAAAAGCTTGATGACAATCAGGAAGCAATGGTCCTGAAGGAATTTTCGCAGGTCATTTCGCGTTCCGACCATCTGACACGAATGCTGACCATGCTTTACGAAGGCAAGGTCAAATCTGCCGGCCGTGTTGCCAAGCTTGCCAATGCTTCCTCGCTTTATCAGGGTTTTGCTGCTGTGCTGCAAAAGTCCCCCGATGCGGGCAAGAAGCTGGCTGAGGTCGACGGGTCATGGAAATCTAATGCCGCCTATATTTTCGCCAAAGCGCAGTATTTGCGTCGTCAGGAAAAATACAAGGAAGCGGCGGACGTAATCAACACGGCACCCCGCGATGCTGCTTCGCTTGTAGACCCGGATGCGTGGTGGACGGAGCGTCGTGTACTCTCGCGTGAATTGCTGGATATTGGCGATGCCAAACGTGCTTACCGTGTGGCTGCCATGCACAGCGCTGAAACGCCAAGCGTGGCCGCGGATGCGGAATTCCACGCGGGATGGTATGCCTTGCGGGCTCTTCGTGATCCGAAAACTGCGCAACGCCATTTCGCTCGTATAGCGGAAATCTCATCGCGGCCAATGTCAGCATCACGTGCTTATTATTGGCTGGGCCGTGCGGCTGAAGAAGGCAGTGCAGGCAGCGCCCGTGACTATTATGCACGCGCTTCCCGCTACGGCACGACATTCTACGGCCAGCTGGCCGCTGCCAAACTCGGCCAGAACAGTTTGCAATTGCCCTACCCCAAGCCAACCGATGCCGAGCGTAATCGCTTTGCCGGTCGCGAAGCGGTACGTGCGATACAGCGGCTCGAACAGACAGACTATGACAGCCGTGCTGCCATGCTCTACACCAGCCTTGCTCAAGAACTTGATAGTCCCGGCGAGCTGGCTTTGCTGGCCGTAATGGCCGAACGCAAGAACAACCATTTTGTTGCCCTTCGTGTCGGCAAGGCAGCCGCGCAACGCGGTATTGATGTGGGCGCACTTTCGCACCCCGTCGGTGCGATTCCGGGCAATGCCAATATTTCCGGGTCGGGAACTGCCCTTGCCTATGCGATTGCACGGCAGGAAAGCGAGTTTAATCCCGGTGCCGTTTCAAGTGCCGGTGCGCGTGGCCTGCTGCAACTCCTGCCCGGAACTGCCAAAGGTGTGGCAACACGTGCAGGCATGAATTATTCGCAGGCCCGCCTGACCACGGATGCCGCCTATAATGCCACGCTCGGCGCGAAATTCCTCGGTGAGCAGATAGCGAAGTTCGATGGTTCGTATGTGCTTACATTTGCCGGTTACAATGCCGGACCGACGCGCGCCAATGAATGGAAAGCCAAATATGGCGATCCCCGCGGCAAGTCGGTAGATGAGGTTGTCGATTGGATCGAGCGGATTCCCTATACCGAAACACGCAATTATGTGCAGCGGGTCATGGAAAACTATCAGGTCTATAAAGCACGGCTAACCGGCAAGGCTCAGATCGAAAGCGACCTGACGGCAGGTCGCCGCGGCTGACTTGAGTTATCTGATCGTTTGAGAAAGGTTAGTCCTCCCTGCCCGCAGCAGGGAGGTATTTTTATAATGGAGCGAGTATCGTGAGCGGTTCTTTCAACGAAGTCTTTTTCGATGCGCCAGACGGGTTGAAGCTTTATGCCCGCGTTTACAACTCCACAGTCGAAAATGAAAACCTGCCGCTTGTCTGTCTTCCCGGATTGACGCGGAACAGCCGGGATTTTCACGAGCTTGCGCTGACACTTGCCAGCCATCCGGAAACACCGCGTAAAGTCGTGACATTCGATTATCGCGGTCGCGGGCTTTCGGCCTACGATCCGGATTGGAAAAACTACAATATCCGGATTGAAGCAGGCGATGTGCTGGCAGGTTTGAAGGCGCTCAACATCGAGCGGGCGGTTTTCCTCGGCACCTCGCGCGGCGGACTCGTTATCCATGTCCTCGCAGTCGTCTTCCCGCACATCCTGAGCGGCGTGATCTTCAACGATATCGGGCCTGAGATCGTTGCAGAAGGCTTCAGACAGATCCGTGATTATCTGTCGACCGCGAAAGCTCCCGCCGATTGGCAACAAGCCGCCGCGTTGCAAAAAGCAGTGCATGGCAAGGCTTTCCCCGCTCTGACCAATGCCGATTGGGACCGCTTTGCCCATGCCATCTATCGCGACGAAAACGGTGTTATCCGTTCAGATTATGATGCCAATCTTTTAAAAACGCTCGAAGGAATTGATTTCAGCGCGAAACTCCCGGATCTCTGGGCACAGTTTGAACTGTTGAAGGACTTGCCGCTGCTGGTAATCCGAGGAGAAAACACCACGCTTCTGGCGCAGGAAACAGTTGATGAAATGACCCGCCGCCACCCCGCATTGCAATTCATCAATGTCAATGGACAGGGCCACGCACCGTTTCTTGAAACCGGGCGGTTGCCAGAACTGATTGCTGCTTTTGCAGCAGGTGTCGATTTGCGTGGGAGTTAGTCAGACAGCAGTAATGCTGTGCGTGGTTCGCCCTTCGGCAAGCTAATTTGCAACTTTTCTGGCAGCTTTAGGCTTAGCTGATTTCACCAAAGCCCCGGCCTGCTTGACCCAATTCTCGCGCACTGCCCTGCCTGTGAAACCGATTTCGATACTCACCCAATCGGCCTGTTCAACAGTCCAGGCAGCAATCTGGTCAAAATGATATATGCCGAGGGCGAAGAGCTTCGATTCAATGACCGCTCCGATACCGTCAATTTCAATCAGCTTGTCAGGCTTGCCTCGGCGGGCGTTTTTCAAAGAAGCGGGACGATTGGCATCATCCTGACGGGGATTGCGCAATGCGGGTTGAAGTTCAACCTTATTTAATGTGGATTTTCGAGGCGCGTTGACGCGCCCAGCTGGAACCGGCTCTGCCGGCGGGATCATGGCAGCGGCCGCGACAGCTGATTTCTTCACATCGTCGTTGCCAGCCACAAGCGTGGATTGAGAGGCAAGACGCAGATCGGCAGCACGAGTGGAGCTTTCAGCAGCCGAAGGTTTCTTCGGTGATAAGCGCCTGAAAATATTACCTAAAATAGCGCCAATGATAAAGGCTGCCGCAATGAGAAACAACGCTTGAAGAATGAATGTGACCATCGCGTTCTATCTCCCGCACTCAAACAGATTCAACTGATTTTTCCGTCACTGGTTGACCAGCCAACATAGAATCCCACCAAAATGGCGACAAGCAGGAAGAGCCATAATTGCGAAATCATGTACCACATCCAAGTGCTCCCTCTAACCGCCTTGCCCGGACGGTGCGACCAACTTGATTTCACTTAAAGCAGCATCTCCGGGAAGCGGCTTCTTCAAGGCATCATTTATAGCAGTATAGTCGGTGGCACTCGCCGCCGTGCCCCTGATCGTATAGGTTTTTCCCGAGATTTCCACTTCGCCATTGGTCAATTGTGCGGCCTGTCCCAAAGCAAATTGCGCAAGATCAAAGAAGGCGGGTGGTGCGCCGCGCGCAACTGCCATTTCATCCAGAATCTCTATGCCCGGCATGGCAAGCTCTGCAGCAGCAAGAATTTTTGCACGCATATCGCCATAAGGAACATTGCCTGAAAGCAGGATTCCATCATCCGACTTGGTGACAACAAAGGAAAATGGCTCCGCAAGCGGCAAAAGGGTGGTTTGATTGTCGACAATGCGCACGCCGGTGATGTCATTGGTGATTTTCAACGCATCGGCCAGCGCTTCTTCCGATGGTGCAACGCCCTTCAGGATCAGATCGCGGCCGTCGACTTCAGCGCTGGCCCAGTCATTTTGCGTTTCGAGCGCTGCGTTCGCCGCATCGGTGATGCGTGCATCAATCGGACCGGCAAGAAACCAGCCGGCAAGAACTGTGAGAAGCGCGATGGTGATGATACCTGGCCAGAACCAGCTCTTTAAGGCGCGCATTTCAAACCTGTCCTTGTATTCGGCGAGTTGTACCGATGTTCTGCCTGATACGGGCAGCGATATCAACATGCGGCGGGCAGAGAATCAGGACCTGCAAACAAAAGAAAACCCGACAGCTTGCGCTGCCGGGTTCCAATCAACCAATCCAGTAAAGGATTAGAAGTTACGCTGGAAACGTACGATACCTGTGAAAGCGTCGTCGCCTGAACCACGATCTTCGTCAAACGAAGCGTAGTTTACTTCTGGAGTGATTACGAAGCCTGGTACGATTTCGTAGTTCACGTTCAAAGCAGCAGCGAATGTGCCCTGTTCTTCGTAAGCAGCCTGGAAGTTAACAGTTGCCTTTTCGGAAACCTTAGCGGACAGACCGCCCCAGATTGCGTAGTCGCCGTTCCATGAACCGTAGTAGTTGCCGCCTTCGGAAACAACATCAAAGTCGTCTTCGTTGGACTGATAACCACCCATGATGAAACCGGATACAGTGTCGGTGAACTTAACGTCCAAACGAACCTTACCAGCGAACTCTTCAACAACTGAGTCGTAAGCTGCAACAGCGGAGATACCACCCCAAGCCTGTTCAAACTTCACACCAGCAACAACGTGTGGCATGTAGTCTTCGATCAGGTGAGAAGAGTCACCCTGTTCCAAGCCGATCAAAGCGGAGAAACCGTTGCCGCCAGCAAAAGTGTAGCTGATCTGGTTTGTACGGCCGCCTGCATAAGCGATCGCGTCATCTGTGATCACGTTACCAGCAGAACCGGTCCATGTATCATACAGGGAGTCGGAAACACCAACGCGGAAACCACCGAGTTCGATGTAAGCGTGCGAGATGTAGCCGCCGTTGCTGTAGTATGAACCAGCATCGTCAACACCATTGTCGTCGTTGCCGCCGTATGCCTTGTGATCGAAACGTGTTTCGATGAAGGAACGCAGTGTGCCAAGCTCTGTTTCGCTACGTGCGTCGAAACGAACGGTCGCACGTGCCTGCTTTGCCCATGTGCCAAGCTCAGCGCCGTTGTAAGGATCGTCACCAGCTACTGCATCGTAACGAACGTAACCGCTGATCTTCAAGCAGGTTTCGGTGCCTGGGATGTAGAAGAAGCCAGCGCCGTATGTGTCGCAAACGCGAACATATTCGACAGGCTCTGGTTCAGCGACGACAACTGCGTCTGCAGCGCGTGCGCCGGATACTGCAACGAGGGCTGCAGCGGAGCCGAGAAGTAGGCTCTTAATGTTCATTTCTGACCTCCAGTCAAAGTTAAAAATGGGTCTGGGCATTCCAATTTGGCTGAAGGACAACCTGTCCCCATCCCCTAAGTGCAAGAAGAAATGCTGTAACGCCCTTCCTCTCGACAGACCATACTCGCCAGCGCTCGCGTTTCAACCACGAATGTCCTCTGGTACGCCTTGTGCAGGCTCTATGACCGGGCGCTGTTGCACAAAAGCCACGAAATCGCCGTCCCGTCTCCAATATCTTTACCACTCAGTAATATAGGTAACCCGAATTTTAATAAAATCCGCACGCACTTGCCGGTATTGGAACGGCTCTTCTGTGCAGAATCGGCCATTACTAAGCGGTGAAATGCGAGTCACTGAATCGAATCAAGCCTTTGACCGGCAAATCTGTCCGCCATCGCACGGGGCAGTGGAATCATTCTGTGCAGTGTATTTGCGTTGCTCTACGTTCAATGGTGATCCCGCATGACATATGTTTACCTCCTTGCTGCCATAATCTTTGAAGTCATCGCCACTTCCGCACTGAAACAGGCGGAAGGCTTTACACGCTTGATCCCATCTCTCGTCTGCATCTTCGGCTACGGCGCAGCGTTCTATCTGCTTTCGATTCCTATCAGAACCATCCCGGTAGGTGTTGTTTATGCCATCTGGTCCGGTGCGGGCATCGTACTGATTGCAGCTGTCGGCTGGTTCTGGTTTCGCCAGACGCTCGATCTTGCGGCAATCATTGGCCTGGCGCTCATTATAGCCGGCGTTCTTGTGGTTAATCTGTTTTCCAACTCGGTCGGCCACTAAACCTCAATATAATGGGCTTTTTGCCTCTGATCTCCGGCGAATCTTGACTGGAGGTCAGAAATGAACATTAAGAGCCTACTTCTCGGCTCCGCTGCAGCCCTCGTTGCAGTATCCGGCGCACGCGCCGCAGACGCAGTTGTCGTCGCTGAACCAGAGCCTGTCGAATATGTTCGCGTTTGCGATGCATACGGCGCTGGCTTCTTTTATATCCCTGGCACAGAGACATGCCTGAAGATTGGTGGTTACGTTCGTACTCAAGCTGTTGGCGGTGACAACGTTTATAGCGGCGACAAGTTTGAAACCTATCTCTGGCAATCTCGCGCTACGGTTCGTTTTGATGCTCGTTCGGAAACCGAACTCGGTACATTGCGCTCATTCATTGAGACGCGTTTTGACTACACTGTCGGCCGCAAAGACACGACCGTTGACAATGTTCTGCAAGAAAACGCCGTTGATGGTGGCCAAACTACGACTCTTACTCATGCTTATATTGAACTGGGTGGCTTTCGCGTCGGTTTGACAGATTCTCAGTTTGATACATGGACCGGTTCTGCCGGTAACGTAATCGCCGACGATGTGATTTCGTATGCCGGTGGCCGTACAAACCAGATCAGCTACACCTTTGCCGGTGGCAATGGTTTCTCTGCCTTCGTAGGCGCAGAACAGGGTGATAGCGACCATATCATTGAGGACTATCTACCGCACGTTGTTGCAGGTGCGAAGTTTGAACAGGCTTGGGGCGCGATTTCTGGTGTTGTTGGCTACGACTCAGTTGTTGAAGAGTTTGCTGGCAAAGTTCGTTTGGATGTGAAGTTCAACGATACTATTTCGGGATTTGTACTGGGCGGCTACAAGTCGGAAGATAGCTACTACGGTACGTGGAATGGTGACTACGCAATTTGGGCCGGACTGTCAGCGAAGGTATCAGAAAAGGCAGAAATCAACGGTCAAGTTGCTTACGAAGATGACGGCACTATCGCTGCTGCTCTGAATGTAAACTATGAACTGGTTCCTGGCTTTGTTGTCACCCCCGAAATTGAATATACTAACTTCGGTGGCGAACGCGGTGACGACGACGCATTCGCTGGCGTCATTCGCTTCCAGCGCAATTTCTAATTCTTTCATTAGATAAATCTACCAACGCCGGGTTTGCCCGGCGTTGGCTTTTCCGCTCAATCCATAAATCAACAAGCCATTTTCAGCGTTGGCAGTTTCAAACGGCACAAAGCTATACAAAACCATTTCGGTTCGGGCTCGTGCCAGCGGCGCACAGACATTTTCAGAGAAGGATTCCGGACCGGCCGCGAGCCGAGGAGATGAGAAATGGTTGGACAGAGGCCCATTGGGTTGAAAATTGGTATCGCCGGTTATGGCTTTATCAAACGAAAGTCTATTAGCCTAAAGAGGCATGGCTGCGCGGATTGCGCTTTTCGGGAAGACAGCTACAACTTGGCATATATTTCCAAGTTTATTGTTTTATTGAACAGAGCGCGATTTTCATGACTATTTCATCTGCGGCATTTGCCCCGCCTCCCCGCCAATCAGGGTTTGAATCGGCATTTTCGGTCCGTCTAGACTATGATCTCAACTACTCGCCAGCCAGTAATGGTTCCAAAAGACTGGTTAAAGAATATTCTCTCGGCAATTTGACTGCGCAATATATCAACATCCTTTGGGATGAGGGCTCGCATAAAACCAATGTGCGTTCTTTCCTTGGAGAGGTCAGTGAAATATTGGGCGGCCAGCGTTTCAGCATTTTTACGCAGGAGATGCTTGATTCTGTGATCGGAACCCTGCGCGAACGTGGCAATAGCAATGCTACCATCAATAGAAAGATGGCTGCCTTGAGCAAACTGCTCCGGAAAGCGTCAAAAATGGGCGATATCTATAATCTGCCGGAGTTCCGAAGACAAAAAGAGCGGCAAGGCCGCATCCGCTTTCTCGAAAGTGATGAGGAAGCACGTTTGTTCTCCGCTGTACGATCTCGTTGCGAGGACAGTTACCGATTAAGTGTGTTCCTGGTTGATACTGGCTGCCGTTTGGGCGAGGCCATCGGTCTTTCCTGGAATGATCTGCAGGACGCCCGCTCGACATCAGGCGTGTACAAATCTGGCTCGGCCATCAAACCCTGTCGATGACCATGCGCTATGCCCATCTGGCGACGAATGACCTGGATTCCTGCGTGGCTGTCTTGGAGCGCGGGTAGTCAACGCTCAGTTGAATACGCCAAGACAATTCAGGTTGTCCCGCATATTCTGCGCCATACCTGCGCCTCCCGTCTGGTCCGCGGCGGTATCGACATCAGGCGTGTACAAATCTGGCTCGGCCATCAAACTCTATCGATGACCATGCGCTATGCTCATCTGGCAACAAATGATCTGGATTCCTGCGTGGCTGTACTGGAGCGCGGATAAGGTAGCAATCGGTTGGCTCGATCACAACATTAAGCGATTGGTGTGGAAGGCACGCGAGATTACCAACCAATGGCTGTAATCTCGTACCGAAACTTGCCAACGGGAGAGCGATCCTCGCCCGTTGAGCCCGTCCACGCATCACACCCTCATACAAGTAAACTAAGCTCGTATTTCGACAGTGCTTTGATCCGCGAACGACTAGAATAGTCGCCACACAACATGAATGAACTCAGGCCTGCACAGGCATCGTTGCTACAACATTGTCGGGGGAAGTGTGACGCTGGGCGGCACGGTTCCTAAAGCATGACTGCTATTGTTCTCATGTACCAGTACCAACACGACCAGCTATTATTTTGATCACTTCTGCCTTTGAACGTGTAGCAATGGTCGCCGATCACGCATCAGGCTGGAATTTGTGTCGCTGTGCTGAGCGCATGAATGAAGCAGCGCGCCCATGAGCCAAGCTCTGCCTAAATGCTGGCATATAAATCCGGCCGGGGCATCTAATTCAAATAGTAACACGATGCACATTGTGCATGGTGTAATCCACGCTTCAAAACGTACTCAAAACATGGCCGATTGAAAGGGCCTTTTGCCATGCTCAATCAGGTGCGGTTCCGCGCAATCTGGAACGAGGCGAAGGCCAAATTGGACTTGGCGCTGTCCCGCATATTCTGCGCCATACCTGCGCCTCCCGTCTGGTCCGCGGCGGTATCGACATCAGGCGTGTACAAATCTGTCCCGGCCATCAGACACTTTCGATGACCAATCTGGCAACAAATGACCTGGATTCCTGCGTGGCTGTACTGGAGCGCGGATAGTGAACAGTCCATTGGCTGTGCAAAGACGACAGGTTGTCCAATTTTTCCGGTAGATTGAACAATGCAGGGAAGCGGTTGTTTGAGTGAGCCGATCTTATATCGAATGTCCAGAATGGTGACTGCCTGAGCAATCTCATTGAAATGCGATCCTTGATCCGGATTGAGATTCTGAGCAACTTCCTGATTTCGCGCCCGGTAACGCTGCCCCGCTTATCCTCTATCAGTCCGTCCTCAAGCCACCTCGCGAAGGTGTTACCGTTTCCGCGGTAACAGCAATTGCTCCACATCGGCCGTTTGGTTATGCTTTCGGCACAATCATAACTGAGGGTTATAGATGGATATCAATGCCGCGTTGCGGGCTTTTGTCAGGACAGTAGAAAAGGGCTCAGTCACCGGCGCTGCCCGCGATCTGGCGATATCGCAACCTGCTGTTACCAAGCATCTGCGTAATCTCGAGCGCCATTTAAATGCAAGGCTGCTTGAGCGGTCATCAAGGAGCATGCGGCCTACCGCTCATGGGATGACGCTCTATGAAGCCAGCCGAAATGCCTTGGCATCGATAGATGCGGCAATCGAAGGCGTTCGCCGGGATATGGGGGAAATCGAAGGCAATTTGCGGGTTCATGCCCCGTCCTGCCTCGGCGCACAGCACCTTCACGGAATGATCATGCAGTTTCAGGACGAGCATCCCGCGGTTACCGTTGATCTTATTCTGGACAATCGAACCGTTGACCTCGTTTATGAGAATTTTGACCTCGCCGTCTGTTACGGCAGAATCGATAATCAGGAAATCATTGCCCGGCGGATCGGATGGATACAGCGTATTCTTGTTGCATCACCGGAATATCTGAAACGTGCAGGGCCAATTGAAACTGTGGAGCAGCTTGTCGGAAGCGATATTGTCGCAACGACTGTCATCCTTTCGCCGCGTGATAGTTTGATCCTTTGCAAGGGCGAACTGACCACTGAAATTACCGTACGCCCGGTTTTGAAAACAAATAGCGCCAATGTGCTGACGAGCAGTCTTTTGGCTGGGCGCGGTATTGGCCCAGTACAGGTAAACCTTGTCACCAAAGAACTGGCTGATGGCCTGCTTGTCCGGGTGCTCCCAGACTATACGGTAAAGCCCACGGAAGCCTTTTTAACCTACCCTTCCACGAAATTCATGAGGCCGGTCGTTCGCGCTTTCACAGATTTCATCATTCCCAAATTGCGCGCGATCGACGGGATAAAAGTGTGAAATGCAGGCTCTGCATTTCACACGAAACTGGCATTAAGCCTCCGCTGGCGCTGCGCCAAGCGGGGATTGATGGACGACAATACGTGCGTGGTAAGGCACGCGATCATAGAGATCAATTGCGTCCTGGTTGATCAACCGCACACAGCCGGATGAGGTTGCCTTGCCGATAGATCGCCATTGCGGTGATCCATGCAGGCGATACAGCGTGTCCTGACCGTTCTGGAAGATATAAAGCGCCCGCGCGCCCAACGGGTTTTTAACACCCGGCTCCATTCCGCCGTTTTCGACCGAGAATTTTGCAAGCTCGGGCTGCCTTGCAATCATATCTGCCGGTGGTTTCCAGCGCGGCCAATGCTGGCGCCAATGAATAATCCCCTCACCCTCCCAGGCAAATCCATCTCGGCCGATACCAACACCATAGCGCATTGCCGTGCGCCCGCCTGCCTCCACCAGATAAAGGAAGCGTCCGGGCGTATCGACGACCACGGTGCCCGCGGGCTCGCCGGTTGGGTTCGCTACGCGCTGGCGATAATATTTCGGGTCCATCTGCTGAAAGGGTATCGCGGGGATAAGATGCCCGCCATCCTGCACGGCGGCATAGCGCAGTTCAAGTTCTGACGCCGGTGCCACGCCGGTTGGCAGCGAGGGCTGTACAGGACGCGGCTCCGGCCTGACTTCGACGTTTTGCGTTGTTGTTGTGGTGCATCCGGCAAGTGCAGCGCTTGCTGCCATAGAACCGAAAACAAAAGTGCGACGGGATAATTGAAGGGAGCTGGTCATATTCTACACGTTCAGAGGCCAAGATTCGAACGCTAAGTAGTTGAGTTGGGATCAACATGTCTACACATATAGATGTGATCGGCAGCATAACCAAAAGCTATATAATCGTGATTGACTGTGTGAATCTGGTGACTTCTCATCTCTGGCTGCGATCTTGATGTAACAGCTACGCTGTATTACTATAGCTTGTGCTGCTGTAGGACGCGTCGGCTTCAGGCCGGAGGGGCAATGCCCGCCTATGATGAGTGAAACAACAGTAGCGCCATGCCCAATATCGAGAATCTCAGAAAACAAGCCAAACTCTATCTGCGATGGCACCGCGAGCACAGTCATCCGGTTGCAGAGCAAATCCGCCTATTCCTACCGCGGTTTCGCGATTTGACCGATAGGGAAATCCTGGACGCAGAGTTCAAACTCCACGATGCGCAACAGCTTGTTGCCGGACAATATGGTTTTGAAGATTGGGCAGCGCTCATCAAAGGAGTGGACGCAATGACAAAAGCAGAATCGCCAGCCGCCGATGCACCAATCATTCTTGCAGCGGAACCCCAGATTTTTGTTTCCGATATCGCGATTGCCTGCCAATTCTACGTGGAAAAACTTGGCTTTCAGATCGCGTTCACCTATGGCGAACCGCCGTTTTACGCCCAACTTTTTCGGGGTGGTGGAAGACTCAATTTTCGTAAAGTGAGCGGGCGGGTGTTCGACAGCCAGTTTCGTGTGCGGGAGCGGGACGCGATCTCTGCAACCCTGACGCTGGATAATTCCAAACTGCTGTTTCTGGAATATCAGGATGCAGGCATTGTTTTCCATCAGGCTTTGCGCACAGAACCATGGGGTTCACGCACATTCATTGTTGAGGACCCGGACGGCAACCTGATTTGTTTTGCCGGAAAATAAGATCCTGCACAAAACTAAACGATCATGACTGTCATTGATGATGCAATATGTTGCCCGGCGTGAATGGGGAAATGGAGTTTATCTAAATGGAAAGACGCAAGATCAATGCAGCCGATGCACCAGTATCTGTCGGCGGCTACTCGCAGGCCGTTGAGGTCCGCTCTCCCGAGCGTACGCTCTATATTAGCGGGCAAATACCAGTGGCAGCGGACGGAACTCTCCCCGAAAGTTTTGGAGATCAGGCAAGGCTTGTCTGGCGCAATATCGAAGCTCAATTGCGCGCGGCAGATATGTCGCTCGACAATCTGGTGAAGGTGAATGTTTTTCTTGCGGACCGCGCCTATGCCTTGGAAAACCGGGCTGTCCGAGCGGAGATTCTGCAAGACAGAGCGCCTGCCATGTCTGTCATCATTACGGAAATATTCGACAGCGCATGGCTATTGGAAATCGAAGCGATAGCAGTGGCTTAAGCTGCCTGTTTCAACTGTCAGCTTTTCAGTGGCATCCGGAAGGTGAAACGCGTTTTTTCTGCAGTGGAAGCAGCGACCAATGTTCCGCCATGCGCACGCGCAATCTCTGAGGCAATATAAAGGCCCAGTCCCAACCCCTGCTGGCTCGGACGCGATTGGCCACGAAAAAATGGCATGAAGAGCTGGTCGAGCGTTTCGGGCAAAATGGGGTCGCCACTATTGGTAACAGACAGTTCAAACGCGCTATTCGCGATGCCAGCATTGACATAGATGGTGCCTTTCGGCGCCCCATGGGTGATGGCATTGCCGAGCAGGTTTGAGAGCAACTGCCCTACCCGCTCACGATCACATTTTACCGGGTCTTCGAAATCGAGGTTTGCCTCAATGGATTGGCCAAGTCCGACCGAAACCAGTTCGTCAATTACCTGCACGAGGACCGGCTTCAGCGGCTGGTCGGCGTTGCTAGCCAGCGTGAGGCCGCTTCCCAATCGCGCCCGGGCAAGGTCAAGCACATTATCGATGAGGCCAGACATGCGCACGACACTGCCCCGGATCAAACTCACAATCTTTTCGGCCTGTTCGTTCAGCGGTGTGCGCTGGAGCAACCTTGTACCCGCATCGATGGAGGCAACCGGATTGCGCAGGTCGTGACCAAGAACGGCGATAAACTGTTCGCGAAATTCGGCAATCTTGCGCTCGTCCACAAGCTCGGCCTGTGTTGAGGCCAGTCGCTCATTGGCATCCAGATGAAAGGCAATCAGCTCGGCAAAGAGCTTGAACATGCCGATTGTGCCAGGGTTTTTGAGTTTCATCGGGCGCGGATCAATTGCGCAAAGCGTGCCGAAGAATTTTCCACCCGGTAGAATGATCGGCATGGAGAGATAGCTCTGAAAGCCATATTTTGCAGGCGTATGATGTCCTTGATAGAGCGGATCAATTGCAACCTCGTCGATGACAATTGGCACACGCGAATCTCGGATTTCATCGCAAAGCGTTGTGCGGACTTCCAGCTCGCCACCGGGTTTGATGCCAAAATTGATGGAATCGAGCACCTGACAAACGACCCAGCGATCTTCGGTCACCCGGGCCACCGCAGCAAAACCCATGCCTGTGGTGCGGCAGACCACGTCCAGAATGGAAGGAACAGCGCCGATGCGGTTGACCGCGTCGATATCCGCCTGAAACTCAGGGTTTGGCACAACGTCCAATATTTTCGTCTCGTTCAACAGTCCAACTCCAAACCCTGTATAGAAGTACACAAGGTCACTGAGAACTATACGTTTTCTCGCGGAAGCAGAAGCTGTTTTTCAACTTGCGGTGGAACTGCAACAGTTTGCCGCTTGGCAAGGCTGGCCGAAGCAATTCCCACGCAAGATTAATTTGTTCTTTTGATCAGATTGGCTTGAATTCCGGATCGATTTCCAGCGCCTTCTTGGTCCAGATATCGCCATAGTCGACATTCTGCCAATCCTTGAACCATGGACCGCCATTGGTGAAATGCACGGCATGCGGATAGCCGCTTGCGGGCTTGTCGTTCCAGCCTTCAAGCCAGTTCCATTCCGTCGGAATTTCACCGATTTCATCATCCTGCGCCCATTGCATGCGGTGCAAATAGGCGCCGCTTTCACGGTTGATCAGTTCCGGCGTCAACTGGCGCGTCGACGGATGTTCGCAATTGAACAACATGAAGGACGACCAGTTCTTGCGCGGATAGGTTGTCTGTACCTTGCCATCCATCTTGACCCCGGCCTTCGGCTGATAGTCATGCTTGACGCAAGCAACAGCCTTGCTCTCATCGCGATATTGCAGCAATTCCGCGACATCGGAGAAGAACAGGAAATCGCAATCGCAAAAAAGCGCCCAGCCCTTATACCCGGCCAGATATGGTGTGAAGAAGCGTGAATAGGTGAATTCCGTTGATGCCAGCGGATCGACCTCACGGGTGTAGGCACCCTTGTCAACGAGATCCTGCAGGATGATCGGGTGCACATTCACCGGAATCGATGCGTTTTTCAGGATGGTGGATTTTGCTACCTCATATGCGATGGGCTCGCGGGAATCCCAGCCTATGTAGATATCAAGTGACCTATCCATGATGCTTCCTTTGCATGTTTGGCTTTCGTGCCATGCTGTGTTTGGCGAGAAAATTGTTTATATGACAGAAATAGTCAAGTCATGGTGCAGTTCGCGTTACATGCAACTGTGAGTATGTTTTTTTATTGTCATGCCCGGGGATTTCAGGCTCTTTCACCAAACGAAAACCACATTGGAAATCACATGGAAAATCTGGCGGGCCATATACTGATCCTAACCGGGCCTCCGGGTTCGGGGAAAAGTACCACTGCGGAACTCCTCGTTGCCGAGTCTGGCATACCGGCTGTGCACCTGCATTCGGATGATTTTTGGCACTATATCAAAAGCGGGCTGATCCAGCCTTTTCTGCCGGAAGCCCATGCGCAGAATGAAACTGTGATTGATGTTCTTGCGGGTGCAGCGGAGCGTTACGCCAAAGGCGGGTTTTTCGTGGTCGTTGACGGGATTATCGGCCCGTGGTTCCTTGACCCATTCCGCGCACTATCAGTGCCGCTGCATTACGTTGTACTACGGCCTGCTTTGGAAGAAGCGATTGAACGCTGCCGTTTGCGCGGAGGCAATACGCTGACCGATCCCGGACCGATCAGCGCCTTGCATCAGCAGTTTTCGTCGCTTGGCACACTTGAGAACCATGTGCTCGATACGGCAGATTCAAGCCGCACCGGGACGCTGGCAGCCGTTCAGGCAGCCTTGGCCGACGAGAATTTTTATCTTGCGTCGAGCTTCGTCAGGATTTCGTGAGCAACCTCGATACGCTCCGTGTTGGGATAGTATTTGTTGGCAAGAATGACGATACCTAGTTGTTTTTCCGGAACGAATGCCACGTAAGCGCCAAATCCGTTGGTCGAGCCAGTCTTGTTGATCAGAACATCATCACGCGGCGCTGATGGCGGATTGATTACATCAACAGGCACCGGCTCCAAGGAAATTTTCGATGAATTACCCAGCCGCAACGCATCCAGCGCAACAGGATAGGAATATTGCTCCCATAACAAATCCTGGGTCATTACACCGGCTTTGAAATAGCCCGTATGCGTGTTGGTGATCGCCTGCTGCAACTTGGCGTCCAGCTTCACCATATTCATGTTCGCCTGCATGACGCGGACCATATCCGTGACAGTGGTCTTTACGCCATAGGCTTCGGCAGACAAAACGGCTTTGCTGACTCGCGACGGCTTGTCCTTACTCGAATAGCCCTGCGCATAATCAGCCATCTTGCTTTTCGGCACGTTGATGTAGGTGCTGGTCAACCCTAGCGCAGGAAAGAGCTGACCTTCCATGAGCGAACTGAAGTCCTTCTTCATTGCTTTGGCGGTAATAACGCCAAGCATGCCAATGCTGGGATTTGCATAGGTCCGGGTTGTTCCGACCTTGTAGGCCGGCTTCCAGTTCTTCAGATAGGCCATCATCTGCTTATCGGTTTTGACCTCGTCCGGCACCTGCAACGGGAAGCCGCCGGGTGTATGCGTAGCCAGATGCAGCAAGGCAACATCGCCAAATGCAGTGCCCTTTAGCGCTGGTAGATACTTTTCTACCTTATCGGAAAACGAAAGCTGGCCATTGACCTGCGCATAGGATGCGAGAGTTGCGACAAATGTCTTGCTGACCGAGCCGACCTCGAAAATTGTCGATGGCGTGATTGCCTTGCCCGTCTCTTTCGAAGCAACGCCATATTCAAAAATATAGGATTTTCCTTCGAAGATTACGCCGATCGCCATGCCGGGAATGGTGTTTTTGTCCATGACAGGCCGGATTGCGGCATCCACAACAGGCTTGATTTTGTCTGCATCATCTGCGGCATGGCCTTGCGTGACGAATGAGCAGGTAACAAGAAGAGAGGCTGTCAGCGCCGCGGCAGTTTTCAGTGTCATGGTCGAATTCCTTGTCTCGATGATCGCTACAGGGCAGATGTCTATTGGCACTGTGATCTCAAGACAAACGATGATATCTGGTATCTGACATAAGAAAAACTAGGTCAATCATGGTTCGCTCTTTCCTCCCACTGAATGGTCTGCGGGCTTTTGAAGCCTCTGCACGGCATCTGAGCTTTACCCGCGCCGCAATCGAACTTTACGTGACGCAGGCGGCGGTGAGCCAGCAGGTAAAAAGCCTTGAAGCCCGCCTCGGGGTACAGCTTTTTCAACGCCTGCCGAGAGGGCTGAAAATTACCGCCGAGGGTGAAGCGTTGCTGCCCGTTGTGACCGGCTCTTTTGACCAATTGGCAAACACACTTGAAAGAATCGAAGGCGGGCATGTGCGTGAGCTGCTGTTTCTGGGGGCAGTCGGTACATTTGCCGTAGGGTGGCTGCTTCCGCGATTGCCCGATTTCCAGCGGAAATATCCCTTTGTCGATGTGCGGCTGTCGACAAATAATAACCGCGTGGACCCTGCAGCGGAGGGGCTAGATTACGCCATAAGGTTCGGCGATGGCTCATGGCATGGCACCGAAGCGACTCGCCTGTTCGAGGCACCGCTATCACCGCTATGCATCCCGGAGTTTGCTGAGAAACTGCGTGAACCGGCAGACCTTGCCAATCAACCTTTATTGCGAAGCTATCGCAAGGACGAATGGAGCCGTTGGTTCGAGGCTGCGGGTGTCGCTGCTTCACCGCAGGCGAGCAAAGGCATCGTATTTGATTCATCGCTCGCCATGATGGACGCCGCGTTGCAGGGTATCGGCGTTGCGTTGGCGCCGCCTTTGATGTTCTCCCGGCACCTTTCTTCCGGTGCAGTCCAACAGCCGTTCCAGACGTCGATAACACTTGGCAGCTATTGGCTGACAAGATTGCAATCACGCCTCCCCACTATGGCCATGCAGGCATTTTCCGATTGGATAACAGAGCAGGTTTAGGAAGCAATCGCTCTGGGGATTTAACAGCAAGGATAAGCACTATGAATCGCTGGTATTTGGGGCCAATCCTTGTTCTTACTCTGGCGTCTTGTTCAAAGCCTGAGACCATAAGCAACCTCAAATCGATCAATTGCCAGCAAATAGAACGATCCGAATTTGAAAACATTCTGCAGGATGAAACCAAACTCGGCATATTGGCGGCTCTTACCGGAGCACCACCAGTCAAAATGCGTTTCAACATCGACACAGCCGATATGAAAGATGTTGTATTGATCGTCTATTCGAGCCGTGCGGGCGAAGTTCCAATTTACCGAGGCCCGCTTACCGATGTGATCCGCCTGTTTCCAAAGCCGGAACTGTATGATCAAGGCGGTCTGGATAATCTTGACTTCAAATTATTCGATTTGAGTAAAACGAGGATATGCCGCCAGCAGCAGGATGGCGGCACTCAATATTGGGAGCGTGGGAAGAATATTCTTATCGAGTTTCTTGCCGAACGCGAAATCGATCCGAACTTTGGCACCCCACTGGGCCACAAGGTGCATCTGGAGTAGATGCTATTTTTTCAAGGCATCCGGTTTGCCGTCATGCGGTCCAAGATCGCGCTTTGGAGCATCCGGCCAGATGTCCGTTCTGGTTTTGGCATGCTCGGGATCAACTGGATAGATGATCTTCGCGCCGGGCTTGTTGGCTTCGCCAATCACAAGCAACCGAACTTCTGCATCACTATTGTTGATAAACGTATGCGCAATGCCGGTACCCGAAGGAAACGCAACGCTGTCGCCTTCAACCAGACGATGCAGGTGGCCATCGATCCAGACGTCTGGTGTTCCTTCGACAACGAATACAAACTCTTCCTCGATGCTTTCAGCATGCGGAAATGAGGTACGGCGGCCGGGCGGCAGTCGTTCGTGATGGACACCAATTTGGGTGAGGCCGAGCTTTTTGCCAACCGAAGACTGAATGGCGAGCAATTCACTGTCCCCGCGATAATGGCGATCATCCGGGCCCTCCATATCCTTCCAGTGGCCAATGAATTCGGGTCTGTTCATCTTCAAGTCTCCTGAAAAACGGTCTAGTGCCCAGATGATTCCAATGGCTTGCAGCAATTAGCGTCAAACATCAGTGTGTCACCCGCAAGTAAAAGGCCTGGCGTATTCTTCCTCCACCACTGCGCAGCGATTGGCGAGGAAGCCTCAAGAATATGAATGGCCTGATCGGAGGGTACAACATAACCCCACCAGTTCTCCGCTTTGTAAGTCCAGCCAAACTTTCGTTTCACCTTTAACCAGATATCTTCCGAAGCGGCCAAGACCGATATGGCTGGCATCGAAACCGGACCATGCCGGGAGAACTCGTGCAAAGGCAATGTCAGGCCGACCCATGCCTTTCTGATTTCAAGCGGTGCATCGCCCTGTGGTACAGATGTAATTACGATTGCGTCCAATGAACTGCCTCGAGTTTAGGGGCAGGACCCCAGTAGCATTCAAAGCCGGATCGCCGTTATCTCTTTTACTGTTCGCTTTACGAACATTGTATAATAGCGCGCCACATTACTGCCTTCCTGAAATATCCTGTCGCATAAAGCATCATATTCTTCCATGTCCGCAAGGCGCAGCATGAGGATAACATCGGTCTCTCCGGTCACACTATAGGCCTGCACGACCGCATTCTCCTTGTTGACGCGTTCCAGAAAGTGCTGCGAATGATGTTCCCCATGGCGTTCAAGCTCGACCGTGACAACGGCCTTCATCCCCTTACCGCTCTTGGCCGGATTAAGGATGGCCACAATGCGATCGATTATGCCGGTTGATTTGAGCCGCTGCAGACGCCGAAGGCAACTTGACGGCGACAGACCAACGATTTCCGCCAGACTGGCATTGGTACGTGAAGCATCCACCTGCAGCAGATCAAGAAGTTTCTTGTCGATACGATCCATTCGATTCCCACCCTGAACATCAACTTTGCAATATTATTGCATAAGAATGCATATTTTGACCACAAATGCGAATGGCTCCGCGCTACACGTTTTTGCGACTATCAAGGAGAGCCGTGATGAAGCTTGGTACAATCCTCTATCGCAAGACCATTGATACGCTGGAAGTTTATTGGGAGCTGGTCCGCATCATTGTTCCAGTTACTATCGCAACGCAAATTCTGGTGGAACTGGGCGTCATACGCGCGGTATCGCCATATTTTGCTCCGGTCATGGAGCTTTACGGGCTTCCTCCGGAGCTTGCCCTGGCCTGGCTGACCGGCCTGCTGGTGGGGATATGGGGGGCCGTCGTGATCATATTCACGCTTGTTCCGCTTTCTGCGCTGAGTTCCGCAGATATGACGGTGCTTTCAGCCCTGTTACTGTTTGCCCACGCTATCCCCATCGAACAACGCATTATTCAAAAAGCCGGCCCCGGATTTATCGCAACAGCAATCATCCGCATCGGGGGTGGAATGATTTTCGCCGCATTGCTGCACCAGATATTTGCAGCAACCGGCTGGCTGTCCGCACCATTGGCA
Organism: Phyllobacterium sp. YR531; assembly: GCF_000282595.1. Classification (GTDB taxonomy): domain Bacteria; phylum Pseudomonadota; class Alphaproteobacteria; order Rhizobiales; family Rhizobiaceae; genus Phyllobacterium. The sequence continues at coordinate 202,460 of NZ_AKIZ01000038.1, forward strand.
CCCGCTTGGATACCGATGAATCAGGCGACGGATTGGATGAGCTTTACTCTGGGCACGCTCAAGACGCTTGTGACCATGCTTGCTGTACTTCTGACTTTGAGCTGGTTGATGGAGCTGTTGAAAGTATCCGGCATTCTTGGCTGGGTGAACAAGGGCCTGTCGCCGCTGTTTTATCTCGCCGGTATTCGCCCTCAAACCGTGCCTGTCGTGGCCATCGGGCTTTTTCTGGGAATATCCTATGGCGGCGGACTGCTGATACGCGAGGCAAGAACAACTGCGCTCGAACCGCGCCAGATATTTCTTGCCTGTGTGTTCATGGGATTTGCCCACAGTATCATAGAAGACACCTTGCTCGTCGTTGCATTGGGCGCCGATCTGACGAGCATACTTTTTGGCCGCCTTATCTTTGCGGTGCTGGCAACGGCATTGGTGGCCTTGGCGCTAAGTGCAGCTTCGAATAATCTGTTCTTCGCAGCGCTGTTTCGCAGGAAGGCTTTGCAGCCAGGTTGATCGCCTGCAAAGCTTTTGTGGCACTCATTGCTGCAGCGCTCCTGCAATCCGAACTTGCGTCCACTGATTGTCATTGATAATTCGGCCCAATGAACGAGATCGTGGAAATTGGCAATCAGCGTGTACTCAGATTTGCGAAGGATGGAGCTTTGCTTCAGCTTCCCAGCGACGCAAATGATTTTCTGGGTGATGCATGGAGCGTGGAAGCAACGGTTCTGGCCATTCCGGTTGAACGGCTTGGCCCGGACTTCCTGAAACTGGAAACCCGCATTGCCGGAGAAGTATTCCAGAAGTTCGCCAATTATCACATGACATGCGCGATAATTGGCGACATCACCACCGCTCTTGAGCGAAGCAATGCGTTTCGTGATTTTGTGCGCGAAACCAACAAAGGAAAAGCGCTGTGGTTTCTGACTGAGTTTGACCAGCTCAATGCCCGGCTGTCGTCTTAGAGCCTGTTCTATCTGGCCCGGTCTTTGGCATTCAAATCTTCCCAAGGATCGGCAAGAAGACATGCCTCTTCGCCGACACACCACACGGAGCCCGGCTCGTGATTTGTTTCGCTTTCAGCAAAGTGCACTGCTGATCCCTGATCAACAAAAATGCCTCCTACCTGTTTTCTCCGGTCGCAGACAACCCAATCGCCGCAGAGATTTCGGCCAACGAGAAATCTGCATTTTTCGCTCAGTTTCGGGGTATTCTCGACAAAATGTTTCATATGATACGCGCCTGCTTCAAGCTGGCGATCCTCAATTGATCAGTTGATTGCTCAGACGCGCCAAGCCAAAGTTGGCGGAGGCAAAAGTTTCAGTCCGTTGCTGTCTGCACCCATTTGATCCAACGATGCACGGATTTTTGCCTCCGTATCGGGATTGACCGGAACGAGAGGCAGGCGGACATCATCACTTATCCCGCGCCGATGCTTCAAAGCGTACTTTACCGGGGATGGATTGGTGTCCAATGCGAAGGCCCGGTAGACCGGTTGCAGTTTTTTATCGATATAAGCCGCAGTTGCCCAATCGTCCTGACGGCATGCATCGCGCAATGCGGCATAGACATGTGGCAGAACATTGGAAATCACCGAGATAAAGCCATCGCCTCCAGACAGATTGAAGACACAAGCGGTTTCATCGCTGCCGGACAAAAGCAGGAAGCGATCTTCAAAGATCGATCGGAGTTGTTCCGCCCCTTTTTCATTGCCGGTTGCATCCTTGATGCCGATTATAGCCGGAATTTGAGCCAGTCGATCCAATGTGCTGACCGTAAGCTCTACACCCGTTCTGGAGGGGACATTATAAGCGATGATTGGCAGCGCCGTGCGGGCAGCAATGGTTTCAAAATGCCGGGCAATGCCTTCCTGGCTGGGCTTATTGTAATAGGGTGTGACGATAAGGGCTGCATCAGCGCCGCAGGCGGCGGCAGAACACGTATGAGCGACTGTCAGGTCTGTACTGTTGGTGCCGGTGCCGGCAATGATCGACACCCTGCCCTTTGCCTTGGAAACACAGGTCCTGATGATTTTAAGGCGCTCCTCCCAGTTAAGGGTTGGGGCCTCGCCTGTGGTTCCGCAAACCACAAGTCCATCGACACCTGATTGAATTTGCCATTCGACCAGATTTTCAAGTGCATGGTAATCGACCGCATTATTATTGAACGGTGTGACGAGCGCAGTGAAAAGGCCGCTAAAGCGATGATTTGGAAGCTTGTTCATAATTTCCTCTGGTCGCGCCAATGCATCCGCAGCCAGCGGCTCAGTGACGACGATTGATGATGAAAATGATGGGAGGGGTTGTGTCTAAGGCACCTATAGCAGATGCACGCGCAGACCAACTGCTGCCGCAAGCAAAGCGGCGAGAACGAGGAAAGTCGCTGCCTGCAACAGGAAATCAGGCGCTGTGGCAGAACGGGATAGCCCTGATCGTGAATAGGTTTTCATGCTGTGAACTCCATTTTGGTCACAACATGAAAATAGAAAGATCGAGATCGGGTTTCGATGCTGAGTTGGGGCTCAGGCTGTAAGGAATGTATAAGTTTGCTGTCAACGATAACTGTGATTCGACTCAACGCGGGCTCCAAGTTTGATAGGCCGTAAACAGCTAAACAACGCCCCGTCTAGTTGTCGTTGCCGCTCTCAACGCTTCCGTAGATTCCCGTCGTTTTCTTGCTATTTCGTTGGTTCTCTCAGTATCACCATCGGGAAGTCGAACGGGAACACTGAAAGCAAGCCGATTAGCGGCCCCACTTTTATGCTCACCGCCGCCCTCGAAACCAACGCCGAAAACTTTAAGGTTAGCGCCACCTTTACCAGACGTTTCAGCTGAAACAGCCACGTCAAAATCCACCCGCGTGAACAATCCATAGGCTCCAGAATTGATTAAGTTGCCGCCAAGGTCTGTGGAAACTAAGGTAGCGTTAACGTTATCGCCACCTTCAGCTTGTTGAGCCAACTTGACCCCTTCGACTATCTGTTGAAGGCTACTAGCTATGAAATCTTTGAGATCCATCTGAAATACCGCCTCTACAAACCGAATGGTTAGGATACACTTTGCTATTCTATGCTGAAAGCATTTGATCAATCCACGTCACACCGAGTCGCCGTCATGGATTGTGACCTAGTGGGACGGTAAGTGGGCTTAATGTCCGTAAGCGCCAAAAGTCTTCAAATTAGTATGTTAATTGAAATCGGTGGCGGAGAGGAAGGGATTCGAACCCTCGAGACCGTTTAACGGGTCTACTCCCTTAGCAGGGGAGCGCCTTCGACCACTCGGCCACCTCTCCGAGGACGCTGACTAAAGATGAAACCCATTGTTGGCAAGGCTTTTGTTGGTGTGGTCCTCAAAAATCGAAATCCCTCGCCGTATTCAGTTTTGAATCCGGCAAAATGGCCCCGCCCCTCGACATCACGTCATCAGGTGAATAGCCTGCTGGCAGTGATGGGGGATATTATGAGATTTTCAGGTAAAGCCGGGATATTGTTGCTGCTGGCAGGGGTTTACGCCTGCACTACCACTACCACGGGCGGTAGCAAGGATCAGGTTACGGCGGATGCAAAAGCTTTGGTGATAACGTCCTATCAGTGTCAGGCATCTCTCGGCCGCGAGCCACACTATTCAGCCATTGAAAGCAGTGAAACTGTACTCAAGGCCATAGGAAAATCACCTGAGGATGCAGACCGGACAGTACGTGGCTGGCTCAAGGGCGTGATTGCTTCGCCAAAGCAGCCAACCGACCTTGATTCGAAGACCTGCAAGGACAAGCTGCTGACTCTCGCCGAAAAGGTGCGGATCGGCTACGAATCTCTAAATCGTTTGAAAAAATAACGTTGATTTTTAGGGTAATAATCCGGCCCATTTTTGTAATTTTACTGCGCCAGATAAGCATTTTTCGCAAGCATGCGGAGTGTAAATGAAAGTCGCAAATCTTGAATTGAGAATTGGGAACCGGCGTCCTATCTGCACATTATAGGGGCTACATACCTCAATTGGAGATTGCAGAATGACGACACCTACCGTTCCGCAGGATATTTACCTCCGTCACGAGAGAGAGTGGCAAATGTTGCGTCAGGCGATTGCCGAAAAGAAACCGGCAAATGACGAAAAGCAAGCGATGGAAAACCTGGCTCCGCGGCGCAAAACGCCTCTGACAGAGCAGCATCAGTAAGTCTGCATTCCTGATAATTTTAAGGCCCCGCCCGGTTTTCCGGTTTGCGGGGCTTTTTGTTGGATGGATTGGGGGGCTGGGAATTGCAGGAACTTATTGCAAAACGAGTATGCGTGGTTCGACAAGCTCACCATGAGGAAGGTGGGTTGATTGCATAGATTGTCGCCATCATTGCAAATCAATCTGCCTGCCAAACACTAGCCTCCTCATGGTGAGCTTGTCGAACCACGCAGAGCAGATGAGCAATATTGGTGCAGTGGCCTAATTAGACCCCGGCCATGACCGCATGGCGATATCAACAAGGCGGTGAATTTCATCGCGCCCTATACCGCTGGTGGCTTGAACTGCCGTGCCTTGTGACACAGTCAGAATATAACGGGCCAAATCTTCCGGATTGCTGTCGGCAGGCAAATCACCCTCGCGCTTGGCGCGTTCAAACCGGCGCGTCAAAGCCTTCTGGCCAACCTGTCGCCGCTCAATAATGGTTTTTTGAACCGCCTCGGCGGCTTCGCTGCAACCCATGGCAGCATTTATTCCAAGACATCCGCTGGGATTGCAGTCGCAGGTTTGCGCATTGGCGAATCCAAACAGCACATCGCGCGCCACGGAGCGCGCATCGGGCTGCTCCAGCGCTTTCCAGAAGAATGCCATGTAATTTTGTTCGTAGCGCTCAAGCGCCATACGAAAAAGCTCTTCTTTGTTTCCGAAAGTACCATAGAGGCTTGGCTTGGTTATGCCCATGCCGTCAGTCAGATCAGTGATCGACGTACCCTCATAGCCTTTACGCCAGAACAGTTCCAAGGCTGTCTGCAGAGCATCGTCTGCATCAAATTCCCTCGGGCGTCCCATGGACAGTACTCCCTAAAAGAATTATACCGTTCGGTATAAAATTCCATTGACAGCTGCTGTTCCGCAGCCTTATATCACCGTTCTATACCGATCGGTATGGAACGTCAATGATGATTCCGGTGATCCGGATTCCAGTTCACCATCCTCCCAAATGGTGAAAAATTCAAGCAGGATGACCACGATGTCAATCAGCACACTCAAAAGAAATCTCGCCATTGGCGGCCTTGTTCTGGCGCTTGGCGTAGCAGGCGGCACCCAGGTTTTCGACTTCAGCAAAAGCCATGCGGAAGGCGAAAAACAGGCACCGGTACAGGCAACTCCCGTTTCAGTCGCATTGGTACAGCCCAAGCTGGTAAGCCAGTGGAGTGAATTCTCCGGCCGCCTTGAAGCAATCGATCAGGTCGAAGTGCGCTCCCGTGTGGCAGGCGCCGTACAGTCGATCCACTTCAAAGAGGGCTCTGTTGTCAAGCAGGGCGACCTTCTGGTGAAGATCGATCCGGCCACCTATGAGGCGGAAGTCGCCCGCGCCAAGGCGCAGGTCAGCGCAGCGGAATCAAGATTGGCTCTGGCCAAAAACGAACTTGAGCGCGGCAAGCGCCTCATCGACTCCCGTACCGTGTCACAGAGCGATTATGACCAGCGTCAAAACGTTCAAGCCGGTGCATTGGCAGATCTTGAAGCCGCACAGGCAGTGCTCAAGACGGCAACGCTCAATCTTGAGTATACGGATATACGCGCACCAATCAGTGGGCGGGTTGGCCGCATCGAGATCACACAGGGGAACCTGATTGCTGCCGGTCCTGCCGCACCATTGCTGACTTCGCTGGTTTCAATCAGCCCGATCTATGCAAGCTTTGAAGCTGACGAAAATGTTGTGGGAAGCGCTTTGGCTGACCTTCCCGAAGGTCTGAACAGCCGCGATTTCGTTGATCGCATCCCCGTTCAAATGGACGTACAGGGTAAAGCTGATATTGATGGAAAGTTGCAGCTGATCAACAACAGCGTTGAAGCAAACAGTGGCACAGTCAAAGTGCGCGCTGTCTTCGACAACAGCAATGGCCGGTTGATGCCGGGTCAGTTCGCCAAGGTTCGCATGGGTCAGGCAACTGAAAGGCAGGAACTGCTGGTTGACGAAAAGGCCGTAGGCACCGACCAGAACAAGAAATTCGTCATGGTGGTCAATCCGCAGAATGTCGCTGAGTATCGCGAGATTTCACTGGGTGGCAAGGCTGATGGCCTGCGTATCGTGACTGCTGGATTGCAGGCGGATGACAAGGTTGTCGTCAACGGCTTGCAGCGTATTCGGCCAGGTTCACTTGTTGCACCGGAAATGGTGGCAATGGGTGCAAACGCATCCAACCAGCTACAGGCTCAGGCCGATCAGGCCAAGGTCAAACAATAAAGGCCATTGCGCCATGTGCTCAAGGTGAGGCATGGCGCAATGGCAAGCGATGCCGCGATATCTCTCCCCTTGTGGGAGAGAAAGCGATTTCAGCATCTTAGCTTCTTCGCTAAGTGCTAGAAATTGCCAGAGAGGGGATTTTGAATGATGCGTTTCAAATCCCCTCTCTTGGTTTTTCCAAGGATTTAGCCAAGAGGCTAAACCCAGGAAAACCCTTTCTCCCCCACAAGGGGGGAGATAACGCGGCACCAATCGAACGCATCTAATTCTCAGGCGGAATCGCTATGAATATTTCCAACTTCTTTATTGATCGCCCGGTCTTTGCGGGGGTCCTGTCCTTCATCGTTTTCCTTGGCGGTCTTATCGCGCTGACAACGATGCCGGTTTCTGAATATCCGGACGTTGTTCCACCATCCATTGTGGTGCGTGCGCAATATCCGGGTGCAAATCCCAAGGTTATTGCGGAAACTGTCGCAACGCCGATGGAAGAGTCCATCAACGGTGTTGAAGGCATGCTCTATATGGGTAGTCAGGCGACTTCCGATGGCCAGCTGACACTGACTGTTACCTTTGCTCTCGGCACCGACCCGGACAAGGCACAGCAGCTGGTGCAGAACCGCGTTTCGCAGGCTGAACCACGCCTGCCGGAAGAAGTGCGGGCACTCGGCATCACCACGGTAAAAAGCTCGCCGGACCTGATGCTGGTGGTCAATCTGATTTCTCCGAATGATCGGTATGACATTACCTATCTGCGCAATTACGCCCTGATCAACATCAAGGATCGCCTTGCCCGCATTGACGGCGTTGGCGATGTGCAATTGTTTGGCTCGGGCGATTATTCCATGCGCATCTGGCTCGATCCGCAAAAGACTGCCGAGCTTGGCCTTTCCGCTACCGATGTTCTGGCCGAAATTCGCGCCCAGAACGTGCAGGCGGCGGCAGGTACAATTGGCGCCTCTCCGAATGAGAATGACGTCAATCTGCAATTGTCGGTAAATGCACAAGGGCGTCTCGCCACCGAAGAAGAATTCGGCCAGATCATCGTCAAAACCGCGCCAAACGGCGCGATTACGCATTTGCGGGACATTGCCCGTATCGAACTTGGTTCAGCGCAATATTCCCTGCGTTCACTGCTCGATAACAAATCGGCTGTGGCCGTTCCTGTGTTCCAGGCGCCGGGTTCCAATGCGATCCAGATCGCCGATCAGGTTCGCGCCGCCATGGAAGAAGCCAAGCTGACCATGCCGGAAGGCGTCGATTACAAGATCGTATATGACACCACACAATTTGTTCGCGCCTCCATTGAGGCCGTGGTTCATACGCTGCTTGAAGCTGTCCTGCTCGTCGTTCTTGTGGTTATCCTTTTCCTGCAAACGTGGCGCGCTTCGATCATCCCGCTGATTGCGGTTCCCGTATCGATTGTCGGTACGTTCGCCGTCATGCACCTCTTCGGCTTTTCAATCAATGCACTCAGCCTGTTCGGTCTGGTTCTCGCCATTGGTATCGTGGTCGATGACGCCATCGTGGTGGTTGAAAACGTCGAGCGAAATATTGAAAATGGACTGGCACCCCGCGCTGCAACCATACAGGCAATGCGTGAAGTCTCCGGACCGATCATTGCAATTGCACTCGTGTTGGTTGCCGTGTTCGTACCTTTGGCCTTTATCAGTGGCTTGACGGGGCAATTCTACCGCCAGTTCGCGCTGACCATTGCCATATCAACAGTCATTTCCGCATTCAACTCGCTGACGCTTTCGCCAGCCCTCGCAGCCCTGCTGCTCAAGGGGCATGACCAGCCGAAGGATGCTCTGACGCGGTTCATGGACAAGACTCTTGGCTGGTTGTTCCGCGGTTTCAATGCCGTGTTTACCCGCGGTGCCAACGGCTACAGCAAGGGCGTACGAGGAGTTATTTCGCGCAAGACCATCATGATGGGCATCTACATTGTGCTTATCGGTGCGACGGCCCTGATGTTCCGCACAGTGCCGGGTGGTTTCGTGCCTCCTCAGGACAAGCAATATCTGGTGGGCTTTACCCAGCTTCCGGATGGCGCGACGCTTGACCGTACGGAGTCTGTCGTCCGCCGTATTGGCGACATGGCCCTCTCGATCCCGGGCGTGGAGAGCACGATCGCCTTCCCCGGCCTGTCAATCGCCGGCTTTACCAACAGCTCGAATGCGGGTGTGGTTTTCGTCTCCCTGAAGCCTTTTGAGGAACGGAAAACTGCTGAGCTGAGTGCTGGTGCCATTGCCATGCAGCTGAACCAGAAGCTGGCCGGCATACAGGAATCGTTCAGTGCGGTGTTCCCGCCTCCCCCGGTTCAGGGCCTTGGTTCAATCGGCGGCTTCAAGCTGCAGATCGAAGATCGTAACGGTCTCGGCTATCAGGCGCTGGATGATGCAACCAAGGGCTTCCTGGCCAAGGCGGCAACAGCACCGGAACTGACCGGCCTGTTCACCAGCTACCAGATCAACGTGCCGCAGCTTTACGCCGATGTTGACCGTGCCAAGGCACGCCAACTCAATGTATCGCTGCCGGAAATCTTCAACACGCTGCAAATCTATCTGGGTTCGGTCTATGTCAACGACTTCAACAAGTTCGGACGCACCTATTCCGTCCGTATGCAGGCGGAATCGAACTTCCGTGCCAAGGCTGAAGACATTGGTGACCTGAAAGTTCGCTCTGGTTCGGGAGAAATGATCCCGCTTTCGGCGCTGATCAAGGTCACCTCTACAGCCGGTCCGGACAGAGCGCAGCGTTACAACGGCTTCCTTGCCGCCGATGTGAACGGCAACACTGCACCCGGCTTCTCTTCCGGTCAGGCACGTGCTGCGGTTGAACGGATCGCTGCAGAAACCTTGCCTGCGGGTATCGGCTTTGAATGGACGGAACTGACCTATCAGGAAATCATCGCGGGTAATTCAGCCTATCTGATCTTCCCGCTATCGATCCTTCTGGTGTTTCTTGTTCTCGCCGCTCAATATGAAAGCCTGTCGCTGCCGCTCTCGATCATCATGATCGTACCGCTCGGACTGCTCGCCGCCCTCACCGGCGTCTGGCTGACAGCCGGAGACAACAACGTCTTCACGCAGATTGGGCTGATCGTCCTTGTCGGGCTATCCGCCAAGAACGCCATCCTGATCGTGGAGTTTGCGCGTGAGCTGGAGTTTGCCGGGGCGACACCCTTCAAGGCGGTGATCGAAGCGAGCAGGCTGCGGCTGCGGCCGATCCTGATGACGTCACTGGCATTCATCATGGGCGTTGTGCCTTTGGTGACCTCCACTGGTGCCGGTGCCGAAATGCGCAGCGCCATGGGTGTGGCGGTCTTTGCCGGCATGATCGGCGTGACCCTTTTTGGACTGTTCATGACGCCGGTTTTCTATGTTCTTGTTCGCGCAATGACAGGAAACCGACCCCTGAAAAGTCATCACGCAAGCACGTTCGAAGGTGATGCCAGCCACGATTCTGGCGCAATTGCCCACTCCGCAACCCCTGCTGAGTAACAAAATATACGATGGCGCAGATAAATTTATTTGCCTGCGCCATCGTCTCTAACTCGTTGTAATAATAGTTTTTATTCTATCGCAGATTGCATCCTGCCTAAGTTGCACCCGTTAAAATCCGCATATTGTCCGTTTTAGGGGTGACAAAAGATTTCAGGATGTTACAGTCTCGTGACCACGCCGATGTTCGGCCCTAACGATCATGACCTCACTACTTGCGAGGCCGTCAAATCGGGAGAGATGCACATGACAAGCGCTGCCAATGACAACCGCAAAATCAGTGATGGGTTTATTCCTCTGGTTGCGTTTCTGGTCGTAACTCAAGTTGCCGCCACCATTCTTCTGGCTCTGCCAAATTGGTATTGAGACCCGAAACCACTGCGTCGAATTTTTCGCTTCTGCCAATAATGGCAGGGGCGATTATCCTTTTGATGATTATCGGCCTGCTGCTCATTTAGTATTATCTACTGCGAACAAGCGGCCTGACGTTCTTTTTCATTGATCAAAAAACACAATCCGGCATCCTCTCCGGCTGCTATTCGTTTGCAAAAACCAATGATATAAACACTCCGTAATGCATCGCATAACTGACTGCTGTTCGCAGTGGAGGATATCATGAGATTGTTGACTGTATCGGCGCTGCTAGGAGCAATTTTAATAGCCGGTTGCACGACAATGACACCTGAAGAACGCCGGGCAATCGATAGCCAGACCTGCTCATCATATGGTTTCAAGCGTGGCGGCGATGGTTTTGCCTCATGCCTGCTCAATCTGGAGCTGGATCGCCGGGCTGCATCGCGTGCGCAGTTTGATGACATGCGCTTCAACAATCCGCCCATCATCTTTTATGGCGGTCACTACCGCCATCATCACCGGCGATAAAACAACGCCGCCGGACTGGCCGGCGACGCTGCTTCTCCCCTCAGAGTATTTGATTTAGCGGACCCAAACGACCCGGCGTGTTTCGGTTTCAACCAGCGCCGGGCGATCATCCACATAGATGTATGAATAGCGTGGCTGATCCGGCACGGCCGCAAGCGGAACATCCGCAGGAACCATTGCACCAGTCGCCAACTCACCTTCTATGACGACAGGATCGCTTGGATGCTTCTCGACATAGGTAAGCACTTCATCTGGAAACTCGCCGCCAGCGCTTGGACCACCGGTGTCTGAAAGGTAGACAACCTGCCTGTTATCCAACGAGACGATCACGGGGCGGCCTTCTACATAAATATACCCATAGCCCGGACTTTCGGGGATTTCACGAACGACTACATCTTCTGGCACGACATAGCCTTGCGACAAATCACCGTCGATGACGACAGGATCAGACGGATTTGCGATGACATAATCACGGGCACTCTGTGGAACTTCAATAACCACAGTATCCTGTGCAAATGTCAGACCGGAGGTGGCGAGCAACGCCGCCGCGGTCAGTACAAGAATCTTTTTCATTTCGTGGCCTCTCTGTTTATTTCAACTGTCCCACTGGCAGGAAAACCGCAACGACACCTGTTTGGTTCCAGATTTGTGGCACACGTCATGCGACAGGCTGAAACATACGACACATGCGCTACAGGCCGAATAAGGCGGTGCAACCACTGTCAAAACGAAAAATTTCGATTGGTTTGCTGGGATTTCGGGTCAAGTTTTGCTGGCGCAGGTCAGGAAAACTGCTATCGATTTGCTCATGGACCCGAAGCTTGTTCCCCTCATCGATTCCCTGCCCTCAACTGTGCCTTTCGTTGGCCCCGAAGCGATTGAACGCAAGCGCAACAGTGCATTTCGAGCGCGCCTCGGTGCCAATGAGAATGGCTTTGGCCCTGCCCCGTCAGTGATTGCCGCCATGCAGGAACATGCTGCAGAAACCTGGAAATACGCTGACCCGGAAAACTTTGATCTGAAACAGGCTTTGGCAAAATATCTGGGCGTTGCCCCGGCCAACGTCGTTGTCGGTGAAGGCGTTGATACGCTGCTAGGTCTTGCCGTGCGCCAATATGTAAGTGAAGGAACGCCTGTCGTCACATCGCTTGGTGCCTATCCAACGTTCAATTTTCATGTGGCAGGATTTGGCGGGCGGCTGGTGACAGTTCCCTATCGCGACGACCGGGAGGATCTGGGCGCACTGCTGGATGCGGTAAAACGCGAAAATGCGCCGCTGGTCTATTTCTCCAATCCGGACAATCCCATGGGAACCTGGTGGGAAGCGCCTGAGATTGAGCGCTTCATCAATGCGCTGCCATCGACCACAATGCTTATTCTTGATGAGGCTTACGGCGAGACAGCACCGGCAAGTGCAAGACCTGCAATCGACATCTCGCGCAGCAACGTTCTTCGCATGCGTACTTTCTCCAAAGCCTACGGACTTGCGGGCATGCGCTGTGGCTATGCTATCGGCGCAGAAAAGCAGATCACGGCATTTGACAAAATCCGCAACCATTTCGGCATGAACAAGCTGACCCAGATCGCGGCGTTGGCCGCACTGAATGATCAGGACTATCTGGAAACAGTCGTCGACAAGATCATCGCCGGTCGAGATCGCATAAGTGCAATCGCTGTTGCAAACTGTTTAAAGCCTATCCCATCGGCTACCAATTTCGTCACCATCGATTGCGGCAAGGATGGTGCATTTGCGCTATCGGTGCTGAACAGGCTTATTGAACAGGACGTATTTGTGCGCAAGCCTATGGCACCGGGGCTCGACCGCTGCATAAGGGTTAGCGTCGGACTTGATGGCGAACTTGATATTTTCGAGCAGCAACTGCCATTGGCTCTCAAAGCTGCAACATCCCAGTCAAAAGGAGAATAGTGTGGAAATTAATCGGGTTTTCGCCGGATTGGGCGGTCTGTTCGGTGCGGCTGGCATTGCGGCCTATGCGGCAGCGGCTCACAGCACCAGCGGACATATGGCCACCATTGCGCCAATCCTTTTCATCCACGCACCGGCATTCCTTTCGCTCTCGTTCCTCGGAAAATTGAGCCGCGCTTCCTATCTGGGCGGACTGATATTGATCCTCGGCCTGATTTTCTTCATTGGCGATCTGGTCTCCCGCGACTTTAACGGGGATAGGCTCTTTGCCTTTGCCGCGCCGTTGGGCGGTTCATTACTTATTCTTGGCTGGATTGTGGTTGCGGCAACGGCTTTCAAGGCATTGGATTTCAAACGCGATTAACGTCATATCCAAGCTACGGCGGGTATAAAGAGCGCCGCTCTTTGTATCCCATTGTACAAATTTGCCCGTTCGTACATTCGATTACAATTCCGCTCAATCAGTACACAATTGCGATACCTCCTCGTCTTCTTGTGCACGGGAAGCTGCATTCCAGCCTCGTTCCGTTACTCAAGGAGTTAGATCCATGTCTTCCACCATGCTCGTGCCGACGCGGCGCGGCTTTCTTGCCACTTCAGCCACTGCTTTGGTCGTTACCGCTGCCGGCTCCTTTAACCTGCTTGGCTTGCAATCAGCCTCCGCAGCCGAAAGCGATGCAATCCGGCCTTTCAGCGTCAATGTTCCCGAGGAAGACCTCGCTGACCTGCGCCGAAGGATTGTTGCAACACGCTGGCCTGCCAAGGAAACTGTCAGCGACCAGTCTCAAGGTGTACAGCTTTCCAAACTGAAAGAGCTGGTCGAATATTGGGGTACTGACTATGATTGGCGCAAAGTCGAGAAGCAGCTGAATGCCCTTCCGATGTTCGTCACGGAGATCGACGGGCTCAACATCCAATTCATTCACGTTCGCTCGAAGCACGAGAATGCCCTGCCTGTCATCATCACCCATGGTTGGCCCGGCTCCATTCTCGAGCTTCTCAAAGTGATCGGCCCCCTTACCGATCCGACAGCATATGGCGGCACGGCTGCAGATGCTTTCGACGTCGTTATCCCATCCATGCCCGGCTACGGCTTTTCAAATCAGCCGACGGAGCCTGGTTGGGATGCGGACCGCATTGGTCTGGCATGGGACGTCTTGATGAAGCGGCTTGGCTATAAGCGCTATGTTTCGCAAGGTGGCGACTGGGGCTCCGTCGTTTCTGACAAGATGGCGCGGCAAAAGCCGGAAGGGCTGCTTGGCATTCATATCAACATGCCAGCAACCGTGCCGCCGGAAGCTGCTCGGGCGATGACCCTTGGCGAACCCGCTCCAGCAGGGCTGAGCGAAGTTGAGACGGCGGCCTATAATGCGCTCAATACATTCTTTTCCAAAAATGGTGCCTATGGCAGCATGATGACAACCCGTCCGCAAACAGTCGGCTACGGATTGTCGGACTCGCCAGTGGGTCTTGCCGCATGGATGTTCGATAAGTTCAATCAATGGACCTATAGCGGCGGCGATGCGGAAAAATCACTGACCAAGGATGAGATGCTCGATGACATCACATTATATTGGCTGACCAACAGCGCAATCTCCTCGGCACAGCTCTATTGGGAGAATAATGCCAATAACTTCAATGCGGTGGATATTTCACTTCCAACCGCCATCACCGTATTTCCGGGTGAGATTTATCAAACACCCAAGAGTTGGGCAGAAAAAAGCTATCACAACCTGATCTATTTCAACGCGGTTGATAAGGTCGGTCATTTCGCCGCTTGGGAAGAACCGCAGCTTTTCACCGAAGAACTGCGCAAGGCATTCAAGACATTGCGCTGAATACTGAAACACCAAGACCCGGCGTCAACGTCGGGTCTTGAACCATTATCGAATTAGAATACGGCAGCAATAATCGCTGGCCAGTTGTTGATAATCGCAATGGAACCGACCGCAATTGCAAGCATACTGGCAAGCTTTCCAGTCGTTGGCAGACTATCGACACGTCCGCGAAGTTCTCCCCACGCTTCGGCAGATGGCAGGGCGTCCACTTTGGCGGCAAGTTGACCGAACGCTATCGCGGATGGGAGCGCGTCAACTTTCGCCGCAAGCTCGCCGAACGCCCTTGCGGAGGGCAGCGCATCAACTTTCGCAACAAGTTCACCAAAAGCCATTCCAGTTGGAAGAGTGTCCACCTTGGCTTTTAGATAGGCGACATCGCCTTTCAGACTGACAACATCGCCTTTCAGACTTGAAACATCACCCTTCAAACCGACGACATCGCCTTTTAAACCTGAAACGTCGCCTTTTAAGCCTGAAACATCGCTCTTCAAGCTTGAAACATCCCCGCTCAAACCTGAAACATTACCCTTCAGACTTATGATGCCCCCTTTCAAATCCGAAACATCGTTCCTTAAACCCGCAACATCCCGAACGACGGTGTCTAGTTTGACATCCATCTTCTCAAATGATTTTTCCAGCAATGCGACGCGTGTTTCCATACTGTCGACTGTGCCACTGCCATCACCCGACTTCAAGCGACCTAGACGTGTAACAGGTTGAGGCATTAATCGGCACTCTTCAACCTGTCATTGCATTGCTTGTAGTAGCCGCCGCCTTTTGCAATCCACCGCGTTCCGCCCAAGGTATTTGCCGCCTTATTGACGCGATATTCCTCAAGGCAAGTATGCATGCGGGCTTTTGCTGGCTTCTCACCGGCAAATTTGGCTGCCACAGATGAGGGAAATGTTGTCGTGCCTGAAGATGGTTTTGCTTCCGGTTCCTTCTTGCTTGCGGTTTTCTTCGGTTTAACATCCGCCTGTTCGTCGGTGCTATCAGCTACATCGGCCTTTGGCTTCAGGCATTGAGCCTTGCGGAAATCACTCCACGACACGCCTTCCGCTTCGCCTGCGCTTTGCGCTGCCTTATACTTTGCGCTGCACTCCTTCATCGTCAGTGCATTTGCAGGAAAACTGGAAGGCAACAACATGAAAAAACCAGCCAGCCCAGCAGCCACATGGCGAAAAACGCGCGCATTCATCATTAAAATCAACTTTCTAAAATAAGTATTCGGTTCGCAATGCCGCAACCCTATATGCATCCCCCCCCTCCTCCAATTGGACAAAGGTCTAACATGCATGCCTCTTGAATTAATTGAACGTTCGTTTTATTATTCTGCGATGGCTCGAACGACAGGATCAGACGGTGAGAAGACACGCAGCGCGATTGATGTCGCAGCCAAGCGGCTGATTGCGCGTATTGGATATGAGGCGATGTCCATGCGCCAGCTTGCAGAAGAAGTCGGAGTGCAGTCTGCCGCATTTTACCGCTATTATCCCAACAAGCAGGAATTGCTCTTTTCGGTCATGCGCGACCATATGGAGCGATTGCTTGGTGCCTGGAAGCAGGAAAGCAGCAAGGCGCAAGGCGTTCAGAACCGTTTCGCTGCCTTTATCCGTTTTCATATCCAATACCATGTGGAACGCCGGGAAGACGTTCATATTGCCAATATGGAACTGCGCAGCCTCTCCATTGACAATCTGGCAACGATCATAAGCCTTCGTTCGACCTATGAAAGCAGCTTGCGTGACATTCTGGATGACGGTGTCGAGACCCGCGAATTTGATATTGCCGACATAGCGCTGACAACGCGGGCAATTATTGCCATGACTACCGGCGTCAATGTCTGGTTTCGTTCGGACAATCGCCTGACGGCAAGCGAAGTGGCCGAAAATTATGTTGAGTTGGGATTGCGCCTTGTTGGTGCCAAGAAGATCGAAACAATTGAGAAGGGAGGACGTGATGTACCAGTCGGGCCTAAAATTCGGAGTTTCTGAAGAAATCCATGCGTTGCGCGAGACAGTGCACCGGTTCGCGCAGGCAAAAGTTGCGCCGCTCGCCGAGGAAACAGACAAGAACAACCAGTTTCCAATGCATCTCTGGCAGGAAATGGGCGCGCTTGGCCTGCTTGGCATGACGGCTGACCCGGATTTTGGCGGCTCGGGAATGGGCTACCTCGCCCACGCAATCGCCATGGAAGAGATTTCCCGCGCTTCAGCATCAATCGGCCTGTCCTATGGTGCGCATTCCAATCTTTGCGTCAACCAGATCAACCGTTGGGGTACCACCGAACAGAAAGAAAAATACCTGCCGAGACTTTGCTCCGGCGAGCATGTGGGCGCATTGGCCATGTCGGAGCCGGGTGCAGGGTCAGACGTGGTTTCCATGAAATTGCGCGCCGACAAGAAGAACGATCGCTATGTGCTGAATGGCAACAAGATGTGGATCACCAACGGCCCCGACGCCGATACCCTTGTTGTTTATGCCAAGACTGATCCGGCTGCAGGCTCGCGCGGAATGACTGCTTTCCTGATTGAGAAAGGCTTCAAAGGCTTTTCAACAGCACAGAAACTCGACAAGCTTGGAATGCGCGGCTCCAACACCTGCGAACTGGTGTTCGAGGATTGCGAAGTGCCTTTTGAAAACGTGCTTGGCGAAGAGGGAAAAGGCGTCAAGATCCTGATGTCCGGCCTCGACTATGAACGCGTTGTGCTGGCTGGCGGGCCAATCGGCATCATGGCCGCCTGCCTTGATGTGGTTGTGCCTTATGTGCATGAACGCAAACAGTTTGGTCAGTCCATCGGCGAATTCCAGCTCATGCAGGGCAAACTGGCGGATATGTACACGACGATGAATGCGTCACGCGCCTATGTCTATGCCGTGGCTTCCGCCTGTGACCGTGGCGAAACCACCCGCAAGGATGCTGCCGGCTGCATCCTCTACTCGGCTGAAAAAGCAACATGGTGTGCGCTTGAAGCCATTCAGGCTCTTGGTGGCAACGGGTACATCAACGATTATCCGACAGGTCGCTTGCTGCGCGATGCAAAGCTCTACGAGATCGGTGCCGGTACAAGTGAAATCCGCCGTATGCTGATCGGACGGGAGATGTTTGCCGAGAGTGCTTGACCCGATTCCGCAATCATCACTGATCAAACAAATATTGATTTGAGGCCCGCAGAAAGAGATGATCTTATCTCAGCCATATCAATCGAACCATTCCGGACATGCACCGTCCAGCGCTTATTTTGCTGGGCGGAAGACTATATTTTTTGGATTTTTATTATCTTTTTTCAGATTGGACCATTTTATGGAAAACCCGCTTAACCGAAGAAAATTACTGTCCTTTATACCAGCGTCTGCCTTGCTCTCATTTTCTGGCGTGACTTTCGCCAAATCGCAAAAATTTTCGAGCATGAATGATCTTCGCCTCTATGTGATGGAGGTATTGGAGAAAATGCCGGACATGAGCGAAATCACTGCCGATAAAAAAGTGGCCGCGCTTATCACCGGCAAATATAAAGGCAAGGAATTCGGCTTTGATCTCGCCAATCTTTATGGGCGAATGCAGGCGGAAGGCGATACGGACGTTTTGGAAGCGATAAGACAGCGGGTGGTGATTTTAGATTCCAGCGAAGCGATGACGAAGGATATCAAAGACCTTGTGGTTGTTCTTCGCTCACAGCAATATGTAGAAGTTACCGCAAAGCAGGGCGTCAAGATAAAACATAAGCAAATCGCCGGTAAGCTTCACGCGGTTTACATGGCTGATTTGCCAGAGGCGATGTCACCTTTTTCTGTTCAGGATTTACCGGGTTACTCTCTCGAGGAACTGCAAGATATCTCGCTTGAGAATGTGAAGGAAAAAATACCAGACATTGAGAAAACAACTGTCGCAGATGTGGTTGATCGTTTTCAGGTGGGCAATAATACTTTTCTTTCCACCTCGCTTGTGCTGCTCGATAGTTTTTGGGGTTCTCTCGATAATAAATATCCCAAGGGCGCGATCTTTGTTGTGCCGCGCATGGATGAATTGTTTGTTATTGATGCAGCAATTCCGGGTGCTGCCGATATAGCCCGCGATGTTGTCAGGATTACTTTCAAGGAGGGCTTCAGCCTGCTTTCCGAAGAAGTTTACATCCATCGCAACAACAAAATTCAAGTTTTCGAGCCGTCGAACTAGGCAGTAAATCGTCAGGAGACCGTATGACCGTACTTCAGTCCCAAATCGACACCGCATCCGAAGCTTTTGCGGCCAATACGGAGCGTATGCGTGCACTTGTGGGCGATATCCGCGCCAAGGCTGAAACAGTCAGCAAGGGCGGAACTGACGAGGCACGTGCACGGCATACTTCGCGGGGCAAGCTCCTGCCCCGTGAACGTTTGGCCCAACTTCTCGATGCGGGTTCGCCATTTCTGGAAATCGGCCAGTTTGCAGCATGGGACATGTATGGTGACAATATCTCATCTGCTGGCATGATTGCCGGGATCGGGCGTGTTTCCGGCAAGGAAGTCATGATCGTCATCAATGATGCCACGGTCAAAGGCGGCACCTATTATCCCTTGACGGTTAAGAAGCATTTGCGGGCGCAAGAAATCGCCATGCAGAACAATTTGCCCTGCCTTTATTTAGTGGATAGTGGCGGAGCAAACCTGCCCAATCAGGATGAGGTTTTTCCTGACCGCGAGCATTTCGGGCGTATTTTCTACAATCAGGCCAATATGTCGGCAGCAGGCATTCCACAGATCGCCGTGGTCATGGGGTCGTGCACGGCTGGCGGTGCCTATGTGCCCGCCATGTCTGAAGAAACGATCATGGTCAAAGGTCAGGCGACGATCTTTCTGGCTGGCCCGCCCCTCGTCAAGGCAGCCACTGGCGAAGAGGTTTCGGCGGAAGATCTCGGCGGTGCGGAGGTTCACACGCGCGAGTCCGGCGTTGCCGATCACTATGCCATGGATGACGCCCACGCACTGGCCATCGCCCGGCGCATTGTCGGAAACCTGAATCGGAAGAAAGAGATAGGGCTCGACCTTCGTAAAGTGATTCCACCGCTTTATGATCCACATGAACTTTATGGCGTCGTGCCGACCGATCTGCGCCAGCCCTATGATGCGCGGGAGTTGATTGCCCGTATTGTCGATGGTTCAGAATTTGACGAGTTCAAGCAGAACTACGGAACATCGCTGATAACCGGCTTTGCACATCTCTACGGGATGCCGGTCGGGATCATCGCCAATAATGGCGTGCTGTTCTCTGAAAGCGCACTCAAAGGCACCCATTTCATCGAACTGTGCACGCAGCGCGGCATTCCGCTGGTCTTCCTGCAAAACATTACCGGCTTCATGGTCGGCCGCTCGTATGAGGCGCGCGGCATCGCCAAGGATGGCGCAAAACTCGTCACGGCTGTTGCAACTGCCCGTGTACCGAAGGTGACGATGATCGTCGGCGGTTCGTTCGGCGCAGGCAATTACGGCATGTGTGGCCGTGCCTTCTCACCGCGCTTCCTGTGGATGTGGCCGAATGCGCGTATCTCGGTCATGGGCGGTGAACAGGCAGCCACCGTTCTGGCGCTGGTCAAGCGTGAAGGTATTGAGCGCAAGGGTTCTGAATGGCCTGCTGCAGAGGAAGCCGCATTCCGTGCGCCGATCCTTGAAAAGTACGAACGCGAGGGACACCCGCTCTATTCTTCGGCGCGGCTGTGGGATGATGGCATTATCGACCCGGCTAAAAGCCGCGAAGTATTGGCACTGTCACTCTCCGCCGCGCTCAACGCTCCGGTGGAAGATACTCGCTTCGGCATGTTCAGGATGTGATGATGGAAACCTCATCGCCCGGTTTCTTTGCAACTCGGTTCCGCGTGGTTCGACAGGCTCACCATGAGGAAGGGCGGCGGATTGCAGGAGCCAAGATGCTTCAGCTTAAAAAGCGTGATTGCAGAACACCAACCTTCCTCACGGTGAGCCTGTCGAACCACGCACAATGCATATGCTCAACAAGCGAGATGCAATAATGACAAAAATGTTCTCCAGAATCCTCATTGCCAATCGTGGTGAAATTGCCTGCCGCGTTATCCGCACCGCGCGGCGCATGGGGATCGGCACCGTCGCCGTTTACTCCGATGCGGATGCGCAGTCGCTGCACGTTGCCCTGGCCGACGAAGCGGTCAACATCGGACCAGCGCCTGTTACCGACAGCTATTTGCGGGCTGACCGTATCATTGAAGCAGCTCTTGCAACGGGAGCGGAGGCTATTCATCCCGGCTATGGCTTTCTTTCGGAAAACCCCGGATTCGTTGATGCGGTTGTGAAAGCGGGGCTGGTTTTCATTGGCCCGAGTTCAGATTCCATCCGCGCAATGGGCTTGAAGGATGCCGCCAAGCGCCTAATGGAAAAGGCTGGCGTGCCAGTCGTGCCCGGCTATCACGGCGAAGCGCAGGAACTTGTGGTGCTCGCTTCCAAGGCGCGTGAAATCGGCTATCCGGTGCTGATCAAAGCCCGTGCCGGCGGCGGTGGCAAAGGCATGCGCAAGGTGGATAGTCCCGATGACTTTGCCGAGGCACTGGGAAGCGCACGCCGAGAGGCAAAAAGTGCCTTTGGTGATGATCGCGTTCTCGTCGAAAAATATGTAGCCAAACCGCGCCATATCGAAGTTCAGGTATTTGGCGATAATCACGGCAATGCGGTGCACCTCTATGAACGCGATTGCTCATTGCAGCGTCGCCATCAAAAGGTCATCGAGGAAGCCCCCGCCCCCGGTATTACACCCGAAATGCGGGCGGCAATGACCAGCGCTGCCGTGAAAGCAGCGCTGGCGATCAATTATTCCGGTGCAGGCACTATCGAATTCATCGTCGATGCCACTGATGGCCTCAAGCCCGATCGTTTCTGGTTTATGGAAATGAACACTCGCCTGCAGGTGGAGCATCCGGTTACGGAAATGGTTACCGGGCTTGATCTGGTCGAGTGGCAGTTGCGCGTTGCGGCTGGTGAAAAACTGCCCCTTACGCAAAAGCAGATCACGCTTAACGGCCATGCAGTTGAAGCACGCCTTTATGCCGAAGACCCCGCCCGAAGCTTCCTGCCAGCCATTGGTACCCTGCACCACCTGGCATTTCCGGTCGACGTGCCAAATGGTGAGATTCGGATTGAGACTGGTGTTCGCGCAGGCGATACGATTTCGCCCTTTTACGATCCGATGATTGCCAAGGTCGTGGTTCATGGCTCCGATCGTTCATCCGCACTGGCAGCTATGGAAAATGCCCTCGTGCAAACCGAGATTGCAGGAACCACAACCAATGTTGCCTTTCTGGCAGCTCTGGTTCGCCATCAGGGTTTCAGCAGCGGCGATGTCGACACCGGCCTGATAGATCGTGATCTTGCCAGCCTGGTTGCACCTGCAAACATTCCTGCCGGTGCAAGAGAACTGGCAATCGTCGTGGCTAGCGGTTTATTGGAAAAACCTGCATCAGATGATCCATGGGCTTCCCTGCGTGGCTATAGTCACCTCGCCTCACCCGCTTATCCCGTGACATTCTCGGTAGACGAAAAGCCCGTTCGTTATGGCGTGTCTGTGATGGGGGATGAGCGTTTTGCCATTTCCGCTGCGGATGGCATCCTTGACGTGAAAATCCGGCGTGAAACAAAGGGTTGGCATGTCACGGGCAAAGGCATTAATCTTTACGCAAAAACCGCATCCATTCCCAACGGGATTGCCGTGCTTTCCACCGGCGCGGTTTCAAGCTTTTCCATTGCAGATCCTTTCCTGCTGGCAGAAGCGGCGGGAAACACGGGCGACAGGCTGAGTGCACCCATGCCTGGTTTGGTAAAGTCGGTCCGTGTCTCAGCAGGCGATACGGTAAAGAAGGGTCAGATACTACTGGTACTGGAAGCAATGAAAATGGAGCACACCATTACAGCGCCCCATGATGGCAAAATTGCTGAGATCGTTGCGGAAGGTTCACAGGTAAAAGAGAAGTCGTCGCTGGTTCGATTCGAGACAAATGATTAGCTGTCTGAATTTTGATTGAGCGTCAGGTTCTTTTTGTTTTTGATTCTAACGCTCTGAATCAGCTTTTACTATGCGTGATCTATTTCTGACAAGATTGCGCTAAGCAGAGACAAGGCCGGATATAATTTATCCAACCTGTGTTGGCAGATTAGCAATAGCTGTTTCCACCGCAGCAATGTTAAGCTCAAGTGTAGCAATCTTCTGCAAAGTATTATTGTCAGGAAATGCTTTCGATTTGGCACACATCAATATGAGTTGTGTTTGAGCTTCAGTTAAACTGGATAACAACCTCTCTAAATCGTCCAACATTTGTTTTCCGTTTTCATTATCAATCGCGCACACGCGCAGGTTGTAGCAATTCACCGCATCTTCAATACGCGAAAAGCTTGAAAATTGTCAAAGCACATATGTCAGAAATATACCATTTATTTTACCAGTCGAACAAAATATTCGATCTGATCCGCGTTGAAGCTAGACAATTGGTATTATCTTTCACAAAAAACAGAAATGAACCGCTTTTGATTCAAATTTTATACTTTTTATTGTTGCGATTGAAAGTTAGTGGGATGTCATCCACTCGCGTGCTTCGCGCAGCGCAGTCGCGATATCGCCCTTTGACATCGTTGCCATAATCTCGGCGCGCAGTTCGGCAGCGCGATCACAACCTTTGATTGCAGCAATGTTGAACCATTTGTGAGCGGCCACCAGATCGACAGCGCAATCGCGCCCCGTTGCATACATGATACCCATTTCGAAAAGAATATCAGCCTGCGCTGCGCCACCGATGTGGCCATTTTCCAGATTTTGAAGGTCGAAGCGTGCCATTTTACCAAACCCCTGTTGAACCTAATTCGTATTTCAAACGAAAGCCCTGTCAGACTTCTGAGAACCGCCGTTTTGTTTGTTTGGCGTGCTCCTTTGATGTTTCCGATAATGAAGGAGAGGCTTGAAATTGCTGTTAAAAGGCATGATTAACCGGAATCAAACAAAACAAAAACAACTCGTAAACTTCGGAATTCGTTAAATATAATGCTCCAGCAAATACGGGTATTTGCTGAAAATTCGCCTAAAATGCTGAAGTACGATTTCAAGCCTTTGCTAACCAAAGATCACGGTGACATACTGATGCTCATTGTTTTCCGGCTCTAGCCCGACGCCACTCAAAGGCAGAAACGCTCTCAATCAGCCCACTTCCCTTCGACCAGGTTTTCAATTACCTTTACGTGCGCGTAAGCATCATGCGAACAGGCGGGAGAGTTTGGTTCGCTTTTACCGGGAGGACATTATGAAATTCAAAATTCTGCTGGCATGCGCCAGCTTCGTTGTCATGACGGGAACTGCAATGGCTGAAGAGCCTATCGTTGGCTCGTGGAAGCGGCCTAATGGGACAATTATCCAATATTCGGCATGCGGCGGCGACAAATATTGCGGCACGGTGATGACCGGCGAATATAAGGGCAAATCGATTGGCTCGATGGCTGGCAAGGATGGCTCATACAAGGGCACAGTCAACAAGCTGGACGAAGGCAAGACATATAATGGCAAAGCCACAGCCAATGGCGGCACACTTTCGCTGGCCGGCTGTGTCATGGGCGGCCTTATCTGCAAGAGCGAAAGCCTGACCCGCCAATAGGGCCAAGGCGTCTCGCCCCAAAACAAAACAGGCAGGGGTTACCCTGCCTGTTTTCATTTCAACGATGGAGGAACTCTTCCTTTATCGGTGCGTAAGCGCCATCATGCCAGATATTGATATCGTACTTGGCATCCTTGATATCGCCCTTCTCGTCAAAAACGATTGGACCGATGACAGTATTTACCGGCTTGCCGTCTTTCAAAACTTCGGCGACCTTTGCAGGATCATCGCTGCCCGCCCGCTCTATCCCTTGCGCGAATGCTTCGACGACCGCATAGGAAAACAGCGTAAAGCCATCCGGCACAAAGCCGCCAGCCTTGATCTTTTCCACTGCTGCCTTTGCTTCCGGTCTGGCTTGCGGATTGGCCGGGAACGTGAAGATCACACCTTCCGCCGCCGGTCCGGAAACCGCCCAGAAATCCGGTGATGCAATGGAATCACCCATCATCAGCTGGAACTTGAAGTTTTGGTCGGCCGCCTGGCGCAGGATCAAGCCTGCTTCCTGATGATAACCACCGAAATAAACAAAATCAGCTTTCAGATCCTTCAGCTTGGTAACAAGCGCCGAATAATCCTTTTCGCCGGCATTGATGCCGTCATAAAGAATCTCTTTCAGGCCAGCTTCATTCATCTTGCCCTTGACCGCATCAGCCAGGCCCTTGCCATAAGCGCCCTTGTCATGCAGCACGACGACGTTCTTGCCCTTGTATTTTTCGGCAATCCACGGCCCGACAAATTCGCCCTGCGCATCGTCACGGGTGTAAAGGCGCATGATGGTGGGCCAGCCGTTCTTGGCGGCAGCATCGGTCAGTTCAGGATTTGACGAGGCAGGCGTCATCATCAACACGCCAGCTTCGGCATAAACAGCGGATGCCGGAATGCTTGATCCCGAGCAGGCATGGCCATCCACAAACTTGATGCCTGCAGCAACAATACGGTTGGCAATGGAAACCGCCTGTTTTGGATCACAGACATCGTCCTCAATGACGAGTTTGATCTTGCGACCTGCAATACCACCCTTTTCGTTGATCGCAGCTGCTGCCGCCTGAGCCCCCTGCTTAAACTGATCGCCGATATTGGCAAGCTGGCCCGTCATCGGACCTGCGACAGCAATCTCAATATCTTCAGCAGCCATGGCGGACGAGGTGCCGAACGCGGCAGCGAACAGACCGGCATAGAGTATTTTCTTGAAAGGCATGGTTCCCCCTTTTTGTAAACACAAGCGGGTGGAGCCTACATGCAATTGCAAGACGCGCCAGCGAAATTTGAGGGGCACAGATTGATGGCCCTATCGCACGGGTTGTCCCTCACCGCATTTTGCGCCGCAAGGACATCGCGCCAACCACCAGCATTGCCGCGGTTGAAACAGCCGCTCCCATGAAAAATGTAGTACTGGAGCCATGTGCATCCCAAACCCATCCGGCGGCCACGTTGCCCACCAATACGACCACACCCGTTATCAAATTGAAGACTCCAAAAGCGGTACCCTTGAGATTCTTGGGTGCCGTGTCTGCGATCAGGGTTGCGAGCAGCCCTTGGGAAAGCCCCATGTGAAGCCCCCACAAAACGATCCCCAATATAAAGATGCCGATGGATGAAGCAGCAGCCAGAACGATATAGGCAGTGGCAAGAACTGCAATACTGCCGACGAGCAAGCCTGATCGCCCGATTTTGTCCGACAATCGTCCAACCGGGTAGGCTGTGAGACCATAGACAGCGTGCATGATCACCATTGTTATGGGTATCCATGCTGGCGTAAACCCCGCTTCCTGTGACTTGAGAAGCAGAAATGCCTCGCTAAAACGTGCCAACGTCAACAGCGAAGCGAGGCCGATCGCCACCCAAACGGCTCGGTTCAATAATATTATGTCAGCAAGACGGGGAATAGCTGGCGTACTTTGGGCAGACTGCGACTTGGGCTCTCTGATTCCCACCACAAGCAGAACCATGGCCATTCCAGCCGGAATTATTGCGAGCCAGTAAACGGCAAGGATATTCCCATCAAAAGCAAACATGAGAGCGATCGCTATGAGTGGACCAATAAACCCGCCAACCGTATCGAGAGATTTTCGAAGACCAAAGCTTGCCCCGCGCAGCTCCGGTGGCGTCACATCGGCAATCAGAGCATCGCGCGGAGTACCACGGATACCTTTGCCTACACGGTCAATGCTCTTTGCGGCAACGATCCAGCCTACAGACACGGCAAGTGGAAAAATCAGCTTGGAAAGTGCGCCCAGCCCATATCCCAGAACCGCAAGCGGCTTCCTGCGGCCTGTCCAATCCGAAACAACACCAGATACAAGCTTGGTGGCTGTAGCTATGGCAACGGAGAGCCCTTCGATGAACCCCACGAGAACGGCAGATGCGCCAAGGCTACTGACCAGATAAAACGGCAGTAGCGTCTGTATCATTTCTGATGACACATCCATCAGCAGACTGACTATCCCGAGTATCCATACGGTTCGAGGAATGGAGGTGCCCCGCACCGCGAGGGTAGATTCCGAATCCGGCAAATTGGCTGTTGTCATAAATGCTTCTCGTCAGAATCCACTGAGCAAAGCCATAAAAGCAAGGCAGGATAGGGTCAACAGAGTAGAGGAACGCTCATCATTACAATACATCGATCCAGCTTCAGTGAAGAAACAGGCCAGCCTTAGACTAAGGTATAATTGTGCGCCAAAACCAACTCGAGTATAGATTGATTACTTTCAGAATGTTGCTGTTTTAAGTATCAATTACAAAGATCGCTTTATTCTGCGAACGATATCTAAGAGACCAGAATGTTTACGCGCATCCTCCCAACGCGTGAATTTCAAGAGTTTCAGGGGTGGTGAGGCAGCGATTATTTCAAATGTCGCTTGCTTTAATGGTCTCAGCTGGATGGATTTCTTCCGGTTGAACGGAGCAGAACCTAGGGTTCGGATCAGGTTTTCTGATTACGGGCAAAGAAAGGCAGCCAAGAAGTATTCTTCGTGGCTGCCTTTTTATTTACATGGGCATCATCGAGCGTCTGCATTCACGGCACTGGGTTATTTGCACTCCAGTATCGGCGTATTCGCTTCCCGGAATCAAATATTTGCATTCCTCGGGTCAGGCGTCAGAATTCTTCGTATCAGCGATTGCATTTTTTGCATCGGGCATTTGCATTTTCCGTATCAACGATTGCGCTCTTCGCGTCAGCTATTTGCATTCCTGGTGCATCAGCGTTCCCGGCATAAAATATTTGCATACGCTCCAGATATTGCATTCCTTGTCTCATATAATTACTGGCCTCGCGTCGGGCATTAGCATCCCGGCATCAGATTTTTGCCTCCGCGCCAAATGTTGCATTCCTCGCTTCATATAATTGCATTGCTCACGCCGGGCATCAGCGTTCCTGGCATCAGATATTTGCATGCGTATCATCAGATCGCCCATGAGTACGAGCGTAACCCGTAGGGCCAGACTAATGCGGTGGAAGCTTGATTGCCTTAATTGAAGGCCGGAACGCTCGGAGGCGTTCCAGTCAATTACCAGAACAGCGTATCAGAGCGCTCTCTGGCCGAAGAGTATCTTCTGCGCTTCCTTATCATCCGCGAGGTTACGGCGTTCTTCCTTGCCAACTGCTACACCGCGTTCCACTGCCGGTCGTGCGCGAATGGATTCAAACCAGCGCTTCAGGTTCGGGAAATCGTTGAGGTCCTGCCCCTGATTGGCATGGGAAATTGTCCAGCCATAGGAAGCCATGTCGGCGATGGAATACTCGCCCGCCAGATAGTCCCTGCCCTCAAGCCGGCGGTTCATCACGCCATACAGACGATTTACCTCATTGGTGTAGCGGTTGATGCCGTACTCGATCTTTTCCGGCGCATAATTGCGGAAATGATGCGCCTGCCCTGCCATGGGTCCGAGCCCGCCAACCTGCCAGAAAAGCCATTCCTCGACGGCCACCCGAGTCCTTTCATCCTGCGGATAAAACTTACCAAACTTGCGGCCGAGATATTGTAAGATCGCACCGGATTCAAAAATTGAAATCGGTTCTCCATCCGGTCCCTCCGGATCAATAATGGCAGGCATGCGATTATTGGGCGCAATCTTCAGGAATGAGGGGGCAAATTGATCGCCCTTGCCGATATTGATCAGTTTCACACCATAAGGAACGCCGAGCTCTTCGAGCATGATGGAAATTTTCCATCCATTCGGTGTCGGCCAGTAATAAAGCTCGATCGGCTT
This sequence comes from Phyllobacterium sp. YR531, assembly GCF_000282595.1. GTDB lineage: Bacteria > Pseudomonadota > Alphaproteobacteria > Rhizobiales > Rhizobiaceae > Phyllobacterium. The sequence goes on from NZ_AKIZ01000038.1 coordinate 230,878, forward strand.
GGTCTGGGTCGTCATATCCGTCTCCATGAGTGGGTCATCTGGATTTTTAAAGATAGGCACCGGTTGCGGGTTCACAAGGGCTCACGCAGCGCTTGTTGAACGCTTGATGAACAATGCTATCAGCGTCCGTTCAGCCGGGATGGGGCAAAGTCGTGACCAGATAATATCAAAGCCGCTTTTCGGGGAACAATAATGTTAAACGCAACCGCCAATTATTCGCTGCTGTTTTTACGGGCATTGATCTTTTCTGCCATTCTTGTCGGCCCCGTTATTGCTTTTGCAGCAAGTTATGAAAGCCGCTCGCCATCAAATGGCGGCATAGGTCTGGTTCTCCTTGTAAGCCTGCAAAGAGTTTGAGCAAGCCGCTTTTCAACTGTCACATGAAGTCACTATATTAGGTGATGGACAAACGAATCGGAACGAAGAAAATAGTCTCCATCAGCATGCCCGCTCATGTGGAGGCAGAAGAATTCACAGATGCCAAGGCCGCCGTTCAGGCGCTCAGCGCACTTTATGAACGCAACACGCAGTTTCTGCGCGATTCCTTCGATAAAGTGGCAAAGGGTGAAGCTGGAGATGCAACTCATTTTAGAGCGTTTTACCCGGAAGTTCGCCTCTCGACATCAAGCTACGCGCAGATCGACTCCCGCCTCGCCTTTGGGCATGTCTCTGCGCCTGGCCAATATTCGGCAACGATCACCCGCCCCGATCTGTTCGACAATTATCTTGAAGAGCAGATCCGATTGCTGATCCGCAATCATGGCGGACCGGTAACTGTTCAGGAATCGACAACGCCGATCCCGATCCACTTCGCTTTCCTTGAAGGCACGCATGTTGAATCTTCGGTCGCCGACGCGTTCCTGTTGCCGCTGCGCGATCTGTTCGATGTACCGGATCTGGCTGCAACCGACGACCGAATCGTTAATGGTGAGTATGAGACCGACGATCTCGATAGCATCATGCCGCTCTCGCCCTTTACGGCGCAGCGGGTGGATTATTCGCTGCATCGCCTGTCGCACTACACAGCGACGAAGCCGATGCACTTCCAGAACTATGTGCTTTTCACCAACTACCAGTTCTATATTGATGAATTCTGCGCGCTATCGCGCGGACTTATGGCCGCTGGCGGTGGCGGGTATGAGCGCTTTATCGAGCCGGGCAATCTCATCACCGAAGCTGGTGATGAGGCACCTACATCCGGCGTCCCCATCGGCAGGTTGCCGCAAATGCCGGCCTATCATCTGGCCCGTGAAGATGGCTCTGGCATCACAATGGTCAATATTGGCGTAGGGCCGTCCAATGCCAAGACAATCACCGATCATATTGCCGTGCTTAGGCCACATGCCTGGCTGATGCTTGGCCATTGCGCAGGTCTGCGCAATACGCAGGCTCTGGGCGATTATGTGCTTGCTCACGCCTATGTGCGCGAAGATCACGTTCTGGATGACGACTTGCCGGTCTGGGTGCCTATTCCGGCACTGGCGGAAGTACAGGTCGCCCTAGAGCAGGCGGTGGCGGAAGTGACCGGGCTTGAAGGCTATGATCTGAAGCGTATCATGCGCACAGGGACAGTTGCCACGATCGACAACCGGAATTGGGAACTGCGTGATCAGCGCGGCCCGGTGAAGCGGCTGTCACAGTCGCGCGCAATTGCCCTTGATATGGAATCTGCAACAATTGCTGCAAACGGTTTCCGTTTCCGCGTGCCTTATGGGACATTGCTTTGTGTTTCCGACAAGCCACTGCATGGCGAACTGAAACTGCCGGGCATGGCCACGGAGTTTTACAAGCGGCAGGTGGCACAACATCTGCAGATCGGTATCCGGGCGCTCGAGAAGCTGGCGGAAATGCCTCCCGAAAAGCTGCACTCCAGAAAACTGCGCAGCTTCTTCGAGATGGCATTCCAATAGGGATTATTTACGCGGTCCGGTCAGTGCAAAATAAGCGCCCTGCGGATCGCGGCCCTCAATGATCCAGGCATCACCCGGAACCTCCATAGGCTCGGTGGTTACCTGACCACCCTTTTCCTTGATGCGCGCAACTGCCGTATCGATGTCATCCACGATGAAGTAAAAGCGCCAGAGCTTAACATCGGAGGTATCTGTACTGGTCATCATGCCGCCATACATTTGCCCGTCGACATTGAATATCTGGTAAGTGCCCATTGGCCCCATATCCATCGCCTCGCCCTTGGTCCAGCCAAACAGACTGGCGTAAAATGCCAAGGCTTTTTCAGCGTCATCAGAAACCAGTTCATGCCAGCCGATGGTGCCGGGCGTGAAGGGCGGCGGATAGCCACCGCGATCAGTTCTGGCGGGCTTGAATAGCTGGAATGGTGCGCCCAGCGGGTCTGCGACAACCACGAATGTTCCAACCTCGGGAATATCCATGATCTCGGTATGAACCTTCCCGCCAGCCTGTTTGACGCGTTCGACGTAGGCAGGCACATCATCAACCATGACGTAGCCCGACCACATGGGCGGCACGCCCTCGACCTGTGCGTCCTTCGCAGACATCAAACCAGCTACCGGAGCTTTGTCGACGGTCAGCAGACGGTACCGGAAAGGTGAAGTAACGGAATCCTCCGCGCCCCAGCCCACGACATAGGTATAAAAAGCCTCGGCGGCTTGCGCATCGCTTGTCAGCAATTCGTACCAGATAAAACTCCCGCTCATGGCTGTTCCTCCCAAAACATTAAGCTGTGATATCAGCATCTCAATATTGACAATTAAGTTGATATCAACATAAATGAATCATGTCAAAGATGATAACCGTTCCCTACGAAACCACCCTCTATGTCCGGGACAATTGTATGTGCCTGACTGTCCAACGGGCCGCACGTGCATTGGCGCGAATGTTTGATGAAGCATTGCGCCCGCATGATCTGACCAATGGCCAGTTTTCACTGCTGATGTCATTGAACCGGCCCGAGCCGCCAAATCTCAGCTCCGTAGCCTCTTTGCTTGCGATGGACCGCACGACATTGACCGCCGCACTGAAGCCTATGGAAAGACGCGGTCTTGTTAAGGTTATTATCGATCCGAGTGACAAGCGAAGCCGCCTGCTGGCATTGACGCAACAAGGCATGAGCCTTCTGGCGGATGTGATGCCGATATGGGTAAGCACGCACGGTGATCTGGAGCAGGTTTTGACCTTGGGCGAGCAAGGACGACTGCTTGCCGATCTGAGAAAGCTTCTCTGATCATTTGTGCTGCAGCACATTGATGATAGCGCCTGAGGGATCGCGCACATAAAAACGGCGCACGCCCCACGGTTCATCGGTAATCTCATAAACGATCTCATGGCCGCCGGCATTGGCAAGTTCATAGACATTGTCCACATCATCGACTTCTATCGATATTTGTGGAACCATGGTGCCGGAGCCACCCTCGCTCGCCACACTCAATTGGGGTTTCATAATCGCCGTCGAAGCGAATGTCACAATCCAACCGTGGTCCATGACAACATCCAGACCGAACAATGTCTCATAAAACGAGCGAGAGGCCTGCGGGTCGTTCGCAGCAAGATTGGCAACAATACGTTTTACAGCCATGTAATTACTCCATCGTCACAAACCGTAGTGGATAATTTTGTTGAACGAAAGTCCAACCACAAGTTGCTTGGAAATACCTGCAATGATGTTATATTCAGAAGTGGAGTGAGGGGCGGACTTCCGCCCACCCCTCTTTTTGCTTACTGCTTGAAATGGACCCGGATGCTGAGCGACCAGCTAGTCCGGGTTCTTTTCATAGTAAGCGTAACGCTAAACGGCATGTACCGCATAGATTACCTCCAGTTTTAACGGCAAGGCTGATGCCCAGTCGGGAAGCCTATCTGCCCGATGGACCGGTCGCTCGATCCACACTGCTTTTGCCATTGGAACCGGAGAACAATTGACTTGAATCAAATATGACAGCAACGAATGCAGGGTTGTAAAAACCAGCACTCGGCGGTGTATTGGGTTGCTAATTCTGCTTGGTTTGGGATCGTAAATTGCGAGTTTACTTAATATCCAACCACAAGTTGCTTGGAAATGCCTGCAATGATGTTATATTCAGAAGTGGAGTGAGGGGCGGACTTCCGCCCACCCCTCTTTTGTTGACTTATCTGAAATGGACCCGGATGCTGAGTGACCAGCTTGTCCGGGTCTTTTTCATTGTCAACGTGACGCTAAACGGTAGCAACCGCATAGTTCACCTCCAGTTTTAATGGCAAGGCTGATGCCCAGTCGGGAAGCCTATCTTCCCGATGGATCGGTTCGCTCGATCCACACTGCTTTTGCCATTGGAACCGGAGAACAATTGACTTGAATCAGATGTGACAGCAACGAATTCAGGGTTGTATAAATCGTTTAGAGAATGGTTTGCGGGTTGTTGTCAGAACGCGCGCAGCGCATCTTGATTGCGTCGCAATTGGCGGTTTAATGCGGAATGATGAAAACCAAGACCAATCAATCCTGGATGAAGCTAGCCGCCGTATTGGTGCCGGTGCTTTTTTCAATACCATTGGTGCTCGGATTCTTCGGCGCCGCGCATCCGGCACTAGATTCATTCTCGCATCTGCGTATGCATCTTGCCGTATTCATGGCGCTTTCTGCCACTCCTGCCCTGTTCTTTCGCCTATGGCGCGAGGGAATTATGGCGATGGTTTTGGCACTGACGGCTTTGGCAACTGTACTGACACCGCCGTCCGGTCCCAGTGCGGAGGCTGCTCCAACACTACAAGCGCAATACAAGCTGCTGCAACTGAACCTGCGCTATGACAACGAGCAGCAGGCAGATGTTTTCCGGCTGATTGGCAGGGAGTCGCCCGATGTCATTGCTTTGCAAGAGGTTTCCGACAATTGGCGGCCGCGTCTCAAAACTATCGAAGCACGTTATCCCTATACGTTCTATTGCTCCAACCGCAGCCGTATCGGCGGCGCGGCAATTCTTTCGCGGCGCCCATTTGCAATGGGGTCGACGCCGATATGTGTCGATAGCCTCGTTGCAATTGCGCGAATAGATTTTGGCGGGCGCAGCGCCATCATAACTTCATTGCATCTGGATTGGCCGTGGCCATTCGCACAGGATTGGAATGTTGAAGAAGTCCGGCCTTATTTTGAGAAACTCGAAGGACCGTTGATTATTTCAGGCGACTTCAATGCTGTGCCTTGGAGCCAGACGCTCAAGAACATCACTCAATATAGCAAAACCCGTCTTGCCGAAGGTTTGCGTCCAAGTTGGCTGGTGAATGGAACTCTTGCCCATGCGGCAAAATGGGTTGGTCTACCGCTGGATCATATACTGGTTTCTGACAGAATCGTTGCAGCGCGTGTTGAAAGTCTCGAACCCGTCGGTTCCGACCACCTGCCGCTGCTGCTACGGTTTTCAATTACCGGAGTTGACGACAGTAATGAGCCGGAACAGCAGACAGTGATGCTCCAACAGTAAGATTTGCTCTACATATTGGTGTAGACAGGCCCCTCACCACCTTGCGGGGGCACCCAGTTGATATTCTGGTTCGGGTCTTTGATATCGCAGGTTTTGCAGTGAACGCAGTTTTGCGCGTTGATCACAAATTTCGGGCCGGTCGATTCCTCTACCCACTCATAAACACCCGCCGGACAATAACGGGTTGATGGTCCGGCATAAATATCGTGCTCAGAGGTCTTTTGAAGCGCCATGTTCTTGACGATCAGATGAGCCGGCTCATTCTCTTCGTGGTTTGTATTGGACAGGAATACGGAGGAGAGACGATCAAACGTCAGGACGCCATCCGCCTTTGGATAGGCAATGGGTTTGTAATTTGCAGCCGGCTCCAAGGATGCGGCGTCGTTCTTGCCGTGTTTCCAGGTCCCAAAGGGTGACCACCCACCGAAAATCGTGTTGAGCCACATATCGAGACCGCCAAGGGCTACGCCGCCAATGGTTCCAAGCTTGGACCACATAGGTTTGACGTTGCGGACGCGCTTGAGATCTTTGCCGATCTCACTCGTACGCCAGGCGTTTTCATAAGAAATAAGCTCATCATTGGCGCGGCCCGCTGTCAGGGCCTCCGCGACGTGCTCCGCAGCCAGCATGCCCGAAAGCATGGCATTGTGTGATCCCTTGATACGCGGGACATTGACGAAACCAGCGGAACAGCCGAGCAGCGCTCCGCCCGGGAAGGAAAGTTTTGGAACGGACTGCCAGCCGCCTTCAGTAATTGCGCGCGCACCATATCCAAGACGTTTGCCGCCTTCGAAAATATCGCGGATCGCAGGATGGGTCTTGAAGCGCTGGAATTCTTCGAATGGAGATAGATAGGGGTTCTTGTAGTTCAGGTGCATCACGAACCCGACCGCGACCGTATTGTCCTCAAGATGATAGAGGAACGACCCGCCGCCCGTCTTCATATCGAGCGGCCAGCCAAATGAATGCTGTACGAGGCCGAGCTTATGCTTGGCAGGATCGATCTGCCAGAGTTCTTTCAAACCGATGCCGAATTTTGCCGGCTCCTTGCCTTCATCCAGTTTAAACTGATTGATCAACTGCTTGGCGAGTGAGCCGCGCGCGCCTTCTGCAATCAGCGTATATTTGCCGAGCAGTTCCATGCCACGCGTATAGGCCGGGCCATGTGAGCCGTCCTTCTCGATGCCCATATCGCCTGTCGCAACGCCGATAACAGCACCGGCTTCATTGTAAAGCACTTCCGTTGCAGCAAAGCCCGGATAAATCTCGACACCGAGTTCTTCTGCTTTGGTGCCGAGCCAGCGGCAGACATTGCCGAGCGAGACAATGAAATTACCGTGATTGTTCATCAGCGGTGGCATGGCAAAGTTCGGCAAGCGGACTGAGCCTGCGGGCCCAAGGACCAGAAAGTGATCGGCGGTAACAGGCGTCTTGAAGGGGTGCCCCTCCTCTTCGCGCCAGCCGGGCAAAAGCTTGTCGACACCGATAGGATCGACCACAGCGCCGGAAAGAATGTGCGCACCGACTTCGCCGCCCTTTTCAAGAACAACGACCGAAAGCTCCGGGTTGATCTGCTTGAGCCTGATGGCAGCGGAAAGACCCGATGGGCCACCACCAACAATCACGACATCAAACTCCATGCTCTCGCGCTCTGGAAGTTCAATTGCCTCGCTCATGCATTCCTCCTGCAGTAAATTCCCTTATGCACCTTACGGTACGCAGTTTTTTCGATTTGTAGCCTAACAATAGCTGTTTGCTACAGTGAGTCGCGCATATCAGATGCGGCCAATTGCCCTCATTCCACGACTGGCAGGGTAAATTTATATTTACTTTAACGTAAACGTCAATAATTGAAACAAGATGAGGCGAAGTGACACGTCACTGACCGTATAGGAATATGTCTTCGATCCGGCAGTCAAACAGAGTTGAAATCTTGAAAGCCAGCGGCAAACCGGGATCGTATTTTCCGGTCTCGATGGCATTGACTGTCTGGCGTGAAACATCGAGCCGGTCCGCGAGTTCACCTTGTGACCAGCCCTTTTGACTACGCAGAATTTTCAGCGAATTTTTCATCGATAGCGCAGTTGTCCGATGATGGTCCCGACAAACCAAAGGCCCGCCATCAAAGGCCAGACCACAAACATCGAAAGGCTTGGCAGGCCGATATTTTCCAGAAAGCCATAGCTGAATGTAATAAGCGCAGTTCCGGCAAACGCAACGCCGATAGCTTCCAGCTGAATTTTGCGCGCAAGCTCGTCCAGTCGGCGCAAGCCACGCAGGATAACCCAACATATGGCGAGGCCCGGCAGCATGGGCAGCAGTGTGAGTGCGAGGCGCATCAACTCGCCCTGCCCGCCCACTGAAAGCAGCCGGAGCGAAAGCACCAGACAAACAATATAGGCGGCCAACGCACCACCAAGCTCAAACGCATATCTGCCAAACTTCGTCATTTTCACACCTCATCAAACGATGTTGGGTATCTACCGGAGGCATCAAACACCTGTCAAGTTTCCTTTACATATACCTTTAGTTGCACCTTCAGTCTTTTCCGTCATAATCCTGTTATCGAGTTGCCGACCACGTTTGATTTCAAACCCTTGGGAGGGCCGGATGAAGTGGCTACGTCTGCACACGCTTGGGAGGAGCCTGATCGTCTTTTGGGTCTTTTACTCCTTGACCGGGCAAGCGACTGCCGAATCCGGAAAATTATGGAGTGCAGGCCGTTACACGTTTTCCGATGAAATGGGTGGATTCACCATTACTGGCATAAGCGGCAAGGGCACGCGGCAGGACCCCATTGTTCTGGCGGAGGAGTTTCATTCCACGGCACCCACCGTCCTCATCATTCGAACCGAACAAACCAACCTGAAAGATCCGGCTGAAGACATCGGCATCCTGTTTCATTTGCGGGTCGAAGCAGTTAATGGCAGCGGCCATCCGTGGGTGGAATTCGGTTTTGAGTTACAGGAACAGTTGAATGTGCCGAGCGATTATGGAGACGGGCTTTCATTCTATCAGCCGGGCGACAAGAAAGACGCCATAGATTCGCGGGGCTATGCAAGCTTCAGCGATGATTTCGAACCCTATGACAGAATGATTTTCCGCGATGGGAAGATCGATCCCAGCGAGAATGCGAGCTTTGGTTTTCCGATTGCCGACTTCACACCCAAGCGCACATTCTATCTCGTACAGGACCCGCGCATTCCATCCTCGTAATTATGACGTCTTACGCTTGCAATAGAGGCGGCAATTTGCGACTTCAGGGATGAGAAGGATAACCGATTGTCAACGTTAAGCGAAATCTTGCACTTTTATGCCGAAGCGGGTGTTGATACCCCGTTGGACGAAGCGCCCATTGACCGATTTTCGCAGGTTGATACCAAACGTGCACCTACCCAACCAGTGCCCGCTGCCGCTCGCAGCACCGTCGCACCGTCGCCTGTAGCGGCAAAATCTGCGCCGGAAGCAGCTGGCCCAGCGCCCTCAACGCTCAGCAAGGCTTCTGTGCCGGATGACGCGAAAATAGCAATGGCCCGCCAGATGGCAGCAAGCGCGAACACACTGGAGGAATTGCGGGAGCAACTCGCAGCCTTTGACGGCTGTAACCTCAAGTTCACTGCAAAGAATCTTGTCTTCGCCGATGGAAATCCGCAGGCGGCGATAATGTTTATCGGGGAAGCTCCAGGCCGCGAGGAAGATTTGGAAGGCGTGCCGTTCATCGGGCGTTCCGGTCAATTGCTCGACCGGATGTTCGCTGCAATCGGACTTGACCGGCAAAGTGTCTACATCGCCAACACAATTCCATGGCGTCCACCCGGCAACCGAACGCCAACGCCACTGGAAACAGAGATTTGCCGCCCCTTCTTCGAGCGGCAGATTGAACTGGCAAATCCAAAACTGCTGGTCGCTCTTGGCGGACCTGCAGCGAAAGCGCTGACAAATGCCACGGAAGGCATCTTGCGGCTTCGCGGCAACTGGAAAACTCACCTGACCGTTTCGGGCAATCAAATCCCGGTCATGCCGACGCTGCATCCTGCCTACCTACTGCGCAATTCAGCACAGAAAAGGTTTGCCTGGAGAGATTTTGTCAACATCAAGTTGCGGTTGCGCGCGCTCACTGATTAGGCCATACGGCCTCACCTGCCGCAAAACCGGAGTCGCAGTGTCGTAATTTCCGGCGCGTTGCACCCGCCGCGCGCTGTAGGCTCAGTGACAATCAGGATAAACTCATGTTTCGCCAGCTTTTGCCCATTACGGCGCTTTTGACCAGCACATTTTTGATGCTGACAGCCGGAGGCTTGGCAGGCATTTTGCTGCCGCTTCGCGCTGGCATGGAAGGCTGGACGCCAACGACCATTGGCTGGATGGGTACAGGCTATGCGCTCGCCTTCACCGGCGGTTGCATTGTCGTTCCGCGCCTTGTGCGCCGCGTCGGCCATGTGCGTGTTTTCGCGGTGCTTCTTACTCTGCTGAGCATGTCGATGCTCATGCATGGGCTGATCATGGATCCATGGGCTTGGACGTTGTTCCGGGCTTTGGCTGGCTTTTCGTTAGCTGGCAGTTACATGGTTATCGAGAGTTGGCTCAACGAGCGCGTGACCAATGCTACACGCGGCATGGTTTTCTCCATCTACATGATCGTTTCCATGCTCGGCCTGCTGGTGGGACAATACATATTGCCTTTTGGAAATCCGGCAACGCACGTGCTGTTCATGATCGGCGCTCTGATATATGCCTCGGCGCTGGTGCCGACGGGTCTATCCAATGCGCAATCCCCTCGCCCGCTTACGCAGGTATCGCTTGATTTACCGGGTCTCTATCGCAAATCACCTGCTGCAATGGTGGGTTCGCTGCTGGCCGGGATCATTGCGGGTGCCTGGAACTTCCTTTCGGCAGTGTATGGACGCGATATCGGCCTTTCGACATTTGGTATTGCGACCATGATCGCCAGCTCTATGATTGGCGGTGCGCTGTTTCAATATCCCATTGGCCGAATTTCAGATTTCGTGGACCGGCGCTACGTGATGGTTGTGGCTGGTATTGGCGGTGTGCTGATCTCGATTACGATGATCCTGGTCCAGCCCAACACGCCATGGGTGGTCTATACGCTGATGTTTGCGTTCGGAACTGTGCTATTTCCGATCTATTCGCTTAATGTTGCCCACGCCAATGACTTCGCCGAGCCAAGCGAATTCGTGAAAATCTCGAGTGGTCTACTGATCGTCTATGGCATTGGCAGTATGATCGGGCCGCAGATCGCTGGCCGCCTGATGGATATGAATGGTCCGTCCGGCTTCTTCGTCACCATGGCAATGACATATGCGGCCTATGGCGGGTATGCATTCTGGCGCAGCCTGCGCCGAGCCTCACAGGCACCGTCAGACCGTCCTGACTTTGCCATCGGTGCTCATGACAGGCCGCAAACACCGGAAACGTTCAACCTTCACCCGCTCAGCGAAGGCGTGCCCGATCAACAAAAGTCTTAGCCTTGGGGCGTCGATGCCTTTTTAGCACGGGCGCGGGCAAGGCCAAGGCGATGCTCGCGGTATATGATAAAGATGCCAGCGCCGATAACTATGGTAGCGCCAATGATCATTTCCCATGTGGGGATATCCCCGAACAGTAAATAGCCGATAGCAAGTCCAAGCAGCATCGATGTGTATTCAAACGGCGCAATTGCAGACATGTCCGCATGGCGATAGCTTTCCGTCAAAAGGATCTGCGCCACACCGCCCGCAATACCGGCCATAATCAGATAGGTTGCCTGCAGTCCTGTTGGCCAGACCCAGCCGAACGGAAAGCTTACCAGGGCAATCAGGCTGGAGGCGATGGAGAAGTAAACGACAATGGTAGGCGTGCGTTCTGTCTGCACCAGTCTGCGTACCAACAGCATGGCGATGGCCGCAAGGCCAGCTCCCCCCAGCGTCGCCAATGCTCCAACTGCCTGATCGCCGCCAAATTCGCTTTCACCCGTGAAGAATGACATGCGCGGCCAAAGGATGATCAGGACACCAATGAGGCCAACGCCAACCGCCGACCAGCGATAAAGCCGCACCGTCTCTTTGAGGAAAATTGCACTGCATACGACAGTCAAAAGTGGTGTCGCATAGCTGATGGCGATTGCCTCCGGCAGTGGCAGTTTGGTCAAGCCGTAAAAGCTCATGCTCATGGCACTTACACCGACAAACCCGCGCCAGAAATGGCTGAAAGGCTCTTTGGTTTTGAAAGCAACACTGAGTTGCCCTTGCCAGGCGATGAAGGCGATGACCGGAAAGATTGCAAAAAAGGATCGGAAGAAGACAAGCTGCCCGGCAGGGATTCCGTCGGAGGCTTTCAGCAGGCTGGACATGCAGACGAAGACACACACCGAGGCGATCTTCAGGCCGATTCCGAGCATGACATTCATGGTGCGAACGGCGTTCGCGTTGAGCGGTTCACCTTCTTTCGGGTGAACATTGGTAGTCACGGTGAGATATTCCTTGAAACTTGGAGCAACTTGTAAGGATGGTATGGAAATTTAACTGATATATCTTTACGACCGTTTCTGAGGCGGCGCCAGACGAAAACCAATCACGTTGCGTTTTTGCTCCATATATCCGGTGAGTGCCCGCATTTGTTGTGCGCGGTGCAAAACACGGTTAGGGTCCGCCAAAATGGAACGGTCTGTTTCTTCATCGAAACTCCAGTACCGTTCCATCTTTTTTGTTATGCGCAACTCCGGACGGAAAACCGGTTCCCACTTTTCCTGGAATTGCTTTTAAAGGACAGTTATCCAATGCGTACCGATACCGGCCAAGTTTTTCACTTGGAAGACTACAAGCCAACCGATTTTCTTATTCCTGAGACCCACCTCGATTTCAGTCTGCACCCGGAGCGGACAATCGTTAAGTCCACGCTGAAGATCGAACGCAGGGAAGGTGTCGCACTCGACACGCCGCTCGTGCTGGATGGTGATGAGTTAACGCTGGCGGGAATTCGCATTGACGGAGTGGCCTTGGGTGACAATGCCTATGTGGTCACACCTGACCGGCTGGAAATCCGCGGGTTACCGGACACCGATGCATTCACCCTTGAAATCACTACCGAGATCAACCCAACCACCAATCGGCAACTGACCGGCCTTTATCGCTCAAGCAATGTATACTGCACCCAGTGCGAGGCAGAAGGATTTCGGCGCATTACTTACTATCTGGATCGCCCGGACCTGTTGTCAGTGTACACGGTCCGCATCGAAGCCGAAGCGAGCGCGGCTCCACTTTTGCTTTCGAACGGCAATCCGGGTGAAAAAGGTTCGCTTGATGGCAAGCGTCATTTCGCTACCTGGCATGATCCGCATCCAAAACCCGCTTATCTTTTTGCGCTCGTCGCAGGCGATCTTGGTGTCATAACCGACACATTTACCACGGCCTCGGGACGTTCCGTTGATCTTGGCATCTATGTCGAGCATGGTAAGGAAAGCCGCGCCCTCTATGCCATGGATGCGCTGAAACGCTCCATGAAATGGGACGAAGAAAAATTCGGACGCGAATATGATCTCGATGTTTTCAATGTTGTTGCCGTGTCGGATTTCAACATGGGCGCCATGGAGAACAAGGGCCTTAATGTCTTCAACGACAAGTACGTCCTTGCAGAACCGGACACGGCGACCGACGTGGACTATGCCGGTATTGAGGCCGTCATCGCCCATGAATATTTCCACAATTGGACAGGAAACAGAATCACTTGCCGCGACTGGTTCCAGCTTTGTCTCAAGGAGGGCCTGACCGTTTATCGCGATCATGAATTCTCTGCCGATATGCGCTCTCGTGCCGTCAAACGCATTGCCGAAGTCAAAGGCCTCAAAGCCCATCAATTTCCGGAAGATGCAGGTCCCCTCGCCCATCCGGTTCGCCCCCGCCAGTTCCGCGAGATCAATAATTTCTACACATCGACCGTTTACGAAAAAGGTTCTGAAGTGGTTCGCATGATCCACACGATCCTTGGTGCAGAGACGTTCCGCAAGGGCATGGACCTGTATTTTGAGCGCCATGACGGCGATGCGGCAACAATCGAAGATTTCATCAAAGTATTCGAAGACGCATCCGGCGAAGATTTGAGCCAGTTCGCGCTCTGGTACGATCAGGCGGGAACGCCAAACCTTGCCATCACCTATGATTATGATCAGGCCACAAAGACTTTCGAGATCGAGATTGAACAATCTCTGAAACCTACTCCCGGCCAGCCCTCAAAAAAGCCGATGCATATTCCGATACAGTTCGGACTTCTGGGAACCAAAGGGCGTGAAATAAAGCCACGTGCCACCAAGGGCGGGCTGGTGAAAGAAGATGTTATCCATCTGCGTAAACGCAAGGAACGTTTTACCTTCTCAGGCATAACCGAGCGGCCAGTGCCTTCACTGCTGCGCGGCTTTTCAGCCCCGGTGACAATGACCAGCGAACTCACCCGCTCAGATCTGGTCTTTCTGGCACGGAACGACCGAGATGAAGTGACACGCTGGCAGGCTCTCACACAGCTGCTCAACTCCAAGCTCACCAGCAATTCGAAACGCGTGCGTGGTGGCAAGCCCGCGACCATTGAAAGCTCTTCAATCAAGCTTCTGGGCGAACTGGCATTCAACAATAGTTTGGATGAAGCTTTCCGCGCCCTGTGCCTCAGCATTCCATCAGAGAGTGATATTGCTCGTGAGCTTGGTGCAAATATCGACCCGGACGCCATTCTTGGCAGTCGCGATGCACTTATCCGCGCTGTAGCCGAGGCCCATGGCGAAAAGTTCAGCCAGTTATATGCTGAGCTTGAACATCATGGCACGTTCAATCCGGATGCGGCCGGCGCTGGTAGACGTTCTTTGCGTAACGTCCTGCTGGATTATCTGAGTGTTGCAGATGGCTCGCCGAAACGTGCTGCCGCTCAGTTCAAGCAAGCCAACAACATGACCGACCGCGCCGCAGCTCTTGGCGTTCTTGTGCAACGCTTTGGCACAAGCAGCGCCACCAATGACGCGCTGCAGGCATTTGAAGCACGCTATGGCAATGATGCGCTGGTAATGGACAAGTGGTTTGTCGTGCAAGCCCTGCAGCCGGGCGAAAGCGCTCTTGGCAAAGTGCGCGAACTGATGACGCACCGGCTGTTCTCACTCGACAACCCCAATCGCACACGTTCGCTCATCGGAGCATTTTCCAGCGGCAACCAGACCGGATTCAATCGTGCGGATGGCAAAGGCTATCAATTCTTCGCTGAAACGATCCTCACCATAGACAAGAAAAATGCGCAGCTCGCGGCCAGACTTTTGACTGCAATGCGCTCTTGGCGGTCCTTTGAACCGGAGCGCCGCGAGCACGCCAGGGAAGCTCTTGCCAGCATCGCAACAGTCGCTGGATTATCGGCGGATGTGCGCGATATCGTCGAGCGGACACTCGCCTGATCGGCTCAAAAAACTTATCCACCGGTCCATTTCCAAATTCCCTCCGGACACCCTCCGGAGGGAATTTGAGTCATATCAAAGGCTTATCGGCTATCCTTTTGATTATGATTCCGCCTGCCACAAGTGTTGATAAATATTTAACAAAAGGGCTAGACACGAAGAATCAGTTTTGATTCACTACAGGTGCTTCGGATGTGCGGCGTGTCGAAGCAAATCACTGAATACAAAGGCAAAATGAGGGGGCCACTCGATGGCAAATGCGGACGCGTATCGCGCGCCGACGGGGAAGAATTATGCCGGAAGCAAGGTTGGGGCAAAGCCGCGCAACAAGCTTTCCGGACACATAAGACTTCTTGCTGACCCTGCTTACGGAAAGCTGCTTGCAGCTGAGCCGTATCTGCGCCGTGCCATCCCGCCACTCATTATTGTTTTCCTGCTCGTCCTTGCTGTCGTCCGTTCGATGTCGCTTCTTGCCTGGCGCGACGATACCGAACGTACTGCACGCGCCACGCTTGCAATTGCTGCCAGCCATGTGGCCAGCGTCATCGATAACCGCATGAACAAGGGCGAGACTCTTGGTGCTGGAGATTTGCAGAACATACTGAGCGAAATGCGCTCGAACGATCTGATCCCGGATGGAATGTGGTTTGCCATAGCAACCCCTGAAGCCAATATTGTTGCTGCCTCCGATGGTATGGATCATTGGCGCAACAGGAACCTCGAAGCCTTTATTACAGAGGGTCAGCCACTGTTTCTTTTTGGAGCAAGAGCGGGTGCAATGCCGGTGAAGGTAGAGGGTACGCCAGCTTTTGCCGCCTTTTCCCGCTCTGAAAACAATGCCTATTCCGTTCTGGTTGCGCATTCAGTGGAAGCGATTTTCGCTGACTGGCGTAGCACCGTTTCAATGAATGTCACGATGTTCGCAGGCACTGCAACGATCATGCTGATCGTACTCTACGCATATTTCAGCCAGTCAGCCCGGGCGCAGGATGCGGATGCGCTCTACCAGCATACGCAGGCACGGGTGGATACGGCACTGGCCCGCGGACGCTGCGGCCTGTGGGATTGGGACATGGCACGTGGCCGTGTCTACTGGTCACGCTCGATGTATGAGATGCTGGGTTACGAGGCCTATGACTCCATCCTGTCACTCGGTGATATTTCAGCAATCATCCATCCCGATGATGACAAGCTTTATGCCGTTGCCGCGCAGGTAGCCGCCAGCGAAGTTACCCAGATGGACCGGGTGTTCCGCATGCGTCACGCGGAAGGTCACTGGGTCTGGATGCGTGTTCGCGCTCAGGTCGCCGACACTGACAATCTGGGCGACTTGCATCTGGTTGGTGTGGCTGTAGATGTCAGCGAGCAGCATAGGTTCGCACAGGCAACTGCACAGGCAGACCAGCGTATCCGCGAAGCCATCGAAAGCATTTCGGAAACCTTCGTCCTTTGGGATGCGGAAAACCGTCTTGTCATGTCCAATGGCAAGTTCAATGAATATTCCGGCCTTGCCAATGAATGCTTGCTGCCCGGGATTGGCCGCGATGAGTTGGAGCCACGCATTCGTGCCTTCGCTTCTGAAAAGCGCATGGCCAACGAACATGGCCGTAATGGAGCTTTGACCTTTGAACGGCAACTTGCTGACGGCCGCTGGCTACAGGTCAATGAGCGGCGCACGCAGGATGGTGGGCTGGTTTCCGTCGGCACAGATATCACGCAGTTGAAAGTGCATGAGGAACGGCTGATCGATAGCGAGCGCCGCCTGATGGCAACAATTCATGACCTCAGCCTTGCGCGCAAATCGGAAGTTGAACGCACGCTGGAATTGACCGAGCTGAACAGTAAATACGCAGTGGAAAAGGAACGCGCCGAGGCTGCCAACCGGGCGAAATCCGAATTCCTCGCCAATATGTCTCACGAGCTGCGCACCCCGCTTAATGCCATCATCGGCTTCTCAGAGATCATGCACACGGGAACATTCGGCGCGTTGGGTTCGGACCGTTATGTTGAATATGTTCAGGATATTCACACCAGTGGCAATTATCTCTTGAACGTGATCAATGACATCCTCGATATGTCTAAGATCGAAGCTGGTCATTTCACACTGGACCGCGAAGAAATTGACCTGTGCCCGCTTATCCGCGAGACAGTGCGTGTTGTATCCCTGCAAGCGCAGGCAAAAGAGGTGAAAGTAGATACGCGCATCGACGAGTGTGTCACACTCGACGCAGATCGCCGCGCCATCAAGCAAATATTGATCAACCTGCTTTCTAATGCCGTCAAATTCACCAGCACAGGCGGGCGCATCTCCGTACGTGCTCGCAAGGTCTCAGGCGCATTGGTGCTGACCATCGAGGATACCGGCTGCGGCATTCCCAAATCTGCGCTGAAGAAAATTGGCCAGCCGTTCGAGCAGGTCGAAAACCAATTCACCAAATCCCATGCCGGTTCCGGCCTTGGTCTCGCGATCTCGCGCTCGCTGACACAATTGCATGGTGGCGCCCTCAAAATCCGCTCGCAGGAAGGTATCGGAACGATTGTCTCGGTCCGCATTCCAACGCGGTTGGCTGAAGCTGCTTAGATCAACTAGACTTCGGCTGTTTCCGTGCATCTTTCAAAATCGCATCGAAGATTTTTCGCACTGATTTGGCACTGTCCTTCAACTGACTTTCAAGCCGCTGTAAATCCGGAAGATCGCATGACCGGCAAAGCTGCTCCACAAGCCCGGGCGGAAAATCCTCACGCTTCGCAGCTCCATTGAGACACAGGCGGATAAGCTGAGTTACTACCGTATAGAGATTGGCTGCATCGACCAGCGTGTCTATGGTTGCCGGATCGACCAAATCCGGGTTGAGCTTGCCAAGCACCTCTGCCGTCGACTGCGCGATAACGGACCCTTCGACATTGCCGGTCAACACTGCAAATTGCGCAACGAACTCAAGATCGATAATGCCACCTGGCACAAGCTTCAAATCCCACTCGTCGCGCGGCGGTTTTTCTTCCTCGATCATGGCGCGCATCTCGGCAACGTCCTTGGCAATTTTCGATGTATCGCGTTGCAGCGCCAATATTTCAGTAACATCCTTTTCAATCTCGGCAAAGAATGCGGTATCGCCCGCGACAGGGCGGGCGCGGCTGAGTGCCATATGCTCCCAAGTCCATGCCTCCGTACGCTGATACTTGCGAAAAGAGTCGATATGAGTGGCGACCGGACCCTTATTGCCGGAGGGGCGCAGGCGAAAATCAACCTCGTAAAGCACACCCTCGGCGGTCGGTGCAGACAGTGCCGCGATCAGCCGCTGCGTCAGGCGCATATAATATTGTGAAGGGGCGAGTGGTTTTGCGCCGTCGGATTCTTCAGCAGTTTCGTCATGGTCGTACAAGAGAATCAGATCGATATCCGAACCTGCCGTCAATTCACGGCTGCCGAGCTTGCCCATGCCGAGTATAGCGATATGCCCACCACTAATCTTGCCATGTTTGCTGTCAAACTCGTCGATGACCGCGTGGAGCGCGCTATCTATGACAAGATCAGCCAGATCAGAAAATGCCTTGCCTGCCCGAGCGCCGTCAATTGCGCCGGTCAGCAGCCTTATGCCGATGAGAAAACGATGTTCGGCGGCGAAAATGCGCAGGCGGTCCAAGACATCTTCATAGACCTTCGACGGTCCGAGAAAGCTTGTGAGACGCTCAGCCAGATAGGCGTGTGTAGGCACGTCGGCAAAAATTGCGGGGTCGAGCATGCCATCGAAAATGTGCGGCTTGCGGGTGATAATATCAGCAAGTCGTGGCGCTGCCCCCATGATCAGCACGAGCAGATCAAGCAGGCGCGGATTGGACTGTAGCAAACTGAACAGCTGGATACCGGCCGGAAGCCCCTTTATCATCTCGTCAAAGCGCATGAGGGCTTCATCCGCGCGGCTGGTCGCGCCAAATGCTTTCAGCAGCACAGGCGTCAGCTCGGTCAGCCTTTCTCGCGATTCAGCCGACTGCGTAGCGCGGTACCGCCCAAAATGCCATGTGCGGATAACCCGGCAAATATCGCTTGGCCGCTCAAAACCGAACTTTGCCAAGGTTTCCAAAGTATCGGGGTCATCGACATCGCCAGTAAAAACCAGATTGCCCGCCTCTCCCGCCAAATCCTGCGCCTGCTCGAACAGTGCCGCGTAATGGGTCTCGACGGTCTTCAAGGCTTGTCGGAAGTCTTCCGTGAAGGTGTCCGTATCGTGATAACCCATGAGACAAGCAACGCGGCGGAAGTTTTCGTCATCTTCCGGCAATATGTGGGTCTGCTCATCGGCAATCATCTGAATGCGATGCTCGACATCCCGCAGGAAACCATATTTCTGCGCAAGTGTGTCGCGCGCTTCGGCGCTGATCCAGCCCAGCCCCTGCAACGCGCCAAGCATGGCAACAGTGCTGGACCCGCGAAGCTGCGGAAACCGTCCCCCGGCAATCAATTGCTGGGTCTGCACGAAAAACTCGATCTCACGTATACCGCCTCGGCCAAGCTTTACATTGTGACCGCGCACGGCGACTTCACCATGGCCTTTATGGGCGTGGATCTGGCGCTTGATGGAATGCACATCGGCGATAGCGGCATAGTCGAGATATTTGCGCCAGACATAGGGCGCCAGCTCCGCCAGCACCTGTTTGCCCGCCTGTATATCCCCCGCCACTGGCCGCGCCTTTATCATGGCAGCGCGTTCCCAGTTTTGCCCCCGCCCTTCATAGTAATTGAGGGCAGCACCCACAGGGATGGCAAGCGGCGTCGATCCGGGATCAGGACGAAGCCGCAAATCGGTGCGGAATACATAGCCGTCAGCGGTGCGGTCTTGAAGAATGCGTACCAGACGGCGCGTCAGGCGCGAAAAGGTTTCAACGCATTCATAAGGGTCGGTAATTGCCGGGCTCTGCTCGTCGATAAAAACGATCAGATCAATATCCGAGGAATAGTTCAGCTCAAACGCGCCGAACTTGCCCATGGCCAGAATGATCCATCCGCAATCCTTGTCCGGATTTTCAGGATCGGGCAGCTTCAATTTCCCGGCATTGTGGGCATCGCGCAAAAGGAAGCGTACAGCCGCTTCGACACAGGCTTGCGCAAGTTTAGAGAGGTAAAGAGTTGTATCGCTGCTGGAGAAATGGCCGGAAAGATCACCAAGAGCAATCAACAGATGCCCTTCAAGTTTCTTTTGGCGTAACGCCGTCATGATCGATGTCTCAGTGACGCTTTCGGCCTGCGTGACATCTGCAATTTCCTGCAGCAATTCCTGAAGGCGGGAGTCCAGCGACCTGTTGAACAAAGGTTCGATCAATACAGGGCGGCGCAAGAGGACATTTCGCAGATAAGGCGAAAGGTCGAGAACCGCCGAAATAAAAGCTGCGGCAGGCTTTTCATCCTTCAGGGCAGTACCAACAGGGCACTCCTGCTCTGTGGCTTTATCCAAAAGCTCTTGTAGAAATACCGCTGCCTGCTTCTTGTCGAGTGGTGTCAGGTTGCGCAGTTTCAGATCAAAGAACGGCTGCCCGCCAGTGCTCGATTCTTTTGAAGTCATGCATTGTCCCCTCCCGCCGGAAACGCCAGCACTGCACGCAGCCCTGGCGCATTGTCATGCAGTTCCAGAGCTCCACCGTGCAATTTCATGACAGCCTTTGCAAGGCTTAGACCGAGGCCAGACCCGGGTTGCGAACGGCTTTCCTCCAGCCGCACAAACCTCTCCGTAGCGCGGTCCACCTGATCGGCAGGAATGCCAGGTCCATTGTCGCTCACGATGATTTCTATACGGCGATCATGCTTTTCCACCGAAAGCTTAACCTCCACCGGTGCATCGCCCGCAGCATATTTTATGGCATTATCGACGAGATTGGAGATGGTTTGACCTACAAGTTCGCGATTGGCTTTGACCGGAGTTGAATCCATCTGGCCGAGCGACAATGTGACCCCCGCATCCTCCGCCGATGGCTCGTATAGTTCGAAAACATCTTCGGCGATTACAGAAAGGGGCAAAAGCTCCATAGTCTCGCTGGAATAACCGGATTCAAGGCGCGATATCATCAGGATGGCATTGAATGTGCGTATGAGAACATCGGAATCGCCGATCATATCCTCAATAGCGGCCCGGTAGGCCTTGGTAGTCTTGGCATTTGATAGTGCGGACTCGGCGCGGTTACGCATGCGTGTCAGCGGCGTCTTCAGGTCGTGAGCAATATTGTCGGATACATGCCGAACGCCTTCGTTCAATTCCTGTATCCGCGCCAGCATGCCATTGAGATTTTCCGATAGTCGGTCAAATTCATCACCGGAACCATTGACGGGCAATCGCCCCGCCAGATCGCCGCCCATGATGCGCTGCGAGGCCACTGAAACTTCGTCAATCCGATGCAGCGCCCGGCGGCCAACAAAAAACCAGATAAGACAGGCACCGATACCCATTGTTCC
The DNA here is from genome assembly GCF_000282595.1 of Phyllobacterium sp. YR531. Lineage (GTDB taxonomy): Bacteria > Pseudomonadota > Alphaproteobacteria > Rhizobiales > Rhizobiaceae > Phyllobacterium. Next base: position 252,173 of record NZ_AKIZ01000038.1, read on the forward strand.
AAGAGCCGCCAGAAGCGCACGCCTTACCACAAGACGGACCTGTTCCGGCTCACCCAGATCACGCCCCACCATGACGCGCATGCCATTTGGCAATACAATGACGCGGGCTATGGCCGTGTGCGTCTGCGGATCAGTACCCTCCGTATAACGCTCATAACTTATAGGCCGCGATATCCAGCCATTGGTCTGCAACACGCCGACTTCAATGCTCTGGACGTTGCCGGCAACGATACGCCCGGCTGGGTCTGCAACCAGATAGAGAAAAGCGCCCGGCTGCCTGCCGCGCCGATCGATTGACCGTACAAGACCGGCAATTCCGCCCCGTTGATAGGCACGGCCAATCCCCTCGACTTCTTCATTGATTGCTGTTTCGGTCTGGCTGGTCAGCAGCCTGACTGATGAACTGGTCATATAGAACACCAGTCCGATTGCGCAGATTGTGAAAAGCAACAAGTACAGAGCCGACAGCCGCACCGCCGTCATTTTCAGCAAAGAGCGAAAACGGCTCATCCATTGGTTCCGGCGCTGATCTCGGCTGGATTAGCCTTCAGCATATATCCGGCACCGCGCACTGTGTGCAGCAGAGGCGTATCAAAACCTTTTTCGATCTTGCCGCGCAGCCGGGAAACATGGACATCAATCACATTTGTCTGGGGATCGAAATGGTAATCCCAAACATGCTCTAGCAGCATTGTGCGCGTAACGACCTGACCGGCATTGCGCATCAAATATTCCAGCAGGCGGAATTCGCGTGGCTGCAAAATGATTGTTTGACCCGCCCGCTTTGCCGTATGCGAAAGCCGGTCAAGTTCAAGATCACCGACACGATAGACAGTCTCGGCCTCTTTGGGGCTTGAGCGCCGCTGCAGGACTTCAATACGCGCAAGCAATTCCGAGAATGCATAGGGTTTGGTGAGATAATCGTCTCCCCCCGCCCGCAGACCAGTAACCCTGTCATCAACCTGTCCCAGCGCAGAAAGGATCAAAGCCGGCGTGTCATTGCCTTGGGCGCGCAGTGCAGCGACAACCGAAAGGCCATCGCGGCGGGGCAACATGCGATCAACCACAAGAGCATCGTATGAGCCCTGCTCGGCCAGCGCATAACCCGTCTCGCCATCACCGGCAATATCTGCCGAGTGGCCAGCTTCGGTGAAAGCCTTTTCCAGGTAGCGGGCCGCTTCACGATCATCTTCAATGACAAGTATTTTCATGATCTTACTCTAATCAGATAAAGTCAGTGAAACCAGAAAGAAAAACGGGCAACAGATCGAAGGAACCTGTTGCCCTGTGCATTGGCGCTTAGCGGGTGGGGATGCAGCGCCGCTGCATTTCTCGGTTCTGCTGTTAGCCCTGATTGATTGGCAGGGCTACAAAACGCGACTGGTCTTTTGTCTGAACCTGCAAAAGCACAGCCTTGCGACCGGTCTTGGTCGCATCTGCAATTGCAGCATCTATATCGCCGCCGCTTTTGACCGGCTGATTATTGACCGAGACAATGATGTCGCCCGTGCTGATACCCTTGTCTGCGGCATCGCCCTGACGATCAACGTCCGTCACAACAACACCTTCACCATCGTCGGCAGGCATCACAGTCAGACCGTAATCGTCTAGCGCGGATGATTTTTGCTCATCATTTTGCTGCGGTGTCGCAGATGCGAGTTTCTCGTCGCCGGGCATTTCCTTGATCGCAACCTTGATCGCCTTGGCTTCACCCTTGTGCCAAACCGTCAGTTCAACATCCTTGCCGGGGACAATTGCTGCAATCTTCTTTGCAAGATCGCGGGGATCACTAACCTTGTCACCATTGACAGCTGTAATCACGTCACCGGCAACAATACCGGCTTTTGCGGCAGGCCCATTGGACTGAGGATCAGCAACAAGCGCACCTTTTTCTTCCGCGAGGCCAAGAGATTCGGCAATTTCCTTGCTTACCGGTTGAATTTGCACACCAATCCAGCCACGGGAAACAGTGCCATTCTTGATCAGCTGATCAACGACCTGTTTTGCGGTTTGTGCAGGAATGGCAAAGGCGATACCCACGCTACCACCGGATGGTGAGAAAATAGCTGTATTGATACCGACGACTTCACCATTGAGATTGAAGGCAGGGCCACCGGAATTACCTTTGTTGACCGCCGCATCAATCTGCAGGAAATCATCATAAGGTCCGGCACCGATATCGCGGCCACGAGCCGAGACAATACCTGCCGTTACCGTGCCACCGAGACCAAAGGGATTACCGACTGCAACAACCCATTCACCAACGCGAACCTTGTTGTCATCGCCGAAATTGACATAGGTGAACTTGCGCTTGTCATCGACTTTCAGAACGGCCAGATCTGTCCGCTTATCCTTGCCGATAAGTTTTGCATCAAGCTCTGTGCCGTCATCGAGGACAACCGTGTAGGCGGAGCCGTCTTCAACGACGTGATTATTTGTGACGAGATAGCCATCTTCAGAAATGAAGAAACCGGAACCCTGTGCGGTCGGTCGGATACGCTCCGGGCGATTCTGGTCGCGTGGAGATTTACGTGGCTCCATACCACGACGTCCCGGCTGGTCCTGACCGCCACCGAAATCGTAGAAGAAGCGCTTCAAAGGATGATCATCGGGCAATTGATCCATGCCCGGGAAACCATCATTGCTGCTCACATTTTCCTTCACGGCGCTTTTCACGCGAACGCTGACAACTGCGGGGCTGACCTTTTCAACGACGTCAGCGAAACCCGGCTGCTGGGCGGTTTCGACGCGAACAGCTTCCGCCTGCGCCGGTGCAATTGCGCTAAGCGGACCCGTTGCCAAAAAGCCGCCGACCAGTGCTGACGACAGGAGGGCGGCGGCAATGCCCTTACGGTAACGGGAAGATTTCAGATTATTCGACATTTGGATGTGCTCCTTGGGCAATGCGATCGGCTGATGATCGTTTGTACCATCAGTGATACACATAGGAAGATTACCCCGCCATTTCCGCATCATGACAAATTTGTAAGGTTTGGCGCGCTGGGTAATTGAACAGCTTACTTGATGGCAGCGACAGCCGTCGCCAGCCCTTGCAGGGGAGCGTTGAAAACCAGAGAGCCGGAAGAGCTGATTTCGTAGGATATTTGAGCAATGGCCGCTTTGGCTATTTGCTCTCTGATAACCGGACCGACAGGCAATATTGCCACGCAAACGGCCGCATCACAGCCATTTGTTTCAACAATTACCGGTTCTTTCCGCCCGCTGAAACGAAGTGCTATGGGTTTCTTGTCACCCAGTTCCGGGCGTGTCCGCAAAATCATCAATGGCTTGCCGTCTTCAGTGGCTGCCAAAGACCAACTGAACGCAAACTGTCCCGCCTGATCGAGAATTGTTTGCGTTACATTACAGATTTTTTTCTTTGCCTTGAGATTTTCGTCGCACCGCAGTTCCCAGTTCTCGAAAGGTTGAACGGTGCGGCGATAAGAACCGAGTTCAGCGCCTTGGGGAATCACTACTTCGGATGGCTTGATCGAATAGTCTGAAACAGGAAGCTCCTGTCCGGCAGCGGGTAAAGCGCCGGACAGGATGATGCAAACGAGGTACCCGATAAACTGCCTTGTTTGCAATTTCATGTTGTATCCGATTAATTCAGAGTGAAGCTGATACCAGCCGATACACCAAACTCACCACCACTGGTCGCACCTGTCAAATTGGTGCGGATTTTACCGCTTTCGCTGGTATAGCCCGCACCGAATGCCATGGCACCCTGGTCACGCCAGACGGCGCCACCCATGGCCACACTGACCTTACCCGGTGTGTTATCGAAGCGCAGGGATGATGCAGCCAAACCGACAGCTGCCGCCTGATGTGCTTCCTTGCGTACCGACTTGATGTCAGAGCTTAGCTGGTCGAAGCCTTTTTCCAAAGCGCCAGTTCTTGTTTCCAGAGCGCCGGTTCTGCCATCTATACCATTGACTGTTTCAGACAAGTTGCCAACTTTAGTAAGAGCGGTATCAGTATATTCATACGACTTGGTTAGCGTGGTTGTCGCTACTTCATCGGTATAAGTCTTCGACTTTGTTAGAGTGGTTGTCGCTGCTTTATCAGTGTAAGTATTCGCTTCTACAGTGGCCTTCTTCACCTGAGCCACGTTTGCAGCATCAGTATCGTCTTTGCCTTCGGCTACATTCTTGATGAGAACCGGAGCATTCAGATCACCGCCCTGCAGTGTGAGCTGGTTAGTCTTCTTGCCATCAGGCGTTGTGTCATAAGCCACAGCCTTGTTTTCCAGATTACCAAGCTTGCTGTCGAGTGAGTCTACGTGATTAACTACGGTGTCCAACATATCGTCATTTTCGGCTGCGAGTTTTGCTTCCGCCTCCAGCTGCTTTTTCAGATCACCAACTGTCTGATCCACGCCCTGGAAGCGCGTGTTGAATGCTTCGTCATTCTTGTTCAACTCAGCAATCTTACCGCCTTGATCGGCAATGTCCTTCGTGGCCGTAGCAAGGATCCCGTCCTGCTTCAAAACAGTGCCTTCAGTTGTTGTCAGCCTGTCGCCTTGACCCTTGACTACCGCATCCACAGCATTCAGCCCATCGACGATTGTGCTTGGCTGGGTAACCGGCCTGCCGTTGGCATCATTGCCAAGACTTGTAAGCTTCAAGCTTGGCATAGTTACCTTGCCATCCTTGTCAGCAGTTGCACCACCGCCAAGCACACCGGCAACTGACTTGCCGACCGTTTCCGAAGCCTCCGCAATCCTGCCAGCAACTGTCTCGTGAGCACCTATGCCTTCAAGCTGTTCGGCGGAAGCATCTGCTGTAATCTGTGCATTATCAGCAGCAAGCTGTGCATTATCGGCTTTCTCTTCGACCGCATCAAGCTGGCTCTTGTTGACCGCATCATTCGGCTCAACACCATCAGCAACACCGGTCAGCGTACGATCTGCATCAATCATGACCGTATTGCCATTGGCATCTTTCACCGGATCGTCATTGTCATCAAGCTCAGGGGTCTTACCGCCGATGTTGACGGTATTGGCAGTGGAATCACCACCAATCTTGATCTCGTCACCTGCCGGATCGTTCTGCACCAGTCCGGTCTTGCCGGCGTTCAATGACTGCTTGAGATCATCTAATTGACCCACAGTGGCCGCATCACTGACATCAACACCATTCTCGACGTTGATAATCCGGTTCTTGGTGCCATTGTGATTGGCATTATAAGCAGTTCCGTCATGCAGAAGGGCATTTTTCTCCAATGCACCGATCTTGTCGCCCTGTGTTTTCAGTGCGCCTTCAGCCGTAGTCAAACGACCGCCTTGATCCTTGACCGATGTTTCAAGCTCGCCGATCTGCTTGCCTTGTGTGGTAAGCGCATCACCCTGTGTTTTCAGCG
>NZ_AKIZ01000039.1 GCF_000282595.1 Phyllobacterium sp. YR531
CTGGGGCCCCAGCCGTAACAGGATTATCGCCTGTGACCATAACCGTTTTGATGCCCATGGCGCGCAAGGCTGCAAAGCGCTCCTTGATATCCGGTTTCACCACGTCTTTGAGATGAATCACGCCAAGCAGCTTGCCATTGTGCGTTACACCGAGTGGTGTGCCGCCTGCACGCGCTATGGAATCAACAGCTTTTTGAAAACTTTGCGGCGCGTTGTCCTTGGTCAAGCCCGCTACGTTCAAGATTGAGTCTATTGCACCTTTGCGGATTTGCTCCTTGCCAACATCGACGCCGGAAATTCGTGTCTGGGCGGCAAAGGGAATAAAGCTGGCATCCTTGCCATCCAGCACAGTGGTGGAGAGCCCATAATCAGCCTGTGCCAGAGCCACGATGGAGCGGCCTTCGGCGGTTTCATCGGAAAGCGAGGCTTGCAGCGCTGCACTTGCAAGCTCTTCCTCTGGAATACCGTCAACCGGGATGAACTCAGTTGCCATGCGATTACCGAAAGTGATCGTGCCGGTCTTGTCGAGCAGCAGCGTGTCCACATCGCCAGCAGCTTCCACGGCACGACCGGACGTTGCAATCACATTGAACCCGATGAGGCGATCCATGCCTGCAATGCCGATAGCAGAAAGCAGCCCGCCGATAGTCGTGGGTATGAGTGTTACAAACAGGGCTGCCAACACAGTCACTGTCATGATCGTGCCGGAATAGGCAGCCAGGCCGGAAACAGTCACAACGGCAATCAGAAACACCAGCGTCAGACCGGAAAGCAGGATCGACAGTGCTATTTCATTGGGCGTCTTTTGCCTCTCTGCACCTTCGATAAGAGCGATCATGCGATCAACGAAGGTTTCGCCGGGTTTGGTCGTGATACGCACAATGAGCCAGTCCGACAATACCTGCGTGCCGCCGGTCACCGCAGAACGGTCGCCGCCCGATTCACGAATGACGGGAGCAGATTCTCCAGTTATGGCGCTTTCATTGACAGAGGCAACGCCTTCGACGATTTCGCCGTCGCCGGGCACAAGATCGTTGACCTCGATGAATACAAGATCGCCAACCTTGAGGCTTGTTGCCGGGACAACATCATAGTCCCGGCCATTGGCAGATTTCAGCCGCTTTGCCACAAGATCGGATTTCGTGCGTTTCAGACTGTCCGCCTGCGCTTTACCGCGACCCTCAGCGATGGCTTCCGAGAACGTCGCGAAAATCACCGTGAACCAGAGCCACGCAGCAATTTGCCCGGAAAACAGCGGAGTTCCACTGCCATTCGCGATGTCCCGCAGCCATAGAAGCGTCACCATAGCTGCAACAACTTCGGTGGTGAAAATGACAGGGTTGTGCACCAGCTTCAGGGGATTGAGTTTGACAAACGATCCTTTCAGCGCCTGAAGCAGGATGCCGCTGTCAAACATTGATATTGATTTTGCCTTTGAAGACATTTTGAAGATCCTTCGAGCAGTTCCAGCAAAAGTGTGAACGGTTTTGCGTCTGGAACTGCGTTAAAACGATGAACTAGAAAGTCTGACCGGAGAGCATCAGGAAATGCTCGACGATGGGACCAAGGGCGAGCGCAGGGAAATACTGCAGACCGCCGAGAATGATGATGATGCCAACGAGCAGGCCCACGAACAGTGGTCCATCCGTGGGGAACGTGCCCGCTGATGCCGGAACCTTCTGTTTGCCCACCAACGATCCGGCGATTGCAAGAACCGGGACGATATAGGCAAAGCGGCCAAGCAGCATGGCTATACCGAGTGTCGTGTTGTACCAGATCGAATTGGCTGTAAGACCGGCAAAGGCGGAGCCATTATTGCCTGCGGCAGACGAATAGGCGTAGAGAATTTCCGACAGGCCGTGCGGGCCTTTGTTGAGCAATCCGGCAAGTCCGGCAGGCAGGATTGCCGAGATCGCCGTGAAGCCAAGAATTGCGAGCGGCAACACCAGAACAGCCAGCATGGCGAACTTCATTTCCCGTGACTCGATCTTCTTGCCAAGGAATTCAGGAGTACGCCCGACCATCAATCCAGCAACAAACACCGCAAGAATTGCGAAAATAACCATGCCGTAAAGCCCGGAGCCAACACCGCCCGGCAATACTTCGCCAAGCTGGATCAGGAACATGGGAACAAGGCCGCCCAACGGGGTCAGCGAAGCGTGCATGGCATTCACGCCGCCGTTGGAAAGGCCCGTGGTCACGGCCGCGTAAAGGGCAGTGCCTGCCTGTCCAAAGCGTATTTCCTTGCCTTCCATATTACCTTGCAATGGGTCCAGACCAAGCTGAGTCAGGATAGGATTGCCGCTTGTTTCAGCCCAGTAGACTGCACCAATGCCGATAACGAGAAGGATCGCCATTGCAGACAGCAATGCCCAGGCCTGACGACGATTGCCGGTAATCTGGCCGAATGTGTAGACCATCGCCGATGAGACAACGAGCATCGAGAACACACCCAGATAGTTGGAAAATGCGTTGGGATTTTCGAATGGATGCGCGGCATTTACGTTGAAGAAACCGCCGCCATTGGTGCCAAGTTGCTTGATGGCTTCCTGGCTGGCGACAGGTCCGGTCGAAATGATCTGCTTTGCGCCTTCCAAAGTCGTGGCAGTAAACGAACCGTCCAGTGTTTGCGGCATGCCGAGTGCGACGAAGAGAAGTGCTACAATAACCGCCAGCGGCAAAAGCACGTAAAGTGTCGCCCTCGTCATATCGACCCAGAAGTTGCCGAGTGTCGTCATGTTTGAGCGCACAAATGCCTTGGAAAGGGCAACTGCGATTGCCATGCCGGTTGCGGCAGACAGGAAGTTTTGAACAGTCAATCCAGCCATCTGGCTGAAATTGCTCATCGTGGTCTCACCGCCATAGGATTGCCAGTTGGTATTGGTGATGAAACTGACCGCCGTATTGAACGCCAGATCAGGCGCGACACCGGCAAAGCCTTGCGGATTGAATGGCAGGACAGCCTGCAATCTCAATATGCCGTAAAGGACAAGAAAGCCCGCCATGCTGAAAAGCAGAACGCCAAAAGCATAAGCGATCCAGTTTTGCTCACGGTTTTTGTCAATTCCGGCAACAGCGTAAAAGGCACGCTCAACGGGAACGAAAACCGGCGAGAGAGGCGTTCTCTCTCCGGCAAAAACACGGCTCATGTAAAGACCAAGCGGCTTGATCGCCAAAAGAACAGCGAGCAGCGTCAGGCTGATTTGCAGCCATCCGACGAGTGTCATTGGTAGTCTCCGAATAGGGAATTAGGGTACTTGGCAAAAGCCAGAAAACTATGCAGCGAGAGCCGAAAAGGCTTGAGAACCGGAGCTGAGCGTACTTTTTTGTACGTGAGCACCGGATCGCATAACCAAGCCGTTTGAAGGCCACCCTGAGCGATTTTCAAGCTGCTAGAAGCGCTCGGGCGCGACAAGCGTCACGACCAGATAAGCGCAAAGCCCGGCAGCAACGCCAAGGCCAAGAACAAGCTCAAACACGGCTCAATGCCTGTGCGTACAGGCCCAGAAGCAGCAAAATACCGCAACCAAGCGCGACAAATATGAAATCCAGCATTTCAGATATCCAAATCGTTTCGATGGACTGAGAATGCGCTTATGGACGTCAGTTATCGATTGCGAATAATGGCACCCGATATAAGGATTATGTAAGGATCAGGCGCGCTCCGCACCCTTCCTTGTCGTTTCAACCGCATAGACTGAACTTGTGGCAGTGATGAACAGGCGCGACCCGTTAGATCCTCCAAATGTCAGATTGGCGACGACTTCGGGTATCAGAATGCGTCCCAGCCTGCGTCCTTCGGGTGTATAGCAATGGATACCATCTACGGCGGAAATCCACAGCAACCCTTCGGTATCGACGCGCAGGCCGTCTGGCACCATATCAATATCGGCGACAACACTGCTCGCGCCGAGTTTGGTATCATCGAGCACTTCCAGCGCCCTGACATGATGCGGGCGACTATCGTCAAAGCCGAAACCATGTCCGCGCGCACGGCCAGAATCGGCAATGTAAAGGACGCTTTCGTCCGGCGAGAATGCCAATCCATTCGGGCGGTCGAAATCTCCAGCCACCAGCTCCACCTCGCCCGTTGACGGGTCGAGCCTGTACACATTGTTGCTGCCGATCTCGCTATCTGCCCGGATACCTTCATGATCAGAAATTATCCCGTAAGGCGGATCGGTGAACCAGATCGAGCCATCGGACTTGACCACCAGATCATTGGGGGAGTTCAGGCGCTTGCCTTGCCAGTGGGTTGCAAGAACCTCGTAAGTGCCATCCTTGCCAGTGCGGCTGATGCATCGTCCACCATGCTCGCAGGAGACCATATTGCCCCCGCGATCCACTGCGCTGCCATTTGTGCGCTGCGAAGGCTGGCGGAAAACCCGTGTGCCTTTTTCCTCCGACCACGTCATCATTCGATTGTTTGGTATGTCGGAGAAGCGCAGTTCGCTTATATCATCAAGCCATACAGGCCCTTCAACCCAGATATATCCGGTCGAAATGCGCTCCAGTGTGGCACCCGGTTGGAAAAAGGATTGAAAGGCTGGATCGTCCTGCGCAAGAAATTCGTGTTGCGACACCATAATCAAAACCCCTCCCGCTTCGATGATCATTGCCTCAGACTTGCCGAACATTTATCTCAAGCAACATATACTAGTATAAAGCTATCAATGATTTGCAAGAGGAAACGACGCTCTAATGACTGAAATCCTGATCAATCCAGATGACCTTTCTGCTCGTCTTGCGGCAGCGCTGAAGAACGAGAATGTATCGGATGAAGCAGTCACGGCAACCACCCGTGCGCTGATGCACGCATCACGTCTTGGTGTCGACAGTCATGGCGCACGGTTGATCACGCATTACTGCAATGTCCTTCGCGGCGGGAGGGTAAATCCACAGCCGGCAATCTCGACACAGCGCACAGGGCCCGCCACTGCCATTGTCGATGGCGATAACGGGCTTGGTCATTTGACTGCCTATCGCGCCACCGCGCTCGCCATAGAGATAGCCCGTGAATGCGGTATTGGCGCTGTGGGAGCAATCCGCTCTTCGCATTTCGGCGCTGCCGGTGCCTATGCACTTGATATCGCAGAGGCCGGTATGATCGGCTTTGCTACAACGAACACGGATTCGGTCGTGACGCTCTTCGATGGTGCCAGTGCCTTTCACGGAACCAATCCACTTGCGTTCGCAGCAACTGTGGCGGGCGGCAAGCCATGGCTTCTCGACATGGCGACATCATCTATACCACTCAACCGTGTACTGCTTTATCGCTCCTTGCAAAAAGAACTGCCTGAAGGCGTTGCGGCCGATGCCGAAGGTGCCCCTACCCATAATGCGGACGAGGCGGAAATGCTGTTGCCGCTAGGCGGTGCGGGATATGGTTTCAAGGGAGCCGCGTTGGCGGGTGTTGCCACGCTTCTGTCGGCAGTCCTGATGGGGACAACACTCGATGCCGATTTCATTCCGATGGTCAGCAAGGACGATGTTTCCACCCCGCGTAACATGGGGCATTTCTTCATCGCCATTGATCCGGCGCGTTTCGCCGGAGCCGATATTTTTGCCACAGGCATGCGAGCCTATCTGGATCAGCTGCGTGCGGTTCCCGCCGTTGCAGGCGGCAAGGTCATGGCACCCGGCGACCGTGAATGGGCCGTGGAGGAACAACGGATGCGCGATGGCATTCCAATTGATCCTGACACGGCGGCATTCCTCGGCGTCAGCGCCTGATCAGCACCGACTATTTGGCCTTTTTGGCGCCAACGAGTTCATCCCACTTCCTGAAGGCAATAACCATCTTGTCCGGCTTTAGCGGTAGTTCGATTGGGTTATTGGCAATCAAATCAGCATATTCCGGCCTGCCAAATTCCTTGATGACATCCTGGCTGTGTTGCGGCGCCATCGAAAGCGGTACGTTCTTCACAGCAGGTCCCGGATAGAGATAGCCTTCGTCATAGGCATAGGCCTGCGCTTTGGGTGTCAGCAGGAACGCCATCAGGTCAAGCACAACCGCAACCTTATCTTCGGCGATCCCTTTCGGAACGCACATGAAGAACGCGTCGGACACCCAATGGAAACCTTTCAGCGTGCCGATCTTGGCCGTTTCCGGCACGATGCCCAGCGCACGTGGATTGATATCCCAACCCGTTGTGCTGATGATGATATCGCGCGAACCTTCGCCAAATTCCTTCATCGTTACGCCGGTTCCCGCCGGATAGTAGTCGATGTACTGACCGATTTCCGCCAGATAGGCCCATGTCTTTTCCCAGCCATCGACCGGGTCGGAAGGGTCTTTATCGCCAAGCAGATAGGGCAGCCCCATCATGAATGTGCGGCCCGGACCTGAATTTGTCGGGCGGGCATACATAAAGCGGCCTGGATTTTCCTTGGCATAGGCAAGCAATTCTTCGGCAGTCTCTGGCACTTTCTTTACGCGCTCGGGGTCATATTCCAGCAAGGGGCCGGATGGGTAATAGTTGATGACCACACCGAAGCCATCGCCTTGCGCCTTCAGAAGATTCAACGCGGCTGGCTCGTAATTCTCTTCAAGATTGGGGAAAGTAGACGAGAAGTCCGGCAGCAGCTTCATCCATGTCTCGTTGACAAGACCTGCAGCAAGACCGTCGCTGCCCGTCAGCACAAGATCGATATCGACGCGATTAGCACTTTGCTGAGCCTTGAGTTTTCCGGCAAGCTCGGTCACAGGAGCCTTAGCGAAAATGATCCGCGAAGCGCGTTCCGGAAAAGCCTTGGCATATTCTTCAAATGCAGGCTGGCTCAGGGCCAATGCACCGCCAACGTCCATAACAGTGATGACGACCGGCGACGCGGGCAATGCAGGTGCCGCAGCGCGTGCTCCGGTAACCCCGGTAACGAGCGAAGCGGCCATGCCGCCGAGCACCGCGCGGCGGTTCAATCTGAAAAACTCCTGTGTCATTTTATTCCCCTTTTGTCTTTTGGATTGTTCATCGGAAAAAGCGCTCTTCATTGCCAATACGCACGCGCGTGATCGCCATCGCGTCCGACCAGTCTAGCTCACTCTCTGCCAGATTTATTCCACGCGCGGTCAACACCGGCGCCAGAACCTCCAGCAACCTTGTAGACGCCATCTCGACCGCCTGTTCAAACGTGGCGATATTCCAGCGCACGAGATTGCGCACCGCATCGTCCAGGCACAGCGATGAACCCGCCAGTCCCGTCGCACCGCTCTGGCTAACCGTGCCATCATCGGAGCGATCAACGTTCATACCGGCAAAAGCGTAAGTACCTGTCGGTGCAGCAGCGGCAGCAACCGCATCTGTTACCAAAGCTGATCGCTCAAAACCTTTGGCTCGGATCAGGCTTTTCAGCACATAGGCAGGCATGTGAATGCCATCGGCGATGAACGTGGCAAGCAGGCGATCTTCTGCCAATTGCGCGAAGAGTGGATTGTCCAGCTTGGGCAATATTTGCGGCAGGCCATTACCCAGATGGGTGGAAAGACCTGCTCCTGCATCCGCCGCAGCAGAGACTAGCTGGCTGGTGGCGGAAGAATGACCTATCGAGACGAGCCGGTTGTCGGCACGCATTGCTTTCACGAATTCAATGCCGCCATGAACCTCCGGTGCAACTGTAACCAGAAGGATCGGCCGCTCGATCAGCTTCTGCAAAGCGGTTACAAGAGCGGGATCAGCACCAATCATCGCATTGGCCGGATGACATCCGGAAAAACCATCAGCAGGGTTTAAGAATGGCCCTTCCAGATGGTACCCCGGACACATCAGCGGTCCAAGACGGCTTTCGGATACAGCCCTGTCCAATGCGGTGAAACGTGCTTCGAGTTCGTTGCGGTGGGCCGTAATGATTGTTGGCAGGCACGTCGTCACCCCTGTTGCCAGCATGGCTTCAAGAGCACGATCCATCGCCTCAGGCGTGAGTTGCGGATCGTTGAAATCAACGCCCGCAAAACCATTCACCTGTATGTCAACGAGGCCGTTCGTAATCATGCAAGTCTCGATGCAGAGTGAGGCTCAAGGAAGAGTACGGTGTTCGGATGTTTCTGCACGATTGATGCCGGGTGCATCGGATCGACCTTGCCTTGCACTGCGTCCTTTACAGCCTGCGACTTACGCTCGTCGGGCACCGACAATATGATGAGTTCGCTTTTCAGTATCTGCCTGATGCTCATTGAAATGGCTTTTTCCGGAACCGCCTCAAGCGTCGGAAACCATCCCTCACCCATCTGCTGTTTGCGGCAGGCCTCATCGAGCGTCACGACAATATAAGGTTTGTCAGTTTCAAAATCCGCGGGCGGGTCATTGAATGCAAGGTGGCAGTTCTCGCCGATTCCCGCAAAACACACGTCAATGTCATGGCGGGTTATCAATGCACTGACTCGCTCTGCTTCGGCTGCGGCGTCACCCTCTCCATTAATAGGATGAAATGCAACAGCCCCACCCAAAGGATCCACGAATCGCTCCTGCAGGAATTTGCGAAAGCTTGCCGGGTGGCTGATCTCCATTCCTACATATTCGTCGAGATGAAAAGCTGTTACTTTCGACCAGTCAATATTCTCTGCGGCAACCAAATTCTGCAGAACTTCGAACTGGCTTGCGCCCGTGGCAACAATGATCGAAGCTTTTCCTTTGGCCGATATTGCAGCTCGGATAGCTTCTGCGCCAAGCTTGGCCGCCGCCGCACCAAGAGAAGCCTTGTCAGGAAGTTGCCTTATATCGATCATATTTTATCCCTTTTGGACATGTCATTCGCCTTGCTCTCATAGTAAGCACAGCTTTATATGACACAGCAAGGTATTTTCGAATATTAAAGTTCAAAAATAGAAACAGGCAGAAACTCAATGTTTTTGACGATAGATGAAACGGCTTACGAGGATGCACACCAGCGTGATTGTGCGCGTGTTGCAGCCCTGCTTTCTGGTGAAGGTCCACATTCACGCGCCAGCGTTGCCGATCGTTTGAAAATGACATCGACGGCGACATCCCATGTCGTTGGAGATTTGACAGAACGTGGTCTTGTCATGGAACGTCCAGGTACAAAGGTTGGTCGTGGACGCCCGCCAATCGGGATAGCCCTGAATTTGAAGCGTCTTGGTGCATCCATCATCCATATATCCAGCAGAACATTGCTGGGATTTCTTCTCGACCTTGGCGGAACTGTTCTTGAGCATAAGGCTGTGGAAATTCCTGCTGATTCGGACAATGCAGCAATGGCTGAGGCCATGCGGCAGCTTGTACAGTGGCTGATCAACAAATGCCCTGTTGGAATGCTCCATCTGGGTACTTCGGTTGCCGTGCCGGGTGTTGTAGATGTCAAAGCCCGAACCTGGCTGATAACTTCGCGCTGGCCGAAGGTGCGCAATCTCGATATCGGCAACGCCCTCGCGCCGGTCACACCCGTTGTCCTCGTTTGCCGCCATCTCGATGCGGAATTGGATGCACGCACGACGCGGGAGACAGCGTATCGTAGTGGCAATACCCTGCTGTTGCATTGGGGATGGGGGATTGGCCTTTCCTGCAGTATTGGCGGCCAGCCTCTACTGCAAAATGGCGGCCCTTTCGGCGAGATTGGTCATTGGCGTTTCAACGCGCTGGATCAACGTGAATGCGATTGCGGTAATCATGGATGTCTTGAAACGGGCGCCGCATTGTGGGCCCTGCTGCCGCATCTGCGGAAATTATGGCCCAATCTTTCAGAGGAAGAAGAACCGTTGGCCGGGCAACTCGCTGGTCTGCCGTTGCTCGATATTCCTGAAATGGCGGAGGCAATAAAGCTGATGGCGCGCTCGCTGACAAATGTTTGTCGTCTGCTGTTTCCGTCACGTGTCATCATAACAGGCCCCTTCGTTGCAAATGCAGACGTTTGGGAAGCCTTCACGGCCGCATTCAAGACAGAGGGACTTATCGGTTCTCTGGAGTTGCCAGCCTTGATCGCTGATAAATTCAGCCAGGAATATGTTATCCATGGAGCATGCCTGCCGCTCCTCAATGCCGGACTGGAAAGCTTCATCCGGGAGAACAAGCGCGCAGCATAAATGATACAAAAAAGCCCGTATTGCACGGGCTTTTGAGTCAAGTCCTGACAGGTAAGATTATGGCTGGTTTGAGTAGTAGATACCGAAGTTGATCGCAATCAACACTGCCAGCATGGCTACAAAGCCAATGACGAAGTTGAGCAATCTTTTCAAACCGGATTGCTCACGGCTTTTCTTGGAAAACGCCATGACGATAGCAACGCCAAAAGAGATTCCGACAATTGCCGGAAGGGTCATCATGTTCATTTGGGATTCTCTGTTTAAGGTAGGACGTAACTGCATAGCTATCATCGCCGCCCTGAACAAGCTTCAACTGAACTCTATTTGCAACACGTATGTTGATAACATTCCGGAACAAAAGCTTTCGCCGAATATTGTTCTTGAGAGCTGCTTAAAGGAGAACTCCCATGGGCTTACCCATAACCATACACCCATATAATGGACCGGTGACCGTGCGATTTCTTGATGTCGTTATTGCATCGACCACAAAGGCGCTGGAGTTGCGCGAGGCGGGCCATGATCCTGTGCTCTACATACCTTTCGACGATATTTACTTCGTTCATCTCGAAAAGACCCAAACCCACACCCATTGCCCGTTCAAGGGTGACGCTTCCTACTGGCGGGTGACCGGTCAGGGCGAAGCTGCCAATGACACTATGTGGTCCTATGAAGACCCGAAGATCGAGGTAAACCAGATCAAGGGATATGGGGCATTCGATGCCCGCAAAGTAACATTTGAAGGGCTTGAGGGCGCCCGGCAAGTTCTGCCATAGCTTTCAAACACTCAGGCGCGGCACCGCATCAATCAACACCCGTGTCGCATTGGATTGTGGATTGGCGAGCACATCTTCCGTTGTGCCCTGCTCTACAATCCGCCCCTCATCCATAACAACCAAACGATCTGCAAAGGCGCGAACCACAGCCAGGTCATGAGAGATAAACAGGTAGGAAACGCCCGTTTCTTCCTGCAAATCCAGCAGCAGATTAAGAATTTGTGCGCGCACGGAAACGTCCAGCGCCGACACGGGCTCGTCAAGCACGATAAGTTGTGGAGTGGTCAGGATTGCCCGGGCAATGGCTATGCGCTGGCGCTGGCCACCGGACAATTCAAGCGGCAGGCGTTGCAGATATTCCTTGCCCAGCCCCACACGCTCCAGAGCGTCAATAATAACCGCACCGAATTCGTTCCTGTCGGCAAGGCCGTGAATTCGCAGAGGATCTTCCAGTATGCGCTTTACATTCGCACGCGGATTAAACGCAGCCAGCGGGTCCTGAAATACCATCTGAAATCGCGGCCTGATGCGGCGCAACGCATTGCCGCCCATGCGCGAAATATCCTGTCCCAGAATGTGGATGGTTCCTTCGTCAGGCTGTGTCAGCCGCATCACCAGTCGGGCCAGCGTGGTCTTGCCGGAACCGGAGCTGCCCAGTACAGCCAAAGTTTCACCGTGAGCAACCGAAAGATTAATGTCCTTGAGCCCATTACGGCTGCGTTCGCCGAAACGTTTGGCAACATTTCTCAATTCCAGCATTGGCGAAGATGACGTTTCCATCACTGCCACTCCAATGTAATTTCCGGAAGGCGTCTGCTGCGCGGCTTTTCCAGTGAGACATAAGTATCGATCAGCGCCTTGGTATAAGGGTGCTTCGGCTCCTTCAGCAGCTGTCCAGCTGGAGCCATTTCCACAAGGTCGCCCTTGTAGAGCACAGCAATCTCATCGGCCCGCTCGGAAGCGAGCGCAATGTCATGGGTAACAAACAAAAGGGTCAACCCGCCATCCTTCACCAGTTCATCCAGTACATCGACAATGTGTCGCTGGATCACTGTATCAAGCGCGCTGGTGGGCTCGTCTGCAATCAATATGGAAGGATTACCTGCAAGCGCCGCGGCCAGAGCGATACGCTGTTTCTGCCCGCCTGAAAACTCGTGAGGATAGCTGTTGAGTCGTGACAGGGCCTTGGGAATTTTAACCCTGTCGAGTAGTTCTGCGGCATGCACCCGTGCCGATATCCAACCCATGCCCAGATGTGTCATCGCCACTTCGGCAATCTGGTCACCAATTTTCATGACCGGATCGAGACTGCCGCTCGCATCCTGAAACAACACGCCAATATCACTGCCCAGCTTTGGCGTACGGCTTTCGAATTCTATGGCACCATTGATCCGCGCCTGTTTTGGCAGGAGACCGGCAATGGCCATCGCCAAGGTCGATTTTCCCGACCCGCTCATTCCTATCAGTGCAAGCCTGCCGCCCTTTGCCAGTTCCAGCGATACGTCTTTTATTGCCGTGGTGCTGCCATAGCTCACATTCAGATTCCGCACATTCAGGTAAGCCTTTGTCATGACTGCAACCTTTCCTTGCGGGAAAGCCCCCTTCCAACCAGATGGACACTGAGAACGGTCACGACCAGTGCGATACCCGGTACGATTGAAAGGTACGGTGCTGCCCGTAAAACTGTGCGGCCTTCTGCTATCATCGTGCCCCAGGTCACACGGTTCGGGTCGCCGAAACCAAGGAAGGAAAGCGCCGCTTCAATGAGGATTGCAGTAGCAACCGAAATCGCCGCGAGTGAAGCTGTCGGGCCGAACGCGTTGGGGAGTATCTCCCGAAATGCAATTTCCATGGGTCGCATGCCAAGTGTGCGCGCTGCCGCAACGAAATCCCGTTCGCGCAAAGACAACACTTCGGCACGGGTAACGCGGGCAGCCTGCGTCCAGTTGCCAAGGCTGATAGCCAGGATCAACGTGGGTATACTGGGCCCAGTGACACTGATCGTGGCGAGGGCAAGAAGAAAACCTGGCACAGTCTGAAATGCTTCGGTGATCCGCATGAGAACTGTATCTGCAAAGCCGCCAAGAAAGCCGGAAATTGTTCCGACAACACTGCCTACAAGCAAAGCTGTTGCGGCCGAAAAGAAAGCGACAAGCAGCGTGGTCCGGGTGCCATGGACCAACCCCGCAAGCACATCGCGACCAAGCCTGTCAGTGCCAAGCAGATGCGCTTCAGACACAAATGGTTTCAGCATGGCTTCGCCGCTGATTGCGAGCGGATCACCCGGCGCAATCCACGGAGCCAGCAAGGCCATCAGCGTAAGAAGTACAAGCAGAGTGGCACCGATCCGTGCCTCAAGATTGAGCGATTTCATCGGCTGATCCTCACGCGGGGATCGAGTTTCCCATAGGCCAGATCAACCAGAAGATTAGCAATAATCACCGTAACAGCACTGCACAGGAGCACGCCTAGCAGCAGCGGCGTATCGCGCCGTGCCACAGCTTCAGCGGCAAGTCGGCCAAACCCCGGAATACTGAATACACTTTCCACCACCACACTGCCGCCGAGCATGGCAGCAGATTGCCAACCGAGCATCGTTATCGCCGGCAGGATTGCGTTGCGGGCGACGTGACGCCACACGATGCGGCGGCGGGTCAATCCCCTCGCCTCCAGACCTTTGACGAATGGATCGCGCCAGATTTCCGCCATGCGGTCACGCATCAGCCGCAGATAAAGAGCCAGATAAACCATTGCCAATGCTGAGACCGGCAAAACCAGATGCACGGCAATATCGCCCAGCCTTGCCAGACCGGTCTTGCCAGAGGCAATTGATTCAATTCCGCCAATCGGCAACCAGCGCAGGTCAACGGCAAAGATCACGATCAAGACCAGACCAAGCCAGAAGCCCGGCACCGCATAAATTGCCAGAGATCCTGTCGATAATATGCGATCGCGCCATGATCCCGGGCGAGCGCCTGCCACCACGCCAAGCAGCGATCCGGCAAAGAATGCCGAGCCTGTCGCAATACTCATCAGCAGCAATGTAACCGGCAATCTTTCCGCTATGACTGATGTTACCGGTCGCTCGAATGCAGTCGACCAGCCAAGATCTCCATGGGCCAAGGCGGATATATAGGCCTCGAAACGATGGACCGGGCCTTTGTCCAAGCCCCATTCATTACGCAGCTGCGCAATCTGTTCTGCATCCATTGCGCCTGACCGTGCGACATAGGCATCCACCGCATCACCCGAAGCCGCCTCAAGCAGCAGAAAACTGCCAACCAGTACGATGAACAGCACGGGAATTGTGGTGATAAGGCGTTTCAGGAAAAAGGAAGCAAGAAGCGGCAAAGGAACCTCTGAGAACTTGTAGCGGTCAAACAATGATCAATTCGATGTTTCAATCAATCGAAAAATAGTATATACACCATGGTATATACATTAGTTTAAGAGGTCACATCATGCCACACACTGCCAAGGTGTTTCGCTCTGGAAATTCCCAAGCTGTGAGACTACCCAAAGAGTTTCGACTGGATACAGACGAAGTTGATATTTCCCGCGAAGGAGATGCAATTATATTGCGCCCCCGCAATAGCTCTGCCTGGAGTTCGCTGAAGGCTGCACTTAAGCGCGGTTTTAGCGATGACTTTTTGCAAGCAGAACGAGATCAACCTCCAATGCAGGACCGGCCAGAATTGGACGACCTGTTCAAATGATTCGCTATATCCTTGATACAAATGCGATAATTTCCCTTATAGGCAAAAAATCAGATAATTTGATCGCACGAATACTTGAAAAAGCCGAAGGTGACATTGCTGTCTCTTCCATAGTCGTTCACGAGCTTTATTTTGGTGCTTATCGGAGTCAAAAAGTACAAAACAATCTCGAAACCCTGCGTCTCCTTCTGCATGATTTTTCATTGCTGGAGTTTGACCGCGAAGATGCCCGTGTCTCCGGAGAAATACGCGCTATGCTTGCAGGCATTGGTACGCCCATCGGGCCATACGATGTGCTTATTGCCGGCCAAGCCAAAGCGCGAAATCTCGTCCTTGTTACGAATAATGTTCGGGAGTTCGCCCGTGTTGAAAACCTTATGGTCGAAGATTGGACTAACTAGCTTTTCAACCAAACATTCGACCAGTTGGAAACGGCCCAACGCGGATTATCCGAAACGTTGCCCACCGTGTCCCTTGCAACAGTAATGAATGAAAACTCTGCGACGTTGATCAGCGGCAGGTCTTCAGCAACCTTCTTCTGAAGCTCTTTATACAATCCCGCCCGCTTCGCGCCATCAAGCTCTGAAGCCGCGCTTTTGATAAGCTTGTCAATTTCCGCATTGGCATAGCCATACTGGTTGGAGAAAGGCACGCCAGCCGGCAGGCCGCTTTCAAACAGGATCGTCGTCGAGATTGCCGGATCGGAGCGATAGACCGGCGTAGCGACGGTAATATCGAAGTCATGATCGGTATAAACCGCCTTCAAATGTGCAGGCGTATCATTGCTGACCACTACGGCATCAATGCCGATCTTGCCGAGCGCCTGACGAAGATAATCGCCAAACTGCTTGGTTTCGTTGAAAAATGGTGCCGGCAGCAGCTTCAGCTTGAAGCGGTTGCCATCGCTGCCGCGCTTATATCCGGCTTCATCGAGCAAAATCTCTGCCTTGGCCGGGTCAAAAGCGTAGGTTGCCGTTTCGGGTTCATAGAAGGTCTGGTCGTAAGCTGGCACAGGGCCTGTCGATGATTTGGCATAACCGAGGAAAATGGTCTTCACCACAAAATCGTGATCAATCGCATGCGCAATGGCCTGACGCACTTTCACGTCCGCCAATTCCTTTCGGCGGTGATTTATCTCTACAATCAACTGATAAGTCAGACCTTCATAGCCGTTGGCATAAACCTTCAGACCTGAGGATTTAGAGATACGGCCGAGATCAGCGAGGGGAACCGCTGAGAACGCCGCCAACTGTATCTCCTCTGCCTCCAGCGCATTACCAGCGGCAGCACGATCAGGCAGGAACTGATACACGATTTCATCCAGCAGCGGCTCGCCCTGCTGCCAATAGGCATCGTTGCGCTTGAGCAGGAAATATTCGCCCGGCTTGTACTCACCGAATTTGAACGGGCCAGTACCAACCAGTTTCTGATTGGCCGGGTTTTTGGCGATATCCGTGCCTTCATACAGATGTTTCGGTATCACCGAGGTTACCACCGGCAAAGCATTGCGAATAAGCTGGAATGGTGTCGGCTCCGAGAATTTCAGGATTGCGGTATGTTCATCCGGTGTTTCCACGGCAGCAAGGTTTTTGAACACGACGCGCCCGAGGTTCTGCAACTTCTTCCAGACTTCCAGCGCGGAGAACGCCACATCCGCCGAAGTGAATGGCTTGCCATCGTGCCAGGTCACACCCTCACGCAGCTTGAATGTCACCGACAGCCCATCTTCCGATCCTTCCCATGAAGTGGCGAGCCGGGGATCGAGCCCATCCTTGCCCTTGTAGGACTGCTCAGCCAGTGGCTCGATTACTTTGCTTGCGACGAAGAAAACACCATTTGAAGCAACGATAGCAGGGTTGAGATTGGCAGGCTCACTATCCCCCGCAACGACCAGACGGCCACCCTTCACCGGGGTCTCCTGAGCCCAGCCCGATTGCGGAACCAGAGTCATAGCGCCCACGCTGGCGCTCAGTTGAAGAAAGGTACGGCGATTCAGCAGGATACGGGACATGGTTGAAATCCTTCAATCAGTGGATCTGGATAGAATGGAGCTTAATGCTGTGATCGTTTTGCGGGCAAATTCCGGCTCGGCAGATGCGCCCATATGGGCGATGCGCAGCACTTTTCCCGTGGTATCGCCGCGCCCGAGCGAAAGTAATATGCCATGCTCGTTCAAAAGCCGGTCACGCAGTTCTACATCGGTATAGCCACCGGGTATTTTGAAAGCCGTTGCAGTGGGCGCGCACCAAGCCTCGCGTTTCGGCCACAGCGTGACGCCCAGCTCAAGCAAACCCGCACGTGCGATTGCTGCCGTCTCAGCGTGGCGCGCCCAAACATTTTCCGGCCCTTCCAGCGCATAGCGGTCCAAGGCTGCATCCAGCGCATAAATCTCTGCAATAGAGGGTGTCACCGGAAATGTCCTGCCCGGTATCGAAGCATCTTTCCAGGCGGCAAGGCTGAGGAAAGAGCCGCGCGGTGCATCGGCGTTGCGCTCGATCTTTTCCCACCCACGCTCGCTGACGCTGATCAGGCTGAGGCCAGGCGTGCTTCCAAGGCATTTCGATGGCGATGTGATGAAAATATCCACATGAGCAGCCTGCGGATGGGCATCAAGGCCACCGAATGACGATACGGCATCAACGATGAGATACGCCCCATGCTCCGCCACGGTTGCACCAATCTCGTTCAGCGGGTTGAGCGTGCCGGACGGTGTGTCGTGATGGCAGAGCGAAACCACGCTGATATCGGGCCGGCGGTGCAATGCTTCCCGAACAGCCTGCGGATCGATGATCTCGTCAAAAGGAACGGCAAGCTCAACCACTTCCTTGCCATAACGTCCTGCCCAGCTCTCAAATCCTTTGCCATAAACGCCAGAAACAAGGTTGAGAACCACGTCATTTCCGCCGATCAAAGCAGCCGCCGCTGCCTCAATGCCAAGAATGGCTTCTCCCTGCATTATGACGGGCGCAATGCTGCTACGGAACGCAACCCGCAGCTTCTCGATTACATCTGCGTAAAACTGCCGGAAGGTCGGGTGATAATCATAGAGAACCGGCGACCCCAGCGCTTTAAGCACTTCCGGATAAACGGGAACAGGCCCGGTCGTGAGCATCAACGGTGGAACAGGTAAAGGCAATGGCACTTTGGAATTTCATCCCACAGTTGGACGCTGATGGCGCGGAAGTTGAACCATATTCGCCAGATTACCGAAACCCAAGAAAAACCATTCCAATAATCTTGTCACCATTGCAAATCTGTTGTCGATGATTGAAAGTTATAATGTTTCTGCGAAAACATTATAACTAGGTTGTTCACTCCAGCGGGATTACGTCCACCGATTGCTTGCCTTCCTGGGAGCCGCTGGTCTTCAACACCCCGACTATAGGCGACACATCGGCATAATCACGGCCACAACCAATTGTAATGTGGTCATTGCTGGCGGCCATATTATTGGTGGGGTCGAACTCAAGCCAACCTGCCTCCCTGCCGCACCAGGCACGCACCCACGCATGCATGGCGTCGGCACCTTCAAGGCGTACCTTGCCAGGTGCCGGTATGGTGCGCAGGAAACCGCTGACATACCCCGCAGGAATGCCAAGTCCGCGCAGGCCTGCAATCATGACATGGCTGAAATCCTGGCAAACACCTGCCTTCAGGTCGAATGCCTGACGGGCGTTTGTCCGCACATCTGTTGCATCGCCATCATACTTAAAATCCGAGTAAATGCGTCGGTTCAGGTCGTTTACAGCTTCCGTAACAGTCTTCGTATTGGCGAGGCTCAATGCCGCATAGGCTGTGATATCTGGATCGATGGCAGCGTGTTTGCTGGACGTCAGGAAGTGGTGTGGCGCATCGGCGGCAATCGACCAGACGCTGCGAATTTCTTTTTTCAACCCCGCAATATCCGGCGAAACGTCGAACATTAGTGGAGGCCTTGTAACATTGACCCGCGCCGTCATTGTCACATCAAGGGTTTCATGCGGATTGCGATAGACGATTGAAGTCACTGAATTGGAAAAGAAATCCATAAACTCCGAGCGCTCAGCCGATGCAGGCTCAAAGGAAAGGCTGGACGCGATAACGCGTTGAACACCCGGCAATGTCTGCGGCATGACCCGGACATGATGACGCCCTGCTGCGGCCGAGCGAGCGTAATCATAATGCAGATGAAGGCGGATATTATAGAGCATCAACAGGTATCCTCAGGCAAAATACGTGTCGGAAATTGCATCAGCCAAAGCACCGATATCGAAGGCGACCTTGTGAAGCGTTTCGGGCGTCAGTTCTCCCGCCTCGGATATTGCGAGTTGCGTATGCAGGCGCAGTACATCCTTGGAAAAAGTCTGCATGCTGGTTACCGCACCGCGCCCACCTTCGCGCACCGGCAAAAGGCCGAATTCCGTTTTCAATGCATCCAGCTGGAAAATGATCGAACGCGGATTGAGCGGATCGAGCGCCAGCAGATCGAGTACACTGATCCGGCCTGAATAAACGCTGTATTGCCTGCGATGCGTCATGACACTGTCGCCGATTTCCAGCAGCATTTCCAACGAGCCCTCAGCAGCGTCATGACGGGCAAGGCGCGCAAGGACGCTTGCCATCTGAATGCCGCGTTCGATGCGACGGCCGATCTCAAGAAACCGCCAGCCGGTAAAGCGATACATGTTTTCGTGGACGAGACCGGAAAACCCTGCAAGCTTGCGCAGGATGATAGTCATGGCGCGCGTGGCGTCATCCCCCGGCGTCACCACATCGGAAAAACGGTGCACTGTCTTGGACAGATCATGCAGGGCAAGCCAGCCATCTGGCGAAAAGCGGTCGCGAATGCGTCCGGCAGAAAGCATCGCGCCATCGATGGAACGCTGAAGGCCCTTTGGAATGGCCTGATCCAGATCGACCCCGAGCGGCTTCAGATAGTCACGCATCTCGGTCAATAGTGGCAATTCCTGATTGGGTGCCTCGGCAAAGCGTGCATGGCATGCCCGCAATATACGCGCGGTGCCTTCGGCACGTTCGATGTAGCGGCCCATCCAAAGCAGATTTTCCGCAGCCCGTGCGGGCAATGTCCCCGGCACATTGCGCTGAAACAAATCATCTTCGCGTGGCAGCAGCGTGTCTTTTGCAACCGGGCCCTTGCTGGTAACCCACACATCAGCTGCCTGCCCGCCCCGCTGCATGGCAATCGCAGCGGTGTCGAGCGTGAAGCCAACACGGGCAAAGCCGCCGGGCATGAAGCTCCAGCCATCCTTGTGGCGTGCTGCAAACACCCGCAGCACAAAGGGACGCGGCTCCAACTTGCCATCGACATAGACCGGCGTTGTAGAAAGTTTGACGGCTTCCTGCCCTACGAGACCGCGCCCGTCATTTTGCAAGCGCTCAAGCAATTGGCTGCGTGCCTCGGGGTCGAGCTTCGATCCAAGCACTGTCGCCCGCACATCTTCGAACGGCAATCGCGTTGAAAGAGCCGGGCCAACCATCATCTGATCAAGCCGGTCCATCACATGCTTGCGCTCTTTCTCTTGCCCGCACCACCATGTTGCAATACTTGGCAACGCCAAATCACGTTCATGCAATGCCTTTGAAATTGCTGGTAGGAACGCGAGCAGCGCACGGGTTTCCAGAATGCCGGAGCCGAGCGCATTGACCAGCGAAACTGTCCGCCTGCGCAAGGCGCCTACCATTCCCGGCGTGCCGATCCACGAGTCTGATTTCAACTCCAGCGGATCCATATAAGCAGCATCCATGCGCCGCCACAGCACATCAATCGGCTTTAGTCCGGAAACGGTTCGCACCATCACCCTGCCCTTGGCGACTGTCAGGTCCTCGCCTTCCAGCAACATGAAGCCGAGATAGCGGGCGATGTAGGCATGTTCGAAATAGGTTTCGTTGTTCGGCCCGGGTGTCAGGATCGCGGCGCGAGCCTGCGGATCGATGATCAACGATTGCATGGAATCGCGGAAGTCCTTGAAGAACCCTGCAAGCCGGTGAACATTCATCGAGGCGGAAATATCGGATAATGCGCGGGTCGTCGCGACGCGGTTCTCCAGCGCAAAACCGGCACCGGACGGCGCCTGCGTCCTGTCGCCAAGCACCCACCACTGCCCGTTGGGAGCACGACCCAGCTCAAATGCGCAGAAATGCAGGAAGCGACCACCCGCTGGTTTGATCCCGGCAACAGGATGCAGAAATTCCGGATTAGACGCGATCAAATCGGGCGGCAAAACGCCATCGCGCACCAGCTTTCCCTCGCCATAGATATCGGCAACAATATCTTCGAGTAGATCGGCGCGCTCGGTTAAGCCAGCAGTGATGGTGCTCCAATCCTGCTCATTGATCAGCAGTGGAATATGTGCAAGCGGCCATTGCCGCTCCTGCGTGCCGTTCTCGTCGTAGACACGGTAGAAGACTCCGGCATCAAGCAAATACTGGTTTGCCCGGGCGAAACGAGTTGCAAGCTTTTCCGGCCCGATTTCATCCAGCGAACCAAGCAGTTTTCCCCAGCCCGGACGTAAGGCACCGGCAGCATCAACCATCTCGTCAGCAACTCCCGGCAAGGGAGTATATCCCGCAAGCAGGCCGGCAATTGAACGTGTTTTGGCTTTATTCACTTGTGACATTATCGATCTATATTGGGTTTCGTACAGACTGCATACTTATTGTGCGTGGTTCCCCCTTCGACAGGCTCAGGATGCTCACCATGATGAAGGTGGGTTGATTGCAGGCGGTACAAACCGTGCCATCGCTGTCTATTGCAAAACACCAGCATTCCTCATGGTGAGCCCCGTCGAACCACGCACAACCGGTATGCAAGTAGCTATAATTCGATCCATTATTTGGACTTAGAATCGTTATGAAGCGCCTTAACCCGAGCAAACATCTCTTCAATTGAAATTCCGATCTCCGGGTTATTTATAATCTGTGTCAACCTGTTGAGAATTTCATCGTGCAATAGACTTTCTTTCATAACTTCAAGACCACTATTACCATAAAACATGCAGTGTTCTTTCAAGCACGTGGCCTTCTCAAATCGAGCGTCATCGGGAATTCCGGCGATGGTTGTTCTTTGCGCAGCTCGTAAGCACCAGCCGTATGGCCGCGCGGCTCAAATCGCGCAAGCCTGCGGGCTTCGGCTTCGTTGGAATTAATCGGAAAGGTATCATAGCTGCGCCCACCCGGATGCGCGACATGATAGGTGCAACCTGCAATCGCTCGCCCGGACCACTGATCGTAAATGTCAAATACCAATGGCGTATTGACCGGAATCATTGGATGCAGACCGGAGCGTGGTTGCCAGGCCTTATAGCGGACACCGGCAACAGCGGTACCATTGGTTTCGGTCATTCTCAGGGGCACTTCGCGGCCATTGCAGGCCACGCTGTAACGCGCTGCATTATAGCCTTCGACCTTGATCTGCAGACGCTCCACGGAGCTGTCGACGAAACGGACCGTTCCGCCGATAGCACCCTGCTCACCCATGACATGCCATGGCTCCAAGGCTTGCCGTAGTTCGAGTTTGACGCCTTCATTTTCAATTTCCCCACAGAAAGGAAACCGGAATTCCAGCTGCGCCTCGAACCATTCCGGGCGGAAGTCAAAGCCATTCTGCCGCAGATCGGCAAGCACATCGAGAAAATCCTGCCAAACGAAGGCAGGCAGCATGAACCGGTCATGCAAGGTTGTGCCCCAACGCACAAAACCGCCCTCTATAGGATTATTCCAAAAGCGCGCAATCAGAGCGCGTACCAGCAATTGCTGCGCAAGGCTCATGCGTGCATTCGGCGGCATCTCGAAACCACGAAACTCGACAAGTCCGAGGCGTCCAGTCGGCCCATCGGGCGAAAACAGCTTGTCGATGCATATTTCAGAACGATGGGTATTACCGGTCACGTCAACAAGCAAATTGCGGAAGAGCCTGTCCACCAGCCACGGCAAGGGCGGTGTGCCATGCCCCGGCAGCGGCACTTGCGCCATGGCGATTTCCAGCTCGTAGAGACTGTCGTGACGGGCCTCGTCGAACCGCGGCGCTTGACTGGTCGGGCCAACAAACATTCCGGAGAACAGATAGGACAGGGATGGATGACGCTGCCAATGCAGTACCAGACTTTTCAAAAGGTCGGGACGACGCAGGAACGGGCTGTCATTTGGCGTTTCACCGCCGACCACCACGTGGTTGCCACCACCTGTACCGGTATGCCGCCCATCGATCATGAACTTGTCAGCACCAAGCCTCGTTTGCCGTGCCTCTTCATAAATGGTCTCGGTGGTCGCAACGCATTCGCGCCAGTTCGATGCGGGATGAATGTTCACTTCAATCACGCCCGGGTCAGGCGCAACACGTATGACGCTGATGCGCGGGTCTTGGGGCGGACCATAGCCCTCAATGTGCACCGGCAGACCGAGCTTGGCTGCTGCTGCTTCTGCTGCGCCTACAAGCTCAAGATAATCCTCAAGCGCTTCCACTGGCGGCATGAAGACACTCAACCGGCCATCGCGCGGTTCAACCGAGATGGCGGTCCGAACAGCCCCGCCAATCTCGCCCAGCTCCTGCTCCACCCGCTCCTGCGTCGTGCCCTCGGCGGCGGTGAATGAAGCGACTGCCTGTGACGCTTCCCTCGGATCAACCACTGCTGCTACTGGCGAATCCGGCAATGGGCCACGCTCAACAGAGGGGTCAACCGGCACGATAAATGGAAACTCGGAAGGTGGAACATGCGGCAGTGCGCCTAGGGGCAAGCGATAACCCACAGGCGAGTCACCCGGCACGAGAAACAGCTTGCCGCGCCGGGTTGTCCATTTTTCGCTGCGCCAGCGTGGACCTTGAGCGGCTTGGCTGTTCCAGCGCTGCACCGGCAGCACAAAGCCGGTTGGCTCGGTTAATCCGCGTTCAAATACACGCGCCATACGGCTGCGCTCTTCGGGGTCTTTCAGTTTTGAATTCGAGGGGTCGACATTGGCTGGAAGATTGCCTTCCTTTACGATCCATTCCGCCGGATCTTCATAGGCTGCCGCAACCATATCGTCTTCAACACCAAGCTCACCAGCCATGCCAACGAGCAATTTACCGGCATCCTCCGGCTTTACATCTGCCTTGCTGTTTTCAGCGGCGATAAGATCAGGATTGACCCAGATGGGTTCTCCGTCCTTGCGCCAGTACAGTGAAAAGGTCCACCGTGGCAGGCTCTCACCCGGATACCACTTGCCCTGCCCGTAATGCAGAAAACCACCCGGGGCAAAACGATCCCGCAAGCGGCGGATAAGCTTGTCAGCCTTTTCGCGTTTTGTCGGGCCGACTGCATCGGTATTCCACTCGCCGGATTCGAAATCGTCGATGGAAACGAATGTCGGTTCGCCGCCCATGGTCAGACGCACGTCCCGCTCTTTCAGCAATGCGTCGACCTGATTGCCAAGCGCATCGAGCGCTTGCCACGATTCATCAGAGAATGGTTTCGTGATGCGCGGATGCTCCGACACCCGCGTCACGCGCATGTCAAAACCAAATTCGACATTGGCAGGCTCCGCCATACCGGAAATGGGCGCGGCGTTGCGATAGTGCGGCGTTGCGGCCAGCGGAACATGGCTTTCGCCGGTCAAAAGGCCCGAGGTCGGGTCAAGCCCTATCCACCCTGCGCCAGGCAGATAAACCTCACACCAGGCATGCAGATCGGTGAAATCCGTTGTTGTCCCGGCAGGACCATCCAGCGCCACAAGATCGGGCTTCAATTGGATCAGATAGCCCGAAACAAAACGTGCTGCCAAACCGAGATGGCGCAA
Source organism: Phyllobacterium sp. YR531 (assembly GCF_000282595.1). Lineage (GTDB taxonomy): Bacteria > Pseudomonadota > Alphaproteobacteria > Rhizobiales > Rhizobiaceae > Phyllobacterium. The sequence continues at coordinate 24,294 of NZ_AKIZ01000039.1, forward strand.
TGTCTGTACCAAAAGCCAACTGGAGTCACGGCATGAACCTGTACGGACATTCAATGTGGTTTCCGGCTCCTGCACGCCGGTTTCCATGCGTATGACATAGCCGACTTCGCGCTGGATACGAGCGTTCAGATCAACAACGAAATTCACCGTATTTGTGCTGGTGCGGTCAATGGACGCCAGAAAATCCGACAGCAACGGACCAATCGGGTCCGGCTTCATGTAGATCGACAAATCGTCGCGTATTTCTTCCGGATAGGTGAAAGGCCAAATTTCCGCGATTGGTTCGACAAAGAAATCAAACGGATTATAGACCGTCATATCAGCAACGATATCGACTTCGATCTTCAACTCAGTGACAGGTTCTGGAAACACGAACCGCGCAAGAAAATTGCCGTAGGGGTCCTGCTGCAGATTGACGAAATGGTTCGCTGGACTGACTTTCAGCGAATGGCTCAACACCTTTGTGCGGGAATGCGGCGCGGGTTGAAGCCGGATGATCTGCGGCCCGAGCATGATGGGGCGGTCATATTTATAATGGGTCAGGTGATAGACTGCTGCGTGAATTGCCATGTCGCCCCAAAATTCAATATAAAATTCAATGTTCGCCGAAAGAGTACGCGCGAAGCCTAGCCTACTCCAAGCGCATGTTCACGCTTTAAAAGCTTATCCTGCCATTTATTTTAGCACGTGCTGAATCTGCACCTTAAACGGGCTGATAATTTCCAAGCGAAGAGCAAAATAATTTGCATCTAACTCGCTGCGTGGTTCGACGGGGCTCACCATGAGGTAGATGGTTTGACTGCATGTTGGTCGCCAACCTTCGAGAGTTAACTTCTTGCAATCAGTCCACCTTCCTCATGGTGAGCCCCGTCGAACCACGCAGAGAAACCAATGCAGTAAAGGGGATCGCTGAAGATCACCCTGGAAATGAAAAAGACCCGGACGAGCTGGCAAGTTACGTTCCGGGTCTCATTTCATTAACACCAGGAAAACGGGAGGCGGGCGAAAGCCTGCCTCTCACTCCTGAAATAAAGATATCATTTCCCTCGATTTTTCCAAGCACTATCTCTTTTGTGCCATTTCATTTCCCACATTGTTCCACTAGTAATCATCACCGATGGTTTCTCTGGCCAGACAATGCCGGAGATTAAAAGGGAACACGGTGAGGCGTACCCAAAAGGGACCGAAACCGTGGCTGCCCCCGCAACTGTAAGCGGCGAGCGACGCCTGACTACGCCACTGATCGCAGGATCGGGAAGGCAAGGCAACGCTGAGACCCGCAAGCCAGGAGACCTGCCATCAAAATTGAAATTCGAACCGGACGGGGTGTGCCGGGAGCGAAGTGATAACCTGTCCGCATAGCGGAACGCCTTGCATGGCGCCGGGATCATCGCTGACGTTCCCCTACCCGTTTTAATGTTGGATAGGCATGAACGTTTCGCGCACCACTACAGCCCGTGTTCAGATTTTCCCGCCTTTTGCACAATCACCATTGACGATTGTTATAACATTACTATACCGCAAAGCCATGCTGAATGGATCGGATTATTTCTACGGCACGGGAGCAAGGGCATGACACATATTCAGCTCGATGCGAAAGCTGTGACCTATCAAACCGGCCCTCATATTCTCGTCGATGCTGCTTCTCTCAGCGTCAGATGCGGTGCCCGTCTGGCAATCATTGGCCCCAACGGCGCTGGTAAATCTACCCTTCTGCGCATGCTCGCGGGATTGCAACAGCCAACATCCGGCCAGATAGATTTCAACGGCAAGAATGTGGGGCATATGACACCCCTCGAACGTGCCCGGCAGTTCGCTTTCGTCGGTCAGACCGATGCACCGGACCAGCAACTGCTTGTCGAGGATTATGTATCGCTTGGGCGCATTCCCCATCTCGGCCTGCTTACAAAAGCGGCGGATCGGGAAATTGTCGAGGATTCGATGCAACGCGCAAGGATAACGCATTTCCGCCGCCGCCCTCTGGGTTCGCTATCCGGCGGTGAGCGTCAACGCATGCAATTGGCACGGGCGCTCAGCCAACAGCCTGCAATCCTGTTTCTGGATGAACCTACCAATCACCTCGACCCCAAAGCACGCAGTGAGCTGCTTTCGCTGGTAGCTGGACTGGACGTTACAACCATCGCGGTCCTGCACGATTTACCGCTTGTCGCGCCATTCGCAACCCATGTTGCCGTCATGCACAGCACGCAACTGGTAGCATCAGGCACACCGGATGAGACGCTGACACCGCGCATCGTCAGTGATGTATTCGATCTTGACGTGCTCCGCCTGCGCCATCCGTCACGCCAGCGCGACCTCATGGTCTTTGAAGCACCTGAACCAAATCACACTACCCATCCTCATCCACGGAGCATTTGATGAAAAAGTCTTTTCTCGCCTTCGCATTGACCGTGCTTTCAGCACCGGCCTTTGCCTTTCCTGTTACGGTTGATAGCTGTGGCAGGTCATTGACATTTGATGCGGCTCCCAAACGTGTTGTCGTTAACGATATCAATATGAGCGAGATGGCTTTTGCGCTTGGCTTACAGCCGCTCATGGTCGGCGTGACCGGCATCACCGGCTGGTACAAGCTCGATGATGCATTTATCAAGCAGCAAGGTTCCATACCGGAACTCGCACCCAAAAACCCGACCCTTGAAAACCTGATCGCCGTACAGCCGGATTTCTTCTTCGCGGGATGGAATTACGGCATGCGCGTCGGTGGTGAAGTCACACCCGATACTCTTGCGCCTTTTGGTATCAAGACACTTGAATTGACCGAAAGCTGCGTACATATCGACAAGAACCGCTCTGCCGCCACAATGGATCTCCTCTACGGTGATATCGAAAAGCTGGGCAAGATTTTTGGCAAGGAAGACCAATCCGAAAAGCTTGTTGCCGGCTGGAAAACTCAACTTGCCGAGATCAAAAAGAAGGTCGGTGCCAACAGCGGTACCCGCGTATTTCTTTACGATTCCGGCGAGGACAAGCCCTTCACGGCTGGCAAATTTGCCATCCCGACCGCGCTGATCAGCGAGGCTGGCGGCGTCAATATCATGGACGATCTTGAATCGAATTGGGCTACTACCTCATGGGAAACGGTAGCAGCGCGCAATCCGGAATTCCTCGTGCTTCTCGATTATCAGGACGATGCGGGATATAAAAAGCTCCTCGACTTCCTGAGAAGCCATCCGGCGATGAAAGAAACCGACGCTGTGAAGAACGAGCGTTTTGTCGCTCTCCGCTATGCCGAACTTACGCCCGGCCCAGCGAACATCGAAGCCATCGAGAAGATCGCCAAGGCAATGCACCCGGAAGCATTCTGAGTGCATCTCCAGACAGGAACAAAGCTCACGCTTGCAGCAAGCACGGTGCTGATCATCGTGCTTGCTTTGCTGTCCATTGCCTATGGGTCAACCTTCATCGCGCTTGGCGATGTCGTCAATGCGCTGGCGCACTTCTCCGGTCTCAGCGACCTGACCACGACAGTGCCCATCGAGCGGATCATCGTCGATCTGCGGCTGCCACGCGCCATTCTTGGTCTATGCGTCGGTGCCGGACTTGGTATCATCGGCGCAATGCTGCAGACAGTCACACGCAATGATCTGGCGGATCCATTCCTGTTCGGCCTGTCATCTGGTGCTGCAGCGGGTGCTGTTTCTGTTATCAGTATATTCGGCGACCGGTTCGGCGTGTGGACCCTGCCCATAGCCGCGTTCAGCGGCGGTATGCTCGCGGCCATAATCGTCCTGCTGCTGGTACGCCGCGTGCAGGGTCAGGGCCCGGAACGAATGATCCTTGCCGGACTTGCCGTCTCGTTCATATTCACCGCACTTGCCAATTACATGGTGTTTTCCGGTGATCAGCGCGCCGCACATTCCGTATTGTTCTGGACACTTGGCGGCCTCGGGCTTGCGCGCTGGGATAATCTGCCTCTGGCTCTGACTGGCCTGGTATCGATCCTGATCTTCGCCCTCTATAATCACCGCAACCTTGATGCATTTCTTGCCGGTGAAAACACAGCGGAAAGTCTTGGCGTGCGTGTCAATCGTACACGCAACATCGTGTTCATTGTCTGCGCTTTTTCAACCGCCATTTTCGTATCGGTCTCGGGTGTCATTGGCTTTGTTGGCCTGATGATCCCGCATATTGCCCGGCGCTTTTCCGGTCAGCTCCACGCCGGCCTGATTGTAACCTGCGCTCTTTTCGGTGCCATATTGCTGCTGATGAGCGATCTTACCGCAAGGCTGCTGCTCGCCCCGCAGGAATTGCCCATCGGTGTCGTTACCAGCTCCATCGGTGCATTTTTTGTGGTGACTCTGCTGCTACGGAAGCGGGCGGGATAATATTGTTTGCAGATCGACATTAAGAGGCATATGCTATGGCATATGCTAAGAGTGCGAGATTTCCATGATGCAAGAACGTCAAGTCAAATTATTCCGTAATGGACGCAATCAGGCTGTTCGCATTCCTGTAGAGTTTGAAATGCAGGGCGACACAGCAATCATGCATCGTGAAGGTAATCGTCTCGTCATTGAACCTGTTAAAAGACGGTCGTTGACCGAAATATTGGCGACACTTCCTCCACTTGGTGAGGAGTTCGCAGATATCAACAATGATGATCTCCTGCCCCTTCGCGATATTGACCTATGAGCCACCTATACATGCTCGACACGAACACAATCTCAGAACTGGTACGCCATCCTGATGGCCATGTTGCGAGAAAAGTTAGAGATAACGAGCATTTGGGTCTATGCACCAGCATCATCGTGTCCAGTGAGCTTCGTTTTGGCGTCGCGAAAAACAATTCAGAGCGCTTGCGTCTCCAAGTAGATGCGATCCTATCCGGCTTGGATGTTCTACCCTTCGAACATCCGGCAGATTATCACTATGGGAGAATCCGTGCCGAGTTGCATTCAATCGGCAAAATTATCGGGCCCAATGATATTCTTATAGCTGCACATGCCTGTGCACGCGGCACCATACTTGTAACAAACAATTTGAAAGAATTCAGCCGGGTTCCAGGTCTTAAAGCAGAAACCTGGTTATAGCCTGCCTCTTGCGACAAAGCCGGGGTTCGCAAAATCAGCGTCATCGGCCTGATTGCGGCGGCCATAGGTCAGCAATTCACCATCAAGCGTTAGCGTCACGCCACCAGCGGCTCGTAATACCGCATCTCCGGCAGCCGTATCCCATTCCATTGTGCGGCTCAGGCGCGGATAGATATCTGCCTCACCCCGTGCCAGCAGGCCGAACTTTATCGATGATCCAACGGAAACACATTCTTCAATGTCGAAATCCTCCAGATGCGCATCGGTTTCCGGCGTGCGATGCGAGCGGCTGGCAACCGCAATCATCTGGTCTGGCGCCTTGCGGCACGAAATCGACCGGGACGAGATGATGCCGCCGCTGTGATCGAGTGTAACTTCCTTTGCACCGTCCGGACCGCCAGTGAACAGCCAGCCGCGAACGGGAGCATAAACGACACCCAGCACAGGAATACCATGTTCAATCAGCGCAATATTGACCGTGAAATCGCCGTTGCGATTAACGAATTCCCGCGTTCCGTCCAGCGGATCGACGAGGTAAAACCTGTCACCAAGATCGCCGGGCACATGTCCGCCGGAAACTTCCTCCTCGGCAACGACGGGTATATCCGGTGTTGCGCGCCGCAATGCTTCAAGAATAATTGCTTCTGCCGCATGGTCGGCGGCGGTGACAGGCGACTTATCGTCTTTAAGTGCTACGTCGCAGCCTTCCTCATAGATGCGCAGAATTTCCAGTCCGGCAGCGATCGCGGTTGTTTCGAATACGGAAAGCAATGATCCGTAGTCGAGAGTTGGAAGTGCCGAATTTACTGTCACGTTCAGCCCTGTCTAAATCGACCACGAACTATGATCGAAATTAAAAATGATTCCGCGATCAGTGAGCAGTTTTTCTACTTCCGAAGCAAGTTCTTCGGTCGTCCGTCCAACTGTTTTCAGATGAAGCTCAGGGTGTTCCGGCGCCTCATACGGCGAATCCACGCCGGTGAAATTCTTGATCTCGCCGCGCAAAGCCTTCGCATAAAGCCCCTTCGGATCACGCCGTGCACATTCTTCGAATGGCGTATCGACATAAACTTCCATGAACTCACCATCGCCGAGCAACTCGCGAACCATGCGCCGTTCGGCGATAAAGGGCGAGATGAATGAAACGAGCACGATCAAACCCGCATCAACCATAAGCTTGGCAACTTCACCAACGCGGCGGATATTCTCCACCCGGTCTTCTTCAGTAAATCCGAGATCGCGATTGAGGCCGTGGCGGACATTATCCCCATCAAGAATATATGTGTGCTTGCCGAGCGCAGCCAATCGCTTTTCGACAAGATTGGCTACCGTGGATTTGCCCGAACCTGACAGGCCGGTAAACCATATCACAGCCGGTTTCTGATCCTTCTGACCAGCACGGGATGTTTTGTCGACATCGAGCGCCTGCCAGTGAACATTGGAAGCGCGGCGTAGGGCAAAGTCGATCATGCCGGCACCGACTGTCGCATTTGTCAGCCGATCAATAAGAATGAACGAACCAGTCGAGCGGTTGGATTTGTAGCCGTCAAAAGCGACTGCTTCCTGCGTCGAAATATTGACGACACCAACTTCATTCAGATCAAGCGATTTGGCCGCTTCCTGCGCGAAACTGTTGATATCGACTCGATATTTCAGATCAGTGATCGTTGCCGTGACCTGATCCGTTTCGGTACGCAGAATATAAGAGCGACCGGGAATCAGGGGCGCTTCGGAAAACCACACAAGATGCGCGGCGAACTGGTCAGCGACCTCGGGACGATTATCCGGAGATACCAGCATATTGCCGCGCGATACTTCGACCTCGTCCTCCAGAACGATCGTCACGGCCTGCCCTTCGCCGGCCGTATCGAGATCGCCGTCCCAACTTGCAATGCGTTTGACGCGTGAAGACTTGCCGGATTTCGCGACCACGATCTGATCACCCGGTGCAATTGTGCCGGAAGCTATGGTGCCTGAAAATCCGCGAAAATCGAGATTGGGTCTGTTGACGTACTGCACCGGAAACCGGAACGGGCGTGTGGCATCGGCATCGTCCAGCGCCACATTTTCCAGATGCTGCAACAGTGATGGACCCTGGTACCAAGGCAGGTTTTCAGATGGCGCAGTTACATTGTCGCCAAAGCGCGCTGAAAGCGGAATTGCCTGTATGGTTTTGAATCCGAGTTCGCTTGCAAACTCCTGATATTGTGTGACAATCGTCTCAAACACCTCCTGCGAATAATTCACAAGATCGATCTTGTTGATCGCAAGCACAATGTTGCGGATACCCAGCAGCGACGCGATAAAACTATGACGCCGCGTTTGACGCAAAATGCCCTGCCGCGCATCGACGAGGACAATGGCCAGGTCAGCCGTTGAAGCACCGGTTGCCATATTACGGGTGTACTGCTCGTGGCCCGGCGTATCTGCAACGATGAATTTACGCTTCGGCGTCGAGAAAAACCGATAGGCAACATCAATCGTGATGCCTTGTTCCCGCTCAGCTTCAAGCCCATCGACGAGCAATGCAAAGTCGATATCTTCACCATTGGTGCCATGTTTGCGGCTATCGTTCTGCAATGCCGCAAGCTGATCTTCGAAGATCAGCTTGGTGTCATAGAGAAGGCGACCGATCAGCGTCGACTTGCCATCATCCACCGAACCGCAGGTCAGGAACCGCAGCAGTGACTTCTTTTCCTGTTCTGCCATGTACGCGCTGATTTCATCAGCAGCGGACTGTGCCGCAGGGATTTCAATCTGGGCCAGTTTGCTCATCAGAAATAGCCCTCACGCTTTTTCTTTTCCATCGAACCGGCCTCGTCCCGATCGATCATGCGACCCTGACGCTCCGACGTTCTCGCGATCAGCATTTCGCTGACGATCTCGGGAAGTGTTGCCGCGTCGGATTCAACTGCTCCGGTTAGGGGATAGCAGCCCAGTGTACGGAAGCGCACCATTTTCTCCTGCAGAACTTCGCCCGGCAGGAGTTGCATCCGCTCATCATCACGCATGATCAGCATACCGTCACGCTCCACGACCGGACGCTTGGCGGCAAAGTACAGGGGAACAATCGGGATATTCTCCTGCATGATGTATTGCCAGACATCAAGTTCCGTCCAGTTGGAGATGGGAAACACCCGGATCGATTCACCTTTTGCCACGCGGGTATTGTAGATTTTCCACATTTCGGGGCGCTGGTTCTTTGGGTCCCACGAATGCTGGGCATTGCGGAAAGAAAAAATACGCTCTTTCGCGCGGGCCTTTTCCTCGTCGCGGCGCGCACCGCCAAATGCAGCGTCAAAACCAAATTTATCCAAGGCCTGACGCAGTGCGACAGTCTTCATGATGTGGGTGTGGGTGTTCGATCCATGCACAAAGGGGCTGATGCCCTGTTCAATGCCTTCCTGATTGCTATGGACCCGCAGATCAAAGCCGAGACGTTCAGCTTCTGAATCACGAAACGCGATCATCTCCCTGAATTTCCACGTGCTATCAATATGAAGGAATGGAAATGGCGGTTTGGCCGGATAAAAGGCCTTCATCGCCAGATGCAGCATCACGGACGAATCTTTCCCGATGGAATACATCATCACCGGATTGGCAAACGTAGCAGCAACCTCGCGAAAAATATGGATCGCTTCGGCTTCGAGACGCTGGAGATGCGTCAAATTCTTGGTCATGAAAATCACTATCCACTCATGTCGTCAGGGATAACACCCTGCAACGAATACCGACCAAACCCAAACGCAGTTCATCACGTTTCGGCAGCGGCCGCAAACATAGTGTAGCTGCCTGCTTTAGGAAAAGGATAGTTTCTCAGGGCAACATAAATCCGCGCCAATTTATTGCCCTTACATCGCAATTATCAGAACATCATTCCCTTTGCCCGACAATGCACCATCAACTCGTTTTAAAAGCGCTTCCCACTAGAAAATAAATCCTCACGGAATCAGCATATGGTTGTGACCGGGACCACCTTACAATTGACGAATGGAACGACCCGCCGTAGATGAGCAGACAATAATGGGATGCTGTTCGCATGGATATTTGCACATTCTGGTATGGCCCGCGGCTGAGAGAAGTTGACCGTGTCTGCCTCGCTTCAATGGCCCTGACTGGCCAGAGGGTAAAGCTGTATGCCTTCGAAGACATCGAAAACCTGCCGAAATCCGTCGAGCTGCACGATGCTTCAGAGATATTGAGCAAGGACTATTTTTACAGGCTTGATCCGGACTTTCCCGATATTCCAAAACATACTCGCGTCATTGGCCAGTTCAGTGATCTGTTTCGCGTCAGGCTGATGAAGAAACAGCAAGGTTTGTGGCTCGACACAGATATCTACCTGACCAAACAGTTTCATCCCTCGCCCGATCGTCCGTATCTGGCCCGGGAAAACTTTTTCCGCCTCGGCGTTTCCGCCATGTACCTTCCGCCGGATAATCCGGTCATCAAAGAATTCGATGATTACATGGAAAGTACGCAGATTGTTCCCCCGTGGCTTGGTTTCCGCCGACGCGTCCTGCGTCCGGCATGGTTCCGCCTGACCGGCAAGAAAGTTTCTCCAGCAATGGTCGGAATTACAGTTTTTGCCAATGACGGAATTTCCCGTCTGGCCAAACGCTATGGTTTCTTCAAGGACGGTGCTCCAAAGGAGAATTTCTATTACTGGACCGCCCGCGACGCGCTGCGTATCTATGACCCGGCCTATGGTCTTGAGCCGCTAAATCATCCGGACTTTATCGGCTTCCATATCCACAAAAAGGGGCCATCAAACGAACCGCCGGTAGAAGGCAGCTTTTATCACTGGGCGGTTCAAAGGGTCCAGCACCTGCTTTAGCCGGATCGGCTAGAGCAAATTTTGTTTATATAGAGCCATTCTGTTTCGTGGATGACGCGACAATCCACGCGGAAGGTAGCGAGGTCGATGTTTATCCATCGGACGCAGCTGCCTGACAAAGTGGTTGGCCGTCAGCCGGAAACCTGAAAGGCCGGGTGAATTCGGGCCAAATCCATCGGGTTTTATCATCGTCCGATGGGCAAACATCGGCCTCGTTAAACCCCTCGACCTTGCCCGCGAATTCCCTCCGGCAGAATGACTCCATATAAGCAAAAATTGCTCTAGAGCAATATCCCAAGGCCGTGTTTCTCCACCACAGCAAGCAATTTCAATGCCATGCCGCTCGGTCGCTTCGCGCCGCTTTCCCACTTTTGAACCGTTGATTCGCTTGTATTGAGATAGCTCGCGAATACAGGCTGGCTCACGTGATTACTCTCGCGCAATGCTTTGATGGCCTTCGGTTCAAATTCAGGAATAACGAGACAACTTTGATCGAACTCACGCATTGTGGCTTTGTCGATTGTGCCAGCGCGATACATCCCTGCTACGCCGCTGTGGATAGCTTCAAAAACATCACTTTTGAAATGGTTCTTCACGCTCACGTACATATCTCCAACAGTTCTTCCAGCTGCAATTCTTTTAGAATATCGGCGTCCGATTTACGGCCATAAAGTTCTGCAAAACGACGAAACTCCGTCAATTCAACCATTGTGATATTCGCTCGATCTTTCTTGGCAAACAAAAAAGCATAAACCCAATAATTCCCACCTTTTGCCAAAATTATTGAACGCCAAGCATTTTTTGCTCAACCGCTTCTTGAATACGCCGCCGCCTAAATCATCGGCCTGCCCCGTCATAACCTGTCCGATGGCTGTACATAGTTCAAAGTCATCAATACGGGCCTTTGCTGCGGCCTTTGCAAACCATGCTGTTTTGAAAATACGTTCACGCATAATAGATAGCACCCAGTCCTACTATTTTCAATATCAATAAAATATTAGCGCGATAAAAGCTGATCTCGAAAACAAGAGCAAGCTGCAGAAAACACTATAAAATTCAGAAGAAGATCTTGGCTGGGGCGGGAGGGTTCGAACCTCCGAATGACGGTATCAAAAACCGTTGCCTTACCACTTGGCGACGCCCCAACACGTCTGCATCGGATCATAAATCCTTATGCGACAGCGCGGCTTATAACCGTTGGTTCCAGCTTGTGCAACGTGAATGATCGGCCAGTTTGTCTCATCCCACAATTGTTTCCGCATTATTTTCATGACAAGGGTGCTGTATTGCATTTCTGACCGGGGACCAGCATTGAACACCATCATAATTCCATTCGTGTCCATTGCGATTGCAAGCGCAATTCTCCTCTGGTTTGCCATGCAGATGTTGCCGTCAAGCTTTCTGGGCGCTGCGATCACCGAGCGGTCGAACCATAGCCAGCCTGCGCGTCAGCTTGGTGGTCTTGCCATTGTCCCGGCTATCCTCGTTTCGCTTTGGATTTTCGGTGCTGATACAGGACTTCCTGTCCACTTCCTTGTACCTGCAACTATTGCTGCGCTGATCCTATGGGTCATCGGCTTTCTTGATGACCGGCATCATCTGCCGGAATCGATCCGTCTTGTATCGCAGTTGATCGCCTCGGTTATTGCCATTTATGGCTTGGGGGAGGATTTCCGGTTGCTGCCAGACTTTTTGCCGCTGCTGGTCGAGCGGGCGTTGCTCGTCGTGGCCTTGATCTACTTCATCAACCTTACAAATTTCATGGACGGCATAGATTTGATGGTCGTCGCAGGGCTGGGACTTCCCTTGGCGCTGCTTGCCGGCTTTTCCCTGTTTGGTCTGGTCAGTCTCGGAACAGGAAATCTCGCCATGTCCATTGCAGGCGGACTGGCTGGTTTTTCCTTTTTCAATCGCCCGAAGGCAACAGTCTTTCTCGGCGATTCGGGTAGTCTTCCAATTGGCCTGCTCAGCGGTCTTGCATTCTTCATGGCAGCGCGGGAAACGACCATATTGGCAGGGCTGATATTGCCGCTGTTCTTTATCGCCGACGCTACCTCGACCCTGTTCATGAGGCTGGCTGCGGGTGAAAATATTCTGGCCGCGCACTCCAGACATGCCTATCAGGTGGCCAAACGTTCAGGATGGCCTGTCTGGCTGATCATCACCAGCGTCGCAGCATTGAACATTCTGCTTGCAGCCTGTGCACTGTTCACCCTGCAATCAGGCTGGAGCGGCGCTCTCGCCACCATCATAGCTCTCGCCGCAGTAATTGCATTGCTTGTGCGGCTGAGAATCGGCAAGTCACAGAACTGAACGACAGCCTTCAGGAAGCCGCGATGGTATAAAGCAATTTACGCACGCTCTCCGCATCCTGTTTCGCTATCAGATTGCGCAGCTCATTAATCGAGCCCGGAAGATGATCAAGCGCATTGACGCGGCGCTGAGCCTGCAGGATTTTAGGATGCCGCGTTGGTGTCACGCTGTCCGGCTCGTAGAAGAGTTCTTCATGCAGTTTTTCGCCGTCACGAATGCCCACAGTGATGATCTCGATATCACCCTCAGGATTATTATTGTCCTTGATGGATAGTCCGGCGAGAAGCACCATGTTTTCTGCCAGGTCGCGAATGCGCACGGCTTCACCCATTTCAAGCATCAATATATCGCCACCACCAGAAAGCGCACCGGCCTGTATGATAAGCTCGGCGGCTTCGCGTACTGACATGAAGTACCGGGTCATCTCATCATGCGTCAGGGTAATAGGCCCGCCGCTTGCAATCTGTTCGCGAAACAATGGCACGACCGACCCGCTCGATCCGATAACATTGCCGAAACGAACCGAGGCAAACACCTGGCCGGTGTTCTCCGCCTGCGCCTGATTGCCATAATAGCGAACAATCAACTCCGCCCAGCGCTTCGTCGCTCCCATGACATTGGATGGGCGCACTGCCTTGTCGGATGAAATAAGCACAAAGTTGCGAACATTCGCCTCACGGGAGCATCTGACCAGAACTTCTGTTCCGATCACGTTGTTGCGTGCACCCTCCACGGCATTCTCTTCGACAAGCGGGACATGCTTATATGCAGCGCAATGATATACGTTCTCGACTTTATGCTCAGCCAAAACCCGGCGTATCAGGATTTCATCGCTGATTGACCCGAGAACCGGCAGCACAATGCAGTCGCTGATTGCATTCAATTCGCGCTGCAACTGGTAAATACTGTGTTCGTTGACATCGAAAATGATCAGTTTGGCAGGCGCCAGCTTTACAATTGTCCGGCACAGCTCCGAACCGATAGAACCACCGGCACCTGTAACAAGCACAACGCGCCCCTCGACGGTTTTGTCGAGTAGTTCAGGGTCAGCCGGAACCGGCGAGCGGCCGAGCAGATCATCAATATCAATGTCGCGCAGGTTGCTGACAATATATTTTCCAGCAGTAAGATCGGAAATTGCCGGGAGAATGCGCACTTTCACATCAAGCGCCTTGAGGCGGCCAACAAGCCTGCGCCGTTCGATACCGCTCAGCGCAGAGGTCGTGACGATCATCTCCTTGATGCCGAAATTCTCGACCAGATATTCGATTTTCGCAGGCGAATAGACCCGGATACCAAGAATATCCATGCCCTGCAGGCTTTTGTCATCGTCAATGAAACCGGCAACAAAAACTTCTTTCTGGGAGCGCAAGGCATTGGCCAGCTGGCGACCTGCATCACCAGCGCCAAAAATAACGCATTGACGCTCAAGTAGTTTGCCGCCCAAGGGGCTCCACAGAAGCCATTTTGCGGCAAAACGGCTGCCGCAGATAATGGCGATGCCCAAGACCCAATAAAGAAAGGGAATAGCGCGCGGGACACCGGCAGCACCCGTCATTTGCGTCAGGAACGCCAGACATACCCAAACGATGACCGCAATCGTCACCGCCTGAATCATGGTCCAGATTGCTTTGTCCGGCAGGTAACGGATAACAGCGCGGTAGAGACCAAAACGGATGAATATTGGCAATGCGATCAGCGGAGCAGAGATCATGAGCATGATCTGTTCGCCGTTCGGCATGAAGAACACACTGAACCTCAGCAAATAGCTGAGCCACACCGCAAATGTCAGTGTAACCATGTCGAAAATGACAAGCAGGACCTGCTTGTAACGACGCGGCATCATTGAGATGCTTTGCCGGAATGTTTCCAATTCTTTATTCCCCGGTATTCGCAATTAGGCCAGAGCAGTAGCATAGGTCGGCATAATTGCAATCTTTGTGTTGTGCATTAGCTCATCTCGCGATGCCCTGAATAAATTGGTGCGCCAACTTATCCAACACCCCGCCATTCGCCCTTAAAGTTCTGCCCTTTGGTACATGAGCAAGGAACATGGAATGGAACAGACTTCGAACCTCAAACTCCCCTATATCGCGCCCTCACAGGCACAAAAACACGTAACCCATAATGAAGCGATAAGGGCCCTCGACGCCTTGGTGCAGCTTTCTGTAGTGAGCCGCAATCTATCAGTTCCGCCAGTCGCTACGCCCGAAGGTGCACGTTACATTATCGGCGTGCAAGCTACGGGCCTTTGGGCGAACAGGGATAATCAAATCGCGGCATGGCAGGATGCCGCTTGGGCATTCTTCACTGCATTGGAGGGTTGGAACGTCTGGGTGGAGGAAGAAAAAAACTTTTTCGTTTTCCACCAGAAGAAATGGACCAGGATGGAAGTGAGCACCAATCCTGTGTCCCTTCTGGGTGTTGCAGCAACGGCAGACGATACAAACCGGCTCTCCATTAAAAGCCCCGCTTCGCTGTTTGATCATTCAGGGAGTGGTCATCAATTGAAGATTAACAAGGCCGACGACAATCAGGCCGCGTCCCTGTTGTTCCAGTCAAACTATCAGGGCCGTGCGGAAATGGGCACCATGTGGGGACGCGATTTTCGCATCAAAGCCAGCGCCGACGGCACACAATGGTTTGATGTGATGGTGGCTGACGGCGCAACCGGTCTTGCCCGTTTTCCCTCGGGCGTAGCTCATGCTGCTACGGGCAAGAAACAGTCCGGTTTCATTTTTCTGCCAGCGTCCGCTGTTGTGGCGACGATATTCCAGCCGCCTTCGGCTCCGGCAACGCCGACTGTAGTCTCGGTTTCAGGGAACCTTCTAAATCTCGGCGTCAACATGGCAGCTGCAATTTTCGCGACAAGCATGCGCGGTGCGGCGATGGTCCGCATCTGGAATACGACGCGCTCGCCAGCGCAATCCGCATGGGTGAAATGGGATACGACTACTGATCAGCTGCAGGTTTCAAATCCTGATCACATAAAATCGTGGCTCAAGGGCGATGCGATCCAGATTATCGATCCAGCCAAGAAAAATATCGCAGTCGATATCTCCCCGCTTATGCAAAAGGCTTTCGGCGCGGTGTTTTTGCAGGACGGCGTTTTGCTGAATGCAGGCCCGGCATCCGATATGACAATATTTTGCAATGAGCTTTCACCGATCTCGGCGAGCAATCTGGTTTATCTCAAGGGTGATGAAAAACGCAGTCTCATGGTTATGGGAGTCTATGGATAGCCACTGCATAAATCTTGTGCGTGGTTCGACGGGGCTCACCATGAGGAGGGTCAGTGATCTGCAGTGTTGCCAAGATATGGCTCCCTGCAATCATTCCACTTCCTCATGGTGAGCCCCGTCGAACCACGCACAACAGTCTTGCACTCAACTCCCCCGATAGGTCGAATACGACCAAGGCGTTACCAGCAATGGGACGTGATAATTGCCCTGAACATCCGAAATCGCGAACCTTATCGGAATATCCTCCAGAAACCGCGGCTCGGGCAACGAAACATTTTTTGCCTTGAAATACTCGCCCACATAGAATGTCAGCTCGTATTGTCCCACTGCCATGTCAGCGGAAGAGAGCAAAGGCGCATCCGTCCTGCCATCAGCATTGGTCACAACAGTTGCAAGCAACTGCCTCGCGCCATCCGCGTCTATGCGGTGCAATGTCAGGCGAACGCCTTCGGCGGGAAGGCCGTCTGCCGTATTCAGCACATGTGTTGATAGCTTGCCCATTGGAACCCTTTCAGGAAATCAAGTCGTCAAGACGAAAGCGTGCGATCTGGCTGATCTGATGCAGCGCCTCCAGCACTTCCTCACCGGAATTATTCTCAAGCCGTGTGCGGAAGGCCGTCATGATCGAATGTTTATCGTGTCCACGCACCGCCAGAATGAATGGAAAGTCGAACCTGCTTTGATAGGCATTGTTCAACGCATGAAACTCTTCAAATTCTTCGTCGGTTAACTTATCGAGGCCAGCGCCCTTTTGTTCAGATGTCGAGCTTGATGTGAGCTTGCCCTGCCGCGCCGCCTTGCCCGCAAGATCGGGGTGGGCGCGTATCAATCCAAGTTGCGCCATCTGCCCGGCTTTTTGAACCACGTCCACCATGGCTGAATGCAGTTGTTCAACACTTGAGAAAGGCCGCTGGTCAGCAACGCCTTCCGGAACCCAAGGTGAATGCTCGAATATGCCGCCCAGCGCTTCGATAAATTCATCGGGGCTTAGAGCATTCAATTGATCGAGATTCATTGTCATCCAGTTCATTTCCAATGGCACTGATGCCCGCGCGTGG
Source organism: Phyllobacterium sp. YR531 (assembly GCF_000282595.1). Taxonomy (GTDB): domain Bacteria; phylum Pseudomonadota; class Alphaproteobacteria; order Rhizobiales; family Rhizobiaceae; genus Phyllobacterium. Next base: position 40,795 of record NZ_AKIZ01000039.1, read on the forward strand.
TTCGACAAGCTCACCATGAGGAAAGTTTATTGATCGCAGGGCGCTTGATTTTGGCCGACTGCAATCCACCGCCCATCTTCATGGTGAGCTTGTCGAACCACGCATAATGATTTTGCCATCCATATACAGTAGAATCACGAATCCTTCAGCCTGCCTTTTGCTTCCCGCACTGAGCGCAAAACTGCTTCCGGAGTGGCGGGACTGTCCAGTTGTGGCACCGATCCGGCAATTGATGCAATCGCATCACGGATAGCAAGCCAGATTGAAATCCCCAGCATCAGAGGCGGCTCGCCAATGGCCTTGGAGCGAAATACCGTTTCCTCGCGGTTTGGCATATTGTCGAGGATACGCACGTTGAAAATTGGCGGCACGTCCCGTGAGCCCGGTATTTTATAGGTCGATGGCCCCACGGTTCGCAATCGCCCCGCCTTGTCCCACCAAAGCTCTTCGCACGTCACCCAGCCCATGCCCTGCACGAAAGCGCCTTCAATCTGGCCAAGATCGATTGCCGGATTAAGCGGCGAACCGACATCCTGCAAAATATCGGCGCGCAGGCAACGCGTTTCACCTGTCAGCGTGTCGATGGCAACTTCCGCCACTGCTGCTCCATAGCTGAAATAGAAAAACGGCCGACCCTTCATTGTCTTGCCGTCCCAATGGATTTTCGGCGTCGCGTAGTGACCGGCTTCCGAAAGCTGCACCCGTTTCGCCCAAGCCATTTTTGCCAGCTCGCCAAAGGAAACAGAGCGGTTGTCAGCGTGAACGCGGCCCTCGCGATAAATAATCACTTCTTCTTCGACATCGAAATGTTCGGCTGCAACGCGCGTCAGCCGCGCCTTGATTGCCGTTGCAGCCTTGAAAGCCGCCATGCCGTTGAGATCGGAACCCGTGGAAGCCGCAGTCGCGCTGGTATTGGGCACTTTACCCGTCGCGGTTGAAGAAATGCGAACCATGTCGAGCTCGACCTGAAACACCTCCGCCACGACCTGCGCCACCTTTACGAAAAGGCCCTGCCCCATTTCCGTGCCGCCATGGTTGAGAAAGATGGAGCCATCCAAATAGACATGTACAAGCGCGCCCGCCTGATTAAGCGAGGTCAGATTGAATGAAATCCCGAACTTTACCGGCATCATGGCGAGACCGCGCCGTATAACAGGATTTGCCGCGTTGTGCGCGTCGATTTCCGCACGCCGCTGCTGCCAATCGGCTGAAGCAAGCACTGCGTCAGTCACTTCGACGAGCCTGTTATCATCAACCTTCTGGCCGTAGGGCGTAGTATCGCCGGTTTCATCGCCGTAATAATTGACTGCCCGCACCGCATTCGGCTCAAGCTTCAACTCACGGGCAATTGTATCGATTATAGCCTCGATGGTGATAATGCCTTGCGGCCCGCCAAAACCCCGAAAGGCGGTGTTGGAAACCGTGTTGGTCTTGCAGGCATGGCCGACAAAACGGGCATGGGGGATATGGTAGGAATTATCCGTGTGGGTCAGCGCCCGCGTAATGACCGGCCCTGTCAGATCGGGCAGATTACCTGCACGCGCAAGATATTCCGCATCCAGACCCAGTATGCGTCCCCGTTCATCAACGCCCACCTTCCAGTTCACAACAAAATCATGCCGCTTGCCGGTTCCGGCCATATCGTCACGGCGTTTCAGCCGCATCTTGCAGGGTTTGCCGGTCTTTGCCGCAATCAGTGCAGCCGCTCCAGCGATAATGGTCGGCTGGCTTTCCTTACCGCCAAAACCACCGCCCATACGCCTTACCTGACATTCGACTGCATTGGCATGAATGCCCAAAATACCAGCCACATGGTGCTGGACCTCGGTTGGATGCTGCGTTGACGAATGCACCAGCATTTCGCCGTTTTCGCCGGGAATGGCATAGGCAATATGGGTTTCCAGATAGAAATGATCCTGGCCACCCATTTTGAGCTTGCCGGAAAAGACATGCGGCGCATCCGCCAGTGCCGTATCGACATCACCGTCGACGACCTCCTGTACAGGCACCACATAATTTTTGCGGCGATGCGCATCCTCAATATCAAGCACGGCCTCAAGCGGCTCAATATCCAGTTTGACCTTCTTGGCCGCCCTATAGGCCGTCTCAAAATCATTGGCGGCAACGACCGCAATCACCCGCCCCTCGTGATCGACAATATCTTCGGCAAACAAGGTTTCGCCCGTGTGGATCGGCCCGACCTCATTGTGACCGGGCACATCCTTCGCCGACCACACCCCTGCAACACCCTCCATTGCCAGCGCTTCGGTGGCATCGAAACTATTGAGTCTGCCGTGGGCTACCGGCGAAAGTACGAAGGCAGCATGCAATGTACCCGGCAGCTCGGGCATATCATCAATGTAGTTTGCTTCGCCCGCCACATGGCGTGCCGCGCTGTCATGGGCGATACCCTTGCCGACAATGCTGCGCTGAACGATTTTGGCGTCAGTATTCATAGCGCCATGACCTCGACTGTTTCACCAGCCACATCACGCCGGAACCGTTCTACAAGATTTGACGCAACTTGCAGGCGGTATTCCGCACTGCCGCGCCAGTCGCTCAGCGGCTGGAAACGCGCCGTAATGGCTGCGGCACAAGCATTTGCCGCCCGCTCGTCAAAGTCCGTTCCGACCAGCACCTGCTCGGCTTCGGTAGCGCGGAGCGGCGTTGCGGCCATGCCGCCAAAAGCGATACGCGCGCTACGTACTTGTCCATCTTCCCGGACAATGGAAAAGGCGCCGCAAACCGTCGAGATATCCTGATCATACCGTTTCGATATTTTGTATACTCGAAACTCCTGCCCCGGCTTTGGCTTGGGTATGGAAACCGAAGCGATCACCTCATTGGGCCGCAGTTCTGTCTTGCGGTAATCAAGAAAGAAATCTTCCAGCGCAAGGAAGCGGTGGCCACTGAGTGATGCCAGCTCAATCTCTGCACCGAGCGCAATCAAGGCCGGTGGTCCATCACCGATAGGACTGGCAGTTCCGATGTTCCCGCCAATCGTTCCCATCGAGCGGATCTGCGTTGATCCGAAGCGGCGAATGAGCGTGGCGAGCGATGGATAATGGCCGCCAACCCGCGCCAACACTTCTTCCCATGTAACCGCTGCACCGAAGCTCAGATGATTTTCGGTTTCGCGAACCTGCCGCATTTCGCGTACCGAACCAAGCGATATCACTTCATCCCAATCAGTATGATAGTCCGCAAGTGCGACACCAAGATCCGTGCCGCCGCCGAGGAGAATCGCCCCGGGCTTTTCGCTACGCAGGGTCAGCAGTTCATTCAGGGAAGCGGGCTGGTGAAAAACCGCGCCACCTTCGGCAAGCAGCGGCTGGGGTTCGATCTGTGCGAAAGCCGCTACATGCGGGCCGGTAATCTCAGCGCCACCGGCGGCAACAACCTTGCGCGCTGCCTCGACGATTGGTCGGTATCCTGTGCAACGGCAAAGGTTGCCCGCCAGCGCATCGTGGATTGCTTCATCATCCGCCTGCGGGTTGGCCGCCGCTAATCCCGCCAATGACATGACAATTCCGGGCGTGCAAAATCCGCACTGGGACGATCCATTCTCGGCCATAGCAGCCTGTATCGGATGTAGCTCACCTGTCTTCAGGCCCTCGACAGTAACCAGCGCCTTACCATCAATCTGGCCCATCGCGAGGATACAGCTATTGGCCGCGTGATATTTAACCTCACTGCCATCGACATGGCCGATCAGCACCGAGCACGCACCGCAATCGCCCTCAGCGCAACCCTCTTTGGTTCCGGTCAGGCGCGGTGCACTGCGTAGCCAATCGAGCACCGTGGTATCGGGCCGTACGCTGGCTTCGTGAATTTGACCATTTAGAAAAAAACGAACGGAATTTGACATGATATCAACTTCATCCGCCGCGGTGCCTGCGTCAAGAGGGAGTGAACAAAACAAGGTTAACTATGCAATGCCACAAATGCGTGGTTCGACGGGGCTCACCATGAGGAAGGTTGGTGGGCTGCAAATAATCCTCGACGCCACAAGATTTAACGCCCTTGCATTCATCCCACCTTCCTCATGGTGAGCCCTCCTGAGCTTGTCGAAGGGCGAACCACGCAGTAACGAGCATGCAACTTTTGGCTAATTGCCTTCCAATGATCCGTCTCTAAAATCCGGCATTTGACCGCGAAGAGCAACGATGGAAGTAACGGTTTACATTGTCCGATGCAGCGATAATTCCTACTATACCGGACTTACAAAACAAAACATCGAGGCCCGTATTTGGGAACATAATGCGGGAATCTGCGACGGTTACACGCGTTCCCGCAGACCTGTGGAACTCGTCTTTACCGAAACCTACAATTATATGTGGGATGCTATCGCACGAGAGCGGCAGATCAAAGGCTGGTCTCGTGTAAAGAAAGAAGCTCTTATCCGATTGGACTACGAGGGACTTCCGGCATTGGCCAAGAGCCATTCACGATAGCCCTTCCAGTTGCGAGGACACTGCAACAGCCAAGTGCGAGATTCGCCCTTCGACAAGCTCAGGAGGGCTCACCATGAGGAAGGTCAGGGGTTGGCGAGGAGCTAGTTTTGAGACGCTGCCGGTAAACCTGCAGTATCAACACCTTCCTCATGGTGAGCCCCGTCGAACCACGCAGTATACTGGTGCAGCGTATTATGTGGGAGCGTGCCAAACTAAACGAAGGGCGAACCACGCTGTTGCGATTTTGCAAATTTGCATGAGCCTGGCGAAACCACATGCACCAAGAATACAAGCGCCCCGAATATGAGACGCGCCTCAAATAACCTTGAGAAATTGAACCGGCACGGCATCAGTCAGCCAAACGCCGTTGTCAGCTTTCCAGAACTCGAAACCTTCCCGATGCATTTTGCCCGCGGCCACAAGCAAAAGGACAGGGCGTCCGTGTCGTCTCCCGACGGTCTCTGCAGTGGACTCATCAAGTGAAAGATGCACCTTCTGGCGTTTCCCCGGCTTCAGCCCGGATGCCAATATTGATTGCACCGATTGTTCGGTGGTACCGTGAAAAAGCTCTTCGGGTGGCTGCAAACTGACTAAACCCAGCTCCACTGCAACAGAATGCCCCTGCGCTGCGCGGATAAGCCTGCCATCGTCCGATATTGTAAAGCGCTTCTTGTCATTGGTTTCAACGACTTCGACAAGCGCCACTCTGTCAAATTTCATGCCTGCTTTTTCTGAGCGAAGCAGTAGATCGTCTATTTCTACCCAGCCGCCAGCATCGAGAGTGATCCCGAGTTTTGCCGGTTCATGACGGAGAACCAGACTGAGAAACTTGCTGATATCTTTTGCGCTGCGGGGAGATAACACGTCCTGAAATCCTGTTTAACTTCTAAACACTAGATCGCTCAATCCTGAAAACACTATCCGGCCAGAAATACTCTTCGAGATTGCTCCCTTCACCGCCGCGATCCACCACCAGAAAGTCGGAAGTCGTCTCTAGTGATATCAGCGGGTGATGCCAGACATTGCGATGGTAATTCACGCCCTGACTGCCCTGCGACAGAAATGCAACCGGATTGCCGGGCTTTCCGCCCTCATCCTTGCCGACCACCACCAGAAATGGCCGGTTTTGCAAAGGATAGAACGCCTGACTGCCGAGCGGATGGCGCTCCAGCATGCGGATATCAATTGGCGGCGTGAAAGCCTGCCCGCGGAAAATATTGATCAGAACGCGCGCCTGTTCGCCCGTTGCCTCAACTTTCGCAAGGTCATGATAACGCTCTGTTGTGCCGCCATTGATCAGGCGAAGCTCGGCGCCTGTTGTTTCGATCACATCGCCGAATGGCGCAAAAGCAGCCTTGGTCAGTGGCTGAACCTCAAGGGCGGTGATGTTCATGCCAGTGCCTTGCTATATCGATCCGGCGCGCTACCCACACATCATTGTGCTGCTGAACATAGTCGAGAAAACGCTCCAGCGCCGCAGCCCGCCCGGGCCGTCCAACCAGACGGCAATGCAATCCGACCGACATCATTTTCGGCGCGCCCTCCTGCCCCTCCCTGTAGAGCACATCGAATGTGTCTCTGAGATACGCATAAAACTGGTCGCCTGAATTGAAACCCTGCGGCGTGGCGAAGCGCATATCATTGGCGTCCAACGTATAGGGCACGATCAGATGAGGACCTTTCGGCCCCTCGATCCAATAAGGCAATTCATCCGCATAACTATCGGCGGAATAGACGAAACCGCCCTCTTCCATGACAAGCTTCAATGTATTGTCTGATGGCTTGCCCTGATAGATACCGAGCGGTCGCGAGCCGGTAATTTCGGTGTGCAGACGCACCGCTTCAAGAATGTGCTCGCGCTCTATCGCCTCAGGAAAGTCCTTGTATTCCAACCAGCGTAAACCGTGACTGGCGATTTCCCAATCGGCCTCTTTCATCGCGGCGACCGCTTCCGGATTGCGCGCCATGGCAAGCGTCACACCATAGACCGTGACAGGCATTTTGCGGCGAGTAAACAAGCGCCATAGCCGCCAGAAACCAGCCCGGGAGCCATATTCGTAAATGGATTCCATGTTGAGGTTGCGTTGGCCGGGCCAAGCCTGTGCCCCAACAATCTCGGACAGAAGGTTTTCGGATGCCGGGTCCTGATCAAGAATGCAGCTTTCGCCACCCTCCTCGTAATTCACGACGAACTGTACAGCCAGCTTGGCGCCGCCCGGCCACTTAGGGTCGGGCGTATTGCGGCCATAGCCTATCAGATTGCGCGGATAGTCTGCCAATAGAAATCAGCGGCGCTTGAGCAGCGATCCAAGCGCCGGAACAACAGCCGCGGCAAGGGCAAGCTTCAGTATATCGGCAACGATGAAAGGACCAACGCCAAAGGTGAAAGCTTTTTCGTAGCCGAAGAGGTATGCCATCCAGAAAAATCCGAAGCCGAGAATAAGTATTTCGCCGGCAAGCATGGCAAGACCCAATGCAATCGGATTGCGTGTGAAGCCCTTGTCAGCAGCGCGGCCAACGATCCAGCATGCAGCAACATAACCAACGAGATAACCGCCTGTCGGTCCTACCATATAGGCAAGGCCAATGCCCTTTTCCGGCGTTCCGGTGAAAACCGGCATCCCAAGCGCGCCTTCGAGCAAATAAAGTGCCATGGTGGCAACTGCGAGACGCGAACCATAGGCGGCGGAAATAGCGAAGACCGCAAAAGTCGTCATAGCCACGTTGACATAGACCATGTCGATTTTTGTCTTGGCAGCGAGTGTCAAAAGAGCCGCGCCAACAAAAGCGAGCGTGACAAACCAAACGGCTTTCGCCAGCTGGCCTTCCGGCTGGAATGTTTCTGCCAATGAGCGTGTTTGTGCAGTGATCATGATCTATCTCCCGTATTGGCTTTCGCCATCTTGGAGAAAAGGTATATTGAGGTTCATGCCGCACTGCAATAGTCCTAAAGGCGCATAAAGGTCAGCTGAATCCATGTCCCTTTCATTCGATAGCAAATTCGCGCCGCATTATGGCGAGGCCGTGAATATTGCGCCGCATGTCCAGCGGATTACCGTGAATAATCCGAGCCCGTTCACTTTTTACGGCACGAATTCCTACCTCGTCGGCAGGGATACGCTGGCACTGATCGACCCCGGCCCGCTTGACGATTCCCATAAGGCAACTCTTCTGCAAGCCATTGCCGGACGCCCGGTCAGCCATATTTTTGTCAGCCATACGCACCGCGATCACTCTCCCCTTGCAACAGTTCTCAAGGATGAGTTGGGCGCGTTGCTGGTGGCGGAGGGACCGCACCGTGCGGCACGCCCCCTGCATACGGGTGAGGTCAACCTGCTCGACGCCAGCGCCGACACGGATTTTGTTCCTGATATCATCGCCGCCGATAATACGGTCATCAATGGCGATGGCTGGGCGTTGCGGACGATACACACACCTGGACATACCGCCAATCACGCGGTTTTTGCTCTTGAGAACACAGGCATATTATTTTCGGCCGACCACATCATGGCATGGTCAACCTCCATCGTTGCGCCTCCGGATGGGTCCATGTCCGATTACATGGCTTCGCTCGACGTGATGCTTGAACTCGATTCGCGGGTCTATTTTCCCGGTCACGGCGGCGCTGTCACCAAGCCGAAAGCCTTTGTGCGCGGCCTGCGCGGGCACCGCAAAATGCGCGAACGCGCCATTCTTGAAAGGGTGCGTGCCGGAGATCAAACCATCGCGACCATGGTTGCCGCGATCTACCGCGATACAGATCCGCGCCTACATGGCGCGGCGGCTCTTTCCGTCCTCGCCCATCTTGAGGACATGGTGGCTCGCGGTCTTGTGCAGACTGACGGTAATGCCGCGATTGATGGCATTTACCGGATCTGAGTGTCAGGAATTATCAGCGGGAGGAACTTCCGTCGTTTCTTCTTCAGGCTGCACGCCCTGCACTTCCGTATCGAGAGCAGCCATGAAAGCTGTGATGCGGTCAGCATTCTCGCCAAGATCATGGGTGCCGTACCGCGAAACCGACCGCATATCGACATAGGTGGTTTCGCCTTCATCGCTCAGCCGGATGACGACATCGCTGGTAAAACCCAGAAGCCAGGTCCGGGCCACCACCCCGACCAGAATTTCCTCGGTTTCTCCCGGCTCCCCCTTCTGGCTGACAATTGTCCAGCCATTATTGGCGATAACAGTTTTGACTGCCGCCAGAATCCGATCCGGAGACCCGTCATAGCGACGGCCGGTCACCTCACGATAGGCGTTGGCCTGCAGGCTCCTGCTTTCCTGATCATTGATAACCGGGTTCATGTTTGCTGTACGCGCGCCCGTATCCAGCAATGCCGGCGGATCGGTCAGATCCGTCGAAACATCGTAAATGGTGGGCAGCACAAGGGCCTGATACAAGGTTGTCATGAACGGCACCAGAACGAGAAGTGCGATCACTGCCCCCCAAAAGGCCCGGGTAAATCCGATGTCCCCACGCCGCCACAGGCTGGTGAAACCTTTCAAGGCAAGCAGCAAAGCCAACAAGGCAAGTCCGGCAACGATGGCGAGCAGCCACAGGAATTCCGGTGTTTCGATTTGCTCGAAACGATGACCCAGCCCCGAAACCACGAAAAGCATGAGGCTGAGAAACGCAATGCGAACCGACCATTTTGCTGAAATCGAATGGCGGCGGCGCCATTGGCTTGAGTGTTGCGGTCGCATGGTTTCCTGAAATTCCGGTCAGTGACAGGCAAACAGCTAATCGTATTTTGCCAATGACACAAGCACATGGCGACCGGCTTCCCCTTCGTTTTCAAGGGGAAGTTATTGCGCGTATCTTGTATGAGTTACGCGATCACAGGCACATAAGCTCGCTTGGTTGATCATATTTTAAGCCAATGGCCGGATCTGTCCTGCTAATCTGGCCGTTTCAATATGCCCCGCGTAGCGTCGCAGATAAAGCGAGCGGTTAGACGCATCAACAAACGATATGTCTTACCAACCGTCCTTCGTGAGGAACGCTACCGTGCTGGTGCCATTATCAATTGAGTATGCTTTTGAACGAGCCCAAACTTCGGGAAACCTCGGCGCTGGGCTCAGGGTTGTTGATTTACTCGCAAACGTCGTCTCGCTTGGCTGGAACATCGTCCGCAGACACGGGCGGCTTGCCGGCTTCGGCCTTTTCCAAGGCGAGCTTTGACTCGCTCAGCAATCGTTCCAGATCGGCCTTGTCTTTAACCAGGCTGGCTATTGTATCTTTGAGCGCTTTGACTTTCCCCAAAATGCCCGGACTGTTTCCGCCGGCTGTCGCCAGTTCGGCTTCAAGTTCCTTGAGTTTGTCTTTCAGGCTGCTTGCCTCAGCGGCATTGCTGTCGCGTGCCGATTCAAGTTGGCCAATCTGCTCGGCCAAAACTGTCTGGTCACTTTTCAGGCGATCGATCAGTTTGGCGCTTTCAGCGATCTGCTTTGTTAGCGCATCAACACCTGTTGCCGGATCATTGAGTTTTGCTACCTGTCCGGCCAGAATGGTTTTCTCGTCCTGAAGAGTCGCAACAAGCGTCTTGTTTGCTTGCAGCTGATTTTTGAGCGCTTCCAAGCCCGAGTTAGGGTCCTGAAGCGTGGCCACCGACGCAGCCAACTTGCTCTCAATATCGTCAATATGGGCATTTTTTGATACAAGACTGTTCTGAATATTGACGATTTCCGTGCGAAGCGTGGCATTCATTCCACCTTCCGCAGCCAGTCTGGTTTTCGCATCGTCGAGCAATTCATCAAGCCTCGTGCTGTCCGTCCTGTTCTGCTCCAGCGCCTTGTTGAGCGTTGCGATCTGCCCAGCAAGTTCCTGACGCTGATTGGCATTTTCCGAGGTAAGAACCTCAATCTTCCTGGCAAACTCACCCTTCTCGTTCACGAGTTCGGCGTTCTGACGCTTGAGCTCGCCGATCTCGGTTTGAAAGGTCGCTTCTGATGTATCCGATGTGTCGGATTTGGAATCAGACCCATTACAGGCAGCGGCGAAGACAAGCGGCAATAATAAGTAAAAACGGTGTTTCAAAATCTCGCTCCTGAAATGGATCAACTTAAAAATGGTCGATAAAAAAGGCCCGTTTAAAGCGGCTATGTAAAATCGTGATGACAATTCCAGACCGGATAAGGTCGTCGCCTTATCCGGAGATTTAAGCCGTTTACATTTTATGAGTGTATCGGATGGCACACTGCTGCCATCATCGAATCAATGATTTGGGTGGAACATGGTGCGGAGAATATACCGCTGACAGAAGATAACATGACGAGGCCGGACATGATGCCTGAAACTGGCAAAGCGGTTTCGCTTGAAGTTGTAGAAGTAGAACTGGCGCTCGGCGCGCAGGACATCCTTGCCGATGGCTTTGAAGGTGCGCTGCAAAAGGCTGTAGAACTTGTCGGCGGCAAATTGATTTTCAATATCAGGGCTCCGGAAAACAGTGTCTACCAACGTGTTGCAGCAATCTCGGTTTCAGATGGTTCAGATGAACAGACGGTCTTTGTCACTTTGGGCAATGACGGCACTACCTTTGCAGTGACCGCGGACAAATCCGATATCAATGTGGGCGGTGATCTGCCCTTGCTCTAAAGCCACTGCTGCCCGATTGAATCTAAAGCTTGAAGACACCAAAAACATTGAGAAGATTAATCGTCACGGTCAGCGTGCTGAAGATCGCTGCCCATACCAGCGCATGCACCGCAAAAGCGGCCGAATAGACGCCGCCCTTGTCAGGCAAAGCTTTTATACGCTCGTCCAGCAAATCAATGCGTGATGCGAGTTTTTCAACCGCCTGACTGATCTGGGTTGCTTCTGCCGCGTTCATGCCTGCCATTTTAATATCCGCTTTTTCATAGTCAATCGCCAAGCCCGTCCGGGCAGCAACGGATCGGATAATGGGCCGCTTTCCCTGGCACGGCAATTGAGCTTTAGTCTGACGTCAGCCCATAAACTTTGCGCGGGCCCTTGCTCTTCATTCAAGTCAGGCTAAGCTCCAGCATCCCATAACCGGAGTTATAAAATGGCGACCAGCCGTCCCCTCACCAATGTCCAGCAGCGCGATGTGAACGCCCTTCTTCATCCTTACACACCGATCCACAAACTGCATGAGAACGGCCCGCTGGTCATGGGGCATGGCAAGGGCGTCTATTTGTACGACACGCAAGGCAAGGAATATATTGAGGGAATGTCCGGCCTGTGGTGCGCAGGTCTTGGCTTCGGCGATGAAGAGATGATCGAGGCCGCAACAGAGCAGATGCGTACCCTGCCCTATTATCACCTCTTTGGTGGCAAGGGCATGGAACCCGCAATCGAGCTGGCTGAAAAGCTCAAGGAGATCGCGCCCGTACCGATTTCAAAAGTGTTCTACACGTCATCAGGTTCCGAGGCGAATGATACGCAGGTCAAGCTTGCATGGTATTACAACAATGCGCTTGGTCGCCCTAAAAAGAAGAAGATCATTTCCCGTGTCAAAGCCTATCACGGCGTAACGATCATGGCCGCCTCGCTGACCGGCCTTCCCTATAATCACAAGGGTTGGGATCTGCCCGTAGAAGGAATTCTCCACACGGATTGCCCGCATTATTATCGTTTCGGTCAGGAAGGCGAGAGCGAAGCTGAGTTCGTCGCACGTCTGGCCGCATCGCTGCGCGATATGATCGAGCGCGAGGGGCCGGATACAATAGCCGCCTTCATTGCCGAGCCCGTGATGGGCGCAGGTGGCGTACTCGTTCCGCCAGCCAGTTATTTCGGCGCAATCGAACCAATCCTGCGCGAGCATGATATCCTGATCATTTCCGATGAGGTTATCAATGGCTTCGGCCGCACCGGAAATTGGTGGGGAAGCCAGAGTGTCGGCATGACGCCAACCACTATTTCCGCCGCCAAGCAATTGACCGCAGCCTATTCGCCGCTGGGTGCCGTGCTTGTACCTGAAGACATCTATCAGGCCTATGTCGATCATAGTGCCCAGATCGGCACGTTCGGCCACGGCTTTACCTATGGCGGGCATCCGGTTGGCTGTGCACTCGGCGTCAAGGCAATCGAGATTTACCAGCGTCGCAATATTGTCGATTATGTACGCGGTCTTACACCGCTGTTTGAGGCGCGACTTGCCAAGGTCAAGGATCATCCGCTGGTCGGGGAAGTGCGCAATTGCGGCTTGATGGGTGCTGTCGAGCTTGTCGCCGATAAAGCGACCAAACGTTCGTTCAATCCGGCCCATGCTGTCGGCCCGACCTTGGCGCGATATCTTGAAGGTCATGGCGCCGTGCTTCGTGCGGTCGGAGACAGTATTGCCTTCTGCCCACCCATGATCATCACCGAGGACGAATTGAACGAGCTGTTCAACCGTTTTGAACTCGCTCTTGCGGATACGGAAGCCTATGTATCAAAGGGTGGATTGCGCACGGCTTGACAGCGGGAAATCTCGTGAAGTTTGAGAAGTTTTTCATCCCCTCCGGCGAAGCTGGTGCGAAGTTGGAAGTCGTGGCAGCCAAACCCCAGGATGAAGGGCCGCATCCAACGATTATCTTCAACCACGGCTCCACCGGTGTTGGGCGTAACACCGCGGTTTTCAGGAGGACAATAGCCCCTGCCATCGCGGCAAACTATTTTACGGAACGCGGCTGGATGGTGCTTTTCCCGCAGCGCCGCGGAAGAGGAAAATCCGGGGGAGCATATGGCGAGGGCCTTGCTTGCGATGGCTCCGGCTACTCCTGCGATGTAGACATTGCAATTGCCGGCTTTGAACGGGCCGTCGAGGATATGGATGCAGTCGTGCGCCATGTGCGCGAACGATCCGATGTGGACCAGACCCGGCTTGCCGTCGGGGGAGTATCGCGCGGCGGCATCCTGTCTATTGCCTATGCGGGAATGCGCCCGGGAACCTTTCAGGGGGCCATCAATTTCAATGGTGGCTGGCTTGGCCGGGCATGTCCCAGCCATGAACTTGTAAACCCGACCCTTTTCAAACGTGGCGCTTCGGCTGGCATTTCGACGCTTTGGCTGCATGGGAGCTACGACCAGTACTACCGGATAGGTCACTGTCGGGGGAACTTTGAAAAATTCCGAGCGGCGGGCGGGCAGGGAGAATTCATCGCCGCCCCGATGGGCCATGCACTGTTGTTCAAGCCTGCTCTGTGGAAGGCGCAACTTGATCGCTACATGGCCGGCATTACCATAAGGCCAGATCCATAACGGACCAGCAAATAAGGGAGGAACGTACATTGCAAAAGAAAGCTGCACTTCTTGATCGCGCAGAATGGGCGCAGGCGCCGGATGTCTGGTATGGCGAATTCGAAGGCTCTGTCTTTGGAGCAGACGCATCGGTCATGTTCTATACCACCGATAAAGTGAACCATGGCCCCAGGCTTCACCAGCATCCCTATGACGAAATCTTTATCGTTCGCCAAGGCCGCGCTTTGTTTACTGTTGGCGACCAGCAGATAGAGGCTGTTGCGGGGCAAATCGTATTTGGACCGGCAAATGTGCCGCACAAATTCATAAACCTCGGACCGGGACGTCTGGAAACGACTGACATTCATGTCACTGCATCATTTGTACAGGAAGACCTGGAATAGCGGCGAACATACCCATGGCCGCAAGAGAGGCGACCAGAATGTCTGAGGGAGTTTAGCCATTACAGAACATGCAGTTGTGATAGTTGGAGCAGGTCCGACAGGCCTGATGCTGGCAGGCGAATTGGCCTTGGCAGGCATTGACGCAGCCATCGTCGAACGCCGTCCGGATCAGGAACTTGCCGGTTCCCGCGCCGGTGGTCTGAGTTCGCGCACGCTGGAGGTTCTCGATCAGCGCGGAATCGTCGACCGTTTTCTGGCGGAGGGACAAAAAGCTCAGGTTACGGGATTTGCGGCGATAAGGCTGGACATCAGCGATTTTCCGACAAGGCATAATTATGGATTGGCGCTCAGGCAAAAACATATTGAACGCATTCTCGCCGAATGGGTCGGTGAACTGGCGGTGCCAATCTATCGCAACCGTGAGCTGAGCTCCTTCGCGCAAGATAAAAGCGGTGTAACAATCGAGCTGTCCGATGGTACATCACTTCGGGCATATTATCTTGTCGGCTGCGATGGCGGTCGCAGTCTGGTCCGCAAAGCAGCTGGCATCGAATTTCCGGGTTGGCACGCGACGACCAGCAACATTCTTGCCGAAGCCCAAATGACGGAAGAGCCGCCGCTTGGTGTCCACCGCACGGCACAGGGCATCCATGCGTTTGGCAGGGAGAAATATGAAATCCTTGATGGCAAGGTAGTTTTTGCCAGTGATGGTCCTTTGAACATCATGGTGACCGAACCGAATACCGAAGCTGCCACAGAGCCAACGCTGCGTGATCTCAGTGAGGCCCTCATGGCAGCATGCGGAAAAGATTATGGCATACATAGTCCAACATGGATTTCGCGGTTTACTGACGTTTCGCGGCAAGCTGCAACTTACCGCAGCGGCCGGGTATTACTGGCTGGCGATGCCGCGCACGTGCATTCGCCGGTGGGTGGACAAGGGCTGAATACCGGCGTGCAGGATGCGGTCAATCTCGGCTGGAAGCTTGCCCAAGTGGTGAAAGCAATATCTCCCGAAGCTTTGCTGGACACTTATCACGCAGAGCGCCACCCGGTTGCTGCGCGCGTGCTGCGCACAACAATGGCGCAGGTTGCACTGCAACGCACTGATGACCGCACTGAAGCCCTGCGTGAGATCATGTCGGAATTGTTCGGCATGGATACACTCCGCAAACGGATCGCCGCCGAAATGTCCGGACTTGGTATCCATTACGACCTTGGCGGCGGACATCCGCTTGTTGGCCGCCGCATACCCGATCTTCACCTGATAGTGGCTAGCGGTCGGGTGCGAATGTTTGAGCTTTTGCATGATGCGCAGCCAATATTTTTAAATCTTGGCGTGCCCGGCAGGTTTGACATCGAAGCATGGTCAGACCGCGTGCAACTGCTTGATGCCCGTTATGATGGCCCATGGGACCTGCCCGAACTGAGTTCCGTCACCGCTCCAACCGCAGTGTTGGTCCGGCCAGACGGATATGTTGCATGGGTGAGCGAGGGAACCCAGGACGGTCTTCGCGATGCGATGACCATTTGGTTCGGAACACCTGCGTGACAGACATTCCGGTTCCGGATTTCAGTTCAATCTCAGCGTGGAGCAAGGCCGTCAAGCAGGAAGTCGAGACCTTTTCTGAACGCGCCGTCCCAATCATTGTCGAGCAGCAGGCGAGTACGTTCAATTGTGGGGTAGCGACCGCTGATCTGTTCGAGGCGCTGTTGCGCGGCAACCATTTCATCATCGGAGAGGTCAAAACTCGCCCGGGTAATTGTTGCACCCATGACATAGTTCCACAGGGACCATATCGCCACGTTTAAATCGGCATCCGTCACGCCTGCCCCGGACAAGGTTTTGCTCAACAATTCCAAGCGGTTGAGTATGTTGGAACCAAGCGCCCGGCGCGGTAACAGAGCTGCTGACCATGGGTGACGCAACATGCTGGTGCGCCAGTCTTCAAGCATATGAATGACTTCTGCACGCCAGTTTTCTGAGGGCGCTATTTGCTGTGATCCGCGATATTCGAGAACGCAATCGAGCGCCAGATCAAACACCTTTTCCTTGTTGTCAACATGCCAGTAAAGGCTCATGGCACCCGCACCGAGGCGATCGGCCAGCCGCCGCATCGACAATCCGTCAACCCCGTTTTCGTCCAGCATTTCCACCGCGGTCGTAATAATACGTTCCAGCGACAGTGGCGGCTCGCTGTGCATCTCACGATCAGAATCGGATAACCGGGTTTTCCGCCGGGACCGTTTGTTCGACATGCTGCTGGGTTTGGCTGACATCATTTTCCTTGGCAATGAGTCCATAGATTTAAGCTGACAACAGGTGATTGTCGATTCAAAGTGATTGACTCGTACGGCGTACGATGCAATTTAATCGTACGCCGTACGAGTTGACTGTGCGGAGTGGAATCGAAGTTTAATCCTGCCGGGCGCGATGGCATTTTCCGCAGCCGGCAATACCCAAGAGCGAACCATGTCACGCGCAATCAAGCATCTATTTATCGGAGGGCTCATCATCATGAATATGGGATTTTCTAGTGCGGCGACAGCACATGAAACTGATCGCAAACTGACAATCGTCAATCCCAAGACTCTCTACGACCCGACACCGAATGGTTATAGCACCGCCGTGATTACACCCGGTGGGGGCCGTGTGGCCTATATTTCCGGACAGGGTGGCCAAGATAGCACAGGCGGCCTGTCACCGGATTTCGCCGTGCAGGTAAAGCAGGCTTATGCAAACCTGCACGCTGCCATTGATGCGCTCGGTGCCAAGCCGGATCAGGTAGCCAAGCTCACAATTTTCGTGGTCGATCACGACATGTCCAAGCTTGAAGTGCTGACCAGAAACGTCAAGGATATGTTCGGTGAAACATTGCCGGCACAGACCTTGGTTCCTGTCCCCAAGCTGGCAATTGATCCCATGCTCTTCGAGGTGGAAGCTACGGTCATTCTGGACTGATGGAGCCGAGTTCAGTGCAACTACAGTGCGTGTTGCAACGCAGTCAATGCGTGGTTCGACAAGCTCACCATGAGGAAGGACGCAGATTGCATATACGCTCAAACGGCTAGCAATCGGAAGGTCCTGCAACCCTCAACCTTCCTCATGGTGAGCATCCTGAGCCTGTCGAAGGGCGAACCACGCACTATAGTTATGTCAGCATTAAAATGCTTTCAAAGCCGAATGCATTGTCGCAGAAATCGGTCCAGAAGCTGAACTTGTGCCCGATCTCTGCGGCAATCATTATTCCCGGTTCCGGCTATTTGGCCTTGAGCAATTCACCAACTTCCAGAATTACAAATTCATTGTCATCGGCCTTATCCACAGCGCGGCCGGCGGAAAATGGCAGGTTGTTGTCATTGCCGACGATGATATGGGTGCCGTCTACAATGTCTACATTTTCAATTGTCACGAAAGGCATATCGTAGAAACCCTCCCCGCCGCCCTGACGCTTCTTGTTGTCCGGATCGGCAATCTTGAGCAGGTCGATATAGCCGATCTTGCGAACAGCCTTATCCACATTGGCGTCAGTCATCTCAACCTTGTAAACACGCTTGTGTTTCGATGGCTTGTCGAAGCAATCCGGCGTTGGTGCCTTTGGGTCCGGGCATGCTTTTGCGTCCGTTCCCGCGCCATTGTCACGCTCTATCACCAGCGCCGTTGTCTCATCGATCATGTTGAAATCACCGATGGCCTCGCCGCCTGCCGAGAGGGGGTAGAGCCAGCTGCGGCCGGTCCAGTTTTTGGCGGCAATGTCGAATTCGATAACCCGAAGCGCTGGCTGGTCGTCAACTTTTTCAACAGCGCCATCATCCCCAAAAAGCGGGCCTTCAAGCAGCGCATATAATTTGCTGCCATCCTTGGACTGCGCCAGGCCTTCATAACCACCGGAGCGCTTCAAATTGAAAGACGGACTCTTGAGTGTCGGGTTGGCTGGCAGGCTGATTGCCGGGTTATCCGGCGAGCGAACATCCCTGTCACCAACCTTGGTGGCAATGACGTCGGTAACTTTGCCATCCAGCGTTACCTTGACAAGGTAGGGTCCGAACTCTTCGCCCAGCCAGAAACCATCGGCAACCGGCTGGATGGATTCAATATCCAGATCACTGCCGGTCAGATAGCGTGTCTCGCTGCCTTCGATGACGATTGGAAACGGCACCTTCTTATCCGGGTCAGTC
The DNA here is from genome assembly GCF_000282595.1 of Phyllobacterium sp. YR531. GTDB lineage: Bacteria > Pseudomonadota > Alphaproteobacteria > Rhizobiales > Rhizobiaceae > Phyllobacterium. Next base: position 59,013 of record NZ_AKIZ01000039.1, read on the forward strand.
AAAAAGATGGTCTGCTTGCGCTCGACAGTACCTTTGTCCCAATCGAATGCCAAATGATGCAGCATCAGCATCGCATCGACTGAATTCAGCTTTGTCCCGAAGCCATTGTCAGAAAGTGACCAGTAGGTTCCGTCGCCGATTGCCTTGATGCCCGAAAAACCCTGAACCGGCTGGCCGTCAAATGGCAGTGACAGATTGGTAAGCCGCATTCCATCCTTACCCGGCAACGTTCCGAGCTCCGTCGCGCGCTTGCGATCAGCGGTTGTAAATTTGCCTGCCGTCTTCAGATGCTCAGGTGCGTTCTCAGGAGCCTTGACCAAGGTGTTTGCCGGCAGGATCGCGTGGGAGACGAGCTTGGCTGGAAACTCCTGTTCGGCAGCCTGCGCTGGCATCGACATCATCGCAGTGGAAAGAAACAGAGCGGCGGAAATTGAGCGCATCGGGCATCACCATTTTGAGTTGAAGTCAGAAATCCTGACAACGCTTAGGTGCGCATTGTGTCCGCGGTTTTAAGTTTTCATGACGACCCGATGAAGATCAAAAGACATTACGCGCTATTGGACAGTCCGTCGCGGGTCGTTGCAGTGACCCGAGACCAAAATAAACAACAGTTGGAGCATTTGAACACAGAAATCGAGAAGAATAGGCAAAGAGGGGAGCGAAAATCGCGTTTTGGGGAGCAAAATTGCTATCCATGGATGTAATTTGGTTGTGTTTGGTTGAATTCAGGCATTCGGGCCAATTGGCCTCTCGCTTTCAACCACATCGCTCAGACGCACAAAATGGAAGCCTTTTTGTTTCAGGCTAAGGATACCCTTTACGACGCCTGCACCCGCTGCCCGGGTTGGTTGGTTGATATGAGCAATGATCACATCTCCATCTTTTGCGGCGGAAATCCGCTTCTCCACCTGCCCCGAAAGCAGTGAGGCACCCAGGTCAGCATTGAGCGAGTAGCCTGCAACCCGATACCCCATTTCGTGAATGAGCTTGATTGCATTATCGCTATAGCGGGCGGTCGCATCGCGATACCAGACAGGTTTTCCAGCAGCGGCGGCCTGCATGGCACTTGCCCCGCCTTCGATCTCCGACCTTATGGCAGGGACTGATCCTGCAGTTTTAAGACCAAACATGAGTGGTTGGTTGTCTATAGCTGGAATATGGTTAAGTCCATGATTTTCCAATTCAAAAAGATCGGGATGCGCCTTCATGATTGCAACAGAGGCCGCATTGCGCTTCAGCCAACGGCCCGTTACGAAGATAGTCGCCGCAATTTTGTTTTCCACCAACGCGGTCAATATCCGCTCATCGGTCTGACCCGAACAGGCATCAAGCGTCAGCGCCACTTGCGGTGCGCTAGCACCGCCCTTAGCAACGAAAAGTTGCGGTTCAATGAAATGCGGATGGTTTCCCGCATTGGCCGTACCCGCTGCCGATATAATGGTACAGGTGATGAGAAGTTTGGAAATCAGACGCATATTATTGCCGCATGCAGAGGAATCTGCGCGGGATTAGCGCGCAGAAACAAGCGGAATTATGGCAATAAGCCTTTAATTTCCTTTGGGTTTTGCCGATGCCTGCGCCGCAGCCAGACGGGCTATCGGCACCCGAAACGGAGAGCAGGAAACATAGTCCAGCCCTACGCTGTCACAGAAATGGATTGATGCCGGATCGCCGCCATGTTCACCGCAAATGCCGAGCTTGATATTGGGTCGGGTAGCCCTGCCCTTCTCTGCCGCGAGCCGCACCAGTTCGCCGACGCCATCAACATCTATTGAGACAAATGGGTCCTGTTCAATGATGCCTTTGAGCTGGTAAGTCATCAGGAATGACGAGGCATCATCGCGTGAAATACCAAAAGTCGTTTGCGTCAAGTCATTGGTTCCAAAGGAGAAAAACTCTGCAGCTTCTGCGATTGAATTTGCCCGGATGGCAGCACGTGGCAGCTCGATCATTGTCCCGACCAGATAGCCGATCTTGATGTCGGCCTCCTTCATGACATCGGCTGCAACAGCACTGATACGTGCCTTGACGAAGTCCAGTTCAGCCCTAAGGCCGACCAGCGGCACCATGATTTCAAGTTCCACCGGCGCGCCGGTCGACTTGCCCGCTTCTACGGCTGCCTCGAAGATTGCCCGCGACTGCATCTCGGCAATTTCGGGGTAGGATATTGCCAAACGGCAACCGCGATGCCCAAGCATAGGGTTGAATTCATGCAAGGATTCCGTTCGTTCCCGCAATTTATCCGGAGCAATATTCATTGCTGCCGCTACTTCAGCGATCTCTTCATCCGTTTTCGGCAAAAACTCGTGCAGCGGAGGATCAAGCAGGCGAATTGTGACCGGGAGGCCATGCATGATTTCGAATAGCTCAATGAAATCAGTGCGCTGCATAGGCAATAACTTTTCAAGAGCAGCGCGGCGACCCTTCTCGCTTTCAGCCAGAATCATCTCGCGCATGGCAATAATGCGCTCACCTTCGAAGAACATATGTTCGGTGCGGCAAAGCCCGATGCCTTCTGCACCGAATGATCGTGCGGTACGCGCGTCATTAGGCGTTTCGGCATTGGCGCGCACTTTCATGCGGCGAGTTCCATCTGCCCATTCCATTATCTTGCCGAAATCACCCGACAATTCCGGCTGAAGCATTGGTACAGCGCCCTTCAAAACCTGACCAATTCCCCCGTCAATCGTAATGATATCGCCTTTTCTAAGCGTTACACCCATAGCGAGTAACGTCTCGTTGCGATAATCAACCCGCAACGCTCCAGCGCCTGAAACGCAAGGCTTTCCCATGCCCCGTGCCACGACAGCAGCGTGGCTGGTCATGCCACCGCGCGTCGTTAAAATTGCTTCCGCCGCATGCATCCCGTGAATATCTTCCGGGCTGGTTTCAATACGCACCAGAATGGCTTTGCGACCCTCGGATTTCAGCTGTTCCGCGTCTTCAGAGGAGAAGACGATCTCACCCGTAGCAGCGCCCGGCGATGCAGGAAGACCAGTTCCTATAACCTCCCGTTTTGCCTTAGGATCAATAGTCGGATGCAACAATTGATCAAGCGAAGCTGGCTCAATTCGCAACACTGCCTCTTCGCGGCTGATCAAACCTTCGTCCGCCATTTCAACTGCGATCTTCAGCGCTGCCTTGGCAGTGCGCTTGCCGGAGCGGGTCTGCAGCATCCATAATTTACCATTTTCAATAGTAAATTCAAGGTCTTGCATATCTGTATAGTGCTGCTCAAGCTTATCCGAAACCGCGCAGAATTCGGCAAATGCTGCCGGCATGATCTTTTCCAGAGATGGCTTGTCGGACCCTGCGGCGATACGGGCTTCTTCAGTAATGTTCTGGGGCGTGCGAATGCCCGCAACCACATCTTCACCCTGTGCATTCACCAGAAACTCGCCATAGAGCTTCTTTTCTCCCGTTGAGGGGTTTCGCGTGAAAGCTACGCCAGTCGCGGACTTATCGCCCATATTGCCAAAAACCATGGCCTGTACACTGACCGCAGTACCCCAGCTTTCAGGTATGTTGTGCAAACGCCGGTAGGTCACAGCGCGAGCATTCATCCAGCTAGAAAAGACTGCACCGATCGCCCCCCAAAGCTGCTGTTCCGGGTCTTGCGGAAAAGGCTCTTCCAATTCCTCTTCCACCTTCGACTTGTAAAGCGCAACCACATTTTTCCAGTCGTCGGCCGTCAACGCCGTGTCGACGTCATGCCCCAGATTGGCTTTCGTATCTTCCAGAATCTCTTCAAAAACTGAATGATCCAATCCCATGACGACATCAGAATACATCTGGATGAAGCGCCGATAACTATCATAGGCAAATCTTGGGTCGCCGGATTCACGGGCGATCGCTTCAACAGTCTCATCATTCAGACCAAGGTTGAGTACCGTATCCATCATGCCGGGCATGGACGCACGGGATCCTGAGCGCACCGAGACCAAAAGAGGCTTTTTAGCATCGCCAATGCTGCGTCCAGTAACGCTGGCTATATGCTCCAGCGCTTTGGTAACTTCTTTGGCCAATGTGTCGGGATAGCTGCGCTCATGTTCATAGAACCAGCTGCAAACTTCGGAAGTGATTGTAAAACCGGGAGGAACTGGCAAACCGAGTGAGCACATTTCCGCAAGGTTTGCGCCTTTTCCGCCAAGCAGATTGCGATCTCCCGCAGAACCCTCAGCCTTGCCATCGCCAAATGTGTAAACCCATTTTACCATTGCAGCCTCCCATGCCGCTAAAATGCCTTTTGAGGTCTACGCGATGCATGCAGGAATCACCAGCGCCAAATGCTGCAATGCAGCATTCAAATCGATTAAGGGGGTAAATCCGCGTTAAGCGTTGAAATGTTTGGTCATTTGCGAGCCTAGCTGGCTTCGCGCAACTGCTCTGCTGTTTGCAGATCGACCGAAACGAGTTGGCTGACGCCCTGCTCTGCCATGGTCACACCGAAAAGCCGGTTCATCCGGGCCATGGTGATCGGGTTATGGGTAATGACCACAAACCGCGTATCGGTTGAAGCGGCCATCTCATCCATAAGGTTGCAGAAGCGCTCGACATTATGGTCGTCGAGCGGTGCATCCACTTCGTCCAGCACACAAATCGGTGCTGGATTTGTTAAAAACACCGCGAAAATCAAGGCCATGGCAGTAAGCGCTTGTTCGCCGCCCGATAGCAAAGTCATGGTTTGCGGCTTCTTGCCAGGCGGTCGCGCAAGAATTTCCAACCCTGCTTCCAGCGGGTCGTCAGACTCTATGAGCTGCAATTCGGCCGTGCCCCCACCAAAAAGATGGGTGAAAAGCCGCTTGAACTGAACATTGACCACCTCGAACGCGGCCAACAGACGTTCACGCCCTTCGCGATTGAGGCTCTGGATGGCTTGGCGAAGCTTCTTGACCGCTTCGATGATATCTTCCCGTTCAGTGACAATCGCTTCAAGTCGAGCCGAGAGTTCTTCCTGCTCTTCTTCGGCGCGAAGATTCACTGCCCCCAAGCGCTCACGCTCGATTTTAAGCCGCTCAAGATTGCGCTCTGTTACTTCCACATCCGGTAATGGATCGTTGGGGCCAAGCCCCGTCAAACGCATTGTTTCGTGCGGTGCACAGTTCAACGCTTCAAAGATGCGCGTTTCCGTATCTTTGCGGCGTTCCTGTGCGGCAGACAGGCGTTCTTCAGCACGTGCCCTGCCTTCTCGCGCTGTTGCAAGCGCCTGAATGGCTTCTGTTGCAGCACGATCCAGTTCCTGCTGCTTTGCCTCGGCTACGGCCAGTTTGTCACCAGCACTTTTCCGCAACTCCTCGGCTTCCGAAAGCTGCGAAAGCAATGCGCGATTGCGCTCGGCAATTTCGTCTGGCGCATCCGCCAGATTGACCGCTTCGCGCTCCGCTTCAAGCTTCCGCTCGCTTAGTGATTTTATCTGCCTGTCCGCATTTTCTGCCCGGGTAATCCAGCTTTTACGCTCAAATCCGATTGACTCAAGTCGGCGCATCCGCGCGTCCGCTTCACGCCGTAGCCCATCATAGACAGCGCGGGCTTCTGCAAGAGTCGCCCGGTCAAGAGTGACTTCAGCAGTCAATGCGGCAAGCCTTCGATTTAGCTCGTCGATATCCGCAGCACTTTCAAGTCGAATTTGCGTCTCGACAAACTGTTCCTGTGTCTCTTCCAGTGTTTCGGTAAGGCGGGATTTTCCCTCATCGAGCGCGGCGCGTCTGTTGAATAGCTGACCGGAGGCGCGTTCTGCCGCAGCCAAAGCTTCGCGGGCATCATTCAAAGAGCGCTGCATGGCACGCCAATGATCACGCGTAGTTCGCTCATTTTCAACGGCGTCACGAACGCCTTTCTCGGCTTCTCCAATGGCTGTTTCAGCGGCGCGCAACTGCTTTGTCGCTTCAACAACCTCAAGATCGAGTTCGGCCAAGCGGTTCTTCTGGGCAAGCCGAAGCGCTGCGGGCGTTGGAGCGTCAGCACTGGCCGTATAGCCATCCCAGCGCCATAGGGCCCCGGACTTGCTCACCAATCGCTGGCCCGGCTTCAAAACCGCCTGCAACCGCCAACCATCCGCCTGGTCAACAAGGCCAATCTGGGCAAGCCTGCGGGCCAATTGCTTCGGCGCACTTACAAACTCTGCCAGAGACCTGACGCCCACTGGTAACGTGGCATCATCCGTTGAAGGCGTCAGTCCACCCCAGAAAACGGGGGCGGAATTGTCAACCGGAGCGTCAAGGTCTTCACCAAGCGCTGCACCTAGAGCCGTCTCATAGCCCTTTTCGACCCTTATCGCCTCTACGATAGCCGGAAAGAGATCCGAAGCACCTGCGTTGATCATTTTGGCCAAAGTATTGGCTTCAGTTTCGACGCGCCCCAAATTGCTACGCGCTTCCTGCAGAGGCTGCCGCAATGCAGCTTCCCTCTGACGGGCCGTCTCTACTGCGGTCTCCGAAATGAGCGTTGCTTCCTCTGCTTGAGCAAAAATTGCTTCCGCTTCTTCAACCAGCCTTTGCTTTTCAACCGGATCGGCCAAGGCTGTGATTTGCGCGGCAACAGAGTTCAATTCCTGCTCAACATCACCAACCTGCCGGACAAGACGGTCACGCCGCTCGGTGGTTTCACGCAAATTGCGCTCAACCTGCGCCCGTTCCGCTGAGGCCTCTGCGCGCTCGGCGGTAATTTTCGCCAGCGCCGACTCACTTTCCTTCAGTTTGGCTTCAGCGCGCTCAAATTCAGCACGCGTTTCCAGTTCACGGGTTCCGGCATTGGCATTTTCTTCGGCCAGCGACTGCTCCTCTGTGACGAGACGCTCAAGCACATCAGCATTATCGCTTACCATCTGCTCCTCGCGGGCGATGTCTGCGGTAAACTGCTGTAATCGCTTCTCGATTTCAGTCTGGCGGGCACGAACACGCTCAGCTTCTTCCTGCAGCTGTGACCGGGCGATAGTCAGACGTTGCAATACGGCAGCGGCCTTGGCCTCTGCTTCACGCAGATCGGGCAAATGGTGTGCGCCAACGGCCTGTTCTTTGGCAGCATTCATTTGGCGCTGTGCTTGTTCGCCTACGCCTGATGTTGCTATTGCCAAAGCTGACTGTGCTTCGCCCTCCTGGGCTTTTGCGACGGACCACTTCAAGTGTAGCAAAATCGCTTCTGAGCGTCGTATGTCAGCCGACAGGCTTTTGAAGCGATTTGCTTGACGTGATTGCCGTCTCAGGCTTTCGATCTGTGTTTCAAGTTCACCGACGACATCTTCAAGCCGCTCAAGATTTTGCTCTGCTGCACGCAAACGCAGTTCAGCCTCATGACGGCGCGTGTGCAAGCCAGATATGCCGGCCGCCTCTTCCAGCAGGGCGCGGCGAGCCTGCGGCTTTGCCTGAATTAGCTCACCGATCCGGCCCTGTCCCACCATTGAAGGCGAGCGAGCGCCTGTCGACTGGTCAGCAAACAATAATTGCACGTCTTTGGCGCGAGCGTCCTTGCCATTGATGCGATAGACGGACCCTGCCTCACGCTCAATACGGCGCGAAACCTGCAATTCGTCGGAATTATTGAATGCCGAGGGTGCAGTGCGATCCTGATTGTCGAGAAAAAGCGTCACCTCGGCCGTGTTGCGTGAAGGCCGCGTACCTGAACCGGAAAAGATGACATCATCCATACCGGATGCGCGCATATTCTTGTATGAGCTTTCACCCATAACCCAACGCAGCGCCTCGACGAGATTGGACTTGCCGCAGCCATTAGGGCCAACGACCCCGGTCAATCCGCTTTCAATGACGAACTCGGCAGGTTCAACGAAAGATTTGAAACCAAGCAGGCGGAGTTTGGTAAAGCGCATCAGATGCCCTTTCCCAAATACACGCCAAGAATCGAAACGGCGGGCGCAGTTTTGCGCCCGCCGAAAATCTGGTCGCGGGTACTACAGCAGGCCGTCGATGATCGCTGACATTTCGTCAACCGATAGGGCTCCCGAGTATTTGGCACCGTTGATAAAGAATGTCGGAGTCGAATCTACTCCAAATTCCTTGGCACCGCGGTCACGTGACGCATTCACATCATCCAGAAGCTTTTGGTTCGTCAAGCAAGCTTTGAATGACTCCTGTGTAAAACCGGCCAATTTGGAGATTTGAAGCAGTGGTTCTTCTGCATTTGCTGCTGCAGCCCACTGTTCCTGCTGTTTGAACAGCACTTCCACCAATGGATAGTAGCGTTCTTCCGGTGCACAACGGGCCAGCATGAAGGCGGCGGCGGCGCGCGGGTCGAACGGGAATTCGCGCAAGATCAGCTTGGCTTTACCGGTATCAATATACTTCTCCTTAATGGTCGGCAAAGTGGTGGTGGAGAAGTGTGCGCAATGCGGACAAGTCATTGAGGCGTACTCAATAATCGTGACTGGCGCATCGGCCTTGCCGAGGACCATATCCTTCAAGCCGCTCGCTGCCAAAAGCTTTGCTTCATCCACTTTACCTGTGGAATTAGGCACTTTCACGTCCTTGGGTGCAGCAGCTTCCTGCGACCAAGCGCTTGAGCCAGCCGTAAGAGCGATGGCAGCCGTGGAGGCGGCAGCAAGGCCCAACATTTTTCTGCGATTCAGCAATTCAGTCATCAGGATCACCAGTCTCCGGCGTTGATCAACAAATAGAGGTTATTTGCAGCGTTAAGGCTCAATGGCAGTCTCTTTAAGGCAGCTTTTACATTCTGTCTTTGAATTTTTCGTGATGAGATAAATTGACGTGAACCTAACGCTTGATCTTTTGCGCATGAATACTTTGGCCCAATCTTTCAAGCGCATCTCTTAAGCTGTCATTCTCGATCTTTTCCACCGAATGGCTGATCTTTGCACGGGTTGACGCATCGACCGGAGGAAGTTCACGCCGCTTTGCAACAGGCAAAGCTACGGGTTTCTGTTCAATCTTGATGCGACCGACCGCTGCGAAGCCGAGGAACGCGTTAACACGACTGATGATCTCGCCGGTTTCATGGCTCATTTTCATCGCCGTAAACCCCTGACAGGCGATAATCAGCGTTGCTGGTTGGAATGGATCGTCCTCGTGTGCCCGACGCGGCCATAGCAGCTTTAGCGGGCGCGATTGCTGGCCCAGATCCGATCCGACAACCTCTTCCCATGATTGCACCAGTTCAATGGTTATTCCGGCACGTTTGCGCAGTACGGGGTCCAGAATACCCGCAGCAGGATCAGCAAGGGGCCGAAAACCCTTTTTGCTACGATCGTCACTCATGAGAGCAAGTCGAATTGGCAGAGATAAACATCATCGGCCATTATAGCCGCGAAACCATTCCACGAACAGCGGCAAGCCATCCTCAAGCGCCATCGTTGGAGCAAACCCAAGGTCGCGGGACGCCAAACCTATATCGGCATAGGTGCGTGCGACATCTGCCGGAGGCATAGGTTCGAACTTCTTGATAGCTTCCCTACCGCAAGCCTTCTCAATAATTTCGATAAAGCGCATCAGCGCGACCGGCTTGTTGTTGCCCAGATTATAAATGGGCGCTGTCTCATCGGGCTGAGATATTATCCGCCGAACAGCGCCATACACTCCATTGACGATATCATCAATGAATGTGAAATCCCGCTCCATATTACCGTGATTATAGACTTTGATAGGCTCCCCCCGCAAAATTGCATCGGCGAAAAGCCATGGCGCCATATCGGGCCGTCCATAGGGTCCATAAACAGTAAAGAAGCGCAGGCCAGTAGAGGTTATCTTGTGCACATGACGGTATGAATGAGCGAGCAGTTCAGCCGAGCGCTTTGTAGCTGCATAAACCGAAACCGGCTGATCCACAGGATCATTCTCCGCAAATGGCACCTTCTGGTTCGCCCCGTAAACAGAAGACGAACTGGCATAAACAATGGGAGGCTGCTTGGTCATTTTGCGTGCTTGCTCAAACACGGTTACCTGCCCCTGAACATTCGCATCAACGTAAGCTGCCGGATTTTCGACGGAATAGCGGACACCCGCCTGTGCCGCCAGATGCACGATGACATCTGCATCAAGATCACCAGCAACAGCGGATGCCAATTCTTGCGGGTTTGCAATATTGGCCTGAACGAAACGGTTGTTTGGCTTGCCTTGCAACACAGAAAGACGGGTTTCCTTGAGTGCAACAGGATAGTAATCATTGAGACTATCTATTGCGAGAACGTTAAACCCTTCACTTACGAGACGGTTCGCCACGTGAAAGCCAATAAATCCCGCCGCACCCGTTACAATTGCCTTCATTTAAAAGATTTTCTCACTCAACTTGTTCGTTCGCTCAGCACTACTTTATCAGTTTCCGCTTGCTCAGCTATTTGCGGAATAGACAGATAGGCTGATTCCCCTGCAATCCAGCAAAGCACTATCGTGAGATAGATGAAAACTGCATCGGTAGCGTCATGGCCAAACATAATGCCGAACATTCCGGTGATCACATAACTTGTTACAAGCAGAAGTGAAATGGCAATTGCGATTTCGCGGCCGGGACCAGGTGATTTACGCCACGCGGCGATGAGCGGTGCAGCCAGCAGTACAAATACTCCCAACAGACCAACAATACCGCCATCCACCGCAGCATTGAGAAAGCCGTTGTGAACGTGGGTAAATGACATTTCCTTGCCCGCGGGCATATTCAAGGCGCTATTGACTTTATCCATGCGGTTTTGGGGACCATGACCAATCAATGGAGCTTGCAGAAATGCCTTGATGCCCCCTTCCCACAACAGCAGGCGCGCTTTCAGCGAACTTATCTCATTTGGTTTCTCATCAAGCTGAGAAATATCGATTTCCAAGGCTTGATAACGCTCTTTTACTTTCATTCCAGCGGTGGCTACGACCGCCACAATAAGGACGGCCAACGCAATTTTGATCGACTTGCTGACTTTTGGAAGTTCCTGGCCACGCAGATACCAGAAGAGAATCACAAAATTGAAGGGCATTACCAACCATGCAGATCTTGTGCCGGACAAAAATGCGCACAGAAGTCCGCAAGCAAAGCCCGCGACCGCTATTATACGCTCTGTTTTACTCTCAGAATGCGCGTTAAGCAGCGAAATACTACCGAACAGAACGGTAAACAGTCCAAACACAGCCGCATTACCTGCCCCACCTTCGGCCCGGTCCGCCAGAAATACAATCTGTATGATGCTGAAGATCAACGAGCCGATCATTCCGATTCCAGCACCGGTAATCAGAAATGGCAGCAGCCTTCCTGCAATGCTGACCCGAAGTCTGGGGATGACAAACCAGACTGCCAAAAACGGTATCATCTTCAACAGGAATGCCTTGTCATCTGACATATTGGGGTGCATGACGACTGAAAATAAAGTCGTCAAAACATACAATGTGATGCACGAAGCAACTATTTTATCGGAGCGTGTGAGTGCAAATGGAAATCTTTTTGCTACCAGCGAAATCAGCGCCCACGTGAGGGCACAGACCAGTGTTACTGAAGTCCCACTTGCAAGAAGGCCCGGGAACAGCGCAAAAACGAACGTGAAAATACGATTATTGCGATCAATTCCCACAAAATGTCCCTTGGAAGGGATCAATAGAGCCTTGGTCAACTGGTCTGGAAACATGATGATTCCGAATAAGACTGAAATTGGCAATCGCAGCCAATTTATGAGTAACGTCGTTTTCCTACCCTGTAGCGCAGTTTGTGATTGATGCAACCAATAACGACAAAACTAGTGAAATGGTATGATTCCCACCACAGGATTCTGCCATGGCGCATTTCTCCAAGTGACCGGTTCCACGGTCAAATACCCGACCCCTATCGCATTTGGCTTTCCGAAATCATGTTGCAGCAGACAACTGTGGAAGCTGTAAAACCCTACTTCAACAACTTTACCAGAAAATGGCCCACGGTTGCGAGTCTCGCTGCCGCCAGCCAGGACGATGTTTTGAGGGCGTGGGCGGGTCTCGGCTACTACTCGAGGGCGCGAAACCTGAAGAAATGCGCCGATATCGTTTCCAACGACTATGACGGACGATTTCCAAGTGACGTAACCGCCTTGAAAGCTTTGCCGGGCATAGGCGATTACACTGCAGCCGCCATTGCCTCCATAGCCTTTGATATTCCCGTGGCTGTGGTCGATGGAAACGTCGAACGCGTTATTACACGATTATATGCCATTACACCTGCTCTCCCCTTGGCGAAGCCAGTCATACGGACAGCAATGCAGGAGCTTACACCAAGCAAACATCCCGGCGACTTTGCTCAAGCCATGATGGATCTTGGTGCAACCATATGCACACCCAAGCGTCCGGCATGTGTCATCTGCCCGGTCAATGACAATTGCCAGGCGCTGAAAACGTCTGATCCGGAGCTCTTCCCTGTAAAATCTCCCAAGAAGGAAAAGCCGATCCGGATTGGGGCTGCGTTTGTTGCAGTCTCTCCCGGCAATGAGGTTTTCCTTCAAAGCCGAGTGGAAACGGGACTGCTGGGAGGCATGGCGCAAGTGCCAACAACGGCATGGACAGCGCGTACCGATGGCGATACCCAAATCGAAGCCGCTCCCTTTGCGGGGCAATGGGCAGCCGTGGGAAGCATCACACATGTTTTTACACATTTCGAGCTTCGGCTGAGCGTCTATAAGGCGAATAGTGTTTCCACAAGCTCGGGCGCTGACGGCTGGTGGGTCAAAGTTGAAAATCTTCATGGAGAGGCGTTGCCCACTGTCATGAAAAAGGCCATTGCTGCTGCCATCCCGGACGCATTCGCGAAAAGAAGGAAGCTGGAATGACACCCGTCAAACATATCGTATTCGACATCGGCATGGTTCTCATCGGCTATGAGCCGGAAGCCGCATTCCGTGAACTCATCCCGGATGCTGCTGAGCGGAAATGGTTTCTCGAAAATGTTTGCACGAGCGCATGGAACATTGAACAGGACAGAGGCCGGAAATGGCCCGATGCAGAAGCTCTTTTGATCGCGGATTTCCCTGATCATGAAAACAACATACGTGCGTTCAGGCAAAACTGGCACATGATGATTACCCACTCTATCGACGGAAGTGTGGAAATTCTGCGCAAGCTGATTGCCGATGGCCATGATGTTACAATGCTTACAAACTTTGCTTCCGACACATTGCGTGAAGCATGGGAGCGTTTCCCCTTTCTCACCGAAAGCCGCGGCGTCACAATCTCCGGCGATATCGGACTGCTCAAACCAGACAGGGCGATCTACGATCACCACGTCAAAACCTTTGGTGTCGACCCGTCAGCGACACTGTTCATTGACGATAGCCTGAAGAACGTTGAAGGAGCGAAAGCTGCCGGCTGGCAATCAGTCCAGTTTACCAACCCAGAAACTTTAAGAGCCGATCTGAATAAGCTCGGTATTCAGGTCTGATTTAACCGAGCTTGAAAACAAAACGCCCGAGGCTGGCCTCGGGCGTTCGTGTATCGGAACGGCGCTGGAGGTCACCGCCGATCGGATTCCTCAAGCTCCGGCAGAAAGCATTCCGCTACGAACCTGTTTACGCAATTCGTCGATGGGTTTCAGGGTGCCCTCATCCTCATAGTGCCAGAAAGTCCAACCATTACAGGCGTCAAAACCCTGTACTTTGGCACCCATCCGGTGGATAGAGCCCGCATCGCCACCTGTCGTGACAGTACCGTCTGCCCTTACAATGGCTGCGTAACGCCCCCGCGCATCGCTGAGGATCGCACCTGGTTTCAACATGCCGGACTCAATAATGCTGCCGAAAGCCACACGTGGTTCTGCGCGTTTGCTTGTCATGACTGTCAGTTCGGCACCTGCCAACGGCTCCACAGAAGCGATCCGAGCTGTCGCAGCATCGATATACTTTTGCTCACGCTCAATACCAACGAAGTGCCGTCCGAGGCGTTTTGCGACTGCGCCCGTTGTTCCGGAACCGAAGAAGGGATCAAGAATGATATCGCCGGGCTTGGATGACGCCATAAGGATGCGGGCAAGCAGGGCTTCGGGTTTCTGCGTCGGGTGGACTTTGTCGCCATTCTCATCTTTAAGACGCTCTCCCCCCGTGCAAATCGGGAAAAGCCAGTCCGACCGCATTTGCAGATCGTCATTGGCTGCCTTCATGGCTTCATAATTGAATGTGTAACCCTTGGCTTTTTGATCGCGGGATGCCCAAATCATTGTTTCATGCGCATTCTGGAAGCGACGCCCGCGAAAATTAGGCATGGGGTTATTCTTGCGCCAGACGATATCGTTGAGCATCCAGAAGCCAAGATCCTGCATGCTCGCGCCAACGCGGAAAATATTGTGGTACGAGCCGATCACCCAGATGGTTCCGTTGGGTTTCAGGACGCGGCGGCACGCCAGCAACCAGGCTCTGGTGAATGCGTCATAGGCCTGAAAGCTCTCAAACTGGTCCCAATGATCGTCAACGGCATCTACCTTTGACTGATCAGGGCGATGCAAATCGCCATCAAGTTGCAGATTGTAGGGAGGATCGGCGAAAATCACGTCGATTGAATGATCAGGCAACCGATTGAGCGCTGCGACGCAATCACCTTTGAGGATCGTATCAAGCCAGGAAGCTTGCGGTGCGGACTGTGGAAGTTCATTCACGCGACGGACTACAGACATGGGATACTCGATTACTGGAGACGCTTTACTGATCCTTATGGTTACCGCGTAGGGTAAATATCGCGTTAAGAGTGAAAGCTTATGCGCGCTGCCAACCAGCTTTTCTTTGACGCATGGCCGATAAGCGTGTAGTCGATGCCCGTAATCCCCCCAATTGACCCGAGGCGCGCATTTTTTTGCCGCACCCTATTTCCGGACAGGTATATCCAATGGAACCCCAACTCATAATCTTCGACTGCGATGGCGTGCTCGTCGATTCAGAATTTCTTGCTGCTGAAGTTGAATCTCAATTGCTGACGCAGTCCGGCTATCCAATTGACCCGGAGACAATCGCCGAGCGTTTTGCGGGCCTTACGTGGACCGACATTCTGCTGCAGGTTGAAAAAGAATCCGGCATTCCGATCTCGGCGTCGTTGATCGAAGAATCCGCCCGGCAGATGGACTACAAACTGCGCAATGAACTTAACGTAATTGAGGGTGCAGAGCAGATTATCGCAGGACTGAAATACCCCAAGTGCATTGCTTCCAATTCCATCAGTTCTTCGCTGAAAATGATGCTTGAACAAAGTACACTTTACGAATTGTTCTCACCGCATATCTTTTCTGCGCGAGAAGTTGGAACGCAAAAACCCAAGCCTGCGCCCGATGTTTATCTTTTTGCTGCCAAGCAATTCAACGTCAATCCAGCCAATGCCATCGTGATTGAAGACTCGACCCATGGTGTCCATGCTGCACATACTGCAGGTATGCGCGTCATAGGCTTTACAGGTGGCTCGCACACCTATCCCGGCCATGCAGATAAACTGACTGACGCCGGTGCCGAAACCGTCATCAGCCGCCACAAGGATTTGCCAGCTACAATCGAAGCCATGTCTATCTGGTCAGAGGCTGTATAAGAAAAAGCCGGCTTTCGCCGGCTTTTTCCTTACTTCTTTCTCGATTTCTTGGGAGTATCACCCGTTTCATCAAAACCGATGAAAACCTGCACATTTTGAGCAGAAGGCTTCGGGAACGAGACATTCGCATCGTTAAAAACGAATTGGGTAGCTGCACTACTATCATTGGCGGGAACAGCCTGATTGTGCAGCTTGGAGTAGAGCACCTCAGTTCCCTGTATCACCGCAACGCGGATTGGCACATTAACCGTGTTAGGCGCAAATTTCGGCCCCGGGACGACCTTGCCGGCAATGGCTACGTTCATGGTCATGTTTCCATCAACGGTTTTGCAGGATCGCGTTTCATTGGAAATTGAAGCTTGGTAAATCAGATTGTCGGGAGTTTTATCGGCTGAACCGTAGCGCGTAATAACCGATGTGCCTTCTCGAATCGTAACCTGGGGGCAAAAAGCCAATAGTTCCGAGGCTTTGATACGCTCCTGCGCCTGAGCCAATTCCTGGGCTTGCGGACTGTTGGGATCTTCCACCTTGGTGTTACTGGTTGAACAGGCACTCAGTCCCACAGCAAAGACCAAAGCACAAATAGGGGCGTAAAGTTGATAGAAGGGCTTGGAATTATGTGTTTCTGACTTCATGAACTGAACTTTCCTCGAAGAACGAAGCTTGACGAACCGACATGTTCTATACCAACGGTAAGCAAATAATGCGACGGGCATCATCGGCTTTTTTACCAGCACGACATCGGCACTCTTAGACAAGGTACACAAGGCAAAAATATGAAATACATCAGTACCCGTGGTGAAGCCCCTAAACTTGGGTTTTCTGACGCTCTTCTAGCTGGCCTTGCACGTGATGGAGGGCTTTATCTTCCGGAGTATTTTCCACAGTTTTCAGCCGATGAGATTCGCTCGCTTAGGGGTAAAACCTACGCCGAGATTGCCATTCACGTCCTGACACCCTTTGTCGAAGGTGACATTGATCAGGCTGACTTCGAGCGCATGGTGCATGAAGCATATCAAACATTCCGGCACGATGCAGTTTGCCCCCTTGTCCAAACCGCGCATAACGAATTCGTCCTGGAGCTTTTTCATGGACCAACGCTGGCGTTCAAGGACGTAGCAATGCAATTGCTCGCCCGGCTGATGGATTACATCCTGACCCAGCGTAATGAGCGGGCTACTATCGTGGGAGCAACCTCCGGCGACACAGGTGGTGCAGCGATCGAAGCTTTTGCCAATCGCGACAGAACTGACATTTTCATCATGTTCCCGCACAATCGCGTATCGGAAGTGCAGCAGCGTCAGATGACGACGTCAGCAGCGTCAAATGTCCATGCTTTGGCTATTGAAGGTAACTTCGATGATTGCCAATCGCTGGTGAAGGGAATGTTCAACAATCTGGCCTTCCGCGATGCCCTATCGTTGTCAGGCGTCAATTCTATCAACTGGGCGCGGATCATGCCGCAGATCGTTTATTATTTTACATCGGCATTGTCGCTCGGCAGTCCTGACCGCAAAATATCCTTTACGGTTCCAACCGGCAATTTTGGTGACATTTTCGCGGGATACGTCGCCAAGCGCATGGGCCTGCCAATCGACAGGCTGATCATTGCGACCAATGACAACGACATTCTCACACGGACGCTCGAAACCGGACACTACGAAACGCGCGGTGTTTTTCATACAACTTCGCCATCGATGGACATTCAGGTATCATCCAATTTCGAACGCCTGCTTTTTGAAGCACATGGGCGTGATGCTGAGGCTGTCCGGCGTTTGATGGATAGCCTCAAACAATCGGGCGGGTTCGTTATTGCTGATACCGCTCTCGACAAAATACGCGATGAGTTTGATGCTGGCCGTTCAACAGCGGCGGAAACAGCTGAGACTATCGGGCAAGTGTTGCAGTCCACCGGCTATCTTATGGATCCGCATTCCGCCATCGGGCTGAAAGTCGCTCGAGAGAAAATTTCGGCAGATCAACAGAGCGTCGTTCTTGCGACAGCCCATCCTGCTAAATTTCCCGATGCTGTAGAAGCTGCCAGCGGAGTAAACCCGGGTCTCCCGGCATGGCTTGGCGATCTGATGGAGCGAAAAGAACAGTATACGGTACTTCCCAATGACCTGAAAAATGTGGAAGAGTATATTAGCCGACATTCGCGTGCGTCATCCTGAAAAGTCCTGAGTGACTTGAACGGTTGACGGACAAATAAAACTACTGATGCGTCGTGTGTGCCTCCAGTCCGGATGCACAGCGCAACGGGGCGGCAAGTGAGGAGCATTGCATGGGCGTTGAAATCAGTCGCCTCTCCAACGGTTTGACGATTGCGACAGAGACAATGCCGCATGTGGAGAGTGTAGCGCTTGGCATCTGGGTAAAAGCAGGGTCGAGAAGTGAGGCGAAGAACCAGCATGGCATGGCTCATCTCCTCGAACATATGGCATTCAAAGGGACTGAAAATCGCTCTGCGTGGAAGATTGCCGCAGACATTGAAGATGTAGGCGGCGAAATCAATGCTGCCACCAGCGTTGAAACGACATCATATTACGCTCGCGTCCTGCGCGATGACATGCCACTGGCCATCGATATTCTTGCGGATATCATGACGGGCTCAAAATTCGATGCTGACGAACTTGAGCGTGAAAAGAACGTCATCATGCAGGAAATCGGTGCGGCGCACGATACTCCGGATGATGTTGTCTTTGACCGATTCACCGAAGCCGCCTTTCAAAACCAGACTATCGGCCGGACCATTCTGGGAACACCGGAGACAGTTCAATCATTCTCTTCCGCCGATCTGCGCCGCTATATGGATGAGCAATATAGCGCCGAACGTATGGTCATCGTTGCGGCTGGTGGCGTGAAGCATGACGAGTTCGTACGCGAGGTCGAAAAGCGCCTTGGCTCATTCAGGTCAAAAGCCACCGCACCAGAGGCTGATCCAGCGCATTATGTTGGCGGTGACTTCCGCGAAGAGCGCGAATTAATGGATGCTCAAGTGGTCATGGGCTTTGAAGGCCGTGCCTACCATGTCCGCGATTTCTACGCCTCGCAGTTATTGTCGATGGTACTTGGCGGTGGCATGTCTTCCCGTCTGTTTCAGGAAGTACGGGAAAAACGCGGATTGTGTTATTCCGTCTACGCATTCCACTGGGGCTTTTCCGATACCGGTATTTTCGGCATCCATGCAGCAACAGGCCGCAATCATCTGAAAAAACTCGTGCCTGTCATTATCAACGAATTGCATGAAGCTGCGCGAAATATCTCTCAGGAAGAGCTTAACCGAGCCCGTGCGCAATATAGGGCCAGCCTTCTCATGTCGCATGAAAGCGCCGCCAGCAGGGCAGGACAGATTGCCAGACAGATCATGCTTTATGGTGAGGCTGTATCAACCGAAGCACTTGTGGACAGGCTGTCCAAGATAACAGTCGAGCGCC
Source organism: Phyllobacterium sp. YR531 (assembly GCF_000282595.1). Taxonomy (GTDB): domain Bacteria; phylum Pseudomonadota; class Alphaproteobacteria; order Rhizobiales; family Rhizobiaceae; genus Phyllobacterium. The sequence goes on from NZ_AKIZ01000039.1 coordinate 77,911, forward strand.
TGACTGATCTCGCAGGTCGGCTGTTTCTCGACACAACACCAACAATTGCCGCTGTCGGGCCCGTTGGTTCATTGATGAAGTTCGATGATGTTCGCGATGGTCTGACTTCCCTCACGGCAAGTCCGCGAAAAATCGCCGTCTAAGGTGCGATGATCGCCCTGCCGTTCTTGAAAAGCGCCGCTCCGCCTCTGCAGGGCGAGCGGCTATATTTGCGTCCACCCCAGCTTTCCGACTACAAAGCCTGGGCTACCCTCCGCGCGCAGAGTCGTGATTTTCTGGTCCCTTGGGAGCCGCTCTGGGCTGTGGATGATTTGGAGCGCGGCGCATTTCGTCACAGGATCAGGCATTACGACGAGGAAGCTGGTGCCGGTACAGCCTATCCGTTTTTTCTCTTTCGCAACAGCGATTCTCGGCTCGTTGGTGGTATCACCCTTGGTAATATCCGCCGCGGTGTCGGACAAAACGGCATGATTGGATATTGGGTTGGCCAGCCATTTGCCGGACAAGGCTATATGTTTGAGGCCCTCCAGCTGATTATACCCTATGCTTTTACCAAGCTTAGGTTGCACCGGCTGGAAGCGGCCTGTATTCCAAGCAATGAAAGATCGATCCGTCTTCTCGAAAAAGCCGGATTTCAGAGGGAAGGACTGTTACGCTCCTACCTCAAAATTAATGGTATGTGGCAAAACCATTTGCTCTTCTCACTTGTTGAAGACGATCGGTGGCGGTAACCAAAGCAAAGGTAATATCGGTGGCTTCATTGACTGGACATATGCTGAAAAGCTTGCTGCGCATATGTGTCCTTATCGTTTCGCTTCTGTCTGTTCATGCGACTGCTCAGGCGTTCGAGACCATCAAGATTACCAAGGAAAGCACTGCGCTTGACTTGTCAAAGGCCGTGGAAGTGTACAGAAACCAGGGAGAAACCTTTCAGGTTTCCACTGCGCCGGGAACCGATGGTATTGTTCGGCGTATTGAAGTACCTGCGAACGACAAGCGCGCAACCGGTGATTGGGCTGCATTCGCTCTGGCAAATCCAACGGACGAGCAGATTGACCGTCTGATAGTTGCGCCACACTTCCGGCTCGTCGGTTCCGGCTTCATCTGGCCGGATCTTGGTTCTACACGCATTACCTCGATTACCCCCAGTGAGGGCTTTGCGCTTGACCGGCAAGCGAGCGAGGATGCGGATATTTTCCTAATCACGCTCAACCCGGGTTCCGTCATAACCCTGGTCGCTGAACTGGCATCTCCCAACCTGCCTCAAGTCTACGTGTGGGAGCCAAATGCCTACAAGGATACGGTCAATTCCTATACGCTTTATCGTGGTATTCTACTCGGCATTGCGGGCTTGCTCGCCTTGTTTCTCACCATTCTTTTTGTGGTGAAAGGCACCTCTCTGTTCCCTGCGACGGCAGCTTTGGCTTGGGCGGTTTTGGCCTATATTTGCGTGGACTTTGGATTCTGGAACAAGCTGATCGAAATAACGCCGGGCAATGAACAGATGTGGCGGGCCGGCACTGAGGTTGCCTTGGCTGCGACTTTGGTGATTTTTCTTTTCACCTATTTGAATCTTAACCGATGGCACGACAATTTCAGCTATGGCGCGCTGACATGGATATTGGGCTTGGGTATCGTCTCAGGCGTTGCTATTTTTGACCCGCCAATTGCTGCTGGTATTGCCCGTTTTTCGTTCGCCCTGACAATCATATCTGGAACCTTGCTGATCGGATTTTTCTCCTTCCGGAGTTATGACCGGGCAATCATGCTGATACCGACGTGGATGCTGCTACTGGTCTGGCTGCTTGGGAGTTGGCTAACCGTTTCCGGACTTCTGTCCAACGACATTATTCAACCGGCCCTCGCGGGCGGTCTTGTCCTTATCGTATTGCTGATCGGTTTTACCGTTATGCAACACGCATTCTCCGGCGGAGCGTTGCAGCAAGGTCTATTCTCCGATGTCGAACGCCAAGCGCTGGCGATTATCGGGTCTGGCGACATCGTGTGGGACTGGGACGTTCCGCGTGACCGGGTGGTAACCACGCCTGATCTCACAAACTTCCTTGGGGCCTCGGCCAGTTCTCTGCACGGCGCTGTGCGCAATTGGCTGCCGACCTTGCATGCGGATGATCGCGATCGTTTTCGAACAACCCTCGACGTTATCTTGGAGAACCGGCGCGGACGTATTTCGCAAACCTTCCGTTTGCGCGCGAATGATGGCCATTATTACTGGTATTCTCTGAAGGCCCGGCCCGTGATCGGCTCCGATGGCGAGATAGTCCGCTGTGTCGGCACGCTCATTGACGTTACCGAGCAGAAGAAGGCGGAAGAGCGCCTGCTGCATGACGCTGTTCATGACAATCTGACAGGTCTGCCTAACCGCGAATTGTTCCTGGATCGCCTCGGTTCTGTCATCACCATGGCACAGACCGAAAGCAAGTTGCGTCCAACGATTTTCATTATCGATATTGATCGCTTCAAGCAGGTCAATGATGGGCTGGGAATGTCCGCAGGCGATACCTTCCTGCTCACCATTTCGCGCCGTTTGCATCGGCTGCTGCGGCCACAGGATACATTGAGCCGCCTCTCTGCCGATCAATTCGGGCTTATTCTCGTTTCGGAAAGCGAACCTGCAAAAATCGCAGCTTTTGCCGAGGCAATCAAACAGGCAATTCGTGCACCGATAGCCTTCTCAAAACGCGAAATCGTGCTGACTGCTTCGCTCGGATTGATTACGTGGACTAATGGCAGTTCCGCCTCCCCCGAAGATCTCGTAAAAGACGCCGAACTTGCCATGTATCAGGCGAAACGATTTGGGGGCGATCGCATTGAGCCTTTCAGACCGGCTTTCCGGGCGGTCGGCAGTGACAGGCTCCAGCTCGAATCTGATCTTCGCCGCGCACTTGAGCGCCGTGAAATTCACATGGCTTACCAGCCAATTGTACGTCTTGAAGACAATAGCATTGCTGGCTTTGAGGCGCTTATGCGATGGGATCATCCCCGTCGCGGCTCCATACCTCCGTCAGAATTCATACCGATTGCTGAAAGTTCCGGCCTGATCGTTCAGCTTGGCCTGTTTGCAATGCAGCGAGCCGCAGATGATCTGGTCAATTGGCAACGTAACCTTGGTGCAACGCCTCTGTTCGTTTCAGTGAATATTTCGAGCAGCCAGCTGATCCGGCAGGATTTGATCGACGATGTTCGTTCTGTTCTTGTGCAAACACAAATTAATCCGGGCAGTCTCAAACTCGAATTGACTGAGTCCCTGATGATGGAAAATCCCGAGCGTTCCGCCTATGTGTTATCCAGCATCAAGGCAATGGGCGTCGGTGTTTCGCTTGATGATTTTGGAACGGGGTATTCTTCGCTGTCCTATCTCACTTCGTTCCCCTTTGACATGATCAAGATTGATCGATCATTCCTGAAGGCAGAGCAGCCACAGAAGGTCACGCTTTTGCGTTCCATGATCAGCATGGCGCATGATCTCGGCTTGTCAGTTGTTACAGAAGGCATCGAGAATGAAAGTGATGCTTTGCAATTGCGTCAGATGGGTTGCGAATTTGCCCAGAGCTTTATGTTCAGCCCACCGCTGACATTGGACGTAGCGACAAAGTTGCTCCGGGAGCAATTCCAGCAATCAAAGGCCTCTTAGCACTACTGGCGCTAAGCGTGACCAGCGACAGTCGCCAGCCTTGATGGATCAACGCCCATATGGCTGAGAATGCGATCATATTTTCGATCCATATCGGTATCGAAAAGTAGCTCCTGTGGCGCATGGCACGTCAGCCAGCCATTATTTGCTATTTCTGTTTCCAGTTGGCCAGATGCCCAACCGGAATACCCAAGTGTCATCAGCGCTTTACGTGGTCCGCGCCCTCCTGAGATAGCCCGTAGAATGTCGATGGTACCGGTTAGGCAGATTTCTTCGGCGACGGGCATGGTTGAATCCGTCAGATAATCATCAGAATGCAAAACGAAGCCTCGACGCATCTCGACTGGACCACCGCTACGTACAAGAAAATCACGTGTCCTATCAGGCATTACGATAGCTTGTTCTTCGTCGAGCACACCGAGTTGAACCAGAATGTCGGCGAACTCCATTTCTTGAGAGCGATTTATAATTAGCCCCATCGCACCTTTTTCGGAGTGAGCGCATATATAAATTACGGAGCGCGCAAACCTACTGTCATCCATTCCCGGCATTGCGAGAAGGAACTGTCCATTCAGAAATCCTGTATTTTTACTGGCTTCTCTGAAAATTTCCATGACGATAAAAGTATCAAGGAATTCACAAATGACAACGGCCAGAGGTAACGAATTGTAACTGCACGTATAATTTGCGCTTTGAGCGCTCACACAGAAATGATGACTCCAAGCCTGTGTCTTCTTGCTCGGGTTTCAAAGGCCTGTAATGATTAGATATGAAGTTCAAACTTTTTATTTTTCTGGTCACGCTCGCCGCCGCTGCTCCGGCTCACGCGGGAAACTCCGAGTGGACAAAAACACCCGGAGGCAGCGTACGATTGGTTGTCGATAAGACTCCTTCGCATGCGAATGAAATCCGAGGTGTCGTTCAAATCAACCTCGACCCCGGCTGGAAGACCTATTGGCGGGAACCCGGGGATGCCGGCGTGCCGCCCGAACTCAACATTGATGGCAGTACGAATGTTAAAAATGCCGTTTTAGCCTTTCCAGCACCACATCGATTTGATGATGGAGGCATGCATTGGGCCGGTTATAAAAAACCCGTGTCCCTCCCGGTAACTTTCACCTTGGTCGATCCCAATCAGTCAACGCGACTGAAGGGGCACGCATTCCTCGGCATATGCGAGACAATCTGCATTCCCGTTACTGCTGAGTTCGATATCCCTCTTGGACAGGCTCAGTCCGACCCTCTTTCAAAAACATTGGTAGACACCGCTTTTGAGGAGCTTCCATCCAGCGCCAGTGCGATCTTTGGCGCAGCATCAGCAACCAAGGATGGCGACGACATTAAATTCGTGGTCAATTTGCCTGCGGATGATCCTGATACGGATGTTTTTGTCGCCGGTAACGGGACCACAGCCTATGGCATGGCAAAGCTCGAAAAACGCGACGCAAAAAGCGCTGTGTTCTCTGTGCCAGTAACGTCTGGCAGCCAGGAGAAATTCACGACGCTGAATTACACCCTGGTACAAGGCAAGCAAGCCGTCTCAGGAACAATTGACGTTCGGGAATAACTCGTAAAAACATAGCACCGGTACTATGTCTTCCAAGTCATAATATTTATCCAAGGAGCCAGTTCATGACGATCAAGGTGGGCGAACGTTTGCCCGATGCTAAATTTAAATCAAAGTCCGACGAAGGTGTCAGCGAAGTCAGCTCCGACGCGCTGTTCAAAGGTAAGAAAGTGGTGCTTTTTGCAGTACCCGGTGCCTTCACCCCAACCTGCAGCATGAACCACCTCCCCGGATATCTGGAAAACCGCGACGCCATTCTTGCCAAGGGTGTCGACTCAATCGTTGTCGTGGCAGTCAACGATCCACATGTCATGGGGGCGTGGGCCAAGGCCACCAATGGCGAAGGCAAAATTCAGTATCTGTCCGACGGCAATGCTACTTTCACCAAAGATATCGGTTTGGACATTGATCTGGGTGCGGGCAATATGGGCATTCGCTCGAAGCGTTATTCCATGCTGGTTGAAGATGGTGTTGTAAAGCAGCTCAACATCGAAGAATCGCCGGGTCAGGCCGTTACTTCAAGTGCCGCGACAATTCTCGAACAAATCTGATAAATCGGCAAGGATCGGAAAACGGTCCTTGCCCATCACTTCTGTTTGTAAGGCGCCATGCCTGCGCGTGCCAATTCGTCAGCGCGCTCATTTTCAGGGTGGCCGGCATGACCTTTTACCCAATGCCACACAACTTTATGGCGCTTGCGCGCTTCATCCAGCGCTTGCCAAAGCTCAGCATTTTTCACGGGTTTTTTTGCTGCCGTTTTCCAGCCATTTCTTTTCCAGCCTTCAATCCAACCGGAAATACCGTCACGAACATAGACTGAATCGGTGTAAACATCGACATGGCAGGGCTCTTTGAGCGCATTCAATGCCGAAATAGCAGCCATCAATTCCATGCGATTGTTGGTAGTGTCTGCTTCACCGCCCGAAAGTTCTTTTTCATTGCCATTCCATCGAAGAACAGCGCCCCAGCCTCCAGGACCAGGATTACCAGAGCACGCGCCATCGGTAAAAGCCTGAATCTCTTTCACGCTTTTTGTCCCTCAAACACCAATCCATACTCTTCAGGAGATTTGATCTGGCGATGAAAGCGCATCCGACGCAGATACTCGAGAGGATCCTTTTTCACGACAAAGCTGCCTTCAGGCGTATTGAGCCAATCGTAGAGTCTCGTAAGCATAAATCGCAGTGCAGAACCACGAGCTAGAATGGGCAGACTAGCGGCTTCATCCTCCGACAGGAGTCGGACCGAGTTGTAGCCGCGAAGTAATGCCGTTCCCTTGGTCAAATTGAACGAGTTGTCTTTTTCGAAGCACCAGGCGTTCAAACAGACGGCAACATCATAGGCCAAGAGGTCCGTGCATGCGAAATAGAAGTCGATGATCCCGGAAAGCTTGCTACCCAGAAAGAATACGTTGTCCGGAAAGAGGTCCGCGTGAATGACACCGGAAGGAAGATGTGATGGCCAGTTCTCTTCAAGAAATGACAAATCCTCTTCCGTTTCTTTTGCAAGACCAGCTTCTACACGGTCCGCATCGGCGCTGGAGTTGTTCCATAAAGGCCGCCAGCCTTCCACAGACAGAGCGTTCTTGCGGCGAAGCGGGAAATCCTCGCCCGCCAGATGCATTCGTGCCAGCGCCTCTCCAAGTGCCGAACAATGCTGCACGGTTGGCCTGCGCATCCACATGCCTTCCAGAAAGGTCACAATGGCGGCTGGCCGTCCCGCAAGTTCGCCAATGTTTGAACCTGACTTTTGCACCACTGGCAACGGGCAGCTGATGCCCTTCCCCGCGAGGTGCTGCATCAGCCCAAGAAAAAACGGCAAGTCGTTGCTATCCACGCGCTTTTCATAAAGCGTCAGAATGAAAGCTGCTTTGCTTGTGTGCAGAAGGTAGTTCGAGTTCTCGACACCTTCGGCAATCCCCTTGTAGGAGAGTAATTCCCCGATATCGTAATTCCTGAGAAAATGCGCGAGATCGATTTCGTTGATATCGGTATAGACTGCCATGCTTAGTGGGTCCCATTGACGAAAGCCATGTCATGGCTTGTCAGCTCTACATCCCGCAAATCGCGCATGACGTGGAAATTCTCTGTCTCAACTGTGGTCTCAGCCAATTCTATGGAAACAGAATACCGCTCTGAGAATGACTGAATAATTTCGTCAACAATGATCTCGGGTGCGGATGCGCCTGCCGAAAGCCCGACAGTGGCGATTTTACCTACACTGTTCCAATCTATGTCCGATGCCCGTTGAACGAGAAGCGATTGTTTTGCGCCTGATCGCTCGGCTACTTCGACAAGCCGCTTTGAATTGGAAGAGTTTGGTGCACCGACTATCAAAAACAGATCACAACCGGGTGCGGCAGCTTTGACTGCATCCTGGCGATTGGTCGTCGCATAACAAATTGACTCGGCTGCCGGTGCCGTGAGCGCTGGAAAACGTTCCTGCAATGTCGCCAATATTCCGGCAGTATCGTCCACAGAAAGCGTCGTTTGTGTTACAAATCCGAGATTTTCCGGATCAGATGGCACATAATTGGCTGCATCTTCAATGGTCTCAATAAGTGTCACTGCACCATCGGGGAGTTGCCCCATGGTGCCAATCACTTCAGGATGTCCGGAATGCCCGACCAGAATCACATGACGTCCAAGGCGTTGATGGCGCATTGCCTGCTTGTGCACCTTGGAAACAAGTGGACATGTCGCATCAAGGTAAAACAGATTCTTGTTCTCAGCATCTGCAGGCACGGATTTGGGAACACCATGCGCCGAGAACACCACCGGTTGATCGCGATGCTCAGAGGGTATTTCGTCCAGCTCTTCAACGAAGACGGCCCCTCGAGCCTGCAGCCCTTCTACAACATAACGATTATGCACAATCTCGTGACGCACATAAACTGGAGCGCCATATTTCTTGAGTGCGAGGATAACAATTTGAATCGCCCGATCCACCCCTGCGCAGAAACCGCGCGGTCCGCATAGGCGGATAGTCAGTGGAGCTTTGTCGGTCATCGTCATATCTCGGCTAGAATTATGTCTTCTTGGAATTGGGCGGCATTCAGCGCGAAGTCAACCCCGAACCTTCCGATTGCTCATCCGGCGTCGTCTTGGGGTAAGTGCGGCGCCACGCCGAAACTCCTGCTACCGCAAGCAGAGTGGCGGCTAGGCCATACCAGGTAACAGCATATTGCAGGTGACTGTTAGGCAAATCAATAATGGTGACACCACCCACGGGCAGACCGCCCGGATTAGGTGTTCTATCTGCATCGATAAAAAATGGTATGAGCCTGCTTTGCTCAACCCCGGATTGGGCGGCCATTACCGGCAAGTCCTTCCAGTAATAAATATTGGCCTTCATATCATTATCAGGGACAAGGGACGAAGGTTTTGCCGCCAAAGGATTGCGTGCCAATCCCTTGATTGTAACTGGCCCTTCTACACTGCGCTCTCGGCTGGCTGGTTCCTTTTTGTCATACGGCACGAAACCGCGATTAATGAACACAATGCGACCATCGTCGAGTTGAAGCGGGGCATAAACATAAAAGCCTGACATCCCGCTATAGGTGGCCAGATAGTGCCGCTCTTGTCCGGCTACAAAGCGTCCGGTGACTGAAACTGTGCGATAATCAACATCGTGTGTGCCAGCCCACAATTGTTCAATCTCGGCGAGAGACGCAGGGGCCGCATGGGTCCGCTGTTCAATCTCCGCGAGCAATTGCTCTTTCCATTGCAGGCGTTCGACCTGCCAAGTGCCCAATGCCATCAGCGTCAGGAAAACGACTGTTCCGAGAATCAACGTGATCCACGGGAACGTGCCACGTCTTGCGGCTTTTGAACTATCTATCATTTTCTGGAAGGTCCAGTTGGCCCTCAGCGGCCTTATGCTTGTATTGAAGGGCAATCAATACGCCCTTCATCCAGCGGAGTGCCGTCAGGCACAACAACAACGCAAGGGGTATCCACAACAGAAAGTGCACCCACAGCGGTGGGTCAACATTCACTTCCATCCACAAAGCAAGTCCCACGACGATGAAACCGATAAGCAGCATGACCAGAACTGCCGGCCCATCGCCAGAATCGATGAATGAATAATCGAGGCCGCAGCTTGTGCAACGCTTTGCCGGGGTAATGAACCCGTCGAACAACTTTCCCTGACCACAACGCGGGCAACGTGCTTTCAGCCCAGCAGCAAAAGGGTCGACGGGCGGGTAGATTGCGTTGTCTTCATTCATTGCATATCGCTCAGGGATAAATCTCGATTGGCGTTCCATCCTGGACCAGCGCCCAGATTTCATCCATCTCGGGATTAGTGACGGCTATGCAGCCATCTGTCCAGTCGATAAGTTGAAGCACCCAGCCCCACCAACCGTAACCGTTGACTGCGCCATGAATCATGATCGCACCACCGGGAGAAATTCCTATCGACTTGGCTGCGGCTTTATCCTGTGCATTCGGATAGGAAATATGAATTGACTTGTGGGCCATACTTTTGGGATTTCGCCAGTCGAGAACATAGCGACCTTCCGGCGTACGTTCATCGCCTTCCCAGCGCTTGTGTCCTACGGGGCGAGCGCCAAGAGCAATCTTGTATTCCTTTATTACAGCTTTTCCGGAGAGCAGTTGCATCTTGCGATTGGCTTTTTCCACACGCACAAGATCAACCTTATCGGCACCAAAAGCCAGCATAGGAAATGCTGCCATCAAACCAATGAAGATAATTCCGAAGGAAAGTGTTCTATATCTCATTAAGGACTAATCGCTGAGCATTGTGCCAAAATAAGGAGAGCGGCCACGTTTCCGTAACCGCTCTCTTTCAAGTCTAACTATTAAGTTTAGTGGCCGGCAGCGATTGGCGCTCCCCACGATGCCCAAACATAGATTGTGAAGAAGAGGAACAGCCAGACAACGTCAACGAAATGCCAGTACCATGCGGCAGCTTCAAAGCCGAAATGCTTGTCTGGGGTGAAATCGCCACGGATCGAACGAAGCAGACAAATGGCCAAGAAGATGGTTCCGATGATGACGTGGAATCCGTGGAACCCTGTGGCCATGAAGAACGTCGCACCATAGATCGAATCTTTGAATGCAAATGGCGCGTGGATGTACTCATATGCCTGAACAAACGAGAACAGGATACCAAGCACAACCGTGAGCGAAAGACCGGTGATCAGACCTTTGCGGTCATTGTGGATCAATGCATGGTGCGCCCATGTAACGGTCGTGCCGGAAAGCAGCAGGATGACCGTGTTGTAGAGCGGCAGATGCAAAGGATCGAGGACTTCCAGTCCCTTTGGAGGCCAGACGCCCCCTGTGAAAGTTGTACGCGCCACCTGTTCAACTTCGCCAGGATACAGACTTACATCAAAGAATGCCCAGAACCATGCAGCAAAGAACATTACTTCCGATGCAATGAACATGATCATGCCATAGCGCAGATGCAGCGACACAACGCGGGTATGATGCCCCTGCTTGCCTTCCTTGATCGTATCCGACCACCAGCCATACATCGTATAGAGCACGATAACCAAGCCTATGGCGAAGAGCCAAGGGGTTGTCAGATTGGCTTTGAACAGGATGAATTCGCCACCCTTGTTATATTGCATGAAGCCAATACCCCCAAGGGCAAGGATGAATGCGCCTACCGAGGCAAGAAACGGCCAAGGACTTGGATCAATAATATGATAATCGTGATTCTTCTGGTGCGCTTCGGCCATGTTAACCCCCGCAAGGTCTGTTTATTGCACTAGACATCGACATCTCTCTAGAGTTGCCCCGTCTTTGTCTTGTTCACCTCTGCGCTGGCCGCGACGGGCGCAGGCATTGGTATCGGAAAGAATGTATAGGATAGAGTAATTGTATTCACACCTTTGAGTTCCGGCGCATTTACAATCTCAGGATCGACGAAAAACACCACAGGCATTTCCAGATCTTCGCCCGGCTTCAAAACAGTATCCGTAAAGCAGAAGCATTCTACTTTATTGAAGTAGGCGCCCGCAGCCATTGGTGTGACATTGAACAGCGCGCGTCCCGATGTCGGCTGTGAAGTGATATTCTTGGCTTCATACTTGATCAGCTTTGTTTCGCCGATTTTCATCGTAACTTCACGCTGCACCGGCTTGAAGTCCCAAGGTAGACCACCTGAAGTATTGGCATCAAAACGCACAGTAATTGTCTTGTCGAGAATCGTGTCCGACATCTGCTCAACGCGCTGCGTCGTACCACCGTAACCGGTAACCTGGCAGAACATTGCGTAGAGCGGTACTGCAGCAAAAGCCATGCCGACCATACCAAAGAAAAACGCCAGGCAGGAGATGGCGATCGTACGGTCGGAGACCTTGCGCTTTACAATTGGGGGTGTGTCTTGGCCGGGTTCCATGCTCATCACATAGGCCTGTTCAATATATTGGCACCGAGTTTAGCCCATGTTCCAACATAAACAATGATAACGAATGCTGCGAGAGCAAGGGCAAGCGCCAGCGAGCGACTGCGTCTGGCACGCTTTTGCTTGTCACTTAGAGTTACGCGGTCATCGCTCATTTCACACACCCAGAACCAGTAGTGCTTTACGCACGAGTATCTCACCAAGCAGAACGGCATAGAGACTGAAAAGATAAAAGATCGAAAATGCGAACATCTTCTTGGCAGGCTTGATCATCGCCTCACCAACCTCGGCACGCCAAACTGTCCAGGCCGAGTAGAGGAATGCAAATCCCATGGCGATTGAGAAAACGCCATAAACAGGCCCGGCAAAGCCCATGATCCATGGCAGCACAGCCACAGGGGCGACGAGAATTGTGTACAGCCAAATCTGGAACTTGGTTGACGCTTCACCCATGACGTTAGGCATCATAGGAATCTTGGCCTTTTCATAGTCGTCAGACATGAACAGCGACAACGCCCAAAAATGGGGTGGCGTCCATAAGAAGATGATCAGGAACAGAACAATGCTTTCCATGCTGACCGAACCTGTAACGGCAGCCCAGCCGATCATGGGCGGGAAAGCGCCGGCAGCACCGCCGATAACGATGTTCTGCGGCGTCGAACGCTTCAGCCACATTGTGTAAACAACAGCGTAGAAGAAAATCGTGAAGGCCAGCAGAAAAGCTGAAAGCAAATTTACAAACAGACCGATTGTCAGCACGGATACAATCGACAGCAGCAGACCAAAGGTAAGCGCTTCATCACGTGACAGGCGACCGGCCGGAATTGGCCGCTTGGCTGTGCGTTTCATGACCGCATCAATGTCGGCGTCATACCACATGTTGAGTGCACCGGACGCGCCAGCTCCAACAGCAATGCAAAGGATAGCAATCGCGGCAATGACGGGATTGATGTGGCCGGGAGCCGCCATCAACCCAACAAAGCCGGTAAACACGACAAGCGACATCACGCGTGGCTTGAGCAGCGCAATATAGTCTGATGCACTGGCTTCGGAGAGGCCAATGTTTGCATCCAGTGTTGCGTGTTTCTCAATCAGTGACATGCGCTCAATCTTGAAGGTCGGATTATTCAGGAGATGACCGGGCTGTTTTGCAGCCCGGTCATTGTGATCATTATTTGATGCGTGGAAGCTGTTCCCACTGGTGGAACGGCGGAGGTGATGAAAGCTGCCATTCCAACGTGGTGGCACCTACGCCCCATGGGTTCGCACCTGCTTCACGCTTCTTGGCAAATGCCTCGAACACACCGAAGAGGAAGATCAGTACAGCGACACCGGAAATATAGGAGCCGATAGACGATACTTCGTTCCAGCCCTGGAAGGCATCCGGATAGTCGATGTAACGGCGTGGCATGCCGGCAAGCCCGAGGAAGTGCTGCGGGAAGAACACGAGGTTAACGCCGATGAACGTGACCCAGAAGTGCGTGTGGGCAATGGTATGGTTATACATGTAACCAGTCATCTTCGGGAACCAGTAATACCAGCCGGCGAAAATGCCGAACACAGCACCAAGCGACAGAACGTAGTGGAAGTGAGCAACCACGTAGTAAGTGTCGTGCATGGCACGATCCAGACCCGCATTGGCCAGCTGAACACCCGTCACACCACCAACGGTAAACAGGAAGATAAACCCGATTGCCCAAACCATAGGAGGTTTGAACTCAATCGAACCGCCCCACATGGTGGCAATCCACGAGAAAATCTTCACGCCTGTTGGCACAGCAATAACCATCGTCGCGAAGACGAAATAACGCTGTGTATCGAGCGAAAGACCCACTGTGTACATATGGTGTGCCCAGACGATGAAGCCTACCACGCCGATTGCGACCATGGCGTAAGCCATGCCGAGATAGCCGAAGATTGGCTTTCTCGAGAAGGTCGAGACAATGTGGCTGACAATGCCGAAGGCTGGCAAAATCATGATGTACACTTCCGGATGACCGAAGAACCAGAAGAGATGCTGGAACAGGATCGGATCACCGCCACCTTCTGGTGAGAAGAATGTCGTGCCGAAATTGCGGTCGGTCAGAAGCATGGTGATACCACCGGCAAGCACTGGCAGGGCCAGAAGCAGCAGGAAAGCGGTAATAAGCACCGACCAAGCGAACAATGGCATCTTGTGCAGGGTCATGCCCGGCGCACGCATGTTGAAAATCGTGGTGATGAAGTTGATCGCGCCGAGAATGGACGAAGCACCGGCAATGTGGAGCGAAAGGATTGCCAGGTCCATCGCCGGTCCGGGCTGGCCGGTCGTCGAAAGCGGAGGATAGATGGTCCAACCGCCGCCAGTACCATAGCCACCGGCAGGGCCGGGAACGAACAATGACAACAGAAGAAGAAGCAGAGCTGGCGGGAGCAGCCAGAACGAAATGTTATTCATGCGCGGGAATGCCATGTCTGGCGCACCGATCATGATCGGCACCATCCAGTTGGCAAAACCACCGATAAGCGCTGGCATGACCATGAAGAAGATCATGATAAGGCCGTGAGCCGTCGTGAACACGAGGAACATGTGTTTACCGGCATCGATAGCCGCATCACCCTCAAAACCATAGACCATGGCCGCGAGACCGTGGAAAATCTGAATGCCAGGCTCCTGGAGCTCAGCACGCATGCATATCGAAAGGATGCCGCCGATGATGCCCGCTATGATAGCGAAAATCAGATAAAGCGTTCCGATATCCTTGTGGTTGGTCGAATTGACCCAACGCGTCCAACCACGAGGCTTGTGGTCGTGATGTTCGTCGTGGGCTTCGTGAGCAGCTGAACCTGCCATGAGATAGCTCCCGTTCCTCAAATGCAAAGCGCAGCTGGCTTAGTTGCCAGCCACATTGATATTCTTGCCACCATCGACTGATGCGGCGAGTGTTTTGTAAGCTCCCGGCAGGTCGCTGCCAGCCGCCGCGTACCACGCATTGTACTGCTGCTCTGACACAACGCGGATTGCGATAGGCATGAAGGCATGGTCTTTGCCGCAGATTTCCGAGCACTGACCGTAATAGAGGCCCTCTTTGTCGGCCTTGAACCAGGTCTCATTCAACCGGCCCGGTACGGCGTCGATCTTCACGCCGAAAGCAGGCATGGCAAATGCGTGAATGACATCAGCACCAGTTGCGAGAATGCGAACAGTTGTATTGACCGGAACAATCATTTCATTGTCCACAGCCAGAAGGCGTGGATACGCCTTGATATCTTCCTTACCAGCTGTTGCGCGGTCGGCATCTTTCAGAATCAGCGAATCAAATGAAAGCGGAGTTTCATTGGCCTGATACTCATAACCCCAATACCACTGATATCCGGTCGCCTTGATTGTCAGCTTTGGATCTTCGGGTGAATATTGCGCCGTCAGCAACTGGAATGACGGAATGGCAAGGAAAAGAAGAATAACCACAGGGCCGACAGTCCAGACGATTTCAACAGCAGTATTGTGGCTCGTCTTTGACGGAACAGGATTTGCGCTGGCGCGATAACGGAACATTACCCAGCCCAGCAGTACCATCACAAAAATCGTAATCGGAACGATAAACCAGAGCGTGTAGCGTTCGAACCAGACGATCTGCTCCATGATGCCGGATGCAGCTGGCTGAAATGTCATTTGCCATGGCTCAGGCTGCGCCGCGAAGGCTGTACCGGCACTCAGGAGGCTACCCAGGATACCGGTCAGCTTGACAATATTCTTCTTCACCTAGAGATCTCCCGAATGAAGCATTAGTTCCATACGTTAATGCCGGACGTTCGAGGCCCGGTCGCATGTCGCGTTCAAACCACACATTAGCCTACATCGCAAGGAAGGCGATCGTGATCTCATGCGGCATTTTTGCGCGCAGCTTGTCATGCAAAAGCGCAGACCTATGAAAGTTGCGATTTTTTATGGCCAGGCCGTCGTTTTCCGGCATAAGTGGAAAGTTAGCCCACAATGCAGCCATTTTTGCATTACAACACAACAAAGGCTGCCATACCTTGGGGAGTGTTCGAGCAGCATTCTTTTCATCCGGTTCCCGGCGGTCTAACGTCTGGATGATTCGTTTTGGAGCCACCATGTCCATTTTAGCCCTACGCAATATAGCATCTGGTATTTTTGCCCTGTCACTGGCTGCCCTTTCCGGCAGTGCCCTGGCGGCACCGCAAAGCGGAACTGTCAAATCCACACATGGAGCATGGTCCATTCTTTGCGATACGCCGGCGGGTGCAAAGTCAGAACAATGCGCGCTCATCCAGAATGTCGTAGCGGCCGATCGCCCGGAAATGGGCCTTTCGGTGGTGGTGCTGAAAACAGCAGACAACAAAGCGAAGATATTGCGTGTTCTTGCACCACTCGGCGTGCTTCTGCCCAATGGGCTTGGCCTGAATGTCGATGGCAAGGATATTGGCCGTGCCTATTTCGTGCGCTGCTTTGAGGACGGTTGCTACGCTGAAGTCATCCTGGAAGAACAGCTGGTGCAGACGCTGAAAACCGGCAAGGCGGCAACCTTCATCGTGTTCCAGACACCTGAAGAAGGTATCGGCATTCCCGTGGAGCTTAACGGCTTTGGCGAAGGCTTTGACGCCCTGCCCTGATTTTCCGTAAGATTGCGGTTGTCGCGCGCGGCCTGAAGGCCTACATCCGGTGCATTCTAATGGAACCGGACCCGGATATGATGAAAAGCCTGATCGACAGTTTCGACGCCCCACGCGAGAAAATTCTGGATATCGTCAAACAGTCTCTAAAGGACGCTGATGATGGTGAGCTTTTCGTCGAATACCGCGAATCGGAAGGCCTTGTTTTTGACAATGGCCGGTTAAAGAACGGCTCATTTAATCAGGATCAGGGTTTTGGACTGCGCGCCGTAGCGGGTGATGCGGTCGGCTATGCCCATGCTGGCGAACTCTCGCTTGGAGCTCTCAAGCGCGCAGCCGATGCCGCAACAGCGGTTACAACTGGTTTTTCTGGTGCTTATACAGCTGCGCCTCCCGGCACAAACAGCAGCCTTTACAGCGATGAAAACCCGCTGGGATCGCCAGGTTTTGAGGCCAAAGTGAAACTCCTGCAGGAAATCGACGCTTATCTGCGTGCGAAAGATCCGAAGGTCCGGCAGGTTTCGGTCTCCCTCGCCGGTTCCTGGCAGCAGGTGGAAATCCTGCGCGCCGATGGGCATTTTGTTCGCGATATACGCCCGATGGTGCGCCTGAATGTTTCTGTGGTCGTCGGCAATGGCGACCGACAGGAAAGCGGCTCTTATGGTGCTGGCGGGCGCAAGGGATTTGGTGACTTCATTGCCGCCGATAAATGGCAGCATGCAGCGGATGAAGCCTTGCGCCAGGCTTTGGTAAACCTCGAGGCCATCCCTGCTCCAGCTGGTACATTCGATATTGTTCTTTCAAGCGGCTGGCCGGGCGTGATGCTACACGAAGCTGTCGGGCACGGGCTTGAGGGCGACTTCAACCGGAAGAAAACCTCTGCCTTTGCCGGTTTGCTTGGCCAGCAAGTTGCGTCGAAAGGTGTCACCGTAGTTGATGACGGCACAATTTCGGAACGCCGAGGCTCCCTGACTATCGACGACGAGGGAATGCCGACCAACAAAACCGTATTGATCGATGATGGCATTCTGGTCGGCTATATGCAGGACCGGCAGAATGCGCGGCTGATGGGCATGCAGCCAACCGGCAATGGACGGCGCGAATCATATGCCCATGCACCCATGCCCCGAATGACCAACACATATATGCTCGGCGGCGACAAAACCCCGGAAGAGATCATCGCTTCGGTCAAAAAGGGCATCTATGCCGTATCCTTTGGTGGTGGACAGGTGGACATTACGTCCGGCAAATTCGTCTTTGGTTGCACCGAGGCCTACAGGATTGAGAATGGCAAGATCGGTGCGCCTGTAAAGGGAGCAATGCTCATCGGCAATGGTCCCGATGCAATGCAGCGAATCTCGATGATCGGCAATGATCTGCAACTCGATACCGGCATCGGCAATTGCGGCAAAGGTGGTCAATGGGTACCTGTGGGCGTTGGCCAGCCGCATTTGCGCATGGACCAGATGACGGTTGGTGGAACTTCGGTTTAAACCTCACTTCTGCTTTTCAAAGAACGCGGTTGTGGTGATCCCTTGCCACGCCCGCTTTTTGCGTCTGGCTATTGATTGGTGGGGAAAGACGGGCGGTCGTCGAAGCGCGTCTTGGTAGATA
>NZ_AKIZ01000040.1 GCF_000282595.1 Phyllobacterium sp. YR531
CCCTGCCGTTATCGTGGCGGCAGGACGCGGCGAACGAGCCGGTCAAAGCGTCGAAGGCCCCAAGCAATATCGCAGGATCGGCGGCGAAGCCGTGCTTATGCATACTGTGCGCGCTTTTCTGGCTTGCTCAATGATCGATGAGATCGTTGTCGTTATCCATAAAGAAGATGATGCACTGTTCGTACAAGCACTCGGCGATATGAAAGCTAAGGTGAAGGCCGTTACTGGAGGCCCGACCCGGCAGGAATCGACCCGCTTGGGCTTGCTCGCTTTGAACAATGCAGAAATCGATCACGTACTCATTCATGATGGGGTGAGACCTTTCA
Organism: Phyllobacterium sp. YR531; assembly: GCF_000282595.1. GTDB lineage: Bacteria > Pseudomonadota > Alphaproteobacteria > Rhizobiales > Rhizobiaceae > Phyllobacterium. Next base: position 327 of record NZ_AKIZ01000040.1, read on the forward strand.
TAGCCGCAGACCTGCTTGAGCGTATAATCTTCAACCTGACACCTCATATCGGCGTTCTTCCGGTGCTGGCAGTGTCCGATACGCTGAAAGCTGCGGGTCCAGATGCAATGGTCAGTGCAACGGTACCTCGTGCCGGGCTCTATGCTGCCCAGACGCCTCAGGCATTCCCATTCAAACCAATTCTTGATGCACACAATGCCGCCTTCGCCGAGGGCCGCTCTGATTTCACCGATGACTCCGCGATTGCCGAATGGCATGGATTACCCGTTCGTATCGTCGATGGCTCAGCCGACAACACGAAGCTAACATGGGCAAAGGATATCGAAATGGCCGATGACCGTCTGTCGCAGAAGCAATCCGCTTTCCCGGATGTACGGACTGGCAATGGCTATGACGTCCATGCCTTCGAGCCCGGCGATGGCGTATGGTTGGCGGGCGTTTTTATCAAGCATGACAAGAAGTTGTCAGGGCATTCTGATGCAGATGTGGCTTTGCATGCCCTGACCGACGCTCTATTGGCCACGCGTGGTGCTGGGGATATCGGCACACACTTTCCGCCTTCTGATCCCCAATGGAAAGGCGCGGCCTCTCACATCTTCGTTCAACACGCCGTAAAGATCGTGAAAGAGGCTGGCGGAAGGATCGCCAATGCCGATATCACCTTGATCTGTGAGGCCCCAAAAGTTGGTCCTCATCGCGAGGCGATGACCGCCGCTTTAGCCGCAATGCTGGGAATTACCGCAGATCGCATTTCAATAAAGGCGACAACCAATGAGAAGCTTGGCTTCATTGGGCGTGAAGAAGGTATTGCGGCCATAGCGACCGCCTCAGTCATCTATCCCGGCGGATTACCCGAATGAGTGTGATGATTGCGGAAGAAAAAGCTACGGCGCTGCTCAATGTCTGCCGTCGCAGGGGCATCATGCTGGCAACGGCCGAGTCCTGTACCGGCGGCCTTATAGCTGCGTCGCTGACAGATATTGGTGGCTCTTCTGATGTTGTCGATAGAGGTTTCGTGACCTATTCCAACGAGGCCAAGCATGAAATGCTGGGCGTACCGACTGAACTGATCGAGCAATATGGCGCTGTATCCGAGCAAGTTGCGCTGGCGATGGCAACGGGAGCAGTCGGTCATTCCCGCGCCGGTATCGCAATCTCCGTTACCGGCATTGCCGGCCCGGGCGGCGGCTCAGAAGAAAAGCCTGTTGGGCTGGTTTGGTTCGGGCTTGCCATCAAAGGCCAGAAAACGATTGCTGCCCTGCATGTTTTCGAAGATCACGGACGTGCTTCAATCCGCATGGCAGCAGTCAATACTGCACTTGATATGGCAATCTCTGCCTTGGGAACTACAGCCGCTTGACCACAAAAGCCATGCCGATTGATTTTGGCGTGACAGGTTCAAAGCCGAATTTTTCATAAAGATATTTAGCGGGACCATCAGCAATCAGACTGCAATAGGCCCCATCCGGCGCATTGGTTTGTACATAGTCGACGAGGTTTTCGACAATCATCTTGCCCAAGCCCTGACCCTGATGCTCAGGATCGACAGCAATATCGACAACTTGATAAAAGCAACCATTGTCCCCAATGATCCTGCCCATCCCGACAGCCTGCTCCCGATATCGAATGATCACGGCATGAATTGTATGGGGTAGACCACTTTCCGCAGCTTCGCGGCTCTTGGGGCTCAATCCCGATATCACCCGCAACCGCATATAATCATCTACAGATGGCGTTTCGACGCTCAGTTGATAATCGGTATTTTCGTGTTGCACGCTAAACTCTTTTCAAACTGCTGGCGATTTACCATCCGCACCATAAATAGCGTCGGCGCGTTTTTCGAACGCTTCGGTGAACTTGCGGAAGGCAATATCGAACATTGAGCCCATGAGAAATCCAAGGGTGCGGCTCTTGAACTCATAATCAATATAGAATTTCACGGTTGAACGCTCAGGATTTGCATCCGGAACGAACTGCCAGCGGTTATCCAGATAGCGAAAAGGACCATCAATATATTTGGTCTCAATGATGTTTTCCTCGCGCTTCAACAGCACTTGGCTGGTGAAGGTTTCACGGATGAGCTTATAGCCGACTGTCATGTCCGCTATAAGCAGGACCTTGCCATCCCGCTCTTTACGGGAGCGCACTTTCAGGCTTTCGCACATCGGCAGAAACTGCGGATACTTCTCCACATCGGCAACGAGGTCAAACATCTGCTCAGCGCGGTGTGCAACCGGACGGTTCGTATCGAACTTTGGCATGGATCAGGTGCGACTTGCGTGCAGCGCCTCGCGTGCAGCTCTCAACCTGGCAAAATCTTCACCGGCATGATGGGAGGAGCGTGTCAGCGGGCTTGATGCAACAACGAGGAAGCCCTTTGTTTTGGCGATCGTCGCATAGGACTTGAACTCATCCGGCGTCACATAATTCAGCACTGCATGATGCTTGCGGGTTGGCTGCAGATATTGACCTATGGTCATGAAATCCACATCTGCTGAACGAAGATCGTCCATAAGCTGCAAAACCTCGTTCCTCTTCTCACCAAGCCCGACCATGATGCCGGATTTCGTGAAAATCGTCGGATCGATTTCCTTCACGCGCTGCAGCAGGCGGATTGAGTGGAAATAGCGTGCACCCGGACGAACCTTGAGGTAGTTCGAAGGGACAGTTTCAAGATTGTGATTGAAAACGTCAGGCCGGGCAGCAACGACGATTTCCAAAGCACCGGGCTTACGCAGGAAGTCTGGCGTCAAAATCTCGATTGTCGTACCGGGCGATATGCGACGAATTGCCAGAATGACATCGGCAAAATGTTGCGCACCGCCATCCGCCAGATCATCACGATCAACAGACGTGATAACGACGTGCTCCAAGCCCATTTTAAGCACGGCCTTGCCCACATTGTCGGGCTCTTCGCGGTCAAGTGCTTTTGGTAACCCAGTGGCGACATTACAGAACGCACAGGCGCGTGTGCAGATTTCGCCCATGATCATGAATGTAGCGTGTTTCTTGTCCCAGCACTCACCGATATTCGGGCAACCAGCTTCCTCGCAGACAGTTACAAGATTATGCGAGCGGACAATGTCCCGTGTTTCGGAGTAGCCTTTGGAAATCGGTGCCTTGACGCGAATCCAATCAGGCTTCTTCAAAAGCTCTGTATCCGGACGATTTGCTTTTTCCGGATGGCGCAGACGCCGTTTTTGATCAATCGTGTCGAGTACCGTTACCATTAGACTTCCTAGCTTGCGGCTTTGGCTTTACCAAAGACCCACAGGATGAGAATTGCGCCAACTGTCGCAACGATCAGATTTCCAAAGAATCCATAGAAATTGAAATTCACCAGACCTGCCAGCGTTCCCCCAACAAACGAACCTGCAATACCGACAAGTATATTGGTGAAAAGCCCATGGTCGCGATTCATCGCCTTTTCGGCGATATAACCCGCAATGAAACCGATAACCAGCATCCCGAAAAAACCCACTTCAGGCATACCCATGATACCGACGACTGGTTGATCCATCTTCGTTGTTCCTTTTTAGCGCCCTGATGCAATCGCTATGGCACGAAACACCAAGGCCCATATAGCACCGAAAAGAAAGCCACCCAAGCCACAGGCAAAAGTGACGACCCAAACACCTGTCCAGCCGGAAATTTCCGTGCCGTTCACTGATATGGTGTTACCCGAAACCATACTCAAGGCAGCGGGTACAAACCCAATCAATATCCCGATCAAGGTTGACCATTTGAGGATCGACCACGAGAATTTTATCCAGGGTCCACTGTCCTTTATGGTTACCAGAGCGTAGGTTCCTTCCTGTTCGCTTAAACGTTACGCGTTGAGTACACGGCCATAAGCATCCAGCACGCTTTCCTTCATCATTTCTGACAAGGTCGGATGCGGGAATACGGTGTGCATAAGCTCTTCTTCGGTCGTCTCCAGATTCATGGCGACGACGAAACCCTGTATGAGTTCAGTCACTTCTGCACCAACCATGTGCGCGCCAATCAGCTGACCGGTCTTCTTGTCAAAGATTGTCTTGACCAGCCCCTGATCTTCACCAAGTGCAATGGCTTTGCCGTTCGCAGCGAACTGGAAGCGACCGACCCGAATTTCACGTCCGCCTTCCTTAGCTTTGGCTTCAGTCAAGCCGACAGAGGCAACCTGCGGGTGGCAATAGGTGCAGCCCGGAATCTTGTCCTTTTCCATGGGATGAACGCCGGGGACATTGGCAATCTTCTCAACGCAGATAACACCTTCGTGCTCAGCCTTGTGTGCCAGCATGGGCGGACCGGCCACATCACCAATCGCATAGATACCCGGAACGTTAGTCTTGCCATAGCCATCAATGACAACGCAGCCGCGATCAGTCTTTACGCCAAGCGCTTCCAGACCAAGGTTTTCAATGTTGCCCTGAACGCCAACAGCAGAAATCAGGCGGTCAGCAGTGATCTTCTCGACCTTGCCGTCCTTGGTTTCAACATGCGCCGTAATGGAATTTGCAGATTTTTCGACCTTCGTTACCTTGGCTTCCGTAATGATCTTCATGCCCTGCTTTTCAAACTGCTTGCGCGCAATAGCGGAAATCTCCGCATCTTCGACAGGCATAACGTTTGGCAGAAGTTCTACGACAGTCACTTCTGCGCCCATCGTGCGGTAGAACGAGGCAAACTCGATACCAATAGCACCAGAACCCATCACAACGAGTGATTTTGGCATTTCCGGTGGAACCATGGCCTCGAAATAGGTCCAGATCAGCTTGCCATCCGGCTCAATGCCAGGCAGCGCGCGTGGCCGCGCGCCAGTCGCGAGGATAATGTGCTTGGCAGTATAAGTGCCCTCGCCCTGTGCATTCTTGGGCACAGGATTTTGCGGCTCCATAGGTTTCTTCGAAGTCTTTGAAACAACGATCTCACCGGGCTTGGAAAGCTTGGCTTCGCCCCAGATGACATCGACCTTGTTTTTCTTCATCAAAAACCCGATGCCGGCGTTCAAGCGGGCAGAAACGCCACGCGAACGTTGCACAACAGCTTTGATGTCGGCGGAAATCTTGCCTTCGATCGTGAGGCCATAATCCTTGGCGTGCTGGCCGTAATGGAAAATTTCCGCCGAGCGCAGCAGAGCCTTGGTTGGTATGCAGCCCCAATTCAGGCATATGCCACCAAGATGCTCACGCTCGACGATTGCCGTCTTCAGGCCCAGCTGAGCAGAACGGATTGCGGTTACATAGCCGCCGGGGCCAGAACCAATGATGATCACGTCGTAATTATTGGCCAAGACGAAATTCCTCCTGAATTAAAGATCGAGTATGTCTCGAACGATAGGTGCAACGGCTTTACCGATTGCCCGTGTATTTTCTGCATCAAGATGTACACCATCGAGCGGCGATACTTTCGCAACCGATCCCGCATCGAAGAAAACGCAACCGGCAAAGTCTGCCGCATCGCGATAGAAATCAGCGAGCAATCGCGACTGCTCAACCCCTTGTTCAAAGGTCAGACGAAACTCCGGCCCCTGTGTCTCACCCAAAGCGGGAGGCGACATGACAAGGATCTGCGGCGGCTTGGCGTTCTGTTGGTAAGGCGTTGTACGCACGATCTCTATCAGCCGCTGCATACCACGTTTCGTGCCCTGCGCATTGCCGCAGATGAACGTCTTCATATCATTGGTGCCGAGCATAATGATGATGAGATCGAGAGGAAAATGCGTGCCAAGCGCATTGGTCAATGTCTTGGCACCGTTCCTTTGAAACCCCGACAAATGATCATCATAAGCCGTTGTACGCCCATTCAGACCATCGGCAACAACAGTAACAGCAGGTCCAAGCTGCGCCTGCAGCACCTGTGGCCACCGGTCCTCCAGTGCATGGCGACCCGACCCGTCCGGGATGTAACCCCAGGTGAGTGAATCGCCATAACAAAGGACTGTTTTCATCGTGTTGCTCAGACCAGCATGCCCATCGGGTTTTCAATGTGCCGCTTGAAGGCTTGAGCCAGTTCAGCGCCCAAGGCACCATCAACCGCACGATGATCGGTTGAAAGCGTGACCGACATCACCGTAGCAACCTTGATCTCGCCCTTCTTCACCACGGCACGCTCTTCACCCGCACCAATGGCAAGGATCGTTGCGTGAGGCGGATTGATGATCGCAGCAAAGTCTTTCACCCCGAACATGCCAAGGTTTGATACGGCAGTCGTACCACCCTGATACTCTTCAGGCTTCAACTTGCGATCCCGCGCACGCTTGGCCAAGTCTTTCATTTCGTTGGAAATGGCCGACAATGTTTTCTCTTCGGCCTTGCGGATGATCGGCGTGATCAGACCGCCAGGAATGGAAACAGCTACGCCCACATCCGAGTGCTTGTGTTTGACCATGTTGCTTTCGGTCCAGGAAACATTGGCCTCCGGAACATCCCGCAAAGCCAAAGCCATTGCCTTGATGATCATGTCATTGACTGACAGTTTGTAGACCGGCACATCACCCTTATCAGTTTTGCGCATTGGTGCAGCAAGATTGATCTGCTGGCGCAGGGCCAGAAGTGCGTCAAGCTCGCAATCGACAGTCAGGTAGAAATGCGGAACTGTCGACTTTGCTTCGAGGAGACGCTTGGCGATTGTCTTGCGCATGCCATCATGCGGCACAAGCTCGTAAGAGCCTTCCGCGAACAGCTTGAGCACCGCATCGTCAGACATGGGCTTCGGTGCTGCGGGCGCAGATGCACCCGGTGCAGCCGCCGCTGGCGCAGCAGCTTTGGCACCGCCACCGGCGATAGCCGCTTCAACATCCTTCTTGATCACACGGCCATGGGGGCCGGAGCCTGTAACTGCCGAGAGATCAACACCAGCATCCTTGGCAATACGACGGGCGAGCGGCGATGAGAATGGACGATCGCCCGATTTGACGCTGGCAGGAGCCGAAGCAGTTTCCTGCCTTGGAGCTTCTGCTTTGGCCGGTTCTGCCTTGGGAGCATCGGCTTTAGGTGCCTCTGCCGCCGGTTCAGCTTTCTTTTCTTCCTTTGCCTCGGCCTTGGCAGGGGCAGCGTCACCACCACCCTGTGCAGCCGCGCTCGCGTCCTCGCCATCGGCAGCAAGAATGGCAATCAAGGCATTGACCTTGACACCTTCTGTGCCTGCCGGAACGACGATCTTCGCCACGGTGCCTTCATCAACGGCCTCGACTTCCATCGTCGCCTTATCGGTTTCAATCTCGGCGATAACATCGCCGGGACCAACCTTATCGCCTTCCTTGACAAGCCATTTGGCAAGATTGCCTTCTTCCATCGTGGGAGAAAGCGCCGGCATGGTGATATTGATCGGCATATCGATTTCCTCCCCTTTATGCTGTGTAGGTCACAGCTTTGACGGCGTCGATGATTTCCTGAACGTTCGGCAGTGCCAGCTTTTCCAGATTGGCCGCATAAGGCATTGGAACGTCCTTGCCTGCAATCGTAAGGATCGGCGCGTCGAGATAATCGAACGCCTGCTGCATGACGCGGGTCGCGATTTCCGTACCAACGGACGACTGCGGATAGCCTTCCTCAATCGTTACAAGACGGCCAGTCTTCTTAACCGATTCCACCACCGTTGGGATATCCATCGGGCGGATGGTGCGCAGATCGATGATTTCCGCATCAATCCCCAACTTCGCCAGCTCCGCTTCAGCTTTCACCGTATAGTTCATGCCGATGCCGAAAGAGACGAGCGTAACGTCATTACCCTTCTTGTGGATGCGCGCTTTGCCGATTGGCAGAACGAAATCATCCAGCTTCGGCACATCAAAGGAGTGGCCGTAAAGGATTTCGTTTTCAAGGAAGATAACCGGATTTGGATCGCGGATTGCAGCCTTCAGCAGGCCTTTTGCGTCAGCAGCAGAGTAAGGCATGACAACCTTAAGACCTGGGATGTGGCTGTACCACGCGGCGTAGCACTGTGAGTGCTGAGCCGCCACGCGCGATGCTGCACCGCTTGGCCCACGGAACACCATTGGAGCGCCCATCTGGCCGCCAGACATATAAAGTGTCTTGGCTGCAGAATTCAGAATCTGGTCGATTGCCTGCATCGCGAAGTTGAAGGTCATGAACTCGACGATTGGACGCAAACCCGTCATCGCAGCACCGACACCGACACCGGCAAATCCATGCTCGGTAATTGGCGTATCGACCACGCGGCGCGGGCCAAATTCATCGAGCAGTCCCTGGGTGATTTTGTAGGCACCCTGATATTCGGCAACTTCTTCACCCATGACAAATACTGAGTCGTCGCGGCGCATTTCTTCGGCCATTGCATCACGCAAGGCTTCACGAACTGTCGTCGAAACCATTTCCGTACCCGCCGGAATATCTGGATCGGCAGCAACTTCGGTCTTCGGGGCAGCAGGAACTTTAGCCTTTTCAGACGCTTCTTCCTGTTTCGGAGCTTCAGCCTCGGCCTTTGCAGGCGCTTCTTCTGCCTTGGCAGGAGCTTCAGCCTTTGGCGCAGCGGCGTCGTCAGCGCTTTCACCATCACCCAGCAACACGGCGATCACGGTGTTAACTTTCACGCCATCAGTGCCTTCGGCGATAAGAATCTTGCCGATTGTGCCTTCGTCAACGGCTTCGACTTCCATCGTTGCCTTGTCGGTTTCAATTTCTGCGAGAATGTCACCGGAAGTAACCTTGTCGCCTTCTTTTTTCAGCCATTTGGAAAGTTTGCCCTCTTCCATAGTCGGCGAGAGCGCTGGCATAAGAATATCTACAGGCATGGTAGCGCCTCCCTTAGAGCAAAATGTCGGTGTAAAGCTCGGATGCATCCGGCTCCGGATCGGACTGGGCGAAATCGGCAGCATCTGCAACGATATCGCGAACGTCCTTGTCGATCTTCTTCAGATCGTCCTCTGTGGACCATCCTTTCTCGATCAACCGGTTCTTCACCTGCTCAATTGGGTCATGGTCGGAGCGCATCTTCTGCACTTCGTCCTTCGAACGGTACTTGGCCGGGTCCGACATGGAGTGACCACGATACCGGTAGGTCTGCATTTCAAGGATCATCGGGCCTTTGCCCGTGCGGGCCCAAGCTGTTGCTTCCTCAGCCGCAGCATGAACAGCGCGAACATCCATACCGTCCACCTGAATGCCGGGAATGTTGAACGACAGGCCGCGTTTGGAGAAATCAGTCTCGGCTGATGCACGGGAAACCGAAGTACCCATCGCATAACGATTGTTTTCAATGATGTAGATGACAGGAAGCTTCCACAGCGATGCCATGTTGAAGCTTTCATAAACCTGCCCCTGATTGGCAGCGCCATCGCCGAAATATGCGAGCGAAACATTACCATTGTCGCGATATCGGTTGGCAAATGCCAGACCAGTTCCAAGCGAAACCTGCGCACCCACGATGCCATGGCCGCCATAGAAATGCTTTTCCTTGGAGAACATGTGCATGGAGCCGCCCTTGCCCTTGGAAAGGCCGCCGCGACGTCCGGTCAATTCAGCCATCACGCCGCGCGGGCTCATGCCGCAAGCAAGCATGTGACCGTGATCACGATAACCGGTGATATTCTGGTCACCTTCCTTCAACGACATCTGCATGCCGGTAACGACTGCTTCCTGTCCGATGTAGAGGTGACAGAAACCGCCGATGAACCCCATACCATACAGCTGTCCGGCCTTTTCTTCGAAACGGCGGATCAGCAGCATTTGCCGGTAGGCTTCCAGCTCCTGTTCTTTGGTGAATTCGATTGGTTTTGGTGCTTTTACAGCAGAAGTCTGCGCGGAACGCGCAGGGCTTTTTTTCGCCCTCGTGGCCATATCTCACTCCCTGTGACTTGGTCGCAAGAGAATAGCAGCAGGGACAGAACTTACAATACGCAGAATCGAATAAGTGCTATGCAAATAAGACGTTCAAAATACACAATAAAACAGCTATTAACCGGATATCAGTTAATAGCTAAATCCCCGGAACCACGCATTATCGTGACTTCATCCGGGCGGGAAACGTTCAGTGCTTTGCGAGCTTGCTCGTCCAGCATATCCTTCTCAATAGTCCCATCATGCATAAGTTTTACCTGCCGTTCAAGCTCCTTGCGATTCTCGACAACGGCAGCAAGTTGAGCCTGCAAAAGCTGGGTGCGTTCCTGCAGCTTGATGGTGGAGTATAGCCCGTATTCGCCGTGGTAGGCATGGAACCCGAAATAAGCAAAAAACAGTGCAGCAAGCAGCGGGACTATCAAACGCCCTCGCCTGGTTTTACGTCTCTGTTTTGTCCACATTGCTTTATCCGGATCGCTACGGAATCAGGTCACAATGGCCCGATTGTTTGTTCGCTCATAAAACAATGTTTTGCTTAACAGGCGATTACCAAGGCGCGAAAACCCGGAGCTCACTTGTGTCGGTTTATCGGACTATTTCCGATCTTGAGCCCTCCCAATAAAAAATGGCGGTACAAGACCCGCCATTTTCGATTTCTGAAGGTCAGCTATCAAAGAAAGCGGAAAACACCGCGGCCAGCATAGCTCGCCTGCGGGCCGAGTTCTTCTTCGATACGGATCAGCTGATTGTATTTCGCGATCCGGTCGGAACGTGACAGCGAGCCGGTCTTGATCTGTCCGCAATTCGTCGCAACTGCCAGATCAGCAATCGTTGAATCTTCGGTCTCGCCGGATCGATGCGACATCACTGAAGTGTATCCGGCGCGATGTGCGGTTTCGACAGCATCGAAAGTTTCCGAAAGTGTACCGATCTGATTGACTTTGACGAGGATCGAATTGGCGACGCCCATCTTGATGCCATCACGAAGTCGCGCGGAATTGGTCACGAAAAGATCATCACCGACGAGCTGGCATTTTTTGCCGATAAGATCGGTAAGGTGCTTCCAGCCTTCCCAATCGTCTTCCGACATGCCGTCTTCAACAGAGATAATCGGATAGTTGCCAACGAGCTGGGCCAGATATTCAGCCTGGGCCTTTGGATTGCGCGTCTGGTTATCGCCTTCATAAACGTAATTGCCGCCCTTGAAGAATTCCGTTGCGGCGCAATCAAGACCGATAGCGATTTCTTCACCCGGCTTGAAGCCGGCTTTTTCAATCGACTCCATGATGAAGTCGAGAGCTTCCTCAGCCGAATTCAAGTTTGGTGCAAAGCCGCCCTCATCGCCGACATTTGTGCTGTGACCTGCATCCTTGAGGCGCTTCTTGAGTGTGTGGAACACTTCAGAGCCATAGCGTACAGCTTCTGCCAAAGAAGATGCGCCAACAGGAAGGATCATGAATTCCTGAAAGTCGATTGGATTGTCTGCATGCGCACCACCGTTGATGATGTTCATCATTGGCACTGGCAGAACATGTGCGTTTGGACCACCGAGGTAGCGATAAAGCGGCAGACCCGAAGCTTCGGCAGCAGCCTTCGCAACAGCAAGTGAAACGCCCAGTATAGCGTTCGCACCGAGACGGCTCTTGTTTGGCGTACCGTCCAGATCAATCATTGTCTGGTCGATGTGAATCTGGTTTTCGGCCTCAAGGCCGCCAATAGCATCGAACAGTTCGCCATTGACCGCATCGACGGCCTTCTGCACGCCTTTGCCCAAATAACGTTGGCCGCCATCGCGAAGCTCAACAGCTTCGTGCGCGCCTGTGGATGCACCGGAAGGAACAGCAGCACGGCCCATCGAGCCGTCTTCAAGAATGACATCGACTTCAACAGTCGGATTACCACGACTATCCAGAATTTCACGGCCAATAATATCGACGATCGCAGTCATGGGATTTCCTTTTGAAAACGTGGGACAGCATAAGCTGGCAACTGAATAGCGAATGAAGATGACAAGGAAAACCCTGACAAGGCGATTTGTGCGTTAAAACGAAAAAAAGGCCGCTGGAGAGCGGCCTTTTTCGAAGTTAAGCGACATTAAGCCGCCTTATCGACCTTATAATAGGAGAACGACATGTCCCTGACCTTACGGCCATCGTTTTCTGTAAGCTCACTGATCGTGTTCACAGGAGCCTGTTCAAGCTGCTGACGGGTCAGCGAGACAGCATAGCCGCCATTTTCCTTGTCATAATCGAGTAGCGACCAAGGTACGGCGTGATATTTCTCGCCAATTCCCAGGAACCCGCCAAAGCCGATCACCGCAAACATGATCTTGTCCGACGTTTTGTCGAGCATCACATCTTCAATTTCGCCCATCTTTTCACCAGCAGTATTATATACATTGGTGCCGATGACACGTGAGGCGCGAATAGCAGTTGTATGTCCTGTACTGGTTGGCATTTTGCTTTCTCCTTCTTGCGTTGGCATGAAGAGTTAATGGGCAAACCAGCCCATGAGTTGCAAAAAACTTTAATTTTAATCGTGGAACAATTCCGCTGATAGTTAAACGGATTTTGCTATCCGATCAAACTCAAGAAGCTTTTCAAGCAGGCGCGGCATCTGATCAAGCGGCACCATGTTTGGACCATCGGAAGGCGCATTGTCGGGGTCCTGGTGCGTCTCGATAAACAAACCAGCAACCCCCACGGCGACCGCTGCACGCGACAGGGTTTCGACAAACTCACGCTGCCCCCCCGTCGAGCCCCCCTGTCCGCCCGGCTGCTGCACCGAATGCGTTGCATCGAAAATCACCGGCGCGCCGAAGCCTGCCATGATCGGCAGTGAACGCATGTCTGAAACAAGAGTATTATAACCAAATGAAGCGCCACGCTCTGTCAGCATTACATTCGGGTTGCCACTTTCTGTCACCTTCGCCGCAACATTCTTCATGTCCCATGGCGCAAGAAACTGGCCCTTCTTGATATTAACAACCTTGCCCGTCTTGGCAGCAGCAAGCAAAAGGTCTGTCTGGCGGCACAAAAAGGCAGGTATCTGCAAAACATCGACCACTTCGCCGAGGATAGCGCATTGCTCTTCCGTGTGAACATCCGTCAGGGTAGGAAGACCGAATTCCTTTTTGATGTCGGCAAAGACCGGCAATGAATTTTCAAGACCAAAGCCACGCTTGCCTGAAAGCGAAGTGCGGTTTGCCTTGTCGAAGCTTGATTTGTAAACGAGGCCGATGCCAAGCTTCTCTGTTATCTCCTTCAACGCGCCAGCCATGTCAAAGGCATGCTGACGGCTTTCCATCTGGCAGGGACCGGCAATAAGCGCGAGCTTGCCGCTGTTGGAAAATGCAACATTACCAGCAGAAACAGTGGAATTCTGGGACATATCAAAGAGCCTCAAATGCGATGGCGGCACCCTGCCCCGGTGCCTTATGCACAATCAGGCGGGAGCCACGCTTTTCGATGGGAATATTGTTGTTGGTGAGCAAAGATTCAACGGCGGCAAGATCACTCACCGCAAGAACAAAAGCCTGCAGACGCAAACCACGTTCAGCCGTTGAGGCTTCTATGCCGAAAAATGCCAGTAAGCCGGACGGCGTAAGCACTGTAATATTTGCGTTAGCCGCAGTGATATCCATGCCGAATGAATGCGCATTCACATCGCGCTGATTAAGCACTTCCTGCAAGGGATACTGAAAATCCGTTGGATTGATCTCCGAGAGTACAATCTCTCGCAGAGCCACAGCGCCATTGGCGTGCGATTGCAAAGCGCTTCGATCAACCTTTGGCGAATTTATGCGCTCGCACGTAAAGAAGAATGCGTCAGGCGCACGAAGATCAGCCGCAAAGGCGAGACGGAAACCGGCCCTGTCCTCTTTTCCATCCGGCAAAATGAATGGCCGGGAGAAATCCAGAATGTTGCCCGCTGAAATCCCGGCCTCGATAAATGTCTGATGATCGGCCTTGGCATTTTTGCTGCCCATGACGAGCGCTGAAAAGCCTTCTTGTCCGTTCCGGAACCGATAAGCGTGATCGCGCGCAACAAATACATTGCCCGCCCGGGCCTCTTGTTCACAGGTTTCGCGCTGACCTACAGCCAGTGCTTCCAGAAACGTGTCATCGCTGAAGAAGACACATACATTCTCTGTACCAAATGGATGGATACCTACTGGCGCAACCGTAAATCCAAGCTGTCCCAGACGGCTACGGGCAATTTCCAGCTCCGCCGTGGGCAAAACCAGATGATCAACAGGTCGGGGCGTGCGTGGTGAAGATGTGTTCATGATGAAAGGGTGTGCCTCAATGCGGATTGCAATTCAAGTCACACCCTCGCCAATCAAACCAGCCTGCTTTGCGCCATTGCCGCATTGATGAACGATGCAAACAATGGGTGTGGCTCAAACGGGCGTGACTTCAGTTCCGGATGATATTGAACGCCGATAAACCAGGGATGGTCCGGATATTCAACAGTTTCCGGCAAAACACCATCCGGTGACATGCCTGAGAACACCAGACCACACTCTTCAAGCCGGTCCTTATACTCAATGTTCACCTCATAACGATGACGGTGACGCTCGGAAATATCGGTCGAACCGTAAATATCAGCTATCCGGGTGCCGGATTTGAGCAGCGCCTCATAGGCACCAAGACGCATGGTACCGCCAAGATCGCCAGCTTGTGCCCGCTTCTCCAGCATATTGCCCTTGAGCCATTCAGTCATGAGACCCACAACCGGCTCACTTGCCGGGCCGAACTCGGTAGAGGATGCCTTTTCGACACCCGCCAATGAGCGTGCTGCTTCAATCACAGCCATCTGCATGCCAAAGCAGATACCAAAATATGGCACCTTCTTTTCGCGTGCGAATTTCGCCGCAAGTATCTTGCCTTCAGAACCGCGCTCACCAAAACCACCCGGCACCAGAATGCCGTGCACCTTCTGCAGGTAGGGAGCCGGATCTTCCTGCTCGAATATCTCGGACTCGATCCAGTCCAGATTGACCTTAACCTTGTTGGCCATGCCACCATGATGCAGCGCTTCAATCAGCGACTTATATGCATCCTTGAGGCCTGTATATTTACCAACGATGGCAATTGTCACTTCGCCTTCAGGATTATGAATACGCTGGCTGACTTCGTCCCAACGCTCCATACGAGGCTTCGGCGCTGGATCAATGCCGAATGCGGCCAGGACTTCCGAATCCAGACCTTCTTCATGATAGGCCATGGGCACATCATAAATTGTATCAACATCAAGCGCCTGAATAACCGCCGAAGCGCGCACATTACAGAATAGCGAAAGCTTGCGACGTTCGGATTCCGGAATCTCGCGATCAGCGCGAATAAGAAGAATGTCAGGAGCAATACCGATTGAGCGCAACTCTTTGACTGAGTGCTGCGTCGGCTTGGTTTTGAGTTCGCCCGCTGCCGGAATATAGGGCATCAGGGTCAGGTGGATATAAACCGCGCTGCCACGTGGCAGATCATTGCCAAGCTGGCGGATCGCCTCAAGGAATGGCATTGCCTCAATATCGCCGACCGTGCCGCCGATTTCGCAAAGTACGAAATCATAATCCTCATTGCCTTCGACAATGAAGTTCTTGATCTCGTCGGTTACGTGAGGAATTACCTGTACAGTCGCGCCGAGATAATCGCCGCGGCGTTCTTTTTCGATGATATTGCGGTAAATCCGCCCTGTCGTGATGTTATCCTGCTTGTTCGCAGGACGCCCCGTGAAGCGCTCATAATGACCCAGATCAAGGTCAGTTTCAGCGCCGTCATCAGTTACGAACACTTCGCCATGCTGATAAGGCGACATCGTACCGGGGTCGACGTTGAGATAAGGATCGAGCTTGCGAATCCGTACACGGTATCCACGAGCCTGGAGGAGTGCCGCCAAAGCGGCTGCAGCGATGCCTTTTCCGAGGGAAGAAACCACGCCGCCAGTGATGAAAACATATCGGGCCATGGGCTTATCTCGTTAGTCCTTTGCAAGTGATTTGGCCACAAAAAAATTCGGCAATAATGCCGTTTTCCCGCACAAATCTTTTCTTCATTTCAAACAAAACGGCCAGACGTAAAGTCTGGCCGTTCAATCACTTGGCGATTTAGTTATTACAGAACAATAACTTCCGTGCCGATTTTCACACGGTCATAGAGATCGATCACATGGTCATTCACCATGCGGAAGCAACCATTTGATGCCGAGCTGCCAATGCTGGAAGGGATAATCGTTCCGTGGATACGTATATGCGTGTCCTTGTTGCCCTGAGACAGATAGAGCGCCCGCGCACCGAGAGGATTACCCGGACCACCATCCATGCCGTTTTCATACTTGGCATAGTGAGCAGGCTCGCGCTTGATCATATCCTTGGTCGGTATCCAGCGCGGCCATTCGCGCTTGGTCTGGATAACGGCAGTGCCTTTGAACTCAAGGCCTTCCTTGCCAACCGCAATTCCATAGCGACGGGCAGTGTAAGGGCTTTCAACAAGATAGAGGAATCTCGCCTGCGGATCGATAACGATCGTGCCTGTCTTGTATCCGGAAAATTCCACTTCCTGTGGCATATACTTCGGATCAAAGCCGTATTTCGTCTTCTTCGGACGAGCCGGCGCGCGGGCCTCGGCAACTTCTACCGGCTTGGCCGCATCGCGTTCCCCGGTAAATGGCTTGGTCAGTTTCTTGAGGATCGGCTCGGCAGATGCAGGGCCGGCCAACGCCAGAACGGACATCCCTATGAGCAATGAGCGACGTGACAACATGATGTGTATTCCCGCATAGATTGCAAAACGTCCTATCGACGCTTGCTTGGGCCTCTAGGCCAACTTGATATTGCGATAACTGAAGACGGGATTCTTCTCAATGCAAATCGATGTGATCGTTCCATACAAGCTATCGATGCACGCAAGAAGTTGCGGAACCGCAACACATTGGTGCGGTTCCGCGTAATTGTGTAACCCGATAGGATTACTGCGAATTCGGAACCGGATTAGCAGGCTGCGCAGGAGCGGCCGGGGTCGCTGGAGCTGGCGCGGACGATTCGGGTGCTGGTGCAGCTGGTGTTGCAGGCGCATTCGATGATTCGCCGCCAAGCTGGTTGAGGATACCACCGCTTGCAGGCGGCTGACCGGCAGGCTGGCTGCCCGTCGTTGTCGGGATACGATTGAGAATGTCAGTCGGTGTTTCGCTAAAGCGTGACATGATACCGAGCGCCAGGGATGTAATGAAAAATCCGGTCGCCAGAATAGCCGTTGCGCGCGTCAGCACGTTTGCAGCACCGCGTGCCGTCATCAAACCCGATCCGCCGCCGATACCCAGACCGCCGCCTTCGGAGCGCTGCACGAGCACGACCCCAACCAGGGCAAGTACAATCAGAAGATGAATCACGATAACGACGGTTTGCATGGGTATTTTTCTGCTTCTCAAGTGTCGGACGCGGCTCTTTACACCGTATCGGCTGATAAACCAAGCCCGTCAGACAACAGTTTTAAGGCTAAAGCGAATGATATGCTTCACAGATGGCGAGGAAGTCAGGCGCTTTCAAGCTCGCACCGCCAACCAATGCACCATCAACATTATCTATACCGAGAAGTTCAACGGCATTGGCGGGTTTGACAGAGCCGCCGTAAAGAATGCGCATTTTATTGCCCTCGCCGCCAAAGCGCTTGCTCAGGGCCGCACGAATGGAGGCGTGAACCTCGCGCACATCTTCGGCAGTTGGGGTGAGACCGGTTCCAATCGCCCAAACCGGTTCGTAGGCAATAATGGTATTGGCGGCAGTTGCGCCTTCAGGAATAGATCCGGCAAGCTGTGTCGCGATGATCTCGAGTGTCGAACCCGCCTTGCGTTGCAGTTCGGTTTCTCCGATGCAAATGATGGCAGATAGTCCAGCCTCCCAGCCCGCGCGTGCCTTCGCGCTCACAATTGCGTCAGTTTCAGCGTGATCCGTCCGGCGTTCAGAATGACCAACAATGACATGCGATGCGCCGGCATCTTTAAGCATGGTGGCGGCAATGTCACCCGTATGCGCGCCGGACTGCTTGGAATGGCAATCCTGACCGCCAATACTTAACCGCTCGCCCTCAACGGACTGAACAGCCCGGAAGACAAGCGTTGCGGGTACACAAATCAAAGCGTCGATCTTTTCACCAATTGCAGAGTTGGGCCGATTGACGATCACACGAAGTTCATCAAGCTGATCTCCGACGCCATTCATTTTCCAGTTACCGGCGACGAGAGGGCGAATATCCGGGGTCATCTTCTCTTCCTTAAGGTCACGAAAGCCATGGTTTGGGCGATTTTCTGAAGTCTTTCATTGCCTGACTAGCAAATTCACTCGATAAAGCAATCGACACAAGCTTTGCATCACGCTATTCCCGCTAGGATTCAACTGCGTTCTTTTGATACGGTGACTTTAATATGCTCGACTCTCTCCGCAATGTTGCCCAGACGTGGGTAGCCAAGTTGCTCCTCGGCCTTCTCGGTCTCAGCTTCGTGGGCTGGGGCGTTTCGAGCACTGTTCTCGGCGCAATCAATGGTAATGCCGCCATCAAGGCAGGGCATTCGGAGGTTTCTCCGGTGGATTACCGCCTGGCCTATGATCGCCAGCTCGCATCACTGTCCCAGCGTTTTGGCCAGCGCCTCACCCGCGAACAGGCTGACGCTATCGGCATCAACAATCAGGTGCAGGGTCAATTGGTCGCCGGCGTCGTGCTGGATGAGCAGGCACGCACCATGTCCCTCGGCCTTTCCAAAGATCGGCTTGCACAACTTGCTGCGGAAGACCCGGCATTTCAGGGCGCAAATGGCCGGTTCAGCAATGTGCAATTTGATGCCGTTCTACGTAACGCTGGGATGACACCGCAAAATTATCTCGACAATCGCGCACAAGTGGCACGCCGCCAGCAGATCGTCGAGGCTGTTGCTGATGGAATAAAAGCTCCGGAAACACTGATCAAAGCCATTGCGATCTTCAAAGGCGAATCGCGCACCATCGAGTACGTGGCTATGCCAAAGAACTTTGTAGCAAGTGTTACCGACCCCAGCGATGCAGACTTGAAAACCTATTTTGAAGCAAACAAGGACGTCTATGGCGCGCCGCAATATCGTAAGATCAGCTACGTAAAACTCGAAGCTGCGGATATCGCAAATGCAGCGACCGTAACGCCGGAAGAAATCAAAGCCGAGTACGACAAGAACATCGACCGTTACTCCACGCCGGAGACGCGTACGATTGAACAATTGTCATTTGCTGACGAAGCTGCAGCAAAGGCTGGTTTGGAAAAGCTCAAATCCGGCACAAGCTTTGAAGATCTGGTAAAGGCCGAGGGCAAGACGATGCAGGATGTCCATCTTGGGACGTTCCCTAAAACTGGCCTGCCCGATCAGTCAATTGCTGAACCAATTTCCGCCCTTCAGGCAAACAGCACAAGCGACGTTCTCAAGGGCACGTTCGGTCCGGTTATCGTCCGCGTGACTGCCGTGACGCCGGAAGTAATCAAGCAATTGCCTGAGGTAGAAAAAGAAATTCGTGAGAATATTGCTCTTGCTCAAGCAGCGAACGCCGTTGCTGACGTTCATGACGCTTACGAAAATGCTCGCGCCGACGGCGAATCCATGGCTGAAGCGGCTGCAAAGCAAAATCTGAAGGTTGTCACCATTGATGCCGTTGACCAGAATGGTCGTGCACCTGATGAAAAGGACGTTGCCAATCTTCCCTTTGATGAAAATCAGATGGCAGCAATCTTCCAGGCAGACGTCGGCTTCGACAACGAGGCGTTCAGCCTCGGTACGAATGCTTATCTTTGGTATGATGTCGATAGTGTCACTCCAGCACGTCAACGCCCGCTGGATGAGGTAAAGGCCAAAGTCATCGAGAACTGGAAGACTGCGGAGCTGGAAAAGCAGCTGAATGCAAAGGCCGAAGAAGTCCGTAAGCGGGTTGCTGACGGTACTTCGCTGGATGCAATCGCAAATGAATTTAAATTCACCAAGGAAACCAAACGCGGCATTACCCGTGAAAGCAAAGATGCCGATCTTGGTCAGGGTGGTGTAGATTCGGTTTTCGATGGGCCACAGGGTATTGTGGGCATGACTGAATCGGCCAATGATGGTTCAAAGCTCATCTTCAAGGTTACCGAGGCGGTCGAGCCTGCAAATGTGGGTCCGGATTCACTGACCACTGCAGAAAAGGACGCATTCGGCTCGCGTCTTGCCGATGATCTTCTCGATCAGTTGGTCGTGCAGTTGCAGACCGTCTATCCGGTAACTGTCAACCAGACCGTTATCAATCAGGCGCTTTCCCGGTAAAAATGAGTGAATAATGGCTGAGCTAAAGCGTTTCATTGGTATTGCCGCTTCAGGCAAGGCACTTTCGCAAGATGAGGCCGTTGAAGCCTTTGACATCATGATGTCCGGGCAGGCAACGCCCGCACAAATTGGCGCATTGCTTATGGCGCTGCGTGTACGCGGCGAGAATATCGATGAAATTACCGGCGCTGTCGCTGCCATGCGCTCGAAGATGCTCAAAGTCAGGACTTCGGTTAACGCGATTGATATTGTTGGCACTGGCGGCGATCAATCGGGGTCTTACAATGTCTCGACCTGTGCTGCCTTTGTTGCAGCGGGAGCTCGTGTTCCCGTTGCCAAACACGGCAATCGCGCGCTTTCTTCCCGCTCAGGTGCCGCAGATACATTGGCGGCTCTTGGCATCAATATTGAGATAGGACCGGACCTGATCGCTGCCTGCATTGAGCAAGCCGGTATCGGTTTCATGTTCGCCCCGATGCATCATCCGGCGATGAAACATGTGGGGCCCGCGCGCGTTGAACTTGGGACACGCACCATTTTCAACCTGCTAGGTCCACTGACCAATCCTGCCGGTGTAAAACGCCAGCTGGTCGGCGTTTTTGCGCCGGAATGGGTAGAGCCAATCGCCCATGTGCTGAAGAATTTGGGCTCTGAGTCCGTTTGGGTCGTTCATGGTGACGGCCTTGATGAAATCACCACCGCGGGCGTAACCAAGGTTGCAGCATTGGAGAATGGCGCGATCCGCACTTTCGAGATTGAGCCGGAGAACTTCGGATTGGCTCGCGTTGATCCACAGGATCTGAAAGGCGGGACTGCTGATGAAAATGCGGTCTCACTGCTCTCCGTGCTGGACGGTGCACACGGTGCTTATCGTGATATCACCTTGTTCAACGCCGGTGCAGGGCTCGTTATAGCCGGCGCAGCAAGCGACCTGAAAGCAGGCATTGAGATGGCCGCACATTCTATCGACAGCGGTGCGGCGCGAAATGTGCTAAAGAAGCTGGTTCAAGTTTCAAATAGCGGGATAGCCTGAGCATGGTAGATATTCTTCGCAAGATCGAGGCGTATAAGCGCGAGGAAATTGCTGCTGCAAAAGCAGCCGTCTCTCTGGATGATCTTAAGGCGCACATCCTCGAGCAGGATGCCCCGCGCGGCTTTCTCGATGCGTTGAAAACAAAACGTGCAAAGCGTGAATTTGCGCTGATTGCCGAGATCAAGAAGGCCAGTCCGTCAAAAGGGTTGATCCGGGCAGACTTTGATCCACCAGCATTGGCAAAAGCCTACGAGCTTGGTGGCGCTGCCTGCCTTTCCGTTCTCACTGACGGCCCATCCTTTCAGGGTGCACCGGAGTTTCTGAAAGCGGCTCGTGACGCTGTTAAACTCCCTGCCCTGCGTAAAGACTTCCTTTTCGACACCTATCAGGTCTACGAAGCCCGCAGCTGGGGGGCTGACTGCATCCTGATCATCATGGCAAGTGTAAGCGATGACCTGGCGAAGGCGCTAGAAGAAGCAGCCTTTTCACTTGGAATGGATGTGCTCGTAGAAGTGCATGATGAAGCCGAGATGGAACGTGCATTGAAGCTCGCATCGCCTCTTCTTGGCATCAACAATCGTAATTTGCGTACATTCGAAGTCGATTTGGCTGTCTCGGAAAGATTGGCTGAAATGGTGCCGGAATCGAAGTTCCTTGTCAGTGAAAGCGGCGTTTTCACCCATGATGATTGCCAGCGTCTGGCGAAATCAAATATCGGCTCATTCCTTGTCGGCGAAAGCCTGATGCGGCAGGCCGATGTGACGGCGGCGACAAAATCCCTGCTTTTTGGCAACGCCTCACAAACGGATGCCGCATGACATCGGCGAAGCTGTCCCATCTCGATGCGACAGGTGCTGCCAACATGGTTGATGTTGGCGATAAAACCGAAACCGTGCGTATGGCCACAGCCGAAGGGTTCGTTACGATGCTGCCCGAGACGCTGGAACTTATCCAAACCGGCAATGCTGCGAAAGGTGATGTTATCGGCACCGCCCGCATTGCCGGTATTATGGCGGCAAAGAAAACTCACGAACTCATTCCGCTTTGCCATCCTCTGCTTCTGAGCAAGATATCCATTGACGTTGAAGCCGACAAAACTTTGCCAGGGCTGCACGTTACGGCAACTGTCAAGCTGACCGGCAAGACCGGTGTTGAAATGGAAGCACTCACCGCAGTTTCGGTGGCCTGCCTGACGATTTACGATATGGCGAAGGCAGTGGATAAAGCCATGACCATCCAGAACATCCGGCTTTTGCAAAAAACCGGCGGAAAATCTGGCGACTGGACCGCCAATATAGCTGCTGGCGGTCATTAAATGAGCGGACTCCTTCCTGTCGCCGAGGCCCTCTCCCGTATTCTTGGTGCCGCCGTAAAAGCAGATGTTGAAACAGTATCACTGAGCAAGTCCGGAGGACGCGTTCTCGCTGAAGACTTATATGCAAAGCGTCAACAGCCGCCATTTGCCGCCTCGGCCATGGATGGCTATGCCGTTCGTGCAGCGGATATTGCTGAAGCACCTGTTACCTTGAAATTGATCGGCCAGTCTGCCGCTGGCCATGCCTTTTCAGGTTCCGTAGGTACTGGCGAGACAGTTCGTATTTTCACAGGAGCGCCAGTTCCCGCCGGAGCGGATAGTGTCGTAATTCAGGAAAATACCGTTGCGAGTGGTTCTGAAATCAAAATCAACGAGAACCTCGACCTCGGGAAGAACATTCGCAAAGCCGGGCTGGACTTCAATCAGGGTGACTTACTGCTCAAGGCTGGACGGGTGCTCGACCCATCGGCGCTCGCGCTTGCGGCAGCGGCCAATTATCCGCAGGTTCCGGTCTATCGGCAGCCTCGGGTGGCGATACTTGCCACGGGCGATGAACTTGTAAATCCCGGTGAAGAACTTCGCCCTGACCAGATCATCGCTTCCAACAGCTTTGGTCTGATGGAAATCGTTCGGCTGGCTGGTGGACTTCCAATTGATCTGGGCATTGTAGAAGACAGGCTGGAAGCCTTGAGTGACGCGTTTGACCACGCTGTCAGCGCCAAGGCCGATATTCTGGTTACACTTGGTGGCGCTTCAGTTGGCGACCATGATCTGGTGCAACCCGCACTGGTGGCCAAGGGCATGCAGCTGGCCTTCTGGAAGATTGCCCTGCGCCCCGGCAAACCGCTAATGTTCGGCCATCTGAAAAATATGAACATTCTTGGCTTGCCGGGCAATCCCGTTTCCAGCCTGATATGCGCGCATATTTTTCTGGTTCCTCTCATTCGGGCAATGCTCGGCCTGACACATTATCCGGATTTGCGCGCGGCGATTTTAAGCCATGATATGGGCATCAACGACCAGCGCCAGGATTATGTTCGCGCGACGCTTGAACGGAACTCGGACGGTACACTTGTAGCCACGCCATATCCGATACAGGATTCGTCGATGCTCAAATTTCTCAGCGACGCCGAGTGCCTTATCATTCGCGAGCCTCACGCCCCCGCCATCAAGGCGGGGACGATCTGCAAGGTCATGATGCTACGCTAGATTTGCTTCAAGTTGGTGCTCTTTACGATCGCTTTCCGTTATCGTCGCAAGGTCGATTGCCTTCTGCAGCTTGGCTGCATGCCGGAATGATGGTTCAAGCGTTCTGCCCTGTGCAACCGCTTCAACAAAACGCTGATAGTTTGTGGAAACAGGCTCGACTTCAAGCTCTTTCCACGTCGCTGTTTCCACATCATCGCCCAGACAAACCATGAGTTTTGACCCGTCGTGGCGATGTTGAATTTCAAGCGAGCCTTTGTCGCCATACACGCGCAGTCGTAACTCGTTCACATGCCCTGTAGCCCAGCGGCTGGAGTGGACTACGCCAAGCGCACCATTGGTGAAGCTGACAGTCATGGTGAAGCTGTCATTGGCATCAAGGTCATATTCGCCGATCTTGTTGCCGTCCGCCTTGTCAAAGGCTTTCAACCGGCAAAAAATCTCGTCGATTTCCGTATCGGTCGCATAGACCACAAAATCCAGTATGTGCACGCCAACGTCGCCAAGCGTGCCGTTCGAGCCATGTTTCTTCGACAAGCGCCAAAGCCAGCGGCTTTCAGTGCGCCATTCGCCCCACATTTTTGCTACGAGCCAGCTTTGCAGATACGAGGCTTCAATGTGCTTGACCTTGCCGATCTGACCACCAGTCACCAGTTTGCGCGCGGCCTGCAACTGCGCGACATTTCGGTATGTAAGGTTGACCATGCCAACCAGATGTGCTGCCTCGGCAGTGTCAGCCATTTCCATTGCATCATGATGATTGACCGCAAGCGGTTTCTCGCAAAATACGTGCTTGCCGGCTTTCAGACATTGCATGGTTGTCGCGTAGTGGATGCTGTCCGGGGTGATATTGGCAACGGAATCGAAATCACCCCATGCGAGCGCATCATCCAGTGAAGTGAAAGCACGTTCGATCCCGTACTTTTCCCGGAAGGCCTCGACGCTGCTAATATTCACGTCGACCGCGCCTGCCAGTGTCACACCCTCAATTTCAGAGAAGTTTTTTGCATGAGCGTTGGCCATGCTGCCGGTTCCGAGGATCAGTAAGCGCATTCTTGCGGTCCTTTAAACGCGCGCTGCACTCCCTTGAGTGCCAGCGCCGCGATATCAATATAATCGTTCAGTATTCTAGACTGGGCTTTAGCGGAAACCTTCTTCGCCCGCCTCATGCAAGCTGCCACCACGCGCTTCAATAGGCTCCAACGCCTTCTCAACTGGCACATTGGGAGCTTCTGTAATGTGTGGGAAGCGGTTTGAATTATATGCCCAGTTTACCGCGTTGCGCAGTACCAGCCCCACCGTCTCGTCATGGTAGGTTGGATAGGTTTCATGACCCGGGCGGAAATAGAAAACGTTGCCCGCGCCCTTGCGGTATGTCAGTCCAGATCGGAACACTTCGCCGCCCTGGAACCATGATACGAAAACCGTTTCCAGCGGCTCTGGAACCGAAAACGGCTCACCGTACATTTCTTCATTCTCAAGCTCAAAATAGGCAGGCAATCCCTTGGCAATCGGATGTCCGGGGTTGACTACCCAAAGCCGTTCACGCTCTCCCGCCTCACGCCAGTTCAGCGCGCATGGCGAACCCATCAAACGCTTGAAAATCTTTGAAAAGTGCCCGGAATGGAGAACAATCAACCCCATACCTTCCCAAACGCGTTTGGCCACGCGTTTAACGATCTCATCAGCAACATCGCCGTGGGCACGGTGCCCCCACCACACCAGAACGTCGGTTTCTTCCAACGCCTTGTCGGTCAGCCCGTGTTCCGGTTCCTGCAGCGTCGTGGTTTTCACGGTAATATTGCTGTCCTTGCCGATCAGCTTGGCAATCTGGTTGTGCATGCCTTCGGGATAGATTTCGGCAACGGTCTTGTTGATATGCTCGTGAACGTTCTCACCCCAGACGAGCGTACGAATAGGCATGGTCATTTCCTTACTTTATGCTGTGTGTTTGCTTCATGCTTGGGCCGGATGACCCGTTTGGTCGAAGCGGTGGACATTGTCATTAATGGGCGAAACATGCAGTAGATCGCCCGGCTGCTGGCGCGCCGACCCGTCCTGACGGACAACGAGTGGGTCTTTCGCGCCAATATCGATATAGAGATAGCTTTCCGAACCCAGATTCTCGGAAAGGATAAGCTTCCCATTCCAGGTTCCTGCTTTATCGCGAATTTCAAGGTGTTCCGGGCGTACACCAAGCGTATGCGCCCTATAGGCATCGGCAAATTTTTCCGTCAGGAAATTCATCTTCGGAGATCCTATAAATCCGGCAACAAAGGTGGATTGCGGTTTCTCGTACAGTTCCATCGGCGTGCCGACCTGCTCGACATTGCCGTCACGAAGGACACAGATGCGGTCGGCCAAGGTCATGGCTTCGACTTGATCGTGCGTCACATAGATCATTGTTGTCTCGTGCATTTTCGCGTGGAGCTTGGCGATTTCAAGACGTGTTTGCACCCTCAATGCGGCATCGAGGTTTGAAAGCGGCTCATCGAAGAGGAATACCTTCGGATCGCGCACAATGGCACGGCCAATGGCCACACGCT
The DNA here is from genome assembly GCF_000282595.1 of Phyllobacterium sp. YR531. Lineage (GTDB taxonomy): Bacteria > Pseudomonadota > Alphaproteobacteria > Rhizobiales > Rhizobiaceae > Phyllobacterium. The sequence continues at coordinate 26,520 of NZ_AKIZ01000040.1, forward strand.
GTCTTTGCCCGCCGGAGAGCTGCTTTGGCAACCTGTCCAGATAGCCGGTAATCTGCAGCATTTCCGCCGCCTCATTTACCCTGCGCTTGATCTCGTCAGCCCCGCCTTTTGCCAGCTTCAGACCGAAAGCCATATTGTCGTAAACGGTCATGTGCGGATAAAGCGCATAGGATTGGAACACCATCGCAATACCGCGTTGTGACGGGGTAAGACTGTTCACAACCTTGTCGTCAAAGGCCAGTGTGCCGGAAGTTATATCTTCCAGTCCGGCTATCAGCCGTAGGAGTGTGGATTTTCCGCAGCCTGACGGCCCCACGAACACCATGAACTCACAAGGATTGATTTCCAGATCCACACCCTTGATCACATCATAGGTACCGAAGGATTTGCGGACATTGTTCAAGCGAATAACTGTCATTTTTGAAACTCCCCTGAGCGCGAGGCTCTAGCCTTTGACGCCGCCGGCGGTGAGACCGGAAATGATCTTACGTTGGAAAATGAGCACCAGGACCACCAGCGGCACCGTAACAATGACGGATGCAGCCATGATCAGACCCCACGGAATTTCGTGAGCGCTGTTGCCGGACAAAAGTGCGATGATGACAGGCACTGTGCGGGTTTCTGTGGACGAGGTAAACGTCAGCGCAAACAGGAACTCGTTCCATGCGGCGATGAATGCCAGAAGCCCTGTTGTTACCAGTGCCGGCCACATCAATGGCAGGAAAACCTTGGTGATAATCACCCATGGCGTTGCACCGTCAACGATGGCTGCCTCCTCAATTTCAATCGGCAGGTCCCGCATGAATGTCGTCAGCACCCAGACAGTAAAAGGCAGAGTGAAGATCGTATAGGAGAAGATCAGCCCCCAGAGCGTATTATATAGCCCGAGGAAGCGGATCACTTCGAACAAACCGGCCAGCACCGCAATTTGCGGAAACATCGAGACCGAAAGAATGGTCAAGAGTAATAGCGAGCGCCCGCGAAATCGCACTCGCGCCAACGCGAAAGCGGCTGTAACCGCCATGAGCAGTGACAACGCAACCACCAACCCGGATACGACAAGCGAATTGAGGAGATTGCGGGGAAAGCTCCCCGTTTCTATGACACTCACATAATTGGCCAGCGAGAAAGATGTCGGCCAATATTCTATCGTAAAGAGCGCGCTGCCTGTTTTGAGGCTCGTGATGATCGCGTAATAGAACGGAAACACGGCGAACAGGACGATGAGAGCAACTAGTCCATAGAATGCTGTGTTTTTGATAGCTACAGGCATCAGCGGTCTCCCCCATCCAGCCGAACGCGGCCAATCCAGATAGCCAGAATGGTCATGAAGGCGATCACGACGAACAACAGCGTTGATTGCGCCGACCCATAGGCAAACTTGTCGAATTCAATGAGATTTTCGCGCGCCAGTACTGACATGGTTTTTGTCTGCGCACTGTTGGGTGTCAGAACATAAATCAGGTCGAAAATTCGCATGGCATCAAGCAGGCGGAAGATAACCGCAACCATCAGGGCGGGCCTGACAAGCGGCAGCGTAATGCGGAAAAACTGTTTTACCGGATGAACGCCGTCAATCTTGGCAGCCTCGTAAACGTCACTTGGCACCATTTGCAGGCCGGCAAGGATCAGCAGGGCCATGAACGGCGTTGTCTTCCACACATCCACGATCAAAACTGCGATCATCGCAGTGTCAGAACTTGCGGTCCACGCTATCGGATTATCGATAAAGCCAAGCCGCATGAACAGGTCATTCAAAATGCCGAACTGATCATTGAGCATCCAGCCCCACATGCGGGCTGAAACGATGGTCGGTATTGCCCAAGGAATAAGGATTGCAGCACGAACAATGCCCCTGCCCTTGAATTCAGCGTTAAGCACCAGCGCAATGATCATTCCGAAAAAGGCCTCAAGCGCCACGGAAATGACGGCAAAGCGCACTGTATTCCAGACGGCATTCCACCAAGCGGGGTCAACCAGCAGGCCGGAGTAAATGGTCCGGCCGCTTTTCAGCTGTACCCATGAAAGGTAATTCTTGAACCCCACCCATTTGGCCGCGCCCATATTGGTCAGCGAAGCGTCGGTAAAAGAGAAATAGATGGTCCGGATCAACGGCCACCCGGCAACAATGGCCAGGGCAATGATCATCGGTATGAGAAAAAGCTGGGCCGAGCGTGTCCGCTGGCGCAACAAATCTGATCGCAATACTGTTGAGGTCATGTTTGAATTCCTGCCCTGGAGAAACGGGGATTTGAACTCAGGCAATCGGTGCAAGTAATTGTCAGGAGGCTTCCAATCACTTGCACCGTGCCCTTAAGCTGGCAGAAACCTACCAGCTACCTCCCTGAAGCTCAGCGATCTTGGCTTCAAGTATCTCGATATTTTCAGCTGCAGTACCGTTGCCCGACAATGTGTCGTGAACGGCGCTCCAGAACATGGATGACACTTCGTTATATTTGACTTTCGTCGGAGCGGATGGCCTTGGCACAGCTGTTTCGAAAACAGGTTTCCAAAGCGGGATCAGTGGCTGAGCTGCGGCGATATCCTTGTCATCATAGAGCGACTTGATCGTTGGGAGATGGGAAATGTTTACCGCCATCTCCTTTTGCTGCTCTATCGCTGTCAGGAACAAGGCCAGCTTCACAGCCTCTTCCGGCGATTTCGAGTATTTAGAAACCGCGAGATTCCAGCCGCCAAGCGTTGCGGCGGATTTCTCGCCTTCCTTGCCGACGGGTAGCGGTGCAACGTCGAACTTGCCCTTGATGGCGCTGTCTGCACCTTGGCTCAAGGAATAGGCATAGGGCCAGTTTCTCATGAATACAGAATTGCCCGTCTGCCAAACACCACGCGATTCTTCTTCCTGATAGGCAAGCGCACCCTTGGGTGAAATGGTATTTATCCAACCCTTGGCGCGGTCAATCGCTGCAATGGCTTCCGGATTGTTGATGGAAATCGTCCCATCGGCCTCAATAATCTGGCCGCCACCTGATGATTTTACCCATTCAAGCGCGTTGCAGGTCAGGCCCTCATAGGCATTTCCCTGAAATACAAATCCATATATTCCCTTGTTTCCCGCTTGGCGCTCCGCATCCTGTATTTCCTTGGCGGTCGCAGCCATTTCATCCCAGGTCTTGGGAACTGGTTTCTTGTATTTCTCCAAAAGGTCCTTGCGATAATAGAGCGCCGGGGCGTCCGTGTACAAAGGCAGGGCAACCAATTTGCCATCAACCGTCTGGCTTTCAATGATCGATGGGAAATGCTGGTCAATCACGCCCTTTGCTGCTTCTGTCAGATCAAGGAATTGCTCTGACAGCTGAGGCGCCCAAACCACATCGGTCTTGTAGACATCGATGTCAGTGTTTCCGGCCGCCAGCCATAGACGGTACTGCCCGAAATTGTCTGAACTGCTGGACGGCATTGCAACAATCGAAACTTTATTTCCGGTCTCCTTCTCAAACCGGTCAAGCTGCTTGCGCAGTTCAGCAGTCTCATTACCCGTCGAGCTGTAAACAATTGAAAGATTTGCCGCATAGGCACCAGAAGACAACAGAGTCGCACAAAGTGCACCTGCAAGAATTGAACTCTTTTTCATAAATCCTCCCAGAAATATTTGATGGATCACCCCTGCCGGACGGCACGCAATCCCAATCGATAAACCCCTCCTCAAGCGCAACGGGGTTCAAATTAACCAATCCAAAGCGCTTTGGATGAAAAGTGTCAAAACGTAAATCGATTGTCAATAAATAGTTTATGAACGCCATTAATAAGACAATTAAAATTGTGCATTTCATTTAAAGCGCTTTGAAGTATGGTTGTATTAAGCAGAATAACGTTGACGTACTGATCGGAAGACAAGTTGGACCATCCAGCATGAAACTGAAGGAACTCGCTGAAAAACTCAGCCTTTCGCAAACGACGGTTAGCCGCGCCTTGAACGGTTATCCCGAAGTCAACGAGGCAACACGTGAGCGCGTAAACAAGGCTGCGCTGAAATTTGGCTACAGCGCGAATGCGAATGCACGGCGTCTCGCCATGGGCCGTGTGGGTGCCATCGGCCTGGTTATTCCGGCAGATTCCAGTCAGCGTTTCGGGCCGCATACTGCAGAATTTCTCGCAGGCCTTGCAGAGCGCCTCGCCCGGGATGAGATCGATTTCCTGCTAAGCCCGATTGTCGATAATGATGAAATTTCAGTCTATAAGCGCCTCATCTCCAGCAAACGTGTAGACGCGATCATCGTCTCTGGCCCGGTTTTGGTCGACGAGCGCGTTTCCATGCTGCTTGACGCCAACTTTCCTTTTGTTCTGCATGGCCGCACAAACATTGAGAAACCCCATGCCTGGCTGGACATAGACAATCAGGGCGCCTTCTACCAAGCGGCAAGCCATCTGATCGATCTGGGACACCGGCATATCGCAATGATTGACGGATTGCGCGGCTTCACATTTTCCGAGCATCGCGAATTGGGGTATCGGCAGGCATTGGGCGAGCGCGGTATTGAGATCGATCCGCGTTTTATAGTGCACGACTACTTTTCTGATGAGATCGGCTTTCGCGAAACCCAACGCCTGCTGGCTTGCACACCGCAACCAACGGCAATCATTGCGGGGTCGATGATGACTGCTCTCGGCGTTGCCCGTGCAGTGCGCAACAATGGATATCAGCTGGGCAAGCAGATTTCCCTCATCACGCATGATGACGTCTTTCCCTATCTCAATGCGAGCAACATGGTTCCCTCGATGACAACCACGCGCTCATCCATGCGCTCTGCCGCCACCCGGATTGCAGAAATACTGGTTCGGGTTCTCGATGGCGAGCCACTCCATAAAATTCACGAGTTATGGCCTGTTGAACTCATTGTAAGGCAGTCGAGCGGCCCTCCAGTGAGTCGTTAACCCGCTTCTTTCGTCTTAATTCAAAAGTCTTGCGCCTTAAGTAGCTGGTTTATACCAGATATTAATCCTTGTGGAACACAACTGGAACATATAGTGTTTGTTCTGGTTTTGTTTTTCCGATTCCACGTAAGGATCGCCCTATGCTCACGCGCAAACAACATGAACTTCTTCTTTTCATCCATGAACGGTTGAAAGAAACGGGTATCCCTCCCTCATTCGACGAGATGAAAGATGCATTGGATCTGGCATCCAAATCCGGTATCCATCGCCTGATTACCGCTCTGGAAGAGCGGGGGTTCATTCGCCGCCTCGCAAACAGGGCGCGCGCGCTGGAAGTGCTCCGCCTGCCGGATTCGATAGCGCCCGGTCTGAACAGCCAGCGCAAGTTCTCTCCAAGTGTTATTGAGGGTAGTCTCGGCCGCAATGTTGCGCCGCCTCGCCCGCAGCCTAGCGCCGCAGATATTGTCGCTGCCAATATGATCAGCATTCCCGTTATGGGACGCATCGCCGCCGGTGTGCCGATTGCGGCGATCCAGAACCAGACCCATATGCTCAACCTCCCGCCGGATATGATCGGTAATGGCGAGCACTATGCTTTGGAAGTCAAAGGCGACTCCATGATCGAAGCGGGCATTTTTGATGGCGATACAGTCGTTATCAAGCGCGGCGATACGGCAAGTCCCGGTGAAATAGTGGTTGCACTGGTGGATGATGAAGAAGCCACTTTGAAGCGCTTCCGGCGCAAAGGCGCGTCAATTGCTCTTGAGGCGGCAAATCCAGCATATGAAACCCGGATTTTCGGGCCGGATCGCGTTCAGGTACAGGGTAAGCTGGTAGGCCTGATCCGTCGTTACTAGAAAGCCATAAGCGCGCAAGACGCCTGAGAACACCAAAGCCGAATTACATTGGTTCGGTCGCCTGTGGGTCTTTTTTACCTCGCCGACGTTCGTCAAGGTTGCGCGCATTGCGTGAGTATATGCGGTATGCGTTCCACGGTCGGTTTGGTACGCCAATGGCATGCCTGATCTCGACCGAAGCCAGTCGTTTTGAGAGTGCATCTGTCGCCAAGGCAATTCCTGAGAGTGGGGGATCAGCTTTGGGAGAATGAAGCTTGGAGCTGTCAAACCTGATTTCTGCTGCACCTTTAAGTGCCAGATCACGTTTGGAAAGAACGATTGCTGTTTCATTCGCGCAACCAAGCACCTCCGCAGCAAAAGCCAGAATGACAATATCGCCTTCGTCGCACGCATCTGCCATTCGTTTTGCATCATCCGCATAGGCGACAACCAGTCCGCCGGGTTCGCGGGCGGTACAAAACCCGTCGATACATTCAAATTGCGAGCCACTCGAAATATCGCCTCTTCCCGCAGGTTTGACGATCTGCGTTGCCGCGTACCCCTGCTGCCAGTTATTCAGATTGAACACACTTCCAGCTTGGCGGTTAATGGCCAGCTGATCGTCCTCGGTACGTATGGCAACAAGCTTTCCGTCTTCGGAAATCATTATTACTGGCTCAGAGATGTGACCTGTCATAACCACTGCAGCGACAATAAACGGCAATGCCAGCAAGCGCAGCCGGGTTGAAAGGAACAGGAGCAGCACAAGCGCTACCGTCATGAAAGCAAGCGAAACCCCGGACACTGAGCCAAAATTTCCACTTGGAGAATGCGATGTCACCGCTTTCGCTATGACTATAACCATTTCAATGCCCCAGCCCATGACCGTAAAGGGTAACCATTCGAGATCAAATGGCATTGCAAGCAGGCCGAAAACTGCGAATGGCATTACAACAATCGAAACGACCGGCAATGCGATCGCATTGCCAATGAGACCAAAAGGCGCTGTATTGTTGAAGTGATAGGCGGCAAAGATCGAGCTGACACTGCCTGCAACCAACGAGGTCATGGCAATACCGCCTATATATCCCGCCGCTTTCGATGGAAGAAACCACAATCCGGGCCGATTGCGCAGGCCACTTTTCGTTCGTCGATGGGACCACCACCCATAAAAGGCGATGAGCGCCGCCGTGGCAGAATACGACATCTGGAATCCCGGCCCCAGCACTTCATGGGGCGAAACAGCAATGGTGATACAGGCTGCAATGGCAAGATTGCGCATTGATATCGCCGCCCGGTCCACTGCCATTGCCAGCAACATGACCGCAAGCATGACAAAACTGCGCTGTGCAGCAACGTCCGCACCAGAAAGCGTAAGATAGAAGGCGGAACCACACAGCGCGGCAACCGCCGCCAGCTTTTTGACCGGATAGCGCGCGCACACGCCCGGAAAGAGCGCAAATATGGTTCGTAGTGTCCCGATAATAATCGCAGCCACAAGGGCCATATGAAGTCCGGATATCGACAGAATATGCGACAGGCCGCTCATACGCATGGCATTGTTGGTCTCGTCACTTATTCCATCGCGCTGCCCTGTCACCAGTGACGTTGCAATATCACCGGGCTCGCCCTTGATGTTTTGCAAAATGCGCTGTGTCAGTTGCTGGCGAACATTACTGACCACCAGAAAACCGGCGGCCAATATTCCCGATTTTGGCTCCACATTCACCTTTTCGGGCATACCGAGAAAAAATCCATTAGCACCAATACCGCGATAGTAATTATAGAATGCAAAATCGTAATTGCCCGGGCGAACCGGTCCCGATTGCGGGCGTAAATGCACCAGTGCTTTCAAGCCATCCCCTATGCTGAGGTTCCGCGGCAGGTGGCGCGCGGAAACTGCGATCCGGTCCGGTCCAAAACGCAGAGAGGGACGCTCTGTGGCGATAACGTCAAGCACAACACGCCATCCTCCTTTTGCATCTCTGGAAAGGGCCGAAATGCGTCCCGTCACCCGGGTCGTCACTTCAGAGCCCAGCATTGGTGTTGCAGCCCTTATCGTTTCAAGCTTTGCGCAAAGCAGGCCTATGGCGAATGCAATCAGAAACAGCAAAACGAACCTTATTGCGGTTCTGTTCTGCGCCAGCAGGTAACAGCCTGCGATCGCTGTAATTCCAAGGACAATCGGGCTGAGACGCGGTTCGGCGGCGGCGTTGAAATAGGTTACAGCGCCAGCCCCTGCAAATACCGGGAGGAAAAGAAATTTTGTACCCCGCGCCAGTTCATTATCAAATGCCACCGGCACTGCTTTCAAGCCAGCCAGAACTCTCAATTCGACAACTTGCTTGAAGAAAGCCAGCCTATTGCTGACCCCACTACGGCTAAAGTCGATTGAACCTGCCGTAGACGTTTTGACAAGCTTCTGGCCTGCATTTTCCGGATGAACCCAGAAGTGCGTTTCTCTCGTTTTCTCGTCGGTTGACGGCTCTATCATTGATCCCCATTTCTGCCTATGCCCTTGCACGACAGCACCGCTATGGTACATCAACGCCAAATCAATTCGATTGGACGTTCGACTAATAGACCGAACTGCCCTGGAGACCCTATGTCATCTTCTGTCGTTACCCGTTTCGCTCCCTCACCCACCGGCTATCTGCACATCGGTGGCGCTCGTACAGCTCTGTTCAACTGGCTTTATGCCAAGCACACTGGCGGCAAAATGTTGCTGCGCATCGAGGATACTGATCGCGAACGTTCATCTGAAGCAGCTGTTGCCGCCATACTTGACGGGCTGAAATGGATCGGTCTCGATTGGGACGGCGATGTCGTTTCACAGTTTGAGCGCGCGCCCCGCCATCGAGAAGTGGCCGAAGAACTGGTCACAAAGGGTAGGGCCTATTATTGCTATGCCTCGCAGGCCGAGCTGGAAGAAATGCGTGAAAAAGCACGCGCCGAGGGCCGCCCGCCCCGTTATGACGGCCGTTGGCGTGATCGCGATCCGAAAGAGGCACCGGAAGGTGTAAAACCTGTCATTCGTATCAAGGCACCGCAGGAAGGCGAAACCTTGGTGCGCGATCAGGTGCAGGGCGATGTTCGCTTTCCCAACAAGGATCTCGACGATTTCATCATCCTGCGTTCCGACGGCAATCCGACCTATATGCACGCGGTCGTTGTCGATGATCATGATATGGGCGTAACACACATTATTCGTGGCGACGATCATCTGACCAACGCGGCGCGCCAGACTGTCATCTATAACGCCATGGGTTGGGATGTGCCTGTCATGGGCCATATCCCCCTTATTCATGGCGCTGACGGCGCAAAACTGTCCAAGCGTCATGGTGCACTCGGCGTTGAGGCCTACCGCGCCATGGGTTACCTGCCCGCTGCCTTGCGCAATTATCTTGTCCGCCTTGGTTGGAGCCACGGCGATGACGAGATCATGTCGGACGAGCAGATGATCCAATGGTTCGAAATATCTGATATCAATCGGGGCGCATCACGTTTTGACTTCCAGAAATTGGAAGCAATCAACGGCCATTACATGCGAATTTCTGAAGATGCCGATCTGGTCAAAGCCCTGATCGATGTGCTTCCCGAGATTGAAGGCGGGGCCGAGATAGCCGCTCGCCTGAATGATACCACCAAAGCGCAGCTTCTCGCCGCCATGCCCGGCCTGAAGGAGCGCGCAAAAACACTTGTCGAACTCGCTGATAGCGCCAAGTATCTGTTCGCCGAACGGCCACTGCCGCTTGACGAAAAAGCTGCTGGCCTGCTCAATGAAGAAGGCTTGGTTGTCCTACAAGGTGTTTTGCCCGATTTGGCTGGCGTCACCGACTGGACAGCTGAAGCTCTTGATGCAGCAGTCCGCATACATGCTGAGAAAACCGGCCTTAAACTTGGAAAGATTGCTCAACCCTTGCGTGCTGCATTAACGGGAAGAGCAACGTCACCGGGCGTTTTTGACGTACTGGCAGTGCTTGGGCGGGATGAATCGCTCGGACGCATCGAGGATCAATTAAAAGGGTGATAGCACGCAAGTTTGATTGCATTTTTGCATTGCAACATTGTGCCTTTCGGGTACGGTGCACTGCCTGCAAAAATCACGGAAATAACCTCATTCGAGGAAGGTGCTTTTGCGCTGGTTCAGCGCAAGTAAAGCAAGAAAGGAACGGCAATGTCTGAGAACAGCGTAAACATCGATCTCAATGGTCACGAATTCGCTTTACCCATAAAAAAGGGGACCATCGGACCGGATGTCGTAGACATTGGGACTCTCTACAAGAACACCGGCGCATTCACATATGACCCGGGTTTCACATCCACGGCTTCCTGCGAGTCGCAAATTACCTATATCGATGGTGACGAGGGCATTCTGCTCCACCGCGGTTATCCTATTGAACAACTTGCCGAGCATGGCGATTTTCTCGAGGCTTGCTATCTGCTGCTTTACGGCGAATTGCCGACAAAGAGCCAGAAGGCGGACTTCGATTTCCGCGTAACGCGCCACACGATGGTGCATGAGCAGATGTCGCGCTTTTTCAGCGGGTTCCGCCGCGATGCGCACCCCATGGCTGTCATGGTTGGTTGCGTTGGCGCTCTGTCCGCGTTCTATCACGACTCAACAGACATTTCCGATCCGCATCAGCGCATGGTCGCTTCGATCCGCATGATCGCGAAAATCCCTACCCTCGCTGCCATGGCGTATAAGTATCATATCGGCCAGCCATTCGTTTATCCAAAGAACAATCTCGATTTCGCAACCAACTTCCTGCACATGTGCTTTGCTGTACCTTGTGAAGATTATGTTCCAAATCCTGTTCTTGCCCGCGCGATGGACCGTATTTTCATCCTGCATGCGGATCATGAGCAAAATGCTTCAACGTCAACTGTACGTCTTGCTGGTTCTTCCGGTGCAAATCCGTTCGCTTGTATTGCTGCTGGCATTGCCTGCCTTTGGGGGCCTGCCCATGGCGGTGCCAATGAAGCTGCACTGAACATGCTTGGTGAAATCGGTACGGTTGACCGTATCCCTGAATTCATTGCACGCGCCAAAGACAAGAACGATCCGTTCCGCCTGATGGGCTTCGGTCACCGCGTCTACAAGAACTACGATCCCCGCGCCAAGATCATGCAGCAGACAACGCGTGAAGTTCTTGCAGAACTGGGCATCAAGGATGATCCATTGCTCGACGTTGCGATGGAACTTGAACGAATCGCGCTAACAGACGAATATTTCATCGAAAAGAAGCTATACCCTAATGTCGATTTCTATTCCGGCATTACATTGAAGGCGCTTGGCTTCCCCACCACGATGTTTACTGTTCTGTTTGCCGTCGCACGTACCGTAGGTTGGATCGCGCAGTGGAAAGAAATGATTGAAGACCCGTTGCAGAAGATTGGCCGTCCACGCCAGCTTTATACCGGCGCGACGCAGCGTGACTATGTAAACGTCGAGAGCCGCAAATAAGCGGAACTTGCAAAACAAAAAAGGCGCCTGATGGCGCCTTTTTTGTTTAGTTGAATGTTCGATATTCAAAGCCTTACAAGTTCAAGAACTTTTTCCGCCGCAATGTCCCCCGCGGGCCTGTCCGTATGCATCAGTTGAGCGATCTTGTCGAAGCTTTGCAATTGTGCGTCACGGCGCAATCCTGGCTTGAGCAATTGTTCCAATTGCCGTGCGAGTGATCCAGCCCGAACGAACACATTGAAATATTCAGGCACCACCGGCTCATCAGCTATGATGTTAGGAAGCGCTGCGCTCCAGATTTTTATGCGTGGAGCGAGGAAAGTCCGCGCCAGCAAATCCGGCTTATAGGAAAGCACCGTCGGAACACGGGCCAATGCCAGTTCCAATGATACTGTGCCCGAAGCCGCAAGCGCAGCATCGGCCTCTGCAAATGCCCGCAATCTTTCGGCTTCACCGACAACAATGTTGGGTCGCACCTTCCATTTTGCAGTTAATTCACGAACCATCGATTCAACACGCGGCAATGTCGGTATGGTCACATTGATCTGATTGCCCCGGCTCACAAGCAGTTCTGCCGTTTCGCCAAAAGCATCAATAAGACTGGTGATTTCCGAGCGGCGTGAGCCGGGCAAGATCAAAAGGTTTTTAACCGCGCGATCGGCAAGCCCGGCATTTCGCGCCCGGTTCTTCTCTGAGGCGTCCAGCAAGGGTGCATAGGAAACAAGCCTGTGCCCGACATAGGTCGATGCCGGACCATCCAGATCCTTCAAAGCCTGCACTTCAAATGGCAGGATGACCAAAACATGATCTATATAGGATCGCATCGCTTTGGCGCGTTCCGGCCGCCATGCCCAGACCGAAGGACTGATATAATTCACAATGGGTATCGAGGGGTCTGCCGCCCTCACCTTGCGCGCGACACGGTGGGTAAAATCGGGACTGTCTATGATAACCAGACAGTCCGGCTTGGCAGCAACAATCGACTTTGCAAGCTGCGATATTCTGCGAATGAGTTGAGGAAGCTTTCGTACGATAGCACTCAAGCCAACAAGCGCTATCTCGTGCTGGTCGAAAAGGCTGTCCAGACCAAGCGCTGCAAGGTGGTCACCGCCAACACCAGTCAGTGTAATTTCTCCGTCATAGCGACTGCGGAGTGCACGGACGAGATCAGCGCCCAATTGGTCGCCGGATTCTTCACCCGTTATGATGGCCAACCGCAGCGTTTTGCCAGTCATCAGCTTTCCTCCTGCTCGAAAGTCTGGATGAATAGGCCAGTTGCATTGGCAGCAGCAATGGTTTCACCATAGCCTAAAATCAAGGTCCGCCCCGTCTCGACAGCAATGCCGCTGAGTCCTGCTTTCACAGCATTTTCAACAGTGCTTACACCAATTGCAGGCAGGTCCGCCCTGACTTCCTGCTGCGGCTTGGCACATTTGACGAGCACGCCACCCTTACGGTTTATACGCTTTGCCTGACGCAGGTCGGCAACACGCTGCAACATCGCATCAGTACCCTCTACGCCTTCAAGTGCAACAACACGGCGACCTATTGCTATAGCGGCCTGACCTATGTCGAGCGAGCCTATCAAAACCGCTGCTTTTCGCGCAGCTTGAATGTTCTCGATACCTTCCTGTGTCGGCTTTTTGCGGGTTATCGTCCCCGGCGCAGGCGCAAGAAGATCGGGCACGATTTCATGGGCACCAAGCACCCGGAACCCATAGGATTCTATCGTTGCGACAACCGCGCGAAGCAGACCATCATCGCCTAGCCGAAAGGCTCTCATAAAGCGATACAGTGCGACCAGATTACCATTGCCGGGTTTCAGCGCAGCCCGAAACTCGGGCCGGTGCTTGATACCACCCGCCAGCACAACATTGGTGATGTTTTCGGATTTGAGAATCTTCATCAGGCCACCGAGTTCTACGATGGATATCTCAGCATGATCGCCCGCATAAAGCTCCGGGTCGGCTTCACCCTTGATCGTTACGATCAACGGATTGCTGCCCTGTTCACGCAAGCTCGCTGCCACAGCGACCGGCAAAGAACCGTTACCTGCGACAATGGCGGTGCGGCCCGCGATAGGCAACTGTGCTGTTTCCTGTGACGTGCGGCTAGCTTGCGTCACTGTCACTGATCTCGATTGCAGAATCGAGTGGCGGTGTGCAAAAGGCGCGCTTCGTGTTGGTGCTGATAAAGTCAATCAGATCAGCCACCGCAGGCGATTCCGGAAATGCGATGCGAACATCTTCAGCACGGCTTTTGATCGATTTCGTGCGGTCAAACAGCATACGCACAGCATGACGCAAATTATGAATTTCCGGACGGGCCATTCCTGAACGCTTCATACCAACGATATTCAAGCCGCCAAGATAAGCATGATTGCCGATTGCCATGCCGTAAGGCACCAGATCGCTGGCCAAGGCAGCAAGGCCGCCAATAAAGGCATGATGACCAACACGCACAAACTGATGGATACCCGCGCCACCGCCAATGATCACATTGTTGCCAATAGTGACGTGGCCGCCGATCATCACATTGTTTGAGAACGTAACATTGTCGCCGATAATGCAGTCGTGAGCGACATGCGAATAAGCAAGAAACATGCAATTATCGCCAACAGTCGTCATGCCCCGGCTGCCATCCGTTCCGCGATGCATCGTGACACCTTCGCGAATAACACAATTTCTGCCGATCACAAGCGTGGTGGGCCCACCCTTATGTTTCGTGTTCTGCGGATCGCCACCAAGCACGGCATTCGGATAGACTTTTGATCCGTCACCAAGCGTTGTCAGCCCCATGATCACGACATGGCTCAAAAGCGTAACATTATCACCGATAACGGCTTCAGACCCTATGTGGCAAAACGGGCCGATGGCGACGCCAGCGCCAATCCTGGCGCCCTGCTCAATGATGGCGGTAGGATGAATGCTCGACATCAAGCCCCGGTCACTTCTTCGTCCGGGAAACTGACCATTGCCGCTACTTCCGCCTCGGCAACCTTCACGCCATCCACTTCAGCGATGCAACCATATTTATGGATGTTGCCGCGTTGCTTCAGCTTCGTCACACGAAGCTTCAGCTGATCGCCCGGCACAACGGGCTTTCGGAACTTGGCGTTGTCAATGGTCATGAAGAAGACCTGACCAGGCTTTCCGCTACCATTGTTGAAAAGAACGATTGCGCCAGCTGTCTGCGCCATTGCCTCAATGATCAGTACGCCCGGCATGATCGGCAGTTCAGGAAAATGACCGGCAAAATGCGGCTCATTAATGCTGACATTCTTTATGCCCGTCGCTGATCTGTCCGCATCAATATCAACAATCCGGTCGATCAATAGGAATGGATAGCGATGAGGCAGATTGGCCAGTAGCTTCTGGATATCCGCAACGCCGAGGCTTTCCGCTTTCAGGTTATCACTCATCTCCACTGCTCTCCTTCTTGGTCCGGGTCATGGCGCGTACGCTGGCGATCTCACGGAACCACTGCTTGAACGGTTGGGCGGGCGCTCCGGCCCATCTCTCACCATCCGGAATATCATTCATAACGCCGCTTGCTGCAGCAATTTCAACGCTGGCCCCGATCGTCACATGATCCTTGATACCGACACTGCCGCCAAGCCGTGTCATATCGCCAAGAATTACGCTGCCGGAGATACCGCACTGCGCAGCAATAACGCAATGACGGCCAATTTGAACATTGTGAGCAATCTGGACCAGATTATCAATTTTTGTACCTTCGCCAATGACAGTATCCGCCAAAGCACCACGATCCACAGTCGTATTTGCGCCTATCTCGACATTATCCTGAATGATAACGCGGCCAAGCTGGGGCATCTTGTCGAGACCCGCTTTGCCCGGCACATAACCAAATCCGTCCTGACCGATGCGCACACCCGGATGCAGAAGCACCCTATTGCCTAGAAATGCATACTGAACCGAGCAACTAGGAGCGACATAGCAATCACGGCCGATCTTGCAGCCATTACCAATGACCACATTGGCAGCAATTACCGTATTGGACCCAATGGAAACATGGCTGCCAATAATGGCACCGGGCTCAATCGTAACACCACTCTCGATCTCTGCCGTTTCGTGCACAATCGCATGGGGCGAAATGCCTGTCTGCCCGCTCCACAAATGCGCATTGACCGCATTGGGATAGAGCGCGCGGCCAACGGCGGCAAAAGCCTGCTGTGGATGGCGCACAACAATAATGGCAACGCTTTTCGGAATGCTCGGTTTCAGTGCTTCCGTACACAATACGCAAGCTGCTTTGAGCCCGCTTAGATCAAGCTCAAGTTTCTTGCTCTCTATGAAAACAAGCGCATCCGGGCCTGAATCATTCAATGAAGCCAGGCGGGAAACGGGCCGGTTGGCCAAAGAGCTGTCCACAAGAACGCCATTGGCCAGATCCGCGATCTGACCAATAGTTACGTTTGACAGTGGCTCATAAAAGATCGGATCGGCCATCGACTAACTTTCTCCCCCGGGGAAACTTGCTCCCCCCGGGAGGTCAGCAATCTATCAGAACTTGCTCGACATGCCGAAGTTGAAATTCTGCTCTTGATCGCCATCAACTTTCTTGACCGGTACGGCATAATCGAAGCGCAACGGTCCAAATGGCGATGCCCACATGATGCTGGCACCGAGAGACGCGCGCCATTCCATCTTCTCGCCCTTTACGTCGATATCGTCGTCGCCCTTCAAATCACTTCCGAACAGCGTCGCTGCGTCAGCAAAGAGTGCGCCACGGATACCGAGGCTTTCCGGAATCACAGGAATTGGGAACTGAGTTTCGAGACTGGCGTTAAGGTAGGTGTTGCCGCCAAGGAAACTGCCCTTCTTGTCGTCCGTATTTCCGTCCCGAGGACCAATGCCGGCATATTTGAAGCCGCGAATCATGTCCTGTGTGTTCTTGAACGTATCAAACACACGCAGATCATCCCCGCCAAACCCTTCGATATGGCCCGCACCCACGTTGACCAAACCGACAACGTCCAGCTCGTCCAGAAGTGTCTTGTAATAACTCGCCTTAACGGTTGTCTTCAGGAAGTTCGCATCGCCACCAATACCAGCATATTCCTGATTGAACTTGGCGTAGATACCATCACGCGGATTCTTCAGGTCATCAATAGTGTTGTAGGTAAGCGACCAACTGATTGACGACTTGATCCACGGACTTTTTTCTGCCGCATCCACGAAAGCCTGAGAAATCTCGTCAAGATCAGGAATCTTTGGCCCGTTAGGATTACTCGGATCCGTCATCATTGCATCATCATCAATCTCATATTTTTCTTGTGAGAGATTGTATGCAACGCCAGCAGTCAATTCTTCTGTAATAGGCAGACCAAAACGAATTGTACCACCAGTCACATCGGTATCGTACTTATCCTTCACGCCTGACTGGCGCTTGAAGATATCGAAACCGGCAGAAATGCGCTGACCGAGGAAGTAAGGCTCGGTAAACGAAAGCGAGTAAGTACGGTTATTGTCGAGACCACCACCGGCACCGATACGGATATACTGTCCGCGACCGAGGAAGTTACGCTCTGTGATCGAGCCTTCTACAGTCGGACCGGGGCTTTCACCACCAGTCGTATAACCACCGCCGATGGAGAATTCACCTGTCGGCTTCTCAACAACGTCTACAACCAGAATAACCTGATCAGGCTGCGAGCCGGGAGCAGTGGAAATATTGACAGTCTGGAAGAACTCAAGGCGCTCGAGACGACGCTTGGCGCGCTGAATTAGAACCTGATTGAACGCATCGCCTTCACTGACGTCAAATTCGCGGCGAACAACAAAGTCACGGGTCTTTTCGTTACCACGGATTTCAATGCGCTCGACATAGGCGCGAGGACCCTGATCGATTGCATATGTCACTGAAATCGTGTGGTTTTCGAAGTTACGATCACCGCGAGGCTCTACTTTCGCAAAAGCATAGCCCTGACCGGCAACCTTTTCGGAGACCTTGATGATGGAATCTTCGATTTCCTTGGCGCTGTAAGTGTCGCCTTCGCGTGATTTCACGAGACCGTTGAGCTGCGCTGTATCAACGCCTTCAACCGAGCTTTCGATCTGCACGCCGCCAAATGTATACTTCTCACCTTCTTCGACGGTGATGTTGATTGTATAATCATTGGTCGCCGGATCGAGATCGGCAGATGAGGAAACAACGCGGAAATCCGCATAACCGCGATTGTAATAGAAACGACGCAGCGCTTCTTCGTCCGCACGCAGGCGATCTTCGCTGTAAACGTCGTTACGGGTCAGCCATGACAGCGGATTGGACTTCTTGGTCGAAATCACATCGCTTAGACGGCGATTACCAAATGCCTGGTTTCCAACGAAGTTGATTTTGGCAATCTTCGTGCGGTCGCCTTCATTGATGTCGAAAACAACGTTTACGCGGCCTTCGCCAAGATCCATCAAGCGCGAACTTACAGTTGCATCGCTACGGCCAACATTGCGGTAGGCTGCGCGGACTGCCTCGGTATCAGCATCAAGTGTTGCCTGATCGAAAGCTGCGCGTGGCTTCAACTGCACGGCATTTTGCAATGCAGGGTCTTTGATCTTCTTGTTGCCCTGGAAAATAACCTGGTTCACAACCTGATTTTCATTGACGGTGACAACAAGCGAACCGCCTGACTGGCTGATACGCACGTCACTGAACAAGCCAGTAGCGAAAAGGCGCTTGGTAGCAGCATCGATATCCGCATTGGAAAATGACTTGCCCGGCGTAATGCCGACATTGTCACGCACCGTCTGTGCATCAACACGCGTATTGCCACGCACTTCAATGCGGCTGACAGTAGCTGCCTGCGCTGCAGTCACGCCTGCGACCGTTGTTACGATCGCACCCGAACCGACGAGTGCTGCTGAAATGGCGAGCGCCGACGCTGCACCTACAAATTTTGAACTTGCCGCCATAGGCCTTATGAACCTTCGTTTCTCGTTGTACCCGGGCGAGATCCCGGACTAAGCATTACTCGTACACCGTCATAGCCGGTTTTTATATACACGCAAGGCTTACGGTTAAAAACTGTTTACTTCCCACATAACAGTGGCATCCATGCCACGCCATTCGGCACGTATAGTAAACAGATCATGTCGTTTTGCCATAACACGCCTCAAATTTTCACTAATGTTTAATTTTCGCATCAGCATGCGAAGAGATCGTTGAAGATAACGAATCCCATGAATCCGAGCACCAAAAGGAACCCTGCACGGAAAAACAGCTCCTGTACCGCGGGTCTTACAGGCTTCCCCAACACCGCTTCGGCGGCATAAAATACGAGATGCCCTCCATCCAGAGGGGGCAATGGGAACAGATTAAGCAGTCCTATACCAATAGACAACATGGCCGTCAGCTGAATCAGCCAGTCGATTCCCTGACTGGCTGCCTGACCTGCCATGGTTGCGATCTTCACAGGACCGCCCAATTGGCACTTGTCTTCCCGGCCGGCAAAGAACCTGCTGAAAAAATGCCCGGTGCGCGCAATGATAAAGCCGCTTTCCCGGACGGCCTGACCAACCGATTCGATAGGACCGTATTCGATGCGGCGGACATTTCCCGCCTGCAAATTGGTAACAACGCCAATGACTGCAACTTTCACCTTGTTGCCAAGGGCGTCTTCCTGCTCGGAAAGTTCGGGTGTCGCGGTAAGCTCAATTTCTTTACCGGCCCGCTCAACAACAAAGGTCAGCGCATCCCCGCCCCTTGCTGAAACATGGCGCTGCACGTCGGCGAAGGTAACCACCTTGTCACCATCGACGCTGACAAAACGATCTCCCGGCTGGAAACCTGCAATTGCTGCGGGTCCCCCTGCGCGCACTTCAGCAACAGTCGGATCGGAAATCATTCTTCCATAAAGCGCAAAAAATACGGAGAAGATCGCAACCGTGAGCAAAATATTGAACGCCGGACCGGCAAACACCGTTGCCGCACGCTTCCAGACTGGCTGCGTGTGGAATGCAACCGCCCGTTCCGCATCTGTCATGGTTTTAACATCGGCGGCAGCAGAGCTGGTTACATCTTCATCCCCGGCAAATTTCACATATCCGCCAAGGGGAATGGCGCAAAGTTTCCAGCGTGTGCCCCGGGAATCATTGAAACCGATCAGTTCTGGCCCAAATCCGATTGAAAACGCTCTCACGCCGATACCGCACCATCGCCCCACGAGATAATGACCCATCTCGTGAACGAAAACGACAACCGTAAGAACGATAAGGAACGGCACAATCGTTCCGACAAGCACGCTTTGAGTACCAAAAACCGTGTGCAACAGATCTGTCAAAGTATCCTCCGGGCCCGCAACTCAATCAATAAGCCCAAAGGCTCCGGAAGCTCAGCCGTCTAGAAAAGTATGTCGTAAGGCGTTTCTGGCGTTACCAGAATTGCCCCGATGACGTATAGCAATGCAGCAGCAGCCACAAGCCCATCAACACGGTCCATCACGCCACCGTGACCGGGAATCAAAGTGCCAGAATCCTTTGCTCCGAACTTGCGCTTCATCCAGGATTCACCAAGGTCACCCATTTGGGCAATGATTGAGATCAGCAGCGCTATGAAAGGCAAAGACACTCCGCCCCCGGGAGTGATGAATGACGCGCAGGCAACACCGGCGGCAACGCCAGCCGCTGTGCCGCCAATAGCGCCGGACCACGTCTTGTTGGGTGAAAACCTAGGGGCTAGTTTTGGCCCCCCAAGTGCCCGGCCATTGAAATAGGCAAAGATGTCGGTCGCCCAAACGACTGCAAACAAAAACAGGATCGCGGCAAAGCCATCCCCTGTATCACCACGCAGCAGCGTCAGCGATATGGCGGGAAAGCCTGCATAGATCAGCCCGGCAGCGGGCCAATACCCCGATTCCCGTCCTCCGAGCACGGCAATCACGGCAGCACCAACGAACAAAATGGCGAACATCGTCAATACATGTTGCGTGAACAGTAGCACCAGCAATGTTGCAATCAGGACTGCCCAGGACAGTCCCCCCGTGAGGCTGCTGGTCCTGTCCCTGGACATGGACAGCCATTCAAACAGTATGCCCAGCCCTATGGCGCTGGAAAGCAGGCCAAAACCAAAACCACCCGCCCAAGTGAGAATAACGGCAACGGCTATCAGAACAATCGCACTCAATATGCGCTTTTGCAGATTGGACAGCCCATTGCCGGAAAGAATCACAGGGCGATTTCCTGTGTTGTTACTCCGCCAAAACGGCGTTCTCGCGACTGAAATGTCTCTATCGCCTCGGCCAGATGTGACGGGCGGAAATCCGGCCAATAGCACGGAAGGAACATGAATTCCGAGTAAGCCGCCTGCCAAAGCAGAAAATTGGAAAGCCGCATTTCGCCGCTGGTACGGATAATCATATCCGGGTCCGGCATGTCCGCAGTGTCGAGGCGTGCCGATATGGCTTCGGGCGTGATATCGTTGCCATCCACGCGCCCGGCCGTAACATCGTCAACCAGTTGCTTCACGGCACGGGTTATCTCATTGCGCGAGCCATAGTTGAAGGCGATTACCAGCGTCAGGCCCTGGTTCTTTTCCGTAAGCGTTTCGGCCTCTCTCAAAAGTCCGAGAATATCTTTCGCCAATCCTTCACGCTCGCCAATGATGCGAACGCGAACATTCTCGCGGTGCAGATCCGCAAGATCACGGCGAATAAACAATTTTAAAAGCCCCATGAGATCGGAAACCTCCGAACGGGGCCGAGACCAATTCTCCGAGGAAAAGGCAAAAAGCGTCAGAAAGGGCATACCCATCTTGCCGGCGGCGCGGATTGTCTCGCGTAACGATTCCACACCAGCCTTGTGCCCTGCAGCACGCGGAAGGCCCCTAGCCTTTGCCCAACGGCCATTTCCATCCATGATGATGGCAATGTGACGCGGGTTGGACATGGGTTGAACCTCCGATAGATGTTAGAACTAAACTATAGTTCTAAACCTGCATGATTTCCGCTTCTTTAACAGCGACAACCTTATCCATTTCGGAAATTGTGTCATCTGTCAGCTTTTGAACCTTCTCAGACAGTACACGGTTATCATCCTGGCTGATGTCACCGTCTTTTTCGAGTTTCTTCAATTCATCCATGCCGTCGCGGCGAACATGGCGTGCTGCAACCTTAGCCTGCTCAACATACTGATGAGCAATCTTTACGAGTTCTTTGCGGCGCTGCTCATTAAGCTCGGGAAGAGGTATGCGCAGATTGTTTCCGTCCGTAATGGGATTGAGGCCGAGCCCGGATTCGCGAATGGCACGCTCCACTTTGCCGACCATCGACTTGTCCCAGACCGATACGGACAGCATTCGTGATTCAGGCACAGTGATGTTGGCAACCTGATTGAGCGGCATTTGCGAGCCATAGGCTTCAACAGTAATTGGCTCAAGCAGGCTTGCCGAAGCACGGCCTGTACGAAGACCGCCAAGATCATGCTTCAGTGCCTGCACGGCACCATCCATACGGCGCTTCAAATCGTTCAAATCGAGTGCATCACTCATACTCAATGCTCCTATATTCTCGGGCGATCCGGCAAATTAGCTGTCGGACACGACTGTTGCGCGTCCTTTACCCTGCAGCACTTCTGCAAAACCACCTTTTTCGTGGATTGAATAGACGATAATCGGAATATTGTTCTCGCGTGCCAAGGCAACAGCGGTTGTGTCCATCACAGCGAGGCCGCGATCAAGCACATCCTTGTGGGTCAGATGATCAAATCGCACTGCGTTCGGGTCTTTTTTCGGGTCTGCTGAATAAATACCATCAACCTGCGTCCCTTTGAACAGGGCATCCGCGCTGATTTCGGCAGCACGCAGCGCCGCAGCAGAATCGGTTGTGAAGAATGGATTGCCCGTACCACCGGCAAAAATCACCACCTTGCCCTGATCCATATAGGCGGTCGCAAGCCTTTGCGAAAAGGTCTCGCAGAACTCCGGCATGGCAACGGCAGAAAGCACCACTGTATCAATACCAAGTTTCACAAGGGAGGTACGAAGGGCCAGCGAGTTGATGACAGTGGCCAGCATGCCCATGTGATCACCGGTAACGCGATCACCACCTTTGGACGCTACCGCGACGCCGCGGAAAATATTGCCGCCCCCGATGACGACACCAACCTCAACACCCAGTGCCCGCGCTTCGGCAATGTCGCTGGCGATGCGGTCGGCCACCGCAACATCGATACCAAATCCCTGGTCGCCCATAAGAGCTTCACCAGAGGCTTTCAGCAGAACGCGTTTGTAGACAGCCGTACCAGCCATGGAGCCTCCTCAGGGTCATTTTAAATTGAATGCAAATTCCGGATACACGAAGGGCACCGCGTTGTCACGCGATGCCCTCCGGTTTAAGTCGTCGAATATTACTTCTTAACAGCTGCTGCAACTTCTGCTGCAAAGTCTGTTTCTTCCTTTTCGATGCCTTCACCCAGAGCAAAGCGGGCAAATGCCGTAATCTTTGCTGGCGCACCAATTGCCTTTTCCGCATCCTTGAGCGCGGCTTCGACAGTCAGGTCAGGGTTGATAACGAAAGCCTGTGAAAGCAGAACAACTTCTTCGTAGAACTTGCGCAGGCGGCCTTCGACCATCTTTTCGATGATGTTGTCTGGCTTGCCGGACTGGCGGGCGGATTCAGTGAATACAGCCTTTTCGCGCTCAACAGCAGCAGGATCAACCTCGGCTGCAGTCAATGCGAGCGGGTTGGTCGCGGCAACATGCATTGCAACCTGACGACCAAATGCATTTGCTGCATCGGCATTGCCTGTAGTCTCGATAGCAACGAGAACGCCGAGCTTGCCGAGGCCGTCCGAAACGCCATTGTGGATATATGTTGCGACAACACCTTCACCAACGCTCAACGCAGTCGAGCGGCGGAACGATAGATTTTCGCCAATTGTGCCAACGGCATCCTTGATCGTGTCAACGACAGACTTGCCTGTCGAAGGATAGCTTGCGGCAGCAACTGCGGCGGTCGAGCCGTCTGTCGTCAGCGCAACATTTGCAACATTGCGAACGATGTCCTGAAACGCATCGTTGCGGGCAACGAAGTCTGTTTCCGAGTTCACTTCTACAACAACCGACTTCTTGCCGTTCGTTGCAACGCCAACCAGACCTTCGGCAGCTGTACGACCAGCCTTCTTGTCAGCCTTGGAAATACCCTTCGCACGCAGCCAGTCGACGGCGGCTTCCATGTCACCATTGGTTTCGGTCAGGGCTGTCTTGCAATCCATCATGCCAGCGCCGCTGATTTCGCGAAGTTCTTTTACTTGTGCTGCGGTAATGCTCATTCTAATCGCCTCTTCTCAAAGCAATCCCGGGAAAACACGGAGCGTCTTTCCGTTCGAAACTGCGTGAAAACAAAAAGATAAAGTGGCTTCAGAAGCTATCTGTACCAAAACCACTTTAAAAACGAAGGCATACTGGTGAACCAGCATGCCAACCTTGCGGCGCATCAAGCGCCAGTCGAATCGTTTTTAACCACCCGATAAGACGGGTGTATGAAGCCTCAAGCTGAGGCTTCACCTTCCTGTGCAGGAGCTTCTTCTGTTGAAGCTTCGAGAGCTGGCTCAACAGGAGCTTCTTCCTGCGCACCAACGTCGATGCCGAGCGAACCCTGCTGGCGCAGAATGCCGTCGAGAGCTGCCTTGGCAACCAGGTCGCAATAAAGCGAAATAGCGCGGGAAGCATCGTCATTGCCGGGGATCGGGAAATCGATCTGGTCCGGATCGCAGTTGGAATCGATCACTGCAACAACCGGAATACCAAGACGCTTGGCTTCCTGAATTGCAATCGCTTCCTTGTTGGTATCGATGATGAAGATCAGGTCCGGAACCGAACCCATGTTCTTGATACCACCGAGAGCGCGGTTGAGCTTCTCGCGTTCACGGTCAAGGTTCAGACGCTCCTTCTTGGTGAAGCCCTGTGCTTCGCCGGAAAGAAGTTCGTCAAGCTTGCGCAGACGCTGAATGGAATTCGAAATCGTCTTCCAGTTGGTCATCATGCCGCCGAGCCAGCGGGCGTTGACATAGTACTGGGCAGAACGTGTAGCGGCGTCGGCAATGATGTCCGAAGCCTGACGCTTGGTGCCAACGAACAGAACGCGGCCGCCACGGGCAACGGTGTCCGAAACCTTCTTCAGCGCTGTGTTGAGCAGCGGATAGGTCTGGGCAAGGTCAAGAATGTGAATGTTGTTGCGGGAACCATAAATGTATGGTGCCATTTTCGGGTTCCAGCGATGTGTCTGGTGGCCGAAGTGAACGCCAGCTTCCAAGAGCTGACGCATGCTGAAATCAGGCAATGCCATCTTGTATTTTCCTTTTCCGGTTGAACCTCCACGGGAAGAGGCGGGAAACCCGCCACCGGAGGCCATATCGGATTTCTCCCGATATCAACCCAAATCCCGTGTGTGGAATGAAGCGGCTGTTAATGGATAATCGCGGCAAACGCAAGGGCGTCCGACATAAAAGACTTCAGCCCTGCCCTACTTCTTGCACTTGGGCGCATCGAACAGCTCCAGATTTACCAGCTTGCCGGTCATGGAGAAATCGCCGTAATCCATTTTCAGGTCGCGTGTTACGCCATTGCGATACATCTTGAAGTTGATGCGATAGCTCGGCAATCCTTCTGCCTTTTCCTTCTCGTCAAAATAGGCAATCGAGACTGGCCAGGTCGCATCTTTGGCCAGTGGCCCCATGTGTTTGATTTCATCGTCCGGTTCGGTCACGCCCGATTTGCCGATGACAACGGTCGTTGCCATGATTTTGTTGGCATCTTCCGAGCCGTCAAAAAGCTTGGTCTGGTAGAAAACCTCGCCGGCGACAGCCTTCTCGATCAATTGCTGCATGTGGCGCGTCGGAAACTGCGAAAGATCAAGATCCTCCTTGGAAGCAACAGGTTTGGTCAGGGAGATTTCCGTCTTGTCCTTCAGCAGCGATGCATCGCCGCGCACTTCTTTCGTCAGGCTCTGATCAACGAATGTCTTGTTGACGAAGCGGAACTTCTCGCCATTTGCAGTCTCAAAGGTCGTGGTCTGTTGATCTGTCACCCTTTGCGGCTGCTCTTCCATATCCACCCGCGTCACAAACCGGAAATTGGTTGTATAGCCCTCGCAGTCCGAGCCGTTGAACTCATAGACCATGCGGCCGGTCAATCCTGTGATGCCGCTGGAATCCTGTGCATTGTCCAGTTTCAGATCATAAATCGCGCGATGAGGAACCAGCGTTGCAGTTCCGGCAGCAAATGTCATGGTAGAGCCACTCAGAACCATGACGCCGAGACTGCAAATAAGGACGGGTAATACGCGCATCGACAAGATTCTCCACTATTTGAACGTGCATATTAAAAAAACTCTTGGCGGAAGCGAGGCAAAAATCGCAACTTCCATCACAATCAATTGCGATTCCGAAACACAAGGATAACAAATCATGAGCAATCCCATCGAATCCCGCCTTGGCGAGCTCGGCATAACCCTGCCGGTTGCCGCTGCTCCAGCCGCAAATTACGTGCCCTTCATGCAAACGGGAAACCTTTTGCTGACATCAGGCCAGCTGCCATTGGTCGGCGGCAAGCTCGTCCACACGGGACTGGTCGGTTTGGATCTTGATGTGGCGCAGGGTCAGGCTTGTGCGCAGGCATGTGCTGTCAACATTCTGGCTCAGGCAAAGGCCGCACTTGGCGATCTTGAAAGAATTGTCCGCATCGTGAAAATCACAGTATTTGTCGCATCGACCCCAAGCTTCACGGAACAGCACCTTGTTGCCAATGGCGCTTCCGATCTGCTTGTTGCAGTGCTGGGTGATGCCGGGCGCCATGCACGTTCTGCAGTTGGTACTGCTGCCCTGCCCCTTAATGCTCCGGTTGAAATCGAAGCCATCATTGAGGTTCGCTGAACATGCCATCGATTGACTGGTTGACGAAAACGCCGATAGCCCATCGTGGTCTGCATGATCTGAACAACAAGCGCTGGGAAAATACCCTTTCCGCCTTCGATGCTGCCGCAAGCGCTGGCTATGCCATCGAATGCGATGTGCATCTTTCAGCCGATGGCAAGGCCGTTGTATTCCACGATGGCACACTGGACCGCGTTGCCGGTCAAAAAGGCAATATTGATGAGTTGACCGCGCAGCAGGCTGGCGAAATCCGCATAGGCGGAACGAAAGATCGCATTCCCACTTTGGCCGACTCGCTAAAACTCATTGATGGCCGCGTGCCTATTGTCATCGAGTTGAAGGGCATTGCCGGGCGGGATGATGGGCTGGTGAAAGCTGTTGCCAGCGACCTCGCCGCCTATGATGGTCAGGCCGCCATCATGTCTTTCGATCATCATCTTATTCGCCTGTTCGGCAAGGATGCACCCGGCATTCCAGCCGGGCTCACGGCAGAAGGCCTGCGTGATGAGGATATTGAAGCGCATTTCTCAATGCTCGCCTATGAAATCGACTTCGTTTCCTACAATGTACACCATCTGGAAAATCGCTTTTTGGAGTTCGTTCGCTCACATCTTGATCTGCCGGTTATCTCATGGACGGTCCGCAGCGCTGACGACAAGGCCAAAAGCGATGCTCTGGCTGACCAGATCACATTTGAAGGCTTTGATCCGCGCATAGCATAAGGCCCATCCGGCCTCTTGTATCAGCGGATCAATTACCTAGCTTAGGGTTAGGGACCGGGAGCGCTGCTTTCGGTTCACTTTCGCTGACGGAAAGCACACCCTGCCGATGCAAAATCTCGAACAAGGCAATTTTACCTTGCGTGTCTGCGAAGGCATTGGCGCTTTCACGCTTTTGGAATGGTCAGGGCTGGCAGGAACATCCCGTGACCAGCCCCATTATAATCCGTTTATTTCCCATGCCTTCCTCTCAGCGCTTGAGGATTCAGGTTGCGTTGCAACGAAAGCAGGATGGCTGCCGCAGTTCCTGAGACTTGAAGATGAGTGCGGCACGCTGGTAGGCGCTGTTCCCTGCTACCTGAAAAGCCATAGCCAGGGCGAATATGTATTTGACCATGGCTGGGCGGACGCATTTGAACGTGCCGGCGGGCGTTACTATCCGAAGTTGCAGGCGAGCATACCCTTTACCCCCGCCACCGGACCGCGTTTGCTGGTCAATGGCGATTGGGATGGCGATGCAGTGCGCGCAGCACTTGCCAATGGTCTCCAGCAGCTTGCCATACAGCTCAAGGTCTCATCGGCACATTCGACCTTCGTTGATGAAACAGATCTTGTATCATTCAGTGAGGCGGGATTTCTGCATCGCATCGACCAGCAATTCCACTTCATCAATGATGATTATGCAAGTTACGATGAATTCCTCGATAGCCTTGCCTCACGCAAGCGCAAGGCATTGAAGAAAGAGCGACGCGAGGCACTGGCAAACGACATCACGGTCGAACGGCTCACCGGCGGCCAGCTAACTTCAGAGATTTGGGACGATTTCTATGCGTTCTATATGGACACCGGCAGCCGCAAATGGGGCCGCCCCTATCTGAACCGTAAGTTCTATCAGTTGATCGGCGAGCGTATGTCTGACGATATCATGCTGGTCATGGCTCGCCGCGATGGCCGCTATATCGCTGGAGCGATCAATTTCATTGGAGCCGACAGGTTGTACGGCCGAAATTGGGGCTGTATCGAAGATCACCCCTTCCTGCATTTCGAGGTCTGTTACCATCAGGCCATTGATTTCGCCATTGAACGCAAGTTGCGGGTGGTTGAAGCGGGTGCACAAGGCGAACACAAGCTGGCCCGCGGATATCTTCCGGTCATTACCAATTCGGTGCATTACATCGCCCATGAGGGGTTGCGGCGCGCAGTCAATGATTTTCTGCGGCATGAACGCACCGACGTTGCGCTCATGAGTGACGTGCTGAATGAGCATGCGCCGTTCAAAAAATCCGGACAATAAGCGCAGGCCATTTGAAATATGCTTGACCCGCATGTCGGCATGATCAAAACATCAGCCATTACTTTGTAGGGACAGCGCAGCATGAGCCAGCAATACGACAACAACAATATATTCGCGCGAATTCTACGCGGAGAAATTCCTTCCCATAAAATTTATGAGGACGACAGCACCTTTGCATTGATGGATGTGATGCCGCAGGGCAAAGGCCATTGCCTTGTTCTGACCAAATCAACAAGTCGCAATATTCTGGATGTCGGCGCGAGTGATCTTGCCGCAGCCGTTGCAACGGTACAGAAACTTGCGAAAGCCGTGATCAAGGCTTTCAATGCCGATGGTGTCAGCATCGCTCAGTTCAACGAAGCTCCTGCCGGACAAACGGTTTTCCACCTGCATTTTCATATCATCCCGCGTTTTGACGGGATAGCACTCAAGCCACATAACAATACGATGGAAGACAATGCGGTGCTTGCAACCAATGCGGAAAAGATCCGGACAGCTTTGGGAAGCCTATAAAAGCAGTCCTGCGATCAAAATGGCTTCTCCGACGACAACGCCGATAATGACGCGTCTACCAAGGTAGAGATAGGCGAGAAATCCGGCCAGGGCCGCGCCTATTCTCAAATACACGGATGACTCGGCCAAAGCTCCGCTAGGATAAAGGATCAGCTGCGCGATAACGCCTGCGACGAGTGACGTTGCAACGGCACGCACAATAATGAGTGCTTCGGAATCTTCACTGACACGTCCTCCGATAAATACGCCGATGAAGCGCCATATATAGGTAGGGAAAGCTCCGCCTAGCAAGATAAAGACGTATGGCCACCACCAGTCTGAAAGACTTTGCCAGGTCATGATGGTTTGCTCCGCATACGCATTATCCGCACATAGGCCAGTGTTACCAAACCACCGACAAAGCCCGTCAAAAGCAGATCATAAGCAGGGGCGATATAGTGGATCAGCGGAAACAGCAGCAACCCTGAAACCATGGCGACATGCACGGAGCGATCATGCGCCGATCCCCAAAGTGATGAGAGAAAGTACATGGGTGTCAGAAAAAACAGGGCCGCAAAGACAAGAGGTGGGAAGCTTGCCGACAGCCAGTAAACGAGCGCAACAACAAGCGTGTTAACCGAAGTGAGGGTGATACCCAGCCCGGCAAAAAATGTCAGACGCATGTCGCGCGGCACATGTTTGAGCTTTTCCATACCAACCACCCAGGCAGTGATCGCGA
Organism: Phyllobacterium sp. YR531; assembly: GCF_000282595.1. Classification (GTDB taxonomy): domain Bacteria; phylum Pseudomonadota; class Alphaproteobacteria; order Rhizobiales; family Rhizobiaceae; genus Phyllobacterium. Next base: position 55,845 of record NZ_AKIZ01000040.1, read on the forward strand.
TGAAATGAGCGAGTGGAATGAGAACTCTCTTTTTGGTTCTTGGTCCCCGCACTTCCGGTATGAAAGCAGCAACCATGGGCATCAGCCGTATTGACGACAGACCAACTGCAATTGCCGTGGCAAGTACCGAGTAGCCGCCGGAAATAGCCCCGATCAAGACGATATTGGCAGGCAGCGCCCAAATTGAAGCCACCATGAATGTCGCCTGCAGCATGGTGACGCCATTTTCACTGGCAAAACCGGCAAATCCCACGTGAGCAGTCATGAGAATGAGCGCCGGAATGCTTCCAATCAAAGAAGCGCCAGCCAGAAACCAGCCGAGAGGGCTGCGTTCTGGCATCTGGGTTTCTTCAGTAGGGATTCCGGAATCAGCCATGCGTCTATTTGAACAGGAAAGGCTTTAATCGCAACTCTATTGGCAGCAAGAAAAAGGCCACCCGAAGGTGGCCTTTTGGTTACTTCTTACGTGGCACCTTCGGCACCGAGGCCTTGGGCGTTACCGGAGCGGACCGCTCATCGCTGACCGCACCTGCAGATGCCTTTTCAAGGACCGGCTTCTTTGCTGCGGGCTTCTTTCGTGCCAGCGGCTTTTTCTCGACCGGAATTTCCTTCTTCGGCTTTACCACAACCTCATCAGCTATGTAGTCGAGTACCAGACCACGAGTTCCGTCCGCCTTCTCGGCAACAGAAACCCTGACGGTACCGCCCTTTCTGAGCTTCCCAAAGAGAACCTCATCGGCCAAAGGCTTCTTGATGTATTCCTGAATGACACGGCCCAGCGGGCGTGCACCCATGCGATCATCATAGCCTTTGTCAGCCAGCCAGGCGATTGCCTCCTGCTGCAGATCAAATGTCACGCCGCGATCGGCAAGCTGTGCCTCGAGCTGGATAACAAACTTCTGAACCACCTGATGAATAACCGGAACAGGCAGCGGACCAAATGGAACGATTGCATCGAGGCGGTTGCGGAATTCCGGCGTGAACAGGCGGTTGATGGCCTCCATGTCGTCGCCTTCGCGACGCGAAGAGCCAAACCCGATAGCTGCCTTTGCCGCATCGGAAGCGCCCGCATTCGTCGTCATGATCAAAATGACGTTGCGGAAATCAATCTGCTTGCCGTTATGGTCAGTCAGCTTACCGTGATCCATAACCTGCAACAGGATGTTGAACAGGTCCGGATGCGCCTTCTCAATTTCATCCAGCAGCAGCACGCAATGCGGATGCTGATCGACGCCATCAGTCAAAAGGCCGCCCTGGTCAAACCCGACATAACCGGGAGGTGCACCCAGCAAGCGCGAAACCGTGTGGCGCTCCATATATTCCGACATATCGAAACGCAGGAGTTCAACACCCAAAGATGCGGCCAATTGCTTGGCAACCTCCGTCTTGCCCACGCCTGTAGGACCGGAGAACAGGTAAGAGCCGATTGGCTTTTCAGGTTCACGCAAACCCGCACGCGCCAGCTTGATCGATGAAGACAGCGCCTCGATAGCCAGATCCTGACCATAGACAACCCGCTTCAACTCAGCCTCGAGGTTCGAAAGTACGGCTTCATCATCCTTCGAAACAGTTTTCGGAGGAATTCTGGCCATCGTCGCGATTGTTGCTTCAATTTCCTTGACGCCGATTGACTTCTTACGCTTGGCCTCGGGCAGTAGCATCTGGCTTGCACCAGTCTCGTCGATCACATCAATTGCCTTGTCCGGCAATTTGCGGTCATTGATATAGCGTGCCGAAAGTTCCACAGCCGATTTGATTGCCTCCACAGTGTATTTCACCTTGTGGAAGTCTTCGAAATACGGCCGCAAGCCCTTCATGATCTCGATTGCATCAGGAATGGAAGGCTCGTTCACATCGATTTTCTGGAAACGGCGAACAAGTGCCCTGTCCTTCTCGAAGAACTGGCGGAATTCCTTGTAAGTTGTTGAACCAATGCAGCGAATTGCACCTGATGACAGCGCTGGCTTCAGAAGGTTGGACGCGTCCATTGCACCGCCTGATGTGGCTCCGGCTCCGATGATCGTATGGATTTCATCGATGAACAGGATCGCGCCCGGAAACTCTTCGAGTTCCTTGATGACCTGCTTCAGACGTTCTTCGAAGTCGCCGCGATAGCGTGTACCGGCCAAAAGCGTTCCCATATCAAGCGAGAACACTGTGGCGTCCTGAAGTACGCTCGGCACTTTCTTTTCGACGATCCGCTTTGCGAGACCTTCGGCAATGGCTGTCTTGCCCACGCCCGGATCACCAACATAAAGCGGGTTGTTCTTGGAACGGCGGCAAAGAATCTGGATCGTCCGGCTGATTTCCTGGTCACGACCGATCAATGGATCAATCTTGCCGGCCTTGGCACGGTCGTTCAGATTGACGCAATAAGCCGTCAGCGCATCCTGCTTCTTCTTGGTCCCTTCATCAGACTCCGAAGCATGCGATTCTTCATTGTTGCTCTCCGCGCCCAGCGGTGTGCGTGGCTCTGACATGCCCGGGCGCTTGGAAATTCCATGGGAAATGTAGTTGACCGCATCATAGCGGGTCATCTGCTGTTCCTGCAGGAAGAAAGCCGCATGGCTTTCACGCTCGGCAAAGATAGCTACAAGCACATTTGCGCCCGTCACTTCTTCGCGATTTGAAGACTGCACGTGAATTACAGCGCGCTGGATTACGCGTTGGAACGCAGCAGTCGGTTTTGAATCTTCGTCATAGCCCGTAACCAGATTATCGAGCTCATGATCGACGTAATCATTCACCGTGCGGGTAAGTTGCACCAGGTCGACATTGCATGCGCGCATGACGCTGCTTGCGTCCTGATCGTCGATCAGCGCAAGAAGCAAATGCTCCAGCGTAGCGTATTCGTGATGATGCTCATTGGCGATGGTCAGCGCCTGATGCAGGGCCCGCTCAAGACTAGGTGAGAAAGATGGCATGAAACCTCACTTTTTCTCCATCACGCATTGCAGCGGATGTTGGTTTTGCCGCGCATAGTCCATGACTTGGGTCATCTTGGACTCCGCGACCTCATAGGTAAAGACACCGCATTCACCAACTCCATGATTATGCACATGAAGCATGATCCTGGTGGCGTCTTCTTTATTCTTCTGGAAAAAACGCTCCAGAACATGAATGACGAATTCCATGGGAGTGTAATCGTCATTCAGAATCAACACACGGTAGAGACTTGGTTTTTTCAGCTTTGGTTTTGTGCGGGTAATGACAGCCGTGCCCCGACCGGGACCATTGCCATTGCCTTTGTCCTCATCCTGCATCGTGGGTGAAAACGTATTCATCTTTTTTGCTGCCTGCATCCTGGTCGCCATGTGTCGCTCTGTACATTCTATGTAGGTCGCGATGAACGAATTTTAAGCCCTATCCTGAAGCTTGCAATATCAAGTTGTACTTGCAAAGGCGATTTAGGCTCACAAAGATAAAAAAAGCCCGCTTGCGGGTGCAAGCAGGCTTGGAATTGCCCTCTAAAGAGCATTTCTTACTTGCGAACTTTCACCAAGACCGACTCATATGGCTTGAAAGCCTCCTTTGCGAGATCGGCATAAAGTTCACCAAACTTCGCAGCCTGCGTGACAAAAGCTTCGTATGCATTTTTCGAAAAGGCGCTCTGTGCCTGGAATGCCTGCTCAACCGAGCGGGTCGACGCCAGCCTCTGAATCAATGCCGAGCCATCCTCGAGTGATTTTTTCGAATAATCAGCAGCTTCTCCGGCTATTGTTTGCAAGCCTTCGTTCATTGCCGAAAGACTCGCCATGCTGCTGCCAAGGAATTCCTTGCTCTTTTCGTTCAGTGCACCAATTGACGTGACCATAATTCAGACCTTTTCAAATGAACTTTTGTTGTTGGCGAAGAGGTAGTGTGCACTGCACAAAAAGTCAAATTCAAGGAAGCGCTGGATTTTAACCTTAAAAATTAATCAAAATCGACGGAAAAGCGTGAACCTTCCGGTTACCATAAAGAGTTTGGTAACGCTGATACGGCTAAAGTCTGCTCATCCGTTCTGACTGCATTTAATCGTCAGTAAATTTCGACGCATATACCGAGCAGGTGTTGATTGTGCTTTACCCGGCCCGCCAGAGTTCCAGACTAATTACCAAAATGGCTTATGCCCTGCTTGCAGTTGCGATGGCATCCGGGCTCAGTCTGGGCACCGCCACACAGGCTTTGGCTCAGAGCAAGGCCGCGGCAATCGTTGTCGATGCCAATACGGGTAAAACTCTTTACTCATCCAATGCAGATGCCAAGCGCTATCCCGCTTCACTGACCAAGATGATGACACTCTATATGCTTTTTGATGCCATGGCCGCAGGCAAAGTATCGAAATCAACACCAATTCCAGTATCAGCCTATGCCGCAGCACAGCCGCCGACAAAAATAGGCTTCCAGCCCGGCCAGACGATCAGTGCAGAGGCAGCCATTCTTTCGCTTATCACAAAATCGGCAAACGACTCAGCAACTGCCATCGGTGAATACCTTGGCGGTTCCGAACAGCGTTTCGCGGTCATGATGACCAACAAGGCGCGCCAGCTTGGCATGCGCAATACACAGTTCCGCAATGCAAACGGCTTGCCGGACGGACAGCAGCATTCCACAGCGCGCGATCTCGCCGTACTTGGCATCGCGCTTCGTGAGCATTTCCCGCAATATTACAGCTACTTCTCCACCCGCAGCTTCAGCTATCGCGGTCGCCGCATTGTTGGCCATAACCGCCTTCTCGGCAAGGTTGAGGGCGTCGATGGTATCAAGACCGGCTACACTCGTATGTCGGGCTTCAACCTTGTTTCGTCGGTCAATACCGATGGCAAGAAACTTGTGGCAGTCGTCATGGGCGGAACAAGCGGCGGTTCACGCGATGCCCAGATGGCAAAGCTGATCGCTCAGTATCTTCCAGCAGCTTCGCGCCGCGATGGCGGCAATCTGCTGGCATCCCGCAAGAACAGCCAGATCAATGTTGCTGCCGTACAGGCCCTTCCTGAAAACGATGTGCCTGTTCCGGTTAGGCGTCAGGTGGTAGCCGCTGCACCGGAGATTGAGCCCGAAGAAGTTGTAACAGCCTATGCCGCACCTGCTCCGGTAAACTCACCTGCAGCGCAAATCCTTCGCATTCCAGCCCCGACACCGAAGGCCGAGGTCGGCGAAGGCGATGTTTCCGAAGTTGATCCTGTGACCACTGCATCCGCCTCACCCGGTGGCTGGATGGTACAGATCGGCTCCACCGGCAGCCCGCAGGAAGCCAAGGCGCTGCTTTCCAAGGCGGTTTCACAGGTCGGTGCTCCGGTAGCAAGCCTTTCGCCCTATACAGAAAAATTCCAGAAGGGATCGACCACTTATCATCGTGCACGTTTCGCCGGCATCACCTCTGCGAAAGCCGCAAACAGCGCTTGCGCCGCTCTGAAACGGCAAAGTTTCAACTGCTTTGCAATTGCACCGCAATTGTAAGGTTCTGTGAGAAGAAGCCCCGATTGTTCAGCGTAAAGGGTTCAGGTAATGTCGAGTATTACGGAAACAGATAGCTCGTTCGGATTTGCAGAAAAGCCTGCAAAGGCCCGTTTGACTGGATTAGGTGCACTACAACAGGCAGCTTTGCGCCTAGCTGATATTCGCCGCGGAAACTCAGCTTTCAAAACCATGGACCTGGTAAATGTTTTGCTTTGCCAGGCGGCAAGAACCCGCCGCGCTGCACTGCCGCCAGTTTCCTTGCGCATTCGCTCGGAACGCCGTAATGGCATAACAGCCGTGCGCCTGCGTCTTTCCTGAAACAGTTCCGTTTCGACCCTTGCCGGAAATATTTTATAGCAGCCCGAGAGAAGCCAGCTCGTTGCGCAATTCCGGTGGCAGTTTAGCCCGGCCGGTCTTGCCCTGCCCTTCATCCAGAGGTGCATCTTCGCTGGTAAGATAACGCCAACCCTGAAACGCCCTTCTAGGTTGCCATTCTGTCACGATGATACGCGGCTCCAGCACCAGATTGCAGCGCGAAATGCCCTCATCGTCAGTAAATGTGCGAAGGTCAGTCAAACGCTGGCGGCACTGGATATTGCCCTTGATAACCCAATAAAGCGATCCGCCGTCCAGAAGCTCTTCTGCGCGCTTGGGCACCATGCGTGTGGTATGAAACTGTTCTGCCGGCAAACCTGCACGGCGGCGCTCGTCCAGGCGAAAATCAATCCACGCCGCGAGATCTTCGATTGCAGTGCAGCCAACACAGAGTTTTACGAGATTGAGGGCCATAAGCTAGCATTTACGCTTTAAGGTTGCGTGGTCAACCTTGTGCAGCGGTTTCTCCACAGTAGCAATCAACACTCAACAACATTGACTGCCAGGCCACCAAGGCTGGTTTCCTTGTAGCGTTCATTCATATCCACGCCCGTCTGGCGCATCGTTTCGATGCAGGCGTCAAGTGGCACGAAATGCGTTCCGTCACCTTTCACAGCCAGCGACGCCGCCGTAACAGCTTTCACTGCGCCCAATGCATTACGCTCGATGCACGGCACCTGCACCAGTCCGGCCACGGGATCGCAGGTCATGCCAAGATGGTGTTCCAGCGCGATTTCTGCCGCATTCTCAATCTGCTCGGGTGTTCCGCCAAGCACCGCCGCAAGACCAGCTGCGGCCATGGCCGAGGCAGAACCCACTTCGCCCTGACAACCCACCTCGGCACCAGAAATTGATGCATTGGTTTTCACGATGCCGCCAATGGCTGCAGAGGTCAGCAGAAAGTCACGAATGCCATCCTGATCGGCATCGTCGTGAAAGTGAAGATAATAACGTAGCACCGCCGGAACGACGCCCGCCGCACCATTTGTAGGTGCTGTCACAACACGCCCGCCCGCAGCGTTCTCTTCATTTACTGCCATTGCATAGACAGAAAGCCAGTCATTGGCGAGCAATGGATTGATACGGTTTTGCCGCCACTCTTCCTGAAGACGATCATGCAGATAGCGCGCACGGCGTTTGACTTTGAGGCCACCCGGCATAATGCCTTCCTGCTCAAGACCGCGATCAATACATGAGCGCATAGCAGACCAGATTCGATCAAGACCCGCATTCAGATCAACGCGGCTCATGAACATTTCTTCGTTGCGTCGCTTCATTTCGGCGATGGAAAGGCCACTCTCCTTGGCCATACTCATCATCTGTGCGGCGGTTTTGAATGGAAACGGCACGGAATGAGTTTCCGCCTTGGGCGCAGTGCGAGTCTTCGCCGATTCCAACTCTTCCTCAGTCACGACGAAACCGCCACCAATTGAGTAGAATATGCGGCGTAGCAACAACCGGTCATCAACATCATAGGCCTCAAAGGCCATGCCGTTGGCATGTCCCGGCAGGGCTGTACGGCGGTCCATTATGAGGTCTACGGCCGGATCGAAACGATAGGAAGGATGCCCTTCCGGCGTCAACGTCTTGGTCTGCTTTACCTTTTCGAGCAGCGTATCCATCTCGTTCGGATCAACAGTTGCTGGCAAAAGCCCGCATAGTCCAAGGATTACAGCGCGATCAGTTGCATGTCCAATGCCGGTAAAGGCCAATGAACCATGCAGATGAACGCGCAGCTTATAAACCTTCACGCCGGTTGGACGTGGCCACTGACCATTCTTCAATTCATCAAGAAATTGTCCACCGGCGGTCATCGGTCCCATGGTGTGAGAACTCGAAGGACCAATGCCGATTTTATACAGATCGAAAACCGACAGGAACATCTAGCAACCTCAAAAGGTGGAATCCGGAGTATTCGATAATGGCTGGTTGGTTAAGAAAGACGCAGCCAGCCACCGACTTTGCCTTGCGTTTATACGACATAGGGCGTGTGAGACGAAAGTCCAAGTGGTATTTGAAACAGCAATTGTTGACACCAACCAGAACTGCCCGAATAAAGGACGGAATTATTGTATCTTCCGCCCGACGGAAACGCGTCTGGTTTTTATAGAGTGGTGAAATGGTGACGACCTATTGGCTGGACCTTCTTGCTCTGATTTACTTTTTCGCAGTCTGGGCACTTTACTCGCACACCACTGCGCATGGTTTTCGCGGACGAAAATCCCTGACCTCTGAAATGAATCTCGCACGCACGCAATGGATGACAACCATGGCAACGCGCGAGCTGCGCATGATCGATACCAGTATCATGATCGGACTGCAGCAAGGGACCGGCTTTTTCGCTTCGACCTCAATTCTCGCGATCGGTGGCTGTTTCGGTCTACTGAATTCTTCCGGCCGCGTGTTGACGCTTTTTCACGATCTGCCATTCATCAGCGACACAACCGAGCAACTGTTTGAAACGAAAATACTCGGCTTGCTGATTCTGTTTGCCTACGCCTTCTTCAAGTTCGCCTGGTCTTATCGCTTGTTCAATTACTGTTCCATTTTGATTGGCAGCGTGCCTATGGCCCGCGACAGAGCACCTGACGATCCTCAAGTGGTTGCAGGCATCAATCGCGCTGCCGGAATCAACATTCAGGCCGGACAGCATTTCAACAGCGGCCTTCGCGGCATATTCTTTTCCATTGGCTATCTGGGCTGGTTTCTTCACCCGGTGCTTTTCATGGTCACTACAACGCTCGTCGCCTTCGTTCTCCTGCGCCGACAGTTCTTCTCGAGGGCTCGTGACGTGCTTATCCGCAACGCGGACACCAGCGGGTCATAGGCGGCGGGGAAGATAGCGCCAGACAAACACGGCCGTGAACAGCATAAGCCCTGCCAAAGCGATAAAGATCGATCCGAAGCTGAAAAATGTGAGGATGATTGAATAGAAGAACGCGGGCAATATTTCAGAAAAATCGAGATATGTCCGGTATACGGCCGTCATCTGGGCTCGCTCATGCGGATGAACGGCACGAATGAAAGTGGTCGATGCCAACGTGTCCAGTGCCACGCAGAAAAATGATCCGGAAAGCAGCATAAGGGCTGCGACCATCGGAAAGCTTTCACCGGCAATACCGGCTCCGACAAGCGCGACGGCGAGAAGGATGAAAACGCCGGATATGGTTCGCGTCAGCCCCTGTGCCATTCCAACCTTTCCCCAGAGGATCGATCCGAGAAGAAACAGATTGCCCAAAGACACAAGCAAGCCACCAGCCAGGGAACCCTGCCCCGTAGCCACCATAAGGATTGGGCCATACACGAAGAATGTGCTCCAATAACACGAACGGGAAAAGGCAATCAGCCAGGCGAGCCGCAATCTCGGCTGGACAACGAAGCGCCGCACATTGGCAATGGGGTTTGCCGGGCGGCTCGGCCCCTTTTGCAAAGCGGGGTTGTCGCTGAGGCGGAAATACCAGAACAGCGTCAACAACAACAAGGAAAAGCCGATTGACACCAGAAACGGTGCGATCATCCCGATACGCGTGTAGAGAAACACGCCCAGAAATGGCCCGGCTGTCCAAGCCAGCGTTGCCGTTGCCATGCGTACGGATTCAGCCCTGACCAGCTCGCCCTTTTTTATGTGATCCATGATATAGAGGCTGAGCGTTATGGAGAGCGTCCCTGCTCCGAAAGTCCGCAGGAATAGCCCTATTGCCTGTCCCGATATTGTATCAAGCGCAAAGGCAACACATCCCAGCATCAGGGACACTGAACCGGCGGTGTATACCCAACGTCTCGGAATACGCACAATCAGCAGCGGGATCGACAATGTAGATATCAGTCCTAGCAGTGACATGCAGGTGTAGAGAATGCTGACACTGCGTTCGCTTTGCAGCAAATCATAGGTCTGGATCGGCACCACGCTTGTAATGATGGCGCGGGCCATCGATTCAATGCCAAACAGGATCGCGAACACCCGCGCTGTGGGGCGCTTGGCCGTGTTGATCCAGATAGGGTGGCGAACCTGATTTATCACAATGGGACTTTGGGCTTGATTCGAACGTCGCAGAAAGCATCGGACGAGAATCTATCGATAGCAGTCAATTAGGCGACATGACATGCAACTTTCGATAGATTTTTTACAATTCGCCAATGATATTTGGGTGATAGCCGAAACTGCATGGATTTTGAGCATCATCTCCACTAGCTTGCGGCAACTTGTGTAATCCGAGAATCCGCAAAATGAACCAGAATGCCGTTTCGAGTCCTCCCGTAAAGGCGCGCCTTGGCAGACTGGACGTGTTGCGCGGTATCGCTCTCATCGCGATGGCAACATACCATACGGGCTGGGATTTCGAGTTCTTTGGATACCTTGAACCCGGCACCACCGGACACGGCCTCTGGAAACTTTACGCCCGCTGCATCGCATCGACATTTCTGGTTCTGGTCGGCTTCAGTCTGGTGCTGGCGCATAAGAACGGAGTCAGGTGGCAATCCTTCGGCATAAGACTGGCGCAAATTGTTGCTGCCGCGCTGGCAATCACCATCGCCACCTATCAGTTCACGCCGGACAGCTTCGTATTCTTTGGCATTTTGCATCAGATTGCCGCTGCCAGCCTTCTGGGGCTGATTTTCCTGCGTCTACCGGCATTGGTCATCGCGGTCGCTGCGGCTGCAGTCATTGCCGCTCCACACTTTCTGGCATCTTCAACCTTCGATGCGCCATGGCTCTGGCCGCTGGGTCTTTCCGAAATCCTGATTCGCTCCAATGATTTTGTGCCGATATTCCCATGGTTCGGAGCGGTGCTGGTCGGAATGGCACTTGCCAAAACATTCCAGCATTTCGATTTGCTGAAACTGTTTGCCGGCAATATCAGGCCGCGTTGGCTGGACAGCGGCTTACGTTTTATCGGCAGGCACAGCCTCGCCTTCTATCTTATCCACCAGCCAGTGCTGATTGGTTGTGTATACGTCATTGCCCAGATATTCCCGCCATCCTTAGCCGCCAGTCGCTATGCAAGCGAATGCGTGCAGAGTTGCGAGATAACCTATGATAAGGCCCTGTGCGAAAACTTCTGCGGATGTGTCGTAGGCAGGTTTCAGGCAGACGGACTATTTGCCGACGCCCTATCGGGTAAGCGCAATCCGCAGACCGATCCCCAAATGCAGGAAATCCAGCAGATCTGTCTGAGCGAAACCGGCCAGTAGCGCCTCAGGTATTGACGCCGAGTTCGGCAAGACGCTCGATGCAGCCCTCTTCGACCTGATCAAGTTCAGCCAGCGTTTCTTCAATGTCGCGACGCTTCTGGCGCAGCTCGCCGCGTTTCTCTTCAACGCGCTTCATCATCAGGTGAATTTGTCCAAGCTCACCCGGAGGCGCCTTGTACATCTGGATGATTTCCTGAATTTCCGAGATGGAGAAGCCAAGTCGCTTGCCGCGAAGTATCTGCTTGAGCAAATGACGGTCAGACGGGCGAAACAGACGCGTACGGCCACGGCGTACCGGATGGATCAGCCCTTCATCTTCGTAAAAACGTAGTGTGCGGGTCGAAACACCAAATTCCCGTGTCAATTCCGTAATTGAATAATATTCGCGAATGGCAGACACAGATCATTCTCTCTTTAACCGATTGAATGTTTTGTTCACGAATTTACGTAAAAGTCAATTGAACGATTGTTCTGGCTTGAAAACTTTGGTGCATAACACCTGTTAACGGAAGCCGAACCACCAGGTCGCAAGACCAAGAAATGATGAGAATCCAACGACATCGGTGATTGTTGTAACAAAAACTGCCGAGGCAATTGCGGGATCGGCGCCGAACCTGTGCAGCAGTAGCGGGATTAGAATCCCTCCAAGAGCAGCAGCCAGCATATTGATGACCATCGCCGAAGCGATGATCCCGCCAAGGTTGACGCTGCTAAACCAGAAGCCGGCAACGAGCCCTATAAGGATCGCAAATACCACGCCATTGATCAGCCCAACAGATGCCTCGCGTCGGATGATGCGTCCTGCATTGTAGATATCCATGTCGCGTGTCGCGAGCGCGCGCACTGTAACGGTCATGGTTTGTGTGCCTGCATTGCCGCCCATGGAAGCAACGATCGGCATGAGCACGGCGAGCGCCACCATCTGCTGGATCGTCCCGTCGAAAAGGCCGATAACCGAAGCAGAGATAAAGGCGGTAAACAGGTTGACAACCAGCCAGGGCGTGCGCGAGCGAGATGTTGAAAGCACGGAGTCGGAAAGCTCTTCGTCACCGACACCACCGAGGCGCAATATGTCTTCCTCAGCTTCTTCCTGGATAACGTCAACGATGTTTTCAATGGTCAGAACACCGACAAGCCGTTCATTTTCATCCACCACGGCGGCAGACAAGAGATCGTACTGTTCGAAGATCTGCGCCGCCTCTTCCTGGTCCATCGTGGCCGGAATGGCATGGCGCGTCTCATGCATGATCTCTTCGATCTTTGTATCGCGGCGGGTGCGCAAAATGCGATCAAGATCAATCGCTCCAAGCAGTCGGAACATCGGATCAATGACAAAAATCTGCGAGAAAGACTCCGGCAGATCGGGGTTTTCACGCATGTAGTCGATGGTCTGCCCTACCGTCCAGAACGGTGGCACGGCAACAAATTCGGTCTGCATGCGCCGACCGGCCGTCTCTTCCGGATAGCCCAAGGATCTACGCAGACGCACGCGTTCAGTAAACGGCAGCTGAGCCAGAATCTCGTCGCGGTCTTCCTGATCGAGATCTTCCAGAATGTAGACGGCATCGTCGGAATCAAGGTCCTGAACCGCCTCGGCAATCTGCCGGTTCGGCATTGCATCGACGATTTCGAGGCGGACGGCTTCGTCCACCTCGGTCAGCGATGCAAAGTCAAACTCATCCCCAAGCAGTTCGATCAGCGCGCGGCGCTGTTCGGTCTGCAGGGCTTCGAGAACGTGACCCAACTCGGATTGATGCAGCTTGCCGACATGGGAACGCAAAAACAGAACATCGCGGTCGGCAATGGCCGCACCGACGCGAGCAAGATAGGACGAGCGAACAGCACCGTCTTCGCCATAGATGTCCGCTTCCTCAACCTCTGGAGCGGCATTGTTCAGGCGTTCTGTTTCATCCATTCTGTCCGCACCCGTCTGGCTGGCATCAATCGGAATTCAGTCAGTGTGGCCTAGGCCGCGCTGTCTTCCCAACCACTTATGGCTTTGACCTCGAGAAAATCTTCGAGACCCCAATGACCGCCCTCGCGGCCTATGCCAGACTGTTTATAGCCACCGAAAGGTGCATCCGCCGCATGGCTTGCGCCATTGATGCGCACCATCCCTGCCCGTAGCTGTTTCGAAACCCGCTTGATCCGCTCAACATCGCCGGACTGCACATAGGCTGCCAGACCGTAGGGCGTGTCATTGGCGATTTCGACAGCTTCTTCTTCCGTATCAAACGGAATCATCGCCAGAACCGGGCCGAAAATCTCTTCGCGGGCGATTACCATGTCATTGTTCACGTCCGCAAAAACAGTCGGCCGCACATAATAGCCGCGGTTGAAACCCTCAGGCCGACCAGTGCCACCAGCGATGAGCCGCGCACCTTCCTTGATGCCCTGCTCTATCAGGCCCTGAACCTTGTTGAACTGAAGCTCAGACACCAGCGGGCCCATATGATCGCCATCCTGCGCCGGATCACCAACCTTCGTCGCCTTGGCTGTCGCAGCGGCAACTTCAGTCGCCTTGTCGTAGACCGAACGTTCCACCAGCATACGTGTGGGCGCATTGCAGGATTGTCCCGTATTATTGAAAACGTGGGAAACACCGCGCTTTACTGCCGCTTCAACATCCGTGTCCGCAAAAACGATGTTCGGGGACTTGCCGCCAAGTTCGAGCGATACGCGCTTGACCGTATCGGCAGCGGCTTTCGTCACGGCAATACCGGCCCTTGTGGAACCAGTGAATGACATCATATCGATGCCGGGGTGGCGCGACATGGCCTCGCCCACTGTCGGACCATCGCCATTGATGAGATTGAACACACCAGCAGGCAAGCCAGAGGCGTCAACAATTTCTGCGAACAGCATTGAGGACATCGGCGCAATTTCCGATGGCTTCAGGATAACCGTGCAACCGGCAGCAACAGCAGGCACCACTTTCAGAACCACCTGATTCATCGGCCAGTTCCAAGGTGTTATCAATCCGCAGACACCTATTGGCTCGTAAGCGATACGTACATTCTTGTTATGCGCATCAAGCGGACGCTCAAACTCGAAATTCTTCAAAGCGCGTTGGAATGCCTTCAGGTGGCCCATGCCGGAAGCTGCCTGCTCTTCCAGCGCCATCGTCATCGGCGCGCCCATTTCGGCGGAAATTGCCTTGGCCATATCAGACAAGCGTGACTCATAAACGGCAATCAGGCGATCCAGCCAGGCGACACGCTCTTCGCGGCTGCTGACACTCCAGCTTGTGAAAGCTTTGCGTGCTGCAGCAACGGCCTTGTCCACATCAGCAGCAGAACCGATGGATATGGTTGCGAAAGCCTGTTCGTCAGCAGGATTGATCACTTCAAGCTCTTTAGCGGCAACCGGAGCTATCCATTTTCCATCAATATAGAAATCGGTCTTGCGAAGCATGATCTGTCTCCTGCTGATTTGTTTTAGAAGGGGCAATTTTAACAAGCCGCCTATGATCGGCTGTTACTGTAATGTGTGTGTAGCGAGGAACGTTGCAGCGGCCAACAGGAATATCGAACAATGAGGCGAAAATTACGGCGCAACCTTCATTTGTTCTCTGTTGAATTGTCGCGCCAGCCGCAGGAAATTTCCCAAAATGGCGTGACCATATTCCGTCAGCACAGATTCCGGGTGAAACTGAACACCATGTGTTGGATGGCTGGTGTGGGCCAACCCCATGATTTCACCGGAACCTGACCGCGCAGTAATCAATAAAGGCCCTTCCTGCTCGTCATGTTCGACAATCAGGGAGTGATAACGGCCCGCTTTGAAAGGACTGGGCAGACCCTTGAAAACGCCTGTGCCATCATGCTCGATTGCCGAGGAGCGCCCATGCATCGGCTCGCGTGCACGCACCACCTGCCCGCCAAACACTTCACCGATACATTGATGGCCAAGGCATATGCCAAGAATGGGAATTTCCCCGCTCAACTGCTCGATAATGGGCAATGATTGTCCTGCTTCATGTGGTCCGCAGGGTCCGGGCGACAGGATGATTGCTTCCGGTGCCAATTGCCTCACTTCGTCCACTGTGATGGCATCATTGCGAACAACTTTCGTTACCGCACCAAGCTCCGCGACGTAACGTCCAACAGTAAAGACAAAAGAATCGTAATTATCGATAATCAGGATCATGGCGCATCGCTTTCAAAAACATTGAAGATGCGCGCGGCCTTATCAAGAGTTTCCTGATACTCGGCTGCCGGGTCTGACAAGGCTGTAATACCGCCTCCAGCCTGAAAAACTGCCTTTCCGCCCTGAAACAGCACTGTCCGAATCCCGATATTGCTTCCCATATTGCCGTTGAACGCCAGATAGCCGATTGAACCGCAATAGATGCCCCGCGCCTGCCGCTCAATTTCGGTAATAATTTCCATGGCCCGCAGCTTTGGCGCTCCGGTTATCGATCCTCCCGGAAACGACGCACCTATCAGATCGAGCAAGGATTTATCTGCAGCCAACTCGCCGGTTACAACCGAAACCAGATGATGAACGCTGGCATAGCTCTCCAAGCCGCAAAGGACAGGGGTCAGCACAGAATGCGGACGACAGACGCGCGAAAGATCGTTGCGCATAAGATCGACAATCATAAGATTTTCGGCACGATCCTTTTCTGACTCCAGAAGTATATCTGCGAGGCGTTTATCTTCCACTGGATCGGCAGATCGGGGCATCGTGCCTTTGATCGGCCGCGTCTCCACGCGCTTGCCCGTCACGTTGAGAAACCGCTCCGGGGAACTCGACGCTATAACAATATCCTCATGCTCGATAAATGCAGCAAACGTCGCTGCATTACGCTGGCGCAATCGCTTGTAGAATTGCCATGGCGCGTAATTTTCTGGAAGATCAGCACTGAAACACTGGGCTATGTTCGCCTGAAAAATATCGCCGTCCAGAATATACTCAACAACTTGTGCCACGGCCTGCATGTAGCTTTCACGGTCGAAATTGGAGCGCCAGGCATCATGTTTGATTGCCGGTGCCTGACCCAGATCACCTTCTTCCCCGGCGGCAATTCGGCTCAAAAACAAAGCGGCGCGCTCTCCACTGCGTTTCGCGCGGGACGCTTCGTCTACTTCCGGAAACCCGGTCGAAATCAGCCAAACCTTCTGTTTCGTATGGTCGAATGCCAGCACAACATCATAAAAATTCCATACGGCGTCAGGCATGGTGCCTTGCGTCGGCGCTTCCGGTTGCGGCAGCCGTTCGAGCAAGCGTCCAAATTCATAAGAAAAATAGCCTATGGCGCCTGCCTGAAATGGCGGCAACCCGGGTTGGGCTTCTGTGCGGTACAATTGCAGATAATGCGAGATGGCGTCCGGCACGGACATATTTACCGGTTCATCATTCCATTTGACCATGCCTTCACTAGCAACAAGTCGGCCAAACGGATCCGCTGCTACATAGGAATATCGCCCAAGCGTATCGTGACGCATCGCACTGTCAAGAAAGCTCAATCCCCCGAGTGACCGCAAGCATCCGGCAGCATCAACAGGCTCCAGCCAGGGAATTTCACGAATATGCAAATGGCTCTCCTGTGGGTCTCAATTTAAGAATAGCAGTTGTGCTGTGCGTGGTTCGCCCTTCGACAAGCTCAGGAGGGCTCACCATGAGGAAGGTTGATGGGCTTCAGTCTCAAGAACACCCGGTGTACAGAACTACTTTACAGTCCCCACCTTCCTCATGGTGAGCCCTCCTGAGCTTGTCGAAGGGCGAACCACGCACAGACTTACTGTAATAGCCAAAGATTGAACACTGAGCCCAAAATCACTCAACTCTTACGCGTTGCCAGCAGGATACTTGTCTCAGTCGAGGTGATTCCGTCAATGTGGCGAATGTCACGCAATGTTCTGTCAAAGGCTTCCAGTGTCTCAACCTCGATTTCCGCGACAATATCCCAACGGCCATTGGTGGTATGCATCGCCCGAATTTCCGGGAAACCCTGCAGGCGACGGATCACCTTTTCACCCCCCTGCCCGGCAACTTCAATCATCGCGATGGCGCGCACACCATAGACACCTGCACCGGCCTTCAGTGTGATTGTGAAGCCCTGTATTGTCCCGTCATTGGTCATCTTGTCGATGCGGGTACGGACTGTAGCGCGCGAGATGCCCAGAATCGTCGCCATTGATGAAACCGGCAGGCGACAATCATCTCTCATCAATGACAAAAGTCTGCGATCAACGTCATCCATGACTTATCAAACCGATCAATTCAATTTAGCAAAATGCACATTAAGTTGCGCATTTCTATCAAGATGCTGGCTTTTTGTCACCACGGAAAAATGCGACGATTGTTCTATTCCAATTTCCGAAATGGCGACGATTGATGAATATGCACGGCAATTTTGAAGACACCCAAAAACAAAATCTGACTATCATCGGCGCGCCTATCGAAGAAGGTGCAGGCCGGCTTGGCGCCCTGATGGGTCCGGCAGCATTGCGCACGGCAGGTCTCGTGCGAACCCTTGAAGAACTTGGTCATGGGGCGACAGATCGCGGTGACTTGCGCTTGCCTGAAACATTGCCGATTGTACCGCCGGTCAATGGCCTTGCCCATTACATTGAAGAAATTGCCGCGTGGTCGCGCATGCTCGCCGTCGAGACTTACGACGCAATGAAATCCGGATCGTTCCCGATCATTCTGGGTGGTGACCATAGCCTTTCCATTGGCTCGGTCGGCGGCGTCGCGCGCTATTGCGAAGAGCAGAACCGCGAGCTTTTCGTGCTCTGGCTTGATGCGCATTCCGATTTCAACACGCCTGCCACATCCCCTTCGGGAAACATGCACGGCATGCCTCTGGCCCTGCTGTGCCGTGAGCCTGGTCTTGAGGGTGTGTTCGGGGATGAGCCGCATGGTTTCATCAAACCTGAAAATCTCCATCTCTTCGGCATCCGCTCGATTGACAGCACTGAACGTGTGCTTCTGCGCGAGCGTGGCATTGATGTCGTCGATATGCGCCAGATAGACGAGTTCGGCGTTGCGCCGCTCCTTCGCCGCATCATTGAGCGTGTCCAGAAAGCCAATGGCGTACTTCATGTCAGTTTCGATGTAGACTTTATCGATCCATCAATTGCACCGGGCGTTGGCACCACGGTTCCGGGCGGCGCAACATACCGGGAAGCGCATCTTGTCATGGAAATGCTTCATGATTCAGGTGTCGTCTGCTCGCTTGATGTCGTCGAGCTAAATCCATTTCTCGACGAGCGCGGCAAGAGTGCTCTGCTGCTCGTTGATCTTGTGGCCAGTCTTTTTGGCCGTTCAGTTTTCGGAAAACCAAACCGCGTTGACCAGAGCATAACCGCCAGCAACGCTTGAATACGGCAATAGGAGGATATTTTGCTGCACACAGCCGCCGATCTCATTTCCACGGAATCCCGTCTAGGGGCACATAACTACAAGCCCCTTGATGTGGTGCTGGAGCGCGGTGAAGGCGTGCATGTCTGGGACATTGAGGGCAACCGCTACCTCGATTGTCTTTCAGCCTATTCCGCAGTCAATCAGGGCCATTGCCACCCGAAAATTCTCAAGGCAATGACAGAACAGGCAAGCAAGCTGACGCTTACCTCCCGCGCCTTCCGCAATGACCAACTTGCCCTGTTCTATGAAGAGCTGGCAGCACTGACCGGCTCACATAAAATCCTGCCGATGAACAGCGGCGCGGAAGCAGTGGAAACTGCTATCAAGGCCGTGCGGAAGTGGGGTTATGAGGTAAAGGGCGTTCCGGAAAATCAGGCCGAGATTATCGTCTGCTCGGACAATTTCCATGGCCGGACCATGGGTATTGTGGGTTTCAGTACCGATCCTTCAGCGCGCGAGAATTTCGGTCCGTTTGCTCCCGGCTTCAAGGTTGTGCCTTTCGGCGATATTGACGCCTTCAGTGCCGCGCTCACTCCAAACACCGTAGCCTTTCTTGTGGAACCTATTCAGGGTGAAGCTGGCGTGATCATTCCGCCGACAGGCTATTTCACCAAAGTGCGCGAACTTTGCACCAGCAACAATGTCACGCTTATACTTGACGAAATCCAGACTGGACTTGGCCGCACCGGAGCACTTCTTGCCGAAGAGCATGAAGGCATTGAAGCCGATGTTACCTTGATTGGCAAAGCGCTCTCCGGCGGATTCTATCCGGTGTCTGCGGTCCTATCCAACAGCGATGTTCTCGGCGTTCTCAAGCCCGGTCAGCATGGCAGCACTTTTGGCGGAAACCCGCTGGCCTGCGCCATTGCCAGAGCGGCCCTGCGCGTTTTGACCGAAGAGGGTATGATTGAGAATTCCCGGGTGGAAGGCCAGTATTTCCTTGAACAACTGAAAGGCATCCGCAGCAATATCGTACGCGAGGTGCGTGGACGCGGTTTGATGCTTGCCGTCGAATTGCACCCTGAAGCTGGCGGGGCAAACCGCTTCTGCTATGAATTGAAAGCCCGCGGTATTCTCGCCAAGGATACGCATGGCGATACGATCCGCATTGCTCCACCTCTGGTCATCAAACGGGATCAGATCGATTGGGCGCTGGAACAGTTCGACGACGTGCTTACACGTCTAAACTGATACGTGGGCGGAAACCTGCTCTGCGCGACCGATTGCGCAGAGCATTTCTTTGAAGTTTTAGATAGCTGGTTTGTAAGTGGCCAGCTTCAAGCCGAAACCGATAAACACAACGCCCGTCACACCTTTGAGCCACCGCTGGAATTTCCCTTGCCGTGTGAAAGCCGTCAGCTTCGAGAACAGCATGACAATTGCGCCAAACCAGACGATGTTGATCATCGAATGCAGAAATACGAGCAGAAATGCCGACGCTACCGGATGAGCATTCAACGGAATGAACTGCGGAAAAACTGCCAGATAGAACATTGACACTTTAGGGTTCAAGCCGTTTGTCAGCAGTCCTTCAAAGAATGCTTTAATGAGAGTGCGCTGGCGTTTGGCT
This sequence comes from Phyllobacterium sp. YR531, assembly GCF_000282595.1. Classification (GTDB taxonomy): domain Bacteria; phylum Pseudomonadota; class Alphaproteobacteria; order Rhizobiales; family Rhizobiaceae; genus Phyllobacterium. The sequence goes on from NZ_AKIZ01000040.1 coordinate 75,799, forward strand.
GGTGCAATTTTCGGTGCGGTTTCGACGCCCCTGAACGCGGCAATCAGCGCCTTTATTCCAATCCAGCATAAATAGGCCACACCAATATATTTGACGATCATGAATGCCGTTGCAGATTTCATGACGATGATGGAAATGCCTAAAATCGACAGAGCACCGTGAATGTAAAAAGCGGCAAAGAATCCTGCGATATTGGCAAACCCTGCCGCCCGTCCCGAAGTGGGAACCGTCTTGGCAATCAGCATCCCATTCGGACCGGGCGAGGTCACCAATAGTGTTGCCGTCACCATGAATGCGAAAATTACCGACCAGCTCATTTTGCAATGCCTTCCCGCAGTTCGCTCTTTCACACCAATAAGTAGTATCTTTCCGTCAACATAGTTCCGACGCGACAGACGGAGCATCTTGCCATGTCTGGCAAAAGAACTGCGATGAGTCATCAGCGAAACTTGTCACCATGCCATGTTCGACAAGGGGTCGTGCGTAATTTGACGCTGTTGCTGGACTATTGGAGAGAGTTCTATGCCTGTGCGGGAATTCTTGCCGAAAAGGGGAGTGAAAACCTTCAAAAGGTGAGCAAAATTGTAACCTGAGCGTGAAATTTTGGTGTAGCGGGTAGAGTTGGCTTTCCAGTATCCTTTTGGTGCCTCGGACACTGAAACGTGCGTTCTTCACAAGGCAGACCACTAGGCTTACCTAAGCCACAGTGAGAAATTGAAGAGCAAAATCATGGAACTTGGTCTTTATACATTTGCCGGCATGAGCCCTGATCCGGCGACGGGTGTTGCTATTGATGCCCATCAAAGAATGAAGAATCTGCTTGAAGAAATGGAATTGGCTGATCAGGTCGGTCTGGATGTATTCGGCATTGGCGAGCATCATCGTCCGGACTTTGTCATCTCCACACCCGCCGTTGCCTTGGCGGCTGGCGCCGCTCGAACAAAGAATATCCGGCTTACCAGTGCCGTCACCGTGCTCAGTTCAGAAGATCCTGTCCGCGTGTTTCAGGAATATGCGACACTCGATCTGATCTCGTCGGGACGTGCCGAAATCATGGCTGGTCGAGGCTCTTTTATCGAATCTTTTCCGCTATTTGGCTATGATTTGCATGATTACGACGAGCTCTTTACGCAGAAGCTCGACCTGCTGTTAAAGCTACGGGAAAGCGAACGTGTTACCTGGAATGGAACGCTCCGCGCGCCTCTTCATAACCTTGGCGTCTATCCTCGTCCGGTGCAAAATCCCCTGCCAGTTTGGATTGCCGTTGGCGGAACACCGGAGTCGGTTGTCAGGGCCGGAACCCTTGGATTGCCGCTAGCCGTTGCGATTATCGGTGGCGAACCACATCGGTTTGCGCCCTTGGTTGAGCTTTATCGTGAAGCCGGAGCAAAGGCAGGGCACGCCCCAGAAACGCTTAAAGTCAGCATCAATTCCCATGGTTACGTGGCCGATAGCTCGCAGGCCGCCTCTGATGAGTACTGGCCGTCCTATGAGGTTGTCATGAACAAGATCGGTCGCGAGCGCGGCTGGCCGCCAAGCAACCGCGCTCAATATGAAGCGGGCCGCACGCCCCGCGGTGCCCTTCTCGTTGGCTCTCCGCAAGAGGTAATCGATAAAATCATGATTCAACAAACTTATTTTAAACATGACCGCTTTATGCTGCAGATCGATCTTGGCAGCCTGCCGCATAAAAATACGCTGAAAGCGATTGAACTCTATGGCACCAAAGTTGCACCGGTCATCCGGAAAGAGGTGGCTACGGTCTAGATTGTATCCAGCCCGAACCCTTGCAACAAACGCCTTGTTGGAAAGTCCGGAGTGCCGGAGGTGAACACGGCGATATCGTCGCCGTGTTCGGGCTCGATACCGTCCGGATTGGGTTTGAGCAACGAAACGGCACGGCGGGCGATAGCTTCAGCTGGATCAAGCCAGTCTACCGGCCATGGAGCAAGGCGCCGGAATACATTGACCAGAAACGGATAGTGCGTACAGGCCAGTACCACTATGTCAGTGCGCTTGCCGTTTTTCTCGTAGAAGCAAGGCAGGATTTCATCCAAAAGTACCGCATCGTCCAGTTTTTCACCACGCATATGCGCCTCAGCCATGCGGGCCAGTGTCTGACTACCGACAAGTCTCACATGACATTTCGTGGCAAAAGACTGGATAAGATCGCGCGTATATGCGCGTTTCACGGTGCCCGGGGTAGCCAATACGCTTATCAGGCCCGAGGAGGTTCTCTCCGCAGCAGGTTTTATTGCAGGAACTGTGCCAACGAAAGGCACTTCAGGAAATGCGCTACGCAAATCATCAAGAACGAGTGTCGATGCAGTATTGCAGGGAATAATGACGATCTCAGGATCATAGGTTTTGATAAAACCGTCGAAAAGCCTAACAATACGTTGTTTTAGAGCTTCTTCTTCCCAATCTCCATAGGGAAAACCGGCATCGTCAGCGATGTAAACAAAGCGCCGATCCGGGATGAGCACCCTCGCCTCGCGCAAGACCGTGAGACCGCCAATACCACTGTCAAAAGCAATAATTGGCCTGTCGCCCGTCACATTATTCATCGCTGGATGAGTCCTCGTCCAAAACTTGCGGTTCATTTTCTGCCAACAGCGGTTTTTCACGTTTGCGACCTTCGGGCGCTCCTGAACCGCGCGGAGTTTTAGGGCTGAAGTAATCCAGCGAAACAATAACCCCGCGTAGCAGCCTCAACTCGGATTCCGAAAATCCCGCTCTTGTCAGAACGCCGCGCAGATTATTCACCATGATCTCCTTGCGGGCCATGGGACGAAAATAACCGCGGGCCTGAAGCGCATCTTCCAAATGGTTGAAAAAGCCCTGTAACTGCTCCTTGGGGGCAGGTTCAAGCTCAGGACCGCGAAATGCCGTATCGGTTTCCTTCGCCAGACCTGACTTCATCCATTCATAAGACATGAGGAGCACTGCCTGAGCGATATTCAACGATGAGAAGGCCGGGTTAACCGGAAATGTCACCAGCTCATCAGCAAGACTGATTTCGTCATTGTTGAGGCCGAAACGTTCACGCCCAAACAGAATTCCGGTTTTCTCATCATTGTTGAATCGCTGCCGCAATATATGACCCGCTTCTACCGGCCCGCGCACCTGTTTGAAGGCATCGCGTTCACGCGCCGTTGTCGCATAAACAAAGTGCAAATCCTTGATGGCAGAGGCCAGATCATCAAAAACCCGCGCATTGTCGATAATGTGATCGGCACGACTGGCGGCGGAGCGCGCTTTTTCGTTTGGAAAAGCTTCACGCGGCTTGACCAATCTCAATTCCGCCAGACCGAAATTTGCCATCGCTCGCGCCACCATGCCGATGTTTTCAGGCAGTTGCGGTTCCACGAGAATAATCGCCGGGCCTTCTGCAATAAGGGTGCGCTGTCTGTCAGTTCCGGCCATTTTCAATCCTTGCGTTTATCGCGCCGTAATAGCTCGCGTTTTTTTGATGAGCAATCCAACTGTTTGCGCGAAACCGCGTATGATCGCCTTTGCGTATCGGTTTTCCAGTGCTATAGGGGCGCGAACCCTCAATCAAACCAAGGCTGGCATCCCAAACCCAGCACAAAAGAGGCCCAATATTCATGGCAAAGATCAAGGTTGCAAATCCGGTTGTCGAACTCGATGGCGATGAGATGACCCGCATCATCTGGCAATATATCAAGGAAAAGCTGATCCATCCTTACCTCGATATCGATCTGAAATATTATGATCTGGGCATGGAACACCGCGATGCAACTGACGATCAGGTAACGATTGATGCTGCAAATGCAATCAAGGAATATGGTGTAGGCGTAAAATGCGCCACAATCACCCCGGACGAACAGCGCGTTGAAGAATTTGGTCTCAAGAAAATGTGGAAATCGCCCAACGGCACGATCCGCAATATTCTTGGCGGCGTTATTTTCCGCGAACCAATCATTGCAAAGAACGTGCCTCGCCTGGTTCCAGGTTGGACACAGCCAATCATCGTTGGCCGCCATGCATTTGGTGATCAGTACCGCGCAACAGATTTCAAATTCCCCGGCAAGGGCAAGCTCTCGATCAAATTCGTTGGTGAAGATGGCCAGACTATCGAACATGATGTCTACGACGCTCCAAGCGCAGGCGTCGCCATGGCCATGTACAATCTTGACGACTCTATTCGCGACTTTGCCCGTGCATCGCTGAACTATGCCTACAACCGCGGCGTTCCTTGCTATCTTTCGACCAAAAACACAATTCTCAAAGCTTATGACGGCCGGTTCAAGGATATTTTTCAGGAAGTCTTTGACACTGAGTTCAAAGAAAAATTTGCTGAAAAGAAGATTGGTTACGAGCATCGCCTGATTGACGACATGGTTGCATCGGCCCTTAAATGGTCCGGTGGATATGTATGGGCGTGCAAGAACTATGACGGCGACGTTCAGTCCGACATCGTTGCGCAAGGCTTCGGCTCGCTCGGCCTGATGACATCTGTCCTGATGACTCCGGATGGTCAGACAGTAGAAGCAGAGGCTGCCCACGGCACAGTGACCCGTCACTACCGCCAGCATCAAAAGGGCCAGGAAACTTCGACGAACTCCATTGCATCGATCTTTGCGTGGACGCGTGGCCTTGCACATCGCGCAAAGCTGGATGGCAATGCTGAATTGGATCGCTTTGCCAATACGCTTGAAAAAGTCTGCGTTGACACTGTTGAGTCGGGTTACATGACCAAGGATCTGGCGCTTCTTATCGGCCCTGATCAGCCTTGGCTTTCAACAACAGGCTTCCTCGACAAAATCAGCGAGAACCTTACAAAGGCAATGGCTGCCTGATAGCGTCAGCCCGAAGAATGAAAACCCCGGCAATGTCGGGGTTTTTTGCGTTTTGGATATATCAAATTCGCAGCCAAACAAATATAAGACAGCATTATTGACATATTATGCGTTTTGCAGTCGAGTGCCTGCAAAAATGTGGAGGAATAAATGAGCGATCGCAACGACCGGTATTCAACCCGGATCAGCAATATGCGTGCGTCCGAAGTTCGCGAGTTGCTCAAATTGCTTGACCAGCCAGGCATTATCTCCTTTGCCGGTGGAATACCTGATCCGGCATTGTTTCCCACAGATGCGATCCAACAAGCCTACAACGATATTCTGAGCGAGAATGCCGGTGCGGCACTCCAATATTCTGTCAGCGAAGGTTACCGCCCGCTACGTGAATGGCTGGCGCAGCACATGGCGTCACTGGGTGTCGATTGCACAATCGACAACATTATCATCACGACCGGCTCACAGCAGGCGCTGGATTATATCGGAAAACTGTTCATCTCTCCCGGGGATACCATACTCACCACCTGGCCGACCTATCTCGGTGCGCTTCAAGCATTCAATGCGTACGAACCAAATTATGATCGCCTGACGCCGGATGGGGGAAATACAACACCTGATGAATACAAAAAACATGCAGAGCAAGCTGGTGGTCAGGTAAAGCTCGCCTATCTTACCGCTGACTTCTCCAATCCCACCGGGGAAACCATTGGATTAGCTGAGCGATCAAAACTCATTGAACTTGCTCACGATCTAGACATCCCGCTTATTGAGGATGCTGCATATCGCTCGCTTCGTTTCGATGGCGAGAATGCGCCTTCAATGCTGGCGCTTGACATCAAGCGTCAGGGAGACATCGACAAGACGCGTGTAATCTATTCGGGCAGCTTTTCAAAAACCCTGACTCCCGGGCTTCGTGTCGGTTGGGTATGTGCGGCAAAGCCCATCATTTCAAAGCTGGTTCTCATAAAACAGGCTGCCGATCTGCATAGCCCGACAATCAACCAGATGGTCATCCACCATGTGGCAGAGCGTCATTTTGACCAGCAGGTTGAAAAGGCCCGCGCCAGTTACCGGCAGCGCCGCGACTACATGTTGCAAGCCCTGCAGCGCTATATGCCGGATGGCGTGACATGGACAAAACCGGAAGGTGGCATGTTTGTTTGGATGACCCTGCCCGAACACATGAATGGCGCGGAACTTCTGGCAAAATCCATCAAAGAGATTCAGGTTGCGTTCGTACCGGGAGGCGCTTTTCACGCAGATGGCACAGGCAAAAATACGATAAGGCTGAATTATTCCTTGCCGGACGCGGAAGCTATCGACACCGGCATGTCTCGTCTCGGCAAGCTAATCAAACTTGAGATGACAGCCGCTTAGATCGACTTTGATGGTTACATCACGCGGCGATACCCATTAAATCATTCCGATGGCACGATATGCGATCGGAATGATTTAGCTCTAGAACGCGCCTATCCTTCCAGTGCGTTGCGCACTGCTGAAACGGCCTCTTCAGCCTTTGACCCATCAGGACCGCCTGCTTGAGCCATGTCAGGGCGGCCACCTCCACCGGCTCCGCCCAAGGCTGCCGATGCTATACGAACAAGCTCAACAGCACTGAACTTGCCAATCAGATCATCCGTGACGCCAACAACCGCGCTGGCCTTGCCGTCGTCAGAAACGCCGACAAAAGCAACCACACCGGAACCTACGGTCTTCTTAGCATCATCCGCCAATGGCTTCAGATCACGAGGATTGACGCCGGAGACCACCTTGCCAATGAAACCAACACCATTAATGGTCTCTGATTTTGCGCCGCCGGATGCAGTTCCACCCAAAGCGAGCTGCTTGCGCGCTTCGGTAAGCTCCCGCTCCAGCTTGCGGCGCTCATCAATGAGTGCCGTTACGCGAGATAAAGCATCTGCAGGTGATGATTTAAGCGCACCAGCAATTGCCTTTACGCGTTCATCCTGTTCTTCCAGATAACGGCGAGCTGCCTCGCCCGTCAAAGCCTCAAGACGGCGAACACCCGCTGCAACAGCACTCTCTGAGACAACGCGAATAAGCCCGATGTCGCCTGTCGCACGCACATGCGTTCCACCACAAAGCTCAGTGGAATAGCTTTTTCCGGTCTTGTCCCCATGCAGCGCGGTGCCCATGGATACCACGCGAACCTCATCGCCGTATTTCTCACCAAACAATGCCATCGCACCTTCGGCAATTGCATCATCGACAGCCATCAATCGTGTTGAAACCGGCGCGTTCTGCAGGACAATCTCGTTGGCAATATTTTCAATCGCCGCAAGTTCCTTGTCCGAAATGGGCTTCGGGTGTGAAAAATCGAACCGCAGGCGATCCGGAGCAACGAGCGAGCCCTTTTGCGCCACATGTGTTCCCAAAGTTTCACGCAAAGCTTCATGCAGCAAATGCGTTGCTGAATGATTGGAGCGAATACGCGTGCGGCGAACACTGTCCACCGCCAGCTCAACAGCTGCGCCCACTTTCACTGTGCCCTTGGTTACGGTGCCAACATGAACAAAGACGCCATCATTCTTCTTCAAGGTATCACTGATGGCAACGCTGAAGCCTTCGCCGGAAATGACACCTGTGTCTCCCTGCTGTCCGCCTGATTCACCGTAGAAAGGAGTCTGATTGACAACGATGGATATGGCCTGCCCTTCGCCAGCACTTTCAACTGTTGCGCCGTTTTGCACCAATGCAGTCACGACACCTTCAGCCTTCTCGGTCTCGTAGCCAAGAAACTCTGTCGAGCCGACCTTGTCGCGAACCGAGAACCAGACAGTCTCAGTTGCAGCATCCCCGGAGCCGGACCAATGGGCACGAGCCTCGGCTTTCTGACGCTCCATCGCTGCGGAAAATCCATCCGTATCGACATTGATCCCACGCTGCCGCAATGCATCTTGCGTCAGGTCAAGCGGAAACCCGAATGTGTCGTACAATTTGAAGGCTGTCTCGCCATCGAGACTATCGCCTTCACCCAAAGACTCCGTCGCATCGCCCAAGAGACCAAGGCCGCGTTCGAGCGTCTTGCGGAACCGTGTTTCTTCAAGCTTGAGCGTCTCGGAAATAAGTGCCTCCGCACGGATAAGCTCCGGATAAGCCTGTCCCATCTCGCGTACCAGAGCTGGAAGCAAACGCCACATAAGCGGATCGCGTGCACCGAGCAATTGGGCGTGGCGCATGGCGCGGCGCATGATACGGCGCAGGACATAGCCGCGGCCTTCATTGGAAGGAAGAACACCATCAGCAATGAGGAAGCTGGCGGAACGCAGATGGTCGGCAATCACGCGGTGACTTGCGCGGAACTTCCCCTCGGCCTTCACACCCGTTGCATCTTCAGATGCGCGGATCAAAGCCTTGAACAGGTCGATGTCATAATTGTCATGCTCGCCCTGCAGAACGGCTGCAAGACGTTCCAGTCCCATCCCCGTATCAATGGACGGACGTGGCAATTCAATGCGCTCTTCCTTCGTCAACTGCTCAAACTGCATGAAAACGAGATTCCATATCTCGATAAATCGGTCCCCGTCCTCATCCGCGCTGCCGGGAGGACCACCCCAAATATCATCGCCGTGATCGTAGAATATTTCCGAACAAGGTCCGCACGGACCCGTATCGCCCATAGCCCAAAAATTGTCGCTCGTGGCAATTCGAATGATGCGGTCATCGGAAAGTCCGGCGATCTTCTTCCAATATTCCGCAGCGGCATCATCCGTGTGGTAAACGGTGACCAACAGCTTGTCTTTGGCCAGACCGAATTCCTTGGTGATCAAATTCCAGGCAAGCGAAATCGCCTCTTCCTTGAAATAATCACCAAAAGAGAAGTTACCGAGCATTTCAAAGAAGGTATGGTGGCGTGCCGTATAGCCCACATTGTCCAAATCATTATGCTTGCCACCAGCGCGTACGCATTTCTGCGAAGTTGTCGCGCGATTGTAAGGACGCTGCTCAATACCTGTAAAGACGTTCTTGAACTGGACCATACCGGCGTTCGTAAACATCAGCGTTGGATCATTTCGCGGTACAAGCGGGCTCGACGCGACAATCTCGTGGCCGTTCTTCTTAAAATAGTTCAGAAATGTCGACCGTATCTCGTTGACGCCACTCATAATTCTCAGCCTCTAATCTAGTATATCCAACGCAGATTCGTCCCTCTTGAACATGAAGGGACAGAACGCAACGCTTGTAACGATGCGTTCCGCTGCTGTCCAGAAAATCCCTGTAAGCGCAAAGATAGAAAGCAAAAAACCCGCAGCCAATCATGACAAGCGGGTTTTTAAGGGCGTTCAGTCAAATTTTACCTTAGGAATCAACCTTCAGCAGCATCCAGAGGATCATCATCCTCACTATCATTCGGACCCTTATCCAGCATCTGCTCGGAAATCAGACCGGCATTCTGGCGGATTGCAAGCTCAATCTCGTTTGCCAGATCAGGATTTTCCTTCAAGAACAGCTTGGCGTTATCACGCCCCTGCCCAAGACGCTGCGAATTATAGGAGAACCATGAGCCGGATTTTTCAACCAGACCTGCCTTAACACCAAGGTCAACAAGCTCACCGGTCTTCGAAACACCTTCACCATACATGATGTCGAATTCGACCTGCTTGAAGGGTGGAGCCAGCTTGTTCTTTACAACCTTGACTCGTGTCTGATTGCCTACAACCTCATCACGTTCTTTCAGTGAACCAATGCGGCGGATATCCAAACGCACCGAAGCATAGAACTTGAGAGCATTACCACCAGTCGTAGTTTCCGGCGAACCGAACATCACACCGATCTTCATGCGTATCTGGTTGATAAAAATAACCATGCAATTGGAACGTGAAATCGAAGCCGTCAGCTTACGCAATGCCTGACTCATCAGGCGAGCCTGAAGACCCGGCAGGCTATCGCCCATCTCACCTTCAATTTCGGCACGAGGCGTCAGCGCAGCAACAGAGTCGATAACCAGCACGTCGATTGCACCGGAACGAACAAGCGTGTCCGTAATTTCAAGCGCCTGTTCTCCAGTATCCGGCTGGGAGATCAGCAGGTTTTCCAGATCAACACCAAGTTTACGTGCATATACCGGATCAAGCGCATGCTCGGCGTCGACAAACGCACAGATGCCGCCCTTCTTCTGGGCTTCGGCAATTGTGTGCAGCGCAAGCGTGGTTTTACCCGAACTTTCAGGCCCGTAGATTTCTACGATACGTCCTTTAGGGAGACCACCAACACCAAGCGCGATATCCAGTGACAGTGAACCGGTCGGAACTGTTTCAATTTCAACGACCTGCTCATTGCGTCCCAGCCGCATAATTGATCCCTTACCAAAGGATCTTTCAATCTGCGACAATGCCGCATCAAGCGCTTTAGTTTTATCCACCGAATTACCCTCAACCAACCGCAAAGAATTTTGAGCCATGTTACACTACCCCTGTGATATGCATGAAGTCCGGATGTTCCTGTTTGTGAACTTATTTGTATCTGTTTTGTTCTCATTTTGCAATAGCGCTATATGACTGAAATTGCTATATAAAACAAAATTGTTCTTATAATGTTCTGCATACGAAGCGTGAATGCTGTCCACACATTGTTTCGCCATATGTGAAAAGGCATCGGGAACAAGCCATCGAATCGCTGCCATCATTGCGCCAAGCGATTCTGCGGTCTAGAGAAAGACAGATGCGGCCTCTCCGCAATCTCCAGTTTTATTCGGGCAAGTTTTCAATCATGGCCAAATCCATCAAACCGCTGCTCTTTGCCGTAGGGGGCGCTCATCTCGACCGGCGTGGACAAAGTTTAGTGCCTTTTGTCCCCGGAGCGTCAAATCCGGGAATTATGCGCGAGGAACCCGGCGGCGGTGTTTTCAACACTCTCAGGCTTGTCACGCAGCGCGGAATCCAGGCCGAGATTCTTTCTGTTCGTGGAGCCGATTCCGCCGGCGATATGGTGGCATCGGCAATTGAGGCAGCGGGCATCAAGGATAGTTCTGTCGTGTTTATGGATCGCCCCACACCAAGCTACACGGCGATCCTCGACGAACGCGGTGATGTGGTGGCGGCAATTGCAGATATGGCGCTTTATGAACTTGCTCTGCCGAAACAGTTGCGCCGACGTAAAGTGCGCGATGCCATTGCATCCGCAAGCGCGATTTTCTGCGATGCCAATTTACCGCCCGAAGGGTTGAAGCGCGTCGCCGATCTTGCGGGCGATCTGCCAGTGTTTGCATTGGCGATTTCCCCAGCCAAGGCAGTGCGTTTGCGCTCCGTTTTCCCCAATCTGGCCTGTCTGTTCATGAACCGTCGCGAGGCCTTGGCTCTTACAGAACTGGAGCAGAACGCCTCGCTTCCTGAAATACTTGCCGCCTTGCGTAATCGAGGCCTTCGCGGCGGCACTATCACCAATGGTGAAGGACCCATTCTCGCATTTTACGGTGAGAGTGCTTTCACCATTCAACCGCCAAGCGTTCCCGGCATTGCCGATGTAACCGGCGCCGGGGATGCCATGGCTGGCGGTGTTATTGCCGCCTTGATGCGCGGAGAGACATTTCAGCAGGCGTGCCGGGAAGGAATGGCGGCAGCCTTGCTGACGCTGCAAATCCACTCGGCCAGTCCGCAATTTTCAACACGAGAATTCGAACAGGCGCTTGCGCATATTCCCGCTGCAAGCCCGCTCGCATAAGGAAATAATCATGACACTCAATCTGAACCAATACACCGATGTATCCACCGATGTGCAAAACGCCCTTTCGGCTGGAAAACCCATCGTTGCGCTTGAAAGCACGATCATTACGCATGGCATGCCCTATCCCGACAACAGCCGTATGGCTGCGGATGTGGAAGCTATAATTACCCAAGAAGGCGCTGTTCCTGCCACAATCGCCATCGTCGATGGGCGCTTAAAGATCGGTCTTTCTGTCGAAGAGCGGGAGGCACTTGCGCAGGTCAAAGGAGCAATGAAACTTTCCCGTGCTGATCTGGCATTTGCCCTGTCTCAAGGACGTACTGGCGGAACGACTGTAGCCGCAACGATGCTGGCAGCCAATCTCGCTGACATCAAGGTTTTCGCCACAGGTGGTATTGGTGGCGTTCACAAGGGGGCAGAAACCAGTTTCGACATCTCCGCCGATCTGGAAGAGCTGGGCAGAACACCTGTCATCGTGGTTTCAGCAGGTGCCAAAGCGATTCTGGATATAGAAAAGACGCTGGAAGTACTTGAAACAAAAGGCGTACCGGTCGTTGTCTATGGCTCGGATACGATGCCGGCATTCTGGTCGCGGCAGTCACCGCTCAAGGCCCCCTTGCGTCTCGATACTGCCGAAAATATTGCTCATTTTCAGAAGGCGCGAGAAGCTATCGGGGTTATTGGCGGCATGTTGATCGCAAATCCAATTCCGGAAGCCAGCGAAATTCCATCACAAATCATGGCAGGTTATATCGGCGAAGCAATTTCCCGCGCTACAAGAAATGGCATTACCGGCAAAGCGGTAACGCCATTCCTGTTGTCTGAAATACTTAATATAACCAATGGCGAGAGCCTTGTGGCAAACATTGCCCTTGTGGAAAACAATGCTCGCCTCGCGGCAAAAATCGCGGTAGCGCTTGCTACTCAGTAAGCGGCGAAATTTGAATTTCTACGCGGCGGTTTTGAGCCCGGCCGGATTCGTTGGCGTTGCTGGCGACCGGTTCGGTCGGGCCATAACCACGAACGTCAAAGCGGCGATTGTCGATGCCCTGCTGAGTCAGGTAATTGGCGACAGATAACGCACGCCGCTCGGATAGCAGCTGATTGTGTTCCATGCTGCCAGTCGAATCTGTATGGCCTGCAACGTCTACAATTGTTCGATCAAACTTGCGCAGAACGACAGCGACAGATGCAAGCGTTGAGAAGAATTCAGGCTTTACCTGGTCGCGGTCGATATTGAATGTGATGGCGGATGGCATGTTCAGGATGATGCGGTCGCCATTTCGGGTAACGGAAACGCCAGTGCCTTGCAGCTGAGCACGCAATTCCGATTCCTGACGATCCATATAGTTGCCAATGGCACCGCCGCCGAGTGCACCTAGACCCGCACCGATAAGAACGGCGTTCCGCTGCGCTCTGCCACTGCCACCTACTGCCAGACCGGCAAGAGCGCCCGCTGCCGTACCGATCAAAGCGCCACCAGCAGTGTTAGACATTTTCTGCTCACCCGTATAGGGATCGGTCGTGGTGCACCCCGCCAAAAACGTTGCCGCAAGGCAGGCGATGGCAAATTTCTTGATCATGGAATCAGTCCCCGTTGAATATGGCAGGGAATATACATTGGATTTGGGCGAAAGATGGGTGAGAAATGCAAAATATGGATGCCGAATAGCGCCGCAATATAGCTCGCAATCAGTACAATCCGATGGCATCAAGCCCGACTTGATACATTACAAACCCTGATACCTGCCGGATCACATTAAAGACAGGTCCACACCCAATGTCTCGCGCAATTGTCTTTGGCCATTGGGAGTTACCGAAACAGCGCGTGTACCTTCCACCCTCCTGATCCATCCTGAATCGAAACAATGGATGTAAAGCGCAGCACCAATTGCGCCCGCAAGATGTGGACGGCGCTCACTCCAGTCCAGGCAGGGCCTGCAAAGAATGCGGCTGCTTTTTGAAGATTTGATGCTGATGCGAGCATTCTCAAAAAGCGCAATTCCGCTCGGCGTTATCTCGCCCGCATCAATCCCGAGTTCGAGATGACCAGCGCTGACCAATGCATCTGCGATCGAAACACCCAAATGCCCCGCCAGATGATCGTAACAGGTGCGTCCCGCCCTTAATGCCGCATCGCGCGGGCCCGTCCGGACAGGTTTGCTTTCCAGTGCAGGTGCCGCGAGCCGCATAATACTCTCAATCATCTGTGCTACTGCGGGAGAAGCAAGCCGATGATACCGGTGACGGCCCTGCTTTTCCACTTGCAGCAACCCTGCATCTGTCATTCGCGTCAGATGGCTGCTAGCAGTTTGCGCGGTGATACCCGCCAGTTGCGCTAGCTCAGATGCGGTCAAAGCGCGGCCATCCATCAGCCCGTTCAGCATGCTTGCCCGCCCGGGATCGCCCGCAAGAGCCGCTATTTCCGCAAATCGTGCATTGTTGGACATGGTGCTGTTCCGTGTTGTCATCTGCCAGATACTGCCCGAAGCCGAACAATTTTGCTTCGGAATCGGTCGAACTATCAAGGGTTCACTCAAAGTCTCCTGACAGCTTGCAGATCATCATAGTTCGGTAATGCTCGAAGCATTGTCCGTCTTGGTCACGTAAAACCTGGGGCACAACAAAGGAGCAACGCCATGAGCATTACCTGTTTCATCCAATACGAAATAGACCCGTATCAGAAAGGTGCATTCGAGGAATATGCCCGCAACTGGAATGAAGCCATTCCTCGCTGTGGGGCGGAGCTAATCGGCTATTATGCGCCTCACGAAGGTTCAGCGACATTGGCCTATGCGGCTTACAATATTGAGAGTTTGGCCGCATATGAAGAGTATCGTGCCCGGCTTGCAACTGATCCGGTTGGTCAAGCGAATTATTCATTTGCAAGGGAAAAGCGCTTTATCAGGCGTGAGGACCGGACATTCCTGCGTCTTGTTACAGGCACTAACGGAGGGTTGATCAAATGATCGCGGTTATTTTTGAGGTAGAACCCGCAGATGGTCGAAGCAAAGACTATTTCGACCGGGCCGCAAACTTGCGGCCACTATTGGAAACCATGGACGGGTTCATCTCGGTTGAGCGGTTTCGCAGTCTGACTGATGAAAACCGCTATCTGTCGCTCTCGTTCTGGCGCGACGAGGCATCAGTTGCGGCTTGGCGCAACACCGAAGAACATCGAATGGCCCAAAGTGATGGCCGTTCCGGAATCTTTGCTGATTACCGGCTGAGGATCGCGTCCGTTATACGCGATTATGGATTGCGAGCCCGTGATGAGGCTCCGCTTGATGCGCGGATTTATCATCACGCCTGAACGCGCGGCTGGCTGCGCTGTGCGCAAGCAGGTCCTGGACCACGCATATAGTGGCGCTCGGGGCGGTAGCTTGGAACAACAAATTCACGGACGATACGAAGCGTATCGCGCAACTGGAAAATCATGGTCATGGTCGTGTGCCTTGGTTCATACATACCGGATAACCTCCGATAGTGATCAATTAGCTAAAACTTAACTTAAAAGTATGAACGCCTCCTGAACGTCTTTGGTTAAAATCAGCTGAATTCATGAAAAATTAGCTTTAACCAGTAAGGCAAACCACTGGCGGAAAGCGTCAAAACGAGATCAAAGATCCCGTTTTACTGGGTTTTGGTGCTAAAACAATCAATCGCGGGTTTAACTTTTATGCGGCTTGGGCTGCGGGCAATTCGTTAATTCACATTCGTACCCGCTCTGCCTTTGGATCATACATTGAAGTCAACGAAGCCTCCGCTTTGATACGTTCTCCGGCAATTTCAATCGAATAATCTGACGATAATACTTGCTCAACACTTTCGCCTTTTGCAGGAACGTAACCCAGACCAATTGCACCGCCGAGATGATGGCCATAATTGCCGGAGGTAATCGTCCCAACAATCTTTCCGTCGCGAACAATTGCCTCATTATGAAACAATAATGGTTCAGGATCGCTCAGGCGGAACTGTACCAATCGGCGATCAAGTCCGGCCTCTTTCTTTCTCAATACGGCATCGCGACCGATAAAATTGCCCTTTTCCGGCTTAACAGCGAAACCCAGACCCGCTTCCAACACATGATCTTCGTCGGTGATATCGTGGCCGAAATGGCGGAAAGCTTTTTCTATGCGGCAGGAATCAAGCGTGTGCAGGCCACAAAGCTTTAGGTCAAATTCACTTCCCGCTACTTCAATTGCCTCAAACACATGAGCCGTCTGATCCGTTGAAACATAAAGCTCCCAACCAAGCTCTCCTACGTAAGTAACACGGTGCGCACGTGCCAATCCCATACCGATTTCGATCTCGCGCGCTGTGCCGAATGGATTGGCATCATTGGAAAAATCGTTCGGGCTGATTTTCTGGATCAGTTCGCGGGACTTTGGCCCCATCAGGCAGAGCACCGATTCGGCAGCAGTGATATCCGTGATGACGACAAACTCATCACTGAGGTGCTTGCGCATCCATGCCAGATCACGTTGAAGGGTTGCTCCGGGTACGACCGCCAGAAATGCCGTTTCAGAAAGACGCGTAATCGTCAGATCGCTTTCGATCCCGCCATTGTTATTGAGCATCTGGGTGTAGACGATGCGACCCGACTCAACATCCAGTTGGTTGGCACAAAGCTTTTGCAAGAATCCCAGAGCGTCCCGGCCTTCAATACGGATCTTGCCGAAAGAGGTCATGTCGAACAAGCCGACACTATTGCGCACTGCCAAATGCTCTTCTCGCTGGTTGTCGAACCAGTTTTGCCGTTTCCACGAGTAGCGATATTCCCGCTCCTGCCCTTCTTTGGCAAACCAGTTTGCACGTTCCCAGCCTGCAACCTCGCCAAAGACCGCTCCACGCGCCTTGAGGTGCTCATGGATGGGCGATCGTCGGATATTCCGCGATGTGGCCATTTGGCGGTAAGGAAAATGATCCGCGTAAAGCAGACCAAGCGTTTCGGAAACGCGCTCTTTCAGATAGCGACGATTCTTTTGAAACGGCTGGGCGCGACGGATATCTACTTCCCATAAATCAAAGGGCGCTTCGCCATCATTTATCCATTGCGCCAGCGCCATGCCAGCTCCACCTGAGGATACAATTCCAATGGAATTATAGCCGGCCGCCACCCAATAACCGCCAAGCTCGGGTGCTTCGCCAAGATAATAGCGGTCATCCGGCGTAAAACTTTCCGGACCGTTGAAGAATGTGTGAATGCCAGCTGTACCCAGCATGGGCATACGATTGACGCCCATTTCGAGAATGGGTTCGAAGTGCTCAAAGTCCTCCGGCAGTTGGTCGAAGCAGAAATCCTCGGAAATGCCATTCATGCCCCAAGGCTTGGCAACCGGCTCGAAAGCGCCAAGCATCATTTTGCCCGCATCTTCCTTGTAATATGCGCACTCATCAGGCACCCGAAGAACAGGCAGTCGCCCCAACCCTTCGATAGGTTCGGAAACCAGATAGAAATGTTCGCAGGCGTGCAGTGGCACTGTAACGCCGGAGCTTGCAGCAAGATCCCGCGCCCACATGCCTGCGCAGTTGATGACTACATCTGTTTCGATCGTTCCCTGTTCTTCGCCTTTGCTCCAGGAAACACCTGTCACACGTCCATTCTTTTTCAGAACCTCGGTTACCTTGACGTTCTCAACGATTCTCGCACCACGCTGGCGCGCACCTTTTGCCAATGCCATGGCAATGTTGCCCGGATCGCATTGACCATCCAGCGGCAGGTGTACCGCCCCCACTACGTCCGCAATATTAAGATGCGGGTACATCTCTTTGACTTCGCTGGGAGATATTTCACGAACGTCTACATCAAAAGCCCGCGCCAGAGAGGCCTGCCGGTAGATTTCATGCTTGCGCTCTTCGGTCAGCGCAACAGTGATTGAACCGACTTGCCGCATACCAGTGGCAACTTCGGTTTCTGCTTCAAGCTTGACATAAAGGTCAGCAGAATATTTCGCGAGCCTGGTCATATTCTGGGAAGCGCGTAGCTGCCCGATCAACCCTGCGGCGTGCCACGTGGTACCCGAGGTCAACTGCTTGCGCTCAAGCAATACAATATCGGTCCAGCCGAGCTTTGCCAGATGATAGGCTACGGAACAGCCGGAAATACCGCCGCCAATAATGACAGCCCGAGCCTTTGCCGGAAGAGAACTCATGCGCGGATTCTTTCGTTTTTCGGGTCCCAAAGAGGTTCGTCGGGATGAACTGTGGCTTTGTAGCGCTCGCCGAAGATTTCCACTTCGACCTCTGTTCCGGGGTCTGTCAGCTCAGTCTTCAACATGCCAAGCGCTATGGATTTGTCTATGCGATGCCCCCAGCCACCGGATGTTGTTTCTCCCACAATGTTACCATTGTGCCAAAGCGTCGACATGTAAGGCGCGTCGCAATCGTCCGCATCAACCGTAAGCGTTACAAAGCGTTTCTTCACGCCCTGCTGTTTTTCGCTTTCAAGCGCTGCCTTGCCGAGGAACTCCGGCTTTTCCCATTTGATGAAACGCTCAAGCCCGCTTTGTAGCGGCGTGTAATCTGTCGATAGATCACCCTTCCAGGCGCGGTAACCCTTCTCCAGACGCAACGAATCAAGTGCGAACATGCCGAATGGTTTGATTCCGTATTTTTGGCCAGCGGCCCATACCGCATCGAAAATCGCGATTGTATCAGCTGTCTTCGTATGCACTTCCCACCCAAGCTCACCTGCAAAAGAGACACGTACCAACTGGCAATAACGACCTGCGATCTGCGTCGTTTGATGAGACAACCATGATTTTTCGAGATCGGCATCGCAAATATCACTGAAAAGATCACGCGCCTTTGGCCCGGTGACTATCTGGCAGGAAAAATCTTCAGTGACATTGCTGATTGTAATAGCAGTTGCTTGTGGCAAGTGATTGATCAGCCAATCACGGTCATGCCATTCTGCAACGCCAGCGGTTATGAGGAAAAACACGTCTTCCTCAATGGCCATGATCGACATTTCAGTGACCACACGGCCTTTTTCGTCAGAGAAATAGCCAAGCCCGATACGTCCGGGTTTGGGAACGATTCCGGTAATCAACGTCGTCAGCCAGGCGCGTGCACCCTCGCCGCTGACCTTGAAACGTGAAAACCCCGGCAGATCAAGAATGCCGACAGCATCGCGAACGGCGTGGCATTCTTCGCGAATACGCTGCTGCCAAGGCCCTTTGCGTTTGAAGGTCTGGGTTGCTTCTTCGGAAATATCATCGCCCGGCTGCGCATACCAATTGGCTCGTTCCCAGCCATTATAAGCGCCGAACTGCGCGCCAAGCGCCTCAACACGATCATGGATGGGCGAAAGCTTCTTGTTTCGGCCAGCTGGCCAGGTATGTCGTGGGAAGTGGATGGCATATTCGTGCCCATAGACCTCCACGCCCTTGGCTACGCAATAATCCTTGTCGGTAAACGCCGTAAAGCGCCGCGGATCGCAAGACCACATATCCCATTCCGTCGCACCTTCAGTCACCCACTCCGCTAGGACCTTGCCTGCACCGCCTGCCTGCGCAATGCCAAAGGTAAACACGCACGCTTCAAACGCATTCGGTACGCCGGGCATCGGTCCGATCAGCGGATTTCCATCCGGTGCGTAAGGAATGGGTCCGTTTATGATTTTCGAAAGTCCCGCTGTACCCAAAATCGGGACACGTGCAATTGCATCATTGAGATACCATTCGAGCCGCTCCAGATCATCGGGGAAAAGCTGGAACGAGAAATCATCCGGCATCGGATCATCAGCCGTTGCCCAATGTGCACGGCAGTTGCGCTCATAGGGACCAAGATTCATGCCGTTCTTTTCCTGCCTCAGGTAATAGGAGGAATCGACATCGCGTAGCAGTGGCAGCTTTTGACCATGTTCGCGGGACCACGCAGCAATTTCAGGAATTTCGTCGAACAGCAAATATTGATGGCTCATCACCATCATCGGCACATTGCGCCCGAATAGTCTGCCGATTTCCTGCGCTCGATAACCCGCGGCATTGACCACATATTCGCAGCGAATTTCACCTTGTGGGGTGGTTATAATCCACTCTTCATTTTCACGCCGCGCACCAGTAACAGGACAGAACCGGATAATCTTTGCGCCAAGATCGCGAGCCCCTTTTGCTAGGGCCTGCGTCAACTGCGCAGGATCAATGTCACCATCGTTTGGATCGTAGAGCGCACCTGCAAGCTCGTGGGTCGCTATAAACGGATAGTGGCCATTAATCTCATCAGCTCCAAGGACGTCTATATCCATACCCTGATAGCGGCCCATGCTTTTGACGCGCTGGAATTCGCGCATGCGCTCTTTGCCATGGGCAAGACGCAGCGACCCGGTCACATGATAATTCATTGGATAATCAACTTCTGCCGCCAACCCGCGATAAAGCTCTGCTGAATATCGCTGCATGTTCATCACGGACCACGAAGCCGAAAAAGTTGGCACATTGCCTGCAGCATGCCACGTGGAGCCTGACGTCAACTCGTTCTTTTCCAGAAGCACGCAATCTGTCCAGCCGGCTTTTGCGAGGTGGTAAAGCGACGATACGCCAACCGCTCCGCCACCAATGATGACGACACGCGCCGACGTTGGAAAATCAGACATAGAAAGTCTCCCGTAGTGTCATGCTGTTGGCTTACGCCCGTGCGATTTCATCGAGGTACCACTGGATGTACCGCAGCTCGTTATATTCCATTGGTGCGATTGGTCCCGGCACGAAGTAGTGCGAACGCACCCCTCGGGCCGTATGCTCGATGATTGTCTTGTCTTCGGCAGTGGTCACTTTCCAAAGCCAGGTGAGCTTTTCGAGGTCGTAGTCCTTGCCCTCTTCCGCATCACCGCGGACCAGCCAGATCAGTTCCATCTCGCATGTATCAACGGTTTTAGGGATAAACCGATAGATCATGCCGTGGTCGGGATAACATACAAGGAAGCTCGTGCCGCCAAGATGAATGGAGGTTACACCACCATCGAACTCTGTAAATCGGCCCATAAGAGGCCCGACAGGCGCGCCATCCTCGCTACCACTCGAAACACCATCGTAAAGGGCATAGCGGAAGGTGTGGATCGTCTCCTGCCCCTGTGCTGAACTTTGCCAATGATCGCCCGTCGCAATGTCAATCCCAAGAGCGCAAGTGCGCTGTTCCATACGGGCATTGAGTTCAACGATTTTTTCCGCGGGCTGCTCAAGCGCATGGGTTTGCGAATATTCCGGATGTGCCGGACCGCAATGGTAGCACTCCACATAATTCTCGACTGCGAGTTTCCAATTGGCATCAACCGGATAGGTTTCACGATGAGCAACCTTGGCGTCTGCCCAGCCATATTGCCCGCAAGTCGTTCGCAATGATTGCTCAATAATTGAAAAATCCAGCGGTTCGTCGGCGAAGCAGATGAAAATCAGGCCTTCCACAACACGTACATGCAGCTTCTTCAAACCGTGGGCAGTGCGGTCAAAATCCCTTGGCATAAGCCTTGCTGCCCGCAGGCTTCCATCATTGGTGTACGTCCAAGCGTGATAGGGACACACGAAAAAGCGGGCATTACCCTTGGGCTTCGTACACACCTCGGCCCCGCGATGACGGCAAACATTGAGGAAGGCGTGGATGGAACCATCTTCGGTCCTTGAAACAATCACCGCCTCGCTATCAATCTTGAAGAGCTCGAAATCACCGGCATCGGGAATAATGCTGGCATGGCCGATACAATGCCAGTGACGCCGGAAAACACGCTCCATATCCCGGGCATAGATATCCGGATCGAGATAAAACGAACGAACCAGACCATGACCTGCCTTGTGCTCAGCAATCAGCCGGTCAATCTTGTCCAGAGACGGCACAATTTCTGCAAATGCCTGTTCCGCACCCATTTTATTCTCCGAAATCATTGTTCTCGGACGCTTGTTTTCTCTGAGATAGCGTCGCAGTTTAGAATGATTCCGCATTGCGCAGCATTCAAGCGATGGTTACTCATAAAGACATGAATTATTCTCACCCGTCTCCATTTGAAGGTTTTCTCGCATGATGTCGAAGCCTCGGATACCGCCACTGGGTTCGCTGCGAGCCTTTGAAGCATCCGCGAGGCTTTTGAGTTTTCGCCTGGCCGGAGATGAGCTTGGCGTAACACAGTCGGCAATCAGCCACCGCATTGCCGAACTGGAGGCCATCCTTGGAGTGAAACTGTTCGAGCGGCTTCCACGAGGTGTTTCGCTCACTGATGCCGGAACGCTCTACTACCCCTATATGCGCGATGCTTTTGAGAAGATTGCGCGAGGAACGGCTCTGATAAACCGTATCGGAACAACAGACGATCTGGCCATAGAAACCTACGCAACTTTCGCTATTCGCTGGCTCATACCGCGCCTGACTGATTTTCGTAAGGTAAACCCAAACCTCGCCATTCGTATCGGCACAAGCCAATTGGATTGGGAGTTGAACATCGACAGCTCCGACATCGGAATTATACATACGACACGTCCCGAGCGGATGAACCTGCATTACAGGCAATTGGTAAAAGCGCAGATGCAACCTGTCTGCAGTCCGCAGTTGGCGGCACGTATTACAGATGATGCAGGGCTGAAGGCCTTGAGCAAGGTGCCGCGTCTTGCGCTCTACACCGCACCTGAGGATTGGGGCACTTGGCTCGACGCTGCTGGTATCGCCGACACGACCAGCGCAGTTACATTGAAGTTCGACACCTATCTTGCTGCACTTCAGTCCGCACTTGATGGTCAGGGGATCGCTGTTGCACCAGACTTTCTGGTCGATCAGGATATTAAAGCGGGAAGGCTCGTCGCACCGTTCCCGCTAAAGGTTCCGCAACCCGGCGCGTGGTATATGATCTGCCGCAAAGAGCGTGTTGGCGAGGCCCGTATAAAGCAGTTTGAAAATTGGCTGGTCGATCAGTTTAGTGCTATTTCTTCTTGATCCCAATGGCCCTTCCAGCCCGCTCTGGCGCTGGCAGCTTCGAATGTGCCTGTTTATAAAACTCAAGCTTTGGCAAAACATCGTAAGGAAAAGGGACAACCTTCGGTCCATTCATATCCACATGCAACGAAAGTACTTCTGAGGTTGCAGCCACCCAGCCGTCCACATGAACGATCTCGTTATAGGTGTGAAGTCGCTTGCCATCGAAATCGATGAGCTGACTTGTAACGGTAACGATATGATCGAGATGAATTTCCTGCACGTAGCAGATATGCACTTCCGCAGTGTAGATCGTCAGCTTGCGTTCGGCGGCGTATTTCGGGCCAAAACCCAGCTCTGCCAGAAATTCGTCACCTCCACGGTCGAACACCACGTTGTAATAGGCCATGTTCAGATGGCCATTATAATCGATCCATTCCTTCTCCATGGAGATGGGTGCGGATCGGTATAGTTCCCCGGCTTGGTGACTGATTGTCATTTCTTGCTCCTGAGCGATATCGTGTTGGCATTTGAAACATGCATGCGCACTTCATCGCTTTGCCAAAAGCGACTCTCGATGAACAGGCCGGAAGGCGCTAGGTGGCTTTCCTTCAAAACTGCGGAATGTGCGTGTAAACGCAGCTGCTGACGAAAATCCTGTGCGTGCAGCAATGTCAGCAAGTGGTGACCTTGTATCGGTAACCAGTCTACGCGCTACCTTCAGACGAAGCCGCAAATAATAACGCCCCGGCCCTTCACCCACGGCTTTGGCAAATATTTTTTCAAGGCTTCTTGCGCTGAGACCGCAACGTTTCGCAATCGCGCCAATGGTAAGCGGCTGCTCGATATGACTTTCCATAAGTCGCACTGCAACCGCAAGCATGGGATGTACGTCATCCAGACGGCCAAGCGAAACGAGTGGCTGAGCATCGTTTGAGGCATGCGCCTCGTCGTAAATGAACACACTCGCTACATCGAGCGCAACGGACATGCCATAGCGTGAACGGATCAAATGCAGCATCAGATCAAAAGTCGGGGAAGCCCCGCCACTGGTAAACACCGGACCATCAATGACGTACCGATCCGGCCTGATGTCCGCTTCGGGAAACTCGGCGGTAAACTCCTCCATGTCTTCCCAATGCGTCGTTGCCTTGCGCCCGGACAGTAATCCTGCACGCCCGAGCAGCCACGAACCAGCCTCAATGCCACCTATCATCTGGTAGTTATGGACAGCACGCCGCAAATTCGCGGTGAACGTTGTGCGTGCGATATCAGCAGTACCAAAACCACCGACCACTAGCAGCATATCGCCTTTTTCCCTGGCATTGAACGACCCGGAAACCGCAATTGGCAGCCCGCATGTTGTCATTGTCGGCCGTCCGTCAAGCGAAACGATCTGCCATTTGAACAATGCAGAACCCGAAACCCGGTTCGCCGCACGCATCGGATCTATCGTCGAGGCCACACACATAAGCGAAGCACCGCTGAAGACCAGAACAGTCACGCTCAACGTTTCGGTGTTGGGTAAAAAGAGTGGCGATATTTCGCTATTCATCAATTCTGTTTCGTATATCGCAAAGCATCGCTTGGCAATGGGGGCATGATCGGGTCAATAAATAATGGGAGCAGACGAATGGGACTAACTCCAAATCGCGATGTATTCATCACTTGCGCAGTTACCGGCTCTGGCGACACTACAGGCCGGTCCGATAAAGTGCCGGTCACTCCACGCCAGATCGCCGACGAATGCATTGCAGCTGCAAATGCAGGCGCAGCCATTGCACATATCCACGTGCGTGATCCCAAGACCGGCAAAGGTTCTCGTGACATTACGCTCTACACGGAGGTCGTCGAGCACATAAAGGCTTCGGGCGTCGACATGGTGTTGAACCTGACAGCAGGTATGGGCGGTGATCTGACGCTTGGCAGTGTAGAACAACCAATGCCACCTTCCGCTGACGGAACGGACATGGCCGGTGCGACAGAGCGACTGGAGCATGTTGCCAAGCTTCGCCCCGAAATCTGCACACTTGATTGCGGCACGATGAATTTTGGCGAAGGCGACTACGTCATGACCAATACACCCGCCATGCTCAAGGCAATGGCCGCGCAGATTCAGGCGCTAGGTGTGCGGCCGGAAGTCGAAATTTTCGATACAGGCCACCTGCTGCTGGCAAAATGGCTTTACGATCAGAAGCTGCTCGATGACCCCGTCATGGTTCAGCTCTGCATGGGTATTCCATGGGGAGCACCCGACGATATCAATACACTGTTGGCCTTGACCAATAATCTGCCAGCCAATTGGACATTCTCTGCTTTCTCCATAGGGCGCAATCAGATGCCTTATGCTGCAATGGCAATGCTCGCAGGCGGCAATATTCGCGTTGGCCTTGAGGACAATATCTGGCTCGACAAGGGCGTTCTGGCCACGAATGGTCCTTTGGTTGAACGTGCTGTGAAAGTCGCTGAGGGGATCGGTGCTCGTATTCTCGGACCTCAGGAAGTTCGTGAACGCATGAAATTGACAAAGGGCTGGTAAGATCATGGCAAGCATTCGCAAAGCAGCAGCTGTCGGTGGCGGTGTCATCGGTGCAGGCTGGGTCGCCCGCCTGCTTCTCAATGGCATAGATGTTTCAATTTTCGACCCCGATCCGGAAGCGGAACGCAAGGTCAGCGAAGTCATGAAGAATTCGCGACGGGCATATAAGACGATGTTGCCCGATGGCCTGCCCAAGGAAGGCAAACTGACCTTTGCCAAGTCGATTGAGGAAGCTGTAGCTGGCGCGAATTTCATCCAGGAGAGCGTGCCGGAGCGGCTGGACGTTAAGCACAAGGTCTTGGCGGAAATCGACAAACATGCCGATGTTGATGCCATTATCGGTTCTTCAACTTCCGGCATCCTGCCTTCAGACATGCAGACTTCGATGAAGTATCCGGAACGGCTGGTTGTGGGCCATCCATACAATCCTGTTTATCTGCTACCGCTTGTGGAAATCGTGGGCGGCAAGCTGACTTCGCCAGAATCCGTTGAAAAAGCGCGCGAACTCTATGCTTCGATAGGTATGAAACCTGTCGTCATCCGCAAGGAGATTGAAGCATTCGTTGGTGATCGCCTGCTTGAGGCTGTGTGGCGTGAGTCCCTTTGGCTGATCAAGGACGATATTACGACTGTCGAGGAACTTGACGATATCATGCGCTATTCGTTCGGCATTCGCTGGGCGCAGATGGGCATGTTTCAGGTCTATCGCGTCGCTGGCGGCGAGGCTGGCATGCGTCACTTCATTGCGCAGTTCGGCCCTTGCCTGTCATGGCCATGGACCAAACTCATGGACGTGCCAGAACTTACCGAAGAGCTGGTAGACAAGATTGCCAATCAGTCTGATGAGCAGGCGCACGGGCTTTCTATCCGCGAGCTTGAGCGCATACGCGATGACAACCTCGTTGCAATCATGGATGCTTTGTCAAAGCAGAACAAAGGCAAAGGTTGGGGTGCTGGTGCGCTCTACAAAGACTACACCAAGCGTCTTTCCAAGCTCGCACAGAAACCTGCTCTCTCCAAAGCGGCAGCCAAGGCTGTGACAAGCAAGCCTAAAAAGAAGAAGGGCTGAAACGATGGATTTTGGTCTTTCAGAAGAACAAAGGCTGATCGTCGATACAACCCGAGCCTTCGTTGAAAATGAGCTTTATCCGCACGAGGCAGAAGTCGAACGTACCGGCGTTTTGCGCAAGGAACTTGCCGAGGAGTTGAAGCAAAAAGCTATAGAAGCTGGCCTTTATGCAGCCAATATGCCCGAATCCGTTGGCGGTGCCGGTCTCGATACGGTTACCTGGCTGCTATATGAAAAAGAATTGGGCCGCGCGAACTACGCGCTGCACTGGACCTGTGTCGGGCGTCCATCCAACATATTGCTGGCCGGAACCGATGCGCAGAAGGAAAAATATCTTTACCCCTGCATTCGCGGCGAAAAGTCTGACTGTCTGGCAATGACGGAACCCGGTGCTGGTTCTGATCTACGCGGCATGAAGGCGACCGCCGTCGAAAAAAATGGCGACTGGGTTGTCAATGGAACAAAGCACTTCATAAGCCATGCACTTGAAGCCGACTTCGTCATTCTCTTTGTAGCTTCCGGCGAGGAAGACACACCACGTGGCAAAAAAAAGAAGATCACTGCATTCTTCGTCGATAAAGACCACCCCGGCATGACCATCCGCGAAGGCTATCGCAACGTTTCTCATCGCGGCTACAGCAATGCGATTGTAGAATTCGACGACTGCCGCTTGCCGCAAGAAGCCATCCTTGGCGAAGTTCATAAGGGCTTCGAAGTTGCCAATACATGGTTGGGTGCCACACGCCTGCAGGTCGCCGCTACCTGTCTCGGCCGTGCAGAACGGGCGCTGGGTCATGCTATCGAATATGCTGCCCAACGTCAGCAGTTCGGTCAGCAGATCGGCAAGTTCCAGGGTGTCTCCTTCAAGCTCGCGGATATGGCAACCGAGTTGAAAGCAGCGGACCTTTTGACCTTCGAGGCCGGCTGGAAATTTGATCAGGGTACTGTCACGGATCAGGACATGGCCATGGCCAAACTCAAGGCCACGGAAATGCTGGCATTTGTAGCTGACGAAGCCATCCAGATTCATGGCGGCATGGGCCTGATGGATGATCTGCCACTTGAAAGGATCTGGCGCGACGCTCGCGTTGAGCGCATCTGGGAAGGCACTTCCGAGATACAGCGGCATATCATATCGCGTGCCCTGCTCCGCCCTCACGGTGCATGATGGCACATAAACTGGATCGTTTGCTTCGACCCAAGACCATTGCTGTTTTTGGCGGCCTTCAGGCTGCTGAAGTTATCAAGCAATCACAAAAAATGGGGTTTTCCGGCGAAATATGGCCTGTTCACCCTAAACATGATGAAATATGCGGACTAAAGGTATATCGCTCTGTCGCTGATTTACCAGCAGGTCCTGATGCCGCATTCATAGGCGTCAATCGCTTTCTCACATTGGATATTGTCCGCGAATTGCGCGAGATAGGCACTGGCGTTGCTGTCTGCTACGCATCAGGCTTCCTTGAAGCAGGCGCGGATGATGCTGATGGCGCAAGGTTGCAGCAAGAACTGGTTGAAGCTGCCGGCGAAATGCCGATCATCGGCCCCAATTGCTACGGCCTGATCAACTATTGCGATGGCGCTTTGCTTTGGCCCGATCAACATGGCGGCAGGCGGTTAGAGCAGAATGAGCGCGGCGTTGCCATCATCACGCAATCGTCCAATATCGCAATCAATATGACAATGCAGACGCGCGGCCTGCCGATTGCTCATGTTATGACCGCGGGCAATCAGGCCCAGACTGGCCTGCCCGATATGGCGATTGCGCTCCTTGAGGACGAACGGGTTACGGCTCTCGGCCTGCACATCGAAGCATTTCAATCTGCGCCAAAGTTCGAATTGCTGGCAAAACGCGCCCGTGAACTGCGTAAGCCTATTGTTGCCATGAAGGTGGGGCGCTCTGAGCAGGCACGTGCTGCGACAGTATCCCATACTGCCTCACTTGCTGGTTCCGACGCTGCTTCAGGCGCTTTTCTGAAAAGACTGGGCATTGCCCGGGTCAATTCAATTGCCTCGTTCCTTGAAACCCTCAAATTACTGCACGTACATGGACCGCTAGAGGGCAATACACTCTGCTCAATGAGTTGTTCCGGTGGTGAAGCATCTGTCATGGCGGACAGCGCCGAGGGGCGTTTGGTCCACTTTCCGCCTTTGACAATGGAGCATCGCGCCAAAGTAAAATCGACGCTTGGGCCTTTGGTGGCGGTAGCCAATCCACTCGATTACCACACCTTCATCTGGAACAATGAACCGGCATTGACCGATACTTTTACAGCGATGGTCTCTGGCGGTTTCTCCTTAAGCTGTCTCGTTCTCGACTTCCCGCGCAAGGATCGTTGCTCAGATGTTGACTGGTGGTCGACTGTTCGAGGCTTCGAAAGTGCCTTGACGACAAATAAAGCCAAAGGGGCAATCGTTGCCTCGCTGCCGGAGAACATTCCCGAGGAATACATGACCGGGCTGATGGCAAAAGGCATCGCCCCACTTTGCGGAATTACTGAAGCTTTCGACGCTGCCGAAGCCGCAGCTTTCATTGGCAAAGCTTGGAAAGCTCCAATTGGTTTGCCCGTTGCCGTTCCAAAGAATTGCATCGAACAAACAGCAACACCGGATGAAGCTCAGGGAAAGGCGATTTTGAAATCTGCTGATCTACCGGTTCCAAATGGTCAACGCTGTGTAACATCTGACGAAGCAATAGCGATCGCCAACAGGCTGACATACCCGGTTGCTCTCAAAGCCTTGGGCATTGCCCACAAGTCTGAACAGAATGCCGTCCGGCTCAACTTGAAGGACGCTGGCGCTGTCAAAGAAGCCGCTGACGATCTGGCTGGTCTTGGATCAGGTATCTATATCGAGCGCATGGTGACCGGAACAGTTGCTGAGCTTATCGTCGGAATCATCGACGACCCGCAGTTTGGTCCTGTCATGACCTTGGGCACTGGCGGCATTCTGGTGGAACTGCTCCAGGATAGTGTTACTTTGCTGCTACCGTCGAGCCGCGAGGACATCGAAGCGGCCTTACGCGCATTGCGTATGTTTCCGCTACTTGATGGTTATCGTGGCAAACCGCAGGCCGATCTCGATGCAGCTCTGGATGCAATCGTTGGTATTGCTGCATTTGCCGTGAGAAATACCGGAAAAATTGCTGAACTCGATATTAATCCGCTACTGGTTTGTGGCTTGGGACAAGGCGCTTGGATCGCCGATGCATTGCTGGTGACAAAGGGAGAACTGTCATGAACGAAGTCGTCAGAACACGTCGCGAAGGCGGCATTCTCGAAGTCACTCTTGACCGGCCAAAGGCTAATGCAATTGATCTCACCACCAGCAGGCTACTCGGTGAAACGTTCAAGAAATTCAGGGATGATCCGGAATTACGTGTTGCCATAGTGCAGACTGAAGGCGACAAATTCTTCTGTGCCGGATGGGACTTGAAAGCTGCGGCTGGCGGCGATGCTGTTGATGGTGATTATGGCGTCGGCGGTTTTGGCGGTTTACAGGAACTGCTTGACCTCAACAAACCTGTCATTGCTGCCGTCAATGGCATGGCTGTAGGTGGCGGTTTCGAACTTGCCCTCTCCTGTGACCTGATCTACGCGTCCGATCATTCAAGCTTTGCACTGCCGGAAATCCGGGCCGGAACCTTGGCAGACGCCGCAACGGTAAAACTGCCCAAGCGTATTCCTTATCATGTTGCGATGGATTTGCTTCTGACTGGCCGCTGGATGGATGTTGCTGAGGCGCATCGGTGGGGTCTCGTCAACGAGGTTCTACCCAAAGACGATCTTATGGCACGCGTGTGGGAAATTGCGCGCATGCTTGAAAGCGGCCCGCCTCTGGTCTTCGCCGCAATCAAAGAAGTTGCTCGGGAAGCGGAAAACATGGGTTTCCAAGAAGCCATGAACTGGATTACCAAGCGCAAATTCCGTACGGTGGACACACTTTACGCCTCCGAGGACGGCCAGGAAGGCTTTAAGGCATTTGCTGAAAAGCGCGATCCCGTATGGAAAGGTAAATGACGGCAGATTATTCGATACTTATCGACGAGCAGACCTGGGCCTTCATCGAACGGACCAACAGCTTCTATCCGCCAGATTCAATAGACTATTCTGTCGCCCGGCAACGTGAAGTTTACGACACCATGTGCCGGGCATTCTTCGCTGAATACCCGGAGGCGGTTTCTTCCGCAAATCGCTTCATCGAAGCTCGCAATCACCGCATACCAATCCGCATTTACGAAAAGGCCGGGAGCGATCCGGAAGCGGTTTGTCTTTATTTTCACGGTGGTGGCTTCGTTGTTGGTGGCCTCGAAAGTCACGACGACGTTTGCGCGGAACTGTGTGATGCAACCGGCTTTCGGATAGTCTCGGTAGACTACCGCCTTGCACCCGAACATCTGCATCCCGCTGCATTCCGTGATTGCCTCGCAGCCTTTGAGCATGTTGCATCAACGTCTGAACTTCACATCATTCTCTGCGGTGACAGCGCAGGCGGTAACCTTGTTGCAGCCGTTACACACCATGTACGACACCACCAGCGTGCACCGATAGGTCAGGTTTTAATCTATCCCGGGCTTGGCGGGGCAACAGATCAGGGTTCGTACCTTGAGCATGCGGATGCACCGATGCTGACAACGCGAGACACGCTCTATTACGCAGACATTCGCGGCGGTGGGTTCAATTGGTCAACCGATCCGCGCTTTGCGCCCCTGAACGACCCGGATTTTACAGAACTGCCTGACACGATTGTTATTTCGGCTGAATGCGATCCGCTATCAGATGATGGCCGCAATTATTGCGACAAGATCAGCGCTGCTGGCGGAAAGGCCATCTGGAACAACGAGCCCGGGCTGGTTCACGGATATCTGCGTGCGCGCCACGGTGTTGATCGTGCACGGGCAAGCTTCCGGCGGATTACCACCGCCGTTCACCTGCTTGGCCAGCGTCGCTGGCCCGGGCAACTCTAGCTAATTGCCAGCACTGGTCATACGTCTTGTCTTCATAGCTGTTTCCAACCAACCGAGTTCCATCTCGGGCACCGAAGACAAGAGCAAATCTGTATAATCGTCGAAAGGCGGCTTCAACACTTCAGACTTGGGTCCATAACGAACCATTTCACCGCGATACATGACAGCAATGGAGTCCGAAATGGATTTCACCGTAGCCAGATCGTGGGTGATGAAAAGGTAAGCGACGTTTTCATCCTTCTGCAAATCCAGAAGCAGCTTCAAAATTCCATCCGCTACCAGTGGGTCGAGTGCACTTGTCACCTCATCGCAGATGATGAGCTTCGGCTTTGCCGCCAAGGCACGAGCAATACAGACACGCTGTTTTTGCCCCCCGGAAAGCTCAGCAGGGTAACGATCTGCAAAGCCCTTACCCATTTCGATTTTTTCAAGCAGCTCGGCAACGCGCTTGTCCCGCTCCTTGCCTCGCATCCCGAAATAAAACTCCAGCGGACGACCAATGATGGTTCCGACCGTTTGACGCGGATTCATCGCTGTATCAGCCATCTGATAAATCATCTGCAACTCACGCAGATCATCTCGCGTGCGGTTGGCAAGTCGCGCAGAAAGCGTCCGCCCTTCAAAGGTGATTGTACCTTCCATTGGCGGCAACAGCCCTGTGATGGCACGCGCTAGGGTGGATTTGCCTGATCCGGATTCACCTACGACAGCCAATGTCTGCCCAAGATGAATATCAACTGACACTTGCTTGAGCACTTTAACGACACCGCCACCGTAAGCAGCAGTGACATTCTTCACCGAAAGAATAGGTTTGCCGGTGGAATTCTTCTGTTCGTGGGGAATGTGATGTACTGACACAAGCTGGTTCGTATATTGCTGGCGCGGTTCCTTGATAATCTGACGCGTGTCGCCATACTCAACAAGCTTTCCGTGGCGCAAAACGATGATGTCATCTGCCACTTGCGCAACCACTGCAAGATCATGGGTAATATAAAGCGCAGCGACATTTGTGTCCCGGATCGCGTCTTTAATAGACGCCAGAACATCAATCTGCGTGGTAACATCAAGCGCTGTTGTTGGTTCGTCGAATACAATCAGGTCCGGCTCAGAGCAGAGCGCCATGGCAGTCATCGCACGCTGCAACTGCCCCCCGGATACCTGATGCGGGAACCGCTGTCCGAATGTTTCAGGATTAGGCAACCCCAACTTCTTGAACAGACCCACTGCACGTTTTTCCGCCTCTGCCTTCGAACAGATTTTGTGCAGCAATGCAGCTTCGATGACCTGATCCATCAGCTTGCGGGCAGGATTGAAAGCTGCTGCGGCCGATTGCGCGACGTAACAAACTTCGCGGCCGCGGATCTGCCGCAAAACCTTGGCGCCGCCTTTCAATATGTCACGACCGTTCAGTAAGACTTCGCCGCCAGTGATACGCACACCGCCACGACCAAAGCCCATGCTTGAAAGCCCGATTGTCGATTTACCTGCACCGGACTCGCCAATCAATCCCAGCACTTTCCCACGCTCAACTTTAACCGAAACATCGTCGACTATAACGATATTCTTCGGCGGTTCGCCGGGAGGATAACTTGTTGCTTCGATACGCAGATTGCGAATGTCGAGAAGAAGGCCGCTTTTGTCTTTCAATGGAGCTTTCGCCATTATCCGCGCCCTCCCTTCAGACTGGTGGTTCGGTTCAATATCCAGTCAGCCACAAGATTGACCGAGATGGCGAGAACAGCGATTGCCGCAGCTGGAATGAGTGCTGCCGGTATGCCGAAGACGATACCTTCCTTGTTCTCCTTCACCATTCCACCCCAATCGGCATCCGGCGGTTGAACACCAAGTCCGAGGAAGG
The DNA here is from genome assembly GCF_000282595.1 of Phyllobacterium sp. YR531. Taxonomy (GTDB): domain Bacteria; phylum Pseudomonadota; class Alphaproteobacteria; order Rhizobiales; family Rhizobiaceae; genus Phyllobacterium. The sequence continues at coordinate 108,634 of NZ_AKIZ01000040.1, forward strand.
AAAGCGCCGAAAGAAAAAGCACTGCAAATATGAACCTCAGTCCTAATTCTGCAATCAAGGGTGTCAGAGCATTGGGCAGTATCTCGCGGAAGATAATCCAGATACGCCCTTCGCCGCGCAGCTTTGCAGCTTCAACGAAGTCCATCACATTGATATCGACTGCGACAGCTCGCGCCAGACGATATACGCGGGTAGCGTCCAGCAGTCCCATCACAAGAATGAGCGTAAGAACGTTTGCCGGCAGAACCGAAAGCACCACAAGTGCAAAGATCAGTGTCGGTATCGCCATGATCAGATCGACGAATCGCGACATGAGCTGATCGAACCAGCCTCCGATAACCGCAGCAGCAAAACCAAGAACCGAGCCCAGGATGAACGAGAGCGCTGTTGCCATGGCAGCAATAAAAATGGTGATGCGTGCACCAAAAATCATACGCGACAACAGATCCCTGCCCAGATTGTCAGTGCCAAGCAGGTATTTGGCCGACATGGGTTCCCACACATCGCCTACAGTCTCGCCAACGGGATACGGTGCAACCCAGGGCGCAAAGACTGCCGCAAAGATGAAGACTGCGGTGACGATAAGTCCGATCCACGCGCTGATTGGAATATTCTTTACGTTCAACATTGCGCGAGCCTCACTTGGGATGCCTGAGGCGGGGATTGGAAACAATCGCCACGATATCAGCAATGATATTCAGGCTGACATAGACAGCCGCGAAAATAAGCCCGCATGCCTGAACAACCGGCACATCGCGCTTGGCCACATGATCCACCAGATACTGACCCATACCGGGGTATACGAAGATCACCTCAACAACCACGACACCCACGACCAGAAATGCCAGATTGAGCATGACTACGTTGACGATTGGCGCAATGGCATTCGGGAAAGCGTGACGGGTGATGATCTGCAACGGTGAAAGCCCCTTCAGCTCCGCTGTTTCGACATAGGCGGACTGCATGACGTTGAGAATGGCCGCGCGGGTCATGCGCATCATATGTGCCAAAACGACGAGCGTCAGAACAGTGACGGGTAGAGCGATGGCGCTGAGCCTTTCACCCAGCGACATGCCTTCATAAACCGTAGAAACACTTGGAAACCATTGCAGACGAACGGCAACGAAATAGATCAACAGGTAGCCGGTAAAAAACTCCGGCAGCGATGTTGAAGCCAGACCAAGACCGGAGATGAGTTTGTCCACGAAACCGTTGCGATAGCGAACTGCCAGCAATCCAAGGCCAATGGCCAGCGGGATGGAAACAATTGCCGCCCAGAACGCCAGGAACAGGGTGTTCCAAAGCCTTCCTTTCAACGAGCTTGCTATATCCTGCCCGCTCGATAGAGCCGTTCCCAGATCGCCAGTCAATATGCCGCCAAGCCAATGAAGGTAGCGGATGTAGGCTGGATCATTCAGCCCCATGTCGCGCCGCAGGTTTTCAAGTGCCTGCGGTGTGGCGGACTGCCCTAGGATGGATTGCGCAACGTCTCCCGGCAGAATCTGCGTGCCGGCGAAAATCAGCACGGAAACTGCAAGGAGGAGAAGGATGCCCATCGCAATGCGTTGGGCAACCAGTTTAAGGACAGGCGTACTCATCTGCCGGGCCCTATCAGGCGTTCAGCCAGCAACGCGAAAGCGCGTAACCGCCACTCATCTCCTGATTGCCGTCCGCTACCCAACCACCAACCTTTGCACTCGTTGCATCAATGAAGTCGTTGAACATTGGAACAATAACACCGCCCTCGTCGCGAACGATGACAGACATATTGCGGTACATTGCCTTGCGCTTGGCCTCATCCAGTTCACCTCGTGCCGTGATCAGCAGCTTGTCGAACTTCTCGTTGAAGAACCGGGTATCATTCCAGTCGGCTGTCGACAGATAGGCTGTAGAATACATCTGGTCCTGTGTCGGACGACCGCCCCAATAGGATTCGGAGAATGGTTGCTTGTTCCACACCTCTGACCAGTATCCATCGCCCGGCTCGCGCTTGACCTCAATCGTAATGCCAGCCTTTGCTGCACTTTGCTGATAAAGCTGAGCTGCATCGACAGCGCCCGGAAAAGCGACGTCCGAGGTGCGAAGCAGTACCGGACCGTCGTGGCCAGACTTTTTGAAGTGGAAGGCGGCCTTGTCCGGATCATATGCACGCTGTTCGATATCGTCTGAGAACAGCGGATATGCCTTGTTGATCGGGAAATCGTTACCGACCGATCCATAGCCGCGCAGGATTTTCTGCACCATGTCTTCGCGGTTCATGGCGTATTTCAGCGCAAGCCGCAGGTCTACATTGTCAAATGGCGCCGTGTTGCAGTGAGCGATGAAGACATAATGTCCCTTACCTGCAACGTTTTGAATTGTAACGCCAGGTACGCGTTTGACCAGATCGACGATCTTTGGCTCAACACGGTTGATCATGTGCACCTGCCCTGACTGCAGGGCAGATGTACGGGCAGTCGCATCATTAATAACGATAATCTCAATCTGCTCGGCATGGCCGCGCTTGTCGCCATTCCAGTAATTTGCGAACTTCGTACCAATATGACGAACACCTGGCTCATCGGTAACGACCTTGTAGGGTCCGGTACCAATACCGGCCGTTGGTTTGTCTTTGCCACCGTTTGGCTGGATCATCAGGTGGTAATCATCCATCAGGAATGGCAAATCGGCATTCGCCTCCTTGAGTGTGAAAACAACCGTATCACCATCCTTCTTGACGCTGGCGATACCGCCCATCACGCCCAAGGCTCCGGACTTTGAATTCGCATCGGAATGGCGTTCCATGGTCGCCACAACGTCGTCCGGCGTCATGTCCTTGCCATCATGAAACTGAACGCCCTTGCGGATCTTGAATGTCCAGACCTTGGCATCGTCAGACGAGCCCCACTCCTCGGCTAGCTTTGGCTGTAATGTACCGTCCGGCTGGATTTCAACAAGCTGTTCGCCCCATTGGCGCCCGAATTTGTATGGAACCTGGCTTTGCCAAGTTGCGGGATCAAGACTGTCCGTAGAGGCGCCGCCCTGCATACCTGCTTTAAGCGTGCCACCCTTGACCGGACCTTCAGCCAAAGCTGCGCTGGTCAGAAGTGAATTGGCAAAAACTGTCGTAACGCCGAGAGCGGCAGCGCGGCCGAGAAAATCACGGCGAGAAAGCTTCCCGAGTGCGACCCTGCGGCTGAGATAGTCGAGTTCATTAGACATTTGAATTCCCCTTCTTGTTATCTGGGACGCTTTGCGTCCTTCGGTTTTCTCTAATTATGCGACCTGATATTGAAAAATTACAACCTTTAGATGCACTCTCCGATGAAGATGCTGAGCAAATTCATATGAATTTCCGATCAATCGTTTCAGCAAAATCACGCTCGAATACGACATTGTCGTTCTCATATGCTTCGATACGGCCCGTGAGATAAAACTTGTGCTTGTCCGAATGCATGCTTGTGAACGTCTCCGTTCTGATACGCCAATTGTCACGCCCCGAAATCTCTGTCCAATGGGTTTCACCCCGCGCAGACAATGGATCATCCGCCTCGATCTCCCAGCGCTCGCGCGCCACACCGCCATGTATCAGGCCATGCTCCTTGTCACACGCCTCGCCAAAATCATCTTCAATCAGCAGCGTAACTTTGCCGGTAACCTGATCGTGAAGAATCGAGCGGCTGTTGGCGCTTTTGCGCAAGGTTTCCAGTTGCCAAGGCGAAGCCGCTTCGGGCTCGGCGAATGTCCATTCGTCACCAACCGCCAATGCCCGTGAAGGAATAGCTATTTTCCCCGCTTGAACAATCAGGTGTACATGCTCTGGAGACGGCCAGACCATCGGCCAGTAGGAGGACGATATGGCAACACGCAGAGTATGCCCTTCAGGTATGCGGTAGGCGATGTCGTCAAGCTTAAAGGTTACTTCATAGCTCCTGCCCGGTTCCAACGCTTCCGGATCGGCATGACTGTTGCGATGGCAAAGATTGAACACACCGTAGGTGATGCGAGTAGACGCACCGTCCGGGTGTACATCGCAAAGTCGCACGGCGACCATTGCCACAGGTTTGTCGCTGGTCACAGAGAGCGTAATTTCAGGTGCACCGACAATATCGACAGTCTTTTCGAGAACGGTGTCATAGCATATGGAAAGCGCATCATCTCTGCGCTGATCACCGGGCATTTCAGGCCCAAGCCAGATCGCGCAATACTCACCGCTCATCATCCCGCAATCCTGCGGCGAAGAAACAAGATGCGAAAACGCATCCGCAGGCTGTGCAGACAGGCTTTTATCGGCTCGCAGATAAAAATGCTCGGCTCCAATGGTTTGTGAAGGCCATTCGCCTTCTGCAATCCACCTGCCAGCCCGTTCCGTGTACCAGCTTTTGGGCCGCACAGAATCCATCAAATAAGCTCGATATGCAGGATCGTCTTCAACGCCAGTATCAACGCCCTTCAGCCATTGATCCCACCAGCGAAGCGCTTCCTGAAGAAAACCGATACGTGGTCCGGGAACGGCAAAATGCGGATACTTATGCACCCACGGCCCAACAATTCCTTTTACCGGCGCTGTAATTCCCGTCATCAGTCTGGAGACCGCATTCTTGTAAGCGTCACCCCATCCACCGATGGCGAGCGTCGCAGCTTTGATTTTCGAAAAATCCTCGCATACAGAACCGCGCTGCCAATAGGCATCGCGTGTTTGGTGGCTGAGCCATATCGCAGGCAAAAATGGCTCGCTATCGAGACGGTCAAGCCACATGTCGCGCCATTTGCCGCCGACCAATGCGGGATCAGGAGCGCGCGACGAATATGAAAGCATTGTTGCGCCCCAGCCCAAATTCTCATTGAGCAACAACCCGCCCTTATAGTGAATATCGTCGGCGTAACGATCATCGGTCGAGCAGAGCGTAATAATTGCCTTGAGCGCATCAGGCTGCATTGCGGCCACTTGTAGCGAGTTAAAACCGCCCCACGATATGCCCATCATGCCAACTTTTCCGGTCGACCATGATTGTGCAGCGATCCAATTGATCACGTCGCAAGCATCTTGCAATTCCTGCTCGGAATACTCGTCTTCCATCAGACCTTCGGAATCGCCATTGCCACGCATATCGACACGCAGACAGGCATAGCCGTGTCCGGCAAAGTACGGATGGGTCAGATTATCGCGTGCCGTGGTGCCATCGCGCTTGCGATAGGGTAAAAACTCAAGAATGGCTGGTACGGGATTTTCATTTGCATTCTCGGGCATCCAGACACGCGCCGAAAGGCGGCAGCCGTCAGGCATGACAACGCCCATATCGGCTTGCTCTGTGATCTTATGCGGGAAAGTTTCGACCGTTCGCATTACCACCTTTCGCCCTCACATGGAGACGAAAACGGGTGATGCACGCCGGACCGAGAGCCAACGAAAATTACAATCCCATTTTCTCGTCTTTGCGAGGCGTTTTCTTATGCCCGCACTATGCGCATTTGCCCGTCGCAACAGAGCAAACACTTGCGACAAAATTCCCGCCATTTGCGCCAAACGCTATTATGCACATCAACCCAAGCGAGAAGGGATCAATTTCTCTACACGCCTGAAGAGAAAGACAATTATCCCGGTGATAATGAGATAGCCGGCAGCCAGCAGCAACAAGGGTTCATAGGTGATGAACGTATCTTGCCGAACCCTCGAAGCTACCGAATAAAGATCGACCACAGTGATAGTTGCCACAAGCGGCGTCGACTTGAGCTGCAGTACCGCTTCACCTGCCAGTGTCGGCAGGGCGCGATGAATGGCTTGAGGAAGCCAGATGCGCCGCAGGATCGTGAAACGCCGCATTCCAAAGGCACGCGCTGACTCCAGTTGACCTTTGGGCACACCAGCAAATGCACCACGCATGACTTCGCCTTCATAACCGGCATAAGACAACGTTAATGCAAGCACCGCATAGGGCCATGCCTGCCGCAGATATGGCCAAAGTTCTGATCCGCGTATCCACGGATATTGCGGAAAAAGTGAACCAAGCCCGTAGTAAAGCAGCCAAAGCTGCAGGAGCAGTGGCGTTCCCCGAATAATTGTACAGAACCAGCGTGCCGGAACAGCGAGAATGGCTGGACCCGCAGCTTGTGCCAGCCCGAGAGGAACCGCCAATAGAAAACCGAGAAAGACGGTTATGCAGAGAATCCAGATTGTTCGCCAAAGCCCCTGTAGAATAAGCCCGCTATAATTGGGCAACCAATCCCAGCGCAGGAAAAATATCGCCGATGCGACAAGCGCCACCCCTATCAACATCAAGATAATGCGATGTGGCTGCGTCCACTCATTCTTCCGGTCTGGATCAGCATCCTTATGGATAGGAAACGTTTCAAGCGGTACTTCGATTTCAGTATCAGCGATGAGGTTTGACACTATCTCGCCTCCCTGACGGACGGCATACCTCGCCTCGCCCACTTCTCAATTCGCCCCACAATGACGTTGGAGAAAAGCGTAATGAGTAAATAGAGCAAACCAGCTGCCATAAAAAACAGGAAATAAGCTTTGGTTGTTCCCGCCGCTTGTCGCGTTTCCAGCGTCAATTCGCTGAACCCCACAACTGCCAGCAACGCTGTATCCTTCGTCGCAATCAACCAAAGATTGGCAAGCCCAGGCAATGCGTAAGGTAGCATGGAGGGAAGCGTTATTCGCCGCATCATTAATGTTGGGGACATGCCATAGGCGCGCGCCGCTTCCACCTCACCTTGCGGAATTGCTTTGATGGCACCGCGCAAGACTTCTGTAGCATAGGCGCCTTGCACAAAACCGAGGACGACAATGCCTGCAACCAGACCGCTAATATCGATACGCTGATATCCTGAAGCCTCCAGAATGCGATTGATCAAATCTGTACCTGCATAATAGAGCAGCAGGATCAAGACGAGTTCCGGTACGGCCCGCACAATCGTCGTATAAATACCGGCCAAATCTCGCACGAGGGGAGAGCCATAAAGCTTGCCATAGGCACCCAGTGTCCCGATGATCAAACCCATACCGAAAGCACCCAGTGCGATCTGCAAGGAATGCATGAGACCACGCAGCAGATTGCCACCCCAGCCAGGCGGGCTTGGCGACAGCAAGACCAGCATCTGCGATAGTGCTTCAGGGATAATCGATCCGTCGGCCAAGCCGTCCTCGATTCAGCGCTGTCGCGCAATTTTTGTAAGAAGGAAATCCCGGGCGGATTAAGCGGATTAAACCGCCCGGAAAATTGCGTCGTTAGCCGCCATACATATCGAAGTTGAAATATTTCTTTGAAATTTCGTCATACTTGCCGTTGGCACGAATACCCTTGATTGCGGCATTCATTTTATCCTTGAGGCCGGTATCACCTTTACGCAGACCAACACCAACGCCCGGCCCCAACACCTCAAGGTCGTCCGCAACTTTGCCTTTGATCTCGCAACACGCTTTGCCTGCATCGGTTGCGGCAAAAGTTTCGAGTGCCAAAGCATCGGCTTGCGTGGCGTCAATGCGTCCGGCTGCAAGATCCTGATTAGCCTCGTCCTGAGTCTGGTATTCCTTGATCTCAGCTGCCGTGCCGGCGAAATGCTTTTTCACATAGACCTGGTGTACAGTCGAAACCTGTACGCCGATAATTTTGCCCTTCAATCCTTCCGGCGTTGGCTCCATCTTGACGTCTTTGGAGCCAAGAATGACTGTTGGTGTGTTGTAATATTTGTCGGAGAAATCGATCGTCTTTTCGCGCTCTGCTGTAATGGACATGGAAGCAGTGATTATATCGATCTTCTTTGTGGTCAGTGCCGGGATAATTCCATCCCAAGACACCGGCGTGATGACGCAATCAAGCTTGGCTTCTGCACAAAGCGCCATGGCAATATCGACCTCCCAGCCTTGCCATTTGCCCGATGCATCAGGAGAGGCAAAAGGCGGATAAGGTTCTGCTGCAATCCCAACTTTGATTGTCTCGGCGTTCGCCATGCCGAGTCCGGCCAGCACTACAAAAGCTGCGACCGTTGATTTCAGTAATGTCTTCATCATCATCTCCACTCTTGCTGTTCCCCGGGATTATTTCCCGTATTATTTATTCCGTTTATGAAACTGTTCGGATAAACTGTTTTAAACGTTCAGATTTTGGCGACCCGAACAATTCCTCTGGCGGACCTTCCTCTTCAACGATACCGTTGTGCAGGTACATCACATGACTTGCCACTTCGCGTGCAAACTTCATCTCATGCGTCACAAGCAGCATGGTTCGACCTTCTTTCGCCAGGTCGGCAATGACCTTCAAAACCTCTCCCACCAGTTCAGGATCAAGCGCTGAGGTTGGCTCGTCGAACAACATCACGCGCGGCTGTATCGCCAATGCGCGAGCGATGGCACCGCGCTGCTGTTGTCCACCGGAAAGATAGGCCGGATAAACGTCACGCTTGGCAGATAGACCTACGCGCTCAAGAAGTTGTTCGCCAATAGCAATTGCTGCATCCCGTTTCATACCCAGCACATGCACGGGAACTTCAATGACATTCTGCAGCAGGGTCATATGCTGCCAGAGATTGAAATTCTGAAAAACCATACCGAGACGGCTACGTATACGTTCAATCTGGCGGCGATTGGCTGGATATTGCCCACCAGCACCATCGCTCACCATTTCAATGTCTTCGCCATTGATACGAATGACACCGCTGGTCGGGTTTTCAAGAAAATTTATGCAACGCAGGAAGGTGGACTTGCCGGAACCGCTGCCACCGATAAGGGCAACAACATCACCATCTCTGGCAGTCAGAGACACACCTTTCAGGACTTCAAGCGCACCAAAGCGCTTATGTAAATTCCACACATGGATGGCTTCAGCCTGTTCGGCCGTCTGCGGTTGGAGCGGGTTAATTGAAACCGCATCGCTCCCCATCATACGCACATTCCCATTCGTCCAAGCTGTGCACGATTACTCATGACAATTCTGATCCGCCTCTTTTGTCAGCACAGGTCTCATTTGCCTGAATTAACCGCATCACACCACTTGCGCTCTAATTATGCAAGCGTATAAATACTTGCAGTAGCAATTTTTTGAGAGCATTCCGCGATGAGCGCATTCGGTTCCCAATCCATGGCCCTCCCTCTGAAGCGCGTCATCATGCGCATGCCTGATCGCGTCATGGCTGGCGCAGAGCGTGATGTATGGCACTATGGTCCTCAATTCGATCCGCGCAAGGCGTCTGAACAGCATAGTGTGTTTGCTGATCTCGTTGCAAAATCAGGTGCCGATATCACCTGGATACGCGATGGCAATGATGGCCTTTCAGACTCGATATTCACCCATGACCCGTCACTCGTAACTGATAAAGGCGCGGTCCTCCTGCGCATGGGTAAAAGTCTCCGGCTTGATGAGCCCGATCTGCATGAGGAAACCTATCGTGAGATGGATGTGCCGATTCTTGGCCGTATTGAAGCGCCCGGTACTGTAGAAGGCGGCGACTGTGTATGGGTAGATAGCAAAACGCTGGCCGTTGGACGCGGCGTTCGCACCAATCAGTCCGGCATTGAGCAGTTGGGCGCAATCCTTAGCCCCCTCGGCATCACAGTTCTCGGTTTCGATCTGCCACTCTGGCAAGGCGAAGAGGCTTGCCTGCACTTGATGTCTATTATTTCGCCGCTCGCCGAAGACCTCGCGCTTGTTCACCTACCGCTTTTGCCTGCGGCCTTCTATCAACTTTTGAAAGAACGTGGTGTCAGGCTGGTTGTAGCTCCGGAAGAAGAGTTTGCTTCGAGTAACGGCCTTAATCTCAATGTTCTACCAACAGCACCTTATGAAGTGATCGCTGTTGCCGGTTTCGAAAAAACCAAAGCGGCCATGGAAGCTGCGGGTTGCACGGTTACAACATTCGATGCCGATGCCCTATGCATCGCCTGCGAAGGTGGCCCAACCTGCCTTACCCGACCTGTCTGGCGCCAATGAAAACACAAACCGCCACCCGTAAGAGCTTTCGCCGCGAAGGTGAAGACAAGCGCCGTGAAGATTTAATCGCGGCAACTCTTCAATGTGTGGCGGAACGTGGTCTTGCCGGGGCAACGGTACGCGAAATTGCATTGCGCGCTGACGTCACTCCGGGTCTGATACGTTATTATTTCCCCGCCAAGGATGATTTGATTGGAGCCGCTTATCGTGCCGTCATGAACCGCATGACAGTTCAGGCAAGCGACGCGCTGGAGAATGCTGATTCTGATCCTCGTGCCCGTCTCAGTGCTTTTGTCACCGCCAATCTTGGCGCGCCCATTATGGACCCGCATAATCTTTCGCTTTGGGCTGGTTTCATAGGTCTCGTACATGCGGACCCCTCAATGGCAGCGGCACACCGTGACGGCTATCTGGGGTTCCGCGATGAACTCGAAGCTTTAATCCGTGACGCTTTGCTAGCTGCTTTCAAGCCCGCCGAAAAATCTGTCACCCGCCGTCATGCTATAGCCATCAACGCCATTATCGATGGATTGTGGCTGGAAGGCTGCTTGGCCGGTGATATTTTTGCTGATGGGGAGTTGGCTGAAACGGGCATTGCCGCTATCGAGGCGGTTCTTGGAGTTTCTCTTGCAATTGAAGGAGGCGCGAAATGATGCGCTTTGCGTCTGTTACCGAACGTTTGGCCGGACTGGGCTCCGATAAATGGGCTGTACATATTCGTGCCCGTGAAATGAAACGCGCCGGTAACGAAATCATCGAACTGACCATCGGCGAGCCTGACATCCCTACCCCTACGGATATGATGGATGTTGCGGAAAATGCAATGCGCTCGGGCCGTACCGGCTATTCCAATGGTCGCGGCGAGCCTGCCGTCCTTGCGGAATTGTCGAAAAAATACACTGCCCGCACGGGCAGGCAGATCGATCCGGATAACATCATGTGCTTTCCAGGCACACAGACAGCTCTATCACTGGTCATGCTGGGTCTGGCCGAGGAAGGTGATGAGATTATTACTGGCGACCCGCTTTATGCTACCTATGATGGTGTTGTGCGTGCAACTGGCGCAACCCGTGTCTCGGTGCCGCTTCGCCCTGAGAAGGGTTTCCGCATGCAGGCGGCTGATCTTGAAAAAGTCATAACACCCAACGCCAAGGTGCTTCTTCTCAATACACCACACAACCCAACCGGCGCTGTGTTGAGCGAAAATGAAGTTGCGGAAATTGGCGAAGTCTGCCGTAAACATAATCTTTGGATCGTTTCCGACGAGGTCTATGAACTGCTGATTTTCGACGGCAAGTTTGCATCACCGCTTGATCGGCCCGAATTGGCAGATAGCACGATAGCTGTTGCCTCAATCTCAAAATCACATGCCGCTCCCGGTTTCCGCAGCGGTTGGTGTGTCGGTCCAAAGGAATTTACGCAAAAACTGTTGCCCTTATCAGAGTCAATATTGTTTGGCGTCCAACCCTTTATTGCCGATATGACCGCCTATGCATTAAGCCAGCCTGCCGCCGCCGCAGCGACTATGAAGGCAAACTTCCTGCGGCGCGCTCAAATGATTTCCGAACGGCTGGACGGCATTGCAGGAATCTCTGCCAAGCCGCCGCAAGCTGGCATGTTCATTCTGGTGGATATTCGCGCAACCGGCCTTTCCGGGCAGGATTTTGCCATGCGCTTGCTGGAAGAAGAACTTGTGGCTGTCATGCCCGGTGAATCCTTCGGCAAAAACCTTTCTGGTTACCTACGGCTCAGCCTGAGCGTTGCTGAAGACAAGATTGATGCCGCGTGCGCGGGCATTGTCCGCCTCGCTTCCCGCTTGCAACAACGGAAATCCGCATGACCACTGTCGGTGAAGCTCTCGTCCAATTGCTTGAATCTTATGATGTCGATACGGTTTTCGGCATTCCGGGCGTCCATACAATCGAACTTTACCGAGGCCTTGCAGGCTCCAAAATCCGTCATATCACTCCGCGCCATGAACAAGGTGCCGGGTTTATGGCCGATGGTTATGCTCGCGCAACAGGAAAGCCAGGCGTAGCTTTTGTCATCACCGGCCCCGGCATTACCAACACCATTACAGCGATGGGACAGGCTCGTGCGGACTCCATTCCAATGCTGGTTATTTCCGGCGTCAACCAGCGGGAATCATTAGGCAAAGGCATGGGCTTTCTGCACGAATTGCCAAATCAGCGTGCCATGCTGCAAACAGTCGCCATGTTCTCACATCGCATCGAAAAGCCGGATGAGCTACCGATTGTTCTGGCGCGCGCTTTCGCTCTGTTTGCATCACGCCGACCCGGTCCTGTACACATCGAAATTCCTCTCGATATAATGGCACTGCCCCTCGACAACGCTACACGTCTGGTCTCGGATGCTCCGATACCGCAAGCATCGGCAGAAACAATGGCAGAGCTAATGCGTCTCTGCCTCAATGCTCAACGGCCAGTGCTGATGATTGGTGGTGGAGCGAAAGCCGCAGCTAATGGTTTGAAAACACTTTCCGAAAGGCTTGATGCTCCGGTTATCGCAACAACCAACGCACGCGGCATCATGCATGATCATCCTCTGCTGGTTCCTGCCAGCCCCAGCCTGAAAGCCGTGCGCGAGCTCATCGCAGAAAGCGACCTTGTCATCGCTATTGGTACGGAAATGGGCCCTACCGATTATGATATGTATGGTGATGGCGGTTTTCCCGAGCTAAAACGCTTCGTCCGCATCGATATTGATGCAAGTCAGCTGGACCGCTGGCCGGCATTCTTGCCCATTGAGGCTTCAGCCAAAGAAACCGTTGAGAAATTGGCTGCAGCGCTGCCGGAACGTCGCAATGCGCAAACGGGTGAGGATCGTGCCCGCAAGGCCCGCGAAACTGCGTGGGCTGACATTGGCGCCCGGACTCAAGGTCAGATAAAATTCCTCAATACATTGCGCGATACATTGCCAAATTCGTTGATAGTGGGTGATTCCACACAGACCATCTATTCCGGCAACATGTATTACGATCATGATCGCGTGGGCGGATGGTTCAATGCAGCAACCGGTTTTGGTGCACTGGGTTTCGGGCCACCAGCGGCCATTGGCGCATCGCTCGGCAAGCCGGACACCACGACCATATGCATTGTCGGCGATGGCGGGTTTCAGTTTGTCTTGGGTGAACTCGGTGCGGCAATCGACGAGAAGGTGCCGGTCATCTTTATCGTATGGAACAATCAGGGTTATCAGGAAATCGAACGGGCAATGGTTGAGGTAGATATCAACCCTGTTGGTGTCCGTCCTTCTGCTCCTGACTATATCAAGATTGCCGATGCCTATGGCCTACCCTCAAAGCGGTTGGCCAATATTGATGAACTCCCTGAAGCGCTGTTAGCGGCCAAGGCAAGCAGAAAGCCATATCTTATTGAAATAGATGAAAAATTGGTTGGCTGATAAACTTTCATCAGCCAACCAATCAATTTACGGTCGATGGATTGTTTTGACTTCGAGGAAGTCTTCAAGGCCGAATTTTCCGCCCTCACGCCCATTACCGGATTGCTTGTAACCACCAAACGGGCTGCCGTAGCGATGCGGCCCGCCATTAATGTGCACCATACCTGCTTTTAGGCGTGAAGCGACACGTTCGGCCCGTTTTGCATCTCCGGTCTGCACATAGGCGGCAAGGCCATATGGCGTATCATTGGCAATCGCGATTGCCTCTTCTTCGGTATCAAATGGAATAAGTGCCAGAACCGGCCCGAACACCTCTTCCTTCGCAATGCGCATATTGTTGTTCACATCGGCGAAGATCGTAGGCTGCACGAAATAGCCGGTCTCGAAACCCTTTGGCTTTCCGGCACCGCCAACAAGAACACGTGCCCCCTCTGAAATGCCCGCCTCAATCAGATTCTGCACCCGGCCATACTGGATATCGCTGATAAGCGGTCCGATATGATCACCCTCTTCCTCCGGGTTACCAACACGGGCCTGTTTGCCGGTTTCTTCAGCTATCCTGACAGCCTTGTCGTAAACAGAGCGTTGCACGAGCATGCGTGTCGGCGCATCGCAGGATTGGCCGCTATTGTTGAAACACTCGAGCACGCTTCCTGCAACGCGATCCTCAAGGTCGGCATCCTCGAATACGATATTGGGAGATTTGCCGCCCAACTCCAGAGTGACACGTTTTACTGTATCAGCCGCATCCTTGCTGACTGCGATGCCTGCCCGGGTCGAGCCGGTAAACGACATCATATCGACGTCTTTGTGCTTTGACAGTGCAGCGCCAACTGATGGCCCATCGCCATTGACAAGATTGAAAGTGCCGGCAGGGAAACCTGCCTCATGTACCATTTCCGCGTAGAGCATTGCATTAAGGGGCGTGAATTCACTTGGCTTCAACACACAGGTGCTGCCCGTCGCCAAAGCTGGAATGACTTTAAGGGCAATCTGGTTGACCGGCCAGTTCCATGGCGTGATCAAGCCGCAGACACCAATCGGCTCGCGCACAAGAAGATCACCGTTAGGCAGGTCTTCGCGCATATCGAGGTTTCTCAATCCATCGATAAATCCTTGGAGGTGACCTACCCCCACATCCGCCTGTTGCTGCGTACTCATCGTAATCGGAGCGCCCAGTTCCAACGTGATGGTTCGAGCCATCTCGCCATAACGGCGCTTGTAAATTGCCAGAAGATTTTCCAGCAGCTCCAACCGCTCTTCAACCGAAGTCCGGCTGTAACTTTCGAACGCCTTTTTTGCGGCAGCGACAGCGCGATCAACATCCGTAGCGCTTCCCATTGAAATAACCGCGATGGGCTTTTCCGTTGCCGGATTCAGCACTTCTAGATCATTTGCCTGCAGCGGATCAACCCACTCACCATTGATATAGAACTTGCGTTTGTCGAGCATAACATCCTCCTGCCAGCCAAGCTTTTCTTCTATTCTGACCATCAATCGGACGAAGGCAAGGCCCGTTACAACTGAATACAACCTATGTCGCGGACAACACATGACTTGCCGCATACTGGCTTCTTGAAGGTGTGGACCGGTACTATCCTCAACCAATGGTTCATTCCTGTTTTGAGCTTATGCATTTGCAACCGCGCGCCTTTCACGGCACCCGGGCGAGCACGAACGACCATTATTTCCAGACCAAAATTCAAATAAAAAACAAAGGGGTACTTTGATGAAATCACTCTTATTGAGCAGCGTAATGGGATTGGCCTTGCTTGGCACAATCGGCAATGCATCGTCAGCGGAATGCGGCGACGTCACCATCGCCAGCATGAATTGGCAGTCGGCAGAGGTTCTTGCCAATCTCGACAAGATCATCCTGAACGCAGGTTATGGTTGCAATGCCGAAGTCGTACAGGGCGACACGATTCCAACCCTCACGTCGATGACTGAAAAAGGGCAACCTGATATTGCTCCGGAAGGTTGGATCGACTTCATGCGCGATATCATGGACAAGGCTGTCGCCGACGGGAAACTCGTTTACTCATCCAAGTCTTTGTCGGATGGCGGCGTACAGGGTTGGTGGATTCCCAAATATCTTGCGGACGCTAATCCTGATATCAAGACAATTGACGATGCCCTCAAGCATCCTGAACTTTTCCCTGCCCCTGAAGACAAGTCCAAAGGTGCAGTATTCAATGGACCTCCCGGCTGGGGTGGCACTGTGGCGACTGCCCAGTTCTTCAAGGCATATGACGCTGAAAAACAAGGTTTCACCCTTGTCGATACTGGTTCAGCAGCCGGTTTGGATGGATCACTCGCCAAAGCATATGAGCGCAAGGAAGGCTGGCTCGGATATTACTGGGAACCAACCGCCATTCTCGGCAAGTATGAAATGGTCAAGCTGGACCACGGGACGAAATTTGATGCTGCTGAATGGAAGCGCTGCAATACAGTTGCCGATTGCCCCGATCCGAAGAAAAACGACTGGGAAATCGCGGAAGTCGACACTGTCGTAACCAAGAAGTTCAGCGACAATGCCGGTCCTATCATGGACTATCTGAAAGCCCGGTCATGGGACAATAAAACCGTCAATGAACTGCTTGCCTGGATGACTGACAATCAGGCAACTGGCGAAGATGGCGCAAAACATTTTCTCAAGAACAATGAAGCAATATGGACCAAATGGGTCAGTGCTGAAGTTGCTGAAAAGGTCAAAGCCGAGGTTAACTGATGAGAAAACGGGGGCAGCTATTTCGCTGCCCCTATTCTTTCAAAAACGCGTTGCATAACGCAAGCCATCATAGATTGCTGCATGAATGTTACGGGCGTGAACAGCGTCGCCAATGCGCAAAAGATCGAATTTACCTTCCGAGCGGATCGGAAAAATTGCACCGCCATTGACTAGTCTATCGTAATCAATCGCACCGCCATTACGCGAAAGCGGTTTCAACTCACGATAAAGATCGTCAATTGGCAAGGTACCATGTTCCACCACCACCTGATCAACCAAACGCTCCTCCCTGTAGTCCGGCGCGTAGTCTGATCCCAATGTTGCAACAAGCTGGTTGCCGTTGCGCGCGACTGACAAAAGCCGCGTGTTGATCGTCACACGCACACCCTGCTGTTGAAACGCCCGCATATAAGGAACGTGATTCATGCCACCCATTTCAGGTGCGAAAAAGCGTTCTGGACTCAACAGTTCCAGCTTGGAGCCGCTTCGCGCAATCATCTCGGCAGCACTCATGCCCTGATGCCCACCATTGTCATCATAAAGCAGAACGTTTTCGCCGGGCTTGATCGATCCCGCCAGAATATCCCAGCTTGACGTGACCAGATCATCGCCCCCACTAAGCGGTGGGTTTTGCGGCAATCCACCCGTTGCCACAACCACAATGTCGGGCTCAAGCGTCACAACATCATTGGCTTCGGCCCAAATATTATAGCGCAACGGCACTCCCAGACGTTCAAGCTCCGCCAGGCGCCAATCAACAATGCCAATCATTTCCTTGCGACGGGGATTTTTTGAAGCAAGCATTACCTGTCCACCTGCCTGATCCGATGCCTCCAATATTTCGACCTTGTGACCAGCCTCTGCAGCAACTCTGGCGACCTCGAGCCCGGCGGGTCCAGCCCCTACGACCACAACAGACTTGGAACGGTCCGCTTTGGAAATCACATGCGGCATGGCAAGCTCACGCCCGGTTGCCGCATTGTGAATGCATAATGCCTCACCGCCCTCGTAAATGCGGTCGAGACAGTAAGTGGCCCCAACGCATGGCCTTATCCTGTGCTCTTCTCCTGCAATGATTTTGCGAACTATATGAGGGTCGGCAATATGGGCCCGCGTCATTCCCACCATATCCAGCTTGCCTTCAGCCACCGCATGCCGGGCAGTCGCTACATCGGCAATACGTGCCGCATGAAACACCGGAAACTTTGTCGCCTGACGAACATCTCCGGCAAAATCCAGATGCGGTGAAGAGCGCATTCCCTGTATCGGAATGACCTCATTCAAAGCGGCGTCCGTATCGATATGGCCTCGTATGATATTGAGAAAATCAAACTTACCGGATGCTGCGATACGGCGGGCGATCTCCACACCTTCCTGCCTGGAAAGGCCCTGTTCCCAGTCTTCATCGGCGACCATCCGAATGCCCACGATAAAATCAGGTCCTACAGCTTTGCGAACCGCATCGATCACGGCCCAAGTGAAACGCAGGCGATTATCAAGCGAGCCACCATATTCATCCTCCCGCCTGTTGGTTGCCGGAGACCAAAATCCGTCCATGAGATGGCCATAGGCCTCAAACTCGATACCATCCAATCCCGCGGCTTGCATACGCTGTGCTGCGGAAGCGTAATCAGCAATAATGCGCTCAATATCCCACTCTTCGGCTTCTTTCGGAAAAGCGCGATGAGCCGGTTCGCGTATTGGAGACGCCGAGACAACAGGTAACCAATCGGCCTTATTCCAGCTTGTGCGACGACCAAGATGCGTCAACTGGATCATGACAGCCGCGCCATGTTCATGGCAATCATCAACCAATTCGCTCAACCAAGGTACAATTTCGTCCTTATACGCATGGAGATTGCCAAAAGCTGGTGGGGATTCCCGCGAGACAACTGCTGATCCAGCAGTCATCGTCAGCGCAATACCACCCTTTGCCTTCTCTGCGTGATAAAGCCGGTAACGCTGTTTCGGCATACCATCTTCGGAATAGGCAGGCTCATGACTTGTTGACATGATGCGGTTTTTAAGCCGCAAATGTTTCAGCTGGTAGGGTTGCAGAAGCGGATCATCATGTGTCGGCAATGGACCTGTTCCCTTTATTTTGGGTCCATCCTAATCCTGCAATCTACAAATGAGTTTCTTGCCCGCGACTTCTTTTGACACGCATCCGCCGTGTGCGCTTCTCGCTTTGGCATCTTGATTTATTATTACACCAGAAGTTTATTCTACCGGCTAATGTATACCCATAAGCAAAAGCGAATTTGTCGTCTGAACTTCAATAAAATTTGGTCTTATTAAAATAACTCTCGCACACATTTTACAGTAATATACACCTTTTGATGTATGGACAAAACTGGCGCATTTCCGTCTACTGTTCTCCAAACGGCAATTCTCAAGTAAAAACAAGGGGACACAATGCCAACCATTAATCAGCAACAGGCCGGCGATCCAGTAGAAATACTAGCAGACTACGTTCAAAGGGATGGCTGGGGAATAAATCCGGCAACAACATCTCCCACGAACTTTTCATTTGTGGATATGACTCCGCCAACCACCCTTGGCTCCATGAGTGTTACCGGAACCGGTTTTACCTACTTTACTGTCAATGGAGAAACCGTGCCGATAAGCGGCACTGTAACCAGCCTTAAAATAAATTCGGGCATAATCATCATTGGTCAACCACCATATGTGCCTTTGGAAATCACCGGGTTAGACCTTTCCGTGACGCAACTGCTACTCGCCGCGCAGGATGGCGAAGACGCAGTAAGGGATTTGTTTGCGAATTTGCAATGGACTTGGACAGGTTCCACCGGGAACGATAGTTTCACCGGCGGAAATCTCAACGATCATCTGACCGGAAACGACGGCAACGACGTCATCCGGGGTGGAAATGGCAGCGATACCATAATCGGCGACGACGGCATGCCGGCAAGCGACGGCAATGACACGCTTTACGGTGATGGCGGCAATGATTTCATTTATGGATACGGCGGAAAAGACATCCTTCACGGCGGAACAGGAGAAGACTACGTATCCGGCGGATCGGAAGATGATGTTTTGTACGGCAACGAGGACAATGACAGGCTTTTCGGTCAATCAGGCAACGATACGCTGGATGGCGGAACTGATTCCGATAGTATGGAGGGCGGCGCGGGTGCGGATAAATATTATGTCGACAATGTTGGTGATAAGGTAATCGAGGGCAATGTAGCAGGCATCGATGTTGTATCGGCTTCCGTTTCCTTTGCGACAGGCGGACAGCATATCGAAAACGTCCTTCTAACAGGCTGGGGCAACATAAACGCAACCGGAAACGCGCTGGCTAATTATTTGGTCGGCAACAGCGCAAATAATTCACTGGATGGCGGGGCTGGTGCTGACACACTTCAGGGTGGTGCGGGTAACGATAAGTATTATGTCGACAATGTTGGTGACAAGGTAATCGAGGGCAATGTTGCTGGCATTGATGTCGTGTCCAGTTCGGTATCCTTTGCTGCTGGCGGACAATACATCGAGAACATCCTCTTGACCGGCTCAGCCAGCATCAACGCGACCGGTAACACACTCAACAATTACCTCGTCGGCAATAACGGAGCCAACATCATCAGTGGTGGTGTTGGCAATGATTTGCTGACGGGTGGCGCAGGAAGAGACGCCTTTGTGTTCAATACGGCAGCAAATAGCAGCACCAATCGCGATACGATCAGCGATTTCAGCGTTGCAGATGATACGATCTGGATGGAGAACGCCATATTCACTGCGCTTGGGGCGGCTGGTCCATTGGCAGCGGCCGCTTTCCATATCGGCACAGCAGCGGCGGACGCCAGCGACAGGATCATCTACAATTCAACAACAGGCGCTCTTATCTATGACAGCAACGGCACAGCCGCAGGTGGAGCTACACAGTTCGCAACATTGAGCACAGGCCTCGCGCTAACGAATGCGGATTTTCTTGTCATCTGATCTTGCAAAATTCAGCCTGAACCAAACCTGAGGCTGCTGACTGACTTCTGGCCTATCTTATTGCGTTCAGTGCAATAAGGTAGGCTTCTCTATGCAACGCCGTTATTCGAATCTTTGGAACGGCATCTTATCAATCGTTGATGCCATCACGCCCTTCAATTGACATGAGCGTGGCGGTGAGAAATGCAATCAGTCGCCGTTGTCCACCCTTGTCGGCAAA
Source organism: Phyllobacterium sp. YR531 (assembly GCF_000282595.1). Classification (GTDB taxonomy): domain Bacteria; phylum Pseudomonadota; class Alphaproteobacteria; order Rhizobiales; family Rhizobiaceae; genus Phyllobacterium. The sequence continues at coordinate 128,885 of NZ_AKIZ01000040.1, forward strand.
CACCTCTGTTTGAGCAAGTGTCAGCGTTTTGCCCGACTTTATGACTTCTCCTCGCGCTGTGATGAGGTCACCAACCGCGGGCGCAACAAGATTGATTTTGAACTCAGTTGTCAGGACTCCTCGCCCGGCAGGCATTTGGGTAAGCGCTGCATAGCCGGCAGCCGTATCTGCAATCGCACTGATCGCTCCTGCATGAATAAAACCGTGCTGCTGAGAAATTTCCCGGCTTGGTTTCAATTCAATTTCCACAATCCCGGGCAGAACCGAACCGAGCTCTGCGCCTAACGTACTCATCAATCCCTGTTTGGCAAAACTCGTACGGATACGTTCCTCAAAATCCGGAGTACCAATTGTCAATGGAGGATCCTCCCACATATCTCGCTTCGCTGACTAACTTGTATATTTTGGGTCCACTCGAGATCACTCTAAGTGTCTGCCTCAGTAAATTTGTAGCCTGTGATCTTAGCCACATCCAAATACTTTGCCGAACAGAACATGGTGACAGCGCCTTCCACCTCTACGTTGAGGAAAGCACCAAGTTTCTCCATTCCAATTCTAGAGAACCCTACCCTACAAAACTTGGTGACTGACACGCTTCTTAGGTCCTACAATCGTAACTGAAAGGTAACTCTGTCGAACGAGTCCCATTTTACCGGAGGATGAGATGGTAGGAATTCAGTTGAAAAAGTAAGTAGAAGAGATGGCCCTTCCCGATCGAAGTCCAGTTTAATTATTTCAACGCGATCCAAAGAGGGAGCTGAATCATAAATACTTTTCAAGTACAGCGGGTTTTCTACGTAGTCCCACCACATATTTTGGTCCCGCGCTCGATTATCGTCAAAAACACCAAGACATGCACACGTCATTCAATGTTTATGCTCGGACTTCCGAATCCGCAGAGACTTACCGGCCTTCTTTGACGTAGATATCTGCTTCAATCGCAGCTTCTACAAAAATCAAACGCGCAGCGTCGACTGATCCAATTCCAGTTTGTGCTTCATAGCACAATACGCGTGCCTCCATATACAAAGAGGCCTTCTTTTTGGGCCATCCTGAAAGCAGGAAGGCTGCAGCATCGCGGATCGATGCTATCGTCTCATTCCTGCCGAAGAGATTGCTCTCGACGATAACCGGTTGAAACGCCAGATTGCCCATCTTGTCCCCCACACATCGTGTGCATTCACAATATGAATGCACACGCAATTTTAACTAATAATTAATTATTACTTTCGCCCCCGTGACGCGTGGGTGACTGACGGCGCAAACACATGATGGGGTCAAGATTTTGGGCACATGTGTTTGATTACAAAATTTTTGGCAGACTGAGAATATGCGCCTCAAAAACAATCTCTGAAACTTTCTGCTTTGGTCACACCATGTCGTACCGTCTTAGCCAGTTTTCGAGCTTATCTGGCCAATGGCTCGTCGGAGAATTGCGTCGCCCCATAGCAAAGCCGTGACCTCCCCTGGAAAAAAGATGGCGTTCAACTTTCACACCGGCTTTCTGGCATGCCTCTTCCATGATGGCAGTATTTGCCGGATTTGAAATGCTATCGTTTTCCGCCTGAGTGAGAAATGTTGGGGGACAGTTTTCACGAACATATGTCTCGACGGACCAGCTGGCAGTGTCCTTCACCGTCGGGCTCCTCCCGACCAAACTGACGCGGGTGGAAGTTTTGTCATATGGCGGTTTGAGCGTAATCACCGGATAGGCCAAAGCCAAAACAGACGGGCGTGGGGAAAAGCTATCCGTCTTGTCCAACGGAACATACGATTGAAAGTGTGATCGAGCCGCAGCTAAGCCCATCAAATGACCACCAGCAGAAAAGCCCAAGACACCGACTCTTGAAGGATCGATTTGACGAGACACATGCCCGCTGCGAATTAGCCTTAAAGCGCGATGCACATCCTGCAGCGGCGCGAGCGGGCCATCATTCCATTTTTCTCTTGGCAAGCGGTATTTCAAGACGCAGGCAACAATTCCGTGCTCGTTAAGCCACCTTGCCGCCGGTATTGCCTCTTTCTCGACTTCGATACGTTTATATCCGCCACCTGCGGCAACCAACATCGCGGCGCCCGATGGACGGTGCGGCATGTAAATATCCATCGATGGTGCGGCGATGTTGCTTATGGCACCTTTGGCATTTTCGACAACCGGCCCCTCCGGGCCACCTCCTCCAGGAGGACCGTTGTCCCACAGGGCTATGCTCCTCTGCTGGATTGTGTCTGCCGATACAGGTCCGGTCAAACCAAACGTGCAAAATGCCCCTGCTGATGCGAGGAAGGTCCGGCGGTCTAATAACATCTATGTTTCCAGGTTTTGCATGATTAGGGACTGTTAACTTGGAAAGTAGGCATGAAAACGATTAGTCACGGACTTTTAAGTAGCATTGCTATGGATCTGCTTAGCTGGGCCGCCCCATCCCTTGAGACAGAGGGGCCCTCGCTGATCAGGCCACGGGCGTGTTAAGCAACTGCTGTTCCCACAGATATGCAATGCCGCTTCCAGCGGCGTGCTGCTTCAATATCTCAGTGAGCTCGGAAGCGTGCTCGGTCCGGGCCCAGTCGCGTTGCCATTCGGATGCCAGCGCCAGCCAAGTCATCATGTTTGCACCAGCCGCAATCATCCGATGAATAGCCAACTCGTGTGCCTCGACTGAAACAGAGCCAGACGCATCAGTGATAACGGTCACATCCCAGCCTTCGCCGAGCGCCTGTATTACAGGCATGGCGACGCAAATCTCTGTCCATAGACCGGCAATGATCAACTGCTTGCGACCGGTCGCCTTCACAGCGTCCACTACCTTCTGATCTTGCCACGTATTAATAAAGGTCCGGTCGATGACTTCCTGACCGGGAAACACGTCGGTGATCTGTGGGAAAATAAAACCACCCCTGTCAGCGATCACGCTTGTCAGAATAGTGGGAACGCCGAATGCCTTGGCAGCCTTCGCCAAAGCTGTTGAATTGTTGACGACCATCTGCGGTTCGTGGCTGTTCAAGTTTGCGAGTTGGTAGGGTTGGTGGTCGATCAAAACAAGCACTGAATCTTCCGGGCGAAGAAGCGAAGAAAGGCCGTTACGAAACGTCATCACAAATCCTATTTTGCTGTTTGAAGAAGGTTGCTTGCGAAAAGACCAATACAGTGTGTATTGCCTTCGCAGATGAACCTTGTCATTCCTGTATCTGATACGATAGTGGTCTATTGTGCCAAGCTGTGTCGCAGAACTAGGAACGCTGAATTGGAAATTGAAGATCTGAGGACATTTGTGGAAGTCGCTGATGCTGGCGGGGTTTCACCCGCTGCGCGTAGGCTAGGCATTTCCAAATCGATGGTCAGCCGACGGCTAATCCGGCTGGAAGCAGAACTTGGCGTCCAGCTTCTTGCGCGAACCACCCGAGGCGCAGCTCTTACGGAAGCCGGGATCACTTTTCGGGATCATGCGGCGAATGTCTGTGCCGAGATCGATTTGGCCCGAGAAACCATTCTGCCCGCTGGTGAACTTTGCGGTCGCTTGCGCGTGGCTGTGCCGCTTTCTTTTGGTCCCACCCATTTCGCTTCTGTTCTTGCGGCAATGGCGCAACGTCACCCGCAGCTCCATATTCACACGTCCTACAGTGATCGCTTCGTCGATCTTATTGCGGAGGGTTTTTATTGTGCGATCCGGCTTGGCTATTTGCAGGATTCAAATCTTATCGCGAGGCGCGTTGGCCCGATCTATGGAAAACTTGTCGCTAGTCCGGACTATATAAAAACGCATGGGTCACCCGAGCATCCCGATGAACTTGTCACCCATCAAGCGCTCATGCAAGGAACGGAGTCATGGCAGTTTTTGGATGGAAAAAAGACCATTACGGTCTATCCGCGGGGGCGTTTTAAAGCAGACAACGCCATAGCTCTCGCCGAAGCGGCCATGGCAGGGATCGGCATTGCCTGGCTCCCCGATGGCGTTACCGATGAACATATAACCTCTGGCGAGCTTGTGCCAATTATGACGCGATACCCACCGCCGCCAGCGGGCATATATGTCATTCGACCGCCAGGGCATCACCCTTCACGGAAGGTGGCCGTGCTCATCCAGATGTTAATCGAGTGCTTTGAGAAAACCAGGGAGCCCGCATAATTCGGTTCTTTGCCTTACCGTATCATCTATAAATCAACCACGGGCGCACTATACTATGACGCTCATAGATCGGGTTCAGGTGGATACTGCAAAAGCGTCGGTTGCATTCTAGCTGCGCCCGCCTTAACCGAGAAAATCCGGCACTCGTAAGAAACTGCGCTGCCGGATTTGTTGCGGAAGAGTACTCCTCCCCTAAATATCAAATGACCAGGAAATCCGCATTGGTCAGGGCAAGACCCTTGCCTATGCTGGCAAACTGCACTGCAGCCCCGGAACCTGAGCCATCGGCGTCGTAATAAAGCGCACCATTAGATGCGTTATAGACGATCCTGTCACTGGCATCTGCAGCACCGGCACCGATCCGGAAGGCTGCTGCCGCCAATGCACCTGTCGCCCCAAGCGCGGCGAATATGGCGTTGTCCATCCAGATCGTATCATCCGCAACGCTGAAATCGCTGATCGTATCGCGATTGGTGCTGCTGTTTGCGGCCGTATTGAACACAAAGGCGTCCCGTCCTGCACCGCCTGACAGAACGTCATTGCCCGCGCCGCCGCTGATAATGTTGGCTCCGCTATTACCGACGAGGTAATTGTTCAAGGCATTACCGGTTGCGTTGATACTTGCCGAGCCGGTCAGAAGGACATTTTCAATGTGCTGCCCGCC
>NZ_AKIZ01000041.1 GCF_000282595.1 Phyllobacterium sp. YR531
CCCCGCCACGATAACGGCAGCTACCCGCAATTTGGTGTCGTCAGTCTTCGCAGGCACAATTCTCTCCAATTGGTTCATCTGCGTTACCCTTTGCCAAAGCGAAAGGCTAGACCCCTCAGCTGTTAAAGGTCGAAAACTGATCAGAGAAAGACGCGGTTTGCCTTGCGAAGCAGCATGATCCTGTCTAAAGGATAGGCTATTATAAAATTGCATACGAAACAGGCAGAACGGTGACTGATTTAAAGCTACCATTGACAGTAGGCGGCGTAGAATTGCGCAATCGCGTATTTCTAGCGCCCATGTCCGGTGTGTCTGATCTGCCGTTCCGCCAGCTGGCGTGGCGGGCCGGGGCCGGTATGGTCGTATCGGAAATGGTTGCCAGCGCCGAGCTGTGCACGCGGGAGCGTGGGAATCTGCTGCGGCTAAAAGGTGACGGGTTAGGTACTCACGTCGTCCAGATTGCCGGCCGTGAAACACGATGGATGGCAGAAGCCGCCCGTATTGCCGAAGGCGAGGGTGCTCATATCGTTGATATCAATATGGGGTGCCCTGCGAAAAAGGTAACGGGCGGACTGTCAGGCTCAGCGCTTATGCGCGACCTCGACCATGCCCTGACACTGATTGAAGCGACTATTGCGGCGGTCAAAGTCCCCGTGACGCTGAAAATGCGCCTTGGTTGGGATGACGATACGATCAATGCGCCGGAACTTGCATCGAGGGCAGAGCAGGCGGGTGTGCAGATGATAACGGTGCATGGCCGCACACGCTGTCAGTTTTATGAAGGTAAGGCGGATTGGCGTGCCATTCATGCTGTCCGCGAGGTTATTTCCATCCCTCTTGTGGCCAACGGCGATGTGCTGAACCACGATGATGCAACGGCCATACTGGAAGCTTCTGGAGCAGATGCCGTCATGGTTGGCCGCGCTTCATATGGTCAGCCATGGCTGCCTGGCCAAATAGCCGAGGGTGTTAATCAGAGCCATGACGCTGCCGTTGCCGACTATGCGGTCTCTCACTATGAGGCGATGCTCGCCCATTACGGCGAAACGACCGGCATTCGACATGCGCGCAAACACCTCGGGTGGTATCTGGATTTGCACGGCGTCGATGTTGTGCCTGCCATACGTGGTTCAATCATGACAGAAACAAATCCATCGCTCGTAGCGCAGCGTTTGCATGATGCCTTGAGCCGCCCGCTGGCAAATTTGAAGAAAGTGGCTTGATGACAGTTCCTGAGAACACGCTGGCGAGCATGGTCCTCAATTCGCTGCGACATCCCGTAATAATGCTGGATGAGGCGGGCTATATTTCCTACGCCAATGCCGATGCAGAAGCATTTTTCCGCTCAAGCGCGACAATCCTGAGCCGCAATACTCTTGATATGCTGCTGCCTTTTGGCAGCCCGCTGTTGGCACTGGTCAAGCAAGTGCGAGAGAGTCCATCGCCAGTGAACGAATACCGCGTTGATGTTTCATCGCCGCGTCTGGGGCAAGATCGCATTGTCGACCTTTATGTAACTCCGGTAAGCGAGTCACCCGGCTCCATTGTCATTCTGTTCAAAGAGCGTTCAATGGCGGAGAAACTCGACCGCCAGATGACTCACAGAGGCGCGGCCCGATCAGTTACCGGTCTCGCGTCCATGCTTGCACATGAGATCAAAAACCCTCTTTCAGGTATTCGCGGGGCGGCGCAGCTGCTTGAGATGGGGCTTAACGATGATGATAGAGCCCTTACGCGCCTGATCACAGACGAAACAGACCGCATTGTATCGCTTGTAGACCGTATGGAAGTGTTTTCGGACGAGCGACCGATTGAGCGGGAGGCGGTCAACATTCATGTGGTTCTGGATCATGTCAAAGCTATCGCCAAAAATGGTTTTGCAAGCCATATAAAATTTCACGAGGATTATGATCCATCGCTGCCCTATGTGTTCGCCAATCGCGATCAGCTTGTGCAGATATTTCTCAATCTTGTGAAAAATGCAGCTGAATCGATAGGTGCGAACGAGCCGGGTGAAATTACGCTTTCGACAGCGTTCCGCCCGGGCATCAGGTTATCTGTGCCGGGCATGCGCAATCGCGTTTCGCTTCCGCTCGAGTTCTGCGTTTCCGATACAGGTGCTGGCGTATCGCCGGATATCATGCCGCATCTATTCGATCCGTTCGTGACGACAAAGCCAAATGGTTCGGGTCTTGGATTGGCGTTGGTAGCAAAAATTGTTGGTGATCATGGCGGCGTGATTGAATGCGATTCATTTCCGCGCAAGACAACTTTCCGGATTCTCATGCCTGCCTGGCAGAGCGGTCCACTTGATGATGATCATGCAGATGACAATCCATATCCCACGAAGACAGGATTCTGATAATGAGTTTGGGTAGCATTCTCGTAGCCGATGACGATGCGGCAATCAGAACGGTACTAAATCAGGCACTTTCGCGTGCCGGTTACGATGTTCGCATAACGTCAAATGCCGCGACGCTATGGCGCTGGATTTCCGCCGGTGATGGCGATCTTGTGATCACTGACGTCATCATGCCAGATGAAAACGCCTTTGACCTTTTGCCCCGAATAAAGAAATCCCGCCCGGATCTTCCAGTCATCGTCATGAGCGCGCAGAATACGTTCATGACGGCCATCCGTGCGTCGGAAGCGGGGGCTTATGAATACCTACCGAAGCCTTTTGACCTGACGGAACTGGTCAGCATCGTCGGACGCGCGCTTGCGGAACCGAAGAAAAAGCCGGAAAAGTGGGCTGACGAGCAACCGGATACCATGCCGCTCGTTGGTCGCTCTCCTGCAATGCAGGATATTTACCGCGTGCTTGCCCGCATGATGCAAACGGATTTGACCGTGATGATTTCAGGCGAATCCGGCACGGGTAAGGAGCTGGTGGCCCGTGCGTTGCATGAATATGGCCGCAGGCGCAAAGGACCATTCGTTGCCATCAACATGGCTGCAATTCCGCGTGATCTGATTGAGTCGGAACTGTTTGGCCATGAACGGGGTGCTTTTACCGGAGCGCAAAACCGATCAAGCGGACGGTTCGAACAGGCAGATGGCGGAACACTGTTTCTTGACGAGATTGGCGATATGCCGATGGAAGCGCAGACGCGGTTGCTGCGTGTCCTGCAGCAGGGCGAATATATGACTGTCGGCGGTCGTACACCGATCAAAACCGATGTGCGTATCGTTGCGGCCAGCAACAAGGATTTGCGGACACTAATCAACCAGGGGTTGTTCCGCGAAGATCTATATTATCGCCTTAACGTGGTGCCGTTGCGTCTGCCGCCATTGCGTGAACGCGGCGAAGATATTCCTGATCTGGTCAGGCACTTCTTCAAGATGGCAGTTAAGGATGGTTTGCCGGAAAAACGCATTACCGGAGCGGGTCTGGACCTTATGCGCCGTTACCCTTGGGCAGGAAATGTGCGCGAGCTTGAAAACCTTGTCCGGCGTTTAGCCGCACTTTACCCGCAGGAAGAGATCAATGCGGACGTAATTGAAGCCGAACTGAAGGCGGATTTACGCCCGGCAGAGCCTTCAACCAATGGTTTGGCAAATGAAGATATTACAATCGCCCAAGCCGTAGAACTGAATATGCAGCGCTATTTTCTGTCCTATGGCGACGAGCTTCCGCCTGCGGGACTTTACCAGCGCATATTAGAGGAAGTTGAGTATCCATTGATACTTTCCTGTCTCACCGCAACGCACGGCAACCAAATCAAGGCTGCGGAGCTTTTGGGTCTGAACCGCAATACGCTGCGCAAGAAAATTCGCGAGCTGGGCGTCAACATATACAAGAACAATAAAAACGACCGGTAGCCGGGCAGCCGCATTAAAAGCCGCCCGCCGCCGATTTCTTACGCTATTGGTCCGAGATAATCGAGTTTTCCAACTGATACGCCGTTGTGCCGCAATATGTTCTGCGCCGTTGTGACGTGGAAGTAGAAGTTCGGCAAAACGAACTTCGTAATATAATCGTCACCACTCAACGTTGTCTTCAGCTTGCCGAAATTGAGCGTAACCTCTTTCGATGAGGCATCTTTGAAGGCGCTTTCATCTACGCTTCTGAGGAAAGCCACAGTCTTGGCAATTCGCTCTTGCAGCTCTGCGAAAGTTTTCTCTTCGTCGGCCATTTTCGGCGGTTCGATAGAAGTGAGGCGGCCGATAACAGCCTTCGAGGTATCGCTGATCCTTTGTATCTGACCAGAGAATGGCAGCATATCTGGTGCAAGACGCGCATTGACCAGAACCTCGGGGCTGATTTTCTTCTCGACCGAAAATGCTTCTGCCTTTTCAATCAGTGATGAAACGATGGAAAGTCCACGTAAAAGAGCAGGAATCGAAATTGCGTATGTAGAGTTTGACATAAGAGCTTCCCTAGAAAAATGTTGCTGTATCTGTACCAGCTTCATGCGCGTCTGGTTGAGTGGCAGATACGGCTCAGGTATTATTTTTCAAGGTAGGCGAAAAATATTACTGCCATTTGGCAAGGCTCAATTTTCTTAGATTGTGCGGCGCTTAGGTTCAAAACGCTCCATGAACTCGCTATTCGCATGGACAATACGGTTGCGGCCCTGATTTTTGGCCGCATAAAGGCATTTATCAGCTGCGACCAGAGCTTCTTCCAGCAATTGACCTGACTTGTGGACGGCAATCCCGACACTGACTGTCACGTTGAGTTCCTGAATCCGCAAATGCAGGGGAATCTCTTTCATGCCCATGAGTATCTTATGCGCAAGCCAATCCGCTTTTCCTATGTCCGCATTGGTCAGGAATAGAGCGAACTCTTCACCACCAAATCGGGCGGCAAAGTCCCATTCGCCGATCACAGAACGCAGCAGAATTCCGATTTCCTGCAGAACGCTGTCACCGACCGCGTGACCGTGCCGGTCGTTTATCGATTTGAAGTGATCCGCATCAATATAGAGAATGGCTCCGGCGCTTTTTTCAGGATCACACAGTGTGATCTGGCGTTGTGCCTGCAGGTAGAACTCATTCCTGTTGGACAGGCCCGTCAAATCGTCTCTGCGCGATGCAAGATCAAGCAACAGGGCAGTCTGTTTTAACCGATAGTTCAAGCCAACCAGAAATGAGCCTAGTGGAGCGCTTACGATAACGACAATAGCAGTCGTTACGATAAGGACGTTATCCATTTGCCCTAGATCGACGAACACAAAAAACGTGGCTGCAAGCAAATTTGCTGCGATGGTCGCCATCAGGACCATTATGACGACCTGTTTATAAGGCGACATATTGCCGAATTTCGTCATCCAGAAATCGTAGGTCGTCATTGCAACCGCCACGGAGTTGATACACGTTTAATACAACCAAGAGCTGTGAAGAAAGCTATGCGTAAATGCCGTAAATTTTAATTGTCGGCTGAATTGTTGACGATAAAAGCCGACTACATCAAATGGTTGTGCATTTCGATCAACGCAAATGACAAAGCGTTGCATTTCCGCCACAATGTGTTGCATGAGTGCCACTTGGTTGGGGTCGCATAGCAATGGTCTTGTCAAACTCGGTCAATACGGTGAACGGCTCTGTATCCGGCGCGACTAGCGGCGTTACGCAGCGGTTCTTCTCACGTCTGGGTATTGCAACGGTGATGCTGGCACTGCTGACGACCGGAATAACATTTCTGATTTTGACAGGCGTTACGCCTATTCATCCAGACAGCGACGTGACTCTGCTGCTGACAAGCATCAATGCAGTGCTGATTATTGCGCTGATTCTGTTGATCGGTCGTGAAATTTATCGCGTCGTTCAAGCTAGAAACCGGGGGAAGGCGGCCTCCCGCCTCCATGTCCGTCTTGTCGTGCTGTTCTCGCTTGTCGCTGCGGTGCCGGCAATGATCGTGGCAATCGTTGCTTCGATCACTCTGGATATGGGGCTGGACCGTTGGTTTGAGATGCGGACATCGACGATTGTCGAGTCCTCCATAAATCTTGCGGAAGCATATATCCAGGAAAGCGCGCGCAGTTTGCAGTCAGCGACGTTGGAAATGGTCGACGATCTGGACGGGCAACGCACATTATTCAACCTCGACCGAAGCGGTTTCGTCCGGCTGATGACACAGCAGGCGCTTGGTCGAAATATGATTGCTGCTTCCATTATACGGCCAGACGGGACCACAGCCATGAGGGCTGATATTCCTACAACGACGCCTATCCCGTTTGTGGCAAAGTCCGTTCTTGAAACTGCCTCGGACGGAAAGCCTGTGCTTATTCCACCGGAGCAGACAAACCTGTTGAGCGCTGTCGTTAAATTACGCGAGATACCGGGCGTTTTTCTCTACACGATACGCCCCGTTGACCCGGATATACTCAACTCCAGCCGTGCCATGGAGAAAAAGAATGCTGACGCTGCCATTGCGGCTGACGGCAATGGCATTACCACGCAGATTCTCTTTGCGATGCTTTATTTCGGTCTGACGTTGACGCTGCTTTTGTCCGCCATATGGACGGGTATCGCGGTAGCTGATCGGCTGGTTCGTCCGATACGCCTGTTAATTGGTGCGGCAGACAATGTTGCTACCGGAAACCTGAATGTTTCTGTTCCCGTGCATCGCTCAGATGGCGATGTGGGGTCACTGTCTCAGACATTCAACACGATGGTCCGCCAATTGGGCACGCAGCGTAAGGACCTTGTATCGGCCAAAGATCAGATAGATGAGCGCCGCCGGTTTTCGGAAGCCGTCCTGTCCGGGGTTACTGCAGGCGTCGTCAGTGTCAACGCAGATGGTGCGATTGGTATCGTAAATCGCTCCGCCGAAACAATGCTGGCGCTTGACCCGATTACGTCACGCGGTAAGAACCTGACCGCCCTTGTTCCGGAAATCGGTCTGGTATTCGAAGTTGCGCATGCAACCGGGCGTTCTGTCTATCGCGAGCAGGTGACAATGTCACGTCGCGGCAGCGCGCGCACATTTAACGTGCAGATTACGGTGGAAGATGCTGAATCAATTGAGCATTCTTACGTTGTAACTGTTGATGACATAACTGATCTGGTGGAGGCGCAACGGTCCTCGGCTTGGGCAGATGTGGCGCGCCGTATTGCGCATGAGATCAAGAATCCGCTTACACCCATCCAGCTTTCCGCCGAACGTTTGCGCCGCCGGTTTGGCAAGGTAATCACCGAAGATCGGGAGGTTTTCGATCAGTGTACCGAAACGATTATTCGGCAGGTGGGTGACATTGGCCGTATGGTTGATGAGTTTTCTTCCTTTGCACGTATGCCAAAACCAGAGATCAAGGCAATGGACTTGCGTGAGGCGCTCCGCGAGGCCTCGTTTCTGGTGGAAGTCAGCCGCAGCGATATACGTTTTGAACGCCATTTTGGTACCGTGCCGTTGATTGGCCAGTTTGACAGCCGTCTTTTGGGGCAGGCCTTTGGCAATGTTATCAAGAATGCCGCCGAGGCGGTGGAAGCGGTTGTCAAAGAAGGTCACGTGGAGGGCCATATCCTCATCCGGTCTCGTGCCGAAGATAATTCCATCATTGTTGAAGTTCTCGATAGCGGCAAAGGGCTCCCGCGGGAACATCGCCAACGTTTGCTTGAGCCCTATATGACGACCCGCGAAAAGGGCACTGGTCTCGGCCTTGCTATCGTCAAGAAGATTGTCGAGGACCATGCGGGTCAAATCGAACTACATGACGCGCCAAATGATTTTTACGGGGGACGTGGCGCAATGATCCGCATGATCTTTCCAATGAACCAATCTGCTACGGCAGGTTTAGAAAATCCCGATAAATCGGCAAAACAGGTGAATTCAAATGGCATCTGACATTCTTGTAGTCGACGACGAAGTCGATATCCGCGAGCTTGTTGCAGGCATACTGAGCGATGAAGGCTATGAAACACGCGTGGCATCGGACGCAGACAGTGCTTTGGCAGCCATCGACGAGCGGATTCCGCGACTGATATTTCTCGATATCTGGATGCAGGGCAGTCGCCTTGATGGTCTGGCGCTGCTGGATGAGGTCAAGCTGCGTCATCCTGAGATTCCTGTCGTCATGATCTCAGGACACGGCAATATCGAAACAGCCGTTTCAGCTATTCGCCGCGGTGCCTATGACTTCATTGAGAAGCCATTCAAGGCAGACAGACTGATTCTTATCGCGGAGCGCGCGCTTGAAACCTCCAAGCTTCGCCGCGAGGTTTCTGATCTGCGCAAACGTTCGACAGAAAGCTTTGAGCTACTTGGTTCTTCGTTGTCGATGAACCATTTGCGGCAGACGATTGAGCGTGTAGCGCCGACTAACAGCCGCATCATGATTACTGGCCCATCGGGCGCCGGCAAAGAACTGACCGCCAGAGCGATACATGCACTATCCGCCCGCTCGAAAGGGCCATTTGTAAACCTGAACGCTGCAACCATTACTCCGGAACGCATGGAGGTAGAGCTTTTTGGCACTGAATCAGATGGCGGCGAACGTAAGGTCGGCGCGCTGGAAGAAGCGCATGGGGGGATTCTCTATCTCAATGAGATCGCCGATATGCCACGGGAAACCCAGAACAAGATTTTGCGGGTTCTCGTAGATCAGCAGTTCGAGCGCGTGGGCGGTACCAAGCGGATCAAGGTCGATGTTAGGATTATCTCGTCCACGGCTCAAAATCTTGAAGCAATGATCGCTGAGGGCCGTTTCCGCGAAGATTTGTTTCACCGGCTGGCAGTGGTTCCTGTTATCGTGCCGCCGCTGGCTGATCGTCGTGACGATATTCCGGCACTTGTCGATTTCTTCATGGCTCAAATTGCTGATCAGGCCGGTATCAAGCCGCGTAAGATAGGTCCGGATGCCATGGCCGTGCTGCAGTCGCACTCCTGGCCGGGCAACATTCGCCAATTGCGCAACAATATCGAACGCCTGATCATTCTGGCCCGCGGTGACGACCCGGAAGCGGTGATAACGGCTGATCTTCTCCCAGCTGAGATTGGCGACACCTTGCCGAAAGCTCCAACGGAGTCGGATCAGCACATTATGGCCCTGCCGCTACGCGAGGCGCGCGAACGTTTTGAAAAGGAGTATCTCATCGCGCAGATCAACCGGTTTGGCGGAAATATCTCGCGCACCGCTGAATTCGTTGGTATGGAACGTTCGGCACTGCACCGGAAGTTAAAATCCCTCGGGGTCTAAGGCAAATATGCGTGTAATCATCTGCGGGGCGGGCCAGGTCGGTTATGGCATAGCGGAACGGCTTGCCGCCGAAGACAATGACATTTCGGTCATTGATACGTCAGCTGAGCTTATCCAGGTCGTTCGCGATACGCTTGATGTTCGCGGCTTTGTTGGGCATGGCGCTCACCCTGATGTTTTGGCCGCTGCTGGCGCTGATCAGGCAGATATGATCATTGCTGCTACACTCTATGATGAAGTGAATATCGTGGCGTGTGAGGTAGCTCATGCGCTGTTCAATGTGCCAACAAAGATCGCGCGTATCAGGGCTCAGGCATATCTGCAGTCACACTATCAGGACCTGTTTTCACGCGATCACATGCCGATTGACGTTATTATCTCTCCGGAGCTTGAAGTCGGTGAGATGGTATTGCGCCGCATAGCATTGCCCGGCGTCAGCGATGTTGTCCGCTTTGCTGATGAAAATGTTGCAGTTCTGGCTATCGAATGCCTTGAGGACTGCCCGGTTATCAATACGCCGCTGATCCAGCTGTCGGATCTGTTTCCGGACCTGTCGGCAACCGTCATGGCGCTTGTCCGTAATGACAAGCTTTTCATACCTCGCTCAACGGATCAGATGTTCAGCGGTGATATCGCCTATGTTGCAGCGGAAAAATCCCAGATTCACCGAACCTTGGCCCTGTTTGGCCACGAAGAACCAGAAGCCACGCGGATTATTATTGCCGGCGGCGGTAATATTGGCCTGCACGTTGCACAGACAATCGAAGCAAAACAGCCAAAGACCAAGGTCAAGCTGATTGAACCGAACCTCAAGCGGGCCAATGCGATTGCCGACGAGCTTCGTCGCTCTCTGGTATTGCATGGCAGTGCTCTGGATCAGAAGCTTCTCTACGAGGCTGAGATACAGGACGCTGACCTTATGGTCAGTCTGACGAATGACGATCAGGTCAATATGCTGGCAGGCGTCATGGCAAAGCGCCTCGGCTGCAAATCCAATCTGGTTTTGATCAACAATCCTGATTTTCTCGATCTCAGCAAGTCGCTGGGTATAGATGCGCAGATCAGTCCGCGGAGCGTCACGATCTCGCGTGTGCTTCAGCATGTCCGCCGCGGCCGTATCCGCGCTGTGCACAGCGTCCAGAAAGGTCAGGCTGAAATCATTGAAGCAGAAGCACTGGAAACATCGCCCATGGTGGGTGCGCCGCTAAGGGAGCTGGATTTGCCCGCCGGACTGCGCATCGGCGCGATCTATCGCAATGGCGAGGTTATCAAGCCTGACGGGAATGTTCGCATAAAGCCAAAAGATCGTGTGGTGCTTTTTGCCACGGCCGAGACGGTAAAGCAGGTTGAGCAGATGTTCCGCGTCAGCCTCGAATTCTTCTAACAGTAGGGTGTTTTCCCATGAAACTACAACTGCTGCGTAATGCGACCCTCAAGCTTGACTATGCCGGTTCAACTTTGCTGATTGATCCGGACTTTGGCGCGAGACACAGCCGTCCGTCTTTTACCGGGCGCTCGCCAAATCCCATGACAGACCTTCCGGAAAGCATTGAGGATATTCTGTCAGGCGTTGATCTGGTAATTGTTTCGCATCTCCATGCCGATCATTTTGACGTGGTGGCTCAGGAGCGCGTTCCCAAAGAGCTTCCACTCATCTGCCAACCGGGGGATGCCGGGAAAATTCGCGCCTTTGGTTTCACCGATGTGACGGAACTCACAGATGAAACGGTCTGGCGTGATATCAAGCTGACGCGCCGAGACGGTAATCATGGCACGGGTGCAGTGTTGGATAAAATGGGATCGGTCATTGGTCTGACGATTGAGGCTGATGACGAACCCACGGTCTATTGGGCGGGTGATACGGTCCTGTATCCGCCTGTTATCGCGACGATAACGGAAACCTCTCCCGACATCATCATCACGCATTCCTGCGGCGCCAAATGGGACGATACGCTTATCGTCATGGACGCCGCCCAAACAGTGGAAGTTTGTGGTGTTGCTCCTGAAAAGACCCGCATTATCGCTACCCATATGGAAGCGCTTGATCACGCGACAGTGACGCGCGCTGAGCTTCGTTCTTTGGCGAATGATCGAGACATCGCCCAAGACAGACTGTTCATCCCAGCGGATGGCGAAATACTTAACCTCACAGCCTCGAACTAATGAGTAAATCAATGCCTAAAACATTCGCTTTCGTTGGAAACCTGAATCGAAACGCTTTGCCCGGTCAAGGCAATGGAATTAGCGTGTATGAATTTAGCGCTGAAACGGGCGATCTGACGCTTGCGAGCGAATATTTGGCAATTGATAATCCCGGCTACCTAGCGATCGATGAGAAAAACAAGCGGCTCTATGCGGCGGTAGAAGTGCCGGAATGGAATGAGAATATCGTCGCGTCATTCGATATCGACACGGCAAGCGGTGCCTTATCCTACATCAATATGCAGTCCTCGGTTGGCAATACGACATGCCACTTGGGGTTTGATCAGACAGGCACAATGATCTTTGCGTCGAACTACACTGTTGCTCCACTGGGATCACTGCCCGGCAATGCGGTTTCGGCCTTTGCAATCCGCAATGATGGAGGAATTGAGCCAGCTTTTGCGGCTGCAGTTCATGAAGGTCCGAATGCAATATTACCAACCAACAAAAGACAGCATGGCCATTGCGCGGTGGCTAGCCCGGATAATAAGACGCTTTTTGTCTGCGATCTCGGACTGGACCAGATCATTGCTTATGAGATGCCAAAGAATGGTGAAAAGCTGAAGCTGGCTGCAACCCCCTTCACACAATTGCCGGAAGGTGCAGGACCACGGCATTTGACGTTTCATCCAAACGGAAAAATAGCTTATGTTATCAATGAGCTGAATTGCACTGTTTCTGTTCTGGATTATGACGCTGGTGAGGCCAGCCTCAAGATCAGGCAAACTTTGCCGACAATTCCCGAAGATTTCACTGATACCAATACCTGTGCCGAGATCGCCGTCAGTGCTGATGGCCGGTTTGTTTATGGGTCAAATCGCGGACACCACAGTATCGTGACTTACGCTGTTCAGCAGTCTGGCGAGCTTTCACTGATTGGATGGACAGCATCGCAAGGTATTGGGCCGCGCAATTTTGTCATTGATCCTTCCGGCAGGTACATGCTGGTGGCCAACCAGAAGGGCGGTGGCATTGCAGTTTTCAAGCGTGATATCGATACAGGTTCGCTGGAAGATACAGGCAAGCGTATCGATCTGCCGACCCCTATGCGTATTGTCTTTGGCACGTTCTGAGGAGATTCAGGAATGTCCCGCATCGCTTATGTAAACGGACAATATGTGCAGCATTCCGAAGCCGGAGTGCATATCGAGGATCGCGGCTATCAGTTCGCAGATGGTGTCTATGAAGTCTGCGAGATCGCGCGTGACAATATCATGGATATGACCCGCCACTTGGATAGGCTGGGACGCTCCTTGTCAGAACTCAAGATCGCCTGGCCCATGGACCGCAGGGCCTTGCAGGCCGTCATAAGAGAAGTCGTACGCCGGAACAGGGTGCATAATGGTCTTGTGTATCTGCAGGTAACGCGGGGTGTTGCCCGCCGAGACCATGTTTTCCCGTCCGCGGACACAACGCCATCGTTGGTCATCACCGCCAAGCGCACCAGCCCGGAAGCATCAGCCGCGCGCGCTGCGAAGGGCATAAAGATAATAACGGTGCCAGAAAACAGATGGGAACGCGTGGATATCAAGTCTGTGGGGCTGCTACCAAATGTGTTGGCGCGTCAACAGGCAAAAGAGCAGGGAGCTCAGGAAGCATGGTTTGTTGATCCCGATGGAACTGTGAAGGAAGGCGCCGCAACCAATGCTTGGATTGTAACCAAGGATGGAGTGCTGGTTACCAGAACGGCAGAAAGCGGAATCTTACGTGGCATCACCCGCACAACTATCTTTGACGTGGCAAAGAAGCTTGGTTTGAAAATCGAAGAACGTGGTTTCTCAGTTGATGAAGCCAAGAGCGCAAAAGAGGCTTTTATTACTGCTGCAACCACTGTAGTTATGCCGGTTATTGATATCGATGGCGTTACGGTGGCTAACGGTCACCCCGGAACGATAACACTTTCGTTACGCGAAGCGTTTTTTGAGATTGCGGAAAAAACGCCATCCTGTTAACCCGTGAGTGAGGGGACTTTACAGACGCTGTTTTCCGCCTCCTGTTGGGAGCAGGATTACCTGTTTCCGCTGCAGAATTTTGCACGAGACACATTTGCTGATCGCATAAAAGGATAAAAACAATGGCTGAACGATCGCAGAATCTTCAAGACCTTTTTCTGAACTCAGTCAGAAAGCAGAAGATTTCTCTGACAATCTTCCTCATAAATGGTGTAAAACTGACCGGTATTGTTACTTCGTTTGACAATTTCTGCGTGCTTTTGCGCCGCGACGGCCATTCGCAGCTTGTTTACAAGCATGCCATTTCGACCATCATGCCAAGCCAGCCTGTGCAGATGTTTGAAGTTGAAGAAAGCGACTAACCACATTTGACCAAAGAAACCACGCGTAACGCAAACAACAAGGGCGGAATTGCCGAGGATGGCGATACCGCTCGCGAAGCGACTCGCGCCCTTGTCATAGTTCCAGTTCTGCCGCATCGTTTTGCCGATGGCGGCAAACAGGACGATCCCAAAGCACCTGTTTACTATCGCGAATTCCAGCGCAGTGAAGAAGCGCGTCTGGAAGAGGCCAAGGGTTTGGCCCGTGCCATTGATCTCGACATTGTGCACTCGGATATTGTGCAGGTTTCAGCGCCGCGCCCAGCGACACTACTAGGCTCGGGCAAGGTCGACATGATTGCCGAAATTATCGAAGAAACCCATGCCGAGCTTGTGATAGTCGATCACGCGCTGACACCCGTGCAGCAGCGCAATCTTGAAAAAGCATGGAATGCCAAGGTTCTTGATAGGACCGGGCTCATTCTTGAGATATTCGGCCGCCGGGCCCAGACAAAAGAAGGTACACTTCAGGTCGAGCTGGCACATTTGACATACCAGAAGGGCCGACTGGTTCGCAGCTGGACCCATCTTGAGCGGCAACGCGGCGGTGGCGGTTTCCTTGGCGGACCGGGTGAAACGCAGATTGAGTCGGACCGGCGTGCGCTGCAGGAAAAAATCCTGCGTATCAAACGCGAACTGGAAACGGTTGTTCGCACGCGTGCGTTGCATCGAAGCAAACGCCGTAAGGTGCCGCATCCAATCGTGGCTCTTGTGGGATACACCAATGCTGGCAAATCCACGCTGTTCAACCGCATGACCGGAGCAGGCGTGGTTGCTGAGGACATGCTTTTCGCCACGCTTGACCCGACATTGCGACGTATTCGTCTCGAACACGGCGAAATGGTCATTCTTTCGGATACGGTGGGGTTCATTTCAAATCTACCGACGCATCTCGTAGCAGCCTTCCGTGCGACACTGGAAGAGGTTGTCGAGGCGGATCTGATATTACACATACGCGATATTTCTGACCCGGATACGGCGGCGCAGGCTGAAGATGTTCACGGCATCATGGCTGATCTTGGTATTGAGCGGGGCGACACCAAACGCATTATCGAGGTCTGGAATAAAATCGATCTGCTGGACGAGCCTGGCCGAGAGACAGCGCAACGACTGAGTGCTGCTGCTACTGGCAATGAACACCCGGTTCCTGTCTCGGCAATCACCGGAGAGGGCGTCGATTTCCTTCTGAGCGAAATAGAAAACCGCATCGCCGGAAAACTTGCCCATGTGAAGTTGACCTTGAAGCCTGAGCAAATGGGATTGATCGACTGGATTTATCAACATTCGAGCAATGTTAAGCGCAAGGATCAGGAAGATGGTTCCGTAGTCTTGACGATGGATATGACGGCGACTTCAAATGCTATTCTGCAAGATAAAATGCTCGGCAAGAAACGAGCGAATTAACGCCTGATCTTTGCTTCGCTCCAGAGGGCTTCCATTTCATCAAGTGTGGCATCTTCAAGGGATTGCTCACGTTCGGAGAGCTTCTTCTCGATGTAATGAAATCTGGTGCGGAACTTTTCGTTGGTTCCGCGCAATGCGCTTTCCGGTTCCAGTTTCAAATGCCGGCCAAGATTTACCATTGCGAACAACAGGTCGCCATATTCCTCTTCAGTCTTCTGCTGGTCACCTGCGGCGATCTCTTGCCTTAACTCCGCTATCTCTTCCTCAATCTTATCGAGAATGGGGAGGGCTTCCGACCAGTCGAAACCTACTTTTGCAGCCTTTTGCTGTAGTTTCAGGGCGCGCATCAGCGATGGGAAGCCCTGCGGGATATCATCAAGAAAACCGTTAGGCTCCGCTATATCGAGCGCCAAAGCTGCTCTGCGTTCGCGTCGTTCAGCCTTTTCTTCGGCTTTTATCCTGTCCCACATGCCCTTGGCCATACCTGCGCCACGTGCATTCTCGTCGCCAAATACATGCGGATGACGACGTATCATTTTGTGGGTTATGGCCTGGACCACGTCGCCGAAATCGAACGCTTTCATTTCTTCAGCCATTCGTGCATGAAACACCACCTGAAGCAGGAGATCGCCCAGTTCCTCGCGCAGGTCATCAATGTCATCGCGCTCGATAGCATCAATGACCTCAAATGCCTCTTCTAGGGTGTATGGAGCTATCGATTTGAAACTCTGCTCAATATCCCACGCACAGCCTGTAACGGGCGTGCGCAGGGCTGCCATGATGTCCAGAAGACGAGTTATTTCGCGCGATGGTTCCATCAAATGACCATAAGCGAGGTTGCGGGTGGCTACCATGGCAATGCAGTGGCACCGTGCGCCTTGTCCACAACAAGCGCTACGTTCTATTGGAGAGGTGGTTCGACCGACAAGGCAACTATTGTAAGATTGTCCGCCGCGCCATTTATCAATGTATCGTCAATAATCCTGTCAACAATCGCTTCAACTCTTTGATCGCGCAGTGTACCCGGGTTTTCATGCTCCAGAACATCCTGGGCAACATTTGCTGTCATCAGCAAAAAACGGTCTCCCGGTAAAAGCTGGCCGGTAACAGTGGTAGACGTCGCTTTGAACTGTAATTGCAATGTAGAGCCGGAACGCTTGCTGAGGCTGGTATCGGTCAATTCGATCACTTCGTCGTTTCGAAGAAGCACGCAATGAACATTTCCCTGCACAAGCAGTCCGAAGCTGTTCTGACGAAAGATGAAGCTGAGTGCACCTGCCTGCAGGGCAGGACCGGCAACAGTGATATCAAGTCGCTCAGTCAGAGCGCGCTTGGCATCTTCCAACCTGTCCTGCAGCACTTGCAAGGCATCATCGATAGTATCCGGCAATGGAACACTATCAATGGAGGCCAGCAGAAAACGCGAAATAGTTGCACTCCGGCTGAGACCAAACGTACCGTCGGCAAGCGAGACCAGACCTTTGTCCAGTCGAAATACAAAGCTTTCAATATTTTGCTCTGCCAACGTGCCGCGATGAGAGCGCGCGGCGAAAGACAATTGCCCGGCTCTGGCTGATTCAGAAGACATACCATTATTGTGACGGGAAAGCCCGCTTTGCCGCGCGCGCTCAAAAGCGTCATCGAAATTTGCAGGCGCAGAGCCGTCGGTAAAAAATGTGGCAAAAGCATTAGCGGTCGGCCAGCCGCTATAGAGAGAGATGCCGGCTTTGCGACGATCAGAACCTGACGTCCACCAGACGGACCGCGGGCCAGCGCTTCTATCAGTCAGTGCAGCTGCAAGCGGAGCAAATACGCCCGTATTGTCCCCATCCTGATCGGGACTACCGATGTTGAACGCAATTTTGGCCAAGCGATGATCAAAGAAATCGAGATCGAAATCATCGTCAAGCACGCTCAAAACGAGACTCTCCAGGGATTGCAGCCATTCGTCGGTTTGCTCGATTGAGGCGATTGAGAGCGTAAAATCCGGTATTTGTGCTGCTACGAGGAATGGAAAATACCGGCCCGCCTTGTCAACACTCGGGATCATCATCCCGACCACGGGATAGGGCCCGCATATCTCTGCCTCTAGATAGAAGCGCCATATCGGTGCGTTCAGATACAATTCCAGCCATTCACCAGCCAGTTCTTCCTGACCGGCTTTCAGGGCCGATTGCAGCCATTGATCGATCTGTGCACGAACATTGCGGTCAAGGCGTCGACTGACAAAATCTCCCTTTGTGGGAATTTTGCCAAAGTATCCCGCCAAAACCGTATCTCGGGAGTGCATGAATTCGATTCCTCACTTTCAAGATCGGGAAGTCATCCTTGCCTTGAGGCTTGAAGTTAAAGCCCTTCGGGGCATTTGAAATTGCGCAGTGCTTCCAAAGCAAACGGATTGAGTATTGATCCAACCCTGACATCGAAGCTCGCCCTGCGACCACCCATGCGGAACGATGCAGTAAACTGATCAGCACTCGATCCGTTCAATTGTGCCAGATCAAAAAGGTGGAACATGGCCCAAGGGCCGTCCTTGGTTACGCGTGAGTTGGGTCCTGGTGGATTGAAAGCAATGCTTGCTGATCGATTGCCTTCACCCGGCCATTGAAAGGACTGCGTCTGGGGTGGGCCGTGATCGTAACTGATGTTCTTGCCGTTGATATCGAGTGAAACACTCGTCGAATTGCTGTCGAGATCATTCGGCGAGATGTCGAGATCAAGGCTGAGCTCATTGCCACCTTTTGAGAAGAACGCTGATTGTATCGTCTGCGCATTTTCGAACTGAACAAGCGCATCGCTTGGAATAGCTTCGGCGCCATTCATGCCAGTCAAACGCCACGGGGATTGCGATACATCGACGAACGGCTTGAGGTGAAGCTGAAAGAATGTAGCGAATTCGCCGGATGGCCCGAACATGCGAATGAAATCATTGATGGCGACATCATTGACTGCTTTTCGATTAAACGGATAGCGGTTTTCGATGCCGGACTTACAAAGTCGTGCGGCAGAGCTCTGCCACATCGCAGACATTGATTGACGGGCACCGTTCGCTGTCAATCGCGCAATATCTGTTGCAAGGCGGCCAATCCAAATACTCACCGGTTCAGGCAGACGCTGCGCCTGTGTCACCAGCATCTGATTTGCAGATACCAGCTTGCTTTCTACACCGAAAATCGTATTGACATCTCCAGGATTGATCGCGGCGCGGCTTAGCTGCAGCGACAGTTCTTCAAGTATCGGAGAGAGATCGGAAAATTCTGATTTTTGGCCTTCAGGCGCTTGCAAGGATTTGCGCAACGCAGCGTAAGGGTCGAGCACCGTTGTTTCAAAACCATCGGTCAGCAATTGCAGTTCTTGAACGCGTGCAGCTTCCGCTTTTGCCTTCTCCTCAGCCAATCGCTGTTGTGCCTCATCAATCTCGCCCTCTTTGGGAGTCTGGGCTTTAGGGGCTTCCGGGGCAGCAAATTGCTGCGGGTCCAGATTTGTCGCATCGGCAACCGCTGTTGCGAATGTGTGCAAAGGATTGTCGTTGGATGCGAGAATGCGAACAATTTCGGCAGCCTGAATAAGGTCAGGGGCGGGCCGGATGGTGAGATCGTTCAGAAGAGCGGCCCATTGCATGCGATTGGCGTTGAAATAGATGCGCAAGACATTGATTTTCAAATCATCGCCTGTCTCGGCATTTCCCTGTTCTTCGCCAATAACCCAGTTTTCTTTTGCAAATTGTTCTGACATTTCCGCAAGGCGCGGCAGGAAGTAATTGAAGTAACCGTCACGCGTAAACACGCCGGGTATGCCTTGGCGCAGATCCGTGCGGCTTTGACGCGCGAAGAGCACGTCCGCGCCGGGACCAGCCTTGTCTACGGGCCGCCATTCCTGCAATGCAATTGCATCCGAGCCAGCTACAAGAAGTTCGTATAGCTGTTGGGCACGGGGAATGGCGCTCAGCTTTTCCTGTGCCTTCTTGATCAGATTGTCATCAAGTGTAACTGCCGCCAGTGGGCGCAACAGCATTGCGCGGCTATGGGCAAGAAGGTTTTCACGAGCCTGTGCGCGACCGGCGCCGGGCAGGGACGTTTCGAAGGTTGCCCGAAGTTGCCTTAACGCAAACTCCTCATCAAGCGGCCCGAGGCCACCAAGCATGCTATATAATTTAAGCGTATCGTATAGCTGTCCTGTGCTGATGTTCGGATCATTCATCCGATTCTGGAGATGGACAAGCAAGCGTGGCAAAAGAAAGCCGTTTAGCCCGCGCGCATAGGTGGCCTGCATGCTTTCGCGAAGTTTTTCTTCCTGATCAGTGCCAAAATGATACCAGCGGCTTTTGTCGGCGATGTCTTCAGTAAGAGCGCCGCGCAATGTATTGAGCGGCGACAGTATCCGATTGAGATCATCGGTAGTGATGTCTTCGACAGGGATGGAAATGGCTTCGCGGTTATAAGATGCTATCCGCTCATTGACCGCGCTCATGGTGCTTTGGTTGGTAAAATAGGCGTGCGCCCAACCCGCAAATAGCCCACCAGCGATAATCAGCGGCACGAGATAGAATATCGCCGACATGATACGCTTGCGACGCTGGACCTTAAGATCGGTGGTAACAAGATTGGCTTCACCGAAAATCACATCATTGAACAGACGTGACAGGAAGAATGCTTTTTGCGAGACAGTCCCGGTTGTATTGGGCTCTTGGAGGAACGAGAAACGCTCGGAAGTTGAGCGACCTACCTTGTCATAGACCGCACCGGTCTGGGTAGCGGAGACGAAATAAACACCGCGCAGTAATGGCGCGCCCACGAGCTTTGAGCTTGCAGTCAGCTCACCGATTTGCTCCACAAGGACATTCTTGATGGACGCAAATTGCGCTGGAAAGCGGAATACACTGCTACGCCGGATATCATCGGGCTCCTGCTGCATGCGTTCCAGCAATATGCGGTGCATTCTTTCCAGCAGAAGATCGATTTCTCCGGAAAAAGCTTGAGCAATCTTGCCTTTGGACTGGCTAACACCAAGGGGAAAAGTAACACCTAGAACCTGTTCGCGGTCAAACTTGTTGAAATTGTCGAAGAATTCTCCAAAGCCAGCAAGCATGTCGACTTTTGTAAAGACGAGATAAACAGGCAACCGCACCTTCAAATTATCTTCAAGGTCACGCAGGCGCTGTTTGATTATACGAACTTCCTTGAAACGGGCTTGAGCACTTTGGGTGAGCATATCAGCCATGCTGATAGTCACGATAACGCCGTTGATGGGCTTCAACGGGCGGTGACGTTTGAGCAGCCCGAGGAAGCTTTGCCACGCGGTGCTGTCAACGGTAACGTCACTGTCCTGTGTGGTGTATCGTCCGGCCGTATCGATCAATACGGCTTCGTCAGTAAACCACCAGTCGCAGGCGCGGGTGCCACCAACGCCCTGGATGGCCTGTTCATCCATCTCATCGGCAAAAGGAAACGAGAGTCCCGAATTTACCAGCGCAGTTGTCTTGCCGGATCCCGGAGAACCAATAATCAGGTACCAAGGGAAGTCATAGACATAGCCAAATCGCTTTTTACTGATGGACTTTAGGCGGAGCAATGCATCCTTGAGGCGCTGCCGTAAAAGCGCAACCTCGTCCCTCGCATCTGCTTCTGAATCAGTGCCATCTTCTGCAACGGCATCAATCATCGCAGATTCAGCGCGTCGGCGTCTGACAGCTGATACGATGACATAAATCAGCCAAGCAAGTACCACGACTCCAATCGCAACAAGACGGTTATACTCTGTCTCGAGTGGACGCCATTGGCCGAAGGCAATGCTTTCGCCGTAGAACCAGATCATCACGGAAATGGCGACAACCCAGATCAGCGACCAAAAACGACCACCCTTGAGGAAACCGGCATAGCCCTCAAGATAAGATCGGATTGTATAGAGCCAATTGAGAATATTCACTTTTGAGTGCCCGCGCCGTTTGCCGTGTCATTGTCAGGGCGGGGAGTGGCGATCACGACGATCTCCGTTCGCCGGTTCGCTTCTTTGCCCTCTTTAGTATCGTTGGTGTCGATCGGTTCAGACTCACCCTTACCTTCGAAAGCAATTTGATTTCCCGGTACGTAGGCTCCGAGAATTTTTGCAACGTTTTCTGCTCGCGCCCGTGAAAGGTCAAAGTTTGAAGGGAACCGGGCATTATTTCTGATCGGATCATTATCTGTATGACCGAAGACCTGCACTGCAAAATGCTCATCCGCAATTGCCCTGCCTATACGATCTATCAAGCCTTGGAACTGCGGGGAAACATCTGCTTTGGCAGACGCGAAAAAGCCCGTATTGCGAAAACGCACTAGAACGCGGTTGCCGTTGCGCTGCGTAGTAACCAGTCCGCGATCCACTTCCGGTTGCAGAAAGGCCAGGAAATTACGAAGCCGATCTACTTGTTCGACGGGTTGAGGCGCAGGTTCAGCGACCTTGATCGATGGATTGCCTTCGGGCGGCGCTGCTGCCATTGCTACCATGACCGCATCTGAATCAGTGTTGAGCAACCGCAGAATTCCGATGTAACCGAAGGCACAAAGCAATACCAGAAAGCCGAGCAGGGCCGGATAGAGATTTTTGAAGCGGCCTTTTAGGAAGCGTGCATTAATGCCGCGCCAATGCGGAGAAACTTCCCGCTCGACGTCGCCCATTGTGGCCTGGAGCGTGCGGTAGAGGCTGTCCCTTATTTGCGAGAGTTCAAGAGCACCGCGAGCACTCACCCTCAACTTGCCCTTGAAACCAAGTGAAAGGCACAGATATAACAGCAGCAGAATATCGCGATTGCGGCCCGGATCCTTGTGAAAGTGTTCGAGCAATTCAAAAAAACGTTCGCCACCCTGCACGTCGCGATGGAAGGTGGAGACAATACTGTTGGTTGCCCAATTGCTGGCACCGCCCCAACGCGTGGCCAGCACCACATCATCTATCGTTGCACATAATGCATAGTGGGCGACGCGCGCATGTTGTGCATCAACATTGGCATTGGCGACCTTGCGTTCATAAGCACGCATTTCATCAATGACAGCGGTACGCAGCTGATCAGGATCAGGCCCCTCAGGCAGCCCTCGCAAATGATAGAGCAGATTGAGTTGGGGACGGGCCGCCGACACAAGAAATGGCAAGCCTTTCGGCGTGCCATCAATCATTTCGACACCGCCTTCGGCCAAGGCAGCTTGCAGCGTGGTCGTTTCGGCAGAGTCCGCTGTGCCGGATTGAGCATTGCGACCTCGATCACCCCCGGGTTTGGGCTTTATGATCGTCGGTTCGCTGCGCCAGAACTTGTCATCACTCATGGCGTCATGACTTTATAGCCCAAAGCTCAAATTCAATGGACGGAAACTCACCGGCCAGATGCAGGGCTATGGCACCGGAATTGCTGAGCTGTTTCCACAATGGTCCGTCCCGGTCGAGTTCGAAATAACTCGTTCCCGGACGATAGGGCAGTTGACGCGGGGCCACAGGCAGAGGACGAACCGCGATGCCCGGAAGAGCGACATTGACCAATTCGGCTATACGCTCGACAGGCCCAACTTTTATCTGGCGAGGCAAAGTGCTGCGAAGCGCTTCCGATGGCATATCGCTTCGTATTGCCAGGACAAAGCCGCTGCCTACGAGAAGGTTGCGATCGGTGATCGTGCCAACACGTACACCATGCTTGCGCTCGTCGAGCGGTATCTCGACTGCGGAGCGCTCGAGCACCGAAGAGAGCGACTCGCGCAAATCAGCCAGAACCGGGTCGAATGATCCGCGCAAATCAACATGGCGGTATCCGGGAAAAACAGAGCCTCTGCGCCGTTCTTTGGTAAAGGTCGAAAGCTCACCGGCAAGCTGTGCACAAAGCACATAAAGCGCTTCAGGGTGCAGAGCCGTAAGATTTTCACGGTGATGACGGAAGGCAGCCTCATTCCGGTTAAGCACCTGCAGAAACTGGAAATCGGATACTTCTGCCGTGCCGCGAATGGAAGGATCGCCCATTCGGTCGGCAATCGCTTCCGCACGATGAGACATGATGCCCAGAATTTCCGTGACGATGTTTTCCAGTTGCAACTGGGCCGCGCAATTCGTTGCGGACGCAATAAATGTGTCGTCAAGCACGACCGATTGATCCTGACGGACTTCGACGATGCGTGCGATTGCGATACGGTCATAGCCCGCCAGCTCTTCATCTGACAAAAGGAAGGTCAGCCGAAGCCTGCCAACATCCAGCAATGCCGAAATGGAACTACCTTCATTCGTGTCCTGCACTTCATATTTTTGACGTGCATAGCGAATGCTACGGCCCGGCGCCGTATCACCACCTACTTCTGCCAAACCAGCTTGCTGCATCGGCAAGCAGAGATAGACGATGACGTTCTTGGTGCCTTCCTCCAACCGCAGTGCAGGAGGTAGATCGACAGGGCCGGGGGCTTCAAAGACTGTGCCATCCGGCATTACGCCACGTGCACTGGAAAGAGCAAACAGGCCGTTGCTTAAAAGCTGTTCATTGATAGCAAGACGCGAAACGCCCCACGGAAACTTTATCAGTTCGCGTGTTGCGGCTTTAATGAGTCTCTCGGTCCAGCGGTCCTGTTGCTGGAAGTGCTGCACCCGAAGGAACATGCCTTCCGACCAGACGACGCGATTGTCATGTTCCATCAATAAACACCGATCGTTTAATTGCTGGCGGACGCACTGACAGACAGTTTGCCGACAGAAATGCTTAGTTTTCCCGCCCCGGAAATAGGGGTCAGTGCGCGCCAGCGGGCGTTATCGATATCTCGGAACCCGGCGATGACACCAGCATAAGCACCGTCTACCCCGGGATTGATAACGAGATCAGCCGTCTGGCCCGGACGCACGGAAATGGTCTTGCGCTCTACAAGGTCTTCACCAAGCGCACTGCCGCCCTTCAACTGGAAATAATCGAGAGACTGAAAGCGCCCAGGTGATTTGAGCACAAAAACTTCAACAGCTGTTGGAGTAGCCGAGCCCGATGGCGATGGATTGGCTGAACTGCTGGCCGATACAACAACTGGGATGGGTTCTTGATATTTTGGCCCGGTGTTCTCGGGAGTTGATGTGCAGGCAGAAAGAAACGTTACTGCCGCAGCAGCACAAGCTACAAGAAAAGAGCGTTTCGGTGATGTGTTGCGGCGACCAGACTCAGATAACTCAAGCGCTTCAAAACGCATACTATTCTCCCGATACAATCCTTTTATGGACTTGACACAACCTAGGTGACTAATCTGGTTGTAACTTGCAGATAAGACACCTTCACGTCAACGTAATCTTGAGTTCGTGAGATTTATGTTTTGGAAAAGAATTTACGCAGAAGTTTCATTAGTGCAGGTTTGCGCTTGCCGCCCTGTTGTTCCTCGAAAAGTGTTGCAGAAGCAAGAAATTCGTCCCAAAGGGCTGCTTTGCGAAGTGCCGGTATGGCTTTTGACTTGGTTCTGCTAGCAAGAACAGATGGATCGATAGCCTGCTGGACCTCTCCGATAAAGTCCAGCGTGGCTGCTGACAAATCGGTCTGGTAGTTGGTGATGGATCGAAAATCCCTTTCGATCAGCTTGATGTCGGCAGGCTCCGCCTCATTGATAAACTCGACAATGCGATGCATGCGTTGACTGTCTTCCGGGCTTGCTAATGAGAATATCCAGGGCGTGTCGCCAGCAATACCTTCCAGCTCAAGACGTGCCGCTGATGCATTCTTTCCCACATGCATCTCATAGAGTTCGCTCAAGGCGACTCGCATGACAGTGCCAGCTTTACGCAGAAATTGTTCTGGATCGAGATTGGGCTGCATTGTCGTATCCAATCCTGCCCCCTCCAGAAACGCCTGAAGCAATCCTGCTGCCTCCTGAACGGATACGGTTCTTGTGGATGCGCTTTTTGATGGCGTTGGCAGGGGATTGATGGTCTCCGGTACCGGAGGCGCTTGCTCGTACCGGACTGGCTGTTGCCGCACGAGGGGCTCTTCGTCATCACTGTCCCAATTATCCGGCAAAATAGGGCGGACCACCGGCAATTCAAACAAGGAATTTGCTGCAGGTGTCTGTTCGATTCTGTCGGATAGCGCTGAGGGGCGGGTGGTCCGGTAGGGCTTGATAATATCGACTTCTGTTTCTGGAGGTCCGTCCCAGCCGATGTCCGACACCCCCAACCCTTCGCGCGACGCAGGCTTGGCGGGTTGATCAAACAATTCGTCGTGGCTTTCGCCAGGCAACTGGCTGGTGGCTCCAACCCCTGCAGGCGCAATATCCGAAAGGATTGATGTCACGCTCGGTCCAGCCAACAGATCAGCACTGTTTTGTATTGAAGGCGCGCGGATTGCCGAATCTTTTTGCATAACCAGCCTGAAACGGTAATCCGCAATCTCGATAGTGTCTCCGTCGAATAGCTGTTGACCATATTGGCGGTCTACGGCGATTCCGCCCACGCTGACGCCGTTAGTGCTCTTATCAACGAGATATAAGCCCGTATCACGCTGCTCGAGAGTGCAGTGATGCTTTGAAACGACACGGCGGCTATCCTTGATGACCCAATCGCAGCCTTCACCCCTGCCTATCGTAAAACGCTGGCTTTGAACTACCATGGAACCACTGAATGAAGTGTCGTTTGGATTGTTCGTGGCTTGAATCTCGATTCGCATGGGTAGTTCCTGCATGTGGTAGTAAATTTGTACTGCTTACGACGGAAAAATAACTCGGATATCTTAGTCTTCGCCATAAGGCAGTTGCAAGTGCAGCAATATCTAGGCTATTTTTGTGTATACACTGTGATCTGCTGAAGATCGGATGAAAACCGGAGTATGCTGGGCGAGAACTGTCCGGTGATGCCCACAAGTTGAAGAGACAGTGAGTGTCCCCTTATGTGCAACATATCAGCCGACTGACCTCGCTTGTGCTTCGCACGGGTGGGTTGTTTGTTGTGCTGTTCTTTGCAATGCAAAGTGCACAGGCTGAAATATTGGGGCTTCCAGTTCAAAAGCGTATTGCTCTCATCATCGGCAATGCCGACTATCAGAACGTTGAAAAGCTCGTAAATCCATCAAATGATGCCAAAGGCATTTCGGATGCGCTACGGGCACAGGGCTTTGATATTTTCCCGGCAAGCAACACCACACGTGCTGAATTTGACAGGATTTTTGAAGACTTCAAAACCCAAGCCAAAACAGCAGATGTGTCCCTTGTCTATTTCTCAGGGCATGGGTTTCAGTTGAATGGCACCAATTATCTAGTGCCAGTCGATGCTCATCTTAATGATCGGGAAAAAATCGTTGAAGAAACGATCAGTCTCGACAAGATTATTGCCGAAGTGCAATCGCCAGACCGCCAGACGCTGATTTTTCTGGATGCATGCCGCAATAATCCCTTGCCAGGCGGCGGATCGGTCAATGCCGGTCTTGCACAGGTAACTGGCGGAGCAAACGTATTCATAGCTTTTGCTACTCAGCCGGGAAATATCAGTTATGACGGGGTTAGCTCCTACAGCCCGTTTACCAAAGCCCTGCTCGATCATATCAATACGCCGGGTCAGGACATTTCCAATCTGATGATCAAGGTGAGGACGGATGTCGAGGCAAACACGCTTGGACGACAGTTGCCTTGGGATCAATCATCGCTGAAGAGACAGTTCTATTTCTCACCACCGGCTGAGATCGCTAATGATGGACAGACCAGCGTTGCAATGATTGGTCAGCCGGCAGTGGCAGGGCAAGGTCTGACGCGCCGGACCGATCTTGGATCAATTATTGATCCGCCAGCCGGGCGCCTTACCGTTGCGCCACAGGGCGGAGCTGCAGCTTTTCCCCCGGCGATAAGCCCGGATGAGGGGGTTCCCCCTGTGATCTATATGCCGGAGGCGCCCGCAGAGATTTTTGGCCCTGAAAATCTGGTCTGGGGCCTGCAGCAGGAATTGCAGCGGCTCGGCTGCTATACTTCAGATATGGATGGCGTTTGGGGGGCAAGCTCCCGGGAAGCGCTCGCTCGGTACTATTCGAACAGGAACCTGAAGGTTACCGATACTGCACCAACGACGTATCACTATGAAACGTTACGGCGCGAACCATCTGTCGTTTGTATCTCCGTGCCGCCACGTCAGGCCGTCGCGCCAGCACGCAATGGCCCGCGTGTCCAGGCAAAACCCAAAGCGCCGCGTCCGGTAACAACTTCAACGCAGCCCCAGCCGCAACAGGTTGATGTGCCATCCCGTGCAGCGCCAGCGCGCAAAAGCCTGCGTGATATCGGCATTGGTGGTGTGTATCGATAATGCGGATCGTGGCTTGCAAGCTGGACTTGCTCGTCTTGCCTTTGGACGCTGATTGATGAAGCAAGAAGGCTCGCTGCACACAATCAATCCGGATTTCAAACAGGCAAAGAAACTGTCTGGGCGCCGACGCGCAATCCGCCGTTTGGCACGCATTGTATCAATTGCTTTCGCAATTGCTGCTGTGGGATCGGCAGTGCATTTCATTCCGCGGTTTCTCGGTGAATCCGAAGATTTGACTGATCAGGCACTGGTCATTCCGGAAGGGGAAGTCATCGCTTCGGATAAAGAGGGTGATTTCGAGCTGGCGGCAACGGATGACAGGCGTGATGCGCTCTTGCTGCAAACGGTCAACAATGAAAAACCAAGGCCGCGCAAAAGTGAAATCCGCTTTCAGAAGAATGACAGCGGCTCGGAAATAAAGGGACCGATCTTTTACGTTTCGGATACAATGCTATCAGCTTCTGTGCGTCTGATGACGGCATTGCCTGCCACCCCGCAAGATTTCGCGCTTATGCAATCGGCTCAGGAGGCACCTCCAACCTCTGCAACACCAGTAAGCCAGCCGGAAGAGGGATCAATGCAGGGTGATACCGCTCCCACAGACGCTGGCTGGGAAGGTGCTGTATCGCCCAGAGAAACTGAACAGATCGGTCAAACTTCTCCGGGCAGTTCCAATAATATTGAAATCATTGATGAAAAGCAGCGCCCGCCGCAAAACCAGCAATATGTCATCAAGGTTCTTGCGGAGCGAAGCGTCACTGACGTTCTGACCGATGGACATACAACACCTGCTGAAAATGCTCATGTATCCGAAGCGGTTGCAAGACTTTTGAACATTCAACTGCTCCGCCCGGGTTATCTTGCCGTGTGGCGAACATCTGTTGTCGATCCGCAAAACCTGACGACGGCTCCAGTCCAACTTTCACTTTATGGAACCGAAGGTTTGATCGGCAGCGTGGCACGCGCCGATGACGGCACCTATCTGAGAATTGATGATCCCTGGAAGGATGAGAGCTGGACGGAGCTGGTGACTGGTGGCAAATCCGAAACCTCCGAACAAAACTTCCGCATCATGGATGGCATTTATAGTGCCGGGATACGCAACGATATTCCTGCCAATGTGGTCACTGAGACGATTACGCGAATGTCGCGTTTGTACGATCTGGGCAAGTTCATTTCTCCGCAAGACAAAGTCACGCTGCTCTATTCGGAAACGCCCCGCGACGAATTGAGCGAAAGTGGCCGTGTTCTTTACGTTTCCATCAAGCGTAGCGGGGAGACTTTGCAGTGCTATCTGCTTCGACCGGAGCGTGGTGGTGACTATTCGTGCATGACCGAAAGCGATACGACTTCAGGGCTGGGCGGTGCGGAAGGCTTTGTGCTGCCCGTGAAGGGCGTTTTCCGGTCAGGCTTTGGTCCGCGCGTTCATCCCATTTTGGGCTCGGTCAAGTTTCACGAGGGGGTGGACTGGTCAGCACCCGCCGGCACACCGGTCTATGCGTCATTTGATGGCACCGTTTCCTTTGCCGGCACAAACGGTAATTTCGGCAACTTCATCAAGATCACACATGCGGGTAACCGCGAAACGCATTACGCCCATCTGCAAGGGTTCGCTGGCAATATCGCAGTGGGAAAAGCGGTGAAAGCTGGCCAAATTATCGGCTTTGTTGGT
Source organism: Phyllobacterium sp. YR531 (assembly GCF_000282595.1). Taxonomy (GTDB): domain Bacteria; phylum Pseudomonadota; class Alphaproteobacteria; order Rhizobiales; family Rhizobiaceae; genus Phyllobacterium. Next base: position 29,006 of record NZ_AKIZ01000041.1, read on the forward strand.
TCCACAGGGCTGAGTACTGGTCCTCATCTGCATTTCGAACTGATCGCGAACGGCAGTTTGGTAGACCCTTTGGGTTCCAGTTACAGCGAAGTAGCACTTGATGGAGAGGCAGCCAAACTCGTCCAGCGGATTATTCATGTCGAAAGCGGCGGTAATCCCAATGCTGCCAATCCTTTGTCATCTGCCAGCGGCCTTGGCCAATTCATCAACAGCACGTGGCTGCGTATGATGAATTCATACAGAGGCGATCTCGTTTCCAAGATGAGCGTAAGCGAATTGCTCGCCTTGAAGTTTGACCCGACGCTTGCGACCGAAATGGTCATGAACCTTGCCAATGAAAACGAAGCAACGTTAAAGGCATCGGGAATACCCGGCACAGCCGGAAACCTCTATCTGGCGCATTTCCTTGGTGGTGGCGGCGCTGTTACCGTGCTTTCTGCAGCACCTGACACGCAATTGAGTTCGCTATTCGATCAGTCTGTATTTACCGCCAACCCATTTCTTTATGGCAAAACGGCAGGATGGATTGTCGATTGGTCCAGCCGCAAAATGTCGGGCAGTGCAGGAGGGATGGTATCTCCCGTCTATCGCGAGGCGCGGATTAAAGCATCGCGATTCCGGCAGTACAGCTCTGCAATCGACGATATTCTTTCCAAGGTTCCTGGCTGATCATTATTTTTCGCCAGATGGTTCGCGGCCAATCTTATCGTCGTAAGCTTCCCCGAAATAGTGAAGAAAAACATCGAGGATACCATTTTCGTGTGGCAGGTTACGCTCGCTCCACGCTTTGACATAACGGGTCCAGTAAGCTCCCTTACCGGAAAGCAGGGAGCCGGGTGTCGAAGCTTCTATTGCATCGGGGGATAGTTCGTTCAAAAGGCGGAATAAAGCGGTTTGCATCGCTTGAAATACTGCCTGCTCGTGCTGTTTCAGCTCGTCGATGGCCTCGGTAAAGCTGTTGCCCGCATCGAGATATTCAAGCTTGTTTGCGCCAAACAGCGCTGCCAGAGCAGTGGTCGGCTCCGGAATGAATTTCATAGGGTTGTTATTATTCGCCTTCAGCACCGTTTGCCGGGTGCTGCGAATGAGAGAACGCATTTCTGCTCGTGCCGTCAGCAATTGCGTCAGTCCCGGTACGACCGTGCGAAATATCTGTCCAAGCTGTTCGGCAAACTCATCGTCCTGACGGCCAGCGAGCGCTTCAGGATCGAGACCGGCGCCGCGGGCGAAATGTTCTATGAAGCGTTCCCGGGAGGTCCCGGTTTGTGGGGTGGCACTTGGTCGGGGTTTAACGACCTGTTGCGGCTTCTCGGGAAGTGCTGGTGCAGATTGGTGGTTTTGCATCGTCGCGAGTTGATCAACTCCGAGGAACATTGTGCGATCCTCCATCTCGCGCAATGGACCTTCGGTGTTGAGAGGCATGACAACGGTTTGCTCAAAATCTGAAGGTTGGGACACCTTTACCGGCTTTTCAAAGAAAACCCGCAATTGATAGGGGCCGATCTCAATGAGATCACCAGCGGAAAGGACGCGCCGTGCACTTTTCTGCACCTCCTCGTCATTGATCAAAAGACCATTCGCCGAGAGGTCTTCTGCCCAGTAAGAGTCCTCATCATATTCAACTTTACAATGTGTGGTTGAAACGAAGCGGCTTCTGTCTGGCAAAGTCCAATCTGCTTCTTCAGCACGACCGATCGTGAAATTACGCTGGTCAGATACATATTCCGGTATGACGTCGTCACCGTGCAAGGAACGGTTCTCCAGTCTCAACACCAATCGCATCTGCTTCTCCGTCTGGCCTTGTTCTTCTATAATCTATCCAAATAAAGTGTTGAATACCAAGACTATAGTGGATTTGGATGATAGATAGTGAATGCGGTTGGTCATATTTGATAAAGTTCGCAGGCTTGAAGCGGGGATTGCATCATTTGATACTTCGAAACCTCACTGTCACGTTTGCTTTGGCAGCTACATATACAATGTTGGCGCCGGTAGCGCCCGCCCTCGCAGCATTCACCGTTTGCAACCAAACCTCTGATATCGCCAATGTTGCCATCGGTGAACAGATAGAAGGCGAAATGCGAACGGAGGGCTGGTGGGCGATTGCGGCCAATCGTTGTGCAGATGTTATCAAGGTGAAACTTACCAACCGCTATATCTATGTTCATGCCGTTGATGTGCAGGGGCGCCCTGTTCTTAAGGGCAGCGTGACGTTGTGTGTTGATACCAAAAAATTTCAGATCATCGGCAAGGATACTTGCTGGCAGCGCAACCATCTGCGAGGACTGTTTACAGAAGTTGATACGCAATCTTCCGACAATTGGACCTTGTTCTTAAAAGATGGATCATAAAAGGAAAATCAAATGCTTAAACAGATTTTCTTGAGTGAATGGAGCCGACACGTTTAATGTATAGTGATGGCAAGCCGGCAATTTCAGGCGAGTGGTTCAATTCCCATGGCGCAACGCATACCGGGCGAGTACGTCCGGTAAATGAAGACAGGTTTTTGGCAAAGCCATCCAATGGTATCTGGCTCGTTGCTGACGGGATGGGGGGGCATTCGCATGGCGATGTTGCGGCCTCGATGATAGTGCAGGCAGCCGGTAAAATAGAAAAGCCTGCCAGTCATTTAGATCTCGTAGGTGATTTCCTTGGGCAAATGCATGGAGTGAACGAGGACATTCGCAATCTCGCCCGGGAACATGGGTTGGGTGTCATGGGCTCGACGGTGGTCGGCCTGCTTATCGCACAGGATCAGTTCTCAGCCGTCTGGGCGGGAGACAGCCGGCTTTATCTTAATCGCGGAAATCGCATGACCCAGTTGACCAAGGATCACTCCGAGGTTCAGCAGATGATCGATAACGGTACATTGGACGCTGCAACAGCAGCAAGCTCCAAGCGCAAGAACGTGATCTTGCATGCGGTTGGAGTTCGAGAGGTTCCTTATTTCGAAACCATCGACGGAGAGATAAGGGATGGGGATATTTTTGTTTTATGCAGTGATGGTCTGACGGCGCATTTGTCGACGCCGGATATACAAGAGATTGTTTTGTCCCATCCAGCAGAACCTGCGTGTCAATTGCTGATAGAAACGGCTTTACAGCGCGGAGGCACGGATAATGTCACCGTAGTTATCGTCGAATATCGCGGAAGCAAGCAGTCATGAGCCAGGATACCGGCAAAAGTGCGGGCAGTATCAAACCCGGAACGCGATTGAACGATATTTACGAGATCACTGTGCTCTTGGCTGTCGGTGGCATGTCGGAGGTCTATAAGGGCCACAATATCCAGACGCTGGACGAAGTTGCTATCAAAGTGATCCTGCCGCATCTGGCCAGCGACGAACATGTTATTTCACTGTTCAAACAAGAAGCGTCGATTCTTAATTCCCTCGGGCATGATGCGATTGTCCGCTACCATGTCTTTTCAATTGATCGTGCCACTGGCACAGCTTATTTGACGATGGAACTGGTAGAAGGCCCGTCGCTATATGAGCGGATAAAAGAACGGCCTCTCAGCCTGGCAGAAGCTGCCAAATTGATCAGCCGTATCGCATCAGGTTTGAAAGTTGCGCATGGTCGCGGTGTCATTCATCGCGATATCTCGCTTGATAACATTATCCTGTCCGGCGGTAATGTCGAAGGCGCCAAGTTGATCGATTTCGGTATTGCCCGTCTTGGAATTGGCGGTGATAGAACACTGCTCGCCGGAAGCTTTGCCGGCAAGTACAACTATGTCTCCCCCGAACAGCTTGGGTTGTTTGGTGGTGAGGTGCATGAACCCAGTGATATTTATAGTCTGGGGCTGGTTTTTGCCGCAGCCTTGCGGGGTAAGCCCATTGATATGAGCGGTACTCATGCGGATGTTGTACGCAAGAGGCAGTCGATCCCTGATCTTTCGACGATACACCCGGCGGCTCGAGCTATAATCCAACGAATGCTTCAGCCGAACCCGTCGCTCAGACCGAAGAAAGAGGAGATTATTGATGCCCTCAGGCCAATGATCGCTGCCAGTAGGGAGCCAACACTGCGCCGTTCGGGCAACTTGCCCGGCAGTACGCCGTTAGCGGGGTCCAGTCAGAGTAGTCCAACGCAGGGAGGGGCAGGTAAATGGATTGGTTCACTTATTCTCGTGCTAATCGTCGCGGGTGCCGGTTGGTTTGCCTATAAAAACCAAAGCCTGATCCAATCCTATCTGACTGCTAAAGCACCCGCACCGGAGCCCACTGCTGGCAAGTCAGATTTCAAGGTTGATGCTGATCCGGGTGCCGCTCCACCGGTGCCAGCACCGCCGGTACCGTCAAAAACGGCAGAAGCTCATCGCCAGGAAAAACCGGCAGATCGGCCTATGGTTGAAGCGCCACCGAAGCCCGAACAACCCGCCACGCCATCAACAGAACCTGCGCAACCGGAGCAAACTCCAGCAAAACCGAATGACCCTCCACCGGCAGTTTTAGGCGAACTTGAATGGGTGCGGCAATTCTCCGGTGGTCCATGCTTTTTCGCCAATAGCACCAAAACCGCACCTGAGAAAATCAATATTGAAGGCTTTGCGCCACGGGTAGAGCCATTTTACGAAATGGAGAGGGCGTTCCGCAGTGCGTTCAACTACGAGCCAACGATTCACGTTCGCCAAGTTTCTGCCGCTCAGTGCGATGCGGTCACTTACCTCAACAGCGCGAATGCCAATTCCGGTAGGCCGAAAATCGCGATGAAGAATGAGGTGCTTGGGGCAGGGGATGCTCTGACGGCGACAATCAGTGATGTGGAAAAAAATCAGCTATATGTCCTGTTGGTTCGCGACGACGGCGAGGTCGATATCGTGAACACAAAAAGCGGCGCTGATGGCAATTTTACATTGAATGTCAAGCTGGCAGCGCCAGCCAAGCAGGCCTCAATTCCCTATATGCTTATTGCTGTGGAGTCGGATGCAACGCTGGAAATAAAAGCTGGCAAGGACATTTTCAAAGATTTGGAAGCCATTCGCCAGCAAAACAAGCCAATTGTTACGGTAAAATACCTCCGGCAACAGGGTTAGCTTGCAGCTTTGGTTGTTTTGTCCGGGTCAAAAACTGCGTCAACGCTGTCATTGGCAGCTGGGGCTTGGCGCACCCAAAGGTCCCAGCCAAGTCGCCCAACGGGCGATCCACTGTGCATACGGGCTTCCGGAATATCTTCTTTTGCAAGGATCAATTGTATTTCGAACGAAAGTGATGGGCCGCAATAGAGCCGCGTCAATTCTGTCAATTCGGCAAATTTTTTCTGGGCAGGCATCAATGACAGATATTCGCCATAACGAAGTGGACCAATCGAGATGCGGATCGCACTCCTTCGGTCCGCATAGGATGATCCAGCTATTGCGGTTACGCCGAGTAAGGCATTTTCCTTTGCATCGCTGCTGAGTTGTGTTTGTTCCGACGTGTCCACGGACAGCCAGCGCTTTTGAAACTGGTGCACGGTCACTTGGTACCCAAGAAACTCGGCAAGCATGAGCCTCAGATTAGTTGCTGTGCGTCGTTGATTGGCAAAAAACCCCGAGAAATAGAGTGGAACCTCGGGCGGGATGACCAGCTGATCGACCAGCTTTGGAGAAGCCAAACCAAGCAGGGCATAAATGCTGCGCGTTACTTTGTTTTTCGGGCCGATGCCGAAAAGCTGGATAAGGCTTGATAGCCGATATTTTCGTGAACTCGCGAAGAATAACTCTCGCAGTTCTGCAGCAAAAATCTCAAGGAAATCAAAATAGCTTGAGCTACGCAGTCGTTTTTCATCAAGCGCGCGATCCGTATAAACAGCAGGTAATGCGGCGACAGGTCCAACCAGTCCGATGTAATTGGCCAGAATGTTGACTTTTCCGCCCTTTCGCTCCGCCGGAGAAAGTGCTGTCGCCACGTGATTATGTGTGGCGTTGGACGTTAGAGATATCGAACTGGCTTTTTCACCAGCAAGCTCAAGCAACAACTGTGCTGCATCCGGATCGAACAGATGTGGCTCAGACTCGAGCCGATCAATCAATGAGTGTTCGGAGGCATCACTCAAAGCAGCACCTCGTCGGCGGTACGAGGCGGAAATCTCACCACGGGCAGAGCCAACCCGCTAAGTCTTACGGTCAGACGGGAGAACGTGTTGATTGAGGCATAGAGGCCGAAAAAGTGGGATAGTACCGAGCCGAAAAGATAGGCTTGTCCGCGGTCCATCAACGCATCGGTAAATTCCACTGTGACGTCAACGCCACTTGCTATGGTCCCGTCACTCAGACGTGCGGTAGCCTTGCGACTTGTAACTGATGCAATGGCTTCGATCATTGAGCGCATTTCGGGCGCCCGCCGGAAATCATAAAGCCGCAACATGCTCTTGAGTATTTCCGGATCACCGCTGGTCAACGGTAAATGGTTCAACGAAAGATGCGAGATGAGTTTCCAGTAGGATTCACCTTCAGATTCAAACCGATGCGTATGTGTGGGCGGTAGCAGGCAATCGATCTTGCCGATTTCTCCTACCTTTGCCTGTGCGCCAAAATAGGGTTGTCCGCCACCGAAAGGCAACAACTCCGGCAAGCCGCGATTGAGGCATAAGGCATCAATGGAAGCGACCAGATGATCTTCGGGCGCGGCAGGATCAAGGTTCATATCGACAAAGCGAATCTTGGCCTTGAATGATTTACTGTCGTCGTCGATCTCGCGCTTATACTGCCAGAACATATCAGCATTTTTTTCATTGGACTGTTTTTTCCGCCCAAAGAACGGCGGCACTTCTTTGCGATTTCCTTTCTGATCAGAAATATCGACCCGTTCAATCGCATAAATTTCACGGGTGGAATTGTAGCGCGCGTCCGGGAGCAGGTCGTATTCATTCTGCGTATGGTTCACCGATATGGGTTCCGCCCGCTGTTCGAACAGATTTATGACCGGTGCGCAGTGCAGATCGAAACTTGTCAAATCAACGGCTTTTGCAAGCGCGTTGGCGGGGGTGTCCAGGTAAAAGAAAATATGAAATTCATTGCCTTTTACGCTGGCCAGAAACGACTTCAGACCACTCAATTCAAAGAAGAGGAATTTTTCCGGTAATGCAAAAAACTCAGCGAGTAGACGAAATCCAGGAAAGCTCCTGTTCGAATATGGCAGCATGCGCCTGTCATGCTCAAAGCCCAAAGGTTTCAGGGCATTTGGGGGAAGGCGAAGTGCCGCTTTGTCTTCCCTGTGTCGACCAATTGCTATGCCCAACGTATGGTTGAAAAGAAGCTCATATAGAGACGCACCTGTTACAAAGGGAGCCTTGATGAAGAATGTCAGTTTATCAAGATTTAGTTCCGCGATGCCTGTGATGGGGCCGGTTGTCTTGACGCTCAACGACAGACATGACATCGGCGCAAGATCGGGCACTGGAGGCGCCACATAGGGTGGTTGTGCCAGTTTGCACTCGGTCAAAGCAATGGGACTTAACGTCAGAGATTGTGTGGTTGTAAATCGGCATGTATCGCCACGCACCGGTTCCGAATCTACGACGGTGTTCCGCGGCAATTCAATTGTTTCGTCCTGCTGCTCCGATGGATTGAATTTGAGAACAGACATTGAGGGGATTTGCGCCAGATAGTGCGGATAGAGCGATTCAAGCAATGTTTCTGTCAGTTCGGGAAAGTCATCATCGAGTTTTTGCCGGACGCGTGCTGCACTATAGGCAAATCCCTGGATAAGGCGCTCGACATGAGGATCGTCGACAGCTTCCGGTGTCAAACGCAAGCGACCGGCAACTTTGGGGTGCTGATGCGCGAAAACAGAAGCGCGCTTGCGCAACGCGCCAAGCTCCCGGTTGTACCAAGCAAGAAATCGATTAGCCATGATGTGTGCCGCCGATCATGAAATGCCGGGTTGTCGGGTCTAATGATGTATCGAAAATGATTGGCTCTATACCATCAGGAAACAGCATTTCCGCTTCAATACGCAGATCCAGCACCCGATCCTGATCATTGCGATTTTTACCAAGTCCAACCTGCACCTGAGAAAGGCGAGGGTCGAATGCCACAATCACCTGCCTTATTGCCTCCGCAAGTCGCAAGCGTTGCTCCGTCGTTGCCAGCATCAAGCCGTGAAAACCGGCAGTACCAAACCTCAAAAGGCTGGTGTGCAGTTCTTCAAACTCTTTTTCAATAGAATGGGGCCATTGCTGCGCATTGAGCAGCGCCTCTATGTCCTTGCGAACACTTTCACGGATGTTGTTAATCTTTTGTCGAGGCGTCGTGGGCTGATCAACAGTCATATCCGGATCATGATCAATCAGACGATCAAGGACCGATTCAAACGATATCCTGCTGCTTACCGCCATGTTTAACCAGCCGCTGCCGGAATGAATTCTATGGAGCTGATGTCGAGTATTCCGAGCACATCATCGTCTGCGAGCAGACATTTTTGTCCCTTGCCTGCATAAAGTCCGCCGCCCGCTTCAACCCAATCGGTTTCACGGCCAAGTTTCATTGAATCTGCTGCGTCCCGGGAAAAATAGGTCGCCGGCATCACAATTTCCGACTGGGATTCATCGCGAAGCGTGAGCAGCGCGTTGCGCCAGGTAAGATCGCGAACACTTTGAACCGGATGAAAATCCAGGCGTCCAATCCGATTAAAATCTACCCACATATAGGTACCGTTGGTGTGATAGATTTCAATGGCATGTGGAATGCGATCATCAAGATCGCGAAACGCTGTCACTGTGCGGCCATCAATTTTGACAGAGCCTTCGAAAATATTTTCGGGGAATGCCTCTGGGGCTTCGCCGTTCGTTCCGCTCGTTTTCCGATCAAGTACAAGTGCATTTTTCATCGCAAGCTGATCACGTTCGCTGGGCCCCTCGGGAAAGGCTGGAACTGCTCCTGTTTCAAACCATGCAGCGCGAGCATCCGCAGCGCGCAAGCGACCACGAAGCATTGTCAGGCCGAGCGCCAGATCCGGCACGGTATTGGACAGGATTGCTGCTTGCTTGTCGGCACGCTCGAAATCACCACTGACGATCAGCAGATCAATCAGCAGTCGGCGGGCAAGGGCGTCGGTCGGACTCTGTTTGACTGCGGCAAGTCCAGCATCAACGGCTCCATGGAGATCGCCTGCATCAATAAGCGACGAAACGCTGTTTGTTTGACCCGTCATTATACTTTACCTCTGCTGGACTGTTCGGACTTGCTGTTCATGTCGGCGAGCAGCTGGAAACTCGCAGTAACGTCATCCAGCTGAAAATGTGGCTGCAGGCGCATGACGCAACCATAGACACCGGGACGCCCGGGTATTTCACGAACTTCCACGGAAGCAGATCGCAAGGGATGGCGGGCCTTCATCGTCGCGTTGGCGTCGTCATTGCCGATGCAATAGGTAGACAGCCATTTTTCAAGCGTATCGCGCAAGCTGTTCGAAGTTGCGATTTGGCCAACATTTTCTCGCATGATCATTTTCAGATAGTGCGCAAAACGACAGGCACACAGCACATATTGCAACATGGATGCGATACGCGCATTGCGGTTTGCAATTTCTGAATCATATCGGGCTGTCCGGTGAACAGACTGATTGGAGTTGAACACAAGGTTTGGCGTGTATGGAACCGTGGCAAGCGGCATGAAGCCAGCCTCACTCAACGTTTGTTCCTGTGCCGGATTCAATCGCTGTTCAACAGGTGGTTGTGCTGCAAAATCATGGCGATCAGTCGAAAATGCCAGATGTGGCAGCATGTCCACCAAGCCGCCGCTCTTCTCATCCTCTCGGACCCCGCGCAAATCTGCAAACCATCCCGAGGATGCATATTCGCGTAAAACAACAAAGGCGAAGGCAAAGGCTGGGTTGCCCCAAAGCAGGTTAGCGCCTTGGGCATCTATTTCTTCACGAAAGCGGAAGCCATCACGGCGGCTGATATCGTTTGTTTTATAGGGGCTACGGACAAGGATGCGTGGCAGAGCTAACCCAAGAAATCGTGTATCGGCGGCTTGCCGCAGACGGTTCCATCGCGGTGAGCGATTTGATTTCAGCAGAAATGTCAGATCCGGTACTCGATCAAGCTCCGCATAGCTTTCCATTTCGAAGAGAGAAGGATGTGCTGCGCAAATAAAGGGTGAAAAAGCTGCCGCTGCAATGCTTGCCACGCTTTCGATAATCGAAAGATCATTGGTCTTGGTAACGGGATTGATACCGTCCGCAATCGAGTAATCACCAATGAGCAAGCCATAGGGTTGACCACCCGGCATATCGAACTCTTGGGAATAAATGAGCTCAAACAAGCGGCTTTGATCAAAGTCAGCAGCGCGCTCAACATCCCGAGCTATCTCTTTCCACTTGGCTGAGAAAATCCGGATTTGGACCGGACTGGTGCTGACAGGCATCCAGACAAGGCGCAGAAGGTTACGCCAGATGGCTTCAAGCTGCTGAAATTCGGGGTGATGAATGATCCGGTTGACTTGCTTTGTGAGACTTTCGTCAATCGCTTCAATCAGGCAATCAATTTGATAGCGGATGTCAGAATTTGTTTGTGGAGATGACTTCTCAGTCTCCACGAAGGATTGACGTGTCTCGTATTGTTTTGAAGCCGCAAGACTCTCGGACGCCACGAAATCATCACTCCTGAAATTCCGAAAGTAGTATCGGAAGAAAGACCGCCTTACGCATTGGAATTTAAGGGAAAACCCGTCGATTCATTTGCGTTAGGCGGTCGGTGCAATCACAGTCTACCCGTTACCGGGCTCATATCGTCTGGATTAGTTGCGAGCCTTTGGAATACGCGCCACCATCCGCAGTGATGTTGTCAGTTCTTCCATCTGCAACCATGGGCGGAGCCAAGCGATTGCTTCATAGGAACCGGGGCTGCCAGCAACTGCCTTAACCTCGACACGTGCATCCCGCAGGGGATAGGCCGCGCGATTTTCAGGGCCCGCATCATCGTTTGCATTAACGTAATTGTTAATCCAGCGATTGAGCCAAGCCTGGCAATCCTCAGCTTCCATGAAAGAGCCGATCTTGTCGCGGCCAATAACCTTGAGGTAGTGCGCAAAACGGGAGGTTGCCATCATGTATGGCAGACGTGCAGAAATTGCAGCGTTTTCGGTTGCTTCCGGGCGGTCATATTTTGCCGGCTTATGTGTTGTCTGTGCACCGAAGAACACGGCATAGTCCGTATTTTTGTAGTGGCAGAGTGGCAGGAAGCCAAGTTTGCCGAGTTCCGCATCGCGGCGGTCCGTAATGCCGATTTCGGTGGGGCACTTGGTATCGGTGTCGCCATCATCACTCTGGAAGATGTGAACCGGCAAGGATTCTACCTTACCGCCATTCTCTGCACCACGGATTGCCGTGCACCAGCCATTCTTGGCAAAAGCGTCGGTAAGCCGTGAACCAAGAATGTAGGAAGCATTGGACCAGCAATAATCATTATGGTTCATTTCCTTATCGCCGAATTTGATTGCTTCATTGTAATCAAATTCGTCGATTGTCAGGGTTTCAGGACCAAAGGGCAGGCGTGTCAGGACGCGTGGCATCGTGAGCGTCACGAAACGTGAATCGCTGCTTTCGCGGAACGAGCGCCACTTGATATATTCCTTGGTCTGAAAGATTTTTTCCAGATCGCGCGGCTTTGACAATTCAGTGAAATCATCAAATCCGAAAAGTGTCGGGCCAGCAGCAGCAATGAATGGAGCAAAGGCAGCAGCAGCAACCGAACTCATGTTCTGCAGTGCTTCGATATCCTCAAACGAGTTGCCGAACTCGTAATCGCCGACCAATGCGCCGAAGGGTTCGCCACCGGCAATACCGAATTCGCTTTCATAGATCGTTTTGAAAATCTTGCTCTGGTCGAATTCGACGGCTTTCGACAGATCGCGGGAAAGCTCGCGTTTGCTGACATTGAGCACGCGGATTTTCAGATTTGCGCTCGTTTCGCTGTTGTAAACCAGATAGCGCAGACCGCGCCAACTGCCTTCCAGCTTGCGAAAATCCTCATTATGCATGATCTCGGCGACCTGCGTGGACAGCAGCTCGTCGATTTTTTTGATCGCATTGTTGATCGTAACAGAAAGGTTGCGGTTATACGAAACCGTGCCCTTCAATGCTTCGCTTGTCAGGGTCCGCAGCAACTGTTCGGTGCGGTCAGAAGAGGTCTGTTTGGTAGCGGAGATTGCTTCATCAAGCAGGCTCTCCTTGACGACAGTCGTCGTAGTGCCTTGCGATGCGCTCTTTGAGGTCGCCATTTATTTCGTCCCTTTTTCGCTGCCGGGATTACGTTCGTCGAGCTCAGCGGCGAGCTTTTTAAGATCGGTCTGGTTCTGGAGAATACGCTCAAGGAGAACCTCAAGGTTTTCAGAACGATCAGCTTTGGTCAAAAGATCACGCAATTGGTTGCGGGCTTCGAGCAGTGACTTGAGGGCAGGAACCTGCTCAACGATTGAACCCGGTTCAAAATCCTCAAGCTTCTCGAATTTAAGCGCGACAGCCATCTCGCGGCCTTTGCCTTCCAACGTATTTTCTACGCGAATGTTAAGGCCCGGTGTCATGCGGCGCATAACGTCGTCGAAATTGTCACGATCTATCTGAACAAATTTGCGCTCGCCAAATGGCTTCAGCGGATCTGTCGGATTGCCGGAAAAATCGCCGAGAACGCCCACCACGAAAGGCAGTTCCTTCTCGACAACCGCACCTTCGGTTTCAACCTCGTACTTGATGTGTACCCTCGGCTTGCGGACTCTTTCGAGTTTGTCGTGAACGCTGGCCAATTGATGCCTCCTGCCTATGTGTGCTTCTAAGAAGTGGGGGGATTATTGCAAACCCTTTGAAGTTAGCAACTATTTTCTCAACTGAGGGTTACTAGCGGTTGTATTGAAACCCTCTTAATGCGCTTCACTCGCGTCGATTTATCGGGTCTATTCCCGCCCGGATCATCACATCGCGACGCAGTTCATCATGCGGTATCAGTTCTTCGAGCAGACGTACAAAGTCCATCCGCCCACGACGGACGAGTGTCTCCAAAGCGAATGGCAATGATGAGTTGGGTTCTGTTGCACGAAAGAAATTGGCAACCTGAAGCAATTGATCAAAGGCCTGTTCGCGGTTTTGTATAGGTCCGGTTTGCCGTGGAGCGGGCGGTGCGGAGACAGGTTGACCCTGCTCCGGGGTTTCGGTGGCGGCAATTACAGGAGCCGGATTTTGAGGAACATGCGCAACCAGCTTTTCCATTTCGCTGTAAGCTCCGCTTATTGATTCCAGTACAGCTTGAATACGTGAGACGGAAAAGGAGCCGGCATTACCATTGCTTTCCTCCGTCAGGTGTTCGTCTATAGCGGTGAGTATTGTCAGTGCGCGGTTTGTGTCATTCTTCATGCGTCCGAACGCGTGGCCGTCCACATGTTCGAGTGCATCGCGAAATTCAGCCCATTGCGGTCCAGACAGGTCCCGGAATGCCTGATCGTAGGCCCAAAGGCTGAAGCGGCCATAGATTTCGTTGGGAAGCAGGGAAACAAGACGCAACGGTCGCACCAGCGTACCATCATCCTGGCTGCCATTCAGGCCAGTCAATGGCGCAAGCTTATCGGCCAGGTCTTCGTCATCTATCGAATGCAGGTAACTGAAATGGTTGTGCACCATCTTGTCGAAAGCCGCCAGAATCTCCGTCAGCGCCTGAATTCCTTCGACACGGACCGCCGCTTCCATCAACCAGGAGAATATTTCTATGTCTTTCGTGTGTAGAGATAGGGCATCAAAAGACAGGTCATGCACGGTGCGCCAATGAATTGATGGCCGGTGAACCAGAGATTCGTTCGTGCTGGAATTCCGGTCATCATCCTGACTTATGATTGCAGGATTCTCGATTGTCCGGTCCTCGGAGCGGGCGTTTGAGCGGGCATCCCGTATCGCCTGATATACAGACACGAGTTTACTATCGATTCGAAGGTTAACACCGCAAGGGTTTTCCCCGGCAAATGCGACACCGAGAATTTCATAGTTATTCATTCGCAATACCCAAATACACAAAACTCTGAGACGCCGTTTTGAACCTTATGCGAAGAATATGTCAAATGGAACATTGCTGCGTAGTAGCGTTTTGTTAAATCCACATGGTGAACGCTTTTAACGATTCCTCACTAGCAAATAAAAACTATTGGCAGATGCAACGTTTTGGCCGTGTTCACTGTTTAAGCGGGTCAACTTTAACATTCGTTGTTTTTGGCGATTGATTTTTCACTCCGGTTTTTTCTAATGTACGCGCGGCAATAGCAGGAGCAGGTATTATTTCATGCCAAAACTGGATCTGAGACGGCTCGTTCAAAAACTGGACGGGGAGGTAGTCGTAGGCCTTGAAGAAGCCGTTGCCATTGCGGTCAGGAATAATCATTCCAGCGTCGAAATTGAACATTGGCTGCTTGCTCTGAAAGATAAAAGCGAACGTTTTCGCGAGATTATTCAAAGGAGCGGTGGCGATCTTGAGTCGATGGAAACTGAGGCTTATCGGGCTCTTGAGCGCTATCCACGGGACAACAGCTCTGCTCCGGCGATATCGACCAGCATAATCGATGTCATCCGGGAAGCCTGGATTGGAGCGTCGCTGCAAAGTGGGCGCTCAAGCGTCGGGGTTCTCGATCTGCTGCACACTCTGCTTTCAGACAGCACATTGCGCGCCACGACAATCAGCGCAATGCCTTCCACACGCGATATCAGGCTGGGTGAGCTTGAGCGCCAGATGGAGGAGCGAGGCAGCGAACCAGCTATATCGGCAAGGCCGCAATCTTCTGAAAACGCACCTGTCCACAGCGGCGACGAAGAGTTTCTTTCGGCATTTACGATTGATCTGACCGAACAAGCCCGCAATGGCGAAATAGACGCGGTTGTCGGGCGCGAAGCGGAACTTCGGCAATTGATCGATATTCTTGTCCGCCGCAGACAAAATAATCCAATCCTTGTTGGTGAAGCAGGTGTCGGCAAGACTGCCATCGCCGAAGCATTTGCACTTGAAGTCGCGGCCGGCAATGTGCCGGACATGCTCAAAGACATCCGTTTGCTCACACTCGATCTTGGCCTCTTACAGGCAGGCGCGGGTGTTAAAGGTGAGTTCGAACGACGCCTCAAGGGCGTCATTGACGATGTAAAAGCTTCACCGGTTCCAGTCATTTTGTTTATCGATGAGGCGCATAGTCTGGTCGGGGCAGGTGGTCAGGCCGGGCAGGGTGATGCTGCCAATCTGCTTAAACCTGCACTGGCTCGTGGCGAGTTGCGTACTGTGGCCGCAACAACATGGGGCGAATACAAGAAATATTTTGAACGCGACGCAGCGCTCACGCGCCGATTCCAGGTGGTCAAAGTTGATGAGCCGGATGAAGAAACGGCAGTTCGCATGGTTCGCAGCCTCGTACCCGCACTGGAAAAACACCATGGAGTGAAGATACGCGATGAGGCCATCAGGGCCGCCGTGTCACTCTCCATGCGCTATATTCAAGGGAGGCAGTTGCCAGACAAGGCAGTCAGCCTGATCGACACTGCCGCGGCAGCTGTCTCAATCTCACGTGCCACTGTTCCAGCTCAAATCGAGGACGCAAACAGGGCAATCGATCTGCTCAATCTGGAAAAAACACGGCTGGAACTGGAGCCTGATACCTCGGCGGCGACCGAACGGCTGGTCGAGATTGATGAGCAGCTCGCAAGCCTGCAAACCAGCGCCAAGGCCTTCGCGACACGCTTGGAGCAAGAGAAAACACTGGTGGCAAATGCGGACGAGGTGGAAACCGGCTTTGCCGAGCCTGAAAATCGGCCCAAACTCGCCTTGCTTGAGAAGGAGCTGCGCGCACTGCAGGGTGAATCCCCACTGATCCATCGCGTTGTCGACAGGGAGACTGTTGCTGCTGTAACCGCCCGTTGGACCGGCATTCCCGTGGGCCGCCTGGTTCGCAGTCTGGTAGAAGCCGTTCAATCGCTCGAATCCCGTTTGCAGGAGCGTGTTGTCGGGCAAAATCAGGCAATTACGCTGATTTCGGATGCCATGATTACTGCGCGCGCAAGTCTTGGCGATGACAGACGCCCACCCGGAGTATTTCTCATGGTAGGAACGTCCGGCGTCGGCAAAACCGAGACTGCATTAGCACTTGCCTCAACGCTGTATGGCGGGGATCAGAGCCTCACGATCATCAACATGTCCGAATTCAAGGAAGAACATAAGGTTTCCCTGCTGCTGGGCTCGCCGCCCGGTTATGTTGGATATGGCGAGGGAGGCATTCTGACAGAAGCCGTCCGCAAGCGTCCCTATGGCGTGCTGCTGCTCGATGAAATCGACAAGGCGCACCCGGGTGTGCAGGACATCTTCTATCAGGTCTTCGACAAGGGCATGCTGAAAGATGGGGAAGGGCGGGATATTGATTTCAAGAATACCACCATCCTTATGACAGCCAATACGGGTACAAATACACTCACCGCCCTTGCAGCAGATCCCGATACCATGCCTGAAGGACAGGCTCTGGTCGACATGTTGCAACCGGAATTGCTGGGCCAGTTCAAACCTGCGTTTCTTGGCCGCGTGACAGTCGTGCCATACAGGCCACTTGATGAAACCGTGCTAGCAATGATCGTCAAGTTGCAAATTGGCAAGGTGAGCAAGCGTCTGCGCGATGCCTATAAAGCCGAACTAATTATTTCGGATGAGGCTATGCAAGCGCTGATTGATCGGTCCAAGGCGGTCGAAACAGGTGCCCGAGCGATCGAATCAACAATTTCCCGCGAATTACTGCCAAAACTATCGCGAAGTATTCTGGAATTGAATTTAGAAAATTTACATCCGGAAGTTGTGCGTGTAGGTATTGACGGGACGGGGAGATTTATTGTTGATATCGAACCTGTAACAGTACTTAAGAACCCAACCGAATATCCGTCACATAAGGATGCTAGGGAGGTTGATATATTGCCATAACTTTTGCTTAGGCAATTCACGGAGAGGGGTTTATCCCGTCAGTCCTACCGACTAAAGGAGCTAGATAATGCCAATTTACTTGCAGATTGACCAAATTCAGGGTGATGCGACACATGAAACGCATAAGCGCTGGATGGATATTGAAGCGATCCACTGGAACGTAGGCCGCAAAATGAACACCTCGGCGGGTTCCGCAGCAAACCGCGAAGCATCGGAACCGACGCTTAGTGAAGTTGTACTAACGAAAGTTAGCGATTCATCATCCACAAAGCTTTTCCAGGAAGCCTGCGCCGGCCGTACAGGCAAGAAGGCTACTATTCACCTGGTAACCACCGGTAATCCTGGTGACACCTACATCGAATACATCCTGACCAATACGTTGATCGCAAATTACTCGGTTGATTCAAATGGTGATCGCCCAGTTGAGACATTGCGTTTGAACTTCACGAAGATGGAAGTGAAGTACACACCATACGACAACAACCATATGCCGCAGTCGCCGCTGATTGCTTCTTACGATCTGGCAACAACTCGCGCAGCGTAAGCCCATATATCGGACAATCGAGGCGGCCCATCGGGCCGCTTCAGCTTTTTTCGGACATTGTGGTTTATAGCAAACCCCACCCGCATGACGTTGATATGAATGTTTTTTTACGTGTAAAGCTTTGCTTGAATTAGTGCCGTGGTTAATTTATTCTGAATACAACTAGATGCAACTTATAGGCCCATGAAGAGGTATAACTATGCGATTGCTCCTTTCTGTTTCGGCGGCAGTTTTGGTAAGCTTTGCTGCACCGTCTTTTGCAGATCCAGCGTACAAATCCGAAGCCATAGTTGAGCACTTCATCAAGTCTGCTGAGCTTGGCAAGTCGCGCGCTATTTGCGTTGGGACTGAGCAGGAATGCGCGAAACAGCTTGTGAATGAAGATGCTTCGCCATTGAACATGAAGGTTACTTTCGAGCTCAATTCCGATCGTTTGACGGGCGAAGCCAAGCAAACATTGGATGAATTTGCCAAGGCGATGAACAACAAAGCGTTGAAAGTCGCTTCATTCCAGGTGGAAGGTCATACGGACGCTACCGGTACGGACCTGTACAATGACACCTTGTCGATGCGTCGTGCTCAGTCTGTTTCAACCTATCTGGAAGGTCTTGGCGTATCCGCTGAGCGCTTGAAAGCAGAAGGTTTTGGCAAGCGCCATCCTAGCGTGAGTGATCCGTTTGCTCCTGAGAATCGACGCGTTGAGACGCGGATTGTTCTTCCACAAGGTTGAATTGAGATCATTATTTCCCGGCGAATCGCCTCAGGAATTTGAATTCAAAATGGAAAAACCGCTGCTCATCGCAGCGGTTTTTTTGTTTTCCGGCAAGTATAGTGAATGATAACTATAGTATATCATCACTAGTCAGGAAGCCCGTGTTCCGACCCTCGACAGGAGAATAACGGGCAGTATTCCGATAATTACAATGGCTAATGCTGCGATGGATGCTTCTTCATAGGTGCCCCGCGCCGCTTCCCCGTAAAGATGGGTTGCAAATGTCTCAAAATTAAGCGGCCGCAACAGCAACGTAGCCGGTAGCTCTTTAACGCAATCAACAAAGACAAGCAGCGCAGCAGCTATTAGTGCCGCTTTTGAAAGCGGTAAATGAACATGCCTGAATGTGCCGCTGGCACTTTGACCAAGAGTACGGGAGGCGTGATCGAAAGTAAGCGGGATACGAGTCAGTCCGGCCTCCATACCACCTGCAGCTATGGCAAGAAACCTTGTTGTATAGGCGTAAATCAGCGCTGCACCGGACCCCATGAACAGCAACCCGGTCGAGATGCCGAACCAGGCAATGGCAGTCCTGTTTATGAGCTGGTCCAGTCCGGCGAGCAGGACAAGAACGCCAATAGCGATAACAGTGCCAGGTGCAGCATAGCCAACAGTTGCCAGCCTGAAAAAGCAGTTGGAGGCTGCTCCCGGGCGCAGACGGGCAACATAGGCGATCAAAACGCCCAGAAGCAGAGTGACTAATGTAGCTGCGGAGGCGAAAATTATGGTGTTGCCAGCTTCAGTGACTAACCGGGGTGAAAGGCCCGCAAACTGAAAGCGCTTCCACGCTTCGGTTGCTAGATAGATGGCGGGGAAGACAAACCCTATAAGAACCGGGATAAGTCCCATGCAAAAAAATGCTGTGCTGCGCCTGCCTGTTATCCGCGTCGGTTCAAAAACACGGCTTCTCTGTGCGCTGATGGAATAGCGTTGTTCGCGCCTTGCCCAACGCTCTACGGTCACCAGCATGACCACAATCAAGAGCAGAGAAAGCGCGATTTGCGAGGCTCCCGGCAGATCAGTCCGTGTTATCCAAGTTGTGTAAATCGAGACTGTGAGCGTGCGTATGCCCAGAAACTCGGATGCACCTATGTCATTCAATGCCTCCATGAGGGACAGACTGACACCAACGGCTATGGCCGGGCGGGCGAGGGGCAGTGCCACTCGCCAGAATATCTGACGTTGTGAAACACCAAGTGTCCGTGCTGCTTCGATTAAATTGGATGACTGCATGAGGAACAGTGCACGAGTGGGAATGTACACGTAAGGGTACAACACAAAGCCAAGCAGAATGATGCAGCCTGTCATGTTGCGTATATCGGGCAATCGAAATTCACGCGGGCTGGAAAATCCTAGTGCCCAGCGGATTGCACCCTGAACGACGCCTATTGGATGCAGAATATCCAGATATGCATAAGCTATGATGTAGGTTGGTACTGCCAGAGGTAAAATGAGGGCCCATTCCAGAATTCGCCTGCCCGGAAAATCATAGGCTGTAACCAGCCAGGCGGACGCGGTGCCAAGGATCGCGACAAGCAACCCAACTCCGCATAGCAGAATAAATGTATCGGCCAATGCAACGGGCAGGGTCGTCGCGAGCAAGTGAGACCATAGGCCATCCGAGCCTTGTACCGCTTGCAACACAAGCGCAAAGACAGGCAGGAGGACGAGAACTGCGACAATTCCTGCCGAGACAATCCATCCCGATCCGCTACGGCTACGCCGCTGATTGGTTGCTAACGGCGCAGTCAAAACTCGCTTCCATTCAAAGTGTGAGACAGGCGACCGCAAATGCGGACGCCTGTCGCTTTTGATTAGTTGTCGAAACCGGCTTTGTCTACGAGTTCGCTCGCTTCTTTGCGATGACTTACAACTTCGGTCAACGGTGTTGGATCAATCTTGAGCTCACCAAAGGAGGCAATGATCGGATCTGCCTTCACGCCTGCCTTTACAGGATACTCAAAATTGGCTTCGGCATAGATCTTCTGGGCTTCATCGGAAACCAGGTACTCAAGCAGCTTGATAGCCTCAGCCTTGTTCGGCGCATGTTTTGCAACTGCTGCACCGCTGATATTGACCTGCGTACCGCCGTTTTTGAAGGTAGGAAGCACAACGTTGATTGCGTTGCCCCATTTGACCTGATCTTCGCCGCCCTTTCCAGAGCGCATCAAGCCGACATAATAGGAGTTTGCGATAGCAATGTCGCAAATACCGCCCAGAATATCCTTGGCTCCGTCACGGTCGCCACCACCAGCCTTTCGCGCGAGGTTTCCCTTGACCGCAGCAAGCCATTTTTCAGTTTCTGCTGCATCGTAATGCGCCAGATAGCTGGCAAAAAGGGCTGTATTGTAAGGATGCTGGCCGGAACGAATGCAAATTTTGCCCTTCCATTTTGGATCGGCAAGATCTTCATAGTTGAAGCTTGCGAGATCAACATCCTTGGCAGTGTAAAGTACACGTGCGCGCATGGACAGACCAAACCAGTTGCCCTTTGGATCGCGCAATGTTTCTGGAATTGCATCGGAAAGGGTCTTGGATTCGATTGGCTGGGTCACACCCTTATCCACAAGATCGACGAGATTACCTGCATCGACGGCCATCAGGATATCGGCGGGAGAGCTTGCACCCTCGCTGGAAACGCGTTCTGCCAGACCATCCTTCAAGAAAACCGTATTGACGGTGATGCCTGTCGAGGCTTTGAAGGAGTCGAGCAGTGGCTGGATCAAGCCGGGTTCACGTGTGGTGTATATATTGAGTTCGGCAGCTGATACTGTGCCTGCAGTGAGTGCCAGTGTCCCTGCCATTACAATTGATTTAGCTATATTGGATGAATGCATTTTAGCCCCCTTGAAAATGAAAAATCACAATCAAGGCCAAACCATACATGACCAATTTTATCAAGTTTTAACAACGGGATCAGGCGTTTCTCACGAAATGTTGATCTGCTTTAAACCAGAGATTGTTATGCGGCAAATATAAGCAAGCCATCAGACTTTATGGCAAGGCTGATGTGGTTGGTGGTATGGGGAAACCGTTCAACAGTTTTAACGTGCAATGGTTGGGAGAGTCCTTCGACATCAACTGTCAGTTGTTCCACGTCACCAAGAAACACCCGCTCAACTATCTTTCCGATCGTCGGCCCTTCGTCAGTACTGACTGAAATAGCATGGGGTCTCACATAGGCGAGGGCATCGCTACCTTCCGGAAGTGCCGCTTCACAAGCATAAGGGCCGATAACCGTTTCAATCTGAGCATTTCGATAGATACCGGGTATCTTGTTGAACTCACCAAAGAAGTCTGCAGCATAAGGTGAATTTGGTCTATCATGAAGATCGTAGCCGGTGCCAATCTGAACGATCTGACCTTCGCGCATCAAAACGATGCGATCACCGGCAGACAAGGCTTCCTCCGGATCATGTGTCACCATGATTACAGTCGTACCCAGTCGGCGCAGCAGCTGAAATGTTTCCTGACGCACTTTTTGCCGCAAGCCGGAGTCCAGACTGGAAAACGGCTCGTCCATGAGCAGAATATCGGGATTGGGGGCGAGGGCGCGCGCTAATGCAACCCGCTGCTGCTCACCGCCAGAAAGCATGTGCGGATAACGTTTGGTGAGCGAAGCGATGCCAACGTGATCGATGACTTCTTTAGCTCGTTCTGAAGCTTGCTCCTTTGGTAGGGCCTTCAAGCCGAATAATATGTTCTGCTCAGCCGTTAAATGCGGAAAAAGAGCATAATCCTGAAATACAAATCCAATCCTGCGCATTTCCGGTTCCACGAAATATTGCGGTCCGGCGACTTGCCTGCCATTCATGGAAAGGACGCCACTATCAGGCCTGTCGACGCCTGCGATGATCCGCAAAAGTGACGACTTACCACAACCTGAATGGCCCACCAGGCAAATGATTTCACCAGTCTGGATGGACAGTGTTATATCCTTGAGCGCATCGACCTTGCCGAAGCTCCTGCCGACGGCATCAAGTTGGAGTGCTGTCGTTTGATGAGCTCGTTTTTCTGAATGCATTTATCTGTCTCTGTCTGCTGGCAGTTTGTGACGTCTTGATCGACTAAATTTGGTCGAAATGCAAATGAAGTACGAGTGTGCTAATCACGCCTGTGCCAAATTCTGACATGCATACCGGATGTATAAAATGAGCAATATACCAACCATCGAAACCGAACGGCTATTACTGCGCCCAATGAAAATTGAGGACTGGCCGAGCTATGCTGAGCTGATGTACTCGCAACGATCGGAATATATGGGAGGGCCTTACTCCACCAAAGTCGCTTGGGGAATATTTTGTCACGACGTAGCGCTTTGGTCATTGATGGGGCACGGTGCATTGATGATCGAAGATCGTGATACTGGTTTCTGCCATGGGCAGGTCGGAATCAATCATGGTCCGCTCTTTCCCGAACATGAATTGGGCTGGTTCGTATATCCCAGGTCTGAAGGTAAGGGCTACGCTTTTGAGGCAGCCAAAGCACTGCGTGACTGGGCATTCAAAATCTATGGGCTAAAGACACTCGTCAGCTATATGGATCCAAACAATGTCAGGTCACGAAAGCTCGCCGAAAGACTCGGTGGTCAACTGGATTTATTGGCTATAAGAGAAGACCCGGCTGATCTGGTGTTCAGATATCCGAACACGAGCAACATTTGATACCTCTGGTAGAGGCTATCAAGCGATATAGTGCGGTAATGGCAATATGCAGGGTCATGATTATCGGAGCGCCCGGATCAGGAAAAACCTGGCTGGCACGAAGACTCGCCCAGCAATTGCAATTGCCGGTTTACTCAGTGGATGATGCCGTTTGGGATGAGAATGGAAAGCTGCGGGAAGCAGACGAAATTGATCGCCTTGTACGTGCAGTTGTTTTTAAAGATTGCTGGGTCATTGAGGGAGGTAATTCACGGACTTATCAGGATCGCGCCAATCGGGCCGAACTAGTCATCCGAATGGCACCGCCATGGTGGCTCCGCGTCTTCAGAATACTCATGCGGGATGGTATTCGACTAAACCTTGTCCGTACCACAATTCAATATGATGCAATCTTCGGAGATAAGGATAGCGCTGCTTTGGCTGGGGCGAGCAAGTCCGCCAATACAATTGAGATTCGCAATCGGCGAGATGCTGCTCGAGTTATAGAATATTACAAAAATCAAAAGTAAGCTTTGACGTGGATCGATCATCCCAAGGGTGGTGTGCGACGAGACGGTAAAAGGGTGGATGACAATTCCATAAAGACATCGCATAAGATAGATTATGGAACTAAATTATGTAGCCGGTGAGACTTCCCCTTGATCATCACTGCAGTAGCTACTGACAAGGCGTTAAAGATTCTTCTTCTGATACGAGTTAAGCTCGGGATCGAGATCAATCTCCATGGTGTTTGTAAAGATTGTAGTTGCAATCATAATGCCAGCAAACGCGACCAGATTGACGATCGTACTTTCGGAATACACGGCTTTCAGCTTTTGCCATATGCCCTCAGGTATAGCGTTGGAGTCCGCAACGATTGCTGCAGCAAATGCCGTCAGCAAGGCTTCGTCACCATCGGGTGAAATTGCATCAGGATCGATGCCGGAGTCGATAAGTGCTCTTCGGAAAAAAGTTATAGGAACGGCTGATTTATTCGCTTCCGATATTGCAAGCGAAAACAACCATATCGCACGGTCTGAAACTACAGGTCGCAAGAGATCGCGCAATGTAAACCATTCGGCGTAAATGCGATGGGCAACTGGCGAGTGCAATAACACACGCTTCATATTGGTCATCCGGCCGCGCAACTTAAGCTCTAGGTCATGTTCAGCACGAGCTTCTGGAGAAGCCTGATCATAATTGATGGGTGAAATGCGGCTCATTGATCAGTCCTGCGTTCGCCTCAACCAGTAAGTTGCCGTTCTTGGCACTTTAGACTGTGATATCTGCAATCTGTGCTTTAGCGGCTGCCGCCAACACATTTGGTTCACATGGAAATACAAAGTTTGTTCCGCCAGCCGCCGCCCACACAACATCGAACCGCATGAGACTTGCATCCGCATAGGTTCTGATATCGATCAGATGCCCCAGCGGCGAAACTCCGCCGATGGCAAAACCTGTCTCCTTGCGCACATGTTTGGGGTCGGCCCGATGCAAGGGTTCGCTGACCAGTCCTGCAGCTTTCGCGAGATCAAGTTTTCGCGGTCCCGATACTAGAAACAGGTAAAGCTTGCCACTCTCGGCACCTTGAAAAACCAATGATTTGACGATCTGCTCTACGGTAACGCCGCACTGGATTGCAGCATCTTCGGCAGTGTGAGTTGAATCTGCCATTTGTCGGATTTCGATGTCCAGACCCGCTGTCATCGCAGCTTGGCGCACACGCTCGACACTTTTGCTCATAACTCAACCTCGAATGACAGACCATCATAGGCTGGTTCAACGTTGTCCGGTGTTTCCCTAAGCACAGTTCCATAATCAAGAGGAATATGCATATGGGTCAAAATGGCTCTATGTGGCTTTAGCTTGTTAATCCAGTCGATTGATTCTGCTAGCGAAAAATGGCTTGGATGCGTCCTGTACTGCAATGCGTCGATGACCAGATAATCAAGGTCAAAAAGCTGTGCTGCAGTAGTATCTGGAAACGCACTGACGTCGGAGCAGTACGCCACATCGGCAATCCTGAAGGCCAATGAGAGGATATCGCCATGTATTTGCGGCAGTGGTAGAAACCGTATTGGACCGCCCGGCCCATCTATCTCAAATGCCTCGTGATGGATAATCTCGTGCGGACGTAAAATTGGTGGATAACTCGAGCCTTCCGGCGTTTTAAAACAATAGGAAAAGCCTTCCATCAGTCGGCGCTGCGTCGTCGCGTCGGCGTAGATGTTTACGAGGTCCCGTCGATCGATAACGAAGGTACGCAGGTCGTCCAGGCCGTGGATATGATCAGCGTGAGCGTGGGTATAAACAACGGCATCAAGCTTCCCGTGGCCAAAATCGATCATTTGCGAACGGAAATCTGGTCCGGTATCGATAATGACCGTCGTTATCCCGTGTTCGCCGATACGTTCGACCAGCATTGAGGCGCGACGACGCTTGTTCTTTGGTTCATTAGGATCGCAGTTGCCCCAGTCACCATTAAGGCGCGGCACGCCCGGTGACGAGCCGCAACCAAGAATGGTGAAGCGCAACCGGTCAGGCATTTTGGGGCCTTGGCATCTTGGTGAACAGGCGGAACACGTTGTCAGATGTTATCTGGCCGATTTCCTCTTCACTAACGCCAATCGTCTCGGCCAGAACAGAAGCAGTATGGCGCACGAAACTTGGCTCATTGCGTTTGCCGCGATGTGGCATTGGCGCGAGATAGGGGGCATCGGTTTCAACCAAAAGCCGGTCTCGGGGAATATTTTTTGCTATCTCCCGGATTTCAGGCGAATTCCGGAACGTCAGAATACCCGAAAAGGAGATGTAACCACCAAGTTCGACACCCACTTGCGCAAGTTCTGTACCGGACGAAAAACAATGTAGAATAAAAGGGAAAGCACCCTTCCCTGTCTCTTCGCGTAAAATGGAAATCATGTCTTCATCGGCACTACGGGCGTGTATGACCAAGGGCAGCTGCGTTATTCTGGATGCTGCAATATGGGTGCGAAAACCCTGCGCCTGTGCTTCCGGCGGGGCATAGTCGTAATGGTAATCCAAGCCCGCCTCACCAATAGCCACGACCTTTGGATGGTTTGACAGTTCAACGAGGTTTTCAACCGTGATATCAAGCTCTTCATGCGCATTATTGGGGTGTGTCCCTACCGAGGCATACACACTTTCATAGGCTTCGGTTATTGCGATAATGCTATCGAAGCGGCGCACCCGCGTGCAGATCGTCACAAGGCGCTTGATGCCATGATCAAGCGCCCGTTGAACGATTGCGTCGCGTTCTTCGGCAAAGTCTGCAAAGTCCAGATGACAGTGACTATCAACCAGCATCGGACTATTCCGCTTTTTCCGCCTCGACATAACGAGGGAATATCGGCTGTGGTGCGGGCAGGTCACTGCCTGGAACCAGTTGGCTCGCCGTCAGGTCGGCAAAGTTGCGTTTCTCAGCTGGCACGGCCAGAATATCGAGTAGTTTTTCAGCCGAACCCGGTATGAAGGGTTGGCATAGAATGCCAACACGACGGATCACTTCAGCCGTTACGTAGAGAACTGTTTCCATACGCGCCGGGTCTGTTTTCTTGAGAGCCCAAGGTTCCTGACCGGCAAAATAGCGGTTCGCTTCAGCCACGACGCTAAAGATTGCAGCCAAGGCCTGATGCAAGGCCTGTACACCGACTGCTTTGCGGGCTGTATCAAGTGCAGCAACCGCCTGATCCAGAATAGCCTTGTCTGCTTCGGTCAATGCACCCGGTTGTGGCACCTTGGCTTCACAATTCTTGGCAATCATGGACAATGAACGCTGGGCCAGATTACCAAGATCATTGGCAAGGTCAGCATTCGTGCGATTGACGATTGCTTCATGGCTGTAATTGCCGTCCTGGCCGAAGGGAATTTCACGCAGCAGGAAGTACCGCAGTTGGTCGAGGCCGTAATGCTCCACGAGTGCTGTCGGATCGATAACATTTCCCACCGATTTCGACATCTTCTCGCCGCGGTTGAAAACAAAGCCATGACCGAAAACCCGTTTCGGTAATTCAATGCCGGCAGACCAAAGGAATGCTGGCCAGTACACGGAATGGAAACGGATAATGTCCTTGCCGATGATATGCACATCAGCAGGCCAGTAGTGCCAGCGATCAGCATTTTCGTCCGGATAACCGGCAGCAGTGATATAGTTCGTAAGGGCATCCACCCAGACATACATCACATGCTTTTCATCGCCGGGAACAGGAACGCCCCAATCGAATGTGGTGCGGGAGATCGAAAGGTCTTTCAGCCCGGATTTTACGAAAGACACAACTTCATTGCGTCGCTCGTCCGGTCCGATAAAGCCGGGGTGCTCGCTGTAGAGAGCAAGCAGGCGATCCTGATAGGCGGATAGCCGGAAGAAGTAGCTCTCCTCCTCCAGCCATTCGACAGGTGTGCCTTGCGGGCCATAGCGCACATTGTCAGCCCGCAGTTCAGTTTCTTCTTCCTGATAATAGGCTTCATCGCGCACGGAATACCAACCAGCGTAACCACCTTTATAGATGTCACCTGCGTCTGCCATTTTTTGCCAAATCGCTTGTGAAGACTTGTAATGGCGCTCTTCAGTGGTGCGGATATAATCATCAAATGAAGCATTCAAAAGATGCCCCATGTCACGGAAAAGCTTGGCGTTTCTATCTGCAAGCTCGCGCGGACTGATCCCTTCCTTGCGGGCGGTCTGCAACATCTTGATTCCATGCTCGTCAGTTCCGCTGAGGAACATGACATCCTTGTCGTCATGGCGATTGAAGCGCGCAATGGCGTCAGTAGCGATCACCTCGTAGGCGTGGCCGATATGCGGGCTTCCGTTCGGATAAGCGATGGCAGTCGTAATGTAGAATTTTTCGCGGCTCATGCGTGACCTGATTTCGTCTTTTGTATTTACATCTTGGGAGAAAACGTCTGGTTGACATAACGCATGTCAGGCATGATTGCCATAGTGTGCGTGCCACCTGAGTGCTCTTGCTTATAGTTACAGCTAACCGTATGTCTTGCACTTCTTTTCCATTCAGTTTGCTGGGTACCAGTTTGACAATAGTTCCTGCCTCTCCCCGGCGCTTGAGTGCCAATTTCTATATGGTAACCGGACTTTTCCTATTTTCCGGATTTCTGCTTTATGCAGGCAACGAGGCTCCTGTATGGGTTTTTGTATTCGTCTTTTCCGGCTGGGTTGTCTCGCTTTGCCTGCATGAAGGGGCTCACGCATTGGCGGCCTATTATGGCGGCGACAGATCGGTTCTGGACAAAGGCTACCTGAGACTCGACCCGCTAGGCTACGCAGACCCCTTATACAGTTTCGCCCTACCTCTGGTTTTCCTGTTGATTGGCGGTATCGGTCTTCCGGGCGGCTCCGTTTACATCCAGAGAAGCGTCCTGAAGACCAAACATTGGGATGCAATCGTTTCGGCTGCCGGTCCCTTTGCAAATCTGGTTATCTTGCTTGTGCTAGGCCTCCCCTTTATGGCCGGTCTGCCTGAGACAACGAGCACGGATACATTCTGGGCCGCAATGAGTTTTCTGGCAGCATTACAAGCCACCGCCATTGTTTTGAACATGCTTCCAATTCCCGGCTTGGATGGTTTTGGGATTATCCGCTCCTACCTTCCTTACGACATGCAGGCACAAGCGCAGCAATTGGGTTCCATGCTGAGCTTCGCCCTGATGTTTATCTTTCTGTCGGATGCAGTCAGCGGTGCAATCTGGAACGCATCCTACAAACTTGCAGGGCTCGTTAGTATCGATCCAAGCTATGCGTATTACGGATTTGAGCTGTTTCGGTTCTGGCGCTAATTAAACGCTCGCTGGATACGCTCCAGAAAAATCAAAACCGTTTGCTTGCGATCAAGATTGAACGCAGCAGCGTCCCTCGCCTCGTTTTGCATATCCTGCCAGAGCAATGACCAGCGATTGGCTTCATTGCTGTTGCCTTGCTCAGCAGCAAGGCGCGCTTTTATGGCGACCCGCGCCAATAAATCCTCAAGGAACAGATCATACTGGATTTCCGCATCGCGTCCGGAGAGCGCTGTTGCCAGAGCATGGGCTTTTGGAACGTCGAATACGCGTTTTTCAAGAATACCATCAACCGCGGCCGAAATCTCGAGGCCACCAAAAGCGAGCAACAAGGCAGCCTTACGCACGCTGCCATCCGCATGTGTCATCAGTTGATCTGCATCTGGCAACGATTGTGTGTCGAGGTTGATCGCCTTGAGGGCTGCTGCCAGATCCGGGTTTGCCAGTGGTTCAAAACGGATCGATTGACAACGGGAACGGATCGTAGGCAGAAGCCGCCCCGCTGAATGCGATATCAAAACGAACAGGGTTCTCTTCGGTGGCTCTTCAAGAGTTTTTAGTAAGGCATTGGCAGCATTGCGATTCATGTCATCAGCAGGGTCTACTATAACCACGCGCCAAGCGCCGTCATGCGATGTCCTGTTAAGGAAATGTCCGACACGGCGGATTTCTTCGACAGGTATGCCGGTTTTGAATTTTCCGCCCTTTGCATCAAAGGGTCTGCTTATGTGGAGAACCGAAAGATGCGTGCCGGTCGCCATCTGCCGGTATGGCGCTGATCCAAAATCCGGCGTTGCCAGCGTCAACGGCGCATCCGCCTCCTGAGGATATTTGAGCATATGTCCGGCGAGATGAAATGCCAGCGTTGCCTTGCCGATGCCTTGCGGGCCTTCAAGCAGCAATGCGTGATGCATTTGACCGGATTGATAGGCCTGAGCCAGAAATGATCTTATCCCCGAATGGCCAAACAATGCCGGATTTGCCGAAGGAGAAGGCACCCCGTCGATTGCATCGTGGGCGGCTGGTACATCCAGAACGACGTCGCTCATTTAATGCCCTCAACTATTTCCGAACTGCGCAAATCGCTCGCTACCCTCACGCCATCGACAAATTTGGCGATTTCAGCGGCTATCTCATCAACAGGTCGTTCCGCGTCGACAACTCTGCAGCGTTTACGCTCTGCTTTGGCTATGGCGAGATAAGCGTCGCGTCGTCTGGTATGCAGCTCGAGAGTTTCTTTTTCAAAACGGTCTGCCACATCTGTACCACGCCGCGCATTTGCTCGCTGCAGTCCGACTTCCGCCGGCAGATCAAGAATAATTGTCAGGTCCGGCATCAGGCCGTTTATGGCTGTTCGCTCGATGGCATTCATAAGCAGTGGATCGAGATTGCCCGTGACACCCTGATAGACCCGGCTCGAATCGATATAGCGGTCGCAAAGCACGGTACGCCCGGACTTAAGTGCCGGGCGTATTACCTGCTCCACATGGTCGTTTCTGGCAGCGGCAAACAAAATGGCTTCCATCGCGGGCCCTAGCGATTCTGCGGCTCCACTCAGGATGACATGGCGTGCAGCCTCAGCTCCGGGTGTTCCTCCGGGTTCGCGGGTCACCAGCACGTCAATTCCGTTTGCACGCAAATGCTCGCTCAGCCGGGCAATCTGGGTCGATTTGCCAGCGCCTTCGCCGCCTTCAAAAGTAATGAATAATCCTTGCACGCTTATTGCTGTCTTTCGAACCAATGTAATTTCGTACAATGGGTTCTAACGTTCGCCCGCGTGATGTGCAACGATCCTAGAAGCTCAATCGACGCATCCAGCCGGTTGTCAGTTCAAACACCGCATTGAGCGCGCGCTCGGTAAGATCGCCACTTGCAACGGCTTCCGCCGTATAGACGGGTGTTTCCTGAACCAGAGCATCGCCAATCCAGATGCGCAACGTGCCAACGTGCTGATCTGCTTCGAGTGGCGCTACCAGTGGTCCACTATAGACGACATGCGCTTTCAGGCGATCACGATTGGCCACAGGAACAAGGATGCTGACCTTCTCATGGGCTTTCAGTGGTACACCGGATTTAACGCCGCCGAAAACGCTGGCTTCGCCAACAGTTTCACCGATCCCGAAAATGTCCACTTCCTCGAAAGCCTGATAGGCCCATTCGAAGATGCGTTTTGCTTCTTCCGCCCGTTCCTTGTCCGTTGCAAGGCCGCTCAATGCAACAATGTATCGGCGGCCGCTGCGTTCAGCAGCACCAACAATGCCATAGCCCGATTGTTCGGTAAATCCTGTGCCCATACCATCTGCACCGATATCGAGCCTCAACAGCGGATTCCGGTTGCGCTGGAAAATGTTGTTCCAGGTAAAATTGTCCTGCGCATAGGTTTTGTAATAGTCGGGATATTCTTTTTTGATGTGCCGGGCCAGTTTAACAAGGTCGGTCAATGATACCCGTTGCTTTGGGTCTGGCAGGCCGGTCGAATTGACAAATGTCGAAGCTGTCAGCCCGATCTCTTTGGCCCGGGTGTTCATCAATTCTGCAAACTTCGCTTCTGTGCCTGCGATCCCCTCTGCGAGAATGATGCAGCCATCATTTGCCGATTGCACGATGACGCCCTGTATGAGGTCACCAACTGCGAGTTGCGACTTGATCTTCGCGAACATGGTTGAACCACCAGATGGTGCCCCACCCGTCCGCCAGGCATTTTCACTAACTGTATATTGCGTGGTCTGTGAAATCTCACCGGTTTTCAACGCGTGAAAAACCACTTCCATGGTCATAAGTTTTGCCAGTGCGGCAGGCTCGATCAATGTATCGGGAGATTTTGTAAAAAGAATTGTGCCCGTCTGATCTTCGATCATCAGGGCCTGTTTGGCCTTTGTTTCGAACAGGGCATCTTCCGCGCTGGCAGAACTTAACGGGGCAAACACAACACTGAGACCCAAAGCATATATACGAAGATGCTTTGCAAACTGAGATGGCGCCTGATTGCGCTCAGTGGCCATCGTCGCGAACGACAAACGCATCATCGGCACCAGCCTTCCAGGCCGCCTGCAACAAGGCGTCGGTTTCTTTTGCATTATCAGCCTTGGCCACGAGTGCAATACGCGCACCAGTCGGGCTGGCAACTTCGGAGAGTTTAACCTTGCCGAAGGGGGCAAGTGTACTCATCAGGCGGGCAGCCTCTTCCTTGCTGGCAAACAGGCCGATATCGACATATTCACCTTCGAACGAGGCTTGCGAGGCGCTGATGGACTTCCAGGCTGTCGTTACTGTCTCAGGCGAAAGCAGCATTTCGGTTGCTGCGACAGGTGCATGAGCCATTGCGACGCGCTCGCTTGCATAGGAGTTCACGAAAGGCGATGCAGTGCCCTTTCTGCCCTTATACGATCCAATCAGGACTGCGGGCTTATCGGCGACGAATGGCCCGATCAATGGCAGGATGGGATCAATATCACTATTGAAGGACAGGCCGGTTTCATCGACAAAATTCTGTTGTTGCTGCGGTAGCGCCAGTTGGTTTGCCTGATCACCAAGGGACATAGGCTGGGTACCGAGGCTAGCAACCTGAATACCTGCCGGCTCTGGACGCACCATGCCAGGGACTGGCGTCTGTTTGCGGCCCGTTGGTGTGGCGCCATTCATGGCAATCATCACACCGGATGCAGGCTGCCCCCAAGGATCAGCCGCACCGGGGCCGCGATAGGAAGCCATAAGGAAGCGATCATCATCGCCATTCAATGGGGCTCGACCAACATATTCGACTTTCACATCGGCTGTTCCGGTATGCTGATAATCGAGCATCGTTGCGGCGCGTTGTGAAAGATCGATAACGCGGTCGCTATGGTAAGGCCCACGATCATTCACGCGAACGATAACTGAGCTGCCATTGCCCAGATTGGTTACGCGCGCATAGCTTGGCAAAGGCATGGTGGGGTGGGCAGCAGACAATTGGGCTGTGTCATAAACTTCGCCGTTGGCTGTCAGGCGCCCGTGAAAAGCCGAGCCATACCAGGAGGCCCTGCCCTTGCGGATGTAACCCGGTTCTTCCTTTGGATAGTACCATTTTCCGGCAACCTGATATGGTCGGCCTACCTGATCGCGGCCGCCGCCGCGTTTGATTTTACCGCCCGTCCAAACGCGCGGGCTCGCCTTCACGCCATATTTGGATTCAGCGAAATATTCCTTGCCGTGGGATTTTTTGGCAGTCTTTGCTTTCGGCGACGCGCAGGCCGCCATGAGAATGCCCATGGCCACAACGCCCGCAATGCGCGTGACAGTGGCAATTCGAAAAGCTTTGGCTTTTGGCAATGCAAACTACCGGCCGGGTTGGCCGTCCCCACAATTTTACATCAAGGTATAAATACCAGATTGAAACATTTGAGCAAAGCCGAGACCCATCGCGGACTTTTACAGCTTCCATAAATGTCAGCTAGAGGTTGATACGCTGTTAACAAACCGTGTGTTCAATCGGTAAAATATCGTGAAGTTTGCCGCAGGTGCGCAAAAGCGCTTGAAATCGCCGAGACAATCGCGCATAGACGGCGCGCTGGAGGGGTGGCCGAGCGGTTTAAGGCACCGGTCTTGAAAACCGGCGTAGGTGAGAGCCTACCGTGGGTTCGAATCCCACCCCCTCCGCCATAGCCCAAGCCTGCCTGCCGAAATTGGTATCAGTCTACCACGGCACAAAGTAATCCCATATTGCTCTGCGAACCCAAAGCTGCCCAATGTCTTACACTTGGGATGATCGCACTGAAGCTTAAAAATCTTGTGCGATGCTGCTATAGGTTTAGGTCTCAGACCGATCAATGAGCTTCAGCGAAATCTAAGAACAAGTGTATTATTTCCAGGAGGTTATCTACCCGGCCTGATCCGGTTAAAATACCATCTTTAATCAAACATGCATCAATCGCTGCCAAATTTTAATCAGGAAAAATCGCAATGAATCCGACACCGACAGGTCGCCTTGATGGGAACAATCTGATCCTCATACGCACGTTCGCTGCCGATATCTCTGATGTCTGGTCGAGCGTCACCAAGTCCGAAGAAACGGCACTTTGGTTTGGCCCTTGGGAGGGCGACGCGGGACCGGGAAACCTTGTGCGCATACAGCTGGTTTACGAGAAGGGTAAGCCGTGGGCGAAAATGATGATTGAAGAATGTGAGGCGCCAAACCGCTTGGTAGTTACCATGAAGGATGATTTTGGCGATTGGCGCATTACACTCTCCCTAAAACAAAACGGCGATACGACAGAGTTGCGTTTTGTGCAGCACCTGAGCGACCGGAAGCTCGCTGGAGACGTTGGCCCCGGCTGGGAATACTATCTGGACATGTTGGTTGCTGCGCGCGAAGGCAATGCGTTGCCATCATTCGACGATTACTATCCTTCGCAGAAAGCGCACTATTTGGAAGGCTTGTAATGCCTTGGGCTGTTCCAGTGTGTTGATGCCGATAATTTATGCCGGGACCGCCAAACGCGCTGCGAGGGACTTGCTGAGAAAGTCGATAAAGACTCGTACCTTGAATGGCAGGTATCTGGCGGGCGGGAACATCGCGTAGATCGACATTTCAGGGGCGCGATAATCAGGTAGAACTTCCCGTAAGCTATCATTACGCAAGTATGACTCGACGATGAAAGTCGGAAGCAAAGCGATACCACACCCTTCAAGAGCCGCGTCGCGCATTACTTCGCCATTGTTGCTACACAAGCGCCAAGGCACTGGAATCCAATGATCTCCATCCGGCCCGGTAAGTTTCCATTGCAGCCCCGTTGCGAGATAACCGTAGTTTAGGCAGACATGATTTCGCAACTCTCTTGGGTGTTTCAGCACATCTGCTTGCTCCAGATAGGTCGGAGATGCGCATATGACCCTTGTCACGGATGCGATTCTTTGGGAAACCAAGTTGGGTGGAGGCACGTCCGTTAAACGAAGCGTGACGTCGAACCCCTCCTGCACAGTATCCAACTGCTGATCACTCAGGATAAGTTGCACCTGCAGGTCTGGATGCTGGGCCATAAATTGAGCAATCAAACGACCAAGGAACTTTGTCCCGAACGACATTGGGGCGTTCACATGCAGCAGACCGCGGGCTTGGGACTGGAATTGTGATATCGATGTCTCAGCGTCTTCGATTTCGGCCAAAATTGCCAGACACCGGTCGTAGTAGCGCTGGCCTGCTTCTGTAGGTGTTGCACTCTGAGTGGTGCGATTTAGTAACTGGACGCCGAGCTCAATTTCAAGATCAATCACATATTTGCTGACTGCGGATCGGGACAGGCGCATCTCTCTTGCAGCTTCACTAAAGCTGCCGTGATTCACCACCCTCGTGAACGCCTTCATGTTTGTTAGTTTGTCCAATTTTATCTCCGCGTGCTCAGGCACTCGTGCCCGCCTTGCTTGCGGGATTGTCGACGATTTGTAGACAGATACGCCATACGATTCTGTATTGTCAACGAATTGTAGCCGAAATACCCTCGGCAATGTGAACTGCTTGAAGATTTACTGATGGGTGCGGGACCAAAAAATGAGCTTCAATACATACTGCCTTAGTTTGATTGCTCAGCTGCCCACTCCGCGTTGGGTTGGCGAAAAAAAACATGCGTGAAAGCCATCCGATTGCGACGACAGGTGCGCCGTTAACGGAGGCAAAAGCAGTCGTCATTCTCTTGCATGGGCGCGGGGCAGCCGCCGGAAGTATGTTCGGTCTTGCCGATGTTTTTGAGCGACCCGAAATTGCCTATTGTGCTCCCCAGGCACCGGGTGGCTCGTGGTACCCGCATTCCTTTCTGGCACCGCTTGAACATAACGAGCCGTTTCTTTCAAACTCGCTTGCCATAGTAGCAGACACGCTGACTTGGCTGGAGCGCTTGGGCTTCAACTCAAAAAGAACAGCTTTGGTTGGTTTTTCACAGGGAGGATGCCTCGCGCTGGAATTTGTAGCGCGCAACCCCCGTCGCTACGGTG
Source organism: Phyllobacterium sp. YR531 (assembly GCF_000282595.1). Classification (GTDB taxonomy): domain Bacteria; phylum Pseudomonadota; class Alphaproteobacteria; order Rhizobiales; family Rhizobiaceae; genus Phyllobacterium. Next base: position 64,646 of record NZ_AKIZ01000041.1, read on the forward strand.
CGGTAGCCGGTTTGAGCGCCGGTATTATCGGTCCGGAAACGTCATCGAGAGATTCTTCCGGATCGCTTGCCAACACATCGATATTTTTGGGCTGCTCAGACATGGATTCCCACATTCCGCTGCGGAAGGTGCATGAAAGCACCCGCGTGCTCTCGGCGCTTGGAGGCCAAGTCGAAGAATGTATCTATCCTCGCATGGGACACGAAATCAACGATGATGAAATCGATCGGGTCCGCTCCCTTCTGTCGGCTTTGGTCGCAGAACCCTGATCCCGCGTTTCTGCGCGCGCGTACAGCAGCCTGCCTCAAATTTATAATGGAGAACCGAAAATGAGCAAACTAACTGAAGTGCTGACACCTGAGAACAGCCAGGTAATCTTCATCGATCAACAGCCGCAAATGGCGTTCGGGGTTCAGTCCATCGACCGGCAGGTGCTGAAAAGCAATGTTGTCGGCTTGGCTAAAGCTGCAAAAGTCTTCAACATTCCCGCAACGATCACCACCGTCGAGACGCTTTCCTTTTCCGGCAACACCTTCCCTGAATTGCTCGCGGTGTTTCCAGAAAACGAGCTTCTTGAACGCTCGTCGATGAACTCCTGGGATGATCAAAATGTCCGCGACGCATTGGCACTGCATGCTGCCGATGGCCGTAAGAAAATCGTTGTATCCGGGCTCTGGACCGAAGTCTGCAACAATACCTTCGCGCTATCGTGCATGCACGACACGGACTATGAAATCTACATGGTAGCTGACGCCTCCGGGGGAACATCGGTGGAGGCTCACAAATATTCCATGGATCGCATGGTTCAAGCTGGTGTCATTCCAGTCACTTGGCAGCAGGTTCTTCTGGAGTGGCAGCGCGACTGGGCGCGCAGAGAAACCTATGACGCCGTGATGGGCATCGTAAAGGACCACTCTGGTGCCTATGGCATGGGCGTCGATTACGCCTACACCATGGTTCACAACGCCCCCGAACGCGTCACGCACGGCGAGCGCGTCGGCCCGAACCCCGCGAAGTAGCCGCACCGACAATCACCACAGGAATTTATCGCTCACTTTCGAGCAGACGTTGGCTGTTTATCAAGCAGGTATCTCATGAAGCTCTATCTCGTGTCGTTGGCCGTAGGGCTGCTGGTAGGTGTGATCTACAGCCTTCTGACCGTGCGTTCGCCTGCCCCGCCCCTCGTGGCACTGATTGGTCTGCTTGGCATGCTTGTTGGTGAGCAGATCATTCCAGCCGGAAAGCAGTTGCTCTCCGGCACCGCTCTTACTTCGACCAGTGAGAAATCCCAGGACATGACCCCTGTCCCCGGAAAGCTCGCCAGTCAGCAAAGCGCGCCTGTACCCAGTCAATCCAAGGATGAAAGCCGATGAAGACAACCCGTCGCGGCTTTCTTGGTGGGATATCGGGACTTGTCCTGCCAGCAGTCACCTCATCGGCTCATGCCAGATATCAACGTTTACCAGGAGACGGCATGATGCATGCAGATACGATCATCCATAATGCACGGATTACAACGCTTGATCGAAAAAAACCGGCTGCTGCTGCAGTCGCCATCAAAGATGGCAAATTCCTTGCCGTCGGTAGCAATGAGGAGGTACTCGCACTTGCCGACGACAATACGAAAGTGATTGATCTCAAAGGGCGGTCCCTCATCCCCGGTTTGATCGACAATCACACGCATGTCGTTCGTGGCGGCCTCAACTTCAACATGGAGTTGCGCTGGGACGGCGTTCGTTCTCTTTCGGATGCAATGAGCATGTTAAAGCGTCAGGTTGATGTGACACCAGCCCCGCAATGGGTCCGGGTTATCGGTGGCTTCACTGAGCATCAATTTGCTGAAAAACGCTTGCCGACAATTGAGGAAATTAATGCGATCGCTCCCGATACGCCGGTATTCCTGTTGCATCTTTATGATCGCGCGCTGCTGAATGCAGCAGCTCTTCGAGCTGTGGGCTATACCAGAGACACGCCTGAGCCATTTGGCGGTGAGATCACACGCAATAGCCACGGCAATCCAACCGGGCTTCTACTTGCCAAACCGAATGCAGCGATTCTTTATTCGACATTAGCCAAGGGCCCGAAGCTACCATTCGATTATCAGGTCAACTCGACACGTCATTTCATGCGCGAACTGAACCGATTGGGTGTGACGGGCGTCATTGATGCTGGAGGCGGATTTCAGAATTATCCCGAGGATTATGCCGTCATTCAAAAACTGTCGGATGAAAATCAACTTACGGTGCGCCTCGCCTATAATTTATTCACCCAAAAGCCCAAGCAGGAAAAGGAAGATTTTCTTAACTGGACGTCTTCAGTGAAGTACAAACAGGGCGATGATTATTTTCGCCACAACGGCGCTGGCGAAATGCTGGTCTTCTCTGCGGCAGATTTTGAGGATTTCCGCCAGCCGCGCCCAGACATGCCGGCAGAAATGGAAGGGGAACTCGAAGAGGTCATACGAATTCTTGCCCAGAACCGATGGCCTTGGCGCTTGCACGCAACCTATGATGAGACAATCTCACGATCTTTGGATGTATTCGAGAAAGTAAACGAGGAAATACCTCTTCAGGGTTTGAACTGGTTCTTCGATCATGCTGAAACCATTTCCGACAAATCTATTGATCGCATAGCAGCACTCGGCGGCGGCATCGCAGTCCAGCATCGCATGGCTTATCAAGGCGAATATTTCGTCGAACGTTACGGACAACGCGCGGCCGAAGCAACGCCCCCAATAGCACGGATGCTCGAAAAGGGATTGAAGGTCTCAGCCGGCACGGATGCAACGCGTGTGGCATCTTATAATCCTTGGGTATCTTTGAGCTGGATGATCACCGGCAAAACAGTCGGCGGCATGCAGTTATATCCGCGCGCCAACTGCCTTGATCGGGAAACCGCTCTTCGGATGTGGACGGAGAATGTTACATGGTTCTCCAATGATGAAGGTAGGAAAGGCCGGATCGAAAAAGGCCAGTTCGCCGATCTCATCGTTCCGAGCAAGGATTTTTTCTCCTGTTCTGAGGACGAGATATCCTTCCTCACTTCAGAGCTTACGATGGTTGGCGGCAAAATCGTCTACGGCGCTGGTGACTTCGCTAAACTCAACGGGAATGAGGTTCCTCCGGCCATGCCGGATTGGTCGCCGGTTCGAACCTTCAAGGGTTATGCAGCCTGGGGTGAACCGGATAACGCTGGCAAAAACTCGCTGCAGCGCGCAGCCATTTCTTCGTGCGGTTGCCAATCCAACTGCGGCGTCCATGGTCACGACCATGCTAGTGCGTGGGGATCGAAGTTGCCGATATCCGATCTTAAGAGCTTCTGGGGAGCGCTGGGCTGCTCTTGCTGGGCGGTGTGAAAGTGGCTCGCCTCTCGCATGGTCGAATGTTGCGTTGCTTCATTCGATAGTCAAATAGCTTCTGGTCACCAGCGGAATTAACAAAGCTCGATCACGTAAGAGGAACCGTAGAAATGTTGAGCCTGTCACGCGTACAAAGCAATTCATTGGGACTGGCGTTCATTTCGGGCTTTGCGGATGCGCTGTTTTTCGCTCACTTGGGTGGCCTGTTCGTTGGATTGGTCACTGGTAATGTCGTGCTCATTGGATTGGGTCTGGTTGGTCACGAAAAAGGTGGTCTTCGCGATCTGCAACTCCTGACATTCCCGTTTTTCATGGTTGGCGCAGGCTTGGCAGCGATTATGGTTGCGTGGGTCAAACCATTGGAACGTGCAACATTCTGGACGCTCATCTCGTCTGCAGCAGCTTTCGCAATATCCGCCCTTCTCGCCACTTTTGGTGTCGGACCGGTGTCCGTGTACACACTTCTGGTCGTCATCGCGATGGGTATGTTGACAGCGATAGAGCGTCTTGATCCTCGGCTCGGTCCACCATTCTCACTGATGACAGGCAATATAGCTGGGCTAGCTGTTGCCGTTGTGCGTCGTCTCATAGGCTATACTGAAACGCGTGATGAGTGGAGACAATCACTGACATCGATCATTCTGGTGTTCGGGTTTGTGGCTGGCTGTGCAGCAGGCGCTTTCGCATACGTCACTGTAGGGGTAACGGGCATGATCCTGCCAGCCTGTCTGCTGCTCCTGATCGGAATCTTCTATTCGCCGCAAAGCGCTTAAGGGAGCTAATATGATGATGATAGTGTTTATCTCCTAAAGTGTGATTATGCTTTTCCCCTGAACTCAGACTAGATTCGTGCAGCAGTAGGCATCGAATGGAATCAGGCGGGAACTTTATGACAGAAACCGTGGCGACCGGCTCAAAGCCATTTTCGGCCTATGAGCGCATGATTGCCTGGCGTTACCTGCGTGCAAGGCGCAAGGAAACGTTCATCTCGGTCATCGCCGGGTTTTCGTTCACCGGCATCATGCTTGGGGTAGCAACTCTGATTATTGTCATGGCGGTCATGAACGGCTTTCGCGCTGAACTTCTGACCCGCATTCTTGGCATTAACGGCCACGTGATCATGCAGCCTATGGACAGGCCGCTTGATGATTTCGATGCGGTGATCAAACGCGTTGATGCGCTGCCCGGCATCTCCTTCGCCATCCCGGTCGTTGAGGGACAGGTGCTTGCCAAAGGCAATGTTGGCGCTGGCTCCGGCGCACTCGTACGCGGTTTGCGGGAAGAGGATATCAACAAGCTGCAACTGGTTGCGAAGAATGTCCGGCAGGGCACATTCCAAGGCTTTAATGCTGCGGGCGGTGTGGCAATCGGCACCCGCATGGCCGAAAACATGGGGCTTGGCCTTGGCGACAGGCTGACGCTGATTTCGCCCGATGGCGATGTAACGCCGCTCGGCATGGCACCGCGGGTCAAGTCTTATCCTGTCACCGCCATCTTTGAGATTGGCATGTCAGAATATGATGCTTCGATTGTGCTGATGCCGCTTGAGGAATCGCAGCTTTATTTCAATCAGGACAACAAGGTTCAGTCGATTGAGATATTTGCTGACAAGCCCGACGATGTGGACGCGTTGAAGAAGCCTATCGAGGAAGCAGCGCAGCGTTCAGTGATGCTGACTGACTGGCG